>NZ_CP184127.1:0-4951156 GCF_052474515.1 Methylomonas sp. 2BW1-5-20 | reverse complement strand
TTTTCTTTTACCCACTTGATAAACATGCTTAGCTGGCGCCGAAATTACTGTTTTGGGATCTTCCAGCTTTTCACCATCAATTTTAACCGCACCTTGCTTAATCAGACGCAAAGCCTCCGAAGTACTTTCCACTAACCCAGCATTTTTTAGCACATTAGCAATTGGCATCCCCTGATCATCGACTTTAATTTGGACATCTTCGATACTATCCGGCAAAGCACCGCGCTGAAACCGCGCCTCAAAACTATCCAGAGCCGCTTTTGCTGCCTGCAGCCCATGAAATCTGGCAACGATCTCCTGAGCGAGCGCAACCTTGTAATTTCTTGGGTTTTCGCCGTCCTCGCAAGCTGCTCGCCAACTCTCTATTTCAGTCATCGGCTTAAAGCTCAATAACTTAAAATATCGCCACATCAGCTCATCGGAAATCGACATGATCTTACCGAACATATCATCCGGCGCATCCGCAATACCTATATAGTTGTTAAGCGACTTGGACATTTTCTGCACACCATCAAGTCCTTCCAAGATCGGCATCGTCAACACGACCTGCGGCTTTTGCCCGTAACCTTCCTGCAACTGCCTACCCATCAACAAATTAAATTTCTGATCCGTACCACCCAGTTCAACATCGGCTTTCATTACCACCGAGTCATACCCCTGAATCAATGGATAAAGGAATTCGTGAATCGCAATAGGCTGCCCGCCTTTATATCGCTTACTGAAATCATCGCGCTCGAGCATTCTCGCCACGGTATTTCTCGCCGCCAATTGGATTAATTCGGCGCTCGTCATCGCCGCCATCCATGCCGAATTAAATTTAACTTCGGTTTTATCAGGATCGAGGATTTTGAATACCTGCGCCTGGTAAGTTTTTGCGTTTTCCGCCACATCTTCACGACTCAAAGGCTTACGCGTGACGTTTTTGCCAGTCGGATCGCCTATCATCGCGGTAAAATCGCCGATTAAAAATTGCACGTTATGCCCGGCATCCTGAAACTGTTTCAGCTTATTAATGAGCACCGTATGCCCAAGATGCAAGTCGGGCGCCGTCGGATCAAAGCCGGCCTTAATTGTTAAAGGCCGATTTTCCTCCAACTTTTTGATCAAATCCGATTCCAGCAAAATTTCTTCAGAGCCGTAACGCAACTGAGCCAAGGTTTCTTGCAACAATTTATTCTCCCGATAGCCTTAGGTTTTGGGCGCGCATTATAAGGGATGCAATTGTACGGAAGGATAAATAATGGCCTTTTGTTGGCCTTATCCAGCAAAATTGCCTACAATGAAACGCTCGACAAACAATGAAGTGTGATTACTGTGCAGAACAGAATACTCAAGTTGGTGCTGTTAGGCACCTACACCGTTGTTGCCGCAAGCGCAAGTTACGGATTGATACCGCATAAAGGTTTTGAAGACGCAAAAACCTTGGAGCAAGACAGATTAATCTCATCCAAGATCAACCAATACACTAAGTACGTAGCACCGTCCGAAGCACAACATCTCGACATTACCGAAGAACTGGAACATACCGTCAAATCCGGCGAAAACCTATCCAGCATTTTCTCAGCCTTAAATCTTAGCCGGGAAGACTTACACAAAATCATCCACGCCAACGCCACCGGCAAGCAGTTCGCCGATGTCGAACCTGGCCAAGACGTTGTCGCCACCCTGAATGCGTCAGGCGAACTGGAACAACTGACTTACAGCAAAAACCCGTTCGAAACTTTGATAGCCACGCGGCACGATGACGATTTTGACGTTGAATTACTAAGCAAAAAAGTCGATTACCAAGTCGCCAGCAGCAAAGGCACCATTGATTCTTCGCTATTCGAAGACGGCAAGGAGGCAGGCCTACCGGAAAAGCTAATCATGAAACTGGCTGACATTTTTGCCTGGGACATCGATTTCGCACTTAATTTAAGAGATGGCGATCAATTTACTGTGGTCTATGAAAAACTGTTTGTAGACGGCAAAGAATTCGACACCGGCGAAATCCTGTCAGTCGAATTTATCAATCAAGGCAAAACTTATACCGCAGTACGCTTTGAAGATAATCAAGGCAACACCGGTTATTACACGCCGGAAGGCAACGGTTTACGCAAAGCCTTCCTACAAACCCCGATGGACTTCGCCAAAATCAGCTCGCACTTTGATTTGCACCGCAAGCATCCAATTCTAAATACCATCAGGGCCCATAAAGGCGTCGATTATTCAGCAGCCATCGGCACACCAGTTAAAACCACCGGCGATGGCAAAATCGTATTCCGCGGCGTGAAAAACGGTTACGGCAATGTCGTAGAAATCGAACACGGCCAAAAATATTCGACGCTATACGCCCACTTGTCCGGCTTCAAATCCGGCCAAAAACTTGGCAGCGCTATTAAGCAAGGAGATGTCATTGGTTACGTCGGCAAAACCGGCTTGGCCACCGGCCCGCATTTGCATTATGAATTCCGCATTGGCGGCGAACACGTCAACCCGGTTAGCGCCAAAATACCGCGCTCGATGCCGATGGACAACGCTCTGTTGGCTAGATTCAAGGCACAAACCCAGCCGTTCATAGCGCAACTAAAACAAGCCAAAGGCGACGCCTTGGTCGCTCAAAACTAAAGCGGTGTCAGAGCTTTATATAGGTTTAATGTCGGGAACCAGCACTGATGGTATCGATGCTGGTCTCGTCAATTTTAGCGACGGCAACGTACAACTTGTCGCCTTTCATTACCAACCGTTTTCCGCCGAACTCCGGCAAAAAATTCACAACCTAAGTCAACCGAATCAACCCGTCCTGTTAACGGATTACGGTTCGCTCGACAGCCAACTCGGCCACTTGTTCGCTGAAACTGCATTAACTTTACTCAATAAAGCCAACATCCCGGCGAGCGCAATCAAAGCCATCGGCAGCCATGGTCAAACCGTTTATCATGCACCGGGAACAGCCAATGGCTTCTCGCTGCAAATCGGCGATCCGAACCGCATCGCCGAAATAACCGGCATCACCACCATCGCGGATTTCCGCCGCCGCGACATAGCCACCGGTGGCCAAGGTGCCCCGCTGGTACCAGCCTTTCATCAAGCGGTTTTTAGCGATGTCACGCAATCCAGGGTAGTCGTCAATATTGGCGGTATTGCCAACATAACAGTATTGAACGATAAACCGGTCATCGGCTTCGATACCGGCCCCGGCAATGGCTTGATGGACTGGTGGTGTCAAGAACACTATAGGCAGCCTTATGACCGCAATGGCGACTGGGCAGCCAAGGGTAAATCGTATCCAGCCCTGCTCGACGCATTAAAAGACGACGACTATTTCCGGTTGGCGCCTCCGAAAAGTACTGGCAAGGAATATTTCTCGCCAGCGTGGCTAAAACAAAAACTCCGCTTATTCAACAATCCTAAGCCGGAAGACATTCAAGCCACCCTCTGCCAGTTCAGCGCCGAGACCATCGCCGACGCCATTCGCCAATATGCGCCCGACACCTTGCAAACATTGGTTTGCGGCGGTGGTACGCACAATAGCCATTTGATGACTCTTTTGCGAAAACGCCTGAATATGTCGGCGATATCGACAGCAGAACTGGGAATTGATCCCGATCATGTCGAAGCGATTGCGTTTGCCTGGCTTGCACGGCAGACCTTGAACAATTTGCCGGGAAATTTGTGTAGCGTCACGGGCGCTAGTACGCCCGTGGTTTTGGGAGGGATTTATCCGGGTAAAAACGGTTTAAGCTGAGAAAGACGAGCCGCAACCGCAGGTCGTCGTCGCGTTAGGATTGCGAATTACAAATTGCGCACCAGACAGGTCTTCCTTGTAATCGATTTCCGCGCCGCTAAGGTACTGGATACTCATCGAATCGATCAGCACCGTTACGCCGTCTTTGACGATTTGCGTATCGTCGTCGTTTACTTCTTCGTCAAAGGTAAAACCGTACTGAAAGCCGGAACAGCCGCCGCCGCTAATATAGACTCTGAGCTTAAGATTATCGTTACCCTCTTCCTGAATTAAACCCGCAACTTTATGAGCGGCGCTGTCGGTAAACACAATAGGATCGGACATATAAAACTCTATAAGCAATTGAAAGATTGAATGATTATGACTATACCCAGTAATTCAGTCAAGAATTATCAAATATAAATCCCAGACTTCCCGCCAAAGCCCAATCAAAGCAACAACTCCCCGAATATTTGCGACTAACCGACTGGAACTTTATCACAATTCGCCTAAAATCAGAGCTAGTCGACAGCTTAAAACCCCACTTGAAACCGCTCGCCAAGGAGGCTCGCCATGCTCGTCACCTTCCTCAGACACGCCACTGCCGAAGATAGCAGTTTATCTGTTCCCGATGCGGATAGAGCCTTGATCGACAAAGGCGAAAAACAGGTGAAACGTTTGGCAGCGTTTTGTTTAGCCAATGGATTGATTCCTGGATCGATTTATTGCAGTCCGCTGTTACGCGCCCAACAGACCGCAAGAATCCTCAACCAACGCCTGCCCGACAGCCCAGCCCCACAAACCGTCGATTGGCTGGGGATCGACACTTCCGCCCCCACTTTGCTTACCGAACTTGCCAGACTAGCCGAGCAAGGCCTGGACGACGTTTGGCTGGTGGGCCACGAACCGGACTTCTCAGTTACCATTTCCCGTTTGTTAGGCACCGTTCCCGATAACATTGTCATCAAAAAAGCCTCTCTAACTCGCCTGGATGTCGACTTGTCTGATCGAGCTTCGGCTAAATTACTATGGAGCATCCCCTGCTCGTTGATGCGCTAAGGCCCCGTCCTTCCAAATTTCAAGCCAATTGTTCGACCAGTTCCTTCAGTGCTGCCAGGGTTTCGGCATCGGTAACAGACTCCGCAATTCGCGCATGAAATTTCTCCGCATAGCGCGTGGATGCCAAACCGCCCTTAACCAAACCAAAGTCCTGAATAAAGCTATCGATTTGCCGCCAGTCGTCGCCGGTCAATATAGCCTTTTCCGTAGCAGAAGCCATCCTGGTCCAGCCATCAATGTCCCCGGCAAATTTTTTGTAAATAGCAATTTTTTCCGGATTAGTCATTACTCATATCAGGCGGCGCAAATCTATCTAAGCGAAGACTTCTTCGTCCAGCAGATAACAACCCGGATCCTCAGCCCAAAAATCGCCAGTCATTTGCTGCGCACGAACACGCGTATTGCCGTTGCAAATACTTTGATAATGACAATCGCCACAGCGCCCTTTCAGCGGCCGGGGTGAGGCTTTCAAGCCGGCCATGAGTGGATCGCTGATATCCGGCCAGATTTCGGAAAAAGCCCGTTTACGCACGTTGCCTAAACCGTAATGCCACCAGAACGTGTCGGGATGTACATTGCCCAGATTATCAATATTGGCGACGTTTACGCCTGAGGCATTGCCGCCCCATTGCTGTAATTTGGCCTGAATATGCTCCGCTTGCTCGGGGAAGCGGCGCTTGACCCAATGCAGAAAATACACCGCATCGGCGTCGTTGTTACCGGTCACCAATTCGCGGTGCAGACCCTGTTGTTCCCAGCTCAAGGATTTTTCGAACAGGGTATCCATCACCTTGCGAGTGAGTTGAAACTCGGCATCGTCTTTGCGGTTCTTGTTGCCGCGACCGCCGTAGTTCAAATGCGACAGGTAGAATTTGTCGATGTCTTCGTCGTCCATCAATTGCAACAAGCCTTCGAAATCGTGCGCGTTGTCTTGGGTCAGCGTAAATCTGACGCCGGCTTTGATGTTGTGTTCGCGGCATAAACGTATACCGGCCAGCGACGCTTCGAACGAACCTTGCTTCTGGCGGAATGCGTCATGGGTCTGACCAATGCCATCCAGACTCACGCCAATATATTGATAGTCAATCGCGGCGATTTGCTCGATGTTGGTTTGATCGATTAGCGTACCATTGCTGGACAAAGCCACATAAAAGCCCATGTCCCGGGCTCGTTGCGAGATGGCAAAAATATCCGGGTGCAGCAGCGGTTCGCCGCCGGACAGGATCAATACCGGCACTTTGAAGGCTTTCAGGTCATCCATCACCTGATAGATTTCCGGCGTAGATAATTCGCCAGGAAAGTTGATGTCGGCCGACGTGGTGTAGCAATGCTTGCAGGTCAGATTGCAACGGCGGATCAGGTTCCAGATCACCACAGGCCCGGAGGGCTTGCGTGGTGCCGCCAGCGGGGTCGGATGCAGCAATTCGCGCATGTATTGGCTTAGTCTGAACATGCCCTATCCTCCGATTCGCAAACCGGTCTTTTTTAGAATTTTGGTGCTGTACAGCACCTCGTGGCTGCTCGCCTGCGTGCCCAGCAATTCGGCGATGATTGCAACTTGATGTTCGGCATCGGCTTCGGTTTTGCCGTGCACCATGGCGAACAGGTTGTACGGCCAATCCGGCAAATGCCGGGGGCGCTGGTAACAGTGGCTGACAAACGGCAGTTTCGCCACCTTTTGCCCAAGTTCGTCGACATAGCTATCGTCCACATCCCAAACCGTCATACCGTTGTAGCGATAACCTAGTTTGTAATGGTTGGGTACCGCAGCAATACGGCGGATGACACCAGTCTGCTGCATCTCGGCCAGATGCAACATGACCACTTGCGCGGACAAATCCAGCTGCTCGGCAACGGCTTGATACGGTTCGCTAACCAGCGGCAAGCCAGCCTGGGTGGCCTGGATAATTTGTCGGTCTATCTCATCGATTGGCATCAGGCTTCCAATTGCAGGCCAACGTAGTATTCACTGATCTTCGGCATGTTGTAGACCGGCAATCCGGTCTGCCGCTCGATTTCGGCAATCACACTTTGCACCTGTTCCGGCTTTTCGGTGGCCAGCACAAACCACATGTTGAGTAGATGATTACGGGCATAGTTATGCGCAATTTCCGGGAAGGCGTTGACGATCTCGGTGACTTCGTCGAAGCGTTCCTCCGGTACTTTCAGCGCTGCCAAAGTCAGAGCTCCACCCATTTGTTCGGCGTGATACATTGGCCCAAACCGCGATAGAACCCCGTCGGCCAGCATGGCTTGCAATCTTGATAGCAATTCAGCTTCCGGAAGGCACAATTCCTCGGCAACCCGTTGGTAGGGCGATGCGCAGATGGGAAAACCTTGCTGCAAGCAGTTGACGATGGCTTTGTCTATGGCGTCCATGTTTAGGCGAAATGCACGCCGAAAGACAGTTTGTTTTTAATCTCCTCACCCCTGCCCTCTCCAACAAGAGAGGGGGTTGGCCCATCGCCTTTTGCAATCTGACGAGCGTATAAAGCCCCGCGCTGTTTAAAGCAACGCCGGCTGAACAGCACTTCAAAAGGGTAATCGCTTAAATTGCAGTCATGCCGCAGTTCTGCCCATTGTTCCAGCACGACCTCCCGGCTCTTGCCGTGGATCATGCAATACAGGTTATAGGGCCAGACGTCACCCTGGCGCGGGCGTTGGTAACACAGATTCACGCAAGCCTGCTGGCTGATCAACGCGCCGACCCGAGCCACACGCTCGTCCGGTACATTCATCACGATCATGGCATTAGCCCGGTAACCGAGTTGGCGATGCTTTACCACCACGCCCCAACGCTTGATCAAACCCTGAGTCTTCAAACGTGCCAAGCGCTCGATTACGTCCTGCTCGGTGATTGCCAATTGCTCGGCTATCGCCGCATACGGCCTCGCTGCAATCGGTAAGCCGGCTTGCACGGCGGCAATCAGTTGATAGTCGATGGCATCAATCATGCAGATTTAGCTCAAACCCCAGGTTGATGAAATAGTCGGCCAGCATCGGCAATAACATTGCTGGATAACCGGTTTGGGTTTCGATATCCGCAATAACGGCTTTAAGATGGGGTTCACTATCAGCAATTAACACAAACCACAAATTGAAGCGATTTTCGCGCTCATAGTTGTGATTGACTTCCGGATAAGCACTCACCAACTCGGCGACCCGCGCCAAATCAATTTCCGGCACCGCCATCGCCACCAGCGCGCTGTTACCAATGCTGTTTGGCGCGATCACCGGTCCGATGCGACTGATCATCTGCTGCTCGGATAAGGTTTGAAACGCATTCAGCACCTCGTCCTCGCTAACCCCGAGCTGATCGGCGATGTCACGGTACGGGGTCGGGCTCAACGGAAAATCCTGCTGATAGTCGTTGAGCAGGCGTTTATGCAAGGGCGCCAGCATGCTACCAGCCTATGCGATTGGCGCGATCAGTAAAGAAAATACCGCTGGGTTTTTGCGCCGGCAGACGGGCGATCTCTTGAAAAGTCTCGGTGTCGTATACCATCACCCTATCCTCGTCCCGCACTGCCAGCCACACGGATTCCCCGCGCGGTGTGAATTCCATATGCAACACGGCCTTGCCAGGCTGCAAGGTTTTGACGACGTTAAAGTCTTTCAAATCGATCACTTGCACAGTCTGATTATCCGGGAAGGCAAAATTCACCCACACCTGCCGCCCGTCCGGGCGCGAGGTCACGAATACCGGCTGCCCGGCCACCGGGATACGCTTGACCAACTCCCATTCGCGAGTATCGATCACCAACACTTCATGCAAGCCCACCGCCGGGACCAATAACCAATCGCCGGCTACGGTCCAGCCCTCCAGGTGTGGCATTTTATAGACCGGCATTTGCTCGTCGTCTTTGCCGTAATCTTCCAAGATATGTTCGACACCTTTTTCCGGCTGCCACAGATCCAGCAAGGACAAACCTTTTTCGCCAAACAAGCCAGCGGCGTAGAAATGACCATCCGGTGTCAATAAGGCATCGTAGGGTTGTTTGCCTATGTTGTTAAATTTTTTCACGATAGGTTGACGCGGATTCTTGGAGTCTATCAGCCAGATTTCGTTGCCTTCGAATAGACTGCACACGAAGCGCTGGCCCGGCGCATCCACCAAGCCGACCACTTTGGATAATTTGTTGTCTTCGCCATAAACAGCCGGAATTTCGGCCAGTTGTTCCAGCGTCACGGCGTCGAACAGTTTCACGCCGCCTGGAGTGTAATTGGAGACGGCGATTATTTTGCCATCCTGAGAAATCGCCCCGCCGATGCTATTGCCGGCCTGGATGATGCGTTTATCGATTTTGTCTTGCAGCAAATCGATCTTGGTCAACCCGCCATCGCGACCGAATACATAGGCGTAGCGCTGGTCGCGAGAAAACACCACCGATGCATGAGACAAATCGCCCAAGCCTTCGATACGGCTCAGCGAAGCGGGTTTCGTGGTGTTGACGATCTGTATGCTGCCGGTTTCGCGTTCGATGACTACGCCGAGGTCGCCGGTGGCGCGCAGATCGCCATGGGCTTGGCAAACCCAAAATAACGAAATGGCAATGGTTATTTTACGAACTAATTGCTTCATATAGACGCCAGAGGAATTTAATAATGCCCGCACCATTGGTCTTCGCAGGGCCGCCCGTCATTGTCACCATCCGTCACGCTATCAGGGCAGTTATTCAAATAAAACATTGCTTCTTCACATGAAGTCATTTGGGTGCATCGCGTTTTACCTTCACATGTAAATTTCGTAGAAACTTGTATTTCAGGCTGTTCTAGTGCCTGATGACTGACCTCAGTGGCTGGCGGCGACCAAGAAATAGTAGTCTCACGACTTTTAAATTTATTCACCGCAAATCCAACGACAAGCACGGCAATAACAACAGAACTAAATACCGATCGATAATTGCTGTGTTTATTCCGATAAGCACGAGCCTTATAAGATTGGGGTTTAATTGCGTTTTTTTGCGGAGCAATTGGGGCCGAATTCACTAGCTTCCGCTCTGAGAATACGCTTTTCATCCCTTCGATAGTAACGCCAACTGCTCTTTTTTGGCCTGTCAGGTCGATGATTACATCGAAATAAACTATGTCGCTTTCAACCGGCCTTCGGATTGCACCTCTCAACGACGATATATGAAAAAACACATCATCACCCCCATCGTCTGGCCTAATAAAGCCATACCCTTTATCGTCGATCCAACGTTTTAAAATACCCTTTTGCACGCTAATCGAATCTAAGGTTGCCGTAAGCGTTGAATCAACCAGTTTGTTTCATCAATACTAAGAAAACTCTTCCACGGCGGCATAGCAGTACCTGCTCGACCGTTTTGAATCGCATCCGCTAATAGCGCGTCGCTTTTGTCAGCCAGCGCTTCCGGCATCAACGATGGACCCAAGCCGCCTTTCGGCGGCAAGCCATGGCAGGAACCGCAATCATGCTTAAGCATATTCAACAACGCCTGCTGCCTTTGCGGATCAGGTTGGTCCGCAAAGGCGCAGGGTGACAGCAAGCCGAACAACAGCCAGCAATAGCGCATTGCCTAGGGCTTAACGCTGCCGTAATACGCGGCGATGTCGTTGATTTCCGCATCGGTCAAGGAACCGGCAATTGCGTTCATGATGTCGGATTTCCGCGTCTTGTCGCGATATTGTTTGATCGCGGTTTTCAAATACTCGGGATCGCGGCCGCCCAACGGTGGAAACGGCGCATTGGCGCTGGGCATCCGGATGCCGTGACATTGCGCGCACACCGCGCCAGCCTTGGCTTGACCGACATACAAACTGGTAGCCTGTGCACTACCGGCGGCCAACAGCCCCGCCAGCAGCGACAGGATAAAATGAGTCATCTTCATTTTGATTGCTCCATTTCGTCAGGTGACAAGCCGCGAGTCATGTATTTGACCCGACCGCGGGAGAAGATACCCGCCGGACTTTCCATCGGCACGCTTGCGACTTTTTGCAAGGTGTTGGAATCGTACACCACCACTTCGTCGCCGTTGTAACCGGCGCTGATATACAGGAATTTACCGTCGGCGCTATATTCCGGGAAGTAAGCGTGACCGCCAACATCCAGCGTTCTAGCAACTTCCAAGGTTTTCTTGTCAATCAACTGCACGGTGCGGGCGCGTCTGTCCTTGCTGATAATGTCCACCGCGACATAAGGCGCGTTGGCATGTGCAGCCGGCGATTCGGTACCGCCGGAAACCGGCACTTGTTTAACGACTTCCATTTTGTCCAAGTCCCAAACGCTGACCACGGTTTTGTCGCAATCGCCGAAGTTGGTACCGAAGCCTAAGGTACGGCCGTCAACTTTCACCGCCGAACCGCCGCCAACATGCGGTACGCAGCCGGCTTCCAGTTTTTTGATGATCTCGCGTTTTTCCAGATCGATGGCGGCGACGATGCTGTCGTCATAAGACGCGATCATCAATTTTTTGCCGCCGTGCGTCAGGAAGGCATCATGCAAATGCCGGCCGACATTCTCGATACGAGTGACCGGGAAACCTTCTTTATTCAAATCGATGACCCAAACCTGGCCGGCATTTTCCAGCGCAATCGCGAAAATGTCCGCGTATGGGGTGCCGATGATCATGCCTGAGTCGGAAGAAACGTGTTTGCCGTCGGGATCGATGCCTTCCAGTTCGAAGGTTTTTAGCGGCTCCAGCGTATCGGCATTTAGAATCACGGCGTTATGCGGTACGAAAGAACCGGCCATGATGTATTTACCGTCGCGCGACACACCCATGCCCGGGCCGTTCCAGCCGGTTTTAATGCTGCGCACCGCTTGCATGGAATACAAATCGACTTTAAAAATCTCTGCGGTATCGGTTTTAACATACGCCCAGCGCGGATTGGCCGGGTTGAAATCAATGATATGCGCGGCGGTGCCGGTGGGCACTTCGCCGACTTTTTGATGGGTGGAGCTATTAATAAAGATCGCTTTTGAACCTTCGCCGCGACCGTATTTGCCGCGCGCCGCCACGCCAATCAGATTTTCGAATTTATCGTCGATTTGGAAGGTTGGCTTGGCTGGCAGCGTGCTTTCATCTTTAACATAGACTTTCAGCGACTTTTTCATGTCGTCGATAGTCCAGGCCGGGTTAGGCTGTTTGGGGGTTTCTTGCAGATGCTTAATCACGCCGCGAATTTGGTCGTCATCGAGCCTGCCATAGAACGGAGGCATCAATGTGTCGAAGCTGCCTGCCATTACGATGGTACGCAAAGCGGTAGGGCTGCGGCCTTTCAAGGTAGCCGAGTTCAACGCCGGCGCCAGATAACCGCCGTGATCGGAACCGTGGCAGCTGGCGCAATTGTCTTGATAGAGTTTGTGGAAGTCGTCGGATTTTGCCAGCGCCATTCCGGATGACAACAGCATGGCGATGGAACTCGCCAGTAGGGATTTATTCAGCATTTTTATAGTATTTTTCATTTAAAATTCCTGCCACCCGCAAGTTAAAAAAAAGAGCCAACTTGGTGCATTAAACCATAAAAGACCAGGACGAACAGCCACCCGATTTAGCATGGTAAAATAACAGCTTGTTGACTCCAGGCCGATGTTATAAAGTAAAGTTTCGATTCGCTATCAATTTACTCCTTAATCCATCGCCTTGTCAACCTAGTGGGTCACGATGAGAATGCAATTTATGCAACAAACTGATATTTACGAACTTATTGAGTGCATGACCACATTGATTCGCTCCGAGGAGCGGAAAAAATGTACGGAGCTAGGCTTGCAGCCGGTTCACTTCCAGGTGCTCAATTACCTCTCGCGCTGTAATAAATACAGCAACACCCCTGCGGCTGTTGCGAATTATTTGGGCATGACGCGCGGCACTGTTTCGCAATCGCTGATTATTCTGGAAAAGAAGGGCTATATCGGCAAAACGCCGGATGCCAACGATAAGCGCGTGGTGCATTTGCAGTTGCTGCCGGACGGCGCAGCCATACTTAAGCAAGCGCGACCGTCTGATTTATTCCACGGCGCCACCGCCATCTTGCAAAGCAGCGATTCGCCGCCGTCAGACGCCAATGTCTTTCAGCAAGCCCTTACCGCGCTGCAAAAGGCGAATCAGTCGCAATCCTTCGGCGTGTGCAAAACCTGCCGCAATTTCAGCGAAAAAGACGGCGGATTTTTCTGCGAGCTAACCCAGGAAAAGCTCAGCACTGACGATAGCGAGCAAATTTGCCAGGAACACAACCCTGTTTAACTATCCGAACGGACCGCGGATAGACAATAAACAAATCTTGGCGCAGCTTATAGTTAGCCATTCACGGGTTCGCTTTGAGATTTAATATGTCTATACCTCGTATCGCGTTGACTCCCGGCGAACCTGCCGGCATCGGTCCGGACTTGTGCATACAACTGGCGCAGCAGGAACAAGCTTGCCAACTCATTGCCATTGCCGATCCGGAACTGCTAGAACAACGGGCGGAACAACTCGGCTTGTCGCTGACAATTCAACTTTTCGACATCGAGCAAAACGTCAACAAACAGCAAGCCGGCACGATAACAGTACTGCCAATCAGCTTAAGCGAATCAGCCGTTTGCGGACGGCTCAATCCCGCCAATAGCCGGTACGTTCTGGAAACCATCCGCCAAGCGACCTTGGGCTGCATGAGCGGCGCATTTGCGGGAATGATTACCGGGCCAGTCCACAAAGGTCTGATCAACGACGCCGGCATTCCCTTCAGCGGCCACACCGAATTTATCGCCGAACTAACCGGCGGCACACCAGTCATGATGCTGGCAACACCGGGATTACGCGTCGCTTTGGCAACCACTCACTTACCTTTGTCGGAAGTAAGCGCGGCGATCACTCCGGGTTCGCTGGCGACCATTATTCGTTTGCTGGACCGCGATCTAAGGCAACGCTTTGCGATAGAGAAACCGAAAATATTGGTCTGCGGCCTCAATCCACACGCCGGCGAGAGCGGTCATCTGGGCCGCGAGGAAATCGACACCATCGAGCCGA
This sequence comes from Methylomonas sp. 2BW1-5-20, assembly GCF_052474515.1. Lineage (NCBI taxonomy): Bacteria > Pseudomonadati > Pseudomonadota > Gammaproteobacteria > Methylococcales > Methylococcaceae > Methylomonas > Methylomonas sp. 2BW1-5-20. Next base: position 4,937,419 of record NZ_CP184127.1, on the reverse strand, counting down.
CTCTGGAAGCCCTGCGCTGCGAAGGCATCAACCTTTATGGCCCGCTTCCTGCGGACACCTTATTTACGCCAAAATACCTAGAAACGGCCGACGCGGTTTTGGCTATGTATCACGATCAAGGCTTACCGGTATTGAAATACAAAGGCTTCGGCCAGGCCGTCAATATTACGCTCGGCCTGCCCATCGTCCGCACTTCGGTCGACCACGGCACCGCATTGGAACTGGCCGGCACCGGCAAAGCCAATCTCGGCAGTTTGCAGTTTGCCTTGCAGACTGCGCTGGACATGATTCCTCACTTAAAAAATTAAAATGACCCACACCGCCCGCAAACGTTTCGGCCAGAATTTTCTGCACGATCACAGCATCATTTACGACATTCTCGCCAATGCCAACCCTGTCGCCGGCGAGCATTGGGTGGAAATCGGCCCAGGCTTAGGCGCATTAACCCTGCCTTTGCTGGAATCGGGCGCCAAACTCGATGTGGTGGAACTGGACCGAGATTTGGTCAGCCGCTTGCAAAAGCAGTTTGCCGGCCACAGCAACTTAACCGTGCATAGCGCGGATGCGTTGAATTTTGATTTTGCCGCACTGGCGCAAGCCGGTGAAAAGCTGCGCATCATCGGCAATCTGCCTTACAACATTTCCACGCCGCTGATGTTCCATCTGCTGGAGACCACCGATTGTGTGGAAGACATGCTTTTCATGCTGCAAAAAGAAGTGGTGGAGCGGATTTGCGCGGAGCCAGGTAACAAGAAATACGGCAGGCTGAGCGTGATGATGCAATATTATTGCGAAACCGAATTGTTGTTCGACGTGCCGCCGGAAAGCTTCGATCCGATTCCGCAAGTCATGTCGGCTATCGTCCGCCTGACCCCGCACGCGCAGCCGCCGGTCAATATTCCGGACCTGAAAAGCTTTAGCCAATTGGTGACCCAGGCTTTTTCGCAGCGCCGTAAAACCATCCGCAATTCACTGAAAAATTTCATCGCTGAGCAGCAGATCATCGACCTGGGGATAGACGCCAATCTGCGCGCGGAATCGATCAGTCTGGCCGAGTTCGCGCTGCTCAGCGCGCACAGCCAAGCCAACACAGCCAGCTAGATTCACAACGCCCCACGCCGCCAACTCGACAAGATTTGACGGCATTCACAGGGCAAGTGCGATAAAATGTCGGATTTTTCCGCCAGGCTCACGAACTGATGCGCTTGAGCCGGCTCTCTTTATATAGCAAGGCAACCAGCCTGATTCATACACTGGAGTGATTGATATGCGCATTATCCTGTTAGGCAGCCCTGGTTCGGGCAAAGGCACCCAAGCCCAGTTCATCACGGAGAAGTTCGCGATTCCGCAAATTTCCACCGGCGACATGCTGCGCGCCGCCGTCCGCGAAGGCACCCCGCTGGGCATAGCAGCGAAAAAAGTCATGGATGCAGGCGGACTGGTGTCCGACGAGATCATTCTGGGGTTGATTAAAGAGCGTATCGCCCAGGACGACTGCAAAAACGGCTTTTTGCTGGACGGCTTCCCACGCACCATCGCTCAAGCCGAAGGCTTGGCGAACATGGGTGTGGAGCTGGATTATGTGATCGAAATTGCCGTAGACGACGAGGAAATCATCAAGCGCATGAGCGGCAGACGCGTGCATATGGCGTCCGGCCGCACCTACCACGTGGTGTTCAATCCACCAAAACAGGACGGCTTGGACGATATGACCAGCGAGCCATTGATCCAACGCGACGACGATAAGGAAGAAACCGTACGCAAGCGCCTGAGCGTGTATCACGAACAAACCAAACCGCTGGTCGGCTTTTATTCCGCACCCGGTCAAAACGCTAAATTCGCTTCGATTGCCGGCGTCGGCTCGGTCAGCGACATCACCTCCAAATTGCTCGCCATATTAGGCTGAGCAGTATTGTTAACTTCTTTATCGGAAACTGAGATGGCTGGTAAAACCTTATACGACAAACTCTGGGACGACCACGTCGTCCATACCGAAGACGATGGCTCTTGCCTGATTTACATCGACCGGCAGTTGCTGCACGAAGTGACTTCGCCGCAAGCTTTTGACGGGCTGCGCCTGTCCGGCCGCCAACCTTGGCGTATCGCCAGAAACCTGGCGGTTGCCGACCACAACGTGCCCACGACCGACCGCGACAAAGGCATCGCCGATCCGGTTTCAAGATTGCAAGTGGAAACCCTGGAAAACAACTGTAAAGAGTACGGCATTACCGAATTCGATATGGCCGACATTCGCCAAGGCATCGTGCATGTGATCGGCCCGGAACAAGGCGCCACGCTGCCCGGCATGACCATAGTCTGCGGCGACTCGCATACATCTACCCATGGTGCTTCGGCAGCGTTGGCGTTTGGGATCGGCACCTCGGAAGTCGAACACGCGCTAGCGACCCAATGTCTGGTGCAGAAAAAAGCCAAAAACATGCTGATCAAAGTCAACGGCAAAACCGGTCCTGGCGTCACCGCCAAGGACATCGTGCTGGCGATCATCGGCCAAATCGGCACCGCCGGCGGCAACGGTTACACCATCGAATTCGGCGGCGACGCCATTTGGTCGTTGTCGATGGAAGGCCGGATGACGGTCTGCAACATGGCGATTGAAGCGGGCGCTCGCGCCGGTTTGATCGCGGTGGACGATACTACTATCGATTACTATCAAGGCCGCCCCTACGCACCGAAAGGCGACGACTGGAACATGGCGGTGCGCTACTGGCAAAACCTGCGTTCCGACAGCTACAGCGGCGATTTATTCGATAAAGTCATCGACATCGATGCCGCCGGGATTAAACCGCAAGTCAGCTGGGGCACTTCGCCGGAAATGGTGGTGGCAGTCGATGCCAATGTACCCGATCCGGCCCAAGAAGCCGATCCGGTCAAGCGCCAAAGCATTGAGCGAGCCTTGCAATATATGGGCTTGCAAGCCGGCCAGAAAATTACTGATATCAAGCTGGACAAAGTTTTTATCGGTTCCTGCACCAATTCGCGCATCGAAGACTTGCGTGCAGCTGCGGCTGTCATCAAAGGCCGGAAAAAAGCCGCTTCAGTGAAACAGGTATTAATCGTGCCCGGCTCGGGCTTGATCAAACAACAAGCCGAAGCAGAAGGTCTGGATAAAATCTTCACCGCAGCCGATTTCGAATGGCGCGATCCCGGTTGCTCCATGTGTCTGGCGATGAACGCCGACCGTCTGGAAGCCGGCGAGCATTGCGCGTCGACTTCGAATCGTAACTTCGAAGGCCGGCAAGGCTACGGCGGCCGTACCCATTTGGTCAGCCCAGCCATGGCCGCAGCGGCGGCGATTGCCGGTCATTTTGTCAACATTGCTGAGGAAGTCGCATGAAAGCTTTTACTACCTTGACCGCTTTGGTTGCGCCCTTGGACAGAGCGAATATCGATACCGATGCGATCATCCCCAAACAGTTTTTGAAATCGATCCGCCGTGCCGGTTTCGGCCCGTATTTGTTCGACGAATGGCGCTATCTGGATAGAGGCGAACCGGAAATGGATTGCACCAACCGGCCGTTGAATAAAGACTTCGTGCTGAATCAAGCCAAATATCAAGGGGCGCAAATCCTGCTGACCCGGGAAAATTTCGGTTGCGGTTCCTCGCGCGAACATGCACCTTGGGCCTTGGAAGATTACGGTTTCCGGGCGATTATCGCGCCTAGCTTTGCCGACATTTTCTTTAACAACTGTTTCAAGAACGGCATTTTGCCTATTGTGTTGTCGGCGGAAACCGTCGATCAGTTATTCAAGGAAGTCGTCGATAGTTATCAGTTAACCATCGATTTGCAAGCGCAAACCATCACCACGCCCAGCGGTCAAAATATTGGCTTTACCGTCGACGAAAACCGTCGCTTCCGGCTGATGAATGGTCTGGACGATATTGCATTGTCGTTACAACACGCCGACAAAATTAAAAGCTATGAAGCTGAGCGCGCCAAACGCGCCCCGTGGTTGTTCAAAGACGCGTAAGCTCCATTGAAAGGTAAAAAAATGCCCAAAAAAATTGCAGTTCTGGCCGGAGATGGTATCGGTCCTGAAATTGTTGCCGAAGCGATCAAAGTCTTGAGTTTTCTGAATACCGACATGAACCTGGGTTTGGTATTCGAGAACGCTTTGATTGGCGGTGCCGCTTACGACGCTTTCGGTACGCCGCTGCCGCAAACCACGCTGAATCTCTGCAAAAACGCCGACGCTGTTTTACTGGGTGCGGTTGGCGGTCCTAAATGGGAACCGCTAGCGCATGCGATACGTCCGGAGCGCGGCTTATTGGGTATCCGTTCCGAGCTGAATCTATTCTCCAATCTACGTCCGGCGATTTTATATCCGCAACTGGTCGACGCTTCGACCTTGAAACCGGAAGTGGTGTCCGGCCTGGACATCATGATCGTCCGTGAACTGACCGGGGGCATTTATTTCGGCCAGCCGCGCGGCGTGCATGTGGCGGAAAACGGCGAAAAAGTCGGCATCAATACCAAAATTTACAGCGAATCGGAAATCCGTCGTATCGCGCATTCCGCGTTCAAGATTGCGCAAAAACGCCATAAAAAGCTGTGCTCGGTGGACAAGGCCAATGTGTTGGAAGTCACCGAATTGTGGCGTAATGTAATGACCGAAGTGGGCAAGGAATATCCGGACGTGCAACTCACGCACATGTATGTCGACAATGCCGCAATGCAGTTGGTACGCGCACCAAAGCAGTTCGATGTGATCGTTACCAGCAATATGTTCGGCGATATTTTGTCCGACATCGCGGCGATGCTGACCGGCTCCATCGGCATGTTGCCGTCGGCTTCCTTGGATGCCAACGCCAAGGGCATGTACGAGCCGATTCACGGTTCGGCGCCGGACATTGCCGGCCAAGGTATCGCCAATCCGTTGGCGACCATTTTGTCGGTGGCGATGATGCTGCGTTACACGTTTAACCAGCCGGAAGCCGCCGAGCGCATCGAACGCGCGGTGAACACCGCATTGGACAGTAAAGTCAGAACTGCGGACATTTATTCGGAAGGCATGATCAAAGTCAGCACTTCCGGCATGGGCGATGCCGTACTTTACGCCTTAAAAGGATAACAAACATGTCTAAAACTTATGATGTAGCAGTCGTCGGCGCCACTGGCGCAGTCGGCGAAACCATGATCTCCATCCTGGAAGAACGTAATTTCCCGGTCGGCAAGGTCTATGCCTTGGCCAGCGAACGCTCGGCCGGCAAACGCATTCCCTTTAAAGGCGGCTCGTTGGTGGTGGAAGATCTGGCCACCTTCGATTTTTCCAAAGTGCAGATCGGCTTGTTTTCTCCCGGCGCATCCGTATCGGCCGAGTATGCGCCCAAAGCGGCTGCGGCCGGTTGCGTGGTAATCGACAATACCTCGCAATTTCGCTACGACGACGACATCCCGCTGGTAGTACCGGAAGTTAACCCGGAAAAAGTCGCCGATTACAAAAATCGCGGCATCATCGCCAACCCCAATTGCTCTACCATCCAAATGCTGGTTGCTTTAAAACCGATCTACGATGCCGCGGGTATCAGCCGCATCAATGTGGCCACCTACCAAGCCGTTTCCGGCACCGGCAAGGAAGCAATCGAAGAACTGGCGACACAAACCGCGAATTTGTTGAATGCCAAACCGGTGACACCTAGCGTCTATCCGAAACAGATTGCCTTCAATGTATTGCCGCAAATCGACGTGTTTATGGATAACGGCTATACCAAGGAAGAAATGAAAATGGTTTGGGAAACTCGAAAAATCCTCGGCGATGCCGATATTCTGGTTAATCCGACCGCAGTAAGGGTGCCGGTGTTTTTCGGACACTCTGAAGCTGTGCATATTGAAACCAAGCAGAAAATCTCCGCCGAACGGGTGCGCGAGCTACTAGCGTCGGCCCCCGGCGTAACCTTATTGGATGAGCGCGAGAACGGCGGCTACCCGACGGCGGTAACCGAATCGTCCGGTAATGACGACGTGTTTGTCGGCAGAATCCGCGAGGACATTTCGCATCCGACCGGCATCGATCTCTGGGTAGTGAGCGACAACGTCAGGAAAGGAGCTGCTTTAAACAGCGTGCAAATCGCCGAGGTGCTGGTAAAAAGCTACATCTAGTCTACGCTTAGCTCTGTGTTTTATAGTGGGTCAGTAAGTGCCGAGGTATTACAAGTGAAGGAAAGCAATGTGAGCAATTTAACTAAAGCCTTAGCGGTTGTGTCGTTACTGGCACCAGTCAGTGCCCAACCCTTAGGTATCGGCGAAATTGAATTACATTCTGCCCTAAACCAAAAACTCAATGCTGAAATCAGACTAAGCGTCGCGCCGGGGGAAAATCCGGCCGATGTCACGGTGAAATTGGCCCCGCCGGAAAAATTCGACCAAGCCGGCGTGGTTTGGAACTATTTCCTGTCCAAGATCAAGCTGGAATCGATTGTTCAGGCAAACGGTTCCATCATTGTTAAAGTATCCTCGCGCGAAGCCTTAACCGAACCGTTTTTGGATTTCCTGCTGGAAGTAAGTTGGCCGCAAGGCAGCATGATGCGGGAATTCACCTTACTGATCGATCCGCCAACGGCTTATAACCAACCGGTCGTTCCGGTTGCCGAGACCAGCGGTTACAGTGCCGAACCTATAGAGCCCTTAGAGCGCCCAGTTAAAAGAACTCGAACCGCACCGAAACGCGCGGTCCGCGCCGAGCCTGCGGACAGTATTAGCCCGCAAACGCCTACCAGCGGCGAGTTCGGCCCCATCCAGAAATCCGACACTTTGTGGAGTATCGCAGCACAAGTGGGTCAGGAAAAAAACATTCCAACCCAAAAAATGCTTACCGCTTTGTACAAAGCCAATCCGGGCGCATTTAATAATGGCGACATCAATTCTTTAAAAGAAGGCGCTACGCTGAAGATTCCGGAGCCGGACGCGATCTTGAGTCCGGCGCAAAGACAAGCGAAAAACGATCAGAGGTCCGTCGGCAAGCCGGAAAAAACACAAACCGCCCAATCCGAAGCAGTTAAAAAGCCGCTTGAACTGGTTGCGCCTACCGAAGCGAAATCGGTGGGCAATGGCGCGATTGCAAACCGGGCGAAAACCGAGCAAAACACCGCCGCGACCGCCAACCCGGTTGTTAACAACGGCGAGGAACAGGCTGGCGACGGCAAAGACTTGGAGTTGCAAGCTCGCATCGAGAAATTAGAGCAACAGCTAGGAATGATGCAGCAACTGCTGGCGTTAAAAGATCAGCAACTTGCCAGCTTACAGAACAACAAGCAAACGCAAACCGGCACGCCGCCTACACCTGCGGAATCAAACCAGCCGGCGCAACAACCAACTCCACAGCCACCGCCTGTCGTAGCGGCTCCGCAACCGCCGGTGACCGAACCGGCTATTGCCCCGCCAGCACCTAAACCAGTGGTTCCGCCTACTCCCAAGGTGACGCCACCGCCGGCACCACCTGTTGCAACTGAAGAGGAAGGCCTTTTCGGATCGGACGCTTATTACTGGTTTGCCGGCAGTTTAGGTACAGGCATCCTAGGATTACTGGGCTGGTTATTTTGGCGCAAACGTAAAATCGACGAGCGCACCAATACGGAAAGTATGTTCGCCTCGGCCAGCCAAATTCGCTTACCCGATTCCGAAAGCAGTTTGTCCGTGCCGATTATGGACATTAGCAACACCGACGAATATGACGTAGGTACCGTAGGCGAAAGCTCGTTTATCAGCGATTTTACCCCTAGCGATTTCGATGCATTTGATACCGATCAAAACGAAGTCGATCCTATTTCCGAAGCCGATGTGTACTTGGCTTACGGCCGCTACCAGCAGGCGGAAGAACTTATCCGGCATGCGATAAGCGAACAACCCAACCGCGACGAATGTAAATTGAAACTGCTGGAAATATATTATGCCAGCGAAAACAAAGACAGTTTTGCCGGTTACGCGCAAGAACTAGCCGACGCCGGCAAACAAGCCGACAAGCCATTCTGGAAAAAAATCACGGATATGGCTAAAGAGATCGTACCCGACTCGCCATTGTTCGGCGGAAATTTTGCTGCTGGCTCGCAGAACGGTAAAGCCGACTCTACCGGCGTTGCGTCATCGGCAGCCATCGCAAGTTCAGAAATTGGTGATTTGGACGACAGTTTAGGCATTCTTAATGACGATTTATCCGACCTGGATATCGACCAGGATCTGGCTCTCGAAGACAACGGCCTGGACTTCGACTTGGGTAGTTTTGGTGGCAGCGCCAAACATCAAGACCACAATAAGTCATCCGACACCTTATTCGACAGTTTAGAATTCGAACAACAAACTTCACCTAAACCTGCCGATAAACCCGATGAGGCGGCGGCAACAGCAGACAAGGACAACTTGGACTCGTTTGATTTCGACCTCAACCTTGACGCTATCAAACCGGCCAGCGCGGATCAGGCTGAAACCGGCTCAGCGGACTTACAATTGGAAACCTTCGACTTTACCGGCTTTGAGAAGGCTGATGCGGCCGATGAATCTCAATCCGCCGCAACCAGCGGATCCATCGAATCAGAAGCCAGTAACGCATCGGACGATTTCGAGAGTTTCGATTTTAACTTTGATACAGACATAACCGATACTAAATCACAAGACAAGGCTGACACCACGGCAACCGATTCGGCTGAATCGGCGTTGGAAGCCTTTGACTTTGCCGATTTCGACGTTTTAGCTTCAACACCCGACTCGAGTAATAAAGCAGCAAGCGAAGAAGAACTGCCCGAAATCGAAGGTTTCGATTTCAACTTCGACAGCGTAAGCGGCGAGTCTGCGGCGAAGGACAATCTTCCTAAAGAATCCGAGCTTAATCTCGATTCCCAGTTAAAACTTGAGACATTCGATTTTTCGGATTTTGACAATATCGCCCCCAAATCGTCTGAATCTTTTGGCAATACGGCAAATTCGGCAAGCGAATCCAGTGGCGAGTTCGATTTTAATTTCGACTTCGATGCACCGATAATCACTACCACCGACACCAACGAATTTGAACTGGGTGTTTCCGACTTAACTGACATGGACGAGTTCGAAACCAAAATCGACTTGGCCAAAGCCTACATCGATATGGGCGACACCGACGCCGCCAGATTGATAGCGGAAGACGTGCTTAGCAAAGGTTCCAAACAGCAGCAGCAAGCAGCGCAAGCCTTGTTGGACGAGCTTAAATAATATGTATAAAGCTTTGGCCTGCCCGTCAGGCTAAAGCTTGTCGCTTTTAACCAAGCCTCATATCTCCTGTAATTGCCCTTATACCGTTTTTTATAGGCTAAGGGAAACCCAGCGAATAGCTCAATCGAATACCAACAAAATTATCCGCTTATCAACTGCGGTCTCGCTCTTCAGCCAGCAAAATAGGTATTATGCCGACGACATCCCGTTTGCCCCAACGCCCAAAACTTGTTATCCCTATTAGCCATGGCCAGTATCGTTATCACCACTCTCAACGCCCGTTATATCCACACGGCGTTTGGCTTACGTTATCTGTATGCCAATATGGGCAACCTGCAAGCCGAAACTGCATTATTGGAATTCGGCGTCCAACAGCGGCCTATAGAAATCGTTGAGAAATTACTGCAACAGCAAGCGCGGATAATAGGCTTTGGCGTTTACATATGGAATGTCGCCGAAATCAGCGCGGTGGTCGCAATCCTGAAACAAGTCGCACCGGAAACGATAATCGTACTGGGTGGTCCGGAAGTCAGCCACCCGCCGGATTTACCCGCAGTCGCTGAATTAGCAGACTACATCGTCACCGGCAACGGTGAAATCAGCTTTCCGCAGTTGTGTTCTCAGTTACTGACTGGCATTACACAAATACCAAAAATCATCGTCGGCAAACCTGCACTTCTAGCAACGCTGGTGGCACCCTACTCGCACTACAGCGACACCGATATTCGTCAACGGATTATTTACGTCGAAGCGTCACGCGGCTGCCCGTTCAAATGCGAGTTTTGCCTATCTTCCTTGGATACAACGGCAAAACCGTTCGAGTTGCAGCCATTTTTGCAAGAAATGGAAATCTTGTATCAACGCGGTGCCAGACATTTCAAATTCATCGACCGTACTTTTAACCTGAAAGTCGATAGTAGCGTAGCCATTCTGGAGTTTTTTCTAGCCCGTATCAGCGAAGATTTATATTTGCATTTTGAGGTGATTCCGGACAACTTGCCGGAGCGACTGAAACAGGTGATCGTAAAATTTCCGCCAGGGGTGTTACAGTTTGAAGTAGGCGTGCAAACCTTCGACCCGGCTATCCAACAATTAATCAGCCGTAAACAAGACAACCAGAAAACCCGGGACAATCTAAACTGGCTGCGACAACATTCAAATGCCCATATACACGCCGACCTGATCGCCGGTCTGCCAGGCGATACCCTTGCCGGGTTCGGCGCAAGCTTTGATGACTTGATTGTGCTAAATCCCCAGGAAATTCAAGTAGGTATCTTAAAACGTCTACGCGGCGCGCCAATTAACAGGCACAACGAGGGCTATCGGCTACGTTACGATCCAAACCCGCCTTATACCATTCTCAGTACAAGCAATTTCAGCTTTACAGACTTACAACGTATCGGCCGCTTCGCCCGCTTTTGGGATTTAATTGGCAACTCCGGCCGTTTTAGCGCGACGCTGCCGCTCATTGTTGGCGATCGGCCGTTCGACCGCTTTTTGCTATTCAGCGACGCGTTATACACACTAACCGACAGCACCTGGCAAATTGCCCTGAAACGCTTGTTCGAACTGACTTACACAGTAATGTCGAAAACGCTTATGCTACCGCATACGGACACGCTCGAAGCTTTATCCCAAGATTTCCTGCGCAGCGGCGAAAAAAGTCCACCCAATTTTTTGCAAAACACTACAGAAATCCGAGCTAAACGCGGCTTAGCTAACAAGCGGCAAAGACAATATTTATGACAGAGGGGGACTGGTAAGTTGCCGAACCTTTACGAAAATGCCGTATTTTGCCTAGTGGCACGAGCCTTAAAGACCTTCAACGGATAGAACAGTCCGATAGCCATCCCGATAACTGGGATATAAAAAACGATATCCCAAGGTCTTTAGCCGGGCGTTGCTGCATCTCTTATTTTGTGAGCCATTCGTCGATACCGATAAAGCAGAAGGCTGTGGATAAGCGTAGTATTCAGCCAGCCAACTCATTACATCCCAAAGCGGAGCGGGCTCATCGTCGGTTGCCAAATAGCATGACGCTAACGGCAAACCGGCCAGTTGTTTTTCCAGTAAAAACAATAAAACCGCCACGCAGTCATCACGATGAATCCGATTGGTATAACTGGGCGGGTATTGCTGAATACTTTCGCCCCGCGCCGCACGACGCAATAGCCAATCCCGTCCCGGCCCATAAATGCCGGAAAAACGTACCACGCAATTACGCACGCTAGCTTCCTGCAGTCGGTGTTCCGCGACCACTAAGCAGCGAGCGGTTGCAATTTCCGGCTCCGCCCGGCTCGTTTCATCCACCCATTCCCCATGAGTTTGTGCGTAAACGCTGGTTGACGACACCATTAACCAAGTAGGGGCTTTGCAAAATTTAGCAAAATGCGCCAATAAATTACTTAGGCCAACTTCATAAAGCGCTTGGTATTCGTCGGCTTGCCGACTATCGGGTGCGACAATAAAAATTGCCGTATCAAAATCGACCGGTAACGAAACCAAGGACTCTGCATTTCGCAAGTCGGCAAAGTAGATAGGAAAGGGAGCCGGCATATTCTGGGGATTTCGTTTTAGCCCTGTGACTTGATGCCCCTGCTGATGCAGACGCAACGCAACCTGAAACCCTATATCCCCACAGCCAACAATTAATATTTTTGCCAATGTTTTTTTACCGCTGACACTTTAATGCACGAATTATCGCCTGCCAGAGCTTTATCCGTCAGAAATGAGAAAAAAGCCGGGCGGGCTAAACTAGCTCAGCCCGGCCAAAGCCCAACATTTTAGGCAAGGACACTCGTTTTACGGCGCCCCGTATACAGCAGTCCCAGCAAAGCACTGGTGAGCATCCATACAGACGCCGGGAGAGGTACGGCAGTAATTGGACTTTCAACTGCCTGAATCCCGGCCGCGACCAACAATTTCAGGTTATTCAAGCTGGCTCCGGTAGCAAAACCGAAGTTGATATATGGCTCGACTTCATCCGAATTGAATAACTCCGATTTCCAGGAATTACCGGATAAGTAACCTATTTGAAATTTACTTGATCCGGATAATTGCCCCGTATTTTTGGAGAACAATGTCGACACATCATAATTCCCACCGTTAGCGGTAAATGTGACGGCATCGAAACCTGTAAAAGACACAACAAAATTGCCTTGGCTGATATCCGCAGTATCTTCAAAAATACCGAATGTACCAGTTAATACAGGTTGCCCCAATAAATTGGTCGCAAAAAAGGACGCTACGTTTCCTGTCGGCGCCCAGATACTAGCGAAGCCAGCATTTGAAATCAGCAACAGGGAAATAGCGACCCAATGTTTTAAAGATAAAATCATCTTCATTGATTTTCTCCATTTTACTCTAACGTTAACAAACGGCTATCCATTAGCCTCCTTACTCTGAAGCCCGAACATTGCTTAACAATGTCTTGGCTTTAGCAGAGTTCTTTCAGCCATGACCAAGAGTTTTTCCTCCCGCCTGCTGCTATTGCCGTCATTGAATTAATATGCGGCAATAAGTTATATGGTGAATCCCCCCGATGATCATCAAGTTCAACCCGGGAAATAAACACACTCCCCGCGTCCATTGCAGAAGTGCTTTAAATAGGAATGACGCTTGTACGCGATATATCCGATTGCTTCAAGCAATCGGATATCCACTCAACATTTTCTATCGCGCAAACTAATGCGCCACCAGATTTATACCGTTAAAAAAGTCTATTTAACCGAATCGAAGCTCTATTTGGTCAAACAAGTTTTCAACTAAATTACTTGGAAACGATTCTACAACTAACGACTTAATCCTTTATGAGCACTAGATTAAAATTTGATTAAAGATCCTTCCAAGGAAGCCTGTAGTGACGTCCGTAACATTTGGGCCATGATCTTGATTTGTTATGCATTCTTTGAGAGATGCGGAGAATTTAAGCAACATATTCAATCCCAAACTGCGGAATAGTCGCTGTTTTTTGACGAGAGTTATACATTTTAGATGAGACGTAAATTGAGTACTGAACGAGCGGAAGATAGCGGTAGTAGCAAGTTGGCGATTTAAGCGACTACTTCGCAAGCACTCTCTTAACCGGGTCTATATCTCCTGATTGAAAGAGCATTTACGATTTAGTATTTAGCCACAGGCCGCACCGGCAGTTTAATTCAGTATTCCTGTGGTGTGTCAAAACCTACCTGGACAAATCTGCCTTTTGACGATGACAATGGGAAACGAGTCGGACTCAACGGGATAAATTTTTGCCGGCACGGTAATACCAAGCTGACAAAAGCCGGCAAATGGAACGAAAAGGTAGCGAAACGGGAAAGGAAGCAGACGCCAACGCAGGGAATCTGGCACATTTTATTTAGATTACTTCTGGAACCGGCCAAATTCTTGCTGAAGCCTGCTAGCGTAGGCATCAGATACAAAAACTAGCTATTTTTGTAAGCTTGCGTCGCGCGCAAGCCCCTATCAAACGACAACTGCTGTTTCACAATGCCGGATTTATGCTCTTCAACCTGAGCTAGAAAAAATGCATCGTCAATTAGCAGAGCTTGCATCATACTTTTTAGGTTATCACGGAGGTCATCAGGAATAGGCTGGCTAAATATTTGTTCCAAATAAGCCTGCCGGGACCGCAATATTATAGGCAACCGATCCCAATCCTCGCTAGAGAGGCATTGCGCAATTTTTTCTTTAAAATCGAACAGAACATGCTCGTAAGTATCGATATCATTAGGCTGAAATGAATCGGCAGGATTAACCGATGGCATCCCAAGCCTCTTTTATATCTTTCATCAGAGAAGCCACTTCGTCCAAAATTTGCTCGTTATTTTCACCGCTCGCCTGCAACAGGCGCATATTGATATAACCATAAAGCTGGTTGAGATTGACAGCAATATCTCCGCCATGCTCGATATCCACTGCTTCGTTTAGACCGCCGACGATTCCCATAGCCTTGGAAATATAAATACTTTTGGCTTCCATATCGCCATGTGCTATCGCACCTTTAGCGGAATTGACCCTGACCAAAAAACCTTCCATCAACATTTGGATCAGCCGATGGGGAGACTCTTCACCCAAACCGCTGGCAGTATGCACATCCGCGTATTGCTTAGCCCCATTCCTACTTTTCGCCATTGCGTACATGATAAACCCCTATTACAGCTTGCTGATCCAGCTCGTAAGAAAATTGCCGGTGTTCTTGAATTGTCCGACTGCGCTATCCATGGCAAGAAATTGTTTTTGTAAAGCCTGTTGCACCCTTTGGAATCTGACGTTGACATCGTCCTTCTGATCGTCCAATCGGGAAATTGCTTTATTTAACGAGGTTTGCTGACTATCGATTGATCCGCCCGACTGCAACAACACCGATAGTTTGGAGGCCAGTTTGGTCGCCACCCCGTCCGTAGAGGCAAACACATCGCTAACCGACTGAAAATTCGCCGACAACGCCGTTTTTAACTTAGCACTATCCAAAGACATGACGCCATCTTTGTCGACGCTGACACCGATCATCGCCAAAGAGTTGAAACCGCTACCGGCCGTCGATACCGTACCTGTCGAATTCTGCCGAATCTGCGTAGCTACATAACGTAAGGTCGAATCGCCAATCAATGCGCCATTTCCACTACCGCTACCGTCCTTACTGCCACCGTATTTGCCGAGATTCTTGACCGTCGTATTCAGCTTGTTATATGCAGTAACGAAAGTATTGATGCTGTTGGTGATTGCATCGTTATCGACGCCTATATCGACGGCAACCGGCTTCCCGACTTCCGTTTTAGAAACCAAATTGAGCGTGACGCCGGGCAGCACATCTGAAATGGTATTGCTACTGCGCGTCGCGGTTTGCCCATCAATCGAAATCACGGCGTCTTGTCCCGCGGTTTTGGTGTCCAGGTTACTGGTCGCCAACTGAGATAAACTGACGTCCCCGCTAACATTACCGTCATCGGTGCCGCTCAGCGTAAATGCGCTGGCAGAGCCGGTGTTTTTTGCAGTTAAGACTAATTTGGATACCGTACCCGTATGCGTGGCGTTATCCACATTAACAATGCTTGCCGAAACAAAACTATTGCCATCGGCTTTGTTGATGGCATCACGCACTTTTTCCAACGTATTATTGCTACTATCCACGGCGACATTGAACGTCGCTCCGGAAGTCGCGGTAAACGACAACGTGCCCGAGCTAAGAGTTGAAGTGAGGCCGGCAAACTCGGTTTTAACAATCGACTTTTGCGCCTTCGCCAATTCCGTAACTTCCAACGAATAATTTCCAGTCGCCGCATAGGCATCGGCGCTGACCTTGAGAACCGACTCGTCCGACGAGGCGCTGGTATGCGCGCGAAACGCACTACCGTCTTTCAACGTATTGATTGCCGTTTGAAAATCCGATAGCGCGCTTTTTAACGTCCCCAAACCGCTGAGCCTGGCACTCGCAGTATCTCGATGCCGCTGAATTGAATTAAGCTGCGGCTGAGTTTCCGCCGTTGCTAACTGCGATACCAACTGCTGAATGTCGATACCGCTACCAAGCCCTGTTGAAGACACTATGCCCATGACACTCTCCCAAGCCTCGTACTACTATGCCCGATCCTGAATCACCGAACCCTGATCGCCTTGCAGTTCCTGCATCCGTCTAATAAAAGCCAACATTTCTTCGGATGGAATTTGCCGCACCAACTCCCCACTGTCGCTGTCGACAATTTTAACCACGACTTCCTTGGTCGCATCGTCGACTTTGAACTGCAAATTACGCTGAGTAGCTTGCAATATGGAATTACCTTCTTTTGCGGCTTGCCGGACCAACTCCAGCGGCAACTTTTGATCAGTTTTATCTTTTTTCTCTGGGCCATTCAACGCCGTTGCGTTTTGCTTATCCAGAGATAAAACAGCAACATTATTGCCGTCCTGATCGCTTACTGCCTTTACTTGAGCGGATACCTTACCAGTCTCTTGCTTATCGGTTTTTACGGTAGTCACAGGAACCAGTTTCAACACATTTGTAATTTCACTGTTCATGACATTAACCCTTGTTTAAGTAAACATAGCGGAAAGCCGCATTTTTTGCGGCCATCCTCTTAACCCTATCTAAGCAAGCTAAGAACTGTTTGTGATGACTGGTTAGCTTGCGCCAACATTGCAGTACCGGCTTGTTGCAAAATTTGCGTACGGCTCAAATTGGATGTTTCTGTCGCAAAATCCGCATCCATGATTCGTGACCGCGCAGCACTTTGATTTTCAATCGAAGACTGCAAGTTACCTATTGTAGTCGTAAAGCGATTTTGAATGGCACCCAAAGTTGAGCGGAACGTATCGATTTTTTTAATGGCGTTATCAATTGCATCGACTGCGTCCCGTGTATCCGCTGAAGCAGCCCCGGAACCGATGGAAACGGCGCCTGTGCTAAACAGAGATTTAATACCCGATGCCGCCGCCAAGTCGCTCACATTGATAGAGATTTGGTTGTTCGCGGAAGTTCCGGCACCCACTTGAAAGTTAACGTTAGTCAAAGAACCGTTTAAGACTTTTTTACCGTTAAATTCAGTGTTTTTAATGATACGACCGATCTCATCGCCCAACTGTTTAAACTCGGTTTGTAGTTTTTCGCGGTCACTGGCGCTAACCGCACCAAAGTTGGAAGCCTGTACGGCCAAGTCCCGCATCCTTTGCATAGTCTCAGTGATCGAACCCATCGCACTTTCAGCGGTTTGCGCCATTGAAATACCGTCGTTGGCGTTTCTGATCGCCACCGTCATGCCTCTGATTTGCGATGTCATTCCATCACTAATCGCCAAACCGGCTGCGTCGTCTTTTGCCGAGTTAACCCGCAAACCTGAGGACAATCTCTCCATTGAGGTTTTCAGCGAGTTGGTGGTTGTGCTTAATAACCGTTGACTGGTTAATGAAGCGACGTTTGTGTTAATTACCATTGACATGATGCTATCCTCCTAGTGTATCCGGCCGGTTAGGCCGAAACGACTATATGTTGGTTAAGTGACTCGATAAAAAATGTTTCATTTCAAACTCGAAGGATGTATCGGCCTCAATGAAAATAACTTTACCCCCTGTCTCAAAAATATTGGGCGAACTCGCCCTGAGCGCGTAAAAAATCCGCCTCGCGGCCAATGTCCAGCCAATAGTCATTGACTGCAAACATAGACACCGTCTCGCCTAGAGCGATTTGCTGGTTAAATAACGCCGGCATATCCAGCTTTTTTTGCGTGGCAATGCTCTTCACCAAACTGTGATCCAACACATAAATTCCCGCGTTAGCCAGACAGCTTTGTAGCGGCTTTTCTTCAATATTCACAATTCGCTGATGCTCCAAGGACACCACGCCGTATGGAATTTGATACTCGTACTGCCGCACGCACATGGTTGCTATCGCCTGTTGCTCATTGTGGTAAGCCAATAACCGGGAAAAATCGATCTGGGTCAGAATATCTCCGTTCATGACTATCATCGGCACATCGGACAAATCGTCAGGCAGCAAACCGATCGCTCCCGCCGTGCCCATGGGCTCCACTTCGTCGATATAGCTAATCGAGATACCCCAGCGGCCGCCATCGCCGAAATAATTCTTGATCTGCTCCGCCTTGTAGTGCACCGCAATAAAAAACTGCCTAAAACCCGATTTCACAAAATTCTCTATGATGGTTTGCAAAATCGGCTTGCCGCCAATTTCTAACAGCGGTTTCGGACAATCGTCGGTATAGGGTCGCAGACGCTTGCCAAAACCGCCCGCCATCAAAAATACCGGGTTGGGAAACGCCGGCTGTTTATATAAGGCTTGGAGCGACTCCAAACGCACCACCCGCCCCTGATCGTCGACGACCGGCAATTGATAGAGATGATGGCCTTCCATCATCGCAATCAACTGGGCCTTACTATCCTGCAACGTCGCGACCTTGGGCCGCTTATTCATAACCTCCGCAACCGGATGCTCTAGCTGCAAGCCTCTGATCAGCGCCCGGCGTATGTCGCCATCGGTGACCACTCCGACCAGCTTATCGCTATCATCGACCACTAACGCTATTTGCAAGGCGCCGTGATCGATCACTTCGATCGTCGTACGCAGACTTGCTTCCGGCCGAATTACCACTTGTTGCCAATGCTGTTTCATGTCACAAATCCTGAGTTTGAGGACGGGGCGGATACACAATTTGCCGTTCACCTACATCCCTGGTAATCACGCTACCGGCACCGACAATGCTGCCGTTACCGATCCGCACCCCTTGAATCAACACTGCTCCCGTACCGATATGTACATCGTCACCCACCTCAACGCCGCCGCTCATAATCGCACCGGGAGCAATATGCACGTGCCGGCCTATCCGGCAGTCGTGTTCTATAATCGCCCCACTATTAATTATGCAGTTCTCAGCAATTAACGCGCCAACTTGAATCACAGCGCCGGCCATAACCTGCACGCCAGCCGCTAAACTCAACGGGTCAACAACGAATGCGGCAGGATCCCGCACCGCTTGGAAACCATAACCCTCTTCTACAAATTTATCGAAAAGTCTACGGCGCAGACCGCCGTCTCGAGGTAGAGAGCCAATCCCATTTACCAAGGCCACGTCCCGGGGCGAAAAGGTTCGCACGGCTTGATCCTCACCCAAAACCTTACAACCTAACCAATTTTCGCCGACAGTACGCGAGGGATCGGTAACGCCGACAATCTCAAAATTGCAACGTCGCAAGATACTCAGCAATACTTTCGCATGCCCCCCGCTGCCCAACAATATGACGGGCTTGTTCATTCGATTAAATCGTCCGTTTGATAGTCCCGCAGACTACCTTGCCCCAATAAGCGCCAATATTCCATCGGCGAAATACCGATACCCGGCCGTTTACACGCCAAATTTTCGTCACTAAATCTGTTGCCGACGGCTATCGGCAACGCAGCGACCAAACTTTTGCGAGCCACATCGCGGGCATTCAACTCGACCGGCTGCGGGGCTTTTGCGCAAGAGCCCATCGCCTTTTCGATTACTCGAATCGAATCGACCAGTTGTTTTAGCTCACCTGGCTCCATTGAGACCTGATGATCCGGACCTTTCAAACTACGATCCAAGGTAAAGTGTTTTTCTATCAGAACAGCGCCGCGCGCCGCAGCCGCTATCGGTACGGCCAGACCTTCGGTGTGATCGGAATAGCCTACCGCCAAGCCGAAGGCCTGGGCCAGAGTATCCATTGCCCTTAAATTGACGTGATGAGCCGGCGTGGGATATTCGCTGGTGCAATGCAGCAAGGTAACTTTGTTTTTAAGCATGTTCCGGCCATCGGTCGAACTATAAGCCTGTTGAAACGCCGCGAGGGAAGGTTGCTCCCAACCCAAGTAGCCGAAGGCCAACACGCCGAGAGCTGTTTCCACTTCTCCCAAAGTAGCCATACCGGTTGAGAGAATAATATTCTTGCCAGTCTGCGCATGGGCCAGCAGAAATGGACCGTTAGTAATTTCTCCCGATGGGATTTTCAGTTTGTCGATACCCACCTCGTCCACCAAAAATAGCAAACTGTCGAAATCGAAGGCTGTCGATAAAAATTCAATACCCCGCTGCCGACAATAGTCCCGTAAGTGAAAGTGAAACTCATACTTCAATTCCAGTTTTTTCAACATCTGTAACTGGGTTTCGTCAGCACCGGTAGCCTGCTTTTGATACTCGGCTTTTGCTGCTATGCCGGTAACCAGTTTTTCAGCTTTGAAGGTCTGAAATTTCACCGCATCGGCGCCTGCCGCCACAGCCACATCCACCAACTGCAACGCCGTATCCAGACTGCCGTTATGATTGACGCCGGCTTCGGCGATAATGAAAATACGGGTCATACCCTAATACTCCTAAAATGACTACGCTAACAATACGCGACCAGTAGTGCTTAAGCTTAGCGCATTGTTCCCAGGCTCACACAACCCGACGCCAGACCTGACGGCGCGGCAGGGTTGGAAAAATCAAACCAGTGAATTTTAACGGCCAATCGTTTATGTCGAAATAGAAGTAAGTGGATTTGGGCGGGCGGGTTCGGACCATCAAATAACAGTCAGCGATTAAAGCAAATGCGGCATTTAATTCATCAAAATAGCAATCGGCTTGCGCTGCTCCCCGGTTTTTTAATGAGTAAAGCCAGATATTTTTCAGGCCTTGTTTAGCGAGTGCCGCTAACCGCGGTTTGGCGTGCGGACATCCGTTAAAATTAACGCCCTCGGATGACGAGCATCTTCATTTACCGATTGATTAAAAATTCCGCATATTCAAAGTCAAACGAATCGTCTATATCAACCGCAAACATTTTATCCATGATGTAAGCACTGGTTCCTTGCCGCATATAAAAGCTTTTATGTTGCAAAATATCGGCGGTTTTGGCGCAATAAACCGCACCGTTCAGCCGATAACGCTTGGGAAAATCCTGACTACGCGTTCTTAACGCTTGCTCGTTTTGAACAATATAACCATCCATCCGCCGATCTTCCGGTAACATCATGCTCCATTCCACTGGGTAATCCAACTCCGATACCGACACCACCGATCGTACATCAGGTTGTTCCAACAGTTTCATCGCTTCGGTGATATGAATTGACTTGCGTAGCGGTGAAGTCGGTTGCAAAAGCACGACCGCATCGTAATCTTTGCCGGCCGTTTTCAAGGCATCCAAAGTATATTCGAGCACATCGAAGGTCGGCGTAGTATCGCCGGCGAGTTGTTCGGGTCTTAGAAACGGTACTTGGGCACCGTAGTGTTTGGCGACAGCGGCAATCTCCGGAGAATCGGTAGATACCACGACATCCATATCCAAGCCGGTCGCCAAGGCCGCTTCTATCGTCCAGGCGATCAACGGCTGACCACCCAGCAACCTGATATTTTTATCCGCCACACGCTTGCTGCCTTTGCGCGCAGGTATGAACGCTATAATTTTCATGCTGTCTTATCTGCCTTCCACGCCAATAACTTTCAAGATGTTGGTTACTGCTTCTGTTTTTACGTTCATTCCGCGTTAGATTATTTCCTTTAGCAGAACAAATGCTTCCGCAGCCTGACAACCGGCTGTCGTACCACGCAGCATTGCCAGCGCGCGCAAGGCTTCGATACTCCTCGGAAACGGAAACTCGCCGAGCTCGCCGGTAAAAATCTGCATAATCTCGAGTTTCCGCTCTAAATAATCCCCGATATCAACAAATACATTCGGTCGAAAACCCAGTGTGTCAGGTCTGATACCGAATTCGGTTTCCGATAAAGTTTCGTAAGCCAAAATACGCTTGATCGAGGAGTTTCGAAACCACTTGCAACAAGACATCACCGCGTCGGCGGCAACCGCATGATCGGAATGCACGTCACCGCAGAACGGCAAATAAACGACTTCCGGCTGCAGGGTTAGGAAGATGCCCGAGATCTTCGCTATCAAGTCACCCTTGGCAATTGAGTCCAAACGGGTGCAAGGAAAATCAAGTACATTGACTGAAACAAACCCGTAACGGCGCGATACTTCAGTAATTTCCTGATCTCTGGCCAAAATTCTTGCTTCGCTAAAACCTTGCGCCTCTGTCATTTTGGTTAACAACAACCAATGGATTTTATCACCTGCCCGAGCATGCCTGAGCAAAGTTCCACCGCAACCAAGTGTTTCATCATCCGGGTGCGGAGCTACTACTATTATGTTAGCCATTAGTAAGTTATGTCCTTGATCAACAAGCTTTCGTCGATTGCTATGCTCGCCAGAATTTCAGCGATACGCTGTGAGGATTGGCCGTCGCCGTAAGGGTTGCTACATTGGCTAACCAGTTTTCGATAATCCGCGTCAAACGCGGCCCGCTTCACGGCAGCAATGATCTGGTCAACATTGTGAGGCACGAACTCGACATTTTCCGCGCACAATCGACCCTTTTGCCGGTTGCCAATATTAATCACCGGCAACTTCAACAAAGGGGATTCCAAAATACCGGCGCTGGAATTGCCGAGCATGCAACTGGCACGGCGCATGACATTAACAAACTCCAGCCGCGGCATATTTTTCACCGCATGTATAAACGGTAAGTCCTCGTACTCTCTGATCGCCTTGATAATCTGCTGACCACCGGCATCGGAGTTGGGATAACTCAAAACCGTTTTAATACCCAAGGCCTTAACGGCCTCCATTGTTTGCCGCATTTGCCAATAGGCTTGTTCAATTTCCGTTGAAATCACGTGCTGAATCAACAAAATCAACGGCTCACCTTCCTCGAAGACAAATCCTAACCTAGAAGAGAGTTGTTCCGCAGAAAGAGCCGGCACCTGCAACAATCGATCAAGGCCGGGATTGCCGGTGTCATAGACTCTGAACGGCTGTTCGCCGAGGCGAATAATCCGCTGGTAACTTTCCTGATTCGTTACAAAGTGAAGATGCGCCAGCTTGGTAACGGCGTGTCGCACTTGATCGTCGACGTTGCCTATGACTCGATCGCCACCGGCAATATGCGCAACCGGCACATTCATATAGGCACCAACCAAGGCGGTCGACATGGCCTCTTCGCGGTCACCTAAAACCAACAAGAAATCCGGTTTGACTCTACATACCGTTTGCACCAAGCCCTGCAACTGAAATGCCAGCCCCTTGACTCGCGATGAGGCCCGGTCGCCATTCACCAAACTCTCGATTTCGTCGGCAACCTTAAATCCGTCCTTACGAATTTCGCCCACCGTATAACCGTAGGCATCGGCTAGATGCGCGCCGGTCACCGCAACTTCCAGTTCCAGCAGGGGATGCTGATCAATAGCACTAAACACCGAAGACATAATGTCATATTCGGAACGAATGCCAGTGACGCCAAGCACTATCCTCTTATCCATGCCCATCCAACCTCAAACAGCCCACATACATTTAACACCGACAAATCCGAACCCCGCCGTCTCGGCAAACAAGCGGTCGACGATCCGATCACCGAAAAAAACGGCCTCCGCGGGATCAAAGCCGTCGTTGAAAATCGCGATATGATCCAAGGCAACGGCAGCCGGCTTTTCGGTTCGGCAGTCCAAACAACCCGAAATCACAATGTTTTCCGGCCTAAACCAAAAGCCCAAACCAAGCGCTTCGAATTTAGCGCGCTGGAGCGAGCAAGAACCATCGCTCACCAAAAACAACGGATAGTGCTCCGCCATAAACTCCAGCAATGCCAAGACGCGGGCGCTCAACTGCAAAGCCGGCCGAAAAGTCCTGAACACCTTAAGGCATTCGCCGACAACGCGATCCGCTATTTCCTGCTCTACCTTCGCAACCGATAACACGTCCGAAAAAATCCGGTTGTAAGAACTGCCTTTCTCAAGCCAACATCTGAGCAACAAGCTATAGATATTCGACTGATCCGAGCCGGTGGCGGCTGCAATTTTTTCCGCGATCGGCCTGTACACCTGGGAAATAAAATCGAATTCGTCGTAAAGGGTGCCGTCGAGATCAAAGCCGACCGCCTTCACATTCGGCCAATCAATGGTCGGATACAAAGACTTCAGCATAATAACGCATCATCCTAAGCCCATATTTGATCGGCTTGGGTTGGAAAACCCAATCGTCCGTCAACGCATCGCATAAAACCGAGATCCAATTTTCCGTGGCTGCAAACCCTAAGGCCATACCACCCGCGATGCGCGGATTGACTTCAATAACTTTCACCGTACCGTCGAGACAGCAAAAACACTGGACATTAATTGGGCCGATAAACTGGGCCGCCTCGCACAATGCGCCGACGACCTCAATGATTTTTTCGTGACGGACGACGACGCCCTGCGTCGATTTGCCGTCCTTCACGCCGATGCGGCGGCGAGGCACAATGTACAAAGGCCGCGAAGCTTTATCGCACAAAACATCGACCGTATATTCCTCGCCTTCCAGCAACGCCTGAGACAACATACCCGTCATGTCGACCCGCTCCTGAACCACGCGGACACCCTGCCCGCCTCTACCGTGACGGGGTTTGACCAAAGGATAATCCTGACCCAGACTGGTCGCCGGCGTGGGAATGCCGTTATCGACAAAAAATAGGTAAGCCAACCACTTGTCGACAAAAGTTTCGATAACCGGCGGATCGGAGACGATGACTTCGACACCTCGATCGGCAAACCGATGCTTGTTGTTTGCCCAGCCCAGCAGCGTTTCGTCAAGCGACGGAATGACGACATCGATTCGATGTTCGGCAAGAATAGTTGAGACTTTCGGCCACAAATCCGTATCGTGCTTTGAAGGCATCCGCACAAAATCGTCAGCCAAATAGCGTCCGACGCACTGTTCTTCGATATCGGAAGCAACGGCGATATGACCCGCATCCTTGATGGCATTGATCAGATAGCCGCTAACCAGGCTACCCGATGCCTCGGTAAGAATTCTCCTGCGCATTTGCCTTCCTACATGACGATATAAGCAATACTCGGGTCGAACGAGAAACGCCTTATCTCTTTTTGCCTGATATCCAGCGATTCCAGCATTGCCATGGTTTCACCCGGCCACCAAGGATTATTGATTTCGTCGAACGCCAGTACGGAACCTTTTGGCATACGCGGCAGAAAGTGCTGTAAAGCGACCTTGGTCGGCTCGTATAGATCGAAATCCAGAAACAGCAGACTAACCAGAAGGTAGGGGTTTTGCTCCATAAACGCCGGAATGGTTTGCATGGCGTTTCCCTTAACCAAGAACACTTTCTCGAATTGATTGAGTACCCGATTTTCATCGTATTCTCCAATCAACTCCT
Source organism: Methylomonas sp. 2BW1-5-20 (assembly GCF_052474515.1). NCBI lineage: Bacteria > Pseudomonadati > Pseudomonadota > Gammaproteobacteria > Methylococcales > Methylococcaceae > Methylomonas > Methylomonas sp. 2BW1-5-20. The sequence goes on along the minus strand of NZ_CP184127.1, from coordinate 4,912,513 downwards.
GCAATTCGGCATAGACATCGTAACCAGTGGCAAGCCCGCCGACTTTGGTTTGTTCATTGGCCGCTTGACCAATATCCTTGTCGTTTACCGACGGAAATCCCTCGAAAGTATCGAAGCCGAAGATCCGTCTGTCCAAGGCAAACGGCTCGAGCGTGGCCGAAAGCTTGGCCCACGCCAACAAACCACCACCATGATGAACCCCGCATTCAATGATGCTGCCCTTGATACCAAGCTGCATTTGAAACAGCTCGTACCTGACCAGAAATCTTGAAATTGCCTGGCGTCTGACATATTTTTCGAAATTATCCAGCTTCGAGTTGATGGGCGCGGGATATTTTTCTATCAAAGGTTGCATCAAGCTCTCCTAAGCATTAAGTGGTAACGCGAAATATAGCCGCCTGCAACGACTTGTTCGCGGCGAATCAGAACCGATTCGACGATCTCAAACAGCCCATGGAACAACCGCTGAATTTTGGCGGGATCAAAGCAAGACAGTATCGTGCCTTGCTCATGTCGGGTATCGACGACTTCCTCTCCACAGTATTCCCAGGCATGTTTTGAATCCTAGCCAGAAACCGGATCGCCGTAAAACAATCCATCCGCCGTCATGACGCGGGCAAGTTCACCACAAGCCGCTCTGGTAACGAATTTGAATAGGCATCAAGCCTATTTCATGGCAATAAATCGCATTGCAGCCAATAAGCAGCCTAAATCCAGAATATTGAATTTTCCAGGCTCGGCTGCAACGCCACGAAACGCATTCAATCCAGTTTGCTTGCGTATATCTCGAGAAACAAAGCGAATCACCTTCTCATACGGATAAAACACGAAATTATCCCGATTTTGATAAGAGCGATTTCACTCGGCTTTCCGACGGTAATCCATCCCGTCGCCCAGGCCGTGTCAGCAACAAATTCGGCTCAGAATACCACGCTGCTGGGAATATTCACCAGCCTATCGGCCAGCCGCCGCGATTGACTCAAACCGTCGGTTTGGCAATGCCTATACATAGGCAAATCCGGCATCAACGCCCACAGCGGGCGGGTCATCACCCCCTGCGCGTTACTGTATTCCAGAAAGGCATCGCGTTGCTCCAGATCGTTAAGCAGCAGCGCATTCAGCCAATAGTTGGCTTGGCTACCGGCCGGCTCCTTAAACATTTCAGCACCATTATGCTCGGCCCAGCCCAGATAGCGGCCCGCCAGTTGGCGCTTGCGTTCGACGAAATTCGGCAATTGCTCCAGTTGCGCCAAACCCAAAGCGGCGTTCAGATTGGGCAGCCGATAGTTGTAACCGACTTGGTCATGCTCGAATTTCCAGGCATGCGGTAATTTAGCGGTGGTCGTCAAATGTTTAGCCTGTTGTGCCAGTTCTTCATCGTCGGTCAAGATCATGCCGCCCCCGCCGGTGGTGATGATTTTATTGCCATTGAAACTGAGCACACCGAATACGCCGAAACCACCGCAGTGGCGGCCTTCGACGTAGCTACCCAATGCCTCTGCGGCATCCTCCACCACAGGGATACCATAATCGGCGCAAACCCGCGTCAGACCCTGCATATCACACGGATGACCGAACACGTGCATCGGCACACAGGCGGCAATCCGATTGCCGCTAACTTTGTTGTAAACCCCATCGTCTCGATGTTCCGCGCATTGTTCGAGAAACTCGGCGACAGCTCGCGGCGATAAACCCAGCGTAGCGGCATCGATATCGACAAACACGGGTGCGGATCCGCAGTAGTTTATGGCGTTGCAGGTGGCAACGAAGGTCACCGCCTGAGTAATCACTTCCTCGCCGGGCTTAACCCCGGCCAACAATAGAGCGATGTGCAGTGCCGCGGTACCGTTGACGGTCGCTACCGCATGCTTGACGCCGCAGTATTCGGCAATCTTTTTCTCAAACTCATTAACGTACGGTCCGACGCTGGAAACGAAGGTGCTGTCGATCACGTCCAGCAAATATTGTTTTTCGTTGCCGACAAAACGCGGTTCGTGTAGCGGAATAAATCCGTCGGTTTGATAAATTTCCCGTACCAAATGTACAAAACTGTCAAACATTGTAAATGTCCGCTTTATATTTGCGCCGGTTTTCAGGCTGGCAAAACCAGTCCACGGTGCGGCGCAAGCCGGCTTCCAGACTGACTGCCGGTTCGAAACCGGTCAAGGCCTTAATTTTGGCGTTATCGCACCACAACCGGTTCACTTCTGACTTTTCCGGGCGTAAACGCTGCTCGTCCACTAAAAACTCGACATCGCTATGCATAATCGACTTAATCAGATTCAAGGTATCGCCGACCGAGATTTCAAAATTGGAGCCGATGTTTACCGTCTCCCCGATGGCTTGAACGGATTCGGCCAGAGCAATAAAGCCGCGGCAAGTATCTTCAACGTAGTTAAAATCGCGGGTCGGCGACACGTCGCCCAGTTGGATTTGCTTTTTACCGGCGGCGATTTGGGTAATGATGGTGGGGATCACCGCGCGCGCCGATTGCCGGGGTCCATAGGTGTTAAACGGCCGGGCGACAGTCAGCGGCAAGTCGAAGGCGTTGAAAAAACTCATCGCCATCGCGTCGGCGGCGATTTTTGAGGCGCTGTAAGGCGACTGCGGCTGCAACGGATGCTTCTCATCAATCGGCACGTACTGGGCTGTACCGTAAACTTCGCTGGTCGAGGTATGGATCACGCGCGCGACTCCGGCGTCGCGAGCAGCCTGACAAACGTTCAGCGTGCCGCGTATATTGGTATCAACATAACTGTCGGGCGCCAGATAGGAATAGGGAATCGCGATCAAGGCCGCCAGATGAAACACGGTATCGACTCCCTTGCATATCGTTCGGCAAAGTTGCGGATCGCGCACATCGCCACATACCACTTCGATGTCGTTTTTATAGGAAACGCTGTCCAGCCATCCCCAGTCGTTAAAGGAATTGTATTGCGCCAAAGCTCTGACTTTTAACCCGCGCGCCACCAGCATTTCGGTCAAATGCGATCCGATAAAGCCGTCTGCGCCAGTCACTAAAACAGTATTCATACCAACCCTTGTTTATTAAAAGACTCGGCGATTGACCAATCTTCTTCCAAATCGATATCCCGGCTCTGCGCCGTGTTCATCAACAACGGTGCGGTTCTTGGCGGATAAAACGACCGATGCGTTAACAAATACTCGGCGTTAGTTAAATGCATGCCCCGTTCGGCGTCAGCAAGGCTTGCGTTTGCTGCCGGCTGCTTTGGGGCGGCGCGGCGGAATCCAGAGCCCGTAAAAAACCGTCATCGCAACGAAAAAGCGTAGTCAAATCTCGAAAGATTTCCTTACACCCGATAACCGCGTCGGCTTTGCCTGGCTGCATCATATCGACCGCCTGCCGAATTATAGCCGGCGTGCGAAATCGGTCGAAAATAAGGCGAGGGAATTTGCCAAGCCCGCCGCTGAAATTGCGTCGGCAGTCCAGCCCAATAGCGGTTTACGCGCTAATACCCGGCTATTTTTGTCGAACATACCTTTTGAGCCGCTACGAGCCGGCACCACCAGCAAAAGATCGATACGGTTTTCCATATTTACCTGTACTTACCGCTAAATTAGCTTCAATCCGGGCGGCAAAGCTTCACCGAAGACTTGCTTTTCCTGCTGCTCGTCAAGCTGCTTGTATTCAGCGACCATCTCCCGCCAAGAAGCGGCGGCTTTGGCTTGTTTGAGTTTTTCCAGCACCTGCAACCGCAAATCCTCGTCTATATCGCGGACGCGGTCGTCGCAACGCCGGGCCAGCAAGGTAGCCGCAAAACCGGCTTGAGGCTGCTTTTTCCAGTCTGTTTTCAGCAATTGCTGCAGCCAAATGCTCGTTATGGCCGGCGGAATCACCTCATGGTTGTTGCCATGAAACAAAATCCGCGCGCCAATCCGTCCAAGCGCCCACCAGCTCTGTTCCGGCTCGCCGGATTTTTCCAAACGCTTCAACAACCATTCGCCAAGCTGAACTTTGTCAGCCACCGGCAAACGCTCCAACGCCGCAGCCAGCCGCACCATATCTTCGTATCCGCGCGTAACCAACTGCTTGGCAACCCCGGCTTGACGAGCCGCCGCCGGATTGAGAAATTTGGCGATATCATGAAATACACGTTGTTGGGCCTCGGCGGACAAACCGCCTGCTACCCGCCGCCATAAGGTCCACCACTCCGCCCAGTTCTGCTTTTCGTTCACAAATTGCAGGCTTTCCGGATAAATCTTCCAAAGCTGTTCCACGCGCCAGTCGTCCAGCGGATAACCAAAACCCGGCCGCAGGCAATAGCCCGCCAAGCTCAACCACAATCGTTCGTGTTGCTCGCTACGCCGCCGATATTTGCCGCCTTCCAATAAAACCCCGAACAATTCGCGGAGCAGCGGTGTTTGCCAGTCGCCGCGCGGCGCGGCCAACACTTTTTCGAGATCGGCGCGTAAAGTTTTTACTGCCTGTGGATCGACATGCTTGGATTTGGCGCCGAATACCGCCTGGATTTTCTCCAGCGCTTGCGGCAATTGGCCCGGTAATTCGGCATTGACGGCGGCTTGCGCTTTTTTACGGATCTGAAATTCCACATCCCAGCGCTGGCTATTATCCTCGACCGACACGCACTGCAAACGTAGCGTGCCAACCTCGGTATAGGTAGCCAATAATTGCACGATAATTTCCGCTTTTTGCTGGCCTTCAAAAACCACCGCCAACGGCGGCAAGCTATGGAAACGTTCGTCATTTAAATCAACGACCTCGCCAGGCCGAAAATTGCCGTCGCCGCTACCGGACAATAAATGAAAGCGCACCGGTTGACCGACGCGTAAACCGAATTGCCGGTCCGTCAACAGAACTTCATGCCCTTCCTCGCTACCTTTCGGCAAGATACAAACGCCTCGCCGGACTTGGTCGAGACCGCTATCAACCAGCAAAAAATAACTGCGGGCTACGCCGCCGCCAATGCTGACTTTCTTCTCTCGGCGAGCGATGCCGTAGCTCACCGCACCATAAGCAACCGCCAGCTCAGGATTGCGATTGTCGAGAACTAAGGGAGCTTGCCCTGCTCGCCAACTGGCAAGCAAGTCGGTCACCCGTGCAACCATGGCCGGACTGCGAAACACCCCGCCGTTCAGCAATAACGCATCCGGAACGATACTTTCCCCACCCAGCGCAGCCTGCGCGGCCTGGGCATGCAATTGCAGAAAAGCGGCGATATGCTTGCTGATAGCGGGCTCCGCCGCGTACGGCAGCCCGAACTCCACCACGCCGCTGCGCTTCTTTTCCGGCAACTCCCGCAGGCCGGACAAAGGCAAGAAACCGTCTAACGCAATCTGTTTAACCTCTTCCCTACTCAGCGTCGTGCTTTTACTACCCCCGATTAGCTTAGAGCCGCCGCCCAATAAAGTCACGGCTATTTGCTCCGGCGCATCGTCCGCCAACAAACGCTCTTTTGCGACCCGGCATTGCTCAAGTAATTGCGAGAGATCGGCGGTGGAAAATTTCTTATCGCCCACACGTAAGCGGCTTTCCACAAGATGCGCCAGCGCCAGGTCGATATTGTCGCCGCCCAGCATCAGATGGTCGCCGACACCGATACGGGTCAGTTGCGGTTCGCCATTGCCGTAATCGATCTTGATTAGGGTCAAATCGGTAGTGCCGCCGCCCACATCGCAGACCAGCAGCAATCTGCTTCCGGCCAGGCTGGGTTTAATGCTACCGGCATGCCGCCGCAGCCAGTCGTAACAGACCGCTTGCGGCTCTTCCAGCAATCGGACATCGTTGAAACCCGCCACTTTCGCGGCTTCCAAGGTCAAGGAGCGCGCCGATTCGTCGAAAGACGCCGGCACGGTAATCACCACGTTCTGCTTCGCCAACGGCGCATCCGGAAACCGTTGTTCCCATACCGTACGCACATGCGCCAAGTAACTGGCACTGGCCGCCAGTGGCGACACCTTTAATACCGACTCATCACTACCCCAAGGTAAAATCGACGCAGCATGATCGACCGCGGTATGCGATAACCAGCTCTTAGCGCTGGTCACTAAGCGGCCCTGCGACTTAGCCCCCAAAACGCGCGCGCCCTCGCCGAGCACCGCGCCGTCTTCCGGCGTCAAAAATCCCGCATCGGCGCTTAATTCGCCAGGCGCCGGATGATACCGTACCGAGGGCAGCAACGGGCGCTCAGCCACTTCGCCGGGCGCAATCAGTTGGGGAATAAGGAACAAGCGGATTTGCTTTTCCGGATCGTTGCCATCGGCATAGGCCACCACTGTATGGGTGGTGCCTAAATCGATACCGACTAAAAATTGGCGGGGAATCGTATTCAAAATATTAATTCGTACTGGTTTGTGCCGGCTTTTGCAGCCAATCGTTAATTTCTTGCAGGTTCTCTGTGGAGATCACGCCTACCGCGTGCAGAAAGCGCATCCGATTTTTCACATAGCTGTACCGGCCTTGCGACAGGTCCCGCTTTGCCCGGAATTCGGCCTGCTGCGCATCCAAAACGTCGTTCACGGTCTCCAAACCAAATTTAAAGCCTTTTTCTTTGGCTTCGCGCGATTTTTTCGCCGAGGCCAAAGCCTTAGCCGATGCCGCAATCCGCCGCACACTGGAGTTGGAGCTTAAAAAAGCGTCACTGATTTCCTTGATCAATGCGCGCGTTTTGCTGTCATTTTCATTTTTAGCCAGTTCCAGCCGATGTTGCGCCTCATTGGCCTTTTCCGAGATCACGCCGCCGCTAAAGATCGGCACGGTAACGTTGATAGCCGCCACTTGGACCTCGGTTTGCGGGGTCCGCGAGCTTTGGTATCCGGTATCGGTGTTGTAGTAATTAAACTGCAAATCGACCACCGGCAAATGCCGCGACCTTTGCATCGCCACATCGTCGCTCGCCGCCTCGATTGTGTTGACTTGCGCCCGGAGCAAGGGATTTTCGCTTCTAGCCATCCCGATCCAGTCTTCCAAATTACCTTCCAAAGGCTGATAGTCAATATCTTCGCGGAGTCGATAGAGACTTTCCGGCGTCGCGTTGGTCAGTTCCTTCAAATTTTCCTTAGCCTTGACCAAAACCGTTTCCGCTTCGATTTCACTGGCTTTCACTTGATCGACCCTGGCCTCCACTTCATAAAGATCAGTGATCTTTACCAACTGTTTCTCAAACTGGCGCTTGATTTGTTCCAGTTGCTTTTCCAGGGCCTCCGCTTCACCGCGCAGTAAATTCAATTGATCTTCGGCTTGCAACACATCGAAATACCGTTCCACAACATCGTCGATCAATGCGTTTTCGGCTTCGACCTGTTCTTCGAGATACGCATTCTCCGTCTCGCGAGCCCGCCGCCAATTCCAGAATTTGGTAAAGTCGATTAAAGACTGATTGACCGAGATGTAATAGCGCTTGCCTGGATAAGTGGTATTGACGCTACGGGTCGAATTGCCGACAGTCTGATCGTTATGCGACCAGTTGCCGGTAGCGCTGACTTGCGGCAAAAACTCGCCGAACGATTGTTCTTTTTGCGCGGTCACTATATCCACTTTTAAGCTGGCCGCTTTTAACCTGGGGTCGCCGTTGACGGCTTGTTGGTAGACCGTCAGCAGATCTTCCGCGCAAGCCAGATTTAAAGACACCAGCAGCATAAGCGAAACCGCCAATCTATTCGCCAAGTTCATCAGTCTTCAATGAATGCACGCGATACGGCGTTAGTAATAGGTTGTAGTAAATATTCCAATACGGTTCTTTCGCCGGTATTGATTAGCACCTCGGCCGGCATGCCGGGGAGTAATTCAATCTCACCCAGTTTCTGATAACTTTCCGGCGTCAGTTCGATTTGTGCTTGGTAATACGACATGCCGGTGCGTTCGTCGCTGAGCCGGTCAGCGGACAAAACCGCGACTTTGCCTTCCACTTTCGGCGCCAAAGCCTGTTTAAAGGCACTGAATCTGACCTCGGCTTTCAAGCCTTCATGGACGCGGTCGATATCCATAGTCGACACCTGAGCAGTGACAACCAATTCTTCCTTTTGCGGCACTACATCCAGAATCGGCCGTCCGGGGCTGATCACCGTACCGGGGTTGTGAACAGTCAAGCCCAAAACGCGGCCGCCGGACGGCGCGCGAATCTCGGTTCGGGCCATTTTTTCCCGCGCGGCGATTAAGCGTTGGCTCACGTCGTAAAACTGGGCTTGCGACTCGCCCAGCTTGCCGGCGATACCTTCCTGAAACTGTTTTTCCGACTGCAGAATTTGTAATTGCGCTTCGGCAATTTGTATTTGATCGCTTGCAATTTCGGCGGTTAGCGCAGCCATTTCCCCCGTCGCCAAGGTTAAATTGCGATCGATATCGCGCACGCGCTGCTTCCCGGTAAAACCTTCCGCCAGCAATTCGCGTAAATCTTTAAGTTCGTCCTTATAAGATTCGCTCAAAGCTTGCTTGGCCGCACGTTGGCCTTGTAAGCCGCCGACTCGGGTGCTTAACTGGTTGCTGCGTTGTTTGAGCATCGAGACTTCACCCTCGTGCGAAAGTTTTCTTGCCTGAAAAATCCGAGTCTCGGCCAATTTGGCTTCCACCGTGCGCGGGTCGCTGTCGTCTTCTAAACTCTCAGGAAACTCGATCCGTTCTTTACGATCCCTTTCCGCGGTTAACCTCGCGACTTGCGCCGACAGGGTAATTTGCTGACTACGCAGAATATCCTGCTCGGCCTTAATGGCCGTGTCGTCAAGGCGGATCATGACGTCACCCTCGTTTACAACCGAGCCGTCCTTGACCAATAATTCGCGCACTATGCCGCCATCCAAGTGCTGCACGGTTTTTCGGTGCGATTTTACCGCGACGAAACCCGGAGCTAACGCCGAGCTGTCCAAAGGCGCGAAGTAACTCCATACCCCAAAAATACCAATCGTGGCTATGATGACCATATTCCCGATGTGACGGATCGGCCTGTCGTCAGTCACGAGGGCAACGGCTTCGAATTCGCTTAGTTGATTCATTTTAGGACCGGGCTGGTTTGGCTAAGCAAGAGGCTGTTCGGCTTTATGTTGCTGCGCGGCTTGTTGCGCGACTTTCTGCAAATGCGCAACCACCTGATCTTTGGGACCGTACACAGACAATTGTCCATCGCTGAGCAATAGCAATTTATCGACATTGTTTAAAACGTTATTCCGATGCGTAATCACGACTACCGTCACTTTATTTAGTTTGAGTCGCTGAATGGTTCTACCCAAGGCGATTTCACCTTGTTCATCCAGATTGGAATTGGGTTCGTCAAGCACCACCACCACAGGATCGCCGTAAAGCGCTCGAGCCAGACCGATTCGTTGACGCTGCCCGCCGGACAAATTACCGCCGTTCGCCCCGATTGCAGTGTTATACCCGTCCGGCAAACGCAAAATCAGTTCGTGCACATCGGCCATTTTCGCCGCGGCAACCACTTTTTCCGGGTTTACCTGCCCGAATCTGGCGATATTCTGGCTGATCGTGCCTTCGAACAGCTCGATATCTTGCGGCAAATAGCCGATATGCGGCCCTAGTTCGTCACGATTCCAATTAAAAATTTCGGCGCCATCCAGTCGAATCGTGCCACTGGACGTTGGCCAAATTCCCAACAAAGCTCTGGCGAATGTCGATTTGCCTGCCCCGCTGGGGCCGATCACACCGAGGACATCGCCCTTGGCAATCGACATGGTGATACCTCTGATAATCGGGGTCTTCGATCCGGGCGGCGTCACTTGCGCCACATCCAACTGAAATGCGCCGATCGGGTCGGGCAGCGTCATTTTTTTTGAATCCGCCGGCATTTGCAACAGTAGCTCGTTCAGCCGTTGAAATTGTCCACGAGCGTTGATAAAACCCTTCCACGAGCCGATGACGATATCGATAGGCGCCAAAGCCCGCCCCAATAAAATCGAGCCGGCTATCATCAATCCGGAAGTGATTTCATTTTTGATCACCAGGTAGGCGCCCAAAGCCAAAATCAACGATTGCGAAGACAATCGAATCAGCTTGGACACCGCATTGATCAGGCCTGCCCGGGAGCTGGCAGTTGCCTGCAATCTCAAAACTTTGTGCACACTGTTCAGCCAGCGGCTCTGGATATTGGGCAACATTCCCATTGCATCCAGCACTTCGGCATTTCTGAGATTTTTACTGACCAGATTGCGTGCGGTCATGGCGGTTACGTTGGCTTCGCTCAACATCCGGCTGGTGGCCTTTTCCTGGGCAACGGCAACAATGACCAACAAGACTGCCGTGGCGACCCCAGCCCAGCCGTACCAACTGTGGAACATGAACATCACAGCTAGATAGATCGGCAACCAAGGCGCATCGAAAAAGGCAAACAAACCGTTGCCGGTCATGAATTGCCGCAAAGCGGTTAAATCGTCGAGCGGCTGCATACTGGCCCGTTGCCCACTGGAATACAAAGCCATTTTGTAAGCCACTTTTAACAGTCTTTCACTTAATAACACCTCAAGCCGGGTACTGACTCTAACCAAAATTTGCGAACGCACCCATTCCAGTATGCCCATGGTGACAAACAACACCATCAAAATGAGTGTCAATAAAGTTAAGGTTGTCAGGTTACCGGTCGGCACCACCCGATCGTATAGCTGCAACATATAGACAGTGGGCACTAGCTGTAACAGATTGATAACCAGACTGAAACCGGCGGCAGAGATGAAGGCGCCCTTGCAAAGCCTAAGCGCTTCTACGAGATCTGATTGGGGGGATGTCATGTCCTTCGTTGTATTCCAAAGTTCCCGAAAAATGGATCGATTTTTACACACTCGCCCGTTTAGCGCCAAGTTAATCGAGAAACTCCGTTAAGTAGCTACGGCTATGCAATTTTATTTTGTGTCTATACTTAGGGCGATTTAGTCAAACTGTGAACAACATCATAGAGACAGGTTTCTGCATCGCCACGGATACTGTTATAAATGCTCGCAAATAAAACCATTAAAGTTTTTACGTCTGTTACCGAAAATACTAAAAATGCCGGGGCTACCGCCATGCATATTGAAGTAACGACTACGCCCACCGAATCAGACAATTATTAAAGGACCGCAATTATGGCTATCGCTACAGATACAGACATCACCTCATTGACGCCAGCCCAAATTGCGGCCCTGACGACTACCGAAATCGCCGCGTTAACCACCGGAGCCACGGGGCAAATCGCCGCATTATCCACATCCCAAATTCCATCTCTGAGTGCAGCCCAAATTGCCGCGTTCACTACCGATCAGATGCCCTCTTTTACGACAGAGGCCGTAAACAAATTATCGGCATCTCAGGTAAGCAAGCTCTCCCTGGCACAAGTTAATGCAATGGAAGCCGCCGATTTCAGCGCGATCTCGTCCGCCGGCATTTCAGGCTTAACCACCAGCATTGTAAGCAGCCTAACGAGTACCCAAATCCAGTTACTGACTACAGGCACCAACGGACAGGTTGCCGGCTTGAGCGTCGGTAGCGCGGGGCAAATCGCGGCCTTGACTACCGCCGAAGTCAAAGCGCTGACTTTTAGCCAAGTAGCTTCATTAACGTCTAACCAAGCAAAATATCTTAGTGGCGCGCAAGTAGCCGCTCTGGACGATGCCGATTTCGGGGCATTGACCGATGCCGCCATCAGCCAATTAGGTACGTCGACCATTTCGTCGATCAGCACCACCCAAATTCAAAATCTGACTTCCAGCCAATCCGACGGTCTGACCGCGGCCCAAGTTGGCAGATTAAGCTCCGCGCAAGCGTTACAGATACAAACCGCCGCGTTGGCAAATATCACAACCACCGCCATCAAGCAGCTCTCCGCAACCGCCATCGGCGCATTAAGCGACGCGCAAATAGGCGTACTGACAACCGGTAGCGCGGGACAAATAGCAAGCTTAACGACCATTCAGATTGCGGCACTTAAAGCCACCCAAATCGACGCGCTGACTTCCGGGCAAGCTGCCGCACTGACCTCGCTGCAGGCCGGCGCACTCAGTTCCAGCCAGATCGCCACGCTGTCCACCAGTGCGTTTGCCGCGCTGGACACCGATTCAATCAAAGGCCTGTCCGTTGCCGCGATTTCCGCATTGACCACAGCCACGGACGGGCAAGTGGTTGCGCTGTCGCCGACGCAAGCCGCGGCACTCACAGCAAGCCAAGTCACCGCATTGAGTTCCAGCCAGTTTGCCGCAATGGAGTCCGCCGACTTCGTAGCGATTTCCAGCGCTGCCATTAAAGGCATGACAACTGCGGCCCTAAACTCGTTAACGACGGCGGCCACTTCGCTCCTTCTAAAACTTACTACAGGCACCGCCGGTCAAATGGCGGCTTTGACAACAAATCAAATCGCGGCGCTGACCAGCGACCAAATCGTCGCCCTTGCCGCCAACCAAGTGGGATCGCTAACCAGTACCCAAGCGTCCATATTGAGCTCTACGCAAGTCGCCAATATGGAAACCACCGACTTTGCCGCATTGACAACCGGCGCGACGGGCGCATTAGCCAAATTGACTACAGCGGCAATTGCCGCATTAACCACCGGCGCCAACGGACATATTAAAGCGCTGACCACCGCCCAAGCGGCCTCCTTGACCGCAGCCCAAGTCGGCAAACTCAGCGCCGAGCAAATTAGCGATATGGAGGCTGCGGATTTTGCGGCATTGACCCCCACCGCAATAGCCGGCATTTCCACCGCCGTACTGACATCGCTGACCAACAGCCAAATCATCGCTCTAACCACTAGCCAAGCGGCGGCACTAACAGCCACTCAGGTCGCAAAACTCACCACTGGTCAGATTCAGGCCATCGAAACCACGGATTTTGCCGAATTATCCAATGCATCCGTCGCCGGACTTACCACTGCTCAAATCGCCGCGTTGACCACTGGCACTAACGGCCAAATTGCCGCCTTAACCACCGACCAAGCTACTTCATTGACCTCCGCCGAGGTAGCGGCATTCAGCTCGACCCAGATAACCAGCATCGAGCCCGCGGACTTAGCAAAAATCAAGGCCGCCAGCCTAAAGGGCATAACCACCGATGCCATTGCGGTACTAACCACTAACCAGATTCAAGCCTTAACCACCGGTGCCACTGGCCAAATCGCCGCCCTAACCACAGCCCAAATTCAAGCCCTAACCGGGGGGCAAATCACGGCATTGACCACGGCCCAAGCCGCATCGCTGACTTCCACTCAGGTCGGCATATTGAGTACCACCCAATTCGGCGCGATGGAAGCAGTCGATTTCGCGGCCGTAACATCGTCCGGCATCAGAGGGCTATCGACAGCCATCGTCGCCAACTTGACCACCACGCAAATCGCCAGCCTGACAACAGGCACCGATGGGCAAGTTGCGGCATTGACCACATCGCAAATCGCCGTTTTGACCACCGGAACCAATGGCCAGATAGCAGCGTTGACTACAGACCAAGCCGCATCGCTAACATCTCTCCAAGTCTCAAAGTTATCTTCAGCGCAATTTGCGTCAATGGAGTCCGCTGATTTTGCCAAACTATCTCCAGCCGGCATTAAAGGCCTGTCTACAGACACCATATCCAATTTAACGACCGCGCAAATCGCCAGCATGTCCAGTGGCAGTACCGGCTTATTGGCAGGACTATCCGCGGCGCAGATTGCGGCATTGACCTCCACCCAATTGGACGCCCTATCTTCCAGCCAGGAAGGTTCGCTGACGTCCGCTCAAGTTGCCGCCCTCAGTACCAGCCAATTCGATACTTTAATTAGCGAAACCACGGATTCCGCTAATTTCGTGGCGTTCTCTTCGTCCGGCATCAAAGGCTTATCGACTGCCATCGTTTCCAATCTGACGACCGATCAACTGCAATTATTGACTACCGGCACCGCGGGTCAAATCGCCGGCTTGTCCAGTACTCAGGTCGCGTCGTTGACCACCGCTCAAATCGTGGCTTTGACCACCGCTCAGGCCGCTTCTTTCAGCTCAAGCCAGTTGACCAGCTTGACTACTTTGCAAGCCGCCAATCTCGAATCGGCCGATTTTGTTAAATTGTCCAGTGATGCGGTAAAAGGCCTAAGCTCGAATGTCATAGCCTCTCTGTCAACGACTCAAATTGCCAATCTGACCACAGACCAGATAGCAGCCCTGACCACCGCCCAAATCGCGGCACTTACCACTGACCAATTACCCAAATTGACCAGCGATCAAGCAGCGGCATTGACGTCTACTCAAGTAGCCAAGCTAAGTTCGGTGCAGGTTGCGAGTATGGAATCGGCCGATTTCACGGCAATATCCACTACCGCTATCAAAGGCTTGGCCACAGCGGTATTGGCTGCATTGGCAACCGACCAGATCGCGATTTTAACAACCGGCGCCACCGGTCAAGTCGCGGCCTTAACTTCGGCACAAATTGCCGCGCTGACAACAACCCAGATACCTAAACTGACAGCCGCGGAAGTCAATTCACTAACAGCGGAACAAATTACCAAATTCAGCGTCACGCAATTGGCGAAAATCGAGACATCCGATATATCCTCGTTAAAAACCGCCGCCATTGCCGCATTGACCAGCACCCAACTTCAAGGTCTGACTACCCAGCAAATTCAGGCATTAACCACGTCGCAGGCAGCGGCGTTAACCGCGGATCAGGCATCCAAGTTAACCGCAACACAAGTCGCGAACATGCCGGCTTCATCTATCGCGGCATTGACAACCGGCTCGACCGGCGCGCTATCCAAGCTGACCACCGATGCGATAGCTGTCTTGAACGCGAATCAGATTCAGGCCTTGACTACCAGTCAAGCCGCTTCTCTAACCTATACGCAATTTAACAAGCTGACATCAACGCAAGTCGAAAACATGCAAGCCGTCGATTTTGCCTCGTTGTCGTCCAGCGTGATCGGCAATATGTCGACGACGGCTTTAAGAGCACTGTCCGTCGATAAAATAACCGAACTGAGCACCACTCAAATCGGTTATTTGAACCCGGATCAAGTTGCAACTTTAACAACTACCCAAGCTCAAGCGCTGACAATAGGGACAGCCGGCCAAATTGCCAGCTTAAGTCCCGAGCAGGCGCAAGTACTCACCACCGCGCAAATTGCCGCTTTGAGCGTTGCGCAGATCAGCGCTTTGGAAACCGCCGATTTGGTCGCGATGACTACTACCCAAATTGCCGCCTTCACCACCGGCGCAACCGGGCAAATTGCCGCGTTGACAACCAATCAAGTGAAAAGTCTGACCACTAGCCAAGTCGGAGCGTTAACATCCGGCCAGATATCTTCTCTGACCGACAGCCAAATTGCCGCCCTCGACTCCGGCGATTTGGCCTATTTAGCCAGCACTGCAATCAGCGGCCTGGCCACCGATCAAATCGCCGCGTTGACAAGCAACCAGATTGCAGGTTTGACCACAGCGCAAATTCAAGCATTGACATCCAATCAGTTACAGGCACTATCAATCGGCACCGCCGGCCAAATTGCGGCGCTAACGACTGAGCAAATCCAAAAATTGACGACCTCGCAAATCGCCAAACTATTACCTGACCAAATTGCGGCAATTGAAACGGCGGATTTGCAAAAGCTAGCAACCGCTCAGATTGCCGCGCTTACGACCGGAACAGACGGCCAAATAGCCGCGCTAACCAGCACCCAAGTGCAAAAATTAACAACCACCCAGGCGGGAGCGCTCACTTCCGCGCAAATGGCCTCTCTCCGTGCCGACCAGGTCGCGGCGATGGAGACTGAAGATTTGGCTCTGGTGGCCACAGGCGCCATCAAAGGCTTGTCGACATCAGCCATTCAAGCCTTAACAACTGCTACCAACGGTCAGATTGCCGCATTGACTACTCGGCAGATTACTGAACTGACCAGCAATCAACTGACCTCACTCACTGCCGGTGCCAGCGGACAAATTGCCGCACTAACTTCTACTCAAGTTTCCACTCTGGACCCAAGCCAAATCGCATTACTGACGACGGATCAAATCCAAGCACTGGAAACTACGGATTTAGCAGCATTGAAAGTTGCACAAATCCAAGCACTCACGACAGGTGCAACGGGTCAAGTTGCCGCATTAAGTTCCGCCCAAATCGCCGCGTTGACCTCGGATCAAGCGGCTAAACTGAGCGGTGCGCAAGTAGCTGCGTTGACGCCAGGTCAAGTTACCGGCCTGGAAACCAACGATTTACGGGCTATAACGACTACCGCAATCCAGAGTTTAAGTACCGATAGTATTCAAGCCTTGAGCACTGCAGCGACCGGCCAAATCGCAGCCCTGACCACTTACCAAATCCAAAACTTGACAAGCGACCAGCTGACGGCGCTAACCGTAGAGGCCAACGGTCAAATCGCCGCCTTGACGACCGATCAAGTAGCAAGCTTGACGCCGACTCAAATCAGCAAATTGACCACCAAGCAAATTCAGGCCCTGGAAACCGCCGACATTGCCGCATTGAAAATCCCGCAAATCCAAGCATTAACCACCGGAGCAACCGGACAAATAGCGGCTCTGACATCGGCACAAGTGACAGCGCTAAGCTCGGATCAAGCCGCCAACCTGAGTGCAGCCCAGGTTGCGGCCTTGGCTCCAGGGCAAATTGCCGGACTGGAAACGGCGGATTTGCGCGCGATTTCGCCGACGGCAATTCAAAGCCTGTCTACCGATAGCTTACAAGTTTTAACCACGGCCACCGACGGCCAAATCGCGGCGCTGACCACCAGCCAGATCGCCGCGCTGACGACTACCCAAATACAAGCCTTAACCTTGGGTGCCGCCGGCCAAGTCGCTGCGTTAACAACCGAGCAAGTCGTAGCCTTAACCAATGGGCAGCTGCAAAAACTCACCACCAATCAGATATCGGCGTTGGAAACAACTGATCTGGCGGCTCTGAAAACCAGCCAAGTGGCCGCACTGTTGTCAACGCAAATTGCGGCTTTCACCACATCGCAAGTTGAAAAGCTAACCAGCAGCCAAGTACAAGCGTTAAGTTCTTCGCAAATCGGCGCCTTGAGCTCGGATCAAATTGTCAAGATGGAGACAGGCGATTTAAAAGCAATCACCACTGATGCGATCAAAGGCTTATCAATCGCCGCATTGCAAGCACTTACGACCGCAACAAACGGGCAAATTGCTGCTCTGACTACCGATCAGCTAAGAGCTTTAACCTCAAATCAGTTACAAGCTCTGACACTGGGCACAGATGGGCAAATTGCGACTTTGTCCTCTACGCAATTCTCCAGTCTATCGGCGGCACAAATCGCCCAGTTAACAACCAGGCAAATCGAAGCAGTTGAAACGGGTGATCTGCAAAAACTTTCTATCACTCAAATTAATGCCTTGACCACCGATCAAATCGGCGCTTTAACCACCGATCAGATCGTTGCCTTGGATACGGTGCAGTTTTCAGCACTCAGCTCCACTCAAGTATCGGCGTTGACTAATGCCCAAGTGGCAAAAATCCAGGTCGGAGACCTACCATTTGTCAATGTCGCGGGGCTGTTGGCCACAGGCGGTTTGACGGCCTTGAGCAGCTTGCAAATACAGGCTCTCAGCACCGCGCAACTGGCAGCATTGTCCAATGGGCAGATTACCGCTCTATCGGCAGGCGCCGGCGGTCAAATCGCGTCTCTGACCACATCGCAAATCGGTCAGCTGAGCAATAGTCAGATTGGTGCGCTCACTTCAGATCAGATTGCGTCCATCGAAGTTGCGGATCTGCAAAAAATGACTACGACTCAAATCGCGGCTATTTCGACCAACGTGATCGACGACTTGACTACCGCTCAGATCGCCGCATTGACAACGGCTCAAGTGGAAGCGTTCACTACCAACCAGCTGCCCAAACTCACGCCGACGCAGCTGGTAGCCTTGACAACCTCGGACATACAAGCGTTAACCGAAGCGCATTTTGGGGTTCTTACCACAAGTCAATTGAGCCAACTCACATCCACTCAAATTGGCGCTATCACGGTTGGTCAACTGGAGTTCCTGACGCCGGCTCAGGTCACTGCGATTGCCCACTTGGGCTATTCGACGGTAGACACCGTAGGCATCGTAACTTCACCAACAGTCACGGGCACTGCGGGCAATGATGTGATTGTGGCCGGCGACGGCAACCTAACCATCACCGGCGGCAACGGTATCGATAATCTTACAGGCGGTACCGGCAACGATACCTTCCTGTTTAATACCGACGATGTGGATATCGGTGAAGTGATAAACGGCGGAACCGGCTTTGCTACGCTGAATGTAGTCACTTCTACGGATTTCAGCGGCGGCACATTTACTAACATCGATAAACTGCTGATTACTCACGGTGAAACAGCCACCTTTACCGGTAGCCAATTGAGCGGTTCGACATTACTGGTCAACGCCGACACCAGCGCGGCAGCGACCTTGCAAGTCGATGTAAAAGGAACCGGAGCGGTAACGTTAAGCGGCTTGGTATTTACTGCTTTTGGCGGAACCAATGCTTTCGACACCGGCACTGATTTGGTGTTGATCAATGGCGATGGCTCTAACAACACCATTACCGGCACCTCTTTGGCTGACAGTATCACCGGCGACCGAGGCAACGACACCTTGACCGGCGGGACCGGAAAAGACACCTTCAATTTCGCGGCGGGCGACACCGGTACCGTAGGCGGTAGTACTTTCGACTTCGATACCATTACCGACTTTGGCAAAGGCAATGCCGGCGCAGCCACGGAGGATTCTCTAAATATTGTCGGCACGCCGTCTATAGCCAGTGCCACAGCGTTAAACGTAACACTTGCATCCGATACCGCGGCTCCCGGTCAAGTGATCACCGCTACGACAGCCGCCGGCCTTATTACCCTGGGCGGAGCGGATTCGACCGATATCGGCACCTTGGGAGAATGGGTCGGTGTCGCAAAACTGGTGGCTTCCACTAACGGAGATGCGGCAGCCTTTGAATTTGGCTCCGATACTTACGTCTTCCAACACAATACGGGAGGCGACATCTTGATCAAGCTGACCGGAATATCGGGTACTGACGGCTTCAACACCGGCACCGCAAACGGCATAATAATCAGCTAGTAGTTAAAAACAGCAAAGCCCAAACCGTCCTCAAGGCAACTTGAGGACGGTTTTTTTTTGCATAATGTTGACAATCACTCTACAAAGCAAAGCAATGCCGTCTTAAATCTAGCATTGCCAGTCTATAATTCAGCGGATTAGCCCTAAAGCTCAAGCTAAATATTTTAAGCATCGTCCAATTACTCTTAACCGCAGAACAAGGTAAATCCATGGAGAAAAAACCATTTTGGCCAATCGGCATCAAAAATGACGTGATCGTTTGTGCCGCCAGCGACATCAATCTGATGACACCTTATGTGTTGCTGGAACAAGAAGATTGGTTTGAAGATGAAATGGATTTCATTCGGCGCTATATCGAGCCCGGCATGAACTGTCTGGACATCGGCGCCAATCACGGCGTGTATGCGTTAAGTATCGCCAAACGCCTCGATCAAGGCCGGGTCTGGGCATTCGAGCCGACCATGGCCCCCGGCGGCATGCTGCAAAACAGCATCCAACTGAACGGTTTCGGCCACAAAGTCAATCTGTTGCGCTTTGGGTTATCGGATATAGCCCGCCAAGCGGAAATTAACGTGTCGGCAAATAGCGAGCTCAATTCCCTGAGCGGTGGCGGCCAAAATAAGGAAATCATCGAGCTAAGAACCCTCGACGACAGCCTTAAGGAGTTTGCCCCCGATGTAATTATCGACTTTGTAAAAATGGACGCCGAAGGCGAGGAAATTAATGTCTTAAAAGGTGGCAAGAGCTTCTTTAGCGAACAATCGCCGCTGCTGATGTTTGAGCTGATGCACGGTAACCAAATCAACCATGGTTTGATCGATGCGGTGCGTCAGTATGGTTTTTCTATTTACCGTTTGCTGTCCGAACTGAATGTGTTGGTGGAGTTCGACGCCGCGCTGCACAGCGAGACTTTGAATCTTTTTGCTTGCAAACCGGACCGAGCCGATACTTTACGTAAAAGCGGCCTTTTATTCGATGGCAACCTACTACCTGCCGAAACTCCCGATGTCGCAGGCAATTTCAATGCTTTGATGCATTTTGCCCAGTGCGAATATTACCGTTCATGCATACCATTAACCGACAGCTGTCTAGCGGCTGACTACAAACATGCGCTGAATTTGTGCGCCGAATTTGAATGGGGCGAACGCAGTGCGGCCGATAAGCTGGAGTTATTGCAACAAGCCAGAGCCATCGCCGAACCCTATTTTACCGCTTCGTTAGCGACCGAACCGGATAAAGCACCCTGGCAGGTGATACTGCTGTATATACAGTTCAAATTGGGAATGCGCGCCGCCGCGTTATCGACCACGGCGACTATTCTGTTGAATATCCAGGTCCTGAATGAATTCAATGCGCCTTTTTTACCGCCACTCAGTCAGGATCTAAAGCGTCCGCTGTTGAGTTCGGTTGGCGAATGGCTGAAATGCGTCTTGATCGAATTTTACGAATCGAAGCGCAGTTTTTCGTCTTATTTTCTGGCCGATCCTCTATCCATCTTGGAATTGATCCGGAACAGTCCGAATTTGTCGGCGGGCATGGCCAGACGTTATGCGCTTGCCAGCATAAGGCAACAGAAGCCGATTCCCGAACAAATTAAACAGAAGATATTACTTAACAACCCCGGCAATCAGGCCATCTGGCGCGACCTGTTAGGTGTGCCGGAAACGTTTAACTTACTTGATGCCCTATTAAGAAGCGAAGCCGATCCGCTAAGAGTCAATATTGTCGATATCGGGGCGAGTTCGCACGGCCAATTGACCGAACCCTACGCGCCGTTGATGCAGGCCGACTTGGCCACTGTGATAGGCTTTGAGCCCGACGCCGAAGCGCACGCCAAGTTGTGCGAAATTTACGCCGACAACAAATCCTATCGCTATCTGCCGTATTTTGTCGGCAAAGGCGGCCCGGCCACATATTACGAAACCAACTGGTTCATGACCGGTTCCTTATATAAACCCAATAAGCCGCTATTGGATGCTTTTTTCCAACTTAGCGACGTGGTGCAGTTGGTTGCAGAACACCCCGTCACTACCGTCAGCCTCGACGAGTTGAGCGATCTAGGCAGCGTGGACATGATTAAAATCGACGTCCAGGGTGGCGAGTTGGACGTATTCAAAGGCGGGATAAAAGCGCTGGCCGATGCATTGGTGATCTGGACCGAAGTCGAATTCGTCGAACTCTATGAAGGGCAACCCCTATTTGCCGAGGTTGAGCAGTTTCTGCGCGCCCAAGGCTTCATGTTTCATTGTTTTACCGGCATCGTGCCGCGCAGTTTCAAACCGCTCATCTTAAAAGACAATCCTTATGCCGGGATCAAGCAGGCGATTTGGTCGGATGCCGTATTTGTCAGAGACTTCCAAAAACTCGGCCTTCTGACTACCCGGCAATTAAGAAAATTGGCGGCTATTCTGGATACGGTGGTGCAATCCCCGGACTTCTGTCTGCTGGTGTTAAAAGAACTGGATCAACGCGAAGGATCGCAATTGGCCGATAACTATTGCAAAAGCCTACCCAGTCATTTTGCGCTGACGGCACCAACCGTTTCGCTAACGCCGGCGGACGCGGCCGCTATTCAGCAAAAGACCCTACGAGCTCTGGAATATCAAAATGCCAACGATATACCGGCAGCCAGACAGGCATTTCGGGAAATTTTGCAGTTGCAACCGCAAAATTTTGCCGCGCTCTACTCCTTAGCGGTGATTGCATCGCAGCAGGATGAGCAGGCAGAAGCGCTGGATTGGATTAAAAAAGCCATTGCCACCGGCCAAAACTATGCACCGGCTTATTTTGTGGAAGCCGTAATTTTGCAATCCTTGGGGCGCTTCGAGGAATCCTTAGCCGGTTACCAACAAGCCATTGCCATCGATCCCGCATACGAAAGCGCGATGATCAACCGCAGCAACCTCTATTACGAGATAAAGCAGCACGTCAAGGCCGTGGAAAGCTTCAATGAAGCCTTACAAATCAATCCTACGTCCGACAAGGCCTTGGCCGGTTTGGGCATTATTCTCACCGAGATGAATCGCTACGACGATGCCATCCCTTTCTTCGAACGGCTCCTGGAAGCTAACCCGGATTTCGATTACGGCCGCGGTTTGTTATTCCACGCCGAGCAACATTGCTGCGATTGGCGGCGTTTTGCCGAAAGTCGGAGCATCATCGAAACCGGTGTGCGCGAGCAGCGTCGGGTCTGCAAAACCCTGCCGTTTATGTCATTGTCGAATTCTCCCGAGGATTTGTTGCAATGCGTAAAAATTTTTGCCGAGCATCTGTTTCCGGCCAAGGCCAAAACCTTATGGAATGGCGAAGTATATAAGCACGACAAAATTCGGCTGGCCTACATATCGCCGGATTTTAGAGAACATCCGGTCGGCCATCTCATGGCAGGAATTATCGAACACCATGACCGGACAAAATTTGAAACCATAGCGATCTCGCTCGGCCTGGACGATAAAGGCGCACTCAGACAGCGCTTCGAAACCGCTTTCAGCCGGTTTATCGACGTCCGCTCAAAAAAATCCTGGGAAATAGCGGAACTGATCCGTAGCCTTGAAGTAGACATTCTGATTGACTTGGCCGGGTATACGGCAGACTCGCGCACCGACGTATTCAGCTATCGTCCGGCGCCGATACACGTCAATTTCTTGGGCTATCCGGGCTCGCTGGGCGTGGATTACATGGACTACATTTTAGCGGACCGGATAGTGATTCCGGAAGAACATCAAAAATACTACACCGAGACCGTCGCTTATCTGCCTGACGCCTATTTGCCAACCGATTCCAACCTGAAAATCGCCGAGCGCATACCCAGCAGAGCCGAAATGGGCTTACCGGAAACTGGCGTTGTATTTTGCTCTTTTAATCATGATTACAAAATCAATCCGCCGATGTTCGATGTCTGGATGCGTTTGCTGGACCAAGTTCCCGGCAGCGTATTATGGCTGATGAAATTAAACGAACCCGCGCAGCGCAATTTGCGTAGAGAAGCCGAGCAGCGCGGCATCGATCCTGAGCGTTTGATATTTGCCACCCGCGTCCCCGCCGTGGAAGATCATCTGGCCCGTTATCGATTGGCGGATATGTTCCTGGATACCACGCCTTATAACGCGCATACCACCGCCAGCGATGCCTTGCGGGTAGGCTTGCCGGTGATAACGTATCAAGGCAACACCTTCTCCGGCCGGGTGGCCGCCAGTTTGCTGCATGCGATAGGCTTACCGGAATTAATTACGCACTCGCTGGAAGAGTACGAAACCATGGCTTTGAATCTGGCACGCGACCCGGCAAGATTGGCTGAACTAAAAGCCCGGTTATTGCAAAATCAAAATGCCTATCCGCTGTTTAACACCGATTTATTCTGCCGCAATCTGGAACAAACCTTGTGCGACATGATGGAAACTCATCAACGTTCGGCAAATTAGTTCAAGCGGCGATGCCTGACGAAAACCTGCCGCGAACTTTGGAACTAGCAATTGCCCATCACCAAGCTGGGCAATTGCTGGAAGCGCAAGTGCTGTACCTGCAGATATTGCAAGATCAGCCTGAGCATCCCGATGCCCATCATAATATGGGCGTATTGGCGATGCAGTTGCAGCAAGCCGATATTGCACTTATGCACTTTTATCGCGCATTAAGTGCTAAATCCCTAGAAGGAAAGTTTTGGCATAGCTGTATCCAGGCGCTAATCCAAACAGAACGATATGCCGAAGCGCGAGAACTTTTGCAGCAAGGCAAAACCCAAGTCGGCTTGCAAGGCACCGCTGTCGACGAACTCGAAAAAACACTTGTAGCCCCGGCCACAGCTGAAATCAATGCCTTATTTATTAACTTTCAACAGGGGCAAACAGTGGAGGGCGAACAAAATGCCCGCCGCCTGCTTGCCCGCTTTCCTGAATGCGGATTAGCTTGGAAGGTACTTGGTTTATTTCTGCAACAGCGCGGCGCTTTTCCGGACGCCCTACAGGCCCACCAGAGAGCCATCGAACTATTGCCGCAAGACGCCGAGGCCCATCTAAATTTTGCATCTACCTTACATGGACAGGGCCAGCTCAATGAAGCGATCACCCAATATGAAAGAACTTTACAACTCGACCCGAACAACGCCCTCGCGAGCAGCAACCTAGGCACCCTGCTCTTCAATCTGGGTCGGTACCGCAAAGCGGAATTCTATTTAGCCAAATCGTCCGCCTTAGCACCGGACGCTATAGGCGAACTGATTAATCTAGGCCTTTGCCAACAAGCTCAACAACATCCCGAGCAAGCCGAGCAAAGTTTTCGCAGAGCCATCGCACTGCAACCAACCCTTGCACAAAGCCATTACTGCTTGGCTATCGCTCTGAAAATACAAAACCGCTTGGTGGAAGCCGCGGCCTGCTGCCAACAGGCATTGGCTTTAGATCCGAACTATCCGGAAGCCTATTGCGCTTTAGGCTCAATCTATTTCGCGGTTGGCGATTTT
This sequence comes from Methylomonas sp. 2BW1-5-20, assembly GCF_052474515.1. Taxonomy (NCBI): domain Bacteria; kingdom Pseudomonadati; phylum Pseudomonadota; class Gammaproteobacteria; order Methylococcales; family Methylococcaceae; genus Methylomonas; species Methylomonas sp. 2BW1-5-20. Next base: position 4,888,059 of record NZ_CP184127.1, on the reverse strand, counting down.
GCAAAAGCCGGAGAAAACTTTCAGCAAGCCCTAGCAATCCGACCCAATTATCCGGAAGCGCTCAACAATTTGGGAACCACACACCAAGTTCAGCGCCACTTACTTGAGGCGGAATCATGCTATCGACAAGCACTCTCTCTGCACTCCGACTATGTCGATGCACACACCAATTTGGGAATCAACCTGCAAGCTCAAGGCCGAATCGCGGAAGCGGAAGAGTGCTGGCGAACCAGCCTTACACTCAAACCTGACCAAATTGCCACGCAAAGCGGATTATTGTTCCACCTCAACTATAGCGCCCAGCATCGGGCAGACTACCTTGAAGAAGCCGAGAAATTCGGACGAATGGTTGCCGCAACAGCCACACCCTATACGCGTTGGCTAAGCGCGGAACAACCGACATGCTTGCGGGTTGGACTGGTATCCGGCGATCTGCGGGATCACCCGGTCGGACACTTCCTTTATGCTTTACTACGCGAGAGTAAATCAACCCGGATAGAGTTTATCGCTTACGCCACGCAACCGGGCATGGATGATTACTCAGCACGCTTAAGACCCTATCTGAGCGACTGGAAAAACATTAGCAACTTGACGGATGAAGCGGCAGCGCAACTTATTCACGGCGACCGCGTGCAGATACTGATAGATCTGGCGGGGCACAGCGCCCTTAGTCGCTTATCGTTATTCGCCTGGAAGCCCGCACCGGTCCAGATCAGCTGGCTGGGTTATTTAGCATCGACAGGCATTGAGGCGATTGACTACGTTCTCAGCGATCCGTATTCGATTCTTCCGCAAGATGAAGAAAATTTCAGCGAATCCATTTGGAGATTACCCGATAGCTGCATTTGTTTTACACCTCCCGATCAATCCCCCGCAGTTGAGGCCCTACCGGCACTAAAGCAGGGATTTGTGACTTTTGGCAGTTTCAATAATCTGACCAAGATGACTGACGGTGTCGTAGCGACCTGGGCTAGCATATTGCATAGCGTACCTGCATCGAGGCTTTTGTTGAAAGCAAGCCAACTCAACGAACCGTTTATACAGAGCAGAACCTTGCAACGTTTTGCCGAACATGGAATTAGCGGCGACCGTTTGATACTGGCGGAAGCAGAACCGAGCCGAAGCCGGCATTTATCGATGTACCATAAAGTAGATATTGCACTGGATACTTTTCCTTATCCCGGCGTAACCACCAGCATTGAAGCCTTATGGATGGGAATACCGGTTTTGACCTTGCGCGGAGATGGCATACTTGCCAGGGCCGGCGAATCTATCTGTATCAACGCCGGGCTTGCCGACTGGATCGCATCAAACGAAAACGATTACGTGAACAAAGCGAAAGACTTTGCCCAGGAAACGACAAAACTATCTCAGTTACGAAAGCGATTACGTAAGCAGGTTTTAGAATCTCCGTTATTTGATAGCGTTCGGTTCGCGGAACAGTATGAAGCGGCATTGTGGAGTATGTGGAGCCAAAAAAATATGACGCGGTAAATTCAGAGCCTTCTACGACGACCACAGGCAGAACTTTACATTTATCCAGCAAAAAGCAATATTTGAACACTTAACAAATAAAAGACTTGCGCCGCGGTTATGGACGGTGTTAGCTTTTGCCTACGGTAATTCTCAGCGTGTTTTACACATAAAAACACCTTCAATTACGCATAAAAAGGGAGCGTGGTTACGCCGATAGTTTAAGTCGATAACCGACAAACACAACGAACATCAAACCAAATGGAGCAAGTAAAACTCATGTTTATTAAACCTTCCCTGTTAGCTGGCGCTATGTTGCTGGCCGCCAGCCAATCAGCCAACGCAGTCGTTATCAACTTCGACTATACCTACGACGGCGGCTTCTTCACCGGTGTCAATTCAGGCCGGCAAACACTTCTGAATGCTGCCGGCAGTTTCCTAGGAAGCATATTAACCGACAGCTTGGCCCCAATTTCCTCCGGCGGCAGCAACAATTTCAGCGCGATATTTGATCGTCCCGATACTGGCGCTCAAACCATATTAAACAATTTCAGCGTGGCCCCCGACACGTTGACAGTATTTGTTGGCGGTCGCGATCTCGGCGGCAACACTTTGGGCTTTGGCGGTTACGGCGGATATAGTGTTAGCGGTACTCAAGCCTTTTTGAATACCGCCGAAAAAAGAGGGCAGTCCGGTGATACTGTCGGAAGCTCGGCGACCGATTTTGCCCCCTGGGGCGGCCAGATAAGCTTTAGCAATTCGGCAAACTGGTATTTTGATACCAATCCGTCCACGACGGAACCGTTCAGCGGCAACGACTTTTATTCGGTGGCATTGCACGAACTTGGACACTTATTGGGCTTGGGCAGCGCCGATTCCTGGAAGGACAAAACGTCCGGATCCAACTTTACCGGCGCCAACGCTGTCGCGGCCTATGGCGGCAATGTTCCACTGGAAAGCGACAAGGTACATTGGCTGGACGGCACGCAAAGCAATGTAAACGGTGTGCCGCAAGAGGCATTATTGGACCCGACGATACGCGTAGGTACACGCAAAGTCTATACACAGTTGGATTTAGCCGCGTTGAAAGACGTCGGCTGGCAAGTATCGGTTACCGCAGTGCCGCTGCCATCGACTGTATGGCTATTCGGGCCTGCGCTGCTCGGTTTGATTGCAAGCAGCCGTAAACGGTACTCAGGAATTTAACTCCTCTCTGCCGTCGTGTCGGGCAGCCTAATCGCTCGACACGAAAAACTCCTTATAGCTGCTATTGACTGACGCCGGATAAAAACGGGACAAAAGTCACGCGCTCAATGACCTCGTCTTCAAACCCGTGCTCGGTGCGAGTAATACGATGCAACTCTTGCATACCCTCCAATCCCACGGGAATGACCATTACACCTCCTAAAGCCATCTGCGAAAGCAAGGCTTCCGGAATTTCCGCGGGCGCGGCAGCAACCAAAATACCATCGAACGGCGCATGTTCGGGCCACCCCCACCCTCCGTCGCTGTGCTTGAAACCCACGGTTTTGATATTCAACTCCCACAGTGTGTCTCTGGCTTTTTTCATCAATGGCGCAATGCGCTCAACCGAATAAAGCTGATCCACAAGCTTGGCCAATATTGCGGTTTGATAGCCGCAACCGGTGCCAATTTCCAATACCTTACCAAGCGGTCCTTGTTCCAACAGCAACTCCGTCATTTTTGCAACGATGTAGGGCTGAGATATGGTTTGGTTGTGTCCGATGGGCAGTGCCGTATCCTCGTATGCCCGGCTTTCCAAGGCTTCGTCGACAAAAATATGTCGCGGTGTCTCGGCCATAATAGCCAATACCTTGCTATTGCTAATGCCTTGCTCTCGCAACCGGGAAATCATCCGCTCCCTGGTCCGTCGCGAAGTCATGCCTATGCCCTGTAATCGTCGACTCATTTCTGCACCTCCAATGCTAACCAATCTTGCAATCCCTCCAACCTCTCGTAACGTGTCAAATCCAGCTGTAACGGCGTTACCGACACGTAGCCGTTTCTTATAGCGTCGAAATCGGTACCTGGCCCTGCATCTTGCTCGCTACCGGGCGGCCCCACCCAATAAATGACATGACCGCGCGGATCCTTGGAGCGAATAACCGCTTCTGCTTTATGCCTTTGACCCAGCCTTGTGGACCGATACCCCTTCAGACTGGCTAAGGGCACATCCGGCACGTTCACATTTAACAAGGTGTCTTCCGGCAACGGATGAGCCAATATTTTTCGCATTAACATCACGGCCACATGAGCAGCCGTTTCAAAATGCTTAGGATCGCTTGACGCTAATGAAATCGCAACCGCAGGCAAGCCGAGAAAGCGCCCTTCGGTGGCCGCCGCAACCGTACCTGAGTAAAGCACGTCGTCGCCGAGATTTGCCCCGTGATTTATCCCGGCAAACACCATGTCGGGCTCATCTGCCAACAAACCGGTTATTGCCAGATGCACACAATCCGTTGGCGTACCATCCACGCGAACGAAACCGTTATCGCATACCGTTGCTCGCAAGGGCATATCCAAAGTTAAAGAATTGCTTGCGGCACTTCTATTTTTATCCGGCGCCACAATCGACACGTCGGCATATAAGCGCAAGGCGTCTGCCAGAGTATTGATGCCTTGAGCTAAATAACCGTCGTCGTTGCTGATAAGTATGTGCATACCGCTGTAAAACGCTTTAAAATTCGTCCATAGTAGCAAAAAAACCGCAAAACCAGCAGCTTACGTGACAAAAAAAACCACTTCCACAGACGACGCCCTCTTGTTTCGAAACGCTATCGGTAAAGTCAAATCGGTAGATAAAAATACGGTTATTCTTAAGCCGGACAAAAAGCCTCGCCCAATACCCGCGTTTAAACCGTTGGAACAAATCGACCCGTTACAATTGGACGTCGAGGGTAGTCTGGAAACTTTATTCCAAGAAGACAAGGTCGCCTTCCTGGTACCCGGCATGCAAAAAAATGTACTTAAGAAGCTTCGCAAAGGGTACTACGGCTTAGATGCCAATCTAGATCTGCATGGTTTAACTAGCCGCGATGCACAACAGCAACTACTGCATTTTTTGCACCATTGCATTGAGGTTGGTTATCGTTGTGTACTGATTATTCATGGCAAGGGTTACAACTCACCCGACAATCAACCGATATTGAAAAACGATATCAATCTTTGGTTACGCCAACATAAAGACGTACTGGCATTTTGCTCCGCCCCCCCCCAGGCAGGCGGCGCCGGAGCGTTGTTTGTCCTATTACGACTATCCGAAAAATTCGTTATCTCGGAAGAAGAAACGTAAGTCTATCGTTACAAAATAACGCATCCGCACACCTTTTTACTGCTCATAAAGCAAGTATTGTCACTGGCCAGCATATTGACATTCTGGGTGCCTGAAGAAAGATTTCACGATATCCGGGAGTTTCTGTAAGCGATGCATGGCAGATTGAACGAGTTTCTTTAATTCGATTTTATTTTCCGGCATCTGCTTGGCAATACGTGGCTTGATATAGCCCCAAACCTGTTCATCCGGATTGAGTTGTGGTGCGTAGGGTGGCAGAAAAACCAACTGCAAACGGCCTTGCTGTTGCTCCACAAAAGTTTTCACAATCTTAGCCTTGTGAATCGGATGGCCGTCGACGACCAAGATGATCGGCTGTTCTGCACCGCGCAGCAGACGTTTCAGAAATTCGACAAACACGTCGGCTGTGACGTTGCCTTCCTGCACCATGAAGCGAAAGTCGCCCGGCGGCGATCAGATTCAAACCATACCTTCGTCCGGTCGTCTTTACGGTCGGCGTCCGCCCGACCGGTGCCCAGGTGGTGCCAGCATGGAAGTCAGCACGTACGCCGGCTTCGTCGGCAAAATAAATCACCGCACCGGTGCGTTTGGCTTCGGCTTTCAACGCAGGAAACACCTCCGACTGCCACTTTTCCACCAACACCGGGTCCTGTTGCCAAGCCCGATACAAGGGCTTTTGCGGTGTAAAACCCAGCAGCCGCATGATCCGCCCCACACTCGGCGCCGTCAGGCGCTTGCCAAACTGGCGGTAAATGACTTCGCCAATCAACGATAAGGTCCACAAGCCAAACTCCAGCCTCATTTGCCAGGGTGTTTTATCCCGCACGGTCTCGGCGATCCAGCGCATTTCGTCAGGCGTCACCAGCGGTGGGCGCCCCGTAATTTTCTTGGCCAGCAACGCATTTTGACCACCGGTTGCAAAGTCGGACAACCAACGAAACACCGTGCGAATGTTAACGCCCATCGCTGCCGCCACACTGGCCGCTGTCTGCCCATTTTTCACAGCCTTGACCGCCTGCTGCCGCATCACTTGCAGCGTATGGTGATCAATTTCTCGGCCGTCTGAATCTCGTTTGCATTTCATGAGGATATTATCCCATGAATATGACTTAACTTATTTTAAGAGCAGTAAAACCAGAACGGTTTACCTAATGCGTACACAAAAGGCTCATAATGCCCTACCGAATTTCATCATTATTTTGTTTAACCTTGACTTGCATAGTTTGTTGCTCTAGCTTTTAAAAGACTGGACAACATCACCACTTAACAAGAAGAACAAAACCCTCCCAATGAGAATAATACGACTTAAATGCCTACCAGCACTCAAGATCGCCAAGCGCATATGCCAAATTCAATTTTTGACATTATTTAGAGGAGCTATTCTGCGATGAGCCTTAACGTTGGGATTGTCGGACTTGGTAGAATTGGCCGAGGCGTATTAAGAGGCAATTTTGCGCAAAGCAAAGGTGGTAGGTTCAATATAAGCGTAGTATGTGACGTAATGGCTATAGACCACGTAGCATACCTATTGGCCAACGATAGCACCTATGGCCGCCCGCCATTTCAGGTGGATTGCGAAGGCGACGACTTGATTCTCGATGGCAAAAGAGTCCGCTATCAACGAGTGGATCGTCGGCGCAGCTCACCAGATGACGACAGTTTTGGCGTGTTGCGCCAATTTAATCTTGATGTCTTATTCGATGCCACGGGAACAGCAACTATCAATGACTTTCGGTCTTTGATAGTACAAAATGTCGCTAAAAAAGTACTTTGCACGTGGAATGTCAGTGGCTGTGATATTAGCCTTGTGTTTGGTGTGAATAGTCAGTCTTACGACCCAATACGTCACGACGTCATCTCTGCAAGCACATGTACAGGCAACGCGCTAGCGCCAATCTGCCATGTGCTGGACAAGCATATAGGGATTGATTACGCCCGGGCGATTACCATCCATCCGCAACTATCGGATCAACGCGTGCTGGACGGCTACCATGCCTCCTCCCAACTTGGCCGGGGTTGCGCGTCGTCGATTATTCCAACCAGCACAAACGTGGGTAAATCCACAACATTGGTTTTACCGAGACTGCAGGGCAAATTGGAAGCGATGTCTTACAGGGTACCAACAGCAATAGTCTCAGTCATTGATCTGACCGCTACCTTGTCGCGAAAAACATCGCTGGAAGAGTGCGTTGAGTTATTTGAAGATTATGCCAACAAACAGTTAGCCGGCATAATATATTGCGACTATGGCGCCTGGGGCCACCAAAAAGCCAGCATCGATTATATGGAAACCGAATATTCATCGATCTTGTTGATGCATCATCTTACAGTCAGCCAAGGTAATCAGCTAGGCTTAGCTTTGATGCATGACAACGAACATGCTTATTGTTGCCGCGTATTGGATGTATTAGGCGTTATCCAAATACGGAAATGACTAACCGAGTCCTTATCTGACAACGCCGCCACAATGGACCTCATTACAAGCTTCCCTCCAGAGGCAACGCCGGACGCAAAAGTGTTAATTCTCGGCAGCATACCAGGCAAAGCATCGCTATTAGCTGATCAATATTATGCGCATCCGCGCAATCACTTTTGGCCTATTGTGTGTGAGTTATTGGCGATTGATCCTGCTCATCCCTATCAATCGAGAATTTTATCGCTAACAAGTGCACGAATCGCTCTATGGGATGTAGTTAAATATTGTCATCGGCATAACAGTAGTTTAGATTCGAAAATCGACCCGACCAGCGTTATCGTTAATGACTTTCTCGGATTTTTTACGACTCATCCGCATATAACACATATATTTTTCAACGGTTTTACAGCTGAGAAGACATTCCAAAAACATATCCATCGGAATAGCCTGCCCAGAGCACTAAGATATCAACGCTTACCTTCCACTAGTCCGGCAAACGCTACAACATCCTTTCAAAAAAAACTGCAAGAATGGCGAGCATTGACTAACGTGCTAGAGAATTCTCTCGCCCACTCTCAATGACCTTCAACAGACGTTAGAGATTTTGAAAGCTACAGAAAAAACAAGGATCAGGCATGAATCGCGCTCGGAAAAGAAATCAGCGAGCAATGGGGCGAATTGCGGAACTTCGAAAATAAAAACGACAGAGCGGCAATTTGCACAACTCTGTCGCACATATAACTAAACTTAAAAATTTACTCTGTGGACTGCGCCGGTTCGGGCCGATCGACTAACTCTACATAGGCCATAGGAGCGTCATCACCGGATCTAAAACCACACTTTATAATTCTCAAGTACCCACCGTTTCTGGATTGGTATCTTGGACCGAGTTCGTTAAATAATTTAGTAACGACATCTCTATCCCGCAGCTTTGAAAAAGCTTGGCGGCGTTTAGCAACAGAATCGATTTTAGAAAGCGTAATTAAAGGTTCCGCCAATACGCGCAACTCCTTCGCTTTTGGCAATGTGGTTTTAATCAATTCATGCTTAAAAAGCGAACAAGCCATATTGCTAAACAGAGCTTTTCTGTGGCTGCTATTTTTATTTAACTGTCTTCCAGATTTACGGTGTCTCATTTTTAAAATGCCTTATGTTCAAATTCCAGCTTGTGACTGATCAGCCAAATTTTCAGGTGGCCAGTTCTCTAACCGCATACCCAATGACAGGCCTTTAATCGCAAGAATATCTTTAATTTCCGTTAGTGATTTTTTACCTAGATTAGGCGTTCTCAACAGCTCCACTTCGGTACGTTGAATCAAATCACCAATATAGAAAATATTTTCAGCTTTTAGGCAGTTAGCCGAGCGAACCGTCAACTCCAAATCATCTACAGGGCGCAGAAGAACGGGATCGAATGATTCTTCTTCTATAGCTACTTCTTCCTGTATTTGTTCGTTGACTTTCTCGAAATCGACAAATACAGACAACTGGTCATGCAGGATAGATGCTGCGAGCTTAATCGCCTGCTCTGGATCGACTGTACCGTTTGTTTCCAACTCGATTACAAGTCTATCTAAATTAGTACGCTGTTCAACCCGAGTACTTTCAACATGATAAGCTACTTTAACAATAGGACTGAAAGCAGCATCAACCATCAAAACGCCAACAGGAGCATCGTCGTACAGTTCTTTTCTAAGACTAGCCGGGACATAGCCTCTGCCGCGCTCAACTTTTATCTTTATGTTAAGTGCGCAGTCCTGATTAATATTAGCTATGATTAGGTCAGGATTAGCCAATTCAACGTTATGGGGCAGATCAATGTCACGAGCAGTAACTACGCCAACACCTTTTTTTGATAAAGTTAACGTTACCTCGTCCTTAGAATGCACGATAACGGCAAGTTTCTTAAGATTAAGAATAATGTCTATTACATCTTCCTGAACGCCCTCTATCGTGGTGAATTCATGCAACACACCCTCAATAGAAATCTCTGTGACAGCGCAACCAGGAATAGAGGACAGCATAACTCTCCTCAAAGCATTGCCTAATGAATGCCCAAAACCACGCTCCAAAGGTTCGATAACAATTCTTGAGTGGTTGGCCGATTCATTGATGACCTCGACAAGACGGGGCTTCAATAGACCAACGATAGAACTCTGCATAATTTAAATCCTGGACTTATTTATTACTTAGAATAAAGCTCAACGACTAATTGTTCATTGATATCAGACCCCAAATCTACACGATCAGGAACCGATTTAAATATCCCACTCATCTCTTTCGAGTTAACTTCCACCCAAACTGGAAAACCATATTGTTCGGTGACAACTAAAGAATCTTTAATCCGCTGTTGGCTTTTCGCTTTTTCACGAACCTTAATAACATCGCCAGAAGCCACTTGATAAGAAGGAATATTGATTAACCTATCGTTAACCAGAATCGCCTTATGCGACACTAGCTGCCTAGCTTCCGCACGAGTTGCAGCGTAACCCATGCGATAAACTACGTTATCGAGCCTGGATTCGAGAAAATCAAGCAGATTCTGACCTGTTGCGCCTTTCTGTAAATCGGCTGCTTTATAGTAATTTCTGAATTGCTTTTCTAGGACACCATATATGCGACGCAACCGCTGTTTGGCGCGGAGCTGCATAGCATAATCAGAATTCCTTGTACGCTTAGCGCCATGTTGACCGGGCCTTTGTTCCAATTTACATTTGCTTTCCAGAGACTTACCTCTGCTTTTCAAAAATAAATCAGTACCTTCCCTACGACTCAGCTTGCAAGCAGGACCAAGATATCTTGCCATTAAATTTACTCCACTATCCTAAACACGACGTTTTTTAGGCGGACGGCAACCATTATGGGGAATAGGGGTTACGTCCACGATATTTGAAATTTTGAAACCCATGCTGTTCAAAGAACGAACAGCCGATTCCCTGCCGGGCCCTGGCCCTTTGATCATTACATCCAGATTCTTCATTCCGTACTCCTGAGCCACGGCACCTGCCTTCTCAGCGGCAACCTGCGCTGCGAACGGTGTGCTTTTCCGTGACCCGCGAAAACCGGACCCTCCCGATGTTGCCCAAGATAATGCGTTACCTTTTCTATCAGTAATGGTAACTATTGTATTATTAAAGGAAGCATGCACATGAACGATGCCATCCGCCACTTCTTTCTTAATACGCTTTTTCACTCTATTCTGGGTTGCCATCAAAATCGCCTTTCTAGATGTATTTATTTAGTAACTGATTTGCGTGGCCCTTTACGAGTCCGCGCGTTTGTTCTGGTTCTTTGGCCTCTCAACGGCAAACCGCGACGATGTCTAATTCCGCGATAGCAACCGAGATCCATTAATCTTTTTATATTCATCGAGACTTCTCTGCGAAGATCGCCTTCCACAGTCATCCCGGAAATAACCTTACGTATCGATTCAACTTGATCTTCCGAAAGATCTCTAATCTTAACAGTTGGTTTAACACCAACTTCATCGCAGATATTCTTAGCAGTTTGCCTGCCTATTCCATAGATAGCTGTTAACGCTATCTCCGCATGCTTATGATCAGCCACGTTTATACCAGCAATACGAGCCATTCAGATACTCCAAAAACAGTACTATAAGGTTAAACGGAGCATTATATCACTCCGCAAAATAAATCGCAAAAACAAGTTATCCTTGACGTTGTTTATGTCTGCCATCTCTACAAATGACTCTTACAACACCGTTTCTTTTAATAACTTTACAGCTTTTGCATATGGTTTTTATTGAAGCTCGTACTTTCACGGCAAACTCCTAAATAACGTTAAGATTTTTTTAAATTAGCTTTTTTCATTAGACCCTCATACTGCTGAGACATCAAATGTGTCTGCATTTGCGATATAAAGTCCATAACGACAACCACAATAATTAATAGAGAAGTGCCGCCGAAAGAGAAAGGCACATTCCAATATACGATCAAGAATTCAGGCAGCAAACATATAAGAGTTATATAGACAGCCCCTATCAGAGTAAGCCTCGTCATGACCTTATCAATATAACTAGTAGTATGAGCACCGGGCCTGATACCAGGGAGATAGGCACCAGATTTTTTCAAGTTCTCCGCTGTTTCTTTGGAATTAAAAACCAATGCAGTATAGAAGAAACAAAAGAACACTATAGCCAAAGCGTAGCACAAGACATATACTGGCTGACCCGGCGACAATACTGAAGATACGTCCTGCAACCAAGAGAAGCCATCAACATTTCCGAACCAGCCCGCGATCGTAGCAGGGAATAATATAATGCTGGACGCGAATATCGGAGGTATGACGCCCGCCATGTTCAACTTCAATGGCAAAAATGAACTTTGTCCGCCGTAAACCTTGTTCCCTTGCTGCCGCTTTGGATAATTTATTGTTATCCTTCTTTGCCCTCTTTCGACAAAAACCACAATCCCAGTGACTACAATTGCGAGAGCGAATAATACGACGATAAAAGCACCATTCATTTCTCCGGTTCTAGCAAGCTCCAGCGTACCACCAATCGCCGAAGGCAGACCGGAAACTATGCCTGCAAAAATTATAAGCGAAATGCCGTTACCGATACCGCGCTCAGTCACTTGCTCGCCGAGCCACATCAGAAATATGGTTCCTGTAACCAGAGTAATCGTAGTGACCACAATAAAACTGACACCGGGCTGCAACACCACGGCTAAGCCTCCGGCGGTTTGATTTTGCAGAGCTACCGATATACCTATTGATTGAAACATTGCCAGCACAACAGTGCCGTATCGAGTGTACTGCGATATCTTTCTGCGACCAGACTCCCCTTCCTTCTTCAATTGCTCCATAGTAGGTATAACAATGGTCATGAGCTGCATAATGATAGATGCAGAGATATAAGGCATTATTCCCAATGCGAATAAGCTTAAGCGCATCAAGGCTCCACCTGAAAACATATTAAACATGTTTAATATGGAGCCGGATTGTTGCTCAAACATAATAGATAGCGCTTTAGGATCAATACCCGGGACAGGTATATGAGCCCCAATCCTATAGACGACGAAGGCGCCTAAAACGAAAAGCAGTCTGGACTTAAGCTCACCAAATCGAAACGTTCCCGCAGAAACATCATGCCCTTTTGTACTCACTTAAGCCTCGACTTTGCCACCAGCAGCTTCAATTGTTACTTTCGCACCTGCAGTAACGCCCAGTCCTTTTAGGGTTAGAGGGCGGGTAATACTTCCGGTGTTAACAACCTTTACTTTTTTCGAAAAAACCGGGATTACATTACTAGAAATGAGCAGTTGTATATCTATCACATCAGCCTGAATGGCATCTATCTCAGCCAATCTAACCTCGGCCGTAAACTTTTTTGTCCTGGAGGTAAACCCAACTTTTGGCAATCTACGCTGCAAAGGCATTTGACCACCTTCAAAACCGACCTTATGAAAGCCACCCGCGCGTGCCTTTTGACCCTTATGGCCTCTACCGCAAGTTTTACCATCCGTAGAGCCAATACCACGACCAACTCTTTTTGTTTTCTTTCTTGCGCCAGGCGCAGCTTGAATAGTATTTAAATACATTATACTTCCTCAACCCTTAGCATGTATGCGATCTTATTAATCATCCCGCGATTTTCGGGAGTATCAATAACTTCAACCACCTGCCTGATTCTGCTCAATCCCAACCCTTTCAAGCATTGCTGATGGGCCTTCAAGCGACCATTTTTACTTTTGGTCATCGTCACGCTTAATTTTTTGCCGGACATATTGTTTTATCCTGTTATTTGATCAACAGTCAAACCGCGTTTTGCTGCGATTTTTTTTGCATCGTGCATACCGCTTAATCCGTTGATCGTCGCTCGCACCACGTTAATAGGATTGCTCGTGCCAATACATTTTGCCAATACATTGTGTACGCCAACCACTTCAAATACGGCCCTCATAGCGCCGCCGGCAATGATACCGGTACCTTCTGAAGCCGGCTGCATATACACTTTCGCAGCACCAGTATTTGACATTATTGAATACTGCAAAGTCCCCTCTTTGAGAGCAACTTTGCGCATGTTTTTTCTAGCTTGCTCCAGTGACTTTTGTATAGCCACTGGAACCTCGCGAGCTTTAGAGACCCCATAACCGATACGACCGTCTCCATCACCCACTACAGTTAGCGCTGCAAAACCAAAGACTCTACCGCCTTTCACAACTTTCGCTACCCGTCTGACCGAAACTAGTTTTTCTTGCAGTCCGTCCGTACTACCTTGAGATGGTGCTGTTGCCATTCTATTCCCCTAAAACTTCAAGCCGGCTTCACGCGCAGCATCTGCTAATGCTTTTACGCGTCCATGATATTTAAAACCAGAGCGGTCAAATGCTACTTCCGTTACACCCGCAGCAATAGCCCTTTCAGCAACTATTCGGCCAACTTCTATGGCGGCCTTAATGTTACTTGTGTTACTGAGCCCAGCTTTCACGTCTGCTTGTAATGTCGATGCAGCAGCAAGAGTGGATGCACCATCGACACTCAAAACTTGCGCGTAAATGTGCTGGGAAGTTCTATGTATAGTCAGTCTATTTACACTTAACTTTTTAATCTTGCAGCGCAGCCTTAATGCTCTTTTTAATCTAGAAGACTTCTTATCCATCACTTCACCTATTTCTTTTTGGCTTCTTTTCTAGCCACATATTCATCAGCGATCCTAACTCCTTTGCCTTTATAGGGCTCAGGAGGCCGAAAGGCTCTGATTTCAGAAGCAACCTGACCCACTTTCTGCTTGTCATTACTCTTTACGTGCAACTCAGTTTGAGTCGGCGCTTCTACAGTAACGCCCGCGGGTATTAAGTATTCAACAGGATTTGAATAGCCCAACGATAATGTCAATAAATTCTCTTTTACTTGAGCTCTATATCCAACACCAACTAGCAGCATTTTTTTGACAAAGCCTTCGGAAACCCCTTTAACCATGTTGTTAATTGACGCTCTAGCAGTACCGGCGTGCGCTTTAGCACCCTTTACACTATCATCCCATTTAACCCTAATTATGTTAGCCTCTATTTCCAGCTCCACCGCATCGGAAAGATCAAATGCAAGCTGTCCCAGCTTACCGTTAACTACCATTTTTCTACCGTCTACTTTGACATCAACACCAGATGGCAAAGTGATAGGCGCGTTAGCGACTCTCGACATGATATACCTCGTAAATTTAGCAGACAGTGCAAATGACTTCGCCACCGTGCCCGATAGCTCGAGCCGCACGATCAGTCATCACACCGTTTGAGGTTGAAACGATAGCTATACCCAAACCGCCTAGTACTTTTGGTAGTTCGTCTTTTGATTTATAAATTCTTAGTCCTGGCCGACTAATTCGTCTTACACTTTCGATAACCGGAACGCCATTGTAGTATTTCAACTCAACAGTCATCTCCGCGTGAGAACCAGTGACTTCAGTTTTGTAATCGGTAATATAGCCTTCTTCCTTCAAAACTTTAGCGATTGCTAGCTTCAATTTCGACGAAGGGATTTTTACACTTTTTTTGCCAGCAGATTGACCATTTCTAATTCTGGTTAGCATATCTGCTATTGGATCTGTCATACTCATTTTCAATTCTCCAAAAATTAAACAGAACTACTACCAGCTAGCTTTAGTTAAACCAGGAACGTCGCCACGCATGGTAGCTTCTCTAAGTTTATTTCTGCTAAGACCGAACTTTCTGTAGTATCCGTGCGGGCGCCCTGTCAACTTGCATCTATTACGCAACCTTGATTGACTGGAGTCCCTTGGCAACTTTTGAAGTTGAATTTGAGCGTTCTCTTTTTCTTCAAAAGAGCTGTTTGGAGATCTAATTACTTCCTTCAATTCGTTTCTTTTTGCCTGATACTTTTTTATCAGACCTTCGCGCTTAACTTCGCGCGCTATCATTGATTTTTTAGCCATGTTAATACGCCCTTAGTTTTTGAATGGAAAATTGAATAATTTCAACAGCGCCAAACCCTCTTCATCTGTTTTGGCTGTTGTTGTTATGCAAATATCCATACCACGCAGGGCATCAATTTTGTCATAATCAATTTCAGGAAAAATGATTTGCTCTTTAATCCCCAGCGAATAGTTACCCCGCCCGTCAAAACTCTTCGAGCTCATTCCTCTAAAGTCGCGAATACGCGGTATTGAAATTGTTATTAACCTATCTAAAAACTCGTACATTTTATCGCTACGCAAAGTGACTTTACAGCCAATTGGCATATCATCGCGAATTTTAAACCCAGCAATGGACTTTCTGGCCAAGGTGACAACCGCTTTCTGCCCGGCGATCTTTTCCATATCAGAAACAGCAGATTGCAATACTTTTTTATCCGCAATTGCACCACCGACACCCATATTCAGAGTAATCTTAGTTAATTTTGGAACCTGCATAATAGTCTTGTAACCGAATTGCTCCTGCATCGCAGGAACGATTTCTGTTTTATATTTGCTTTGTAGTCTAGCCATAGCTTTATTACCTTAAAGACCGACGTTTTCGTTAGTTGACTTAAAATATCTGACTTTTTTACCGTCATCGAGAACTCTAAATCCCACGCGATCACCCTTTTTAGTTTTCGGGTTAAATAAAGCCACGTTTGAAATATGGATCGGCATATTTTTATCGACAATACCCCCAGAAACACCCAAGTTTGGATTACCTCTTTGGTGCTTTTTCACTAGATTAATACCATCAACTAACAGCTTGTTATCTTCAAGTACCTTGCTAACCTTGCCTAGCTTACCTTTATCTTTTCCGATGATTACAATAACTTCATCGCCCTGCTTAATCTTCTGCATCTCTGGACCTCTGACTATAATACTTCTGGCGCAAGAGAGATAATTTTCATAAACTTATCACCTCTCAATTCACGCGTAACCGGCCCAAAGATACGAGTACCAATTGGTTGTAGTTGGTTATTCAAAATTACCGCTGCGTTGCCATCAAAGCGTATTACGGAACCATCAGCTCGACGAACACCTTTACGGGTTCTTACTACCAATGCGTTATAAACATCGCCTTTTTTAACCCTTGTGCGCGGCATAGCGTCTTTCACGCTAACCTTGATGATGTCGCCTATGCCGGCATAACGGCGGTGCGACCCTCCAAGGACCTTGATACACATGACCTTTTTTGCGCCACTGTTATCGGCGACGTCAAGGCTAGTTTGCATCTGAATCATTTTATAAATCCCAACTAAAATTATTGATTATTTGTTAAAAGCTTCTAACACTTCTAACAACTTAAATGCCTTATTTTTTGATATAGGCCTACAGGATGTGATCGACACCACATCGCCTTCCTGACAAACGTTGTTTTCGTCATGGACAAGAAGTTTCGTAGAACGCTTAATGTACTTTCCGTATACTGGATGCTTTACCAAACGCTCCACCAAAACAGAAGCAGTCTTGTCCATTTTATTACTTACGACACGACCAGTTACTTTACGTACACTATCTAGATTTTCGCTCATCTCTATACTCTTACCATTTCATTTAGAATAGTATTGATGCGAGCAATATCTCGCCTCACCTGCTTAATTTGACTTGGCTTGCTAAGCTGGCCTGTGCCTTTTTGCATTCTTAGATTGAACTGTTCGCGAGACAACTCTAAAAGACTGGCATTCAACTCTTCTTTTGTTTTACTTCTTAAATCTTTAGCTTTCATTACATTATTGTCCGTGCAGAGAAAGTCGTTTTAACCGGCAATTTAGCAGCGGCTAGCTCAAAAGCCTCTCTTGCTAACTCTTCAGAAACGCCTTCGATTTCAAACAGCATCGTGCCGGGCTTTATTTGCGCAACCCAGTATTCTACACTACCCTTACCTTTACCCATACGCACTTCCAATGGTTTTTTGGTAATTGGCTTATCGGGAAAGATCCGGATCCAAATTTTCCCACCACGTTTTACATGCCGACTTATTGCGCGTCTAGCAGCCTCAATTTGGCGGGCAGTCATTCTACCACGGCTAACCGATTTTAAGCCATACTCTCCGAAGCTAACTGACGATCCTCGCAATGCGGTGCCGTTATTTCTACCGGTATGCTGCTTACGAAACTTTGTTCTTTTTGGCTGAAGCATTTCTAATGCACCCCTTCAACTATTTTTTTGAGTCGGCGTTTAGAGACGCTGTATGTGCGTCCATATCAAACACCTCGCCTTTGAATATCCAGACTTTTATGCCGATAATTCCGTAAGTGGTTTTTGCTTCGGCAGTTCCATAATCTATATCAGCCCGTAAGGTATGAAGAGGAACTCGTCCTTCGCGATACCATTCGGTTCTAGCGATCTCAGCCCCGTTCAATCTGCCTGCAACCGTGATTTTGATACCTTCAGCGCCTAAACGCATAGTGTTTGTAACCGCTCTTTTCATCGCCCTGCGGTACATAATACGTTTCTCAAGCTGTTGAGCTATGCTTTCAGCGACCAAGTAAGCATCCAGTTCCGGCTTTCTGATTTCTTCGACATTCAACTGGACAGGCACACCCATCATAGCGGATATACTTTGTCTCAAAATATCTATATCCTCACCTTTCTTACCGATCACGATACCAGGACGAGCAGTGTGAACCGTAATATTTGCATTATTTGCAGGACGATTGATTTGCACCCTACTCACTGACGCATGCGCCAACTTTTGTTTGATGTATTCTCTAACCTTCAAATCCTGTAACAGAAACACAGGGTAATTCTGGCTGTTTGCATACCATCTCGATGTCCAGTCTTTAACGATCCCGAGACGAATCCCCGTGGGATGTACCTTTTGTCCCATTTGCTACCTCTATTTTTCTGCTACTTTAATTGTTATATGGCAAGTTCTTTTCAGGATGTGATTCGCACGCCCTTTAGCTCTTGCGCTAACTCTTTTTAACGTTCTGCCCTCATTAACGAATACAGTCGAAACGCGCAACTCGTCAACATCCGCGCTTTCGTTGTGCTCTGCATTAGCTATCGCTGATTCAAGAACTTTTTTGATTATTGCAGCAGCTTTCTTAGAGCTGAAACTCAACAAATTCAAGGCCTTTTCTACAGGCAATCCGCGTATTTGATCCCCTACCAATCGCGCCTTTTGCGCAGAGAGCGGGGCATTACTTAATTTTGCCGAAACTTCCACATTCACTCCTTATCTAGATTTCTTATCTGCAATGTGGCCTTTATAAGTTCTTGTAGGAGAGAACTCGCCCAGCTTATGTCCGACCATATTTTCTGAAATCAATACCGGCACATGCTGTTTGCCATTATGCACAGCTATGGTCAACCCTAACATATCAGGGCTAATCATTGACCTTCTAGACCAGGTTTTAATCGGTTTCCTATTATTAGCTCTCACCGCTTCTTCAACTTTCTTCAGCAAGTGGTGATCTATAAATGGACCTTTTTTAATTGAACGTGGCACGTCAGATACCTCTTATTTTTGCTTACGGCGTCTGACAATCATATTGTCAGTACGTTTGTTTTTTCTAGTTTTATAACCTTTCGTTGGCGTCCCCCAAGGCGAAACCGGATGTCTACCACCGGAAGTCCTACCTTCGCCACCACCATGAGGATGGTCGACAGGGTTCATAGCCACACCTCTAACAGTCGGCCTAACACCGCGCCATCTTTTAGCGCCTGCTTTACCTAGTGAGATAAGATTATGCTCAGAGTTAGATACCTCACCAACTACACCTTTGCAATCAGAGGGTACTTTTCTCATTTCGCCGGAGCGTAATCGAATGGTGACATACGCACCATCTTTTGCCACCAGTTGAACGGACGTGCCTGCACTTCTTGCTATTTGCGCACCTTTTCCAGGCTTCAGTTCAACACAATGAATTGTGGTACCCAATGGCATATTACGTAACGGCATGCAGTTTCCCGGCTTAACCGGAGTCGCTTCTGAACTGAGTATTTCTTGACCAACCTCAATCCCTTTTGGAGCAATGATATATTTACGCTCCCCGTCTTTGAAAAGGACCAGGGCTATATTCGCCGTTCTGTTCGGATCGTATTCAATACGCTCTACAACCGCGGGAATGTCTGTTTTGTCTCTCTTAAAGTCTACAATGCGATAGAACTTTTTGTGCCCACCACCGATATGACGGGTTGTGATTCTACCCAGGTTATTACGTCCGCCGGTATTGTTCTTTTTGTCTAGTAGTTGTGCAAATGGCTTACCCTTATGCAAATCATTATTTTGTACACGCACTACAAACCGAGAACCCGGAGATGTCGGTTTTGATTTTAGAATAGCCATGCTCTTCTACCGCTCCTTATTTGCTTTAAAGTATTATGCTGTCGCTAGTTCAATGTTATGACCAGACTGAAGCTTTACATATGCCTTTTTCCAGTCAGACCGCTTACCCAATGTGCGTCCGAATCTCTTAATTTTTCCTTTAACATTCAGAACGCGAACGGCAGCTACTTCAACGCCAAACATCAACTCAACTGCATTTTTGATCTGCAACTTTGTCGCAGATTTTTTTACTTTGAATACAAATTGATTATTTTGGTCAGCAGCATTAGAACTCTTCTCTGACACAATCGGCGCATACAGAACACTTGCCAGTTTAATTTGTTCAATACTCATGCCAAACGCTCCTCAATCTGTTTCAGCGCTGTTGCTGTCGCAATTACCTTGTCGGCTGAAACCAAGGAAACTGGATCCACACTGCTTGGGGTGACTACCGCTATATAAGGAATATTTCTAGCAGCGAGAATTAAGTTTTCATTTAAGTCATCTGCAACTACCAACAGCCTCTTCGCATCAATACCCTGTATTTTGCTCAAAAATTCTTTAGTTTTTGGTGTAGCAGGTGTTATGTCGTTACAAACAGCTAATCTACCCTGCCTCAACAACTCTGAAAAAATCGATCTGATTCCGACTTTATACATTTTTTTGTTCAACTTCTGATCAAAAGATCTCGGTTGGGCTGCAAACGTAACACCGCCTGTCCGCCATATCGGGCTTCTGGTTGTACCAGCACGCGCACGCCCGGTACCTTTTTGGCGAAACGGTTTAGCGCCGCCACCACTTACTGCAGCTCGGTTTTTTTGGCCTTTAGTACCAGACCTTGCTGCAGAAAGGTATTTGGTAACCAGCTGATGCACCAATGTTTCATTAAAATCCTGTCCGAAAACTGCTTCGGAAACACTGAGCGCCTGTGCAGAATCTTGATTATTGATTGCAGGTATTTGCAAAGTCATAAATTAACCTTTATTTAACATTTTTACTGCAGGGGTGATGACGACGTCTCCACCCTTGGCACCAGGCACAGCGCCTCTGACTAAAATCAGGTTCCGCTCAGCATCTACAGCATGGATAGTCAAATTCTGTATTGTCGTTTTGACCGCCCCCATATGCCCGCACATTTTTTTACCTTTAAAAACGCGACCCGGCGTTTGGTTCATACCACTTGAACCAGGCACCCGATGAGAACGTGAATTACCATGTGTCGCATCTTGTGTTCTAAAATTATGCCGTTTAACTGTACCAGCAAAACCTTTACCAATACTGGTACCAGAGACATCAACCACCTGCCCGACCTCGAACACGTTAACTTTCAACTCCGTACCTGCAGAGAATTCAACAGCTTCGCTTTCGCTAATTCTAAACTCCCACAAACCACGACCTGCGGTGACATTGGCAGATGCGTAATGCCCAGCCATTGCTTTGTTGACTTTTGAAGACTTAACATCACCCGCCGCAACTTGAATAGCGCGATAACCATCAGTTTCAACGCTCTTCACCTGTATGACTCTATTCGAATCAATATGAAGTACGGTAACTGGTACCGAAGAGCCGTCTTCGCAAAAAATTCTGGTCATACCACATTTACGACCAATAAGACCTATTGACATCTGCCAATCCCTCTAAATTATAACTTGCCGTTATTTCAGCTTAATTTGAACATCGACCCCAGCCGCCAGATCCAACTTCATCAAGGCATCCACAGTCTTATCGGTTGGCTCGACTATATCAAGCAACCTTTTGTAAGTTCTCAATTCATATTGATCACGCGCATCTTTATTAACATGTGGTGATATCAATATGGTGAAACGTTCTTTTCTAGTAGGCAATGGAATGGGACCTTTTACTTGGGCGCCCGTTCTCTTTGCTGTTTCTACTATCTCACCCGCTGACTGATCAATTAATTTATGATCAAACGCTTTTAACTGGATTCTGATAGTTTGATTAGCCATACTGATTACTCGATAATAGAAGCAACAACACCCGCACCGACGGTACGACCACCTTCACGAATCGCAAAACGCAAACCGTCTTCCATCGCGATCGGTGAAATTAATTTCACAGTTACGGCAATGTTATCGCCAGGCATGACCATTTCAACGCCTTCTGGCAGATCGACTGCGCCGGTTACGTCTGTCGTTCTAAAGTAGAACTGTGGGCGGTAGCCGTTGAAGAATGGTGTGTGACGCCCACCCTCTTCTTTGGACAGCACATAAATTTCGGCCTTGAAGTGCGCATGCGGCTTGATGGAGTTTACGTGCGCCAATACTTGACCGCGCTCGACGTCATCTCTTTTAGTACCACGCAGCAATACACCCACGTTGTCGCCTGCTTGACCTTGATCCAGCAGCTTACGGAACATTTCGACGCCGGTGCAGGTAGTTTTGACGGTATCTTTAATACCGACAATCTCGACTTCTTCACCGACCTTGATGATGCCACGCTCAACACGACCGGTTACCACGGTACCGCGACCGGAAATTGAGAATACGTCTTCGATAGGCATCAAGAATTTGCCGTCGATCGCACGCTCTGGCTCAGGAATGTAGCTGTCCAGTGCTTCCACCAAGCGAACCACAGATTGTACACCGATTTCGCTTTGTTCGCCTTCTAAAGCTTTTAATGCAGAGCCCACGATGATAGGGGTATCGTCGCCAGGAAATTCGTATTGGTTCAACAATTCACGGATTTCCATCTCAACCAGCTCGATCAGCTCGGCGTCGTCAACCATGTCCGCTTTGTTCAGGAACACCACGATGTATGGCACACCGACTTGGCGTGACAGCAGAATGTGTTCACGGGTTTGCGGCATAGGGCCATCAGCAGCCGAGCAAACCAGGATCGCACCATCCATTTGAGCCGCACCGGTAATCATGTTTTTGACGTAGTCAGCATGGCCTGGGCAGTCAACGTGAGCATAGTGGCGATTAGCAGACTCATACTCTACGTGCGAGGTAGAGATGGTAATACCGCGCGCACGCTCTTCCGGGGCGTTGTCGATTTGATCAAAAGCTTTAACTTCGCCGCCTTGCAGCTCCGCCATAACCTTTGTTAATGCCGCTGTTAATGTGGTTTTGCCGTGGTCAACATGGCCTATAGTGCCAACGTTTACGTGCGGTTTCTTTCTTTCAAATTTTTCTTTAGCCATGATTCAATACCTGATATGTAAAAAATTTAAGATACTTTTCTAATAATCGCTTCCGCAATATTTGCAGGTGCTTCGTTATATCTTTCAAACTGCATACTGTACGTTGCTCTACCCTGAGTCGCCGACCTAAGATCCGTGGCATAACCGAACATTTCAGCAAGAGGCACTTCGCACTCTATTACTTTTCCGGCCGGAACATCTTCCATTCCTTGAATAACACCCCTCCTTCGATTGATGTCACCCACTACCTCACCCATATAATCCTCGGGGGTTACAACCTCGACTTTCATAATGGGCTCCAGCAACGCAGGACTTGCAGTCTTAGCCCCATCCCTGAAACACATAGATCCTGCTATCTTGAAAGCCATTTCATTCGAATCGACATCATGATATGAACCATCGAATAAACTAACCTTTACATCAACAACCGGAAAACCAGCTAATACACCGTTCTCCATTTGCTCTTGCACACCTTTATCAATAGCTGGGATATATTCCTTCGGAACCGCTCCACCAACCACTTCATTAACGAATTCGTAACCGGACCCCGGCTCCCTTGGCTCCAGGCGCAACCAGACGTGACCATATTGCCCCTTACCACCTGTTTGCCTGATAAACTTACCTTCGCATTCAACGGATTTCCGTATCGTCTCCCTGTAAGCTACCTGCGGAGCGCCCACGTTGGCCGCCACGTTAAACTCTCTTTTCATTCTATCGACAATAATTTCAAGGTGAAGCTCACCCATTCCAGAAATTATCGTCTGCCCTGACTCGGGATCGCTACTCACCCTAAATGACGGATCTTCCTGCGCCAACTTACCTAACGCAGCGCCCATCTTATCCTGATCCGCCTTTGTCCTCGGCTCTACGGCTACGGCAATTACAGGCTCTGGAAACTCCATTTTCTCCAACAGAATGGGGCGCTGACTATCGCAAAGCGTATCTCCTGTCGTCACATCTTTAAGACCAATAAGCGCCGCGATCTCACCGGCCCTTACCTCATCTATCTCAACTCGGCTGTTTGCGTGCATTTGCACGATACGCCCAATGCGCTCTCTTTTACTTTTTGCCGCATTCAAAACAGCATCACCAGACTTAACAACGCCGGAATAAACCCTAAAAAAGGTCAAAGTCCCTACAAATGGATCTGTTGCTATTTTGAAGGCAAGCGCGGAAAACGGTTCATCATCAGACACCCCTCTAACAACTTCTTCGCCTGTTTCAGACAACCCTTCTACCGGCTTAATATCTAGCGGGGATGGTAGAAAGTCTATCACCCCATCAAGTACACATTGAACGCCTTTATTTTTAAAGGCAGAACCGCAGTAAGCAGGAACCAACTTATTCTGTAAAACCTGAACTCTAATACCCAGCTTTACTTCTTCATTAGTCAGAACACCACTTTCCAGGTATTTATCCATTAATATTTCGGAGCCATCCGCCGCGACTTCGATCATATGATCTCGCCACTCTTGGGCTAACTTCTGCATTTCTAGCGGAATTTCCATTTCCTTAAAGCCAATACCCATATTCGCTTCATCCCAATAGATCGCCTTCATCTTCAGCAGGTCAACGACGCCTTGAAACGATTCTTCCGACCCTATTGGCAACTGCATAGGCACAACAAGGCTTCCTAGCCTGGTTTTAATTTGTTCAACAACACGAAAGAAGTCAGCACCAGACCTATCCATTTTGTTGACAAACGCCACCCGCGGCACGTGATACTTATTTGCCTGTCTCCACACAGTTTCGGACTGAGGTTCAACCCCTCCGACAGCACAGAATACCGCACAAGCACCATCAAGCACACGCAGAGAGCGCTCCACCTCTATGGTGAAATCCACATGCCCCGGAGTATCAATAATATTGATTCTATGCTCCGGATATTGCTTTTCCATCCCCAACCAGAAGCAAGTCGTGGCAGCAGAGGTTATTGTTATCCCCCTTTCCTGCTCCTGCTCCATCCAGTCCATGGTAGCGGCGCCATCATGGACCTCTCCTATCTTGTGCGAAACCCCTGTATAAAACAGGATTCGCTCGGTTGTAGTTGTTTTTCCCGCATCAATATGAGCCATGATGCCTATATTACGATAACGCTCGATAGGCGTTTTACGAGCCACAACAACAACCCAATCTAACTTTATTACCAGCGATAATGAGCAAATGCCTTATTTGCTTCCGCCATTCTATGCGTATCCTCTCGTTTTTTAGCTGCCGCACCACGCCCCTCCGAGGCATCGAGCAACTCACCAGCCAACTTAGCCGCCATGGTTCTTTCGTTACGCTTACGCGCGGCATCAATCAGCCAACGCATAGACAACGCCAATCTTCTTGCAGGACGCACTTCAACAGGCACTTGATAGGTTGCACCACCAACCCGACGCGACTTCACCTCAACTCGCGGCTGAACGTTTTCCAATGCCTTTGCAACCAAATCCAGAGACTCTTTATGCCCCTTACCCTCGATCACGTCCAAAGCGCCGTAGACGATTTTTTCAGCAACTGATTTTTTACCGTCTTCCATTATCATATTCATGAACTTTGACAGCATATCGCTACCGAAGCGCGGATCCGGATTGATGACTCTTTTTGCAGCAACTCTTCTTCTTGACATCTGTTACCAACCTTTATTTCTTAGGTCTTTTCGCGCCATATTTGGAGCGACCACATTTTCTATCCTTAACACCAGAAGTATCAAGACTTCCCCGAACCACGTGATAACGAACACCTGGCAAGTCCTTTACCCGCCCACCACGAATCAGCACCACCGAGTGCTCTTGAAGATTATGCCCCTCACCACCGATGTAACTACTTACCTCAGCACCGTTAGTCAATCTCACCCTTGCAACCTTTCGCAAAGCCGAGTTCGGTTTTTTAGGCGTTGTAGTATAAACACGCGTACAAACTCCGCGTCTTTGAGGACAAGCTTCCAACGCCGGAACATTGGTCTTCTCTATTTTTTTAGCACGAGGCTTACGGACCAATTGATTGATCGTGGCCATTCTTAACTACTCCGAATATGCAATGTTTAATAAGCAATAAAGAAATCTGCGGAAGCGCAGATCAATACAGCTCCGCCCAAACCTATTGGCTGATGTGAGCAGAGCATGATACCTTTACAATGGAACTAGGTCAAGCATTTTTGAGATTTTTACTCGACATTTAAAGCTTGTTTCAAAGCCTCCTCAACGTCAACTGCTTCAATCGCTTGTGCTCCGGAATCAGCACCAGAGCCGGAATCGGCAGCTCTTCTTTTACGACGCTGTTCATGGTAAGCCAAACCGGTACCCGCAGGTATTAAACGACCAACAATTACGTTCTCTTTCAAGCCATTTAAACTATCGCTAATGCCGCGTACAGCAGCATCAGTCAATACACGAGTGGTTTCCTGGAATGACGCAGCCGAAATAAACGACTCTGTAGCCAATGAAGCCTTTGTGATACCTAACAGCAAGGAATCATAACTGGCAGGAATCTTACCTTCCCTTTCAACTTGGTCGTTAACTGCGTTAATCATTGTGCGCTCAACTTGTTCGCCTTTCACGAAATCAGTATCGCCAGACGCTGTAATTTCGACCTTTCTCAGCATTTGGCGAATGATCGCTTCAATATGCTTGTCGTTGATTTTTACACCTTGTAAACGGTAAACGTCTTGAATTTCCTTGACTAAATAGTCCGCCAATTCCTCAATACCGCGCAATCTCAAAATATCATGCGGCGTCAATTCGCCCTCAGCGATCGTTTCGCCTTTATCGACAAATTCGCCCTCGAAAACAGTGATATGTCGCCATTTGGGTATCAGCGTTTCATATTGCTCACCTTCGGAATCCGTAATAATTACGCGCTGCTTACCCTTGGTTTCCTTACCGAAGGACACCATACCGGTGGCCTCAGCCAAAATTGCAGGATCTTTGGTTTTGCGAGCTTCGAACAAGTCCGCTACCCTTGGCAAACCACCAGTGATATCCCGTGTTTTACTGGACTCTTGCGGAATTCTCGCCAAAACGTCACCGACTTTTACTTCTCCACCGTCCTTCACACCGACGATGGCGCCCGCTGGCAAGAAGTATTGGGCCGGAATATCAGTTCCTGGCAAGTTGATTTGACCGCCTTGCTCATCGATAAGACGAACCATAGGTCGTAACTCTTTACCGGCCGAGCTTCTTTGTTTAGGGTCGGTAACCACGCGTGAGGTTAAGC
Organism: Methylomonas sp. 2BW1-5-20; assembly: GCF_052474515.1. Lineage (NCBI taxonomy): Bacteria > Pseudomonadati > Pseudomonadota > Gammaproteobacteria > Methylococcales > Methylococcaceae > Methylomonas > Methylomonas sp. 2BW1-5-20. Next base: position 4,861,285 of record NZ_CP184127.1, on the reverse strand, counting down.
CGGTTACATCATCGGATTGCTCTTGAACGGTGATACCATCCATAAAGTCGATCAGCTGGATAAAACCGTCCACCTCGGTAATAACCGGATGGGTGTGCGGATCCCAATTAACGATGATATCGCCAGCACTGACCGGACTACCGTCGCCAACCGACAATACAGCACCATAAGGTATTTTGTAACGTTCGCGCTCACGCCCGTAATCGTCCATAACCCCAACCTCGCCTGACCGCGATACGGCGACAAGATTGTTTTCTCTGTTCTTAACGGTTTTTAAGTTATTGAGCTTTGCAGTACCGCTGGATTTAACTTGGACGTTACTCACAGCAGCCGACCGAGAAGCTGCACCACCGATGTGGAAAGTCCGCATCGTTAACTGCGTGCCCGGCTCACCGATAGACTGCGCGGCGACAACGCCGACAGCTTCGCCAATGTTAACCAAATGACCGCGACCCAAATCACGACCATAGCATTTGGCACAAACACCTTGACGAGATTCGCAAGTGATCACGGAGCGTACCAACATCTTGTCGACGCCGTTATCTTCCAGAACCGTGACCAGATTTTCATCGATCATGGTGCCGGCAGGAATCAAGACATTGTTGCCAGCCGGATCGGTTACATCTATTGCCGCGACTCGTCCCAGTACGCGGTCAACCAAAGGCTCAACAACGTCGCCGCCTTCGATAATAGGCATCATGGTCAAACCGTTTTGGGTACCGCAATCAGATTCTGCAATAACCAAATCCTGTGCGACATCGACCAAACGGCGAGTCAAGTAACCTGAGTTAGCAGTTTTCAACGCGGTGTCGGCCAAGCCTTTACGAGCACCGTGAGTTGAAATAAAGTACTGCAACACGTCCAGACCTTCTCGGAAGTTCGCTGTAATAGGCGTCTCGATAATGGAGCCGTCAGGCTTGGCCATCAAACCGCGCATACCTGCCAACTGCCTAATCTGCGCTGCGGAACCCCGCGCACCAGATTCAGCCATCATAAAAATGGAATTGAAAGACTTCTGTTTAACTGTCTCCCCTTTTGAGTTGACCACCTCGTCTTCACCCAAACCTTCCATCATCACTTTCGCCACCTGGTCGTTTGCCCGCGACCAAATGTCAACTACTTTGTTATATCGCTCGCCATCCGTCACCAAGCCTGAAGCATACTGGTTCTGAATTTCGTTAACCTCTGCATCGGCGGAGCGAATGATATCGGCTTTTTTAACAGGAATTTCCATGTCTTCAATACCGAAAGAAACGCCTGACCGGGTAGCATATCTGAATCCCAAATACATGATCTTATCAGCCAACATTACCGTTTCTTTAATGCCGAGATATCGGTAACTGTAGTTGATCAATCGCGAAATATTCTTTTTGGTCATATCGACATTGACCAATTCGTAAGGCATGCCGTCAGGAACTATACCCCATACAATCGCACGGCCAACTGTCGTTTTCTTTCTGCTAACGACGGTTTCGAAATCGCCTTCGGCGGTTTTCAACTTTTCGATTACGCGCACTTCGATTTTCGTCTGCAATTCCACAGACTTGCTATCAAGGGCCAGCATCACTTCCGACAAATCGGCAAAGATACTGCCTTCGCCAACTGCATTCACTTTTTCGCGAGTTATATAATACAAACCCAATACCACGTCTTGAGACGGGTTGATAACGGGCTCACCGTTAGCCGGCGACAAAATGTTGTTGGTCGCCATCATCAAGGTGCGCGCTTCTAATTGCGCCTCTATCGACAAAGGAATATGCACAGCCATTTGGTCGCCGTCGAAATCGGCGTTAAACGCACTACAGACCAGCGGATGCAGCTGAATGGCTTTACCTTCGATCAAAATCGGCTCGAATGCTTGAATACCCAACCTATGCAGGGTCGGAGCACGGTTCAACAGCACCGGATGCTCACGAATAACTTCTTCGAGAATATCCCATACTTCAGCGCCTTCGCGCTCCACCATTTTCTTGGCCGCTTTAATAGTTGTAGCTAAACCGCGTAATTGTAATTTGCTAAAAATGAAAGGCTTGAACAACTCCAAAGCCATTTTTTTCGGTAAACCACACTGATGCAACCTTAAAGTCGGACCAACCACGATAACCGAACGGCCGGAATAATCGACACGCTTGCCCAACAAGTTTTGACGAAAACGGCCTTGCTTACCTTTGATCATATCAGCCAAAGACTTCAAAGGACGTCTATTGCTACCGGTAATCGCACGGCCACGACGACCGTTGTCCAACAGCGCATCGACCGCTTCTTGCAGCATGCGTTTTTCGTTGCGAACGATGATGTCGGGCGCATTCAAATCCAACAAGCGTGTCAAACGATTGTTTCTATTGATTACCCGGCGATACAAATCATTCAAATCGGAAGTGGCAAAACGACCGCCATCCAACGGCACCAATGGACGCAACTCAGGCGGTAATACTGGCAACACCGTCATAATCATCCATTCCGGACGATTATTGGAAGCCAGCAATGAATCGATAACCTTTAAGCGCTTCGAATATTTTTTTATTTTGGTATCGGAATTGGTCGCATTGATCTCTTCACGCAAGGTGTTGATTTCTTCTTTCAAATCGATAGATTTGAGCAAATCATAGATCGCCTCCGCGCCCATTTTTGCAACGAAATCATCACCGTGCTCTTCAATGGCGTTCAGATATTCTTCGTCAGTCAGCAATTGGCCTTTTTCCAAAGGCGACATGCCCGGATCAATAACGACGAATGTTTCGAAGTACAGCACACGCTCAATCGAACGTAGCGTCATATCCAGCAATAGAGCAATCCTGGATGGCAAAGATTTCAAAAACCAAATATGCGCGACCGGACTAGCTAAGTCGATATGGCCCATGCGCTCACGACGGACTTTCGACAACGTAACTTCTACACCGCATTTTTCACATATGACGCCACGATGTTTCAGACGCTTATATTTACCGCACAAGCATTCGTAGTCGCTGATCGGCCCGAAAATTTTCGCGCAAAACAAACCATCGCGCTCAGGCTTGAAAGTACGGTAATTGATTGTTTCAGGCTTTTTGACCTCCCCATACGACCATGAACGAATCATGTCCGGAGAAGCCAATCCAATGCGGATAGTGTCAAAATCGTCTGTACGACCTTGACGTTTTAAGAAATTCATTAAATCTTTCAAGAGCTTACCCTCTTTATATGTTATCCGATATTGTCCAGAATCTATTTCGCAAAGAACGGAATTAATCTTGTTCCATTTCGATATTTACCGCCAACGAACGTATTTCTTTAACCAATACGTTGAACGATTCCGGCATACCTGCTTCCATTGAGTGATTACCGTCAACAATGTTTTTATACATTCTGGTTCTGCCTGTCACGTCGTCGGACTTGACCGTCAACATTTCTTGCAATGTATAAGCGGCACCGTAGGCTTCCAGCGCCCAAACCTCCATTTCCCCAAAACGTTGGCCGCCGAATTGAGCTTTACCGCCCAATGGCTGCTGAGTAACGAGACTGTATGGACCCGTTGAACGCGCATGCATCTTGTCGTCCACCAAATGATTCAACTTCAGCATATACATGTAACCCACGGTCACTTCGCGCTCAAATGGCTCGCCGGTCAAGCCATCGTAAAGAACGGTTTGACCATGTTCGGGCAAATCGGCTAAACGCAGCATGGTGCGGATATCTTCCTCGGAAGCGCCGTCAAATACCGGGGTTGCCATTGGTACACCAGCGACCAGATTGACGGACATTTCCAAAATTTCTTTATCGGTAAACGAATTCAGATCTTCTTTTCTACCGCTATAGTTGTATATTTTTTCTAAAAAGCCGCGAATTTCCGCGACTTTTGCCTGGGCCTCCAACATCTTACCGATCTTGATACCCAAGCCTTTAGAAGCCCAACCCAAATGAGTTTCCAGTACCTGCCCAACGTTCATCCGCGACGGTACGCCAAGAGGATTTAACAGGATGTCTACCGGATTGCCATCTGCTGTATAAGGCATGTCTTCAATCGGCACAATTTGCGAGATAACACCCTTGTTACCGTGACGACCAGCCATTTTGTCACCAGGTTGAATGCGCTTTTTAACGGCCAAGTACACTTTGACCATTTTCAATACGCCTGGCGCCAAATCGTCGCCCATGGTGATTTTTTTCTTTTTCTGCTCGAAACGCTCGTCGAATTCCTTACGCTGCTGCTCTACATGTTCGGCGACTGTTTCCAATTGCACGTTAACATCTTCATCTTGCGTACGAATTTTCAACAGTTCGGACGGCACCAAGCCATCTAGGTAATCGGCGCTGATTTCTTCGCCTTTTTTCAACGCGTTGGGACCCTTTTCTGCCTTTTTGCCTACCAGCAAAGTTTTGACCCTAGCAAAAATATCATGTTCTACGATTTTCAGCTGGTCATCCAAGTCTTTGCGATAACGTTTAATTTCGGCTTCTTCGATTTCCAGGGCACGCTTATCTTTCTTAACCCCATCGCGTGTAAAGACCTGCACATCAATGACCGTACCGCGAACGTTACCCGGTACGCGTAGCGAAGTATCCTTTACGTCCGCCGCTTTTTCACCAAAAATGGCTCGCAGCAACTTCTCTTCCGGTGTCAATTGCGTTTCACCTTTTGGCGTAACTTTACCGACCAAGATGTCACCACCCTTCACTTCAGCACCAACGTAAACGATGCCGGATTCATCCAACTTCGATAACGCTTCTTCGCTAACATTAGGAATATCGGCTGTAATTTCTTCCGGACTATGTTTAGTCTCGCGAGCCACGCAGGTCTTTTCTTCAATATGAATCGTCGTGAAACGGTCTTCCTTCACCACCCGCTCAGACACCAATATGGAGTCTTCGAAGTTGTAACCATTCCACGGCATGAATGCGATCAGCATATTTTGACCCAAGGCCAATTCACCAATATCGGTTGACGGACCATCGGCCAAAATATCTCCGGCCCTGACCGTGTCTCCCAATTTGACCAACGGCTTTTGGTTAATACAGGTGTTCTGATTAGATCGAGTGTATTTAATCAAGTTATAAATATCGACGCCAGGCACGCCAGCCACGGTTTCGTTATCGTTCGCACGCACTACGATACGGCCGGCATCAACCGCTTCGATACGGCCGCCGCGAGTTGCCACCACGGTCACACCTGAGTCTTTTGCCACCACGCGCTCCATGCCGGTACCGACCAGCGGTTTCTCGGCGCGCAAGGTCGGAACTGCCTGACGCTGCATGTTCGAACCCATTAATGCCCGGTTCGCGTCGTCATGCTCAAGGAATGGGATAATTGATGCCGCCACGGACACGATCTGCTTCGATGAAACGTCCATATATTGCACGGTATCGGACGACGCCAAGGTAAACTCGTCCTTATAACGGCAAGATACCAAGCCTTCCACCAATTTACCGTTTTCGTCAACAGCCACACTGGACTGCGCAATAACGTACTCGCCTTCTTCAATCGCAGAGATGTAATCCACTTGATCGGTGACCTTGCCATCGACTACTTTACGATATGGGGTTTCCAGGAAACCATATTCGTTGGTTCGAGCATAAACCGACAGCGAGTTAATCAAACCGATGTTCGGACCCTCGGGAGTTTCGATGGGGCAAACGCGGCCATAGTGGGTGGTGTGAACGTCGCGAACCTCAAAACCTGCGCGTTCTCTAGCCAAACCACCTGGACCCAACGCCGAAACCCGGCGTTTATGGGTAACTTGCGACAGCGGATTGTTTTGGTCCATAAACTGCGACAGCTGGCTGGAACCAAAAAACTCTTTTACCGCCGCAGAAACCGGCTTGGCATTGATAATTTCCTGCGGCATATAGCCCTCGGAATCGGCCAAGGTGAGACGTTCTCTTACAGCTCGTTCAACACGAACCAACCCGATACGGAACTGGTTCTCGATCATTTCGCCGACAGAACGTACCCTTCTATTGCCCAAATGATCGATGTCGTCAACAGTACCGTTGCCGTTTCTGATTTTGATCAGCTCTTTAAGTACATCGATGATGTCTTCTTTGCTTAACGTACCAGTGCCCTCGGTTTCTTCACGACCCAAGCGACGATTGAACTTCATCCGACCAACAGCTGATAAGTCATAGCGTTCGTCGGTGAAAAACAGATTTTCAAACAAATTCTCGGCGGATTCCACCGTCGGCGGCTCACCAGGCCGCATCATCCGGTAAATTTCCACCAAAGCTTCCAATCGATTAGTCGTCGTATCCAATCGCATTGAATTAGAAATATACGGACCTCTATCCAAATCGTTGACATACAGCGTATTAATCTCGCTAACGCCGGCATCGATTAATTTCTGCAACAGGTTTTCAGTAATTTCGTCGTTGACGCTGGCTAATAATTCACCGGTCGACTTATCGACGACGTTATGACCCAGAATTTTTCCGTACAAGTAATCCCTAGGGACTTCAATTTCGGTAACACCGGACTTTTCCAGTTGACGCACATGTTTGGCGGTAATCCTGCGACCTTCTTCGATAACGACTTTACCGTCGTGTTTGATATCGAATACTGCCATTTCCCCGCGCAATCGCTCGGGAATGACGTGAAACATTAATTTGTCGGCACTTAACGAGAACTTATTGGTCTCGAAGAAAATTTTGATCATTTCTTCGTTTTCGTAACCTAAAGCCCGCAACAAAATTGTGGCAGGAATTTTTCTGCGTCTGTCTATACGCACATAAACCGCGTCTTTATGATCGAACTCAAAATCCAGCCATGAACCGCGGTAAGGGATAACACGGGCGTTGAATAATAGCTTCCCCGATGAATGGGTTTTACCCTTATCGTGATCGTAAAACACTCCCGGCGATCTATGCAATTGGGACACAATGACGCGTTCCGTGCCATTGATAACAAAGGTACCGTTGTCGGTCATCAAGGGTAGTTCACCCATGTAGACTTCTTGCTCTCTGATATCTTTAACTACTTTGGTATTGGCAGGCGCATCTTTATCATAGATAACCAGACGCACTAATACGCGCAACGGTGCTGAAAATGTGGCACCGCGCTGTTGACACTCTCTTACATCGAATGCGGGTTCCCCCAAGCGATATTTAACGTACTCCAATACAGCATAGCCGGAATGACTTACTACCGGAAAGACACTGGAGAATGCGGCATGCAGTCCTTGATTGCGTCTTTTATCCGGCTCTATGCCAGACTGCAAGAAATTCGCATACGAATCAATTTGTGTTGCCAAAAGATATGGGACTTCAAGTACTTCAGTACCTTTCCCAAAATTATTACGGATACGCTTTTTTTCGGTAAAAGAATAGGCCATATTGCTTCTATACCTTCGTCGTCAGAGATTATTTACTACTGTTTTTAGAAACAGTAAAAGGCCGACGGCAAAATGCCGTCAGCCCGGTTTGGTAGGCTTATGCCTGATATGCAGTCAAGATGCTTATTTGATGTCGGCAGTTGCGCCAGCGTCTTCAAGCTCTTTTTTCGCAGCTTCAGCTTCGGATTTGCTGACGCCTTCTTTGATTGTAGTTGGAGCACCTTCAACAGCGTCTTTCGCTTCTTTCAAGCCCAGACCCGTTAAACCACGAACCGCTTTAATAACCGCTACTTTGTTTTCGCCGAAACCGGTCAAGATGACATCGAATTCGGTTTGTTCTTCAACAACAGCCGCCGCTACAGGAGCAGCAACTGCTACTGCCGCAGCAGCAGAAACGCCAAACTTTTCTTCCATCGCTGAAATCAGATCAACGATTTCCATCACAGTCATGTTAGAGACTGCTTCCAAGATGTCTTGTTGTGAAATTGCCATTGTATATTCCTCTAAAATTAATGAGTTTTAACTGGTTAACGCGAGATTATGCCGCTTCTTTCTCGTCTCTGATTGCAGCCAGAGTACGCGCGAGTTTCTCAACCGGTGCTTTCATGACAGACATCAGCATGCTGATACCTTGATCACGGGTTGGCAATCTTGCCAATCTATCCAGCTCCGATCCGTCAAAAGCCTGTCCACCGATCGCAACTACTTTCGCGATCAGTTTGTTGTGGCCTTTTGAGAATTCGCTGATGAGTCGTGCAGCGCAGCCTGGATCTTCCATGGAAAATGCCAGAATCAAAGGACCAACCAGTCCTTCCTGCATACATTCAAACTCAGTCCCAGCGACAGCACGTTTAGCCAGTGTGTTTTTGACTACGCGCAAATAAACACCCGTTTCTCTCGCGGTTTTACGCAGCTCCGTCAACTCGGTAACTGTTAAACCCCGATATTCCGCAGCGATTGCGGAATGGGCTTTAGCGGCGAATTCAGCAACTTCCTCTACGACAACTTTTTTGCTATCTAAATTGAGTGCCACATCTACCTCCGGTACTTTCCGATTATGCATCGGATCTATGAAACGCATCTTTCGATGCCCCTTTCACGGTCCCTTTCACCAACTTTGCGGCTCCAGCTCCCGTCTGCGTAGGAAAATTAAGCTTGCGCACCTACGGTCTTTGACGGTTGCCGATGATTCGGCAACCCAAAGCCTTAAAACTTGTTATTTTAAATATCGATACTGCTTTGATCAATCCACAAACCCGGCCCCATAGTCGAAGACAATGCAATCTTTTTCAGATACACGCCCTTCGCTGCTGTGGGCTTAGCTTTTTTCAAATCTGAAATTAAAAATTCCAAATTTTGTTTAAGCGAGGTTTCATCGAAAGAGACTTTACCGATCGAGCAATGAATGATGCCTGATTTATCGGTGCGGTATCTGACCTGCCCTGATTTAGCATTTTTAACCGCTGTAACGACGTCAGGCGTTACGGTACCTACTTTCGGGTTTGGCATCAGGCCTCTTGGACCTAAAATTTGACCCAATTGACCAACCACGCGCATTGCATCAGGTGAAGCAATAACTACATCGAAGTTCATTTCGCCGCGTTTTACTTGCTCGGCCAAATCATCCATACCGACGATATCCGCGCCAGCTTCTCGCGCAGCATCCGCATTAGGGCCTTGAGTAAACACAGCAACTCTTACCGTTTTGCCTGTTCCGTTAGGCAGCACAGAGGCACCACGAACGTTTTGATCGGATTTACGCGGATCAACACCTAAGTTAACACTGACATCAACCGACTCATCAAACTTGCTATTTGCAAATTCTTTTAACAGAGCCACTGCTTCGGCAACCGAATATTGTTTGCTTCTGACTACCTTTTCTTTGATAGCCTTTGCTTTTTTTGTTACTTTTGCCATTACACGCCCTCCACGTTCAAGCCCATGCTGCGAGCGCTTCCCGCAATAATCCTTACCGCCGCCTCTAAATCAGCCGCATTCAAATCTTCCATTTTGGTTTTCGCAATTTCTTCTAATTGAGCACGAGAGACCGTGCCGACTTTATTAGAATTTGGTTTGCTGCTACCGCTTTTAATGCCAACTGCTTTTTTCAACAAAACTGACGCAGGCGGCGTTTTTGTAATAAAAGTAAAGCTTTTATCGCTATAAACGGTGATCACAACCGGTAAAGGCAGGCCCTTCTCGACTTCTTGGGTTCTAGCGTTAAATGCTTTACAGAACTCCATAATATTTACACCGCGCTGACCCAACGCCGGGCCGATTGGCGGACTGGGATTAGCTTCACCTGCTTTCACTTGCAGCTTGATGTAAGAATCAATTTTTTTTGCCATTTTATACTCCTAACGGGTGCAGACGCTTTTCAGCTCCCCAACAAACAAAAATCCCGGCCACAAAAATGACAGGGATTCGTAAAAATCTCGAACTGTGTGGTTAGACTTTTTCAACCTGTCCAAATTCTAATTCGACTGGTGTAGATCGACCAAAAATGAGAACAGACACGCGTAACCGACTTTTCTCGTAATTAACCTCTTCAATATTGCCATTGAAGTCTTTAAACGGGCCATCGGTAATCCGAACAACTTCCCCAACCTCGAACAATACTTTAGGTCTTGGCTTATTTACGCCTTCTTCAACGCGATTCAATATAGCCATCGCTTCTTTTTCCGATATAGGTGAAGGCCGATCCGACGCCCCACCAATAAAGCCCAAAACTCTAGGAACGTTTCTAACCAAATGCCAGGTTTCGTCATTCAATTCCATTTGCACGAGGACGTATCCAGGAAAGAATTTTCTTTCGCTTTTACGTTGTTGACCCATGCGCATTTCAACAACTTCTTCGGTAGGAACCAGAATTTTTCCAAAAAACTCTTGCAGACCTTCCCGTTTTATACGCTCTTCTAGAGCTTGCTTAACTTTGTTTTCAAAATTGGAATAAGCGTGAACAACATACCAGCGAAGCGTCATTATTTAATCCCCTGACTCATCAGCAGCTGAACACCCCAAAACAGAAACATATCTAGCAACCACAGTATTAAGCCAACTATAAAAACCATTAAAAAAACCATGAGAGTGGTGCGAACCGCCTCATCTTTAGTGGGCCATACTATTCTTTTAAACTCCTGTTTGGATTCCAGCATAAATCCCCACAAACCGCGGCCTTTAGCAGTCGTGAAGGCAACCGCAACTGCAGCACCCAAAACAGCAACCAAAACCAAAACGCGATAAAGAAGTTGGAAATCAGAGAAATAGTAGAACGCTGAAATGCCGGCAACAACAAAAACCAAAGATAAAGCCAGCTTTACAATGTCGACCACCGAGGTGACTTCTTCTGCATGTGCGTTCATTTAGTCAACTTGAATTAAATTATGAAGATTTTCCGAATGGCAGGCCAGGAGGGACTCGAACCCCCAACTTGCGGTTTTGGAGACCGCTGCTCTACCAATTGAACTACTGACCTATTCAGAAAATATTTTTTGAACCAAAAACCGCTGTTACTCGATAATAGAAGCAACAACACCCGCACCGACGGTACGACCACCTTCACGAATCGCAAAACGCAAACCGTCTTCCATCGCGATGGGTGAAATTAATTTCACAGTTACGGCAATGTTATCGCCAGGCATGACCATTTCAACGCCTTCTGGCAGATCGACTGCGCCGGTTACGTCTGTCGTTCTAAAGTAGAACTGTGGGCGGTAGCCGTTGAAGAATGGTGTGTGACGCCCACCCTCTTCTTTGGACAGCACATAAATTTCGGCCTTGAAGTGCGCATGCGGCTTGATGGAGTTTACGTGCGCCAATACTTGACCGCGCTCGACGTCATCTCTTTTAGTACCACGCAGCAATACACCCACGTTGTCGCCTGCTTGACCTTGATCCAGCAGCTTACGGAACATTTCGACGCCGGTGCAGGTAGTTTTGACGGTATCTTTAATACCGACAATCTCGACTTCTTCACCGACCTTGATGATGCCACGCTCAACACGACCGGTTACCACGGTACCGCGACCGGAAATTGAGAATACGTCTTCGATAGGCATCAAGAATTTGCCGTCGATCGCACGCTCTGGCTCAGGAATGTAGCTGTCCAGTGCTTCCACCAAGCGAACCACAGATTGTACACCGATTTCGCTTTGTTCGCCTTCTAAAGCTTTTAATGCAGAGCCCACGATGATAGGGGTATCGTCGCCAGGAAATTCGTATTGGTTCAACAATTCACGGATTTCCATCTCAACCAGCTCGATCAGCTCGGCGTCGTCAACCATGTCCGCTTTGTTCAGGAACACCACGATGTATGGCACACCGACTTGGCGTGACAGCAGAATGTGTTCACGGGTTTGCGGCATAGGGCCATCAGCAGCCGAGCAAACCAGGATCGCACCATCCATTTGAGCCGCACCGGTAATCATGTTTTTGACGTAGTCAGCATGGCCTGGGCAGTCAACGTGAGCATAGTGGCGATTAGCAGACTCATACTCTACGTGCGAGGTAGAGATGGTAATACCGCGCGCACGCTCTTCCGGGGCGTTGTCGATTTGATCAAAAGCTTTAACTTCGCCGCCTTGCAGCTCCGCCATAACCTTTGTTAATGCCGCTGTTAATGTGGTTTTGCCGTGGTCAACATGGCCTATAGTGCCAACGTTTACGTGCGGTTTCTTTCTTTCAAATTTTTCTTTAGCCATTATGAAACACCCTAACTACAACAAAAACATTCAATCCAATCTGGAGCTCATAACCGGATTCGAACCGGTGACCTCTTCCTTACCAAGGAAGTGCTCTACCTACTGAGCTATATGAGCGAGTACTTTACCCCGGAAATGGAGCGGGTGATGGGAATCGAACCCACGCAATCAGCTTGGAAGGCTGGAGTTCTACCATTGAACTACACCCGCAGATCCCATAAATTTGGTGGTGGAGGGGGGAGGATTCGAACCTCCGAAGGTAGAACCGGCAGATTTACAGTCTGATCCCTTTGGCCGCTCGGGAACCCCTCCGTTACTTATTCGATCAATTATCCTTATTTAAAAAAACTTAGTCAAGTTTTTTTATGAGATTATTTACTAAGAACCAACTCGTTAACCAAAGCCAGATCACCTTCAATCACCCCACCCATACAGCCCAACAGCAATTCAAATAACCTCATCAAACTTAACTGACTATCCGAAGACATCTTGGACAACACATAATCAGCTACATTTTTCCCAGCAGCTGGCCTACCTATGCCGACCCTCAGCCTATAAAAATCTCTGGAGTCGATATGCGCAATAATATCACGAAGACCATTGTGCCCCGAATGCCCGCCATCACGCTTTAACCTGACAATTCCTTCAACAAGCTCAAGCTCATCATGCGCCACTAGCAATTCTTCGGGTCTAAATTTGTAATATCTCAAAACCTTACCCACAGACATCCCACTTTTGTTCATGAACGTCATCGGCTTCAACAAAACCAATCTACTCCCCGAAATATTGCACTCAGCCAACTCACCCTGAAATTGACTAGCCGCCACCCAGCTTGCATCGAAGAAATCTGCCAGACAATCCACAAACAAAAACCCGGCATTATGCCGGGTTTTTTCGTATTGCTGGCCAGGATTACCCAGCCCAACAATTAACTTAATCATTCAATCTTAAAAACCGACACCCTACTCAGCAGAATCCGTCGATTTGGACTTAACAATTTGCGCGACCGGATGATCATGCTCCACACCATGCTGTAGCACAGGAATCTCAACCCCAGCCGGCAAAATCAAATCAGAGAGATGAATGGTTGAGCCAATTTCTACCGCCGCCAAATCCACCTCGATAAACTCAGGCAATGCGGACGGCATACACAACACCTCAACATCAGCCATTGCATGCGCGACAACGCCGCCTTTTTTAACCCCAACAGAAATTGCTTCATTAATAAAATGCAAAGGCACATGCACTTTTAATTTGTGGGTTTCGTCGACTCGCATAAAATCAATGTGCAGCACCTGCGGCTTTGCAGGATGACGCTGAATATGCTTCAGCACAGCCTTTTCCGTTCTGCCGTCGATCTTAACATCCAATACGTGAGAATAAACAGCCTCATGCACCAAATGCTTAACAACCTCATTATGATCCAGCAGCAACATTTCAGGTTCGCCGCTACCGCCATAAATTACCGCTGGCACCTTACCTTGGCGACGAACAACTTTAGCCGCACTACTGCCCGAGGCACTGCGAGCTTCTGCAACAAATTCAAATACGTTAGCCATTTTTTTCTCCAAAAGCTTGTTCCACAAGCACTACTTTAATTCTTAATCAATCAACATAAAGCGAGCTTACAGACTCACCAACAGCTATTCGGCGTATTGTTTCTGCCAGCATTTCCGCCACACTCAATTGCCTAATCTTCGTTACGGCCGACAATTCCTCCGTCAAAGGAATCGTATCAGTAACCACCAACTCATCAAGCACAGACCTTTGAACATTATCGGCAGCCGCACCAGACAACACGGGATGCGTGCAGTAGGCCACCACTTTCTTAGCACCATTCTTCTTTAGCGCCTCAGCTGCATGACATAAAGTACCGGCCGTATCAACCAAGTCATCGACCATTACACATGTCCGACCATCAACGTCGCCGATTATGTGCATAATTTCAGACACATTGGCCCGAGGCCTACGCTTGTCTATTATTGCCAAATCAGCATCACCAAGACGTTTCGCGATAGCCCTGGCCCTAACCACTCCACCGACATCAGGCGAAACCACTATCAAATTTTCGTACTCTTGACGCCAAATATCGCCGAGCAGAATTGGCGAAGCATAAACGTTATCAACCGGAATCCCGAAAAACCCCATAATCTGGTCAGCGTGCAAATCGACGGTCAACGCTCTATCAGCCCCCGCGTTACCTATCATGTCTGCAACCAATCTAGCAGTAATCGGCACCCTGGCCGATCTTGAGCGACGATCTTGGCGAGCATACCCATAATACGGCATCACCGCAGTGATGCGCGCAGCAGAGGCCCGCCTCAATGCATCAATCATGACCAACAACTCCATCAGGTTTTCGTTGGTCGGCGCACAAGTAGGCTGTATCACAAATACATCCCTACCCCTAACATTCTCTTCTATCTCTACAAAAATCTCGCCATCACTAAAACGACCGACGCTGGCCATGCCAAGACGCATATTCAGCTTCTTCACAATACCTTCAGACAATGCTTTATTGGCATTGCCCGAGAATACCATTACCGATGCTTCTTGCATTCAAGCACTCCCAAGGGATTGTTGTTTGGAGATTATGGCTGGGCTGCTAGGATTCGAACCTAGGTATGCGAGGATCAAAACCTCGTGCCTTACCGCTTGGCGACAGCCCATTAAATTGATTTAACCACTCCCTGTTTTAGCTTTTATATAACGGCGACCTGTTAAGACCTTTGGCCAAATAACATGACCAATTTCGACTTAATGCCGCATAAGCATTCCGAGCCGACTCTTCAGAGCCAAACTGGGCAAACACGCACGCACCAGTCCCGGTCAACCTTGCTTCCGCATACTGGGACAAAGCATCCATTGCCTCACCCACGACCTTGTATAACTTGCTGACAACCGCTAGACAATCATTCCGCCTATCGCCTGCAAGAAAGTCGCGCATTGTGACGACTTTACTATCTCTTGTCAACTCTTCCGCTAAAAAAATCTGTTTAGTATTTACATGACAGTCCGGCTTGATAATTACCACCCACTGCTCAGGGATCGTTATCGGCAACAGTTTCTCGCCAACACCCTCCCCCCAAGCCGTGTAACCGAATACAAATACCGGCACATCCGCACCCAATTGCAAACCCAGCTCCATCAACCTTTCGACAGTCAATCGCAAATCCCACAATTTGTTTAAAGCCACTAAAGTCGTAGCAGCATCCGAACTGCCGCCTCCAAGCCCACCCCCCATGGGTAGGTTTTTTTCTACTTCAATACAGACACCAGCTCCGCACCCGGTGTATTGCTTCAACAAATTTGCCGCACGAATGGTTAGGTCTTCCTGCTCAGGCACCCCTGGAATTAGATTACGCAAAAATACGCGACCGTCTTCCGCAGGATGAAAAGTTATCCAATCGCACAAATCTATGATCTGAAATACCGTTTGCAGCAAATGATAGCCATCAGGACGGCGCCCCGTGATTCTCAACATTAAATTCAATTTTGCCGGCGCCGGCCACTTTTCACCCCATCCCGCCGTAATTTCTTGCATTTGAGTCACGACAAATCCCACTGATCCACTATTAACTTAATTATTGTTTTATCTTTAACCGCATTGATTTTCCGTGGCAACAGTAGCGTATTCACTCGCTGCATTTCCTTAAAGCTAACCCGCCAACCGGCCTGAACAAATCCATCACCCTGCTCAACGAACGCCTGCTCCGGATCCACCCCCCCCAACACCCAATATGTGAAAGCATTAACCGGCATATTCACACCCAATTGCTCAGCCAATACCTCGTCAACAGCCCCACGAAACTCTTGACGCTTATCGCCGTCATCCACAACCACAACATCTGGACCGACGGAAATGATTAGCTTGCCTTGAGCCAACGGCCCCGCCAGCTCTATATCGTCTCGCCCTGGATTATGCCGCCAACTTACCGACGCCGAAATGGAATCCCGGTCATCAGTTAACGCCAAACGCCCTTCAAAATACCATTGCCTTTGTTGCTGCAAGACGCGCATGTCGCTCAAACTGTATGCATCGATAGGCGCTTCCGGTAACGACGAACAGGCCACCAACCCTAAAATCGGCAAGACAAATAGACATTTCTTAAAAATCATTGCCCACTCTGTAAGAAGCGCTTTTTAAACTCCAGCAAATATTCGTCATCCGGCGATTTTTTATAGACACTGTCGAACAACTCCTTAGCCTCTTTTTTCTCTCCAATAACCCACAATACTTCAATAATATGCGCAGCTATTTCATTTTCAGCCTGCTTTTCATAGGCTCTCCGCAAATACTCCAATGCCCGCTCCGGCTTACCCAGCTTAAATTGCAGCCATCCATAACTATCGATTACCACCGCTTCATCAGGCTGCAAACCGATAGCTCGTTCCAGATATTTAGCGGCCTCGTCATAACGCTGAGTTCTGTCGGTCAAGGTATAACCCAATGCATTCAACGCACCGACGTCATCCGGCTTTTTGTCTAAAATCTTCAGCAAATCGGATTCCAGAACATCCAGCTTATCCAAACGCTCGGCCACAAGAGCCCTGGCATACAATACTTCACGATTATCAGGCATATCTTTCAATGCTTGCGTCAGCACATCGAATGCTTCTTGATATTTACCTAATTGATTGTAAAGCTCGGCCTTAACCATCAAAATCCGTAGATGTTGCTCCGGATATTTGATGTCCATCCGTTTCACGCGCACCTCGACATCCTCGAAGCGCTTTTGACTCATCAATATCGACACTGCCGTTATGTCCGCATCGAAAGCATAATTGCCGTCCCCGACCCTATCGAACCATGTCAAGGCTTTATCCGGATGCTGCTGCTCCACCGCAATTTTACCCAGATAAAAACTGGCCTGACCTTCCCATTCCGGGTTATTCAACAGCTTCTCCAGCGCATTTTCAGCCTTATCGACCTGCCCTTGCTGCATATGAATCAAAGCCAGAGTGAATAACATCTCCGCATCGTCAGGCTTGTCTTCCAGTGCGTTTTGACAAAGCTTAATGGCATCGTCGTAGTCACGACTATTAACCAACACCTCTATTAACATTTTTCTGAGCTGACGATCCTCCGGGGCCTGCTTGACCGCTTTTTCCAAAGAGGCACGAGCCTTAGCCAGATCACCGGATCTTCCAGCCAACTGAGCCTGAAAAATAATCGCCTTATTCCAATCCGGCTCTATCAGCAAAGCCCGATTAATTTTTTGCTGAGCCAACTCGTTATTCTGCAAGACCGAAGCCAAAACCGCCTGGACGAAAAATACGTTGGCTTGAGCGGGATGCTGAAGCGCCAAGTCTTCCAACACATCGTAAGTGAATTGCGTACGCCCTTCTTTTTCCAATAACTTGGTCATTTCCAGCAGACCGGTTTCAAACCCGGCCGGATCATCAACCAACATGGCATTCAGATTCTCAACCGCCGCCTTGCGATCGGAATTTTTGATTGCCAATAACACGGCGAATTTTCTCGCCGCCAGATTCTTGCCGTCTTTAGCCAACCAGACGCTCAAGGCTTCTCGAGTCCGCTGCTCGTCTTTCAAAAACAAGCCTATTTTTACCGCCCGCTCTGCGATTCTCGGATCGTCAACTCGCTTGGCAGCCTGCAAATAAGCATCCATCGCCAAGTCGTACTGATTACGCTGCCCAGCCAATTCAGCGGCCATCAACAAATACAGCACCTCCTCGTCGATCACCGTATTGCGATTAACTCTACTTTCCAAGCCGTCTGGCTTGGCAGCCTCTCCCTCTGCCTCAGGTTCCTTCTCGGGCGAAACCGCGCATCCGGACAAAGATAAAAATATTGCGATGGCTATCCATTTTTTCATGCAATCTATTGACCCATTTTTGAGAATTTATTATCGATAGATTACCAGAAAAAGCCCCTGAATCGGACTGTCGTTTCATTGTATTTGGACAAAAACCGCGCATTCCTTAAAATATCGCACTTTTCTTATGCTATTGTTCGCAACCGATGACTCTTCTTGCCGTAGGGATAAATTACAATACAGCGCCGGTCGCGGTCCGCGAACGCTTGGCGTTCCCGACGGAAATCCTCGATAACACGCTGAAAAATCTGTGGAATCTTCGCGAAATTAGCGAGGCGGCCATACTATCCACTTGCAACCGCACCGAGTTTTACTATCAAGCCGACAGTGACAATCCGTCTTCGTTAGTAAACTGGATTGCCGATACCAAACAGATCACACCGGCGGAATTTACCCCCTACCTATACAGTTACAAGGACAGCCAGTCGATACGCCACATGTTCAGAGTTGCTTGCGGCCTAGATTCGATGATCCTGGGCGAACCGCAGATTCTCGGCCAAATGAAAACCGCCTACCATGCGGCTTCGCAAGCAGGTACGCTGGGCAGAAATCTCAGCAAGTTATTTCAACACACCTTTTCCGCCGCCAAAAAAGTCCGCACCGATACC
Source organism: Methylomonas sp. 2BW1-5-20 (assembly GCF_052474515.1). Taxonomy (NCBI): domain Bacteria; kingdom Pseudomonadati; phylum Pseudomonadota; class Gammaproteobacteria; order Methylococcales; family Methylococcaceae; genus Methylomonas; species Methylomonas sp. 2BW1-5-20. The sequence continues at coordinate 4,842,836 of NZ_CP184127.1, read as the reverse complement.
GCCATCGGCTCCAGCCCGGTCTCGGTGGCATTTGCCGCCGTGCAATTGGCTCAGCAAATTTTCGACAAACTCAGCGAACAAACCGCGCTGCTGATCGGCGCCGGCGAGACCATAGAATTGACCGCCCGCCATCTATATCAACATGGCATAGGGCGCATCATTATCGCTAACCGGACATACGACAAAGCCCACGCCCTGGCGATGCAATTCAACGGCTATGCGATCAACCTCGCCGAACTGCCTAATCACTTGGCGGAAGCCGATATTGTGGTGTCGTCCACCGCCAGCCAATTACCGATACTTGGCAAGGGCCGCGTGGAAAGTGCGATCAAAATCCGCAAACACAAACCGATGTTCATGGTCGACCTAGCCGTGCCGCGCGACATCGAAGCCGAAGTCGCCCAATTGCGGGACGTCTACCTCTACACCGTCGACGACCTGCAGAACACCGTCAATCAAAACATGGACTCGCGCCGCCGGGCCGCCGAGCAGGCCGAGGAAATCATTGACACCCAAGTAGAGCACTTCCTGGCCTGGCTGCGTTCGCAAGGCGCCCAGGAAACCATCCGCGACTTCCGCACCCAAGCCGAACGAACTCGGGACGAAGCCTTGCAAAGAGCTCAAGCGCAACTCAACAGTGGCGTAGCTGCCGAAGAAGTATTGCAACGTCTTGCGCACACCTTAACCAATAAGCTGATCCATACCCCTTGCGCGCAGTTGCGCGAAGCCGGCGCCAACGAACGCCACGACCTGATCGCCGCCTCGCGCGAAATTTTCAAATTACGATAAACATCCTTAATGAAACCCTCGATACAAACCAAACTGGAAAACCTCGGCGAGCGCTTTGAAGAAATCACCGCGCTGCTGTCGCAGCCCGAAGTACAAAGCAATCAAAATCAATTCCGCAGCCTGAGCCAGGAATACTCGCAAATCGAACCGCTGGTTGCCTGCTACAAAACCTATCAGGAAAATGAAGCCAATCTGGAATCAGCCCAGGAAATGGCCAAGGACAGCGACCCTGAACTGCGGGAGATGGCCAAAGAGGAAATTCAGGCCGCCGAGGCGCAACGCGAGGAATTGATACAACAACTGCAAATTCTACTGTTGCCGAAAGATCCCAACGACAACCGCAACGTGTTTCTCGAGGTACGCGCCGGCACTGGCGGCGACGAAGCCGCGATCTTCTCCGGCGACTTAGCGCGCATGTATCAACGCTATGCGGAAAGACAGGGCTGGAGCACCGAGATCATCAACGAAAATCGCGGCGAACATGGCGGCTTTAAAGAAGTCATCATGCGCATCAGAGGCCAGAATGTTTATTCACAACTGAAATTCGAGTCAGGCACCCACCGCGTACAACGCGTGCCTGAAACCGAATCGCAAGGCCGCGTGCATACCTCGGCGTGTACCGTGGCGATCATGCCGGAAGTCGATGCGGTCGACGAAATCGACATCAACCCGGCGGATTTGCGCGTCGACACCTTCCGCGCCTCCGGCGCCGGTGGCCAGCACGTTAACCGTACCGAATCGGCAATCCGTATCACTCATATCCCGTCGGGTGTAGTCGTGGAATGCCAGGACGAACGCTCGCAGCATAAAAACCGCGCCCGCGCGATGTCGGTTTTACAAGCGCGCTTGATGTCCGCCGCCCAGGAAAAACAGCATGCCGAGCAATCGGAAAGCCGCAAGCTGCAAGTCGGTAGCGGCGACCGTTCCGAGCGCATCCGCACCTATAACTACCCGCAAGGCCGACTCACCGACCACCGCATCAATCTGACGCTTTATAAGCTGGAAGAAATCATGGAGGGAGGGCTGGAGCATGTGATTCAACCACTCATTCACGAACATCAGGCGGAACTGCTGACGCAACTGGGCAATGCCTAAATATTCCGCAGTAGCGAATTCGCCACGACAAAGGTCTATCCGCGACCTGCTGCCGATCGCGATAGAGCGGTTGAAAGAAAGCTCTGACTCCGCTGAATTGGACGCAGAGGTATTGCTCTGCCACTGCCTGCACAAGAACCGCTCGTTTCTCCGAGCTTGGCCGGAACATCAACCAAGTCCGGAACAATGCGCCCAGTTTCAAAGGCTAATAGAGCAACGTTCGGAAGGCCAACCTGTTGCCTATTTAACCGGCCAGCGCGAATTCTGGTCGCGCAACTTCAAAGTCAGCCGAGATGTTCTGATCCCCAGGCCCGACACCGAATTATTGATAGAACTTAGCTTAGCCCTGCTCCCGACAGACCGCCCCTGTAAAGTTATCGATCTCGGCACAGGCTCCGGCGTTATTGCCATCACGCTGGCAGCCGAAAGGCCATTGGCGGACGTAAGCGCTACCGACCTCAGTGCGGCAGCGCTAAACATTGCCCGAGATAATGCCAAACAATTCAACACCAACAATGTCCGTTTAATCCAATCCCATTGGTTCGACCGGATCGAAGAAACCGACTTTGATTTAATCATTAGTAACCCCCCTTACATCGCTCACGGCGACCCGCATTTACAACAGGGCGATGTCCGTTTCGAACCGGGGAATGCCTTGTCGAGCGCCGAAAACGGGCTACAAGATATTCGCATGCTTGCCGAACAGGCACGCGACCATTTTAAAGCCCATGGGCGCTTATTGATCGAACACGGCTACAATCAACAAACCGAAGCACAAGGCATTTTTAAGCATTTGGGTTACCGGCAGGTCTGCACACATCTAGATTTATCGGGCAATCCCCGCGTCACCTCAGGAATATGGGAATAACTATGACCAGCAGTGAGATTTCTCTACCGCGCAAACTTACCAATCAACTGCTACATCTGGCGCAATTATCGCCGGACGCGGAAATTTGCGGCCTGATCGGCGCGGACAGCAACGGCATGCCGCTCAGCTGTTATCCGGTTGACAACAGTGCCGATACCCCGAAAAATCGCTTTTTATTGGATGCCGGCCAACAAATCGCCGCCATGAAGCAAATGCGCGATAAAGGCGAAAACCTGTTCGCGATTTTCCATTCGCACCCGGACACACCGGCCGTTCCATCCGCAACCGACATCGAACAAGCCGGCTATCAGGGTGCGCTACATTTGATCATTTCCTTGAATACCAAAGGCGTATTGGAGTTGCGCGGTTTTAGAATAGTCGGACAGCACTTTAAAGAAGTAGCGCTGAACCTGATCGAAGTTTAAGCATGCCTGACTCAGCTTACTGAGTGTTTAGTGCTCCCAGGACGCAGAGTCTTCGATAGGCTCAAGGTGGGTGTCAATGTCGATATTGTCGAACTTGTCCTTGATCCGCCCTTCCATACTTTCCAACAAATCATGGCCCTGCTGCACCGTCCAACCGCCCGGTACCAACACATGCACCGACATAAAGCGGCGCGCGCCGGCATAACGCGTCCGCAAAGCATGATAGGCGATACCGTCACTGACGACATAAGCCTCCAGCACCGCGACGATCTCGGCAATTTCTTCGGGTGATAGCGCGGCGTCCAGCAATCCGGCCACGGTGCGCCGTATCAGTTGCAGCCCGGCCCAGACAATATGCAGCGCGACCCCTATCGCGATAATCGGATCCAAAATTTCCCAGCCGTTCAGCCCCCATTGTTTGGCAAAGGCCAAACTGGGCTCAAACCGATTCGCCACGGAAATGACCGCGATACCAATCAAAATTCCGACCGTAGTCCAAACATCGGTCATCAAATGTTTGCCGTCGGCTTCCAGCGTAATCGACTGTCGGCGGCGACCGACGCCAATCAAAATTCTGGCTACCGTCAAATTGATTAACGAAGCGAACACCGATACGGCAATACCTAAATCCAGCTGATGCAAGGTTAGCGGATGCCATAACCGTTCCCAAGCGGCGTAGCCGATGCTGAATGCCGCCAGCAAAATCATGATGCCCTCGGCACCGCTGGAGAAATATTCGATTTTTTCGTGCCCGTAGGCATGGGTATCGTCCGGCGGCCGCGCAGAAATAGTCAACACCGCCAGCATGATGATCGCCGCCACCAAATTAATCACCGACTCCAACGCATCCGATAGCAAACCCACCGAACCGGTCAGCCAATAGGCATAGCTTTTTAACGCAATCGTGCTGATAGCGGCGGCGATAGACAGCCAGCCATACCACGTTAAGGATTGATGTTGATCGCTCATAGGATTGTTGAGTTGCAAAACGGCAAAGTAGTCTAACAGAGCGAGCCAGCTTAACCATATAAGCAAATTCCTCCTCGTGAGATTCCAACCGCAATGTTAGGCAAAAACCCGATAACAAGTAACCAAGCCACCCAAACTAACTTCAACTCTTTTCATATAACAAAAAAGCCGCACCCCCCTTTGCGAAGGGTGCGGCTTTTGAGTTTAAACTCGGCTTCCCTAGCCCCAACTTCCTTTATTACCAATCAACTTGAGCTCGCAATTCAACAACATCGAAATTGGCACTGTTATATGCCCGTGCACGCGTGTTTGCTGTTCCGTCTGCAGCATTCACAACACCTGCTGTATCAATGTTTAACGCATGGATAAAATTAGCCATCATTTTGATGTGCGAATTCGGATACCAGTTTATGCCTACTTTTCCGGTTGTCGCACGACCACCATTGATGTTGCCATCAATCAAGTTTAAATAATCGTAACCGGCAGCGATTTCCCACGCCCCCCAGCCGCCATGCGTGTTAAAGTTTTGTTTGGGTTTAATTCTATCCCAAGCACCGGTCGAAGCTTTATAAGCTCTGGATTCGCCGGTCAGGAAGTAACTGGCATAACCATAATAACCATTCAGCATTTCGTCGTTATAACCTTTACCGGAAATGTTTGCTTGAATGTACTCGGCTTGCGCAGAAAACGGACCGTAAACTAACGCCGTTTCACCTCCGAAGCGGGCTACCCGTTGGGCAATACGTGAGCCATTAGTGGCAGTCAAAACACCTGTATTCAAGATATAAGTTCTATCGACATTGGTACTAATTTGATTGCCAAAGCTGATGCCTCCGTTATTGAAGGTTCCGTTTGCCCTAAAATTGTTATCAATCTGCCGCTCGGAACCGGACAAGCCAACATGTAAAAACTTGGTGCTGTCTACGAACCAAGGCAGCCCCGTAACACGACCAGTTACACCCCAACCGGTATCACCCGAACCATTATTACGGTTGGCATTACCCATTGCATTATTCGAACTGGTGCTGCTGGACGCGCCGCCTTTACCCACGGACTCTGTTTGTAGTGCGATATTTGCCGTCCAACGAGGCTGCGAATAGCCCAATCCCAAACCGACTTTATAGGCATTGTCGTTATCAGAGAAGGTATTGACCACGTTGTTACGTTCGATAAAGGTCAACCAACGGTTACTGGTTGCTTCTTCCAAGCTGAATGGCTCTTTAAACTGACCGACTTTTACGCTAAAAGGCTTATAACCATTCCAAGCGATATAAGAGTCGGTAATACCGCTGGCAACCGAACCATCGCCCCGCGCGAAGTCGTATTCAAACTTATAGCCAAAATCTTTGTAATAGCTACCCTCAATCCCGATACGAGCACGGCGAATGCCGGCACCGTCAGCGAGTTGATTAGTTGTATTTGCGCCGGTCGGATCAGCAACGCCCCCATGACTCAGACCCGATACATTAGTCTGCGAGTCCACCTGTAATCGGCCGTTAATGGACATGTCAAAGTTACCGTCCTTGCTTTCGAATTTGATACCTTTGTCGTCAATTTTCAGTTCGCCAAATCTTTCATCCTTGACGTGCTCATCCAATGCTTTCAATTCATTGTTTTTCAATGCCAGATCTTGCTTGATTTGCTCTATTTCAGCTTTTTGCGCTTGTGCATCGGCTTTTTGAGCCGCAGTGTCTTCCACTTTTTCGAACGAACCCAGCTTGGTACGCCCAGGACCCGGTTCGGCAAAAATTTGTTTGGTTTTGGCATCGACATACAAGTCCAGCGCCATGGCCTCCGCCCCGATACTCGAGCCAATCACGGCTGCCACTGCCAGACCCAGTTTAGAAAGCTTCATCAATATTCTCCAAAATTTAATATAAATCAATGCATTAGCTAAAAACCGATAACAACCGGAGAGCTTGAGCGCATTGTAGGGAGGCAATATGACAACTTTGTGACAAAACCGATTTATTAGGCCAATCCGTTGCTTTTTTGGAACAACAGTAACATTCGGCAGCGGCACCAAATGTTTTGCGATAAATGGAAGGGGCTATTTGTCGTTTGCGTCGCCTTTCAGCAACATTTTCCGTAGCAGGGAAGTCAGGCTTACATTAGCCAAACTCAAAGAGGAGTTCGCGGCACTAATCGCGCTTAGACGGCAGGGTAAAACAATTTAAAAATAACTTCGAACTCGTCGCTGATTTTATCGAGAATGAAGCTGATTTTCTCGGGAGACAGGTTCAACGCGTTGACAGCATGAGCATCGTATGGGTTTTCTATTCGGCTTAAGCAGTTTGCTAACCTAACCATGGCAGCCAAATCGGCGTTGGGGGTAATAGTATCGGGAAAACAGTGTAATCGAATACTTTCCACAATCACTTCAGGCAAGTTCCATAGCCTGCACAGTTCCGCTCCCGCCTGAAAATGATCGAACCCTATCACGTTCTGTTCTATCGTCACTTCGTCGTCGACGGCCAACTGCATTTGCGATTGCAACAATAAGTCCACTTCGCGGGCCAACACCGGAATCCTCCGGTAAAATACCAATTGACCGACGTTATGGATCAAACCGCATAAAAACGCGGTATCGGCATAATGCTTACCGAAATGCACATCCAGCTCTCGAGCAATCAATGCGCAACGCAAATTCCTGGCCCAGAAATCGTGTATGGAAAAATGCTGCCCCGGCAAATCGGAAAAACGTTCCACTATCAACGTACCTAATACCAGATTCTGCAACTCGCGAGTTCCAATCAAAGTTATCGCCTTTGCGATGGAGCTTATTTGCGACGGAAAGCCATAAAACGCACTATTCACTATCTTCAGTAGCTTCATAGCCAATGCCGCATCGCCTTCGATAACGAAAGCGGCGTCTTTGGCGGTCTTATTCGGATCGTCGACTATTTTTTTTAGCAAAAAATATACGCTCGGCGGCGAGGCAAGCTGTAAATCGCCTCGAAGCAAATCCGCAACGGTCAAGGTAGATGGCGAAGAAACTATCATCAATAATTCTAAAAAATTAAATTTACACCTATACTGAAAACCAATAGCATAGAAATTACATTAAAGGCTGCGCTTAAACCTAGACCAATTCAATGAAAATACAAGCTTTCTGAATGCCGGCCTCCACACACCCCATGTTCATAGCTCCCTATTTTATGAAAATACCAGGAAGGTATTAGATGATTGCCAGTGACGTACTCAAAGGAAAACTCATAGTCGTCGCAGAGCACAATGAAATCTCTGCTGAAAAAATCGTTTCGACATTAAAAGCCACGGGCTTTACGGAAATTCGCGTAGCAGGCACCGGCGAACAGGTTTACGAGATATTGAAACCTTACAGCGATCAACCGGACATGATCGGTCTAATCGTCCTAAACGCCAAATTGCCCCTCTGCCAGCCACGCGAGATGTGTCAAAGCCTCTCCAATACCAACTCGATAACAGTCATCCCGGTCGTCATTCTGAACGACGAGAGTTTTAACTGCGAACTCGACCGTTGCCAGCCGCAGCAAGAAGACTGCCTGACCTATAAAATCAACACGCCGGTCAATACGCAGGAACTGATACTCGCGGTAAAGTTTTTGCTGAGTCTGAAACAGGAACGCCAATTACGTCATCGTCAGGAAGAGCTGCTGATCAACGAACTGGCTGCAAAAAACGTTATCGATGCCAAACTTAAATTTCTGGTCGCTCACGATGAACTGACCGGCTTATTCAATCGCAGCAGCTTCGAACGCCAACTCAGGTTAGTGTTAAATCACAGCAATAAAGCTCACAAAGACGGCTCCTTATTATTCATAGATGTCGATCGTTTCAGTCTGATCAACGAACTGGAAGGCTTTGAGGTGGGCGATCGTTTATTGGTGGAACTGACCATTCTGGTGAGAAAATTATTACCGGCGGGCAGCCTATTCGCCCGTATCGGTGCCGATGAGTTTTGTTTGTTTCTGGAAAACAAAACCAAGAAACAAGCGCAAATTTTGGCGGAAACCATCAAGAACACGGTGGACAACTTCCGGTTTTTTACCGGCGAAGTCTCTTACAGCGCATCGGTTTCCATCGGCATCGCCACGCTAGATAACACCATCTCCGCTTTCCATCCCGGCGAAATGATTTTGCATGCCCGCCAGGCCTGTAATTTCGCAAAAAGTACCGGTCGTGACAAAGTTTGTGTATATAACAGCGAAGATCTCACCGTCAAGGAACGCCGCCGCGACATCTATTGGGTGCCCATAATCCGGAAAGCCTTGCGGGACAATCAATTATTCCTGGTTTTCCAGCCCGTGGTGCAATTGTCGGACGGCAATGTCTCCCACTATGAAGTGTTGCTGAGGATGCGGGGCGACGGCAATGAAATCATCACGCCGGATCAATTTATCCCGGTCGCCGAGCGAACCGGTTTGATTCATGCCATTGACCTGTGGGTAGTTGAGAATGCCATCAACTTCCTGGCGGCGCTGCCGACGTACATGTCTTATATTTCGTTGGCAATCAACCTGTCCAGCACTGCGTTTCAGTACCCCGACTTGCTATCGACCATTAGCGACAAACTGGAAATGACCTGGATAGACGCCAGCCGCCTAACCTTCGAAATAACTGAAACGGCAGCAGTCGACAATTTCGAAAAAACCCGGCACATGATCAATAAAATCAGAGCCCTGGGTTGCAAATTCGCGTTGGATGATTTCGGCGCCGGCTTTTGCTCTTTCAATTATTTAAAAACCTTTCCGGTCGATTACGTCAAAATCGACGGCCAGTTCATCAAAAACCTACTCGACAATGAAACTGACCAGATATTGGTCAAATCCATGGTAGAGATTGCGTCAAAACTCGGCAAAAAAACCATCGCGGAATTCGTGGAATCGGCGGGCACGGCGATAAAGCTCAAGGAAATCGGCGTTAATTTCGGCCAGGGTTACGCATTCGGAAAGCCCGAACAGAACCTGCTGGAGGGGCATAAAATCTCGTTGGGACTATTGCTGGGCAGTCATCAGCCAGCCATTTCAAACGGCTGAATTTGCCGAAAAACCATCTGCGAACCTTGCGTTAGATGGTGTATTAGTTTACCGGTTTGACCGGCTCTGGTATATTCGCCCGCGGTGTTTAAATCGTGTCAACACATTGTTCTGAATCTTAATAAATAAAACAAACAAAGGGGAAGGGTTATGGCTGAATTGCTTTTTATAGCGACCACTATTTTTGTGGCTTACGTGGTTTTTGTGGTTTTAGGGGGCAAAAAGGAAAAACCTGAAATCAGTAAGCCCGAGCCCACCAAGGCGGAACCGGCAAAACCGGTAATCCAAGCGGAACAGACGCCTCCTCCGCCCACCGCCGTAAAAACCACCGCAAAACCCGCTCCAGCTAAAACCGCCACACCCAAGCCCGCCGCAAAAGCCAGTAAATCAGCCCCGGCCAAAACAGCCGCCAGCACTAGCCCCGCCATAACAACCGATAGCGTGAAAAACCCTAAGACCGGCGAAGTTGCAAAAGTACCCTCCAGCTACGCATTCGCAAAACGTTGGATCAAGGATGCGTTGGTCGAAGAAGGATTATTGGACAAGGTCTATAAAAACAATGAACTGGACGACGCGGCAACCGCTAAAATCCAAGCAGCGCTGCAACAACTGAGAGGCATGGCAAAATACCAATAAAGGTACTCCATATCAGGAAGAAGCGAGTGGCCGGCTCCTACTCGCTTCCGACCTCTGTTTTCTCTATTCCAATCCCAATTTTTTCAATCGATACCGCAAAGAGCGGAAGCTCAACCCCAAATATTTAGCTGTAGCGGTTTTATTCCAGCGATTTTCCTCTAGCGCAGCGCTCAGCGCTTTTTTCTCGATATCTTCGAGATAGCTTTCCAGAGACATTTTCTCGGCATCGTAATCCTCCACCGCCGCCAACTCCATTCCCAACGGCAGATTCAGATCGTCAGCCTCGATTACGCCGCCTTCATGCAAAGCCAGCGCCCTCTCCAATATGTTTTCCAGCTCGCGCACATTTCCCGGGAAATAATACTTCTTCAATGCACTCACTGCCGCCTCCGACAGCTTGGGCAAAGGCATACCGTTGGCGCTGGCCAAACCCAATAATAGGTGTTCGGTAAGTTGCGGAATATCGGCCGGTCTGGCCCGCAACGGCGGTAAACTCAGCTCGATGACATTGATCCGGTAATATAAATCCTGCCTAAAGCTGCCTTCCTGCACCATTTTGGCCAAATCCTTGTGGGTCGCGCTCAGCAAACGCACATCTACAGCCACTTCTCGCTGTTCGCCGACCGGTCGAACTTTTTTCTCCTGAATCGCCCGCAACAATTTGACCTGCAAGGCTAAAGGCAAGTCGGCCACTTCATCCAGAAACAAGGTACCGCCGTCAGCCGCCTGAAACAAACCCTGCTTATCGGCAACCGCGCCGGTAAAACTGCCTTTTTTATGCCCGAAGAACTCGCTCTCCATCAACTCCGGCGGGATAGCACCGCAGTTAATTGCAATAAACGGCTTATCGCCGCGCGGGCTTTGCTGGTGTATCAATCTGGCCACCAACTCCTTCCCCGAACCGGACTCGCCGCTGATATAAACCGGCGCCTGATTGCGAGCCACCTTGTCGATCTTCGAGCGAATAGCACACATCAGCGCCGATTCGCCGAGCAAGATATCGCGAGTGCGCCGCTCTTTGTCGGAAACCCGGGTCAGCGAAGCTTGCAACGCATGACTGACCAGCTGCCGCAATACCGCTAGATCGACGGGCTTGGACAGGAAGTCAAAGGCACCTTTTTTCATGGCTTTGATTGCAATATCCATGCTGCCATGCGCGGTAATCACCGCCACCGGCAACTGCAAGCCGGCCAATTGAATGTGATCGACCAAATCCAGCCCATCACCGTCCGGTAACTTCATATCGGTAAGACACAAATCAAACACCTCGCCGGCCAGTAACTGCTTGGCCTCGGCCAAATTGGCCGCGCAACGGGTTTGAATGTGCATGCGGTTTAGGGTTATTTCAAGTAATTCTCGGATGTCGGGTTCATCGTCGACAACCAGCGTGACAGGCATATTCATATTTCAATGACGGCGTGATCGGCATTAGCCAGCAATAAGGTAAAACAAGGTTTTCCGGGATCAGCCGCGTAGCTCAATTCCGCTTGATTCAATTCGGCCAACTCCCTGGAAATATACAAGCCTAAACCGGTACCTTGGTGAGAGGTGGTAAAAAACGGTTCGAACAAATGCTGCCGATGCTCTGGGGCAATTCCCGCGCCATTATCGATAATTTTTATACACGGCGCATCCTGCAGCAGAGACACTTCAAGCACAATCGGTCCCCACTCCGGCCTGCCGTATTGCAAGGCATTGGCGCAAAGATTGTCGAGGATTTGCTTCAAGTGGCCGCTATCGATACAGGCATTCAAGCCCTGCGCTTTAAAAATCAATTTAAAGCACTCCGCCCGCTCGCCCAGGTTCAATTTCTGTTCGTTAACGTAGGCCGGCAACCACTGGTCCAAAGCAATTTTTTGTTTCTGCGACGGGTTGCGCCGAGACAGCTTAAGGATGTCCTCGATGATGCTGTTTACCCGCTGACAATGGTGCTGGATGATTTCCGTCAAACGCAACTCTTGCACATCCAAGTCCGGCGCTTCCGATAACAACTGTCCGGCATGACTAATTGCGCTGAGCGGATTGCGAATTTCATGGGCAATACTGGCCGTCAACCGGCCTAGAGAGGCCAGCTTGCTTTGTTGTAAGCGTTGGTTATACAACGCAATGTCCTCGAAAATCAGCATATATAAGGCTTCGTCATCCATACTCAACTCGGAAAACCGCACTTGCACTTCGTTGCGATTGGCTAATTGGATAATCGCAAAATCCTGATCCCGATTGGCACGCCACAACTCGAAAGCCTGCCTGAGTTCCGGCGCAACCTCGGCCAGTTCCTCCGGATGCAACACCAATCCCAGCAAACGCAACGCCGACTGATTGGAAAGCTGAGTAACCTGCCGTTCATCGACGATCATGATGCCCGATTGCAAATGCTGGATGATATAGCGGTTAAGGCTTTCCAGCCTGGCGATGGTCTGCTCGTGCCTTTGCGCCAAAATCGCCGATTGTTCGGCGCGCTGCGCTAATATCACCGACAAAAACGCTATCGAAAAAAACGACACGCCAAGCATGCCGGCATAAGTCAAGGTGGTATTTTCGAAGGCATGCGTTTCTATTGCATACACCTCTTCGGCAAGAATCGCCAGACTGGCCAAGGCCGCGAATAACATCGCGCAGCGCCCGCCAATCAATAAGCCGCCAGCCGCTATGGATATAGCCAGCAAGATTCCGATGCCGCTACCGATGCCGCCGCTGGCATGCATCAACAAGGTAATGAAGACTATATCGGTAAAAATAAATAATTGTGCCAGACTGGCATAAGCCCAACGCGGTCGAAATGCGACAGGCGCGGCAAACAGCGAAATCCCCAGATAGGCAATACTGGTGAACTGGTACAATGACGCGTCGTAGGAACCCAATAACGACGGCCCGAACCGCAAATAAAACAGCATCACGAACAAGCTGGCGGTAATGAACCGATAGAGCGCAAAAATCTTCAACATCAACCACGCTTGCCGAACGGGAATGCCGTACCCTTTAGAAAAAGGGCAGGGATAAATAGTATCGACCGATGAAGAAAGCATTGCCCGTGTTTTTTATGCAGAGTTAGTTAGAATGTTTGTAAGTTCAATCATAGCACCAACTTGAGACGCCGCGATTTAAGCCATCCATGGAGCACTAAATGAATATTCACGAATATCAGGCGAAACAACTCTTCAAAGAGTTTGCGATCCCCGCGCCGCAAGGCGCCGTGGCGACCACGCCGGAACAAGCGCAACAAGCCGCACAGTCATTGAGCAGCCCTGCCTGGGTGGTCAAGGCTCAAATTCATGCCGGCGCCAGAGGCAAAGCCGGCGGTGTGAAGGTTGCCCGGAATCTGGATGAAGTGAAGGACTACAGCGCGGCCATGTTGGGCACGCGTTTGGTTACCCATCAAACCGATGCAGCCGGTTTGCCGGTCAATAGCGTTTGGGTGGAAGAAGCTTCGGCAATCAACCAAGAATATTATTTGAGCCTATTACTGGATCGGGAAAGCGAACGGCTGATCTTTATCGCCTCCGCCGCAGGCGGTATGGACATCGAAGCGGTGGCTGCCGAGACGCCGGAGAAAATCGTCCGCGTGCCGGTGCATCCTGCAGCAGGCCTGCAGCCTTATCAATGCCGCCAGGTATCGGCTGCACTGGGCTTGGGTAAAGAGCAGCAAAGCCAGCTGCAAACCATTATGAACGGCCTGTATCAACTGTTTTTAGCCAAGGATGCCAGCCAGATCGAAATCAACCCACTGATTCAAACCGCTGACGGCAAACTGGTGGCACTGGACGGCAAGATCAATTTCGACGACAACGCCATCCCTTTACACCCGGACATCGCCGCGATGCGCGATGCTTCCCAGGAAGACGCCAAGGAAGCGGAAGCCAAACAATTCGACCTTAACTACATCACGCTGGACGGCAATATCGGCTGCATGGTGAACGGCGCCGGACTGGCAATGGCAACGATGGACATGGTCAAGTTGAAAGGCGGCGCGCCGGCCAACTTCCTGGATGTGGGCGGCGGCACCAATAAAGACAAGGTGAAAGCCGCATTTAAATTGATTTTGTCCGACGGCACTACCAAGGCAGTACTGGTGAATATTTTCGGCGGCATCGTCAAGTGCGACGTGATCGCCGCCGGCATCCTGGCGGCCGTCGAGGAAATGCACTTAACCATACCGGTGGTGGTGCGGCTGGAAGGCACCAATGTCGAACAAGGGCTGGCGATGTTGAAAGACTCGGGCTTGGGCCTATACGCGGCGGAAGATTTGAACAGCGCGGCCGAACAGGCAGTTAAATTGGCGGAGGTCGACGCTGGTTCCCGACCATCGTCGACACTTACTTCATCCATGGAGGGCGGCCGCCCATGAGCATTTTGATCGACAAACACACTAAAGTCATTTGCCAAGGCTTCACCGGCAAACAAGGTACTTTTCACTCCGAACAAGCGCTAGCCTACGGCACCCAATTGGTCGGCGGCGTCACGCCGGGACGCGGCGGCTCTAAACATCTGGATTTACCGGTATTCGATACCGTCGAACAAGCCGTGAAAGCCACCGGCGCCACTGCAACGATGATCTATGTGCCACCATTTTTTGCAGCCGACGCTATTCTGGAAGCGGTCGATGCCGGCATCGAACTAATTATCTGCATCACCGAAGGCATTCCGGTGCTGCAAATGCTCAAGGTCAAAGCAGCGATGCAAGGTACTAGCTCACTGCTGGTCGGCCCTAACTGCCCCGGCGTGATCACGCCAGGCCAATGCAAGATCGGCATCATGCCCGGCCATATCCATCTGCCCGGCAAGATCGGCATCGTTTCCCGCTCCGGAACCTTGACCTACGAAGCGGTGCACCAAACTACCCGCGAAGGCCTTGGGCAAAGCACCTGCGTCGGCATCGGCGGCGACCCAATTCACGGCATGAATTTTATCGACGTACTGAGCCGTTTCCAGGATGACCCGGATACCCACGGCATCGTAATGGTCGGCGAAATCGGCGGCAGCGACGAGGAACAGGCTGCCGATTTTATCAAAGCCCACGTCAGCAAACCGGTGGTCGGCTACATCGCCGGCCAAACCGCACCGCCCGGTAAACGCATGGGCCATGCAGGTGCGATTGTCACCGGTGGTGCGGGCACCGCGGCAGGTAAAATTGCGGCGATGCAAGCGGCCGGCGTCAGCATGGTCAGCTCGCCTTCGGATATTGGTGTAGCGATGCGGGATTGTTTTTCCAAAAAATAATGTCGATAAAAATAGCACTAGCCCAACTGAACTTAACAGTTGCCGATATTCAAACCAACACCGGTAAAATCCTGGCTGCCGCCGAACAAGCCAAACAGCAGCAGGCCGACCTGGTCGTATTTCCAGAGCTGTGCGTCACAGGCTATCCGCCGGAAGACTTGCTGTTTCGTCCCGATTTTATTCAGCAGGCGCAACAAGCCGTTGCCGAAATCGCCGAGAAGATAGCGGGCATAACGGTTGTCATCGGCTATCCCCGACAACAAGATGGGCGGCTCTACAATACCGCCGTGGCATTACGCGACGGCGAAACCCTTGCCGAATACGACAAACAAGCCCTGCCCAACTACGGCGTGTTCGACGAACAGCGTTACTTTACCGCCGGCGTACAAACCTGTCTGTTTACGGTTAATTACAGCCGGCTAGCGTTGACCATTTGCGAAGACATCTGGCAACCCGGCATCATTGCCAAAAACCGTGCTGCCGGCGCAGATATTATCCTGACCCTGAACGCCTCGCCGTTTCATGCCGGCAAGATGCAACAACGCGAGGACATCATCTGCACGCAGGTCAAAGAAGCCGGGATTCCGCTGGTCTATGTGAATCAAATCGGCGGACAGGACGAACTGATCTTCGACGGCGCTTCGTTTGTCGCTGACCGCAACGGCGACGTAGTATTCCGCGCCGCCGAATTCGCAGAACAACTGAACATAGTGGAGTTCGTCAATCAGCAGCCGCAAAAATCCGATACCGCCGATTTGTATCAACCCGTGGTGAGCGAATACAAGGCGCTGGTGTTGGGAATTCAAGACTACGTGCGTAAAAACGGTTTCCGGGGGGCGATTCTCGGGTTGTCCGGCGGCATCGATTCTGCACTGGTGCTGGCCTTGGCGGTTGATGCGCTGGGCGCCGATCATGTCGAAGCCGTGCTGATGCCATCGCGCTATACGCAAGATATGAGCAACCAGGACGCGATCCTGGAAGCCGAAGCCTTGGGCGTCAAATATCACGTGCTCCCCATAGAACCGGCGGTGACTGCATTTAACGAAATGCTGGCCCCGCTGTTTGCCGGCAGCAAAAAAGACACCACCGAAGAAAATATCCAGGCCCGCTGCCGTGGCGTGCTGTTGATGGCGCTTTCCAATAAACAAGGCAATCTGCTGCTGACCACGGGTAATAAAAGCGAAATGAGCGTGGGCTATGCCACGCTGTACGGCGATATGGCCGGCGGTTTTGCGCCGCTGAAGGACGTATCCAAATTACTGGTCTACCAATTGGCCGAATACCGCAACACCTTGTCGCCGGTTATTCCGCAACGCGTCATCACCCGCGCGCCCTCTGCGGAACTGGCGCCCGACCAAAAGGACGAGGACTCCCTGCCGCCCTATTCAGTGCTGGATCCGATCCTGGCTTTGTATGTGGAACAGGATAAATCCGCCGCCGAGATCGTGGCGCAAGGCTTCGCCGCAGCAGATGTACATCGGGCTATTTCCCTGGTCGACAGAAACGAATACAAACGCCGGCAATCGCCGCCCGGCATCCGCATCACGCCCAGAGCCTTTGGCCGTGACCGCCGCTACCCTATTTCATCCGCATATCGCGGCACGGCCGCGCTTAATCAACCTGCGCCCGACAACGTTAAGGAGTAAATCATGTCAAAAATGCGTGCCCTGTTACTATCCACCGGCTTGCTGCTGACCGCACAGACCGGTATTGCCCGCGAAATCAATATTCCGGTGCCGATGGAATACGGTTTAATCAAAAGTGTGCTGGTTAGCCAGCTCTACGACGGCCCTGATCAATCGGTAAGAGCCTGGAAAGACGGCAAGCAATGTAGCTTTCTGGATCTGGACCATCCGCAAATCAGCGGCGAGCAGGGCCAGGTGAAAATCCAGAACAATGTACAAGCCCGTGTCGGCACCGCGCTGGGCGGCAAATGCATGACACTGATCGAATGGTCCGGCATCTTGCAAACCCTGCAACAACCGACGCTGGATGCGTCCGGTAACGTGCTTAGCTTCCCGGTCACCCAGCTCAATGCCTTCGACCGCAACGGCCAGCCGTTGAATATCGCCCAACTGCAATCGTTGATCAAAAAAGCCGCCGAGCCCAAGCTGGCCGCCCTGAAAATCGACTTAAACCAATCTCGTCCGGACATCGCAAAAACCCTGCTGCCCTTCATAGCCGCCGAGGACAGCGAGGAATTGCACGACACCATCAACAGCCTGCGCTTCAATCAAGTCAAAGCCGATGAGAAAGGTATTTTAATCAACGTTGGTTACACCGCCACCAACCAAACTGCCGGCGGCTTAAAAGCAGCTCCGGCTTTGAACGAAACGGAATTGAAACAATGGCGCAGCCTCTGGCAAGGCTGGCAAGCATCGTTGGAAAAAAATATCGAGAAAGCGCCTATCAATACCGACGCGGACGCCAGCCGGGCAACCTTGCGCGATGTATTGCAAAAGGCCGGCGTCGCCTTTGAACAAGGCCTGACTGCGGAATATGTCGCGGAAAACGATCCGGTGCGCAAGTTCTTCAACAGCTCTTGGGACGTACTCGCCCCGCTGCTGCGCAACGCATCTACTCAGCTACCAGGCAATAACAGCCTGCGCTATGTGACCCTGATTGCCGCGACCGACTTGATGTACGAGCTGGAATCGATAGGCTCGCCGCTTGGGCTGGAAGTATCGTCCAACGGCTTGCGCAAACTGGCCCGTTCGCTGATCGCCCACGAAAATCCTAAAGGCAAAACCAAAGCCAAACGCAAAGGTTAAATCAATAAACCGTGCTATAAAATAAAAAGGGATACCGGCCGCGAGACCGGTATCCCTCATTTTTTTGGTGTAGACGAGTTAAACCGCGCCGGCGGTGTATGGTGCCAGCGGATCCGCACCCAAGGTACCGACCAAGGATTCCAAATAAGCCGGCGAGGCCAGTTCCGCCAATTTCTGCTGGGCTTGGCGATGCCGTTCGACCAACTTCAGCTCGTCGATCAAAGTCTGGTGACTGCTTTCTTCCAAGAAGCCGCCTAAATAATCGACATGTCGCTGCCATAAGGCAATTTCGCGCTGTTGCTTGATATGCAGCCGTTCCCGATACCAATCCGAAGCCAGTAAATAATCGCGGGTAAACATCGCTCGAATCTCCGGATGATGCGCATCCTTGCCCTGATAGTGGCCGTCGGCCATGATATGCAGCAAGGCATACAGCGGCGGACAGGCGTCTTCTATGCTACCGTCTTCGAGATATTGCTGAGCAACGCGCTGCTGGGTTTCGACGATATTATTGATGCCGTCCACAAACACCTCCAGATCCTGGCGCTCAGGCTGCAAAATCTCGTCGGTAAATACCGCATACGGATTATCGAAGATCTTGCCCATCAGACCATGCACGAAATGACTGGTGATGCGATAACCCAGGCGGCTGGCCAAGACGATTTGTCCCTTGTGTTCGAAGTCGTTTAACGGTTCCAGATAGCCATGTTCCAACAGAAATGCGGGGTGGCGTTCTTCCCGCGACAGCCGCGCCCATATCTCCGGAATCAACAAACTGATATCGTGATCGACGCGGGTATCCGGACCGATAAACCCGGCCGAGCTGGAAAAGCCGGGATAGCCGGTCAAAATGAACGATACCAGCGCATTATTCAGATCGGCGGTGCCACGCAAGGCATTGAACGGCCCCTTGGTCAACGCGCCTTCGCTGCCCGCACCGGTCGTAGACGGCGACTTGCCGGTCAAGGAACAAACAAAGTCCATGAACAGTTCCGGCAACTCTTGATAATGAATCGGATTGTAAACCGCCAGCGCGCGGATGCCCGGTTCGGGTGGATTGTTGCGGCGCCCGGTCAATACCGCATCCACCGGATGGCAGAGCGGTTGATTGAGCGGAATCTTGCGATGCAAACGCGCGCCCAGCTCGGCCACATATTTGCGTAAGGGTTTGACCACATCGACGCGAGTTTCCAGATAGCGCGGGTTTTTCGACGGCTTGCCGTTCACCAGACGCGGATGCGCGGAACACACCACATAGCCTTTACCGTCGCGGTAAGCGTCGCTTAACAGCTTTTGCATCGGCGCGGTGAATTTGGAAAAAGTCAACACATCTTCCACGACCGCCGACAATTGCTCATGATCCAAAGGTTCGAAATTGGCCATGAAATTGCCGGGGCCGGACATGTTCAGCTCGGTCTGCTTGTCGTAACCGGGGATAATCGCATCGTCCGGGCGCTGGAATAGCCGATATTCGCAGTTGCTGACCAGCTTCAGGCTCATTTCATAACCGTCGTCCGGTAGCCAGGCGCGTACCGCCGCCATAGGCACCACGACCGAGGCGCTGATATCGTCTTCCATCTGCACTTTCTCGCAGGCGATATAGTCTTGCCTCACCTTGAAAGTCCGCCAGCCGCCATCCAGATCGAAACCTACCCGTAGATACGTCGCAACAATCTTACGCTGATTCAATTTCAACTCATGGCCCGGCGCGCCGTCGATCACGTCCACCGATAAATTGTCGCGCCAGTTATTACCCCATTCCGGGCGGTAAAAGCGTTTGATCAAAAACACCAAAGCCAGAATGCTGGGTGGAATGGAGCGCAACCAATCGTTAAACTCTTTGGTGTGATTCGGAGAAGGCGTCAACAACTTGATCACCGAACCCAGACTGCGCTCCGAACTCAACACAGTCCGGCTGGGGCCGCGATCCTCGCGCTCAAAACCCGGCAAGAAGCGGCCGGTATAATCTTTATCGAAAATCGCCTGCACCCGATCCAGATCGTGCTGCAAATCGTCCACGAACAGCGGGCCGTAGATAGCAGCATCCTCGATGGATTTGGAAATTTCGGATTTACCACCGCCGGATACCGTGCAGGGCTTGTGGCAAAAAGTGCCTTCCGCGACGGTACCGATCAAGCGCCAGGATGGCGCGCCGGGATGCTTGCACATCTCAATTTTATAGCCGTTGGGCTGCACGTAAATTTTGCCTGGCTGCAAGCGAATGCTGTGGCTTTGACCGTTTCTGATCCAGGTAATTTTCTGTGTCGCCAGACTCATCCGCAGATCCTGCGGCACGTAGATAATTTCCGGAAAATGCCTATCCACCGCGTAACCTTCCGGATGCACGTCCATGATCGCGCCATAGTGATAGGTCATCTCGTCGAAATCGTAGCCCGGTTCACGGGTCAGGCTACCGATACCGAACTCATCGCCATGATTGATACGGCGAAACGCCAACGCGCCGCCGGCATGCTCCTCTTCCGCCAAGCCGAACAAATTCGCGGCATAGCTGATCTGGGTTTTCACTTCCTTTTTGCAATAGCCATAATAATTGTCGGCCAGCAAGGTGACGATCACGCCGCTACGGTCTCGGGCGGTCAGTTTGAAGGCCTGGCCTTCGTTATACAGTTCAGCCGGATCTTGCCAGCACATGCCGTCCGCGCGCTGGCGTTCGCTGGCTTCATCCCAATGCGGCAGACCCAGTTGTTTTTTGGTGAGTTTACTTAAATGCGGCGCCAGTATCACGCACCCGCTGTGACCGGACCAATGCTCCACATCCAGGGCCGCATCGCATTCCGGCAGAGCTGGATTGCCGCCGTTGCCAAAGATACTCTCGACGAAATCCAGATTGCTGACCAGATTGCCCGGCGCGAAGAAGCGAATTTCCATGGACTTTTCGGCGGCGACACCCGGAATTTCCGGACAAACCACCGGCCGCAGCAACAGCGACGCAAACATCCGCGCCGGTTTGGGCTGATGAGCGGTAAACGGTAGAATCATCAAATCGTCGGGCGGGTTCAAAGCCTCACCCAACATCAAGGCAAAAGTCAGTTTGGGCACCTGCTTCTTGTCGCCGGGAACAGGCAGCCCGCCTTCGGCAACATGAAATGAGCCTTGCGTAGTGCGCCGGTCGCTGGCCGGATTGTGCAAAATACCCTGCTTGACCCGGAAGCTGGAAACGATTTCGGACCGAAATTCGTCCTCTCCCAACGGCAGCGACAATTCGCGCGCCACCCCATGTTTATCCAGCTCGAAGGTCATGGTCGGTAAACTGGGGATTTTGGCAAAGCCGAGGTCGGCGCAATAGCGCTCCAGGAAGTCTTGAATACGTCTGTCGGCAGGGTAGAGGGAGGAACTGGCCAGCAACCGGCTTTTTTCCAGATAGCTGTTGAGCAAGTCCTGGGCGGTATCCATAAACTGCGCCGATGCGGTATCGATACACGTCGGCTGTCCGCATGAAGCCAGTTTCAAATTGATATAAAGATGCAACTGTTGCTTAACAGCTTGTTCGTCTTGCCCTTCCGGCCCGAGACCCAACGCCCTTAGCTTATCCATAACCCTCCCCCTCTAGTTTGAAGACACGATGCTTGCATAATATAGCAAACCCGTTATTTGGGGCAGCAGCGATGCTGGGCCCTCGCTTGAAACCGGCAAAAAGCCTCTATAACAACTTGATTTACAACATATTCAAATAGACAAAACTTTATTCCGGCGCAGTTTATCGCCGGTCACGACGATTCGCTTGCATTAGATACATCTTCCGTTATCGCTGATTTTCCCGCACTTGACTAACCTCCGTTTACGCCGGGGAATATGTCTGTTCATCGGAAAGGTTCGTCGGCGCAAGCAGCCGATTCGACTAAGGCGCAACGGTATTTAGATAGCGTTAAGTTATGCGGCCTCGGCAAGCGCTCTCTTTCTTGGATGCCGCCACGTCTGACGTGTTACTCTCTTCAATCGCGCCCAGCAAACCCAAACTTGGGGCGGCTGTCCCGCGACTGCCTTTTCGGCCTGCATAGCCTTTCCCTGGAAGTTTTGTACCCGACTTCAGTGTATACAGCGAACTCTATTCGGATCGCTATCTCACCTTTTAGCCGGATATAACAACAGGAGTAATCATGCGCAATCGAGACAATATACTGTGGCTGCAATGCTGGCGCGACCAACAAATCGATTTTCACCAGCAAACCGTCAATCGTTTTCTGACCCGCTTCTGGCCCACTCTCAATTTAGCTTTAGGTAGCCGAGTGTTTGTACCATTGTGCGGCAAAAGCCTGGACATGATCTGGCTTGCGGAACAGGGCCATCGAGTCGTCGGTGTGGAATTAAGTCAAATTGCGGTAGCGGCATTTTTCCGTGAGAACGGTTTAAAGCCCAATCGCCGGCAAGCCGGTCAATTTACGCTATGGCAACACGGTAGAATCAGCATTTTCTGCGGGGATTATTTCGCGCTGAGAGCATCCGACCTGGATGATATCGAGACGGTATATGACAGGGCTGCACTCACCGCACTGCCGGAAGACATACGCCAAGGCTACGTATCGCATTTACGAAAGATCACCGCGGAGAGTAGCCAAATATTTCTATTGACCACCGAGGATGCCGTGAAACACGAAACGCTGCTCCAATCGCAGGGTGTTAGCGAAGAGATTAAATCGCTTTACGCAAAGAATTTCCGAATCGACCTGACCCACATCGAAAGCGTATTGGAGCTCGATCCCGACGCGCCCGATCAACCGCCCGAACGAGCCGAATACAAACTATACCGCTTGTCCAACCGGTCGGCAGCTTAATAACCGGAAAATGCGTGCCGCCTGCCAATCCAGGCTTATGCCTAGGGAGTTTTCCCCAGCAGCTGACAGAGCCAGCCCAATCCGACGGCAAACAATTTACATGCAAAATTTAAACATCCCCTTCCACTGCCAAATTAAAAGCCATATCGGATTTTAAAATTGCTGGGACCATTGATCGATAAAGCCCGTGGCCTCCTCGGTATTCAATTCGTCTGGCAAGAGTTTTAGAACAGTTTCCCTCAACTCCTGCCATACCAATCTTCTTTAGAGAACGCACAATAGGCTAATTGCCCTATTGGCTGCGGCATATAACACAGTTTCCACGGAATAACGCGTCCCTTTCCTGCCGTTGAAACCTGCCTCGTGCCAGCAATAACGCAACTTCCACAACAGTACCCTAGCCATTGGCATATAGATTGCGGACGATTCCTACTTCCGACCCAGTAAACCCGGAGCTCGCCGTTTGTCAGCCATCGCCATTCATCACGATCAGATTGCCGAATTATTCCGCGAACATAAGGAATCCATCGTCAACTTTCTATTACAAAAGGTAAAGTGCCCTGATACCGCCCAGGATCTAAGTCAGGAAACGTATCTGCGCCTGTTGCGCAAGGACGATCTGGCACATACCGACAATCTTAGCGGCTATCTGTTCCGCACCGCCGAACGCTTGTCGATAGACTTTATCCGCCAGCATCAGCGCACCGCCGCAAAGTCGCAAATGCTAGACGACGAACTACTTTGTCCGCGTATCCAACCGGAAGACTTTGCCATTCTCAGCCAGCAGTGCGAACGTCTACTACATGCCATCGCCGGCCTACCCAGCCAATGTCGGCACATTTTACTGCTGCGTAAAATAGACGAACTAAGTTATACGGAGATTGCTGGGCAACTCGGCATTTCCGAGAAAACCGTGCAACGCCAATTAGTCAAAGCCATGTTGCACTGCCATCAGATGCTAATCGATCCGCAATCCTGAGCTGGCGAGCCAATGAAGACGTCAGACCTACCGCAACGGCAACAGATTCTAAAACAGGCTGCTCAATGGTTTGTGGAATTGCAATCCGAATACTGCGACAACAAAAGGCGTCAAGCATTCGAACTATGGCTCTCGCGGAATCCGGCGCATAGTCAGGCTTACGATGAAGTGGCGGGCCTATGGGGCAATCTGGACACGCTAAAAACCCGTAAGGTCCCAGGCCTGGAGGCTGCGCGCTCGGCTCGGCCCCGCACCTGGCGAAACGGCAAAACCGTCGTTGGCAGCCTCCTGCTGATTGCAATTACGGCTGGCATCTGGCTGGACTACAGTGCAACGAGCGCGGTTTACCGAACCGGCATGGGCGAGCGGCAAACCGTGCTGCTTGCCGATGGCTCGCAACTGCAATTGAACACCGCGACGCAACTGAGCGTACGTCTATCCTGGTGGCGCCGCTCTGTCGAACTGCGACAAGGCGAAGCCATGTTCAACGTTGTTCACCAGGCTTGGCGGCCTTTTATCGTGCAAGCCGGCAATTTACAAATCGAAGACGTCGGCACCGTATTCAACGTACGCCACCAAGCCAGCGGCACCGCCGTATCGGTATTGGAAGGCGAAGTCGCCTTGTATACCGACCGAAGCTGGTTCGGGGAGAATTTGTTGGCCGGCTTTAGCCGTAAAATAGATCAAGACGGCCACTGGCAAAAACCGGAAAGCACCAACGCCGAACAAGTGGCGGCCTGGACCAACGGTCATCTGCTTTTCAATCACACCCCATTGGCTGAAGTGGTCACGGAATTAGAGCGCTACCACGCCGTGCGTTTTGTCTTCGCGGACCCGACGCTGGCCGGCCAAACCCTAAGCGGTAGTTTCAATACCGCCGACCTCAAGCCGTTTCTGCAGGCCTTGGAAAAAATCCTGCCGATCCGCGTGCAACGCCAACAGCAGACCATCGTGCTGTACGCCCGTTAATCCTTCGCTGCCTGCTCTGCTGTTAAAAAAATATGCAACAACATTGTCCAGTTTGACCGCCCTGTTTCGTTATTGGGGTATGGCTAGAGAAAAAACCTTGCCACCCACGACTAACCGGAGATAACCATGGATTGCAAACTCAAAACCACCCCCTTGAAAAAGCAGCGCCGGCATTTGCCGCTACTGGCTTTTGCCCTGACCGCTTCGCTCGACGCTTTGGCGACCGATACGACCGCGAGCATCGACCTTCCCGCACAAGCGCTGGCAACCACCCTGGACAACTTAGCCAAGTCCACCAACACTAAGCTGATTTATGCCGACTCGGTAGTGCAAGGCTTACAGGCCGAGGCATTGAAAGGCAACTTCACCGTGCAGCAGGCCTTGGAAAAAGTGCTTAACCGGAACGGCTTGCAATACGAACAAGTCGGCGAAGGCGTCATTGCGGTGAAAAAAGCGCCCGCCCCCAAGCCAAAAGCCGTTAAGGACGATTCGATTTTCGAATTGGGCGCGGTTACCGTCAGCGATCAAGCCGAGAGTGTTAAATTAACCGGCAAGGACATCGCCACTTCGGTAGACATCATGTACGCAGACAAGATCGCCGACCAAAACGTGTTGACGGCCTACGACTTGTTCCACCGCATGCCCGGCGTCCAGGTTACTCAATTCGGCCAAGGCATCACCACCGGAAAAATGTCGTTTCGCGGCTTCAATGGCGAAGGCAGGGTAAACGCGGTCAAATTATTGATAGACGGCGTGCCCAGCAACACCAACAGCGGCGACACCTATTTCATCGACTCGCTGTTTCCGCTGGACATCGAGTCGATTGAAGTGGTGCGAGGTACCAACGACGCCCGCTACGGCCTGCACTCCTTCGCCGGCAACATCAGCATGAACACCACCACCGGCGGCAATTACGTCAAGGGCCGGGTCGGTTACGGCAGCTTCAATACCCACGACATCCAATCCGGACTGGGCTACGAAAAAGACGGTTTCTCACAAAACTATCAAATATCCTACCGTGCCAGCGACGGTTACCGCGACCACAGCGACACCGACAAAAACAGCTTTTCCGGCAAATGGTTTTATACGCCGGACGACCAACAGTACAAAATAGGTTTAATCGCCCGCTGGAGCGAAGCCGGCGCCCAAGAACCGGGCTATATGACTTACCAGGAACAGTTACTTAATCAAACCCAAACCTTCGCCCGAAATGCCACAGACGGCGGCAAACGTACCGTTGGCCAAGTCAGCACCCATTTAGACGTCAACGTTAGCAAGACTTTATTCTGGTCGTCCAAAGTTTACGGCAACTTGTTCGACGACCAACGTTACGTGACTTACGGGCCCAACGCGGCACAGCAAGAACGCGACCGCGACGAAATCCAGTACGGGGCGATGACCTCGCTCACCTACCATCCGGTCGTCAGTTGGCTGGACGACTTTTCAGTGGAAACCGGATTCGACTTCCAACAACAGCAAAACAAGTACCTGCGTTATTTGAGCGATAGCAGGGTTCGCCGTAGCAGCGGTTTGCGTAACGACGAGAAGTGGGACTTCTTGAACTACGGTGGCTACATCCAGGCCGTGATCAAGCCCTTCAAATGGCTGAAACTGACACCGGGTTACCGTGCCGACATCATCGACGGCAGCTTCTTCAACTACCGCCCGGGCGCGACCTTCGGCTCTTATCCGTTGAACGATTACGGTACGGTTTCGCAGCCGAAAATCGGTGCGGTGATTACGCCGATCGAAGGCTACAGTCTTTACGGCAACTGGGGCCGCACCTTCCAGGTCGGCCTGGGTCAGGCGACCTTTATCGGCCGCAACCAAGCGAATATCGGTCCGTCCTTGAACGATGGCTGGGAGGTTGGGGTGAAGCTGAAACCGGTGGATTGGGCCGAAGGCCGGATCGCTTATTGGGCGCAAGACGCCAGCAACGAAATCAGCCGCAACCTAGCCAGCGTCGATTCGACGATGATCGGTGCCACCCAGCGCCAGGGTGTGGACATTGAAGTCAAGGTCTACCCGACTGACAAAGTCGGCGTTTGGGCCTCTTATTCCTTGCAGGAGGCTAAAGTCAGCAATCCTCCGGCAATCGCGGCCGGCACGATGGAGTACACCGCCGGCAATCAGGTAGTCAATACCCCAAATTACTTGTTCTCGGCCGGCATCGACTACCAAATCCTGCCACAATTGCGTTCGTCGCTATGGACCAGCGGCCAGGGCGACTACTTTGTCGATCAAGCCAACCAACGCGGCAAATACGGGGAATACGCCCTGCTCAACCTCGATTTAGGCTATCAGGTGACCAAGGAAGTGGAATTGCAATTTCAGGCCAAAAACCTGACCGATGCTCGCCGGGAATATGTTTGGTACGACGAAACCTTCGGCGCCACCGCCCAACCTTTCTTCTCGCCAGGCGACGGCATCGCGTTCTACGGCGCCGTCAACGTCAAGTTCGACTACTAAGCCCGCATCACCATGAAATCGACGGCCAGCAAAAAACCGGCTAGACGCCAATTTTGGCTGGCCGCACATCTGTATCTAGGCTTATCGTTGGGACTGGTCATCGCGGTGGTCGGTCTGACCGGCAGCCTGCTGGTGTTTTATATCGATCTGGACGAGTGGCTTAATCCGCAGCTGATCATTTCCGAACCAAGCGCCCAACGGCTAAGCTACGAGGATATTTTCCAGGCCTTACGCCGAGCCGAACCCGCACGGCAACGCGGCTGGCGCCTGGAAATTCCCGACGATCCAAGGCGCGCAATCACCGCCCGCTACTATAAACCGCAAGAAACAGAACATCACGGCTTTGCGCCGCTGATGGTATCCGTCGATCCATATTCGGGTGCTGTACTCGCCGACCGTTTCTGGGGCAAGTTTGCGATGACCTGGCTCTACGATTTGCATTACAAATTGTTGCTGGACGAAACCGGTAAGATTTTGCTGGCTATCGTTGGCGGTTTGTTGCTGATTTCCTTGGTCACCGGCGTTTATCTGTGGTGGCCGCCGTTGCACAAATTGAAAAATGCCCTGAGCCTAAAACGCCATGCCAGCCGCGAACGCTTGAATTACGATTTACATAAACTGGCTGGCATCTACAGCTTGATCGTGATGTTGGTTTTGGCCCTAACCGGGATTGCGTTGGAGATTCCGCAATACGTTAATCCACTGCTGGGTCATTTCTCGCCATTGCAGGCATCGCCCAAACCACTATCCGTCCCTCCCCAAACCCATCAAGCCCGCATCAGCCTAGATCAAGCCGTGGCAGCCGGCCAAGCCGTCTTTCCGCTAGCGCGCTTGTGCTGGATCGAAACGCCGGATGGCACCGGCGGCAGCTACCGCATCAATCTGCGCCAAGCCGGCGAACCCAGCCAGCGCTTCCCCAAAACCAATGTCTGGGTGGATCAATATTCCGGCCAGGTGTTGGCGGTCAGTAATCCCGATGAGCTTGGCGGCTCGGACACTGTCATCAACTGGCTGCACCCGCTGCACACCGGCGAAGCCTTAGGCTTGACCGGCCGGTTGCTGGTTTTGTTTTCCGGATTGCTCTGCCCGGTATTGTTTATCACCGGCGTCATACGCTGGCTGCAAAAACGCCGCGGCCGGGAAATGCGTCATCGGTGGCAAACGCAACTTAGCGCCAAAAATCCACAACCATCGCCTAATCTGTTGAAGCGCTAAGTATTTGCGGCAAATCCAGCCGGCTAATCTAGAATTGGCATAGTGATCAAGTCTGTTTGCGGCAGAATTTTCCGCAAACGGACCCTCCCTTGTGTTCAATTTATTCGGCGCCATACTCATGTCCCATAGCAATTCCACCTCAGCAATTATTTACGCATTCGCCGCCAATCTGGGCATCGCTTTAACAAAAAGTGGCGCGGCGGTCTGGACCGGTTCCGGCTCGCTGCTGGCGGAAGCCATTCACTCCTTTGCCGATTGCGGCAATCAGGTGTTGCTGTTTATCGGCATGAAACGCTCGGCCCGGACAGCAACCCAACGCCACCCAATGGGCTACGGCCGGGAGTCGTATATCTGGTCGATGATGGTGGCGATAACGCTGTTCTCGGTAGGCGGTCTGTTTTCGATACATGAAGGTTGGTTGCGCTATCACGAACCGCAAGCCGTGGAAAACGCCGGCATCGCTTTAGCGATATTGGCTATAGCCGTGGTTTTGGAGGGTTTTTCGTTGCGCGCGGCTTTGGGGGCAATGACAAGCGAACGCGGCGAAGGCGGACTCTGGCAATGGTTTAAAGAAACCCAGTCCAGCGAATTGATGGTGGTGATAGGGGAAGATTTGGCCGCGCTGCTTGGCCTAATGATAGCCGCGGCGATGCTGGGTTTGACTATGCTTACCGGCAATTCGCTTTACGACGCAATGGGTTCGATGTTGATCGGCGCATTTTTGGTGGTCGTAGCGGTGTTAATCGGCCGCGAAGTACATTCCTTGCTGCTCGGCGAAGCCGATATCCGGATTAGCGACGCGGTTCAAAGTTACCTGGAAGATCAAGGCTGTGTCAGCCGCGTATTGAATATTTGGGCTGTTAGCCATGGAAACCAAGTGATGCTGGCAATTAAAGCCGAATTACTGGCGGACTTAAGCGTCGGCGAAGCTGTTGAATTAATTAATGGAATGGAAAAACAGATCAAAATCGATCATCCCCGCGTCAATTGGGTCTTTTTCGAAATCGATAATTCTGATTAAATAATACAGTCAAATGTTTAGGCCACATATCTGGAGCAAAGTACTAACTTGAGCACCCTACCGAAAATCCGTTTAGCGCTACTTTCTCTAGCCTGCCTGATGTTGCAAAGCCCCTCGGCAACCGCGCGGTACGCCGCGATTGTAATCGATGCCGACACCGGCCGCGTGGTCCACGAAACCGAATCGACCCAACGCTGGTATCCGGCGTCATTGACCAAGGTCATGACCATCTACCTGACGCTTTCCGCATTGGAAAATGGCCGCCTTCGACTGACAGACACCTTGTTCGCGTCTAAACACGCGGCTTCGCAACCGCCGTCCAAACTGGGTTTGCGCACCGGCCAGAGCCTGACGGTGGAACAAGCCATCATGGCGGTGACCACCCGCTCCGCCAATGATGCCGCAGTAGTATTGGCGGAAAAACTGGGCGGTTCGGAAAGCAATTTTGCGACGATGATGACCCAGCAAGCCCGTACTTTGGGCATGTATAACAGTTCGTTCGAGAACGCCAGCGGCCTGCCGGACGACGGTCAAATCAGCAGTGCCCGCGACCTGGCCTTATTATCGGCTGCCTTGATTCGCGACTTTCCGCAACACTATCATTATTTCTCGGCGACGGAATTTAACTACAAAGGTCGGGTAATGCCCAACACCAACCGCATCCTGAAAAGCTATCCGGATGCCGATGGTCTGAAAACCGGTTTTACCTGCGGCTCCGGCTACAACCTGATCGCCTCGGCCAAACGCAACGGTCACCGCTTGATCGGTGTGTTATTGGGGGCGCACAGCAGTGGCGAACGTTTCGAGCAAATGGGCAACCTATTAGACATGGGCTTTGCCAATAGCGAAAAAGGCCTGTTCGGGGAACATATTTCGCAATTGAAGGATTACAGCGCCCTGCCGCCGCCGTTTCAATTGTCATCCAACCGCTGCGCCGGCAGCGCTGAGCAAATGGGTGCGGACTCCGGCAGCAGCCGTTACGAACCGATTAGAATCAATGCGCCTTATAACAGCCGGCGTGAAAAGCTGACGCAGTTGGCGCAAGCCAAACCGCAAAACCGCGCTAACGCATGGACGGTCAGCATGGGTAGTTATCCGCGAAAAATCGACGCGGACGTTAATTTACAGCGCGCACGTAACGCTCTCGGCGCGTTAGCTAAAACCGGACGTGCCGGCATCGTCAAAACCAAGACTAAAGGCAGCACGGCTTGGCGCGCGCAATGGAGCGGTTTGCAACAGGACGACAGCGAGGATTTTTGCCGCCGCCTGCGCGCCAAACATATGGATTGCAGCGCATCGCCGCAACCCCGGCAAACCTTGGCGTCCGCCAGCCCATCCAAGCCTTTACGCCGCAACAGCCACCGCAAATCGTAAGTTTCAAATCAGTAATGGGGCGGCCGTTCTTCGACGGCCCCAATTTGGCGATCATCCAGCGCCAGACTTTTGATTTTATCGTGCAGTAATTTACAGGTTTCTTCCAGTTTGCCGATTTGCTTTTGCTGGTCGGCCACCACCTGATTCAAGGCCTGAATTAAATCCTCCTGATAGGCTTGTTTAATCTCCAATTCGATAAATCTGTCTTCGCTCATAACCCCGGCCGGATAATATTCAAATTTGCCATTCTAATCGAAAATTCCGGTAGTTTTGCCCCCATGTACTCGCACAGCTTCTATAAACTCGCTATCATTGCCGAGTACATCAACATAGCGAGGATGCAACGATGACCACTATTGCAGACCCAGTCATAGGCCGCTGGTATAAAGACCTGGAAAGTAATCTCACCTTTAAAGTTGTCGCGATCGAAGGCAACGACGAATCGGTGGAAGTTCAGTTCGCCAACGGTGATCTGGGCGAATACGACAACGAATCCTGGTACAGCTCCACTATCGATTACATCGAAGATCCGGAGGATTGGAGCGCGCCGTTCGACGAGCTGGAAGCCGACGATCTGGGCTATACGGACCCTGATCGCCATGCCCGCCCGGACGCGGAAGATTTGGACATTAGCGATTTGTTGGACTGAGATTTTTTATGAAAATGACCCCGCAACAATTTCTGGACTGGGAATCCAAAAGCATCACCCTGCTGGCCATGTCCGGCGCAGGCAAAACCACTCTCTCGGCCAAACTGCCCAGGGATAAATGGTTTCATTACTCCGGCGACTATCGCATAGGCACCAAATACCTGGAAGAACCGATTCTGGACAACATCAAGCAGCAAGCCATGGGCGTACCGTTTTTACGCGACTTGCTGAAATCCGACTCGATCTATATTTGCAGCAATATCACGGTAGAGAATCTGGCGCCGGTATCCAGCTTTCTCGGCAAAATCGGCGATCCGGCCAAGGGCGGCCTTTCGCTAAACGAATTCAAACGCCGCCAGGCGCTACATCATCAAGCGGAAATCGCCGCGATGAACGACGTGCCGGACTTCATCCACAAAGCCGAAGACATATACGGCTACAAGCATTTCATTAACGACGCCGGCGGTAGCGTTTGTGAACTGGATTGCCCAGAGGTGCTGGAAAACCTGGCTAAACACACGCTGATCGTCTACATCAAAATTCCACCCGCCTTGGAACAGACCATTATCGACCGCGCCAAGAAAGACCCGAAACCCTTATATTACCGGCCGGAATTCGTCGATGAAAAACTGACGCAATTCATGCGCGCGCGAGGTTACGGCTCGACCGACCAAATTCCACCGGACGAGTTTGTCAGCTGGGTGTTTCCGGAATTGTTCAAAGCACGGGTACCGCGCTACGAAGCGATTGCCGCCCAATACGGCTATACCATCAATGCCGACGAAACCGCCAAAGTTAATAATGAAGACGACTTTATGCGTCTGATTGCCGAGGCGATTGCCCGGCAACAACCTTGAGACCGTTCTTGCAATGCCGCTAGTTGCTCATACCGCTTTACCCACTTTTCAGCGCCTGCGCGAAGAAGGCGAGGAAATTCTCAGCCCGGACCGCGCCAGCCATCAATCGATCAGAGAATTACACATCGGCTTGCTGAACATCATGCCGGATGCTGCGCTGGAAGCCACGGAGCGTCAGTTTTTCCGGCTGGTCGGCGCCTGCAACCAGATCGCGCAATTCCATGTGCATCCGTTTACGATAGAAGGTCTGGAAAGAAGTCCGGAGGCCTGGGCGCATATTCACCAATATTACGAATCGTTCGAGCAAATCAAGCAAGACGGCCTGGATGCATTGATTATCAGCGGCGCCAACGTCACCCACGATCATTTGCAGGAAGAGGATTTTTGGTTGCCCTTGACCGAAGTGTTCGAATGGGCCACGCAAAACGTCACCTCGGTGCTGTGCTCATGCCTCGCTACGCATGCCTTAATTCAACATTGTTACGGGGTGGAGCGCACTCGCCTGCCCGCCAAACGTTGGGGCGTGTTTTCGCACAGAGTCGTCGACAGACAGCACCCTCTGGTATCGGAAATCAATACCCGCTTCGACGTGCCGCATTCGCGTTTCAACGAAGTATTTCAGCGCGATATGGAAAAACACGGATTGAAAGTATTGGTGGTCAGCGAAACTGCCGGCGTGCATCTCGCAGTCAGTCCGGATGGTTTTCGCATCGTGTTCTTCCAGGGCCATCCGGAATACGACGACATTAGCCTGCTTAAGGAATATAAGCGCGAGGTGCTACGCTATTACCACGGCGAACGCGATGATTACCCACCCTATCCCGAACATTATTTCGATAGCGAAGTACAACGTCTGCTAGCCGACTATGCGGTGCATGTGAAAGCCGCCAAACACGGCGCCAGACCACTGAAAGCCATGCCGGAAGGCCAAATCATCGAGCACCTGGACATCACCTGGCGAGATTCGGCCAAGGCGGTATTCAATAACTGGCTGGGCAAAGTCTATCAAATCACCAACGAAGATCGCCGCTTACCGTTTATGCAAGGCATCGATCCCAATAATCCGCTGAATTTATAGTGCATCAAGACTTTCTGAACCAAGCTATCGCGTTGGCTTGCGACAACATCAACAATGGCGGCGGACCGTTCGGCGCCATTGTGGTTAAAGGCGATGAAATTATTGCCGGCAGCGGGAATCGGGTCACGCCGGATCTGGACCCTACCGCTCATGCCGAGATCGTCGCCATTCGGCTGGCCTGCCAAAAACTGGGCGATTTTCAATTAAGCGATTGCACGCTCTACACCAGTTGCGAGCCTTGCCCGATGTGTCTGGGCGCCATCTATTGGGCAAGACTGAAAGCGGTATATTACGCCTGCGACCGGTTCGACGCCGCTAAAGCCGGGTTCGACGACGGTTTTATTTATACCGAAATCGACAAACCCGCTCAGCAACGCCGGATCGCCATGCGACAACTAGCGCTCGATACCGCTAATCGTCCCTTCGAGCTATGGCAAATTAAGAATGACAAAATTCGCTATTGACCCGTAGCAGGCTTTACGGCTGGTTTGGCCACTTCCTCACCCTTGATTTTCACCAGCCAGCCATCCTGCCCCAGACAACCGCTCTCTAATTTACTTTCCGCCGATTTGGCGGTAACGTGGATACGGGCAAAACCGGGAGTCAACTGCGGCAGTTTCGCGGACACAAAGTAAAAGGTTTTTTTATCCACCACATTGACTTTCATTTTTTCGCCGCGGGCTTCGGCGGTGACCGTCAATGGATCGGCATTGTGGGAAATGTGAAAGGCAATATCGGCACCGGCATCGACCTCGGCTTTTTGCTCGGGCACGAAATCTCGAAATTTCGGTCGTTTACACTCCTTCAATCTCTCTTCTTCTTCCGGCGACAAGGCCAACGCCGCAGTTGAAAAAACCATTGCCCATAGTAATAGCGCACCTCTCCAGCGATTTGACAATTTCATGACTACCCTCTTGTTGTTATTGTAGTGTTGGACGTGCCGGTCAATACAGCACACCCTTAAAATACCAGCACTTTCAACTTTAATCAGTTTTCGTGCGTTGTTCAATCTTTGCCCCTTTCGCCCACAAGTCCAGCGGTTTTAAACTTCTACCCCAACGCCGCCGAGAACATGTAAAATCGCCGCCTTTCCCTTTTTCATTCACAGACATGACGAATTTCAGAGGCACCACCATTCTTTCCGTCAGACGCGGCGACAAAGTCGTGATCGGCGGCGATGGCCAAGTCACCCTGGGTAACACCGTGATGAAGGGCAATGCCCGTAAAGTCAGACGCTTGTATCACGACAAAGTGATCGCAGGATTCGCCGGCGCCACCGCCGATGCCTTCACCCTGTTCGAACATTTCGAGGGCAAGCTGGAAAAGCATCGCGGCAATCTGACCCGCGCCGCCGTGGAAATGGCCAAAGATTGGCGTACCGACCGCGCCTTGCGCAAATTGGAAGCCTTGTTGATCATCGCCGATAGTAAAACCTCGCTGGTCATTTCCGGCACCGGCGACGTCATCGAACCGGAATACGATTTTATCGCGATAGGCTCCGGCGGCGCTTTTGCGCAAAGCGCCGCCCGCGCCTTGCTGGAAAACACCGAACTGAGCGCCCGCGAGATCGTCGAAAAGTCCCTGGGCATTGCCGCCGACATTTGCATCTACACCAACCACAATCTGCGCATCGAAGAATTAGACGCCGAACCACAACCGGCACAAGAGTAAAACCATGAGTCAAATGACCCCCAGAGAAATCGTCAGCGAACTGGACAAACACATCGTCGGCCAAGCCGCCGCCAAACGTTCCGTCGCCATAGCCCTGCGCAACCGCTGGCGCCGCAGCCAGGTTGCCGCTGAACTGCGCGACGAAATCACCCCGAAAAATATCTTGATGATAGGCCCCACCGGCGTCGGCAAAACCGAAATCGCCCGCCGTTTGGCCCGCTTGGCCAATGCGCCGTTCATTAAAATCGAAGCCACCAAATTTACCGAAGTGGGTTATGTGGGCCGCGATGTGGAATCGATTATTCGCGACTTGATCGATACCGCCGTGAAAACCACCCGCATCTCGGCGATGGAACGCGTGCAAAACCGCGCCGCCGATGCCGCCGAAGAAAAAGTACTGGATATTTTACTGCCGCGCGCCGAAGGCGGCATGCTCTCGGAATCCGAGGAATCGACTCGGCAGAAAATGCGCAAAAAGTTGCGCGAAGGCGACTTGAACGACAAGGAAATTCAAATCGACGTCAGCGCGCCGGCGGTAGGCGTGGAAATCATGGCGCCGCCGGGCATGGAAGAAATGACCAGCCAGTTGCAAGGCATGTTTCAAAACCTGGGCAGCGGCCGCACTAAAACCCGCAAATTAAAAATCAAGGATGCCTTGAAGCAGTTGCAGGAAGAAGAAGCCGGCAAACTGGTCAACGAAGAAGAAATCAAGCAAACCGCGCTGGAAGCCGTCGAACAGCACGGCATCGTGTTTCTCGACGAAATCGACAAGATCTGCAAACGCTCGGAAATGGGCGGCGGCGAAGTGTCCCGCGAAGGCGTGCAGCGCGATTTGTTACCGCTGGTGGAAGGCAGTACCGTCACCACCAAATACGGCATGATCAAGACCGATCATATTTTGTTTATCGCTTCCGGCGCGTTTCATTTGACCAAACCGTCAGATCTGATTCCTGAACTACAGGGCCGCTTCCCGATTCGGGTGGAATTGAATGCCTTGAGCGCGGACGACTTCGTGCGGATTCTGACCGAACCGGACGCTTCGCTGACCGAGCAATATCAGGCTCTGCTGAAAACCGAAGGCGTCGAGGTGCAATTCAGCGCCGACGGCATCAAACGTATCGCCGAGCTAGGCTGGCAAGTCAACGAAAAAACCGAAAACATCGGCGCCCGCAGACTGCACACCATCCTGGAAAAGCTGCTGGAAGACATTTCCTTCGATGCGCCGGACCTGGTCGAAAAGTTCATTAACATTGATGCCGCCTATGTGGATGCGCATTTGATGGAACTCGCCGACGACGAAGACCTTAGCCGTTACATCTTATAAAATGCGCGTACAAATCACCCCCACTCATCGAGTCCCAACCGAAATCAAGCTGCACAAAGTTTCGGCGATATTGGAAATTCATTTTGACGACGAGAGCATTTACGAACTGCCCAGCGAGTATCTGCGTGTATTTACCCAATCGGCGGAAGCGGTCGGGCATGGCCCCGGCCAGGAAACCCTGCAAATCGGCAAAGAGGATGTGACGATTACCGACATCCAGCCAGTGGGCAATTACGCCATCAAACTGGTGTTTAGCGACGGTCACGACACCGGCATTTACAGCTGGGATTTGCTGTACAAGCTGGGCTCCGATTTCCCGCTGCTGTGGTCGAATTATCTGGAAGAACTGAAAGCCGCCGGCCTGAGCCGCCGCTCGCCTCTACACAATTAAAGAACATCATGACAAACGACAATACTACCCACTTTGGTTTCAAACAGGTTCCCAAACAGGAAAAAGTAGCGCTGGTGCGCGGCGTGTTTGACTCGGTCGCCAGTCAATACGACGTAATGAACGATCTGATGTCCATGGGCATCCACCGCATCTGGAAACGAGTGGCGGTGCAACTGGCCAATGTTCGCGCAGGCGACAGCGTGTTGGATCTGGCCGGCGGCACCGGCGACTTGACCAAACTGTACGAAAAACGCGTCGGCAAATCCGGCCAAGTGGTCTTGGCGGACATTAACGCCGCGATGCTGCGTACCGGCCGCGACCGGCTGATTGATCATGGCCTGAGCGGCAATATTCGTTATGCGCAAGTCAACGCAGAATGTCTGCCGTTTGCGGACAACACCTTTGACTGCGTGACCATCGGTTTTGGCTTGCGCAACGTCACCGATAAGGACGCGGCCTTGCGCTCCATGTACCGGGTGTTAAAACCCGGCGGCAGGGTCATCGTGCTGGAGTTTTCGCATCCCATCGACCCGATTACCGAAAAAGTCTACGACTTTTACTCGTTTAATCTATTACCGAAAATTGGCGCGATTGTGGCCAAGGACGAAGACAGCTACCGCTATCTGGCAGAGTCGATCCGCATGCATCCCAAGCAGGACGAGTTAAAGCAAATGATGGAAAACGCCGGCCTGGAGCGTTGCGAGTATTTCAATATGACACAGGGCATCGTTGCCGTACACCGCGGCTATAAGTTTTAACTGGTAGCCGATGATTAAGCCGCTTTTTATTGCCACCCTGGAAGGCGCGCTGAATCGCTATTTAGCGCTGGACGATCACATCGAACAATACCTGACGCCGATGGTCGGCAAGGTCATCGCCTTGCATGTTACATCCCTCAATAGCAGCATCTATCTCTGCCCTAGCGAGCAAGGCATGCAAATTTTGGAAAGCTATCCGGGCGCAGCCGATGCCACGCTGAGCGGTTCTCTGTCGGCACTGGGCTTGATGGGCTTGAGTGCCACGCCCATGCGTTCCTTGTTTAAAGGCGAAGTACGCATCGAAGGCGATACCCAACTGGCGCGCCGCCTGCAGCGTCTGTTCGAAAAACTGGACATCAACCTGGAAAGCAAAATCGCCCGCTACACCGGCGATGCCTTTGCCCAGCGCTTGGCTAAGCTGTTTCGCGGCAGCCGTGACTGGACTCAGCACACCCTGACGACCTTTCGCTTAAATCTGGAAGAATTCCTGCAGGAAGAAACCCGCGAACTGCCGGCCAAGTCGGAAGCCGAGTTATTTTTCCGAGAAATCGACACTTGCCGTAGTGATTGCGACCGACTCAGCGCCCGCCTCGACCGCCTGGAAGCCTCGACCCACTCCATATCCGAGCCTCAATAACAAGGACCTGCACCGTGATTCGCCCGAAAATTCTGATGCGCCTCATCCACATCAACTGGGTGATGATGTTCCATGGCCTGGATGAAATTGTTCTAAAAACACACTTACTTCGGCCGATTCGTTATATCGCGTTCTTGTCGCCGAACTATTGGACCAGCAAAGCTCGCGAACCGCGCGGCGTGCGTATCCGCAAGACTCTGGAAGATCTAGGGCCGATTTACGTCAAATTCGGTCAAACCCTATCGACCCGCAAGGACTTGCTGCCGGAAGACATCGCCGAAGAGCTGGTCAAACTGCAAGACAAGGTGCCGCCGTTTTCCGCCGAAACCGCCCGTAAAATCATCGAACAACAACTGGGGCAATCGATAGAAGAAGCCTTTGCCGAATTCGATCCGCAACCGCTGGCCTCGGCTTCGGTCGCGCAAGTACATACCGCGACCTTGAACAGCGGCGAGAAAGTCATCGTAAAGGTGCTGCGCCCGGACATCGAAGACAAAATCCATTCCGACGTCGGCTTGTTGTACGAACTGGCGCGCCTGGCCGAACGCTTCTGGAGCGATGCGCGCCGGCTACGGGCGATGGAAATCGTCGCCGAGTTCGAAAAAACCATACTTGACGAACTCGATCTGGTGCGGGAAGCCTCGAATGCCAGCGCCATCCGTGCCAATTTTAAAAACTCCGAAATGCTCTACATCCCGGAGATCCACTGGCCGCTGACCCGGCGTAAAGTGCTGGTAATGGAGCGGATCTACGGCGTGCCGGTCGGCGACATCGAGGCCTTGCGCAAAGGCAATGCGGATTTCAAAAAGCTGGCCGAACGTGGCGTGGAGATTTTTTTCACCCAGGTATTCCGCGACAATTTCTTCCACGCCGACATGCATCCGGGCAATATTTTCGTGCAATTGCCGGATAAATACTTGGCGGTTGATTTCGGCATCGTCGGCAGCCTGTCCAGCTCCGACCAGCGTTACCTAGCCGAAAACTTCCTGGCGTTTTTTAACCACGATTATCGCCGAGTCGCGCAGATGCATATCGAATCCGGCTGGGTACCGGCTTCGACCCGAGTGGAAGAATTCGAAGCCGCGATCCGCAGCGTTTGCGAGCCGATTTTCGAAAAGCCGTTAAAAGACATTTCCTTTGGCTTGCTGCTGCTGAGACTATTCCAGACCGCCCGCCGCTTCGACATGGTAGTACAACCGCAACTGGTATTACTGCAAAAAACCCTGCTGAATATCGAAGGCCTGGGCCGTCAGCTCTATCCCGATCTGGATCTGTGGCAAACCGCTAAGCCCTTCCTGGAAAACTGGTTCAAGCAACGGGTCGGACCAACGAAAAAGATCAAGGAGCTGTTCGCCAAATTCCCGGAAATCACGGAACAAATCCCCGAAATGCCCGGATTGGTATTCCAAGCCCTGCAAAGCGCCGCGCACATGGAACAGCAAATGCAGCAACAGCAAAAAGACATGCTGGAACTGCGAAAACAACTTAGACGCAACAACACCCGCACCTTGCGCGCCATCTTGGGTGCTGCGGCATTGATTGCGGCAGCGTTAGTCCTACAATCGCCGCTGCTACACGGCTAACCCCCTACGCTCTACCGGGTGTTTCTCCGCACGACCGGCACCCAGGTAAATCTTAGAAATACCGGTGTGGATTATCCAATCCGCTAACTAGGCGGGGGACGTGAGGACTGTCCTTGCAAATGCGGTAGTTTCAAAATTAACCGTCGAATTACTTGTTAGCCAGAGACACAGTAAATTTGGTACGGAAGCAACTCGCGAATCAGGCAAGGTTTCCACCCGGTGGTTTTAAGCGCATTACCCGGCCACACCACGCAATCACTCATCGGAACACACGAAACCGAACGCGTTTCATCTCGCAACAACCCAGACAATTGCACGATATATCGTAAGCATGACGAATTACGGTAGCCAAAATCTGCGCTCAGCATATGGTCAGCAGGCTTAAACGTTGACTCATCCAAAAATACTTTTTATATAACAGTCACTTAAAAATACTTCAAACTTTCAAGCATCAATTGGCACCGGTATTGCCATATCTAAATCGCCAGTCCCGGAGACCGTTGCCGGACTACCGAACTATCAGACAACCAAAAATAGGTACTCGCGATGAAAACACAACCGAAAGCCCAGCATTGCTGCCGTTGCGGCACCCGTCTTTCACGCTGCGAAAAATTATATCTGGAAGGGGATTTATGCGCGCTGTGCGACCAGATCCGCAGCGAAGCGCTCGATATTTGGTCTACGCCGCAAGCAAAACGCATAAGGAGTGCACGGCGCGTGGCCTGACCGTTACGAGAATAGCCGCACAGGCTTTTAGCTAGGCGCTTACCTCTATTCGTCGCCGAATTATTGCGCCCGTGAGGTCTCGCGCCGCCGGAAATACAAAAGACGGTTACGGCTTTATTCGTTTCAAACCCATCAGCGACACTACCGCCCGCTAGCCCAATCCGGGCAAATGCGCTTGAGCGGTGCGCAAAAACTAGAACAACCACTATTAGGAGACTATGCCATGTATAACAGTAACTTTTTTACAACCGCCATTGCCGCGTTCAAGTGTTACGCTGCGACAGCCTTACTATTCGCGCTCAGCGTGTTTCTGGTAACCCTGAACGCTCCTGCTGCCACGGCCGGCACGCTGCCCGAACAACTCAAATGCAAGGACGGCGAAGAATTCAGCAACGGCTTTTGCTACAAACCCTGCGACTCCGGGTATGAAGGCGTCGGCCCGGTATGCTGGCAAAAATGCCCGTCCGGCTACACCAATCTAGGGGTTTTCTGCGACATGCCGCCGATCACCAAAGAAAGCTACGGCCGCGGTGCCGGTAAAATTAAAAACGGCTGCCCCAACGGCAAAGTCAACGAAGACGGTCTGTGTTACACGCCCTGCCCGAGCGGCTGGAAAGGCGTCGGCCCGGTGTGCTGGAAAGGCATCAAATCTCAAACTCGCGGCGCTGGCAGCGTGCCCAACAGTTGCCCGTCCGGCACCGAGGCCGACGGCGCACTGTGCTATCCCACTTGCAAAACGGGCTACGACGGCGTCGGCCCGGTGTGCTGGCAAAGATGTCCCAACGGCTATACCAACAGCGGCGTGTTTTGCAGCAAAACCCTTACCAAGGCCAGTTACGGACGCGGCGCCGGCTATGCGGCAAGCAATATTTGCTCGGGCAAGAACCGCAAATACGACACCAACTACACCTCGCAGCTCAGCCAGTTCACAGACACTAAACGCTTTACGCTGCTGATCGCCTCCGACCCGCAAATGCCCTGGTGGATGGAAGGCCGCGATCCCGATTGCAACTCCGCCTA
Organism: Methylomonas sp. 2BW1-5-20; assembly: GCF_052474515.1. Classification (NCBI taxonomy): domain Bacteria; kingdom Pseudomonadati; phylum Pseudomonadota; class Gammaproteobacteria; order Methylococcales; family Methylococcaceae; genus Methylomonas; species Methylomonas sp. 2BW1-5-20. The sequence goes on along the minus strand of NZ_CP184127.1, from coordinate 4,801,534 downwards.
TTGCGTATTGGCAAAATCGAAACAAGTTAACGGCGAGCAGGTTAAAGCGATGAACAACATCACCAACACCAGCTGGTTCGCTAACAGCAACACCGGCAAAGGCCAGTGGCCGAACGCCACCAACATCACCTACGGCGGCGCGCTCAGCCAACCGCTGGCGCTGATCATGAACGGCGACCTGACCGCATACTGGCACGCCGACGAAGCGAAACTCTACCGCCAGTACTACGAAACCGACTATACAGCAGGCAGCGTAGCCGACGACTACAAAAAGCCGGACAGCGACCCCAGTCTGAAATTGCCTATCTTCCCCGGTCTGGGCAACCACGACTACCAAAACAACCTGAACGACTGCTACGGCATGACGGCGGATTCCAACCACTGTGCGAAATCGGCGGTCAACTACATCAAGGACATGGTCTACTGCGACGAGGTCGGTAACTTCATCAATACCCTGGTCAGCCGCTTCGACGACAAAAGCCTGGCTTACTCTTGGGACATCGGCAACTTCCACTTCGTGCAGCTGCACAATTACCCAAGCTATACCGCCAAGGAAGTCGACATCGAATCGGCTATCGAATGGCTGAAAAACGACTTGGTCAGCGCTACGGCGGACGGCAAAAAAATCGTGCTGAACATGCACGACTACGACGCCGTCGCGGAAAACGCCGATTTCAAAAATGCGATCAAGGGTCACAGCATCGTCGCCCTGTTTGCCGGCCACAAGCACGAAAAAACCGGCTGGCTGGGCAATGTGACTAACACCGACGCCGCCGGCAAAAGCTACGAGTTCCCTTACTTCTTCAGCGGCTCGTCGGACTACCAAACCTTTTTGCTGGTGGAATTTACCGACACCTACATGAACGTCGGCGTCATCAGCAGCAAGGACGGCAGACCGGTATTCGTCGGCGACGGCTTCGAACTGGATCCGGCCACCGACCCGAAACGGCCACGCAGACTGCCTATCGAACTGCCGGCCACCTTTGTGTTCGAGTAATCCTCCCTTAGCTGTAGCCAGCCTCGGGCGACCGCCAACCGGCGGTCGCCCTTTTTTATGTTGGTAGCGAAGCGGCAAGCCTGACGGCTCCCCGATGCGGGCGACGGGCTGGATGCTGCAAACTCAAACAATATTACACGCCACCGATAGGCCTTTCCCGCTTCCGCTTGGCATCCATTCAGACTTTTAAGTGCAATTTGCACCGGTTTGAATTAGCATCGTGCGACCATTTTCTTGGAACGCCAGAATCTTGTATCAGCAATACTTCAATTTCAGCGAATTGCCTTTTTCGATCTCGCCCGATCCGCATTTCATGTACATGAGCGAACGGCATCAGGAAGGCTTGGCGCATTTGCTGTACGGCATCAATAGGGGCGGCGGTTTCGTCGCCTTGACCGGCGAGGTGGGTACCGGAAAAACTACGCTGTGTCACTGTTTACTGCAGCAACTGCCGGATAACGTCGATATCGCCCTGATATTGAACCCCAAGTTGACGGCTCTGGAACTGCTGGCGACGATCTGCGACGAGTTGAACATAGGCCATGACGGTATCACGGCAAAACAGCTGATCGATGCCATCAATCAGTATCTACTGGCCGCATATGCCAAAGACCGGCGCACGGTGTTATTGATCGACGAAGCACAGAACCTGAGCCTGGAAGTACTGGAGCAAATTCGACTCCTGACCAATCTGGAAACCAGCAAGGCCAAACTGCTGCAAATCATTCTGGTCGGCCAGCCGGAACTGAATGCCATGCTGTCTCGCCGGGAACTGCGTCAGCTCAATCAACGCATCACCGCGCGCTATCATTTGCTGCCGCTTTCTCTCGACGAAACGCGGGCCTATATCCGGCATCGGCTGCGGGTTTGCAACGGCAACCATCGTCTATTCAATCCGGCGGCAATACGCAAGGTTTACCAGTATTCGGCAGGCGTGCCGCGCTTGATCAACATTCTGTGCGACCGGGCTCTATTGGGAGCCTACGCGACCAACGCCGGGTGGATTACTCCGCCAATTGTTCGCCGAGCGGCTCGGGAAGTGATGGCCACGGCCGGGTCGAAGCCGCGAAGATATGCGGCGATGGCTTTGATTTTAACGCTTGGCGCCGTGCTGGGGTTTGATCTGTGGCGTCCGGTATTCACCTTGCTCCAGCCGGTCAAGTTCGCCGCACCACAGAAATCCGTTACGCCGAATCCGATGGCCTCCGAAGTTCCAAGCCCGGCTTTCAATACACAGCTGGACCACTCCGGGCTAACATTGGAAGGCGCGCTGGCTGAAGCGCTGCGAGTTTGGCGGGAAGCGGTGCCTGCCGATAAGCCGCTGGATTGCAATGTCATCGCGTCCATAGGGTTGAATTGCTTGTCCGGGCGGGGTAGCTGGCAAGAATTGCTGAGCCTCGATCGCCCGGCCATTTTGACATTTCCCGGCCTGGCCAAAGACAAACGCTATGCGCTGTTAATCGGGATAGACAATGATCGTGCCGTGATTCGCCTCAAGGAAATAGTGCAAATTCCGCTTACCGAACTATTGACGCTATGGGACGGCAATTATCTGCTGCTGTGGCGACCGCCGGTTCCTGACGTCACGGAAATTGCGCAACCGCAGAAATCCGCCGGTGTGCAATGGCTGCGCGAACAGCTCGGTCAAGTCATCGAAAATCCGGCCGGCGCCGCCGATCCACAAGTTTTCGATGAAGCGCTCAAAGGGCTGTTGATGGCTTTCCAACGCCGGCAGCACCTGACTGCCGACGGCATAGCCGGCGCCCGCACTCTGATACATCTGGATAACCAAAACGGAGCCGCTGCTTCGCCCCATTTGACGACAACCAGGCGCTAGGATATTGATTATGTCTTACATTTTAAATGCACTGCGCAAATCCGAACGAGAACGCCAAGCGATGCAGCCCGACACGGTGACCAGTCGCATTGCTATCCAGCACACGCCGGAGCGGCAAAGCCTGACTAAGATTATCGCGGTGCTGGTAATTTTAAACTTGGCGATCCTGACCTATTTTCTGGGCATCGCACCGCACATACCGGAAGACGGCGAACAAACGCCCGCCAAGATTGAAAAGCCGGCTCAGCTCATTGCCAGCCCGCCGCCGTTGGGCGACGACCAGTCCAGCCCGGCAAAGTTTGCTCCAAACCCAAAAACCCAGCCATCCCGGAATCAGGCCCAGGCTACCGACAACATCGCCGCCGGCAAGAAACAACCGGTTGAGCCGACTAAACCAGCCGTTACGCCGGCACAGCCGGTCAAGCCTACGGCGGTAATCGCCAAACCGGTGCTGGATACCAACCCCGTGGCCGAGCCGGAACAGCAGACAATTCCGGTTCCGCAAATCGTCGCCAACTCGGAGCAACCCGCAGTGAAAAAACCGGAGCCGGTCGCAACAACAAGGCCGCAGAACGAGCTTCCCACATTGGAAGACTTGCCGCCGGACGTGCGCCAGTCGCTGCCCGCTCTTCCGATCAATGTCTTTAGCTATTCATCGACGCCCGCCGAGCGGTTCGTGATGATAGACATGGTCAAATATGTCCCCGGCCAGACCATCAAGAATACGTTAGAACTGAAGGAAATAGCGGAGGATGGCATTATCGTCCGCTACGAGGGCCGTGTGTTCAAAATCAGACGCTAAGCAACTCGCACCCGCTTAGAAACTGTATTTCGCCGAAAATTGCACCCGTTGCAATACACCATCCCGGCCGTCGATCAACTCACGCGTCGCATACGTGTATTCCAAGCCCAGCATGGCCTGACTGACCGGACTCCAAAGCAGATTGGCGTGCACCGACTGCACTTGCCGACTCAAAACCGCATTGGCATACGCCGGGTAATCGACCTGAGCAAAGCCATAAGTCACGCTGGAGCGCCATTGTTTATCCCACCAATGTTGATAAGACAGCATGCCGCCGTAGGCATCCACCAAGTTAATCGCCCCATGGTTATCCAGCGCCGCGTCGGCGAAGGTATTGTTGGTGGACACGTAACGCGCGTCGCCTTTGCCGTAATGCGCCATAAAGCGGATATTATCCAAGCCAAGGGTATTAATCCGTCCCGCCAAATTGACGCCGCCGCCCCAATCGGCTTGCCGATAGCCCGTCGTACCATTGGTATAGCGCAACTGTCTACCGACCGCAGCCAAGGATACATTACCCCAATCGGGATTAAGATTTAGCCGCGCCACCATATCCGGATAACGGTCGGCGTTAGGCGTGATGTAATAAGCCGAGTCCAGATTGGGATTGGCGCTTTTACTGGAAGACGCTTCCAGCGCACTGTCAACCCATAAGCGGCTGCGCGGCGCCTCAAACGCCAGTTGCCATTCCATAGGCATATCCAGCCAGTTAAACGGTTGGTTCCAGCGCACCAAAGGTTGGCGCAGGCTGGTAATCGCGCCGGCCGAACCACCCACATCCAATGTATCCGGCAACGCAGCTACATTAAGAAAGGTAGTCCATGTTTGCCCCGCCAGAAAACGACCGATGGAACCGTAGGCATGGCGTAAGCGCGGCGTGTAGGTATAGGTTGCCGGATCGCCGTAAAAGTCAAACTCCAGATAGGTGTTGATGTCGCCCCAGTCGCTAGTCGGCGTAAACGATTTGAACCACAAACGGCTTTCCTTGGCATGAAAAGCGATCTGCCCACGTTCGCCAGCCGCACCGACCGGAATTTGCGACATAACCAATTGCTGATCGCCCAGCCTATCGCGTCCGGCGCTGACGCTATTGAACAAGGTATCCATTTTCACAAACCCGCCCAAACCGACCGACGTATCGGTTCCGGGAATTTTAAATGTCCCTTTCACGTCGCCGACCGTCACCGCCGGCTTCTCCTTGGTTTTATCGTTACCGGCTACCAAGTTGGCGGGTGCGACCGCCGCCGATGGCGCCACAGCAACTGCCTGCCCGGCGGCATTTACGGCCTGCTTGCCGGCCGCGACTTGCTCGGCGCGATAATGTTGTAACTCCTGCTCCAACTGTTCTATTCTGGAATTGGAGCGATCAACTTGGCTCTGCAACTGCGTGACTTGCTGACTCAAGGTTTTCAGCAAAGTCTTGATGTCCTCATCGGCTGCCCGCACTGGGAATGTCAGCAAACAGCAGCACAATATCGGAAATACTTTGGAAAAGAGCGGCAACGGCTTCATAGTCTAACTCCCAAGCTTTCTGAATAAGGCGTGGCAAGAGGTGCACGTGGTGTTGATTTCATGCAAGCCGTCCGGGATAGCGTCGATATGATTTTGCTCGGCGAGCGCCTGCAACTGTTGTGCCTCTTCCCGCAGCTTGTTGGCTAAGGCCAAAAACGCGGTTTGTTCACTGGCGTTTAGCTGCAAACCGGGCATGCTGGCAATAATCGTCCCGACGTTGGCAGACAAATTTCGCGCGGCCTCGCCGATTTGCCGAGAGTATTTGCGGCGCTCGACGTCCAATTGCTGCTCGGTCATAAACCGCTCCTGCATCAAACTGTCCATCCGGGCCATCAATTCGCGCAATTGATTGTCGCGTACCGCGTGCAAGGCCGGCTGACCAGTCTGGCTGCGCCCGCCCTCGATATGCGCATGCTGATTACCGGAACTGGAACAAGCGCTGAATATCAAGACTACTGCCAACAAATATAGGTTTTTCATGGGTTGCCCCCTGTGCGATCAAGCTTTAAGTAATATCCCGACACGACCGATCGCCGCAGCAAGATCAGGTTTAAGTGTACCTTATAACTGTAGGGATATTTTTTCGATCGCCATCTAGGGTAGCGTTCGGAGTTTAGGTATCATGCTGCTTCCGTTTTACCGTCAGGATACCGTCTATGTCGCTTCTCGATTCGTTGTCACAACAAACGGTGCATTTGCCGGATGAACTGCAAAACTTGGCCGTCGACTTTTGTACGCAACTCGAAGAAAAGCTTAGCCCGGAACAATTTGAGATTTTCGACAACAGCGTATTTTCCGCTTCGGTACTGAAAGTCTGTAGCTGCAGCCAATTTATTAGTGAAAGCTGGCTCCGCAATCCCGACCTGATATCTGACCTGGTGACATCGGCCGATCTATTCGCCCCTTTGCGCCGCGCCGATTACGCCGCCGCATTGCAACAAATTGGCGCAGACGGCGAACCGGCGCTAGCCAAACAACTGCGCTTGTTCCGCCGCCGGGAAATGGTGAGAATCGCCTGGCGCGATCTGGCGGGCTGGTCCGACCTGGACGAAACGCTGGCCGACCTGACGGCACTGGCGGAGGCCTGCATTCAAACCGCGCTGGATTTTTTATACCGCCAGGCATGCCAGCGTTGGGGAACGCCGACGTTGACGGACGGTACGCCGTTCAATATCGTGGTACTGGGCATGGGCAAGCTCGGCGCCTGGGAACTGAATTATTCCTCCGACATCGACCTGATCTTCGCCTACGCCGAGGACGGCGTGCTGACCGAGAAAAAAGAAATCAGTTACGGCGAATTCTTTACCCGCATCTGCCGCTCGCTGGTCAAAATGCTGGACGAGATCACCGTGGACGGTTTTGTGTTTCGGACCGACGTGCGCTTGCGGCCGTTCGGCGATAGCGGGCCCTTGATCATGAATTTCGAAGGCATGGAACATTATTATCTGACTCAAGCCAGGGAATGGGAGCGCTATGCGATGATCAAGGCCCGGCAAGTGGCCGGCGATTTCCACACTGGCAAACAGTTGGCCGCACTGATCAAACCGTTTGTATACCGGCGTTATCTGGATTATGGCGCGTTCGAGGAATTGCGTTCGCTAAAATTCCAGATCGCGCAAGAACTGAAACGCCGCGACCGCGCCGACAATGTCAAGCTCGGTCCCGGCGGCATCCGCGAAGTGGAATTCATCGGCCAGGCCTTTCAGTTAATACGCGGCGGCCAGGACATCGCATTGCAACAACGCGAAATTCAAACCGTTCTCAGCGTGCTGGAAGAACTGGAACTGATGGCCGCCGACGAAGTGGCCGCTTTGAAATTTGCCTATCGTTTTTTGCGGCGAGTGGAAAATCACATCCAGCAATATCAGGATAAACAGACTCACGACCTACCCGGCCATCCGCTGGTGCAACGGATTTTGGCGTATTCCTTGGACTTCGAGGATTGGAGTGCTTTCAAGGCCGAACTGGATCAGGTGCGGGAATCGGTCCAGGACATTTTCGAACAAGTATTTTCACTCAGCGAACAGGACAACAAGCAGCAAAGCGCCCGCTTGATCTGGACCAGTTGCGCGGACAACGAATTGGCACTGGAAGCGCTGGCCGACTACGGTTTTAGCAATCCACAGACGATTCAGAAAGCCATCATCGATTTTAAAGAGTCGCATGCCGTCAAACGCATGACCAGCAAGGGTGCCGGCGTCCTGGACCGGCTAATGCCGCAGCTGATAGAACAAGTGCCTAACGGCGAAAATGCTGACGCCACGCTACTACGCATCCTGGATTTGTTCGAAGCGGTGGCTGGACGCAATGTTTATCTGGCTTTATTGGCCGAGAACCCGGACGCGTTGAACCAGTTAATCAAACTGGCGGCGGCCAGCCCGTGGATTTGCGAGTATCTCTCGTTGTATCCGATTTTATTCGACGAGTTGCTGGATACCCGCTCTCTTTACGAGCCCTTGCAAAAACAGGCCTTGCGCGAAGACTTGCAAAGAACGCTGGCCCGCGTCGATACTCAAGACGGCGAGCAATTGATGATTGCGCTACGCCAGTTCAAACACCTCAATGTGTTACGGGTGGCGGCCGCCGACATTATGGGCGTCATTCCGGTGATGATCGTCAGCGATTATCTGACCTGGATCGCCGAAATCATTCTCGAGCAAGTATTGCAGTGCGCTTGGCAAATGCTGACCGGCAAACACGGCAATCCTCCCGGCACCGGCCCCAATCCGCAAAATTTCGCGATCGTAGCCTTCGGTAAATTCGGCGGTATCGAACTGGGTTACGGTTCCGATCTGGATTTGGTGTTTTTATACGCCTGCGCCGACGGCGATGCCCAAACCAACGGCGAAAAACCGATCAACGCCGGCCAGTTTTATCTGCGTCTAGGCCAAAAAATTCGGCATATTTTGGATACGAAAATGTTGTCCGGCATATTGTACGAAGCGGACTTGCGCTTGCGGCCCAACGGCGACTCGGGCTTGCTGATCACGCATATCGATCATTACGAAGCCTATCTGCAAAAAGAAGCCTGGACCTGGGAACACCAAGCCCTGGTGCGCGGCCGTTTCGTCACGGGCGACGAGACCTTAAAGCACAGCTACGAAGCCATACGCCAACGGATTTTAGCGCTACCGCGCGAGCTCGAAGCCTTGAAAACCGAAGTAAGAGAGATGCGGGAAAAAATGCGCGACAATCTGGCGCCAAAAAGCCCCGACGTATTCGACCTCAAGCAAAGCCTGGGCGGCATCGCCGATATCGAGTTTATCGTGCAATTCGGCGTCTTGGCCGAAACCGCGCGTAATCCGGCCCTGGCGACTTACACCGACAACGTACGTCTGCTGGAAGCCCTGCAACTACACGGCTTTATCGCCGCCACCGATGCCGAACTGTTAAAACGGGCCTATTGCGCTTATCGCGATTACGGACATCATCAAGTCCTGCAAGGCCTCAGCGTTACCGCCCACGGCGACGAATTCCACGAATTACGCGCGGAAGTGGAACGGATTTGGGCTAAGTTTATGTTGTGATACTGTTAGACCAATCACCGGGCGGTCATCCCTAGGGTACAAGTACAATCGCCTACCCTGAACTGGAGCATTTATGAAAGTATGGTTACTGCTGTTTTTGACAGCTTTTTCGCTCGGCGCGGCCGCCAACGGCAAGCCGGGCAAATTCGACGGTTATGTGCTGACCTTGTCCTGGTCGCCGACATATTGCGAAGAGCAGCCGCAAGACCGGGAACAATGCGGCAAAAAACTGGGATTGGTACTGCACGGCCTATGGCCGCAATACAAGGTCGGCTATCCGAGTTTTTGCACCCTGGAAGCCTATACGCCGAACCACGCTCAAGCCTTTCCGGACCTGTATCCGTCGGAATTTCTGTTCGAACATGAGTGGGAAAAACATGGCACCTGTTCCGGATTGACTCAGGCCGGCTATTTTCAATTATCGCAAGCGCTGAAGAGCAAGGTTGCGGTGCCGGACGCCTATCGACACCCGCAAAAGCCTTTTAGAACCACGGCGGACGAATTGAAAAAAGCCTTCGCCGACAACAACCCGTGGTTGAAAGAGTCTACTATCGCCCCGTTCTGTAGCGGCGGCGGACGGTTTTTCAAGGAAATGTTCGTGTGCCTGGATAAAAACGGCGCCGCCGCCGAGTGCGGGGTGGATGTGGTGAAGAGTGCGGCGAAGTCTTGCGGACAAAAGGATTTTTTGGTCCGGAATATTAAATAGTGCTTTGTGTCACGGGTGCGGCGGGTGTTTTAATATGTCCGTTCTCGGGGTGCGGCCGGATACTTTTTACCCGCCATTAGACAAGACACGCGTACAGCGCTGAACTCGTCCGGCTCTTCGGCTCGCATCGGCATACACTTTTTGGTGCGGCAATGCGGGAACTTGTGCCGGAAATCGGGAGACTTATCTGCGCTATCAATAAGCGCCGACCGATGACGGTACTTATGGCGCGTGATACGGCTATCGCCGTTGCCGCGCCGATAACGACACTTACGGCTTTTTACCCGAACCCAAACCTCAATATAAATACGTTGGATAAATGACTATCGAATCCCTGATTAACTTTGCGATTCTGCTTCTCGGTGCCGCAGCCGCCGCGTTTTTGGCCTACCGCTCCTTTCAAAAACGCCGGATTCAACTGGGTGCGGAACCGACCCTGCCGCAGTACTTTATCCGGCGCAGCACTTACTGGACCGGGATCGCCCTTTACTGCACCCTAATGGCAGTCTTATTCTGCTTGCTGACTTGGCAGTGGTTACCGCTGGAGCCCCTGGTAACGCTGATCGTCAGCCATTTACGCGCCGGCGAGTTGGTAAATCTGCTCTACGGTCTGGACGGTAATAAACTGTTGCCGCTGATCGCCGCCGGCATCATGTTGTTTTTCATCGCCTGGGAAAGCCAATTTAATCCCTTGCTGATCTTACGGGACAGCATTCACGATGCGTTTGCGATTCCGACCAAAGCGGTCGAGGTTTACAACGCGCTGATCAAATCCCGGCTATCGGCTGCGGACGATAAAATCAAAGCCCAAATTGCCGATCGCCTGTTGGTACAAAGCATAGATGCCGGCGATTTCGATAAAGCCGGTGCCACGGTGGAATACAAATGGGCGCATAACAGTCTGCTGTTCAACCAAATCCAGCATTACGCCGACCAATCATCGTATCGGCGCCTGTTCAGCGAACCCTCGCTGAAATGGGGCGAAATCTGCATTTCCTATAATGCTATGTCGGAAAAAGTGAATATTTGGAAAGAAGCCGAGCCGCATTACACCAAGACCGTCAACTTGTTGAAAGACTTGGATAAATTGACCGGCCTGCTCTGCCGCTTGCTGGCGGCGGCGGTGGTATTCGGCAGCCCCAGCGAGAACGATATGTGGGCGACTGTGAAGCAACTCGGCGGTAATGTCCATGAAGCGCGCTTGAAGCACACTTATAAATACGTGCTGATATTTGCCGCCGCTACGGCCTTCGGCGTGATTTTGGGGCGCGAAGTATCGGTGGCTTTACACAACGTATTTCTGTTTCCGGATAAGCCCTTGCCGCACTTCAGCTATACCACCTTACGCTGGATCGCTTATTCGATCGTGATTTATGTGCTGCCGATTTCCTTAGTCTTCATATTGCGCAGTATCGCCTTCCGGCACCAACAGGAACCCGCCGACCATTATTACGGCTTCTACATGTCCATCATGTTAGTCGGCTTCGTGGTCAGTACCACGATATCGACCTTCATCCTGGAGCTGACTTTCTATCACCGAGACGACTTCAATTTCCTGGACAGCTTCCTAGACCATGCGCGCTGGGGGATTATGCCGGCCCTGATCAGCGGTTTCGTGGCTTACAGGATGGACACGCCGGCCAGCGAAACCGAAGCCTTGAGCAAAACCATCCTTTCCGCAGTACTGCGTTTTCTGGCCTGGGGCGGGATTGCGATTATTTTCATGCTGTATGCGACGGATGATTTGGCTATTGAGAAGCTGAATCTGCGGTTTACCTTGGTGGGGACGGCGTTTTTTGTTTCCGGATTGTTGGGGGCGGCGGCGCGGTTTAAGACAGTCAGCGATTAAAGTTGGATTTGTCGGGTGGGCGCGGAGTTGAAGTTTATGTGTCGCTGACGCGACGGATGTTTTAGATGTCGGTTCTCGGACCGACGGCCGAGATACTTTCTTTTGCGTGGCCAAAAGAAAGTATCCAAAGAAAAAGCCACCCGGATGCCGCTTTACTCCTGCGCACCGAAGCTTTTATCGAGGGTCGGCTGAAGGGGCTTCCCAGCCCCTCCGCCGACGCACCGCATCCATGCGCTGCCCCTTCGGGCTGATCTCGATAAAAGCTTCGGTGCTCGGCGCGGCATACGGGAGAAACCCCCGCACTAAATGCGGTAACTTATTATTTACGAAGTTTTGTGGGGCGCATTAGCGATGGTGTAATGCGCCGAATGATTAAAAGCCAACATACGGCGCAATACGGCTACGCCTATTGACGCCCTACGTATTGCAACTTACGGCCTTGAAGCTTATGACACACGTCGTCGGCAAAGTTGAAGCGGCCTCACACCAACTCGATTGGGCTATTCGCCTGCTAATTGATTACGGCGCGCCAATTCCTGCTATCACACTTGCAGGCGCCGCGGAGGAAATTATCGGCAAAGCGCTTGGGGACATATCTGCGCATGAAATGCTTGTTCAAAGCTTTATTGAATCGCATGACCTAGAACGAAAAATCGTTTCGCGGCACCATCTCAATAAGGCTCGAAATTGGCTTAAGCATTGGACTCCTTCGGAAGAGCCTGAATACGAGAGTTTTGATTTGTTAAATGAAGCAATTCAGGGTATTGCTCGAGGTCTCAGCAACTTACTGAAATATAATCAGTCATTACCAAGCGAAGGGCTGCGCTTTATTGAATGGATTAAAAACCTAACTGATCACTACGAATCTCCCTATTGACATTACCAAATTTAAAGCATTTTGGCATGAGGTTTTCAACAAAATACGCTTTGCGCGGCGAGGTTTGTAATCCTGTCAGCTTACGTTTTTTTACCTGACGACTTTTAGATCAAAAGGCTTGTTGATTTTGAGATAGGAACGGTTTTGATCCTGTATGCCGCGCCGAGCACCGGAGCTTTTGAACGGAATAGCCCGTTAGGGGCGCCGCAGGGGCAGGAAGCCCCTTTCGGCAACCCGGTTCAAAAGCTCCGGAGCGCAGGGAATAAGCGGCATCCGGGTGTCTTTTCTTTTGGATACTTTTCTTTGGAAAAGCAAAGAAAAGTATCGCAGTTGTCGGTCCGCGAACCGACATTCAAAAAAACCGTCGCGTTAGCGACACGTCAGACACAAAAGCCATTACCGCATGGGCACAAAAAACGGTGCCCACCCTACGCCAAACAAGAGTCAAACGTTATACGGCGTAGCAATCCAATCCCTAAGCACCGCCTCGTCCCGCTCCGGCAAATACGCAAAATCCCCGGAGATGTCTTTGTAGACTGCGTCGGCACTGTGAGTGGACACCAGCTTGCCTTTGACCATGTAGAAGAACCAGGCAAACGGGTAGCCGGCCTGACGGTCGAAACGGCTTAGTACATTGCTTAAGGCACTGCCTTTTTTGCCGGAAAAATCTTCCAGATGCGGCAGGTTGTGTTTGTGGGTGTTGATAATTTCCACGTTGACGATTTGTTCGCCAAAGCGGCCGGTGTGGCGGTAGGGACGGATGATCCAGTCGTCGCACATCCGACTTTTCTGGCCGGCACTGCTGCGGTTCCAGTCGTCCATGAAACGTTGTACCGGATGTTCGCCGGGATGGCGTTCGTTAATGACTTCCATGAACAGCTTTACATCGGTTTTGCGCCGATAGGTATATCTAGAATGCCCGAAGCCGAAGCTCTCGATGCAAAAAGGTTGTAGGGGGTCGATAAATTCTTCCAGATCGTCGGGCGGATTAGCTTCGTCCACCAGCATCCGATCCGACACTTCGTGGGTTTTGTCGATTTCGATCAGCGTGAAATCTTCGGCTTTTTCGCCGGTCTGTACCACAAAATACAAGGTTTTGCCGGTTTGCTTGGTGGCGATCAGTTTTTGTTCCAGCGTGTAATCGATCAGGGTCTGCAGGTTTTGCCCGCATTCCAGATAGGTGCGTTCCACCCATTCGATCAGATCATTGGCGATGCGTTTGCCGCCCATATCCACCACGCCGCCTAGCCGGTACCACTCGTCACCTGTCAATGCCAAATGGATAGGCTGGTCTGGGATCAGCGCCTGTAATTTACTCAGCAGCAAATCGTCGGTCTGTCCGGGGATGATTTTTTTACAGCAATCGGTAATGTCTTGTCCGGCAAGATTGAGTCGTGATTCAGTCATGATCGGCTTTAGGGCTAGAGATTGAATTCAGGCGTTGCTGTACCAATTCGCGGACGTCGGGTTCCGGGTCGTCGGCAAGCGCGGCCAGGTTGGCTGGATCGACCTTTAATGCCGCAGTGTAGCGCACCACCCAGTCGCTGTCGCTTAGCAGCATGGTAGCATCTTCCGGCGACATGCGTTCGGCGACAATACGCCGCACGTCCGGCGAGCGGTCGTTGGCCATCAACCCCAGACTGACTTCCGGCAACCTTTCGGCCACGCGCTTGCGTACTTGCAAGTCTTCGTCCTTAATAAAGCGGAACAAGCGGCCGGGCGCCAAGCGCTTTGCCACCATCAAACGCACGATGTAGTCGGGATCGTTGGCCAGCAATTCCAAATGCTCCAGATCGATACGATCGGCGACCGTCATCCGTACTTCGCGGTCCGGGTCGTCGATCAGGGCCTGTAGTTGCTGGGCCGGCAGCCGAAAAGCCACGGCACGGCGCACGACTTCGTCCTCGTCTTCGATTAGCGGCAACAGAGTTTTTAGGGGGGCGTAACGCACGGCAATCGCCCGCCGCTCCCAGAATTTGTCTTGCAAATAGTGAACGGCATAAGCCGGATTGACCCGGAAGAAGCGGTCGATCTGCCGGCCGCTATTGATGAACACACAGGTATCGCCGGGCATGCAGCGGCCCATCAGCAGGGTTTTCCCGCGGAATGGGCAGAGGCTGCAATCGGCGACAGGTAGGGTAACAGGGCTGTCTTGATCCGCCATGTTATCGCCTTATTCGCTGATAACTTCTGCTATCACAATACCGGAGGCATTTTCGTAGTTGTCAGTAATCCGTAGACAATGTTCCCGGCCGTCGACCAGATATAGATTAAAGCCCGCGCCTTCCCATAATGGATCGTTGTTGGGCAGATCGTCGTCCATGCAATAGGTGAAATGCACGCCCGGATATTCACCTCTTAGCGCGCTCACGACGGTCTCGTTCAAATCTTGGCCGTTAATTTTTTCAGCTATGGTTTGTAATTGTTCTGGACTAATCATCGTTAGGATTCCTGTTCGAAACAAACGCGTTGCAGAGGCTGGATGCCCATCGATTTGGCTAGCCACGGAGGCGGGGCATGCGCTAAAACGATTTGCAGTTGCTTGACGATTTGAGTGATGGCTTCGCCCTGATCGGCTTTGACCGGGTGAATGCCGTATTTAATAATCTTCGCCGCAGCCGGCCCACCTATGGAAGCAATATACAGCACCCGGCAGTCGGCAATGAGCTCCGCGCGGTAAACGTTCTTGTCATCGTGTTTTCGTTGCGCATCGAGATCTATACTGCGCACATCGATTAAACGGGCATCCGCAGCGGCAATCTGATAAATCAAAAATTGCCGGCAAGAACCAAAATGACCGCTGATCGTTTGCGGATCGTCGCTACCGATCGCGATGCGTATCGAACTGCTCGGTTCGGTTAGCCGGGCGCCATCGGCCGCTTGCGCCTTGGTCTCATCGTTTTGCAGAATGCGCAAGGATTCGAGGATGCTGTCGGCATCGGCAACAATCCCGAAATTATTCAGCGCTTGTTGGAATTGGGCCTTGCCAAGTTCGGCAAGACTACTGTCATTCAAGACCGGCCCGGTGCAGGCGCGCAACACGGAGATAAAAAGCTTGGGCGGGGTATCGGGTAGGGCGCGAGCCGCTAACCCGATGCGCAAGGCCAGTTCCCTGGTTAAGGTCGACTGGCTCATGGCTTTAAGCCACTAAAGGCAAAATGCAGTTGTCGATTGGGCAAACCTTAACGCATTGCGGTTCGTCGTAATCGCCATTGCACTCGGTGCAGGTTTTTTTGTTGATTTCAAACACGATAGCCCCTTCCTTGATGGAGTCGGTAGGGCAGACCGGCAGACAATCGCCGCAGGATATGCATTCTTCGGCAACAATATACAGAGACATGATTTATTCCTCCGATAAACGTTTAGCTTGCAAAGTCGTGGGAATTTTAGGCGGAGGAGACAGCGGATCAAAGTAATATTTCGAACCGTCGCCAAGCACGACTTCGCCGCCCCATTTTTCGGGACTATCGAACTCCAGCGATTCGATGGTTTCTTCCAGGTCTTTTTTGGCTATGTAGAACAGCAATTTGCCGTCTTCGCGTTTCCTGAGCATGACGCTAGGCATTGGGATTCTCCAGACAAGTGTAGGTCGGGTTAAGCCTTCGCCGTAACCCGACACGATGTGGTTGACTAGCTTAAAGAAGCGATGGGCGCCGGAGTCCGGCGCCCACCCTACGATTAACGGATCAAATCGTAGTTGTAGTCGGTGGTTCCCATGCCTTTGGTTTCTTTATCCAGCTGTTCCAGCAAGGCGTTGACGATGGTGGTCAGCAGATACATACCGCCTTCGTAACCCAAGGTTGTCATCCGGTGCAGATGGTGACGATCGAAGATTGGGAAGCCGATGCGGATCAACGGTACTTCGAACTCTTCGCCTTTGTAGAAGGTGTCGCGTTGGATAAATTTGCCGTAGGAGTTGCCGATCATGAAGTCCGGTTTGTTGGTGAACATCAATGAACGGAAGTGCCACAAGTCCTTGCCAATATGTACAGTCGCGGTTTGACCGTAAGGCGAGGCTTTCAACACTTCTTCAACTGCTTTTTTGTAACGTTTGTTCGCGTGGTTGACTAACACGTCCGTTACCTCGGCGCCCATTTCCAGCAGGAATTTGGTCATACCCAAAGCAAAGTCCGCGTCGCCGTACAAGGCGAATTTTTTGCCGTGTAGCCAAGCGTGTGAGTCGGTCATCATGTCGACATAACGGCCGCGTTCCACTTCCAGCGATTTTGGAATCGGTTTGCCGGTCAGTTCGGAGATTTTCATCAGGAACTGGTCGGTCCATTCCAGGCCCATCGGAATGTTCAGCTTAGGCGCGTCGTGTTTCCAAGTGGTTTCGACGAATTTTTTGGTTTTTTCCAACTGCCAAGGTTGCAGCAACACGGTGGTAATCGCGTTTGGTGCATCTTTAACTTCGTCGATGGTGGTGCCACCGGCATACATGTTGAAGTGGCCGTCGGCTGGGGTGTCCAGTACTTCGGTAGGATCGCTCAACAAGGTGTGATCGACACCCATTTCGTTCAACATCCGGTGAATTACGCGGAAGTTGCCCAAATAGGTTTCAAAACCGGGTACCAGGTTGATTTTACCGTTGGAACCGACTTCTTTGCCTTCCATATAGTTCAGCGTGAAGTAACGGGCAATCCCTTCGAACATATTATCCCAACCGGTGGTATGGCTACCGACGAAGCTAGGGGTATGAGCGAACGGTACTGGGTAGTCTTGATCGACGTGACCTTCTTTTTTCGCGTTGTTGATAAACGCGTTCAAGTCGTCACCGATAACTTCCGCCATACAGGTGGTCGATACCGCAATCATGGTTGGTTTGTACAGGGCCTTGGCGTTTTCCAAACCGGCGAACATGTTTTTCTGACCACCAAATACCGCCGCGTCTTCAGTCATAGAGTCGGAAACGCAAGAGATAGGCTCTTTGAAATGACGGTTGAAGTAAGTCCGGAAGTAAGCCACACAACCTTGTGAACCGTGCACATAAGGCATGGTTTTTTCAAAGCCCAGTGCGCACAGTACCGCACCCAGAGGTTGGCAAGCTTTCGCAGGGTTGACGGTAATCGCTTCGCGTTGGAAGTTCAGTTCTTGGTATTCCTTGGTTGTGGTCCATTGGAATACTTCGTCTATCGTGTCTTGCGGATGACGTTCTTCGTATTGTTCACGTTTGTTAGCCAGATTTTCCTTGTATTCGTCGGTTCTGAATAAAGGATAACTTGGTTGAATATTGTCGACATTTTGGCTCATGATAATCTCCTAACGCGCCACTAATCTGTGGTCCGGCGTTGATTGGATTTTGCCGGGAATGAAATCCCGACCGATATTTGGTTCCTGGCAAGGCGGGCGGTTTGCCCACCTTTCCGGGAATTTAGGCGGGCGAAGCCCAACCTACGGATTACGCAACCGCTTTAACTGGTTCGCTCTCGGTAGCCTCGGTTTTCCAAGGTGCTTTGAAGCTTTTCCAGCAAGGATTGTTGATGGTCATGTCCATATCACGGGCGAAGATGGCAAAACCGTCGTAGCCGTGATAAGGGCCTGAGTAATCCCAGGAGTGCATTTGGCGGAAAGGCACGCCCATTTTTTGGAAAATGTATTTTTCCTTGATACCGGAGCCGACCAAATCAGGTTGAACTCTTTTCACGAACTCTTCGAATTCGTAGCCGGTGACGTCGTCGTACAACAAGGTGGCATTGCCCATTTCCTTGATGGTACGGTCGTAGTCGTCGTTGTGACCGAACTCGTAACCGGTACCGACCACTTCCATGCCCAAATCTTCGTAGGCACCGATCACGTGGCGAGGACGCAAGCCGCCGATGTACAACATCACGCGTTTGCCTTCCAGGCGTGGTTTGTACTTGGCGATTACCGCTTCGTATTCCGCTTCATAACGCTTGATGACGCGTTCCGCACCTTCTTTGATGGTGTCGTCGAAGTGAGCGGCGATTCTGCGCAAAGACTCGGCGATTTTGGTCGGACCGAAGAAGTTGTACTCGATCCAAGGGATGTTGTACTTTTCTTCCATGTGGCGCGCGATGTAGTTCATCGAACGGTAGCAGTGAATCAGGTTCAGTTTCACTTTTGGGGTTTTTTCGATCTCGGCAATAGTACCGTCGCCAGACCATTGCGCGACAACGCGCAGACCCATTTCTTCCAACAAAGTACGTGATGCCCAAGCGTCACCACCGATGTTGTAGTCGCCGATGACGGCTACATCGTATGGAGTGGTTGGGAAGCTTTCGTCGCCGTCGCGGTTTTCCAATACCCAGTCGCGGATTGCGTCGTTAGCGATATGGTGACCCAGCGATTGCGAAACACCGCGGAAGCCTTCGCAACGAACCGGCACGATGGTTTTGTTGTACTCTTTGTTTTTAACTTTGGAAACCGCTTCGATATCGTCGCCGATCAGACCGATTGGGCACTCGGATTGAATCGAGATACCTTTGTTGAGCGGGAATAAGGTTTCGATTTCGTCGATACATTTAGCCAGCTTTTTGTCGCCGCCGAATACGATGTCTTTTTCGGTAAAATCCGAGGTAAAGTTCATCGTACCGAAGGTGTTGACACCTGTAGTACCCACGTAATAGTTACGGCGACCGGCGCGGGAATATTGTCCGCAGCCAACCGGGCCGTGAGAAATATGAATCATGTCCTTAATAGGACCCCATACCACCCCTTTGGAACCGGCATACGCACAACCACGAATGGTCATGACGCCTGGCAGGGATTTACGGTTGGATGTAATACACTTGTTTGATTTTTCCAAGCTTTGATCGTTAATGGCCAAATGTTTGGCACGATCGGCTTTGGCTTTTTCGGGATAGACTTCCAGCACTTCTTGAATAAGCGCTTCGGTCTCTTCTCTTGTCATGGCTGCCATGATGAAATCCTCCTGGTAGTCGTGGGTAATCCCCCACAGACCTGTTAGGAACAATGCGAAAGCAAGTTGGGCCAGCTAACGCCAACCCAACTTACATACTGATTAAGCGCTGGCTTCTGCCGCCGCGGTTACACCGACGACGCTTTCATCCACTTCTTCCATGACGCCAAATTCCATCAACAGGTCTTCCAATTCGTCCATAGTGATTGGAGTAGGAATAACCAAGTTTGTGTTGTTGATGATTTTGTTCGCCAGGTCGCGGTACTCTTGCGCTTGTTTGGCTTCTGGTTCGTACTCGATAACTGTCATACGGCGGATTTCAGCGCGTTGTACAACGTTGTCGCGTGGTACGAAATGGATCATGTGAGTGCCCATTTTTCTGGCCAATTCCATGATTAGTTCGTCTTCACGAGCGGTTTGACGTGAGTTGCAGATCAAACCGGCCAAACGTACGCCGCCTGAATTGGCGTATTTCACGATACCTTTAGCGATGTTGTTGGCAGCATACATAGCCATCATCTCGCCTGAGCAAACGATGTAAATTTCTTGCGCTTTGTTTTCACGAATTGGCATCGCGAAACCGCCGCACACAACGTCACCCAATACATCGTAGAATACGAAGTCTAGGTCGTCAGTGTAAGCACCTTCTTCTTCCAAGAAGTTGATCGCAGTGATAACACCACGGCCTGCGCAACCAACGCCAGGCTCTGGACCGCCGGACTCAACGCATTTAATGTCGCGGTAACCGACTTTCAATACGTCTTCCAATTCCAAATCTTCCACGCTGCCGGCGTCAGCTGCCATTTGCATGATAGAGTTTTGCGCTTTCGCATGCAGGATCAAACGAGTAGAATCGGCTTTAGGGTCGCAGCCGACGATCATTACTTTTTTGCCAAGCTCAGCCAAGCCAGCAACCAGGTTTTGCGTGGTGGTAGATTTACCAATACCACCTTTACCGTAAATAGCACATTGACGTAATCTCGCCATGATCTTCTCCTCTTGAGTAGGTGTTGTTAATAACAACCTGATATCAGCAATGGTCGTGCCAAAACAAAATTACAACCTAACACATTGAAATATATGATAAATAATCTTTGTCACCGGAATTTTAAGTGGTGAGGTTAACAACATTGTTTGTAGCGGGTGTTATTTAACTAACACAAATCGCGGGGTTTTTAGGAAGCCTGTCGTATCGGCAACATGATCTTGCCCGGATTTGACGGACACTCAACTAAGCGACTTTTTTAGCTTCAAAATTTTCCGGGCTGATATAGCCTAATTTGGAGTGAAGCCTTTTTCGATTGTAATACACTTCGATATATTCAAACACTTGGTACTTGGCGGCTGATCGGGTTAAAAACCGTTCGCCATGAATCGCCTCGACTTTAAAACTGTGGTTCCAGCTTTCCATGGCGGCGTTGTCATAGCAATCGCCTTTCTTGCTCATGCTGCAAATCAATTGGTGTTTGGTGAAAAGCTTCTGGTAGGCGGCAGAGCAATACTGGCTGCCTCGATCCGAATGGACAATGACGCCTTTAGGCATTCGGTGACGCCATAACGCCATGATCAGGGCATCACAAACCAACGTTGCCGTCATCCGTTCGGAAATGGCCCAACCGATCACTCGACGTGAATAAAGCTCAAGTACCACCGCTAAATACAGCCAACCTTCTTCCGTCCAAATATAGGTGATATCCGATACCCATTTTTGATCGGGGCCGTCTGCCGTGAAGTTTTGTTCCAACCGATTCGGGGCGACCGGTAACGAGTGGTTGCTGTTCGTTGTGGCTTTGTATTTCTTAGCCGCCTTCGCTCTCCAGCCATGGCTTCGCATGATCCTGGCTACCCGGTGTCGGCCTGCTGATTTTCCTTCGTCTTGTAGTCGCTGTGTAATTCTGGGTGAACCAGGACGGCCTTTCTCATCCTCAAAAATACGTTTAATCTCATTGGCTAGCCATTTATTCGCTTCGCCTCTATCGGAAAGTGGCCTGCACTTCCAGTCGTAGTAGCCACTCCGTGAGACCGTTAACAGGCGGCACATGAGTCCCACAGGGAATTGATCTTCATTAGCTTTGATCATGGCGTACTTCACTTGGGCTGTTTGGCAAAGTACGCTGCCGCCTTTTTTAAAAAGGCGACTTCCTCTTCCAGGCGGGTGTTTTCTCGTTTAAGCCGCGCCATTTCGGCCTGCTGTAGCTTTTGATCTTCGAAGGGCTGTCCTGTTTGGCGACGCTTGGCTCGCCAGTTGTACAGCATCGATTCGGCGAGCCCTAAATCTTTGGCCGCCTTTGGGATGCCATCCTTGTCGGCACGCTCCAGGGCTTGTTCTTTAAACTGCGCGGTATATTTGTTGCGGACAACGGGGATCTTTGATTCGTTTTGGGCTTTCATGATTTTCCTCGGGGTTAGAGATTACTCTCTTAGCCGAGTGTCCGATAGATCAGGGCAAGATCAACATATCTCCTTCCCGCGCAAGGTTCAGTCAGTTGTTTGGTTCCGGCCGATTTAAATAGAACAGATTAGGGCGTTGGTCGAACAAAGCAAATTGATTGAACGGCAGTGTATGGCGACCGCTCGCACAAGCAAACCGTTTGAGCTTTGAGGTGGTTGTAAGGTTGAACGAAACGGATTTGATGACAGGTAACGCGCGAAACCTAGCTAAGTGTACATCCCATTTTCAGGGGCGGGGGCGGGCGCTGATATTTATAGCTCGCGGCATGGCCGACAAGCAGAACAAATCGCGAATCTATTTTTTTGCCAGCATAACATCGCTAGATCTGGCACTGATTGTCACTATTAAACAGGCTAAGGCGAAGACCATCATCATGAGTCAGCATCATGCCTACCCGATGAGATCAAAAATTATAAGTTTCCAGAAGTCCGTATGGAATTGTCCAAGCAAAACGGCGAACTGCTTGCAGATGTATAAATGTCAACAATTTGATTTTATTCAAAATACAAATGGTCTTCGCTAGTAAAAATATTTACACAATAGCCAATTGAGAACATAGCCGACTCTTTACGCAAACAGAGATCAATCCACATTCTATTTCCCAGCCATCAACGCCCATGAATGCGTTTCTGGGTTGTCGCTATATTCTTGCGGATGCCGTCTTGGCTTAACCAACTAGGCGTTTGACTTATTAAGCCTATTTCATAGAGATAGTTAGGGCTTAATTGAAAAGCGTCGCGGGCCGGTTTAAAAGCGCTTGGCTTTTTGTTTTTGCTAATCATGGTATTCCCCCAAAATACAGTTCATTCACAGTAATCGGCTATGTTTTGCCAGATTACTCAATATTGATAGAGCAAAGAAAATGCCATTTCGCCGCTACTCACTAGTTCCGATGCGAACGGCACGATAGAAACCTGTACGCCGGGTTATTTGGCAGCAAAAATACTGTCATTCGCGTCAGCCTAATGACAGTATTGGTCACAAACCGGTTTTAATCCCCTCAATACAGTGTAAGCATCACTAATTCCGCGACAAACCAATTCAACAACTGTCCCTTCGTGCTTGTACCTTAGAACAATCGACCGAAATCAAGCTATAGCTGAGAATCGCGTCTCATTTTTCACTTTTAGGGACTATGTATGACATTTAGAAGCAGGGCCAGCCTTTTATTAGCCGGTATTGTTACGCTGACGGCGAACATTTTCGCACCGATAGCAAATGCGTCCACAACAACCAACCTCGGTTCGTTGAGTCTGCCGTTCGGCATCGTTGCTAGCGATAACAGTCTTGCCGGAAACTCCGCCTTCAGCGACCTTTGGACATTTACCTTGGGAACAAGTGCTGTACTGGTGGATTCCGAGGTCTCGTCAACCATTACAGAAACCAGCACAATCCCGGGCTATTCAGGTTCATCCGTTAATGGTGTTCAGCTGTCGTCCGTTCAATTGTTTAGCGGAACAGATACATCTGGAACTTTAATTACGCAGACCATTAGTAGCGTAGTCAGCTCGGCCCCCTACTACCCATTTACTTTCACTACATTGATTTCGAGAACCACGGACACTTACAACCTATTCTTGAATAATATTAGCTTGTCTGCTGGCACCTATACGCTAGCAGTAAATGGACAGGTTTTTGGTAACACCCCAGGGACTTTTTCCGGCAATTTGTCTTTGATTGCCAACACCGTCGCTACACCTTCAGCGCCTGTACCGATGCCGGCTGCGGTTTGGTTATTCAGCAGTGGCTTGGGTTTTCTTGCACTCAGAACCCGTCGTAAAAGGTTGGACAACTGAAGCAATCGGTTTCGGCAAGAATGATTAAGCCGGGTAACACCGGCTTTTTTATTGCCGTTTATTCGGACTTTTTATTCCGAAATGGGATGAACTAAGAGTTGCCATAATTCGTGAACTTATTTATATAGGCATAAAATGGTCACGAAAGGCGAGTTAGGAAACTCGGAAACTATAGGCTTTTGAATTTTATGGCGTGCCATAGACGATGAATCTGGGCACTGGTCAGAGGCGATGAGCCTGAACTCTTTTACATTGGAAGTGGATTATTGCCAATGATCGCCACCTGTGTGATAGGGTATAGAAGTCTACTTTCCGGCCAATAAAAAACCCGCATCAGCGGGTTTTTTATTATGAATTATCTCTATAATCTAGAGCGCTTTAAACTGCTCTTGAAGAGTTGTAGCACCTTTTAATAGCTCAGCTTTAATGTTTGCATTCTCATGAATTGTTGTTTGGATAATAGATAATGATTCGAGCAGGGAGTTAGTAGGAAGTACCAATGTAATTGTTGGCGTGACTGCCTGCGGACCGCTCTCCATGCCGAGAGTTAATTTTGAAACGGCAGGCCCCATTGCAAAGTTTATAATCTTGTCAGCGTAAAATAACTGTGTTGATCCTTCAGCAAGTATTGCGTGATTTTCTATATCGCGTTCTGACATATTGAGACTCTTGTTTCTAGAATATTAGTTTCAGTGTTTTTTCTTGGCAAAGCTTGGCGAAAACTTTCAATTAAATTTTGGCTTGCATTACAAACATTTATTCTCGTATTGCTGGCGATATTCAGCCCTATATAAAAGGTTTTATGATCGCCATTCAATAGATCATTAGCAACTTCCCTTGGTGATTGGATAGTCAAGTGGATTGGATATTGGTTCCCATAATGACTTTTAAGCTTCTCTAGTTGAGAATACCGATGCTCTGTCTCAAGGACACTAAGCATGGAGTCATTTTCAAAACTCTCAGCTTTAAGGGCTCTAGGTGATAGATCATCATGTTCTAATAAAAATGTACTAAAGCTTTCGAATTTAACTGATAGTGCAACGTCGAACACACTGCTTAACTTCAATAGTGTTCTGATGGATAATTTTCCATAACTAGGGTCTTCCATTCTTGCCACAGTTGATTGGCCTTTAACACCTAGTTTTTCCGCAAGATCTCCTTGAGACCATTCCCTTTCTAACCGCAATATACGAATCTGGTGAGCTAGTCCGTGTGCCAAATGCGATTTGACGAACGCATCTCGAAACCCTTTTTTCTTTAATCGACTTATTTTTGCGCTATACATACCTGATCTCCGTCGAATTTGATGCATTTTGCTATAGCGGTACCATTTTCAATTTGCTGCCGTCTACGATTAGCTGTCTCACACCAGCTTTTTGGGGTGATGCTGCCACCTTTTTCGGTGGTCCAAATCAGAATGGTGAATTCATCACTCCCCGGCCCAAAGTAACCTATTGGCCTTTGCTGCACATTATTCGCCTTGAATCTAATTTCGAAAAAATCCTTAAATGTCTGGCACTTGCTCATTTTGTGAGCATGAGGTCTTCTCCAATGCTGTCTTTCCATAGACCGCAAATAATCCAATGCCGTTTCAAATTCTGCTTTCAGTTCGTCTGTTCCGCTGTCATAACAGTCTTGAACGTCGCTTTTTAATTTAAGGTCAGCATAGCATTTTATTTTATACCTAAATTGGAAGCACGTATCACATTTTTGTGATTGCTTGATCTTGTTTGTGAAAAGAAGCTCGCTATTTAGGGCCATACGCCTCGTTCCATTTCCTATTTGATCCTTTAACGTTTGTTAGGTTCGGCATTTTGTGAATTGCTATTGAATCCCTCCGTTCATGTAACACGGGGGGCTACAGATACATTCTAGCAAAAACCCTCACGAGCACTACCCATCAAAACCTTACAGCACTTTTTATTTCTCCTCCCTTTAATCCCTCGGAAGTACAGAAAGCTTTAGACGGATGCAGAAATCCATAGGAGGGACCCGCCGGGGCAGCGAAGCGGTAGCCCCAGAGGCGGGAGGTCCCTGTGGAGTTCTGCATCCCACCGCAAATTCAAGTTGACACAGTAAAAATTCATAATGTAAAGTTCTCTCGAAATTCACAACGAAACTTATGTAGGTTTTATATGAAAACTTCTTATTTGACTAGCCTCTGGGACACTCCAGATAACTCACGCCTAACCGCCAAACAGTTCTCTTTGAGATTGCCTGTTCATGTATCGGCAAAAATCGCGGCCTTGTGCGAAATGTACCCAAACAAAACCAGAACACAAATCATCGGTGATTTACTGACCTCGGCATTAGAAGAGCTTGAGAAATCGTTGCCAACGAAGGCGGATTTCGAGCCTGTCGAGCGTGATCCCGACGGTCAACTAATTTTCGAGGACATTGGCCTGAGAAGCCGTTTTAGGCGCTTATCTAATAGCTATTACCAAGCGTTGGAAAAAGAGATTGGTAATGAAGACGCTCCGCCTTTATTTGAGCTGCCGTTGTACATTTCCGAAGATGGAATTAGCTTCAAATAATGACTAGCTGCTTACTGTCCGGCCTAGATACTGTTGAATGCGCCTATTACTTGGTGCCGGGCCGGGTATGCTCGCTGGACTTTGCCCGCCTGACGCTGGAAAAAGAAACCCTTCGCCAGAATAAAAGCCGCGATCCCAAGCTGATCAACCTGGGTGGTATTGAATTTATGCTCCATCCTTACGGCAGTAATTCAGGTTATCCGTTTGTAATATCCAATCAGGATTTCACGATTGCCTTTGGCGAATTCAATACACCAGCCTTTTTTGTAAAATTCCGAAGCTTTGCGCTGTGGCATCAAGGCGCATTCGCTTTGCATCAAATTTTTCTGAGCTGGGCCTTGTCCTTGGGCTTTGTGCAGCAAAGACCGGAAAGTTTGTCGCGGGTCGATTTCACCTTCGATTATGCGTTGCCGGCAATCGATTTCGATGAAGATCACTTCGTTTCCCTATCGAAGAAGGACAACCGCTACCGCTCAGATCAACAAATTCAAACCTTGCAATTCGGCAAGGGCGATGTGGTGCTTAGGGTTTATGACAAACTCGCAGAGATTGAGGAGCAAAGTCAGAAAACCTGGTTTCATGACCTATGGAATACCGAAAGCGAAAAGGTCTGGCGGATAGAATGGCAAATCAGGAAGCCGGTTTTGAAGCGCTTTAGCATAAAGACTTTTCAAGACTTGCAAGACGGTTCCGGCGACATTCTTCGCTACCTGGCAAACGACCACGACAGCCTGAGAGTGCCGACATCTGACAGCAATCGGGCTCGCTGGCCGCTACATCCTTTGTGGCAAGACTTAATACAACAAATCGGCCACTTCAAAGCTCAAGGCGTTTATCGCTCTATTGATCCCCAGTTGATTCTGGATGAACGATTAACTCGAATTGCCATTAGCTTATATGGCTATTCAAAACGGGTGGCGGCCATTGATTGCGTGCAAAACGGCAAACCGATGATCAGTATTGATGAGGCCGTAAAGCGCATCGCCGAGAAAATGGACTTGATCCACGACCCGCGCACTTGGTGCAATGATGTGGAAAAACGTATCAATGAAATCAGGTTGGGCCAATGGTAATGCTCGACACCATCAAAAAATTGATTGATGCTCGGAAAAACAAGACGCTGTTATTGGCGCAAACGGCGTTACCGGAACACCAGTATTCGGCATTTCGAAAATTGTTTCTCGATGAATTCGGCAAAAGTGGTTTGGAATCGGATTTGGAAAGGCTATTCAACGAGAAGTCAGCACACACCAGAAAGACAAGGCATGGGCAGGAATAGATTACGCGAAAAAGGAGGTGTGCGATGAGTGACTCCGGCTAACCTTTTCGATCTCTCTATACAATTCAACCCGGAAACGGACGAAGTCCGAGAAGATGAACTAAAACACATCCTCGACTATCTCCCCGAAATTTATCAAGAACTTGCCCGCCAAGCGGACATTACACCAGAGGAGTAAACAAGATGGCCGTTGCTCTCTATGCTCGCGTCTCGACCACCCGCCAGGCTGAAAACGATTTATCGATTCCTGATCAGTTAAAGCAAATACGGGAATGGTGCGGCGCCAATGGTTATGCCGTGGCGCAAGAGTATGTTGAGCCGGGCGCTTCGGCCACCGATGACAAACGCCCGGTTTTTCAGCAGATGATACGGGAAGCAACCTTAAACCCATCGCCGTTTGAAGCGGTGATCGTTCACAGTCAATCGCGCTTTTTCAGAAACTCGATTGATTTTGGCTTGTATGAGCGCAAGCTCAATCAAGCCGGTGTGCGGCTAATTTCCATTACACAGCCGACTAGCGACGATTCTTCCGGCGATATGGTGCGGAAAATTTTCAGCGTCTTCGATGAATTTCAAAGTAAGGAAACCTCAAAGCATACTGCGCGCTCCATGCTGGAAAATGCTCGACAAGGTTTTTTCAATGGTGCGCATCCGCCATTTGGTTATCGCGCCGTCGAAACCGAAGTCACCGGCAATCGTGGCCGCAAGAAAAAGCGGCTAGCCATTGATGAAACCGAAGCCGAAATCGTTCGGCGAATTTTCAAGCTGTATATCCACGGTCATCAAGGCAATCCGTTGGGGATGAAAGCTATTGCCACACTATTAAATCAGCAAGGCGTCTCGATGCGAGGTCGCCCCTGGCGCACACAAAAGCTGCAAGACCTGTTATCCGATAGCCTCTATATGGGCGAGTATTATTACAACCAATTCGACTCAAAAAAGCAGAA
Organism: Methylomonas sp. 2BW1-5-20; assembly: GCF_052474515.1. Taxonomy (NCBI): domain Bacteria; kingdom Pseudomonadati; phylum Pseudomonadota; class Gammaproteobacteria; order Methylococcales; family Methylococcaceae; genus Methylomonas; species Methylomonas sp. 2BW1-5-20. Next base: position 4,773,539 of record NZ_CP184127.1, on the reverse strand, counting down.
ACCTAAACCACAGGATGAATGGATCAAAATCAGCGTCGATCCGATTGTTGACGAACCAACCTTCGCACGCGCCCGGCGCGCACGCGAGGAGCGAGCACCGGGCCGCGTCTCGCCAAGGTTGGTGAGTTCGCCCATTCTATTAAGCGGATTGCTGATCTGTGCGGAATGCGGTTCTGGCATGTCATTGATGACCGGCAAAAGCGGCCAATATCGCTATTACAAATGTACCAATCAGCGAGATAAAGGCAAAGACCGTTGCAGTACACCGAATGTCCCAATGGAAAAACTGGATGATTTAGTTTTAACACGTCTAGCAAACCATATCTGCAAGCCAGACCGGGTGAAGTCGATGCTGACGGACTTGCAAAAATTGCGCAAACAGGCCAATGCTCAAAGTAATCAGCACTTGGAAGCGCTAAAAAAACAAATAACAACCAATGACCTGAAAACCGCCAATCTTTATCAGGCGATTGAAGAGGGCTTGCCTTGGGATCACAGCACTCAAGACCGGATGCACAAGCTCAAAGCGGAAAGAGAAAACCTGTTGATTGAAATATCATCGATACGTCGGAATCAATCGATACCGAGCACCACCATTAATCAAAAACAAATCGATGGGTTCTGCCAAGCCTTAAAAGCTAGGCTGCTCGATAAAAGCTCAGGCTTTGGGAAAGGCTATCTGAAACTATTGGTGGATGAAGTCAGGATCGACGGCAAGCATGCCATCATGCAAGGCAGTTACGAAAATATAGCTTATGCGGTGGGCAGTTCTAAAGAAGCTGGCGAAGAGGTGCCCACTTTCATGCGTCAATGGCGTCCCGGAGACGATTCGAACGTCCGACCTGTCCCTTAGGAGGGGACCGCTCTATCCTGCTGAGCTACCGGGACCGTGAGTTGCGATTTTACCACAAGGCATAAGGCTAGGCTTTCTGTTTTCTAATCTCTACCCGTTCAAGCGAAGTGATGAAATAAGATAGCTTGGATTGGCTTTTTGCAGAGAGATTTTCAAAAAGCCCACCGATTTGCACTTTGGCGGAGGCTGCAGACACCGGCTTGACAAAGCGCACCGAGAGGTCGAAATCCATTACATAATCTTCAAAGGTAATTTGACAGTTTTTTATCGTATCACCACGCTGCACCCTCGCTCTATTCACCGGCACGGTGATGCCGGCACCTCCTCTGGACAAATCGAACAGACTGCCGCCAACCGAAATACCGGTACGCTGCACCACCCCGGAAAACGGGATATCTATGCTGCTTATTTCCAGGCGCGGGGTGCGCCGACGCTGAGGATAGAAAACGCGCTCGGGCAGCGGCGCCTTGTAATAATTGATGCCGCGCGAATGACCGACTTCAATATCGGTCAAATTAAAGGATAAGTGTATGCCTTTATGGAAGGTGGAAAGCTTCAATAAGCGACTAAGCAACAGTAAATCATTGCCGTGCTTAGGCATGAGCTCATCCAAAATGATGGTTTTTTTATCCAGCTTGACTGCGAGTATCGAGGAACTAAAGTCCTCCCCCTCCACCTGGACCGTACATAGCGGGGAGCTATTTTCAATGTCACCCAACAACTTGGCGATCTTATCGGGATCGGTAATAAAGTTAGGATTCTCAAAACTTAACAGCTCATCATCGTCGGTCTGAGCATGTTCCGCCGGCAGCGGTTTTGAAAAAAAATGCCTGAGTTTTCGCAGCATGAAGGCGACCTGTCTTATTATTCGACGCTCAGTCTACACCGAAATTAATGTATGCGAAAACAGCTCGTTACGGGCAACGCCATCCGGACCGTAGGTAGCGGTTAATGGCGACTTGCCTCTTAAAATTTGTAGCGATCGTTGAGTATGCCGGCTTAGCAGAGCGATGCTAGCACCATTTTGCTCGTTGATAGCGCGACATGTTTGGGAGAGTCTGACGATGCGATTCCAACAACTCCAGGATTCGGAAATGTTGATGCCGGCAGCCTTGGCTTTGACAAGATAATTTTTAATTCCGTCGTTACTCACCACCAACTGCTCGGTGGCGAGCACCTGCCCTAATTGCTTGGTAAATAGCTCAAGCTGGGCAACTAGATCTTTTTTGTGCGAAGCAAGAGCCGAAATCGCATCCGCATCGGCTTTTTGCTTTAGATTCACGGCTTCCGCACTGAGTAAATCGTGCAGATTTTGCGTTGCTTTTAAGCCGTTATTCAATAATTTTTCGGTGATTTGATAAGTTTTCTCTATCATGACGTCATGTGCTATCGGTTAATTGACCCTCAAATTGCAACATTTTCTCGGCAACGCGTTCGGCGTTGACTTGATAGTTGCCGGCCTGCACGGCGGCTTTTATGGCCGCGACACGGTCTTCGTTCACCACGGGGGCGGCACTGCTCGCAGCTGTCGCCAATTTAATATCCTGCGCGGCCGCAGTGATTTCGACAGTATCGGTAGAGACGCCATTAACAGGTTTCTCTTTAAGCTCTGCCGAGTCTTTGATCGCTGATTTTGCCGGTAGCGGTGTGCTAACAGGTTTGCCGGTAATTGATTCGATAGCCATGGCGAAAATCCTAAATGAGTTTTATCTGAAGCATTTAGCGGCATCATCATAAATTCCTTTAATGCTTTATCAAAAATAAACCGATACCTGACCGGCATCGACCACGGTAGCCTGTATCACCCGCTGTGAAGACAAGTTTTTGACTTTAATCTTCTGCCCTTTGGCGCCATCGGCCATAGCGGTGCCGACGGCGCTAATTAACACCCCGGACTTGCCGGATTGGATATTAACGCGCTCGCCCCGCCTTACCATGGTCAAATCGGTAAAATGCTGTTTACTTAACACGCTTCCGGCAGGAATATTGCGCACCGCCTGTTTCTCAACAACATCGTCCAATTCAGTCAAATATCCTTGCTGTATCAAACCCACATCGCGAGTCTCCTTGCTCAAATACTCAGCACGAGTCACATCACCGCGTCGCAAAGACCGGTTGAGCACCAATACCTCTTTAAACGATTTCACCGTCACCATACTGTAAATCGTCCAACCTTTTTCGCCGTGACAACTTACACCCATCGTATTCCTGCCGGCCTTTAACTCACCGGATTGGGCAAACACCTGCAAAGGTTGTTCGCACTGCGGTAATTGCAACCGCGGATCGATTTGCACACCACCGATCTCATATTTGCCGCCGGGTTCAAGATTCGCGCCTATATACTGATTAACCGCATCCTGAATCAGCGGCACCGATTGCATCGGAGCCGCAAAGGCCATTTCGGAAGCCAGCAACAAAACACTCTGTAATTTTATGATCTTCATCGCAATCGCCGTATTTTTGACTTTTGCAGAAAATACAGCACGAAACATACCAGTAATTTTCTAAAGTAAAAAAAAGTAAAGTCGCTATAATTGCAAACAGCATATTTCAGGGGGTTTTATGGCCGGAGTCTTAGACGGAGTCGATCAGCGCACTAAACTGGCGGGACACAACAGATTCGAACTATTGTTGTTTAAACTGGTTAGCAAACAACGCTTTGGAATTAACGTATTCAAAGTCCAAGAAGTCATTCAATGCCCGCCCCTCACCCAAATCCCTAACTCCCATTCAGTGATTTGCGGGGTCGCCCACCTTCGCGGCAAAACCATTCCGGTACTGGACTTATCAATGGCGATCGGCATGCGTCCGCTATCGCGCGATGCCGGCTGTTATGTCATCGTCACTGAATATAACCGTTCGATCCAAGGCTTTCTGGTGGGCTCGGTAGATCGGATCATCAACATCGGCTGGGAACAAGTCAAAGCCCCTCCCACCGGCACCGGCAAGGAGAGCTATCTAACCGCCGTTACGGAAATCGAGGGCGAATTAATCGAAGTAATCGATGTCGAAAAAGTCATGAAAGAAGTCATCGGCGGCAGGGAAGAGGCTTCCGCCGAAGTGATAGACAGCGAAATAGTCAGCAAGAACGACCATATTTTGGTGGTCGACGATTCGTCGGTGGCGAGAAATCAAGTAAAACGCGTCTGCCAACAAATTGGTATCGAATGCACGTTGCTCAAGGATGGCCAGGAAGCCTGGGATCATTTGTCCGCATTGGTTGCGGAAGGCGTCGACATTCAGGATCGCTATTCGATGGTCATTTCCGATGTGGAAATGCCGCGCATGGACGGCTACACCTTGGCCACCAAAATTAAAGCCGATCCCAATATGAAGCAAATCTATTTGATCCTACACACCTCATTAAGCGGCGTGTTTAACACCGCCATGGTGCAAAAAGTCGGCGCTAACGAGTTCCTGGCCAAGTTCGACCCGGACTCCTTGATGAACTCGATTCAAAATCAGCTCAAGGTTTACCATGCCGCGCATACCTGATCGAAGCACCTCTCTCCGCCTAACTCCGCAAACCAAATATGTTGAATTTGGCTGATCCGGGTAAATCGACCGGAAAGATTATCGACATTTCCGCCGCAGAGTATCAAGCCATACAACAATTCCTCAGTCAAAACTGCGGCATCGAATTGGGCGACAGCAAACAATATCTGGTGAAAAGCCGTTTATTGCCATTGCTGAATAAACTGGAATATTCCAGCTTCGGCGAACTGGCCAGCGGTCTGCAATCCGCTTCGTTTTCCTCGCAAAAATTGAAAAGCGCGGTAATAGACGCGATGACCACCAACGAAACCTTCTGGTTTCGCGATGAACGCCAATTCGCCGAGCTAAGAGAGAAGGTTCTCCCCAGCTTGCTGAACGCCAAAAACGGCAACGTCAGAATTTGGTCGGCCGCTTGCTCATCCGGCCAAGAACCATACTCAATCGGCATCTGCGCGCTGGAAGCGATCAAAGCCACGACAAAAGCGCGCTCGGTACAAATTATCGGCACCGACATCTCCGAAACCATACTCGAAGAAGCCAAGAAAGCGGTTTATTCGGAAGCCGCACTGTCCCGCGGCGTGGATCACACCACCAAGGCCCGCTATTTCCAAAAAAATTACGATGGCTACTTACTCGCTCCCGAAGTCAGCCAACTGGTACGCTTCCAACAATTCAATCTACTTAAATCATTCACGGCGCTGGGCCGTTTCGACCTGATCTTCTGCCGCAACGTATTGATCTATTTCTCGGACCAAGTCAAACGGGACATCCTGAGCCGCATGGCCGACAGCCTTGAACCCGGCGGTTATCTGTTTCTCAGTAGCACCGAAGCCATGCCCATAGGCTTAAACTCGTTTGAACTGGTCCGCTCCGGCTTAACCAACTATTTCAAAAAAGTCGCTTAAACCACCGTCAGTTTCTTGACGACCCCGAGAAGCGGCAGCATTTTGCCGCCCCTTCCGAAATACCTTTTTTTGACGCTTCATCCGCCGCCCAAAAACCCCATCTAACTGAAATAAAATAAGATTTATTTTATGGCACATTTACTGCTTTAAGGTTTAAAAACCCAAAGGTGGCAATTATGGCTATTAATTTCGATAGTGCCTTAGGCATACATCCGCAAGCGTTGGCGTTGCGTGAAAAGCGCAGCGAGATCCTGGCCTCTAATCTGGCCAACGCCGATACGCCAGACTACAAAGCTCGCGACCTCGATTTCAAATCGGTGTTTCAGCAAACCCTGGCCGGCCAAGGTGCGGAGCTTAAACGCAGCCAGCAAGGCCACATATCCAGCCGCAACGACGTACTCGGCGCCGAACTGCTTTACCGCAATCCGCAACAAGCTTCGCTGGACGGCAATACCGTCGAATCTCATATCGAGCAAGCCAAATACGCCGAAAATGCAGTGCAATACGAAGCCAGTCTGCGCTTTGTCAACGACGATTTTTCAGGGCTGATGACGGCCATTAGAGGAGAATAATCATGTCTTCATTTCGCATCTTCGATGTTGCCGGCAGCGGCATGAACGCGCAGAACCTCAGACTCAATCTGGTCGCCAGCAATATCTCCAATGCCAGCAGCATCAGCAGTAGTATCGACCAGGCATACAAGTCCCGGCAACCGGTATTTGCCGCCGAATTAAAAAACGCGATGGACAAAAACAGCACTGCCAGCGGTGTCAATGTCTTGGGGGTCGTCGAAAATCAGGCACCACCGGTGATGGAATACGCCCCCAACCATCCGTTGGCCGATGCCACCGGCTATATCTATAAACCCAATGTCAACACCGTGGAAGAAATGGCCAATATGATGTCGGCCACCCGCTCCTACGAAAACAATGTAGAAGTGTTGAACACTGCCAAAAACTTGATGTTACAGACCCTGAAAATGGGACGTTGAGGCTTATATGACCAGCGCAATAGACACATTTAACAGTCTCGGATTGGCAACCACCGATTCCAGCACCTCGAAAACCACGCAAAAACAGACATTGGGACAAGACCAGTTTCTGAAACTGCTGACCACGCAAATGACGCATCAGGATCCGATGAAACCCATGGATAACGGTGAGTTTCTCGGCCAAATGGCCCAGTTCAGTACCGTATCAGGCATCCAAGACCTGCAAGCATCCTTCAAGGATTTCGCCAGCTCGCTCAGCTCCGACCAAGCACTGCAAGCGGCAGGCCTGGTCGGCCGCCATGTTTCCGCGCCCTCAAGCGAAGCGTTGCTTGGCGCCGGCGGCAGCGTCACCGGCGATTTCGAAATGCCCAGCAGCTCGCCGAATGTCAGCGTCAAGATCATTGATCCGCAGACCGGCGCCACTATCCGCGAAATTGATATGGGCGCGCAAGCGGCCGGCACTACTAACTTCGAATGGGACGGTAAAGACAGCAACAATTTATTTGCCGACCCCGGCGTATACAAAATTCAAGCCTCGGCGCAAATTGACGGCGTCAATACGGCGCTTGCCACCAATATCACTTCGCTGGTGAAAAGCGTGACAATGGGCAGCGGCAGCACCGGACTTCAAGTCAATCTCGACGGCGTTGGCACCGTTAAATTCAGTCAAATTAAACAAATCTTGTAGGAATAGTCATCATGCCTTTTACAACAGCATTAAGCGGCTTAAACGCCGCATCCAACAATCTGGCGGTGACCGGCAATAACATTGCCAATGCCAACACCGTCGGCTTTAAAAAATCCCGATCCGAATTCGCGGACGTTTACGCCTCCAGTTTGGGGGGCGTCAGCAACACCACCCCCGGAGCCGGCGTCAAAGTCGCCAATGTTGCGCAACAGTTCAATCAAGGCAATTTACAGTTCACGGACAACAACCTGGATTTGGCAATCAGCGGCGAAGGCTTTTTTACCATGGCTAAAAGCCCGACCGAAACCAACGACTTGTCCTACACCCGCGCCGGCGAGTTTAAATTAAACAAGGACGGCTACCTGGTCAACAATCAGGGTAAGGCCTTACTGGTATATGCGCCCAACACCACCAAGGTAGAAGACGGTTTTAGTACAGGCGTGACCACACCGGTGCAAATTAATACGCTAACCGGCCTACCTTCCACTACCGATACCGTCAACATCCAGCTAAATCTGGATGCGCAAGCCAGCATAACCCCCGGAACCCTAACTTTTGACCCGAACGACAGCAATACCTATAACTCGCAGACTTCGACAACCGTTTACGACTCCCTAGGTTCGCCGCACATTTTAACCACCTATTACGTCAAACTGGATCCTTCCACGGCGCCGGTTACCGGCACCTCGGAATGGTTGGTGTATCACTATATGAGCGAACCCGCCACGCCGAAAACAAAAACCGCGGTGCCGGTAACAGCCGGCCAATTGGGAGGAACCACTCCCGAGTCCGCAAAACTGACTTTCGATTCCGGCGGCAAACTGATTACCCCACTGGATGGCAAGTTTTCCTTAGGCAATTACGTTATTACTCCGCCAACCGGCGCCGCGGATATTAAGATCGGCACCATGAATTTTTTCGGCACCACCCAAGTCCAGCAAAAATTCAGCGTCAATGGTATGACGCAGAACGGTTTGCCGGCCGGACGCTTAACCGGCATCGATATCGATGACGAAGGCGTGATTTTTGCCCGTTTCAGTAACGGCGGCTCGCAGACCATGGGTAAAGTTGCATTAACCCGTTTTGCCAATAATAACGGCCTGGCAAAACTCGGCGACACCGCCTGGGGACAAAGCGCCAATTCCGGCGAACCGATTCCCGGCCAAGCGGGCGCCAACAACTTCGGCTCGATTCAAGCCGGTGCCCTGGAAAGTTCAAACGTCGACCTGTCGGCGCAGTTGGTGAATTTGATCGTGGCTCAGCAAGCTTACCAAGCCAACGCGCAAACCATCACGACCGAAAACACCATCATGCAGACTATCCTGCAAATCCGTTAAATAATGGAGAAGGGTCATGGATCGTAGCCTATACATTGCCATGAACGGCGCCAAGCAGACTTTACTGGCGCAAACAGCCAACGCCAATAATCTGGCCAACACCCAGACTACCGGTTTCAAGGCGGATTTCGAGCAATTTCGGGCGATGCCGGCCTTCGGCCCGGGCTTCCCGACGCGGGTCTATGCGATGACGGAACGCCCCGGCACGAATATGTCGGCCGGCGCTATTCAAACTACCGGCCGAGATTTGGATCTTGCTGTCGACGGCAGCGGCTGGATCGCGGTAAGCGGTGCGGACGGTAAGGAAGCATATACCCGAGCCGGCGACCTGAAAATCACGCCCGAAGGCTTACTGCAAACCGGCGCCGGGTTATCGGTAATCGGCGAAAGCGGCAAACCCATTACCATTCCGCCCGCCCAAAAGATGGAAATCGGTACCGACGGTACGATCAGCATAGTGCCGCAGGGCGCCAATGCCACTAACACCGTCATCACCGAAAGAATCAAGCTCGTCAACCCCGACCCCGCAAGCCTGGAAAAGCGCGACGATGGTTTGATGCACCCCACCCAAGCCGGGGTTATCCCGGCCGATGCCAATGTGACTGTCGTTCAAGGCGCGCTGGAATCCAGCAATGTCAATGCGTTGTCTGCAATGGTGGAGATGATAGAACTCTCCAAAAACTTTGAGCTGCAAACTAAAGTCATGAAAAACATCGACGACTTAGCAGGCACCGCGAGCAAATTAATGCAAATGGCATAAAACCTGCATTACTCCTGATAAGACAAAAAATTGTCATCAGGAGGCAGTCATGACAGAAAGAGCATTATGGGTCGCAAAATCCGGTTTGGATGCCCAACAAACCCGCATGGCGGTTATTTCCAACAACCTCGCCAACGTCAATACCACCGGCTTTAAAAAAGCCAGACCGATCTTCGCCGACTTGATGTATCAAAACGTCAGACAGGCCGGCGGCCAAACCACCCAAAACACCCAATTGCCCACTGGACTGCAGCTGGGAACCGGCGTCAGGACGGTGGCTACCGAAAAAATCCACACCCAAGGCAATATTCTGCAAACCGGCAACTCGCTGGACATAGCGGTCAGCGGCAGAGGTTTTCTGCAAATTTTAATGCCTAACGGCGACATCAACTATACCCGCGACGGCTCGTTCAAAGTCGATTCCACCGGGCAAGTTGTAACCTCCAACGGGATGCCGTTGGAACCGGCCATCACCATACCGCAGGACGCGCTCAATATCACCATTGGCCAGGATGGCACCGTAACCGTCACCCAGCCGGGCTCGGCAACCGCAAACCAGATCGGCCAGATTCAAATAGCCGATTTCATTAATACCGCCGGTTTAGAGCCGATTGGCGACAACTTGTTCAGAGAAACCGTTGCCAGCGGCGCACCGATTATCGGCACACCCAGCGAAAACGAATTGGGCAGTTTGACGCAAGGCGCTTTGGAGACATCCAACGTCAACGTGGTCGAAGAACTGGTGAATATGATTGAAACCCAACGCGCGTACGAGATGAACTCCAAAGCCATCTCGACCACGGACCAAATGCTGTCCTTCGTCACTCAACAACTTTAATTTAGGACAAAGATCATGAACCGATTAGCTCAACATCAGCGGCAAACAAGCGGCAAATTTTTGCTGGTGGCGGCAATCGCGCTGTTGCTGGCCGGTTGCGATACCTTGCCAAAACGCGATCCCGACTTCGCGCCGGTACAACCCGCCGATTTACGCCCGCCCAGACAAAGCAACGGCGCCATTTATCAAGCCGGCTACGACATGCGTTTGTTCGAGGACATCAAAACCCGCCGAGTCGGCGACATTTTGACCATCACCTTGGCCGAGGACACCAAGGCCAAAAAACAAGCGGATATGAACACATCGAAAGACACTTCGGTGTCGGTTACCGCCCCTACTTTGTTCGGCGTTGCCAGCCAAGCCTTGCTGGGACATGACTTAAAAACCAGTTTGGCCGCAACATCCAAGTTTGCCGGGATAGGCAAGGCCGACCAAAGCAATAGCTTAACCGGAGACATCAGCGTAACGGTGGTGGAAGTATTACCCAACGGCAATATGCGGGTGCGCGGCGAAAAACGAGTAACGTTAAACGACGGCAGCGAATACATCCGGGTCTCCGGTATCGTCCGCCCCATTGATATAGACGCTGGCAATACCATTTCCTCGGCCAAAGTGGCCGATGCCACCATCATGTACACCGGCGACGGCGGCATGGCCGACTCCAACAAAGTTGGTTGGTTGGCGAGATTTTTCCTGAGTCCGATCTTTCCGTTCTAAGAACGAAGGAAACGCGCTCACTTGGAGACAGACATGAACAAACATATCGTATCAATCGCATTTATCGCCTTCTTATTGGCTACGGGCCTTGCTAGAGCGGAACGCATAAAAGACCTGGCCTCCGTTGCCGGCGTCCGCACCAATCAACTGGTGGGTTACGGCTTGGTCACCGGCTTGGATAAGTCCGGCGACAAATCCTCCAAATTCACACCGCAAAGCTTACGCAGCATGATGGGTCAGCTGGGATTAACCTTGCCGTCGGGCACAGATCCCAAGGCCAAAAACACCGCATTCGTCAGCGTTCACGCCGAGCTGCCGGCTTTTGCCAAGCCTGGTCAAAAAATTGACGTCACCGTTTCGTCGATAGGCGATGCCAAAAGCCTGCGCGGCGGCTCGCTGTTGATGAGTCCTTTACGTGGCGCCGATGGCAACGTATACGCGGTTGCCCAAGGTAATTTGGTCGTTGGCGGTTTAAGCGCCTCCGGCGAAGACGGCTCGAAAATCACCGTCAACAATCCCTTGGTCGGCCGCGTACCGAACGGCGCCACCGTGGAACAGTCCGTACCGACGTCATTCGACCAAAGCAGCGAGCTGGTATTCAATCTTAACAACACCGACTTTACCACTGCGACTAGCATGGCGGCGGCCATTAATAAGGCATTAGGTGCCGATACCGCCGCCGCAATCGATGCAGGCTCGGTTAGCGTCAGGGCACCGGTTGACCCTTCCCAACGCGTGAGTTTTGTTTCTGTGATCGAAAATATCAATGTTGTGCCGGACGATGCTCCAGCGAAAGTCATCGTCAATTCGCGAACCGGCACCGTGATTATCAATAGCAAAGTGCGCGTGCAACCGGCAGCAGTCTCGCACGGCAGCCTGACGGTCACCATCAGCGAAAATCCGCAGGTTAGCCAACCCAATCCATTATCCGGCGGCAGCACCGTGGTCACGCCACAATCCAATATCTCGGTAAAAGAAGATAAAAACCATATGTTTGTTTTCAACCCCGGGGTATCGCTCGACGAAATCGTCCAAGCCGTGAACGGCGTCGGCGCCGGCCCCAGCGACTTGGTGGCAATCTTGGAAGCCCTGAAAACCGCCGGTGCGCTGAGAGCCGAGTTGATTGTGATTTAACAACACCAACGTAATCGACTAAGTGATTGACTGGAGATTCCCATGTTAAACGTAGACAGCGCTTCGGTGTATACCGACTTCAACGGCCTGGCGAAACTTAAACAAAGCGCGCGCGAGCAATCGCCGGAAGCGATCAAGGAAGTCGCCAAGCAGTTCGAGTCGGTGTTTTTAAGCATGGTTATGAAAGGCATGCGTCAGGCTAAATTGGCGGATGGCATCCTGGACAGCCAGCAAAGCCAATTTTATCGGGATATGTACGATCAGCAAATGGCCGTGCATCTGGCCGGTAAACCCGGCATCGGTTTTGCGGATTTAATTGCCAAACAATTATCGCCCAAACAAAACGACGACGAAAAAGACAACACACTGAACACTAACGACTTCTTGAATCGTGCCGCCGATACCGGCGCCAGCAGTAACGTGAACAACCCGCAATCGATACGTACAGCGGAGGACCCCACGGCCGCCGAGCAAAAACCATTGGACGCCTCCGGGTTGAGCAGCCTGGAACGCAGCTTGGCCCGCTTGGAACGCAGTCAGCAAGTCACGGCCGGCCAATGGCAGACCCTGGAAGATAATCTGCAAAATGTGGATAGCCAGCCGCTAAATTCTAAGGAAGATTTTATTAGGGAATTATCGCCACATGCCCAGCAAGCCGCGCAAACACTGGGTGTCGATGCGAATATGTTGCTGGCGCAAGCCGCGCTGGAAACCGGCTGGGGACAATCCGTGATTAAGAACGGCCAAGGCGAAAACAGCTACAACCTGTTTAACATCAAAGCCGATAAATCCTGGCAAGGCAAACAGGCCAAATCCATGACAGTGGAATTCGATGGCGGTGTCGCCAAGAAAGAGATGGCCGGCTTCCGGGCCTACGATTCCTATAAAGCCAGTTTCGACGACTACGTGAACTTTATCAAAACCAATCCGCGCTACAGCGAAGCGCTGAAAAAGTCCGGCAATGCGGGACAATATCTGCGCGAACTACAACAGGCCGGTTACGCCACCGATCCGCGTTATGCCGAAAAAGTGATGACGATTTATCGGAGTCAAACCGCCGAACGCGCGGCAGCTCTGAAAAGTACCGGTTAGGAGGAAGCAATCATGGCAATGGGAATTTTAGGAACTGCATTATCCGGGTTGACGGCGTTCCAGCGCTCACTGGAAACCACCAGCAATAACATCAGTAACGCCAACACCGAAGGTTATAGCCGGCAACGCGTGGAACTTGCAACCCGGCCCGAACAATTTACCGGTGCCGGCTACATCGGCAACGGTGTGGATGTCGCCAACATTACCCGCAGCTACGACCAATTCATTACCAATCAATTGCGTTCCAGTACCTCTACCTATAACGAGGTCAACAGCTTCTACACCTTGTCGTCGCAAATCGACAACATCACAGCCGACGACGCCACCGGTCTGGCACCGGCGATGAAAAGCTTTTTCGATTCTGTGGATGGCGTCGCCAACGACCCGACGTCGATCTCGGCCAGACAAGTCATGCTGACTCAGGCCGGATCGCTCACACAACAGTTCAACACCATGAGCGCCCGCTTCAGCGACATGCGCAAACAGGTTAACGATAACTTGACCAGCTCAATTGATGAAGTTAACGGTTATGCCAAGTCGCTTGCCGATCTCAACGTGAAGATCGTCGCCGATATTGGCCGCTCTTCCGGCAAGCAAATGCCCAACGAATTGCTCGATCAACGCGATGCCTTGTTAACCAAAATTGCCGAAAAAACCGACGTTTCCTTCGTCGACCAGTCCGACGGCTCGATTAACGTATTTATCGGTAAAGGCCAGCCCCTGGTGCTCGGTAGCTATGCCTCGACCCTATCGGTGCAAGGCTCCAGTACGGATGTGGACCATAAACAAATCGTACTGAACGGCCAGGACATATCCAACCAACTGTCCGGCGGTGAAATCTACGGTAATCTGCGTTTCCGCGACCAAGTGCTGGATCCGGCTCAACAACAATTAGGTTTGCTCGCAACCGGTATAGCCACCGAATTCAACGACATCCATAAATCCGGTTTCGATTTGAGCGGCCCGCCAGCCGCCACCGGCGTAGACTTTTTCGACCTGGGCTCGCCGGCCGTCCAAGTGCAGACCACCGCCAGTAATGCCGGCATCACAGCCAACTTTGTCGCCCCAACCTCGCCGACATTGTCGAGCACTTTAGGCGCATCCTACCGGCTGGACGTGATCAGCACCGCCCCAGACGTGTTTACAATGACCAATTTAAGCGACAACACTGTCACTACTCCATTGGGCAGCACCGACTTGACCGACCCGCCTCCTGCCGCGGCGGCGGTTAACGGTTTCAACATCAGTTTTAGCGGCACTTTAGCCATCGGCGACTCGTTCCAAATCAGCCCCAGCTTTAACGCTGCCGCGAGTTTTAAAGTCAATCCGGCGATTACCAATCCCCGGCAAATCGCCGCGGCCGGTGCTGCCGGCCTACCCGGCGATAACAGCGTTGCACTGAAGTTGGCTGCTCTGGAATCCAAATCGCCGATGAACAACGGCAAAAGTAGTTTTACGCAAGTCTACGGCAATCTAGTGGCCGATGTCGGCTCGCAAACCCACGCGGCCTCCGTCAGTAAATCCGCTCAAGAAACATTGCTAAAACAAGCCACCGGCGCCAAGGAAAATATTTCCGGCGTCAATTTGGACGAAGAGGCGGCCAATCTCATTAAATTTCAAAATTCGTATCAGGCGGCGGCCAAAGCGGTTTCCGTGGCCAATTCCTTATTCGACACCCTAATCGGGGCCTTTCGCTAGGAGACTATCATGCGTATTTCAACTTCCTGGAGTCATCAGCTTAGCGTTAATAGCATGTTGGACCAACAGTCCAAACTTAGCGATATTCAGCTTAAGCTATCGTCCGGCAAAAAATATCTGAATCCATCCGAAAATCCGGTCGCGGCCACCAGCCTGATCGATCTGAATCAAAATATTAAGGAAAACCAGCAATACCAGGTCAATATAGGCGCGGCCCGGCAACGGCTGGGTCTGGAAGAGTCCAGTATCAGCAATGCTACCGAGGTTGTGCAGAAAATACGCGAATTAACCGTGCAAGGCCTGAATGACAGCAATACCCAAACCAACCGGCAACAGATCGCTAATGAAATCGATGAATTGAATAAGCAATTGATGGGGATTGCCAATACCCAGAACGCGAACGGCGAATACATTTTTTCCGGCTACGCCAGCGACAAGCCGGCATTCACCCAGAGCAGTAACTTCCAAACGTTTGCCAAAGGCGACCCGAGTACGTCGCAACGAGAGATTGCCATTGGTCCGAATGGCCGCACGGTTACCGACGGCGACGATGGCGAAGCCGTCTTCGGCGCCATCGACCCGGCCGCTCCACCGCTAACCCCGGGGAGCAACAGCAGTATCAATGTGTTTCAGGCAATTGCGCAGTTATCCAGCGATCTGAAAGCCAATACGCCGAACAGGTTATCGCTGGACGACCTGGACAAAACCTTAGTGCGCATGGATACCGTCCGCGCCTCGACCGGCGCCCGCCTCAAAGCCCTCGACGATCAGGAGAACCTGAACGCCGACTATATACTCGCCAACAAATCCACCGCATCGGACATTGGCGACCTGGATTACGCCGATGCGCTGAGTAAGTTCAACCAACAACAAATATCGCTGCAAGCCGCGCAACAAGCATTTACCAAAGTGCAAAACTTGTCCTTGTTTAATTACATTTCTTAGCGGCGGCTTGCCTGGACTTTGATCGAACATAGCATCGTCCCTCGCGATTGCGATTGATGGGCGGCCTGCCGACGCGATTAGTGAACTGGAGCGTTTTGCAAGACGCCGAGCATCGTTTCCGGATGGTGTAATTGCTGCTTGATGTCGGCAACTTGCCAATTGGGCCGCAATTGCAACAACAAGGCGGCCATTCCGGCAACATGCGGCGTGGCAAATGAGCTTCCGCTCATAAAGTCGTACGCTTCGTGGGGCACGGTTGTCAAAATATCCCGTCCGGGTGCAACAATTTCGTTGCTATCGGTTTCGCCGCCTTGACCGACCGCCAACACACCGGGAATATCGGCGGGAAAGCCGCCAGCTTGGTTTTTGCCGGGGACCGCCGCAATCACAATAATGCCCTTGCTAAGGGCTTTGTCGATCAGCATTTTCAATAGCGGATCTTCCGGGCCGCTCAAACTCAGATTAATGATCTGACTGTTCATTCGTATGGCCTGATTCAAGGCCAAGGCCAAGGTGAAGCTGTTGCACCGCGCGGCCAATGAATTCGGTTGATCCGGCCAACAGGCGCGAAATGCCATTACATCGGCTTCCGGCGCAATGCCGGCGATACCGATGCCGTTGTTTGGCTTTGCCGACAAGACGCCGGCAACCGCGGTGCCGTGTTTGTCGGCTAAATTATGGTCGCCGGGTTCCGGCGCCATGTTTTCCGTGTAGTTTATTTGACCTTTCAGGTCGGGGTGATTGAGATCGACGCCGGTATCGATCAATGCAATACGGACGCCGTGACCGGTGGTTTTTTTATGCCACTCGCCGATGCTCAGCGAATTAAATGCAGACTGTAATGGCAGATACGGGTCGCTATAGATGGCCTGCTTGTCAACTTGCTCGGCTAACACCCGAAAACCCTGCATCAATTGTACCGAACCGACATCCTTATCTTTTCGCAATGTCTCGATCACCCGGTTCACGACCAGGGATTCGGGGACTTCGTAAACCACGCAATTGACGCCCAATTCAGTCACCGGCCATTGCGCGATTAGTTGCAAGCGATAGCGTTCGGCTAATTTTTGCGCGATATGCTCACTCCAGCTCGAATTGCCGTAGCTGCCGCGAACGCGGTATGCATCCTGACTATTGCCGGGTAAATCGCGATTAATGCTTCGATCGACGAAGGTCACCAGCAATCGGTGTTCCTGAGCCGCGCCGCTATCGCCCAATCGCGAATAATCGGTTTGATTGGCACAGCCCATGCCAAGTGCGATCAACACAAGCAGCGTAGCCAGGCGAATCGCTTTCATGGTTGTAATACGGGTTCGGCCAATAGCACGTCCGGGCGGCTGCGCAAGATGGCGATGGCTTGTTCCAGGCTGGGCTTACCGTCATTGCTATTCAGGCGAACGGTCAATGCTCCCGCGCTGTTGACCTCGCCGACCCGTTGGCCGTGCAACGCCGCCAGTACGCCGGCAATATCCGCTTCCGAGCTGGATTTCGCAAACACCACTCGCAATTCCGGATCTTGGCTGGATCCGGGCCTGGCAGCCGACAAGGTGCGGAAACCCTCGTTTGGTATCGGCAACGTCCGCCAACCGAACGGCAACAGCAGCGCCAGCAATAGCGAAGCGGCCATTGCATACCGAAATCCGCTGTGTTTTACGTAAGAGCTCAACCGGTGCCGCGGAGTTTGTTGCTTAAAGGCACCCGACGACAGGGGATTCGGCTCGCGCGCCGGCAATTTACCGGCCAAACCGGCAAATGAGGTTTCCGCCGCCGCGTCCAGATCGGATGTCTGGGTTATTGCATTGGCCAGCTTGTGTAACCCGACCAACTCGCGGCGACAAAGCAGACAATGCCGAATGTGCGCTTCTACAATCAAGCGCTCGTGCGGTTGCAGACTCTGATTAATATACCAAGGCAATAGCAACTGAACCTGTTGGTGTTCGGCCTGGGAGTTTGATGTGGTGACGGTCATAGCTTAATCTCCCTTGGCCCGTGCAAATGCGTTCAGCTTTTTGCGGGCATGGAACATACGGGTTTTAACGGTGTTTTCCGGGCAATCGAGGACTTTGGCAATCTCCTGATACGGCAGACCGTGATAAAAAGTCAGCTCGATAACGGCGCGTTGGTCGGCCGGCAGGCTGTCGAGTGCCTGATTAAGCCAATCCTGATTTTCGATGTTTTCGGCCATATTCGCCAAAGGATCACCAAGTATCTCTCTGAATTCTTCGATATCGATATCTTTGCTGTATTTACCGGCTTTGGACAAGGCTTTTAGCGATTTATTGTAGGCAATGCCAAACACCCAGCTGGAAATTTTACTGCTGTGATTGAAGCGTTCCGGCTGCTGCCAAACCAACAATAATGTTTCCTGTATCAGTTCTTCGATGTGTTCGGAATCTCGGGTCGTGCGCAAAATAAAGCGAAATAACCTGGGGTAGTAAAGTTTATAAAAGGCTTCGAAAGCCGGAGCGTCCCCTTCAACTATACGCTGGAGCAAGGCATATTCATCGACTATGTTTTCAGTCTTGTTCGGCATGGGCGGTGTTGAACGCACTAGACGCAGCATGATTTAACCTTCATCGCGGATTAACGGGGTCATGCTATCTGTATTCCACCGACCGAGCGAAAGGTTCAAACGGGTTGAAAACTATTAAAACCCAAAGGTGACCGAGAATAGATATTTATTGTCCTGTGGACGCGGATAAAATTCATCATGGTGATATTCAGTGCTTTCGTGAAAACCGAGGTTAGCGTCCACATAGCGAAAATCGACCGATAGATTATTTGTCAAAAACCACGACACGCCGGTATTCCAGTAAAAGTAATCCTGGCCCAATAGGGCACCGGCTTGGTTGTATCCCAAACCGGCGGAAAATTGCACGGTATCCAGTATGTCGCGCCGATAATTTAGTTCGTAATTCAACACGTTCGCTTGGCGTTGATAGGCATTCGGTGCGATGGCTACCCTGGCGCTCAACCAATTCTGATAATGCGCGGATATGTAAACCTCCGCATAATTGGCGTAATGATCGAATATTTTATTGTCGTAAATATAAACGCTGGCCGCTAACTCGGCCCGCCAACCGGCTGTCACCGGCCATGTCCAGCCTAAATGGGGTTTGATTTCAACTGACGCGCGACCGACATTTTTACCGTCGTCAAAACGCACCTGAGATACGCTTAACCCACCAAACCAGCCGCTGTCGTCCTGATAATCGATATGGCCTTGAACGAGTGGGTTGCCGCGATTTTTGGAGTAGCCCCGGTAAATATAATCGCTTAAAAAATTCACACGCCCATGCCAATCGGCCAGAGCAAAACGCCCGCCGAAACATAAACTAAACAACACTATCGATAAGCAAAACCAGCCTTTGCAAAAAATATTCGAAGACTCCATGTGGGGGTGAATAGCGATCAAAACAGCATTATTTCCTAATTGGATGGTACCTTCAACCAAGGCCGGGAACAGACGTTTATAGTCGGCGACTAGGCCCAATGCGCCAGTCGATTTTGCAATTATCGACTAGCTGGAGCGAACGGGTTCCGGATGTGTAGCAGTTGTAAAAACTTTGTGCAATCAACTCGTCAATAATGGGCATATAGATTAGATACGTGTAGCCTGATGGCCGCGATCGACGCATCGCAACCCATGTTAGTCAAGTATTATGTCCGTGTTTGGCTAGGGTTGACCGGCAAGTTTTGCAGCTCAATTCACGGCTGGGGGCGCTTGTAACAGCGGCGGGCTAAAGTCGAAACCGAAATGCTTGGGGTCTTCGCCTATCACCGCGGCCGAGACGATGTAAAACACGTAATCGTAGGTTTCCACCGGAATTTCGTATTGTTGGATGAATTTCCAGAAGTTGCGGTCGCGCGGATTGTCCGGCATTTTTTCCACCATCCCGCGCACTTTATTATGGCCGTAGTTATAGCTGGCCATCACCAACAATCCGGACGCTTGCGCCTGCTTGCTGTAGATATATTTCAGGTATTTCGCCCCGGCTTGGGTGGCCTGCGGAAAGTCGAAACGCGCATCCTGCTCGTCATATTCCCGAACATTCGCCAGCGGTCCGGACGGCAGACCGTATTCCTGGCCAGTGGTGGCCAGGAATTGCCAGGCACCCTTCGCAATTCCAAAACGCGTCTCCGGCCCAATCGCTTTAGTGTCGTAATTACTTTCCTGCAGCGGTAGATACATGAAATAAGCCGGCAGGCCTTCCTTATCAAGCGCATCCAAGACCATGGCCCCGTATTGATTGTCTTGCATGTTTTTTATCGCCAGGCGCAATCTGCCCGTATCCTGCCAGTTCTTGATGTATTGTCGCACCTGGGTAACAAACTCGTCCGGCAGTTCCAGCTCGCTTTCGCCAAAGCCTCTGACCACGCGGGTAATCAACTGGCGTTCGTATTGTTCGTCGGTCGGAAAGCTAAGGCGCAGAAAATCGATTTCTTTCAGGTATTCCTGATACTTGGCTTTCATCAATTTCAGCTTTTGCCGTTCCTCGGCCAAGCGTTTTTTCTCTTCCAGAATTTTTGCCTGTTCGGCTTTGATGCGCTCCTGAGACACCTTTAATTTTTCGTCCTTTACTTCTTCGAAGGCTTTGGCCAAGGACTCGACATTCTCCGCCAACCGTATATCGGCTTGCGACAAACTGACTTCCAAGGTTTTTACGTCATAAAACATATTGATCGCCAACTTGCGGGCATTGTCCAGCGCCAGATATTGATAAGTCACCAAGCCGGCGGAGATCACAAACAAAATCCCCAGGGACCAAATCAGCTTTTTATAGTTTTTGGTTCTGACCGTTCTATCCTCGCGGATCACCCGCCGCACCATGCGCGTGTAATCGCCCATATCCGCCGATTCTTCCTCGGACAGCAGGCGGTTTTTAATCGCATCAGCTGATAAATTCTGCTGCGGCTTGGGAGGTAGGGCTTTGGGCTGATTTAGAACAGGCGTTTGCGCGACGGCAAATAAGGTGGCATCGTCTTTTGGCGTGGGTAAAACGGGTTTTGCATTCGCGGAGGCGATTTTCAGCTCAAACGGCGAAACGCCCAGGTCTAATAAAACCGGCAAATGCAACTTGGTTTTAGCGGCCAGCCGCTGTTTGTCCAGATACACGCCATGCGTGCTGTTTAAGTCGACAACCCACCAGCCATCGGGCGCGCGTTTGATCTCCAGATGATGCCGGCTAATGGATTGATCGTTGACGACCACCGAGTTCTCTTGAGCCCGGCCAACGCTAAAGCTGTTTTCGAACGCATAATTGGCGATCACTTGTCCGCTAATATTCAGCAAATCAACCAGAAGCGTCTCAGGCTTGGCCAATACCGTGCGATCGGCGTCCGCATCCGCTGCTTTAAACGGACTAACGCCCATGAAAACGGTTTTATCGTCTTCCATCAACTTGCCTCTCGTTGCAGTGCTTACGCTAGGCCTTGCTATCAGTATGTGATCGGGTCTCTACCGAGTAACAGCATTAGTCGCCCTTGGTAATCGGTAACGGCAAAGCAAGATCCCCCCTAAATGCTGACAAGTTTGATTTTGCCAGTGCCGGACAAGCATAGTCCAACAATGGCAGCGATGCTTATGAAAGCTTACGGGCGGCAATGGCTTGGCTGAGTTGATAGACAGCCATCGCATATAACGGGCTGTGGTTATAACGGGTGATGACGTAAAAATTATGCAAGCCCACCCATAAATCTTCGCCGACCTGTTGCTGGTAAGCCAGCAGTTTGACCGTTTCGCCGGCGGCCAACTGCGTCGGCACATCCACCCCCAAGCGGCGTAATTCGCCGACACCGACATCGGGTTTCCCCCCCTTGCTCAATGCTTGCCGATAAGTGTCGCCGCGCGCTGTGACAGGAAAAACCACTGGTCCGCCGGGTCGCCATTGATTGCGCACGAAATAATTGGCCACGCTGGCAATCGCATCGGCGCTATTTGTCCAGATATCACGTTTGCCGTCCATATCAAAATCCTTGGCATAACCCCTAAAACTACTGGGCATGAATTGCGGCAAGCCCATCGCCCCGGCATAAGAGCCCATGGGCTGCAGCGGGTCGATATGCTCTTCGCGAGCCAAAATCAGAAATTGTTCCAACTCTTTCAGAAAAAACTCGCTACGCGGCGGATAGGCGAAACCCAGGGTCGCCAGCGCGTCGATCACCCGATACTTACCGGTATACGCGCCGTATTTGGTTTCCACGCCGATGATGGCGATGATGATTTCCGCCGGCACGCCGTATTGGCTTTCCACGGCTTTCAGGGCCGCTTCGTTGTCTTTCCAGAACTGCACGCCGCCGGCGATCCGGGCTTCGGTCATGAATATCTCGCGATACTGAAACCAGGGCTTGCCTTCCGCCGGTTTCGACATCGCGTCCAAAATCGGCTGCTGGATCTGCACGGCCTTGAACAGCTGTCTCAATTCAGATTCATTGAAATGCTGCTGCTTGACCATGTTATGGATAAATTGCTTGAAACTGTCGGTTTCCGCGACTTCAGCGGACGCGGAACCGGCAGTCAACAGCAAGGCGGTCAATAATAGCCAGGCGAATACAATATTGTTAATTTTCATAAGCCAATTAAACGGGTAATAATTTACGGTGAGTATGGATGGACATCAAAATACCAAAGCCGGCCATCAGCGTCACCATCGAAGTACCGCCGTAGCTCACCAGCGGCAGCGGCACGCCGACCACCGGCAACACGCCAATCACCATCCCGATATTGACGAACACGTACACGAAAAAGGTAAAGGCCAAACTACCGGCCAACAAGCGCGAGTAAGTATCTTGGGCTTGCACCGCAATATAAAAACAGCGGCTGATCACCAGCAAATACAACACCAGCAAACCGACGCAACCGAACAAACCGAACTCCTCGGCAAACACCGCAAAGATAAAGTCCGTGGAGCTTTCCGGTAAAAAATCCAGCTCCGCCTGGCTACTGCCCAGCCAACCCTTGCCATTGATGCCACCTGAACCGATGGCGATTTTCAACTGAATGATATGGTAGCCGGCGCCCATCGGATCCGCTTCCGGGTTCATAAAAGTCAATACCCGGTTGCGCTGATATTCGCGCATGAAGTGCCATAACACCGGCGTCAAGGACGCCAATAGGGCTACGCATCCCAGCATAAACCACCAAGATAGCCCGGCGAAAAACAGCACCGCCGCGCCGGAACTGGCCACCAGTAACGCAGTCCCCAAGTCGGGTTGCTTGGCAATCAACAATACCGGCAGTATTAACAGAATCGCTGCCCCCACGACATGCTTGGGCTTGGGTGGCAATGCGTGTTCGGATAAATACCAGGCCACCATCATCGGCGCACTGACCTTGGTAAACTCGGACGGCTGGAAGCGGAAGAAGCCCAGATCCAGCCAGCGCTGAGCGCCCATACTGATCTGCCCCATCACCGCCACCGCCAGCAACAACAGGACGCACAGCGTAAACAAAACCACCGAGAAACTTTGAAAGCGGCGCGGGTTGATATGCGCCAGCACGATCATTAACAACATGGCAAAACCCATCCGGGTTGCATGCCGCACCAACAACGGAATTTCCTGGCCGCCAGCGCTGTACAAAATCACGAAGCTGGTTGCGCAAATCAATAACAAGCCGATAAACAGCGGAATATCGATATGCAGTTTCCTGAGCAAATTGCCTAACAGCGAGGGCGGCTGGAACTGCTCGTTGCGCATTTCGCTTCTCATGGCTGGGCCTCCTTTTTTTGATTCAGATAGGCATCGATAATTTCGCCGGCGATAGGCGCCGCAACGGAGCCGCCGTGACCGCCGTGCTCGGCGATAATCGCCACCGCAATTTGCGGATCGTGGACCGGGGCGAAGGCTATGAATAAGGCGTGGTCGCGCATTTTAAAATCGATGGCGTCCTCGTTATATTTCTCTTCCTGCTTGATGGTAAAAACCTGCGCCGTACCGGTCTTGCCGGCGATTTGATAGGTAATGGCCTTGGCCAAGCGGCCGGCGGTGCCCCTAGAACCGTGTACCACGTTAGTCATACCTTTGATGATGTTATCGACGTTCTGGGTTTTCAGCGGAATCAGCGCATCGGCCTTACCGCCGATCAAGTCGGCATAGTCGGCGCTGATAATACTGTGCACCAAATGCGGTGTGATGACCTTGCCGTAATTGGCCAAAGTCGCGGTCGCGTGCGCCAATTGCAAAGGCGTGGCTTGTGTGTAGCCTTGGCCGATCCCGGTAATCAGGGTTTCGCCGGGAAACCAGGCCTGGCTACGGTAATGTCGTTTCCATTCTTTAGACGGCATCAAACCATCGACTTCGCCGACTAAATCGATCCCGGTTTTCCGGCCGAAACTGAATTTATCCATAAAATCGTGCATTTTATCGATACCCAAGGCCAGCGCCAGATCGTAAAAGTACACGTCGCAGGATTGAGTGATCGCTTCATTCATATCGACCATGCCGTGGCCCCATTTCTTCCAGTCGCGGTACTTGTGATCGACATTGGGTAGCTTGTAATAACCAGGGCAGAATAACCGGTGCCCGAAATCGGTCACCCCGTATTCCAAACCGGCCAAACCTAGAAACGGCTTGACGGTGGAACCCGGCGGATACTGGCCGCGCAAGGCTCGGTTATAGAGAGGTTGATCGGGCGAATCCTGCAGGGCTTTATAATCCTTGCCGGAAATACCGGAAACAAACGGATTGGGATCGAAGCCGGGCCGACTGGCAAACACCAGTACACCCCCGGTCTTGATTTCAATCGCCACCGCAGCGCCATTGTATTCGGACAATGCGTCGTAAGCGATTTTTTGCAAATCGATATCCAATGTCAGATAGATGTTGGAACCCGCCACCGGCTCGACAGTGGCAACGGTGTTCACTGCCCTGGCCTGGGCGTTGGTTTCTATTTCTTCATAACCGGCGGTACCGAGCAAATGCTCTTCATAGGTTTTTTCGATACCGGTTTTGCCGATGTGATTGGTACCGCGATATTTGGCGATCGGCAGGGTTTTCATTTCCTGTTCGTTGATGCGGCCGACGTAACCGACCACATGCGAGGCCAAATCGCCATAAGGGTAATGCCGCACTAACCGGGCGTAAACATCGACACCGGGAAAATACGGCCTGACCACCGCGAACTTAGCCACGTCTTCATCGCTGAGGTTTTGTAATAGCGGCGTGCTGGTAAAGGACTTGTTGCGCTTGCGTTGCTTTTGAAACAAGTCGATTTTTTCGTCGGAAATGTCCAGCAGCTTCTGTAGCCTGACGAGCGTATCGTCTAGATTTTGGATCTGTTCCGGGATTAGCTCCAAACTGTAGGTTGGCACGTTTTCAGCCAACATCCGGCCCTTGCGGTCGTAAATCACGCCCCGCGTGGGCGGTAATGGCGAAATTTTGATGCGGTTATCCTTGGATAGAGTCGCATAGTGCTCGTGGCCGACCACTTGCAAATACACCAGGCGCACCACCAGGCCGGCGATCAAAAACAGGATCAGGATAAAAGCCGCGACAATACGGCTTAAAAATAAGCGACTTTCGGCGAGCGGATCCTTAATGGCGAATTTTCTATCCATGCCTCGTCAAACGATACGCGCCATCACTCGGATGTAGCGCAGCACCACAAATACGAGTGGCCATACCAGGGTACCGGACAAGACCGGGTACCAAAAAGATAGCGGCAGGCGGTTGCCGGCTTGCATGCTTTCCGTACCGAAAATAATACTCTGCGCCCCCAGCAAGCAAAAAAACACGAACAAGCATTGCTGCACCATCGGAAACTGCCGTAAGCGCCGATGTTCGTTGATGCTGAAATAACAGATCAAGGCGTAGATCAAGGCATACTGACCCAATAAGCGTCCGGTCAGTACATCGGTTAACAAGCCTATCGTCCAGGCGCTAAACACGCCGAAGCGTTCCGGCAACGCAATCGACCAGTAAATCAGCACCAACACAATCCAGTCCGGGTTAAAAACGTCCATGCTCGGAAACAAGGACATCACCCTGAGTACCATCGCCGCGGCGACGGTGACAATGAAATAAGCCGTGGCCAGAAAATCAAGGCGCGACATGTTCGGCTTCCTTGGTATCCGGCTCTGCCGGTGCTTTACCCGGCTCGCCCAATACCACCGGCGTAGAGTGACTCCAGACGATCAAAAACTCTCGGCTTTTGTCCAGCTCGGCTTTCGGCGTGGCATAGATATTGGCAAAAGATTTATCCGGCCGGGCTTCGAACTTGTCGACCACCGCCACCGGATAACCGGCCGGAAACACACCACCCAAACCGGACGTCACCAACAAATCGCCCGGCACGATGTCGGCGTTATTGGCGAGAAACGGCAAATGCAGGCGATTGGGTTGGCCGGTGCCGAAGGCTATGGTGCGCAAACCGTTACGGTTAACTTGCACCGGAATGGCATGATCCGGATCGGTGATCAGCATCACTTCCGAGCTGGAAGGCAAAGCCCGGACCACCTGACCGACGATGCCGTTGGCGTCCAGGACGGGTTGTTCGGCGTGTACGCCAAAGCGCGAACCTTTGTTGACCACGACGGTGTGCTCGTAAGGTGCCAGTTTTACCGAAACCAGTTCGGCCACCAGCACCTGCTCGCCAAGTTGAAACGAATTTTCCAACAACATCCGCAGCCGGGTGTTTTCTTTTTCCAACGCCGCGAGTTTTAACAATTTGGCGTCATTTACAAATTGCAACTCTTTCAGGCGCCGATTTTCTTTTTGCAATTCAACGAAGGATATGACTGTCCCGGAGATAGACTGATAAAAATCCACCGGTAGACTGGCGAGCGATTGTAGCGGATAGGTGAGCACCGACAATAACGACCTTAGCCTATCCAGGCGTTCGCTACGATAATCGATGACCAACAATGAGATGGATACCAGCAATGCCACCAGTAAACGTGTGTTAAGCGAAGGGCCTTTGGCAAATAAGAGTTTTATGGCAAACCTCTAACAATCAAGACGCGACAAGCAAGACCGGCGCCTATCGACGCGATAGCAAGAACAATCAACCTCCGCCGGCGCGCATAGAGTACCGAGCGGCATAAATTTCGTAGAAAAGGCGGTTTTAACCACGCAAAGTGGTTAAAACCGCCTTTCAGAGATTTTTCTATCCAGCGCTTATTCCAAGGAGAATGCCGATGCGCCTTTAGAATCCAGCATTTCCAATACCATGCCGCCGCCCCTGGCTACACAAGTTAAAGGATCGTCGGCGATATACACCGGCAAACCGGTTTCCTCGGAAATCAAACGGTCGATGTCTTTCAGCAAGGCACCACCGCCGGTCAATACGATACCGCGGCTGGCCACATCGGCGCCCAGTTCCGGCGGCGTTTGCTCCAACGCGACTTTCACCGCGCTGACGATACCGGACAAAGGTTCTTGCAAGGCTTCCAGAATCTCGTTGCTGTTCAATGAAAAACTGCGCGGCACGCCTTCCGCCAAATTGCGGCCGGTGACCTGCATTTCCCGTACTTCGCTGCCCGGATAGGCCGCGCCGATTTCGTGCTTGATCTTTTCGGCGGTAGCTTCGCCGATCAGCGTGCCGTAATTACGGCGCACGTAACTGATGATAGACTCGTCGAAACGATCGCCGCCGATCCGCACCGAAGCCGAATAGACGATGCCGTTCAAGGAAATGACTGCCACCTCGGAAGTGCCGCCGCCGATATCCAACACCATGGAGCCATGCGCCGCATCGACCGGCAAACCCGCGCCTACGGCAGCCGACATCGGCTCTTCGATCAAATAAACTTCTCTAGCGCCAGCCATCGCCGCCGATTCGCGAATCGCCCGCCGCTCGACTTGCGTAGAACCGCAAGGCACGCAGATCAGAATGCGCGGACTGGGCCGCAGTAATTTATTTTCGTGCACTTTTTTGATAAAAAACCGCAACATGCGCTCGGTAACCGCAAAATCGGCGATCACGCCGTCTTTTAGCGGCCGGATTGCGGTGATATTGCCGGGTGTACGGCCCAGCATGCTTTTGGCGTCGGCGCCGATGGCAGCAATTGTTTTTTGACCACGAATCTTGTCTTCTTTAATGGCTACCACGGAAGGCTCGTTGAGTACGATTCCCTGGCCTGGAACATAAATTAACGTATTTGCCGTACCCAAATCGATAGACAAATCATTGGAAAAAAGGCCACGAATTCTTTTAAACATTGTAAGCAGTACCCTAAGCGCACACGGAAAATCCCACTACTTTAACAATCAAGCAGGTATTTGAGCAAGATATAAAGTATCATAGTTTTACTAAGAAAACCTGGAGTTAGAAGAATGTCGTTAACGGCGAATGACGTTAAAAAAATCGCTCACCTGGCAAGGCTGGGCATTGCTGAACAAGACGTCGAACACTATGCAAAAGACCTATCCGGCGTACTGGAATTAATGACGCAAATGGGCCAGTTAAACACCGCCGGTGTGACGCCAATGGCACACCCTCTGGACCAAATGCAACGCCTGCGCGAAGACGCGGTGACCGAGACCGATCAGCGCGACCATTTCCAAACCATCGCCCCGCAAACCGAAGCCGGCTTGTACCTGGTTCCAAAAGTCATCGATTAAGGACGATTATGCACACCAAACCCCTTAGCGAACTGGCAGCCGGGCTGCGCAGCAAAGCATTTTCCAGCGTTGAACTTACTCAACACTTTTTAACCCGCATCAGCCAGCACCAGGACCTGAACGCGTTTATCACCGTTAACGCGGAAACCGCGTTGCAACAAGCCCAAGCCGCCGATCAACTGCTTGCTGCCGGCAACGTCGGACCTCTGGCCGGCATCCCCATCGCCCAAAAAGACATTTTCTGCACGCTAGGCACTAAAACCAGCTGCGGATCGAAAATGTTGGACAATTTTATCGCCCCTTACGACGCCACCGTGGTTGAACACTTCAACCGTGCCGGTGCGGTGATGCTGGGTAAATTGAACATGGACGAATTTGCGATGGGTTCGTCCAACGAAAATAGCTTTTATGGCCCGGTGCGCAACCCCTGGGCCACCGATTGCGTGCCCGGCGGCTCGTCCGGCGGCTCCGCAGCAGCAGTTGCCGCGCGCTTGGCGCCTGCCGTGACCGGCACCGACACCGGCGGCTCTATCCGCCAACCGGCCGCGCTGTGCGGCATCACCGGTTTGAAACCGACTTACGGCCGCGTGTCGCGTTACGGCATGATCGCTTACGCCTCCAGCCTGGACCAAGGCGGACCGATGGCCCGCAGCGCGGAAGATGCAGCTTTATTGCTGCAAACCATGGCAGGCTTCGATCCCAAAGATTCCACCAGTGTCGATCAAGCTGTACCCGACTACAGCGCCGGCCTGAACGAGAGCCTGCAGGGCTTGAAAATCGGCCTACCGAAACAGTTTTTCAGCACCGAGCTAGACAGCCAAATGGCTGCCGCCATTCAGGCCTCCATCGCCGAATATCAAAAACTGGGCGCGGAAATCAAAGAAGTGGACATGCCCAATCTGAACTTGGCGATTCCGGCCTACTACGTGATCGCCTCGGCCGAATGCTCGTCCAACCTGTCGCGCTACGACGGTGTGCGCTTCGGTTACCGCTGCCAGAATCCGGAAGATTTGACCGATCTTTACACCCGCTCACGCGGCGAAGCCTTCGGCGCGGAAGTGAAGCGCCGGATTTTGATGGGTACCTATGCACTATCAGCCGGCTATTACGACGCGTATTATTTGAAAGCCCAACAAGTGCGCCGCCTGATCAGTGACGACTTCAAACGCGCGTTAAGCGAAGTCGATGTATTGATGGGCCCGGTCACGCCCAGTACCGCCTTTCGCATCGGCGAAAAAACCAGCGATCCGATACAGATGTATCTGGAAGACATCTACACGATAGCCATCAACCTGGCCGGTTTGCCGGCGATGTCAATTCCAGCCGGCTTCATAGCCGGCAAGCCGGTGGGATTGCATGTCATCGGCAATTACTTCAGCGAAGCCAAATTGCTGAATGTCGGCCATCGCTACCAGCAAGTCACAGACTGGCATTTGCAAGTACCGAAAGGCTTCGAATAATTCGACTGCACCAATTGATTTAGCCGCCATTTTTGCTGAGTAAATAGCTGAATACAGGAAATACGAATGAACTCACAATGGGAAGCCGTCATCGGCCTGGAAATCCACACCCAACTCTCGACCAAATCCAAAATTTTCTCCGGTGCCGCAACAGCTTACGGCGCGGAACCCAACACCCAGGCCTGCGCGGTCGATTTGGGCTTGCCTGGCGTATTGCCGGTGTTGAATAAAGACGCAGTGCGCAAGGCAGTAACCTTTGGCTTGGCCATCGACGCGGAAATTGCGCCACACTCGGTATTCGCCCGAAAAAACTACTTTTACCCCGACTTGCCGAAAGGCTATCAGATCAGTCAATTTGAACTGCCCATCGTCGGCAACGGCCATCTGGACATCGAAGTCGACGGCGTCGAAAAACGCATCGGCATCACCCGCGCGCACCTGGAAGAGGATGCCGGCAAATCCCTGCACGAAGACTTTCACGGCCTGACCGGCATCGACTTGAACCGCGCCGGCACGCCATTGCTGGAAATCGTCTCCGAACCGGACATGCGCTCCGCCAAGGAAGCCGTGGCCTACATGCGCAAACTACACGAACTGGTGCGTTACCTGGAAATCTGCGACGGCAACATGCAGGAAGGCTCTTTCCGCTGCGACGCCAACGTTTCGGTGCGCCCGAAAGGCCAAAAAGAGTTTGGCACCCGCGCCGAAATCAAGAACATCAACTCCTTCAAATTCGTTGAAAAAGCCATCAATCACGAAATTGAGCGGCAAATCGATGTCATCGAAGGCGGCGGCAAAGTCATCCAGGAAACCCGCCTGTACGACGCTAACAATGACGAAACCCGCTCGATGCGCAGCAAGGAAGAAGCCAACGACTACCGTTACTTCCCCGATCCCGATCTGTTGCCGGTGTTGATCGAAGAAAGTTTGAAGGACGAAATCCGCGCCACGCTGCCGGAATTGCCTGACGCCAAAAAACAGCGTTTCGTGGAGCAATACCACCTGGATAACGAAAGCGCCACCACCTTGACCTCATCCCGCGAACTGGCCGACTTTTACGAAACTGTTGTCAAAGCCTCCGGCGGCGAAGCCAAGCTGGCTAGTAACTGGCTGACCGGTGACGTGCTCGGCGCATTGAATAAAGCCGGCTTGGAAATCGGCGATTGCCCGGTCGATGCAGAACGTCTGGCCGGCCTGATCAAACGTATCGCCGACAGCACCATTTCCGGTAAAACCGCCAAACAGGTGTTCGACAAACTCTGGAACGGCAGCGACAGCGCCGACGAAATCATCGAAAAAGAAGGCTTGGTACAGATCACCGACATGGGTGCTATTGAAGCCATCGTCGATAAAGTGATTGCCGCCAACCCGGTGCCGGTTGAACAATACCGGGCCGGCAAGGACAAAGCGCTGATGGCGCTGGTGGGGCAAATCATGAAAGAAACCCAAGGAAAGGCCAATCCGGGCGAAGTGAACAAAATGTTGATCGCCAAGCTAAAAAGCTAGACAGTTCAGCCAAGCCCCGAGGTTTTGACTCAAGACCCTGGGGCGCTATCTGCGGGCAGATACAAAATTTCCGGCAAGACTACTTCCCACTTCCCGCACCGCAGATTCTCCCAGTTCCCGGCTGTCTTATGCCTAACCGAAATCGCGGCAACCCGCACCTTGACGATCTCACCTTTTGGCGGCCTAAAGGCCTGTGCCATCCGAGTCACAGCCACGCCATTTAAATCGGCTAATTCCCAACCGGCTTGCCCATCGCTTCTGGCCCGCAAAATCAACTCGCTACCCACGTCCAGCGCGGCAATTGCGCGGTGAATCGATTTATCGGCAAAGAAGTATCCCGGCCACGACAGCACGACTTGCCCCAAATCGACCAGCCATGTGCGTTGCCCCAATTGCCGAAAATCCGCTGTATATTCCGGCTGGGTTTTGACGCAAAGCATCTCGCAATCTTTAATAAAAGCATGTCGCCCGCCCTGCTTGGCGCAGAAAGTCAGGGTTTTCCTGGCACGCGTCATCGCCACATAAAACAGCCGCCGCTCTTCGTCGCGGGATTGCTGCCAGCCGCCGCCATCCAAAATCAGGACATGATCGAACTCCAAGCCCTTGGCACGATGCGCCGTCAATAACAGTAGCGGCGCATGCCGGCTGTCGTTTTCGCCGGATTGGCTGCCGGAACCGAATTCGTAGAGTGCGTCGACTAGGTTGCTGACCACCTGCTGGCAACCCGGCGCGGTTGACTCAGCGACATTGATGAATTGCGCCAGCATGGCTCGATAAGGATGCTCGATCAGATCATCGACATTCTGCCGATAACGGCGTCTGAACCAGCGCGATAACGATCCCCAGCGCAGCAGCGCGCGCGGTTTGCGGGCCTTTCGCCTTTGCTTATACAACAAGGCCAGCAAACTATAGCCTTCCCTGGTGGCATGCAAATTCAGCAAATAATCATCGCGCAGCAAACGCACCGGTATACCTCGCAAGCGGCACAATTCCGCCATCGGCTCCAGCGTGTCCCACTGTCTAGCGATCACCGCAAATCGGCCCCAGTGGCTGGTTTCGCCCAATTTCGCCAGCCGGTTCAGTCGCACTACCTCAGCCAGCGCTACCTCGACTTCGCCATCCAACGCTGCGGGCGTTTCCAGGATATGCACTCTGCCTTGAGTCAAACTATCCAGTTCGGCAAACTCGCCGCCCTCCGCCGCCTCGCGGCGCGCGTAGTTGATTCGGATAGCGTGCCGGGTTTTCATCCGTTCCCGCGCCGGCGCAATGACACGGTTCGCGCAATGAATAATCTGCGCCGTGGAGCGATAGTTTTCGATCAGATAGTAAGTCTTGGCCTGATAATCCACAGCAAACTGCTTGATGAAGCGCACATTCGCGCCGCCAAAGGCGTAAATGTTTTGATCGTCATCACCCACCGCCAGCAAGGACAATTTATCGTCCTCGCTGTTGATAGCTCTGCCAGCCAGCGCGCTGATCAATTCGTAGTGTTCCGCGTTGATGTCTTGATATTCGTCCACCAGCAAATAACGCAAACCGGACAACAAACGGTCGCGCTGGATGCCCGGCTCCAGCTCGTCGCCCTGCTCCGCTTGTTTTAACAGCGCGGTGGCGTTTTTGATAACCGCCGAAAAATCGACTGTCTCGCCATGCTCGGTGGCCACCGCGTAACTGGTGCCGGTCAGTCGCATCGCCAGGCCGTGCAAGGTTTGCACAGTCACCCCGGCGGCATCGGCACCAATCAATGCCCACAAACGTTTGCGAATTTCCACGGCAGCCGAGCGGTTGTAACTCAGCACCATAATGTCTTCCGCCAACACCATGCACTCTCTCAGCAACCATGCCACCCGATGCACAATCACTTTGGTCTTGCCGGAACCGGGGCCGGCCAGTACCAACTGACTGCCTTCCGGCGGTGCGGCGACAATGGCTTGTTGCTCCGGGTTTTGCAGATCGGCGAGAATGCGCCGGTGCGCGGCTTCGGTGGTGGCCATTTCCAGAATATCCTGGCGACCGGCAAAATAGCGGCGCACGAACTCGTGCCTGTCCATGCCAAAATAATCAACGATAAACGCCATCGCCGCCTGAATCTTGCCCAGCGCCAGCCGGGCGTATTCCGCCATCACATGCACCTGGATGATCTTGTCCTTGTAATGCAAGGCCAGCTCGGTGTAATCAGATTTTTTAAACTGCCGGCGCCGGGCTTCGGCATTGAGCTGGATACTCATCGCCGCGCGGAACACCGCCTTGCCCCGCGCCAAATGCAAAACTTCGTTGCTGTCCAGATAGAGTAAAGCTGCCGCTAATGCGACATTCCAGTCGCGCACCTCCAGATCCTGCAAAGTCAGATCGGCTTGCAAGGCCGCTTCCAAATCGCCTTGCTTACAGGTAACCAGCAGATTATTGCCTTGGCGTTGCGCTAGAAAGAAATTCAGCAAGGCCTGAGCCAGCCGCATGCGCTTATGCCGAATCAGGTCGATGTCCTGCCAGCTGCGCAGCAATTTCAGATAGCGATTATCCTGACCAAACGGACGTAACGCGAAAAAGCCACGCTGGCTGGTACTGTCGCCAAAGGCTTCGGCAAACGATTTCATCAAGCGGGTCAATTTGTCCGGCGTCAGTTCCACACCAGCCTCACGGCGTAAGGTGTCGCACAGCCGCCGCATATTCAGAATTTGCCATTGCTCGCGATCCGCGTCCGGCGCAGCTTCGCGGAGACTGGCGATCAAAGCGTCTTCCAGTTTGCGTAAGTCTTCCAGCCGATCCGTCGTGTCGGGATCGCGGTACAGCGTCACACCGATTTCGGTATCGTTGGAGACCAGTTTAAAGCGGTCCAGCTCGCGCAACATGCTCTGCACTTCGTGAGAGTTACGGCCCGTGGCCAGCATCAAGTCGTCGGTGCTGATACCTTCATCGTCTTCGCTATAAAATAACTGCGACAACAGCGCCATATAAGGCTCAATGTTCGCATTCGGCCCCAGCTTTTTCTGCAGCAAGACCTGAGCTTCTTCGATACTGGCAACCTGCAAACTGCCTGGAAACACCCGGGTATGATTTTCCTGGCGCTCCAACAAACGCGCTTCTTCCAGCCAGGCCACCGCGATGCCGACCTTGGTGTCGGCATCGGCGGCGTCGGGGTCGATGCCGTGCTTATCCGGGATTTCCAACAGGATCTCGCCGCTGGTGACCACCACCGAGCCTTCGCTACGGTCTTTGCGCTCGATGCCGCGTAACGCTTTTAAAATCGCGGAAATATCATGTTGCGTCAGCCTGGAATTGCGCAGCAAACGAAACTGCACATCCAGATCGGCATCGTCATACAGCAACACGCACCGCGCCAAGTCTTGGTCGCGCCCCGCCCGGCCCGCTTCCTGCAAATAGTTTTCCAGCGAGCCCGGCGTATCCAAATGAATCACTAAGCGCACGTCGGCTTTATCCACGCCCATTCCAAAGGCATTGGTGGCAGCGATCACCCGCAGCTCGCCGGCGATAAAAGCTTCCTGCACCTGACGCTTTTGCTCGGGCTGCATGCCGCCATGGAAATAGCCGCAATCCACACCGGCCTGTTTCAAAAAATCGGCCATTTCTTCCACGGTTTTCTGCCGGGCGCAAAACACGATGGCACCGCCTTCGTCCCGCAAGCTTTGTTCCAACAGACGCAGCACTTCCGGGTATTTGGCTTGCGCCGGCACCGCATGCACTTCATATAGCAGGTTTTCGCGGCTGACGCCGCCGGTCAAACACGTCAGCGTAAAGCCTAAGCGCTTGCGAAAATGCTCCACAATGTCCTGCACCACATCAGGTTTGGCTGTGGCGGTAAAACAAAATACCGGTGATGGCTTGTCCTTTTGCCGAGTCTTGATAAAGCGCGACACGTATAAATAATCCGGACGGAAATCGTGCCCCCATTTGGACAGACAATGCGCTTCGTCGAACACCCAGGCGCCGACCTCCCGATGCTGCAAGGCCTTGGCAAATGCGCTGCTGCGAAATTGTTCCGGCGCGACGAAGATCAAACCCAAATCGCCCAGCCGCAATTTATCCAGCATCACTTGCCGCTCCAGCGGATTCAACAAGCTATTGATGTAACCGGCGCAGGTGATGCCGCGCGCTTCCAGGTTATCGACCTGATCCTTCATCAAGGACTGCAGTGGCGAGATAATCACCGTCAGACTGCCGTTGCGATAAAAACGCGCCAGCGCCGGCAGTTGATAACACAAGGATTTGCCGCCGCCGGTCGGCAGAATCGCCAGGGTCGGCGTGCCGGCAAAACCGTGTTCGACGATGACTTGCTGCAAGGACCTGCCGTCCTCGGTAGTCGGCGTTGCGCGGAATTGCGTGATGCCTGGAAAATAGCGCGGCAGCAGTTGCGACAGATCGTGCTGCTCCCGGCACCAATCGCACTCGACATCGCCGCATGGCACATCGCGCAAGGTGGCGATTAACTCACGAGTTTTCGGGAAGGATAAACTCACCCAGGGCGGCAACACCGAATTACCGCCCGCCACCCGCAGCCAGGCCAGCACATAAGCCAAAGACTTATGCCAAGCTGGAACAGGCAAATAATGACTAACGATTTGTTGCTGTCCGGTACGGCACACCTTGCCGTCGGTCGCCCGCCGCCAGGCGGCTTGCACATCGATCAACGAAGGCCGCAGCGCGGCGCGCAAGCTGGCGAAAAAATTCGCCACGCCTTTACCGTTCTCCGGCGCCAATAAAAAATGCAGACACAGCGCTTCGTCGGGATGCTCCGCCACCCGCTGCCGCAACGCGTCGGCCTGGTCCAGAAACAGCTCATAAGCCAGTTCCGCGTCCCTGACCGGATCGTTGCGGGTGGTAGTACAGAGCTTGTAGTCTTTCACCAGGCGGTGATAAGGATTTTGCGGAAAGGCCACCGGCGACAGCTCCAGCGTATCGACCAAGGGCAAGCGATGCAGTGCCAAATCCGGATGCAATACCGATAACGCCGGTTGATCGAAGGCAATCACGTTATGCCCCAACACAAACGCCGCGCCTTCGCTGATTTGATCCAGTTTTTGCTTCAGATCGGCGACCTTGCCGGATATACGCAAGCGCGCATCGGTATCCGGGCGATACGCACCGATCTCCCGCAGTTTTAAAGTATCCTGCCGCGCGGTTTCAATGTCGATGCAAAGGCACTTGGCTCGGGTTCTGTCGGGTGGTAGAGCCATTAGTTTGGAAAGGAATGCACTTGAATATTTAGGTTAGGTAAGTAATTCATTGCCAGACGTAATTCGGTCAAGCCTCGCCGCGCAGCCAATTACGGCCGATCGAACCGGGGCATAACCATAGAGCAACAAACCGGATTTGTCTCAATGCTAGGGTAGGGAACTGTGGTGACGAGAAAACACAAGCGCCAATGCGGGAAACAAGCGGTACGCCACCCGCCTTGCTCTATCGATTAGCCCATTGGCGCTCGTTACGAAAACAGAGCTGCTTTCGTGAAACCACCAGATAAAACGGCGGACGCGCCAGCGACACAAAACCTAAATTGCGAAATTAATCGAAACTGCCAGCAAACCCAAAGCGGATGAAGCCATTCCGCAAACCGGGCCAGTGAACAAAAAGAAGGAAAAAAGAAGAGATCTCCCGCCTGCGCCGTCTGATACTTTCGTCCTTGAACCGAAGGTTCAAGTGGAAACCAAATCCAGTCAATCAGGCTTCCTGAATAAACAGGCATGCGCACCATGAAAGGCAAAAAGTTTCCGGGGTAAAAACAGGTTCAGGAAACACCCAGTACTGCTCGAACGCCGCAGGAGATAGGGCGTGCATTCTATACAGATTTACGAATTTTCTAAAACGTTTTCTATTTTGTTTCGCAAATCTGCGAGACGGGCGCAAATATCGCCGCTGCCGTTGTTTCCGGTTTTATTGGCGGCCACCAAATCGTGGGCCAAATTCAGGGCTGCCAGTACCGCGATGCGGTCGGTGCTGCTGACTTTGCCGGTATCGCGGATTTTGCGCATTTGCCGGTCCAATTCGCGGGCCGAGCTGATCAAGGTATCCTTTTCGTCGGCGGCACAGGCGATTTTATATTCCTTATCCAGAATATTCAGCGAAACGGGCTGGACGGCTTTACTCACGAATCGTGCTCCATCGCTTTCAAACGCGCAATCATCGCTTCGACCCTGGCCTTGGCCAAGGTGGTTTTTTCCAATAGTTTGGCTTTTTCCCTAACCAAGGCATCCTGTTTAACTTTCAATGACTTATTCTCGCTTTTGACATGATTGAATTGTGCAATCAATGTGTCCAGTTTTGCTTCCAACGCTTCGAGTTCGGTTGACGGATCTTTTTCTGTTTGAGACATAGCAGGAGTATGGGCCGATATGACATTATAATCATCGTAGATGGCTAAGAATGTTAGCATAAGCCATGTTATTAAACAGCTTTAATAAGGAAACAAAGATCAAATGACCTACCGTGCGGTTGAAGCAATTTTGGAGCAATACGATGCCGATATCGGCGCTGCGGAAGCGCACGGTATTGCGGCGGGCATGCTCTGTGTCGAAATCCGCGCCGATGCGGAAAACTGGCTACGCGAACTGATAGACGACGAAAATCAATTGTTCGACGAAGACAAGTCCTTACTGCATGGCGTGTTCGAAAAAACCCGGGAGTTGTTGGAAAATCAGAACGACGAATTTGCCTTCGATTTGCTGATGCCGGACGAAGACGATCCGCTGGACGAACAAGTGGAAGCCTTGCGCAACTGGTGCCAGGGTTTTCTGTTCGGCGTGGGTTATGCGCAGACCGGGGCCGACTGGCCGGGCGATACTGCCGAAGTGATGCGCGACATGATAGAACTGACCAAAATCGACGCCGAGGTCGGCGACGAAGACGACGAAAATGCCTTAATCGAAATTCGCGAATACGTCCGCGCGGCGGTGTTTACCGTCCGCGACCAGTTTGCCGAACTCAATCAATCGCAGACGCATTAATTAAGCTGACAGCCCATGAAACAAAGCGAATTCAAAAAACGCCGCGCCAGCCTGATGAAACAAATAGGCAAGGGCAATATTGCCATCATTGCCAGCGCGCCGCAGCGTACCCGCAACCGCGACGTTCACTACCCGTTCCGCCAGGACAGCGACTTTTACTATCTGACCGGCTTTAACGAAGCCGAATCGATGGCCGTATTCATCCCCGGTCGCGAGCAAGGCGAATACATCCTGTTCTGCCGCGAGTTCGACGAGAAAAAAGCCTTGTGGGAAGGCGCCCACGCCGGCCTGGAAGGCGCCACCAAGCACTACGAGGCCGACGATTCTTTCCCGATCGACGATCTGGACGACATCCTGCCCGGCATGCTGGAAAACAAAAGCAAAGTGTTCTACCCGATGGGCAAGGACAGCGATTTGGACCACAAACTACTGGAGTGGATCAACCACATCCGCAAGCAGTCGCGTTCCGGCGTCACCGCGCCGGGCGAACTGGTGTCGCTGGAACATATCCTTCACGAAATGCGTTTGTTCAAGAGCGCCGAAGAACTGAAATTGATGCGCCGCGCCGGCGAAGTATCGGCCAAGGCGCATATTCGCGCCATGCAGGCCTGCAAACCCGGCTTATACGAATATCAAATCGAAGCCGAATTGATCCACGAATTCATTCAGGACGGCCTGCGCGCGGTGGCTTATCCCTCCATCGTCGCCGGCGGCAAGAACGCCTGCGTGCTGCATTACGTCGAAAACAAGGACAAGCTGAACAAAGGCGATTTACTGCTGATCGACGCCGGCGTGGAATGCGACCATTACGCCGCCGACATCACCCGCACTTTTCCGGTATCCGGTAAATTCAGCGAACCGCAAAAGCTGCTGTACCAACTGGTGCTGGACGCCCAAGCCGCCGCCCTAGCTGAAATCAAACCCGGCAATCCCTGGAACAAAGCCCACGACGCCTCGGTGGAAACCCTGACCAAAGGCCTGATTGAACTAGGCCTGTTAAAAGGCAAACCCAAAAAGCTGATCAAGGACGAAAAATACAAACAGTTTTACATGCATCGCATCGGCCACTGGCTGGGGATGGACGTGCATGACGTCGGCGATTACAAGATCAAGGACGAATGGCGTCTGCTGGAACCCGGCATGGTGTTAACCGTGGAACCCGGACTTTACGTGCCAGGCCGACTGCGAAACAGTGGACAAACAATGGTGCGGCATCGGCATTCGCATCGAAGACGATGTCTTGGTAACCAAAGACGGCCACGAGATTCTCACGCATGGTGTTCCCAAAGCCGTTGCCGACATCGAAGCCTTGATGGCGGGCTAAGCAATGCAACACGATTTTGACCTGATCATTGTCGGCGCCGGCCTTGCCGGTAACTGTCTGGCCCTGGCGCTGAAAAACAGCGGCTTGAAGATCGCCTTGGTCGAAACCAATAGCCGCGAACAACTGCGACACTCGCCGGCCGGCGACCGCGCGTTGGCTTTGGCAGCCGGCACCGTGGAACTACTCAATGACTTGGGCGCCTGGCGCGGCGTAGCCGACAAAGCTACCGCCATCAAACATATCCACGTCTCGGATCGCGGCCATTTTGGGAAAACCCGGCTCGCCGCCGAAGATCAGGGCGTGGAAGCATTGGGTTACGTAATCGTCGCCCGCGACATCGAACAGCATATGGCCGATCTGGTC
Organism: Methylomonas sp. 2BW1-5-20; assembly: GCF_052474515.1. Classification (NCBI taxonomy): domain Bacteria; kingdom Pseudomonadati; phylum Pseudomonadota; class Gammaproteobacteria; order Methylococcales; family Methylococcaceae; genus Methylomonas; species Methylomonas sp. 2BW1-5-20. The sequence goes on along the minus strand of NZ_CP184127.1, from coordinate 4,733,913 downwards.
GAAAAAACCGACACGGTTTGCTTGTATCAAACCCGAGTCGCCGGCTTGATGTCCGGCCGCGACGCCGTAAATGTCAGTTTGAAACAGCATGACGGTAGCTCCTTGAACGTCAGCGCGCAATTGCTGATCGGCGCGGACGGCGGTAATTCCACGGTGCGCAAGCTGCTGGAGATTCCACAGCAAGTCACCGAATACGGCCAAACCGCGCTGGTCACCACCGTGCAATCGGCACTGCCGCATCGCAATATCGCCTTCGAACGCTTTACCGAATTCGGCCCGCTGGCCATGCTGCCGGTGGCAGGTAAACAATCGGCGGTGGTGTGGACACGCACGCACGAGCAAGCCGAAACCCTGATTAACGTCAGCGACCGCGAATTTCTCGCCGAACTGCAAAACTGCTTCGGTTACCGCTTGGGCGAACTAAAACTAGCCGCGCCGCGCCGAGCGTTTCCGTTAAGCCTGATCCGCGCCGAAAGCATGGTCTCCGGCCGCACCGTCATCATCGGCAACGCCGTGCATCAACTGCATCCGGTGGCCGGCCAAGGCTTTAACCTGGGGATACGCGATGTGGCCTTACTGGCGGAAATGCTGCTCGATCAACACGAGCGTAATGGCGATTTGGGTGATGCCCGCCTGCTGAAAAACTACAGCCGGCAACGTCAACAAGATCACGGCAAAACCATAGGCTTTACGAATAGTGTGGTGAAGCTGTTCTCCAACGACAATTTACCCCTGGCCGCCGTCCGCAACGCCGGTCTGACCTTGCTGGACCATCTGCCGTTTGCTAAACAACTGCTTACGCGACATGCGATGGGTTTGGCGGGTCGTTTGCCTAAGTTGGGTGATCGGGAATAACTCCAAATCAGCAAGCGTAGGTCACATTGCCGCCTAAGCGGTTACGTGACATTTCAATAATAGATTTTGGATATGTCAGGGAACACTAACGCGCACCCGGCACTACCAGGCTGCTCACGCGGCATGCGATGGGTTTGGCGGATCGCTTGCCTAAGTTGGGTGATCGGGAATAGTCCCGAAAAACCGCAACTGTTGATCACATTGCCGCCTAAGCAGTTATGTGACATTTCAATACTAGCTTTTGGATATGTCAGGGAACTCTACCGCGCACCGTGACCCAAGAGGCTTTACTGACTAGGCTCCGCTGAATGCGGCACGGAAAACTTCTCTACTCGGCACGCCAACTCAATTGCTCGTTCACTGTATGGTGCCTCATCGGCGATCACGGAGTAGATAAGATAAAGGGAACCGAAGGGTCGAGGAGAGGAATCTCGCGACTTCTGCCCGCGCACTACTGCACGTTCCCAAGCCTTCTGTTCCTCATCGAGAGCGGCGCGGTCTCGCGGCGACAGCAACTTCCGCAATGAAGCGAGGTTCACGTCTATTTCTTGCTTCCATTCGAATATGAACGCTCCAATGAATTGCGCGTCTGCACTGCATCCGCACGGCAGATGCTGGGCAGATTGAAGACACGACCACCATTTATGGATGACGTACGGCGATTGTGTATTGTCGATCAAAACTTCCGCCGTACGCTTGTTTCTTACTTCGCAAGCACCTGTGACGCTTCCTACAGGTGGCCTCGGACACGATGAATATTGAGAGAACTCCGACGCCTCTCCTGCAGTAACGACAACTGAAGTGGCGGCAAGAAGCGAAAGGACCAGTCTAACCTTGATTTTCAAGATACCCTCCATTCATAGCCAATCAAGTGATTATAAAGTTTCCGTATATCACTCAAACACATGCTTAACAACTAGATCAAATGATCTGCAACAAAATTCGGAATATTCCTAAAGTTGCCCCTGGATTACGGTTTTCTTCATCCCAGATCTATTTACTAAACCCTAAGCCGCTTCAACGCCACGCAAAACCCAGCAACCATCGGCCAGAACATACCCGGCAATGGCACGGCGGCGACCGGGTTGACGGTAAGCGGCGCGGTGTTTGCCGATAAGGCATCACCCCCAGCATCCGCCAAACTGTTAATCAGTAATTCAAGCTCACTGCTACCGCTGCTCAGCACATTGAAGCGGATGATCGCCAACGTAAAGCTATCGGCTTGCAGGGCTTGCAAATCCGCCGGCTCGTCCAAGGACGACTCGAACAGGTTCAGCACGCCGGGAGCCAGCAAATCGGCGGCGACACTGTTTCCACCTAAATCAAACACATCCAGTTCGTCGCCCAAAAATGGATCGCCAAAAGCCACGCTGGCGAACGCCAAATGTGTTGGGTCGAACTGAATATTGAAATCATACGTTCCCAACGCATCGTCACCCAAGCCGGAAATTCTCAGGCCGATCTCGATGGCATCGGCGGTTTGGCTAAGCGGCGCAAAACGTAAATCAATTGACGCATCGGCAATGCCGCTAGCGGCGCATAAGGCTATACCGGCAAGGCCGGCTTTTAGTTGTTTAATCATCGTTGTTTATCCTTAATTCGGCATCCTGGATTCCCGTGTGCGCGGGAATGACGGAACACTTTCGGTTCGTAAGTCCGGCTGGAAAAATCGATTACCGGCCCCGCTTAAACTGCACAGCGGGACCGCGTACATACCAAAGTCAGCTTGCGTACATCCAATGCATTGATCACGCCGTTTTTGTCCAGATCGCGTGGATCATTCACGCCGGATGCCGGTTTATTGCGCGCCGCCAAGATCACATTCAAATCCAATTGATCGACATCGCGGTCGCCGTCCAGATCGCCTTTTACGCTGATGTTCTCGCAGCTATCCGGTAGATGATTGAAGTTGGTATCGCCGCTGAGCCGGTTTTGAATATCCAGCACATCCGATTTGCCGTTGTTGTTACAATCCGGAAACACGTTCAGGTAATACACATCCTGCTCGCCATTGTTAAGTGGCGGTATAAGCGATGTGCGCGCCATTGGCATCGGATACCAAATGACTGTAATCGCCGATTTTTTGCGCGCCGAGCGGGTAACCGAGATGCGTGCTAAACGGCCCGGTCACCGCACGGTTTTGGCTCCAAGTCACGCCGCCGTCCCAGGAATAGGCGTAATACAACTGCGATATGCCAGGCTGCAAACTGGCGCGGGTGTCGTACCAGACAGCGTCGATCCGCGAATTGGGCGCCACGCCCTGCATCGCAAACCATTGGTAGGCATCGAGATGCGCCGCGTCGTCGTTGATACGGATGGGTGCCGACCAAGTCTGGCCACCGTCGCTGCTGCGGATGAACTTGATATCCTGGTTGTCCACGCCGGCCGGATCAACTGACGCCAGCACATAGATATTGCCGCGCAACGGGCCGTTGGAATGGTCGACACCGACTTGCACATCGCCGTTGGGGCCGATTTGGTTCGGATTGTTTTGATACAAAAACATCACCGGTGCGCCGCCCAAATCGATGTTCTGCGTGGTGAAGCTCGGTGCCGCCGATGCGTCGCGCGCATTCAACGAGGTGGAGAACAAATAGGTATCGTAGACCACCTTAACGCCCGACAAACTGCCTTGTTCGGTACGTCCACCGATATACACTTGCCCTTCCGGACCGACCGCGATGGTGCCGAACGACGGTCGGCCCGGTATCGCCACCGATTCGTCAAACGACGCGCCCTGATTGGTGGAACGGGTGAAATGCCGGTCGTCCAGCCCTTCCCGCCAATGCAGATATATATGGCCGTCACTGGCGGTGCCGCTGCGGTCTATCCCTATTCGGCCTTTGTCGGCCCCTTCCCCATGCGCATAGACTGGCGCCTCCCAACTGGCGCCGCCATCCACCGATTTGGCGACCTGCACGTCCTGGGCAAAATTTCCGGTCGGATCGTAATGCAGGCTTTGGTAATAAAACCGGCCGGAGGAATCCACATCCACCATGATATTGGTGCGCTGCTCGCCCGGCGTTAACACGCCCGGAAACTGCCAGATTTTGCCGCCGTCGTCGCTATAGGCCCAACCGCCTTGACGATTGCCGGACATTATCGAATCGAACTGCTTCCAACCTGCGACCAAACGCTCCGGATTGTTCGGATCAAAAGCGATGGTCGGCTCATTCGCGGCATCGCCGACGATGTTTTGACCGGCGGCGTCGACATTTATCTGCACGCTGGTATAAGGACCGAAGCTATATTGCGAAGGTGCGGCGCCGACCGGAAAAGACAACTGTCCAACGGCCAGCACCGCCAATAAGCGCAATGAGGGGATAGAATTCATGACGGTACTCCCACGCGCTTGCGTAATAACATCGGCAAGCCGCCAACAAACAGCCAAGCTGCCCCAGGCAGCGGCACCGAACTGATTTGCCCGCAACCGGCGTAACTGCCGACGCCCAGACAAAAATCGCCGACGTCGGTCAAACGCACGCCCTGCACCAAGCCGGCATTTTCCGGCGTCAGCAGCAAGTCGCCGCTAAGCTGCCAGTTATCGGCATTGGTATAGATCAGATTTAAATGGTCCAACTCATAGACCGCCGCCGGGAAACTGATATTGTTCTGTAAATACCAGCCGCCCGGCGTACCGTTGATCCCAAAAAAATCCCAGACTTCCTGGCGCATATCCGGGTTGTATTGCAAGGTATAGTCGCCGTAAATCAGCGATCCCCCATAACGCCCCCGGTACAACTCCACACCGGTCATTCCCATGACGCCGGTACCGGCCAAAGTTTGGGAATCGATGGCAAAATCGGGACTGGTCGATTTGACGTACCGATTCGGCGCCTGCCCGCCGGGATTACTCGCACTAATGGGGGTTATGTCGTGTACCAAATTTTGCGCGGGAATTTCGGTGCGACTGCTGTTGCCCAGGTAAAACGAGGAATCGCTACGGGTCAGGTAATCCGATTCCTGGGTGTCGTAGTAGTGCACCAGAAAATGGCCGGGGTTGCTGCTATTGCCGCCGATAAAGGCGGCCATTGCCTCGCGATCCATATTCATCGTGAACGTGCCCCCGCTACTGGCGTTCAGCAGGGCGGCTTTGGCCGCGGCCGGCAGCAGATACGCAAACCCTGCCGTCGCCAGTAGAAACAGGACTTTAAAACGATGCGGATTGAAAGTGTTCATGCCGTTCTCCAAAAATCAATTAATCGACGCTTGCGTTTCCCGGCCAAGCCCAGCCCCAACAAACCGCTCGCAAACAGCCAGACCGCGCCCGGCACAGGCACCACGGTAGTCTGCAAACTGAAAGTACCGACGCGATAGTCGCGAATGCCGCCCAGATGATCAAAACCCGCACCTAGTCCCAGGCCGCCGGAAAGACTCAAGGTATCGCCGGTAAGCTGCGTATCGACATCGAACAGATCGAAGCCGCTGATCCGAAACCCGAGGTGGTTCATCAACACCCAGCCGGAGCGCCCCGTCGCCACATCGACCAGCGTTGGGTCGTATTCCAGAGTCATATCACCAAGTAGCACGCGGTTCGCGGGCGGAGTGACGTCCACTCGATAACGCATCGCCCCGCCCAAACCGATTGCGCCGGTAGCGCTGCCGCTCAAATTGGCGGGATCAAAGCTAAAGGTCGTTGCCTGGTTTTTGCGGCCGGCCGGATTGGCGGCAACATGACTGCCGTTGACCTGAAATTGCAGACCCACAGCCGAAATTTCATCGGAAACGCTGTCGTATAAATCCGGTGTGTTTTCGTCACGAAGCTGAAAGAAGGTCTTGTCGGCAGCCGAGGCCGCGTAAAATTCTTCAAGATAAAGCGATGGCCGGCAGCAAATCGGGAAACTGGCACGTGGCGTGTCGGGGTAGGTATCCTGAATCACGCCGGCGATCAATGCGTCGCGATCCAGACTCAGGATCAGGGCGCCGCCGCTGACGCTGGCAGCCCGCGCATTACCAGTCATACCGATGATAACCAGCGTAAGTACGGCCAGACAACAGTATCGCAGCTGATAGTTAGTGATGTTCATAGTCTGTTCTCTATTACGGGAAAACGAAGGCACGCCACCCGGGAATCCGGCTGCTTTGAGCCGGATGAAATCGCGGAGCGCCGTTCGCGAAGGTAGTTATTGATTTTTTCGGTTCGCCTGTCCCTATCCTGGCGAACCGAAAACACACTCGGGACGCGCGCACGCGTTAAGCGACCCGTCCGAGACGCTGGGGTTTAGGCCGACAAAGCGCTAACTTTACGGCGATTACAGCCCATCAAACCCAGTAGCGCACTGCCGAACAGCCAAACGGCGCCCGGCACCGGCACGGCTGCCGGCGCATTCAAGCTAAGATGCCCAACGATGGCGTTTGGCGAGACCGTGGCACCGTAATTGGTCAAAAACGAACTCCAGGTCAGGAAAAATGCGCTGGGTGAAGTGGTTGGACCAACGCCGCCGCCAAAGATCAAGTCGCCATCCAAATGTAACTCGCCGCTGCTGTTTACGGATTCGCTGACGTTGGTCAATTGCAAAAAGGTGGTGGCGCCAAAACCGGTATCGTGGGTAACCAGATTCCAAATGCCGGAAAATTTCTGCAATGTAAAATCGTAAGGCTGCAAAGTACCGAAAATTGAACTGGTCATCCGGAATGCCCCGCTCAAGCCGATTTGGCCGACTGCGGTGTTATTGGTATCCATGGTTGTAGCTTGCTTGCTGCGGTTGCCGGCATAGCCGATTTTGGTGGGATTGTCGTTCACCGGAAACAGCATATGGTTAGTATTTGCCGTGCCGTTACTGGCGGTCAGGTTAGCCGCCGGGGTAGTGTTATAGCCGGCATCGTAAAATCGCTCGATAATGAAACCGCTACTTGCGGTGCTGAACGCAGTGTTATCGATTGTAATCGTGGCGTCTCCGCTAACTAACGCGGCGCTGGCGGCAGCCGGCGCCAACAAGCCGGTCAGGGCTGTAAATGCCAGCATACTGGCGGACGCGAGTTTCAAGCCATGGGTTTTCAAAGCAATCATGTTTTATCCTTAAAAAGTGGTTTTGGTTGAAAAATTTCCCAGCAACATAATGCCCAACAGATGCTTGTTGTCCGCACCCAATTGAATTCTTTGTTGTTGAGGCAACCCGGCTGTCTGCATGCAGACCCGCGGTTTTCCGGCTCCGTCTCGCGGCGGATGTGGCAGGGATGTCGCGTTCCCGGCGACAGTGCTCGGATCCTTGAGCGTTAAAGTCCTTGTGCTCCTGTGTTGAGTTTTTTCGGCTACACGCCGTTCATAGCCTGAGCCGACCCGGCTAGGCGCCGACGCTTAAACATACAGCCCGCCAAACCGGACCGAACACATCGCCAAAATGCATGTAAACGGCCGACAATCATCTAACGGCAAAACAACGCCGCACACGATTACCAGGACGACTTGGCTACTGTTAAATTTTTCAGGCCACGCAGCCCGTCAAGCGTTAACTCTTATCGCATTCAATACCTCATCGAAAATGTCAGATAAGCGGCCCGGCCCTGCGCCGCAGCCACGCGACCGTCGAAATAGCCGTAAGGCTGAAAATAATCGCTATCGCTGAGGTTTTTCACGGTAGCCGCCCATTTGAAATGCGCGGTTTCGTAAGCCAAAGCGGCATCGAAACTGTGATAACCAGCGGTTTTGAAGTCATTGTTGTTCGACAGATACGCACCGCTGCGTAAATAAACCCCAAAGCCCAAACTAAGTCCGGCAAACTCACCCCATAGCAAACGATAATTGGCCCAAATCCGCCCGCTATCTTCCGGCACCAGTGCCAGGCGATTGCCGATCGCCACGCCGGCCTTGTCATCGACGAAGCTGGCATCGGTATGGGCGTAATTGGCCAACAGATTCAGACCTTCCAGCGGCTGCCAGAGCAAATCCGCTTCGATGCCGCGCGAACGCTGCCGGCCGGCAGCCAGCGAACGTCGCAAAACATCGCTGTTATCGGTAACCGCTACCTGACTGCGATCAATCTGATAGAGCGCTAATTGCCCGCTAAACTGTTTCGCAACATCAAACTTAAAACCGGTTTCCAGATGTCGAGACAACTCCGGCAGCGGGGCATCGACAAAATTCACGAACGGCTGGCCGCGCATGCCTCCGCTATAGCTGATAAACCAGGAAATTTCCGAATTCAGATCGAACACCGCTCCCACGCGCGGCAGCCATTTCAAGGTATCGGTTCGGGCGCCGAGACCGGTCCGGGTGTTATTGAAATCGATTGCGACGTCGCTTAACCGTAAGCCGTTCAGTAAATGTAATCGCTCGTACAGCGTACTTTGCCATTGCGCATAAGCCCCATAAGTGACGTTTTGTATGAACTGATTGTTTACTCCCGGCCCCGGCGCTTGATAAGCACCGCCAAAAGTTGGCGAACGCAGATCGACGATGCCGGCACCCAAACCCAACGGACCGAAATCGCCATCGACAAAGCCGGCATCGTTCAATTCGCTGTGGTCGACGCCGATCAGCAGCTGATTATCAGTCGGTCCCAGCTGAAATTTAGCCAGTAAATTGCCCAGGACGCTGCGTTCCTGCTGCTCTTGAAACAGCTCGGCATTGACCAAGGCCCAATTGGCGTCCTCCAGCAAGGGCCGATCCGCGACAAAGCCGTCAGCACCAAACAAGGTCTGAATTTTTTCGTCGAATTCCGAACGAGCCAGACGCGCCTTCAGTGACCACTGCCAAATACGGTCGATTCGATGTTCCACTGAAGCCCAAACCGCCGCCGACTCCGAGCGGCTATCGGGTAAATCGCCAGGCCCAAGAAAGACATTTCTGCCCGCTCGAAAGCTGCCGGCAACGCTGCCTGTCGCCGGCAGCCCCTGATATTCCGGCTGCTGCCAGCGCGACAACTTGCCTTGGATGGTCAAGCGAGTCCTATCGTTATCCGTGAATACCAGCGCGGGGTTGATGTTAAAGCGTTGAGTTTCGATTACATCAATATCGTGCCTGGCATTGGTATATTCGCCGCTGAAGCGCAAGCGGATATTGTCGGTTAGCGGCTGATTGACATCGAGAAACGGCTGATAAAAGCTGTTGCTGCCGATTTTCACCCCGGCTTCGCCGAAGGCTTTGGCTTGCGGCAATTTGGAAAGCAGATTAATCACGCCGCCCACCGGCGAGCCCGAGCCGCCGCTGTACAGCACGGCGTTGGAACCTTTCAATACTTCGATTCTTTGGATATTGATCGTGCTTTCCCGGTCACCGGGGTTGTAGTACTGGGTAAAACCGTCCAGCAGTTGTTCGGAACGAAAGCCGCGTATTAGTGTGCCTTCCATGACCGGGGTGTACAGCACATTGCGCGACACCACGCCACTGACATTGCTTAATGTTTCTCCGACGGTGATATTTTGTTGATCGTCGAGCAACTCGCGCTTGATCGCCTGCACGGATTGCGGAATCTGCTTCGGTGGCGTGTCGGTGCGGGTTGCGCTACTGATACGGCTGACGGCATACGAGCCGGGCAATTCTTCAATCTTGCCGGCCCAAATCGTCGGATCAACTTGCTTAGGCTGGCTACCAAACACCGTCAACGCCTGCAAGGTCACCGGACTGGGCGTCGGCGGCTTACTCGAAACCGGGGCAGGCTCCAACGTCACCGTATCGGCATCGATAAACCGATAATTAAAGCCGCTGTTTTGCAGCAAGCGTTGCAAGGCCAGTTCGATTGACATATCGCCGCTCAGGTGAGGACTGACGACACCGCGCAGCATGTCCGCAGAAAAAATCAGCTTCAATTGAGTTTCGGCGGCAAATTGAATCAGTGCATTGTTCAGCGACTGACCGGGAATATTAAAATGCCGTGCAATTGCCTCGGCGCGTGCCGCACCGCTGCTCAGCGAGCCGCAAGTCAATGCCAGCCAAATCAGCAGCAAGGTATCGATACCTGCTCTATTGGCGCGTATTTCCCTGGCATTCAGGGCATACCAGAGATACACAGCCTGCCAAGCGCCGCTCGTAAACTGGTAATTCAACCGGGTGATCTGTGCTCTCAAAATTCTTCCTACCTGAAAAAAACTGTTTCTCAACATAGAAGTCGTTTGAGCACAAAAATCGATCACAAAAAATTTAAATTTTTTTTGCTTGAGCAAAAGCGGTGGTCGAACCATAGCGCTACGCGCGGCATTTTCGAATAGAACGGAACGAAGTGTTTTATGGAGCGAAGACGGAACCGGCTGATACCGAAGTCGGCACCACATGGAGAAAATGGCTGCGTGGCGTAATCTAGCGATGCAACAAAACCCAGGGACCAACGCGGATTTCCCGCAGGGCCAATGCCTTGCCCACCGCGGCAAGCGCCTCGTCCGGCGTATCGAGCGAAAACACCCCGGTCACCCGTAAATTTTTAAGCGCGGCATCGGCTAAAAAAATTCGGCCGAACCGATAACGCTCCAATTCGCTTACCAGTTCGGCTAGAGGCCTATCGTTGATCACCAGCCGATGCTGTTGCCAAGCCGTCTGTTCCAAGCTCGCAGCTTGCGGATGCGGCAGAGGCAGGCCGGCTTTATAACTTAAGCCTTGTCCTTCGGCGACGGTCACGCTATCGGCGCGGCGACTGTCCTTATTAGCCAGCACGGCTACGGTATGCTCCTGCACAGTCACCAGCGTCTGTTCTGCCGCGGCTTTATAGACTTCAAACACCGTACCCAAAGCACGAACCGTCAATTCGTCGGTCTTCACCTCAAAAGGCCGCCGGCCATCCTTGGCAACCGTGAATCGCACTTGCCCATGGAGCAACACAATCCGCCGAACATCGGCGGTATAGTCCACGTAAATAGCGCTATTGGTGTTCATAAGCATACGGCTGCCGTCGCTGAGTTGAATGTCGCGGATTTCGCCGGTCTGCGTGCGGTAATCGCTTAAATAATCGCTGAACAGAAGCGATTGCCGAGGCATGATCAGGCCGATTGCCAATAAACAAACCGCAGCCATGCCTAAGCCGGCAGCCAACCACGGCCGATATGGTCCGGCAGAACGCGAGACTTTGGGCCGCGGTCGTTTTGCAGCGTGACAGACTGCCATCGGCCTGGGAGTTTCCGGTGTGGCCGCTGTCAATAAACTGCCGGCGGCAACCATGTCGCTGAATAGATTTTCCACGGCGGCAAGGGCTTCGGCATGACTGGGGTCCCGAGCCAGCCAATCCGCAAATGCATCGAGTTGTTCGTCGCTCAAGCTATCGTCGCGCAGGCAGACCAACCAGCCTATGGCCTGGTCTTGCAGGTTTACGTTAGCGGATGTTTCGGGCGCGGACATTCGATCTCCAATTTGACATGGCATTACATATTAAGACGTGTGAAGCGCGAAAACGATCATACAAAAAATCCGCGGCTGGGGAGATGTTGGCATTCCGTTGGCAATAATCGACTGGAAAGGCTTTGGTTCAATCAGCAAGCCTGCGCGCGCAATGGGACATGGCTTGAGCCAATAATTTATTGACCTGCGATTTGGATATCCCCAAGCGCAGGGCAATTTGGTCATAGGTAAGCCTATCGACGCCGTGCAACAAAAATACGTTACGGCTAGCGTGCGGCAATTCAGCCAGGGCCAGCTGTAAGGCCTCCAGGCGCTGTTGGCCGATCAAAATCCGCTCCGGCTGCGCCGCATCGCCGGGAATGGTTTCGGCCAGCATTTCGAAATCCGCGTCGGTGCCGAATCTATCCCTGACCATGGCTTTACGTTGATGATCCACAGCCAGATTGATCGCAATCCGAAACGCCATGGCACGGGTATTGTCCGGCGGCGCATTTTCAACGATCTGCCGTAGCCCCAGATAAGTGTCATGGGTCAACTCGGCTGCGATGTCCGGGCATTTCAGACGCCCGGTCAAAAATCGCAATAACTCCTCCGCCAGGGATTCGGTCCAGAACGCAGTTCTATCTGATAACGGTTGTGCACTCATGCGGATAGGAATTGTCGGCGGCTTCGGTCAAATTCAGAGTCCGGCTCGCTCTCCAAACGCGCTTGAAAAAGCAGCCATGAGCCAGAGCTTAAGCAACAATTGAACCAACATAGATTCTACTGAGCACGCGGGGCTTGGCGGGTAGAGCCTTGCCAAGATGGCACGCACGTCGACTGCAAACGCGGCAAATAGCGCGCCGCAATCCAGGCAAATAACATAGTCCACTAACTATCTCCGCGGACTTTGAGTTTTGCCGCTCGCCAAGACTGTATAATCCGTATCAACCCTGTAATCGTCCACCCAGCCTAACCACTCTTTTTGATGCGCACAGCCAAACTCCTGTTCTGCCTTATTGTGATTGCCGTGATTCACGGCGCGATAGCCTGGACCCTGAATCGCCCGCAGGACGCCGGGCTTGATGTGCCGTCCGGCAAACTGCGCAGCTTGTCATTTGCGCCCTATCGGGAAGGCTTTAGTCCGATAGAAGAGAAATTCCCGCTACCGGAACATATCGACGCCGACCTGGGCTTGATTGCGGATAAAACCCATACCATCCGCACTTACTCGATATTGGGCGGCATGCAACCCACACCAGCGTTCGCCCGCAAACACGGCGTGGAAATGATTCAAGGCGGCTGGCTGGGAGACGGTCATGCCAGTAATAAGCTGGAAATCGCGGCACTGATCGAATCGGTGAATGCCAATCCCGATGTGGTGAAGCGGGTACTGGTCGGCAATGAAGTCCTGCTGCGTAAAGACATGGATGTGGATACGCTGATCGGCTATATCCGCCAGGTAAAACAGGCGGTGAAGCAGCCAGTGTCGTACGCCGACGTCTGGTCGATTTATCTGAAATACCCGCAGCTGATGCGGGAGGTGGATTTCATTACCGTGCACATTCTGCCCTACTGGGAAGACGAGCCGGTGGCGATTGCCGATGCGGCAGGGCATGTGGAGAAAATCGTCAAACAGATCGAAGACAAAGCCCACGGCATGGGCTTGAACAAACCGATTCTGATCGGCGAATCGGGCTGGCCGGCCGCTGGCCGGCAGCGCGGCCACGCCATACCCAGCGTGGTTAACGAAACCCGATTCATCCGCAGCCTGATAGAAGTCGCGAACCGTCACGGCATGGACTACAACATCGTCGAAGCGTTTAACCAGCCCTGGAAAAGCCATAACGAAGGCGTGGTCGGCGCTAACTGGGGCTTGCTGACTATCGACCGGGAACCGGTATTCCCGCTGACCGGCCAGGTTTACGAAAATCCAGACTGGCTGCAACATTTTGCCTGGGCGACCGGACTGTGGCTGTTGCTGGTTGCTGTCTACTTTAAGAAATTGCAGAATCTGCCGCTGCCGCGCCTGCTGGGCTTTTTGACCCTGGCCCAAATACTTGGCGTTTGTCTGGTGACGCTGGCGACTTTTCTGTGGTTTACCAGCTATAGTAGCTGGCAACAGGCTTATACCCTGCTGCTAATCGCCGCAAACACCCTATTGAGCGGCTTATTGCTGCAGCGCTGTTATGCAATTTTAGCAAACCAGCCGACGCTACCAGTACTGGCAAGCCGTTTAAGAAACCTTTATCTATTTTTTACCTTCCTGGCGCTTTATAAAACTTACAGCTTGGCCTTCAACGGCCGGTATCTGAGTTTTCCGGTCGAACAATTCGCGATTCCGGCCATCGGCGTCTGCGGCTTGAGCGCTTGCCTATGGCTGACTCGGCGTAGTTTGCATTGGCAGTCCTTGCGATTCGACAGCCTGTCCGGCTGTGATTTGCAAGCACCTCGAGATCGTCTGCTGGCTTATTTTTTAAGCCTCGGCATACCTGCCGTGGTGCTTGGCGAAACTTACGAATTCATGGCCGCCTACGATTTCAGGCAAGCGCATCCGAACTTTAGCGAAGGTTTACCGGTTGCGCTGGGTTATACATTTTATAATCAGCAATTAATCAGTTGGCTGCTGTGTATACTGCTACTGTCCATCCCGTTTTGGGCTGCCGGATCGCGCAAAACCCAGGCTTAGCGCGTATTCGAAATCGACGCTGACACGACTGTTCGGGCAACGCGCCGACCGACGCTTGCCCAATATGGCTGAACTTTTCGGTAACCCAAACAAGGACAAACACCATGTGGCTGCGTACTAGCTGCGAAATTACCTTTGATGTCAGCCTCGACACCCCTTTCATTCTGATGCTGCGGCCGCGCAACGGCGCCAATCAATGGGTGGCCCGGGAGTCGTACACCTTGCACCCGACGGTGCCGGTATTCGAATATACGGACTACTACGGCAATCTGTGTCAACGCCTGATTGCGCCGCCCGGCGAATTTTCCGTGCGCACCAGTGCCGATATTCACACCAACGAACATATCGACGTCTGCCCCGGCGCACCATTTACCGAGGTACAAAATCTGCCGGATGCGGTGCTAACCTATCTCATCCCCACCCGCTATTGCGAATCGGACCGGTTTATCGATCTGGCGCGCGAGATCGTCGGCGACGCCATCCCCGGCTACGATCAAGTCGCGGCACTCCATTGTTGGTTACGCGAAAATATTCGTTTCAATCCCGACTCGCCGCATTTTCAGCTATCGGCAGCGGAAGTGAACATGGCCGGCGAAGGCGTCTGCCGCGAACTCGCCCATCTGGGCATCGCGCTATGCCGGGCTTTGTGCATTCCGGCGCGAATGGTGGTGGGCTATCTCTACGGTTTGCAGCCCATGGATTTTCATGCCTGGTTCGAGGCTTATGTGGGGGGGCGCTGGTATACCTTCGACCCTACGCAAGCCGAACCGCGCGGCGGCCGGGTAATCGTCGCTTACGGTCATGACGCCGCCGACGTGGCCATCTTCACTCAGTTCGGCCCGGCGCTCTATCCGATGCACATGGCCGCCAATGTCGAGCGCTTGGCGGATCCACCGGATTAATCCGCGTAAGGCCATCCCATCACACTACGAGCAATCGCGCCGATTCCCGGTATAATGCCGGTTCCGCTGTAATCAACGCTTTATCTATGAGTAATCTTGTTCTGGTCGCCTGCGCCTTGTTGCTGGTATTTTTAAACGGCTTCTTCGTGGCAGTCGAATTCAGCCTGGTTAAATTACGGCAGACCCGTATCAAGACCATCGAACAAACCGAAGGCTGGCGCGGCCGAATTCTCGCCAAAGTACATAAAAAACTCGATGCCTATCTGTCAGCCTGCCAACTGGGCATCACTCTGGCTTCACTGGGATTGGGCTGGATCGGCGAACCGGCTTTTGCCGATCTGTTAATCCCGCTGTTTGCCAAAGCCGAAATCACCTCGCCGGAAGTCATTCATAACATCTCTTTTGCTTTTGCATTTTGCACGATCTCCTTCCTGCATATCGTGGTCGGCGAGCAGGCGCCTAAATCGCTGGCCATCCGCAATCCGGAAGGCATAGGCCTCTGGAGCGCCGGACCGCTATATGCGCTGTACTGGTTGATGTATCCCGCCATCTGGTTGTTGAACGGCAGCGCCAATCTGGTGTTGCGTATGGCCGGACTCAGCGACGGCCACAATCACGACAGCCACTATTCCAACGAAGAACTCAAACTGATCCTGCGTTCCAGCCGGGCCGGCGAAAACCTGACCAGCGACGAATGCAATGTATTGGCCAAGGCCCTGGATTTCGGCAAACTTGAGGTCTCCGACTTGATGCGGCCGATTCATGAAATCACCGCACTCTACCGTGGTCAATCGCAACAGGAGATGTTGGATACGGTTTACAAAAGCTGTTTCAGCCGTTATCCGTATTTCGACAGCAACGGCGTCGATGTGATGGGTATTATTCATTTAAAAGATCTGTTTTTGGCCCAGCAACACGGCCAGCAAATCGACGATTTGGAACCTTACCTACGGCCTATTCAACATATCTCCGCACACATGCCTGCCCTGGAATTATTTCGGCGCTTCACCCAAGGCTCGCCGCATTTCGCGGTAATCGGCCAGAAAGGCCATAAACCGCACGGCTTTATCACGCTGGATAATTTGCTTTCGGCGATGGTCGGCGAGATCCGCGACGAGTTTCGAAAAACCGAAAGCGACTGGACCCGTCAGGACGACGGCAGTTTACTGGGTAAAGGTAGTCTGCCGATTTTCTCGCTGGAGCGGATTTTGGGCGTGGATATCGAAAACGAAGAACTGGATCTGGACGACGTGGATTCGGTCGGCGGCATGATCCTGGCGCAATTACGCGACATTCCCGAAGACGGCGAACGCATAGCCTTCAACGATTTCGAAATCGTCGTGAAGGAAATGAACGGTCCGCGTATCGAATGGGTACAGGTTTATCCCAAGGCATAATCCGGTTGGAGCGAGAAAACTCGCCCCAACCGGCCGAAAGCTCGGCTTAAGGCTGGCACTCCGGCATCAAGGAACTACGCCAATATTGATCTTCTTTTTCGAATAATCGCCGGCTTTCCTCCGGCCCCCAGGAACCGGCGGGATAGGTGGCGATATAATCCCGTTCCGTCACCCAGTTTTGCAGGATAGGATCGACGATGCGCCAAGCATATTCTACTTCGTCGAAACGCAAAAACAGCGAGCGGTCGCCCTTCATCACATCCAGCAACAGATCTTCGTAAGCATCGACCCGACGCTCGTCCGGATTACGGAAACTGGCATCCAGACTAGTAGTGCGGGTGCGCATTTCCAGCCCAGGCTCCTTAACGGTCATTTCAATGCGAATGCATTCTTCGGGCTGAATCCCCAGCAACACCCAATTCGGCGTCATGCATTGCACATGAGTATCCCGGAAGAATTGAAACGGCGGATGCCGAAAACAAATCGCAATGGACGACTGCCCCTTGGCCAAGCGTTTGCCGGTACGCAGATAAAACGGCACCCCGCGCCAGCGCCAGTTGTCGATTAACAACTTCATCGCCGCATAGGTCTCGGTGCTGCTGTCGGCCGGTATGTTAGCCTCTTCCAGATACCCCTGTACCTTTTGCCCGGCGATATTACCCCGGGCATATTGACCACGAAAAGCGTGGGCATGTACCGCCGATTTAGGTATCGGCCGGATGGATTTCAGTACTTTGACTTTTTCGTCGCGCAGCGACTCGGCATCCATAGACACCGGCGGTTCCATCGCCACCAAGGTCAGCAATTGCAATAAATGGCTTTGCAACATATCGCGCATCGCCCCGGCACTATCGTAATACTCGCCGCGGCTACCGATGCCCAGTTCTTCGGAGTGGGTAATCTGCACATGATCGATGTAATTACGATTCCACAGCGGTTCCAGCATCACATTGGCAAAACGAAACACTAATACGTTCTGCACCATGCCCTTGCCCAGATAATGGTCGATGCGGTAAATCTGGTCTTCGCTCAAATATCGGCTTAGGCGTTTTTGCAAGGCCTGCGCGCTTTCCAGGTCGTATCCGAACGGTTTCTCGATGATCACTCGTCGCCAGCCATATTCCTCATTCAGCAATTCGACCTGGCTCAAAGCTTCGATGACATTACCAAAATCATTGGGACCAATCGCCAGATAAAATGCCATATTGCGGGAAAAGTGCTCTTGGCCGTTCAGGGTCTTCGCCAGTGACTGGTAACATTCAAGCTGATCTATATCGCCGCGATGGTAGTCCAGCCTTTCGCTGAACCGGGCGAACACCGACTCATCCAGTTGCCCCCCAGCCTGTTCCAGCAATAAGGTTCTTACTTCCGTTAACCAAGTCGCTCTATCCCACGGACGGCGGCCTATCGCCAGAATACGGGTGTCTTCCGGCAGTTTTTTTTCCAACTCCAGGTGATAAAAACCCGGCATCAGCTTTAGCCGCGCCAAATTGCCGGTTGCGCCGAAAATTACGTAAGTGCAAGGCTCAGTGTTCATAAAAACGCTCTCATAAGGTCTTGGCAAGATAGAATCGGTTGCAGTTTGCACCATTTGCGCGGGAGAGTCGAACCCGGCGGCGTAATCTTTAACGTCCAGACACTTAAATCGTTACGAATGGTCGACGGGGATCAGGCGTTGCAGAATCAGGTTTTGATTGTCGAGCAGCCATTGCAGATTTATTTTTAATGCCTCAAAACATCTCCGCGCCTGCTCGGCGTCGGCTTGTTCCAACGCATTTTGCAGGCTCTCCACTAGCGTCAGACAATCGGCGAAATCGTAAAAACAAAACGTACCATGCAATTTATGATTTAAATCCCAAGCCTCTTGCATCCGGCTATTTTGCAGGGCCTGATCGAGATCGAGCAGAAAGGCCGGTAGTTCGGCAAACAATTTAACCAACAACGATTGGCTCAACTGCTTATTATCCTGGGCTTTACGCATGATCTGCCCGGCATAGTAATCGGCGTCCACATTGGTATGCCGCGGCCAACGCACCAACAACTGCGCCAATTGCTGCAGGCGAATCGGCTTGACCAGGCATTCATTAAATCCTGCCTCAATGGCTCGTTCTCGTTGTTGATTCTGGGCGTGGGCGGTGACCGCAATTGCCGGCGTGAGCCGATTGCAGTTTTCGGTCGTACGTAATTTTTCGGCCACATCGAAACCGCTCAAAAACGGCATATTCACATCCAAGAAAATGATCGAATAACAGCGCTGTTGCAATAGCCGCCAAGCGTCCCGCCCATCTTTAGCCAGCGTAATATCCATCGTCCAATGCTCCAATTGCTCGCGCAACAACCATAGGTTGATTTCGTTGTCGTCAGCAATCAGGATCGAAAAGTCATTGTTCATTGTGTAGATTTCCGCGTTTTATAATCGGATATTATACGGCGAACGCTACCATCGAATGTTTCGCGGCAAAAAATCAATTTCTCTTGAGAAAAGTGTGGCGTTAAGATTTGCCAACGGCAAAAATGTCGGGCAATAAAAAACCCCGGCACCTTTCGGTAACCGGGGTTTTCAGGCCGAGGCCGAACAGCGATTACATCATGCCGCCCATGCCGCCCATGCCGCCCATATCAGGCATTGCAGGGGCTTTGTTGTCGGCCGGTGCGTCAGCGATCATTACTTCGGTAGTGATCATCAGGCCAGCAACAGAAGCCGCGTTTTGCAAGGCAGAACGGGTTACTTTCGCAGGGTCCAAAATACCCATTGCGATCATATCGCCGTATTCGCCGGTTGCCGCGTTGTAACCGAAGTTACCGGTGCCTTTTTTCACTTCGTTCAGAACAACAGAGGCTTCGTCGCCGGCGTTGCTGACGATTTGACGCAAAGGCTCTTCCATCGCCCGGCGCAGGATGCTGACACCTACGTCTTGATCGTGGTTGATGCCTTTCAGGCCTTCCAGAGCAGACAATGCACGAATCAGTGCAGTACCGCCACCGGCGACCACACCTTCTTCAACCGCGGCGCGAGTTGAATGCAACGCGTCTTCAACGCGAGCTTTCTTCTCTTTCATTTCCACTTCAGTCGCGGCACCAACTTTGATAACCGCAACACCGCCAGCCAATTTGGCCAGACGTTCTTGCAATTTTTCACGGTCGTAATCGGAAGTCGCTTCGTCGGCTTGGGCGCGGATTTGCGCTACGCGGCCTTTAATTTGGGTTTCGTCACCAGCACCGTCGATGATAGTGGTGTTTTCTTTGTTGATTTGGACACGTTTTGCAGTACCCAATTGGCTGATGTCGGCTTTTTCCAAAGACAGACCCACTTCTTCGGAAATCACCACGCCGCCGGTCAGAACCGCGATGTCTTCCAGCATGGCTTTACGACGGTCGCCGAAGCCTGGGGCTTTAACAGCCGCAACCTTAACGATACCGCGCATGTTATTGACAACCAGAGTTGCCAAGGCTTCGCCTTCGACATCTTCGGAAATGATCAACAAGGAACGGCCGGATTTAGCTACGCCTTCCAGAATGGGTAACAATTCGCGGATGTTGGAGATTTTTTTGTCGTAAAGCAGAACGAAAGGATCGTCCAGTTCTACGCTCATGTTTTCTTGCTTGTTGATGAAGTAAGGAGACAGGTAGCCGCGGTCGAATTGCATACCTTCAACCACATCCAGATCGTTTTCCAGGCCGGTGCCTTCTTCAACGGTGATAACACCTTCTTTGCCGACTTTTTCCATCGCTTCGGCAATGATTCTGCCCACAGACTCGTCAGAGTTTGCAGAGATGGTACCTACTTGGGCGATAGCTTTGTTGTCTGTGCAAGGTGTTGATGCGTTTTGAATCGCTGCCACCGCTGCGGTAACCGCCAAATCGATGCCGCGTTTCAAGTCCATTGGGTTCATGCCCGCCGCAACTGATTTCAAGCCTTCGTTAACAATGGCTTGAGCCAAAACGGTTGCAGTTGTAGTACCGTCGCCGGCTACATCGGAAGTTTTGGATGCAACTTCCTTCACCATTTGCGCGCCCATGTTTTCGAATTTGTCTTTCAATTCGATTTCTTTCGCAACCGATACACCGTCTTTGGTGATGGTTGGAGCGCCGAAGCTTTTATCCAACACAGCGTTACGGCCTTTAGGACCCAATGTAACTTTTACTGCGTTAGCCAGAACGTTAACGCCTTGCACCATCAGTGCCCGCGCGTCGCCACCAAATTTTACGTCTTTTGCTGCCATTTCTTATTCCTGAGATATTGGTTAAATTGAAAAAGAGTGTGTCGAACGAATTGGGATTAACCCAAAACACCCATGATGTCTTCTTCGCGCATGACGATGTATTGCTCGCCATCGACTTTAACTTCGGTGCCGGAATATTTGCCGAACAACACTCTGTCGCCAACTTTAACTTCCAGGGCACGTACTTGGCCGTTATCTAACGGTTTACCTGAACCCACTGCCAAAACTTCGCCTTCGCTAGGTTTTTCTGCGGCAGAACCCGGCAGCACGATGCCGCCAGCGGTTTTGGTTTCTTCTTCAACGCGTTTTACGACGATACGGTCATGTAACGGACGAATTTTCATCAATGTCTCCTTAATGTAGATAAAGTTAAAGGTTAAAAACTTAAAAGCTATTTAAAAAACGACTACACCCTTGCAGAAGAAGCGAGCTTTTAAACGGCCTCAAGCTTATTAGCACTCTCTAGCAACGAGTGCTAATAATATCCGGCTTTTGCACTCTGTCAAGCTCTTTGGCATCATTTACGTCTTACTCAATCCTTGTAAACCATGAACGACGAACAATTACTCCGTTACAGCCGCCAAATCATGCTGCCGCAAATCGATATTGCCGGTCAGCAAAAACTGCTAGATGCCAAAGTATTAATAGTCGGCGCCGGCGGCCTGGGCTCACCGGCATCTATGTATTTGGCGGCTGCCGGCGTGGGTCAGATCACTGTCTACGACGACGATCAGGTGGACTTGACCAATTTGCAACGGCAGATTGCTCACAGCACTGGCGATATAGGGGTGGATAAAGTTATTTCAACCCGACAGACGCTGGAAAAAATCAATCCGGGTGTAAAAGTGTTTGCACTCAAACAGCGTTTAGCCGGCGAAAAACTGCTTGAAGAAGTCACCAATGCCGATGTGGTGCTGGATTGCAGCGATAACTTCACAACTCGCTTTGCAATCAATCAGGCCTGCGTCGACCGGCAAACGCCGCTAGTTTCGGGCGCGGCGATCCGCTTCGAAGGCCAAGTCAGCGTATTTACGCCGGGTTTGCATGATAGCCCGTGTTACAACTGCCTATACCAGAGCGACGGTGAAGAAATGCAAAACTGCGCCCGCAACGGCGTAATTGCGCCGATAACCGGTATCGTCGGCAGCATACAGGCCCTGGAGACGATCAAACTAATCGTGGGTGCCGGCACGACGCTGACCGGCCGCTTGCTGCTACTGGATGGACTGACTATGGAATGGCACAGTATGCGCCTGAAGAAAAACCCAAGCTGTCCGACTTGTGGCGAGACTCAAGAATAACCCCCACAAAAAAGCCGGGCTGACCCGGCTTTTCTGACAAGAAAACTGCGTTACTTAACTTTTACCTAGCTTACCCTTCACTAAATTGACGACTTTGTCGACAGCCTTCAACAAAGCAGATTCACTATCGCCGTGCGGCTCGATGTCGCCGAAAGGCTCGCCATTTTTCATGGTATACATGTAAATAAAATACCCTAACGGTGCGAAAGCGAAGATGGCAATAATCAACATCAACACCAATAATTCGATAACTCCGCCCATAACTACCTCCAACTATTTGTTTTTATTTTAATTTAGAATAAGGTCTTAGACCTCGCATGCGACTATAACCCCATACTAAATAGGGAACAAGTACAAAATATACTTTGTCAACTTGTAGCTGCAGTAACGCTGTTGGATTGGCGTAACGCCCGTAACGTTTTTAATCACCAATCAAAGCAAATGAACAATACCCCGCAATCCGATTGGCACAGCCAAAGCCCGGAAACTGTCTTAACCCACTTTGCTGTAGAACTTGGTCAAGGTCTGAGTAGCGAGGACGCACAAAAACGGTTGAACGCCGCCGGCCCAAATCTTTTGACACCGCGCCGCAGCAAAGGCCCCTTGCTCTTGCTATTGGCGCAATTCCATCAGCCCTTGATCTACATCCTACTGTTCTCGGCGGCGACCACCGCATTTCTGGAGGAATGGACTGACAGTAGCGTCATTTTCGGCGTAGTCATCATCAATGCCCTGATCGGTTTTATCCAGGAAGCCAACGCCCTAAAAGCCATCAACGCACTGGCTCGAACCCTGAACATCAGCAGTAATGTGCTGCGAGACGGCCAACGCCGCAGTATCGCCGCAGCGGACTTGGTAGCCGGCGATTTGGTCTTCCTACAATCCGGCGACAAGGTGCCCGCGGATCTGCGACTGTTACAAAGCCGCGAGCTGAAAATAGACGAATCCGCATTGACCGGAGAATCGGTGCCGGCGGAAAAACAGGCGCAAACCTTACCGGCCGCCATCTTGTTAGCGGATCGCAGCAATATGGCGTATTCCTCAACCTTGGTCAGCTACGGCAGCGCCCTGGCTCTGGTGGTAAGTACCGGCGACAACACCGAGATCGGCCGTATCAACAGACTGATCGGCAGCGCCGAACCGCTAGAAACGCCGTTAACCCGAAAAATGAGCGAGTTCAGCCAGTTGTTGCTCTGGGTTATCATCGGCTGCGCGGCGGTTACTTTTTCGGTGGGCGTCTGGCGCGGTGAAACCATGTTGAATATGTTCATGGCTTCGGTGGCGCTGGCGGTCGGCGCAATTCCGGAAGGCCTGCCGGCGGCACTGACCATTACCCTGGCTATCGGTGTCTCGCGCATGGCCAAACGTAACGCCATCATACGCAAACTGCCGGCGGTGGAAACACTAGGCAGCACCACCGTGATCTGTTCCGACAAAACCGGCACCCTTACACAAAACCAAATGACCGTGCAATTCGTGCATGCGGGTGGCGAAGTGTTCGAGGTCAGCGGCAGCGGTTACACGCCGGACGGCAATTTCAGCAGCGACAAACAGCCGATAGACCCCACACTAAAGCCGGCGTTATTGGAATGTCTGAAAGCCGGCCTGCTCTGCAACGACGCCAGATTAGTCGCCGACGCCGATAATTGGAGCATAGAGGGCGATCCCACGGAAGCCGCCCTGCTGGTGGCCGCCCACAAGGCGGGCCTGCATCAGGCTAGCGTCAGCGAAGATCATCCGCGTTTGGACGCGATTCCTTTCGAATCGGAATACCAATTCATGGCTACCCTGAACCGCAATTTGACGGCGGACGCTCGGCATATTTATTTGAAAGGTTCCTTGGAAAGCCTGCTGGAACGCTGCGATAACGCCTTTTCCGCCGATATGCAATTACAGGCGCTGGATAAGAACCGCCTGAACCGACAGGCAGAAGCCTTCGCCGCGCAAGGCTTGAGAGTGCTGGCTTTCGCGCGCGCCGACCATGGCGACGATGCCGTCGATCATCGGGAAGTGCACGGCGGCCTAACCTTCCTGGGCTTACAAGCGATGATAGACCCGCCGCGCCCGGAAGCAGCCAGAGCCATCGCCGCTTGTTATAAAGCCGGCATTGCCGTGAAAATGATCACCGGCGACCATCCGGTTACCGCACTGGCCATCGCCAAGCAACTGAATATGCAACATACCGAACGCGTGATTAGCGGCACCGAATTACAAAACTTCAGCGACGCCGACTACCGGCAACACGTAAAACATTGCGACGTATTTGCCCGTATCGCCCCGGAACAAAAACTACAGCTGGTGCAAGCCTTGCAAGCCAACGGCCAAGTGGTAGCGATGACCGGAGACGGCGTTAACGATGCGCCGGCGTTACGACAAGCCAACATCGGCGTGGCAATGGGCCTGGGCGGCACCGAAGTTGCGAAAGAGGCGGCAGCCATGGTCCTCACGGACGATCATTTCGCCACTATCGAAGCGGCTGTGGAAGAAGGCCGTGGCGTATTCGACAATCTGGTGAAATTTATCGCCTGGACCCTGCCGACCAATCTCGGCGAGGGTTTGCTGATTACTGCCGCCGTGTTCGCCAATGTCGCGCTGCCGATCACGCCCTTGCAAATCCTCTGGATCAATATGACCACTGCGGTATTACTCGGGTTGATGCTGGCTTTCGAACCCAAGGAACCGGGCTTGATGCTACGCAAGCCACGCAGCCCCAAGCAAGCGGTCTTGACCAAACGCCTGGTGTTTCGTATTTGTCTGGTGGGTTTTTTGCTGCTGGCGGGCGCCTTTGGCCTGTTCGAATGGGAACTGTCGCACAACGAAACCCTGACCAAAGCCCGCACCGTAGCGGTTAACGTGTTTGTGTTTGGCGAATTGTTTTACCTGTTCAACTGCCGCTCGTTGGATTACTCGATGTTCCGGGTCGGGGTATTTTCCAATCCGTGGCTGATTTTTGGCGTCGTCAGCATGACGCTGCTACAGCTGCTGTTTACCTACTGGCAGCCGATGCAGGCATTATTCGGCAGTTCGGCAATAGGCGGCGATGAGTGGTTATTGATTTTGGGCGTTAGCATCGTCATCTATGCGGCGATTGGACTGGAAAAGCTAATCTTTCGCCGCTTCGGCCGTCGCCGTTAATCCCGCAACGGCATCCAGCGCTAGCAACAACATCTCCAGGCTTTGTAACGACGGCTTTTCCGCTGCGTCTTGGCATTCCAACTGTGCCTTGACGATTGCACCGTCGATCGCAACCGCCGCCGCATTAGCCAACTGAAGACGCTCCGGTCTGTCCGGCAATAGCCCGGCGATTACCTGCACCATATCCTGTTTATGGCTATGACAGATTTCCACGACGTCCGGCAAGGCCCCGCCCAATTCCGCAACCGTATTGATAAAGGCGCAGCCGCGATAGATCGGATTGCGAAACCATTCCGCCATTGTCGCCACCAATGGCCTCAATCCGCCGCCCTCGCGACCGCCATGACGTTGAACAGCATCGGTAAACCATGCTATCCAGCGTTGGTGGCGATAATCCAGAAAAGCCCGGATCAAGTCGTTTTTGCTGGGGAAATGCCTATAGAAAGTCACTTTGGTAACGCCCGCTTCGGCGATTACCTTGTCGATACCGGTAGCGCGAATGCCATCCCGATAAAACAAATCGTGGGCTGTCAGTAAAATCCGCTCTCGCGGCGGTTTTTCGGAAATAGCGGCGTTATCGGAAATCATTCCGAGATTGTATCGCGAATTGCCGTCAATCCCGCGTCCTCGGCAAATAGCCGCAAACTGCTTAGTGCGGCCATTGTGCGCTGATTGCCTAGAGAAATAGCCTAGTTCCAGCACAGGCAGCGTGATGGAGTTGGCTAGGCCGCCACTCATCTTTCGACTTCAAGCGCTACACATGCTGAAAGCTTGAAAAGCCTACCTCAATGTCCTGAATGCGATGGAGGGGTATCGGTTATATCGTTTCTGCGCAATATATAGCGATCGGCGAGTTTGCCGGTGACGCGGTTGCCGTTGCTATCGAGCTGAATCAGCATATTTTCACCCACTAAATATTGCTGCGACGTTGTGCTATTGCGCGGGGTCAATACCAGCGTATTGGCCTTTTCGCCCGCAGCAAATTTGCCTTTTTCGACAAACTCTCTTTCCGACTTGCCAAGGAACTGGGTCATCAGCATATAACTGCCATTTTTGTTTAGGGCCAGCGTCGTTTTAACCCCAATACAATCGGCGCAGGGTGTTAAACCGTTATAAATACCGGGCCAATCCTGGCTAGTTTGCGCATGATGAGCTTTGTCATGATCCTTTGAGTCGGCGCCTTCCGCAAAAACCGGGTTATAACCCGAAAACAGCGCGAAGAAGGCAGAAACAACGAGGGCTTCTTTGATTTTTCGGTTAAATGTTCGCATATTTGCTCCTCGGCAAATCAGTCGTTAATTGGATGTTTAACTCGCTACGAGCCCCATAATTATTGTTTATTGTTTCTGGCGGTGGGCTCTACAGCCATTCTACCTATTTATACGCTCAAATTGATTGCCAATTGACATTCTTCCAAAATCCGGCAATTGCCGGCAACGTTAACGCCTAACAATTTAGCGCTTTAGTCCATTTAGTTTCGGCAAAAATTACAATAAACATCAATACAAGTGGACCCACCTGTCTACCTCTGCTAATATCAGCATAGACAGATCTGTCTACACCTTTAAACATCTATTTAGGAAAACAATAATGGAAACTAAACCGCCACTACCGCCGTTCACCGCCGAAACCGCCGCACAAAAAGTGCGCATGGCTGAAGATGCCTGGAATAGCCGCGATCCGGATCGGGTGGTACAGGTGTATACAGAAAACAGCCGCTGGCGCAACCGAGCCGAGTTTCCGGTCGGCCGTACAGAAATCCGCGAATTTTTGCAGCGCAAATGGGCTAAAGAATTAGATTACCGGCTAATCAAGGAGATATGGGCTTATACCGATAACCGCATCGCAGTGCGCTTTGCCTATGAGTGGCACGACGAAGCCGGCAATTGGTTTCGCAGCTACGGCAACGAGAATTGGGAGTTTAACGAGGCCGGCTTTATGCAACGCCGCTTCGCCAGCATCAACGACTTGCAGATTAAGCCTGAAGATCGCTTATTCCACTGGCCTTTGGGACGCCGGCCGGACGAACATCCGGGTTTGAGCGAGTTAGGGCTTTAATTACGCAAAATATTGCGTCTTTAAACAAAAAGGGGCGGATAAATCCGCCCCAGTCATTCAGAACTTAGCTGATGATGCGTTAGTGGCTTACGTCGACTTTGCCGCCCTTTTTCTGACCAATTTCGGCCAAAGTTTTTGTAAACCAGTCGGTATCGATATTGAACGGTTTACCGCCTTTGATGCGCGGAAACTCGATAGCACGCAACACGTTGCCGTTATCTTCGTCATGGCCCATGACGCCGGATTCGCGGCGGAATGCACATTCCACAGCCAGGTCAGCGCAAGATTTGATCAGACGCATGTCGTCAACATTCGCTGCCGCAGCGCGGGCGAAATAGCCTGATTTTTGCACCAGGGTTTTTTCCGCACCGATCATTTGCGCAAATTGCTCGCCAAACCATTTGCCGGGGTTGACCGCATCCAGTTTGATGTGGCCAAACGCGTCGCGTGGAACTTCCTGGCCTTTGGCTTGCAATTCGGCCACGATGGCCTCAACGCCGGCACCTTCGGACACGAAGATATTGACGCAATCGACTTTATCCATCACCGCGCGTAACCGGGCCGCTTCGGCTTCCAGATCGATAGCCATTTCCGGAACGAAAACCGCATGCACTTCGTACGACTCGCGCGATAAGCCCAATTCAGGCAACCACTCGGCGCGATCCAGTAATTTGCGATATTCCTGGGCGGTCGCGGCGGTCAGCCAGCCGCAGTTGCGGCCCATCACTTCGTGGACGATTAGCATGCGCGGGTTGGAATTGTTCTCGGCCACCACGTTCATGAAATAACGTGCGCCTTGCTCGGCGGCTGTCCAGGCACCCAGGGATTGTTTGATCGGGAACACATCGTTATCGACGGTTTTCGGCAAACCGATAACGGTCAAACCGTAGTTATTTTTCGCCAGAAAAGCCGCGAGATCGGCTGCCGCTGTATTGGTGTCGTCGCCACCGATAGTATGCAGAATATCGACGCCGTCTTTGATCAATTGATCCGCTGCGACCTTTTGCGGATCTTCGCCTTCTTTCACCAATCCGCGTTTCACGCAGTCTTTAACATTGGTTAATTTGACGCGGCTGTTGCCGATAATTGAACCGCCGAAACGTTGCAGCAAGCCGGCTTTGGCGCGCACTTCGGCGGTTACGGGATACGAGTCGCCAAGCAGCAGACCTTTGTAGCCGCCGCGATAGCAAATAATTTCGATACTGGGATCAATTTCTGTGTAGCGTTCAATCAGGCTGCCGATAGCGGAGTTCAGGCAAGGCGCCAAACCGCCGGCCGTGAGGATTGCGACTTTTTTGGGTTTGTTCATGAGCGTTTCGCATATAAAGTTAAGAAAAAAGTGATGGCTCGGCGTACCAACCATCAGCTATCGCAGCATTTCAGCGCCGGCGTTGCGATCCCTTTTGCCGCAACACTCGCCAAAACGGTGCAAGCCGCGCGATTCTAACACAAGCTTTTCTTTTCTCAGGCACTGTTCGATGATCGCTCAATTCGCCCAACTTCATTGGCTGCGCCACAAAAACCATAGACTGCAAATCGACCGGAGCGGAGTAATGGATAAACGCCGAGTAAGTGACCGATTCAGTGTCCGTAGTAGTTATGCTGATTTTGGTATGCTCGCCGCACTCTCTCAGCGATAACGTTAAATAATCGCTGAGCCCATGATCGGTCTGAGCAAGCAACAAATCCTCAAGCAACAACGCGAGCTTGCCCCGTCTGACGCCTTGGATTTGTTGGGTTGAATAATCTGTCATGATGCCACGCTCCGTACCGATCTAGCTGAATTACGGCGCCTAGCTTATCTTCGCGGCGATTTTTAACCAGTGTACCAAGGTTCTAAACCGCCCTAGATCAAAGACTTAAGCACTAAACCGCAAGCAGCCAATCCTCCACCAAACTGCAAAACGCGGCCGGCTCCTCCACATATAGCCAATGGCCGGTATCCGGAATTTTCACGATCCTGGCTTGCGGAAACACCGCATAGATCGCATCTTCATCCAGATATTTGGAGTTTCCGCCGCCGATAAACAAAGCAGGGTGGACAAAACGGCTTTCGCCGACATCGGGAAAACCGACGATGTGATGCGCGTTTTTCTGAATAATATCCAGGTTGATACGCCAATAATAAGTGCCGTCTTTCAACAGCAGGTTTTGCAGTAGAAATTGCCGATAGGCCAAATCAGGGATCGTCTCGGCCAGGGCTTCTTCGGCTTCCTTACGATTACCTATACTATGGACCGGCAAACGGCTGAGCGCATCGACCAGATCGTCGAAGCTATGCTGATAACTGACCGGCGCGATGTCTGCAACAATCAAACCGGCAACCCGCTCCGGATAATGCAAGGCAAACCACATCACCGCCTTACCGCCCATGCTATGGCCAAGCAAATGTGCGCGGCTGATGCCATGGCTATCCATAAAAGCCAACAAATCCGCAGCCATGCTGGGATAATCCAACACCTCGGCATGCGGCGAACTACCGTGATTGCGCATATCCAGTACGTAGACATGATGCCGTTCGGCCAGACGCTTGGCCACCGCGCGCCAGTTACGCGAGGCCGCCAAAAAACCATGCACAATAAGCAGCGGGATGTCTCCCGGCTCGCCGAAGCTATCGTAAGCCAGCGCTATACCCGTCATCGGCAACCTACTCAAGCAAAACCGAACACGGCGCCAAGCAACCCGCCGAATACGCCGCCCCAGACCACCAACCAGCCCAAATGCTGTTTGATAATGGACTGCACCATTTCCTTAACCAATTGCGGCGTCAGCTCGCCTAAACGCCTATCGATTACCATCTCAATTTTGCCGGTCAAGTCCTCGCCGATCTTGTGTGCATTCAAACCGTGCTGCAAAGCCTGTTTAAACTTCTCGGACTCCACCATTTCCGATAGGGTGTGCTGCATTTTCTCGGTGAAGGGTTGTTTTAGAGGCAATAGCGCTTCTTCGCCGCCCATCATTAACAACATACCGCCGAAAGACGAGGCCATAATAGACGATACCAAGCCCTCATAGACCTTGTCGTAATCGACCGCGTTTAACAAAGGCTGCAGGTTCAGCACCCGTCCCCCTTGCTGCTCTTCTCTTTCGATAAATTGTTCGATATTTTCCACCGTGAAAAATTGCTGCATCATCAAAGCCTTGATCGATGCTTTAAATTCTTCAAAACGAGCCGGGATAATGCCTGAGCCATATAAAAACGGTACTTTCTCGAACAGCATATGGATTGCCAACCAATTGGTAATCGCCCCGGAAAACGCGAAAAAGCCGATGGCTCTCAAGGTTTCCGGATAGAACGGACTGACATAGCCGACGGCGATAATCAGCAACGAGATGAAGTTGGTTAAAAAGCTTTGATTGAGTATTTTTTTCATTTTCCTGTTATGAACCCGATTTCGATCTTAAATTTATGCCGGTTAAATTGTTTTTTGCCGGCAACAAGTCTTATGCCGACTTACCATTAACGATGGCTTGGATATTTTAACGAGTAAATTTCAAAAAAATTTACGAAAATAAAATCGACGCTCGCAGGCGCCCGCCTAATTTCAAGCATTTAATAAGGCATTTCAGTAAGGCGGCTAAGCTAAATAACACAGTTCGGATTGACGCCATAGCTTGACTACACACTCAGTTGCCGACGGCAATTACCTAATTGCCAATAAAATCGCGACGCCTAGGCTAATCGAAGACAACGCCCTGAGTTACCGGCTTGAAAATTGCTGAATAAAAACAGCCATCATCACACCCACGCCGGACAGACCTCCATTCAGCCCCATGCCTTTTCGCAATAAGCACTCCTTACAACAACTTTACCAACAGCACTGCGCGGAACTGCGGCAATTTCTGATTCGCCGGGTCGGCGAACAGGATGCTACCGACTTGTTACAAGAAACCTGGCTACATTTCCTACAACTGGCGGACATCGACGCCGTTCGCGCGCCTCGCGCGTTTCTTTACAAAACCGCGGCCAATATCGCCATCGACTTTGGCCGAAAGTCCGGTCGAATCAGCACCTTCACCGAAGAAGAAGTCAGCGACGACACCTTATTTTCGCCGCAGCCGTCGCAGGAGCGCATCGCCGACGGCCATTGGCAATTCGATCGTTTTGCCGATGCCTTGCAGGAATTGCCGGAGATCAGCAGACAAGCATTCATCATGAACAAAATGGAAGGCCTGACCCACGCCGAAATTGCCGAACGACTCGGCGTCTCCCAAAAAAGCGCGCAACGTATTATCATGAAAGCCTTCAACCATTGCATCAAGCGACTCGCTCGCTGAACCCTGTATTCGTTAAAACCGCTCACATGCCAACCATCCTCTTAGCCGTCGGTCGCCTGTTTCCACCTGGACACCGCCATGAGCGATGAACAACCCTCGCCCGACGATACCCCGCAGGAACAAGCCGGCTTCTGGATCGTCAGGCAACATTCCGGCGATTGGTCCCGGCGGGATTCTCTGGCGTTCGAAAAATGGCTGGACGAAAGCGTCGAACATCGACAGGCTTTCGAACAAGTTCAAGCCCTCTGGCAAGGCTTGGATCGATACCAAGCCGGCGCGGAACTACAGCCGCATCAAGTAAAACCGCAAACGCCGGCTCCTCGCGGTAGACGCTGGCCGGCCATCGCGGCATTGGCCACCGTTGCTAGCTTATGCTTTTTCATCTTGCTGGATACCAGTTACATCGTACCCAGCCTAACCCGCTACGCCACCACGAAAGGCCAACACGCCAGTTTCAACTTAAGCGACGGTTCGCAAATTTCTCTGAATACCGATACAGAGCTGACGGTTCAGCTTGGTCCATTACAACGCAGCGTGACCATCGTGCGCGGCGAAGCCTCGTTTAATATCGCACACGGGATCTGGCGCTGTTTTACCGTCCAGGCCGGTAGCGGCAAGATTATCGACATCGGCACCCGCTTCAACATTTATCAGCAAGCCAATCAAGTCGAGATCACGGTGCTCGCCGGCGCGGTCAAAGTGGAAACCGCCCGGCAAAGCTCACCGGTTCTGAGCGCCGGACAAAAGTTGAGCTACGGTGCGGACGGTCTTTTGTCCAAAATCGAACGCCCCGATTTGAGCGCGATAACCGCCTGGGAACAGGGGCAGATGGTCTTCGACATGACGCCGCTGGATCAGGCCGTCGAACAACTGGGCCGCTACCATGCGGCAATATTCGTCATCGACGACCCCAAACTGAAACAACTGAAAATAAGCGGTACTTTTAACACCGGCGATTTGAAATTGTTTCTGACCACGCTGGAAAGCATCTATCCTATCAAAGCCGTCCAAGGCAATGATCACACAGTTCATTTAACGGCTAGGGGCCGGCCTTAAATCCAGGGCGTTTCGCAAACCAAAAAATTTGACCTGTTAACGCCCGCTTCTCCGTCATACAGGGTGCTGCGAATTCTTAGCGCAACCTCACCCTGATCATGGAGATTAAGCGATGCCCCCTTTTTGTAAAGATTATCGAAACGCATTTTATCTGTTGCTAGCGGTCAGCAGCACCAATCTGCAAGCCGGCGAAGCGGCTGTGGATTTTGATATTCCCGCACAAAATCTAGCCTCGGCATTAAAACAACTGGCCAACCAGGGCCATTTGCAAATGCTTTACGACGGACCGGCAGTGCAAAACAAACGCAGTACTGCGGTCCAGGGTCGATATACCACACCACAAGCCGTACAAAAATTACTGGCCGGAACCGGCTTGAACTTCGAATATACCGCCGAGAACAGCGTAGCGGTGAAACCTGCCGCCGAGCAGCCGGACAAAGCGCCGAATACCCTGCCGCCGGTCAGCGTTATCGGGCAGTCGGTTAACAATATCACCGATCCTTATAACGAAGATTACGTGCTGCCCAACGCCAGTGCCGGCACCAAAACCGATACACCGATCATGGAAACGCCATTGAACGTGCAGGTGATTTCCAAGCAGGTGCTAAAGGATCAACAGGTGATCAATCTTGGCCAAGCGTTAAAAAATGTCAGTGGCGTGACTTTAGGTAGTTTTGCCTCCGGTGTGGGTAACCCTGGTACTCCTAGCCAACAAATCAGTTTGCGTGGCTTTGCCTCGGAAACCATCTTTCGTAACGGTTTTCGCCTGCAAGGGGTATCTGCCGTAGGCAACGGCGGCTCCGGCTCGTTCAGCAGAGAGATGGCGAACGTGGAAAGTATTGAGGTGCTGAAAGGCCCGGCCGCAATTTTATACGGTCTGGTCGAGCCGGGCGGTATGGTCAACGTCGTTACCAAGCAGCCGCTGGCGACACCGTATTACTCTTTAAGCCAGCAATTTGGTTCCTACGATCTCTACAGAACCACTATTGATGCTACCGGACCGTTGACCCAAGACGACACATTGTTGTACCGGACAAACTTCTCCTATGAAAACAGCGGTTCGTTCCGCGATTTTGTTTTCAATGACGACTTGTTTCTGGCTCCCACCTTGAAATGGAATATCAGTCCCAAAACTCAAGCCACGCTGGAGCTGGAATATCAACATAAGAAGTTTGGCGCCGATGTCGGTTTCGTGCCTACCATACAGGGCCAGTTGATGAACATGCCCAGGAGCAGAAATTACGGCGAATATTCGCCCGGCGTTCAGGATACGATTTTTGTTGGCTTGAACTGGTCGCACCAATTTAACGATAACTGGTCGATCAAGCATCGGACAGCGGCAAACTTGGCGGATAGCGATATTCCATCCAGCTCGTATCCGGTATTTCATTTCGGCAGCCCGGATACGGTATATCGCATCAATTACTTCAATCAAAAGACCAGCAACAACACTTACTCTACCAATCTGGATTTAACCGGACACTTCGATACCGCCGGACTAGCCCATACTTTACTGATCGGCGGCGATTACTTTCACATTGAAACCGACGGCAGCTACGCTAATGACCGGGCCTGGACCAACTTCAGCGGTTTTTCCAGCCTATCTTCGATAGATCTCTATAACCCGGTTCATACCGGCAACAATCCGCCGGTATTGGACTCCGCCAGCTATTTCAAGGGCAATCGCCAAGTGGACCAATACGGTCTGTATATTCAAGACCAGATCAAATTGCCGTTTAATTTCAATGCCATGGGCGGCATTCGCTACCAATATATTCATCAAACCTCATTTGCCCAAGACGCTGCGGGAACCATCACTCAACAAAACCCGACCACTCAAGACGCGGTAACCCCTCGTGTCGGCATCCTCTGGCAAGCGCAAAACTGGTTGAGCCTATATGCCAATTATGCGGAAAGTTTTGGCGCCAATGCCGGTAAAACTTGGCCGAACAGCGGCTCGATAGCGCCAACCAGCGCCGAACAATATGAAGGCGGCATCAAGACCGAGTTCTGGGACGGTCGGCTACGGGCAACATTGGCCTATTACGATTTAACCAAAACCAATGTCGCCTCCACCGACCCCGATATCACGCATCTGTGCGGCGGCATACGTTGCTCTTTAGCCGTAGGCGCTATCCGCAGCCGCGGGCCGGAATTGGATATTCAAGGCGAGATCCTACCGGGTTGGAACGTGATCGCTACCTACGCTAATACAGACATTCGGGTTACCAAAACCAATCAAGACAATGAAAGTTATTTAGGCCTGTACCCCGTCGGAAGCCGTTACTGGGGCGTGCCGCGGCATACCGCCAGTCTGTTTAGCACTTATGAGTTTCAACAAGATGCACTCAAGGGATTGAAGTTCGGCGGCGGGGTCAATCTGCAAGACGGGCAACTGGCTTGCTGCACCTCACCGATGTTCAGGATACCCGGATTCGCGACTGTCGATTTGCTGGCGTCTTACAGCATGAAAGTCGGCAAATCCAAAGTCACCACACAACTGAACATCAACAATCTACTGAACAAATATTACTTCACTGGCGGAGGCCTGGACGCACCTAGCGGGATGTTCGCAACGTTCGGCCAGCCGCGATTCGTAATGGGCTCGGTAAAGGTCGAGTTTTGACGCGTCAAGGTTCAGCAACTCAATCCAAAGTCGGGGTGATCAAGGTGAACCCCGGCAGCCTTAACGCTGAGTATCGCTAAGTCCAGACTAAGGGACTAACTCAGCTCCATGGTTTTAAAACACCAGCTTTCTGTCCGGGAGCCCTGGTGCAGCTTGGGTCGGCTTTGACCAATCTTGAGTGAATTTAACAAGCCTACTCACGCACCAAGCAGTTACGGCTTGGTGCCACACGCTTGTCCACAGATAAGCGGGTATTGTTCTTTTCAATTCCGAATTTTGTACCCCGACTTAAACACCCACCAGACAAACGTCAGGCAGACGATGAGGAAGCCGCCGGTCATGCCGATACTCAAGGCAACATCCACATCGGCCACACCGTAAAAACTCCAGCGAAAACCGCTGATCAGATACACCACCGGATTAAACAGACTAATCTTCTGCCACAAGGGCGGCAGCATATTAATCGAATAAAACGCGCCGCCCAGGAAGGTGAGCGGGGTTACGATCAACATCGGTATTACCTGTAGTTTCTGAAAACTATCGGCCCACAAGCCGATAATGAAACCGAACAAACTGAAGGTCACGGCCGTGAGCAGCAAAAAGCCTATCATCCACAGCGGATGTGCGATCTCATAGGGTACGAAAAACCGGGCGGTAGCCAAAATCAGCAAACCCAGCATCACCGATTTAGTCGCCGCCGCCCCCACGTAACCGATCAACACTTCAATCCAGGACACGGGGGCCGATAGCAGTTCGTAAATCGTGCCGGCCCACTTCGGCATGTAGATGCCGAACGAGGCGTTGGAGATGCTCTCGTTCAGCAGGCTCAGCATGACTAAGCCAGGAATGATGAAGGCGCCGTAACCGATGCTGTCTATATCCCCCATCCGCGAACCAATGGCTTTGCCAAAAACGATGAAATACAACGAGGTGGTCAATACCGGGGCGGCGACGCTTTCCGCTAAAGTGCGGAAGGTGCGCGCCATTTCAAAATGATAAATCGCGCGAATGCCGTAAAAGTTCATACCTGTACCTCCCTAGGCCGATGTACCAGGCTAACAAAGATATCTTCCAATGAGCTTTCGCTGGAGCGCAAATCTTTAAACTCGATGCCGTGCTCGCCTAGCGCGCGCAACAATTCGGCAATACCGGTTTCGTCTTTTTGGGTATCAAAGCTGTATATCAGTGCCTGCCCGTTGTCGGCAAGCGCTAAGGACCAAGCGTTTAGCCCAAGCGGAATAGCGGTCATTGGTTGGCGCAGCGTCAGCGTGAGTTGCTTCTTACCAAGCTTGCGCATCAATACCTCTTTATCTTCGACCACGATTAACTCGCCTTTGTTGATGACGCCAATGCGGTCGGCCATGTCTTCGGCTTCCTCGATGTAATGCGTGGTCAAAATGATGGTGGTGCCCTGCTCCCGCAATTCGCGGACCATCCGCCACATGTCGTGACGCAACTCCACATCCACGCCAGCGCTCGGCTCGTCCAGGAACAATATCGTCGGCTCATGCGACAACGCCTTGGCAATCAACACCCGGCGTTTCATACCGCCGGACAATGCCATGATTTTTTCGCCCCGCTTGTCCCAAAGAGACAAATCGCGCAGTACTTTTTCCAGGTAAGCCGGGTTAGGCGCTTTGCCGAATAAGCCTCGACTGAAGGTGATCGTGGCCCACACCGATTCGAAAGCGTCGGTATGCAATTCCTGCGGCACCAAGCCGATGCTGGCCCGCGCCGCACGGTAATCCCGCGCGATGTCGTGACCGTCGGCGACGATGCTGCCGGCACTGGCTTTAACAATGCCGCAAATAATGCTGATCAGAGTGGTCTTACCGGCACCATTCGGGCCAAGCAAGGCGAATATCTCCCCGCGCCGAATGTCCAGCTCGATGTTTTTCAGCGCTCGAAAACCGCCGGCATAGGTTTTATTAACGCCGCGCACGCTGATGATTGGGACTGAACTATCGGCAGATATGATTGACGTGGATCGTGTATTCATGGATGGGCGTGATACAGGTAAAGATAGGCTGCGATTATCTAACTTTCGGCGCAATCGTTTCATGGCTAGGCTTTGCAAGCAAGCGAACGGTAAGGATTGATTGGTTTTTATTTAGCGGCCAGCTCTCGCCGGCGATAGCGTAGCGCTGGGAAATGCTGTCTATTTGGAATTTTCAGGCGTGATCTTTAAGGACATTCTGAGCAGAAACCGGAGAGTCACTATTTTTGCCGAAAGATTTTATCAAGCCCCAGCCGAGGGAAATCGGCAAAAATCAAGCACCCGCTTATGCCTTCGGCACCCGGCTTCATCTGCGTCATCTCGTTCCGATACTCGATATCATACCAATCCATTCTCTTGAAGCATGGCGTAGGCAGCGTTAATTTGTCTGGTTTCATCTTCGGCAATTTGCTTGATTTTTATACCCAAGATTCCGACTTTATCCGGATGATATTCGGAAATTTTCTTTTTGTAGGCCGCTTTGATATCCATGGGGATGGTCCCCTCTTTCACACCAAGAATCAGGTAGCAATCCTCCAATGATTTAATACTTTGATCCTCCTCGGGTAATTTTATTTCGGTTATATAAACGTTGCGGTGATCGTCGACATCCAATCTGAACTGTGCGTTGCACCTTCTGCATCGCGCTTTATTGCTATCGATGGGCAGGGTAAATTTAATGTGTTGCCCGCACGAAGGGCACGAGATCGTTCTTACGTTTGAAGCCGTCTTCACGGCGGGCTGTTTTCGGCTTTGCTCCCGGCGCCGCTTTCTCTTGGCACCGAATACAATGTAAGCCACTAAAATAACATTCAACGTTATCGATGCTATAAGGCCGATATTAGTCATCGTCTTGATTCAAAGCCGCTAGTCGATCTATCGGGTTGCCCACGAAAAAAAGCGTACGCCGTTTGCTACCGCCATAAACCGGCCCGACAGCGTTAACACGGGAACAATTCTGAAAGTCTGACCAAAAACCGAACATAGCGGCCAGTCAAATCGACATGAGAAATTCGCTTGAAAAACCCGGTTTGGATTTTAGATCGTTAAGAATGGCGAATGGCATTGCGTCATATGGTGTTAGCTGTAGAAAAAATGGACCGCTCTCGGCCGGCGATAAGCCGGTTTAAACCGGTACGGCCTAAGGTTAACCCATTTCAGCTACCACGCCGTGTTTTAGCGTAATTATGGCTTGTTTTCGCTACTTGACCAGCCGAATCCCCAGTTCAATGCCGACCACCTATCGCTACGTCACGACCGCCGGCATTAGAGATCGTATCCGCTCGATGCCTTCGGCAATCGCCTGAGCGACAGCTTCCGAACCGTAAGCCATACCCTGTAGATAGACGAAATTCACCGAGTCGATGCCAACCGTCCGCAATGCATAACGCAAATAGCCACTGAGAAAATCCAGCTGATTGGCGCGCTCGCCCTGATGAAAACCGCCGGACGTCACCAGCACAAAAGTCGGACGGTCTTTTAGCCTGCCTACTTTTCCCGTCGGCGTGGCATCGAAGGTTCTGCCGATACGCAATACGTAGTCGATCCAGGCTTTGAGTGCCGCGGGAACGGTAAAGTTGTGTATTGGTGTGGTAATGACCAGCAGGTCGCAAGTCTCCAGCTCGCCGATTAAGATTTCGGATAAGGCAAAAGCCGGGTCGCCGGCGGCCGCGCGAGCCACCACGGCGTCGGCGTATGCGGCCGGCGGCAGCACAATATCCGGCGCGGACAACGCGCGTTGTACAACTTCGACATCCGGCCGAAAGCCGCGAATTTGCGCCAATAAAAATTCGACCGCCGGCCAGCCGGCACTGGATCGCGCATGCGGACCGCCGGTTACGACTAACACCCTAAGCATGGGATTCTCCATTGAGATTTTCGACAAAGTGCATGCCTTTGGCCAATAACCCTTGCCGATAATAAAACCGCTGCGCATACGGCATATACAGACCGGTATCGAGCACCAGATTCGCGCAGCCCGCCGTCCTGGCCTGTTGCCTGGCGTAGCCGATCAAGCGTTTGCCGATGCCGCTGTTCCGGCAATGCTCGGCGGCGACCAAGTCGTCCACATACAAAAACCTGCCGTACAACAGATTTTCGCTCAGCCGAAACCCGATCAGACCCAGCCATTGCCTATCCTGCCGGCATCCCGCAAGACGATAGCCGGCTTGGAATTGCCGCTGTACTTGCAGGACAAACGCGCCCGCATCGGCCAGATGCGGCCTGAGCGAGCTCATCACCGGAAAGGCCGCACGGATGTCGTCCGCTCCAACAATCTCGGTTAAAGTTTGCATCGCTAAACCCCGGTCCGTTACTTAAACTCGGGCGGCGTTCTCGAAGCAATCATTAACCGGTTCCAGGCGTTGATTTCGGCTACCGCGAGCGTCAGGTCGGATAATTCGTGTTCGCTGAATTGAGCCTGAGCCAGGCGATAGACGGCTTCCGAAACTTCGGCATCTTTCAAGGTAGTGACCGCTTCCGCCCAAGCCAACGCGACGAGTTCCCGTTCGCTGAACACATTCGCCTCTTTCCACGCGGCCACCAGATGAATCTTCAGATCGGAAATGCCGTTCTGTTGCGCCAAAGGCACGTGCATATTGATGCAATAAGCGCAGCCGTTGATTTGCGAAATGCGCAGCCGCAGCAATTCCAGCAGGCCGTGGTCCAGCCCGCAACCCTGAACATACTGGTGCAAGCCATACATCGCTTTGTAGCCGGTGGTTTGATAGTTGAATCGTTTACTCATTTCGCGCTCCTTTGTCGGCGGTTTGATTAAGTCGGGATTATTCTCGCCAAGAAAATGGTTTAACGAAAATACCAATAAGTGAAAAAATAGATGAACCAATCTACCGGACATAGACCATGAGACAAGCGGAACAATTCGAACTTGCCATTGCGGAGAAGCCGGCGCAATGCTCGATCAAAGACTGGGTTTACAGCGAAATACGTTCGGCGATTTTAAGCGGCCGATTAAAACCCGGCATCAGACTGCCCACCACCCGCGATTTCGCCAAACTCTACGGCGTCTCCCGCGGCATGGTGGTTTTGGGCTACGAACAATTGTTGGCGGAAGGCTATATTATTTCCCATACCGGCAGAGGCACCTTCGTCTCGGCCAAACTGCCGGACAGGCTGGCTAACGCCCCTGCGCCCCATAATCGCGCCGGCGTCCCGGTAACGGGGCGGCTATCCCGGCTGGGTCAAGTGCTGGCGGACAGCCCGTTTTTTTTCGGCGCTGCGGAACCGGCTCCGGTGCCGTTCAAACCCAATCAACCGGATTTCCAACACTTTCCGTTGAAAATCTGGAACCGGATTGCCACCAAGCGGGCAAACGCGCTACGTCCGCGCAAAATGGGCTATGCGGATCCGGCCGGTTATCGTCCGTTGCGCGTTTCGATAGCTGAACATCTGCGTTATTCGCAGCGAATTAGCTGCTCGCCGGAACAAGTCATCATCGCCAACAGTGCCCAGCAGGCTCTGGATCTGTGTTCGCGCTTGCTGCTCGATCCGAGCGACGCGGTTTGGATGGAAGACCCCGGCTATCCCGGCGCAAAAACCGTATTTGCCGCAGTGGGCGCGCAAGTCGTTGCCGTTCCCGTCGATGAAAACGGCATGAATATCGACGCCGCACTACAACACGCGGCGCATGCCAAACTGGCCTATGTGACCTCCGCCCACCAATCGCCCATCGGCCCGGTACTTAGCTTGGAACGCCGCATCGCACTGCTGGAGTGGGCCGAACGCCGGCAAGCGACCATCCTCGAAGACGATTACGACGGCGAATTCCGTTTCGCCGGGACGCCGATGGCGCCGATCAAAAGCCTGGATGCCAGCGACCGGGTGATCTATATGGGCACGTTCAGCAAACTGCTGTTTCCGAGCATCCGCTTAGCCTATGCCGTGGTACCGCAATGGCTGCAAACGCCGTTTGTATCGGCGATGAGTCTGACCTGCCGCCATGTCGGCCTGGAAGCGCAAATCGTGCTCTCCGAATTTATTGCCGAAGGCCACTACGCCCGGCATTTGCGGCGGATGAAACTGATCTACCAGGAACGCGCCGAAGCGTTTACAGATGCCTGTAAAAACCGGCTTAACGGCCTGCTCGACGTTTGCCCGATTTCCACCGGACTGGATGCCTGCGCGTACCTGCCGGCCGGTTTCGACGACGTCGCAGTAAGCGAACGGCTAAAACAAAGCGGTATCGAAGCCCGGCCGCTATCGTTTTACGGCATCGAACGCAAACCGCCCGACGGCTTGATTTTGGGCTTTTCCGCATTCACCCCGGATCAAATTGCAGCAGGTGTGCAGCGGATGAGCGAAGTGCTTTAAGCCGGTTTAATACCTCTGTTTCTTCGGCATTCACGGATAACGGCGATTTGCTTAAACCCAGCCTTTAGCGCCGATGATCAATACGGGGTAACCAAGGAGATAAGACGGCGGTTCATCCCCGCGGGTGCGGGGAACGCGCTCTAAACTAACAGAATCTCAGGCAGTAGAAAGGTTCATCCCCGCGGGTGCGGGGAACGCGGTGCTAGTTGTGCCGTCGGAGTTAGGCACGACGGTTCATCCCCGCGGGTGCGGGGAACGCCAGATGCGGCAGCAATTGTTGAACGATTTGGCCGGTTCATCCCCGCGGGTGCGGGGAACGCTTGCCAAACGCCGGACGCAGCCTCACAGGTGGCGGTTCATCCCCGCGGGTGCGGGGAACGCTTGGCATATACCTGATAGCCGATGTTTTTGACGGTTCATCCCCGCGGGTGCGGGGAACGCGCCAGATATGACATCAACAATTCCTTCCCATGGCGGTTCATCCCCGCGGGTGCGGGGAACGCGCCATCTACACCGAGGATTTCCCCACGGCGCAGGGTTCATCCCCGCGGGTGCGGGGAACGCCAGGTGTCGGCGTTGTGGCCTTGTTTTTCCAACGGTTCATCCCCGCGGGTGCGGGGAACGCCATTTTTGTTCCGATGTGTTTGAAGTGGATCCGCGGTTCATCCCCGCGGGTGCGGGGAACGCCATAACTAGATTCTCCGGTCCGTTACTGCCACCGGTTCATCCCCGCGGGTGCGGGGAACGCCAACAAAGGCCGGCCCCAGACGAAGGTGATTTCGGTTCATCCCCGCGGGTGCGGGGAACGCTTATCGACTGGGGCACCACATTTGACCCGAGGCGGTTCATCCCCGCGGGTGCGGGGAACGCTGGAATGGGATGGTGCTGAGGCGCATTGCTTACGGTTCATCCCCGCGGGTGCGGGGAACGCTTTACACAGCAGACAAAAAATGCCGCTGCGTTCGGTTCATCCCCGCGGGTGCGGGGAACGCCTGCCGTTGTGCGGCTGTAACCGTGCTCCATACGGTTCATCCCCGCGGGTGCGGGGAACGCTATCCTCCGGTTTTGACTGTTCTAGCTGCTCGCGGTTCATCCCCGCGGGTGCGGGGAACGCGGCTATCAATGACCATACAAGCTGAAAAACGCCGGTTCATCCCCGCGGGTGCGGGGAACGCCCTGGGGGCATAGTGGGCGCGATAATAAGTAGCGGTTCATCCCCGCGGGTGCGGGGAACGCGCTACAGCACGAACGCTACCCGCGAAGGGTTACGGTTCATCCCCGCGGGTGCGGGGAACGCTGAGCCGTGCTAACAAGGATATAAGCTGGGGGCGGTTCATCCCCGCGGGTGCGGGGAACGCGGAAACCTTCGGGCTATATGCTTCGCCCGAAGCGGTTCATCCCCGCGGGTGCGGGGAACGCCTTGAACTCGCCGGCGAACAGCGGCGCATCGGCGGTTCATCCCCGCGGGTGCGGGGAACGCAGGATCAGGTTATCGTCGTCGGTGATGTCCTGCGGTTCATCCCCGCGGGTGCGGGGAACGCGTCATCGGCCAATTAAAAACCTACTGCCCAAGCGGTTCATCCCCGCGGGTGCGGGGAACGCGATTTTGGCCCCGCATCGCAAGACAAAGTGGCCGGTTCATCCCCGCGGGTGCGGGGAACGCCCGTTGGCGAAGATTGTGGGGCAGGAGCATTACGGTTCATCCCCGCGGGTGCGGGGAACGCATCGCCGCTGGCTTTAACGATTTGGGTAATGGCGGTTCATCCCCGCGGGTGCGGGGAACGCCTGATGGCCGCGCGGGCAGCGATGTGGCGAGACGGTTCATCCCCGCGGGTGCGGGGAACGCCGCCCCGGCAATTTGCAACACTAGCGGGTTATCGGTTCATCCCCGCGGGTGCGGGGAACGCATGCATGCGGGCTAGCATGGAGCCGCGCCCGAACGGTTCATCCCCGCGGGTGCGGGGAACGCCCAATAGCTGACGGTGTTTATGTCTGGGCCGGCGGTTCATCCCCGCGGGTGCGGGGAACGCGCTGCTGACAGCGGATTTAACCTCGCCGTCGCCGGTTCATCCCCGCGGGTGCGGGGAACGCAAGATTTTGCCGCCGGCTGAGGAAGGAGTGCGGCGGTTCATCCCCGCGGGTGCGGGGAACGCTTTCGATATCGTCATCGTCGAACAGCAGGTCCGCGGTTCATCCCCGCGGGTGCGGGGAACGCTTTTGCTATTTGCTGCAATGCGGCGCTGTCGCCGGTTCATCCCCGCGGGTGCGGGGAACGCGGTACCGGTATCCGCGAAAACTACGACGGTACCGGTTCATCCCCGCGGGTGCGGGGAACGCGGTACCGGTATCCGCGAAAACTACGACGGTACCGGTTCATCCCCGCGGGTGCGGGGAACGCAGCGGGAAATGTCCTCCACCGAATGGTTTTTGCGGTTCATCCCCGCGGGTGCGGGGAACGCGTTCTTCGATTAGTCTCGCGGCTTCGTCTTTGCGGTTCATCCCCGCGGGTGCGGGGAACGCTGGCGGCGTGGCGTTTCTGATCTTGGTTTTATCGGTTCATCCCCGCGGGTGCGGGGAACGCGAATGTCACTATCTATTAAGTTATTTTTGTTGCGGTTCATCCCCGCGGGTGCGGGGAACGCTTCTATATCGTCATCGTCGAACAGCAGATCCGCGGTTCATCCCCGCGGGTGCGGGGAACGCCAGCTGGCAATGCCGCCAGCTTGTTTGGTTTTCGGTTCATCCCCGCGGGTGC
This sequence comes from Methylomonas sp. 2BW1-5-20, assembly GCF_052474515.1. NCBI lineage: Bacteria > Pseudomonadati > Pseudomonadota > Gammaproteobacteria > Methylococcales > Methylococcaceae > Methylomonas > Methylomonas sp. 2BW1-5-20. The sequence goes on along the minus strand of NZ_CP184127.1, from coordinate 4,690,070 downwards.
GGGGAACGCAAGGGGTTGAGCTGGCGGGGTATTTGTCCGGGCGGTTCATCCCCGCGGGTGCGGGGAACGCCTTCGCCAGCCAGGGCATGTCTGTCAATAAGTCGGTTCATCCCCGCGGGTGCGGGGAACGCGTTGAATGCCACCGCTACCGCATGGCCGGTTGCGGTTCATCCCCGCGGGTGCGGGGAACGCGAAAATGTCGCTTGGCGAAGGCTCATTGCTACCGGTTCATCCCCGCGGGTGCGGGGAACGCGAACGTGTTAAGTGTAAACCAACGACTGCAATCGGTTCATCCCCGCGGGTGCGGGGAACGCGTTAACCTGTTTCTTAGGATCAATGTTTGTAATGGTTCATCCCCGCGGGTGCGGGGAACGCCATTTAAAAGTGTCGGCGATTTATACGCAAGACGGTTCATCCCCGCGGGTGCGGGGAACGCGATATTCCGTATAGCGGATGGGTAGCTTTTTGCGGTTCATCCCCGCGGGTGCGGGGAACGCGTTAATGAAGGCCGCCTTGTTGTCGCCGCTGGCGGTTCATCCCCGCGGGTGCGGGGAACGCTGGCGCGCTTTGGCCGTCGATAACATCGTCCGCGGTTCATCCCCGCGGGTGCGGGGAACGCCGACATGATAGACGGCGGTTTAAAGGCGGCAGCGGTTCATCCCCGCGGGTGCGGGGAACGCCTATACATAGGAAACAACGATGGACAATAGAACGGTTCATCCCCGCGGGTGCGGGGAACGCGCGTTTTTCGCGTTGCACCAAATGTTTAAGTGCGGTTCATCCCCGCGGGTGCGGGGAACGCGTCTTTTGCGCCAGTACCCGAGCTGTCTGTGGCGGTTCATCCCCGCGGGTGCGGGGAACGCCTGGATCGGGCGCGGCTGTGGTATCAGTTTGACGGTTCATCCCCGCGGGTGCGGGGAACGCCTCTGTATTCGAGGTATATGGCAATAGAGAATCGGTTCATCCCCGCGGGTGCGGGGAACGCTTCTTCGGTCGGGATATTTTTAGCGGTTTTGCCGGTTCATCCCCGCGGGTGCGGGGAACGCGCATTCTCGGCACTTGACTAACATGCATAAGCCGGTTCATCCCCGCGGGTGCGGGGAACGCACTAATCGTAACTTATTGTTACGCATATAAAAATAACCCGGCTAAATTTCTACCGAATTTTTTGCCTTTTCCGAGTTGTTAAAAAGCGTGTAAAAACCGTAGCCCGGTTTTCGTTATCCGGTGTCGTTTGCTGCTTGGAAGCCTGAAAAAACACATACCCTCGCTACGGCATAAGCCCGGCTAGACGATTTCAGCTGGATTTGTGCATATCGGTAACGGCGGGGTTGTAAATTGCTTCGCTGTTTTTTGCCGTCACCGCTGCCCGCGCCCGGAAGGTGGGGGCGAAACCGGGGTTTGCCGGTTTTCATCGTCTTCCATCGGAAAAAACGACACCAATTTCAGGCCGTCCAGTTCTACCGGCAGGCGCCGGTTTTTACCCAGCGTCATAAAATCGAAACCCGATTCGGTATTGGTGGACCAGGCCATCACCGCGTTGCCGTCTTCCAAGCCATCCTCGATTTGCGACCAGATCATCTCGCGCACCTTGGCCGACAGGTCGCCGACATAAACGCCGGCGCGAATTTCGATCAGCCACACCGCCAAACGGCCGCGCAACCGAGGCGGAACGTTTTCAACTACGATGACCAACATCGCCGATGCTCTCCGCGTTGGGAATGGCCGGGGCAATGTTTTCCTCGGCCGGTTTGGGGACTTCCAATTCGCCGGCCGCCAGCACTTCTTCGATGGTGGGGATGATCTTGCGCAGAATTTTGCTTTGCCGGAACACGTCGCGGCACATCAGCCTGACTTCGCGTTCCGGGTTGGGATAATTCTTGGCGGCGATTTTGAAGGCATGCGGGACGATGTCGTCGAATTTGAACAGGTCGGCAATGTCGTAGACAAACGACAGCGGCTTGCCGGTATGAATAAAGCCGATGGCCGGCGCATAACCGGCGGCCAGTACCGCCGCTTCGCAGATGCCGTACAGGCAGGCGGTGGCGGAACTGAGGCAGCGGTTGGCAGTGTCGCTGTTGTCCCATTCGGAATGGTCGTAATTGCGGCCTTTCCATTCCACGCCGGCCTGTTTGGCCAGCAATTGGTACAGCTTCCTGACTCTGGCGCCTTCGATGCCGCGCAGTTGCTCGACGCTGCGGCGTTCGGGCGGTTTTTCGCCGAAACGGATTTCGTACATCTTGCGCACGACTTTCAAGCGGGCGTCGTCGTCCAGCGCCAGTTTGGCTTGGTACAGCAAGCGGTCGGAGCGCGCGCCGCCCGGCTGGCCGGCAGCATACAGCCTGACGCCGGCTTCGCCGACCCAGACCAGCAAGGTCCCTGCCCTGGCGGCCAGCGCGGCGGCATGATGCGAAACGCGGGTGCCCGGCTCCAGCATGATGCAGGCGATGGAGCCGACCGGGATGTGGGTGCGGATGCCGGTTTCGTCGATGACGACAAAGGCGCCGTCCTTGACGTCAATTTGGCCTTTTTCGATGAATACCAGGGAAACGCGTTCTTTCATGGCGATGGGTTTTAAGGGTGGGAGCATGCAGCAATTTTTAGTTTAAGTCAGGCAGTTGCAGCAAGCGCTCGCTACGCCAGACTCTGATGACATGGATAATCTGATTGTCCAACCAATAAACAACACGAAATGGCGGATGAATCAGCTCGCGAATAGGGGGTTCGGAAAATTCAGGCACTATCCGACCAATCTCGGGATGCTCGGTTAGGATTTCGAGATGGGAAATGATCTCGGTGACAAACTTATCGCCGATGTGTCCGACGCCTTGCTCCAAATAATAGGTTTTAATGTCCACGAGGTCGTTGAAAGCCGAATCGGCAATCAGCAGTTTCATTTAGCCGATACCCAGCTTGGCTTTGACATCCGCCAACTCCATGACTCGACCGTTTTTGACATCCATCAAACCCTGTGCGACGGCTTTCATGAAAACCCGTTCTTCCTGATTTTTTTCGTAGTCTTCCAGATCCTGCACCACAGCCACGCCCCTGCCCCGGCTGGTTAACAACACCGGCCGGTGCGTTTCTTTTACCTGATTGACGACCTTGCCGGGGTTAACTTTTAAGTCGCTGAGCGGAATGACGTCTTCGGAGAATTTAATATTCATGGTATTTGCTCTGGCTGATTACAATGGCCTGATTTTAGCACCTGTTAACAGGTGCTGTTAGATTCAATAGATTGCCAAAAACCCATCGCCAACGGAATCAGATTGTCCCAAGTCTTGAGACAGGGCAAAACGGCAATTGGGCCAGTATTTTGCAGTTTGCCTGTGAAATCGACAGAGATTCATTCAAGTCAAATGATCGGCTAACCATTGTTTCAGCGCTTCATCCACCCGCGTTTGCCATCCTGCACCGGTAGCGCGGAATGCCGCCAACACCTCCGGCGATAGGCGAATCGTGATCCGTTCCTTGGTTTGCTCGGCAAACGGCCGCCCTAATTTAACCGGACGCATTTGGGCAAACTGAGCGTCGCTGACCTCAAAGGTATCTGGATCGCCGGCGATGCCAGCATTGATGGCCCGATCTTCTTCATCGCTGGGTATATGAAAACTAGGAGTTGAAATAGGCGGCATAACGTTTTACCTCACGTTGGTTTCACCATAATCTTTCCGGTCATCAATCATCAGCAACCAATCCCATTCAAGCTGATTAGCTAACGCCAAACTGACGCCATGTTTTTCCCAATTAATCAGGTCTTTTTGCAGATCAAAAACTATTTGCATGAATTATTGTATGTACATTAATAAGGTTCAACAAGCATCCGTTATACGATTGCCTGTGTCACAACCGCTTGACCATCAACAGCCCACAACCGAACGCCTTGGCCCGACCTAAGCCGGTGAAGAGGGTTTGGCGGAATTTTTCCGGATCGGTAATTTGCAGTTCGCCAGTGAAATCGACGGAGCTGAAGCCGGATTTTTCGCCTTTTTTGGTGGTTTTTTGCTGCAAGCCGTGCCAGGCGTAAGCAGTGTTTTGCAACTTGGCTAAGCCGTCTTTGTCGGCCGCTAAAACAAATCCACAACGTTCGCCTTGTTTGCTCATCCAATTGGTCAATGCTTGATCGACGTGGGCTTTGACTGCCCATTCCAGCTTGTCGGCCAAACCGGAAATTTGCCCCAAGCGCTCGGCGTAGCAACGATCCGCAGCCAATAATTCGCATAATTCCGCCTCCAACGCAGCCCCGCCCTTGTCCAGCAACAGTTTTTTGTAAACGCCTTTGTCGGTTTTGGCAGGCAAACTACTTTCCAATCCATGCGATTTGACCAACGACGTTAAAAACTGAAATTGGGCGTCCATCACCACATCATGCTTTTTACCCAGCCGGCTGACGACGGGATTGGCCCGGCAATCGAATTGCAGGCATTGGCCTTGGCTCAATTGAGGTGCATATTCCTTACTCTCAACTTTGAACAATGAGCTTGCGGCTTCCACGGGCTTGGCTTGCGAAACGATGTAATACACCGGTTCGCCGCGTACCCTCGGCGCTGGACCGATCTGCTCGCGAGCAATTTCTTCGCGGTAAAGAAAAGTTCGTTTGTCCTGTTCGGGGAACAAATCCCATAGCAATTGGTGGCAACCGTAAACGTTGCCTTCCAACACCCTCGCCAACTGCGAAGATTTATAAATATCCGGACGTATCCTGACCCTGGAAAAATACATCACTCGCCTCCCTGATAAAAATAATGTTCCTGGCGCGGCGCGAACTGCCAGCGTTTGCGCGACAAGGGTTGGTCGTGGCGAACGCGGGTTTGCCGGCGTTGTAAGTCGATGTCCTTGGCAAAGTCTTGTGGCTCGCCTTCCCAGTAATAGTGGCGCTCGCCACCGGTATTCAACCAATAACGGTCTTGCTGAACCGGCTGACCCGCTTCGCCATCGATCTGTTTACGCGGCAATAATGGTTTATGTGAATACGCTTTGAAGGCAGACAACATATCGACCTGATCCGCCAGCAATTGCGGATTCAACGGCGCCGCCAACGGGCAGGATTTACGCCCCATATACAGATGGAATATCGGCTTGCGCAGTTTTTCCTCGATTTGCGCCAGACTGAACGACGCTTCCGGCAAGGCGCGCAAGGCGACGACGGCCAAGGCATCGCTACGGTATTCGCGGCTGGACAATATCGTGCCCAAGCGTTCCTTACCCAACACCAGTTCGTCGCGGCGGGTGCGATAAACGAATTTGCCAGCCGAGTCCGGCACTTGGGCGGTATGGTAATCGCGCAGCAATTGGCCGGTGCTAAAGACTTCGACGGCCACTTGATAACCATGCTGCAATCCGGCTTGTTGCGCTTCGTCGCTACGTTCGATGCCCAACGCTGCGCCGACCAAACCCAATATCGCCGACTTGCTGGGGTAATTGGCGCTATGCCGACTTTCGCCGACGGCGAGTTCGCCCCAACTCGCCATTGGCCCGTATAAACGGAATAACAATAGGTCCATGACCGGCTCCTATTGGCCGACGAAGTCGAGTAACCCGACTAGTGTGCCTTGGCGTTGTGACGGCAAGGCATTCAGCTCGTAACGGCTGTCCGCGCAAGCGCCATAAACTTCGTCGAAGCTGCTGTTCTGCTCTTTCAATGCAGCGATCGCCTGAACGGCAAAATCATCAGTTTCGCGGCCAATGGGTTTTAAGTATGCTACCGACAACGAACGCGGCTGCTGGTCGCCTTTTTCCGCCAACACGAAGGAAGCATAAGCCCTGGATGCAAAGCTGTTTTGCTTGCCTTCCGGCGCCACTTTGACGGCGGCTTCGGTCAAGGCGCGTATCGCTTTATTGGCAAGCTCAACGTTACCGCCCAAATTTTTGATCAGCAATTCGCGGTTAATGCAGATATAGGCATAAAACAAGCCGGCGGCGAAGCGGGTTTCGCCGATGTGGGCGGCGCCCATGTCGTCCTGGCCGTTATTCAAATCGTCGACGGCGGTGAAATAATCGTCTTCGATTACCACCGGATGCACGCTAATGGCATGCGCCACTTGGCAAGCGGCTTCGATGTTGAACGCAGGGCTGGATGCAAGCATGCGGCCGAACAAGGCTATATCCACTGCCTGTTCGTTGGCGCGCAGCAAGTTCAATTCGTCCTTTTCCGGTGGCCGCTGCTCGGCAACCAGTTTTACGGTCAATGCTTCCAATGCTTTTCGTTCCGTTGGGCTGACATGCACCAATTGTTCGATTTCCAATTCGGCTAAAGGATCGTTTTTATCGGCTTTTTTCAACGCACCGTATATGCCGGCGATAGACTTGCTCCATTCCTTGGCGTCTTTTTCTTTAACGCCGCCTTCCAGCAACTTGTTGTATACATCCAGGCCGAGCAATTTGGTGCGCGTACCCAAGTGACCGCCAACCGCCGCTTGGAACATGTCCGATGTGCGCCAGGTTCTTTTCAGACATTGCGACGACACCCGCAGTCGGTCGTAGCCACCCATCTTCGCGGTCTTCGGGCTACCTTGATCGTCGCGATTCAGGTTGGCGGGCGGGTAAGCGGTCAACAAATGCAATTGAATGAAACGGCTCATGTATCTCTCCTTGAGGTTAGTTTTTAGGTAAAGCTGTGAAATAGTCGGTGGCCCAGCGCACTGCAAGACGTTTGCTGACATCGAGATGGCGGCCTAACGGTTGATTGAATTCCTTGTGCCAATGAATGACGTCGTTGGTGAGCGATACGACATTGGCGGTTTTGCCGAGCAAGCGAATCGCGCGTAGCATGCGCCGGTAGAAATCGTCGACGGTCGGGCTTTTCTGCAATTGCTGAAAGCGCAATTCGCTCATCGGTGGCTTCGCCTTGTCTTTGGCTGCGCCCAGTTGCGTCGCAAAGCGGCCGCTGGCATCGTTGGCTTCGACGTGCGCGAGCAAACCGGCAATCGTCGCCGCGACCTGCAAGCGCTGCTCGGATGCAACTTTTTGCGGAAAGCCGTCCGGCATTTGCCTCAAAAAATGAAAAAAAGCGTCGGTCAGTAGAATGTCTTCCGGCATTTCGGCCCGGCGCAGACGGGCGCGGTCGCCTCGATTGCCGCCTCGATCACCGTCATCGCCGTTCAACCAGCGATGCCAAGCCAGCAAAGCCTTCAACTCTTCCGGCATTAAAAAATAGTTCTCGCTCATTTAGGCAACCTCCTCCGTTTTGGCCTGGGTTTTCAATTGTTTGATGGTTTTGTTGCCGTGAAAACGGCTCAACATGGACTTTTTGGCGTTGACGATGCGTTTCAAATCTAGGTCCTCCGGCACGGCGGTTAAGGTTGCGACTTCGAAAACTTGAAGCATTTTGGCAATCAACACCTTCAACCAGTCGGCGTAAATTTCGGCGGGCGCCATGCCGCCATCGCCCGGTGCGGTAGCCAAGCTGTCCAAAAGCCGGAAAAACTCGGCTTCGCTGGCTTGCCAAAATTGTGCGTCGATTTGGCTCATATCGCCCTTGGCGTCTTCCGGGCGGCGAAACCAGGCGGCTTTAACCTCGTTACGCAAAATCTTCACGGTTTCCCGTGCCGCGTCGATCAACTCGCCCGCCCAAGCGATCAAATCGGTTTGTTGTTGTGCCGACAGGTAAAACACCGGAAACCGCGCTTCGTACCAGCAGCGCGCCTTCATGTTGTCCATGTCGTAACCGAAGCACCACAGCGCCGCACCGCCTTTGTCGGCCAACATGCGACCACGTTCCTGATTGTAATGCCGAACAATTTTCGCGGCTTTATCGCCGTTGCTGTCGTCCTGTAACGCCAAACCCAACCAATGCCGATAACCCAGGCCGCCTTGCTGGCCTTTCAAAGACAATGGTAGATTGACCTTTTTCGGGTCGTGACGGTAAGGCGTCAAAGGATGTTGCCAAGCGCCATCGTAATTGGTGCCGTAGTTTTTGGTGCGGTATTCGCGGAACAGCGATTCGGCATGGCTTCCACACAAATCGCAACAGCCGGACTCAGAAGGCTCGCTCAAGCGAATCCGCCGCGGCATGCCCCAATAAGCGTGCAGCGGATGAACATCGGACTGCGTGGTAATTTGGCCTTTTTCGGAAGTACGGGTTTTGCCCAGCCAGGGCATAACGGAGCTTTCCAGCTTATCCACCGATTGCAGGTCTTCCTGATTGAACACGTTCAACCACAGCTTTTGCCACAGCATGGTTTGGCTGGCCTTGGGAAGCACCAAGGTCGTCAACGGCCCACCGCCGCGCAAACCGACCCTATGCCCGACCCCGCCAGATGGTGCATTGGTTTGCAGAGTAAATAAAGCAGTAGCCGCACAACTTGGGCAAAGCTGGTTCGCCAAGCCTCGTTTGACGAAGTGGTCGAGATTGTCTTTCAGCGTTTTGCCGCCTGGCGCTTCGATCAATAGCGCTGCAATAGGCTTGGCTTCGCCGTCCGGCAAGTCCAAATCCTGCAAAAATGCCGGACCGTCGTCGCTGAACAAATCGAATGCCGGCGAGAGCGTGGCAAAACGGGCTTGCAGCTCAGAGGGAGTTGGTGCTTCCTTCCAATATTCCAACCATTGCTCCTCGTCGTCCGGCGCGAATCCGGTTTGCAGCAGACCGATCAAGAGCTGATACATCGCGCCTTGAAAATCCTGCCTCGGTGCGTTGATTTCGATCACCGGGTTTTCGGTTTCGGCGATTTGCCAGGGCGCGATCCAGTCAAATTGGCCGTTTTGGCGAATGACCGGTATCCATGGATCGGTAATTAAATTCATGCATTTCCTCCATTTATGAAATCACATCTTCAGTGCCACTATGATTGCAAGCACCAAAGCCAAACAAATAACCGCTAGCGGGTTCGGCGCAAAAGCGTTGATCGCATCAATTAGATCTTTGATCTGCCCCATGAATGACCTTCAAAAAAGTTTCCATGGCGAGATTCTAGGCACTACAATCCGCCACTGAGGGATGAACCGCTTCGCTGACCTCATTAGGTGAAGCAACTCATACGTTCCCCGCACCCGCGGGGACTTCCCCGACAAATCCATCCGTCGCCGAATACAGGCTTTGCCCTTCCACCAATGGCAAAACCTCCAGCCATCGCAAGGCTTTTTGTTCGTTTTTTAATGTTTCAATCTGCTGTTTCAATTCGTCGGAAATCTGCCGGCCGACCTTTTTCCATTCGCGTTCCGGCAATTTGATCGTGCTCATCGCCCACGCATAACGTTCTACATCGGCGTAGGGTTTGAGATCGCCGTCAACCAATACTGCCAACGCCACAGAAATATTTTCTTCTTCGGTAAGACGAGTCGGGATTCTGGTTTCCTCGTCCCAATCGCCGCTTTTCCAGGTATAACCTTTGTCCAGCTTCAAAACATTCAAGTCCGCCATGCTTCGCTGCACCATGGTTTTGCCTTCCGCATCGAAGGAAGCTTCTTGCAACGCCAGCGGTATTCGAGCTTGCGCTTCGTCGGAATAAACACCTTCAATCAAATCACGGGCGTCGTCCGGCATCGTGAAACGGCCCTTTTCCAACAAACTCGCCGACAGCCAAAGCTGGCCGACATGAGGATAAACCGCCTGCGTGCCGGCATGGTCCGGTTTCAGCCAATCGGCACCAGCATCCTCCGACGGCGTCGGCGCATATAGATAGAACACCGGTTCGCCGCGACCGTCCACGGCACCGGAATCCCGCAAGCGATTGCCATGCTCGTCGCGAATATGCCGACGCAAACGGCCGGCGCGTTGGATCAATAAATCGATCGGCGCCAAGTCGCTGATCAGCATGTCGAAATCCAAATCCAAGGATTGCTCGACTACTTGGGTAGCAATCAGGATTCGGCCTTTGCGGCCGTCATGCCCCGACGGTTCGCCGAAGGTTTGCAAGGTGCGGTTTTCGACGGCCTGCCGGTCTATCATCGCAAAACGGCTATGGAACAGACTCAAGCGTTCGGCGGGAACGCCTTCATTCAGCAACTTTTGGTAAGCCTGCCGAGCAGATTTGACAGTGTTGCGCACCCAACAAACGCATTGGCCTTGCTCGGCACTTTGGCGAATTTTTGCGATGACCTCATCTTCGCTGTCCAAGCGCCTAACGCGAACCGTGCGCTTGACTTCGGGTCTGGTATCGATGGGTGTTTCCAGCGTTACCGCTGGGATGTGCGTCGCCAACGGGTAGTCCGCCGGATCGGTCAAACCCGGCGCCTCCAGCCCTAGTCCGCGATGAAAAGCCGCCGTCAGATTTTCGCGCATGGTTTGCGGCAAGGTGGCCGACAACAAAATTGCACTGCCGCCCTGGCTGGCATGAGCTTCCAGTAGCGCCGACAGTAACTTTTGCATGTAACTGTCGTAGGCATGCACTTCGTCCACCAGCAACACTTTGCGACCCAAGCCCAGCAAACGTAGCGATTGATGCCTTGCCGGCAACACCGCCAACAAGGCTTGGTCTAGCGTGCCGACGCCGACATCTGCCAACAAAGCTTTCTTGCGACTGTCCGCCAACCAGGCATTGCAATAAGCCGTCGCGCTCAACTCCTGATCTTTCTCGAACCGGCCAGATTGATAATCGGCGTCGGCATGAGTTTGCTCGGCCAGCACTACCGAGTCGCGAAATGCTTGCGATAATTCGCGGGCGCCGTGAGCCAATACCAGCGACGGCTGTGCGCCGGTTTCATAAAAACTGCGGTAAACCTTGCCCAAGCGCTGGTACATAGCATTGGCGGTGGCCATGGTCGGCAAGCCGATGTACAAACCGTCGGCCAGACCTTTTGCAATCAAGCGTTGCGCCAAAATCAACGCCGCTTCGGTTTTGCCGGCACCGGTGACGTCTTCAAGAATGAAGAGCTGAGGTTGAACAGTCAATGGCTCTTTGGCGGCGTATCGTTGTAGCGGGGTCGGATGTTGAATGAATGGGAACAAACTTTGCACCGATTCGAATCGCCCTGCAACAGGTAGCTTCGGTAATCCTGCCAATGCTTGCTCGGCCTTGGGTAAGGCGATGGTTTGCCAATACTCGGTAAGCCGCATCGATTGGTCGCAATACTCAAAATATTCTTGATTCGACCCCAACCAATCGGCCAATACCGCGATGCCCGCCAGTTGCCAGGACAAGGGTTTTAAACGTTTGCTCAGGTTTTTATCCGCCAACGGTTGAAAGTTAAAACCGTTCAGCAAGCAATCCTGCATGTCTAGCAAAAAGAGAAACGCAGCCTGTTCGTCGTCGGCCTCGAAGAAATTACAAAGCCGAACGCTATCCAATTTCGGCGGCATGCCGTGGTGGCCGGTAACGATTTCCAGCCACGGATCGATTTTGGCGATCCAAGCCGCTTCGTTGGCAGGAAGTTCTAGAGCCAGTTTTTCTTGCAGCATGCCCCGCCACAAAGCAAATCCCAAGGTATCGTGGCGTTGCTCTTTAGACGAGTAAGTCATTCGAGGATTCGGCTTGACTAACTCATTCGACAAATCCGTTCTCAAGCCTTGAAAGGCTCGCGCAAACTTGCCCAAATCGTGCAATGCCAGACAAAACGTAAACCAACATTGAAGCCATTCCGGCTCAACGTGTAATTGCGCAGCCAATTGCTTACACACCGGTTTATCTGGAGCCAGCCAAAACCAACCCACCGCCGCCACATCCAAACAATGGTACGGCAGCAGATGGTAAGCCGGCCCGTCGCCAACTTCCGGCCTGGCTTTTCCCCAATACTGGTAATACAACCGTGTATCTGACATTGATGGCCTCGCTTATTGTTCCAAGTTATTGATCGGTTGAATCAAGTCGTACAGAAATTCCGGCGCCAAATCGGCACCGTTTGGCCAGCTAACGGTGCTCAATGCCGGGTCAAGCCGAATTTGGTTGAATAACAACGGGTCTGATAATGGCTCGAACATTTCTCCCCACAATGCGTTGCTTAAATCGGCAATGCCGGTAACACCGTTGTTAAACGTCAGTTTCAGTTCGTAGTTTTGGAGAGTTTCAACATCTATAACGTGCAGAACCATGCATTGCGCTCCGTGACTTAAAGGTTTTCATCGCGGCATCAGCCGGGCAAATTCTTCGTAAACAATTTCTCGCTTGGCGATCAGCACGACGTAGAGCATGGCATCGTCAAAGCGGTAAATAATCCGGTATTTACCGACGCGAACCCGCAAATACTCGGGGTTGCCGACCATCTTTAGCGATTCCTGAGGTTGCGGCTCTTGCAGTAAAGCCAGGAGTTTGATTTTGATCTGCTTGGCAACTCGCTGATCCGATTCGGCCAGTTTCCGCAAACTTCGTTCTGCCGATTTGGTGAAATCAATCTGGCACATCAAATACTATCCAATAAACCCTTACCGGCATCGGCACCTATATAACCTTCCTGTTCGGCTAATACGGCCAAGTTGTGCAGACAGGTATCTTCAAACCCCAATAACTCCTGGTAACGTGCCGACGACAATAGAATTGCAAAATCTTTCTGATGCTTCTGAATGGCAACCGGCTCCTGCTGGGCGCTGTTCAACAGTTCGCCGAAAGTTTGTTTGGCTTGGGTAGCATTGATGGTTTTCATAAAATCCTCCGCTTAAAAAATGACTAATTTGTCCATTTTAATCATTTTTGACCCACAAACCTATTGCCTTGCTGCGGCTAATTTGCTGCCCAACACGGTACGCCAGTGATCGCCGGTTGCCGTGTCTGGTTTAGCTTTACCCCAATAATGGAAATACGATGCCGTCATGCGCAATCCCTGATTTGATTGAAAATCCTTATCTGACGGGCCTTATCCGCCGCCAAGTAGCGTAGTCGTTTGTTGGCATTCATCGGTAAGTAACGGGTTGACCATTGAATAATTGCGGTAAACTGTACATCACAACTTAATTGTCATGCAAATAAAGTTTGCATATGTTCATGAGCAATGCCGAGCAGGATTTATTACTTAAGTGGGACGTGCGCCAGCGCTTGACGCTGCTGGAAGCCACCGTTTTCTGGACAGGGGAGTTGGTAACCAACTTTTTGACCGAAACCTTCGCCATTAGCCGGGTGCAAGCCACCAAAGACATTGCGCTGTATCTATCGCTACGGCCGGACAATCTGCGTTACGACCGCTCGTTGAAGCGCTATCTGATTACCGAGCAATTTGTGCCGCTGTTGATCACCGGTCACCCGCAGGAGTGTTTGCAGGTATTGCAGGCGACGCAGAATTCGCCGCCATCAATACTGACCCTGATCAGCAATTTACCGGCCGTGGCGATAGTGGAACCGCCGACGCGGCATATCGATATTGCCGTGTTGCGGCCGGTATTGCAGGCGGCTCGTTTCGGGTTGCTGCTGGAGATCGGCTATCAATCCATGACCACACCGCAACCGGCAACCCGTCTGGTGCAACCCAAAACACTGGTGTTCGACGGTTTGCGCTGGCATATGCGGGCGTTTAGCCTGACCCATGGCGAGTTTAGAGATTTTGTGCTGGCACGGGTGCATGCCGCTGACTTAAAAGGCAAACCAGATACGCCCATCCCGCTAGACACGGCTTGGGTAACCTTTTTGCCCGTGCATATCGGCCCGCATCCCGGCCTGAGCGACTCCCAACAGCAGGCGGTGGAACGCGACTACGGGATGACGGACGGGTATTTTTCGACGCAAGTCAGAGCGGCATTGTTACCGTATTTTTTGTTGGCGCTGCGCATCGGCAAAGACGATTTCCAGCGTGAAGCCATGTCGCAACAAATCGTTTTGCTCAATCGCGCGGAGTTAAACGCCTTTATCGATTTTAACTAAGCTGCGTAGCCCGTTAAATCGCTATGTTGGCGTGGGTTCCCTTAACGTCCGCGTTATCGGCATCCGCGCCTCGCTGCCGCTTGCCGATTATGCTGTCCATCACCCAACTGGTTCGCGCGGCCGTTTCGCCGTTCGACGGCGAGCGGCCCAGGCCGCGCAGCTCGGCGACGATGGCGGCGATCAAATGCAATTGAATGTTTGGCGGATTCGGCGGCAGGTATTCGTTAACAGTACAGCCGTCGTCAACCACGATAGGCGTGAACGCGAAAGTGGAAAAGCGGATGTATCCCTTCGCTCCTAAAATCTCCACCGTATCGGCACGCGCCGACTCTGCGGCCGCGAAAGACCAAAAACCCGAGCCGATCACGCCGTTTTCGAATTGGAAAGACGCCGCGACCGTATCCTCGGCGCTATAAAGACCGCCGCGATTTTCGCGGCAACCCTGCGCGGCCGCGACCGGTCCCAGCATGAAATCCAGCACATCCAGCGTGTGGCAGGCCAGATCGAAAAAATAGCCGCCGCCGGCTGATTTCAGGACGCACGCGCCAGGGCGGATTGTGCGTATCGAAGTCGGCAGCACGCGGCGACTGGATCAGCCGGATATTGACCGCCAGGACAGTGCCGACCGCCGAGGTCTCGACCAGTTCTTTGACCTTTAAAAAGTACGGTAAGGCACGGCGGTAGTAAGCCACTAACAGAGGCAAACCCGCGGCAGCGGCCGCTTGCGTCATTGCCAAGCATTCCGAGTAGTTACACGCCATCGGCTTTTCCACATAAACCGGCTTGCCGGCCCGTAAGGCTTTGACGGCATATTCGGCATGGGTTGACGGCGGCGTTGCCACGTAGACGGCATTGACTTCGGCGTCGTCGATTAACGCCTCTGCGTCGGCATACCATTTGGGCACGCCGTGACGTGCCGCGTAATCACTGGCCTTGCCGGCATCGCGCCGCATCACCGCGACCAGCCGCGAGTGTTCGACCTTGTTAAACGCCGGCGCGCTTTTCTGTTCGGTCACCGCGCCGCAACCGATCATGCCCCAGCGGACTTCGTCTAGCTTAAACCTCACGACCGATTAACCTGATACCCGACACAAAGCCAAACGACACAGCGAACGGTCACCCCGGATACTCGGAGTAGCGTGGCAAACTGTCGCCGTCGCACGACCAGTCGGCACGCGAATCCCAAAAAATGCGCGCCTGCGGCATGATCGGCGCCTCGTCGTCCAACGAACCCGCCGGAATCATAACGCCGTCGATTTCCGGGACGACGCGCGCAACCGCGCTGCCGCATTCGCTGCAAAACTGACGGGCAAAACGTATGGCTTCGGGAACCTTATAGCGCTTCAGTAGGGATTCGCCCCGGGTAAAGGCCAAGGTTGCATTTGACAGGAATAAATTGGTCGCGTGCCCGGTCCCGGAAGACTTTCTGCAGCGTCCACAATGGCAATGATAAAAGCGTTGCGGATCGCCATTGGCTTCGTATTGCACGGCGCCGCACAGACAACCGCCTTTCAACGTGATTTGAGACATAAGAACTCCAGTTATTCGAATATAGAAAAATATTTAGGATGCCGCCCGCGAAATATTTTAGCTCGGCGCATCACTAAGCTCTAACTATTGCATTTCCAGCGGCGTTTTAGTCTCTACCGAGTCGGCGGCATTGATAGCCGATTTGCTCCATCCCCCGCCCAGGGCGACAAACAGCGCCACCGTGTCTTGCAGGCGCTGCCCCAAGCTTTGCAGATAAGCGATTTTGGCCTGCTGATACTGGCCGTTGACGGTCAGTACCTGTAAATAATTGACTAAGCCGGCTTGATAATTGGCATCGATCAGCCCCAGCGATTCCTGAGCCGTTTGCAGCGCTTGCAGTTGGGCGGCTTGGGTTTCGGCGTCATGCGTCAGCGCCGTCAAGCTGTCGGCAACCTGGGCAAAGGCACTGATGATGGTTTGCTTATAATTGGCCAAGGTGCTTTGATAGGTCTCTATCGCCGCTTTGCGGTTGAACCACAGGGTGCCGCCGTGAAACAGCGGTTGCGCAAAATTAGCGGCCATGGCCCATATATTGCCGTTGCTGATAAATAATTCCGCCAACGAGTGATTGTTGTAACCGTAGGAACCGCTCAAGCTGATGGTGGGAAACAGCGAGGCCGTAGCCACGCCGATTTTTGCGCTGTCGCTGTGCAGTTGAGACTCGGCCGATAAAATATCCGGGCGCTGGTGCACCAATTCGGCGGGTACCGTTAGCGGAATATCGGCGGGCAGCGTCAGCTCTTCCAGTCCAACATCGGGTGGGTTCCAATTTGCCGGCGGCAAACCCAGTAAGCTAGCCTGTAAATGTTGGGATTGACTGAGTTTTTGTTTCAGCGGCGGCAGCGTCGCCTCCAGCGAGGCCAACTGACTGCGCAAGCTCAGTATATTCAAATACGGCGCGGTACCGGACTTGACCTGGGCTTCCGTGACCACGATTTGTTTGCGCAACAACTCAATCAGCTGTTGCGTGGCATCGACTTCGGCAAGGTAGGCTGCCCGGGCAATAATGGTGTTGACTATATTGCCGCTCAAACTCAAGTATGTGGCTATTGCCGTATAGCGCTGCAAATCCTTCTGGGCTTCCAAACTTTCCACGCTGCGCCGCTCGCCGCCAAAAACATCCAGGGTATAACTGACGGTGGAAGACAAGGTGAAAAGATTGAAGATACTGCCGGGAGAGGTGCCGCCAAAGCGCGCGGAAGAGAATTTCTGCCTGCTGGGGCTGAAGCCCACGTCCACCTGCGGATAGAAAATGCCGTAACCCGCCTGCAGCGTCGCCTGGCTCTGCCGCAAATTGGCCTGTGCCGCCTGCAGACTAAGATTTTTCGCAATGGCGTCCTTAACCACCGCGTCGAGCTTGGCGGATTTGAACAATCGCCACCAATCGCCGGCCAGTTCGCCGCCCATCTCGAAATGTTGCGCCACGCCGTTGGCCGCAACGGTAGCTGCCGGCACCTCGCCGCTGACATAAGCCGCCACCGGCGGCGGTTCGGGCCTTTCGAAATCCGGCCCCAGCATGCACCCCGTCATTAGCAGCAATACCGGCAAGCTACCGCGGGCTTTCATTTTTCCCCCACATATACGTCAACCAGCTGCCCTGGATACACCGCCATCTCAGGCGTTTTGTCGAAGCGGAAGATGATAGGCAGCACCCGCACATCGACCCGTTCGGTTCTTTGATCCGACAACTGGATTTTTGGGGATACGTAAGGCTGTACTCGCACAAATTCCAGCGGGATACTGGTATCGGTGCCGCGCACGAACATTTTGGCGGTCATCCGCTCCGCCTTCGGCAGCTTAGGGATCAGAATTTCGTCGACATAACATCTGACGGCTAGCTGGTTTTGCGCGGCGCCCATGACCAGTACCGGGTTATTCGAATCCTCGGTATAAGCGCCATACACCCCTTGCGGCGACAGATAACTACCGACTGCCGCCTTAATGGACAGTACCACGCCGTCGGCCGGCGCCTTTATCGTGTATTTTGCCAACAACGCATTCGCCGCCAGATAGGACTGATACAAGGTTTGGGATTGCTGTTCCTGGTTTTTGATGTCGTAGCTCCAGGCCCCAGCCTTGGTCAGTTCGTACTGATCCCGCGCCACTTCGAAATTGGCTTGGGCTACCTTAGCCGCATTCACCGTATTATCCAGAACGTCTCGGCTCACCGATTGCGGATTCAACTCGAACGACTTCTGCTGTTTTTCCATCTGCGTTTTGGCACTGATAAAACCGGCCTCGGCCGCCAGCATTTGCGTTTTGGCTACGGCCAGCACTTCTTTCCGCGGTTGCGCTTTGAGTTCTTCGAGCATGAGCAGCGCGGCATCGGCCTGCGACTTTAATTGCGCGGTCGTTGCTTTTTGCACGGAATCGTCCAGGGTAATCAGCGGCGCACCCTTGCTCACTGTTTGGCCTTCGCTGACCAGTATCTGCGTGACCACGCCGCTGACTTCCGGATACAGGCTGACATTCTCGCCGTTAAGTTGATAGCTCTCGACTATGCCGTTGGCGTAGATGCCCTTGGCATAAGGATTCGGCGCCGGGTTGAATACCGGCGGCGGTAGTTTTTTTTCAGTGCTGTAAAAATAGGCGCTGGCCAAGCCAGTCGCGACGCCGATAGCCGACAAAATAAAGATTATTTTGTTATTCATCTGACTTCCCCGCTTGCTTCGATGGCGGTCACCCTGCCGTCTTCCATTTTCATAATGCGATCGGCGTATTCGAAGATTCTGTTGTCATGGGTCACCACCAGAATGCAACGTTTTTCGCTGACGAT
This sequence comes from Methylomonas sp. 2BW1-5-20, assembly GCF_052474515.1. NCBI lineage: Bacteria > Pseudomonadati > Pseudomonadota > Gammaproteobacteria > Methylococcales > Methylococcaceae > Methylomonas > Methylomonas sp. 2BW1-5-20. The sequence goes on along the minus strand of NZ_CP184127.1, from coordinate 4,672,043 downwards.
CCGGCTCTTGATGAAGGCCATGATTTTCCTTCCGGAATCGCCGTCCAGCGACGCGGTTGGCTCGTCAAAGATCAAAATATCGGGTTGACTAACCATGGCCCGGGCGATGGCCACCCGCTGTTGCTCGCCGCCGCTCAATTTGAATGGGGGCAGATTGGCGCGGGACTTGAGGCCGACCACCTCCAAATACGCCATCGCTTCGCGAATGGCTTCGTCCCAGTCGCGCCGTTTCAGAATCAACGGAATCGCCACATTCTCAACCGTGGTCAGACGCGGGAACAGGTGATAATCCTGAAACACGAAACCGATTCGATTCAGGCGAAAATCCGCCAGCACATCATTTTCCAGGCGCCAAATATCGGTGTTATCGATCAGCACACTGCCGGCGTCAGGTTTGAGAATGCCGGAGATCATGCTCAGCAATGTGGTTTTACCGCTGCCGGAAGGGCCGACCAGGAAAAATATCTCCCCGAAACTCGCCTCGAAATCCACGCCTCTAACCGCATAGGTTTTGGCGTCGCCTTCGCCGAAAGTTTTTACCAGTTCTCGGGCGCTAATGGCTATCGCGGACATATCAACCTCGGAACACGTCGAAAGGCTCGATCTTCAGCACTTTCCGCACGCCGATATAACTGGAGATAACGGCAATGATCAACACCATCGCAAACGCGACCCCGAGGTTGGTATAGGTAATCATGCTGGCGTAGTTGGGCAGGCGCAGCTTAGCGATGGCGATCATCAAAGTGCATAAACCGACGCCCAAACCATAACCCGTCAACGCAGTGAATCCGGCCTGGAATACGATCATCGCGATCAGTTCGTGACTTTTCGCGCCGATGGCTTTTAAGGCGCCGAATTTATCAAGGTTTTCCAGGATGAAGGTGTAGAAGGTCTGTCCGGAAATGGATAAACCGACCACGAAACTGATGACGGTCATAAACAGGATGTTGGTACCCAATCCGGTTTTGTACTTGTAATAGGTGGAGATGTTGTCGCGAAACTCATCGCTGGTGACCGCCCGATAACCCATTTTGCTGACGGCTTGTTTGATAGTGTTTATATCACTGTCGGTTTTGGGTTCGACCAACACGTACGAGGTGGTAAAACGGGCGGAGGGTATGTATTGAATGGCACGATTGTAGGTGGTGTAAAGCGTGGGGATACCGAACAAGCCATTGGAGGCCACCTTGGCGATGCCGACAATCACGCCGCGGTGTTGATTGAGCTCAAATTCGGTGCCTAATGCCGGATTTTCCAGCTTTTGGTATTCGACATCCTTAACGACGATAAAACCGTTTTCCGCAAAAATGTCTTCGATATTGCCCTCCAGCAACTCCGGCCGGCCAAACAAACTGGTATCGTCCAGGCCCAGTACCGTCACCGACTGAAACACCCCGCTACGCAACTTTAAGGTGGCGCCGCCGGAGAATAAAGGCACCGCGTATTTGACGCCTTCGATGCTGCGCACGGCATCCAATACATAATCCGGCATCGGTATGCTGCTGGCGACGGTGGTAACCGCCGGGTCCATCACCCAGATTTTGGCGCCTATATTGGTCACCGTCGAGGATGCGCTTTTTAAGACGCCGGCAAAGATGGACGTCATCTGTACCATCAAAAAAACCGCAAATGTGATGCCGATCAGCAGCGCCGCGAACTTACCCTTGTCGTTGACGAGTAACTTGAATGCAATCCTTAGAATACCTTTCATACCTAGCCAACTCTAATCCCGTTAAGCGCAATCTTATTTCGGAGGCGGCGGTGGCGGTGAGCCAGGCGGTGGCGGCGGAATGGCGGCACCGGCAGCTTTCGGCGCGCTCGGTTGCGGCACGGCATTTGAAAAACTGCCGGATACCGGCACCTGATGGCCTTTTGCATACATGCATTGGATGAAGGCCACGTCATAACGCTGCTGCGTGGCATACATCGAACTGCCGGCGGTGCCGGCACCGACCGCGCTGCCGGCGACTAAGCCGGCACCGGCACCGGCGCCAATCGCCGCACCGCCTCCACCGCCGATAGCCGCACCCGCAGCCGCGCCGACCGCTGTGCCGACTGCGGCACTGGCGACCCCGCTATTCACGCCGGCTTGATTAGCTGTAATACCACCCACCTGCGCATAGGCAAATTGCCGGCAAATCGCGTCGTCAGCGCGAAACTGATCGAAAGACTGACCGCTGCCGGGTAACACCAGCACGCTGGGACCATTGGGCAAACTGGCGCAGCCGGCCGCCAGCAATATCATCGTGATTGGCAATGCTTTTGAAAAATGTGACATCGCAATTCTCCTTTAACGGGGTGGTGCCGGTGGCGTGGGCTCTACCAATTGCCAACCGCCGGGACATTCCTTAACGTAAGGATAATACCCTTCGGGATTATGGCAATAATGCCAATAAGCGGCGGCATCCTGTTGCTGGTTTACCGCCGGCTGCTGTTGGATGTAAACCGGTGGACTTGTCGGCACCGCGACCACCGGTGGCGCCGAATAATACGGATAATAGGGATAGCCGTAATAAGAATAAGGATACGAGTAAAAAGGCGCGCCGAAATAAAAACCAAAACCGCCGTGACCGCCCCCGTGGTAACCTCCGCCGTGATAGCCACCGCCATGACCACCAACTCCGTGCGCCCAATTCAACCCGCTGTAAACACTTGCGGCCGCAAATAACATTGCGGTTAGCATTATTCGTGTTTTCATGTTTTTCTCCCGAGAAAAAACCCAACATTGTCCTGAACGGACAGTGAGCGATAGAGATCATGTTGAAATTGGCGCTGTTCGCGGTTAAACGGCAGCAATCCAAACGATAAAATATTTAGCATCCGTCAGAAATACAGACTAAGCCATTCGCTGTCTGTACGTTTGCACGCCCACATAGCCTTGGTTTCCGATGCTTTTTGGTTAGGGAAAGCCAATTCCATGCCAATTAACGTTTGCAGCCCTTATCAAGCTAATGACCTCGCTACGGTGAGCACAGCTCCATACCGGCCCGTTCGGTGCGCTTATAAAACGGAACTGATGGTTTAAATAAACCGGTGGATACACCAAATAACACACTATGACCTCTGTTTTACCGGCCGGTGCCGCCGGAAATTAGTCCGGAATCTTCGGAATCACTGGCGCCTTGGACAAGGGAAGCATCCTTTTATATCCGTTATCGCAGGCAACTTAATACCAAAAGAGCTTGGCGCAGTCATTGCTTATAACGATTAAGGTCTGTGCTGGTTATACCAACGGCAAACAGGGGCAAAATAATTCGCCTGAAACGCAGGCAAGGCTCAGAATGGGTATGAAGTCGGTGCATCAATCCGGCATGCAGCGAAGGCCAGGCAGAGGTAGCAAAGCACTATTAATATGAGGCGGATATTTCACGTGACCGGTTTGCTTGTTATAGCATTAGCAATAGCTATTTTGCTCGGCTTACGTCCGATCTCGACGAATTTTATCGGCTACCTGGCCTGGAAAGTCTCAAACCACGTAGCGACCACAACCGGGGACATCACGAATCAGGGCGCCAATATCCGTTATGTCTCTTACGGTCACGGCGATCCGGTCTTATTGTTGCACGGCGGCTTGAGCAACAAACTCAGTTGGTTTTCTCAAATACCCTGGTTAGTAGCATCGGGAAGACGCGTAATACTCATCGACACCCGCGGCCACGGCGAATCGACTCCGGGCCATTCGCGACTCAGCTATCAAATTTTTGCCGAAGACACTTTATTGATTTTAGATAGACTTGATATTCGGCGAACCGATATTATCGGCTGGAGCGACGGCGGCATTATTGCCTTATTGCTTGGCCTGGAAGCCCCGCAACGCGTGGGAAAAATCGTTGCTATCAGTGCTAATTTTCACCCGTCCGGCCTGATTGCGGAAGACGACCGTAATCAGGATGAATCGCACGGGCTTCCGCATCGGGAAATTATGGCCAGAGTGCGTGGCTGGTGGTCTGGCGCGGGCGAAAGACACGCCGATCTGGAAGCGGAAATTAAGGCATTATGGCGGTCGGAACCGCAGCTGAAGCATGCTGATTTAAATGCGATCACGGCTCCTACCCTCGTGATTGCCGGCGAGCACGACATTATTGATTTACCTCACTCCGGCGAGTTGGCGCAAATGTTGGCAAACGCCAAAATAGAAATCGTGCTGGGTGCGGGGCACGCCGCGCCGGTAACCCATGCCCGCGAAATAAACCAATTAATTGCCTCCTTTCTAGGCATTGAACGGAAATAACACGCTAACCAATATTGTTTCCAAGCCATGAAAATCAAAACAAAACTGTTTATCGGCCTGTTGTTCTTGCTGGTACTCGGCTTGGGATTGCTCAAGTTCAGCACGGTTCCAGTCGTGCAGAAAACGCTTCAGACCGAATATTTTGACCAGGTGTTAATAGCCGAACCTTTATGGGGTTCCCAAGCGCAGTTGCTGGTTTTCGTCGATACCGGAAAATTCATCGCGAGCGATCTTGCGCAAAGTCTGGCGACCATCGGCGTTACCGTCGCCGTCGTAGACAGCTCACAAGTGTTTGCGGAATTCGATACGGCAAGCGAGAAGTGTCTTGATAACAATTTCCTGGTCTCGTCCATATCCTCTCTCAGCAAAATCCTGCCGCCAGCCAATACCCGGCGCTTGATAGTTGCCGGACTTGGCGAAGCGGCATTAATCCCTTTTATCAATGCTCAATCAGCGTCCGGCAAAGACGCCATTAACCTGTCTCTCGGCTTTTCGGTGGACTTGCCGGCCGATCTGACACTGTGTCCGCCGTTGTTTAGCCAACATAAAAATCAAAAACACGTCCTGAGCGCTTCGCCACCCCCGGAAGGCAAATGGCGCTCGGTCTGGACCGATCAGCCGCCGAACCAAACCGCTGTTTTCATCAAAATGCTGGGAAACGTCGACACTCGAATTGCAGCTTACGATACGCCGCTGGACAGGCTCTTGATCGAGGAAGTCAAATCGGCGGCCGGTACGGCACAATCGTTGGCGCCGCCCCTGCCGGTGGTTGAAGTCCCTGCCGCTAATCCCGGCGAATCCGTCACCTTGTTTTATTCCGGCGACGGCGGCTGGCGGGATCTGGATAGAACTGTTGCCGGGGAAATGGCGGCGCAAAATTATCCGGTGGTGGGCGTCGATGTCTTACGATACTTCTGGGAGCATAAAACGCCGGAACAAGCCGCAACCGATTTAGCCGCCACCATGGCTTACTATCGACAGCACTGGGGCGTAAAGTCTTTCGTATTGGCAGGCTATTCCTTCGGTGCCGATATTTTGCCGGCTGATCTATAATCTCCTGCCGCGTCAGGATCAGGATAGCGTTTCGCTGCTGGTGCTATTGGCATTGGCTAATCATGCCGATTTTGAAATTCATGTTTCCGGCTGGCTCGGTCAGAGCGGTGGCGAAAGCCCGCTGGCGCCGGAACTGGCCAAGATGCCTCAGCAGAAGATCTTATGCGTTTACGGAAAGGAGGAAAAAGCGGAAACAGCCTGTACCAGCCTGCGAAATAGCGCGGCCGGCATTCTGGAATTACCCGGCGGACATCATTTCGATCAGGATTATCCCAAGCTGACCCGGCAAATTCTGACCATCTATCGACAACACGGCATTCACTAATTTTCGCTTTCCGCCATCAGCATGCACCTATGACCCGTGAAACAGTAAACCGCTTTACCCAAAAACTAGCGCATTGGTTGCCGGTGATGTTATTTGCCTGCGCGCTCTTCATTGTCCATAAGCAACTTGAAACGCACGATGTCCGCGATATTCTGGCATCGTTGCAAGCCACGCCGGTTGCAATTGTATGTGTGGCTTTGACGCTCACCGTCATCAATTATCTGGTGTTGGCGGGTTATGACTGGTTGGCTTTACGCTTCACCGGCCATCCCCGGATTCCGCTACCAAAAATGATTGCAGCCGCCTTGTTAAGTTACGCCATCAGCAATAACACGGGCCACGCCTGGGCAGCCGGCGGCTCGATTCGCTATCGGTTTTATTCAAAATGGGGCGTACCGGGCTGGGATATTTTAAAAATATCCTTGTTTCAAGCCATTACCTATTTATTGGGCGCGCTGAGCTTGGGCCTGGTTGGCAGTTTGTTATTGCCGCAGTATTTATCAAGCACCGTGCCGGAGCCGCCGGCGGTCCATTGGGTCAGTCTGATATGCGCCGCCGCGTTGTTAATTTATTGGGGGGCCGTGCTGCTTTGGCGCAAACCGCTGTTTATTAGGGGCTTTGAATTATATCTGCCATCGCCGGCAATGGCGTTGGGGCAGACCGCGGTGTCCAGTATCGACGTGGTGCTTTCCTCATTGGTGTTATGGGCGCTATTGCTGGGTAAAGTCGATATTGGATTCGGCACATTCTTGGTGGTTTTTGTCGTTGCCCAGGTTGTGGGGGTGATTAGTCAGGTACCAGGCGGCATAGGGGTGTTTGAAAGCGCTTTCCTGTGGTTGATGTCGGATATCGAACCGACCGACCAGCATTTAATCCTAATCAGCGCACTGTTGCTTTACCGGGTTATTTACTATTTTGTACCCTTGTTGCTGGCGGGCGCCGGTCTGCTGTGTTACGAAATCTACAGCCGCCGGGAATTGATCATCGAAAGCGGCATTGCGTTGAGCCGGATACTCTCGGCTATCGTCCCGCAGCTATATTCGCTTTTACTGTTGTTTGCCGGCAGCATTTTATTGGTTTCCGGCGCCCTTCCCGCCAACTCGGAAGCCTTGGAATGGCTGAGCGATCTGGTGCCCTTGCCTATTGTCGAGCTCTCTCATCTGGCGGGCAGCCTCATCGGTCTTTTATTACTGTTTCTGGCGCGCGGCATCCTGCTTAAAATCGATGCCGCCTGGTACGGCAGCCTATTTTTATTGGGATTGGGCATTATCGCCTCGCTGTTAAAAGGCTTCGACTGGCGGGAAGCCTTGACGCTATGCATAGTGCTGACACTAATGCTACCCGCCCGCGGCCACTTTCAGCGCAAATCGTCCTTGCTGCGTATGTCTTTTTCCAAATCCTGGCTGGCAACCATAATCATGGTGCTGGCGGGCTCGATTTGGCTCGGATTTTTCGCCTATCGGGATATCGAATACGCCCATGACTTATGGTGGCAGTTTTCCTACGAAGGTAACGCCCCAAGGTTTTTGAGAGCCTTGTTATTGCTGGCTGTCGTCACCGTGTCCTACGGCTTATCGCGCCTCCTGAGCGTCGCCCCGCCCAGCAGCATGGCAAAGCCAAGCGAAATGGAACTAACCGAAGCGCAACAGCTTTTGATTCAAAGCAGCCATACGCAAGGCTTCCTGACGTTGCTGGGCGACAAATATTTACTCTGGAACCCCGATCGAAGCGCATTCATCATGTTTACGGTCACCTCTCAATTCTGGATCGCCATGGGAGACCCGATTGGCGAACCATCCGCCATCGAAAACTTGCTTTGGCAATTTCAGGAACAAGCCGACAGCTATGGCGCCAAACCGGTGTTTTACCAAGTCAGCCAGGAATTACTGCCTTATTATCTTGATTTAGGGCTATCGCTTTTCAAACTCGGCGAGGAAGCGCGGGTGGATTTATCGGCGTTTACGTTGCAAGGCAAGCAACGGGACGCCCAGCGCAGCGCCCGCAACAAATTCGGCAAATTGGGTTATCGCTTCGAAATTTTATCGGGTCAATCCGCCGTGGCATCGTTGCCCAGGTTAAGAGAAATTTCCGATGCTTGGCTTACCAGCAAAAACACCCGGGAAAAAGGATTTTCGCTGGGCTTTTTTGATGCCGCGTATTTACAACGAACCGATATCGCCGTGATTAAAGATGAATCCGGACAAATCAGGGCTTTCGCCAATCTTTGGCAAACCGCTGATCGGCAAGAACTATCCATCGATTTGATGCGCTACGATCCGCATAGTCCGAATGGCATCATGGATTTTCTTTTCGCCGAACTAATGCTTTGGGGGAAATCGGAAAACTATCGATGGTTTTCGCTAGGCATGGCGCCCTTGGCCGGCCTGGAGCGCCGCCCCCTGGCGCCGCTTTGGCATAAAATCGGTACCACAATCTTCGATTTAGGCGATCACTTCTACAACTTTGAAGGCCTCTACGAATATAAAGCAAAGTTTGCCCCAATCTGGCAGCCCCGTTATCTGGCAGCGCCGGCCGGCATCTCGGTACCCTTTATTTTGATGTCGATTACCCGCGTGATTTCGGGCGGCTGGCAAGGCATTGTCGGCAAATAGCATCCGCCTCCTCTGCCGGCGATTTATGCCTCGGCCTTATCCTCGTTTGTCTGCTTCGACATTAACCCGGAAAACATGGGTAGATAAGCTTGAGCGGCATGATTGACCGCCGTGGTCATTTTTGTGTATTGATCCAGTACATGTTGTCCCAGCGGCGTCAAGGTCGTGCCGCCGCCGTGCCGCCCCCCCTTGGCCGAATGAACCAGCGGCTCGGCGAAGCTTCGATTAATCACATCCACCAACAACCAAGCCCGCCGGTAACTCATATTCATGGTTTTACCGGCAGCCGCTATCGAGCCGGTTTTCTGAATCGCCGTCAGCAGCTCGGCCTTACCCGGCCCCATCGCAATTTCATCGTTATGCAGTAAACGAACAGTAATCTTAAGGTGCGGAAGCTGTGAATCTGTTTCTATGTCTGTAAGTTTCATGCCATTTTAACGAATGAAGGTGATAACCAAGGTGTTCATGATATGGCTGACCAAAATTACGCCACTACTTCAGCCTAGTTCTAATTACCATTTATAACAACTTAAGTTCATTCGATCAAAACTGTATTAACAGCGCACGAAGACGCCCCGGCTTTTGCGTTGTCTAAGGCGGAGCCGATAAAAACGCCGGCAGCGGCGTATCCAAGCCACCGGCGCCGACCGCCGGAATCGTCAATTGCCGGTCTTTGGCCAAATTGGCGTCGAGCGGATTACCCGCCGCGACCTGCCATTCGTCGCCGGCTTGACCGTCTATTAGCATCAATTGCGGATGATCGAACGGCGCGCGCTGATACCTGACGCGTTCGTCGGTCAAGGACAGTAAAAAGTTGGTCATATCCGTAATGTTTTGCTCCGAATTCAGCAAGGTGGAAAAACTGGCGAGGTGAAAATGCTGGGTCTCGCTGCCGAAATTGCCGTGCCGGCCGTAAAACTCGATCACTTGCCGCAAAGTCGCCATGCCGCCGTTATGCATATACGGTCCGGTCAGCTCGACATTGCGTAGCGTCGGCACCTTGAAAGCGCCTTGAGTCGCTATTGCCATTTTCGAGCCGGCCAGATTGGCTTGAGCCGTCGCCGCGTTCGGAATGTAGGCCGTCACCGGATTCAGGCAATTTTGATTGCGCAACATACCCTCGCGGCTACCGTCGGCAATCAAACCATCGCTCGGTAAAAAGTAATTCGGCAGATTGAGCTGAACGTTATAAGCCAAGGGGCTGATGAAATCGCAGGCCCGGATGTTGTTCACGCCCGGATCGACGATGCCCGCGGCATTGCCCAATAAATAATCGACGTATTGCTCGGTAAACGACAGCGGATTACCGAAGGTGTCCACCCCGGCCAGCCCCGGATCGTCATTGACAGGCACCGCGCCAACGTTGGTAAATCCCAAGTCCATCAATTTGGGCATTTGTTTGATATTGGTATCGCGAGTGACCGTGTTGCCGTATTGATTCAAACCGGCCTTGGACGCCGCGTTGAACGGCCCGAAAGCATTCGGCCCAAAACCGATCGGCGTGGCCGGCGGGCCGAAGCTGGCACCGGGTTTGGGTGTCAGCAAGGCGGCATTGGTCGCCACCGCCGCCAAACTCAAGGATGGGCCGGCATGGCAAAGATTGCAATGGTTATTGATGAATAATTCCACGCCGTTTTTCAGCGACGCGACCAAGGCCGCCGTACTGGCCGGACTATCGGCCGCGACATTGCTCCAGGTCGGCTTCATATTGGCATCGAGCGGACTAAGATCGAACGGCGCCTGGTCGGATACCAGCGTGGATTCGTAAAGCTGGATCGCAATCCCAAAGAACAAGGAAAAATTGGCTTCCATCTGATTGTAAGGCACGCCGCCGCCAACTGGCGTGCCGAAGGGGCCGACGCCACTGTATGACCAATATTGCGGATTAAAGGCCTGGGTGATCAGGCTCTTGTAAGTGCTTTTCAAGCCCGGTTTCAGGCCGCCTCCGCTGCTCAAACTGAGCTTCCCCAGCACGCTGTCGTCCGGATGGACTTGCTGATTCTGCAAGGCTTGCCGCAATAACAGCTTACGGCCGATATCCGGCCAGCCGCGCCCCTGGCATCCCATTTCGGTATCGCTGAAAACCGGCGGCGCCAACGCTTGCGACGCCAGCGACGAATTGATCAAATGCAATTTTTGCTTGGTCACGGTTTGCGCATTGACTTTCACCCAAACCCCGGCGTTCGGATCGCGCTCGCCCCACGGGCTGCTGCCGTTAAAGATATTGTTGGCGCGGCCATCCCAAAAATTACGGTGATTGAACACCGCATTGATCACGGTCGGCGCGTTTCTGGACGTCACCTTGCGCACGCCGATTTGCTTGACGTTAAACAGCGGATCGGCGCTACGCAGACATTGATCGTTGGCGCCGCTCGTTTGCGAAGTGGTTTTGTATTGCCCGCCGAAGCTGCCGGCGGAACCCACCACGTCGTCGGTGCTGAAAATCAGCTGGCTGCTGTTGTCGGCCGGATTGCTGAATTGATACAACGGAAAATCGTCCAGGCTCAAAGTGTGGTTCGGGCCGCCGCCTCCGGAAGGCAGACTGTCAAAAGTCCGGCCGTTATTGTGACCTGGATGAATCTGATTCTTGACGCGGCCGTCGGCGCCGGCTTGGAAATGGCAGGACGCGCAGGCTTGACCGTCGCTGCCGACGCTCTGATCCCAAAATAGAGCCTTACCCAACGCAATCGCCGCATTCTTATTCACTACCATCGGGTTGGCACCATCCAACAGCCCAGGCACGGGTGGAATCGGTACGTTGCGCAGGGATACCGGAACCGGGCCGATAGCCATAACCGCTTGCGCCGCCAATACGCCGCTCGCCAGAAGGATTCTATAGATAATTCGCATGGCAACCTCGTTAACGAAACCGGTTTATCGTTACTGCTTGTGATTCGTGAGAGAAAGACTTACGCCCCAACCTACTAACATCGGCAAACAGCCGCTCAAAAACAGCCAGATGCCGGCCGGCAGAGGTATGGCGGCAACTCCGGCGGCGCTGACGAAAATCTGCGGATGGCCGCCGGGTTTGGTGAGTTGATTGACCAGATAGGTCACATTCGGGTCCGCTGCCGAACCGAATAGCGACACGATCCCGCCACTGCCGACGCGCGCCAACAAATCGGCGTTTTCGCCCAAATCCCAGAAACGCGGCGCACAGACATCATTGCTGCAATTATTGGTGCCGTTGAAATCGCCGCCGCTGTAACCGTAGCTACCCAAGATTTGGATGCCGTCCAGCAGCGTACCGTAACTGCCGTCGGCGCCGAATATCGAATTCCAGTTCAGATCGTTATTGGCCAGGCCCAGCGGACCGGCCGCCGACGCGGTAAACCAGTTATCGTGTGCCAATAACGAAATATTAAATGCGCCGGCAGCCGGCACGTTGAACTGCGGGTTATGCGCCGGCACGCCGAGAATGTCGAAATTGCTGTACCACTTCACCGACACATCGGTGACATGCCAGTTGCCGATACCATATTGACTGTCGAATCCGGCCTTGATCGCCGCTGTATCGTAAGCCACCAGCAGATCCAAGGTTCTGGGGTAAACGATACCCTGGATATAATCCGGCAAATCCGCCGAAATCTGCATCGCCCCGAAAGCCGACATATCCCGATTGGCGTAGTCCGGGTCGCTGGAAATAAAAGTATCGGCAACCGCATCGATACTCAGCGTGGTATCGGCCAGGGCCACATCGACATGACCGCTCAGGGTAAACGCCGCGGCCAGCGCCAGACCGGCGCGACTGATTTGATATGTGTTCATAAGTAATCCTAAATTTGGAGAAATATCTGCTTAAACCATGTTCGACTCATGAAAGCCGCTTCGCCGCCAAGACAGACAATGGCTGCGAGCGGAGAGCCCAAACAGGGACAGGCAGCCACTAACGAACAACCAGAAAGCGGCTGGAATCGGCACCGCAGAGGCACTGACGAATAGCTGCGGATGGGCGCCGGCGGCACCGCGCTGGCTGATGATATAGCTGACGTTAGCGTCCGCCGCCGAGCCGAATAAGGAAACGAGACCGCCGTTACCGATAATGCCGAACAAACCAGCGTTGCTGCCTAAATCCCAAAACCTGGGGTCGCACACCTCATTGGCGCAATTGTTACCGCCGTTGAAGTCCCCGCCGGTATAGGCGTAGGTACCTAGGATTTGCGCGCCGTCCAGCAAATTGCGATACGCCCCGCCGCTGCCGAATACCGCATCCCAGTTCAAGCCGGTATTGGCAAAGCCCTTGTCGCCGGCAGTGGCAGCATCGAACCAGCTGTTATTACCCAACAAGGAGATATTGAACGACCCGGCAGCCGGTACATTGAACTGCGGATGCGTGGCCGGTATGCCGAGGATGTCGTAATTGGAATACCACTTCACCCTAACATCGGTCACCCGCCAATTGCCGGCGCCGTATTCGGCGTCGAAGCCGGCCTTGATGGCCGCGGTGTCGTAAGCCAATAGCGCGTCCATAGTTCTGGGAACATTCATGTCCTTCAGCGGATTGGGCAAATTCGCCGAAATCTGCATCGAGCCGAAGTTGGATAAATCCCGATTAGATAATAAGGGGTCGCTGTTTAGATAGGTGTCTGCCACTGAATCGACGCTTAGCGTCGTGTCGGCGAACGTTGTTTCGGTTTGACCTAATAGCGCTAAGGCCAAGGCGATGCTCATCGGCGAACGCTTGGCAAGTATTTCTATCATTGTTGTACTCCTGATAAGTTGTCACTATTCAGCGAATCGGGAAATCTGAAAATCGCTGAGAAATTGCCCCCTCTCCCGCCGGAGAGGGATCGCTGTGCTACGCGCTGAATAATTACAACAACGCCCGTAATTGCGCGGATCAATGCACAGTGCTAGGCGCAATGTCCGCATTCGAAGATGCCTGGAATTTTATCTGATCGAAAACCCGCGCCATTTCCTCCGGATTGACTTCCGCGATCCGGGCGGTCGCAAACACCTCTTCGCCTCTAGCCCAGCGCTGCTGACAGCTCTCGTCGTTTAATGCCAGAAGCAAGGCTTGATTCAGTTCGTACAGATTCCAGGCGTAACCGGCATCGCGCAAAGCCGATTGCAGCGCGTTCTGAATCAAGCCGCGAAATAGCCGATGCGGCTCGGAAACGGGGATTTGTTCGATACGCCCGGCTGCCGCATCGACGCAAGCCCGCGCGTCGTAACAGGCATGACCGCGGCAAGCCAGAGGACGCACCGGATAAATCAGACACGCGCCTTGCATGATGAAGGGGCAACGCCGTTTTAATTTCACCCGTTGCGCTTCGTCCAAGCCGCAGGTTTCTTGATTGGCCTTCGCCACCCGTTTCGCCAGATTGATCTCGCTATCCGGAAACTTGGCCCAGGCGATGTAACGGGCGATCAACAGCACTTCCGGCGCCGTCGCGGTTACCCGCAACGTGCAGCAGGTGGCGCAGCCCTTGTGGCAGGCAATGGCCGGATAATCCTTGGCCGACATCGCCATATTGCCTTCGAAACTGCTGAAGGCCTGCGACAACAAGCCGTCGATCAAATCTGCGCGGCCACAGCGGCTGCTTAGCGTTTCCGCAAAAGCCTGCGCTTGCGCAGCAAAAAACTCAAAGGTCTCGGTTTCATTCATAATCACGCTCTCGGTCGGACTATCCTCAAAAAATTGCGAGGAATCTTCGCTTAAACCCACGGTTCCCCGCTCCCCCCTCGCTCCGGGATACATGACCACTCCTTCTCCCTAAGGTAGTAGGTTGGGATTAGGGGTATCAAATAAGCAAAAAGCTTTGTTTGGATCCTCTCGGCAACTGTTCCATGCCGTTGCCCTGCCTCCTGCATCCTTGCATCACCCTAGCCCTGCCAGGAAAGGGAGCTAAAGCCTCAAGCAGAAACAGCTTTACGCCGGCCAAACAATCCAAATCCAGCCAAAGCACTGCCAAACAACCATATCGCCGCCGGCACCGGCACCGGCGCTACCGCCGTGGAATTGATGGAGTAACCGCTTTGGCCGGCATCGGCCAAATTGCCGGACACCCGGTTGGTCCAATCGATCGAATTGGCGCCAGTGTTCGAGGTATAGGCAAAAGCGTAAGCGTTAAACGCCAGAGTGGTGGCATACAGGCCGGAGACGCTGAATTCCACCTTCGCGCTACCGGCATCGGTTTGCGAACGGGTTGAGGTATTTCCCACCCAGAGGTCGATGAACATCAGGTATTCCGCCGTGGCCGGATCGTTGACGTTCTGGCCGGAATAAAACGGCAATGTCCCGGTGCCCGGTCCGGGTTTAGTGGTCTGCGGGCCGTACAGAAAATCGCTTTTGCCGAAAGTTTCATTGACGGCGCCCGACACATAATGAATATCGGTGCCAATAACATTGGCCGCCGCGGTCCATTGGTAACCGCTGGACTTGATGCTTAAATTAAAGTCGTTGGAAATAGGTCCTTTGACCGACGCCAGCAAAATGATGCTGTCGTTGTAGCCCCGGCCGCCGGTAGTAGTGACCCAAAAGGTTCCCGAGGTAGTCGAGGTAGTCGAGGTAGTCGAGGTAGTCGAGGTATCGATATTTTGCGTAGTCACCTGGCCCGCCAACGCAGCTGAGGTATTGGCGCTGCTGGTCGAGATATGCAGTTGATTCAAGCCGCCGCCGTCCGCCTTGATGTAATAAGAGTCGCTAGGCCCCGAGCCATTCTGCGCGCCATTGTCATTGGACACGTTGATATTAATATGGTGAAAATCCGGCAACGGCGCGATATCCGCGAACGCCGGAATTGCGGTACCTAATAATACCGGGCCGATACACACTGTCAGAACGGTTTGCTTCTTCATGATCTTTCCTTTTTATTGAGTTGAATGGTTAAAAATAAAATGCCCATGGCTTGCCGGCGCCAAAACAGCGGGCTGAGCAGTTACAGCCAACGGCGCCGGTAGAAAGCCAACCTGCGTTTGGGAATACATCGCCGGATACGGGACCGGGTTGTTTGCTGATCAAACCAGCCGGCATATTTTTGGTTTTGCGCTTTGACTCTTCTTTTGTATCGCCCCAATACCGAAGAGACCGCTAGCCAAGAAAACAATGGAAGGCGGGACGGGTACCGGCGCGGGCGCGGCTCCCGCGCCGGTCACGGTATAGCCGGTGGTGGCGGTTGGCGTGGTCCAACCGATCTCATCGACGGCGGTGTTACCTCCGGTAATAAAGTCATAGGCATAACTGCTGAACGCCATAACATTCCCGGCGTAGAGGCCGGTAACGCTGATAACGATCTGAGTTGACAGACTGCCGGTGCGGTCGGCAACGCCAAGATCGACGAACATCAACGAACCCGTAGCGGAACCTTGGCCGTTATAGAGCGGTTGATACCCGGACTGGTGAGCCGCCGGTCTGTTGGCCATGGGGCCGTAGATAAAGTCCGATCCATAGAAAGTTTCGTTCACGACATCGGTTTGCCAGTTATTCGCCGTCACCGACGGTCTACTGGTTTGGTTGGGAGCGACGACATAGCCGTTGGACTGAATGGTCAGCGCAAAATCGCTGGAAACCGGACCCGTCAACGCCACACCTAAAATCATGTCGTCATTGCCGCCTTTACCGCCATTGGTGGCGATCCAGAAATCACCGTAATAGCTGCCGGCGGTTGCGGTGCCTCCCAGCAGTTGCGCAACGCCGGAAGCGCCGGTCGAGTTAATCTTGAGTTGATTCAGGCCGCCGCCTCCCAGTGAAAAGTTATATTTGAACTGCCTGTAGCTGGGATCGGCATTCGAAATGGCCTTACCGTTGGCGTCCGCCGCGGAGGTATAGAACCTACCCGAATTGTTGGCAACCGTAAGCGTACCGATGTCACCGGATAAGGTTGCCGCCCAAGCGCCTTGACCCCAAGCCAGCATTGCCGCTGCAACGCTTATAACTGCCTGCTTTTTCATGATCTTTCCTTTTTATCAACGAGTTGAATACTTAAAATGTAAAAGCCTATGGTTTGCCGGCCCTATCGGCTTTACGCCGGGTTAAGCTCAACAAACCGGTTATGCCGGAGCCGAACAACCAGATGGCGGTGGGCACGGGTACCGGCGCCGCTTGATAACTGATCTGCAATTGCGGACGCATGGCCGGATTGGTCCATTCACTGGAATAGAATGCGCGGTGGGTTTGTTGCAGGTTTTCGTCGCGATTGATCAATATCCAACCGAAATTTGCAGCCGGATCGTCCAACCAAGTCTGCACGTCGGCGACCAGCGTTGGCGTTGACGTCCAAGTTTGCGGCGAACCGAATACACTGCCGACTGCCAGCGTGGCGCTGGCTTGATTGACGTAATCGCCGCCGGGCGTGCTCCACGGCGTTTGCTGGTAGGCCGCATCTAGCCAGGTGGCGTCGCCGGGATTAGCCGGGAAGCCCTGCCCGGTGCCGCCGATTTGCGTCGCATTACCGCCGGTAGTGCCTTCACCCCAATCGCGAGTCAACCTGAACAAGTCCATCGCCCGCGGCGTTTGGTCGCCCAAACCGGGCGCGCCGCCCGAGCCGGCGACAATGCCGATATACATAGTCAACTGCACGCCGGTAATCACCGAGCCTTCCGGTATTTGCGAAACAATATCGAATTGGATCAGCGCGCGGTGCGGCGCGAGTTGGCCGTTACCGCCGGCAAAAATGCCGGGGCCGCTGCCGTTGCTGTGATAGAACAAATCCTGACCGGACGAATTCGGCAGCCCTTGGTTGACGCTGGCGCCGTAAATCGTCGCATCCTTGCTCGGTGTCAAGGTGACGACGCTTGCCGCCGCCGGTGAGCTGCCCGCCAAACCCAGCGCGGCGAATCCAAATATTAAAATGAATTTCATCACCTCAAACCTCCCGTGCGCCGGCGGCTTGCCAGCGCCTCACATTTAACAGGCCGATCAGCCCGCTACCGAACAACCATGCGGCGGACGGCAACGGCACGGCCGGCAACTCGTAACTCACTTGCAACTGCGGCCTTTGCGCTGTGTCGGCCCAAGCCTGGGTATAAAAAATGCGGTAGCTGTCCGGCAGCCATTCGTCGCTATTCAGTAACATCCAACCGTTGTTGGTCGAAGGTGCGTTCAGCATCGCCTGCACGTCGGCCACCAAGGCCGGTGTCGAAGTCCAGGTATAAGCCGCGTTCAACGTTTGGCCGACCGTCGCCGTAGCGCTGGCCGCGGCGCTGAAGTCCCCACCCGGCGTAATCCAGGGCTGGTTCTGCCGGTAACGCCGTTCGTTCCAGGTCGGGCTTGGCGGAATCGCCGGGAAGCCCTGATCGATGCCGGAAAAGTCGGTTACGCCCAAACCGGTGGGACCGTGCGCCCAATTACCGGTCAGGCGATGCAGCTCTATCGCGCGCGGCGTACCGTCACCGTTGGCGGTGCCGGCCAAATATAAGGTCAATTCCACGCCGGTAATGATCGCGGCGGCCGGAATGTTGGCGGCGACATTGAAGTCGATCAGCCCGCGCCGTGGCGAACCGCTGGCGTCGCCGCCGACGAACGCGACCGGGCCTTTACCGATACTGTTGTTCGGCTGGTTTTCGAATATCGTCGAGACTTTACCGGCCCCCAGCGTCAAAGTGACGACCGATGCATGCGCGGGCGACAGGCCGCATACCATGCCGCCCAAAACGACGAATACCAGACGCAACGGCGTCCGTCTTCGAGTTGAACTAAATTGCATAACGTTTCCTTAAATCTATTTGCATGAAAATCCGCCAACGCGCAGCGCCGACACCGAATCCCATTTCACCTAAGCGCCCCCGGCCCGACGTCTAATCCGGCCGAGTGCGGTCACGCCCGCCACAGCCCCGCCGAACAGCCACTCTGCGGCCGGCAGCGGCACCGCCGAGGCCACCACAAAACCTTTGCCGGCCACCGCCCAGTTCCGGTCGTAAAACAGGTAGGTGCCGGCACTGCTGGTTCTCTCGGCGCCAAAGCCGACGAAGCCGAAATAATCGCTGGATACGTCATACGGCATCAAACCGGTGCTGGAACTGGTCAACCCCAACTGGGCGATCAGATAAGCCTGCGGCGCGGTCAAATAGCGGTAGAACAATTCGCCGTAGGTGCCGGCCAACGGATCGTAGCTGTGATAGGTGCGAGCCAGCGCAGTGTCCAGCACGCTGCCGGCATGCCCCGAGAGGTTCCAGGTCAAACCGCTCATGATTTCGGTATCGGTGTTCCAGACAAAAGACCCCGTTCCGGCGGGACCTGCGTTCTGGTCGGTAAAACTCAATTGGTAATTGACGATGGCCGCTTCGCCGGACAAGGGCATCAGGCCTGCGATCAGCATCGCGCATCCCAAAACTCGACGGAACCCGCCCTTTTTGTTCTGTCTATCTCTCATAGCTATCTCCTGTTTGTCAGTTAAAAAATCGATGACTCGGGCCGGTTCGCCCCCCGTTCCAGCCAAATGCTTCCCCTATCGATCCCGGCATCTCCCGCTTACGGCGCCAAGCGATCGCTAAAAGACTGAAGCGGCGTAGCGCTGCCATCTGCGCCGACCGCTTCGATTGTCAGATATTGGTCTTTCGCCAGATCGGCGCCCGCATTGACCAGCGGGTTACCGGCAGTCACCGCTAACTCATTGCCGGCATGGCCGTGGGCGACGGTCAATTGCGGATGGTCGAAGGGCGCTTTTTGGTAACGCACCCGTTCGTCGGTCAGCGCCAGCATGAAGTTGGTCAGGTCGGCGGTGTTTTGCACGGTCGTCAATGAGGCTGAACTAGCGCCCAGATTGAAGTTTTGCGCGTCGTTGACGAAGTTGCCGTGTCTGGCGTAGAACTCGATCACTTGCGTCAGGGTTGCCATGCCGCCGTTGTGCATATAGGGGCCGGTCAGTTCGACGTTGCGCAGCGTCGGCACTTTGAACGCGCCGGCGGTTGCGGTCGCTAGTTTCGGCCCATGCAGATTGGCCAGCGCGGCGGCCGGCGTCGGGATGTAAGCCGTATCCGGGTTGGCGCAGTTTAGGCTGCGCAATACGCCTTCCCGGCTGCCGTCCGCTTGCAGGCTGTCGCCGGACGAAAAATATGCCGCATCGTCAATCTGCGTGTTTAGGGCCAGCGGCGCCAGGAAGTCGCAGGCGCGGATTTTCTCGACCTGTAGATCGCTCATCCCGGCGCTGTCGGCGATCAGATAAGCGACGTACTGGACGGCATACGACAGCGGGTTGCCGAACGGATCGTGGCCGGCGACGCCGGGATCGGCATCGGGCTGAGTCACGCCGATGTTCGCAAATCCCAAGTCCATCAACCGAGGTTGGATCAGAATATTAAAATCGCGAGTCAGCGGACTGCCGGATGCAGTGGCGCCGGACAATGTCGCGGCGCTCGAAGGTCCAAACGCATCCGGCCCATAGGCAATCGGCGTCGATGCCGGGCCGAATACGCCGCCCGGCGTGGCGGTCAGCAATGCGGCATTGGTGCCCACCGCCGCCTGGCTCAGCGTCGGCCCGACATGGCAACGGCCGCAGTGATTGTTGACGAACAGGTCGAAGCCGTGTTTCAACGAGGCGATTTTGGCGGCGGTCTCGGCCGGCGTGGCGCCGCTCACGTTAGTCCAGACCGGCACCAGATCGGCATCGACGGGACTCAGGTCGAACGGCGATTGGTCGGACACCAGAGTCGCTTCGTACAATTGCACCGCGATACCGAAGAACATCGCGAAATTCGCTTCCAGCTGATTGTAGGGCGCGCCCTTGGCCGGCGCACCGAAGCCGCCGATGCCGCTGTAAGACCAATATTGCGGGTTGAAGGCCTGGGTAACCAGGGCTTTGTAAGTGGTTTTCAGACCGGGTTTCAGCGTATTGCCGCTGCTCTGGCTCAGGCTGCCCAATACTCTGTCCCTGGGGTGTACGGCTTGATATTGCAAGGCTTGCCGCGACAACAATTTGCGGCCGATGTCCGGCCAGCCGCGGCCTTTGCAGCCCATTTCCACATCGTTGAATACCGGCGGCGTCACCGCTTGCGAGGCCAGCGAGGAATTAATCAGATTCAGCCGCTGCTTGACCACGGTCTTGGCATTGAGCTTGACCCAGACCCCGGCATCGGGATCGCGCGGCCCCCACGGACTGCTGCCGTTGAAGACATTGTTGGCACGGCCGTCCCAAAAGTTGCGGTGGTTGAACACCGCATTGATCACGGAGGGGGTATTTCTGGGCTCCACTTTGCGGGTGCCGACGTGGCCGACGTTGAAGACCTCGTCGGGCGTGCGGGCGCACTGGTCGCTGGTGCCGCTGACTTGGCTTACCCCGGCGAATTCGCCGCCGAAGGTGCCGGCCGAACTGACGACATCGTCGGTGGTAAACGTGATTTGGCTGCTGTTGCTGCGCGGATTGCTGAACCGGTGCAATGGAAAGTCGGCGGCAGTCAACGTATGGTTGGGGCCGCCGGTGCCGGACGGCAAGCTATCGAAGGTTTGGCCGCTTGGTTGCGCGGCGTTTTGCCCCGGATTGATTTGATTTTTGATGCGGCCGTCGGCGCCGGCGCTGAAATGGCAGGAGGCGCAGGCTTGACCGTCGGAGCCGACGTTCTGATCCCAGAACAAGGCCTTGCCCAAGGCGATCGCCGCCGTTTTATCGACGACGATGGGATTAGCGCCGTCCAATAAACCGGGAACCGGCGGTAACGGTACGTTGCGTAGGGATACCGGCAGCGGACCGTCAGCAGGGGCGGAGAATGCGGCAGCGGCCAAGGCAGCGGCCGAAATCATTTGGTAAATCGCGCGCATATGTCGTTTGCTCATTTCAGATTAATGTTTGGGTTTCGCGGCTTTCGGCCGGGTTGCGGTTTTTGCTTGGCGAATACTTTGTTGGCGATGGCGGGGAAACGCTGACTAAATCGGATTTGCCGTTACCGCATGCGCGGCGATGACGATTTATTCGGCGCTTCCTGCCGCTCTTTGTGTGTTAACTCGCCTTGCGCCCGCCGAACCAAGCAAAGCCCATCAGTACAGAGCTAAACAGCCAAACCGCCGCCGGTAACGGAACCGGCGAAGTCGCGAATGTCACGCTGTATAGACCGTGACCGCCGCCGGCGTTACCGCCGAGAATCAGCGTGTAATTGCCGGCCGCCAGATTACTGAAGGTCAGGCTGACCGAAGTACCGGTGCTGCCGGCGCCGTTCAAATATGTCAGACCGACCGTACCCAACGGGTTGTTTTGGTTGTTGTAATACGGGACCGGTTGATTAGCGGTCGTACCGGTATCCCATCCTTGGAACAGCGAAAACCCGGGCCTGATTACCGTGGTGAGATCCAACGGTGTCAACGAATCGGCCGCTACGGTGATGGTCAAATCGGCGGCACTCGTCAGCGATATCAGGCCGATATCCGAGCCGTGACCCATGCCCTGATGCGGGTATGAAGCGGCCGGCGAACGCTGCCAACCCATAGGCCCGACCGCTAATTCATAAAGTGGATCGGCTCCGGCTCCGATGGCATTGCCGCTGGAAACGACATCGCTGGCACCGGCACTTAAATCCGCGTACCACACCGCGTTCAGCTTGCCCGTATATGCCGGCGCGGCACTCCCGATCCAGGTGCCGGGCACGTACCCGGAGGCACCGGGAAATGCACCGCTGTCCCATCCGTTAGTGTTGTAGGCAACGCTGGCCTGGGCCGCGCCGCTGCCGAATGTGAAAGCCGCCAAAACCGCGACTGTATGTACTGCAGATAAAAGTTTCATAGCGTACTCGTGTCTAAAAAGCGTTTAAAAAATGGCTAAGCCATGGCAAATTGAGCACCGACGAAACAGCCTGTTTCATCTCCCCCATCCTTGTTCAAGCACCAGCCCGGTACCTCCTTTTCAATTGCCGTCCCGGCAATCGATGGCAGACGATTCCTTCGCTACCTGTTTTCCCGGCTTTGTTACCTTGGCCTATCCGTCCGCCGGGTCCCGCGACATGTCGAGCCAATCCATGCGGTATACCCATAACCAAAAGACGCTAAAAATCGGGCTAAAGGCGCGCGTCCTTGCGCTAGGTTAACGACCGGTTTTCTCCCTCCGGTCATCGAAAGGAGGGCATGAAAATATGCTTAGCTCATGCCGGCGGCGTGCTTTCTCCTGCCCATTAACGCCAGACTCGCCATCATGCCGCTCAAGAACAGCCAAGCTGCGCCGGGTAGCGGCACCGGCGAGGCGTCGGCCGACTCCAGATGCGACTGAATACCGGCTTGGGCATAAAGCTGTTGTGTGGCGCCCGCTGCCAGCGTGAAGTGCCAGGTCACGGTATTGGTTGCGGATTGTTGGTCGTCGAGATAGCCGGTAAACGCGGCGGCCGAGACATAATCGAAACCGGAAAGCGAACCGGCCCCATCCCAGTAATCGAAAAAGATGCTGCTGTTGGCGTACTCGCCGTGGACGGAGGCTTGTAAGGCGTAATTCAAGTTGACAGCCAGGCTGTAGCCATAAGGACCGCTATTGCTGAATTCGAGGCCGAACAGCCCGGTGTGCAAGCTGTCAACACTGCCGAGTACGGCACTACCAGTCGTTGTGAAGGTGCCGTTGAAGCTGCCGGTGACCGCGACCGCCGCCGGATTGGGACTGGGAGCTAGATACTGGCCATCGCCGCTGACGGCGGCATAAAAGCTAGAATCATCGCTGGGTTGCAGATAGGTTCCCAAGATATTCAAGCCGGTGTTGTCGCCCCCGGTTGGATTGGCGCTATCCAATACAGTGATGGAATAACTTAGGCTGACACGACTGTCGTAGCTGGCGGATGCCAGTGCTTGATCGACGAAGCTGAGGCTTAGCGCCAGCGCGATACCGGCGTTTTGTGGTTTAAAGATCGATGTTTTCATACTGGTTTCCAAAGGTTGAATTCAATGAATAAGCTGCCGGCCGCTTACTGTGCCGGCGTCAAGAACGGAGTTATCGGCGCTTGGGCCCCGGCGGCGCCGACTGCCGGCAGTATCAACACTTCGTCCCTGGCTAAGTCCGTCGCCAGAGGGTTGCCGGCTTCGACTTGCAAGGCATTACCGACATGGCCATGAGCAATCGTCAGTTGCGGATGGTCGAACGGCGCTTTTTGGTAACGCACCCGTTCGTCGGTCAGCGCATTCAAGAAATTGATCAGATCGGCGGTGTTTTGCGGGGCGACCAAATTGGTGGCGATGGGACCGATGGCCGCATGCAATTCGGGACTGGAGAAATTGCCGTGTCTGGCGTAAAACTCGATGACTTGCGTCAAGCTGGCCATGCCGCCGTTGTGCATGTAAGGCCCGGTCAATTCAACGTTGCGCAAGGTCGGCACCTTAAATGCCGCGTTGGTTGCGATGGCCATCTTGCTGCCGTTGCGGTTGGCCTGGGCGGCCGCGATAGTCGGGCTATAAGCCGTATTCGGATTGTTATTGCGGCAATTTTGATTGCGCGCCACCCCTTCCCTGCTGCCGTCCGCCTGAATGCCGTCGTTGGGCAGAAAAATATTGCTGATCGGCACAGTTAGATTGACCGCCAGCGGTATTAAAAAATCGCAGCTGCGCACGTTGTCCACCGGCAAATCGAAGACCCCGGCGCTATTGCCGGCAAGATATTCGGTGTATTGGGCCACGAACGATAGTGGCTGACCGAAAGGATCGGCGCCGCCCAAACCAGGATCGGCATCCGGTTTGGTGACGCCCACGTTGCTATAACCCAAATCCATCAAGCGCGGCAGGTTCTGGCTGGTATTGTCGCGGGTTACCGGATTGACATATCGGGAGATGCCGGCGCTGGCCGCGATATTATTCGGGCCAAAGGCATTCGGGCCGTAGGCGATTGGCGTGGCCGGCGGTCCGAAAGTAGCGCCCGCCGTCGGCGTTACCAGCGCGGCGTTGGTGGCTACCGCCGCCAAGGACAGCGTCGGTCCGGCATGGCACAACGAGCAGTTATTGTTCACGAACAGACTAACGCCGCGCTTCAGCGACGCGACCAATGCCGGATCGGATACATTGGACCAGGTTGGAATCATCGCTGCATCCAATGGACTCAAATCCAGCGGTGAATGGTCGGAAACCAAGGTCGATTCGTACAACTGAATGGCCAAACCGAAGAACAGCGAAAAGTTGGCTTCCATCTGGTTATAGGCGCTACCGCCGCCGGCCGGAGCGCCGAATTTACCGACACCGCTATAAGACCAGTACTGGTTATTGAAGGCTTGGGTAATCAGGTTTTTGTAGGTGGTTTTCAGGCCCGGTTTCAGCTCGCTGCCGCTACTGGCGCTTAAGGCTCCCAACACGCTGTCTTGCGGATGCACTTGCTGTGTTTGTAGCGGTTGGCGGTTAAGTAGTTTGCGGCCGATGTCCGGCCAGGTACGGGCATGGCAGCCCATTTCGATGTCATTGAAAATCGGCGGCGCCACGGCTTGCGAAGCCAGCGACGAGTTGATCAGGTTAAGGCGTTGTTTGACCACGGTCTTGGCGTTGAGCTTGACCCAAACACCGGCTTCGGGATCGCGCGGTCCCCAGGGACTGCTGCCGTTGAAACTGTTATTGGCGCGGCCGTCCCAAAAATTGCGGTGGTTGAACACTGCGTTGATGACAGTCGGCGTGTTGCGCGGCTCGACTTTGCGGGTGCCGACGTGACCGACGTTGAATACCTCGCTGGCACTACGCTGACATTGGTCGTTGGCACCGCTGAATGGCGAGCTGCCGGTGAATTCGCCGCCGAAGGTGCCGGCGGAGCTGACCACATCGTCGGTGTTATACATCAACGTGCTGCTGTCGGTGACGTTGCTGAAACGTTGCAGCGGAAAATCCTCAGCCACCAAGGTGTGGTTGGGGCCGCCGTTGCCGGACGGCAATGCATCGAAGGTCTGGCCGGTTGGTAGCACCGAATTTTGTCCGGGATTGATCTGGTTCTTGAGACGGCCATCGGCGCCGGCGCTGAAATGGCAGGAGGCGCAGGCCTGACCGTCCGAACCGACACTTTGGTCCCAGAACAAGGCCTTGCCCAAGGTAATCGCCGCATTTTTATCGACGACGATAGGGCTGGCGCCATCCAGCAAACCAGGTACCGGCGGTACCGGTACCCCACGCAGGGACACTGGCAGCGGACCGGCTGCTTGCAGGGTCATTGCAGCAGACAGCAGAGCGCTGCCGCAAAGCATTCGATACATTGCATGCATAGGAAATTCTCGTGACTGATTTTTTACAAGTTTTCGGGTCCGCTCAGCCAAGCCGGACGCAAACCACGGAGGAGCGGCCTGCAGCCGGCGACAGCCAAACCAACGGTTTAAGCGACCAACACGCGTTTACGCGAACTGAATGCAAGGCCCACCAAGCCGGTCAACATCATCCAGACCGCAGCCGGCAGTGGTACCGCGTTGACGACCGTCAGGCTGGACAAATTGGACATATAGCGTCCACCTTTCAGATCGGACGGCACCACGGTGCGAAACACACCACTATTGCCCAAACCAGTGCCGAGTCCATCAGCCCAAGCGACCAAATCGCCTTGATTGCCATAGGCCGCCATGATTTCTTCCATGGAATAGACCGCTGTGTAGTTGTCGCTACCGGTTGCGATGACGTAGGAGGTTTTCAAGATGTTGGAATCGGTGGAGATGCCGGCAGCCACCAGCAAATCCCACATCGATACCCCGGTAAAGCCGGTCGTCGCGTTAACCACCAGTGAGCTACCGTCCGGTTTGGTGAATACGGTGGTTGGCGTCAACGAACCAGGCAGATTAGCCGTCGAATAGCTGCCAGGATTGCTAACCGCGCCGCCGACCGTGAATGAGCTGGAAATACCGCCAGCTCCGGCTCCTTGCCAGGCCACATGACCGACGTTCAAGCTACTCAAACCGTAGACGCTGGAACCGTCGGCGGCGATGACGCTTGGGGCCACCAGTGTGCCATTGCTGTCGCTGTAGGCGATGATGTCGTTGGCGACGCCAAAGCCGCTGCCGAGCAGGTTGCCCATGGCGTAAACCGTGCTGCCGCTGCTGCCGTTGGCCAGCACATAATCGCGCAGGATGTCGTTTTTCGCGTTGGAATCCTTGGCTACATATGAACTGATATAGCTGTATAACGAGACACCGGTATATGTATCGCTGCCGACGGTGACAGTTTTGACGGCACTGCCGTGACTGGCGGCGTAAGTTTGCAGATCGGCAATACCGAAATTGGTGGGGCTGCCGGCATTCAAAAAGCCGCTCAGCCTGACACTGGCATCGGCCGTTGCCGATAAGGACAATAAAAACGCCGACGCGATGACCACCGCGCGAATGTTGGATTTGCTGTTTTGCATAATGTTCTACCTTAAGATTGATATTGAGAGCCCTTGCGGGCGGTTAAATTGCGGCCGGGGGCCGCGGTTACTTGCCTGGTCCCACGCTAAACTTTCCGCGCACGGCAATTGCCAAAGGAGGCCAAGGCATAAATAGGGTTAACTTCCAACCTGGTATCGACAATTCACTTCGAATCTCGGCAATAACCAAGGCAGCAAGCAGCGATACGCTATTAGTGAGATGTAAAAATCCGTGCACGAAAAACTCCTGGCCCTAGGGCGGTCAAAATCAGCGATAAATTGTTTAAACACTTTGCCCCGCGCGGCACTCCGTGTTCAGAGGCAATCCGGCTAACTCTGGCGAGTTCCGTGATTTTCCGGCCCGGCCTTACGACCGGTGTGGCATGAACTGTTTTTGCGCGCCATCCGCCCAAACCCAAATGGGAAAAACGGCCTTGATTGAGACGGCGCAAAAAAGGTGGTGTCGATATAGCCAGCCTGGCGGCATCGACACCGGCGTTCCGTGCGGGACATCGGACCGGTGCATCCCTTGCAAGCGCCATCCCGGCTACTTGTCGCAGCGCTTGCCTGCACTACGAATTTCCTGGATTTGTTACCTTGGCGCCTCCGTTTGCCAAGCCACATTCCTTGTGGATTTGCCGTTCGCTGCCGCAAGTTGGGGGATTAGCGGACATCGATTGGTAAAATCATTCGTTAAGTTAATCCGCGAATTTCGGGGTCTAGTCCCTCCCCGGTTTTTGCAGCACCAGCCCGTACATGGACGCGAAGGCGTTCGGCTGCTGTTCCTCGAATCGGGCCCAGTTGGCGAGGTCGGTGCCGCCGGGATCTTGCGGAAAACCGGCTTGATACAGCGCCTGCAAAGGCATGGTCAGGCCGCGCATGGTGACGAAGCGCAGTCCCAGTTCGGCCAACTGTTGTTCGATTTGCGGCAGGCTGTAGCGATGTTCGTTGACGTGAAACACCAGATCGCGAAACATGCTGAGGTTGTAAAAATCCCGCCATTGCAGCAACGGTTTCAGTTCTTCGTGTTCGCCATTCAAGATTGCTTGGCGGAATTGCCGCATCCGCGCCGGCGTCGGCTGCCAGTTGTTTTCGGCGATCAGCCGCCGGGCGCGAACCACGGTTTGCCGCGCCGCTTCGCTGTACAAGCTCACCAACATGATGCCGTCGGGCTTTAGCAAGCCGGTTAAAATCCGCCAGCCCGCCAACGGGTTCTCCAAATGGTGTAAGACACCGCTGGCGGTGATCAGATCGAAGCGTTCTTTAAAGCCGTCCAGTTGGGTAATATCGGCCTGCTTAAAGTCGATGGCGTCGGCCAACCCCAGTTGCTTTGCCATGCGCCGGGCATAGGCCAGACTGGCCCGGCTGAGGTCTATAGCCAAATAGCGGCCCGTCTGGATTTGCCGGACCAGGGAAATGGGTTCCAACCCGGTGCCGCAGCCGGCGCTTAGTACATTCACCGGGCCATCGAATTCCCTCGGCAGATGCAGGCCGGGAGCGAAACCGGTCAGCCAGCGTCCGGCGCTCAAGCGCTGATGGGCAATAGGGTCGCGTTGCCAGCGCGGAAACGGGTTTTCTTCGTATTGCCGGCGTACTTGTTCGGAAAGCTCGCTGCCGATGCCGGTAAGACTTTCAATATCCGCGGCCAGGATGCGTTCCGCCAAACAGGCTTGCCATTCCTTTACCAAGGGCTGTAAATACGGTTTCCAAACGACGGAGGCTTGAGTGAACAAGGCACGGCAATCGGACAAGTCCAAGCCGGAGCGGTACAGCGAGTGATAGGCTAACGCTGGCTGCCATGCCGGCTCGGAAGGCAAACTCAGGCCGATATCCAACTGCCGCCGCAACAGCCCGACAATGGCGGTTTCCTGTTCGTCTTCGGCTATCGCATATTCGGTCAGCCAACTGTAGCGGGCCAGTGCGCCGATGAACTCCCACTCCACCTTGCCCGGCCGGGCAATTTCAGCTGCCTTAGCCGGTACGGCGTAAGTCAACAATAGTGCCTTGCGCAAGCGGCGCAGCACCGTTTCGAATGCCGGCAACGGAATCAAACTGCCGCGCAACAGCAGTAAAAACAACGGCATTTGCATCATCGCCCGCAACCGGCCCTGACGTAAGGCACTGACGGCTTGCTTATCGTCGCCGGATAATAAAAGCTCGAACGCCTGACGAAAAACCGAGTCCTTCAATAGCGACCGGGCGATTTCCAACGCATATTCGGAGACATCGCTCTGCGCCATCACACTACGCAATGCGCGCCGAAATTCGGCGGAATCGGGCAAATGCGCATCGCCGGCTTTGAGTAACAGCAAAAAGTTGCCGCGCGCTTCCACATCGTTGGGCAAGGTCAGCAGCAGTTGAGTCTGGTAGGCCAGAGCCTCGCCGACATCGCCATTCCGGTACAAGGCGAAGGCAAAATTCGCCAATGCCTGCCGGTAATGGGGCCATAGCCTGACTTTACGTGAGCCGTTGCCGACAACCGACCGCAACAGCGCGGCCGCCCGGCCGTAATGGTGTTGCCGCATCGCCTGCATGCTTTCGCCTAGCAGTCGGCTCCAAACCGGAAATTGCGGATTCTGGCTCATCGCTACATCCACTGCCTTAGTCGCCGGGATTGGCGCAAGAGCTCGTCCGCGCCGGGTTGTAGTCGAAGAACATCCCGACCTTAAAGCTTTCCGCCATATGCTCGGCGCGGGCAATGGCGCGCTCAGCGGCTTCCGCCGGCAATACTTCCCTGGCCGTTTGCCTGAAGTGTGCAAGCCAAATGTCGAAATGTTCGATCTGCAATGGCAGGCGGGTGTGGATGGGGTAAGGACTACCTTGATAGCGGTCGGTGTTTAGCAGCGTCCGCGACCAAAAGTTTTCGACCACACGGTGGTGATCGTCCCAATCGTGGATGGCACCGTCGAAGATGGCTTTTAGCCTGTCGTCGGCCGCCGCGTTTTCATAGAATCGGCGCACCAGTTCGGCGATTTGTTGTTCCGTAACCTCAGTGTTTTCGGTATTCATCGCGACCTCTTGGTAACAACTGATTTGCGTGATCGGCTGTAACCGATATCAAGGAGTGCCGCGCCGCAACCGGGAACATCGGGATTGCAGCGCGGGGGAGACGAAAGTGGGCCGCCGATGGCAAAGACAGTCTTATGTTGAGCATCGGGAAATCGGTTGATAGCAATTTCTCGACGTTCAAAACATCTTGTCGTTTCCGGAATGGAGCGCATGACGATAGCCCTGATCTTGGTTTGGCCGAAACTTAGACGGAGAGACGGCCCGGCGCGCCGGCGCGTTTCGAGAAGCCCAAAACGGACAGGAAGGCGCTCAGAAATAACCAGACCGCTCCCGGCAACGGCACGGCGGCGGGACCGGCTTCGGCACTAATGAAGATTTGCGGATGAGCACCGGGTTTGGTGAGTTGGTTGATCAGATAAACGACTTGGTTATCCGCCGCATAGCCGTGGAAGGAGAGGTAGTCACCTGCGAGGATGTCATTTACCAAACCGGTCGCCAGACTCAGGTCCCAAAAGCGCGGGGCACAGGCTTGGGAGACGCAATCGGTAGTACCATTGGCATTGCCGGTCGGATAATAGAAAGTTCCCGTTGACTGTTGACCGGCAAACAGATTGCTGTAGACGCCGCCGTTGCCGTAAACCGAATTCCAGGTCAGGTTGGAATTGCTCAACCCGGTCACTCCGGCAGTCGCCGGATTGAACCAGCTATCGTTGCTGAAATAGGAAACGCCGAAGTAACCGGCATGCGGCACGTTGAACTGGTTGTTGTTGGCCGGCACGCCTTGGATGTCGAAGTTGGTATACCACTTGAGTTGCACATCGGTGACGTGCCAGTTGCCCGCGCCGTATTGCGAATCAAACCCGGATTTGATCGAAGCCGTGTTGTAGGCCACCAGGTTTTCCATGGTACGCACCTCGCTGATGCCTTGCTGCGGATCCGCTACCGGAGCGGAGATCATCATCGCGCCGTAGCTGGACATGTTCGAATTGGCCTGCAGCGAGTAGCTGGTCAGAAAGGTGTCCGAGACCGCTTCCACGCTCAGAGTAGTCGCAGCGGCCAAACCGGTTTGGGTGCTTAGCACCGCACCGATGGCCAAAACCAATGCGGGCTGCTTGAATTGATGTTTGTTCATTAATAATCCTTTAAGGTTGGAAAAGTGGCTGGGAATACAAAAAACGCGATCTTTTGATTTAAATTCGCTCTCTCCTGCTTTTAGTCCTACACCGCCCGATTGACAGGCGAGGCATGGGTTTTGGGCCGACTCGTCCGTCCTGGATTTGTCGGCACCAAAGCATCCCTGCCGATCACCTTTCTGGTGTATCCGCAATGACCGAATCCCGGCGATTGCTTGCAGCACTTACCTGTGCCGCATTGGCCGACCATGGCTTTTTACCCTAGCAAAGCCATTTGCCAGGCGTCTTCCATCGACTGAAAACGTGGGTTGGAGCAGATGGTCTTAACTCGAAGACCCTCCCCTGCTCCTGAGAGGCAATCCGGCCGGCTCTGGCGAGCCCCGTGATTTTCCGGCCCGGCCTTGCGGCCGGTGTGGCGGTTTGGTTTTCTCTTATTCGTCCCTGGAGATTGATGCCGTTACGACCGATAAAGGCGGCACCGTCGGCGATTTGCCTCATCTCCATCAATTAACCGGCTAGATGGAAGCGAATCACATCCTTGCAACGCCCTTGTCCGCGGATTTTGTTGCGAATAACTCAAGTTAAATAGCACTTTGCTTAGTTTCCGAATACGAGAGCCGGATTGATTGAATCCATTGGCAACGACAATTCGTTATAAACATTAAGATATAACGATAGCGCCGGTCAACCCGTTATTCTTGCTGTTATGGGATCAACAGGGCGAGGAATGTGTGCCGGGGGCTAATACGAAAACTTTATGTCGAGGACATATTTTTTGCATATCAATTAGCTACATTCCTTCTATTCTGCAAATAATCCCGCTTTCCATTCGATTAGTACGGTTTTAGGAAACAGTCATTTATTTATTACCAAACGATATATCTATTTATATATATTGATATGCGCATTTTTTAGTCAAAAAGTCGGAGCAATATTTGTTTACTTCGAGTTCAAGTGAAACTAATAACTGAAACGAAATGCCCGACGACTATGAAACTAATGCGGCTAGAAAATGACAGCTACCCAGCCCTTAAAACTCATAAACCAGCCTAAAATCGACGCGCTGCTGGCCGGGGTCGACGGTGCCTTGCCGGTAAAACGGATAGCTCCAGTCCAGCTCGCCCAGCAGATACTTGAACCATTGCGTACGCAGGCCGATGCCGGCGGACGCCAGGTGCGCGGTGGCCGGGGTGGGGGCGATAGGGTGGTCGATCCAGATGTTGGCCCAATCAAAAAAGCTCAGCAGGCGTAGGTTCTGGCTGTCGTCCCAATCCCCCGGCAGCAGGTGCGGCGTTTGCAGTTCCAGCGACAGGTTGACGCCGTGATCGCCCAGCAGTTGGGTTTGATGGTAGCCGCGCACGCTGAGCGGGCCGCCCGCCGAGTACTGTTCATTGCTGATCAGGGCCGACATGCTGGCCTGGCCGCCGGCCCGGGCCAGCAGCCGAAAATCCCACGGCAGGCGTTGCTGATGCTTGAGATCGCCGGTCAGGTACAGGAAGTTCGGTGCGGCATCGCGCCGCTTGTTGGCGAACTGCTGGGCGTCGTTACCCAGGCCGCGGAACGAGAAGTGGCTGGCCAGGCTCAGCGCGGTGGTGCTGTCGGCCGTGCGCAGGCTGCCGTCGTAGCCGGTCATGAATGACGCGTAGCTGATCGGGGTATTTTCGGTGAGGCTGGCGATCTGTTGCTCGAAGCTTTTGTAGTCGAAGCCAAAGCTCAGGCTGTGTGTCACGTTGTCGGACGCCCCCGGCAGCGGCTTGACCAACCGGGCGCCGTAGATCGAGCCGGCGCCGACCACGGACAGGCCGCCGACGTTGACGCCGAGCTGGGTGTTGGAGCTGATGCCGATGCCGTACAGGGCCAGGCGGGTGTCGGCCCAGCCGGTGGGCAGCACGTAGGTGCCGGACCAGACCTGGACTTCCTCGCTGATTTCCGGCGACACCTGATACTGGAAGGAGGCGCTATGGAACTTCTGCCACAGGTTGTCGTAGCGCAGCGATCCCAAAAGCCGGGTGTAACTGGTATGTTCGGAGTTGCGGCTGTTCATTTCGAGATTGCCGTGCAATGGCAGTTCGTCCTTGACCTTTAATTCCACTTCCATTTTGCCCGGCGTGCTGCCGGCCCGGAACACCGGCGTCACATTGCGGTCGGCCGATTGCTGGGCCAGGGTATTCATCTGCGCCTGCACCTTGGGCATGTGCGGCACCTGGCCCTCGGCCAGGGCCGGTACGCCGTCGCGGATCTTACCCAGCGCGTAATAGCGCGAGCCGCTGATGTGCAGGGTCTCGATGGTGCCTTCCACCACGCTCAAGCGCACGGCCCCGCCTTCGACATCCTGTTCCGGTATCGCCACCACCACGGTCGGATAGCCGGCGTTGCGGTAGGCTTCTTCCAGGGAAGCCCGGGCTTTTTCCACGTCCTCGACGGTTTTGTCCGGCCCCAGGTGCGGATAGACGGCCCGCTCCAGGGTTTCGTCATCCAGAACAGTGTTGCCGTCGATCTGGTAATCCAGCACGTCGAAACGCGGTTGCTGGTCGCCGGCCCATTGGGCGGCGGTCTCGTTGGCCGGGGCGGCCGCCGGTTGGACGGCGTTTTGCGGCGGCGCGGCCGGATTTTGCCCGGCGTCCGCCGCATGTACCGCCACCGTGCCGTGCAGGATCAGGCCGATCGCGGTCAATAATGTCTGACGCGTCATCGGCCCGCCTCCGGACTGGCGTCGCCCTGTGCGCCGGGCTGGCCGGCATCCTCCTTCGCCGGCACCGCACCGGCCACCGGCAAGGCAGTGTTTGCGCCATCGGCCGGCGCAGTGGGCGTCGATAACTCGCTCTGACGGCCTTGTCCATCTTGAACATTTTGTGCGCCTTGAACATTTTGTCCGCCTTGACCATTCGGCACGCTGGGCTCGAACGGGGTGATCTTCAACTGCTGCAATTTATAGCGGTACGCTTCCGCCACCGCTTCGGTTTGCACTTGGCCGATGCCGGTCAAGGGCTCCAGTTCCGCCAGTTGTTGCAGCAGACCTTTATTTTGGTACTGCTTGAGTATCTCCTGATTGGCGGTCCGCAACTGCTGGTTGACATCCGTGCATTGCGCGATCCATTGTTCGCGCTCTTGCACGGCCTGCACCAGCAAGCTGTTGTCGTCGCGGATGTCGCGGGCCTTGGCAACCACGTCATTATGCTTTTGCAGCAAGGCCTGTTCCCGCTGCCGCTGTTGGCCCAGTTGCGCTTCCAGATTGCTGCGCACCGTTTCCAGGCCGGCTTTATAGCGGGCCACTTCGGCCTGCAAGGGTTGCAGTTGGGCCACGGCGGCATCCAGGCTTTTGACTTTGGCCTCCAGCGTGGCTTTTTCGCCGGCCCAGGCGGTTTTCTCGGCTTCCAGCGCGGCTTTCTCCTGGCTGAGCTGGCGGATCAGGCCTTGGGCTTTTTTGATGGCCTCGCCGCCGGGGGCGGCCGCTTTGGGTTCGGCCAGGGTCGGACCGGCGCTCGCCAGCAGGCCGCTGACGAGCAGGCCGGCCAGCCAGTGCCTGAGCCGGGTACGCGACCGGACCGATATGGACCGGTGTATTTGCTGTCGATGCTTCATCCTCGCCGCCTCCTTAGAACCGTGCATTCAGATCGACGTTGAGGGTGTCGATGCTGTATTTCGGGCCGTCGATGGCGTCGGTGCTTAACCAGCGCAGGTTGAGCCAGGTGTTCTTGGCCAGGCCGTATTGCACGCCGGCCACCCAGCCCTTGGCATTGGTGCCGCCCAAGTGAAAGATGGAGTCGGTGAAGGCATCCAGCACGGCGTCGCGCTGCACGTAGCGGTAGGCCAGATTGACGCTCCAGTCGGACCAGCGCCGCACGTCCGGTTGGCCGACATCGACGCGGATTTGGTACGCCATAGTGCGCGGTTTGTTATTGGTGTAGTTGACGATGCCGTTCTGAAACTCGGCGGCGATCTTTTGCTTGTCGTAACCCAGGTTCTTGGCGTAATCAACAGTCAACAACACATGGGCCGGGTCAAAGCCGGCGTAGTCGAACATCGCCGTGGCATTGAACACTTTGAACTCGGACGCCAAGCCGAATAAGCAGCCGACGGTATCGTCGCAGACGCCGTTGAGGGTGTTGACGTCGGTGATGGCGACCATCGAGTTACCCTTTTGCACGAATTGCGGGGCGGTCCAGTCGTAGACATGGCTGCCGAGTGGGTTGCGGCGGGCGTTGACGTTTTGGAATTCGTAGTACGATGCCGCGACATTGAACCGCGAGTCGTTGAATACCAGCCAGTCGGCGCCGACTTGGCCGGCGTATAGCCATTTGTCGTTGACCGAGACGTCGATGTCTTGCAGCGGGAACACGCCCAAGGTCAGGAACAGGCTGTCGGGGGTTTGCTGCCCCTGATTGATGCCGAAGCGCGCGGTGGGGTTCGGCGCTTTGTAGCCGGCCAGTTTGTTGCTGCCGCGGTTGAACGGCAGGCGGAAACTGCCGGCCACGCCTTCGAAGCTGAGATCCGGATCGTAGACGATGTCGGTGGAGACGAAGGGATTGATGATGCGGCCGGCGTACAAACTAAACCAGTTAGTGTTTTTGTCGTCGATATAGTCGTATTGCAGGTAGGAACGGTCGATCGCAAACTGGTAGGACTGGCCGGTATTGCCCAGGGTCTGGTCGTTGGACACCGGGTTGTTGAGGTTGCTGGTGGCAAAACGAATCCCGGCTTTCAGGCCGTCGGCAATATTGGCTTCGAAACCCAGACGGAAGCGTTCGCGCAGGCGCAAGCGGTCTTTTTGATTGTTGACAATGGCTTCGTTGGGATTGAGCGCCACCTGCCGGTTCAAGCCGCCTTGCGGGGTATTGCCGGCGCGGTTGATGGACAACCAGTTATAGGGGCCGAAGAAGTTGCCGGCGGTATCGATACCGACATTCTCGATGCCGCCAGCATTTTCTTTGCCGTAAAACTCGTCGGCAAAGCGGATGCGCATGTCAAAGCTGGGGTGGATCGCCGCCACCCATGCCGGCAAGGCGCCGGGGATGCCCCAGCCTTCGGTTTTAGCATCCTGTTTGACGTCTTGCAGGACGTCGGCTTTCAGTTCGGCCCGGACTTGGTCGCGGATTTCTTTTTTCACGAACTCCGGCACGTAGACGACGTGTTTGATTTTGCCGGTTTTGGCTTTGGCATTGGCCGGTTCGCCCGCCCACTCGGCGGCGACGGCGCCCTCGCCGGCCGGGAGGTTGGCCGTCGTCTGATCGCCGGACGCGGCTTTGCCGGTGCCGGCAACCGCGGCGTTGGCCGCCGCTTGGGCGGCCTGGGCCGCGGCTTCCTGTTCGGCGGCGCTGACCAGGCCTTTGCCTTCGTCTTGGTTGATCACGCCGCGTTGCACCAGCAGGTCGACCAGATTGACCAGGGTGGATTTTTTGACCGAAATCGTCTCGTCGGCGGCATGCGCGCCGGTGGTGGCGGCCAGGCTGCCGGTCAGCAGCAGGGCTAGGGTTTTGGTGGCGGTAGTCATGGTTTGTCGCTTAATCAATAGTCTTAAAAATCGGTGGTGTGGTCCCTACACCCGGGAGGTCAGCCGGATCCGGATCGGCTGCGGCATGTTCTCCGGCGGCGGCCGGCCGACGCTGGCGCGCAGGCGCGGCAGGGCGGCGCGGATGGCTTGGTCGACCTCGGCCTTGCCGCTGCCGCCGGACAGTTCGCTGCGGCTGATGCGGCCGTCGGCGCCGACCCAGACTTCCAGGATCACGCTGTAGCCGGCCTGACTGGCGGCGCTGTCAGCCAACAGGCCTTGCAAGCCGTTCTCGACCTGGCGTTGGATCTGTCCGCCGTACCAGAGGATGGCATTACCGCCGCCCCCGCCCAGGATCGAGCGCCCGCCCTTGCGCGCGGCCAGCCCGAAGCCATCGCTGCCGGCCGCGCCGTCGGCGTCCAGGCCCAGTTCTTCCGCCGGCGGCGCTTCATCCTGCTCCGGCGCGGGTTCCGGCTCTGGCTCGGGTTCCGGCTGTTCGATCTTCTCTTCCTTGATCTCTTCCGGCGGCGGCTTTTGCTCGGGCGGCGGGGGCGGTGGAGGTGGCGGCTGGATCATGGTGATCTGCTGCACCACCTTTTTGGTTTGCGGCGGCTTCTCGAACTTGTCGGCCAACCACCACACGCCCAACGCAGTCAAAAGGGCTAAACCTATGCCCAATAACACGGGCAAGCGGCGGAGCCAGGCATATTTGTTTGTCATCTCGTTACATTCATTCGTGGTCACGGGTCCCAAGCGCCCGCGCTCTCAAGTCAGTCCTAGCCCAACAGCGGCTGTTGTTTCGCGTCGGCATGCCGCGTGGGCACTCATCGTGCCCACCCTACGCCTGCTGCCATCCATCTTCCTTAATTCCCCAGTCGTTCTAAGTGTGGGGATGGGGTTCTTCCCGTTATTCCGCCCCGAGCATCGCAGCTTTTGGCGAGATCAGCCCGCAGGGGAGCGGCAGGGATGCCGCTCGTTTTCGGAGGGGCAGGAAGCCCCTTCCGAAAACCCTCGCCAAAAGCAACAAATTTGCCAGGAGCAAATTTGAACAGCCGATAGGCTGGCCCGCAGGGCGAAAACCATGGATGGTTTTCGTAAAGCGCAGGATTAAGGCGGGATGTCGGGTCGCCTTTTCTTTGGATACTTTCTTTTGGCGACGCAAAAGAAAGTATCTCGGCAGTCGGGCCGAGACCCGACTTTAAAATCAGCCGTCGCGTCAGCGACACCACGCCCCTACTTCACCAACTTCTGCGTCACCAACCCCAGCTGACTAATCTGCAACCGGGTCACCACATCCAACACTTCGATGACTTTCTGGTACTGCACGCTGGCATCGGCTTTCACCACCACCGGCAAGTCCGGGGTGGCGGCCTTGTACTGACCGAGGCGGGTTTCCAGTTCCTGGATCGATACCGGGTAGGTATCGAGGTAGATGCTGCCGTCCGGGGTGATGGAGATGGCCTTGGTTTTGGGTTTGGACAAGGACGGCGTACTGCTGGCCTTGGGCAGGTTGACGGTGATGCCCTGCACGGTGGCGGTGGTCATGATGATGAAAATCAGCAAGAGCACGTAGGCCACGTCCAGCATGGGGGTGATGTTGATGTCGTCGTAGACTTTGCCTTCTTCTTCGACTTTCATGGTTTAGGCTCCGCGTGATTGTTGAGCGGCGCGCATCGACAGCACGGCCAGGAATTCATCGGCGAACACTCGCATACTGGCGGTGATGTCTTTGATTTGGGTTAAGAGATAGTTGTAGGCAAACAAGGCCGGGATGGCCACGGCCAGACCAGCGACGGTGGCCAGCAACGCGGCGGCGATGCCCGGGGCAATGGAGTTGATGTTGACGTCGCCCGAGGCGGCAATGGCGGCGAAGGTAATCATTACCCCGACCACAGTGCCGAGCAGACCTAAAAAAGGACCGCCGGCGATGGCGATGGTGAGCAGCACCATGTTGCTGTTCAGGCGTTGGCTTTCGTTGACGATCTGGCTGTCGAGCTTGACCCGCAGGTAGTCCCAGGCTTCACGGGTGACCACTTGGTCGGCGTTGCCTTGCAGTTTTTGCAGTTCGTGAATGGCGGTGTGATATAGGTGGTACAGGGTCGAGCTTTGGAAGTGATCGTGCTTGCCGACCAGGGCGGTCAGGAGGTCGGAGTCGGCCAGTTCTTGGTCTTCGGCGCTGTCGTCTTGGTCCAGGGCGCTGAGTTTGTTGGGGTCGAGCTGGCGGTACTGGCTCAGGAAGGCGCGGTTGTCCTTGGTAATCCGGTTGATGACCAGGGTTTTGCTGACCATGACGATCACGGCCACCACCAGCATGATCAGGGTCAGGCCGATCACGACCCAGCCGTCGACGGTGACGTTTTGCACGATGACCATGAAGTGGCCGGCGTCGCCGCTGCTGTTGGATTCGTCCTGGCCGTAGCTGAGTACCGAGAAGTCGGGACTTTGGCTGCGGAAGCCGAGTTTGAACCAGTCGGCACTGCGGGCGGTGGCGGCGATTTGTACTTCGTCGAGCAGACCGACCAGGTTGCGGCCGATGGCAATCGTCGGGTTGACGGCGGCTAGAGTGATGGCGGCATTGCCGGCCAATACGCCATCGACGTACAGTTCGAGTTTGTCGCTGTTGGCGGTGACGGCGATATGTTGCCATTTGCCCAGGGTCAGGTTGACCGGGGCGGTGCTCATGGCGCCGGTCGGGCCGGTCCAGCGCGCCGATAAGGCCGTGCCTTGCAGGCTCAGGTCGAGGCCGTTGCCGGCTTCGCGGGCCTCCAGCAGGCTGGCGCCGGTCTGCGGCTGGTCGAGTTTTAGCCAGGTAGAGAAGGTCCAGCCCTTGTCCGGCGCAATAGCCAGCTGCGGCGCGGGATTGATCGTCAACGGGCCGGCGCCGGTGAATTGAGCGGCGGCACCGATCCAGCCTGGCTGAATCGCGGCTTTAGAGTCGGCGGCATGCGAGCCATAGGCGGTGGCGTCTTGCGGCAGGGCTTCGCCGTCTTTGAAGTGGTAGACCAGGCCTTGGGCCACGTCGTACAGGTTTTTGGGGTCGGAGCCGTCCGGGGCGTTGGCGTTGCCGTAGTACAGCCAGAAGTCGTCGCTGCTCACGCCGCCGCGCACTTGCGGCAGTTTGACCCAGATCAGACCGATCTCGCTCAACACGTCGAGTTGCTCGATGTCGTAGACCAGTGGGGTTTTGTCGTCTTTGAGAAAGCGCAGGTCACGGCCGTTCTCGGCCAGTTCGGCAAAGTAGCCGAAGTTGCCGGCATGCAGCCGTACCAACACCGGCACCTCGCTCAAGGTCTCCTGAATGTCGGCCCCCGTCGCCGCCGCATCCACCGCTACCTGACGGCGTGAAGCCCAGTCGGCGTTCCACC
Organism: Methylomonas sp. 2BW1-5-20; assembly: GCF_052474515.1. NCBI lineage: Bacteria > Pseudomonadati > Pseudomonadota > Gammaproteobacteria > Methylococcales > Methylococcaceae > Methylomonas > Methylomonas sp. 2BW1-5-20. Next base: position 4,632,636 of record NZ_CP184127.1, on the reverse strand, counting down.
AGGCGTGGCAGAGCGCGGGCAACATCAGCAGGCATAAGCCCAATTTTAAAGCGTTACGCATCATGATTTTTCCGGTTTTTAACGAAATATTGCTGGACAGTTATTGATGATGAGGACAGTGCATCTCCATCGCATCGTGACCATGGTCGTGCAATTGCGTATCGAACCAGTCGTGAACGGCTTTGATTAATTGCGGGTCGCGACTGGAAAAAGTCAGGCTGGCACCAGCCGCTTCGGCTGAGTAATCGATGTGCAAATGGCCGGGCTCTGCGTTGCGCATGTCCGCCAAACCGGGCATATCGGCACCATGGATAGACGCCGGCCCAGAAAAATCGCCTTGTTTGAAACGCTCAGCCAATTGCTCAAGGTGTTGCCTGATCAACCAGACTTGTTCCAGATTTAAATCGTCTCTGGCGATTACACGCTGAATGCCGCCGGTTTCGGTTTTGCTGAATTGATGCTGGGTTTGCGCTAACGAAAACGGCATCACTTTAGCGCCACGCTCGGCCACTTGCTTTTGTCTGATGTCATCGGCCGCGGAGACGGGTCGGCTTAACAAGCCCATGACCAGAATCACCAATGCCGCACAACATAAAAGTTTTATATCCTCGTTCGAAAGCCTCATGCTTAGCCCTCTTTATAACCATAAACACCAATGGCAACCGCATGGTCGCGGAGGTTGTCGTTCTTCGGACTACCAGGATAGTTTTTTAAATGGTTGCCGAGAAACCCAACTAGGGAAACACTGACATTTAGGCGCCCACGAATTGGGGTTACGGTTTTTTCGGCGCGGAAAGCAACCGCCGCCATTGCGGATTCAGCGATTACCGATAAACAACAAACCGAAACGAAAACCGACCATTGGCGAGTATTTGCTTTGCGGCGATACATGTGTTGCCTCGTGTAGGAGTGAATAGATGCGCCGATAGGCGCAACCAAACCTGCACATCGGCGGATGAGGGTGCACATCCCTGTGCCGTCCAAGCCTATCCAGTCCTTTTGAAAATCAACTTGAATATCCTGATTTGTTAACGCTATCGTGTTCGGGTTGGGGAAAATCTTATCCATCCATCGCACTGATAGGCGGAGATACCGCGGCCGACATCCCATCGGCCGCGGCGTGGAAAACCGTTACCGCAGTTCGACAGTGGCGTAATCCGGATTGACGACAGGTATCGCGCAAGCATTGGGAGTACCAAATAGAGATCGCGTGAACGGCGTGACCGGATTAGCAGCATTCCAAGTATCGGGCGGTGTGTGCCCGTTGGCACTCAATGCAATGTAACCGGCTTGGCCCCAGGAATGATTGCTCAGGGTGCCGTTGCGAGACGCAATCGTGCTGGGCAAGCTACTGTAAGCAACCAGGGCATTTAGTGCGCTATCCTGATTAGTGCTGACGTTGTTTTTCCAGGACAGCGCGTATTCGCCTACCAGCGGGTAATGGCCGAGGAAGACCTGCTCGCCGGTCGGCAACGCGCCGTTAATCTTGATAAACCGGTAATTGGCGTTACCGCCCGTTACCGGGTTCGCATTACGCTCGGTGGTTTGTATGCTGATAGCCCATTGGTTACCGTGCGGCACGCTAGTGACCGGCGGATTGGGGAACGGCGCCGGATTGGTGGTGCCGAACCAGCCGTTGGTACCGTCGTTGTAATCTCCCAAGCATTTATCCACCGCGCCCAAACTGGTGGCGTATTGCACGTCGGAGAATCCGCCCGGTTCAACTAATTTCGGCGAGGAATCGCCCAGGCAAGGGCTTTGCATTACACTGGACAGCAAGGCCACCTGCTGACCGGCGCCGTTTTCACGGCGGCAAATATGCACCGTGGTATCCCGAGGGTCGGACAAACCGGACACCGCCGCGACTACGCCGTCGTGAACGATTTGCGGCAGAGTTTTTTCGACACCGCCGACTTTCACTTTGAATGTGCTCCAGTCAGTAATCTGACCGCTAAACAAGCTGACCAACACCTCCTTGGACAACGAGGGTATACATGCCGCCGTTTCATTACCTACCGTACAACTGCCGGGCAAGGAGCCGTTCTGAATTTGCGCGTATTGCAAGGCATTGCGCAATTTCAACGTGACCGGGGTGCCGATGATATGGCCGCCCAGGGCATATTTGTTGTCCAGCGTCGAGGCATCTATATCCAGCTTGCCTGGCGTGACGTTATCCGCGCCGTGAAACACATCCGGCGTCACGTCGGAGGTTGCCGCCGTTGCGGCTATGCCTGCCGTGACGGTGGTGCAAGAATAATTCCATTGATAGCTGGCGCCGCCAGACGAATAGGAACCGTTGAAAGCACTGCATACCGCCGTAGTAGGATCCTTCAAATAGGTCAACAAGGTGCCGTTGGCCACCGCATCCAGACCGACATAAGAAGCCCCCAAGCGGCGCCGGGAAATCCACAATCGAGTAGTATGGTGAGCGCCGGTACCTCCGGTCAGGCCGGGTATTTTGGTATCGTCGGTATTGCAATAGATCGCCGAATAATTGTCATTGACGGCGGCCGACGCGGCGCCGGCGGTATAAAAATATACATGCGTGGTGGTACCCGCACCGGTGGTTGTTGGGTTATCCAGACACAAGGCGTTGGCCGGGGTGGCGCTGTTGATCATAAAGCCGAACGCCGGGTCGTTGGATTGCGAACCGGGAATGTACAAACTCAATTGCGGGGCGCCGTCCGCCGGAGTCAACGCCCAAACATCGCCGATGGCGGCTATCATCAAGCCGGCGGCGATAAGTTTGCGGGATAAGGAAATAAACATGATTAGCTCCAGTAAAATTGTGACGTTAAAAGATCAAATTGCCGATGAAATACCGGAACGCTTTTGCACCCGCAACACGGCCAACATGCCGCTCAAAAACAGCCAGACCGCGCCGGGAACCGGAACAGGAGCGACGTTGGAAGTCCAGGTCAGCTTGGCGTTGGCAATATCCAGACTCAGATAACCGTCCAGCTTGTCGAACACCGCGTGGGTACTGCTACCCACCGTGCCGCCGGGAGAATGAATAAAGAAAAAATCCAAGGTTTGATCGGGAGTGGCACCGTTTCTCACCGTCGCACTGCCCACCCAGCCTGAAATATTCATGCTGGTACCCCAAGCACTACCGAAGTAAGAGGACGCGTTAGTAGTCGTCACCTCGCTGAGATCGGCGGCAAAGTCGGTGGCCGTAGCGCCGCCGTTCTGCGCGACTTCGGCAATGTTCAGCGCATTGGCTCTGTCTCTGACTTTGGTAGTCACGGTTGTAAGCGCGTTCATCGTGATGGCACCAGGCGCCGATGTACCCGACCGGCGGCTCAACAGAACGCCATAGTCCGCACTATTGAGACCAACATATGAATTATTGCCCGCCACATTGAAAGTCAAAGGATCGCTGGTCGCGGCCGCCCAATCTACAAAGCGCTGGTCCAGATTCCAAATCGTGGATGTATATGCCCCGGCCAGAAAGCTGCCTACGGTGATGCCCAAGTCGATACTGTAAGACGTCGCAGCAGCCTGATCCCACACGTTTAAAAACAGCTCCCCGGCCACGCCGCTACCGCCCGCCTGAATCGTCGGCGCCCCGTTACTAATCGCCGCCTGCGCATTGTTGATACCGAACGCTAGACACATCGCCAGCGCCGACTGATAAACCTGCTGTTTTACCGTTTTCATAAATTACCTCGTCAATATGATGAGACCTTGGTCCCGTTACCTACTCATGGCCGCAAAGTCGTAACGGCATCAATCTATCCGCACCGCGCACAGCCCGCTTCGATCAGGAGCGAAGTCATTCGTTATGTCCTGATGGGCATAACGTAAGGCAATTATGTGAACTAGGTCAAATGTAATTCGCAAATTTATTATTTCTTTTAAGGAAACTAAAGACGATTACCCGGCGTATTTGCTAGATACTTGTAAAATTAATTGCTGATATTCCAACAAACAACCACGCAGGCTACGATTATCTGTTGCACAGACGATATAAACACGTAAATATAGATAAACCTCCAAGCGTTACGGTAAGACAGCATGAAGAAGCCGCACTACCCGTTTTTCGGCAACGAATCACTGCTTCAACTAAGCATTCGCCACATTTTGACCGGTGGCGTATTGGCACTCTACGGTGCGACCGATAGCCTGGCCGACGGAGGATTGCCCGTATCGGTCAATGCCGGCGGCGCCAATTCATCCGCGATTGCCGATCTCACTAATGCCGCCCTACACCCTGGCATCAATGTTGGTCACGCCTCGGCCGATTACAGTGCCGACGGACAAAAACTGACCATTAAGCAAACTACCGATAAAACCATTTTGGACTGGCAGAGTTTCGATATTGGCGCCGGCAAAAGCGTGCAATTCATACAACCCGCCAGCTCATCGATAGCGCTGAATAACATCCATCAGTTGGATGCCAGTAAAATTTACGGCAACCTGAACGCTAACGGCCAAGTGTATTTGGTCAACGCAAATGGTTTCGTGTTCGGCAACGGCGCCTCCGTAAACACCAACAGCTTGGTCGCTACCAACCTGAAGATTGCTGACGAGGTGTTTGCGCAAGGCATTAGCAAGGTAGTGGACGCCAATGCCAGTCCCAACAATCCGGAACCAGTGGCGGCACTGGCCGGCGATGGCACCGTGTACCGTAATACAGGCAACGGCAATCGCGAGAAAATCCGGATATTGGTGGAGTCCGGCGCTCAGATCAGCGCCGGTTCCGGTGGTCGAGTGATCATGGCTGCACCGCAAGTGGAAAATCGCGGCACAATCTCCGCGCCGAACGGACAAGTCATTTTGGCGGCGGCCACCGACAAGGTTTACCTGCAAGAAACCGACGACAACAATCTGCGTGGCCTGTTGGTAGAAGTGAAAACCGGTGGCGACGTGAAAAACGTCGGCAAGATCCTTACCGAACGCGGTAATACCACGCTAATGGGCTTTGCGGTCACGCAACAAGGCTTGGTTTCCGCCAGCACCTCCGTGGCATTAAACGGCAGCATCCACCTACTGGCCCGAGAAGGCGCACGCCTGGAAGCCGCCGACAATCGTTACCGGCTTAAACCGCTCAGTAGTACCAGGGCATCCGCCGCGAAAGATGGATTGGGCACTCAAGCCAGCGTGACGCTGGCATCGGACAGTCTCACGACTGTAACTCTGGACGCCAGCGCGGGTAGTGCCGTCAATGGTCAGATCCAGCCAAAATCCAAAATAGACTTGGAAGCCGGACAAATTCGGATGCAAGCGGGTGCAAAAATCGTCGCTCACAGTGGCGATGTCCGCCTAATAGCCAGCACCACCCCATCCAATCCGCTCGATGCAACTTCAGCCACCAATGCCAGCCGTATCGTGCTCGATGCCGGCAGTACGATAGATGTATCCGGCATCAAGAATGTCGAATTGCCGATGTCCGCAAACATTTTGGACGTGGAACTGCGGAATGACGAGCTGCGCGACGCGCCACTGCAAAAAACCGGCATCCTGCACGGCAAAACCGTGCAGGTGGATAGCCGCACCGGTACCAGTTTGGCCGATATTTCCGGCGCGCTTGGGAAAGTTCAACATAGCATTAATGAACGCAGCGTTGACGCCGGTAGTGTCGAATTGCAATCGGAAGGCAAGGTCATTGTCGATCAAAACGCCACAATCGATATTTCAGGCGGTTCGATACATTATCTTGCCGGCAAAATAACCACCAGCAAACTGCTTTCCAATAACCGTGTCTTCGACATCGCTACCGCCAACCCCAACCTGACCTACCAACAAATTCTCAGCAACAGCCATTACCAAAGCGACTATTACCAGGGTGGCGATGCCGGCAATTTGAGCATCAAAAGCCGCGAGCTGGCGTTATCCGGCAATATAATCGCGAATACCGTCAATAGTGCCTATCAGCGTAGCGCCGATAACTGGGCAAGCGGCGGCACACTGAATATAGACACCGCTTGGTCGAATCAACGCCAGCAAGACATTGTATTTATCAACACTACGGGCTATGGCATCGATTTAAATACTGCGGCCCCGCTTTACCTAAGCAGCGCATTGTTCGCTCACGGCGTGAACCATTTGACAGTCCGTAGCGGCGGCAAACTGACGATACCGCAAGATGTCACGCTAAACTTGGCCGCGGCCGGCAGCTTGAGCTTGCAAGCCGGCAAAATAGATGTTCTGGGAAACATCCGGACACCGGCCGGCAACATCGAACTAAAAACCCTAAACCCCACCCATGACTTGAACGGCCGCTTGTATCTGGCTGCTGGTAGCGTCATCGACAGCAGCGGCAGCTGGATCAACGACCTTAGCGATAGCAAAAGCGGGCAAATACTTAAGCCCTTGACGATAGGCGGCGGGAATATTCGGCTCCAAGCCCAGGGCGATCTGGTGCTGGATGGCGGATCGAAAATTATTGCCAATGCCGGCGCAGCACTAAATAACAACACCAAAACCGAAAACGGCCAAGGCGGAAATATCGATTTGATCAGCGCCGGCCTGGAGCCCAGCGCGTTAAGCCTAAGCGCGACATTATCCTCGTATGCATTGCAACAGGGCGGCATTCTGAGCATTACCGCCAATGGCATCCAGCTTGGCGGCACCGGTAATACCCCAAATGCGTTGAACCTGTCGCCGGCACTATTGCAATCCGGCGGTTTCAGCGGCTACCGGCTAACCGCCAACGCCGGCGATTTAAATATCGCCGAGAGCACCCAAATCCGTCTACAACAAAGCAACTGGCTATTGAAAGCCACGGCTATCAACGCCGCCAGCGGCAGCGACCTGAGTACCCTGGTACAACTGGGGATATTGCCCGACGATCTTCGCAAAGCAGTCGACCTCGATTTAAATCTAAGCCATAACGCCTCCATAGCCGGCGGTTACGCCGCCGACCGGGCCATTCGCATCGGCAGCAATGCCGCAATCGTCGGCGATCCGGGTGCCGAATTCTCGCTAAAATCCGACGCCAACATAGACATCGACGGCTCTCTGATCGCACCGGCCGGGAAGATTGCCCTGCAATTGACAAGCCCGCCCAGTGCGCTGGATAAGGGCTACAACCCCAACCAGGCAATCGTCTTGGGCCATCACGCCCATCTAAATGCCGCCGGTGCCACGGTGTGGACGACCAATGCACAAGGGTTAGCCTTGGGTAATGTGTTGAGCGGCGGCTCGATAGACTTAACCGCCGAACGCGGCTACATCCTGACGGCCGCCGGCAGCCGCATGGACGTATCGGGGAGCCAAGCGGCGATAGACATCGTCAATGCCAAGGGTAAAAGCCGGCAAACACTCGCCTCGGCCGGAGGAACCATAAATCTGGCCGCCGCCGAAGGCATACTGTTACAAGGCCAATTGCTGGGCCGAGCCGGCCAGGGCAGCACAGCAGCCGGCAACGGATCGGCCGCGGCCGGCGGAACCTTAAGTCTGGAATTGAACGCCCAGCATCGCGGCGAGCCGGAAGATCAAGTCTTCACAACGACCGACCGGGTAATCCATTTTTCCGAGGAACTGCCAGGCCTAACTGATGCCATGGAACTGGCTGCCAACGGCATTCCCGATACGCTTAACGGCCAAGCCTACATCTCCGCCCGACAAATCCGCCAAGGCGGCTTCGGCTCGCTGAGCATGGCCGCGTCCGTAATAGAACCCGATCAGTATGCAGGGACGCCCGTACAGCCCGAACGCGGCGAGATCCGTTTCGACGGCAGCCTGAGCCTGAGTTTGGCGCAAAATCTTAGATTGGATGCGCCGTTGATCAGCCACTCCGACAACGGTCAGGTGGTTTTACACAGCAACACGTTTAGTCTGGGCTCAAGCTGGAATCGTAACGCACATGGCAATCTGGGTTCCGCAATCGGCAACGGCGGACTGAGTATCAACGCTAACCTGATAGATCTGTTCGGCTCCAGCGAAATTGCCGGATTTGCGCAAACCAGCCTGAACAGTAAGGGCGATATTCGCTTAACCGGCATCAATCCCAACAGCGAAGCCGACTTAGTCGGCGGCGTGAGTCTCAGCGGCAATCTAAGTATAAGCGCCCGCCAAATCTATCCGACCACGCTTAGCAAATACAGCGTCAAACTAGACGCCAAGCTAAACCCGCATGGCTTGATCGATATTTTGCCGGGCGCTGGAGATTGGTATACGCCGTTATCGGCAGCCGGACAGTTAAACATCAGCGCGCCCAATATTGTCAGCCGAGGCGTATTGCTGGCGCCATTCGGCAACATCGCTCTCGACGCCGGCGATTCGTTGACATTAGCCGCCGGCAGCGTGACGTCGGTTAGCGACGACGACGGCATCGTGATACCGTTCGGCCGTACTCAGGGCGGTCTGGACTGGATTTATCCCTTGGGCATTTACAACAATATCCAAAACGGCACACCGCAAAAGGCCATAACCCTGTCCGCTCCGGACATCGATCTGGCCAGCGGCGCGGTTGTCAACTTAAACGGCGGCGGCGATTTGTCGGCATTCGAGTTCATCGCCGGACCGGGCGGCAGTATCGATACGCTGGATCCGGGAGCGGCCGGCTACCACCAAAATTACGCCGTACTGCCCAGCTCTCAAGCCGATTTTGCCGCCTTCGATCCCCTGGAATTCGCCAAATCCGGCTTGAATCTCGGGGACAGTATTTATCTCAGTGCCAACTCGGGATTGCCTGCCGGCAACTATGTATTGTTGCCCGCGCATTATGCCTTGCTGCCCGGTGCCTATCTGATTACCCCGCAAGTCGGCACCAGCGATATGGCGGCAGGCACCACGACCGTGCGTAACGACGGCGCCACAATTGTCGCGGGTTACCGTTACTCGGCCGGCACCGATATTGCCGACAGCCGCTGGTCGGGTTTTGCCGTCGAATCCGGCGCTATCGCCCGCACCCGTTCGGAATACCAAGAAACGACGGCCGGCAAATTCTTCACGGGCAGTTCGCTGCCGCAAGACGCCGGCAATCTCAGCCTGCTGGCCGAACAGAATTTGCGGATGGCCGCGCAAATCAGCGCCACCTCGGCCTATGGTGGGCTGGGCGGCATGTTGGACATCAGCGCCGATAGACTGGCCGTGGTTAGCAGCCGTAGCGTCGGCGTCGCCCCCGGCACGGTACTGCTTTTAGCAGCCGAACTGAACAGATTGGGCGTAGATAGCCTGTTGCTCGGCGGCCGCCGTAATCGCGGCCACGTTCAAACCCAGCTAACAGTCGGCGCGCAAACAGTGACCATAGCGGCTGGCAGTCATTTGCGGGTCCCGGAAATACTGCTGGCCGCAAGCGATACTATCTCGGTAGCCAACGACACAACCTTAAGCAATACCGGAACACTGAGCCGCACCGACACCAGGCTGAAAGTCGTTAACACCGATGGCAGCAGCGACGGTGCGCTCCTCAGGCTGTCGGCAGGTAGCCAGGCCGACGTGGTGCGTGCCACGGACGCGTTAACCGGACTAACCGGTACGCTGGACATAGCCAACGGGGCAACGCTGTCCAGTGCCGGCTCTATACTGCTGGATGCCAGCAAGGATACCCGCTTCGCCGGCAATATCGCGATGAGCCAGGGCGAATTAACGCTGAATTCCAGCCGGATTTCACTGGGCAATACCGGCGGCACCGATGGCTTGCAATTATCGGCAACCACCTTAAACGGTCTGCACGTAGACAAGTTAACGCTGAACAGCTTCAGCGCCGTAGATATCGCCGGCGTATTGAATCTGCAATTAAAGGATTTGGTATTGAACGCAGCGGGGCTATACGGCTATGGCAGCAGTAATCAGATTGCCGCCATCAATGCGGATAATATTACCCTCAAAAACAGTGGTGACGCACCGGCGGCATTTGCCGCCAACGGTAACGGCCAACTCAACTTAACCGCGAACACCATCGCTCTCGGCCCCGGCGAATACGCTTGGTCAGGTTTCCGGCAAGTCTCGTTGCGCGCACTAAACGCAGTCGTCAACAGCGGTACCGCCGATATACGCACCGACAGCGATGTCACCATCGCCACACCGATTTGGACCGCGACCGCCGGCGCCAATACCTCGTTGAATCTAGGCAGCCACGATCTGACTACCCTGGCCGCCGGAAACGCGGGGAACAGTAATGCGCTCGGAGCCAGGTTAAGCATTGCGGCTGAACGGATAAATCACCAAGGCCACATTGAACTGGCTTCCGGTATCGTCAAACTGGAAGCCGCTCAAAATCTGACGGTGTCCGGCAGCATAGACACCAGCGGGTGGGATCTCGACCTCAGCCGGCAACCATGTCTATACCGGCGGCGGCAGTATTTTCTTGAAATCCGCGGACGGCGATCTATCGCTGAACGCCGGTTCGCTGCTCGACGTATCCGGCAGTCAGCTGGGAGGCAATGCCGGCACCTTATCATTGACAGCAGGAATGGGACATTTAAACCTGGCTGGCGAGATACGCGGCAGGGGTTATCAAGGTGCGCGCGGCGGCAATATCAACCTCGACGCCCTAACCGTCTCCCAGGCTGACTTTTCCGGCTTGAACAGCTATCTGGCCAACGCCGGCTTCAACGGCGACTGGAACATTCGCCAACGTAGCGGCGATCTGACGGTCGCAGCGGGCGATCACGTCAAAGCCGGCAATCTCAACCTAAGCGTCGATACCGGTAAGTTGGACGTGTTCGGCATCTTGGATGTGGGCGGCAGGCAGGCAGGCAGCATCCGGCTATCGGCTGGCGACAGCGTCAATATCCTATCGGGCGCCAAGCTCAATGCGGCATCGACCGCCGCCGGCAAGCAAGGCGGCTCGGTGGTTTTAACCTCTTTGGATACCGATAACGACGGCGATCAAGGCGTAATTATCGCCGCCGGTGCCAGCATCGATGTCTCCGGCGGCGCGAATGGCGCGGGCGGCAGCGTCGAGGCCGTCGTCAACCGGATCGGTAACGACGATGCGGCTATATCGATAGCCACCGGCAGTGTACTGGGGGCCCATGCGCTGAAAGTCACCGCGACGGCGCATTACCGAGACATTCCGCTTAGCAACAGTCAAATTGGCATCTGGCGCGGAGAAACCCAGCAATACTTGAACGCAGCCGCCGCAAATACCGATCTGCAAAGGCGCTTGGGCGGTTTTAATTTACAACCGGGTGTGGATATCGTCAGCAGCGGCGATTTGACACTGGATTTGACCGAATCGCTGACCGGCATGAGCTGGACCCAACAATCCGGCTCTATATGGACGACATCACTCCAAGATGCAGCCGGCGTGGTAAATGCCTTACAGCAAATCGGCAGCAACGGTGTGATCCGCAATCTCACCGAAGCCGCCAGCAGTTCCCTAACCGCGGACGGCACCTATTATTTCGACGCCAACCCGCAATCGGCAACTTTCCGTACGCTATTTGTCAGGATATTTCCGAATGCAGGCGGAGCCAGCGTCAAGTACAACCCCAGTCACATCACGGGCAGCCTGATTTCCCACAACGGCTGGGATCTGGCCTTTCCCGACCAGCAAGGCAGGAGTTGGCATTTCGACAACGGTAACAGCGTAGGCGCAATCAGTCTGCGGGCCGCGAATAACTTGAATATAGGCCAAACGCTGAGCGACGGCTTTGCCTTGTACGACTCCAGCCAGCTGACCGACATGTTGGGCGTGAACGGCAATTGGCTGCGTACGCTGGTACTGCAGACCGGTCTATCCTGGAATTACAACTTGGTGGCCGGCATCGATTTAAACAGCGCCGATCCCCTCGCCGTACAATCTTCGCTGGCCGCCGGCTCTTTAACCGTAGCGGCGAATGCCAGCGTCCGTACCGGCACCGGCGACATCAACGTGGCCGCCGCCGGCGATATTACCCTGAGCGACGCCACATCGACCATTTACACCGCCGGCCGCGCCGCCGATACCGAACGCTGGGGCAGCTTCAGCAACGCTCTGGTCGCCGCGGCCTTTTTCGTAGAATATCCGTTCGACGGCGGCGACATTAGCCTGAACGCCGGCGGCAACATCATCGGCGCCGCCAGCCCGCAATTGATGTCAGACTGGCTGCAACGCACCGGTAACTGGGATGCCAGCGACGGCATTAGCGCTAGCGACAGAGCTACCGCGTGGGGCATCATGTTCGACGGCTTGGTTGTACAAAACAGCGCCAATGCCAGAATTCAGAACCTGAAATTCGGCTTTAGGGAGAATATCGGTGCGCTGGGCGGCGGCGATGTGAACGTCAAGGCCGGCGCGAATATTCGCGATTTGTCGGTAATGCTGCCCACTTCGGCAAAACCGGTCGGTGCCACGGACAACGGCTTGGTCGTTGAAAACCGTTGGCAACTACAAGGCGGCGGCAATTTGGAGGTAAGTGCCGACGGCGACATCGCCGGCGGGGTGTTTTACGTCGACAAGGGCACTGCCGATATCCGTGCGGGCGGAGCCATCACTGGCGGTAGCCAATACACGGCCGGCCCGGTATTAGCTCTCGGCGACGCTCAATTCCAGGTGCAAGCCGGCAGCGGTATCGACGTCGGCACGGTGTTGAACCCGTTTTCGTTAACGCCAGCCAAATTCCTGGACAAAACCTCATACTTCACCAGCTATAGCGCCGACAGCGCTATTAGCTTGCAAACCCTGGCCGGCGACTTGATGCTGAATAACGATGTACAGTCTATCGCCCAAGCCTACAAAATCTTCGACCAAGCATCGCCCAGGGGCCGGGCTATCCTAAAAAGCACGGACTATCCGCTGCTGACTTTATATCCAGGCAATCTTACCGCCCAGGCGCTGAGCGGTGGTTTAAACATCGCGAATTCGATGACGCTATACCCCGCAGCCCAAAGCAGCCTGGATTTAATAGCCAACAGCGACATTACAATCGGCAATGACAACAGCGGCACCCGCATCAATCAACTGGATGTCGATCCGGCTCGATTATTGTCTACCGCCCAACCGGCCACCACCGTCACCGGCGCGACTCAATATCTATTCACCACGCCTTTCGGCGGCGATGCTTCCACGGTACACGCCCCTCAACCGATCCACCGTAACGATACCAGCCGCAACCGCATCGTTTCGGCCAACGGCAGTATCAGCGGTATCGGCGACGCTTTAGTGGCGGCCGCCAAGGCTACCGAGATTTGGGTAGGACAGGATTTGTACAATTTGAGTCTGGCGATCCAAAACATCAATGCCGGCGATGTCACGGCTATCAGCGTGGGCCGCGACTTGATATTTCCGATCTTGCGCGATCCCACCACCGGCGCCGTGCAAGGCTCTCCCGGCGGTATTCAGCTGGCTGGTCCGGGCTTGTTGAATATCTGGGCCGGACGCAATGTCGACCTGGGCAGCTCCGAGGGCATTACCACGGTCGGGCCGCTGTTGAACTCGGCCTTGCCGCAAACCGGCGCCGACGTGACTATCCTGGCCGGCAGCAACTTGCAACACGATAGCCGGCCGCTGGAGGATTTTCTGAATGTCTATGTCGCCAACGGCGCTTACCGGGACCGTCTGGCCGAACTGAACCGGCAAACCACTACGGCCGGTCGTCTGGCGGTTGCTTTGGATATTTTGTTCACGGAAATTCGGGCCACGGCCGTCACCGCAGCCAGCTTACCGGACAACGAAAAAGCCGCAGCCTACCAGCGCGGATACGAAGCCATAGCCCGCCTGTTTCCAAACAGTCCACCCGGCGATATCCGGCTATTTTTCAGCCGCATCCAGACGCTATACGACGGCGATATCAATCTGCTGGCACCCGACGGCATGATTAATGTAGGCTTGGCCTCGGCGTTTACCGGGCAGAAAGACCCCGATGAACTGGGGGTAGTGGTACAGCGCGAGGGCGACGTCAACATCTTGATCGGCGGCGATTTACTGGTCAATCAATCCAGGGTGTTTACGCTAGACGGTGGTAACATCACGGCCTGGTCGTCGGACGGCAACATCGACGCCGGCCGCGGCGCCAAATCGGCGATAGCTACACCGCCGCCCAAGGTCAGCCTGGACGCAAACGGCAATCTGGTCGTGGCATTTCCGGCCACAGTGTCGGGCAGCGGCATTCGCGCGCAATCCGGCTTTAACCGTAAACAGGTCGGTAATGTTTATCTAGTAACCCCACGCGGTTACGTCGATGCCGGCGAGGCCGGTATCGGTTGTGGCGAATGCAAAATACCCGGTCCGGTTAGAGGCATAGACAATATTCAAATCGCCAATCCAACACCAACCGCCGCTGCCCAGGTTAGCAATCCCATGATCGCCGGCGATGCCGCCGCTGCCGCAACGGCGAAAACCGCAGCCGGCAAACCATTTGGCAACGAGGAAGAGGATACCACCGATAAGCGCTCTAAAAATGCCGGGAAAATAGCGGTTCTCGACACCCAGGTGGTTGGTTTCGGCAAATGCAGTATCTCCGACGTGCGCAACGGCGTTCCCGGATGCGGCGGTTAAACCGATTTTTTATGTATGGAAGAACTATATTGAACCCGGTTACCGATCACGCCAGGCCGTATTCCGCCATCACCGGCGGCACGTCATTAGGCTCTCTAAGAGGCTGACGGATTGAGCGGCGCGTGGCTAGCAACAAACCACAATCGGCTGCATTGCCGGTTATGGCACTACGTGGTCTACGTGGTCGTGGCGCTGCAAGGGGGGCCGACAGCAAGGAGACTATTCCAACCATCGTGCCACTGTTTGGCGTAGATCTCGAAATAGCCGGCCGGCTTCATCCGCTACAGCCGTCATCAAAGTTTTTCGGTATTGGGCCGGCAACCAGGTTTTATCGTATTAATAGCGAGCGGTTCGATCACCGACGTCCTTCTCGACGGCCGATTATTACCTTAGGCTACAACACACGTCCCTTTTGCGGTGGCTGGGACTCATTCCGGTGATATCGGCAATAAAAATAGGGCGGGAGAGTCAACAATAATGCCAATAACCGTATCTATCGTTCGGACTCGGTTTCTTTAGCGGAAACAAGCTTGGTCGCAATTTCGTTATTTACTTTTGTATATAACGAATTAAACTAGGGCCAAAGCTACCCGAAAATTAACGCAGCTTTTAGAAATTTCAGCACTTTACAAAAAACGCTAAATCCTGAGCTTTTGGGCTTAGCTCGGGAAATTCGCAAAAACCATTCCGTTTAAAGGAGATATACCATGTCTTTCTTCACTTTTAATCGAATCCTGGCGACCTTGATTTTGCTGGCCTCGGGCGCAGCCGCGCAAGCCGAAACCACGCTGGTGGCGGTCGCCGCCAACTTTACCAAACCGATGACCGAAATCGCCGAAGCATTCGAAAAAGCCAGCGGCCATAGCGCGAAGCTGTCGTTCGGCTCATCCGGCAAATTCGTCGCCCAGTTCGAGAACGGTGCACCGTTTGAGGTGTTTCTGTCGGCCGACGACAAAAGCCCGTTGAAACTGGAGCAATCCGGCCTAACCGTGGCCGGCAGCCGCTTTACCTATGCCATCGGCAAATTGGTGCTGTGGTCCAATAGTCCCGGCTATGTGGACCAACAAGGTCAAATTCTGCACAAGGGCGACTTCAAGCATTTGGCCTTGGCCGATCCTAAACTGGCTCCCTACGGCGCGGCTGCAGTAGAAGTCTTACAAAAACAGGGACTGTTGGAAAAGCTGCAACCCTTGTTCGTGCAAGGCGAGAACATCGCCCAAACCCATCAATTCATTAGCACCGGCAACGCCGAACTGGGCTTTGTCGCGCTGTCGCAGGTAATAGACAACGGCAAAATCGGTTCGGGTTCCGGCTGGATAGTCCCGGAAAATCTGCATAGCCCGATTCTGCAAGATGCGGTGTTGCTGAAAACCGGCGCCGAAAATCCGGCGGCGCAAGCTTTGCTGGAATTCCTGAAATCGCCGCCAGCGATGGCGATCATCGAAAAGTATGGTTACGCCTTACCCGCTGCTAATTAATTTTCAAACCGTTATGCAACGGACTCCCCAATATTCCAAGAGGAATTGCCATGAAAGCAAGCGCCCGTAACCAATTTGACGGTACCGTCAACGAAGTCATCCTCG
Source organism: Methylomonas sp. 2BW1-5-20 (assembly GCF_052474515.1). NCBI lineage: Bacteria > Pseudomonadati > Pseudomonadota > Gammaproteobacteria > Methylococcales > Methylococcaceae > Methylomonas > Methylomonas sp. 2BW1-5-20. Next base: position 4,616,679 of record NZ_CP184127.1, on the reverse strand, counting down.
GCGCCGTCAATGCCGAAGTGCATGTCGGTTTGAAAGGCGGCGAAACCATAGTCGCATCGATTACCAAGGACTCCATCGAAACCTTGGGAATCGAAACCGGCAAAAAAGTCATCGCACTGGTCAAAGCCCCGCAAGTCATTGTCGTCACCGATTTCGGCGACTACCGGATTTCGGCGCGCAACCAATTGGAAGGCACTATCACGGCAATCAAACCCGGCGCAGTCAATACCGAAGTGGATATTGCGCTGCCCGGCGGCGATAAAGTAGCGGCTACCGTCACCAACGATAGCGTGCAAACCCTGGGATTGCGCAAGGGCCAAACCGCCACGGCAGTATTCAAGGCCGGCGCGGTGATTCTCGGCGTAAAAGGCTAATAACATTGAGATTCGGCCCGGCCGCGGCCGGGTCGGCGGCAAGTGCTGGAGGTGGTCATGTTACTGGAAATGAATGTCAAACTGCGGCGCGGTCATTTCGACCTCACCACGCAATTATCGGTAGGCGACTTCAGCGTGGGTGTATTCGGCCAGTCCGGCGCCGGTAAAAGCACGCTGTTGGGTTTGATCGCCGGCACCCTCCAGCCGCAAAGCGGCCATATTCTGCTGGATGGTAAAATCCTATTCGACAGCCGCAAGGGCATCGTGATGCCGCGCGAGCAACGGCCCATCGGCGCGGTATTGCAAAGCGACTGCGCGGGTGCGATGGAGACCGTGCGCGACAATTTGAACGGCACCTATTACCGCACCCTCAAGCAACGCCGCTTGTTCAAACCGGATTATCTGATCAATTTGCTGGAATTAGGCCCCAACCTTGATCAACCCATCGAACGGCTCTCGGTTGGCGAACGCCAGCGGGTGGCACTGGCGCACTCCTTACTGAAATCGCCGAAACTCTTGCTGTTGGATGAAACCTTCGCCGCTATCGGCCAAAGCTATCGCTCGCAATTGCTACCGATTTTGAAACGTCTGCAAGACGAATTCGGCCTGCCGGTGCTGTACGCCAGCCAATCACTGGGCGAGATTTTGGAACTCACCGATCAATTGATCGTGTTGGAACAGGGACAAGTGCTGCGCAGCGGCTCACTGCGCGACGTGGCTAAACAACTAGGCATTCTGCGTTATCTGGGCATCCGCCAGATCGACAACATCCTGCCGGTCAGTATTCGCGATCACGATTACCAAGCCGGCTGTAGTCTGGCCGACAGTTTCGGCCTGCCGCTGGCTCTACCGCTTCGCCCGCAATTTACTGCTGGCAGTCAAACCCAGGTCTCAATCCGCGCCAACGATATTGCGCTGTCGCGGGCCTATATCGACGGCATCTCGATTCAGAACCAACTCAAGGGCCGAATCTGCGCCATCATACCCAACGGCGAAAGCCTGATCGTGCAGGTCGATTGCGGCGGTACTTTGTTGGTGGAGATTACACCGGGCGCCTGTCAGAGCATGGCCTTGCGGGAAGGCGACGCGGTGTATTGCCTGATCAAAACCCACGCCATCGTTTATCTGGCCGAACTGGACGCCCTGCCTTATCAACGCATCGTCAGCCACGGCGACGGCTACTATTTTTTGAGCAATAACTACGCGGTAGCGCCAGCGTTGACGGATTGATAGCGATTCGGCATGCCAGGTTTTACTGACGACCGAATGCAATGTCGAAGCGCACACCCTTCCCCTGTTCGCCTTGGCCGACAGTGATCCGGGCGGCGTGTAAATCAGCGATCTCCCTGACGATTACCAACCCAAATCCGCAACCGTCGCCTAAACAGCCCGGAATTCGGTAAAAACGCTCAAAAATCTTGTCCACTTCGCTTGCCAGAATACCCGGCCCCTCATCTTCGACGATCAGTTTTGGCTCAAGGCCAAGCTCGACTTTCACGCCGATATACCCCGCCGAATCGCCGTAAAAAATCGCATTGTCCGATAGATTGCAGAGCAATTCCCTGAGCAAGGTTTCATCGCCCGTGACAAGCACGGGATTAGGCGGAGCCTCAAATTCGATTTCCATGTCGCGTTCCAATACTTTGGGCACCCATGCCATACAGCACTCTCTGGCAACTACGACCAAATCTATCTACGGAAACACCTGAGTGCTACTCGATATCGATTCCGAGCGCGCCAAGACCAGTAATTGCGTACTAAGATGGGCGACTCGATCGGCGGAGCTTTTAATGTGGGCCAAAGCCGGTTTCATTGTTTCCAAATTCTCGGCCGCGAGCGCCCGCTCCACCTGCACTTTTAAACCGGCTAACGGCGTACGCAGTTGATGTGCCGCGTTTTCGATAAACCGCTGTTGCGTATTTAGGGTCGAACCAAGCCGCTGAAGCTGCGCGTTGATGGTGTGGGTAAGCGAACGCACTTCCAGCGGCACGCCGGCATCCGAAATCGGATTGAGATCTTTAGCCGAACGTTGAGCTATCAGTTTGGAGAGATCGTTCAAGGGACTAACTTGACGGCATTATCGCACCCGATAAACAGAAATTGTCCTCAGGCGGCCTAGCCCGTTCGAAGTCGGGGTAACGAGGCCGAGCCGGGACGGCCGATCGCCAAAGCCGGTGCATGGCCGGTGCCCCTAGAACTTCTAGTCCGTTAATACCGGTAATATCAGGAGACCCCATATCCGACAACTCATATCCAAACCGGCAAAATTCCGATTGGCATGGCATCACATCCGAACATGCCATCATCCGGCATTTGCCGGCATACGGTGTTTGATTACTGCCGAACATCGCTTCGAAATCAGCGGCGTCGGTTACGCGCCTAACGGCGGCATTCATCGGAAGGTTTATTCGGCAACCGCTACGTGCTGATCGCCATCGCCGCACCACTGCAAAGCTGATCGGTTCGACCGGTTTATCGCTGGATGAGTGGCTGAAAGTCACGCTTGCAGGCACTTTAGTCTTTGTCGTCGTTGAAACTCGTCCTGTTCAATTGGCCAGCCGCTTGGCTTCACATTTCCCATCGAGCCTGATTGACCGACGGGAATAGTAGGCTATTATTCATGCTCATGATTATTCCACGCCGCCTTCATATCCGCTTGTCGCTTGCCTTGATTCTCACGGTGTTATGCCAATATGGATTGGGTCAGAGCGTGCTTGCCAGATATGTCTGGTGTTTTGGGATTGACGGTCATGTGGCGATGGAGTTGTCGGGACATCATCACAATGCGTATGAAGCTTCACAGCCTTCATCTAAGACTTCGGATTGCACGGATATTGCTGTACCCGACAACGATCCCATTTGCAACACCGGGCCTTCCAACGATTTGTTTAAAATCCCGCAGCCAGCCCTACTTTGGATCGCGGGGCTGTTTCTCCTGATTCCGCCGCGACCATCCCAAGTCGGCCGTCTCTCCGGGCGCCCTCTAAACCGCTTTATCGATTCCGGCCAACTCGCCTTACGCTGTACCGTTCTCCTGATTTAAGAACTTCCTTGTAAATCGCCAACCGCCAAAATGGATGCACGCTCGTGCCGCCTTTTGGTCTTAATACGTGCATTTATGGAGAAGCTTCATGTTCTCTTATCAAACAATTCTGATAAGCAGCGTCGCACTCGTTTTGCTGATGTCGTCGGCAAGCCGCGTCATAGCGGCGGACGATACAACCTATTCATCCTCGACAATAACGCCGCAGGCAAGCCCGGCCGGCAATCAATCCGCGGAACCCGCCGGCTCCTTGTCTTTGACCCAAGCTCTGGCTTCAGCTTTATTGAAAAGCCCGGAGCTATCGGCCTATTCCACGGAAATCCGGGCTCAGGAAGCGGCGGCCTTACAAGCCGGTCTGTTGCCCAATCCGGTATTTGGCGCCAACGCCGCCAATTTCGGCAATCAGGTGATCAAGAGCTACGACGGCGATGTGGTGACGCTGCAACTTAGTCAACTGATCGAATTGGGTGGCAAGCGTGCCGCCAGAATCAGTGCCGCCGACTTAAGCAAACAGTTGGCGGCCTGGGATTACGAAGCCAAACGCGCCGACGTATTGACTCAGGTGTCGCAAGCCTTTATCGAGGTCCTCACCACGCAGCAACGCCTAGTGTTAATCGAACAAATGCAGACCTTAGCCCAGCAAACCTTCAGCAGTACCTCCGCGCGCGTGCAAGCCGGTAAAGTGTCGCCGGTCGAAGAAAGCAAAGCCAAGATTGCACTAGCCTCTGCCCAAATCGAGTTACAGCGCACGCGACGACAATTGAACGCCGCGAAAAAACAATTGGCGGCGTTTTGGGGCAGCACTGCTCCACGTTTTGACACGGTCGCCGGCAGTTTGGAAACCTTGCAACCGCCACCCGGTTTGGAGACGCTGTTGCAACGTTTGGCGGACAACCCCGATTTAGCGCGTTGGACCACCGAGATCACCCAACGCCAAGCTTTGATCGAAGTCGAAGAATCCAAAGTCATTCCGGATCTCACCGCGACAGTGGGTGCCAGCAAGTACCTGATGCCGCAAGACTACGCATTGACTGTCGGTTTCTCGATGCCGCTACCGGTGTTCGATCGTAACCAAGGCCGGATCGGCGAAGCGCAACATCGCCTAGCCAAAGCGGAAGACGAGAGACGAAATGCCGAAGTACGTATCCGGACCGCACTTAATACTGCCTACCAACGGCTTGACGCCGCCTATGCAGAGGTCAACGCGCTGCATCAGGACATTCTGCCAAACGCGGAGAGTGCCTATCAGGCTGCCAGCGAAGGCTATCGCCTGGGCAAGTTCGGTTTTCTGGATGTACTGGATGCACAACGCACTTTGTTCAGCACCCAAAGCCAACATCTTTCCGCGGAAGCCGAATATCACAAAGCGCTGGCCGACGTCGAACGTTTGATCGGCGGCAACTTGCATAGCCAAACCGAGGCAGCCCAATGACCACAAAACAACTCAAAATCATTTTAGCTATGCTTGCCGCGGCATTGATATTGGCGGCGTTAATCTTACGCATGGAGCCGCCCTCCGTTGGCGAGGAAGAAGGCAGCGAAGCTCATCACGAAGGGGCCGACGCCAATAACGGCCCGCATCACGGCCAGATGTTTGCCGGTGGGAACGACGGCATCGAAGTGCGCCTATCCGAAGAGGGTGGCGAACCGCACTTCCGGATTTATCAATACCAACATGACAAACCGGTCAAACCGCAAGCCGGCCAAATCACCGTCACCCTAACTAGACCGACAGGTGAGCCAGAGGCTATAGATTTCGAGGTAAACGGCGATTTTCTGGTCAGCCGGCAAACCATCGCAGAGCCGCATGTGTTCGAGGCACGGATCAATCTGAAAACCGCTGAAGGCGATAAGCAGTTCGAGCTGAGTAAAGCCGAAGGCAAAATCGAACTCAGCGAGCAACAAATCGCCGATACCGGCATCGAACTGCGTGCCGCCCAGCCCGCAAAAATCAAGACCTTTGTAACTTTGCCTGGGGAAGTGCGTTTTAACGAAGACAGAACCTCGCATGTGGTGCCGCGCGTGCCGGGCATCGTCGAGGAAATTCAGGCTAATTTGGGGCAGCAAGTCAGAAAAGGCCAGCTATTAGCCGTGTTAGCCAGCGCCAGTCTGTCGGAACAACGCAGCGAGTTATTGTCGGCGCAAAAACGCCTGGAGTTGGCCAGATCCACCTACGAGCGAGAAAAGCATCTTTGGGAATCCAAAATATCCGCCGAACAAGATTATCTGCAAGCTCGCCAGGTATTAAGCGAGGCGGAAATTGCGCTGCACAATGCCCAGCAAAAACTGTTGGCATTGGGTGCTCAGTCCGGCCAATCCAAAGCAGCCAATGCGCTGAGCCGCTACGAAATTCATGCGCCGTTCGACGGTATGGTGGTTGAAAAACACATCGCATTGGGCGAAGCGGTCAAGGAAGACAGCAGCATCTTCACCATTACCGATTTGTCCTCGGTATGGGCGGAAATCGTGGTGTCGGCCAAGGACTTGAGTGTAGTACGCGTCGGCGAACCGGTCACCATTAGAGCCACCGCGATGGATTCGGTGGCCACCGGCACGGTGTCCTATGTCGGCGCCTTGATCGGCGAACAGACTCGCACCGCCAAAGCCCGCGTCACGCTGGCTAACCCGCAATTGGCCTGGCGGCCGGGCTTGTTCATTAATGTCGAACTAGTCAGCAAACAAACCGACGCGGCAGTGGCTGTGGCGTCGAATGCCATACAGACCATCAAAGATCAACCCGTGGTATTTATGCGCGTTCCCGGCGGCTTTTTGGCGCAGCCGGTGGAAATTGGCTTATCCGACAATCAAGCCACCGAAATCGTCAAAGGCCTGGAGGCTGGAACGCAATATGCCGTCAACGGCAGTTATGTGCTGAAATCCGAACAAGGCAAAGCGGGGGCTTCTCATGAGCATTGATCTGCAACGAGTCGCTCAGTTGGGAGATCGCCCTCATGTTTGAACGCATTATTCGGATGGCCATAGCACAACGCTGGCTGGTGATGCTGGCTGTGATCGCGATTGCCGCGGCCGGTTTGTTCAATTATCAAGTGCTGCCTATCGATGCGGTGCCGGACATCACCAATGTCCAAGTACAAATCAATACCTCGGCGGCGGGCTATTCGCCGCTGGAAATCGAGCAGCGCATTACCTACCCGATAGAAACCGTGATGTCCGGTTTGCCGAATCTGGAGCAGACCCGTTCCTTATCGCGTTACGGTTTGTCGCAAGTCACGGTGATTTTCAAGGACGGCACCGACGTGTATTTTGCCCGGCAATTGGTCAACCAGCGTATCCAGGAAGCCAAAGATAAATTGCCGGTTGGCGTCACGCCGGCGATGGGTCCGATCTCTACTGGTCTGGGCGAGATTTACTTATGGACCGTGGAAGCCGAAGACGGCGCAAAAAAGCCGGATGGCTCAAGCTATACGCCGACTGACTTACGGGAAATTCAGGACTGGATCATCAAACCGCAATTGCGCAATGTCACCGGCGTGACCGAAATCAATTCCATAGGCGGCTATGCCAAGCAATATCAGGTGGCTCCGAACCCGGAAAAACTGGCGTCTTACGGTTTGACGTTGGACGATGTGGTCACCGCCTTGGAGAAAAACAACAGCAATGTCGGTGCCGGCTACATCGAAAAGCATGGCGAACAATATTTGATTCGCGCGCCCGGTCAGGTGCATTCGGAAGAGGATATCCGCAATATTATTCTCGGCAACGTGCAAGGTGTGCCGATTCGAATCCGCGACATCGGTGAGGTGGATATCGGCCGCGAACTGCGCACCGGTGCCGCCACCGAAAATGGTCGCGAGGTGGTGTTGGGTACGGTGTTCATGTTGATCGGTGAAAACAGCCGCAGCGTGTCGCAAGCGGTCGATCAGAAAATGCGCGAGATTAACCGTACGCTGCCCGAAGGGATCAAAGCGGTAACGGTTTACGACCGCACGGTACTGGTGGATAAGGCGATCAATACCGTGAAGAAGAATCTCACCGAAGGCGCCATCCTGGTGATCATCATCTTGTTCCTGTTCCTCGGCAATATTCGCGCGGCGGTGATCACGGCGATGGTAATACCGCTGGCGATGCTGTTTACCTTTACCGGCATGGTCACCTATCAAGTTAGCGCCAATCTGATGAGTCTTGGTGCGCTGGATTTTGGGGTGATTATCGACGGTGCGGTGGTGATCGTCGAAAACTGCGTGCGGCGTTTGGCGCATGCGCAAATCCATCACGGCCGATCGCTGACTCGCAAAGAGCGTTTCGCTGAAGTCTTTGCCGCTTCTCAGGAAGCCCGTCGCGCCCTATTGTTTGGCCAGTTAATCATCATGGTGGTGTACCTGCCGATCTTTGCCTTAACCGGGGTAGAAGGCAAGATGTTCCATCCGATGGCCTTTACCGTGGTGATTGCCCTGGCCGGTGCCATGCTGTTGTCGGTCACTTTCATCCCGGCGGCGGTAGCCTCGTTTATCGGGCAAAAAGTCGATGAAAAGGAAAACGTGTTGATGCAAGCGGCCAAGCGCGCTTATGCGCCGGTACTTAGGCAGATGATGGCTAACAAACCGGTGGTGGTGACGTTTGCGTTGATCGCGATAGTCCTGTCCGGCCTGTTATTGACCCAGATGGGTAGCGAGTTTGTCCCCAGTCTGAACGAAGGCGACTTTGCGATTCAGGCCATGCGGGTGCCCGGCGCTAGTTTGACGCAGTCGGTGGCGATGCAACAGCAGATCGAATCGGCTCTGAAACAACAGTTTCCGGAGATTGAACGGGTGTTTGCCCGCACCGGTACCGCCGAGATAGCCTCCGACCCGATGCCACCGAATATCTCGGATGGTTACATCATGCTTAAACCCCAGGAGCAATGGCCCGAGCCGAAAAAAACCCGAGAACAGCTATTGGCAGCAGTGCAACACGCCGCCAATCAGTTACCCGGCAATATCTACGAATTCTCGCAACCGATTCAATTGCGCTTTAACGAATTGATTTCCGGGGTGCGCAGCGATGTGGCAATCAAGGTGTTCGGCGATGAGATGGATATTCTCAATACCACCGGTACCGAAATCGCCGAAGTGGTGGAGAAAATCCCCGGCGCTTCGGAAGTCAAAGTGGAACAAACCGCCGGATTGCCGATGTTGACGGTCAATATCGATAGAGACAAGACCTCGCGCTACGGTCTAAACATCGGCGACGTGCAAGACGCCGTTGCCACCGCGATTGGCGGCAAGGAAGCTGGCGCGTTGTTCCAGGGCGATCGTCGTTTCGACATTATCGTGCGTCTGCCGGAAACCTTGCGCAGCGATCTGGAAGCCATCAAGCGTTTGCCGATTTCCTTGCCGCGCACGCTGGGCGGCAACGACAAAGCCTCTTACATTCCGTTGGCGGAAGTGGCTAGCTTAGAACTGGCGCCCGGTCCGAATCAAGTCAGCCGCGAAAACGGTAAGCGGCGCATCGTGGTTAGCGCCAACGTGCGCGGCCGCGATTTGGGTTCGTTTGTCGCCGAGGCTCAGCAAAAACTGCAGCAAGTGAAAATTCCGGTGGGTTATTGGACCAGTTGGGGCGGCCAGTTCGAGCAATTGCAGTCCGCCACCCGGCGGTTGGAAATCGTGGTGCCGGTAGCACTATTGTTGGTGTTTACCTTGCTGTTCATGATGTTCGGCAATTTCAAGGACGGCTTGTTAGTGTTCAGCGGCATCCCGTTTGCATTGACCGGCGGCCTGGTCTCTTTGTGGCTACGCGACATTCCGCTGTCGATTTCGGCCGCGGTCGGCTTTATCGCCTTGTCCGGTGTGGCGGTGTTGAACGGCTTGGTGATGATAGCTTTCATTCGCAACTTGCGCGAAGAGGGCCTTACTTTAGATAACGCCATATATGAGGGCGCGCTGACAAGATTGCGTCCGGTGCTGATGACCGCGTTGGTCGCATCCTTTGGCTTCGTCCCAATGGCTCTGGCGACCGGCACCGGCGCCGAGGTGCAGCGTCCATTGGCGACTGTGGTGATTGGCGGCATTTTGTCGTCGACCATGCTGACTTTACTGGTGTTACCGGTGTTGTATTGGTTGGCCCACCAAAAAGATCTGCTGTTGAATCCGCTGAAAAACCCCGACGCCGAAACACCGCATCATTCCTGAATTCAGAAGTTAACTATTCACTATGAGAAAAATGACGATGAAAAAAACAAGCAACGCCTACCTTTTTATCCTGTTGGCAACAATCGGATTGCAACCGACGTTTGCCGAAAACCCCAATATCAAACAAGCGGAACAACACTTGAAAGACGCGTCCGACAAAGTGTCGTCCGGCGATCTAAGCGGCGCTTCCGAGCATATTCAAAAAGCCAAACAATATGAAATCATCCATGAGGCGGAACATCCATTACACACCAATCCCGCGGATAAAGCCGAGCAAGTCAGGCGCGAGCACGCCGACAAAATATTTCAGAATATCAATCAGGCCAAATCAGCGGCGTCGCTGGGCAATCCTGCCGAAGCCGGCAGTTCACTGGGTGAAGCGGAAAAGCATTTGAAACATCATGAATAACCCTGTTCACCAACCGCAACTATTTCTCGGATTTGATCATGCCTAATGCCTTGTGTTGGAATCTCAACCGAAACCTTATTTTTCCTTGCGCTCAATTTTGCAAATAAACGGTAACAAATTAACGATAAAATCCCACCTTTGCCCGATTTTGTTGTCTCTTGCCGATGAAGAGACCATTTACCAGGAGAATTTACCATGACCAACGAAACCGCCACCGTTCCGACATTAACCATAGGCGACAAAACCCATCCTATCGACAGCCTGAGCGATATCGCCAAAGCGCAAATCACCAATTTGCAAATCGTAGATGCCGAAATCCAACGTTTGCAGCAGCAACTCGGTATTGCGCAAGTGGCTAGGGAGAGTTTTCTCGCGACCTTGCAGACTGAATTCGCCAAACTCGGTTAGCGGGCGGGTTTTGACTTTAGGCGGCATTGGTCTTTCCGCGCATTCAAATGCCCCGACCGGGACCGAATAATTTTTTCAGGGGCTGTTTCAAGGCGCCGCAGTCAAGGAAGCATGTTGGGCAGGCTTGGAGAATTGCCGTTTGACGTATCGCGGCACTAATCTGACCGGAGCATGGGACTGCGAATGCCTTCCGGCCGAAAGGCTAACGCATGGCTGCAAATACTTTTAGCCCTTGGCGTTTTTTCCCAAGATTCCGGGCACGCTGGAAAAAACAAAGCCTTAAACACAGACGGCAGGCCGAGTGTCATCAAATCAATAGTACAAAATTAAGGTCGACATCCGTGTCTATTGTTAACGTTTGTTTATCCCGCAAAAACCGGTTTAGTTTTGGTACTTTCTTTTACGACTCACCACAAAGCCCATCAAACTACTGACGAAAAGGTAAATGGACGCAGGCACGGGTACCGCCGCGACGTTTATCGAAGCAAGTTGGCCGAAATCGTTCTGCCCGGTGGCATTACCAAAGCCATCCAGGCCCAAGAAAAACGGACCGTCGAAGGCGCCGTTGAAAGCCAGGTGAATGGCTTGATTGTTTAACACCGCGTCCAACGCATAGCTGATGTCGGTTGGCACGATGCTATTGGCATAGCTCGCGAAATTGGCTTTGAATGCACCTTGCGCTTGATTGAAATCAAATACCCCGAACGTGCCGGCAAGCACATCGGCTACCAACCATTGATTGTGCCAGCCGTAGCCGATTGCCAGCGGATCGGAGACAGCAGTCGTTGCGCTGAACTGAATGTCGGTCAGATTAAAGGCGGTGTTGTTGTCGATCTTAAAATAGGAGTTTGGCGCGCTGGCGTCGTAACCGGCGCTGAGCACGACGGAGTCGGCGTGAGCGTTTGCGAACAAGGCAAACGACATAACCAACAATAGGATTAGGCGATTAGGTTTGAAAGTCTTCATAACAGTTTCTCGGTAAAAATTTGTGAATGTCCTTAGTCAGGCGCCATGCAAATTGACGAAACATCTATTTTTCTCAATATTGCATTTGGGGGAACGGTGCTACGAAGAAGCCCATACGCACCGTTCCAGCCCGAGTATTTAAGGCCTTAAGGTAAGGTGGTGCCGGTGATGGACAGGCCAAAAAAGCCGGACACGCTGGCGTTATTGACGAAAATATTTCGTAGATTTGCGCCGGTAGCAACGCTTGAGTTGCCTTTGTAAACGCTCAAGCCCTTAATCGCCGGATCGGTTTGGGCATTGATAATTTGATCGGCAACGGATAAGCCCAGGGTTTGACCTTGGAAATCGTCTTGACCGTAATGCACGCCCAAATACAGACGGCTGCGTCCGTTTTCCAATTGCGCCTGAGTAAAGGTGCTGACATCGCGGCTGGTTCCGTCTTTGCCGTTAATCGACACCGCCAGTTTGCCCGTACCGTTATTGGTACCGATCAACCATGCCGGGATAGTCAAGGTCACCGGCGCGTTGCCGGGAACGATGCTATCCGATTGAAAAAATGCTCTAAGAATTTCCGCGCCGGCGGCAACCGTGGTGCTATGTCCCGCAGTACTCGAAGGATGGGAAGGCGTGGTGCCGAGCGGCTTCCAGTTATAGGTCGTCGCTGCGCCGGACGCGTCGGCGTTAATCGCGGTAATCGGACGCCAGAAAGTCAGGTCGTATTTCGATTGGAAAGCGGCAATTCGGGCGTCGGCCAGAGCGCTATCCAGCGCGGCAAACAATTTGGCATTTTGGTTTAAAGATAAACCGCGGGCAGCAGACGCTATACGGGCAGCTTCGTTGGTAAACAGTTCGGCGTCCGCTTTGTAATATAAGGCTTGTAGCAGTTGATCGGGCTTACGGCTGCCAGGCGATGAGAACTCTTGGCCGTGGCTTTGCACGAAAGCCAGTTCCGCATTGTATTCATCGCTACCCACTTTCAAGGACGGCGGCACCAGCGCCACCAATTTCTGCTTCTCCAGGGTACTCAGGCTAAACGGTGTAATGTTTTTCCAATTGAAAGTAATCCCTGCGGCGGGCACGATCGCGCCGGCAGCGTCAAAACCGGTGGGAGCTCCGGTGTTAGGATCAACCACGCCAGCACCGCCATTGCTGGGTCTCCACAATCCGATGCCGGGATTGCCCGTGGCGTTGACGCCGCCGGTACCGGTAATGTTGGTGGAAGGCGTATAGGTGGTGACGATGGCGGAATTGTCGCCCACTCTGGCAGCCAGCGCGGCGGCTGCGGCGGCTTGCCCCGCAATCACGCCGGCATCGGTGGCGGCATTGACGCCCAAGGCAGCCAGATCGCTACTCAATTGGCTATCCAGCCAAGTGCGAGTGGCTGTCCAGTTGGCATTGTTTGGCAAAGTGCCAACAAGCACATCGTGGGCAGCTTGCGCCGCCGCGGCAGACGCCGAATTGGCGGTGGGCGCTACCGACGGCGTCCCGGCGTAGTAATAGCTCTTGGTGCTGAATTGGTTGATGGAATTGACGGCGTCGAATACCGCTCTGGCCGCGATGGCGTCAATACGGCTGGCAAGGTTGGAATTGAGCGCTATGCTGGCTGTTCCGGTGGTAGGCGATGTTGCTCCTTTCGTCGCCAGCGCGGTATACAAATTCCAGTCGGTGACCGCGTCGGCAAACGCAGTGGATGCGGCCAAACTGGCTGCAATAGCGCAGGCAATCCGGGTAAGTGAAAAGCGGTTTTTTGCTGGTCTGATATTCATGTGATGGCCTTTAAATATTAAACAATAGTTTCAACATTTACCCCCTGCGCAAGTTGCTGCCGGAGGTTGGCTTTTATTACGCAGAATCAATGCCACAACCTAACAAATTGATAACTATGAGTATTCTTTAAAACGCCATCCAAAATTGCTGATCCAGGGACAGTAAATGTTTGTCCGATGATTAATCAGCATCAGCAAACCCGCCCGCTAAAAACCGCAAAATAGATTGGAATACCTCCCGATGGGAGGTGCTACCGGGCTTTGAGAAATTGGCGCCAACTGTTCGCCTGGTTGGCGACTAAATGCCAATGCGATAAGGATGAGTAACTGCAAAAAACGCAAGCGCTGCTAGTACGGAATTATTCGCGAATTCTGCCGACTATCAGTACTGCCATTAAGGCAAACGCCCCCGAGCAAAAAAAAGCCAAGTCATAATTGCTGAATACGCTGTGCAGATAAGCGGCAAAATAGGCGGCCGCGGCGGCGCCGACTTGATGCGCGCAACAAATCCAGCCGAACACCACCCCAACGTTGCGCCCGCCGAACAAATCGGCGGTTAAGCTTGAGGTGACCGGTACTGTGGACAGCCAGTTCAAACCGTATATCACCGAAAACAGCAACAGTTGCCCAGAGGACTCGACATAAGGCAAACCAAGCAAGGATACCCCGCGTAGCGCATAATAAAACCCGAGCAGCTTGCGATGATTGAAGCGGTCGCACAGCCAACCGGAAAGCAAAGTGCCGACAATATCGGTCGCCCCCATTACCCCTAGCGACAGGGCCATCGTCATTTCGCTAAACCCGTGCTCGATACCATGCGGTATCAAATGCGTCTGAAACAGACCCGACGTCGTAAAGCCGCAGATGCCAAAGCTAATCGCCAGCAACCAAAACTGGCCCTGCACGGCGACGTCGCGCATCGGACTCTCGCCATCCGCGCGTCTGCTAAGTTCCGTGGCTTTGGCACCATAAGCCGATAAGCCTTTTTCGCCGGGTTCGTCCGCCAACAACAATGCCGCGAGCGGCAACACCACAATTCCCAACAGTCCGGCCAAAACCAGCAAAGCCGGCCGCCAGCCGAAATCGGTATCGATCTGCATCGCCAATGGGGTAAAGATCAACTGCCCGGAGGAAAATGCGGCGCCCAGAATGCCTAGCGCCAAGCCGCGTCTTTCCTGAAACCAGCGGTTAATCATTGCCGAACCCAGCACGATGGAAGTACCGCCGGAACCAATGCCGGCAATCAGGCCCCATATGCAATAAAATTGCCAGAGTTGATCTATCAGCGCACAGGCAGCGGCGGCCAGGGTTAATAGCACGACGCTGGCCACGCAAATGCGCTTTGGACCGTAAAGATCCATGCATCGTCCCAACCACGGTCCGGAAAACCCGAACACCAGCAAATTGACCGATACCGCACCGCTGATTTCCGGGCGGCTCCAGCCGAATTCCCGTTCCAGCCCAAGCATCAAGATACCGGGCAAGGCCCGCATTGCGGCGGCGACAAACAGGCACAGAAATGTCACCGCCAACACCACCCAAGCGTAATGCCAGCCGCGCGGCAAAACAGGCTTCACGGCTTTATCGATAACGGCTTTACTCGGCATCCTCGATTTTATCCAGCAATTCAATCAGCCGGGTAACCCCTTGCAGCAGGATGCCGCCGACGCCCAGGGCAAACCACACCCCAATTACAAAGCCCCAATGAATAGGCGCGGCGAAGAATTCCTCCCTAAACCAGAAGGTATGTCCCCACTCGTTGAAGCCGACACTGACCAAAATCATGAACGGTCCGAACACCGCCAAGGTCAACGGTAGCGAGATGCCTTTGGCATACAAGGGCAAGCGGGTTCTGGCGTAAAGCCAGGCACAGCCACCCAGGATCACATATAGCGGGAAGTTAAAGTAAAACTCGATGATATGGTTAGCGGTAAACGGCGTGTCGCGGATCGCCACCTGATGCCAGGAATTGTCCTGCTCGGCAAAATAACTACCGGCCCAATACACGGCAAAGGTGTAAATACTGATCCACATCGTCAACGTGAAATAGCGGCGTATCTCTTCCTTGGGTGCCAGTTGATCCAATTGCCGGTCGCGCGATAGCCATAAATAGCCCCAAAAGCCGCTGGCAACGGCGGCGATAATGATCAGTTCGATATAAAACAGTCGCATCCAGTACTGTTCGAATGCAGGTTCCGAGGAATCCAAACCGTGTTCTATGGCAAAGGCGCCCTGATACAGTCGTAAACTGATGTACATAATGGTTAAAAAGCCAAATCCCTTTAAATATTTGGGTAAGTCAACCAAATACCAAGGCAATGATTTGGGGTTTTCGGTGCTTAAGCTCACGTGTTCTGTCGTGGTAGCCATGTTCTGCTCCTGAGTTAAATGAATTTGGGAATGACGGCAGCGGAAATGCTGGAGATATAACGTTTGCCCAGCATGTCGTCGTAAAGAAATAGCAAGCCGCCCAAACGGGAATCCGCATCGCGAATCAGACCATCCAATTTCTCGGATTCCCAGGCGGCATCGCGCACTTCGATGGTGACCGTGCGTTGTTCGCCGGGCTCTATGGGTGAGGCATTATCCAGACTCAGGCCGTTGTTGCTGACGTCGTCCTTGCCTGGGTTGTAACCACTATTGGCCACCTCGGCATTTAGAAAATGCACGTTGGAACTGGCGAATTCGCCTATCCGCACCGCGCCTTCGCTACGGTTATCGACCTTGACCTGCAACACCATGGCGCGCTGAGCGATGTTGTATTCCGCTTTTAGCGTGTCCACATTGACGGTGCCGGCATTGACTTGCGCCGGTAGTGGCAGAATTTGATCCAAGCCGGCTTGCAGCGGAATGACATCTGGATAACGGTTAGCCGTTACGCTATTCAGCACTAACACCAAAACCGGCACGCTGACCAACACCACCTTGGCAATCCACTTATCCTGTGGCGTAATCAGTTCGTGTTCCAAGCCGGCATCCAGCATGCGGTAGCGGCTGATAAATAAGGGCCGGCGCACCCACCATAACAGCCAGGCAGCCGCCAATGCCCCCCAAAACAGGTGCCAGAACACGCCATTGGCAAAGCCGAAACTTTCCATATCGATCATTTCGCCGTTGATGGTTTTGATGGTGTTGCTAAAGTCGCTGGGATTCCCGCCGATTTCCAGCCAAACGCCGGGACCCATCACTTGCCCGGCATCCTTTAAATTGAAAAACGGGTGAATGTGATAACGCCCCGGCAAGCGGCCCTTCATCACCACCTTGAAATCATAATCGCCACCCGGTTGCAAGGCGACCGAGTTGGTCCAGGGTTTGCCGTTCAGATAGCGCTCGGTGCGGATCAGTACCGGCCCTGGGGTGGAAATATTCAAAAAGCTGGCTTCCGGCTTAGGCACACTGACCGGCCAATCCTCGGCGACATGGAACTTGCCGCTGACGCTGACTTCTTCGTTGACGTTGAATTTTTGCGTGGACCACTGCACGTCGTACCACTGAATGGTGCGCATGCGGATGAAGGGTTCCAAGGCCTTTTCGCCATGCGCCTGGGCGGATGACAGCGGCAAACCGGACAATACCGTGAGAGCGATTAAGGCTAACAGCCAAGATTTAAAATGTGTTTTCATGTTGGCTGCTCCTTAAATTTTGCTCAAGTAACGGGTAGTGGCAAACCACTTGCCGATATGCCACCACAACGGATACATCAACGAACACAGCAATGCCGAGCAGAACGCCGACAGCGGCGTCGCATACTGACCATACGTGCGCAAGGTGCCGCGCTCGATAATGCGCAGGTATTCCGGCATGCCGGTGCGGATGTATTGAAAGCCAAACAAATCGGCCACGGTGAGCTGGCTATTGGCCACCTCGACCGGTTGGTGGAACATGCCGAAGATCGGCCAGTTGGTCGGGTAAAACAGCAACGCAAACGCCGCGCCGCCGAAGATGGAAGTGATGGTCAGGCTATTGGTCAGCATCAGCAAGGTGTCCAATACCAACGCGCCCGGAATCATCGTCGCCGGCAGCACCATGTTGATGGGGAAATAATTCCAGTAGTGGTAGGCGAATACTCGGGTCACCCAGGTACCGATCAACAAGGCAGCCACGCATAAGGTGGCTCCCAAAGGCAGTCGGAATTTATCCCACAGCACCGCTTGCACGGCGGCCGGAAAGGTAATGCCGATTAAGGGCGTGACCAATGGCCACCATTGCCGGTCTTTCCAGTCGATCCAGAAGTCCCAATCGCCGACCGTCAGGGCGAAATGCAGATGAAACGAGCCGATGAACAGAAATAAGGCCAAGACCAGAATCAGATAGTCGTAGGCTCTTGCCAACCGAGCTTTTTCGCCGCGGTAGGGTTTGAACGTGGAAATTGGAATTTGTGCGGACATGTGCGGTTCCCCCGTAAAGTCTTATAGTGAATGGCGGCGATAGCCATCGAATGTTGGGCGTGCCGCCAACTGCAAGCTACCCTTGGGGGGTCAAACTTTGTAGGCTGGGCGACACGCTCGGTGTATAAGGTAGGGAGAAATTAACTCGCTGTTAAATGGCTATATTTCATTCGCGGCCATCGAAACTGTTCATGCCGCAAGCTCGCGGTTTTTAGTTACCATGCAACCCGTTTTTGCCGGGTATTTCTCATGTCCAATTTACGCACCTTCGATCTAAATCTGTTATTGGCTTTCGATGTGCTGATGCGGGAACGCAATGTCACTCGCGCGGCGGAGTGCATGTTCGTCACCCAATCGGCGATGAGCCATACCTTGCACCGCTTGCGCCAGCAGCTGGACGATCCGGTTTTGGTCAAGTCGCCGGCCGGGATGCAGCCCACTGCGTTGGCACTGGCATTGGTCGAGCCGGTGCGCGATCTCTTGCGGGAAATGGAACGGCTGCTGGAGTCGCCGCAAGCCTTTGACCCCGGCAGTAGTCAGCGCCGTTTCACCATCGCCGCCACCGACTATATGGAGTTTCTATTGTTGCCCGAGCTATCCGGTGCTATCGAACAAGCCGCACCCGGCGTGGATATTCACATTAAACGGACGGATTCCGCCTTTCCCTTGGCCCAATTGGAAAATGGCAGCCTGGATGTGGTGTTGGGCTTTGCCTCGATGCTGGAGCCGCCGGCGCATTTGCGCTGCGAGCATCTGTTTGTGGACCGGATGGCCTGCGTGGTACGGGAAAATCACCCTAAGATCCGCAATGCGCCTTCCGTGGACGAGTATCTGGCTGTGCCGCACATGCTGATTTCCCGCACCGGGAGTCAGGTGGGTTTTATCGACGCCAAGCTGGCCGAGCTAGGCCTGGAACGGCGGATTAAATTGATTGTGCCTCATTTTCTGTCGGCACCGTTGATGGTGGCACAGACCGATTTGATATTGTCCCTGCCCTACCGGCTAGCCGCCGAATTTCAGAAATTGGTCACCTTGAATATCCTGCCCGTCCCCATCGATTTACCCAATTACGAACTGGTGATGATTTGGCATCCCTTATGGGAAAAAGACCCGGCCCATTGTTGGCTACGCACACAAATCAGCGCAATAGGCCGAAAAATCGATGCGAACCAAACTCTGCTTTAACGCCCCGGCAAGCCGGCCGCTAAAGCCTGTACTTGCAGTAGATAGTAAGGCGGCCGGGATTTGGCGTCGCCGCCGTTGAGAGTCGCCGAGCGATGCAAGCGATTCACCACCGCATACAAGCGCCCTTCCGGACCGAAACTGAAGGAATCCACCCAAGACAACTTCGGACATTGCGCCAGCTGCCGGTAATGGCGATCGGCGCCGATCACGCCTATGGCATTATTTGCCAGGTCACCCAGGTAAATATTGTTATTTTTATCGATGCTGATGCCGTCCGAGATCGGTTTGTCGCTATAGTGTTGTACTCGGCTGGCAAGTTCTTCGGCCGTCAGGGTTTCGTCGATTAAATCGGCGGCTTTGATCCGGTACAGACTTAAACCGTGCATCGGACCATAATAAACCCATTCGTTGTTTAAGTCCTCAGTGATGGGGTTGACGCCAATGTGCGGCTTAAGCAATTCGCCCGATGCTCCTTTCACCTGGATAGCCTGACCGTCGATGACCAGATCGACGTTTTCCGGCAGCACACTAGCATGCCCTTCCAGCACTCGCCTTGCCGCGCCGGTATACAGATTGACCACGATCAAGCCGGCATTAGTGCCGCCGGCCGGATCGCTGATAAAGGCGTGATTGTGCGCGGTATCCAGCGCAAAATCATTCACAAAAGCATCTTTAGGCGCCACAGGCGTTGCTAAATAAATCAGGCGCTGCAGTTTATCGGTCTTGGTATTCCAGCCTACCAACTTGGGCGTAACCCCGCTGCGCATGCCGTTGTCCAGCATCCAGACTATGCCGTTGGCGTCCGAGCGGATGCCCAGCACCGAATCGAGTTTTACCGCGGCCGTAGAATCCGTGGCCGACCATTCGCGATTCGGAAACGGCGCCAAGGTTTGCCCCTTGTACTCAAGCACGGAGTACTGCGGCTGATAAAACTGATGTTGACTCATAATGATTCGGCCGCTCGCCGTCGCCGTGACGTTGCCTGGCCCGGTATCGAATTCGGCTACCACGTCAACGTGAGAATTACCGTCGGCAAAGGCTGCGGATGCTGCCAGTAGCAGCACGGCACAAGATTTAGTAAGACGACTCATAGCCATCTCCTTAATTGGGTTGAGGTGTTGATCAGCATACCGGACTGCGAAATGGCCGTTAAATGACATTAATTAATCGCATGTCATTAAAAAAACTGATTACCCTGACAGCTGATAACTATGCCTTTAATAAAAAGCATAAAACAAAACCGGCTTCGGCACTATCGCACGGGCACAACGCAATGAATGTTATTAATTTAGTTTATGAATATTAATAATTTAACAAACCATTTTATTTAGCTTAACGTATATCCGGGTTAAGACCCAATGCCGTTAAGTTAAATTGGAGAATTCCTTATCCTCTCTCCAGCAGGAGAGGAGGCTTACTAAACGGCACTAGGTCAAGACCTAAGCGTAAAACCACGTATGCAAGACCACTTATATCAATTCAAATATCGAAAATAGGTGTAACTATGGAAACAGAAAAACTTACCGATGCTCAAAAAAACCTGTTAAACAAATGTCCAAGGGAATGGGCTGCCCTACCGGTTGGATCCACGAATAAAACCTTGATAGCGCTGATGAAAAAAGGCCTGGTTGATTCGCGCATATTAATAAACACATTATTCCCCGAGCTATCCAGGTGTGAATGGCGCATAGCCCCGTAATAGCCAAACAGATAATGAATCGGCGAGGCTTTATATTTACTTGTATCACGGAATAAGGTCTATAAATTACCAAATCCCTATATTAGCTTCGCCTATTTTAAATGCCGTTAATTAATATAAATTATACCTAAACCGGACAAAACAATGCCTTTAGTACGAATCTCTCTTATCAACGGAAAATCCCAGAATTTCAAACAGAAAACCGGCGATATTATCTATCGGGCGATGGTGGAGAGCATTAATGTTCCGGCCAAGGATAATTTCCAAATCATCACTGAACACGATAGCAATTCACTGGTTTTCGATCCGACTTACCTCGATATAAAGCGATCCCCGGACATTATTGTTATCCAAATAACCCTAAATGAAGGCAGAACAATAGAACAAAAACAGACGCTTTACCGCGCTATCGCCGATCGGCTGCATACCGAGCTAAATGTCAGGAGAGAAGATGTTTTTATCAATTTGGTCGAGGTGAAAAAAGAAAACTGGTCATTCGGAAACGGCAGTATGCAATACGGATAAAATAAGTTAGTTGTGTTGTTTTTATTGGCTTAGACCATGTCCGCAGCCGCCGCGCAAGAGCCATAGGCCGTTGCTCGGGTGCTATCCGGCGCGAGCACCATGCCGATACCGACGCCGCTATCGATTCGGCTTCGGACTCTCGCATCCGGGGTTTTCAGCCTTCTTTGAAAACAGGATGTCTTGCACACCTCCCCCAGCCCCACTTTTTCAGCAAGGGGCAGGTAACGGTGGCATCATTTCGGCAAGCCGGATAACCGAGAAAACTACACCGAATAACCAGGATGAAACACTTATACGAAACCGTCGCGGAAACGGTAATGGCGCATATCGATCAGGGCGTCTATAAACCCGGCGAAAAGCTGCCCGGCGTCCGCCGCCTGAGCCGGCAATTGAATATCAGCATTTCCACCGCGTTGGAAGCCTATCGCATGCTGGAAGACAGTGGCCGGATCCAGGCGCGCTTGCGCTCCGGCTACTATGTCTGCGGCTTTCGGCGGCAGGCGATTGTAGAACCGGAAATCTCCGATGCGCCGGTCACCCCAGCCAAAGTCACCGGCCAATCCCTGACCCGCCAAATCCTGCGCGCCGCCAAAGACCCGTTTCAGATCAACCTGGGCTCGTCCGTGCCGCATGCCGACTTTTTGCCGGCTCACGCCTTGCAGCAAGCCACCGGCAAAGTCGCACGTGCTTTCGGCAAACGCTGTTTCGACGCCGACGAATTACTGGGCAATCAGGAGCTGCGCCGGCAAATCGCCAAGCGCATGGTGGAATTGCAATGCGCGGATAGCCCGGACGACATTGTGATTACCCACGGCGCCCGCGAGGCGGTGCGGCTGGCACTGATGGCGGTGTGCGAACCCGGCGACTTGATTGCCATCGAATCGCCGACCTTTTACGGCTTACTGCAAGTCATCGAATCCTGCGGCATGGAGGCCTTGGAAATTCCGACGCATCCGCGCGACGGCCTGTCGCCGGACGCCTTGCAAATGGCCATCGAGCAATGGCCGATCAAGGCTTGCTTAATCGTCTCCAATTACAACAATCCGCTCGGCTCCTGCATGAGCGATCAACGCAAGCAGGCCCTGGTGGCCTTGCTGGAAAAACATGAAATTCCGTTGGTCGAGGATGACGTTTACGGCGACCTGGGCTTTGGCTTGCGCCGGCCGTCGGTATGCAAGGCCTGGAGCCGGAACGACCAGGTACTGTATTGCAACTCCTTCGCCAAGACCCTGTCGCCGGGCCTGCGGGTGGGCTGGCTGGTGCCGGGCCGCTACCTGGCACGGGTGGAAAACCTGAAATACATGAAACACCAGGCCGTGCCGACGCTGAACCAGCTCATCGTCGCGCACATGCTGGAACAAGGCGGCTACGACCGCTACCTGCGGCACGTGCGCCAGGAATATGCGCGCAATCTAACCCTGACCGTCAAAGCCGTCAGCCTGCTGTTCCCAGAAGGCACCCGCGTCACCCAGCCGGAAGGCGGCTTTGCGCTATGGGTGGAACTACCGGCCGGCGTCGACGCGATGGAACTGCACCGCCGCGCCAGCCGGGAAAACATCATCGTCGCCCCCGGCCCGTTATTCTCGGCCACGCAAAAGAAATACGGCAATTACATCCGCTTGAGTTGCGCGGTGCCTTGGAACGACCGAGTGGAGAAAGCCTTGAAGAAGCTTGGAGATATGGCGAGGGATTTGATGGTGGAGAAACGTTGAGAGCCAAGGGCGGAGGTGTATAGG
The DNA here is from genome assembly GCF_052474515.1 of Methylomonas sp. 2BW1-5-20. Taxonomy (NCBI): domain Bacteria; kingdom Pseudomonadati; phylum Pseudomonadota; class Gammaproteobacteria; order Methylococcales; family Methylococcaceae; genus Methylomonas; species Methylomonas sp. 2BW1-5-20. The sequence goes on along the minus strand of NZ_CP184127.1, from coordinate 4,594,052 downwards.
ACGTGCTGAGCGGTAGCGAGGCGCATCGATCGCGAACGTTGTTTGTCGCTTCCTATGGGACTTGATTAGTTTGGTGTCACTGGCGAGACAGCTGATTGAATGCCGGATGCCGCTTTGATCCTGCGCTACGAAGACTTTGAACGGGAGCTCCATTGCGGTAATCGAAACCTTTTAATATTTGCGCAGTTTATTTGGCTGTTGAATTTGACGGCTATCAGACTCCTCCTTGCTGGAGTTAGAGCTTGAGAATGTCGTTTGCAATCTCAGGATAAAGATCTGCAAAGTAATTTTTGTCTATATTTTTGGTGTCCATTTCCTTAGTTGAAGAAATTTGGGCCTCATATTCTTGCTCGCGCCCCGATTTTTTATAGCAATATGCAAGTGCTATAGAATGCCACGGCTGAAAGTTCTTACCTTTATTCAGTTTTTTAACTTCTTCTAGCATAGATATGGCTTCATCGTATAAGTCCATTCCAATTTTTGCATAAGCAAGGTTAGCGATGGGCTTGTAATAAATTCCACTACTCTTTGGTAGGTTTGACTTTACGTAATCAAAAACCTTAGAAGCTTTTGCAAAGTCTTTTTGTCGCAGAAATGCCCGACCAACACCAATAGCCGACCATGCATCATCAAGAGAAAGCAGACGATCTATTGTTTTAAAAATATCATTTAGGTCAGTATCCCTGTTAATAGAAGACAAATCTTGTTTAGCTTCTATCCTTTCAACCTTCTTAAGTATTAAGTCTTTAAAAGTGTCAGAGTCCCCAAAGTCCATTGGTGCATATAGAGCCTCTCTTTTGAACCAGAGCAATATAAAGAAGGAAAATGCAATTGCAGTTGGATACAGAATAATAAACCAAACAAGTAATACTGCGTATGGCTTATCGGAAACAGCATGAAGTGAAACGGTCGCTACTGTTTCAATGAGGAATACGAATGTGGCAATCATCCCGAGTGGGTTGCTGGGGAGGATGCGACTCTTTGTGGACTCTTTTTGTGATTCAGACATCTTATTTATTGTAGTGTTTAATTGCAATTACCGGTCATTGCAATACTTATTTAACCTAACTTATTTAGCTTAGTGAAATATCAAATAAGTTTTCTGCGGCAAAGTTTCCGAAACTCTTTAGGGCGCGTCTGCATAGACCAGATATATTCTCAAATTGACCAATGATAGTCTATTGGTTCTACCTAAAATTAATTTTAGGGCCGTTGTGCTGAAAAGCGTGAAGCGCACCGTTCGCGACGGATGCGTCTCCTAACGAGACGCACATTCTACAAACTAGAACCACAACTTTCATATGGGATTTGCTACTTAGGTAGTTTCAATCAATTGCGAATCGCAGCCCACCGCCCACAATCGGCTCCCGGCCGGTCTTTTACATCATGCGGAATCTTCAATCCCACGAGCCACTAGGGAAGAGGCTAAATTACCGGCAGCAATCAATTCAGCTTCTCCACCAACGCCGGCTTCACTTGCTCGAGCCAATCCAGAATCCGGGTTTTGGTCATTTCTGGCTGGTTGTGATGATCCAACACCAAACCGACAAATTTACCATCGACCACGGAACTGGAATGGGTAAAGTGATAACCCTCCGTGCTCCAGGCCCCGACGACTTCGGCGCCGTAACCGGCGACATGGTGATACAAATGAATCAAGGAGCTGGCAAAGCGCGCATAGTATTTCTGCTGATTGCCCAAACCGAATAAAGCGACGCGCTTGCCGGACAAATCGGCCTGGTCCAGACGGAACAAAAACTCTTCCCAGTTGCCTTCCTCGCTGCCGGTGGTTCTGCCGGGAATTTCGCCGACGCCGTAACTGGGCATGCCCAAAATCAAGGCCTTATAGCCCAGCATTTCCGCGACCGAGGCCCGATTGACGTTCACCGGTTCACTGGCAATCTCGTCGCCTAACACCCGATACATCACCTGAGCCATCATCTCCGTCATGCCTTTCTCGGTACCGTAAAAAATGCCTATCTTGTTCATCGCCAAATCTCAGTTAACTGTCTACAGTCACCGAAGCAAAATTTAAACCAGCATTGAGCCGCGCTTGGTGTAAGCGATTAACCTGGGCATTAATGGGTTCTATAAAAATCAAAGCGATCTGCTGCTTCCGCCTAGGGAAGCCAGGAATGAAGCAATTAAATCAGCAGCTTACGCCCTAGCCCCAATCATCTTCCCAAGGCAAAAGGCATTACCGGCAGTTAGCTTAATCCGGCGCCGAAGAGAACGCCGGATGCGCACTTGGTGATTTTAGTAACAATAAAACCGACAGACGGACGAATTTGCGACAAAAATCTAACTGAATAAATTTAGGCCGTTAAGCCCCATAAGCCATATCCTTAACCGCCAGCTTTCCTTCAATAATCCCCGCCAAATACTGCGCGTCGTCGGCGATGCCCAAAAACCGTCCGGACCCCCAAGTATGCAGCCAGGGTAAACCGATGAAATACAGCCCATCAACATTGGTGATACCTCGGTCGAATTGCGGGAAGCCGCGGCCGTCGAACACCGGTAGTTCTATCCAGCGATAGTTCGGCCTAAAACCAATCGCCCAGATGATGCTGGTGATGTTTGCTTGGTCGGCATCGATGCCAGTCGGATCGAACTCCGGTTCCCAGACTTTGCGGAACGGCGGCTCGACCGGGGCCTCGATATTATTGGCGGCAATATAGCGGTCGATGTCGTTGCGGATGCTGACGTAGACTTCGTCGGCATCGTCCAGATTTTTGGTCAAATCCGGCAAAAACTCCAGTTTGCTGCCGCTGATATTAGCCATGCTGCCGTAGAGTTTGACGCCTTCCAGCGCGAATTTGCGCAAATCGATTTCGTGGCCGCCGCTGCGTCCGGTCAGATAATGGTTGGTCTTATGCTTGGCCTCGTCGCCCAAGGGATGGCGGTCTATGGTCAATTGGTAGAAACCCAGGTCGTACAACCATTCGGTGGTCTCCCGGCCGCGATACATGCGCGGCGAACGCGGCGCGCTCCCAACCGCCAAATGCACTTTACGGCCGGCCAGATGCAAATCTTCCATCAGCTGCACCCCGGACTGGCCGGTGCCGACCACCAGCACCTCGCCCTCGGGCAACTGGTCCGGGTTGCGGTAATTCACCGAGTGAATCTGGGTGATGTGCTTGGGCAGACTATGGGCGTAATCGGGCACGATGGGGATGTCGTAACCGCCGGTCGCGACCACCAAATGATCCGCCGTAAACTCGCCGCTACTGGTGACGACATTCAGCACTCCGCTTTTGCCTCGGGAAACACGCAGAACCGATACGCCTTCCATGATCGGCGGTTTAATTTTTGCGGCGAAGGCTTCCACATATTCGACAATTTCATCCTTTAACATGAAGCCTTGCGGATTGTTGCCGGGATACGGAAAATCCGGCAGACGGCATTGCCAGTTGGGCGTCACTAGGCAAAAGCTGTCCCAGCGGTCGTTACGCCAGGAATGGCCGATACGGTTTTTCTCGAAGATGATGTGGTTGATGCCGTGTTTTTGCAGGTAATAACTCACCGACAAACCGGCTTGACCGCCGCCGACGACAATCACTTCGTAATGCAGGCGGGTGTTTTCGCGTTTTTCTTGCATGGCTTCCTCTTTTATTGTGTTAAGTGCGTTTTGGAATGTGTGTGGGCCGGAATAAAACGGCCTTATTCGATGAACTCGATCACGGTCACGCTGGGTGTTTCGCTGTCCCAAAACCGGGTGGCGACGGCTTCGATGTCGGCCAGCTGGCTCATCGCGCTGGAGCAGGTATAGCCGTATTTCTGCCTGACCCGCTCGCTAGCAATCCCTAAGGCCTCGCGGCTGCGGCTGACAAATTCGTTTAACGGATAGCTTTGGCCGGCGTCGAAAAAATCCTTAATCACCAGCGACGGCGAATAACACAAGCTCTCGGACTGGTCCGGCCAGCGGACGCGGAAGCGCATTTCAGGCATATAGGGTTCCTTTGGTGTGAATGAGTGAACGGTAAATATCGCAATGGGTTTTGGCCGCTTGCCGCCAACAGAATTCGGCGCTCAAACGTTGGGCGATGGCGGGCAAGCTATCGCTTGGAAAGTCGGATATGGCGGCCCGCATCGCGGCGGCTATCGCGGCACTGTCCTCCGGGTCGGTCCAGACGCAGTCCCGATATTTCAAATATTCGGTAAACGGCGGCCGCAACGAGACGATGGCCGGCGTACCGGAAGCGATGGCTTCCAATACAGCCAAACCGAAACCCTCGGTTAAAGACGGAAACACCAAGGCATCGGCCAAGCGAAATACGGCCGGCATATCGGCGTCGGGTAGCGGTCCGGTCATGATCAGCGCTTGGCCCGGACCGTCGGCGATACCGCTTTCGGCGACGGCGGCCGCGAATTGTTGCCGGTACGCGCCATGGTCTAACAGGCTGGCACCGCCGACGATCAGTAATTGAGCGCCGGGCAGCTGCGGTAAAATTTGGCGAAAGGCGGTAAAGATGCGCAAGGTATTTTTACGTGCTTCGACGCCGCCGACGGCTAAAAACAGCGGTCCCCCGCGACGCAGCCCCAACAGTTGCCGCAGCGCTTCGTCGCCGGCTTGCGGTATTGGCGTATAACGCCGGGTATCGACGCCGTTATTGACCCGGATGGCAGTAATGCCGTGTTCGGACCGTAGCGTTTCCCGCCAACCCCGGCTGACGCACAACACCTGTTGCGCTTCGATGAAGGCCCGGTTTTGCCAGGCCGTGAATGTCGGATTGTCGAAATCGTCCAGATGGTGCACGGTCCGTATAAACCCCGGTATTACGCCGCGCGCCGTCAGTTCCGCCATCGCGCAACCGCTGATAGAATCCTGGGCATGGTAGACGTCGAACGCTTCCACGGCCGGTTGGCTGAAGTAATCGATATAAGCCTGAATCCGCTGACCGACGTTGGCGGTCAAGTCCTCGGATAAAGCCGGCAGCGGAATTAACTGCGTCCGGCAACGCGGAGCACGGAAAAAATCTTTGCCGGCTTCGGTGGCGGCAATCAGCGTTACCTCGTGGCCCAAGTCCTGCAACGCTTCGGCCAACTGCAGCGCATGCACCACCCCGCCGCGCGGATTGACGGAGTGGGTCAGCATCGCAATCCTTAATTTAGTCATGGCGGCTCTCCTTTGGGCTTGGGCCGCAGCCGGTCAAAGCTTCCGCGTTTAAATCCCAGAGCAGTTGGCGGTTGCCGCTATCGGCTAAATACACTTGGCGGCTGGCATCGGTCCCGCCGATTAGCGCGCAGGCAATATCGCGTTGCGTAAACAGATCGATGACGGCGTCGCAGGCATCGGTATCGACGCTGAGTACGAAGCCAAAGCTGGGAAAGCAGCTCAGCCAGCGTTCCGGATCGATGTTGGCCGGACGCGGTATCGCATTGATGTTTATCGCGCCGCCCAGGCCGGAGCATTCCAACAGCATCAACAGCGTGCCGATCACGCCGGCATTGCTAATGTCCTTGGCGGCAGCGCACAGACCGGTTTCGGCCAGGGTCGGCAGGATTTCCAAATCCTGGCGCAGACGCTCGGGCGGCGCGCCGGTGCTGGCGTCCCACCACAAATAGGGTTCGCGGAAATGGCCGCGCAAATCGATGGCCGCCAGCAGTTGTTGTCCCGGTTTGGCGGCGAAACTGCTGAGCAATTTTTGGGCACGGCCCAGGATAGCCACCGACAGCTGCGGGCGGTCGTTGCGTAAATTGCTGTGGCCGCCGACCACCGGCACGCCGTAAACTTGCGAGGCGGTCGCCATGCCCTCCAGTATCGGTTTGGCTTGGGTTTGGCCGTTGCTCCAGATTGCATCGACCACCGCAATCGGCCGACCGCCCATTGCATAAATATCACTGACGTTGACCATCACCCCGCAATAACCGGCGAACCAGGGCTGGGTAGAGACAAAGTCGTTCAGATAGCCTTCGGTCGCCAGTAGCAGGTAGCCGTCGCCGTCCGGGATCGCGGCGCAGTCGTCACCGACCGGTGTGAGGCTATCGCCTCGATGCTCCGTGTCGGAACTATCAAACCCTCTCCTGCTGGAGAGGAAAGGGAGAGGAGATTCCAAATAAGGTATTTGCCGATTTAACGTCTCCTCACCCCGACCCTCTCCAGCAGGAGAGGGAGATAAGTGGCTGGCGCGCAGTTTTGATACTGGTTGGTTAAGCCCTTTCGGCAAATACTTCATCACCTCGGCGATGTCGCGCTTATGTGCCAGCCCCAAGCCTTGGCGGATGCCGAGCGTCAATTCAGCCAATGCACTCATGCCGCGATCCTGGAGGTGGCGACGAAGCCGATAGCGCCGTCGGCATAGGGCGGATAACTATCCAGATCGGCCTGCATCAAATAATGCGGCCGGCGATGCACCGAGATTTCTTTCAGCGTTCGCCAGTGCAGACGGCGGAACAGCAGTTGGTTGCGTGCCTGTACCTGCGCTAAAAAGGTGTTGCAGCCCTGGGCGTGAGCGGATGTCACCGCCAATTTGATTAATGCCGCGCCGAGACTGCCTTGCCTGCGGTAATCCTGATCGACCGCCAAGCGCGAGCCCCACCAGACGCCGGGCTTTTCTTGGTGTATGCGCACGGTGCCGACTACCCGGTCCGGCAGTCCGGCCACGCAGGCCAGCGCAACAATGGGCGTCGCGACTTTGTCGATATCGTCCAGGTCGTCACCGGCGAAGATGCCCTGCTCTTCGCAGAACACCGCTTGGCGCAGCGCCAACATTTGCTTGCGCTCCCAATCCTGGGTGACGAACTTGATCAGATATTCATTGGCGAAATAGGGTTTAAAGTCCTCGGTCCACATCTCACACCTCGTAACTGGCCAGTGCCGAACAGGCGCCGCATTTAGCGCAGCCGGCTTTCATGTCTTGGGATAGCAGGTTCGCTTGTTTCAACATCGCACCGAGTGGCGGCAGGATTTGCGCCATGAAGGCCGGAGCCGGTGCGGGATACTTCTCCAGTGGCGTGCCGGTGATAGGAACGAAGGGCACGACGAAGGGGTACACGCCTTTGCCGATCAACTGCTCGGACATCGCCAAAATCGCTTCCACCGTATCGCCGAGGCCGGCCAGGATGTAGGTACTGACTTGGCCGCGGCCGAACACTTTCACCGCCGCCTCGAAGGCATCCATATAGCGCTCCAGCGGTACGCCGGCCTTGCCGGGCATTATGCGGGCGCGCACTTCCGGTGTCACCGCTTCCAAATGCATACCTAGGCTGTCGATGCCGCTGGCTTTCATGCGTTCGAACCAGACGTCGTCGTCCGGCGGTTCGCATTGACCTTGAATGGGCAGATCGACGACCGCTTTGACGGCTTGGGCACTTTCGCAGAGTATCGCCGCGCCGCGGTCGGTCAGATTCGGCGTACCGGTGGTCATCACCATGTGCTTGACACCGTCCAGTTCCACGGCGGCCTTGGCGACTTCGGCCAATTGCTCCGGCGTTTTGCGTAATATGGTCTTGCCGGCTGCCAGCGATTGGCCGATGGCGCAGAACTGGCAGGAGGTCTTACGGTTGCCGTAGCGGATGCAGGATTGCAGCAGCGTGGTGGCCAATACGTCCGACGAATGCAAGGTGGCGATCTGCGAATACGGTATGCCGTCGGCGGTCTGCAACTGGTAAAAGCGCGGCTGACGCGGAAACTCGATGCGGCTGACCTCAATGCCGTCGCGGCGGATTACGCTAATGCCGTGTTGGTCGGGGCGGCTGGCGACGAAGGGCGACTCGCAGGCCGAGGCGGTGGCGATAGGAATCATCACGGTTCGGCCAGCCAAGTTAACGGCTTTATGGTCGGAAGGGCCGGCCCCGCCTCGCCGGCCAGTGACGCCAACGTCGCTGTCTTCCAGGCGCAATCCTAAGGCTTGCAGATTGAGCAGCAAAGCCGCCGTGCCGGCGTCAGCCAAGGCTAATGGACTCATGGCGTTCTCCTTCTTGGTTGATGGGGGAAACACTGCTTGGCACCTTCGGAGAATCGCTGAACATCGGCACGGCGGGGCGGTCGTCTATGCGCAGACTGAGCAATTCCGGGCGGGCATAGTGGCCGACCGAATCCATCATCCGCTTACGCTTGGTGATCAAGTTCATGTCCAGGTCGGCGATCAAGATGCCTTCGCCTTCGCGTAAAGGTTCTACGACGTGCTGGCCTTCCGGCGAGATAATCGCGGTGCAGCAACCGCCGCGCAGGGCTTTTTGCAAGGCAGGATCGGTGGTGACCGCATCGATTTGCTCGTCGCTTAACCAGCCGGTGGCGTTGACCACAAAGCAACCGGATTCCAAGGCGTGGTGGCGTATCGTCACTTCGATCTGGTCGGCGAAAATAGGGCCGACCAAAGAGCCCGGAAACTGGCTGCAATGGATTTGTTCGTGCTGGGCCATCAGCGAGTAGCGGGCCAGCGGGTTGTAATGTTCCCAGCAGGCCAAAGCGCCGATGCGGGCTATGCCGGTTTCCACGACTTTTAGGCCTGCGCCATCGCCCTGGCCCCAGATCATGCGTTCGTGATAAGTCGGCGTGATCTTGCGGCGTTTCAGCGCCAGACATCCGGTTTCGTCGAAGATCAATTGAGTGTTGTACAGGCTGCCGTGATCGCGCTCGTTGACGCCCAACACCACCACGACGCCGTGAGCCTTGGCTTGCGCGGCAACCGCATCGGTAATCGGTCCCGGCACCGTCGGCGCATAATCGTACAGTTTCAGATGCTCGCGGCCCTGGGCGACCGGCGGCAACACGAAGGAAAAATACGGGTAATAAGGCACGAAGGTTTCCGGGAACACGACGATTTGCGCACCCTTGGCGGCGGCGTCGCTGATGGCCTGGCAAACCTTGTCGCCGGTGGCGGTGGCGGAATCGAACACCGGCGCAATCTGTACCGCCGCCGCTCTAACGATATTGGGGGTAGTCAAAATTTGATCTCCTGCTGCGGGTCAAAAAATGCCCGAACACTGGTTCGGGCGAGTGCTGATGGCTGGAGGTTTTACAGCGTCCAAGTATCCAAAATAAAGGAGTTGTCACGGTGATGAATCAGAACAATGTCTAACACATCCAATGGGCTGATTGGCCGAATGCCCGGCAACAAACTCGGTTCGCCATGGCCGTACAAGGCTTGTAAGGCAAAGCGGCAGGCGTAGACCTTGCCGCCTTCTTCGATGAATTTGGCGATCTGGTTGGCGTAGTTTTGATGGCCAGGGAAAGATTCGTCTCCCAAACGCGGAAAGCCGCGTTGCAGACCCAGCGTCACGCCCGGCCCGTAGAGCAGAATGGAGGTCTCAAAGCCCTTGCGTTGCAAACGGGTGGCTTGTAACAGATTGACGAAGCCGATTGAGCCTTCGAAGGCGACGGTATGGAATTTAACCAGCGCTTTCTGGCCGGGCTCCGCTTTAACATCTTCGAAGACTTTTTCTTCGAAATCGACAAAATAATCGCCCTTCTGGTGAGCTGGGAAAGTAACGGCTGGCATGAAAATCTCCTGATAGTCAGTAAAAAATCCCTGCATCGGAGAGCGATGCAGGGCAAGTCAACAATGATTGCCAATCCGTTAACGCGATTGACGGTACATACTTTACGGACGCCGCCGATTTCGAAACAGAAGCAGGTGAGAGATGAATAATCGAGTACAGATTTACTTAAATCGAGACTGTGCCCGTAGAAAAAGCGGCTAACTGTTATGCTTGAAATACAAAGAATCAAAAGAACCAATGATGGCCGATCTCATAATTGCGAAATGAAATCTCGAAATTTAAGGAATAGTTAAACGCTTGTTTATGCGGGGAAAGGTTGATTGGCTAGGATCTAGCCTTTGCGGTCTTTCGGATATGACAGTAGCCTATGTGAGCAATACTTCCTTCGGCCGGCATACAAATCTAACCGGCGCCATCCAAATCAAACTATAAGAATATCTTTTTGCCGAACGGTAAAACCCAAAGCTTGGGATACCAAAGCAACTCCGCAGCAATTGGTGTTTGCCCGCAGTCATCAAATGATTAGGCATGCTGGGGTCGGGCGAGGTCAAATCGCTCGGAGAAATAGCCGGACCGGAGAAAACTTCCCCCCTAATGCCCAGAAAATGGATTTGAAGCAAAGGAATTCGGGCAAATATCAATACCCCGCCAACCGTTACGCTTCAAGATTTTCAGCAGATTTGGGCATCCAGGTTGTGACAAGCCATAAATACTCTTATTCAAGTTTGAGATAAACAAATCAATTTAAATCGATTTACCAGTTGCACAGCATGAATTATCCTAACTGCAAACCATTTTATTTTTTACACACCAATGACTTTACTTGCATTCAACAACCCTCAGGAAATGACTCTTTCAATAAGAGCATCCGCCTTGGTATTTGAAGACCCGCAATCTGAGAAACTGCTTAAACGTATTAAGCAAGTAGCGCCATCCGAGGCGAATGTTCTGATCATTGGCGAAACCGGCACGGGTAAGGAATTAATCGCCCGCCATATTCACAGTATTAGTGATCGTAAAAACGAACAATTTGTTGCCATTAACTGTGGTTCGTTATCGGAGTCACTGGTAGAAAGCGAACTTTTCGGCCACGAAAAAGGTGCATTTACCGGAGCGCATGCGGTAAAACAAGGGTGGTTCGAGACCGCTTCCGGCGGTACCTTATTTCTGGACGAAATCGGCGACTTGCCGCTGGCTATGCAAGTGAAATTATTGCGGGTTCTTCAGGAACGCGAAGTGGTCCGCGTCGGCTCGCGCCTTCCCATTCCCATTAACGTGCGCTTGATTGCGGCGACGAATGTCAATCTGGAAGAGGCGGTTCTAGCCGGGCGTTTCCGAGAAGATTTGTATTATCGATTAAGTGTGGCGGTGCTGAATTTGCCACCACTACGTTTGAGGCCGGGCGATATTTTACCGCTTGCCCGTTATTTTTTGGCGTCCTATGGCAGACGCCTGGGCTGTCCGGATAAAACATTCTCGGCGGAAGCTGAGACTCTGATGTTCAGCCACTATTGGCCGGGCAATATCAGGGAATTGGAAAACGCGGTTCATCATGCTGTTTTGGTGTCTGCGACGCAGGAAGTCGCTGCCGAAGATTTTAAATTATCAACGCTGAATACGCGACCCGCCGCAAGCGATAATCCGCAGACCGGTTTTGATGATTTGCAGCCATTATTCGCCGAGTTGTGCAAGCAGCAGCCGGAGAGACTCGCGCTAAGGGTTGAACAGATGCTGCTCAAAGCAGCTTATGAAGCTTGTAATTACAACCAGCTCGCCGCTGCCCGCTTGTTGGGACTAAGCCGTCATGTGGTTAGAGCGAAATTAATTGCCCACGACATTATTCCCGCTAACAGCAAGGCGCAGGTCGGTATTTCAACGACCACGCCCCCTCCTCCCACCGGAGACAAATTGTTGCTGTTTCCTTTCAAAGTAAAACTGCAACATACTGATTTCACCGGTATTGATACGCTTCCGGCTGAAGCTTGTGCCGAGGTTTGGGGCTTTTAGAGCTTGAGTATTCGCTGGGCGTTTTGGTAAAACACCTTGTCCAATACAGTCGCTTTGAAGCCCAATGATCCATAATCGTCTATCGTCTGACGTAAGGCCCGGAAAGGGTAGGACGAACCGAATAACAGCTGATCCTGCAAAAAGCCATTGGCCGCCTCGACATACAAATGCGCACCAGGCTGAAAGATATACATGTCTGGCACCAGATAAATATTGCTGTAGCGAAATGCCGCGCCCAGGATTTCGTTTACAAACGGATAATAACCATGGAAGCAGATAATGTTGAGATCCGGGTAGCGCCGCGCCAAACGCGCCACTGCATTCGGATGTGCGTAATCGAAGTCCGGCGTGGTTGGTCCGCTCATTAGGCAGACCGGTACGGCGAGCTCCAAACAGGTCTGATACACCGGTTCCAAGAGCGGATCGTCGGCATGATGTGCCGGACGGCCAAACCCCGGCTCGATATTGATGGCCTTAAAACCCAATTCGCGCACGGCTCGCTTGATTTCGCTGATTGTTGAATCGGCGCCGCGAGTCTGGACATCCACCGAACCGATACCGATTAAACCTGAGCTATGACTAACCAAGGCCGATATTTGATCGTTATTGATCGTTAGATCCGGGGTCTCCCGACCAACCACTACCGCTTTATCGATGCCCGCCTGTTCCAGCTCGGTTAAATAGCCGCTTAAGGTTGAAGAGCGCTCCAAGTGCCCGACTTCCAGCGAGCCGACTCGGTGGTTGAGCCATACTGCGGTGTCATGGCTGGCGGTTCCGGGACTTGCGCCGAAAAAGTCATGCAAAAATGCCGGGCGGTTACGCATGTCGATGATGGTAGACAAATTGACCTCGCTTTATTCAGATAAGAAATTTAGCCTGTGCGGCTAATGCGCCTTTTCCAAGGCAACCCGGCCGGTATCGCCGACCGGACTCAAATGCACCACCGGTTGCGCCTTGGCTTCACCGCTACGCTTCGCCAAGGGTAGCAACGGAAACAGCAACTCGGCCACCCGATATGCCTCTTCCAGATGCGGATAACCGGATACCACAAAAGTATCTATCCCCAGCGCGGCATATTCTTTTAATCGTATTGCAACGGTTTCGGGATCGCCGACCAAAGCCGTGCCGGCGCCACCGCGCACCAACCCGACACCGGCCCACAGATTGGGGGCGATTTCCAGATGGCCGCGCGAACCGCCGTGAAGTTCGGACATACGCCGTTGTCCTTCCGAATCGGAGCGGGCATAGGCTTTTTGTGCTTGGGCTATCGCCGTGTCGTCTACATCGCGAATCAACTCATGCGCGGCACACCAAGCTTTTTCGTTGGTTTCCCTGACGATAATGTGAATACGCAACCCAAAATGGACCGTTCGGCCCCATTCCGCAGCCTGAGCTTGAACGTCGCGAATTTTTTCTGCGACCGCAGCTAAAGGCTCTCCCCAACTCAGGTAGTAATCGATGTGTTGTGCAGTCAAGCGATGACCTGCTGGCGATGAGGCACCGATAAACAACGGTGGATAGGGTTTTTGCACCGGCGGGAAAGCCAGTTTCGCCTGCTCGACCCGAAGATGCTTGCCCTGATAACTAACCGTTTCACCTTGCATAAGGCGTTTCCAGATTGTCAGAAACTCTTCAGTCAGTTCGTAGCGGCTATCATGATCATGAAACAGACCATCGCCCGCCAATTCCACCGGATCACCGCCGGCCACGACGTTGACCAATAACCGTCCGCCGGATAGGCGGTCCAACGAGGAGGTCATTCTTGCCGCCACGGTTGGCGAGGTCAACCCAGGCCTCACCGCCACTAAAAACTTCAGGTGCCGAGTCACCGGTATCAACGAGGACGCGACTATCCAAGGGTCTTCACAGGTTACGCCGGTAGGAATCAATACGCCGCTGTAATCAAGCCTATCGGCAGCCTGAGCAATTTGCTGCAAGTAACCGTAATCGGCCGCTCTCAGTCCATGTTGCGAGTTCAAATAGCGCCCATCACCGTTGGTCGGTAAGAACCAGAAAATATTCATAAGTCGTTTGTCTCCAGTAAGCTGCTGATCTCTCTTAAATGCCCCATCCTTTCAGTCTTGGTGCGTAGATAATGCAGGTTTTCCGGATTCGGCCTGGGTTCCAGCGGCACCCGACCAGTAATTTTCAGCGCATAACCAGTCAGTCCAGTAAATTTGGCTGGATTGTTGCTCATCAGTAATAAGCTGTTGACGCCGAGATGAGTGAGGATTTGGGCGCCGATGTCGTAATGGCGGGCATCGGCTGGCAAGCCAAGCTCCAAATTGGCCTGTAAGGTGTCGCGCCCCAAATCTTGCAGACCGTACGCCTGGATTTTATGAGCCAAACCGATACCCCGACCTTCGTGACCGCGCAAATACACTAAAACCCCGGCTCCCGCCCGAGCAATCTGTCTTAACGCCATTTTCAGTTGGTTGCCGCAATCGCAACGCAACGATCCGAGTACATCGCCGGTCAAGCACTCGGAATGAACCCGGACCAGCACGTTTTCGCGGCCGGCAATCTCACCTTTGACCAGGGCTATGTGTTCGGAACCGTCTAACAACGATCGGTAGACATGTACTTCAAATATACCGGCTTCTGTGGGCATTCGGGCTTGGGCAACCCACTCGATCAATTTTTCGCTACGCCGCCGATAGGCGATGAGTTCCGCTATCGAGATTAGCGGTAAATCGTAATGTCGGGCAAATTCAATTAAAGCCTCACCTCGCAACATGCTACCGTCATCGTTCACCAGTTCACACAATACCCCGGACGGTTGCAAACCGGCCAAACGTGCCAAATCGCAAGCCGCTTCGGTGTGACCCGGTCGCTGCAACACGCCTTGCGGCTTGGCGATCAGCGGGAATACATGGCCGGGCCTGGAAAAATCGTCCGGCTTGCTCGCGGGGTCGGCCAACGCCTTAACTGTGGCGCTGCGGTCATTGGCTGAAATACCGGTTGTAGTGCCGAGTTTCAGATCGACCGAGACCGTGAACGCGGTATGATGGGCATCACTATTACGTGCCACCATCGGCGGCAGTTGCAATGACTGTGCGCGTTCCTCGGATAAGGCTACGCAGACTATGCCGCTGGTATGACGGACCATAAACGCCATTTTTTCCGGCGTCATTGATTCGGCGGCGATGATTAAATCGCCTTCATTCTCGCGATCCAAATCGTCGACCACTACGACAAACTGACCAGTACGAATAGCGTTAAGCGCCTTTTCGATGTTGTTATCGTCCATAGCGTATCTCATGAGTAAAAGCTGGGTTTAGGTGCTTGGCCGTTCAATAGCCAGGCACCCAAATCAGCTAGTTTGTAGTCAACCGGATCATGCAGGGAATGGGTACGCAGATTACGCCAGAAACGATCGAAACCGGCTTGAGCGGCGGTTGCTCTGGCGCCTGTCACTTCGAACAAGCGTTGCGTCACATCCAATCCGGAGCGGGTTGCCAACACTTTGGCGGTGGCAGCGGCAATAGCGGTATCAGCGCGCTCCTGCACCGTCAAGGAATCCTCTTTGCTCCACGCCAGATCCAATGCTTGCGCGGCATAGTCTGTCGCCAACGCCGCAGCATTGATATCCACCCAAAACTCACCATATTTCTTTAGGGTATAAGGGTCTTGCGTGGCACTCTCCACGCCGGATAGAAACCATGCCCGACTTTGCGAGCGGGTATATTGCCTCGCCTCGGCCAACGCGCCTTCGGCTATACCTAGGTAAATATTGGTCAGGACAAGCTGCGCGATCAACGGCCTAAGCGTCGCGAAGACACTTCCCAACGGTCCGGGGTTACGCAGGATTTCGTGATCGTAGACACGCACATGGTCGAACGCGACACTGCCGCTGTCAGTCTGGCGCTGCCCCATGTTGTTCCAATCGGCAAAGCGGGTAATGCCTGGGCGGTCCGGCGGCAACGCGGCTATAAAAAGCTTGCCGTCGGGCTCGCGTAATGCCGAAACGATCAGATAATCGGCATCCAATGCGCCAGAGCAAAAGCTCTTATGGCCGTCTATCAACCAATCGGCGCCATCCGCAATCAACTTCGCTCGGGTGTCCAACGGATTTAAGGTATTACCCCAAAACCAATTGTGTTCGGCCGTTTCTCGGTAAAAATGCGGCCATTGGTCCCCGAACAGTCTCACGGTAGCCAGTAGTAAATGCTGAAAGCCGAACAGGTGGCCTAGCGAACTGTCTGCACGGGAAATAATCCGAACGACACGTAAGGTGTCATGCCAATTAAAACCAAAGCCTCCCAATTCTCCGGGAATGATGAGTTTCAGCAGCCCGCTGGCGCGCAATTGGTCGCGCTCCTCCTTTGCCGTACCCCCTAAACGATCTCTTTCAATCGCGGTTTTGGCAAAATCGGCGGCGAGCCGCTCGGCCTGCTCGAACACGGCTTGTATTTGGCTGCTCGCCACCACAGGGCCCATCAGGCACCCACCGATTGTTCGCTTTCCAATTGCCTGACCAGCGGCAGTACATGCTTGCCAAAATAGGCCACTTCTTCTTGAAAGTGCAGAAAGCCGGTCAGCACCAAATCAACGCCGATATGTTTCAATGCCACAATACGTTCGGCAATTTGCTCCGGAGTACCGATCAAGTTGGTCTTAAAACCGTCGTTGTATTGCACTAGGTCTTCTAAAGTGGATTTAGCCCAATTACCTTCCCCCTCCGGAGAAGCTTTACCGGCTTGTTGCACTTCACGGCTGAATGCTTGCACCGCCTCCGGATTGGCTTTGTCGATAATTTCGTTCAACACGGCCTTGGCTTCCGCTTCGGTATCGCGAGCGATGACAAAAGCGTTGACGCCAATTTTGACCGAGTGCCCGTTTGCCGACGCCTTGGCACGAATATCGTCCACTTGGGCTTTGATGCCTTCCACGGTATTGCCGTTAGTGAAATACCAATCCGATACTCGTGATGCCATATCCCGGGCCGCGCGCGAGCTGCCGCCCTGGAAAATCTCGGGATGCGGCTGTTGTAGCGGTTTTGGCTTCAACGAGTAATCGTGAAAGCGGTAAAAGTCGCCTTGGAAATTAAAGTTATCCTCGCTCCAAATACCTTTAATGGATCTGATAAATTCTTCCGAGCGACGATAGCGCTCATCGTGTTCCAGCCAGTGTTCGCCGATAGCGGTAAATTCGCCTCGAAACCAGCCGCTGACAATATTCACGGCAATACGCCCCCCGCTTAGGTGATCAATGGTGGCAATTTGTTTGGCCAGCACTGCCGGGTGCCAAGGGCCGGGCAAAACCGCAGCAATCACTCTCAGCGTTGAAGTGGACTCCAATAACGCATGACTGAACGAGACCGATTCGTGCTGATTCTCGGCGCCGTAACCGGCCGTAAAGCGAATTTGAGTCAGCCCGTACTCAAAACCGGCTGCTTCGGCAATCCTTGCCAGCTTGCGGTTATAGTCAATATCCCAACTGGTGCGCTGTTCGATATTACTGATAATTAATCCGCCACTGACATTAGGTACCCAGTAGGCAAATTTAATCGGAGAGAGTTGATTTGAAGATAGCAGACTCACAATAGTGGCTCCTTTTAAGCGCAGAAAGAGTCCGGATGCCGCGCATGGGCAGCATCCGGGCGGACAAGATAGGATGGTTAGTCGGTTATTCGCCGCCAGCCTCGAACAATTCCAGCGGTAACCCAACCAGAACTTTGCCTATCCATTCGCGCGCAATATTGTTGGACGGCCCCATACCGATACCAGCGCGGGCATCGCGGAAAATGCGTTCGATCGGACCTTTTTTGTAGCCGTAACCGCCACTGACATCCAGTGCGTTGCGCGCCGAGATATTAGCCACTTCAGCGGCGTGCACTTTGAATTCGGTCAGTGGAATCAAGATTTGGCCTTGTGGTTCGCCATTAGCCTGTAAATCGTCCAGTTTGCGAGCCAGTTCGCGTTGCCACGGACCAAGGCTTTCGATCAACACTTTGGATTCGCCCAATTGTTGTCTCAACACTTGGTAGTCAGAAAGTTTGCGATTAAAGTCGCGATGTATGTTGGCGGATAAATGTTCCGATGCTCTTTCCAAGGCAGCACGCGCTACACCGTGCCACACCGAACCTAAACCAATTAGATAAACCGGCGATACGCCGTGGTAGACGATGTCCTTGCCTTGGCCTTCTTCACCCAAGCGGTTGCGCGTTTCCACCCGTACATCCTTATAGGTAATCGGGCCACTGTGATTTCCTCTGACGCCTAACGCTTCCCATACGCCGTGACTAATCCCGGGTAACTTGGAATCGACGATAAAAAAACTGATATCGGTTGGTCCCTTGGCACCCGGCGAACGCGTTTGAAAAATGTAATAGTCCGCCTGACCGGCACTGGTGGTGAAGGACTTTTCCGCATTTAACAGGTAGTGGTTGTCCCCGTCTCGAGCCGCTTCGCTGAAATTGAACCACCAGTGTCCGCCAGAAGCTTTTTCGCTGGTTGAGTAAGTGCCGACCAGACCGTCGCGCGCCGGTTTCAGCCAACGTTCCTTTTGATCATGATTCCCGAACAGATTGATGGTTTGCGCAGCACCAGTGTGCATCACGTATACCAGTCCGGTGGAAGCACAGGCACGACCGATTTCCTCGGCTACAATCGAGAAGGCTACATGGTCCAAGCCTAAGCCACCGTACTCCTTGGAAATTAGCACACCGTTCCAACCTTCCTTAGCCAAGGCATTCAGATTTTCCCGTGGGAATATACCTTCATCGGTTTTTTCGGCGTTGGGTCGTATTACCTCATCGACCAGTTTGCGAATGTCGGTGCGAATTTTTTCGTAATCATGTTGAGCCATGGTTGTATTTCCTTATGCGGTTTTCTGAGTGGTTTGAAGGGAGTGAATGCGGGTTTGAGCGGCATCAACAGCCTGTTGTGCCGCCGCCGAGATGCGTTCCAGTACGATTGGTTCGGCAAAACGTTGGCCATCGTAATCCTGCTCCGCCGCATAAATACCAACCGGCAAGGCATTAGCGCCAAAGAATGCAAACAATGGGCGCAGTTGATGCTCGATAACCAACGCATGTTTGTAGCCGCCACCAGTGGCGGCCAAAATCACGGGCACGCCGACCAGAGCATTAGGATCGATAAAGTCGACTAAATGCTTGAAAGCGCCGGTATAGGAACCTTTATAAACCGGACTAACTGCAATCAGCAGATCGGCCGAGGCTATGGTTTGCAATACCTTGCGGGCTTCATCGTTCAATTCTCCTGGGTGTCGAGCCGGACCAAATATTGCTGCCCAGTCGGCTAGTTGATAAACCGTGGAATTAAGCGGTGTCAGTAACTTTATTTCAGCCAAAATCTGTTCGGCTAAAGTCAGGGTTTTGGATGGAAAACCCAGGTTACCGGATACCACCACGACGTTTAATGTACTCATAAATTTAACCTGTGTAGATGTTGAAAAAGTCTTGTTAACCAATGCGTTAAACGCTCAGAATCGGAAATTAGCGCCGGCACCTATCGACCATTCACTGCCATTTACCGAGTAGCTGCCCAGCGCCAGCGTGTCGCGATGCGCCGAACCCTCAAAGGCATACGCACCAAATGCGTCCAAGCGGAATTTTGGATTGAATTGATAGCCGAGACCGGCGGTTACGGTGTGTTGCCAAACCACGGGGCCTAGGGTTGTTTGCACGACTTTGATTAAGTCGTTTTGATTGAGGACACCGGGAACTGTGGTGTCGAGCGGCAGTGTGCCGAGGCCGGAAGCACCGGAAACCGTGCCGTTCGGTTTGTCGCGCAAGACATCGCTGGCATAGCTGTAGCCACCACGAAATTGCCAATTACCTTGACTCCACTGTCCGCCAAGCAATGCAAGGAATTGGTCTTGGTAAATGTCTTGATACAGTGAGGATTCGGACCAACGTTTCCAAAGCACATCGGCCTCAAGCAACAAATTCCGAGTCGGATTGCCAGCCAGTCCCCAAGTAACTTCAAAGGGTTGCTCGACATGCAGAGTCTGGTATCGATCATTGCCTCCCACAGTAGTGGATAAGACGTTGCGATAGCTGTATTTCAGTGGGCTCTTGACTGAAACGCCAATAGAAAGCTCGGGTAATAACTGGTAGGTCGCGCCTAACGAGCCGCGAGTTGAAATATTGTGCGCACTTGCGGTGGTGCCGCCGAAATTGCCCGTCAAGCTTTGTAAGCCGCTGCTGTTACCGCCCGTACCCAGCTGACCGATGCCGTAGCCTACTGTCAATGCGGCACCCACCGATAACTTGGGGGTGATTTCATAGGCCGCCGCCAAGTTGGCGCTAAAGGATAGCAGTTCAACCTGTAACGGCAGAGTTGCCGCGCCGGCGACACCGTTACCTTGTAAACCCAGACCTGCGCCGGCGTTAATAGGTTGTGTTCTGTAATCCGCTCCCAAACCAGAATCCACCCCTATCCCTGCGCCAATTACGAACCCTTGTCCAACTTCTCCACTTAAAGCGACATCTGGAGCAATGTAGTTTGTCGCTTGGCTGTGCGAGATATTGCTGAATCCGGCGTTACTTTGTTGGCTATTGACTTCTGGTTCCAAAATGGCGGCCCCCAAGCCAAAGTTAAAACCTTTAAATTGGGATAAGGTGGCCGGATTCCCAAAAACCGCTGCCGACACTTCTTGAGGGCGGACGAAAGCAGCGCCAGCCATGCCTCCGGCGATGGGCTTCAAGCTCAGATCGAGGTCTGTGCCGGCATTTAACGCCCACACCCAACTGGATACACCCATCAGCGATCCTGTTACTGCGAATTTATAAAATCCTTTTAAACCCGTTCTAGGCTTAAGCTGACAATTAAAACGTTGCTTCATAGGTTGTTACTCACAGTCGTTAAGAAAAAGCTTCTAGCGCATGCATCAGACCTTGCGGATAGCGGGTAGATATCACTGCTTTTTTCTTAATTCAGCCAAAACCGTGCCAACAATTAATTGTTTTAAATCAAACAGATAAAATAAACTCCGATTTGATCGCTGCCTCGATATCGGCAAATTACCAGCAATTAGCCGCTACGGAGGCAAAGCGCATTCGCCGAAAATCTTGGGCATTGGTAAGAAGATTTTCAGTCCTCGACAGGTGCAACTTCTGACGGTTAGCTATTGCCGCCGCTCATTTCGCAGCTGGCGTGATTGGCATAGCTACCGGTTTTTCCTAGGATTCGAGACGACCCGGCATCGGCTACCGTTTCCCCATTGGTGTCTGCGGCACTTCTTCCAGTAGGGCCGAACTATTCGGTACGGCGTCCCTATTGCTACTGCTTAGGAAAACGAAGGTCTCCGATTTTCCTGGAACCATATTTTGCTGACTTGACCTTAGCCCCACAAAATAGATAGTCAATATCTATCGTTAGTATAAAAACAATCGATTTTTCATTGCGATCGGTCGTCGATAGACTATCTCCGTACTGAATCAAAAGCGTTTCACGTATGGCGGCCAAGCCGTCCAACACTGACTTATAACCGGAGAATAACCATGACTAACACCGTACCCAATGTTGTATTCAAAACCCGCGTTCGCGATGAAAGTATCGGCGGCGATAATCCGTTTCGCTGGCAGGATGTGACTAGCGACGATATTTTCAAAAACAGAAAGGTTGTGATTGTGGCGTTACCCGGCGCTTTCACGCCCACTTGTTCAAACACCCATTTGCCGGGCTACGACGCCCAATACCAACAAATCATCGACCACGGCGTGGATGAGATTTACTGCCTTAGCGTGAACGATGCGTTCACCATGTTTCAATGGGGCAAGCATTTGGGCATTCAACATGTAAAGATGCTGCCCGACGGCAACGGCGACTTTACCCGCGGCATGGGCATGCTGGTAAAAAAAGAGAATTTGGGTTTCGGTTACCGGTCCTGGCGCTACGCCATGCTGGTTGAGGATGGCCGGATCGTTAAATTGTTCAGCGAACCGGGACAAGCCGACAACCACCCTGACGACCCTTTCACGATCAGCGATGCCGATACCATGCTTGCTTACTTGAATCGAGCTTAAGCATCCGCCCGGACCGGAGATTCGAAATCTTCGGTCCGGCTTCCAAAACTTGGAGTGAACTAATATGACCGAATACGATGTGGATTTGTTTGTGATCGGCGCCGGCTCCGGCGGCGTGCGCGCGGCCAGAATGGCGGCCGGCTTGGGCTTGCGGGTAGTCGTAGCGGAAAACCAATATTTGGGCGGCACTTGTGTGAACGTGGGGTGTGTGCCGAAAAAACTGTTTGTTTATGCGGCCCATTTCGCGGAAGACTTTGCGGCTGCCGCGGGCTTTGGCTGGTCTGTTTCCAAGCCGCAATTCGACTGGCGGCATTTGCTGGCGCAGAAAAACCGCGAAATCGACAGGCTGCAGGGCATATACAAGGGCTTATTGGAAAATTCCGGCGTGAAGGTCCTTACCGGCCAGGCACGTTTACTCGATGCCCATACCGTAGCGGTAGGCGAGCAACAATTTCGCGCCGAGCGCATCTTACTAGCCACCGGCGCGCAACCGGCGATACCCGATATTCCCGGTAAAGAATATGTCGTCAGTTCCAACGAAATGTTTGCGCTTGAGCATCTGCCTAAACGCGTATTGATTGTCGGCGGCGGCTATATCGCCGTGGAATTTGCCGGCATTTTGCACGGTTTGGGGGTTGAAACGACGCTGAGTTATCGCGGCGATAAACTGTTGCGCGGCTTCGACGACGATGTCCGGGATTTCGTCGCTCAGGAAATGACCAAAAAAGGCATAGTCATCCGTTTTAACAGCCAAATCAACCGTATTGAAAACACCGAGTCCGGTTTGATCGCCCACACCGAACAACCAGAACCCTTGGCCGCCGATTTAATTTTATATGCCACCGGCAGAACGCCGAATACCAGCGGTTTAGGCCTGGACGCCGTGGGCGTGGCGTTCGATGCCAATGGCTCGATCAAGGTCGATGCTTTCTACCAAACGAATATTCCTTCGATTTATGCCCTGGGCGATGTCGCCAATCGCATCAACTTGACACCGGTTGCCACTGCCGAAGCCATGGCCTTTGTCAACCATTGCTACCGCAATCTATCCGCCGCCGTGGATTATGACAACATCCCGACCGCCGTTTTCAGCCAACCCAACATCGGCACCGTCGGTTTAAGCGAAACCGAAGCCAGAAAGCGGTATGCGGACATCGATATTTATAAGTCGGTTTTTACGCCGATGAAACACACGCTATCCGGACTAGGCGAAAAAACGCTGATGAAAATGGTGGTGGAGCGCACTACCGGCAAAGTATTGGGTATACACATGGTCGGCGCCGATGCCGGCGAAATTATCCAGGGTATGGCAGTAGCCATTCGGGCCGGGGCGACCAAAGCGGTGTTCGACTCCACCATCGGCATACACCCGACCGCGGCGGAGGAGTTCGTGACGATGCGCAAACCGGTTTAGCCATAAGTTCATTATCGGCCAACCTGAACGGACGCCCGGTATAGCATCGGGCCTTTGCTACAATTTGCCGGACACACGTATCTGTGAGTTTGCCGTCGAATGCGTAGGGTGCGCGCGTAAGCCCGCCGACACGGCGGTTTTCCAGGCCTTCGATTTTGTAATAATCGTTGAATTGCAAATGCGCTTCCGACCCGGGGACTTAAGCTCAAGCGCAGATCGGCAAAATCAGCGACATTAATTGGCTAAGCCGTTTTGTGTTTTCATCCCGCATCCCCTTGGCGTTCACTGCGTTACGGGTTTAGGCTAAGGCAAGTGGTCGGCATTGGATTTCGCAAGCGTATTGTTCCACCAACCCAATCCGAAAAAGATTGCCGCAATCCCGCCATATCCCAATACAAATGGCCAAGTGTGTGCCGGGCCGTATGCATTGATTACGGCGCCGTTTTCCAGACTGTAACCATGCATCAAGCCGGTGGCACTGACTACAGCGGCAACCACCGCCCACATGGCGGCGGCACGGTAGCGTTTATCGATCAGACAGACGGTCATCGCCGACAAAATCATAGAGGTGAATATAAAACCGCGCTCCAGCGCAATCAATCCGGCAATAGGCATTTGCAGCGTCAACGCTTTGATGCCGACGGCTTCGATATTAGTTCCCGCAGCCCGCAAAGCGCCTTCCAGCAGCATTAAGCCCCAAGCGGCCAAGGCCGGAAAAAAACCGACCACCACTGCGGGTGCATGCGCTTTGGGAGTGGCTTCAAAAGCTTGGGCCGCGATGATAATCCCAATCCACAGCAGTATCGCCGCACCGGCTTCCACCGGTACCAAGGCCGAAACAAAACCCACCAATCCCAACAGGCAAAGCAAAGTAATCGCGACACCATTGGCAATCGAGTAGCCGGCACCAGCGCCCATCTTCTTCCAGCCCGGATGGCCGATATAGATCGTCGTTGGAAAAACGCTTCCGAAGCAGGCGGCGGCCATCGTGCCGAGGCCGTTCATGGCTAACGAGCTTTTCACCGGATAGTGGTCGCCGGCCGCGTTCGCGCTTTCCAAATTCTGCAAGGAACCGAGTAAATTAAATAAGCCCATCGGAATAATCACCGGAAGATAGGTAATTATGTAGGTCGAGAATGTCGTTTCCATCAGGTCGGCGACAAATGGCCGGGGTAGTTGCAACTGAACATGCATGGCATTGACCAGCATTGCCGTATCCATGCGCCCCAATCCCCAGGCCAACAGGGTGCCGAGCACAACCGCGACCAGACCGGCCGGCACATCCTTGGGCAAGGACATGTGGCCGATATATTGGAGCAGGATAAAAGCCAGCGGGATAAATCCGATCAAGGGATCGGCGAACAGACGAAAGCAAAAATCCATGGAAATAAAGGTGATGGCAATGCCGGCCAGTGTGGCCAGCAGGGCCGCGCGCGGCGTGATTTGTTTTACCCGAGCGGCGACAAACGCACCGCCAAACTCAATCAAACCCGAGCCCAGACAAGCCGCCAATCCAACCTTCCACGCCAGTTCCACATCATGAGTTTGATCCAGTACCGGTTTCATCACAAACAGAATAAAGGCAAACAGGGACACGGTATTTACCCCATACGGTAAGGCTGTAACATCGGCTTTTCCGCTGGTTAACGTCAAAGCTCGGGCTTGATAGGCATAGAATAGATTTCCGACTAGCAGGCTGACGGCGACACCGGGCAGAATACGCCCGAACACCATTTCTCCGGGCATGTTCAGGATCGCGCCGCACAACACCACAATCAGGATCAATTGGATCAAATTATCCACGAACAAACCGAAGAAGCCATCCAAATCACCTTTGCGCCACCAACTAAACTGCATCTATCTTCACTCCGAATTGATAGGCAAAAAACCTTGCTAAGCGACATTATTACTATCGATTGCTAACAAAAGTGCCGATGATTGAAGGAACTTCGGTGTTGCCAACCAGTCCTTGACTATGTTTACGCACCACGAGAGCGGAATTTCACGGCAAAAAACGATATTGGCCGGCTAAGCTTGTACCCTTTTCCGATAATCCGATCTTAATTTACTCGTAATGTAGTTTTAAGGAAACCCGGATAAAGTTGCCGCACACAAAAGGACCTAGCCAGTCGGCTTAGGCAGTAATAAGGAAACATTATGGATAATAGAACAGCGATACCGATAAGTAATCATACCGAGATTGAGCAGTGCAGCCATCCCACCTTGATGATGGAGCTTGCCTACGGTGGACCAACCGGAAATTTTATTTGCATGGCATGCGGATGTTTGGTTTCGAGCTCGACGAATCAGCAGAACCGGACCATTAAACCACCCGCTCCGCTAAATACGGCGACGCCGCTCAGATTGCCCGCATTTATCGTTTGAAGTCATGCGAAAAAACTAGGCGCACAAAAAAGCCGGGAATGTCCCGGCTTTGAATTGTCTCATTGACAATTTAGGGCGTTTCCGCACGTTTAAGCATTCTATTTTGTCAGGGTTAGACCAGCCTATTGTCTGATCTCAACGTCTCGCCATGCCTCTACGGCAAACAATGTCAGTTCTTTGATGAGTCCGCGCAAAAACAGCACTAGACCATAGCCAATTCCGGCCAATATCAATATTGCAAATAGTTTCATAATACCTCCCGCAAGCACCAAGCCCGGAGGATTCTGCCACCATCTCACTAAAACTCAATAGGGCTTTCGTCCTTATAATTGACGGAAACCGCTGAAAATTCAAACAAAATCTTCTAAAACAAGCTTATGCAACACTTTATTAAAGTTAATTAAATTTAGCATTTTTGCGTTCGACAACGACTATAGCCTTGTAAATCCCGCGCGTTGACATTCATTTATTGGCGCAAGGTGAAGGTTGTTCGTTTTTCAGCGCGCTAAGATAGTTGACGATGTGTGTAATGGCTTGCTCCCGTTCTTCGGAAGCAAGCATGCGATTTAACGCCGGCATAACCGTGCCAGGCTTTATCACGCTCGGCGCTTCGATCCATTCCTTTAACGCGTTTTCTTGCCAACGGCAGCTTGCCTCAATTAAATCGAGCGGATATTTTTGCCCGCCTATGCCGCGAATACTATGGCAATTTAAGCAATATTTCTCAGTGTCCAACATACCTATCCGAGTCGCTTCCGAAGTATTTTGCGGACGAAGTTTATCTTGGCTGTTTTTGCGTTGTAACTCAATCCGCGTGACCTGATACGGCCAATCATAGGCACCATGGGTAATGAGTTCTTCAACGCCTAAATTAGCCCAAATCAAATAATAAGGCCCTAGCTCAATGCCTTTTTGATCGTGTTCTATATTATCGACGGTAAATGCTTGCGTATCGCTACGCGCGAAGGCCAGATACGCCCGGTACTTTGTCAGTTTTGCACTGGATATGGCCGATCTGTAACCATCTTTGGCGAAGAAAACAATCTGGCTGTCCGCAGACTGCCATTCATTCCCAAACATCCGAAACAACAATTCGTCCATGGGGACTGCGGCATATTCAACGTAAGAGTAACGGCTCTTACTTGTCTGGTGCGGCTCGACAACCTTGATGCTGCGTTCATGTAATTTGTAGTTTGAGATTAAGTCGGCCGCGGCCGGCAAATCTTGTGCGGCACTTGTTCCGGAAATGAACCGCGCGAATAAGGCAAAAAGCACCAGCCTAGAGTAGGTTTTCATAATCAATACGCCAGGGTCAGGAAAAAGATACCGGCACATAACCGCACCCAATGCATATGCTACCAGCGCTAGCTAATGTCACAAGCCGCCATTGGCTTCGCGTAACCATCAATTCTTTTGAACTTTAGAACCTTTAACCGTTTCCCTTCCCCGGCAAACAGCCGAGGGGAAAGCTAACGCAACTAGCTATCGCCGTCGGGTTCTGCCTTCGGAGTATCTTCAACCGTCGTTTTTTTCGGCTCCTCCTTGTTCGATTGCTGATTGATACGTTCCAACTGGGCTAAAAAATACGAATCGTAATTCCAATTGGGCTTGGCCGCGATTGGTTGGGGTCTGGTATCAGTGATATCGCTCATATTGTTTTTCTCGTTAATTTACTCGCGTATGGCCAGGAACATGGCCGTGTGGGATCGTCATCGCCTGCATTGATGTTGGCACGCACGTAGCGAAGTGACGAAAACTAAAAATATTAAACTTGCTCCAGCAGGCATCGAAGACAACACTGCTTTCAATCCTTACTGGAGCAATTCGCTTTCGGTTTAATGCGCAAACGCCGGCTTCAGCATTGAGGTTTTGCCTACCATAATATCCGCTGCTTTCAACATGCGTTTAAATACCGATTCCTGGCAGTAGGGAATATTATGCTTTTGGCATAAAGCTTTCACTTGCGGCTGCATTTTTTGGTATTGACTTAGCGGCAAATCCGGCCACAAGTGGTGTTCGATTTGATAATTCAACCAGCCGTAGAAAAAGTCATTGAAATTAGACCCGGTTGGATAATTGACCGAACCCAAGATCTGCCGCAAATAAAATTCGCCCTTGCTGTGCGATTTCTCATCGAACATCATCACGTCATCGCCGGCATGATTCGGGATCATCACCAAAAAGCTGTGCATATTGGTGAAAATCTCCGCCAGAATGGAATTGATCAACACACTGATGACGGCAAAAGATCCCAGCGGTAAGAACAGCAGCGGTAATAGCACAAAACGATAAGCGGTATAAGGCAATACGCTTTCCAGCCACAATGCCTTGCCTTGCGGCGTAAACAGGCTCCAGGCACCGATACGTGTGGTTTCGGGTTTGGGTTTACCTTGCAAGCGGGCGGCATTCAAAACCAATTCCTTATGCGTGCGCGGCGTGTAATAAATAATTTTCCAGATACCGGAAAAAAACGCCACGATGGCATAGCGCTGCCACATGGGCAGACTGGATTGCCGCAACCATTCCATGTTGTGCTGGGCGTTATTGGGATCGGTTTCTTCGCCCAGGTTGTAATGGTGTAACAAATCGTGTTCGTGATGCCAGCCTGCGGGGGTCATCCAGTCCGGCCAATCCAAAAACCGCCGCCAACCCTTCGCGAATTTTTTACTGGTGTAATTTTTGTCAGTATCCTGCATTTTATCGAAAGCTTTATGCACGATGGGATGACCAACTGCAGTCCAGCGGGAAAAACTACCCTGACTGATTAACAGTGCGGAAACCGGATTTGGCATAATCCACGCCGTAGCGTAACCGACGATAGAACAAGCTTTTCCCCAACGCTCCATCTTTTTCAAATGCGCGAAATCCGCTGGGCCGATATCGGCTAAAGCTTGCTTGTGAAGCTGACTGATGTCTCTGGCTAATTGCTCGCGATCAACCGACTGGTAACTATTTAAACTCAAAATATGTTATCTCTATAAAGTACAAGGGAAGGACGTGAAATACCTTCGGGTAAAAAGTCCTGATTGAAAACCTCGGGACCGCGCTAACAATTAGCGGCCTAAGACCGGCCGGGCCGGGACAAAGCGACTGGCAGGACAGGAAGGCATAAGTCTATACGCCATCCGCATTTTTGCATGCCATCTCACCCTTCCCGGCACTTTGTACGAGAAACTTGCGAGGCAACGTTTGCAAATTTTTAACAAGGTTAATGTGTTGATTTTTTAAATGGTGCCGGCAATAGGAATCGAACCTACGACCTTCGCGTTACGAGTGCTTGTTAGACGAATTGAAACAACCGGAAACTACTGCCCAACCATTATATATCGGAAGTTTCAGTATGTTTCAATATGAGTTGCTTTTAACTCAATTTGTTTGAGATGTGCGCCTAAATTTACGCCTAGTTTTTTAGTAGTTCAATGCGACTAATTTTCCGATCAATCGGCTCGGCCTAGCTTCCTGAATTCGATAACTTATAACTGGGCGATGGTTTTTTAAAATGATGGAAGTTTCGGTTTTGCTTGATTTTGGGTTGGTATCGTTTGATTGGTGCACCTAAATTTGCACTTTGCCTGATACTGAGTTGCACTTGAATTCTACATTAAGCAATTCATTGCTGCCTTTGTGCCGCACGCTGACAAATACTAAAAAGTATTTTTGGGATTTGATCGAAACCAGATACTTGATACTGAAACACACCTCGAGATTCCCAGCTATTCGATAATGGGTCTGCAGCTAGGCTGAATCTCACTCCCCAAAATAGCTCTCCTGTCTGTTGTTTGGCATGTGTATCATTTGCTTTTTTTAGCAAACTTGTTAAATTTTTGTCATGTCCAGATAGCCCAATAAACAGGCATGTATGAGACCGGAAAACATCTAAAATTGCAGAATGCCAATAGTCAGATGAGTTTCCAGTAATATCATCGTAATCTGCTTGCGTAAAGATAATATTGCGAGGAATGTTCTCGGCTAAGGTAGATGGAAGTAGCCCGTGAGGATGAAGCACATGAACGTCCGCACGTCTGCTCCAGGCTGGAAGGTTCACGCCAATACAAACATCATAGCCAAAATAAGATAGGTATACTTTTATAATATCGTCGAAATTGAATGAAACAACTTTAGCCGCATTGCCTCGACTAGAAGCCATAGTGAGCGCACCAACCGCCGCCAATAGATCGTTTTTACGCAAATCATCAAAAGTCAGTGATGCTCCCTTATAGAGCGCCCGGCGTACTGCTTCAGCAAATTTCATCCGATCATTAGAATATACGCCTATGCATAATTCTTCGGCAGCTTGTTCGAGTGACCAAGAACTATTTCGCGTTTTGCCAACTTCGGTAAACATCTGATCTATTAGCTCTACCCAACTTGGTAGACCGAAACCAAACGATGCACCAGCCCCCAGAACGATAGCCAAGGATCCTTTTTGCAACTGCCCGGCAAGATAGTCATTTAAAATATCTCCGTCCTCGTAACTTGTACGAACCGCCATTTTGCTCATAGCTGCAGTTGATGATATCCCTTTACTCATTCTAAATCCCAGTTCATAAATTCGTGTTTGGCGAGAAATCTCAGCGCTTCATCTACTTGGCGTAAACTTTGTGGACCACGATGCACAAAACTAACTTCCCCTCGTGAACTAATAGTTAATACATCATCCCGATAAATCTGATCGCGAAGTGTTACGCGGTAGGGAGCTATCTGAGGCGCAATATCTCGGAATAATTTTGCATCAGCTAAGTCTGATCCGTACATTGAAATAGAGCGGAAAGCCTGCCCGAACCCATCAATACGCGCATAGACAGTGCTCAGCGTATAATTCTTCGGACGATCAACTAGCATTTCCACCAGCGCTGCAATGTTTATTGTTGGTGGAGTCACGCGATTTTCCAAGTCTGCAATTCGCGTAACATATTCGAGCACCTCTTTTGCTGTACATGCAAGTAGGAATCGAAAGTCACTCTGACGAACAAGGAAACGGTAAGCAAACTTACCTTGCTCATTTGTCTCTTCGTGTTCACCTACTAAGGCCTTTTCCGTTGTTAATAGATAGGAGCACCAACCTACTGATTCATTTGCATTTTTAGCGATATTGGGAATAATTTCCCAGGCGGGTTGAACTGGGCGATCGTGCCAGCGAGGAGCCAACAAATTCCCAACGAAAAAATGCTTCTCTTTCGACATAGCCTCATCCACCGAAAGCTAAGTGATAGAGAATCCACGCGGCTCGTGATTCATTTGATGCCGTGTCTTTCGCGTACGCTGTTATGAAACGTATAGGGTTTGATATCTGCGTACCATTAAATTCCATTGATTTTAAATGGTAGCCTTCATGATCACCACTCGCTGATAACGATTCATGAAACAGTTTTTGCGCAACTCGTGGTTGATATAAAAAGCCTCGGACTAACTTGATGAAAGGTATACGAAGCTTCAGTTCCTTGCAGTAGTAGTCTCTCTGATATTCTAACTCTGTCAGTGCCGATTCTATTAGCTTGTTAGGGTACTTTGTTCGCGTATCTTTTAATATATTTATTACCTGATCAATTGTGTGATTGGATCCATCCTCAGTTCTTAAATTCGTCGCATGAACAGCGCACAAGGTGCGTACTATATACGCAGGAACGCGTGATTGAATATTTGGGATGACACCCCAGCTTGCCCAGATAGATGGAACATAGAGCTCAGGATTTCGCTGGTAGAAATAAAGAAAATCGAAAACATGTGTAATTGTTTCGTTTAGATCTGCCCACTCTTCACGAATTATATTTGCTAGGTCTTCCGCAGTGATAGTGTTATTTGTCGATCCATTACCCTTTTTAGTTTCGGTTCGATCTGAATACAGCATCCAAAGAGCATGGCATAAGAAAAGCACAAGCTGATCATGGGTATTAGAACATTGTTTTGACCGATTCAAGAGACAGATGGCGTCGTCAAGATCAGAAGATATGTCCGGACGTGGCAACAGTATTCCAAGAGCACCATCAATAATCGTATGACTAATTTCATGAGTGATAGTTAGCGGTGTCCAAGCAATTGTATTACAGTTTGTAATAACTTCGAGTGGTGCGCTCAATGAAAGCTTTGTGCTCCTAAAACCGTCACGTCCACTAAAGCAGGTTACAAGGGGCAATACTGCAATAGAACTCTTATCACTTATCAGTATGTTTTCAATTTCCGATCGAAATAAATGCTCCTTGTCCCAGTATTCATTCGTCCCCGAAAGACTACGTAAGTCTGACGACTCAGGGGGGATTTCGCTCAATGCTTTAAGTCTTGCGTTAAGTCGTGAGTCCGCAAATATTTGCTCTACAAATTGACGAATCCGTACCAATGCCAGCGATGGGACTCCAATTCCAAGTAACGAATGAGTCCAGAAGTGGCATTCGGTTTCAATGATTGGGCTTATGCCAGAATATGTTTGCGATGTGTGTCGGGAAAGCATCGCATTAGCGATAACAACCTGCCCTTGCTTCGCAATTTCGTCGAGATCCTGGTAGCTGAGAATTTCACAAAACAGTTTGTCAAATCTTTCCAAATCACTTTGAATAAATTTGGCATATAAAGATGCACGACCAATTGCTGTAC
The DNA here is from genome assembly GCF_052474515.1 of Methylomonas sp. 2BW1-5-20. Classification (NCBI taxonomy): domain Bacteria; kingdom Pseudomonadati; phylum Pseudomonadota; class Gammaproteobacteria; order Methylococcales; family Methylococcaceae; genus Methylomonas; species Methylomonas sp. 2BW1-5-20. Next base: position 4,562,220 of record NZ_CP184127.1, on the reverse strand, counting down.
CTATCAATACAGAATATTCACGGATAGCGGGCTTGAGGCTATCACCTATTTCATGGACTGAGTTGATTGAACTGCTTGAGATAGAACAGCAGTCGCTGGCAGAGTAATTGACATCCGTCAAATAACTTCCATCAAGAGTCCACTGCTCCCATTGCAACTCTGAGTCTTTTGCAAACTCTTTGGCATTTACAGCATCGGATTCAGTGTCGGAGAAAATAATTACGTTGAATAGCCCTAGACTAAGAAAAATACAAGGGAAGTCATCAGCGTTAATATTGCCTGGGAATATTGGTCCAGTAAACAGAATCCAACGACGCTTCCCATCGTTGAATTTAGGTATGGTTACAGTATTTGTAGGAAATACTGGACTGACTCTAGATGAGCATGTCCAGTTGTGGAAAACTTCGCTAAAGCTATCTCGAATTTCTACCCGATATTTTTTTTCACCCTCTCGAGCAAGTAAAAAATAACTGGTTCCGCCGGAAAGCCGCAGCATTCACTCAGCGTGGGTAGTACAGTAGTTCGCCAGTAATTGGATCTTCTTCGGTTTTGAAGCTATCCATTGATGCTGTTTGAAGAGTGCCAGGCTTACTTGAGCGGCCAGAGCATGGAACAGTCATAATTGTGGCTGGGCCAGCTATTGCATTAGCATCATGATCAAAGTGACCATATGCGCGGTCACCGATAGCTTGCGCCATGTGAAGAGCCGGCACTATTTCTTTTAGTGTCAACATATCAATCTGTCATAGTCTGGATAATTAAAACTGTAAGTATTCAACATAGCATTGGTTTTGTTAGATCTACTGCGGACATCTAACAAGCTCCATGCAAATCACAAAAAGGCATGACTGCCAAGCACAGTTTGGCTATCAACCTACCGAATGAGTAGATATAAAACCTACTATGTCTCGCATCCTGCTAACTAAAGGATGATGCTAATAAATGAACCTGTCTATTATATAGCAAAAATCACTAAAAATTAAGATCCATAATTTTTAAAAATTCGAAAATCGCTATTTTTTGGCAGTCAGGATTGAAATCGGCAAAAATTACGCGACCGAAATAGTCTACGGCGCACCTTCCAATTCATCCAGCGGTCTTCGTTTGCAATCCAACAGGCAGGCGCAAACAGCGATTACAATGATAACTTGGACGTTTCTCGATGCCTAGCAATTTTCTAAGCTTTCCACGCAAGTTCTGAAACGCCGCCCCCATCCTAATGCTATAAAGCGCTTGAATTTTGTGTCTACCCAGAGGTGGGTGCCAAGTTTAGGAATAGGAAGATAAGGTTCAAATCACGCTATGAGTCGAGTAGCTTTTCCAGATCGGCAAAACGGTTAACTACATCATGTAGATGACTCTTCACTAAAAACTCCCATACCGACTAAACCCAGCCCCTTGGTAGTTAGCATAAACATGCTGATAAACCAGTAAGCTTTTAATGTCGACCTCATCATCCGGGTAAGGCTCTTGCGGCAACCATTGCAAGCTGTGGTCGATCAGAGTTTTAACCTGCGCTGTTACCTGGGTACTTTCCCGCCAACGCTCAATTTTTAGTTTTTCCGCTTTCAATAGCGCCAATGTTTGTTTGGCTACCTCTTTGACTTTGTTTTCTTCATCCTTGGTCAATTCCGGCTTTTTCAGCAGATCAAAAATTGCCAAGGTTTCTTCATCCAATCCCTCACGCATTGCCCGTTCGGTTTCCGGCGACAGGTCGTTTTGCATAAATTCGTTCAGATCGTCAAAGGCCTTCTGCACCGCTTGAATATCCTTGCCTTTGTTATATTCATCGATAATTTTTTGGTATTTCTCGTAAAACTCCAGGCGGATTGGGTTTTGCTGCACCATTTGCGCAAGTTTCTTCTCAATGGCAGTTTGCAAATCAAAAACTACTGCATTTTTCTGGTTCGACTTGGCAAACGCGGCCCGTAGTTTATCGAAGTCCAAGGTACTTAAATCGACATAATCAACATCGCGCACTTCATTTGTTCTAGTGCTAACACTGAAATTTACTTCCTGTTGTAACCGACGGATAACAGCGGAAATATCGGCTTGCTTGGTTTTTTGATTGAGTTGATCGTAAATCGCCTGAATGGCATTGAACGCTGGCAAAAAGGGCTTTGTTTCTGGCTCAGGAAACAAAGCCATATATTTACGAAACACATCACGCGCGGCAACTTCATATTGGGTTCGGGTGGTTTCATTCAAGCAAACCGCATTGGTTGCTTGCTTAAGTTGTCCTAATTTTTCAACTGCTGATGCAGCGTGAATCAATTTATCCAAATCAAAGGCAACTTCCAGCAAAAAATCACGCACGACTTGAATCGCTTTGTCCAAGTCATCAACCAATTCGACTAGTTTTTCGACAGAATTACCCTTGTCATCTTCTCCCTTTTGGCCAGGCTTGGTTTTTCCACCACCGTCACCGTAAACCGAATAAGCTTTCTCCATTTGCATATAGACATTGCCATAATCGATGATCAGCCCGTTTTCTTTTTCGTCATCATAAACCCGGTTAGCCCGCGCAATAGTTTGCACCAGGGTATGACCGTTGATGGGTTTATCCAGGTACACGGTCGACACGCACGGCACATCAAAACCGGTAATCCACATCGCACACACAATCACCAAACGAAACGGATTGTTTTCATCCTGATCTTGCCCGGATTTGACGGACACTCAACTAAGCGACTTTTTTAGCTTCAAAATTTTCCGGGCTGATATAGCCTAATTTGGAGTGAAGCCTTTTTCGATTGTAATACACTTCGATATATTCAAACACTTGGTACTTGGCGGCTGATCGGGTTAAAAACCGTTCACCATGAATCGCCTCGACTTTAAAACTGTGGTTCCAGCTTTCCATGGCGGCGTTGTCATAGCAATCGCCTTTCTTGCTCATGCTGCAAATCAATTGGTGTTTGGTGAAAAGCTTCTGGTAGGCGGCAGAGCAATACTGGCTGCCTCGATCCGAATGGACAATGACGCCTTTAGGCATTCGGTGACGCCATAACGCCATGATCAGGGCATCACAAACCAACGTTGCCGTCATCCGTTCGGAAATGGCCCAACCGATCACTCGACGTGAATAAAGCTCAAGTACCACCGCTAAATACAGCCAACCTTCTTCCGTCCAAATATAGGTGATATCCGATACCCATTTTTGATCGGGGCCGTCTGCCGTGAAGTTTTGTTCCAACCGATTCGGGGCGACCGGTAACGAGTGGTTGCTGTTCGTTGTGGCTTTGTATTTCTTAGCCGCCTTCGCTCTCCAGCCATGGCTTCGCATGATCCTGGCTACCCGGTGTCGGCCTGCTGATTTTCCTTCGTCTTGTAGTCGCTGTGTAATTCTGGGTGAACCAGGACGGCCTTTCTCATCCTCAAAAATACGTTTAATCTCATTGGCTAGCCATTTATTCGCTTCGCCTCTATCGGAAAGTGGCCTGCACTTCCAGTCGTAGTAGCCACTCCGTGAGACCGTTAACAGGCGGCACATGAGTCCCACAGGGAATTGATCTTCATTAGCTTTGATCATGGCGTACTTCACTTGGGCTGTTTGGCAAAGTACGCTGCCGCCTTTTTTAAAAAGGCGACTTCCTCTTCCAGGCGGGTGTTTTCTCGTTTAAGCCGCGCCATTTCGGCCTGCTGTAGCTTTTGATCTTCGAAGGGCTGTCCTGTTTGGCGACGCTTGGCTCGCCAGTTGTACAGCATCGATTCGGCGAGCCCTAAATCTTTGGCCGCCTTTGGGATGCCATCCTTGTCGGCACGCTCCAGGGCTTGTTCTTTAAACTGCGCGGTATATTTGTTGCGGACAACGGGGATCTTTGATTCGTTTTGGGCTTTCATGATTTTCCTCGGGGTTAGAGATTACTCTCTTAGCCGAGTGTCCGATAGATCAGGGCAAGATCATCCTTAAATTCCGTCTCCAAATCCCTATCCACCATTTTTTTACGGTGTAGCTCAATATCCAAGCCGAGATTGGCAAATTTTTGGACTTCGTTTTGCTCGCTACTCACCACCACGCAAACTTCGGTTTCTTCAACCCGTTTCAAGTGATGCTTCAGTTTCAGCGCTTCCTGCTGATCCTCTGCTTTGGCAATCCGTTGCTTCAGTTCAGCCACATACTCGGGCCAATACTTCATCACTAAACCATACATACGCACGGCAGTAGGTTTATCCAGCGCCACAAACATGGCTTTACCCTGATAACCCCGCTCGTTGAAATGCCAGACCAAATCCTTGGCAATCGCATCCAAGCGATGCTCAGCTGTCAAAATGGGATAATCGCGCTTAAACGCCCGTTCCAATTTACGCCGCTGGTCGTCATCCAACTCGGTATCGTTGATGATGTCGGCCATGCGTTGGTCAAGATCAGGATTTTCAATCGCCAGTTTCTCGCCACGATTCAAATAACGCACTGGCAAAGTCGCGCCGTCATCAATTGCCCGCTTAAAGTCATACACAGACACATACTCACCAAAAATATTCCGGGTCAGTTCCTGCTCGTCTTTAAAAATCGGCGTGCCGGTAAATCCCAGATAAGAGGCATTGGGGATACCTTTAAAACGCATATTGCGGGCAAACGCCCCGCCTTGGGTGCGATGCGCCTCGTCGGAAATCACGATGATATTTGGGCGATCCGCGATCAACGGATAATCGGTTTCCTTCTTGGGATCAATCGAAAACTTATGGATCAAGGTAAACACATAGCGATGATTCTCCGCCAGTAACTGGCGCAAATGCTCGCGGCTTTTCGCCCGCACATTGTCTTCCGTCACCGCACCAACGCCGCTAAAGGTGTCGTAAAGCTGGCCTTCCAGCTCGGTTCTGTCCACCACCAACAAAAAGGTATAACTGCCGCCCAGCTTGCGCAGCATTTTCTGACACAGAAAAACCATGGAATACGACTTGCCGGAACCCTGAGTATGCCAAAACACTCCCAGCTTGCCTTTTAATACCTCGATATTTGCCGACTGATCCATCACCTTGTTTACGCCGATAAACTGATGGTTTTTCGCCATGATTTTGGTAACTTCCGAGCCTTCGCCGTCAAACAGCAAAAAGTTTTCAAATAAATCCAACAGCCGATGTGGTGCACAAGTGCCGCGCAACAAGGTATCCAGGCTAACCACGCCTTCGTCATCTTCTTCGATGCGCTTCCAATCCATGAAAAACTTGTAAGGGCTGGTTAACGTGCCAACCTTGCTATCGATGCCATTGCTCAAAACTACAAAGGCATTGCAATGCAGCACTTCCGGGATGGTGTCTTTGTAATCGCTCAGATTATTGTCAAAGGCATGGCGTAAATCGGTGTGATGCGCCTTCAGCTCAAAAAACACCAACGGAATTCCTCGGGCACCAGCATGGCCCCGGCCGCCAAAAAGTGTTCTTTAGTCAGTTTGACTTTGCCGCGCGGGGTTTCCGGCAGGCTGGCTTCCAGGCTTAACTTGGCCTGTTCATAACGGTTTTGCGCGTAGCGCAACAAGATCAAGCCGAGTACCGGGTCTTTATATTCCGCCGCCGTCAGCTTGGAATTGGCCCGCAGGTTATCGGCGCTGGCCCAGAGTTCGGTTTCAAGTTGTTTGATTTGTTGCTGGTTCATGAACTGGTGTAACGTCCTATGCTTTTTTGCGCGTTGATAGCGCTCCGTTGGGTTTTGACAATAAGTACTGCCGTAGTGGACAGACCTTAGTGGTTTTTATTATCCCATTCTGGCTCTCATTGTGGCGATTGTTTGCACTGTTTTAATCAGTTAAGCCTGGTTGCGCTGCTCGACGGCTTTGACCAACTCCAAGGCGATTTCTAAAGTGCTTTGAGTTTTAGGGGTACGAAAGACACCCAACTGCTGGATGATTTCGCCTTGTCGATGTTGCTGCACCTCGCCATAGCTGTATAAGGTCGTTAATACATCGTCATGGCCCAAGTTTTGACTCCATGCCTTAAAGGCTTCCGGAGTCTGACAAAGTTGTTGGCCAAGCGTACCCAAAGTTTTACGAAAGCTGTGGGGATTAAAGTAGGCCAAATCTGCGGCTTCAAAGGCATCACGAAAAATGCTGCGGATGGGTGTGGCATTGCTCCAGTGTTCTGGTTTGATACCTGATGTAATGAAGACTCGATCTTCGCTGTTGATAACATGGGTTTTAGGAAACAAGGGATCATCATTGCCCCATAGCAATTCTGTTTTCAGGAAATTAACCCAGTCCACCACGATTTGCTGAATATCATCGCCGACTGGAAAAAAGTAGGTGGTGAAGGTTTTACTAAACTTGGTTTTGACCTCACGGGCATCCTGAAAGATGCAATTTGCCAGCAAATCAACATGCTTAATTTTCATCGATGCGATTGCGCTATCACGTGCACCGGTCAGCAAAGTAAAAGCGATCAGTGCGCGGTTACGACGTTCGATAACCGTGTTACTAGGCATTGATGCAATGACGTGTTTAATTTGCTCAATAGTCGGCACACGAGTTTGCCGTTTAGCCGTCGCAATCCGCACCTCTTTTTCGGATAGGTTGAAATATTCAGCCTCGGTATAGCTGATGTGCGACTTGTAGCCCGGTTGCATGGCTAACCATTGAAAAAAGGCTTTCAACTGACTAAGGGTTGAATTCATCGTCGACTTGCTCAGTGGCTTGCCGGTCTGCTGATTGGTTTGTTTGGCCAGATCAGCCTTGAATGCAACGGCTTGAAGATAATGAAAGGCCTTGAAGTCACGGTATTTTGTATGGGCTTCAAACCGACTGATGGCTTTGGCAACAGCATCGACTGAGCTTTCGTTTTGGCGCTTGGCTTCTTTCAAAAAGATAAAGTATTGGCGCTTGATACGCTCGTTCTGAGCATTGTGTTTTGTCATGGTTTTAACTCACTATTTGAAGTCACTGTTTACGAGGGGTTTATCGCTCTCGCTTAACCCTTGCCATTTGGTTGCGATAATCTTTTTTGTTCCATTTGGAAAGATATTCGCCGCAAACTTCGCGGAAGGTTTTGTAGCGGATTCGCTTGCCAGCCTGCAGAAACAATTCAGCACCGCCCATGCTCTCAATTTCTTGCGATGACAATTGCAACAGCTCCTTTTTAGAAAGGGCATTGATTGCTTCCAGCCGAGCTTGATTACAAATGGCGAACAGATCAACACCCAGTTGGTTGAAAAGTTCTTCCCCGCCCATTGCGTCAATGTCTGCATCGGACAGCGCTAGCAATTGCGCCACTTCGAGGTTCGGAATTGTCTTAATGCTGCGTTCGATCTTGTTCGCCCAAGCTTGAGCGAGTTTTTCAGAAGGGAAGGTTTTGTTTTTGACGATACCTTTCATGCGGACATCGGCACGGAAGTTTCCGTTTGCTAGGGGTCTGATGTATGCCATCACACACCTCCAAGAACAAAAAATGAAATCGGATTGAGTAAATTTTTGGGGTTCATTGCGCCACCTCATTGAGCAAAATTAAGCAGCACTGCGCCTAAATTTGCGCCTTGCTGCGGACTGTTGCTTCAACTCGACGGGCAATCTTGTTGAAAATTATTACAAATCAAACACTTAAATGGTGCCGGCAATAGGAATCGAACCTACGACCTTCGCGTTACGAGTGCGCTGCTCTACCTGCTGAGCTATGCCGGCGTGTGATTGTCTACTTATAGATGGCTTTGGGGTCTTTCAGTACCGGCTCGGTGGTTTGCCACTCGCCGTCTGTTAGGCTACGGAAAAAACAGCTTTCCCGGCCGGTGTGGCAGGCGATGCCGCCTTCCTGTTCAATTTTAAGCAAAATCACGTCCGAATCGCAATCCAATTGAATATCGAGGACTTTTTGCCGATGACCGGACTCCTCGCCCTTACGCCATAAACGCTGGCGGGAACGGGACCAATATACCGCATAAGCCTCGGCAACGGTTAAGGCAAGCGACTCGCGGCTCATCCAGGCGAACATCAGAATGCGACCGCTGACATGATCTTGCGCAATCACCGGCACCAAACCCTCCTCCGTCCACTGAATTTCCTCCAGCCAGCTTACACTCATAAGCGCACCTCTATGCCTCTGGCCTGCATATGCTTCTTGGCCTGTTCTACCGTATATTCTGCAAAATGAAATATGCTGGCTGCCAATACCGCATCGGCTTTGCCCTCAATGATGCCATCGGCCAAATCATCAAGATTGCCGACACCGCCCGAGGCGATCACCGGGATACTGACCGCTTCGCTGATAGCCCGAGTCAATGCCAGATCAAAGCCCGATTTGGTACCGTCTCTATCCATACTGGTCAATAGAATTTCGCCGGCACCATAGTCTTTCATTCTCACGGCCCATTCGACCGCATTAATGCCAGTCGGTTTGCGGCCGCCGTGGGTAAAGATTTCCCAGCGGTTTTCCTCGCCGTCCTGACTGACTTTTTTGGCGTCGATAGCCACCACGATACATTGCGAACCAAATTTTTCCGCAGCTTCCTTGACGAATTCGGGCCTAAATACCGCCGCGCTGTTAATGCCAACCTTATCGGCACCGGCATTGAGCATACGGCGAATATCTTCCAACACCCGGATGCCGCCGCCCACGGTCAGCGGAATAAACACTTCGCTCGCAACCTGTTCGACAACATGAACTATGGTATCGCGGTTGTCGTGGGTCGCGGTGATGTCCAGGAAGGTGATTTCGTCCGCACCCTCCCTATCATAACGCCGGGCAATCTCCACCGGATCCCCGGCATCGCGGATATCGACGAATTTTACGCCTTTAACGACGCGACCGTTATCGACATCCAGGCAGGGAATAATACGTTTGGCTAGGCTCATGGTTACGATTTATCGGCTAATAGCTCAGGCATCCGCCCCACCGAAGGACTCTGCCAATCTCTCTCCTTCGGCAAAATCCAGCGTACCTTCATAAATGGCACGGCCTGTAATAGCACCCATGATACCTTCGTGTGCAACGGCGCCGAGAGCACGAATATCATCCAAGTTGGTTATGCCGCCGGAGGCGATGATGGGGATGTGGACCGAACGCGCCAATTTAGCGGTCGCTTCCACGTTGACACCCTGCATCATCCCATCGCGGGAAATGTCGGTATAAATAATTGCGGCAACGCCGTTGGCTTCGAATTTTTGCGCCAAGTCAATTACATCATGACGCGACAATTTCGACCAACCGTCGATTGCGACTTTGCCGTCGCGAGCATCCAAACCAATGATGATGTGGCCGGGAAACTCGATCGATACATCACGCACGAAATGCGGTTCGCTGACCGCTTTTGTACCGATGATCACGTACTGCACGCCGGCTTCCAGATAAGCCTGAATAGTGTCCTCGTCGCGGATACCGCCGCCGATTTGCACCGGTACGTCGGGATACGCTTGGACGATCGCATTAATGACGTCGGCATTTTTGGGTTTGCCGGCAAAGGCGCCGTCCAAATCAACCAGGTGTAATCTTTTCGCCCCTGCTTCTACCCAGCGCCCGGCCACAGCCACCGGATCGTCGGAGAACACGGTGTCGTCTTCCATACGACCCTGGCGCAAACGGACACATTTTCCTTCCTTTAAGTCAATTGCGGGTATCAGCAACATATCTAAATCTCGACAGTTAAAACACTAAATCTAAAGGTTAGTAAAACCAACGTCTTCGGGTTGGGGCTTAAGCGACGCCATCCCAGCCCAAGAAATTTTGCAATAACTGCAAACCCACGGTCTGGCTTTTCTCGGGATGAAATTGCACGGCGAACACATTGTCTTTTGCCAATGCGCAGGTGAACGCTGTGGGGTAATCGGCGGTGGCTGTGCTATCCTGCTGATTGTCCGGCACAGTGTAATAGCTGTGCACAAAATAAAAACGGCTAGAATCCGGAATGTTATGCCAGAGCGGATGCGGCGTTTGCTTGACCTGATTCCACCCCATATGCGGGATTTTCAAGACATTGCCTTCGCTATCGAGCATATGTTCGGCAAATCGCCGGACATGACCGGGGAATATATTGAGGCAGGCAATACCGTCGTTTTCCTCGCTATCGGTCAACAAGGCCTGCATACCCAGGCAAATACCGAGAAACGGTTTGCTTTTCGCAACTTCGCGGATTACCTCGTCTAAAGCGCTATCGGTCAAAGCCTGCATGCAATCGCGTATCGCGCCCACGCCGGGAAACACCACCCGATCGGCGGCACGGATAACGGCAGCATCCGCGGTTATTTGTACGTTGACGCGGCTATCGGCATGTTGCAGCGCTTTGGCAATGGAATGCAGATTGCCCATTCCGTAATCGATAACGGCTACTGATGACATAAAACTAGTGATTCAGGGTCAGAGGTTCTTGGCGGAAAGCTTGGAAATTATAGACTGCCTTTGGTGGACGGCATGATGCCCGCCATCCGTTCGTCATGGCTGATTGCCATCCTGACGGCTCGGCCGAATGCCTTGAAAACAGTTTCGGCAATATGATGGGCATTACCGCCCTTCAAATTATCGATATGCAAGGTCACGCCGGCATGATTCACAAAGCCTTGGAAAAACTCTTTAAACAGGTCTACATCGAAATTGCCGATAAACGCCCGTTTGAATTCCACTTCATAGAACAAACCGGGACGGCCGGAGAAATCCACTACCACCCGCGATAAGGATTCGTCCAATGGACAATATGCGTGACCATATCGGTAGATGCCTTTTTTATCGCCTAGTGCTTTGGCAAAGGCCTGACCGAGGGTAATGCCAATGTCTTCCACGCTATGGTGAGCATCGATATGCAGGTCGCCATGCGAGACAATGTTCATATCAATCAAACCGTGCCTGGCTATCTGATCCAGCATATGATCCAAAAACGGCAAGCCGGTGGTAAACGCGGCCGCGCCGTTACCGTCGAGATTAATGGAAACGTTGATCTGGGTTTCGAGCGTATTGCGCTCAACCTGGGCGGTGCGTGGGTTCATGCTTGATGCGAATGGCTTATTTCGAAGCTAGTTTACGTGATTCTGACGACTACGCCAAACTCTTGCTGGCAATCTCAAACACATCCTTGGACAGATGCTCGGTAGCGACAATACGCTGTAATTGCTGTTTCATCAAGCCCTGGCGCTCCGCGTCATAACGTCGCCATTGCGCCAGACCGGTCACCATCCGCGAGGCAATTTGCGGATTAAGAGTATTCAACGCCAATACTTGATCGGCCAGAAAGCGGTAGCCCTCGCCGTTTTTGGCATGAAAATGCAGCGGATTGGCTTGGCTGAAAGCGCCGATCAATGAACGCACCCGGTTAGGCGTTTTCATATCGAAAGCCGGATGCTGCATAAGGGCCTGCACGGTGGCAAAGGTATTGGGCATGCTGCTGGTAGCTTGCAAGGTAAACCATTTGTCGATAACCAGCGCTTCCTGCCGCCACTGCACATAAAAGCTGTCCAGACTTCTGGCCTTGGCCGGATGGTTACTGTTAACGATGGCCGACAAGGCCGCCAGTTGATCGGTCATATTCCGAGCACTGTAAAATTGCTGCTCGGCGATATGGTAAACGTCCTGGTTTTCCAGTTTACTCAGATAGCTCAGGCAGGCGTTTTTCAACCGCCGACGCCCCACAGCACCGGCATCAAAACTGCCGGATTCGTCGCGGTGATGTTGCACATACAGCTGTCTAAACTCGCCCTGCAATTGCTCGGCCAAGGTTTTTTTCACAAATTCGCGCGCTTGATGGACGGCTTCGACATCGATGACAGCCATCTGCCCGGACAAATAACTTTCTTCGGGCAGCACCAGCAATAGCGCCTGATAAGACAAGTCCCCGCTACTGTCGGTCAACACACTACGGTAGGCGTCAACAATAACCGGCTCCAACTGCAAAGACCGACCCAGCTCGATAGCGTCGATCAAAGTAAAAATCACCTGCACCGCCAATTGCTGACCGGCTTCCCAGCGGTTGAAAGTGTCGCTGTCGTGCCGCAGCAGAAAAGCCAGCTCTTCCAGGCTACGCTGCATTTTCAGGGTAACCGGTGCGGAGAATCCTCGCAGCAGAGAAACTACCGGCGGTTGCGGCAGATTATCAAAGCTGAAAGTTTGTTCTGCTTCGGTGACATCCAATGTAATTTCAGATTGGCTGGAACCTTTAAAGTGAATCGGCGCCACCGCCCCGTCCGGCGCCAACAAGCCCAGTTTCACCGGAATGTGTAGCGGCGCTTTTTGCGGTTGATTCGGCGTCGGCGGGCAGCTTTGACCGATGGTCAAATGCAGTTGTTGCCCTGCAGCGTCGTAATGCTGACTAACCGTCAGCACCGGCGTACCGGCTTGCGAATACCAGCGGCGGAATTGCTCCAGCTCGACACCGTTGGCGTCTTCCAATGCCTTGACGAAATCTTCGCAAGTTACCGCTTGGCCGTCGTGGCGTTGGAAATATAAATCGCAGCCTTTCCTAAAACCGGCAGCACCCAATAAGGTGTGCAACATGCGCACTACTTCCGCGCCTTTTTCGTAAACAGTCAGCGTGTAGAAATTGTTGATTTCGATATAGGCTTCCGGCCGAATCGGATGCGCCAACGGGCCGGCATCCTCCGCAAACTGCCGGGTGCGCAGGGCGTTGACATCCTCGATGCGCTTAACCGCCGGCGAAGTGCGGTCGCCGCTGAATTGCTGATCGCGGAATACGGTAAAGCCTTCCTTCAAACTCAACTGAAACCAGTCCCGGCAAGTGACGCGGTTACCGGACCAGTTGTGAAAATATTCGTGCCCGATCACGCCTTCGATATGTTCGTAATCGCTGTCGGTGGCGGTATCCGGGCGGGCCAGCACGAACTTGGTGTTGAATACATTCAGGCCTTTGTTTTCCATCGCCCCCATATTGAAATGGTCGACCGCGACGATCATGTACAAATCCAGGTCGTATTCCAGGCCGTAGGTTTCCTCGTCCCAGCGCATCGCGTTTTTCAGGGATTGCATGGCGTGGTCGCATTTGTCGACGTTGTGCTTCTCGACGAATATTTCCAACGCGATCCGGCGACCGCTCATCGTGACAAACTCGTCGGCGACGCATTCCAGTTGCCCGGCTACCAGCGCAAATAAATAACACGGCTTGGCGAACGGATCTTCCCAACTCACCCAATGCCGATTGTTTTCCAGCTCACCCTGACCGACCTTGTTGCCGTTGGACAGCAAGACCGGATATTTGCTCTTGTCGCCGGTCAACGTGGTTTTGAAACGGCTCATCACATCTGGCCTGTCCAGAAACCAGGTGATTTTCCGGAAACCCTGCGCCTCGCATTGGGTACACAACATGCTGCTGGACAAGTACAAACCTTCCAGCGCGGTATTGGCTTGCGGATTGACGATATTTTCGATGACGATCTGAAACGGTCTATCCTGCGGCACCTCATGCACGATTAACGCTTCCTCGCCCAGCAAATACTGGGTTTGTTTCAACTTCCGACCATCTATCGCGATGCTGACCAACTGCAATTCCTCACCCAACAGCGTCAATGCGACACTGTCGGCCGGACTCTGCGGATTGCGTCTTAAACTCAATCTGGAACGGACTTGGGTGCGTTGCTCGTCCAGATCGAAATCCAGTTCAATCCGGTCGATCAGATATTCGGGCGGGGTGTAATCTTTCAGGTAAACGGTTTGCGGGCTTGCATCGCGCATTATTTATCGCTCTTCTTGTTTAACGGGTTGTTGCGGCTTATAGGAAATCAGCCAGTAAGTTAAGCCCAGCGCCACAATGACCGCGGCGATGGCCATCACATAAGCCGGATCCAGATCCTTGAAATCCAACATGATCACTTTTCGGGCCACAGCCATCAAGGCAGTGGCAATGACCATTTTAATCGGTAGCGTGTCGTGTTTGATGTACAGCGTGATGTTGATAAAAATTTCTATCGCAATCAACACCGCCATGAACGAGCCGAAAATCACCAGTATGTCGGAGACCGTCAACATCATAAACGGTTCCGCGATCAGACGCTGATACATCACATAGCCCACGTCGACCACGCCCCACAATATGACCAATACCATCAACACGGCCAATATTCTGACTGCAAAATGAATCACCGCATGTAAAAACTTCAGCATGCCGTCCTCGGGAACCGGCGGCACTTTTACTTCATGGTTTTCGTCGCGCGGATTGCGACTGCCGCCTGGGCGGCTGGTTGCGGATGGCGGCGCGGTTGGTCGAACGGGTGGTTTGGTGTCCATCTATCACTCCTGATTTCTCTGCCAAGCAACATAGGCCAATAGTCCCCATGCAGCTAAAAAGGCCAGGCCGCCGAACGGCGTAATCATCCCCAGCCAACCGATATTGAATATCGCCAGTAAGTATAGACTGCCGGAAAACAGCACGATGCCGGCCACCAACAACCAGCCGGCCCAGCACAGCAACTTATGCTCCGGTAACACCGCGATTAGGGCCAAGACCAATACGTGCCACATCTGGTAACTTACCGCAGTTTTGTAAACATCCAGCAGATGCTCGGACAGCAAGTGCTTTAAGCCATGCGCGCCAAATGCACCCATCGCCACACCGACAAAACCGCCGACTGCGGCCAGAAACAAAAAAGGCGGACGCATCATTTCTCCAACAGGCGCGGCATCAGTTGCACCAGATTACAGGGCCGGGTGCGGTAATCCAGTTGCTCCTTGATCAAGGACTCCCAGGCGGTACGGCAGGCCCCGGATGAACCGGGCACGCAGAATATATAAGTGGCGTTGGCGACGCCGGCGATAGCCCGAGACTGCATGGTCGAGCTTTTGATGTCTTGGTAGGAAAGCATCCGAAACACTTCGCCGAAGCCGTCCAACACTTTATCCAACAGCGGTTGAATCGCTTCCGGCGTACCGTCGCGACCGGTCACACCGGTACCGCCGGTGGTGATCACAGCATTAACCGCCGGATCGGCGATCCAATGACTGACGGCGGCGCGGATTTGGTAAATATCGTCGGGAACGATTTTTTTATCGATCAAGATATGGCCGGCATCGGTCAAACCGCTAACCAAGGTTTGCCCGGAGACATCATCCAATTCGGTACGAGTATCCGAGACTGTCAACACGGCGATATTGATCGGAATAAACTCTCGGGCTTCGCTCACGATAGGACTCTCCAACTAAAGACTACCGCATTCTATGTAAAGCGCAGTCGGACAAGCAAGCGTTGTTTAAATAGCCTGTTGTCATACCGGCTTAATCGATAATGCCGTACACTCCCGACTATCCATTCAAATTCAGTTAGCTGCCGTCTACCCGATCATGCCTATCCAGATTTCCCGTTACGAAAAAATCGCCAGTCTGGCGGCCTTGTGTCTGCTGCTGTTTGCCTGTTATCAGGTGTTAAGGCCGTTTATCTTCGACTTGTTATGGGCGGCCATTCTGTGCTTTGTCACCTGGCCGCTATATGCACGCTTACGCGATTGGAAGCTAACCGCCAACTGGGCCGCCACCGCGATGGTGTTACCTATCGGCATATTGCTGCTGACACCCTTCGTCGCGGCCGCCCTTACCTTTACCGACGACATCAATCGTCTACTGCAATGGCTAAATCAGAGCCGGCATGTTTGGCCGGAACCGCCAACCTGGCTGCAAGCCCTGCCGCTGGTCGGCGACAACGCCGTCACCGCTTGGCAAAGCTTCGGCGAAGACTCCAGCCGCCTGGTCAATCTGGCCCGGCAGTACGCCTTGGGTGCCAGTAGCTGGGTGCTGCAACAGGGGATTAGTTTAGCCGGCGAGTTAATGCATATGGGGCTGGCAATTTTGGTGCTGTTTTTTTTCTATCGCGACGGCGAACACGTGGCCCAACATGTCGTGATTGGCGTCGAACGCCTGGCAGGCGAGCGCACCCAACGTATCCTGCACATCGTACGCTCCAGTCTGCGCGCGGTGGTATACGGCATACTCGGCACCGCCCTGGTACAGGCTTTGGCCTCCATTCTGGGCTTTGTCATCGCCGGCGTGCCTTACGCCTTTGTGTTGGGTGTAATCGCCTTCTTTTTGATGATCATTCCGGCGGCCGGCACGGTAGTCTGGCTGCCGATTGCACTATGGCTACTGGCCGAAGGCGAAACCGGTTGGGCAATTTTCATCGCACTGTGGTTTTTACTGTTCGTCGGCACGATAAACAATTGGCTACGGCCGATTCTGATCAGCCGAGAAGTGGAGTTGCCGTTTGTGTTGATCGTATTCGGCATCTTCGGCGGCTTGCTGGCGTTTGGGTTTATCGGCGTATTTATCGGCCCGACCTTGCTGGCCACCAGTTATGCCTTAATTCTGGACTGGCTGATTCGCAGCGAAAACGAGGCGCAGGAAGCCGAAGCCGGCTTGCGCGACAGCTAATTTTGCGACTATTTTCTCGCACGAAAAACGTGGTTTGGCTCGGCACCCATCTCGGTTGAAATACGCTAAAGTAAGTTATTACTATCTTTATCCGCGCATTCCTGATAGATTCGGAGCCGTGATCGAACCGCAGTGAGATCACAAACGACCGACAATGACAGCAAAACTGCAACCTTGCCCCTCGTACTCCTACCGTCTCCTCTTGCACTTGCCTTCCGGCAGCCCGAAGAAACGTCTTAATTAATTCAGCACCACCCCCAGCAAAAATCGAGGCTTTAATGATTTTACGCACTCCGCCGCCACCCCGTATCGGCTGGCACTACGACACCTATTTCCTGGCCCAATTAAACAAAACCAAGAAACCGGCCACAGCTTCTTAATATCCGCTAGCTCGGATACGCTCGCTAAACATCAGCGGCGACTTGCTTACTCACCGACGATCGACCAACAAAACCGACTGTTTTATGGCCCGAGGTTTGCTTCCGAACATAACGGAGGATAAAAATCATGTCGGTGAAACACCAATTTACCATCTGCCCCGCCCAACAAGTTCCCGAGCTCGGCAAATTTTCGTTTAGCCTGCTCTATCGAGGCTTACCGCGTAACGCGGTTCTGGTGCGCTTCCAGGGCGAAGTCTACGGCTATCTGAACCAATGTGTTCACATGCCCAAGGCATTGGATTGTGAGAACAGCAACATTTTCGACGCATCCGGACGCTATTTGCAGTGTTCCATGCACAGCATCTGCTACGACCCGATTAGCGGAGAGTCTTTAAGCGAAATTTGCTTGGGCAAAAAACTGACCGCGTTGAAAGTCAAAGAAGAGAACGATTGGATCTATTTAGTGGACAAAAGAGCTGCAATCGCTAGCTAAAGCCTTAGCAGGACGCGAAACAGCCCCCTTTACTCAGACGGCATGCATAATAAATCCGCCCGGATTTAGCTGTGTGCGGCACCTTCTTTGATCTGCTGTTCCAGCTTTTCGTGCGCGCGTTCCAGTTTGGCAAACACTCTTAAAATATCGGTAGCGGACAATATGCCGACCAATTTATCCTTTTCCACCACCGGCAACGCGCCGACCCGGTGTTCCGCCATCATTGCCGCCGCTTCCGACGCCGGCGTTTCCGGGGTAACGGTGTAAACGCCGCGATGCATGATATGCACCACTTTTTGCGATACCACGTGCAATTGCGTATTGTCTTTGGCAGGCTCCACCGCATTGGAATTACTTTTTGGCCCAAGGGCTTTGTACAAATCGCGATCGGAAACGATGCCGACCAATTTGCCTTTCTCGACCACAGGCAAATGGCGGATTTTCTCGTAATGTATCAAGAAGAACACGCGATCGATCAAATCGTGCGGTTCGACGGTAAATACCTTGGTGGTCATTAACTCAGCTACACGCATGATGTTTCTCCAATATAAATGTCTGTAAAAAAGTAAGTAAATTCTGACGCAATAGTCGAACTATAGCTAGGCAAAATCAAGAAAAATCGAAATCAATTAGATCCGGGCGCGGGTAATTTCTTGGAAAGGCTTGCTGCCCAGCCTCCGCCACAGCCTAGCGGCAATTCAATAAAGTTTCCCACCCAAATCCAGACACGTCAGATAAAGCCGCATATCGAACTCCAATTGGTGATACTCCGGCTCCATGTGCTCGCATAATTTGTAAAAAGCCTTGTTATGCTGCTTCTCTCGTAGATGCGCCAACTCGTGCACGACTATCATTTTTAAAAATTCCGGCGGCGCAATTTTAAAGACCGAACCGATGCGAATTTCGTTTTTTGACTTTAAATTACCGCCTTGCACTCGCGAAACCACGGAATGCAAGCCCAAGGCCTGATGCGACAAATCGATTTTGTCGTCGTAAACAACTTTGCTAAGCGGACCGGATTGCCGTAGACACTGATTTTTAAGGTCCATCGTGTAGGCATAAAGCGCTTTATCCGTCTTTATGTCATGCGGGCGGGGGTATTTTTTTTGCAAGAGAGCCGGCAACTTATCGCTTGCGATCAGCCGATTTACCTGCTCGGTGACGGTAGGCGCGTAACCGGCCAGGTATTTCAAAGGGCGCATTAGCTATAGTCAAACAGGACGTTCAATCCCATGGCGGTTCGTCGCCGTCATAGGCCACAAAGTTTTTGTCGCTAGCGCGGGTTGTGCCGCCGACAGCGTTATCGGTGACAACAGGCAGCTTGACTATATTGGGCGCGCCAACAGGAGACGCAACAACAACTGACTCGGCTTGCCATTTGGCAAACAGCGCCAGGTCCTTATTGGCCGGGACATACCATTTCTTAACGGCTGCATCCCATCTGGCGCCAAGCGCTTTGGCCGCGTCTTTTTCGGCGTAGGGTACGTTCAGGTAAGTTTTCGCGTCGGCCATTTACAACAGTAATTGATTGTATACATCGCAACATTGTAAATCATTGCTTACGCCAGCGAAGCGGATAATCCCTTTTTTCCCAGCCTATACACAGAGTGCAGGCCGCTTATCGAAACAACTGCCGGGCGGGCCAAACCACACGCAAATCAATTCTTACGGTTTTTCCGGCTCGAACTCATATTGCTGGCAAAGGTGGTCGCCGCAAATAATGCGGATGAAATAATAAAATCGCCCGAGATGAATTCGATAACACCGGTCACGAATACCAAGCCGGTGACAATATCTTTGTGTAATTGATTCATGTTCGTTTCCCGAAGTAATACACGGACTTAGACTATATGCCCGATTACATTCATTGACAATGATTCAAAAAACACATTGATTGATCGCTAAAAGGAAACAAACTCATTTAGCCTGTTGCCGATGTTCTCTAGCGCCATAAAAACGCTGCCGATTAATTCTTAAGCAGAATAGAGGGCTTGAAATCGGCGCCAATCTTCGACGCTATCGACATCCCACTGCTCGGCTAGCTCGTGCAATTTCAGACCGCTATAGGTAACGCGCCGCTGGGTTTCGGCCATGACCGCGTTGCTGCCCCAGGGCATATTCGCAAACAACTCGGGCTGCGGTTGGTTCATGCCGATCAACACATAGCCACCATCTTCCGCCGGCCCCAGCACCAGATCGGCGCCATCCATCAATGCCGCAAATGCCTGCCGCAGATTTTCGATGCTCAAACTGGGACAATCGCAGCCGATCAACACCACACGCCGGTAAATCTGCAAGGCGTCGGCAAAAGCAGCCTGCATCCTTTCGCCCAAGCCGGCGCCGTTTTGGCGATGCAAGGTCAACGGGTAATTTGCCGCACACTGTTGAAAAAACGCATGCTCAGGATCGGGCGCGCAACACAAACGCACGTCGCACAGAGACTGGTGAAAAGCACGATCCAGCGTAAAACGTGTCAGTTCGATATGCGCCGCAACCGCTTGCGCGGCGCTCAAGGCCGGTTGCAGCCGGGTTTTGACTTGGCCCGCCACCGGCGCTTTGCAGAAAATCAACAATACGCAATCGGGAAACAGATAACTCATCTCCCGCGTAGACGCCGAAACGGCAAGGCCAATAGGCCGACAAAACCCAGTTCCGCACTATCGCGATACTCGTCCAAACCTATCGTCATTTCGGTTTGCGTTTTTCTCGCCTGCTCGCAATAGGTTTTGAACAACCTATCCCAGCACGACAACGAGAAGCCATAATTGCTATCGGTCTCCGGCTGAAACGCGGAATGATGAATGCGATGCATATCCGGTGTCACCATCAAATAGCGCAAGCAGCGCTCGATGACTGGCGGCAGGCCGACATTGCCGTGATTGAATAAGGCACAACCGTTTAAGATCACTTCAAATGCAATCACCGCGACTGGATCAGCACCCAGCAACACCACCAGCACCACCTTGTAAAGCATCGACAGCATGATTTCCATGGGATGAAAGCGCACAGCAGTCGTGGTATCGAAATCCATATCAGTATGATGTACCTGATGCAAGCGCCAAAACCAGCGCCAGCGATGGGCGGCGATGTGTTGGGCATAAATCGCCAGATCCAGCAGCAATAGACTCAGCGTTATCGACAGCCAACTCGGCATTGATACCAGATTGAACAAGCCAATTTGTTGCTCGGTAGCCCAAATCGTCGCCAGCCAGGCCGCAGCGCCGATGCTTAGCCGCATCACGCCGACATTCAAGATCGCCAACCCCAAGTTAACCGGCCAGCGCCGGCGCCGTTCCAAGCTCAATTGCCGCTTCGGTCGCAACAATTCCCAAGCCGCCATTAACAAGAATATCCCCAAAAACACGCCCAAGCGCACCATTGCTTCCATCACTGCCTCCGATAATACCGCGCCGCCAAATCATCCGGATTAGCCCCGAAAAAATACCGCAGCCGCAAGCGCCACATCAATAAGATGGTAGCCAGGATACCGTGTTGCTGCCAGCGCCGCGCGGACGTAACGACATTGGCCTTCAAACAGCAAGGTTCAGCGAGTTTTTTCAGCAATTTGCTGATGGCAATATCTTCCATCAACGCAATCTCCGGAAAACCGCCCACGGCCTGAAAAGCCTGCCGGGTAATGAAGAGGGCTTGATCGCCGGTGGCAATACCGGTCAGCCGGGAGCGCGCATTCATCATCAAGGCAATCAATTTAAAAACGGCTTGCCGGCTGTCGAATTGCACATCAAAACGCCCCCAAACCGCGCCGTGCTTCACCGCCGACATAATCAAATCGATAGCCTGATCCGGCAATTGAGTGTCGGCATGCAGAAACAACAGTACATCCGCTTGCGCATATTGCGCCCCCAGATTCATTTGTCTGGCCCGGCCGCACGGACTTTGCAAAACCTGATCGACCAATGACTCGGCAATAGCCGAACTGACATCTTTACTGCCACCATCAACCAACAGCAATTCGCAGCGCGTTCTCAGTGGCTGCAAAGCTTGCAATTTGCCCTCAAGCTGCGCCGCCTCGTTGAAGACCGGCATGATAATGCTGATTTGCGGGATCATTAACCTTGGGCACCCAAAGCGCCGCCGCAACTGCTGCCTTGGCCAGCGGTACAGCCGTAACAATGCGCGGCCGTGGCTATATCCGCACCGTGCAATGCCGCTGCGTTCAATTCGCGAATATGCGGCCGGGGCTTATCGGCCACCAAAGGCATCGCCAGCATCTGATTAAAATCGCAGTCGTACACATAACCCTGCCAGTCGATGCTAATGGTATTCAGGCACATCAGGCCGGCTAGATTCTCGGCACGGAAACTATCGCGGAGCAGACTCAGATATTCCTCAAACCGCCCCTGACTGACCAACATGCTACCGAAGCGCTGAATCGGCATATTGGCAATCGCGAACAGGCGATTAAACACAATGCCGTAATGCTGATGCAGATGCTGTTTGTATGCCAGCTCCAAGTTGTGCTGATCCGGCGGCAATACCGCCTCTTGCGGGTTAAACACCAGATTTAACTGCAACGAACTATCCGGCTGGCCGTAACCCAAGCCATTCAAGCGTTGCAAGACTGCCAGACTATCCTGAAACACGCCCTTACCACGTTGTTTATCGACATTTTCCTGCAAATAGCACGGCAAGGAAGCAACGATCTCGACCTGCTGCTCGGCCAAAAACTCGGCAAATCCTGCATAAGCCGGCTCTTCCAGAATCGTCAGATTGCAACGGTCGATAACCTTAATACCCCTGTCTCGCGCCGCGCGCACCAGAGATTGAAATTGCGGATGCATCTCCGGCGCGCCGCCGGTTAAATCCAGGGTGTGAATCTTGGCTGCTTCGGCAAACGCCAACACCTGTGCCAAGGTATCCTCGCTCATCAACTCGGTACGTTTCGGCCCGGCGTTGACATGGCAATGCACGCAACTGAGATTGCACAGATAGCCGAGATTGATTTGCAGAATTTCCAACGATTTGCGGGAAATAGCCGGGAAGTCGCTGTTGACCAGTAAAGGTCGGGTGTTGTACATGCATTAATCCTTGGAAAACCAAATATCACCGTAATACGCCAAAGCCTGGCCACCGCTGTTGTCGGTGTCGGTCATCAGCGCCAATGCATCAATGTAGCGGATGTCTTCGCCGAACAGTTTTTGCAGGTCGGCTCTGACGTTGCGTTTTTCCTTGAGCCAGACATTTAGCTTAGCTTCCGTGCCACGCAACGCCAACATCATCGCGTGATCGCCGGCAAACGCATTCGGCCAGACGGTGTCTTTGGCGGTGTTACCGGCCCAGACATAATTAATGGCCTTGGTATTCCAAAATGCCAGCCCGCCTTTTACCACCACGTAGACGCGGGCCGCATAATCGTCGCCGGCCTTGCTTTGTTCGTTTAGCCCACTCAGGCGTTGGCCGACTCGCCACGACCAGTTCAGAAACGGGGTTTGCTGCAAATCGATACGTTGCTCCTTGAACAAGCCGGAACCGGCGGCGCGGCTGTCGGCTTGCAATGCGGCGCCGCCGTCAACGCTTTGCAGATTATATTGGGTGTGGCCTTTAAAGCTTTTTTGTTCCCAGCCGTCCAGGCGGTTTTGGCTGAATTCACCGAGCGGCACACGCGGTTCCGCCGCCAATGCAAGCAAGCTCGACAATGCCAATAGAAGTAGTGATCTGGTCAGTTGACGATTCAACATTCCGTCTTACCCGCCAAATCGATTCGGTTGCAAGTGTTTGGACAATACCGGGATCAATGCCAAGCCGCCCAGCAGGCTCAGGGCCAGCAACGTTTGCCAGGAAAACACATCATCCAGCCGGTTGATATTGCCTAGCGACTGCCCCAGATTGGCAAAAATAAAGCTGCCCGGCAGGATACCGACAAAGGTTGTAATTACATAGGTGCGCAACGATACCTGGGTAAAGGCCGGCGCCAGATTCACCAGCCAGAACGGGAACAGCGGCACCAGGCGCAGGAACAGCAGGTAATTGAAAGCATCTTCCTGAAAGCCCGCCAACAGCTTTTGCGACAACGCATGACCTTGCAGACGCTGCCTGGCCCAATCCGCCAATAAATAGCGAGCCAGCCAGAACACGGCGGTGGCGCCTAGCGTCGCGGCCAGCAGAATCAAGACCGTGCCGACCCAACGCCCGAATAAAAAGCCCAGCAACAAGGACAACACCGTACCGCCGGGGAGACTTAAAGCCGTTGACAGGGTATAGACTACGCCGCCAGCCAGCAGCATCGCCAGATAATGCCGCTCGGTGAAAGCCGTGAGCATTTGCCGATGCTCGCTAATGTTCTCAAGGCTAAACAATTGCGGGCCGTCGAACAGAAAGAACGCGGCTATCGCAATCGGCAGCAGCCAAATCAAATAGTGCTTTTGCATGACTCTTTCTCCTTAATGCAAACGACCAGTTCGCCTTGATCGGCGTTTACTTAGCCTCTTAAACCGAATAACCATTTAAGCCAGCGCTTACGCTGGGGTGTCAACGCTTCCTTCAGGCGCTGGTCGGCGACTCGGCGATTGATTTGCGCCAGCGTCGGGTAAATATGAATGGTGTTGCTCAAATCGGCGGCAGACATGCCCTTGCTGATTGCCAACACGTATTCGGCGATCAATTCTCCGGCTTGTGGCCCGACGATACAGGCACCCAACAGTTTACCGCGCGGCGTGGTGATGATCTTGGCCATACCGACGGTTTCGCCAGCCGTCACCGCCCGGTCGATGTCGGCAAACGGGAAACGATAGACACGGTGCGGTAAGCCTTGCGCCACGGCTTCGGTTTCCGACAAACCCACCCGCGCCAGCTCCGGATCGGTATAGGTACACCAAGGGATGTTGCGGGTTTGGGCTTTGCTCGGCCAATGAAACAGCGCGTTCCTTAACACCACGTCCGCCTGATGCTCGGCCATGTGGGTAAACAAATACGGGCCGGCAACATCCCCGCAAGCATAAATGTTTTTATTGCTGGTGCGCAGCCGGGCATCCAATATCAAGCGGCCATTGTCCAGTTCGACGCCGGCCAAGCGTAGCCCCAGATTTTCCAGATTGGGCTTGCGCCCGGCCGCGATCAACAGATGGCTGCCTCTAAGCCAATACTGGCCTTGTTGCGGATGTTCCAGCAACACGCGCACTTCGCCATTGGCATGCTCGAATTTCAGCACTTTAATGCCCAGATGCAAATCAACGCCTTCCTGCTTGATTTGCTGATACAGCACCGCGCTCATATCTTCGTCCTCGCGCGGTAACAGGCGGGGCGCCAGATCGAACAGCGTCACCCGGCTACCCAGCCGGGCCAGGCTTTGTGCCATTTCACAGCCGATAGGTCCGCCACCTAATACCAGTAATTGCGGTATCGGCTCCTTCACCGCAAACAGGGTTTCGTTGCTTAGATACGCGATGTTTTCCAGGCCGGGTAATGGCGGAATCGCCGGGCGGGTGCCGGTGGCAATGACAAAGTTTTTGGCGCGGACTTGTCGGCCGTTGACGGTAAAAAGGTTTGGAGTGGTAAATTCACCGGCGCCGAAAATGACTTCAACGCCCAAGCCGGCAAAACGTTCCGGGCTGTCGTTGGGTTCGATCTGGGCAATCACGCTTTGCACCCGCCGCATTACTTTGGGCAAATCGATGGCCGGCGTTTGCGCAGCAACGCCAAAGCGCTCGGCATCGCTGATGATTTGTGCAACCTTGGCACTGTGAATCAGCGCTTTGCTCGGCACGCAACCGTAATGCAAACAGTCGCCGCCCAAGGCGCGTTTTTCCACCAACACCACTTTCGCGCCCAAGCTTGCCGCACCGGCAGCCACCACCAAGCCGGCCGCGCCGCCGCCAATGACGCATAGATCGAATTCTTGCGCGCTACGCATGCAGCCTCCCATGGTCAATCAAATCCGGTAATCGCGATAGCCGGCAAAATCTCAGGCAATTTAGATTAGGTATCGTTCCCCGACTTTACTCGTATGGCGAAGGTTTATGCCTGAGGGTTCTGCAAATGGCCTTACAACCCAAAACGCACTCGCTAGCCGGAGGCTCCGAAACCTGTCGGTTGACAAGAACGCTGCGGCTCAATCTCCAAAACCTCCACTCTGCTGCCCCATAGCGCGGATATGATTGCACTAGCACCGCTGCCTCCTGCGCTTGAAACAAAACGAACCTCTACCGGACGCTCTGCGCATATTGAGGCTCGGTTATCGCCCAAGCGCCGGGCGACTTCCTTTGCAACCGCGGTAGCCGGGTCGATTATCGCGACTTCCGCACCCACGATGTCGCGGATGAGCGGGGCAAGAAAGGGATAGTGGGTGCAGCCAAGCACAATCGTATCCGCGCCAGCCGCCAGTAGCGGCGCAAGATAACGCTCCAGAAGCTCACGCGTCGCCTCGCTGCGCAGTTCCGCTTTCTCGACTTGTTCTACCAGCCCCGGACAAGGCTGCAATAGAATTCTAATGTCTTGGCCATAAGTGGCGCAGAGCCTGGCTACGTTAGGGCTGGCCAGCGTTTGACTGGTAGCCAGCACACCAACCACGCCCGACTTAGTCGTTTGCGCCGCCGGCTTAATGGCCGGCTCCATGGCCACCACGGGCACCGGGCACCAGGCGCGGAGTTTGGCGATGGCGACCACGGTCGCCGTGTTGCAAGCCACTACTAGCGCTTTTACGCCCGCATCCAACAGCAATCCGGTGATAGTGCTTGCCCTATCCGCGATAAAATCCGCATCGCGATCGCCGTATGGCGCGTAGCCGGAGTCGGCTACGTAAAGCAGGTTTTCCGCTGGCAACTCGTCGCGAATTGCTCGTAGCACGGATAGGCCGCCGACACCTGAGTCAAATACGCCTATCGGGGCATCGTCGCGAAGGGTTGTCATGGCTGGTTGCGGTTTGTCTTTACGAAGCGAAGCACGATTTAAGGAATGGCGGTTTGGCGCCGCACTATACCACTATCAATGCCCATCCTTCGATACCCGGCCGCCTGATCAGGATTGGCGACTTTGCAAGTAATCTTCGTTAAGGCGAACGGCATTTAGCGCCGCCGGACGAGCATATACTCGCGCGACATAGTCTGAAAACAGCGGACGTTTTTCGATAGTGCCGAACATCATGCCCCAACCTAATTGCGAACCAACGTACACATCCGCCGCGGTAAATTGATCGCCGCAAATATAAGGCCCTGTAGCCAGCGCCTTTTCCAGGGTATCGATAGTCGCGTCGTAACTGCCGAAGCCGACAAATCCGCTCTTGCCTTCCGGCACCTGCCAGCCCAGGGCCTTCGCAGTCACCGCCAATTCCAACGGTCCCGCCGCGAAAAACAGCCAGCGATAGTAATCCGCCCGCGCCGGATGGTTGACCGGCGGTATCAGGTTTTTCTCCGGAAAACGATCGGCCAAATAAGCGCAGATGGCGGCGGTTTCCGTGATCAAGGCCGCGCCGTGCTTCAAAGCCGGCACTTTGCCCATCGGGTTCAAGGCAAGATATTCGGCGCTTTTCATCGCCGGTCCGAATTCCAGCCATACCGTTTCATACGGTACGCCGGTTTCTTCCAACATCCAGTGGGCTATACGCCCGCGCGATTGTGGATTGGTATAAAACATCAGTTCGTTCATTGTGCGATTCTCCTTGGCTGCGGATAAATTGACTATCGGAAACTAAAGCGCGGCGGATTTACGCCAATACGCTTAACAACAAGCCCCATCGGCCTTCGCCGTTTGCCCTTGCGCAACCGGCCCGCAGTCGAATAAACCAAAATGCCGGGACTGATCGCCCAACACCTGAAAATACTCGGCATAGCGGGTCGCGGCCAGCATGTCGGCGGTGTTGCCGCACACCCGCAACGGCCGGCCGGTTTCGAAATAGTGATGGTCGTCCAACTCAAAAGCATGCGGATGCTCGGCTATGGTTCCCAGATAACAAGCCACTTGCCCGTAATCTTCACAGCGGTCTTCCAGTTCCAGTTTGAAGGCTCGCACCGTCACCGACTTGAAGTTAACCATGCCGATCTTGGCGGCCACCTCTGGATCGTCCAAGCTAATGGGGTTTTGTTTGACAACCCGCACATCAGGGCAACCCAGATTGTGCAAAATCCGTCTAAAGTCTTCCCAATATAAAGCGCCGCCCAGGCATTCGCCCAACAGTACCGGATCCTGACGCAATTCGACAGGAATACGGCGATCGGCAAATACGTCGGAAAAATACAATTCACCGCCCGGCTTTAACACCCGAAAAATTTCCGCCAGCACCCTGGCTTTTTCCGGCGACAAATTAATCACACAGTTGGACACCACCACATCGATGCTGTTGTCCGCTATTCCTATAGGTGCCAGATTTTCGATGTGGCCATGCAGAAACTCCACATTGGCATAACCAAAACGTTCGGCGTGCCAATCCCGGTGCCGCACCGCCACTTCCAACTGTTCCAGCGTCATATCGACGCCAATCACCCGCCCGGTGGACCCCACCAGCTTGGACAGCAAATAGCAGTCGCGGCCGCTGCCGCAGCCCAGATCCAGCACGGTTTTACCCTGTAAGGCCGGCGGCAGCGGCGAACCGCATCCGTAAAAGCGCTCCAGCACCTCCGGATGCAAACCGGCCAATAACGCTTTCAAATATCCGGGCATGGCGTCGATGCTGCAACAAGCGCTGGTTTTCAGATCGCTACTGGATTGCAGTACTTGGCCGTAATAATGCCGGACCGATTCGCTAATTTCGATACTGTCTTGCATAAAATTCTCCGTAATCCGCAAATGCCGTAAACGACTCGAGCCAGTTTTAGCTAAATCGTCGCGATTGAAAAAAGCCTACAGTGCTGCAAAACCGGCGCCGCAAACCAAAGGTTTTAAGATAATGTCGCCAAGATTATAGGGCAATTCCCTTGCGGCATTATCGCCCGAATCATTACTTCGTCGCCGGTGGAAAACAATGCAGCTGCGGAGTTGTGCCGCGGGTTTTAACTGATTCGCCGGCCGCTAAGCCTTAATACTGGCTTAAATCTTGCCGTAGCATACTGAAACCACTTCCTGTTAAGAGATCACAATGCGTGTATTACTAGTCGAGGACGATGCCATGATAGGCCAGGCGCTTTGCCAAGGTTTGGCCCAAGAGCGTTTCAGCGTCGATTGGCTGCGCGATGGGGTGCAGGCGCAAATCGCGCTTGCCGCACCGTCGGCGGAATATGCCGTACTGTTGCTGGACTTGGGCTTGCCGCGCCTGTCCGGTCTGGATTTGCTGATCGACCTGCGCAAATGCGGCAATGCCATTCCGGTATTAATCCTGACCGCCCGCGATGCGGTGAGCGACCGGGTCGCCGGCTTGAATAGCGGCGCCGACGATTACTTGGTAAAGCCTTTCGAACTGGAAGAACTAGTGGCTCGCATTCATGCCCTAATCCGCCGTAGCGCCGGACGCGGATCTTTGGATATCGAATACGGCGAATTGCGCATGAATCCGCTCCGCCACGAAGTCTGGCTGCACGGCAAAGCCGTGGAATTGTCGGCACGCGAATTTGCGCTGCTGCACGCCTTGCTGGAAAAACCCGGAGCAGTACTGTCCCGCACCCAACTGGAAGAACGCCTTTATGGCTGGGGACAGGAGATCGCCAGCAACGCGGTTGACGTACACCTGCACAATTTACGCCGTAAATTAGGCGCGGATATCGTCGCCAATGTCCGCGGCGTCGGATTTCGGGTGGCAAAACCATGAAATCATCTATTCGCCATCGCCTGACAGTTTGGTTAATACCGGCCTTACTGGCAACCTGCGCGGTGTTTGCCGTGCCGACCTGGCTTAACGTTCATGACGAAATCGACGAACTGTTCGACCAGATTCTGCGGGAAGCGGCTTATTCCTTGTCCAATTCCAGCTACTCGCCCAAGGTAGAACCCGCTCAAAACCGGCGAGCGCCACACCGGGAGAACATCGATCTGATCAGCCAAATACGAGACTTGGACGGGCGGATACTGTATCGCTCTCATTCATTTTCACCGCTACCGCAAGGCAATAAGTCGGGATACGATACGCTCGTTTGGCGCGGAGAGAATTGGCGGGTCTTCAATTTGAAAACCGACACCGGCTCGATTCAAATCGCGCAAGCCTTACGCGAACGCCGCGAAACCGCGAATGAAATCACCTGGCATTTACTCGCGCCGCTATTAATTTTGTTGCCTGGATTGGCGTTAGTGGTCAGGTGGGGCATCGGCCAGGGTCTGAGGCCGCTGCAAGAGGTCGCCACGGCGGTGGAGCGACGCAATCCAAATTCGCTGGAGCCTATCCCTCCGCAGGAT
Organism: Methylomonas sp. 2BW1-5-20; assembly: GCF_052474515.1. Lineage (NCBI taxonomy): Bacteria > Pseudomonadati > Pseudomonadota > Gammaproteobacteria > Methylococcales > Methylococcaceae > Methylomonas > Methylomonas sp. 2BW1-5-20. Next base: position 4,532,802 of record NZ_CP184127.1, on the reverse strand, counting down.
TTGCCGGAGGAAGTCAGAATATTAGTCTGCGCCTTGAATAGTCTGCTAGAGCGACTGGATCAGGCTCTGGTAACGCAGCGCCAGTTTACCGCCGACGCTGCTCACGAATTGCGCAGTCCGCTTACAGCTTTATCCCTGCAGGCGCAACTAGCGGAACGCGCCGGCAAACCGGCGCAGCGTTCGGCGGCCTTACACTCGCTTAGGCAAGGAATCGACCGCGCCAGTCATTTGGTTCAACAGCTACTGACATTGGCCCGCCTCGATCCGGAAGCGGGCGGCGATCCGCACGGCCCCGTATATCTCGACGCGTTGGCGCGCTCCGTGGTGGCCGATTTAGCACCGATAGCCGCCAGTCGAAACGTAGACCTCGGCATCACCCGGGCGGAACCGATCTTGGTAAACGGGTCCGCAGAGTCGCTACGCATTCTGTTGCGCAATTTGATCGATAACGCCATCAATCATTCCCCGTTCGCTGCCCGAGTGGATGTCAGTGTAATTGCGGCATCCGGCGCAGTCCGCTTGGAAGTAGTCGACACCGGTCCCGGCATCCCTGCCGCTGAACGCGACCGCGTGTTCGACCGTTTCTACCGGGGACTGGATAGTCCGGCAGCAGGCAGTGGACTGGGGCTGGCGATCGTAAAGCGTATTGCCGACCGGCATCGGGCCGGCATCACGCTGGCGGCCGGCGACAACGGCCTGGGTTTGAAGATAACAATTCATTTTCCGGAAATCCCCGCATGAAGCATTTATCGACATATGGACAGACAATCTGGCTCGCGACCTTACTACTAACGGCTTGCACACCGCAAAGCAACGGCTTGGAGCGGGTAGCCGACGATCTGGAACAGCGCACGGGACAACGCATTACCGAAGCCCAAACCAATGAAGCGGCGTGGCCGCCCAATGTCGCCCTGGCGGACGGTTTGTCCGAAGACGAGCTGGTCAGTCTGGCGCTATGGAACAACGCAGCTTTCCGCGGTACTCTGGCCGATCTGGGTTTGTCCCGCGCCGACCTGGTACAAGCCGGCATGCTGCCCAACCCCAGCTTTTCGATGTTGGTACCCTTAGGCGCAAAGCCCTTGGAGCTAACGGTACGCTATCCCCTGGAAATATTCTGGCTGCGCCCGCAACGTATCGACCTGGCTAAATTGGATATCGAACAAACCGCGCAGCGGCTGGTACAAAACGGTCTGGACTTGATCCGCGACGTGCGGGTGGCAAACGCGGAGTTGACGCTGGCCTCGGATCGTCTGCAACTGGCTGACGAGTCCTCCAAACTCACCCGAAGCATCGCCGAACTGACCCAAGCCCGATTAAACGCCGGCGATGCGAGCGAGCAGGAAGTCGCCAATGCCCGGGTCGATGCGCTACAAGCCGAGGAGCAACGCGGCCGCTTGCAACGCGATGTCGAAATTGCCGGCGAACGCTTGCGTCATCTGGCGGGACTTAGCCTGGAACAATGGCCTGAGACCGTAGCCAACAGCCCGTTACCGGCCGACGAAGCGTTTGATAGTACAATACTGTTACCCGAAGCCCTCGCCTCACGCCCCGACCTGCGCGCCGCCGAAATCAATGTCGAAGCGGCCGGACAGCGCATCGGCCTGGCACGAGCCGAGGTGTTCAATTTCACTGCCAGTCTGAATGCCAAACAAATCAATGGCCCTTTACTGGCTGGGCCGGGGCTGGATGTGGTACTGCCCATCGTCAATCAAAATCAAGGCGGCATAGCCCAAGCACAAGCGCGTTTCGACAAGGCGGCCAGACAATACCTTGCCATCCGCCAGCGAATCGCATTGGATATCCGCGAAGCCTCCGTCAGACTGCAACAGGCCCGCGATAGCCTTAATCGATGGCAACAAACCATTCTGCCGCCGTTGGCGGCCAGCGTACGCGACGCCGAAAACGCTTACGCGGCGGGCAATGTCACCTATCTATACGTACTCGAAAGCCAACGCCGCCAGTTGGATGCGCGGCTAAAATCGGCTCAAGCCGCCGCCGATCTGCGCCGGGCTCGCGCGGAATTGGAACGTAGCGTCGGCCATCGGCTGAACCCTGCTTAAGCGGCAATATTTTTCGGATTCCACGGTCGGACCCTAATGAAAACCACTCTTCAAATCATCGCTCCATCGGCTTCCCTTCTGATTGCCGTTTTATTGCTGAACGCAGGCGCTGCGTTTGCCGCCGAATCGGCATCGGCCCCGCCCGCCAAAATCGAACATCCGATGAAGGAAGCCGAATTAACTCGGGTCCAGCTGACGCCGGATGCGGAGCGGCGGCTAGGCATAGTCGTCAAAACGGTGGAACAGCGGCAACTTAGCCGCAGCCGGCTGTTCGGCGGCGAGATTACCTTGCCGGCTCAGGCCGGAACCGCCAATGGCAATCAGTCGGTTTATGCGCTACTGCCCTCTTTGGCCCCGGCCGAGTTGGTGCGTTTGGCGCAGTCGCAAATCGACGCCGACGGCCAGGTTGAACAAGCCAAGGTGCAAGCACAAGCGGCGCAACAAACCTTGAATCGAACCGAGCAGATGCGCCGCGACAAGGTCGGCACCGACCGTGCCGTGGAGGATGCGAGAGCACAAGTGGGCTTGGCCGCCGCCGCACTAAAGACTGCGCATGCCCGTCGCGACCTGCTCGGTCCGGCTTTGCTGGATGTGGCTAACCGGGCCACGCTATGGGTGCGCGTGCCGGTATACGTGGGCGATGTCGCAACCTTGGACACGCGCGTCCCGGCCAGTGTGGGCGAATTGAGAAGTACTCCCGGCAAGCCCGGTCTTAAGGCGGTCCCTGTATCGGCGCCACCTTCCGCCAACCCGGCCGCTGCCACGGTGGATTTGTTCTACGAGGTCAAAAATTCGGACGCTATGTTGCGTCCCGGTCAGCGGGTCGGCGTGACCATCCCGTTACGCGATGCCGGCAACAGCGTGGTGGTGCCCTGGTCGGCAATCGTGTACGACGCGGATGGCGGCAGTTGGGTTTATCAATCGCTGGATGCGGGCATCTATCTCCGGCGCCGGGTACAGGTGATATGGGTGGAGAATGACCAGGCCGCTCTGGCCGGCGGTGTGCAAGAGGGTGTAAAAGTGGTAACAACCGGCGCCGCGGAATTGTTCGGCACCGAATTCGGAGCGGGTAAATGATGCGTTGTCTTATAGCCGCCTCCTTACACCAACGGGTATTGGTGCTGGCCTTGGCTTTAGTACTGGTAATTTTCGGTATCTATGCCGCTCGGCAAATGCCGCTTGATGTATTTCCGGAATTCACCCCGCCGCTGGTGGAAATCCAGACCGAAGCCCCCGGCCTTTCCACCGAAGAAGTCGAAAACCTGATCAGCGTACCGTTGGAAAGCGCGGTGAACGGCACCGCTTGGCTGAAAACGCTGCGTTCGAAATCGGTACTGGGTTTGTCCTCAGTCGTCTGCATTTTTCAGGAAGGCACCGATCTGATGCGGGCGCGGCAACTGGTACAGGAACGCATCGCCACTGTCGTTCCGCGCCTGCCGGCGGTAGCGCGGGCGCCGGTGCTGTTAGCCCCGCTGTCTTCCACCAGCCGGGCGATGAAAATCGGCGTATCCTCGGAAAAATTGTCGCAAATGGCGCTTTCCGAATTGGCGTTATGGACCATCCGGCCGCGACTGCTGGCCGTTTCTGGCGTTGCGAACGTGGCCATCTGGGGGCAACGCGACCGGCAATTGCAGGTGCTGGTCGATCCCGACCGGCTGGCGGCTCATGGAGTGACGCTGGATGCGGTGATCCGGGCCGCCGGCGATGCGGCAACGGTGTCGGCCGGCGGCTTCGTCGACATCCCCAATCAACGCTTGCCGGTACGGCATTTGTCGCCGGTGGAAACGCCGGAAGATTTGGCCCGCACCGTCGTGCAATTCGTTGGCGGCGCGCCGTTGCGCTTGGGCGATGTCGCCGAGATCGTCGAAGACCATCCGCCGCCGATCGGCGACGCGGTAATCAACGATGGTCCCGGCTTGCTGCTGATAGTTGAGAAACAACCCTGGGGCAATACACTGGAGGTCACGCGTCACGTCGAAGCCACGCTGGCGGCATTGCAACCCGGTCTGCACGATGTCACTATCGACCCGACCATCTTCCGGCCGGCAACCTTCATCGAACGCTCGCTGCACAACCTGAGCGACGCGCTGATACTGGGGTGCGCGCTAGTCGCGTTGATATTACTCGCCTTCCTCTTCGAATGGCGTACCGCCGTCATTAGCCTTTCCGCTATCCCGCTGTCGCTACTGGCCGCTGCGGCGGTACTTTATCTGCGCGGCGGCACGCTCAACACCATGGTCTTGGCCGGCTTGGTGATCGCCGTCGGCGAAGTGGTGGACGACGCCGTCATCGACGTGGAAAACATCATGCGCCGGCTACGCTTGAATCGAGCAGCCGGTAGCCCGCTGTCGCCATTCCGCGTGGTCTTGAAAGCCTCGCTGGAAGTGCGCAGCGCCGTGGTATTCGCCAGTTTGATCGTGGCCTTGGTGTTCGTGCCGGTATTTTTCCTCGACGGCCTGGCCGGCACGTTCTTTCGGCCGCTGGCCTTTTCCTATCTATTGGCGATTTTCGCTTCGTTGCTAGTGGCGCTGACCGTAACGCCGGCTCTGTGTTTACTGCTGTTGCCGAATGCGAAACAACGGGAAGGCGATGCGCCGCTGACGCGTGTATTGAAACAACAATATCGCAAAACCATGCCGGCCATTATCGCCCGTCCGCACTGGGCCGCAGGCATTCTGCTTACCACCTTTCTCCTGACCGCCCTGGCTTTGCCGCGTCTTGGCGAATCGTTTTTGCCCAACTTCAAGGAAACCGATTTTCTGATGCACTGGGTCGAGAAACCCGGCACTTCGCTGGAGGCGATGCGCCGCATTACACTGCAAGTCAGCAAGGAGCTGCGGGCGATACCCGGCGTGCGTAATTTTGGTTCGCATATCGGCCGGGCCGAAGTAGCCGACGAAGTAGTCGGACCCAACTTCACCGAATTGTGGCTCAGTCTGGATACCTCGGTGGATTACGACAGTACCGTGGCGAAAATCCAGGCCGTTGTCGACGGTTATCCGGGCCTGTACCGCGACCTGCTGACGTATTTACGCGAGCGTATCAAGGAAGTGCTTACCGGAGCCAGTGCAACGGTAGTCGTGCGGCTTTTTGGCCCCGATTTGGCGATACTACGCGACAAGGCTGCCGAAGTCGGCACGGCTATTAGCGGCGTGCCGGGGGTGACCAATCTAAAAGTGGAACCGCAAGTGTTAATTCCGCAGATTCAGATTAGACTGCGGCCCGAGGCAGCCGCCAACTTCGGTTTGACGCCGGGCCAGGTAAGACGCGCGGCCACTACCTTGATCAAAGGCAGTAAAGTCGGCGAAATTTACCGGGAACAAAAAGTGCTGGATGTCGCGGTATGGGGCGTGGAACGGGTCAGACATGACTTGGCTGCGCTGCGGCAATTGAACATCGATACGCCTTCCGGCGCGCACGTTCCGTTGGGCGACGTCGCCGACCTGGAAATCACCCCGGCGCCCAACGAGATCAAGCGGGAGAACGCCTCGCGCCGAATCGACGTGACCTGCAACGTCAGCGGCAACGATCTAGGCGGCGTGGCCCGGGAAATCGAAACCCGCGTCAAAGGTTTAAGTTTTGCTCGAGGCTATCACCCGGAGTTCCTAGGCGAATACGCCGCGAGGCAAGCATCCAGCGAACGCCTGGCTTGGCTAAGCTTTGCTTGTTTGCTGGGCATCCTGGTCTTACTGCATGTGGACTTTCGCTCTGTCCGTTTGGTGCTGCTGGTGGCACTGACCTTACCATTCGCATTGATCGGCGGGGTGGCGGCGGCATTCTTCAGCGGCGGCGTGTTATCGCTCGGTTCGCTGGTCGGCTTCATCACCGTGCTCGGCATTGCAGCCCGTAACGGGATCATGTTGTTGAGCCATTACCGGCATCTGCAACAAGACGAAGCAGTACCCTTCGGCCCGGGACTGGCCATGCGCGGTGCCGAAGAACGCCTGGTACCTATCCTGATGACCGCCGCCTGCGCCGGGCTGGCTTTATTGCCGCTGATCGCGAAAGGCAATATCTCCGGCCATGAAATCGAATACCCGATGGCCGTGGTAATACTCGGCGGCTTGATTACCTCGACCCTGCTGAACCTGTTTTTAATGCCGGCACTGTACAACCGATACGCAACGACGACGGCATCAAGCCTGTAAGGTCGCCATATCGATAACGAAGCGGTATTTCACGTCGCTTTTCAGCATCCGTTGATAAGCATCGTTGATACCGGCCATCGGAATCAGTTCGATGTCGGAAACAATATCGTGCTCGGCGCAGAAATCCAGCATTTCCTGGGTCTCTCGAATACCGCCGATCAACGAACCGGCCAGGGAACGGCGGCGGAATATCAGATTACCGACGTTCGGCGACGGATGCGGATCGGACGGTACGCCGACCAGACACATCGTGCCGTCGCGCTTCAACAGGCTTAGATACTGATCCAAATCGTGCCGCGCGGCGACGGTATTTAAAATGAAATCGAAGCTATTCAGATGCTTTGCCATTTCGTCGGCATGTTTGGAAATCACCACCTCGCTTGCGCCCAAGCGCTTAGCGTCGGCCTCCTTGCCTGGCGAAGTGGTAAACAGCACCACTTCCGCGCCAAAAGCATGCGCGAATTTCAGCCCCATGTGACCCAAGCCGCCCAAACCGACGATGCCGACCTTATGGCCTTTGCCGATTTTCCAATGCCGCAACGGCGAATACGTGGTAATGCCGGCACACAGCAAGGGCGCTACCGCCGCCAGATCCAGCTTATCTGACACACGCAATACAAAACCCTGATCGACCACGATCTGATTGGAGTAGCCTCCGTAGGTCATTTTGCCGGTATGTGGGTCCGGACTGTTGTAAGTGAATACAGTGTGGGCGCAAAACTGTTCCTGATGATCCCGGCAATCGGGGCAGACGCCGCAAGAATCGACCATACAGCCTACCCCGGCCAAATCGCCCAATTTAAAATTCGTCACTTGGGCACCGACCTCCACAACCCTGCCGACGATTTCGTGCCCAGGCACTACCGGAAAAGTCGTGCCGCGCCATTCGTTACGCACTTGGTGCAGATCGCTATGACAAACCCCGCAATACAGGATTTCGATACGCACATCCGTGGGTCCGGGTTGCCGGCGTTCGAAATGAAACGAGCGTAACGGCGTTTGCGGATTATAAGCAGCATAGCCAACACTTTTGAGCATATCGATCTCCTTCGTTTAGATTGTGCGATGCCGGCGCCGAAGCTCAGCCCGTCGCTTGATTTTGCCGTTTTAGGCACATACAAGCGCCTGAAGCGGCAAATATTAACTCGTCAGTTTCAAATACTTTTTATACAGACTGTCCTTGTCCTCAACCACATCCGGATCCTTATCAATACAATCCACCGGGCACACTTCCATGCATTGCGGCTTGTCGTGGTGGCCGATGCACTCAGTGCACAGCGAAGGGTTAATCACATAAATCTCTTCGCCTTGCGAAATGGCACCATTCGGGCATTCCGGCTCGCAGACATCGCAATTGATACAGTCGTCGCTAATAATCAGCGCCATAATTACTCCTGGGAAAATTTTTCGGTTAAGCGTTGTTTGACCAATTCAGGCACGAAGCTGGACACGTCGCCATTCAGCTGGGCGATCTCGCGAATCATGCTGGACGAGATGAATTCGTATTGTTCCGCCGGGGTCAGAAACACGGTTTCGATGTTTGGCGACAGACGACGGTTCATGCCGGCCAATTGAAATTCGTATTCAAAATCGGATACCGCGCGCAGGCCGCGGATGATCACGCTGGCTTGATGTTGCTTGGCGCATTCGACCAGCAAGGTATCGAAGCCGATCACGCTGACATTGCTGAACTCGGTCACCACTTCCCGGATTAAGGCTACCCGCTCTTCCAACGAAAACAGCGGCTGTTTGCCTCGGCTGACCGCCACGGCGACTATCACATGTTGGTAAAGCCGGGAGGCGCGGTGGATCAGATCCAGGTGCCCGTTGGTGATGGGGTCGAAGGTGCCGGGATAAATCGCGGTAATGTTCATCTGCTTTAGAAAAAGGCAAAAGCGGCTTATTTTAAACCATTCGCCGCGGCAAAAGTATCCGATTGCTTTTGCAGCAGGTTGTAGCTGACTTCGCCGGCCGTCTTGGCTTTTAGCAAGCTCCAATCGGCCGGCAGATCGTCCAGCGGCCGATTGCGCTCGCATTCCAAATAAATTTTGGCGTAAGCGGCCAACCAGCCCTTGTCATCCAATAGTTTACAGGTCTGCCAAATTAAACCCTGGCCGAACGGCGGATCCAGAAATACCAAATCGAAAGGCTGCGCCGACCCGTTTAAAAAATGACTGACATCCTGCTGTACCAGCTTAACCTGCGCCGCCGCCAATTTGGCAATGTTCTCGCGCAGCTTTTGGCAACTGGCAGGGTTGTTTTCCACTTGTACCACCTGCCTGGCGCCTCGGGAAGCGGCTTCCAAACCCAAAGCCCCACTGCCGGCGTACAGATCCAGGCAGCGGCTATGCAGAATGTCGGCTTGCAGCCAGTTGAACAAGGTTTCCCGCACCCGCGACGGCGTCGGCCGCAAACCCGGCGCGTCGTCGAATACGATGTGCCTGCTGCGCCATTCGCCGCCGATGATGCGGATTTGGTTAGACATTTTATTTACCGGCACCCACCGTCACGGTTTGCAACAGCTCCGGTTTTACCCGGCGTTTGAAAGCATCCTTGATTTGCTCGATGCTGACGGCTTCGACATTGCTCTGAAAGGTATCCAGATAATCCAGCGGTTGCTGATAAAAGCCGATCATCGCCACATAGTCGGTCAGCTTGCTGTTGGTATCGAAACGCATCGCAAAGCCGCCGGTGATATTTTGCTTGGCGGCGGTCAGCTCCTTCTCGCTTGGGCCTTTATTCAGAAACTCGTTAAAAGTCTTCAGCAACACATCCAAGGCCTGCTCGGTCTGATCGTTGCGGGTTTGCAAACTCATCATGAACGGCCCCTGCCTGTACATCGGCGCAAACACACTGTAAGCGCCGTACGCCAAACCGCGCTTCTCCCGCACTTCTTCAAACAGCCTGGACACCATGCTGCCGCCGCCCAAAATGTGGTTACCCACATACAAGGCAAAGTAGTCAGGGTCTTTCCGATAGGTGCCGGGCAAACCGACCAGAACGTGGGTTTGTGTGGACGGAAACTCGATATGCTGCTTGCTGGCTTTGCCGGGCATCGTCACTACGGGGATTTCCGCAGGCTTGCTGCCCACCGGCAGCTTGCTTAGCACCTGATTAGCGGTTTGCTCGGCTTGTTCGCGACTGACGTCGCCGACGATGACCACCATGGCATTCGCAGCCACGTAGTATTTTTGATAAAAGTTTTTCAGATCGTCAGCGCTAAAACCGGCCACCGTTTCCACCACACCGGATTCCGGATGTGCATAGGGATGATCACCATACAACGCTTTATTGAAGGCAATCCCAGCTAGTTCTCCCGGCGATTCTTCCCGGTGTTTCAAACCGGCCAGGGTACGGGCTTTTTCCCGCTCAAAATCGGCTTGATTAAAGGCCGGCTTGCTCAACACGGTTTCAAAAGTCGCCAGCGCTTTGTCGAACAAAGCTTTCTCAGTCAATGTGCGCACTGCCAACCAGGCCATATCTTCACTCACGCTGGCTGAATAGTTGGCGCCTACCGATTCGAAACGCTGAGCGATGTCGTCGGCACTCAACTCGCCGGCACCGCTATCCAGCAAGGCCGAGGTCAACGCGGCGACGCCGAATTGCGCGTCGTCGCGGGCACTGCCGGCATCGAACACGACCCGGACATCCACCATCGGCAAGCCGACGGTGCGCACGTAATAAACCCGGCTGCCTTGCGGGGTTTGCCAGTTTTCGATTTTGGCGGCTGACCAGACGGTCTGGCTCAACAGCAATAGTGCCAAGCCGATTAAATTAAAACGCATGATGACCTCCTATGGCTTTTGCAGGCTTGGCGGCTTGGGTGATGGGTTGCGGGTCGAGATAAGCGACGGTGAGCGTATCCTCAATCAAATATTTCCGTGCCACTTCCCTGACCTGTTCGGCGGTGACTTGATTGACCTTATCGACATACTCGTCGGCTTTCTGCCAACCGATACCCACCGTTTCCAGCGTGCCCAACTGCATGGCTTGATAGAAGTTGGAATCTTTTTGATACACCGCGCTAGCCAACACTTGCGCCTTGATACGTTGCAGTTCGTCCTTGGCTATCAGTTCGTTCTTCAATTGATAGACTTCGTCCAGCAAGGCGTATTCCAAATCGAACACGGTTTTGCCTTCCGCCGGAGTGGCTTCCAGCAGGAACATCTCCGGCAAACGCGAGGTAAGATCGAAGCCGGCACCGGCCGATACGGCAATTTGCTTGCCTCTGATCAAACGCGAAGACAGGCGGGCGCTATCGCCGCCGTCCAGCACACCCGCCAGCACTTCCAGTGCATAGGCTTCCCATTCCGGCTTGGCGGTTTTTAATACCGGCACTTTATAGCCCATCATCAGGTAAGGCAGTTTGGCCGGCGCTTTCACGGTAATACGGCGCACACCGTGCTGTTCGCTTTCATCCTGCGGTTTTACCGGTTTCAGCACACTGGGTTGCAATGGCGCAAAATATTGCTCGGCGAGTTTTTCGACTTGCAGCGCATCGACATCGCCCACCACTACCAACGTGGCATTATTGGGCGCGTACCATTGTTGATACCAGGATTGCAGGTCTTCGACTTTATAGTTGGCTATATCGGACGGCCAACCGATCACCGGATTTTGGTAGGGGCTGTTGGTGAAAGCGGTAGCCATGAATTGCTCATGCACTTTCGAACGCGGCTGGTCGTCGGTACGCATGCGCCGCTCCTCGGTGACTACTTCCAATTCTTTTTTTAATTCCTCAGCTTTCAAATCCAGATTACGCATCCGGTCGCTTTCCAGTTTAAAGCTGATTTCCAGGCGCGATTTTTCCAGGGTTTGGAAATACGCCGTGTAATCCTGCCCGGTAAAGGCGTTCTCGTTGCCGCCGTTTTCGGCGATGATCCGGGAAAACTCACCGGCCGGATATTTTTGGGTACCTTTGAACATCATGTGTTCCAACATGTGCGAAATACCGGTAATACCGCCAGGCTCGTAACTGGAGCCGACTTTGTACCAGACTTGCGATACCACCACCGGCGAACGATGGTCCTCCTTTACCAGTAGTTTTAAGCCGTTGCTAAAAACATGTTCGTGTACCTTGCCGGCCTCGGCATGCGCCGCGACAGCAGGACAAAGCAGCGCTAACGCCGCAAGCCTATAGTTCATAAATCCCTCGTTGACTAAAAGATGGTGAGCGCTTGTGATTATTTTAATAATCAATGGTTCACTGTTATTCTATATGTTTAAAGACCTGCAAATCCATTTGGTACTTGATGACCGACACAACCTCCGCGCTATCCTGGAAAGACTACTTAGAACTCTGTAAGCCCAGAGTCGTCGCATTGATCGTGTTTACCGCCGTTGTCGGCATGCTGCTGGCCGTACCCGGCATGCCGCCGCTGGATAACTTTTTCTACGGCAGCATAGGCATCGCCCTAGCGGCCTCCTCGGCGGCGGCGATCAATCATTTCATCGATCAAAAAGCCGACGCGGAAATGGGCCGCACCAAGAATAGACCACTACCCACCGGGCATTTGAACTCGCACCAGGTATTGGTGTTCGCCAGCTTGATCGGCTTTGTCGCCATGGCCATCCTGACCATCAAGATCAATGTGTTGACCGCATTCCTGACCTTTTTGTCGCTGATCGGCTATGCACTAATTTATACGGTATACCTTAAAAAAATGACGCCGCAAAATATCGTGATCGGCGGCGCGGCCGGCGCCGCACCGCCGGTACTGGGCTGGGCGGCGATTACCGGCGAAGTGCATCCTCACGCCTTACTGCTGTTTTTGATTATTTTCGTCTGGACCCCGCCGCATTTCTGGGCGCTAGCCATCGCCAGACGCGAGGAATACGCCAAAGTCTCCATCCCGATGCTGCCGGTGACCCACGGCGTGGAATTCACCCGCTTACAGATTCTGCTGTACACCATTCTGTTGTTGATCACCACTCTGCTGCCTTACCTGACCGGCATGAGCGGCGTGATTTATCTGTTGGCCGCAGTATTGCTGGGCTTGGGCTTTATCTATTACGCGATCCAAATGATGCGTAAAAAAGACAATAAAACCGCGATGCGCACCTTCGGCTATTCCATTGTGTATCTGATGCTGATTTTCGCGGCATTGCTGATCGATCATTACTTTCCCCTGTCATTCTCATGAGCTTGTTGACCCAGGAACATCCGTTCGCGGAATTTATCAAGATACTCGGCAAGGGCAAAAAAGGTGCCCGGCCGCTGACAGAAGACGAAGCCTACCGGGCCATGCAAATGATTTTGTCCGACGGCCAAGTGGAACCCATTCAGCTCGGCGCGTTTTTGATGCTGATGCGCGTCAAGGAAGAAACCTGCGAAGAGCTGGCCGGCTTCGTGCAAGCCGCGCGGGAAAGTTTTGCTTTCGAATCAAAAGTGGCCGTCGACTTGGACTGGTCGTCTTACGCCGGCAAGCGTCGCCATCTGCCCTGGTTTTTACTGTCCACTTTGCTACTGGCTGAGAACGGCATCAGAGTATTCATGCACGGCGCCGGCGGCCATACTCAAGGCCGATTATATACAGAGAATGCGCTGCAAGCCTTGGGGATAAAGGCCGCGACGTCAATCGCGGAAGCCGGTCAACAGTTGGAGCAAAATAATTTCAGCTATCTGTCGCTGGAATATATTTGCCCGAAACTGTACGACATGATCAATCTGCGGCCGGTGATGGGTTTGCGTTCGCCGGTACATACATTGGTGAGACTGTTGAACCCGTTCGACGCCACGGCCAGCATTCAAGGCATCTTCCATCCCAGCTACCGGCAGGTACATCAAAAAGCCGCGTTGCTGCTGGATCAAAAACACATGGCGGTATTGAAAGGCGAAGGCGGCGAAACCGAGCGCAATCCGGACGTCGAGTGCCTGGTGCAGAGCGTCAATAACGGAGAACTTAACGACGAAACCTGGCCGGCCTTGTTCGAACGCCGGCATATGAAAGCCGAAGACATGGACCCGCAGTTATTGACGCAATGCTGGCGCGGCGAGTTTAACGACGAATTCGGCGAAGCGACCGTGATAGCCACCGCGGCGGTGGCGTTGAAGCTGCTGGGCAAAGCCGATGACCAAGCACAAGCTCAGCAATTGGCGACCGAATTTTGGCTGGCACGTAACCGGCAACGTTTTTGAATGGCCGACGGCTTAAGCCGCAATTTTAGCCAGCCTCCAGCGGCGGGTGGCTAAAGTTTGGAATACCCCTGATATAGTCGCGCTGCAAATGGAGATACTGCAAGCCCATCAGCGTGGAAATGTCGTCGTGATCGATCCAGACCACTTTCACCTCGCCTTCCAAATTCAAATGCTTGTAATCGAATTTGGCCACCGTGCCGTCCGGCACCTCAATTCTACCCAACATGCGTATCATCAAGCCATCCACCGAGACATTTTCGGTATTGAACGCATAATCGGTATCGTTGAAGACGATATGACCAGGCGCGGTCATGTTTTTGCGGTAGGCGCGACGGCTGTAGAGCAGATTATCGGTATCATAAGAAAGGTTGCGAAACTCGATGGCAATTTCAAAACCGTCCACGGTTGCTTCGGCCCGGACCATTTCGGCCTCGCCGGCTAAACGCATGTCCGGCAGATAAAAATCGACGATCGGCGAAACTTGCAAGGCATTAAAAATGTCTTTGATGCCGTTAACCTGCGGCTTAACCTTTAATTGCGCCAATAAACCGGTCAACGACAGATTCACGACCCAAATCTCGTGCTCTTCGAAGCCCAAATACAGCAATCCTTGGCTGGCCAGATTTTTGCGATAGGCTCGGTTTTCGGTCGTTGGCATAATAGTCCTTCCGGTTTGGCAGGGGCGCGCAAAGACGAGCCCTTTATTGCAATCTGATTCGCTAAGGTATGAATAGCAGAATAATTTGTCTCGCAAGTCTAGCGTTTTTATCAGCGTGTACAACCATGCCGCCGAAAAACCCGGAAAATATCTGTCAGATATTTCGGGAAAAAGACAATTGGTATCAAGCCACGTTGAGTTCCGCCCGGCGCTGGGGCGTGCCCATCGCGGTACAAATGGCGATTATTCATCAGGAGTCCAGCTTCGTCGCCGACGCCCAGCCGCCCAGACCTTTAATCCTGGGCTTTATCCCCTGGTTTCGTTCCAGCAGTGCTTACGGCTACCCGCAAGCCAAGGACGAAACCTGGGCGGATTACCGGCAAAAAGCCGGCAACAGTTGGGCGAAGCGCGAGGACTTTGCCGACAGCTGCGACTTTGTGGCTTGGTATTGCGCCACCAGCAACCGCACGCTCGGCATCCCCACATCGGACACCAACAAGCTGTATTTAACTTATCACGAAGGCCTCGGCGGTTTTCAACGTAGCAGCTACCTGTCCAAGCCATGGCTGCTGAATACCGCGCAAAAAGTCCATCAGCGCGCTTTACGCTACGATGCGCAACTGGCCACCTGCCGGCAAGAGCTGGACGCCAAAAACTGATAAACTAGCGCCCCCAACAATCTAACGGGAGTCTTCATGAAATCCACGAAACAACGTGTTATCGCAATTTTAATCGCATTTATTACAGGATTCGTTATGTTCTCAATGGCCAACGCCAACACCCCAGCCGAAAACAAAGCCGCGGGAGAAAAATTTCTGGCGGACAACGCCAAAAACACCGGCGTCGTCACGACCGCCAGCGGTCTGCAATATCTGGTGTTCACCGAAGGCGCCGGCGCTCAACCCAAAGCCACCGACAACGTCACGGTGCATTACAAAGGCACCACCATCGACGGCAAAGAATTCGATAGTTCCTACGGCCGGGGCGAACCTGCCACTTTCCCATTAAACCGCGTCATCGCCGGCTGGACCGAAGGCGTACAATTGATGAAAGAAGGCGCGAAATACCGCTTCTTTATTCCTTCCAATCTGGCTTACGGCGAGCGAGGGGCTGGCAGAGATATTGGGCCTAATGCGGCGCTGATTTTTGATGTTGAGTTGATTAAAGTCAACTGAGTTTTGGTGTCGCTGACGCGACGGATTGTTTAGAAGTCGGGTCTCGGCCCGACAGCCGAGATACTTTCTTTTGCGCCGCCAAAAGAAAGTATCCAAAGAAAAGGCGGCCCGGATACCGCTTATTCCCTGCGCTCCTCGCTTTTGCCGGGGGTTGACGAAAGGAGCTTCCTGCCCCTTCGTCAACGTGCGGCATCCTTGCCGCACCCCTCCGGGCTATTCCCGCCGAAAGCTCCGGTGCTCGGCGCGGCATACGGGGTAAACCCATCCCATAATCCAAGATCAAACCAACATACGTCGAGCTTCATCCTCAAGCATGTTGAAATATTGTTTTTGGCTCGAACAAAATCTGAATCCTTTTTCCAGCTAGACTTTGACATAACATATATATCACCCAATTCAGGGAGATATACAGAAACTATGTAATCACTTGTTAGGCCATTGTTAGCTTGGCTGTCCGAGGAATACTAGATGGAAGGAACAGAAGAGACTTCAGACCGTTACCCACTAAATATTGAGCTACCCTCGCTAAAGTCCCTGTTTATTGAAATATGTTTTGGAGAGGTTATCTTGAGTACAGGGACTGCAGTGTTGGCTGCGAAAAACAGGAGGTCTCGCTGTGCAATCATTACCAATCGGCATAATGTAACTGGTCGCCACCAAGAAACCGGTGAGTGTTTAAGTAAAACATTGGGAACCCCTGACAACATAATCATCCACTTCCACCGCTCAAAACCACACATTGGTGAATGGCTAAAGCTCAGATTGCCTTTGTATCGGGATAGCGGCGAGCCGTTTTGGATAGAACATCCAATACTCGGCGCAAAGGCCGATCTGGTGGCACTAAATGTAAAGTGGGGGGACGACGTTTTGTGTCTTCCGTACTACATCGAAAAAGATGTCGATAGAGTTGGAATGCTTGTCAGTCCAGCCGAGCCGGTTAGCGTTATTGGATTTCCATTTGGCATTTCCACAAGCGGTAAACTACCCGTCTGGGCCACTGGCTTTCTTGCTCATGAGCTGTCTTTAGTAACGGAAGAGAACCCGGTTTTCCTTATCGATTGTAGATCTAGACAAGACCAATCCGGATCTCCTGTAATCGCATTCAGGACCTCAGGTTACAGAAGCATTAAAGACGGAAAGATATCTTCAAGCTTATCCGCCAAAGAAGCATGGGAATTTCTAGGAATCTACTCCGGAAGAATTAACCCCGAATCTGATTTGGGTAGGGTGTGGCATGCAGACTCTCTCGCGACGCTTCTTGATGCTGCGGAGAATGACTACGAGACCCGTAGAAGGGCTACTAATGCATAGCAATCGCCCAATCGGGTAAACACGGTGGTCCGATTAGCCCAGCGTAATCGGACGCACGTTGGAATACGCTGTCCGCGTTGTCGCTAATTAAGCTAAACGACGCAAGGCTACATTTTTGCAAACTCAAATCCTGCAAATCACGCGTAGGTTCCCCCCCGCATGCCGCGCCGAGCACCGGAGCTTTTGGCGAGACAAATCGGCAGGATAGCCGATTTGCATGCGCAGCACCCGAAGGGCCAGGCACAGGGATGTGCCGAGTGAGTAGCCCCGAAGGGGTGCGGCAGCGATGCCGCACGTCGGCGGAGGGGCTGGGAATAAGCGGCATCCGGGCCGCCTTTTCTTTGGATACTTTCTTTTGGCGGCGCAAAAGAAAGTATCTCGGCTGTCGGGCCGAGACCCGACATTAAAACCAGCCGTCGCGCCAGCGACACAAAACCGACAAGCCTAACCAAAATAAGCAACTTTAAGCCAACATCCCCGCAAACAACCACTCAGAGTAAGCCTGCTCCCGCTCCAGAATGGTCTCATTTTTTATAACCTTGAGCTTTTTCACCAACACTTCGCCGGTTTCCGGAAAAAAGTACACCTTACGGGGATAGATGCCGAGCATGTCGTCAGCCATGACCGGAATGTTCCGGTTGGCCAGATAAGTGCGCAAAAACTGTGCGCTACGTGCACCAACATTGTTTCGCTGCATGCCGTTAAGAATATTACCGCCACCAAACACCTTTGCTTCCAAATTCTCCATTTCCGCGCCCATGTCGATCAGGCGGTCGATGAAACCATCCATGCCGGCATTCGCCATATTCTCCATGCGCTGATTGAGCGGCTGATCTTCATTGACGTTGACCACCATGAATTGATACATCCCACCGATGCCCTGTTGACGGTCTCTGATACAAGCAATAACGCATGAACCCGACACAGTGACGATCAACTCTCCGGAATTGGTTACGCAATATTCACCGGGCGTAATCTTGAAAGCACGAATGCACTGGTGCGGATCGTAGTAGGTTTCGAAGTGTTTTTGCGGGTACATGCCACTACCTTGAATATTACAGAAAGTTAAACAAGCAAATGCCGTTCAGAATTAATACATATAAAGCAAGAACAATGCCAAGTAAGAATTTGACCAGCACCTCAAATCTTTAGAATTTCACTGACTGACATCGATCTTCCGATTGTAAAACAGTTTGACACTCTTTGGCGGCTTTAACCGCCTGCTCTGGTGCAACGCTTGTTTGCGGCTTGCAAGCAAAAATATCCACCGCAGTAGCGGCACATTTTAGTATCCTACCCGACCATTCCGCATCCAGCCCGCAGACCATGAGCCAATACCCACTGTTCGCCACCACGCCCAAAGCGATGGAAGGCATTCTAGCCAACGAAATCAAAGCCCTGGGCGGCCAAAACGTTCGCGAAAAAATGGCCGGCGTGGCTTTCGACGGCGATCTGGCGCTGGCTTACCGGGTCTGTTTGTGGTCGCGTACCGCCAACCGGGTGTTTCTGCCCTTGAGTAGTTTCGAGGTCAAATCCCAGCAGGATTTGTACGACGGCGTGAAAAAGATCAACTGGTTTGAACACATCAAACCGGACGACAGCCTGGCGGTGTCGTTCAGCAGCAAAAACAATCCCGCTATCAACAACACCCATTTCGGCGCGCTGAAGGTTAAGGACGCCATCGTCGATCAAATGCGAGCCAAGTTTAACAAACGGCCCAATATCGACACCGACCGGCCCAGCATTCGCGTCAATGTCTATCTACACAATGAGACCGCACAACTCAGCCTGGATTTATCCGGCGAGAGTTTGCACAAACGAGGCTACCGCGACGTCAACATCGCCGCGCCGATCAAGGAAAACCTGGCGGCGGCGATTTTACTGCGTGCAGGTTGGCCGAAAATCGCCGAGCAAGGCGGTTCGCTGCTCGATCCCATGTGTGGCTCCGGCACCATGTTGCTGGAAGGGGCGATGATCGCCGCCGATTATGCGCCGGGTTTGCAGCGCGATTATTTCGGCTTCCTGGGCTGGAAAAAACACGATGCCGCGCTTTGGGAAAGCCTGCTGGACGAAGCCAAGCAACGCCGGGATATTGGCTTAAGCAAGATGCCGGTGATTGTCGGTTTCGATCAAGACCGCCGCACTGTGTTAGCAGCCTTGCAGCACGTCGAAAATGCCGGCTTGGCCGGTAAGATTCATATCGAACGACGCGATATTGCCGACGCGAAGGCGGCGGAAAGTTGGACTAAGGGCTTGATCGCCTGCAACCCGCCCTACGGCGAACGTCTGGGCGATGAGGCCGAAACATCAGAGCTGTATCGCCGCTTTGGAGAGGTGTTGAAACAACGTTTCGTCGGCTGGCAGGTAGCGATGATCATCAGCAATCCGGAATTGGGCTTTAGATTAGGCGTGCGTTCGCAAAAACCGATTACCCTGTTCAACGGCGCGCTGGAGTGCAAATTGCTGCGCTTTAATATCGAAGTGCAGACCTTTTTCGAACCCAAAGCCAAATCCCAGCAAGAACGTATCGAGCAAATCAGCCGGCGTACCGAAACCGAGCAGCCGGATAATCAGGCGGAAATGTTCGCCAATCGGCTGCGCAAGAATCTGAAAAAAATCGGCAAATGGGCCAAGCAAAACCAGGTCAGCTGCTATCGGCTGTACGACGCCGATTTGCCGGAATACGCGGTGGCCGTGGATGTTTATCAGGGCGAGCAGACCTGGGTCAACGTGCAGGAATACGAATCGCCGAAAACCATAGATCCGGCCAAAGCCAATCAACGTCTGGCCGGGGTCATGGTGGAAATCCCCAAAGTATTGGAAATACCCAAGGAGCAGGTGTTTTTAAAAATCCGCCGTAAGCAGAAAAGCACCGAGCAATATGAAAAGCAAGGCGAATCCGGCCGTTTCCACGTGGTCGAAGAAGGCGGTTGCAAGTTTTGGGTGAATTTCGAAGACTACTTGGATACCGGCCTGTTTCTGGATCACCGGCCGATTCGCCTGTTGATACAACAGCAAGCCAAGGGCAAACGCTTTCTGAATCTGTTTGCCTGTACCGGCAGTGCTAGTGTGCATGCGGCGGTGGGTGGCGCGGCGTCTAGCGTCACGGTGGACATGTCCAATACCTATCTGGACTGGGCCAAGCGCAACTTCGACCTGAACGGGATTCAAGGCGATCACAAACTGCTGCGCGCCAATTGCGTGGAATGGCTGGCGGAGCAAGCCGGCGCCAAGGACAAGCCGCAATTCGATCTGATCTTTCTCGATCCGCCGACCTTTTCCAATTCCAAGAAAATGGACGAAGCCTTTGATATTCAGAACGATCATCTGCACCTGCTACGCAGTGCGGTTGCCCTGCTGGCAGCAGACGGCGTGTTATATTTTTCCACCAACTTCCGCCGCTTCAAACTGGATAGGCAAGCCTTGGCGGATTTTCAGATAGAAGACATCAGCGCGAAAACCATTCCTGAGGATTTCGCCCGCGATCAAAAAATTCATTATTGCTGGAGGATTACGCGATGAGCGAGTGTTTGCACATCATCGTCAAGGGCCGGGTGCAGGGCGTTTATTTTCGCGCCTATACCCAAAAGCAGGCGGTGAAGTTAAATGTAAAAGGCTTTGTCAGAAATCTGGCCGACGGCAGTGTCGAAATCATCGCCAGCGGCCATGTGGAAGAACTGCAAAAGCTGGTGGCTTGGTGCCATAAAGGCCCAATATTGGCCAAGGTTAGCGAAGTAATCACCAACCCACATGAGGCAGGCGAGCATTTTGAGGTATTTGAGGTTAGGTAGATCGAGTAAGGCTAGGTATTTGTCTGAGCGATATTTAGTTTGGTTAACTGAATACCGTTTTCTCAATCTTTAGCCTACCTAATCCCTAGCAAGCAGTTTTCGACTGCCTAACAGCACAAACAACTTCTACCCACCTTCCCCGTCAAATCGGATTACAATAGCGAACATTTATTCCCAACAAAGGGCGCAGCTTAGACGCCCGCCAGCAATCGGCAGGAGCAGTTTTGGCTGACAGAATTATTCGTATCGCTACCCGGCAAAGTCCGCTGGCCTTGTGGCAGGCCGAGCATGTCGCGGCGCGACTGCAACAGGCATTTCCCGGCTTACAAACCGAGCTGGTAAAAATGGTCACCCGCGGCGACAAAATCCTTGATGCACCATTGGCCAAAGTCGGCGGGAAAGGTTTGTTCGTCAAGGAACTGGAACAAGGCATGCTGGAAGGCTCTGCCGACATTGCCGTGCATTCGATGAAAGACGTGCCGGTGGAGTTTCCGGAAAGCCTGCATCTGGCAGTGATTCTGGACCGGGAAGATCCTACCGATGCCTTCGTCTCCAATAAATATCGCAGTTTGGCCGAATTGCCGACCGACGCGCGCATCGGCACTTCCAGTCTACGCCGCCAATGCCAAATCAAGGAAAAATTCCCAAACGCGGAAATTCTTAGCCTACGCGGCAACGTCAATACCCGGCTGGCGAAACTGGATGCCGGTGAATACGACGCGATCATTCTGGCTTCGGCCGGCTTGAAACGGCTGGGAATGGGAGAGCGCATCACCGCCCAACTGGAGCCGACAGAAAGCCTACCGGCGATGGGACAGGGCGCCATCGGCATCGAGTGCCGAATCGACGACGCCGAGATTCACGAATATTTAAAGGTATTGCACGACGAAGACACCAGCATCCGGGTCGGCGCCGAACGGGCGATGAACGCCCGGCTCAACGGCGGCTGCCAAGTACCTATTGCCGGTTTCGCCGAAATTAAAGGTGAGCGCTTGGTTATGCGTGGCCTGGTCGGCAACCCCGACGGTTCTTTATTATATAGAGCGCACGCGGAAAGCAGCCTGGCCGATTTTGAAATCTTAGGCCGAACTGTAGCGGAGGATTTACTGGCACAGGGCGCCGATAAAATTTTACGCGAGTTGTATCAATGACACCCGCTCTGCAAGGCGCGCGGATTCTGGTAACTCGACCCGCCGCGCAAGCCAACAATTTGTGTAATTTGATAAATCAACGGGACGGTCTGGCCATACGCTTTCCAACTTTGGAAATTGTCGCAGCCCAGCCCGATTCGACTATATTGGCTCAGGCAGTAGCCGGCGACTGGCTTATTTTTACCAGCACCAACGCTGTGGATTTTGCTATCAAGGCGTTCGGTGGCAAAATGCCGGCCTTGCATAAGTTCGGAATTGCCGCCGTCGGTCAGGCTACCGCCAACGCTTTACAACAAGCCGGCTGTCCGGTGGATTGTGTACCGGCGACCGAGTTTAATAGCGAAGGCTTGTTGGCCGAGCCGAAATTGCAGGATGTCGCGGGTAAAACTTGCGTGATCGTCCGCGGTGTCGGCGGCCGGGAAAAACTGGCGGAAAGTTTGCGTAATCGAGGCTCCAAGGTGATATATCTTGAGGTCTATAGCAGGCGCCAACCGGTAATAGACAACAGCGAATTGCGCGGACATTTAACAAAACATCAGCTGGACGCAGCGATTATTACCAGCGTCGAAGCTTTACAAAATTTATTGGCAATGCTGGACGATGAGTCGGCGGCACTATTGAGAGCAATACCCTTGGTGGTGGTGAGCGAACGGGTCAGCGACGCGGCAAAACAGTTCGGATTTAAACAGATTGCAGTGAGCAAGCAGCCCACCGATGCAGCGATTTTAGAGACCTTGACGACGTTATTTAACGGGGAAAACAGTGGCCGAAGTAATTGAAGAACAACAAGAAAATCCAGCTCCGGTAGTAGTGGTTAAAAAGTCGCATGCCGGCCTGTGGGTTGGTATTGTCTCCATCGCCTTGGTCATCGCCCTGGCTGCCGCCGGTTTTTATTTTTTCCAGCAGTTGCGCAGCAGCCAGGACACCGAAAACAATCAGGACAATCTGAAGCTGATAGAGCTCGACAAGGAACTTAACGGATTACGCGATCAATTGAACGGCGTGCAATCGCAGATCGCCAACGTCAACGCGGAGATGACCGGCAAGGACAACCATTTTAACCAGACGCTGGCCGACTTTTCCAAGCTGCATGAAGAACGCCTGGATACCGCGCGCAAGGAGTTGGAATCCTCAATCCTGATGCTGCAACGGCAACTGGGTAAAACCCGCGGCGACTGGCTGTTGGCGGATGCGGAGTATCTGCTCACTGTCGCCAATCAACGTTTACATCTGGTAGGCGACGTCAATACCACTCGCGAAGCCCTTGAGGCGGCAGACCAACGCCTGCGGGAAAGCGGCGACGCGGCGGTATTTAAAGTACGCGAGCAAATCGCCAAGGAAATCGCCTTATTAAACGGCGCCACCGTGCCGGATATCGTCGGCATCTACGCCGGCATTCAGCATTTACAGGATGCCGTGGAAGGGTTATCGGTATTTCTGCCGCATGCCGGCAAGCAGCCGGAAAAACCGGAACCTAACAGCGACCTGTCCGAACACGGTCATGAAATTTTAAGCACCGTAGCCAAACAACTGGAAGGCTACGTGGTCTTGCGTCATACCGAACAACCGGTCAATGCCATCCTGACGCCCGAAGAAGCCCATTTCATCAAACAGCAACTGAAAGTGCGGTTGGAAATGATCGAAATTGCGCTGGTGCAACAGAACGATACCTTATTTTCCAGCAGCATTGCCGACGCCAAACAATGGCTGAAGAAAAATTTCGCGGAAAACCAGCAAACCGATAAATTTGTGGCGGAGCTGGACAAACTGGCCAATGTGCAGATTCGCAGCCAATATCCAGATGTCAGCGGCTCTTTGAAGCTGTTAAAGGACATCAGCAAGCTGCGTATCGAAACCGATAAAGCGGTGCTGAATAATCCGGGCGCGTCGGCGGAGACCGGCTCGACGGCCGCACCCTCCGCCGGCCAGCAATAAGCGAGTGGCATTATGAAAAATTTCCTGTATTTTCTCGGCTCCTTGCTTAGCGCCGTGCTGGTGGCGTTTTTGCTGCATAACTGGCTGGTCAAACAGAACGATCCCGGTTATGTATTGATCGGTTTCGGTCACTGGTCTCTGGAAACCTCGTTAACGGTATTTACCGTAACGCAAGTCATCGGCTTTTTCCTGCTATACAGTTTTTTCCGTTTACTGGGTGTATTGATTCGGATGCCAAGTCAGTTTGCCAAGCGTAGGCGCAACATCAAACTGAATCGCTCGCAAGAGGCCTTGATTGCCGGACTGTTCGACGCCGCAGACGGCAATTGGGAGCGTGCCGAAAAAATTCTGATCAAACATGCGGCACATAGCGGCGCGCCGTTATTGCATTATCTGACCGCAGCCAGAGCGGCGCAATCGCGCGGCGCGCTCGATAAACGCGACGAATATCTGCAAAAAGCCAACGAACAATCGCCGGATACCAATTTGACCGTAGGTTTGACTCAGGCGGAACTGCACCTGTCCGAACAACAGTTCGAACAAGCCTTGGAAACATTGGGCAAATTGCATTCGATCAATCCCGGCCATGCGCGGGTATTGAAAATGATGCATCAAGCCTATCAGCATCTTGGCGACTGGGAGGGCCTGAGCAAACTGTTGCCGTCGCTACAGCAACATAAGGTGCTGATGGAAACCGAAGTAAAATTGCTGGAAACCGAAACCTTCAGTCGCCTGCTCAAACAAACGATTGCGCAAAACGACCAAGATGCCATTCAGCGCTGCTGGGAAGGCATCCCGGAACATATCAAAACCCTGCCCGGCATTGCCAATATCTATTTTGCGGCCATGATCGCGGCTGGAGCGGGCTCATCCGTGGAAACGGCAATGCTGAAACAATTGGGCAAACATTGGGACGACACCCTGTTGGTGTTGGTCTCGAATATCGAAGCGGAAGACGCCGCCAAACAACTGCAATCAGTCGAACAATGGCTGGCGGTCTATCCCGGCAACGCAGTTTTATTAAGAGTGCTTGGCAAACTGGCGTTAAAAGCGACGCAAATGGAAAAAGCCGAACAATATCTGTTGAAAAGCTTGAATATCGAAGCCTCGGTCGCGACCTACCAACTGCTGGGCGAATTGCTGTTTGCCAAAGGTGATAAAGATCAAGCCTGCAATTACTTCAAGCGCGGCATGGAATTGGCTTCCGCTGAAGTGATCAGCGGCGTAGAGGCTATCGGCCCCGTTTAACACCCGCTAGTTTAAGCTGCTATTGTTAAACTCGTCGGCATGCTCTTCTTTAATTGCCAGGATTTCCGGCAAATTCTTCGTTAGCAACGGCACCAGTCTGGGATCGAAATGCTTGCCGGACTCGGCAATGATAAAGGCCAAGGTTTCGTCCAGCCCCCAAGCCGGTTTGTACGGGCGTCGCGACGTTAAAGCGTCGAATACGTCAGCCAATGCGCAAATTCTGCCGGCTATCGAAATTTCTTCCTCTCTCAACCCTTGCGGATAGCCGCTGCCATCCCATTTTTCATGGTGATGCTGAGCGATGATACGCGCCGTTCTCATCAGTTCGGTCGGCGATCCGGATAGAATATTGGCCCCCATTTCCACATGGGTCTGCATGATTCGCCATTCTTCGGCGTCCAATTTGCCGGGTTTCAGCAAAACCCGATCCGGAATACCGATCTTGCCGATATCGTGCATAGGTGCCGCATTGAGTATGATTTCCGCATCCGCTTCACCCAGCCCATAAGCCAGGGCCAACAGTTGCGCATATTTGCTCATGCGGATAATGTGGTTGCCGGTCTCGTTATCCCGGTATTCGGCAGCCAGACCCAACCTACGTATCACTTCCTGGCGAGTACGATAGAGTTCGTCGGTGCGAATTTTGACCTGTTCCTCCAAAAGCCGGTTTTGACCGCGCACCCGGTTATGCATTAAGCGCACTTCCAGTAAATTGTGGATCCGGGTAACGGCTTCGAGCTGATCGAAGGGCTTGGTCAAAAAGTCTTTCGCTCCCAAACTTAAAGCTTGCAGGCGAGTTTCCATATCCGATTGCGCGGTCAACACTAACACCGGCAGATAGTCGTCTTTAAAACGTTGTTGCAACTGCTGCATCACATCGAAGCCATTTAGATGCGGCATACGGATATCCAGCAAAAAGGCATCGAAACGGGTCGCGTCGCATAAGGCAACGACTTCGCGAGAATCGCAGGTCGATTGAATATTCCGATAGCCCTGCCGCTGCAAAATCTTTTCCAGCAATTTAACGTTGGCGGGTTCGTCGTCGACGATCAGAATGGCTGCATGCAGAATATGCTGTTTTAGGTCCACGTTTTTTTTCAATGGGGTCGGTGACGAATCGATATAAGCGTATGCAAGTGCAACTAATAAAGAGGACTGAAATAACCCGACCAATCTTTCGCTATTCGCAATCGATGCTCCGGAGAAATCAGAGTATAGCTAAAATAGCTCAAGACGCACTTTGCCGTCCGCCCAAGGCCAAGGGGCTTAGCCTTTAGCCGCAGCGAATCGCCATGCAGGATATATCGTCTTGCGTCTCCCTGCCGGCCATATGCGCGTCCACAGCCGTTTGTATCGCCGCCACCCGCAGGCCGGACGGCGCGATGCTAAGGGTTTGCAGCAGAGTATCGTGCCCGAACAAGCGATTATCGGGGTTTTGCGCATCGGTTAAACCGTCCGAGTACATAAACAATTCGCACTCGTCCCGCCAGTGCCAGATTTCACAGCCGTCGTCAAAGTCCCGATTGTCCAGAATGCCGGCGGACGGATGCGAGGAACGAAAGGTATGCACTAATTTGCCGGCCTTATCCAGCGCAAAAACCTCCGGCAATCCGCCATTCCACAACTCTACGGTTTGCCGCCTGGCGTCTATCATACCCAAGGCCAAGGCCACGAACCGCCCCACCGGCATTTGGCTGTACAACAGCCGATTGATTTCGCGCACGATAATCGGCACCGCGAGACCTTTTCTGGTCATGGCTTGAAACGCTTGATTGACGATAACCGTCGGCAATGCGGCCGCCAACCCATGGCCGGTGGAATCGGCCAATAAAAAATAGATTTGTTGGCTGCTAACCCGTCTGGCGCAAACCAGATCGCCGCTAAAACGTTTGGCCGGTTGCAACCAGAATTGTAGATGATCGTCTTTCAGGTCGCTCTGTTTGATCAAACGCTCGAAAATGCTTTGCAAAAACTGCTGCTCGTCCTCATTTTCGTCGTGATAGATTTTAAGCTGCTCCGTATCGGCAATGATCAGTTTTTGCATATCGATCGAGCGTTGCGCCGAGCTCAATTTGGCCGCGAGTATGGCCTTATTAAACGGCTTCTGCAGAAAGTCGTCGGCACCGGCTTCCAGACCGTCGATCACATCCTGTTCTTGGCTAAGAGCGCTAAGTATGTAAATCGCTATCCATTTATCCGTCGGCAGCGCTCTAATGGCCCGAATCGCTTCCAGACCATTCATGACCGGCATCATGATGTCCATCAGGATCATATCCGGCGCCTCGCTTACTACCAAGTCGACGGCTTGCTTGCCGTTTTCCGCCAGAATCACTTGATGTTGCATTTTGGTCAGCAACTTATCGAGCAGCGTTCTATTTTCCGGAATATCGTCGACAATCAATATTTTCATTAGGATTCGTACCGTTATACGCACTAGCCGGCAGTCTACCCTAACTAAATAAGCTATCCCACATCGAATCGACTTTTTTGATCACATCCTCGCTCATCACGATAGGCCTGCCCCATTCCCGGCTGGTTTCGCCAGGCCATTTGTTGGTCGCATCGAAACCAACCTTCGACCCCAAGCCCGACACCGGCGAAGCAAAATCCAGATAATCTATAGGAGTGTTTTCCAATATCGTCAAATCGCGAGCCGGGTCCATCCGGGTGGTAATCGCCCAAATCACATCCTGCCAATTGCGCACATCCACATCGTCATCGACCACGATGACAAACTTGGTGTACATAAACTGCCTCAAATACGACCAGGTGCCCAGCATCACCCGTTTAGCGTGGCCGGCGTATTGTTTCTTCATGCTGATCACGGCCATCCGATAAGAGCATCCTTCCGGCGGCAGGTAAAAATCGACGATTTCCGGAAACTGCTTTTGCAAAATCGGTACGAAGACTTCGTTTAAAGCCACACCAAGGATCGCCGGCTCGTCGGGCGGGCGGCCGGTGTAGGTGCTGTGGTAGATCGGCACCTGCCTTTGCGTAATGCGCTCGACGGTAAACACTGGAAACTCGTCGACCTCGTTGTAATACCCGGTGTGATCGCCGTAGGGTCCTTCCGGCGCGGTTTCGCCGGGATAGATAAAGCCTTCCAGGACGATTTCGGCGCTGGCCGGCACTTGCAGACCGTTTAGTCCTGGCGTCAGGCAGTTGGCGACTTCGGTCTTGCTGCCGCGCAGCAAACCGGCGAAGGCGTACTCGGACAAAGAATCCGGCACCGGCGTCACTGACGCCAATATCGTTGCCGGGTCCGCGCCCAGCGCCACAGCCACCGGAAACGGTTTACCCGGATGCGCCTGTTGCCATTCCTTGAAATCCAATGCCCCGCCGCGATGCGCCAGCCAGCGCATGATGACTTTGTTTTTGCCTATGACTTGCTGCCGGTAAATCCCCAGATTTTGCCGGTCTTTATTCGGGCCCTTGGTAATCACCAACGGCCAAGTGATTAACGGCGCGGCGTCTTCCGGCCAACAGGTTTGAATCGGATACACGCTTAAATCGACTTCATCCCCAACTCGAATCACTTCCTGGCAGGGTGCGGAACTGACTATTTTTGGAGCCATATTTAGCACTTGCTTGAATACCGGCAACTTTTCCAGCGCGTCTTTCATGCCTTTCGGCGGCTCGGGCTCTTTCAGATACGCCAGTAATTCGCCGATACCGCGTAATTCGGAAACGTCTTTGGCACCCATGCCCATCGCCACCCGCTTCGGCGTGCCGAACAGGTTGCCGAGCACCGCAATATTGGAGCCTTTCGGGTTTTCGAACAGTAAGGCCGGCCCGCCCTGCTTCAGAACCCGGTCGCAGATCACCGTCATTTCCAACACCGGATCGACTTCCGGTTTGATGCGTTTCAGTTCGCCCTGTTTTTCCAGCTGCTCGATAAAGTCTCTTAAATCTCTATATTTCATGCATTGTCCTTAGAAGGGGCCGAACATCGTGCCTCGAGGTATAAAATCAAACCGGCAATCATACGCCGGGATAAGCCGGGCAAGGAAGCCAAAAAACTAAATGAAAGCGCCGAGTATCAACGCCGCAACACCTGTAACGGCGGCTGACTGACCACCTGCCGCACCCCCCAATATCCGGCCAGCCCCACCGTGGCCGCGCCTATGGCCGGCAATGCGCCCCACAAATGGAAGCTGGGGTGATAATCGATATGTATCACTCGGCTATATAGCGCGTACAAAATCGCCTCGCTGGCCAGTGCCGCCAAAATGCCAGCCAGCGTACCGAGCAAACCGAACTCGATCACATGCGTGGTGCGTAACAAGCCGCGCCGGGCACCCAGCGTGCGCATCAAGGCACCTTCGTAGATCCGTTGATCCAGCGTGGCGTAGACGGCGGCAAACAGCACGGTAAAACCGGCCGCCAACGCAAAATACAGCAGCAGATTGATAGCCTTGGTCAACTGCGTCAGGATCATTTTGAACTGTTTCAGGATCTGATCGACTTCCAGTATTGTAATGGCCGGGTATTTTTTCAGCAGTGTAGTCAGTAGGTTTTTTTGACTATCGGCCAGATAGAAGCTGGTCATGTGCGTCGTTGGAAAATTATCCAGCGTGCCGGGCGAAAATATCATGTAAAAGTTAGGCCGCATCGTGTCCCATCGCACGCTACGAATATGGGAGACCTTAGCGCCGAATTGCGCGCTACCCACGGTAAAGGTCAATTGATCGCCCAACTTGATTTTCAGGCTTTCCGCCAATTTTTGTTCTACCGACACCAACCCCGGCTGTTCGCCTTGCCAGGGATCGCCGTCTGTGGTTTTGTTATCGTCCGGCAATTGCCCGGTCCAGGTCAGGCTCAATTCGCGTTGCGTAGCGCCCTCACCCTGCGTGTCCTTGCTGACGCGGCCTTGCACTGGCTCATCATTGATCGTCACCAAGCGCCCACGCACCACCGGATAAAACCGGCTGCTGGCGATTTGCGCTTGTTGCAACTCGTCTTGAAATGCCTGCTGGCGTTCCGGCAGGATATTCAACGCAAAATGATTCGGCGCCTGTTCCGGCAATTGCTGCTGCCAGTTGTCGATTAAATCGCTACGTACGCTAAAACTCAGCGCCATCGCGGTTAACGTGATACTAAAAGCCAATATCTGACTGACGCTGGCTTGGCTGTTCCTTAGCAATCCCTGCAAACCGAACCGCCAATTCAGTCCCATCTTCGGCAACAGCTTGCGCGTCAGTAATAGCAAACTGTATATCCCCGCCCCCAAGCCGAATAATGCCAGCGTACCCACACCCAAAATGATGGAGGTCATTTTCGGATCTTCGGTGTAGCGCCAAATCAAGCCGCCGATGATCGCCAACGCCAAACCGTAAATCAACCAGCCGCTGGTGGGTAGCGGCTCCAGATCGCGGCGCAATACCCGCAATGGCGAAACTTTTTGCAAGCGCAGCAAAGGCGGTAAGGCAAAACCCAGCAATATCGCCAGGCCGGTAATCAAACCGAAAAACACTGCTAGCCAACTGGGACTAGCCAATTCTTGCGGCAACAAGGACTTTAACAGCTCAAATAAACCGAATTGCGCCAGCCACCCCAATCCGCAACCGGCTCCGCTGGCTACCAAACCCAGTACCAGAAACTGCAAACCGTAGAGCCAGACAATTTCCGCTTGCTTGCAACCCAGGCAACGCAAAATGGCGGTGGCGTTGAAATGCCTTTCGGTGTAACGGCGGGTGGCCATCGCAATCGCTACGCCGGCAATCAGGATCACCACGATGCTGGATAAGCCCAAGTAACGCTCGGCGCGCTGCAATGCCGAGCCCAATTCCGGCCGGTCCTCATGTATATCCAGCATCTTTTGCGACGGTTTCAATTGCGGTTTCAACCAATCCCTGAAGGCGGCCAAGGCCTGCTCGTCACCGCCGAACTGGAAGGCATAACGCACATGACTGCCGGGCTGAATCACTCCGGTGGCGGCCAAGTCGTTTTGATTGATCATGACTCGCGGCGAAAAGCTGTAAAAGTCGCCGCGTTTGTCCGGTTCGTAACTCAATACCCGGCTGATGGTCAGCGCTTTTTCACCTACGGTCAGCGTATCGCCGATTTTCAGATGCAGCGTCTGCAAAACGCGTTTGTCCACCCAGGCTGAGCCCGCTTCCGGGCCTTTACCGACGACAGTTTCATCCTGCGATTCAGCATCGCTGGTTTTCAATTTGCCGCGTAGCGGGTAGCCGCCGCTGACAGACTTTACCGAGGCCAGCAGCATTTCCTGGTTTTCCAACAAAACGCTGGCAAACTCGCTGGTCTGCGAGTGGGACAAGCCCAATTCGCGGGCCTTGGCCAGCCAGATTTCGTCGATCAGCGCCGGGGCAGCCACCACCAGATCGCCGGCTAAAAACTCGGCGGCTTGTACCGTCATGGTCCGCTGCAGCCGGTCCGCAAACAGCGATATCGCAGTGGAACTGCTCACCGCAATCAGTAAAGCCAGCAGCAGCAAGGTCAACTCCCCGGAACGGCTATCGCGCCATAGCAGCTTTAGCGCCAGATTGAAGCGCTTCATACCATGCTCCCGGCATCCAGGCGAATGGTGCGTTGACAACGTCCGGCCAGAGACATGTCGTGAGTCACTAAGATCAAGGTGGTGTGCTGTTCCTGATTGAGTTCGAACAGAAGATCGATAATATGCGCGCCGGTCTTGCTGTCCAGATTGCCCGTCGGCTCGTCGGCGAACAAAATTGCCGGCCGCGTGACAAAGGCCCGCGCCAAGGCCACCCGTTGTTGTTCGCCGCCGGACAACTGTCTGGGTGTGTGGGTCAGACGATGCGATAAACCCACCCTATCCAAAAGCGCGCGGGCGGCCACCTCGGCTTGAGCATCTCCACTGAGCTCCAGCGGCAGCATCACGTTTTCCAGGGCCGTCAAACCCGGCAAAAGTTGAAAGGATTGAAATACGAAACCGACCAATTCGTTGCGCAATAAGGCGCGGCCGTCTTCGTCCAGCTTGGTCAAGTCGCGGCCATTGACGACCACTCTACCGGTGCTGGGTGTATCCAGCCCGGCCAGCAAACTGAGTAAGGTGGATTTGCCGGAACCGGACTCGCCGACAATCGCGAGACTCTCGCCCGGCTTGATGATTAAATTCACCGATGACAAGATATGTAAAATGCCTTCGGAAGTCGGAACCGTTTTGCCGAGTTGTTCGGTGACGATAATCGGGGAATTGGTCTTATCAATATGAGTATTTAACATGTATAGCGTGATCCTTGCTGTTGTCCTAAGTGTGTTGCCGGTAACCGCATTCGCGAAATCGATAGTGGTGTTGGGTGACAGTATTAGTGCCGGTTACGGCATCGAAGTTCAGCACGGCTGGGTGGCATTGCTGCAAAACAAGCTGGCCGACCTGCATAGCAGCTATATTATCAGCAACGAAAGCATCAGCGGCGACACTTCGGCCGGCGGTTTAGCCCGGCTGGAGCAAATTTTATCGCGGCACAAACCGGATATTCTATTGCTGGAACTGGGCGCCAACGATGGTTTGCGCGGTTTGTCGCCGCCGGAAATGAAAAACAATCTGACCGAAATCGTCCGGCGTTCGCAAAAAATCGGCGCCAAGGTGATGTTGCTGGGCATGAAGATCCCGCCCAATTACGGCAAGCGTTATGTCGAAATGTTTTACGAGGTTTATCCGCAACTATCCGCGGAATTGAAGATTCCGTACGTGCCGTTTATCCTGGAAGAGGTGGCATTAAACCCCGAGATGATGCAGGCTGACGGCCTGCATCCGAATGAACTGGCTCAACCGGTGATAGGGGAGAAAATCTGGGGATATTTACAACCGTTGCTATAGAAACCAATGGCTATTTTGCCGCCAACGCTTGTTTGAAGGCCGGCAGTTGCCGGTAACCCGCGATTTCCCCGGCTGTAAACCGCCATTTCATTTTTTTTTGCAGACGTTGCTGCTCGCGCGGCTCCAGCCAAAAACTCAAAATTCTAACCAGATAATTCCGCAGCAAATACAGCGGAATACCGGCAATGCTTTTGCCTGACGGCGCTTCGACATAGGCCAATACCTGACAACGGCCCACGTCGAACATCCAACGGCAAACATAGCTTTTAGTCATACGTTCCGGAATATTGCAGTGATACAGCAAGGCTTCCGGCACGTACCGAAACTGGCCGCCGCCGCGCCGAAAGCGGCCCATGTATTCGGTGTCTTCCGTAAACGGCACCGATGTTCCCGGCCCGAGCTCCTCGCGAAACCAACCGTTTTTGGCAACAGCCTTAGCTCTCAACGCGGTATTGACACCGCCCGGAATGACTTGTTCGTCCAACAACGCCTGAGTCATACCGAAATCGCGGGTATTGGTGATACCGCGCGGCAATGCAAATTCGCCTTCGGTATGCAGCCAGGCTGGTATCTCGCCCAGCCATTTGGGTAACACTTTGCCGGCAAAACCGTCGATTTGCGGATGCGCGGCGGCTGCATCGATGTAAGCCTGCAACCAGCTTGCTTGGGGTTCGACATCGTCGTCGGTGAACACCAGCAATTCACCTTGCGCTTGCTTTATTGCCCGGTTCAGCGCGCGGGACTTGCCCGGAATGGGTTCCGCTAAGCAATAAACCGGCAACCGCCCCCGCGCCGCCTCGGCCGCGATCACCGCGACGGTATCGTCGCTGCTGCCGTTATCGACCATCAGCAACTCCCAGCTGCTATCGCTGTTCAGCCGCATGGCGGCCAATGCGTCGAACAAGCGCGGCAAGATCGACGCTCTGTTGCGGGTGCTGATAATCACGGAGGCGTTTAACATAGGTTGCAGACCGAGTTTAGAATGTTGGATTAAGCGATATTACAGCGGATGATCGAAATAATCGCCATCGATCCCGCTGCGGTACCAATTTTGCAAAATGTTGTCGGCTAGCGGCGGCTCGCGATAGATCAGATAGCGATTGCCGCGCGACGGCACCGCCTCATAGCCAAGACTGCGGAACAGACTGGTCAATGACGGCGAGGCTACTTCCATACTGGCCCAGCTAATGCCGTTCTCTCGCCAATAGCCGAACAAATAATACAGCAGAGTCAGCAAAGCCGGCTCGTCGTCCAACGGATAAAACACATCGCGCAATACCGCCATGCTGATAGCATCGCCAAAGCTTTGCTGATGCCAGATAGCATAAGCCCGCAACTTACCGGCGGCATCCCGCAGTGCGAACAATCTTAACGGACAGGTTGGGAAATCGAATAAACGCCAGTTTAAATAACGGCTGCTGCGTTCCAGACAGGAGAGATAGCCGGCTTTGGCCCGATCCCATAATTCATCGAACTCGGCATCGCAACGCGAAACCTCCGCAAACGTAAAGCCGCCGCTACGCAATTTGACATTGCGTAAGCGCAAGTTGAGGTCGAACATACTGCCTAGCAGATGCCCCAGGGTTTTTCCGGCCCGTTTTTCCCAGGAACCGCTATAACCGACCCGCAGGCGAAAAAAATCGTTATCGGTGCCGCCGATCTCGGCAAATCCGCATTTTTTGAACGCTTTTTGGGTAATCACGCCGGCGGTCACGGTACCGTTGAATGGTGCAAACTCCAGGCTATGCTCAATCAGCCGGGTAGCTAAACCCTGGCCGCGAAATTGCTGATCGACGCTGGTGTTGGACCCGAATGCAATAGATACGGATTCCCCTTGCAACCACCAAGGTTGCACAAACATGGCGCGGAAACCGACCAAGCGTCCACTGTGCCAAACCCCAACGCCGACGCACGGCAGCGTTTCTTGCCAAGGATTCTGTAAGATGCGACGCTCGAACCATTGCCGGATATATTCCGGATGTTGCTGAAACTCGTCGAAATTAGCAATGGCAATCCGGACACAATCCGGAATATCCGCCCGTTGAATCGGTCCATAAACAAAATGCTCTGCGGCTGCGGACATATACGCTTCCCAATAACAATACTGATGATCAGAAGATAGGCTAAAAACTCAATTAAGGTACACGCATAATCAGGTTCGCGGTTTGCTTGACAAACACCGCCATTATCGACGCAATCTTTACTTAATACCAAGCCCGGCAATGCATTACCCCAAAGCAAAGATACTGTGCGCAATTGAGATAAATCGCGTATTGCCGGTAGCGATTTTGGACGGTGGCAAGGCGATGACCTTGGAACTTGAGAGGGGGAAGGCTTACCGGCAGGAACGCGGCATCTTGACAGCCACCGCCGAGCGAAAACCCGGCGGCGGAAAACAGTTAATCGATTATTCAGTACAAGCCGGCATTTATTGCGGTGTTGCGTTTTTTCAATCCCAGAAGACCCAAAACGCCGCTAAGAAATAGCCACACCGCGGTAGGCAGGGCTGCTTTTAACGCATCAGCGTTGGTTTCGTCGATCAAAGGCTCGAATGCGAAGTTTAGCCGTCCGAAAAAATCGAATTGCGTAAGCAGACTGCCGAGCGCATCCGCTCTGGACAAAGCTTGCCGAAATGCATATACGGCCTGGCTTTTGACCTGAATAAACAGCGATAGGGCATAATCCTGAAAGACAGATTCGCGTAACTGCACCACCGCTAGCGCTTGATAAGAATTTGGCAAATCCGGCGTAGTCGATTTTAGGAACTCGGCCGAGTTGAGGCTAAGATCGGTGCCCGCAGCCTGCGAAAGCTGAATTCCCCAAAAAGATAGGCCTATAAAAAATATCGCCGAAAGCAGCGGCTTATGTTTGTCCATGTTAAAACCCCAGAATTAATCAATTATTTAAGAGGTGAAACCCTAATACCGGAAAAACTGCTAATTAATTGAATTAGCACGGCTTCGCGGCAAAGGCGTCCGTCAAACTTAGGATAGCACTATATATGCCATTTTCAAGAGCATGATTTATATAAATATTTTTCGGGCGTGCCGCGCGTTCTGCTTAGTTTAAGACAAGCACTGCCAACTTACTGTTGCTAACACAACAACTTAGCCGCCGGCCAATGCACTGAAATGCCAAGCCAGCCTCCCCGAAAGCGGGAAAAATGTTTCGCTGCTTGCCAAACTCGCGGTCCGAACGACGCCATTTCAATTCGGCCTGCCATTCGACGGTTTTACAGTTGAAAGATAGCCATAACTTGTTAGAGTAGTAAGCAAGTTACTGAAAACGCGGACTCGGGAGCATCATGTTACGCAAAATATTGATCGCCAATCGCGGCGAAATTGCTGTCCGTATCATTCGGGCTTGCGCGGAAATGGGCATACGTTCAGCCGCCATCTATTCGGAAGCCGATCGCTTTGCCCTGCACGTTAAAAAGGCCGACGAATCCCATTACATCGGCAGCGAACCGCTGGCCGGCTACTTGAATATCTATAGTCTGGTGGATTTGGCCTTGCGTACCGGCTGCGATGCGATTCATCCGGGCTATGGTTTTTTATCGGAAAATGCCCAGTTTGCGCGCGCCTGCCAGGAACGCGGCTTGGTCTTTATCGGGCCTTCCGCGGAAGTGATTCAACGCATGGGCGACAAAACCGAAGCCCGCAGCGCAATGATCGCCGCCGGTTTGCCGGTCACGCCCGGCTCGGACGGCAATCTGGATAGTGTCGAGCACGCCTTGCAGGTGGCGGAACAAATCGGGTATCCGATCATGCTGAAAGCCACTTCCGGCGGTGGCGGCCGCGGCATCAGGCGTTGCGACAATCCGGACGAACTGCGGCAAAACTACCAACGGGTAATTTCCGAAGCCACCAAAGCCTTCGGCAGCGCCGACGTGTTTCTGGAAAAATGCGTGGTTAACCCGATTCATATCGAAGTACAGGTATTGGCCGACCATTTCGGCAACACCATCCATCTTTACGAGCGCGATTGCTCGGTGCAGCGACGCAACCAAAAACTGATCGAAATTGCGCCATCGCCGCAATTGGAAGAGGCTCAACGTCAGTATCTGGGCGGCTTGGCGGTAATGGCTGCCAAAGCAGTGGGTTACACCAACGCCGGCACCGTCGAGTTCCTGCTGGACGCCGACGGCCGTTTTTATTTCATGGAAATGAACACCCGGGTACAAGTCGAGCACACCATCACCGAAACCATTACCGGCGTGGATATTGTCGAAGAACAAATACGCGTCGCCGCCGGCCTGCCGCTACGTTTCAAGCAGGAAGAAATAGTCAGGCGCGGTTACGCGATTCAATTCCGCGTCAACGCCGAAGATCCGAAAAATAATTTCCTGCCCAGTTTCGGCCATATATCCCGTTACTACGCCCCCGGCGGTCCTGGCGTGCGCACCGACACGGCAATATACACCGGTTACGAAGTCCCGCCGTTTTACGACTCGATGTTAGCCAAAGTCATCGTCAGCGCCATGACCTGGGAAGATGCGATCAATCGCGGCGAGCGCGCATTAAAGGACATGGGCTTGTTCGGGATCAAAACCACGATCCCCTATTACTTAAAAATTCTCGGTCATCCGGACTTTCGCCGCGGCCGTTTCAACACCGGCTTTGTCGAAGCGAACCCCGATCTGATCAATTATTCAAACAAGCCGCGACCGGAAATTCTGGCCAGCGTGCTGGCGGCCGTCGTGGCCTCTCATACCGGCCTGTAAGCCAAAGGACACTGCAATGAGTAAAGTTTACGTAACCGACGTTATCCTCCGCGACGCCCACCAATCATTAATTGCCACCCGCATGCGCACCGAAGACATGCTGCCGGCCTGCGCCATGCTGGACGATATTGGCTACTGGTCGCTGGAATGCTGGGGCGGCGCCACTTTCGATGCCTGCCTGCGCTTCTTAAAAGAAGACCCCTGGGAACGCTTGAGCAAACTAAAAGCTGCGCTGCCCAATACTCGCCTGCAAATGCTGCTACGCGGCCAAAACCTGCTTGGCTACCGGCATTATTCCGACGATGTGGTACGTAAATTCGTCGAGACTGCCGCCACCAACGGCATGGACGTGTTCCGGATCTTCGATGCGTTGAACGACATCCGCAACCTGGAAACCGCTATCGAAGCCACCAAAGCAGCCGGCAAGCACGCCCAAGGCACAATCTGCTATACCACCAGCCCGGTGCACGACATCGCCAGTTTTATTAAATTGGGCAAGGGCCTGGCCAACCTGGGCTGCGATTCGATTGCCATCAAGGACATGGCCGGCCTGTTGACACCCTATATTGCCGGCGAACTGGTCAAGGCTCTGAAAGACGCCGTCGATCTGCCGCTGCATCTGCATTGCCACGCCACGGCCGGCTTGGCGGAAATGTGTCAGATTAAAGCTATCGAAGCCGGCTGCGAACATGTCGATACTGCTTTATCTTCCTGGGCCG
Source organism: Methylomonas sp. 2BW1-5-20 (assembly GCF_052474515.1). Lineage (NCBI taxonomy): Bacteria > Pseudomonadati > Pseudomonadota > Gammaproteobacteria > Methylococcales > Methylococcaceae > Methylomonas > Methylomonas sp. 2BW1-5-20. The sequence goes on along the minus strand of NZ_CP184127.1, from coordinate 4,494,938 downwards.
GCGGCACCAGCCATCCACCCACCGAATCTTTGGTCACCGCCTTACGCGGCACAGAATACGACACCGGCCTTGATTTGGATAAACTGCAAGAGGCGAATCAATATTTCGCGGAAGTGCGAAAAAAATATCGCCGCTTCGAAAGCGAATTTACCGGTATAGACACCCGCGTGCATATCTTTCAGGTGCCGGGCGGCATGATCTCCAATCTGGCCAACCAGTTAAAAGAGCGCAACGCACTGGACCGCATGGCCGAGGTTTACCGGGAAATCCCGGAAGTACGCAAGGATTTGGGCTACCCGCCGCTAGTAACCCCTACTTCGCAGATTGTCGGCACCCAGGCCGTGCTGAATGTCTTGACCGGCAAGCGTTACGAGACCATCAGCAACGAAGTCAAGCGCTACCTGCACGGCGGTTACGGCAAGGCCCCCGCTCCGGTTAATCCGCAACTGCAAGCCAAGGCGGTCGGCAAGGAAGAAGTCATCGAGTGCCGCCCGGCCGATTTGCTGAAACCCGAGTTTGAGCATCTGCGCAACGAAATCGCCCATTTGGCCGCGAACGACGAAGACGTGTTGAGCTTTGCGATGTTCCCGGAAATCGGCAAACAATTTCTGGAACTGCGTTCCACCGACAACCTAGTTTCCGAACCGTTGGAACTGGCAGACGCGCCAACACCGGGCGAAGTGAAAAAAGCCCCGACCGAATTCAACGTGGCGCTGCATGGCGAGTCCTATCACGTGAAAGTCACCGGCGCCGGCCCGAAAAACCAGAGCTTGCGGCATTTTTATTTCACCGTGGACGGCATGCCGGAAGAGATCGTCATCGAAACCCTTGACGAAATCGTGCTGGACGGCGGCGCGCAAGGTGCGGTGCAAAGCGCCATCGCCAGCAAACAGCGCCGGCCCAGCGAGCCGGGCGATGTAGTCACCAGCATGCCGTGCAATATCATCGACGTCCTAGTCAAGGAAGGCCAAAAAGTTAACGCCGGCCAATCCTTGCTCGTGACAGAAGCGATGAAAATGGAAACCGAAATCACCGCGCCGATAGGCGGCATCGTCAAAGCCATTTATGTCGCAAAAGGTGACGCGGTTAACCCGAATGAGGTGTTGGTGGAAATTAATTAGCGGAAAAGAACAAAAACGAAAGGTAAAATAGTGCATTTGCCGCGTGGGTAGCTTTTATATATTTGTAGCAGTTTGCTTCTGCAAATAATTTCGCCGCTACAATTATGTTCGCCGGCCATCTTTTTAGCCCTTCATCTGTCGCCTGATTACTTTGAATCCTAAACCCGTCACCGAAGAATCCATCCGCTATGCCGTCGAACTGTTACGGCAAGGCCAACTGGTCGCTTTTCCGACCGAGACCGTATACGGCCTGGGCGCGGATGCAGCCAATCCCGACGCGGTCGGCAAGATATTCGCCGCAAAAGGCCTGGCCGATCACCCGCTGATTGTACATATCGCCAGCGCCGCGCAAATCGACGACTGGGCGGAAACTGTGCCGGAAGCGGCATTAAGGCTGGCGGAACGTTTCTGGCCAGGACCGTTGACGATGATACTGAACAAAAAATCGGCGGTGCCGTCGGCGGTTACCGGCGGCCAAGATACCGTGGGCCTGCGGGTACCGGCCAATCCGGTCGCGCTGCAATTATTGCAAGCCTTCGGCGGTGGCATCGCCGCGCCGTCCGCCAACCGTTTCGGCCACATCAGCCCGACGCAGGCCCAACATGTCGCCGAAGAACTTGGCGATAGTGTGGCCTGCATCCTGGATGGCGGACCTTGTTCGGTGGGCGTGGAATCGACCATCATCGATCTTAGCGACGGCATCCCCGCCATCCTTAGACCCGGCCGCATCACCCGCAGCCAATTGAAAGCGGTATTGCAAACCGATGTACGCCTATCGCCGCAAAGTAAAATCCGCGCGCCCGGCATGATGGCGGTGCATTACGCGCCGAACACCATGGCGCTGCTCTGCCCGGCCGATACGCTAATCGCGATGACCGACGACTTATGCGCCCAAGGCAAACATATCGGCATCCTGGCATTCAGCGCCGAAATCGCCGAGATCCCCTGCCTGCATTTGCTCAGATTACCGGCCGACGCCGAGCTTTACGAACCTGCCTTGTACAGTTCGCTACGCGCACTGGACAATCTACAGCTGGATACCATCCTGATCGAACAGCCGCCCGATAACGAAGCCTGGGCCGCTGTCAACGACCGCCTGAATAAAGCGACCGTTTAAAAGATGACCGACGAGGAATGGCTGCGTTATGCCATCCGTCTGGCGCAACGTGCCGAAAGCCGGGGCGAGGTACCAGTCGGCGCATTGCTGGTACATAACGACCGATGCATCGCCGAAGGCTGGAATCAACCTATCCAAACCAACGATCCCACCGCCCACGCCGAAATCGTCGCCCTGCGCAAAGCCGGCCAGAAGCTAAACAACTACCGGCTGAACGACACCACGCTCTACGTCACGCTGGAACCCTGCGTCATGTGCATGGGCGCCATCGCCCACGCCCGCGTCAAACGCCTGGTGTTCGGCGCCTACGACCCCAAGCGCGGCGCGGTCTGCCACGCTTTGCAACTCAGCGACGCGCCGTTTTTGAATCATCACGTAGAATGGACCGGCGGGGTATTGGAAGCGGATTGCGCGGATTTGTTGAGCGATTTTTTTAAAGGCAGACGCAAACAGTCTAAAGTTGGATAACGATACAGTTCGCTGAAATCAATTCCATCTCTTGCTGGAAAACGGTTTGCGGTTTTGTCATTGCCACCAATCCTGACGGTCTCATCTTTCGGCGATGACATCATGTCACGAGCCGACTTCACTCGAAATTTGCGAAACTCGTTACCACGTTGTCGACATAGCATTGCAAAACCACCGAAAATCAAACCTTCACATCCACTAAAGCCGGCAAGGCCATCCCGTCTATACGTTTAACGTTGCTCAACACTTTTTCCAGAAAAGCGGTATCCTGGTTACGGCCTTTCTGGAATTCAATCATCCCTTCGATTTGCCCCAGATAATCGACTTTAACGTTGCCGATATCGTCGGCCTGGGATTGGTTATTTATCGCCACCGGAATACAGGGCACGATGTCCAGCAAGCCGTCAACGCCGGACTTAATCAAGCTGTTGATCTCATTCAACGAGACGTTATGCATATCGACGTTTTTTCGCCCGGCGCTCTGCTCGGAGACGGTAGCGGCGGGTTTGATGTCCGGGCTGCGCGGCGGATATTTTCCGCTGGCGGTTTGGTAGGCGGCAAGGCTTGGCCCTATATTCGAGATAGTCATGGCAAACTCCGGATTTCAACGTTAAGGTTGCCGGTGTTAAACAAGATTGATGCCATTGTTCTCTGCTTGAGGCGGCAAAGGCGCGTATCCGGCTCCGCTTATGGCGGATGCCGGCAGCAGCCGGCTTAACAGGGTATGCAAGGATTCCGGCTCCAGCGGCTTGTGCAGCACCAGATAACCTTCCTGCTCAGCTTGCGCAAGAGCCGGCGAATCGAATTCACCACTGACCATGGCACCCGCCGCATCCGGGCAACGTTCCAGCAATACCTGTAATAATTCGAAACCGCTCTCGCCGGAACGTAGGCGCTGATCGCAGAATATCGCTTGCGGCTGGAAGCCACTATCCAACATAGCCAAGGCTTCGCTGCCGGAGGCCACGCATTCGGTTTGTACGCCCCAGGCATTCAGCATCGCTTGCCACGCTCTACGCACCTGAGGTTCGTCGTCGACGATCAGACATCGCCCTCGCAACATCTCCTCCTGGAATTCACTGGTAAACGGTATCTGAAAGCCGGCGTGCCGTTCATCGGCTGACGCAGTCGGCAAACGCAACCAAAATCGCGAACCAACACCTTCGCGCGATTGCAAACCCTGGCTGACACCCATCAGATCGGCGCAGCGCGCCACCACTGCCAAGCCCAAGCCGTGGCCCGCGTTGTCGATGCGCCAGGCGTGCTCAGGACGAAAAAACGGCGAGTACACCCGTTGCTGATCGGCTTCGGCAATGCCGACGCCGGTATCCCACACTTCGAGTTGCCAAGCGCTACCGCGGCGCCTTACCGCCATCAACACACCTCCGCTCAAGGTATAGCGCAAAGCGTTTTGCATCAGGTTGATCATCGATTGCCGCAACAGCATCGAATCTGCCATTACCAAGGCTTTGCCGCCGCTTGGCCGCACTCTCAACTCGATTTGCCGGGTAAGCGCTTCTTCCCGAAACAATGTCGCGACGTCGGCCATCAGCGGGTCGAGAGCCACAGTTTGCAGATTGACCGGTAACGCCCCCAGCTCGATACGCGACAAATCGAGTAAGGAATTGAACATCTGGGTGATCGACTGCACACTTTGTTTTAACTCCTGTAACGGTTGCCGCAAGACCGGATCCTGGTTGCGACGGGAAATCGACTCGATCAGAAAACCCATCGCATGCACCGGCTGGCGCAGGTCGTGGCTGGCGGTAGTTAAAAACTGATTTTTGGCGCGTAACGCGGCTTCCGCTTTTTCCGTGGCCTGCCGGTAATCCTCTTCCAACTTGATTTGCTGCAAGAAAAATCCGTGCGAAACCAAAGCCTGGCGGTCCAGCGTCCAGAGCATCACCCCGGATAGCGGCAGCACCAACAGCCAATGCTCGGGAAAGGCCCAGGGGGCTATCATCATGCACGGTAGCCAGGCGGCATTCGCAAAACGGCGATATACGGCCAATACCGGCGACATTTGCGACGCGTTGGCGGCGACGATAGAAGTAAGAATGACGGCTTGCAGCAACGTAAATTCAAAAGGCACTCTACCTGCGGTAATTAGGCCGCTGGCAGCCAAACCCAAGCCGTGCAGAGTTGCCGTTCGATAGACAGTAAGCAGCCATTTGCCAAGCACCTGTTCATTGGTCAGTTGTTCCCGGTCCCGGCGGTAGCCGCTATGTTGCAGCCTTACCGCGACGCCGGCCAACAGGTAAGACAAGGTCCAAAGCCAATAACCTTCCGGATTTAGGCCCAGGCTGTATTGCCAATAGCCGAACGCAACCCCGGAAATGGGTAGTAAACCAATACCGTGAACCAAGCGACTGTAGGCCATATCCAGCAGCCGAGCCTGACCGGACGCGCCGAGATCGGCAAATGTTAATTGCGATAGGCCTATCGTCATTCCAGCCTCCTGCCGCGCAACATCGTGATGACCTCGATCCGGTTGCGCGCACCCAATCTCTCCAGAATCCCGGTCACATGCTCCTTCACGGTTTGCTCGGACACCGACAAATTCAAGGCGATGCGTTTATTGGGCAGCCCTTTTAACATCATCGCCAGTACTTGTCCTTGGCGGATGGTCAGGCCAAGCTCACGCGCTGTCACGGGCAACTCCTTACTCGGAAATTGGCGTCCGGCGAACTGTTCCCCGCGCTGAAACCAACTACCGCCCTGCAGCAATGCAGCCACCGCCTCGGCGAAAACATCCGGGGTCTCCTGCTTATGCAGAAAACCGTCGGCTCCGGCCATCTTGCTCTTGTCCAGCACCGCCGTATTGTCGTCGGCGCTGATAACTAATAAGCGCGTCGCCCGGCACCGCCGCTTCAGCTCTTCCAGCAAACCCAGCGATGCACCCTCGGGCAACCAGAAGTCCACTACCGCCAGCGATGGCGGCCGATCAGCATCAAGAATATCCCAAAACTCGGCGACGCTGAACACAGCCCGCGCCGCATCGAACCCGCAATGGGACAGCAAAAAATCAGCAATGCCGCTGGCCGATAACGGATGGTCGTCTATAACCAGCGCACTAATCCTATTTGTCACACAAATAATCCTCTTTAACATCGATAAGCCCGCGCCCGGCCGGTTTTGCGGCCTTAGCTTATCAACTAAATAAACGCAGGCGAAACTTAACAAGCCACCTCAACTTTCCGTCACCCTTATCAGTCAAAATCAGCCAGTTCAAGCCGATTGCAAGGAGTTGGATTCGCCCACGACAAGCTGTCGGAGCAGAGCGCGCCGCAATACCTCCCTTGTTAGGTATTGCGTCAGCATTTGCCCGCAGCGCGTAGCAATTGATTACAGCTGGCATTGTTGGTTTTTCCAATATCGCTCGATCCTTTGGTGAAATCCGTACACATAGCATCAGCCCCGCTTGCCATACCCCAAGTTGCGACTTTACCAAACCCGGACGGCTCTAAAATTTCACATTTAAAAGTGGCGCCATCATCAGTTTTAACCGTGTACTGTACGCCGTTATAACCGGCTGGCGCTTCTGTCGCCTGTGAATTGGTGATTTTAAAGCTGCCAGCTTCACGGCCAATAGCCATTGATATTTTGGTCTCCGCTTTGCCACTGCCTTGAGCGGAAGTGTTATTAGCTGTTGTTGCGCAGCCGGCAAGCATCAACAAGCAGGTTACCGTCAGAAGTTTTTGTGCCATTTTTGATTCTCCACCGCTCCGAGTTAAGGAAACGCAGGGCATAGGAGCGTGAAGATATGCCTAACGTAGAGTTGCGGCATCAGGCCCGCCCTCCCATGTGCCAGGTTGTTTACAACCTCGCCGCTTGCCGGCGCCGACTGTTTTTCCGGCCGTTAACCAAGACCTCAATTAGGCCGGGCAAAAACATGCAAATCAATTACATCTTAACAAATTAGCTCTGCTTTCCGACACCCTACTCCGGTAGGGTTCCCTGGCTGTATCAGCCTTCCGATAATGCCGCCCAGTCTTGGAGCCGTTAGGCGCGGTTACCGAGTATTTGCATCCGTTCAAGAACTGCTTTTGGAGAAACATCATGAAACATCAATCCATATATGGCGCCGCCATGGCTGGCCTGCTAATGGCCGGCAATGCGCAAGCGCAACTGTTCGACCGCGGCGGCGGCCTGATTTACGACAGCGTACAAAACATCACCTGGCTAGCAGACGCCAATTACGCCAAAACCAGCGGCTTCGACGCCGAAGGTAAGATGAGCTGGCAGAACGCCTCAGCTTGGGTGAACGATCTGAGTTACCCGGACAGTGTGCGCGGCGTCACCTATAGCGATTGGCGGCTACCGGCCTTTCATGACTTGGGCGTACCGGGTTGCGACTACGGCTATAACAACACCGACTGCGGCTTCAATGTATCGACCGCAAGTTCGGAGCTGGCACAGCTGTTCTACGGCGATTTCGCCAACAAAGGCTTTGTCGATTCGCGCGGCCTGCCCCAACCCGGTTACGGTGTCGTCGACGACCCGGCTACTCCCGCCGACGAAAGCTTGTTCAGCCACATCCAATCCTTCAGTTATTGGCTGGGCAGCAGTTATGACGGCGACGCCAGTAAAGCCTGGCATCTGAGCACCGCGACCGGCATGCAAAACTATATTAGCAAGGGCAACAATTTTTACGTCTGGGCCGTGCGCGACGGCGACGTGGCGGCGGTGCCGTTACCTGGCGCGGTCTGGTTATTCGGCAGTGCGCTGATGGGCGTTCTATATGCGAAGCGCCGCGGCGCATAAATTGATTTTTAACTCGGCGAGCGGCTTCAGACCGCCGTTTATTACCATCAAGGAGACATTATGAAATTAAAATTATTAGCAGGGGTGTTGGCTGCGACCCTATCCAGCGTGTCGGACACTTATGCCTCGCAAATCGTGCTGACCTTTGAAAATTTGTACGATTGGGATTTGGTTGACGGTTACGGCGGCATTTCCGGATGGCAAGCCGGCGGAACATTGCGAGATTATTCCATTTATCCATCCCATCGGCCGGAAATGGGGGATAGTTATTTCTCGGTTTCCCCCGGCGGTGCGGAGTTGAGTTTCGACGCCGCGCCGGTCGTGTTTGAGGGAATACATTACAACTTTGTCGGCTTCGACAGTCATGTCAGTTACGACCTGTATTACCAAGATCGACTGGTGTATAGCGCACCGTTGGTTCCGGAAAATCAGCCCCCGGAAGTTTACTGGCTGGCATCCGGTTATAGCGGCCTCATCGATAAAATCTATTTTCACGGCACGTCGGACGGCGTCGTCATCGACAACCTGATCTACTCTACAGCAGCCCCCGTGCCCTTACCCGGCGCAGCCTGGCTGTTCGGCGTCAGCTTGGCCGGTTTATTTGCCCGAACCGGCCGCCGGCAAATACAGGCGACATAAACTCACCAACCCCAATCAACCAGGAAATGTCGAACAGGAAGCTGATCAAACGCAGACGAGCCATTCGCCGAACTCTTAATACGGCTAAATGCCCGCACCACGTAGACTTTTGTCCTGAATACGTTTGCCGATCGAAAAACGCCTTCTTCCACCCGGAGAAGGCAGGGGTGAGAGAATTAAATCGGCAACTTGCCTCCCACTCCCTAAGTCAGATGGCATTTTTAGGCGACGCCGCCGACAAAAGGAAATTTCCAACCGCAACCCCGCCACCCTACTCCCGAGGCTAGCAATGAAATTCAGACCATCAATCTCGGCCACGCTTTTGATATTGATAAGTATGTTGAACGGTTGCGCGACTGCCATCCCGAACGTGACCACGGTTAAAACTGCCGGCCGGCAAGTGGAATTTGCACTGAGCAAGCACGACACAACGCCGGTCGTATTTGAAAACGGGCTGGGCGGAACTTTCGACTGGTGGGAGGAGGTTTATCCGGCGATAGCCGGAGATGCCACTGCTTTGGTTTACAACCGTGCGGGCTACGGTAACAGCGAGCAAGTCGAGGCGTCGCGCGATGGCCGGCATATTGTCGAAGAGCTGCGAGACTTACTTGCCAGCCAGAGCCTCGCACCACCGTATATTTTGGTGGGGCACTCGCTGGGCGGTTTGTATATGCAATGGTATGCCCGGCATTATCCGCAAGAAGTTGCTGGCCTGATTCTGGTTGATTCGACGCATCCCGCCCAGCTCAAAGGCCCGGGCGCTATCGAAAACTGGCCGATATGGGTGCGTTGGATATTTGGTGTGATGATGTCGGCGACTGCCAATCGAGAGCTGGCCGCGCTGGATCCAACTGGCGACGAGGTGTTAGCGGCCCCTGCATTCACCGGTGCACCAGTCATAGTGCTGAGCGCGGCTCAACCCTTAGCGGATACGTCGGAGTTAGCAATCGACGCCAACCAAAAGCGAAAAGATATTGCGCGGTTACATCCGGGAGCTATGCAACGCTGGGTAGATAGCGGCCATGCCATTCCGCTGGAAGAACCGGAGTCCGTCATCTCGGCAATCCGCGAAGTCTTGTCGACCGCGCGGCCCATCTCAGGGGAGCCCAATACAGGGACCGGCGCCCCCTAGGCCGGATTCATCCAACGTAGTTACTCCCCACCCTAGCGCTCTCCCTGCCGGAGAGCGGTTTTTAAGACGCCCTCTTTGAAGTATGCCTTGAAATTGGCAACTCCGGTGCGGATGGCCTTATTTGCGCAAACGTTTGTAAGCGTTGATCAAGCCGTTGGTGGAGCTGTCGTGGTCGGTGATAGCGTCTTCATTTTTCAGCTGAGGCAGAATCGCCCGCGCTAACACTTTCCCCAATTCCACTCCCATTTGATCGAAGGAATTGATATTCCAGATCACGCCCTGCACGAAGATTTTGTGTTCGTAAAAAGCAATCAAGGTGCCCAAGGTTCTGGGAGTTAATTTTTTAAATAAAAACGAGTTGGACGGTTTGTTGCCTTCGAAGATTTTGGAGGCAATCAAGGCGTCATCCAGATTGGGTTCATGACTCAAATCTTTTCTGACCTCGCCCTCGGTTTTGCCGCGCATCAAGGCCTCGGCTTGGGCCAGAAAATTAGAGATCAGAATGTCGTGATGGTCCGGCAAGCTGTATTGACTTTGCGCGGCCGCCAGGAAATCGCCGGGAATCAATTTGGTACCCTGATGAATCAGCTGGAAAAACGCGTGCTGACCGTTGGTGCCGGGCTGACCCCAGATGATCGGCCCGGTGTTGTAATCGACTTTTTCGCCATGAATAGTGGCGCTTTTGCCGTTGCTTTCCATGTCGCCCTGCTGGAAGTAATCGGCAAAATATTTCAAGGATTGCGCGTAAGGCAGTATGGCGTAGGTTTCCGCTTCGAAAAAATTGTTGTACCAAATACCCAGCAAGCCCATGATTACCGGGATATTTTTTTCGAACGGCGCGCTGCGAAAATGCTCGTCGGCCAAATGTGCACCCATCAGCAACTCTTCGAAATTATCCATACCCACATATAGCGCGATCGACATGCCGATCACTGACCATAACGAATAACGCCCGCCGACCCAATCCCAAAATTCAAACATATTGTCCGGATCGATACCGAACTCCTTAACTTTGGCGACATTAGTGGATATTGCCACGAAATGCCTGGAGATATGCGCGGGATCGACCGCGGATTGCAAAAACCAGTTCCGCGCCGAACGGGCGTTGGTCATGGTCTCTTGCGTGGTAAAGGTTTTTGAGGAAATCAAAAACAGCGTGGTTTCCGGGTTGAGCGGTTTCAGCGTCTCGACGATGTCGGTTTGATCGACATTGGACACAAAATGCGCTTTCAGGCCGTCCTTGCCGTAAGGCGCCAGCGCGGTATCGACCATTTTCGGCCCCAAATCGGAACCGCCGATACCGATGTTGACGATGTCGGTGATGGCTTTGCCGGTGAAACCGGTCCAGGCGCCGGAACGCACCTGCTCGGTAAATACCCGCATTTTTGCTAAAACCTTATTGATTTCCGGCATCACGTCTTTACCGCGAAAAAATACCGGCTTGTTGCTGCGGTTACGCAAGGCGGTATGCAAGACAGCGCGTTTTTCCGTGGTATTAATAATGGAACCGGAAAACATGGCTTCGGTCTTGGCGGAAAGCTCGGCCCGATTGGCCAAGTCGATCAGCAAGGGCAAGGTTTCATCGGTAATCAGATTTTTGGAAAAATCGAACAGCAAATCGTCAAATGTTACGGAAAACTTGTCGAAGCGTTGTTTATCCTTATCGAACGCATCCTTCATGCAAAATTTGCCGGAAATCTCGCGGTGATGTTGCTTAACGGCATTCCATTCGGCAGAGTTTATTAATTTGGACATATTGTTGTTATGTAATTAACCGGAAGGTTTTTTCAGTGGACCTGAATAGATAGAGGCAATTTAAAGGAATGATTCATAACCCCATTATAAGGATTGTCTTTGATCGCTGACAAAAAAAATTACAGCTTGAATCCCGCATCCCAACTAGCGCACGATAGCCTTTCTTTGGTTATGGCTATGTGCTAGAGTTAGCCACTGTTTTGATCGAAATCAGGCAGTTACGCTGGCCAATGATTTAAACAAGTTTCATGTGTAAACGCATGAAAAATAATAAAAACTACAGCATTTATTAACACGGGAAGGGGATTTATGAGAAGCTCTCGCATATTTAGAAATAGTTTCATCGGCTTGTTGGGCCTGCTTTTTTCTTCCGCGCTTTGGGCGCACGGCGGCGCGGCGGGTACCGACACCGACCAATGCAAGTTCGAACTGGAAAAAGACCACTGGATCCATTACACCGCCTATCAGCCTACAGCCTATCCGGCTGAAGAGTTTTGCGGCAACATTCCCGATACCGGTACCTTGACCCAATTGGTATTCGACTATCAAGACCAACGCTACCGCGGCATGGCCATCGAATTCGAAGTCACCAAAGAACCCGAAGGCAAACGCGTATTCTTCCAAGCCGCGGAAAAACACAAATCCGGCACCGTGATTCTTAACCTGCCGCAAGGCGTGCCGGAAGCCGGCAAACACCTGATACACATCACGCTGCTGCAAGATAACGGCGAAAGACTGGACGCCCACATGAGCTTCAAAGCCGGCGCCGGCCAACCGACCAGCAAAGGCAGCTACGGCTTGTACGCCTTGGTGATATTCGCGGGTTTGTACATCCTGTATTTGTCTAACGCCGGCTTTAAACGCAAAGTAGACGAACTGATCGGTAAAGCCAAAGAAGTTTAACGAATACGCCTTAAGACTCGTTATTCCGCCGATGCTGCGCGGCGGAATAACGTACTTTTCGGCAGCCTTGTCAATCAGAACTATCGCGGCATAATCCAGCTATACACAACGCCCCCTTGAGGTAATGCAATAATGGTCAAATTCGTATCACTTGCCACACTGGTCTGTGCCTTGTCTGTTACTCCGGTTTTCGCAAAAGAATTCCAGGATCACACGCAGATGATGAACCACGGCGACGGTCATTTGATGGATATGGATGGCGGCATGGTCATGGGACAAAACACCGACACCCTGCCAGGCGGCTGCGACAAAATCGCCGCGACCAAAGAAATTACCGTACACGCCGGACACAAATATTCCGAAAAATTTCCCGGCACCATGTTTGCGTTCGATCAGCAGGAATATCAATTCGAACCGTGCACCAAACTTACCGTGCATTTCATCAACGACGATGAAATCCGTCATCAATGGATGATGCATGGTCTACCCAAATACCTTTATCCGAAAGGCATGTTCCATTTGGAAGTGAGCGGCCCGGGCAAAGTCTCCGGCACCCTGATCCTGCCGCCCGGCGACAAAACCTATTTGGTGCATTGCGACATCGCTCAGCACATGGAAAAAGGCATGAAAGGCCAACTTAAAGTCGGCAAGGGCAGCGAGGAATTACCCAGCATTCCCGGCGTCACCGCCGCCATTTTCCCGGACGATTACAGCGGCAAACCTTACGATCCTAAGCTGGATGCACCGGTACCTAGCACACCTGTCGCAGCTCCGGTTGCGGCTGCACCGATAACGCCACCCTCACCGGATGACTCCATCGTTTCCGGCACAACTGTTATCGGTCTGGCTATCGGCTTTGTTGCGGCGCCTTGGTTGGCAAAACGCTTTAAAGGCATGAGCGCCGGCGAAGTAGTCGCCACTGTTTTGGAAAAAGCAGCTGAAGGCGTCGGCTACGTAGTACGACTGATCGGCAAACTGATCAAACTAGTATCCGGCAAAAACGTCATCGCCCTGCCGGACAAATAAGAACTAAGCAAAAAGCCCCTGAAACAGTTGTTTCAGGGGCTTTTTTATGGGCTAAACAAATGCAATTAGAATCGCTCGGCCCGCTGGGATTATTTATCAGCGCGTTTATTTCATCCACCATCGCCCCCGGCGGTTCGGAAGCCGTACTGGCTTATCTGGTTAATAGCCAACAACATTCGGTCAGCCAGTTGGTGGCTATCGCCAGCATCGGGAACACGCTCGGCGCAATGACGACTTGGTGGCTGGGCCTATGGACTGCAAAAAAATATCCCGCCGAAATGCTGACCAAGCAACATCGAAAGTCTTTAAACACCGTGCGTAGCTGGGGCAGTTGGGCCCTGCTGTTTTCCTGGCTGCCACTGGTTGGCGACGGCCTGTGTTTTGCCGGCGGTTGGTTGCGCCTTTCCATGCTGTCCTCGCTGTTGGCGATTTTTTTAGGTAAAGTGTTGCGTTATATCGCCGTTGCCTACGCCTTTGTCTAAGCCATGAGTTTCTTTTTCTTACCGCACTTCCCCGCCGCCAATACCGTCGCCGAGCACCGCAAGCGCGATTATCAGATTGCCGCGTTTACCTTTGTCACCACCACCATCTGCTTGACGATGGACGGTTTCGCGCCGCAATTCATGCAATATGTGTTGGCGTTTTTTGGTTGGCTATTTTTGATTGCCTGGCTGCGCGGCGAATGCAAATATGTGCGCACCCAAGTAGCCGTTGCGGTAACGTTTGCGGTAATCGGCGAGTATTTCGCGTCCGTGTATATGAAAGGCTATATCTACCGCTTCGGCAACGTACCCGCCTATGTGCCCGCCGGTCACGGTCTGGTGTATCTCACCGCCGTGGCGCTGGGCCGTTCCGGGTTATTCCAGCAACACGCCCGCCGTATTGCGATATTCGTTGTGGCAGCCTGCGGCACCTGGGTAGCTTGGGGGCTCAGCGGTTATAGCCGTTTGGACATCATCGGCGCAGTGCTGTTTGTGGTGTTTTTGGGCTACTTGTTCAAGGGCCGCTCACCCATGGTTTACTTGGGCGCGTTCTTCATCACCTCCTGGCTGGAAATCGTCGGCACCAGCGCCGGCACCTGGGCCTGGGCCGAGATTGACCCGGCTTCGCACCTGCCGCAAGGCAACCCGCCGAGCGGCGTCGCTGCCTGGTATTGTTTGGTGGATGCGGTTGCTATTGCCGGCGCGGGGCCGGTATTGCAGATTTTCACTAAAACCGCGTTGGTGTTGCAGCGGCAAAGGGCGTGACCGCTGCAGGCTTGGTTGAGCGAAGCGATGCCCGGCAAGAACGCCTTTAATGCTGGGTTTCGCGCAGCTCGACCCAGCCTACATTACTCCACATGTCGGATCGCATTCAGCCGCACTCGATCACCCAGACGAATCAAGCCACCAGACAAAATCCGCGCCGTCATTCCGCCATGACCACGTAGCGCGTTATAACTTCCCAGACCCAGTTCGGCCGCCATTTTTGAGCACGGATCGCAAGGCCCGGTGACTTGAATAATCACCTCATCGCCCACTGCCCATTCCAATATCGCGTCCGGGAACGGCGAGCGCATACCGATAAGATTGAGTCCCGAAACCACGAGGTTGCGCCGCAGCCGAGTCGGTTCCAATTCCGCAAGCCCACACCAGTTGGCAATAAGGGGTAAATGTTCGGCCTGAAATAAAGTCAGTTCGCGTTTTGACGATTGCCTGCCGGAACGCGCAGCAGTTGCTCGCCGGTCACCGAGCAATCCCCGCCCCGGCTCCGCGCGGGCTTCATCGGCCACAACCGCCAGCTCGCCACGTGCCGGACGCAGGATGATGGCTTCAATTCGGCCTTCCGACGTGAATTGTTGAGTTAGATCGCGGAGAGTCATGATTGGGTGGCGATGCGGCGGGGCGGTGAATGTAGCTAGCCTAGCGCAATCGCACGAATTTGAAACATTTCATTTCTCCGCTTACCTCAGCTAATCGGAGTCCCAAATCATAGGCGTAGGGTGGGCAAAATTTGCCCACCATTGATCATCACGCCATCATTTCCGAACGAGTAAACGGTATAATCCATCATTCCGCGTGGGCACAAAAAGCATGTGCCCACCCTACTGGGCTCCGTAAAGTGGGGTTGATTTTTGATGCCTAACGCCATAGTTAACCGGCGGCAATGCGGAGCATTGACGTCCGAGTTGAACGAACGGTTAGGCTGGTGATAGATGCTTGAATGGCTAACCTCTCGGCCACTAGGTTTCATTTTGCTCTGGCACGATGGAGAGGACAGCCCCTGGCTTGCCTTCACGTAAAGTGAAACCTCGTTGTAAAGCATGCTTACCCCAAAACTGAAATTTTCGACAGCAGCTTCCTCTGCGCTCTTGCCCTCAATGTTCAGCATGCTCTTTGGCACGCCTATCAGGCGAGAGATGTGGTTCATGCGGTCGACAACGCCCTTGAGTTCAAGGTTGTGTGCAATATGGTTGCGCAGGCTATTGAGCTTTCTTGCTGCCTCCCATACGTTTGGATGCAGACCTTCGCTGCAGAGGGCTTCTGCAAGACAGATGGCTTGATGGCACTCAAGTTTTGCCAAACCAAGAGCTTCCTTGTTCTGAAGTCGCTCATCCACAAAGGCACGGACTTGCTCCTCGACTAGCAAATGAAGCTTGAGGATCAACAAAGACAGATCATTCCCTCTTGGAAGCAGCGTATAAAACTTCCGAAAGGAAGCTATCGCATGCGCGTCTGGATCTGGAATGGTCATGAAAAGCCTAACAAGTAATTAAGTAGTTTCCGTATATCATCCAGAAAACGAGGATATACGTTCGTGCCTTAGTCTAACAATAATTTTCCTGCACCAAAGCAACTTTCCCGTCTCCGACAGACGGATCACTGTCAAACAGAATAAATCGACAACAATCTGGCCCTTCACCCGTAGTGGCTTTAACTCTATCTCCTTGCTCATTTACGGTTAAAATAACATCCTAGTTTTCAACCCAAGCCCATCCAACACAGAACATGGAAAAAACCTATTCCCCGCACGCTATCGAACAACGCTGGTATCAACTTTGGGAAGAGAGCGGTTATTTCGCCACCAAAAGCGAGGGCGACTTGGCTAAAGCGCGAAGCGAATCGTATTGCATCATGATTCCGCCACCGAATGTCACCGGCAGTTTGCATATGGGGCATGCGTTTCAGGACACTATCATGGATGCGCTGACGCGGTATCACCGCATGAAGGGCTACAACACCTTGTGGCAACCGGGCACAGATCATGCCGGTATCGCCACGCAAATGGTAGTGGAGCGCATCATCAACGCCGACGGCAAAACTCGCCATGACTTGGGCCGTGAGGCGTTCATCGAGAAAGTCTGGGAATGGAAGGAAGAGTCCGGCGGCACCATCACCCGGCAATTGCGACGCATGGGTTCGTCGCTGGATTGGGAAAAAGAACGCTTCACCATGGACGACGGCATGTCGGACGCGGTACAGGAAGTATTCATCAAACTCTATGAAGAAGGCCTGATCTATCGCGGCAAACGTCTGGTGAACTGGGACCCTGTTTTACACACCGCCGTTTCAGACCTGGAAGTGCTATCGGAGGAAGAAAACGGTTCGATGTGGTACATGCGTTATCCGTTGACCAACGGCACCGGCCATTTGTTAGTGGCAACCACCCGCCCGGAAACCTTGCTCGGCGACGCGGCGGTGGCGATCCATCCCGACGATGAACGCTATAAACATCTGCTCGGCGAATTCGTCGAATTGCCGCTAACTGGCCGCCGTATTCCTATCATCGCCGACGAATACGTCGATCCTGAGTTCGGTACTGGTTGTGTGAAAATCACCCCTGCACACGACTTCAACGACTACGAAGTCTGGTCGCGGCATAAACATGTTTCGGCTATCGCCGATCTCCCGCATGGCGGTTTGATCAATATCTTTACCGTCGATGCAGCGATACGTAGCAACAACGACGAATATACTCTAATCCCGGAAGCCTATATCGGTCTGGACCGCTTCGAAGCGCGCAAACATATCGTCGCCGATCTGGACGCGCAAGGCCTGCTGGAAAAAATAGCCTACCATAAATTGATGGTACCGCGCGGCGACCGCACCGGCGCGGTGATCGAGCCTTTCTTGACCAATCAGTGGTACGTCAAAATCGCGCCGCTGGCTAAACCCGCCATCGAAGCGGTGGAAACCGGAGCGATCAAATTCGTGCCCGACAACTGGAAAAACACCTATTTCGAGTGGATGCGCAACATCCAGGATTGGTGTATCTCCCGGCAAATCTGGTGGGGTCACCGCATCCCGGCGTGGTACGACGATCAAGGCAATACCTATGTCGGCCATTCCGAAGCGAAAATCCGCACCACGCATGGCCTGGCCGCCGATTACCCGCTGAAACAGGACGAAGACGTACTGGACACCTGGTTCTCGTCGGCTTTATGGCCGTTCTCGACTTTAGGCTGGCCGGAACAGACTCCGGAATTGGCCGCACATTACCCGACCAGCGTATTGGTCACAGGCTTCGACATCATTTTCTTCTGGGTGGCGCGGATGATCATGATGGGCTTGAAATTCCAGGGCGAGGTGCCGTTCAAGGAAGTGTATATTCACGGCCTGGTCCGCGACGCGGAAGGCCAAAAAATGTCCAAGTCCAAGGGTAACGTGCTCGATCCAATCGACATCATCGACGGCATAGCTCTGGAAGACTTGGTAGCCAAACGCGTGTCCGGCATGATGCAGCCGCATCTGGCCAAGAAAATCGAACAAGCCACCCGCAAGCAATTCCCGGACGGTATTCAATCCTTCGGCACCGACGCCTTGCGCTTTACCTTTGCTTCGCTGGCATCGACCGGCCGCGACATTCGCTTTGACTTGCAGCGTACCGAAGGCTACCGCAATTTCTGCAACAAATTGTGGAACGCGGCGCGTTACGTGCTGATGAACACCGAGGATCAGGATAACGGCATCGATTGCGCCGAGTGCACTTACAGCCAGGCCGACTTGTGGATCTTGTCGCGATTAAACCAAACCATTGCATCAACCAACGACGCGATCAAAAGCTACCGCTTCGACTTGGCCGCGCAAGCGATCTACGAATTTACCTGGAACGAATACTGCGACTGGTATCTGGAACTGGCGAAAATATCGCTGCAAAGCGACGACGAAACCCTGCAACGCGGCACCCGCCAAACTCTGTTACGCGCGCTGGAAACCGTGCTGCGTTTGGCGCATCCGATAATGCCCTTCATTACCGAAGAAATCTGGCAGCGGGTTAGTCCGCTGGCCGGCGTAACTGCTGCGACCATCATGTTGCAGCCTTATCCGGAAAGCGACAGCGCGGCGATCAACCCCGATGCCGAAACTCAAGTCCAATGGGCGATGGACTTTATCCTCGGCATCCGCAGAATACGCGGCGAGATGAATATAGCCCCCGGCAAGCCGTTGAACGTACTATTACAAAACGGCAGTGCCGCGGACCAGGCTTACCTGAAAGAAGGCGAAAGTTATCTACTGAAACTAGGCAGACTGGAAAGCATCACCTGGCTGGCGGCGGACGACAACACGCCGGAATCGGCAATAGCGCTGGTCGGCAATATGAAAATCCTGATTCCGATGGCCGGCCTGATCGACAAAGATGCCGAATTGGCTAGACTGGAAAAAGAAATCCAGCGCATCGAAAAAGAACTGCCGCGCATCGAAGGTAAGCTCGGCAATGCCGCGTTTGTGGATAAAGCACCACCGGAAGTCATCGAGAAAGAGCGCGAGAAACTGGCGGGCTTGCAATCGTCCTTAAAAAACCTGAACGAGCAATTCGCCAAAATCAAAGCCTTATAATTCAATGACCCCAACCGCTGCCGCGCAGAAGCCACCGCAAACTCTGGACGAATGGACGGAGCTGCTGCGCGTACAGGAAATGCCGATTTTCTCCAACACCGCGCACAACATTTACGCGGCGTTGGATGACAGGCACAAAGGGGCAATTGAGCTGGCAACGGTGATTTTGCAAGACCCCAATCTCACCGCCAAACTGCTTAAGGTGGGCAGCAGCCCTTACTACAATCCGTCCAAACAGAAAATGAGCACCGTGTCGCGGGCCATTGTCGTGCTGGGCGCGGAAGTGATTCGGGAACTGACCTTAACTTGTTCGTTTTTCGAAGCGATTCTGTCTTCAACCAATAAGGACAGAGCCAATCGGGAAATAGCCCTGGCTTTGCATGCCGCCGTGCAGGCCAAGGATTTGGCATTAACCATGGGCGACAGTTCGCCGGAGGAAGTGTTTGTAGCCGCATTACTGCACAACATCGGCCATATTGCTTTCTGGTGTTCCGGCAATCCGCAATCCCTCAAGGTCCATGAACAAATCGAAAAAAGCGGCCTGAACAATCGCGAAGCCGAGAAAAAAATACTCGGTTTTACCTTGCAGGAACTCGGCAAAAAGCTCAGCAAATCCTGGTGTCTGAGCGGCTTGATAGAAGACGCCATCGCCAAGCCGGATTCGGCCGAGAAGCGGATACAAATGGTGCAATTGGGCCATCAAATCTGCGCCGCGCTCAAAGCCGGCCGGGACTCCGACGCGATGCGGGCTTGCCTGCAAAAAATCGCCGCCTTCTCCGGATTGTCCCCGGAAACGCTGAAGGCTAAGATCGACAAAAACACTGCCGAAGCAGTGCATATCGCCCGCCAGTTCGGCGCCAACGACGCCTCAAAATTTATCAGCACCGAAGCCATCATCGCCAAGTTCGAAGACGCCGAGGACGAAAAAACCGACAAAAAGCAGCTGCAATTTCAAATTCTGCAAGACATCAGCAGCCACATCAGCGGCCATATCGATCTGAACGGCCTGTTTGAGATGGTACTGGAAGGCATACATCGCGGCGTGGAAATGGACAGAACGCTGTTCATGTTGCTGAGCCCGGACAAACAGACGCTGAACGAAAAGTTTTCCTTGGGCTGGCAGAAAGCGGCGCTCGAGCAAAAAATCCGGATTCACAACTCCGAACCCTCCGCGAATTTGCTGTTTCACGCCTTACAACAGCTGGACGGCGTCTGGCTGTTTCCGGAACAACATCACGGCCTATACTCCCCGCAAATCCGCCAATATATAGGCGAATACGAGTGCTTCGTTTTCCCGGTATATGCGGAGAATAAGACGATAGGCCTTATTTATTGCGACCATTCCGTTCATGGACTACCCTTAACTCGCGAGGACTTCATTGCCGCGAAACACTTTGCCAAACAAGCGCATATCGGTTTAACCCTATACTGCATGAAAAAACATTAGCCCATGACTGATCATCAGCTTGCCAACCTTCAGGTTGTTCTTGTCGAGCCGTCGCACACTCAACAGCAAATTATTTCGCATTTTTTGCATGACTGTGAAATCACCGATATTACCTGCGTGAATACTGGCGCCGAGTTGTTCGAGCGCTTACAGCATTCCCGTCCGGACTTAATTGTCAGCGCGATGTATTTGCCGGACATGACCGGCGTCGAGCTGGTGCATGCCTTGCGTAGGGACGAGGCTTCGTATGAAATGGCGTTTTTGTTGATTTCCAGCGAAACCAATATCAAATATCTGGAGCCTATCCGCCAGGCCGGCGCTATCGCGATCTTGCCCAAACCGTTTACCGGTCAGGCCTTACGCACGGCTTTACACTCCACACTGGAATATGTCAGGCCGGAGAAGCTCAACCTGACGCACCTGGACATAGAAGACCTGCGGGTACTATTGGTGGACGACAGCGAATTTTCGCTGAAATATCTGACCAAGGTTTTCGAGAACATCGGTATCGATCAAATCGTCACCGCCCGCGACGGCAAACAGGGCTTGCATATATTCAATCAGCAGTATTTCGACCTGGTCGTTACCGACTACAACATGCCGGAGATGGACGGCCTGCAATTGATCGACCATATCCGTAATCATCCTGAGCGCGGCTCGGTTCCCATTCTGATGGTCACCAGCGAACAAAACCAGAGCCGGCTGGCCGCAATCGAAAAATCCGAAGTTTCCGCAATACTCGACAAACCATTCGAAGCCACATCCATCAAACGTCTCCTGATTAATCTGCTCAATTGAGCTAATCTTGTTATCAGGAAATATTCCTAACCCAGGACTGCAACGACAGCCTTCTTTTGCCTTACGCTGTGACCAAGCTCACGAAACCCCATGTAGCTTTCGCAGAAAAGAACATAGAATAGCAAACCAATACCCCTACTAAAGGTGCGGATTATGAAGCCGACTATCACGCCGAATAATAATGAAAAGAAACTTGCGGACGACGACTTTATCGTTTCAAAAACGGACACGTCAGGACGAATCACTTATGCCAACCGGATCTTCATGGAAATTGCCGGTTACCCGGAACATCAACTGCTGGGCGTACAGCACAATATCATCAGACACCCGGAAATGCCGCGCGGCGTATTTAGATTTATGTGGAACACCCTAAAAGCCGGCGACGAATTTTTCGGCTTTGCCAAAAACCTCTGCGCGGATGGCGGCTTTTATTGGGTGTTTGCCAACATCACGCCAGACTACGATAAAAACGGCAAACTGCAGGGTTACTATTCGGTGCGCCGCAATCCTCCCCGCACCGCACTGGAAGTGATAACGCCGATTTATCGGGAAATGCTGGCCATAGAAAAACGCCACTCGATTAAGGATGCGCCAGATAAATCGCTGGAGTATTTATTCGACGTGGTCAAGCAGACCGGCGCCAAAAGCTACAATAGTCTGGTTTTGAGTCTCTATAAACCCAACGGAGTATAAGCCATGAACTCGAACGCCAATATTCCGTTCCTAAAAACCAAACTGAATTACGCGGTTGCTGCGATTCTGATTTCATCGTGCGCAATTTTTACTTACATCTTGCTGCAAAAAGACCTGCATTGGTTGGCATTGGTCCTTCTAATCCCCTTGCCGATTGTCGCATTCTATATCCGGCAAACCGGCAAACAAGCCCTAGACGTATTGGAACGCGTGGAATGCGTGTTAAAGAATACTAACCGCGGCGAGCTCTATCACCGCATCACCCAAACTCGAGGAATGGGTGAAATTGGCAAGGTAGCCTGGGAGTTAAATGAAATGCTGGACATCATGGAGTCTTACTTCAAGGAAATTAACACCTGCTTTCAACACGCCTCCGAGGGCAATCACGAACGTTATGCGTTAGTGGACGGCTTTCCCGGTTTGTTAAAACAATCGGCCAAAAACATGAACGCGTCCATTAGGCACATGGATGAAAACGACAAATTGATGATTAGGCGGCGTTTATCGGCGGGCCTGCACGCGCTCAACACTACCAACCTGCTTAATAACCTGAAAGGCAATCAGGCCGACTTGCTGAACATTACCGAGCAAATGCAGAAAGTCGAGGATATCGCGACTGAAACCGGGCAGAATGCCGAAGCCAGCCTGTCGACAGTAGAAATCATCAGCAACTCCCTCTCCGACATTAACGCCAATGTGCATTCCGTGTCTGAAGTAATCGCCGCCTTAATCAACGACAGCAAAAAAATCACCGAATCCTTGTCGATGATTACCGGCATTGCCGATCAAACCAATCTGCTGGCACTGAACGCCTCGATCGAAGCCGCCAGAGCCGGCGAACATGGGCGCGGCTTCGCGGTCGTGGCTGACGAGGTGAAAAATCTCTCCGAACACACTAAGGATGCGGCGCTGGAAGTATCGAAAACGCTGAAAGCGTTCAATAGGCGCGTCGAGCAAATGCATACCGAAGCGGATAACTCGGCTACACTGTCCGAAGAAATCCTGGAGCAAGTTAACTCGTTTCGCCAGCAGTTTTCCAATTTATCCCAATCCGCGAAAATCTCGGTCGATTACATCACCTACGCTAAAGACAAATCATTCGGGGTTCTCGCCAAACTCGATCATATTGTTTACAAACAAAACGGCTATGTCGCGATCGAAACCACCAGCGACTGCCCGCAACACAACGCCATCATGGTGGACAACCACAGTTGCCGCTTGGGCAAGTGGTATTACGAAGGTCTGGGTTACGAAAAATTCAGGACCACCACCGCCTACGCCAAGTTGAACCATCCTCATGCGGAAGTCCACAAAACCACTCAATATGCCTACGAAATTTCTCGCCGGCAATGGACGGAAAACCCGACCTTGCTCGACGAAATAATCCGGCAGATGCAACTGGCGGAAGAAGCCAGCGCCGATGTCATGCAACACATCGACGAAATGGTTGAGGAGAAACACAAGGGCTGAGCGCAATAACAAATTATTCGGCATCACGCATAACGATTCCTCCGCAACGCGGGGAGCAGTTGCCGAGAGGGTTGGGGGTGAGGAGAATCCGAAAAGAAAATACCCTTTCATCCTAACCTTCTCCGTTATGCCCTGAGCGTAATTAAAAGGAAGGGACTATCTATCTCAGCTTAAGCCCATTACCCCCCGCCTATTCCGGCTTGACCGGTGCAACCGCCGCCGTTTTCCATACCCCGTTTCGGGAGAAGCAGTCCCATCCCCAGCGCAGCCAGCTCAAAAGCGCGGCCGCCATCCATAAAGACCAGGCCAGCATCGAAATCCGGTATGCCGGCAAAGGCAAGCTCAGCACCGTGGCGGTAGCCAGTTGCGGGCCGTTGCGGTCCTGATACCAATTCAACATCGTGGCCGTGGATTGATTGCCTGTAATCTGCATATCCGGCTCACCCAGCAAACCTTGCTCCACCGCTATGCCGATTAGCAGTAAGGACAGCAGCGTCAAACCCGCCAAGCCGATTTGCGCCAGATTAAACCAGCGCCGCCGTGCCGGCGCATGGCCGGCATGCCAGCCCAGTGCCAATAACCAACCGACTACCAAAAACGCGGCGGCGATATGCAACTGGCTCAAACCGATCAACAATAAGAACCATTGCCACTGCCGTAACGGCGTGATGTCGATTCGGCCCAAGCCGAAAGCCAATAGCGCCAGCACGATCAGCAAACCCCAAATCAGCGTGGCCGGTCCGAATTTTGGCCCCAAGGTCCACAGCAGCCAGCGCTCTTGCGGCATCAGCAATTGAATTCGGCTATTAACGCTGACCACGCCCAAATCGACAGCCGGCGTCCTCAACAGAAATCCCGGCTCTTTGGCTGTTTGCCAATTCAACACGATTTGCTGGGCACCGGGGTGTATCGGCAAGCTTACCGTTGCGCCTTGTTGGCGAATCGGCTGGCTGATGCCGTCTATCGTCACGCTTTGCAATTCGGCCTGCTCCGGCAGTTTTACGCCATGTTGTCCGCCTTTGGAACTGCGGATACTCAAGCTCAACTCTACCGTTTCGCTACGCTGTCCGGGTTTCACCATCATTTCGCTGCTATCGATGGTCAGGGTGGCGCCGACCACTGCTTGCGGACGACTGATAGCGAGATTAACCCGCTCGCCCGGCCAGGGCCGCCACTCCGGCAGCCATTGTCCCTGCCCATCCTGATGCTGCACCACCGCAATGCCGTCGGCTTGCAAATGCCAAATCGGACTGACATCGGCCCGCCAAACTTCGTGCCATTGCGGCGTATCGGCAGCCTGCAATACCAATTGCTCGGTTTTCGCCAGCGCCGACTCCCATTCCAGAGTCGGTTGGCCGGCCGCCATGTTCACTAATACTTTGCCGTCCTTGACCCGCACTTGCGGGCTGGTCACGGCTTCACCCGGCAACAAAGGCAATTCCAGCAACACCGGGCTAAGCGCGCCGGCCAATTGCTCGACTCGGGTGGTCACCCGCCAGTCCAGGCCCAAATGCAGGGTTCTTTCCACCCGCACAAAGGCCGGCAAAGCGGTTTGCTGCAACTTGTTTTTCGGTCCGGTATCGAGTTGCAAACGGCTGAACTCCAGCTGCGGACCGACCTTGCCGTCTTCGTACCAGCCATCCACCCGCCAGCCGTCGGCATTGACACTGGCGTGTTGCGGCGGCAACGGCAACGGTAAACTGAATTTATCCGACGCAGCATAGCGGCCTTGCATCACTACCTTATGTACGCCTTGCGTCACCACCAACCACAAGCTGCCGTCATCCTGCCGGATCAAGGCTTGCGCCTCGCCGCCATCGACGCTGACCAGCTCCGGAAACCATTGCTCAAGCTGAGCCGGCAGCGGTACCGCCAAATCCTGCTGCGCATGCAATTGCAGTTCGATCCGCAGCGACTCCGGCTTAACCGATAATTGCATGTCGGCGATCTGCGCGCAGTTGGGGAGACACTGTGGCGCTTGCAGCAAGCGGGTTTTCAGTTGCTCCAGCATTTGCGCATCGGGCAAATCGGCGTAGGCCTTATTGCTCGGCGCAATCAACAGCGGTAGCAGCAACAGACAGCTTAAACCCGGCAAGGACAAGCGCCAGTTGGCGGCGATGGCGCCAAGCATTTTCAAAACCAATACCGCCACCAGTAGGGCCTGGAGAAAATGCAGCAACATCATGACGCCCGGCGATAAATACCACAAACCAATTTGCTGAGCGCTATCGACCGCGCCATTCCAGCTCAAATGCACGCTATGCCACTCCCAATGGGGCAGGCCGGGGCCGGTTTGCAGATTGGCGTCCGGATCGATACGTTGCAGGCTGCCGGCAGCGCTGCCACCGTATAGCGAAGACATCTTGGGCTTGGCCAAATACTCGCGTTTTGTTTCGGCCCGCTCGCTCTGCTCGGGCTCCGCTGCCATATCCGTCATCGGCTCCGCTTGCATCGCCATCGGCGCTGCCGCACTCATTACCGAATGCAGGCGTTGAATAGGTTGCGCCGGCAATTCCAATTGCGGATAAATACCGACACGGATCTGATCTATCATGAACGGGATCGTCAACATCAATAACACCAGCCAACTGCCGTTGCGATACCATTTCAGCCAGTGCCGAAATCGATTGTCCGGCAATACTTGCAGTAAAGCCAATACCGCCAGGACATTCAACCAAATCAAACGCGGCGCCTCGGCTTCATGCCAAATCAGCGTCAAGCTGAGCAGGGCAAACACCCCCCACTGCGGCGACCACAAGCGCCCCACAGCCAGCGCCGCGATCAGTACCAAAAACAAGTCCAGCAAGGTCCAATTGCTTAACCAGCTATCCGGCACATTATCCACTCCGCTGACCGCCAGCAAACGCCAACCGGGCGGAATATTGAGTTCGGCCTGCACCTGTTGAAAACGCTGTTGCCAACCGCTGGCGCTGAGTCTGCCCAAATCGGCTTCGATACGGCTATCCGCATTCAGCTGAATCGCGCCGCGCCGCACTTCGACACCCTGGCTGCGATCCGGCAATTGCGTGATCAACTGGCTCTGGCCGTCCAGCTGAACCTGCCCCAAACTCAATTGGGGCAATGCATTCAAACGCCAATCCCGGCTCATGCTGCCGGTAATGTTGTCGCTGACGGTATAACCGCCGCCCTCGAAATCCAGCCACAGCGTACGCGTCAGTTTAAGCTGATTCGGCTGCGGCTCCGGATCGCCGCGGCGTATTACCTTAAACGCCATACTCTCACCCTGTTTTAATTGGTATGTCGGCAAATGCTGCCATTCCGCGGGCAGATTGGTTTGACTGCCGTCTATTGCGGTCAGATTGGCGATTTCCACCAGGCGTAAGGCCGGCACCGCTTGAAATGCCCACAGCTCTTCCGCCGGCCAATTTCCGTCCTTGACGGCCAAATCCAGTTGCGTTAAAGCTTGCGGATGGCGGCCGTGAATATCGATACTCCAGCGCCCCGGCCGCACCTGCACCAATAAGCGGCCGTTGCCGTCCAGGCGGGCCGGCAAAGGACTGTTGAGGGTCACCGGGATAAAGTCAGGCAACAAGGCATACGGCAACTCTATCTCCCGCGTCTTGCCGGATACTTCCAAATCCAGACGCGTGATGACTTGCAGCGGCACCTCGTCCAACACTTGCCGGAACACCTGCAACTCCAGCCTATCTTGTTGCTTATCCGCCGTCTCATCGTTATCGGCGTGCAACCAAAGTGCGCCCTGCTTGATTTGCGGATAAGTGACCGGCTTATCGTCAACGCTAAGTTGAATCAGGCCGCTAGCCTCGGGCAAGGCCAATTGTTCCGGCAAGCGCTCCCAGAGAAATTCGCCGCTAATTTGATAATGCCCGGCGGGCAGTTGCAGTGCCGGTCTGCCGTCTTTTTCCACCACCGGCATTGCTTGCTTGTTGACCGTGACGGTTTGCGGCCAATGCTGGTTGTCGCCCGGCAACATAATCCAATCCTTGCGGTATACGGTCCAGTCGGCGACAAAGCTTCCGCGTTTAGCTTGTAAATTCAAGCGCAGTACGCCCGGCCAGGCACAGCGTTTTAGTTGAAAGTCGTCGAAGACAAACGGACAGCGGTACTGGCTTTCATCCGCCAACACCCAGTTAACCCAAGGCTTGAGCGGCTCAGGGAGTTCTTGAACATCCAACGCCCTTGCCGTCTGCAACGACGCCTGCCCCAGCAATAGCACCAGCCATAAAACAAACCGTCCCATAATATCCTCCAGTTGTAGGGTGTTCTTTTTCCCACCCCCTTGAGCCGCTTGGCAACGAGGGCGAAAAGCGCCCTCTCCTCGCGGAAGAGGGCTAGGTGAATTGATTATCATACCCTCATCCTAACCTTCTCCTTTATGCCCTGGGAGGGAGACGGAATAATTTTTCTCGTTCCCACACGGCGCGTCACTGCCATTAAGTTAAGTGCGGATACTCCTCCTTAGGGGAGGGTGATAAACAAGCAAAAATCTCATTTTGATCCCCTCATCCCAACCTTCTCCCAAAGGGAGAAGGGGCTTTTTCCTTAACATAATGGCAGTGACATGCACACAGGAACAAGGGCAAGGCCCTTACTATTCCTTCTTCCTCTAGAGACCGTCATAAAGCCCCCTCTCCTCGCGGGAGAGGGGATCGTGTTTCGACTTTTACGACAATCCCCGGCGGGAAATGGAATTATTAGAGCGTCCTATCACTGTAATCCCCTGTATCGAAACCAAATTGTAAACAATCCCTATCTTAAGCTGTGTTTATTCGCTATTTGCAATAGAATAGGGGCCATCCCCTTCTCAACAGCTAGCTCTCCGGAGAATTTGACATGACTGATAAAAAAGTGACGTTAAAACAGGATGACCCAGACCGCACTATCGAATTACCGGTCACGCCCGGCACCATGGGGCCGTCCGTCATCGACATTCGGTCTTTGTATGCGCAGACCGGTCATTTTACTTACGACCCCGGCTTTACCTCCACCGCCAGCTGTACTTCAAAAATCACGTTTATCGACGGCGATGCCGGCATCCTGTTGTATCGGGGCTATCCCATCGAACAACTGGCGGAAAAATGCGATTTTCTGGAAGTCTGTTATTTGTTGCTGAACGGCGATCTGCCGAACGGCTCGGAGATGAAAGGCTTCGTCACCACTATCAGCCAGCATGTCATGGTACACGAACAGCTGATTAAATTTTACAGCGGATTCCGCCGCGACGCGCATCCGATGGCGGTTCTGGTCGGGGTCGTCGGCGCCCTGTCGGCGTTCTACCACGAAGTCATGGACATCACCTGTAAGGAGGACCGTTACATCTCGGCCATCCGCCTGATCGCAAAAATGCCGACCATGGTGGCGATGTGCTACAAATACAGCATCGGCATGCCTTTTATCTATCCCAAGCGTAAACTGGGCTATGCGGAAAACTTCATGCGCATGATGCACGGCGACCCCGGAGAAGATTATCTGGCCAACCCGGTTTTGGTCAGAGCGCTGGATAGAATCCTGATCCTGCACGCCGACCACGAACAAAATGCTTCCACTTCTACCGTAAGACTGGCCGGCTCCAGCGGCGCCAACCCCTATGCCTGCGTAGCGGCCGGCATCGCCTGCCTGTGGGGCGCAGCGCATGGCGGCGCCAACGAAGCAGTACTGAACATGCTGGAAGAAATCGGCGACGTGTCGAAAATCGGCGAATACGTTGCCAGAGCCAAAGACAAAAACGATCCGTTCCGCTTGATGGGCTTTGGTCACCGCGTCTACAAAAATTACGATCCGCGCGCCAAACTGATGCGGCAAACCTGCCACGAAGTGTTGGACGAATTGAATCTGAACAACGACCGCCTGTTTAAACTGGCGATGGAACTGGAGCGGATTGCGCTGGAAGACCCGTACTTCGTCGAGAAAAAGCTCTACCCCAACGTCGATTTTTATTCCGGCATCGTGTTGCGGGCGCTCGGCATCCCGACCGAAATGTTCACCGCCATTTTTGCCTTGGCCCGTTCGGTGGGTTGGATCGCTCAATGGGACGAAATGATTTCCGATCCCGAGCTGAAAATAGGCCGCCCGCGCCAGTTGTATAAGGGCGTAACGACAAGAGACGTGAAATCCATTTCCAATCGTTCATAACGCAAATAAATTAAGCCCCCTCTCCTGATGGAGAGGGCCGGGGTGAGGAGAATCCAATAAGGAAACACCTTTTTGATTGCCCTCCTCCTAACCCTCTCCTTTAAACCCTTTGTGTACGCATAGAGAAGGAATCAACAGCATTCCCCCCAATCCTCCCTGTAGCTTCGCAGGAAAGGAAAACTATATACTGGGCTTTTACGCCCCACCGATACAAAAAAACATTTTCAAGAAACGGCTGCCGAGCGCTTCAACAATCTAACCAGCAAAAAATCCCTGGCAAAGCGCAGCAGAAAAATCGGGTTGGTGGAAAAATATCGCTTAATCAGGCGCCGATCTTTCAACATCCGATAACACCATTCCAATCCGCTTTTTTGCATCCATAACGGTGCGCGCTTGATATGGCCTGAGTGAAAATCAAACGCCGCGCCAACGCCCAATTGCACTGGCACATGCACCCTCTCAAGATGAGAGGCTATCCATTTTTCCTGCTTAGGCGCACCCAATCCCACCCACAAAAAATCCGGCTGGGCATCATTGATTAAATCCACCAGCTGCTAATCTTCTTGCTCGGACAGGGGCCGAAACGGCGGCGAATGCCAACCGACCAAATTCGCTTGCGGATAACGGTTGCGGGTGTTGGCAACCAAATCCGTCAACACATCGTCTTTTCCTCCCAAGAAAAAATGCCGCCAGCCCTGCTGCTGCCCATAATCCAAGCATTTCAGCATCAAATCCGGACCGCACACACGGGTTTTAATCTCGGCCTGATGCACCAGCTTGGCGTACCAAACCAAGGGCAAGCCATCCATGGTAAATAAAGACCTGTTGGAAATGTCGCGCAATTCGTGATCCGTGAGACAGGCCACTGTCGTATGCACGTTGGCAATCCAAACTTGATGGGCTTGCCTGCCATCGATCCAGCTTTGAAATAAATTTAAAGTGTCTTCGTAATTGAGGATAGGGAACTGTATCCCGAAAATATTCACTGTTTTAAATGGTTATATTCCCTGCTCCGGAAGACTTTGAGGATATCGATATAAGCAAGGATATTTGAATGTGTCATGGCTGTAGCATCTCTATATTTTTGCCGAGTGTCAATTGACACTTACCCCATTTAACAGATTACCGGCAAATATTTCTCATATTCCAAACCAAAAAATATAATTAGACACCTTACTATACGTCTTGGAATCAAGGCGCGCAATTAACCACCAATTCGTCGCTATACAAACCCGTTTCAATGTCTTTGACCACATAAACGGCCGTATAGCGCCGCAACTCCGGTTTACCCGGCACCAACAACGGGCGATTGTCGACATAACGTGGTGCCGTGTCGCGGGCCAGAAAGACAAAGTCCGGCTCACCCTCGCGCTGGCAATAGATGTTGATACCGTCGCTCTTGGATTTAATAAAGGACAGCACGACCACCCCACCGGTATGATCCACGCCATTAAGCACCGGCTTGGCCGATGAGAGATCGGTTGTATTTTCCGCACCCACTATACCGAGCAAATTACCCAAGGCCTCTGAATAAGTGGGATGCGCCTTTATGCGCCGCACTAAAGCCCGCACCTTATTTTCGATACTGGCTCGACTGGCGGCTTTATCCGCCGTGGCATGTTTAGCCGCAGCAGCCGCTGCATTCGCTTCGGTGATCTTGGCATGCAGCTCCAGATTGTCGTGATCGACGGTGGCAATATCTTCGGCCGTTAAATTAAGCTCCGCTTGCCGAGCAGCTAAATTGACTTTGAAACGATCATGCCAGACCAATAACTCGCTATCGGGACGAGGAAAATAGTCGGATTTAGCCATGTTTAACACTCCTATGGGAATTAATCGCAACGCCCAACCGCTTGCCGGCCGGACAAATAGATACTGCAGTGCCGCCAGAGCCATCCAAATCAGCACTAACGGATTAAATGATTCTACTGAAATAATTTAGCCCATCACAAGCCTTATGTTGTGCGGCTAATTGTCGCGCACGCCTTTCCGAAAGTCTTGGGGGCACTACCCGAGACCGCGAGCGCATACTCAAAACCCTGGAAGGCATATCCGGACACCCGGAACGCATACCCCAGGGCCGCGGACACGCATCCCACAACCACGAACGCGTACCCGAAACCCAAGAAGGCACATACAGATGCCTTTAACGCGCGTTCGAAACTCAGAGCTATGCAGCACTAAGTTTTCTATATGCATTCCCAAGGTTCTTTGGCACCAACATAGGCACCGGAAAAGCCAATAATTTCATCAGCGACGCAGCTTATGGGCAATCCGGGTTAGCCCCGGCAACCCTGCAAACCAGCGATAGGTGAGTTGGTGAGCATAAAACGACCTCTAACAATTCTCCCCACCTCAAAGACAGAGCAAGCACGAGAATGTAAGCAACCGATTTAATCTCCAAATTCCAACATTGTCCTTTATGCCCTTAGGCACGGAGCGAGCAGGAAATTCCATTAATTTTGCGCGGTTGCCATAAGCTAACCGGAATGAGCCATAACCAACCATTTCGATAACACCCAAGCTGTGCGCATATCATCAACCGCTTTCATTAATTACAAATTTTTGCAAGTGATTATTCTAGAGTCATGCTAACATCATGATGTAGTTGGCTACGGGATTACCAAGGATGACTCGTAGCAGACTTATTTTTGTCACAATTTCGCTATATCGTCACAGCCATGGACAGGTAGTCTTACTCCCCAAGATATTTGTCCCTACGAATTGGCTCTGGTAGATGATGCCTAGACCTTATGGGCAATAGGTCAATTTAGAGGTTTGCTTTAGCATCCTGAGACGATTTTTTAACTGGTGGTACTCATGGCACACAAATTAACTTTATTCCTCGCGTCATTCTTTTTTTGCTCCACGGCAATGGCGCTAGACATTTACGTTTCCCCTACTGGTAGTGATACCAAATTGGATGGCTCATCCGCCACCATTAATGCTGCCGCCAAAACCGGGCCGTTTAAAAGCCTAGCCAAAGCGCAGCAATTCATCCGGGATTTAAAAACCGCTGGTAAATTCACCCAGCCGATTACCGTACACGTCGGGAAAGGAACTTATCAATTAAAAGCGGCTTTAGAATTTAACGACAGCGATTCCGGCGAATCTGGTAAAGAAATTCTCTGGCAAGGCGAGAAAGGTACAACTTTAATTACCGGCGGTGTGCAACTAGCGGGTTGCCAAGCCTATGACGCAGCTAATCCAGAACAAATTTTAAGTTGCCCACTTGACCCAACATTGGCGACGGCCATTAAAGGCGAAACGGATGAACGCGTAAAAGGCAACGCACCAGCATTTGAAGTATTTCTAAATGATTATCGCCTACACCCCGCCAGATGGCCAGACTACGATTGGGCTCATATAAGGACTGAACTTACGCCCAAAATAAAATTCAGTGTATATGAAAAAATGCCTACACTCACCGGCGACTTGAGTGATGCACAAGTGCATATATTTCCAGGAAATGATTACTTAGACCAATATATTGGTATATCGTTACTGGATCAAACCAACAATCAAATCAGTTTAGCTAATCCAACGGCTACCGCCATAGCAGACGGCAGACGTTTTTACCTGCAAAATATCCAATCTGCACTCAACAGTCAAGGAGAATGGTTTTATGACCAAACAAATAGTCAACTCTTATTTATCCCACCCTACGACACTATTCCTAAGAGCATTGTCATATCGACGGTCCAAAACTTAATTAAGTTAGACTCAGCCAGCCACATAGAAATTAGTAATCTAACTTTCCGGCACAGCTCCGGCCACGCAATTACTATATCTAAATCCGACGCAATCTCATTGGATAACTTAGAGATTAACAATGTTGGTGGACAAGCGATATACGCAAGAAATAACACAAACACTAGTATTTCAAACAGCAAACTTCATGATAGCGGACAAGGAGGAATCTATTTATCCGGTGGTAATAGACCAACCTTACAAGCATCTGGAAATTCTATATACAACAATACTATTTACGACTATGACACCAATTTATTAATGGCACCAGCTGTCGATTTAGATGGTGTCGCTATCAATGTCCTCCATAATTTAATTGCCTTAGGACAAGGCGGAGGCATTAGGTTTAACGGTAACGACCATATATTTGAAAAAAATGAAATATATTCTGTTTGCCAAAACAGTAATGATTGTGGAGCGATCTATTCCGGCCGGGATTGGACGTATCGCGGCAATGTTATTCAATATAACTATATACATGATATGTATGGTTACGGATTAGCTCAAGTCGACATATCTAAAAACCTTATTCAGTATACATATGAAGGCGCACGTGGAATTTATTTAGATGATGGAATCAGCGGCACTAACGTTATTGGGAATATATTAGTAAATGCAGGAACCAATTCCATTCAATTGGGCAATGGCCGAGATACCCGGATTGAAAACAACATCATTAAAACCAATAAAAAAGCATTGTGGGTAGCGATGTATAGCCCATATTACAATTGGGACTGGAATCGAGCATCACTAACGACCATGCCGATTACCAACTCGTTGTGGCAATCAAAGTACCCGGCACTTGCAAAACCGATGAGTCATGATACTTGGCCGGAAGGGAACACCATTCAAAGGAACGTGATTATCTCTACAGCATATTTGGGTTACTCCCTACGTTATCAATTACCTAAGGAAAGTAACCTTGTCGGCAATAACATAGTCTGGCATGCAAGTAGTGCCATAAGGACCGACTATAGAATCCCGGACACAACAGCTACAAAAGGCGGCGCTCTTTGGAGCGACTGGGTTAACCAGGGAATCGAGACCACCAGCATCAATGCCGACCCTTGCATTAGTATCACCGGCAGTAAAGTCAAATTGACTTGCGCTAACTCCCCAATAAATCAATTAGGCATTAAGGGTATTCCTGCAGATATCGGGCTTATTAAATAGCCATCACCCACCAATCGTCCGTGAATGTAATCATTTAATTCGCGGACGTGTGAGTATTTCTGGCTCACACAGACTGAGTTATATCAATAACCACACATAACAGGAACACTTCCTTAGAACTTATATATCTTATAAATAATGTCATCAAGCACATTAAATAGCAGACTTTTTTACCCGCCATTCAGTACAGGAATTCTATAAGGCCAGACATTCCAAAAAGGCTAAAAATCTATTAATAGGCGAAACCTTATGAACCATTTGATTAAAATTTTTCTAGCCGTATTACTCTGTTGTACGACTGAGACCATGGCCCAGAATTATTACGTCAACCCCGATGGAAATGATTTATGGTCGGGCACTGCCAAAACCCCCAACCCGCAACTCAATACAGGCCCATTTAAAACAATCGAAAGGGCTAAACAAGCAATTCGGCAACTAAAGCAAGAACATGCTTTCAACGAAAAAGTTACAGTAAATATTGCAGGCGGAATTTATTATTTAAATCATCCCTTAAACTTCAATCTAATTGATTCCGGCTTTGCAGACCGCGAAATAATCTGGCAAGGGGAACCGGGTTCAAACGTGACGATTAGTGGCGGCATTCCAATTAATTGTGAACATCAAGACACCCAGCTCTGGCGTTGCCCAATTACCACCCCCCCTATTAACACAGAATTTTTTGATACCGGTCGGATAAAAGGTAATGCGCCAAAATTTCAGCTGTATGTAAACAATCAAAAAATGGTGTTAGCCCGTTGGCCTGACCGTGACTGGGCCCATATCAAAGCCCCTTTCGATGAAAAAAGCCACTTTTCAAGTATGGAGGAAATTCCACCATTTACCGGAGAAGCTGATAATGGGCAAGTACATATATTTCCGGGAAATGACTGGTTCGATCAAATTATAGGGATTGACTCAATCACCGCACAAGAGAGCGCGATTAAATTGGCTACTCCGGCACTTTATAAACTTGAAAGCGGACGACGATTTTACATCCAGAACTTACCATCTTTCTTGGATACACCAAGCGAATGGTATTACGATAACTCAACTAAGCTAATTAACTTTATACCCACTGATTCAAGCGCTCCCGAAACGATTATTCTTTCGTCACTACCGAGTATTTTGAGCTTAGACGGCACTAGCTATTTAAGTTTCAGGAATATCAAGTTTCAGCATAGCACAGCCACCGCCGTAACCTCGAAAAACTCCGAAAATGTCACGCTGGACAACTTAGAAATCAGCAATATAGACGGCAAAGGAATAGAAATAAAAGGAGGTCATTACGTAAAGTTAATTAACAGCAGCATACATCATACAGGCGCACACGGGGTAGTAGTTTCCGGAGGCGACAGAAATAGTTTAAACAGTGCCGAGCATTTAATTCATAACAATCATATCCACCATATGGGCACTACTATTCTTACCTACTCTTCCGGCATAGAAGCAAACGGTGTAGGTATTCGAATTACTCATAACTTGCTTGAACAAGGTGCTGGTAGTGCAATTTTAATAACAGGCAACGACCACTTAATTGAGAAAAACGAAATCCATCACTTTTGTTTACAAGCTGCGGACTGTGGCGCCATATACACAGGTTGAGACTGGTCCGCTCGGGGCAATATCATTAGAAATAACTATATTCATGACATTATCGGCTATGGCATGAAGAGTGTCGATTTAGCCAGGAATCAAGCCATTTATCAATCACCGAATTACGCGATGGGGGTTTATCTGGATGATGGCGCGAGCGGATTTACTGTTAACGACAATATTTTTGAAAATGCCGGCGCAGTATCTCTACACATTCATGGTGGCCGAGATAATAAAATTTACAACAATTACTTCAAAACTAATGGCGCTGCAATATGGGTTTCTCAGTTTGCTCCCACATACGACTTGAACCAAAATCAAACTAAACTTGAATCCTCTGCTTACAAAACACCGTTATGGAAACAAAAATATCCAGAGCTCGCCATCCCGATGCAGAACAAGGCTTGGCCGGAAGGTAATCTGATAGAACGTAATATTATTGTCACAGGTAAATCAGACGGTCCTTCATTTCGCTATTTTTTACCTAAAACATCGTCAATTATTAGAAAAAATCTAATCTGGTCAACTAACGGTCCATTGGCCGTTGACTACAACATCAGCGAACAAAACCAAAAAACGCCCGGAGCAACTTGGCCTGACTGGGTAGCGCAAGGTATAGACAAAGACAGTATCATTGCCGATCCATGCTTAGCCATCGTTAACAAGAGATTAGTAGCCTGCGCCGGATCGCCGATCAAAGACATTGGCTTTGAAACTATACCGTCGGATATAGGCATCGTTCAATAGCAAGGGTTTGCTGATAGGACGCTAGAGAGGGAAAAGCGGTGAAAAATAGAATTAGAGAAAGGACGAAGGGGATAAAAGGCATTTTCCTCGTTAGATTCTCCTCGCACCAGCCCTCTCCGGATGAAGAGGGCGCCTTGGCTTGGCATTCGTATCGCAGAAGACGAACCTCTTCACCTCACTTAAAGACTATCGGGATAACTACCATTATTTACGCAGTTTCCTTTTGCCAATACCGATCAACCAATTCCCGAGTCGACCGGATATTGCCGCGACTGGAGGCTCCGAAAACAATCGACTCGATATTCGGCTGATCGCAAACCCATTCGATGGCTTCCTGGGGAGCAATTGCGCCGGAGGCAAACACGGACATGGCTATCGCCCGAAATTTTTTCGCTTTCAGCGCTTGCTCATAAGCCTCGAAACCGCCGCACATTCTAAAGCCGACTTTATTGATATTTGCGCAAACAATCGGATTTTCTATGCCTAACTCTTCCAGAACATCCAGCAACTTAGGCATGTTCATTGTAATAAATCCGGGTTCGGCGCCGTAACGCGCTTTAACGTGATTGGCAAATATCCGAAAAGCCTCGTTAAACCCCAGCCCCAATAAAAAGTCCACAACCACATTTTGTAGAAAAATCACCGGTGTTTTCAGTCCGGCAAACATCTTCATTTCGGCATCTATCAACAAAGTAGTAATACCTTCAATGTCCTTTTTCGCTAAAGACATGCCGCCGCGCATTGCAGAATCGATGAAACCTTCTTCCGGCAGAAAGTTTTTGATTGCACCCAATAAGCCGTAGTCGGTCATCGCATTTGCATATTTGTGTGCATAAGGCATACAGGGGAAAAATTGATAGTCCGCGTAACGCCCGGGATTGGCGCGCATGTGATCGCAAACCAAGGCAATTCGTTCGTGAGTGGTGCACATAAAGGTCTTAATACCTTCATCGTAAGCGTTATCCAATACTTCTATAACGGTATTGATATCCTGAAACCGCATTGCTTGAGCGCGCGCCTTTTCTTCGGACATATGATTAACACCGAAGAATTGATTATCGCCAAAAAGTAATTTATCCATTAAAAAATCTCCAAACCTCTAAGGGTCGCCAATTGTTTGTTAACGTTGCATGCGGAGCCTATTTTTTCCGCTGAACTTGATAGATCAAGATTGCAGAAACGAAAAAATACCGCGCTTCTTGGCAGGTGCAACTGGCAACACTTGATCGTTACTGACAGACGCGCCTTTTTGAGCATCGGCAATCATCATCGCGATGACCTTGTCGGTCTCAGCCGCACTGGTAAATGAATTAACGTTTTCCGTCCGCTTATCCGCAATACACTTAACGAAATAATCGAGCTGCGCCGAATATTCCTCACCTCTGACATAAAACCAAACTTCATCGGTCAATTCAGTCGTATTACGAACATTCCACCCTAGCTGATAACCATCGGGCACCTTTGCCGTATCTCTCAGATATACCTGGATTTCCTGGCGATCAGCGACAATTCGTCCCGCAGCACCCCAGATACTTATCTTGGTGCTCATTTTCCGATAAGACTCGTCGCTCCAATTTACTGAGATTTGCGCACTTTTGCCTTCATCGAAATACAAGGTGCCGAACACCTCGTCGTCGGTTTCTTTGGAAAACACGCTGTTTAAAACGCTGCCGCCCACCCCGTGAGGCATACCTAAATACCAGTTCAGTAAATTAAGTGGATGTGCGGCGTAATCGTAAAGGCAACCGCCACCGGCCGTCCGCTGAGTGCGCCATGAACTGCCCTTTGGCCGCATCACGACAGGGCCGTAAGCTTCTGCGAGTACGTGCGATATGTTACCGATGACAGCCAAGTCGAGAAGACGTTTAACTTCCTGAAAGGCACCGACAAAACGGTAGTGATAGCCCACCTGATTGACTACGCCTTTTGCAACAGCCTCCTCGGCCAACACCTTAGCTTCATCGCTATCGACGCTGAATGGCTTTTCACAAAAAACATGCAAGCCCTTATCGAGAGCCTTGCGCACCATAGGCCCATGCATGCTAGATGGAGTAGCAATAACTACTGCATCCAACTCCGCATCGCGCAGCATCTCGTCGTAATCGGTAAACGTTCGCACTCCGGTATATTTATTAAGTACATCCAGAACATATCCGGTTGCATCGCAAACTGCCGCGACTTCTACATCGGGATGCGCCCTGATAATTGCAAGATGCGATAACCCCATTTTTCCTAAACCAACAACAGCTACACGAACCACAGCACTACTCCTTAAGAATTAACTTTTACGCCCTGAAACCGTCGCATCATTCCGGCTACCGCCGCCTCAGCAACAAACACAAACGACCACCAATAACGTTTAGCGCGTAGTTTGGGCTGAATGATCAATCGAAAAACCCACTCCAGCCCAAGCGCGCGAATCCAGAGCGG
Source organism: Methylomonas sp. 2BW1-5-20 (assembly GCF_052474515.1). Classification (NCBI taxonomy): domain Bacteria; kingdom Pseudomonadati; phylum Pseudomonadota; class Gammaproteobacteria; order Methylococcales; family Methylococcaceae; genus Methylomonas; species Methylomonas sp. 2BW1-5-20. The sequence continues at coordinate 4,455,982 of NZ_CP184127.1, read as the reverse complement.
GGCCCAAGGAACCGCCCCGGAGTGATAGTCGAAAGACGCTCCGACACCAACCATCCAAGAAGCCTTTATGCGATGCAAGTGTCTTGCTATCCATGCCTCCTGTTTGACCAAGCCCAGCCCAACCCAAACGATATCCGGTTGACATTCGTTTATCATACGGACCACTTCTTCGTCCTCCTCCGCCGACAATTCGCGGAATGGTGGGCAATATGTACCCACCACTTTTAATTGTGGGAATTGGGCTTTAAGTTTCTCGGCCATCAAGTCCGCAACCCCTTCCTTACCGCCATAGAAAAAATGACGCCACCCCCTTGCTTGACCATATTCACTGCAATCCAGCTGCAGGATAGGGCCGTTGTAACGACTAATTTTTTGTTCCCAGAAATACCCGGCTGCAATCACGCCAACACCATCGCACAAGGAAAAGTTAGAACCTTGAATGAACTTTAAGTGGTCGGGCCGGCGCAATGCATGGTACATCGACTCGGTATTGGTAATGGAAATATAGCCGCCAACCTCACCGGCCGAGATAGCTCTTTCCATCTCCGCCAGTACCGCAGCAGGGGGACCTGAATAAACCGGTATATCCATAATCCGCTGAATTGAAGCTGTCACTTTTACTTCCTCATTAAGTTTAGATTTAATAATTACTTCGGCTTGAGCATCAATTTCAAACCGCTAACCTTTCCGCTTCATCGCCAGACACTGCACTATTCCATCGGTAAAGTGCTCCACCATGTTCTGCAAGGTATAGCGCCGGGCGTCGGCTAGGGCGTTCGTTTGCAATCGGGTATATAGCTCACGATGTTGCAATAAGCCAACGATAGCATCGGCATACACGTCGGCATCCCCTCGCACAATCAATCCGTTCTCGCCGTCTTTAAGATAAGCAATCTCCGGGCTATGCCGAGCGTCGGAAGTAGTGACCATCGGTACACCGGCGCAGAACGAATCCAAGACATGCAAACCGACTAAGCCCGGATTTAACACCACGTCAGCTAATCGAAAATACGCCGCTTTTTCTATGCCTTTCCTTACACCCAGCTGATGCAACCACGGCCGACTTGCGGCGGCAACCCGTATTTCGGCCGCGCTCGGCCCATCACCAATGATCAGCAAATGAAAATCGGGCAATGACGAACGTATTCTGTCAGCCGCCGCCACCATATAATCCAAACGCTTGTCCGGATATAGCGAACCGCAATACAAACCTATTTGAGCGTTTTCCGAAATACCAAGCTCACTACGCAAATCCGTAAGGTACGCAGCAGAAATTGCTGTCAAATCAGCCATAAAGCTTTCATTGTCAATAGCATTATCCAATACCGTGATGCGTTCAGCCGGATAGCCGTCCAATAATAGAATGTCTTTGGTCAAATCCGTGTAAGCAAACCACCAATCCACTCGGCCCACTAAAAATTGCTTCCATTTTTCGCGTAAACCGGCTGGACGAGTGGTTTGAAAATTACGTCCATGACCCCAGTACGCTGTTTTGACTTTATGAACGTCGCGAAAAAGCAGCCAGGGATAATTGGATAAAAGGCGATTTTCTTGCATAACAACCACCAGATCGGCGTCACGATGCCTTTCCGGAAAAGGTTGCCAAAGAATATCTTTTCCACCAATAGAGACATAGCGATTTACGACCACATCCGCCCAGGGTAGTGTCCCGACATCCCGTTTTTTTTCTTCGCGTAGCGTCGGTTGACCATGAACTAAATGCAGTGCGATTCCCTTTTCTTCACAGGCCTTATGTAATCCAGCAAAAAACCCCAATCGATAGTGCAACAAACGATGCTGCAAAATTACAACCTTTTTCATAGTGCCCCTATTAGTCGTTTAAAACACCACACTCTGCGCCCGGTTTAACAAGCCAATACTCGTAACCGCGTTCTGAGGAGACAAAATTTCCAGAGTTTATTGCTGCTTCGTGCTTTTGTATCGTCTCTACATCTTTGAATCGCATACTAATCTTCCGAGCCGGATTGCCTGCCACAATTTCATAAGCGCCAACGTCGCGAGTTACCACGGCACCGGCAGCAACAATTGCCCCACGACCAATTCTTACCCCTGACAGAACGATGGCGCCGTAACCAAGCCATACATCGGACTCAATAATTACTTTTTCTTCTCGAAATAGGCTTGGCGGGGAAAAGGCCCCTACCCACGGCGAGAAACGGACAGGAAAACCAATCTTACGGAAATCGTGGTCGTGCCGCCCAACCAAAGCAACCCGATTGGCAATCAGCACATAATCGCCAATTTCAGCATTGCACTCGACCAACACATCTTTACCAATATATACCCCGTTGCCGATAGATATCGATTCCGGCGCCCAAAAATGGCTACGCGCACCAATATGTAAATCTTTACCGACGCGACAAATTTTTTTTGACTTTATTACTTTCAGCCGAGTTTGTAGGCGTCGAGCAATGGCTAATAAGATATTCAACATTTGTTAATTTTTAAGGAAGGGCAAGTAAAGAAATATTATGAATTAACTTACAACCGTATTTTAAATACGGCGCTCAAGCAGGTGCCCATATTTATTCCTACGCATATGGTTCTTATGCATTTGCTATAACATTAACCTTTTTAGGCTTATATTGCTTCTGGCGACTGATAGCGCTCATCGAACAAAAGCCCTCAATAAAAAATGCCTGAAATACCCGCCAATAAGTCGTATTACATCCAGGACAATATAACTTGGGAAAAGCAACTTCGGACAATTATTCCAACCATACCACCATCGCGCTTTCAGATTGGCTGGCGATTTAATATTAGTTAAAAAGCCGATAAAACTTTTTAGGGAAAAACGATCACGAACTGTCGTCATCCCGGTGGCCGCGACGTAGGAAAATACCCGGCAAGTCTTGCACACATAAATTGAATAGCCGGCTCGCTGGGCTTTGTGACTATAGTCATAATCGGCGAAATAATGCGGCAAATGTCTTTCATCATATAAACCGACTTTACGAAATACCTCTATAGGAAATAGAGTACCTCGACCGGACACCAATGTAACCGCAATGACATTCTCGTCTCCAGGCAAATGGTGCTTTTCAAATGTTACAGCTCGATCCTTAGCGCCTAACCAGCTTTGGCGATAACCCTCTTTTACCCGCTCACCGGTTTCAATATCATGAATAACAGAGGTCAACACAGCGTGCGGGTATTTAATGCTTTGAGCAGTCAATTCGGCCAAATAATCCAGCGGCAATTCCGTATCGTTGTTGAGCGTCAGTAAAAAATCTTGTTCAGCAGCATGTTGCAAAACATATTCGACACAGCGATTCATCGCACCGGTCCACCACAAACTGCTATCAGCGTTTAGTACAACCACGTCAGGAAAAGCCTTGCGGATATGATCCGTGGAGCGATCGGTAGAGCCATGATCGCAAATAACAACAGTGAAATTTTGAAAGGTTTGTGCATTGAGGGTTGCCAAACACTTCAAGGTGTATTCGATGCGATTAAATACAGGAATACAAATCCATATTTTCATAAACTAACAGTTGTTGTTAAGGTTTGATTTAATTAATTTCAATCCAGATGTCTAGAGCATACACTTTACTATGAAAACATTAGACTTCTGAATAAACTACTTCTAAGGTAGAGTTTTTTGGAAAACCATTACTCAATCGGATTTTTATCTGCTTTTCACTATGAATGGTAACCTTCATTTTGCTTCCGCTCCAATGCCAATCTATTGAGGCATCATTGGTTTTCAGGTTGCGAACATCGATCTCCTTTGAGAGCCACTCTACGGGTATTCCCGCACCTATGACGAGTGTTGGTTCGTCGCCACCCTCGTCAATATAACCAAGCATATCGAACTGTAGTAAGGCCATTTCTGCGGCCGTCCAGTAATGGGGAGTTACATTAGGTGGGTTGACCCAGCCGCGCACGCTTTCCCATTTCCTGAAGGAGTTTTCTTCGCCTTGACCTTCCCACCACGAATACAGCCCTGGCGAACTTTGGTTATTCCAAAACCAGCGAACTGTTGACCAAGTTCGTTCGGGATGCCCAAGAAAAAGCCATTGATGTGCCTCAGCCACGTCAAAATATGTCCACAATGGCGAAGTCTTAAAAGTGTTTGAAGCGTCGTGCTGGACTAACCATCTCTGTTCCAGATAGTTTTGCAGGCTTTCGCGTTTATCGCTTGCTATCCAGCTAGGCCATAACGCGCTGATATAAGTGCGAGCATTATCGGATAACGGCGGTTTAAACCCTGCCCCCCATGCTTCTTTGATTTTTTCGGCCGTCGCCTTCCAGCGTTTTGCTTCGTCAAACTTTTTAAGGCGCTCGGCTAGCCGGGACGCCTCCATCATCCCGCGATAACTAACGGCGTTAATGAAAAGGACCGGGCGTGTGTAATCCATTTTGCCGACGATTAAACCGTCTTGAGCGGGTTCAGCCAGCAAAGTGTTCTGCGCATCGATGGTGTGCTTAGGCACAATAGGGCCGGTAATTTTTTGAGTAATTTTCGAGCGCGTCGTTAGCATCTTTTCGATGAACGCCACCTTGCGATTTGCATGCGGCCATAGCCACCAATCGTAGCTTTCGCTTTTTAGTTGCGATGCAAGTGTTCCTAGCGCCCATAAGGATAATCCGGGGGCATCGGCCTCCGGTCCAAAACCGCCAAAAAAGTCGCGCTTTGCGAACTCTTTTGAAAGCAATTTTGCCGTGTCGAGCTTGCCTGCTCTCGCCAGGGCAACCAATATATAGGCGCCATCGCGTTGCCACTCCAACGGATAGTTCATCGGATCGCCTGGGCGAGTCTCCCCGTCGACAGTACTCATCATTAAATGGCCAATTTGAGCATTCAGGCAGTTGGAAAAGCCCTCATCCGGCACATTAAGAACTAGATCATGCAATGCCGATTCGTTGCTCGATACCGGTTCTACCAGCGGATGTTCGTCTTGTATGTTGGCTAACCATTCCTTGGTACTGCCGCCGTCAAGCTCTATGCGGGCAAAGCCCCAGCCGGTTTCACTAGTGATAGTCGTTTGTTGGTTTTTTAGGGTTTTCCAGTCCGATGAGTTTTCATCTCCCAAATAAACGGCTTTTGGAGCCGGATGAATGGACATCGACCACAATTTATTAATATGTAAAGACTCGCCGTCCCAACTAAGTTCGTGAATTGGCCCTCCTGATGGCCCTACTCCACGAATAAGCAAAGAAGGAATTGAATTTGTGGTTTCGGGAGTCGCCAGCTTAAGCTGCCATGCCCCCCAGCCATTACTCGTCCAGGCCGTACGGTAGTATTCGGTTTCCGTTCGGATGCCAGGTAACTTATGTCCGATATCGCTCCAATCAAAAGACTGCGTTATCTGCTTTTGACCGATGGTGTCGCTTGTAGTCAATAACTTCCCGTCCGGGGCGTTCACCCAGACCGATACCCCGAATGAACCGGCTCCGGGACTAAAACCGCCACCCGGCTCGTGATAGGCTTTTTTCCTTTCTTGACTGCCCGGCATAGCCAACAGCACGTGTCCCTGGCTTCGCGGCCAAGGGTCTTGCGGGCGCAGTTGCATTTGATTTATGACTTGGTTGCGCGGTGAGGTGGCAATGACATCCGCCGCCTTAAGCTGGGACCAATTGTTTATTACAACGATCGGAATCAATGCAATAAGTAAGCAAATGGCTGGCAATCGCAAAGCACCGAGTGTTATTAAGGCAACCAAGGTTAATAAGAGGGGGGCAAAATGCAGCGAATATAAAAATGTTTCTTCGCCATACAAAATATGAAGAGCAAACTGTCCAATAAATGAAAACCCAAGAACGATGCGCAAAGCAAGATGCTTTTTTAATGTAAATAAAGACCATAGCCCCAAGCCAAACAGAACTAACCAGATGATGGTTCCGATGAAATTTAGAACTCCATTGGAGCCGGGCAATGAATTTTGGATACTCAGCATGGGCCAACCAAAATCGTTATCATTAATCACATTCAAACTAGGCGAAAGTATCGAATGAAAAACAAATACGCCCCCAACAGAAAGAATGCGCTTTAAACCCGGACTAAACATATATGATGCTTCTTCTTTATCGCCGATAAAAAAAACAGCGTGAGGAAATAAATATTTTTCAACCCCCCATATCATAGCGACAATCGAAAAAGCAATAATCGATATTAAAATCGCTCTCCTCCAAGTTTTTTCCACTATTACGCTCAGAGTACCTATCATCCAATTCGTGGTAGTTACGCTTAAACTGAAAGAACTAACTGCCACATAAATCCAATCAGGTAACCTTTTCTGGTTTGCTATAGCAACCAGCGCTAAACACGAAATAATGCTTATTGAACCAATGGCATAGGACTCTGGAACAGATAGCCAGAACAAAGCAGCGGCACTAGATGCTCCTAATATCGAAATGACCAATGCGTCAAATAATCGACATCCTAAAAACCTAAACAATACATATAAAGAAAGTGTCCAAAAAGATGCTACAAATGTAGTGAAAATTTGAACCGCCACATACTGTCCCAACCCTGCCCTAACAAGTAACGTCACTGGCGGATATGTCAGAATAGAGAAAAGAGGATGCACCTTAAGTCGGTAGTGCCCCTCAGAAAGCTGATTTGTCATATTCTCAAAAACACGTGACAGATCGGCTTGAAACCAAACGTTATCTACCGTAACAAGACTCCTATCATGAAACCCATATAACTTATAAAATACATAAACAGAAATTAGCGTTAATAAAACGACTATAACTATTTCTTTTGCATCGCATAAATTCGGTAATTTTTTCAAGAGGCGCGTCATTAGCAAATACCTTTTTAAGTTTTTTACTCTTTCTATTAAAATAAAAAATCCGTCATTTTTAACGCAGATAGCTCAGAAAATAACCTTCCCAAACCACACCCAGACAAACACAATTAATTACCATCAAAAAATTCGATTAATTGTATACCTTCTAACAAGTAGGAGAAAACGAATGCGCAGTCTTCAACTTCTTGGGGAGCCGTTATTACTGAGCACCATAGACTAATTTTTTTAACTAAAATAAAGGTAAATCCAGGACCAATAAAGAGCATCCGCTAACTTACCAACCTTCCCATAAATAAATTATCAACATATATACCCGAAAGAGGAAGGCGCACTCAAAACCATATCAATTTCGCACCTTATCGCCGATAGACCTTCTGAACACAATAGCAGATAGATAACGCCGCACAGGGCGGTCGTAAAACCGATCAAGGAACAAACATACTACAAACAATATAACGATAAGGATGAATCCACCATAAGGCGCAAACTGTTTAACATTCATTCCAACAAGCATCAGCATTTTAGCAATCCCGGCGCCTACAGAATCATGCAAAAGATATAGTGGATAGCTAACAATGCCAAGAACCTCAAAAACATATAACAACTTATTTTTTGGGATGAAAATAGCCCCTAAAAACACAAATACCGGAAAAGCAAAAAGAATACTAAAACAATCGACAAACCCATTCAATGCATTTATATTTTGGAAACCAAGAAAAAAACTCGCCAACAATACTATCAAAAAGCTTTTTATTGTTGATGTTTTTGCCATTCCATATTTCAAAAAAAGCCTATGCAATAGTAATCCGAAGAAAAAACCATATATCGTTCTTGCACTTCCTATAAGTATCGACTGCAAATCCCAAAGATAGCCAAAATCTAAGCCTCCCACATAAATAGCGACCCCCCCCAGATATAACCCAGTCACAATTACAACAAACACTAAAATTTTTATTGAAAGAAAAGGTCGAAATAATACATAAAAAAAATTAATTAATAGCTCAAAAAATAAAGACCATGACACCCCATTAATATAAAAAAGCGACCCACTACCATCGACTTTATATGGAAAATAAAACAAAGAAAAAAATAATGACACTAAGAAATCATACCCAATGCCTGTATCACCAGAAAAAAAATTTTTTTTTGGAAAAAAAACTAACGCACTAGTAATGAGCGCCAACAAATATAACGGATAAAGCCGTATCAGCCGAGTAAGAACAAACCCACTCAATTTCATATCATAGGCGATTAGTCTCTTATCATATGCATGACTAATCACAAAACCACTTAACATGAAAAACAAATCTACAGCTAAATACGCATGATGAAAACTCATCTCCCCCCAATATAAAGACGTGTGCCTTGTTAAGACCAGAATTGCCGCAACCCCTCTTAACGCATCTAATGTTACAAATTTATGCTGATTTGGCATCATGTCTTTTGTTTGAAGTTGCATTTAAAAAATACTTGGCATTTCTCTCTTTATTTCCACCCCCCTCAGCAATGCCCCTAATTACAAGGCTTGCTGCAATTCCAAGAAGAATGCCATGTTGGGGCTGCGGTGAATACGGTATGTAAAAAGCTATTTGCGCCACAATCAACATAAAGAACTGCGAAGGATAAAGTCGATCATTTTTATTCATTAAAATATACAAAAATAACTTAACCAATAAAATTGAATAAAAAAGAAGATATATAAATGTTCCAAACGCCCCCGCACGCAAAAGCGAATGAAAAAACATATTATGTGGAGCAGTTACATTTCCCGCATAGCCTGAGCCAAATGGCTCTCCCAAAAACTGCTCCCAAAAAGCTAACTTGTTCCAATAAATAATTATACGTTCCCAATATTGCACACGACTACCAAAAGTTCCTGCTCCCAAATTAGTTGCACGCTCTGCGGAACCCGTTATTGAATCGATAAAACTATCAGCATACCCATAAAATACCAATGGAATCATTAAAATCATGCCAATAACACCAAGAGCTGCTAGTTTGCCTATTATTTTATGCATTTTAATACCGGGCAACAAAAACATAGTAGCTATTGCAAGTATTGTTGCCCCCCAAACGGAGCGATGCTGTAACACAATAACAGCCAACAGAAATGCTACAGTCAAAACTCGGGAAGGCGGTTCTATAGTTGGAATAACAAAACGCAAAAAAAACATAATCACTACCGCGCTTAATAAATATGCCTGCCCAGAGTCGGTAACACGAAACCTTACACCTGTGGAATCTGCAGCTTTCCATGTTGCAGATATGGGCAAATGCAGAAAATCAGCAACAAATCGAAAATAAACAATCAACAACAGTAATGAGCAAATCAGCACCCAATGCCTATAGAACCTATCTAACATCTCTTTCGAATAGGCAAAACTCATGAAGTATAAAGTACCAACCCAATAACAAAAGAAATTGCGAAAATCTACCCCCGCATAAGTTCCGTAAATTTTTAATCCGGCAAATAAGCCGTAAAATATAATGAGCCCATACAAGGCCCAAAGTATGGAAATGAAACGCCACTCTCCTAGAAAAATAATTCGAAATAGTGCGCTAAGAAAAAGCGGAACGAAAACTAGGTCATAGAGGTAAACATGTATCCCTAACATAGCGGATGGAGGCTCAATAAACCAAGTATTTATAACACTGACTAATAAAATAATGATTACAGCCAAATGAGGATTCTTCACAAAACTAAACACTGCGTAAAGGAAGAAAATAAAAATTGGTAAGAGCAAAAATTCCATAGCTTGCCCTATTCAGTTTTTATAAAAATCAATATATTTTGATAACCCACGTTCGATACCATAGAGTTTCTCAGCAATATTTGAATTTTCTATCGCTCGCTGGTTTATAGCCTCGCGACTGGAAATAATAATGTCAGGTAATACTTTAGCAATAGCTTCCTCATTTGGTTCACAGTAAAACAAATCACTAAAGATTGGTTTAAAATCAATAAGACCAGAAACTTCCGCAAGTAATGCCGGCAGACCAGTCGCAATGGCCTCAATCGCAGCTATGCCGAAACCCTCGTAGATAGAAGGCATCACAAAAAGGTCTGCCGCTTGTAAAAAAGGCAGGATATCGGATTGCAATCCATAAAAACGGATTTTCTCGGCAATACCCAACTGCTCTGCCAAATAACGCTCACTGCAATCTTTTTCTATTCCAACATGAAGATAGACCCAAGAGAGTTGCTCCAAACTAGCTAATGCCTTAATAAGAGCAATATGATTTTTTACTGATGAGCAATTACCTATTGTTAAAAAAACAAAATCATCCCCAGTTAAATTTAAATCGGCCCTAGCTTTAATACGCTGATGTTGAGTTGTAAGCTTGAAACGTTCGCTGTTGTACCAATTCTGAATTATCGGAGTCTGCAACTTATAATGCTTAGATTCTGTATCATGCACAGACTGAGAGATTGAAATATGTGTCAGCCCTAGCCTATCCAGCAATTGCCTTTGCCATTTTCGAGTCCAACCTAAAAAACCGGTAAAAGGAAATGTATTGTGAATAGTTCTTACGCAACGACTGCCACTTAACAACGCTAATATACCCAACCAAAAATTAGCTCGCTCAGTATGAAGATGAATAGTGTCGTAGGAATTTATTCTAAGGTGCTTAAAATACTTCCAAAAAAACAATGGGCTTTTTCTGAAGGCAATATGATGAATGCTGTAACCGGCATTTACCAATTCATCTGAGTAAGGCCCGAGCTGTATCCCTGTAGACAATATTTCACAGTCTATATTAAACTTTTTCAAGGAAGTTCCTGCCGCACATAGCATTGTTTCCGCACCGGAAGGATTTAACTCCCCTAATACGTGTAATACCTTCATTTCCATAACCCTGTCAAAATATCGTTATAGGCCTGTAAATAGGCGTCGGTAACGACACCGATATGAAAGCGCTGTTTGGCCAAAGCTAATCCAGCGAGTCCAACTCGTAAGCGCTCAGCATTATTATTTGCCAAACTCAACATAGCATCAGCTATTTGCTGTGGTTGAGTAATATCTACTAATACGCCAGCATCACCATTACCTAAAGTCCAAGGAACTCCACCACTACTTTGCCCAGCAATCACAGGAATACCCATCGCCATTGGCTCAATAAGGGCCATCGGCTGCGCCTCTTCCAAAGCGGGATGCACCAGAATATCAACCTCGTCACGTATCCGTTGAATTAATTTCTCGTAAGGATGTTGACCGACAAACTCTATTCCCTCTTGAAACCCCCTACTTTTTGCCCACAACTCGGCCTCTTCGTTAATTCCGTGTCCTGAACCAAACATAATTAAGCGACAATTTGGCAAATGTTTACGCGTTAAGGCAAAGGCTTCAATAGCGGCTTCGCCATTTTTTCTACCGGACCACCCAACTAGGATAGTAGCAAAGGTAAGAGGAGCATCGGTCGATTTGACGGATTTTGGCCTATTGAAAATGCCATCGGGCATCCCATTGGGGATGACTCTTATCGTTCTTCGATAAAACAATTGGCGCTTTAGATTCTCTGCAACATAAGGAGCGACGGCCGATAAATATCGAGTTTTCCAGATTGCCTTACAACCCATCAGTGTTCGAATAATACGATACGGGCTATGATCAAGTTTTAAGATATTAAACGGCACATCGTGCGAGGTAACCAAATGTGGCAACTTAGTGGCTTGTGCGGCCAGCGCAAATTCATAAGTCCAATGGGCATGAAGAAAATCCGGTGGATTTTTTAATATAGCTTGTGCCAAATATTTAATTTCCGCCGCAAAAAAGTCTAAAGCCCTTCTTCTTCTGTATGGCCCAAAATGAATAGTTAGACGCTCTCCTTTGATCGTTACCTCGGTTTTTACCTCTCGGTCTAACGAGTACAGAATTAAGTTATAACCGCGACTATAAAGCTCTCGGGCCATCAGATTAACCGGACTTCCACCCAAACCTTTTGGGTAAGGCTGTCCACCCGGCGAGGATAAAATATCCTGGAATGATGCTGTTTCAATAGGGCCCACTAGGCCGATAGTTTTAATGTCCATGCTTTCCTTTGGCACCTTGGGTATTGAAAAATTAAGTACTGCTTATTTCTGTCAGCCAAGTATTAGCGAGTACATGTTCCGAAAAATGTGTTTCAAACTGAACTCTGGCTCCTTCCGACAGTTTTTCGCATAGATCGTTATTCTCAAGAATCATGCAAAGTTTATCGACTGCTAAATCCACGTTATCTAAGGACCAAAAATAGCCTTGCTCTCCATCGGTAAAAACCTCGGGAATACCTCCGACAGGGGGCGCTAATATCGGTAATCCGTAAGATAAGGCCTCTAGGAGCGTAATCGGCAAATTCTCCATTAGTGCTGCATGAACATATACTCTGTGACCCGCCATATATCCTGAGGCATTCGCTTGGAATCCTAAGAATGTAATACTGTCTGTAAGCTTAAGCTCGTTGGCTAAACTTTCCAGCCGCAATCGGTCCGGGCCATTTCCTATTATTGTTAATTTATACCTGTGACCACGAGCATGGGCTTCGGCTAATACTCTCAATATGAAAGCCTGATTTTTCCGCTTTTCGAGTGAGCCGATGGTTATTAAATCATTCCGCAATTGCGGGACTCCCTGTCGGTCAGGATCGTGAATGAAGTTGGAGATAACTGCCTGAGGCACTAGATGAATCGATGGTAACCTTTCATTGACCAGTTTCTGCATAAAAGCCGATACGAAAATAATCTTATCAACACGGGGCAGGGTGTACGCTTCATTTTCCTGAAAATGTTTGTATAAACACCCACCTTCAACAGTTAATCCCTTTGTCAAAACCTCATAAGATTCCGAAATATTAAAATGCGCAACAGTTACCACTCGATTACCAGGCTTTCTCTCCATTAGTGCCGCTCGTGCGCTCAACGGATCCTGTGCATAGATAGCGACAGACTCAGCTATTACTCGAAGGCTTTGCCTGAGTAAATAACGGATCAAATAATAGTGCGTCCAACGAGTCCATAAAACGGCCCATTCCTTGTTGATAGTTCTGAGCAATCTGGCCATCAAGGTAACAAATTTTCTTGGCACTCTAACTCTAGGGTCATACGGATAAATTAGCTGGCATTCAAGGTCTAGTTTTTTGGCTGCATCAAGGATTGTATTAAAATGCGTTTGAACTCCGGTTTCACCTTGAGACGCCATTAAAGTTATTACTATAAGGTTTTGACTATGGCTCATACGGCTAACCCGACCAATTTAAAAAGCCTTACAGGTAATTTATTTTGAAGAGAAACTAGAAACTCCTTCATATTGCCACAAATAATTAGCCTTCTAAAAAGCAATAACCAAAACGGATAGCTTAAAGCACAACTAAAAACAATCATACTAAGCCGAATTGCCGTAGAGTAAGCTTGCAGACAAGGCAATTGCCCGAGATACCAGCATTGCCCGTATAGCAAAATGGCTATAACCAATGGCATGATAATAATGGTAAATAATCTATACGGTTTATCTCCAACCGCCTTAAGCGTGGCAATTACCAAAAGCAGTAACCGAAAAACATAGGTGCCTAATAATGTCCAAGCTACGGCTAACACAGAGTATTGTGCTGCTAGAATAAGACTTGGGATGCTAAAGGACAACGCCGCCAACTGCGCTTTTAATTCAATTTGCGGCAAACCGATAGAGCTTAGTAAAGGACCAGACATAGCCAACATGGCATTAATAGCCATGGCAAAGCATAATGGAGTCATTAGAGGAATTGCTGCCACCCACTTACTACCATAAAGTGAATTGATAATTAAATCTGGAACTGCAGCCATCGCGCCAAAGAACGGTAAGAAGAGTAACGCCATGATAGTCGTGGAGGCGACAAATGTGCATCGCAAGATCTGCCTGTTACTTTGAGACTTTGAATATGCGCTGAATAATACCGATTGCATACTGGACACCACAGCGTACATTGGCATATTAACCAGATTAAACACCCTGTTATATACACCAAGAGTCGCTGTTTCGAAACTTCGACCAATGATTGCAGTGTCAAGATTGCTAATACCCCAGCTGGTAATATTATTTAGGGTTATTGCTGCGCCAAACCGTAAAAACCGGCATTTCTTAGGATTTACAAAAGGCCGTATAGGATGTATTTGACTGAAATAGGTAATAAAAGCGTTTAGACTGACTTGGGATAATTGCGCAGCGACCAAACTCCAAACACCGTAATCAAGATAAGCAAGTGATAAGCCTAAACCCAGATAGCCCACACAATATGAGAACAGACTGATAATTTGTATCTTTTTAAATGCCAAATTTTTTTTAATTAACGCAGAAGAAGTTTGCCCCAAAGCCTGAATGGTAAATGAAAATGACATAGCGATAATTACCGGCGTTGCGTTCGGCTCGTTAAAAAACACCGCAAGCAATGGCGCCAAACTTATAACCAAACAAGTAATTAAAACACCAATCACAAGCTGAGTTGAAAAAACGCTACGAATATCGAATTCTGATATATTTTGGCTTTGTATTAGCGCCGAACTCAGCCCACCTTCTGCAAATAGATTACCCAATCCTTGTACAAATAAAGCAATTGCAACCAACCCGAAAGGTTCTGGCCCCAAAAGTCTCGCTAGTACTATTCCGACTATAAATTGTAACGACAATGAAATCAGACGGCCGATATAATTCCATTTCAACGCAGAGATACTTTTACTGGCAAGACTTTGCCTTTGTTCTACCGGCTTTATATCCATATTATTGTATACACCCCGATAATATTGAAGCCGTAACATCATTTCTAGCATATTTATTTAACAAGCAACCCCCTGAAACATATTATCCTAATGTTTATCCATTTTTATTATTTCGACGCGTAATAACTTCTATATTGAATAAGAAAACCTTTGACGTTACGCCTTTAATATATCAGTCCGAACCATTTCCTTTGTACTCCCTTATTAATGGAACGACTCGATTGACTAATAAAATTGCAAAAATAGCCCCACAAAAATCGGCAAACAAATCAGGGAAACTTGCAGCGCGACCCGGCACTGTCATTTGATACCCTTCCTCCACAAAGCCGGATAAAACCGTTATTAGTAAAGGCATGGATAGCAACGGCATTGTTGGCGTACCTTTTAAATAGAAACAAGCAATGCACAGCATCAACGCCAATATACCAAACGCCACAAAGTGAGCCACTTTATCCAAGCCGTTAACTTCGCTCATTATCTTAGCTGGCGGCTGTGACGATTCGGCGAATAAGACAGCTATCCAGGCAATGCTTAACAGAATGAATAGAAATGCCAGTTTACGATTCCTTTTGAATTTAGCCATGGGTTGTTCTGGTTAGATTAATGAGCCTGTGGATGACTTCGGCCAAATTCAGCTGGTAATTTCGGGACACAAATCAAACATCATCGTGCACGAAGATAAGATATCAATGCAAATACAGCCATTACTTAGACGGCGAAACAATTGCAAAACAGTCGCCACCCAAGCAAGCGAACAGCGAAGCGTTGTTGTGAATCTGTATGTTGTTGAGTAATACTCACGCGGCCATCCTTGTTTATTTTAGCGTCCTGCTTATTACTGTAATTTTTACCTATTTCCTGGGCAATTAATCCCCTCAGGATAAAACGGGTAAAGGAATTCAATAGGCCTGTTGCCCGACAAATCCTTTAAAGACCGTTAGCATCACGATTTTCAAATCCAAAGCCACCGACCAATGTCGAATGTATTCCAAGTCGTGGTGTATTCGTCTTTCCATTTTGTCGATGGTATCTGTTTCGCCGCGGCAACCGCTGATTTGCGCCAATCCTGTAATGCCCGGCTTCATTTTATGCCTGAGCATGTAGCCCTGGATTTGCTTGCGATAATATTCGTTATGCGCCACGGCATGCGGCCGGGGACCAACCACCGACATGGTACCGCTTAATACGTTAAGAAATTGTGGCAACTCGTCAAGCGATGTGCGCCGCAAAAATCCGCCCAACGGTGTCACCCGACTGTCGTTGGCTGTGGCTTGTTTAATGGTGTCGCCGTTTTCGCACACCGACATCGACCGAAATTTCCACACTTCAATCGGTTCGCCTTTAACGCCGTACCGCATTTGTTTGAATATGACCGGCCCCGGCGACGTCAGCTTGATGGCGATGGCGATGATCAGCATCGGAATCGCAATAATCGGCAAAATAATCGCACACAGCACCAAATCCTCCAGTCGCTTGGAAAAGCCATCCATCGAGGAGTTTAACGGGGTATCGAACACGCTGACTACCGGGATGCCTTTTACGCTGCTTAATTTGGATTGCATCAGGTTAAACGTAAAAAAATCAGGAACGATATTGACCGAAACGGTACTGTCGGCCAGCTCGCGAATCAGTTGGTTAATCCGTTTTTCCGCCCGCAACGGCAGGGTAATATAGATATGATCGATTTCGCCGCGCTGCGCTCTTTCCAATAACTCTTTAAAGTTGCCGACGATGCTCTCCACCATGTCTTCACTTTGTCGGCGTTGCGTGTTCTCGATGCGGTCGTCAAAAAAACCGATAAACCGGTAGCCCAGCCAAGGCATTTCAGCTAAGGCAGTGTTTAAGCGCTTACCCAGCGCATTGCCGCCCAAAATGGCATAGTTGCGGGTATTAAGGCCATGCCGCCGCAAATAAGACAAAACCGAGCGCCGCAGAGAATGCAGCATGATGATGCTGAGCGGCGCCAACGGCAGCCAAAGCTCCAATACTTCTCTGGAATATTCAAACCCAAAATCGAAGACAAAAAAACTACTGGCAATCAGCGCAAAAGCCACCACCCACGACAGCAGGATGCGCACGGCGTCGTCGAATAATGGATCGCCGCGCCAGCCTTGATAAATCTCCTGGTGCTCGGCAAAAATACCGAACAATACGGTGCAGACAATGAACAGGCCAAAGTATTCGCGAACAAATGGCTCACCATAAATGCTGAGCGAGACGTATAGTGTGACAAAAATTAAAGCGGTATCCATAGCCCGCTTAACGCTTTGCATTTCAGGCTGTAGCGGCCGAATAAATCCTTTTGGGCGAAATTGATTCATATCAAATATACTGGTTAGCTTAATGAGAACATCATTTGCTTGCCTGATTATAGAACTTTAGGCCTTGTTTATTTCAGCTTAATGAAAGTTTAATGAAAACCCAACGGCGCGGTAGATTACGGCGCAATGACGTATTCAATGTCATATTACGGCTCCTTCGTTCGCCACATCACGCTTCCGTTTGCATGAATGTGCTGGAAAAACAACAATTGGCCATTCCACTCTAGCAGGTCTTGTCCAACTCACCAATAAAAATGCCACCCAAAATCCAGTAAACAATCTATTTCACAATCCTTATGTCGACTTCATTCTTATCAAACAAAGCCATTCCCGTCCGCGAACGCCTGATCATGGCTTTGGACGTTTCCAGCATCGCCGAAGCGCAAGCCTTGGTCGAAGAGTTGGGTAATGCGGTGATTTTTTATAAGGTGGGCATGGAGCTGTTCATGTCCGGGGACTATTTCGGTTTCATCGAATGGCTTAAGGCTCGCGACAAAAAGGTGTTTGTCGATCTTAAATTCTTCGACATCCCCGCCACGGTAGGCCGCGCGATTAAAGCCTTGAGCAATAAAGGCGTCGATCTGGCCACTATCCACGGCAACGATTCCATCATGGAAGCCGCTGCAGCCGCCAAGGGCGATTTAAAAGTGTTGGCGGTCACCGCATTAACCAGCTTGGATCGCGGCGATCTGGACGATTTGGGCTTTCAATGCGACGTGCGCGAACTGGTGCTGTCGCGCGCCAAGCGTGCGTTGCAGATTGGCTGCGACGGCATTGTTTCGTCCGGGCTGGAGGTGGCTATGATCCGCGAACATTTGGGCGAAAAGCTGTTGGTGATTACTCCCGGCATCCGGCCGGTGGATAACCGCGAAGACGACGATCAAAAACGCGCGGTCAGCGTCGAACAAGCCATTCAAAATGGCGCTGACTATATAGTGGTGGGTAGACCCATTCGAGATGCAGCTGACCGTAAAGCCATGGCGGAAAAAATTCAGGGGCAGATTGCGGCGCAGTTTGGATAGGCTATTTGCGCAAAAGCTATCGGGAGTATTGTTAGCTTGCAAGGCAGAGAATGTTGCTGGAATTTTTATCTCCCCTCACCCCAACCCTCTCCCAAAGGGAGAGGGAGCTAACTTTCCTAGCTATATGACGCAAGCCAAGCGTAGTCTGGCGAATTCCCCCTCTCCCTCCGGGAGAGGGCTGGGGTGAGGGAATCCAAAAAAGGCTTTTGCAATGAAAGAATTGGCCCGTTCATTACGCAAAAATCAAACCGATGCCGAACGCACGATTTGGCAACAGCTCAGGAATCGGCAGTTGTTGGACTGCAAATTTCGCAGACAGCAGGTTATCGGCCCATTTATTGTTGATTTTGTCTGCCTGGAACCCAAGTTGGTTATAGAAATTGACGGCGGACAGCATGCCGATCGACAGGAGTACGACCAAAGTAGAAGCCATTATTTGGAACAGTCGGGATATAGAGTGCTGAGATTTTGGAATAATGAGGTTTTACAAGACACGCCGGCGGTGATGGAAGCCATTCGGCTGACTTTAATTGAGCTAAGAGACCCTGTAAAACAGAGGCAATTAAGAAGTTGATTACCCCTCACCCTAGCCCTCTCCCTGAGGGAGAGGGGATGTTCCAACTTAATAGCATTAGCCTGTGAAAGTAAATTGACTCCCTCTCCTGATGGAGAGGGTTGGGGTGAGGAGAATTAAATAAGGTGAATTTCCTATTTTTATCACCCTAATCTCAACCTTCTCCAGATGACAGAAGGAGATTCCTTTAATTTTTAGTAGCCCTCAAAAGCTAACGCCCGGCATCATAAAATTTAACTCCCTGCAAAAAGTGGGCATAATGCTCGGGTTTTTTTTGAGCGCCAATAGCCAATGCAATGAAATCAGCGGCAAACATTTATCTGATAGGCCTGATGGGCGTGGGTAAAACCACGATAGGCAAACAGCTTGCCAAAGCTTTGCAATGGCCGTTCTATGACAGCGATAGAGTCATCGAGGAATGCACGGGCGTCGATATTCCGACTATATTCTCCTACGAGGGCGAGGAAGGTTTCCGAATGCGGGAACAAACGGTGATTCATCACTTATCGGCATTGCAAGGGATAGTAATGGCTACCGGCGGCGGCGCGGTATTAATGCCGGAGAATCGGACAGCATTAAAGAATAACGGTTTCGTGGTGTATCTGCATTGCTCCATCGACAAAATTCTGCATCGCACCAAACACGATACGCAACGCCCGCTATTACGCACCGATAATCCCAGACAACGTCTGCAAACCCTGCTGGCGCAACGCGACCCGCTATATACGGAATGCGCCGATTTTAAAATCGATTCCGGCGTATTGCCCACTAAAACCGTGGTTAAAACCATTTTGCAGCAATACCAGGCTGCTTTAGAAGATCATGAAAGAATTGCAAGTTGCACTAAATAACGACAGAAGTTACCCGATTTACATAGGCTCCGGCTTGCTGGCCCAAGCGGAGCTGTTGACCAAACACATTCGCGCCAAACAGGTCTTGATCGTTACCAACGAGACTATTGCACCGCTTTATCTGGCAAAACTACAGGCGGCTTTAACCGATTACCAAGTCGAAACGGCCATCCTACCGGACGGCGAGCAATACAAGACCCTGCAGTATCTGGAAAAAATTTTCGATCAATTACTTGCCAAAAAATTTAGCCGCAACGCCACATTGATTGCGCTGGGCGGCGGTGTGATCGGCGACATGGGCGGCTTTGCGGCGTCTTGTTATCAACGTGGCATTGCGTTTATCCAAATCCCTACTACTTTACTGGCCCAGGTCGATTCCTCGGTCGGCGGCAAAACCGGCGTGAATCATCCGCTGGGTAAAAACATGATAGGCGCGTTTTATCAGCCGCAATGCGTCATCGCCGACGCCGATGTGCTGGATACTTTGGACGACAGGCAGTTGTCGGCAGGTTTGGCGGAAGTAATCAAATATGGTCTGATCCGCGACCCTGGCTTTTTAGAATGGCTGGAAGCGAATATGCCGCGTTTGCTGGCGCGCGATAAAGACGCTTTGGCTTATGCGATTGAGCGTTCCTGTGTCAATAAGGCCAAAGTGGTCGGCGAAGACGAGTTCGAATCGGGTGTACGCGCCACGCTAAATCTCGGCCACACCTTTGGCCACGCTATCGAAACCGGTAGCGGCTACGGCCATTATCTGCACGGCGAGGCGGTTGCCATTGGCACCTGCTTTGCCGCCGATTTGTCGCGCCGCCTGGGTTGGCTGAACGATGCCGACGTCAATCGGATTGTTGCCATCTTCAAGGCCGCCAACTTACCCGTCACGCCACCGACGGAAATGACGACCGATCAATATATCGATTTGATGGCTGTGGATAAGAAAAATGTCGACGGCAAAATCCGGGTGATTCTGTTGGAAGCGTTAGGTAAGGCGTCGTTGCCTGTCAATGTCGATCAGGTGCAATTGCAAGCAACCTTGAACAGCTATGCTGGATAACGACAATTTGACTTACAGCTACCAGCGCCGCACGGTGGGCAACAACGCCGAGCGCGCCTTGATCACGCTGGAACGCTCGCAAAAACTGGATTTGCTGTTGCATTTATTAGCTAATTTGCAGCAATCGCTGATTGTTTGCGGTCCGGAAGGCATCGGTAAAACCACCTTATTGGCCGCCGTCGGACAAAATCGCAAGGATATGTGGGAAGTCGTACTGTTGTCGGCCTCTGCCAATTCCAGCTTCGAAAGCCTGGTTAACGATTTATTACGCGGCCTGAATATCGCCAAAGCTTCGGCTTTCGATCTGAGCGCATTGCGCGACAAGTGCGCTAGACAAAAAGTGGTGCTGCTGATAGACGATGCCGGCAATCTGGTACCCGGCCTGATCACGATGTTGATGGAATTTGCCGATTCGCTGCCGGGCTTGCGGCTGGTGTTTGCGATGAATCACGATCAATTCCACATTAAAAGCGGTACCGACAAGCTGGTGGAGGAATGCCATTTCATCGAGTTACCGCCGCTCAGCAAAAAACAATGCGGCGAATATTTACAAAACCTATCGGCGCAACCCGGCGCCATCGTGTCCTATAACGCCATTACCGATAGTTTGATCGACGATTTGTACCGGAATACCAATGGCATTCCCGGCAAGATTCTCGGGCAATTGCCCAAACTGGCCAATTACCAAAGCCAAAAACGCAGCCGTATAGGCTTGTGGCTGGCAATTGCCGGTGTGTTGGCCGGTGCCGGCTATGCGGTGAAATCTTTATTACCGTTGCAGCCGAGCATTGAGCCAACTGCCGTCGATCAGCCGATTGCCAAGCAAACCGACAGCAAGCTTGTAACCGAAAGCATGCCGATACAGACGACGCAGGAAGCAACGGCGCCGTCTACAGCAACAACGAAAGAGATAGCAAGCGCGCAACCACCGTTACCAGCCCTACCCGAACCTAAAGCCGCAGAGCCGGAACCGGCGCCAATTAATGTTCCTGTCGCTGTTCCTCCCGTTCCGGAAAAACCAGCACCTGCCAACCCGGTTGCAAATGACACGGCAAAACAATCTGCCGGCCAACCTATTACAAGCGAAAAAGCCGGCACGCCAGTCGATGCCGGCTCGGCGCCAGCCAAACCCGAGCCGCCGCCTGAAAAACCGCTACCCGCCGCTGACTCGACACCCACAGTGGAACCGCCCGCGCAAACCGCCGCTAAACCCGTGGAACGCAAACCTGCCAAACCCGCATTCGAAGGCAGCGATCAGGACTGGATCATGGCGCAACCCCCAGGCAACTTCACTTTACAGGTTATGGTGCTTTCCAATAAAGATGCGGCGTTGCGTTTTCAGAAAAAATACGCCGATTACCGCGACGGCCTGAAGTTTTACCCTATCAATAAAGGCGAACAAGAAAAATACGTGGTAATTTACGGCTCCTTTCAATCTGCCGCGGAAGCGACGCAGCTTAAAGCCGTTATGCCAGGCGAATTTAAGCAGGCCATGGAAAAGCGCTTCCGGGCAGTGCAAAAAGAAAGCCGCCGCTGATTCTCACCCCCCAATCGAAACGAATGACCAATTTACAAAACGACTTATTCCTAAAAGCCCTGTTAAGACAGCCCGTCGAGCGCACTCCGGTATGGATGATGCGCCAAGCCGGACGTTATTTACCCGAGTACCGGGAAGTGCGCGCCAAGGCCGGCAGCTTCATGCAGCTCTGCACCAATCCGGAACTGGCTTGCGAAGTGACTTTGCAGCCACTGGAACGCTTTAATTTCGACGCAGCGATCTTGTTTTCCGACATTCTGACCATTCCCGATGCGATGGGCTTAGGTCTCTCGTTTGCCGAAGGCGAAGGCCCGCAATTCGCCAACCCGGTCAGAACCGCCGCCGACATCGCCAAACTGCCGATTCCCGATCCGGAAGCCGAATTGCGCTATGTAATCGACGCGGTCCGCTTGATCAAAACCAATCTGCAAGGCCGAGTACCCTTGATCGGATTCTCCGGCAGTCCGTGGACGCTGGCTACTTACATGGTGGAAGGCAAAAGCAGCAAAAGCTTTCAAAAGGTAAAAAGCCTGATGTTCGAACAGCCGCAACTAATGCATCAAATGCTGGACAAGCTGGCGCAATCGGTTGCCTCGTATCTGAATGCGCAAATCGCCGCCGGCGCCGATGCGGTGATGGTGTTCGATACCTGGGGCGGCATGCTCAGCCACGACGATTATCTGGAGTTTTCGCTACGCTATGCGCGGCAGGTGCGCGAGTTGTTAAATACCCGCCATGATGGCAAGCAAATCCCCACCATTTTGTTTACCAAGGGCGGCGGTCTGTGGCTGGAGGCGATGGCCGATACCGGTTACGATGCGCTCGGTCTGGACTGGCAAACCGACATCGGTCAGGCACGCGCCCGCGTTGGCGACCGGGTAGCTTTGCAGGGCAATATGGACCCGATTACCTTATACGCGCAACCCGAAGTGATCCGCGAGAAAGTGGGCAAAGTATTGCAAGGTTTCGGCAACGGCTCGGGGCATGTATTCAATCTGGGCCACGGCATTTTGCCGGACATTAATCCGGAACACGTCAAAGCCATGGTAGATGCGGTAAGGGAATTGAGTCCGCAATATCATCGATAAATAAGGGCGTTTATACTTGAAAGCTCCTGCCCCCCCGAGAGTAATCCGTTTAAGTTTAGGTGGATCGTTCCTTCTCCCTCCGTAGCCAAGGGGCATAAAGGAGAAGATTGGAGCGATGGCATAAAAACAAGTGATGTACTTTTTTGATTCTCCTTACCCCTCTCCGGCAGGAGAGGGGGCTGAAGTTAACGGCATTGCTCCAAGGTAGAGGACTAAGGTGAGGGCAGTTTAATCAAAAAGGGCGATTTGCAGATTACTGCGATTCGCTGAATAATTACCGCACCCCCGGATTTCCAGGATTTGTCAATTTTTAGCAGTCCCAATATGTGGATTCAAAAACGTATACAGCTTGCCCCCAAACCGCGCGGTTTCCATTTGATAACGCGGGAGATAGTGACCCAACTACCTGAACTGGACAACATTGAAATAGGCTTGGCACATGTGTTTCTGCAACACACCTCGGCATCGCTGGCGATAAACGAAAATGCCGACGCCGATGTGCGCCGGGACCTGGAAAGCTATTTTTCCCGAACGGCGGCGGAAAATGAACCATACTATCGGCACACGCTCGAAGGCCCGGACGATATGCCGGCCCATATTAAAAGCGTTATCCTGGGCAATTCGCTAAGCATTCCGATCAGCAACGGCCAATTGGCCTTGGGAATATGGCAAGGGATTTACCTGGGCGAGCATCGCAATCATGCCGGCAATCGCACTATCATCGTTACGCTACACGGCGAATAAAGAGGTATTTATGTACGCATTGAAATTAATCGTTTTGTTACTGGCGGCATTTAGCCAGAACTCGTCCGCAGAGGAAAAGGAAATGACGGTTTACCGCAGCCCCACCTGCGGCTGCTGCGGCAAATGGCTGGAACACGCCAAGCAAAGCGGCTTCAAAATCAATGATGTGATCAGCGAAGACATGGAAACCATCAAAGCCCGCTTCGGTGTCCCCGAAAAATTGGCTTCCTGCCATACTGCTGTCGTGGACGGCCGTGTCATCGAAGGTCACGTCCCGGCCGCCGACATCCAAAAATTACTGCAAGGCACCTCGAAAATCGCCGGCATCGCCGCTCCCGGCATGCCCATGGGTAGCCCCGGCATGGAAATGGGCGGCCAGCAAGACGCGTATAAAGTGGTTTCCTTCGACAAGGAAGGCAAGTTTGAAGTGTTTGCAGAGCATGGAATCAAGCAATAATTTGTTTATGACCATCCCGGTCCTTAGTTAACCAAGGTCACGCAACCACCCGACAGCCGCTGCATATGCCGCTAACTACTATGTACTTTTCGCAATCGCTATCATGAGCAATGCCCTCGTCACCGGCGCCAATGGTTTTATCGGCACTCAACTTTGCCACGCCTTACGAAACCGAGGTTATACGGTACGAACTTGCAGCCGCGCCGAACCGGGCCAGGATAGCGTCGCCTTTGATCTGGCGCAGCCGCAACCCTACCCGGCGGGATTGTGTACCGGCATAGACATTGTGTTTCATCTGGCGGGCAAAGCTCACGCCTTGGCAGAGCCTCGTCAAAATGAGGCGGAATATCGGCAAATCAACACCGAGGGGACGCGTAGGCTGCTGGAAACCGCTCAACTTTCCGGCGTAAAGGTTTTTGTATTCTTCAGCAGCGTGAAAGCGGTCGGCGACAGCCTACAGCAACCCATGGACGAAACGGTTACCGAACCGGCTGAAGATCCGTACGGCTTATCAAAATACAGCGCGGAGCAGTTGGTGCTGCACGGCGGCTATATCCCGCATCCGGTCGTATTGCGACCCAGCATGGTTTACGGCAATACCGAGAAAGGCAATCTGCCGCGCATGATCCGAGCGACTCGCCAAGGCATATTTCCACCACTACCGGACACGGCAAACCGGCGTTCGATGGTACATGTAGCGGACTTGGTCGAAGCCGCACTCTTGGCTGCCGAGAAGCCCGAAGCCGCCGGACAAATTTATATTGTTACCGATGATCAATGTTATTCCACCCGGCAAATTTACGATGCGATTAGAGCCGCGCTCGGCAAACCCCGGATTAACTGGTCGGTACCGATACCGGTCTTAAACGCCGTGGCGAAATTAGGCGACGGTTTGGGCCGCTTGGCTGGGCGGCGCTTTCCGATAGACAGCGATAGCCTGGAAAAATTAACCGGTTCGGCGTGGTATTCGTCTGCTAAAATCGGCCGGGAATTGGGCTTCCAACCTCGATATACGCTCTGGAAAGCTCTGCCGGACATTATTCGTTATCTAAGTTAATCTAGCGTGCTACTGCTTTTTACCGTTACTTTTCTGCTTGCCGTCACCTTGACCGGCCTGATCCGCCGCTACGCTATAAAAAACAAAGTACTGGATATTCCCAATCAACGCAGTTCGCACAGCATACCCACGCCGAGGGGCGGCGGACTGGCTATCGTACTGGCGTTCTGCATAGCCCTGCTATGGCTGTTTTTTACCGGGCAAGTTACGGCTGCGACGCTGGCATTATTCGCGTCCTCGTTGCTGGTCGCCGCCATCGGCTTTTGCGACGATCACGGCGAGGTTGCCGCCCGCTGGCGGTTTTTGACGCATTTACTGGCCGCAATCATTGCCCTGGAGCTGTTTAACGGCATGCCTATCCTGCTGGTACCGGCGCCGTTTGATCTGCTCCTCGGCAGATTCAGTTTGGATCCGGGCTGGCTGGCTTATCCGTTCGGCGTACTGTTTCTGGTGTGGTCTTTGAATCTGTTTAATTTTATGGACGGCACCGACGGCATTGCCGCGTCGGAAGCCATATTCGTATCCTCGGCTTTGGCCGGCTACTTGTTTTTTATCGATCAAAGTCTGTTCAATATCGCCTTAAGTTTGGCTGCTGCGTGCAGCGGCTTTTTAATCTGGAACCGGCCGAAAGCCAAAATTTTTATGGGCGATGTCGGCAGCGGCTTTATCGGTCTGCTGTTGGGTTTGTTGATTTTATTGGCCGCGCAACAGGCCGCCGTTCTGTTGTATTGCGGACTGATCCTGTTCGGCGCGTTTATTGTCGATGCCAGCTATACCTTGGCTGTTCGGCTGTTCAGCGGCCAAAAATGGTACGCCGCCCATTGCTCGCATACCTATCAACACGCCGCCAAGCGCCATGGCCATTTGCCGGTTTTATTGGCCGCCTGGGCCATCAACTGCGGCTGGCTGCTGCCAATTTCGCTGTGGATCTTTACGCGTCCCAGTCATGCGTTAGCCGGCATTGCTATGGCTTACCTGCCGTTAATCTATCTGGCTTACCGTTTTCAGGCCGGCCAAACCGAGTTCGTCGTTTCGTGACCCTAAAGTTCCGCTCCCGCACTACCATTTTTTTGCACGACTTGTGCTTAATTCCGCTGGCCTGGTTTGGCGCATACTGGCTGCGCTTTAATCTGCAGGACATCCCGGATGAATTTTTTTACTCGGCCTTGTTATTTTTACCATGGGTCATGGGTGTCCAGGTCAGTTTGTTCTGGGTATTCGGCTTATATCGTGGGGTCTGGCGCTTTTCCTCGCTTCCGGACCTGATCCGCATCGGCAAGGCAGTACTTACCGGCATCTTCATCATTGCCTCTACCTTGTTTTTATACGACCGCCTGCACGGCGTACCACGTTCGGTGGTACCGCTATATGTGCTGATACTGTTTTCCTTACTCAGCATTCCACGCCTGATTTACCGTTTCTGGAAGGAACAGACTTTTGCCGAACGCATCGGCCGCAGAGCCCTGATCGTCGGCGCCGGCTCCGCGGGCGAAATGCTGGTCAGAGACCTGCTGGCCAACGTCGATAGCGACTACATACCAGTCATATTCGCCGACGACGATCACGGCAAATACAAGCGCGAGATTCGCGGCATCCGTGTCGCCGGCGCGGTCGAACAAATCCCCGAATTAGTCAAACAATGGAATATCGAAACCGTATTGATCGCCGTACCCTCGGCCAGCGACAGCGAAATGCGCCGCATCGTGGAAATTTGCGAAAGCTGCAATGTGGACTTTCAAACCCTGCCTTCGGTTAAGGAACTACTGAGCGGCGCGATCACCAAGGCCAATCTCCGCAGCGTTTCCATTGAAGACATTTTGGGCAGAGCCCCGGTCAAGCTGGACTGGAAAGGTATCAAGGCCCAATTGCACGACAAGACCATTTTAATCACCGGCGGCGGCGGTTCGATAGGTTCAGAACTTTGCAAGCAACTGGCCAGGGCCCAACCGCGCAAGCTGATCGTATTCGATCAATGCGAATTTAATTTGTACAAAATCGACGCCGATTTAAGCCGGCTGTTTCCGGATTTATTGCACCAAGCGGTGCTGGGCGATGTTGCCGATCCGATTGCGGTACAACAAATAATCGGCGGACAGCGGCCGGAAATTGTATTTCATGCCGCCGCCTATAAGCATGTACCGTTACTGGAGAATCAAATTCGCGAAGCGGTGCGGAATAACTTGATAGGCACCAAGATAGTCGCGGAAGCCGCCATCGCCGCCGGCGTGGCCCGTTTTGTCCTTATTTCCACCGACAAGGCGGTCAATCCGAGCAACGTAATGGGCGCCACTAAACGCGCCGCGGAAATCCTTTGCCAAAATCTGAATCAAACCGGCAACACCCGCTTTACCACCGTGCGCTTCGGCAACGTCCTGGACTCTGCCGGCAGCGTGGTGCCCCTGTTCCGAGAACAAATCAAGGCTGGTGGCCCGATCACGGTCACGCATCCGGATATTACCCG
The DNA here is from genome assembly GCF_052474515.1 of Methylomonas sp. 2BW1-5-20. NCBI lineage: Bacteria > Pseudomonadati > Pseudomonadota > Gammaproteobacteria > Methylococcales > Methylococcaceae > Methylomonas > Methylomonas sp. 2BW1-5-20. The sequence continues at coordinate 4,428,311 of NZ_CP184127.1, read as the reverse complement.
CTATTTCATGACCATTCCTGAAGCCTGCCAGCTGATCATGCAAGCGGAAACCATAGGCCAGGGCGGAGAAGTATTCGTGCTGGATATGGGAGAACCGGTAAAAATTACTTATCTAGCCGAACAAATGATCCGGCTGAGCGGCAAAGTTCCGAATAAGGACATCGAAATTCGCATTGTCGGTTTACGGCCCGGTGAAAAGTTATACGAAGAACTGTTCCATGATCAGGAACAATTGCTGGCAACCGGTCACGAGAAATTACGCCTGGCCAAGGCCCGGCTTTACGACTCGGTGGAATGGGCCAGACAGATTGAAAACTTGCAGAGCGTCTGCCAACACTATGACAACGAGCAACTGCTGGCCGGCTTGAAACAATTGGTACCCGAGTTTAATAATACCTGTGGCTAGAGATGCTGTCTCCGTCCACGCAAACGGGTTGAGTTAAGTTCCCCCTCCTGTGCTGGACGATGGCGTGGATACAGGAGGTGAGGCACGCTAGGAGCAGTTGCGAAAGGGTTGGGAATGAGTTAACCAAGGTGTATTGCGTTGTTTATCCCCTCATCGACCTTCCCCTTTGCCCTTGGATCTCTGCAATTTAATTAAGGAAAAAAGCCCCTTCTCCCTTCGGGAGAAGGTTGGGATGAGGGGATCAAAATAAAGCTTTTTGCTTATTTATCTCCCTCACCCTAGCCCTCTCCCAGAGGGAGAGGGGAGCATCCTTAGTGGCTGTGATGCCATTGGATACGAAGGGAGAGGTAGATTTCTTAAATTTTCAGAGCTCCCCCTAAAACCGGCATATCCGATAGCAATATAGTTTGGTTTTCCGGCGATCATTCAATTCAAGCACCGACTCGGGTTTGCTATCCGGTATCGGAAAAGAGGACGAGACAAACAAGCATCCGGCACGCATCTCCCGCCGGATTTTCTCGCCGATTTCGGTCATCACCAGCGGCGACAGGAAAGCAAATACCAGATCGAACTGCGCCAAATCTTGTTGCCAGAAGCTAGTCCGCCCGACGCTAACATTCGCCAGCTTGCGGCAGCGCCAGGCCGCCATAAGCCACGGCAACGGCGCCCGTTCCAAGGCCAGTATCCGCATATTCGGCCCGGCTTTCGCCAGCGGCACGACCACCGTTCCCAGACCGGCGCCAATATCGACAAACGATTTTGCCCCTTCGCGCAGCACTATCTGAATCAGCGCATCGCTGACGGCGGACGAAGACAAGAATAACGGGACATCGCCTTTTACCGTGCCCCAGAATAATAAAACCAACAGCAGCAACAGCAGCAGATACAGCGGCGCCGGCAATTGCCAGGTCGATCCCAGCAAAACCGCTGGCATGAACAGCAAATGGATGGGTACCCACCAGACCGGCTGCCGGATGGCGCGCGAGAATAAGGCCGCCAACAAAGCTTGTAAGCAGACGGCCTGCCAGGGATTAATTGGGATTGAAAACCAAGCGGGCAAAACCAATACCGCGGCAACAGCCGGCAGCTGGCAAGCCAAACCCTTTGCTAACTGCATCGCCGGTTCACAAAAGGCGTTAACGGCCGCTTAGTGCGCGGCTTCCGCTCCGGTAATCTTGGTATTTTTCTGTATAGTCGGCGACATCGCCGGCAAGCCGGGAACCGTATCGTCGGCACCGGACTTATTGTCTTCGGCGCCGTCGTGCAGCACTTGATTCTCGGTTTTTTTGTTCATCACCACAATGGAAATCCGCCTGTTCATCGGATCGTTGGGAACATCGCCCTTGTAGGGAATACTGGATGCCAAACCGACCACCCGTAAGACTTTCTCTTCGCTGAGCCCGCCTTGGTTTAGCTCGCGGCGCGCCACATTGGCCCGGTCGCTGGACAGCTCCCAGTTAGAATAACCGGTGCGATTGCTGGGAAACGGCAACGCGTCGGTATGACCGTTGATGGTGACCTTGTTAGGCAATTCGTTAATCACCGGCGCCAGCTCCCGCAGGATGGCTTGGGCGTAAGTCTCGATACCGCTACTGGCCAGTTTGAACATAGGCCGGTTTTGCGCATCGATAATTTGAATTTTCAAGCCTTCCGGCGTGGTTTCCAGCTTAATTTGATCTTTATATTCCGCCAACTTGTCATTGGCTTTAAGCATATCCTCGATTTTTTCCTGCAGCTTTTCCAGCTTCAGTTTTTCCTGCTCTTCGGCCAGTTTTTCAATATCCTCCGGTGTCGGTTCGGCAGGCGTATTTTCGCCCTGATGCACCTGACCCTCTTCTTGGGATTTCAAGTCCTGGCCGCCGGCTTGAATGATACTCGTCCTGTCGCCGGTACCTTGGCCCGGATTGCTGACAATTGCCACCCCAAATGGGTTCTGGAAGTATTCCGAGATCCCCTTTTTTGTGATCTCGTCGGTTGTGCCGAGCAGCCACATCAATAAAAAAAATGCCATCATCGCCGTCACGAAGTCGGCATAGGCGATTTTCCAGGCGCCGCCGTGATGCCCGCCATGGCCGCCCTTCTTGATTTTTTTGATGATTATCGGTTGTTCGGCCATCGCTGTTTACCTTATTTACCAGCTTTTAATTGTTCTTCCAGTTCGGTAAAGGTCGGTCTGGCGTGATGCGGAATCGTGGTGCGCATGAACTCCACCGTCATTGCCGGCGAGGTGCCTTTCGCGCAATTCAGCAGGCCTTTCTGGGTGCATTTATAGGCATTGCCTTCTTCTTCCAATCTGGCTTCCATCACTGAGGCCACCGGGCCGATAAAGCCGTAAGACACCAGAATACCGAGAAAGGTACCGACCAGCGCCGCAGCGATCAGTTTGCCCAGTTCCGCCGGCGGAATCCCCACCGATTCCATGGTATGCACCACCCCCATGACCGCCGCAACGATACCGAAAGCAGGCATGCCGTCGCCAACTTTTTGCACGGCCTTGATCGGCTCGTTACCTTCGGCGTGGTGCACTTCAATTTCCGCATCCATGATGTCTTCAAGCTGATTGACGTCAACCCCGGTCAGAATCAGCCTGAGCTTGTCGCAAATGAATTCCATCAAATGATGATCGTGCACAATTTTCTCGCCGAAAATCGAGCTGCCTTCCGGATCGTCGACTACTTTTTCCAGTGATAACAAGCCTTCCTTACGCGCCTTTTGGCTCAGGGCATTGAAACTCATTAAGAGCTCCATATAGTAATCCTTGGTGTAGGTGCTGCCTTTTAGGGTCGAGGTACCGCCGGCCATCGCGGCTTTACTGACTGTGAGAGAGTTACTCGCCAAAAACGCACCAAATGCCGAACCGACGATAATCAATACTTCGACCGGCTGCCAAAGTACCCCAAGATGTCCGCCAGCCATCAAGAAACCGCCCAGTACGCAGCCCAAAATGATGACATAACCAATGATTACAAACATGGTTGCCTCTAAAAACTAAAAGTTAAATATAAAAATTCAAACTTACTCTGGATTCACTCGATTTACCGGCTGCCCTGTAAGTCGCCGGATAAGTCTAGGCTATGCTTTTCAATATCTCAGGCTAAATGCTCAGTTTTTTTCAAAACCAGCTTACTGATCGCCGGCAGCACCACAAAAGTACAGGTCATGATCCAGAAAATACCGATGGTGATCACGAGTCCCATACTGGATATGCCCTGGTGCGGCGAAAAAGCCAGACCGACAAAGCTGGAAATGGTGGTCAACGCGCCGTAAAACATACCGCGCGCGGTACTGGACTGGTAAATATTCTGCTCTTCCGACAGGGAATGATGCAGTTTTTCGACCATATGAATACCGTTATCGACCCCCAAGCCCATTAATAGAGGCAGAGCGATGATATTGGCGAAGTTGATCGGCGTACCGGTAAACACCGTACTTGCCATCGTAAATAAACCGGCCAGCACCAGCGGCGTCATCACCAGCAGGGTATCGACGATGCTGCGGCGAATAAATAACAACAGCAAGGCAATCGCCACCAACGCGATGATAATGGCTTCCTGGAAGGCGCCAATCACGGCTTTCATCGACTCCCAATACATCACCGGCAAATCGGTGGCGTCCGGTGCGACAGCCTGCACGTCGGTAATGAAGGTCTGCAAATTGCCGAGATCGTTCAAATCTTCCTTCGGGAAAATCTGGATGCGATACAAGCCATCCTTACTGAGCCAGCGCTCCTTGATTTCGGCGGGGATACTGTCAGGACCGATTTCTTCCGCATGAAAACCGATTAACAATTGATTCATCACGGTCGGCAGGGTACCGAGCAGCGAGGTTTGAATTTTCTCGATGAACACGCCGCGATCAGGTTGCAACCTGGCCTCCAATTCCACCATCACGTCCTGCAACTCCTGCTTAAAGGTTTGCAGCGATTTGATGTCGGCGGGATTGGTTTTTTTCGGCAGATTATTATCTATCGCCGCGATCATGCGTTTAATCGCCGGCAATGGATCGGTACCGGTTTTTAACTGCGGGAAAAACTGGCTTTGCGGTCCCAACGTCAACACCATGTCGTCGATGATCGCCAACTTACCTTCCTGATCGTCGGGCACAAAATCGAACAAGCTGACGGTTTTATCCACGGTTTTCAGGCTGGCCAGTTTTTTCTGCATAGCCCTGGCTTCGGCTTCGTTCTTAGCCAACACGGTTAAGGTCATCGGCGAGGTATCGCGCTCCTTCATCAAGTCCTTGAAGGCAATTACCGATTCGGTATGCGGGTCGCGCAGATTCAGCGGATTGAAATCGGTTTGCACCTGAAACACGAAATACACCGCCACCGCAGCGCCAACCAGAGTGAGCAGGGAAATCGCCTTGGCATAATGCAGCGTATAGTGTGCCAGCACTAAAGTGAACTTGGAGGCGCCGGGCTGTTCGCCATGCAATTGATGCACCGGCGGATTCGGCAATATCTTCAGCAACACCGGCAACACGGTCAAGGTCACGAACAAACAGATAAACAAACTGGTGCCGGCCAATAAACCCAACTCGGAAATACCTTGATAGTCGGTGGGAATAAAAGCGTATAAACCGATGGAGGTAGTACCAGCGCACAAGATCAAGGACGGGCTGGTTGCCAATAATGCCGAACGAATCGCCTTGCCCTTGTCACTGCCGTATAAGTCCAGATTGTCGCGGTAACGCAGGCAAAAATGGATCGCATACTCCACGCCCAAACCGATATTGGAAACCGCGAAAGCCACTGAAATTAAATTCAACTGCTTGACCGCCACCGAAGCGAACAAACCGCAGAACACCATGCCCAAGGCCAGCGTCAACAAGGTTGCCAGCATCAACAACCAGGAACGGTAAGCGATCAACAAAATACCGCAGACCAATACAATGGAAAAAATACTGGCGGTGAAGGTACCTTCGCTCATCCCCGCCATTTCGTCATGTTCCAAGCCGACTTCGCCGGTCACCCAGACTTTCACCGCCGGCAAATTAGGATCCTGGATTTTGTCGGCCGCCTTACGGATCACGTTAATGGCCGGCTCGACCGGCAGAATCTGGCTATAGTCGAATTTCGGTGTGACGAAAATGAAGGCTTTGTCCGATTGTTCTTCGCTGATCTTGTTTTCCGCAATCAGTTTTTGCCAGGACAATAAATCGGTCTCACCGTTCAGGGTTTTATGCAGAGAATTGCTGACCTTGTCGATTAAAGACATAAGATCTATCGGCACTTCCTCGGTTTTGGTTTCCGCGTTCAAAGCGTCTTCAAAAATCGAAAAAAAGCCGTTCAGGCTGGGGTCCTGGGAGATTCGGCCGATAAACGGCTGCGCTTGCGCCAGCGTCACCGAAAAATCCTGGAGCTTATCGGTATCGAGATACAGCAGGCCGTTACGCTGGAAAAACGCGTTTTCGTCCGGCCGATAAATTTTGGTGAAATGCTCCGTGTCGGCTCGCAGTTCGCGGCTCAGACGCTGCGCGGCTGCCTTGGTCAACTCCGGACTGGAGGATTCGATTACCAACAGCAGGGTGTGGACTTCCTGACCGAACTGCTGCTCGAACTTGCGCCGGTTTTTTTGAAACGGCGCCTCCGGGGCGATGAGTTCCGCCGTGTCGGTATTGACGGTAAGATGATTGCCGGTGTATTGCACGGCCAGATATGCCAATATAACCGAGGCTATCAACACCAGTGCCGGCGAATACAGCAACCAATTACCCCAACGAAAGGCGATGTTACCCAAACGTGTTTCCAAGGACATGCTCAAGCGCTCACAACTGTGTTAATCAAATACAAGGTATACCCGGCGTAGATGCTTAACAATATGCCGCCCTCGACCCGATTGATCCGGCCGTGCTCGCCTTTTCTGGAATACCCCAAGAAGAACAGCGATACGGTTAGTAGAGCCATCAGCGGCCAATCCCGGTTGACGATTTCCACCGGGATAGCCATCGGATGAATCACGCCGGCCAAACCAACCACGGCCAAGGTGTTGAACAAATTGGAGCCGATGATATTGCCCAGCGCCAGATCGTGTTCGCCTTTACGGGCGGCGGCGATAGACGACGCCAGTTCCGGTAACGAAGTACCGATCGCCACGACGGTCAGGCCGATCACGAGGTCGCTGACTCCCAAATCCTGTGCAATCGATACCGCCCCCCACACCAGCAATCGAGAGCTAATCATCAACAATAACAAGCCACCTACCAGCCAAATGATCGCCTGGGCGAAAGACATCGCATGTTCTTCCAACTCGTCGGCCACTTCTTCGCCTAAGGTATCGGTTTTCTCGGCTTTTTGGTTCAGACCTTGGCGCACCATCCAGGTCATTACCCCGATAAACACCACCAGCTCCAGAACCGCATCGGTTCGTGACAGCTCGCCGTCGTATAACTGGGCCAGCACGAACAGCGTCACGGCAAACAGCACCGGCAGCTCTTTTTTAACGATTTGCGAATGTACGATAATCGGGCTAATTAATGCCACCGTACCCAGAATCAAGGCGATATTGGTGATATTAGAGCCGTAAGCATTACCTAGTGCAATCCCCGGATTGCCTTGCCAGGCCGACAGGGCCGAAACCGTCAACTCCGGTGCCGAGGTGCCGAAACCGATCACCACCATCCCGATCAGCAATGGCGACATCCCAAGAAATCGCGCTATCGCGGCAGCGCCTTCGACAAAAATATCGGCACTCCAAACCAACACAATCAGACCGATGACTATCATCAACAGTGGCAAAGCCATAACCTACCCTTAAATTTTAAAGATCAAAAAACCAAATACTACTGCGTACGACGCCGGATGCTAATCCACTGTCCACTGCACCAGACCGCTATAGGCGCTGGCTATCACCACCACGCCGAACACGATCCGGTACCAAGCAAAAATAATAAAATCATGATGACTGATATAGCGCAGCAAACCTTTGACCGCCAGCAAGGCACTGATGAAGGCTGCGATCAGCCCCACCGCGAACGACAGCGCGTCGTTTTCGACATGCAGCAAGTCGCGATGCTTGTATAGATCGTAAGCGCTTGCCACCACCAGGGTTGGAATCGCCAGAAAAAACGAAAATTCGGTGGAGGCCTTGCGCGATAGCCCGAACAACAAGCCGCCGATGATGGTTGCACCGGAACGGGAAGTACCGGGGATCAACGCAAACGCCTGAGCAATGCCCAGTTTCAACGCATCCAGCGGACTTAGATCGTCGACGCTTTCGACGCGGATCTTGTGCTCGCGTTTTTCCGCCCAAATAATCACGAACGCGCCGATGATGAACGCCAGCGCCACCGGTACCGGCTTGAACAACACTGCCTTGATGTGCTTGCCAAACAGCAAGCCCAAGCTTGCCAGCGGCATAAACGCTATTACCAAATTTAAAACAAATTTTTGCGCCTGTCTGTCGCTGGTAAGGCCGCTCAGTACAGTGCCGATTTTGGCACGGTACTCCCAGCAGATCGCCAAAATCGCACCGACCTGAATCACGACGGTGAACAGTTTGGCTTTATCGTCGTTAAAATTCAGCAAGTCGCCGGCCAAAATCAAATGCCCGGTACTGGAAATGGGGAGAAATTCGGTTAAGCCTTCTACAACGCCGAGAATCAGGGATTTCAGGATAAGGGTAATGTCCATTTTTTAATCAGGCTCCGTACCGTTCAGGTATCAGGATCGAAATCAGCATATCGATGGGGAGGATGTAAACCAATCGGAAAAGGTAAGTCCATGCAAAAGCCATATAAGCGGGGCGGGATTATAGTCGAAATCTCAATTATTTCGTAACTTTACCCTGTAAGGCACGGCTATTCCTCGACATTATCTCTGCCGGCCAACCCCGCAACTTCCCGTAATCCGGACTTTTGCACAGCCGCTGCCGATCCGCCGGAATCGATGATAAGCTGAGCATAGGCTTAAGCAGTCCCGCCGCATAGCGTTATAAATAGGTATCTGAGCATGTCGAACGCATATCCGCCGCTGATAACCGCACTTTGCGATCCGTCCCGCTACCCGCATCCGGTAAAGCGGGTCACGGTATTGGAAACCCATATTTCCTGGATACTGCTGGCCGGCCGCTATGCCTATAAAATCAAGAAACCGGTCAACCTGGGCTTTCTGGATTTCAGCGAGCTGGCGCAAAGACGCTTTTACTGCCAGGAAGAAATTCGCTTGAATCGCCGCCTGGCGCCGCATATTTATCTACAAGCAGTGCCCATCGGCGGCAGCCTGACGCAACCGGTGCTCGGCGTGGAACCGGCTGTGGAATATGCGGTAAAAATGCGGCGTTTCGCCACCGGCAAGCTGCTGGATAGCTTGCTGACGCAGGGGCAAATCGCGCCGGAACAGATAGACGATCTGGCCGAGACCGTGGCTAAGTTCCATGCCGGCCTGCCGCCGGCCGATTCCGGGTCCGACCACGGCACACCGGCAAACATTTATGCCCCTGCCGCGCAAAACTTCCAACAACTGTTGGAACTTCTGGGAGCGGAATATTCGGTCCAACTTAAGCAGTTGCAAGACAGTTGCCGGCGAGCATACCTCGCATGCGAGAACTTGCTCTCGGAACGCCACCAAGGCGGATTTATCCGTGAATGCCACGGCGACCTGCATCTGGGCAATATCGTGTTATTAAGGCGTAGGCCGGTGCCATTCGACGGCATCGAATTCTCTGAGGAATTACGCTGGATCGACACCATAAACGACGCGGCGTTTTTAATCATGGATTTGCTGCATCGCGGCCACGCCGAGCTGGCTTATCGGTTTCTGAACCGTTATCTGGAAACTACCGGCGACTATGCCGGACTGGGCGTATTGCGTTTTTACTTAAGCTACCGCGCCACGGTACGCGCCAAAATCGCCGGCTTCCGTCTGGCGCAAACCGGCGCGGAATCGGCAAAGCAGGAATGCCTAAGCTATTTAAGCCTGGCCGGCGCCAGCCTGAACCGGCGCAAACCCGCGCTGATCATCACCCATGGTTTGCCCGGCAGCGGCAAAAGCGCGGTCTCGCAAATACTATTGCAGACGTATAGCTTGATACGGCTACGCTCGGATGTTGAACGCAAACGGCTGTTTGGCCTAAGCGCCCTGCAACGCAGCGCTTCGGCAGTCGACGCCGGTATTTACACTCCGCAAGCCAGCCAGCAAACCTATCAACATTTACTGCAATTTTGCCGGATATTGCTTGAAAGCGGCTTTCCGGTGATTGTCGATGCCGCGTTTTTAACCTACGCACAACGCCAACCGTTTCGCATGCTGGCCGAACAATTGGCCGTGCCTGTGGTGATTTTATCGATACAAGCCGGGGAGGATTTGCTGCGGCAGCGTATCCGGCTAAGACAACAATATAGCCAGGACGCATCGGAAGCCGATCTTGTCGTACTGGATAAGGCTACGGCCCGCTTGGAAGCCATACAAGCCGATGAAGTCCCCGCAACGCTGGTGTATCGCAATGAAGCCGACCGCGTGAACGTTGACGATAGGCAAACGGTCTGGCGCGAGCTGGCACGAATTTTAAGCAAATAGAGTGAATCAGCCCGAGGAATCCGTTATGAAAGCCATGCTGTTGCACAAAGCCGGAAGCCCCTTACTGTACTCGGATCTGGTGCGGCCGGTTTGTAACGACAATCAGGTGTTATTGAAAGTCCGCGCCTGCGGCGTGTGCCGTACCGATCTGCATATCGTCGACGGCGAACTGGACGCGCCAAAATTGCCGCTTATTCCCGGCCACGAGATCGTCGGCGAAGTCATCGGCCGCGGCAAACACGCCAACCGTTTTGCGCTGGGCCAACGTCTCGGCGTGCCTTGGCTGGGTCATACCTGCGGCAGTTGCCCTTATTGCGATAGCGGCCGGGAAAACTTGTGCGACACTCCAGGCTTTACCGGTTACACACTGAATGGCGGTTATGCCGAGTATGCGGTTGCCGAACAAGACTATTGTTTTCCATTGCCGTCGGCATATGCCGACGCCGAAGCCGCGCCGCTGCTTTGCGCCGGCTTGATCGGCTATCGGGCGTTACTCGCCGCCGGCAATGCGAAGGTCATAGGCATTTACGGATTCGGCGCGGCAGCTCACATCATCGCTCAAGTAGCACATTGGCAAGGCCGCACGGTATTCGCTTTCACCAAACCGGGCGATGACGCCGGCCAGCAGTTTGCGCGGACGTTGGGAGCAAGTTGGGCCGGTGACTCGTCGCAAGCGCCGCCGCGAGCCATGGACGCCGCCATCTTATTCGCGCCGGTCGGCGCGCTGGTGCCGGAAGCCTTGCGCCGTATCGTCAAGGGCGGCACGGTAGTCTGCGCCGGCATTCATATGAGCGATATTCCGGCCTTTCCTTATTCGATATTGTGGGGCGAGCGCACGATACGCTCCATAGCCAATTTGACCCGGAAAGACGGCGAGGCATTTCTGGCGATAGCCGCGCATACTCGAATCGTTACGCATGTGCAACCCTACCCGCTGAGCGACGCCAATCTGGCCTTAAGCCACTTGAAAAGCGGCCAACTCCAGGGAGCGGCTGTTTTGTTAATGGACTGAGCTCGGTCTATGCCACAAAAGGCGTTTCCAAAGCCCTGTCTTGGAGATTATTGAATTCAAGGTAAATTGGCTTTCGGGAGTTGGCATTTCCCCGCCTCCTTGATCTTTGTTAGAATCCCGGTTGATCGCTAGATAATTACCCTAATAAAAACCACCATTTGAGCCATGAATAAAAAGAAAATTATAATATTCGCCGTCTGTCTGGCAGGCCTGCTCGCCATCCAGATTAAGTTCTTCCTGCCTTTCATGTACGACATCGCCGCTTCGGATTTATTTTTAGTGGAAAGCAAAGATGCAGCCAACCCCATGTCCATCAGCACCGATATGACGGCGTTGGCGTTTGCTCACTGCAATACTTACATTAAAAAAGAAGCCGACGAAGATCAAAGCCTGTCTTTCGCCAACCAACCGACTAATGCCTGGACGCTGGGCAACTACGAATATATCGTGAATGCCGATGTTGAAATCAGCGGCAAAGACAGCCCCAACGTATTGCGTCACTACGCTTGCCGCATCCAATACAGCAAAGGCGACGATACTTCCGCCGTCAACGATTTCGACAGCTGGAATATTGAAGGCGTGAGCGGATTGACCGATTAGCTTGAACCGATAACACAGACGCTGCCCTCTGCATACCGGGGGGCTGGCTACCGGCCGGCGCAAGCGGCGGATCACGCCGAAACACCTCATCCTTAGTTAGCCAAAAAAACGATCCCTGACCACTCGCCGAGAACCGGCCCATTCCTTCTCAGGGCTATCCCGCTTTCGCGCATGAAACTTGGCCACGCCGAAAAACCTGAGGCGGTTATCGCCAACCGGCCACCCGCAACACTTGCTTGACCCGCCGCTTCAAGGATCTGCCCAGGATGTGCTTGGCAGCCTGATAACTGCCGGCGCGAGTAGCGGGATTAAAAGCCATAACGCCGGAATAATGATGCACATCCTTCATCCAGCCACTCTTGTAATCCTCATCGCCAAAACCGAAATCGATTTTCCGTACCCGGTCCCGATCAAGCACGTGGGCAATCATAAAATTGGTCAATACCACGCCAACCGCCAGATGTTTGTGAGCTTCCTGATAGGCCAGTCGGGCGCAGTGCGCCACGCCGCCAGTCACGATCCACAGCTGTACAGCGGCGGCCACGCCGTCAAACCGCAGCACGCCCAACCGTAAACAGCCTTTCGCGGCCGCCAATATTATTAATTCGCGGATATCGTCACTCATCATGGTCGATGGCTTTTTCCAGCTGCCCAGAGTCACCGCCACATAATCGGCCATTGCTGTTTCCAATTCCGCCGGTTCGGTGTACAGCAGCAACTCCAACTGACCGCTCTTCTCCAGGGCCCGCTGGCGGCGGCGCACGTTGTAACGCAAATTGGCGCTGCGCTGAGCAAAATAGGTTTCGTAGTCCAACCCCGCCGTCGCTTCGAAACGGTTATAGGAATTAGCATAACGCTGCACCCAAAACCCCGCATCCCGCAACGCGGCATCGACGGCTTCGGCCAAGCCGGAATCCTCGGCCAGCGGCCATAACCGAATAATATCGGTACGCTCGGCCACCGCCTGCGTACCGGACTTAAGCGTACGAAACAGGGCCGCCAACACCTCGGATGAGCGTTCCATGTCAGGAGCGAAAATCAACGCAGTTTCCGCATAATTCTCCGGGTGGCTTGCGGAAGCGGCCACCCGCGCGCCTCGTATCGCACCGTCTGTGTTCGAATAGCGTAGCGGCGCCAACAGCAACGGCAGGCCGGTGCCGGCTTCCTCGACCGCGTAGATATGCAACTTCTCGTGCCGATGAAAAATATGCCGCATCAATAGCGCAAACCAATCCGCCTCGAAAAACAAACCGGCTTGACCGGCCGACTCAAGCAAGGGGGCATAACGATTCGGCAATTCGTCGAAACCGGTGTAACGCTGAATAAAATACATGGTCATGACACATGGTTTGGGCGCGTAAACGCGGATATTTCAAAATAGAATGCCTTGCGGTAACATCTGCCTGCTATGTTGTTTCGGCAATACCCGGCCACCACGCAACGCCATCCCTTGGAAAATTTATAAGGACTTAGCCGATAAGGCAAGAGCGACCGCGTATCGATAACCGCCGCCCGTCAATATGCCCATAGCCGCATCGGCCGCCGCCATCCAAAATGAAAACGCTTTTTACCGAATTACCCGATGCCGACAGCTGGCCTTCAAACCTTGGGGGCATGGCGACGCAAACCCACGCCTGGACCCAGGCCCGCGCGGCATTGCTCCCGGCCTCGGCGCGGCAATTCATCGGCATCGGCGATGCCAAGCAGTTGGCCGCAATCGCACCGCTATTCCGCAACGGCGACTGGCTGCGCGAACCGCCATTGATGTCCGAACCCAGCGATCTGCTATGGAGTACGCCGGAAAGCCTGCAATTACTCGCCAACGCACTGGCCCGCCAAGCGCTGCCGGTGTACCTTGAACGGCTGCCGGCAGACTCGCCGACATTGACCGCACTACGCCGCGCTTACGCGCGCCGGGGATTGATATTGCTGGCCCCGGCCATGCCCACACCCTTCATAGAACTGGCAGGCAAGGGGAGTGATAGCGATGCCCTGTTCAATAGCCGACGCCGCGCCGATTTCCGCCGGGCGGAACGCTTGGCCGCCGGCTTTGGATCGGTAGCTTACGAAATTCATGCGCCGTCCGGGGAAAGCGATTTGGCGCCCCGGCTCAAGGAAGCATATGCCGTGGAAGCCCTCAGTTGGAAGGGTATCGAAGGCAGTACAATAGCCGGCTCCACAAGGCTCGGAGACTTTTTCGGCCAGTTTACCCAAGCTGCCGCCCGGCAAGGCATATTGCGCATAGCCTTGTTGCGCATCGACGGTCGGACGGCAGCCATGCAAATCGCCTGCGAATGGCAGCAACGTTTCTGGCTGTTCAAAATCGGCTACGACCCTGCCTTCGAACGCTGTTCGCCCGGTCAATTACTACTGCGTCATACTTTAGCTTATGCGGCGGCCGGCGGTTTGCGCTCCTACGAGTTCATGGGTTTGATGGACGACTGGATCAAATATTGGACCCGCGATATCCGCGAATACGTGCAAGTGCGCGCGATTCCTTTTAACAGGGGCGGATTGAAAGTGCTCGCCAAACGCGGCGCTCGCACCGCGATCAATCGTCTGCGCCGGTCGGCGCGATAAACAATTGCAAAGTGCCATGCGTCGAATACCCCGCAAATTGTTCCAAACGCTGCTGAATGTTGCCGGCCGTGTCTACGTACCCGGCCATAAGCTCGAGGATGCGATGCGCATAGCCGGGCGCCTGTCGAAAAAAAATATCGCCTGTACTCTGGGCTATTTTTACAACTGGCAGGACCTTAGCAAACGAGAAAACGGCCAACAAATTATTGATATTTCCGGCGCCATTGCTGCGTCGGTAGCGAAACTGACACCCAAGGGGTATCTGTCGATCAAGGCGCCGGCGTTTAACTATGACCCAGCCGTTCTCGCCGGTATCATCGCTATCGCCGGCGAACAAGGCGTACTGGCGCATTTCGACTCTCACGGCCCCGGCACGGCGGACGCAACCTTGGATTGCGTAAAGCAGGCTGTGACCTTGGGCGCAGCAGTCGGCTTGACCATCCCCGGCCGCTGGCGGCGCAGCCCGGCGGATGCGGAATTGGCCTGCCGGCTTGGTCTTCGCGTACGCGTGGTCAAAGGCGAATGGGCCGACCCGCAAGAGCCCGGCATGGACCTGCGCGCCGGCTTTCTGAGCATTGTCGACAGTCTGGCCGGCCAAGCGCGGGAAGTGGCCATCGCCACCCACGATCCATGGCTGGCCAGAGAATCGATAATGCGCTTACAGGCGGCCGGCACCGCTTGCGAACTGGAACTGCTCAACGGTCTGCCCAGCGGACGTCTGCTTGCGATTGCCAAAGAGTTCGCAGTGCCGGTACGAGTCTATATCCCTTTTGGCATTTCCTGGCGCCCGTACGCGCTGAGCAAAGTCGGCGAAAACCCACGGATTTTATGGTGGATGATACGCGACAGCTTGATCGGCCTAGTCAGTACGCTACGCAACAAACTCCGACGCTAAAGTCGATTCAGTCATCTCACCCAAACCCCAACGGCAAAATTTTGCCGCTACCGGCAATGAACTTAGCCGCGTTTGCCAGCACATGTCCATTCGCTATGGCGTGAGCCAAAAAACCAAGAAGCTTGCTTGCATTTCTTAATAATCCTTAACCTATCTTTACATCGTTTTACCTTCAAGCAACTGTATTTATTGGCTTTTAGGCCGATATATTGCTCAACGTTTCCTGTAGCCGCTTATTTGGCTACTCATTTTTTGGCGGCGCGGTCGATAGCCCGCGCTATCTCCATAAAGCATTAGCATGAGGATAAGATTATGAGTATCAACAGTATCGGTAGCGCGAGCTCGCTTGCAACGCAAGGCATGAGAGCCTTGCAAAAGCCCGACCCGGCGAAAATGGCGGAGGACCTGTTTTCCAAGCTGGATACGAAAGGCCAAGGTTATCTGGAGAAAACTGACCTGGAAACGGCTTTCAGCAAAATTGGCGACTCAGGCAGCAACAGTTCCAATGCTGCGGATCAAATGTTCGCCAAGCTCGATGGCAACGGCGATGGCAAAGTCACCAAAGAAGAAATGTCGGCAACACTGCAACAAATCGCATCCCAATTGGATGGGCCATTTCCGCGCATGCGAATGCAAGGGCAAGGCGACACACCTCCGCCGCCACAAGACGGTCAACAAGTGGATGAAGGCTTTACCAAAGACCAACTGACCACCATGGCAAAAGACACGAATTCGGCTGAAAGCAAAATGACCGATTTATTCAGTCAATTGGCGGACAATTTCAGCACGGCCGATGCCAATGGCGATGGTAAGGTAACCCGCGACGAAGCCCTGGCTTTTCAGCAAGCCAATTCGTCGAATGCGGATAGTCAATCCGATGCGACATCAAGCAGCACATCATCCAGCGATGCGAGCGATATGCAATTTATGAGGAAGATGATGGAACTGCTCCACGCTTACGGCGACACTAACCATAACTCGACAGGCACAAGTGTTTCAACCGCGGCGTAATCAAAAGCGAGCGGCCGGAAAGGATGTCGGCCCCGATTCAGGGGCCGTACTATTCAGAAGTAGCTGCATTTATGCAACTTTACACAAATACCAATCACTTTCGCTGTCTTCAGGCCGATAAGCAATGTATCCATCAACGGCTTCGCAAAAACCAAATTGAGCTTTTTCTCAAGATTTCAGATAAACCCAGGAGATTATTATGTCAACCGGCAGCATTCAAGGCGTATCGACCGCCGTCATATCGAGCGGCAATACCGCCTCGAAAAACATAGATCAGCAAATTCAAGAACTTCAACAGGACATAGTTAAAGAACAGCAAAGCAAAGACGACGAAAAAACCAAGCAAGCAAAAATTCAAGCATTGCAGCAAAAAATTGAGCTGTTACAAATGCAGAAGCAACAAAACCAGCAAAAACAAACTGCCGACGACCAAAGTAACGCCGGCAATTCCAAGAGCGCGGATATTTCGAGCAGTGCTATCGATACTTATGCGTAAAACCACGGTCACTTTGCGTGGGCGGACCGGCCTGCGGTGCCTGAGGCAAATGTACCGTAAGCAAGGGGCTTTGGGCAGGTTCGAATCGGAATCGGGCGGGCTTTTAGCGGAAAATACGGCAGAAAAGACGTAAAGGAACTGGCGGCTTAGCTCCATTTGCAGTCCGCGCGGACTGCAAATGGAGTCGATGCCCCGTCAACTAAAGAAGCTCAAGCGGTTCTTTACCTCAACCGCCACCAAAGTATCGTAATGACGCCGCAATACTGAATCGGTGGGACGAGGAAATAGCGTGGCCTCAATTTCGCGTTGCAGTTGCTCCAGGAAACTGGAAGTCGGCTCGACACCCTCCGGGACGGCTATCTGTGCCGCCGGGGTTGCCTGCGCATGATCCTTGCGAGTGGAACGGAAAAACTTAGCGAAAAAGGAAATACCGCCCTCTTGAGACGAGTATGCACACGCGGCGATCAGGCCGCTCACAATGAACAATACAATGGCTTCGAACATATCAACACCTCATGACTAGTAAAGAACGCCGGCCAAAGCGGATTGCTGAAATCAATCCTGCCCAGGTACCGGCGCAACTTGCCAAGCAATTAAGATGCCATTACAAAACGATCGCAAGATATTGATATTTAAAAACTAATTATGGAGGCACAACTAAAAACCCTGCAGTCATCCTGACAATTTGTCGCTTATCCGCCAAGACTAAGGAGGATTGCAGCGCTCAAGCGGCAGGCAGCGAACTTACAAAGGGCAAGACGCACAAAAACTTCCTAAAACCCGCGCCGCAAGCCTTGCATTGGTCGGCGCAAACCCTTTTGAATTTTGCCAATGAGCCCGGACCAACCTGCGCTGATCGTCGCCTTTTTGCAGCATCAAACTGAATTGCGGCAATTCCTGTTACGCCAAGTGAAATGCAGCGAGGCGGCGGCCGACTTGTTGCACGATACTTTTTTGCATATCGCGGAATATCCGGCCCAGGAACAGATCGGCAATTGCCGGGCATTTTTATATCGGGTAGCAGGCAATCTGGCGTTGGATTATTTGCGCGGCCAAACCCGGCAGCAAGCGCGGGACGGCGGGCCTTTGGATGCGGAATGGCCGTGCCCTTGTCCACAACCGGAACGCTGGGTGTACGGCCGGCAACAATGGTTAGCGGTTGCGCACTGGTTACACCGCTTGCCGATGCCCAGCCGGCAGATACTGTGTCTGCGGCGCCTGGAGGGTAAGAGTCGGCGCCAAATCGCAGCCGAACTTTGGGTTTCGGAGCGTCACGTCGAACATGTGCTGTATCGAACCGGGAAACTATTGGCCGGGGCCGGCCTGGACGATGGCTAAGACCACAGAGGCTTCGGCGCCGAGAACCGGGCTACAACCCTACAAAACTGTCCGCTCCAACAACCAATAAGCCCCCATCAACGCTACCATTGCCGAGCAGCCTTTCAGGAATTTCTCGGCAAATGCCGGTTTGTTATTCAGCCACCAGATGATGGGCAATACCACCGACGCGACCGCAATTTGGCCGGTTTCTATACCTAAATTAAACGACAGCAAGGGCAATAAGATACCGGTATCGCCGCTGGAAATATTCATTTCCCGCAGGACGCTGGCAAAGCCGAAGCCATGTATCAGGCCAAAGCCGAAGGTCAGCCATTGCCGGCCTTTCGGGTGATCGCCGCGAATGATGTTTTCCACCGCCACGTAAATGATAGTCAGCGCTATCACCGGCTCGACGAAGCTGCTCGGCAATTCGATGATATTAAGCCCGGCAAACGCCAGGGTAATGGAATGGGCGATGGTAAAGAATGTCACAATCTTGATCGCCGGCCAGAAACTATGGGTCACTGCCAACAACGCAAACAAAAATAGCAAGTGATCGTAACCGGTAAGGATGTGCTCGATACCCAGCTTCAAAAAATCCGCAAAAGCCGAAAACCGAGAATCGTTTTGCGCTACGGACTCGTCAGCCTGCGCCATGACTATTAGCAACTGGTCGTCGGCCCTGTTTAGCATTTTCTCGCTCAACGTTTTGCCGGCGGCATCGCGCACCGTGACATATTGCTGATGGCCATCCTGCAGCCAGGCCAGCAATTTGGATTGCAATAACAATTGCTTAAGCGGCACGGGTTTAAAGCTGAACTCGACATGGGCATTATTCTGCTCGTCGTAATTCACCGTTCCCGGCGCCGCTGCTTGCACATCGACACCGTCGATATTAAGCCGCAATTGCTCAGCCAGCATTTTGGCGATTTCCGGTTTAGCGGCTTCGCGCTCGGCGGCGCTGACTTCGGCATCCAGATCGCTATCCATCGGCGCAAAGGCTTCGATGTCTTGCAGGGCAAAGGTCAGTTTGACAACGACTTGATCCGAGTTGACGGCCACATCTATCGAGCTAAGGCCGGGGGCGTGCGCCACGGCCCAGCCCGATTGCAACAACAAGCCGACCAGCAGCAGATAGTTACCCAAGCCAAACAGCCCATACCTTTTCCGCAATGCTCTCATTAGGGCTGTTCCCCATTGCCATGGGTTTGCGCGGATTTTTTGCGTTTGTGCAGATAAATCAAAAATACCAGTACGACCAACACCAAGGCCACGACGACGCCAATCGCGATTAGCGGCAACTCCGCGTCTTTCGGATCGACGCCCACTTCCAGCGCAATACGGAATTTATCGTCGTCTTCCATCGCTTCGCCGATCAACAGGTACAGCACGTAATCGCCGTTTTTGTCGACATCGGCTTGCGCTTCCACCGCGCCTTTCGGATAGAGTTTGGCTGGAATTTCGGTGACGGTGCGAATTTCCCGCACGTCATCCGGCGCTTTCTGCCCGGTTTTTTCCACTTCCACCAACTTAATGCCAATCGGCGTGGCGCGAATGTCGCGATCTATCAAATCGGCGGTGAAAAACATTTTGCCGGCTCTGGGGATTTTCTGACAAAACGGCACGAAAGCGGCTTTGGGATCCGGGTTTTTATCGTTTTTATCCGGCTGCAAATAGGCGCTGAAATGCACCGCGTAAAAATCGTTGGCGATAATACAATCCAAATCCGGGCGATTGCCCAGCGCGTTGGATTGTTTGGTACCGAAGCCGAGTTTGTCGCAACCGCTTAGCAACAAGACACAGGCCATGAGCCCGGCTATAAAAAAGACGGGAAGTCGCTGAATGTTCATAGAATTGAGCCGATGGAAGAATGCAGACTAGGGTTTGACGGTAAATTCGAATTTACCGGTGACGATATGCGTATCCTCTGAAACCACCCGGTAGCGAATGGTGTAAGTACCCGGCGCCAGCGTCGGCACCGTGGCGTAAATGTTGGCACCGTTGGTCAGGCTTTGTGCAACGTCGTGGTTATCCACGCGTTTGCCGGTGCTATCGATCACCGCCAAGGCTTTGTATTCGCTGCGCACCGCGTCGTTAAACCATAGATCGATTTGCTTGGGCGACTCTTTGACCGTTTCGTCCTTGGCCGGTTGCGATTTCACCAAAATGGCGTGGGCAAATGCCGAAACCGGGCTGCACAACGCAATAGCCAACAAGCCGGGTTTTATTATTTTTGTTATGTCTAACTTGGGCATGACCACCTCTTAAATTATAAAAATCATTGTAAAACTGCCGCCGACCAATGTTTGCCGGCCAGGGTTTGTTCCAGCCACATCGCCAACAAGCCGACTGGCGTGGCGACAATGCGCGGAAATGTCGCCGAACTTGCTGCGGAAGACAAGGGTTTGGCCGTCGACCAATGCCCGCCGTTATCGCTTGATTCGGCGATAAAGACTTTCGATCCTTCCGCACCCAGTGCATCCCAAACCGCAACCAGGCGTCCGGCACCGAAAGCAATATCCGCATGAAACGCACCCGCCTCACCAAGCCGTTGCGGCGGCGACCAGCCTTTGCCGCTGTCGGCGGATTGCATATGATACAGTCCCACCTGATTTTCCGCGCCAGTCCACACCAAACTATGCAAGGCACCGTCGCCGGCAACGCTCAAGCCGCCGCCATTATGCGGGCAGCCGTCGAAAATCCAGTTGAACTCACCAACCGTACTCAAGCGTTGCCAACTGGCACCGCCATCGGCGGATTGCGCCAGTGCCATGTCGCGCGGCTTCATGTCACGGTACAACACATTCAGCTTACCGTCGGCGCCCAGCGCCAAGCGGTTCCAACAGCAGGAGCAACTGGAGTCGTCGATAGTTTGCGCCAGTTCCCAACTCTTACCGACATCACTGCTGCGAGCGTAGCGCACGCCTTGATAACCGTTTTCGTCTCTGTCGTCCAGCCACACGGCATGAAAGCGGCCTTCGCCGTCGGCCAATAGTTCGTGATGCGATTGATCGGCATCGCTGCCGGTCGGTTTGGCACCTTGCTGCCAGGTTTTGCCGGCATCGCTGGAATAAACCGTCAGTAGCGGCCCCATGCCGGGTAATTCGCCGGTAGTTTGCCAGACCACCAGCAATTTGTCGCCGGCGGCGGCAATTTGTATATCGTTGCCGATTTTCGACTCGACCGGCTGCTTGAATTGCTCGCTTAAAGCAATGGGCGCCGACCAATGCAGACCGCCGTCCTCCGAATGCAGATAGCCGATATAAGGCTGCTTGCTGCCGGCTGGCGTCGCGACGAAGGCCGCGTGCACCGTTTCCCGGTCGACGTAGACGTCGAAACTAACCAGGTTCTGCAAGGAAAGCGCTTGCGCATCGATAGGACTAAAGATATCGGCATGCAAGGCTTGGGCAGAAGAAACCGCTTCGAAGGTTTGTTCGTTGCAGCCGAACAATACCAGAGTCGCAGCCAAACAACCGCCCGAAATGCGAGCCTTGAAATTAGGCATGAGATCGATCACTTGAAAATAAAACGGGGCATGATTAGACCATATTGCGGCGCAAAGCAGAACTGGGGATTACGGTTGTGGAATCTCATTGCGGCCATGAGCGATTAAGCGGGAGATACACGGAATTAATATAACGCTTGCGGCCCTTATGGACTGCTCCGCATTGGCGAGCTATTTCGGTTTAACCTAAATTCCGCATCAATGCCCGACGCGCAACCGGCGCCGCACATGCAGCAAAATAGCCGCATGGATGGCAATCGCCATAACCAGACCTATTGCCTGAAACACCGGCGTTCCTCCTTCCGCGTTTTCCACCTGCCGTAGCGCATACGCGCCGGCGGGTATAAATAGCGCCAACGCAGTGCCGAGACCGGGGTTGTAGCCACGGAAAACAAATGCATGGATAAGGTGGACGAAAGCATTGACAAGCACCAGATATACCGCGATGAATGCCCAGCCGACATTAACCTCCGCCGCCAGGTACAACGACATGCAGATTACACCCCAAACCCCAGGGACATTGGTGATAAATACCGCGGTTGGCGAGAGTACATCTCGGCCTTTGCCGATCGTTGCATTGAAGAACAGGCGGAAGCGGTCATGGTCATGCTCTTCGTACTGATGCAGCATATAAACCGGCAACAAAACAAATGTCGCCGTTAACGCTGTTGGCCATGATGCTGTCAGCAAGGGCATAAGCGCCAGCAATAGCAACCCGGCCATGAAGCCACCATAAACCCAGTTGACGATGATTCGGTTAAGCATGATGACGATACGAAGAGTGCTGATGGATAAGCCTGATAAAGCCGGGGACTGGAAAACTCCCGGATGTCTCGACAGTATAGCCGGACTACCGATGCAAATCGGTCAAATCCAGCTTCAATATCGCTTTCAATCCACCCAACTCCGACTTCGCAAAATCGATCTCGGCAGCGTGCAAAGCCACAATCCGCTGTACGATGGACAAACCCAAGCCGCTGCCCTCAACGCTATTGGCCGTTTCCACGCAGCGGTAAAAACGCTGGGTGATGCGCTGGTAATCGTCGTCGGCGACGCCGGGACCGCTGTCTTCCACGGTTAGATAAAGCCGGTTTTTTTCACGGCGGCAGATCGCTTTGATGCGGCCTTCCGCCGGGGAATATTTGATGGCGTTATCGATCAGGTTACGTATCAGCACCTGAAACAGTTGAGGATTGGCCTCGATCAACAATCCCGGCTCGCCTTGCAATTCAATGTCGATGCGCTTGTCGCGGGCGGCGTGGTCCAGATCGGAAATCACCTCAATCAACGCCTGATTCACATCGACCGGCTGTTTGGCGATGCCCGCCTGCTGGTGCTGCACCCGCGACAAGGTCAGCAATTGTTGAACGGTGTGAGTCATCCGCGAGACGGCTTGCTGAGCTTTTTGCAAGGCCTGGTCGCGCATCCGGGTATCGGTGGTTTTTTGCGCAACCTGAATTTGCGTCAACAGGCCGGCCAGCGGAGTGCGCAGTTCGTGGGAAGCGTCGGAGGTGAAATTACGCTCGTTGGCAAAGGCCTGTTCCAACATCGCAAACAGACTGTTGATTTGCGTGACCACCGGCAGCACTTCGTCCGGCAGATTATCGACCGACAACGGTTGCAGATAGCCGGCGGCGCGGCTGGCCAGTTGTTCCTTGACCTGGTTAACCGGCGACAGAGTGCGGCTGACGATCCACCAGATCATCACACCCAAGATCGGCAACGCTATCAGAAACCCGATCACCTGTTGACCGGCAATGCCTTCCACCAATTGCCGGCGTATGTCGTCGCGCTGGCCGACATGAATCACATAATTGCCGTTTTCGGTGCTCAAACTGAACACATGCCAAAGCTGACCGTCGAGCATGGTTTCGCTGTAGCCGTTGCGAGTCAGCGACAACGCAAATTCCGGCGCGCTTTCCGAGCGCAATACCAGACCTTCCTTTACCGAGCGCAACTGAAAGGCGATTTTGCGTTCGTATTTATGACCGAGGATGGGCGTGTCGAACAACTCGGGGGCTTTGTCGTGCTCCCATAATTTGGTCAACGCCCGCTGCCGCACCATGTTCTCGACAAAGGCATGCACCACGCGCGCCGACTGGGCCAGTTCGGCATTAAACAACTCCGCGATTTCATAGCGGGTTTGTTTGTAACTGATATAGGCGGTAACGCCCCACACCAACAACAGCGAGGACAATAAAGACAGTAGTAGCTGCTTTTTCAGCGAGCGCGGCGCCAGGCGAAAGCGCTTGGCCATTAGTTTTCGTCGATGATGTAACCGACGCCGCGAATGGTGCGGATCAGATTGCTATCCAGTTTTTTCCGCAGATGGTGGATATGCACTTCCACCGCATTGCTTTCCACTTCCGAACCCCAGGCGTATAACGACTCCTCCAGCCGAGCGCGAGAAATGACCTGCCCGATGTGCCCCATCAGATAGCTAAGTACTTCAAACTCCTTTTGCGCCAGCTCCACCGGCTTGTCGTTGTAATAAACCTGGTGCGCGGCCGGATCGATGGTAACGCCTTTATGTTCCAGCAAAGGCAAACTGTGGCCGTCGTGGCGGCGGGCGAGTGCGCGCAGACGCGCGCAAATTTCCGCCAGATCGAAGGGTTTGGTGACAAAATCGTCGGCGCCGGTATCCAGGCCGGCCACCCGCTCGGCCACGCCGTCGCGCGCGGTCAGTACCAACACCGGCGTGCTGTCCTTACGTCGGCGTAGGTTTTTCAACACGCTCATGCCATCCATGCGCGGCAAATTCAGATCCAGCACGATCAGGTCGTAATGGTTCAATTTCAAGGCTTCGTCGGCTTGTGCGCCGTCGGCCAGCCAGTCCACCGCATAACCTTCCAGCGTCAAGCCGGCTTTCAAACCATCCCCGAGGATGGCGTCGTCTTCTACCAATAATAAGCGCATGATTTGTATACCTGTGAACTAAGTGTTTGTCTTAGCTGGGATTGTAGCAATGATTTCATCACGTTCCGCGAGTAAGCCTGCAACTTGAGTACTAGACCAAAACTGAACTAGCCTTCCAGCTTCAAACCGGCTTTCAAACCGACTCCGGCATCAGGGATTGTCTTCCGGAAGAACCTCTCAAAGCTTGTGGTCATTGAGCGAGAACATTCAATTGCTCGGCATTGTAGCAAGGATTGCTGTTTGGACTATTAACGCGAGATGAGTTGAATTGGACTCCATTCACCAGATTACTGGAGGGATAGAGCGGAAGAGGCTTTGAAGAAAATTGACTGTCTGAAAAGAAGACATTGATAACGGCAATATCTTGCCATCCGTCACGGCAAAACTGCATACACTTAAAGCAATAGGTTCTCCCCTCGACAAGTTCGAGGAGAGAACCCTTTGTATAGCCTACTTAAATACTTATTTGGTCGTTACCGTAAAGCTTATGGAGGTACCGGATTTCACGGTAACCAGCCAGGAATTACTATCTTCCGAAACGGTGGCTGTTTCAGTTGGGAAACCAAAGAAAAAGTAGTTGTATGTCGGTTTAACAACGGGCTTGTTGTATTCGTCTTTAGGTAAAATCCAGGTTTGACCGACCAAGCTAGTGGGATGCGAAGCCTGGAACAACAGACTGTTATTCGAAGGTGTAATAGACCAGCTGACCTGCTTGCGACTCGTCATGAATTTCGCAATATCGGTCATGGAATACCAATTGAAGTTATAGGAACTGCTATTGGCGTAGCTATTTGCGCGATCAATCATCGATTGCAAAGACGGCAAGTAATCCACTGCACCGGGCGGATGGAAATACACCAAACGGTTAGCATAGTTGGTCACCTCAAAGTCCACGAGCTTGGTCAGCCAACTGGTCACTTCATCCGAGCTAACACCATACTCAGTAAATTCTTCAAAAGTGGCGTATAAACCAAGCGGCGTGACCGGGAACATCCAGATCGATTGATTCAGCAAATTGCCTTCGCGCCAGTGACGCGTCGCCCCCATCCCGGTATCGCCAAGATAATAAGCGCCCAAAACCCCATTCTTCTCCAACCAGTTAACACCCCATTTTGGGTTGTTCCCCATCGGTGCGGAGTACTCGGTGGTTTTGCGATTCACGACAGCGTCCACAGCAGATTTATTCAATTCCAAGTACGGCTGATATGACGCTTGGTTGGAAGGATTTACCAAAGTGCCGGGCAACGTTGACATATCGTAAACATCGTCATGAGCGTTATAACCATAATAATCGTGCAACCACCCGCCGTGAGCACCCACCTGATGGCCTTGCGACGCAAAGTATTTGATGGTTGCTTTGGCTTGGGCATTATTGGGAATATTTAACCCGACAGCTGCATTCGGCTTGACAATTTTATTGCCGCTGCTGTCTTTTTGATACACGACGTCACCGAGCGGATTGGCAATTAGATTAGCGCATGTAGCGGGCTGCCCATTAACCGGCAACGATCTGATTGGCAGGCCTGTGCTATCTGTTTGACACTCCAAATAATCCACGACAGGACCGCCGGTAAAATGGACTGAAAACGGTCCGCTATCCCAGATACCCGCCGCTTGCATTTCCTGAATCGGTGCCAGCGCATCTTGAGAGTCGACATGGACGTTGACCGTCATCCCTGGAATACCATTTGGTACCGGCGATAATCTGGGAAGTTGCAATAAGTTATCACCAAAATAGCGAATCGCACCGTGCATCAACAAGCCATCGGTTTGAGTTTTCAAACGGCTAAGCGGCAGGTTAACAAACATTACGTTGCCGTTTCCACGCGATGCGTACCCGGCTACCAGACCGAATCTATCAGATACCAACAATGGAGTACCGGTATAGCTTTGTCCGGTATTGCTGCAGTTACTTTCAAAATTGGCAATATCGCCCCCGCTGAAAGTGTGGCCCAAATTACAGGTTACATACGTCGGATATGTAAGGAACCCATACAGATAACTCGACACGCCTTGCAGACTATCGTCGGGGGAATAGGGCACGGGATTTTGAGCTCTACGATTTGGCTTCCTGCCGATTAGCGCACTGTGTGGAATTTTCTCCTGCTGAGCCGCAATGATTTGATCCAGTGTAATGCCGCGCTCGTGTCCAAATGGAATACGATGGATATATCCGGCGTCAAACTTTCGCAAACCGCCTGGATCAGTGCGGTCGGTTGGCAGGTACGCAGTCGGTGTGTTCTCGGGTGCGGTCACACTGGCAATGCTAGCATTTGCGGTTGAGCTGGATGTTGTAGCGGTGCCTGTCGGCCATGGCATATATTTACCGGGTGGTACTTGAAACTGCCACAAGGTACGTTCCATACCATAAATGGGACCGAGGCCAACCGGCGAAATGGCGGTTTGGCCATACAGCTCACCATACAAGTTGTAGTCGACACCTACCAAGCTGCTGAACGGATTTGGACCCGCAACAGGGAATAAGCCTTGGGAATTCAACGCACCAAAGTCAAAAGCAATCAATACGCTGCCGCCTTGATCATTAACATAATAGGTAATGTCGTTGAGCAACTGAGCGCTGGCTATCTGATGAACAGAGTCGGGCAGGATTACCGCTTTATAGTTCTTTGCCACGGATGCGAACTCGCTATCCCGAATCACATCAATCTTATAGCCCTCCTCATTTATGGCATCAAGCCAGGCTTGAGTCGCCGGCAAGGTGAGTGCATCCTCCTGGGCAACATCCGGCAAAAGTAGAGCAATCTTGGTGGACCGCTGCGCGGCCAAGCCGGCGTCGACCACACTAACACCGTCGAGATAAGAACCGAATGAGTCGCTACGTTCAGCCAAATTACTGAAGCTCAAACGAGTCGTCGTGCTGGTGGCTGTTACCGAATAAGTGTAATCCTTCCACTCGGTGTTGAATTTCAGAAATCCACTAGCTTTCAAATTTCCGACGATGGTATCGCCCCATTTGATTTGCATCTGGTTGTCCACCACACCAGGACGCGCGGAATAGTGAAAGCGAAGTTGATAAACGGCACCTGGCTTGGTCGGGATGTCTTGATAAATAATAGTTGAACCATTGGCGTCCAGCTCAACAAACTGATTACCTAAATTAGGAGCCGGCGCACCAGAGATGTTATTCAGGCTTTCGATAACATTACCCTTACTGCCCGTACCTAGTTTCCAGCCTGGAATAGAAGGGCTATATTTCCAACTGAAATAAGGAATAGCGGGTTGTTCAAAGCTACCGTTAACGACAAGCTCGGCAGCGTACGAAGGAGAAGCGAAGGCAACAAAGCTTGTTATCAGCAGCGAGCTCACCGCTGATGCACAAACCTTCTTTTTATAAGGTAGTGGTATTTTCATAATTTATCGATAAAGTTAATTGCAAATCAAAAGTTGAAAATCTAACTATTACAAACCAATTTTGTATATCTAAGAATATTGATGCGTTAATAGTCGTTGAATACGAGCCCGCTCTGTTTATAATCAAAATCGCAATCCATCTCCCCTAAGCATCAGCCTAACTAAAATATTTATTAGACTCACAAAGTATCCCCTACTGACTTATTGAGCATTTCTTTCCCAGCTCATCGCCCATCCGTAAAGAGACAAACAACAAATAATCAATAAAAACAAACCGAAAAACACATACAAAACCGGCAATATAATCACCGAAAACTTAAGCAGAAGAATTGTTTGTGTAATCAATTGAAAAGGCAGCGCTACAACAATAAATATCAAGGTTGTAACGGTCAGGAATATTTTTTTCTGAACCGAAAAATCGAATATATAATAAATAAGACCATGCACCCACGGCATAATCAGCAGCAGCCATACCCCGGACATTAACAGATTATCTAAGTACCCGGAGGCGGTATACGAAAACCTGGCCGGCATGACCGCAAAATATATTAAAGAGCTCAACAGAACTAAA
Organism: Methylomonas sp. 2BW1-5-20; assembly: GCF_052474515.1. Classification (NCBI taxonomy): domain Bacteria; kingdom Pseudomonadati; phylum Pseudomonadota; class Gammaproteobacteria; order Methylococcales; family Methylococcaceae; genus Methylomonas; species Methylomonas sp. 2BW1-5-20. The sequence continues at coordinate 4,400,113 of NZ_CP184127.1, read as the reverse complement.
GAAATAAACCCAAAAATATAAAATAACGGCAAAAATCTCTTGGGCAGTATATAAATCAAGGAAACAAGACCGGCGACTATCAGAACCAATAGCCACCAATTAGTAGCGTCCGGCGCCGAGGAATGCACAAAAAAGGCCGGTAATTCAATTTCAAAACCTGCCAGTTTCGTTGTCACCAACATAACTTTCCCAGGTATTTCTATTTTTTCAAACCAGAAATTAAACAGCATCAACCAAAACTGACCGACAAACGATACCGACTTAACAATGATGTAATCGAACAATATCGGAAAAAAAGCAATAGTTAACCATTTTAGGCTTGAGAATGAAGAGCGCAATAGCGCACGATGCTCCGGAATAACTTTACCCAAAACACCTTGCTTGCTAAGTAACTCCAAGTCCTTGTAGCTTTCTTGAGTTCTGTCAATCATGCTTAAAAGTCGACAAATATGCCGGCAATCAAACCCGCGCGACTGTAATTGGGGTTTGAATAATAGTTAGCGGTTAACGAAAATCCAAAATCGTTATTAATCCATTTTCTGATATTTACCGTGGCTTCGTGACTTGAAAAATTACTAATGGTTTGCGTAGCCCCGACTGCTTGCCAGCCCTCTGTTCCACCATCATATTTAAGCGTTAAGTAATAATCTTTATTGTATCCATAAGTGATAGCGGCAAATCCTCGCTGTGATTCCACTCGCCCGGGATTACTCTCCACAAACTTACCTCCAACCTCCAATATTACCGGTGCGTCAAAATAATAAAGAATATCCAGCGAAACAATGCGATCGTGATTTTCCAAGCGGCTTTGATTATGCGTAAAGCCCACACCAGTCACTAAGTTTCGTTTACTCAGCCATTTTTTATATAAAGTGGCATCTGTACGGTATCTAGGCAAAAACGATCCGTCGCTACTGGTAGCAGCACTGACAGAACCGTACCAATCCTCGTTAAAAATACGGCGATAGGCCAAGGAGCCTAAAACACCCTGCTCCGCAAAATGGCTTTGGTTTGTGATCTCCCATCCGATACCGTCGTTGGGTGTTAACTGGGCATATCCTCGCAGATACTCGTCAAACCAGTTTTGAAAATTATTGGTTAAATGCGAATATCCAATATCGAACTGCACATACCCATGCTTTTCAAAGGCACTATCATCTTCAGCATTAACTATTTGTGAAAAAAAACCGAATACCACAAGCGCCAGAACTCCACATCGCAAACGAGGGGTTAGTAATAAAATCATAAATTAATATTGTAATTCCAAAAATCCATGGATAAGGCAAATACATGACATCTTATTTTAAAAATCAAGCCACTCACATCTAAAAATGACCCACACACAAGTAAAAAATTAAACCATTTTCTCTAGACAAATAATCTCATCTTTAATAAAGCCGGGTAATTGACCTCATGTACAATTTAACCTGTAGACTTTTTACGTCCTGAGCTTCGATAACAATATATTTATCATCCATGGATATATTGGCTTTGCCAGATTGGATCTCGGCGTTTTCATAAGCCGATTTTGGAAACATCCAGGTCAGGCGTGACAATGATTCCGGATGCTGCGCAAATAATGTGACGGCTTTACTATCGACACGCTTAATATTCCATGCCGTTTGATTTCTATGCTCCATGAAATTGGCAATATCGGTCATGGTATACCAAGCAAATCGCCCTTGCTTATTGAGCAAGGAAGACTTTAATAACCAATTGTCTGCAGCTTTAGGATAATGAAGTAATCCCGGCGGATGAAAATACATCAACCTGATTACTCTATCATCCGCAGCATAATTTGATACTTCATTCAGCCACTGATCGATCTTTTTCTCTTCAATGCCATCTGCATGCATTTCTTCGAAAGCGGCATATTTACCCATGGATAATACCGGAAACGCCCAAGCATTTTGATTTCCCCTGGAGCCATCGCGATAAGGCTTTGTTGGACCTAAGCCAATATCGCCCGTGAAATAATAACTATTTATTTTTTGACTATCCAACCACTGCGTCACCCAGTTGGGATGGTTGCCCATCGGCGCGGAATACTCAGTTATACGGACGTGAGAAACGGCTTCAATTGCCTGTTTGTTTTTTTCCAAAAATGGCAAAAATTCTTCACGATTAGTGTCCGCGACATATTCACCGAAATAGTTATGAATCCAACCGCCATGACTACCAATCTGATCGCCACGCCGCTGAAAAAACCCAAGCCATTCCCCGGCTTCTTTATTGCCTTGTATATTGAAACCCAATTTATCACCATCGACATTAACATCCGGACCGGCTGTAATATGTACCGAATAGGGGCCGTAATCGAATAGCTTGGATTGCTTTTTTAAGGCCGCGAGAACAGGTAAATTCGCGTTTGAATCGATATGCAAGTTCACTATCAGTCCACCGCGACCGCTTGGCGAAGCCGATAACGTCGGCAAATTAACAATATTTTCCGAAAAATAACGCAAAAAACCATGTAATAACGCACTGTCGGTTCTGTTTTTTAAATACCCCAGCGGTAAATTAACAAATAAGACTTTGCCGCTATTGAAATCGTTTATGCCGGCAATAACTGTTTGATCTTCGCCGTACAACAAGGATTTTCCGGCATAGCGCCCCTGAGTCAGGAAGTGCGGGTATTCGAGTTTGTCGTTTTTATAGCTGGATAAACTCATCATTCCCCCGGCGCCGGATGGACTGGCGGAGAATCTGCCGGGTGGATTGTGCAAGGCCAAGAATACCGACTGTTCACCCAGCACCTGCGTTGGCTTGATCGAGTCATCGCGGAGCGTGTCGTACAGCGCATACTCAACACCCGCCAGATCGGAAAACAACGACTTGTCTTTTGCGTAGGTTTGGTTTGGAAATAACAATGTCCCGGCATCGAAAACTAACAGCAATTTGCCGCCGGCACTAACGTAACCGTGTACGCTGTCTATCAGCGTTTCGCTCATCGCAACATGAATCGAGTCGGGCAGAATCAATCCGGCGTATGTTGTTAAGCTGAACGGAAAGGGCCGCATAAACTCGCTAGCGGTCAATACATCAAGCTTGATGCCTTCTTCTTGCGCGGCATCCAACCAGGCAGTCAGCTTGGGATCGTCCAGGTTCGCATCATCGGGAACCAATAAAGCCAGCGCCAAGCTTTCTTCGCGCTGTTCAAGCAAATCGGGAGTCCCATTGACTCCCTTGAATAACGCCAATGCCAATATGGCTAGTAAAATCGTCCATCGTATTAAAAACATAATTTTCCCTAGGACTCAGAGCATCTGTTCCGTCATTTAAATCTCACCCGATTGAGCAGGGCCTAAAGCTGTAAATCGGTCATTATTGGATATAAATCCTGATCTGAATAAGCACTAATCCGGCGTAGTGACAATCAGCTCTCTACTACTCGCCGACTGGTTTTCCGCGGAGTCGACCGCGCGAATCCGATATTGGTAGGTCGTTATCGGTGCAACGCAAGAGTCGGTAAAATGTGTTTCGCCAATATCGGCAATCTCCGCGCCATTTCGGACAACCTTGTAACGCGCCACCGCCACATTATCCCTAGCAGCTTTCCAGGCCAAATCAACCGCGCCTCGCCTCAATCCGATTTGAGCCAGCGCTTCCGGCGCGCTCGGTGGCATGCGGTCCAAACAAGGATCTGTGTTACCGATGTCACCGCCACGACCAATCGTAAATAGGCCGGATCCGACCAGATAGTTTTTCCCATGGTTGTCATCGACGGTACCGTTACCATCCAAAATGGCCACGGAAATACTCTTGGCATTGCCCAAACTCAAGGTTTTCGATTGGTAACGCGGGCAAGCGTCGTCCATTGGCAATTCAACAGCATCCTGGCTTACACTGCCTTCCGAGCGAAAACGAATTTTGGCCCGGCCTGCGTCGCTTTCCAGATACACGGTAACGAAATTGCCCGCCTCTATAGCGATAGCGGCCGCCGCCGAACTTGCCGATATATTCCCCACTCCGTCATAGGCTTTCACGGTGTAAACGTAACGCTTACCCGCCGCAATACTGTTATCGACATAAACAGGTTCGCGCGCCATGCCAATGTAGTTACCGTCCCGATAGATTTCGTATCCGAAAGGTTTATTGCCTTTACCAGCAATGTTCCAGCGTAATTCCACGGCCCGAGGATCTATCCGGCTTACGACTAATCTGTCTGGAGGTAGCAATCTGCCTGACGGGGTGACAGCGCTATCCAATGTTATCGGACACGTTCCCCGCTTGGAGTGATTGGCAGCCGAACTAGCGGTGAGCGACTCGATTACCGCTTCTTCCAGCACATTCCAATGACTGCCTTGGCGTAACTGCGCCGCTAATGTCAGCCAGCAATTTACGCTTTCATGCTCAGCCAATTTGTCCGCCGCGATCGCCACCAAACCCCAGGGGAAATCCACTTTGGCCTGCTTAAACCATTGGCCCCGGTTCTCGTTTAACCATTGTTTGAAAAACCCGGCCTGATCGCGGCCGGGAATTCGGATCCCCGCCAAAATCGGAAAGATTTCCGCCACTTGATCAGGATAAAAACCCGGACGGGTCTGGCTCTGCGTAGACACCCGCAACCTTTGTAAACAAGGCTGCCAGAACACCTGAACAATAGTGTTCGCCAGGACATCCGCCTGTTTTGCCAGTAGACTTGCCTGCTCCAGTTCACCGGTAGTTTGTTTAAGCTGACTCAAAGCTAACAGCGCGGTGTAGACTTCCACATTGTCCATCAGCAGTCCGACCGGTTGCTTGGACGAAATAAAATAGATACGACTATCCTGATCGCGTAGGCTATCCAATAATTGCTGCGCGCGTTTTAAGCTCTCCAGCCAAACTATCGGCAGACCCGCGCCGGGCGCCAGTTTGGCTATCAACTCTATCCACACTGCTGTCGCCGAATCGTCGGCATCCGCAGCGGCGCAAGCCACCCAAAGACCATCACGGCGACAGAAGCGATCAAAACCGCCATCCGCTCTTTGATGCTGCAACCCCCAAGCAATCCAGGAAGCCGCCGCCGCCCGAATATCCAGCCCGGCATCATGGGCAACCAATAAAGCCTTACCGGCAAAATACGGATCCACGTTATCGCCATTCTGAAAAATACTGATCGCACCGTCCGCTTGCTGATAGCCGGCCAGCTTTAAAGGCTCGGCAGCTAGCGACTGACCATAACAAATACCAAGAATAATCAGCAGGCTTAAGCGCATGGCTAAAATTTAGGTAAGGCGACTGATGCGCGAATTGCGCTTATGTTTGCCGTCGGTCAGCGCGGCCAACACTTCTCCGCGATTCCTGGCCCAAAGTGTGCCGTGCACAGTGACCCCCATCGCAATCCGAATGACGGGTGCGGTCACTGAACTTGGCGCCAATGGGTTGCCAATCCGGCATCCGCTATCCAGTTCTATTTGTTTTTCCGCCACCAAGGGGCCGTTTAAAACGCATCGGCTGGCAACGTTCAGCTTTTTGTTGCAAACGATGGCGCCAGTAATCGTGACGCCCGACTCGATATGAATGTCGCCATACACCTTCAGGCTACCGGCAATTTCCGCATCTTCGCGTATTACCGCATCGCCGCGAATCACCATATCGCCTTGCCAAACACCGTTCGCCGGAAAATCCAGATTGCCGTCCAACAACACACGTCCAGCGTTGTCGAGATAGGTTTTTAGTTGGTTAACCTCGATCTTAGGCGCGTCCACCGGCACAGGCTGTTCGTAAGCGGGCTCGCCATGTTTGGGCATGACGTAAATACGGTTGGCATTGACGCGCACAAACTCACAATGCGGCAGTAAGTTAAGGTCCGCTTCCGCCGAAACCCGCCCAAGTAAAACGCAACCGCTGGCGACAAAAATATTGCACGCGTGCGCCCAGCGCAATAACTGGCTGTTTTTTCCCAACTGCAGATCGCCGATTGCTAATGCGGAGCGCAAGCGCACTTTCTCGCCACAATTGATATTGCCTTTACTGAAAACCTCTTGGGTAAAGTTGAAGTCCGGCGGTAGCCGCAAATCACCCAAACCGACCACTAAACGATCCGTGCCCGCCCGTTTTAACTCCTCCGCGCTAGCTGTAAACACGGCATCTTGCTGATACAGGCAATAGTTTTGCTGGCTAAATTGCTCGGTCTTTCCCGATTGATAGTCGTTTATCGCATCCGTGATGAATGCCAGAAAACTTTCCGCAAAATAATCGATATTGCCGGCATTGGCCTGATCCACGGCCACCGGTTCTATATCTTCCTTTAATCGCAATTCGATTATGGCCGGCAGTAAAGGCAATAAAAAAATACATGCCGTGCAGGTGAAGAGTAAGGTCGTCCACATGGCTATGTGCTCACCACCACTTTGCGGTAACGCGGCGTTTTATCCCATTTCAGCTCGCGCGGACTCAATCTTATCGAGTCGAGCATCATCTCCAAAGTTGCCATGGTTATCGAAGACATGCTGATCAGAAAGCCAACAATGGTGACCGGCAACAGGCGGATACGCTTGCGATTGCCGTCCAGATAAACGGCTGCGGCGATCTCAAAAAAAGCCGCAAAATTACCGAGCACGCTGAAGGCGGACATGGCAAACAAACAAAGCGCGAGATCGGGTAAAGGGCTGAGATTGCAATAAAACAAAACCATACCGATAACCCAACCAAACGCTAGCAGTGGCGACATTGCGTAGACGCCCAGCAGGGCCAGCGCATCAAGCTTTTCCAAGGGTTTTAAGCCACGCATGACTAAAATCTTGCCGAAATGCCGATATAAGGCTTGGTTATGCCCCTTGGCCCAGCGCTTTATCTGCCTGACCCTGGCCGGCCATTCCTCGGGCACTTCCTCGTAGCATTCGGCGCGGTTTTGATAGACGGTTTTCCAGTTGTTCAGTAAGAAACGAATAGTGAGATCGGTATCTTCCGCCAACACGTCGTCATGCCAGCCGCCCGAACTTTCCAGGGCCTTGATACGAATACCGCCCACAGTCCCGCCATATTGCGGCACCAGCCCCATGTTCATACGCGCTTGCTGATCGACTTGATAACCGGCGGAACGTTCTAAATCCAGCAAACGCGTCAGCAGATTGCCGCCGGCATTTTGCGGCACAACCCGGCCCATGACCGCGCCTACTTCAGGATCGAAGAAGGGTGCCACCAAGTGTTTGATCAGGCCTTTGGCGGGTACGTAGTCCGCGTCGAAAACGATGATAATGCCGGTATCCACTAGTTCGGTGGCATCCTTCAGGGCCGCGGCTTTACCGGCCTTACCGCTGGTACGGTGGAAGGGCCGAATTCTATCGGGATAACGCTCGACGAATTCATCGATGATTTCCCGTGTACGGTCGCTGGATCGGTCGTTAACCGGCATCAGCAGCATTCTTTCACGTGGATAATCCACCTCCAGCAAGGCTTCCAGACAACCCGCGATCACGGCTTCTTCATTATGGGCGGCAATAAAAACCGTAATCTTCGGCCAATCCGCAGAATCGATATCGATATAGGGATGTCGCTGACGCCCGAATAAACGATTTAATGTGAAATGATAATGTCGAACAGTGTAAAAAAATAGCAACAACAAAATAAGCAAAAAACCGGCAATGAAGACATTTGCAACCCAATCCGCACTGAATTGAATGGTCAATATCCGCGCAACGTTTGGCCAGACAAATTCCGCAAACGTCGCAATCTGCTCATAAACCCGCAACCCCAAAATATCCGGCCGCAGCGTCAGCGGGAAAATACCGATCTGCCAAAGCTCATGCCGGCTTCCATAGCTGATTGCGGCAAAAATTAAAATCAAGCCCATAGCTAGCCTCGCTAGAATCGAGCTCGATAATCCGGAAAACTTGGCGGAAATGGCAGTCATAGGTGTGGCGCGGATTTTTTGATGAATTTTTATCTATTAGCAACGTAAGTAACTGGTTTTATCCGGCTAATTGCCTGTCATGCCTCGATCAGATCTTCTTCAAGCACCTCGCCAGCCGCAGCCTCAGTGAATTCGAAATACTCCCTGAGAATTTTGCTGATCCGCGCCGCGCCATGACCGTCGCCATAAGGTGAAATGCCTTGGGCCATAGCTCTATAGGCAGAGTCATCGTCGAGTAAACGTTGCGTTTCAGCGACGATTCTTTCGTAATTGGCGCCGACCAGCTTTACTACGCCCTGTTCGACAGCTTCAGGGCGTTCGGTCTCGTCGCGCAGCACCAAAACAGGCTTGCCCAAAGCGGGCGCTTCTTCCTGAACACCGCCGGAGTCGCTGATTATCAAATAGGCACGTTTCAACGCCGTGACAAAAGGCGCGTAGTCGAGCGGCTCGCACAGAAATATGTTCGGCCGATTACCCAAAATGTCATGTGCGACGTCCTTCACATTGGGATTGGGGTGAACCGGATAAAGGAACTGCACGTCAGAATTATTTTCGGACAAGGCCCGCAAGGCTAAACAGATATTGCGGAACGGTTCGCCAAAATTCTCTCGTCGATGCGAAGTAATCAGCACCAGGCGCTTGCTTGGATCCAGTTCGACCCCCAACTCCACGTCATTCTCCGCAGTCATCAGCAACGCATCGATCACGGTATTGCCGGTGACATAAATATCCTGATCCGCAATACCCTCGCGAAGAAGGTTTTGCCTGGAACTCTCCGTCGGTGCAAAGTGCCAGCGCACCAAGCGACCGGCGATAACTCGATTGGCCTCCTCGGGAAACGGGTTTTGCATATCCCAGGTTCTCAATCCCGCCTCGACATGCCCAACTTCGATGCGGTGATAAAAACAGGCCAACGCGACCGACATGACCGTTGTGGTATCACCCTGCACTAACACGACATCGGGTTTTTCGCTCAGTAACACCTCGTCCATCTCCAGCAACAAACGCGCGGTTAACGTCGTGAGCGCTTGATTCGGACGCATAATATTCAAATCTATATCGGGTGATATATTGAAGAAACTCAACACTTGGTCGAGCATATGCCGATGCTGCGCGGTTGCCAGTATCCTTACGTTCGCCCAAGGCTCGTTTTTTAGGGCCAAAATCACAGGTGCCATTTTGATAGCTTCGGGGCGAGTGCCTACTACACAAAGGATTTTTTTCATAAATCGATTGAATTTTTACGATTAAAAATAAGTTTTAGTAACGAAAGAGCTGGTTAAATCGGTACCATCGTGACCGAGGATATTGGATACCAAAAATATAAAACCCAGAAAATCCAAGCTTCGCGTTGGGGATCAATCGATATAACGCGCCTTTCATAAGAGGAGCGGTACTCGTCGCTTTATATTCCCATCGGGTAAAATGACTGAACAATTCAAAAGAACAAAACCACCTGTCAAGTGAATTTCCGACATAAAACGCGCAAAGACTGTGATGCCCATCACACATATTTTGCTTTTTTTGCAATGGTAAACTGATTTTTAGATAAGTTCCAGCGAAAGATTAGGATTTGATTAAAATTAATTGAACGCACCACGCCAACCTGCAACAGATCTAAGTTTGCGCAACCACTGCATAGCGCGCCATCAGGGTAATTTTTTAGAGCGGTAGGAGGATATTTCGACAAACACCAACTGCGACTCATGGAATCGCCGGCTTTTTATGAGACTACACTCCAAACTGATGGGCAAAAACGGGACTCCAGAAATTCAAGGCTCGGCGCCCTTAAAAAATTGACAACAAGCTGATCCCCTTCATGGCGAGCTTTTCGAACCATGACGGGAATCGGCTTGCTCAGTGCTTCCTCAAGACCGGACAGAGTACAAAGCCGTCTCCAGATTAACTCGCAACGATTCCAGAAAATCCTCTGTCGTCAAATAATGCGAGTCATTTAAATCGTCGCCATAAATGCACAATGCCAAATCCTTGGTCATTTGTCCGGCTTCGACGGTATCGACGCAGACTTTTTCCAAGGTCTCGCAGAAATTGATCAGCTCGGCGTTGCCGTCCAGTTTGCCGCGAAACGCCAGGCCACGGGTCCAGGCGAAGATCGAGGCAATCGGATTGGTCGAAGTTTTCTTGCCTTGCTGATGCATGCGGTAATGCCGGGTAACCGTGCCGTGCGCGGCCTCGGCTTCCATGATTTTGCCGTCCGGCGTGACCAAGGTTGAGGTCATCAAACCCAACGAACCAAAACCTTGCGCCACGGTGTCGGATTGCACGTCGCCGTCGTAGTTTTTACACGCCCAGACAAAGGCACCGCTCCATTTCAAAGCCGATGCCACCATGTCGTCTATCAGTTTGTGTTCGTAGACGATACCTTTGGCTTGGTATAAATCTTTGTATTCGGCTTGGTAAATCTCTTCGAATATGTCCTTGAAGCGGCCGTCGTATTTTTTCAGGATGGTGTTCTTAGTCGACAGATACAGCGGCCAGCCGCGATCCAGCGCCACGTTGAAACAGCTGCGGGCGAAGCCGGCGATGGATTCGTCGGTGTTGTACATCGCCAATGCGACACCATCGCTTTCAAATTGATAAACCTCGAAAGCTTGTTCGGCGCTACCGTCGTCCGGGGTAAAGCTGATTTTTAATTTACCTTTGCCTTTAGTCACGAAGTCGGTGGCGCGATATTGGTCGCCAAACGCATGCCGACCGATGCAGATCGGCTGAGTCCAATTCGGCACCAGGCGCGGCACGTTATTGCAGATGATGGGTTCGCGGAACACGGTGCCGTCCAGGATGTTACGAATGGTGCCGTTCGGCGACTTGTACATTTTTTTCAGGCCAAACTCTTCCACCCTAGCTTCGTCCGGGGTGATGGTGGCGCATTTGATACCGACGCCATGTTTTTTTATCGCGTTGGCGGCGTCGATGGTGATTTGGTCGTCGGTGGCGTCGCGCTGTTCGATACCCAAGTCGTAGTAGTCGATTTGCAGATCCAGGTAAGGCAGAATCAGTTTGTCTTTGATGAAATGCCAGATGATACGGGTCATTTCATCGCCGTCGATCTCCACCACCGGATTTTTGACGGATATTTTCTTCATAACGTCTCCTCACCTAATCGCTAAAAATAGCCTTCAGTATAGCTTGCCCGCCCCCGGAACACGGAATGTTTAACGCCTTACTCAGCGCAGCCGAACACGCCTTGCGCTTTAATCGAATCACGGCGAAAACTAGGCTATACTGCCGAAACGGCGTCAACGCACTACGCCGTAAAGCTTTGTTCTGTAAAGGTATTAGTGTATTTAGCCCAACAACACTATTTTATTTAACAAGATAGTTTCTGAGCGCGCAAAGTGCGGTACTAGACCAGCCAATTTCTAAGTCACGACGGAGATTGTAAGCCAAGCCAGGCGCCGCGGCATGTGTTAGAATCGGGCCAATGCAGGAATTAGACACCTTTAAGCTGATCGAACGGATCAGCGCCTTACTGCGCTCGGAAGAACGCAAAAAATACGCGGCGATCGGCTTGCAACCGGTGCACGGCCAGGTCTTGGAATATCTGGCCAAGTGCAACAAATACAGTAATACCCATGCAGCGGTGGCCGAGTATCTGGGCTTAACCAAAGGCACGGTGTCGCAGACTATCCAGATTCTGGAGCGTAAGCATTATCTGAATAAGACCACGGACGTTTTAGACGGCAGGGTGGTGCATTTGGGCTTGACCGAGGCCGGTAAGCGCCTAATCGACGAGTTAAAACCGCTGGATATTTTTAAGCAGGCCGAATCCAAGGTCAGCCGCCAGGAGTTCGATACCATCGGCCAGGCGCTGCAAACCACGCTGGGTGTGTTGCAGAAAGTCAACCAATCTAAGAGCTTTGGTTTATGCCGTTCTTGCCATTATTTTTCGGTGGAACAGCATCACTATCAATGCGGCCTGACAGAGCAACCGTTGGATCGCGAGGATACTGATAAAATATGCCGTGAGCATTTACCCGTTCCCAATTCATTCATAGACCAAGAGTAATTATCATGTTCGATCCCAAAGCCATAGACAATCTTGCCGAGCGTATCGCCGGTGCCATCCCTCCCGGTTTGACCAACCTGAAAGACGACGTGGAAAAAAACGTCCACGCCTTGCTGCAAAGCGGCCTTTCAAAATTAGACCTGGTCAGCCGCGAAGAATTTGAAGTGCAAAAAGCCGTATTGGCGAAAACCCGCGCCCGTTTGGAAGAACTGGAAAAACGCGTCGCGGAACTGGAACAACGGATACCGCAAGCCTAAAACGCCATGTCGCTGGCCGTCGTTTACAGCCGGGGCCGCTCCGGCATAGACGCCCCGCAAGTGACGGTGGAAGTGCATGTCAGTAGCGGGCTTCCGGCCCTAAACATCGTCGGTTTGCCCGAGACAGCGGTTAAAGAAAGCAAGGATAGGGTGCGCGGGGCGATCATCAATTCGCACTTCGAATTTCCGTTTCAGCGTATCACGATCAATCTGGCCCCCGCCGATTTACCCAAGGAAGGCGGCCGCTTCGATCTGGCTATTGCGCTGGGCATCCTGGCCGCTTCCGGGCAAATCCCCAAGGATGCGCTAGCAGAATATGAATGTATCGGCGAACTGTCGCTGGGCGGGGAATTGCGGCCGATTCCCGGCGCGTTGCCGGTGGCGATTCATTGCCGTAACGCTTTCAGGCAACTGATTCTACCGGCTGGTTGCGCGGCGGAGGCTTCTTTAATCAAGGATGCGCAATTGTTGCCGGCCAGGACGCTACTGGAAGTCTGCGCCCACCTGGCGGGCCGGCAGGCCATCGCGCCGCCCGACATCCAGCTCGGTTTCGAACAAGCGGTTTACAGCGTGGACTTTGCCGATGTGCATGGCCAGTTTCACGTCAAACGGGCAATGGAAATCGCCGCCGCCGGAAAACATAATTTACTGATGCTCGGACCTCCGGGCACCGGCAAGTCAATGCTGGCGGCACGCTTGCCGACCATTTTGCCGGAACTCAGCGAACAGCAAGCCCAGGAAACCGCCGCGCTGGCCTCGATCAGCGACCATGGCCTGGATGTCAGCCGTTGGCGGCAACCTCCGTACAGAGCGCCGCACCATACCGCCTCAGCTGCGGCGTTGGTTGGTGGCGGCAGCAACCCCAAACCGGGCGAAATTTCCCTGTCGCACAACGGCGCGTTATTTTTGGACGAACTGCCGGAGTTCGATAGAAAAGTCCTGGAAGTACTGCGCGAACCCTTGGAAACCGGCCATATCACGATTTCCCGCGCCAACCGCCAAGCCGATTTTCCGGCCAGCTTTCAATTGATCGCGGCAATGAACCCTTGTCCATGCGGTTATCTAGGCGACGCTTCCGGCCGTTGTCGCTGCACCTCCGAGCAAGTGGCCCGCTATCGGGCCAGAGTTTCCGGGCCTTTGCTGGATAGGATAGACATGCACATGGAGGTACCGCGCGTCGCGCTGGATGTTTTGCGCAAGGGATCGGCGGCCGGCGAAGAACTTAGCGAAACGATTCGCCAACGCGTAGTGGCGGCCCGAAAAATTGCTTACCAGCGCCAAGGTAAAGCCAATGCGGCGCTGACCGCCGCCGAGGTTAAGACTATTTGTACCTTGTCCGAAGCCGGCCACCAATTGCTGGAACAAGCGCTGGAAAAATTCGGCCTGTCGCACCGGGCTTATCACCGGATTTTAAAACTGGCGCGAACTATCGCCGATCTTGCTAATTCACCGAATATTGAAATCCCTCATCTAAGCGAAGCTATCGGTTATCGCAAGTTGGACAGAACCCGGTAAATGTCTAAACCCGGCAGCATCATGCCGGATTTTCGAAATAAACCGCCAACAAACCCGAGGCATTCATCACATCCAGTTCCGCTTCGATTTCATTTTGAATCAACTCTAAATGATTCAACCTGATTTCAGTACGGGTGCGCGATGAATCGAGTAACTCTATCAAACTGGTTTGCCCCAAACGGTAGGCATCTTCGGCCATTTGTTTCAAGGTCGGTAACGGCGCCACCACTTCTTTTTCGGCTTTTGCCAGCGTGGCCCGACGCCGGGCCAGCACATCGACGGCGCGTTCCAATTCCTGACGCGTAGCGGCCATCAGCAATTCGCGTTTTAACTGGCTGGCATGCACTTCGGCAGCGGCACGGGCCATGCCGCCCTGACCGCGATCGAAAATCGGCAGATCGACCGATACCCCGGCAAAAGAGGTATTGCCGTAGGGTTTATCGGTGAATGCGGTACCGAACATCAACGACGGTACCGGCCAGCGTTCCCGCTCGGCACGCTCCCGTCCGGAATCCGCCGCGATCATTTCCCGGCGCGCCGTTTCCAGGCCGGGATTATTGCGCTCGGCTTGTTGCCATAACTTATCGATGTCCGCCGAAACGCCAATCGGCTCCAGAGAACCGCTGGCTTGCGGCTTCCAGTGCGGGAAGCCCAGCAAGCTGGCTAACTCGCCAATAGTGCTACTCAGGTCGGTTTGCGCATTTTCCAAACGAGTATTCAAACTTTGCACTTCCTGAGTGATGCGCAGCACATCGTATGGGCTGGCGGTGCCGGCGTTTTGCTTACCGGAGATGATGGTTTGCAAACGCTGCAGTTCCAGCCGCGCTTCGTCCAGCACTGACACCCGCTGCTGGTTGGCCAGCAATTGCGCAAACAGGCGCCAGGATTCGCGAATCAGTTGGTTGAAATCCACCTCGACCCGAGCCGCCGCGACATCGACCTGCTTTTCGGCAGTATCCTTGCGCGCACCGCGCTGTCCGGCCAACAGCATCGGCACTTCTACGGTAATGTTTTGCTGTGACGGACCGTCGAACTGGGTATTGCGGCGCCCGCCGGCTTGATCGAAACGGCCGTAACTGATTTTGGGATTGGGCAACACGTCGGCCGCGACCACCTCCGCTTCGGCCGCTTCGATTTGGCTGCGGGCCAACGCGTATCTGGGACTTTTCTCGCGCACGATTTGCAGCAAATCCCGGATCGTCACTGTGTCCGGCAAGGCCGGACCTTGCTCATCCGGCTCGGCAAAACAAACAGGACTAATTAACAGCGAAATCAGCAAAATCAGGCTGGCTATGGGTTTCATGCTTGGCTATCCAATAATTCGTCAGCCTCTTCGGGCGTGAGGATTTGTTTACTGGTCACGAAGGAATAAATCACCGGCAGGATGAACATCGCCACCAAAAAGGTGGTCAACATGCCGCCGACGATCACCACCGCAAATGGGCGCTGGGTTTCACTGCCTATGCTGGTGGACAGGGCCATTGGCAATAGTCCCAGCAATGCCAACAGCGAGGCCATTAATACCGGACGCAGGCGCTGGGTGGCCCCCTCCGTGATCGCCGCCAACAATTCCATACCGCCGCGGCGCATTTCCTCGGTCGCGCTCAACACCAGCAAGCCCATCAAACACACTTGGCCCAACAGGGCGATAAACCCAATCGCCGCACTGACCGACAGCGGAATATTGGTAAGCATCAACGCAAACACCCCGCCGGTCATCGCAAACGGCGTGGCAATCAAAATAGCCGCCGCGCTGCGTGCCGATTGCAGCGCGCTGTATAACAAGCCCAACACGATCAATACCGCGATCGGCACCACCACGCCCAACCTGGCCATAGCGCGCTGCTGATTTTCGAACTCGCCGCCCCAGTTCAGAAAATGGTCTTCGGGTACATTGATATTGGCTGCGACCAATTCCATCGCTTCATGCACCACCGAGCCTAAATCGCGGCCTTCCACGTTAAATTTCAAGGCCATGTAACGGCTATTGGCTTCGCGTTCGATGGAGGTACGGCCTTGGGCGATATCGATAGTGGTCAGATCTCGCAACGGAATGTAAGCTCCTGAGGGATTGACCACGTTCATATTGCCGATTTTCTCGATATCCCCGCGTTCGTTCTCCGGCAAAATCAGGCGTATCGGTACCGGCCGCTCGCCTTGCCACAATTCGGAGACTATCCGGCCGGCCATGCCGATTTCGATGGTGTCTTGCACTCTATCCACGTCAAAACTATTGCGGGCCAGGGCGGCACGATCCAGTTTGATCTGTAATTGCGGCACCCGCGATTCGCGGTAAAGATCCAGATCGATCACACCATCCACCTTGGCCAGCAGGAGTTTGATTTCTTCCAGCGTGGTACGCATTTTTTCCAGATCGGGGCCGTAGATTTTCAATACCACTTTGCCGCGCACACCGCTCACCGCCTCCTCGACGTTATCCTTGATCGGTTGCGAGAAATTAAAACGCACGCCCGGTATTTCTTCCAGCGAGGTCCGCATCGCATCGACCAACTTTTCCTTATGCCAGCCCGGCCGCCATTGCTCATGGTGCTTGAGATGGACGAAGGTTTCGCTCATGTTGACGCCTTCGTTATCGGTACCGTCCTCGGAACGGCCTTGCTGACTTAAAATGCCCAGCACTTCCGGAAATTTCATCAAGCGCTGACGCATGTCCAATAGAACTTCCTGGCCTTTATCCAGCGAAATACTCGGCGGCATTTCCACAAACACATGGATATCGCCTTCGTCCAGTTCCGGCAAGAATTCGGTACCCAACCCTACACCGGCCAATCCGCCGCCAAATAGCAAAACGCCGGCAAAGATTGAAGTCATCAGCCGTTTACCCAGCACCTGCGCCAATAAGCGGGAATACCAATCCCGTAAACGTTTCAAAAACTTGGGCTCGGCCACCAAGGCATGTTTGGGCTGAATGAAGGTGGCGCACAAGGCCGGCACCAACAGCAACGCAAAGATCAAGCCGCCGGACAAGGCAAAGCTATAGGTCATCGCCAACGGCCGAAATATCCGGCCTTCCACGCGCTCCAGCGTAAACACCGGAATTAACGCGGCGATGATAATCAGCATCGCAAAAAACGCCGGCTTGGCCACATCCACGGCGGCATCGGCGATTAAATGCAGCATTTCCCGACGCGATCGCGGTTTGCGATGCTGCGCCTGGTGCATGACGTTTTCCATCAACACCACCGCGCCATCAAGGATGATGCCGAAATCGATAGCACCCATCGAAATCAAATTGGCCGGCATGCCCAGCTGATACAAGCCTAAGAACGCCACCAGCAGCGACAACGGAATCACCGTAGCCACAATTAAGGAGCCGCGAATACTGCGCAGGAACAACCAGACCACGCCCACTACCAGAGCAAAGCCGTGCAGTAAGTTGTCGAACACGGTATGCAATGTGCTGCTGACCAACTCGGAACGATCCAGAAACGGCATGATCTTCATGCCTGCCGGCAAAATCCCGCCATTTAATTCCGCGACTTTCTCGTGCAAAGCATCCAATACCCGCGACGGGTTTTGGCCTCGCCGCAGCAATACGATACCTTCCACCACGTCTTTGTGTTCGTCCAAACCCACCGTGCCGCGCCGTGGTGTATAGGATTGCACCAGGCGGCCGACATCGCCTACGGTGACCGGCGTGCCTTCGTGATTTTTCAGCACTATTTTTTTTATGTCGTCGGCAGAGACCAGGTTGCCGACACCGCGCACTACCATTTCCTGATCGCCGTAGTTTAAAAAACCGGCGCCGACATTTTTATTGGACTTTTCCACGGCCAGACCGATGTCTTCCAGCGTCAAGCCCACCGACTCGACGCGGGTCGGATCGATTTGAATATGAAACTCTTTGTAGTAACCGCCGAAAGTCAGGACGTCGGCAACCCCCGGCACCTGGCGCAGTTTGCGCGACACGTTCCATTCCATTTCCGAGCGCAGCTCGTAAAGTGAATGCCGGTCGCTGGTCAGGGTAAATTTATAAATTTCGCCCAACGGTGTGTAGTCGGGCGCCAGTAGCGGCGTGACGCTGCTCGGCAAATCAGCACCCGAAATACGTTGGGATATTTCGGTACGGGAGTGAAAGCTGTCGATCTGGTCTTCAAAGGTAATCGTCACCAGCGACAAACCAAACAAGCTTTGGCTACGCATCTGCAACATATTTGGGGTGCCGTTCAAGACTCTTTCCAGCGGCACGGTCACCTGCCGCTCGACTTCTTCCGGCGCGTAGCCCGGCATCAAGGTTATGACGGTCACCTGGGTGTTGGTGACATCCGGATAGGCCTCGATCGGCGTTTCCATAAAGGCATGTACACCGAAGATGGCAATAATGATAACTACCGTTATGACCGCGAGACGGCGGTGAACGCAATATTCAATCAAGGGGCGTAACATTAATATCCCCAATTAAAGCAGCATGGATGCGGAGGAATCGAGCAGCAATGCGCCGGATACCACCACTTTTTCGCCGTCTTTAAGACCATCCAGTATAGGCACTTGCCCGTCGCGGGCCTGACCGATTAGCACCTGCCGCGACTCGAAACGGCCGTCGCCGGTTTCCACGTAGACCACGGTGTGTTTTTTGTCTCGAATCACCACCGCTGTGGTGGGCAGGACGATATGGTGCGGACCGGCAGCTTCGATCAGGCCCTTGGCAAACATACCCGGCTTCAGCACCAGATTGGGATTGTCGAATTCGATATACACCGCGCCCCGGCGTAAATCGGACTGCATTGCCGCGCTAACAGCCACCACTCGCCCGGTCACCGGCTCGGGCAATGCGCTGATCTGCAACGTGGCTTTGGCGCCTTTTTCGATCAACGGCAAATCGTTATCGAATACGTCAGCGACGATCCATAATGATTGCGGCTCGCCAATCTCGATGATGGTTTCGCCGGCAGCCAACGCCGAGCCGATAGAGGATTTAATCTGTAATACCACGCCATCTTCGGAAGCGCGCAAAACCACGGCTTGATCGGTGCCATCCCCAATCATGCGCAAGGCTTGCTGGCTGCGCTCGTAATCGGCGCGCGCTTCGCGCAATTGAACATTGGCTTCCGCTCGTTCAACTTCCAGGCCCACTCCGCTTTTGTGCATCATATCCTGGCGACGCATACGATCTTCTGCACGTTGCAACCCAGCTTTGGCTTCCGCTACCTCGGCCCGCATCTTCGCGGCTTCGGCACTTTCCAGAATAGCGATCGGGGCGCCGGATTTGACGCGTTCGCCTACCTGTACGTTGATTTTTTTCAGGCGACCGGCCACAACAGCACTTACCGCGGACAGGGCTTTAGTTCTGAATTCGACATGCGACGGCGCTTGCACCGTCGCCGAGAAGTTTTGCGGTGTGACCGTCACTACCCGGATGTAAGGAAGTGATTCAGGTGGAATTGAAATCAGTCCGACATGCCGGTCGGTATCGTTTGTCTTAATCTCTTCAGCCAATGCGCTGGAAGCTTTTTGATTTGCCGATTGCTTGTCGGATGAAGCCGAACAACCGGCTATTGCGGTTGATACCAATATCGAAACAACTAAATTGATGTGCATGAATTATTGTTTTTGTGTGGATGCCATTTTTACGGTGAAAGCGGACCATTTGCGCGAGGTTCAAAAGAACGGCCTCTCTAACAAACCATGGAGAGGATTCACCACCGCAAACATAATATCGCATCAATATTATCGCATCTTGCGCTTTGCATTTTTATAAAAAACCGTTCGCCCGACTATTAGCTAACAGCAGCACGAATCTTCGCATCAATTTTCTTTAATCAAATATTCATGCAGTCCGAGCAAAACCTATGATTTTTTTCCCGATTAGCGTTGAAACCGTTGCGAAACTACGCAATGAAACCCATTTCAAGCGAGAAACGTGCCACGAAATTAAACCGTGCTCGCCTAAACCAGACAACTAAGCGCAGGAGAGAAGGACTACCGACTACGTTTTTTGGTTCAAAACACCCTTGTTAAACGGGTTATTCAAACCACCAAATTAGCGGCAAGATAAAGGCGGCAATTGCTCGCAATTCATCTGACAGGATACTCGGAACGAAAACGCTCCGGCAAAAAAAAGGCGCATTGCCTGAGCAATGCGCCTTATATTCAAATATGGCTAATGCTTACAGTTTGTCAGCATTTTTGCTCAGATACTCTGCTACACCTGCTGGATTGGCATTCATACCCGCATCGCCTTTGTTCCAGCCCGCAGGGCAGACTTCACCGTGCTCTTCGTGGAATTGCAGAGCGTCGACCATGCGCAGCATTTCGTCGAAGTTACGGCCCAGAGGCAGATCGTTAACGACTTGATGTCTTACAACGCCCGCTTTGTCGATCAAGAAGCTACCGCGGAAAGCCACACCACCCGCTGATTCTACATCGTAGTCTTGGGCGATAGTATGTTTCAGGTCGGCTGCCAGTGTGTAACGGACGGGACCGATACCACCTTGATTTACCGGTGTGTTGCGCCAAGCGTTGTGAGTGAAGTGTGAGTCGATAGATACGCCAATCACTTCCACGCCCCGGCTTTTGAATTCGTCGATACGGTGATCCAATGCGATCAATTCGCTTGGACAAACGAAGGTGAAATCCAATGGATAGAAGAAAAGTACCGCATATTTGCCGCTAGTCGCTGCGGAAAAACTGAAAGAGTCGACAATTTGACCATCACCCAACACCGCAGGAACTGTAAAATCAGGGGCTTGCTTACCTACTAAAACGCTCATCGATTTTCTCCAAAATTATTTATAAAACAAAAGGTTAAGAGGGTGTTTGTGCCTCTGCGAAAAGGCTGATCCTTATTCTACACTAATTTAGTTGGTATTCGCCCAATAATCCTGAGAAATTCCGCTTGCAAGACAGCCGATTTCGCGCTAACTTGTAATCCATAGCTTACACAAATAACAGGCGGTCTGCGTATTTCGCGCTGTTTAAATTCACCAAGCAGACATTATGTGGATTTTTTGGTAAAGACCTATGGCAAAAGTAAAACACATCACAGAACCAGATTCCTTCGGATTCCAAGTTCGCATAGTTCGGCGCGGCAAAGAAAGCAGCCGCTATTTTTCCCATAAATTATGGGGCAGCAAAACCAAATCTCTTAAAGCTGCCATTACTTGGCGCGATCAGATGCTGGTAGTGCTGAAAGGCAGTAAAACTCGCTTCTTGAAACCGCCGAAAAACAAAACCACTACTGGCGTAACCGGCGTATCCAGAACCATCAAGTTCGACCACCGCAAAGATAAAAGCTATCTGTGTTACACCGTATTCTGGGTGAAAGACGGCAAATCCCGTAATAAGACTTTCCAGGTCGGCAATGTCGACACAGTAACCGCCGACGACGAGCTACATGCGTTTCGTACCGCCCGGCTATTCCGCAGTTGCTACGAACACGCTATCGATCATGATGCACCGTTCGACGACAGTAAATTCGCAAACTGGAAAAAATTGCGACTGTATGAAAACGAGATGTTGAACGCCGTCAACTGACTGTAAGCGCGAGAGATCAGTCGGTGAGCATTTCGATGCGCATCGACAGATCAACCGCAGCAAGGTTTTTGGTCAGAGCGCCTATGGAAATATAATCGACTCCGGTTTCGGCAACGGAACGGATATTTTCCAAGGTAATATTGCCTGAAGCTTCCAACTCGACAGTTCCCCGGTTACGCTCTACCGCAATACTCATATCCGCCAGCGAAAAATTATCCAGCATAATTCGATTCGGCAATGCGGCTAGCGCCTGCGCAAACTCCTCAAGATTTTCGACTTCGACTTCGACCGGCTCATCGCCATAGCTCCTAGCCAATCTAACGGCCTCGGAGATAGAACCGGCGGCGATAATGTGGTTTTCCTTGATCAAAACCGCGTCGAACAAGCCGATACGATGATTAAAACAGCCGCCGCATTTCACTGCGTATTTTTGCGCCACACGCAAGCCGGGCAAGGTTTTACGGGTATCCAACACCTTGCAGCCTGTGCCTGCCACCGCATCGGCGTAGCGCCTTGTGATGGTGGCGGTGGCCGATAAGGTCTGCAACAGATTCAGCGCGGTGCGCTCCCCGGTTAATAAGGCACGCGCCGGTCCATTAAGCCGGCACAGCAGAGTATCCGCGGGCACGGCGTCACCCTCATTGCGCAACCATTCTATAACCACCTCGGGGCTTAGTTGTTGAAACACCGCTTCAAACCAGGCTCGGCCACATAACACCATGGGCTCTCGAGTGAGTACTGTAGCTTGGGCGCGTGTACTGGCCGGAATAATCTTGGCGGTAATATCGCCACTTCCAATATCTTCAGCGAGATAAAGAGCGACTTCTGGGAAACTTGACTGCATGAGTATCGTTTTGGATAGACTATTAAAGCTTTTTATTATAAACCGCAAACCGGCAATAACCGCGCCAACTTCAGAACTTGCCTGTTTTTGACATCCGAAATTGCCGAGAAAAACTTTAAGCTAACCCCAGGCAAAACAAATAGAATAACGGGACGCCACCGGAATCGGATACTATGATAATTCGCGATCACTATCTTCGCAGCGCTTGCCAGGTCGCTTCACCCAACTGCGACGAGAGATCCGACCCGCACGATATCTCGCTATTAGTGATCCACTGCATCAGCCTACCTCCCGAGCGATTCGAAGGCCCCTATATCGATCAACTGTTTTGCAACTGCCTAAACCCTGCCGAACATCCCTATTTTCAAGATATTTACCAACTCAAGGTATCCGCGCATCTTTTGCTTCGCCGCGACGGCAGCATCAGACAGTACGTACCTTTCAACCGCAGAGCCTGGCATGCCGGCATTTCGCAATATCAAGGCAGGGAACGCTGTAACGACTTTTCGATTGGAATTGAGCTGGAAGGCGCCACAACGCTTGAATACACGGACATTCAATATCAGCAACTAGCCGGTGTGACTAAAACCTTGCTGGCTACTTATCCGAAATTGTCGCGCCAACGTATCGTCGGCCACAGCGACATAGCGCCGGGCCGAAAAACCGATCCAGGCCCCTCATTCGACTGGCAACGCTTTTATAGCTTATTGGATTCGGAGAAAGTCAGCGTCTCGGCTTTATAAGCCAAGACGCTACTTATTAGAGGAAGAATTCGAACTAGTCGGCTTTAATTTCTAAATGCACGGCTTTAAGAATCTCCAATAATTCTTGATACTGGACTTGCAAAGGCCCCAATTCGGCTTCCAATTGAGCAATGCTTTCATTTACATTACCTTTGGATTCATTGATTTTCCTGAGCATGATCAAACGGCTTTCGATTTGCTTTTTATGATCCTTGATCTGATGCATCAATGGCGACAGTACGCTATTACTCCATGTCACCGCATCTCGCTGAGCTTGCTGCAGAATATTCCTAGCCTTTGCAATCAACGTACCATATAGCTTGTTGACCACTATGCTTTGCTCGGTCATCGTGGTTTTGGCGCTATTGCGAAACGCTTCGCCTTCTTCAAAAATCTGCTCCAGCTCGAACTGGTGCTGTTTAATCGAAAACAACTGCGGCTCGATTTCCTTAAAACCGTATTCGTCCTGAAATTTTTTGTGAATGGCTTTAATCAGGCGCCGAGTTTCTTCGGTCATATCCACGGAGTCCTGCAGCAGATCGCGTAACTCGTCGAACAATCTACGCATATTCTGCTTCATGCCGTAAGTGGTCAGACTTTTGCTCATATCGTCTTTGGTACGGCGGATAATGTCGTCGATTTTTTCCTTCGCAAACGAATCGATCAACATTTTTGCCTGTACCGCAAATACTTTGCGGCTGGCCTGGAAGTTCTCGATATTAGCCATATAAGCGTTTTGACGGTCGCGGGTTTCCGCCATCAATTTGCCGGTCAATTCCTGATTCTCGAAATCGACCTGCTTGAATTCGTCGAGCTGCTTTTGGGCGTTAGTAATTTTCGAGTCCATCAACTTGACGGACTCGCTGACCAGAAAGCCGATTTCCTTATCAACAACCCCTTTTAGAATGTCTCGACGCTGATCGAGAATATCATCCGACAGATAACTTTCCAGCAGATTTAACCGACTTTTTTGCAGCAAGGCATCGTCGCCTTTTACCTTAGCCAATAAAGCCTGTTTCGCGGAAACCGGAAAGATTACTTCCTTCTCCAGATTCAGAATCATTGCCGAGGTTTCGATTTGCTTTTGGATCGAGGCTTCGTAACCGGTTTCGCCGGCCAAATCGTCCCACATCGAGTCGATTTTATTCATCACCACGGCCAAGCCCTGGCGGCGATTGCCTCTAGAGCTACAAACATGGCTTTTCCACATTTCCAGGTCGCTTTTGGTCACGCCGGTATCGGCGGCCAAGACAAAAATAATCGCTTGAGCGCTGGGCAACATACTCAAGGTTAATTCCGGCTCGGTACCCAGAGCATTTAGGCCCGGCGTATCCAGAATGCACAAACCTTCTTTCAACAAAGGATGCGGAAAGCTGATCATCGCATGCCGCCAACACGGCACTTCCACGGTTTCCGGGTTGATAATGCCTTGCTCGGCAGCTTCCCGTTCGTTCCAAAGCCCCAGCTTGTCGGCCATTTCCCGCGAAACCTTCTTGGTGGCGATCAACTCTCTAAACGCTTCCTGCATTTGCGTGGGCGACTCGCAATTCAGCTCGATTTGCGTCCAACGATCCGGATTGCGTTTGTAATCCATCAAGGAAATGTCTTCCAGGCGGCTCTCGATGTTCAGCAGTCGAATGTAGCTGCCGCCTTTTTCGTCCCAAAACAGCTCGGTCGGCGACATAGTGGTACGACCGGGCGAAGAGGGCAGCAAACGCACGCCGGTTTCCGCAAAAAACAGCGAATTGATCAGTTCGGTTTTACCCCTGGAGAACTCCGCCACAAATGCCAAGGTAACGCGATCATTTTGCAAGCCTTGCAATATATTCAGCAAGGTATCGGTACTTTGCGGGTCGCTGAAGCGATAACGATTGCGCCAGTCCCGATACAATTCGATACCCTGAATCAGTTGTTCGCGCCAATGCGTGTATTCGTGCAACTGTTCTTTAAATTCCAGATTTCTCATGGCTCGCCTTTGTTCCGACTGTACTCAATATAAGGGGCAAATTGTAACGGCTAAGTGTAGACCAATAATCCATAAGCAAAAGCCTAAGGCAGGCACCCACTCAAATTCCGTACTGCTGTCGATAGGCTTGAATAATAGCCAACTTCTCCACAGAACCGGCATCTTGGGCAATAAACTCGATGATGTCAGCCAAACTAATGATGGCAATCACCGGAATGCCGAATTGTACCGATACATCCTGCACGGCCGATAATTCGTTCCGGCCTTTTTCCTGGCGATCCAGCGCGATAACGACGCCAGCCACCGTCGCGCCGGCCGCATTGATGATCTCTACCGACTCACGCACCGAGGTACCCGCGGTAATCACGTCGTCCAGAATCCAGACCTTGCCTTGCAAAGGGGCCCCGACCAATACGCCGCCTTCGCCGTGGTCCTTCGCCTCCTTACGGTTAAAGGCAAACGGAATATCTCGCTGTAAGCGCGAATACGCAATCGAGGTGGTACTGACCAAGGGGATGCCTTTATAGGCCGGACCGTATAAAACGTCTACCTCAACACCCGCACTAATCAGCGCCTGTGCATAAAACTGGCCCAGCTTGTCCAACTGAGCACCACTGTTAAACAGACCGGTGTTAAAAAAATAGGGGCTGACGCGCCCTGACTTTAAGTGAAATTCGCCAAACTTCAATACGCCGCAATCCAAGGCATACTGAATAAACTGTTTTTGATAATCGAGCATGGTGAAGTGTTACAAATATGAAATGAGAGCAATTATACCCGTGCGCATTTAATCGATGAATTTTTCTAGGACCACATCCAGGAAATCCCAGCCTTTATCGGTGCAGGTGTAAACCAAGCCTTGCCGTTGCAGCAGCCCCTGTGCCAGACAAATCGACAAACTCGGCTCTAAGCTGTCTGCGGCTAGCCCGGTAGCGGATTGATACTCTTCCAGACTAAAACCCGCCTTTAAACGCAGTTGGTTCATCAGAAACTCTAACGGCAAATGTGCGACCGCAATAGTCTCGCATTGCGACTTACCCGGCTGAGACAAATACTGCTCGGGGCTTCTCGGCTTAACGGTGCGCAGAATATCGTTTGGCAAGCTGCGAGTGATTTTACCGTGAGCGCCGGCACCTATGCCCAAATAGTCGCCAAACTGCCAGTAATTGCGATTGTGCCGCGACTGCTTGCCAAGCTTGGCGTAAGCAGATACTTCATACTGCTGATATCCGTTGTCCGCCAACAGGCGCTGGCAACGCTTTTGCGCGGCGAATATCACATCGTCTTCCGGCAGTTTCGGCGGAAACTTGTAAAAATAAGTGTTGGGTTCCAACGTCAATTGGTAAAACGAGATATGAGTCGGTGCCAAGCCGATAGCTGTTTCCACATCATTTAACGCTTCGCTCTCGCTCTGATCCGGCAAACCGAACATCAAATCCAGATTAAAATTATCGAACCCTGCCTTAACGGCAATCTCGACCGCAAGCTTAGCCTCGGCGGCGGAATGTACGCGCCCCAATTTCCGCAAATGCCGGTCATGGAAACTTTGGATTCCTATCGATAGGCGATTAATGCCCAAAGCCCTAAAATCACGAAATTTGGCGCTTTCGAAGGTACCCGGATTGGCTTCCAAGGTAATTTCGCACTGCGCGTCCACAGGCACTAACCGCCCGATTTCGGTCAACAAGCGCAGCAAAGATTCCGGCGAAAACAGGCTGGGCGTACCGCCGCCCATAAAAATACTGGTGATGATCCTCGGCGCAGCTAGCAATGCCAAATCGGCTTGCAAATCCGCCAGTAACGCATCGATATAAGCCGCTTCCGGAATCGGATTTTTAACCGCGTGGGAATTGAAGTCGCAATACGGACACTTCTGAATACACCATGGAAAATGGACGTAAAGACTAAGCGGCGACAACTCGGCCGACCTTACCAAGCGCCAACATTAGCCATGGACAGCCACGGCTCTTGCGGCGGCAAAGCACTACCTTTTTGTAACAATTCAATGGAAATCCGGTCGGGTGAGCGCAAAAATGCCATATAACCATCGCGCGGCGGCCGATTAATCGTCACATCTTGCGCCATCAAATCACGGCAAACCGCGTAAATATCGTCCACTTCAAAAGCTAAATGCCCAAAATTACGGCCACCGTCATAATCCTCGGTATCCCAGTTGTAGGTCAATTCCACCAACGGCGCGTCAACCGCCTCGGCTATTTGCCGGTCGCCGGGGGCAGCCAAATACACTAGGGTAAATCGTCCGGCTTCGCTTTCCATGCGCCGCACTTCGATCAAGCCTAATTTATTGCAATAAAAATCCAGAGATTCGGCAAGATTCCTCACCCGAACCATAGTGTGTAAATAACGCATACTTACGGCCCTAAAAAAATAAAAGGCCAATTATGACCGAGTCTGCGACGACGAACGAAATTTTGCGTTCAAGCCAGGCGGTTCTTAACCGTTTTCATTCAGCCCAAGGCTTTGCGATAAATCGACGGCATGATGGTTTGCAACTCGGTTTTCATGCCGCTTAAGGATTCGGAATGACTGATAAAAAAATACCCGCCGGGATTCAGATACTTGACAATCCGCTCCAATAAACGCTGCTTGGTTTCGATATCAAAATAAATCATCACATTGCGTAAAAAAATTACATCGAACGTACCCAGCTCCGGCAATACGCCGATCAAATTGGCATACTCGAACTTGACGCGGCTACGCAGCTCCGGCGCGACCAGCAAAAAACCGTCGTATTCGCCAGTACCTTTCAGGCAATATTTTTTCAGCAAGGCTTGCGGAATTTTTTCGGCAGCGCCGGCGGGATATAGACCGCGTCTGGCCTTTTCCAAAATCCGCGTGGAAATATCGGTCCCGGTAATATCCCAATTCCGGGTTCGCAGATGCTCGGCCAACAACATAGCCAATGTATAGGCTTCTTCGCCGCTGGAACTTGCAGCGCTCCAGACCCGAAACTGTTTGATCGCCGATTGCTCAGGCAAAATCCGTTCGACCAAATAATCGAAATGTTTAGACTCGCGAAAAAAATAGGTTTCGTTAGTAGTCAGCAAGTCGATCGCCATTGTGGTTTCGTTTTCGAATCCAGGCTTACCGAATTGCCGAAAATACTCACCGTAACTATCGATGCCATGATGACGCAAACGCTTCTCCAGCCGCCCCATCACCATCGCCTGCTTACTGTCGTTTAAGACAATGCCGGCGTTTTTATACAGATAATCCTTGATCCAGATAAATTCTTGTTTGTTCAATATCGGCGCGCCGACACGATGATTTGACGACACTCTATACTCCTGACTCTATAAAACGCACACGAAAACATCCGCCCGACCGAAAGGGTGCCGATTTTAAATTTAAGCCACCCATATCTCTAATGCCCAAAACCAACAGCTCCAAATTTCAGCAAGGTCAACCGCTCCCATTCTCAAACACGGGGTCGCGCCCATGACCGGCAGTACTTAAGGCCGCCATCTCGTCCACCGACAACACCTTGCTAACGTTCAATAAGATAACGAAGCGGCCGTTACGCTTGGCCATGCCGCTGATAAAATCCGGACGAATCCCCGTGCCGAAACTCGGGGCCGGCTCGATGTCTTCCTGACTGATTTCAACCACTTCGTTTACCGCGTCGACGATGATGCCGAGGTCTTGCGAACTATCTTCGTCGTCGCCGGCGGCTTCGACGATGACGATGCCGGTTCGCTTGGCTACCGGCGTGGCGCCTTTTCCGAAGCGCGCCTGCAGATCGACCACCGGCACTACGCTGCCGCGCAGATTGATCACGCCGCGCACGAACGCCGGCATCATCGGCACTTCGGTCAAATTGCCGTAATCGATGATCTCTTTGCTGCTTAATATCCCCAACGCATAGAGTTCGCCGCCAAGGGTGAAGGTCAGGTATTGCCCGGCCGACGCGGTCGGTTTACCTTGTGCGCCGTGAGTGGTTGCGAGAGCTGTCATGGCCCGTCCCTAGTAACGTTCGAAATGATTTAAATCGAACTCATGACCGACACTCTGATGTTGATGGTTGCTGACATGCTCATGCGGTTTCGGCTTATCGGCTTTTTTGACAGGCTTCGTTGCAGCTAGACTAAACGCTTTTTTGCCAGTGTTTTCCAGTCGAAAAAAACTCATCAAGGTTTGCAGTTGTTCTGCCTGACCGGTCATTTCTTCGGCGGTGGCGGCCAACTCCTCGCTGGCCGAGGCGTTTTGCTGAGTGATCTGATTCATTTGGTTCATCGCTATGTTCACCTGCGCCACCCCGGCCGATTGTTCCTGCGAAGCAGCGGCGATCTCTTGCACCAGATCCGAGGTTTTGGCAATGCTGGGCACGATTTCATCCAGCAGCTTGCCGGCGCTTTCGGCGGTTTCCACGCTGTTTTCCGCCAGTTCGCCGATCTCCTGCGCCGCAATTTGGCTGCGTTCCGCCAGTTTGCGAACTTCCGCGGCCACAACCGCAAAGCCTTTGCCGTGATCGCCGGCCCGTGCCGCTTCAATCGCTGCATTCAGCGCCAGCATATTGGTTTGATAGGCGATGTCGTCGATGATGCCGATTTTTTTGGCAATCTCGCGCATCGCGTCAACCGTCTGTTTCACCGCCACACCGCCTTGACTGGCTTCCATGGCGGCCTTGCTGGCCATGCCATCGGTGATTTTGGCATTCTCGGCGTTCTGGTTGATGCTAGCCGCCATTTCTTCGATGCTGGCGCTGGATTCTTCGACGCTGGCTGCCTGTTCGCTGGCGGCTTGCGACAGCGACTGCGAGGTGGAACTTATCTGTTCGGAGGCATAGCCCAGTTGGTTGGCAGCCGATATCACCTCGGCAATGGTCTGCGAAAGCTTGGCAATCGTGTTATTGACGGTGTCTTTAAATTCGCCCAACTGGCCTTTGTAGTTGCCATCCACAGTCCGGGTCAGGTCGCCCTGTTCCACCAGGCTCAATACTTCGACCGATTCGTTGAGCGGCAGAATTACGCCGTCCAAGGTCGCATTGACGCCTTCGACGATTTTACGGAAATCGCCTTGATGTTTGGTCGCGTCGGCTCGAGTGGCCAAACGGCCTTCGATGGCCGCGCCAGACAGCATATTGGCATCGGCAACCAAGGCATTCACCGCGTCGATACAGATATTCAAATTGTTTTTGATGGTGTTGAAATCGCCGTTGTAGCTGTCGGTGATCTTAACGGGAATCGCGCCTTTGGAGATACTCTCCACATAATCGGCGGCCACATTCAACGGGCCGATTACCGCATCCAGCGTTTGATTGACCCCTTCGACGATTTTGCGGAAATCGCCCTGATGTTTGGCCGCATCGGCTCGAGTGGCCAATCGGCCTTCGATGGCTGCGCTGGACAGCATATTGGCATCGGCAACCAAGGCATTCACCGCATCGATACAGGTATTCAGATTGTTTTTGATGGTGTTGAAGTCGCCGTTGTAGCTGTCGGTGATTTTTGCCGGAATATGGCCTTTGGCAATATTGTCCACGTACTCGGCCGCCACGTTGAGCGGACCGATTACCGCATCCAGCGTTTGATTGACCCCTTCCACTACTTTACGGAAATCACCCTGGTGTCTAGTCGCATCGGCCCTGGTAGCCAAACGGCCTTCCACGGCCGCTAACGACAGAACATCGGCGTCCTTAACCAGCGTCTGGATGGCATGTACCATGCCTTTCATGGCAGCCATGATGCTGCTGGTATCGCCAGCGTTCAGGTCAATCTGGGTACTGAGATCTCCCACCGCGATTTTGTTGGCCAAACCAGCCACGGCACCGGGCTCGCCACCCAATTGCCGCATCAGGCTACGAATAATAATCGTGGCAATCGCAATGCTCAAAATAAAGGCAAATACCGTGACTGTCAGCATCAAATTAAAGCTGGAGTCGTACAGATCGTCGGATTCCTTAGCTTGATTATTTAGCCTTTGCTCTTGAAAATCATTGATGTCGTCCAGCGACTTTAACAGCGCGGCATTCGCCGGCCTAAAGTCGTTCAATAAGAAATTGATCGCCTCCTGTTTACTCTTGCCGTTTTCCAGTAAACCGTAATATGTGTCGTATTTTTTCCCAACCTCTTGCCGCCTATCACTTAGGGTTTTCAACAATGCACGCCCGGCATCGGACTTGACAATCGCATCTAGCTTATCCAGAGAAATTTTATTCTCATCCTTGTTCTGCTGAATATCCTGCTTGATTTCTTTTACCTTGGCGTCATCGTCTATCACCGGCAAAATGTTCATATTGCGGGCAATCGTCAAGGTGTTTGTAATCATCTCGTTAGTAATTTTGACCTTGGCGTAGCCGTCATCCACCATGTTTTGCGTGGTGTCCGACAGCGACTTCATATTATTCAAGCCAATGCCGGCAACCAGAGCGAGCAAACTTAGTACCAGACCAAAAGCCAAACCCAACTTTGTAGCAATTTTCATGTTAGAAAACATACGAATATCCTTGTTTGGTGACGGTATACCTTCTACCGATCTATATGTAATTGAAGATGGACAAACCTGCCAAACCCAATACGACCTATCCGATTAACAGCAATAAACCTTGTGTGGCAGTCATTGTTGATCCCTCATTGAAGTAATTAAGAGTTTAATCCGCAGTTACACGCCGAATTTGTTGATTTGGATACTTTCGCCGTTCTCT
This sequence comes from Methylomonas sp. 2BW1-5-20, assembly GCF_052474515.1. NCBI lineage: Bacteria > Pseudomonadati > Pseudomonadota > Gammaproteobacteria > Methylococcales > Methylococcaceae > Methylomonas > Methylomonas sp. 2BW1-5-20. The sequence continues at coordinate 4,368,763 of NZ_CP184127.1, read as the reverse complement.
CTTTGTTGTACATCCCAACTTTTGTCCGGCCTTTTGTCTGTAATACTTAAAGATTGCCAACTGTCTACATAAACGTAGTTCATTGCCGCAAAACTCGACCCTCGACGAGTTATCCGCTCTCCGGTAGGGCGCCACGCTCATGACCGACAGTACTCAAGGCCGCCATTTCGTCCACCGACAACACCTTGCTAACGTTCAATAAGATGACGAAACGGCCATTACGCTTGGCCATGCCGCTGATAAAATCCGGACGAATCCCCGTGCCGAAACTCGGGGCCGGCTCGATGTCTTCCTGACTGATTTCAACCACTTCGTTTACCGCGTCGACGATGATGCCGAGGTCTTGCGAACTATCTTCGTCGTCGCCGGCGGCTTCGACGATGACGATGCCGGTCCGCTTGACGACCGGCGTAGCGCCTTTACCGAAGCGCGCCTGCAGATCGACCACCGGCACTACGCTACCGCGCAGATTGATCACGCCGCGCACGAACGCCGGCATCATCGGTACTTCGGTGAGATTACCGTAATCGATGATCTCTTTGCTGCTTAATATCCCCAACGCATAGAGTTCGCCGCCAAGGGTAAAGGTCAGGTATTGCCCAGCCAGCGCAGTGGATTTATTTTGCGTTGCGGGCAATTTATCCTGGGTAGTTACGAGTGTATTCATAACCCCCCTCCTAGTAACGCTCGAACTGGTTTAAATCGAAGTCATGACCGATGTCAATAGTATTACCCTGAGCGATAGGCTTTAGCTTGGCGATCTTTTTCGCCGATTTCGCTACAGCAGGCGTTGATAGTTTTCTACCTCTGCCTTCCAACCTGAAAAAACTCATCAAGGTTTGCAGTTGTTCTGCCTGACCGGTCATTTCTTCGGCGGTGGCAGCCAATTGCTCGCTGGCGGAGGCGTTTTGCTGAGTGATCTGATTCATTTGGTTCATCGCTATGTTCACCTGCGCCACCCCGGCCGATTGTTCCTGCGAAGCAGCGGCGATCTCTTGCACCAGATCCGAGGTTTTGGCAATGCTGGGCACGATTTCATCCAGTAGCTTGCCCGCGCTTTCGGCGGTTTCCACGCTGTTTTCCGCCAGTTCACCGATCTCCTGTGCCGCGATTTGACTGCGTTCCGCCAGTTTGCGAACTTCCGCGGCCACAACCGCAAAGCCTTTGCCGTGATCCCCGGCCCGTGCCGCTTCAATCGCCGCATTCAGCGCCAGCATATTGGTTTGATAGGCGATGTCGTCGATGATGCCGATTTTTTTGGCGATCTCGCGCATGGCGTCAACCGTCTGTTTCACCGCCACACCCCCTTGACTGGCTTCCATGGAGGCCTTGCTGGCCATGCCATCGGTGATTTTGGCATTTTCGGCGTTCTGGTTGATGCTGGCCGCCATTTCTTCGATGCTGGCGCTGGATTCTTCGACGCTGGCTGCCTGTTCGCTGGCGGCTTGCGACAGCGTCTGCGAGGTGGCGCTTATCTGTTCGGAGGCGTTGCCGAGTTGATCGGCCGCGGAAATGACTTCGGAAATGGTTTGCGAAAGCTTGGCAATCGTGTTATTGACGGTATCTTTAAATTCGCCCAATTGGCCTTTGTAGTTGCCATCCACGGTCCGGGTCAGGTCGCCCTGTTCCACCAAGCTCAATACTTCGACCGATTCGTTGAGCGGCAGAATTACGCCGTCCAAGGTCGCATTGACGCCTTCGACGATTTTGCGGAAATCGCCCTGATGTTTGGCCGCGTCGGCTCTGACCTCCAACCGACCTTCGACCGCCGCCCTGGACAAGGTACCGACGTCGTCGATCAACGCCTTGATCGCCGACACCATTTTGTTCATTGCCACCATGACACTGGCAGTATCACCGGATTTAAGAATAATTTGGGTAGTCAAATCCCCCACGGAAATTTTGTAGGCCAAATTCGCCACGAAATCCGGTTCGCCGCCCAGTTGTCGCATCAGGTTTCTGGCAATGAAAAAACCCAAAGTGCCGATTGCCAAAATCGACAGCAGGGTAATGAGAACCGAAATGGTGGTGGCATTGGATTGAATAGCGGCCGCCTCGTTCGAGGCCTTAATGCTCAGACGCTGGTTATACTCGATATGATTTTTGAAGGCATCCGTCACTTTATTGACCACCGCCTGGTTGCTCGTCATGAAATCGCGAGCCTCGGTATTTTTGTTTTGCCGGGACAAATCGCGAACCTTGAGCCGTAATTTATCGTACTCCTCCAGACTGGCCCGGTCTTCCCGCAAAAGATTCTTATCTTCGTCATCGGCCAAAAGCTTTTCGTAGTCTTTCAACAATTTATCGATATTGGCACGCTTGTTATCGATATTCCGTTCAATCGTATCCATCACCGTATCGTCGGCTTGGGTCATATGCTGCCAGACGAGCGTGCGAATTCCAGCCAACTCATCGGAGGCATCATTTATCACAATAATGCTGGGCAAGATATTGACAGTGTTGTAATTGGTGGCGGTATACACTCTATCGATCTGTATGTAATTGAAGACAGACAAACCTGCCAAGCCCAATATGGCCGCTCCGATTAGCAGCAACAAACGCTGTGTAACTGTCATTATTGATCCCTCATTGAAGTAATTAAGAATTTAATCTGCGGTTGTGCGTCGAATTTGTCGGTTGGAGTCTTACGCCGTTCTATCTTGGGTGTACATCCATACAATTCGGCCGCTACAAATCAGTTTTTGACCGATCTTTCACTAGCAATACCAAAGATTAGCCAGCCGCCTACATAAACATAGTTCATTGCCGCAAAAATTCGACCCCGGCGAGTTATCCATTCTCAATCAGGGCGCCACGCTCATGACCGACAGTACTTAAGGCCACCATCTCGTCCACCGACAACACCTTGCTAACGTTCAATAAGATAACGAAGCGGCCGTTACGCTTGGCCATGCCGCTGATAAAATCCGGACGAATCCCCGTACCGAAACTAGGAGCCGGCTCGATGTCTTCCTGACTGATTTCGACCACTTCGTTTACCGCATCGACGATGATGCCGAGGTCTTGCGAGCTGTCTTCGTCGTCGCCGGCAGCCTCGACGATGACGATGCCGGTTCGCTTGGCTACCGGCGTGGCGCCTTTACCGAAGCGCGCCTGCAGATCGACCACCGGCACTACGCTGCCGCGCAGATTGATCACACCGCGCACGAACGCCGGCATCATCGGCACTTCGGTCAAATTGCCGTAATCGATGATCTCTTTGCTGCTTAATATCCCCAGCGCATAGAGCTCGCCGCCCAACGTGAAGGTCAGATATTGTCCGGCCAGCGCAGTGGATTTGTTTGGCGCTGTAAGCGCTTTATCCTGAGTGGTTGCGAGTGCTGTCATGGCTCTCTCCTAGTAACGCTCGAACTGATTTAAATCGAACTCGTGACCGTTACCTTGATGGCTGCCAGGATGGGCGCCAGCCTGCGCCGAAGTCTTTTGCTTATCGGCTTTCCTTACCGACTTCCCCGCGCCCTGTTTAAACGCGTTTTTGCCGCTGTTTTCCAGTCGGAAGAAGCTCATCAAGGTTTGCAGTTGTTCGGCCTGGCCGGTCATTTCTTCGGCGGTAGCCGCCAACTCCTCGCTGGCGGCGGCATTTTGCTGCGTGATCTGGTTCATTTGATTCATCGCGGTATTGATCTGGCTGACGCCGCTCGATTGTTCCTGCGAGGCAGCGGCGATCTCTTGCACCAGATCCGAGGTTTTGGCGATGCTGGGCACGATTTCATCCAGCAGCTTGCCCGCGCTTTCGGCGGTTTCCACGCTGTTTTCCGCCAGTTCGCCGATCTCCTGTGCCGCAATTTGGCTGCGTTCCGCCAGTTTGCGCACTTCCGCGGCCACGACCGCAAAGCCTTTGCCGTGATCCCCGGCCCGTGCCGCTTCAATCGCCGCATTCAGCGCCAGCATATTGGTTTGATAGGCGATGTCATCGATGATGCCGATTTTTTTGGCGATCTCGCGCATGGCGTCAACCGTCTGTTTCACCGCCACACCGCCTTGACCGGCTTCCGTTGCCGCCTTGCTCGCCATACCGTCGGTCACCTTGGCATTTTCGGTATTTTGATTGATGCTGGCCGCCATCTGCTCGATGCTGGCACTGGTTTCTTCGACGCTGGCCGCCTGTTCGCTGGCCGCTTGCGACAGCGTCTGCGAGGTGGAACTTATCTGTTCAGAGGCATTGCCCAGTTGATCGGCTGCGCTGATCACTTCGGCAATGGTTTCGGAGAGTTTGGCAACCGTGTTATTGAGGCTTTGTTTGACTCGGTCGAAGTCACCCTGACAGTCGCGGGTGACGGTTTGGGTCAGATCGCCTTCTTCCAGCGCTTGAGCAACCAGAATGGTGTCCTTGAAGGCAATATCGACGGTATCGGACAATTGGTTGAGCAACTCGGACAAGTCCTTGGTGTAACCGGCCTTGCCGTTCAGATTAATTTTGCTGTTGAAGTCACCTTTATTGGCTTGGGCCACGAGGGTTTTGATTTCGCCGACGACGCTGGTCAGGCTGTCCTGCATGGCTTTCATCGCCGCCGTCACGCTGGTAGTGTCGCCAGCTCTAAGGAAGATGGCCGTTGAAATGTCGCCGATAGCGATTTTGTTGGCGATCTCAGCTACAGCATCGGGCTCGCCACCGAGTTGTTTTATTAAGCCTTTGGTAATGAACCAGGCGATAACGATACCCAGCAGCAAAGCAAGCACGATGGTGAAAATAGCCAAGCTTTGAGAAGAAGCGTAAATTGCATCGCCTTTGGCGCTGGCCTCCTCGCCGCCCTTGGTATTGGTTGCCACCAATTTGAGTAACAGATCGGACGCTTCATTGAATAGTTTTTCCGATTCGCCGTTCATGATCACCATGGCGTCTTTGGTCTTCAGCGCTCGCGACAGCGGAATCATCTTGTCGTGTTGAACCAGATAGGCGTCGTACTTACGTTTGAATTCGTCGTAGATGGCCTGTTCTTCCGGCGAAGAAATCAGCTTGACGTAGGCCGCCTCGTTCTTACGGAATATCTCCATCACCGTCTTCATATCCCTTTCCGCCGCGTCCATCTCTTCCGATTTTTCGGAGACGACGTGCTTGAGTTCGGCGATGCGGTAATCGGAGGTATTGGTGTTCATCTCTTCGACATAACGTATCGAAGGCATCCAGTTAGTAGCAATCTCGGTCGCCATGCCGTTGATGTCGCCCATTTGCATCAGCGAGAAGATGCCTAGGAAGCAAAGCAGGGTCAGAAGCGACCCGAAGCCCAACGTCAGTTTTAATGCTATACCCATGTTTTTCATAGATTTATCGCCTTTGTAGTGTTTTACTGGTTCCCCACGCTCTGGCTTTGGGAGTCCAAAGATTTCAAAATTTCAACTCTGCGAGCCGCTTCCACTCTCAAGCGGGGTGTAGCGACCATGACCGACATTATTCAAGGCCGCCATCTCGTCCACCGACAACATCTTGCCAACGTTCAATTAAGATAACGAAACAGGGGTTACGCCTGTTGGGTCATGCCGCAGATGAACTCAGGGAGAATGCAGGTATGCCCGGTCCTAGAAGCGTTCGAACTGGCTTAAATCGAAGCCATGCTCGATGTCAGTACTACCCTGAGCGATAGTCTTTAGCTTGACGGCCTTTTTTGCCGACTTCGTTACAGCAGGCGTTGATAGTTTTCTGCCTCGGCCTTCCAGTCTGAAAAAGCTCATCAAGGTTTGCAGCTGTTCTGCCTGACCGGTCATCTCTTCGGCGGTGGCCGCCAATTGCTCGCTGGCGGCGGCATTTTGCTGGGTGAGCTGATTCATTTGGGTCATCGAAACATTCACCTGCGCCACCCCGGCCGATTGTTCTTGCGAGGCGGCGGTGATTTCCTGTACCAAGTCGGAGGTTTTGGCGATGCTGGGCACGATTTCATCCAGTAGCTTGCCCGCGCTTTCGGCTGTCTCGACGCTGTTTTCCGCCAGTTCACCGATCTCCTGTGCCGCGATTTGGCTGCGTTCCGCCAGTTTGCGAACTTCCGCGGCCACGACCGCAAAGCCTTTGCCGTGATCGCCGGCCCGTGCCGCTTCAATCGCCGCATTCAGCGCCAGCATATTGGTTTGATAGGCGATGTCGTCGATGATGCCGATTTTTTTGGCGATCTCGCGCATGGCATCTACGGTTTGCTTAACCGCTACGCCACCTTGACCGGCTTCCGTGGCGGCCTTGCTGGCCATGCTATCGGTGATTTTGGCATTCTCGGCGTTCTGGTCGATACTGGCCGCCATTTGCTCGATACTGGCGCTGGTTTCTTCGACGCTGGTGGCTTGTTCGCTGGCGGCTTGCGACAATGACTGCGAGGTTGAGTTTATCTGTTCGGAGGCGTTGGAAAGCTGATCCGCCGCCGAAATAACCTTCGAAATGGTCTGCGAAAGTTTAGCGACGGTGCTGTTAACCGTGTCTTTAAATTCGCCTAACTGGCCTTTGTAGTTGCCATTCACAGTGCGGGTCAGATCGCCCTGTTCCAGTAAGGCCAATACTTCGACCGATTCGTTGAGCGGCAGGATCACGCCGTCCAAAGTCGCATTGACGTCTTCAACGATTTTACGGAAATCGCCCTGGTGTTTAGTCGCGTCGGCTCTCGTGGTCAACCGGCCTTCGATGGCCGCGCCGGACAGCATATCGGCATCGGCAACCAAGGCATTCACCGCGTCGATACAGGTATTCAAATTGTTTTTGATGGTGTTGAAATCGCCGTTGTAGCTGTCGGTGATCTTAGCGGGAATCGCGCCTTTGGAGATACTCTCCACATAATCGGCGGCCACATTCAACGGGCCGATTACCGCATCCAGCGTTTGATTGACCCCTTCGACGATTTTGCGGAAGTCGCCCTGATGTTTGGCCGCGTCGGCTCGAGTGGCCAATCGGCCGTCGATGGCTGCGCTGGACAGCATATTAGCATCGGCGACCAAGGCATTCACCGCATCGATACAGGTATTGAGGTTGTTTTTGATGGTGTTGAAATCGCCGTTGTAACTGTCGGTGATCTTAGCGGGAATCGCACCTTTAGAGATACTCTCTACATAATCGGCGGCCACATTCAACGGGCCGATTACCGCATCCAGCGTTTGATTGACCCCTTCGACGATTTTGCGGAAATCGCCTTGGTGTTTGCTGGCATCCGCGCGGGTAGCTAGACGGCCTGCAACAGCGGCAGTCGATAACACATTGGCGTCGGCTACTAGGGCGTTCACCGCGTCGATACAGGTATTCAGGTTGTTTTTGATGGTGTTGAAATCGCCGTTGTAACTGTCAGTGATTTTCGCCGGAATCTCGCCTTTGGCGATGTTGTCCACGTATTCGGCGGCCACGTTAAGCGGCCCCACTAAGGCATCCAGTGTGCTATTAACGCCTCCCAGCATAGTCCGGTACTCGCCTTCATGTTTAGTCAAATCGGCACGTGAACTGAGATTGCCCTGTGCAGCAGCGCTAGAAAGCGTTTTTACGTCAGCAATCAAACCCTGCAATGAGGCCTTAACGGTAATGAGCGATCGAATCATTAAACCAAGTTCATCATTGCTTTGTACATCTGCGTTAAACGAAAAATCGCCTGCGGACATTTTGCTGGCGACATCAGCAGCATTTTGTACACCTCGAATGACCGGACGAATCAAAATTAGCCAAAGCAAGGCAATCTGTAGTACTAGCGCTGCGATCACGGTAATTAATAAATTGGTATCAAGCCTCGCCTTTTCTTGCTCAAACTGCTGATCGCCGTTGATTTTTAAATCGGCTGCGGCTAGTTCAGCTGCCTTGCTCAGTTCTTGATAGATGGTTGCGACAGTTTGGTCGATTTCCGCATCGATGTCGCTGATTTGCGGGGTTAGGACATGACCGCTACGTTTCAACGCCGAAAACAGTTCGTTTTCAGTGGTAACGATCAGTTTCCGCAGAGCTGCGTCGCTATTAAGCACCAAATTGTTAATATTATCCGGGTAAGTATGGCTTTTAATTGAGGCCATCGATCTAATCGCTTCGTCCCGACTCTGGTACCACTCATTCACGGTATCGTCATTAAAACCATTAATAATCGTGTTAGCGACACTACTGTATAGGCCTCTACCAAGATAGCTGCCGTTGCTTAACAGTTCGACATATTTAACCTGGGCGAGATTAGCCTCATGTGCATGTTGCATACTGTCAGAGGCAGAACTCGCCACTGCAAAAATCACTGTGACCATTATCAAAGTGACAACCAAGCCAATAGCGGCTCTGGTCTTTATGCTTAAGCTATTGATAAATCTGTTGACTTTTCCTGCCTTGAAAGGGTTTTTAATTTTTTTTGTCCTGATTGCCGTATAGAGGTCATTTGCCGCCACAACTTCAGAAGGATCCGGTTTAAGCCGAATTGAACGGTAACCTATAATTTGACCATTTTCCTTGATCGGTGAAACATTGGCATCGACCCAATAGAAATCGCCTTGCTTAGAACGGTTTTTTACCAAACCGCGCCAGGTCCACCCTGCCGATACCGTCCGCCACATCCATTCATAGGCCTCTTCCGGCATATCCGGATGACGCACGATGTTATGCGGTTGGCCCAATAATTCCTCTTCGCTAAAGCCACTCAGCTTGACGAACGCCGGACTGGCACTAGTGATAACTCCAAGAACGTCCGTGGTGGACGTAAGAATGTCATCTTCGGAAAAATGCAGTTCGACATTAGTAATTGGCTGATTATTTCTCACGGCGGATATTCCTCGCTAGTGTCGGGTGTGTTTTTTCAATTGAGATTGGACTTGAGCCAATTACATATTGCATTGCAACTGATGCTCGAAAGCACTCACTAATACCGGCACATCCAGAATCAGCGCCACGTCACCACTGCCCAAAACAGTGGAACCGCCGAGTCCTGCTACATGCCCAAATAATTTTCCGCGCGGTTTGATCACGGTATGAAACTCGCCAATTAACCGGTCATCAGCCAAACTGGTCTTGACTCCAACCGAGTGCACCACGACCGCATTAGGCCTGCGCGGCTATTCGCCGCGAATGTTAAATAGCTCACGCAAACGGATGAACAGCAACACTCAAGGCCGCCATCTCGTCCGTTGCGAGAGCTCACGGCCCGCTCCTAGAAGCGCTCGAATTGGTTTAAATCAAAGTCATGATCGATACCTACGCTCGCCAGAGCAACGGGCTTAAACTTGGTGGGCTTTTTTGCGGACTTACTTGCGATAGGCATAGATGCTCTGCCGCCGCCATTTTCGAGTCGGAAAAAGCTCATCAGCGTTTGCAGCTGTTCTGCCTGACCGGTCATTTCTTCGGCGGTAGCCGCCAATTGCTCGCTGGCCGAGGCATTTTGCTGCGTGATCTGATTCATTTGGTTCATCGCCAGATTCACCTGCGCCACGCCGGTCGATTGCTCCTGCGAGGCGGCGGCGATCTCTTGCACCAGATCCGAGGTTTTGGCGATGCTGGGCACGATTTCATCCAGTAGCTTGCCGGCGCTTTCGGCGGTTTCCACGCTGTTTTCCGCCAGTTCGCCGATCTCCTGCGCCGCGATTTGGCTGCGTTCCGCCAGTTTGCGCACTTCCGCGGCCACGACCGCAAAGCCTTTGCCGTGATCGCCGGCCCGCGCCGCTTCGATGGCGGCATTTAGCGCCAGCATATTGGTTTGATAGGCGATGTCGTCAATGATGCCGATTTTTTTGGCGATCTCGCGCATGGCGTCAACCGTCTGTTTCACGGCTTCGCCGCCTTGGCTGGCTTCCGTGGCCGCCTTACTTGCCATGCCGTCGGTCACCTTGGCATTGTCCGCATTCTGGTTGATGCTGGCCGCCATTTGCTCAATGCTGGCGCTGGATTCTTCGACGCTGGCCGCCTGTTCGCTGGCGGCTTGCGACAGCGACTGCGAGGTGGAACTTATCTGTTCGGAGGCGTTGGAAAGCTGGTCGGCAGCCGTGATAACCTCCGAAATCGTCTGCGAAAGTTTAGCGATGGTATTGTTAACCGTATCTTTGAATTCGCCCAACTGGCCTTTGTAGTTACCGTTCACGGTCCGGGTCAGATCGCCTTGCTCGACCAACCTCAACACCTCCACTGCTTCGTTAACCGGCAGAATCACGCCGTCCAGGGTTTTATTGACCCCCGTCACTAACTGGTTCCAGCCGCCCACAAACAAAGACGCGTCGGCCCGGGTATCAAGTTGACCTTCCGCCGCGGCATGAATGATGATGTCGGTTTGCGCCAGCAAATCGTTCATCATCTGCACTGCCGCATTAAGGTTGCCTTTGATTATGTTGTACTGGCCTTTGTATTCGGTCGTGATAGCAGGCGGCACGATGCCTTTGGCTATTTTATCGACATAATCGGCGGTGACATTCAGCGGATTGACTATGTTGGTAATGGTGTCGTTGATGCCTTGTACCAACTTGCCGAAATCGCCTTGATGTTTGGAAGCATCCGCACGAGTGTCTAGCTGACCGTCGGCCGCGGCTCTGATCAGATTGTCAGTATCGGCCATCACTGCTTTCAGGTTACCTCGCACCAGTTCGATAGTGTCGTTGATAAACGCTTTTTTACCCGGCAACCGCTCCATGGGGGCGTCGAAATTACCTGCGCCGAAGGCCTTAATAACTTCCATGGCTTTTTTCTTAACGGCTATGTGCCCGGCTACCATGTCGTTGACACCCTTGGCCATGGTACCGAACTCGCCTTGAAATTTTGCGGCATCCATAAAAACGTCTATGTCTCCCGCATCGTGTTCCCGGCTCATATGCGCCATATCAGCGAGAACGCCTTTCAGATTGCCGCGCATTTGTTCGATGGTATCGTTGATAAAGGCTTTTTTGCCTGGCAGTTGTTCCATCTTCGCGTCGAAATTGCCTTCGCCGAAAGCTTTGAATACCGCCATCGCTTTCTTTTTGACGGCAATATGCCCGCTGACCATTTGGTTAACGCCCGATGCCACCGATTTAAAACTACCTTGGAATTTATGCTGGTCAACCATCACATCGATATCGCCTTTTTCATGCTCGGCTGCCATATGATCCATGTCCGCCAATAAGGCTTTGATGTTATCGCTAAGCTGCTTCATGTTTGCCAGGACGCTGACGCTATCGCCCGCTTTTAGTTGAATAGCACTTGTCAGATCCCCTTGCGAAATTTTATAGGCTAAGTCCGCAACAAAAGCAGGCTCGCCGCCTAGTTGCCGCAACAGATTACGGAGGATAAAAAAGCCCAGCATCCCCATCACCAGTATGGTCAGAAACGCAATGATGGAAGAAAGCAATACCGCGCTGGACTTAGCCGAACCGGCAACGTCCATTGAAGTATTTCCTAGCTTCTGGTTGTACGCGCTATGGTCTGCGAACCCGTCGATTAATTTCTTAATCGCAGCTTGGCCCTCTAACAGCACATCCCTGGCTTCTTCCATTTTGCCTGCTCTAGACAAGTCACGAACTTTCAAGCGCAAGGCATCGTATTCCGCTAGATTCGCTCTATCTGCGCCTAATAACTTCTTATCTTCGTTGTCGGCAAGCAACGGTTCATAGTCTTTTAACAGCTTATCTATCTTGGTGCGGTTGGCATCTATTTTTTGCTCCGCAGTTTCTTTTGCGGCTTTATCAGTGAGCAGAATATGCTGCCAAACCAACGCGCGAATATTGGACACTTCGTCGGCCACATCATTCAGCAGTAGTACGCTAGGCAGCGTATTAAAAGAGTTAAAGCTGGCAGCCGTAAAAACTTTATCGATCTGCATGTAATTAAATCCGGCCAAACCGGCCAAACCCAATACCGCCGAAGCGGTTAATAGTAACAAACGTTGTGTGACAGTCATTGTTGGTCCCCGTGTAATAAATAAGTACTTCTACTTCTTGCGAGTCGGTTCCTGAGTGTTGCCGGACTTCGTCGCACTGTTTTCTGTCGATCTTGTTAATGGCAATGAGTTGAACGCCGCGCCCTATGTTCAAGGAAGATAAACAATCCGGGCACACCTGGAATCGACGCTCTCGCCGCGGCTCCCATATTTGAGCAGCCGCAGCCCAACTTCATGCGAACCAATCGCTTTTCCGAACACATTTTGCTGTCAAGAATTCGAGTTTTTCGTTTTAAAAGCTTAAGCGTCGGCTATTTATGCTTGCGCAACTAGATTTGCGCCGACACTCAAGGCCGCCATCTCGTCCACCGACAGCACCTTGCTAACATTCAATAAGATAACGAAGCGGCCGTTACGCTTGGCCATGCCGCTGATAAAATCCGGACGAATCCCCGTGCCGAAACTCGGGGCCGGCTCGATGTCTTCCTGACTGATTTCAACCACTTCGTTTACCGCGTCGACGATGATGCCGAGGTCTTGCGAGCTGTCTTCGTCGTCGCCGGCAGCCTCAACGATGACGATGCCGGTTCGCTTGGCTACCGGCGTGGCGCCTTTTCCGAAGCGCGCCTGCAGATCGACCACCGGCACTACGCTGCCGCGCAGATTGATCACGCCGCGCACGAACGCCGGCATCATCGGCACTTCGGTCAAATTGCCGTAATCGATGATCTCTTTGCTGCTTAATATCCCCAGCGCATAGAGCTCGCCGCCCAACGTGAAGGTCAGATATTGTCCGGCCAGCGCAGTGGATTTGTTTGGCGCTGTAAGCGCTTTATCCTGAGTGGTTGCGAGTGCTGTCATGGCTCTCTCCTAGTAACGCTCGAACTGATTTAAATCGAACTCGTGACCGTTACCTTGATGGCTGCCAGCATGGGCGCCAGGATGGGCGCCAGCCTGCGCCGAAGTCTTTTGCTTATCGGCTTTTCTTACCGACTTCCCCGCGCCCTGTTTAAACGCGTTTTTGCCGCTGTTTTCCAGTCGGAAGAAGCTCATCAAGGTTTGCAGTTGTTCGGCCTGGCCGGTCATTTCTTCGGCGGTAGCCGCCAACTCCTCGCTGGCGGCGGCGTTTTGCTGCGTGATCTGGTTCATTTGATTCATAGCGGTATTGATCTGGCTGACACCGGTCGATTGTTCCTGCGAGGCGGCGGCGATTTCCTGCACCAAATCGGAGGTTTTGGCGATGCTGGGCACGATTTCATCCAGCAGCTTGCCGGCACTTTCGGCGGTTTCCACGCTGTTTTCCGCCAGTTCGCCGATCTCCTGCGCCGCAATTTGGCTGCGTTCCGCCAGTTTGCGCACTTCCGCGGCCACGACCGCAAAGCCTTTGCCGTGATCGCCGGCCCGCGCCGCTTCAATCGCCGCATTCAGCGCCAGCATATTGGTTTGATAGGCGATGTCGTCGATGATGCCGATTTTTTTGGCGATCTCGCGCATGGCATCCACGGTTTGCTTGACGGCAGCGCCGCCTGAGACCGCTTCCTGCGAGGCCTTGGTGGCCATACCGTCGGTTACTTTGGCATTTTCGGCATTCTGGCCGATGCTGGCCGCCATCTCCTCAACGCTGGCACTGGTTTCCTCTACGCCCGCGGCTTGTTCGCTGGATGCTTGCGACAGGCTTTGCGAGGTAGCCTGGATTTGCTCGGACGCGTAGCCCAATTGTTCCGCCGCGGAGATGACTTCGGAAATGGTTTGCGACAATTTGGCGACGGTGTTGTTGACGGTATCCTTGAACTCGGCGAGTTGGCCTTGATAATTGCCCTTTACCACGCGGGTCAGGTCGCCTTGTTCGACCAGGGTAAGCACTTCGACCGCTTCGTTGACCGGCAGCACAATGCCGTCGATGATGTCGTTGATGCCTTGCACCAGCCGGCGAAAATCGCCTTGATGTTTGCCGGCATCGGCGCGGGTATCCAACCGGCCGTCCGCCGCGGCTTTAATCAAGGTATCTGTATCGGAGATCACCGCTCTTAAATTGGCGCGGATCTTATCGATAGCATCGTTGATGAACACTTGTTTTCCAGGCTGCTTTTCAATATCCGCGTCCAAATTACCTTGGCCGAATTGCTCGAAACAGGCGATTGCCTTCCGGTTGACGGCGATATTGGCGCCGACCATGTCGTTGACGCCCTGTGCCATTGTTCTGAAACTGCCTTGAAATTTGCCGCTATCAACAACGGCGTCGACTTCACCTTTTTCGTGTTCGCGGGCCATGTGGTCCATATCGGCCAGCAGGGCTTTAATGGTGTCGCTCATGTGCTTCATGGCGGCCATCACACTGGCGGTATCGTTGGCTTTCAGAGAAATTTCGGCGCTCAAATCGCCGACTGCGATTTTGTTAGCCAGCTCGGCGACCTGATCCGGTTCGCTGCCCAATTGGCGCATCAAATTGCGAATGATCATCCAACTCATAATCCCGACCATCAGTGTGATCAGTAGCGCGATGGCGACTGAAATATTGGTGGCGCTTTGCTGAATCCGGCTCGCTTCGAGCATCCCTTGGTCGGCCAGTTGTGAGTTGTAATCCAATTCGGTTTGGATTGCGTCCTGCAGTTTTTTGACGGCCGGCATCAATTCCTCTCTGACGACCACTTCAGCATCCTTGGTGCGGTTTTGCTTAGAGAATTCGAAGACTTTTAGGCGCGGAACATCGTATGCCGCCAATAGCGATTTAACGTTGTCGAGCATGGCCTGTTCCTTGGCATCTGAAACGCAACCCGCTCCGTTGCAGGCATCCGTGGCGTAGCGCTTCAGACTGTCGTCCAATTTCGCGCGGGTTTCGGCGATTTTAGGCTCTAGTGCCGCCATCCCAGCCGGATCGGTGATGATGACGTGAAACAACGAGTTTTCCCTCAAATCGGCAAGATGTTTTCGGACCTCAAAAAATGCACGATAGGTAGGGACCGTGTTGACGCCGGCATAACTCGCTGCCTCGTAAACTTTCGCGAGCTGGAAATAGCCCAATAGTGCCAATCCGACCAAACCCATTATGGCGGAAGACGACAGTAGTAAAAGTCTCTGTTTAACAGTCATGGTGTTTCTCCCTGAATGTGGTTAAGTATCGGGAATTTTGGTAGAACATCGTGGAAATCCGAGCCGAAGCGATACGTTCGAGTTAGCATTTACGCCGGTTTTGGTCGAAATAACTTGACGCTTCCATCCTTGCCGGATACTGGCGTAAACCGTTGAACGCGCATTCGGGCAATATGTCCACGATCCGCGAAACGGTTTAGCTCATCTTGATTCATCGGATGTGGAGCTTTTGCTTTCGGTGCATCGAATTTGGCGTTGCCGGTCTTATATTCCAGACCGTCGGCAATCGACGAAGCCCGGGCACTGTCGTTATAGTAGTTTGCCCCCATGCCCAGTGCCCCAACCGGTGAGACCGTGGCATTTTCGGGTAAACCGTAAAGGCCGGTATATTCGCCTTGAACAAAGCCATCGACATACTCGCTGGTCAACAATGCACCCAGGCGGATGCGATGACCGACAAAATCGTAGCTGTTTTCATGCGCCGTCGCGGTGGATGGATCGAAATATCCCCAGTTTTCATACCGGATGCGCATGTCGCCGCTGATGCGCAGATGCTCGTTTATTTGTCCGAAAGCCTTTACTTCCTCGGCTTGACCAACTTGGGCCAACAACATGGCGGGTAGCAAAATAACCTGTCTCAAATTCGGTAATTTTCCTAGCGTTCTCATCGTTTCAGATCCTTAGTTCAAATCGCATTGGGTAGGCTCCGCGTAGCGGTTCAAGCCTCCAATCTGTCGTTAAACCCTTTCCCGCAGCAAATCGAAAAAATGCAAGAGCCCCTATCATCGGTGGCTGCGGTAACAAGCAAATGCGGATAGACGGTAAAACCCCGCCCTCGCTAATTTTTAGTGGTTGCGATGGCTGCCCTGTTCCTGCTGCCGCAGCATGATGGGTACATCGATAATCAGTGCGACTTCGCCGCTGCCGAGAATCGTTGAGCCGCCGACCCCTTGAACATGGCTAAACAGTTTACCCAGCGGTTTGATGACGGTTTGCAGTTCGCCCAGTAGACGATCAACCACCAGCCCGGCTTTGGAACCCAGATGCTCGACTACGATAACGTTTTGACGCTTTGCCTCCGGTCCGCTTTTACGGAACAATTGCCGTAAGCGGATAAAGGGTAGAACCTCTCCGCGCAGTTCCATGTAATCGCGGTGATCATCGGCCGGCAATTCCAGACACTCCACGACCCGGTCCAGCGGGATAACATAAGACGCATCGCCGACGCCCGCCAAAAACCCATCGATAATCGCCAATGTCAGCGGCAATTGAATTTTTAGCGTGGTACCGCGCCCAGGTACGCTATCGATGTCGATAACGCCGCGCAGTTCGGCGATATTGCGCTTCACCACATCCATGCCGACACCGCGCCCGGACAGGTTGGAAATCTGGTCCGCGGTGGAAAAACCGGGTTCGAAAATCAAGGCAAAGATTTCCTGATCGCTGAGCGCCGCGCCGGCTTGAATCAATCCGCGTTCGATGGCTTTGGCGAGAATTTTGTCGCGATTGAGGCCGCCGCCGTCGTCGCCGACTTCGATAACAATATTGCCGGAGCTGTGATAGGCATTTAATGACAGTGTGCCTTGCGCCGGCTTGCCGGCTTGCAGCCGCTGTTCCGCTCGCTCGATGCCGTGATCCATCGCGTTACGCACTAAATGCATTAAGGGGTCGCCAATTTTTTCCACTACCGATTTGTCCACTTCGGTGTCGGCGCCGGCGATTACCAGCTTGATATCTTTGCCCAGTTCCTTGCTGACATCCCGCACCACGCGCTGAAACCGGCTAAACGTGGTACCTATCGGCACCATCCGTAATTGCAAAGCGCTGTCGCGTACCTCTTCAACCAGGCTAATGACATTGGCATTGGCCTCCTGCAAGGCAATATTGGCGGTTTGCATCCCTCGCAGACTGGCTGCGGCACTGGCGATTACCAGCTCGCCGATCAAATCGATCAGTTTGTCCAGCCGTTCGGCATCCACGCGGATGCTTTGATTTTCCCTCGCTTTGTGATCCTTGATCTGTTGTTGTTTTTCCAGGGCGGCATTGACCAGCGGCTGTTGCACGACCTGTTGCTCCACCAATATTTCACCGATGCGCGCACTGGGCTGCACCGCTTGATCTTGTTGCGCGTTGAGTCCTTCTTGCAATTCGCGTTGCGTGATCACGCCGCTTTTCAACAACAACTCGCCGAGCTGCGCATTGTCTTCGCCCAAGGACTCGATCAGTTCGACGTAATAGGGAATTCGGTTTTCCAGCGGCAAAATGTGGATATAACTACCGTCGCGGACAAAATCGAACACGCTTTCGATAGTCGCTTTGTCGGCGTCGCTTTTCAGAACGATTTCAAAGCCCAAATAACTGGTTTCCGGATCCATGTTGTCGGCATCGGGCATCGCATGACTGAAGGTCGTCAAGGTCACGATCTGGCCCAAAGTCGCCAAATAGCGAATGAACGACAAGGGGTCCATGCCGTCGCGCAGACAGTTTTCACCGAATTGAATAAACAAATGCCAATTGCCGCTGTCAATCGCGCCGCCGCCGCTGGCCTCGATCCGGTCTTCGGTATCGGAAACGGCGGTCATGGCCTGCTTCGGCTCCGGTTTCAAAAACGACTCCAATTCCTCCAGCAACTGCCTTTGCGCGGTCGATAACGACGGTTCTGCATCGACCTTACCGTCGGCAACCCCTTGAATTAATTCAATCATGTGGTCGCAACAAGGCAATAATGCGGCAACCAGCTCCGGCGATACGCTCAACTTGCCGTCGCGCAATGTATCGAGTACGCTTTCGACAACATGAGTAAAGGCAACGATATGATCCAAACCGAACAAGCCGGCCGAACCTTTGATGGTATGGGCTGCACGGAATATCGCGTTAATCCGTTCCGCCGGCTCGGGATCGACTTCCAAACCCAGTAGGCTCTCTTCCATGTCCTGCAACAACTCTAAACTTTCGATTACAAAAGTCTTAAGTGCATCTCGCATTTGCTCGTCAAAACTCATTTTGCATACTCCTTTTAATTTTGGGTCAGCACGACCTGATCACCGAAGGCGCCAGTCAAATTCGCCAGTTCCAACGCATCCAGCACCGCTTTGCTATGCATCACGAAGCGCAGATTTTTACCCAGATGCGCGGCCTCGCGTTTAATCAGAATCAACAATTGCAAGCCGGCGGCATCGATTTCCGTGACATTGGCAAAATTTATTTCCAGATCGTCGCCGGCAGTTAGAAAAACCAACAGATTGGTCTTTTGCTCAGCGGCGGTATAAATGGTCAACTCGTCTTTAATGGTTAGGCTTGGCATGGAAGGACTCTTCTAAAAAGACTAATGGGACAAAAGAACGGAAAGCCGGTTTGACCTTCCGCCGTTCATGTAACAATCACGGCAGGATTAGCTTGGAAACGGCCGCCAACATCTGAGCGGGCTGAAACGGCTTTACCACCCAGGCCTTGGCGCCGGCTGAATTGACCTTCCTGCTTTTTCGATTCTTGCGATTCGGTCGTCAACATAATTACCGGCGTGAATTTATAAGCCGACAATTGTTTTAGTTCCTTTACAAAGGTAATACCGTCCATATTCGGCATGTTCACGTCGGAAATGATCAGGTGTATTTTTTGACCGTTGAGCTTACTCAAACCATCCTTGCCATCGGACGCTTCTATCACGTCATAACCTGCACCTTTCAAAGCAATACTGACAACTTGACGCACGGATGCGGAATCGTCGACCACTAAAATTGTTTTTGCCATATTTCCAAATCCTAGAAAAAAGTAATGTCTTGGGTTTGAGGAGTGACGGGTCGGCCGCCCTGGCTATGAGCGCGGTGCTCCGATTCCATCGTATAAGTACTGGTCAGGCCGGATAAAATTTGCTCGGCTTCCAGCGGCCGCAATGCAAATATTCCACCCGCATGACTGCGATTCAATTGCTGCGGAAAATCGGAGATGCTGTCCCTAACGTGCACCAATATCTGTCCGATACGATCCTGAAATTGAAAATGCACCAACGAGTCGTCGATCTCACCCTTAATCGCATGCGCCGAATGGCTAAGACCGCTTGAATAGTTCTGCAAGTTCGCAAACACCTCGTGCAAATTATCCATCACTGTTTGAATATTGCCGTTGCAAGTCGATACGGCCTCCGCCTCGTTTTGCGCGCTTTTTTCCACCGCCGTCAAGGCCGTGCGGATGGCCGAGCTGACCTGTTCTACTTTGGCGCCGATCTGCTTACCGGTGTCTCCCGATAAGTTCGACAGTTTTCTAACCTCATCGGCCACCACTGCAAATCCCCGGCCGGCTTCACCGGCTCTGGCGGCTTCGATAGCCGCGTTCAAGGCAATAAGGTTAGTCTGCTCCGCAATACGCGCCACTTCCTTGGCCATCTGCTTTAGTTCGTCTACAAAAGTGGCCAACGAACGAATCCGCTGTAAAACCGCTAAATTTTCTTGCAACGCCGCATCCATGGAACTGACTACTTTTTGCAAGTGAACGTTGCTGGTTGCAAACACGTCCTCGTCATTACCACTCAACACGGAATGGGAGGATTGCAGGGCACTATCGATATTGCTGGTAATCCCGGCAAAGCGCTGAGTCAGCATGGTGATGGCCTGCTCGATTTGTTGCCGGGACGAATCGATTTGTGTCGCCCATACCGGGGTTACTTGCTCGGCAAAGCGATCAAGGCCGGCAACATATTTTTCCACTTCACTCACCGATAACGCCGGAGCTTGGTTCGCCAATTCATTTTGCGCCGCGGCGACAAATCGATTTTTGGTAATCCACGCGGCAAGGCCGGCTGAAATCAACGCAACACACAAAAAAGCCAGCAATAGGAATATAGGCATGCAGTCTCATTCTCCAGATAGGTTTTTGGTCCGGAACTAGTACTAGCCACCAATCATTCAAGCAGGGTGGCTGTCAAATTCTTCCACGCCAAAAGTATAGGCAGGAATATTTTGTTTAGCCATAAACCATCTGACTTTTTGTAGGATTTATCTCACAACCCGGATTTAATTTGCGAACTCCCTGGCGAAAGCCGCTTGCAATACGTATCTAAGGCTTTTAAAGTGCCTAGCTGTTTTTATCGCGTCTTGCAAGGATATTAGCGTTCATGAATCACTACCCCGAAAAAACTTGTAGTATCGACCGTCTGGTTCGCCACCCGAAACTGGTAGCGGCAACACTGGCCGGCGAAAAAACTCAGCAGCGCCGTGACGGTTTATACGCATACCCCGGCGAAACTTTTGTCTTGGAAGATGTGGTATTTGAAGTAACTGGCGTGGAACGCCAAAGGATAGGCGATATGAGCGACGCAGACGCGCGCGCCGAGGGTTATCCTAGCTTGGCAATGTACAAGGATTTAATACTGAAAATGCACAGCGGTATGGAATGGAATGAAGACGGTCTAGTGTGGGTACACAGTTTCAAGCGTCAACAGCCGGAATAAGGATACCTTTCTCGGCCAGTTCCCGCAAAATTGGCAGGCCGTTAGACATTAAGGCCTCTACATCAAGTTGCGGGAACTCGGCGGCTACCGCTCGCAGGCACGACTCGCCGCTCATTCCTCCTTGATCCTGGAAGATTTGCAGCAAGCGAATGGTCAGCCCGGTGGTTTTAAGAAAATGCACCTGATCATACTCGTCGCGATGAACGATCAGGCAACTTGGCTGCTCCGGCGCTTCCCTCGGTAAAAAGCCGGGGCCTATGGCTTGCACCGGATACCGGTACAGTAAAGGCCAGGCCAAGGGTGACAAAGCTATGCGTCGTAATAGCAGGTTCTCCAGAAAATCGCCGCTCCCCAACACTGGCGTGTCCTTGGCAATCGACAAGGCCATCTCCACCCATTCGTAATGCGCCAATTCCAGCAGGAACGGATAATCGTCCGGATTGTTACGTTCGTTTTGCAGATATGCTAAAAACTCTTCCGCTATTTCCGAGAAATACGGGGTTTCGCAGCGGTGCCGGGCAAAAAAATCCTGCGTCAATTCCAGCCATTGCGCATCGCTGAGAATAGTCCGCAACACCGGAAAATTGCTGGCAATAAAGCTGTCGATGTTATTGAAAAACAACTCGCGGTACATCGCCATGCGCCGGTGATCGACGTCTGCCGGCTTAGGGTTGTTTTCGGGATCGCGGATATAGGCGGCGAATTGGCTTTGCGTCGCCTGCAACTGGGTAGCCATCACGCCACCTGTTTTTGTCTATCAGCCAAATAGTGCTGCTGAATGACTTGGATGGTGCCGACTTCTTTTAATAATTCATCGACAGACGGGATATTGAAATCCCGTTCCAGCAAGGTCGGAAATACGCCGAAAAGGCCATAAGCCTTGCCTAGTAAACTCCAGACCGGATCAATCACCGGCGCGCCGTGGGTATCGACCAGAAAATCCTCGGCTTCTACATAATGGCCGGCAATGTGGGCGTAAGCGATACGTTCCGCGGGCATCGCCCGTAGAAAAGATTCCGCGTCGTAACCGTGATTGACGCTATTGACGTAGATGTTATTGATGTCGAGCAACACGTCGCAGTCGGCTTCCGCGACTACCGCGTTGAAAAAATCGATCTCTTTCATTTCCCGGCCCGGCGCGGCGTAATAGGAAATGTTTTCGATAGCCATGCGCTGCTCCAGAATATCCTGGACTCTACGAATGCGCGCGGCAGTATGTTTGACGGCATCTTCGGTAAACGGCATCGGCATCAAGTCGTACAAATGCCCGTCGTGGCTGCAATAGCTGAGATGTTCGCTGTAAAATTTGATACCGTGTTCGCGCATAAACACTTTCAAATCGCGCACAAACCGTTCGTCCAACGCATCGCTGCTGCCTATGGATAAAGACAACCCGTGGCAGACAAAATCGAAACGCTCGGTCATGGCCCGAAATTGCTTGCCGAACTTGCCGCCAATTGTCATCCAGTTTTCCGGCGCCACTTCGTAAAAGCCGACATTGTCTGGCGGCTGTCCGACAATCTCACCCAAAAACGTCCGCCGCAAACCTAAGCCGGCGCCGTGAACGAGATTGCGAACACTTTCCACGGTTTACTCTTCCGGTGTTTCCGGCGTTTCCACTTTGTGGGTAGAACGCCAAAACAAGGCCACGCCGATGGCAACCAGTACCGCCAGAATATACATCTCGTACTTCTTGACCTGACCCATGATGGATTCGGCGAATTCGCCGAAGGTGTAGCCAAGATAAGCCACGGCTATCGCCCAAATACCGGCGCCAAGAAAGTTCAACAAGAAAAACTTCAACGGATGAATCTTGCTGGCACCGATCACAAACGGCGTCACGTTACGCACGCCGTATAGAAAGCGGAACCCCAATATCACCGGGATTTGATGCTTGTGCAGTAAATCGAAGACCTTGTCGGTCTTACTGTGCCAAAGCGGGCGTTTCTCAAGAAAAGCAATGCCTTTCCAGCGCCCCAAATAGAAAAAGGTCTGGTCGCCGGCAAAGGTACCCAGAAACGCTGTCAGCATCACCCATTCCAATTCCAAATAGCCGCCATGCGCCAGAAATCCGGCAATGACCAGAATGGTTTCACCTTCCAGATAAGTACCGATAAAAAGCGCCAGATAACCGTAATCGATTACCAGTTGCTGTAAATCATGAAAATCCATAGTTTCAGTTTATTGACGATGAATCGGAATTAATGACCGGCGGCTTTGTCGGCGTCGACTTTGCTTCCGCAGCTGCCTTCTTCGCCTTTCATCATGGCGCCGCAACTATGTTCGGCGGCCTTTTTGTCGCCGCCCATCATCGCGCCGCAGCTGCCTTCCTCGGCTTTTTTAGGTTTGCCGGCATCATGATTCATACCACCCATGCTGCCCATACTACTCATGCCGCCACCGGTCATCATGCCCATGCCGCAAGCACCTTCTTTACCCTTCATCATCGCGCCGCAAGCGCTTTCCATGCCTTTTTTCATTTTACCGCCGCTCATCATGCCGCCACACATGCCTTCACCGCAGGAACCTTCGGTTTTCTTAGCGTCGGCTTTCTTGCCTTCGCCTTTTTTTATTCCATTGCCATCCATTGCGTTGGAACCGCAAGCGCCCTGACTGATTTTGCCGTTTGAATGCTCGGCATGCGAGGAGGCAACTTGCATATAACCGCTGGATAGCTCGGACACCGCAAAAGGATTGGTATCGGCCTGCGCGTTGACAGCCATACCCGACAGCAGCGCACTGCCCATCGCGGCAGCCAGCGGAGATTTATTAAATTTTTTCATGGGATTATCCTCTCGTGTGATTTTTTAATTATATTGCTCCAGCATATAGCGGCCGGGGCTTACGACTGACGCGTAATCTTTATGGTTCAACCCTGATTATTGCATATTCAGTCTAAATTCTTTGCCTTAAATTCGCAGACATCGGCGATGCAGCAAGCACCGCAGCGCGGCTTTCTGGCCACGCAGATGTAGCGACCGTGCAGAATCAATAAATGGTGCGCGTCTTTCTTGTATTGTTTCGGCACACTTTTGTCCAGTTTCCGTTCCACTTCCAGCACATTCTTGCCGGGAGCCAGACCGATGCGGTTGGCAACCCGAAAAATATGGGTATCGACAGCGATGGTCGGTTGATCGAATGCGGTATTCAAAATCACATTCGCGGTCTTTCTGCCCACTCCCGCCAAGGCTTCCAACGCCTCCCGCTCGCGCGGCACCTCTCCGTCGTGCTTTTCCAGCAGAGTCTGGCAAAGTTTTATGACATTTGCCGCCTTGCTGTTGAATAAACCAATGGTTTTAATGTGGGCCTTCAATCCTTCCTCACCTAAGGCCAAGATTCCCCGTGGGGTGTTGGCCACCGGAAACAAGCTTGCCGTGGCCTTATTAACACCCTTATCGGTTGCTTGCGCCGACAACACCACCGCCACCAATAGTTCAAAAGGCGTACTGTAATTCAGCTCGGTAGTCGGATTCGGCGTCGCCTCAGCCAGGCGTTCGAATATCAGTAGGCGTTTTTCGTTATTCATAATCAAATAATAGACATAAAGCCAAGCTTTCCAGGATTATGCCGGCTTACAAATTAAACATAGACAGCCTCATGCTGCGCCAACAATTCTCTACAAAACGGCGACTAATTTTTATTGCCGCATTTAATTGGAACCAAATACCTGCGCATCAGGTCATTAGCTAGCACCCAAAACGGGCGCGAAAAATCACAACAATTCAATTCGGGGGAATTATGAAAAAACTTACAGCAATTACCATTAGCGCTTTACTGTTCGCCAGCACCGGCGTGTTTGCCGAGGAACATGCTACCGAGGCATTGAAACATGCCGAGCAGGCTGTCACCCACGGTAAAGCCGGCCACAGCCCGGTCTTGGTGGAGCATGCAGAAGCGGCGTTGACCCATGCCAAAAAAGGTGCGGAAGTCGCCAAGGGCGAATCTAAAACTCATCTCGACGCTGGCGTAAAATCCTTGGAAAGCGCGATTGAACACGGCAAACAAGGCCATGCAGACGTCGCCACTAAAGCCGCCGAGGAAGCGGTCGAACATATCAAGGCCGGCAATAAGTAAACCTTTAGCATCAAATCTATAGATCGGTTAGCGATCGGTGGGTAGAGACGCAAGATTTTGCGTCTCTACATGCTTTCTATACCGAAACGGCACCGGCAATATGCCGGTGAGCCTGATAATCCACTAATTCGAAATCGGCAAACTCGTAGCCGAAAATTGATTCAGGCAGGCGATTGATTTGCAGCTGCGGCGGCGTCAACGGCTTTCTGCCAAGTTGCAATTCGACTTGCTCGAAATGGTTTCGATAAATATGCACGTCGCCGAACGACATAATCAGCTCGCCCACTTCCAGACCGCATTGCTGCGCCAGCATATGCGTCAACAAAGCCACACTAGCCTGATTGTAAGGCACGCCTAAAAAACAATCGGCGCTACGCTGAGTCATCATGCACGACAACTTGCCGTTGGCGACGTAAAATTGGTACAGCACGTGACAAGGCGGCAACGCCATCTTTCCGGCAGCTGCGTTTTCCCGCGGCCCGACAGTTTCGTCAGGCAGAAACGCCACATTCCAACCGCTGACAACATGGCGGCGCGAATCGGGTTTATTCCTCAAACCATCGATTAATATCTGAATCTGATCGTAACTCTTGCCGTCCGGCCCCAACCAATTACGCCACTGAGCGCCATACACCGGCCCCAGTTCACCGTCCGGGGTGGCCCATTCGTCCCAGATCGTCACGCCGTGGTCTTTTAAATATTTGATATTGGTATCGCCGCGCAAAAACCACAGCAATTCGTAAGCAATCGATTTGAAATGCAGCTTTTTGGTCGTCAACAGCGGGAAGCCGTTAGCCAGATCGTAACGAATCTGCCGGCCGAAAACCGAGCGGGTACCGGTGCCGGTGCGATCACTTTTGTCGGCGCCGTTGGCCATGATGTCGGCAAGAAGGTCCAGGTAAGCTTGCATAATGATTTGGGATAAAGAGTCAGTCAACGCTTTGGGCAATGTCAGTCAACAGAGCCCGGTGGGCCAATATACGGGAAAAGTCGCTGTTGCGAAATTACAGGTTCAAAAATGTCTGATTTTTTTACATCGTCAGACCAAAATCGGAACAAATTCTCCGCCCCCTCCACATAAACCATTAAATGCTAATCGGTTGCCGCGAGATGGCGCCTATCTTGCTATTGTTGACAAATCGACACATTAAATTTTTACAAACTCGGAGAGAACTCATGCAGCATAAAATTTTACTATCTTCCGTCTTGTTGGCTCTCGTTGCCGCCCCGGCGGCCAGTTCCGCTCAAGGCGTAAGTCTTACATCAGAGTATACCGATTTCACTACTTGGAATGTGTTTGGCTCTGCGAAAGCGGTTAACACCACACCGGGAAATGGTTTTACTTACAGCGACTTACAACTAACGTTTCCAGGCGTGGACGACAGTGCCGGCGCGGGTTTTGCCCCGAATACCATTACGCTGGATTTCAACCAAGCTTTCAGCTTTGATTTTAATTTCTTCATTCCGACTTTTGGCGGCGTGCGCGGCGACGGCTTAACTTTCACGCTCACGGATGTTGCCGGCGTCGGTACCGGCGGCTCTGGTTTGGGCTATGAAGGTTTATCCAACAGTCTGGCCTTTGCTGTAGATACTTTTAATTTTGATGGCGAGCCGAAATCGCCAAGCATCCAGATTTTACAAAACGGCGACGTCACCCCATTAGCCTATACCGAAACAGGCTTGGGCGATTCGATTAGAGATATAAACTACCAGTGGCGGGCTACTTTTTCCTACACGCCTTCCGGATTGGACGACGAGAAAGGCGATTTGACCGGCACTATTTATCACGCAAATTTGGGTAGTTTTTCCGTTACCGCCAGCGCGGTCGACTTAAGCAATCTTGGTACCGCAGTTGCTGGGGGACACCAACTGTATTACGGCTTCACCGCCGGCAACGGCTTGGCCGACGACGGTCATTTCGTAACCTCGGCGGCTCCGGTGCCGGTTCCAGCCGCATTCTGGTTGTTCGGCAGCGCAATTTTAGGTTTGGTCGGATTTAACCGCCGCAAACAAATTTAGTCTTCAACTTGCCCTGTTGGCAATACAGTTAACGAATAACTTCCCGGCAAGTCTCTATCGTGAAGATTTAATTTAACCAAATTCAAAACAATCCGCTCCGTAACCCTCCCCCCGCTGGGGTAAGAGGGTGACGGAGATTATTGATAAAACACACCCGCTAGTTCTCGAAGATACCCTTCATCCGGCAAATCCGCGAATACCCCGCTCCCCGCAACGCCCCCTCGCATTCCTCTGACGAACAGATACTTTACCCCGCCAAAATGTTCACTGTAGCGGTACCCCGACAAGCGCTGCCGCAGATAGGCGTCCAGCACTACGCAATACAGCCAATATTGCAAGCCGTAATTATGCTCGCGCATCGCAGCCAGCATACTCGAATAGTCATAGCCGGCCAGCGCATTGGTTTTGTAGTCCATCACATAAAACTTACCCCGGTAGCTGCAGACCAGATCGATGAAACCGGTCAGATAGCCGCTCATCTGTTTAGCCGTCAACGGCTGGTAGGCGGGACTAGCAGTCAAGATGCGGTTAATCTGCCTGGTATCGATCTCTCCGGGCATGGACAGATAAAACGGCATTTCTTTGACTATGCCGGCGGTGGGCAGGTTTTTCAGGCAAAAATCCGGATCGGCATCTAGCGGCGTCGAAACCGTATCGAACAATAGCCGATTCAACAATTGCGGCTGCTCCAGGCGTAGGCCGTAACGCAAACAGGCCTGATCGCGTTGCAGGCTGATGTCGGTACCGGCGGCCAGCGTTTGAAAATCGACGGTTTCCAGCAGGCTGTGTATGACATTACCCGTGTGCGCGCCGCGCGGTAAGCCATCGTCGACAAGAACCGTATCGACGGCTTCCTCGGCTTTGTCGGCCGGCAGTTCCGGCGCATCTTCCAAGGTCAACGCCGCCAGCGCGGTGTAGCTGCTCATTTGCCAGACGCTATGCAGGTTGCGGCCTCGCTGGCGGCAAGCCAGCAACTTATCATCGGCAGCGGCCTGATAACTACCGCCGGGCGTTGTTATTGCCCGCAAAAGCCGATATTCGAAACTCTGCGGCGCCTCGGCCGCAAGCGCTTGAAGTTTGCGTTGTTGGGCAGCGAAATCGTCATCGGCGAACTCAAACAAATAAGCAAACGCCGACTCGTTGGCTTTTTCCTTAGTCCGAACATCAGCCCAATTCAGATAGCAACGGTATTTGGCTCGGGTCACTGCTACGTAAAACAATCGTAAATCTTCGGCCAGCTCCTCGTATAAAGCTTGCTCACGGCGCTCAACAAAGCGTTCCGAACCGAGATCGGCGATCATTTCTCCGGCCTCGTGACATTGCACCAGGATTTGCTCGTTTCGCAAACGGTCACTGCGCCGCCACAAGTCCGGGCAAAACACTAACGGATATTCCAGACCCTTGGCGCTGTGCAGCGTGACGATCTTTACCGCATCCTCATCGCTTTCCAGGCGCAATTGTTGTTCGTCGCCACTGACTTGGCCGGATTGCTGAATCGCCCGCCGCAGCCAGTCCAAAGCTTTATTGATGGCCAGATGTTCGTCTATCGCCGCTTGTTGCACGCGTTCGATCAAATGATGGATATTGGTCAGTGCTCTTTCGGCTTGCGGCTGGCCGGACAGATGCACTTCCACCCGCTCCCGGCGCAGCAGCAATTGCATCATCGCCAACACCCCCTGGCGCTGCCAGCACTGCAGATAATCCTGAAACCGGTTCAACCAGCCGTCCAGCGCGGCCTCGTCCTGGCCGAGCCGGTACAACTGTTGGCCGTCCAGATTGAACCAACCGACCGTCAGCGCCTGTTTCAATGGGCCGATCTGGCCTGGCTGCGCCACCGCCTGCAAGACGCAATACAGCTCAAACGCCTGCGGCGAGGCGAATACCGACTGTTTGCTATTCAACACCGCCGGTATGCCGGCTTCGAGCAAGGCTTGTTGATAGCCGGCGGCGGTGCTATTGCTTCTGACCAAGATTGCCATGTCTCGCGGCTGTAAAACCCGTTCGGCTCGAGCTTTTTCGGCAATCCTACCGCTGCTTAACAACTGCAAAATCTCGCCGACCACCGCGTTGCGGATGCAATCGCCAACTTCCTGCGAACTGCCGCGCCGGGCGGTCCAATGTTCCTGATTGCCAGAATTTTTATCCAGTTGCCACAGCACCAGCGGCGCGGTCGTGCCGATGCAGCCGTCGGCGACGCTACGGCCGGCGTCTACCGGCGTGAAATCCAGCCTATCGAATAAAAATGGTTGGGTGCGCCGGAATAAACGATTGACGCCCGCCACCAATTGCGGATGCGAACGCCAGTTATACAGCAAGGTGTAATGCTGTTGAGCTTGGCTCTGCGCGGCGAAGTAGGAAAAAATGTCGGCGCCGCGAAACTTGTAGATTGCCTGCTTCGGATCGCCAATCAGATACAGGTATTGACCGGCATCGGCGAAGATACCGGAAAAAATTCGCCATTGGTTGACATCAGTATCTTGGAATTCGTCGATCAACGCCGCGCGGAAACGCTGCCGCAACTCGCCGATCAAGAGCGGACCGTTTTCGCCGCGCAGGGCAGCCGCCAAGCGGGTGATCAGGTCGTCGAACGATAGCACGTTATTTTGTTGCAAGCGTTGATCCAGCTCTAAGCGCAAACTGCTTAGCAAGGCACTGCGAAAGGTGACCTGCAATTGACTTAACTCGGCCGCCAAAGCTTCGAATGGGCCACAATTTATAGCCAGACTATCCAGATAAATCTGTTTTTGTTCGGCACTGGGCAAGGGCTTGGTTTTGCTGGTCTTGAATTTGACACCGTTTAAAGCAGCCAGCAAACCAGCTTCGCTTAGCCAGCCCATCTCCGGCGCATCGGCATTCTGATCCGCCAACCAGGCCCGTAAGACACCAGCCCGCACCGGAAAATCGCGAACGAAGGACGTGGTGAACAGGCCATCGGCAAAAGCCGTTTCCAATGTAGCCAGCACGGCCGGCAAATCTTGCGCGGCGGCGGCGATTAAGCCCGGCAAACGCGCCAAACCGGCATCGACGTCGTCGTTCGTCGGGTAGGTGCGTTGCTGCAAGGTCACGCCAGCGATACTGTCCAGTAAGGCATCCGGGGTTGGGTAAGACCGGGTCAGCAAGGCGACCTGCCAGGCTGGCCGGCCGTAGATTTGCCTGCGCCAAAAATCGTCGGCGCAATGCAGTTTCAGATCGGCGATGTCGCCACTCAACTCGCAATCGAACAATTGGCCGCTTTCCAGGGCATGCTCGGCCAATACTCGCTGACAAAAGCCGTGTATCGTAAAAATCGGCGCCTGATCGATATCCAGCAATGCCAGATCCAGTCTTTGGCGGATGCTGTCGCTATCCAGCGCCAGTCCCGCCAACCAGTTGCCAATGGCGGGATCGGTTTCCGCCGGGCTTTTCAGTAAGGCCTGACGCGCTTCGGCCAAACGGCCGCGAATTCGGTCTTTCAATTCCTCGCTGGCAGCCTTGGTAAAAGTCACTACCAGCAATTGCTTGATGTCCAGTTGCCGCTCGACGACAAAGCGCAATACCAACATGGCGATCGTGTAAGTCTTGCCGGTGCCGGCGCTGGCTTCGATCAAATTGATGCCGGTTTCCAGTTCGCTGGCTACCGCGTCGAAGGCTTTACTCGCCATGAGCCGCCCTCCACGCCGGTTGCAGCCATTGCCGGCAGAGCTCGGCAAATTCTTCGTTAAAAATCTCGTGCAGATCGCGATAAGCAAACAATTGCGCCATCTCGGGTTCGTAGCCTTTTTCCATGCTGTCCAGCATATGTTTAATGACTGCGGGCAACGCGTTATCGGGACTTTTTTGCTGTAGATAGTAAAAGGCCGCTTCGCTGAAAAAAGCATCCGGCCGACGCCGGCCTTGGAGGAATATCTGCAATAACTGCCGCAACGCGTCCGGTTGCGGACCTGGCGAAAACGCCAAATCAGCGTCCGTGCTGAGCAAATAAGTGGTCTGCGGGCGGATTTGATTGATCAATAAATGCTGCAGCCAGGCGCCGATAAAATCTCGCCCTTTCAAGCTGCTAAACCGATAGATCAAACTACCGTTTTGATACTGGTTGCCGAGTTTACCTACTAGCCTATAACCAGCCAAATTGAGATCCACCGCCTCGGCCGGCTGCGCATCTCCAAGCGCTTTACCGGCTATCAATTCGGCGAATTGCGCAATGGCCGGCTGCCGCTGCCGCCAAGCGATTTCGCCCTGCGCAGCGGCCGGCCAACGGCCTTGAGCTTGCACTTTCTCCAGCGAAAACGGCCGTCCGCGCAGTTCCGCGTCCAGCCATTGCTGGGCTATTTGATAAGCATCCAAAGCGTTCAGTGCGAAAGGTTCGCGCTCCTCTGCATCGATTTCCAGTCTGGGCAGTTGCACACCCAATTGTTGGCGTAGGAAATAGCGTTGCGGATGATTGTAAAAACTCAGCAATTCGCCGATTTCGATCACTTCCTCGGCCTCGGCTTCCAGTTCGCCTTGCCACCAAGGTAAAGGCGCTTGCTTGTCGGCACGAACGCGTTGCGCGGTTTCCAGATCGTGTTTGGCATAACTGAATAAGGCCGGATCGTCGCCGCGAAAATAGCGTGGGCTAAACGGGTGCAGCGGATGGTGCATAGTCGGATTGTCCAGGCCGTAACTGTCGCGTAATACCTCCAGTAATTCGCTGACGATGGGCGAAGGCGGAATTTCGCTGTTATCGCGTAATGACTGGCCGATGTAGGTAACGATCAACTGCCGGCGCGCCGATAGCAGGATTTCCAGAAATTGGTAACGGTCGTCGGCGCGGCGCGAGCGGTCGCCCAAACGCGGGTGCTGAGCCAGTAAATCGAAAGTGGGATGGCGCTCGATTTTCGGAAACTCGCCGTCGTTCATACCCAACAGGGCGATCACCTGACAAGGGATGGATCGCATGGGCAGCATCGAACAAAAGGTTAGCTGACCGCGCAGAAAGCCGTTGCCGGATTGGGTTTCTTCCATGCGGCCTTCCAGCCAGGCGACGATTACCGCTAGACTCAATGGCTGATTATGAATATCGGTAAAATCCGCCAACTCCAAGAGTAATTCGTTGAGCGGCTGGCGTTCGGATAGATCGGCACCAGCCAATAATTTATCCGCATACAACCGCAGACACGGCAGCCAGTCGCTGAACGTTTTTGCGGTTTTCAATTCCTTGCCGGCCTGAAAACACAGCTGCAGAAAAGCATTCAATCCGCCCAGGGCTTGGGCGGAAGAACCTTCGATATCCGGATACGGCAACACCCCATCGATAAACTCTTCATCGCCGGCCACCGCATAACCCATGAATAAGCGCTCCAGACTGGCTTCCCAGGTATTTTGCTGCAAGGGCGGCAAACCCTGAGCCTGCTTGTCGGCGGCGGATTTTCCCCAGCGTACATTCGTGTCTTGCAGCCAGTAGCGAATTAGTTCCAGATCGGTTTCAGCCAGCCCGAAACCGGTGTAAACCAGCGGTTGCTCCAGTAAATCCAGCACGGCCCGCCAACCGAAACGGCTTTGCGATAGCTGTAAAAAACGGACGAAGGCATCCAGCGCCGCATTACTGATCTTAAGGCTGCGGTCGGCAATAGCATGCTGAATATCATCGAACACCGCATTGATAAACGGCGCGTAGAGCTGAATATCCGGCGCCATTACAACAATGTCACGCAGATCCAAATCGGTATGATTTTCTAACGACTCCAACAATTGATTTTTTAACACCTGCACTTCGCGCAACCGGGAATGGCAGGCGTGGATGCTGATGGAACGGTCCGCTTGCAAAGCCAGTTGCGGCATTTGGTTCGCGAGGATGTCGTTTTGCAATTGCTGCAGATTGCTGTCGATCTCGCCAGCTTCAAAGCTGCTGGGTTCAAACGCAAATTCAACCTGTTCCAGCAGCATCTGCTGAAACTCCCTGCCTTGTTGCCCCAGCGTGACCAACAGCGGATGCCCGTCGAATGCTTGCAACTGCGCCAACAACCGTTTGCCGGGCAGATCGGCCCAATAGCCTTGTACCGGGTTTAATAAGTATAAGTGCACATCGCAATGCAATGCCAAGGCTTGCAGATAGCTAAGCATCAGGGGCGGCAGACTATTGACGCCAAACACGGAAACCCGTTCCGGCAAATACGCCTGAAACTGGCCTGGCGGGGCGTTTCGCAGTTTATCTATAACCTGCAGCCAATGCTCGCCGCGATGCCTGCCGCCGTTGGCGAGGGTAATTTGCCGCCATAACGCCGCCTGCCATTTTTCGGCCGCGCTGCGATACAAAAGACGACTTTCCTGCCAGGCGCTTAGCAGATCGGGACGGAGCATTTGATATTGATCGAAAATCCGCGCCAACTGCATGGCCAACTGATAGCGCTTGAGATCGGCATTTTCGCCGGCTAGATATTGCCGTAAAGCCTGATACACTTCGCCATCGAGATCGCGCAGCAAGGCTTCGAAGCGCCAGAGCATCAGTTGACGGTCAAAACTTGGTTCGCTCGGCTCGGCGTGGAGTTTTCCGGCCAGTTCGCCGAAAAACCTAGCCGGAAACAGATAGCGAAAATGCCCCCAAACTTGCAGCCGGCTGGCCAGCTTTTGCGACAACCAGCGCTCCATGCCTTGGCTCTGGATCAGGAAGGTTTCGGCGGCAAATACCGAGGACAGCGGCGATAAGCTGATGACTGCCACTAGATGCTCCAGCAAATTTTCGGTTTTGTTGGAGCTATGCAGTATGAACATAAGGTAATCGAAAAAACTTATTTACAGTGATGGCGAGCTGGGTAATAGTTTTACAGTAGCGTTTAACCAACAGGAACACAATGAAAAATCTATTCTTCGTTTTTGCCCTGTGCCTGTCCGTTGACAGCTGGGCCGGGGTTTTTAAATGCACCGATGCGACGGGGCACACCAACTACCAATCATCGCCCTGTACGGTGGAACACAAGGCCGTGCAAATGAATACCAAAACCGGTAGCAGCGTCGATTTGAATGCGCAGGAACGGCAGCAAGCCGCCGATGCGGACTTGAAAAAGCAGCAGTCTTTGCAGGAGCAAGCCGAGCAACAGGCCAAGCTCGACGCGATAGCCAAGGCTAAGCAAGACGTCAAGTCGCAAACCGAGCTGACGCAAAATCTGATCAAACAGAATCCCATGCAATTCTCCGCCTTCGCGATTCCGCCTTACGATCCGGACAAGCTGCCCGCACAAGTCAAACCCTTCGAAAGCCGTCTGGCGGATGTGGAAAAGTTTCGCCGGCTGGCCGCGCAAAAAGCCTTGGCTAGCGGCGAATGCCAACGCATAGAGGCCGATGAACTAACGGCTAAAAGCAAACTCGATCAGCTGAATTTTTTGATCAATTGCAGCAGCGGCAAGACTTTTTTACTTAGCGAAGCCGAACTCACCCCACCATGATTGTTAGCAAAACCCTATTTATCACCGGCTGCTCGTCCGGTATCGGCTACCACACTGCCGTGTTTTTAAAACACCGCGGCCATAGGGTGATTTGTTCCGCGCGCCGGCAGGAGGATGTGGCACGCCTGCGTGGCGAAGGCTTCGAATGTTTGCAACTCGATCTGGCAAATTCAGATAGCATCCAACAGGCAGTTGCCGAATTGACGGCGCTGACCGACGGTAAAATCGATGCACTATTCAATAACGGCGCCTTCGGCCAACCGGGCGCAGTGGAGGATTTGAGCCGCGAGGTATTACGCCAACAATTCGAAACCAATCTGTTCGGGACTCATGAACTGACCAATCTACTATTGCCGTTGATGCGCAAACAAGGCCATGGCCGGGTGATCTATAACAGTTCGGTACTGGGTTTCGTGGCGATGAAGTTTCGCGGCGCCTATAACGCCAGCAAGTTCGCATTGGAGGGTTTGGCCGATACCTTGCGCCTGGAATTACGCGGCACCGGTATACATATCGTGTTAATCGAGCCGGGACCGATAGAAAGCCGGTTCCGGCAAAATGCTTTTGCTTTATACCGGCAAAACATCAATGCCGAGCATAGCTTTCATAAAGATACTTACAAAGCCATGGAAGCCCGGCTGCAAAAAACCGGGCCGGCCGCGCCGTTTACCTTACCCGCGACAGTTGTAGCGGAAAAGGTGGCTCATGCCCTGGAGTCGAATCGGCCGAAAATCAGATACCGGGTGACGGTACCCACGCATTTGTTCGCCTGGCTAAAACGGCTGTTACCCACTGCTTGGCTGGACAAGCTGCTAGTCAGCGTCGAATAAGGCCGCAGCGGCATTTTCGCGGCGCCGAAAAAACCATAAAATCCGCTATAAACAGACTATCAAACCGTATGAACTGTGCTATCATCCCGGCCCAACATGTAGTGGTTAAAGCGGGTTGAGTTACCAGCTATGTGTTCTTATAAAAATAACTGTGAGGTTCAATACATGAAAATTTTAAAAAGTGCTGTTATCGCGTTCTCTTTAGCTGCTGCCATGGGTTCTTTTTCAACTGCTGCTGTTGCTGAATCCGATCCAGGCAGAACTGCTTACAAACCGACCGATGTAATCAATGAAGTTGTAGCGCGTATTACAGCTGCCGAGACAGCAATCAACAACGGTGCTGAAGATGCTGCCGTTGTCGATTTGATCCAAAAAGCGGCTGGTTTTATCAAGGAACTGAACGCAAACGACAAAGTTGCCAGATATGCCGATAAAGCTAGAGGCCATTTGAAATTAGCGATTACTGCAGCTAAAGCTGCTAACTTGCAAGAAGCCAAACAACATTTAGCTGCCGGCAAAGAAGGCGTCGAAGGCTTGAAAAAACTGCTGTAATGCTGTTCCGGGGTGTCTTTCGGGACACCCCGTATTTTTTCAATCCACCCATATCCGTAGCCAGTTCTGGCAACAGTTACAAATAATACTGCTTTTTCTCCAACTGGTTCTCCAACCAAGCCAACAACTCCCTGGCGTTGCCGGCGTCGATTTCAAATAGACTTAGCGTCTGATCGCGGTTTAATATTTGCCAACGATTCAGCATTGCTTGCAATTTAGCTGCATTGGTCGCAGTAAAATGGAAACGTTCAAGTAATCGGCTATATATCGCCGTATTGGTGAGGGGCAACGCACCTCTAAGCCGGGTTAGTCCAGCCAGAACATTTTCTATGCTATGCAAGCTCGTGTAAATCCAACCCATTACCGCTTCCTCATTGACAGCTTCCAGCGGCGATTCGGCGTTGTCCGATACCACTTTTACGCAATGAATCAATTCGCTGGAACTGAACTTTACCGCAATTTCATAAAACGCCGACGCTTCCATATCGGACAAACTATCGTCCGCATAGCTGGAATCGGCCTTAGATAAGGTTTTTAACGGCAACGACGGGCAAGACACATCGAAAGCCATTTGCGGATAAAAACGCCGTTGCGTTTCGACATCGGTGATTTTATCCACCAAAATACAACTGCCAACAGCCTGTCTACGATGCCCGGCGATTCCGAGGTTAAGCATGATTGGCTGCACAATCTCGGGAAATTGCGCCATCGTATAAGCCACGGCGCCGGCCATGGCGACTTTTCCAATACCACCCACCACCACAACGGTTTCGG
This sequence comes from Methylomonas sp. 2BW1-5-20, assembly GCF_052474515.1. Classification (NCBI taxonomy): domain Bacteria; kingdom Pseudomonadati; phylum Pseudomonadota; class Gammaproteobacteria; order Methylococcales; family Methylococcaceae; genus Methylomonas; species Methylomonas sp. 2BW1-5-20. The sequence continues at coordinate 4,332,795 of NZ_CP184127.1, read as the reverse complement.
CATTTCGATAAATGGCAAATGCTTGTTTTTGCGTCTGTTTTTTTAACCGCCAAGCTTGAATTAACGGCTTGGCTTCACAGCTTAGCGCAACAAAAATAAAAATGGATGGTGCAAAGTCAGTCACAGTTTTTACGAAAAATTCCCTTATATTTTAATCAATTGTTGAATATTCCTAATAATTCACATAAATTTAAGGTTCGTCAATTTTCAAAGGGAGATGTGCCGTGACCAAAATGAACTCCGCAGTTACCGACACCAGCTCAAACAACCTGCATCTGGTTGCAGCGTTGCAGGAAGAACGTTCCGCAGTCTGGTCCTTGTATTGTCGGATCGCTGAAATGAAACCTTTCTCTAGCGAAAACGCGGTTCGGCCGATACTATCGGCATTTTCGCAATTGCTGATCGATTACATTTCTCTCGGCCATTTCAGCATTTATGAACACTTAATCGCCGAAAAACAGCACCAAACCTCGGTACTGACTTACGCCGAACAGATTTATCCTGCGTTCTCGAATATTACCGCATCGGCAGTATCTTTCAGCGACACCTATGACGACGGCAAGCGCAATTTTAAAACCGACAAGCTGGCCCAGGATTTATCCGTCCTAGGCGAACACTTGGCCGAACGCATGGAGCTGGAAGATCGCCTTTGCTCCATGCTACTGCATTGAGCGAATAAATCATCTCGATACCGGGCGGCGCCGAACGGCTATTTGCCTTCGGCAGCCGAAATACCCGAAGCCGGCCTGTTAGCCCCTTTGATAAACATATCTTTCAAACGGGCAAAAGCGGCCTGCAAGGTCTTTTCCATCACCACCTGATTACCTATCGAAACAATCACCCGCGCCAGTTCCGGCATTTTGGTTTTGGTGGCCAAAGTATAAATGGGCTGTACATACAGCACCGAATTCCCCATTGTCAAAATCACCATCCGACCTTTCTTCACTTCCGAACCCTGCTGATTCCACAAGGTAAATTGCGCGGCGATCTCGGGGTTTTGGTCGATCAACGCATTAACCTGCGACGGCCCGTTAACTTGCACGGCTTTAGGGAATTTGAAAATGGTAATACCTGGATTGTAAGTATGGTCGCAGCTCTTTTCGTCAATGGTGCCGGCAATGCCGACCATGCTTAAATTGTCCCTGTGCACCGGCGTCATCGGATTAATCATCACAAACTCTTCCATATCGTTGCAGCGATCGAAATCCATCGTAATGAAATAAGGCAATACCGGCTGACCGTCCACGGTAGCAAATTGCCAGGTTTCCGCTTGTTCATAAAATAGCTCGGGGCTGTTTTGATGATATTTAGCGTAAATTTTCATCTGCATATAGTACAAATCGCGCGGATAACGCAGATGCTGCAACAACTCGTCCGGCATTTCCCGAAGCGTTTTGAACAGACCGGGATATGCCCGGTTATAAGCATTGATGATAGGGTCTTTCGGATCGGAGATGTAGTAATCGACACTGCCGTCATAGGCATCGACCACGACTTTCACCGAATTACGGATGTAATTGAATTTATGCTTGCCGTCGAGATAGTCGTCGGCTGCCGGCTTGGAAACGGGGTAATAATTCGACAGCGTGTAAGCATCCTGAATCCAGTAAAAACGGTCTTTATCGATAACCAGATAAGGATCCTTGTCCAGATGCAGGAACGGAGTCAACGCGGTAATTCTTTCATCGATATTGCGGCGCAACAAAACTTTGCTTTCCGTGGAAATATTCGGCGAAAAAAAGATTTTTTCGTCTTTCAGATAAAACGCGAACAACATCTTTCTGAACAACGAAGGAATCGGTATGCCGGAGTTACCCCGGTAATCCAGCGATTCGCTCGGCGCTGAGCCGGAAATGTCCTTGACGACCAGATTATTAGGCACGATGGCATAACGGTATTTTTCCAGGCCGTAATAGATATCCGGATATTTCACCGAAAAACCGACCTCGGAATACATATTCAGATCGCGCAGATACCAAACGATAGGAATCCCGGCGTCCTGAGCAGCGGGCGAGACGACCGCCCCATAACCGTGGGTATACCGCAAGTGGGTGTTTTCCCAGTTTTGCGCTTCCTTGGGTAATTTGTCGATATTGACTTCGCGCGCGGCCAGATTGACCTGCTGATGATGGCCATTGATGAAATAGCGATCTTCATCCACGGTGGGAAAACCATAATACGGCCGTATGCCCTGTAATTGCATATAGCTATCGATCAGGAACTCGCGATCCCATACCGGAATATTTTCAAAATGCTTCTTGGTGGACCAGGTTTCGATGTCTTTGGTGGCATCCAGGATGACCGGAAAGTCGACGACTTTAATATTGTTCAAATCGAACGCGGCCATCGTCGCATCGATGTTATGTCGGATAGAGTCGCTTTCAGTACGGGTAAAATTGGGCTTGACGACAAACTTTTCGATCAACTCCGGAATCAAATGCGAACTTTGCAGACCCCATACCGCCAGCAAGCCCAAAGCGGCGACCATAATAGGCGCCTTACTCCGATGCCTTTCCGAAAAGGCGTAAAACACAATCGAAACGGCAATCGCCGAGAAGAAAAAGACCGCCAGCCAAATCAACGGCAGTTGATAACGCAATTCGACAAAGCCAGGACCAAAAAACACCGGCTCGTTACCGTCCGAATACAATAGTGAAAAGCGATCCAGCAAAAAGCCCCAGATCACGAAAGACACGACAAAGACAAACAGCACCGTCAAATGAATCTTCGCGCCCAGCGGAAACTCCTTGCTTTGGTTAGGCACAAACACGTGTTCCAACCAATATAAGACGCCGGTCGCCAACAACACGACGACGGCGGTGGTCAGCAACTCCTTCTGTACCAGCATGTAAATCGGATACGAAAACATGTAAAAGCTGACATCGTTACCGTACACCGGATCGACTATGCCCGAAGCGCTGCCGAAGAAAAATAGTAGCGCCTGTTCCCATTGCAAATAAAATGGAATGGCAATCGCAACGGCCAATAGCAGTGAAATAGGCGTATAGATCCTAGCCGAGCCCGTCATGAACACATCGGCAAAGCGTTGAAAACGCCGCCTTTTGCTGTCGTCCATTAAAATTTCGTCGGGAGGATTCAAACCCAGATAGCGGGAGGCAATCCAGAAATGGAACAGAAACACTGCAAAGAAGAATACGGTTACCGCTCCGGAAAAAATAAACCGGTAAAGTAGTTTCAGCCAGAAATAGGCCTCAAACTCCAGCGAGCGAAACCACCATAAATCCACAAAAAAATCGAGAAACACGAAGTAGAACGCCACGTATAAAACGACTGCCACCACCAAGGTCGCTACCGTGAACGCAGGTAACAGTTTCCAGTTACGCATAATTTCCTCTTTACTTAGATGTCTGACCGCCTACTTTGGCGGACATGCCGGCGAATGACAGGCAATGCCCTCACTATCTCAATGGCTGAGCATTCTAACACCCAAATCCGGATTGTGATTGCCCACCATACCGGCGGAATGTTGAGCACATTTCTGAGTTGTTTGCCCCCCGGAAATGGAGTAAGGTCAAAACCATAATAAAAAGCTTATTTATTAAGCCAAAACCGGGGAGGGGAGCGCATGTCTAAAACAATCAACAACAGCAGACGTCAATTTTTGCAACATTCCGTGCTGGGCGCCGCAATGGCGGCATTTCCCGGCTTGTTACCGGCCAACACCGGCAAAATCAAAACCAGCGCCACAGCAGGCTTTCATGCCGACGTGGAAATCGAATTTACCGCACAAGCAGCACAGGTTGCGATATTGAACAGCGGACCGGCTACTCAGGTACAAAAATTCATAGCAAACCTACGCAAGGGACCGCCAACTACGCTGACGCAGCTGCCCGGCAACTACCTGGGGCCGATACTGACTTTCCAGCAGAGCCAGAAAGTCAGGATATTTTTCAATAACCATCTGCACGAACCGTCCATCATCCACTGGCATGGCCTACACGTGCCGCAACGTAGCGACGGCCACCCGATGTATTCAATCGACTCGGGCGAACAATTTGTCTACGAATTCGAAGTTCTGAATCGGGCCGGCACCAGCTTTTACCATTCGCATTCGCACAATTTGACCGCCGAACAGGTTTATCGCGGCTTGGCCGGCTTGATCGTCGTCAACGACAGCGATGAAGCCAAATTGGAGTTACCCGGCGGCGAATACGACTTGCCGCTGGTGATCCAAGACCGGAGTTTCGACAGTCAAAACCAGCTGCAATATCTGCATGCGATGCCGGAACGCATCATGGGTTTCTTAGGCGACACCGTCCTGGTCAACGGCAAACCCAACGCCGAATTCGCGGTCAAATCGCGAGCCTACCGTTTCCGGGCCGCGAACGGCTCCAATTCCCGGATATACAAACTGGGCTGGGAAGACGGCACACCGTTGACAGCAATCGGCACAGACGCCGGCTTGTTGGCCAAACCGGAAACCCGACCCTATATCATGCTGGCGCCCGGCGAGCGCGTCGATTTGTGGCTGGATTTCAGCGATCGTAAGATAGGTTCTCAACTGACGCTTTACAGCCTGCCATATTCCGGCGTGATGCCAGGCATGTACGACAGAATGCACAAGGACGGCGGCGGCATGGGTATGATGCACAACCGTTTGCCGCAAGGCGGTAAATTCCCGATTGCGGTATTTAAAATCAGCGAGAAAGTCAGCGACTCGCCGAAACTGCCAAAACAACTGGTGCCCATTCAACGCCTCACAGAGCGCGACGTGGACAATGCCGCCAATCCGCTACCCATCGCGATTTCAATGCAACACATGAAGCCCTTGTTGAATGGTAAATCGTTTGCGATGGATAGAGTGATGGATTTCGAAAAAGTGGCGCTGGGTTCGATCAAGAAAATCAAAATTTTCCACGATCACGATTCAGCAGACCAACACGACGGCATGGGCATGATGGGAGGAATGCGACACGGCGCTAAGGAGCACAACGGCAAATCCGGCGACCACAAAATGGGCGGTATGGGCGGTATGGGCGGTATGGGCGGAGGCATGATGATGGAAATGGCCCATCCTATCCACCTGCACGGTCAGCAATACCAGATTCTGTCCAGAAATACCGCCAAGGTCAAAACCGCCGATTACGCTACCGTCAAAGAAGGCTTTATCGACTCGGGCTGGAAAGACACGGTATTGGTCATGCCTGGCGAAACCGTCGAGATCGTTAAACCCTTCCAGGATTACAAGGGCTTATTTTTGTACCACTGTCACAACCTTGAGCATGAGGACTTGGGCATGATGCGGCAATTTTATATAGGCTGACAGTAAAACGCCGCTGCCGAGACATGCTCGACAGCGGCGTCGCTATTCAATAAAGCAGGTTCGCTTACTTCTTAAACATCGCCAAGATACGTTGGCGATTGGCAAAACCGACGTAAATCAATCCCCCCAATATCAAACCATTCAACAATTGCCCTATAAAAGACGACTGACTTCCGGCTCCGGCTGCTTCAGCTTTCGCTGCGGCATCGCCCGTATTCAACGGCGGAGGCGGTGGCGGCACAAATGCCACTTGTTTTTTATTGCTGATTTCCGGCAAACCTAAGCTTTTCCAGGCATCGTAATCCTGCCAGGCCGGATATTTGCCTTGCCAGAATTCCTTGGTGAAATAAGGCGCCAGACTCATGCCGTGCACTTTCGGAATGCCTTTTTCGTCGGAGAAACCTTTGTAAACCACCAGACTGATATCACCGCCCTCGCCGATACCATTAGTGGTAAAGGATTTCTCGACATGATCGTGGAACATCCAAACGCCTTGTCCGAAGCTATTCAAGCCATCGTCCACTCCGCTCAGCTCCAAATCCAGACGCTGGGCCGGGACCATGCCATGCACATCGCGCTTAAGATAAGAAGACGGACCGTTATCCACGCCATCGTAATGGGTCGCCATCGGTTTGTGGCCGTGAATATGTAGCGCGAAGGCCTCTTCGTGGCCGTTCAATACCCGCAATTTAACCTTTTTGTTTTCTTCCATCAAAATCAGCGACTCCCTCAGTGTGTAAGGGAAGGAACGGCCGTTCAACATGAAATAATCCGGCTTGGCCTCGGTGATATCGTATTCCTGATTCATACGCCGGGCGATGATGCGCGGGTCATTGGCGGAACGCGCCATTTCATGCAGTTCCTTATCCGCGGATTGGTAGTGCAAGTCATATTCGGCCGCATATTTCTCTTTGACCGCTACCGACGGATGTCGAACCTGGCCGGCACCGACATTGAAGGTCTGCACCCAGTTGTTCGGCCGGTTTTCCTCGACAATAAAAATACCTTGCAGGCCCATCGGAATGTGGGTGTGCGGCTGTACATGACAGTGATAGTACATGGTGCCGGGCTGGCGCGGTTTGATTACGTAAGTTTTGCTCTGCCCAGGCAAGACGTCCATCTGACCGGTTTGGCCGACACCGTCATTGCCTTCACCGCCATGATCCATGTACGGATGGTCTATACCGTGCAAATGTATGGAATGCGGGAAATAATGACTGTTTTCCAACACGATCCAGATAATGTCGCCCTGCTCAACGCGAATTACAGGGGACGGCGCACGCAACAAAGGATTGGCCACCGGCTCGTATAAGCTTAAGGTGGACATATCGCGCGTTTTCGGCGCATATACCCAAAACGTGGGTTGAATGCCAGGTGCGATATCGAAAGTAGTGGTCGGGTCCTTCATGTCCGGTGAATGGCCGTTCAGCTCGGCAATTTCCAGCTTGATAATATAGTGGTCGGGATCGCCGTCGCCATCCATGTCGTTGCTGGCGGTAATTGCGTCCGCGGCCAGTTGCGTCTCCATCAAGGTAGACATGGAAATATTATTGGTGCCTTTTACGAAAGCTGCGATGTCGGCAGGATTATCGGGGTTACACATCCGTGATTCTTGTATTTCGACTCCGTCGATCACTTGCGCGTCACGCCACTTGGCATCGGTAAATTCGGAACAAACTTCCTCTGCCGCACCCATTTTGACGGTAGTGGTGGCAGGTAGTTTGTCTACCGCCGCCAAAGCCCATTGCGACGCCGGAAGCAGAATGGCGCCACACAGAATGGGGATAACCTTTTTATGCATACAAAACCTCATAAAACAGACGAATTGACGGAGGCCGTAACAAGGCTTCCGAATATCAGAAAAGCCAGATACTGTAACCAGAACCCATGGGTAAAGTACAGTAATTATTTATTAAACACCCCGACAATCCCGGCCGGATTTGAACCGCCGTCAAACGATCTAATTCGGCATACCGGCGAATGCCTTATAATTCCATGACCAGCGATTATTACCAGTCAATCCCCGACATTTTTGCAACATACAACACAGCCAAATTATGCCCAGCATCAGAGTACTGCTTTGTTTGATTTTAATTTTTTTAGTTCACGGCAGTTTCGACTGGCTGAGCAACCAGCCGCGGGAAGCAGGCACCGACGTACCGTCCGGCAAATTGATGAGCCTGTCCTTCGCGCCATTTCGAGAGGGCTTTAGCCCATTGCTGGAAAAATTTCCGTTGACGGAACATATAGACGAAGACCTGCGCCTCCTTGCCGACAAAACCGAAAGCATACGCACCTATTCCAGCCTTGGAGGTCAACAGCCCACGCCGGACTTGGCCCGCAAATACGGCCTGAAAATGATACAAGGCGCCTGGCTTGGCTACGGCTATAAAGACAACACGAATGAAGTAAACGCCTTGATCAAATCGGCCAACGAAAACCCGGACGTGGTGAAACGGGTGATCGTCGGCAACGAAGTTCTGTTACGCGGAGACATGGATGTCGACAGACTGATCGGTTATATCCGAGAAGTAAAAAAGGCCGTCAAGCAACCCGTGTCTTATGCGGACGTCTGGTCGATGTATATGAAGTACCCCAAGCTAATTAATGAGGTGGATTTCATCACCATCCATATTTTACCCTACTGGGAAGATGAACCGATTTCAGTGGAAAACGCGTCGCAACACCTGGAAAAAATCGTCAAGCAAGTGGAAGACGAAGCCCGCGGCGTCGCCCCCGGCAAACCCATATTAATTGGTGAGTCCGGCTGGCCCAGTGCTGGCAGACAGCGCGGCATGGCAATTCCCGGCGTAGTCAACGAGGCCAAATTCATTCGCGGCATGATCCAAGTCGCCAATCGTCACGGCTTCGACTACAACATCGTTGAAGCGTTTAACCAGCCCTGGAAGAGCGAACTGGAAGGCGTGGTCGGCGCAAATTGGGGCTTATTCTCGGCCAACCGGGAGCCGGTATTTCCCTTGACCGGCCCGGTCTATGAGTCGCCAAACTGGTCAATGCGTTTCGCGATAGCAACACTAATCTGGATCCTGATCACCGCCGGCTATTATAAAAAGCTGGAACTGTTATCGCTCATTCGTTTGCTGGCATTCCTGGCGCTAGCCCAAGTATTCAGCGTCTGCCTGGTTGGATTGGCCGACTTCCTTTGGTACACCAGTTACAGCACCTGGCAACGGCTGTATACCGCAGTACTGGTTATGGCAAACGCCGGTCTCGGCGCCCTGTTGATTCGGCGAAATTTCAACATCTTGAGTGATAAGCCGGGAAGTGTCCGGCTGGCAACTGCGTTAAGAACAGGCTATCTGCTGTTTATTGTTTTGGCCTTATTCAAGACTTACGGCCTGACCGTAAATGGCAGATATTTAAGCTTTCCGATCGAGCAATTCACCATCCCGGTATTCGGCATATTCGGCCTGATACTCTGCGAAGGGTTACGGACGCACAATCTGCACAGTCAAACTTTCGCGTTTGATCAGTTGACAGGCGGGAATCTACGCAGCAGGCATGACCGGCTGTTCGCCTATTTTCTAAACTTCAGCGCTGTTGCGCTTGTACTTGGCGAAACCAAAGCATTTATGGACGGCCGGGATTTCATTCAAGCACACCCCGGCTTTTCGGAAGGCATACCGTTTGCGCTCAGATACACTTTATATAATCAGCAACTACTGGGCTGGCTGGCCTGCCTAGTGGTCTTATCCTTACCTTTCTGGACCAACAGCGGCCAAAAACAGCATCCTTAACCAATCCGCTAACGGGTGCCATGCCGCCGCACCCGTTTTTTCGGCCGAAATCCCCATGCCAATTGGTATGACAGTTTGCCGCGCGTCAATTTGTCACATTTGCAAACCCAAAGTCAGCGATTAAACTGTATGCAACTCTTATGTATGCGCTCCCTCTCCTAAAGGGTAAAGAGTTTTAATATCCTTCCTCAATGCGGCCTTTGCGCCGCATCTTTTTTCTGGATGAGGTTGCTGTCTATGGAACGAAACTATTATTCAACTACGTCAACTTTCGTACATCCTAACGAATTGGATTGGCGCACAGCTTTTCATGAAGCGGGGCACGCCGCCGCGATTCACCTAGGCAACCGACAAAAGCAATTACCCCCGGTATTTTTTGAAATTCATGTCCAAAGGCCGACCAACGGTTACGAGGATTTTTTTGCTAAAGTCATCGACGGCAATCTGATTCAAAATTTGCCGATCGCGGTTGTCGAAAGTTTTAACGACCTTTCCGATAGTCCGCAACACGCCTGCCAACGCGCTTATGAAGCCGATGTTGTCAATTTATTGGTCGGGCCACTGGCGGAGGCAAAATACGTTTCGATTCGCGACGACGAAGTTTTTAACATAAACTTAATTAACTTCAATGCCTTACATAACTACGGCGGCTATAGCGACCTGGAAAAAGCTCTCAGCTACCTAGATCATTTCATCGCCTCGAAAGCGCAACGGGAAGAAAAAATGCAGGAACTGCTATTTCAGGCGTTTAGATTCATAGACAATCGCCGGCATTGGAAATGCATCCTGAACTTGGCCCATTACATTCTTGACAGTCAACAGGAAGTCATCTCCTGCGACGAAGCCATCGGCATATTCGACCGCTGCCTACTCGCCAACACACCTTTCAGGTCGGCACACTACCCGTATCTTTTCGGCTAACCGGCATTCCTGCAACCATCCGACGGCTAAGGTTTAACACTAGACCGAAACCTTGGGCTTTGCCGGCCTGGGTCTGCGACGCTTCCGACTATTGCCCGAATACCGTGCAGCAATTGCGTCCATTTTGCTTGGATTGGTATAGCGCCTGATCGGCCCGCACGAACGTATCGTCATGCGTATCGCCTTCTTTAAACTCGCTGATGCCGCAACTAATCGTTAGGTTTATATCTTCGCCGTTAGAGTTGAAACCGCAACTCTGGATCATTTTCCGGGTATTTTCCGCCATTTCCAACGCTTGACACTCTTGGGTATTGGGCAACAACATCACAAATTCCTCCCCTCCGTAGCGCGCCACGAAATCGGTATCCCGGCAATTGCTCTGCAATAGATGACCAACCAGGGCCAGAGTTTTATCGCCGGCCTTGTGCCCATAGGTATCGTTGATACGCTTGAAATAATCGACATCCCACACTATCAGCGCCAACGGTGTTTTATAACGCTTCCACCGGCTTAGCTCCATCTCCGCTCGACTGTTGTATGCCATACGATTGGGCAACCCGGTCAACGAGTCGCATAAAGCCTTATCGTGCTCGATTTTCAATTTGACCCGCAAAGTTTCGGTTTCCGTTTCCAGTTCCTGTAACTTTTGCGTCATCAATTCGATTTTATCTTGTGTCTCCTGCTGCCGCTCGTCTTCCAGTTGCTTGTGCTCAAGCAACTGCGCCAATAAGCGATCCAGGTGCTCGCTGGTGTGAATTTTCAGCGTACTCAACTCTTGAGCCGATTGTGTAGTCTCTCTAAGGTCGCCAACTTGCCGATTAATTTCGGTATTCAGCATCTCACGATTGTCGATCGCCAGCCTGTTCGCTTGCCCCGCGATTTCCACGTCTTGCCCGATTTCGTCGAGCCGCGCGGTTAAATCCGCCAAAAATACATCAATGCCTTTTTGCTCGGCAACCCCGTAATCTTTGATATTCATCAGCAAGGTAATCGCCGAATCGATAACTTTCTTGTAAGACTGTTCGCTGTGATTGCCCCTGACTCTATGCTTGAGCATCGAAGTCTGATGTTGGAAACGTAACGGCACTTGCGCATCCGCCAGCAGCTCTTCCAGACGCTCCATCGCATAGTTATTTTGCAACGCGGCACTATCGCTGCCGTCGGTTTCCGCATTCTGCTTGCCTTGTTTGGAAATATGCAACAAGGTTTTCGATACCGCCTGCAGTTCCGACAACAAATCCTGCAAATTAGCCCCGCTACGCAACTTAGAACCTATCGCCAACAGATGCGGCTCCAACAATCTGTGGCTGCCCTGGCAAAAAATCAGCAGCTGAATGACCAGTTTGTATAAAAACTTTTCGTTATCGACCGGAGCCGAATAGGGGGTACTAGTTGCCATGTCTACTACACTTCGTCAGACAACAACGCAACGATTGCGTCCGGTTTGCTTGGCTCTATACAGACCGGTGTCGGCTCTGTTAAAGATAGACTCATTGCTGTCGCCATCGACAAATTGACTGATGCCGCACGACAAGGTAATGAACACCTTTTCGCCATTGGCATTGAAGCTGCTTTTTTCCACGGTTTTCCGGAGTTTTTCCGCGACCAGCAAGGCCGACTTGGCATCGGACCCGGCCAGTATCATCACGAACTCCTCGCCGCCGAACCGCGCCACAAAATCGGTTTCCCGACAATGCTTGGATAACAGCTCGGCAATCACAATCAAAGCCTTATCCCCGGATTTATGCCCGTAGGTGTCGTTAATTTTCTTGAATAAATCCACATCCCAAACCATCAACGACATTGGCGTTTTATGCCGCCGGCAGCGCGCCATTTCGTCGGCCAATCTATCCTCGAATGCCAACCGATTCGGCAGATTGGTCAGCGGATCGCGGGTAGCACGGTGTTGAGCCAGATCCAGTTTCAAACGCAATTCGGAAGACTCGGACTCCATTTCCCTTAGCCTTTCCGACAGTGCCCGCATTTCGCGCTGTGTTTTATCGCGTTCTTGCTGCTCCTGAAGATTATGCGCCTGAATTTGCTGGGTGATGGTGGTTAAGCGAGTACTGACAATTTGTTTTAGTGGTTCCAATTGCGTGGCGTTTTCAGACTTTTCCCGCAATTCCATGATTTGCTCGGAGACAGCCTGATCCAGCAGGTTACGCTTTTTAACGCTAATTTCGTTAGCGGCATTAACCCCGGTGGCTTTCACACCCAGCTCAGTTAATTGGTCGGTCAATTTCGACAAAAATGCCGCCATTTCCTGCTGTTCCGATTCCAAATGCTTTTTTACAGCCAACAGCAGCGCAACGGTGTCGTCGAAAATCGGCCCTAAGGCTTGCTCCGCATGTAATCGGCTTTTGATTTTTTCCGCGTCTTCGACAAAAATCAGCGGGATTTCCGCGTTGTCCAACAACCGGATTAATTGAATGTTGATGGCTTTGGCATCCGTCCCGGTCAGTTCCAGAGCCAGATCGATGCTGGCCGTAGGGTTGTTGTCCTCGATCAGCTCCAGCAAAGCCAGATAAAAAGCTTGATTGGTCGTGAATTGACGGTGCTCGTACTTTGCCTGTATTTCGTCGAGCTGGTCTTGCCACTGCGGATATTGCTTGCCGAGAAACTCGAATAACATGGACGCATCCAGCTGTCCGGCCGTGGACGACTCCTCCAGCATAACCAATGCATTGGAAAATGCCGTTAGCTCTTTTTGCAACAGCTCGCTCTGCAATCCACTCTTCAATAAATTGCGGATACGATTGAGATGGGGATCGAGTTGCCGGTTCAGGCCTTTAACGGCTAATGCAAAACGAACGATAGTCTTACATAACAACTCTTCATTAGCTTTGTACTGCTTTTCAATTTGTTCCTGGTCATCCAACAGCCTTAGGTATTTTTCCTTCCACCTATCCGGACTGCCATCCTTGTTTTTAAAAAAAACCATGAAACATGCCCTAATTCAGAAATTCTTGGTCGCTTGATTATAGACTATCGCCGAATTTGTGAAGGCGATCTAATAATCAACATTGGCCATTCACGTCCATGTGCGGCAATTTAACGCATAACCCGCTTATTTTTTCTGGCTTTCTTGAGCGATCAGCTGATTAGTCACGGTCAGCATATTGGCTTGCGATTTAGCCGACTGCCCGGTGACTTTATATTTGCCGTTTACGATAATCGCCGGCACACCGGTAATCCCGTAACGCGGCCCAATAGACTCGGCTTGACGGAGTTTAGCGTCGACCCCGAACGAGTTATAGGCCGCCCGAAAGTCTTCGTCCTTGACGCCATGATCGGCAAAGAATTTAGCCAACTCGTCTTCGCTAACTAATTTTTGCTTCTTGTTCTGAATCGCGTCGAAAAAATCCGCATGCACCTTTTCTAAAATACCCAAGGCTTCGGCAGTGAAATATGCTTTGGCATGTTTGCCCCACAAGTCGCTGAACACCGCCGGTTGGCGTATGAATTCGACATTTGCCGGCTTGGTTTTCAGCCATTCCACCATTGCAGGCTCCAGACTATAGCAGTGCGGGCAGCCGTACCAAAAAAATTCGATCACCTCGACCTTATCCGGATTTTGTAAAGGTTGCGCCGGCGTTACCGGGTCGTAACCGCCCTCGGCATTTGCCAGTGAAGAAAAGCCCAACAACCCTAACAATGCGATTATTTTTAACATCAAAGTTCTCCGTAAGAATGTAATCCCGACAAAAACATGTTCACGTCCGAGAACGTAAACCCGCTAACAAAAAGTCCAGTACCGCCCACCAGCCATCGACTTGCCAATCCCGGCCCTGGCAATCCAAAGCGCCCCAATATAGCCGCCGGCGCGAAAAAAGCAAAACCCGGCACAACAACTTCCGACATCGAATTATCCAATTAGCTCAATACCGACATCTATTCCGGATAAAAATTCGGAGGACCGGCTCCCTGGATTCAATTTCCGCACAACTACCTCACCTAATTGAAGAGACATCAGACCATGCCGGCTGGCACATTAAGAGATAAACGGAGCAAGGCCGATTTGATGTAGCACCGTGCGGATTGCCGTCAACGGGATAATTATGATGTTTGTAGAATCCGAAAAGCGGAACGGAAACGAATTGGTCGGTTGCGGCATGAATTAAAGAAGAGATTACTCCTGGCGATGCCAGGACCAAGCCGAATTCCGGCGGAGCGGGGAGCTCCGCCGAACGACGCACGATTATTTCATCGTCGAAATATAATAAGAAACCGCTTTAATATCCTCGTCGGTCATTTTGGTAGCGATCATATGCATCATGTTTTCGCGGTTGTTGCTACGTGCGCCGGTTTTGAAGTCGGTCAGGGTTTTGATCAGATATTCGGCGTGTTGCGAATGCAAGGACGGAAACGATGCCGGTTTATTGCCTTCCGCGTACGGACCGTGGCAGGCTACGCAAGCGGAGACTTCCCGGCTCAGATTGCCGTTGCGATACAAATCGCTACCTTGGGTGATTAAATCGGCCAACTCGGCTTTTTTCTGCTCTTCGGTCTTGGCCGGCGCATCGTCGTCATCGTCATTAGCCGGCAACACCGGCGCCGGATTCGCGGAAATTTTATTGCCTGCATAATAAGTGGCAATCTCTTGAATCGCCTGATCGTCCAACCCGGCCGCCAACGGCGCCATCATAGGAGCGATCCGCGCACCGCTTTTGAAAGCCTGCAACTGTTTAACCAGATAAGTCTGATGCTGCCCGGCCAGCTTAGGAAAGCCCGGCATCATGCTGTTTCCGTCTTCGCCGTGGCAACCCGCGCAACTGGCGGCTTTGGTTTTTCCGGCGCTAGCGCTGGCATTGCCCTGCGCGTTTACATGACTGACGGCGGTTGCCAACAACAAAGAGATGGAAACAGTCAGCAATTTTTTTATCATTATGGGCCCCTGTTCAGGAAGGTTGATCGACATAAAGCAAGCTGATGACAGCCGCCAGACGCTATAATGTCCGGATTCTAACCGATTTATAAACACTAAGCGAGACTGTGATGAATCCCATCTACCATCAGGCCAAGTTCATCAACAGCGCCCCCAAACTGAAGGACGCGCCGCCCGACCAAGGCATGGAGATCGCTTTCGCGGGCCGCTCCAACGCAGGCAAATCCAGTGCAATCAATACCCTGGTACAACAAAACGCCTTGGCTCGCGTCAGTAAAACCCCTGGCCGCACCCAATTGCTGAATTTTTTTGAAATCGACGCCAAGCGCAAACTGGTCGATCTACCCGGTTACGGCTACGCCAAAGTCCCGGAAGCCATCAAAAAAGACTGGCGGCAAATGATGGAAAGCTACTTGCACGACCGCCAAGCCCTGTGCGGCATCGTCCAGGTCATGGACATCCGCCACCCACTCACCGACTTCGACTGGCAAATGGTCGAGTGGTGCGAACACCGCAAACTGCCCTTGCACATTCTGCTGACCAAATCCGACAAATTGAAATTCGGCGCAGCTAAATCCACCTTATTGCAGGTGCAGCGGGATTTGAGTCAGGCGGATATTGTGGTGACATTGCAGTTGTTTTCCGCGTTGAACAAAACCGGAATTGATGATGTGCATCAGGTGTTGGATGAGTGGTTTGGGTTTAGGAAGATGGTGGTTTCGGAGGATTGAACGCACCGTTTGGAACGAAGCTCGCCCCCCCTCTCCAGAGGGAGAGGGCCGGGGTGAGGGTAGTCGGATTGCTGTGTCGCTGGCGCGACGGCTGGGTTTGAAGTCGGGCCGAGACCCGACATTAAATCAAGCCGTCGCGTCAGCGACACAAAAAAGCAAGTAGCCGCCGGTGCGAAAAGCCCAATCACCAAGCCTCCAACACCACCACCTTCCACCCCCGATTCTCCGCCGGCCGCAAACTCACCCACGCCGCAATCTGCCGCGAAGGCTGGTCTTGGCAGGCTAGCTGGCTCTGGTAAAACCCCACCCCGGCATCCTGCTCCGCAATTTTCTCGGCCAGCTGGCGCAATTCGGGTATCTGTTTGAAGCGTTCTTCCCGGAACAAATTAAGCCCAATCTCGCGAGGATCGGTATCGTAAAGCAGCAGTCCATCATCCTGCACCACCCAAACGCTGCGTTGTTCGGTCTGCGTATCCACAGCCAGCAAACCGCCCAGAAAATCGACCGGTTTGATGCGCAGCGAAATAAAACCGGGGATGGTTTTACCTTGTTTGACAGGCACCACCAAGGTGACGGCGGCAAAGCCTTCCGGCGCTTGATAAATCCTGCTTAGTATCGGCACCCCTCGCTCCAAAGTCATCCGATTGTGCTCGAGTTGCGAGGTATCGGCACCAAGGGCTTGCCGATATTTGGCGGGCACCACGGCGACGACAGTGCCTGGCGCCCGAGTCGTCGCGAAACCTTCGGCGCGCGGATAACGTTGCAGCAAGCTCTCCAGCAAATCGGAGGATGCCGCTAGTTCGGCGTTGCTGCGCAAGGAATCGGCTGCTTGCTGCATGCCCATGCGGATTTCGTTGATATTACCAAGGATGCTGGCTGCCACCTGATTGGCTGCCGTCAGATTCTGGTTGGAAATACGGGTGACATCGGCTAGCGCACGCTCGACTTGCTGCTTTTCCTGTTTAACGATTTCGCCTTCGGCTACCGCCAAGTCTCGGGCTTTGTGCGCCTCCACGCCGAATTTGAAGGCCAACCCGGCGCCGATCAATATCGCCAGCAATACCGCCAGACTCGCCACCAGCGCAACCTTGTTGCGGGCAATGAAGCGGCGCAGCAGTTCGCCGCGCGAATAGGCATAGGCGCTTACCAACCGGCCGTCGCGATAGGCGCGCAATTCGTCGGCCAGGCTTGCCGCATCGGGAAAGCGTAGCGACTTATCCTTGGCCAAGGCCTTGTCGCAAATGGCGATTAATTCCGATGGCATCGGCAATTTGGGATCGCGAGCCGAGGGCATCGGCGCCGGAGAGCTGAGCTGTTCCAAAATCTCATCGGCACTACCGCGCAGCGGCGGATGGCCGGCCAATAGATAGTAGAGAATACAACCGAGCGCAAATACGTCGGAGCGCGTATCCACGACGCCGAAATCGGGATTGGCTTGTTCCGGCGCCATGTAGGCCGGGGTGCCGAGAATGTCGCCGATTCGAGTCAGATCCGCATCGTCGTCCGCCTGACTGGGTACGGCAGACATCAACGGCGCCAGGTCGGCTTCGTTTTCGACCTTGGCCAAGCCCCAGTCCAGGACGATGGTTTCGCCAAAGGGGCCGAGCACGATATTGCCGGGCTTGATGTCACGGTGAATCACGCTTTTGGAGTGGGCGTAAGCCACGGCTTCGCAGACATCGATCAGCCTGTCCAGCAAGCTCAGGCGCCGCGATAGCGCATGCTCGGCCAGTAATTCGGCATTACAAGCCTTCAGGGCCTTCGCCAGCGTATCGCCGCGCACCAAGCGCATCACGTAATAAGGGGCGCCGCTCTGCTTTTTGCCCAGATCGTACACCGGCACTATGCCCGGATGCTCCAGGCGGCCGGTGATGCGGGCTTCGCGTAGAAAACGCGCGTTGAGTTCGTTGTCCTCGTGCGCGGCTTGATCCAGCAATTCCTTGATCGCCACTTCGCGGCCGATGCGCTCGTCAAAACCAAGCAACACTTGACCGCCACCGCCCACACCCACGGCGCCGCGCAAAGAATAATCGTCGTTGAATTTACCGTCCAACGCCGGATTGTCGGCCAATATCTGCGGATAAGGGCGCGGTTTGATCCGGGTCAGATCGTCGTCTTGCGGTTTGATGATGGTGGCGTCGTCTTCCGGGAACATAATCACCTTGTTTATCGTACAACAAATCGGCTCTGACCTAGGGGTAGGCGCAGCCCTGTTCGAGCGCGAAAAGGCTCCGCAACGTCTGGCACTCCCTATATATTAGTTAAATTACGATCCCTGAGCGGGCCGATGCCCGGACGGCCAACATCTTCAGTTAACGTACCAAAGTTGCACGTTGCTCGTCCGTCAAGAGCCGCGACGCCTGCTCACGGGCCTGCACGGCGCCACTATCTCCCAATGCTTCCAGAACAACGGCGTAATTCAGCCACAGATTGCCGTGACCCGGAAAGCGGCGGGTGCCTTCCGCCAACAGGGTTTTGGCTTCCATCCCGCGTCCGCTACGATGCAGAAAAAAGCCGTAACCGGAAAGGGCATCCGGGTCGTCGGGGGCCTGCTCGACCCAGCCTTTAAAGGCCGTCTCGGCAATGACATTCTCCCCGGCCATCGCGGCTGCCATGGCCAGGGCACCGGTAGCCAGCGGATTGTTCGGAAACTTTTCCATCATCGCCAAAGCTGCCGATAACGCGTTGCTTCTATCACCGGCCTGCAACAATGCCATCGCGTGCTGGAGGACCATTTCTGGTACGTTAGGAGACAGTTCGGCCGCGCGGCGAGCGGGCTCGACTGCACGAGCGGGTCGACCGGTAGCCGAGAAAAAACGCGCCAGCGTCGATTGCAGCACGGCGCTCGGCGTCGGTTGCGCGGCAATCACGCCGGGAATCAGTGCGTCGGCACGATCCCGTTCGCCGATAGACCAAAGCAAACGGGCCAGACCAAACAAGGCATCGGGTTGAGCCGGTTGGCGCGCCAATACCATTTCCCAGGCTTTGCGCGCGGCAACCGGATCGCCCATGCGCTCCGATAGCCGGGCGAGTTCGGAAAACACCAAATCCGCCGCGCCGGGTTGCGCCGCAAGCCGGATCAGCAAATCGCGAGAGGGGCCGAGTTCGCCGCGCGCTTCGTAAAGTGCGGCCTGAAGCTGGTCGGGCAGCGGGTTATCCGTCCGAAGTTTTCTGGCCTCGCGCAACGCTTCGTCGGCTTCCTGAAAATGGCCGGTACGCAAAGCCGCTTCCGCAAAAAGGATCTGCATTTCGAAATTGTTGCGATAGTTGGAACGGACCGCGTTGGCCAGCTCGTAGGCTTGACTGAATTCGCGGCGTTTGACGTGCTCGAAGGCCATGCCGGCTGCGCGCTCAACACCACCAGCTTCGTTAATCACACGGTTGCTTTCCGCATTTCGCAACCAGCCGGCCGCCAATCCGGCGACGATTATGGCAATCGGCAGCGCACGCCGGGCAATCAGTAACGGCTTCAGTGCGGGGGTATGCACCGTCGCCCCGGCCCGATCCAGCGCGGTTCGGCGCTCCCGGCAGAACTCTTGCCACTGTTCGGGGGAAATCTCGGCCGCCGTACTCTCCCAACTATAATCGAATCTAACCTCGCGGCGCTTGGAACTGACTTCGACGCAATACCGGAAGCCCGGCCCCTCATGCCGAAAAACTTCCGGTTTGAGTTTGCGGACAGGTTTGCCGCGAACGATAACTTGATGCCGCACCCGCAACGGGTGGCGTAAAGCAAAGGGCTGGGTTCTCTGTTCGCGATCATTCAGGGTTTCTATCGCCAAAAATAGCCCATGGGCACCGTATCCGAAGAAATCCGGCGGCTTGCGGTCAACCGGCCCCCAAGTCGGCAAGCCGTGACGGCTAAGCAGCGAGATACGGTTTTCAACGCGGTCGTCCTCAAGCTCGGCGCTGTCCGGTTGCGGGAGCAGCGCCGGGAAGTGTTGCTTCAGCACATCGGCTCGGTTTTTTACAATTTGCGGTAAGCCAGACCTGATAAACGAGGCGCGAAATTCGTCGGCAAACCAGCTTGTCGCGAGCAGCTTCTGTTCCACCGCACCGCCGTTCCCGCGCCGATCAAGGGTGAAAGTCTCGGTTAAAATCAGTTCGGCAACAGGCAGCGACGGTAATTCAACCAATGCGTCGTTGTTCGTGTCAATCTCCAGGCCGAAACCGAGGGGAGGGGCAACCCAATCCGCAAGATTGCCGGCTTGACCGATGACTGTTGGATCGACGAAGTACTTTTTCCCCGCAAATTCAAAAGCGACAATGGCGTGATTGAAACAGGCGGTCGACGGCAGGAGCCGGGCAATGGCATGGCGCCAGCTGGTGGCGACCAGCATAGGCCGGGCGCTAAGACCCAAGGCGCGCAGCAAGGCTGTCAACAACACCGATTTGTCCTTACAGTCACCAAACCTTCGCCGCAAAACCGTACCCGCGCCGCTTGGCAACATGCCGGCACCGTGACCGAAATCAATCGCAAGATAGCGGACCTCTTCCTGGACAAAGCGCAGCGCCTCTAGAATGGCCGCCTCGATCGACTTGTTTGCGGCAAGACTGGCGGCTTCCGCGGCAATAGTATCGGTTTCGTCATTCAACGCATCGGCCCAAAGCTCACTGAAGAAGCGCGCGATCTCACCCCAGGATTCCCAGGCCGTCACTTCGAGTACCGGAAAAGGCCAATGTCCGCCAGAGACATTCGCTTCCGGCTGAAATAGCGCCGGTTGATCAATTTGCCAGCATACGCGATCCGATTCGCGCAATTCCACGGGCAACCGCGCGTCGGCCGGCGCGAACAATTGCCAGCGGACAGGATGGTCCGGGTGTAAATTCAAGGCAACGCTGGCCGATCCGACCGGAAGCCCCCAGACCAAAAAATGAAACGAGGTGAACAGCAAACCGGGCATCGGGTCGCGCGGCTCTAGTGTATATGCCAGATCGATCGCGTCGCCGACTCGCACATCTTCAAGTAATGCCACCAAGGACACCCGACCATTCAATATCTGTTGTTCGAACTGCTGCTCGCGCTGACGAAGTAAAAAATCCTGCTGCCGAACCGGCGTACGCCGCCGGCGCACACCATCCGGATCAAGCCGCCAAACCACCAGTTCGTGCACGCGCAAGCATTGCGCGGCAGGATCGAATTCGATCGCCACCTGGCTCTGCGACTGAACGGCTGTCAAGGAGGTCAGCATGCGCACAATGCGGAGAAATACGGCTTGCGTCGCGATATCGTGCTGCTCATCGAACAGCAGCATAACCACGGCTTGGGACTCCGGTGGCGGCCACGACCAGTCCAATGAACGCGGCCGCACCCATTCGTAAACTGGAATTACCGACCATTCAGACTGTTCGATTGGAACGATTCGGCGGATCGACATAGTATTTTTGGTTAGAGTTATAACAAGAATGTTTGGTAAATATCGAAGTTCGCCGCCGCTAAGAGAAATAGAAGCCTAATTTCTGTATCTCTAGTTCCCAAGCTTCGGTGTAGTAATGCGTAGCCGCGTGATACCGCTCTGAATTTCCCATGCAGGAGCGGGGGAACCAGAACGAGATTCGATAATGGGCTCGGTTTAACCGCGGCTCGGGCCTTTTTGGTCGGCGTGCCCCAGGTCGCGTTCCGGAGCGATTTGATCGCGCACCAATTGCTTTAACTCGGTAATCTCCGGAAACCGGCCTTGCTGCTTGCGGGACCAGACTAATTCGCCGTTGGCGCGCACTTCGAAAATGCCCCCGGTGTCCGGCTGTAACACCAGTTCGTCCAGTTCCTGTTCGAAAGTGCTTAATAACTCCTGGGCCATCCAGGCCGCCCGCAACAGCCAGCGACATTGCGTGCAGTAGCGGATTTCGACGCGGTTCATGGCTTACAACTCGTTCCGCAGGCGTTTGTATATGCCACCGAAACTGCCGTTACTCATCAGTAACACGTGACAAACATCGCCGGCTTGGGCTTTGATGGTGGCGATGATAGTTTCCAGGCTGTTACAAATCTCGATGTTGTTAGCGTATTTCAGCAACTGGCTTAAATCCCAACCCAGATTATCCGGCTGATAAACGATGGCCCGGTCGGCATGACCCAAGGATTCGGCCAAGGATTGAGTATGCACGCCCAGGCGCATGGTGTTGGAGCGGGGCTCGACAATAGCCAGGATTTTTTCGTTGCCGACTTGTTGGCGTAAGCCGTCCAGTGTGGTTTTGATTGCGGTTGGGTGGTGAGCGAAGTCGTCGTAGACCGTGACGCCGCCTTTTTTGACGATGACTTCCATCCGCCGTTTTACGCTTTGAAATTGCTGCAACGCGGCTATCGCCCACGCCGGAGCGATGCCGATATGCCGGGCGGCGGCGATGGCCGACAAGGCGTTGTAGACACTGTGGCGGCCGGTTAAGGTCCACTCAACTACGCCTTGCTCTTCACCGGCAAAACTGACGCTAAAACTGCTGCCGTCGGCTTTTAACAGTTGCGCCTGCCAGTCGCCGTCGCCGTCAATTGCCGTCTTCACAATCGGCGTCCAGCAGCCAGTTTCCAGCACATCGGTAACATGTTGTTCGCAAGCCGGCGCGATGATCAAACCTTCGCTAGGGATGGTTCGCACCAGATGGTGGAATTGCTTTTTGATCGCATCCAGGTTTTCAAAGATGTCGGCGTGATCGTATTCCAGGTTGTTCAAGATCGCGGTTCTGGGCCGGTAATGAACGAATTTTGAGCGTTTGTCGAAAAAGGCGCAGTCGTATTCGTCGGCTTCTATCACGAAAAAATCCGACTCGCCCAAGCGGGCGGAGATACCGAAGTTCAACGGAATCCCGCCGATCAAAAAGCCGGGTTTGAAGCCGTTATATTCCAGTACCCAAGCCAGCATGCTGCTGGTGGTGGTCTTACCGTGCGTACCGGCCACAGCCAGTACCCATTTATGCTGCAACACGTGCTCGGCCAACCATTGCGGGCCGGAGATATACGGTAAACCTAGATTTAACACGGCTTCCACTTCCGGATTGCCGCGCGACATGGCATTACCCACCACCACCAAATCGGGTTTGCAGTCCAGGTTTTCGGCTTTGTAGCCATTCATCAACCGAATGCCTTGCTCTTCCAGTTGCGTGCTCATCGGCGGATAAACATTTTGGTCCGAGCCGCTGACGGTGTAGCCCAATTCGCGGGCGATTAAGGCCAGGCCGCCCATAAAGGTGCCGCAAATGCCGAGGATGTGGATGTGTAGTGGTTTTTCTGAGTGTGACATTCTATCTTTGGGCTGTTTAGCGAGGTTTAATTGGTGCAAGGGCAAAACTCGGATTGAACCTTACGTTTTGAGCCCATGGCGTCATTTCTTGGTTTCTTCCGGTTTCGCTTCGGCGGGCTTGGGTTCGCCTTCGATTTTTTCTTCGACTTTGGCTTCCGAAGCCTTGGCGCCGGCCGCCTCTAACAGTTTTACAATGTTTTCCCGGCCGAGCTTTTTGGCCTTATCGAGGATTTTCACACTCTGGCTATCGGCGGCATTGACGTTGGCACCAGCGGCAATCAACACGCCTACGATGTCGGCATTGCCGAACATTACCGCGTCCGTTAGCGCGGTGGAGCCGAGTTTATCGGCCAGATTAACATCCGCGCCATAGGCCAGCAGCGCCTTGACAATCCGCAAATTGCCGTTAAAACTGGCCGCCATGAGCGCAGTGCGATCGGTTTCCAGCTTACCGTTGACATCCAGACCTTGCGCCAATAAGGCTTCGACGCGCTCCAGTTTACCGGTGGCCGCAGCGGCAAATAAATCCTTATTATCTTCGGCAAGCGCCTGCAAGGACAAGGCTATCAGCCCGGCACTTAGAAATCTGCGGATATTCATAGGATTGCTTGCTTGCGTTTGGGTATGAGTTGGGTTGAAATAAGGCAAATACTGATTTACATCATCTATCAATGAGCGAAAAAAACAAAGTTTTAGTTGAAGCCCAACCTTATTATATCGAGGCCCAATCGTCCCCCGAACAGAACCGCTATGTGTTCGCTTATACCATCACCATTACCAACGTCGGTTCCACTCCAGCCAAATTGCTGACCCGGCACTGGTTAATCACCGATGCCAACGGCAAGGTGCAGGAAGTGAACGGCGAAGGCGTGGTAGGAGAAAACCCGCATCTCAGCCCCGGCGACTCGTTCCGCTATACCAGCGCGGCGATGATAGAAACCCCGGTTGGCGTGATGCAGGGCAAGTATCAAATGCAGTCGGACGCAGGCGAAAATTTTAACGCAGCCATTCCTAAATTCACCCTGTCGATACCCAGAACCCTGCACTAATGGCAATTTATGCAATTGGTGACATTCAGGGCTGTTACGACGAGTTCCGGCGCTTACTGGACCAGATAAAATTCGAACCCGGCCCGGACCAACTCTGGCTGGCCGGCGATTTGGTGAATCGCGGTCCAAAATCGCTGGAGACTTTGCGTTTTGTGAAAAGTTTGGGCGAAGCGGCTATTACCGTGCTCGGCAATCACGACCTGCACTTGATCGCCACGGTGGTCTCGCTGGGCAAAGCCGGTAAAAAGGACACCTTGGCGGCGGTAATGCGCGCCGAGGATTGCGACGAGCTAATCCACTGGTTGCGGCATCAGCGCCTGTTCCACCACAACGATGATTTTTGCATGCTGCACGCCGGCCTGCCCCCGCAATGGGATTTTGCCACCACGCTACGGATGGCGCGGGAAACCGAGCAAGCCATGCAAGGCCCGGATCACGAACGTTTTTTCCGTTCCATGTACGGCAACAAACCTGTGGTCTGGCGCGAAGATCTGCCCAAAACCGAAAAACTGCGCTTTGCCATCAATTGCTTCAGCCGGCTGCGTTATTGCACCGTGGACGGGGTGATGGATTTCGGCCCCAAGGGCGCCCCCGGCACCCAACCCGATCACTTGATACCGTGGTTTGAAGTGCCGGGCCGGAAAAGTATCGATATGCGGATCATCTTCGGCCATTGGTCCACCTTGGGCTATTTCGACGGTTACAACTGTTATTCGATAGATACCGGCTGTTTGTGGGGCGGACAACTGACAGCGCTGGAACTGTCGGCCCAGCCCAAACGCCATAGTATCGACTGCGCGGCCGTGCAAAATCCCAAGGCTTTTGCATAAGGATGAACTTTGCCGGCCTGCCGGCATCCACCCAAACTCAGGCCCACACCGGGCACTCCGCTCGGCAAACTAACTTTATCAGAGACCACAAATGCGAAAAATACTGCTTATCGCCGCCATCCTTGCCTTGCCGTTGTCCGCCTTCGCCTATCCCGGCGAAAACGACTACGGCCAACCGGTAGATCACAAACTCGAACATTTGAACAAACTGCTGCAACTCAGCCCCGAGCAAAAAATCAAGCTGGAAGCAATTTTTAAGGAGCAGCACGAAAAATTCCGCGCCATCCACGAAGAGTCGCACAGCCGGATGAAAGAAGTGTTAAGCCCGGAACAAATGCAGAAAATGGACGATTTGCGCAAGCAACATCAGGAACAAATGCGCGAACAAGCCCCTCGTAAGCCAGCCCCATAAACAAAACGGCCTCAGCGGTAGCTGTTACCGCTGAGGCCGTCGATAGCGTTAGCGAAATTTTTAAGAGAAATTCCGGCCGTAGAAAATTTCGGCCATTTCTTCCTGTAGCATTTCCTGAATTTCTTCCTGCTCGTCGTCGCTGAAATTACTTTCCTTCTCGAACAAGTAATTTTCCAGCTCGGTTTCCTTCAGCATCATTTTGGTGTGGAAAATATTTTCCTGATACACATTCACATCGATCATCTGGTACAGCTCTTTGGTGCTTTCCGCGATGTAGTTTTGAATCGAGTTGATTTTATGATCGATGTAATGCTTTTGCCCGGACACGTCGCGGGTAAAGCCGCGCACCCGGTAATCCATGATCACGATGTCGGACTCGAAGCTGTGAATCAGATAATTCAATGCTTTCAGCGGCGAAATCTGGCCGCAGGTCGAAACGTCGATGTCGGCCCGGAACGTACAAATATCGGTATCCGGGTGACTTTCCGGATAGGTATGCACTGTGATGTGGCTTTTGTCCAAATGCGCCAAAATCGTGTCGGGCAAGGGGCCTGGCGACTCGGAGTTCATGCCGGCCGGGATCACCGCGCCCTCGGAAATCAGCATCGTTACGCTGGCACCCTGCGGGTCGTAATCCTGGTGGGCGATATTCAAAATCTGCGCGCCAATGATATTGGCCACGTCTTTTAAAATCTGGGTCAAGCGTTTGGCGTTATAGGCTTCGTCGATATATTCGATGTAGGCTTTTTCCTGCTCTTTCGGCGCGTAGCAAACGTCGTAAATGTTGAAACTCAACGATTTGGTCAGGTTATTAAACCCGTGTAACTGTAATTTGCTCAACCGATCAACCCTCTAAAACTTCGAAATCATGCGTTATTTCCACACCGGCCCTGCCCAACATTATTGAGGCCGAACAATATTTTTCGGCGGACAATTTTACCGCCCGCTCCACCGCTGCCGCCGCCAAATTCTTACCGGTGACCTTGAAATGTATATGAATTTTGCTGAATACGGCCGGCACCGTATCCACCCGCTCCGCAGTAAGTTCGGTCGTGCAATGCACAATCTCATGGCGGCCCTTTTGCAAAATATCCACCACGTCGAACGATGAACAGCCGCCCAAACCCAGCAGCAACATTTCCATCGGCCGTACGCCTAAATTGCGTCCGCCATGATCCGGCGGCCCGTCCATCACCACCGTGTGTCCGCTACCGGACTCGCCGACGAACAACCTGCCGTCGACCCATTTAATTGTTGCGTGCATGCTAAATCCCAACCAAAATCAAAATTGTCGCGAATTTTACAACGAACCCGTCAAATGTCTTGATTTTTTTGTAAAACTACTGCACCTTGATAGGGTAACCAATCTAGTTCACAGAATTATTACAAATTATGAGCTTTGTTAAACAAAACAAGATTTCACCATCCGCCCTGGACGCCTTTTTACGCTTCTGTCATGTCAGAAGTTATCCAGCCAAAATCACCATCGTGCGCCCCGGCGATGTCGGCGACAAACTGTTGTTTGTGGTCGACGGCTCGGTCAGCGTCAGCGTCGAGGACGAGGAAGGCCGCGAACTGATCCTGGCGTATTTGAACAAACACGATTTCGTCGGCGAGATCGGTGTGTTCAAAAACGCCGAGACCCGTAGCGTACTTGTTAAAACCCGTACCAAATGCCAAATGGCGGAAATCGGCTACGAACGCTTCAAAGTACTGCTGAACGCCGAACTGCGCGATCAGGCCGTGGAGATTTTGACCGTGCTCGGCGAACAGCTATCGACCCGTTTGCTGATCACCAGCCGCAAATACCGCGATTTGGCGTTTATGGACGTGGAAGGCCGTATCGCCCGCACCCTGCTGGATCTGGCCAAGGAACCCGACGCGATTACCCATCCGGACGGCATGCAATTGCATATCACCCGGCAGGAAATCGGCCGTATTGTCGGCTGTTCCAGAGAGATGGCTGGCCGGGTATTGAAAGAGCTGGAAGACAAAGGCTTGATCACCGCCCACGGCAAAACCATTGTGGTATTCGGCACCCGCTGAGGTGCCGTTGCAGGGGCGAATATCTTCGCCCCTTAGCCTTGCCCTGTAAAACGCAGAGCCAGACTTTGGCGGGCGCCGTCGACATAGGTAAACACCACCGGCACCACCAGCAGACTTAACAAAGTCGAGCTGAGCAAACCGCCAATCACCGCCACCGCCATCGGCTGGCGAAAGCTGGCGTCGGCGCCCCAACCCAAGGCAATCGGCAACATGCCGGCAATCATCGCCACCGTAGTCATCACAATCGGTCTGGCCCGTTTATGACACGCATCCAGCAAGGCCTCGTGCCGGCTCAAGCCTTGCTCGCGCATCGCCAACAACGCATATTCGACCAGCAAAATCGAGTTTTTGGTAACGATGCCCATCAACATGATCAAACCGATCATCGACGGAATATTCAACTCGCCGCCGGTCAGCAACAACGCAACAAACGCACCGCCCATCGACAAGGGTATTGCCGACAAGATGGTCAAGGGCTGAAAGAAATCCTTGAACAGCAATACCAGCACGCAAAACACGCACAGCAAACCGGTCAGCATCGCCATACCAAAACCGCCGGCCAATTCGTTCATAATTTCGGCATCGCCGGTACGGATCAGTTTCACGCTGGACGGCAGGTTTAATACGGCAGGCAAGGTTTTAGCCTCCGTCAGAGCCTTACCCAAGGACAGCCCGCCCAGCTCCGCATTGACGGTGACGTAACGGCGGCGGTCGTATCGGTCGATTTGCGCGGAGCCGCTGGCTAACGCAATTTCGGCAACGCTGGACAGAGGCACCAACTCGCTGCCGGCCCTAACCCGTAAATTAGCCAGCACCTGCATATCCTGGCGCGCCGCATCGGCCATCCGCACCCGAATCCCGAGTTGGCGGTTATCCAAGTTCAATTTGGCCAACTGCGCGTCGAAATCGCCGCTGGTGGCGATGCGCACCGTTTCGCCGATCAGTTCGGCGGTAACGCCCAATTCTGCAGCGCGCCGCCAGTCCGGCCGAATCGCGATTTCCGGCCGTTCCAGACTGGCGGTGGAATTGATGCCGCTCAAGGCGCTAACGCCTCGCAAATCGCGCTCCAGCGCCTGCGCACCGGCTTTTAACGCCGCCGCGTTGTCGCTGGATAGAATTAAAGACATTTTTTCGCCGGGACCGCCGACCCCTATCGAAAAACGCGCACCGGGCACCTCGCGCAACGCCACCCGCACAGCTTGTTCAATCGCGGATTGGTGAGGCCGTTGTCCGCGCCCGCTCAAAGTCAAGGTCAACGCCCCCTTGCGCTGCTCACCCGGTCTGGTGACACCGCCGCCGACGATTTGGCTGCTGCCGACTGCGGTAAACACATGCTCGACGCCCGCCAGCGGTTGCAACACGGCTCGCGCCGCTTCGGCAATGCGACCGGCATCGTTTATCGAACTGCCGGGCGGCAACTCAAAATGCACCGTCGTGTAGCCGCGATCGGCGGGCGGCACGAATCCGGCCGGAATCAACGGCAATAAGCCGCAGGCGCCGATAAAAAACAAGGTAGATAGCAGCATTGTGGTTTTGCGGTGGCCCAGCGTCCATCGCACGGCTTTTAGATAACCCGGCATCAGCCTGCCGTCTTCCGTCGCGGGATGATGGCCTTCGGTAAGCAAATAAGCCGCCAACATCGGCGTCAGCAGGCGGGCTACTAACAACGACGCCAACACCGCCACGACCGCCGTCCAGCCGAATTGCCGGAAAAACATGCCGGAAATACCGCTCATCAGCGCCGTAGGCATAAACACCACCACCAGTGTCAGAGTGGTGGCAATGACCGCCAGCGCAATTTCATCGACCGCTTCGGCGGCAGCTTGGCGGATAGTCTTGCCCATTCTTACGTGCCGGGCGATGTTTTCGATCTCGACGATCGCGTCGTCCACCAAAATGCCGACTACGATAGCCAAAGCCAGCATGGTCAGCATGTTCAAGGAAAAGCCCAGCCAATGCATGGCCGCGAACGTCGGCAAAATCGACAGGGGCAAGGCGGAAGCCGATACCAGGGTGGCCCGCCAATCGCGCAAAAACCACCACACCACCAACACCGCCAGCAGCGCGCCCTCGTACAGCATATTCATCGAGCCGTCGTATTGCTCCTGCGAATACGCGACCGAACCGGAAATCAGGGTGAAACTTAGCGAATCGTCGGCTTGACGCATACGTTGCAACGCCTGCTCCACATCCGCGGCGATGCGGGTTTCGTCGTAACCCTTGGCCCGATAGATGTTAAAACCGATTAACGGCTTGCCGTCCAGCAAAGCTAGCTGGGTGCGCTCCGCGTTGGTATCGCGAACCGTAGCGATTTGATCCAGCCTTACCTCGCGGCCGTTGGCTATCGCCACCGGCAATACCGCCAGCTCTTCGGCTTGCCGCACCGTTGCCAGGGTTCTTACCGATTGTTCCGCCAAACCCAGATTACCCCGGCCGCCCGATGACTCTTGTTGCACCTGCTTCAACGCACGCGAAACGTCCGTGGCCGTCACCCCGAGCGAAACCAGCCGCACCGGATCGACTTCCACCTGAATTTCGCGCTGTACACCGCCCAAACGCTCGAAACGGCCGACCCCCGCCAACCCAAACAGCGTTTTGCCGACGCTGTCGTCCACGAACCAGGACAAGGCTTCTTCGTTGAGTTTGCTAGAGGCGATGGCATAGGTCAAAATCGGCGCGCCGCCCACCGTCACCGCGCTGACACTGGGTTGTAAAACGCTGGCGGGTAGGTCGGAACGCACCCGGTCGACCGCATCCTTGGTTTCGATCAAGGCATCCGAGAGTTTTTTCTCCAGAATAAATTCGACATTGATTTGCACCAAGCCGTCGGTAATCGAGGTGCGGATATGCTTCAAACCGGATAGGGTGGCAATCGAATCTTCGACTTTGCGCGCGACTTCGGTTTCGAGTTGGGCCGGCGCGGCGCCCGGTTGATTGAGCTTAACGATAACGCTGGGTAAATCCAGATCCGGCAGGCTTTGAATCGCCAGTTGCTGCAAGCCGCGCAAACCGGCGAGAGACAGCAAGATAAACAGTAAAATCGACGGAATGGGATTGCGAATCGACCAAGAGGCAAAACTCATGCATCAACTCTCTTTGCCGGCAGCCGCTTGCGGTGCGATATGCACCAGATCGCCGTCATTCAGAAAGCCGGCACCCTCCACCACTACGCGGTCGGCCTCACGCAAGCCTTGAACGATTTCAATCTCCGCCCCTTGCCGCCGGCCGGCACTCACAGCCGTTAAGCTGACCGGCGCGGTATCGGCATCGCTTTGCAGTTTCAGCACATAACTGCGGCCGTCGCGAATCACCAGGCTGGCGGCCGGCACCGTCAGCGCCGGGCTTTGCGTTAATACGATACGGCCGTTGGCGTACATGCCGGCTCGAGCCCGACTGCCGGGCAGGATGTCGGCATAGACGATGCCGAGCCGCGATTGTTCGTCCAGCGCCGGCGCCAATTGCCGGACGGTGGCGTCCGCGCTGCCGCCGTCCGGCAGGCTGAGTTGAATTTTTTGGCCGGTCTGGCATTGCGCCATCTGCGCGGCGGTCAATTCGCCGCGCCATTCCAAACGATTCTGCCGAATCAAGCGAAACAATTCCTGACCGCTGCCGGCCACCGCACCCAAGGTAGCCTGCCGCGCACTGACCACGCCGTCGTCGGGGGCGCGCACTTCGGCATAAGACAATTGCAACTGCTTGGCAGCCAATTGCGCCTTGATCGCATCCACCTGCGTCCGCGAAGTTTCGGCCTCGGTTTCGTAGCGCAACAGTTCTTGCTGGCTGAGAGTGGCGGCATTTTTTAGTTTCAAAACCCGTTGCCTGTTGGTTTCGGCCTGAGCCGCACCCGCCTGTGCTTGGGCCAAATTGGCACGCAATTGCGCCAGATCGGCACGCAGCATATCCGCATCGAAACGCGCCAAAAGCTGACCGCGCCTAACCTGATCGCCAACGTTGGCACTCACTTCGATCAAGCGCAATCCAGCCTGCTGTGCGCCTATAACCGCTTCCTGCCAGGCCGTAATCGTTCCGGAGGCCTCGATTAGCATCGGCCATTGCCGCCATTGCGGAACAGCCCGCGTAACCGTCAAAGCCGTCGCTGGCGTTTGCGCCGCCGCGCTCGAGTTTACCGACTGGTCCGGCCAGACTAACAGCGTGGCAAATGCCGCCAAAGCCAAAAAAATAAAGGCAAGTAATAAATCGCGAGCAATGCCGCGTTGCGAGTGAAAGCCGGCTCGGTTAACGAAGCTCGTCAGGGGGGTCTTCATGACAACACATCTCGGTGAACGTTTACACGGGAACGAGTTTATATGACAATTCAAAACTAAACCATTCGGTTTAGAATATAGCCGGCAAAATCGGACTGTCAAACAAAACTGTACCGACAAGTTCAAATAAGAGAGGTTCAATGAGAAAAAAAAGCGAGGAACGTTGCCAAGCCATTCTCGATGCGGCGAAAACAGTGTTTGAACGGGTAGGGTTCGAGCACGCGACAATGGCGGAAATCGCCGCCACCGCCGGCCACTCCAAGGCCACGCTTTACAATTACTTCACCTCCAAGGAACAGCTATTTCTGGAATTGGCGCGCCGTTCCGCCAACCACCACAGCGAGAAGTTATTTTCGCTGCTGATGCCGGGCGGTAGCGATACAACATCCGGCATGCTGCCGAATCAAGTCAACCAAGTGTTGAGCTTATTGCAACCGTCCGACGATCTGGCGGCTACGCTGCAACGTTTCGGCGAAGGCGTATTAAGTAATTTTCTGACATTGAAAAGCTTGGCCGCCCGGCGCATGTTGATCGCCGCCGTCGCCAATCAACCGGAAGCCGGACGTTTGTTTTACGAAAACGGTCCGGCCAAAGGCATGCAATTTACCGCGCAATTTTTCCAGCAAGCCATGGATACCGGCCAGTTGCGTCAGGCGGATTCTCGCGTCGTTGCCGCACACTTTCGCGGCCTGCTGGAATCGGAGGTATTCGAGCCGGGTTTATTCAATGCCCGCCGAGAATTGAAACCCAAAGAAGTGAAAGCGGTGGTCGAACGCGCCGTCAGTGTGTTTATGCGGGCCTACGCACCAACCGCCGCCAACTAACTGGTTGGGTTATTTCTTAAAAACCTCGCGAAACAACTGCCTCATCGCTTCCCAGGATTGTTTGTCCGCGCCGGCGTCGTAGGCGATCGGCAAGTTATTGGCCTTACCCAACCGGTCCGCGTCCGGATTGCTAAAACCGTGCCGTACGCCGGGATAGTTCACGAAACGGTAATCGGCACCGGCTTGCGTCATTTCTTGTTCAAACGCGGCTATGCTGTCCGCACTAACGAATTCGTCTGCGGCACCGTTCAGCACCAATATTCGCGCCTTCACTTGCCCGGCCCGAGCCGGGGTTTGCGTGGACAGATTGCCGTGAAAACTCACCACGGCCGCCAGGTCGGCACCCGATCGCGCCATGTTCAACACGGTCGCGCCGCCGAAACAATAGCCAATTGCCGCGATTTTGCCCGAATCGACACCGGGCTGCTTTCGCAAGAATTCTTCGGCCGCCGCGAAGCGTTGCTGCGAAACGCCGGCCCGCTCCACGACACTAGCCATAAATGCCGAAGCCTCGGCAGCATGTTCGCTGGACTTGCCGTCCCCGTACATATCGACCGCCAGCGCGGTATATCCCAATTCCGCCAGCATCTTCGCACGCTGCTTGGCGTAATCGTTCAAGCCCCACCATTCATGAACCACCAGCACGCCGGGTTGCTTATCGCCCTTGGCGTCATCCCAGACCAAATAGCCCTGCATCGTGGTATCGCCGGCTGTATAGCTTACAGCCTGCTCATGCAGGGCCGCTTGCACACCGGAGCTGAAACATAAAGCCAAGCACAATAAATAACGCATTATGAAAACCTCTCGCCAATAAAAATCCGGCTACCGTTACACCGGTAACCCTTGTTGTCAATCTCCGACGCGATAAAAGATATTTTCAGCATAGCGTTTGGTTTTGCAGCAAACTAGACCCCGAGCTTTAATCGCCTTACTTTCCACCTATCAGAAAAGACGAATTTATGAAATCTAACGGTCCGCGGCCGATTTGGCGGCAAATCCCGAAAGGCGTTTGGGCCTTGGGCTTCGTCAGCATGTTGATGGATATTTCCTCGGAAATGATCCACAGCCTGCTACCGGTGTTCATGCTGACTACGCTGCATGCCAGCAGCTTAAGCATTGGTCTGATCGAAGGCGCGGCGGAAGCCACGGCATTGATCGTCAAGGTTTTTTCCGGGGTGATCAGCGATTATCTGGGCAAACGCAAAAGCCTGGCCTTAATAGGCTATAGCCTGGGAGCCTTGACCAAACCCTTATTTGCGATTGCCGGCAGTAGCGGCATGGTCTTGACGGCGCGCTTATTGGATCGGGTCGGCAAAGGTATTCGCGGTGCGCCGCGCGATGCGCTGGTAGCCGACATCACCCCGCCGGAAATTCGCGGCGCGGCTTTCGGTTTACGGCAATCGCTGGATACGGTCGGCTCTTTTCTTGGGCCGTTGCTGGCGGTAGCACTGATGCTATGCTGGACTAACGATTTTCGGGCAGTATTTTGGGTAGCGGTTATCCCTGGCGCATTATCGGTCTTGATGTTGCTGTTCGGTGTGCAAGAGCCCAAGCATTTGCGCCGGTCACAGCACGGCAATCCGATCAAGCGCACCAATCTGCGACGCTTAAGCAGCGCTTATTGGTGGGTGGTTGTATTAGGTGCGGTGTTTACGCTCGCGCGTTTTAGCGAAGCATTTTTGGTATTGCGAGCCCAACAGGGCGGCATGCCCATCGCCTTAGTGCCCTTGGCAATGGTGGCAATGAATGTCGTTTATTCCGCCACGGCATTCCCGTTCGGCAGACTATCCGACAGCATGGGACACCGCAAATTACTGGCTTGGGGCTTGCTGGTGCTGATCGCCGCCGATTTGGTATTGGCAAGCAGCGCGGATACGCCGATAGTGATTGCCGGCGTGGCTTTATGGGGCGTACACATGGGTATGACCCAAGGCTTGCTGGCAAAAATGGTGGCGGATACCGCGCCGGCCGATCTGCGCGGCACTGCTTACGGTTTTTTCAATTTGGTGGGCGGTATCGCCATGCTGTTTGCCAGCATATTGGCCGGTTTACTCTGGGACAACTACGGTGCCGAGTTTACATTTTTTGCCGGCGCGGGATTTTGTGTAATAGCGCTGTTCATCCTCCTCACCCACCACCGATGTGGTGCGGATGACAAAAATTAATATGGATAAGCCCCCAGTCAAAACAGGAAAAATACCCAAAAAGTTTTGAAAAGAGCTGACAACAATGTAAGCTTTCGCCTACAAATTCCCAGCAAATGACTGAACCCTTCAGCCATATAAGTATTTGAAGCCTAGTTTGAATCACATCCTTCTCAGCCGTTTACAACACTTAACTAGATTCCGTCTTTGGCTGATTTCGGTTTTTCTGGCCACGGTACTCACCGAATCCGTCGTCGCCTTGATGGATTTGCTGTTGAAAGGCCAAATCAGCTTCGACTATCTCCTGACCGGCTTGGTCGCTTCGCTGATTGCAGCTTCTTTGATCTGCGCCATGATCATTTTCTTTCTGGACCATTTGGCCGGCTTGAAGGACGATAACACTCAGCTAAACACCATTGTCTCAGCAATACCGGTGCCGCTGGCATTGTTCGACGAAGAACGCAATATCCAGATACTGAATCCGGAATTTACCAAGATCTTCGGTTACGAAATCCAGGATATTCCCAACATATCCGAGTGGCGTCTGCGAGCCTTCCCCGATCCCGCCTACCGTTTGAAGGTTGGCGAGGAATGGCAACGGCACCTGGATAATAACGACCTTGAATTCCAGCCCATGGAAATCGAGGTCCGGTGCAAAAACGGCCTGAATAAACACGTCATAGCCTCCGCAACGCGGATAGGAAGGGCCGACCGTCAATTACAACTGGTACTGCTATACGATATTTCCAAACGCATCGCCGCCATGAACGCACTTGCCGAGTCGCGTAGTCTGTTGCAATTGGTGATTGAAACCATACCGATGCGGGTGTTTTGGAAAGATCCGCAATCGCGCTATCTCGGCTGCAACTCGCAGTTTGCCCGCGATTGCGGCCTGACCGAGGCCGAAGACATCATCGGCAAAGTCGATAGTGAGTTGTCCTGGCGCGACCAGGCTGAAAGTTACCGCGCCGACGATCGTTTGGTAATGCAATTGAATCTGCCCAAGCTGGCGTACGAAGAACCCCAAACCACCCCCGATGGCGGGGAAATTCTGTTGCGAACATCAAAAGCGCCTTTGCGGAACAGTCTTGGCGAAACTGTCGGGGTTTTGGGGGTATACGACGATATTACCGAGCTGAAAAAAATCGAAAACGAGTTATGGCTGACCAAAACCATGGTCGACAAAAGCAGAACCGCTTTTTTCTGCCTCGATCCGCAAGGCATGGTGACCTATGTCAACGATTACGCTTGTCAGACCTTAGGCTATTCGCGGGAGGAATTAATTGGCATGAAGCCGTGGGAATTCGACCCGGACCTCTCCGCCTGTGCCTGGTCGACTATATGGGAGCGCTTGCGCGCCAACAAAGTCGTCAATCACGAAAGCCGCCATCGACGTAAGGATGGCACGATTTTTCCGGTCGATCTCACTTGCCATTACATTGCGCACAATGGCTCGGCGCTGAGTTTTACCTTTGCCCAAGACATTAGCGAACGTAAGCGCCTGGACACCGAATTTCGGATAGCCGCAACCGCTTTCGAGTCACAGGAAGGCATGATGATCGCCGACGCCGCAACCGTGATTTTAAAAGTGAATAAATCGTTCACCGAAATCACCGGCTACGCCAGCGAGGAAGCGATAGGACAAAAAACCAACTTGCTCAATTCCGGCATGCATGATGCGCTGTTTTTTGCGGAAATGTGGAAATCGATCGACAGCAAGGGCGGCTGGCAAGGCGAAATATGGAATCGGCGCAAGAACGGCAATATATTTCCGGAATGGCTGACCATCAGTGCCGTTAAAGGCGCCGACGGCGCGATCACCCATTATGTCGGCGCTATGATGGACATCACGGCACGCAAAGCCATAGAACAACACGTCCATCATCTGGCTCACCATGATGCGCTCACCGATCTGCCCAATCGCATCCTGCTGATGGATCGTCTGCATCAAGCCATCGCCCAGGCCAGGCGCGAACAAAGCATGCTGGCCTTACTGTATCTGGACCTGGATAAGTTCAAACCCGTTAACGACAGCTTCGGCCACGATATCGGGGACTTATTGCTGAAAGAAGTGGCGATTCGGTTGCAAGCCTGCGTAAAGCGCGAATCCGACACCGTTTCGCGCCTGGGGGGCGACGAGTTTGTGGTATTACTCGCCCAGCTGGACGAATCAGCCGCAACGGCTGTTGCCGAAAATATCCTAGAAAGCCTCAAACAGCCATTTCTGATACAGCAACACCGGTTGGATATTTCCTCCAGCGTAGGCATTGCCTTATATCCAACCGACGGTCTCGATGCCAATACCTTGATGAAAAATGCCGACAACGCCATGTATCAAGCCAAATGCGCCGGTCGCGGCTGCTACAGCTTATATACATCCGATAACAAGACTGCTTGCTGATAGATCGGGCATGGCGTCAGCCCGTTTATGGTTAATTTCCGGCGAACGGCGCGGCTCCGGATAGCCATACGCCTAACTGCGGCTCCACGGCCCGGCCCTCCGCATCGGCAAATTGGAAAGGTATCGACACCAACTCCATGCCGCGGTTAATCTGCACCGCAAAATGCAGATGCGGACCGGTCGTTAAACCGGTATTGCCGGAATAACCGATCAGCCGCCCCGCGTCCACGGTTAAGCCCGGACGGACTTGCGCCGTTTCCAAGGCCAAATGCGCATAAACCGCCATGGAACCGTCTTCATGCAAGATACGAATGCTATTGGCCTTGCCGGCATAAGCTTGTTCGGTGCCGTTACCGGTAAAGTCGTTTTCCACTTCCAGCACGATACCGCCGCGGGCTGCGTAAATCGGCGTACCCACCGGCATCATAATGTCTACCGCATAGCGGTTCTGCTGATCGTTATGGCTGTAAGCACCATGAAAGGCTTGAGTGATTTGAAACTGCCCGCCGGCAGGCAGAGGCGGCTTATAAAGCGTTTGGCTAACATAATCCGGTAATGGCCGACCGATCACATAACTGTATTGCAGATTTACCCGATAAGACCCGGCTCTTTGGTTGGGAACGATCGCAAACAGATTCGCGGATTGTCCGGACTCAACGACGAAGCGCTGCGGCAAATCCGGGTATGCGCTGACGTTTTCCCGCTCGCGCCAATCCACTGCCAGTTCGATGGGGCCCGGATACGCGTTTCTGGCAAAGAACCCCGGACGGGCCGGGTCGGCGTTTTTTTCCAGCCAAACCCGCCGCGAACTTGTAGCTTTTAACTGTCTAACTTCCGCGGGCTGTTCTGCGCTTGGCGGCTGATCCGTGTAATGCCAATCGCCTTGGGCATCCTGATATTTGTAAAGTTTTTTCGCTACACCGGCACTAGACACCAGCAATAGCGAAATCGCTAAAACTCGGCGCGCAAACACCGGTCACCGCAGTTATTTACGAGTAGAGCTAAAGGTGTAGGATCGCACTACGCCTTGCGCATCGAAGCGAATCAGTAAATCCTGGGAATCGTTACCGCCGAATAAGGCGTATTTGTAAATGCCGTAAGTCCAGGTAGGCTTACCGTCTTCCATGCCTGTGCGCCAAGGGGTACCGAACATTTCGGTAATATCTTGCTTACGAGTTTGCCCCACTTTGATTTCCGGCACTCTGACCGGCGAAAACTCTTGACCGACGGTAAAGCAGCCGGTTAACTGCGTTGTCGCGAGGCTGGCGACCAACAGCAGTGAACTAAAGCTAACGGCACGTGGTCCGCGTTTTGCAAGAAAATTTTTCATTTGTATTCCCTGATTGAAAAGTTGATTGATATAAACTCGCTGTTAGTGGCCTATCTTAGCCGGTTCCAGCCGCGATTCGAAAATTTTTTAGCCACAGATAGAATGTCCTCATGCCTACCGAAAACGACAATTCCGCCCTCGATAATCTGAACTTCGACAATCGTTTCGTCCGCGAGTTGCCTGGCGATCCCGAACCGGATAATTTTCGGCGCCAGGTTTATTCCGCCTGTTATTCATGGGCATTACCGACGCCGGCCAAACAACCGCGGCTGGTTGCCTATTCACGGGAAGTGGCGGACGATTTGGATCTATCCGCCGCTAGCTGCGAGTCGGAGGATTTTTGCCGGGTATTCGCCGGCAGCCGCTTGGCAAAAGGCATGGAAGCTTATGCGATGTGTTACGGCGGACATCAGTTCGGCCATTGGGCCGGACAGCTCGGCGACGGCCGGGCCATCAACCTCGGAGAAGTCGTCAA
Source organism: Methylomonas sp. 2BW1-5-20 (assembly GCF_052474515.1). Lineage (NCBI taxonomy): Bacteria > Pseudomonadati > Pseudomonadota > Gammaproteobacteria > Methylococcales > Methylococcaceae > Methylomonas > Methylomonas sp. 2BW1-5-20. The sequence continues at coordinate 4,294,205 of NZ_CP184127.1, read as the reverse complement.
CAGTCGTCGGCAACGCTACACCTTGCAATTAAAAGGCGCCGGCGTGACGCCCTATTCGCGCAGCGCCGACGGTCTAGCGGTGCTGCGTTCGTCGATACGCGAATTTTTGTGCAGCGAAGCGATGCACCATCTCGGCGTACCGACTACCCGCGCTCTAAGTGTGATTCTGACCGGCCAACAAGTGGCGCGCGACATGTTTTACGACGGCAATCCGCAACTGGAAGCCGGCGCGGTGGTCTGCAGGGTCGCGCAATCGTTTACCCGCTTCGGGAGTTTTCAAATTTTTACGGCGCGCGACGATTTGGACTCCCTGAAAAAACTGGTCGATTACACCATCCGGACCGACTTTCCTGAGTTGGGCGAACCGTCGATTCCGGTTTATCTACGTTGGTTTGAGGAAGTCTGCCGCAAGACCGCCGAGATGATCGTGCACTGGCAGCGGGTCGGTTTCGTGCACGGGGTTATGAACACCGATAACATGTCCATCCTGGGTCTAACCATCGATTACGGCCCCTATGGCTGGTTGGAAAATTACGATCCGGACTGGACACCAAATACGACGGACGCGCAAGGCCGGCGCTACCGCTTCGGCAACCAACCCAAGATTGCTTATTGGAATCTGGTGCAACTTGCCAACGCCTTGTATCCATTGATCATGCGGGCTGAGAGCTTGCAGCAGGCCCTGCTGGCGTATACCGAAACTTATGACGCCGGCTGGCAAGCCATGATGGCCGCCAAGCTGGGTTTACTCGCTTTCACACCCGGCGAGGACGAAGCGCTGACTAGCAATTTATTTCAGTTATTGCAGGCCGCCGAAACCGACATGACCTTGTTTTTCCGGCAACTGGCCGATATTGACTTTACCCTGGGCAGCGACTCGTTACCGGCGTTTTTGCTACTGATGCAACAGACTAGTTACGAGCCGTTAAACGATGACACCGTCGAACTGGCCAAGGCTTGGTTCGTAAGTTATCGATCCCGCAGCCAACGTGATGGCCAGCCTCAACAAGCTCGCCGCGCCGCGATGAATGCGGCCAATCCCAAATATGTGTTACGCAATTATCTGGCGCAGATGGCGATTGACCAAGCCGAGCAGGGCGATTTTGCCATGGTTTGGGAGTTGTTGGATCTGCTGCGGAACCCTTATTCGGAGCAAGCCGATAAAGCGGATTTTGCCGCCAAACGCCCGGACTGGGCCAAGCAACGCGCCGGCTGTTCCACGTTGTCTTGTAGCTCCTAACGACGCATCTCGGCTAATTTCGAACCAAGGTACTATGTCAACTCATTGAAAGTAGCTTATTATTGCCTTTCTAAATCTCGTTGTTTGGCATAATCTCCGGAGCAGAGCATGGCCCAAGAAATCGGTATCGTTAAAATTGTCACCGGCACAGTTACCGCACTCGCCGCCGACGGCAGTAAACGAATTTTGCAGGTTGGCGACAGCGTTTACCCAACCGATCTCTTGACCACGGCCGACGGCAGCACGGTGATGATACAACTGGCCAACGGTTCCCTGGTGGATATGGGCGGCAACGATAGCATGCAGCTTAGCGCCGCGCTGGCGGAACAAAACCAATTGTCGGCTGCGGCCGCGCAAAACACGCCGCCGGCCGGGCCAAGCGCCGAGGAAATTCAGGCCGCCTTATTAGCCGGCGCCGATCCTACCGCAATCGCAGAAGCTACCGCTGCGGGAGCACCCGCGGCTGGCGGCGCGCCGGGAGCAGGTAACGAAGGCCACGTCCCCGTAACGGTCGAATATCTCAATCCCGTAGCCCCTGTTACCAACGGTTTCGATACCACCGGGCCTAGCATCGCATTTACGCCGATTGTCCCCGAAGTTCTGATCTTGAATCCGCGCCAAAGCGCCGTTATCTCGGGAAACTTAGCGCCGATAGCCGAAAACGATAGTTCGCTAGGCAATACGCCCGGCAGCATCGTTACCATCAATGTATTAAATAACGACAGAGATCCGGACGGCAGCCTCAATCCCACCAGCGTTCAGATCTTAGGTCCTGATGGCGCAGCCATCGGTCCGGGCCAACCTTTAGTGGTAACCGGCGAAGGTACTTGGAGCATCAACACCACGACCGGAGCGATTACCTTTACACCGGAAGCCGGCTTCCAGGGCAATCCGACGCCTATCACTTACACTGTGGCCGACAATCTTGGTTTAACATCCAACCCAGCCACGGTCAGTATTGGTTATATTCCGGTAGTTACCGTGAGCAATGTGATTGTGGACGAGAGCCAGACGGCAACCCCACTGCCGACCGAATCCGGCGTGCTACGGATCAACGGCCACGTGCCGACATCGGTTGTATTGTCAGCCGACGGCGCAACTTGGCATACAGATACGCAAACCTTGACAGCCAACGACGGCTCTTATCAGGTCACGGTCAGTAACGATACTTATACCTTTACCTTACAGAAAGCCTTGACTCACACCAACTCGGCTGGCCCGGAGTCCGGCTCGGCGCCTATTGACTTTACATTTTCAGCCACCTTAACCGATCACAATGGTGGCATTGCCAACACGACCTTTACCGCAAATGTTTTTGACGATGGACCGACAGTGACAAATAGTAACGGCCAGATTCAAGACATCGTCGGCGGTCAGCCTTTGTCTGGATTAATTGCTTACGACCTGGGCTTTGACGGATTCGGGGCGGTAAGACTGGAAAACTTGAATGGCCCCTTAATGTCTCGGTCGGATGAAGTGACCATTAAAATATTCCATTCAACAGACAGTAGATTGGATGAGATTTATGCGTTTGTCGATAAAGGCACTGAAACCAATAGCATTGCGGACTTAGCCGGTGATCGCATGGTATTTTCGCTATTGCCGACCGTCGACGGCCCAGCGGGCGATTATAAGCTGACGCTATACGACGTATTGGACATGCCAGCCCCGACAGCTGTTACCCTGAATTTTGACAATGCCAGCAGTGTATCTGCCGGACAAATCGCCGTTGGCGCCTCCCTGCTGGTAGAAGGGACGAATCTGGTCCTAAGCCCGACACACCATATCGGTGTTAGCGATGGCGCGCTGGACAGAGCTGAAGCTATTACTTTTAAATTCGGTTCTGTAGTCAATGCCGTTCAGCTTAACGAATTCAATGTCGATCAATCCGGCCCGGATAGGTTTACGTGGACGGCATATAAGGATGGCGATGTCGTGGGCAGCAGATCCAACGTTGTTGCACCCGCCAGCGGCGGCTTGACTCCCACCATCAACGTCGCCGGCGGTTACGATACGCTGAAAATAGAAGTGAGCGCGGGCAAATTTGAGATCGGCGGACTAAAATATACGCCCCCCGGCGCTCAGAATTTGCAGTTAAATTTTGGCTTTGTCGCTACGGATGGCGACGGGGATAGCGTCAGCAGTCATTTCACCGTCGATACTGGCGCACTGTTAAACACTCACATCACTAACGTATTGCCCGAATTGCAACATCCAGATAGCGTCGTTGTGCACTGAGCGTCCAACGCAAATAAGAAAACCGGCCTAAGCCGGTTTTACTGTTAGTTGGATGCGCGCAGGATTAGTTTGATCGGCGCTGCCTGCCGTAACCTATCATACCAACCAAACCGCTCAAGAATAACCAAGTTGCGGCCGGCAAAGGCACGGCAGAGGTCGTATAAATTAAAGTCGCCTGAACAAAAGGCGGATGCAAGGCTGTTTCGCCGCCGGCAAAAAGGTTGTATTCCACGTCCGAGCTTAATGCCAAGGTAATGACAATTTTTTGATCGTTGGTCCAATTAACCAAATCCGAACCGTTTAACAAAAACTCTTGGCTCCATTCCACGACGTCTGGATGATAACTTTGGGTTACAGTAGCTCCGTCGTAAGGGGATGCCTTGTCTGGAAATGAAACACCGTCGATACTGAACGCAATGTTTTCAATGTCGGAATTTTCGCTATAGTCGCCGCGAGCATGGATAAACAAAGAGCCGTCCACGAGGGCGGCAAGAGGCGCATTCTCAATCGTAAAGATGAAACTCTGACCGTTTGCAGTCTGCTGAAACTCTTGCGAACTAAAAGTCACCACATCAGCGCTTGCTTGTAAGCTTGCTGCAGAAAGAAACAAGGCAACGACAGATTTCACTAAGCGGTTTCGCATCAGACTTCCTTTAAAAAATGAGCACTGACGCAAATTTTACGTTATGTCGGATTGCAAAGCCACCTGTACTTAAGGGCTGAAAAACAATAAATCCAAATCAATCCGGTTTGAGCCTGATGCCTTCCCTCGCGCACAGAAACCATATCCTTTCACTTTTTTGTATTTTGGCAGGATTCCGCCTGCATTCCAGCCCGACGGGCTGGCGCTAAATTGCTAAAAAAATATGCTCAAACCGGCCATTTCGGGTATCCTTTTTAAGCTAATCCAACGTTTTCCAAGGTTCCGTAATGACCAACAATACCGATATTGCCGCAAGACACGATATTGATCCTGCTGAAACCCTAGAATGGATGGAGGCGCTGCAAGCGGTAATAGAAAAAGAAGGCGGCGATCGCGCCAGCTTTCTGATTGAAACTCTGCTCAGTACCGCCAGACAAGCCGGCATGGACATTCCGTTCTCTGCCAATACGCCTTACATCAATACCATCCCAATCGATCGACAACCCAAATTCCCCGGCAATACCGACATCGAGCGCACCATCCGCTCTTACGTACGCTGGAATGCAATGATGATGGTGTTGCGCGCCAACAAATACACCAATGTCGGCGGCCATATCGCCAGTTTCGCGTCCGCCGTCACCTTATACGACGTCGGTCAAAACCATTTCTGGAACGCGCCTTCGGATAAACACGGCGGCGACCTGATTTTCTCGCAAGGCCATTCCGCACCGGGTACTTACGCTCACGCCTTCTTGCTAGGCCGTTTGAGCGAAGAACAAATGGACAGCTTTAGACAAGAAGTCGGCGGCAACGGCTTGTCGTCTTATCCACACCCCTGGTTGATGCCTGACTTCTGGCAATTCCCCACCGTATCGATGGGTCTGGGCCCGATCATGGCGATTTACCAAGCCCGCTTCATGCGTTATATGCAAAATCGCGGTTTTGCCAACACCGAAGGCCGTAAAGTCTGGGCCTTTTTGGGCGACGGCGAAACCGACGAACCGGAAACCTTGGGTGCGATCGGCATGGCCGGCCGCGAAAAACTGGATAACCTGATTTTCGTCGTCAACTGCAACCTGCAACGTCTGGACGGCCCGGTACGCGGTAATGGCAAGATCATCCAAGAGTTGGAGGGTAACTTCCGCGGCGCCAACTGGAACGTCATTAAAGTGATCTGGGGCCGGCGCTGGGACGCCATCCTCTCTCGCGACAAGGATGGCTTGGTCGTCAAACGCATGATGGAATGCGTCGACGGCGACTATCAAACTTTCAAATCCAAGGACGGCGCCTATGTCCGGGAAAAATTCTTTAACACCCCGGAGTTGCAGGAACTGGTGAAAGACTACACCGACCGCGATATTTGGGAACTGAATCGTGGCGGCCACGACCCGATCAAAGTTTTCGCCGCATTCAACGCGGCGGTTAACCATACCGGCCAACCGACCGTGGTTCTGGCTAAAACCATTAAAGGTTACGGAATGGGCGACTCCGGCCAGGCGCAAAACACCAGCCATCAACAGAAAAAGATGAGCATGGAATCGATCAAATACATCCGCGACCGTTATCAATTGCCGGTCAGCGACGAAGAATTGATCAACCTGCCTTACCTGCGTTTCGCGGAGGACTCCGCCGAACTGAATTACCTGCGTCAGCGCCGCGTCGATCTGGGCGGTTATCTGCCGGCTCGCCGCACCAAGTCCTACCCATTGGAAGTCCCGGCCCTGTCCGCGTTCAAAACGCTATTGGAAGGCACCGGCGAAGGCCATGAAATTTCCACTACGATGGCCTTTGTCCGCATCCTGAACATTCTGGTCAAGGACAAACAGATCGGCAAACGCGTCGTGCCTATCGTGCCGGACGAATCACGCACCTTTGGCATGGAAGGTATGTTCCGTCAACTGGGTATCTGGTCGCAGGTTGGCCAGCTCTATACGCCGCAAGACGCTGAACAGTTGATGTTTTATAAGGAAGATAAGCACGGCCAAGTGTTGCAGGAAGGCATTAACGAAGCGGGCGGTCTGTGCGATTGGATCGCGGCCGGTACCGCCTATTCGACGCATGGCGTACCGATGATTCCGTTCTTCATCTATTACTCGATGTTCGGCTTCCAGCGCGTCGGCGACCTGATCTGGGCCGCGGCCGATCAACGCACCCGCGGCTTCCTGCTCGGCGGCACCGCCGGCAGAACCACCTTGAACGGCGAAGGTTTGCAGCACGAAGACGGCCATAGTCACTTGATGTCGGCCACCGTGCCAAATTGCTATTCCTATGATCCTACCTTCGCTTGCGAACTGGCCGTGATCATTCAGGACGGCTTGCGCCGCATGTATGTCGAACAGGAAGACATTTTCTATTACATCACCCTGATGAACGAAAACTACGACCAGCCGGCCATGCCGGAAGGCGCGGAAGCCGACATTCTGAAAGGCATGTATTTGTTCAAAAAAGGTCCGAACGGCAAAAAGCCGCGCGTGCAATTGCTGGGCTCCGGCACCATATTTATCGAAGTGATAGCTGCCGCCAAACTGCTGCACGACGACTGGGGCGTGGACGCCGATATTTGGAGCTGCCCAAGCTTTACCGAACTGGGCCGAGACGGCCAAACTTGCGAACGCTGGAACCGTTTACATCCGACCGAAAAACCGCGCGTGACGCATATCGAGCATTGCCTGGATAGCACCAAGGGTCCGATCGTTGCCGCCACCGACTACATGCGCGTATTCGCCGAACAGATTCGGCCTTGGGTAAAACGGTCTTACACAGTATTAGGTACCGACGGTTTTGGCCGTTCCGACACTCGCGCCAATTTGCGTAGTTTCTTCGAGGTGGACAGGTACCACGTTACTGTCGCCGCATTGCACAGTCTGGCGCAAGCCGGCGAATTTGATGCCGCCAAAGTCGAGGTAGCAATTGCTAAATACAACATCAACCCTGACGCAACCGCTCCTTGGTTGATATAACGGAAGAGACGCAATGAGTGTAATTGAAATCAAAGTCCCCGACGTCGGCAATGTCCCTGAAATCGACATCGTCGAAGTGCTGATCCAGCCCGGCGATGTGGTCGCGGTAGAGCAAACCCTGGCCGTGATGGAAACGGATAAAGCGACGATGGATTTACCGTCCAGTGCGGCCGGCACCATCAAAACCGTACACATCAAACCGGGCGATAAAGTCTCCGAAGGCACCCTGATCGCCACGCTTGAAGTAGGCGAAGCCAGCGCCGCTCCCGCCGAACCGGCACCTGCGGCAGTTACCGCCCCAGTTGAACCTGCCCCGGCTCAGGTTGCGGAAGCGCCAAAAGTCGAACCCGCCAAACCTGCAGTAATTCCCGCCGCACCGGTCGCGGTTAGCAGTGAAGGTTTTAAAGCGCATGCCACACCCAGCGTCAGACTCTTTGCCCGCGAATTGGGTGTCGACCTGAGCAAGATCCAAACCGGCAGCGGCCGTAAGGGCCGCATCCTGCAGGACGATGTAAAAAACTTCGTCAAACAGGTCATGGCATCGGGCGGTTCAACCAGCGGTGGCGCAGGCATACCATCAATTCCAGCCGTCGATTTCACCCAGTTCGGCGAAATCGAAGAAAAGCCGCTGAGCAAAATCAAGCGTCTTACCGGTCAAAACCTGACGCGCGTCTGGCTAAACCTACCGCTGGTGACGTATCACGACGAAGTCGCCATCGATGCGATGGAAGATTTCCGTAAGTCGGTAAACGCCGGTTTGGCAAAAGATGCGGTCAAGGTCACAGGTCTAATCTTCATCATGAAGGCGCTGGTAGCAGCGATGCAAAAATACCCGTCCTTCAACAGCTCTCTGTCTCCGGACGGTGAAAAACTGATTTTCAAACGTTACTACCACATCGGTATTGCCGTCGATACGCCAAACGGCCTAGTGGTACCGGTGATTCGCGATGTGGACAAAAAAGGCATTTTCCAACTGTCAAACGAACTGGCCGAGAAAAGCGAATTGGCCAGAACCGGCAAATTGAAACCGGCCGACATGCAGGGCGGTTGCATGACCATCTCTAGCCTGGGCGGCATCGGCGGCACCGCATTTACGCCCATCGTCAACGCACCGGAAGTGGCGATTTTGGGTGTGACTCGCTCCAAAGTGCAGCCGGTCTGGAACGGCTCGACGTTCGAACCGAAATTGATGTTGCCGCTGGATATTACTTACGACCATCGCGTCATAGACGGTGCCGAAGGCGCACGTTTTATGGAAGCATTGAAATCTTATCTGGGCGACATTCGCCGGCTGTTATTGTAGGAGTAGGGATATGAGCGATTCTGTCACGCATTCTGAAGTATTGGTACTCGGCGGCGGCCCCGGCGGCTATACCGCGGCGTTCCGCGCCGCTGACTTGGGCAAGCAAGTGGTATTGGTTGAGCGTTACCCGGTATTGGGTGGGGTTTGTTTGAATGTGGGTTGTATTCCGTCCAAAGCCTTGCTGCATACTGCGCAAGTGATTCACGAAGCGGAAGCCATGGCGGAACATGGTGTCAGTTTCGGCAAGCCTAACATCGATCTGGACCAAATCCGAGCCTGGAAGCAAAGCGTCAGCCAAAGTCTGAATCAAGGCCTGGGCAAATTAGCCAAGCAACGCAAAGTGACGGTGATCAATGGCGTAGGTAAATTTGCCACGGCCAACAGCTTGACCGTAACCGGCGAATCCGGCACACAAACAGTCACTTTTGATAACGCGATCATCGCCGCCGGCTCGCAGCCGACCAAAATCCCCAGCTTTCCGCACGACGATCCGCGCGTTTGGGACTCGACCGATGCGCTGGAATTGAAATCGGTACCGGAAAAATTATTGATCGTCGGTGGCGGTATCATTGGCCTGGAAATGGCCACGGTGTATCACGCGCTGGGTTCGAAAATCAGCGTCGTGGAATTGATGGATCAGATTATCCCCGGCTGCGACAAAGACTTGGTTACCCCCTTGCAGCGCAAGATCAAAAAGCAGTATGAAAACCTGTGGTTGCAAACCAGCGTGAAGGCGATGGAAGCTACCGATACCGGCATCAAAGTCACGATGGAAGGCAAGGGCGCGCCGGAATCTGAAGTGTTCGACGCTGTATTGGTTGCGGTCGGCCGCCGACCCAACGGCAAATTGATCGATGCCGACAAGGCCGGTGTGAATGTCGATGAACGTGGCTTTATTCCAGTGGATAAGCAAGGCCGCACCAATGTCAGCAATATTTTCGCAATCGGCGACATCGTCGGCAATCCGATGCTGGCCCACAAAGCCACACATGAAGGCAAAATCGCCGCTGAAGTGATTGCCGGCCACAAAGCCGGTTTCGATGCGCTCACCATTCCATCGGTAGCGTATACCGATCCGGAAGTAGCATGGATGGGGCTGACAGAAACCCAAGCTCAGCAACAGGGCGTGGAATTCGACAAAGCCGTATTCCCTTGGGCCGCCAGCGGCCGGTCATTAGCATTGGGCCGTAGCGAAGGTATTACCAAGATTCTCACCGACAAAACCACGGGCCGCATTCTTGGAGCCGGATTTACCGGGCCTGGCGCCGGGGAACTGGTTGCCGAAGCGGTGCTGGCTTTGGAAATGGGGGCGGACGCCACCGACATCAGCCTGAGCATACATCCGCATCCAACCTTATCTGAAACCTTTGCTTTCGCGGCGGAGATGATAGAAGGGACGATTACAGACCTTTATGTGAAGAAATAAAGCCGGCTGAAATTTTTAGCATTGATAACGGGAGGATAATTACTCACTCCCGCCTAAGCAACGGCTCTACCTGTAAGTCCTAACTAGCAGTGTAAAACGCATTAATATCAGGAAAACACATGGAAAAATTTGTATTCGGGACTGGCGAAGACGATAGGAAGCGGTTGCTGCATTTCGTTGACACCCTGCAAGCGTTTTTGGAAAAAGTCCTGGAAAACGGCGAATATTTTCAGCCCAAATTTCGCGACGACTATAAAAAATCCTGGGCGGAGCTAAATCCGCATTTTTCTGCCTTGAAAGATGCTTTGCAGAGGGCCGACACCAACACCTTGTTGGCTCACGGCTTATTGGGGACGCAACTTAATTCAAAGCTGAAAGTGGTCAATCATTTCGCCGAGGAGTTTTTGCTGTACGGCATAGAAATTATCGGCGGTCACAAACTGTTGGAGAAGTTTTTGCAAATCGCAAGTAAGCTTATCGGCAATATGGCCGCTACAGTTGGCGCCGGATTGGCCATACAAAGTTTTACCGACTTTCTTAGCGGTATGATCAAGGACGACAGTTAGCGCCAACAAACCTGCTCGGCCTTAGGCATGACTTTATTTACTGCCATGCCTAAGCGAGTTCTTCTTGAAATATATCAAACTTCAAGCCGCCTTTTTAACCTCCACCCCTCTCGCCAGGAGACCATCTCTGCCTTTTTCGGCCAAAGCTAGCATTTGATAAGCCAAATCATCGGCGATATTTAATTGCTTTAGGGTGTCCGCCAAATGCTCCATCACAATATCGTAATGAAAGTCGTCCGGGCCGAGTTTGATCAAAAACGAATGAGCCGGCGATAACAAGGTGATGGTTCTTATCTCCTGACCGCCGATTATGTCCAACAGAAACGCAAAGTCGCTGCCTGTTACTAAGCTCGGTTTGGCATTGGTGCGTGCAAACGCTGTCGTAAAATACTGGTCCAAAGCCTCTAGAACTTTCTCATCCGCCCCGTTGAAGCTATTAAAGTAAAGATTTAAATAAGCCTTCAGCGCGTTGGCCTGTTCCGCCGCCGGCCGCGTGAAAAAGAAGCGGTTAACACGATAGTCGTCCAGCATCTTGCCGTAAAATACATCGACTATCTTGCCAATTACGGCTTGGTCACCGAGCGTCGCACGCAGGGTTTGTATTTGAGGTGCTACGATGGTTTGCATAATTTTCTCCAGGCTGGATTATTAATATCTACCCGAAGTTTTCCAGCTCAAGCAGTTTTGTCAAATTTTTGCACGGATTTAATGCGAACAAAACCTATACAAAAACGCCCGAGCGGCAAACATCTAAAGCCCATCCCTAAAGCGACTATTCCTTCTTCGGCACATAGCCCTCAGGCAATTCGAACCCGCCCGCAAACAAAAATTTCTCGCGCTCGGTTTCCAATATTTTTTTCGCTGCAGGATCGAAACTGGACAATCTCTGTTCGTTAATAATCATGGTCTGCATCGCCAACCAGTCCTTCCATGCCTGCTTCGATACATGTTCGAAAATGCGTTGGCCGTTGACACCCGGAAACGGCGGTGAGTCCAGTCCTTCCGCTTCGATGCCCAGTTTTACGCACTTAATCATTCTCGTCATTGTGATCCTCTGTGAAATGTTGCTGCAGCAGACGCCCGATCGGTGTCGGCAAACCTAAAGTATTAATCTCGGCGGTTTTATACCAAACCGCCCGCTCGCCTTCCATCACATTGTTTATGGGGTTTTCCAATCTCGCCAGTAACGGAATGTAATCCAGATGATAATGCGAAAAACTGTGCCGTTGACTGGGCAAGGTTTGCGCCGCGTCAATTAGGTAATTGTATTGCATGCACCAGTCTTGCAGAGCCTCCCTATCGGCAAACTCCGGCAAACTCCAGAGTCCTCCCCAAATACCGGTCGGCGGCCGCTTCTCGAGTAATATCCGGTTTTGCTTATCCAATAGCAGCAAAAAATACAGTTGTTTGACCGGCAAAACCTTGCGGGGCTTGGATTCCGGCAGTGTTTTTTCTAAGCCTAGTAGGCTAGCCCGGCAAACAACGGCAATCGGGCATATTTCACACTGCGGTTTACTGCGCGTGCAAAGTGTTGCACCCAAGTCCATCATCGCCTGAGTGTAATCCCCAGTGCGTTGCTGCGGCGTGTACTGCCGGCTGATTTGCCATAGTTCGGCCGCGACTTTATTATCGCCGGGCCAACCATGCACGGCATGAAACCGTGCCAACACCCGTTTAACATTACCATCCAGGATGGGCTGGCTTTGCCCGCAGGCTATGCTGAGTATCGCTCCGGCGGTAGAGCGGCCAATGCCCGGCAATGCGCTCAAGTCTTCGACGGTTTGCGGAAACCGGCCTTGGTTAGCGGCGAGCAGTTGCGCGGTTTTGTGTAGATTTCTGGCCCGTGCGTAATAGCCGAGCCCGGACCAGTATAGCAAGACTTCATCCAGTTCCGCCGCAGCCAGACTTTCTACCGTCGGGAAGCGAGCCATGAAGCGATTGAAATAGCCAATCACGCTGACCACCTGAGTCTGTTGCAACATAATCTCCGACACCCATACCCGATAGGGACTGATATCTTGTTGCCAGGGCAAATCCTTACGGCCGTGTTGGTCGAACCACGCCAGAAGTTGTGTTTGGAATTGTTCGGGAGACATAGAAGTAAACGGCGAGCGAAGCAGTCAATGGTAAACGTTGTTTCAATAGATTCGCAACGCTCAATATCTTCGGCACTTATGCTAAGCGCGCCTGATGGTAACGCGGGATTTTGCCGATTTTTCACGAAAAAAAAATCGCCAATATTAAGCTCTACGGTTGCTTTTCTCCGAAACTGGGACTATGTTTTGGGCATCTAAAGTAAATCGGCTAGATGCCGCTATCCGGTTAACTGGGGAACGATTGATCGAACCGGTTATCTTACGTTCAGGCGAAAATCCGGTATGTTGCTGTTTATGCGTTTCGGACCTGATTTTGCGATGATCGAATTAATTGCGCAGAGACCGCCTTAAGAGCCGGACAATCACAAAGCTCTCGCAGGCGCTACTGCTGCAACGGGGTTGCCATGCAATCCAATATGACTGAAGTGGCTTATGATATTAATTATTAAGAATATCCCATCGATCACAAAAGAAAGCGAGTTGGGGGACTTTGTAGACTCCGCGCTTAAGTTTTGCCTGTTAATTCCTATCAAACTTGGCAATATTCTAAAAACCGATATTTTTTGCCTTAAGAACATAAAGACAAACGTTCTATCTTTTCATGGCCGAGTATTTATTGACGATGAAAAAGCCGGAAAACGCGTTATCAGAAAACTGCATGGTAAACGCTTCAAAAATAAAATCGTCGAGGTCAGAGAATACTTTATTCGCTCAAGTAAAAACGACAGGCGCTTAGCTCAAAAACCGGTTCCTGCTGACATACTTGAAAAACGCAGAGGAGAGCGCCGTTGCAATATAAAGCATGTCGACACTGCCAGCACTTACAAAAATGTATTCGACACCGAAAATATCTACCACCTCAGCCGCAAGGCACGGAATGATATTTATGATCTCTAAAAGGCGTAGAGAGTCAACCCCACTACTAAGAGCAACCCGGTAGATCGGCAGCCACATCTCGGCGAACTAGACCATTCGCGTCAGATGGCGCCAACAATCTACAAGGTAACGCTCCGAATGTCTCGGAGCATGACTAAAGGTAATAAATCTTAGCCACGCGTTTTGATAACCCCCTAAAATGCAGAAAATCGAACAGCTAAACGCGAGTTGATTCAGCTAACAAAATTGACGGCACCAAGGTTGAAACTCCTCAGCCCTGCTTTCTGCCGCGCCAGCCCAAAATAGCCAAACCGCTCAAAAATAACGGCAAACCAGCGGGTACCGGCACTGTCACCACTTCGCCATTTCTTACTTGAAATACATATCTTCCGGCTACTCCGGAGTTCAATGAATTCGCAATCAAACTACTGATACCGCCGTTCAAAAATGCGCCGTCAACTGCCGAACCGCTTAACTCAAAGGTGTTCGCAGCACCGTTCGACCATCCAACCCTAGCTGAATCGCCGCCAAACCCATTAACTCCGTCGCTGGCGCTGCCGGTTTCCCACAATATTTGATCGTAGTTGAATTCAAAATCAAAGTCTCCAGCCAACACATCGGACCGGTCGGTGATGATTAGTTGAAATCTGTTTAATTTGTCGTCTTGATGATCGAAGTAACCGACATCTATCCAATTTACGCCAAAGGTGTTTCGCCCGCCGATGACCGCTTGACCATATTGAACAAGTTGACTGCCTGCAGCCCCGAGTATCAACATCCGCAAAAAACGGCGCCAAAATCTGCCGATTCGTTGTACTCAAATCGTAGGGGGTGTATTCAGTTTGAGACGAATCGAACGTGATATTACCGTTATTGTTGACGTATGTCTGACTAAAGTTCGTCCCATAGAAATTGATAGTGAACCCCAAATCTACCAAATCGCTGGAATCGTCGTCGTTAGCCGGAAGCGTATTGGCTGTGAATAAAGACGAATCTCGGATAGCGCCCGCATAGGCTGTTGGCGAAGCAATTGAAAATATAAACAATGCCGCAGCGATGGATTTGGCGACTGTGTTCGACTTAGTAGTAAGCACTGAAATATTTTTCATTGATAGTCCTCTTTGCAAAAATGAACGATTTGCAAAGCATTTCTAATGCCATATTAAAAAATATTATATTTCAATTGAGGGTGTCCTGAATTTTGTGTAAACGGGATTTAATTATCGATTGGGCATCCTGTCTTCAAACTGAATGCTAAACCGATTCAACGCGGCTTTCCAGTCATGCAAAGGCATGGTCCATTTTTTACTGATATTCATCAGGGCCAAATAGAACAATTTCGACAAGGCTTCATCACTGGGAAATGAACCGCGATTCTTGGTGATTTTCCGCAAACTCATGTTGACCGACTCAATGGCATTGGTGGTGTAAATGATGCGGCGTATCTCCGGCGGATAGTCGAAAAAGGGGATGATCCGATCCCAATGACGTCGCCAAATTTGGGCAATGGGAGGGTAGGCCTCGTTCCACTGCACCTCGAACTCAGCCAGCTTCTGCTCCGCCTTGGCGACGGTGGCTGACTGGTAAATCTGCTTGAGATCGGCGGCGATCTGTTTGCGCATTTTCCAGCCGACATAGTTGAGGCTGTTGCGGACCAAATGCACGATGCACAGTTGAACGGCTGTGTGTGGATAGACGGTTTCAATCGCTTCGGGAAAGCCTTTCAAGCCATCGACACAGGCGATGAAGATGTCTTGGACGCCGCGATTTTTCAGGTCTGTCACCACCTGTAACCAGAACTTGGCACCTTCGGTTTGGGCAATCCATAAGCCCAGCACTTCCTTTTCCCCGCTTAGGTTAATTCCAATCGCCAGATAAACGGCCTTGACCCGCACCGCACCGGTATCGCGCACTTTGACGTGGATGCAATCGAGATAAACGATGGGGTAAACCGGGTCGAGCGGTCGCGTTTGCCAGGCTTTCACTTCCTCAATCACGGCGTCCGTCACTGAGGAAATCAAGCTAGACGACACTTCAGTGCCATACAGCTCTTCCAGATGGCTCTGGATTTCCCTGACCGTCAGCCCTCGGGCATAAAGCGAAATAATCTTGTCGTCAAAGCCCGTCCAACGGGATTGGTGTTTGCCAATGATTTGCGGCTCGAACTGACCATGACGATCACGTGGAATCTCAATCGGCAATGCGCCAAAATCACCTTTCAGCGTTTTACGGCTTTTGCCGTTGCGCGTATTCCCCGTAGCATTACTGACAGACTCATGCTTGCCATGCCCCAGATGTTCGGTCATTTCAGCTTCTAAAGCCCGCTCCACCAGCGCCTTGGTGAGTTGTTTCAGCAGGCCATTTTCGCCCAGCAGGTCTTCCGGTTTTTGATAGCCGGACAATAAGGTATCGATTAGGTCGGTTGGGATCGATTTGGGTAAGGTCATAGTTACTCCTCAAAGTAAGGGCAGTTTCCTGCCTAATGACCGTTTACACAAAAATTCTTACACCCTCTTTCAATTACCTGCAAAGCTCAGCAAACGGCTAGCCGGGTAAAATGTAAATTTTCCCGACAGCTTGATCGCAGCGCTCTATTTGGCGGCAAACCTTAGGGCTATTAAAAGATCTGTGTGGTTAAAGGTTCGCAGTTCAAGCGCTCCCGCCTACGGCGATGAACTAACTCTCCCAACATCCTTTCGCTATGCCTTTGAGCTAAAAGCAAAGCATCATTTTGGAAAAATCAGCTTCGCCAAAAGGCCACTGGCTTCATTCCAGTACTACCGGAATCTTCCCTATCTTACTCTGCCACAACTTCGGTGCTGTATTGTGTATCGACTCCCCGCGACTATCCACCGCCACTGTTACCGGCATATCCTCCACGACAAACTCGTGTATCGCTTCCATACCGAGTTCAGGGAACGCGACGATGCGGGCCTGCTTGATGGCTTTGGACACTAAATACGCCGCGCCGCCAACCGCAATCAGATACACCGCTTTATGCTTGGCGATGGCATCTATCGCTATCGGGCCACGCTCGGATTTGCCGATCATGCCCAACAGACCTGTTTTTTCCAGCACGGTATCGGTAAAGCTGTCCATACGGGTCGCGGTGGTGGGTCCGGCTGGGCCGACAACCTCGTCGCGCACGGCATCGACCGGACCGACGTAATAGATAAATTTGTCTTTTAAGTCCACACCATCCGGCAAGGGTTCGCCCTTGTTCAAAAGATCAACGATACGCTTGTGGGCGGCGTCGCGGCCGGTGAGCAGCGTGCCGCTGAGCAACAAGGTTTCGCCAGGCTTCCAGTCGGCAACGTCTTGCTTGCTTAGGCCGTCGATATTGACGCGGCGGGCACTGCCGGCGGATTGGGTAATTTCCGGCCAGTCGGACAGTTTGGGCGGCGTCAATAAGGCCGGACCTGAACCATCCAATACAAAATGCGCGTGACGGGTGGCGGCGCAGTTGGGGATCATCGCCACCGGCTTATTGGCGGCGTGGGTAGGGTAATCCAGAATTTTTATATCCAGCACCGTGGTCAAGCCGCCCAGACCCTGGGCACCGATGCCTAGCGCGTTGACCTTGTCGTACAACTCCAGCCGCAATTCTTCCAGCGCATTGCTTGGGCCCCGCGCGATCAAATCCTGAATATCGATAGAACCCATACAGGCCTGTTTAGCCAAAATCATGGCTTTTTCGGCGGTGCCGCCGATGCCGATGCCGAGGATGCCGGGCGGGCACCAGCCGGCACCCATGGTCGGCACGGTTTTCATCACCCAATCGACGATGCTGTCGGCCGGATTGAGCATGACAAACTTAGATTTAGCTTCCGAACCTCCGCCCTTCGCCGCCACTTCCACGTCCACTTTGTCGCCCGGCACCAGTTCCATATGGATCACCGCCGGCGTATTGTCCTTGGTGTTGATGCGCTTGCCGGCCGGATCGGACAAAATCGAAGCGCGCAGCACGTTGTCCGGATGCAGATAAGCCCGGCGCACACCTTCGTTGACCATTTCGCCGACGCCGAGCTTGGCGTCCCAGCGCACATCCATGCCAATCTTCAGAAATACGGTGACAATACCGGTATCCTGACAAATCGGCCGCCGGCCTTCCGCGCACATTCTGGAATTAATCAGAATCTGCGCCATCGCGTCCTTGGCGGCCGGGCTTTGCTCTTTTTGGTAAGCCGCATACAAGGCCCGGATGAAATCCTGCGGATGATAGTAGGAAATGTATTGCAAGGCATCGGCGATGCTTTGGATGAAATCGTCTTGGCGGATGGTGGTCATGGCGGAATCTAAGGCTTGAGAAACAAATCAAAATTTACCACGAAGTGCCCGCCGGTTGAGTATTTTCAGACTTGCCCAGCCCTTGCCAGAAGAAGATGACGTTTGCACTTAATCCCGCAAAAGCGGAGAAGCCTTCAAAGAAAGCGCCTCCACCTCAAGCTTAGTCGATGGCAAACTGCGTTAACCGCGCGGCATACGCTGGTGGAATATCCCGCCAGCGTATGCTTCGCTTGCTTACTCTTTTGCGGCTTCGACCGGAATGGTAATAGTGACATCATCGCCTACGTGCGGCGCGTATTTGCCCATATTGAATTCAGTACGTTTTACGACCGTGGTGGCGTTAGCGCCGCAAGCGTCTTTCTTAAGTATCGGGTGCGGCATGCATTGGAACGAAGTTACGGTCAATGTCACCGGCTTGCTAATGCCTTTCAGCGTCAAGGTGCCATCTACCGCCACCAAGGTCTCACCATCGAATTTCAGCTTGTTGGATATGAACGTAACGGTGGGGTACTTGGCGGTATCCAGGAAATCTTCACCTTGAATATGCTCATTGAAAAGCGGGTAGCCGGTGTCGACGGAAGTGGCGTCCACCGTGACGTCCACGGAACCGGTTTTCGCTTGGCGATCCAGCACGATTTTGCCGGTGGTTTTATCAAAGCGGCTTAGTTGGTTGGAATAACCAAAATGACTGTAAGAAAATCGCGGTAAGGTATGGGTGCCGTCGATAATATAAGTTTCCGGAACTGCCAGCGCTACGGTCGAAAAGCTTGCGGCTAAAAATAAAAGCGTAATACGTTTCATGGTAAAGCTCCTAGGGTTAGTGGAGAATCGGATAAAAATACAAGCTTATTATCCGGCGTAGGCCACACAATGTAACGACTCTTGTGCGTTATGGCGTCTAAAACACGTACTGCCTATAAACTACGCTGCCATCAGCCAGCCTGGCAAAATCCATACAAGCCATATCTACCGGCTACGATTTTGCCTGGTGGCCCGAGGCACGTATTTGCCGGGAATTCGGCGCGGGACTGCTAAAGCCATGGCGTGCTGCCCTTAAATGGCTACTGACCGGGGCGGCACTCTCGTTCCAGAAAGTTCGCAAAAAAGTCCGGCGCGCCGCCGGGGACACGAACGGTATAGCCGAAATCCACGTGTTACTCATGCTCGAAATAGCATCAAACAAATTGCTCAAGCTGGTCCAGGCAATAGTCTTGCCGTACCACTTGCCCCAAATTTATCCGCTCAAAATATTTCTTTAAGTCCACTTTGATCGGCATGAAATAAACATTCCAGTCATTTTCAAGCGCCGAGGCTATGACCTTATTGGCGAATTCGACGTTCCAGTCGTAATCGGGTTTGAAATGTTTTGGAAATTTGACGTGATTTTTCACTTCCCAATAATTTTGCGAGGCCAACGTAAGCACCGGACTGATACCGATATAGGTTTCCAGACCATCCATATGTTCGGCAAATAGTTCCACCAAACGGTGATCGTAGAACGGTTGCGAGAAAAAGCCGTCGGCGCCGGCATCGGCCTTGCGCTGAATATAATGGCATTCGTGCTGCAAACCATGCCGGTGCGGGTCGAATCCGGCATAGATGTTCAGCGCCGGGAAACGCCGACGTACCGCCCGGATCAAATCGACCACATCGGTATTGCAATAGCTGCGTTTCAAACCTTCCGGCGGATCGCCGGTCACCAGCAATACGTTATCCAGCTGGTATTGCTCGATGATACGATACAACTCGCCGCCATCGATTTTAAAATCGATGGCGCGAAAATGAGGAACAAAGCGGTATTTACGCCGATCAATGCGTGTCGCAAGTTCCCAGCTGCGAATATCGAAACGCTGAATATCCGGCACGTTGATGATATTGATGCCGCTATCCAGGCTCTGGACAAACGCATATTGCTTTTCAAAGGTGTCCAGCGTTCTGGGGACGATTTCAAACGAAATGTTCATCGGTACTCGAGTATTTAGCTATTAGCCTGTCAGCCCAACGTCGCGCGTAAGGTCTTGGCGGCGGCCACCATTTGGGTCAGCGCCGGTATTACCTCAGGCCACTGGCGGGTTTTTAGACCGCAATCCGGGTTGACCCACAACCGTTCGGCCGGAATACGCTCGGCAGCCTTGTGCATCAGCGCGACGATATGCCGCTCGCTCGGGATATTCGGCGAATGGATGTCGTACACGCCAGGACCTATCCCGTTCGGGTAGTTGAAATGCTCGAAGGCATCCAGCAACTCCATGTCGGAACGCGAGGTCTCGATAGTAATCGCGTCGGCGTCCATATCGGCGATGGCGGCAATGATGTCGTTGAACTCGGAGTAACACATGTGCGTGTGAATCTGCGTCTCGTCCGCCACGCCGCCCGTCGTGATACGGAACGATTCCACGGCCCAATCCAGATAGGCTTGCCATTGCGATCGGCGTAGCGGCAGACCTTCGCGCAAGGCCGCTTCGTCGATTTGTATCACGCCGATGCCGGCACCTTCCAAATCCAGCACTTCCTCGCGGATAGCCAAGGCCAGTTGCTTGCAGGTGACCGAACGCGGCTGGTCGTCGCGGACGAACGACCAATTCAGAATCGTCACCGGCCCGGTCAACATGCCTTTCATCGGCTTGCCGGTCAGCGACTGGGCGTAGCCGATCCATTCGACGGTCATCGGGCGCGGGCGACTGATATCGCCAAACAAGATGGGCGGCTTGACGCAACGCGAGCCGTAAGACTGCACCCAACCGGATTGGCTGAATGCGTAGCCGGCTAGCTGTTCGCCGAAATATTCCACCATGTCGTTACGCTCGGCTTCGCCATGTACCAACACGTCCAAACCGAGCACCTCCTGTTCGCGTACGCAACGGGCGATTTCGGCGCGCATGATCGCTTTATAGCCGGCTTCATCCAGTTTGCCGGACTTGAATTGACTGCGCGCCAGCCGAATTTCCGCCGTTTGCGGGAACGACCCGATAGTGGTGGTGGGAAACTTGGGCAAGTTCAGCAAGGCGGCTTGTTTGACGGCACGTTGCGCATAAGGACTTTTGCGCTGAGCCATTTGCGGGGTAATGCCGGCCAAGGCCGCCTTGACCGCCGAATTATTGACCCGCACCGAAACACGGCGCGTTTCGATGGCGGCACGGTTGGCATCCAATTCAGCTTTGACCGCGGCGCGTCCTTGGTTCAGTGCGATGCCCAACAGGCGCAGCTCGGCGAGTTTTTGCCTGGCAAAAGCCAGCCAGGATTTGATTTCGGCATCGAGTTTCCGCTCGCTGTCCAGATCCACCGGCACATGCAGTAGCGAGCATGACGGTGCCAGCCATAGGCGTTCACCCAATTGTCGCGCTACCGGCTCCAGCCAATCCAGCACGGCGTTGAGGTCGGTTTTCCAGATGTTGCGGCCATTGATTACCCCCAGCGACAGAGTCATGTGTTCCGGCAGCATGCCCAGCAATAACAGGACATCGCTGCGGCCGTTGACGGCATCGACATGCAAACCGGCCACCGGCATATTGGCGGCGAGACTGCGGTTTTCCGCCAGTTGGCCGAAATAGGTCGCCAGCAACAGTTTGACGCGACAGGCGCGCAAGTGATGGTAAGCCGTATTAAAAGCATCTTGCCAGACCGCATCGAGTTCGGTGACGAGAATCGGTTCATCGATCTGCACCCATTCCACGCCCGCCGCCGCCAGCGTTTCCAGCAATTCGACGTAAATCGGCAGCAACTTAGGCAACAGTTCCAGCTTGTGCGAATCGTCCTTGGCCTTGCCCAGCCATAAGTAAGTGACCGGGCCGATGATCACCGGCTTGGCGGCGACGCCTTGCGCCTTGGCTTCCGCCAGTTGTTCCAGCAGGCGGGCCGCGTCCAGTTTGAATTCCGTGGCGGCGGTGAACTCGGGCACAATGTAATGGTAGTTGGTGTCGAACCATTTAGTCATTTCACCGGCAGCTACCCCACTACAACACGGCGCCGTTTCGGGCGCGGATTGCGCCGAACGGCCGCGGGCGACGCGGAAGTAGTTGTCCAGCGCATCGCCATGGAAGCCCTGCACCCGCTCGGGCAAATTACCCAGCGTAAAGCTCATGTCCAGCACCTGATCGTAGAAAGCGAAGTCGCCAACCGGTACCCAATCCAATCCGGATTGCGCCTGCCAATGACGCCGGCGCAACTGCTTGCCGAGCGCCTTGAGTTCGTCACGCGAGGACTCGCCGTTCCAGTACGACTCTAAAGCAAATTTCAGCTCGCGCTTCGCGCCGATACGGGGGAAGCCTAAATTGTGAATTTTTGTCATGAATAACTACCATCTGTTGAATGTTTGACACATGAAACATTGTAAACAGGTCGATGAGTGACGATAATCGATGATTCTTCATCGAATCATGAGAGATATTCATTGATATGGAATTGATCCACTTGCGCATCCTGCTGGCGTTAAAACGCCACGGCACGCTGAGCGCCGCCGCCGAAACCCTGTATCTGACTCAGTCGGCGTTGTCGCATCAAATTAAAAACCTGGAACAACGCCTGGGCGTGACGCTGTGGTATAAGCAAGGCCGTTCGCTGGTGTTGAGTCAAGCCGGGCGCTATTTGTCCGAGGTGGCCGAATCGGTGATCGCCACCGTCGATTCGGCGGAAAATCACCTGGCGCAACTGGCGACAGGCAAAACCGGCAAGTTGACCATAGGCATCGAATGCCATGCTTGCTACGAATGGTTCCGCAACATCCTGCAGCCCTATTTGCGGGCCTGGCCGGATTTGACGGTGGAAGTCACCTCGCGCTACCGCTTCGAATCGTTCGAGGCCATTCGCCAGTACAAGCTGGACGCCGTATTGACCTCTGACCCGGTGGATAACGGCCTGCTCAGCTACCAGCCGCTATTCGACTTCGAGCTGGTGTTGATCGTGCCCGATAGCCATCCGCTGGCAGGCCGCGCGGAAATAACACCAGCCGATCTGCGCGGCGAAACCGTGTTGACCTACCCGGTGGCCCGCGAACGGCTGGACATGTTCCGCAAAATACTGCAACCGGCCGGCATCGAACCCGCCGCCCATATTCAAGTCGAGGAAACCGACATCATGCTGCAACTTGCCGCCGCCGGCCGCGGCGTTTGCCTGCTGCCGGAATGGCTACTGGCCGACAAATCCGCCAAACTCGGCCTGACCGGCCTGCGCTTTACCGGGCTACCCATAGCCAAGACCATGTACCTGGCTTGCCGGCACGAGGATGCAGAGCTGGAGTATTTACGCTGGTTGGTGAAGCATGCGGGTGGGGCGGCTATTTCGCACGACTGATCACAGCCCTATAATCATTGGCGATAATAAAACCACGACATTGCACAGCCGCCACTGCCACACTTGAGGCAAAACAGGCCACGCGCATCGAAACAGCAATTGCCCAAAACCAGTTGAAAGGCTCCTCTTTGCTGACAGGAAATATCAACGACAATCCGTGCGAAAAACGCTCGATTAGCAATAACCCGATTACAGCGAATGCGTTTGCTAGTATTTCTTTCTTTAAACTGGTCAGAGATTGAATTGTCGCCCCAAAGCCTTCAACCCCCTTTACTTTCGCATCCGACGAAACATCTTTTAATACACCATCAACATAGGAATATAGCGCATAAGACAGGGTGCCCGTTACTACGGCCAGAGGGACAATGACCGATAGTAATTCTTGGAAAATCGGCAGGGCTAAGCTGCTAACATAAAACGTTATCAGCAACGCTAAACTGAAAGCTAACAAAAAGACCAATATGAATCTAATCATCGGCTGTGATTACGATCCAAATTCTCGGATTCGGTAATTACTTGAGCAATAAGCCCCGCATCACTTAATTCTCGCCCAGGAGCTGGCAAACCTGTTTCCAATTCCAATTGACCTTCGTTATATATCTCTTCTTCAGTCGGAATTGGTAATTCCACGTAAACAGCGGCCTTTTCGCTTGTATGTTTCTTTTTTCCTCCTCGGTCGCCTTCGGTAACTAATACCCATTTTCCTTCGCCTTCAGCAGCATAATCGACATAGTCGGCTATCGGCTCTTCAGGAATTTCCAAATTACCTGACTCACTTTCAAGAACCATGGAAATTTCATCTTGGCTATATAATTTTTTTAGCTCTTCCAGCGCTTCACGTGCTTTTTCGTTGGTACGAAGAATATTCGGTGAAATTAGCTTAAGTTCTAATCGATATATTCTTCTATGAGATCGAACCACCGACCAGAATTCTGCTGTCTTGGTTTTGGCTTCTATGAATACTCGATAGTTATACTTTCCCAGAACCGGTTCGCGGATACCGGCTTGAAGTGCATTTGTGACTTGAGATTCGGTCCCAAACTTCCAATCCCGTTGTATGAATATGTATTGTTCCTGGAGGTCAAATACAGCCACAAGGGGAATCCAGTCATCTGCTTCACGTTCGATAATGTCGCCGGGGACTTTTTCACCAACATGTGCGGTTCTTAACTTTGCTACTTTGCCGACGAAATATCTACCTATTTGGAAGGTATATAACTCGGTGGGTTTTGCCTCCGCAAAACCGACAAAAGCGTATTTAACATTGTGATGTTCGAATTCGCGATCGCCATACAGCGCAACTAATATTGCAGCACCTTTCGTTGAGGGCAACGGCGAGACATCTAAGCTAGTTTGCGCATCTTCCACTAGGGAATAGCGTAGTACCAGAAAATCGCCGGTATTTTTCATGTTCTCTCCTTGGCAGCTATATCAAGTTATCTTAATTATCTAACATAAGGAGTGTATGCTTTGAAGGCAGTAATAGGCCTTCAAGCATTCGGCGCTGACGCTATCGCTAATGCGCCCTACAAAACCTCGAAAATATTAGACGCTTTCCAATTTCACGGCCTGGTTTTCTCCCGTTTTGCCGCGCCGAGCACCGAAGGATTTGGCAAGATTAGCCCGAGAGGGGGCGGCAGGGATGCCGCTCGTTTTCGGAGGGCTAGGACAGCCCTTCCGAAAACCCTCGCCAAATCCTTCGGAGCGCAGGGAATAAGCGGCATCCGGCATTCAATCAAGCCGTCGCGCCAGCGACATCTTCCCCCTCTCACCCCAACCAATTCTCCATCAACAATCCCGGCACTCGTTCGAACTCCCGCAAGTTGTTGCTGACCATTATCAATCCGTGGCTGCAGGCATGGGCGGCGATGTGCAGGTCGTTGACGCCTATCGGTTGGCCGATTTTCTCCAACGCGGCGCGTATGCCGCCGTAATGCAGCGCGGCGCTATCGTTGTATGGCAATACCTGCAAACGGCTGCAAAAGTCTTCTACCGTGGCAAGATTTCGGGCAGGGAATTGGCTTTTCTCGGCACCGTGGATCAATTCGGCCAAGGTCACGGCGGAAATCGCCATCCGGCCGTGATGCCGGTTGAAGGTCGCCAACACCTCGATCGGTCGCCGCTTAATCACATAGATGACGATGTTGATGTCGAGCAGATATTTCAGCATGCGCTTAAAAGCTCTCGCGCTCACCTTGCTGCTGGCTAGGGCGTCCGTTTAGAAAATCGTCGCTGACGCTCGGGCCATCGAGAAAAAAACTGTCCCAAGCTGCGTCCGCCGGGGCAATGATGCGCTCCTACCCAACGGCACGAATCTCAACCTTTTTGACACTGTCGGGAAATCGCATGTCGGCGGGTAGACGCACGGCCTGACTGCGGTTGTTGGTAAATACGGTACTGGTCGCCATGGGTGCCTCCAGACTGCTATATACAAGCAATATATCCCTGCGTCCGTATAACGTCAATCCAGCCTTCAACGCGGCTTTCGCCAACCATCCGGAAGGTCTGGAGCTGGCGACGGCCTACCTGGATCGTTTGCCTAGCACTACATACGGTGATTTTTATGAAAAAATACACAATATATAGTGACTATCGCCTTGACAGATCACTTTACCCCGCCTAAACTCCCTGCTCGAGACGGTTCCCCCCGAAGGGGATTAAAAGGGAATCCGGTCGGCGATTTTGCGTTTTTCGCATGCTCGCCGGAAAGCCGGAGCTGCCCCCGCAACTGTAATCGGCGAGTTTAGGTTCACCCCGTGCCACTGGACGCGAGTCCGGGAAGGCCGAACCTAAGCGGCGACCCGAAAGCCAGGAGACCTGCCCTCGAAACTTTTATCAACCGGGAGCGGGGTGTCTCCGAGGACGATGGCAAGTATTGCGGCCCGGGCTCTTGGTTTCCCGTTTTGCGTCTGCCGTTGCAGCTTCATGCCCCTGCTCCCTTCGTGGAGAAACACATGGATACCGCCGCTCAACCCGCCAATTTTTATCCCGACCCCGCCGCACCCCTTAAACATGCGCCATCGTATCCGCCGGCTAGCGGCTTGGAAGTCATACGCCGCAACCGTTCCGTGGCCGCCTTTCAGCCGGAAAAAATCGCCATCGCCATTACCAAAGCCTTTCTCGCGGTCGAGGGCCGGCTCAGCGTCAATTCGGCGCGTACCCGCGATCAGGTTGCACAACTTACCGCCAAAGTGGTGGAGGCCTTGACGCGGCGCTTGCCCGGCGGCGGCACGGTGCACATCGAAGATATTCAGGACCAAGTGGAGCTAGCTCTGATGCGTTCCGGGGCCCACGACGTGGCGCGCGCTTATGTACTCTACCGGGAAAAACACGCCGAGCAGCGCGCGGCCCGGCTCGCAATCGACAATACCACGCCTACTTTACAGGTGGATGATCACGGTCAACGCCGGCCGCTGGATAGCGCCGCATTCGTCGCACTGTGCCGCGAGGCCTGTGCCGATTTGGCCGGCGTCGATGCCGAACGGGTTTGGACCGAAACCCTGCCCAATCTCTACGACGGCATGCCGCTGGCGGCGGTGCGCCAAGCCTTGGTATTAGCCGCCCGCACTTTGATCGAAACCGAACCTGGCTACGGCAAGGTCGCCGCGCGCTTGCTGTTAAGCAATCTGCGCCTGGAAGCAACCGGCTTGACCTTGACCCAAACCGACATGGGCGAACGCTACGCCGGCTGCTTTGCCGACTTCATCGCCGCCGGTATCGCCGCCGAGTTGCTCGATCCACGGCTGGCCGAGTTCAATCTGGAACAACTGGGCTTGGCCTTGCAGGCTGAACGCGATCTGCAATTCGATTACCTGGGTCTGCAAACCCTGTACGACCGCTATTTCCTGCACCTCAACGGTCGCCGCATCGAACTGCCGCAGTGCTTTTTCATGCGGGTAGCGATGGGCTTGGCCCTAAACGAGATCGACCGTGAAGCGCGCGCTATCGAGTTTTACCGCCTGCTATCCAGCTTCGACTTTATGTGTTCGACGCCGACCTTATTTAACAGCGGCACTCGCCATTCCCAACTGTCCTCGTGCTATCTGACCACGGTATCCGACGATCTGGACGGCATTTACCAAAGCATCAAGGAAAACGCGCTGTTGCAAAAATACGCCGGCGGCCTGGGCAACGACTGGACCCCGGTACGGGCGCTAGGCAGCCGTATCAAAGGCACCAATGGCCACAGCCAGGGCGTGATTCCGTTTTTAAAGGTGGTCAACGACACCGCCGTCGCGGTCAACCAGGGCGGCAAGCGCAAGGGAGCGGTCTGTGCCTACCTGGAAAACTGGCATCTGGATTTTGAAGAATTTCTGGAACTGCGCAAAAACACCGGCGACGAGCGCCGCCGCACGCATGACATGAACACCGCCGCCTGGGTATCGGACCTTTTTATGCAGCGGGTGCAAGGCAACGGCGACTGGACCTTGTTTTCGCCGGTCGACGTGCCGGACTTGCACGATCTTTACGGCGCTGCCTTCGCCGAGACTTATCAAGCTTACGAAGCCAAGGCCGTGCGCGGGGAGATCAAGTTATGCAAGCGCATCGGCGCGGTGCAGCTTTGGCGCAAGATGCTGACCATGCTGTTCGAAACCGGCCATCCGTGGATTACCTTCAAGGACGCCTGCAATCTGCGTTCGCCGCAGCAGCATGCAGGGGTGATTCACAGCTCCAATCTGTGCACCGAAATCACGCTGAACACCTCTAACGATGAAACCGCGGTCTGCAATTTGGGCTCGGTGAATCTGGCCGCGCATCTGGCCGAACACAACGGGGTTTGGCAGTTGGACGCCGACAAATTGCAACGCACCATCGCAACCGCGATGCGCATGCTGGACAACGTCATCGACATCAATTTCTACGCCACGGTTAAAGCCCGCAACGCCAACCTGCGCCACCGCCCGGTCGGACTGGGCATGATGGGGTTCGCCGATTGCCTGCACCAATTGGGTATCGCTTATGCCAGCCGGGAAGCCGTGGAGTTTGCCGACTATTCGGCCGAATTGCTGTGTTACCACGCTTACCAAGCCTCGGCCGATCTGGCCGAGCAACGCGGCAGCTACACCAGCTTTGCCGGCAGCTTGTGGCAGCAAGGTTTGTTGCCGCCGGACACGCTGGAACGCTTGAACGAAACGCGCGGCGAGTTGGGCGTGGTCACGGCCGGCCGGCTGGACTGGAACGCACTACGCGAGCGCATTTGTAAGGTCGGCATGCGCAATTCCAACTGCGTGGCGATTGCGCCAACCGCGACCATTGCCAACATCATCGGCGTGTCGGCGTCCATCGAACCGGTGTATCAAAACCTGTACGTCAAATCCAATCTGTCCGGCGAATTCACCGTGGTCAACACTGCGCTGGTGCGCGAGTTGAAGGCGTTGGATTTGTGGGACGAAGTGATGGTCGCAGATTTGAAATACTTCGACGGCTCGTTGGCCGCCATCGAGCGGGTGCCCGCCGCGATTAAAGCCCGCTATGCCACGGCCTTCGAAATCGAGCCGGAATGGTTGGTCGAAGCCGCCGCCCGCCGGCAAAAATGGATAGACCAGTCGCAAGCGCTGAATCTGTATGTCGCCGCACCGACCGGCGGCAAACTGGACCAGTTGTACCGGTTGGCCTGGCAACTGGGCTTGAAAACCACCTATTACCTGCGCACCTTGGGCGCCACCTCGATGGAAAAAGCCGGTGCCGACGAGACGGCGCCCAAGGCTTGTTCAATTACCGATCCGGATTGCGAGGCTTGCCAATGAAATCGACATTAAGCTTTGACGATTGGGATGTGGCGCCAGCAGCGCTTGAAATCCAGGCAACGTCGGCAAAAACGGCTACGGCGGGCGATGGTACGCCGCAGCCCATCGATCCCGAACAAAAACGGGTGGTCAACGGCCAGGCCGACATCAATCAACTGGCGCCGTTCAAATACCCGTGGGCCTGGTCGTTTTTCCTGAACGCCAACCGCAATCACTGGACGCCACTGGAAATCTCGATGGCGCAGGATGTACACGACTACCAGCATAAACTGACGCCGGCCGAACGCCATGTATTCGAAAATGTGCTGGCCTATCTGACCACCTCCGACATCCTGGCGATGCGCAATATCGGCTTGGCGGTGATGGAGAAAATGAGCGCGCCGGAATTGCAAATCTATCAGGCCCGGCAAGTCTATGAAGAAGCCCTGCACACCTGGACCTACCAGCATTGCATTGAAACTCTGGGTATCGATCAGCGTGAGATTTACAACCGTTACCGGGTGGTGCCGGAAATTCACGGCAAGATCGCTTTAGCCAACCGCCGCTTGCATGGCGTGCTGCAATCCGGCCGGCCCTTGACCGACCGCGACGCGCTGCACGAATTTGCGATGGCTTATCTGTTCTTCGCCGCCGTGTTCGAGGGTTGCTGGTTTTACAACGGTTTCAGCCCGGTGTTTGCGTTGCAGCGGCGCGGCTTGATGAAAGGCGCCGCCGAGCAGTTGCAATACATCATGCGCGACGAAGTGCTGCATTGCGCGTTCGGCGTGCGCGTGGTGCGGCAATTGTTGGATGAGGAAAATCTGACGCTAAACCCGCAAGCGCTACGGCAAATGTGGGACGAAGCCGAAGCCGCCGAAGCTGCCTATGCCGGCTATATCCTGCGCGAGCCGATACTGGGCTACAACGCCGGCTTGCATTTAGAGCAATTCCGCTACGTCGCCAACCGCCGGGCCCGGCAAATAGGCCTCTCCGAACCCTTCCCCGGCGCGGCCAACGTGCTGCCGTGGCTGGACGAACAGGCCAATCTACGCAAGGAGAAAAACTTCTTCGAAACGCGGGTTATCGAATATCAGACCGGTGGCGCTTTGGTTTGGGAATAGCAGGCGGATCGTCGCTGCCCCGACTTAAACCGATACACCGCATTCGGTGCCTATATCGTTTCGCGGTAGTCGAGTACCCTATTTTTCGGCATTGCCTGTATAATCGCCCACAGAGTTGGCCGAACAGTCGCCGTTTTATGCAAATAAAAGGGAGGAAAGTCCGGGCTCCATAGGGCAGGGTGCCAGGTAATGCCTGGGAGGCGCGAGCCTACGGAAAGTGCCGCAGAAAATATACCGCCTGGCCGGCAACGGTCGGGTAAGGGTGAAATGGTGCGGTAAGAGCGCACCGCGCAACTGGTAACAGGTGTGGCAGGGTAAACCCCACCCGGAGCAAGATCAAATAGAGGAGCATTGGCGTGGCCCGCGTTGCTCCTGGGTAGATTGCTTGAGCGCTTGGGTGACCAAGCGCCTAGATGAATGGCTGTTCACGACAGAACCCGGCTTACAGGCCAACTCTTTCTCTTCTTTTTCTTTTGCAATCCGCAAAACATTCCATGACCTTAAAGACCGACGAATTTTTCCGCAAGGCAGATCAATTGATTGCCGCCGGCCGCTTCATAGACAGCAAGGGTTGGGTGCCGGCTACCAGCGGCAATTTCTCGGCCAAGCTCAGCGACGGCAATATAGCCATCACCGTATCCGGCCGGCATAAAGGCCGCTTACAAGCCGACGACATCATGTTGATTGACAGCAAAGGCAATTCACTGGACGGTAAGAAGCCGTCGGCGGAAACTTTGCTGCATACCTCGATTTACCAGCGCTTCCCGGATGCTCAGGCGGTGCTGCATCCGCATTCGATCAATGCCACGCTGACGGCGCGGCTGTTCAAGCATGAGATCGTATTAAAGGATTACGAACTGCTCAAAGCCTTTGCCGGCATCAACACCCACGAAACCCGCATTTCCATTCCCATTTTCGGCAACGATCAGGATATTCCCCGACTGGCGGCCAAAGTCGAGAACTATCTGGATCGCCACGACCGCGACGTTTACGGTTATATTATCGCCGGCCATGGTTTTTATACCTGGGGCGCGTCGGTTGACGATGCCTTGCGCCATCTGGAAGCATTGGAATTTTTATTTGATGTTGAAATTCGACTACATGGAGTAACACGACTATGAGCGCACTAACCCTCTACCCTGCCAACCAACCTCAAAACGGCAATACCTTTCGCGATATTGAAAGCATCGCCGGGCAGTTGCATAACATCGGCGTGCAATTTGAACGCTGGCAAGCCGATTGTGAATTCTCGGCAAGCGACGATGCCGACGCGGTTTTAAAGGCTTATCAAAGCTCGATAGACAAACTGAAACAACAATTCGGCTTTCAGTCTGTGGATGTGATCAGTTTGAACGCCGACCATCCCAATAAAGAGGCATTGCGGCAAAAGTTTTTAGCCGAGCATACCCACAGCGATTTCGAAGTACGCTTCTTTGTGGAAGGCCGCGGCCTTTTTTACCTGCACGTCGACGATCAAGTCTATGCTGTGCTGTGCGAACAGGGCGATCTGATCAGCGTACCGGCCAATACCACGCATTGGTTCGATATGGGCGAAAATCCGGCGTTTAAATGCATCCGTTTGTTCACCACCGAAGACGGCTGGGTAGCGGAATTTACCGGCAATCCGATTGCCGATAGCTTTCCGACGCTAGACCAATATTTGGCCGCGTTATGATCAAAGCCATCGTCACCGATATCGAGGGCACCACCTCGTCGCTATCGTTCGTGAAGGATGTGTTGTTTCCGTATGCGCGCGCTCATTTACCGGATTTCGTCAGAAGCCGTCAAACCCAAGCCGAGATCCGGCAATTGTTGGCCGAGGCCAAGCAAATTGCCGGCGGCGAACCGAATGACGAAGCCGTAATAGCGCAATTCATCCAGTGGATCGATACCGATCAAAAAATCACGCCGTTGAAATCCTTGCAGGGCTTGATTTGGCTGGAAGGCTATCGTAACGGCGATTTTACCGGTCACGTTTACCCGGATGCCGAACGCAATCTGCGTGCCTGGCATGGTCAGGGCTACAAACTCTATGTGTACTCGTCGGGCTCGGTGCAGGCGCAAAAGCTGTTGTTCGGTCACAGCGATTTCGGCGATTTGACGCCCTTGTTTTCCGGCTATTTCGATACGCATATCGGCGCAAAACGCGAAAGCGAATCGTACCGGCGCATCGCCGCCGAACTTGGCTTGCCGGCCGAGCAAATTCTGTTTCTATCGGACATAAAGGAAGAATTGGACGCCGCCCGCCTGGCCGGCCTAGCTACCTGCTGGCTAATACGCGAGCAAAAACCGGATGCCGGCGCCGCACATGTTCAGGTCAGCGATTTTGACGGCATCCATCTTTAAGCGCGGTTTGAACCGGAGATGAAGATCGCGATACTGTCCCGCGACGCCACGCTGTATTCCAGTGTGCGTCTGCTGGAGGCCGCCACGGCGCGCGGTCACGAAGCCAGGGTGTTGGACCCGACCCATTGTTATATGAACATCACCTCGATGAAGCCGTCAATCCATTACATGGGCGAAAATCTGGTCGGTTACGATGCGGTAATTCCCAGAATCGGCGCGTCGATTACCTTTTACGGCACGGCGGTATTGCGGCAGTTCGAGGTGATGAATACATTTACCTTAAATAATTCGGCGGCTATCAGCCGCTCCCGCGACAAGTTGGCTTCCAGTCAATTGCTGGCCCGCAAAGGTATCGACCTGCCGATTACCGCGTTTGCGCATAATCCGGACAATATCGAAGATCTAATCGCCGAAGTCGGCGGCGCGCCGCTGGTGATCAAGTTGGTGGAAGGCTCGCAAGGCATAGGCGTGGTACTTGCGGAAACCCATAACGCCGCGCATAGCGTAATTCAGGCGTTTATGGGGCTGAACGCCAATATTATGGTGCAGGAATTCATTCAGGAGGCCGCCGGCAGCGACATTCGTTGTTTTGTCATCGGCGACAAGGTGGTGGCGGCGATGAAACGCCAAGGCCGCGAAGGCGAGTTTCGTTCCAATCTGCATCGCGGCGGCACGGCCACTTTAATTAGACTAACGCCGGCGGAGCGTTCGACCGCGGTGCGAGCCGCCAAAATCATGGGTTTGAATATCTGCGGCGTCGACTTGCTGCGTTCGAAACGCGGCCCGCTGGTGATGGAAGTCAATTCCTCGCCGGGCCTGGAAGGTATAGAAAAGACCAGCGGCAAGGATATTGCCGGCTTGATGATCGAATATATCGAGAAGAACGTAGGGAAAAATAAATCCGGGTAAATCGGAGACCCCGGATTTAGTTATCTGAGTTAACAAGCAGCGGTGTAATTATCCCCGGCCTATCGGCCAAAATGCGCTGCCAATCTTATCTATTTTTCCAGCGTGACAAACGCCAACTTGGATATGCCGGCGTGTTGCACGGTGGCCATCACTTCCGCGACCTTACCGTAATTCACGCCCTGATCGGCATAGATGTGAATGATGAGTTCGGGGTTGCCGGCCAATTCGTTTCGTAGCGTGGTATCCAGCGCCGTTAAGTCGGCAATTGCATTTTTATTCAAGGTGACGCCGCCTTGGGCGTCGATACCCAGTTGCATCGGCTGTTTTTCCATATCCGGCGTCGTCGAGGCCGTTTTCGGCAAGGCTACGTTTACCGACTGCGTCAGCAACGGCGCGGTGACCAACAAGATAATCACCAACACCAACATCACATCGACTAGCGGCGTTACGTTAATTTCGCTAACAGCATCGTCGTCGTCCGAGTTTGTCTTAAATCCCATTTATCTACTCCTTGTTTTTGCTGGTATTACCGACTGAATCGCCGAAGGCAATATGTAGAAAACCGTCGACGAAATTTTCTAGCGAAGCCCGATGATGCTTGGCGCGGCGCTGGAAAAAATTATAGGCCAACACCGCCGGCACCGCTACGGCAATACCGATGGCCGTGGCAATTAATGCATCGCCAATGGGCCCGGCAACCACATCCAAACTCGCGGAACCGCTAGCACTGATGTCGTGCATTGCATGCATGATTCCTAACACGGTACCGAACAAACCGACAAACGGCGCGGTACTGCCGATACTGGCCAGCATTGTCAAACCGCTTTCCATGCGCTTTTGTTCTTCCTGGGTTTGTTTACGCAGGGTTTGCTCCAACAAATCCTGCGGCGAACCACGAAACTTTAAGCCGGTGCAAGTTTCCGGATGCGTCATCTCCGCCAGCCAGGCAAAGCCGCAACCGGCAATACGCGCTTGCGGGCCGCGAGCCGTTTCGGCCGGCAATTGTTCGGCGGCTTTTAAATCGGTAGAGTCCCAAAACGCCGTGTTGTATTGCTTGTTGTAATAATTATTCTTGGCGAACTGCCATATTTTGAAAAAGATCAAAGTCCACGTTATCAACGAAAACGCTAGCAGTGTGTAAAGGGTAGCGTCGATAACCGCGTCCGGGGCTATATGGTAGGGCATTAATCTCTCCGATTTTATTCACGCAAAGTAAAAATAATAGGCACAATCACCGAACTGGCCACCGGCGTTTCGCCGCGCTTGGCCGGAATGAATTTCCATTTTTTGACGGCGTCCACCGCCGACTCGTCAAGCATTTCATGGCCGCTACTAGTCTCGACAGCCACGGCATCGCTTAATCCTTCCGCCGATACCTGCACACGCAACATCACCTTGCCTTGCCAACCTCGGCTTTTGGCGATCATCGGATATTCCGGCTTCGGATTGTGCGCGTAATTGGCCCGAAAATTGGCTTCGGTAAACTGTTCGGCGTTAGTCGCGGTAGTACTGGTCGTCGTAGTCGTCACCGGCGTGCTGCTAGCCGTGTCGGTTACCGGCGTCGGTTGCGGCTCGGAAACGGGTTCGACCGGCGCATATTCAGGCGCTTTCTGCACAATCGGAGGGGCTTTTTTAGGAACCGGTTTCGGCTGAGGCTTTTTCGGCGGCGGTTTTTTCTCGGGCGGAGGCGGTGCTGGCGGCGGCGGAGCCACGGCGGGTTTTGGCGCCGACATCGCTATCATCGACACTTCCATCATCAATGGCTGGGCCGGCGTGACTTTTTCCTCGGGTTTCAATATCTGCTGCAAACCCCAAATATGTAACAGAAACACGAATATCGTTAACAATCTCAGCATGCTGGCGGGCTGCTCTTCCCCAAACAGCATTTGCCATAATGCACTTCGCCCGCTTTTCGTTAACTGCTCCGAACCGCCGAATGACGCCAACTTATTATTTTGCAAAGCATCCTCGTGGTTGTTAAATAAATACATATTAAGTTGTTGAACACAAAATTAAGCGCGATCCGAATTTAGCCGGACATTGTAAATTAATACGCCTTATCGCAACAGCAAACACTTCTGTCTAACCTGTCTTTACTAAGACGTTTTAGCCACGAAAATCCCCACCCCGGCACGACGATTTCGGGCGGAATTACAATCTATGGCATAATTTCCGTTCCCGTCTTGCTTCTTTCCGATTTTTCCATATGTCCGTAAAACAATCTTCTCAGACCCAGGGACAAGTCAATACATTGGCTTTAAGCGCGATAGGCGTGGTGTTCGGCGACATCGGCACCAGCCCATTGTATGCGGTCAAAGAAGTTTTTCACGGCGGCTTACCCACGGACGCCACGCATGTACTCGGTGTATTGTCCTTGATTTTCTGGGCGATAACCTTGGTAGTCACCACCAAATACGCCATTTTCATCATGCGTGCCGACAATAAGGGCGAGGGCGGCATCATGGCGCTGATGGCTCTGGCGCTACAGGGCTCTAAAGACAACCCGCAACATAAAAAGTTTATTGTCACCATCGGTTTGCTGGGCGCGGCATTGTTTTACGGCGACAGCATGATTACCCCCGCGATTTCCGTTCTCAGCGCGGTGGAAGGTTTACATATCGTCGCGCCGCGTCTGGATCACTACGTATTGCTGATTACTATCGTGGTACTTAGCGTCTTGTTTGTCATCCAGACCAGAGGCACCGGCAAGGTCGGCAGAATGTTCGCACCCATCATGTGTTTCTGGTTTGCGACGCTCGGCGTCCTGGGTGCCGCCAATATCGTCCAACACCCGGACGTATTAATGGCCGTGAACCCCTACTATGCGCTCAGTTTATTATTTGAATTGGGTTGGAAGGGCTTTTTGATCATGGGCGCCGTGGTGCTGGCCATAACCGGCGCGGAAGCGCTATATGCCGACATGGGGCATTTCGGCTTGAAGCCGATTCGGCGAGCCTGGTTTAGTTTCGTCTTTCCGGCCTTGCTGCTGAATTATTTCGGGCAAGGCGCGTTACTGTTGAGCAATCCCAAGGCCATCGAAAACCCGTTTTATCTGATGGCCCCGCATTGGGCGACCTATCCGCTGCTGATCCTGGCCACACTGTCCACCGTTATCGCCTCGCAAGCGGTCATTTCCGGAGCTTTTTCCGTAACCCGGCAAGCCATTCAACTTGGCTACTGCCCACGGATGAATGTTCGGCATACCTCCGGCGACGAAATGGGCCAAGTATACGTACCGGCCGTCAACTGGCTGTTGATGGTATCGGTATTCATTCTGGTGTTGAGTTTCAGATCCTCGTCGGCGTTAGCGTCGGCCTACGGTATCGCCGTGACCGGCACCATGATCGTCGATACCGTTCTGGCGTTCATCGTAATTCAGGCACTATGGCAATGGAATAAACCCACCAGCATCACATTCCTGTCGACATTTTTGATTATCGACCTGATGTTCCTGGCATCCAACAGCCTGAAAATTCCTCACGGCGGCTGGCTGCCGCTGGTGGTCGGCGCCGTGTTGTTTTTGATCATGACCACCTGGATCAGGGGCAAGGAGTTATTGGCCAGATATTTAGACGAAAGGCGGGTGCTGTTCGAGGACTTGGAACAGCGCTTGAAAGAGCATCCGCTGGTAACCGTACCCGGCACCGCAATTTACATGGCCCGCAGCGTACACGGCGTACCGCAAGTTTTACTGCATAACCTGGAACATAACCACGTGATGCACGAAAAACTCATCGTATTGACCATCGTGACGCGGGAAGAACCTTATGTCGAGGAAGCCCATCGCGTGAAAATCCGCATGTTCGGCGATAGCGGCAACTTTTACCGGGTAAAACTGTATTTCGGCTTCCAAGAAGAACAGGACGTACGTCGCGCGCTGCAACTCTGCTGCCACGAGGGTTTGAATATCGATCAAAAAACCGTGTCGTTCTTTATCGGCAGCGAAAAACTCTCGTTTCGCCGCAAAAGCCCGATGCCGAAATGGCGCCGTTCTTTGTTCAGCTTTTTAACGCATAACTCCAGCAGTGCTATAGAGTACTTCAAAATCCCCGTCGATCGCGTGATCGAACTGGGGATTCGTATCGAATTGTAAGCATCCGGCCGGTTTTCGCGGCGTTTCTACTCCCCGCGCCTATCGTGACGGCCGCCCCAGCCGCCATGCCTTTGATGATCATCACCGTTGCCGTGCCCACCGAAACCATGTCCTTGGTGCTGCTCCGGCATGGCATGTTCCTGGCGTGGTGATTGCCCGGCATGCTGCTCATGCCTAAACTCCCGCGGAGCCATCTCCCGGTTTTGCCAACCGCCGTGTCCACCATCATGGCGATCAAATTGCTGCGCGGGCACACGCCAGTCGTGATGCTCTTCATGGCGGGGCTCGGGACGATAACTCGGCTGCACATAGTACCGACCATAGGTAATACTGGTGCTCGGGCTGGCATAACTACTTCCATAGCTTTGATAGTAGCTGGGCGACGAATAGCCGCTGCCGTAACCTACATAGTCACGCTGATAATAGCCGGTCGCGCAACCCGACAGGGTTAAAGCGGCGATGGAGATAATGGCGACTTGTATGGTTTTCATGACTGCCTCTTGGCTGGTTGGCCCTCTAATGTGAAGTTGGGCTTAGCATATCCGAGGCAGACTTAATCGATGCTTAAAGTCAGCCGTCAACCAAAAAATGTTCCGGTTCCACAATCACCGGATTACTTAATGTGCCGATGCCTTGGATCTCGATGCGCACGGTCTGCCCCGGTTTTAGATAGCCGCGCGGCTTCATCTTCACCCCCACCCCGGCCGGCGTACCGGTACTGATCACATCGCCCGGCTCCAAGGTCATCACTTGCGTCAGATACGCAATCAATTCGTAACAATTAAAAATCATCTCGCTGGTGTTGCCGTTTTGCCGCAACTCATCGTCCACCCAGGTTTTTAGGCTTAGATTGTGTGGATCGGCGATTTCGTCGGCGGTGACCAGCCACGGGCCCAGCGGACCATGGGTATCAAAAGACTTGCCCAGGGTCCAGGTCTGCGTACGCTGCTGCCAGTCGCGCACGGTGACATCGTTACAAATCGTATAAGCAGCTATGACTTCATGCGCCTGTTCGACCGGCACATGTTTACAGCGCTTGCCAATCACGAAAGCCAATTCGCCTTCGTAGTCGACTTTGTCGGATACGGGCGGCACGTGAATCGCTTCGCCATTGGCGATAACGCAAGTGCTTTGCTTGGTGAAAAAAGTCGGATATTCCGGCTTTTCCATACCCGTTTCACCGATGTGATCGGCGTAATTTAAACCCACGCCCAGCAACTTGCCGGGACGCGGAATCGGCGCCAGCAGTTGTACATCACTCAAGGGCATACGCTTGCCGTCGGCATCGATCAGCTTTTGCAGCGCTTGTCTTGCCGGTGCTCCGGCCGCCAGAAAATCGAGCATATTGCCAGGCAACTCCGCGCCAGCCAGGACGATTTGCTCGCCAAGCAGCGCGCCGATTTGATTTTGACCGTTGTGTTTAAAGCTCAGCAGTTTCATTGCGAATTTTCTCGTAAACCAAACAAAACCGGCATTGTATCCCAGCGTCGGTATCGACCGGCAACACCGGCGAACTAGACGTCTTATTTCTAAGCAGTGTCCAGTTATTGGACGCTCATTCTTAAAAAGCCATGGCCTGAAGCCACAGGCAATTTTCCCTAACCATCTGTTAACAAATGGCTTATTCAGAAATCGCAATACTGGCACACGTGTTGCTGTTTGACCTCCGAGGCTGGCGTCAGTCCAGGCAAATCAGCACTTCAAGGCAACGGAACATCACCGATTAGCTGAATGACGACAGCCTCGCCATTCTTATAACACCACAACGAGGATTCAACATGGCTATAAGTACTGCTACAAAAGCCGCAACCGACGCGTTGGCCGCCAACCCGGCGCCCGTCAGCGTGGGGGCGCAGGAGGTTCACAGATGGATGCAGAGCTTTACTTGGGATTTTGATAAGAATCGAACCAAATATTCGACCAAATACAAAATGACCAACGATACCAAGGAGCAATTCAAGCTGATCGCTAAGGAATATGCGCGCATGGAATCGGTCAAGGACGAGCGTCAATTCGGTAGCTTGCAAGACGTTTTGACTCGGGTGGATGCCGCCAATCGCGTGCATCCGAAATGGAATGAATCGATGAAAGTCATTTCCAACTTCCTGGAAGTGGGCGAATACAACGCAATTGCCGCAACCGGTATGCTGTGGGATTCCGCGACCGCACCCGAACAAAAAAATGGTTACTTGGGCCAAGTGCTTGACGAGATTCGCCACACCAACCAATGCGCCTACATCAACTATTACTTTGCCAAACAAGGTCAAGACGCCGCCGGTCATAACGATGCCCGCCGCACGCGTGCCATTGGACCGCTATGGAAAGGTATGAAACGGGTGTTCTCCGACGGCTTTATTTCAGGCGATGCGGTGGAATGCTCAATCAACCTGCAATTGGTTGGTGAAGCCTGCTTTACCAATCCATTGATCGTAGCCGTGACCGAATGGGCGTC
Organism: Methylomonas sp. 2BW1-5-20; assembly: GCF_052474515.1. Classification (NCBI taxonomy): domain Bacteria; kingdom Pseudomonadati; phylum Pseudomonadota; class Gammaproteobacteria; order Methylococcales; family Methylococcaceae; genus Methylomonas; species Methylomonas sp. 2BW1-5-20. Next base: position 4,254,634 of record NZ_CP184127.1, on the reverse strand, counting down.
CGCCAACGGCGACGAGATGACTCCGACCGTATTCCTGTCGATTGAGACCGACGAGTTGCGTCACATGGCCAACGGTTATCAAACCGTGGTATCCATCGCCAACGACGAAGCGGCTTCGAAATATCTGAATACCGATTTGAACAACGCTTTCTGGACCCAACAAAAATACTTCACACCCGTGTTGGGCATGATGTTCGAGTACGGCAGCCATTTCAAAGTCGAGCCTTGGGTGAAAACCTGGAACCGCTGGGTTTATGAAGATTGGGGCGGCATCTGGATCGGACGCCTGGGCAAATACGGCGTGGAATCGCCACGCAGCTTGCGCGATGCCAAAAAAGACGCTTACTGGGCGCATCACGATTTATTCCTGATTGCTTATGCCTTGTGGCCTACCGGTTTCTTCCGTTTGAGCCTGCCTACCCAGGAAGAGGCTGAGTGGTACGAAGCCAACTACCCTGGCTGGTACGACATGTACGGCAAAGTCTATGACGAATGGCGTGCGCGCGGTTGCGAAGATCCCAGCAGCGGCTTCCTGCCCATCCAATGGTTCATCGAAAACAACCATCCGATCTATATCGACCGAGTTTCGCAAGTACCGTTCTGTCCAAGTTATTGCAAAGGCGAAAGCACTTTGCGCGTTCTGGAATTCAACGGCAAAAAACATTCCTTCAGCGACCAGTGGGGCGAAAGAATGTGGCTGTCGGAACCCGAGCGTTATGAGTGCCAAAACATCTTCGAACAATACGAAGGCCGCGAACTATCGGAAGTGATTGCCGAAGGCTTTGGCGTGCGCAGCGACGGCAAGACCTTGATCAGCCAGCCGCACACCAACAAAGACAGCAATTTGTGGACATTGGACGACATCAAACGGATTAATTGCGTGTTTTCCGATCCATTGAAAGCCCTCTAATCGTTTCAACTCTTTAAGGAACTTTGCTTATGACTATAGAAGTGAATGGTGGCAGACGTGGCCTGACCGACCCGGAAATTGCCGCAGTAATCATGGCCGCCGTGCCCGACAAGCCATTGGAAACACAACGTAAGATGAACTATTTCATGAAGCCGCGCGGTAAGCGGATTAATGAATACGAAGTGTTGTGTTGCTATAGCCAGCCGACACCGGACTGGATTCCCGGCGGTTTGGATTGGGGCGATTGGACCCAAAAATTCCATGGCGGCCGCCCGTCCTGGAGTAACGAATCCACCGAAATGCGCAGCTCGGATTGGCTGGCGCACCGCGACCCGGCCTTCCGTTGGCATGCGCTGTATGTCAAGGACAAAGCCGAAGAGTGGCGCTATACCGACCGCTTCCTGAAAGCCTATTCCGCCGACGGCCATGTGCGTTCGATTGATCCGGTCTGGCGCGACGAAGTGTTGGGCGATTATCTGGGTGCATTCGGCTTTTACGAGTATGGCCTGTTCAATTCGCATTCCTCCGTGGTGCGGGATTGTCTGGGCGACACGCTGCGGATGAGCAGTGCGATGATTGGTCTGGACAAGGTCGACAACGCGCAAATGATTCAAGCGGAAAGAACCTTTTTGTCCAAATTGGTTCCGGGTTTCCCCGAGTCCACCGATATTCCTAAACAGGAATGGACTAAAGGCGCTATTTTCAAAGGCGCCAGAGAACTGGTCCAGGATATTTGGCAAGCCACTTACGACTGGAACGAAATTCTGTTTTCCGGCCATATGATTTGCGATCCGATCTTCGGGCAATTTGTGCGCAGAGAATTCTTCATGCGCTTGTCGTCTTATTACGGTGATAACTTGACCCCGTTCTTTATCAATCAAATGCAGCTGTATTTCTCGCAAACCAAGAGCATTACCACCGACATGTTCCATACCTGCCTGGGTGCCGATGTGGAATTCGGCGATTACAACAATCGTTTGATGCGGGCCTGGGCCAATAAATGGCTACCCAGAACCGTCAATGCCTTGAAAGACTTCATGGCGATTTACGCCACGATTCCGGAAATCAACGGTGTCAGCGACAAGGCTGCGATTGAAGCGGCACTGGTCAGGGTATTTGCCGATTGGAAACGCGATTTTGCCGATCCGATCAATTACAAAGTAGATACCGCCGCCCTCATTAAAACCGTGTTAAGCGGACTTAAATAAGGAAAACTCATGTCTAAAAGTTCAAATGCTTACAACGCAGGCATTATGCAAAAAACCGGCAAAGCCTTTGCCGACGAGTACTTTGCCGAAGATAACCAGGTCGTGCATGAAAGCCACGAAGTGGTGTTGGTGTTGAAGAAATCCGACGAACTCAACACCGTGGTCGAAGAAATTTTGCTCGGTTCGCACAAAGCGGACAACCCTACTCTGGTGGTGGAAGATCGCGCCGGCTTTTGGTGGCTGAAAGCGACCGGCAAAATCGAGATCGACTGCATCGAGGTCTCCGAATTGCTCGGCAAACATTACAGCGTTTACGATTTGCTGGTGGATGTTTCCTCCACTATCGGCCGCGCCTACACGCTGGGCGAAACCTTCACCATCACATCCGAATTGATGGGCCTTGACGTTAAACTGAAAGACTTGGCAGCGGCATAGGAGATAACCATGGCAAATATTCATGACAATCCGACCCGTAATGCCTGGATCGCAAAGATCGCCACATTGGATACCCTGGCAAAAGCGCACGCTTTCATTACCGATTTCCGTGCCAAGCACATGAGTCCGTTCAAAACCGACTGGTCGTTGGAATTGGATGGCCTTTGGATCGAGCTGAAAATTGAAGAGAAGCTGGCGCTATTGAAACACAAGGAATTCAATGACACTCAACTGCTCAACAATTGCACCTGCGGCGCCAATGCGCAGCAAGTTGCCAATGAAGTCATCGCCAAAATGGAGACCTGCGAAGACATGTACGAAGCGGAGCGTATTCATATCAACTTCAGACTGGCCTGCAAGCCACCCATCATGCCGGTCAACGTGTTTCTGGACACCGATCGGCAACTGGGTACCAAACTCATGGAGCTACGCAACACCGACTACTACGCCTTACCGTTAGAGGAACTGCGTAAAAAACGGGGCGTGAAAGTGGTTACCTTACAGTAATCGTCCGGCGGGATTGTCACCGCCCAACTCTGTTTTAGTATGCGGGAGAGACGGCGGTGACATGTTGCGAATTGCCATGCAGGACGCGTGGCGATTCCTTTACATCCTAATAAACCGATAGTTTGCGAAAACCGGAAGGCAGTTTCCGTCGCCGCATGGCGACATTACTTGCTCTGTTTGCAAACGTCGATAACAACGAATCACTTTATAGAAGTTAGCATCATGGATTTTTTCTCAAATTTTAAGTCGGCGGTTACGCCCGCTTTTCCGAGTGAAGCCGACAAGCTCACCAAGCTATACGACATCGAACCCTACGCTGCATTCTGCGAAGATCTTGAGTTTATGTGGCGTTGGACCATCTATCGCGACCAAAAACTGGTGCAGGAAGGGTGCTCGCTAACCCTAGACGCATCGAGGCGCGCGGTTGAGCATGTCCTGGCATTCTTCAGTGTGTCGGCCAAAAGCCAATGGCGGGGAGAATGAGATGAGCGCGCATCAGATTAAAATTATTACCCAAGAGGGTGAATCCGTAAGCTTCGAATGTTACGAAGACGAAGACGTCATCACTGCGGCGGTCCGGCAGGACATCTATTTGATGTCATCTTGCCGGGAAGGCGGTTGCGCGACCTGCAAAGGATTTTGCGCGGAAGGCGATTATGTTCTGGGCAAATGCAGTTCTCAGGCCTTGCCCTTTGAAGAGGAAGAAGCAGGCGAAGTGCTGTTATGCCGCTGCTATCCCACCAGCGACATAGAAATCGAAGTGCCTTATACCTACGACAGGATTTCATTTTCACCTGAAGGCCTGGAGTTTGAAGCCGAAGTGGTCGAGTTGTCGCAAATCTCCGTCAACGTGATGAAGTTTCTACTTAGGCGCACGGGCGACGATAAGACCATTAAATTCGACTCAGGGCAGTTTTTTGACCTGGAAATCCCCGGCACCACCATCACTCGATCCTACTCGCCGGCCAATACCGCCAATAAAACCGGTGATCTGGAGTTTTTGATTCGGATCGTGGATGGCGGCAAATTTTCAGAGTATCTGAAAAACCACGCCAAACCGGGTCAGCGCTTACATGTCAAAGGCCCATCGGGGATTTTCGGCTTGAAAGAGAACGGCTTTACGCCGCGTTATTTTGTAGCCGGCGGTACCGGGCTGGCACCGATCTTATCGATGGTGCGCCGAATGCACGAATGGGACGAACCGCAAAAGTGCGTCATTTATTTTGGCGTGAATACCGAAGCGGAAATTTTCCATCTGGACGAACTGAACCAGTTAGCCGCGCAAATGCCGACGCTGGAATTGAGGAATTGCGTGTGGAAATGTTCGGATGATTGGCATTGCGAAAAAGGCAGCGTGGTGGACATCCTGCGCCGCGACCTAAAGGACACCGGCGCCAAACCCGATTTATACCTCTGCGGGCCGCCGGGCATGGTCGACGCCACCTTTGCGGTGTGCGCCGAAATGGGTATCCCCAAGGAACGCATCTATCTGGAAAAATTCCTACCCAGCGGCTCGCCGTAATGCTACCGGCCAATAGCGTGTTGCGGTGTTTGGTCGTCGCGCGGCACGCCTGTTTGCCAATTTAAAACCGCTTTTTTCCGCGTCGAAAAGAGCGCAACGATGCAGAGGCTACCATGAAAGCCGATGACGTAGAGTTTCTTGCAGACATGGCTATTCAACTGGATGAAACGATCAGAAAGCTGACGCTGGAAGAACAGCAAATTCAGGAAAAACTGGGCCAGGCCAGGGTCCTGGAATTAAGAGAGTTCTGGAATCAGAAGTTCACTGCCGAAGAAGAAACGGACTTTAAACGCAGCATGGATTATTGGGACAAAGTTCTTATCCGGACCTGGGCCAATGCGAAACGCGCTCATCAAACCCGTGCCCAAGTCGGGCAAACCTTGATGAAATTAAATTCACATCTATAAGCGATTGGGACAACCCAGACATGAGTAAAAAAGTTATTTATAACCCGGAAGCTCGGCAGCGTCTGCTGCAGGGTATCAATGCGGTAGCGCGGGCGGCTGGCGTTACGCTGGGCAGCGCGGGGCCGGCGGTGATGATTCAACATCGGACCGACGGCATCATGCCCGTCTTTACCCGGGATGGCGTCACCGTGGCCAACGCCATAGTGATGGAAGACCGTATTGCCGATTTGGGCGCGCGCATGTTGCGGGATGTCGCCGGTTCGGTGTATCGAGAAGTCGGTGACGGCACTACCACGGCGATTGTTCTAGCGCAAAGTCTGGCGCTGGAAGCGCTGAAAAGCGTCTCGGCCGGCTTTCATCCCATGCAATTGCAAAAAGGCATGGAGTTGGCTTTGATTTTGGTGGAGCAGCATTTGCAAAAAAACGCCGTCACTGACAGCGCGGATGACTGGGTCGAAAAAATCGCTTTGGTCGCCAGCAAAGGCCAAGCCGGTGTCGGCAAATTATTGAAACAGGCCTTGGCCGAGCTTGGCGAAGCCGGCACTTTGACCTTTCAACTGGGCAATGGCCGCGAAGACCAGTTAGAGATCGTGGAAGGGATCCATTACGCGCAAGGCTATTTGTCGCCGTATTTCATCACCGATAAAACTCGCGCCGAAGCTATTTTGGAACGGCCCTACATTCTGTTGTATGACCGGGAAATCAGCGACTTTATGGATCTGGTACCCATTCTGGAAGAAGTGGCCGCTGAAGGCCGGCCGTTACTGGTGATCGCCGAGGCCTTAGCCGAGAAGGCTTTGACCGGCTTGTTGCTGAATCACGTGCGCGGCATTTTCAAAGTGGTGGCGGTCAAGCCGCCCGGCTTTGGTGACAAGCGCATCAATCGCCTGAGCGATTTGGCCTTGTTGACTGGCGGCACGGCTATTCTGGAGGCACATGCCAGTCGCCTAGAAGACGTCACGTTGGCGCAACTGGGTCAGGCACAGCGCGCGGTCATAGTGGAAGGCAGTACGACGATCATCGGCGCGGCTGGTTCGCGCGAACCGGTTAACACACGCATAGAGGCGCTCCGGCGCGAGTTGGCCCTGGTTCGTGCCCGCAAACCCGGCGAAGGTTCCGCCACCGGAAACTCCCACGAAGCCGAAGAACTGGAAGAGCGTATCGCTCTGTTGTCGGGCAAGACCGGCACATTCAGTGTCGGCGGCATCACCGATGTGGAAATCAAGGAACGTTTGGTACGGATCGAAAACGCATATTTGTCCGCCAAGGCAGCGCTGCAAGAAGGAGTTTTGCCTGGCGGCGGCGTGGGTTTGTGGCGTTGCATGGCGGTGTTGGACGAAGTGATTGCCGAAAACGCCGAGCAGCAACAAGGCATTGCCATTGTCAAGCAAGCGTTGAGCGCGCCGTTGCGGCAATTGCTGAGCAATTGCAGTCTAAACCGCGACGAAATCCTGATCCGCCTATCCAGCCAAGCCGATCCGACTTTTGCCATCGATATGCGGTATTTGCGTTTCGGACATTTTCTGGACATCGGTATTATCGACCCGGTGAAAGTAGTGCGCATGGCCCTGCGCAACGCAGTGAGCGTGGTAGGCACCTTAATCAGCAGCGAGACGGTGATCATGAACGTGCCCGACTTATCCATCATGACCGGCTATTCGCCGGAATGGGCTGCCGCCACCCGTGAAGACCCACGCATGTAATCGTTTCCCTTATTCAAGCTCCTCTCTAACCTCCGAATGTGAGCGTTTTTTCCTATATTCTGCAATAGAGTAAGGTAATGTGACGTTATGTCGCATTGCCTCTTTTTTTGATTTTGTTATTTTGGTCAACATCGCCGTAAAAAGCAGCTAAACCTCTGTTTTTTATATTTTTGTTTTGTGCCGATACTAATTTGGCGCACCAAAATACAAGAGGAAAAATGGATATTGCCTTGCATTTGCCCCACAACGTAAAAATCATCCGGGAAGCCTTTACCCTTAAAACTAGTTTGGAGTTTGAAATCGATCGCCCGGTGCAGGCCTGGCGTTGGATGGCGCAAACCCGCTGCGTCCCTGATCATGCCGATTGGGTGCGCCCCGAGGTTTCCGAATCCTGGCGCCGCTGTCTGGAAGAATATCAATTGCCGTTAGGCAATTATGTGCGATGGGATCATCTGAACATGACCGAAGAGCCACAGCCCACCGTCGGCGAAAAGGCGCAACGCATTTCGGATATGCTCGGCCGTTTAGGTCATCAATTCGACGTATTTCTCGAGGAAGCCGGGGTGATGTTGATACTGACCGACGCAGGCGGCCGCTTGTTACAAGTGTTGGGCGAAAATCCGTTTGCCAGCCCTTTCGTCTTCAGCTTGCATGAAAAACACAGTTGCTGGAGCGAAGCGGTATTGGGCAACAATGGTATCGGCACTGCTGCCCAGCTGAAAAAACCGATCGCCTTTCAAGGCATGGAACACTTTTTAAGTTTGTTACACCCGTTTACCACGGTCGGTTACCCCTTACTGGATCAGGACGATAACATACAGGCCGTGATCGGCTTGATCAGCGACAGACAGGAAAGCATGAATTCGCTGTTCGCGTTTCTACATTTGCTGTGTGTGCTGCTGAATACCAACCTGCCCCTAACCCAAAGCCCGGTAGCGCAGGCGCGGGTACTGGAAAAAATTCCGTTCAAGCTGGCAAAAAAACCACCCAGCCAACACGAATCCGCAATATCCGAACAATTAGCGGCCCTAGTGGACAAAGCCGTAAAGCTGCAACATCACAAAATTCCGATGTTGATTACCGGCGAATCCGGCGTGGGTAAGGATCACTTCGTCAATCTGTTGCAAAGCGCCGGGCCGCGGAAAAATCAGCCCTTGATCGCGATCAACTGCGCGTCGATTCCGCATGACTTGATTGAAAGCGAACTGTTCGGTTACGAAGCCGGCAGCTTTACCGGCGCCCGCAGTGCCGGCAAACCGGGGAAATTTCTGTTAGCCGACAAAGGCATCCTGTTCCTGGATGAAATCGGCGATATGAGCCTGGATTTGCAGTCCACGCTGTTACGAGTTTTGGAAACCTCGGAATTCACCCCGGTCGGCGGCAGCAAGCCAATCAAGGTGGACGTGCAAATCGTCGCCGCGACTAACGTCCCCTTGCTGGAAGCCGTCGAAGCCGGCCGTTTCCGCCGCGATTTGTATTACCGCTTAAACGGCGCGCAAATTCATCTGCCACCCTTGCGCGAACGCGACGACAAACTCGGCATCATTCATCACATTCTGCAACGCGAACTGGCCAATCTGCCCAATCCCCAGGCAATCCGCATTTGTCCCAGCGTCATTACGTTAATAGAGCAGCACCCCTGGCCCGGCAATATTCGGCAATTGATCAACGTGATCCGGGCGACGGTCTACACCGCCGGCGACACGCTGATTACCCGGCAGGATTTGCCGCTGGATTTTGTCGAGGAACTCGCCAAAGTCATGCCCGCCATCGACAATAAACCACCGTACAACATGCCGCCTTACGCAATGTCGGCGGTTCCCGGCCGGGCTATGACGCTGGAAGACTGGGAGTTGTACGGTATTAAAGCCAGCTTGCGGGAGTGCGCGGGCAATATTTCCCTGGCGGCAAAAAACTTAGGGATAACCCGTACCACGCTGTACCGGAAAATCGAACGCTTTGGTTTGGATAAAATCGACTGGCGCGAACAATCCCAAGCCGGTTAAGCATTGCGTTAATTCGGCGCGCATAGTTTTCAGCCGCGCGGGTCGCTGCTGGGCGCGTTGTGCGTTACAATCTTGGGTCGCACAACCGGTTGCCTCAAGAGAATAATAATGACACCCGCCGAATTTACCGCTTACGCCCAACAAGGCTACAACCGCATTCCGATCTGCCGCGAAGTGCTGGCCGACCTGGATACGCCGCTCAGCGCTTATTTAAAGCTGGCCGACGGCCCTTATTCCTATTTGTTCGAATCCGTACACGGCGGCGAGCAATGGGGACGGTATTCGATCATCGGCTTGCCCTGCAAAACCCGTATCAAAATCAGCGGCCACAGCATCACAATCGAAAATGACGGCGCGGACCCGCAAACTTTCGAACATACCCAGCCGCTGGAGTGGATAGAAGAATTTCGGCAAAACTACAATGTACCGGACGTGCCGGGTTTACCGCGTTTCAACGGTGGCCTGGTCGGTTATTTCGGTTACGAAACCATCGGCTACATCGAGCCGCGCCTGCAACCCAGCGGCAAGCCCGATCCCATCGGCGCGCCGGACATTTTGTTGATGGTGTCGCAAGATTTACTGATATTCGACAACCTGTCCGGCAAAATGCTGTTGCTGACCCATGCCGATCCGGCGCAGGACAATGCTTACCACAACGCGAAAGCCAAACTCGATCGTCTGGTGGAAAAATTGCGCAAACCGCATGCCCACCCGCAACCGAATGCAGCAACCAAGCATGTGCAGGAGACCGACTTTGTTTCCGGCTTTACCCAACAAGGCTTTGAAAATGCAGTACTGAAAGCCAAGCAATACATCACCGACGGCGATTGCATGCAGGTGGTATTGTCGCAACGCATGTCCATCCCATTCAGCGCCGCGCCGTTGGACTTATACCGGGCGCTACGCTGCCTGAATCCGTCGCCGTACATGTTTTTCATGAATTTGGACGATCTACATGTGGTGGGCTCGTCACCGGAAATTTTGGTGCGACTGGAAGACAACGAAGTCACGGTCAGGCCGATCGCCGGCACCCGGCGCCGCGGCGAGACACACGAACAGGATTTGGAGTTGGAAAAGGAACTGCTGGCCGATCCGAAGGAAATCGCCGAACACTTGATGCTGATCGACCTGGGCCGCAACGACACCGGCCGGGTCGCCAAAATCGGTAGCGTCAAACTCACCGACAAGATGATTGTGGAGCGCTATTCGCACGTGATGCACATCGTTTCCAACGTCACCGGCGAGTTGCAGGAAGGTAAAAACGCCTTCGACGTATTGGCGGCGACCTTCCCGGCCGGCACCGTCAGCGGTGCGCCCAAGATTCGGGCGATGGAAATCATCGACGAGTTGGAGCCGGTCAAACGCGGTATTTATTCCGGCGCGGTCGGTTACATTTCCTGGTCCGGTAATCTGGATACCGCCATCGCGATCCGTACGGCGGTGATTAAAGATCAAACCTTACACATTCAGGCGGGCGCCGGCATCGTTTACGATTCCGTGCCGCGCAACGAGTGGGATGAAACAATGAACAAAGGCCGCGCGGTGTTCCGTGCCGTCAGCATGGCCGAAGCCGGCCTCGGAGGCAAAGCATGAGCGGCGTCAGATTGGTGATGGTCGACAACTACGATTCGTTCACCTACAACCTGGTGCAATATTTCGGCGAACTGGGTGCCGAGGTGGTGGTGGTACGCAATGACGAAGTGACGGTGGAAGACATTGAGGCGTTGCGCCCCGACAAAATCGTGATCTCCCCCGGCCCCTGCACACCCAAGGAAGCCGGCATTTCCGTGGAAACCATCCACCGCTACGCCGGCAAATATCCGATTCTGGGCGTCTGTCTGGGACACCAAAGCATCGGTTACGCCTTTGGCGGCAACATCATCCACGCCAAGCAAATCATGCACGGCAAGACCTCGCCGGTTTATCACCAGGATGCCGGTGTATTCAAAGGCCTGAGCAATCCATTTACCGCGACCCGATACCACTCCCTGGTCATCGAACAAACCAGCTTACCGGATTGCCTGGAAGTGACTGCCTGGACTCAGGACGAGACCGGCAATATCGACGAAATCATGGGCGTAAGGCACAAAACTCTGGATATAGAAGGCGTGCAATTCCACCCCGAGTCGATTCTGACCGAGCATGGGCATGATATGTTGCGGAATTTTTTGCAGCGGTAAATTGCCGGTTAGTTTTGATTAAGGCGCAATACCGTGGTCTCGATGTTCAAATATTACATCAACACTAAATGCTTAGTTTTTAAGGGAGGGACATTGAATTGGTAACGAGACCAGAGTATGGAAGCAATAAATTTCAATGCCCTCACTGTATGGCTATCTCTCAGCAGCAATGGTTCGACGCTAATAATGCAAATGGCACTATTTTAAAATTAATTAATCATCTTTTTTATGATTATAGAACCAACATACAAAGCTATCAGCAAGAAGCAGTAGCTAGTTTCATTGACACCATAAACAAAACATTTGCACAAAACACAGCAAGTTACATACCGCCAAGATTTTCGCTTGCAACATGTATGTCATGTAAAGACATAACTTTGTGGGTTGATAGAGTGATTGTATATCCGCAAAAAACTTCAATACATCCTCCTAATGAGGATATGGATGATGGCATCAAATTACTTTATCTTGAAGCAGCAACCATTTTCAATAATTCGCCGCGAGGCTCAACAGCGCTGCTTCGTTTAGCTCTTCAAATGTTATTAAAGCAAGCCGGCAAAACAGGGAAGGACATAAATACTGATATTAAAGAACTAGTTGCTGAAGGACTTAGTCCAAAAGTCCAGCAGGCTCTAGATTTACTGCGAGTAGTCGGAAACCATGCTGTTCATCCAGGACAGATAAACCTTGAAGATAATAAAGACATAGCACTAAAGCTCTTTAGGCTTTTAAATTTTATTGCTGATGAATTGATTACCAAGCCTAGAGAATTGGAATCCCTTTATAGTGAAATAATCCCTGAAGGAACGCAGGAATATATAAAACAAAGAGATGGTAAATAATTTAACTAGCACACTGAGACAGCTTTGCTGTAGAGCACTAAAGCTTAGTTATTGAAGCCAAGGATGCCGACTGTTGCTTGATCAAGGCAATAATCCGTCTAAATCAGGCGTATTCCCATGAATTCAGAAACCCACTCGGCAATTATCATCGGCGCCGGCCCTGCAGGCCTGATGGCCTCCGAAGTATTGAGCCAGGCCGGCTTGAGCGTTACCGTTTACGACTCAATGCCGTCGGCCGGGCGCAAGTTTTTGATGGCTGGCAAGGGTGGTATGAATATCACGCACTCAGAGTCTTTCGCGCAGTTTTTAGCCCACTACGGTGCGCGGCGCGGCGAACTGGAACCCATACTGAACGATTTTTCGCCAGACGCGTTGCGGGCCTGGGCAAAAGGTTTGGGTATCGAAACCTTTGCCGGCACTTCAGGCCGCGTATTCCCGACCGAAATGAAAGCCGCGCCGCTACTGCGCGCCTGGCTGCATCGCCTGCGTTCCAGCGGTGTGCAGTTTCGGATGCGCCACCGCTGGCTGGGATGGGCGGAAAATGGCTTACGATTCGATACGCCGGACGGCGAGCGAATCGTCCAGGCCGATGCGGTGATTTTGGCTTTGGGCGGCGGCAGTTGGCCGCAATTGGGTTCGACGGGTGTTTGGCAATCAATATTGTCGCAGCGCGGCATCGCTGTCGAACCGCTCAAGCCGGCCAACTGCGGTTTCGAAACGATCTGGAGCGACTATTTTCGCGAGCGTTTCGCCGGCCAGCCGCTCAAGCCGGTCAGCATCCTATTCAGCAACCAGCGTGGTGAGTCGTTCAACCAACAAGGTGAATTGACGATAGCCGAGTATGGTTTGGAAGGCGGCTTGATCTATGCGCTGTCCGCACCGCTGCGCGATGAAATAGCCGCCAGCGGTTCAGCGGCGATACAGTTGGATTTGCTGCCGGATCGCAGCTTGGCAAATATCATCGACCGCTTGGCCGCGCCGCGCGGCAAGGACAGTTTGAGCAATCATCTGCGCAAACGTTTAGGTATTAGCGGCGCCAAAGCCGCTTTGCTACGCGAAGCCTTGTCTGCCGCCGAAATGGACGATCCGGCCAAACTTGCCATAACCTTGAAAGCGCTGCCCATTGCGGTAACGGCCACCCGGCCTATTGCAGAAGCGATCAGCAGTGCCGGCGGCGTCAGTTTCACCGAGTTGGACCAACACCTGATGCTGCAAAAATTTCCCGGCTTGTTCGTGGCGGGAGAAATGCTCGATTGGGAAGCGCCGACGGGCGGTTATTTACTCACTGCCTGCCTGGCCACCGGCCGCGCGGCGGGCTTAGGGGCATTGGCCTGGCTGCAACAGCAATGAGATACGCGAGTTTTGCTGGCGGTTTGTTATCATGTCCGCCTGTAATTTTTTTGCCCTGCTGGGTTTCGCTTTGCTCTACCCAGCCTACGTCTGCCGACCATTAGAACTGATCCATGCAAATCCAAGCCACGCTGCAAAAACTTCTGGATAAACAAGACCTCAGCACCGAGGAGATGTGCGCCGTGATGCGGACCATGATGCAAGGCGAACTCACCGATGCGCAAATCGCCGGCTTTTTGATCGCCTTGCGCTGCAAGGGCGAAACCATAGAAGAAATTGCCTCAGCGGTCAGCGTATTACGCGAGTTGGTAAGACAAGTGCCGGTGCACGGGGAACACGTGATCGACACCTGCGGCACCGGCGGCGACGGCGCCAACACCTTCAATATTTCCACCACCGCCGCCTTCGTGGTCGCGGCGGCAGGCGGCAAAGTCGCCAAACACGGCAACCGTTCGGTGTCCAGCAGTTGTGGCAGTGCCGATGTATTGGAGGCTGCCGGCATCAATCTGGATATGCCCGCCGAGCAAGTGGCGCAATGCGTGGACGAGATTGGCGTCGGCTTTTTGTTTGCCGCCAAGCATCATAGCGCGGTACGACACACGGTCGGCCCGCGCAAGGAAATGGGTGTGCGTACCCTGTTCAATCTGATCGGCCCGCTCTCCAACCCGGCCAATGCGCCGCACCAATTGATCGGCGTATTCGATAAACAATGGCTGGTGCCGGTCGCGGAAGTCCTAAAAAAACTGGGCAGCAAACATGTTTTGGTTGTGCATGCGCGGGATGGCCTGGATGAAATCAGCATCGCCGCGCCGACCGACGTTGCCGAATTAATCGACGGTATTGTCCATTGCTACACCATCACGCCGGAAGGTTTCGGCTTGTCACGCGCCAGCCTGGAAACCTTGTCGATTACCTGTGCTGCCGATAGTCTGACCATCATCCGGGCGGTATTGAATAACCAACCCGGCCCGGCCCGCGACATTGTCGCCTTAAACGCGGGCGCGGCAATTTATGCCGCCGATTTGACTGATTCGCTGGATGCCGGGATTCGGCGGGCACATCAGGTGTTGGCGGATGGAAGTGCGTTGGGTAAGTTTGAGGCGTTGATAGGGTATTCCAAAGCCGGTTAAAGTATTGACGCGATGTAATCGTTCGATTACAGTTTCTGTATGTACACAATCAAACAACTCCCCGCATTCAGCGAATGGCTGTTTGGCTTGAAAGATGGGTTGACCCGTCGCCGTTTGGCGCGCCGACTGGAAAAAGCCCAACAAGGCAAACTCGGTGACGTGAAAACCGTAGGCGAGGGGGTTTTTGAAATGCGTGAACATTTCGGTCCGGGCTGGCGGATGTACTAAGTGCAGCGGGGCGATGTGTTGATTGTGATGCTGGGGTGGCGGTGATAAATCCAGTCAGACCGCCGATATTGCCAAAGCTCAACGCCTAGCCGCGTTGTTGGAGGACTGAATCATGAATGAAAAAATCAAAATCGCCGACTTACCCGTGTTTGACATTACCGAACATCTGGATAGCGATCAAGCCATTGCCGAATACCTGACCGTGGTTCTGGAAGAAGATGACCCCGCAGCCTTGGCCCATGCGCTCGGCAGCATTGCCAGAGCGCGAGGCATGACGGAAATTGCCAATGCCGCCGGCATCAGCCGCGAAGCCTTGTATAAAGCCTTACGTGCCGACGCCCAGCCGCGCTTCGAGACCATTGCCAAAGTTTGCAAGGCGCTTGGGGTTAAGTTGACGGCGCAGACGAGAGCGGCTTGAGATTATGTGTGTCGCTATCGCGACGGTTATTTTAACGTCGGGTCTCGGCCCGACAGCCGAGATACTTTTCTTTGCTTGTCCAAAGAAAAATATCCAAAAGAAAAGACACCCCGATGCCGCTTTGATCCTGCGCTCCGAAGGGTTTGAACGGGGTTTTCGGAAGGGCTATCCATAGCCCTCTGAATACGAGCGGCATCCCTGCCGCTCCCCTGCGGGCTGATCCGCTCAAACCCTCCGGTGCTCGGCGCGACATAGGGTAGAATGAAGGATCTCCGGTATGGATAGCATGCAAAGAATTTTGTAGGTTAGGGAGTTTACTTTTCAAATAAGGAATATGAATAAGATGCTTGAATGGGAAGGGGATGTCTTACAAAGAAAAAAATACTCTTTGTTTTTGACAAAATATCTTGAAAACAAACAGCATCCTACGGTCATTAATATTAATGCGCCTTGGGGAGCAGGAAAAACCTTTTTTATCGAAAAATGGCATAGTGATTTAAAGCATGTTCATCCCGCCATTTACTTTAATGCTTGGAAGAATGATCACAATAGCAATCCATTAGTATCTCTTATTTCTTGCATTAACTCTCAATTGGGAGCTTTTTCAAAAATCAAACTTTCCGAGAAATCGAAACAGAATTTCTTTGTTAAATCTGGAAAAATTCTAAAAAAACTTGCACCAACAGTAATAAAAGGAATTGTCAAAAAAAACTTAGGCGAGGATGGATACCAAGACCTTGCTCTGATTGGCCAAGAAACGGAAGAAACATTATCCGATTTGTCCAGTGAACTTACAGAAGCCCTTCTAAAATCCCATGAAGAAACTGAAGCAGTAATCGAAGAATTTAAAAATGCAATTTCTTCATTGCTTGATGAATCAACCCAAGAAGAATTAGAAAAACCACTATTCATATTTATTGATGAGTTAGATAGATGTAGACCACTTTTTGCAATTGAATTGTTAGAAAGGGTTAAGCATATTTTTAATATCCCAGATGTGATTTTTGTAGTCTCAACCGACACAGAGCAACTAAGCCATTCTATACAAGCCGTCTATGGGCAAGGGTTTAACGGAGAAATCTATCTAAGAAGATTCTTTGATCAAATATACACGTTACCAGAACCAGATTATATCAGCTTCGTTTCAATGCTATTCAAAGACTACAAAGAAACCGCTAAATTTTTTAATTACAGCATTAACTCAGTAGGCGGCCGAAATAGAAACGAAAACACTCTAAAATGCTCATCACGCGAAAACACAGAAAAAATCCTTATATTTTCGTTGTTTTCTAGGTATTTTCGGCTTGATCTTAGAAGTAAAAAACAATGTTTTCAAAGATTTATAGCAATCGAAAGTTCAATTCAAAACAGTCACGAGATTCATTTCGCTTATTTGATTTTTCTAATAATGTTAGATGCGAAATATCCGTCCAAATTTCAAAAATATTTTTTAGATCAATCGGCAAAGGATATTTTAAATGATTTAGGGCAATCTAAAGAAAATGTGCATTTATATAAAGATATTTATACAGCCAAAGACTTAATTGAAATTTACTTAAATAATTTATTAGGATCAAAAGCTGATTTAATAACGAGCCTTCAAAAGCAAGACCATGCTGCTGCTGAATTTCTTGCGTATGATTTAACGTGGAGCTTGCATAATAATTACGATCAAATTATACATTATAAAACCCTTGTTGAGATGGCGAATGCTCTCGGATGATATCAATGTATATGACCGACACAACTTATTAATTCGCCAAATCGGTTTGTTACGGAAGACCTTGCAGTTGGAAGAATATGACTCTCATGAGTCCGAGTAATCTTCGCTAATTGTACAAACTGATCCTTTTATAAGTTTGAATTCTGCAACGGTTTTCTCCCCTATGCCGCGCCGAGCACCGAAGGGTTTGAGCGGATTAGCCCGCGGGGGAGCGGCAGGGAAGCCGCTCGTTTTCGGAGGGCTAGGGATAGCCCTTCCGAAAACCCCGTTCAAACCCTTCGGCGCGCAGGATCAAAGCGGCATCGGGGTGTCTTTTCTTTTGGATACTTTTCTTTGGACAAACAAAGAAAAGTATCTCGGCTGTCGGGCCGAGACCCGACTTCAAATATAATTAGTCGCGATAGCGACACCACTAATAAAACCAAACAATGACGAACAGCACTCCTGATATTTTAAAAACCATCCTAACCAAAAAAGCCGAAGAAGTAGCCCGCCGCAAAAGCAATACGCCGTTGTCGATGCTGCAAGAACTCGCCGGCACCGTGCAAGGTCCGCGCGGCTTTTATTCGGCATTGCGCAGCAAGGCCGATCAGAAAAAGCCGGCGATCATTGCCGAAATCAAGAAAGCCTCGCCCAGCCAGGGCGTGATTCGCGAGAACTTCAAGCCGGTGGAAATTGCCGTTGATTATGCTTTTAGCGGTGCGACTTGCTTGTCGGTGCTGACCGACAAGGAGTTTTTCCAGGGGTCGGAAGCCAATCTGCAAATGGTTCGGCAAAACTGCCCGCTGCCGGCGATTCGTAAGGATTTCATGATCGATCCGTATCAAATCCATGAATCTCGGGCTTTGGGTGCAGATTGCATCCTGCTGATCGTTGCCGCACTGGATGATGCGATGCTGAAAGAACTGGCCGACACCGCCACCGACTTGGGCATGGACGTATTGACCGAAGTACACGACGCCGATGAACTGGAGCGGGCATTGCGATTGGACACCAATATGATCGGCATCAACAACCGCAACCTGCGCACCTTCGATGTGTCGCTACAAACTACGCTGGATTTGAAAAACACCATTCCTGCCGACAAATTGATCGTTACCGAAAGCGGCATCCACACCCCGGCGGACGTGAAATTGATGCAGGACAATGGTATTTATACCTTCCTGGTCGGCGAAGCTTTCATGCGCGCCGAATCGCCGGGGCAAAAAATGCGCGAGTTGTTTTTTTAAGACGGTTGCGTTCCCAAGCCGGAGCTTGGGAACAAAGCAATCTCGAAAAGGAGAGACCTTTAATTTTAATGTCCCTGCTATCGTCAAGCAGAATGCATGACAACACATATGCCTAATTTGACGAGCGGCAGCGCCGCTGAAAACCGTCCATGTTGCCCGCGTGAAAAAGACAACAGGCCAGCGAGATCAATTACCGGGGCGGACTTTTTTAAAGCATGTTGATAAACATCAGCCTGCAAATAGTGTGGTTTTGACGAGACCGCAATTATTTTTAGCTCTAACCTATTGATTTTTGGGGCATCGACTCTGCGGAGCCCGCATTGTCTATTGCGCCGGGGAATTCTTTATTATAATGCTGGGTAATTAGATTTGGGCTGTCAGTCCATATCTAATAACTGCTGCTATTCAATCAATCTGGAGAATAAAGATGGCTTTTGAATTACCTGCATTACCGTACGCAAAAGACGCATTGGCACCGCATATTTCCGCGGAGACCATCGAATTCCATTACGGCAAACATCACCAAACTTATGTCACCAACCTGAACAATCTGGTTCCCGGTACCGAGTTTGAAGGCTTGTCTCTGGAAGAGATCGTGAAAAAATCCTCCGGCGGCATTTTCAATAACGCAGCGCAAGTCTGGAATCATACTTTCTATTGGAACAGCTTGTCACCGAACGGTGGCGGCGAGCCTACCGGCGGTTTGGCGAACGCCATCGACAGAACCTTCGGTTCTTTCGAGAAATTCAAGGAAGAGTTCACCAAAACCGCTGTCACTACTTTCGGCTCAGGCTGGGCGTGGTTGGTGAAAAATCAAAACGGAGGTCTGGAATTGGTCAGCACCAGCAATGCCGCGACGCCATTAACCGCCGGTCAAACCCCTATTTTGACTTGCGATGTTTGGGAACACGCTTATTACATCGATTTCCGTAATCTGCGCCCTAAATATCTGGAAGCTTTCTGGGCGTTGGTTAACTGGGAATTCGCCAGCGCCAATTACGAAGCTTAAGCCTTGATAAGGCGCGGGCCGGCGTCCTCACAGGCCCGTCCGCGCCGCTCTTATTTTCGCCGCGATTTAGCCGGCACAATTTTCTTTTCCGCTATAACGCCCGTTCACCCAATCTTGCCCGGATCATTTCTTCACCAAAACCTGTTGTAAGTTCGTATGTAAAAAATCGTCAGGACGCAATACTTTTTTGCTGAAAAACAGGATGCTCTGCTCCACCAGCTTGATGTCCACAAACGGACAAACGCAACGATAAATAAAGTAGATAAATTCCGTGCAGCTAAAACTTTTATGGGTTTCAAAATCAAAACCAAAATCGTAGGCATAACCCAGATGGGCCAACGCCAGCCGTTTGGCCTGCTCTATCGCATCCGCGCCGGCAACCGTATCGCCGTTTTTTAAGGCTTGATATATCCGTTCCTCCTCAACACTAAAATCCGGCACCTCCGCACTGCCGACCTGTACTTTCTGTTCGGTTTGTTTGCCGATTCGCTGAGGTAAACGCAGGATGGCGATCTTGTCGCAACGGGTAAAGGTCAAGATGTCCTCCATAAATACCCCTTCCGCCATGGAATGCACCACCATTTGCTTGCCGGGCGTGAACCAGTCATTGCCGTTTTCCTGTTGGCCGACTCGAGCCAACGGCCTATCGAACTCATCCGTGGCTTCGCCGTAATAAAAGCCGGCATGGCTAAATGTACCGCCGATAAATTTGCCGTCCAGATAATTATCGTAGCCGCGCAGCAAAATATCGCCTGCCTGTAACGTGTCTAAAATCTCGCGTAGATCCGGGCCTTTAATACGGTAGGAGCCGGGGTCGTAAATGATGAACATGGGATGCGGATAAATCTTGATATCGCCGAAAAACGTTAAAAACTTTTCCCAGGGATTTTGTTGGCGGGTTTTCTGAGTTGCACTCATGCTCGGTCTCCTTATTGTTGGTTTTAGTCGCGCATGACCTTATCTTCCTCCCGCGCGCTTGCCGATGCAAGATTGGCGCGGGAAGCGAATATTGAAATACTTGAACAGCTTGGGCTGGCCCGCCGGCTCAGCGCAAAACAAGAAGTAAAAGCGCTTTAAACCAAGTCGTGCTTGGTCGGATTGGCCTTACTTTTTCCGAAAAAACGCCGCCAGGGCTTTTGTCCGGTCGACACCAACAATTTGCGCGTGCGGCCGGCTTTCGATCAGTTGTATATAGGCTTCGATACCCGGAATATGGGTATTCACCAAATTCTCGCCGTATATTTTTTGCGTGGCAAAACCGACCAGTTGCAAATGCGGCCAAGCCACAATGTCCGCCGCGCTAAAGCTGTCTCCCAACGCATAGGGCGCCAATTTCAGCAATTTGGCCAATCCCATTAGACCTCTGTCGAGTTTTGCTCTGACTTCGTCCTTGGTTTCCGGCGACACAGTGTCGCCGAATAGAGCTTCCGCGTATAAGCGACGTGCTATCAGCTCGACATTGAGCTCGATATGCTGAATAAATTCCCGGCATTTACCGCGCTCGTATGCATCGGCCGGATACAAGGGATTTTCCGGAAACGCATCTTCCAGATACTCCAGGATCGCTTGCGATTCCGACAAATAGCCTTCGCTGGTTTTAATGAACGGGATTTTTCCCAGCGGCGAACGCTGCAGCAGTTCTTCACTCTGGCCGGGCGGAGTAAATTCTTCGATGAACGCTATATCCTTTTCCATCAAGGCGAATTTGATTTTGTTGTAATAGTTGCTAATTGCCACGCCGTACAAAGTAATCATCGAATTATCTCCAATAGTTGAATTAAGAGCTGCACTAGAACAGACCGGTCAGTCTGTTGAAATAATACATACCGGTCTGTATAGTTGCAAATTATTTTCTCGGCGTTTAATTATGGCTCGCAATCTCCAAGACCACATTTTGCAGACTGCGTCTGAGCTGTTTTACAGCCAAGGCATCAAGGCCACCGGCGTCGATGCCATAGTAAAAGCCGCCGGCACCACCAAGATGAGTCTTTATAAATACTTTCCATCAAAAGACGACTTGGTATTGGCGCATCTGCGCAGAAGCCGCGAAGCCATGCTGAAACGGATACTTGCCGGTATCGAGGCGCGCGCTAGCGAACCGCGGGCTAAATTGCTGGCGGTGTTTGCGGTATTCGACGAGTTACTGTCCAGCCCTGAGTTTCGCGGCTGTCCGTTTATCAATGCCTCGGCCGAATTTGCCGAAGCCGCCAATCCGATCCAACGTGCCGCCGTGGAATTTTCCGATGCCTTCCGGCAAATATTGGCCGATCTGGCGCGGACAGCCGGTGCGCGCAACCCGGACGTACTGTCCCAACAATTGGCGATGCTGATTTCCGGCGCCATCGTCAGTGAGCAGATGCGGCGGCAGTCCGGCGCGATGCGCACCGTCTCGGCTGCTGCGGAAATCTTGATCGCAAAAAGTTTAGCCGACGCGGCCTGAACGGCGCTCCTCCAAATTCCAGCCCGCGCAAATGCTCGGCAAGCCGGTAGCTGGCTTACAATATCGGCTCTAAGATCTCGCCGAGAAACCTCATCATTTTCTGGAAGAACCGCTCTTGAGCTCACTACGCCAACTCGTTTCCCAAACTGCCATCTACGGTCTCAGCAGTATCGTCGGCCGTTTTTTGAATTACTTGCTGGTGCCGCTCTACACCTACACCTTCAGCGCCGGCGAATACGGCGTGGTTTCCGAGTTTTACGCCTATGCCGGATTTTTTGCGGTACTGTTGGTGTTGGGCCTGGAGACCGGTTATTTCCGGTTTCGGCAGCGCCCGGAGTTTAGCGGCGACGAGGTTTACCGCAATGCCCTAGGCTTTCTGTTAGTTACCAGTCTCGGGTTCATCACTGCAATCTACTATTGGCAACAGGCGCTGGCCGACTGGCTACAATATCCGCAACACCCGGAGTATTTGCTGTGGTTCGGCTGGATTCTGGCGCTGGATGCGCTATCGGCGTTGCCGTTTGCCCGGCTGCGCGCCGAGAACCGGGCCTGGCGTTTTGCCGGCATCAAGATGACCGAAATTTTCATCGCCATCGCCTTGAATCTGCTGTTTTTACTGGCTTGGCCGAAGCTGCAAAGCCTCTGGCCGGATAGCGAGTTGGCCGCCTATTACGAACCGACAATGGGCGTCGGTTATATCTTCCTGGCCAATCTCGCGGCCAGCGTCTGCAAGCTGCTGCTGTTACTGCCGCAATTTCGCGCGGTACGTTTTCAGCTCGACCCGCGTGTGCTCGGGCCGATGCTGCGCTACTCCCTGCCCATGGTGATTATCGGCTTTGCCGGCATGGTTAACGAAATGCTGGACAGGGCTATTCTGAAAGTCTTGCTGCCTTACGATTTGTCCACCAATCTCAAAATGTTGGGCATCTACGGCGCCTGCTACAAGCTGTCGATTTTGATGAGTTTATTCGTGCAGGCATTTCGCTACGCCGGCGAACCGTTTTTCTTTTCCTATGCCGGGCGCGCCGATGCCAAGCGGGCTTATGCGTTGGTGATGCAGTATTTCGTGATTGCCGGGGTGTTTATATTTTTAGTGGTGATGCTGTTCATCGACCTGTTCAAGTACTTTATCGGCGCCGAATTTCGCGCCGGCCTGGAGGTGGTGCCGATTTTACTGATGGCCAATCTGCTGCTGGGGATTTATGTCAATCTGTCGGTTTGGTACAAACTCAGCGATCGTACCGGCCTGGGCGCCTGGGTTTCGCTGGCCGGAGCCGGTCTGACTATTGTGTTGAATATCTGTTGGATACCGGTATGGGGCTATGTCGGTTCCGCATGGGCGACTCTGGCCTGTTACCTGTTTATGGTGGTTTTGTCGTGGGCTTTGGGCCGGCGCTATTATCCGGTGAGCTATCCGCTTGGCAAAATAGCCGGCTATTTTGCGTTGGGCTTGGCGCTATATGTTGCCGACCGCTACGTGCTGGAGATGCATCGGCTTAACGTCTGGCTGGCCGGTAGCGCGGGTTTGACGGTTTATCTCGGCATTGCCGCTTGGCTGGATATCAGGCCGATATTGCAAAGGCGGCGCGTTGCCGACACTTAAGCTTCCGGCAACTGTTCGACATAAATAGAACCCAACCGGCGCAACTGGAGGATGCCGGCGCGGCGCTCGGCGACACGTTGCAAAACCAGTTCGCGCGTCGGCTTGTCGGCTGCGGACCACAAGCGAATCTCGTCCAGGGAACGGAAGCACCCCAGGCAAATATCGTCGTCGTTCAGGCAACAGTTCCTGACGCAAGGCGACTCCGGGAGGTTTTCGGCATTAATCATTTCATATCCGATGTTTGATTAAAAAACTGCAGGGCTTGTTCGACATCCCGGCTGATTTGGAGTTTCAATTCGACCAGCGAGGCAAAACGGATTTCGTCGCGCAGCTTCTTTTTAAAATGCACTTCGACATAATGCCCGTAAATATCTTGGTTGAAGTCGAACAAATGCGTTTCCAGCACCACCTTGGCCCCGCCGTCGAACGTGGGCCGAGTACCAACATTGGCGACGCCCCGATATTCCTTACCGTCCTGCCCCGTCATCGTTACCGCGAACACGCCGATAACCGGCGTATTTTTCCGAAACATCCGCACATTGGCCGTCGGAAAACCCAGTTCGCGGCCGCGCTTGTCGCCGTGCGCCACCCGGCCGCATACCGAATAATCCCGGCCCAGCATCAGTTGCGCTTGCTCCAGTTGGCCTTCGCCCAGCGCATCGCGAATCAGGGTGCTGCTGACTCTTAGCCCGGCCAATTCGAAAGAATGACTATCTTCCACCGCAAAACCGTATTCCCGACCGCGATGCTGCAGCAGCGCAAAATTGCCGCGCCGGGCCTTGCCGAAGTGAAAATCGTCGCCAACCACCAAATGTTTGACCTGCAAGCGATTTACTAAAATATCGCGGATGAAATGCTCGGCATCGCAATCGGCCAGACTGCGGTTGAACGGCAACACCAGCAACTCGTCGATCGGCAATTTGGCAAACTGGATCGCTTTCTCGCGCAAACGGGTCAGCCTGGAAGGCGCGTGGTCGACGAGAAAATACTCCAAAGGCTGGGGTTCGAACACCATCGCCACGCTCGGCAAACCCAGACGCCGACCGTGTTCGGCCAGCTTTTCGATCACTAGCTTATGCCCAAGATGCAAGCCGTCGAAATTGCCTATGGTCAGCACACAGCCGTGGCGTAACGGCTCAAGATGATTCAAACCCCGGATTAAGCGCATGATGGCTGTTTGGCTAAAAAGACTAATTCTATCAGCAACACCGGCTGAGCCACCATGCCGGCAATTGCCAACGCATTTACCGGCACCCGGCTTAACGAAAATTCGCCTTGCCGCGGCACTGCTTTCATCCGAATATAAACGACCCTAAATCTCCAGCAAAACGGACATGACAACGATAAACAGCATTTGCATCTATTGCGGCTCCAGTCCCGGCCGGCACGAAGCCTACGGCGCGGCGGCCCGTGCCCTGGCCGAAGCGCTGGTTAGCCGCAACATTCGCTTGATATACGGCGGCGCCGGAATCGGCATCATGGGCACGGTGGCGGATCGGGTACTGCAGCTGGGCGGCGAAGCAATCGGCGTGATCCCCAAAGCCTTGGCGCATAAGGAAGTCGCCCATCCAAACCTGACCGAATTACACGTCACCCAATCCATGCACGAGCGAAAAATGCTGATGGCCGAACTGGCGGACGGCTTTATCGCACTACCCGGCGGCATTGGTACGCTGGAGGAATTATTCGAGATTTGGACTTGGGCACAGCTAGGGTTTCATCAAAAACCTTGCGGTGTGTTAAATGTGGCGGGCTATTACGACGCCTTGATTACATTTCTGGACCACGTCGCGGCGGAACAATTCGTCAAACCGCATCACCGCGACATGTTGATGGTCGAAGCCGATCCGAATTTGTTACTGGACCGCTATGTCAATTATCAGCCGCCTGCTGTAAAGCTCTGGCTGAGCAAAGACGAAACCTGAGCTAACAACGCCCGCAATCCCCGGCTTATATTTATACCGGTTGAGACTTTCGGGTCTTGGGCTATCCTCGACAGTATGTAACGCGCGGTTTTTAGGATCCCAATGAACATGGCTAGAGCAAACGGCAAGAAATTAAATCGCAGAGTGGCTTTTCGCATCTATGAGCCGGCCAATCTGTTCTATCGCAAAATCGACCGCGCGCCGCAAAACGAGCCGGCGGAGAACTTCGATAGTTTACTAAGCGGTTTCAACCAGCCCTTTATTGCCACACCGTCGTCCGGATCTCCCGTTAACGACCCGGCGCTACCGGATTCGCAAAGCCAGGAAAACGACACGCTCAACGTCAATATCAGCGCCAGCGGCATTGCCTTTACCGCGCAAGCGCCGCTACAAGCCGGCGATTATCTAATGCTGCGCATATTATTGTTATCCGGCATGACCGCGATCATGACCTGCTGCGAGGTGGTTTATTGCAAACCCAGCAACCCTTACGAGAACGACCGCTATCCCTATTTGATCGGCGCCCGATTCGTCAATCTGACGGCTGAAGACAGCGCGTTGTTGAGTCGCTATGTTAACAAGAAGCAGAAACAACAATTGGCTGTCAATGGATTGCTGCTGACCTTGGTATTGACGGCGCTGGCAATGCCGGATGTCGCGTTCGGCCTGCTAGTGGGCTTGGCTCACCATCTGCTTGAGTTGGCACTGCATATGCTGCATTTAGTGTTCGAATATGCCGAATACAATCTCGATCATGTGATCGAACATGCGTTTGAGACTGACACCTATACCACCCAGATCATCGTCTTTTATATTCTGTGCACTATCGGCCTGATAGGTGTTTATTTCCTCGGCCGCCTGATTCCCTCTGCCTGCCGGCGCGCTGGCAATGGCCTGAAGGTTTTCTGGAACCGAAAAAAAGCCAGCTGCATGTATTATTGGGGCGAAAAAGCCTTGGCGGATAAAATCAAGATAGTCGGATTAAGCATACTCGCCATAGGCTGTTATGCGTATTTTGCTATCTGACTCATAGTCTGACTCGGAACGCTGAACCCTGATTGTGTTGCAGGTTCCGCGGCTGACTGGTTGCGCGGAATCCAATCCGCGTGGATTTAGACTGGGCCGGAGGTCGGCCCAGCCCGGTTCAAGCTTTACAGCGCTTTATACAGCTCAATTGCTTTGTTCAATTCTTCAGTGGCTTTGGCTACGTTGCCGCTTTTCGAGAGTATTTGTCCTTGCATCAAAGACGCGTGGGCTTTTTTCGCAGCCTCGGAGTTGCCGGAGATTGACTCGGAACTGGTTCTGGCGGCTTTCAGATGAATCTGCGCGGCGGAGAAATCGCTTTTACCGACTTCAACCAGCGCTTTTTCGATGTGGGAAATAATTTCGCCGGTAGCTGCAGACGAAGTAGCGGCAGGAGCTGCGTCCGCGGCAAATACGCAAACGCTTGCCAAGCTTAAAGACATTGCCAAAGACAGCGTTAATACAGTTTTGTTAAATATATTCATGAATTAAATGTATGTGATGGTTATAAGGTCCAATGACCTAAAAAACACGTCATCACAGGACAGATTTTTGTATCGTAACTTTGCCGGCTAGCTTGCCGGCGCTCCGATACAGCGGCTTATGAGGCTTATCGCTCACAAAAGGCTTGGAGCAAATCCATGCTGAGTGGAAGTATCTTTTTTCCTACTGGGTCCAATTGAAAAACTTTATTGCTTTTCAGCAGCCATCATAACGGATTTAGGGTTCCCGCGATTGAGCATTTACTGTCAGCGCTTGCGACAAGTTGCCGCGTTTGTTTTATCGCACGTTTACCGTCAGTCTTACCGCCTATTATTACCGGCCGCAAACGCAGGCAAAACGACGGATTTGCTAGCCCGAGCACCCACCGGGAATCAGGAAATCTACCGCCGCGATCCGGGCAACTTGGTCTTGGCCGCGTCCTAGTCGCCGCCAATCATTTATAATGCCGGACCGCCTCCTTGCCGAATCAACCCACCATGATCGACACGCTTTATATCGAATCCGCTATCGAACAGCATCCGCGCGTGGCGGCAATTCGCAGGCGTTTCCCGCAAGCGCGGACCATTGCTTGCGAACGATACGGCGAAGTGTTTAACCCCAAGGCGCAGAATTTCCGCTTACAAAAGCAGCACCCGGCCCTGATTCTGGCCGAGAAGTATCAAAAGTTCGTCTTGCCCGCTCCGGCCGGCTACGGCATCGGCGGACAGCGCAATTATTATTTTTCACACATGCTTAACTGCTTGTACGACTGCCGCTACTGCTTTTTGCAAGGCATGTACCAGTCGGCCAATTATGTATTGTTTGTGAATTACGAGGATTTTCAAGAACAGATTCGCCATATTTGCAGGGAAACCCCGGATCAGGAAATATATTTTTTTTCGGGCTACGATTGCGACAGCCTGGCTTTCGAGCCGGTCACCGATTTTGCCGAGCAGTTTTTGCCGGTATTTGCCGAATTGTCCAATGCCTGGCTGGAGTTGCGCACGAAAAGCACCCAGATCAGAAGCCTGTTGCAGCGCGAGGTGGTGCCGCACTGCGTGGTTGCGTTTAGCCTGTCGCCAGATGCGATTGCCGATAAGGTGGAAGCCAAGGCGCCGAGTGTCGCCAAACGTATCGACGCCGCCGCCAAACTGCAGCAACAAGGCTGGCAGATTGGTTTACGTTTCGATCCCTTGATTTACCAGCACAATTATCGGGAACAATACCAAATGTTGTTCGAACAAGTATTCTCGACCATCAACGCCGAAACGCTGCATTCGGTCAGCCTGGGCGTGTTTCGTTTGCCTGAGCAATACTTCAAAAAAATCCATAAACTGTATCCGGACGAAAAACTATTCGCCAGCCCGCTGCAAACCGCGGCCGGCATGGTGTCGTACCGTGCCGATCTGGAGCAGGCGATGATTGCCGATTGTACGGCTATGCTGCTGGAATACATCCCGCAAAGCGTTTTTTTCCCATGCACACTGTAATGCGTACGCTACTGGTCACCGGCGCCAGTTCCGGCATTGGCCGGGCGATTGCGCGGCAATTGCTGGCGCAAGGTCACTACGTTATCGGAACCTCCCGCGACTGCCGGCGGTTTAGCCGGGTGCATCCGCGGTTTGTCGGCATCGAGCTGGACTTGGCTAAATTGGCGGATATTCCTGCGCTTGCCAAGCGGCTGCAAAACGATTTTCCGGCATTAGACGCAGTGGTTTTCGCTGCCGGTTACGGCCAGTTCGGCAGCCTGGAGCAGTTTTCCTACGAACAGATCGAAAAGCTGATGACAGTCAATTTCACAGCACCAGCCTGTTTGACGCGGGCCTTGTTACCGAAACTGAAGCAAAAAACGCATGCCAATCTGGTGTACATCGGTTCGGAAGCCGCCTTAAAAGGCAGCCGCAACGGCAGCATCTATTGCGCCGGCAAATTTGCGTTGCGCGGATTTACCCAGGCATTGCGCGACGAGTGCGGCAAAAGCTCGGTAAGGGTATCCTTGGTAAATCCGGGCATGGTGGATACCGCGTTTTTCGATACCCTGTCCTTCGCACCCGGCAAACAGTCCGGCCAGGCCTTAATGGCCGATGACGTTGCCGACGCCGTCTCGTACATCCTGCAAGCCGGCCCGCATTGCGTAATTGACGAAATTAATCTGAATCCCTCCAGCAAAGTGATCGAATTTAAGAAATAACCCCTGATGCTAGCCAAACTCATCGTTTATTGCGCTTACTACTTAAAATCCGCCGATTGGTATCGCAGAGCGAAACTGTTTTTTTACGACCTGCTGGAAAATAGCCATAGCCGTAAAAAGAAGTATTTTGACGGGACCATGATCGGCTTGCTGATCTTGAGTGTGATCTTTTTGATTTACGACATCGAACACGAAGACAGCAAGATGGGCGGCTACTTCGAGTTGGCGATCTTGATGGTATTCATCGTCGAATACGTCATCAGGGGCTGGATCTATTCCGACACTTATAAGGTGATTATCGAGGAATACGAGAAAGCGCTTTACCTGAACATGAATTTCAAGCTGATCGGCGTCTTTAAAAAAGCCATGCTCAGGGATTTGGAATACATATCCTCGCCGTTTGCGATTATCGACATTCTGGCTATTTTACCCAGCTACCGGCCGCTGGCGATATTGCGTATCTTCATCATTTTCCGGCTGTTCAAGCTATTCCGTTACTCCAATAGCGCCAAACTGTTTGCCGACGCGCTGGCCAGCAAGCGTTTTGAATTGAAGACCTTGTTAATCTTCACCTGCTTTTTGGTATTTATCGCCAGCGTGTCGATTTACATGTTCGAGTACCAAGCCGCCGGTAGCGGTATCCATAATTTATTCGACGCCTTTTACTGGACCATCGTCACCTTGGCTACGGTCGGTTTTGGCGACATTACGCCGCAAACCACCGGCGGCCGCTGGGTGACGATTTTTTTGATTCTGGCCAGTTTGGGCGTGTTGTCGTTCTTCACTTCCATCCTGATCGCCGCGTTCAGCGAGAAAATGCTGTCGATGCGGGAAAGCCGTACCTATGCCGAACTCGAGCGTTACGATAGCTTCATCATCATTTGCGGCTTTGGCCGAGTCGGACAGGAAATTGCCCGGCATTTGCAAAACGACAGGCAAAAATTCGTGATTATCGACCGAGTACCGAACCGGGTGGCGTTGGCGAAGAGCCGCGGCTATCTGGCGATAGAAAGCGATGCCAGTAATAACGAGGTATTGATCAACGCCGGCATTTGCCGGGGCGCCACTGCGATTTTGTGCATTACCGGCGACGACGTGATCAATGTCTACGTCACCCTGACCAGCCGGCATCTGAACAAGAACCTGCGCATCATTTCCCGCGCCAACCGTCACGATAACGTCAACAAGCTGTATCAGGCCGGCGCGGACAACGTGATCAGGCCGTTTGAAATTGCCGGCCTGTTGGCTGCGGAATTTGTCGGCCAGCCGGTCGCCTTCGAAGCTATCTCCGGCATTCTGCATAATCAGACCGAAACCGTCATGGAGTCGGTATTAGTCAGCGAAAAATCGGTGCTGGACAATCAGCAAATAGGCCAATTGGATTTACAGCAACGCAAGCTTACTCTGCTGGGCGTAATCAGCGACAATCCGATTCATTTGAAGCACAAGAATAAGTACCAGGTAAAAGAACAGCACTTTTATTTCAATCCGGAAGCGCAATTCATCTTGCGCCACGGCGACATGCTGGTGCTGTTGGGGCGTAAATACGGTATCGACCATTTTCGCGATCAGGTGGAGCAACGCCGCCTATTCAGCAGGAAGCCAGCATGAAAAACATTGCCGTGTTCGGTTACAACCGCTTGTCGTTCGAGGCCATTAGCCGCCTGGATAAAACGCTTTATCAAATCACCGTGATCGATCACGATCAGGCCAAGGCCGCATTGGCGCGCGAAAACGGTTTCGACACCGCCAATATCGATTTTCGTAGCGATGACGATTTGAAAATGATCGGCATCGGCGGCCATATCGATACCTTGTTTTGTTTTTTCGATGCGGACTCCGAAAACGTGTTTTTAACACTATCCGCGCGGGCGTTGGATAAGGAGCTTAATATCGTCGCGATTGTCGATAGCCCGGAATCGGCCGAAAAACTGCTGGCAGCCGGCGCCAACAAGATCATCGACCCTTACGAAATCTGCGGCCGCAAGATACACGACATGCTGAAAAGGCCGGACATCAACGACATTTTCGATCACACCGTATTCGGCCGGCACGACCTGCATCTGGCCGAGGTGGCGATTCCGGAAAACAGTTACTTGGAAAATACCGATGTCAGCCAATTACAGCTCAGCTCACGTTACAACCTTATACTGATCGGTATCGTCAATAAACAGGTCAGCGAAAAACTAAATTTCGTGGTTGAAGAATTGGATCGCCGCCTAAATGTTGGCGATATTCTGGTGATTTTAGGGCCGTCGCGGGAAATCAGGGCTTTCAAGAAAGACGTGGAAAATGCATTTTGTAAAATATAGTCCGCGCCTGATCTCCGCCGCGCCAGCAACGGCCAATGTCCCGCTATTTTTTCTCCGCCAGTCCCAACCAGCGCGCCAGGGTCGATAACGTAAAGCCCTGTATCAATACCGACATCACCACGATAAAGCTGATCAGTACAAAAATTTCGCCGGCATCTTTAATGCCGGCGGCCAACGGAAAAGTCGCCAATACGATAGGGACCGAACCGCGTAGGCCAACCCAAGAAACCAGCAATTTTTCCTTAAAGCCGATCTTGGCCCAGAACAAACTGATGAACACGCTAAGCGGACGCGCAACAAACATCAGGAACAGACTAATCGCCACGGCGACGCTGGCCAGCGACGACAATTCGGCGCGATAAGGCACCGACAACATGCCCAGGGTTAAAAACATGATGATTTGCATTAGCCAAGCAAAACTGTCGTGAAATGCGCTGATGTAGTGCTGGTGCACAACCTCCCGGTTGCCGGCCACAATGCCGGCCACGTAAACGGCCAAAAAGCCGTTGCCGTGCATAAATGTGGCGCCGCTATAAGTCAGCAGCACCAAAGCTATCGAGGCAATGGCGTACAGACCGGCCGAACTCAAACCCAAACGATTCAGCAGCCAGACCATAAAACGCCCGGCGGCATAGCCGACAGCAATACCAATCAACAGCTGTAGCACCAGGAACATGCCGCCTTCCAGAAAAGCCGCATCGCCACCTGTCGAATAATTGAGCAACGTGACGGTCAGCAATACCGCCATCGGGTCGTTGCTGCTCGACTCCAGCTCCAATAGCGGTTGTAACTTGCCTTTCAACGCGATTTGACTGGAGCGCAGCACGGAAAACACCGCGGCCGCATCCGTGGAAGAGACAATCGCGGCGAGCAACAGGCCCTGGGTCAACGTGATGCCGTGTACGCCCAGCGAAAAAGTGCTGAACGAACCAAGGATAAACCAGGCAAAACTGCCCAGCAGCAACATCGTAATAAAAACACCTATCGTGGAAAGGCATAGTCCCTGCCACAGTACCGGACGAATATTAGGCCAATGCGAGTCGAGGCCGCCGGTAAACAAAATAAAAATCAGCGCAAAATCGCCGATAAATTTTGCGATTTCCGGGCTACGCAGCTCCGGTCCGCCGAATTCACCTATCAGCCAGCCGGTCAACAGAAAAAACAACAGTGAGGGAATTCCCACTTTCGTGGCCAGCTTGCTGGAAAACACGCTGATCAATAACAAGCTGGCACCCACCAGACTGACTAATTCAATGGATGGCATGGTCTGTTCTCTGGGGTTCTGGATTCATCGTCTATTGGATGCGGTGCTTAATTCGTGGGTGAGGATTAGATAATTATTTATCGTACTTAAGATGTATGGGTTAATAAGCTATGTCGCAAGCCATGGCGTGCAATAATCAGTCCGACTCGGAAATGGCGGCTTATATCCCTGGGCCGATTTACTCCGCACCGGTAAATCCGGGCCGATTGCCTAGCGCTGCCCGACGCGGTAAAGTCTGCGGTTAGCGTAGGCTGAATCGCTCTGCGCCGGCATGTGGTCTGGTATCCGAAACCCGCCATGGCTGGGCGCAACTCCTTGGATAATAAAGCTTGGAAGCAACCGGTTCGGCTATTCACTACGATCTCAACACAATGGCTATGAAACGTTTCAAAAACATCCTGTATGTTGCCGAATTTTCCGCCGATCAAAATTCGGCAATCGCGCGGGCGCTTGCGCTGGCGGAAAACAATCAAGCCAAACTGACTTTTTTGCATGTTGTGGAACCCCCGCGTCCGGGAGCTTTGCTCGATTGCTATACTCCGGAGCAGATCGAGACACAGTTGCTCGAGCAAGAGCGGACTAGGCTTGAGCAATTGCTGCTCGGTTATCGCGACCTTAGCCCCATCGATTTGCAAATTCGTTTTGGCAGCCCTTTTATCGAGATCGTGCGCCAGACCCTGGATCGCGACCATGACTTGGTCATCAAGTTGGCAGCTGGCGGGCATGGGATTCAAGACCGTTTGTTCGGCAGTACCGACATGCATTTATTGCGTAAATGTCCGCGTCCGGTCTGGTTGATGCGGCCCGAGGAAAAAGTGAACTACAGCAAAATTATGGCCGCCGTCGATTTCGATCCCTGGGCCGCGGGGGACGCCGACGACAATTTGAACCGAAAGATTTTGGAACTTGCCAGCTCCGTGGCACTCTCCGATTTTGCCGAATTGCATCTGGTACACGTGTGGGACTCGATGCTGAGCGGCTGGGCCGGGGAAATTCCGCCTAAAACCGTCGAACTGCAAATTGAGGCCGAAAGAGCGCGATATCAGTCCGGATTCGATGACTTGGCCGGCAAATTACGGCATTGGATAGGCGGCGAGGCTTGCAGTTATTTATCGCCGCGCCTGCATTTGGTCAAAGGGAGTCCGCGGGACGATATTCCGGCTTTGGCGGCAAAGCTGGACATAAACTTACTCGTGATGGGAACGGTAGCGCGTACTGGGATTAAAGGCCTGATTATCGGCAACACCGCCGAAGTCATTCTTAACGGTATCGCTTGTTCGGTACTTGCGGTCAAGCCGGACGGTTTTGTTTCGCCCGTGGAAGGTTGACGGCATAAGGCGTATTTCGCAAATAATCCTAAATTCCGTAGTTTCCGTTGAAGTCGGTTGGACCGATATTAATAGCGGAACCTACACATTCGCACCACTAACCCAAAGATATAGAAAATGAGTTTTTTAACATTGAGTCCGCGTATTTGTTTTTTCCTGGGTTTCGCCGCCTGCGCATCCTTGCTGGGCGTCGGCGCTTATTTGCAATTCGTCGAGCAACTGGAGCCTTGTCCGCTGTGTATCTCGCAACGGCTGGCTATTTTGGCAACCGGCGTCGTATTTCTATTAGGCGGACTACATAACCGCGGCCGAAAAATCTACGCCCTGGGCAGCGCGGCGGCCGCATTGATAGGCGCCAGCATTTCCGCGCGTCATGTCTGGTTACAGCATTTGCCGCCCGAGGAAGTACCGGAATGCAGCCCCGGTTTGGAATATGTGTTCCAAAATTTCCCCCTGGCCGATACCATCAAGTTAATGCTGACCGGTACCGGTGAATGCGCGAAAATCGACTGGACTTTACTGGGTTTAAGCATCCCGGCCTGGACCTTATTCTCGTTTTTACTGTTGGCGGGCTGGGGCTGTCTACAGTTTTTTAACGATCAGAACCAAATTTAGCTGACTAGGCCTGCGCATTGGAAGAGATGAACGGTTGGGATCGAGGCGTTCTTTGAGTGTCCGAATCGGTGCATTGCCAGAACAGTTACTGCATCGGATCGACACAGTCCAGCAACAGGTTATGCACAAAAACGGGGCAAGGGCTTCGCGGCATTTCATGTAGGGTCTGAGATATTTAACACAGATTAATTTTTACCGTAAGTCATTGATTTTTAATGCACAAGCCAACTGACTTAAATTTGCGCAATTTAACAAATATGTAATAAAAACCGACACTAAGCGATTCGCTCTAAACCCTATCCACAGAGTTATCCACAGTTTTTGTGGGTAACTTGGATTCCTTAATCTAGTTAAAGACTTAGCGGCGTAATATCAAAAAGACATCACAACTTATGGCTAACTGTGACGCTTCCCGCAAATTAATTTTTAAAGTTGCGGTACCGGTGCCGTTAGATCGGCTATTCGATTATCTGGCACCCGATGGTTGTCATCCTGCTGAGTTAAAGCCCGGTATCAGAGTCATGGTCCCCTTCGGCAAACGCTGCCAAGTGGGCGTACTGTTGGCTGTCGAACATAGCTCCAAAATCGAAAGCGACCGTTTGAAACAGGTTATCGAGATTCTGGATGCCGCACCGCTGTTATCGGAAAGCGATTTACGCCTGTTGCAATGGTCTAGCCGTTACTATCACCATCCGCCGGGCGAAGTCTTGGCTGCGGCGTTTCCGGTGGCACTCCGGCAAGGCCGTCCGGCTTTATTACAGCTGCCGCGATTTTTCAGTCTCAGCCGGCAGGGTCAAGCAACCTTACCGGAACAGTTGCGACGTTCGGCTAAGCAGCAAGTTTTATTGGCTATGCTGCAAACCGCCGGCGGTGCCGTGCCCGCCTCGGCTTTAAGCGACTATAAGCCGGCCTTGAAAGCCTTGCTCGCTAAAGGCTTGGTGCAGGAACAAGCCCCCGGCCCCGTATCATTGCCGCAGCTTGCCAAAGCGGCCTTGTGCGCCAACCCCGAACAGCAGGCGGCGATAGATGCGGTGATCGCCAACCTGGGACGCTTCGCCGTATCGCTGCTGGAAGGCGTGACCGGCAGCGGCAAGACCGAAGTGTATATGCAGATTATCGCTAGGGTACTGGAGCAAGGTAAACAGGTCTTGGTATTGCTGCCGGAAATCAGCCTGACGCCGCAACTGGAGCAGCGTTTTCTACAGCGGTTTGCGGTGAATATGGTATCCACGCATTCCAAATTGACCGATAACCAACGTTTGCAGGCCTGGCTGAGTATGCAGCAAGGCTACGCAGCGATTATGCTCGGCACCCGTTCCGCGCTGTTCACGCCGATGCCGCGTCCCGGCTTGATCATTCTCGACGAGGAACACGATAGTTCGTTCAAACAACAGGAAGGATTTCGCTTTTCCGCGCGGGATGTTGCCATCGCCAGAGCCAAGGGTTTGGGTATCCCGATATTACTGGGCTCGGCGACGCCGTCGCTGGAAAGCATGGCGAACGTCGTCCAGCGCCGCTACCAACTGCTGCATTTGCCCAATCGCGCCGGCAACGCCACAACGCCGAGTTTTCAGTTATTGGATATTCGCAATAAAAAAATGCAAGCCGGCCTGTCCGAGCCACTGCTGGCGGAAATCCACGCCACGCTGGCTAAAAATCAACAAGCGCTGATTTTTCTTAACCGCCGCGGCTATGCGCCGGTGCAGATTTGCCATGGTTGCGGCTGGGTCTCGCGCTGTCGGCGTTGCGACGCCAATCTGGTGATTCATGCCGCCGAGCGATTGCTGCGTTGCCATCACTGCAGTAGCGAACAAGTATTGCCCAAGCAATGCCCGGCTTGCAAAACCGGCGAATTACAGGCATTGGGCCTGGGCACCGAACGTATCGAACAAACCTTGGAGGCCGTGTTTCCGGATAAGGTGATCGTACGACTGGACCGCGACACCACGCAACGGAAAGGCTCCTTGGAAGATTATCTCGAACAAATTCACGCCGGCCGAGTGGATATTATTCTGGGTACGCAGATGGTGGCCAAGGGCCATCATTTTCCCAGGGTAACCCTGGTGGCCATTTTGGATATCGATAGCGGCTTGTTCAGCATCGATTACCATAGCAGCGAAAAACTGGCGCAATTAATCGTACAGGTCGCGGGCCGGGCCGGACGCGCCGATCAACCGGGCAAGGTGATATTACAAACTCGGCATCCGCAGCACCCATTGCTCGACATTTTATTAAGCAAGGGTTATCGGGCTTTTGCGCAAAGTGCATTGAGCGAACGGCGCCAGGCCGGCTTGCCGCCATTCGGCCATCAAGCCTTGTTCAGAGTGCAAGCGGCTATAGCTGAAGAGCCGCAACGATTTTTGCAAGCAGTCTGCCAGGCGATCGGCGAACTGAATTCGGATAAAGTTCAGGTGTTCGGCCCGGTGACAGCGCCGATGGCCAGGCGCGCCGGCTTGTTTCGTTACCAGCTGTTATTGCAGAGTCCGCAACGAAAAGAACTGCATCAGCTGCTGGATAATTTATTGCCAGCCATTTATGCGTTGAAGGAAGCTAAAAAGGTGCGCTGGTCATTAGATGTCGATCCGGTTGATTTGTATTAGCCCAATCCGCCAAAATCCGGCGATTTAGCCGGGTTTATGTAATAATTCCCGCCCTTTGCGATGGATCGTAGCGAAACCCGTAGACATCTGGACCGGTATTATCAAGCGCAGTCGGACTGCGCGGTTACACACTAGATGTCTATGCCTATAACTAAAATAAAGAAGGTATTTTTCAATGTGTTGGAGTGGAGAAGCGTCAGGCGTGTTGGCTGCCGCAGGTTTAACGACCGCCGTTTACGTGGCTTATAAAGGCGAATCCAAGGAACTGTGGATCCCATTAACTTATTTTGCCTTGATGGAATTGCTGCAGGCGGCAACGTATGTATACATCAATCTGTGCGATAACCCGAATAATCAGGTGCTAACCCTGCTCGGTTATCTGCATATCGCCTTCCAGCCGTTTTTCGTGAATATGGTGGCGATGTACTTCATTCCGGAAAGCGTCAAATTGAAAATCAGGACGACGGTGTATACCTTGTGCGCGATCAGTTCGCTGGCAATGCTGATCAAAATGTATCCGTTCGCCTGGGCCGGCGACTGCGTACCCGGTACCGAAGGATTTTGCGGCGTACAGACCTGCTCGGTTTCCGGCGATTGGCACATCGCCTGGCAAATGCCTTTGAACGGGCTGATGTCGCAACCCGTGACCTGGCTGTTGGGTTTCAACTGGGGTTTGCATGCGTTTTCTTACATTTTGGCGGCATTTTATCTGCCCATCATGTACGGTTCCTGGCGCTTTGTGGCGTTCCATTATTTGATCGGACCCTGGATTTCCGATGTCACCACCGACGATCCTAACGAATATTGCGCGGTATGGTGTCTGTTCTCGATCGCGCTGTGCGTGTCGGTGATCAAAACCCCGATCAGAAAATATTTGCATGTGAAGAAATGGCCATTTTATCAACGCGAAGTGGGCGACAGCTTATAAACCATGACTATCAATAAACAGGACATTCTCGACGCCTATCAATTTCGGCATGCCTGTAAGGAGTTCGACGCCGAGCGCAAAATCGCCGGCGCGGATTTCGATTTTATTCTGGAAATTGCCAGACTCTCGCCCAGTTCCTTCGGGCTGGAGCCTTGGCAGTTTTTGGTCGTGCAAAACCCGGAATTAAGGGAAAAACTGCGGGCTGTTACCTGGGGCGGGCAAAAGCAGTTGCCTACCGCCAGCCATGTAATTTTGACGCTGGTGCGAAAAAGCTATTTCATGCGCTACGACAGCGCTTATCTGCAATACATCATGCGCGATGTGCAGCAGTTTCCGGAAGACATAATCAGCTTGCGCAGCGGCCTGATCGAAAAGTTTCAGCGTAGCGATTTTGATTTGCTGGGTTCCGAGCGCACACTGACCGACTGGGCGACACGGCAAACCTATCTGCCGCTGGCGAACATGATGACGGCGGCGGCGCTGATAGGCATCGATTCCTGTCCGATAGAAGGTTTCGAGCGCATGGCAGTGGAGCGGATAATGGCCGAGGACGTTGGGATCGAACTGGAACAGTGGTCGGTAGCTTATCTAGTGGCCTTCGGTTACCGGAAAAATCCGCCGGCACGGCCGAAAACTCGACAAGAACGCGATGCGGTGGTGCGCTGGCTGGATTAGTTTAAACGGCAGCTCGAGCTATCGATGTCATTCAGAGAAAGGGAATAGCGAGCTACCGGGCGTCGAACGCCGATAAAGCGCTCCCGCCAATACGGCTGCCTTAGATCCGACACCATCACCCGGCCGGTGCGCGCGCTGGGCGCATGCACAAACTGCTCGCCGCCAATATAAATACCGACATGCGAAAACGGCCGGTCGGTGGTAAAAAACAGCAGATCGCCCGGTTGCCTTTGCTCCGGTTCCACAGCCGGCAATTGCCGGGCCAGCGACTGCGTATCGCGCGGCAAGCGCACACCCTGGCGGTTATAAACGTAATACACCAAGCCGCTGCAATCGAAGCCCTGGCTAGGCGACTCCCCGCCGTAAACATAAGGTTTCCCCTGCAATTGCAAGGCTTCGTTGGCCGCGATCCGGTTACCGGCCTCAGGCGTAGGCATAACCGACAGCGGTGCTTGTTCGGTGCTGGCGCAGCCGCTCAACTGGCTAAGTAAAACAACCGCCAACAGCTGACTCAGCAGTAACAAAGCGCGGCAGTGAATTCGACAAGAGAGCATCGGCGTTATCGGCAACAAAATCTGGATAAACATATTATAGACAGCCTAATCCTTGCATGCTCGCGGATTAGCGATACTTCGGCGCAATAAGCCGAGATAAACCTAAATTCCCCTGATAAATAAACTTCAATCAGCTTTGGCCAACCAAGGCCGTGCCAGCATCAATACGCTAAGCAAAGTGCAAAAAATCATATAGTGAGAATAGCGAAAATCGGGAGACGGCGCCGCCAGCATCAAGCCGAACTCATGCAGGATGGCACTGGAAGTCAGGCAAAGCACTTCGGGATTCCGGCGAAAGAGTGCAACAAAAAACAGGCAATTTACCGCTAAAAAATAGGGCCAAGGCTGAAAAAACCAGCAATCGATCCACTTGGACGTTTCGGCTTCAATATAATTTTGCAGTTTAGTTGCCTGCGGGTGCTGGCCGTATGCCTGCTCTAAATCGGTGGCGAAATCTTTACCCATTATGATAGGGCTCCAACTTGCTTCCGGCACCCAGCCCAGCACGTACTTCGATACCGCGAAACGATGGCGCAGCCACAACATTGGCTCCGCCACAATGGTTTGCACCCATAACGTATGCAGCGCTTGCCGTTGCGTTTCCGATAAACTTTCAAAGCCATGGATTTGGGACCCCATCGAATTTTTAGGCAGCTCTAAAGTGGGCGGCTTAGTCCTGAAAATTTCCCGCCAATACATCGGGGTATACGCTCTTAATAAAGGCTCGACGGTCCCCGTCGAATTGAGGGCGGCAGCTAATTGATCAAACAGAGCTTGCTGCCGGCCTCTGTCGTCAAGCCGTTTAA
Source organism: Methylomonas sp. 2BW1-5-20 (assembly GCF_052474515.1). Classification (NCBI taxonomy): domain Bacteria; kingdom Pseudomonadati; phylum Pseudomonadota; class Gammaproteobacteria; order Methylococcales; family Methylococcaceae; genus Methylomonas; species Methylomonas sp. 2BW1-5-20. The sequence continues at coordinate 4,215,080 of NZ_CP184127.1, read as the reverse complement.
TAACGCCGGCAATATCAAAGGCCGCATTAGCGACCCAGGGATAGGTATGACGATCTGCAAGCCGGTTATTGATCACTCCGGTGACCAAAAATAAGACCAGCGCAATAGCAGCGCCGGGAACGGTAACGCGAATTAACCCGAACCAACTATTTTTGGGGTACAAGCGAAATATAGCAAAGCTCAGTATCGGTATTGTCGCGAAAAAAGCATTGTGTCTTAGCAGGATGGCTAGCCATAAGATCAGAATGGTTACTGCAAATAAAAGCCACGCGAACCGTGAGCTTTGCGCGGCATTGTTTTTTATATGTCCGGCAACGCCGAATGCGGCAAACAGTGCCCCCCACATCAGCACGTCTTTCAAAATAGCCCCGCTGATGCCAAACATCGGCGGCAAAAACAATAAAGCGCAAAGCAAGGGCGCTGCGGCCTGGCAGGCGTAGGGCTGAAAAAACGCGTGAAAAACCAGATAGGCGCCAAGCCACACCAAACTGAGCTGTAAAAACAGCATCCCCGCGGGGCCGGGTACTATGTTGTCAACGAAGCGCCAGATAACAGCCATTAAGGGTGGATGCCAATCCGAGAACACGCCCTCCCGAGCTTCTAAGATTTGATTGATCGCGTCGTAACACATGAAGCCCGGATACATGATGCCGACATGAACCAAGAACCCCAGACTGAAAACTGCCGCTATTGGCGGCGATTTTGCAAAAATCGCCATTTTTTCAGCTGTCGGCATCAGAAATTCGGAATTTTTTTAAACACGATGAGGCGCGAAGCCGAAAAATTCAGCACCATGCCGGCCACAGAACCAACGGCAACTGCCAACGAAGGGTGTTGATAAGCCATGGGAATGCTAAAAATCATCCATAGATAAGCACCGTTATTTGCGGCCCAGCCCAGCGTATTAGCCAGCACGTAACGTAACCATTCGCGATGGATGCTGCGGTGGCTGGCGCCGAAGGTGTAGCGCCGGTTAAGCCACCACGTCACGGTGACTGCCGCCGGAAAGGCCAGCATTTGCGCCCGGATCGGCCCCATACTCAGCACTAGCGACTCCACTAAACCGGCGTTGACGACATAGCCGACAACCCCCACCAAGCCGAAGCGCCATATTTGTTGCAACAGATCCCGGTTTTTTGCCTCGGCACTGTCGCCGTAAACCGGCAAACATGCGGCTCCGTCATCGGCGGATACATAGGCTGGAGCCGGATATTGTAAATAAGTCAGCATCCGTAACTCCTTGCGCCCACGAGTCACGGTGTCCAAAACAGTGCCGGTGACCAGACTCAACGATGCCAACAGCATAATGCCCATGGCAAGAAAGGCGGTTGGAAATCGGGGGACCAACCCGGTATCCAGATAAGTCTCTATCACCGGCCAGATCAGTAACACGGCGGCCATTGTCAGTAATCCGGCCACGGCTCCAAAAAATACCATGGGCCGTTCATGTCTTATCAGTCTGATAATCAGCATCAGGATGCGCCAACCGTCGCGGTAAGTGCGTAATTTACTTTCCGAACCTTCCGCCCGCCCCCGATACGCGCCTTCAATATGCGCCGCCGGCATCGACAACTCAAGTGCATGTACCGTCAACTCGGTTTCAATATCAAAGCCGGTTGATAACGCTGGAAAAGACTTCACGAATCGCCGGGAAAACACTTTGTAACCGGAGAGCATATCCAGGATACGGTTGCCGAAAATTTGTCTTACCACCCCGGTCAGCAGCTGATTTCCGAAACGATGTCCGCCGCGGTAAGCGGCATCGCAGATTTCGCGGCGAATGCAATTAATCAGATCGTAGGGACCGCTCATTGCCAATTTGAGCATTTCCGGCGCTAAACCGGCATCGTAGGTATCGTCGCCGTCAACCATCAGATAAAAATCGGCATCGATATCTCTGAACATGCGGCGGACGACATGGCCTTTACCCTGCTGCGTTTCGCTACGCACGCTGGCACCCGCCGCCAGCGCTTCCCCAACCGTATTATCGCGGGAATTATTATCGAACACGTAAATAGCCGCATCCGGCAAAGCCGCGCGAAAGTCGTTTACCACTTTCGCAATCGAGACTTCTTCGTTATGGCAGGGAATCAGAACAGCGACTTTTAGGTGTTTGAACATGTTTGGCGATTGATGAATTCCAGGTAAAAGGGCGAAATTATGAAAGGGGTAAGCTTGAAGCAGGCCTATTCTGACAGGTCTAAACTGTTGCGAATAAAAATATCTACATTAGTCTGCTGGCGAACCGAATTCAGCGCAGGTCGAACAGATCCAGTTGCCTAAATTGCCGCAGGCGGTTATCGCCGCTCTCCAGACTGGATAAGGTTACCCCCAACAGCCGGACTTTGGCCGCGCCGATGCCGGTATTTTTTAGTAAATCCGCCAGTAATAGTCTAGTAGTCGGACTATCTCCGATCGGTTCCGTCAGCGTGCGGCCGCGAGTGATTTGTACGAAATTTTGGTATTTGATCTTCACGGTCAAGGTGTAGGCCGTCATCTTCTTTTCGGCTAATCTGAGCAGCGCTTTTTGCAATAAGTCCTGCAAATAGCCGAGTACGGTGGGTAGATCGGCAATGTCGTGATCGAAGGTAGTCTCGATACCCACCGATTTGCGGGCGCGATTGGAAGTGATTTGGCGATGGTCTATACCTCGGGCAATATCGTAATAATATTGGCCGGCTTTACCGAAATGCCGCTGCAATTCCGCCAACGGTATTTGCTTTAAATCCTTGCCGGTAACAACGCCCAGGTCGTGCATTTTTTGCTCGGTCGCGCGACCGATGCCGTGAAATTTGCCGATAGCCAGTTTTTCGACGAATAAGGGTCCTTGTTCCGGTGTGATTAAATACAAACCATCCGGTTTACCCTGATCGGAAGCAATTTTTGCGAGAAATTTGTTGTAGGAAATGCCGGCGGAAGCGATCAGTTGGGTTTGCCTGAGTATTTCCCGTTTGATCTGTTTGGCCAACAACGTTGCGGAACCTTGATAAAGTTCGCTGTCGCTAACGTCGAGATAAGCTTCGTCCAGCGACAAGGGTTCGAAACATTCACAGTAGCGCGCGAAAATGCCGCGGATAATCTCCGAAGCTTCCCGGTACACGTCGAAACGCGGCTTAACGAAAATAGCTTGCGGGCAAAGCCGGTACGCGTGCGCCGAAGGCATGGCCGAACGCACGCCGAACTGACGGGCTTCGTAACTGCAGGTGGCGACTACGCCGCGCGAATCCGGCTTTCCGCCGACGATCAGGGGTTTATTGCGATATTGAGGATGGTCGCGTTGCTCGACCGCCGCATAAAATGCATCCATATCGATATGGATGATTTTGCGCGGCGCCGACTGCATGGAAGTTTACTGCTTGCCGAGCAATTCCAGTTTGGCGGTTTCGTTCCAATCGGAAAACGGAAACGGCAGTTGCTCGGTATTAAAGGTCAGAAACAGCAAAATATGGTAATGATAAGTCGACAGGCTACGGCCGAAATTCAGAATATTGGCATTAGCCTCGCCGGTAAACAGCACCGACCCCACCTGCAACAAAATGACCAGCCATAACAGCAGTTTCACTAAACTGTCTATCGCGGCGAAAATCAGCATGAAAATAATACGTTTCCAGGTTTCGATTTTCTTTAGGTTGTCGTTGATTTGTTCCTGCATGACGGCATTAACCTCTATTCATCACGTCCCGCAAATCCAGCGCCGCCGCGTTGGCGCGGGCAATATAGTTGGCCATCGCCAGCGAGTAGTTAGCAAACAAGCCAAAGCCGTCGCCGTTCAATACCACCGGGCTTAAAGTCGGCGTCAGGGCACTTTCCAAGGATTGGATCATAATGTCCAATGTGTTCATCGCCCGTTTGTCGAGCAAAATATCGGAAAAGTCGTGCTTGATGGCTTTTAAAATATGTACCAAGGCCCAAGCGGCGCCGCGGGCTTCGTAGAATACGTTATCGATTTCCATCCAGGGTGTTTGGCCGATGGTCGGCATGTTGATGTCCACCGGATTGGAAGGATCGCCGTGGGCGGCACCGGAAAATTTATCGGTACTGGCCGCAAGCCGGGTAGAGAGACCGCCCAAACGCTTGATGACGACCTCGGTGTATTGCCACAAGTTATCGGCACGGGAGTGGAACTGTGCCGGTTTTGAATCGGATGTCGGGTTTTGCAAGCGGCCCATGTAAGCATGCAAGGCGTCTACGCCTTTGATGTACTCGGATTCGGTGGAGGGTAAGGCCCAGGAGTTCCGCTCGTAATAGAAATACGGTTCAGCCTTTGCCAAGTCGGGGTCTTCGGCCGATTGCGACTGGTCGCGGGCGAAATGGTTACGTAGCGCGGTAGTGGCGTCGCGCAACATCACCAGCGCGCCGTATTCGAAGTTTTGAATGTTATCGCAAAACAAGCCGGGAGGCGCTACGTCATTGGATAGATAGCCGCCATGCTTAAACAAAATCACATCGGCAATATGGGCCAGCGTATTGGCATAGACGTAACCGATCGGCATTTGGTCGGTATGGGTAACGTTCATTCGTTCAACAGCTTCGTCTTGAACACTGAATTGCTCGGGTTCGCGGCTCCACCATTCACCTAAGACCAGCATGACGATCAGTACGACGCCTACCAGCGAACCAAATCCCCAAAGTATGCCTCTCGACTTTGCGTCCTCGTAAGCTAATGGATTATCTGACATGTGTTGCATATCCTGGTCTGACTAAAAATTGAGCAAAAACCGTGCTTCATGATAAGGATTTTTTGTTACAGGCATGTTAGCACGGATTGATAATCTGGCGTGCGCTGATTTCAGTGCAGCCGCTTGTCTGGTGTCGAGGGCATGAGGCTAATTAATGTTGGCGGTAACTGTACGAAAAACCCCTTGCTTTGCAGGCTGGCGATAATTTTTTCCGGGTTTTCCCGCGCTAATTTTCGTTCCGGACTTAATTGCAGCTCCATCACGAACGCCAAGCGTCCCAAACTCTTGAACAATGCTTCCGGCACTGCGGAAAAATCGTCTTTTTTGTCCAAATATAAGTAGAGCTCGTCTTTTTTAAGGCTTTTGTAGATGAAACATTGCATGATGGTGGTCCTTGATCGCTAACGCTGCCAATTCTAATGGTTTTTGTTTAGAATTTTCAGTCTCAGTTTGCCGCATACCGCCCGACACCATGGAAAATCACCCTGCCGCTACAGACGCCTTTTTCAAGATAGCCTGTTATTTCGAGGGATCGTTGGCTTTGCTGGCCTTGGCGCTGGGCTGGCTCGCGGATCTGGACCCATTCGCCAGCCTGATCTTTTCGGAGACTGCGTTCGGTATCGGCATCCTCGCGACCTTGCCTCTAGTGGTGTTGTTTTTTGCAATGCAGCAGCTGGACTATCCGCCGCTGAAAAAAATTCGCGACTTGCTGCTGGAAACCTTGGGCGCCAGATTGGCGTATAGGCATTGGACCGATTTACTGATCCTGGCCTTCATCGCCGGCTTTGCCGAAGAGGCCCTGTTTCGCGGATTCCTGCAGCCTTGGCTGGAAAACGGCTGGGGGGCGGATGTTGGCCTGTTCGGCAGCAATCTGCTGTTTGCTTTGGTACACGCTGTCACGCCGCTGTATGCCGTATTAGCGATGCTGATGGGTTTGTATATGGGCAGCATGCTGGATTACGGCGGCGAACGCAATTTATTGGTGCCCATGGTGATTCATACAGTTTATGATTTTGTGGCGTTTGTTGTTATCCTCCGGGATTACCGCAACCGCTCTCATTAGGAGTCATAGATGTTCGTTCATTCCCAGCCATCAGCCGCCGATCTCCGGCCGCACTGGCTAATCTGCGCCGTCATGCTGGTATCCGTGCTTGGCTATAACCTGGTTTGTCATGTCTGGGCCGGCGAATTACAAATAGGCTTGGACGAAGCGCGGCGGGAGCTGATCAGAAGCGTTCTTTACGGAGCGGCAATTATATTGTTTCCTTTCACCAAACTGCTACGGCACATTCTGTTGCGCTTGAATCAAACCGTGCCGGGACCGAAAACCGCTAAGCAGCGCTATTTGTCGACGATTATTGTCACCCAACTTTTGATCGAGCTGGTTAGCTTGTCCGGTTTGGCTATGTTCATTCTTGGCGACGGCTTCAACACTTTATATATTTTCAGCGTGATGGGCGGCCTGGGAATTTTCCTGCATAAGCCTAATCCCAACGAATATTTGGCCATTGCGGCGGCGCTCTCTACGGAAAATCGCTAGGCGACCTAAATCCCATTGACTATTTCCGATTTTTCGGAATGCAGGTTAGGTTGTACAATGGCTGGCTTATTTAAGATTAGCCACCCGGTGTGATTATGCAAATCATTCAAGAAGCTCTCACCTTTGACGATGTTTTATTGGTGCCCGCCCATTCCAGCGTACTCCCGCGCGAAGTCGAATTAAAAACCCAACTTACCCGCAAAATTAAGCTGAATATCCCGCTGGTATCGGCGGCGATGGATACCGTTACCGAAGCCCGCTTGGCTATCGCAATCGCCCAGGAAGGCGGCATCGGCATTATCCATAAAAACATGACCATCGAGCAGCAGGCAGCGGAAGTCAGACGGGTAAAAAAATACGAAAGCGGCGTCATCAAAGATCCGATTACCGTCTCGCCTAACGTCACGGTGCGTGAAGTCATGGAATTGACCCGCGCTAAAAATATTTCCGGCGTACCCGTGGTCGATGGCGAAGAATTGGTCGGCATAGTGACCAGCCGCGATCTGCGCTTTGAAACCCGGCTGGACGAATCGATTCGTTCGATCATGACGCCGAAGGACAAACTGGTTACGGTCCACGAGTCCTTCAAACATAAAGAAGTCATCGATTTGCTGCACAAACATCGGATCGAGAAAGTGCTGGTCGTCAACGATGCCTTCCATTTGCGCGGCATGATTACCGTAAAAGACATTCAAAAAGCCAAGGATAATCCGCAAGCCTGCAAGGACGAGCAGGAAAGACTGATAGTCGGCGCGGCGGTCGGCACTGGCGCAGATACCGGAGAACGAGTTGGTGCACTGGTAGAGGCCGGGGTCGATGTGATTATCGTCGATACCGCCCACGGCCATTCCCAAGGCGTCCTGGATAAAGTGCGCTGGGTAAAACAAAATTTTCCGCAAGTGCAAGTCATCGGCGGCAATATTGCTACCGCCGCCGCCGCATTGGCATTGGTTGAAGCCGGTGCCGATGGGGTCAAAGTCGGTATCGGCCCCGGCTCTATCTGTACTACCCGGATCGTCGCTGGTGTCGGCGTGCCGCAAATCACGGCTGTCAGCAATGTCGCAGACGCGCTGAAAGGCAGCGGTGTGCCTTTGATCGCCGACGGCGGCATCCGTTATTCCGGCGACGTGGCCAAAGCCTTGGCGGCCGGCGCGCATGCGGTAATGTTGGGCGGTTTGTTTGCCGGCACCGAGGAAGCGCCTGGCGAAGTGGAATTATTCCAGGGCCGCTCTTATAAATCCTACCGCGGCATGGGCTCATTGGGTGCGATGTCGCAGCTGCAGGGCTCCAGCGACCGTTATTTTCAGGAAGATACCGATCAGGTGGAAAAATTGGTGCCGGAGGGCATCGAAGGGCGGGTGCCGTATAAAGGCAGCGTACTGGCGATTGTGCATCAGCTGTTGGGAGGAATTCGTTCCAGCATGGGTTACACCGGCAACAGTACTATCGCCGCGATGCATGAAAACGCCCAATTCGTACGCGTCACCAGCGCAGGCATGCGCGAAAGCCACGTTCATGACGTGACGATTACCAAGGAAGCGCCGAATTACCATATGAACTAAAGCCGCTCCTCCGGCGTTTACTCGTCAGGTCCGTGTATTCCGCGCGGACCTGTTTACCGAAAGCAACCAAAATTCAACGCAATGTCCGAAACGTCCTCAACTCCATGCAATCTTTGCGGCGGCAACCACGTTGCCGTGTTATCAATGCGCAGCCGCAGTGGCGCCGAGTTGCGTAGCGTGATCTGCAAGGACTGCGGACTGGTGTGGAGCGATCCGTTTCCGCACGATCCTCGCCAGTTTTACGAGGAAGACTATCGGCTGGAATACAAAAACACTTACGCGCCCAAGGCCAAACATATCTTGCGCGCCGGTCGAGTAGCCTTGACCAGGCATGAAAAAATCAAGCATTTACTACACAAACCGCAAACCATGCTGGATGTGGGCACCGGCGGCGGGGAGTTTGCTTATTTAATCAAATCGCTGGGACACGACCTGCACGGCATAGAGCCTAACAAGGGTTATGGTCAATATTCGGCCGCGCAGTACGATTTGAATTTGCAGTTCGGCTTTATTCAAGATGCGCAGTTTGCAGAAAACAGTTTCGACGTGATTACCATCTGGCACGTGCTGGAACACACCGAAGATCCGTTTTTTGTGTTGGGCAAGTTACACAGTTTGTTGAAAACCGACGGCGTGTTAGTGGTCGAAGTGCCCAATATAGAAGCCACCTGCCAATCGCCAAGCAGCACGTTTCACGAGGCACATCTGTACAATTTCAATCTAGCTACGCTGCGCCGCATGGGCGAAAAAGCCGGTTTGCTTGAGGACAGACATTTGTTTTCCGAAGACGGCGGCAACGTCACCCTGTTTTTCAAAAAAGCCGAGCCGGTCGCCGATCAAGCCGTCAGTTGGGGAATTCCCGAAAATGCCGAACGCATTGCCGCGATTGTGCGCGGCCATACCAATTTTCGGCATTACCTTGGCGCGGCGCCCTATTTACGATTTATCAAACGTATGACTCGTTCGCTGCTCGAAAATCGGCACGTAAAAGGTTTCGAAAACAATAAAAGTCTACTTGATCAGTTGTATCGAGGCTTGTAGTACGCTCGTAATTTAGATTTCCCGGTGGGTGCGCAATGCTCGCCCACCCTACATTTTTGAAAGGTTTCCCGTCATGTCATCCCACGCGACCAACATCCATTCCGACAAGATCCTGATTCTCGACTTCGGTTCGCAGTACACGCAATTGATCGCCCGCCGTATCCGCGAAATTGGCGTGTATTGCGAAATCTATTCCTGCGATTGCAGCACTGACGAGGTCAAAAACTTCGCGCCCAAAGGCATCATTCTCTCCGGCGGACCGGAAACCGTGACCAGCAGCGACACGCCGCGCGCGCCGCAAATCGTCTTCGAATTGGGTGTGCCGGTACTGGGCATTTGCTACGGCATGCAAACCATGGCTGAGCAGTTGGGCGGCAGAGTGGAATCGTCCGATCACCGCGAATTCGGCTATGCGCAGATTCGCGCTCGCGGACATTCCAAATTGTTACTGAACATCGAAGATCATGCTTCGCCGGAAGGTTTCGGCTTATTGGATGTGTGGATGAGTCACGGCGACCGCGTCGTCGAATTGCCGACCGGGTTTAAATTGATCGCCAGTTCCGACGGCGCACCGATTGCGGGCATCGCCGACGAAGACAAACACTTCTACGCGCTGCAGTTTCACCCGGAAGTCACTCACACCAAACAGGGCGGGCGGATATTGAGCCGGTTTGTGTTGGAAATATGCGGGTGTCAGGCGTTGTGGAATGCCAACAATATCATTGAAGACAGCATCACTGCCGTGCGTGAAAAAGTCGGCAGCGATCAAGTCATTTTGGGCCTGTCCGGCGGCGTCGATTCATCGGTAGTAGCGGCTTTACTGCATCGCGCTATCGGCGAACAACTGACCTGCGTATTCGTCGACACCGGCTTGCTGCGTTTGCACGAAGGCGATCAGGTCATGGCTATGTTCGCGCAGCATATGGGCATCAAGGTGATACGCGTCGATGCCGAAGGCCGTTACATGGCAGCCCTCGCCGGCGTTAACGACCCCGAACAAAAACGCAAACTCATCGGCGGTCTGTTCGTAGAAATCTTTGACGAAGAGGCGGGCAAACTCACCGACGCCAAATGGCTGGCGCAAGGCACCATTTACCCGGATGTCATCGAATCGGCCGGCGCCAAAAGCGGCAAGGCACATCTGATTAAATCGCATCATAACGTCGGCGGCCTGCCGGAAAACATGAAGTTGAAACTGGTCGAACCCTTGCGCGAACTGTTCAAGGACGAAGTACGCAAACTCGGCCTGGAGTTAGGCTTGCCGGCCGATATGATCCACCGCCACCCGTTTCCCGGTCCGGGCCTGGGTGTGCGCATCCTCGGCGAAGTTAAAAAACAATACGCCGATTTACTGCGCCAGGCCGATGCGATTTTCATTGAAGAACTGTATCGTCACGACCTGTACCACAAAGTCAGCCAGGCATTTGCGGTATTCCTGCCAGTCAAATCGGTGGGCGTGATGGGCGATGGCCGCAAATACGACTACGTGATCGCCATTCGCGCGGTGGAAACCATAGACTTTATGACCGCCCGCTGGGCGCACTTGCCGTATGATTTTCTGGATTTGATCTCAAGACGGATCATCAATGAAGTGCCCGGTATCTCCCGCGTGACTTACGACATTTCCGGGAAGCCGCCGGCAACGATAGAGTGGGAGTAGCTATCTGCTTTTAATACGCAGAAATTGCTATTTTTGATAAGGCTGTCGCCTACAAACGCGGCGAAGACGCTCAGTTAGAAATCTTGTCCGGGTAAAACCCGGGCAAGACCCAGTCTCGTTAGCCGCAAACAGACTGCGTCAAAAAGTGCATCGAAATATGACGCAGCTTATCCCGTCAATACACCGCCTAGCTCCAAATCTCAGCTTGCAGCCATCAGATTCCAATCGACCCAATAGCAATCCTTGTCTCAAAGACATAGACAATAGGGCGATTAAGGGTGGGCATTTAATGACAATGGGATGAATGCAGTCGTAACGGTTTTAGGGGTAAAACAGCTAGACCACTTAATAAAAAATGCAAGGCATTAATTTTATTTATTCACAATAAATGACTTGACACTGCTGATGAGCTGTTTTGGTGCAAATCTAGCCTTTAACTTATGCTTGTTTTGTTATAAGTTGTTGATTTTGAATTGCATAAAGCCCTGGCTAAAATCGAGTCAATTTAAGCAAATGCCCTGAAAATTAGGCATTTAGCGCCTGAAAAAACTTTTTATCCCCAGCGTTATCCACAGTTTTTGTGGATAAGATCACAAGCTATTTTAGTGTCAGACACTTAGCTGCAAAAGCTATATTCCCTTTCAGCTTTTTGTCTTATTTCAGACACAGTTGCAGCAGGCAATTACTTGGAGAGTTTTGGGGGTAAAGTGGAAGTTGTGGCGGTGTTGGAATAGGACTGGCAATCAGTCGCACAGCCCTTTTGCTATACCCGCGCATTCCCCTTCCACTCCTTGAACAAGAGGGGAAGGGGAGTTTTTCTATCTTGCCAACCGGCTCCCACGCCGCGCGCGGGAACCCGAAAAATGGTTAACGCATTCCACCTGAAATGACCAAAGATTCGCCGGTCATATACTTAGAGTCATCGGAAGCCAGAAAAACGGCGGCAGGCGCAATGTCGTCAACATGCCCAATACGTCCAAGTGGCGCGGTTGCCTCAACCAAGGCTTTCATATCGCCTTCCGTGAAGCCGCCGGAATGCGATCCTTCGGTAACAATTAACCCCGGATTAATAGAGTTTACTCGAATTTTACGAGCGCCCAGCTCTTTTGCCAAAACACCCGTTATTGAATCCACCGCACCCTTGGTCGCCGTATAAACGGAGGAATTGGGGAGCAACAGCCTAGTCACGACCGAACTGATATTAATGACATTACCGCCGGCATCGCCAAAATATTTCAATGCCTCCTTTGTTGCCAATAACAAACCGAGGACGTTAATGTTGAACAGCTCATGAAAATCCGCTTCGGTGGCGTCTTCCAATGCTGCAAATCGATATATGCCGGCATTATTCACTAATACGTCTAATTTTCCGTAGACTCGTTTGGTTTCCGCAAATAAGCCGGTGATATCGGCCTGATTGGAGACATCTCCGCGAACCGCAATCGCCTTCCCGCCCTTGTCGACTATACGGGAGACAACCTCATCCGCGCCATCTTTGCTTGATGCGTAATTAACAACAACACTTGCCCCTTCCGCGGCAAATGCCTCAGCGATACCCGCACCGATACCTTTTGACGCCCCCGTTATAACGGCCACTTTGCCTTCGAGTCGTTTGCTCATAAACAGTCTCCTTGATGAGATAAAAAATTGATAGATGATATTGCCGTACACTCGTATTACCGTAGTTCAATATAATTGAACAATTGCATCATGTCAATTAGCTTGTTAAAGTGCAGGCATGGCACGATTTGTTCATCCCTCGAAAAACGACATCACGCTAACAAGCGTCCTTTACGCCTTGTCGGACCCCCAGCGTATCAACATCATCAAGAAACTACAGGAAGTCGACGGCTGCATGTCGTGCTCCGATGCGATGCCATGCCCGGATATGCCTAAATCGACGCTGTCGCACCACTTCCGCATACTCAGGGAATCCGGACTAATTCGTACGGAGAAAAAAGGCGTTGAGAACAGAAATGTTCTGAGGATGGAGGATATTAATGACCGCTTTCCCGGCTTGCTAAAGCTGATTCTAGACTTATCGGAATAATAATTGACGCCTCATATATTCGAGATGGGGCAATTGGCATGTTGGCCTGCACGCAAGGTTGTGTAGGTTTGGGGTTGGACCAATTTGGCTAACCCGAATAGCTTTTTACCTTGCGCTCAAAGTTATCGTGGCTTGCGATTAAAGCAATTTGCTATCGGCGAGAGCCAACTTTGCTTACGCGCATGCTTAGGTAGGATGGCGATTGAAGCAATTTGCCGTGCGCGAGCGGCTTATCGGCCCGCGCGCAAGGTGGTGTAGGTTTGGGGTTGAACCGATTTGACCGGCCCGAATAGCTTTTTAGCTTGCGCGCAAACTTATCGCGGCTGGCGATTGAAGTTATTTACCTTACGCCCAAAGCTTTTTGGCTTGCCGGCGTGCCGCAACGCTTGGCGCTTAAGGCTAAAAGGTATTCGGCAGGGGCAAAAAGCCTGGCATCGGTAGCGTTGAAGCTAAGCTGCCTAGCATGACGGCCGGCCGTCCCCCGCGGCCGGTTGCAAATCCCACCGTTATGCTTAGCCGGCGCTTTGTTCGACTTTGCTCTTGCCGCCGCGATTGAAGCGCACCGCCATCGCTTGCCGTAGCGTTTCCAGCGCCGCGCCTTTGCCGGCAATTTTCAACGAGGCGTAGGCATCCAGGCAAAAGCTGTAAATATCGCTGCCCAGCGCCATGTCGGTATCGTCGCCGCGCGCCTGCAAATCCCGCAGCCTATGCAACCTCGGCCGCAATTGATCGAGGCTGGTCATGTCGGCTTGCGCCTCGGGCATGTTCAGATTGGGCGGAATCGCCTGGGCGTTTTGCGCGGCCAGCAGCATGGTCTGCCGACAGAACGCTTCGGTTTTATCGCCCATCTTGAGAATATTACGACGCTGGTCGGGCGACAGCGACGCAAAGCCGGCGAAGTGGGTTTCCAAGGTATTCAAAGCCGCGTCGATCTCCGCCAACGCCGTGTCGCTGAAAGTTAACGATAACAAATTCTGACTCATCTCAATCTCCTACATAGTTGCCGAATACGCGAACCGACTGTGCCAGTCCGCAGAGAAAAAGCGTAGGCTATTTTTCTAAAAAAGAGTGATTTTATATGTTAGAGCTGGGCGTTTTAATTTGGGAAAAACGCGTGATCTGGATTAGGTGAAGTGGAATCCGGGGTTGAGATTCAAATTCTATGGATTGTCTTGATCCTGGCCATACTTGCTGTTGCCTGAAAGGAAAGGCTTAAAGCGGCCAAACGCCGGACGAATACAATAGTGCCAACGGCAAACGCCTAGCCGAAAGCAGACGTAGCGTGCGGCGAGTTTACGAACCGCAGCAATCGTAAACGATGCGCTTCACGCTGTTCAGCAAATCCTACGGTCCTAAAAACGTAAAGAGCCAGAAAACCAAATAAACATATACGTTGTTGCCCCAAGCGACATCGCCACTAAAAAATCGATAACCCATATTAATCTGCGTTGATGTATATAACGATGGTCAATTTCGCTATAACTGCCTAAGAATCGATTGGCAACCGAATTATATTTTTTCTCCAATTGTTGACGTTGTTGATCAATCTCTTGTTTAACCGCTGTCAACGTATGTCTTTGGTTACGTATCAGCAAATCCATCAGAACCGCAAACACCAGCGCGCCTAGCCAAATGAGTAAATTTTTGTTGCTCCAAGCACCTTTATCTTCAAGCTGACCGCCAACCAATACCAAGGCAACCGGCACGGTCAAGAGCTGGCTTTGCACGTCCGAAAAAACCTTGTTCAGTTTGATCATGGCATCCAGTTTTTCTTTCTCGATCTCAGTTTTGACTTTTTGGAAAGAGAATTCGGCAACGTACAGATCATAGCTAGCCTGCACTTTTTCGAAGAAATCGTCGAAACGTTGCAATACAGTGCCGAAGGGCAGACGATTGGCGCCGGAAAATTGCTCAAACAGTACCGTTTTGATAATCGACTTTTTTTGTTCTTGGTGGGCCTGGCTGGCAATAAACTCGGATTCGAAAGCCGCAAGATTTTTAAGCTCAGTTAATTCGGTCGAACTGTACTGAGGCGTTATCTCGATTTTGGATTGTTGCAAGAATACCAATGTCTTCGAATCGCCTACGCCGCCGTGGTGGTCGGCGACTTTACTCAACAGCGCGAAAAGCCGCGTCGCAGCTAGATATTGCCGTGCGTTTGGCAGTAAATCGGTTTCGTTACCGGTGTAAAGGGTGTCGCTATCCGCTAAGTAAAAACGTTTTGGTGATTTAATACGCCGCGCAGGGGAATCTAGCAAGTGTTCCAAAGATTGGAAGAAGCTTGGCGGAAGGTGCCATTCCAGCGTTCGGGTTGCTTTATTTGCGTTAAGTAAGAATTCCTTATTTTCTAGTGCTTGTTTTACCGTATCGAAATTCAAGTCTTCCGACAACTTTCCGCGCAATTTACCATCATCAATTGCGCGATCCTGCGTGTTTTTAAACAGCAGAATCGCAAGCTCTAGGGGATCATTCGGTAGAATCGACATCGCCGGGTTTATGTTTTCTGATTTCAGTGATCAATTCATCGGGCAAGTTAGTAATCACTAAGCAAGTATTGTCTTCGTCATAATCCACCCGCCCGTCCCAAATATCTTGCACATCGAAGCTGACCCTAACAGAACCGAATGTCTTGGAAATTCGCTTAAACCGGTTATACGTGGTCTTGTGCGGTTTAAAGGTTTCGTCAATTTCGTAGCCATTGTCCCTTACAAAATCGGAGAACGCTACAGGATTTTGGTCGTCGATAATGGCTGATAATGCCGTCAGATTAACTGGTTCGTCAGCTTTGTTTTTCGCTTCATAGTATTCATAGACTCTTCGACGCCCCTCGTGCCTTTGCTCGGGGGGCCACGCATTAGTTTCGCAGTAGTCCTCAAATGCGTCGAGTGTTTGCCCCGTATGATGTTTGGAATCCGTATACTCGGTGCAACCCAGCGCTTCGCGAAAGTATCGAGAGACTTGATCCCCACTTTGGCGCTTTTTGATGAAAGGCAAATAGGGCTGCGTGTCGTCTCGCCATTTTTGCAGGTCTACTCGAGCCGCTTCGTGCAAATGCTCGATGTCGAAACTTAAGGTCTCGCTCAGTTCCAATGTTTCTTCGTTTACGCCAGTACCGGGCTTGAGCTTGAGCATGGCCACCAGCATCCATTCTCGGCCTAGATTGGCGTAGCGTAGGAAGAGCACGTATCCGCCGGTAGCGAAAGCTTCATCGCTCATTTTTGCCGCGATCAACTCAGTAGATTCTCTGGTGAAGTCAATGAAATTAATCTGTTCCGCAACATGGTCTTGTAAGAACACGGGGAATCTATGAACGGTTTGGTTTGGATTGAATGTTCCATAACCGTTGGTAGAACGCGTATAAATTTTTAGAATCTCTTCGATTGTGCGCTCCAGGTGATCATTGATCTTTAAACAGGCTTCACGTTTTTTAGTGCTCGTTGAACTGGCGCCGCTGGTATTTCGTTCCTTGATGATACGATGCAGGATCGCTTTTTGAATTTGCATGTTCTTTTCCTTTTCGATGGTTATCCGCCATTGGGCATGGCCTAGGGCCGTAGGATGGAGCTCAGCGCCATCCACCTATTTAAAACTCTTGTTTCCATGGTAGATGACGTTTCGCTTATCCACCTTCAACCTTCATATTCGAATGGCCGATTTAAATTTCAAATTGGCATTCAAGATTACATACAACAATTTCCGCTTGGGACCGATCCGTCATCCCAATCATCGCGTAATTCCAAATACAACGAGTAGATTGTAATCAACAAAAAGGGTTTGCCGAGACTTACCCCGACAAACCCTTAAATGCAAACCGAACAAGCACGGAAACCTTTCCGTCAAATCCTCCGCTATTCCACCGTCACCGACTTGGCTAAATTGCGCGGCTGATCGACGTCGGTGCCTTTCAGCACGGCGACGTGGTAGGACAGCAGTTGCAGCGGGATGGTGTAGACGATGGGCGAGATGATGTTGGCGACGCTCGGCATTTTGACGATTTGCACGTTTTCGTCGCTGCTTTCCGCCAGTTCTTCATCCATGAATACGATCAACTGGCCGCCACGGGCGCTGACTTCCTGGATATTGGATTTCAGTTTTTCCAGCAGGTTGTTGTTCGGCGCCACGGTCACGACCGGCATTTCCGCGTCGATCAAAGCCAGCGGGCCGTGTTTCAGTTCGCCGGCTGGGTAGGCTTCGGCGTGGATGTAGGAAATCTCCTTCAGCTTCAAAGCGCCTTCCATCGCGATCGGGTAATGGGTGCCGCGACCCAGGAATAGGGCGTTGTGTTTGTCGGCAAAGCGCTGGGACAGCAATTCGATGGCGTTATCCAGTTTCAACACTTTTTCGATGTTGCCGGGCAGGCTGAACAACTCGGAGACGATTTTCTCTTCCGTTTCCTTGGTCAACGCAAAACGGCGGCCGACGGCGACGATCAACATCAGCAAGGCTACCAACTGGGTGGTGAAAGCTTTGGTCGAAGCCACACCGATTTCCGGGCCGGCGCGGGTCATCATGACCAGATCGGATTCGCGCACCAGCGAACTTTCAGGGGCGTTGCATATCACCAGCGAATGTTTGACACCCAAGCGTTTGGCTTCCAGTAGCGCCGCCAATGTATCGGCGGTTTCGCCGGACTGGGAAATGGTGACGACCAAGGTGTCCGGGGAAATCACCGGATTGCGGTATCGGAACTCGCTGGCCACTTCGATGGCGCACGGCACCCGAGCCAGTTTTTCAAACCAGTAGCGTGCCACCAAGCCGGCATGGTAACTGGTGCCGCAGGCCAGAATTTGCACCGATTTGATTTGGTCGAATACTTCGGCCGCATTGTGGCCGAACGCATTGTCCTGCAAACGGTTGTCGATGAACCGGCCTTCCAGGGTTTCGGACACCGCCCAGGCTTGCTCGTAAATTTCCTTGAGCATGTAGTGGCGGTATTTGCCCTTGTCTACGGAATCGGCTTTTAGTTGGCTTTCGACGATAGGGCGCTCGACGCGGTGGTCGTTCTCGTCGTAGATCACCAGGCTGTCAATTTTCAGTTCGGCAATGTCGCCGTCTTCCAGGAAAATGAAGCGCTGGGTGACCGGTAAGAGGGCGGCGATGTCCGATGCAATGAAATATTCGCCGATACCGACGCCAATCACCAAAGGGCTGCCTTTACGGCAGGCGATTAAGGTATCGGGGCAGTCGATGTAGACCACGCCCAGCGCGTAGGCGCCCTTCAAGGTGGCGACGGTGGCTTTTACCGCGTTTAACAGGCTGTCGGCGGTTTGCAGATCTTCGGCAATTTTGTGCACGATGACTTCGGTATCGGTTTCGGAGGTAAATTCGAAACCGTTCTGTTGCAAGGCGGTACGCAGATGATCATGGTTTTCGATAATACCGTTATGCACCACCGCCACTTTGTCGCGGCTGACATGAGGGTGGGCATTGCGGGTGCTGGGTTTGCCGTGGGTGGCCCAGCGGGTGTGAGCGATACCGATATGGCCTTCGATAGGATCGGCGGCGATCAAGGCTTCCAGGCCTTTGACTTTGCCTAGCTCACGTTTACGGAATATTTCGCCTTGACTGACCACGGCCAAACCGGCCGAATCGTAGCCGCGATATTCCAGGCGCTTCAGGCCTTCCAGCAAAATCGGCACAACATTACGCTGTGCAACTCCCGCGACAATCCCACACATATTATTTCTCCGACTTACAAGGAGGTAAGGAGTGCGGAGAATTGTCGGGAACAATCTCCGCCAGTTTAACTGGGCGCTGCCAGGTCGGCACGCTAAGCTGTTTGGTCCGGCTAAGGGTTAACTGATTTTCCGGCGTATCTCGGGTAATGGTCGATCCGGCACCAATCGTAGCATTTTTACCCACCGTCACCGGCGCCACCAATTGGGTATCCGATCCGATGAAGGCACCATCTTCGATAACGGTTTTAAATTTATTCACACCGTCGTAATTGCAGGTAATGGTGCCGGCGCCGATATTGACTTTGCTACCCACTTCGCTATCGCCAATATAGCTTAAATGATTAATTTTGCTGCCGGTGGCGACGGTGGATTTCTTGATTTCCACGAAATTGCCGATATGTACATGGTCGGCCAGTTCGGTTTGCGGACGTAGACGGGCGAACGGACCTATGCGGCTGCCGGCTCCAACCGTCGCATCTTCGATTACGCTATTCGCGAGGATTTCGACATCATTCGCGATGCTGGCGTTTTTAATCAGGCAATTCGGACCAATTTTGACGTTGGAGCCTATGCTATTTTTGCCCTCGAAAATCACGTTGATGTCAACATCGATATCCTGGCCCAGTTCGGCAAAACTGCCCCGCACATCTACCCGTGCCGGATCGCGTAGCGTGACACCTTTTTCCATCAATGCCTGTGCTTGCTCCAGTTGATAAACTCGCTCCAGATGCGCCAATTGGCTGCGATTATTCACGCCCAATACTTCATCCTGGCTACCGGCTTGAGTGGTTTCGACGCTAAGCCCATCTTCCACGGCCATTTCGATAATATCGGTTAAGTAATATTCGTTTTGGGCGTTGTTATTGCTCAGCCTGGACAACCATTGCTTCAACTGGCTGCCTTTGCAGGCCAGGATGCCGGTGTTGCCTTCGCTGATTTGCAATTCCGCTTCGTTGGCGTCTTTTTGTTCGACAATTTTGACAACAGCATGATCTTTGTCGCGGACAATGCGGCCGTAGCCGGTTGGATCATCCAGGTTGACGGTAAGCAAAGCCAAAGACGTCAAGCTGACCTTGTGCAATAAGGTTTGGATGGTTTTGGCTTTTAATAGCGGGACATCGCCATACAGAATCAGGACAGTATCCGGATCGTCCACATGGTGGATCGCTTGCTGCACTGCGTGTCCGGTTCCTAGTTGCTGTTTTTGCTCGATCCAGGTGGCGTTCAAACTGCTTAGGGTTTGTTTGACCGTTTCGCCGCCGTGACCATAGATGATAAAAATCTGATTGTTTTCCAGCGCCAGACTGGTTTCATAGACATGCTGCAATAATGCTTTATTAGCGATTTCATGCAGTACTTTGGGCCGCGATGAACGCATTCTGGTGCCTTGGCCGGCTGCCAAGATGATGGTTTTAATCGACATTGCTATTCCTTAAAACAAAAAAAGCCCGATAACGACAACGTCATCGGGCTTATATTTTTACGCAATAAATGGTTTACGCACCACGTTTTCTTAATCTTTCCAAGGTTCTCAACTGGTTTACTGCTTGTGCCAATTCGGCTTGCGCGATCGCGTAATCGTATTTACCCGATTTATCGCTCAACATTTCTTCAGCTCTGGCTTTGGCTTGCAAGGCTGCCGCTTCGTCGATGTCTTTCGCTCTGATCGCGGTATCCGCCAAAACGGTTACTAAATGCGGCTGAACTTCCAAAAAACCGCCGGACACATAATATGCCTGAAACTCTTTATCGCTCAGCTTAACCCGCACTTCGCCGGGTTTAAGCTTGGTGATTAACGGCGCATGGCGCGGGGCGATACCCACGTCGCCCATTTCGGCCGGCGCGAAGACCATTTCAGCCAAGCCCGAAAAGATTTCCTGCTCCGCACTGACGATGTCCACATGAATTGTCATTGCCATGTCAAAACTCTCCTATGAGGTGGTTTACATGCCTTTGGCTTTTTCAATGGCTTCGTCGATTGTGCCGACCATGTAGAAAGCTTGCTCGGGAAGACTGTCGTATTCGCCGCTGATAATGCCTTTGAAGCCGGCAATGGTATCTTTCAAGGATACGTATTTACCCGGTGAACCGGTAAAGACTTCGGCAACGAAGAACGGTTGAGACAAGAAACGTTGGATTTTACGCGCTCTGGAAACGGTCAGTTTATCGTCTTCCGATAACTCGTCCATACCTAAGATGGCGATAATATCGCGCAGTTCTTTGTAGCGCTGCAAAATGCCTTGTACCGCACGGGCTACGTCGTAATGTTCCTGACCGATAACCAAGGGATCAAGCTGACGGCTGCTGGAATCCAGAGGATCGATAGCAGGGTAAATACCCAACTCGGCAATCTGCCGCGACAATACTACAGTCGCGTCCAAGTGAGCGAAGGTTGTAGCGGGCGACGGGTCGGTCAAGTCGTCCGCGGGTACGTATACCGCTTGGATAGAAGTGATAGAACCGGTCTTGGTCGAGGTAATCCGTTCCTGCAATACACCCATCTCTTCAGCCAGTGTAGGTTGGTAACCTACAGCGGAAGGCATGCGGCCCAAGAGCGCCGAAACTTCAGTACCCGCGAGGGTGTAACGGTAAATGTTGTCAACGAAGAACAGTACGTCGCGGCCTTCGTCGCGGAAAAACTCCGCCATAGTCAAACCGGTCAAAGCTACGCGCAAACGGTTGCCCGGTGGCTCGTTCATTTGACCGTAAACCAGCGATACTTTGTCGATAACGTTGGAGTCGGTCATCTCGTGGTAGAAGTCGTTACCTTCACGAGTCCGCTCGCCTACACCGGCAAATACCGAGAAACCGCTGTGCTCGATCGCGATGTTACGGATCAGCTCCATCATGTTAACAGTCTTGCCTACGCCGGCACCACCGAACAGACCGACTTTACCGCCCTTTGCAAACGGGCAAACCAAGTCGATAACTTTGATACCGGTTTCCAACAACTCGTTGGCCGGCGCTTGCTCGTCGTAAGAGGGTGCGTCACGGTGGATAGTCCACTTCTCCTTTTCGCCGATAGGACCTTTTTCGTCGATGGCTTCGCCGAGGACGTTCATGATGCGTCCCAGTGTCGCCTGGCCGACCGGTACCTTGATCGCTTCGCCGGTGTTGCTGACTTCTATGCCGCGGCTCAAGCCGTCTGTGGAACCCATCGCAATCGTCCGGACTACGCCGTCACCCAATTGCTGCTGAACTTCCAAAACCAGACCGCCCTTAACATTCAACGCATCATATACTCTCGGCAGATTGTCCCGTGGAAACTCCACGTCTACGACCGCACCGATGATCTGAACGATTTTACCCAAACTCATTATGTCGTCCTCTTTTAAAATCTATCTAAACTTGTTTTGATGCCTTAAACAGCAGCGGCGCCAGCAACGATCTCGGAAATTTCTTGAGTAATCGCCGCCTGTCTGGCTTTGTTGTAAACCAGCTGCAATTCTTTAATGATGTTACCGGCGTTATCGGATGCGCTTTTCATCGCCACCATTCTGGCTGCCTGCTCGCAAGCGTTGTTTTCCACCAACCCCTGGAAAACCGCCGATTCTACGTAGCGGATCAATAAGCTATCCAATACCTCTTTGGCATTGGGTTCGTATAGGTAATCCCAACGGCTTTTCGACTCTTCGCCTAAATCGCCCACCGCAACCGGCAACAATTTTTGCACGACCGGCTTTTGGGTCATGGTGTTTACGAAGTCGTTACTGATCAGAAACAACTGATCGATCTCGCCGACAGTGAAAGCATCCAACATCACTTTGATGGTGCCGATAATATCGCTTTGATGTGGCGTATCGCCTAATTTGGAGACTTGGCCAATCAGATTTGCATTAATCATGCTGAAAAACCCAGCCGCCTTACTGCCGATGGTGCAGACATCCACGGCGATCTGCTGGCTTTGCCATTGCTGCATTTCACCCAAAACTTTTCTGAACAAATTGGCATTCAAACCACCGCACAAGCCTCTGTCCGAACTCACTACGATAATACCGACGCGCTTGACTTCGCGTTCAATCAAAAAAGGATGCTTGTATTCGGGATTGGCATAAGCCAGATGTTTGATGATCTGGCCTATCTTCTTCGCGTAAGGCCTAGTGGCCTGCATTCTGTCTTTGGTTTTACGCATCTTGCTCGCCGCCACCATTTCCATGGCGCGAGTAATCTTCTGAGTATTTTTAATACTCGCGATTTTGCTACGTATCTCTTTGCCAACAGCCATGTGCGGACCCTTTACCAGCTACCGGTATTAACGAAACGCTCAATGGCACTGTGTATGCCTTTTTGAATTTCGTCGTTATAGTCGCCTTTCTCGTTGATTTTAGCCATCAAAGCGGATTCGTCGGCATGCATGAAGTCGAGCAAAGCCGCTTCGAAAACGCGTACTTTTTTTACTTCCAAGCTATCCAGGAACCCGGCGTTAGCCGCATACAAGGAAACACTCATATCCGCTACCGACATAGGTGCGTATTGATTTTGTTTCATTAGTTCGGTAACGCGTTGACCGCGTTCGATTTGCTTACGTGTGCTTTCATCCAAATCGGAAGCGAACTGAGCAAATGCCGCCAACTCGCGGAACTGCGCCAAATCCAAACGAATACCGCCGCCCAATTTTTTGATGATTTTGGTTTGTGCCGCACCGCCAACCCGCGATACCGACAGACCGGCGTTAACCGCAGGACGAATACCTGAGTTGAACAGACCGGTTTCCAAGAAAATCTGGCCGTCGGTGATCGAAATCACGTTAGTCGGAACGAATGCGGAAACGTCGCCGCCTTGAGTTTCGATAATCGGCAGCGCGGTTAATGAGCCGGTTTTACCTTTGACTTTTCCATCGGTGAGCTTTTCGACTTCCGCCGCGTTGATACGGGCAGCACGTTCCAACAAGCGCGAGTGAATGTAGAACACGTCGCCCGGATACGCTTCACGACCTGGCGGACGGCGCAACAACAAGGAAATTTGGCGGTATGCCCAAGCCTGCTTGGTCAAATCGTCATAGATAATCAGTGCATCTTCACCGATATCGCGGAAGTATTCGCCCATCGAGCAACCGGTGTAGGGCGCGATAAACTGCAGCGCAGCGGATTCTGATGCTGATGCGACCACGATGATGGTGTGCTCCATCGCGCCGTGCTCTTCCAGTTTGCGAACCACGTTGGCAATAGAAGAACGTTTTTGGCCGATGGCAACATAAATACATTTGATGCCGGTGCCTTTTTGATTGATGATCGCATCGACAGCAATTGCAGTTTTACCGGTCTGTCTATCGCCGATGATCAACTCACGTTGACCGCGGCCGACGGGAATCATCGAGTCGATCGCTTTCAAACCGATTTGCACCGGTTGATCGACAGATTGTCTGGCGATAACGCCAGGAGCAATTTTTTCGATCGGCGATTTTAAGTTGGTTTCGATTGCGCCTTTACCGTCGATTGGATTACCCAATGCGTCGACCACACGGCCCAACAACGCTTCGCCTACCGGCACTTCCAAAATTCTGCCGGTGCATTTGACAGTGTCGCCTTCGGTAATATGTTGGTAAGCACCCAACATCACCACACCGACAGAGTCTCTCTCCAGGTTCAACGCCATACCGAAAGAGCCGCCTGGGAACTCCAGCATTTCGCCTTGCATTGCTTCCGACAGACCATGAACCCGAACGATACCGTCGGTAACACTGACTACGGTGCCTTCGGTATGTGCCTCAACCTGGGCGTCGAAGTTCTCGATCTTCTTTTTGATCAGATCACTTATTTCTGATGGATTTAATTGCATTTTATTTTTCCCGCTCTAACTCTTAAAGTCTTTTAGCTAATTGATGAAGCTGGCCTTTGATAGAACCGTCGATGACTTTGTCGCCCGCTTTGGCGAGAATGCCCCCAATTAACGATTTATCGACAGAAACGGATGCATTGACCTTTTTATGCAAAAGCTTTTCCAGCATGGCGACATATTTGCCTTGCTCGGCTTTTGTTAGCGAGTACGCACTGTATAAATCAACATTGACGTAACCTTCATCATCCGCCTTGTACTGCTCGAACATCACCGAAATTTGCGGCAGTAACGGCAGTTTGTCATTTTCTATCAACACTTTGAGAAGGTTCTTGGCTTCTTCGTGAATCTGATCCTGGCAAATATCCAGAATCAACTGTGCTGTATGCTGCTTGCCAACTCTGGGATTTTTGACAATGGTAGCCAATGCCTCATCCTGTATGACCAAAGACAAAAACGTCAACGAATCGGACCACTGCTTAGACGCCGCAGTCTCCTTGGCGCGCTTGAAAGCCGCTTCCGCGTAAGGTCTTGCTAATGTCGATAATTCAGCCATTGCTTAACCCAATTGATCCGCTGCTTTGCTGAGAATGTCTTGATGCTTGGCTTTGTCGATTTCTTCTTTCAAAATCTGTTCAGCTGCACGCAACGCCAGTGAAGACACTTCTTTGCGCAAACTTTCTCTTGCCTGCAACATTTCCTGCTCTATCTGGGCTTTTGCTGCTTCAAGCAAACGCTCGCCTTCTTTCTTGGCTTGATCTTTCGACTCTTCAACCAGTTGATTGGCGCGTTTTTGCGCAGCACTGACGATTTCCGCCGATTGTTCTTTTGCTTCCTTCAGCAGGCTCTTGGCTTTTTTCTCGGCCAATTTAATTTCTTCCTGGCCTTTCTCGGCCGCGGCCAAACCTTCGGAAATTTTGGTTTTGCGCTCTTCCAGAGCGGCAATGATCGGTGGCCAGACATACTTCATGGTAAACCAAACCAGAAGTGTGAAAGTTATCATCTGCCCGATCAGAGTAGCATTGATGCTCATTGATGCTTTCCTCGTAATGCCGTTGTCATTCTATCGGTACGCGAACAGGGCTCAGCCTATTCATCTCGACCCGATAATTGCTAAATTTAACCTGCGACAGATTGAACGGCTGAAAGGAATGGGTTTGCGAAGGTCAACATCAGAGCCAGACCAACACCGATCATGGTTACCGCGTCAAGCAAACCGGCGATGATGAACATTTTGACCTGCAACATTGGAACCAACTCAGGTTGACGGGCAGCGCCTTCCAGGAATTTACCGCCCAGCAGACCGAAGCCGATAGCAGTACCGATTGCGCCCAAGCCCAAAATGATGCCAACTGCGATAACGGTGAAGCCTTGTACGTTGGCAATTAATGATGCGAGTTCCATAGTGTCTCCTAAATATTGATATGAAAGTTGAAAATAAAACTATTAATGATCTTCGTGTGCCAAGCTCAAATACACGATGGTTAACACCATGAATATGAAAGCCTGCAGCGTAATAACCAGAATATGAAATACAGCCCAAGGGAAGCCAAGCAAAGGCTGAACGATAGGCGGCAACAAGGCGATCAGGATAAACACCAACTCACCGGCATATAGGTTACCGAATAACCGCAGGCCCAGCGAGATGGGTTTAGCCAATTCTTCAACTGTTTTCAGCAGCAGATTGAACGGCATCATCTTCGGACCGAAAGGCGTACAAGTCATTTCCTTGGCAAATCCCCACAATCCCTTAACCTTGATGCTGTAAAAGAAGATCAGGAAAAATACGCTAATGGACAAGGCGAAGGTACCGTTCAAATCGGTACTCGGCACAACTCGCATGTACTCCATGCCCATCAAACTACCGATCATCGGCAACAAATCCACCGGCAGCATGTCCATTGCATTCCACATAAACACCCAGCAGAAAATCGTCAACGACAGCGGCGCTATCAAAGGACTACGGCCGTGGAAGCTATCCTTAACCTGCGTATCGACAAACTCTACCAAGGTTTCCGCAATATTTTGCGCCAGACCCGGAACACCGGATGTCGCTCTTTCCGCCACTGTTTTGAAGAATAGAATGAACAATCCGCCCAAGAATGCGGAGAAAAACAAGGTATCCAGATGCAATGTCCAAAATCCCTCACCCACCGATAACGGTGTCAAGTGATGGACTATATAACCTGTTGCGCCACCTTCAGTACTCATTTGTCCTCGCAATAAAATTAATCACGCCACAAAAACAGCGCAAACCAAAAAACCGACAACACTGCAGCATAACCCATCAGCAGCGTTAAGAAATCAACAGAGGGAATCTGTAAAACGATAGAAAACAGGGCTACCGTCAAAATTAACTTAACCGTTTCGCCTGCATAAAATGCATTGACGACACCCTGCGCGCCCAAATCCTTGGCAAGATAGATTTTGTAGGCAAAATACAGATTGGGCAGTAAAGCCACGAATCCTCCAAGCAACGGAGACACTGCACTTTTCCAACCGCCTATCAATAAAAATCCCGACGCCACCAATGCAGCCATCAGGACTTGTCCAAAAACTACTTTTCTGACAGTAGAAAATTGATTTCTAGCTGCCATTTACTTCCCCTTTCGTCTTGAGCTGGGCGATTATATCCAGCCAGCCCGTCTAAAGCAAGGTAAGCGCATCCGGCAACGGCCTTCCAGCTTCTCCACCTCTTTGATTTGCCAAGGCTATCTAAACACACCCTGGAATCACGGTTGAGAAACAGCGTTTTACGCCAAGCTTTCGATCCCAACGCCTAAAGCAATCCGCATGCCATCCGTAACATACTGATTCATGGAAACATCGCCCGCACTTCTATGTAACAAACCCGACAATGTACATGACAGTGACCGAAATACGACATTTATTGCGCATTCTGAAGCAGGTGACCCAACGCTCAATTGATTTTTTTAATAATGCCTTCCAACTCTTCCAAGTTGGTGTAACTGAAAATCAACTTCCCTTTACCGTTACTTTGGTGATTTATTTCCACTTTTGCTCCGGTTCTTTCGCTTAAGTCTTGTTGCAAGCGCAAGGTGTCCGGGTCGATTTTTTTCACAACCGCCGGCTTTTCCTCATGCTGTTCGCGCACCAACTTTTCCACCGCCCTGACGGTCAAGCCTTGTTTCACCGCTTTATTGGCAATTTCGACTTGCTTGGCTTCGTCCAGTCCCAGCAATGCACGGGCGTGCCCCATTTCCAACAAACCCTTGCCCAACATGCCTTTCACTTCGCCCGCTAGCTCCAGCAGGCGTAATAAATTCGTGACCGTCGTACGCGACTTGCCTACCGCAGTGGCTATTTGTTGATGGGTGAGTTCGAATTCGTCCTGCAAACGATGCAAGGCCTCGGCTTCTTCCAACGCATTCAAATCTTCGCGCTGAATGTTTTCGATCAGAGCTATCGCCATCACCGAACGATCGTCGAGATCCTTGATCAGCACCGGCACATCTTGCAACTCGGCTAATTGCGCCGCTCGCCAACGGCGTTCTCCGGCTATGATTTCGTACTTTTCGCTGTTGATTTTACGGACGATAATCGGCTGAATAATGCCTTGCGCGGCAATCGAATCGGACAACTCCTTCAGCTTCTCGGGATCCATGTCTTTGCGCGGCTGATATTTCCCCCGCTGTAAAAACTCAATGGGCAAGCTCTGCGAGTCTTGTGGTTTTTCCTGTACCGGCTGACTTACATCGCCGAGCAACTCGCTTAACCCCCGCCCTAAACCGCGTTTTTTCTGCATCATTTTTTCGCCGCTTTCTCTTTTCTGATCATTTCGCCGGCTAGCGCAATATAGGCCATCGCGCCTCGCGAGGCCTTATCGTAAGCCAATACTGGCACACCATGACTGGGCGCCTCGGCCAGACGGATGTTTCTGGGAATAGTGGTTCTAAAGACTTTGTCGCCGAAATATTCGATCAGTTGATCCGAAACATCCTTGCCCAAACGGCTGCGGCTATCGACCATGGTCCGCAATATGCCTTCCAGATACAAACCAGGATTGACGCTATCGCGAATGCTGCGCAAGGTAGACATCAGCGACGACAGGCCTTCCAGCGAATAATATTCGCATTGCATTGGGATCAATACACTGTTGGCAGCCACCATCGCATTTAAGGTCAACATATTTAAAGATGGCGGACAGTCGATCAAAATGTAATCGTACTGATCTTTTATCGTAATCAAGGCATCGGCCAAACGCCTTTCCCGATGCTGCGCGCTCATCAATTGCACTTCGGCGGCGGTTAAATCGGCGTTACCGGGAATCAAATCAAATCCCAGCTGCTTATTCTTTACGACGATTTCGGAAACCGGCACTTCTTCAAGTAACAATTCGCAGCTGGAATACTGAATCTCGTCCTTGTTCACCCCGCATCCCATCGCCGCGTTACCTTGCGGGTCCAGATCGATCAACAACACCTTACGTTTGGTAGCCGCCAGAGCCGCCGCCAGATTGACGCTGGTAGTGGTCTTGCCGACGCCACCTTTCTGGTTGGTAATCGCGATAATCTTAGCCATGCTTGGGTTTCTCCAGTCGAATCAGGCAGCGTTCGGCCGCTATGCCGGGCACCGTCAGCGGAATCACGCTGTATGTTTCGGCCAAGTCTATCAGCTCTTGCTCGGGCTGCTGGCCTTTCATCGCCAATAAGACCCCATCCTCGGCCAGCAAATGGCCGGTCAATTGCATAATATCGGGCATGCTGGCGAAGGCCCGGCAGATTACCGTGGAAAACAAGATTTCCGGTTGCAGCAGTTCGATGCGACTATGCACCACGTCGACATTTTTTAGTTTTAATTCCAGCACGGCCTGCTGTACGAAGCGGGTTTTCTTAGAGTTGGAATCCACCAGAGTGAATTGACAATCCGGCCGGCAAATCGCCAACGGAATACCCGGCAATCCGGCGCCGGTGCCAATGTCGGCGACACGCGAGCCATTGAGAAAGGGCAGAATCGCCAAGCTATCCAGGATGTGCAGACTCACCATTTCCAGGGGATCGCGCACCGCAGTTAGGTTATAGGCCTTGTTCCATTTTGCTATCAGTTTGATAAAACGCAATAAAGCATCGTTACCATGCTCACCGACATCCAGCCCGAGTGCTTTTAGGCCGAGCTCAAGCTTATCGCGACAGGCATCCATCAAGCGCTTTTCTTTTTCAGATGCACCAACAACAAGGAAATCGCCGCCGGCGTAATCCCCGGAATCCGCGAGGCCTGTCCCAAGGTTTCCGGCCGCTGTTTTTTCAGTTTCTCGCTGACTTCGTTGGACAGACCCGACACTAGGCTGTAATCCACATTGTCCGGCAATTTCAAGTGCTCGTAGCGTAGCGTGCGGTTGATTTCGGTTTGTTGGCGATCGATATAACCGGCGTATTTGGCCTGAATCGCCACCTGTTCGGCAACTTGTTCGTCTACTTCGGTTTCGTCGCTGAACCGCAGCAGATTCTCGACATCCACTTCCGGTCGGCGCAGCATTTCCATCAAGCTGGCTTCTTTCAGCAGCTTTTTGCCCCACAATTCTTCGGCCAGTGCCGCTTCGTCGGATTCGGTGCGTATCCATTTCTTGGCCAGTTTGCCTTGCAGATTGGCAATGGCTTCACGCTTTTCTTCAAAACGTTGCCAGCGAGCGTCATCAACCAGTCCCAATTCGCGGCCTTGTTCGGTCAAACGCAAATCGGCATTGTCTTCGCGCAGTTGTAAGCGGTATTCGGCGCGACTGGTGAACATTCGGTAAGGCTCGGCGGTGCCGCGGGTAATCAGATCGTCGATCATCACCCCTATGTAAGCTTCATCCCGGCCAGGACACCAGCTTTCCAAACCTTTGGCCAGACGCGCGGCGTTCAAGCCGGCGATCAAACCTTGTGCGGCGGCTTCTTCGTAGCCGGTCGTGCCGTTGATCTGACCGGCGAAGAACAGCGCGTTCATATGCTTGGTTTCCAACGATGTTTTTAAATCGCGCGGATCGAAGAAATCGTATTCGATGGCATATCCGGGACGGACGATTTCCGCATTTTCAAAACCCAGCATGGTACGGATGAAGCGGTACTGAATATCGAATGGCAGACTGGTGGAGATACCGTTTGGGTAGACTTCGTTGGTAGTCAAGCCTTCCGGCTCGACGAAAATCTGGTGCGAATCGCGGTCGGCGAAGCGCACCACCTTGTCTTCGATAGACGGGCAATAACGCGGACCCACGCCTTCGATAATCCCGGAGTACATCGGTGATCTATCCAGACCGGAACGGATGATGTCGTGGGTTTCCTGATTGGTGCGGGTGATGTGACAGCAGATTTGTCGCGGATGCTGCTCGCAGTTGCCCATGAACGAGAACACCGGTAGCGGCGTGTCGCCATGCTGTTCCTGCAATTTGCTGTAATCGATGGTACGGCCGTCGATGCGTGCGGGTGTTCCGGTTTTCAAACGACCGATGCGGAAGGGCAATTCACGCAAACGCTCCGCCAAGGCAATCGATGCCGCATCGCCAGCCCGGCCGCCGCTATAATTTTCCAAACCAATATGGATACGGCCAGCCAGGAAGGTACCGGCAGTCAACACCACGGCCCGAGCATTAAACTCCAAGCCCATCTGGGTTTTTACACCCACCACCCGGTCGCCCTCAACCAACAAATCAGAAACGGTTTGCTGGAATAAGGCCAGATTGGCTTGGTTTTCCAGTGCGGTGCGTACCGCCTGCTTGTACAACATTCGGTCGGCTTGCGCACGCGTCGCCCTTACCGCCGGGCCTTTGCTGGCATTCAGGATGCGAAACTGTATGCCGCCTTTATCGATAGCCTGCGCCATAATACCGCCCAGCGCATCCACTTCCTTGACCAGATGGCCTTTGCCGATTCCGCCTATCGCCGGGTTGCAACTCATCTGCCCCAGCGTTTCGATGTTTTGCGACAATAACAGGGTTTGCGCACCGGAACGCGCGGCCGCCAGCGCCGCCTCGGTACCGGCATGGCCGCCGCCCACTACGATCACATCAAAGTCTTTCTGGAATTTCACAGGCAATCTATGGTCAAATAAAACGTTATTTTAATAGCTTACGGAGAAAAAAGCATGAGAAAACAAAACCCCAGCAAGGGTTTGCACGACAAACCCATTAAAAATCCGGTGGCGAAATTCGCCCATCAATTCAACAAAACACAAACCTACGCCGACAAAACCCAATATCGCCGTAAAGCCAAACATCAAGGCCTGGAGCCTTTCTCAATCGTTGCAGAATCAGCGATTCAGAAAGGCTCTCGGCAACCGCTCCCGGCGTTGCCCTACCTCCTGCATCCATGCAGTCGTCGGCTTTTACCCATATAAGCTGCGCATTAAGGATTTCAATATCAGTGAAAGCAAGCATAGAAGATAAAGTTCAAACCCGGATTCCCACCAAGCACGGCGAATTCATTCTGCACTACTACAGCAACAGCCTCGATAAAAAAGAACACGTCGCCTTCGTCAAGGGCGACGTGGCCGGCAAGGAAGACGTACCGGTACGCATCCATTCCGAATGTTTTACCGGCGATGTGCTGGGCTCCCGGCGTTGCGATTGCGGCGAACAGCTGGATATGGCGCTGGATTTGATCAATACTGCCGGTTGCGGCGTACTGATTTATCTGCGCCAGGAAGGCCGCGGCATCGGCTTGCTGAAAAAACTGCAGGCTTATAATCTGCAAGACCAAGGCCTGGATACCGTAGATGCCAACATCAAGCTCGGCCATCTGGCCGACGAACGCCAATACGACATAGCCGCGCTGATTTTAAACAGCTTGCAAGTGCGCTCCATCGAACTGATCACCAATAACCCTTTGAAAATCGACGAACTGACCAAGCTGGGGATTAAGGTGAACAACCGCATCGCCATCGAAACCCGCATTCATCAAGACAATCTTGAATATCTGAAAACCAAGGCCGAACGCATGCGCCACATGCTGTCGATGCCGGACAGCAAATAACCGCGCCATGCTTGAACAATTGAAACTGCCGGTCTCGGCCTTGAAGCTGGCAATCGATCTGCCCGGCACCGCGCCAACTGCGCAGCAAAGTATCATCCTCGGCCAGCACCGCGCCCAGTCGGCACTAGCCTTCGGGGTAGCAATGAAAGCGCCAGGTTACAACATCTTCGTGATGGGCGATCCCGGCACCGGGCGCCTGTCCATGGTCAGTCATTATTTGAACACCTATGCCGAACAGCAGGAAGCGCCGCTGTCTTATGCCTATGTGGACAATTTCGAAAATCAGCGCGAGCCGGTGGCCATCGAATTGCCATCAGGAGAAGGACACAGTTTTGCCAAAGATATCGAAAAGCTGATCGACGATGTGTTGGCCACCTTTCCGGCCGCATTTGAAAGCCCCAGTTATCAGCAAAAGAAAACCACGATAGAGCGGCGTTTTAACCAACGTTACAACAGTGCGATCGACCTGGTCGATGTAAAAGCCCGCGAGATGAGCGTGGCCTTATACCGCGACAGCGACACCATCACTTTTTTGCCGATTCGCAACGACAAAGCCCTGGACGAAGATCAATTCACCTTGCTGCCGCAAGCGGAGCGCGATGCTTTTCATCAACACACCGAGGAACTGGAAGAATATCTCGGCGACGTGTTACTGGAATTGCCGCAATGGCGGCGCACGCTGGTCGAAGAAACCCGTCAGCTCGACAACGACACCATCAAGCAGGCGTTGGAGCCTCTGCTAGCCGAGCTGAACACCAAATACCAAAACGTCGATGACGTCATTACTTATCTGGCGGAAATCGAGAAAAGCCTGAGCAATACCATCGGCGAGTTACTGATGCCCAGCCGCAGTCAGGATAGCAGGGAGATCATTGCCAAGCGCCTGGCGCTGATCGAGCAATATCTGCCCAACATCCTGGTCGACTGCAAACACGACGGCAACGGCGCGCCGGTGATCTACGAACCGCATCCGATTTATCAAAACCTGTTCGGCCGCATCGAATATGTCAGCGACCAAGGCACGCTGGTCACCAGTTACCGGCGCATCTGTCCCGGCTCGCTGCACCGCGCCAACGGCGGTTATCTGATCCTGGACGCAGAAAAAGTGCTGACTTACCCCTTTGTCTGGGAAGGCCTGAAACGGGCGCTGCAAGCCGGCCGCATCGAAATCGAGTCGCCATATTCCGAGCTGGGCATCAACACCATCACCCTGAAGCCCGGCGTGATCCCGCTCAACGTCAAGGTAATCCTGGTCGGTTCTCGCGATATTTACTATTTGTTGGAAGAGCTGGATAGCGAATTCAACGAGATGTTCCGGGTGCTTGCAGACTTTGATGATCACATCAAACGCAGTCCGGACAATGTCGGCCAATTCGTGCAATTGTTGAAACGGCATGCCGCCGACTCCGGCGCCAAAGCCTTGACCGACGCAGCCTTGCTGCGCTTGATCGAATACAGTTGCCGGCTGGCGGAAAATCAGCAGCGCCTATCCGCGCACGTGAACAGCTGTCTGGAAATCATCGCCGAAGCCAATCTACTGGCCGGACAAACCCAGGCCAGCCAAATCGATAAAACCGAAATCGAACTGGCGCTGGCGGCCCGGGAACAACGCAACGGCCGTATTGCGGAAGCCATCCTGGAAGAAATGCTGGAAGGCACCATCCTGATCGACACCGACGGCGAAGCCATCGGCAAGGTCAACGGCCTGACGGTGATGGACATCGGCGGCAGCAGCTTCGGCGCGCCGGCGCGGATCACCGCCACCGTGCATCCCGGCTCCAGAGGCATTGTCGATATCGAGCGGGAAGTGGAATTGGGGCAACCCATTCATTCCAAGGGCGTGATGATTTTGAGCGGCTATCTCGGCCACTGTTACGCCCAGCAATTTCCGCTGGCCATCTCCGCCAGCATCGCGATGGAACAATCCTACGGCCACATTGATGGCGACAGCGCCTCACTGGCCGAGCTGTGCTGCCTGATCTCGGCCTTGACCCGCACCCCGATACAACAGGGCTTTGCGATGACCGGCTCGATCAATCAATACGGCGAAGTACAAGCCATCGGCGGCGTTAACGAGAAAATAGAAGGCTTTTTCGAACTCTGCGCTGCGCGCGGTTTGACGGGCAAGCAGGCTGTGATCATTCCGGCATCGAACAAACGTAACCTGATGTTGAAACAGCAAGTGGTGGATGCCGTCGAGCAAGGGCAGTTTGCGATTTATACGGTGTCGAACGTCGACGAAGCGTTAAGCCTGCTAACCGGACAAGAAGCCGGCACCATCAATGCGGAAGGTCAGTATCCGGAAGGCAGCGTCAACTTCAAGGCCGTGGCGCGTTTGAAGGAGATATCCGATATGTCGGCCGACGAGGACAAGGAAACCGAGACCGGTTAAAAGCAGCCATGGAGGGAAACCGCCATGGCTGACTAGCGTCAAGCGAGGTTGCGTCTGCGGTTCATCCACAGAAAACCGAACAGAGCGGTGCCGAAAGACCAGACAGCTGCCGGCAGAGGTACCGGTGCCGACGCACCGTAGAGATATTGGATACCGGCGATATCGTCGGCATCCAGCGTACGGTTTATCTTGCCGAAACACGAACCGCCAACTTCCATCACCGGACAGCTACTGTCAAAGGTAGTTGGATGCGCCAGACCCAAGGCATGACCGAGTTCGTGCAGCAGCAAGCTTTCGAAATCGTTCGGCGCGGTGGACGGGCCGCCGGGATAAAAGGTATCGCCGTCATTGCCCGGCTGGAAGCCGTAGAAAGAGTTGGCGTCGAAAATAATATCGCCGCTACCGGTACCGCCATTCGGCGGCGGCGCATAGCCGACGGCACCGCCGCCGGAAGCGAAGGCAAACACGCCGATGCGAATATCCGGCGTGCCGGCTGCTGGATTATTGATGGACTGACCCGAATCGGGGAGCGGCCCGACAAAACTGATGTTGGCAACGCTGGCCCATTTGTCGAAAGCGGCCTCGATTACGCTCTGCAAACTGGTCAAAGCCGTCAGGGTATAGCCGGTACCCGGCGAATTTTCTATCCAGAGCGAGCTCTGAGCAGTTCCGGGACAGGCATCGCCACAATAAGCCGATCCTGAGGTACCGGTCGGGATAAAGCCCCAGGTGACAGATCCGCCAGCACTACCGGGCGTATTGTTGCCACCCCACTTTTCGACGCCGCCGTTACCATCCGAAAATGTCGCGTAAGCAAAAGCCGTATCGGCTGCCAGCAGAAAACATAGTCCGGCAAGACACGTATAAAATTTATTCACCATATTCACCTCCGATCGCAAAAAGAGCCGAGCCTGCGTGAAATGACTCACGCCGGGCATAAACCAAACATGAACATTCAGGTTTGGGAAAGAGGCAATCCGGCTATCTGCAGAACAGACCCAAGGATTTTCCGTGTCCGTTTGAAACGGTTTGGCTTTTTCTCTTGTTGACGCGCCGTATTTAGTAGCATATTTTTCAAACGCGTACAAAGAAATTTATATCAAGATCAAGCAATTAAACCGGCGATTTCGGTAGGCGCGCCACGTAACGTTATGCGGCGTAGATAACCTTCCCGATCTTTTATAAGCCTCCAAGCAAGGACAAATTAAACTTGCTTCTCCAATAATTCCAAGGACAACCCGGTCACCTTGGGCACCCACAATACCGGATTCAGCGGAAACGCTTTAACAATCCCCGTGCGCCGGTAGCCGCGCCGCTCGTAAAAGGCGATCAGCTCCGTCCTGCATGGAATTACCGCCATCAGCAAACGCTTTGCCCGCCACGCTTGACAGGCTTCGACTTCCGCCGCCTGCAATAACCGCTTGCCAACTCCTAAATTTTGGCTCGAAGGCTTTACCGCCAACATACCGATGTGCACTTGCCGATCCTGATACTGCAAATGCACCGAACCCAGCAGTTCGCCGCCGCGCCTGCACAACAAGAGCTTCGAATCGGCCGCGGCAATTAGATTCAGAATATCCTCGACATCGGTTCTGCGGCCTTCCAGCAAATCCGCTTCTGTGGTCCAGCCCTGCCGGCTGGATTCGCCGCGATACGCCGAATTTATCAGCTCCGCCAGTTGCGCCGCATCGGACGGCTCGGCCCTGGCAAATGTCAGTTCCAACATGATTAACCTCAAAATCTCGTTCGCTCGGCAAACCGCCGAACCTGCAAATAAAAACTTGCCGGAGACGAAAAATCCCGGCCTTGCTGCTAAGGTTTATTGGCAAAACCTATACAAATCCTCACCCATCTAGCCTGGAGCTACAGAATGAAGCCATGCCCAAAGTGTAATCGGGACGTGCCGCCCGCCGAGGAAACCTGCCCGCATTGCGGTATCGTTTTTGCCAAATATTACAAATACCATGGCAGCTCAAGCTCGCCGACTGCGGAACGGCTCCAAGTCATCATTCACATCGAACCGCCGGCGGACACCATATTCGGCAACGACATTTATGCAGACAATCAAGCCATCTTTGTTGGCCGTTGCGTATTATTACCAGGATTTTTACTCTGGAGCTGGTTACTGATTACACCGGGCCTGGCAAGCAATGCGGCCGGCGAATCGTTTCTGCACTTGGTCAATCTGCCGTTTCATGAAGCCGGCCATCTGATTTTTCGGCCGTTCGGACAATTTATCACCTCGCTGGGCGGCACATTGGGCCAATTACTGATGCCGACGATTTGCATGCTGACCTTATTGCTAAAAACCCGCGACCCGTTCGGCGCCGGCTTGTGTTTATGGTGGGTGGGCGAGAACTTCCTGGATATTGCCCCGTATATCAACGATGCCCGCGCCGGACAATTGCCCTTGCTGGGCGGCAATTTCGGCCATTCCGCACCTTACGGTTTTCACGATTGGGAATATTTACTAACCGAATCCGGCTTGTTGGCGCAGGATCATACGTTGGCAAAATTAGCGCAGCTACTCGGTACGATGTTGATGATAGCCTCGCTGATAGTCTGCGGCTACGTATTGTTAAAACAGCGGCAAGCACTGACTGACGCCAAACCGGAGTAGGGGCGATTTAAATCTCCCCAGAATTAACCCAACCACGCTTTCACTTTCGCCTTCACCTGCGCTTTAACCTGCCGCGACCAACGGTAAATCTCGGTATCGACTATCTTCGCGTGCGCCCATTGCAGCCAGCCCATCACAGTGTGATAGACAAAAGCGATCACGGCAAACGTCAACAATTGCGGCTTAGTCAATTTGAACACCCGCGCCACCAGCAAAGTGCCGAGCAACTTGGCGAACACTTCCAGCAAGATACCCTGCAACAGCATGCCGTGTAGCAGCAAAGCCAAAGCCGCCAGATTGATCGGCGTCACAATCAGCACCGGAATCGTGAATGCCAGCAAAGCCATGGCCGGCGAAGTTTGCGCCAACCAGCGTTCGATACCTTCCAGCCTGAGTAGCAAAGCCAGATAATGAGCGCAGGCCGATAGAAAATCCCACAACCATTCTTCGATGATCAGCAAGATGGCCAACAGGGTAAGCAGCAGTTTTTTCATCGCGATATACCGAAAGTTAAACGCAAGACACGCTAGCGGAGCAGGACCCGTCAGCTAGATTTAAACGGTTTGGCCCGGCCGCATCGCGCGCCGCTAATCACAACTGGAGTTTACGTCGGATTTCACCGACAGATGATCTATCATGTCATAAAACCGGTGCAAGGTTTCATTCCGACCTTCCAACATTCGCAAATGGCCCAGAACATCGCGCGCTTCCGGCCAGCGCCGCTCTGCCACGTCTTGATAAAGCGTCCGATACAGGCGCTGAACCAAAAACCCTTTAACCAGCTTGGCGGCCGGGGTTTGCCTGAAACTCAAGGAGCGCAATACCGCCGGCACCGCTACATCCATTAGTCCGTACCCCGTGCTTTGTAAGGATACACTCAGCCATTGTTCGGCCAGACGTTGGCTGCGGATGATTTGCTTCAGCTCGGCGCCGCAGCGCGGGCAGAGCGTGAGCGCGCCGAGCCGGGCGTTGCAGGCCGGGCAGCGCTGCATCACGATTCCAGGTAGTAAATGATGTCGCTCAAGCGTTCCACCGGCTCGCGCAGCCCGGCCTCGTCGCCGTTTTCCAGAAAAGTCGAGATGGTTTCGATCAAATCGACCATGTCTTCCTTGTCTTCGGCGGAGACGGTTTCGAATAAGGATTCGGCCTTCTTGATCGCGTTACGCGCAGCGGCGAGAGCCGGGCTTTCCGGTACCGAACCGGCCTCGCCGCCGGCCGTATCGCCGAACAAGCCGTCGATACGCTGTTTGGCGCTGCTGAGCTCGCCGCTATCGAAGCGGGAAATGGCATTGTTGATGGTGATAGCTTTTTCCTTGCCGGAGGCTTTCTCCCGTGCCGAAACGTGCAAGATGCCGTTCAAATCCAGATCCAACGTCAAGGTGATGACATTGCCGGCCGGCACATCCAACAAACCCTCGACCAAAAATTCGCCGATTTCGACGTTGTTCAGCGCATCCGGGTCCTCGCCTTGAAAAATGCGCACGTTCACCTCGCGTTGATTGTCGTGAAAGGTCTCAAAGGCCTCCGCTTTGCGCACCGGCAATACGCTGTTTTTATGAATGATGGGCACGTATTGGTACGGATACGACATGCCGTCCAAATAACCTACCGCGCTGGTGCCGAAGGTATAGGGCGTCACGTCGACCAACACCGTGCCGATGTCCTCGCCGTTGATCATCGCCGCCTGCATGGCCGCGCCCATCGCCACGCACAGATCAGGATCGACTTCGCCGTGCGGTTCGAAACCGAATTCCTCGAACAAGCGCTCGCGGATGCACGGCGTGCGCGTCGAGCCGCCGACCAGAATGATTTCGTCGATGTCGGAAGCCGTCAATTTGGCGCCCTTCAGCGCGATATGCGTCGCGTCCAGCGTGGCGTTGATGTGGTCGGCGATCAGGTCTTCGTAGTCCGAACGCGCCAACTCCATCGTCAAATGCAGCGGCGTGCCCTGATGCTCCAGCAAATATTCTTCCTCAATCGTCGCGTAGGGCTCGTCGGACAATACCAATTTCGCCTGTTCCGCCGCCCGGCTGATACGCGCCATCGCCTTGCCGCGCGGTTCGACCTCGATGCCGAATTGCTCGCGGATATGCGCCAGGATGCGATCGACGATCAACTGATCGAAATCGTCGCCGCCCAGATGATTATCGCCGTGACTGGCCAGCACTTCGACGACGCCGCTCTGCACGTTCACCACCGACACGTCGAAGGTGCCGCCGCCCAAGTCGTAAACCAGCATGCGCTTGGCGTCAAGTCGGCCAGCACCGTAAACCAGCGCGGCGGCGGTCGGCTCGTTGATCATCCGCACCACCTGCAGCCCGGCAATTTCCCCCGCTTCGCGGGTGGCTTGGCGCTGGGCGTCGGAAAAATAGGCCGGCACGGTAATCACCGCTTTGAGGATAGGCCGGCCGACATACTGTTCGGCAATCGCCTTCAAACGTTTCAGAATAATCGCGGACACCTCCTGCGGCGTATAAGCCTGGCCGGCCATAGTGACCCGCGCGTCCTGCCCCATCAGGCGTTTGATCGACTTGACCGTACGCTCCGGATATATCAGGTATTGATTACGTGCGCTGGCGCCGACCAGGATTTCGCCGTTATCGTCCAGTCCGACGAAAGACGGCAAAATCTTGTTGCCGGCGTCGGCGATCACGGTAACTTTGCCGTTTTCGACAATCGCCACTTCCGAATTGGTAGTCCCCAGATCGATGCCGATGATGATGTCGTTCATATGTGTTCCCTGAATGCCTAAAGTTTATTGACCTTGACTTCCGCCAAGCGCAGCACTTGATCGTCGATTAAAAAGCCCTTGCGCAGCTCTTCCAGCACGACCACGTTTTCCAGCGCCGGCTCGTTGCCGATCGCGACTGTCGTCATCGTCCGCGCATCGAAAGGCTGGCCAACACAATCGATGGCAAACACCCGGCGGCGTTGCAGCATCTGTTCCAGGCGCTTCAAGGTAATTTCCTGGCCTTCGCCAATGCTGGCAATGAAACCCAGGTCCTGTTTTTTGGAATGACTGAACAAGCCATCGACCGGCCGATAATTTTGTAAGGCCCGATGGCCGGCATCGAGGCGGTCGTAAATATCCAGCCATTCCAGCAGTAGCGTCCGTTCGACCTCCCGGCGTTGCTGTTGCAGCCGTTCGCCGGCTTTCGCCAGTTCGTCCGCCATGGCTCGATTGTCGGCTTTCAGCGTGGCGACCGCATCGCTCAAACTATCCAGCGCGGCTTTGAATTGCCGCGCCTCGGCCTTGACTTCGGTTTTCAAGCCGGCCAGATCGGTGAACAGCGCGGTCAAATCCGGTTGCTCGAGCGAGGTGAGATGGGCGAAGTCGGTTTCCTGTAAATAGTGCTGCAAGGCCGCCAGCAATTCGTCTTGCGGAGTTTCTGTGCTCATGTGGGCGTATTAGTCAATTTGGCGAGCGATTGTTCGATGGACAGCGTGCTCAACAGGTTTAAAAAATCGTCCGCGGCCATCGGCCCGCCCGCTCCCGGTTGGCCGAAGGCTTGCGCCAGCAACGCGTCGAATTCGACACGCGGCACATGAAACAATGCGTGGCGCAAGCGGCAGTCTTCGTCCTTAATCGCTTCGAAGGCCTCCTGGATTTCGCGAAAGCGCGCGGGATCGCGGTCGGGCGGACAGTCCTTGACCCGCTGCAGATAGGCTTGTTTGATGGCGGCGTCGGTAGCCTGTTCGGACACGCCGAGAATGTTATACGGTGAAATCATCGGTACTCAATTGAAAGGCAGCGAATATTGCGGGGAATCCTGGTCGAAGCGATTCACGATGTCGTCGAAACTGACGCCGATTTCGATCTTCAGTTCCTCGGCACCGGCGAATATCGCCACAGACCACAGGAAGTCCTGGTTCATAAACAAGATCGTCAGGCGTTGCTGTCCAAGCCGATTGCCATGTTGACGGATGAATTGGGCCATTAAACTGTCGGGATCGCGCTTACGCATGATCTCCTCGATTTTCTTAGTAATACGCTTGAACACGGCATCCGGAACGTGGCCGAACAAGTCTTCAATCGGATCGTCGCCGATGGGCGACAGGGCTAAGTCCTCGGTTTCATCCTCCACCGGCAAATGCTCGGACGCGCCGCTGGCCCGCTCAAGTAGACGCGCGATAGCCGCCGCGGTCTTATGGTCGTTTCCCACCCGCACCTCTTCCAGCGCGCTTTTCAAGCGGTATAAGCTCATGAAGTCCAAGTGGCTGGTATCGCCTTGGCATTCGGCCAGTGTCCGATAATACAGCCAGGCTGGCGTGTGCCGGCGGGCCTGAGCCGCTTTGGCGCAGTGCTTCAATAACTCGTAATGCCCGATGGCTTCCAAAATTTGGCACCAAGCCAGCAACAGTGTGTCGTGGTCCAGCAGCCATTCCACCGACTTTTTCAGCGGCGCGTTGAGCTTATCCAAGGCTTTGAACAACAAGCTACTATCGTCCAATTGCTCGTCGTAATAGCCTAGCAACCCGATCAGGCGTTGCAGTTGCGAGG
This sequence comes from Methylomonas sp. 2BW1-5-20, assembly GCF_052474515.1. Taxonomy (NCBI): domain Bacteria; kingdom Pseudomonadati; phylum Pseudomonadota; class Gammaproteobacteria; order Methylococcales; family Methylococcaceae; genus Methylomonas; species Methylomonas sp. 2BW1-5-20. The sequence continues at coordinate 4,173,612 of NZ_CP184127.1, read as the reverse complement.
CGGACAACAAATAGTCCTTAAACGCCGGCAGCGCGCGACTAAGCCCCTGAGTCGGCAGCTCCAGCAGACCGGCTTCGATCTGCGCCTGAAAATGCATGTTGATTGGATCGTCGTGCAGCTTGGCCAGAGTATCGACGATGCGTTGCAAGCCCTGGGACTTATCTTCGGCCTGCCATAGATAAAAACCGCGCAACAGATCGGCCTGGTGGCGCAGATGTTTGTCGATGGTCAATTGTTCGGCCGCTTGAATTTCCTTTTCCACCAAATGAAATTTTCCGGTTTTCACCAAGCGGCGGGCATGGGCCATGTGATTGGCGAACAGCAAGTGTTTGGCCAGGGTATTGACGGGATCGATCTGCAACAAGGCTTTGGCATAGGCCGCGGCCTTTTTAAAGGCTTTTCTGGCGGCGGCCGATTTGGCCGCCCGCACCAATAAGTCGGTATCGGCGGGAAAACGTTGCAGGCCGCATTCCAGCCAGTGTGCGTACTGAACGGAGTCCGACCGCTGTTCCTGATAAATCGTCAGAAGGTTCAGATAGCTTTGCCGGTCGCCCGGATCGTATTCCAGGCTGTCGGCCAGCAACACCGCTGCGTCATCAGGATGAGCCTTGTCGGCCATGTGCCTGAGGATCAAGGCGATTTTGCGGTCGTTGGCCGGCCGGTCTTTTTTCAGAATGTCGATGCAACGATCCCAGAAAAAACCGGCGTCGTAGTCGTTTTCGGCTTGCTCGTGCAACAAGGCCTGCACGCGGTTTGCTTCGAACGGGTCCTGGCCGGCGAAGTGTTTGAAGTAATCTTTCTCGCCGCCCGGATACTCAGCCAGCGCCCCCAGGCAATAGGATTGCGCTGCATCGTTTCCGAATACGTCACGATATTGCAAAACCAGATTGAAGCGAGTCTTGGCGTCCGGCTCGCCGCCGTGTTTGATCAGCGCTTCCAGCAACTGAGTTTGGCGAGCGGTGAGACCTTTGGCTTGAGCAACGACGCGGCGTTGATTATGCTCCAGACCGGACAAGCTGGCGATGAAGTCCGCGCCTGTTTGCCGATAAGCCAAACAGGCCTTAGACAGCGGTTGATACGGCGATTCGTCGGGGATTTTGGCTAGCATAGCCGGCGCTTGCTCGCTGTCCGCGCCATCCGGCAATTGCGCTTTCAGCAAGGTGCGCAAATCGCGAAACGCCGAACGGTAGGGCAATGGTTTCAGCGCCTGCTCGCAGCTTTCCCGCTCGCCGTTGCGATACACCGCGAACGCCGTGCCTATCCATTCCCAATGCTTCAGCAGCGCGGAATCCTGGGGTAAATGCGCCAACAGATCGGCCGCTCCGGAAACCAGTAGCGCGCCCAGATAGACCGACAATCCTGGAAATTCTTCGTCCAGCTGCCGCGCGTTAAAAGCATCCAACCTAGCATAGGCTTTGCGTTCACTGTTGCCGGCCAACAACCACAGCACGTAAACGTCTTGGGCTTGCAGCGGCGCGTCAGCATGAGCTGCGTAATTTTCCCAAAGTACGCAGGCTTCCTTGAACATGCCTTTGCCAGCCATCGCCCAGGCTCTTTGCAGATAGCAATCGGCCAAGCAACGTTTGGTTTCGGCGTCGCCCGATTGTTTCAACATTTCCTTGAACAAATCGCTCGCTTCCTTATAGCGCCCGGCGGCATAGTGCGCCCTGGCTTTTTCCGGGAGCGCCGATTCGGAGATCGCGGCGGAAATTTTCTGAATGATTTTTTTCATGGCTGTATAGGGATAGCCGGTGCTTCAAAAGAGCATTATAAAACAGTACCGGCATATGCCACCTGTTATGCTTTCTTACTCAGAATTCCATTCGATCCGAGTTCTCTTGATTGGCTACTCATGAACCATAGATGTTCACGGGTTATTGGATCTTAAGGGGAAGACCTTGTGAATCCGCTATGGGCCGGACTGACTTCTTTCGGAACCGAACCAACAAAATCGACCCTTTGCGGCCTGTCGACCGAAGTGATTCAATGGCGGCAGATTGTTTGTTACCAGTCGTAGCCACCTGTCACCGATGATATCCAGAATAATAAATTCTTGTGCAATCAAAAGGTTAGTATGTCAAAGATTATTTTCAGGTTGATCTATGATTAACAGTTTATTAACTTGCTGGGCTTTACGATGAAACGCCAAAATTGTAAGCTCATTTTCATGGCTCTATTGATTCATCTGTTAGTTGCTTGCTCAGACCCTCCACCAATTACTCCCCCAATTGAACTTCTGGCTCATAAAGCTAGTTTTTCTATTTCAGGTCGAGTTTTTCAATTGCCATTAATAGCGGTTTCAAGTGGATTTATAACTAACGTGCATATGCCATGCAAAGAAGGCAAACAGTGGAAATGTGGGATGCCACTTGAGTCTATTGCTAATACTCATGAGCCAATTACTCTTGATAGTTTAGAAATCGAGCTTGAGAACTATAGTTCTTTTTATGACACCCGAATCGACGGTACGATACCAATGCCTGAACTTTGCAAACTGTTATCGCAACAATGGGCTCAAAAAATTTGCCAAAAGGGTCGGATAATTGACTATACGTTATATCTACGGAGATTCACATTGGTTAAAGCAGACAATCTCGGCACTATATCCTATATTGATGGCGCTATCGAATCTACAGGGCAAATGGTAAAGAGAATGTCTCTTGATGAGACTCCTTCACTTTTCTGTGACGTTGACAAACAAGGAAAACCACTAAGCCTTTGTCCCGTGGCGATGAAGGTTAGCGATAATCTTTTAGCCGTCTGGATTGTGAGTGCTAGGGAGTCGGGAAACGCTACAATAGATAAACAAGCTCAAGTTATAAGAGCGCTATTACAATTTGCATTTGGAGAATCTGAGGATACTCAAGCTTTATATACGGCCTTGCAGTGACGCTAGCCCAGCAAGCCGGTCACAGAGACTCGCTGACCTTTAGCAGTTTTGGAGTGCTGATTTTAATCAAGGTAAGATGGTTTCGCTAAAGGTCACTTGAACGGCGTCCCCCCATCGTAACGTTAACCGAGCAATTACTGACATAAACCAACCATTCAGAAATCAACACCAAAGGTCGGCAATTGGCCGAACTCAGCCGAATATCAAGCACCCAACAATTGACGCCCGGGCCGCTATCGCCGAAGATCAAGGCTTTTTCGGGAGCCGTGATGAGCGCCAACGACGTTATTCTCTCCGCAACCGGCGTACGCATGCCGGGCATAATTTACGGTACGGCCTGGAAGCAGGAATGTACCGCTGCGTTGGTGGAACAGGCGATAAACCTGGGGTTTCGCGGTATCGACACGGCTTGCCAGCCAAAACATTATCACGAGGCCGGAGTCGGCGAAGGTATATTGGCGGCTTGCCGCGCATTGGGTTTGCAGCGCACCGATCTTTATTTGCAAACCAAATTCACGCCTTTAAACGGTCACGATCCGCTGCGTATCCCTTACGATCCAAAAGCCAGCCTACCCGAACAAGTCGCGCAATCCTTCCAGGTTTCGTTAAAAAATCTGCAAACCGATTATCTGGATGGCTTGGTGCTGCATTCGCCGCTGGCCGATCGCGGGCAGTTGCTGGAAGTTTGGCAAGCGCTGGAATCTATTCAGCAAAGCGGCGGCACCAAGCAGCTGGGTATCAGCAATTGTTACGATCCGGCTTTATTCGAGTTTTTATACGACAACGCCACGGTTAAACCCGCCGTATTGCAAAACCGGTTTTATGCCGATACCGACTACGATAAGAAACTGCGAGCGTTTTGCCGACAGCAGAAAATTGTCTATGAAAGCTTCTGGACCCTAACCGCCAACCCCAAAATCTTGGCTGACGCGGCTGTGAAAACGCTGGCGGAAAAATACCGACGCAATCCCGCGCAGATATTCTTCCGTTATTTGACTCAGATCGGCATCGTGCCCTTAACCGGTACCACGTCCGCCGAACATATCCGCGAGGATTTGGCTATTTTCCAGTTTGAATTAAACGACCGGGAATGCGAAATACTGGCGGCCTTGCTTTAGCCGGCAACGCATTTAACAGCCGCCTTCTTAAGCAAAAAACGTCTCGCCTCGACACATTAGACAAGGTGAGGGCATTTGTAAGGCTCTCCATGCGTCGGCAGCGCCATCAACTGATTTGCCTGGTTAAGCGTTTACGCTTTTATAATACCGTCAACCTTGCTTATCCAAGCCCCTAAGTATCATGTTAATTCACCGTTATCTGCGTAATTTTGCCTACTTATGCAGCCCGTTTTGCCTGACGCAAATGAACGTGGCGGCTCAAGAAAACCCGACCGATATTGAAGCGACCAACGAACTTTTACCCTTGAGCTGGGAAGAACTGACCGAATTGGAAGTGTCCAGTCTGGCGCGGCAGGCACAAACGGTCAAGGACAGCCCGGCAGCGGCGTTCGTGATCACCTCCGAAGACATCCGCCGCTCCGGCGCCACCAGCTTGCCGGAAGTCTTGCGGATGGTGCCGGGCATGAATGTCGCCAAAATCAATGCCTGGAATTGGGCGGTAAGCGCACGCGGTTTTAACGATTTATACGCCAACAAGCTGCAAGTGATGATAGACGGCCGCAGCATCTACGATCCATTGATCAGCGGAGTCTACTGGGGCCAGCAAAATCCGTCGCTGCCGGATATAGAACGCATCGAAGTGTTGCGCGGCCCCAGCGGCAGTTTGTGGGGCGCCAATGCCGTCAACGGCACCATCAACATCATTACCCGTTCAGCCCGCGATACTCAGGGCGGCTTGATCAATGCCGGCGGAGGCACAGAGGAACGCGGTTTCGGCGGGATTCGTTACGGTCAAAAATTGTCGGAATCCACCTTTCTGCGCGGCACTATCAGTACGATGGTGCGCGACGCCAGCATCGATCTGGCCGGCAAGCAAGACACCCACGACACCGGCGATACCGAGACCGCCAATTTCCGCCTGGACAGCCAGCTTAGTTCTCAGGACAAATTGATGGTGGAAGCCAACGTTTCCCGCTACCGGCTGGGCGGCTACTATATCGGCAAAACCTCGACGACGGCGCCCTTGTGGCAAAACGACGATTTCGGCAGGGACGGCGTAACCGGCAGTTTGCAGGGCAACTGGTCGCATCGCACCGACAGCGGCCACGATTGGCGGCTGAATATGGCGTTTACCCAAACCGAATGGCAATTGGCTGTGAATCGGATGAGCCGCTCGCATTACGATCTGGATTTTCAACACACCCTGCCGGCAATCGACAACCATAAGCTGATGTGGGGTTTGAATTACCAAAATATCGATGACAATTTCGACAACTCGTTGACCCTGGGTTTCGAACCGAATCAATTCACTCAGCATAATGTAGGCGTGTTTCTGCAGGATCAAATCGATTTGTCCAACGATCTGACCCTGACGCTGGGCAACCGGGTCGAACATTTCACTTTCACCGGATGGGAGACCGAACCCAACGCCCGGCTGCTGTGGACGCCCAACAAGCAGCACAGCCTGTGGGCGGCAGTATCTCGCGCCGTGGTGTTGCCGAATCGGGCACAACACAGCATTCGCCTGTTCAAACCGATTCCCGGCACCAGCACTTTTTTCGAAGCCAAAGCCAATCCGGACATGCTCACCGAAAATCTGCTGGCCTACGAATTGGGTTGGCGCTGGCAAATATCCAATAATCTGGATATCGATAGCGCCTTGTTTTACAACATTTACGACCGGATGCAGGGCACCAAATTTACCGGCGTTACTTATAACGACCCGATATACGGCACCATCAAGCAGGCCACCGTGGCCAATTATCGGCAAGTGGACAGTTACGGCCTGGAACTGGCGGTGAATTACCGGGTAAACCACGATTGGCGGCTGCAAGCGTCTTACAGCGCCAACCACTTTTCCGTCAATTACGATAAAAACCAGCCCTGGTTCCGCGATCCGCTCACCGAAGAACATTTCAATCCGCAGCACAATGTGTCCCTGCGCTCCTTGTTCAATTTGACCAGCGAAATCGAACTGGATGCCTGGGCGCGCTATGTCGACGAACTGTATATCGATAGGCGCAGCATTCCGGCCTATATTTCGTTGGACTTACGGCTGGGCTGGCATCCGCACAAAAACCTGGAGTTATCGATAAGCGGGCAAAATCTGCTGGATAACCAACATCCGGAATTCAGCGACGTTCTGTATATCCCGGTCGCCAGCCAGATTCAACGCGGCTACCTGGCGCAAATTTCCTGGCATTTTTAACGCTGTTTAAAGTGCCGATACGTCTGCTCACACCTTTGCTACTCAGCATCTGCGTTTGGTTCGCCGGATTAACGCGCGCCGAGGACGGCAATGGCGTAAATCGCGAGTTTCAATTAAAGACTGCGTATCTGTTTCACTTCGCCGAGCTGGCGCAATGGCCCAATGCCGCCCCGGTCACTATTTGCTTGCAAGGCCGTAGCGTATTGCGCGCCTATTTGCCGGTTTTGGAAGGGCAAAAAATCAACGGCAATGCGGTTCACGTCAATCTGTCGGACTCGCCCGACGTAGCCCAATGCAGTATTTTATTTCTAAGCGACCTGGTCTCGCTCACCCCGGCAATAACAGAACAAGCCAGACAGCATCACGTGTTATTAGTCGGCGATGTGGAGAATTTCGCCAACCACGGCGGTATGGTGCAATTTACGCTACGCGACAACAGACTGAAACTGGTGGTAAATTTAGCGGCGGTGAAATCAGCCGATCTGAAGCTGAGTTCGAAATTACTGCGGATGGCTGAAATAATAGAATGATAGCGTCAACAGATCCACGCGTTTCCATCAGCCGCAAGCTGGGCAAAATCCTGCGGCTGATGGTGATGTTGAGCCTGATGGTGGCGACGGTATCCTTGTCGATTCGCGAATATTCGGCATTGCAGCGGGCCATAGGCCAAAAGCTGACTTTGACCGCCAATATGATCGGCCAGAACAGCAGTTTTGCCCTTTTGTTCGACGATAACCAGACCGCCCAGGAAGTGTTGGATGCGCTGGCCCACGACCCGGACATCATCGCCGGCCAAATCCTTACTCCCAGCGGAGTCACGCTGGTGCGCTACGAAAAACCCACGACCAACTGGCATACTTGGTGGCCCGACTGGCTATCGAAAACCCGGCAGATCACGCAGCCGATATTGCACAAAAACCAACAAATCGTCGGCCACATTACCTTGGTTGCCGATCTGAAACGTTCTTATCATTCGCTGCTGTTCAATACACTGATTAACACCGGTATCATCCTAATAGCACTGAGCGTAGTGGCGTTGTATGTGCAGCGTTTGCAGCGATCGTTTTTAGGCCCTTTGCTGAAATTGGCCAATACCGCGCGGCAAATCGAAAAAGACCACGACTACAGCCGGCGCTCGGATTATGCCGGCAACGATGAAATCGGCGATTTGGCGGAAGCCTTTAACAATATGTTGGCGCAAATCCAGGCGCACGAGACGGAGCTGGAAAGCCAGGTGCTCAGCCGCACCCAGGAGCTTGAATTGGCCAAACAAGACGCGGAATCGGCCAATCAGGCCAAGAGCCAGTTCCTGGCCAATATGAGCCACGAAATCCGCACCCCGATGAATGCGATAGTCGGCTTGGTGGAGTTATGCCTGAACAGCGAACTGAGCTTTAAACAGCGCGAATATCTGAAACGGGTGGAATCGTCCGCGCATTCGCTGATGACGCTGATCGGCGACATTCTGGATTTCTCCAAAATGGAAGCCGGCAAAATGCAGATGGAGACCATTCCTTTTCTGCTGGAAGAAATGCTGGAACATGTGTTTTCGACCATGTTGCAACTCAGCGCGAATAAGGGCATTCAACTGATCAGGCCGCAGGCGGGGCCGGAGTATCACGCGGTGATCGGCGACCCGCAACGGCTGCGGCAGATTTTGATCAATCTGATCGGCAACGCGATCAAGTTTACCGAACACGGCGAGATAAAAGTCAGCCTCTGCGAGCTTGGCCGCGACGAACATTCCGTGCGTCTGCAATTCGCGATCGGCGATACCGGTATCGGCATCACCGCCGAGCAGCAAACCAAGTTGTTCCAGGCTTTCAGTCAGGGCGACAGCAGTGTGACCCGCAACTACGGCGGCACCGGCCTGGGTTTGATCATTTCCAAACAGTTGATTGAGCAGATGGGCGGCAGCATAGAAGTCAGCAGCCGGCCGAATATCGGATCAACCTTTACCTTCGACGTCCTGCTGGGCATCACCGATCTGAACACTATCCGCAACTTTCAAATTCGCCGTCACCGCACCAGCATAGATATGACTAAACTGGTGCGGCTGTATGGGCGGCGGGTGTTACTGGTGGAGGACAACGAAATCAATCGTATCGTCGCTATCGAGTTACTGGAACAGGCGCAAGTAGAAGTCGATATTGCCGAAAACGGCGAACAGGCCTTGGACAAGCTGCGCTGCCACGAATACGACTGCGTACTGATGGATGTGCAAATGCCGGTGATGGACGGCTATCAAGCCACCCGATTGTTAAGAGAGATTCCTTCCTGCCGGGACATACCGGTCATTGCGATGACCGCCAACGTGATGAACAGCGATTATCAACACTGCCTGGCGGCCGGCATGAACGACTTCATCGGTAAACCGATTTTACCGGCCACGCTTTACGAGGCCTTGTTGAAATGGAGCGAACCCCGCGTGGGGCAATCGCTAAATATCGGTTCCGACTAAAGCGCAAGCAGCCGCCCTCTCGGTTTCCACTATCTGCCCCAAGGCATCACCGGCACAGTGGATATGCTATTCGCGGGCGCGCCTTCGATCACTTTGCGGCTGATCGCCAAGTAAACCAGGGTGTTGTGCTTGGCATCCCACAATCGGGTGATGTTGGTGGACTTGAACAGCAGCGAGGTGCTTTCGGAAAACACGGTTTCTTCCTCGGCCAGTTTAGCCGGCAGATTGATAGGGCCGATTTGCCGACAGGCTAGCGAAAACTGCGACGGATCTTCCGCCAAGCCCAAACCACCGGAAATACCGCCGGTTCTGGCCTGACTGATATGACAAATCACATTGGGGATTTTCGGGTCTTCAAACGCATCGACGCAAACCTTGTGATTGGCGCCGATCAGTTTCCAGGCCGTGGTCACACAGCCCACTTCATCGGCCTGCGCCGCGCCGGCCAACGTTAGCAATAACCCGCAGCATAAGCGGCCGCCAAATTTCAATGAGGTTTTCAGCATAAATTTCTCGCAGACAGTGAGTTGATCGGAACGGATAGAGTCAGGGTAACAAGCGCCAGTCGCTAAAACAAGCCGCCTGACCGTAATAGCGTTGCGAGCTATCGTAAACATTCCACACCACCGCGCGCTCGATCAAAAAGCGCTTGCCGGATTTGGCGATACGCACCCCGGCGTAATTATCAATATAGCCTTGGCTGGCGACTTGATTCAACAAACGTTCGCGTTCCTCGCGATTGACCGGTTCCGCCGAAAAGCGCGACGGCATACCGATGAATTCCGGCCAAGGTAGCTCGAATAATTTTTGCGCGGTTTGGTTGGCGTAATTGAATAAGGGATCGGCAGCGGTGTTATGCGACAGCAAGGCGAAATCGGCCTGATAAACTTGCTGACCCAATGACAAGCTCGCGTAGCTTTCCAGCAAAGGCTTGCCCAGTAACTGCCGATAGCTGTGCAACAGCAATTGGATATGGGTTTCGTAAAAATCGTTTTCCGGGCTGGGAACTGGCAAATCGAGCATGGCTATCCATTAAATACCGGGATGGTAAAGTTCTTTTTTATAAACCGCGCTGATTTGCCGGCCGTCCCACACATAACAGTAATGCGCGCCTTGCTTGACCGGCGCCAGCAAGCGCGGTTTGAATACCGCCACGCATTCGCCACCCTCCGCCCGCACACTGGAGTAGACGATACCGTCCGCACCGTCGGCACGCAACTGCCGGGCCAAAGTCTGGGCCGCAGCGTAATTGCCGGTGTCGGCGTCGTAAATATCGGGGATTTCGGCTTGCTGGCCGCGAATGTCGTACAGATCGGCACCCAAATCGGAAGCATAACTACGCATGTCGATTTCAATCGGCGCCTGTTGAGTGGCGGCCAGAAACCGGCTGCGATGAAAGCGGGTTTCGGCAATCGCCGTATCGATGTCCTTAGCCGCGTAATAGACGCCGTAACTGCCGTCGCAAAATCGGCTACCGTCTGGATTCAAGTGAGTGAACGCGGCCATGATCGGCGTAGTTCCCGGTCCGGCAATGCGGTCCGCCGCGGCGACCAAGCTAATTTCGCCGGCTTCGTCGCGTAAACGATCGTTAGTCAGCGCCTCAATGGCGAACACCACGTCCAGGTCAGCCGGGGCTGCAACTCTATCAAACAAGCCGGTCGGCGGAAACCGGCTGGGAATCAGTCGCCAGCAAGGTCGCCACTCTATCCGGCTGATCTTGGGCACCGTCATTAGGCCCAACCGCACTGCGCATCCAGATACTGGCGCACCACATACAAATCCGCCACTCGGCCCGACAGCATGCGTTGCAACGCGGTTTGCCCGGAAAACAACACGGCTTGATTAGGTTGATGCACCCAGCCGTCCGCCGCTTCCGGCTTGGGCAATAAAATCTGCAAGGCTTTATAAATACCGAAGATATACGACAGCCTTTCCAATTTATCCGCGTTCAGGCTGGCCGTTTCCGGGCTTTTCTTCCATTTAAAATAGGTGCTGCGCGATTCCAATCCCAACAGCACCATGGCCTGTTCGACATTTAAGCGCCAAGCATCGGCGATATTGAAAAACGTCCGTAACGCGGCGCCAGCCACCGTCGCACTATCGGCCGGTAATTGTGTCTGAGCGATTGACAACATAAGCCCTCCACAGAACTTTTTAAACTTTAATTTAAAATAAGTCTATTTATGGACTTTGTCAAATTCGTGTTAGCGCTTCCCTCACTGCCTAGGGACGGGTTTGTGTTAAGGATAATCCGCTCTCGAACGCCACGCGGCCCTGGCCACCAAAATCGTCGCCGTCAAAAAACCGACCGTCGTCAATGTAAAACTGATACCCGCTTGAATCGGGAAATGCGGCTCGACCGGCAAAGCCGTGGCATTCGGCTTCGCCGCCAAACCCCGCAATAAAAATGACAATGGGTTGAAAAACGCCCCAAAGCAACAAGCAGCCACCACCCAGACCGGCGGGACTATCGCGTACTGCCGGAATAATAAAAAGAAAATGAACAGAAACTGTGCCATCATCAAATAGTCGATGTGAGCCCGAATAATATCGGCCCGCTCCACCAGATAGCCGGCCAATATACCGTCCGGAAAAAACAGCGTAATGCCCAGTACCCAAGCGATACTCAACGCTATCGCCAGACAGAATATTGCAAACGCCAGCAGAAACACGTTTGCCATCGGTTCGCCTGAAAGTTTTTGCTTGCTCATATGGTTCCTCATCTTAATGGGCACTTTGGCCCCGGTTATCGAATGCCGCTAACGGCCGAACATCCGCGCCACCGGTCGTTGCCAAGCGTTAACGCTTTGGCTAGACTGCCCGACAATATGCCGGTTGGCCGGACGCAACAGGGAGCATAAACAATGACCGATACACCTCGCTTGTATGAACGTGCTGCCGCCAACCCGTTTGATGCACTGTGGGACATCAGCGACGGTCGCACGTTTTTTTGCGGCCCGCTGTACTACAACGCCAACCATCAACACGGTGCCCCGGTGTTCCTGGCCGGACTGTACGGGAAGTTTCGTTTAAAAGTGGCAGGTAGCGATTGGTTGTCCTGCCGCACGGCAGTGATTCCGGCCGGTGTGTGGCACGAACTGGATGTGGGCGGCGATCCGCTGGCGGTGTTTTACATCGAACCGACCATTGCCGGCGTCGAGGCACTGCTACCTTTAACCCGCAATACCCGCTCGGTCAACGGCGCCTTGGTGGGCAACGGCGGCGAAATCGCCTTTATGCGCGACCTGTACGAGACCCGTTACGACCCGCATTGGACCGCGCAACCCCTAACCGATCTACTCAGTTTTTCGAAACGAAAGTCTCAAACCGAAACGATAGATCCACGCATCAGCGAAGTCGTTGAATTTTTATTCGAACACGGTGACGACCTGACCTCGGTCATCACGCTGGCCGCCAATGTGGGACTGTCGCCATCCCGGTTTCAGCATCTGTTTACCCAGCAGATCGGTGTGCCGTTTCGCCGGTATCGCAGTTGGAACCGGATGCGGCAGGCGATCAGCGAAGTCATTAAGGGCCACAACTTCACCGTGGCCGCGCACGCCACCGGTTTTTCCGATTCCGCCCATTTCAGCCACGAATTTCGCAAAACCTTCGGTGCAGCGCCGACGGTAGGCTTGCATAATTTGGCGCGGCTACAACACTAGATCAAACAAACTCTCTAACCAAGCCCGCCAATATCCGCAATCCACGCTCGGCCTGCTCTTCATCCGCGTGACTGAAATTCAGACGCAGTTGGCCACAGGCCTGCACATCCATCGGCAGAAAAGGTTCGCCTGGCATAAATGCCACACCCGCTTCGATAGCCTTGGGTAACAACTGGCGGGTATCGATTTGACGGTTCAGCGTCAGCCAGAAAAACAAGCCGCCGAGCGGAGTTTGCCAGCTGGCCAGATCTGAAAAATGCAGGCGCAGCGCGGATTCGAAGGCATCGCGACGCTGACGATAGTGCTCTGCCAATTCCGCCAAATGCTGGGTTCGGGCCGGATCGTTCAGGTGTTGCAACACCAGCCACTGGCTGACGCGGTTGCTATGTAAATCCGCCGCCTGCTTCAAGTGGGTCAAAAACGGCAGCAGTTCGGGCGCCGCCGCCAGATAGCCCAAACGTAAGCCCGGCGCCAGACTTTTCGAAAACGAGCCTTGATAAATCCACGGCGCGTGTTGCAAACGGGCGCAAACCGGCGTACGTTCGCAAGCGTCGTAAACCAAATCGCGGTAAGGGTCATCTTCGAATAAAGGTATATCGGCGGCATCGCAGGCTGCGGCCAAGGCGGCGCGTTCCGATGCATCCAGGCAGCGCCCGCTGGGATTCTGAAACGTGGGTATCGCATAGGCAAACGCCGGCTTTTCTCGCCGCAGATGGTCCAAATCAGGTGCCCCGACATCGTAAGCGACGAAGCGCGCGCCGAAAAACCGAAACACCTGCAACGCCGCCAGATAAGTCGGCGCTTCCACAGCCACCGGCGTACCGGGATCGATGAACAATTTGGCGACCAAATCGATGCCTTGCTGCGATCCTGACAGGATCAACACTTGTTCAGCTGAACATTGAACGCCCAGGCTTTGCATGTCTTCGGCTATCCGCTCGCGCAATTCCGCTTCGCCTTCGCTGGCACCGTATTGCAGCATATGCCGCGGCATGTCCTGCAGGTTGAATTGCGGAAAGCTATCCAGCGACGGCAAGCCGCCGGCAAAGGAAATCATGCCGGGACGGTCGACAACAGCCAGGATTTCGCGGATCGGCGACGGTTGCAGGTCTTGGGTACGACTGGAAAAGCGGATAGGGTGTTGCAGTAAAAATGAGCTCATGGCGGGTGCTGATAAATGTCAATAAAGTTGACCTATAGCCATGCTAATAGCTATCTGCCTATAATGTCAACATGGTTGACCAAATAACATCTAGCGAACCCCCGCTCAACGGAAATCCAACACCGGCCGATCTGCCAGCGTCGAAGCAGCGCGAAGCGGCGTTGCGCCAGGCTATCGAGCAGTTTTACTTCGGCTATCGCGCCTTTACCGTACAGCCCGACCGAATCCTGGCCGAGCGCGGATTGGGGAGAGTGCATCACCGAATCTTGTATTTCGTCGGCCGTAATCCGCGGATTTCGGTCAACGCGCTGCTTGGCATGCTCAGCGTCAGCAAACAGGCCCTGAACGCGCCGTTGCGGCAGTTAGTGGAAATGCAGCTGGTCATGATAGATACAGCCATACACGATAAACGGGTGCGCGAACTTAGCTTAACGCCGGACGGAACGGCACTGGAAGCACAACTCACTGGTACGCAAATGCAACAACTGCAAGCAGTATTCGAGCAAGTCGGGACCAGCGCCGAAGCCGGCTGGCATCAAGTCATGCACTGCTTAAACGAACAAGGCTGACGGCCGATGGACGAAACCGCCGTACGCGAGACCATCGACGCCATCTATCAAACCGAATCCCGCCACGTGCTGGCAACCTTGATTCGGTTGCTCGGCGACTTCGATCTCGCCGAGGAAGCGCTGCACGATGCCTTTCGAGCCGCGCTGGAACAATGGCCGCGCGGCGGCATACCCGCCAATTCTCGTGCCTGGCTAGTATCGGCCGGCCGCTTCAAGGCCATAGACGCAATGCGCCGGCAAGCCCGTTTGGAGCATCTGGAGGATGCCGAGGCTTTGGCCGATCCGGCCAGCGAAACCGATGAGGGTTGGGACAACGAAAGCCTGGAGGACGACCGTTTACGCTTGATCTTCACGTGCTGCCATCCCGCATTGGCCCCGGATGTGCAAGTGGCACTCACACTCCGCGAGGTATGCGGACTGGCTACCGAAGAAATTGCTCGCGCCTTTCTGACGCCGACGCCGACCTTGGCCCAGCGCATCGTGCGCGCCAAAGCTAAAATCCGCAATGCCCGCATTCCTTACCAGGTTCCCGACACCAACGAATTGCCGGATCGCTTGGAGTCGGTGCTGCGGGTGATTTATCTGGTGTATAACGAAGGCTATTCCGCCTCATCCGGCGACACCCTGACTAGGCGCGACCTGTCGGAAGAAGCGATACGTTTGGGCCGTTTATTGGTGGAACTGTTGCCGGAGCCTGAAGCGCAGGGCTTGCTGGCGCTGATGCTGCTGCACGAATCGCGCCGTGCCGCGCGCAGTTCAGCCGATGGCGAACTGATTCTTCTAAACGATCAGGATCGCTCTTTATGGCACCGGGAGCACATTGCCGAAGGGTCGGCCTTAGTCGAAAAGGCCTTGGCGTCGCGCCGCTTCGGCCCGTACGCACTGCAGGCAGCCATCGCGGCGGTGCACGCTAACGCCGGCAATGCCGCCGCCACGGACTGGCCGCAAATCGTTGCCCTATATGACGTGTTGCTGCGCATCGAGGCATCGCCGGTGATCGAATTAAATCGGGCAGTGGCGGTGGCAATGCGGGACGGGCCGGCGGCAGGATTGGCGTTAATTGAAGGAATACTGCGGCAAGGCGATCTCGCCGATTACCATTTGGCCTACGCGGCGAAAGCCGACTTGTATCGGCGTTTGGGTAGAACCGATGACGCTATCGCGGCATACGAACAAGCCCTGGATTTAACGCGTCAGGAACCGGAGCGGCGTTTTCTGGCAAGCAGATTGCAAGAAATGCGCGGATAATCGGCAAATCGCGCCTATACTTTCACCCATTGAAAGAAGCGCTAACACCCCAAATTCGTCGCCCACAGTGCTCGCTCGAAGACTCAATTGTTGCCGGAACAAGATCGAATTGGCGCATTAAGCTATCGATTAGCTTGGCGGGCGGCAACTGTTAGCATAAGATAACCTTAATTTAGGAATTCCCATTCGCGACATAATGATTACGAAACTGCACGCTCAAAAAGATTCGCGTCACAAGTTTGCTTGGTTTGCATTGCTAGCCTGTGTTTCTTATTCCGGAACAGAGCCCGCCTTAAGCGCCGAAATCCCTGCTGCCGCGCCCGAAGCCAGCGCGCCGCCCATTAACGGCACCCCTGAAATAGTCAATGTTATTCCGGCCGACAATCCGATTGGCGCCATCTTACTCGGCAAACATCACCCCTTACTATTGCGGGCGGATTTTAGCCGAGTCAGCGAATTTGTCAGCCAAATTTATCAAAGCACCCAATTTCAACCGCTCTGGTTTACGGCCAATCGCTCCGAAAAAAATTTGAACGACTTGTTGAGCGTTTTAAACAATGCGCCGAACGATGCCTTAAAGCCCGCCAATTACGATGTCGAACGACTCAAGCAATTCATCGCCACACCAACGTTGGACAGCAATACCACCGCCAGTTACGACGTGGCATTGACAGTATCCTTAGTGCGTTATCTGCATGATTTGCGGCAAGGTCAAGTCGATCCGCGCGACGTGCAATATCCGGTGCATATTGCCCCGAAACCGCCGATAGACTTGGCCGGCTTGCTGAAACAACATTTATCGTCCCAAACATTAAGCGAATTGGTTGGCCAGTTTGAACCCAAAGCCAAGCAATATCAGCAATTGAAACAAATTCTGAATCGCTTGCAGCAATTAGGCAATCAGAGCGGAACGGCCGAATTCAAACCCGGCAAAGTATTGCACCCCGGCGATAAGCATCCGCAAATCGCGTATTTACGCCAGCGCCTGCGCGCCATGGGCATGATAGAAGGCGACAACGACAGTAAAACCTACGATAACGATCTGGTGGCCGCTGTGAAAAAAGTTCAGCAACAGCAAGGTTTGAAAGCAGATGGTGTGATTGGTTCGACCACAGCAGCATTATTCAACCAGTCTTCTCGCGAGAAAGTCGCGCAGATCGAATTGGCCATGGAGCGGGCACGCTGGATCCCCGATCCTACCGAAGGCCCGATGATTGTGGTCAACATCCCGGCGTTTGAATTATGGGCGTTCAATTCGGTTGACGACCCCAAGCCGTTGAATATGAAAGTCATCGTCGGCAAGGCGCCGGATAAACAAACGCCGGTACTCTGGGAGGAAATGAAGTATCTGGAGTTCATGCCGTATTGGAATATTCCGAGCACAATCTTTAAGAAAGAAATCTTGCCGAAAGCCGCCAACAACCAAGGTTACTTGGCCAGCCAGGACATCGAACTGGTTAAGCACCAAAACAGCGAGGAACAAGGCGGCGGCAGTTATTTGCGCGCTCGGCAACGTCCCGGTAAGAAAAACCCGTTGGGCCGGGTCAAGTTCGTATTTCCGAATACTGCGGACGTGTATTTGCACGACACCCCGGGCCACGCGGCATTTAATCGCCCGCGCCGGGATTTAAGCCACGGTTGCGTGCGCGTCTCGGAACCGGAACAACTTGCCCAATTTGTGCTGGGCGACCAGCAAGGCTGGGACAAGGAAACGATCAAACAAGCCATGTCCGCGCCTAAAACCCGCCATGTGTCGCTAAAACGCGCGGTACCCGTATTGTTTTACTACGCCACCACGTTTGTCGATCACGAAAACCAGTTACGCTTTTATCCCGACGTGTACGGCCAGGATGAGCAATTGAAAAAAGCGTTGGATAAAATTCAAGCACCTAATATGGTGAATGCCAGTCAGAATAATCAGTTAGCCGCCACTAAAATCACGGCCATGCTGGCTAATCCGTAGCTTCCCAGGATAGGCCAAGCATAAAAAAAGCGCCTGTTAGGCGCTTTTTTTTGTGGCTGGTAATTTCTACAAACTCCAGGTTCTAAAAGTACCGGTATCCAAATGGATAAAGTTGGAACTTGGATAATAACCCACCCCGCCGCGGTGCATGGCCAGCGCCGCATTGTGAATCCGCCGCAGATCGAAACGCTCGATACGAATATCCACGGCTCGCCCGTGCATGTGAAAGCTGTTATTGGCCACACCGGTATGTTCGGCATGCAGCTTGGCATTGGTTAAAGGTGAACGATAACCGCAGATCACGTCAAACGGCTGATGTAAGCCCAGCATCTGCTTCAAATCGTGTAATTGATCCAAAAGTTCCGGATCAATCGGATGTACGTCGTCAGTACGGTGGTCGCGCAGCAAAAAACTAATCTCATCCAACGCATCGCTTAAATAACGTCCTCTTTCAAAATACGTAAGATTCAGCTTATCCCCGGTATGCGGATTTTGAAATGCCAACGCGCGATGAGTGGCGAAACGGCCGCGATCGGCCAGAAACAACGGTTCTTGCAAGGTATCGAAAATCGGTTCTCTGGGAGCCGGCTGCATAATCGACTGCACTCTACCGCCATGGTGATGCTGTCCGACATGATGGGACGCGGTATGGATAGACTGCTTTTTACCCGTATACACATCCCGCACCCGAGAGTGTTGCGTATGATAATCCGCATGAGCCGCCTGCAAGCGCCCATGCTCCGCAGTAGCGACTTTGTAGTTGTTGCCGCCAGCGGTTTTACCGACTTTGGCGATTTGACGAACTGCTTTGGTTTTCTGATCGGCACCATGCTTGGGTAAGCGCACCGCGCTTCTGGTCGACTGTGCCAATCGATGGTTTTTATCCGCTTTTACGGCGGTACTTTTTGCTGCGTGGGCTATGCCTGGCATCGCTATCGATAAAACAGCTCCTACCGCCAGACGACCGAAAAAGCTGCGTCGAGACAGCTCCACCTGATCGTGCTCATTGCCCTGATTTTCTTCATTATGTCTCTGCATCCATAATCTCCCAATTCAACATCCTGCGGATAGTTATTGATTCCGAAGGATAAATCCCAAAAGGACGTTAACCCATTATAGCACTCCATCGCAACTAAACTTTGCCTTTGCAGATGACTCGCCTTGCAATCAAACAATCTCCGACTGTCTACAATCATTCAAGATACAGCTCTCTTTAGCGAATTTTGCCCATAAAACCGCATCTTGCCGAATCATACCACAGCCTGCAAACGGTGCGTTTTATGCAGGAATTTTTCCGCAACTCCTTGGGGGGTACCATCCCCACAAAACCGACCTGGATTTTCGAATTCTCTGTCGTTAGCGCGTCTCGCTCGGTCGTTTCGTCCGGCACGGAACATAATTTTTTTCCGCTTCGTTGATGTCCCTGTCGAAATCGCTTGCTCCTAAACGACTAAGCGGTAAAAACATCACTTTACCCTGGAGTTCACCATGAAATACCTATGCCTGATTTGCGCCGAAACTGTGATGGAAGGGATGTCGAATGACGCGGCAGCCAAACATTTTGACGAATACACCGAATTTACCGAAGCGATTCGCGAAAGCGGCCATTACCTGAGCTGCAATCGGCTGCTGCCGGCCAATGCCGCCATCACGCTGCGGGTGCGCGGCGGTAAAGTGAGCATCACTGACGGCCCGTTCGCGGAAACCAAGGAACAACTCGGCGGCTATTACCTAATCGAAGCCAACGATCTGAACGAAGCCATCCAGGTGGCCGCGCGGATACCCGGAGCGAAGTTGGGTTGCGTGGAAATCCGGCCGGTAGCGGAAGATCCAAAAACCCTGGAAGCGCTGGGTCTGGGTTAATCTCAACCCAGCCTAACTTGCACGGCAAAAAATTTTGATGCGTTGTCGATTTAAGCAATCGCCGTTCGACTAAGGATGCAAGCCATAGTTATCAGTACTCAACCCCAAACGAGGAAAACCCCATGACCACCATTAAACCCATACCCGACGGCTACCACACGCTTACCCCTTATCTAGTGGTGCAAGGCGCGGCTCAGGCGCTGGAGTTTTATAAACAAGCCTTCGCGGCCAGCGAACTGTCCCGCTTGAATACGCCGGACGGCAACATCGCCCACGCCGAATTCAAGATCGGCGATTCAATATTTATGCTCGCCGACGAAAACCCGCACTGTACCGATCATTCGCCGAAAACTCTGGGCGGCACACCGGTCAAGCTGTTCTTGTACGTCGCGGATGTTGATACGGTGTTTGCCGCCGCGATAAAGGTCGGTGCCACCCAAACCATGCCACCCACCAATCAGTTCTGGGGCGACCGCATGGGCGCGGTGAGCGATCCGTTCGGTCATCAATGGTTGATAGCCACGCATGTCGAAGATGTCGATCCTAGTGAAATGCCCAGCCGTATGGCTGCATTCTTCGCGGAGCAAGCGGCGACCGGTACATCGGAATAACATCGGCTACTGGGCTTTCTATCAATATTTTAAAAAGACAAACTGAATGAAATATATGTTACTGATTTATCTTGAAGAGCACAGCCTGGACGAAACGGAGCGGCAAGCCTGTTATATCGAGTCCACCCAACTCGCACACAAACTCAAAGCCGACGGCCAATACCTGGCCGCCAGTCCGTTGCAGCCTACAACCATGGCTACCAGCGTGCGGGTGCGCGACGGCAAACGCTTCGTCACCGACGGCCCGTTCGCGGAAACCCGCGAACAGCTGGGTGGCTACTATCTGGTCGAGGCCCAGGATCTGGATGCCGCCATCGCTATCGCCGAACAGATTCCGATGGTGCGCAAGGGCACCGTCGAAGTGCGGCCGCTGATCGAGATTCCGGGCCTGCCCTCCTAAAAAACGCAACCGAGACAGGAGCAAGCAATGAAAATTGAACTGCAGAAAGAACACGAATGGCTACAACAACTGATTGGCGAATGGACTTATGTGTCCGAATGCGTAACGGAGCCAGGCCAGCCGCCCGAGAAATTCGAAGGTTCCGAGAGTGTGCGCAGCTTGGGTGGATTGTGGCTATTGTGCGAGGGTAGCGGCGAAATGCCGGGCGGCGGCACCGCGAATATGTTGCTGACATTGGGTTACGACGCGCGGCAGCATCGCTTTGTAGGCACTTGGGTAGGCTCGATGATGACCCATCTCTGGATTTACGACGGCGCGCTGGACGCTAACGGCACGGTGCTAACGCTAAATACCGAAGGTCCGTGTTGCGTTAGTGAAGGCAAGTTGGTCAAGCAGCGCGACGTAATCACCCTACAGAGTCCGCAGCAACGCCTACTGACTTCGTATTTGCTCGACGATGATGGCCAATGGCAGCTATTCATGACGGCGCAGTATCGGCGCAAAACATAATCTCTTGGGGCTATTGCACTATCGAGGAAAATACGATGATCAAAACCATACTAATTATTTTGGCCGTAGTCATCGCCTGCATACTTATTTATGCGGCGACTAAACCCGACACGTTCTGCGTACAACGCTCAATCACAATTAAAGCCACCCCGGAAACGATTTTTCCGTTGATCAACGATTTGCACAGCATGCAGATCTGGTCGGCCTGGGAAAAAGTGGACCCCGGCATGCAGCGGACATACAGCGGCGTTGCCAGCGGGCCGGGCGCAATTTATGAATGGGAAGGCAACCAGGAAATAGGCCAGGGGCGCATGGAAATTCTTGAGGCGACGCCGCCCGCGAAAATAACCATCCGCATGGATTTCATCAAACCGTTTCCGGCGCAAAACACCTTGGAATTTGTTCTGCAAGCCGAGGGTAACTCGACCCACGTCACGCAGGCGATCTTCGGCCCCAGTCCGTACATTTCCAAAGTAATGAGCCTAGTGTTCAGCATGGACAAGATGATAGGCGGGAAATTCGAGGAAAGTTTGGCCGAGCTAAAAGCGATTGCCGAAAAGTAATCATCTATTTCAATGACAGAGGAAAAGCCATGAATCCAAAGGAACAAACAGCTGAATCGCGGGAACTGGTGCTGACGCGTTTGATCGATGCGCCACCCGAAAAACTCTTTAGGGCCTGGACCGAACCGGCACTGCTCAAGCAATGGTTTTGTCCGAAGCCCTGGAGCGTAGCTTCCGCCGAACTCGATGTCAGAGCCGGCGGCACCAGCATCATCGTGATGCGCAGCCCGGAAGGCCAGGAGTTTCCCAACCAAGGTATCTATCTTGAAGTTGTGCCAAACGAGCGTTTGGTGTTCACCGACGCCTACACCAGCACATGGGAACCCTCCGCCAAACCCTTCATGACCGGCATCATCACGTTTGCGCCTGAAGACGGCAAGACTCGTTACACCGCTCGCGTGTTGCATTGGAGCGCGGCAGATCGGCAAACCCACGAAGAAATGGGCTTTCACGAAGGCTGGGGCAAGGCCACGGATCAACTGGTCGAGCTGGTAGCCAGCCTGTAAACCGGTCAGTACTTTTTATAACTTACCGAGTAAACACCATGCCCAAAATCACCCCATTTTTATGGTTCGACGACCAAGCCGAAGAGGCGATGAATTTTTACCTGTCTATCTTTAAAGACTCCAAAGTCTTGAGTGTCAACCGCTACGGCGACGCCGGACCGGGGCCGAAGGGCAGCGTGATGACGGCCAGTTTCGAGCTGAACGGACAAGTTTTCACCGCGCTCAACGGCGGACCGGTCTACCAATTCTCGCCGGCGATTTCGTTTGTCGTGCATTGCGAAACTCAGGCGGAAGTGGACCACTATTGGCAGAAACTTTCAGAAGGCGGGAAAGAACATCAATGTGCCTGGCTGGACGATAAATTCGGCGTGACCTGGCAAATCGTGCCGAATGCGCTGATCGAATTACTGAGCGATCCCGATCCGGCAAAAGCAGGGCGGGTGATGCAGGCCATGCTGCAAATGACCAAAATCGACATCGCCACACTGCAACGGGCCTACGATCAAACCTAAAGCAAAATCCGTCCTACATTGACGCTCGCAAAGCCAGCGCCGCCTTAGCCAAACGCTCGCCTAACACCCAACATAAACGTTTTTCATGCTCGGTGAGTTCGGCATCGGTATCGGCGACATGGCTAGGCCCATACGGCGTGCCGCCGCTGACTGTTTCGCGCAGCGCGATTTCGTTGCACGGCAGACTCATCAACATCATACCGTGATGCATCAAAGGCAGCATCATCGATAACAGCGTGGTTTCCTGACCGCCGTGCATGCTGCCGGTGGAAGTAAATACGCCGGCGGGCTTGCCGGACAAAGCGCCGGAGAACCACAACGCGGTCGTGCCATCCAGAAAGTGTTTTAACGACGCCGCCATATTGCCGAAATGCGTGGGGCTACCCAGCGCCAAGCCATCGCAGGTTTCAAGGTCTTGCAAGCTTGCATAAGGCGCGCCGGCATCCGGAATGCTGTCGGCGATTTTCTCGCACACCGCAGACACTTCCGGCACCGTACGCAACACCGCTTCCGCACCGGCCACCGATTCCACGCCCCGGCCGATCTGCTGCGCCATCCGCATCGTGCTGCCATCGCGGCTGTAATACAGGATCAGGATTTTCGCCATCAAAGTATCGCCAACACGTTTTCCGGCGGCCGGCCGATGGCAGCTTTGCCGTCCTTCAATACGATGGGCCGTTCGATCAATTTGGGGATTCTGATCATCGCTTCGATCAAATCTGCGTCGCTCAGGGATTTATCGTCCAGTCCATTTTCCTTGTATTCCGGCTCCTTGGTGCGCATCAATTCGCGCGGCTTGATGTTGAGTTTGGTCAGAATGTCCTGCAATTCAGCGGCGGTGGGCGGGGATTTAAGGTATTCGACTACTTCCGGCGTAACGCCTTGCGCTTCCAGTAGTTTCAAGGTGTCGCGGGATTTGCCGCAACGCGGGTTATGGTAGATTTTTACGCTCATGGTTTGCACCTTAATCATGACGGGTTGCGGCTATAATAGCACCCTTCGAATCACGGATAAGCCCCCAAAGCCATGCAATTACCCAACTATTCAACCGCCCGCGTGCTGGTGGTCGGCGACCTGATGCTGGACCGCTACTGGCACGGCGCCACCTCGCGAATTTCGCCGGAAGCACCGGTACCGGTGGTACACGTCAAACAAGACGAACAACGCGCCGGCGGTGCGGGCAACGTGGCTTTAAACATCGCCGCGCTGGGGGCAAAAGTATCCTTGCTGGGTTTTACCGGCGAGGACGAAGCCGCGACGGCTTTGAAACAATTACTGCAACAGGCCAAGGTTTTGTGCCTGTTTCAGGCGGTGCCGGGTTATCCGACCATTACCAAATTGCGGGTGATGAGCCGCCATCAGCAACTGATCCGGCTGGATTTTGAAGATGGCTTCCAGCAAGTCGATAGCGATGCGCTACTACACCTGTATCACGCCGAGATGATGCAATCGCAAGTCATCGTCCTGTCCGATTACGGCAAAGGCACCTTAAGCCAGGTACAGCAATTCATCCGCTTGGCCAAACAACTGAACAAGCCGGTCTTGGTCGACCCGAAAGGCAGCGATTTTTCGATTTATCGGCAAGCCACTCTGATTACCCCCAACCTCAGCGAGTTTGAAGCGGTGGTTGGCCGTTGCGCCGAGCAACAGCAAATTGTCGAGCGCGGCGTGAATTTGCTAAACGAACTGGACTTGCAAGCCTTGCTGGTTACGCGGGGTGAAAATGGCATGACCTTGCTAAGCAAAGACGCCGAACCTTTACACCTGCCGACTCACGCCCGTGAAGTATTCGATGTCACCGGCGCAGGCGACACGGTAATCTCCGTGCTGGCCGCCAGCCTAGCCGCAAAAAAATCGCTGGCCGAAGCCACGCAACTTGCCAACATCGGCGCCGGCATCGTGGTCGGCAAAATGGGCACCGCCACCGTCAATACCGACGAACTGGCCACCGCACTGCAAGGCCCCCGCGCCCATCGAAAAGGTGTATGCACCTTGCCGGAATTGCTGGCCGAGCGCGCCGCTGCCAAGCAAAACGGCGAAAAAATCGTCGCCACCAACGGCTGTTTCGACATCCTGCATCCCGGCCACGTCCGCTATCTACAACAAGCGAAAACCCTGGGCGACCGCCTAGTGGTGTTGGTCAACAGCGACGCCTCGGTGCAACGCTTGAAAGGCCCCGAACGCCCTGTCAACAAACTGGATCACCGGATGGAAATGCTGGCGGCGCTGGAATGCGTGGATTGGGTGGTGGAATTCGAACAAGACACCCCTAAGGAAGTCATCGACCAATTATTACCCGACATCCTGGTCAAAGGCGGCGACTACAAAGACATTACCAGCATAGCCGGTCATGAAAGCGTGCTGGCCAACGGCGGCGAGGTGAAAATTTTGTCGTTTATCGAGGGGCATTCTACGACGGCGATTATTCAGACGATTAAGGATAAAACTGGCAGCTAGGTACAAAATCAGGTCGGGAGTGCAATGTTCGATAACGAGGAAATGCTGATATGGGCTGCATCGAAATTAACTATCTAATTCAAAGCATTAACACTATTGAAAAAATTACGCCCTGAAAACACTTTAGATAACTCATGCTTTTCAAGTAGTTCAATCAAGCATATTAATTAATCACACCCAAATCGCAATGAACGAAGAAGAAGCCAAAGCTATACAAGAAATTGCAAAAACTACCCATCAAGGAATTAACGCACTTGAAAAAGCGGGCGGTTATTTATCGATGCTTATTGGAGGCTCATTAGAACAGGCAATAGGAATCTTTGAAGACAAACTTAAATATTCAAGATGGGAAAGAAAAATTAGGCTCTTAGATAGAGCGAATGAATTTTTGAAAAATCGCAGCATAAATTGTCCCACGATACCGGTGCCCTTAAAGTTGGTGATTCCTATACTTGAAGCAGGAAGCATCGAAGATGATGATGAGATCCAAGATATATATGCTCAAATATTAGCGAATTCTGCAGATAAAAGTTTCAAGTTAACCATAAAAAGAACGTATATCGACGTTCTACAAAATCTAAGCGGCCTTGAAATAGATATATTAAGAAAATTATATTCATTTAATTTTGAAGATATTTGGAACATTGGTGTATGGACAACAAATTTTCCGTCTTTGGAATTAACTCAACCATCTCAGTGTGAAAACTTAAGACCTCCGAAGGATATAGAAATTGCACTAGCTAATATGTTTAGACTTGGCCTAATTAATCGGGAAAGCACTTATAACGGTTGTGAAATTTACTCCCTAGTTAAACCGACTTTATTCGGCAAAGAATTTGTTCAAATATGTGGAATAGCTTAATTTTTATCATCACTTTAATGAATATTAAATTCTCAAAACTCGACTAATCCCAAAATAAAACATTCCTCCGCTATGCAATACCTCACCGACCGCCTCCACCAATACTGGCTCCTGGCCCGTTTCGATAAACCCATCGGCATTTTCATTTTGCTATGGCCGACGCTTTGGGCCTTGTGGATCGCCGGTAACGGCAAGCCGGATTTGTTGGTGTTGATCGTGTTTACGCTGGGCGTGGTGTTGATGCGCGCAGCCGGTTGCGTGATCAACGATTACGCTGACAAGGATTTCGATCCGTATGTCGATAGAACCAAGCTACGGCCGATTGCTGCCGGCAAGGTCACGCCAACGGAAGCGCTGATCGTGTTTGCGGCGTTATGTCTGACCGCGTTCAGTCTGGTGTTGCTGATGAATTGGTACACGATCGCTTTGTCGTTCATCGGCGCGTTTCTGGCCGCCAGTTATCCGTTCATGAAACGTTTTACCCATCTGCCGCAGGCTTATCTGGGCGCGGCGTTTGGTTTTGCGGTGCCGATGGCGTTTGCGGCACAAACCAACGAAATTCCAACGGTGGGTTGGATTTTGTATTTGGCGGTACTTCTGTGGGCGCTGGTGTACGACACCATGTACGCGATGGTCGATATCGACGATGACTTGAAGATCGGCGTGAAATCCACTGCGATTCTATTCGGCA
The DNA here is from genome assembly GCF_052474515.1 of Methylomonas sp. 2BW1-5-20. Lineage (NCBI taxonomy): Bacteria > Pseudomonadati > Pseudomonadota > Gammaproteobacteria > Methylococcales > Methylococcaceae > Methylomonas > Methylomonas sp. 2BW1-5-20. The sequence continues at coordinate 4,147,352 of NZ_CP184127.1, read as the reverse complement.
AGCGAGTGCGAGAAATTACGGCAGGTCTGCAAGTCGTCATTATGGGCTTGCTGATTACGGTCGGCGTAATGCAACAACTGAGTTGGCCGTATTATGCCGGTTTGGCGATTGCCGCCGGTCTGGCGGTTTACCAGCAGAAACTGATTTTTCATTTCGACAAACCCAGCTGTTTCAAGGCCTTTTTGAACAATAACTGGTTTGGTTTGGCGGTGTTTGTTGGTATTGTGCTGGCTTATTTATAAGATGGACCGTTCCTTCTTTCTCAGAGAGAAGGCGAATGAGGGGGAATCAAAAAGGCTTTTCCTTATCGTATTCTCCTCACCCCAGCCCTTTCCAGCTGGCGAGGGTGCTAAATTTAAAACCCTAATAAGGGATTTTCGACCATGCCCAATCGAATTTAGGATATGCGATGAACTATCACGAGATGCTGGCCGTGGCGTTGGCCGAAGCGCAAACCGGCTTTGATGAAGGCGGCGTGCCGGTCGGCGCGGCCTTGTTTGATGCTGACGGCAAGTTATTAAGTCGTGGCCGCAACCGCCGCGTGCAAGACAACGATCCATCGGTACACGGCGAAACCGACGCTTTCCGCAAAGCCGGCCGGCAAATCAGTTATCGCGACAAAATCCTGGTAACCACCCTGGCACCCTGCTGGTATTGCTCGGGATTGATTCGGCAATTCAATATCGGTACGGTGGTGATTGGCGAGTCGGTCAATTTTACCGGCCATTTGGATTGGCTAAGAGAAGCCGGCGTGAAGATCGTGGAATTGAACGACGCAGAATGTATCGCGCTGATGGGCCGCTTCATTGAGCAGTCGCCGAAAATTTGGTTTGAGGATATCGGCGAGCAATGCTGTTAAAAAGCGTTCCCGAACATGTTGCTCGGGAACGCGTCAATCATCCGGCAAAAGCCGGAACTATGGGCCGAAGCTGCGGCCCAGACAAGTTTGGATGCCGGTAGAAGTCAATTGCGCTTCGCCGCAATTTACCCCTGGAGTACAGCTCAGATTTTTCCAACCGTCCGTGTTGTCGCTGGTCATGCCTTTTAACCAATCGATAAAGCTGATGTTTACCCCTGCGGCAGTATTCAAATTCGAAGTATAAAACTCGTCATAACGAAACACCGTATGATTGCAGCCCGGATCGACGTAACGCCGGTAATTCCGGGGGAATGCCTGTTTCAAACCGCCGGTGATGCGCCACATCCTGTCGCTCCAGGCCGGTATGTCGGAAAAATCGTAGAGCGCTTGTGGCGGTCTGCTGCCGTCGCTAACTTCCATGATATTCAAAAACAGGGTTTGCACTGCGTCATAAGCATTGGTGTATTGACCAAACTTCTCGCTCTCGTAGCGAGTCGCCAAAGTACCGATTACCTTGGGTAAGAAGTGCGCGGCATCCACCGGCGCCAAATGGCTAAATACCGGATGCAGGTTTTGAGCGATGTTCCAACTGGAATTGGCCCCAAACAAAGCCGTGTTGACAAAGCCATCGGTGATCACACCAACCCCGCCGTCGCTGACCAAGGATACCTTGGCTTCCTTACCCAGTTCTTTCTTGATCCAGGGATAATTCAATACCGCGCCGTAGGAACCGGCGCTGGATCCAGCCACCAAGATTTTGGCCGGCTGATAGTCGCCATTGTTCCAACCGAACAAATTTCGGCGCTGTTGTTTCAAATACTTCAATACGTAGGCAAAATTGTCGAAGCCTCGATGCTGAATCGGCAACTGCGCATTTAGATCCGCCGGATTTTGATAAACCGCCTGCTTGGAGCCGGTAAACACGTCGCCGGTACAATAAGGCAGGAACACCGCTGTCCAGTTTTTGTAGGGATTGTCCGGATCATCCATGTTCAAAATGCCCTGCATCTCATTGGGATTGTTGGCGACATCGGTCGTGGGCACGTATACCGGCGTCTGATTAGGCTGAATTGCGCAAGTGCCATAGTCCCAACAGGCACCGCCGCCATTGAAGTACATCACAACCCTATCGATCTTACCCGGCTTGATATAAAACGAATACGGCTGTCCGAACGCGCAACTTGGCGCAATTACCTTTTGTTGGTCGCCCAATTTAACTGTGTATTGACCGGGCTCGACATTGATTTTTTGCCAAACGTCTTGCGCTAGCGGCGAGGTACTCATAAGTAGCGACGCGGCGAAAGCGCCTCCCACAAATATCGAATTCATAATCTCTCCTATGTTTTTCAAAGCGGCTTGAATGATGGGCTGCACATCTTGCTTAGGAAACTGAGAATCTGCGCATCCCGTCCGGATCGACGATCATAACTGTCCCCAGAAAACTACCGAAACGCGCCTTCGACGCATTCGGTATCTCTGAACCTACCAGTCAAAGATAGACTAAATTTCTCCGTGCTCGCTGCCGAGCCCGATAATATGCATTTTTTAACTAGGGCTTGAAGCCGGCGACGCTATACGGCTATAGTCAGCGGCTAAATCTGACCGGCACTTTTTTCGGAATAGCACCCTAGTTGCGCATAGGAGTTTCAACTCATGAGTTTATCCTTGGTTATCGGTAATAAAAACTATTCTTCCTGGTCGTTGCGGCCTTGGTTGTTTTTGAAATTTCACGACATCGAATTCTCTGAAATTAGAATCCCGTTATATAGAGAAGATTCGAAAGACAGATTGCTGCAATATTCGCCAACCGGGAAAGTGCCGTTGTTATTGGACGGCGAACTCAAGGTTTGGGATTCGCTGGCTATTCTGGAATATTTAGCCGAGCGCTTTCCGCAAACCCAAGGTTGGCCGGACGATTTTGCGGAACGCGCCGCCGCCCGCTCGATATCGGCCGAAATGCATTCCGGCTTTACCGCGTTGCGCACTTATTGCGGCATGAATTGCAAGCGGATACCGGCGACGAAACCGCTACCGGAGGCGGTGCATCCGGATGTCGATCGTATCAGTCATATCTGGCAGCAATACCGGCAGCAAAACCGCAACAGCGGACCGTGGTTATTCGGGCGCTTTACGATAGCCGACGCGATGTTTGCACCGGTAGCCTTACGTTTCCACAGTTATCTGCTGGAAACGAATAAAGATGCCCAAGCTTACGTAGACACGGTTCTGGATTGCCCGGCGGTAAAAGCCTGGATCGAAGCCGGCAAACTGGAAAGCGAGGTAATCGCCGCGTTCGAATAACCCGTATCGGGTAACGATGTTTTAAAAATCTTAGTGGGCTCAAACCGAGCGGGGGATACTGACAGCCGTTGTTTTAAACCTTCCCGAATTACCCCAATAAATTAAAGATACTTTGCCCCTGCCTGAGCGTAGAATGACTTTCTCCTCATTTACAAACGGGAGAGGACTATGAAAAAAATAAATTTAGCCGCTGCTTTGTTGGGCCTATCGGTATTTTCCGGCCTAAGTTTTGCGGAGGTGCCGCTGCAATCCAACGAAGAAGTGCAAGGCAGTTGGAAGTTGGAATATACCAAAAAGTCCGTTAACACCGCGGAAACTATCAAGCGCGAAGACACCTGGACTTTCAAAGACGGCAAGGTCACCATCACCCACATCCCGCGTGAAGGCACGTTTTACGACCAGTCGCCGGTGGCTTATGAAATAGAAGGCGGCAAATTGAAAATAGCCATTTTGGGTAGATCGGATAAATTCGACATATTTTCGCTGCTGGAAAAAGGCGATAAATCCATGACCTTGAAAGGCAAATTCGGCGACGTTTATAAATTTAATAAAAATTAAATATCCGTTGAACGGCATTAACCTAAATCTATAACGCCACGCGTCAAAAACCGCATCCAATTAAGCAATCGATGCGCCGGCAATCGCCATTCGGTTCCCGTAACGCCTTACCCCGCAAACTGAGTAGCGGGGAACGGGAACCCAAACGGGCTAAAGTCTCACCAAAAGCCAGCTTGTTTGCAATTACAGCACGCCGCTCTCGATCTGCTGCAGATAAATAAACTCCGGCGCTTTTACTCCGGCAGTCTTCCTGATTTCCACCAATTCCGGCGACTCAAAAAATTGCCGCGCATGCGCCAGCGAGGACCATTGCGAAAAATGCACAATATTATTCGCATCGCGGTCGTGGCGCAGTAACTGGTAGCTAATCTCTCCGGCGTTTTTTCTCATCGCCGCTGCTTGATCGAATACCACCTTCCAGGCCGGATAAGATTCGACTTCATGAATTATCAGCACATACTGCATAAACGCTCCGGTTGCGGATTATCGGTAAATATTGCATCTGTTCAACGCAAATAACCAATATGGTTAAACGATCAATTGGCCTTGGGTCGCGGCCAAACCTATCGTTGCCACGGTGCCGGAATTGAACGCCAGAAAATCGGTTTCGATGCCGTCGGAGAAAATCACGCCGTTTTCCGGCATCTGCGACTCCAGGGTCAGCGGCGTTTCGGGAGTGATCGCGCCGAATACCAGGTTAACGCCGGTGGTCCGGCTCGGAAACGGTTCGCGCACGGTAAATTGTAAACGTCTTTCCTGCCAGGCAAAACCGTCTTTGAGCGGGTGAGAATCGCTGCCGGCCACGCTCATCGCTCCGGCCAGGATGGATTGAAACCAGCCGGTCGAGCCGAAGCCGGTGGAGACAATAATGCCCGACGACGATTGGATTTCCCGGCGACCGTCCCACGACAGCAGGTAACGCGCCGAAGTGTGGCTTCTCGGACCGATGAACAAATCGTTCACCGCCAGCATACGTTGACCGTCGTTGGTTTTGGCTTCGGCGAAACTGATGGTTTTACAAGCCGATTTACCGGCCACCGTGCGCGTCACCGCGGCGGATAAATCGCCAATTTCGAACGGCAGCAGTTTGCCGTCCCAGCGCCCGGGATCGGGGTTAATGGCGATCACCGGCTGCCCATCCAGATATTTCAGGGTGTTGGCTACCAGTCCGTCCTGACCGACGGTCACCACAATATCCGCCGGTGAGAACTGGTAATTGGGCAACAGGCGGCGTTCCAGCAATTGAAAGCGGCCCAAGGCTTTCAAAATCCGTTCCGCTTCTTGCAAGCGGCTTTGATACAGATCGTGTTCGTCCAGATAATCCTGGGCATCGACCTGATTGTGCTCCAGGTAAAAGCGGGCTTGCGGCCAGGTATTGAAACGTTCGATCAGCTCCTGCAGCCGGGTTTTACGCGTCACCAGAATGAACCGGTATTGCAAACTGCCGCTCATGCCTGCCCCGCCCTTTTCAGCATTTGCCCGAACAAATCAGGCGCGATGTTCAATTCACCGATTTTGCCGGCGTTTTGCGCCAAGGATTCGAAGGCCAGCGCCAGTAATTGTTGCGGGTCCATTTGCGCCAAGGCCATGGCCTTGAGGTTTTCCACCGGCAACTCCCTAAACGCCTTCATGCGTTCGCTAATCGCATAGGCTTCCGCATCGGCTTGCTGACGGCTATTCTCGCTGTGCAAAGTCACCAGCTCCTTGCGTTGGGTTTCGGCGGCGATCTCGGCTTGTAATCGCTCGCGTTCGGTTTCGACCTTGCCGCGCTGAATGCTGCGTTGGTTCAGAATCCGCGATTCCTCTATCTCCTGCTCTTTTTGCTGCACCGACAATTCGGTTTGCAGTTCGGCTTCCTTGATCGTGCGCTCCTGTTCAACCGCGGATTTACGCCGGTCGTAAATGGCGTCGTCGGCTTCTTTCAAAATCGACTCTCGCGCTTCCGCTTCCAGGGCCCGGGCGGTTTCCGGAGTCGGTTGCACGGCGCTGATCGAAACATCCAGCAAGGCTATGCCCAATGCCGCCAACGGCGAATCCGCGGTCAGTTGCTCGCGCAGTATGGCAACCAAGCTTTGCCCCAGTTTCAAGGCCTCTCGCAGACCGGTGGTTTGGACTTTATTTTGCACGATGGATTGCACGACGCGAATTACCCGATCCGACAGCTTCAACGGATCTTCCGAAACATAACTGATGCCATCGCTTTTCAGGCTGAAATTCAGCATGTCGGCCATGGTTTCCGGCGCCGCCACCCGATAGGCGATTTGGCCTTGTACGGTAACCGCCTGAAAATCGGCGGTCAGCAGCTTGAAAATAAACGGCGCTTCCTGGGCACTGACCGGCACCGCCGCGATGGAGGCGGTGGCCGCGTTGTAGAAAAAACTCAAGCCCTTGCCGGTTTTCCGCACCTTGCCGTTCACGGTTTTGATAACAAAGGTTGAAGAGTCCGCTTTGAAATATTGTATGCCTAACATGGTATTGCTCCTATTTGTGTCGTAAAGTCACTTAAGGCAAATAGTGACTTATAGACATTAATATGTCAAGCTTATAAGTGACAAAAAGACACCAATATTTGCGACAATGCCCGTTTTTAAAAATCGCCCCGGATACGATGGACGAAGACCAGTTTTTAGCCGAATACGATAAGCGCCGCTACGACAGCCCGCTGCTCAGCGTGGATGCGGTGTTGTTTACTTATCACGAAGACTGTTTGAAAGTATTGCTGGTACAGCGCTCCACCCATCCTGAGCTCGGAAAATGGGGCCTGCCGGGCGGCTTTGTCGATTTGCGGCAAGACCAAACCCTGGAAGATACGGTGCGGCGCAAACTGCAAGAGAAAACCGGCATCGAACCGCCGTATCTGGAACAACTGCAAAGCATAGGCAATGCCGAACGCGACCGGCGCGGCTGGTCGGTGACAATCGCTTACACGGCATTGATGGCCTATCGAGCCTGCGCGGCGCATGTTGCCGGCGTGGCCGATGCGCAATGGCTGGCGGTGGATGCAGTCAGCCGGATGGATTTGGCTTTCGATCACCAAATCATCATCGATTTGGCCAGGGAGCGCATGCGGCAAAAAGCGCTGTATTCGATCGTGCCGGCTTATGCGCTGCCGGAAAGCTTTACGCTGCCGGAGCTCCAGCATTTGCACGAAGTGTTGATCGGCAAAAGCTTGCAGAAAAAATCCTTTCGCCGGCGCATAGAACAAGCGGAGCTGTTGATAGACACCGGCGAAAAACGCTCGGAAGGCGGCCGGCCAGCGGCCTTGTATCGGATGAAACAAAACGCCGGCAGTTACACTTTTGTGCGAAATTTGGAAGATTAGATGCGTTTGGCAAATGTCCGAAATACGCCGGACTATCGCCATACGCCTATTCGCTTCGCGTTAGGCGAATGTTCTCTAGGCTCGATTCTGCTGGCAGCCAGCGACATCGGCATCCGCGCGATTGCTTTGAGCGACGATTCCCGCGATTTAGCCAAGACCTTGCGAGATCGCTTCCCGCAAGCCGAAGCGATAGACGATAGTATCTTCGGCCAATGGCTTAGCCAAGTCGCCGAGTTTGTCGAAGCGCCGGCTATCGGTCTGGAGTTACCGCTGGACATTGGGGCACCACTTTTCAACGAAAGGTCTGGCAAGCCTTGCGCGAACTACCGGCCATCCGCTCAAACGTAGAATTGTCCGGCTATCGCTGGGGTGTGCCGCGTAAGGCCGAATACTGCGCCGGGAGAGCCTAGCATCGCCGCCCCGCTGATATTAGGCACGCCCGCTTTGTATCAGTCTCTGGTATGCCAATATCATCCGCGCAGCCATCGCGCGGTCGGCGCAATACAACACGCCGCAATGGTTCATATAGGTGGAGCCGGCGGGATTTAATTCCAGCGGCTCGCCGTGAATATCGCTGACCACAGCGCCGACTTCCTGAAACAGGCAGCTGGTAGCCGCATAATCCCAGATGCTGCCACCTCCCAACTGTGATTTGGGAAATTTAAAATAGCAGGCCGGCGGCTTGTCCAGCACTTGACAAGCATTCATGGCCGCACCGCCTTGTAATTTTATCTCTGCGCCGGCATAACCCAAATCGGCGGCAATGCACGCCGCCTCGGCCTGCAGGGGCTGATAAAGCGGGTCTTGAGCGAAGCTTTTATCGGAGATTAAAACCAGCGTCTGCGCCGCCGACGGTGGAGCCGGACGAGCCAAGGCACGATGATTACGCCAAGCGCCTTGTCCGTTAATGGCGTGGTACAGAGTTTGGGTCAGCGAATCGTAAATCACGCCGATAAGCGGCATACCCGCTTTGGAAACCAAGGCGATCGACACCGAATAGCCGGGCACCGCTTCGATAAAGGGTAAGGTGCCGTCCAAAGGATCGACGCTCCAGAAAAAATCCTTATGCAAACGCCGGCGGTCATCCGGGCTTTCTTCCGACAACAGCGCCAAATCGAACATGCCGCAGGTCGGCTGCAAAACCTGCATAATGATCTGCTGGCTCAAATGATCCACTTCCGTCACCACCTGGGCGGCCAAACTGCCGCCGCCGTCTTTGGTGTTTACCGCAACCGACCGTTGCGAGTATTCGGCAATAAGATGCCCGGCCTGACAAGCGGCCGAGATCGCGCACTGACCGAGTAAAAATAAATCATCCGCGGATAAACGCATCGCTGTTCCTTTAATTTTTCCGTAACTGGGCCAGCACTTGTCCGGCCAGATATTCGCTGTAGCTGTAGCTGTCGCCGGGCCAATGCCCGGGACTCCAGCCTTTAAGAAAACGGTGAAAATCGGTCCAGGCGAATGGATAGAGTGCCCGCCAATCTTGCGCCACCGCATCCGCATCGACAGCTTTTTGTTTGGCGCACAAAGCTTGCCGCAATGCTTGAAAGTACAGGTCCAGCAACTCGCTCTCCCGGCGCCGGCACTCGTCTCCATCCAAACAACTGTCTATGAAATATGCCACGTCCTTGATACCGCAGCCGCCGCCGACGTACTGAAAATCCACCGCCGCAACCGCCCGGCCGTCTTGGGAAAAGCAAAAATTCGCCAGTTTGGCATCGCCGTGCACGAAGGTTTGATAAGGGCTATCGCGCAATTTTCGGTCTATCGCCGGTGCGGCACTTTTTAACGCGCTATCTTTTAATGCCAGCAATTCGTCGGGCCGGGTTTGCAAATGCCAATAGGTCCCGGTGGGCCATAAGCCTTTCGCTTGCTCGCCGATGAAGGTTGCATGAAAATTCGCCAACCAGTTCAGACAGGCGCGTATCTGCTCGGCGCCGGCCGCCGAACAACGCCTTGGAAACCCGGCGGCGTCCAGGTCTTCCAACACGATCACAACTTCGTCGCCGAAGGTATCGGCTCCCAGACAAGCCGGTACTCGACAATCGGCAGCGCAAAACCGGCTCCAATCAAGATACCAGGCGGTTTCGACCTGATAGGAACGGACTTTGCGCCGGTGCGAGACCTTATCAGCGGCATGGCGACCATGGTTCGACAATTTCACATGCTTAACCACCACGCTTAGCCTATCGCTGCCGGTCAGGCCGTAGCGGACTATGTCGCCGTAACCGCTCCATAAACCTTGAATCCGTGCCAGCGGCCGCGCAGTTTCGGCACCGGTGGCCCGCAAAATCAGATTGCGAATATTGTTTTGCATGTTAATTGAACGGTTTCCGGAATTAGATAAGCTATTCTAGTCGCTACGGCGTGCGCCTTTGCCACGCCGGCGGGCGGTAACAACGGTCACAATCTCTCGGCTTCGCGTTTTAGCACTTCGTTCATGGCGATAAAGCCTTGCTTGGTTGCGCCATCCAGCGAGGCATGAAAAAACGGTACCAGAATCCCGGAGAATATCTCGCCGTGACGAAAGACCACGCCGCCTGCCGGCAGGTCTTCGATTGCGAAATAGTGCTCGCCGTCGAACAATCCGGGCAGCAAAAGCTTACCTCGCCAACGAAGTTCGCGGTTGCGGTTTATCTTGATCAGGGTTGGCCGGAATCGCATGCCTTTGCTACCCGGCGGCTGGATGGATACATTTAGCGTCTTGCCGATTTCCAGACTACCCTCGATAGCACGAATAAACGGATTCCAACGGACGTGGGCAGGAAAATCGACCAACAACGACCAAACTTTTTCGGCGGTGGCGGCAATTTCGATCCGAGTTTCGAGTATGTGCATATTGCGATGTCCAAGGTTCCTAAAACGTAGGGCTCAAGTTTAACGGTTTACCCGTAGAATACGTCGGGCTTAGTGCCTGAAATTATAACGCCCTCGTGTACCGAATTTGACCCGCAAACCACGGACGCCAATGACTCTCGATATTTTCATCGCCGCCACCGGCACCAAAATCCAGGCCTGCTTTTCGGCCGCCGCAACTTTGCCCGGCATGCGGAATCTAGTTTATTTATGAAAATACTGGCCCTCTCCGGCAGTTTGCGGGCGATGTCCGTCAATTCCGCCATATTGCGCACGCTAAGCGTTTTGGCGCCGGATTCGATCGACGTTTGTTTGTTTTCCGCGCTTGGCGATCTACCCTTATACAATCCGGATTTGGAAAACGCGCCTCCGGCTGTCGCGATCCAATTCCGCAACGAAGTGAGCTCTGCGGATGCGTTGCTGATCGCCAGCCCGGAATATGCCCACGGCGTTACCGGCACCATCAAAAATGCGCTGGATTGGTTGGTAGCCTGGGAGGGATTTTCTTACAAACCGGTCGCGGTATTGAATGCATCGCCACGCGCCCATCATGCTGACGCCGCACTCAGGGAGATCTTGATCACGATGTCGGCAACGCTGATCGAAGCGGCATCAATCACCTTGCCGCTGCCGAGCGCCAATATTGGAGAAGAAGAACTGAGGTCTTCGCCGGAAATAGTCTCCGCACTGCATCAGGTATTGGCGGCAATCGAACACGCGGTGAACGACTTCTTGGCGATTGTCCCAATCTCTACTGTTGGTACCGCGGATACATGAGCGGCATTTGCGTAATTTTCGACTTGGACGGTACGCTGGTTGACAGCGAAGGACTTTGCAATCAAGCATTTCTCGATCTGCTGCCGCAGTTGGACGACACCCAACAGAGCTTGACCGAACGCTATCGCGGCCAAAAATTAGCGCCGATTCTTGCGGATCTGGAACACCGTCTGCGCCTGAAACTGCCGGACACATTCGAACGGGACTATCGCCAGCGCGTTGCGGAACTCTTCGCCAGCGATTTGCGGCCCATGCCCGGCGTTTTGGAAATGCTCGAAGCAATAACTTTTCCAAAATGCATCGCCTCCGGCGGACCGCTTTCGAAAATTCATCATGCCCTGAAAATTAGCGGCCTCGCACCCTATTTTGCAGACAACATCTTCAGCTCATACGAGGTGGGCTCTTGGAAGCCCCAGCCCGATTTGTTCCAATTCGCAGCCCGTGCGATGGGCTTTATTCCCGCGCAATGTGCGGTTATCGAAGACAGCGACATTGGAATTGCGGCGGCCACAGCGGCCGGGATGAAAGCGTATCGGTATCAGGGAAACGGAAACGGCAACGCCTCCTCGTATCGGGCAGAGCATGAAATGCAATTTCAGGATATGTTGCAGCTTCCGCAACTGCTCTCTGACTTCGCTAGTTTAATATCGACACCTGACCTGGCTTTTCCGGGCCAAACTCCGGAGAAGGCCGATTTTTAGCCGGTGCTTATATCCCAAGCCCCCGGCTTCGATGCGATGCAGACATCAATCCGCAATTTGCCGGTTACCTCGGCATAAGGCTTATATAGCCGGCCGATTGCGGCAGCAAATTGAGTTGCTTTAGAATCCGGCCACCTGAAAACCTCTGTTGCAAATAAATATTAGGAATCTGTCATGACATTTCCCAAATCGTTGGAATACGGCGGTCACGCCTTGGTCTGGTCCGGAGGTTGGACGCCGGAAGGCGCGCGTAAAGCCATCAGCGGAGCGGCCCGGGCCGGTTACGACTACATCGAAATTGCGCTGTTGGACCCATGGCAAGTCGATGTCGCGTTAACCAAGGATTTGCTACAGGAATTTAACTTACGCGCCCATGCCTCGCTGGGTTTGTCCGCCGGCACCGATGTCACCAGCACCAACCCGGCGATTATCGCCAACGGCGACGCACTGTTACGCAAGGCAACCGATGTGCTTCACGCGATTGGCGGTACGGAATTGTGCGGCGTGATCTATTGCGCGTTAGGCAAATATCCGGGCCCCGCATCCAAAGAAAATCGCGCCAATTCGGTGGCGGCCATGCAGCGTCTGGCGGATTACGCGGCGGATAAAGGCATCAATATCGATCTGGAAGTGGTGAACCGCTACGAAACCAACATCATGAATACCGGCATCGAGGGCTTGGCGTTTCTGGACGAAGTGAATCGGCCCAACGCCTATTTACACCTGGACACCTACCATATGAACATCGAAGAAGACGGCATGGAAAAATCCGTGCTGGCCGCGAAAGACCGGTTAGGCTACGTGCATATCGGCGAGAGCCATCGCGGCTATTTGGGTACCGGCAATGTCGACTTCGCAGCGTTCTTTAATGCTTTGCGGAAAATTAATTATCGAGGGCCGATGACGTTTGAGTCTTTTTCCTCGGAAGTCGTCGATCCCAATTTGTCCAATACGCTTTGCGTCTGGCGCAATCTCTGGCACGACTCCGATGATTTGGCCGGGAAAGCGCTGAGCTTCATAAAGGAACGTTATTAAGCGATGAAGAAAGTCATTATTTATCTGCATGGCTTTAACTCCGCGTCCAGCGGCTTGGACGGGAAGCTGCTGGTGGGCAAGGAGAAACTCCTTGTCATGCAGCAATTCTGCTTGGAGCACGATATGCTGTTTTTTACCCCGAATGTCGATTACCGCGATTTTCAAAATCTGGTCGAGGACATGTTATTCGAGTGGAATCAATTTCTTGATCAGGGTTACGACGCGGTCTTCATGGGCTCTTCGATGGGCGGATTTGCCGCCGAATACCTGGCCATGAAAACAGGCAGCAAGGCCATCATGATCAATCCGGCTATCAGCCCCAGCGCATTATTACCGCGGTTTATCGGCGTAACCCGTAACTACGAAACCCGCCAGCCTTACGATTGGCAGCGGAAACACTGCGATCAATATCCGCGGTATGAACAGGAACTAGCCAACAACCGGCTGGCAATAGACCGCACCATTTTGTTGGATATGGCCGACGAGTTGCTCGACGCCGCCAAGACCCAGGCTAAATATAAAACTATCGCCAATGTCATCACGTTTGCCGGCGGCTCGCACAGTTTCGAACATATGCGGCAGGCCTTGCCGATCATTGAACGCGAACTTAGCAACTGAGGGCGTAGTCACTGCAAAGCTTAAACCGGATTAGCCCAGCGTTTGCCGAGGTAAATCCGGCCGCCGCCCCCATTCCGCCCAAGAGCCGTCGAACATCGGCACGTTGCGGATGCCCATTTGATACAGCGCCAATAGCAATAAAGCCGCCGAAACGCCCGAACCGCAAGTTGCAACCAAAGGCTTGGCGCAATTCACCGCCTGGTCCGCAAAGATTTGCTGCAAACTTGCCACCGGCAGTAAGGTGTGGTCATGGCCGGCGAGCAAATTTTGATAGGGGATGTTGATACTGCCTGGAATATGTCCTGGTTGCAGGCCTGTATCGCTTAGCGGACGCTGACCGTTAAAGTTGTCCGCGGAACGGGCATCCAATATTTGTTTGCTGCCTTGCTGTTGAATCTGTTGCATCTGGGCTAAATCGACCAATAGTTCCGGACAAAACTTAGCGTTAAAAACTTTCGGCTTAGGCCGGACCGGTTCGGCAGCCAGCTGAAACCCAAGCTGCAGCCAGCGCTTCAAGCCGCCGTCAAGGACCTTGACTCTATCGTGTCCGAACACCCGAAACATCCACCAAGCCCGGGCCGCGGCAAAAAAGTGATTGTTGTCGTAAATCAATACCCAAGTCCGGTTATCGATGCCCAATTCTCCGACTTGCCGAGCGAACTCATCGGCATTAGGGAGCGTATGCGGCAGCGGATTGTTTAAGTCGGCCACGGCGTCGATATCGAAAAACCGGGCGCCCGGAATATGCCCCGACTCGAATTCCCGCCGGGCATGCCGTTGCTGCCTGGGCAGGAAAAAGCTGGCGTCCAGAATAATCAAATCGACACGCGCCAGATTCTGTCGCAGCCATTCGCAACTGACCAAGCCGTCGTCGTGATTGAGGTCGATTCTGTCGAAAAACCAAGCTTTAGCCATATAAAATCAAGGGTCGATGCAAGATGAACTATTCAGAGCGCGGCCAAACGCTGATAAAGTATACCCATCCCTATTGAGCAGAGTACTCGTGACCACTTTATTTCCAATTCCCCCCAATCATCCGCAGCGCTTTGTGCTGCACAACGAAGTCCATGCCAGGGCCTCGTCGATTCTGAGTTTGCCGGTCAGGGCCAGTTATCTGGCGTTGTCGCTGTCGAGCGACGAAAAAATGCAGGAACGTCAGCACTTGAAAGCCCTGTGCGAACGCTTTGGCGCCACGCCGCCGGATCAGGAGGGCGACCATTTTAGCGCCAGCTTCGATGCGTTTCAGATGAGCTGGGAGCAACACGGCGAGTTCAGCACCTATACCTTTTATGCCTACGACACGGATGGAGAACCCTTTGCGGACCCGGCCTTAAAAAAAGTCCCGGTGGATTGGCTATCGCAGATCGGCGGCCAAGTGATCGTTGCCGCGCACGCCAGCGTGGTATCCGCCGCGGAGGTTAATTACCAGGACGAAATGGATTTATCGCCGCTGACGGCCTACTTTGCCGGCAACCCTATTGTCGGCTCCAAAGTGACCGGCGGCGCCGCTGCGGTTTTCACCGATTTTCGTATCCACGTGGACGGCTTCAGCCGGTTTCTGGTGGTGAATCAAAATTTGAGAACCGCACAGGCCGGCCGCTTATTACATCGCTTGTTCGATATCGAAGTTTACCGGGTCATGGCGCTGCTGGCCTTCCCGATTGCGCGCAAGCTGTATCCGGAATTGAAGAAGGCCGATAGACAGTTGTATACCATCACCAACTCCATGACGCAGCCAACTAACGACGACGCCAAATTATTGGACGAACTGACGGCATTGGCGGCGGAAGTCGAGAACCATATTTCCACCCATCAATTCCGTTTTGCCGCCGCCAGCGCTTACTATCAACTGGTCGGTCAGCGTCTGGAAGACTTGCGCGAAGTGCGTATCCAAGGCATTCAAACCTTGGGCGAATTCATGAAACGCCGCCTGGAACCGGCGATGCATACCTGCAATTCGGTATCCCATCGTTTTACGCTGGTTTCCGAACGCGTCAGCAATGCCAGCCAGTTGTTACGCACCAAAGTCGACATTATTATCGAACGGCAAAATCAGGGTTTGCTGTCGTCGATGGCCTTGCGGGCGAAAATGCAGTTACGTATGCAACAAACTGTCGAAGGCATTTCGATGGTGGCAATTACTTATTACGCCGCAAATTTGATCGGTAAAATTGCCGAGGCGCTGCACAGCGTTGGCTGGCATGTTGACGCCAGTCTGGTTGAAGGCGTATCGATTCCGTTTATTTTAGTCATCATCGCCATCAGTACCAAGAGAATCCATAAAATTATTGCCAGCACTACCGATTCCTAGGTTTTTACTGTCGGCCTCGGTCAATCGGATAGTTTGACTGCGGCCCCCGCTTGGTAAAGTCCCGCGCCCTTAGGTCTATATTCTTCATTCACCGTGCGGCTAAGGCCGCCGGTTAACGTAACTTGCGGACTCGAATTTTCTCCGCCCGTTTCAGCGTCACGCCGCGACCTTCGACAGATCCCATTCACGCCCTGTTTTAACCCTTCCCATCTTCCGCATAAGCGCACGACTCCAAGTGTGGCGATTGTTTGTTAAGACTTCATGTAGTCGCCCGCCGACACAGCATATTCCCGTGCCGACGAAGCTCATCTAAATACCGACAACGAAAGAAAGTGTGATGCATTTCTTACAATTAGTTTTAATTAGAATTAATAAAGTTCTAATCAAAACTAAATGCTGATAAACTTTGTTCACTCTCCCTGATCTGCTTGCAAGCCAGGGTTAGGTCTAGTTTGCTTTAACCCCAACGAGTCCGTCTGACTCTTAAATTAATTTTGTTCGTGTTTAGCAAGGTTTTCGTCATGCCATCATTCAAAAATTTCTTATCTTCCGCCATAGCCATCACCTTTATCAATGCACTGTCTTTTTCCGCCGCTGCGGCCACTTTTAGTCATGAAGAAGTGAGGGCGGCGCTGGAAAGCACTATTGCCAAAGTCAAAGCCTCCATCTCCGCCGTCGAAAGCGGTGCGGACCAAGAAACCGTGGCCGACCTGGTAAGCAATGCCAAACAACAGCAAAAGGACATTGAGAATAACGATCTCGAAGTCAAACGCCAACAAGCCGGAAAGCGCTTGAATACCGCCTGGAAGGCAGCACGCGGCGGCGATTTGCAGTTGGCCGGCGAATCGTTGAGAGACGCGTTAAGCCGCTATGAAGAAATGCAAAAAATTTACGTTTCCAGCCACTAGGCGGTCGAATGTCAACCGATCGGCTCATCCGGCGGCCTTTTCTTCGGCGCACAAAATAGGGGCATGTTGTGCCCATATCGACAATAACATTCGAAACGCGCATCGTTAAAGTCTTTGTATTTTTACGCGCTGCTTCGCGAATAACATCAGTACTCTTGCCGGGTATGTATTGGGCTTGAACCTAAAGTGCGAGGCGCTTCCTGCCCTGGAAAAGAAAAAGATCGAATTGCCAACGCAGCAAGCGGAGACGAGGAATATTCTTATATCGCGCTCGGTGGCACACTTACTGCTGGGTATTGGTATCGAACAAGCATTGTCAACTTTCGCTTTGCTCGATTCGGAATTCATCCGGGTATATACCCGGTTCATACACTACATATGAACCGGGGCCTTGCATCCAATAATTGGAGATTGCAATCATGAAAAAGCTAATAATCGCGCTATCCGTAATGGCTGGAATCGCTATCGTGCTGTTTGCGGCATTCAATCCCACGCTGCCGGTTTACAACTCGCAGTACGACATATCCTATTCGGATTTTATCAAGGACGTACGCAGCAAATCTGTTGCTGAAGTTGTGATAGACGGCAGATCGATCAATGGCCATCGCCATAACGGAACCCAGTTTGCCACTTACAATCCCGGCGATGCGCGGATAATTGACGATTTGTTGGAGTACGACGTAAAAATCAAGGTTGAGAGACCGGAAAACCAGTCAACCCTGACGCAACTACTTTTCTCATGGGCTCCCACCTTGCTGCTGATCGGCGTTCTAGTGTATTTCATGCGCAAGCAGCAAATGGGTGCCGGCGGGCAAAACGGCTTCGGTAAAAGCCGCGCCAAATTGATGACGGAAGATCAGGTCAAGGTGCGCTTCAATGACGTGGCCGGCGCCGAAGAGGCCAAACAGGATGTGGCGGAAATGGTCGACTTCCTGAAAGCCCCGGGCAAATACGAAGCCCTAGGGGGCAAAATTCCGCACGGCGTATTGATGGTGGGGCCTCCCGGTACCGGTAAAACTCTATTGGCTAGAGCGATTGCCGGCGAAGCCGGCGTGCCGTTCTTCTCGATCTCGGGTTCCGACTTCGTGGAAATGTTCGTCGGCGTCGGCGCCTCCAGGGTGCGGGACATGTTCGAGCAAGCTAAAAAACGCGCGCCCTGCATTATTTTTATCGACGAAATCGACGCGGTCGGCCGCCAACGTAGTACCGGCGGCAATATTGGCGGCGGTGAAGAGCGCGAACAAACCCTCAACCAACTATTGGTGGAGATGGACGGTTTTAGCGGCAACGAAGGCATCATTGTCATTGCCGCGACCAACCGGGTCGATGTGCTGGACAACGCCCTGCTGAGGCCGGGCCGCTTCGATCGCCAGGTCCAGATCGGCCTGCCGGACATCAAGGGCCGCGAACAAATTCTCAAAGTTCACGCCGCCCGGGTGCCCTTGGCCGACGATGTCAACATCAACGATCTGGCGCGCGGCACTCCCGGTTTTTCCGGCGCCGAACTGGCCAATCTGATTAACGAAGGCGCCTTGTTCGCCGCCCGCAACAACCAGCGGGAAGTGACAATGCACGACTTGGACAACGCACGCGATAAAACCATCATGGGTGCCGAGAAACGCACCATGATCATGAGCCGCGAAGAATTGTTGATGACCGCTTATCACGAGGCCGGCCATGCCATCGTCGGCCGCTTGGTACCCGAGCACGACCCGGTTTATAAAGTCAGCATCATGCCGCGCGGCGGCGCTTTGGGTATTACCATGTTTTTGCCGGAACGCGACCAATACAGTGCCAGCAAGGACAAACTGGAAGGCCAAATTTCCAGTCTGTTCGGCGGCCGCATCGCCGAGGCCTTGATTTACGGCAAAAACAAAGTCACCACCGGCGCCTCCAACGATATTCAGCGCGCTACCCAGTTGGCGCGCAATATGGTCACCAAATGGGGCTTATCCGATCGCCTGGGCCCGATAGATTGCGGCGACAACGAGGGCGGATTTTTGGGCTCCAACAAACCGATGTCGGAACAAATGGCACGTCTGATCGATCATGAAATACGGCAAACGTTGGCGCATAATTACCACCGCGCCGAAACCATCCTGAAAACTCATCTGGATATTCTGCACAACATGGCGCAAGCCTTGTTGGATTGGGAAACCCTGGATAAATATCAGATCGACGAGTTGATGCAGGGCCGGATGATAGCACCGCCGAAGGCTGTCGAACATGTAACGCGGCGCAGAGACAATAGCAAATTGCCCGAACCGGCGGCGGCTGAAAATACGCCGCCGCTCGGCAAAATTCCGGCACTGTCCTAAGCTCGGGGCCGGGCCGAAAACAATTTATCGAACGCTTGCTTGCTGGCCCTGAATAAATGGTAGAGTTTGGGGCTGTAGCGTTCAAATCGACCCGGCCGGATTGATTGATTGATGACCAGGGGATATTTTCTAAATTTAGTGTGATTCCACAACCCCATAGAAGCTTGAATAAATTTGTTTTAAATTTGGCTCCGGCGCCCTGTTTGGCGCAAGGCTATTGCGGCGGGGCGATGGCGGCATTGATACTGTTGACAGCCTGTACCGTGCCTAATCCTGCTCCGCTCGAAGGAAATTATCCGGTACCTACCGCCAAGCAAACTGTTTCCTGGCGCGACTATCAAGCTAAAAATAGCCCTGCGTTCGTTACCTCCGGCTCTCCGGCCGTAGATAACGGTATCGATACCAAGCAAGTCTACGATTTGCCGGCTCTGGTGGATTTGGCTTTACACACGCATCCCGAAACCCGGATTAGCTGGGAGGAGGCAAAAGCCGCCGCCGCCCGTTTGGAAAGAAATCGCAGCAGCTGGTACCCAACCCTGACGGCAATGGCGTTCGGCCAGCATTTTACAACCAGCTTCCCCATACCCGGCAGCGCGCTGGTCAGCAGCGGATACTCCTCTCTCGCCAGTTTGGATTTGGCATGGACCTTATTCGATTTCGGACGCCGGGAAGCTTTGGTCGATGCCGGCGCGGAGCGGCTGAGCGCGGCTAATTTTGCCTTCGACCGCAAACATCAGGAAATTGCCTATCGGGTCGCCAGCAGCTTTTTTGCCTATCAGGCTGCCTTGGCCAAGGTAACGGCGGCGCAGCAAACCTTCGAGTCGGCAAAGACCAATGCCGACTCGGTTCAAGCCAAACTCAAACAAGGCCTGGCAACAAAACCCGACTTATTGCTTGCACTGCAAGAGCAGGCAAAATCCAGTTACGATCTGCAAGATGCCCGCGGTTCCGTCACGCAGGCGCGGGCCGATTTGACAATGAGCCTGGGCGTTTCCCCGTCTTACAGCCTGCAGCTGGTAGACCTGAGCAAACTACCGTTGCCGGCCGAACTGGCGCAATCGGTGGAAAAAATCGTCGATCAGGCCTTGGAGCGGCGTCCCGATTTGCTAGCGCGCCTCGCCGAATTGCGCGCCCGCGAAGCGGACGTGAAGAAGGCCAGAGCCGAATTCTGGCCCAAAGTCTCATTGCGTGGCATGGTCGGCAATCAATACTGGGGCAATGTGCATACCAAGCCGCCGGGCAACGAAAGTTATTCCGCCAACGCCATGGTCGATACGGCCATGTTGAATGTGGAATGGACTTTGTTCGACGGCTTTGAACGCAATAATGCCGTACGGGAAGCGGAGGCCAAACAAGCTGCCTCCCAAGCCCAGCTTGAGACCATGCGCCTGGAAATTATGCGAGACATCTGGAAAGCCTATGCCGACACCAAAACCGCGCTGGAAAAACGCGAGTTTGCGCTGGCGCTTCTGAAAGCCGCCGAAGAATCCTATGCGGCAACTCAAGAATCCTACACTCACGGTTTTTCGACGGTGATAGAACTGCTGTCGGCGCAAAAGGATCTGGCGCGCGCCCGTTATACCGAAATCGATAGCCGAGCGACTTTATTACGCTCCGCGGCAACTCTGGTTTATGTGTCAGGCGAACAAAGTCAGGATGCTTCGCCCGAGGACGGCGGAGCCTGGAGCGGCCGTGTTGCCCCCTGACAAGCGAACGTTTCGATTACACGGCCTCGGATTTCCCCAAGCCATTCCCAGGTTTTTCTTGAGCGTAAATAGGCTTATAGCTATTATCGAATTCTAATTAGAACAATTTTTTGCATTATGTCCTCCACCTCAACTTTTCCTACCGTGCTACGCCAGTTACTCCGCACCCACCAAGCGTTTCTGTCTTACGCGGCCAAGCACGTGCACCGGCTTGAATTAACGCTGCCCCAATACGATGTGATCATCACGCTGGGTAACACACCCGGCATGCAGCCGAAGAAACTCGGGGAGGAAACTTTGATTACCAAGGGCACGCTCACGGGGGTTGTCAGTCGCCTGGAGGATAAAGGGCTAGTGGAAAGATCGGCCTCGAAAAAAGACGGCCGCAGCCAGATCATACGCTTGACCGAAGCCGGTCGCGCTGTATACGAACAGACTTTCCCGGAGCATTTGACCCATATCGGCCGCCTCTTCGATGAGTACGCGCCCGAGGAAATCTCAAAGCTGGAAGCGGATTTGCAGAGGTTGCATCAAGCAGTCGTCACCGCTCGCGGCGATCATATCGAACAACTCGATGATGAATTCTAGCGCAGGAGTACGGAAATGATCATACGTTTTAGGCTAAACGCATGATGGTCACAGGGCAATTACGCGACAGGTTTTTACTGGCGAGTCTCTCGATTTTCCTGACCGCTTGCGACCCGATGCTGAGCTTGGAGGGTTCGTTCTGGCCGGCATGGATAATCTGTATCCTAACTGGGCTGGGCACCAGCATGCTGCTGATGTGGCAATTGGTGCACTACCGCTTGGCGCCCTATTTGGGACCGCCGTTATTAATCGCTCCCAGCCTGTGGGCCTTATGCACCTTTATCATCTGGTTGCTATTTTATTCAACATGAAAGCGATGGTTTTTTGATGGAAAACAGTCAAATCGATAGCCGAGGGTTAAGCCTCAAAAACCGGATGTTGCTCGGTCGCGCCATCGGCATCGTCATAGTGCTGGGTGCGGTAGCGACCGGCTCTCTGGTTTGGCATATCAACTATCAAAATCCGCGTACCAACGACGCAATGGTGCGGGCCAACATTGTCGGCATCGCGCCGGAAGTCAGCGGCCGCATCGTGGAACTGCATGTCGAAGACAATCAATACGTCAAACAGGGCGATTTGCTGTACGCGATCGACCCGCGGCCCTATCAGGCCAGATTGGACAAAGCTAAGGCCGAGTTGCTGCTCGCGGAAAAAGACGTCGATTCGCGGCGAGCCTCCAGCGGTTCCGCCGAAATCGCCATCGAACGCCTGGAGCACCAGCGCGCAGCCGCCAATGCCGAAGTCAAAAGAATCGAGGCGGAAGACGAATATCTGCATAACTATCTGGAGCGCCTGGAACC
This sequence comes from Methylomonas sp. 2BW1-5-20, assembly GCF_052474515.1. Lineage (NCBI taxonomy): Bacteria > Pseudomonadati > Pseudomonadota > Gammaproteobacteria > Methylococcales > Methylococcaceae > Methylomonas > Methylomonas sp. 2BW1-5-20. Next base: position 4,125,691 of record NZ_CP184127.1, on the reverse strand, counting down.
CTTGGCCGATAAGCAATACGTCACCACCGATCAGCTCAAGCAGGCGCGCTCCCGCTACACCGCCTCGCGCGCGGAATTGGCGGATGCCCGAGCCAAAGAGCTGTCGGCGCGCAGCGCGATCGAAGAAGCCAAGAGCGACAGCCGGCGGGCGGTATCCTTGATCGCCCAGGTCGGCGATGTCAACGCCCGCATCGAAGCGGCCAGAGCCGTCGTCACCGCCGCCGAACTCGATCTGGAGTACTGTTACGTGCGTGCGCCGTTTAACGCTTACGTCACCAACCTCAATACTCGCGAGGGCGAATATGCCAAGGCCGGCGCGCAAATGTTCGCATTGGTCGACGACCGCCACTGGTATGTAATCGCCGACTTCAAGGAAACCTATTTGAAGTCGATCAAGCCCGGCCTGGAAGCCGAGGTGTTTTTGGTCGGTTATCCCGGCAAACGTTACCGGGGCGTAGTGACCGGTATCGGCTGGGCCAATTCGCCCGATAATATCAAGCAACAAGGCGTGTTGCCGGAAGTGCAGCGCACCTTGAACTGGGTGATCCTGGCATCACGTTTTCCGGTGCGAATCGAGATAGAAGAACGCGACCCCGAGCACCCCCTACGCATGGGCATGACCGCGTTTGTCACGGTACGCGACCGGCGCCCGGCGGAAACCGGTAAAGCCCTGCCGCCATCATGAACAGCGGCGACAGCCGCCGGGTTTCGAGTCCGCACCCAAAACACAGCCGGCTTTGGTTTGGCACCAGCCTAGGACAGTTTCTCAAGGCGGAACTCAAGGATTCCCCGGCACGGCGTGTTGCCGCCATGCGCTTGTTTGCTGTGTCACTAACCATAGCGCTAGTCAGTCAAACCCTGCATATCCCGCCCTTGGGGGCCATTTCGATACTGATTTGCTTGAGCTACGATGCGTATGCCAATGCGGGTCAATCACTGGCGTTTGGCGTGCGTCAGCTAGGCTATCTGCTCGTCACGACCTTGGTATCGGTATTGACGCTGATGCTGGCCGGCAACGACCCCTGGCTATTGCTAGCCCTGTCTTTCGTCATATTGGCGCTGTCCCTGTTTCATGCCCGCTTGATCGCGTGGCCCACGGGCATTGCCTTATGGTATTCGGTGGCGGTGCTGTACAGTCCCAGCACGCCCGGCGAAAATATTTACCACGCTTTATGGAATATCCCGATCATTGGGGTACTGGCGCTGGGTACCTGGACCGTGGTGCATCTGACCGTCAAACCGCAAGATCCGTTAAAACTGTTAAAGGCGGATATCGGGATACAACTGGCGGCGGTGGAATACATTTTCAGCGCGCGCCTGGCCGATGCCGGGGCGCACGGCCCCAGACCGGAGGCACCCGCGCATGCCGCCGCCGGCAGCCTCGGCAAGCTGCTGGGATTACTGGCCAACGCCGAACTGGTACATCCCGCTTTACACGAACGCCACCAGACTTATCGGGCGCTGTTGCTGGAAATAGACGGTCTTCGCCAGTTGGCGGACTGGCTTAATCAAGTCCTGGCGGTGGAATATCGGGCCCAGCCGATGACGCCGGAAAAACTGAATGTCTATCGGGCTTTGCAAAGCGCCTGTGCCCGATTGAGGGAAGGTCTGGCGGAATCGCGCGATGTATCCGGAGAAATCGCGAACTTGCTAAATGACGAGGTGTTGCAAAATTATGCGCGGGAAACCAATCCGTCGCTGTTGACCGCCTTGTGGCGCGCCTTACAGCGCATTGCCGGGTTGATGCGGGCTTTGCATCAACCGATAACCGCCGCTGACAGTAAGGATATCGACCGGGAGTCCGACGACAACCCGGAACGCAGCTGGTTGCCGGCCTGGTTTGCTTACGAATTTTGGGCAACGCATGCCGATAGCGTGCAATTCGGCATCAAGTTCACCCTGGGCGCGATACTGTGCATGCTGATCGTGGAAAGCCTGGGCTGGCCCGATATCAATACAGCCATTCCGACCTGTCTGGTCGCCGCGCAAACCAGTCTTGGCGCAGACTATCGGCTCTCGCTGTTGCGGGTGTCGGGCGCCGCCGTCGGCGGGATCTGCGCTTACTTTTACGTATCGTTCTTCCAATCTCAGCTCGATACTATCGTCGGCTTTGCGTTCGCCACAGCGCCATTCTGGGCACTGGCGGCCTGGATTACCGCCGGCAGCGAACGCATCGCCTACCTGGGCCGGCAGCTTGGTTTTTCGTTTGCGTTGTTTGTGCTGCACGATTTCGGCGCGGTCACCGATCTGTATCTGCCGCGCGACCGGGTCATCGGTATTTTGCTCGGGCTTATCGTGATGGGCGTTATCGATTACGCGCTGTGGCCGAGGCGCTCGATTGTGCTGGCGCGCCACCATGCCGTATCGGCGTTGCGCACGCTCGCCAGCTTCACCAAGCGCTTACCCGATGTCAGCCATCTGCTGAACTACACCTTGCCATTGCGGTTGTCGGCGGAAAAAGATCTGGCGGTCGCTCAAGACCTGTTAGCCCACGCGGTATTGGAACCGGATGCGCGTTTGCCGGAAAAAGTTCACGAAAGGGCCGCGCTTAGAACACTTATCAGGGATACCAGCCATCTATCGGGCTTGTTGCAAGTCAGGAAACGCTATCGCTTACTCAGCGGTCAGCGATTCAGTCATTTTCCCGAAGAATTGCAACAGCTTAGCCGGGCGTTCGATGCGGCGCTGGCAAACGCCCTGGAGCTCGTCGCCAAGCGTCTGCAGGGTGAACAGCAGGTCGCCGGAGTCGAACTTGCCGGCTATCAGGCGCGTCTACATCAAAGCTATATCGATCATCATCGTATCGACAGTTTGGCCGACGATTTAGCGAGGGAATGGGAGTTGCGCTTTATGCTGGATCAGCAAATCGTGGAGCTGATAGAACATATCGACAAAACAGTACTGGCTACTGTTTTCAATCCGCCTTATAGCGTGTAAGCATTTCGCGCAATGGCACCGCTTTGATTTTTCCGGCGTGACCGGCGGAGCCAAAGGCTTCGTAACGCGCTTGGCAAAGGGCTTGCATCGCGTCCCGGGCCGCTTGATACGTTTTGCGGGCATCCAGTTCCGCTACATTTTCCGCTTGGGATAAAAATCGGCGCATCGCGCCAGTCGAGGCCATGCGCAAATCGGTGTCGATATTGACTTTACGGACGCCGTATTTGATGCCTTCCACAATTTCCGCTACCGGCACGCCATAGGTTTCCGGAATTTCGCCGCCATAGTCGTTGATGACTTTCAGCCAATCTTGCGGCACCGAACTGGAGCCGTGCATCACAAAATGCATATTCGGCAGGCGTTGCTGCAAGGTTTTTAAGCGGCTGATCACTAAGACTTCGCCGGTGGGCGGCTTGCTGAATTTGTAAGCCCCATGACTGGTACCGATGGCCACGGCCAACGCGTCGATTTGGGTTTGCTTGACGAATTCCACCGCTTCGTCGGGATCGGTCAGCAACTGGCTATGATCCTGGTTGGCTTCCAACGAACCCAGGCAGCCTATTTCCCCTTCAACCGATACCCCGCAGGCATGCGCCATCTTCACCACGGCACGGGTAACGTCAACGTTATATTCAAACGAGGCGGGCGTTTTCATGTCATCCAGCAACGAACCATCCATCATCACCGAACTAAAGCCGGATTGAATCGCTTGGGCGCAGATGGCCGGGGTGGGGGCGTGATCGCGGTGCATCACCACCGGAATATGCGGGTATTGTTCAACGGCCGCCAATATTAAATGACGCAAAAACACTTCTCCGGCATAGCGATTCGCACCAGCCGAACCTTGCATAATGACCGGACTATCGCAGGCATCGGCCGCTTGCATGATGGCTTGCACTTGCTCCATATTGCTGATGTTGAATGCCGGCACGGCAAAGCCGTGCTCCGCCGCATAATCCAAAAGTTGTCGCAATGACACTAAAGCCATGTTCGGCTCTCCTTAACGTTTGCTTTATTTTAGGTGTTGCCTCATCACAGAGGCGCCAAAGTATGGTTTGGGGAGGAAGCGGGGCACTTGGGTTAAAACTGCCCAATTCAAGATGGCGCATAGTAATGCGATTAAGTTGAATAAGCCAGAGCGACTAGATCGAATGTCGGAAATTCGAGAATAAAGGCGCGTCTAACTATCCGGTAAGCACGCGGATAGCACTAACCGCTGTTGATCCGCCGAGTAGCAGTATTTACGGCCAATTAAACCTCGCTCGGCTTAATGAAACCCATGATGACCGTGATGCCCCCAGCCGCCATGGCGGCCATAGCCCCATCCGCCTCGGTACATCGGCACGGGTACCGGTACAACCGCAGCGGAATATCCATAACTATATCCGTAACCACCGTAGGGGACATAAGTGGCTGGATACGGATCGGCGTAGGGTGCGTAGGCCACACAACCGCTCAATAACATCAAACCGAACGCAAAAACCATTACACGCAGTATCCGTTTCATGACTACCAGCCGCCTCTGGCATGACGGTCAAATCGCGGCATCGGTATTGGTTGCCGATAGCTAAAGCCGCGCACCGGCGGCAACCCGTAATATTGTGGAGGCGCCGGGTAATAACCCATCCTGGGCGGTACCGCATATCCTCTGTAGTAGGGGTTATAACCATAGCCCACGTCATCGCGGAAATGGCGATGATGATGTCGGCCGTGCCAATCATCGTGTGCAACTGCCGCGCTGGAAAAGAAAATACTGATTGCCAATACTGCCAAGACCCTGAACATACATCCTCCTATTTGGATAGTTTTCAGTTGCGGCGGATTGTTCTCCAATTGGCTTAAAAATCACTTAATTGGCAATTTTCTTTTTATGTCTGTACCTTTACCTGAAACGGCGGCATACCTTAAACGATCCTATCTCGTCGGTTGCTAAGCGCCTTCCGCAGACGGCGCCTCCACTTCCTGAGACTTTTTCTTCCGCCCCAACTTCAACTTACTTGCTTGGTCGGCATCGATTTTAGTCACCAGCCCAGCGGCATTACCGAGCAAATCGACTCTGACCGCATCTTCCGTCAGGCAATCCCAGTAACGATTGCCCCAACACCAAGCTTTTATCGCAGCGCGTAATTCATTCTTATTGGTGCCTAGCTCGGTCGCTTGTTCCAAAATATCTTTATGAATACCGATTTTCAGCGGTACTTTGGCGGCGGGTTTTTTCGGGAAAGCCAGAGGAAACTTCTTTTGCAGCAAGCCGATGACAGCCAATAGCGGATCGACCTTACCGGACTTTTTAACCGTTGTACGGTCGTCGGCTTTCTTTTGCCGTTTTGTCTCTTTCTCAGCTGCCGCTTGTTTTACCAGTTCGTCTCTGAGGGATGCCAATTGTTCAAATCCCATAAATTATCCACGCATGTATTAAGGAATAAGAGAAATTGTACATCGAGAATCCTCAGACCAGTAAAGCAATCGATTTTTTACTCCATGACGCCGTGACGAATTTCCGGGAACCAGCCTTCGCCCGCAAACGATTACTGCCGAACGCACGCAAATCCATTCGCTAACCGTACTTAGGTAGAATAGCCAGCTTCCGGCAGCATGACCAGCCCCCCTGTTGCCGGTTCTGTAGCAGACGCCCGATCGCCTCCAAGTCGATTGAGGGGAAATAAATCATGCTCCCATCAAAAACCATTCCCCACGTCCCCAAATCATTGCATATCGGGCGAGAAACAAAATGTAAAACGCATCGGGTTCAAGATAATAGCGAGATGCCGGAAATAGGGCTTGGCAACGAGGAGCCATCGGAATTTTTCATAATGTCCATGCTATTAAACCGATAAAATCCAGGCAAATCGGCAGCCGGCACTTGACTATGTGATAATCGGCGCGTGATGATTCATCATCGCGCCAAACTGGAACCAATACATGTACTCATCATCGGACGAAACCGGCATCATCACTGCTTATATAGAAAAATTGGAAGAACAGTCTATCCCACGAGCCTTAGCCCTTAAAAAACGGATTGAGAGCGGCGAGCTGTTAAATGAAATAGACATTATGTATTTTGAGGATCAACTGGCGAATGCGAGTAGCATGATGCCCATGCTGAAGCACCACCCGGAATATCAAAAACTGATTGCCGAATTAGCCAGCCTTTACCACGAAATTTCCGAACACGCCTTGAACAACGAGGTAAGCAATAAAAAGTGACTGTGATTAACTCATGCGGTTGGCGGTAGCAGCACTATGGAACGTAATTAAACAGGAGCATACATGAGCAGTTTGTTTGACCCCATCAAAGTTGGCGACATCAATTTACCTAATCGCATTGTGCTGGCGCCCTTGACACGTTGCCGGGCCAGCGCCGGACGCGTGCCTAACGCGCTGATGGCCGAGTACTACGCGCAAAGAGCCGATGCCGGACTGATGATAAGCGAGGCCACCAGCGTCTCCGCGCAAGGCGTGGGCTATCCCGACACTCCCGGCATTTGGTCGGAAGAACAAGTCGACGGCTGGACCAAGGTCACCCAAGCCGTTCACGCCGCCGGCGGCCGAATTTTTCTACAGCTTTGGCATGTAGGCCGGGTTTCGCACCCGGATTATCTCAATGGCGAACTGCCCGAGGCCCCCAGTGCGATTGCGCCATTGGGACATGTCAGTCTGCTGCGGCCCATGCGGGATTACGTAACGCCCAGGGCTTTGGACATCGACGAAATTCCAGGTATCGTCGAGACTTACCGCAAGGGCGCGGAAAACGCCAAACGCGCCGGTTTTGACGGCGTGGAAATTCACGGCGCCAATGGCTATCTGTTAGACCAGTTTTTACAGGACAGCACCAATAAAAGAAACGATGCCTATGGCGGCCCGATAGAAAATCGCGCCCGCTTACTACTGGAAGTGACCGATGCCGCGATTTCGGTATGGGGTGCGGGTCGGGTCGGCGTGCATCTTGCCCCCAGGGGAGACGCGCATACCATGGGCGACTCCGATCCTTTGCGCACTTTCGGCTACGTGGCGGAGCAATTAGGCAATCGCGGCATCGCCTTCATTTTTACGCGGGAATCGCTTGGCGAAAACCGTATCGGCCCGGATTTGAAAAAACGCTTCGGCGGCATACTGATCGCCAACGAAGGCTTTAATCGGGAAACCGCGCAGCAGGTAGTTGCGGCCGGCGAAGCGGATGCGGTTTCGTTTGGGAAAGACTACATCGCCAATCCCGATTTGGTCCGCCGTCTAAAACTGAATGTAGCTTTAAACCCTTATCATACCGATACTTTCTACGGCGCTCCGGGGCAGGACCCGAAAACGGGATATACGGATTATCCCAGTTTAGTGGCGGAAGTGGGTTAACAAGGAAAGCGCTTCTTAAACCTATTCTATCCGGCGCGGGGGTTAGGCATATTGCATGATCCTAGCCTCCGCGACAACCGAGATTACGGTTTGTCTGCAAAAAATGAAAGAGATCAATTCCCCCACAACTTCATAAGCCGGCTTTTTAGCCATGTGACCGGATTATTGTCGAATTCCTCGGGGAGCAAACCCATTTTTTTCAACGACGATTGACAGAGTCGAATGTATTCCTGCCGCTTCAGCATTTCTTCGCTTACCGCAGCCTTGATTCGCGGATAACGGCTTAACAGGTCCGCAAAGCAATCCTCGGGTATCGTAAACAAAACGACTTCGCCGACGGCGCGCATTGATGTCGGATAGGGAATCTTCAGGAGCAAGGGTAGCTCGCCGAAAAAATCGCGATGTTGCAGGCTAAACAAGCGCTGACTGACTTTCTCGTTCTCGAATATCGCATCGACCTCGCCTTTGAGCATGACGCAAAAAAATGGAAAGTATTCGTCCTGTTTAACCAAAATGTCGCCAGGATTGAAATAACGCGGCGAGCCCTTTTCAATCAGCTCGCGTATTTCCAGCTCATCGAAATACTGAAAATAAGGCAGTTCAATAAGAGCATTGTGTATGGACGGCATGCTCGCTGCGTCCGGCGAACCGTTGATCGGGTTGGCGGCCGCCTCCATGGCCGGGTAAAGGTTCCGGTTATTCGTCGGATGGTAGGGAATTTTAATGGCATGCAGCCGAAATAAGTATTCAATCCGAAAGTTTAACGCGCTTCTGATCAGGCTACGTTGATCGATATGATCGGTCCAAACCCAAAGTTCGAAATTCAACCCGATATCGCCAAAACCTTGAAGCAAGGCTTTGGGTGCCGGATCGCTTAATACCTTGGGTTCCTGGCCGGCGGCTTTCAATAACAACTCGGTCACCAATACCAGATTGCTCTGCTGTTCGACCACAAGCGGAATTTCAACCCGCCCACGCTTGGCTTGATTCCCCCATTTTTCCACGATATTGTTGGTGAGCTGAACATTGGGAATGATCAGCTCCGAACCTTGGAACGACGTAATCACGGTCGAGCGCAGAAAAATATCCCGGATGCGTCCTTCGCCACCCTCAAAATAAATAAGATCGCCCACTTTTAGTTTGCGTTCGCTCATCAGGGTAATGCCGCTGGCAATGTTCTTGGTGATGTCCTGCAAGCCGAAGCCGACCGCGACGCCCAGGCCGCCGAAAATGAGCGCCAGTGTCTCGAATTTGATGCCCATGACTTGCATGATCACTACGATACCAACCGCCAACAGCGTAAAGCCGGTGAGATTGGCGATCAGTTTGCGATCGCCTTCGTTGACAATCAGGCCGACCAACAAGCGCGTATTCAGGACATGGCGTATCCAGCGGACGACCAACAGCATCAGCCCTAAACACAGCGTGAATTTAGCCAACCAAATGACATTGACCGATTGCGTGCCCAGCGTAAATATTGGCGTTTCAAAAAATAGGAAAGGTTGGGACAGCAGAGCGGATGAATCGATAGCCATAAATTAACTTAGTTGTAAAAGCCGGAGAAATTGCCCCGATTATGGGGCAAACTCGCCGGCAATTGCATCAATCAACTGCAACGGAACCTGTTTTTAGAATACCGCGTTGAATTGGGTACGGACGTAGTCGGTATCCCGTCCTCCCGCTTCGGTAATCACCTGTTCCGCAAAAAAATGACTGTAACTAAAGCCAAGCGAAAAATGTCTATCGATTTCCCACTCTATATTGGTGGAAAGGGCTTGGGTGACGAATCGACCGTTGGCTCCTAGCGTCTGTTCCAACGGATTAAGTCCACGCGCATAAACCGCATCGTGGTTTGACAAGCGCCAGTAAAAATTCCAATCGACAGATAGCCGGACGCTGGGCAGCGGCTGCAAGGACAGATTCGGCATCAGATTAAAAAAGTTCTGCGGTGCCAATATTGCCGCTTCCTCAAAATAAGTCAGATTGGGGTATAAGGGATTAAACGTATTCAACTGCCGGTCTTTTGCATTCCTGTCGCCACTGGCAACATTAGCGCTTAAACCCAACCGGGGGCGCCAGTCCGGGATGGCAAACGTATATCCGGTATTGGATGCCGCGGTCCAGGCATTGATAGTCAACGGTCCGAAGCTGCCGATTTGATAAATGCCTTCAAAATTCCAATCCCAGCCTGACCGCTTGCCAAACACTCGGCTGCCGAACGAATGACGGGATTCATCGGCGACTGTATTTTGATAATGCGCGTCTTTGCGCTGCAGACCTATGTAATAGATCTCGACATCGGTCGGCTTGAACGACCATTTGCTGTTCAGCCCCCAGAGTTTTTCTTGCCTATTTCCCCGGTCGTCGAAACTCGCCGGTGTTATCGCCACTTCTTCAAAGCCGAACGCATCCAGGTCCAGATAGGCGTTTTTTAGAGAAAGCCGCACGCCATCGAAAGCCCGCCGCGCATTTTGGCCTTCACGCACACTGATCAATCGGGACGAACCCAGCGCAAACTCCTGCCGGCCGACACGCGCGGTCAAAGTTTGATACTGCAAATCGATAAAACCCTGCTGCAAATCCGCGCTATCGTTATCCAAAGGCCCTTTCCGCAGCCCCAGATTACTAGACAGATAGCTGGCCAATTGCACAAAGGCCCTAACATGTTCGGTGGCATGCAGATCGGCGTGCAGCAAAAAGCGATGCAAAAACTGCTGGCCGTCGGCGTGTGTTTTCAGTCCGAACAAATCGTTGTCGTAGCTATTGAAACGTTCCCGAAAATTTCCGCCCAAGGATAAATACACGTCCTCGCGGTCGGCGATCAGCGGCAGGTATTTGAGCGATTCATAACTGCTCCGCCGAGTTTGCTTGGCAAGGTATTGGTAATTTTCCTGCCAGCGGTTGCTGTTAAAACCCCGCTCGGACTCTAGCGCGATCCCCGCTGTGCTAACCAGCGATAAGGCCAATGGAATGAGTCCGGGTTTCATTGGCAATGACCTCATTCGCGTTTTTGCATGAAGGCTAGCCGCTATTAGTAGGCAAAACAGCCGCAGCCCAGTGCCCACGGATTTTCAATCTGCGCTTGTTTTCCAGTATTATCCAGCCCCAACCAGCGCGACAGCTTGCCATCGTGGCCTGGGTGATGACCGTGAATCGCACAGGCGTGCGCTGCGCATGAAGCGGCCGGCAACGCAGAATGCGTTTGCGGTGTTTGATGACCACCGAAATAGCGCACCGGCGACCAATCGGGACTGGCCGGCGGCAACGGCGTATCGAACCGGCTGAAATCATCCGCCGCGTAAACAATCCTACCGCCTACCATGGTCAGCAGCGAGGTAATGGCTTTGATGGCCTCGTCAGGGACGGTCATGAAATCGTGCGATGTCACGATCAGGTCGGCATACATGCCTGGCGACAAAGCGCCTTTTACGGTCTCTTCCTTCGATTTATACGCGCTGCCGGCGGTCCACAGACGCAAGGCCTCCTCGCGTTCCAGGCAATTGCTTTCGCCGTAGAGCGGCAAGCCGCCGACCGTTCTGCCTGTCACCAGCCAATACAGGGAAACCCAGGGATTAAAACTGGCAACCCGCGTGGCATCGGTGCCGCCGCCTACCGGTATGCCCATTTCCAACATTTTTCGCAGCGGCGGCGTATGCTCGGCAGCCTTTTTACCGTAGCGGTCTACAAAATATTCACCTTGAAAAGCCATGCGGTGCTGTACCGCAATGCCGCCGCCCAACTGCTTGATCCGCGCCAGATTTTTTTCGCTGACGGTTTCGGCATGGTCGAAAAACCAGCGCAAATCACCGAAGCGGGTGTCGCGATCAATCGCCTCGAACACGTCCAGGGCCCGGTCTATGGTCTCGTCGTAAGTAGCATGCAGCCGGAACGGCCAGCGATTCTCCACCAAAAATCGAACCACATCGCCCAGCTCTTTTTCCATGCTGGCCGCCATGTCCGGGCGAGGTTGCAGAAAATCCTCGAAATCGGCGGCGGAAAACACCAGCATCTCGCCCGCGCCATTCTGGCGAAAATAACTGTCGCCGCTGTAAGGTTTGACAACGCCGGCCCATTTCTGAAAATCCGCCAGCTCGCCGCCCTTATTTTGGGTAAACAAGTTGTAGGCGATGCGCACGGTCATTTGTCCGTCAGCATGCAGCTTTTCGATCACCTGATAGTCTTCCGGGTAATTTTGAAAACCGCCGCCGGCATCGATACAACTGGTCACACCCAAACGATTCAACTCACGCATGAAATGCCGGGTGGAGTTGATTTGATCGTCCAGCGGCAATTTCGGTCCCTTGGCCAGGGTCGAATATAGAATCATCGCATTGGGTTCGGCAATCAGCATCCCGGTCGGATTGCCGTTGGCGTCGCGCTGAATTTTGCCGCCGGGCGGATCGGGCGTGTCTTTACCGATGCCAGCGGCGCGCAGCGCGGCGCCGTTCAATAACGCCCTATCATAAAGATGCAGGATAAACACCGGAGTATCCGGCGAAACCGCATTGATTTCCGCCAGGGTCGGCATCCGCCTTTCTTTAAATTGAAACTCGCTCCAGCCGCCAACCACCCGCACCCATTGCGGTGCCGGCGTTCTGGCCGCTTGCAACTGCAGCATCGCCAAGGCATCGGCGATGCTGCCGACACCTTCCCAGCGCAGTTCCATGTTGTAATTCAAGCCGCCGCGAATCAAATGCAGGTGCGAGTCGTTCAAGCCCGGCAGGACCCGTTTACCGTTCAAATCGATGACAACGGTATCGGCCGTTGCCAGCGTTCGGATCTGTGCATCAGACCCTAGTGCAACAACTTTTCCGCCCGCGATGGCGATGGCGCTGACTTCCGGTTGTGCGTTGTCTAGCGTGGTAATCTTGCCATTGAATAAAACAGTGTCCGGGCTAGAGATAATCATGGGCGGTGCCTCGATCTGTGAATTTAACGAACGGAATACTGCCTATTTATTGACCTGGTGCGGATATTTGGCGCGTTGCCCATAGTCGTGCACCAGGCTGGCCGCGTAGTCGATACCCATGCCGTAGGCACCGAAATGTTCGCGGGCAATATCCGTAGTGCCGACATAGGTTTCTTTACGGCTCCAATCGCGTTGCAGTTCCAAAAGCACCTGCAGCGAGGTAATCGACTCCGCCCCATGTTGTTCGGCGCGCCTGATGGCGGCATTGTGCGCTTCTACCGAAGTACCGCCCGAGGCATCGGTATTCATGATGACTTCAAAGCCTTCCGCCAGCGCACAGATGGTTGGGAAGATCAGACAAGCTTCCGTCCATAACGCGGCCATCACCAATTTTTTACGTCCGGTTTTTTTAACGGCGGCGACGAAGGCCTCGTCTTCCCAGCTATTCATGCTGGTACGTTCGATTGGATCCAGCTGCAACACATCCATCAATTCGGGCCAGATATAACCGCTGAATGATTCGGTTTCGACGGCGGTAAGAATGGTAGGAATATTGAACAACTTGGCCGTCTTGGCCATCGCAACGGCGTTGTTCTTGAGTAATTGGCGGTCGATATTGGTCACGCCAAAAGCCATTTGCGGTTGATGATCGATAAATATAAACGCACAATTATCAGGGGTAATAAGTTTTTCGGTGGCTGCACTCATTGATTGCTCCTTTAAACTAAATTGATTAAGTCAGAATTCACGGACTTGTATTTGACCAAACTCTGAGATTTGAGTATTGAACAATATTGACTTTTTTCTTAAAAAATTAACGTATAAATAAAATGGTTTAATATCTCTCCCGTAAACAAAATGCAAAGTGGAAAAGGCGGCGTCTGTAGGAAAAACGCTACAAAACCTATGACAGTTTTACCGAACAAATGACAGTAATTCGGCAGGTAAACAATCTCGATTAAGCGATTCGAAATTGGCCCGGCGTTACCCCGACCTTTTTTTTAAACACGCGGTTTAGATGGCTTTGATCGGCAAAACCGCACAGCATCGCAACATCGGTTAATGCGAATCCGGTAGAAATAAACTTTTTGGCTTGGATAATTCGATATGCTTGCAGATATTCGTGAGGCGTAATTCCCAAGCATTTTTTAAAATTTCTTAAAAGTACAAACGGATTCGATTTAGTGATTTCCGAAAGCTCGTTCAGCGAAATATTTCGATTATAAAAAGTCCGCAAATATTCAATGGATATTTTCACTTTCGAAGGCTTTAATAGTTGCGGGCAATCGTAATGATTGCCTGTCACTTGCTGCAAAAACCGATTTACGAATAAAGCCAGACAAGTCGATCGTTCCAGGGCGCATTGGCTGGTTTCTAAAACTCTATGCGTGTCGGCAAAGTAATTCCGTAAATACAGGTTATCAATGATCGGATTTTTGAAATCCAATACAAACTTGCTTAATTCGTGTTTTTCGCAAAAATCGATCAGTTGCCGAGGGCTGATTTTGATTTCTCGACAAATTGCACCATCCTTGTTTATAAAAGCCGATTTCAGGGAGAATATTTGCCCCGCATCGCGCATTACCAGACAGTTTGGCGTTTCAAGATAGTTCTGGCCATTTTGCCGGCTTTTCCAAACCGCACCGGAAAAACCGATAATGGCAATTTCATCGTGAAATATTTTTTCCAGTGAAATAGACTGCTCTGGCGTTATATCGAAGCGAGAAAAATGACATCCTTCAATCTGCCAGTTCACTATTTTGCTGGAAGTAGTTTGTCCCATAATTTATCCTCCAGTTAATAAAGGTCGTTTTAAATTCGGATTGCCGGGAATGCGATAACGATTGTCACAATCCGCTGCCGTTGACTTGCGCCCAAGATATAATCCGGACACTAACTTTTAAAAAACCATTTCGCGATTAGCCGGACATAAAGCGGCATGATCAAATACACCACCAAACCAACAATCACCAAAGCCAATACTCCCTGGCGAATGCCGAACTCCCCCAACTGAGGATATTTTATAAACACGGGTTCCATCGCCTGTGGCACATACATCGTCAACGGCCAGATCACCGACGTCGTCACCAGCCATTGTTTCCAACGCCGCGGATGATTACCCACCGCCGGCGGGGTAAACCAGTAATCGATACCGGTTTTGATATCGATCGCTTCTTCGCTGTCCAGAATCCCGTTAATTTCCTGAAGCAACTGCTGACGTTCCGGAGACCGCTGCCAGAATTCCAAGGCCTGAATACCGGCAAAGCGCACCACGATCAGATACTCGTTGTGGCCGTCCGGCGGCCGAACGACTTGTACCCCCAAATGCCCCGGAAAGCTCGCCGCAATCGGCATGATTTTGCTTAACCAATGCTCGTATTGCTGAAGGTTGCGCTTACCTTTTTTCAGCCGATGACGGATGGCGAAAAAAACTTGTTCGTTGTTGGGCGGCGTTTGGCTGATTTCGTTCATGTCGCGCTACCGGCTGGGTTTTTCATGCGGGCGTAAATCAAACACCAACACTTCGGCATTGTGACCCTGTTGTATGTCAATTTGGCCCTCGCCTCGGATGCGGGCGCCATCGCCTGCGTGAAGCACGGTGCCGTTCACTGTCAAGGTACCGCGTACCAGGTGCACGTAAGCGTAACGGTTATCGGCAAGCGTTAACCGCGCCTGTTCATCGGCATCGAAACAACCGGCGTAAACCCGCACATCCTGGTAAACCGACAAAGATCCTTCCGCACCGTCGGGCGAAATAATCAGCGCCAGCCGGCCTTGTTTTTGCGCGGGGCTAAAATGACTTTGCTGATAGCGCGGTTCGACGCCTTTGCTATTCGGCACCAGCCAAATTTGCAGAAAATGCACCAACTCGCTCCGCGAATGATTGAACTCGCTATGAGTCACACCGGTTCCGGCGGTCATTAACTGAACGTCGCCGGCTTCGATCACCGAGCCGTTATCCATCGAATCTTTGTGTGCCAACGCCCCGTCGATGACATAGGTAAAAATTTCCATATCCCGATGCGGATGTGTGCCAAAGCCTTTGCCCGGCTGTACGATATCTTCGTTGATCACCAACAAATCGGAAAATCCGCTTTGTTGCGGATCGTAGTAATTGCCAAAAGAAAAAGTGTGTCTTGAGAATAGCCAATCGAAATGAGCGCTACCTCGGCGGTGGGCGGGACGAATTTCCAGCATGATCGGACTCCTTTCAAAAATTTCGAATTTACATTCACTCAGCTTTTGTATGGAATATTAGGGTTTTAAGCGAGTGAAACTAGAATACTCCTGAATTTTTATTATATAAAACGAGTTATTTTGCTTTTAATATTCGATTTTTTCGAAAGTGATTTTGGAGTTCTAATGAAGTTATCGCTGGAAGCTATTCAAATTATCGATGCGATCGACCGCACCGGGTCGATGTCGGGCGCGGCGGAACTGCTGCATCGCGTGCCCTCCACTATTTCCTATGCCGTCGGTAAATTGGAAGAACAATTGAAGCTGAAGTTATTCGAACGCAATGGCCCCAAGCTTTCGCTAACAGCGGCCGGAAATGCCTTGTTAAACGAAGGGCGTTTGTTATTGCACGCCTTCGGCGACCTCGAATCTCGGCTATATAAAATCGCTTCCGGATATGAAGCCGAACTGACCGTGGTGTTTGATTCGCTGATACCCAGCAGGGTGTTTATTAACGATTTACATGAGTTTAATACCCTGGAATGCGGAACCCGCATTCGCTTCACCGCGGAAGTGATGAGCGGCGTATGGGAGGCTTTGCGTGAGGAACGGGCGGATATCGTCGTTGCCGTCGGCGATTGTCCGAATTGGAGCGGCTATCAAGTCAGGCAGATCGATACCGTGGATTTTGCGTTTTGCGTCGCGCCCGTCCACCCGTTGGCTGCGGCGGATCAGCCAATTAAAACCGACATGCTGCATATACATACCGTCATCGCCGTCGCCGACAGCGCCCGGTCGCTGCCGGCAAAAACAGTAGGCTTATTGTCCGGGCAAAAACGCATTACGGTGCCGAATATCGACACCAAAATCCAATTTCAACGGGCCGGTTTGGGCTTTGGCTTTTTACCGCGACGATTAATCGCCCATGACCTGGAAATCGGATCGCTGATGGAATTGCAGGTTGCAGAAGCACGTCCGTCGGAACCGGTGTGGCTGGCAATGCGCACCGCAAATAAAGGTGAAGCGGCCGGTTGGTGGTACCAAACATTAAGCCGGCCGCTGTTAAGCGACGTTTGAAACATCGGCGCATACCGTCGCCCAAGCTTAGCGTCGGCTGTGCCGGTTATCGGAGGCGCGGCAAACTCATTTGGAAATGGTAATGGTCGGCACCGACCCTTTGGGTAATTCCGACATGGTCATCTGATAAATCTGCGCCAATACTCTGAACGCCGTTTCATTCCAGGGATACGTCGGATCACGAGCCACCGAATAATACTGTTCGTCGTAATTCACGGCTAACAGCGTATCGTTCGGTTTGTCGTCCGTCACCCGGATCGCAAGCGCGGAGACCGGATTTTCGCTGACCGGCGGGGTTCTGGGATCTTTGCTCACGTCCACTTCCGGTTCCGCGGACAAAGTGCGGCCGATGAAATATAAAATATTGCTGAAACTTCGCAAACGCAACCGGCCGTGAATCGGCAACTCTCCCCCCGGATACCCCGCCCGAATATCGATTAAAACATCGTTCGGCGCAAGCGTCTGGCTTTCGTCATCCAATTGCTGCCGTTCGGTTTCCGTCAACAATGCGGGGTTGTAGTTGCTGATCACAAGCCGCGATTGCTGCAGCTTTTTCAATGTGTATTGTTCATGCGCCTGGTCGATACTAATGTCGTATTCTTTTTCCAGTGTCGAAAAATCCTTGGAAGATAATTGCTGGATGGGTAATTGCCAGCGTTTCGTCAGGATCAACGGTTCGAAAAACAGGTGATCCTGGTCCTGAATGGTGGACAAATGCAATACCATTCTCCGGAACGCCGCATAATCCTCCTGATTGCGCGGCCGGTTGTGGTACACCTCCTCAGTGCCGTTTTCGATGGTGCGGAATTCCAGCCCCGCCAGCCGCAGTAATAAATCCACATCCACATTCTGGCGCAGCAACAGCGCAAGTTTGTCTTCGCTCAACGGTGTCAGCATGCGCCGGGTAAATTCTTCACCCTGCATCGGCACAATGCTTATGGTGGGGTTTTCCGCGGCTCCCACCCCAAACAAGGGCATTAACGTAGTTCCGCTATTACCGGTCAGAGCCGGAGTCGCCCCCACATTGGCCTGAAAATTCATCGTAGCGGCAATATTGGAAATACCGGTAAACAAAATGGGTTCGTTATTACCGGCTCGGGCGATATTGAGCAGCAACTGCTCCGTCAAATCACTGGCAACCGATTCGTTGTAATTCCTGGACAGGGTACTGATCGCTAACGGCGACAGACAACCGGACAGACCAATGCTACTGAATATTCCAATAACTAATAGTGCTTTTTGCATGAAAAAAATCGGATAGTTGGACGAGTGTTTTTTAACGGCAAACCATAGCACACTACACAGTTACTCCTAAAATCGGGTGTCGGCTGAGGCCATTCAAGATGTCGCTATGGCTCCGAAATTCGGTTTGGCGGATGACTCCGCGCTTATCCGCACTACACCTTGACTCGGCCTGGTTCAATATCACCATCAAAACGCACTTTTGATCACGCCGCCATCCACCCGCAACGCGGCACCGGTAGTGGCCGAAGCCAACGGGCTGGACAGATAGCACACTAGGGCGGCGACTTCGTCGGCGGTCGCAAAGCGTTTGATCAGCGAAGTCGGGCGGACTTTTTCGAAAAATTGTTGTTCGAATTCTTCGAAAGTTTGTCCCTGCTGCGCGGCCAGTTCGTTAACGAAATCGCCGACGCCCCGAGAGCGGGTCGGGCCGGGCAGGACCGAGTTCACGGTAATACCGCTGCCGGCCACGTGCTCGGCCAATCCGCGCGCGACCGCGATTTGCGCAGCCTTGGTCATGCCGTAATGAATCATTTCCGCCGGGATTTGCACCCCGCTTTCGCTGGAAATAAAGATTACCCGGCCCCAGTCTTTCTGTTTCATTGCCGGCAAATACAAACGGGCCAGGCGTACGCCACTGAGGACATTGACCTCAAACAGACGGCGCCAGTCGTCGTCCGGAATGTCTTCGAACGCTAGTGGTTCGAAAATGCCTAGGTTGTTGATCAAAATATCTACATGAGGATGCGCGGCCACCAACTCGGCAGCCGCATCGGCCTGGGATAAATCGCCGGCAAAGCCGAACAATTCGCTGACGGCGAAAGGCTTAAGTTCGTTAATCGCGCGTTGCACCGACTCCGGCGCGCGGCCGTTGACGATGACTTGCACGCCTTCCCGCGCCAGCGCTTTAGCAATGGCGAATCCAATACCGGCCGTGCTGCCGGTCACCAGGGCAATTTTGCCGTTCAATTGCAGATCCATCGTGTCTCCTTGCCCAATCCGGGCGGTAAGCTGAGTTGCGGTTGCTTGATTCCGGTCGACCTTGCCGAGCCGGCGATCGATAAAATCTACCGGCGGGTTGGCTATAACTCAAGGTTTTGCGAGCAAACTTACACCAGAGCTAAGGCGTTGTCGATCCGCACTGCTTACACCGGGAAAGCTCTGCAATGCGGTGAGATGGTATGCATCTGCTGCCGTAAAGGCGGTTACCCGGCCGATGACTAGACAGTATTCCCGGCCGCAATTTGCTACATACCAAGACGCAGGAGTTTTTGATTTTTGACGGAGAGAACGGGGAAAACGAGATAGCTATTCGCAAGCGAGCTTTTTTACAAACTGTTCGATACCAAGCGGTTTAGCATTCAGTTTGCGGACTGGGTGCCCCAGTCGATACTGGGGGCACCCGCCATAAATTAGCCGCATAGGCTTAATTGACGCTGTTAATGTGCGATTACCAGTCTAAAAGACCAATTCCGCATCCAGCACATTTAAAACTTCCGGCCTTTGTTGCACGAATACTTCCGGCCGCTTCAAGATGCGATGCCAATTTCGCCGGGTCATCTGCTCAATCCAGTCCAACACCTCATCAAATTCGTTCTCACTCCACGATTCGATAATCGTCAGCGTGACTGGAGGAGCATGTAGAAACTCAAGCGCGCTTTTCATATTTGCGTAACGTAAATTCATGGTATTTCTCCTATGGCGTTATGCTGGGCTTTGAATGACTGTGTCGAACTTTGACCTACTGTTAATTTAACTCCGTTTATAAAGACCCCAAAAAAAGCCTCTACCGTGGAAAATGGTAGAGGCCATAGAGTTCGCGGCCAGGAGGAGCCGCCAGAGGTCGCACGAAAATCTTAAATACGGGCAGGCGTTGCCGGGTTCAAATTACTGGCCAACGATGCAGCGCCAAACAACAGTGTGGAAAGGATAAATTGACCCGACATAAAACTCAGCATGCCGGTGACAAAGAACAAGCCGGTCGTCACGTCTCTGTAAAAGCTTTTTGATGTATTCATAGGGTCCACCTTGACTGGGTTTAGTTGCTTTGTAAGTACGGCTTCACTATATACCTACGAATAATATTTACAATCAGGCATTTATTACATGATTTGTTTCTTAATATGAAACTATTTAACGGAACTTTTGCGGCACGCGCCGCAACATTGCAATAACAGGCGCTCTTACCCTACAAGCACCACTAGTTTCGACGAGACATCGGGCTCGAGCGTTTCCGATGCGAGACATGAGGAAAGCGGATTGCTTACACGACAATCTGGGACGAACAAAAAACGGGCGTCAAGATGGCGCACCGGCGATTTGGCTGAGCGCCAGCTCGGCTTCGGAGCGCCTGGGTTGTATCCTTGCCAACTCAGTCAGCAGCGAGCGGGCGGCAACCGCATCCATATCGGCAAAAGCGAGCGCCATGCGCAGCAGCGGGTCGTAAGCCGGCCGGAAATCCGGGCTGATGCGCAATACCGAAAGCAATGGTTCGCGCACCTGCGCCAACATATCCCGCACGTTCGCCGCCGGGTGCACATCCTTGCCGGCCTCAAGGTAACGATTCCTTGCCGCCCAATATGCGATCAGACGCCGCTGCCAGTCAACATCGGTCTTAGCGACGATCTCAGCCGGCTCGATGGACAGTTCATGTAGCAAGGCAATCAGCCTGTCTCTTGGCAACGATTCCGGCGCATAAGTAATACGCGGCGCACGGTAGGCAACCACCGGATGATCGTCGGTGTTGGTGGCGGCGTTGCCGGCGAAGCGCGCCAGCGCTTTCGGTCCGGCAACGAAACTGCCGAACAAGGCGAATTCGTCCTCGATCCCAAAATCGGCCGGACTCCTCGGCAACGCGGTTTGGGCCAAACGGTCATGCGTACTTTCGACATTGAAAGCAGCGTCGTCCTTTCGCCCGATCAGACCCAACACCGGCGTTTCCAGGCTGTTACTGGCGAACATGGCCGATCCGGCCGGATACGCGGCGATAAAGGATTGCACAATGCTGCGCAGGGTCCCCAGATCGAGCTGATGCAGCGGCAGCCATTGGCAAAACACACCATCGTCGGCAAGGCGTCCGCGCACAGCCTGGAAGTGCTCAACCGTATATAGTGAGCCCGACCCGCTGCGCGCCGGGTGAAAGTTATCCGAGACGATCACATCGTAATGTTGACGGCTGGACCGGACATAACGACGGGCGTCGGCTTTCATGGTATGCATACGGCTGGAAGCCTCGCCCGCAAACACACGCTGCCGGAAGTATTGCGACGCTTCAATAACCTCTGGCAACAACTCCACGGCATCGACTTGCAGGCTAGGGTCCTCTGCCGCCGAGGACGCGGTCATACCCGTGCCCAACCCCAGAAACAGCACGCGCTGCGGCGCCGGATGCAGAAGCACCGGCAACAAAGCCTGCCGCGCGTCGACCAATAGGCTCGAACTGCTGCCCTCTTGTTGCCTATTGTTGATGCGTAAGCGGGCGACGCCGTTGGCGTCTTCCACGACGCTGACGGCGGCCATCGCACCTTCCCGGTAGCTGACGATATGCCCGCCTGCGGGTACATCGACGAAAGTCAGCGGCGGCGCCCAGACGGCCAACGCCGACGCCAACCCTGCCGGCAACCAGACCATGGGTTTTAACCAGGAGGGCTTGGCGGTCAGCATCAGATAGCCGCCGGCGATCGATAACAGCACGGATTTCGCCCCCAGCAATGGCGTCAGCCACACGCCGAACAACAACGGCGCCAACGCCGCGCCCAAGGTATTAAGCCCCAGCGAACAACCGAAACTGATGCCGGAGGTACTGGCGCGGGCGCAGAGAAGGCTGAACAAAGCGCCCATCACCAGCGTCGGCAGGCCGAAGGCGGCCAGCGCCAGCGCCGCCTCCGCACCGATACCTGTCATAACGTTGGTTCCCATGCTTTCAAGCAATACGGCCTTGAAGCGTTCTGACGCCCATAGGCTGGCCGTACCGAGCAGACAGGTGGCCGCCAACGCGCAGAGCAGGCGGTCAGTTAATTTTTCCCGGTCGCCGAACCGACTCAGCCAGCGTTGGTAAGCCGCGGCGCCAAGTGCACTGCCCACTAAATACACCGCCAACAGCATGGCAAAGGTGTAAACCGTATCTTCGGATACTTGGCTGAGTACGCGTACGACAAGCACTTCGTAACCGATGCCCAGCAAACCGGTGAATGCCAGTCGCGCCTGCAAACCGCGTCCTGCGGATGAAGCGAATTGAATCGGATGCTGAATCGTCTCGATACTATGTGGCAGCGCGGCAAGTGCCACGCCGGCACACAGCAGGTTGAGCGCAATACAAATGGCTGCCGTTCGCGCCAGACCGAGCTCGGGTAGCAGCCAGAACGCGGCAGCAAGCACGCCGATTACCGCGCCGCAGGTGTTAGCGGCGTAAAGTGCCGCAATAGAGCGGCCTTCGCTATGCAGCCGGGCCGTCACCCGCTCCATCGCGGGCAGCGTCGCGCCCATTGCGGCCGTAGCCGGTAACAGCAGCACAAAAGTGCCGCAAAACGCCACGGTCCACTGCCAAACCGGGGACGGCTGTGTGCCGGTAAGATCGAGCAGCCAGCCGCTAAAGGGCGACATTAGCAGGGCTAACAATAGACTCCACAAAGCGACGACCACTTCGGCGGCCGCATACCAGCGCACCGGATGCCGGCTACGCTCGATACGCGGTCCTATCGCCAAGGCGCCCAGGCCCAGGCCGCCGAAGAATGCCGTCACCACCGCCAACACGGCGGCGGATTCATGCCCCAGCCACAGCGCGCATTGTTGGGTCCAGACAATCTGATAGCCCAGGCCGGCAAAGCCGGAGGCCGTCATCAGCAAAAGCGGGGACCAGCGGGAATTCACGTCGAGCGGAGCGGGCAACAGTTGGGATAAGTATGTAGGCAAAGACAATTCGGCAACCTTAAGTTATTTGGTTAGGCGAATTCGGCCGCAATCGGCCGGACCGCCCGGACGGTAACGTCTGAAAGAAAGGCGGGATAAGTTCGGCACTCAAGCGCCGAACTTGATGCTATAGCCCCACGAGTTCAGCTGAGTAGGTATCGCGTTCATCGCCAGCGTGATGCGCCGCTCCCCGGCATTCGGCGGCACCGCGTGCATAAGATAACTGGGAAACAGCACCAGATCGCCCGGTTCCGGCTGGGGGCTAATCCATTTCTCCGCATTAAACGGCCCGGTGATGACACCTTCGTGGTCGTTCTTGAAGGCGAAATCGGTACCGCCGGGCGACTTCATAAAAACCGTGCGCGACGAATCGTGCGTCGGCGTCAGATAAACCACGCCGGAAATAAAGCTGTTGGCATGGTTGTGCATGGCCTGATGGCCGCCGCTGTCCAGTACGTTGACCCACATCTCCTTCAACGACCAGCCCATCATTTCGCCGAACAGCAGTGCGCCGAATTCGCTTAACTTCGGCGTGATCAACGCGGCGGCTTCGACCAGCAGCGGGCTGTCGCCGGGGCTAAGCATCGCGGTGTGCGAAAGATTGGCGGACGAATTGTTGTCTCGCACCGCCAGCGTGCTGAAATGTTCGACTAAGCCTTCAACCAAGGAGCGAGGCAAGGTTGCCGGCGCCCGCATGATAGGGGTGGGGAAGATACCGATGACTTCGTTCATTCGCTTGATTGCCGTATTTGTTACAAGAAGTTGTAAAGCCGTTCCGATGAGAGCCGGGTCAGCCGAAGATCAATGCGGCGCGCTCCCAAGACCAGTAAGCGGCCACCGAACCGATACCATACAGCAGTGCCGGGCGGGCCAGTACGACCTTGGGCCAACGTAAACTCAGGCACCACAGCGCCCAAGCGCCGGTCACTGTCAGTAATTGGCCGATTTCGACGCCGACATTGAAGGTTAGCAAAGCGGGCAGCAGATGGTTTTCGGGCAGGCCGATTTCCTTTAATGCTCCAGCAAACCCCAGGCCATGGACCAAACCGAACAGAAAAGCAATCAGCGCCGGATAGCGGCGGGCCAATGTTTGTTGTTTGTGCAAAGCTTCGCCGGCAACCAGGACGATGGATAGCGCAATCGTGGCCTCCACCGGTGCAGAATGCAATGTCAACCAGCCCAAGGCACTGCAAGCCAAGGTCACGCTATGCGCCAAGGTAAAGGCGGTGATAGTCCACAACAATTGACGGTTAAAGCCGACCAGCAGCAATAGGCCGATGACGAACAGCAGGTGGTCGATGCCGGAAAGAATGTGCTCGACACCCAAAACCGTATAGGCCGAGGCAATTTCGCCCAGTCCACGCTGGTCGTCGGCGGATCCGAACAATTGCACGGTAGGCTGGCTTGCCGTCAGGGTGTAGACCCGCGATTGGCCATCGAGCCAGAAGATCTTCACCAGCGCAGCCGAAAAACGTTTGCCCACTCCATCCATGGTCAGCATACCCTTCAGGCCCGTTTCGCCGCAATGCAATAAGTTCGCTTCGGCTTGGCAGCCCTCCGGCCACGATGGCGTCAGCTCGTCGGCGACCGGACGTTTCTCGCTGGCGCCCCATTGCCAAAAATACTCGCCCTTGGCCATTTCGCGGACTTGCATCTCGGCCATGCTCATTTCATGCGCCGCAGTGACATTGCTCAGTAGCGATATAAAAACCGCCAACAGTATTTTTAAAGTTAGAGGCTTCATTGCAGTATCACGGTCTCGTGTTTGACGGTGTATTTTTTGGCCAGGGCGCGCACTGCGGCGGTGCGTTGTTCAGCCATGGCGGCATCGGTCCAATCCTGTAATACCACGCCACGCAGATTTTCGAACACGGCCGGTTTGGGCGCTGCAATAAGGTCGAGACGAATCGCTCGCCAGCCGTCACGAGTCGGCATTGCCCGCCATTCGTTGACCGGCGCTTCTTCCAACGCCTTGGCGAATTCGGCGCCGTAGCTTTGTTCGAGATTTGCGCGCGGGCGCCCCTTGAACACCCGCAAGCCGGCCTGAGCATCTCCCGGCGCGCCAGCGTTTAATGTATTGACAAAGGCGCGGACGTCGGACTCGGAGTTCTCGCCAGACAGCACGGCCTCTTGGAAATCGTAGCGGGGCGGCTCGTCGTATTTCGCGCGATGACTCTCGAACCAGTCGCGCAGCAGTTTATCGTCGTACGGCGGCAATTTAGTATTGGCGTCAATCACGCTCAAGGCTTTAAAAATCACGCGTTCGCGGATGGCGTCGTCGCCTTTGTCGAGCTGCATTGCCAAACCTTCGCGATAGAGCACCTCATTATCGAGCCAGACTTGTTGCAGCGCCGTCATTTCCTGTGGTTCTGGTTCGCGGCCGCGGTACTTCTCGAATAAGTCTCCCGCTTCGTCGTCGATTTCGGTGGTCACGACAATGGTATTTTTGTCGTCGGCTTTACCGACGATCCAATAGTCGACACCGAACAGCAAGCCTCCCAGCAACATGAAGTGCAATAGCGGTTCGCGCAACCAATTTGGCCAAGATTCGGCGCGGCGGGCAGGGGTGGAATCGTTATCGGTCGATGTTTGTAATAGTGTGGACATAGTCATATAGCATAAAAACAGTCGCCAAATTCGCGCGGCAAGGCAGGAAAATGGCAATGGGCTTCCAAAGGAAAAAACCCTAAAACAAGAAAAGAGCCGCGCGACAAAACCTCGCGGCTCCTGCCTCCTATTGGGTCATAAGACCCGTATCACCGAAGGTTCAGACCGACGCTTTCAAACCGCGGCGGCTGATCGCGCCGACCATCGCCAAACCGGAACCCAACAACCAAAACGCGGCCGGGACCGGTACCGAGCTGATGTTGTCCAGACCGACAAAATTCGCGCCAGCGCCTGCCAAGTCGAACGACTGGGCAGAGCCGTTGAACAAAAACGTGGCCTGGGTCCAAGTATCGTAAGCACCGCTGTTGTTGGCCGCCAGATCGAAGCTACCCAATAGCGTACCGGTACCGTTCAAACCGGAATAAGCCTTCACCGCGCCGGTTACAGCGACGGGGCTGGAATAGAAGAACGATAATCCGCCGGTTACGCCGGCAGCAACATTAATGAACGCCGCGTCGTGAGCATAGGCAGTACCTTGCGCGGATGGCGCGCCACTGTAATAAGTGAAGTCGGCATCGTTAGACAAACCCGATACGTTGATGAAAGACACGCCAAGGTTAGGGCCGCCAGTGTTACCGTCGGCAGCTGCGCTACCGTTGTAGTAGTCGTTGACATCGCCGTTAAGGTAATCCCAGTTCTTCTCGAAATCCACCAGGAAACCCGAGGCCGAAGCGAACGCAGGCGTGCTGGCGAACAAGGCCACTGCAAAGAGTTGTTTGAGTTTCATTTTGTTTCCTATCTATAAGTTACTTGTTGATGCGCTGTTCGCTTTACTTGACGCCGGCGACGGTAGTCGAGCCGTTGACTTGAACGTAGATCGGATTGCTGTAGAACCACAGATCCGACCAGGCCGCCACATCATACGACACTGCTTTTTGGCCGGTGATCGGACTGGTGCCCGAGGCGGTTGCCAAGTGCGAAGGGCACTTGTCGAATTCCGTTGTACCGCTGGTAGCTGTGCACGGAATACGCAGCATGGTCAGGTCGTTTGAGTTGGTGAACACGTCCGGCAATGGGTTGCCGTTGGCGTCGGTTTCATAAGGCACGGCCGCCGGCAAGTTGGTACCGCGCAGTCTCAGGTATTGCGAGGCAGTAACGGCTGGCACGCGGTAGGTCATTTTCAGGAATTGAGTCTCGTCAACCCCGGATAATATTGGCGACCATGCGGCGGAACCGCTCTCGTTGAAGGTTCTGACGATGGCAGCGGAAGTGTTTTTAGCCGCGGCGGGCACCACCGACAGATCGGCCACGCTTCCATCAGCTCTCAACCAGTTGGCGTTTCTTGGCCATTCACCCGAATAATCGGCTGCACCCGGTGTTTTGTAGCCAGTCACCAAACCGCGGATCAGGTCGATATGGTCGAGTACCGGCTGGTTCAAAGGCTGAGAAATACCGACTTGAGCGAGCGATGGGTTGGGGAAGCTGTACGGTGAGGAATTGTTGCCTTGCGGATCGCGGACAACGACTGAAACGACAATTTCCGCGCCCGGACGTACAACCAATTTTTCGCCCATGGTGGCGCAACCGGTGCTGTTAATGTCGGTATTGTTGGTTGCGGCGGCGACAGCCAGCGCTTCCACCGAGGCGTTTGAACGAGCGGCCGGACCTGGGTAAGAGGCGCAAGCGATGAAACCCAGACGGTCGATGATTTGTCCGCTGGAAGACCAGTTGTTACCGCTACGCAAACCGTCAACGATGGTTTGTGGACGCAACTTATCGCTGCCGTTGCGAACCAGCGAGTAGGTCCGTTGGTACTCGCCAGGATAAAAGTCCTGAGTCGAGCGGCGGTCATCCGGACCGAAGCTGCCGCGGTTATGCCAATCGGAACTGGCGAAGAACCACCAGTTGCGGCCTTCGCCCAACAGCGCGTCCCAAACGCCGCCTACTTGCGCGGCATAAACACCGGTACCGCCGTAAGTCGTGCCGCCGACGGAGTCGACCAAGCCGGCGGAGCCACCGAAGTTATTACGTTTTACTTGGTATTCACCGCGATTGTTTGCGGCGCCATGGCCCGGTTGACTTTCGAAGCCGAAAGCGACTGTGGGAGCGGCGTTGTTGAAGTCACGCAAGTGTTCGATGTTGAAGCCATTGCTGCCGGCAGTGTTGAATGGCCCGGCGCGTTCCAAATGCGCCGGCACGTAGTAGCTGGCGTTACCGTGATTTTGCGCCATCCATTTCAGACCTTCGACGGTTTTCAAATGGCCGGCGTTGCCGCTGTTGTTGGTCAGCTTTTGCGCGGTAGCATTCCAGTTAGGATCGGTAGCGTTCGCACTACCGGTTACCGAGCAGTTCCAGTTGTTACCTGTGCTGGTGCCGGTGACGTTGCCGCGGCTGTTATCGCCATCGTTGCGGTCGAAGCAGTATTCCCATTGCGCCAAAGCACTGGCGTCGCCAAGCGGCGCGTAGACAGGAGCGGACGGCAGGCTGGCTGTATCCAGGGCCGACGGCATTTGGCCGGAAATCACCGACATCGAAACGTGTTCGTGGCCCGGAGCGACCGTTTCAATGCCTATGAACATCGGTTGGTTTTTGTACTCCGTCAGGTATTCAATCAGCGGGTATTGGAATTCCTGGATAGACTGCCAGCGCCACATATTGCCTGTTCCGCCAACGCCGCCGCCTTGGCCCTTGATCGCAGCGGCTCCGATGCTTTGAGTCCAGGTAGTGTTCGGGCCTTGGCCGCTAACAAACGGGTAAGCCGGTGTACCCAGAGTAGCGTCCTCAACCAGCGTACAGTTACGGTTACCATTGCCGCCGTGACCGGCTTGGACGAACCAATCCAGGCCAAAAGTGCTATCGGACTTTTCCGTGGCCTTTTTGACCAGCTTCTGCATCGATATCGAACCGTCCGAGCAGGTGGTGTGGTTGTGGAAGTCGCCGGCCACGTATTGGCCCGGGGTTTTGGCGGCTGCCGTTGCGGTAGTTGGCGCAATGGCAAGCGTGGTAGTGCCGATGGCCGCCAGCACCGCGAGGGCGAGCGGGTTCTTGCTAAATCCTGTTTCCATTGTAACTGTTCTCTAGTAAGGGTTGAAAAATTCAAGGGTCGTGCCTGACCGTTGCGAGCAACTGTGAATCCGTTAACACTTTTTTACCCGAGCTTTGTTACAAGGCGTTTACAGCAATTAAAAGTACGTTGCCTATCTGCAAATTTTGGCAACGATTTGTAGAAAGGTTGACGATTTAAGACCGTGTCAGACTTAACCTCTTGCGGGGCTTCGTAGCAGCGAAGAATACTGCCACGCTTTGAAAACAACATAAGGCAATGGGGCGATTTCCGTTGTCGGCTTTAACAATTGATTATATTTACGCCGGTCGGTAATCCCGGATTTACAAGGTATGGGTATGGCTTGCTGGCGCCGTATCCCTCATAACTTTGTGATCGACTCTATTTATGTCGCTACACCACTTTCAATCCGCAATCGAATTTGAACAAGATCAAGTCAATGCCCGGATCGCAGCCACAACAAATTTCAAAACACCAACCTCATCGGCACCATTCCGGACTTTTCAAACCCCTGCCGCCCATAAAACCGCTGCGCCTGCAGATTGTCGCCATCCGTCAACAACGTAATCCGCCGGCACCCTTTTCCCCGAGCAAACTCCAACGCATATGCCAGCAACGCCGACCCAACACCCAAACCTCGTGCATCGCCGGCCACCACCATGTCTTCCAGCCAGGCCGCGCGTTCGCCCAATGCCGTGGACACGGTATATAGCAGGCTAACCATACCCAAAACCCGATTGTCTTGTCGCGCGACCAGAATATGTCCGACGGCCGGATCGGCAATGATGCGCGACAATCCCCGGTTCTGAGCGGCCGAGTCCGGCCGAAACTCCGCTTCCTGAGCGAACAATTCGCTTAATAAACGGCAAAGCGCCGGTATATCTGCCTCGCTGGCCAGACTTATTTCCATTCTTTTCTCCTCATATTCAGTGCCTGATCCGCACAACATCACGCCGCCATAACACCCATGCCACGTCTGTTTGGCATACGCTTTTCAGGTACAATAGCCGCATTTTTTAGCAAACAAGTGGCTCCCGACGTGTCGATCAGCAAAAACGATGTCTCTACTTTTCAGGGCCTGATTCTGACCTTACAAGAATACTGGTCGAATCAGGGTTGTGTGTTATTGCAGCCTTTGGATCAGGAAGTCGGCGCCGGTACCTTCCACCCTGCTACTTTCTTACGCGCCATCGGTCCGGAGCCATGGAACAGCGCTTACGTACAACCTTCGCGCCGCCCGACCGACGGCCGTTACGGCGAAAACCCCAACCGCCTGCAACATTATTACCAATTTCAGGTAATCATGAAGCCGTCGCCGGACAATATCCAGGAATTGTACCTGGGCTCATTGCGACATTTGGGTCTGGATTTGCTGGAACACGACATCCGTTTCGTAGAAGACAACTGGGAGTCGCCAACGCTGGGCGCTTGGGGACTGGGCTGGGAAGTCTGGCTGAACGGCATGGAAGTCACGCAGTTTACCTATTTCCAACAAGTCGGCGGCTTGGAATGCCGGCCGGTAAGCGGCGAGATTACTTACGGCCTGGAGCGGATCGCGATGTATCTGCAAGGCGTGGAAAGCGTGTACGATTTGGTGTGGACGCGCGGCCCACAGGGCGTGGTTACTTACGGCGATGTGTTCCATCAAAACGAAGTGGAAATGTCCGAGTTCAATTTCGATCACGCCAATGTCGAATTCCTGTTCCAATGCTTTGATACCTACGAACGCGAATGCCTGATGCTGCTGGAGAAAAACCTGCCGCTACCGGCTTACGAAATGGTCTTAAAAGCCTCGCATTCCTTTAACCTGCTCGACGCCCGCCACGCCATCTCGGTCACCGAGCGTCAACGTTACATCTTACGGGTACGCAATATGGCCAAATCGGTCGCCGAAGCCTATTACAACCGCCGGGAAGCGCTAGGCTTTCCGATTCTCGCCAGACAGGGAGCGTAATCATGACCGAGACCAATCATTTATTGTTCGAACTGGGCTGCGAGGAATTGCCGCCGAAGTCTTTGAAAAAGCTTAGCCAGGCCTTGCTGGACAATATTCTGGCCGGCTTGCAAGAAGCCGGCTTAAGCTACAACCAAGGCCGTGCTTATGCAACGCCGCGCCGCTTGGCGGTATTGATCGACGATCTACAAACCTTCCAGGCCGACAAGGTCGTCGAAAAGCGTGGCCCAGCCATTCAAGCGGCTTACGGTTCCGATGGGACACCAAGCAAAGCCGCGCTGGGTTTTGCCGCCAGTTGCGGTGCCAGCTTTGAGGAATTGGAGAAACTGGAAACCGACAAGGGTTCTTGGCTGATCTTCAAACAGGCGGTGAAAGGCCAGGCAACCGCAGAATTGATTCCGGACATCATCCGCAAAAGCCTGAACAATTTGCCGATTGCCAAACGCATGCGCTGGGGCAGTTTCGACGCTGAATTTGCCCGGCCGGTGCATTGGGCGGTTTTGCTGTTTGGCTCCGAAATTCTGATTACCGACATTCTTGGCCGCACCACCGGCCGTGTCACCCGTGGCCATCGTTTTCATTCGCCACTGGATTTGAGCATCGGCAGCCCGCACGAGTATCTGGACATCTTGAAACAGCATGGCAAGGTACTGGCAGACTTCGAAGAGCGCATGACCATCATTCGCGATGCGGCCAATCAGGCGGCTAGCAATGTCGGCGGTATCGCCCATATCGAAGACGATTTGTTGGAAGAAGTGGCGGCATTAAATGAATGGCCGGTACCGGTAGTAGGTAATTTCGATGCACGTTTTCTGGAGTTGCCACAGGAGGTGTTGATTACCACGATGCAGGCCAATCAAAAATACTTTCCGGTTAAGAATACGGCAGGTCGTTTGTTACCGCATTTCATCACCTTTGCCAATATTGAAAGCTCCAACCCTGACTCCATCCGCCAGGGCAATGAGCGCGTGGTGTTGCCGCGTTTGGTCGACGCTGAATTTTTCTGGAAGCAGGACAGAAAGCAATCGTTGGCCGAGCGGGTCGAAAGCCTGAAAAGCATCGTCTTTCAAAAAGATCTAGGCACCTTGTTTGACAAAACCGAGCGCGTTGCAAATCTGGCTGCCTTGATCGCCGAAAAACTTGGCGCCAATATCGAATTAGCCAAGCGCTCCGCACTGTTGGCTAAAACCGATTTGATGACCAATATGGTCGGCGAATTCGCCAATCTGCAAGGCACAATGGGTCGCTATTACGCAGCGGCCGATGGCGAACATGCCGACGTAGCTCTGGCTTTGGAAGAACATTATTATCCCAAGCAATCCGGCGGCGCGACACCGAGCGGCCAAATCGGCCAGGTGTTGGCGCTGGCGGAAAAAATAGACACCCTGGCCGGCATTTTCAGCGCCGGCTTGATTCCGACCGGCGACAGGGATCCATATGCATTACGCCGCGCCACACTGGGTATATTGCGGATTCTAATCGAAAACGGTATCGCCCTGGACGTGGTTGCATTATTGGATGCAGCGCTGGATCAGTTTAGCCACAGTTTCAATAAAGCCGAGACCAAACAAAAAGTAATCGGTTTTCTATTCGACCGTCTGAAAGGCTATTGCCTGGATCAGGGCTACACCAGCCACGAATTCGACGCAGTACTGGCTGTCAGCCCGGCTAGTCCCTTGGATTTTATGCTGCGTATTCGGGCCGTACAAAGCTTTAGAGCCTTACCGGAAGCGGAAAGCCTGGCGGCCGCCAACAAACGCATCATCAATATTCTGAAAAAGTCCGATCAACCACTTGCCGATAATATTGGCAATCTGGTCGAAATTGCGGAAAAAAACCTGCTGGCGGCAGCCGAGCAAGCGGAAGTCGACATTTTGCCGTTGCTGGCCGAACAGAATTATGCGCTAGCTTTGAGCCGTCTCGCCCAATTGCGCGATAGCGTCGATGCGTTTTTCGACAATGTAATGGTCAATACCGACGACGAAGCCTTACGCAACAGGCGTTTGGCATTATTGGCCAAATTGTCCAACCAGTTTCTGAAAATCGCCGATATTTCCAAATTGCAATCGTGACCGAGCGTTACGTTATTCTGGACCGCGACGGCACCATCAACGTCGATTCCGATGAGTTCATCAAGACGCCGGACGAATGGCTGCCGCTACCCGGCAGTCTGGAAGCGATTGCGCTATTAAACCAGCACGGCTACAAAGTCGTGGTGATCAGCAATCAGTCGGGGATTGCCAGAGGCTTATTCGATTTGGCAACGCTGGAGGCGATACACGCCAAAATGCATGAGTTGGTCGATCTGGCGGGTGGAAGCATTGAGGCGATTTACTTTTGCCCACACGGCCCTAACGACTCCTGCGACTGCCGCAAACCCAAAGATGGACTATTTCGGCGCTTTGCAGGCGCCACAAACGCCGATTTGAGCCGGACTTATGCAATTGGCGACTCCTTGCGCGATATTCAGGCGGCGGAATCCACTGGCGCCAGACCAATTCTGGTCAAAACCGGTAAAGGCGAAAAAACCGCTATTAATAACCCTCTACTCAACATTCCTGTTTTTGATAATCTCTATGACGCAGCCAAGTACATCGTCTCGAAAAGCTGATTTCAGAGTCTATTTAGGCTCGACATTGTTATTCATCTACATCGTATTCTCGACGCTGATTGTTGGCGTAGCCATCTTGGGTGGCTATTTTCTGCCGTTTCCGATGCGCTATAAAATCGCCGATATTTGGATCGACTGCCTGCTGTTCATGCTGAAATTATGTTGCGGCTTAAGTTATGAAGTGGAAGGACTGGAAAACATTCCGCGCGACCGAGCGGCGATTATTCTCAGCAAGCATCAGTCAGCCTGGGAAACGGTAGCATTACGGCAATTTATTTCGCCACAAACCGCGGTACTGAAAAAATCTCTACTGCAGATCCCTTTCGGCGGCTGGGCATTAGCCACGCTAAAGCCAATCGCTATAGATAGACAAAATCAAAAGGAAGCGCTAAAAATGCTGATCGACCAAGGCATAGCCCGCTTGCAAGAGGGCTTGTTTGTGGTGGTGTTTCCGGAAGGAACCAGAGTGGCGCCTGGGGCGCATAAAAAATTTAATGCGGGCGGCTCAATGCTGGCACAAAAATCGGGTTTTCCGGTGATCCCATTAGCGCATAACGCCGGGGAATTTTGGCCGCGTAACAGCTTTTTGAAATATCCGGGCGTAATTAAGGTGAAAATTGGCCCTCCGATTATCAGTACCGATAAAAAATCGAAGGATATTAATGCCGAAGCGGAAGCTTGGATTACTCAAGCCATGGCCGACATTGCCGCAGAGAATATTACCGGCTAAAAGATTG
Organism: Methylomonas sp. 2BW1-5-20; assembly: GCF_052474515.1. Taxonomy (NCBI): domain Bacteria; kingdom Pseudomonadati; phylum Pseudomonadota; class Gammaproteobacteria; order Methylococcales; family Methylococcaceae; genus Methylomonas; species Methylomonas sp. 2BW1-5-20. The sequence goes on along the minus strand of NZ_CP184127.1, from coordinate 4,092,121 downwards.
GGAAAACGTTAGTTTCAGACAAAAAAAGGCCCGCTTTCACGGGCCTTTTTCTTAAAGCTTAAAGCGCTACAGATGTAGAGCTGGAAACTTTTTGTTTTGATGCATCTGGATCGTCCATGCAACCGCTCAGGCCAACAATCATCAGGGTCATAGCTAAAAGAGATAATACTTTTTTCATAACATCCTCCAAATAAAAGTTTTTTTATATTTTTCGTGTACTGAATCTAAACTGAAAATTAAGCACGGCGAGATTTAAACATGCCGAAGCAGTTTTGCGCAAACGAAATCTGTTTGGAGGAAAGAATTCTGTTGTGTAAGGCCCACCAGAGCGGGCCTTACTCAGGAATGTATAATCCAGCCTAAGCCAGGATTACTTAACTCCCGAACCTTGTTGGCTAGGTGAACCATAGCCTTTTGGTTTAGGGTTGCCTTGGTCTGGATCATCCATGCAGCCGCTCAAGCTCACAATCATCATTACCATAGCCAAGACAGAAAATACTTTTTTCATAACATCCTCCGAATTAAAGGTTTTTATTTTTGTGTGTACTCAAATTCAAGCACGCAAAATTTATAGCATGACAAAACCGAGTATGCAATACCCCAATTTCTCACAAAATATCTATGTCTTTCGGAAGACTGATCTTTACTTCCTTGCCATCCCATTGCACCGCGCCTATTGATTGCCATTCTCCATACAGGTTATTGTTCCTCAAGTCTTTTTCCCACTCAAACGGCGCTCTGATCCGCTTCATTTTGACAATAAACTGCGTGTTTTCGAGGTCCAAACCGGTCTTTCTACCCCAAAAAGCCGTGACCTTCATGATAAATTTTTTCAACCGGATTTCATCGATATTAGGCGTCACCGCAATGTTGGCCCACATCGAATGCACCCTGCCCCAATTCGGCGCCAGCAGGCGGCCTTGCCGATCGACAAACGGCAGCCATTGCTCTTCGCCATCGGCATTCAAATAGGTAATCGCCAACAAACGGTCGTAGCCCTCGAAATGATCATGCAAATACAAGGCATGCGGCGTGATGCCCAAAAACGTGTGCGACATCATCAATATCGCATTGCTCATATCCGCCAGCATGCTGGTTATCGGCGACTGACGCGTGTCGACATGCAAGCGATACAACAAGCCATAATGGAAGCTGCTGTTAAATTGAAATAAGATCAGCACCAGTAATACCTTGCTGATTTTGTGTACGCGACTTCTGGCCGGCAAAGCATGCTCCGCTTCGAAAATTCGCTCGTACAAGCTCGGCGGCAGACTATCGGCTGATGCAGGCATACAACTCACGTCGCACACCAACCGCGCGCGCGAATCGGCAATCGCCCGATAACGCCCACATATCCACTGATAAAGTAGCGGCAGTTTCATGGCCCAGCCGATAATCGCGGTATAACGCATCGAGATTAAAATCTGCGCATAGGTATCAACGCCGGCATAAACCCGCCCATCGCCATCCACCGCGTACAGATCGGTCAGCAATTGCTTTTCGCCCAGCTCGGCTAGGGCCGGATAGTCGATTGCGAACACTTGTGCAGGCTTGAAATCGACACCGTGCAAAACGTCGAAATGATTGAGCGTTAAAACCGTGCGATTGCACAATGGACATTGTTGATCGTAAAACACGGTCAATAACGGCTGTTTAACAGTCAAGAAAGCGCCGATTTTTCTATACCAGGCAAACGGCATCACCAGCGCGTAAAAAATCAGCATCCCCATCCCGAAGGGGTAGATATTGAAGGATAGGGTGATGCCCAAATGCAAGGAAATCCCGAGCAGAAAATACAGCCATCTGAACTGGCGGCGATGGAAAAACAGCAGGAAAGTAAACTGGAAAACAATGATGGTGTAACCAATGATTTTTTGCAAAATCTCGATATTCAGCAGCCACGACAAATCCAGCGCGGACATGTAATATGGGATCGAAGACGGCAGCCAGGCACCCAAGCCGTTGCGCCAATGCTGGGCAAACATCTTGTGTATCGCCGAATCGAAGTACAAAAACCCCAGACAAATCGCGACAGGCAAGTAGTAGGTCAATGCCGACACTTCCGGGGCCGGGTATTGCGAATAATGTACGAACGGGCGTAACAGCTTTTTTCTTAGGCTATCGACCGCAAACGCCCGGTCAAGCGGCATGAAAATCAGAAAGAAATTGGCGCCGATCATAAACAAATCAAAGCCTCCGTCGAAATCGCGCTGCATCGGCGTGAAATTGACGAACACCAGCCAGAAAATGTAGTTGGCAATACTGGCGGCCTGACAGCGATAGCCTATCGCCAAACAAAAGGCCACCAACGCCCAAAGCCACAGAAAGAACGGAATCATCGGAAACTCGACATCCGTGAACGGGATGGGATCGAATATCAAGTGATTGAAATATAAAAGAAAGAAAACCTCTTGCAAAGTCACCAAGCCGAACAATAATCTGAACAGGCCTACGCCGGTAGCCGGTACTTTTTTGGGATAGAGTGCGTTTATTTTCAGAACTAACAGTTTGTACATGTCGCGTCAGGCCGGCCAAAAGGCCACGGATTATAAGGTATTTAAAACAGGCATGCTTCAGGCAAAAAAAAAGCGGCTACGGGATCTATCCGTAGCCGCTTTTTCCAGAAAAGCTTTGTAAGCGAGGGGTGTAGCTTACTCTTCGTCTTTAGGCTCAGCAAAAACCCATTTTACAAAGAAGTATCCTGCAGCGATGATAACCAGCGCTCCAATCATACCCGACGGTTCTTTCAGCATTTCTGTTAAATCTAAGATCGCTCCCATGGGTGCCTCCTACCTTTAGTTAGTTGTTATAAAATGTGCCATTACGTTGGCGGTCGAGCTTCATATGTTACTTTAGCCACCTTCAAAGTCAAGCAATTCATGGCTATCGCGGAAACATCCCACCTTAATTGCCATCCGGGCGTATTATGGTAGTATGCCCTCTCAACCTGAATTTTGAGAATTATAAAAATAGTTAACAGTTACAAGGGGAATAGAGATGATTGGTGGCGTAATAATGATTTTGACGGCAATCTGGGTATATCAAACCCTGATAAAAGCTAAAACAGGCAACATTTTATTGTGGGTTGCGGGCTGTGCGATAGTATTTTTGGTCATTCAAGTGATGTTCTACAACATTAACATCATGATTATCGACGGTCTCGACGGCAAAGACGTCGGCGGCGAATACGATCGCGATCTGACCAGTGTGGGCGATAGAAAAACTCAAGAAGGCGCCGGCGGCTGGTTTATGCCGGTCCTGTTCGAATTATTGCCGCCTTTCGCCGGCGTACTGGCCGTGGCTTTGATTCGTACCCAGTTCATTTTGAAACAAGCGCTGACACCGGCCAACTTGTTCAGCGGCATCAAAGAACTGTTCGTTAGCATCAAAGACAGCTTCAAAACTTCCAGCAACTAAACCGGCTGATCCCGAAGCTCAAGCCTGCTTGAGCTTCGGTACCGACCGAAATTCCTCAACCGCCGGTAACTGCGGATACGATACTGACTATCGTAAAAATAAATAACGCGGTCGCGATCAACCCCACAACAATATAGGCAGGCAAAGAGCCATGCTGAAAATCAACCTCTCTGTTCTTATTGCTCTGCACGCCAATCGCGGCGGCAAACACGCTTTTTACGACATGCAATAGACTGGGTTTAGACATGATTTCCCTCAAAAATTTGGTTTGATAACAATACGGACTAGCCCGCCGTACATTCACCCTTGCGACCATCAGGCAGTATGAACAGCACACAAAGATTACACCAGTTATTATCTCAACGGATTTTGTTTCTGGATGGCGCCATGGGCACCATGATACAGAGCTACAAATTGGAGGAGAAAGATTATCGCGGCGCGCGCTTTGCCGACTGGCCTGTCGATCTGAAAGGCAATAACGATTTATTATCGATTACCCAGCCCGATGTAATCAAGGCGATTCACCGCGCCTATCTGGACGCCGGCTCGGACATTCTGGAAACCAACACTTTCAACTCCACCCGTATCGCGATGGCCGATTACAGGATGGAAGACCTGGCTTACGAAATAAATGTCGCTTCGGCGCGCGTAGCCAAACAAGCTGCCGAAGAAGTCAGTGCGCTGACACCCGACAAACCCCGCTTCGTCGCCGGCGTGTTGGGCCCGACCAACCGCACCTCGTCAATGTCGCCGGACGTCAACGACCCCGGCTTCCGTAACATTAGCTTCGACGATCTAGTAAGCGCCTACAGTGAAGCTACTCAAGGCTTGATAGACGGCGGTGCAGACATCATCCTGATCGAAACCGTATTCGATACCCTGAACGCCAAGGCAGCGATTTTCGCGGTCGAACAGACTTTCGACAAACTCGGCTACAAATTGCCGGTGATGATCTCCGGCACGATTACCGACGCCTCCGGCCGCACGCTGTCAGGCCAAACGGCCGCTGCATTCTGGTATTCGTTGAAGCACGTGCAACCGATCTCTATCGGCTTCAACTGCGCGCTGGGTGCCCAGGAATTGCGCCAGTACATCGAAGAACTATCCAACATCGCCGACACCTACGTTTCCGCGCATCCTAACGCCGGATTGCCCAACGAATTCGGCGAATACGACGAAACGCCGGAGCAAATGGCCGCCGAACTGGCCGACTGGGCTGCGAGCGGCTACTTAAATATCATCGGCGGTTGCTGCGGCACCTCGCCCGACACTATCCGCGCCATCGTCGCTGCACTGGAAAAATATCCGCCACGCCCGATTCCGGAGCTAGAAAAGCGCTGCCATCTGGCCGGACTGGAAGCCATGAGCATCGGTCCGGAAACCTTATTCGTTAACGTCGGCGAGCGCACTAACGTCACCGGCTCCGCAGTGTTCAAAAAAATGATCATTGAAGAGCGTTACGAAGAAGCCTTGGAAGTGGCCAAACAACAGGTCGAAAACGGCGCGCAAATTATCGACATCAACATGGACGAAGGCATGCTGGATTCGAAAGCCGCGATGGTGCGCTTTTTGAATCTGCTGGCTGCCGAGCCGGACATCGCCAAGGTGCCGATCATGCTGGACTCCTCAAAATGGGAGATTCTGGAAGCCGGTCTGAAATGCATCCAGGGTAAGGGTGTCGTCAACTCGATTTCCATCAAGGAAGGCGAGGACGCGTTTATTAAGCATGCCAAGCTGGTGCGCCGTTATGGCGCCGCCGTCATCGTGATGGCGTTTGATGAGCAAGGCCAAGCCGACACGATGGAACGTAAGATCGAAATCTGCACCCGCGCCTATAGAATTCTGACCGAACAAATCGGCTTTCCGCCGGAAGACATCATCTTCGACCCGAATATCTTCGCGGTCGCCACCGGCATCGAAGAGCACAACAACTACGGCGTCGATTTCATCGAAGCCACTCGCGTAATTAAACAGACCTTGCCGTACGCCTTAATTTCCGGCGGTGTATCCAACGTCTCGTTCTCGTTCCGCGGCAATAACCCGGTGCGCGAGGCCATCCACGCAGTGTTCCTGTACCACGCCGTACAAGCCGGCATGGACATGGGTATCGTCAACGCGGGTCAACTAGCGATTTACGCCGACATTCCGGAAGAACTGCGTAATGCCGTTGAAGATGTAATCCTGAACCGCACGCCGGAGGGTACTGAACAACTACTGGCAATCGCCGAAAAATATCGCGGCAGCGGTCAGGCTGCCAAGGTGGAAACCCTGGAGTGGCGAGAGTGGCCGGTGACTAAGCGCTTGGAGCATGCGCTGGTCAAAGGCATCGCCGATTACATCGAAGAAGACACCGAAGCGGCCCGACTGGAAGCCGAAAAACCGCTGCACGTCATCGAAGGGCCGTTGATGGACGGCATGAACGTGGTCGGCGACTTGTTCGGCGAAGGCAAGATGTTCCTGCCGCAAGTGGTGAAATCCGCGCGGGTCATGAAAAAAGCCGTGGCCTATCTGATGCCGTTCATGGATGCGGAAGTCGACGGCAGTGAGCGGCAAACTAACGGTAAGGTGCTGATGGCCACCGTGAAAGGCGACGTGCACGACATCGGCAAAAACATCGTGGCCGTGGTGTTGCAATGCAACAATTACGAAGTCATCGATCTGGGCGTGATGGTGCCGGCAGAAACGATCTTGAAAACCGCCCGCGAACAAAATGTCGATGTAATCGGCCTCAGTGGTTTGATTACGCCGTCGCTGGATGAAATGGTGCATGTCGCCAAGGAAATGCAGCGCCAAGGCTTCACGATCCCGTTGATGATAGGCGGCGCCACTACCTCGCGCGCCCACACGGCGGTGAAGATCGAACCTAATTATCAGGCCGCCCCGACCATTTACGTTACGGATGCCTCGCGCGGCGTCGGCGTGGTCAGCGCCCTGCTCAGCGACGATTTAAAAGCCGATTTCGTCGAAAAAACCCGAGCCGAATACGAAATAGTCCGCGAGCGCCATAAAGGCCGCCAGGCAAAAAATCCGCAACATAACCTGGAAATGGCGCGAAAAAACAAATTCAATTACGCCGATCATCAACCGGTCAAACCGAAGTTTCTTGGCATCAAAGTCGTCGATAATTTTCCGCTGGATACGCTGGTTTCGTATATCGACTGGACTCCGTTCTTCCAGACTTGGGAGTTGTCCGGCAGTTACCCGGCCATCCTCGGCGACCACGTGGTCGGCGTCGAAGCCACCAAGCTGTTCGAAGATGCGCAAAAAATGTTGCAAAAACTGGTTAGCGAGCAATGGCTAACCGCCAAAGCCGTCATTGGCTTTTTTCCGGCCAACAGCGACGGCGACGACATCGTACTTTATACCGACGACAGCCGCAGCCAGCAACGAGAAGTACTGCATCATTTGCGTCAACAAAACGTCAAGGCGCCGGGCCGGCCCAATTACTGCCTGTCGGATTTCGTCGCCCCGGTGGGTAGCGGCATTGCCGATTACCTGGGCGGTTTCGCGGTGACCTCCGGCATCGGCATCGAAACCAAACTGGCGGAATTCGAAAAAGATCACGACGACTACAGTTCGATCATGCTGAAGGCGCTCGCAGATCGCTTGGCCGAAGCATTCGCCGAATACATGCACCTTGCCGTGCGCCGCGATTATTGGGGTTATGCGGAAGACGAAGCACACGACAACCATGCCTTGATCGAAGAAGCGTACCAAGGTATCCGTCCGGCACCGGGTTATCCCGCTTGCCCGGATCACACCGAAAAGGCCAAGCTGTTCGAATTGCTGAACGTTACCGAACACACCACTATCGAACTGACCGAGAACTTCGCGATGTACCCGACAGCGGCCGTGAGCGGCTGGTATTTCTCGCATCCGGCATCGCAGTATTTTAACGTCGGCAAAATCGATCAGGATCAGTTGGAGGATTACGCGCGACGCAAAGGCCTGAAGCTCGAAGTGGCGGAACGCTGGTTGGCGGCGCATTTAAACCATTAATCTGCCTTCAGTAATGGCTGAGTTTATTCTGTATGGCACCGAAGGCTGCCATTTGTGCGAAGAGGCGGAAGCGTTGCTGATCGCGGCTGAACTTAATTTCGAAATCCGAGACATCATGTCCAGCGAACAATGGCAGGCTGATTACGGATTGCTGATTCCAGTGCTATGGCACAGTCATAGCCGGAGTCAGCTGAATTGGCCTTTCGATGGCCGACAAGTTCAAGCTTTCAACGCTGCGATCAACCCAAAAATATGAACGTGCGATGGTCGCGACTCATTTGAACGCCAACTCCAGTCAAGCAAGGCACAGTCCGCACTAACCATTTTTTACACATCCCCTAAAGTTATCGCTTTACGGTTCGATAACCTAGTACACCAACAGCCTTGCCTTATGGCGATTGCTTCCCTAAATAACCCAGACGAGGCCCAGCCATGCTTGATTCCGTCTCTTCTATCGCCGCACTGGCGACGCAAATGTCCACCCAAAAAACCGCTCAGCAAGTCGAAGCCGCCGTGCTGACCAAAGCCAAGGAGATGCAGGAGCAACAAGGGCAAAACGCGTTGAAATTGCTGGAATCGGCCAGCGTACCGACTAACGGTATCGATGTCCGGGCCTGATAGGCTTGGAGAATCGGCGAAACTTAGCCGCCTTGTTTGTCCTGCATCGCCAATGCCGCCTGATACAGTGTCTTTTTGCGCTGACCGGTAATCTCCGCAGCCAGTGCGGCAGCGGTTTTGGTGGAGCATTCCGTCAGTAATATGCCCAGTATTCGCCGCTGCTCGTCGTTCAATTCATCGTCCTGCGCGCCAGGTTCGTGCCCGGCCACCAGTACGACGAATTCGCCCTTGCGCATATTTTCGTCGCTTTGAACTTTCTGCAACACCTTGGCCAGCTCGTCGCCGACGATAGTTTCATGCAATTTGGTGATTTCCCTGGCGACGACAATGCGATGCTCCGCCGGAAACACTGTCAGCATGTCTTCCAACGCCGCCTGGATGCGGTGGCTGGATTCGTAGAAGGCCCAGGTCGAGGCATCGCTCAGTTTGCTTTCGAAAAAGCTGCGCCGCGCCGAGCCGGTGCGCGGCAAAAAACCTTCGAAACTAAAACGGCTTGTCGGCAAACCGGCCACCGACAAGGCCGCGATCAGCGCACAGGCACCGGGAATCGGACTTACCTCCACGCCTTGCTGCCTGGCTAATTTGACCAAAGGCAGGCCAGGATCGCTGATCATCGGCGTACCGGCATCCGACACCAAGGCTACCGACAATCCTTCGCGGATTTTGTCCACCAACCCTTGCGACGCATGTTCTTCGTTGTGCTGATGTAAGGACTGTAGCGGCTTATTGATGCCGTAATGTTGCAGCAGCATTTTGACGTGGCGGGTATCTTCGGCGGCAATCAGATCCACCTGTTTCAATACTTCCAGCGCCCGGAAGCTGAAATCGGCCAGATTACCTATTGGCGTGGCAACCACGTATAATTTTCCGTACATCTATTTCTCAGGCCCTATCTATGTCTGATCGCAAATTAGCCGCCATTATGCCGCGTCGTATTTTAAGCTGCTGGATTTTCGGCTTATTGTTTCTCGCCGCTTGCAGCGAACAACCGGTGAAAAACAAGACTCAGCTGGAAGTGCGCCCGCAAACCAGTGCCCGGAAAGCCAAACCGGCCGAACCGCCGCGCAGCTACCGGATGGCCGACAATCAAAACAGCCTGCATCTGCTGGACGCCGACACCCGCCTGCAGGCCGGCGACAGTCAGGCCGCGCAAAAAGCGCTGGATAAAGTGAACGCCGGCGAGCTACCGCCGGAGTTGTTCAGCAAGTACAAATTGATCGAGGGCCAAATAGCCTTGAGCATGGGCGATGCCGAACTGGCCTTGAAAAAACTGGAAGGTGTGCGCCCGGCCATACTGACCGACGCCGATCAGATCGCTTATTACCAATCCATGGCTTTCGTCCACGCCTTGCTGGGCGATGTATTACCCAGCGTCAGAGCCCGCCTGAAACTGGGCCGGCTCTTGCAAAAACCCGAGCAACAAAAGCAAAACATTATTGCCATCCTGGATGCGCTAAGCGTGTTACCTATCGAAACTTTGGGCGCCTCGTCGCCTATTGCCGATGAGTTAAGCGGCTGGATGTCCTTAGCCAAAATCCTTAAACAACGCGACGTCGCCGGCTTCGATACAGCCGGACAAATTCAGCAATGGCGGCAAATGTTCCCGGGCCATCCGGCCAACGCCGACTATTTGCATGCCTATTTAAATCCGCCACCTATCGCTCAGCAAACCGCAGAAGCACCGCAACAGCCCGCCCAGCCGCCCAGCCCCGGCGCCATTGTGGCGGTGTTGCTGCCAAACTCCGGCTCTTACGCCAGCGCGGCTAAAGCCATCAAGGAAGGATTGACGGTAGCCCATCGCCTGGCCGCCAGCGCCGCACCGCAAATGCCGTTAAAGTTTTACGACAGCGAAAAAGACGATATTGTCAACGTGTATCGGCAAGCCGTCAGCGACGGCGCCAAGCAGGTGATAGGGCCGTTGGTGAAAGAACAAATCCAAAGTCTGGCGCAAGCCGCCGAACTAAGCGTACCGGTACTGGCGCTGAATCATGTGGAAAACCTGAGTAAGACCAATCTGTATCAATTCGGCCTCAGCCCGATCGACGACGCCGAACAACTGGCCCTTAAAGCCAAACGCGACGGCCAACAAAACGCCGTGCTGCTGACGCCGGATACCAATCAAGGCCAACGCATCCGCCATTATCTGATGTCGGCCTGGCAAGCCAACGGCGGCGCTGTGGTCGGTATGGAAAGCTACGATCCGAAACAGCACGATTTCGCCGCCATCGTGAAAACCTTGCTCAGCTCCAGCGTCAGCGTCAACGGCCAAAAACAATCATTAGCCTTGTTCGTCAGCGTTACCCCGGAGTTGGCGCGAGAACTGGCGCCGCAGTTGAAATACTCGCAAAACAGCGAGTTTTCGGTATACGCGATGCCGAATCTCTACAGCGGCCGGCAAAATCCGGTGCGCGATAGCGAGCTGGGCAAAATCAATTTCTGCGATTTGCCCTGGGTATTCGCCGACGCATACACCGGTCAACTGAGCCAACAAGCCGTGCAAAATACCTGGCAAAGCCTGAGCGACAGTCAGATCAAGCTGGTGGCACTGGGCATAGACGCCTACAACTTGATCGGCCAATTAGGACAAATAGCCAACGCGCCCTACGCCGGCGCCACCGGCCGGCTATCGCTGAACAACGAAAACCGCATTACCCGCAAGCTGGTCTGCGCCCAATTTAAAGCCGGCGTGCCTGTCGCTTCGGGTTTTGTCGAATAAGATGCTGTTCGGCAAAGCCAAGCCTATCCATCTGCAAAAAGGCGATAGCGCCGAACGTCTGGCTCTAACTTACCTAGAGCAACAAGGCTTAAGCCTGGTATGCAGCAATTTCCGCTGCAAAATGGGCGAGTTGGATCTGGTGATGAAGGAGGGCCCGACCCTGGTGATAGTGGAAGTACGCTTTCGCAAATCCGAACAATTCGGCGGCGCCCTGGCCAGTATCACCCGGCAAAAACAGGCGCGCATCGTCGCCGCCACCCAACACTATGTCATAATCAACAAGCTGGGCAACGCTTCGATTCGCTTCGACGTGGTTGCCGTATCCGGCGACAACCGCCTGGAATGGATTAAAAACGCTTTTCAAACCTGAGTAATATGAGCTTACAAGACCGCATCATCGCCCACTTTTCCGACAGCATTCAAACCAAGCAGGATGCGATGGCCAGCCTGTGCGAGCTGATCGAATTCGCCTCGCAAAAAATCGTCGAAGCGCTGGTGAACGACAAAAAAGTGCTGACATGCGGCAACGGCGGCTCGGCGGGCGACGCTCAGCATTTTTCCTCGGAAATGTTGAACCGTTTCGAAAGGGAACGTCCGGCATTGCCGGCAATAGCGTTGAGTACCGATACCTCGACAATCACCTCCATCGCCAACGACTACCACTACGACGAAATTTTCGCCAAGCAATTGCGCGCACTAGGGCAGGCCGGCGACATCTTGCTGGTTTACACCAGCAGCGGCAACTCCGGCAACATCATCAAGGCCGTGAAAGTGGCGCACGACCGCGACATGACGGTCATCGCCTTAAGCGGCAAGGACGGCGGGGTATTAGCCGGTGCCTTGAACGAAGCCGACATCGAAATCCGCGTACCGTCCTATTCCACCGCCCGCATTCAGGAAGTACATTTATTGATCTCGCATTGCCTATGCGATTTGATCGATCATCAGTTGTTTGGGGGGTGACACCCCTTTTCTGCCGAGCATCCTCTTTCAGGTGAATGGCCGAAAATAGATCTAAACCTGCAGCCATTTATCGGAGAATTGTGTGAGATACATTCCTAGCAACTCCGATTAGCGAAGCATAATCTGGGGAATGATGCCCCTGCTTTAGTACGATTACACGTTGCAAATCGGTATTTACGCCGTGGATTACATTATGGTATCGGAGTTAACACAATTGTTAGACCTGTTGTTCTGCACGGATGCCCACCATCCGAATAAAAGAATGAATGTCATCAGAGATTCTGCGCGCACTGTCAGGCCCAGCAATACAATCAACCATCACGATAGGCCATGGGTAAGTTTGGCTCATATCAAAGGCAATGGATTCCATTCCCCCATTGCAGCCAAAAAAGAACAAGTCCGGATACTCGTTTCGATAGCGCTGATCTTGCCAGAGCTGAATAGCAAAGCCGACGTCAAATAACTGAAACCACAGTGGCTCAAGAGCCAGCTCTCCTTCGCCACCATTTTAGAAGCGAAGAAATTCCAGATACTCAACAGATGGTTCAAATGACAATACCTCCCTCAGCTTAGCAAGTTCTTGTTCGGAAGCCCCTTCAACTCTTCTCCATTCACGGTTAGGGGGTGGAAAATAGGTCAGAAAGGTAGTTCATAGAGGCCTAACAAATGGTTATAACATTCCTCATATCATCCCTGATTGCCTGGCTCTGAACAATAAACTCTGAGATTTACTAGGAACGATTTGTTTTAATATTTCAATAATTGTTGTATAGTTGCCCAATGGATACGCAACTTGCCACCACCATCTTTGAATCACTCGCTTCCGCTGTCAGGTTGGACGTTTACCGGCTGTTGGTTAAAAACGCGCCCGCCGGCTTGGTTGCCGGCGAAATTGCCGCGCAACTGGGCTTGCCGCCGACCAATTTGTCCTTCCATTTAAAGGCAATGACTTATTCCGGGCTGATCAACGTCACGGCGGAGGGCCGTTATCAGCGTTATCGGGCAAATTTGACGCTGATGCACGATCTGATCGGCTATCTGACCGCCGAATGTTGTACCGGCCACCCCGAACAATGTTTCGAGACCGATTCGGCAACGGGCTGCTGCGAACCCCAATCTTCTCTTTCCTCCACTCCAGCGGACGCGTAATCATGAACGTGTTGTTTCTTTGCACCGGCAATTCCTGCCGTTCCATCCTCGGCGAGGCGACTTTCAATCATCTGGCGCCGGCGGGCTGGCACGCGTTAAGCGCCGGCAGCAAACCCACCGGCCAAGTGCATCCGCGCTCGCTGGCTTTGCTGGAACGCGAAGGCATTTCCACCGCAGGTTATTACAGCAAATCCTGGAACGATCTACCGGTCACGCCGGACATCGTACTCAGCGTCTGCGGCAACGCGGCCAACGAAACCTGCCCGGCTTATCTGGGTCCGGTGTTGCGCAGCCACTGGGGCGTGGACGATCCCGCTCACATCACAGGCACGGAACAGGAAATCGACGCCGCTTTCATGACTGCTTATCGCATCTTGCGCCACCGCATCGAAACCTTTCTGACCTTGCCGCTGGACGAGTTACAACACAACCCGGCACAACTGAAAGCCGAGCTGGATCGCATCGGCGTTTTATTACCCTGATTTAGGAGTTTGGCATGGCAAACATTCAAGTATTCGACCCGGCCTTGTGCTGTAGCAGCGGCGTGTGCGGCGTGGATGTCGATCAACAATTGGTCGGCTTTGCCGCCGATGTGGATTGGGCCGAGCAAAACGGCTTCCAGATCGACCGCTACAATCTGGCTCAGCAACCGCTGGCGTTTGCCGAAAACCCGGTCGTAAAAAGCTTTCTGGAGCGCTCCGGCGCGGAAGGGCTGCCATTGATTTTAATCAACGGCGAAATTGCGTTGGCGGGACGTTATCCGAGCCGGGCGGAATTGACACGTTGGCTTGGCGTTGCCGAGGCGGCGGAAACGCCTCCATCAGGCTGTTGCAGCGGCAGTAAGTGCTGCTAATCGTAGCCGATGAAGTTTCTTGACCGCGCGCCGCGCTTCCTGTTTTTCACCGGCAAGGGCGGCGTCGGCAAGACCTCTATCGCCTGCGCCACGGCTATAAGGCTGGCGGATGCCGGGCGCCAAGTGTTGCTGGTCAGCACCGATCCGGCATCCAATGTCGGCCAGGTGTTCAGCGTCAACATAGGTAACCGGATCACCGCGATTCCGGCCGTAAACGGCTTGGCGGCGCTGGAGATCGATCCGCAAGCCGCGGCCCAGGCTTATCGCGACCGCATCCTCGGCCCGGTACGCGGCGTGTTACCGGACGGCGTGGTAAAAGGTATAGAAGAACAATTGTCCGGCGCCTGCACCACGGAGATCGCTGCGTTCGACGAATTCACCGCTTTGCTGACCGATTCGGCATTAACCGCCGGTTACGACCATATCGTGTTCGATACCGCACCTACCGGCCATACCATCCGCCTATTACAACTACCCGGCGCCTGGAGCGGCTTTCTGGAAACAGGCAAGGGCGATGCCTCTTGCCTGGGCCCTTTGGCCGGATTGGCGAAACAACGCAGCCAATACAAACAAGCCGTCGAGGCATTAGCCGACCCGATGCGTAGCCGCCTGATTCTGGTAGCTCGTGCTCAGCATTCCACGTTATGGGAAGTGGCGCGTACCCATGAAGAATTAGAGGCTATCGGCTTATCGCAGCAATATTTGCTGATCAACGGAATTTTGCCGGCGCGTGAAACGGCGCAAGATTCGCTGGCAACCGCCCTATATCGACGTGAACAACGGGCACTGGCCGAGATACCGCAAGCGCTCGCAGCGCTGCCCATTGATCGCATCGAATTGAAACCGTTTAATCTGGTCGGACTGGCTGCGTTGCGGCAATTGCTATGCGCCGCGGCACCGGTATCTACCCGTAGCGAAGGGATCCGCAGCACCATTCAAGCACCTAACCTATCAAAACTGGTCGATGAGATTGCCGCCGACGGGCATGGGCTGGTGATGCTGATGGGCAAGGGCGGCGTCGGCAAAACCACGCTGGCGGCCGCCGTGGCGGTGGAGCTGGCGCGGCGCGGTCTGCCGGTACATCTAACTACTTCCGATCCGGCCGCGCATTTGAGCGAAACCCTGGACGGAGCGTTGGACCATCTAAGCGTCAGCCGCATCGATCCGCACGCGGAAACCGAACGTTATCGCCAACACGTACTGGCAAGCAAAGGCGCCAAGCTGGACGCAGCCGGCCGGGCCTTGCTGGAAGAGGATTTACGCTCGCCTTGCACCGAGGAAATCGCCGTATTCCAGGCCTTTTCCCGCATCATCCGGGAAGCCGGTAAAAAATTCGTGGTCATGGATACCGCGCCGACGGGCCATACCTTGCTGTTGCTGGATGCCACCGGCGCTTATCACCGCGAAGTTAGTCGGCAGATGGATAGCAGTACGCATTTCCTGACGCCAATGATGCAGTTGCAGGACCCGAAGCAAACCAAAGTCATATTGGTCACGCTGGCGGAAACCACGCCGGTACTGGAGGCAGTCAATCTACAGGCCGATCTGCGCCGGGCCGGCATAGAACCCTGGGCGTGGGTGATCAATAACTGCATCGCCGCAAACGTCGTCCATTCGCCCTTGCTGCGGCAACGCGCCGCCAACGAAATCCCCGAAATCGAAGCCGTCGCCAAACGGCATGCCCAACGTTATGCGGTGGTACCGTTACTGGCGGACGAACCGGTGGGTGTGCGGCGTTTGCTGGCATTGACCGGCGGTAACGGCTTGGACGCATTAAATATCACAATACCGACCGAGCAATAGCCATGAAACGCTTTCATATACACATCGCCGTCGACGATCTGGAACGGAACATCGATTTTTACAACACCTTATTTCAAGCCGAGCCGTCGGTACGCGAAGCCGATTATGCCAAGTGGATGCTGGACGACCCGCGTATCAACTTTGCCATCTCGATGCGCGGGCGCCAACCCGGACTGGATCATCTTGGCCTGCAAGCCGAATCGCCCGCTGAGCTGGAATCCGTGCAACAAGCGCTGACGGACGCAGTCTTGCCGGTGGCGGCGCAAAAACAGGCCGCTTGCTGTTATGCACAATCAGACAAATATTGGACGGTCGATCCGCAGGGCATCGCCTGGGAAGCGTTTCACTCTCTGCAGAGCATTCCGATGTTTGGCGAGGATGACGCGATTCAACTACCTCCCGCCTCGGCCTGTTGCAAACCCAAGACTTAGCAATAAGCAATTGCCCGACGAACCGCTCGCGAACCACACTATCCGGCCCCCCATGAATCCACCCAGCTGTCCCCACGCCCGCTTATCCTTTCTCGACCGTTTCCTGACCTTGTGGATTTTTGCCGCAATGTCGCTCGGCGTCGGCATCGGTTTTCTGTTTCCAACCCAGGTCACCGACCTGAATCGTGCGGTTTCGATCGGCACCACCAATATCCCGATCGCCGTCGGGCTGATTTTGATGATGTATCCGCCGCTGGCCAAGGTCCGTTACGAAGAGCTGGGCGACGTGTTCCGCAACTGGCGGATATTGGGGATTTCGCTGTTACAAAACTGGGTCATCGGTCCGCTGTTGATGTTTGCACTGGCCATTCTGTGCCTGCGCGACTATCCGGAATATATGACCGGTTTGATCCTGATCGGCTTGGCGCGCTGTATTGCGATGGTCATCGTCTGGAACGAACTGGCGCGCGGCGATAACGACTATGCAGCCGGTCTGGTGGCGTTCAACAGCGTGTTTCAAGTACTGTTTTACAGTGTGTATGCTTGGCTGTTTATTACCGTACTGCCGCCGCTGTTTGGACTGCCGGGCAGCTTGGTGGAAATTACCATCGCTGAGATCGCCAAAAGCGTATTCATCTATCTGGGCATTCCGTTCGTCGCCGGCTTCACCACCCGATTTTTATTGGTCGAAGCCAAGGGCAAGGCGTGGTACCAACGCAGTTTCGTCCCGAAAATCAGCCCGCTGACCCTGATTGCCTTGTTGTTTACCATCGTCGTGATGTTCTCGTTAAAAGGCGACCTGATCGTGCAACTGCCGTTGGACGTCGTACGGATTGCGGTACCGCTGCTGATTTATTTCGTGGCGATGTTTTTGCTGAGCTTTGCGATGGGCAAAGCCGTAGGCGCGGATTACGGTAAAACCACTACCCTGGCTTTCACTGCCGCCAGCAATAATTTCGAGTTGGCAATCGCGGTGGCCGTGGCGGTATTCGGCATCAACAGCGGTGCGGCATTTGCGGCCGTGATCGGGCCGCTGATCGAAGTACCGGTGATGATAGGCTTGGTGAACGTGGCTCTCTGGTTCGGCAATCGCGGTTTTTTTCGAACTTGAGACGTTTTGCAAACATTCAAATTAATTGTCGCTAAATCCGCGCACTAAAATTTCCTTGATTTGCGTTTGAGCAGAAACTAGCTAAAGTAAGCGGGCGACCGGATTTGGCGTCGTTGCTACCCCCTAAAAATGGGTAGTTTTTAAGTCCATAAAGGATCTTTAGCCACTTTGCTTACAGCCAAACGCCATGTCACTCGTCCCTAGCTACTTACTGTTGGCCGTTACTTTACTGGCGTTGCCCCGATATCTTCACGCTGAAGAAGACGCTCAAGCCGCTGAAGCCGGCGACGAACAAAGCTTGTTATTCGGCGAACTGCCCTCGGTGTTTAGCGCGTCGCGTCACGAGCAACCGATCACCAAAGCCCCGGCAGCTGTAGACATCATCAGTTCCGAACAAATCAAGCGTTACGGCTGGCGCACCGTCGCCGCCATGCTGGGCAGCCTGCCCGGCTTCCTCAATACTTACGACCGGGCTTATAACCATGTCGGCGTGCGCGGCTTTGCGCCGCCCGGCGATTACAATACCCGCATTCTGGTCTTGATAGACGGCCACCGCGTCAACGAAAGCCTGCAAGACTACGCCGGTTTGGGCCGCGATTTTCTGGTGGATGTCGAAAATATCGAACGGGTGGAAGTGGTACGCGGACCGGCTTCTTCGCTGTACGGCAGCAGCGCGGTATTCGCGGTCGTCAACGTGATCACCCAGCGCGGCCGCGACCTGCAAGGCGCCCGGCTCGGCTCCGAAGTGGCGAGTTACGACAGCCACCAAGGCCAAGTGAGTTACGGACAAAAGTTCACCAACGGTATGGAAGGCCTGCTGTCGGCCAGCGTTTATCACAGCGACGGCCACCACACGCTAAATTACGGCGATTTAGGTAATGTAAACAATCTGGACGGCGAACAAGTCGAACGCTTGTTCGGCAAACTGGCCTGGGGCGATTTCACGCTCAGCGGCGCTTACCTGCAACGCAAGAAGTCCATTCCCGCCGGTAGCGTCGGCGCCGATCTGGGCGTACAAGGCAGCCATTACCACGACCGCCGGGCATATGCCGATTTGAATTACCGGCACACGTTTTCCAACGATTGGGAACTGACCGGCCGTCTGTTCTGGGACGGCTACGAATTCGACGACGATCTCAACAGCATAAACGCTGCGCAATTGCTGACCAACCAGGACTATTGGCAAGGTAACTGGTTCGGCGGCGAGGTGCTTTTGAGCCACACTTTTTTCGAAAGCCATCGGCTAACGCTGGGCAGCGAATATCGGCGTAATTATCACCAGCAAATGCTGAACTACGATATCCAACCCTATCAAAGCTGGGCGAATAACAACCTGAACAGCAGCATTGCCGGTATTTTCCTGCAAGACGAATGGAGTCTGCTGGACAATCTGAGTTTACACGCCGGCGTGCGTTACGATCGCTACGATAACTTCGGCGATACCGCTAACCCGAGGCTGGGCCTGATCTATCAACCCTTTGCCGACACCACCGTCAAACTGCTTTACGGCACCGCATTTCGCGCGCCCAACGCATTCGAAAGCGTTTATACCTGTTGCCAAGGTGCGTGGCTGGGCAATCCTGCCCTGAATCCGGAGCGGATAGAGTCTTACGAAATCGTACTGGAGCAAAAGCTTAACGAATATTTGGATTTACGTCTCAGCCCCTACTATAACCAGCTGAGCGACCTGATCAATCAAGTCAGCGACAACGGAATAACCCAATTTCGCAATCTGGGAAACGCCGAGGCACACGGCCTGGAAACCCAGTTGCAGGGCCGCTTTCGAAATTTCGAAGGCCGATTCAGCTACACCTACCAGCAAACCCGCATCGCCGGCGCCGATAAGGCCTTGAACTCGCCAACCCATATGCTCAAGCTCAATATCAGTGCGCCATTGTGGCAGGATAAATTGTTTGCCAGTATCGAAACCCAGTACGTTAGCACCCGGGCCGGCGTCGGCGGCAGCAGTGCCAACGATTACGTGCTGACCAATCTGATTGTGTTTTCCCGAAAATGGCTACCCGGCGTCGAATTGAGCGGCGGTATTTATAACTTGTTTGAAGAAGATTACGCCGATCCTCGTTTCATTCCGCCCAACAGCAGCAAACCTTTGCCGAGCCTAGTGCCGCAGGACGGGCGCAATTTTCGCCTGCGTCTGGGGCTGGAATTTTGATCTTGCCGAGCGCATGTCCGCCTCCTCGGGTCAGCTACCCATGCTGCTAGCCTTGTCGATATTAATATGCGTGGCGGCGGGGCACTATCTAATTCCCCGCCGGCGATGCGGCGGGCTATTCGGCCAACTGTGCCTTGGCTTGGCGGCATTCGGACCGGCGACTGCTGCCTTAGCCCTGGATATCCTGGTTTTGCAGAGCCATGACGGCCCGCCTTACCGGCAAACGCTGGAAGGCTTCAAATCCGCATTGAGTCAACGCGGTCTCGCGGCTGATTTTGACGTGCAAACCGTAGACGAATCGGCCTCGACCACTTGGCTGGCGGAACGCTTGACCAAACGGCCGCCGCAATTACTACTTACCCTCGGCACCCCCGCTACGCGCACGTCGCAGGCGTTAAACCGCACTATCCCTGCAGTCTCGGGACTGGTACTGGATAATGAAGAGTTGCATGCCTACCCGAATATGACCGGCGTTGGCCTGGACTTTACGCCCTCGTTGCAATGGCAATGGCTGCGGCGCATATTGCCCGATGCCCGCCATATTGCGGTGATTTACGATCCGCGCCACGGCGTCCGCTTATTTCAGGCCCTGCAGCAGATGGCACGGGCGGAAGGCATGGAACTGATTTCGGCGCCGGCCTCCAGCCCCGAGGATTTGCCGACACTATTAAAACAACTGCCATCGCAACTGGACGCGGTATGGGCCTTGGACGGCGTCACGGCATTTAATGCCGTCGCGGTGCGTGAATTATTGCTGTATTCGTTCCGCAATCGCACGCCGCTGATCGGTTTGTCGGCGCAATGGGTCAGGGCCGGCGCCATTTACGCGCTGGATTGGGACTATACCGATCTGGGGATGCAAGCCGGCGAGCTGGCCTGGGCAATACTCGGCAAGGGATCTAGCCCGGCCGCTTTACCGCCGCAAACGCCGCGCAAAGTCAGACCGGTATTCAATAATAAAACCGCCGAACACATGAAACTGGCCTTCCCGGAACTCTGGCAAGCGGAGATTGCCGAGGTGGTGCAGTGAAATTTAAGCTAACGTTCAGCATGGCGACTCGCTTCAATTTATTGAATGTGGCATTGGTGTTGGTCACCGCGCTCAGTGTCGGCTTTATCGCCACCTATACTCAGCTCACCCGGCAATTCGACGCGCGTCACCAACATAGCCGGGCCTTGGCGGCAATGCTGGCGGAGACCTGCGAATATCCGGTCATCACCGGTCAAAGCATTTTGCTGGAACGCCAATTGGAACGCCTGAAGAAGGTACCTGGGCTAGCCTATGTCATCGTAAGCGACGCCCAGGGCAAGCCTTTGGCGCAAATGTTCACCGATGCGCGCAACAAACAAACGACGGCAACATCGGCCGACAAGCTGCCGGCAAATTTGTGGCAGTGGTGGCACAACCCGCAGCGGCAAAGCATTCTGGAAATAGTCCAACCTATTACCAGTGCCGGTTTTGAAAACGAAGATGCGCTGTTTCTGGATACACCGACCACCAACAAAGTCATCGGCTCCGTGCATTTGGCGATGGATATGAACGACTTCGTCGTGGTAGTGCAACATGCGGTAAAACTAGGCCTGGTGGTGGTTGCGGTAATTCTGCTTATCGGCCTGACCGTTTCGTTGGCTTTGACGGCGCGTATCGCCGCGCCATTGAAGCGGCTGGCCGAAGCCGCCCATAAGCTCACCGAAGGCGATATCCAACCGGTCTCATTGAGCCACAACGGTCCGGAAATCCACGAGCTGGTGCAAGCCTTCAATCTGATGGTTTCCTGGTTGAGTGACTACCGCAAGGAAGTCGAAAATTATCAAGCCATGCTGGAACGGCAGGCGTTTTACGACGACCTAACCGGCCTGGCCAATCGCACGCTGTTACGAGAACATTTGCAACTGGCGCTGACCCAAACCCACCGCCGGCAGAGCTCAATGGCACTTTTATTTCTCGATCTGGACCGCTTTAAATATGTCAACGATACCTTGGGCCATTCCTTCGGCGATCAATTGTTACAAGAAGTCGCTCAGCGGCTGCATAGTCAGATCAGGGTTTGCGACACCGTGGCACGCATGGGCGGCGACGAATTTGTGATGATACTGAACGACTTGAATGCCGACTCCGCCCAAGCCCGACTGGATGCCGGCCAAATAGCCGAACAAATCGGCCGGGAACTGGCCTATCCGTTCGAAATCAGGGGACATGAAATCAGCACCAGCTTCAGTATCGGCATTGCCCTGTGTCCGCACGATGCCGAAGACAGCGAAGCCTTGATTCGTCACGCCGATTGCGCCATGTACGAAGCCAAAACCCAAGGCCGCAATACCCATAGATTCTACGAACCCTCCTTACAACAACGCGACGCGCGCTTGTTGGCACTGGAAACCGGACTGAAGCGGGCGCTGGAGTTGAACGAACTGCACTTGTACTTCCAGCCTAAATACGATTGCCGTAGCGGCCGTCTGGTCGGAGCGGAGGCTTTATTACGCTGGCGGTTCAGGGACAACTGGATATCGCCGATAGAATTCATCCCCTTAGCTGAAGAAACCGGCCTGATTTTGCCGATAGGCGAATGGGTGCTGGAGACCGCGCTTCGTTCCCTGGTACATTGGCAAGCGCTCGGCGTGGTCAATGCCGACTTCCATGTCAGCATTAACGTTGCGCCGCCGCAATTTTGGCACCCCGACTTTGCGCGCCGCACGCTGGCCATACTCGATAAATTGATGCCTCACGCGCCGCATGCTTTGGAGTTGGAGCTGACCGAGAGCTGTTTACTGAGGCCCAGTTCGGAAATTCAGCGTAGTTTCTCCACGCTCAGACAGGCGGGTGTGCGTTTTGCCGTCGACGATTTCGGCACCGGTTATTCCAGTCTCAGCTATTTAAAACAATTTCCGCTGGATGTATTGAAAATAGACCAGTCTTTCGTGCGCGATTGTATCGACGACCCGAGCGATGCCACCATTATCAGGGCAATTATCGCCATGGCGCGCGGACTGGGTTTGGAAGTAATAGCCGAAGGCGTGGAAACCCCGGAACATGCGATGTTTCTGAAAAAGGAAGGCTGCTATCTGCTCCAGGGTTATCTGCTCGCCAAGCCCATGCCCACGGACGATTTCGCCGAATTTTGCAAAGGCTTTCAGAACCATTCCATCGCTGCCAACTTTAAGCCGTGGGAACGCGACCTGCAAAGCGTTACGCAGGAAACGCTGAAACCCTAAACCACAAGGCACGGGTAAAAACGGAGCGGCACTATTGCCCGGACTTTGTGATAATAGCCGGGATTAAACTCTCTCACTCCAAGCTTTAGCCGCTCTCATGCAACGAATCTACTATTACTACGCGGCCCTAATCGGCTTTTTCGGCCTGTTTGCTTTACTGATGGCGTGGCACACGCTGTTATCGCCATCGACTAAACTGCCCACCGCCTTGGTTCTGATTATTTCGGTCGGCCCGCTATTATTACCGTTCAAAGGCCTGTTGAACCGCAATCTGAAAAGCTGTACCTGGATGAGTTATTTGAGCCTGCCTTATTTTGCTCATGGCGTCGCCGAAGCCTACGTGAATCAAGTGGAACGACCTTATGCGCTGCTGGAAGTACTGTTCAGCCTATTGTTGTGCTTCGGCGCGGGTTTGTTCGTGTATAAAGCGGAAAAAGCCTGAGCATTTTCGGTATGCAAGTTCCGTTACAGTTCGAGTTTCAGAGCGATCAGACCTTTGCCAGCTTTTTCCCCGGCAATAACGCCGAAATCGTCGCGCAGATACAAACTTTGGCCACGAACGGCGGCGAGCAGCAAATTTTTATCTGGGGCGATGCCGGTAGCGGTAAGAGTCATTTATTGCAGGCCTGTTGCCAGCAAGCCAAATTAGCCGGGAAAGACCCGTTCTATTTCGCGTTTACCGCTGACAAATTGCCGGCGCCGGCCATGCTGGAAGGCCTGGAAGACATGGAACTGGTCTGCTTCGACGACATTCAGATGCTTGCCGGCCATGACGATTGGGAACGCGCGCTGTTCGCTTTTTATAATAGCCATCGGCAGAGCAATCATAAATTGCTGCTGGCCGCCGATTGCCCGCCGAAATTTTTAAGCTTTGCCTTACCCGATCTGAAAACTCGGATGGCCTGGGGACTGACGCTAAAAATTCAGCCCCTGCGCGACGATCAGTTAATCGAAGCGCTGACCTATAAAGCGCATTTTCTGGGCTTCGATATTCCGCCGGCGGTAGGGCGGTTTTTGTTAAATCATTATGTGCACGATTTAGCTGCTCTATGGCTGCTCCTGGAAAAAATCGACCGCGCCACCCTGGCCGCGCAACGCAAACTATCCATTCCGTTTTTAAAGCAGATTCTGGCTGACGAAACATGAACAACAAGGTATTGATCGTTGGTGCCGGTGCCATCGGCGGGTTTTATGGCGGATTGCTGGCCAAGGCCGGCACCGATGTCTCGGTGGTATGCCGTTCGGATTACGACATTGTTAAACGCCAGGGATATCGTATCGATAGCCATGTTCTGGGTGGTTGGCAATTCATGCCTAGCCAAGTATTGCGCAGTGCCGCCGACTACAACGGTCAAGCCGATTATCTGATTTTATGCAGCAAGGTAACAGCCGACATCGACCGGGTTGCACTGATACGCGATGCGGTGGCGCCACACACGGCGATTGTGCTGATCCAAAATGGTGTCGAGATTGAACAGGAACTGCAGCACGCCTTTCCTGGCAACCTGTTAATTAGCGGCCTGGCGTTTATCTGCTGTAACCGGCTTGCTCCGGGCGAGATTAGCCACTTGGCTTACGGCAAGTTGATCCTGGGTAATCTGTCGGGCAAACCTGAGCCGAAAACACCGTATTTGCGCGATTTATTCCAGCGGGCCGGCATCGAATGTGTGATCAGTGAAGATATTGTCGCCAGCCGCTGGCAGAAATGCGTCTGGAATGCGCCGTTCAATCCTTTGTCGGTGCTGTCCGGCGGACTGGCAACTCAGGCGATATTGCAGAATCAGGAAAATTTTGTTCGCCGCATCATGCGGGAAGTCTGTAGTATTGCCGAAGCTTGCGGCCATCCTCTGCCGGCCGATATTGTCGAAAGTCATATTGCGCTGACGCGCGACATGCCGCCCTACAAAACCAGCATGCTGCTGGATTTCGAACGCGGACATACCATGGAAACCGAGGCCATTCTCGGTAATGCGGTGCGCGCTGCCCAGCGGCAAGGTGTAGACTGCCCCTGTCTGCAATCGCTTTACGTATTGATGCAACTTCGGGAGTTGCAACTCCGTTCCACTAGCCCGCTTAAATAAATCACACAATTGACATTCTGCTTTTTTTGGTTTTTCGGTTAGAATGTGAAGATTTTCATTGACCTTGTCTTTGAAGAAGCCGTGTGAATTTCGCCTCAGACCTTGCAAAGCGAAGACCGGCCGCATACTTCGCTAGGCTAGCAGCTATGTGATCCACAACCAACCGTGGCAATGGTGCTGGGGTTTAAAAGTTTTTATGTCCATTTTTAGAGTATAACCATGACTGATCTATCGCTTTACAGAAACATCGGCATCTTCGCTCACGTCGATGCCGGTAAAACCACTACCACCGAGCGGATTTTGAAACTGACCGGAAAAATCCACAAAATCGGCGAAGTGCACGATGGCGCGGCGACGACAGACTTCATGGTGCAAGAGCAAGAACGCGGCATCACCATTCAATCGGCCGCCACCACCTGTTTTTGGCCGGGCAGTACTAACCAATTCAAACCGCACCGTTTCAATATCATCGACACCCCTGGGCACGTTGACTTTACTATCGAAGTTTATCGTTCCTTGAAAGTATTGGACGGCGGTGTTGGCGTATTCTGCGGCTCCGGCGGCGTTGAACCGCAATCCGAAACCAACTGGCGTTATGCGAACGACTCCAAAGTCGCTCGCGTCATTTACGTCAACAAACTGGACAGACTGGGAGCCAATTTCTATCGCGTCGTCAAACAAGTCGAAGACGTGTTGGGCGCCAAACCCGTTGTAATGACCTTGCCTATCGGCGAAGAAGAAAACTTTGTCGGCGTGGTCGACTTGCTGACCCGTAAAGCCTGGATTTGGGATAACTCCGGCGACCCATTGAAATACGAAATTCAAGACGTGCCTGCCGACATGGTTGAGCAAGTCGAAGAATGGCGCGCGAAACTGATTGACCAAGTGGCCGATCAAGACGACGACATCATGGAAAAATATTTGGAAGGCGAAGAGCCTACCATCGAAGAAATCAAACGCTGTATCCGTAAAGGCACCATCGCGATGAATTTCTTCCCGACTTTCTGCGGCTCATCTTTCAAAAACAAAGGCGTGCAATTGGTGTTGGATGGCGTTATCGAATACTTGCCTAATCCTACCGAAGTCAATCCGCAACCTGAGACCGACCTGGAAGGCGTTCCAACCGGCGAACACGCGATTGTCGATGCCGATCGTCCGTTGCGCGCATTGGTATTCAAAATCATGGACGACCGTTTCGGCGCCTTGAACTTCGTACGTATCTACTCCGGCCGCATCAAAAAAGGCGATACCTTGCTGAACACTTTTACCGGCAAAACCGAGCGTATCGGCCGTATGGTGGAAATGCACGCCGACGACCGTAACGAGATCGAAACCGCGCAAGCTGGCGACATCGTGGCCTTGATCGGTTTGAAAAACGTACAAACCGGCCATACCCTGTGCGACCCGGACCAACCTGCGACTCTGGAACCGATGGTATTCCCGGATCCTGTTATCTCAATTGCGATTTCGCCAAAAGACAAAGGCAGCAACGAGAAAATGGGTATAGCGATCGGCAAGATGGTGCAAGAAGATCCATCGTTCCGCGTCGAAACCGACCAAGAAAGCGGCGAAACCATCATCAAAGGGATGGGCGAGTTGCATCTGGACATCAAAGTCGACATTTTGCGCCGTACCCATGGGGTAGACGTGAACGTGGGTAAACCACAGGTGGCTTACCGCGAAACCATTACCCAACGTATCGAAGATAGCTACACCCACAAAAAGCAATCGGGCGGTTCCGGCCAATACGCGAAAATCGATTATGTGATCGAGCCAGGCGAGCCAGGCAGCGGTTTCATATTCGAATCACAAGTTACCGGCGGTAACGTGCCTCGCGAATACTGGCCTGCCGTTGAAAAAGGCTTTAAAGCCAGTATCGACAAAGGTGTGTTGGCAGGCTTCCCTTGCTTGGACTTCAAAGTCATCCTGACCGACGGTGCTTTCCACGCAGTTGACTCCTCGTCCATCGCTTTCGAAATCGCCGCCCGTGCCGCGTACCGTCAATCGATCCCAAAAGGTAACCCGCAATTACTGGAACCGATCATGAAAGTTGACGTATTCACACCGGATGCGCACGTCGGTGACGTGATCGGCGACTTGAACCGTCGCCGCGGCATGATCAAATCACAAGATGCAGGTGTTACCGGTGTACGTATCAAAGCCGACGTGCCGCTGAGCGATATGTTCGGTTACATCGGTGATTTGCGTACCATGACTTCCGGTCGCGGCCAGTTCTCCATGGAGTTCTCGCACTACACCGCTTGCCCACGTAACGTCGCGGAAGAAGTGATCAAAGAAGTTAAGGAACGTAACAAAGACAAATAAGCGGCATCCGGGCTGACCTTGTTGAGCCCTTACTCTGCTTAGTATTGCCGATCAGCCACCTGCCGCGTTTAGCGGCAGGTGCATTTTTAACCATAAAGCTTCCGCAATGCACGGCAGCTTGTTCATTTACCTAACCTTGGAAGAACAATATGGCTTTTGTAATCACCGAAAACTGCATCAAATGCAAATTTACCGACTGTGTTGATGTTTGCCCAGTCGATTGCTTTCATGAAGGTCCAAATTTTCTGGTTATAGACCCCGACGAATGTATCGATTGCACCTTGTGCGAGCCCGAATGCCCCGCCAACGCCATCCACGCCGAAGACGAATTGCCTGAGGGTCAAGAACACTTCGCGGCTCTGAACGCGGAACTGGCTAAACAGTGGCCTATCATCACCGAAGTGAAAGACTCGTTACCGGATGCCGACGAATGGAACGGCAAACCGGGCAAGTTTGCGTTACTGGAAAAGTAAAGCGCCACTTCCCGCACTGTACTATCCGGACCGGCACCTTAAACATTTGGCGCCGGTCTTTTTACTCGCTTTACCCGCGCTATCACTCCCCGCCATCGGCCATACAGATCGCAATCCGTATTCGCTATCCTTCAGAATTCCAAATTCTTGGTGATAAAAAGCCTAGGCAAAACAATTCATTCACACCGACGACCTTAAAACCTGGCACGTTAAATTTGGCTTTTGGCTGATTGGCTCCGTTGCTACACTTTGATGTGCAGTATATGAACGGCTTTATTTCAATCACGGCATCTGCGGTTCCGCTCCCCACGATTCGATCTGCTTATTTACGCCGTTGGCGGTGCCGGATAACCCCTGCCAACAATTACGTCTAAAACCGTCCTGCAAATAAAAAGGCGTTAAACCGGCATGCGGTTTAACGCCTTTTTAGTAAATACCAAAAAATCAAATCTCGCCTTTCTCAACCACTGGCATAATCCAATAATGAATACCCGACCCGGCAAACTCGGCCTTCAATTTTTCCAGCAAGGCGGAAATAGCCATCTTTTCGGCATAAATCTGAAACCGGGCGGTTTGCTGTTCGGCATCGTCGGCTTCAGTGAGAAACTTGGTAATCTTGTGCTCGCCGGTATCGCTGGTAAGCAATTCTTCCTCAAAACTGTTCAAGCACTCCATCATTGCAACTTCCATGACCGGCGGTACGATGAACGAAATCGAGAACTGTTGATGGTGAACGGTTTTGAAAAAATCGTCTTCGCTGTTGAAGCGATCGGATGCATTTTTGATCACTTGCAAATATTTACCGCGACGGCGGTCGCCTTTGCGTTTTTCCATCACGTCGGGCGCGACAGGCGTTTGGTTTTGCCTGGGATCGTTGTACCAGCTACGGTGGTAATAAGGTCTGACAACCACCATTCTGCCGTTGAAACGGCGATTTTTTAAGCCTTTTACCACTCTTTGCACTGAAAGCTCGGAATCCAGCGTCACCACGCCGTGGTATTCGATCGTCCCTATCCGCGTATCTTGTAAAGCCAGAATCTCTATATCGACGATGCGCCCGGACTTTCTAAACAAGCCGCTCTTTAATGCAGGGGCTACAAACTCGGAAATTTCAATATGCCTGGTATTAGCAGGAATTCGTCGCAAAAAAATGTTCATAGGGCTATGTATGACAAGAAAAATAGCTCATTCAATAATGTTTAACCGCTGTTTGCCCGAACTGTAGCATTCCCTGTGGAATTCTGCATATTTTATGCTCAGATGATGCCTTGCTCGATGGCCGGCACCAACCAATAACGTAATCCGGAACCGGCAAAATCCGCTTTTAGCTTAGTCAATAATGCGGAAATGTTTGGTTTTTCGACATACATCTGAAAGCGAATTTTCCGTTGATGCCCTGCCACCTGCTCCGCCAGCGACAAGCCCTCATTATTATGATCGTGCACATTGGCCGGAAAACTGGTGAAACCCTGCCGCCACTCCAAGGATAAAAGACAATCGACCAGCGCCTCTTCCAGGCTGGGCGGCACATTTAGCGTCAGTAAAAATGCATCATGACTCATTAACAAAGCTCCGGGTTACGGCCGTATAGCCGGTAGAGTATCGGCAACAAAATTAGCGTTAACAAGGTCGAAGACAGCAATCCGCCGGTGACCACGATAGCCAGCGGCCGCTGAATTTCCGAGCCCGGTCCCGACGCGAACAGCAGTGGGATCAAACCGAACGCGGCGATACTGGCGGTCATCAACACCGGCCGCAGACGCCGGCCGGAACCGATAATCACCACCCGCGATAACTCCATGCCGGTCGCGCACAGCTGATTGAAATAACTCACCATCACCACCCCGTTCAATACCGCGATGCCGAGTAGGGCGATGAAACCGACCGAGGCCGGTACCGACAGATATTCGCCGGACAACCACAGCGCGAACACGCCACCTATCATTGCCAGCGGGATATTGGATAGCACCAGCACCGCCTGCCGCACCGAACCGAAAGTGGAAAACAACAGCAAAAATATCAAGCCCAGCGACAATGGGATCACCAATGACAGCCGTGCCGAAGCGCGTTGCTGATTCTCAAACTGCCCGCCGAACGCGACATGAAAACCACCAGGTAATTTGACGCGTTCGGCCACCGTTTTACGCGCCTCGTCGACAAAACCGACCAGATCGCGGCCTTCCACGTTACAGCGGATCACAACGAAGCGCTGGCCTTTTTCCCGATCGATCGACACCACGCCTTCGACCGCTTGAATTTTCGCGACAGCGGTAATCGGCACATGACCGCCATTGGGCAGGCTAATTTGCAGGTTGTCGAAATTGGCGGTATTGCTGTTCCCGCGCAGCAGCAACGGTGTACGTTTGACGCCTTCCTGCACAATTCCCATCTGCATACCTTCGATTTGAGCCCGCAGCATGGTTTCGATAGTATTGCTATCCAAGCCGAAACGGCCGGCCGCCTCGCGATTTATGCTGAGTTGCAAGAACTGCATACCTTCGTTTTTACGAGTGAACACATCGCTGGAGCCGGGTATAGTCTTCAGCACGGATTCAATTTCTTCGGCTTTATGATTCAGCGTCTCCAGATCCGCACCGAACAGTTTAATCGCGACATCGCCGCGGGTACCGGTCAGCATTTCCGAAACCCGCATTTCGATGGGTTGGGTGAAACCGAAGGCAATACCTGGTGTATGGTCCATGATTTTGCGAATCTCCTCGATCAACTCCTCTTTGGTATCCATACGCCATTCGGATTTGGGCTTAAGGATTAAAAAGGTGTCGGTGTCATTTAGACTCATCGGGTCCAAACCCAATTCGTCGGTGCCGACCCTTGAAACCACGGTTTCCACTTCGGGAATATGCTCAAGAATATTTTTTTGTACGCGGCCGTCCAGCGCCACTGAATCCAGCAAAGTAATCGATGGCAATTTTTCCAGCTGGATGATGATGTCGCCTTCGTCCATGGTCGGCATGAAAGTGCTGCCGATCTGGGTAAATACCGCCAGACTGGCGGCCAGCATCACGCCGGCGCCGATAAAGACTTTCTTGCCGTTCTCCAGACACCAGACCAGGATAGGTTGATACCACTGCAACAATTTGCGCGGCAACCAGGGCTCTTCATGCGATACCTGCTTGAGGAGTAGCGAAGCCAAAACCGGAATCACCGTCAGCGACAATATCAAAGAGCCGCTTAAAGCAAACACGATGGTCATCGCCACCGGCCCGAACAACTTACCTTCCAGGCCCTGCAAGGTCAACAGCGGCAAGAACACGATAATGATGATCAAAATGCCTGAGGTCACCGGCGCGGCGACTTCGCGGGTGGCGCGATAAATCAGATGCAAACGCGGCAGACGCTCGACCTTGTGATGATCGGCCAACTGGGTAATCACGTTTTCCACCACGACCACCGCACCATCTACCAGCATGCCGATCGCGATTGCCAGGCCGCCCAAACTCATCAGATTGGCAGACATACCAAAGGCATACATGAGAATGAAGGTCGCCAGCGCCGCCATCGGCAAGGCCAAGGCCACGGTCAACGCCGCCCGCAAATCGCCTAGGAACAGGATCAGCAACACCACCACCAAGACGATCGCTTCCATTAAGGCCTTGGACACCGTATTGACAGCCTTGCCGACCAACACGCCGCGGTTATAGAACACATTGATATGTACGCCTTCCGGCAAGGCGGGTCGCAATTCCGCTAATTTATTTTCCAGTTGTTCGATAGTCTGTCTGGCGTTGGCGCCACGCAAACTCAACACCACCGCAGTGACCGCTTCGCCTTTGCCATCCTTGCTGACCGCGCCATAGCGAGTCAGTGCTCCGATGCGGACATCGGCGATATCCTCGACTCTAACCGGTAATCCTTGGTGTTGGGCCACCACAATATCCTTAACATCCTGTTCGTTTTTGATGCGGCCTTCGGCACGGACAATCAGCGCTTCCTCGCCTTCGGTGAGCCGACCGGCGCCGTCGTTACGGTTATTGTTTTGCAAGGCTGCCATCAATTGCTGAGTATCGATATTGCGCGCGGCCATCCGGACGTTATTCGGTACCACTTCGAAACTGCGTACCAGCCCGCCCAGCGCGTTGACATCGGCCACGCCGCTCACGGTGCGTAAAGCCGGACGTATCGTCCAATCCAACAACTCGCGACGCTGCATTAAACTTAAATCGCCGCCCTCGATGGCAAACATGAACATCTCGCCCAACGGAGTGGTCAGCGGCGCAATCCCGCCTTGTACTCCTTCCGGTAAACTGCCCCATAAAGTGTTCAAGCGTTCCGCAACCTGCTGTCTGGCCCAATAAATATCGGTACCTTCTTCAAAATCAAGCGTGATGTCGGTAATCGCGTATTTCGCCAACGACCTCAACATGGTTTGGTGCGGAATACCCAATAGCTCAATTTCGATCGGCGCGGTAATCCGCGCTTCCACTTCTTCCGGCGTCATGCCGTTGGCTTTGACGATGATCTTAACCTGGGTGGGCGACACCTCCGGAAAGGCATCGATAGGAATATGTTTAACGGCATAATAACCGCCGCCCATCAACAGCAACACGCCGAGTAAAATCAGCAGGCGCTGGGTCAACGCAAAGCGAATTAACCCGGCCATTACTCAGCCCTTCCCAAACCAAGCCAATTGGCTTTCAAGGCTACAGCACCTTTTGTCGCGATTTGCTCGCTACCGGACAACGGTCCGCTGATCAGCGAATCGGCATCCTGTTTACCAATGACCGACACTTCCGTCACCGCAAATCCCTCTTGGTTACGCACGAACAGATAGGCATGGCCCTCATTTTGCGCAATCGCGGTATTGGGCACGATAAAGCCGGCTTGCGTACTGTTTTGCATGATCTGCACATTAACGTTTTGCCCGACTCTTAAGCCCTCTGCCTTGCCGTCGATCACCGCTCTGGCCAACACCATTTGATTGTCGCGATTGACGCTTTGCCCCAGCAGACTAATTCTGGCGGTTATCTCGCTGCCCTCCAGACGCAGCGAATCGCCGAGCCGAATCCCATTCAAGCGTTCTTGCGGAATATTAATTTCCAGCCAGAGTTCGGATAAATCGGCAATACGATACAGCGGCGCCTGCACGTCCAAACGAGCGCCCAGGCTGATCAGGCGTTCCAGTACCACACCGTCAATCGGCGAGCGAATATTCAATTGATTCTCAAGCTTGCGGGTTTGAGCCAGATTTTTGATTTCGGCAGCCGACATACCGGCCAGCGTTAGCAATTGGCGGGCTTCGTCGGCTTTTGCCGATTTGTTGCTGTGCAGCATCTGGGTTTCCTGCCAACGCCGTTCGGCGATGACGCCTTCCTGAGATAATTTTTGATCCCGGCTCCGCTCCAAAGCGGACAAATTCAGTTCGCTATTAGCCGTCAAAAACGCCTGCTGCAAGCCCACCAACGCCGGACTGTTCAACTGCGCCAATACTTGGCCCTTACGTACATGGTCGCCGATATTGACCAGCAATTCGCTGACCAACCCCGGTTGGCTAGTACTGATCAACACCTCGCGATCGGCGGGCACTACCACTTTGCCGGGCGCGTAGAACAACGGAATCTGCCGGCTGGCGGTCAGTGGCGCAACCGGAATATCCAGATTGGCTATCTGCTGCGGGGAAATGCGAATCTGCATCTCCAGCGCAAACGTGTTCGTAGACTGCGCCAGTAGCAACGCATATATCATCCGCTTCATGGCTGTACACCGACCGCTTGATTATAAAAGGCGATATTGCGCTGCAATTTAACTTCCTGCAGTTTGGCGTTACGAGTCGCCTCCAGGCTGCGGGCCTGGATTTTCAACAAATCCAGCAGATTGATTTCGCCGGCGGAAAAACTGATTTCCGTCATTTTCAGATGGGTTTCGGCGATTTGTTTCAATTCGTTGGCTATGGCCAGCTCCGCCCGCGTCACTTCCAGCGAGTGCTCGGCCTCATGCAGATTTTTCTCCAATTGCCGGTAAAGATGCTCGCGTTGCGCCTTGGCATGGTTCAGCTCTACATTCACCTTCGCGATTTCCGGCGCATTGTAGGCTTCGCCGCCGAACAGCATTACTACGCCGACACCAACACTCTCTATATCTTGACCGTTACGGCCGTCGCGCTGGCTTTTGGCGCCCACGCTCAGTTTGGGCTGATTGATCGGATCGGTGGTTTTAGTCCATTCGATTTCCGCCTGCTTGCGTTCGATGATGGCATTTACCGCTTCCAGCATCGGATGATTGGCGGTCACAGCGGTAATATCGCTTTGCTTTTCCTGATAGCTGCCTGGCACCCGTGACAAGGTGGTCAAACTGGCATAGGCTTTTCGGCTATGCATTACCTCCGCTTCGGCCTGCGTCACCAAAGCCCGATTTTGCAGATATTCCCCCTTGGCCAACAACAAATCGGCGCGCGGTAAATCGCCCAGCTCGACCCGCCGTTCGACTTTATTCATCAGCTGCTCGGAAATCGACAAGGCGTTTTGCGCCTGTTGCAAGCCGATGTTGGCGATTTCCATATTCCACAGCGCCTCGCGAACCAAACGCGTTACTTCCAATTTCACCGCAGCCAATTGCTTTTGCGCGGATAGGCTCGCTTGCTGCGCAACCGCCTGTCCGGCATCGCGCTGCCCCCATTTCCAGGTGGTCACTTCCAACTTTGCCGACGCTTCCCTGGAACCAAAATTATCGGCTATGCGGTCATCGAAATAATCCAAGGCCAAGGCTGTCGATCCCGCCACCCAGGCATCGCTACGTTCCGCCAGCGCATCGGCTTCCTGAGTCAGGGCTTCGTTGATCAAGCGATCCGGGTATTTTTCCAAGGTCAATTCCACCAATTCCGCCAAACTCAGGGCCGGGTCGGTTTCAACCGGATCAATGTGTTCGACAATCAGCTTTTCCGCAACCGGCTTGCGGCTCATCGCGGTCAAGTGTTCGCCGCTGTCGTTTAGTTCGGCAGCACAAGGCGTGCTTGCCAACAGTAAAACAGGTAAACCGTATTTAATATGACGGTATCCGTTCATTTAGCGCTCCAAAACAAAAATTAAACTGGGCATAACTTACTAATAGCCGGCAGACTTTAGTAGTTGTAAGGAATCGGGGGCATGGTTTAGCGTGTAAACCAATTCCGGCCGCGCTAGGCGGCGGCCCCTTTCAGAACGGCGGTGCGCGTGAGGCGTTTTGACTGGGTAATGGTTCCGGCACAAATAAGGATGTGTGCGGAGAAAAATTGACGATACCGATTTGCCGCGCAACGGCAAAAACCGGGACTGCCAGAACAAACAAGAACACAGCAGGGCTGAGCTTATCCAGCAATTGTTGCTGCTTAATCGCCGAGCCGATGTTGACGATGCTGCTTTGCATTTGCAGATCGTGATCGAATGCCATCAAGACCGGCCCATCGCGCTCGATATGCAAAGCTTCGAATTCATGTAAATGCAGACCGCAGGGACTGACATCCGCACCGACGTGGGCATGCATCAGCGGTGCCGCCATTTGCAGCAGCATAAGCAACATCACCAACAATTGACGCAAATATGCAACCATTTATGTTTTCAGAGTGTCTGAGAAGTCTCGTTAATCGGTAGACAGGTTGTATAGGCCGGTACGAAAGGCTATTCTACTTTAAATTAGCGATTTTACCCCGAATATCGGCAAACCCTTACTCACTTGGCATACAAACCCTATGAACAGAAAGATCGGTACCTTGGCAACACTATTCATTGCGCTGGCCTTGCTGCTAGGCAGTGTTCACGAAGCGCAAGCTAAACGCATGGGCGGCGGCAAATCCTTCGGCAGCAAACCCAGCTATAGCACGCCTTTTCAACGTTCAACCTCGCCCAGCGGAGCGAGCAGCCAGCCGGTCCGGTCGGCCGCCCAACAACAAGCCGCGGCGCAAAATCAAACGGCTCGGCAAAGCTGGGCCGGTCGCGGCGGTCTGATGGGCATGCTGGGCGGCTTGGCCTTGGGCGGATTGCTGGGCTCTATGTTCTTCGGCGGTGCGTTTGAAAACTTCAATTTTATGGACATTCTGGTACTCGGCGGCGTCGCCTATTTGCTGTATCGGCTGTTTGCCGCCAGAAGCCGTCAGCAACCGGCCGCACCCGCCGGCTACGGACCGGCCCAACATAAGCAGGCGGAGCCGCAAACTTATTACCGCGAGAATCAACAAGCCGCGCCCGGCACCTCCGGTTTCGATACCGACGTGTTATTCAACAAAGGCAAAGTGGCGGCCTCAAGCAGCGGCGACAGCCAGGCGTCTGCGGGCTTTGACGCAAGCAAACTACCGGCCGGATTCGATCAACATACTTTCTTGACCGGTGCGGAGAACGCCTACCGGCACTTACAAGCGTCTTGGGATAATCGCGACCTGGCCGAGATCCGCGGTTTGACCACCGACAAAGTCTTCGCGGAAATTCAGGAACAATTGCGCACATCAGGCGGCAATAACAAAACCGTAGTGCTAAAACTGAATGCCGAACTGCTCGACGTGCGCGAAGCCGGTTCGGAACTGGAAGCCGTGGTCCTGTTCGACGCGCTGATCAGCGAAGACGATGCGCCGGCCGAAGCAATCAAGGAAGTCTGGCATTTCATCAAACCGATAAACAGCAAACAAACCCGCTGGTTTCTGGATGGCATTCAGCAACTAGAGGCGTAAGTTATACATGACAGCGAACAGCAACCGGATCAGACAACGCTATGACCGGCTGGCGCCTTATTTCGACAGTCTGGAAGGCGTTTTGGAAGGCTTGCTGTTTCGCCGTTTACGTAAAAAACTCTGGGTGCAGGCGGCGGGCGCCCACATTTTGGAAGTCGGTGTAGGTACCGGCAAAAATTTCGCCTTCTATCCGGACGATGCCAGAATGACCGGTATCGATTTCAGTCCAAGAATGCTGGAAATAGCGCAACGCAAACAGCAGCGTAAACAGATTGCTGTCGATCTGACGCTGATGGATGTGCAATCCCTGGATTACGCCGATAACAGTTTCGATACAGTCATCGGCAGTTTCGTGTTCTGTTCGGTCCCCAAGCCCAGAAAAGGCCTGAAAGAGCTGTATCGGGTATGTAAGCCCGGCGGCCAAGTACTGCTGCTGGAACATGTTTTAAGTTCCAACAAAATCCTGGCTACCCTGATGAATTTATTCAACCCGTTGGTTGTGAATACCTTGGGTGCCAATATCAATCGGCAAACCCTAAAGAACGTCCAAGCCTGTCCGTTCCAGAAAATATTTATCGACCCGGCCAGCAGCGACATGATCAAATTGATCCGCGCCATCAAGTAACCCCCCGGCTTTTACCCGACCGACCAAAGAGGTTTTGCTATTTAATCGCGCCCGTCTACAATGAACCCATGCTTAATAGGGTATAGAAACGGGGTTTATGGCAAAACGGCTAAAAAAGGCTGGGAAATATCAGAGCGCAACGCTTTTTTATTTAACCTGCTTGACCGCTGGCGATGTCTATGCGGACGATACGCTGACACACCTAAAAGCCCTGTCCCTGCAAGAACTAAGCGCCACCACGGTCTCCATTGCCACGAAAAACCAGCAACCCATCAACGAGACGCCGTCCGCGGTATTCGTGATCAGTCACGAAGAAATCAGGCGCTCCGGCATGCAATCGATTCCGGAAGTGCTGCGCAAAGTCCCGGGCTTGGAAGTCGCTCGCGTGGATGCCAATCAATGGGCGATCAGTAGCCGAGGTTTCAACGGCATTTATGCCAATAAATTATTGGTGATGGTGGACGGCCGCACCGTTTACGATCCGTTAAACTCCGGGGTGTACTGGAATGAACAGGATTATCCGCTGGAAGACATAGACCGTATCGAGGTGATTCGCGGCCCGGGCGCCACCTTATGGGGCTCCAACGCCGTCAACGGCGTGATTAACATCATTACCCGCTCGTCGCAGGAGTCGCAAGGCCTATTGCTGTCGGGCGGCACCAGCAAGGAAGAACCCGGATTCGGCACCTTTCGTTACGGCGGCGAAATCAATCCTGATTTTCATTACCGGATTTACGGCAAATACAATCATCGCGACGATTTCCATTTCGGCAACGGCGACAAAGCTAACGATCGCCTGGACATGGGACGAGCCGGCTTTCGCAGCGACTGGACACCGGACGCCCGCAAAAACCTGATCGTGCAGGGCGACTATTTCAACGGCGATATGCAACAATCGCTGAGCAACCTGAATCCTATGGCCCCGGTTATCGCCGACAACGCTAAAAAATACGGCGGCAACCTATTGCTGCGCTGGCAGCAAACCCTGGAAAACAACAGCCGCCTGCAAATTCGCAGCTATTTCGATCATGCCGTCAGAAATCAGGTTCGACTGGACTATCGGCGCAGCACCTTCGATCTCGATCTGCAGCATAATTTCCGCCTGCAGGAGCATAATTTGACCTGGGGCGCCGGTTATCGCTTCAACAGCGATCTACTCGAGCAAAAGCAAGCTTTGTTGTATTTCGATCCGGCGCAACGCGATGTGCATTTGTTTAATGTCTTCGGGCAAGACGAATGGCGATTTCTGGACGATAATCTGCGCTTTATTTACGGCAGCAAAGTCGAACACAACGACTTTACCGGTTTTGAAATTCAACCCTCGGCAAGGCTGTTGTGGATGCCCAATCGACAGCATAGCCTGTGGGGAGCGGTATCCCGAGCGGTAAGAGTGCCGGCAAGAGTGGATCACGATCTGAATGTGCTGTTCAACGTCGGCCCCGGAACTAACGCAAATATATTGGGCGACGACAATTTCGACTCGGAAAGCGCAATTACTTACGAACTGGGATATCGCTTTTTCCCCG
The DNA here is from genome assembly GCF_052474515.1 of Methylomonas sp. 2BW1-5-20. Lineage (NCBI taxonomy): Bacteria > Pseudomonadati > Pseudomonadota > Gammaproteobacteria > Methylococcales > Methylococcaceae > Methylomonas > Methylomonas sp. 2BW1-5-20. The sequence goes on along the minus strand of NZ_CP184127.1, from coordinate 4,053,992 downwards.
GCGACGCCTTCAACATCGATACCACGCTGTTTTACAGCGATTACGGCCGACTCAGCACAACCGAGCCGCAAACCCCGATAGTATCCGGACAAAATACCACCATCCCGTTTCTGATTGCCAACAAAGCGAATGGCGAAACCTATGGCTGGGAAACCGCGTTGAACTGGCGGGTTTCGGAGAACTGGCGCATGCAAGGCAGTTACAGCCTGTTTGGGATTGCGCTGCATCGGCGTGATGGCAGTCTGGACAGTGCCGCCGAAATAGCCGAAGGCAATAGCGCGCGGAATCGGTTCAACTTGAGCTCTTACCTGAATCTGCCGTATCAATTGGAATTCGATGCCCACTGGTATTACAGCGATCGGCTTGTTAATCAGGTTAGGGCTTATCACCGCGTGGACTTGCGACTGGGCTGGCAGCCGAATCTGCATTTTGAGTTGGCGGTCGGTGCGCAAAACTTGCTGGACAATCGGCATCTGGAATTCAGTCCCTATCTGGACAACGCCGTGATCAGCAGCGAATTCGAACGCAACTACTACCTTAAAGCCACGGTGCGTTATTAGATGCAGCGCCCTAGCCGGTTAAAAACGGTCTTGGTCAATTCCGGCCATGCTTGGCGGGGTTTGACACTACTGCTATTGTGCTATTCGCTGTGGATACAAGCAGTTAAAGCCGAGGAGCCGCGTTTCAACGAAACGGAACTTAAAGCGGCCTATCTGTATAACTTTGCCTACTTCGTTACCTGGCCGGCGGACATTAGCAAGCATTTTTTATTTTGCAGTTATGCCAACTCGCCGGTGACGCAAATCCTGGCCAAGCTGATCGAAGGCGAACGGGTGCACGATCAACCCATTCAGTTGCTTATAGATCCGGTGCCCGGCCAATTACATGAATGCCAGGTGATTTACGTGCCGGCCCAACAAGAGAGAATACTCGCCGCCACGCTGGAGTTCGTGCATGCGTTGCCGATTCTGACCGTCAGCGATATCGCCGATTTCGAGCAACGCGGCGGTATGATCAGGCTGGCCAACGACGGCCAACGTATTCAACCGGTGATTCAACTGAAAAATGTGACGCAGACCGGGCTGACGATTAGTTCCAAGCTACTGCGAAGCTCACGGATACTGGAATAGCCATGTCGCTTAGTAGCATCTACCAACACGCTTCAATTCGCCGAAAAATTTTGGCCATCGTGCTGCTGACAGCGTTAATCACGGCGGTATTCACGCTAGTGTTTTTTCTGGCAACCGATTATCGGCATCAGAAACAAACATTGCTGGAGCAAAGCCGGGTGTTATCCAAAATACTCGCCAGCAATGTATCGGCGGCGATTGTCTATCAAGACCCCGGCACGGCTAGAGAAATCCTGGCGGCACTAAGGGAAAAAGACGATGTGATCGGCGCCTACATTTTTACCGCCGACTATAGGCTGTTTGCCGACTATCGGAGGCAGTTGCCGCAAAACCAGACCAAGTTAAGCACGGATAAACGGGATGGCGAATTTTGGCGGCAATTTTCCGCAACATTAAACGGCCAAAGCGTTGATCATATTTTTCGTTCCGATTCACTGGATTTGCTGGTTCCCGTCAGAATCGACCAACGACTTATTGGTTACCTAGCCCTGCATTTGTCGCTGGCGGAATTGATATATAACTTCCGTTACACGGCGCTAGAGGCCCTGAGCGCGATGCTGCTGGCGATGCTGATCGCCGTGTTATTGGCTCGCTGGCTGGGTTACAAAATCAGCCGGCCATTGTTGCGCCTTACGTCCAAGATCGAGCAAATCAGCCGGAACAATAGTTTCAACAGCCGGCTCAAGGTGGACACTTTCGACGAAACCGGGACCTTAATTAAAACCTTTAACACCATGCTGGAGCGACTGGAGCAACACGAACTCAACAAAAACGCATTAATCGTCAATTTATCACACGCCAAGTGGGAAGCCGAACGCGCTAGCCAAGCCAAATCGGAGTTTTTGTCGCATATGAGCCATGAACTGCGCACGCCGTTAAATGCGATTATCGGCTTTAGTCAGCTGCTGGAGTCGGATCAGAAGGAACCGTTAGACGAAGATAAAAAAGATTCCGTCAGTCATATCTTAAGCGCTGGCCTGCATCTGCTGGATTTGATCAGCGAATTGCTGGACCTGTCCGCCGTGGAAAGCGGCAAATTGACGGTCTGTATCGACGAGATCGACTGCCAAAGCGTGATTGCGGAAGCCTTGGAACTGATCGGTCATCATGCCAAGGCACAGGGCATCAGCATCCAATGCCGGCTCCCGGAACAGCCGGTTCCGGTCAATGCCGACCGGCTGCGTTTGAAACAATGCGTGCTTAATTTGCTATCCAATGCGGTCAAATATAATCGTCCGCATGGCGAGGTAACAGTATTGGTCGAGCAAAAGGACAATAAAGTCCGTATCGCCGTGAAGGATACCGGTGCGGGTATTGCGGCCGATAAACTTGCGTTGCTTTTTCAGCCCTTTACCCGTTTTCATCAGGATCAGGAAAGCATAGAAGGTACCGGCATAGGCCTATTGATTACCAAACATATGGTCGAGCTGATGGGCGGTTCCCTGGCAGTGAGCAGCCGGATTGATCGGGGTAGCGAATTTACGATTACCCTGAATCCGGCCGAAGCTCAATCGACTAACGAACTGAATTAACCGCGCGTTCCAGTTCTTCTCGGCTAATATGGCGTACGTCCTTACCCTTCACCATATAAATCACCTGTTCACAGACATTGCAGGCGTGGTCGCCTATCCGTTCCAGCGCGCGGGCCGCCCACAACATATCCAGCGCGCGGGTAATATTCCGCGGGTTTTCCATCATTTGCGTAATCAGCTGCCGGGTGATGCTGGTGTATTCCCGATCTACCTTGGCGTCCTGCTCGGTAATCGCGACGACTTCCTCAACATCGTTTCTGGCATACGCATCCAGCGCGCCGTTCAGCATTTCCTTGACCAGATTCAGCAGATGTTCGATTTCGTAATACTTGTCCTGGTAATAATCGGCGCCTTCCAGACGCATGGTCATCTTCGCAATGCGCGCCGCTTCGTCGCCGATGCGTTCCAGGTCGGTGATGATTTTGATGGTCGCGATCAACATCCGTAGATCGTAGGCCGCCGGCTGGCGTTTAGCCATAATTTCGGTGCATTCGTGGTCGATGTCTTTTTCCATTTCATTGACATACCGATCCTGCAGGACCACTTTCTCTGCGTTCTCCAGGTCATTGCTCATGAAAGCCTTGGTCGCCAGATCGACTTGTTGCTCGACCAATCCCCCCATGGTCAGCACTTTGTTACGGATATCTTCCATCTCCTCGTTAAATTGACGGGAAATATGTTGTTTGATTTTGCTGTTATCCATTGCCTACCTCCTAGCCGTACCTGCCGGTAATGTAATCTTCAGTTTGTTTTTTCGCCGGATTGGTAAACAATTCGCTGGTTTCACCAAATTCGATTAATTCGCCCATATACATAAAGGCAGTGTAATCGGACACCCGCGCCGCCTGCTGCATGTTGTGGGTAACGATCACGATCGTATATTTTTCTTTCAGTTCGTTGATTAATTCTTCGATTTTCAACGTGGAAATCGGGTCCAGGGCCGAGGCCGGCTCGTCCAACAAAATCACTTCCGGCTCGATGGCGATGGCTCTGGCGATCACCAAACGTTGCTGCTGGCCGCCGGACATACCCAAGGCATTGTCGTTGAGCCGGTCCTTCATTTCATCCCATAGCGCCGCACCGCGCAATGATTTTTCGACAACTTCGTCGAGGATGCGCCGGTCGTTGACACCTTGAATCCGCAGCCCGTAAGCCACGTTTTCATAAATGGTTTTCGGAAACGGATTAGGTTTTTGAAACACCATGCCCACCCGTCGGCGCAAGGCGGCGACATTCACCGATTTATCGTAAATATCCTCGCCGTCCAGCAGAATTTTACCCTTGATACTGACGCCGTCGACCAGATCGTTCATCCGGTTAATGCAGCGGAGCAGAGTGGATTTCCCGCAACCGCTGGGACCGATATAAGCCGTCACCTTCTTATGGGGCATTTCCATATTAACGCTGTGCAATGCCTGCTTCTGGCCGTAGAACAAATCCAGATTTTCGACTTTGATACAGGTTTCGAGTTGCTCGGCGCTTTTTTTGCCTTCCCGTTTCAACGCACCGAGATCGATGGCGTGGGTATTTATTTGGGCTGTTGTCATGGTATTGGGTCCAGGCTTCCGGATGAATATGCGATATTAATTTTCTAGGGCGCGGTACTTTTCCCGCAAATTGTTGCGTATGGAGATAGCGAACATATTCAAGCCGATAATGACCATCACCAGTAATAAAGACGTCGCGTATACCAAGGGCCTGGCGGCTTCGACATTAGGACTCTGGAAACCGACGTCGTAAATATGAAAACCCAAATGCATAAACTTTCTATCCAAATGCAAATAGGGGAAATTACCATCCAAAGGCAAGGTAGGCGCCAGTTTAACCACACCAACCAGCATCAACGGCGCGACTTCGCCGGCGGCGCGCGCCACCGCCAGAATCAAGCCGGTCATGATGGCCGGACTGGCCATCGGCAATACCGTGCGCCACAGGGTTTCGGCCTTGGTGGCGCCCAGCGCCAAACTGCCTTCCCGAATCGATTTGGGTATGCGCGACAAACCTTCCTCGGTGGCGACAATCACCACCGGCAAGGTCATCAAGGCCAGTGTCAACGATGCCCATAGTAGCCCGGGCGTACCGAACACCGGCGCCGGCGCCGCTTCCGGAAAAAACAAGCGGTCGATATTGCCGCCGATGATATACACGAAAAAGCCCAAACCGAATACGCCGTAAACGATGGAGGGTACGCCAGCCAAGTTATTAACGGCAATCCGTATCACCCGTGTGATAAAGCCTTGCTTGGCGTATTCGCGCAGATAAACCGCAGCAATCACGCCAAACGGCGTCACCACCACTGCCATCAGCAACACCATAAGCACTGTACCGAATATGGCAGGGAAAATACCGCCCTCGGTATTGGCTTCGCGCGGTTCGTCGCTGACAAAGGTGGCGAAATTACCGATATATTCGATGCATTTATCGAACACGTTCATCGTATTGGGACGGGTCAGTTTAACCACCCGATTCAAGGGAAGGCTGATTTCCTTTTGCCCGGCTTCAGCAACCACCAGACTGTAGCGTTTGCTTTCCTTGCTCAGTTTGCCGATTTGTTGCTGGATAACTTGGTATTGTTTTTCGTAATCCTGTTTTTGCGCGGCAAATTCCTGTTTGGAAGCCTCGCTCCAGGCATTTTTCAGTTCCAGCGCGCGTTGCTTCAAACGCAGACGTTCCAGTTGATAATTGATTGCACCGACTTCATGGTCTTGCAAACTATCGATTTCGTCGTGCTGCGCCAACACTTTCGCCAACTTTTCTTGCGCGACCTGCCAGGCTTGCTCGCCTTGGGCAATCACCGCGCCGTCTTCCTTAACCGCCACCAAGCGGCCGTAGAAATTACCCCACTCCCGGCGTTCGATCATGATCAAATCGTCCGGCGTGGATTGGCCGTGGATGTATTGCTGCTGAATCCAACGAAAATCGCTACCGAGAATATCGCGGTTACCGGTTTTTACCAGATGCTGCACCAGATATTCGCCGTTATCCAGCAACTCATGCCCCGCAGCCCTGGCTTGCACGGCAGGCAATAACGAAGTCGCCACAGCCTCTCCGACTATAGAAATTTCCGGGCCATCGCGATCCTGATAACGGTATTCGATGATATCGGCCGGCCAAAAATGCCCCAAGCCTCTCACCGCAATCAGCAGCAGCAAGCCCACTACCAATATCAGATTCAAACTGACCGCGCCGGCGGTCATCCATATCCAGGGCGAACCGCTCTTAAACCATGCTTTAATCATAATGAGCTGTATTTTTGTCTTAGATTCTGCCGAATGACTTCAGCCAGCGTATTGACTACAAAAGTGAACATGAATAGCACCAGCGCCGCGAGAAACAACACACGGTAGTGAGTGCTGTTAACTTCCGATTCCGGCATTTCCACCGCGATATTGGCGGACAGCGTGCGCAGCCCCTGGAAAATGCTCAAATCCATTACCGCGGTATTGCCAGTGGCCATCAACACAATCATGGTCTCGCCGACGGCGCGGCCGAAGCCGATCATGATCGCCGAGAAAATACCGGGGCTAGCGGTCAGTAAAACCACTTTAGTCAAGGTTTGCCAAGGCGTCGCGCCCAGCGCCAACGAGCCGGTAGTCAAATGTTTGGGTACGCTGAAAATCGCATCTTCGGCGATGGAAAAAATCATCGGAATTACCGCAAAACCCATCGCCAAACCAACCACCAGCGTGTTGCGCTGATCGTAACCGATTCCGAATTCCTCGCGCATCCAAGTCCGCAGATCGCCATTGAAACACAGCGCCTCAATAGTAGGGCTTAACTGAAAAGACAACCAAGCACCGAATATCACCACGGGGATCAACACAATCGCATCCCAGCCGTCCGGGATTTTATGCCGGGTTTGCTCCGGCACGTATTGCCAACAATACGCGAAAATCATCACCGACAGCGGCACCAGCATCAGCAGCGAAAAGATTCCGGTGAGATTGGCTTCCACGAAAGGCGCCAGCCACAGACCGGCCAGAAAACCCAGAATCACGGTCGGCAACGCCCCCATAATTTCCACGCCCGGCTTTACATACTGCCGCACGCTGGGTGCCATGAAATAACCCGTATAAATCGCGCCGAACAAAGCCAGCGGCACCCCCATCAACATTGCGTAAAACGAAGCCTTCAGGGTGCCGAACACCAGCGGCGTCAGGCTCATTTTCGGTTCGAAATCGTTGCTGGCCGCCGACGACTGCCAGATGTAATCGGGTTTAGGATAGCTTTCGTACCAAACCTTATTCCATAACGAACTCCAGGACACTTCCGGATGCTCGTTTTCGATTACCCAATGATTGATTTTACCGTCCGCCGCCTGCAATAACATGGCGTTGGCGCGGGGCGACAAGGTAACGGCCACCGGTGTCCCGCCGGGGATGTTTTCCTTGATCAATTCCCGTTCGGCGGTGGAACTGTAGATGCCGATCTCGCCATTGGCGTCGGCAGCCAGCATGCCTTTGCGGCGTTGTTCCGGATTGATGGTAATAATCGGCGCATCGGACACTTTAAATTCACGCAGTTTTTCGACGCTGAAATGGTTTTGCTGATCGCGAATCATGGACCATTGGGCCATCACCCCGCTGCTATCGCCAATCAACAGCGAAATGTCGCCGTTTAAAAATTCCATACTGCTGATTTGCACACCCTGATGCAGCACATTCAGCTTATGTTTGATCTTGGGCTGGCTTTTGTCGAGAATATCCACCACGGTTAAATCGCCGGTGCGGCTTGCCAGGTACAGATTGCGCAATTCCTTATCCAGCAGGATAAAGTCGACTTCGTCGGCAGCCATCTCGATCACCGTGTCGGTGGCTTCCCAAGACGCTTCGTCGTCGAACAGCGACTCTTTTTTACTCAGGCTGCTCAACAGCATGCGGTTATCGGCGGTTTTTGCCAGCAGGGTACTGCTTTTATCACCCAACTTCACCGCCAGTTTTGTCAGCGCTTGGCCTTGTTTATCCACCACTAACGGTTCGGTGCCCAGCGGATATTGAATAGCGGGGGTAATTACCCGTTTGCCGTCCGGATACGTCAGTTTGTAATCGTGTTTAACGACCACGGCGCGGCCATCTGACAAACCAAAGGCAATTACACCTTTATCAACACCGCCATGGGCATAGCTGGTGATTTTTATGTTCTCCGGAATAGGCAACGCGTCCACGCGAATGGGCTGACCGGTGGCGACGCTAAAAAATACGGCTTTGCCAGTGTCGGTAAAACGCACGCCCACTTCGTTTTGTTCTTCCATCGACAAAAATACGGTGTTACCCAATGCCCGCTCCGGCACATCGTAACGGCCGACCGCTTCCGCGTGGGACGGCAACAATATCGGAAAAACCACATACAACAGGTAGAAAAAAATCAGCACCACGGCGAGGATAATACTCAGGCCGCCTGCGACTACGCAACGCGCCACCAACTTATCTTTTACCAGACGCCAACGCTGATAACGGTCGCTAGTAGCTGTTTGCAACAGCGTGGCTTTCGCTGGAATGGGGTGGGCTTCAGTCATAACAAGGCATGGTTGGTTAACATAGCTGCGTCGAAAAAACGACGCGACAGAGATAAAAAGCCGATAACTGTTTAAAAATCATCGGCTTTGTATTATACAAGATCATTCACCATTCACAGTGAGGGGGATATGGCCACCATTTCCATCAGCCAATCCCTTGCTGCGTCCGTGCAATATTGTCCTTTTTCAGACATCCTTGGCTGATCTAATTACTGAATCAAGGTTAAAGCTTTTTCCACTGCTTTGGCGGGCAACGGGATGTAGCCGTCCTTGATCACAACTTGTTGTCCGGTTTTTGACAATACCATTTTGATGAATTCCTTCTCCAAAGGCGCCAACGGCTCGTTAGGTTTTTTGTTGACATAGACGTACAAAAAGCGCGATAGCGGATAAGCACCTGATGTGGCATTCTCCGGAGTCGGCTCAACGAACGGTTGACCGTCTTTATGCGCTAACGGCACGGCTTTTACGCCCGAGGTGGAATAGCCGATACCTGAATAACCGATGCCGTTTGCCGAAGTAGTGACCGATTGCACCACGGATGCGGAACCAGGCTGTTCGTTGACGTTGCTTTTGAAATCGCCTTTACACAAGGCTTCGTCTTTAAAGAAACCGTAAGTACCGGAAACCGAGTTACGGCCGTACATTTGAATCGGTCTGCTAGCCCAACCGCCAGTCAGGCCAACTTGCCCCCAAGTGTTGATATCGGTAGCAAACCCGCATTTACGGGTTGACGACAAAATTGCATCCACTTGCGGCAGGCTTAAACCTTTAACCGGATTGTCCTTGTTGACGAAAACCGCCAGCGCATCTATCGCAACGGGAATTGCAGTCGGCTTATAGCCGTATTTGCTTTCGAAATCGTCGATTTCGTTGTCTTTCATTTTCCGGCTCATCGGGCCGAGGTTAGCGGTACCTTCGGTCAGCGCCGGCGGCGCGGTCGAAGAACCGGCAGCCTGAATCTGCACATTAACGTTAGGGTATAGTTTGCCGAACTCTTCGGCCCACAAAGTCATCAGATTGGCCAAGGTATCGGAGCCAACGCTGGAAATATTGCCGGACACACCACTGGCTGCCGCGTATTCGGGCAATGCAGGATCCAATGTCGCGGGGGCCGCAGCTGCTTCGCCGCCGATCAGGGCAGCGGATGCAAAACCAAATCCTAAAACCAGCGATTTCAGCTTGAAGGTGTTTTTCATATATTTTCTCGAAATGTTTAAAACTTAAGATCCATATTGCCAATCTAGCGTGACAATAGTATGAAGCGAATATGACAGTTTTATGACAAAAATTCCGCCGCTAATCGACTCCGGCGGATATTGGCAAAATATTTTGTGTGGCCTAATCGAGCCGGGCGTTTTGAAACTTTAAAAAACGGTAGGTAAAATCAACGGTTTGATCGTTTTCCACCTCCTCTCTAGCGATTTCCCGCCATTGGCTTAAATCGATTTCCGGAAAAAAAGTATCGCCGGCAAACTGTCTGTTGATTTCGGTCAAATACAGATAATCCGCTTGAACTAGCATAGCTTCGTATAAGGTAGCACCGCCAATCACGAATAATTCGGAATGGTCGGCATAGTGCCGTAACACACTGGCAATGTCGGTAAACACCCGGCAACCCTGCTGTTGGTAATCCGGATCGCGGCTGATAACAATATTCTCCCGACCCGGCAAGGGCCGGCCGATGGCTTCAAAGGTTTTACGGCCCATCAAGATCGGCGCCCCCATGGTGATCTGCTTGAAGCGCTTTAAATCGGCCGACAGGTGCCAGGGCATTTGGCCGTTCAGGCCGATGGCTCGATTGCTGGCCATTGCCACGATCAGTGATATTTTCATACGGAGTGTTTTAAGATGGGCCTTATTATTGGCGAAACATCATACTAGAAACCATCCTTTATGCCGAAAAACATCCTGCTGATTTTTACCGGCGGTACCATAGGCTCTCAGCTTAGTGGCGACACCATTAATACCGACTGCAACGCCGGCTTTAAGCTATTGCAGTGCTTTGCGACGCAAGCCGACGATCCCGGCTCGGTAAACTTCAAGTCCTTGCAACCCGTGCAAATTCTTAGCGAAAATCTGCACCCCAGCCACTGGCCGGGAATTATCGCCAGCATCGAAGCCGAGGATTTAAGCCGCTTCGACGGCATCATCGTCACCCATGGCACCGACACTCTTGCATTTAGCGCCGCCGCACTGAGTCTGTATTTCAATAGCCTGTCGATTCCGCTGCTTCTGGTTTCCAGCGATCTGCCGCTTGATAACCCGCAGGCCAACGGCCTGGCGAACTTTCTCTGCGCGGTGGAATTTATCCGCCAACTCGGTCTGGCCGGCGTGTTTGTGCCTTATCGAAATCCGGGGCAAACGATGCAGATTCATCTGGGCAGCCGCTTGTCATCCTGCCTGCCGTTAAGTAGCGATTTCATCAGCGTGCAGTCGCAGGCATGGATGTGCTTCGAGAACGGACGGTTCCAATCCCTACAAAATCCGGCGCTAAGCGAGCGCGCATCGATTGCGCTTAGACCAGACTTTTCCAAACGAATATTGTTGACCAGACCTTATCCCGGCCTGGATTACTCTGCATACAATCTCGACACCGTCGATGCAGTGCTACACGACCTTTATCATTCCGGCACCGCTTGCGCATCTGATGCGGTGGGTGAGCAGTACAGTTTGGTCGAGTTCGTCAAACGCTGCGCCGGGCGGGGCATCAAAATTTATCTAGCGCCGGCACTGTTTTCCGAAAGCGCGTATGCCTCTACTCGGGAGCTGCTGGATTGCGGCGCGGAAATGATCTGGAATATATCGTTGGAAGCCGCCTACGCCAAATTGTTATTGGCGTACGGCAACTTCGATTCGAAGCCGGCAATAACCGAGTTTTTACAGAAGGACATGGCCTGGGAACATATTGGGTAAAACTTCGGCGGAAAACGCGCTGGCCCGGACGGGTTTAATATAGACGCGGAATATAAACCGCAAAGCAGATTTGATCTGAAACAGGGGAGAGCGCCATCGATACGCCATCAACCCAGTCATTTTCCCAAACAACGCCCGACCAGCCTGGGCATTTAAGCGGATTGTCTTTCGGCAATCCGCTTTAAGGAAAGGCGTTATTGCTTCGGTTGGGGTTTTTTAACCAAAACTTTAGCGTCAGGCCCCATCGACACGGAATAGTCAGCGGAAGAAATCACATTTTGGCTGGCGATATCGACCACCCGTAAAGATACGTAGACATTATTGTAACCGGGTGCATACGAGCCGATCACCACCGCTTTGGCGCCGACATTATTCAGCGCTTCCTTGGTTTTTTCAGGCAGTTGCAGGATGCCGGTTTCGTTTTTTGCAAAAATTTCGGTCGGTAATTCCATCCCCATCACCCGGTAACCGGAGCGATGGAAAGCCGAGGAAATCTGATCGGAGACTATTCGGCCAAACGCCAAGTTTTGTTCTAGATCATCGACATTGACCAGGGAATTGATAACGACCAGACTGCCAATGGGCAAAGGTTGTCTCAAATCGAGAATAAGTTGATTAACAACGTCGTAGCTTACTTCAACCAAATTGTCGTCATTGTTTTCCGGGCGGGAAAAGCGGTGACAACCACTTAGAATAGTCAACGCCAAAAACATCAGCGCCATTGTTTTTTTGTTAATCATAGGTCCTCTCCTGTCGAAATTATCTAAGTTATCAGAGCTTAAAACAGCAAACGAGTCAATCTAAATTACTATCGGCGCCCACTGAAACGAATTTACGCTACCGTATTGCTTGAGCTGGGGATCCTAGGACCAAACACCGGATCAATTAAGCACTTATTGGCCGCTCTCGGTAACAATCACGCCGATACCGTTCTTCTGTAACAATTCCTTGATCGTGGAGACACTGGCCGGGTTATCGTAAGGCCCCACTTTGACGCGATGCCAAATCACATTGCCAACCTTGGCTTTCTCGACGCGCGACTCTATACCCAATAACGCCAGTTTGGCTTTATGGCGCTCGGCTTCAGAGGCTTCGCGGAAAGAACCCGCTTGCATGATGTATTTGGCGGCTTTCGTTTTACCCACCAGTTGCTCGCGAACCCTGGTTTTAATTTCGTAATCGGGAACCACCACTTCCGCCTGCGGCAGGATGGTATAAAAGTCGTAGCGCGGTTCTTCAGGCTCCGCCGGTTGTTGCGGTTCGGCCGGCTTTTCAGACTCGGTCGATTTTTCCGCTGCGGCAACCACTTGCGGTTTTACCGGTATTTCCTGTTTCAGCTTTTCGGCTACCTGCGGTATTTCCACTCCAGGTTTGCCAGCCACCAACTCAGGCACCATCTGCCGGATCATATTCAGAAACACCCCAAAAGCCACAATCAGCACGATGACCAGCAACCAACGCCACAGCGCTACCGAAGACTTTTTCGGTTTTCTGCGGCTATTAGCGTAACTGGGGCTTTGAACGCGGTGCTTATAGTCTCTGGCCATTACATCGCTTCAGGTGTATTAATTTTTAATAGCGAAAGAGCATTGACCAACACCTGTTTCACCGCGCAAATCAAATTGATGCGGGCGTTGCAAAGCTTGTCGTCGTCTACCAAAAACTGATGCGCGTTGTAATAACTGTGGAACTGATTGGCCAATTCACGCAGATAATGAATCAGTTGATGCGGTTCGTAATTCACTGCAGCACGTTCCAAAGCTTCCGGGTACTTGGAAAGTGTAGTCAATAACGCGGTTTCCTGCTCTTCGGTCAATAGATTCAGATTTTCCATTCCCAAATACGGATTGCGCTGCCGGCCTTTTTCGTCGAGCTGGCGTAACACGCTGCAAACCCTGGCATGCGCGTATTGCACGTAATACACCGGGTTTTCGTTGCTTCTGGAGGTGGCCAGCTTCAAATCGAAATCCATATGTTGCTCGGATTTACGCATCACGTAAAAGAAGCGGCATGCATCTCTACCGACTTCGTTGCGTAGCTGTCTTAAGGTTACAAACTCGCCTGAGCGGGTCGACATTTGCACTTTTTCGTCGCCGCGATACAGGATCGCAAATTGCACCAGCAATACTTTCAGCTTGGCGTCGTCGGCGCCCAAGGCCTGCATCGCCGCTTTCACCCGTGGAATATAGCCGTGGTGATCGGCACCCCAAATATTGACGATTTGATCGAAGCCGCGATCCAGCTTGTTCATGTGATAGGCAATATCGGAAGCAAAATAGGTCGTCTGACCGTTATCGCGCACCACGACTCTATCTTTTTCGTCGCCCAAACGGCTGGAGGCAAACCAGGTGGCACCTTCCTGCTGGTAAAGATACCCGGCCGCATCCAGGCGCTCTAGGGCTTGTTCGACAGAATGATCTTCCATCAGCGAACGCTCGGAAAACCACTGTTGATAGCTGACACCAAATTCGGCCAAGTCATCCTTGATGTCGTCCAGGATTTCGTCCAGACCGGCTTGAAATACTTCCTTGTAGGCCTCGCCGAGCAAGGTTTTGGCTCTGTCGATCAACGCATCGATATGTTTTTCCTTGTCGCCGCCCTGTGGCTCGTCGGCGGGCAAATCCGCCATCACTAGCGCGGCGGCGCGGCGGTAGGCGTCACCGGCTTTCTTATGCAAATTCGCGGAAATTTCACGGACATATTCGCCGCGATAGCCGTTACTCGGAAAAGGCAACACCTCGTCGCAGGCTTCCAGATACCGCAACCAAACACTGGTAGCCAGAATGTCCATCTGCCGGCCAGCATCGTTGACGTAATATTCGCGTTCAACCTGAAACCCGGCCGCGGCCAACAAATCCGCTACCGCCGAACCGTAAGCGGCGCCGCGGCCATGGCCGACATGCAAAGGCCCGGTGGGATTGGCGGAAACAAATTCGACTTGGACGCGTTTGCCGGCGCCGATCTTGCTTAAACCGAACTCCGACCCGACATCGAGTATCTGTTTGACAATCTGGAACTGGCTATCGGGATTGATAAAGAAATTGATAAATCCGGGACCGGCTATGTCAACCTTGCTGATCAGCGCATCGCTCGGTAGAGCGGTGACGATTTTTTCGGCTAGTTGTCTAGGGTTAAGTTTGGCCGGCTTGGCCAGCAACATCGCCAGATTGGTGGCGAAATCGCCGTACTGCGCATCGCGGGTGCGCTCTAAATTGATTTGCGCAACAAAATCGTTTTCGAGAATACCTTGGGTTTTAAGGGCTGTAACGGCTTGTTCTAAAAGGGCTTCCAGCTTTTGTTTCATCGCGTTGAAAAATGGGGATTTATCGGAAAATAGCCGCCATTATCCATTAAAAACAAATTATTGGCTAGGACGCTCGCCGAACAGCGCCGTGCCTATCCGCACCAACGTTGAACCTTCGGCGACCGCCGCTTGCAAATCGCCGCTCATCCCAAACGAAAAGGTATCTAGATCGCTACGATCAAGTTGCCGCACTGCTTGATAAAGCCGGCGGTAGGGCAGACATTGCGCCTGATAATCCTGCTGTGGCTCAGGAATTGCCATCACCCCGCGTAAACGCAAGTTAGGCAATTTGCCGACTTGCTCGATCAGCACCGGCAAATCGGCCAACTCGATACCGGACTTGCTGACTTCATCGCTGATATTAACCTGCAAACAGATATTTAGCAGCGGCAAATAACCGGGACGCTGCTCGCTTAGACGCTCGGCTATTTTCAAGCGGTCAACGCTGTGTACCCAGGAAAAATACTGGGCTATCTGCTTGGTTTTATTGGATTGAATCGGCCCGATGAAATGCCAGCTGATATTGAATGCCGCCAATTCCTGCTGTTTTTTCAGCGCTTCTTGTAAGTAATTTTCGCCGAAATGGCGCTGACCAAATCGGTAGGCTGCGGCAATATCTGACGCCGGCTTGGTCTTACTAACGGCCAACAGTTGAACGCTACCAGATGGACGTTGCGCGTCGATTTCGGCCTGACGAAGTTGCTCCCGTACCTTGGCGAAACGCTGAGCGATACTATTCACTATCCTCGGCCGCCTGCTCTTTTTTGACGAAAAGCCTTGAAAATAGCAAGCCGGATTCGAACAACAGCCACATCGGTACGGCCAGCAGGGTTTGCGATAAGGCGTCGGGCGGCGTCAAAAACATCGCTATGACAAACACGCCGACAATCACATACGGCCTTTTTTCAGCCAGGGTTTCCGGGGTGATGATGCCGGTCCAAACCAGCACGATGGTGAAAATCGGAATTTCAAACGACAGTCCGAAGGCGAAAAACATTGCCAGCACAAAATCCAGATAGGTGGCGATATCGGTCATCACCGCCACGCCAGCCGGGGCTGCCGACGTGAGATAACCGAATACTAACGGGAATACCAGAAAATAGGCGAATGCTGCGCCGCCGTAAAACAGCAGCGTGCTAGCCAATAATAAAGGGGCCACCATCAGCTTTTCGTGACGATACAAACCCGGCGCTACAAAGCCCCAAAACTGGTACAGGATGACCGGTATCGAAATAAATACGGCCACCACAAAAGCCAGTTTGAATGGCGTGAAAAACGGAGAGGCAACATCGATGGCAATCATCGTGCTGTTTTTCGGCATATGCTGCAGTAAAGGCTCGGCCAGATAGGTGTAGATTTCGTTGGCATAACTGGCGGTACCGACAAACACCAGCAACACGCACAACACTACCTTCAACAGGCGGTCGCGCAGCTCGACCAAATGGCTAAAAAAAGACTGCTCGTTATCCTGCGGTTGGTGTTTTGTCATCGTCCTGATTGATTTCGGTCGCCGCCTGAACATTAAAATTAATATCGTCAAGGGCCGATTGGGTTTCTTGCACAACCTTCTCCAATTCGCCGGCTATGCTTTGCTGTTGCATCAGCTGGCGCATTTCTTCCGCGTGCAGCTCTTGCTTGATTTCAGCCTTGGCTGTCGCTAACACAGTACGGGCTTTTCCTACCCACAATCCGGCCAGTCGCGCCGCTTTCGGCAATTTTTCCGGCCCCAAAACCAGCAACGCTACCAAACCGACCATCAATAACTCTGAAAATCCGACATCGAACATATAACGAACTAAGCCTGATCTTTTTCTTTGTGGGTAACTTCACCTTCCAACGGCTCTTCTTCTTTACGAGCAATCGCTTTGTCGTCACCGCCTTCCTTTACCGCAGAGCGAAAACCCTTGATCGCCTCGCCGAGATCGGCGCCGACATTTTTCAGACGTTTGGTACCAAATACCAACACCACGATAACCAATACTACTAATAGATGAGGGATACTTAAACCCATTTCTCACTCCTTATATTTAACCATCAGGACGAATCGCGCTGTGCTTTTTCCTGCAAACCGGATAAGCCGAAGCGCCGTTGTAATTCATTGATCACATGTTCCGGCCCTAGTTCCTGCTGCGCCAACATGACCATGCAGTGAAACCAAAGATCGGCTGTCTCGTAAATAATTTTATCCTTATCGCCGTCTTTGGCGGCAATTACCGTCTCGGTAGCTTCTTCGCCGATTTTTTTCAATATATGATCCAGTCCTTTGGCGTACAAGCTCGCCACATAGGATTGATCGGCGGTTTGCAACTTACGCTGCTCAAGAACCAAGGCTAATTGCTGTAAAACGTCGCTCATTGATTTATCTAGGTTATGGGGCTGCAAAATCATAGCACGTTGCCGAAACAGGCAAAAAAAAACCTCCCAGTGCTTACGCAGAGGGAGGCTAGAAAACCAGCGGAGTGCTTTGAAGGAGGTTACCGCTCGTTATTACAACACCAGGAGGTAGTTACAAATTCGTGGATCAGCTATTCAACTGTTTTGGTATCGACATATTGCTAAACATCGACGTTGCAGCGAATAACACAGTAGAAATTACAAACAGACCGGAGATAAAGTTCCATATACCGGCAATCAACAAAGCACCAACGAAAATATCTTTTTTAAATTCGCTCATTTGTGCTCAAATCCTCTGTTTTCAAATCTTGTGCTTGACAAAATTTAACGTGCTTGCTCATCAGTTGCTGGCTACTATACAGGATAGAAAAAAGTTTACAATTAGGCTTTTATTAAATAAATTGTATACAATTTAGAAACAATAAAAATGTCAACGTCTTTTGATAAATTTTTTACTCCCCTGGAGATAACATGGACAAATTAACCAGCATGAATGTCTTTGTCCGCGTCGCCAAGGCAGGCAGCTTTGCCGGCGCCGCCAAAGATCTGGATATCTCCAGAGCGATGGCCACTAAACACATCATGCAGCTGGAGAGCGAACTCAACACACGCTTGTTCAATCGTACCACTCGCAGCTTAAGCTTAACCGAAGCTGGCGAAGCCTATTTGGAACGTTGCCAACAGGTCCTACTTGACGTCGCGGAAATGGAATCGGCGATCACACATCTGCAAACGGAGCCGCGCGGCACTCTGAAAATTTTGGCGCCGCCGGTCATTGGCGCCAGCCACATATCGCCGGGTTTAACCGAATACCTTAAGAACTACCCCGATCTCTCGGTAGAGATGGTGTTGAAAGGCGGACAGGTGGATTTGATTGATGAGGGTGTGGATCTGGCTATTTATTTGGGCCAACTTAACGACACCAGTCTGGTGGCTCGCAAACTTGCCAGTTCGTCCTTGGTGGTGTGCGCGTCCCCGGAGTATCTAAAATCGCACGGCACACCACAAGACCCTGAAGACCTTGAAGACCACAGCTGCCTGATCAACTGGGCCATACCGCCGCGCAATAAATGGCGCTTCAAGGGCATCCTCGGCGAGCGCACCGTCACGGTCACCGGCAGGATGCAGGCCAATATGGCTGACCCGATTCGTAATGCCGCGGTCAACGGTTTGGGCCTGATCATGTTGCCGCGTTACATAGTTGGTCGCGATATTGAACAAGGCCGTTTGCAAGTGGTGATGGAGCAATACGGTATCTCGCCATTGGAAATATATGCCGTTTACCCGCACCGTAAATATATGTCGGCCAAAGTACGTTCGTTTTTGGAATTTATCCAAGCCTGGCTGCCGCATCGTATCGGCATGAATCCATGATCGATCTGCAACGAAAATGGGATGGCATTTATAGTAAAGCTGAAGCGCCGGCTACGGTAGCCGAAGTTCTGACCCAACATCGATACCTGTTACCCAATTCCGGTAGGGCGCTGGATTTTGCCTGCGGACAAGGACGTAACGCATTATTCCTAGCTGAATGCGGTTTGCAGGTCGACGCCTGGGATATTTCCGCCGTCGCCCTACAAATCCTGCAGCAAACGGCCATCGATAAAGACTTACATATCACTACCCACCAATGTTTTATCGGTACCGAAACGCTACCGCTGCAGACTTACGATGTGATTGTCATCTGTCGTTTTCTTGACCGAACCCTGTGTAATGCGATAATGGCAGCCTTGAAACCGGGCGGCCTGCTGTTTTATCAAACATTTACCCGCAACAAACTTGACCAACAAGGCCCCAACAATCCCGATTACTTACTGGCAAGCAACGAATTATTGCGGCTGTTCAAACCTCTAAACGTGGTTTTTTACCAGGAATACGCAAAACTCGGCGATGTGCGATTCGGCAATAGAAACGAAGCCTGTTTTATCGGGCAAAAATGAAGCGGTAAATTAATGATAGAAAATCTAGACCCCAAACAATCCTGGGCTGTATTACAAGATAATCCGGCTGCCGTACTCATCGATGTCAGAACCGCCATCGAGCACAGCTTTATCGGCCACCCGCCCAAAGCAATTCATATTGCCTGGAAAGAGTTTCCCGGTATGCAATTAAACAACGGTTTCGTCGATCAAGTGCGGCAGCATGCGCCCGACAAATCGGCGCCGGTTTTGTTGTTATGCCGCAGCGGACAACGCTCTGTAGACGCTGCCAAAGCCTTGGAAGCCGCTGGTTATGAACACCTGATCAACATTTTGGAAGGCTTCGAAGGCCCGCTGGATGACAACAAACATCGCGGCAATCTCGGCGGCTGGCGTTTCCATGGCTTGCCCTGGCAGCAAAGTTAACCCCTCACTAATCGGCTCACGCAAGTCCGTAAGCCGTTACTAAACCTAGCCGCTTCGCAGAATCGACCCGGCCTATCTGTTCCTTAAAAAATCATCTAGTAAATTATTGTGATAGAAAAACTCAGAAACATCGCGATCATCGCCCACGTCGACCATGGCAAAACCACATTGGTCGATCAGCTCCTGCAACAATCCGGCACGTTCGATGCCCACACCAAAGTCGATGAACGGGTGATGGACTCTAACGCCCTTGAAAAAGAGCGTGGCATTACCATTTTGGCGAAGAACACCGCGATCGACTGGAACGGCTATCACATCAACATCGTCGACACCCCCGGTCACGCCGACTTCGGCGGTGAAGTCGAGCGGGTATTGTCGATGGTAGATTCGGTTTTGTTATTGGTTGATGCTGTCGATGGCCCGATGCCGCAAACCCGTTTTGTAACAAAAAAAGCTTTTGCCTTGGGTTTAAAACCCATCGTCGTGATTAATAAAGTAGACCGTCCTGGCGCCCGCCCTGATTGGGTAGTGGATCAGACTTTCGATTTGTTCGATAACTTGGGTGCAACCGATGAGCAACTGGATTTCCCGATTGTTTATGCTTCGGCGTTAAATGGATTTGCCGGACTGGAAGCCGATGTTTCCGGTGGCGATATGACACCGCTGTTTCAAACGATTGTCGATAAAGTTGCACCGCCACCCGTTGAGATTGATGCGCCCTTCCAAATGCAGGTCATCAGCTTGGATTACAACTCCTATGTCGGTGTTATCGGTATCGGTCGTATTCAGCACGGTAAAGTAACCCGCAATATGCCGTTAACCATCGTGGATAACGAAGGCAAAACCCGCAGTGGCCGCATGTTGAAACTTTACGGTTTCCATGGTTTGGACCGCATTGAAGTTGAAACAGCGCAAGCCGGCGACATTATTGCTTTCTGCGGGATTGAAAACCTGAAAATTTCGGAAACCTTATGCGACCCTAATAACGTTGTTGCCTTACCGCCGCTATCGGTTGACGAGCCGACTGTCAGCATGACTTTCCAAGTCAATAACTCGCCATTTGCCGGTCGAGAAGGTAAATTCATTACCACCCGCCAAATCTACGACCGTTTACAAAAAGAGTTGCAGCACAACGTCGCTTTGCGTGTTGAAACCACCGACGATCCGGATAAGTTTAAAGTGTCCGGTCGCGGCGAATTGCATTTATCGGTCTTGATCGAAAATATGCGCCGCGAGGGCTTCGAGCTCGGCGTATCGCGCCCGCAAGTTATCATTAAAGAAATCGATGGCGTCAAACAAGAACCGTTTGAAAACGTCACGATTGAAGTGGAAGAGCAACATCAAGGCACTATCATGGAAAAATTGGGCGAGCGTAAAGGCGACCTGAAAGACATGGTACCCGATGGTAAAGGTCGTATTCGCTTGGAATATGTGGTGCCTTCACGCGGCTTATTGGGCTTCCAGACCGAGTTCCTGACCGCAACCTCAGGATCGGGCTTGTTCTATCACGTCTTCGACCATTATGGTCCAGTGAAAGAAGGCGCGGTCGGTAGTCGCGTACGTGGCGTATTGATTTCCATGGCAAAGGGTAAAGCGGTCGATTACTCGCTGTATCCGCTGCAAGCTCGCGGCGAGTTGCTAGTGGTTAATGGTGATGAAATCTACGAGGGTCAGTTAGTCGGCATCCATTCACGCAGCAGTGATTTAGTGGTTAACCCAACCAAACCAAAACCTTTAACCAACATTCGTGCCGCGGGTACCGACGACAGCTTGACCTGCGCCAAAATTCAAAAAATGACGCTGGAACAAGCTTTGGAATTTATCAGCGATGATGAACTGGTCGAAGTGACGCCGAAATCAATTCGTCTACGTAAAATATTATTGACTGAAAACGAACGCAAACGCGCGCCGAAATAGTCAAAGTAAAAAAAACCGTTCTCGTCATTGCCGAGAACGGTTTCTTCAACCCAAGCCGCTAAACACGGTTCTATTGCAATACGAACTTAACACCTATCACCAGCAGCAAGGTTGCCAACACCGGACGTAAGAAATATTCCGGAATCTTGGCGCTCAAATGACTGCCGATCCAGATCCCCGGCACCGACCCCAGCAACAAACTGATCAACAAATCAAGATCGAAATTTCCCAGACTCAAATGTCCCAAGCCGGCCACGGCGGTTAAAGGAATCGCATGCGCCAAATCGGTGCCGACAATTTTTAGCGTCGTCATTCTGGGATAGAGAAACAATAAGGCGACAGTACCTAGCGCACCCGCTCCAACCGAGGACAATGTAACCAATACCCCTAACACGGCACCGGTAACAATGGTCGCCACTTTTTCCCATCGCGGCGAAAAGCGGCCGCTATTTTCCTGGTTGCTGTGATCGTCATCTAGCAACTGCGCCTTGGCAGCCTTGCGCAACAGAATACTGCGTACCAGTAGCGCAAAAGCGGTCAGTAATAACGCGACACCCAGCGTAAAGGTAATTGCGCCGGTCACTTCCTTACCAACCGCCATCAGATTTCTCAATACATACAGCGTTATGCCGGCAAACGGCAAACTGCCTAGAGCCAACCAGCCGACGATCTTCCAGTCCACCGACCCGTGTTTGCCGTGATGGACGAACACCCCGGCGGTTTTCGTGATCGATGCATACAGTAAATCCGTACCTACCGCGACTGCCGGTTTAAAGCCGAACAAAAACACCAGCAGCGGCGTCATCAGCGAACCGCCGCCGACACCCGTAACACCGACCAGCATACCCACGACAAAACCGGATGCCGTATACATTAAATTCATAACAAATTACCTTTTACTTCGTAGAATCAGATAAAGGATTCTATTATGCCAGCATGGTCAGTCGGCAATTTAATGATTAAAAGGCATATCAATATTCAATTATTAGATACAAGCATCGGCATCCCAACGCGATGCGGAGCTCCGTGCAACTAAAGGGGTGATATACAAGACTGATCGGACCCGAATCGATGCGTGGGCAACAGAGTCAAATCGCAGACTCTGTTGAGTACTTAAATTTAACGGGTGACTTTAAACCAAGCTGCGTACAAGGCTGGCAAAAATAGTAAGGTTAACAAAGTCGCGACGGTTAATCCGCCCATAATCGCTACCGCCATGGGCCCGAAAAAAGCGCTCTGCGTTAGAGGAATCATAGCCAATATCGCCGCAGCGGCAGTCAGTACGATAGGTCGGAAACGGCGCACGGTGGAATCGACTATCGCATCGAAATCGGACCGTCCGGCCTGCTTATCCTGATCAATCTGATCGACCAAAATCACCGAGTTACGCATGATCATTCCCGATAGCGCAATCGTACCCAGCATCGCAACAAACCCGAACGGTTGGTGAAAAATCAGCAAAAACAAGGTAACGCCGATCAAACCGAGCGGCGCCGTCAGCAGCACCAGCGCCATCCGCGAAAAACTTTGTAATTGAATCATCAGTACCGTCAATACGGTCAGGAAAAACAACGGCATGCCGGCCGCAACCGATTCCCCGCCCTTAGCCGATTCTTCAACCGCGCCGCCCGTTTCCAAACGATACCCGGTAGGTAATTGGCGCTTGATATCGGCCAGTTTTTCCTCTATTTGAGCAGACACCATCGGCGCTTGCATATCGCCATACAGATTCGCCCGCACCGTGACGGTTGGGATACGGTTGCGCCGCCATATCAGGCCTTCCTCGAAACCGTAATCCAATTCGGCGATTTGCGACAACGGGACGCTACGTCCCCCAGGAATAGGTATCATCAAATTTTGTAAATGCGATAAGTGCTTGCGTTCGGATTCCGCGCCGCGCACCAATAAGTCTATGCGCTCGATACCTTCGCGAAACTCGGTAATATATAAGCCCTGGAGCGCGCCGTTTATCATGTTGGCGATATCATTCGAGCCGATTCCCAATAATCTAGCCTTGGATTGCTCGACATTCACACGCACAACTTTAACGGGCTCTTCCCAATCCAACTGCACATTGGAAAGCTGAGGATTGGCGCGCATGACATCGGCCACTTGGCGGGCAATGCCGCGTAAGTTCAATACGTCCGGGCCCGACACGCGAAATTGCACCGGAAAGCCAACCGGTGGACCGTTTTCCAGCCGCAACACGCTGCCGCGCAGGCTTGGCAAATCCTGCTCGAATAATGAAATCACTTTACTGCGCAGCTGTTCTCGTTCCTTGGCACCGTTGGTCAAGATTACAAACTGCGCAAAACTCCGCTGCGGCAATTGCTGATCCAACGGTAAATAGAAGCGTGGACTACCATTGCCGACATAGGCCACATAATTGTCTATTCCGCTTTGTTTATCCAGCCAAGCCTCGAGTTTCTTGACTTCGGATTCGGTAGCCGCATAAGAAACACCCTCGGCCAAACGCAAGTCAACGATCAGTTCCGGACGGGTTGAGTCGGGAAAGAATTGTTGCTGGACAAATTTAAACGCAAAAATAGAGGCAGCGAACATCGCCACCGTCAACAAAATCACCAACCAACGATGCGTGACGCAGGCCCCAACCAGTCGTCGGAAGCGGACATAAAACGGTGTCTGGTACAAATCGTGAGCATGGTTTTTGATGTTTTCGGGCTGCGGCTTGTTCCGTAACCTTGCCCAAAATCGCGCCAAAGCAGAGGCCTGAACCTCACCCTTGCTAAGATCGGGCAATAGCCTATAACCCAAATAAGGTACGAATATTACCGCTGCCAACCAGGACACCAACAACGCTATTACCACTACTTGAAATATAGAGCGGGTGTATTCGCCTGTCGAAGACTCGGCCGTGGCGATCGGTAAAAATCCGGCCGCGGTAACCAAGGTACCGCTTAACATCGGCATTGCAGTCGAAGTATAGGCAAACGCTGCGGAGCGCGTTCGATCCCAACCTTGTTCCATTTTCGACGCCATCATTTCCACGGCGATAATCGCATCGTCCACGAGCAAGCCGAGCGCCAAAATCAGCGCACCCAAGGAAATCTTGTGTAAACCGACGCCAAAGAGATGCATGATCCAAAAGGTAACGGCCAGCACGACAGGGATACTGATAGCCACCACGATTCCGGTACGTAGTCCCAGCGACAATAGGCTAACGCCTAACACGATCACCACTGCTTCGGTCAAGGATTTGGCGAACTCGTTGACTGAACGCTGTACGGCCTTAGGCTGCGACGAAACGGTATGCAATTCCAAACCGACAGGCAATTGCGTTTGCGTGGCAGTCACCGCCGAATTCAAATCGCGGCCCAATTTAACAATATCCCCGCCTTTTCGCATCGAGACGCCGATCAACAACGCCTCGCGCCCTTGAAAGCGGACCCTGTCCTTGGGCGGATCTTCAAAACCCCGGCTGATTTTTGCGACATCGCCAAGTCTGAATTCGTTGTTATTGGCTCGCAAACGCACATCGCGCAATTGTTCCAGTCTGTCGTAGCGACCGGATACTTCAATCCGGATATGTTCGTCAACGGCATCGAAGTTACCGCTGCCGGTTACCAAATTTTGCGCTTGCAGCGTATGCAGCAAAGTGCCGGTATCTATACCCAAAGTTGCCAGCTTGGCATTAGACAGATCGATATAAATGCGTTGCTTCTGTTCGCCGAAGAAATCGACCTTGGCGACATCGTTTACCCGCAACAGCTCACCCCGGACTATTTCCGCATAGCGTTTCAAGTCCGCATAATCGTAGCCGTCGCCGGTCAATGCATACAGATTGCCGTACACGTCGCCAAACTCGTCATTAAAAGTAGGCCCTTCGATACCCGTTGGCAGGGTATAAGCGATATCGCCGACTTTTTTGCGGGCTTGATAAAAAACGTCGGGGACTTGATCCGCGGGCGTGGAGTCCTTAGCCGCAAGAAAGATTAAAGACTCGCCGGGTCGGGAATAACTGCGCAGATAGTCCAACCAGGGTACTTCCTGCAGTTTTTTTTCCAATTTATCGGATATTTGCCGCTCCACTTCCTGAGCGCTCGCACCCGGCCAACCGGTTCGGATAACCATGATTTTAAAAGTAAACGGCGGATCTTCGGATTGACCCAAACGCGTATAAGAAAACATGCCGACCAAGGTCAGCGTTATCATTGCATACAGCACCAATGCCGGGTGTCGCAAAGACCACTCGGACAGGTTAAAACCCGATTTCATCGCCGGCTCCGCAATGGGGTCGCCCGCACGATCTGACCTGGTACCAGAGTCTGAACCCCCACCACGACCACCTGCTCGCCGCTTTGTAAGCCCTGATTGATCAACACGCCATCTTCGCGAAAAGCGCCGGCTTGCACCGCTCTTGGCTGAACCTCGCCTGTGCCGGAATTGACCACCCACACCACGGTCTGCCCATCGCGTTGCGTTAATGCCGATGTCGGCAAGAGAAAATCGGTGCTGTTTTGATGATAAAAAGAGACGCCGGCCGTCATGCCCAGCCTCACCGAGTCATCGGCATCCTGCAAAGCCACCCTTACTTGAAAAGTACGCGTAGTGCTGTCGGCCGCGGGAGCCACCTCCCGCACCTTACCTTGATATACTTTTTTCGGATTGGCCCATAAGCGGATTTCGGCCGGCACATCCACCGCGACACCAATCATCCGCGACTCCGGTACCGCTATCTCCACTTCTTTATTGTCCGGTACCGCAATACGAACAATAGCCTCGCCGGCCGCCACCACTTGACCGGGTTCAGCGTGAATATCGGTCACCACACCATCCCGTTCCGCCAATAAATGCGTGTAGCGCGACTGATTACCGGTGACGGCGGCCTGGGCTTTAGTTTGTTTGACTCTCGCGGCGGCGGCAGTAAATTGAGCTTCCTGTATATCCAAAGCTTGATTGGAAATGAACTTGCTGGCGTGCAGTTGGCGTTGCCTATCCAACTCGGCTTGCGCCAATGCCAGATCCGCTTCCGCCGCGCGCACTTCCGCTTGGGCGGCCTGAGTCGATAAACCGGTATCGATGCTATCCAGCTTCGCCAACAGCTGGCCTTTTACCACGACAGCCCCCAAATCGACATTCCGTTCGATAATTTTGCCGTTGATACGAAACCCTTGGGCACTTTCATAGCGTGAGCGTATTTCGCCGACCAGGATAGTGGGCGCCGCCGCAGTCTGTTCGCCAACCGTCACCACTAGAGCCGGACGCGGAGCAGGCGCGGTTGGCGCGGATTTCTCGCAGGCTGTCAGCAGCAACGACAATATCAACAGCAAATATTTCATTTTATCTCCTCGAATACAGACACAATTTAACCCTACGGCAATTATGTCATCGCCTTACGGATCAACTCCAAAGGCACCAGCGAAATCAATGCTCTAAACAGCAAGGCATTATTGTTGTTAATCAAACCATAACACTCATAATCCAGCGGCGTGGCGTGCAAATCGCCGAAATCGTGCGCGGCGGAGTTTTCCGCCGGTTTGATCAAAATATGCAACGCATCGTTACTTTTCAATTGCGCCAAATACTGTCTGTCGACAGAAATTTTATGCGAAGTATAAACCATGGGGTTGCGCTCGAAATCGTGCAGCCATTTCAAGGCTTTTTCCAATAGCGCACTGGAGAGTAAAGCGCAGGGAAACATCTCCGGAAAAATCACTTTATCCTGCAATTCATCAAAATATTGGGTTTGATCGCGTAACGACGCACATAGAAAATTCTTGGCATTGCTGGTCATCATGAATTTACGCTTTAAAAAATAGCCGTTGTGTAGAAAACAGCGGTCGGGCTGGATTTTCAATTCGCCGACCCGAGACAAATCCGGCTGGCCCAAAAACATTGGCTCCACGGTTTCTTTTTTTGAGCCGCTCAAAGCCAGTTTACCGTCGGCCTTGACGATGATCCGATTGCTTAGGCTGGGCGAGGGCTCGTGCTTAAATACCGATTCCTTGATATCCACTTCTATAGTCTGATCAGGCTTGATGGCATTGGCGAAGGTAAATTGATAATTGCTGAAGTTCAATCCGTGTTCAACTAGCAATTTTTCTTCGTCACGTTGCCGGCGATAGTCGGTAATCTTGCCTTCTATCAAAGACTCCAATTGAAATCCCAGAGTAATCGGGCCGCTATATGGATTGCCGTGAATGTTTTGCCACTTCCGGCTATCGTGAAAAAGATTGAAATCGTCAGTGGAATTGCGGGCGATGTCGATATGCAGCTGACTAAAAACATCGGCATTGATTGGATTCATAGAGGCGGCCTCCGCTAGGCTTTGGATACAAGGCGATTCAACTCGCCGCATGCTACCACCTATCATCGGCATCACAAACTTAGCAAAGGCGGCGTACTGCGTTTGCAGCTTAGTCTAGCTGATCGTCGCTATCCAGGGCTTGTAGACGGGCACTTATCCTTTTAGCTGTTGAGAGTGTCACCGGAAAAAAGCCTGTCCAAGAAACCGGTTTCTGTTGAAAACTTGTTGGTCGATCGGCTAGGAATTTGTGGATAAGTTGTCTGCAAAAAACCGGATTTGAATTATCCCCAGTCTGTAAACAAGCAAAAAGCCTCACGTATAACAGCGTTAATTTTCAATAAGACTTTGAATTAAAATTAATAAACAGCGTTTTCCACAGATTTTTCAGCCTTAGTAGTAATAATAATCTAAAGATATTTATAAAGTTATTATTACTATTGCGACCATGATAGGCGAATAACGCGGCTTCGCCGGATCTGGTTAACGCTAATCTTCCGATTGCATTTGCTCGGTGAGGCTCTTCGGTAGCTTCTTTTTCACCTTAACCCCCAACTCTTCTAAAACGCTGGCTTGTCGCAACAAGTTGCCGCTACCGCTGCTGAGTTTGTTGACGATACCGTCGTAGGTTTTCTGTACTGTATTGAGTTGATTGCCCAATCTTTCGATATCCTCGACAAAACCTCTGATCTTGTCGTACAAACTGCCGGCCTTGTCGGCAATCAATCGTGCATTTTCGTTTTGCTGCTCGTAACGCCAGATGTTTTGTACGGTACGCAAGGTTGCCAATAGCGTTGTCGGTGTAACGACGACGATTTTGTGCTCGAAGGCGTCGTTAAACAATTTTTCATCGGCTTGGAAAGCGGCCATGAAAGCCGCTTCGATCGGCATGAACAGCAGCACAAAGTCCAGTGACCGTAGACCTTTCAAACTTGAGTAGTCTTTGTTGCTTAAACCTTTGATGTGATTGCGCACTGCTTCGGTATGTTGTTTCAAAGCTTCGATGCGTTGGTTATCGTCTTCCGCCGAGCAATAGCGCTCGTAAGCCAGCAGAGAGACTTTGGAATCGATAATCACATCCTTGCTCTCCGGCAAACGCACGATCACATCGGGTTTAAACAAGCGATTGTCTTCGTCGCGAAACGCGCCTTGGGTTTCGTATTCGATGCCTTTGCGCAGGCCGGATTGTTCCAGCACCTTCTCCAGAATCATCTCGCCCCAATTGCCTTGGGTTTTATGATCACCTTTTAGGGCGCGAGTTAAATTGAGCGCTTCCTGATTCATTTTGGCGGTATCGCGGCGCAGCGATACGATTTCCTCGCGCAAGGAAATGCGATCCTTGGTTTCGTTGTCGTAAACGCTTTCGACGCGATTTTTGAATTCGCCGAGTTGCTCCTTCAACGGTGCGACCAGGTTTTCGATGCTGACCTTATTGTGTTCGGTAAATTGCTTGCCGCGTTCTTCGAAGATCTTATGCGCCAGATTCTCGAACTGGGTTTTTAACTGATTTTCCGCATCTTGTAGTAGACGGATTTTTTCGGCATTGCTTTTATGTTGTTCTTGCTGACGAGCATTAAGGTCGGCGTTTTCGGTCTTTAAATCCAACAATTGCTGTTGCAACGCTTGCAACTCGGATTCTTTTTGCGCCAACAGCAAAACCCGCTCCTCGGCCACCGCCAATTTGACCGCCTGTTGTTGAAGTTGCTGTTGTTGCTGCTCCAACTGACTTTGCAACTCGCGATGCCGCTTACCGTTCAGCCAAGCGCAAACCGCGTAGCCGAGCGCAGCCGCCAAAGATACTGCTATCAGCAGCTGCGATATTTCAGTTTCCATCTGAATCTCTTTTTTTAAATTAGCGGGTACGTTGCTTGATTGACAAATCCCCAATCGTAAAGCCGATATCAAACCCCTTTCCTCTGCCCAGCATAACCAAGGAAATTTCGCCGCGAGTCAATACTTGCCTATCCACCGAGTTTTTAAATCCAAAGTGATTGCCCAGCGAAACATAATCGCCAAATAGCTCGCTGATATATTTAACGTCGGTAAAATAGGCTTCGCCTTCTATGACCGAATAACCGATTGTAAAACCGATGCTTTTTGAAGATAGCGAGACCAAGGCTTTTTGGCCGTTGCGGCAAGTGATTTCCCCGGTACCGTCGTATTGTTTATAAGCCAGCGAAAAGCCCTCCAGCTTGTATTTCATGCTGCAAGTACCCAATTTCTTCTCGCCGAATTGCTCGTTAAAGTCAATCTCCGGTTGGTTGGACTGATTAGTCTCGGCGGCTTCCGGCACCGACGGCGCTGCAGGTTCCGATGGCTTTGGAGAAGGCGCGTCGGTTAGCGGATGGGTCACAAAATCGGCGTAGCTCAAACTTGGCAACATTGCGAAACCGAGCGCCAAAAGCAAGGACCCGGTTAATTTGCAATGCCGATACAGATAACCCCCTTTACAGGTTGTTAAAAGCGATTCAGCGTTTTTGCTCTGTTTATTCATCTGTTTTGACCCAAATCGGTTAAATGCTTCCCGCCATAATGCCTAATTCCACTTGCAACTAAAACCGATACGGCGGAACTATTGAAATTCTACCTCTCGGCAACCACTTTCGCGCATATTCATATACTGCATTTATCTTTTGAAGATCACGGAGTAAATGGTATGAACAATAAAATATCCAGATGGCGAATTTTTAGTACGGATTGGAATGCATTGACGTTTTATCAACGCTTCGAAAGCAGCGTCGCGTTTGCGCTGACTTTTTTGGTGATGTTGGTCGTCAGCGTCGCATTGTTCAGATTATTCGTCGATGTCATCGGCGGACTGGTGTTCGATGCCTTGAATCCCTTAGACCACGAAATATTTCAACAGGTGTTCGGCGAAATCATGACCTTGCTGATTGCGCTGGAGTTTAATCACACTCTGCAATATGTCGTCACTCGCGAGCAAAGCGTCATCCAGACCAAGGTTGTACTCTTGATCGCGCTGCTGGCGTTGGCGCGTAAGTTTATCGTGCTGGATCTCGGTAAAACTTCCGCCGACATATTATTGGCCCTGGCGGCGGTGACGTTGGTGCTGGGTGTAACGTATTGGCTGATACGTGAACGCGATGACCGGTTAGTTGAGACAAATTCGTCTAAATCGGGTAATCAGATACCCAGATAGTTTCGTAGGTCACGTTGGCGCGATACGACTGTTGGATACAGGAGGTAGGGCAACGCAGGAGCAGTTGCCGAGCGGCTGCGTGACAAATCGAGCCATGTTGTCAGGGAACGCTATCGCGAACACTGACCTACCGGGCTCTCAAACGCAACGTTAGAACGCATGATCAACGAACGCTCCTGTTGATGACTGAACCCAATGAGACCCATGGATGGTGAATAGCCAGACACCGTTACTAAGCTCCTCAGGATCAAGAGCAAACCTGTACACGAACGCATCCTCGGCGACCGAATGAGTCTCAAATATTTGCAACTCAGGTAAGGACAGATCGGGCACGCTGGTAAGCAGATTTACCTGAACGCGAATGTCAGTTGGCAACAGCGTTCCAGTATGCAAGAAATGCAAGCCACGAGTAACCCGCTCAAAGACCCTTTGATATAGGCTGACCGGAACGACAAAAGCTAAACGAGTAGTGGTTGAGCCATCTATATTTACAACCTCAACTTCGTGTGTTGTATTTAGGAATGTAGATCGGAGTTTCGTACTGTGTAAGAAACTCTTGTGTGCCCCCATTTCCCAGAGACACTTGGCGCCCTTAGTTTGTTTTCCAACTTGGGCACTAATGTAATTACGGAGAGCTTCATCGTCCTCTGAGCTACCATTGTTGCAGATGGTGCAAGCAGGAACGGTCAAGAACTGACCAAAAATACCCTTGAAAAATCCCCTTGGAGGTACATGTTCAACAGTAGTCGCGGGGCGAGATCCGCAAATTACACATACTGCACTTTTAGGAGGCTGCATTCGCTTTCGTTCTAACGAGCAATTAAAAAGTTTCTGTATATCATCCCCGTCACAACCCCTTAAACACCTCAGCTGCCGCATCCATAGTAGCCAGCAAATCCTCATCCGTATGTGCGGCAGATACAAAACCAGCTTCAAAAGCCGATGGGGCCAGGTAAAAACCTTTATCCAGCATGCCGTGGAAGAAACGTTTAAAGCGGTCAACATCGCAAGCCATCACTTGCGAAAAACGGCTGACTGATTTTTCATTGCTAAAGAACAAACCAAACATCCCACCGACCTGGTTGGTAGTGAAGGCGATGCCGGCCTGATCGGCGGCAGCTTGCAGGCCTTGCAGCAGTGTTGCGGTTTTGGCGGTCAGGGCCTCGTAGAAACCGGGTTGATTGATCAGTTCAAGGGTTTTCAAACCGGCGGCCATCGCCACCGGGCAACCCGACAAGGTACCGGCTTGATACACTGGACCCAGCGGCGCCAGATATTCCATGATCTTGCGGCTGCCGCCGAAAGCGCCGACCGGCAGGCCGCCGCCGATGATTTTACCCAGCGTGGTCAAATCCGGTTTGATGCCGTACAGACCTTGAGCGCCTTGCAAGCCGACACGGAAGCCGGTCATCACTTCGTCGAAAATCAACACGCTTCCGTGTTGGTCGCAGACATCTCGCAGGGTTTGCAAGAAACCTGGCTCCGGCGGGATGCAGTTCATATTGCCGGCTACCGGTTCGACGATGATGCAGGCGATCTTGTCGCCCAGTTCTGAAAAGGTACTGCGCACCGAATCGCTGTCGTTATAAGTCAGAGTAATGGTATCGGCGGCAACCGAGGCGGGTACGCCGGGCGAGCTGGGGACACCGAAAGTCAAGGCGCCGGAACCGGCCTTGACCAGTAAGGAATCGGAATGGCCGTGGTAACAACCTTCGAATTTAACGATCTTGTCGCGGCTGGTGTAACCGCGCGCCAGACGTAGCGCGCTCATGGTAGCTTCGGTGCCCGAGCTGACCATGCGCACCATTTCTATCGACGGCAGCAGTTCGCAGACTGTTTGTGCCATCAATGTTTCGATCTCGGTGGGCGCACCAAAGCTCAAGCCTTTTTCGGCGCTGAGCTTAACCGCGTCGATCACGGCCGGATGCGCGTGGCCCAAAATCATCGGCCCCCAGGAGCCGACATAATCGATGTAGCGCTTGCCTTCGCTATCGTAAACGTAAGCGCCGGCTGCGCGGTCGAAATACACCGGCGTACCGCCGACGCCGCTAAAGGAACGTACCGGCGAATTGACGCCGCCGGGAATGTATTGCTTGGCTTGAGAAAATAATTCGGAAGATTGGGTCATGGGGGATGAAAGATTGGGTAAATCGGTAGGTTGGGTTAGGCGCTAGCCGTAACCCAACACGTCGGCTTTGAATGTTGGGTTGTACGTTATCGAGCTAACCCAACCTACGTTGTTATTGCGGTTTGCCGAACAAATGTGGTCCTTTCGGTTGCGGTTTGTTTTGCAAACAGAAAAAAGCAGCGGCATCGAATTTGATCTGTAAAGTGTGGGTATCTTCGTGATCTTCCAGATATTTCTCGGCATCGATTTCCGACAGATCTTTCATGATATGTTCAGCAATGCAGTCGCAAGTTTCTTCGAAGCGCTTTTGATCGACGTCTTTGTTATTCGAATTTTT
This sequence comes from Methylomonas sp. 2BW1-5-20, assembly GCF_052474515.1. Classification (NCBI taxonomy): domain Bacteria; kingdom Pseudomonadati; phylum Pseudomonadota; class Gammaproteobacteria; order Methylococcales; family Methylococcaceae; genus Methylomonas; species Methylomonas sp. 2BW1-5-20. Next base: position 4,021,049 of record NZ_CP184127.1, on the reverse strand, counting down.
CAGTTCCCGCGCTACGCATTTTGCGGAGAATTCTTTTTCGAACTGGCGTTTCTCGGGTTCGGTAGCTTCGCCGCTATCGACTCTGTGTACCGCTTTTTTGGGGGTGCCGGCGCTGGTTTTTGGGGTTTCCGCTTCGTCGCTGGAGCAGCCGACAATAGTCAACGTTGAAATAATCAACGTCGCCAGGAGATAAGAAGTTTTTCTGGTTTTCATAGGTGTTGTTAGTTTTAGTTAAGTAAATTCTGCAGCAATGGCGCCAAGGTGTTTTGCTGTTGACTTTGGGTTAAGCGGTTTGCGGTAACAATGCTTTTTAATTGGCGCAAAGCCAGACTGAAATCGTCGTTAACGATCAAATAATCGTACTCCGGGTAGTGGCTCATTTCCGTCACCGCATCGCGCATGCGCCGGGCAATCACCTCTGGATTATCCTGGCCGCGATTTTGCAAACGCTGGCTCAATACCTCGATAGACGGCGGCAGGATGAAGATGGACAGACTTTCCGGCAACATCCTTCTCACCTGCTGGGCGCCTTGCCAATCGATTTCCAAAATCACATCCAAGCCTTTGGCCAAATTGTCTTCCACGGTCTGTTGCGCGGTGCCATAGAAATTATCGAACACTTGCGCATGCTCTAAAAAGGCTTGCCGCTCGATCATGGCTTTAAAAGCCTCGACCGAGACGAAAAAATAATCGACGCCATCCTGTTCGCCGCTGCGCATTGCCCGCGTAGTGTGGGACACCGACACGGCCAGATCGTCCATCTCGACAATCAGTTGTTTAACCAAGCTGGTTTTGCCTGCCCCGGACGGTGCGGAAATAATATAAAGTTTGCCCGAAATCATGTGTATTAATGAGGGTGATCCATGCGGCCGTCATTCTTTTCTGATAACGTCCATAGAGTCAAGCCCTAAGCGGTCACTGTGGTATCATGCAAGGCCTTTCTAAGCCCCTTCTTGAATGCCGATGAGTGTGATTTGGAACAACTGCCTGGCCAAGCTTGAACATGAAATTCCCAGTACCGATTTCAGCACCTGGATTAGGCCGCTGCAAGCAGTGGAAACCGACAGCCAGTTAAAATTGCTCGCTCCCAACCGGTTTATTATCGACCATATTAAACAGCATTTTTTCGCGGTTATCGAAGACGCGGTCAACGAGTTTTCCAATGCAACCTTGGCGGTGCAGTTTGAAATCGGCAGTAAAAAGGCGCCGGCTATCAAAGCGCCAACGCTAAGTAAAAGCCCAACCCAAAAGAAGAATCAGCCCAACTTTTTAAACAAGGCTTTCACTTTCGAGAGCTTTGTCGAAGGTAAATCCAATCAACTGGCCAGAGCCGCCTCGATGACGGTGTCCGACAATATCGGCAAGGTCTACAATCCGCTTTTCATTTACGGCAGTTCCGGTCTGGGTAAAACCCATTTGATGCATGCTATCGGCAACGCGGTTTTGTTGAAAAAACCCGATGCCAATATCGTCTATCTGCATTCCGAGAAATTCGTACAGGACATGGTGAAGGCGCTGCAACAAAACAGTATCAACCAATTTAAAGAGTACTACCGCAGCATCGATATTTTATTGATGGACGACATCCAGTTTCTGGCGGGTAAGGAACGTTCCCAGGAAGAGTTTTTCCACACCTTTAACAATCTGCTGGATAACAAACATCAGGTGGTTTTAACCTGCGATAAATACCCCAAAGAAATCGATGGTCTGGAAGACCGTTTGAAATCGCGCTTTGGTTGGGGTTTGCCGGTGGCGATCGAGCCGCCGGATCTGGAAACCCGCGCCGCAATTTTAATCAAAAAGGCGCAACAGGTTGGCGTCGATCTGGATCAAGACATCGCATTCTTCATTGCCAAACGCATACCTTCAAACGTTAGAGATTTGGAAGGAGCGTTGCGGCGAGTAGTCGCCAACTCGCAATTTACCGGCCGCGACATCACCTTGGAATTTACCAAGGAAGCGCTGCACGATTTGATCAGCCTGCAAGACAAGTTGATCAGTATCGATAACATCCAGAAAACCGTGGCTGAATATTTCAAGATCCGAATAGCCGATTTGTCCTCAAAGAACCGCAAACAGTCTATTACCCGCCCCAGACAGGTAGCGATGTGTTTAGCCCGGGAATTGACTTCCCATAGCTATCCGGAAATTGGCGATGCTTTTGGCGGACGCGATCACACTACGGTGATCAATGCCTGCAAACGGATAGCCGAATTGAAGGAAGAAGACGTGAAAATGGCCGAGGACTATAAAAACCTGTTGAGAACTCTGTCGCATTAGAGGCTTATAAGCTGTGGATAAATTGTAGCGAAAGTTACTGACTCTAGTTATCCACAAATGCCAAACAACTTAAATTTGTATCGAACAACAATGTTTAATACATGCTAAGATTTTGATTTGAATTATATAAAACAACTTTTCCACAGCTTTTTGGTTACATAGTAGTAACAATATATAAAAAATATTTATATGAAATTTATTATTAGCAAAGATCAAATTTTGGCGCCGCTACAGCAAATCGTCAGCGTGATTGAAAAGCGCCAGACGATGCCGATTCTTTCCAATGTGTTGTTGCAAGCCAGCGACGATCAATTGGTCATGACCGGTACGGATACTGAAATTCAGATTGTTGCCAAATTAAATATCGAATCAATATCGCACTCCGGGGAAATCACGGTTCCTGCTAGAAAGTTTCTGGATATTTGCCGATTGTTGCCGAATGGCGCGGAAATTCATTTCGAGCTACAAGAAGATAAAGTCAAAATGGTGTCCGGTCGCAGCCGATTTTCCTTAAGTACTTTACCGGCCGAGCATTATCCGGAGTTCAATGAATCCGAATTTGAGCATAGCTTCTTGCTGAATGCCGGCAAATTCAAGAAGGCGCTGGATAAAACTGTGTTTTGCATGGCCAATCAGGATGTGCGCTATTACTTGAACGGTTTATTGCTGAACATCAGTAATTCCAAGCTGAAGTTGGTGGCTTCCGACGGCCATCGTTTATCGATTTATGAAGACGATATCGGTCAAGCAACCGGTTATGAATCCCGCATCATCATGCCGAGAAAAGCGGTGCAGGAACTTAGCCGCTTGTTGGATGATGCCGATGCGGAATTGAACATCCAGTTTTCCAGCAACAACATCAGAATTTATTACAAGGATGTGGTGTTTTCTTCCAAATTGATCGACGCCAAGTTTCCGGATTTCAGTAAAGTGTTCAATCAGAGCTTTATGAGTCCGTTGCTGATTCAAAAACAGCTATTGCGAGAAGCATTAACCCGGGTGGCTATTTTGTCGAACGAAAAGTACAAGGGTGTCACCTTCGATATTTCCGGCGATTTGCTGAGACTCAGTACGCACAATCCGGAACATGACGAGGCCGAGGAAGAATTGATCATCGATTATCAAGGCGAGCCGTTAAGCATTTCGTTTAATTCGCAATATATGTTGGATGCGGTATCCAATCTCGATTCTGAATTGGCGGTGTTGACCATAGCCGGTAATGCCAGCAGTTGTTTCATCGAAGAACCCGAGCAGCCTTTATTTAAGTTTATTGTTATGCCGATGCGGATGTAGGTTGTCCAGGGATTATGACCTTGTTGAAACTGGATGTGCTGTCTGTCAGAAACATCCATGCGGCGAGTATTTCACCATCGCCCGCCATTAATTTGATCACCGGTGCCAATGCCAGCGGCAAGAGTTCGCTACTGGAGGCTATTTTTATTTTGGGTAGATCGCGTTCCTTTAGAACTACCCACATTAAGCAGGCAATTTCTTTCGATCAACCGCAGTTGACCGTTTCCGCGCAAAACCGGCAACAGTCCGGTTCCGTCAGCACGCTTGGGATACAAATCGATAATAAGCAATCCCAGATCCGTATCGATCAGGAAGACAGGCAAAAAGCCGATCTGGCTTATGCCTTGCCGGTACAACTGATTCATCCCAAGAGTTATCGCTTGCTCGACTCCGGTCCGCAGAACCGGCGAGAGTATTTGGACTGGGGGATTTTTAATCAGAACAGAAATTTTCTGCCATGCTGGCGTAAATTTAATAAAGCCTTGCAGCAACGCAATGCCTTATTGAAAAGCCGGCAGATTAAACAAATCTCGGCTTGGGACAAGGAACTTGTCGAATACGGGCAGGTGATTAACGATTTGCGTTTGACCTACTTGGCGAGCTTGCAACCGGTGTTCTTGGAAATGGCTCGGCATTTCTTAAGTCAGGAAGAGGTCGATTTGCGCTTTTTAGCCGGTTGGGACGATAGGCAGGCGCTGGATTTGATTTTGAAGCACGATTTGGATCGAGACATGCGTTACGGGTTTACCCATAGCGGCCCGCACCGAGCCGATTTTCAAACTTATCTAAACAAAAGATCGGCGAAAGATTTTTTGTCGCGAGGGCAACAAAAACTGTTGGTATTGGCTTTGCTGTTAGCGCAAGTGACATTATTGAATCAGGAAAGCCCGAACGCTTGCTGTATTCTGATTGACGATCTGGCGTCCGAATTGGATGCAGAAAACAGGGCAAAATTGATAAAATACCTCGTTGGATTGAGTTGCCAGGTTTTTATCAGCAGTACGGATATAGCCGACTTTGGTGACTTAAGTGAAATAGAAAACTATAAATGGTTTCACGTGGAACAAGGCGACGTTAAACAGCTTTGAGGTTTCACGTGAAACAAATAATAAAAATTAACAACTCCCATCACACGCGATGCGACAGGTGCTTTAGTGAAATAAGGGCCAGCCATCGTTGCGGTAAAACACAACACAATGGATATACCCATGAGTGAACAATACGATAGTTCGAATATCACAGTACTAAAAGGATTGGATGCAGTCAGAAAACGCCCCGGTATGTATATCGGCGATACCGACGACGGTTCCGGCTTGCATCACATGGTATTCGAAGTCGTCGATAACTCGATTGACGAAGCTTTAGCAGGTTATTGCAAAGGCGTCGATGTCGTAATTCATGAAAATGGCTCCATATCCGTTTACGACGACGGACGCGGCATTCCTGTGGATATTCACAAAGAAGAAGGCCGTTCCGCCGCGGAAGTCATTATGACTATCCTGCATGCCGGCGGTAAGTTTGACGACAACGCTTACAAAGTCTCAGGCGGCTTGCACGGCGTCGGCGTCTCGGTGGTAAATGCCTTGTCCGAAGAGCTAACGCTGAAGATTCGCAAGAACGGCAAGCTGCACATGCAAAAATACATCCTGGGCGAGCCTGTAGCGCCATTAGCGGTGATCGGCGATTGCGAAGGCAGCGGCACCTACATAAACTTCAAGCCTAGCCCCACCATCTTCACCAATATCGAATTTCACTACGACATCCTCGCCAAGCGCTTACGCGAACTGTCGTTTTTAAATTCCGGCGTGCGAATCTCCCTGCGCGACGAAAGAACAGGCAAGGAAGACGTATTCGAGTTCGAAGGCGGCATCAGCGCTTTTGTGCAGCATCTGAACAAAAACAAAACTCCGCTGTTCGAAAAAGTCTTCCACTTTATCGCCGAAAAAGAAGGCGTAACGGTGGAAGTAGCGATGCAATGGAACGACTCCTACCAGGAGAACGTGTTCTGCTACACCAACAATATCCCGCAGCGTGACGGTGGTACCCATTTGGCCGGTTTTAGAGGCGCATTGACCAGGACCATCAACCAATACATCGAAACCAACGGTTTGGCTAAAAAAGAGAAAGTGGCTACCACCGGCGACGATGCCCGCGAAGGTTTAACCGCTGTGTTATCGGTAAAAGTCCCCGATCCTAAGTTCTCCTCGCAAACCAAAGACAAATTGGTTTCATCGGAAGTGAAGCCATTGGTCGAATCGACCATGAACGAAAAACTACAGGAATTTTTACTGGAACAGCCGCAAGTCGCCAAAGCCATTGCTGCCAAAATCATCGACGCCGCCAGAGCCCGCGAGGCCGCCAGAAAAGCCCGCGAAATGACCCGCCGCAAAACCACGCTGGATATCGCCGGCTTGCCCGGCAAACTCGCGGATTGCCAGGAAAAAGACCCGGCCTTGTCCGAACTGTTCATAGTGGAAGGGGACTCGGCGGGCGGCTCCGCCAAACAGGGCCGCGATCGCCGCACCCAAGCTATCCTGCCGTTGAAAGGTAAAATCCTTAACGTGGAACGCGCCCGCTTCGACAGAATGATTTCATCGGAAGAAGTCGGCACCCTGATTACCGCGCTGGGTTGCGGCATCGGTAAAGACGAATACAACATCGACAAACTGCGCTATCACCGCATCATCATCATGACCGACGCGGACGTCGACGGCTCGCACATTCGTACCCTGTTATTGACCTTCTTCTACCGGCAATTGCCGGAACTGGTCGAGCGCGGCCACATCTACATCGCGCAGCCGCCGTTGTACAAAGTCAAAAAAGGCAAACAAGAGCATTACGTCAAAGACGACAACGCCTTAAACCAATACTTGATCCAACTGGCCCTGGACAAGGCGCAATTGCAAACCGATGCCGACACCCCGGTGATACAAGGTCAGGGCCTGGAAAAGCTGGCGACCGAATTTGCCGACGTGATGAGCATCATCAACCGCCTGTCCAGACGCTACGACGACCTGTATTTGGAGCAAATGACCTATATGCAGGTGTTAAGCGAAGAAATCAAAGCCGATCAGCAAAAGCTGCAAGCTTGGTTGGATTTGCTGCAAAAAAATCTGAACGAGGGCGGCCATAAAGCCATATTCAGCACCCAGCTAAAATACCGCGGCAGCGACGACTTTGATGTAGAAGTCAGCAAACGCCTGCACGGCATTACCAAAAGTTTTGTCTTGCATGCGCCGTTCTTCGCCGGTAACGATTATCAAAAAATAGCCCGCTACGTGGAAAAAACTCTTAGCATGTTCGGCGAAACCTCCGTCATGCGCATGGGGGAGCGCGAACAGCAAGTGGATACCTTCAAACAAGCTTTCGAATGGATGATGAAAGAAGTCAAAAAAGGCCAGCATATCCAGCGCTACAAAGGTTTGGGCGAAATGAACCCGGAACAGCTCTGGGAAACCACCCTGGATGCCAACAGCCGCCGCATGCTGCAAGTGACTATCAACGACGTAGTCGCCGCCGACGAGATCTTCACCACCCTGATGGGCGACGTCGTGGAACCGCGCCGGGATTTCATAGTTAAGAACGCCTTGGATGTGGCGAATTTGGACGTATAGCTGTCGTGTTTTCAAGGCCCACATCTTCTGCCGCGAGAACAACCTCTCTAAGCGCGAAATCGACACCGGCGATCAGGTATGGATTGATCGGATCGATGCCTTTTTCAGGCATACCTCGCTCCTCCCGCCCGACGGAGACCCCACCGAGTACGCCGCGGCGTTCGAAGCGGTTTACCCCGAGCCCCGGCATCGGCGGCAGTACATCGACGACGCCATATCCAAAGGCACGCCCTGTTTTGGACACAGGGTCCTTGGAAGCCTGATTGCAGCCCGTAAGGTGGATTGCGTATTCACAACCAATTTCGACCCCCTAGTCGAGGAATCAGCAGGCAGTGCCAACGCGTTACTGCCCACAGCTAATCAAGCCCGGCCGACAGTTGCGGCCATCGACTCGGGGGAACGCGCGATGCGTTGCCTCAACGAATCGGACTGGCCCCTAGTGGCCAAGCTCCATGGCGATTACCAATCCATTGCCATCAAAAATACGGGGGCTGAGCTCGAGAGGCAAGACGAGCGCATGCGGCATGTGCTCGTCGAGGCCAGCAAACGCTTCGGAATGGTGTTCGTCGGCTACAGCGGGCGGGACGCTTCGGTCATGGAGGCGTTGACCGAAGTTTTGCGGGAACCCGCACCGTTTCCGAATGGCCTGTATTGGGTGACATCGTCTGCCTCCCGTCTCCTACCTGCGGTCACTGAGTTCCTGGAACACGCTCATCTTGCTGGCGTCGACGTTGCAGTGGTCGAGTGCAAGACGTTCGACGAACTGGCTGGGGATGTCATCAAGCAAGTCGACTTGCCGCAGGTGCTGATGGAGCATGTGATGCAAGGCAGGGCTGCTCCCCGTCTGGTGCCCGTCAATCTGCCGAACAGCGAGGCCCGGTAGTTTCCGGTGCTCCGGTACTCCGCGCTCCTCATCGAATCGTTGCCGCCCGTTGCACGGCGAATGACCCTGGCGCAGGCTACTACGTCGCCCACGGTCAGAGCACTGCTGAAAGAACAGCACTGCAGGGCAGTCGTCGCTGCAAACGTCCGCGAACTGGCGGTGTTCGGGAAAGACGAGGAAGTCTTGGCAGCGCTGGCGCCCCTTGGCGCGCAGATCGCAGGGACAGTGGACCTGGATGCGGCCAGGGACAGCTGGGCGCTGGGGCTTCTGTACGACGCACTGGTCAAAGCCCTGTCACGGTATCGCCCACTCATTCCTCGGTTCAAGCGTTCTGGGCATTCACTCGTCGTCGCCAGCCCGCGGGAAGGCGAGAACCAGGAATTCGCTCTCAAGCGTTCACAGGACCTCGCCCCGCTACGCACGGCGTATGAGAGCGCCCTCACGGGCAACGTCCCGAAGCTCAACTTCCCGTTCAATGAAGGCGTCTTCTTGAAGCTGGAACAGATAGAGGACCGTTGGTGGTGCGGCTTCGAACCGTACACGTTCGTGGACATTCCCCGGCCGGAGCAATCTGAGCAGGCCGTTCAGCCAGAGTCAGGCAGTACCGAAAACGACGCGTTGGGCATGCCGTTCGAACGCCGCGGCGGTGATCCGGCGGGAGACTGGCGAAGAGAGCGTTGGGCTCCGAAGTACAACAAGCAGTGGGCGGCAATCATCCACGCGTGGGCAACGCTGCTCACGTCGGCCAAAGATGGCAAGGTGCTCGCTTTCGGCCTGGAGGATGGAGCAGGCGTCGACGCCGTGTTCACCGTCTCGCGGTTCACCGGCTGGAGCCGGCCAGGCCACCATCACGCCTACTTCGATAGGACCAAGTGATGGCCAGCTCTTCCCAAGCATCGAAGCTGCCGCCATTTACGCTCCTGGACGAGCCGCTGCTCTCTTTCTCACCGTCGGACGATGCGCAGGTGGACGTCCATCCCCTGAGAGGACTCCTCAATTTCGGGCCGTATTCCAAGGGCTCATTTGGTGGATACACGTCGCAGATTCGAATCGCCACCGTGGGTCCCGAGAGTGCGTTCAAGCGCCGAGGCGAACTGATGGCATCCCTGCGCGGCGCGTACCAGCCCAGCGACCGCTCCGAGTACGTGCCACCGTACCCAGGCTTTGATCGGCTGTTCGGTGTGCAGTTGGAAGCTGCGCGCGGCGCGCACATCAAATGGCCGGACTCCCTGGGTCAACTTCCCGGTGACGGCGATCCACAGGCTCGGCTGTTCCAGGCAATGGATGCTGCCCTTCGTCGGCTTGATACGGTACGGAACGAGTTCGATGTCGTGCTGGTGCACTTCCCAGATTCGTGGGCTCCGGCAACGCGTAGCAAGTTCTTCGATGCGCACGACGCACTCAAGGCACTGGGGGCGAAATACAACATCCCCACCCAGGTACTCAACGACCGAGTCTTCACCTTCAACTACAAGGCATCGCTGGCTTGGCGCCTTGCAACTGCGCTGTACGTGAAGGCGGCGGGTACGCCTTGGAAGCTGTCACCGCTGAAGGGTGTGCCTGATGACACCGCCTACATCGGCCTTGCCTACGCACTGCGCGGCGATCAGCGCGACGCCCACTATGTGACCTGCTGCTCGCAGGTTTTCGACATGGACGGTGGAGGCATGCAGTTCGTTGCGTTCGAGGCGCGCGATCCCGTGGCGGATGTCGCGGAGGCCCGCAGGAACCCGTTCCTGACCCGGGATGACATGCGCGCAGTGCTCGCTCGAAGCTTGGAGCTCTACCAGGGCCGCAATGGCGGCAACCTGCCCAAGCGGCTGGTCATCCACAAGACCACCGCATTTAAGCAAGAGGAAATCGAGGGTGCGTTCGACGCGTTGTCGGGTGTTCCGGAAATTGAATGCGTCGAGGTCGGCGCAGCGTCGTGCTGGAGAGGGGGCTGGCTGATTGAGTCTGGTCAGCAGAAGCCGCCGACCAAGCCGTCGGGCTATCCGGTTCCACGAGGGACGATGGTCGGCCGCTCGGGCAACTCGGCCCTCGTATGGGTGGCAGGCAACGCGCCGGAAGCATCCAACAAGGGCGACTACTACCAGGGCAAGAAGAGCATTCCCAAGCCCTTGCAGCTAATACGCCATGCGGGCCGTGGCTCGCTCGAGCTGATTGCTCACGAGGCACTGGCACTGACCAAGATGGACTGGAACAACGATGCTCTATACGACCCGGTACCGGTGAGCATTCGGTATTCGCAGCGGTTGGCACGGACCATTGCGAATGTGCCAGACCTACCCGGTAACGTCTATCCGTACCGCTTATTCATGTAGAGAACAACATCAAAAAATCGGCTACCTGACCTAGGGAGACTAAAAATGACCATCCTCAGCGAAATCCAGAAGTGGGCCGAGACGCTGCCGGTTTGGCAGCAGCATGCCGTCGCCATGCTCTATGAGTGGAAAACGGCGACTAAGTTTTATCAAATTTACAGCAAAAAGCGTTTAAATGTTCCTGCAGTTAACGACTATGTTGTTGATATTATTGCACACGCTAATTTTCTTGCTGGAAGTCTAGGCGCTCATTAATGGCAAATATTGGAAGCCGTTTTCCACGGAACGAGCCAAATCTTCAGCCCGTTCTATTTTCCGGGTGTTCTTTCAACCATGTTTTAAGGGCGTCATTGATGCGGGTCTGCCAGCCACTCCCGGTTGCCTTGAAAGCCTCGACAATATCGGCATCCAAACGAATGGCGGTAAACACTTTGGGATTAGCCTTGCGTGGCCTGCCGCCTTTGGGCTTTAGCATTTCGGTCGCCATTTCCGCACCGAAAAGTTCCTGCAATATTTCTGATGCTGGGCGAGCACGGGCAAAGTCTTGTTCTGTCCATTCCGGGTTATCCTCGTCGAGCGAAGCGGGGTTAATTCGATTGGCCATAGCGTTTTTCCTCTCGTTTATTCGCTTTTCTAAAACTGATGATATGCAGGGCATCGTCACGGGTGGTAAACACCACGGCAAAAAGACGGTCTTCAATTCTGCCGAATGCTCTGAAGCGCCGTTCGCCATAATCCTGGCGGGTGTCTTCCATGATCAAGGCATGTTGCCAATCGAAGTTTTCGACCATAGTGAAAGGCAAACCGCGTTCCTGGATATTTCGGGCGTTTTTGGCGGGATCAAAAGTCAGTCTCATGAGGTTATTGTATAGACAAAATCATGATAAGCCCATCATGACTCACCCCACCATTATGAATTTACGATGCTAACCTTAGAAAGGCTAACAACAATATGCCATCGATACTATGGGCAAGTTTTTTTCTCTGGCTCGTGACAGACAAAATGCCATGGAGGTTTAGGCCGAAGCGTTGCAAGTCCAAGGTCTAGTCGCTCTGAGCGTAGTAGACGACAGGCATTATGCGTCACACATTAGAGCGGTATTTAACCCTGGGATTAGGACAGCAAGTTTTAGTCAAGACGGAATAGGATCGGTGCACTTTCCCAGCTCCGGTCATTTGGCTCAAAATTGGTTCTATCTGGCAAGCTTGAGCCAAACGACTGCGCCAAGTGGTCGCTATATAAAAATAAGCTATTGTAATAAAAGGTGTTTTCTTGTGGCTCACGATTAATTTATGAGCCGAGCTTACCAGTCAAAATCGGCGAGACCCCCGGAAATTGCGGCATAAAATCGGCTAGAACGCACTCCCTTTGGCCGTGACTGCATATAAACCCAAGCCGACGGCGTATAAAAATCCCTCGGCGGCATCCCCAATAAGTCCGGCGATGCCTTCGCGTTTCTTGGCTGTGCCTTCGAGCCTGGCGAAGATACCTTCCAGGTTTGCGCAGCTGCGTTCCAGACATTGGAATATGCCTTCCGGGGATTTTTATATGCCGCCGGGACTGTTTGGAATGCCTTCGCGGTGGCCGGCAACCCGCACGGATGCTTCGGAAGTGACATTCAAGCCAATGGCTATGCCCTCAGCCGGATTTTATATCCCAACGCGCGACATTTAGCCGCACTTGCGTAAGTTGATAGCTTATCTATACTCTTTGGCGACATAGTTTTAGCGCTAGTCATTCCCTTCGATTTAATCCAATACTTATGCCGGCGATTCGGCCTGTTGGCCGCTGCCTGGCTTGCTTATCGTTGATATATTAGGAGCACACTGATGGCTAAATCAGATTATTTCCCCCGCCCCGATGGTGAGTTATTGATATGGCATGACCGGTTTATCCTCAATCTTGCCGCTTTGAAAACCCAGCTGGGTTTATCCGACGAGGACATTGCCGCCTGCAACACCGAGAATCAAGAACTGCATGGCAAAGTATCGGCCGCCAATATCGCCGCTGCAGCCGCGCATCATGCGACCGCCGATAAGCAGGCTTATCGCGGCCAGTTCGAAAACAAGGTAAGAGCATTGACACGGCGCATCAAGGCCCACCCCGGTTATACGGAGGCATTGGGTACTCTGCTGGGTATCGTCGGTGCGGAAATCAGTACGGATTTAACCGACGCCAAGCCGGTGCTGAAGGCTGCCGATCAGACCGGCGGTAATGTGGTGTTGAGTTTTCAAAAATTCAAAAGCGACGGCATCAATATCTATTCTCAGCGCGAGAATGAAAGCGAATTTGTGTTTCTGGCGCGCGATACTCAAACCCGCTATGTCGATAACCGTCCGCTATTGGTGGCCGGTAAACCTGAGTTGCGCCGTTATACGGCGGTTTATGTGGTAAAAGATATGGAGGTGGGTCAATACAGTGATGAACTGGTCGTTAGCTGTGCGCCGTAGGCTTGCGTCGATTCCAAGCGCGTTCGTTATTACGAGTTGTTTGAGCTAGCCTACGCAAGTTTCGCATTTGCGTTAACCGGAATGATTTGACTTGGGCGATAATCGGTATATAGCTTAGGTTGTGACGCGCTTTTTCGCTGAACGCAGATTATCGGAACAGAATATGGGTATACACGACCGCGACTACTACTGGGAAAAACATAAACAGGCGTCGCAGGGCGGTCGTGATATTGGTTATCAGACTAATCCGCGTCGCCTTGGAAAATCCAGTCTCAGCGGCATTCGTTACCTTTTGTTCCCCGTCTTAACCATCGCCGCGTTATGGTACGGCGCGGATGCCTTTTTGCGCTTCGAAAAGTCCAAAAGACAAACAGATATACCGTTACCGGTGGCAATTGCCCCGCAAGCACAACCACAATCTAATCTGATATCCCCCAAAGCCGGCGGCGTTGTCTTGAAAACCGATCCGCAAGGTCATTTTCGCGGTACGGTGTTAGTCAATAACGTTCCCATGCCTTTTCTGATCGATACCGGGGCAACCAAAACCGTGATTCCGAGTAGTATGGCAATGCAAGCCGGTTTGCCCTTCGGCGGGGTGGTGCAATCCAATACCGCCGGCGGCAAGGTTTCGGATCGTGCGACCCAAATCACGAGTCTGGTCCTGGGTAGCGCCGTCATCAAAAATCTCGATGCGCAAATCAACGATCATCTGGATGAAGTGTTGATTGGCATGAATACCTTAAAGTACTTCCAGATGACGCAAACCGGCAATACGCTGACCTTGGTAGCCCATAATCAAGCCGGCACCAGGCCCGCGAATCAGCCCACGACCAGCCTGGAAACTTTGGCAGCTAATCAGCCGGTTAAAAAGCCGACGACTATCAAAAAGACCGTGCATTGTGATGAACATAAGGTCTGCCCACAACTTACAGCGATCATTGATGCCAGCCATTAGCAGCAGCTTTTATGCTTATCTATCGCGCTTACGTTGGATCAAGCGCTGGGGCTTGAAGCGCAACGCCCATGAGGAAAACGTCATGGAGCATAGCTGGGAGGTGGCGGTGATTGCTCATACTCTGGCGTTGATCAAAAATCGCTATTTTGATGGTCAGGTGGACGCCAATGCGGTGGCTACCGCCGCGCTGTATCATGATGTGACCGAGGTGATTACCGGCGATTTGCCGACCCCGATCAAATACCACTCGCCCGCTATTCTGGGTGCCTACAAGCAAATCGAGCAGCAGGCCGAAACCGAGTTGCTGAATTTATTGCCCGACGCTTTGCGCGACGATTTCCGGTCGTTGATTCAACATGAAACATTGCCGGAGGCGCATCAGCAAATCATCAAAGCGGCCGACAAGATTTCAGCCTACCTAAAATGTCAGGCCGAGCTTAAGGCCGGCAACACCGAGTTTGAAATGGCCGCCGAGCAACTTGCAAGAAATATTCACGAACTGCAACAGCCGGAAGTGGTGTTTTTCATGCAGGCATTTGCGCCGAGTTGCGGTTTGACGCTGGATGGCTTGATGCAAACAAAGGATTCCGGATAAGGTGCAGCAATGCCCTGGAGCGGCAGTTTGTGTTTAGACCGTGGTGAACGGCTTAAAATAGGCAGTCTATTTTCGATGGTTAATTATTGCTTGATAGCGTAACTACGTGCTCACCAATAATCTCTCAAACTCATCGAGAGGCATCGGTCTGCCAAACAAATAACCCTGTATAGCATGGCAGCCGTGTAGCGCCAGAAATGCGCGTTGTTCTTCCGTTTCGACACCCTCTGCAATCACCTCCATACCCAAGCTCATTGCCATAGCGATGATGGTCTGAACGATGACAGCGTCATCCGGATCAGTCGTAATATCACGAACAAAACTTTGATCGATCTTTAGCTGATATAGAGGTAGTTTCCTCAGGCTGGATAATGAAGAGTAGCCCGTTCCAAAGTCATCCATAGAAAAGCGGATGCCAATTTCACGTAGACTATGCATCTTGAGTATGGTGTTATCGATGTCGTCAAGCACCAGGCTTTCGGTCAATTCCAGTTTAAGATTGCATGGGTTAATGGCAGTACGGTTTAATATGTGACTGACTTGTGCGACGAAGTTGGCTTGGTGAAATTGACGTGCGCTGATGTTGATGGCGATTTGTAAATGTCGTGTATGTTCATTGCTTTCCCAATTTTTTAGCTGGGCACAAGCGGTTTCCAGTACCCACTGGCCTATCGGCAATATCATGCCACTTTCCTCGGCTAGCGGTATAAACTCAATGGGAGAAATCATTCCCCGTTGTGGATGTTGCCAACGGATTAATGCTTCGGCGCCGATGATCTTTTGATTGTATTGAACTTGCGGCTGGTAGTGAACCGTAAACTGGTTTTCAGCCAGCGCTAACTTCATATCCCTCTCCAGTTCCATGCGATTTGTAATCCTGGTCTGCATCTTTGGATCGAAGAAACACAAAGTATTGCGGCCCGCTGATTTGGCTTGATACATGGCAATATCCGCATGTTTCAATAGCTCATCTATCGGTTTTTCCTGGCCCTTAAACATAGTTACGCCAAGGCTGGCGGTGGATTGGTAGTTGTGCGCGGCAAGTTGGTATGGCTGGCGAAAAGTAGTTAGAATTTTATTGCCGACAACCTCAACTTGCACCAACGCTTCATCGGTAGATCCGCCTAAATCCTCCAGCATCACCACAAATTCATCGCCGCCAAAACGGGCAATCGTATCGCTATCACGGACACAGTCTTTTAAGCGTTCGGCTAGCTGTCGCAACAGCAAGTCGCCCATATCATGGCCCAGTGTGTCGTTGAGCATTTTGAAGTTATCCAAATCGATAAACAGCAATGCGCCATATTGACCATTGCGTTGGCTTGAGGCCAATGCCGACATTAATCGATCGCGAAGCAACAGCCGATTTGCTAGGTCGGTGAGCGGATCATAGAATGCAAGATGTTTGATTTTATCGGCGGCCTCACTACTCATGGTGATGTCAGTCAATGTGCCAACAAAATTAGTAATGACGCCGTTTACGTCTTTCACTGTGGAAATGAGGAGATGTTCTAAATAAGAATCACCATTCTTGCGTCGATTCCAAATTTCGCCGTCCCATGCACCGGTGGTACTAATGCTGTTCCACATGGCTTCATAAAAGTCTGCATCATGACGCCCCGATTTGAGTATTCGCGTATTTTTGCCAATGACTTCGTCGGCAGTGTAGCCGGTAATTTTGGTGAATGCGCTATTCACCCGAAGAATATTACGATCCGCATCAGTGATAATAATCCCTTCCTGAACTTCAAAAGCTGTAGCAGCAATACGTTGTTGAAGCTCAGCCTGTTTACGTTCAGTTATATCTTGAATGAATCCGGTAAGCTTTTCCGGTACTCCCTGGTTGTTTAGTATCGCTTTGCCCCGGCATGCTATCCAGCGTTCTTCACCGGTATCATGACGCTGAATTCTATATTCGATTTGATGATTAGCGCCGGTAGCGAAGCTGTGTTCCAGGGAATCTGTGACTACCCGACTGTCATCAGCATGAATAAGTTGGTAGGGTTTATCCGGGGTAGGCTGAAAGTCTTCCAGTAACCCCATCAGCTTACAAATCTGGTTCGACCAGACTGCGGTATCTTTACCTTTAGCCAATTCCCAACCGGCTATGCAGGCATGATTCATGGCTTCTTGTAGACGGGATTCACTCTCAAGCAGTTTAGTTTCCGCCTTAATAAGTTCATCAATATTATTCAGAGCAATATGCAATATCGGTATACAGTCAACATCCTTGACGGCAATGGCTTGCGCGTCCACCCAGCATTGCGCGCCGTTATGATTGAGCGTCTTCAACTTGATCGTCCGCTGTTTGTTAGACTCAAAGACCTTTATGCAGAAATGGTAAAAACTATCTTGATACTGATTGTCGATAAAGCTGGATAACGGGATATTTACCAGTTCTCGCCTAGGCAAACCCAGTAAAGTAGCTGCGGCGAGGTTAGCTTGGATAATTAAGCCTTTGTCACTAACGGCAAGAAAAGCCACTGGAGCAAAATCATATAGTTCTAAATAGCGTTCTTTTTCAGCATACAGTTCCAATTGGAGGGTGTCCTGAATTTTGTGTAAACGGGATTTAATTATCGATTGTGCATCCTGTCTTCAAACTGAATGCTAAACCGATTCAACGCGGCTTTCCAGTCATGCAAAGGCATGGTCCATTTTTTACTGATATTCATCAGGGCCAAATAGAACAATTTCGACAAGGCTTCATCACTGGGAAATGAACCGCGATTCTTGGTGATTTTCCGCAAACTCATGTTGACCGACTCAATGGCATTGGTGGTGTAAATGATGCGGCGTATCTCCGGCGGATAGTCGAAAAAGGGGATGATCCGATCCCAATGACGTCGCCAAATTTGGGCAATGGGAGGGTAGGCCTCGTTCCACTGCACCTCGAACTCAGCCAGCTTCTGCTCCGCCTTGGCGACGGTGGCTGACTGGTAAATCTGCTTGAGATCGGCGGCGATCTGTTTGCGCATTTTCCAGCCGACATAGTTGAGGCTGTTGCGGACCAAATGCACGATGCACAGTTGAACGGCTGTGTGTGGATAGACGGTTTCAATCGCTTCGGGAAAGCCTTTCAAGCCATCGACACAGGCGATGAAGATGTCTTGGACGCCGCGATTTTTCAGGTCTGTCACCACCTGTAACCAGAACTTGGCACCTTCGGTTTGGGCAATCCATAAGCCCAGCACTTCCTTTTCCCCGCTTAGGTTAATTCCAATCGCCAGATAAACGGCCTTGACCCGCACCGCACCGGTATCGCGCACTTTGACGTGGATGCAATCGAGATAAACGATGGGGTAAACCGGGTCGAGCGGTCGCGTTTGCCAGGCTTTCACTTCCTCAATCACGGCGTCCGTCACTGAGGAAATCAAGCTAGACGACACTTCAGTGCCATACAGCTCTTCCAGATGGCTCTGGATTTCCCTGACCGTCAGCCCTCGGGCATAAAGCGAAATAATCTTGTCGTCAAAGCCCGTCCAACGGGATTGGTGTTTGCCAATGATTTGCGGCTCGAACTGACCATGACGATCACGTGGAATCTCAATCGGCAATGCGCCAAAATCACCTTTCAGCGTTTTACGGCTTTTGCCGTTGCGCGTATTCCCCGTAGCATTACTGACAGACTCATGCTTGCCATGCCCCAGATGTTCGGTCATTTCAGCTTCTAAAGCCCGCTCCACCAGCGCCTTGGTGAGTTGTTTCAGCAGGCCATTTTCGCCCAGCAGGTCTTCCGGTTTTTGATAGCCGGACAATAAGGTATCGATTAGGTCGGTTGGGATCGATTTGGGTAAGGTCATAGTTACTCCTCAAAGTAAGGGCAGTTTCCTGCCTAATGACCGTTTACACAAAAATTCTTACACCCTCTCCAATTGCGCTTGATGTAGTTCCTGATTTTGTAATTCCAGCTCGATCTGATGCACCTGCAGCTCATGAACGAGCTGTTCGGGCGACTTGGTTATGCATTGACCTGGTGATTGCTCAACTTTGCACCTAGCAATATCTTCGGCCTGTTGACGTATCCTTGTTTTCGGGACAATTGGCAATAAACCGGTATCATTTGCCGGAAGGCTGGCATTTGATGGCTGTTTATCTTTTGGATCGGTCATTGGATTCCAGAGTTGATGTTGCTATGGCTATTCATAACACATATACCCTAAAGACTAATGGGATTTATTAGGCGCCTGATCACACTACTCGTTGTTCTTCAATAGCTGCTGCAGAAAATGACTATCTTTGCCGCTGCTACTTTCCGGCACTGAATTATGATTAATCCGTGTCCCAAATCGGCCGACCTTGCTCCGTCATAATTGACGGAGTAATACGATCCCTTCCCGTCGGTCGCATTTCGGCCCAAGCAGGGCCAGTCAATCAATCCACATTCAGCGAACTAGTGACCTACAAACCAGTCTTTGGCGGTTTTGGGCTTTTCTCGGCTCATAGGATTCACACTTCTTTTTAACAATTGTAAAAGTGTGTCTAACAAAGTGTAACCACACTAGTCATAGTGAGCAGCGTGATGCTCTAATGTTATTCTTGGTAGTTTTTTTGAAGAAGCAATGCGAACTGCTCGGCCGGCACCGCAGGACTTTTGTAATAGCCTTGATAATAATCGCAGCCCCTTTCGGTTAAAAATTTTAGCTGCTCCTGGGTTTCCCCCTTCGGCAAGCACCTTTAGCCTCAAGGTATGACCCATACCGATGATCGCAGCAGCAATTTCCATGTCATCCTCAAGTTGAAGCAGTTCTTCATTCTGGAGTTCCAGCTCTATTTGATGGAGTTGGAGTTCATGTAAGAGCTTGTAGTCGTGTGCTAGATGGTCTAAGGCTATTCCAGATTTGGTGGTAAGTCGGTTTTCTGCAATTTTGCGCCAGTCTTCGGTGCTCTTCGTCTCAGTGTGTTTGTCCATAGTGCTATGCTCCCATTTAATATGAGCAGCAGAGCGGCATAAAATATAATCGGACTGGGAGTTGATACAAATTAAACATATATCAGCCCCCAATTTGACTAATTTGCAAGCCGAATTATCACGACATGGATAAAGCCAGGGAGCTTATGTAAGACTTACTTCCTTTTCTGCCTCAAGCCAATCGCCCAGTTCGTAGCCTGGCAAAAACCCTCTTTTTTCGGCCTTGAAATATGCAACCTCTGCAATTTCCTGGCAAGACAGTTGTTTTTGGTATTCTGCTTTTGCTTCGATATCTTGCTGAGAAGTTTTCTCGTTCGTTAGTTCATTTGGTTTGGTTAATAGCGACATTTTTTGCTCCTGAAGTGTATTTACAAAGTTTGCAATCACATTGATTCGGCCTAAATAGGCTACAAATTTGCCAGGTAGTTATCTGTACGCTATTCAACATTGAAAATTGTTCAATGCGCGGAATCGGGAGTGCAGCGCTACTTGGACAACACATTCATCGCCGGTAAGGTCGCATCGTCAGTCCTGATTGATTCGCTATAGGTATTAGCCCTTATTACTGGCAAAAGCTGCTCATGTTAAAAAGTCGCCAAGTATTTTCTCGTTGTAATTTCTTGTATTAGTTAAGCGAAAATTTTTTGGCCGATTGTACAACTCCAGGAAAAACCTATGATCAAGCCCGAGAGTGCCAGGCACAACATGATATTGGGAGCACTTCCGACAAACACGTATGTACGCTATCGCCCTACCTGGAATTAGTTCAGATGCCCTATGGTAAAGTTCTTTACGAATCTGGCTGCGAATTGCGTTATGTTTATTTTCCTACAACATGCATCGTGTCTAAGGTTTACTGGATTGAAGATGGTTTATCGAGTGAGTTGGCCCTGGTGGGTAGTGAAGGCTTTGTAGGCCTCGCTCTTTTCATGGGGGGCGGAACCATGACACATCAAGCTGTTGTCAGTCGCGCGGGCAGCAGTTACCGACTGCGGCGGTCGCTATTCTTACAAGCAATCAATTGCCATTCTGGTGGAGATGTCGACCAGACACTGTTCCTATTATTGCTGCGCTACACACAAGCAATGATGACCCAAATAACCCAGACAGCTGCTTGCAATCGGCATCATTCAATTTACCAGCAGCTATCTAGATGGATACTTTTAAATATTGATCGACAATCCTCAAACGAATTGATCCTGACTCAGGATTGCATAGCCAATAGGCTAGGCGTCCGCAGAGAAAGCATCACAGCCGCTGCAGGGAAATTGCAACAAAAAGGCTTTATAAGTTATACCAGAGGCCATCTTAGCGTCTTGAATCGTCCGGGCTTGGAAAGCCAAGTTTGCGAGTGCTACAAAGTGGTTAAAACAGAATTTGATCGATTATTGCCTCAGTGAGCTAAAGTTGTGCAGCACTTACTGAGTTTGAACGGGAGCTGATCTCAGAACGAACGGTAGCCGGATTGGCTTCGGCTCGTGCGCGCGGACGAAAGGGAGGGAGAACTTTTAAATGACAGTCGCCAAACTGCGGTTGGCTATGGCGGGCTATTGGGCAGCCTGAGACCGTGATAGAAATCTATGTAAAGAATTGGGTATTGCCAGGCAAACTTTATATAGACATGTGTCGCCCAAGGGGGAACGGCGACCAGACGGCGTGAAACTATCTAATGGTTAGAGACAGGGTGGTGCGTACCCGACCCCATCGAAATGTAAGAAATAAACTCGTTAAGTTACGTGTGTTATCGCACAGACCGCGCCACTTTATATTCAGTACGCTCAGTCCATTAGCCTCATTTGAATCTAATTTATTAGATTGGTCAGGAGGGACTAACCGTAGCGATTGATTGGAGTAGCGGCGGCAGTTTTCAAAAACTTTAACCTTCCTTGATCCTGGATATAAGCATGAATCCTCAAGATATTTTAAAAACTTTCTTAACAGAACTGAAACGCTGCGGCATCAGCTTGATATTTATCGCAATAGGTGTATTTCTGGCAACTGCAAATGCACCGGCAGCGCCTGGAAGAATTGGTGTGGAAGCGCCTGAGCCGTTGGAAAAACAATGCGTGATCCTCAAGTCTGCCAATGCAAGCCTCGTTATGGCATTGGTCGAGCTTAAGCGTGCAAATTCGCATGTGCGGAACAGTGAACGGCGTTTTCGCTTGTTGTTTGATGCGGCTGGCAAAGGCATTTTCGGTCTGGATAGCAACGGACGTTATAGCTTTTTTAACCGCGCCGTACTCGCAACGCTGGGTTATGCCGAGAACGACGTTCTAGGACACGACATTTGCAAATCAAATATAGACGATTTAGTACTGCCGTTAGAAGCATTAGTAAGCTCCAACTTAATGCAAGGCCTCGTTACTCAACGTTGCCTCACAAACTTTAAGCGCAAGGATGACCACTCTTTTCCCATCGAGCTAGACGGACAGGCCGACAGCGCATGTTACGGAGCCGAGGAAAAAGGCCGGAACCAGGTCGTCTTCATACCAAACAATGTCGAGCGGCTTAATCAATTTGCCCGATGGCACTCTTAAAGATCATGCGAAACCGAATTTTGTGTACAGCAGGACTTAGGCTAAGAAGCGCTATACAAACCAACAGGGGCAAAGCCAATGCAGAGTATCGCCATGAAAAATTTTCTATTGATAGTATTAGGCTTGTTGCAGTGCGTTATCGCCGTGCAGGCCATTGAACAGACACAAGCCGTTCCCATTAATGCCGAGCGCTTGCAGGAAGTGGTACCTTTTGCGGTGAAGGGGACGGTACAAACCTTTACTAAAACTGTGCACGGTGGCGTCCAGCATGTTTTGATCAAATCGGCGGATAACGCCTCGCAAATAAAATTGATTCAAGCTTATTTGCTCAAAAGGGCGGAACAATATAAAGCCGGCGATTATTCGGTTACAGAACGTCTGCACGGTGTTGAAATACCGGGGCTTTCCCAATTAAAAAAGGCAAAAGCCGACGATATTAAAGTTGAATATCAAGCCTTGGATAATGGTGGACAGATTCATTTTTCAAGTGAATATCCGCTGTTTGTGCAGGCGCTGCACGAGTGGTTCGACGCACAGGCGGCGGCGCACGGCAATGCGGAAATTCCCGAACATAGTCGCCATCATTCGTCCTCTGCCGAATAACGTCAATGCTATCGCTTAGCGGTCTTGGAGACGGATCATAATTGGCTCCGTCAATGGTCTTTATTCCGCGAAAGTGGAATCCAGTATGACAACCGAGCTCTCGTCTCACCAGCGTGGGAGCGATATCAGAACAGCTTTAAATGAAGTTTATCTGTGTCTTATCTGGGTTTTTTCTTTTATTTGCGACGCAGTTGCGCACGACTCAGTGCCACTTTCCACCTCGTATCAATCAATCCTTCAGGCGCGTGAAGAAGCTACGCTGCAGGCTAGCGCCTTCGACAAAGCGGATCACCTGACTGGAAATTGGTGGGGAGTTCGCGACCGCTTGTTAGACTCCGGCGTCGAAGCATTCGCGTTCTACAACAGTATTTTCAATGGCAACGTCAGCGGTGGGACTCATCCGCAGAACTCGACTTATGTGGATGACGCATTTTTTGGCTTGAAATTCGATCTCGAAAAACTTTTCGACTGGCGGGACGGCTTGTTCGTTATCAGTGGAATCAATCGAAGCGGCGTCAGTCTCACCACAGATTACGTCGGGAGCATTTATTCGGTACAACAAATGGTCGGCGGTCAGCACCCATTTCTCTATCAGGTCTATCTTCAGCAAAAACTGCTCGAGAATAAACTCAGGTTGAAACTCGGACGTTTTGGCGCATCGGACGACTTTAATGCCTCTCCCTTCTATGGTTACTCGCTGAATAATGGTATCAACGGCGACATCCGGAATGTTCTCTTCAATACGCGTTTTTCGGCTTATCCATTCGCGGTTTGGGCCGGGGCGTTGTTTTACGATCCGTCGCCCGATTACAACGTTAAGCTTGGGATCTTCCAAACGTCAGAAGATCAATTTAATGCTAACGACAACGGTCTGAATTGGGGTATCTCCGGCAATGATGGTTATACCGCGATTGCACAGATTGGCTGGTCGCCATTGCTTTTTACCAACAATGATAACGCCACCGGCGACAAAAAATCGATGCCTGCGCTGCTAAAGGAAGGATTGCCGGGGCACTATTGGGTCGGGCTTACCTATTCGGGGTGGGATTTGTATAAGCGATTTGAAGGCGGCTTCGAAGATCACTCATACGGCTTCTATGCGCATGCCGATCAAATGATTTATCAGGAAACGCCGACCGACGGCCAGGGATTATTCGCATTTCTGGCCGCCGGCTACTATCCCCAAACAGCAATATCAATCGTACCGTTCCAGATAAACTTGGGCTTAAACTACAAAGGCTTGTTTCCTACGCGGGATAAAGACCGCACGATGTTACATTTCATCTACGGCGATATTAGCAGGGCTTACGCGCGTAGCGTGCATGTTCCTGGACAGGGCAGTGCGCGGTCCGAGAAGGTGTTGGAATTCGCGCACCGTTTTCAGCTTACGCCTTGGGGTTATTTTCAACCCGACCTACAATATGTTATCGATCCCGGCGGTACTGGAGACATTCCTGATGCGGTTGTCATTGGTGCGCAGATGGGCGTGACTTTCTAAAAACTTTTTCCTTGCGGAGATCACGATTATGGTCACACCCGAGCATCTACCAACGTTGCTGGACCCACGACTTGCACCAAACAAAGGCATGTTTGTTTTGGAGGATGGCAGAAACACCTTCTTCACCTTTGTCCTCCTTATCCTGCTATTCGCCCTTTGGGGTTTCTGCAACGGGATGATCGACGTAATGGACAAGCATTTTCAGGAAGAACTACATCTGACACTTGCCCAATCGGCCTGGGTACAATTTGCGCATTATCTCGGTTACTTTTTAATGGCGTTACCAGCGGGTTGGTTGGCAACAAAGCTCGGCTATAAGGGCGGCATAATTACCGGACTGTTGATAACGGCAATCGGCGGGTTTTGGTTCATCCCGGCTACGCAAATAGGCTCATTTTGGGCGTTTCTGCTTGGCGTATGCATTATTGCTGCTGGACTCACATTTCTGGAGACGATCGCAAACCCTTACACAACAGTCTTGGGGCCAGTGTCGTTCGCAGCCACCCGCATCAATCTCGCGCAATCCACCAACGGCATAGGATTACTGCTTGGGCCGATTGTCGGTGGAATGTTTTTTTATTCCAAAAACGCTGCAGGTGAAAGCACAGGTAGTGAAAACCTCTGGATTCCCTACGCAGCGATTGGCGTGCTTACCCTCATCCTCGCGATCATCTTTTACTTCGCGCCTATGCCGGATATTGAGATGGAGGACGACTATCACCTTGATGACTCCATGCCCAATATCTCCCATTCCATCTGGTCGCATCCACACTTCTGGATGGCTGTTATTGCACAATTTCTATACGTTGCAGCGCAGGCCGGCATTTTTAGTTTTTTCATCAACTACATGACATCACAGGTTCCGCCAGTTCCTGCCTCATGGAATGTTTTGGGCGAATCGGGCTGGTTTGGCGGGTGGTTTGAAATACACCCGGACGGCGATTTAGGCTTCAGCAATAAAGGCGCGTCGAATCTGGCCTCGTTTGGTTTTCTCTGTTTTCTTATTGGTCGCTTCACAGGCAGTGCTATATTAAAGAAGTTCGCTGCGCACAAGGTGCTCGGGTTTTACTCCGCTGCCTGCGTTGTACTTTGCCTGCTGGTTTTCGCGAAGCTGGGCTGGGTCTCCGTGGTTTCTGTCTTCGTCATTTACTTTTTTATGTCCATTATGTTCCCGACCATATTTGCTTTGGGCATTTTTGGCCTTGGTCAACGCGCCAAAAAAGCGTCTTCATTCATCGTGATGGCGATCATGGGTGGGGCTATTTTGCCGAAACTAATGGGGCATGTGGCCGACAATTACGATCTTTCGCGAGGATTCATCGTCCCGATGTTCTGTTTTGCCGTTGTTGCTGTGTACGGGTTTATGTGGCCGAGACTGAGCGGTTCGGCGGGAATGCACGGTGTGTCCACTTCACAGGGGCACTGACCTAATGAACAAGGTTTTAGAGCTGAACCACGAGAAGCTGACCGCCGATCCGCAGTTTGCAATGTTCGCCACTGAGCTAACAACGTTTTCATCGATCGATTCTACCGAGAGTTTTAACCGTTATTGTCGCGAGGCATGTCGGTTATGGCGTCACTATTTTAGCGTTCCGGTCGGTGAAACCACATCACGGTTTACTGAATTAATGGCACAAATAGAACACTGCAACCAACACGTTATCAAAACGGGCTGGGGTGGGGTTGTCATTACTCGGCATGCCCATCCGAATGTGGATAAATTTCTGGTGATCCGAGAAGGCGGATACCTTGCACTCGAAATGCATGAGGAAAAAAATGAAAGCCTGGAGGTACTGGAAGGCGCCGGGCTGATTCTTTGGCGGCGCGCTAAGGATCAAGCAATGACAGTCGAATTGCTAAGGCCAGGAGCGGCGTTTCATTTTGAGCCTGGCATGGAGCATTGCTTGATTGGCACGGAAAACCTGCTGATATTCGAATCCGCCATCGATCCAAAGGGAATGGATCAAGACCTTATCTTCATTTACGAACCGGACGTAAACTTATGAACACTGACTTCTACTCCTTTGGCGAAATTCTCTGGGACTGTCTGCCATCAGGGAGGCACGCCGGTGGCGCTCCGTTTAACGTGAGTGCGCATCTGGCGCAATTGGGCGTATCCGTTTCGCTCATCTCGGCCGTCGGACAGGACACTCTCGGTGACGAGATTCTGGAGGTAGCGAAAGACAAAGGGGTCAACGTGGAATTCATTAGCCGTGTTCGGCTAGGTCTTCAAACCGGTATCGTATTGGTCACTGTGGACGAAAACGGGAACGCGACCTACGAACTTGTACAGCCAGCGGCATGGGATGAAATCAGCGTTCCTGACCAAGCTCTAAAAGCCGTCGCGAAAGCCCGCGGCTTTGCGTTCGGATCGCTCGCCGGCCGTTCGCCCTATAATCTGGCACAATTGGATCGACTTCTTGCGGTGAAGGGCCCTTTGAAGTTCTTCGATGTGAATCTGCGTCCGCCTTTCGCGGAACCGCCTCTTATCATTGAACTGGCAAAACGCGCTGACGTTCTGAAATTGAACGATGGCGAAGTCGGCCAGCTTGCCTCCTGGCTAAAGACGGGAGAAGGGACGACTGACACGCCACAAGATGAGGAGGCAATCACAGAAGCCTGTTCAATGCTTGCCGAAGTGACCAATGCATCACTTATCTGTGTCACAAGGGCCGAAAAAGGCGCCGCCTTGTGGGAACGTGGTAAAACACTTGTAACCGCGCCTGCCCCACAGGTAGTTGTGAAAGACACGGTTGGGGCAGGAGATGCCTTCATGGCAGGTCTTATCGTTGGCCTGACTCGAGGAACCGACACGCGTACCGTTCTCGAACACGCCTGCCAACTTGGGGCCTTCGTTGCGTCACATAATGGTGCCACGCCTTTGCTTCCAGCGGAACTCGTTCAAGAGTTCAACAAAACAACGGCAGACAGATACGGATGTTAGATAAATTCTCTGCATTGCTTTCGGAATATCCTAACCTAATCCTCTCCGGAGGTATGGTTTTGACCCGGCCACATTCAACACAGCCATTCGTCGATTAAGGTCGCAACTAAACTTGTCCAAGTTTGATGAGAGGCGCCGAGGCCTTGACCGGTTTCGGCATGAAAATATTCGTGAAATAGCAGATGGTCTCGCCAGTTCGGCAGTTGTTGAAAATTCGGGTTATCGCCGTAAATAGGCCGATGTTGGTTTGCATCCGGTAAAAACAGACTGATCATCCGTTTAGCAAGTTCCTCGGCCAAGCTGCCCAAGCTCATCGAAACCGGCGTGAGGTTATCGTCAAAATGCACTTCAATTAGAAAATCCTCCCCCAGAGCCTTATTCAGTTTACGTAGTGCTTCTATCATCAAAAAACCGGTTGGAAACCAGATTGGGCCACGCCAATTGGAGTTTCCGCCCTTTAGCTTCGACTCCGCTTCGGCCGGTTCATAACCCACTTCGCCTGTCCCGTATCGAAAGGGCTGTTGCTGATGGATTTTGGAAAGGCTACGGATGCCGAATTGTGACAGGAATTCGTTCCGGTCGAAAACCCGGGCCAGGATACGTTTGATTTGGTTTTGATCGGGGATACTTAAAACGTAAGTGGTTTGTCCATGGGGCGAGCTAATGTGATGAGTAAATTGGGCAAAAAAGCTGCGATTCTCTAAAAACCAATCGAAATTGGCCCGGAAGTTGGGAAAGGGTTGAATCCAGTCTGTTTCCAGACGTTCCACCGCAAATAACGGTATTAGGCCGACTAATGATCTGACCCGGAATTTATGAAAGCTGTCGTCGGCGTGGCGCAATACGTCGTAAAAAAAACCATCTTCGTCATCCCAGAGTTGGTAGTTGCGGCCGCCCATTTGTTTCATCGCGGCGCCAATGTAAACATAATGCTCCAGAAACTTGGTCGCCAGCCCTTCGTAAGTCTTGTTTTCTTCCGCCAATTCCAACGCGATGCGCATCATGTTTAAACAGTACATCGCCATCCAGCCGGTGGCATCGGATTGCTCCAGCACTTCGCCGGCGGGCAACGGTTGGCTGCGGTCGAGCACGGTTATGTTATCCAGCCCCAAAAAACCGCCTTCAAACACATTATTGCCGCGGCTGTCGACTTTATTAATCCACCAGGCAAAGTTGATTAATAATTTATGAAAACACCGCTCTAAAAATGCCCGATCAGGAGTGTGATGCCCGCGCTTTTCCATATTGTAAACTCGCCAAACTACCCAGGCATGCACGGGAGGATTCAAATCCGAAAACTCCCATTCATAGGCGGGGATCTGCCCGTTAGGATGCTGGAATTGCTCGAATAACATTAATCGGAGCTGCTCTTTGGCAAATGCAGGATCGATTAACGCCATCGGAATACAGGCAAATGCTAAATCCCAGGCCGCGAACCAGGGATACTCCCATTTGTCCGGCATAATCAGCACCCGCATGGAATTCAGGTGTATCCAGTGGCGATTGCGAATGCCGAGTCTTGAAGCGGGCGGTGGGGCTTGCGGACTATCGCCCTTGAACCATTTGTTTACATCGAACAGATAAATCTGTTTATTCCATAATAAATTGGCAAAAGCTTGCCGTTGGACGTGACGTAGTTCCGGGCTGGCGGTAGCCGGATGAATCTTTGCATAAAAGGCATCCGCTTCCGCCTTACGTTGACTGAAAATCGATGCGAAGTCAGTGAAGGGTATTTCTGTTGCCTCGGGCGTTAAGCGTAAGATCAATTGTACGGATTCGCCGGCCGGAATGACCATCTGAAAATGCAGGCCGGCTTTGGTGCCTGACTGAGCCGGATTGATGCAGTCTTCCCCGTCGATAAGGTGGCGATGAAACGCGTCTTTGGTATAGTCAGGCGTATCGGGTGACGTCGCGCCATAAACCCGTTGGCGGTTGGTCTCATTGTTGGTAAACAACGCAGTACAGTCGCCATCGGTATAAAGATAATAGTTCGGTAACTGATACGGAAATAACAGACCCGGCAACGGTCCGCGTCCCGAACTGTCAGCGAATAAACACGTCGTGTTAGAAGAGCTGCTGTCTCTCAGCAATTTAATGATCGGTTCCTCCCCGCGCGGTTCGCTCCACGCCCAGGTATTACGGAACCAAAGTTGCGGCAAAATATGCAACGGCGCCCGTTCAGGTCCGCGATTGAACGCGGTGATCCTAATGCAAATATCGTCCGGCGACGCTTTGGCATATTCCACTTCGATATCGAAATAGCGCTCGTCGTTAAAGATGCCGGTGTCCAGGAGTTCGTATTCAGGGCCTTTACCGGCTCGGCGGCGATTTTCGTCAATCAGTTCTTGGTAGGGGAAACGACCTTGCGGATACTTATACAGATAACGCATATAGCTATGCGTCGGGGTATTATCCAGATAAAAGTAATAGTCCTTAACATCTTCGCCGTGATTGCCTTCCCAGGCGTTCAGACCGAATGCTCGTTCTTTCAGGATAGCATCGCGGCCATTCCACAGCGCCAAGCTAAAAACCAATAATTGGTAACGATCACAAATACCCGCTAAACCGTCCTCACCCCAGCGATAAGCCTTGCTACGTGCCAGATCGTGCGGTAAATAACGCCAGGCATCGCCATCCGGACTGTAATCCTCGCGTACCGTTCCCCACGATCTTTCGCTGACATAGGGGCCCCATCGCCACCAAGGCGGCAGGTCCCCGGTATTCTGACTAATACGCAGATGCTCTTGAGTGGTCATGACAAGATTTTAAAGGTTGGCCGCCAAAAAGATTGGTATAGCTAGATAGTATCGTCACAAGATAGCAGCCCAAAGAGCAATGCAACGGATTTGTACTGCGGCTAAGAATGAAGCCGAGTTTTTAGCGTAACGCGTGGCAATGCCTGGCCATCGTTTTAAATGCAAAAACACGTTTTCGACCAAATGCCGAAGACGGTAAAGTGCTTTGTCGTAGGCCCTTGGATTAACGCGATTCTTTTTGGGCGGGATGACCACGGCCATTTGCTGAGATTCCGCTTTAGCAACGATGGCATCAGTGTCTTAGCCTCGGTCGGCAAGCAAATGCTCGGCACTGAAGCCATCAATCAAGCTTGAAGCCTACGTGCAATCTGCAACGGTACCTGCTGTAATAAATACTCTGACTGGCATACCATGCGCATCCACGGCCAGAGGTATCTTGCTGTTGAATCCCCTTTTGTGACCGCCATGTCTTGGTTACTGCCTTTGGCACCTGAGGCATGGGGATGCACTTTGATATGGCTGGCATCTATCATCAACCACTCGTAGTCAGGCTCTATCGCCAATTGTTCCAATAAGCCTTCCCATGTCTCGCCATCGGCAAAACCGACGTCGGGTGTTTTTCCAATCACCGTAATCAGGCGGCAAGTCCCGCTAGGGCGAACCGGTGAGCAAAATCCAGAAAACTGCATTGATAAACAATCGGTTATCGCGCGCTTTTCCGCCCCCAGGCTCCGGCGCGCCCAGGTAGTCGTGGCGCCAATAACTCCCAAACTCGGTTTTCCTGTAAGATACAAGAAGTATCTCATAATCTTCTGACGACAGTATCTAATGCTTATTGGGCAGGTTTACATGGAATTTGGCATTCGCTACAAAAGCGAACTAAATCCAAAAGATTACTTGCGCCGGTTTTCTCCATAACGCGCGCTCTGTGTATCTCTACGGTACGGTAGCTGATGCCCAATTGCCGAGCAATTTGTTTATTGGAATGACCCGCAATCACCAAGCGCATGACATCCAATTCGCGTCTAGTCAGCGTTGTAATGCGGTTACATTTACTTTGTTCCAGTAGTAAAGATTGTTGCTGTAGTACAGTTTCCACCCGTTCGACCAATTGCTTACTGACAATAGGCTTGGTGAGAAAATCGATCGCTCCTGCTTTAATAACGCGTACCGTCGTCGGTATGTCACCAAATGCAGTTAAAAAAATGATGGGTAACTGAATGTTTAAACGGATCAACTCAGTTTGTAACTCGTCGCCGGTCATATTCGGCATATTTAAATCAAGTAATAAGCACCCCGGGTGTCCGGGGTTATAAACTTCCAGAAAATGTTCGGCACTTTCAAAGAGCAGGTAAGGCAAACCCGCGGCTTCCATGACTTGTCCGAGACTATCGCGTACCGCATAATCATCGTCGACAATGAAAACACAGGGTTGGAGATTCATGCGGCAAACGGCAAGGTAAAGTGAAGCGAAAGGCCTTGGTCCGGATTTTTTTCCGCCCACATCTTCCCTCCATGCGCCGCAATCAAGGAACGGCTAATCGCTAGACCCATGCCCAAGCCTTTCGACTTTGTGGTGTAGAAAGGCCGAAAAAGTTTGCGCAACGTCGCATCATCCTCAACCCCTTTGCCGCTATCCCGCACGGTCACTTGAACCATGGACGAATCAAGGGCCGAACGACGACTGATAACCGCAATTTTGTTGGCGCTTTCGCCATAGTCTTGCATCGACTCCAAACCATTGCGTATTAAATTGATCAGCACTTTCTGGACTTGCAGTGCATTGGTTATGACTGGCGGCAAATCGGCGGCAAGGTCGGTTTCGACGATAAACGCGTGGCTAAACTCATCGACATTCACCAAGTCTATTGCCTCCTGGACGGCTAAATTGATATCCAACGCTTCGCTAGGTATTTCTTCTTTTTGTAACAGGGCCAACAATTGCCGTATCACATCCCCCGCGCGTTGCGCCTGGGTCGAACAGTTTTCCAATAATTGAGAAAGTTTTTGCTGATTCGAGCTATCAGTCTTTAATAGATGCAGGGCAACATCGGCGTAAGACGAAATGGCTGTTAGCGGCTGATTCAATTCGTGGGCGATGGCGGAAGCCGTCTGCACAGCGATGTATAATCGAAAAGCGTGTTCGATCTTTTCCCGTCGTCCGCTCAGCTGTTTTTGGCGAATGTATTCGGTTACGTCCAGATTGATACCCAGCACACGATAGGGGTTATTATCCAAATCCCGTAACAACACGCCACGAGAGTGGAACCAGCGGTAACTACCGTCTTTGTGCCGAAAGCGGCATTCAACATCATAATGAGGTCGTAAACCAGCAATGCAATCTTCCGCCAATTTCAACACGAACGGGCGGTCGTCAGGATGCAGGCGCTCCTCCCAGGATTCCCGCCCGGAGGGTATGTCACAATCATCAAAGCCGATTTGCTGTTTTGCTTCCGGCGATAAGAATAATTGGCGAGCTATCAAATCCCAATCCCAGTAACCGGCTTTTACCTGATCGACAATCAAAGCGAGCCGAGCTTGATACTCTCGCAACGCAGTTTCAGCAAGCTTATGTTCGGTAATATCGACATGGGTGATAATTATCGCTTTATCGCCATGAACGAATCGTTTGGCGTGCATTAAAAACCAGAGAGTACGTTTCTCAGTCGGACAAGCATACTCCATGACAAAACTGCTCTGTACTCCAGCAAACAAAGCCTCCAGTCCTTCTAAGACTTTGGTGGCCTCCGGATCGCCCATACTGGACGAGCGTCGGCACACATCCAGATAGTTCGTCCCCACCGACAATTCGGAAGCAGAGCTACCATTCACTATTGCGAATCGCTCCCATGGCTCGTTTACAGCAACTATCAAACCATTCTCATCCAGTACAGCGACGTGCTCCGGTAGCGAGTTAAGTACATCGCGCACAAATGCCTCACTTTCGCGAACCGATTCCTCGGCTTGCTTGAGTGCGGTAATATCCATAAATGCCCCGACAGCCCCGCGTGGTACGCCGTCCTCGTTCAGTAACGGCGAGGTATTACACAAAACTGTGACAATTTTATGACCGGGACGAATAACTTCAATAACTTGATTAGAGACCAATTCGCCTCGAATCGCGCGTTCCATCGGTAAGTCTTCGTCCGCCAATTCGGTACCATTTTGCTTAACACTAATCTTGGTAGCAAAACTTAGCCGTATCGAAACCTCACTTTTAGGTGGCAAGCCCAGCATACGCTCAAGTACTGCATTACCGCGGATATGCTTGCCATCCGCACTGTCGGCAATACTTAAACCGATGGGTACTGTGTTGAAAATAACTTGCATTTCCTGTACCCGGCGTTGCAAACGTTGGTTCAATAAAGTGATTTTTTGCTCAGATACCACCCGTTCTCCAATGTCAAA
The DNA here is from genome assembly GCF_052474515.1 of Methylomonas sp. 2BW1-5-20. Lineage (NCBI taxonomy): Bacteria > Pseudomonadati > Pseudomonadota > Gammaproteobacteria > Methylococcales > Methylococcaceae > Methylomonas > Methylomonas sp. 2BW1-5-20. The sequence goes on along the minus strand of NZ_CP184127.1, from coordinate 3,987,996 downwards.
TACATGCACAACTATTCCTAAGACAATACCGTTAGCATCGATATTGGGTAGATACGTCGCATGCACCCAACGTGCAGCACCGACCCCATAGGGAATTTTCTGGTCGAAACTGACAGGTTCTCCGTCGCAAGCACGCTGCAGAAAGCGACTTACCAGCAGCCAAGCCTCGCGGCCGATAATCTCCTCGACTTTCCGCCCTAAAATCTGTTCGACCGAAAGCCCGAACCACTTTTCATAGGTGGCGTTGACACGTAAATAATGAAAATCCAGATCCAGATACGCTATCAGCGCCGGTGTCGCATCCATGATTAACCGCAGTTGTGTTTCCCGATCGCGCAAAGCATTTTCGGCAATCTTACGTTCTGTAATATCGCTTTCCGAACCAGCCATGCGAATCACTATACCGTTGCCGTCTCGACGCGCGAGCCCCCGGTCCAGAACCCATTTCCAGGTTCCATCTTTACAACGTATCCGATATTCCTCACAAAACACCGGTGTTTCACCAGCAAAATGACGCTGAACCGACGCTAATATCCTTTCAAGGTCATCGGGATGGATATTGTTGCTCCATTCTTCTTCATCAATCCCGATTTCATGTTCCGCATAACCGCGAAGCGCTTTCCATCGAGAAGAATAATTGACTCGCCGGTTAGGAACGTCCCAGTCCCAAATAGCGTCCTGGGCCCCGTTGAGGACCAACTCATAACGGTCGATTCGTTCCTGAAGCACTTTTTCTGCGAAAATGTGTTCGGTAACGTCGTGCACGTAGCCATGCCAAAGAATACTACCATCGGCTTCCTGCGTCGGCAGCGAATGGCCTTCGTGCCAAACTTCACCCTTTGTCGGGTGGCTATAGCGATACTTGTCGTGCCAGGGTTGCTGACTGCGAGCCGATTCGGCGATAGATGCGTGAATACAGCCAATATCATCGGGGTGGATGCGCGCAAATACCGGGTTAAAATCTTGGGAGACCACCTCTATACCCATCCCATAGATAGAATCGATGACCGGGCTGGCATAAGGCATGCAGGCACTACCATCCGGACGCAGCCGAAAGGAACAAATCAGACCGGGTACCGCCGCGGCGACTTTGGTTAACTGATCCTGCAAATCGATCCGTCGGGTCACATCCTGGGTAATTCCGAAGCCGCCGAGCAAATTGCCTTTGTTATCGAATTCCAAAACGGCTTTTTCTCTTACCCATTTGACTTTACCGTCCACGACTAACCGGTGCTCAATATCGTAGGGTTCTCCACGCAAACCGGCTTGCCACATGCGATCGACATATTCCCGGTCATCGGGATGCACAATCGCGAGAAACGTTTCATAGGTCATCGGTGTGGTTTTGGAGATACCGAAAATGCGATGATTCTCGTCGGACCAAATCAATTCGTTTCGGGCGACATTCAATCGCCAACTGCCCATTTGGCCGAGGGTTTGCGCATGTAGAAAATCTTGACGGCTTTCCCAAAGTGCCTCGGCTAATTGCCTGTGAAAACTTGTCGTAACAATCATCACGGCTGAAACAAAACCAAATCCGGCATTCAGTAACACTACATCGCCGACTTCTATTGTTAAAGGCAGCAATATAAACAGATTGACCGAAGCCAAGGATAGAATGGCTGCAACAATACCGGGATATAAACCCAGCCAAAATGAAACCTGAATAACTCCGAAGAAAAAAAGTAAAAATGCAGCCCGTTCGCCGATTACCTGAACATAAATTGTTACCAAACTGGTTGCAACAACGATAAGCGTTGCTAAGCCATAGCGGCATAATGCCGATTGAGAACCTAATAAAAGGAAAATGGATTGGATACTAAATTTCGTCACTCTTATATTGTCGGCTAATTAAAGACATGAAATCCGCGCCCCGATCTTGGCCATGAGCCATAAAAGCCGGTTGATTATGGTGAGAAGACGGTAATTTGCTAAAGCGACCATTGGAAACTGAAAACCACGGCCAAAAGAATACGTAGTGGTACTTACTTGAACAAGCTGACAACAACGCCTAAGCTGGCGGCCGCGCCACCAGCGCCATTATCCTCACTTCCACCACTTCATGCTGTCATTCATTGACATTTGTTCGGGAGAATCCCATGAACAAGTACCTGCAATTGGTCCGCGACTTTCATGATCGCGTTGGTATTAAGCAGCCCGATTACCCGGAAACAGCCCATTTGTCCGATATGGACATTGTCATGTACCAAGCCTTGCTGATGGATTACGGCAGTGCCACTTTCAAGGCGATTACCTCGGGCGATTTAGCCAATATATTGGCTGGTTTGGTCGATTTGGCCTATAGCGCGCTTGCGCCTATCGCCTGCCGTGGCGACGATGTCGTCGCTACGTCGGTTGCCTGGCGCCAGGACGGCTCGGTACTGTCCGTAATGAAAGTACTATGCGACAAAATAAGCCTCTGTAGTACCGGCGAAACCATTCGCTACTCGGCGCTCTTCAATATTTGCGAGCAACTGGCGCGGGGATTCATTAATGCCGATTTCGATAAGGCGTTTCAAACGGTACATCTGCATCTGATGCTGCAACCGCCTCACGCCGCACCGGGTCAAAATTACGCGGCCCGCATTGTTCGGGCCAGCCTGCCTTCCCCTCCAGATCTAAGCGACGCCCTTTACGAATGAGGCATCCAATCATGTTTCCGTATGCTTGCGGATGACTTGATCGAATTCCCATTGACAAAACAGCGGCATTTCGTGGCCAAATGAGGCATCGTGACTCAATGTCCAAATATTGGGAACGCACCAGCGATCGAACACCCGTACTCCCGCTTCGGATAGATCAAGCTGGTGTGTCTTATTGTCATAGACCAGCCATAAATACGCTTTTCCCATGGTCAGCCTCTTGATCGCTATGGAAAATACCGGATCGCGGTGTCGGGCCATCTCACTGGTAACGATCCAATTGCGACTTAAACTGCGTCACTTTAAAGTCATTTTCCAGCGATGCCGATGTTTCCGGTCTGCTGAACATAAAGCCCTGCAACGAGTCGCAACCATGTCTGCCAAGAAATGACAATTGTTCTTCGGTTTCCACGCCTTCGGCAACGACATTAAGTTTTAGCTCGTGCGTCAGCGCAATAATTGCGCTGACCAGCGTCCGACAGCCTTCGTCGCTCGGAATATCGGCCACGAAGGACTGGTCGATCTTGACGCTTTGTACCGGAAACTGCCTGAGATACGTTAGGCTGGAATAGCCGGTGCCGAAATCGTCGATGCTCAATTTGACGCCCAGCTTGCGCAGTTGCCACAACACCGTCAAAGTGTGTTCGGGGTCCTGCATCACCGCAGACTCGGTGATTTCCAGTTCTAATGCGGCCGGGTTAAGCCCGGTTTCCGCTAGCGTCTGTTTAACGGTATGGTAGAGATTGTTTTCCAAAAACTGGCGCGGCGATAAATTGACCGCCACGGCACTAAACGGCCCGTCGTTATCACGCCATTCCTTGACCTGCAGGCAGGCGCTTCGCAACACCCAGGCGCCAATCGGCACGATCAATCCGGTCTCTTCGGCAACCCCGATAAATCGGTCCGGATATACCAATCCCCATTGAGGGTGCTGCCAACGAACCAGGGCTTCGACACTGGTTGCCAGGCCGCTGGCTAAATCGATCTGTGGCTGGTAATACACCCGTAATTCGTTATTAGCCAGCGCGTGCCGCAGACCCCGCTCAATGGTCATGCGTTCCAGCGATCTTTCGGTCATCGCTTGCGTATAGAATTGATAGTTATTTTTCCCTCGTTCCTTGGCCAAATACATCGCCGCATCGGCATTCATCAGTAAGGCATGGCTATCCTTGCCATCGTCCGGGTAGACGCTGATGCCGATGCTGGCCGTGACCACAATATCGTTACCTTCGAGCGCGAACGGTTGAGCCAACAATTGGATAGTCTTTTCGGCAACTCTGGCTGCATCCTCGATTTGCACGACGTCGCTGAGCAGGATGATAAACTCATCGCCGCCCAGTCGGGCCAGAATATCTTGCGCACGAACCGCCCCTCGCAACCGGTCGCTGACGGCCTGCAGCAGCAAATCACCCAGCCGATGGCCCAAGGTATCGTTGATCAATTTAAAACGATCCAAATCCAAAAACATCAAGGCCAATTTTGTATCGTGACGCTGAACGGCGGCTAATGCTTGTGTCAGACTACTCTGGAATTGCTCGCGATTCAGCAGACCGGTCAGGGGATCGTGATTGGCTAAATAAAGCAATTGCTGTTCGGCGAATTTGCGGCTGGTAATATCTTGAATCTGAACAATAAAATACTGCGGATCACCATTCGCGTCACGAACCAGGGATGCGCTCAGCAGGGTCCAGACTATCTTGCCGACGATTTTGTGAAAGCACTCCATCTCGATTTGAAACGACGGTAAGTCGTCGGCCAATAACTGCCGCAAGCGCAGTGCAAGCGCATTGTCCGAGTTATTTGCGTGCGTCAGCATTTGCAGATTAGCCTGCAATAATTCGGGCTTGGAATAGCCGAATATGTCCGTGAGCGATTTGTTGACTTGCAAGAATCCACCATCGACGGCAATTAATGCCATCCCGATCGAAGCCAGATCAAAGGCGCTGTGAAAGCGCTCCTCGCTCTCGCGCAGCAATTTCTCCATACGCCGTCGTTCGCTAATGTCTCGAAACACCATCACCGCCCCCAGCAGGCTACCGTCTTCGTCCAGAATGGGCGCCGCGCCGTCTTCCACCGGAAATTCGCGACCTGATTGGCTCACCAGCAGCGTGGCACCTCCCATGCTGGTGACTTGGCGGCTCTTCAGCGTTTGCGGTACGGGGTTTTCGATAATCGACCGATTGTTCTCATTCAGCAGCGTCATCAGCTGCTCCACGCCGGTGCCTTTGGCCTGTTCCAGGCGTAATCCGGTTGCAGTCTCTGCCACCGGGTTCATGAAGCGGATATTGCCTTCACCATCAGTTGCGATCACGGCGTCGCTAATACAATGCAGGGTCTTGGCAAACCACTGTTCGCTATCCTTAAGCTTTTGTTCCAATTGATGCTTGTAAAGGGCTACCTCGATTGACGCATGCAATTCATCGGGGCGGAATGGCTTGATCAAATACCCGTAAGCGCCGGTGGCCTGGGCGCGCCGAAGGGTGGCCGGATCGCTGTAAGCGGTCAGGAAAATGACTGGGATGTGTAGGGATTCGCTGATGGCATGCGCCGCGCTAATGCCGTCCATATCGCCTTTCAGTACGATGTCCATCAGCACCAGATTGGGGTTGTGTTCTTCGGCCAGGGTAATCGCTTGCCCACCGGAAAATGCGGTGGCGACCACGTCGTAACCGAAATCTTCCAACTGGCGGCGGATATCCATCGCGATGATACCTTCGTCCTCGACAATCAGAATCTTATTGTTCGGCATGGCAAGGTCTCCCGGTTAAACAACTTCGGCAAAACGCAGGATAAAGGCGCTGCCACGGCTACGCTCAACGGTCATTTTGCCCATCAATTGGTTGGTCAAGGTGTTGACCAGTTGCAAACCCAAGGACGCACTCTTATTGATATCGAGTTGGTCCGGAAGGCCGATACCATTATCGGCAATCCTTAGCACCAGTTCGCCCGGGCCACTCGCAAAATCGATATCGATCTCCCCTTGCCTATCACCGGGAAATGCGTGTTTCAATGCATTGGACAGCAATTCATTGATGATTAAACCGCAGGGAATCGCAGTGTCGACATTCAGATAGACTTCTTCGACCCGAAGATCGACTGCGATCTTGCTGGCATGGGTCCCATAGCCGAAAAGTAGATGGTCGACCAAACTGCGGATGTAGCCTTTAAAATCGATTTTCGCCAAATCCTTGGATTGGTACAGTTTTTCGTGCAGCAAGGCCATGGCCTTAATTCGATCGGCGCTTTGCCTCAGCAAATCGCCAACCGCCTCATTCTTGACGTTGCTGGCTTGCAGGTTGATCAAGCTGGACACCACCTGTAGATTGTTCTTAACCCGGTGGTAGACTTCCTTTAGTAATAGTTCCTTCTCACTGAGGGCTTGCTTGAGTTTGTCACTGGCGCTCCTCCTTTCGGTAATGTCGATGATGGAGCTCAAAACAATAATCCCGTCTTCGTCGTCGATCAGTCCCAAACCGATTTCTATCGGAAATTCGCTGCCATCCTTGCGGAGACCGAACAGCTCACGGCCCTCGCCCATGGGCCTGGTTACCGGTGCGGCCAGATAAGCCTGGCGAAAGCCAATATGCGAAGCGCGAAACCGCGCTGGCACCAAAACCTCAACAGCCTGTCCGATCAGTTCAGTACGCGAATAGCCGAACGATTTCTCGGTTTGGGCATTGACCATCATTATGGTTCCTGACTCGTTCACCATGACAATGGCACTGGGTGCCGATTCGATAGCCTTACGAAACCGGTGTTCAAGCTTTTTATGCTCGGTAATATTTTCGTGAATGACGATGGCCTTACCCATGGCTTGATCGGAAAATGGCAGGACTTTACCTTCGAACCAGCGCCGTCCGTTCGGCGATGGATACGAGTATTCCAATGCAAAGGCTGCTTGCGTGCCGTTCAATACCGAACGCACGCCCTGAATAAAACCTTCGGCGCCAAAATGTCGTGCAAGTCCGCCTTCCAGCAATCGCAAGTAGTTTTGGCCGATTGGCAAAGTCTGTGGCGCAAAGCTATTTACACCTTCAAGTTCGGCCCAGGGTTTGTTACCGGCCAAAATAGTGCCGGATGCGTCAAGTAAGCAAAATTGAATTGGGAGCGCACTAACGACAGCCTGTATAAACCGTTCGGACGTTTCGGGTGGATAAGACGGCCTTTTTATGGCACTGGCTACGAGCAGATAACCCGGGGTGGCGCCAGGATATTCCGCCAATGAGAATACGGAAAGTGTCACCGGAATGCGGCTATTACGCTTATCGATATATGTCCATTCACAATGTTCGCCACAACTTGAGATCAAGGCTTGCAGGCTTTCATTCGCTGGCGTTTCATGTAATGCGACGTCTTTTTCCGCAAGATCCGCAGCATCGAAGAAAAACAAAGGGGTGAGGATGCCAACCACTTCCATTTGGCTATAACCCAATAGGCGTTCTGCCGCCGGATTGAACATCTGAATGATGCCCCGGCTGTCGGTGGAGATTATGCAGATATCTTGTGCATTCAATACCGCCAGAAGCAGTGAAGCCGATGCGGTTTGCAGTAAGTCCGACATTTCAATCCCCTTGGCCCTGCACCGGTAGTCGGGGGATTTCTACCCTCTGAACTACCCACCAGAATCATATCTGTATCGTGTCACTTTGCGAGCATAAGCCTCCAAGGTCTAATCATCAAGTAAGTACGCATACTTATAGATACGCCATTTGCCAGTCATCGCCAACCAGCTGATCCGGAATCTGTCGAACACGCCTGTAATTGGGCCAACTACGTAGTCACCCTTATATTTACTCGAAATACTCCATGTTTAAATTCCACTAGCAACCCTGCAATTCTCGGTGTTATTAGCCGGCTTACAAAAACAATAAAGTAAGGAGGAATGCCGAAGCTCCCCAACAACACTATCGTGAAGCAGCAAGTTGTCCGGACAAAATTAGGCCGCTGACAAACGTGCAGATCGAAACGCGCTCGACTACTGCTCTGCGAAGAACGATTGCCATACACATTGATATTCACAACCCAGAGGTGGTCCATGGATAGTTCGCCCGCAAAATCGAATATCCGCCTGCTATTGTTGGCGGATAACGAAGCCAGTCGTCTGGCCTGCAAATATGCCTTAAGCCAAAATCAGGATTACGCTTTTGAGATATTTGAGGCCGAATCCGGCTGTCAAGGTTTAAAAATGGCCCGCACCCTCCAACCGGACTGCATTTTGTTGGGGCGCCATTTACCCGATATGCAAAGCGCGGAATTTCTTTCCGAACTGCCAGAGTTTTCTCCAGAACGAACCCTGCCGGTTGTTATGCTGGCCGCGCCGGATACCCGTGCCGCCCACGAATCTCACACGGGTAGTTTTTTAGTCAAAATCTCGGACAATAGTCAAATGAAAGAGTTATCGGCCGAGGTTTTATGGGCAATGCGCGAACGGCAAGTGATGCAGGATACGTCGAACGCACAGGATAAATTGCGGGAATCCGAGGCCAAATATCGCAACTTGGTGCAGTATCTACCTGTGATCACCTATATCGCCTCATTGGAAACGCCGGGAAAGCTGTTATATGTCAGCCCGCAGATTAGCCAACTAGGATATCCCTCCGAGGACTGGCTGGAAAACCCGGATGGATTGCTCAAACGAGTACATCAGGATGATCTGGCGATTACGATAGAGGCTTATGCCCATACTTACGAGCATCATGCGCCGTTGCGTTGTGAATATCGTCTCATAGACAACAATGGAAAACCCTGCTGGTTTTTGGACGAAGCCAATGTGGTACGCGACGAAACCGGCGAAAGTCTGTTTTTGCAAGGGGTGCTGGTTGACATCAGCAAAGATAAGGAAACAGAGCTGGAATTATTCTATTACCGGCAACGCCTCGAGGAATTGGTTGTTAAACGTACCCAACAATTGGAAAAACAATGCGATATCCTTAGGTCGGCAAACGCCAATTTGGATGAAGCACTGATTGCGCTTAAGGAGAGTCATTCCAAGCTGCGCATTAGCGAAACGCGCTTTCGCTTGTTACTGGAATCGGTGGGCGAAGGCATCATCGGTCTGGACGGTGGGGGAAGCTGTACCTTTGCCAATCACTCGGCACTAGCCATGTTAGGCTACACCGAGGATGAAGTTTTGAGCCGGGATGTCCAAGCCATGCTGGGCAGCATGATCTCTCTGGAACTAATTCACTCCAAGGAGGAGCCCTGGATCGAGAATTCATTTGGCTATAGTTCCAATTCGAACAATATCCAAATTTTCCACCGTAAAGACGGCAGCCGTTTTCTGGTCGAATGTGCGTCTTATCCTATTGAATGTAATGGAGTAATTGACAGTTCGGTATTGGTATTCAGGGACGTCACCGAATCCCAGGCACAATTTCGAAAGTTGGCCTACCGAGCCAGTCACGACCCGCTGACCGGACTGATCAATCGCAGCGAATTTGAGCGGCGTCTAGTCCTAGTTCTGGCCGGCATGCATTCCGGCGAAAATGAACACGTGCTGTGTTTCCTGGATCCGGGGCGATACCCTGATAGTCAACGTGACGCGCTCGATTAACGGCATGTACCATGCCATTGCCCCCCAAATATTTGCCGCATTATCTGGCCGTGTTTTGTTATGGCTTTAACCGCCGATTCGATCTGCAAGCCATGATATCCAGGTTTATCGTCGCGGCGGCCAATACGCTTGGCGTTTACTTAAATTGGCCGAGGCTTATGGGTAATCAGGAGTTCTTCTGATCGTAATAATTATTTAGCTAATTACCTGGCCAATTACGAATCAATGTTATATTTTTTTCGCTTGCGCCAGAATGTTGCGCGGCTCATGCCGGCATAGCTCGCCGCTGCCTCCATATTGCCACCTGTCATTTGTAATGCTTCCCGGACTATATCTGCTTCGTTTTGATATTTTTTATGTTTGGGCGGTGACAGCTGTTCGCTAATAGTCTGCGGCTTGGATTCACGAAATTCCGGCGGTAAATCTTCGAGACACAATTCGTTCCCCCGGCCTACGGCAAAGGCGTATTCGACGACATTAATCAGTTCCCTGACATTGCCCGGCCAACGGTAATCGAGCAAACGCCGCATGGCTTCCGGGGCGATGCTGTCGACATGGCGTCTACCATGAAGATTATGTAGATCAATGTTATGCCAGAGTAATAAGTTGACATCCAGTCGTCGCTCTCTTAAGGGCGGCAAAAATACGGGCACCACCCGTAATCGATACATCAAATCCTCGCGGAACCGTCCAGCTTTTACTTCTTCGCGTAACGAGCGGTGGGTGGCGGCAATGATACGCACGTCAACACTGATTGCCGCATCGCCTCCAACCGGGATGAAGCTTTGTTCTTGCAAGACCCTCAGTAGTTTGGCCTGTAATTCCAAGGGTAATTCAGCGACTTCGTCCAGAAATAAAGTGCCGCCATGCGCACGTTGAAACAAACCGGCATGCGTTCGCACCGCTCCCGTAAAAGCCCCCTTGACATGGCCGAATAGTTCACTTTCCAACAAGCTGGGTGTGAGCGCGGCACAGTTGATAGCTAAAAAAGGTTGTTGATGGCGCGGGCTTTCTTGATGTAGGGCGCGAGCCACCAATTCCTTCCCAGTACCCGACTCCCCTCGAATTAATACAGTGGCTTCGGTTTCGGCGACGTTGCGGATAATTTTGATTGCCTCCAGCATGGCTGGATCACGGGACAAAATGCCATGGAAGCTTTCACTATTTCCTTGTTTGCCTAAAGCCGTTTCGTTTGAGGCTTGGGGTTGGAGAAATTCCAGCGCACCGGCAAATTGGCCCTCGGCGCCGAAGAATGCGCGAGCAGTACGATAGCAGGTGACGCGTTGACCATTAGCGCGTTTAGGATTCACGATTTGCGCTTTGATTGAGCCTAGCTCCGCCAGACCGCACGGATCTTGTCCTTCCTCGCAACCCAGCGTTTGGGCGCACGGTTTACCCAGAACCGATTCCGCCGGTAGGCCAAACAGTTTCTCTGCCCCCTTACTCCAGAAGAGTACTTTACCGCTAGCGTCAACCGCAAAGACAGCGCCGGCATCTACTAAATCGGTGAGTACCGCTATGACTTGATCGGGCCCCATCTGGCTGAGCCAGCGATTAAAGAAAGGGGAAGATTGGCTCATGGAATAAGTAGGTTTGTTTCAAATTTGTTTCAAAAGTAGCATAAATGTATCAATGATTCAAATTGAAACAATATCAATCATTTGATCTGTTGCTATGTCTTGAATTTACTGACTTACATAGGTTCAGCGAGTTGGCACGATACTTGATATAAGTTTATTAGGCTATACTGAATAATATCTTTTTTGGAGTATCGTTATGATTTTTCGTCAATTGTTTGAGAACGAAACCTCGACCTACAGCTATTTATTGGGCTGTGAACGTACCCGTCGGGCTGTGTTGATCGATCCGGTCGCTTCGGAAATAGATGACTATGTCGAACTGCTGCAAGCATTGAATCTGAAGTTGATTTACACACTGGAGACTCACGTCCACGCCGATCACATCACCGCGTCCGGCTTGCTGCGGGAAAAACTCGGCAGCAAAAGTATCGTGCACCGTGATGCCGGGGCTATGTGTGCCGACTTGCTGGTCACCGATGGCGTGCTGTTACAAATCGGTGAGCTGGAGTTCGAGGTACGCCACACCCCGGGTCATACCAGTGGCTGCGTCAGTTATGTAATGTCTGATCGAGTGTTTACCGGTGATGCCTTATTGATCGGCGGCAGTGGCCGCACCGATTTTCAGCAAGGCGATGCGGGTCAGTTGTACGACAGCATCATCAACAAGCTGTTCAGCCTGCCGCCGGATGCCTTGGTTTATCCCGGCCATGATTATCACGGTAACACCGTTTCGACCATCAAACAGGAAATGGCTAAAAACGCCCGTCTGGGTAGCGGCAAGTCGCGTGAAGACTTCATCGCCATCATGCAGGATCTCAAATTGGCCTATCCACGCTTTATCGACAAAGCTTTGCCGGCTAACCAGTCCTGCGGACTGGCTGTGGAATAAGCGAGGACTCGACCATGTTATTAACCCTAAGTTTAGCGGTGATCATCGGTTTGCTGCTGGGCTTACTCGGTGGCGGCGGATCGATACTGACTGTGCCAATGTTGGTGTATGTACTTCACATAGAACCAAAACTAGCCATCGTCACCTCGTTCGTAGTGGTCGGTATTTCCAGCCTGATGGCCTTAATTTCTCATGCCAGACGTGGTTCGGTTTGCTGGAAAAGCGGCTTGTTCTTTGGACTGGCCGGCATGGCCGGTGCATTCGGTGGAGGTCGTCTAGCGGGGCATTTTTCCGGCGATGTGCTGATGACACTATTTGGATTAGTTAGCTTATCAACCGGCTTTTTGATGTTGCGCGGTAAACGTGACGATGTCAAACCCAACGCAGTCGTCCGCATAACCTCGGTTTGTCCGATACGGGTGCCAATTCTCCGTGTGTTGTTCGACGGCTTTTTCGTCGGTGGCTTAACCGGCATGGTGGGAGTGGGCGGCGGTTTTTTGATCGTACCGGCTTTGACTCTGCTGGTCGGCTTACCGATGCAAGGGGCGGTCGGCACCTCATTATTGATCATCGTGATGAATGCGTTAGCCGGATTGAGTGGCTATAGCCAGCACGTCGCGCTGGATTGGGAGTTGACCGGACTGGTCACTACCGGTGCCATTTTCGGCAGTGCTGTTGGCGCTTGGCTATCGGCCTACATTAAACCCGCGGCGTTGCGCAAAGTATTTGGAATTATGGTGGTAGGGGTTGCGGGCTATGTGTTGTCACAAGCGATGAGCCTGGAGATGCTCAGCTCGGTAGAGCTGTGGCTAAGCGATTCTAAAGACGCAGGACGGGTAGTGGTCGGCTTATTGCTGATGTTATTGGTGCTACGCATCGGCCGCTGGATTCACAAGGCAGACGCCATTGTGTTCACCTTGCATTGAATCTCAAACGGGGAGACAAGATGGACAGCAAACGGTTTGAACAAGTGCATCAGCGTTGGAAATGCCGAGTCGATACCATCGGTAACTTGTTGATCGAGATTTTTCATTACCTGGCCTTATTCGTGATTGGCGCCAGTGTGGTCTGGTCGGGCGTCATTGCCTACGGCGGCATGATGCTGCAAGGCCATGCCACGATCGGCGACATTTTGTTGTTATTCATCTATCTGGAATTGGGCGCCATGGTAGGGATTTATTTCAAGACCAACGCGATGCCGGTGCGTTGCTTGATTTATATCGCCATCACCGCTCTGGCGCGCTTGGTGATTGCCGATGTACAGGCTCATCATGAGGCCGGTTTGGGCATGTTGTGGGTTTCCGTAGCAATTTTGCTGTTGGCGATTGCCACGCGGGTTATCCGCAAACCGCCTTCGGAATCGGAATATAACTGAACCGAAACGAACCAATTTAGCCGTCGCAGGGAGGTAGCGGTCTGCACCAGGCTAACAAGTCTGACGGTCATCAAGGAGCTTTAGTGTTGGGGGAAGAAAATGCCGCACAGACGGGATTTTCAAAATGATTACAAAAAGAACCTACCAAGGTCGAGGAGACACCATGAAATCTTCAATCAACCCTTCCCGTCGGCGCTTTTTCGCGCAAACCGGCGTCGGATTATTGGCCTACGCAGGGATGCCGGCTTGGTTACGTGCCATGGAAGGGATGGGCGAGATGCCGAAAATGACACCGAAAAAAGCGTCCGCCAATTTCCACCCGGATGTCGAGCTCGACTTGATTTGTAAGCCGTCGACGGTCGCTATATTGCCGGGTCAACAGACCCGCGTTCAACAGTATTTTGCCAAACTGATCAAAGGTCCCGCCCACACCCTGACTGAAACTCCCGGTTCTTACCTCGGACCTATCATGCGTTTCGACAAAGGCCAAAAAATTCGCATCAATTTGCGTAACGAATTGGACGAATCGACAATTACCCATTGGCATGGCCTGCACGTGCCAGCCGACGTCGATGGTCATCCGCTGTACTCGATCGACAAGGGCCAGACCTTTGTCTACGAGTTTGAAATGCTCAATCGGGCCAGCATGAATATTTACCATCCGCATCCGCATAACACTACCGCTAAGCAGGTCTATCACGGTCTGGCGGGCGCGATTTTGGTTAACGATGACGAAGAACGTCGTCTGGAATTGCCGAGCGGCGAATACGAAGTACCGATCGTGATTCAGGATCGGCTGTTTGACGCCAACAATCAATTGCAATACGTGCGGAACATGCATGATCGAATGATGGGCTTTTATGGCGACCGTATTCTGGTCAACGGCCGCCCCGATTTTCAGCTCGACGTAGCCAGTCGAGCCTATCGCTTCCGCGTCCTCAACGGCTCAACGGCGCGCATTTACAAGCTGGCCTGGGACGACAATTCGCCGATAACCGTCATTGGTACCGACGGCGGTTTACTGGATGTACCCGTCAACAAACCCTACGTAATGCTGGCCCCCGGCGAGCGTTTGGATGTGTGGGCGGATTTCAGCGGGCGTAAAGTCGGCTCACAGCTGGTATTGCGTAGCCGTTCTTTTTCCGGCGTATTGCCGGGAATGGCCGAACGCATGATGACGGGCAGACACGGTGGCGATGACCAACCGCATGGTGGAGGCGGCCATCGCATGGGCATGGGTGGCATGCACGGTAACGCCTTGCCGGTCGGTAGCGATTATCCGATATTTACAGTGCGCGTGATTAAAAGCGTTAGTGAAAGTCCGACGCTGCCGAATAAACTGTCTACGATTAAACACTACACACCCGGCGACACCGCTAATCCCAACAAACCGGTGCCGATCGGCATATCCGAAGGGCCGATGAAAATGGTGCTAAATGGCCGGCCCTATGCCTATAACGACATCCTGCCCAGCGAACGCATCCCGTTCAATACCGTGCAGTTGATGGAGATTTTTCATGCGCATGGCGGTAGTGGCAGACACGGTGGTGACCAGGCTAAAGCGCAATCCATGCAAGGTATGCAGCATGGCGGCGATAAAGCGTCCGAATCCGGCGGTCACAAAATGGGTGGTATGGGCATGATGGGTGGTATGAAACACGATGGCGACGACAAAGCCCAAGACCAAGGCGGTCAGCGAATGGGTATGGGTATGGGTATGGGAATGGGTATGCGCCATGGCAACGACAGTGGCGAGGGTAGCCACAAAATGGGCGGCGGCGGTATGGGCATGATGATGTCGATGGCCCACCCGATTCATCTTCACGGCCAATATTTCCAAATTCTCAGCCGTACCATCGGCATGGGTACTGGCGACGATTACGCCACGGTTAAGGACGGTTTCATCGAAGGCGGCTGGAAAGATACTGTACTGGTGATGCCTGGTGAAAGCGTCAAGATCATCAAACCGTTTCAGGACTTTAAAGGCTTATTCATGTACCACTGCCACAATCTCGAGCATGAAGACATGGGCATGATGCGGGATTTTTCGGTGGAATAAAGCTTAGAACAGGATCGATCCGGATTGGCGACAACAGACAAACTGATCTCCCCAAGGGCAGGATTGTTTTAAGCGCGCCGCTCCGGATCAACCACTTAGGAGGAAAGTGATGCCGACTAAAATGGAAAAAATTGAAATTGAAGGCATGCATTGCCTGGGGTGCGAGGACATTCTCAAGCAGGCGGTCGCCGGGATAGCGGGTGTCGAGCGTGTGGATGCCAGTTATAGCGCACAAACTTTGGAAGCGGCGTACGACGATGCCAAAACCCAGCGTGCGGCTATTGAACAGGCGATTGTTGCCAAAGGCTATGGTATTAAAAAAAACCAGGCATCGGGCGGTGTCTGGCGGCGGATAAAACACTTTGCTTTGTTCTTACTGTTATTGGTGGTCGTGGGCGGCGTCGCTTTTTGGGGCAAAAGCCAAATGCCGGCTGTGATGCAACAAATCAAGCCGCAGATGAGTTACGCCGTATTGCTGGGTATTAGTTTTCTTACCGGCTTTCACTGTATAGGCATGTGCGGCGGTTTTGTGGTCGCTTATACCGATCCCGCTAAGACTAAGGCCCGACAGTTACTGGCACATTTGAGTTATGCCTTTGGCAAAACCCTGTCTTACACCGTACTCGGTTCGGGTTTTGGTTTGCTGGGCGCAAGCATTGCCATTACCCCGCAAATCCGCGGTGCGGTGGCCTTGGCCGCGAGTGTATTTTTACTGATTTACGGCCTGAAAATGCTCAATGTGTTTGCCTTTCTAAGGCGATTTACCTTGCGTATGCCCAAGACCGTTAATCGGGCGGTTGCCGACGAATTGCGCAAACCACGGCGCAGTGCATTGCGCACCGGATTATTGACCGGATTACTGTTGGGTTGTGGCCCTCTGCAAGCCATGTATGTGATGGCGGCTGGCAGTGGTGATCCGTTCCAGGGTGGCATGATTCTGATGATGTTTGGTTTGGGTACGTTGTTGCCGCTCTTGGGTTTCGGTGTGTTCGCCAGTTTGTTATCACAGACAGCCATGCGACAAATGGTTCACGTATCAGGCATTTTGGTGATTGCGATGGGTGTGATGATGGCGCAACGCGGCATGATGATGCTCAAAGGTGGTCATAGCCCAACAATGACCAAGCAAACCCTGCAGCAACCTCAGTAAATCCGTTTTTATTAAGCAAAGGGAGATTCAACTATGCCTCAAATGCCTTTAGAGCCAGTGATACCCAAATCCAGCCAGCTACGATGGGAAATAGGGTTTGCCTTGCTAATTAAAATCCTGTTGTTGATAGGCCTGTGGTTTTTGATATTTCGCTGGATGGATAAACCAGCCACCAAACCGAATATCGCTGAGCATTTTGCATTGCCTGCCGCACAGCAACCCGGTAACCCCGATTTTTCTTCGCAACTCAACCAGGAGTCTCGCCATGTTCGGTGATGATATTGTCATGCTATCCCGCATGCAGTTCGGGCTAACCGCGCTGTATCACTTTCTATTCGTGCCGCTCACATTAGGCATGACCTTTATCCTCGGCATCATGGAGTCGGTGTATGTCATGACCGGCAAGGAAGTCTATAAGGACATGGTCAAGTTCTGGGGCAAACTGTTTGGCATAAACTTCGCGATGGGCGTTACCACGGGTTTGACACTGGAGTTTCAATTCGGTACCAACTGGGCGTACTACTCGCATTATGTCGGCGATATCTTTGGGCCATTGCTGGCCGCAGAAGGTTGGATGGCGTTCTTTTTGGAATCGACCTTTGTGGGTTTGTTCTTTTTCGGTTGGGATAGGCTCAGCAAGGTCCAGCATCTTACCGTTACTTGGCTGCTAGCGGTTGGAACCAGTCTATCGGCATTATGGATTCTGATTGCTAACGGCTGGATGCAACACCCGGTCGGCGCTGCGTTTAACTATGAAACCTTGCGCATGGAAATGACCAGCTTTGCGGATGTGTTCTTTAACCCGGTTGCCCAGGTCAAATTTGTACACACCGTGGCGGCAGGTTATGTCACCGGCTCGATGTTCGTGTTAGGTATTAGCTCCTGGTATTTGCTGAACAAGCGCGACATCGGCTTTGCCCGCCGCTCGTTCTCGATCGCTTCAGCCTTTGGCTTGGCCTCGGTCTTATCGGTGATCGTACTGGGTGACGAAAGCGGTTACACCTCCGGCGAAACTCAAAAGTTAAAACTGGCGGCGATTGAATCGGAATGGGAAACCCATCCGGCACCGGCCAGTTTTACCGTATTCGGCTTTCCGGATCAGGCTAATGAAAAAACCGACTACGCCATCAAAATCCCGTACGTATTGGGCCTGATTGCCACCCGCTCCATAGACGAAGACGTTAAAGGCTTGAAAGACTTGCGCGAGGACAGCGTTGTGCGGATTAAAAGCGGCATGGTGGCTTACGACAATCTGCAAAAACTGCGTTCGGGCAATAAAACGCCGACAGTTATGCAAGCTTTCGAACAACACAAAGCCGATCTCGGTTATGGCTTATTACTGAAAAAATATACTGAAAAAGTGGTCGATGCCGATGCCGCGACCATCCAAAAAGCCGCCAACGATACGATCCCCAAAGTCGCACCGCTATTCTGGACTTTCCGCATCATGGTGGCCTGCGGCTTTACCATGTTGTTCATCTTTGCAATGACTTTTTACTACTGTGCCACCCGCGTCGCCGACCAAAAACGCTGGTTACTGCGGATGGCGGTGTGGTGTATCCCGCTGCCGTGGATAGCTGCCGAAACCGGCTGGTTCGTGGCCGAAGTCGGCCGCCAACCTTGGACCATCTCCGGCATCTTGCCGACCCATATGAGCGTCTCCAGTCTTAGTGCCGACCAGCTCTGGTTCAGTATCGCCGGCTTTGCGATCTTTTACACGGTACTGCTGATCATCGAGATGTATCTGATGTTGAAGTATGTGCGCCTTGGGCCCAGCAGTTTGCATACCGGGCGCTATTGTTTCGAACAGCAACACGCCTAATCCACTGTCATAAGGAGTTCATCATGTTTGATTATGAAACCATCCGCCTGATCTGGTGGGTATTTATCGGTGTCGTCGGTATCGCCTTTGCGCTAACCGAAGGTTTTGATTTTGGCGTGGGTACTTTGCTGCCATTTATTGGTAAAAACGATGTCGAGCGTCGCGTCATCATCAACACGGTGGGCGCCACCTGGGAAGGCAACCAAGTCTGGTTGATACTCTTGGGCGGCGCTATTTTCGCCATCTGGCCGGCCGTGTATGCCACCTTGTTTTCGGGCTTGTACGTAGCGATGCTGTTGGTGTTGTTCTCGCTGTTCTTTCGGCCGTCGGCTTTTGATTACCGTAGCAAGATCGAGGATCCACGCTGGCGCAATAGCTGGGACTGGGCTTTGTTTATTGGTAGCAGCTTGCCACCGGTACTGTTCGGTGTGTTGGTCGGCAATTTGATTTTGGGTCTGCCGTTTCATTTCGACAACGATCTACGTTCATTTTATGACGGTTCTTTCTGGGCCTTATTGAGTCCGTTCGCCTTGCTATGTGGCGTGACCGGACTGTTACTGACCACCTTTCATGGCGCCTTATTTCTGAAATGGCGAAGTGAAGGTGTCATCCATCTGCGCGCGGTGGTCGCTATTAACGGACTTGGGCCCATGCTCTTGCTTGCCTTGGCCGCGACCACACTGTGGGTGTTCGTGGGCATTGATCGTCCCGAAATCACGCAAATGGCGGCTACCGATGCGCCATCCAATCCCTTGAATAAAACCGTGATTGCTCAGGGTGCTAGTTGGCTACAACATTTCATGGCTTACCCTTGGATGTGGTTGGCTCCCATCATTGGCTTTATGGGTATTGCACTGGCTTGGCTGTTAGGCAAAGGCGATTCGCGAATGGGTGCCTTTCTTTCAAGCAGCCTGGGCATTGTTGGCATTGCCTTGACCGTCGGTTTTGGCCTGTTTCCATTCTTATTGATTTCCGCGACCGACCCACGTTCCAGTTTAACGCTGTGGGATGGCAGTTCCAGTCATAACACCATGCTGTTAGCGTTCTGGATCACCGTCGTATTCCTACCTATCGTGCTGCTGTACACCCGCTTCGTTTACCGGGTGATTTGGGGCAGCGTTACCGAAGACACTGTTTTGAAAGACAGTCACACACTTTATTGAGGAGTAATATTATGTGGTATTTCGCTTGGATACTCGGCGTTGGTTTCGCGGCATCTTTTGCCATCATTAATGCCATGTGGCTGGAGTCGGTGTGCGAGATCGACAACCATGGTATCGATCAATCCTGTGAAAGTCTGTCAAAGCGCAGTCAAGATAGACTGTCATGACCACCGAACGCATCGTCCGGATTATCGCCGGCTTTTTCATTCTGCTGTCTCTGAGTCTGGGAGTTGAAGCAAGTCCCTTGTTTCAGTCCGGCAATTGGCTTTGGTTTACCGTCTTTGTCGGGGCCAACTTGTTTCAAAGCGGTTTTACCCGATTCTGCCCGCTGGAAATGATCCTGAAAAAATTGGGCATAAAAGAAACGTGTCACTAAAGCTGACAAAAACTAACGACCTAACAATAGGAGTTGCATCATGGCAAAAATCGTAATCGTAGGCGCAGGGATCGGTGGTATCCCGATGGCACTGGAAATGAAAGAAAACGCTCGCAAAGAAGACGAGGTAGTGGTTATCGCCGATACGCCGACGTTTCACTTTGTGCCGTCCAATCCTTGGGTGGCGGTCAACTGGCGCAAGCCGGAAGACATCAAGGTGGAATTGGCACCCATGTTCAAGAAAAAGAAAATTGGCTTTATCCAACAAAAAGTCACGCGTTTTCATCCGGAAAACAATCAAGTTGAATTAGCCGATGGAGCCATGGTCGATTACGATTTCTTGATCATTGCCACCGGTCCTAAATTGGCGTTTGACGAAGTGCCCGGATTGGGACCTAATGGCCATACCCAATCGGTTTGCCATGTCGATCATGCCGGCGAATCAGGTGAATTCTGGAACAACTTTGTGGAAGATCCAGGTCCGATCATCATCGGTGCAGCACAAGGCGCTTCCTGCTTCGGTCCGGCGTATGAGTACATGTTCATCGCTGAAACCGACTTGCGTCAACGCAAAATTCGCGACAAAGTCAAAATGACGTACGTCACGTCCGAACCTTATGTTGGCCATTTGGGTTTGGGCGGCGTTGGCGACACCAAAGGTATGCTCGAAGCCGAAATGCGTAGTAAGCACATCAACTGGATCTGCAATGCCAAAATCGACAAGATCGAAGCCGGCATGATGTATGTGACCGAAGTCGACGAAAACGGTCAGGAAAAAAAGAAACACGAATTACCGTTCAAACACAGCATGATTCTGCCGGCCTTCAAAGGTGTGGATGCATTGATCGGTATCGATAAGTTAGTGAATCCGCGCGGTTTCGTCATCGTCGATGAGCATCAGCGTAACCCGACCTTCAAAAATATCTATTCGATTGGCGTCTGTATTGCCATTCCCCCGCTGGAACAAACGCCGGTGCCAACCGGTACACCGAAAACCGGTTACATGATCGAATCGATGGTGACGGCGACCGCGCACAACATTCGTGCCGAACTCGACGGCAAGCAACCCAAGGAAAAAGGCACCTGGAATGCACTGTGTCTGGCGGACTTCGGTGACTCGGGTGTGGCGTTCCTGGCCATGCCGCAAATTCCACCCCGCAACGTCCAATGGGCATCCAGCGGTAAATGGGTGCATTTAGCCAAAATTGGGTATGAAAAATACTTCATGCGCAAAGTTCGCAAAGGTATCAGCGAGCCTTACTATGAAAAACTGACCTTGAAAATGTTTGGCATCATGCGTCTGAAAGGCTAAGACAGGCTTGAACAGCGGTGTTGTTGATTCTGCGCACCGCTGTAACTTTGGTCAATGAATGGAGTTTCTGATTCTGTTCGTTGTTTATCGTCCCATCCGTTCTAACTGACTGCAGATTACTCAATGAGACATAGACATTTTTGGTGGATATCGTCCACGCTAATGCTGGTGTTAAATCCCGCCTATGCCGACGCAGAACGCGGCCAATACACCCTTGAGCAAGCCATCGATACGGCTTTGTCCAATAACCCCGAGCTCGGCATCATGCAAGCCCGCATCGAACAGGCCAATGCGCAATTGGGTGAGTCTTTGGCCAGTTTTTACCCGCAAATAAAAGCCAGTTTGTCTTATCAGCACAGCGACAATCCGGCTCAGGCCTTTTCGATGATTATTGCACAACGCCGGCTTAGTTTTGCCGGCAACGACTTCAATCATCCCGGCGGTGTTGATAACTATCGACCGCAAGTGACAGCGACGTACTCGTTGTTTCGCGGTGGTCAGGATTATTACCGCAAACAGGCCGCGGAACTGGGTATCGAGACCTCTGAACTGGAAAAAGCCGCGACCCGTAATCAGTTGGTTAATCACGTCACGGCGGCCTATTACGGCGAATTGGCCGCGATGGAAGCACACGAAGTCAGTCAACGATCCATTACGGCGGTACAAAGCGAACTCGATCAATCGCGCATTCGCTTTGATGCCGGCACAGTTCTGAAATCCGATGTCTTGTCGCTGGAAGTGCAATTGGCCGAAGCCAAGGATGCCGAAATTCAAACGGCCAACGCCATTGAACTGGCTCAGAGCATGCTGAAAACCTTGTTGGGCTTATCGACCAACGAAGCATTTGCGATTAATTCCACGCAGCAAGCCGCATTACCGGAGGCACCCGCGGTTTTTGACGAATTGCTCAATCAAGCGCTCAGCAGCCATCCCGAACTCAAGGCGGCCGAAAAACGGGTCGCTATCGCCGAACAGCAACTCAAAGTCGCCCAGGCTGCTCATCTGCCCAGAGCCGACGCCTTTGTCAGCTATGGCTCGGACAGCAAAGATCTGGCCTTCAGCAGCAATCGCGACAATGTCAGCGCCGGTGTGATGCTGGAAGTCGATGTGTTTTCCGGCTTTGCCACGCAGGAAAGAATCAAGAAAGCCGAGCACGAATTGACGGCTACCCAGGAAACCGTCCGGCAAACCCGTTTACGCATTGAAAACCAGCTCAAATCCGCGCAGCTCAAATTACAGGAAGCACTCAGCAGTGCAGAGGTTAGCCGCGTTGCAGTGCAGTCCGCGGAGGAAGCTTTACGTCTGGTCAATGAGCAGCGCCAAGCCGGCGTAGTAACCGTAACGCGTTATATCGAGGCGGAAGTCGCGCGTGACAAGGCGCACGCCCGCCAAATCAACGCCCGTTTCGATGCCTTGCGCGCCGAAGCGGAACTCAAACAAGCCACCGGTTTCTGGCAATAAAGGAGTTACGATGACCGAACATTTATCCGAATCAAACACCCCGAAGTGGCTAATTCCCGCAGCTGCGATCACGGCGTTGCTGCTGGTGATTTTATTTGCGCTGGGGATTTTAGGCGGCGATGAAAAAACCGAACCCGGCACCACTGCCGGGAGTGGGGAGGCCTTACCCAGCGGTGCGCAAACTTTAAAAGTAGGCAAACAAACGGCCGATAATGGCTTGTCCTGGCAAGGAGTGGTCAGATCGCGGGTAGCGGCAAAGATAGCGCCAAAATTGAATGCCCGCATTGTTGAAATCACCGTACACCCTGGCGACAAGGTGAAAAAAGGCGATGTCATTGCCCGTCTGGATGATAGGGATTTGCGGGCTGCTTACAATGCGGCCAGCGCTGCACAGACTGCCGCGCAAGCCCAGGCGGCGCAAGCCAGTGCCGATGAAAAACGCATGGTTGATCTGTACGAAAAACAGGCGGCGACCCGGCAAAATTACGATGCCACATTAGCACAAGCCAAAGCGGCGCGAGCCATGGCCAGCCAGGCCGCCAGTGCTGCCCAACAAAGCCAGGTGATGTTGGGTGAGAACGTGTTGTACGCGCCGTTTGACGGTATTGTCGGCGAACGCTTACAAGAGCCTGGGGATATGGGTTTACCCAATCAACCTATAGTGACCTTGCATAAACCTGACGATTTGCGTCTTGAAGCTTCGATTGCGAGCCATTGTGCCGCGTCGATCAAATTAGGCATGGCAGTCAAAGTACGCTTCGACACATTACAGCAAAGTGTGACGGGAACGATTGATGAAATGGCCCCGGAAATCGACCCGCAAACCCGTACCCAAGACATCAAAGTCAAATTACCGAAAATCGAAGGTTTACAGCACGGTCAGTTCGGTTGGTTGGAATTGGGTTGTGAAACTGCGCAACAAGCGTTAATGATTCCTGCGGCGGCTATTTTGCATTATGGCCAATTAGAAGCCGTTAAAGTCATCGATGGTGAAAGGCTCTCGACGCGTCACATTCGCACCGGCAAAACCTATGGCGAGCAAGTCGAAGTACTGTCCGGGCTGCATGAAGGTGAAACCATCCTAAGTAACGGTGGGCAGTTGCCATGAAAGGTGCCATGAAACCGGTTGGAACTCAAAAAGACAGCCTGACGGTCGCCATCGTCCGGCTGTTCACTACCTCGCACCTATCGTTATTATTTTTGCTGATCTCATTGCTGGCCGGTGCGGCGGCATTGATGTTGACACCACGTGAGGAAGATCCGCAAATCATCGTACCGGTGATGGATGTGTTTGTGCATTATCCGGGGGCGACTGCGGAGGAAGTCGAGAAGCGCGTCACCACGCCGTTGGAAGTGCTGCTCAAGCAGATTCAAGGGGTGGAGTATGTCTACTCGGCGTCCAGTCCGGGCCAGTCACTGGTGACAGTGCGCTATCGGGTCGGCGAAAGTATCGAAGACAGCTTGATCAAAACCCGTGACAAACTGCAGGCCAATTTGGACATCATTCCGGCCGGCGTCAGCGACTGGGTGGTGAAGCCCGTGGAAATCGACGATGTACCGATTTTGTTGCTGAGCTTGTCGATGCCCAAGGGCAGTGAAGACATCATGGCTATCCGTCGTATTGCGGAAGAACTGATCGAACGTTTGCGCGCGATCGACGATGTGGGTGAAAGCTCGGTGCTCGGTGCCGCACCAAGGCAGATTTCGGTGCATCCTGATCCCGCTAAATTGCAGGCTGCCGGGGTCAGTCTGTTGGAGGTGCAACAAGCCTTGGCGCAAAGCAACGTCAATTTGCAAGCCGGCCGACTCAATCAAAACAACCGCGAAATCCTCTTGGAATCCGGTCCCAACTACCAGTCTGTTGAGCAAATTGGGGCGACGGTGCTGAAAAGCGTTGCCGGCCGACTCGTTTATTTGCGCGATGTCGCCGAAATCATTGATGGCCCAAAGGATACCGATTACTACACCCGCATCGGCTTTGGGCCGGGTGTCGAACAGATGAAAACCATAGGCCATAGCGATGCGTTACCCGCCGTCGGTGAAGAGCGGCAAATGGCCACCATAGCCATTGCTAAACGTCGCGGCAGCAACGCGGTCGGTGTCGCCGAGCAGGTATTGGAACTCACCGAACAATTGCACGGCACGCTAATTCCCGATGACGTGCTGGTGACCATTACCCGCAACTACGGCGAAACCGCCGACCATAAGGTCAACGAACTGGTAATGCATTTAAGTATTGCGATATTGACCATCATCGTGTTGCTGGCCCTGTCGCTGGGGTTCAAGGAATCGCTGATTGTGTCATTGGCGGTGCCAATGACGTTTGCGGTGACCCTGATGTTGGATTTAATCTTCGGTTACACCATCAACCGGGTGACACTGTTCGCGTTGATCCTGTCGCTCGGTTTGCTGGTGGACGACCCCATCGTCGATGTCGAAAACATTCACCGACATTACAAGATGCGTAAGGAACCACCGCTGCAGGCCTTGCTCACGGCGGTCAATGAAATCCGTCCACCGACGATATTAGCGACGTTTGCCGTGATCATGTCCTTCGTGCCGATGTTTTTCATCACCGGCATGATGGGCCCCTATATGGCGCCGATGGCTTTCAACGTGCCGATTGCAATGCTGATGTCCTTGCTGATCGCCTTCACGGTCACACCCTGGGCTAGCTATAAACTGTTAAAAAGCGATTACGGTAAAGATCACGGACCGGAATTCCGCTTACAGGAAACGCGCGGTTTCAAGCTTTATCACGCCATCATGGCGCCACTTTTGAACAACAAAGCCAAGGCCTTGTGGTTTTTGCTGGCTGTGTTTGTGGCGTTTGTCCTTTCCACGTTGATGGCGGCGACGCGAGTCGTACCGTTGAAACTGCTACCGTTCGACAACAAAAACGAACTGCAACTGGTGATTGACATGCCGCGAGGCTCCTCGCTGGAAGCGACTAATGAAGTGGCCACGGCTTTAGGCCAATATCTGTCCACCGTGAACGAAGTCAGCAGTTATCAAACCTATGTCGGCTTGGCTTCACCGATGGATTTCAACGGCCTGGTACGGCATTACTATTTGCGCCAAGGCGCTTATATTGGCGACATCCGCATGGTGTTGATCGACAAAACCCGCCGTGAGCAACAGTCACATGCGATTGCGCTGAGAATGCGCCCCGACATCGACAAAATCGAACAAAAATACGGCGCCAACATCAAAATCGTCGAAATGCCGCCGGGACCGCCAGTGTTATCCAGTGTGGTTGCGGAAATTTATGGTCCGCCGGAAGCGAGTTACGGGGATATTGTGAAGGTATCGAATCGGGTTAGGGCTGATCTTGAAAAAACAGAAGGTGTGGTTGATGTCGACGATTATGTGCAAGCGCCACAGGACCAGTTTCATTTTATGCTTGATCAGGACAAAGCCGCATTATTGGGGATTAGCGATCTGCAAGTTGCCAGTAGCCTAAAACTGGCGGTTGAAGGCGGCTCGGCCGGTACCCTGCATATCGCTAGCGAACGTCAGCCCTTGTTGATCGAACTGCAATTACCCAGAGCGGCACGCTCCTCGGCAGCTGATTTGCTCAACTTGTCGGTTAAGTCCGTCAACGGTGACTTGGTGCGCTTGAGTGAAATCGGCCACTTCGTCCAGGAAAACGGTGACCAGACCATCTACCACAAAAACCTGCAACGGGTGTCTTACGTACTGGGCGAAATGGCCGGCAGGAGTCCCGTGGAAGCGGTTTGGGACTTGGGTGACAAACTCGAACAACAGCCCTTGCCGCCGGGTTACAAAGCCGAAATGGCCGGCGAAGGCGAATGGAAAATTACCGTCGATGTGTTTCGTGATCTGGGCTTAGCTTTTGCGGCGGCCATGGTGATGATCTATATCCTGCTGGTGGGGCAGACTGGTTCGCTGGGCGTGCCGCTGATCATGATGATCGCGATTCCGTTAACGGTCATCGGCATCATGCCAGGCTTTTGGTTTATCAACTTGTTCGCCTCGGATGTCGGTCAATATGCCGACCCGATCTACTTCACCGCCACGGCGATGATCGGTATGATCGCTTTGGCCGGCATCGTGGTACGTAACTCGATCATCCTCATCGATTTCATCGAGAACATCTATCGCGGCAATCCCGACATCAGTTTGGCTGACGCCATTATCGAGGCGGGTGCCACCCGTTTGAATCCGATCTTTTTGACGGCGGCTTCGGCGGTACTGGGTTCGGTGATGATCGTACTTGATCCGATTTTTTCGGGATTAGCGTGGAGCTTCATCTTCGGTATCATCGCCTCGACTTTATTCTCGCTCATCGTGATTCCGGTGGTGTTTTTTCTGATTAATCGCCATATGCCTAAGGAAGTGCTTGTCGATGAATAGCGGGGAATCGTGAAGCAGAATATTGTGGCTCATCGCCCGACGGATTTGTCGCGGCGATGGGCGCAAGGCATTGTTAATCGCTATGCCGTTGAAGCTATGATCGTCACACTGGCGGTCGGCGGCATGACGGAGCTAAGCAGCAACATCGAGTTGCTCAAACGGATATCGGTTGCGGTTAACGATCATGACAGCCTATCGGCCTTGAGTGTGGATTCTTAGGCTGATGCCTAACATGGATGTCGAATTGTTCATCCGGAAAGGGTGAATTTGGTACGCAACCCGCTAGACCGCTGCACATTAACAGCTTATAAAAATTGGTTTCGATAAAGGCGGCTTAATATGAACGAGAAATTGTGGAAATTACATTTTCCAGCCTTTATCGGTAGTGCGTTGATCGCTCATGCGAATAAGCACATGGATGAGATGTTGCAAGAAATCGGTCGAATGGAAATAGCTAGTCAGTAAGTGTTAGCTAATTTAGAGCAAATGGCGAAAAGTGTGGAGACTGACACCGACATGTTGTGTCAGGGTCATTGAGAAAGTTTGTTTTTCTTCAATTTAGTTGGCTGCCTAAACCGATGCTTACCCGCAATGCGTAAGAGGCGACGAAATTTTGGACATTCAAAATGGCTTGGCTCATTGCAGATCGCGGCATGGCGAAGTCCATCGCGCATAGCGGTCAGTTCTTTAATTTTTCTATCCAGCTCATCCGCCTTAGCCAAAAGCAAAGCTCTATTAATTTCAGGCCCTTCGGGGGTAAACATTTCACCGATCTCATCAAGCGAGAAACCGGCGCCACGCCCCAAAGCGATTAAAGCCAGCCGCTCAATTACATCGGAGTTGAATAGACGGCGCAGACCCACGCGGCCGGTAGACTGAATCAATCCCTTTTCTTCATAGAATCGTAACGTGGAGGCGGGTAATCCGGATGTCTTTGCGACCTCAGTTATATCCATAGTTACACCTATCGAAATTAATACTTGACTTCAAGTTGACTTGAACTCTTATCCTAAATCGGAACATAACTTGGTTCAAGCCTGAAACACCATGTTAAAGGTGATTTTTAATACGTTAACGATTTAAGGAGTCGATATGGAAGCAAGTTTTTGGCATCAAAAATGGGAGCGCGGTGAGATCGCGTTTCATCAAAGCGAGGCAAACCCGTTTTTGTTGGCGCATTTTGAAAAATTAAATCTGGCAAAGAACAGCCGTGTGTTTCTGCCGTTGTGCGGCAAGACACGTGATTTCGCCTGCTTGCTTGCCGGCGGATATCGAGTGGTTGGTGCGGAATTGAGCGAACTCGCCGTTAACGAGTTGTTTAAAGAACTTGGCTTAGAACCAAATATTTCCACCGCTGGCAAATTGACCCGATACAGCGCTAAAGATATCGATATTTTAGCGGGTGATATTTTCGACGTGTCTGCCGAACTTCTTGGTGCGATCAGCGCAATATACGATCGGGCGGCTTTAGTTGCCCTTCCATCCGGCATACGAGAGCGCTATACCTCGCATCTGATGAACATTAGCGGCACGGCGCCTCAATTGTTGATTACTTATGAATACGACCAACGCCTGATGGATGGGCCTCCGTTTTCAGTGACCGAAAACGAAGTTAGGTGGCATTATGAAGCGGCTTACCGATTGAGGCCTGTTGAAAGCAAGAATATCGCGGATAAATTGAAGGGGAAAGTTGCGGCGACGGAGACCGCCTGGTTACTCCAAAACGCTAATAAATAGCTTGGTTAATGCCGGGTGTTAAATGGATATTGTTGTACCTTGTGCTGCGTGCGCGCTTTGGTGGGCTTTATCGCAGGCTTACTGGGAGTTGGAGGCGGTGGAACTCCGGTTATCTTTGCTGTCATCCAATTTTCTTTACCAAGGCATTGCCACACGTTTTCCCTTGCAGCCAGGTAGTACAAGACCCTGACTTTATGGGGTTTGAGTCGGCATCAATGGGGCGATATCCATTTCTGGATCAGCTTGGGACTTTTAGCTATCTTGATGATCCATCTGGCACTCCACTGGAATTGGATTGTTACGGTTATCGGTAAGCGTTGCCACCTTATAAAAACATCGCAACCTTCGTTAGTTCGCAGCGCGATCTGGACCCTTGGCGTACTAATAGTGCTGTGTGTCGCGTTCGGCTGGCTTGCCCAGCGGGATGTTAAAGCATTACCTCAGCCTATTTGTTCATCTGTGTCTGGTACGGATCAAATCGAAACACAGAATCCTGATTTACATACAGCTGAATCAAGCTCACCTCAGGCTAAAACCTTGGTTTGGGCCGATATATACCCAATTTTTGCAACAAACTGTCTCGATTGCCATGGTCCACGGAAGCAATACGCGGGTTTTCGGGTCGACCGGTTAGAGGATTTCTTCAAAAATGACGTTCGCTCACCTTTAGTTTTGCCCAGACAGAGTAGTCAAAGTCCTCTGATTGCTATCATTTCCGGGGCGCGAGCCAATATGGCGATGGCCGAAAGCCGTAAACCGTAAACTTCCTGACTCAGAAGTATCTCGTATCACAGCCAGGATTGACCAAGGAGCGAAATAACAAGAACTTTCATTTAGACACTAGAAAATTGAGGAGGATGAAAGACTTCAATCTCGTTTGGAGGACTCCCAGCTTTGGGTTCCCGTGGTAACGAACGTATAGCGGTCTGTTGAGGTTGATACGGCAATCGCCTGACAGATCGCAGCTAGAATGATTGACAAGGCTTACCGGAGTTGGATGTCACATCAAGCACATCGCAGGAAGCGCTTAGAGAGATTTTTTATTCTTGTAAGAATTTGAAATAATGCATAATTTTCGATGGTCACAAATTAGAGATTCCACTTGGTTTTTACCATTAATTACGAGATCCGACAGTTTGTTATTGAGCCATTCTTAGAATTTAGCTGCACGTTAAAACTAGGTAAATCCAATGGTTTACCTGGTTTTATCAATTCACCGGTTATTAGTTATAGAAAATTGTTTGTTAACTTTGTTACTTGGATTGAGCAGAGAAAATTTTGAGTCTTGCAGGCGTTCGATCGAATCGTGGTGATCACTACCAGACATTAGTCGCGTTTGAATGGGCGTTAAGTATCTATGCAAGCGATGAATATGTATGGCTAGAGATTGACTCAACTTCTCTGGATGCGGGTGAAAAAACTGTATCTGTCGACGATATTGTGATTGGGTGTATTGATGGCAGTTTGATTTGTTGTCAATGTAAAAAGAACCAGAAAGACTTTAAGCCTTGGTCAATTTCTGATCTGGGCGATGAATTGGAAAAGGCCGCGCAATTCCTAGCGGATAATCAAAATTCTCGAGTCATATTCTACTCGCGCAATGATTTTGCGGCTTTTGCTAAGTTGCGAGAGCATGTAAGGACTCAACCCAACTATAAGGCATATCGACAAAGCTTAACCGCTGAGCATCAGAAGACTGATGCCGACTTGGCGAAATACTTGCGCAATGCATCGGGCCTAACGACTTACGACTGGCTTCAACGTACTACATTTGAACTTTCGCACGAATTTGAACGCGCGGAAGAACTTTTAAAAGAGCGTCTAAATAACCACGTCTCTAACGCCAATACCGCATTTGATGTTTTGTGGGCAAAGTTAGATAGGCTTGGTGCTCGTACCTATCGTTCAGTTTCCTCCGCTCAACCGTCACATCGGCTGACAAAAGCCGATATATCAGAGATATTGGAACAATCAGGAGCAACTAGGGTTTCGCCAATATCGCAGCAGGAGTTGGACAAGTCATTTGTAAACGCGTCAGCTATTGGTAGGCAATGGCGTCGTGATATCGCAGGAAAGCGCTTACACATCGATACTGTTGATGAATTAATTTCTGCGATTGAATCATCAGATCGTTCGATATTGGTCAGCGGAATTCCTGGTTCCGGAAAGACTTGTGTGCTGCTTGAACTGCAGGAAGCCCTGGAAAATCGCGCTGATCTGGCCTCTATGTTTATCCAGAGTCGAGAATATGCAAATTGCCTGACGCCAGAAGCTAGATCGGCACACGGTTTGCCAACGGATTTGGTTGGTGTAGTTGGCAAGATGGCAGATCGAAAACCCACCGTCGTTATTATCGATTCGCTCGATGTTTTATCCCTATCGCGGGAACATGTTGTTTTATCATTTTTCCTTGCTCAAATAGATCGCCTGCTATTGATTCCCAACGTAACGGTTATAACAGCATGTCGAGACTTTGACCGCAAATATGATCGTCACCTTGCAGAGCGTAGTTGGGATCGTACTGTCACTAACAAACCACTGAATTGGGATTTGGTGGTAGCGCCGCTAATCAGTGATTGTGGAATCGATCCTGAGTCACTGGATTTAACAACTCGAAGCTTACTGCAAAATCCTAGGGAATTGGCGATGTTTGCCGATATTGCTCAGCTTACTGGGGGGTTTAACGTTACGACGAGCCAAGCCCTTAGTCGGAAATACTTGGAAACGATTGTTCGCAACGACCCCATGTTGGGTGACGAGGCAATGGTTGCGATAGAAAAAATAGCCAGCAAGATGTTGAAATTCCGAAAGCTGGACATTTCCCGTATGCAGATCCATATGTCAGGCGACATAGTTCAGCGCTTGTTAAGTGCCGGAGTCTTGCATGAAAATCAGTCTGGTAATATTGAATTTGGCCATCAAACCCTATTGGATGTTCTGGTTGTCAGCGGTGCGGAACGAAACGAACAGTCCTTAAAGGCTTTCATAGAACACCTTCCGGCGGTTCCCTTTGTGCGCCCGACAATTCGTGCTTATGTTGCCTATCTGGCGGCGGGAGATCGACAAAGCTTTCGTAAACAGCTACGTGCTGTTTTTGATAGCGGAGCAGCTTTTCATATCAAGCGGTTAGTGGCGGAATCCTTTGCTGAGCAAATACCGCAGGACGATGATTGGTCATTGATCAAACATCTGCACAACAAGCATCGCGAGCTTTTTAATCCGCTCTATATGCAAGCGATGTCGTTAGAATGGCATCATTTCTGGCTGAAATACCTTATCCCTTATGTGTTTCAAGAACTTGATGGGCAAAGTTTGGTATTGCACGCAAAGCGCATCGCACAATGGAAAAATGCCGATCCAAGTAGCGTTCTTAATTTCTGGTTACTGGCAATGCAACAGGATTGGGCTGATCGAGATCAAATGGCCTATACGTTAGCGTTTGAACTACGCGATTTTGATTCAAGTGCAGAAATCAGTGCTGCATCGTTGATAGAAACGCTATTGCGCTTTCCTCGTAGAGACCATGACTTCTTCGGCCATGCGGTTGCACATTGCATCGAGACCGGCGGCGGTGACGATGAAATGCTTTGGCATTACATCACTGGCGATATTGAAGATGAAGACAAGCAAAAATACCACTTCGAAAAAAAGCTTAGATGCCAATATCGTGAGTTCGGAAAAGACGATTTTCTTAGTCAACGAATGCGGGAATCCGAGCGCTTATTGGGCTTAGCAATAAACGCTGTTGAGGATTGGAGTCAGATCCGCGGTGCAAAGTATCTGTCAGAAAAAGGTTGGCATGACTGTTTTTTATTGGATACATCCTTTGAGAAATCCCATAGTCGTCGAGACATAGGACATGCTTCAGCTGAAACAGTCTTGTTTAACGCTTTGGAAGGCGCAATTCTCCATCACGCAAAACACCATACAAGTTGGTGGCAGAGCAATAGACAGCGCCTTTGCTTTAGCAAAGAAGGTGCATTACGCTATTTTGCGATTCTGGCTCTGAGCGAATCGCCAGAACATAATATCGACGAAATTCAAGCTTTGGTAACCGACAAGGACATGTTGGAATCACGCTTAGGCTACGAGATCGGGACATTAATTGCGGCATCTTTTTTATTTTTCGACGAAAAAACTCAGGATGCTGTTCAGTCATCAATCCTGACGATACGAAACGACAAAGATATTAAAGAACATCCCTGGATATTGACCACACGAGCTGAATTAATAACGGTAATTCCGGCACATCTTCGGACACCAGAGGCACAATCAGCGTTGATTGGCTGGGAAAAATCATTCGGCCCTTGCATTCGTCAACAGCGTATTTATGCAAGGGGAGGCTGGGTTAGCCCCCCGTTCACATATGAACGATTTTTTGAATGTACAGATGCCGCCGTATTGAGAGTACTGGCTCATTATATCGAAGAAGGTCGCAGCAACTGGGAGCGCGACTTTATGGTTGGTGGCGCAGAACAGGTGGAATGGCAATTGCGGGAGGCTACGTCAAGAACCCCGGTTCGTTTTATGCGCCTGCTAAGCAAACATTGGCACGATATTCCTGATCGTTTCACCGATGACATCTTAGATGGCGCAGCTACTTATCTTGCCTATCGCTTTGGAAATCATCGTCCAAGTAATAACGAATGGAAGCCTATTGATGAACCTAATCCGCAAGATTTGGCACGCCTGATTCTTGATGAACTCGAACGGCATTCCGCACATTGGCGTCAGCGTCGGGCAGCGGCCAAATCACTTGAAGCCTGTGCAAACGTAATTGATGACGATCAAGATGCGTCTCGATTGCTCTTCATAGCCATCGGCTTCTTGAATTTTTGGGAGGCGGAAAATGATTGGGATGATCTTATTGGTGTAGGAATCAATATGGCCCGCGGCAATGTGGCTGAGGCCGTCATGATACTTGCGATCAACTGGTCAGAAAAATGTCGACAATTTCCTGAAATACTGGTGCCAACACTGAGACGTTTTGCTCGCGACCCCAACCCGGCCATTCGCGCGTTAATTTTGCGGCGGTTACCTTATTTTCAAAGTTACTCACCTAATTTAGGTTGGGAAGTTTTTCATTTGGCGTTGGATGATGGCGACGAGCGCCTTTGGGTTATTGCTGAGCCCTGCCTTTATTACACTTACCACAGTCAATTTGCGCAAGTATCTCCCATTCTTGAGCGCATCGTTACTTCCACAACCGGGAAATCACTGGAAGCTTGGGGACGAATTTCTGCCCTGGCAACATTTTTAGGTCAAATTTCATTAAATGATTTTGTTGCCAGGTTATGCTCGCTCAATAGTATTGATGCTTGGAAAGGCGCGGCATCAGTGTGGACCCATCATGAAAACGTGGCACATCATCGCGAGCAATGCTTTTTCGGGATATTGAAAGGTTTGCAACAATCAGGCGAAATCTCAATTTCAGTTGCTGCAGAAATGTCTTCGCTGTTTCGGAAGAATGATCCATCCACTTGCGTTTCTTTGGAAATTATTAATTTGTACTTTTCTGCAATCGAACAGAAAACTACCGATCAGCGTTTTGATCTTTATGGGTTCGACGATTGGTTGAATGCTATTTCTTTAAATAGCCCTGACGAAGCATTGGCCACAGCTGAGAGATTTACTGTGTTTGTTCGGCGTAGCAATCATCGTTTGTATGATTTTGGGGTATTTTCACAACTTTTAACGAGGTTGTTTCGAGAAGCAGAGGAGCGGGAAGAATCTGACCAAGGCGTTATGTTACAGCGTGTTATTGCCCTTCAAGATTCATTCCTGGCAATTGGTGTTAATGGTTTACAAGACTGGTTGCGCGCTGCGGAACGACCATAGGTCTTTGTTTTGTAATTAAAATAAAGACTATTATTGATCAGATGGAAGAAATTTAAACTTGAGCATCTCTTCCGGGCGTTACTGATAACGCATCCGCCAACTTGCAAATATTCAGCAAAGCAATATTTCGTTTCCCCGCTCTACTCCTCCCAAATAACTTCTAGCCATGCCGCATCCAGTGCGAGTTGCTCTTGAGACCAGCTGCGCTATTTCCTCAATAGTGTTAGCGAAAAATGCTAAAGATGCATACCCTAATGTATGTATCCAAATATGGCATCCTGAAAAAGATCTGTATCAATATCTCTATTTCCAGACGGCTCATTTCGACTCAGGTGCGACTGAAGCGCCAATTCATTTGCCAGCAACAGCAGCAGAATATAGAGAACAGTTAAATCTGATTCGGGAATCCGATTATGGAAAAATTCTCTTCGACTCACCGGCAGCCAAGGCAGAACTTATTGGGCTAGATCTCATTGCTTATCGTCATTTTCAAACACCGGTTCCACCTTCAGTTTGGTATTCGCTTCTAAACAATGCTGCTGTTTAAGTTACAAGGTAACTTTATACAAATCCATTTCTAGGTTGAGTGGCTTTTAGGGAGCAGATTTATAAGATATTAAGTTTTTCTATCGCTATCTTCACGTATAGAGATACTTCAAACGCACTCCCACGAGCCCCGGCCGCATATAAACCTAAGCCGTTGGCGTATAAAAATCTCTCGGCTGCATCCCTAGCAAGTCCGGCGATGTCTTCGCGTCTCTTGGCTGCACCTTCAAGCTCAGTGGGGACGCCTTCCAGGTCTGTGTAGGTGCGTTCCGGACATCGGGATATGCGTTCCAGGGATTTTTATATGCCGCCGAGACTGTTTGGAATGCCTTCGCGGTGGTCGGCAACGCGCACGGGTGCTTTGGAAGTTAGAGGTTTTTTGTTTGAAAGCTGGCTATTTTCAACTGCGATAAAACTTCCGGCCATAGACGGATAATCGCAAGAGATGCAATTGAATGGTAAACACGCCCGTATCGTCACGATGACAACTTAAGGCAGGCTGTTCAAAAAAGAAGTGGTATTGGTTGACTTGAAGCTCTGCTGTCATCGTTTACCTGCCCTATTGCGATGAATAAGTTAATACTATAGGCACGGGTACAGGCTGAATTGTTGACCTACCGCAGACATTAGTAAACCTCGATTGGTCAAAACCCGGTAACGCGCTGTCTGCTTAACCGAATAATCCAAGCTTAAGTGCCCTTTAAGCCGGAAAGAGAGTAATGTGCTATCGCGGAAGAATCCCACTTTAGGAGGATTTATGGTCAGGCATTCAATGGTTTTGGCATTTGGTTTGTTTTTGTCGGGTACGGCTTTTGGCGATCAGGACGACTGGAGCTATATGCCTCGTCAACAGCCGCAGCCACGACAATACCAACAGCAACCCGAACAGTGGCAATACAATCGCCGAGACGATTACCGGAACGACTACGACCAGGATCGGGATTATCAAGGCTATCAAGGTGGTTATCGGGGCTATATTCTTCAGCCTCCGACAGGCTACCAGGCCCCAGCCGAATATTACGGGTTGCCGCCGGTAAGGGGTTTTGTCTATCCACAGCAGCAACAGCAAATGCCAAGGTTCGAGAATCACCATCGCGGCCGCTGGTAGCAATAACACTGACTATTGGTCGTTGATATGAGCGGGTTTCAAGCGTTCGACACCTTTTCGATAAGGTAAACCCGCTAATCCAGACCGTTTTTGTCGGGAATTCGATAATTTGTCGAACTGTTGTTAAGCATTCCGGGGAATAGGCATTTTTCGTGGGTTTCCTGTTTGCCAACAAAGCGCTGGCTTTCCATGTTTAAGTTTTTAAAAACAAACAGTTATTTCCGGAGGCTGCAGCCGGCGGAAATTGGTCATGATTTTGCTTGGGTGTTGATGCCTGTCCAAATCAAATTGACTAAGGGGAATAATATGTTCGAACACAAAAATCTTGATGGCACTTGGAACCGCGTTGTTTCCGCAACCGATGCCTTTCTGAGCGGTGATATTCTGGAAACTCGGGATATGGTAGGCACTGAACCCGAGAAAATCGCCCGTATGCAATTTGCTGTGATCGGCCAATGGTTGGTGGAGCGTTGCCTGCCGCCGGAAGCCCTGAGCCAAACCTGGGCGCACGACGCCGGCAAACTGCCTTGGTGGGATTCAGTTAAAAACCCGCCGCATATGGGGATTATCGCCGACTTCAACAGCCACAACGGCGGCCTGCATCGTATTCCTTTCGACGCCAATCATCATGTCGTTGGCTTTGCCAGCGATGGTGAGGAAATCGTTCTCGCCAAAGGTATGTACACCGTCGTCCGCAAAAGCGATGGCAAAGAGTTAAGCGCCGCATCGAAGAGTGCATTGCGCGAGTTGTATTTCGCGTAACAGGCAGCTTGCTTGGTATCCGGCTGGGTTGCGCTAGGCGAAACCCAGCGGCAACTTTCCTGGATCGGCTTTTGCGAGCCCGGCCCATGCCGCTATGGCGCCGAAAATGTTGATTGGTGTTAACCTAGCACTAAGTTTGTCGGTCGTTAAAGTCATGAAAATTTAACAATGATATCGTGTTGAATGTTGCGGACCGTGATGTGGAATTTATCCGATTTAACCCGCAGATGTCTGAGCGGATCGTGTTGGTTCAGGACGAATTCCCTTATGGCTTCATCGTTCCAACTCTGATAGTTGTCGTGCACCATCCGCAATACAGAGTTCAATTTATTGGCGGCGTAGACCACATCGTCTTCGTTATCTTCGTAGTCCGAGTGCATTAAACCTTTTATGGCGCACTTCACTTGGGCAAGGGCAGTATTTGAATCCAATGATGTACTTTGTCCCACGATTTTCTCTCCAACTTTCAGTTATGTTGGTAGTCAATATCACACCCGGTCCTTAAATCAAGCTTAATGAATAGCTGTCCGGCTAGGGGTGAGGAGACGGTAAATTCCCGGTTTCGATCAGCCCAGTCCTTACCTTGAGAATTGGGCAGCCAGGATTTCTATCGTTAGTTCGAATCCATTTTCGCTATTCATGCCGCCTTGGCATAGAATCCCTCAACACCCGATCAAACTGGCAAGGGGATTTACAGTGGCACACGCATCGATAGCTATTGTTTTTGCATTATTTATGGCCTTAGTGGGCATAGTCTACGTGCTGTGGCAGTTACGCAGAGTGCTGGCTTACGAGCAGGGCAATGAGATCATGCGGGGCATCAGTTCCGCGATTCAGGAAGGGGCGGCGGCGTTTTTAAACCGCGAATATCGCATTCTCTCGGTGTTTGTGGTGCTGGTCGCGGCGGTGATTGCGATTTTCCTGCAATGGCAAACCGCTTTGGCGTTTTTGCTGGGCGCGTTTGCCTCGGCCGGTGCCGGTTATCTGGGGATGTATGTGGCGGTGCGCGCTAATGTGCGCACCGCGGAAGCGGCCCGCAGCGGATTACATTTAGGGTTGCAGGTGGCGTTTGCTAGCGGCGCCATCATGGGCATGTCGGTGGTCAGCTTCAGTTTGCTGGGCATGACCGGATTGTATCTGCTATTCAGTAACGATCCCAATTGCCTGATTTACATTACCGGTTTTGGTTTCGGCGCCAGCAGTATTGCCTTGTTCGCCAGGGTGGGTGGCGGCATTTTTACTAAAGCGGCCGATGTTGGCGCGGATTTGGTTGGAAAAATCGAAAAAGGCATCCCGGAAGACGATCCGCGCAATCCGGCGGTCATCGCCGACAACGTGGGCGACAACGTCGGCGATGTGGCCGGCATGGGCGCGGATTTGTTTGAAAGCTATAGCGGTTCGATTATCGCGGCCGCTACCTTGGGCGCCGCTTTTGGCGGCGATGCCGCCGGAGCGTTTATTGCGTTACCGTTTCTGATTGCGGCCGTTGGCGTGATTTCCTCGTTGTTTGGTATCTATATCATCGTCGCAGACAAAAATCCCAATCTGGCGGCAGGCACAAGCCTTGTGGATAAGGTGCTTGCCCTTATAGATAAGCAGGTTGCCGATATTAACGAAAACGCCAGTCTGCAAGATCTGCTGGACGCCTTACGCCATTCGGTGTGGGCTGCTTCGGTGTTGGTTTTGGTGCTTACCCTTGTAACCGTCATAACCTCGGGAGTACATTTCAATTACTGGCTGGTGATTCTGGTCGGCTTGATGGCCGGAAATGCCATCGCCTACGTCACGGAGTATTACACCGCTTACACCGAAAAACCCACGCAATCGATCGCCAAAGCCTGCGAAACCGGTGCGGCAACCACCATTATTCAGGGGCTATCGGTAGGCATGATGAGTACCGTGTTTCCGGTGCTGATTGTCGCCGTCGCCATTTTGGCCAGTATCTGGCTGGGGATTAAGGCGGATGGCTCGATTGCCGCCGGCTTATATGCGGTAGCGCTGGCCGGGGTTGGCATGCTGAGTACCCTGGGCGTAACCTTGGCTACCGATGCCTATGGCCCGGTTGCGGATAACGCGGGCGGGATTGCCGAGATGGCTCATCTAGCGCCGGAAGTCAGGCATCGTACCGATGCCTTGGATAGTTTGGGCAATACCACGGCAGCCACCGGCAAAGGCTTTGCTATCGGTTCCGCGGTTTTAACGGCTTTGGCTTTGGTGGCAGCCTATGTCAGTGCGGCAAAAATCGGAAATTTGAATTTGCTCAATCCCACCATGCTGCCTGGCATATTGATTGGCGCCATGATGCCTTACCTGTTTTCGGCACTGACCATGACTGCGGTCAGTAAAGCGGCTTATGCCATTGTGATGGAGGTGCGCCGCCAATTTCACGAAATACCCGGTTTGATGGAAGGGACAGCGTCGCCCGATTACGCAACCTGTGTCGACATCAGCACCGAAGGCGCGTTGCGGGAGATGATTTTTCCCGGCATGTTGGCGGTGGTCGTGCCGCTTTTGACCGGATTCATTCTCGGCAAGGAAGCATTAGCGGGTATGTTGATTGGCACTACAGCCTCAGGTTTTCTGTTAGCGGTGATGATGGCCAATGCCGGAGGGGCTTGGGATAACGCCAAAAAATGGATCGAAACCGGTGAAGGCGGCGGAAAAGGTTCGGAGGCGCATAAAGCCGCCGTGGTTGGGGATACGGTAGGTGATCCCTTCAAAGACACCAGCGGCCCGGCTTTAAATATTCTGATAAAGCTGATGAGTATTGTCAGCCTGGTATTTGCGACGGCATTCGGTTCGGGGTGGTTCAGTTTTTAACGTCGAACAATTTATTAGCCAACGATAATGCTTGCGGTTTAGAGGTTTTCATTCGGGCGATCCTCCGATCTTAAGGTTATTCAAAACCGGATCGGCATAAGCAGCCGCAGCCAAGTCAACAGCCACTTTTGCAATGTCTTCTTGATTGGCATACCGATATTCAACAAGGGAAGTGTCGGCGGAAACGAGGTCGATGTTGATATTGGCTTGACCAAGCTCTGCAGCGAAAGCCTTAAACAAACTGCTCATCTTGGGTTTGCAGACCGAGTAATTGATCGGCCCGTCCTGGCTTAAAACATTCCGCAAAGAAGACACGCAAATGATGTTGCCCACAGAGTTGGGCGGAGTGGACCGGCAGCCTTGTCTGGAAAACTCATGCATGGCCTGTCGAACGCACAGAAATTGCCCGGCCAGATTTTGAGTAAGGGCGGTCTGCGATTGTGCACGATTAATGTCTTGCACCGAGGCATCAATTTCCAGATCGGCATTAGTGACCAATATATCCAGGCCTCCCCAATAAGCGACCAGGACATCAAACATGCTTTTCACCTGACTTTCCTGGCTAATATCGGCCTGAAATATCATGGCTTGCCCTTGTTTGATCCGAATACGTTGCGCAACCTGGTCGGCTCCTCCGTTTTCATGCAGATAATTAATCATCACCTTGGCGCCGGCTGCGGCGAATGCTTCCGCCACTGCCGCACCGATGCCGGCATTGGCTTGAACTACCAAGGCTGTTCGGCCTTGTAGCGGCTGTGCGACCGTTGCGTTATTCATCTGTTTTTCCGATTGCCGGCTCTCGCTACGCGGTCGATTTCCGGCGGAAAAAGGTATTGTTTTATCCACGCATCGAGCGATAACTTGCCCGGTCCTTGCAAGCAACAGACCAGTAGCATGACGCCCCACTCTTTATGTTGCTCAATTCCGGCGGCTCCCAAATCGGGGTAGGAGATTACCGCGACGAGATTGAATAGAAACAATAGCGTAGCCGCACCGCGCCCTATCAAACCGCTTGCCAACAACAAAGGACCGGCTAGTTCAACCGCCGTGGCCAGCATGGCGGCAAACTCTGCCGGCAATAGCGGCACCGCGTATTCGTTTTCGAACAGGTACAAGGTGCTGTCCCAGTTCTGTAACTTGAGTAAACCAGACACCCAAAACGCATAGGCTACCCAGCAACGCAGAATCAAGTTGCCTAAGGGCGAGAGTTTATCCAACAGGATTGCGAATCGATAAACCCGATCGTTCGCTTGATAAAAGGGCGCTATCAATTTGCAAATGTTTTGTGTGTTCATATCAGTGACCTCAAACCAGATAAAAGTCGGTCAATAAGCCTTTAAGCAACCACTGTTGCAAAAGGTGCGAGATATTTATATCGGGGTGATCCGACAGCACGGTTTCGACCGCTTGGTTGAGTGCCTGCCCGGATCCCAATAATGTTAAAAGTTGATACTCGGCGTCAGCCAAATCATGGATTTCCACCTGCCACTGCGGCCGGTAAAGCAGTAAATGGCAGCCACCGGCACCTAAATCGATGCATTCCTGCCCTTGATAATCAGGCTGATTGCTTGCCCAGATCCGTTCTATCGGATAATCCGCAGCGATGAAGCGTGCGGTGGGATGCAGCCGGAATGCCAATTGCGCATATTGAGCCGGATCGATCCGGGCAAGCGCAGACAGCGGTAAAGGCTGGGCATCGGCTGCGTGATAGACCTCATGCCAGAGCCATTCCAGCCTGGCGACATCGGCTAAATAGGGCAAGCCTTGTGCCGCCTCAAACCGGGCTATCAATTCGGCGAAATGCCTGCCGTATGTCAGCAAGCTGGCCGCTTGCAGCGGATAGGATTTGATATAGTCGGCCGCGAGCCAATCAAAAAACGCGTCGCCGACCAAGCAGTTCACCACCGGATAAACATCGCGCAATGCCGAGGTTAAGCCCAGCCGGGTATTGTTCCGGTAGATGCTTAAACGTTGCTCGACACTTAAGCCATTAGCTTTGATGTCCAGCGGCAACTGTTGGGTTTCTTGGCAAATAAAGCGGGAAAAATCCCGTTGCAGATCATGCAGCCTGTGCATAAGCCTGCTCCAGATAGATATCGGCTGTTGCAGCTTCCGCCACTAACACCTCCCAAGCGGGTAAATCGGCATCCCATTCGATCAACGTTGGACGGCTGCCCAGGTGCTGAATAGCGGCTTGGTACAATTGCCAGACCGCGTCGCTGACCGGCGCATTGTGGGTGTCGATCAGAATGCTCTGTTCGCCTATTGTTTTTACGGTATGCCCCGCCAAATGAATCTCGCCGACTTTGTCAGCGGCTATTTCGTATATGTAGTCCAGCGCATTCCAGCCGTGGTTGACGCAGGACACATAGACATTATTCACGTCCAGCAAAATGCCGCAGCCGGAACGCTGCGCGAGTGCATTAAGAAATCCGCTTTCCGAATAACTGGAAAAGCCGTATTCGAGATAGCTGGACGGGTTTTCGATCAATAGCTGCCTGCCAAGATAATCCTGTACCTGCGAGATACGCGCGGTTAAGTGCGTTAGCGTTTCATCGGTATAAGGCATCGGCAGCAGATCGTTCAGATACCTGCCGCCAAATGAACTCCAGCTTAAATGCTCGGACACCAATCCCGGTTCGATGCGTTGAATTAGATTCTGCAATTGGCGTAAGTGTTGCCGGTCCAGCTCGTCAACCGAACCCAGCGACATGCCGACGCCATGCAGGCTAATCGGATAATCGGCTCTGATGGCTTCCAGGTCGCGTATTGGAATACCGCCCTGGCCGAAGTAATTTTCGCTATGCACTTCCAACCATCCCGGCCGAACCGGATTGACTAACGCATCTCGGTGATGCTGTGAGCGGAGTCCGATTCCGGCACACGCCGGAATCGCCAAGCTCACTGATGCCTGTCTAGCTTGTTGCTGAGTGAGGACCATGTCGTACTCTTTCTGATTGCGACTAGCGGTTTAACGAACGACCAGTCCGGTCACGCCCGCCGGTAAGCTATCCAGGCTTTCCAACTTTTTCAGGGCACCCGTCTTGTTGATGCTGTATACGCCGATGCTGTGGTCGCCCCCGCTCAAGGTGTACAAAACCGAACCATCGGTGGCGATGGCCAGATCGGTTGGCCGAATTTCTTCGGCTGCCTTCGAATTCAGCAAGGACAGGTGTCCGGTTCGGTCGATGGCGAAGGACGAAATGGCGCTGGCCGGCGTATCGGCGGTGTATGCGATGCTGCCGTTTGGTGTGGTTACCAGCCAGCAGGCAGCCGTTTGCCCGACCGCAATAGCGCCGTCGATCAGATGAGCCGAACCGTCTTCCGCCAATTGGTAAGATGAAACGGTGGCCCCATTCGCCGCGCCGCCTTGGGCCTCGGCCACAAAGAATTGTCCGTGCCGACCAAAAGAGAAACCAAAAGGTGTGGTTCCCGAAGAATCGACAACATGGCGGCTGTGCGGCAAACCCTGTTCGGTCAAAGCAAAGCTGGTGATTTTATTGGTCGCCTTTTCAGTCACCACCAAAGCATCCGCATCCTTATCAAAGCTGATCTGCGCCGGGCCGGAACCTTGCGCGCTGAGTTTACGGTACGATTTTGCTAGCGGTTTCAGTTTGCCGGTGGCCGGACTGAATTCAAAACCGAAGATCGAATCGTCGCCCGAATTAACCACGTAAGCCCGGTTATGGCTGACGGTCACGCTAACCGGCGTTAACCCTTGTTCAGCGGCGCGATCGACGAGTTTGAGTCCGTCCCGCACGATCCGAAATACCGAAACATCGTTGCTGCCGGCATTGACCGCCAACAGAAAGCGTTTGTTCTCGCTCAGCGCCAGAGCACCTTGATTCCCCAGGCCGCTGCCCGTTCCCACGCCGCCAGTGGCATAACTGCCGACTGCTTCCATATGACCGTCGTCAGCGCGCTGAAAAGCCAGCACTTGATTCTGCCCAGCAGCGTTGGACAGCGTGTACAGCGTTTCTTCGGATTCGTGGCGATAATCGGCAAAAGCCAGCGTAGGCAGGCATGAAGCCAGGCAAAGCGAAATTGCCGTACGTTTGAATGTGTTTTTCATAAGAAGTTACTAAAAGTGAGTTAAGGGAACGGGAGGCGACGGTGCTATTTCATATCCGCAGGCGCTTCCAGACTGCCGCCGACAATGCGTTCGCAACTACCGGCAGGCAAGGCGATGAACGCGTCTTTTTGATTGTCGGCAGTGGAATGCCCGGCACAAGCATTGGACAACGTTTTGCAGTCGTTCTTGCCGGCTTTGGCGACGCCGTAACATTTCTCGACGTCTTTTTTGTCTGCGGCAAACGCGTCGGATTGCAAGCCCAAAGTGCCTAAAGCGATCAGTGAAGCCATGGCGGTCGATACAACAGTGTTTACGTTTTTCATGAGTCTTTTCCATAAAGTTAAGTGGTTTAGTGATGTCCACCAAGCTTGCAGCGGACATTTAACTAATCGCAATCGGCATGCCAACAATAAATAACGATATATTTTTCAATTAATACAATCGTTTACATAAGACATAACGGATTTTGACCAAGGTCATTGCGCCTCCTGTGGCCACCAATAGTTGCGGCTGCCGCGAATAGTTGTGGCTTGGTGTTGTGGAATCGACTGGTTAGAATGGCCGGTAGCGTCAGCAACCGGAGTACTAAACTCATGCAAACAGTCGATTCGTCGGAACTCGCCATACTGCAGGCGTTGGTGGAAGGCACCGTGCAAACCACCGGCGAAGATTTTTTACGGTCTCTGGTGCGGAATCTGTGTATTGCCACCAACGTTGCGAACGGCTTCATTGCCGAATTCACCAGCGACAAAGCGCGGATAAGGTCCTTGGCCTTCTGGACGAACGGCGCATTTATCGACAATCAAGAGTGGGAACTGGCTGGGACGCCCTGTGTAGACGTGTTGGCTGGCAAACTGTGTCATTACCCGTCGGACCTTTGGAAAATATTTCCCAAGGAAGATGGCGTGGAAAGTTATCTAGGCGTACCGCTACAAGATGCCGACGGTCATATCCTGGGTCATCTGGCGATATTCGATGAGCGGGCGATGCCCGAAGAACCGAGATTGCTCTACACCTTCAAGATCTTCGCGGCCCGCGCGGCGGCGGAGCTTAATCGGATTCGGGTCGAAGAGTTACGCCGGCAAAGCGAACAGCGGTATAAGGATTTATTCGATGAAGCGCCGATTGCTTATGTGCACGAGGATACCGATACCCGCTTTCTGGCTGCCAATCAAGCCGCCATGCGCATCTTGGGTATCACGCCGGAACAGGTGCCGGGTCTGATTGGCAGCTCGTTTATACC
The DNA here is from genome assembly GCF_052474515.1 of Methylomonas sp. 2BW1-5-20. NCBI lineage: Bacteria > Pseudomonadati > Pseudomonadota > Gammaproteobacteria > Methylococcales > Methylococcaceae > Methylomonas > Methylomonas sp. 2BW1-5-20. The sequence goes on along the minus strand of NZ_CP184127.1, from coordinate 3,943,111 downwards.
CGACACGGTGGAAGCGCAGCAGCGATTACAGCTAGCGCTAAAATCCATCGAAGACGGCACAAATAGCGATGGCGTCGTCCTGGAATTGCGCCGCAAGGATAACGGTCAGCCGATCTGGGTACAGTGGTGGTCTAAACTCGACCCCAGTCGTCAATACATGCGCACCATGTTTATCGACATCACCGAACGGGTGTTGATGGAACGGGAGCAGGCCAGACTGCAAGCGCAAAACCTATATTTACAGGAAGAAATTAAATCGACGCATAATTTCGACGATATCATAGGCCGCAGTCCGGCGTTGCAATCCTTATTAAACCAAGTCCAACGCGTGGCGCAGACCGACGCGTCGGTATTGATCCAAGGCGAATCGGGTACCGGTAAAGAGCTGATCGCCCGTGCTATTCACGCCGCCAGTCCCAGGAAAAACCGGCCATTGATTAAAGTCAATTGCGCGGCCTTGCCTTCCAGTTTGATTGAAAGCGAATTATTTGGGCATGAAAAAGGCGCGTTTACCGGCGCCATCAGCAAACGCATCGGCCGCTTTGAATTGGCCGAGGGCGGCACACTGTTCCTCGACGAAGTCGGCGAGATTCCGCTGGATGTGCAGGTCAAGTTGTTGCGCGTGATTCAAGAACGCGAATTCGAGCGAGTTGGTGGGCAAATACCCATCAAAATGGATGTGCGGGTCATAACCGCTACCAACCGGAATCTGCTACAGGAAGTGGCGGAAAAGAATTTTCGCGAAGACCTGTTTTACCGTTTGAATGTGTTTCCGCTGACCACGCCGCCGCTGCGTGAACGGCTGGAAGATATTCCGCTGCTGGTGAATTTTTTAATCGCTAAATTCGCGCCGAAAATCGGAAAAAAAATAACCGGGGTCAGCGCCCAATCGATGCAGCGCTTGCAGAGCTATCGCTGGCCCGGCAATATCCGCGAGCTGGAAAATGTCATCGAACGCGCCGTCATACTGGCCGATGATCCGATTTTGGAAGTCGAGCCCGAGCAATTGTCCGCTGTTGCCGATAACGGTGTCAAACTCGCTCAAACCAGCGACGCCAGTCTGGATACCGTCGCCAAAGAGCATATCCTCAGCGTCCTCGAACAAACCCGCTGGGTCATCGAAGGCCCTAACGGCGCCGCGCAACTGCTCAACCTCAAACCCAGTACCCTGCGGTATCGCATGCAAAAGTTGGGTATCGATAAAACCAGTCGATAGCTATTGCCTTCCATACGTCAAGTTATGGACTTGAGTTCAAATTGCTCCTCTATCGATAACCAATTGCTACCTATTCGCAGTTAGCATCTGTGACCGCATTGTCAATGCATGACGTCATTTCATAAAATTTACGGTCCAAGTATCACGAAACCTTCACGAATTCGTCAAATTTATGTGACTAGGTCAGTTTAGGTAATTCGATGATAATGCAGCATTTCGTGCTACTTTCTATATCCTATGGCTAGGACGAGCAAACGCATTCTGGTGATTGAGGACGACCCGGATATCGCCGGTCTCCTGAACCTGAATTTACGCGACGAAGGCTTTGCGGTGGAATTGGCTGCCGACGGTGAAACCGGGCTGGCGAGACTGGCGGCGCAAGCTTACGACTTGCTGATACTGGATCTGATGCTGCCTGGCATAGACGGCTTAGAGGTGTGTCGACGCTTGCGTAATCAGCCGAGCTATACGCCCATTATCATCGTCAGCTCCAAATCAGCAGAGTCGCAGCGCATCGTCGGCTTGGAAATGGGGGCCGATGATTACCTAACCAAACCGTTTTCCGTGTTTGAACTCACCGCCCGAATTCGCGCCCTATTGCGTCGGGTCGAGGCGCTCAAGCAGGTACCGCACACGCCTAACGATACGGCTATCGTCACTGCACACCTGCGTATCGACCCGCAAACACGGGAGGTATGGCTGGATGGGCGACCGATAACGCTGACCGGGCGCGAATTCGATCTGCTGTATTTCTTCGCAAAACATCCCGGTCATATATACACCCGCCTGGAGCTACTTAATCAGGTATGGGGTTATTCTCACGACGGCTACGAGCATACGGTCAATTCACACATCAATCGGCTTCGTGCAAAAATCGAATCCGATCCGGCTCACCCCAGCCAAATTTTGACCGTATGGGGAATCGGTTACAAATTTTGCGCCGCGGAACCCGCCGATGAGTCGAAATCGATGTGCTAGCCAAAACCACTGCGCAACCGACATGACGCCCAATCCGATAATGGCTTGTCCGTGACTGTAAGTTTTCAATCTCGCATCGTGCTGTTTTTTTCAGCCTTATTTGTCTGCATACAAGCCTTGACGTTAGCGTGTGTGTATCGGGTTTCTCTCGACAACGTCACCCGACAACTCGATCAAAACCTACTGTTTGCAGCGCAAACCTTCGAACGATTAATGACGGAACGCGGAAAACGTATCGCTAGCGAGACGCGGATATTGGTCGCCGATTTCGGCTTCCGCACCACGGTTAGCGATGGCGATTCGAAAACGATCGCCTCGGCATTGGAAAATTTGACGTTACGGATTCGGGGGCAGCGCGCTTTTTACATAGATCTGAAAGGTAACACCGTGGCAGACACCGCGCAGCTTTTGCAGGGCAAGCCGTTTATTTTCCCGGATGCCTTGGCTCAGGCCGAAAACCAAGGCAGTGCAGTGGTCTTCGGCCTGTTAGACGCAAAACTCTACGAATGGGCTATCGTGCCGGTCTTGGCGCCGATCCCAATCGGCTGGGTAGCGGTGGCAATAGCCGTGGATCACGGCCGGGTCGATCAGTTTAAGCATTTATCCAGCCTCCTTCTCGAAGTCACACTGATTGAAACGTCGCACAGTCGCCCCTGGATTTTAGCTAGCTCTCTACCTCTTGAGATACAGACCTTGCTCGGTAACTTATCAACCTGGACATTCATCCAAGAAAATAAAGACTCGGTAATACTTGCACTTGGCAATCGGGAGTTTATCAGTCGTATTCAGCGTTTACCCACTGCGTCGCGCAACGAACCGATGTGGGCAATATTACAGATCGATTTCAAACAGGCATTGGCGCCGTATTGGGTCATGTTTTACGCTGCTGTGACACTTTCTGCCATCGGTTTGATCGCGGCATTGCTCGGCAGCATCGTCATAGCCAAAAAAATATCTCAACCATTACGTCGTATGGCCGGAGACACTGAACGTATCATTGACGGTCAGTTCGATTCAACATTGCCGGTATCCGGTGACGATGAATTGAGCCGCTTGGCGAAAACCTTTAATCGCGCCGCTTGCCTCGCTAGTCAAATAGGCGAACTTAAACATAAGGACCAAAGACGCCGGGAAATGGTCGCGACGGTCTCGCACGATCTGCGTACCCCACTGACTTCACTACGCGGATTTCTGGAAACCCTCCAGCTAAAAAACGATGGTATGCATGCATCGGAGCAACAGCATTTCCTGGAAATCGCCTTGCGCCAGAGCGAAAAGGTCAGCCGATTGGCGCAGGAATTGTTTGAACTAGCCAAATTGGAATGCGATGAAACCAGTCTTAACTTCGAAACCATCAATCTGGCGGAATTGGCCCAGGATGTTTGCCAAAAATTTCAGTTACATGCGCGGCAACGGGGCATTGAGTTGATAGCGGGATTAAGGCCCGATTTGCCCCACGCCGCGGCGGATATCGGCTTGATCGAACGGCTGTTGACTAACCTGATCGACAACGCGCTACGCCATACCCCTTCAGGTGGCCAAGTCCGTGTGGATGCATGGCCTGCCGAGCAGCGCATCATGATGAGTGTGACCGATACCGGTATCGGTATTTCTAAGGAATATTTGCCTGGTTTGTTCGACTGGGAGTCGCCATTGTCAAGACAAGCAAGAGCGGAAGGAGGCGGCTTCGGTTTGGTGATCGTCGCCAAAATCGTGAGTTTGCATGGCGGCAAGATTCAAGTCCAGAGCCGGTTGGGACATGGCAGCTCATTTAGTTTCGACTTGCCGGTTATATCGCCATGAGCCTCCCATCCGCTAGCCCCCGATTGGCCGATGGCTTGGTCATTGCACATTATTACTAATGGCACGGTTGCTGACTAACACCATTTTGCTTGGCATGCTCTCAGGCGTTGTGACAGCAGCAGAAAACACTTCGGAATTTCCGAATTTTGCGCTGCACGGGGTGTTGGACCTTCGTTATCAAGTCATGGATGCGCAATCCGGCGAATTGCAGCACGGTCTTGGAAAATTCCGCAACGGAGCCGAGGGTGATCGTCTGCGGGTCAACGAGGCGGCAATCGGCTTGCAAACGCGTTTGAGTTGGGACTGGTCCGGAACCTTGACACTGAAATACGCCGACAAACAATACAATCCACTCGATCTGACGGAAGCCTTTCTCAGTTATCGCCCTGTCAGTACTTCGGCCTGGCGGATCGGCGGCAGGATTGGTATGTTCTTTCCGCCGATTTCGCTAGAGAACACGGGCACTGCCTGGAGTAGCCCCTATACATTAAATTCATCGGCGATCAATAGTTGGGTCGGTGAAGAACTAAGAAGCTTTGGCGGTGAGGCCCAGCTCAGTTATCAGCTGAGTAGCGGTGACCGTCTTGGGCTATTCGCCGCCGGCCTGGCCAATAACGATGCGACCGGCGTACTGTTGGCCTGGCGAGGTTGGAGCTTACAGGATTACGAAGCTACGCTGCGAGACCGTTTGCGTCTACCCGATAACATCGGCATCCGTAGTCTATTTCCACGGCAAGCGATTTTCACGCAGCCTTTCACAGAAGTCGACGGGCGACCCGGTTACTATGTCGGCCTAAATGCCGAACAAGCCAATCTCTATACGGTCAGGGCCTTATATTACGATAACTTGGCAGATCCGGCCGCGATCAGCACGGGCCAATACGCTTGGCATACCCGTTTCTATAGTTTGGGACTCAAGGCGGAATTGCCCTGGGAATTGACGCTAATTAGCCAAGGCATCAGCGGTCGAACCAGCATGGGTGATATTAAAGACGGAAAACGGGCCGTGGACGTTGGTTTCTGGTCGGCTTCTTTCTTGATCAGCAAGTCGTTCGACAACCATCGCTTCAGCGTTCGCCACGATCGCTTCGGTACCGACGAGAACGATTATCTGCCCCAAGACCGCAACTCCGAAAACGGTTACGCGTGGAATGCCAATTACAACCTGACATTGGCGCAACGTCACCAATTAAATTTCGAGGTCAGCCATATCAACAGTAACCGCCCGGCACGCGCGAGCCTGGGACAGTCATCGAACCAAGAGGAAACCTTATGGCAAATCGCCTATCGCCTGTTTTTCTAGCCTCCTGTGTTGCCGCCGTGGCGCTTCAAACTAAAGCCGACAGTATATCCGGCACCGTCGAAAATGCCGGCATGCCACTCTCCAATGTCGTAATAACCGCTACGCCGACAGTTAGTGGAAAGTCAATCTCGGCTAACGTCAATCCGATTCCGATCAAACTGGATCAGAAAGGCAAGGAATTTGTTCCGCATGTGCTGGCGATCAAAGTGGGCTCGCCGGTTTATTTTCCGAATAGCGATGACATTCAGCACCATGTGTACTCATTTTCTCAGGCCAAACGCTTCGAAATTAAACTATATAAAGGCACGCCGTCAGCGCCGGTTATATTCAACCAACCGGGCGTGGTGGCATTGGGCTGCAATATTCATGACTGGATGTTAGGTTTCGTATTCGTTACCGAGACGCCTCACTTCACCACAAGCGATAACGCCGGACATTGGACTCTGGAACTCCCCGGCGGGGATTACCAGTTGTCACTCTGGCATCCGGATGCCGCGGGAGAATTGCCAAAGCAAACTTTACATATACCTCTGGAACATCCACTACACCATATTATCGATTTGAAAATCAGACGCCGGAGCGGTAAGCCGCCGAATACTTTACAAGTGCAAGGATATTCAGACGGTTTTTAGCAGTTCAGCGGTCCCCTCTGTCAGGCAAAAAGTTAATCCTCTCTCTGAACCGGTTATTGCCGCCAAAGGAAAAACCCGGCCTGAGCCGGGTGTAACTTGTTGGATATTATCGCTGAACTTCCAGCGATATCTGATTTAGGCAGCCACTGACGAACGGCGGCCGCGCATTAAGCCCAAAACCGGCAAGGTGCTGGCGAATAGCCAGAATGCCGCCGGTAGCGGTACCGCTGAGACCGCACTGATTCTTAACAATGGGGTATTAGCGCCAGGTAGATTAGTAAAGTTATATCCGGCTGCGGTTGCTAGTCCGCTATATACCGAAAAGTCGCTATTGTTCTGAATCAAGCCGTTTTGCGCGGGACTATCGGCGGCATTGGAACCGACCAGGAAAGCCGCGCCGGTGGTGCCGTCAAGTTCGGTGCCGGCATCCCAGATTTTATTGCCATTATCGACAAAGGTACCACCGGTAAAATGCCCGGTGGCATCGAACAGCTCGATTTCGGTTGGCGAGTCGTTACCGATGAAACGGTCGTTAGACGGTACCACCATTGCGAAATAGCTAAGATAGCGATTTTTCACCGGGTCCAAATCCAGCGTGACACTGCCGCTTCCTCCCGGTAAAAAAATGCCGGGGCCAAACCCATTGACGGACGCGGTAACAGTTGTACTGATGCCGGTGGGAAATGCGGCTGCAAAACTCGAAGACAAGCCTGCGCCGCTTCCAAGCTCGGCTATCGCTTCGATGGCGGACGAGGCTGACGTTCCTGCGTCGAACGCATCGAAAGAGCCATCATGGAAAGCTACAAAAAACGGACTCAGCGCTGGTCCGTTAGCACCCGAGATATTGGCAAAACTAAGTGTGACATTCGAGGCCTGTGCGCCGGCAACGGGCGCCAACATACCGGCGAGCAACAATACCGGTAAAGCTACTTTACTCTTAGACAAACGCATCATGTATCTCCGTTTTAGATGAAAGCCGAAACTGGCGATACTATTGTGCCGGGCAAAGAATCACGAAATCCTCACCGAAACTTAAAATCGTCGAGAGGGGCGCAGGCGTGGTTTGCACTAGACAACATTGATGATAGTAATGCGCAAGATTCGGCGACCCCATAGGCGGCTCTCATCACCTTGATACCGATTGGCAATTCTGGAGTTCAAATTCCGCTTCTTCTCTCACTAACCTAAAGTCGCTAGTCGCAGTTGATTGTGCTTTCTATTCCATTTATCGGAATAGTATCTTCAAATTTATGCGCATTCTCTCTCTAAGTGGAATGTGACAAAGTATAGCCATCCCCACAACACTGGGCGATGACGCTTTAAACCACAACCTTTAATTTGGAGAATTAGCATGAACAGAATCGCAATCCCTACCGCAGAACAAACCCCTGCCGCCTCTTTACCATTGTTGGATGCCGTTAAAAAGCAGTTGGGTGTCGTACCCAATTTAATGAAGTTGGTGGGAAATAGCCCCGCTGCCTTGGAAGGCTATTTGAGTCTTAACGGTGCGTTAGGCAAAGGTGCGCTGGAACCCAAAACCCGAGAACGCATCGCCTTGGCTATCGCCGAAATCAATGGCTGCAGTTACTGCCTGTCCGCGCATACTTATCTTGGTAAAAATGTTGCCAAGCTGGACGATGCTGAAATGGCCGCGAACCGTAACGGACATTCGTCCGATCCTAAAGCGGCGGCGGCTGTCAAATTTGCCGCCCGCGTTGCACAACAGCGTGGACATGTTTCGGATGTCGAGCTATCCGCTGTCAAAGCGGCTGGTTACAGTAATGCCGAGATTGTGGAAATTGTGCTGCATGTGGCGCTGAACACCTTAACCAACTACATCAACGAGGTGGCCCAGACTGAAATAGATTTCCCCAAAGTGGATCTAAAAGTCGCGGCATAACTTGAAGCGTTGGAATTAATCCGGCGGCAATCCATGCCGCCGGTCTTTTCGGAGAAATGACATGGCTACTGCATTTGCAGACATCGCGTTTACACCCAGCGTCAAAGCGGCTCAGTCCTTGTATGGCAGCCGGGAAGCCAACAGCCGGTTTGAAATGGCCGATGATCTAGATACCGGTTTGACCGAACCGGAAATTGAATTTATCGGCGAACGCGACAGCTTTTACCAAGCCACGGTATCGGAGTCCGGCTGGCCTTATGTGCAGCATCGCGGCGGCCCTAAAGGTTTTTTAAAAGTGCTGGATGAGCATACGCTAGGCTTTGCGGATTTTCGCGGTAACCGTCAATACCTGAGCATTGGTAACCTTAACTTCAATGATCGGATATCGATGATTTTGATGGACTACCCCAACAGAAGACGCCTGAAATTATGGGGCCGGGTGCGTATCGTCCATGAAAGTGAAGAGCCCGCATTGGTCTCGCAACTGGCAGTTCCGGCTTATCGCGCCCGCGTCGAGCGAGGCATTGTGATTGATGTAAAAGCCATTGAATGGAATTGCCCTCAGCACATTACCCCGCGCTATTCGAAAGCCGAGCTTAGTCATTTAATCAATCCCTTTCTAGACGAAATTGCAGCGTTAAAAGCACAGCTTGCCGCATCGAATGATGCGTCAAAACCTTAACTGATTTTTGAGGAAATACCCATGATTACCCTCTACGAATTTGCCCTATCCGGCAATTGCCACAAAGTCCGCCTGATGTTGTCGCTCTTGGGTCTTCAATACCAGAGCGTTGCGGTCAACGGCGGCGAACAGCAACAAAAATCCGAATCATTCATCGCCATGAATCCGTTTGGTCAAGTGCCGGTATTAGCGGACGGTGAGGTGGTGATTCGGGACAGTCAGGCGATTTTGGTTTATCTGGCCCGGCAATATGGCGACGAGCAATGGTTGCCGAATGACGCTGCCGTATTTGCAGAATGCATTGCCTGGCTTTCAACCGCGGCGAATGAACTCGCCACTGGACCGAGTAGCTTACGCAGACATTTTAAATTTGGCAGCACCATTAATTTGGACGAGTCCCGGCAAATCGCCGCAAACCTGTTAGATGTTCTACAGAATCGGCTAGCCAACCATGCCTATCTGGTTACCGATCATATAACCGTTGCCGATATCGCCATCTATCCGTATATCGCGCTGGCACCGGAAGGCATGATCGACCTTGAGGCTTATCAGGCTATCACAGATTGGCTTGGTCGCATTCAGGCACTGCCTGGCTACATCGGCATGCCCGGCATGTGGCAAGCTTAGAACGGTGTCGTTTCCTATGCTTGATAAACCGAGTAAATCTCAAGTAATGAAGATAACGTGGCCATTGCTGTGATTCGGCGGTTAAATTGTTAAGACCTGTGAGATGCGTTATTTACGGTACCCTTGTGATTGGTTAATCGCGCGGTTGCGAACGCAAAGCCACTGGAAATTGGCTGTCCGCAACAAGGGTACTTTTGATCTGTGCTACCGGCAGCGTTGGCTGCCTACCTCAGTTTGTCCTCTACACCGGGCGTATTACTTTCTGTTGGCCCTTTGAGTGCAACGCTGACGGCTTCGGCTGCCGCCGATCCGCGTGTCCCTTGACATCGTTTAAAAAGACCTTGAATTCAGGATGTGTTCCTGGATCTCACAAAATTCAAAACGTCGTTTAAGTTACCGCCGATTGCATCCGGTGCAACACCCAACTCTTCGATGGGTAGATTCATTCGATTAACCCAGAAGGTCGGGTAGCCAAACGATTTGGCACCCGCCGCATCCCAGCCGCCAAAAGCAGCAAAAACAATTTCATCGCGTTGCAATCCAAAACTGTCGATGGCCATTTGGTAAGCACGAGGATCGGGCTTATACGCTCTCACCCGGTCAGTACTGAGGTGCGGCTCAAAAATATCCTCCAGACCCGAATTCTTCACAGCAGCATCGAGCATAGCCGCGGTGAAATTGGACAAGAAAGCCATTCGGATGCCCATGTCCTTTAACGATCTCAACGCCGGTAGGGCATCAGGCCAAGCCTTGATCTCAAGATACGCATCCATAAGTTGCCGGCGATTTTCCATACTCAACTCGAGCTTGAGCAGCTTGGCGGCAAATACTAGGGCGTCTTCCGTAACCTGCCAGAAATCCACGTAACGTCCCGATAGCGTGCGCAGCCAGGCATAATCGAATTGCCGGGTACGCCACACGCTGCTCAGTTCGGCCCCTTTACCGGGAAAGAGCGCCTCCGCGAGCGTAAACACCGTCTGGGGATTAAAAGTGGTAAAACCGTCAAAAGCAATCGCCTTGATTTTGGATTGGGTTTCGGCCCGAATTGTTGCCCTTGACACCAATAGACCGGCCGTGACGCCGACAGTCAGATTGAGAAAATCCCGTCGATTTAATGTCATGTCAGCTCCTATAGAAAAGTTAGTTATTCATACAACGCCATCCCTTTTAATGACTCGCAGATTGGCAAACATCTTTAGGCCGAATCCGGTTTGCCAGGCATCGGCTTCCAGCTCCAGAAATCCGCCTTGCGCCGCGGCGCCTGCATCGGTCACAAGAATATCCAAGCCACCCCAAACGTCGGCGACTTCGCCTACGATTTGCCGAGCGGAGTCGGGAAGCCGGAGGTCGAGCGCCGTCGCCCGGACCTCCGACGTCAGCGCTAGCAGTTGAATTTTTGCACCTTCGCGGGCAAACCGGTGAGTAACCGCTTTCCCTATGCCTCGTCCGGAGCCAGTGATAAGAACGCGCCGATTTTCAAAAGGTTTCATTGTCTGTCGCCGATACGGAACAAAAAACTTGCGTGCTTAACAAGCCATTGCCAGTCCATCGCAGCATTTCGGTTGAGCCTCGCTTTCAACAAAAAACGCTATGATGTAGTTTGCTATCGCCTCGCTGTATTCTTCGAGCGCAAAATGTCCCGCTTCAAACAAATACAGCTCGGCCTCGGGAATATCGCGCAAATATGCCTTAGCCCCTGCTACGGTGAAGAACGGGTCGTTCTGTCCCCACACGATCAAGGTTGGCGGCTGATGCTTCCTGAAATAGGCTTGCCACTCGGGGTAACGTGCGACATTGTTCTGGTAATCGAAAAACAAGTCTAGCTGGATTGCGTCATTGCCGGAACGGTCGAGAAATAGCTGGTCAAACGTATAACCGTCGGGACTGATTTTGCTTGGATCGGATGCCCCGTGTTCATATTGAAATTTTGTGGTTTGCGCAGTTAGAAAGCCTCGAAGCGGGGCCTCGGTCTCCGTATTTCTATTCTTCCAGAAAGCCGTCATAGGCTCTAGTGCCGGGCTTACGCCTTCCAGATAAGCATTACCATTTTGAATGACGATGCCCTCGATCGCGTCAGGGCGGCGCGATGCAATGCGGAACCCTATCGGTGCGCCGTAATCTTGCACATAGACGCTGAATTTTTTTAGGCCGAGATGCGTGAATAGCAACTTTTCAATCTGCGCGGTCAGATTGTCAAAAGTGTATCGAAATTCGTTCGCACCGGGCTGATCGCTGTATCCAAAGCCGAGATAGTCCGGCGCGATTACATGAAATTTGTCAGTGAGCTTTGGGATCAAATCCCGGAACATATGGGAAGAGGAAGGAAAACCGTGCAATAACACGAGGGTGGGTAAGTTGCCGGCCCCCGCCTCACGATAAAAAATCTTATGGCCATCGATGTTGGCATGGTGAAATGTATTCATGATTGTATCTCCTGGGTAAAAAATGTTTATACGTGACATGTCGATCTTTATCAGGTATCTGCCGGGTTGGGCCGCACTCTCGGCCCATGGATAGGCTACGGAATTTACCTAAAGTGATGAATAACCTAAAATTGCAAGACACTATTTCATTACGTGGAATAAATCATGGATAGATTTCAGTCGATGCAGGTCTTTGTTACGGTTGCCGATACCGAAGGTTTTGCGTCGGCTGCCAGGAAACTATATATGTCGCCACCGGCTGTGACGCGCACCATCTCGGCCTTAGAAGAGCATCTTGGGGTGATGTTGTTTCATCGAACCACCCGGCAAGTAAAACTGACTGATGCCGGACTGCGCTATTTGGAGGATTGCCGACGTATTCTGTCCGATCTCGCTGAAGCCGAGGAATCGGTCGCTGGCGCCCATCGCGCGCCACGGGGTAAATTGTCCGTGACCGCATCTTCCCGGTTCGGCCACCTACATATCGCGCCACTATTGTTTGATTTTCTGGAATGTTACCCGGAGGTATCGGTACAAACCTTGTTTGTAGATCGGGTGGTTGATCTGCTTGATGAGGGACTGGATGTCGCGGTGCGTATCGGCGAGTTGCCGGACTCGTCGCTTACCGCGATTCGGGTGGGTTCGGTGCGCCGGGTAATCTGTGCCGCGCCGGACTATCTGGAGGCGCGCGGCGTGCCGCAAACGCCGCAGGATATTTCAGGGCATGACATCGTGCAGTTTTCGAGCTTAGCCTCAAAAGCCGAATGGCGCTTCAAGGGCGTAGAAGGCGAAATCGTAGTGCCTTTCTCGACTCGGTTTACCGTGAATACCGCGGATGTCGCCATAGCCGCCGCCGCGGCTGGTCGCGGATTAACCATGGTTTTGTCTTACATGATCGTGCCTGAGCTTATGTCCGGAAAGCTCAGGATTGTGCTCGCCGACTATGAAAGTCCTCCCTTGCCTGTTCATGTCGTCTATCAGGAAGGCCGTAAAGCGGCGGCGAAAGTACGCGCTTTTGTGGATTTTGCCGTCGAGCGCTTGCGAGCGCTAACTTACCTGAATTCCGCTCTGGACTAGTATTTATCCGGCATCGAGCGGCAGGCGGTTCCGGTGGTAACCGAGCATCATCGCAAATATCGTATTCCGGACATTTACCGGCATCTATGAAACCCGAAGACTTACAAAAGTTGGTGACATTTCCCATGCCTTATGGCAAATACAAAGGGCGAGTCATCGCCGATTTGCCCGGTCATTACCTCAACTGGTTTGCGCGCGAGGGATTTCCGCGCGGTGAACTCGGCAGCTTATTGGCACTAATGCAGGAGATGGATCACAACGGGCTGAAACCTCTGCTCGATCCGCTAAGACAAGCGACGCGGCCTAAGCAATAGTTGTCCGGGATCTATTGCATTAATTTATGCAGGTTGGGTTCGGTAAGTGTTTGCTCGCGGCTCTTAGGCGGGAATTTACCGGACGCCGCACCGGTGCTTTTAATTAATGACGATGTCTGTTTATGTGCTTTACTTGCTTCTACTTTTTCTGAGTTTCAGCCTGCGCGGGAACGACAAAGCCGGGTTTTTTAAAAGTATCCGGTAGTTTGCCAACCTTTCAATATAGATTGTGGAGAAAACATGAAAGCGATTATTTACAAGACAGCGGCTGTGGTGCTGTTCGGTTTGGCGGCATGCTCTGCGAATGCCTCTACTTATTCGCTCGCGGATTTTGCGGATCATGGCGGAACTGGTCCCAATCTGGTGCCGCGGGGCGGTAACCTTAGCGGCGGTATCTATACTTTCGCGGCTAACCAGGGCCTGAGCCTGGATTGGTCCGGGTTTAATCCAGAGAGTTATGCCATCGACATCCGCTTCAGCTTCAATACCGTGGGCGGCGGCTGGCTGAAAATTCTGGATTTCGCGCACCTTAGCTTGGACGAAGGTCTTTATGTGTATGGCGATCATCTGCAATTTGTCGAGCAACCCGGGGTTAGTTTTATCGATGGGCCAAATGGCGCGTTCCAAAATAATACGTTTGCCGATCTAAATATCGTCCGCGACGGGGCGACAAAACGTTTTACCGGTTCGCTGAATGGTGTGGAGCAGTTTTCGTTCATCGACGTCAGGGACCAGGCTGTCTTTGCCGGTCCAAATCCGCTGGCCACATTTTTCGTCGACGATGCGGTAACCGGTGGCGGTGAGGCGACTGGCGGCCGGGTGGATTTCATCGATATCGCAGCCGTACCCTTGCCTCCCGCCGCACTTTTGTGGCTTTCCGGATTAATGTTATTCAGCGGGCGCCGGCAGACAATGCCAATGAATCGGACCATCCGCTGCTGACGGACAAAATGCGGCGAGATTTTCCGACAATAACCATAACGCTATCTCAGCGGTAATCCTGCAATCGACAACGAATCATCCCTGCTCTTCGGCTAATCTTCATCGGCTTCGGCAATCCGGTTCAACTTTGTTTAATTGGTATGAAAGTTGTAAGGGAGCTTGTAAAAATTGCCGAACAACCGAAATTAGCATGATTATGAGAATAGATATTTGCCCGGAATTAGGTCATCGATGTTCATAGGTTTGAAGACATGGTATTTGCCGTTTCCGGTCGTTATAGCTATATGGCTTTTTCTACAAGCCAATCCAGCCAGAGGCGATGATGACGCTCAGCCCACTTATCGGCTAGGCAGCGGTTATGCATTAGGCGACAGCGGCTTGCGCTTGGGAGGCTATGCGAATGCTGAAGTGATGGCCGCCGGGAAAAAGCCCTGGCAATTCCAGGTAAACGATCTAAGCCTGTTTGTCAGTTGGGATAAAAATTCATGGCTGCGTTTTTTTTCGGAGTTGGAGCTGGCGGATGCCTTGACCGCCGGCCAGAACCAAGACTTGAGCACGCGTCAGACGCATTTTGAGTCGGAACGCTTTTATTTCGATGGCTTGGTCAACGATAAACTGACGGTGCGCGTCGGCAAATTTCTTACCCCGATCGGCCAATGGAACGTGCTGCATGCCGCGCCGTTAGTCTGGACTACTTATCGTCCGGTCGCTACCGACAATTTATTTTCCACGCACGTGTCGGGCCTGATGCTGCATGGCGTATTGCCGTTTGCTGACCGGCAGCTCGAATACGCGGTTTACGGCGATGTTACCGAACCTATCGATCCGCATTTGTCGGACAACCCCTTTAAAGACGCGTTTGGCGCCCATCTGAGATACCAATGGAACGACCAGTTGCAATTTGGTATCTCGTTTACCAATTTTTTGCTGCAACAAGCCCAATCCGACCGATATTCCTTGGCAGGTTTTGATGGCTTGTGGCAGTACCGGAAATACGAAATTCGCAGCGAAATCATTTACCGCAGCCACGGGAGCCATCCTAACGACAAAAGTCTATGGCAAGGATATTTACAAGGCGTCGCGCCGTTGAGCCGGCATTGGTTTCTAGTCGGCCGCTACGAAGCCTTCCAGCAAACTTTCGATAACACCGGACATGCCGGCGTAATGGGATTGGCTTATCGGCCTAGCCCGCCCATCGTCTGGAAGTTGGAATATCGTACAGGCGCTAACAACGATAAATTAGCGCCCGACGGTCTGGCTGCTTCATTTGCGGTTCTGTTTTGATGCGCTACAAAACCTTTCGCGCGATTGGTTTTATGCTGTTGTTGGGTAGTTGCCGGCAAATTCTCGCCGAGCCGATTGTGGTCGTCACAGCCGCTAACAGCCAGCTACCTAAGTTGACTCTTGAGAATTTGAAGCTGATTTATTTACGCAAGATTCAGATCGACGACCAGGGTAATCGCTGGATCCCAATCAATTTGCCTATCGCACATCCGTTGAGACACATTTTTTCGTTGGCTTTATTTTCGATGTTGCCGGAAGACCAGGAGGACTACTGGAACGGTCAGTATTTCCACGGCATCACGCCGCCACCGGTAATGTCTTCGGAAGAGGCCGTGTTGCGTTTTATCAGTTCCACCCCTGGCGCGATTGGTTATGTCCGGCAAGATCATGTCGATAGTCGTGTCAAAATCATACTGACCTTGCCGGTTGGCGGCCGCTAGGCGGGCGGCATACCAAAAATGCAGGGATCTCGCTAAACCATACCAAAATTGCAGACTTTTCTTGCGCGGTGTTTCGGCGGAATCCAAAGCAGAGTGTGTCTATGCAGATATAAGAGCCGGCAGCACTTGGCTTATCATCACTATGGCATGGTAATTGACTCGAAATTGAGGATGCATAAGGAGTTGAACGTTTCATGCTCGTATGCAGATTTCAATTATGCATAGTAAAAAGGTTGCAGTACATGAAAAAACGGATGTTAAGACCGGCAAATTTGAGCAGTTGCCGGATATGGATCTGCGTGGCGATATTTTGGCTAGGGGTATCGGGAGCGGCCAACGCGTTACCGAGCTTTGCCCGCCAAACCGGCATGGCTTGTACCATGTGCCATACACAAGCGTTTGGCCCGAATCTTACCCCTTACGGCCGTCAATTCAAGCTAAATGGCTATACCTGGGGCAGTAACGAATCCTTGTTGAGCCGTCTGGGCGGCATGGTCATGGGTTCTTTCACCAACACCAAAAAAGATAATCCCGATCTGGCTAATCCGGAAGACCGGGCGTTGGCGAATCGGCAATATAATGCCAACAATAACTTGGCGATGGACCAGGCTTCGGCATTCTTTGGCGGCCGGGTATTCAAGCAATTGGGCGCGTTCGTACAATTTACTTACGATGGCGTCGGGAGCGCATTCGCTCTGGATAATACCGATATTCGTATTGCCGACGAAGCCGATTTGTTAGGCCAAAATTTCGTGTACGGGTTGTCGTTCAACAATAATCCATCCGTGCAGGATTTATGGAATACCACGCCCGCTTGGGGATTTCCCTATGTCGGCTCGCCGCTGGCCAACGGTCCCAGTGCCGGACCCGCGATAAGCAGTTTTGACACGAAATTGGGCGGCGCGACCCTATATACCATGGTCAATGACATTCTATTTGTGGAAGCCGGCGCCTATACCAATTTTTCCCGCAGTCTGCAAAAAGGCATGGGTTACCGGGACATCAGCAAACTCGATGGCGGCGCGCCGTATTGGCGGATAGCCTTGCAAAAAGAATGGCAAGGCCATTATGTGTCCTTGGGGCATTTCGGTTTTCGGGCCAATGTGTTGCCGGATCCGACTATTGCCTTGACCGATCGCTATACCGATTTGGGGCTGGATTTTAATTATCAATATCTGGCCAATCCGAAACACATCTACGAATTCAAGGCCAGCTATATTCGGGAACAGCAGGAGTTGGGCGCTACCTATAACGCCAACTTCGATCCCGAGAACCCAGCCGGCGCCAGCAACTATAATCAGCAATTGGGATTTTTGGGGTTGAACGGTTCGTATACCTTCGACCAGACCTATAGCGCCAGTGTCGGTTTTAATCATATATACGGCAACAAGGATTTGGGCTTGTATAGCAACGTGCCGAATAAGCCGAACTCGGAGTTTTTCACATTCGAGTTGGATTACGTGCCATTCGGTAAAACCGCTTCCACCGGGGCCGCATCCTATTTGAATCTACGTTTCGCGGCTCAATACGTGGCCTATACCAAACTCGATGGCGCGGACAAAAACTATGCCGGCCCGAACACCAACGCTAGCGACAATAACACGCTGTATTTCAATACCTGGTTGAGTTTTTAGCCTCAAGACGGCTAAGAATTGTCGTTCTGTTGCCGGTACTGTCGTACCGGCATTTTTTGGACTTCGACATTGCATCGAGCGTGACGTTAATTTATGACTAAACAATATACGCGTTTTAAAGATATATCGGTCAGCGAGCGAATATTAAACACGGTTTTTCTGTTGACCATAGGCCTGGCGTATATCATGGCCTTGATCAACATGTATTACACTCACCAGGGCCGAGACGGTAAACCCGGTCTGTCCATGAACGACATCGTTATCATGTATCATGGCTCCAACAATCAAACGCGCTTGGGCGCCGCCATTAACGGCATCATGGAGCCCAACCTCAAATATAAGAGCGACAAGGAAGTCATTCTGAAATGGATACACGACGGCGCCGAAGAAAACGGCTATCGGCAAACCATTGCGCCCATTCTGAATAGGGACTGCATACTTTGCCACACGCCCAGCATTAATCCGGCATTACCGGATCTCAGCGATTACGCCGGCGTGTCGGAAGTTGCGCATAGCGGCGGCGCCTCGTTACCGGCGCTAGTCAGGGTGTCGCATATTCATTTGTTTGGCATTGCTTTCATTTTATTCTTCATCGGCCGGATATTTTTGCTATGCGAGATCAATATCTACGTCAAGCGCATTGCGGTAGTCATCCCCTTTGCTGCCATGTTGTTGGACGTGATGTCTTGGTTCATCACTAAAAATATCTCGCAGTTCGCTTATGTCGTGGTTTTTAGCGGCGCGCTGATGGGCATTTCCATGGGCATACAAATCCTGCTCAGTATTTATCAGATGTGGTTTTACAAACGTTAGACAACTTTCGCTGCCGGGTGTCATGCCGAATCTAGATACGCAAGGGCTAGTTGCTGTCCTTATAATGGCGCATGCGAATTCAGCGGATTTTTTTATTCTCATTTCTGGCCTTATTATTTCTGGGAAGTGCGCCTATTGCGGCGCTGTCGTTCTATGCTTCCCGAGTCATGCTGCGGCATGAAATTGCCAATAGCCTGGAAAATGACGCCGCCATGCTGATGAAGCAGATCGACATGTTGATGTTCGAGCGTCTGCAAAACGTCTATTCCTGGAGCCAATTGGATATTCTTCAGGAGGGGCGTATTGGCGATATCGACAAACGGTTGGCGCAATTTCTGGAGAATATGGAGCAAAGTTATCCTGGCGTGTACCTCGGACTGTTTTATTTGGATGATGCCAACAAAATCGTTGCCGCATCCGATAGCTATTTAATCGGCTCGTATTTTCGCCCGCAAGCGGACTGGATTCAGACCAGCGTGCCGCACGGACAAATCGTACTGGAAAACCTGCGGCTGGACCCGCCCTACGATCATGCTCCATTGAGCATGCGTGCCTCGGTGCCGGATAAATACTCGGCCGGCGAACATGGCCGGCTGTATGGAATCTTCAATCTTAAACACATCATGCAACTATTCGACCGTGCAAGCCGTGTCGAGTCCGGGCAACGGTATATCGTGTTGCTGGATGCGGACGACAGAGCAATTGCCGGTTCGGCAGAGATCCGCTCACGGCAAATGCTGCTAAAGCAAACCTTCGCCGGCTGGGGAGACAGTAAAGGACACGGATCGAAAATTCATCAGGGCCAGCCATTGAGCCAGGCACCGGTCTTGGTTGGCTACGCCCATTCTCAAGGCTATCAGGCTTATGCCAATCTAGGCTGGTCAATATTGATTATTCAATCCACCGAGCAGGCATTTCAGTCGATCTGGCGCTTGTGGTGGTGGTTCGGCTGCGTGTTTTTGATCAATAGCCTAATAGCTGCGGGAATCGCGCACTGGCTGGCTCGGCGCATTGCCAGCCCCATATTGGACTTGACATCCTGGGTCAGAAACTTTCAGACATTACCGGTATCCTTTAAGTCGAGCAGGGCCGATATTAATGAAGTTCAGGAGTTAAGTCAGGCCTTTGCCCAACTGAGCGAGGACTTGGAACAGTCGCGGCAACAAGTTATTCACGCCGCCAAACTGGCCGTAGTCGGTGAAATGGCCGCGATCATGGCGCATGAAGTCAGAACGCCACTCAGTATCCTGCAAACCAGCGCTCAGATTCTGCAAGCCGACGTAGCTTTAACAGAGGACGGACGCGACATGAGCCGTATCATCGTGGAAGAAAGCGCCCGCTTGAATCGGCTGATTTCGACTTTACTGGATTGTGCCCGCCCAAGGCCGCCTGATATGCAGGCCTTGATGCTTGAACCGGTCATTGAGCGAGCCATCGAATTATTGAGCAAACAAGCGGAAAACAAGTCGATTGCGATCGAAATCGTTAAGCCCGAACCGTTGACCGTTATCGAAGCGGACGAAGAATTGTTGGTGCAGGTGTTTTTGAACTTGATGTTAAACGCCATTCAAATGCTGTCCGCTGCCGGACGCATAAGGGTTCAAGTCATCGCCAGCGATGCCGACCGCGTGCAGATCAAGGTTGAAGACAATGGCCCGGGTATTGCGTCAGAATCGAGCCAGCGACTGTTCGATCCGTTTTTCACTACCCGCGACACCGGAATCGGGCTTGGCCTGACAGTGACTCAGCAGATTGTTGTGGCCCATGGCGGTAGCATAGCGGCCGGGCGCAGCGAATTGGGCGGTGCCTGTTTCACGATTTTTCTGCCAAGACGGCAAACAAAAAATCTATGTTAAGCGGTTCGCGCGTATTAATCGTTGACGATGAAGCCAATGCCCGGCGGGTTTTGGAAGTTTTGCTGAAAAAACTGGGATGCGATGTGTTGAGCGCTGAACATGCTCAAGCCGCTTTAAGCGTGTTACGGGAAACCGCCGTCGATTTGCTGATTACCGACTTGAATATGCCGGGCATTAACGGGTTGGAGCTAATGGCGACGCTGCGCGATGAAGGCCATGCGTTTCCCGTGATTGTTGTTACGGCATACGGCACGGTGGAAACAGCCGTGGCAGCCATGAAACAGGGCGCTTTCGATTTCATCATCCGGCCGCTGGATGTCGAGCAAGTCGAATTGGTGGTAAGGCGGGCGCTCGAAATTAATCGTATCCAACGGGAAAATCAGTTTTTACGCGACGAAACCGGTAAAGGATGGGACGAATTCATCGGGCAAAGCTCGAGCATGCGCCAAGTGTATGAACTGATCCGCCAAGCCGGACCCAGCAAGGCCAGCATCTTTGTTTACGGCGAAACAGGTACCGGCAAGGAATTGGTGGCCCGGGCGGTACATGCCAGTTCAGGCCGGGATGGCTTGTTCGTGCCCATTAATTGCGCGGCTATACCCGCAGACATTTTGGAAAGCGAACTGTTCGGTTATGTGCGTGGGGCGTTTACCGGCGCGGTTAAAGATCGGGTCGGTAAATTTGAACTCGCCGACGGCGGTACGCTGTTTCTCGATGAAATTACCGAAATGCCGCCCGCCACTCAGGCAAAATTGTTACGGGTTTTGCAGGAAAGCCGGGTCGACCGCCTGGGCAGCAATCGCAGCATTGAAATCGATTTGCGGGTGATTGCCGCCACCAATCGCAATCCGATGGAGGCGGTCAAACAGGGACTGTTGCGGGAAGATTTGTACTATCGCTTGAATGTGTTGACCATTGCCTTACCGGCCTTGCGGGAACGAAGAGAGGATATTCCGCCATTGGCGATGCACTTTGTCGAGAAATACCGAGCATCGGCGCAATATGGAGTCTCAACGCCGTTGTCGGCCGATGTCTGCGAGGCCTTGTTAAATTATGATTGGCCCGGCAATGTGCGCGAGTTGGAAAACATGATCGAGCGTGCTTTGGTCTTGAGTCAGGGGCGTCCCATAGCGTTGCGCCATTTTCCGCAGGAAATCTTGAACGGGCCTAATCAGGAAAGCCTAGGCGGGAGTTTACAACCAAATCGCGCAGACAGCCTGGATATGGAGTCGAACGTCGAAAAACTGGAAATCAGCTTATTAGCGCAGGCTTTAACCCTGGCAACCGGCAATAAAGCCAAAGCGGCGAGGTTGCTCAAAATCAGCGAACGCACGCTTTGGTATAAGCTGAAAAAATACGGCATCCGTTAGACTAGGCATACTTCCGTATGTAGGCAAGCAGTGAGTCGAAGCCCCGCCTCATAAACTGATATAGTTGTCCGTTTAGTAAACATCTGGAATGGTGAAATGAAGGTATTGACGGGTTATATAGTGAGAGAAGTAGTTAAAGGCTCCATCATTGCTTTGCTGCTACTGTTAACTTTATACAATCTGTTTACATTTAGCGATCAACTCAAGGATCTGGGGAAAGGCGGGTACGATTTAAAACAGATTTTGATCTATTTGTCGTTGACCTCGCCGCGGATGGTCTACGAACTGATGCCGTCCGCCGCTTTATTGGGCAGCCTTTTTGTAGTCGGCTCCATGGCCAATAATCGCGAAATTGTTGCGATTAGGGCAGCCGGACTTTCAATATTCTGGGTTATTAAGTCAATTATGCTGGCTGGCCTGGTTCTGGTCATTTTAGCGGTACTGATCGGTGAGTACGTCGCGCCGGGTTGTGAGCGGACTGCACAGGTGCTTCGAACTTCCGCGCTCAACGATGGCGCGATGATACGCTCTCAATACGGTATGTGGCTCAGAGAAGGCAACCGCTTCGTCAACGTTCGGAAGATTCTCGACGACGGCTCGCTTGGCGATATACGCATCTATGAAATTGACGATCGCAATAAGCTAAGCGATATAACTCAAGCCGAACACGCCCAATTTCAAGGCAAAGACCAATGGGAGTTACAGCGCGTCACGCAATCGAAAATCACCTCAAACCGGATTTTAGCCGAGCATCAGGAGAAACTGCCCTGGCAATCGACAATTGATTCCGATTTACTGAAAGTGGCAGTCGTCGATTCGGATAATTTGTCGCTGTATGACTTGTTTATGTATATCGATTTTCTAAAACAGAATAATCAAAAATCCAAGATCTATGAATTGGCGTTTTGGAGCCGTTTGGTTAATCCGTTTGTGACGTTTGTGATGCTGATGGTTTCCGTACCTTTCGTCGTCGGTATCGGCCGGGGCTCAAGCACGGGCGCCCGCATTCTGATAGGCATCGTGATCGGTATGACGTTTAATATTTTGGACAAGGTCGCGGGCAATATGGGCCTTGTTTACGATATGAATCCCATGATAGTCGCCATTTGCCCCAGTGCATTAATGTTGTTGGCTGCCAGTTTTGCAATACGAAAAATGAGCTAACAGCTTCTGCCCGAACGACAATGTCTTTAAGTTAAGGTGGAATATTCCTTCTCCCTAAGGGAGAAGGTTAGGATGAGGGTAATCGAAAGGCATTTTTTACCGGATTCTCCTCACCTCAACCCTCTCGGCAACCGCTCCCGGCGCTGCCCTACCTCCTTCCATGCAGTCGTCTATCAGGAGGGGCTTAACTTAAGGCGTGGTTTCTAAATCGCCCAATTCCCTCCGCGGTCTATTTAAATTGGGTATTTGAACCCCCGCAAGGTTCATTTGAACCATGCATAAGTAAATTATTATTCTTTGGCCGCCTTCAATCGTTAATTTATGTAAAGATTATCCTATGGCGCGGATTTTGCTGACTCAGCTTTATCAGTATAGTTTCTAGTGCTTCCAAATAAAAAATAAAACGCTAATATGCGCCGTCATCGAGTTGACACTTTGCTATGAAAGTAATCTATAAGCTACCGTTTGATCTGGATTGATAATATTTTTTTATAAATAACGGACTTACGTGTTTCTTAAATTTTTTTCATTTGCGCTGGTGGGTGTTTTTGGGACGCTTGCGCATTATTCGCTCCTCTATGCCTTGGTCGAGACCCAAGGTTTCAATCCCGTGGCGGCTTCGGGGTGGGGTGCATTGGCGGGTTTGGTCGTTAATTATGTTTTGAATTTCAAGCTGACATTTAACTCCAGTCAGCCGCATATTCGGACTTTGCCCAAATTTGCGCTGATAGCTCTTATTGGAATGAGTTTCAATCTGGTGCTGATGCAATTGTTGGTGGCGAAATTTTTTTATCTTTATGCCCAAGTAATAACCACGGCATTAGTCTTGATCTGGAACTTTTTTGCCAATTTGTTTTGGACATTCGCCGTGGATAACCGCGGCCGAAAGCCCGCCAATACAGGCGGATTCCCGATTAAAAAGCCGCTCTCCGGCTTGGTGTTGATCGGCATTATCCTAATTATTCGCCTTGCAACCTTGGGTCTTTATCCGCTCTACGATCCTTCGGAATCGCGATACGCGGAAATGGCTCGCAAGATGCTGGAAACCCAAAATTGGGTAACGCCGATGATCGATTACGGGGTTCCGTTCTGGGGTAAGCCGCCGTTGACCATATGGCTCACATCGATAAGCTTGGGTATTGCCGGCGTAAATGATGTTGCCGCCCGGCTGCCCTCCGTTATGTTGGGTATAGCTATCGCCTGGATACTCTTTCATCTGGCCAAATCGCAGCGCAATGTCGAATACGCGCGTTCAACCATTTTGATTCTGGCTAGCTCGGTACTTTTTTTCGTCATGTCCGGTACCGTGGCCATGGACCAGTGCATGACTTTCGGCATTACATTGGCACTTTCAGCATTTTGGTTAGCGTTGCAAGAACGCAAATCCTTATGGGGTTATGTTTTTTTTCTTGGCCTGAGCATTGGCCTTATGGCGAAGGGGCCGATCACGGTGGTGCTTTCCGGGCTCACTGTCGGGATGTGGGCGTTAATTACCGGGCGCTGGCGCGATATATGGCAACGGATTCCTTGGGTAACAGGTAGCCTGATGATGATAGCCATTTGCGCCCCCTGGTATTGGTTGGCCGAGCAACGCACGCCGGGTTTTTGGGGATATTTTTTTATTGGTGAACACTGGAAGCGATTTACCGAAAGCGGCTGGAAGGGCGATTTATACGGCGTTGGCCGCGAACATGCACGAGGCACGATCTGGCTGTATTGGTTAGCCGCCGGTTTTCCTTGGACCTTGGTTTTTCTGCAAAACCTCATCGTGGCTTTTCGTGGCAAGGTTTGGAAAACATTGTTCCCAGTCAATGAGGGCTGGCAGTTGTACTGCTTGCTGTGGATGTTGTCGCCCGTACTGTTTTTTACCCTGTCGGCGAATGTGATTTGGACGTATGTGTTACCAGGCTTGCCGGGATTGGCTTTGCTGGTGGCCAACTGGCGGGGACAACTAAAAAGCTACCGGGCGGTTTTGGCCTTGTGTGTGCCGGTGTCTTTTTTAGGGCTGGTGGTGGCTTATCAATTGCCCGACGTCGAGTTTTATAAATCGCAAAAACACATCGCCGAAGCTTTTCTGCGCCAATCCGGCCCCGATGAGCAGTTAATTTACATCAAGGAAAGGCCATTTTCCGCCCAATTCTACTTGCCTGGCAAAACCCGGGAATTGGCAGGTATCGAAGAACTGCACCAAAGCATGCAGAGTGTTGGTCGGCATTTTTATGTGCTGACCAATCAATCGGCCGAAGCGCTGTCCGTAGCGATGAAATTGCATCTAAAGCCGGTAAAAAGCGCCGGCCGATACATCTTGTTTGAAACTGTCGCAGTTAACTGACAATGGCCAAGCAAGCGATTCAATTGATCGTCAATGCCGATGATTACGGCTACTTCCAATGTGTGAGCCGAGGCATCCTGGATCTTGCCGCGGACAGAAAATTAACGGCTACCGGTATTCTCGCCAACAGTCCGGATTTGGCGGGTCAACTTGCTGGTTTGCAGCAAGTCCCTCATCTGGATATTGGCGTGCATCTAAATTTGACCCATGGCCGGCCTTTGACATCGGTCATGGCCGACAAACTCGCGAAACATAACGGCCGTTTTCCCTCGGCTTATGTCATGGGTCTAATGATCTTGACCGGACAAATTGCCATAGACGATGTGCGCGCCGAATGGCGGGCGCAGATCGATGCCTGTCACGGCGGAAACTTGCGCTTTCTAAACTCGCATGAACATATTCATATGTTGCCCGAACTATTTTCTCTGAGCTTGGAACTTGCCCACGACTATCGGATTGGGCACGTCAGGTTAACCGGGTCGGAATGGTTCTTTCCCACTATTTTCGCCGGGCTGGTGCGGAATACCGTCATGCAATGCCTAAGCCTCATCAACCGGCGTAGATTTAATGTTCAAGCCTATCCGCTACTGGGCCTTAGCCAAAGCGGAAAACTCAGTATCGAATACTTGGCGAACTTGTTTGCAAGCCTTGTTCCCGGCCAAACCTACGAACTGATGTGTCATCCCGGATACTTCGATCCGAAACAAGTAACAGATCGCAAATTGACGAGTTACCACGAGTGGGAAAACGAATTGAGTTTGCTGCGCAGCCAGCAACTTCAAGACCTTTATCAAAAGCACGGCATCCAGTTAGGCCAATATGAGTAACAATATATTTCTAACAAACAAAGCCCCGGTTCTCAGCGTCGTTATCCCGGCTTACAACGAGAGCATCGGGATAGAACGAGCGGTTACTGAGATTATTTCCATCTTATTAGGCTGTGAAACCGAATGGGAGATTGTGGTCGTCGATGACGGCAGTAGGGACGATACCTATCAAAAGATCTGTCGTCTTGCTCAGTCCGAGCCGCGCATCAAAGCCATTTCCTTAAGCAGAAATTTCGGCAAAGAGGCGGCTCTCTTTGCCGGATTGGAGCATGCTGCCGGCGAAGCCGTTATTACCATCGATGCCGATCTCCAGCATCCGCCGATTTTGATTCCCGATTTGTTGGAAAAATGGAAGCAGGGTGCTCAAATCGTGCATGCGGTGAAGCGGGTGCGCAATCGAGAGTCGATCGAAAAAAAGGCCGCCGCATATTGCATCAATAAATTGGTATCGGGCTTTGGCGGCATCAATACCAACAATTCGTCCGACTATAAATTACTGGATGCCGAGATTGTCGATATCGTTATTCACCAGCTTCCCGAGCGCGAGCGTTTTTACCGAGGGCTGACGAGCTGGCTGGGTTTTAAAGAGGAATATATTTATTTCGATGTCGATTCCCGCCAAGGCGATAATAGCAAATGGTCGTTTCTGGCATTATTGGAATTGGCTATTACCGCACTCACGTCATTTACCTCTCTGCCATTACGTATCGTTACCGTTTTGGGTATTGCTACTTTGATATTGGGAATTACTGTTGCCAGCGAAGCAGTTTGGTCCTTTATGGCCGGGCAGGCCGTTTCCGGCTTTGCCACAACCATTATTTGTCTGCTGATGATTGGCAGTTTTATTATGATCAGCTTGGGAATTATTGGCGAATACATCGCCAAGATATACGAAGAAGTCAAAAAAAGACCTCTGTATTTGATGAAGTCAAGTATAGGCTTCGGTGAAAAGCCCGCATTAAAAACTTATGATTCCGGATATAAGCGCAGTGAGATGCGTTAAGATAAATTTCTGTGTTAAAAACCGAAAAACCTGCGAAATTGAGGTATAAAAATTGTCCGCTGTAAAAATAAATGATTTAA
Source organism: Methylomonas sp. 2BW1-5-20 (assembly GCF_052474515.1). Lineage (NCBI taxonomy): Bacteria > Pseudomonadati > Pseudomonadota > Gammaproteobacteria > Methylococcales > Methylococcaceae > Methylomonas > Methylomonas sp. 2BW1-5-20. The sequence continues at coordinate 3,916,411 of NZ_CP184127.1, read as the reverse complement.
ACCGATTACGAAAGTCAGCCACATTTTTCTCGTTTGCCGATGACAAGGGTACCCGGCAGTTAATCGGTTTTTTATTAGTATATTGGTTGGCCTGGACGCTGTCGGTAGGGCTGTTGTCAAAATCGATCGTTTTGGATAGTGTCGAACAAACGGTTTGGTCTCAAACTTGGCAATGGGGGTATTACAAACATCCACCCTTACCCTCTATTTTAATGGCAGGTCTTAATCGGCTGTTAAACGGTCCGTCCATGTGGTTGACGGTTTTCGCCGCGCAAGGCTGTGCTGTCGTTGCCCTGATCTATGTTTGGCTATTGGCAAGTAGAATTTTACCGCATCGATTAGCTATCGCTGCCGTTTTAATAACGTCACTGATCGGCTATCACAACTACACGGCAACATCATTCGACCATAACACCGTCTCCTTACCTTTCTCCGCGGCGGTTTTGTATTATTTTTACCGCGCGATACATGATCCTAGACGTATTTTTAATTGGATAATATTGGGGCTAGCGTCGGGGCTGGCCATGCTGACAAAATACAGTGCATTGTTGGTGATTGCCGGCCCGTTTGTGTATTTGATTTGGCAGAATAGCTGGGCAAACTTTTTGATAATTCGAGGTTTGTTGGTCAGCAGCATAGTATTCGCTTTGGTACTTCTTCCGCATGTAATGTGGCTGGAAAATCATAATTGGCTGCCTTTTGGCTATTTTTATTATGAACTGAATATGCCGAATAGCCGGTTTGATATTCTTGCTGCGTTTTTTGTCGGACAGATACTACCTTTTCTGCCGCTTTTTCTGGCTATCTGGTTAATTAGTAAAATTAGTCAACACAAGCCGGTATTAGCCAATTCTTCAAAAATATCCCATCGAGATGCCGATTGGCGTTTCTTGATTGCCACGCTTTTTACGCCAACTCTGTTAGCACTGTTGCCGACATTACTAAATGGCAATTATTTATTTAGAAGTTGGGTGTGTGCATTTTTTTTGCCGGCGGGCATTTTAATTGTTAAATGTTTTTCCGATAAATATAGTCAAGAACAGTTATTACAAAATACTCGCAATGTAGCCTGGTCTTTCCAAACCGTTATTTTGTTGCTTTTTGTGATCGGTAAAATAATTTACCCGAATTTGACCGGACACGAGGTGAGGACCAATTTTCCCGGTAAATTAATGGCGGAACGAGTCTCTGCGATTTGGCGGGAGCATCAGCAGCAACCGTTGACCATTGTTATCGCCGATACCTGGTTGGCAGGGAATGTATTGCTACACACGCGTCCCGAACCCACGGTATTACTGAATAATGATTTGGGCATATCGACCTGGTTGAATCAGCAAGATGTGGCGAACTGCGGGGCCATATTGCTGACTACAATGCAAGATAGAAGCGCTAAGCCATATTCGGCTCTATTTGAGCGGGCCGTGGCAACCGGTTCATTCCCACTGCAATGGGGTAAGTCATCACGCGAATATGCTTGGGCTATTTTATCGCCGGAATCGAATGCTAAAGATTGTCGATTAAGCCAAGACTAGCGCTCGCCGCCTTTCCCCAAGTATGCTTAGACATAAATGTGAAAGCTCGGACGATTACGCTGAACCGAATGGCGCGTTAACGAGATAGTTGGATAGCTCTAACAATAAAGCCGGCGACACAAATAGTCGCCGGCTTTATACAGACTGCTTGCTAAATGGTTCTAGCTTTTCGGGAAAAGCCTAACAAACAGACCAAGCCGGAACTTAACAGCCAGGCAGAAGCCGGTAATGGCACTGCGGAAGCGGTTGTGTCGGTCAGAGTGAAGGCTAACGAGCCGGATGCCCTGAGAAATGAGGCGCGTCCGACGATGTAATCGAGATGCGAACCACTGCCGATATTCGATTCCGACCATGAGAATGGTGTTGCGGTGTAATTATTAACGACGGAAAGTGCATACAAACTGGTATGGTCCAGCGTTAAACTCGACGCTAAATCGATGTAATAGGAATAAAGATTTCCGGAAACTAGGGTTTTGTGAATTTGGGCTTGGCTGAATGGCCCGGGATTCGGCAGCAGGCTATTGCTAAATTTCCCGTTAGTACCAACCCAATTAGCACCGCATGAAAAACAGCTTGCCGCAAAAAAATCCACGGCAAATTTTCCGTCCGAATTCGAACCATACCAAGCAATCCTGTTGAAAGTAAGATCTGTTGGCACATTAAAATATGCCCAAGCCTCTTCGTCTTGGTCAAGCGACCAAGTAAATCCAGGGTCGGATGAAACATTATAAACAGCTGAACTAGCAGAAAAAGTCGTATTGGGCGCTTGGCTAAACACGTCGATAGAAGCATATGCATCTATCGAAACCAGTGACGTTAAAAGAGCGGTGGCAAGAGAGTGTAGTCGCACGATTTAATCCATTTAAATTGTATTAATAAAAGCCGGTTTAAGAATTTCAAATTGAGTTTTCTTTTGTGGCGGAACGATGGACGCGGCCCATCGCAATGATCGGCCGCTTCATAGTCTTAATAGTCGACTGTCAAACTACCGCCGGTCAAACCATAACGCATCTGGTTACGTTGCTTATATTGGCGATACGCTTCTTTAACACTGACGGTGATTGGTGCCCCATTCTGGTCTGTCGTAGAACCGCTCGCGGTGACAATAGTTACTCCAGGGTGCGCAGTGTTGGATTTTTCGATAACAAACGCCGGGTTCAGTAAAGTGAAGGACAATGAGGCCGAGGTATAAACCACTTCCTTGTTTGTGCCATATGGAATTACTTGAATCACACCGCCGTTGGCGGTGGTCGTACCCGCATCAATCGGCAGAACATTGCCAACGCCGTTGCCTACCCAGTTATCGGTGTATTGAACGGGGGTAACCGGTGTCGAATCGTTTATCACAATGTCGCCAACGGCGATTCGGTTATTCAAACTGTAAATTTCAAACTTTGCCATTCCCGTAAATTCCGCCGGCAACGTAACGGTCGATATGCCTGCGACATACGGAATCGGATAGGTAAAGTAAGTGCCGTCAGGGTAGTTGGCGTAGGCGGTCAAGGTATTGCCGGCGCCGTAATCGTTAACGGAAAACGATGAAACATCGAAAGTTATCCCAGATGGCGGGTTTACCGCTACCTGAGCGCCTACGGACGGACTGGTGCCGTACTTGCCGGCAGTCACTTTGCCCGCATCGACAGCTGGAAGCACATTGGCCGGTATGCAGGTATTGGATGCGCCAGCAAGATTAGCGCCGAGCATAGTAACATCCACCGCATATCCGGAAACGACAACTTCGCACATCGGAATGGTGCTGATCGGCGAACGAGTGACCGGCAAATTGCCCGGAAAGGAGAGGGTTAACTGCTGAGATTGAGCCAGATTAGAGAACAGCAGAGCGAGTAAAAGCGTAATAAATCTCATACGGATGCATCCTTAGAATTATGAGCTAAAAACAGACTAGATAGTCCAAGCCGCGATCAGACTAACTAAATAACGAATTACTTTAAATTTGCCTTGTAAAACGCCTTCCGAAAGTATCACGGCATCATGAATTCAAAATTAATTTAATATGAGCTTTAGATTAAAAAGCGTTAATTTATTGCGCCATGGTTAATTAGCTGTAGGCGGTGGACGGATTAGCCGAGGCTTTAAATTTGATTGGATTGATCTTGCCCTGATCTATCGGACACTCGGCTAAGAGAGTAATCTCTAACCCCGAGGAAAATCATGAAAGCCCAAAACGAATCAAAGATCCCCGTTGTCCGCAACAAATATACCGCGCAGTTTAAAGAACAAGCCCTGGAGCGTGCCGACAAGGATGGCATCCCAAAGGCGGCCAAAGATTTAGGGCTCGCCGAATCGATGCTGTACAACTGGCGAGCCAAGCGTCGCCAAACAGGACAGCCCTTCGAAGATCAAAAGCTACAGCAGGCCGAAATGGCGCGGCTTAAACGAGAAAACACCCGCCTGGAAGAGGAAGTCGCCTTTTTAAAAAAGGCGGCAGCGTACTTTGCCAAACAGCCCAAGTGAAGTACGCCATGATCAAAGCTAATGAAGATCAATTCCCTGTGGGACTCATGTGCCGCCTGTTAACGGTCTCACGGAGTGGCTACTACGACTGGAAGTGCAGGCCACTTTCCGATAGAGGCGAAGCGAATAAATGGCTAGCCAATGAGATTAAACGTATTTTTGAGGATGAGAAAGGCCGTCCTGGTTCACCCAGAATTACACAGCGACTACAAGACGAAGGAAAATCAGCAGGCCGACACCGGGTAGCCAGGATCATGCGAAGCCATGGCTGGAGAGCGAAGGCGGCTAAGAAATACAAAGCCACAACGAACAGCAACCACTCGTTACCGGTCGCCCCGAATCGGTTGGAACAAAACTTCACGGCAGACGGCCCCGATCAAAAATGGGTATCGGATATCACCTATATTTGGACGGAAGAAGGTTGGCTGTATTTAGCGGTGGTACTTGAGCTTTATTCACGTCGAGTGATCGGTTGGGCCATTTCCGAACGGATGACGGCAACGTTGGTTTGTGATGCCCTGATCATGGCGTTATGGCGTCACCGAATGCCTAAAGGCGTCATTGTCCATTCGGATCGAGGCAGCCAGTATTGCTCTGCCGCCTACCAGAAGCTTTTCACCAAACACCAATTGATTTGCAGCATGAGCAAGAAAGGCGATTGCTATGACAACGCCGCCATGGAAAGCTGGAACCACAGTTTTAAAGTCGAGGCGATTCATGGCGAACGGTTTTTAACCCGATCAGCCGCCAAGTACCAAGTGTTTGAATATATCGAAGTGTATTACAATCGAAAAAGGCTTCACTCCAAATTAGGCTATATCAGCCCGGAAAATTTTGAAGCTAAAAAAGTCGCTTAGTTGAGTGTCCGTCAAATCCGGGCAAGATCAGATAGCTGCAATTGAGCCGTGGCGAAGTAATTCATAAGAGACGACTGCCCGTTAAATGCCAAGGCAGTCGTTTTGGAAAAGGGTTTAATCGACGCCTCACAGTCGTACGCAATCTATTGCGTGCAATACCATAAGATGGGCTAATGATTCGGGTATTAAAACCCGTAAAGCTCAGGGTTCGCCGAAATATTTGATAAAAGCTTTACGCCAGTCGTTGACTAACATTTGTTGAGCCGTTTTTAACGATAAACGTCCGGCGCAGACCTCCTTATTCAGGCGGTTTTCCAGCCGGTCTTTGAGATGGGCGTTCCAGGGGGTTCCTCCATACGCTTGCGGCCAAAGATTATTGACGTCGTCGGCTCCCGCCAGTTCGCGACTGATCAGATGGTCGATCTCGCAAGTTTTGTCGTGTGCATCGGCAGTACATTGTGGGTCGGTGTAGCCGCTGTACCCATAGTTTGCAAACACTTGCCGTTTCATGCCCGGAGTGACGTGACGCTCGTCCTTACCCCATTTGATGCTGCACACTTTTGTCTTGGTAAAACCTGGGCGGCTAACACCGGGCGTTTTTGCCAAATCCGGAATATCGTCCGCAATGATGGTTGTTGAGAAAAACAAAGATGCAAGTGCTATAAAGCCAGATATTCTAATCATCCTAACCTCACTTATGGCGTGATTGACGATACTGTTGTTTGCTAGTTTAGAGCAAGCCCTTAACAATTGATACGGCGGAATAAATTCGTTTCAGTTATCGTCGGTTTACGGATGGCAGTCCAATTGAGATTTCTGAAATAATTACTCCAACGGATGATATACAGAGCGAAATTCAAATGTAGATCAATTATCGTGTCGAATAGCATACTGGTAGAAGGGCCGTTAACTAGATAATTCCTTCTTAGACAGCCAAGGAGATATTGGTGCTTTTGAGATCTTTCCCCGATTTTCTAAACTATTGCAGCTCGCTCAAGGGTGAAACACTACACATAGAGGCGCGTAGCAAGCCCTTTTCCATTGAGGTTGAAGGTGATGCTCTTTGGTTTATCCCGTTGTCGTCCGGCAAGCGCCGGAGAGCCAACCCTGAAAGAACGGAGTTAGTACTCTCGCAACTCAACAAAACCGGCGACTACTCACCTTGCTGCTATCAGAGCCTCTCCTTTCACGCTTCTTACATTCTCGCCGTGGCAAACACATATGCAAAATAGCCATACTAGGATTTCAGCTAAGGCGTAACCTTCGGTCGCAGGGGCCGCTAGCTATTCCTTATCTGAAACGTTGGGTAGATTGTTGTAAAAGTTATTATTGGCGCAATAGCTGACGTAGGTTGTATATTTGTGTATTACCTAATAAACGTAATTACATTAATGAGTGATCCCGTATGAAGGAAATTGTAACTAGTCGATTAGTGCTTCGTAATTTTACGATTAATGACGCTAAATATATGCTTGAGTACCTATCGAATCCAAGAGTGAGTTGTTTTACTTCCGAAAAACTTAATACTATTGAGGAAGCGATAAATGAAGCTATAAATAGAAGAAATGAAGATACATCTATTGCTGTATGTTTGAAAGGTACGGATAGATTGATAGGAGATTTGTTCTACAATTATGAAGAACCTAATACTTATAATATTGGTTGGAATTTTAGCATTGAATTTGAAGGCAAAGGTTATGCTAAGGAAAGTGCGAACGCATTACTGTTATATTTGTTTGCCGAAAAGAAGGCAAGGCGAGTGTATGCATATGTTGAAGATGATAACTATAGATCTCAACGCCTTTGTGAAAAGCTAGGAATGAGAAAAGAAGGATGTTTTATAGAGTTTATCTCTTTCGTAAACTATCCTGATGGTACTCCAAAGTACGAAAATACAATGCAATATGCAATTCTAGAAAAGGAATGGCTAAATATAATGGAAAAAAATGAAATACCCCGTAATAAACTATAGGTTGAAAAGCTCTAAAAGTTATCCCTCAACAACTGGTTTAATCTAACTCGGCGGTTTGTCATGACTTGTGCCGACTCGAAGACTAATTCAATGTTAGATTTGATGAAATAAATTGTAGATTATGCGCATGTAATTTGAGTTCACGAAAGCATATTAATGTAGATCATTAACCGTGGTAACTCTGAAATGGAAAATATTAGCGAACGTAATTTTTGGAGAAAATTAAATGGATACTAAAAACAGCCTGAGTTGGCTTACCCTTGTTTTACACTGGGTCATCGCGTTCACGATTATTGGGCTTATTGGCTTGGGATTGTGTATGACTAATTTTGAACTATATGACTATTATGATACACACAAGTCCATCGGTATTATTCTGGTAAGCTTTATTGCGCTTAGAGTGGTTTGGCGCATAAAGCAAGGCTGGCCCGTGCCAATTTCAAACTATGATAAACGTGAGATGCTGCTCTCCAAAATTGTACATTGGATACTTATCGTTAGTACTGTGCTGATGCCGATTACAGGAATGATTTTCTCTGGCGCTACCGGACATGGCTTTGGTATCTTTGGCTTTGCAATTCTTCATGAAAATATAAACCCCTCTAATTCGGAAGAAACCATCCCTTTAAGCCAGTTCTGGGGTTATTTCGGGGAAATTTCCCATGAATATCTCGGCTACCTGCTTATTTTGGCAATTGTTCTACACATTGCGGGGGCTCTCAAACATCATTTAATTTACAAAGATTTAACATTACTGAGAATGCTCGGTAAAAAAATATAATATTGCAGTTATTGGGGTGCTCAGGCTGTTAGTAGTTGTTGAGTCTATTAGTTTGTCCAAGCACAGGTTTTATCCGCCCTGTGCAATCGGTGCCCGCTCTTACTTTTACGTTGAGTGACTGGTTGGTAGAAAGACCGGTCGTACAAAGAGAATTATATGGCCGTCTCTTGACGGTCAATCCAAGGAGTTAAAATCTAGCTGGGTTTGTATAGGAACTGGTGGCGGCTTTGCTCGAAATACATGTCCCGCTTACAATATGCGCCATATACCTTGGAAAAAATCATCTGAAACTTATAGCCCTTGGCCTACATGATCAATCAAATTAAATTGTTTTTTGAACAGCATCTCGCGCTTCCGTCACTGGAAATATCGACAGAAGAAAAAATTCAACTTGCTACCGTTGCTTTATTCATGGAAATGATGGTGATGGATGATGTTTGTCAAGATAATGAGCGGGCTACGATTTTGTCTTTAGCTAAAAAGTGTTTTTCTTTAAGTACGGAGCAAGCCGAGGCTTTGATTACATCCGCGGAAGAGAAGCGGAAGCAAGCCGTTGATTATTACGAGTTTACGTCCTTGATTAACAAGCAATGTAGTCTTGAAGAAAAGATACAGTTTATTCAATCGCTTTGGCAAATTGCTTATGCCGATGGCGTGTTAGACCCACAAGAAGAGTATCTGGTACGAAAGCTGGCGGATCTGCTTTATGTGCCGCATACCGATTTTATTAAGGCAAAACACCGTGTGAATCCCAATAGTTAAGATGCGCTAACGACTATCAAATAGAATAAGAATCTAGTATGAAGAAGAATAAGAAAGTTAAAAATACGGGGCTAAAAGAAAAAGAAATTGATGTTGGCTATTTATATTTCACCGCTGCAAACCAATATCGTGCCGTATTGGCAATGCATGGCGAGTTTTTAATTTATGCGCCGAGTTCCGAAGGGATAGAACCATTAAGTCCGGATTTTGTAAAAATGCCGTTTGAAAATTCGCCATTCAAAAAATGCCAAACCGTTACTTTTGCGAAAAAGGATTATCAGGTGTTTTCCTTCAATGGTGCTGAAGCGATCAGGCATAAATTGAATGAAGGGCAGATCGCGGAAGCAATCGCTCAGTGCAACGCAAAATCGGCTATTGCCGCGCTGTTAGCGGAATAAGGTATGGCTCGGAGAAAAACCAATGCGTTATGCAGCAAAATATCTGCAATCTGCCGTAAGCATCCTCAGTGTGCCGAAAACAAATACCGATAATCGGCAAGACCAATTCGATTAGTCACCTTCAGTTTTAAGGAGCGATACCATGAAAATCAACCCTGTCGCCTGGTTTGAAATTTACGTGCAAGACATGAGCCGAGCCAAACGGTTTTACGAGAGCGTTTTTCAGTGTGAGTTACAGGAATTATCGCCGCCATTTTCCGGGATTGAACTATGGGGGTTTCCGCGCGAACAACAAAGTTACGGCGCGACGGGAGCGCTGGTAAAACTGGAAGGCTGTCCTTCGGGCGGTAATTCCACCATCATCTATTTTCATTGCGAAGACTGCGCGATAGAGGAAGCGCGCGCCAAAGAAGCGGTCGGGGAAGTGCATCGAGAAAAGATGTCTATCGGCCAATACGGTTATATCTCGTTAGTGACGGATACCGAGGGCAATATGATAGGTCTACATTCAATGTAAGCCGTAGTTGCCAAAGCTAACGCAGCTTACTTTTTAATACTCCTGTCTAGGCAGGAGCAAATCTTCCAGAAAAAATGCGGACAGCTCGGTACGCCCTGTTACGCCTGCTTTGCGATAAATAGCACGGGCTTGGTCGCGGATGGTGCGTTCGCTTGCTTTGCGCAGACTGGCGATTTCGCTATGGCTGAGGCCTTTTAACATCAACAATCCGACTTCGGATTCGGCCGGGCTTAGCTGCCAAAGATCAAACTGCTTCCTGATTTGCACGGCCAAACCCGCGATAAGTTCGCGATTTGCCTCGCGCCATTGTTCGGCTTGCTGATTGGCTATGGCCAAATCACGCGTCAATAAATCAATTTTGGATTTTGAAAATTGATGATAAAGCCGACCAAAGTACACAATACCTGTCAACGAAAGCATAAGAATTATCACTTCGGTGAGCACATGCGTCCAAGGGACGCCGTCTTGATAGTCCCCCCGCAGATCAACCGCTATCAGCACAAAAACAAATAAGCTGAGTGCAATCGCCCATTGGCTAAAACGTTTGTTATCGTCGATAAATGCCACAAATAATCGCCTATACGTCGGATGACGGATGCAAGAAAACCTAGTTTAACCCACTATGAGTCCCAGCTTAATTCATAACAGCAGTCTGACCGGGAGAAATGCCATGATAAACAAGAGTAAATCCGTGAAAGTATGGGGGCCGTCGATTCGTATTGGACACTGGACTTTGGTGATTGCGTTTTTTACGGCATACCTGACCGAGGACGACCTGATGTCTGTCCACGTGTGGGCCGGCTATATTGTGGGCTGCTATCTGGTCATGCGCATAATCTGGGGTTTTGTCGGCGGCAAGTATGTTCGCTTCAGTCATTTTGTTTACTCGCCGACGAGGATAGTTGGCTATTTAAAGAATCTAATCGCCCGTAGGCCGCAGCATTATATCGGTCACAATCCCGCTGGCGGCGCGATGGTGATAGCGTTGCTACTGAGTCTGACGGGCACTGCCGGGACCGGCATGAAGTTATACGCGGTTGAAGACAACAAAGGACCGTTCGCTATATCCGCTCAGCAAGCGCAAATGCAATTAGCATCGGTCTCGGTGATTTCCGCAGCTAAAGCGGAAAATGCCGAAGACGACGATGCGGACGAAGAATCCAAACCTGCCCGTACTAATCACCTCGTCGATAAGCAAAGCGAAGAGTTTTGGGAAGAACTGCACGAGTTTTTCGCGAATCTTACGCTGTTGTTAGTGTTTTTTCACCTTTTAGGCGTCGTCGTTTCTAGCTACATCGACAAAGAGAAATTGGTTAAAGCCATGCTCACAGGGAAAAAAGACATTGACGATACTTACCAATAACTCACTCTGCAAATTGCTGACAATCTAAATCAAGTTCGTTTGAGACATACCGCGCTGCATCGTGCCCATCGCTGCGGGTGGGTGCGCGCAGCGGTCCGCGCTTGAGAATTCCTTTGCTAATGAAACTAGGGGCGGATTTGCGCGATAAATCCACCCGTTTACTGAATGCACATCAAAAACTTTATCCCGCCAATATAAATTCAAGATGAAAGCAATATTAAGATTTGATTAAATATTGTTGAATAATAATCAAACTCAATTAAGTGGTAGCACAGTTTTTCATATGATTTTATGATCTATATCAATAAAATTATTAAGCAGAATTAATTTGATATGTTTCAGGCTTTTTGGATTGAGCGCCGGTTCGCAGAATGCCGAATTGATTTTGCTTAGTATTTTTATCAAGCAATTAAAGCTTAACTAGTTGATTTATTTTGTATTGCTTATGGTATTTGCGTATCGTTATTTTGGTTTTTTAATTAAAATTTCATGTATTTTTAATCAAAACATAATTTAATTTAAGGGTTTTTGTCATATTTATTCAAGTAGAATAGATAATGCGGGGTCAAGGATAATAATGGAATTAGTTAATATATTTTTAGGATGGTTATGGATGAGTTCATTCGGTTAATTTTAAGATCATATCGGCCTGCAACAACAAGACATCTCTAAAAATTCATTGACGTTAACGGCATCCTTTAAATTAAAAGGAATGCCTAATCTTACTTTTTCTCTAAGGAGGCATAGATGCTTATTCAACAACGGCTTAGCGGACAGCGGCAGCCATCGCGAGCGTCTCAATTTCGGCTAAAACACGTAGTGAGCAGTATATTAATCGGATCAGTTTGTTTGATAGGATCGTCACGGGCCGGCACGGACTGGACCACACCGGGCGGCACCCCGGATGGTCAACGTTATAGTGCGCTCGATCAAATCAATACCACCAACGTCGCGGGATTGGCTGAAGAATATTCAGTGGATACCGGCGTTAAAGGCAGTCATATGGGTGAGCCGTTGGTCATTGGCTCCACGCTTTACGTCGTGACGCCTTTTCCCAATAAATTAATCGCTTACGATCTGGCCAATAAAGGCAAAGTGCTATGGACTTATGCCCCCAAAGTCAATAAATACGCCAAAGGTGTGCATTGTTGCGATGCCATCAATCGCGGCGCCGCTTATGCCGATGGCAAAATCGTGTTCAATCTACTCGATAACACAACGGTGGCTGTCAACGCCGTGACCGGCAAGGAAATCTGGCGGAATACTACCGCGGATGTACGTTCCGGCGTCACGACCTCCGGTGCGCCTGTCATCGTCAACGGCAAAGTCATTAGCGGTACTGTCAGCGGCGAAATGGGCGTCAGAGGCTGGGTATTGGCCTTGGATTTGAACACCGGCAAAGAGTTATGGCGTGGTTATAACACCGGGCCTGATAAGGATGTGCTGATCAATAGCCAAACCAAATTGCCCTACACAACCGCCGGTCAAAATACGGATTTGGGCCAAAAAAGCTGGCCGGGCAATACTTGGCAACAGGGTGGTAGCTCGGCCTGGGCTTATCTAACCTACGATAAAGAAACCGACACAGTGTTCTATGGCACTAGCCAGCCCGGCGTCTGGAACCCTGACGCCCGTGCGCCTGGCGACAACAAATGGGGATCGTCGATCTTTGCCCGCGACCCGAATACCGGTGCCGTGAAATGGGTTTATCAAACCACGCCTCATGATAACTGGGATTTTGACGCAGACAGCGAAAACATTTCGGTTACCCAAACGATCAATGGTGTGGCACATAAACTTTTGGTGCACTTCGATAAAAACGGCTTTGCCTATGCGCTAGATCGGGAAACCGGTGAAATCATCAGAGCAGACCAATTTATTCCGGAAGTCAATTGGGCTAGCGGCATCGATTTAACCACCGGTCGTCCCATGGTCAATCAAGACAAGCTGACTCACACCGGTAAAACCACCTTTGATATTTGTCCGTCAGCCCTGGGTGCCAAAGGCTGGGAGCCCGGCGCATTCTCGCCGAAAACAGGCTTGTTCTACATGCCCACCTTTAATCTGTGCATGAACATGCACATGCTGAAAGCCGAGTACGTATACGGTGCGCCTTACATGGCAATGGACATGGCGATTGCGCCGGCCTCCGACACTTCCTATACCAGTGAGTTGATTGCCTGGGATGTGACCACCGGTAAGAAAGCCTTTGGCTTGAGAGAACCCAAAGCCATATATGGCGGGGTGCTCAGCACGGGTGGCGGACTGGTGTTTTACGGCACCCAAGACAAAGTCTTTAAAGCCATCGATGCACGTCCGGAGCAAGCGGTTAATGGCGTACCCAAGCTGTTGTGGTCCAAAACCATGGAGTGCAGTACTGTCGGTAACCCGATCACCTTTACCGGCCCCGACAACCAGCAACGTGTCGCGGTGTTTAGCGGCGTCGGCGCCTTGGCCGGAGGCTTCGGTGGCGGGGCCTGCGCGGCCAAGACCGGCGGCAAGGTCCACGTCTATAAACTGCCTTAACTCGGCTGTCTAAATTCCAAGTCGAGGTATTGGCATGATTACAAGTTTTTTTAAGCGCCATCGCTGGCCGAGCCTACTATCCGGGGCTTGCCTGCTGATTCTGGCTCAATCGGCGGTTGCGCAATCGGAGCTGCGTGTTTGTGCCGACCCTGACAACCTACCGTTTTCCAATCGCAAGCAGGAAGGCTTTGAGAACAAAATCGCTACCTTGTTGGCTGAACAGTTACACGCCAAGTTGCGTTATACCTGGCAGCGGCAGCGGAACGGATTTATTCGTCAAACCTTGGGTGCGGAGCGATGCGATCTGGTCATGGGGGTTCCTCATGATTACGAACGGGTGTTGCCTACCGAGCCTTATTACTGGTCCGGTTATGTATTTGTCACTGCACGCAATCGTCATCTGAATATCATGTCGTTCGACGATCCGCTGCTGAAACAATTAAAAATCGGACTGCACGGTTTCGGTAATGACGGCTCTAACTCGCCGCCGGCTAGCGCCTTGGCGCTGCGCGGTATCACGGATAACATCGTCGGTTATTCCCTGTGGGGAGATGGCTCAGCCAAAAATCCGCAAGGCAGGATCATCGACGCCGTGGCCAAGGGAGAGATTGACGTCGCCATCGTTTGGGGACCCATCGCGGGTTATTACGCCAAACCTTATGGTCAACGCCTGGAAATTGCCCTGGCTCCTCATGATCCTAAACTGCCTGACATGCCTTTTGACTATGAGATATCGATGGGCGTCAGAAAGCAGGATCAGGCCTTTGCCGCGAAACTGGACGGTATTCTGGAACAACAGCATTACAAAATTCACGACATTCTGACGGCTTATCACGTGCCATTGATAGCGCCGATGATCGGCCAAGTAGCGGCCGATGCGCACAAATGATTGTCTATTGAACATCCTATTACGAGGTTATCAACATGAAAGTTAGACCTATGACTATCCAACAGATGCTGGGCTTTATCACCCTGGCTTCCGTTTTAAGTCTGGCGACTGCCGATCCTAGAATCATCAGTACCTACAAAGCATCCGAATCCGAAGGAAAAACCAGCACTAAAGGCGGTGGTTCCGGTAGCGGTTCCGGCAGTACCAGTTCGGGGAGCACTGGCGGCTCGACGTCGGGTGCACAAACCGCCGGCAGGGGCACCGCTTACACGCTACCCAGCAACTTTAATTTTAACTGTAACACCCGCAATGCGAATGCTGACGCCATCGAAAATGGACGCAGAGCCTATCTGAGATTGAATTGCTCGGTTTGCCATTCCGGTAACGGCCATGGCGGCACGATGGGGCCGAGTCTGGTGGGTGAGGGCGATGAAGTGGCGGAAGCCGTCAGTCAAGGCGAAGAAGGCGGAATGCCGTCGTTCAAAAAATATCTTTGCCCGAACGATCTGGCGGACTTGAAGGCTTATATCAATTCGCTAGGCAGCAAGACATCGCCCGATTTTACCGATTGGTGGGTCCCTAATCCGCCGGCACGCTGGGCTGACAGTCAATAATTTCGACGTTTTTACCGTGCGCTAAATCCTAGGATTTAGCGCATTTTTCAATATAAAACTCTGAATGAGGATATTCAAATGAAATGGGAAACACCAAGCTTTACCGATCTACGTTTTGGTTTTGAAGTCACTATGTATATCTACAACCGTTAAGCCATTTCAAGCGGAGTTAACTTATCTTGTTACTCCGCTTGCTTCCCCCCGCGTAAATAAAATCGATTCGTTAAATAATATCCGCAGTGCCGGTCGTTGGCCGGCGAGCAGGACTTGCGGAATTCCAGACCTGCCTGAAAGCCGGTTAGCCGTTGTTTGAGGAGTACGGTGCAACGGCTATCGGATCGACATCAATGTCGTGTGGCAAAACTGACAATTTGACAAGTTAAGATACGTTTACTGCTGATAATAAAGGATTTTTTTAATGGCATAAGGTTTGCTGTCGATGTATGGCATCTGCCGATCATACTTAGGTTTCTCTTCAGTCGAACTTTTCCTGGAGTTTGTCAGGCATCGGGAGACTGAAATTTGATCGACGGTGGACCCATTCAATTGATAACTTCCGGAACAGAATATGCCAGCCACTTTTGAACTTAAAACCAACGACGAACAGCAGTATTTTTTTAATTTCCTCAACAGTAAGGGCGAACTCATTCTGATGAGCGGCGATTACGAAAACAAGGAAGAAGCCCTGCAGGGCATTAAAGAAGTGAGAACCGGTTCCTTAATGAGCAACCAAATTGCCGCCAGCAAGGTTCCCGAAGGCGACACCTTTTTTGTCATCAAGGATGCGTCCGGCGCCATCATTGTTAAAAGCGTTTTGTTTAACTCGAACATGGTGTTCGACAATGCGCTGCATATTGTTAAAGACAATGCCTGTGTTGCCGAAATCGTCGATCTGACTCAGTAAACAAAGGATCGAGACGATTCTTAAATTTTTTCTCCAGATAGCGAAGAGGTGTCGGCGATATGGGAGTCGAACTCAAAATTGTTCGGGAATTGGCCACGGTTTGTGTCACTGCAGGCGAGCTGGCCGCGATTGAATCGCTGATAAAAGGTGAGCTCACGAAGCCGGCTTTTGTCGAGCAATTCGACAAAATAGGAAGCGCGATCCGCGAGTGCTACGGCGTAACGGCGGCGGTTGTTCTGCCTTGGCTGGAAATGGCTAACGAAACCGAATTTTGCAATAAATTTGATGCCGCTTATGCCGACTACAAAGCCTCTTACCTCAGCATTACCAATCGGCCGCGAGTGTCCTCCGAGCAGGCTTACCTCGAGTATATGCTGCTTCGGGAATACAAAGAAACGCAAACCGCTTACCCGCTGCTGAAACTGACCTTTGCGCGTTTGGATGAGTTTATCGACAAATGGATCACCAACGATGCCTGGCTGGCGATGACCATCGAGAACTTCGTAAAAATGCTGTATCGGTTTCTGACCGAGGTCGCCGAGCTAAAACAGAAAGACCCGACCGATGCATTTGCGATTTATCAGGCATTGATGGCCGCTTTTCGTCCTTATTACGCCTTGCTTGAAAAAGATTGGAAAGTCCTGGAACAACCGGCCTGAGGGCGGCGGCCGGTAAAAACTTGCTTATAGAAAGCATCCCGGAGTTTTTCGAGCTTTCGCTTAGGTCTTTTCGACGGATAACATACATAGGCCCGCGGTGCGGGTAAGGCCTGCATAACCTGAATACATCAACCCGCCTTGTAACCGCCATCGGGTTTAGGAGGAAATTGCACCAAACCCTGCTTGGTGCAATCGAAAAACCGGCCTCTTGCTGGAACAGGGTAGAGGCTCCAGTCATTTCATGTTGTGGTGGCCATCGGTTTCGATGGGTTTGTCTTCCGTACAAAAGCAGATTTTTACCAGCGATAATTCCATGTGGTCGCCACGCACTGTAAAGCCGTCCAGCGCCGCGGCCGTCAGGGTGAATTCCTGTTCGGTATTCGAGGCCAGATTAGGTGTAATGGACGCAATTACGGAATTGCCCAACAAGGTTTCCAGTTTAAAATCCGGCCCGCCACCGTTGCTGTGCAGCGTTACCTTCACCTGTTTCACCGATTGCGGCAGACGCACGCGGATACCTCTAGGTGTGAAATTCAACAGATGATGCATTGGCGGCGGGACGGCAGTGTCGGATATCCAGAGACTTGCCGCCGAAAAGAAGTCGATATTGTGATGGGTCAGATTGGGCAATCCACCGGCATTAGCCGCGAATTCCGAACCGATCTGTAAGTCGTCAAAGTTCACGCAGCTTTCTTTGCAGGGTTCTTCCGGCGGTGTGACCGGCGGGCAGAAAGTCGGCTGAATTTGGCAAAGGTGCGCATCGTCCAGGTAGATAGTATTTTCCCCGCCAAACCGATCGATGCCGCCGACGAAAAGCGTGATTTCATCCCGTTGTGCTTTGGCCCGCACGCTAATGTTTTGCCATTCCTGCTCGCCGGGTGGCAGCTCGCGCCAGACAATTTGGGCTGCATTCGGATTGTTACCGCCCAAGGGGTCGATGCCGATGCTCACGCGTCCGGTTTGGCGCGGCGACACCAGGTGCCATGCCGCTGAAAACTCATATTCCCAACCCACGTTGGCACAGATTTGCTGTTGAATACCAGCTTGTATGGCGCCTTTGAAATCAAGCCCCTGTGCCCGGCGACCGTCCCTCTCCACGAAGTTTTCCGGGAAAAACAACCATTCCCGCGGTTGCCGCGCGGCGTCTTTATCGAAGGACAAGGCTGGCTCGGCATAAGGGTGCCAGCCGTTGGTCACGCGGTCTTTGCGCCCGGATGCGGGCGGATACGGAAAGCGGAAACCGTCTTCCATCATCGGATTTTTCAGCTCGACGGCATGTACGACGGTGGTGGCTACCCCTTCCCCGCCGTCATCGTCTTGGACGGTAACGGTGGTTAAATAAGTGCCGCAGTGTGCCCATTCGTGACATACCTCAACCTTTCCTTTCGCTTTCGGCGGTTCGTTGGTTTCGGTGACGAAGGCGTTTTTCTGTTGGCAATCGCCAAAATCCCAATGCGCCGTATGGGTATCGCACCAGCCATTGTCCTCGAAAGTAGCCTGCATTTGCACCGGCTGGCCGACCAACACGCAGAGGGTTTTTTCTGAAGTGACTACAGGTTTTACGTTTTTGACCAGCACCGGCAGAACGGCTTCGCCAATACCGCCGTCGTCGTCGCTTACGCGCAACTGGACCTGATAATTGCCGTTGTCGCACCAGGCATGCTTGGCGACGACCGTGCCTTTTGCTTCGGGCTCCAGGTTAGTCTCGGACACCACCCCGACCGTAGGTTTGGAATCGTCGCCCCAATCGAAAATGGCGGTGTGTTTGTCCAGCCATTCCGGATCGGTGAACTTCGCAGTGATTTCCACCTCTTGGCCTTCGTCGACGCTGAGTTCCAATAAATCGAAACTGACAGCCGGTTGCACATTTTTTAAGCGGACGGGTGTGAAATTGCGGGTGGTAACCCCGCCGGTTTCGCTGACCGCAATGCGCAATTTGGCGACATACAAACCGCTGTCGGCGTAGCGATGCGTTGGGCGGCGTAGTGCGGAAGATTGACCGTCGCCAAACAGCCAGCTTGGCTGGCTGAAAACCTTATCCGGCCCCCCATTGAAAAGCAGGGCAGAGCTGGACGAGGCAGCATACGGGCCGTTTGCCGACGCACTGTCCAGCCCGGCTGTGCTGGTACTGGTGGCAGACATTTCGCCGATAAACCGAATGCCGGTGGCATAAATATCGACCGGGTTTTTGAAGCGCGCCGAGATGGTGCCGATGTGGGGCAAATTGACCGGCCAGGCGGCGATGCCCGCCAGGTTGCCGGTAGAATCGAGAATTTTATCGGCACCAATACTTTCGGCGATTTCGATGACAATCGCCAGGATTACCGTGAATATCAGCCCGCCTATCAGCCCGCCGGTGAGGAAGCCGGCCAGAAATATCAGTAGCCAGCCAAGAAAACCTAGCTCAAAATCGACATCCAGGTTCTCGATGGGAAGCGGTGTCAATATTTGGCCCCCTGTCGGACCGTCCACCCACTGCAAGCGGATATTCGCAGTAAAACTGGCGCCGACATCAATGCTACCGAGAATTTCATCTACCAAGGTCACCGAGCCTTTGGCTTCGATGGCGCCATCGATCAGTTTCATACTGAAGGAATTGATGCGCACCTTGTGACCGTCGGTGTCGGCTTCCGGCAAAGTCACCGGGAAGCCGCCGGGGAATTTTGCCGCGATTTCGCTTCTCAGCTTTTCTTCGATAAAGTCGTCATCCAGGCCGATTGCAAAATCGCAGGGCACTGGGATGAAATTTACCAAGGCGTTGGCATCCGCGCCGGGTCCGGCATTCAGGGCAATGACCAGCGTATCGCTTAAAACTTTCGGCGTGATGTTGGTAATCACCACCCCGCCCATGGCGTCGGTCGGTGCCCAGAGCACGACGTAACGCCGATTGTTCATTTCAGTGCGAATGAAGCCTTCTACCTGTGTTTCCAGGTCGGCAAGCGTAGGAATGTCAAAGTCCACCGGCGGCAGCACGGCAAAAAACACATTGGCTGCGGTGATAAACCCGCTGCGGATGGCGTTTTCAAAACTGCCTGCGCCCAGTATGGCGTCTACGCTGGACTTGTTGGCAGTGTAATTCGCCCCTTCCACCCCAGGCGCAGGCTGGATGTTTATCAAGTTGCTGGTGGCGCTATCCAAGCCGATGTGGATGTGGGCGCCAGTATTGGAGAACGGCATGGTGAGCTGCGCGGTGGCGGTCATGCCCATCGGCGAGGCAAGTCCAAGCGGGCCAATGCCGCCGGTGATGTCGTAAAAGCGCACCGCGCAAGGCAAATTGATTTGCATCTGTCCGGGCAGAAAACCAACGCTGATCTGCCGGGCCGGATTGCTTTCATCGTCGAAAAACTCGACGGAGGCTTTCATCGCAAACGGTGGGAATCCGAGCGGGATGTCCTGCACCAGATGCGGGATAGTGCCGTTCTGATAAAGTTTATGAATAAATTCCGCCGGACCGTTCGCCAACACATTGGCAAACGGGTTGCCGGAGGTAATCACCACATCCACGGCATTTGCCGGGAGATTTGCCAGCAATAAGGCCAAATTGACGGGGGCGCCGGGATCGGGCGCTTGCCCGATAGGTACGCGCAGGGTGACGTCGGCCGTGATATTGAACAGCGTCGCGCTCGGCACCGGGGGATTCTGGATTTCCAGATCCGCAATCACCCCGAGCGTCAGGTTGACACCGTTGATGCCGGGGTTAAGGTCAAGGCGGATTTGATTTTGCGGAAATTGGACTGTGCCGTCGGCCAACGTGAACGGGCCGAGAGCCATGCCGGCCGGCAACTGAATTTCTTGCGGTAAGGTGCCGTTCGGGTTAAGGCCGCCGCTGCGCCATGCTTCGCGTAAGATGTCGAGGAGTACCGATTCGGTGACTTCAGCCACCGTTTGGAAATTGTGCGTATCCATGTTTTTGCCTTTTAGTAAAAGTGTGTGGATTAATCGGTCGAATGCTTCTTAGCCGTGTCGCGGTGCCTGCTCAGACTGAATTCGACTTGATCGACCAGGGTGTTTTTTTCACCGGCAAGGATCGATTCAAACGCCGAGCGCGAGGCAAAAACCGGCCGTTGCCGATGGATTTTTCGATATTGGTACAAAAGCGGCAGGCCGGGATGTTGGGCGGAGAGCTCGCGGAGGAGTTTTTTTTCTTCGTCCTCCGCCAATACCTTCGAGGCAAAAATAGCGGCAAGCGAGGTTGTCAAACTTTGATTTTTGGCGGGTTTGAGTGTGGTTTTGGTGTTGGCGGCGGCTTTGTCGGATGGTTCATGCCCGGATTTTTCAAACAATGCCCGCGCTTCGCTTGGATCGGCGGGCATGGTTTTGGTTGTAAGTAATTTGCCGAACTCGGCTTCCAGTTCCGCCAAGCGTTTTAGGTTATCGGGGCCGAAGCGGGCGTATCGCTCGATTTCTGCCTGTGCCGGCGAGCTGAGCTTGTAACCCAATTGTTCGAGTGCCAGCAGTGGATTGGCAGCGGCTGCCAAGGCTAAACCGGGGTTGGCGTTAACCGCTGGGACGATACGTGGCATCTGCAGTTGTAACTCGTGCAGCGAATTGATGTTGATTGATTCGGTACTGCTCATAATGAGAACTCCTCGTAGTATTGATGAAACCGCAAGATTTGCTATGACGTTTCCTGCCGAACAGGAGCAACTCCTTGCATTAGGCCGAGTGAAAATATCTAACGTAAAACATAAGTGCTGCAGCGTTGGCGAAGTTCGCTAGCGCCTAAAGCAGCCATCGCGGTGTTGCGTTTAGACGCGGTGGATTTTTCTCAGCTTCTTGCTCGGCCAAGGGTATGGAAGAAGAAACTTAAGACGATTCAAGAATAGGGAGTTATAGACGGGGTGTCTGTGGCGCAATGCACTCGAAGGGTGTGCTCTTTTTGGCATTTTGCGATTGGGACGGTTCTAGCCGATACCAGGGCTTGGATGCTTGTTGCCAAACCTGATATTCGGTTCGAACGCTGTTTTAGCGCGATAAGTTGCGCATCTATAGGTTGTACCGAGCCAGCGGGGATTGACGCAAATCATTGCCGATCCAGCTGTCGGTCATATCCTGGTGGCTCGGGAAGTTAATGGGGTTTCAGGTTTCGGTGATGATGCCGATGCGGTTGGTGTTATAGGTGTCGCTAGCGCGACGGCTGATTTTAATGTCGGGTCTCGGCCCGACGGCCGAGATACTTTCTTTTGCGTGGCCAAAAGAAAGTATCCAAAGAAAAGGCCACCCGGATGCCGCTTGACCCTGCGCGCCGGAACTTTTATCGAGGGTCGGCAGAAGGGGCTTCCCAGCCCCTCCGCCGACGTGCGGCATCCCTGCCGCACCCCTTCGGGCTATTCTCGATAAAAGCTCCGGTGCTCGGCGCGGCATACGGGAGAAAACCATCTCGGATTTGAAAGAGGTGAGTTTTTAAATAGGGTAATTTTGAAAGAATCAAACCAAGTCGAAGGCTTGAAACCTTCAATCACCCGTAATTTGCTCGCCTATACTTTAAAAGTTACTTTAATGCTGAACTTGTTTAGGGAGCGAAATGCAAACAGTAGACAGAGTTGGGATTTTCGTTGATGTCGAAAACCTAACGCAATGGGTAAAACAAGATGGGCTAGAGCAATTGATTGAAGAACTGACCGCTATGGGTGCAATCATTGTAAGACGGGCCTATGCGAAATGGACTCTTCCAAGCCTTACCCCTCATCAGAACATTCTCAACCGCCTCGGCTTCGAACTAATCCACACCTTTCATCCGATAAGCGGCAAAAACTCAGCAGATATTCAGATTGTGGTGGATGTAATGGAGTATGCCTGGAGAGACCCTGATTTGCGTTGGATTGCGCTCGCAACGGGAGATTCTGATTTCAGCCCGTTATTCAGACGACTTCGAGAAATGGGACGACAAGTTATTGGTGCGGGACCGCGCTCGGCACTAAGTGAGTCAGTTAAAAGTTCGTGTTCTCGGTTTATATATCTAGAGCGCGAAAATAGCATTGAAAAAAATGACGAGGCTACTCGAGCATCAGCATTTGATGACGCAGCAGACCTATTGGAAAAAGCGTTGGGAACTTTTGATGAACCAGCTAATTGTTCGACTTTGAAAGCGCGTATGTTGAATCTCGATAGCGCTTTTGATGAAAAAAAGTTGGGTTTTAAAGGGTTCAATGACTTTGTAAATCAAGTCGACACCGTGGAGCTGAATCAAAACGGTAAATCGTGGCTTGTTTCTTTTTCTAATAACAAAACTATCGGAGTATCGCCCAAGCTTGCAAAATCAGAATTTGCGAATGACTCAACTCTCCAAGATTTGGTAGATCAATACCGATCAATTTTAAGAAAGAAAGGTTGGCGTTCACCGCCATTACCAATAGTCGAAGAGTGTTATTTCCGGTTAAGTGAATTAGGAGCAATGACACGATCTGAAATGGCGGAGCTCGCCATTACCAGTGGTACATCAACAAATCTCACAGCGGCCGATGTTAAAAAGGTGATGAGCATCTTATTCAAAGCAGGACTTGCAACAAAAACTGAAAATCATCACGGTCCAGATGGCGATGAAACTTATTGGAAATTTAACTCGCTTCCAATAGAGAAAGTACTTTTCGCAATTGATCGGGCAATGGTGAGTCGTTTGCTGTCCTGGCTGGACGAGTTTTCTGTTCCTTTAATAAAGGAGTGCATTGCTCTTTTGCTGCTTCAGGCCAGACAACAAGGAGAGTTAGATACGCTAATCTCAGAAGCTCGGCAGTTATGCCGCAGTTCTGACAGGATTTAACCTCCGATTGACTTTTTGCCCTTAAATTCGAGAGTGTTTTCTCCCGTATGCCGCGCCGAGCACCGGAGCTTTTGGCGAGAATTGCCCGAAGGGGTGCGGTCGGGATGCCGCACGTCGGCGGAGGGGCTGGGAAGCCCCATCTGCCGACCCTCGGCAAAAGCGAGGAGCGCAGGGAATAAGCGGCGTCCGGGTGTCTTTTCTTTTGGATACTTTTCTTTGGACAAGCAAAGAAAAGTATCGCGGTTGTCGGTCCGCGAACCGACATTAAAACCAGTCGTCGCGCTAGCGACACCTTATTTCAAAATCTCCCCTAGCCCCTCGGCAACCGTTCCGTACGTTGCCCTACCTCCTGCATCCATGCAGTCGTCTTTTTTAAAGAGGGGAATAAGTTGGATTCACAGTTTTTGGTTAACGTTTGATCAAAAAGTAATTCGAAAAAGCCTATTCCAAAGCGTCCACGGCTTTGCACCCAAAGCCAAAACTTTCCAACAACATCAACCCCACCCCAATACAAATCGCCGAATCAGCAATATTGAACGCCGGCCAGTGCCAGTCTTGGTAGTAGACATCCAGAAAATCGATCACATAACCGTAAGCCACCCGGTCGATCAGATTGCCGATAGCGCCGCCTAAAACCAATGATAAGGCCACGGCCATCAAGGTCTCGTGCTTTTGTAAACGATACAGCCAGACCGCAATGATGCTGCACATCACCACCGCCAAGCCGGCGAACAGCCAGCGTTGCCAGCCGCCGGCTTGAGCCAGAAAGCTGAAGGCTGCGCCGGTGTTATGTACGTAGGTCAGATTGAAATACGGGATCAGCGGAATCGATTCAAACAACTGCATATTGCCGTCTACCGCCAGCTTGCTGGCTTGATCCAGCACCAGCGTCACGGCGGAAATCCACAACCACTTAAGCATAACGACGGATCTCACCATTGCCGGCGACGTTTTCCACGCAACGGCCGCACAATTCCGGATGCTCCGGGTTTTCGCCAATGTCGTAGCGTTGGTGCCAGCAGCGTACGCATTTGGCATGCTCGGACACCGTCACTTTCAATTTCACACCCTCCAATTCGGTCGCTACCGCATCGTCCGGGCAGAATTGCATGCCGGCGATGCCGGCGTTGGAGGTGATGAATACAAAATGCAGTTCGCTGGCCAGTTTGTTCAATTCGGCGGCGTAAGTTTCGTCGCAATACAATTCCACTTCCGCATTCAGGGAAGCACCGATCGCGCCTTTGCCACGCAGTTGCTCCAACTCTTTGGAAACTACCGTGCGCACCGCCATCACTTTGTCCCAGGTGTCTCGACTGATAGCTGCGTTAGCATCCAGTGGGAACAGGCCTTCGTACCAGGTTTCCAGAAACACCGACTCACCACGTTGACCGGGAATGAATTGCCATAATTCGTCGGCGGTGTAGCTGGTGATAGGCGCTAGCCAGCGGGTCAGCGCTTCGATGACATGGTACATCGCGGTTTGCGCGGAACGCCGAGCCAGACAATCTTCCTTGGCGGTGTATTGGCGGTCTTTGATGATGTCCAGATAAAAGCCGCCCAAATCGATGCTGCAGAAAGTCAGTACTTTTTGGTAAATGCTTTGGAACTGATAGGCGTTGTAAGCCGCTTTAATCTCTTCCTGCAACTGCCAGGCTTTATCCACTGCCCAGCGGTCCAGTGCCAGCAAATCGTCTTTGGCAGCCAGATGCTGGGCTGGGTCGAAGCCATCCAGGTTGGAGAGCAGGAAGCGCGCGGTATTGCGCAAACGGCGATAGCCGTCGGAGGTGCGTTTTAAAATTTCCTCGGACACCGACATTTCGCCGCGATAATCGGTGCCGGCCACCCACAGGCGCAACACGTCGGCACCCAGCGATTTCATCACGGTTTGCGGCAGTACCACGTTGCCTTTGGATTTGGACATTTTCTTGCCCTCGGCATCGACGGTAAAGCCGTGGGTCAGTACTTGTTTATAAGGTGCGACGTCGTTCATCGCTACCGAAGCCAGCAACGACGATTGGAACCAGCCGCGATGTTGATCCGAGCCTTCCAGATACAGATCAGCCGGGAAGCGCAATTGCTCGCGGCGCTCCAATACGGCCGCGTGGGTCACGCCGGAATCAAACCAGACATCCAGCGTATCGGTCATTTTTTGGTAATGCTCGGCGTCAGTACCGATCAGCTCCGCTGCATCCAGCTCAAACCAGGCGTCTATGCCTTGCTGTTCGATGCGTTTGGCCACTTGTTCGATCAATTCGCCGGTACGCGGATGTAATTCGCCGCTGTCTTTATGCACGAAAAAGGCGATTGGCACCCCCCAAGTGCGCTGGCGAGAAATACACCAGTCAGGGCGGTTATTCAGCATCGCTTCGATACGGGCTTGGCCCCAATCGGGAATCCAGTCCACCCGCTTCACTTCATTCAAGGCCGTATCGCGCAGACCGTTTTTCTCCATGGAAATAAACCATTGCGGGGTGGCGCGGAAAATGATCGGAGTTTTATGGCGCCAGCAATGCGGGTAGCTGTGCAGCAAGGCGTGGTGATGCAGCAATTTGCCGCGCTCGCGCAAGACTTCCAGCACTTTTTCGTTGGCGGTAAACACGTGCAGGCCGGCGAATAATTCGGTGCTGGGCAAAAATACGCCGTTGCTACCAACCGGGTTGTCCACCGGTAAACCGTATTTCATGCCTACCACATAGTCTTCCTGGCCGTGGCCCGGTGCGGTATGCACCGCGCCGGTACCGGCATCGGTAGTGACGTGGTCGCCCAGAATGATCGGAACTTGCCGGTCGTAGAACGGATGTTGCAATAACTGGTTTTCCAGCGCCGCGCCTTTGCAATAGCCGACGATGTGATGTTCGCCGATGCCGTAACGCAACACGGCGTCTTTTAGCAGGGCTTCGGCGATGACCAAACGCTCGGTTTGGCCGTCGATTTCGCATTGCACCACCGCGTACTCCAAATCCGGGTTCAAAGCCACGGCTTGGTTGGCCGGCAGGGTCCACGGCGTGGTGGTCCAGATCACTACCGACAGCGGACCTTTACCTTCGCGGTCGCCAGCATGGTGACACTTGGCCATGAATGCATGTTCATCCACCACGGAGAAGCGTACGTCGATAGCCGGCGAATGTTTGTCTTCGTATTCCACTTCCGCTTCAGCTAGTGCCGAGCCGCAATCGGTACACCAATGCACCGGCTTGGCGCCCTTGCTGAGATGGCCCTTGGCGGCAATTTTGCCCAAGGCGCGAACGATGTCGGCTTCGAAGGCGAAATCCATCGTCAAGTAAGGATTGTCCCAGTCGCCCAATACGCCCAGGCGGATGAATTCTTCTTTTTGAATGTTGACCTGTTTTTTCGCGTAAGCGCGGCATTCCTTACGGAATTCGGCGGGCGTGACTTTGACGCCGGCCTTGCCAACCGATTTTTCCACCATCAATTCGATAGGCAAACCGTGGCAATCCCAGCCCGGCACGTAAGGCGCATCGAAACCGCTCAGGGTTTTGGATTTGACGATGATGTCCTTCAACACCTTGTTCACCGCGTGGCCGATGTGGATCGCGCCGTTGGCGTAGGGAGGGCCGTCGTGCAACACAAATTTAGGCCGGCCGGCGCAAACCTCGCGAATTTTTTGATACAGCTGATTTTCGTTCCATTTTTTCAGCATCTCCGGTTCGCGTTGCGCCAGATTGGCTTTCATCGCAAACTCGGTCTTGGGGAGGTTCAGGGTTTGTTTGTAATCCATGGTCATGATGTTGTCTGCGTTGCATTCCGGCGGCTGGGTTGCCGACTTAGGCCGCTGAAAATAACGGTTGCGCCGATTAGCCGAATGATTCTAAGGATAATATTAAACGCGCGATTTTAGCACCAACTGCCAAGCGCTATAAAGCATACTCGGCGCCTGGCGGGCGATCCGTGCTAAAAATGGACGCGGCGGCGTTAGCGAGTTACCATCCGCTGCGATATCCGGTTTGCCGATTTACGCAGTTTACCGCCGGGTTTATGCGTGGCGCTCGGTTTGCCATAGGCCGTTTCGGCACACGCTAAAAATTATTTAAGCACACACCAGAGGCTCCACTATGCAACATAAACGCGCCATCACCCAGGTAGACATCCACGACTTGATTGCCAGCCGTTGGAGCCCGCGGGCTTTCGATCCGGATAAAACGGTGAGCCAAGAGGATTTGACCGCTGTGTTGGAAGCGGCGCGATGGGCGCCGTCCTGCTTTAACGATCAGCCCTGGCGCTTTGTGGTTTGCGATAAAACTCGCGACGCGTCGTCCTGGCAGAACGCGCTGTCGGTAATTGCCGAAAAAAATCAGCTGTGGGCGAAAAATGCACCGGTATTAGTCCTGACGGTGGCGATGGAAAACTTCAACCACAACGGCAAAGCCAATCGCTGGGCGGCTTACGATACCGGCGCCGCCGCCCTGGGTTTGTGCCTGCAAGCCAACGCGTTAGGCTTAATTACCCATCAAATGGGCGGTTTCGATGCCGATAAAGCCCGACAAGTGCTGAATTTACCAGACGACTGTACGCCGATGGCGATGTTGGCATTGGGCTATCAAGCCGAGGCGGATACCTTGGCCGAAGACTTTCAAGCCGGCGAACAGGCGGAACGCAGCCGGGCGGCTCTGGAGCAGCGGTTTTATCTGGGGCAATGGGGCCGGGCTTATCAGTAAGCGGCGGTAAATCACTCCCGGCTCGACGGTGCAGAGCGGCATTCATGAAAAACGTTAAAACCTCTTACGCGCGCAGCCTGATCGAGGCCAGTCTCGATCCGCTGGTTACCATCAGCGCCGACGGCAAAATCATGGATGTGAATAGTGCAACGGAAAAAGTGACCGGCGTGCCGCGGCAGGAATTGATCGGTAGCGATTTTTCCAATTATTTTACCGATCCGCAAAAAGCCCGCGACGGTTATCGCTTGGCGTTTTCGCAAGGCAAGGTCACGGACTATCCGCTGGCGATTTGCCATGTCTCCGGACATATTACCGAAGTGTTATACAACGCCACGGTATATCGCGACGAGAATGGCGATGTCGCCGGCATTTTTGCCGCCGCCAGGGATGTTACCGCTTTAAAAAAGGCCCAGAAGGAATTGGAAGCGGCGATTTTGCAGATGCAATTGGTGCGGGAAATGACAGACCTGTTGCAGAGCTGCCAAAAAATGGACGAGGCTTATCCCATTATCAAGGCTGCGCTGGTGCGTTTGTTTGCCAATTCAAGCGGCGGCCTGTATATGCTGGACGCCGCCCGCAACTCCCTGGTGTTGGTCGACGCCTGGGGGATAAGCGAAAGCGAGCTGGAAACAGTGTTTACGCCCGACGAATGTTGGGGGATGCGCCGCGGCCACATTCATATTGCCAGAGTCGGCCAGACCATCAATCCGGTCTGCGGGCATGTGAAGCAAGGTACCGGCCCTTATCTGTGTATCCCGCTGCTGGCGCACTCGCGCGCCTTGGGCTTGATTTATATCGAGTGCCAATTCGGCAGCCTCAATGCCGAAGACGTTCAACGAGAACTATCGATAGCGGAAACCGCGGCCGATAGCGCCCGGCTGGCCTTGGCCAATCTGGCGCTACGCGAGGAATTGCATGAGTTGTCGATTCGCGACCCGCTGACCGGTCTATTCAATCGGCGGTTTCTGGAGGAAGTGTTGGACCGGGAACTGTTGCGAATGGGCCGCTGCGGTAAAATGCTGGCCGTGGCGATGATAGACATCGACCATTTCAAAACATTTAACGACAGTTATGGGCACGATGCCGGCGACGAGGTATTGAAGAAGGCAGCGCAGCTGATGATGGATTTTCGGGTGGGCAGCGATATTGTTTGCCGTTACGGCGGCGAAGAGTTTGTGGTGGTAACCACCGAAATTCAGCCGGACAAGATTTTGCAGCGTCTGGATGCTTTGCGGCGTGTTGTCGAAAAATTATCGATCAAATTCGGCAATCAGCAGCTGCCACGGGTGACGGTATCGATAGGCGTAGCGCTGTATCCGGCGCACGGCGGCAATCGCCTCGATTTGCTGAACCGGGCCGATCAAGCGCTGTATGTCGCCAAGGAGGCCGGCCGCAACCGGCTGATTATTGCCGATAACGGCTTGGATGCCCAGCACAATTAGTCCGTTGCCGAAGCGCGGGGCCGATACGCAAACGGTTTAGCCAAGGGTTCGCCGACAAAAATGCCTTGGCCGGGCTGGGCAACGCTTTTCCAATACGCCTCGATCAGGCTGCTGCCGCGCAGATAAAAATACATTAAGACGCCAGGATTCGGGAATTTGGCCGGAAAGTTACACGGTTCCACTACCGCGCCGTAGCTGCCGGTGGCGCCGGCTTGTAGCCATTCCATGATATTCATTTGGTCGCTGCCCGACATTACGCCGCCCGCTGAGGTGAGATGATCGGCAACGGCGCCGGGTAAATAGCGGTTTTCCGCCAGATGCGGCACCTTGATCAGACCGGTGAAATAAAACATCACATCCGGCCGGCCGGCGATATAGTCCTGCTCCAGGTAAACCACCGGCCAAAAGTTTTTCAGCGATTCCGCGACTTGTGGAAATAGTGCGGCTCGGGAACTGCGGGCCTTGTCGGACGTTTTTAACAGATACGCCGAGCCTTGCGGCTGCGAATAGTCGGCGGCCATGCCGGTATCGATTAGTTTTTTGGCATCCGCAAAGGTTTTGCCGGCCACGGCCATGGTTGGCCGCCAGCCGTGGGTTTGAAAGGGTTTGTCGGTTTCCGAGGCGAAATACGGGCTGTTATGGGTTTGCACGCAGCCTTTTGCGCAAAAGGATTCGCTGAATCCGGCGGCGAAAGCCGTGGTAATAGACATGCACTCGACGCGAAACGGCTGTAACCAGGTTAATGCAAACGCTTGCACATGTTCCGGCGTTTTTTGATCGACCTCCTGTTTCACTTGCTCGAATTGCTGCTTGGATAACACTGCCTGATTCGGCGCGAAGCGCACATGAATCATCTGTTCCGCGGGAATCCGCCGTTGCTGCTGATAGTAATCGGCGATTTGTACGCTTAAAGGATCGGCGTCGTTGACAATGACCGCCAGATCGTGGCCGGTCAGCGCCGGCGCCGGCCGGTACATGGGTGATGCCGGGGCCGCATATGCCGAATAACAAAAAGCTTCGATCAGAAGCCCGAATAGGGCGGATTTGCAGAATTGAATGAAAGACACTTGGCTCTCCGTGAGGTTGCGGTCGGATTTGCTTTATGGGTCAATTTAACCGGACGCCGGCTAAATGCAACACGCATTGTAAAGAATTTCGACAGCCGACGAACTTCGATGTGCGGTGAGCGAAACAAATTGGTCGCCGGATTTTTTATTTATCAACGTTTTGGATAGCCATTATGGATACGATAGCCAACATTCCGACAGTTGCGCATGTGATTCAACAGGCGGTTGCTCCTGTGTTTTTGCTGACCGGCGTGGCCGGTATTTTGGGCGTTTTGACTAACCGTTTGGGGCGAACAGTGGATCGGTTTCGCTTGTTATGCAAGCTTAACGGCGCCGAGGCCGAAGAATATCATGGCGAGATGCGTACCCTCGTACGCAGAGCGCATTGGATACATTTGGCTATCACTTTATGCACCACCTGCGCCCTGCTAATTTGTATGTCGATTGTCGCGATGTTCTTGGGCGTGGAGTTGGCTATCGATTTGTCGGATGCGGTCTCGTTGTTGTTTGTTGCGGCGATGTTGGCTTTAATTGGCGGTTTATTATGCTTTCTGCGGGAAATTACCTTGGCTACGGGTATCATCGGCATGGGCAAACGCTCGTAATTTGTCTTTTCTTAACTCCTTGCGGGCATGAATAAACGGATCTAAAGGTCAAAAAATATTAATACGGCGTGCCGTCTTTATGCAAAAACAACCACTTGCCTTCCACTTGCAGCGCTTTCAGGTCGTCATCCGGATAAGTCCCCTCATCTCCGGCGCTGCGGTCGCCGACTTCCAAATACACCACGTCTTCCGCCGTTTCGTTGATTAACCGGTGGCCGTTACCGGTGCCGGCCTTGAAACCCGCGCACATGCCGGGCGCTAGCGGTGTCCGGCCTTCGTCGGTGTGCAACGTGGGAAAGCCTTCCAGGATATAAATAAACTCGTCTTGTTTGGAATGCGAATGGCGCAAGGCCGATACCGCATGCGGCGCCAGCCGCGTCAGATTGACGCCAAAATTGCCGAGGCCGAACGGATCGCCCAGGCTGCGTTTCTCGCGGCCCGCCATCTGCGACGCGAACGGTTCCGGGTAATTGGATGGCTTAGTGCGGGCAGGCGCGTCGGAGGCCCGGATAGCGATCGGCGTGGTGGGTTTTGGCATGGGGTGTCGTCCGTCGGGAAAATGGGGTAATGCATTGCCGCACCCCGGTTTTGTCCGGCCGGATAGTCGCGGTGAAGAGGGCCGGAACTGGAATATTTCACGATTGCGTTCCGGGCAAATGCTAAGGCGCCCGCAACAAACGGGCGGCGAACACCAGCAGCCAAAGGGATAACGCTCCGGTTGCCAGATGTTCAGACAGGCCCGAAGCGAGTATCGGATTGCTATCCCAAGTCATCAGCAACAGAAAAATTGTTGCCAGAATGCCGCTTCCGATCGAATAGCCGCTAAGGCTGCCCAGCCAGGCATGGGTTCGGAGCAGCACGCCGCAGGCAATAGCAGCCAGGATGGCGGCGGAAAAGCCGGTGGTGGCGAATAGCCGATGCAACGCTTGGCTGGACGACAAGCCGTCGCAGCCGGGATCGCAGGCGAAGACGCCGGCCCCGATACGTCCCAGCCCGTCCAGGCCGATAAATACCGCAAGCAGTGCGGAGCGCCAGCCCGCTCTGAGGTTTGCGGGGAGCGCCGCCGCGAAACACAAATACAGAAAGCCGGAGAATTCGAAGCCGATATAGCGCATCAATATTTCCGTGGCGCTGCCGCGTTCGCCGAGCTCGCTGATGTATTGATTTACGTGGCTGAATTCCGGGCGCATGGCGCCGGCTACTGCAATCAGCGACAGCCATAGCACGGGAGCGACGATGCCGCAGTAGATGCCGAATCGGCGCAGGTTCATTTTCCAGTCCAGCAATTGATAAACCGCATATTATCCTGTCCAAGCTTTGCTTGGCCTGCTGTCATGCGATTTGCTCGATTCTGCAGCCTTGACACAGCGGATAGCTGTCAAGGAAATCGGATATCCGGTCTCTCATTGCCGAGGCCGAGGCGCCGTAGAGGTAAAACGCAGTGTCGGTGGGGCCTTGCCAATAACTCAAAACCCGGCCCGCGCCCTCAAGCAGGCGGTCGAGTTCGCTATAGACAAAATTCGAATCGCAGGCTTCGTAAACCTCGGGAGCCAGCTCGGTACCGTTAAGGTAAACAGCCAAGCCTTCGCATACGCCGAATGCGACTTCGCTTCCGTCGGCTTCCAGCTTAAGCTTTGAACCCTTCGGGGCGCCGAGACTTTCAAGTATCTCCACGATTTGTTTCAGCGTTTCCGGGGCTGAACCGGATAGTTCGATCTCAATGTCGCAGTACTCGATTTCGCCGCTCGGGTTTTGCATGGTACCGCCGCCGCTGACAATGCCGATGGCGTGCTTCTTCAATTCGGCAGCCAGAGGGTCCTCGAAAAACTCGCCCCGGTGCATGGGTTGTATCCGGGCGTTGAGCTGGGCTACGATGAATCTGTGCGGTTCGACAGACTTCCGCGCAAGTTTTTTGAAAAGATTGCCGAACATGCGCCCCTCCAAAGACCAGAGAATAAGGTATGGAGTTTAGCGATACTCCGATGCCCGCCGCAAGCCTGGGTTTGGTGCCGAGGCTAGAGTCCTAGTTGCCAAGCGCATTGTCGGACGACATCGGGGTTCTCCTTCGTAAACGCCCAACCCTTGAGGTATTCGAACAAGGCGTCTGTACAAGCGAGAAAACCAGCGGCCATTTCGATTCGTAGTTCTTCGGGAAACTCCTCTTAGGTCTCGGAAACTCGAAGAGAAACCGAGAGCGGCGGCCTGCCGACGCGAGTCCGCTTGAGCGACGGTTTAGGCCGAGCGATCATGGCTTGCTGAAGACACGGGCCAAGTACCCCTTGCTCCAATACGCAGCAAGCCTTTGCGCACTGAGGAACAGCCGTTGTACAGCCTTGGGATGCGCGCTTTCTATGTTGGCCCATACGGATTGCGGTGCTACGAAGACAGAATAGCCGTCGCCGTCCATCGGTCTGTATTGTCGAATTTCGTACTCGGGTGCAATTGCGTTGCTTATGCATAGGAGGAGTTTCTCCTGCATTGCGTTCGGAGAAATTTCGACCAGAACCGGCGGACGCCCCTGCACGATGAGCTCACAGGTCTGTTCCGACAGCGTGCCAAGGGCGAGATAACCAGTTGGCAGGAAGGCGGCAATGGCTTCGACGACTTCGGCCGGCCCGTCACGCCAGTCGATTACGACGCAATGCTCGGCCTCACCGAACTGAGTTTGGGCCGTTTGGTCGCCGTCGAGAACTCGTTGAAGAAGCGTCTGATTCATTCTGTGGCCTAACCTAAAGCTAACCGGGCGCGGCCCGGTTAGCCGAAAAAATAAAACCGCATATGCCCGTGCTCCGGTTGCTCGCCATGTTAGAGACTGGATGGATGCCCGTGATATACCCGGCTGGAAAGATTGATTTCGCTGTGCTCTACCTATCCTACGCGGGCTTTGCCGCCGTTATGAGCATATCGACGCCTTCGCGATAGAGCGAGTGCACATCGGCGAAGCCGAGAGATTGCAATGTGGCTAGCGTGGTTGAAGCATACATGATGTGGTCCGGCGATTCGTCGCTGAGCAAATGCACGACCCAGTCTTCCAGGAGGTCGTAACGCTTCAGTTCCCCGAAAGTCTTGAACCAGTGACGAATGTCGGCTTGTGTCGAGGCCAGATGTTGAGCCGGATCATCGATAGCAAAGCGGTCGCCGTTCACGAATAGTCCTCCCGGTTTAAGGACGCGCAAGATTTCGGCAAAGACTTGGTCCCGATAGTCATTCAGGAAATTGTGAATGGCATAATTTGAGGCAACAACATCGACGCTTGCGTTTGCTTGCTCTTGCAAAAAAGCTAACGCATCGCTTTCGATGAACTCGACACGGCCACCGTCGACATACTTCGCCAAATTCGCGCGCGCCTGTTTAAGCATTGCTGATGATGCATCGAAAGCGCGAAGATGTAGGCCCTCGCACTGAGAAAGTAAGGACAGCGTACTCAGGCCCGTGCCGCAGCCGATCTCAAGTCCCTGTAAAGTGTTGCCGGGACGCCATGCGGCGATAGTGGCGCCGAGCTTCTGCGTCAGAACCACTACATTGGGACACATCATCCCTAGAAAATCGTACTCTTCGCTGATACGGCCAGTAAACGGATTGTGTGAGGTTAAAGAAGACATCACAGCATTTTGGTTCGAATTCATAAAATAGCTTCCAGTTTGTTCAAAAATACGCAGTTGTGTTTAGTTATATCTAAGGTTTGAGCGAGCGGTTAGGCGTCATTGCGAGTCCTCAACTAGCCAGAGGCGCGCCGGGTAGTCGATGGTAAGCACGCTGTTTCGGAATGGGTAGCCACGCTGCCACAGTATGCACGCTGAAATGTTTCGGGGGTCATTCCGAGTATTTCCAATGCCTGCTTTACTTCTTCCGCGCTGGGTGGCACGACAAGAATTATCGAATTAATGAAAGCGTTCGTGATGCTTGAAGACCGCCCGGTGATTTTCATCGGGGTTGGCATTCGGAACAGTGACAAATACTTCATGGGCATTGCGTTCTAACGTAAAAGTAAGGGGCGCGCCGAAGGCGCGTCCCGCTTGACTGCCGGTTTAGGCTTATCTAAGTAAGAAACCAAGAGTAAAGCCAACTGTAGATATGACAATGGCGGGTGCATGAATATATCTGAATTCATTTTGACGGAGTAACAGACGGCCTTGGGTGGGGAAGCGATTAAACGCAGAAATGTAAATCATGAAAAGCCCAAAACCCGCCATGGATGGGAAGTTTAATTGTGCTTGAGCGTCGCTCGGCAGTAACCGCCAAAAAGTCACCAACAGTACAAGCGTGACGTTAAACAAAAATATTATCAATAGAACGATTCTCAAAATGATGTGGAGCATCGCCATCTCAATCGGCCTAACGATTGAATTAACCGACTGGCGCGGGTTTATCGCGCCAGTCAGTGTTAAATGATGGGTTATGCATTATTGTCGAAGGCATTGAATGACATCTGTTTTGCATATGAAACCACCTTTACCATCATTTGTATCTTGCCAAGATTTGTAGGCCCACTCGAATGACTCTGGGTAAACG
Organism: Methylomonas sp. 2BW1-5-20; assembly: GCF_052474515.1. Taxonomy (NCBI): domain Bacteria; kingdom Pseudomonadati; phylum Pseudomonadota; class Gammaproteobacteria; order Methylococcales; family Methylococcaceae; genus Methylomonas; species Methylomonas sp. 2BW1-5-20. Next base: position 3,881,100 of record NZ_CP184127.1, on the reverse strand, counting down.
CCACCTTTATTCAATGGTTTGATTACGCTGCGGGAAAGAGCCTCTTCAGTGATTGCCATGTGGTTTGCAATATGGCGAATGTTCCAGATGGGCTTACCATTGCCACGACCGATAACTTCTATGTGGTACACACCAGATTTAGGGGCCTCATTGAGATTATGAATAATGACCCAACGATGTTCGTTGTGATTGCTGGCAATGGACCAAGTGCCGAAAGGATTGACTTGTAATCGCGACTCAGCTCCACATGCCGATGAAGCTACCAACCAAGCGGCAAAAATGAATACTAACTTTTTATGCATAACGACCCAAGCTCAGCGACCCGGCCCACGGGACGCCACGATTGCAACCACGACACTCTGCCGGGTTCGCTGCAGCGCATGGTTAGCCGCATCAAAAGTGCTCAGTCGCATACTTCTCAATAAATCCCCACTTCGGGTCTGGGCGAACTGTCCAAGACAATCGCTCTGTGGGATAGCGCTGCGCAACAGCAGAAATAGTAGTTGGAACATCAGCCGTGGATGACACATAGAAGTAATAGTGACGCTTGCCGCCAAACGTCTCGACCAATGCTGGGACACCCATGCTGCCAACATCAAACGCTTCAACCAAGGCACAGTCCATATCGAAAAGGCTCTCGTTGTAGTCCGGTTCGGGCAATCCGTTTGGCTTGCGCTTAGCGAACTCATGAGTCACAACAGCCAGAGTGGGATACAGCGGGCGCAGCGAATCTGTGTCTAGCTTCATGGGACGGCGGAGCATCAAGGGAAACCCCTCGTATATCTTTTCCGTCGTGAGCCATGACAGCGTCGAGATGTGAGACGCCTCTGTTACTTGGTGTCGCTGACGCCAAAAGATAAACGATCCGATGGCTGCACCGACCAGTATCAAAGCTATCCAAACGAATTTCATGGTGTGAGGCGTGATGCGGCTAACGCAAAGCTAAGGGGCGCGCAGCGTCCCTTTGAGCGACGTGTTAGGTGGGTTACTCACTTGCGAACTCTCCTACGGTAGAAAAATTTGGATCGGTAATATAGAAATTACCAGGATGTATGCTTGAGTGAGATTTAAGACAGTCAATGTGGCAATAAAACATTTGTTCCTTTTGAACTTCGCGCGGGCGATCAATTCTTGCAATTATATTTAACGCACATGGGTCCATATCTGTTGGCGCGATGCTTTCAGCACAAAACATGCATTGATAGACTAACGGACTAGCAGCTTTTGAAATAGTCATGCATTCACCGCAACCTAACGTGCAGCTAAGGGGAGCGCCGAAGGCGCGTCCTAGCGACCGAAGGGAGGGAACTTGAGCGTAGGGTTAGGCAATATTTACTTTTCATCATCGTTGAATGGAGTGAAGTTAATGCCATAACCATAAGGTTTTTCACCTGGAGGATCTTCAGGTTCTGTTTCCCAAACTTGAGTATTACCAGTAACAGTAAAGCCAATACGGCCGCCAATTACTCTGAGCATATCAATTGATTGGTCGGATGATAAGGCCCAAGCTTTCATGCCCATAAAAGCAGGCCCTTGAGGGCAAGAAAACTCAGGTGCAAGAACCCCCACGATGCCTTCACCAATTAAAGTGTAGTGTTGAAATGGCGTAGTGAGCTTCCCATATCGGAGCTTGAGTTTCCAATCTTTTTCATTTTCTGTTTCCGACATTTTGGTTGCCTAACGTGCAAAGTAACCGGCCGGCGGAGGCCGAAGGCCGGACCGCCTGCAAGCGCAGCTTGCAGGCGGTCCGGTTAACTGTAGGGTTGGGCGTCATTTCCAGAAGCGCCACCAAGGCTTGGAACCGGTTGACGAGGAAGTCTTACGAAGTACTTCGAAGCCGTCGTAGTCCACGCCTGGTATGTCTTCATCGTGCTTAAAACCGATAACTTCTTTAGCCGCGTTTAGTGGAATGTCGAAGTAGTGGTCGACGCCTGCCTTTTCCCCTCCATCTGCTTCTTGTGCTTCCTTGTGCGCGGCAGCCATGGCCTTAAACCCGGGTGGCAGAACGCCAGAAGTCTTCAAGTGAATGGGGCCATTCTCACCGACATGCTCCACACGCCATACCTGATTGCCACCGGCCCAATACTCGGCGGAGCTGAACATAACATGCTCCTCAACTGAGCAGCCAATCACGGGAAAGTGCTCGGACAAAGGCCCCAATATCTTCGGTTGCAGGAAGCGGTTGTCGCAACCGCGCGCAACGATGAGAAACCAATTTGTGGGGAGCGCATAGCTCGATAGAGGTTCCCGCGCGTATTCGCAGGATTGGCCAGTGCGGATGTAACCAAGTTGCTCGAGTGCCGCTGCCGCGTCCGAGGTTTGAACCGCAAGTAAGGATAAAGAGTAGCCCATGTTATGACGCCCAACGTAGAGCTAACCGGCGCTGCGCGGCTTTATCGCGCAGCGTCCAGCGACCGAAGGGAGCGAGGTTGAGCGGAATGTTAGATAGCACTTCGAACCGCCTGCTGTTTGTATTCAATGACAAACGCCTTAGCTTCCTGAAGCGTGGCGGGGTAACTCACATTGTATTGTTTTCCGTCTTCGCGCAATTCATGCAGAGACTGAAAAACGAAGCCGTGAGCAACCAAGAACTGAACCTTCTCCCACTGCTCTGCGTCGGTTGTCTTGGGGGCGGAAAACTTGCGGCTCAACTCCACCATATTGGCACCACATTGGGGACAGAGCCTTGGCTCTTCACTACGTGGCTTCTTGAAAGATTTCCGGCAGTGGAAGCAGACGTGCGGAAACAGATGGTTTTGGACGTGTTTCTCTTTGGGAAATGAGCTGTGGTGTTTGAATGCACGCATGATCGCTCTGTGCCTTCTAACGCCCGCGTTAACAGGCGGCAGCCCGCGTAGCGGGTTGACGTCCTGTTGAACAACTAGTTAGGCCAACGCAGACGCTAAAATGGTTAGTGGTCATTGGACGGCCCCATGTATTTTGCGAAGTTGCCAATGTAGTCGTCGAGGTTCTCAGAGAGCATAGTTCTGTATTGCTCAACAAAGTACTCGATCGTTTCATTTCGCTTTTCTAGCATTTCGCCAGAATTCCCCGCCCACGTTGCTGCATTCCATGCCTGAAACCGAGCGCAACCATACATGAATGATGCACTTACTTTGCCTCTGCCTGTTTCAGCACAGTGTTCGTTTGCCAAGTTGATAAGACTATCAGCTCGATCGAAAAACGTAGGGTCTTCTTTAAGGTCGGCTCCCATTGAGTCTCCTGCAATATGGCTTGTGATATGCGCTGGATTCTGGTTGCGCTACTGCGATGAAGAGGCCTAACTACAATTAGACATCCTAAATGACGCAAAACATTGCGTCAAACGGTTGCCTAACTCATTTTTAATTAATAGAATCATTTTCTATTTCAGTAGTTTGTCTAAATTTAGCCTATCCTAAAAATCAATGTCAGATGCGTCAAATGCCTTGCCAGGAAATCCGCCGAAACTGTTAGACCAAGTGCGCGCCAAAATTCGTTTGAAGCACTACAGTATTCGCACGGAACAGGCATACACGGACTGGATTAAACGCTTTATTTTGTATTTTGGCAAGCAGCATCCCCGCGACCTGGGTGCTAGAGAAGTTGAACAGTTTTTGACGCATTTGGCGGTCGACGGCAAGGTGGCTGCCTCTACACAGAATCAGGCGAAAGCGGCACTGCTGTTTTTATATAAGGAAGTATTGGCTGTGCAGTTGCCATGGCTGGATAACGTGGAACAGGCCAAGGCGCCCAAGCGTTTCCGGTGGTATTGAATCGCGAGGAAATCCAGGCGATTTTGGTGCGTTTAAATGGCACGCCGCATTTGATTGCCAGCCTGCTTTATGGCACTGGCATGCGGATTATGGAATGCTTGCGCTTGCGGGTACAGGATGTGGATTTCAAGCGTCGGGAGATTTTGATCCGCGATGGCAAGGGGTTCAAAGACCGGGTGACGATGTTGCCGACGTCAGTGACGCCGACGCTACAAATGCATTTAGACAAGGTCAAGGAGCTGCATCTTACCGATTTGGCGCAAGGTTTCGGCAGTGTTTATCTGCCCTATGCGCTGGAACGCAAATACCCCAATGCCGCCAGGGAGTGGATTTGGCAATATGTATTCCCCGCCGCAAAGCTCTCCACCGACCCACGTAGCGGCGAGGTGCGGCGGCATCATATTCAGGAGCAGGCCATACAACGGGCCGTGAAACAGGCGGCGCGCGATGCCGATTTTGGCAAGGCCGCTACGCCGCACACCTTTCGGCATTCGTTTGCCACGCATTTGCTGGAAAGCGGTTACGATATCCGTACTGTGCAGGAATTGCTCGGTCATGTTGACGTCAGCACCACGATGATTTACACCCATGTTCTCAACAAAGGCGGCCAAGGCGTGACCAGTCCGCTCGATCACTTGTAAATGGCTCCCAAACTTAACTCGCAACAGCTCGCCGCCGTTAAAACCATCGATCATCCCCTGCTAGTGCTGGCCGGCGCCGGTAGCGGCAAGACGCGGGTGATTACCGAGAAAATCGCCTATCTGGTGCAGCAAGGCACGCCCGCCCGGCATATCGCGGCGGTTACCTTTACCAACAAGGCGGCGCGGGAGATGAAAAGCCGGGTCGGACGTTTGCTGGATGACAAACAGGGCCGGGGGCTAAGAGTCTCCACCTTTCATTCCCTTGGTTTGGATATTTTGCGCGCCGAACATAAGGCCCTGGGTTATAAGGCGGCGATCACCTTGTTTGATGAACAAGACCGACTGACCTTACTGCGCAATCTGATCAGTCACGGCGTGGGCGGTTGCGATATCGATAATGTGGAGCAGTACAACTGGCAAATCGGCCAATGGAAAAACGCCTTTATCACGCCACTTCAAGCCTTGAGCCAATCCGATGCCAACAGCCTGCCGGCTGCGCTGCTTTACGAAGCGTTTACCCGCAGCTTGAAGGCCTATAACGCCACCGATTTCGACGATTTGATTTTATTGCCGGTGCTGCTGTTCCAGCAACATCCCGAGGTGCTTGAGAAATGGCAGAACAAGATTCGCTACCTGCTGGTGGACGAATACCAGGATACCAATATCACCCAGTATCAACTGGTGAAATTATTGGCCGGCAATCTCGGCCGCTTTACCGTGGTGGGCGACGACGACCAGTCGATCTATGCCTGGCGTGGCGCGCAGCCTGAAAATCTTGGCCAATTGCAAAAAGATTACAGCCGCTTGCAGGTCATCAAGCTGGAGCAGAATTACCGTTCCGCCGGACGGATTTTGAAGGTGGCCAACCAGTTGATCGCCAACAATCCGCACGCCTTCCAGAAAAAACTGTGGAGCGAGCTGGGCTATGGCGACCCGCTAAGAGTGCTGAGTCATAAGAACGACGTTGCAGAAGCCAAGCAAGTCACCGCCGAAATCGTGCATCACCGTTTCAAAACCGGCGGCTCTTACGGCGATTACGCGATTTTGTATCGCGGCAATCACCAGTCGCGCTTGTTCGAGAAGGAATTGCGCGAAAACAACGTGCCCTATTTCATCAGCGGCAGCGCCTCGTTTTTTTCCTTTGCGGAAATCAAGGACGTATTGGCTTATCTGCGCCTGCTGGTCAATCGCGATGATGATGCGGCTTTCTTGCGGGTGATCAACACCCCGCGCCGAGAGATCGGCCCGACCACGCTGGAAAAATTGGGCGCCTATGCCAACGAGCGGCATATCAGCCTATTTGCCGCCTGCAATGAGTTGGGGCTGCAGCAACGCTTGCCGGATAAGGCTATGCATCGCTTGGTCAATTTTTGCGATTGGCTGAAAGAAACGGCGATCAAGACCGAGCGCGAGGACACCTTTGTGGTGATTAACCGGATGATAGACGAAATTCATTATCCGGCCTGGTTGCAGGAGAACAGTAAAACCCCGGCCTCGGCCGAACGTAAATTGAAAAACGTTTACGAGTTGATCGAGTGGTTGCAACGTCTCGCCAGCAAAGATCAGGGAACTCAGCAATCGCTGGCGGATGTAATCGCCAAGGTGATGTTGCTGGATATTTTGGATCGCAATCAGGAAGACGAAGCCGGCGATCAGGTGAGCTTGATGACGCTGCATGCCGCCAAGGGCCTGGAGTTTCCGCATGTGTTTTTGATCGGTATGGAAGAAAATCTGCTGCCGCATCAAAACAGCATCGAGACCGATAATATCGAAGAAGAGCGGCGCTTGGCTTATGTCGGGATTACCCGCGCCCAGCAGACTTTAACCTTTAGTTATTGCACGCACCGCAAGCGCTACGGCGATTTGGCCGAGTGCGAACCCAGCCGGTTTTTAAACGAGTTGCCGGAAGAGGATTTGGAGTGGGCCAACAAAAAGCAATTGCCGCCGGAAGAAATCAAGCAGCGCGGCAAGGCCAGCCTGGCCGCGCTGAAAACGATGTTGAATTGAGCTTATTGCAACACGACGAAAAAGGCTTCGCCGCCGCGTTGCAGATTGACAAGCAAGGGTGCATTCGGGTTGACCACCTGCTTGATCTCGTCCAAGTTCCTGACCCGGTAGCGGTTGGCGGTGACGATGATGTCGCCGGGCCGTAGGCCGGTTTTCCAAGCTTTGGAGTTTTGTTCGACTTTTTCGATCATCACACCTTCCACCTGATCCTTGGGCGTCACGCCGAGCACGGCGCCGCTTAAAGTCGGATGAAGTTTATTGCCGTCCAGCTCCGGCCGTTTCGGCTTGCCTATGGTGGCTTGCAGCGACTTGCGTTCCTCGCCGCGCATAACTTCCAGGCTGGCGGTATCGCCGATTTGCAGTAAGCCGACTGCGTTACGGATTTGCGCGCTGCCGCCTTTGACGTCCTGACCGTTGATGGCCAGGATAATATCGCCCGGCTCCAGGCCGGCTTTTTCGGCTGGCGAACCGGCTTCTACCCGGCTAACTACCGCGCCATGCTGGCTTTTCAGGGCAAAAGCTTTCACCAGTTCCGGCGTCAGGTCTTGAGTCGTAACGCCCAGCAAGCCGCGGCGTACTTCGCCGTGTTGAACCAGCGATTCCATTAACCTAAGTGCCATATTCGACGGAATCGCAAAACCGATACCGACGTTGCCGCCGCTGGGGGCCAGGATGGCGGTGTTCATGCCGACAAATTCACCGCGCAAATTCACCAGGGCGCCGCCGGAATTGCCTGGGTTGATCGAGGCATCGGTTTGAATAAAATCTTCATAACCTTCGATGCCCAGCCCGGAGCGGCCCAGCGCGCTGACGATGCCGGAAGTAACGGTTTGCCCTAGGCCGAACGGGTTGCCGATGGCGACCACGAAGTCGCCGACTTTAAGCTGGCTGGAGTCGGCGATTTTCAGCGCGCTGAGGTTGTCCGCGGGGATCTGAATCACTGCCACGTCGGCCTCCGGATCGGTGCCCAGCAGTTTGGCGTTAAGCTGCCGACCGTCACTGAGCGTCACGGTAATCTTGTCCGCTTTGTCTATCACATGGTTATTGGTCAGCACATAGCCTTGATCTTTATCGATAATCACCCCGGAACCCAAGCTGTTCCGTTGTTGCTGTTTCGGGTTTTTGGGGATATTGAAAAAACGCCGAAACGCGGGGTCGTTCATCAACGGATTTTCCTGCACCCGGACATTGGTGGAGGTGGAAATATTGACCACAGCCGGCATGCTTTGCTCCAGCATCGGCGCTAGGGACGGTAACGGCGCACCGTCAATTTGTCCGGGCAGGACTGCACCGGCCTGCCAACTGCTCAGGCTTATCAAAATAATCAGGAATAATTTGGTCATGGTCGTCATGGTTGTTGCATTCCAGGCAGTTAAGTTGCCAGCATGGACACGCTGGGTGGCAAAATGTTTCACTGAGAGTTTACTTAATAATCGACTATCATAGATTAAGTTTTCTTGTTGGTTTCCCTTCACTTTTTATCCGCAACTAGTACGTGGCTGTCGACATCCATTCTGCTGAAGGCCGTGTGATTCGGCAATTAATTCCGCTATCCACGCTGCCGTTCAATAAGTTTGAGGCGCTATGCGCACAAATCAAGATCGAGGATGCGGAGGAAGGCCAGTTTTTGTTCAAATGCGGCGAAGAGCGTAACGACTTGCTCTATCTGCTTGACGGTAGCGTCACCTTGCAGACCGATCATCTGAAGATCGAAACAATCAAGTCGGACAGCCCTTCGGCGCGCTTCGCATTAGCCCATCAAATCCCCCGAAAAGTGAACGCCGTTGCTAATGGCAGAATTCGTTTTTTGCGATTGAATGCTGATATGATGAAATCCGCTCAAGATGTTCCGTATGAAGAAACCGAGAGTTTTATGGTAGTTGATGAGGAAGAGGGCAACGATGACTGGATGACGACTTTACTGAAGTCGCCGGTGTTCCGGGCGTTGCCTCCGGCCAATTTGCAAAAAATTTTAATGGGCATGCAGGAAGTTCGCGTGGTTGCCGGTGATGTTATTGTCAGTCAAGGTGAACCCGGTGATTTTTACTACATTATCAAAAAAGGCCAATGTCTGGTCAGCAGAAAACCCGCTCCCAGCGCCAAGGAAATTAAACTGGCACAACTTGGCGATCAGGATACCTTTGGCGAAGATGCGCTGATTTCAGGCGAGCCGCGGAATGTGTCGGTGACCGCCATCAGCGACGTTTCCTTGCTGCGTTTGGGCAAAGAGCAGTTTTTGACGTTAATTAAGCAGCCGACGCTTAAATATATCAGTTATCAAGATGCCCAGGATTTAGTTGCCAAGGGCGCCGATTTAATCGACGTAAGGGAGCCGGACGAATATAAGCCTAGGCATTTGCCGTTCAGCATCAATCTGCCGTTTTTTTCGTTGCGCATGCAGCTGAAAACTTTGAACCGTCAGCATCCGATTGTGGTGGTCTGCCAGAACGGCAAGATCAGCGAAACCGCCGCATTTATTTTGATGCGGCATAAGTTCAATGCTTTGATTTTAAGCGGTGGTATCGAGAGTATCAGTCCTGATGAGCTGAAAGCGCCTTCCTCGTTTCCGATCGATGACGGCATCGAAACCAGTAATTTTCGCGGAGTTAGTGGCGAAACCGAGGCTAGTCAGTCGTTCTCTGAGCATTCTTCGGCGCAGGACGATATGGAGCGTTTACGGCGCTTCCTTCAGCAACTTAAAACCAAATACAATATTTTGGAAGCTGAGAAAAAGGCTTTGGAGATGAAATATTTGGCGCTTGCCAAGTTTACGGAATCGTTGAAAGCGGAATTGGATGCGATCAAGAAAGCCGGTGGCGGTGGCTAGTCGGACAAAACCCTGCTAGCCCGCCAACGCCTTGAAGCTGGTCAATAAACCAGGGTCTATTTGATTTTGGCTTCTTTGTACATCACATGCTTACGAACGACAGGATCAAATTTTTTGATCTCCATTTTTTCAGGCATGGTTTTTTTGTTTTTGGTGGTGGTGTAGAAATGGCCGGTGCCTTCGCTAGAAACCAGTTTGATTTTGTCACGCATGATTCAGTCTCCTTAAAATTGTTCGCCGCGTTTACGCATATCGGCCAGCACGGCATCGATGCCGTTTTTGTCGATAATCCGCATACCTTTGGAAGATACTCTCAAACGAACCCAACGGTTTTCGCTTTCAACCCAAAATCTATGGTGATGCAGATTAGGCGTAAAACGTCTTTTGGTTCTGTTCATCGCGTGTGAAACGTTGTGCCCGCTGATCGGGCGTTTACCTGTTACTTGGCATACTCTGGACATGACTACCTCAATGCGAGCTTTTAATTCAAAATAGCCGCGCTTTATATCAAAAAAACTTTTGTTGGTAAACAACAGCCTGGAAAATAAATTTGATAAAATCGTTTTTATTTCCACCCGCTTCGGATATTACAGGACTTTAATGGCTATCAAACTCGGCATGGTCATGGACCCCATCGGCCAGATCAATATTAAAAAGGACACCAGTTTCGCGATGTTGTTGGAAGCGCAGGCGCGCGGTTGGGAGTTGCATTACATGGAGCTATCCGACCTGTATATGCGTAATGGTCAGGCTTATGCCCGCACGCGTTTGCTGCAGGTGCAGCGCGACGAAAAGGCGTGGTACGGTTTTCAAGGCGAGCAGCAGATTGCGCTGGCGGAGCTGGATGCAATTCTGATGCGTAAGGATCCGCCTTTCAATCAGGAATATATATACGCCACCTATATGCTGGAGCAGGCCGAACGGCAGGGCGTTTATGTGGTCAACAAGCCGCAATCGCTGCGGGATGCCAACGAAAAAATGTTCACCGCCTGGTTTCCGCAATGCTGTACCGACACTTTGGTAGCCAGGGATCCGCGAAAAATTCGCGAATTTTTGCAAGAACACAAGGAAATCATCCTGAAACCCTTGGACGGGATGGGCGGCGCGTCAATCTTCTACGTGCGGGAAAACGATCCCAATCTCAGCGTGATTCTGGAAACCATGACCCAGCACGGCGCCAGTTACATCATGGCGCAAAAATATCTGCCGGCGGTAAAAGACGGCGATAAACGCATTTTGGTGGTTAATGGCGAACCGGTTCCCTATTGCCTGGCGCGGATACCCGCCAGCGGCGAGAGCCGGGGTAATCTGGCCGCCGGAGGCCGTGGCGAAGGCCGGCCTTTAAGCGATCGCGATCGCTGGATTGCCGAACAGGTCGGGCCAACCCTGCGCGAAAAAGGTCTGATATTCGTTGGCCTGGATGTGATCGGCGATTATTTGACCGAGGTGAATGTCACCAGTCCGACCTGTGTGCAGGAACTGGATAAACAGTTCGGCATCAATATCAGCGCACAATTAATGGATCACATCGCCGCCAAGCTGCAAGCCTGAGTATGTATGCGCCGGAATTAACACCCACTCCGTTATCGCAGGGCGATTCGCTGCTGACGGCTTTGTTTGTGGCGGCGGTGCTGCACGTAATCGTGTTGTTGGGGGTTAATTTCACAGCGCCGCAACCGCCCAAGATCAACCGTTCGATTGAAATAACCGTTGCTCATGCGCCGGTCAAAAAGGCGCCCAAGGATGCGAAATATCTGGCGGCAGAACATCAAATAGGCGCCGGCGAAGAAACCCGCAAACCGGAACCGCCGCAGCAAAAAATAGCGACCCAGGACCAGCCGTTCAGTCCGCCGGTTAAAAAAGTCCTGCCGCATCCGGCCGTCGCTCAGGTCAAACCGGTCGCCGAGAAAATTTTGACGCAACCGAAAGCGCCGGTGAAAGTGGTGGCCGAGCCCGAGCAGCCGATAGAAATGCCAGAAGCCGTTGAAGTTCAGGAATCCGCCCCCAAATTATCGCCGGAAGCACTTCAGCAACAAATTGCCCAGTTAGGCGAACGTATCCGCAACAGCCAGCAAAGCGCTCAGGATACCAAGATCAAATTTGTCAACTCGATCAGTACCCACAAGTATTTGGCTGCGCAGTACGTCAAGGATTGGGAAGACAAGGTTGAGCGGACCGGAAATCTGAATTATCCTGAGGCCGCGCGCAAAAGCGGTGCATCGCAATCCTTGACCATGGATGTTGGGATCAATGCCGACGGCAGTATTTACAGCATGCGAATTGTTCGGTCTTCCGGCAATGCCGCATTAGATGACGCCGCGAAACGCATTGTGAAGATGAGCGCGCCCTTTGCTGCGTTACCCGATGATTTGTTAAAAGAAGTGAACGTTTTGGTGATTACCAGGGTCTGGAAATTCTCAGATGAAACCGGCATGACTGCCCGCTAGCCCATACAGCACTCCAATGACAGATGTTACTTATTTAAATAACCAGTTTTTGATTGCGATGCCCGGCCTAGCCGATCCGCATTTTTTTCATACGGTTACCTATTTGTGCCAACACAACGACGAAGGCGCGCTAGGTATCGTTATCAACCGGCCAACCGGTATGAAGTTGCGCGATATTTTCGAGCAAATGGGCATCAAAACCGAACTGGAAAACGTGTTGGAGACGCCGGTGTTTGCCGGTGGCCCGGTGCAGCAGGAGCGCGGCTTTGTGATTCATAATTCCTGTGAGCAGCGCTGGGATTCCAGCATCAGTACCGCCGACAATATTACCCTCACCAGCTCCCGCGACATTCTCGAGGCCATCGCCGAAGGTAAAGGCCCAAGCCATTATTTAATCGCACTGGGTTACGCCGGCTGGGGTAGCGGTCAGCTGGAGAAAGAAATGGTCGAAAACGCCTGGCTGAACACGCCCTGCGGCGAAGCTATTCTCTACGAAACGCCGATCAGCCAGCGCTGGAATGCGGCGGCCGGGCAGCTGGGTATCGATATCAATCGTCTGACCACGCCGGCGGGCCATGGTTAAGCGCGACCCGCTGGCGGCGAAATTCAGTAGTAGCACTTACCTGGGGTTTGATTTCGGCAATAAAAAAATCGGCGTCGCGGTCGGTCATGCCGATACCGGCATCGCCAGCCCGCTGCAAACTATCCGTTCGCTCAACCAGGTTCCCGATTGGAACAAGATTGGCCTGCTGATCGCCGAATGGCAGCCCGAGGGTCTGGTGGTCGGAATTTCCCGGCAAAACGACGGTTCGGATAATGTTGTTACCCCGCGCATGCAAAAATTCTGCCGCCAACTTAATGGCCGTTACAATCTGCCGGTGCATCAAATCGACGAAACCCTGACCACTTTCGCAGCCAAACAAATGCTGTTTGACGATTTAAAAGTCAGCGCTGCTAAACTATGGGAGGTGCAAGATCAACTCGCGGCTCAAATCATCCTGCAAAGCTGGTTTGATCAATAGGCAAATGATAAAAAGGTAAAGACGAAAAACGGTTTGGGCTTCTGCCTTTCCTCCCGCCTGTTTCGCCTTTTGTCTAAATTTTATAATAATAAGATTCCCACTCTAATTCGCCATGCCAATCGCTACTCTCAATATCGACATCCTGCTCGACAACCTGGAAGCGGCGATTCGCCAACAGATTGTCGATAGAAAATTACATAATCCGTTACTGATAGGCATTCACAGCGGCGGGGCCTGGATTGCCCGGCACATTCACCAACGCTTAGGGCTGACAGAGACGCTGGGCTTATTGGATATTACTTTTTATCGCGACGATTTTTCGCAAATCGGCATGCATCCCAAGGTCAAGACCAGCCAACTGCCGCCTCATCTGGAAGGCCGTGACATCATCTTGATCGACGACGTGTTTTACACCGGCCGCACCATCCGCGCTGCTCTGAACGAGATTTTCGATTACGGCCGCCCCAATCAAGTAGTGTTGGCGGTATTGATCGAGCGCAACGGCCGGCAGATTCCGCTACAACCGGATTGTTGCGGCATCCGCATCGATCTGGCCGGCGATCAGCGTATCAAACTGACCGGCCCCGACCCGCTGGGCATCGAGATTCAATCCCCGCAGGTGGCGGCGGCATGACCCGGCATATCCAGCTTACCGAGCAAGGCAAGCTCAAGCATTTCCTGACCATCGAAGGACTGGACAAACAGCTGCTGACCGAGATTCTGGATACCGCCGAATCGTTTGCCGGTATGTCCGAACATCAGGTCAAAAAGGTGCCCTTGCTGCGCGGCAAGACCATCGTCAACCTGTTTTTCGAGAACAGTACTAGGACCCGGACCACTTTCGAACTAGCCGCCACCCGGCTGTCGGCGGACGTGCTAAGCATGAATATCGCCACCTCCGCCACCTCCAAGGGCGAGAGTCTGCTGGACACCATCCATAATCTGGAAGCGATGCATGTGGACATGTTTGTGGTTCGCCATGCCCTCAGTGGTGCCGCGCATTTCATCGCCCAACATACCGCGCCGCATATCAGTGTGATCAATGCCGGCGACGGCCAGCATGCCCATCCCACCCAGGCGATGCTGGATATGTTCACGATCCGGCAACATAAGAAACAATTCGAGGGTCTGAAAGTGGCTATCGTCGGCGATATTCTGCATTCGCGGGTGGCGCGTTCGCAGATTCTGGCTTTAAACACCTTGGGTGTTGCCGAAGTTCGGGTGATTGCGCCAAAGACATTGCTGCCGGCACAAGTCAAAACCATGGGCGTAATACCCATGCACGATATGGACGAAGGGTTGGATGATGTGGATGTGGTCATCATGCTGCGTTTGCAAAAAGAACGCATGAACTCGGCGTTTTTGCCTAGCGAAAGCGAATTTTTCCGCTGCTTCGGTTTGACCGAAGCCAAGCTTAAACACGCCAAAGCCGATGCTATCGTAATGCACCCGGGACCGATCAATCGGGGCGTGGAGATTGCCTCCAGCGTCGCCGACGGCCCGCAATCGGTGATCCTGCAACAAGTCAGCAATGGCGTCGCGGTGAGAATGGCGATTATGTCGATGGCCATGCACAGTCAGGGAGGTACGGCATGACCAAGATTTTGATTAAAAACGGCCGTATCATCGACCCCGCTAATAACATCGACGCCGTTGGCGCTGTGTGCATTGCTGACGGCAAGATCGTCTCTGTGCTGGAGCAAGCCGCCGATTTCACGGCCGAGCAGATCATCGATGCCGGCGGCCAGATCGTCTGCCCCGGCTTTGTCGATCTTAGTGTGCGCTTGCGCGAACCCGGTCATACACAGAAAGGCAATATCCTCAGCGAAACCCGGGCCGCGCTTAGCGCCGGCGTCACCTCGCTGTGTCTGCCGCCGGATACCAAGCCCTGCATCGATAGCCCGGCGGTAGTCGAGTTCATCAAGGACAAGGCCGAAAAGGCCGACTACCCGCAAATCCACAGCATCGGTGCATTGACACAGCGCTTGGCCGGAACCGAACTGAGCGCGATGTTCGCGCTGAAGCAGGCCGGCTGTATCGCCGTCAGCAATGCCAGCGAGCCGCTCGGCAATCTGTTGATATTGCGGCGGGCGATGGAATACGCCAGCAGTCACGATTTATTGTTGATGTTCCGTGCCAATGAAGCGGCTTTGTCCGGCAAGGGCTGTGCGCACGAAGGCGCGGTAGCCAGCCGTTACGGTTTGCCCGGCATCCCGGAAGCCGCCGAATCCATCGCGTTGGCCCAATGTCTGGAGTTGGCCGAATTGACCGGCTGCCGGGTACATATCAGCCAAATCAGCTGTAAGCAATCGGTGATCAAGTTACAACAAGCCAAGAAATACGGCCTGGATGTCACGGCCGACGTGGCGATTCAGCAATTGCATCTGACCGAAGACAACATTACTCCGTTCGACAGTAATTACCATGTCATGCCGCCGCTACGTAGCGCCATCGATCGCCAGTACTTACGCGAAGGGCTGGTTAACGGTACCATCGATGCGATTTGTTCGGATCACCAGCCGCACGATCTGGATGCCAAGCTGGGTGCGTTTCCGGAAACCGAACCGGGGGTCGCCTCGTTGGAAACTCTGCTGCCGCTCAGCCTGACGTTAACTCAGCAACATCGCATTGGCCTGTCGCAAGCCATTGCCGTGCTAACCTGCAAGCCGGCGCAGATTTTGGGTCTGGCTAGTGGGGCGCTGACGCCGGGGTTTAACGCAGATGTCTGTATTTTCGATCCTCAAGCCAGTTGGCAAGTCAACCGCGACAATTGGCGCAGTGCCGGTTGTAATACGCCGTATTGGCTGCAGACCCTGACCGGGCGCGTGACCCATACCTTGCTGGCCGGTAAAATCGTTTACCGCCTGTCGGAAGCATCGTGAAATTCGCTCCGGCAAAGCAAAAATCCCTCCCTATGCATGGAGCGTTGTGCTCGTTAAGGAATAAACCATGAGTTGCATCAAGAACCGCCGCAGCGACGGCGCGGCTTCATCCAGTATCATCGACGACCTGAAAGGCGATCAGTCCTGGCGGATTTTTCGCATCATCAGCGAATTTACCGAAGGCTTCGACGAACTGTCCGGTTTGTGCGACGCGATTTCGATTTTCGGTTCCGCTCGTTTGCCCCCAGAGCATTTTTATTATCAAAAAACCGTGGAACTGGCGGAAATGCTCAGCAAGGAAGGGTTTGCGGTCATCAGCGGCGGCGGGCCCGGCGTGATGGAAGCCGCCAACAAAGGTGCCATTCTGCACGATCAACCGTCCATCGGTTTGAACATCGAATTGCCGATGGAGCAAAAGCCCAATCCGTACCAAAATATTTCGCTGAATTTTCGTTATTTTTTCGTACGCAAGGTGATGTTCGTGCGTTATTCGATCGGTTACGTCTGTATGCCGGGCGGTTTCGGTACTTTGGACGAGTTCTTCGAAGCCTTGACCTTGATGCAAACGCATAAGATTTATCCGATTCCGCTAGTATTGTTCGGTACCGATTTCTGGAGCGGGCTGATGGATTGGATGAAAGCCAAGATGCTGGAATACGGCACCATTTCCGAAGAAGATTTAAAGCTGATCACCGTAACCGACGATCCGCAAAAAGTAGTCGACATCATGGTTGCCCATCGCGAATGGAAAGATCTGCAGCGGAAAAATTGAGCGCCACGCAACTTTCAGGCCTTAACCCAGTCGAAGACTCATCAAATTTTAGGACTTTTTTATTAACATGACTGCGACAAGTCTCAGCTCCAGCCAAACCGCTTTACAACAACTCAAATCCCATATCAACACCCAGATCATAGGCCAGGAAGTACTGGTGGAACGGATGTTGATCGCCCTGCTGGCCGATGGCCACCTATTGGTGGAAGGCGCGCCAGGTTTGGCGAAGACCCGCGCGATTAACGTACTTAGCCAAGGCATAGAAGCCGATTTTCATCGGGTGCAATTTACCCCGGACTTGTTGCCTGCCGATTTGACCGGTACCGAAATTTACCGGCCGCAGCAAGGCAGTTTCGAATTCCAGAAAGGGCCGTTGTTTCATAATCTGATTCTGGCCGACGAAATCAATCGTGCTCCGGCCAAGGTGCAGGCCGCGTTGCTGGAAGCGATGGCGGAACGGCAGATCACGGTCGGCAAAGCCACTTATCCGCTGCCGCCTTTATTCATGGTGATGGCCACGCAAAACCCGATCGAGCAGGAAGGCACTTACCCGCTTCCGGAAGCGCAACTCGATCGATTTTTGCTGCATGTGAAAATCGATTATCCGAATGCCGAACACGAACAGGCGATTCTGCATCTGGCCCGCGCCGAAGCCAAGGGTGCCCTGCTGCATACCGGCAACGCCTTCGGGAAAATCAGCCAGCAGGCTTTGTTTGCGGCGCGCGGCGAAGTGCTGGATTTATATCTGGCGGACAGCCTGGAGCAGTATTTACTGCAAATCGTGCTGGCGACGCGCAATCCTGCCGCGTATGGTCAGGATTTGGCCGGCTGGATCGAATACGGCGCCAGTCCGCGCGCCAGTATCGCGCTGGATCGCTGTGCTCGAGCCAAGGCCTGGCTGCAACAACGCGACTTTGTCGATCCGGGCGACATTCAGGATATGGCGTACGATGTGTTGCGGCATCGTCTGATTTTGTCTTACGAAGCCGAAGCCGAAGGCATTACGCCGGACCACGTGATTAAAGAATTGATCGCCAGAATTGCGGTACCCTGATGAATAAGCCGCAAGCGGCCGGCAACCCCCGGGTTGAAGTTACTCTGAAAGCCTTGGTCGATCTGGCCAAGCCGGCCGGCATGCTCAGCTTGGGCCATGCCAATATCCGCGCGGCGCAAAGCGGCAATTATCTGTCGCATCTGAAGGGGCGCGGCATGGCTTTCGATGAAACCCGCTTATATCAACCCGGCGACGATGTGCGGCGGATGGATTGGCGGGTTACCGCGCGTACCGACAAACCGCATAGCAAAGTGTTTAAGGAAGAGCGGGAAAGACCAATGTTCATCGCGGTCGATTACCGCGCGACGATGGCTTTTGCCACGCGCGGCGTTTTCAAATCGGTACAGGCGGCCCGGCTGGCGGGTTTGCTGGCTTGGGCCGCTTTAAAGCAAGGCGACCGCATCGGCGGGCAAATTTTTAGCGAAGACGGTTGCCAGGAATTAAAACCGCAAACCGGTAAGCCGGCGTTGTTGCGGTTTTTTAACGCGCTGATCAACCCTGTCTATAGTGGAGGGGGAGTGTTCAATTTGGCGCAACCCCTGGCCAGATTGCTGCATCATGCCCGCCCCGGCAGCCGGGTGTATATCCTCAGCGATTTTCGCGGTATGAATAGCGCGGCCGAAAACCATTTGGCCAATTTGGCTCGGCATTGCGACGTGGTTTTGGTGCATATCGTCGACCCGCTGGAGAGCAGTTTGCCAAGCCAAGGCCGTTACCGCTTTACCGACGGCTGGCGCGAGATACTTATCGATAGCGGCGATAAACAACGACTGCAGGCCTATCGCCAGCGGTTTCAAGAACGGCAGCAGTATTTACAAAGTCTCGGCAACAAGCTGCGTTTGTTGTTGGTACCCTGCAGTACCCAGCAAGCGCCATTAGAGGCGCTGAACGGCTCGCGTTCCCGTCCGACTTAAGCGCCCCATGTCTTATATCAAATCTCCCGCTAGCGGTAACGCTCACTGTTTGCCTGGGTCAGGCGAAATAGGATTTGTCAGCCTGCCGGCGTTTTTGTTGCGGATTAGCTTGTTAACTCTGGCGATGTTTGCGGGGGGGTGGTGCGGCTTAAAAATGGTGATTCCGCCCGGATACGCCAGCCCGCTTTGGCCGCCGGCCGGTATTGCGCTGGCGGCGTTACTGATAGGCGGGCGAAAATTTTGGCCGGGTATCTGGCTGGGCGCCACGCTGAGTAATTTCGTGGCGGCAGCCGATTTTTCCGGACAATTGACGGCCGGCGGCGCGCTTTCCGCTTTCATCATCGGCGCCGGCAGCACGCTGCAGGTATTGACGGCCGTGGCATTGTCGAAAAAATACCTGCAGCCCGGCTTACCCAGGCTGGATAGTCCCGGTTTGATTTTGCGATTTTTAGTATTGACCGGACCGCTGGCTTGCTTGATAGCGCCCAGTGTCGGTATCTGCGCATTAAGCCTGATGAAGTTGATGCCTGTCTCGCAACTTTGGACGGCATGGCGCAATTGGTGGATAGGCGACAGTTTGGGGGTCATGATTGTTGCGCCTCTGCTGTTTTGCTATTTCGGCCGCCCGTTCGAACTCTGGCAAACCCGCCGCCTGAGTGTGGCCTTGCCGTTGTTGGGCATATTGATGGCTTTGATCTTGGTGTTTCTGCAGGTTTTTCAGGCCGAACGCGCGCGCATTCAGCAAGCCTTCGACAGCCGGGCCAGTGAAATAGACCGCTTATTGGTAGAGTATGCCGCGAACGTGATCGACAGTACCCTGAGTTTGCGCGATGTATTTCTGGCGTCCAGCGACGTGGACAGGGCGGAATTTACGGTATTTTCGCAGGGGATATTGCAACGTCATCCGGAAATACAGGCTCTGGAATGGCTGCCGCGTATCAGCCATGACGATTTGCCGGCCTTTGAAACTAAAGTCCGCGCCGAAGGTTTTACCGGCTTTCGTGTCACCGAACCCGGTGTCAACGGCGCGGCTGTATCCGTGACATCGCGGCCGGAATATTATCCCGTGATGTTTGTGGAGCCGATGACCGGTAATGAAAAAGCGTTCGGTCTGGACTCAATTTCCAATCCGTTAAGCCGGCAATCCAAGGAGATAGCGCGTCTTAGCGGTAAACCCAGCGCGTCGCAGGGCCTGATGCTGATGCAGCGCCAGGATTTACAGCCTGGTATTTTGGTGTCGATTCCGGTTTATAAAAATGCTCTCAATACCAATCCCGCAGCCTTAAAAGGCTTTGTGTCGGCGGTGATTCTGCCGGTTCGCATGGTCGAAATCGTCACCAAGGGGCTTAACGTCGACAGCCTGGGTA
Organism: Methylomonas sp. 2BW1-5-20; assembly: GCF_052474515.1. Lineage (NCBI taxonomy): Bacteria > Pseudomonadati > Pseudomonadota > Gammaproteobacteria > Methylococcales > Methylococcaceae > Methylomonas > Methylomonas sp. 2BW1-5-20. Next base: position 3,861,412 of record NZ_CP184127.1, on the reverse strand, counting down.
TCCTTATCCAGGATCTTGGTGCGGTGGACGGACCATCCTTGCTGTTTAATAAACCGCTGCTGAATCCGATAGCCAAGAACTACGAGCTGCGGAAATGGCAACGCCAATTTACTTTTGTCGATCGTAATTGGCAGATTACGATTACACCCGATAGTCGATTCATCATCGAACAAGGCTCCTCGCTGCCCTGGATTACTCTAATCGGCGGTTTGTCCTTCACCAGTTTGCTCAGCATCCTGCTGCTGACTGTCAGCGGCAGGGCCGCATCGGTGCAAGCCTTGGTGGACGAACGTACCCGAGAGTTGGAGTGCGCCGTCGCGGAGCTGGAAGTCTCCGCCAACATCGCCCGGGAGTCGGAGTTGAAGTTGCGCACCGTCCTCGAATCGGAGCCGGAATGCGTGAAACTGCTGGCGCACGACGGCCGATTGTTGCAAATGAATCGTGCCGGCCTGGACATGATAGAAGCCGATAACTTGGAGCAAGCGCAACAAGGACGCATGGAGGATTTGGTGTTGCCCAAGTATCGCGAGGCCTTCAAAAAATTGAGCCGGCGCGTCTTTGCCGGTGCCTCCGGAACCCTGGAGTTTGAGATTGTCGGTCTGAGGGGCCGCCAACGTTGGTTCGATACCCATGCGGTGCCGATGCGCGATGCCGAAGGCAATATCACCGCCTTATTGGGCCTGACCCGCGACATTACCGAACGCAAGCAGGCGGAAGAGCATCTGAAACTGGCCGCGCGGGTATTCAGCGAAGCGCACGAAGGTATTTTGATCACCGATGCCGCCGCGACCATCATCGACGTGAATCCGACCTTTTGCGACATTACCGGCTATAGCCGCGAAGAAGTGATCGGCCGTAATCCAAGGATCTTGCAATCCGGCAAATACGGTCCGGATTTTTACCGGGATATGTGGCAGGCCTTGCGCGAGGCACAGCATTGGCAAGGCGAGTTGTGGAACCGGAAAAAAGACGGCGAGTTGTATGCGGAATGGCTGACGGTTTCCGCGCTGTGCGATACCGACGGTAACGTTACCCACTATGTCGGGCTATTCTCCGATGTCACGCAAGCCAAACAGCAGCAACAGCTATTGGAGTTGTTCGCCCATTACGATCCGCTCACGCGCTTGCCGAACCGGATTTTATTCGCCGATCGTCTGAATCAGGCCATAGCGCATTGTAAGCGCGAAAAATCGATGTTGGCGATCTGTTTTCTGGATCTGGACGGCTTCAAGCCGGTCAACGATCAATTCGGTCACGATGTCGGCGACCGGGTATTGGTGGAAGTGGCCGAGCGCATCAAAAACGTCATTCGCGAAGAAGACAGCGTTTCCCGGCATGGCGGCGACGAATTTGCCCTATTGCTGGGCGACGTGGATTCGATAGAGCAATGCGAACAAGCCATCATGCGTATTCATCGGGCGATTGCCCAGCCGTACTTAATAGGCGATCAGCCGATTGCGGTCGGCGCCAGTAGCGGTTTTACCGTCTATCCGCTGGACGACGCCGACGCCGACGCCTTATTGCGGCATGCCGACCACGCCATGTATCAGGCCAAATTGGCGGGCAAGAATCGTTGTCAGTTGTTCGACGCCAACCGCGACCAGCAGATCATTCATCGCCACCAGCAGTTGCGGGATATCGAAGCGGCGTTTTTGAACAATGAACTGCGTCTGTATTTCCAACCCAAGGTCGATATTAAAGCCGGCCGGGTTAGCGGTGTGGAAGCCTTGATTCGTTGGCAGCATCCCCAGCGCGGCATGGTGCCGCCGCTGGAGTTTCTGCCGGTGATCGCTTCTACCGATCTGGAAATTCGCATCGGCAATTGGGTTATCGCCCAAGCCTGCGAGCAGTTGGCGGGCTGGCATGCTAAGGGCTTACTGCTGGAAGTCAGCGTCAATATCTCTTCCTATCATCTGCTGTGGTCTGGTATCGGTGCCTATATTGAAAGCGTACTGCGCAGTTATCCGGAAATGGATGCCGGTTATCTGCAATTGGAAATTCTGGAAAGCACCGCGCTGGACGACTTGTCGGCAGTCAATCGGATTATCAAAAGTTGCCGGGAGCAGCTCGGTATCAGCGTGGCATTGGACGACTTCGGCACCGGATATTCGTCCCTGACCCATTTGCGGCATTTGTCCGTGGACACCGTGAAAATCGATCAGACTTTTGTGCGGGATATGCTGGACGATCCCGACGATTACGCCATTATCGAAAGTGTGATCGATCTGAGTCAGGCCTTTAGCCGGGAAGTGGTGGCGGAGGGCGTGGAAAGCCAGGAGCAAGGTATCGTATTGTTGTTACTGGGTTGTCATCTACTGCAAGGCTACGCGATTGCCCGGCCGATGCCGGCCGCGGCCATTGCCGACTGGGTCATCGCTTACCAACCGTTTAGCGATTGGCAGTTTTACGCGGAAGCCGAACTGTCGGCGGAACAAATTGCGATAGCAATCCGCCGCTTCGACACGCGGCAGTGGCTGCGGCGGGTGAAGGCCTGCCTGTTTGCCGGGGCGCAGGACGGCGGAAAAAACTGGCCCATCATGGATCCGCGTCGCACGCATTTGGGACGCTGGCTAAAGCAGGCGCAACAAGACAGGCTTTATGCGCAGGACTGGCTGGAACATGTCCAAGAGTTGCAGCGTCAATTGCATGTGCTGGCCGGGGAATTGCTACTGCGCCACGAGGCCGGCTATCGGGAAACCGCGCAGGCCGGCTTCGCGGAATTAGCGGCCATCCAACAACAAATCGACGACCAACTGATTTTGTATACCCAACTCCCCGCTTTATAAGCGTTGTAAATACTCAGTATGGAACCCTTGCCTTTAAAAGATATACATTTGCCCAGCCCGGTCAGTTTTTGGCCGCCGGCGCCGGGGTGGTGGTTATTGGCGGTGCTGTTGCCGCTATCGATAGTGGCGCTGCGGTATTTCTACAAACGCATTCGCCGCCAGACCGCGGTAAAAACGGCCGCCAAACTGTTGTCCGGTATTCGCCGGGATAGCGGGGCCGATGTCAGACAAACCCTGGTGGCGGTATCGGCATTACTGCGACGGGTGGCGATCAGCACAGCGCCGCGCGGCGATGTCGCCAGCTTGCGCGGCGAGGCTTGGTTGGCATATTTGGACCGGTCATTGGCCGATGAGCCGTTTAGTCGGGGGCCCGGCCGTTGCCTGGCCGACGGCCACTATCGGCAAACGCCGCCGGCCGAAACCGAGCTGGCGGCCTTGTTCGAACTATGCGAGCGCTGGTTGAAACAGCAGGCGAAACAACGATGATTGAATTACAGTGGCCCTGGTTGCTATGGTTTTTGCCGTTACCTCTACTGTTGCGTTGGTGGCTGCCGGAGCGAGCCGTTGCGCAACAAGCCGCATTGAAAGTACCGTTTCTGGACGATTTCGGTCCCAGCGAAACTCGGGTTGTCAGTAGCGACCGACGCTGGCCCTTGTGGCTGGCAGGCGTAGCCTGGCTGTGTCTGGTGTTGGCCGCGGCGCGCCCGCAGTGGCTAGGGGAACCTTTGGAGCAAGCGGTCAGCGGCCGCGACCTGATGCTGGCGGTGGACGTATCCGGCAGTATGCAGGAAGACGACTTTATCCTTGGTAAGGAACGCGTGGACCGATTAACCGCGATCAAACACGTGGCGGGCGATTTTATTCAGCGCCGGATCGGCGATAGGCTGGGTTTGATCCTGTTCGGTACGCAGGCGTATCTGCATGTGCCGTTGACCTTTGATCGCAAGACCGTGCAAATTCTGCTTAACGAAGCGTTTATCGGCATCACCGAGGATGAGCCGAAAACCTCGATCGGCGATGCGATCGGCTTATCGATCAAACGCCTGCAAGAGCAAAAGGATGCCAGCCGGGTATTGATTTTATTGACTGATGGCGCCAATACCGCCGGTGAACTGATGCCGTTGAAAGCCGCCGAACTGGCTGCGGAACATAAGCTGAAAATCTACACGATAGGCATCGGCGCCGACGAAGTGTTGGTGCGCAGTTTGTTCGGTACGCGCCGGGTCAACCCCTCCGCCGATCTGGACGAAAAAACCCTGACCGCGATTGCCGACACTACCGGCGGCCATTATTTTCGCGCCCGCAATACCGAAGAACTGGAACGGATTTACCGGATGCTGGATCAATTGGAACCGGTGGAAAAAGACAAACAATATTTCCGGCCGCGTAGCGAATTGTTTTTCTGGCCACTCGGTTTGGCATTGTTATTGACGGGATGGTTAACGCTGACCAGATTGAGGTGGTCATGAGTCTTGCCGATTTTCACTTTCTGCGGCCCTGGTGGTTGCTGGCTTTATTGCCAGCAGCCTTGTTTTTGCTGTTGCTGGTCCGTCATCGGCAAGGGCGCGGCAACTGGAGCGAGATTTGCGATGCCGAATTGCTGCCTTTTATTTTGCAGGACAAACCGTCGCCGCAATCGCGTGGCCATTTGCTCGGCGCCGGCCTTGCCGTGCTGTTGACCATAATCGCGCTGGCCGGTCCGACCTGGCAGCGTTTGCCCGGCCCGGCGTTTAGGAACGATGCGGCTTTAGTGATCGCGTTGGATTTGTCTAAATCCATGGATGCCGCCGACATCAAACCCTGCCGTATCGGCAAGGCCCGCTACAAAATCGCCGATTTGCTGAAGCAACGCAAGGATGGTCAGACGGCGTTGTTGGTCTACGGTGGCGATGCCTTCACCGTGACGCCGCTGACCAACGATATCGCTACCATCGATAGCCAGTTGACGGCATTGACTACCGACATCATGCCCAGTCCCGGCAGCAATACCGGCATCGCGCTGAACAAGGCCACGGAGTTGCTACGGCAAGCCGGGCTGGTCAAGGGCCATATATTGCTGGTCACCGATGGCGTTGATGCCGGTGTGGCGGAACAGGCCGAGCAGTGGGTGGGCGACTACCGGGTTTCCGTACTGGCGGTAGGCACGGCCGAAGGCGCGCCGATTCAAATACAGGGCGGCGGATTTCTGAAAGATCGCAATGGCACCATCGTCGTAGCGAAACTGGAAGAAGCCGCGTTGTCGATGCTGGCTCAGCGCGGCCGGGGTATTTATCAAGCGGTGACGGCCGGCGACGAGGATGTCGAGAACCTCGGGCGCTTGTTCAATAGCGCCGATGCCGACAGCAAAAGTTTGGATAGTAATCTGTTGTTGCAACAATGGGATGAAAAAGGCCCTTGGTTGTTACTGTTGGTGTTGCCGTGGGCGGCTTTGCAATTTAGAAAAGGTCTGTTATTGGCATTGCTGTGTTTATTGCCGTTGCCGAAGAATAGCTACGCGCTGGATTGGCAAAGCCTATGGCAAACGCCCGATCAACGCGCCAAGCAGGCTTTCGAGCAACAACAATATCAACAAGCCGCCGAGCAGTTCGGCAATCCGGACTGGCGCGCCGCTGCGCAATACAAGGCCGGACAATATCAAGAAGCCGCCGAAACCTTAAAAAACACCCAGACAGCGGAAGGCCATTACAATCGCGGTAATGCGCTGGCCCAGGCCGGTCAGTTGCAAGAGGCTTTGCAAGCCTATCAACAGGCGTTAAAACTCGACCCAAAGCATCAGGATGCCCAGTACAACAAGGACCTTGTCGAGAAGAAACTGAAAGAACAGGAACAACAAAAGCCGCAGGATAATCCGCAACCGGAAAAGCAAGAGTCGTCCGAGCAGCAAAAGCCCCAGCAAGATCAGCAATCCGGCCAGTCGGATGCCGACAAACAGCAAAACCAAAAACAGGAAGAAAACCGGCAATCGCAAGCCAAACAGGATGCCGAACAGAAAAAATCGGCCGAGGATAAACAGCAGGCCGAGGCCGATGCCAAACCCGCGGATCAGCCTAAGCCCTCTAGGCCGGAACAGGAGCGGGCCGAACAAGCAAAAGCCGAGGCGGAGACCGAAAAAAACGAAACCGAGCGGGCTAACGAACAATTATTAAAACGCATACCCGATGAGCCGACCGGTTTGTTAAAGCGCAAATTCAAGTATCAATACGGCCAACGCAACCGGTCGGGCCAGTCCGGACCGGACTGGTAAGCGATGCAAGGGCGCGCGGCCGATACGTTTGCCGTCGTCGGGATTTCGCGATAAGCAATTCCACTGTAACCGAGACAATTAGCGCATGGATATTGGTCTGATACTGATTTTGGTCCTGATAAACGGCGTGTTTGCGATGTCGGAAATGTCGCTGGTGTCTTCCGGGCTGGCGCGGTTGCAAAAACTGGCGGCCGAAAAACGCGCGGGCGCCCGCGCGGCACTTAAATTACACAAAGATCCTTCGCGCTTCCTGTCCACGGTGCAGGTGGGCATAACCTCGGTGGGTATTCTCAGCGGGGCGTTGGGCGAAGCCGCCTTGACCGAGCCATTACGCCGGCAATTGGCGAGTTTTCCGTTGTTGGCACCCCATGCCGAAACTATCGCGCTGATAGCGACGGTGGTGTTAATCACCTATTTTTCCGTGGTGGTCGGCGAACTGGTGCCGAAGCGTCTGGCCTTGTTGCGTCCGGAGCCGATTGCCGTGGTGATTGCCCGGCCGATGAACGCACTGTCTCTGATTGCCAGTCCTCTGGTCTGGCTGTTGTCTTCCTCCAGCACGCTGTTGTTGCGCATTTTCGGTGCGCATCAACCGCCGCAAACCAGCGTTACCAACGAAGAAATTAAGTTATTGATGGAGATCGGCGCCGAATCCGGCGTATTTCACGCCAGCGAGAGTCATCTGGTTGGTAACGTTTTGCAACTCGACGAGCAGCGACTCGGTGCGGTAATGACTGCAAGGCAGCAGATTTTTGCGGTGGATCTGAATGACGATGAAACGGCGCAGCGCGCCAAAATCGCCGATTGTCCGTATTCCAGAGCGGTGGTCTGTCGAAGCGGTCTGGAAAATGTGGTAGGAATATTGCATCGCCGGGATCTATTGAAGCCGGCTATGGCCGGTGAAGCATTGGATATCGTGTCTATTCTGCATGCGCCGCTGTATGTGTTGGAATCGATGACACTGAGCCAGTTGCTGGAGTATTTCCAGGAAAAACGGGCCGATCTGGCGTTGATCGTCGACGAATACGGCGATATTGAGGGCCTGGTAACACTGAGCGATGTGTTGAAAGCCATCGTCGGGCATTTGCCTAGCCGCACCAATCTGGATATCGATGTGGTGCAGCGGGCCGATGGCTCGTGGTTGGTGGATGGCGGTTTGTCGATTCAACGCATGAAGTCGGTGATCGGCATGGCGGTTAATTTACCCGGCGAGGCCGAGAACGACTACCACACGGTTGGCGGCTTCATCCTGTTTTATCTGGAAAAAATCCCGCAGGTAACCGATGCCTTCGAATTTGGCGACTGGCGTTTTGAAATCGTCGATATAGACGGGACTCGCATCGATAAGGTTTTGATCAGTCCGAGGTTGGTTGAGCAGTCGGTGTAGCATCGGCGCTTATGTCAGGGGTTATGGCCCTCCTTACCCATAGTTTTATAAATATCGTTTATTTACAGGAACCATCATGAAACCTAAGGACCAGATTACGTCCCGCCCCACACTGTTGCCGGAAGCGCTGCTATTACTGTGTTTTGCGCTGCCGGCCGTCGGCGCGGATTTAAAACCGGTTCTCGATGCTTCCCCCGCTTTGTTGAAGTTACTGAGCATCGCGGAGGTCAAACCCAGTGAAGTCAGCGAGTCGTTGAATTTATCGGCTAGGGTGGAATTGGATCAGCACAAGGTCGCCCGCATCGGCGCCTCGGTGACCGGGCGGATTACCGAAATCAATGCCATGCTTGGCCAAAACGTGAAGAAAGGCGAACGTCTGGCCTTATTGAATAGTACCGAATTGAGCCAGGCGCAATCGGATTACTTAAAGGCTACGTCGCAGGTTAATTTGCGGCGCATTACCGTAAAACGTGCCGAACGCCTGTTGGAAAGCGGTGTGATTGCCGAAGCCGAATTGCAGGAACGCCAAGGCGTATTGACGGAAGCGGAAGTCGATTTGCGCGCCGCCAGCGACCGCTTGCGGGTGATGGGCATGAGCGAAGCGGATTTGAAACGCCTGGATACGCAGCGCAGCATCCATTCCTTCTCGCCGGTCACCGCCAGCATCGACGGCGTGGTGATTGAGCGTAACGTCGCCATCGGCCAGGTAGTGCAACCCGCCGACAGTTTGTACACGGTGGCGGATTTATCGCGGCTGTGGCTGGTCGCGGAAATTCCCGAACAACAAGCGCATTGGGCGCGGCAAGGCGACAAAGTGTTGGCCGAGGTGCCGGCTCTGCCGGGTCAGGAAGTCAGCGGCAAGCTGATTTACGTGGCCGATCTGGTCGATGCCGATACCCGTACCGTGACAGTGCGAATGGAGCTGGCCAATCCGCAGCGGCTGTTTAAACCGCAAATGCTGGCTACTCTGAAAATCAGCAAACCGGGCTCGCAAACGCTTGTAGTACCCAGTCAGGCGGTGGTACGCGACAACGACAAGGATTATGTGTTCGTACAAACCGGTCCGGCACGGTTCGAATTGCGGCCGGTACGCTTGGGTAGCGAGGAAGCGCAAAAACGGCCGCTGCTGGAAGGCTTGAAAGCCGGCGAGCAGATTGTGGTGAATGGGGCTTTTCATTTGAATAACGAGCGTTTGCGCGGCACTTTGGAGTAAGCAATGATCAACGGATTGATAGAGGCCGCCCTGCAGCAACGTATTCTGGTGGCGGTCCTGGCGGTGGCGCTTACCTTGTTGGGTGCCCGCGCGGTGCGGGATTTGTCGGTGGATGCCTTTCCGGACGTGACCAATATTCAGGTGCAAATCGCCACCGAAGCAAGTGGCCGCTCGCCGGACGAAGTTGAGCGTCTGGTTACAGTGCCGCTGGAAATCGCGATGGCCGGCCTGCCCGGACTGGAAGAAATGCGCTCGATGAATAAAAACGGCTTGTCGCTGATCACGCTGATTTTCACCGACAGTACCGAGGTCTATTTCGCCAGGCAATTGGTGATGGAGCGGCTGATCGAGGTCAAACAGCAAATGCCGGACGGTGTGAATCCGGTATTGGGTCCGGTTTCCACCGGTTTGGGCGAAGTCTATCAATATACGCTGGAGCGCGACGACGATGGCCGGAAGGCCTTGAGCCAGGAAGAATTGCAACAGCGCCGCGAAGCGCAGGACTGGGTGGTCAGACCCTTGCTGCGCGGCATTCCCGGTGTCGCCGAAATCAATTCTCAGGGCGGTTACGTCAAACAGTATCAGGTGTTGGTGGATCCCAACCGCCTGCATCATTACCGGATTTCCTTGAGCGAAGTGTTCGAGGCGCTGGCCCGCAATAACGCCAATAGCGGCGGCGGCGTGCTGCCGCATTATGCCGAGCAATATCTGATTCGCGGCGTCGGTTTGATTAACGATGTCAACGATATAGGCAATATCGTCTTGAAAGAAGAAAACGCCGTGCCGGTGCATATGCATGATGTCGCGGAAATCGAAATCGGCCACGAAGTGCGGGCCGGGGCGGTGATTAAGGACGGTTATACCGAATCCGTGGGCGGCATCGTCATGATGTTGCGTGGCGGCAATGCGAAGGAAGTGGTGGACCGGATCAAACAGCGGGTCGCGGAAATCAATGTCAAGGGCATGCTGCCCAACGATTTGAAGATCGTCTCCTATTATGATCGTAGCGATCTGGTCGATGCGGCCTTGCACACGGTAACCAAGGTATTGCTGGAAGGTATCGTGCTGGTGGTCATCGTGTTGTTCCTGTTTCTAGGCGATGTGCGTTCCAGTTTGATCGTGGTCAGTACCTTGATCGTCACGCCGCTGGTCACTTTTATCGCGATGAATCAGTTAGGCCTGTCCGCCAATCTGATGTCACTGGGTGGTTTGGCCATCGCAATCGGCTTGATGGTGGACGGCTCGGTGGTGGTGGTGGAAAACGCGTTCCGGCTGCTGGGCGAGCGTAAGGGTCGCGCCACCAGCCGGGTGCGGGTGGTACAGACCGCCGCGCAGGAAGTGGCGACACCGGTGCTGTTCGGCGTCGGTATCATCGTGCTGGTATTTTTGCCGCTGATGACCTTGCAAGGCATGGAAGGCAAGATGTTCGCACCGCTGGCGTATACCATCGCGATTGCCTTGCTGATTTCGCTGGTGGTGTCGCTGACGTTGTCGCCGGTCCTGTGCGCGTTTCTGCTGGAGGGGCATGACGGCGAACACGACACTCGGCTAATCGCCTTCATCAAACGGATTTATCTGCGCATACTGGACTGGGCCATGGCCAATAGGCTGAAAGTGGTCGGCGGGGCGGTGGCGGTATTTGTTGCCACCGTGGCATTGTTGCCGCTGCTGGGTACTTCGTTTATCCCGGAAATGAGGGAAGGGTCCATCGTGCCGGGTATTAACCGGATGCCGAATATTTCCCTGGAGGAAAGCATTAACGTGGAAATGCAGGCGATGAAGATGGTGATGGAAATTCCCGGCGTCAAAACCGTGGTCAGCGGCGTGGGGCGCGGCGAAAGCCCGGCCGATCCGCAAGCGCAAAACGAATCCACGCCTATCGTCACATTGAAACCGCGGGAAGAATGGCCGAAAGGTTGGACTCAGGACGATATTGCCGACGCGATGAGTGCCAAACTGACCGAAAACCTACCAGGCATGCAGGTGGTGATGGCGCAACCGATTTCGGACCGGGTGGACGAAATGGTTACCGGTGTGCGTTCCGACGTGGCGGTAAAAGTGTTCGGCGACGATCTGGCCGAGCTGAAACGGCTGGCGGACACGATAGCGGGTGTGGCAAACGCCGTCAGCGGTGCCCGCGATATTCGTGTCGAACGTCTGACCGGCCAGCAATATTTGAACATCACGGTGGATAGACAAGCCATCGCCCGTCACGGCTTGAATGCCGCGGACATTCACGATGTGATCGAAACCGCGATAGCCGGCAAGGTGGCTACCGAGATTTATCAGGGCGAGCGGCGCTTTTCGGCGGCGGTGCGTCTACCCGAGCAATTTCGGAATAATATCGGCGCAATCGATGCGTTGATGCTGACGTCCGCGAATGGCGCACGTGTGCCTTTGGGCGACGTTACCAAGATTACGTTGAACGACGGTCCGGCCTTGATCAACCGCGAGATGGGCAAGCGCCGTATTGTGGTGGGTATCAACGTCCGCGATCGGGATTTGGGCGGCTTCGTTGCCGAATTGCAAAAAGCCGTGGCGGATAAGGTGACGCTGCCGGAAGGCTATTATCTGCAATGGGGTGGCCAATTTCAGAATATGGAGCGGGCCTTGGGCCATTTGCAGATGATTATCCCGGTTACGATCGCGGCGATTTTCTTCTTGCTGTTTATGCTGTTTAAATCGCTGCGCTTCGCTGCCTTGATCATTTTGGTGCTGCCGTTTGCGTCGATAGGCGGCATCATCACCTTGTTTCTCAGCGGCGAGTATCTGTCGGTGCCGGCCTCGGTGGGGTTTATCGCTTTGTGGGGCATTGCGGTGCTGAACGGCGTGGTACTGGTATCGTATATCCGTTCGCAGCGCGAAAGCGGCCTGAGTCTGGCGTATGCAATACGCCGCGGCTGCGAACAACGCTTCCGTCCGGTGATGATGACCGCGACCGTAGCCTTGCTGGGTTTGGTGCCGTTTTTGTTTGCGATCGGTCCCGGTTCCGAGGTGCAAAAACCCTTGGCTATCGTGGTAATCGGCGGTTTGATCAGTTCGACCCTGCTGACACTGGTGGTATTGCCGGTGTTATACGGCTGGTTCGACGATAGGCATGATATTCATAAACCTTTTTCGATGAAGTAAATGATCAACTTTATGCATAGATATTTTTACGCGCAAATCTTGTTCAGTCTGTTAATGCTGCCGACGGCCGGGATCCTGGCGGCGGAGATACAAGTTGCAGTCGATCACAATCCGGTCGGCATCAACGAATCGTTTCAGATCACCTTTAGTGCCAGCGAAGAACCGGACGGCAACCCCGATTTCGCGCCGTTGCGGGAAAATTTCGAAATCGTCAATCAGCAGCGCAGCAGCAGTTCGTCGTGGGTGAACGGTAAAAGCAGCCGTAACGAGCAATGGGTAGTCAATGTGATGGCCAAGCAGGCGGGCGAATTATTGATTCCGCCTATCGCTTTCGGTGCGGACAGCAGCAAGCCGTTGACGGTGAAGGTAACCGAAAACGCCGCGACTCCGCAAAGCCAGGACGAGATATTTCTGGAGGTGGCGGCGACGCCGGACCATCCCTACGTGCAGTCGCAGGTGTTGTATACGCTAAAATTATTCCGCAAGGTGCAGATTACTCAGGCCAGTCTCAGCGAGCCGGAAATTAAGGACGCCCTGGTGGAAAAACTGGGCGAGGACAGCACTTATGCTACCCAGATCAAGGGTGTGGATTATTGGGTGACCGAACGCAAGTATGCGATTTTTCCGCAGCAAAGCGGCGTGTTTACCATTGCGCCGTTGATTCTGAACGCCGAATACATTAGTAGCCAACGCCAACCGCGCTTCAACGGCTTCTTCAACCGGCCCGACACGGAAAATCGCCGGGTCGCTTCGAAAGCGCTTACTTTAACCGTGCAGGCGGTGCCGTCCAGTTTCAAGAGCCCGAATTGGCTGAGCGCGGAATCCCTGCAACTTAACGAAACGTGGTCCGGGGCCGGCCTGCAAGTCAAAGTCGGCGAGCCGTTGACGCGGACGTTGACGCTGACTGCCAAAGGTTCGACAGTCGGGCAATTACCCGAGCTATTGGGTAAAACGGCTATCGACGGCATTAAAACCTATCCCGATCAACCCTTGCTAAAAGAAGATAAGCAAAGCGACGGCCTGACGGCGGTACGCGAGGAAAAAATCGCCTTCATCCCATCCAAGCCCGGCGAATACACGCTACCTGCATTGGAAGTTGCCTGGTTTAATACCAAAACCCAGAAAGTCGAAACTGCCCGCTTACCCAGTGTAAAGATTACTGCGTTGGCTAGCGGCGAATCGGCGCAGGCGGCGACGCCACAAGCCGCCATCGCGCCGCCGGCACCGGCAAGCGAAGTCGGCCTCGCTTCGCCAATCACGGTCACGTCCGATGCCGATACCCGTTTTTGGCAGGCAGTTTCGGCAATGTTGGCGCTGGGCTGGTTGTTGACCGGTGTATTGTTGTACCGCCGTCCTTCAGTCAAGCCTAGTTCGGCCAAAAACAGCGGATTGTTGGCGGAAAACGCGGTGGAGAAGGCATTAAAACGCGCTTGCTGGGAAAATAAGCCGCAAGCGGCCAAGCAGGCTTTGTTGCAATGGGGGAAAGCCGAGTTTGCGGTGGACAGTCTGGCCGCGCTGGCGGGCCATTGCTCGCCGGCTTTGCATGCCGAAATTCTGGCATTGAACCGTCTGTTGTATTCCGGTCAGAACCAGGATTGGCAAGGTCAGAATCTATGGCAAGCGTTTACCGATAATCCGGCGGCGCTGGCGAATACCGGGGCAGCTGACGACGGTTTGGAGCCTTTATATAAAATCTAACACTCAAAGCCGGTAAGTATCGACTTAGCGGCGTCGCGCTATTAGCTAGGTACGATTATTTAAATGCTCCAAAGCCAAGTACAGCGCGGCAATCGAGCGGGCTTCGCTGCACTCGCCGCTGGCCAGCAAGGTATCGATGCGTTTCAGCGGCCAAGGTACCACTTGCAATTCTTCCGGTTCGTCGCCGACCAATTTTTCCGGATAGAGGTCTTCGGCCAGAATGATGTCTATGGTGTGTTCCAAATAAGCCGGTGCCAGCGATACCCGATGCAGATGGCGTAATTTGACCGCGCCGTAACCGATTTCCTCTTTCAATTCCCGGTTCGCGGCGTCCAGCATATTTTCGCCGGCATCGAGTTTGCCTTTCGGTAAACCCAATTCGTAGCGATGGATGCCGGCGGCATATTCCCTAACCAGCAGCACCGTGTCGGGGTCCAGCATCGGCACGATCAGCACTGCGCCATTGGCCGAATTGCGAGCCAAGCGTTCATATTGACGACGCTCGCCATTGCTGAACTCCAAATCCAGCGCTTCAATACAGAACTGGCGCGTTTGGGCGAGGACGGTCTGTTTGAGGATTTTCGGTCTGTTGGGCATCGGCTGTTTTGGCAACGCGGTTTATGGAAGTTTATAGCGTCGTCTAAGATATGTCGGCAGCTAGTCTGTCGCTAGTATGCCCGACTCTTCAGCCGTCCGCCAACTTGAAAAAGCCGACTATATCTTGTAGTTGTTCGGCTTGGCCGTTTAGTTCTTCCGCCGTGGCCGCCATCTCTTCGGAAGCTGCCGCGTTTTGTTGGGTTACTTTGTCTAGCTGCCGCATCGCTTGGTTGATCTGATTGATGCCGGCGGACTGTTCGGCGGAAGCGGTATTGATCTTCTGCACTAACTCAGCGGTTTTAACGATATCGGGTAACACATTGCTGATTAGTCCTCCCGCTTTCTCGGCAATTGCCACGCTATTGGATGCCAGTGTGTTGATTTCTTCGGCCGTGGTGCGGCTGCTTTCCGCCAGTTTGCGCACTTCCGCGGCGACTACCGCGAAACCTTTGCCGTGTTCGCCGGCCGAGGCGGCTTCGATGGCGGCATTTAAGGACAATAGATTGGTTTTGTAGGCGATGTCTTCGATCAAACCGATTTTTTTGGCGATATGTTTCATGGCCTTGACGGTTTCGATCACCGCTTCGCCGCCTTGCTTGGCTTCGCTCGCTGATTTGCCTGCCATCTGTTCCGTAATATGGGCGTTTTCGGCGTTGTGCTGAACCGAAGCGCTAAGCTGTTCGATGGAGCTGGTAGTCTCGTCGACACTGGCGGCTTGCTGGGTAGTAGCTTGGCTGATCGATTGGGCAGTGGCGCTGACTTCTTTGGACGCCGAGCTCAATACATCGGCATTTCCCAACACTTGCCTGACCACGTCGCTCAGTTGATCGCGCATGGTTTTTAAATCATATAGCAAGCTGGATTGGTCGCCGTCCCGCAGTTCGATAGCGACGGCAAGATCGCCGGCCGACATGGTTTTCACCGCATCGGCGGCATATCCTGGTTCGCCGCCAAGCTGCTTCATCAAACCGCGGGTTATCAGATATCCGGCCATGCTACCGATAATGACTGATATAACCGCCAACAGGGCAATTAGGTTCACGCTTTGCTTAACGGTTTGTTTGGCCTCCACCCCGGATTTTTCCATAAGTACGGTTTGAAATGCAATCAACGCAGTTACCGAATTTAGATAAGTGGTTTGTAGTTTGCGGACTTCAGTCAGCAGAAATTCCGCGGCTTCTTGCTGCTTCCCTTCGTCGGCCAGTTTGATAAATTGGTCTTGCGCGGCAATGTAAGGCGTGCGGGCTTCCATGACTTTGCTTAGCGCGGCTTTGCCTTCGACGCTGCTGATAGTCTGGTCGAGTTTGTCCAGGTTTTCCTTGATAACCTTACGAGCATCCCGGATGCGGCCCAATTCCTTTTCTATGGTGGCTTTATCTTTTACAATCAGCGTGTTGCGCATGGATCGGGCAATGATATTAATGTTATCGATGACATTATTGGCCCAAACCGTTTTCGGAAATTTGTCGTTGACCATGTTATCGATATTGGCCAAAAGATTGTTCATGCCATAGATACTTATGCCGGAGATAATTGCCAACAGCAGCAGTACTCCGCCAAACCCCAGGCCCAAACGGGTCCTAACTTTCAAGGTGCTCATTGTTAACTCCTAGCTACGGGATGTCATAACGAAAACGCGGTAAAACTTTTAAACTTTCTCCCATTAGACATTAAGCCTAGCTTAACTTCCGGGTTTTCCGGTTAGAATTAAAACGATACCGGCCTGTGTATGCCCACGCTCGATGCGATGCATATGTTTCGCGATGGTGGCCTGGTCAGTGTGGATAGTTGCGACTCGGCGATATGTCGAGCTTTTACAAGGAAAAACGGCGATGCTCGACTGGAACCAAATCGATACCGTGCTGCTGGATATGGATGGCACCTTACTGGATTTGAATTTCGATAATCATTTTTGGCAGGAGTTTGTGCCGTTGCGCTTTGCCGAGTTGCACGGCCTGTTGCTCGATGAAGCCAAACGGCAGTTGGCGCCGCGGTTTAAAGCGATGGAGGGCAAATTGGAGTGGTATTGCCTGGATTTTTGGAGTACGGAGCTAGCGTTGAATATCGCCGGATTGAAGCAGGAATTGGCCGGTTTGATTGCGGTGCACCCCCATGTCACCGAATTCTTGGATGCGGTGCGAGCCAGCGGCAAGCGCTTATTACTGGTGACGAACGCGCATCGCGACAGCTTGAATCTTAAGATGGAAAAAACCTGTCTACATCAATTTTTCGACGAAATTATTTCGTCGCACGATTTTGGTTTTGCCAAGGAGCAGCAAGGTTTTTGGCAGATCCTGCAAGACAAACATCTGTTTGAAAAGGATAGAACGCTGCTGGTGGACGATAGCGCTGCCGTATTGACGTCCGCTCGGACTTTCGGCATTGCTTATCTGGTGTCGATCAGCAAGCCGGATAGTCAGCGGCCGGTCAGGCAGGTTGCTGAGTTTGCGGCGGTGGAGGATTTTCGGGCGTTGATGCCTGGTTTGTAGCGGGTGCGGGACGCGGCGCCCTGTGTTCTCTGGGTTTGTGCTCAGAACGCGGCGGGCGTTTGTCACGCTGCATGACCCGTTCACGCGGTTCGCGGCGTTCCGGTTTTATCACGTCTTCCACCATCAATTCCGGGGTGATGGTTTGCACCGGCACTTTTTCGCCGATGTAGTCTTCGATGTCCGGCATCGAGTAAGCGTATTCCTCGCAAATGAAGCTGATAGCCTCGCCGCTGGCGCCGAAACGGGCGGTACGGCCGATGCGATGCACGTAATCCTCGACATCCTGCGGCAAGTCGTAGTTGAACACATGCGACACATCGGGGATGTGCAAACCACGCGCGGCGACGTCGGTAGCAATTAATAGCGTTACCCGGTTTTCTTGGAAATCGTTGAGCAGGCGCTGGCGTTTTTCCTGCGGTACGTCGCCGCTGAGCATAGCGGTTTTATGGCCGTTGGCTTGCAGATAATCGTCCAGCTGTTCAGCGCAACGTTTGGTGTTGACGAAGACGATGCTGCGCTGCGGTTGATGCTGCTTCAGCAAGCCCAGTAACAGCGGGATTTTTTGTTCGTTGGCCGGGCAGTAAGCTACCTGATTGATGGCTTTGGATGTGACTTCCTCGGATTCGATGCGAATCAGTACCGGATTGTTCATGTGCTCGTAGGCCAGTTCGGTGACTTTGTAGGACAGTGTGGCCGAAAACAGCATGTTTAAACGTTTTTCCGCGGGCGGCATGCGGCGCAGCAGGAAGCGGATGTCTTTAATGAAGCCCAAATCGAACATGCGGTCGGCTTCGTCCATCACGGTGACTTGAATATTGTCCAGCGTAAAAGCGCCCTGCCGGTAAAAATCAATGATGCGGCCCGGCGTGCCGATGATAATGTCGACATTGCCTTTGATTTTATCCAACTGTTTTTGGTAGTCGGTGCCGCCGTAGATCAGCGCAAACTTCAGGTTCAGATACTTGCTCAAGGCCACTGCGTCTTTGTGTATCTGGATCGCCAGCTCGCGGGTCGGTGCCAGGATTAAAGCGCGCGGATTCTTGATTTTTTCGCTTTCGTCGTTGATCAGATGCTGAAAGGTCGCCAGCAGAAACGTGGCGGTTTTGCCGGTGCCTGTTTGGGCCTGGCCGGCAATGTCTTTGCCCCTTAACGACAAGGGCAAGGATTTATCCTGAATGGGTGTGCAGTTGATGAATCCTGCTTCTTTCAGACCTTTGATGATGGAGTCGGACAGCTCCAAATTGCTAAAACGCGTTTCCGTCAAATGTGTTTTCTTCATAGCGCGATAGGATAAACTAAAAAGCCGCGCGGTTGAAATCGATTGACAATTAAAGCGCGGCGAAACTATAGTCTTGACTTTGTAAACTAATGGAGAATGGCGTGAGCGACCTAGTCCTTCATGTATCAGATGCTGATTTTAATGAAACTGTGTTGAAATCCGGTGCGCCGGTGTTGGTCGATTATTGGGCGGAGTGGTGCGGGCCCTGCAAGATGATTGCCCCGGTTTTGGATGAAATTGCATCCGAATATCAAGGCAAACTCACTGTTGCCAAATTGAATATCGACGAGAATCCTAAAACTCCGCAACACTACGGTGTGCGTGGCATTCCGACCTTGATGATTTTCAAGGGCGGCGAAGTGGAAGCGACCAAAGTCGGTGCGTTAACCAAATCTCAGTTGGCTGCGTTTATCGATAGCAACATCTAAATCAGCTGAATCAACCGGA
Organism: Methylomonas sp. 2BW1-5-20; assembly: GCF_052474515.1. NCBI lineage: Bacteria > Pseudomonadati > Pseudomonadota > Gammaproteobacteria > Methylococcales > Methylococcaceae > Methylomonas > Methylomonas sp. 2BW1-5-20. Next base: position 3,843,146 of record NZ_CP184127.1, on the reverse strand, counting down.
TTTATTAAAAATGTTTTTGATAAGTCCGGTTATTGCGCTAAAATTTTCTCCGCTTGCTTCTTCGCATCCTGAACATCCCTAATTTATCCAACAACCACCTTCCGCTGTAAACGGCTTTCTGCTGTTTTGCATTTCTTTCATTTCCCTTAATCAACATGAATCTTACCGAGTTAAAACTTAAACAAGTTACTGAAATTATCGCGATTGCCGAGTCCTTGGGGCTGGAAAATATCGACAGAGCCCGAAAGCAGGAACTGATTTTTGCAATCCTGAAAAAACAGGCGAAAAGCGGCGAAGATATTTTTGGCGATGGTGTTTTGGAAATACTGGCGGACGGTTTCGGTTTTTTAAGGACTCCGGGGTGTTCGTATCTGGCGGGACCGGACGACATCTACGTATCGCCCAGTCAAATCAGACGGTTTGGCTTGCGCACCGGCGATACCGTCAGCGGTAAAATTCGCCCACCGAAGGAAGGCGAACGTTATTTTGCGATGTTGAAGGTGGAAAGTATCAACTTCGAATCGCCCGAACAATCCAAAAATAAGATTTCCTTTTCCAACCTTACCCCGCTGTTTGCCAATAAACGTTTCCGATTGGAACAAGGCAACGGTACCAGCGAAGATTTAACTGCCCGCATCATCGACTTGATTGCCCCTATTGGTAAAGGCCAGCGCGGCCTGATCGTTTCGCCGCCGAAAGCCGGTAAAACCATGATCATGCAAAGCATCGCCCACGCGATCGCCGAGAATAATCCCGAATGTTATCTGATCGTGTTGTTGATCGACGAGCGTCCGGAAGAGGTCACCGAGATGGAGCGTTGCGTGCGCGGCGAAGTGGTTTCCAGTACCTTCGACGAGCCGGCGACCCGCCACGTGCAAGTAGCCGATATGGTGATCGAAAAAGCCCGCAGGATGGTGGAGCACAAGCACGACGTGGTTATCCTGTTAGACTCGATTACCCGTCTGGCCCGCGCGTACAACATGGTAGTGCCGTCTTCCGGCAAATTGCTGTCCGGCGGTGTTGACGCCAATGCGCTGGAAAAACCCAAACGCTTTTTCGGTGCGGCGCGGAATATCGAAGAAGGCGGCAGTTTGACCATCATCGCCACCGCACTGGTGGAAACCGGCTCGCGGATGGACGAGGTGATCTTCGAAGAGTTCAAAGGTACCGGTAACATGGAACTGCATCTGGAGCGGAAAATTGCCGAAAAACGGATTTACCCCGCGATCAATATCAACCGTTCCGGCACGCGTCGTGAGGAATATCTGGTCGATCCCGACGAGCTGCAAAAAACCTGGATTTTGCGCAAAATTCTGCAACCAATGGACGAGTTGGCGGCATCCGAGTTTTTGTTGGGCAAACTCAAAGACTTTAAAACCAACGCTGCATTTTTTGATTCGATGAAGCGCTAAGCGCAAAACGCCTGTACCGACGAGCGTTTTAGCGCTCGTCGCAAACTCGTCAAACATCTCCACCTCTGTTTTTTCTCTTTTTTGTTATAAAACACAAAAGCCTAGCCTTAGTCTGATGCGCGGGCAGCAGCGCATCAGCACATTTGATGGTTATCGATGCGATTAATTTTGTTATATTGCGCGACGACCTTAAATGAGGAGTATGGCCTTGCGCACAACCAGCAAATTTTTTATGCAATTCGTCCGATTGGCGGGCCCTTTCTGGTGCTCGGAAAATAAGACCACTATCCGGACTTTATCGGCGTTTTTGGTTGCGTTGACAGTGGCGCAGATTGCGGTGTCGGTCATTATTACCGAGTGGAGCGCCGACTTATTCGATGCGCTGGAACAGCGCTCGATGTCGAGGCTGTTTACGCAAGTAGGACTAATCGTATTGATTTTTATCGCCAACATGGCGATTACCGCGAGTCATCTGGTTGTCAAACGCCGTCTGCAATTGAGTTGGCGCGGTTGGCTAACCGACAAATTGATCGGTCAATGGATGCGCGACGGCCGTCATTATCTGGTTACGCACATTCCGGGGCAGCATGACAATCCCGACGGTCGGATTGCGGAAGATATCCGGATTTCCACGGAATATGCCATCGATTTATTACATACCTTCTTTTATTGCCTGTTATTGCTAACCAGTTTCACCGAAATTTTGTGGACTCTATCCGGCACGGTCACCCTGAATCTGGGCGTACTTGAAGTACCGATTCAGGGCCATTTGGTCTGGTTGGCGCTGATTTATGCGGCGAGTGCATCGACTTTGGGTTGGTGGATAGGCCGGCCCCTGACCATGGCTACCGACAACAGGCAGACCGTGGAAGCCAATTTCCGTTTTGCGTTAGTCAAGGCCCGCGAAAATGCGCAAGCAATTGCCTTGATCCACGGCGAGCGCCATGAGAATCCACATTTTCACCGCTTGTTCGGAAATATTGTCGATGCCTGGAATCAGCAAACTCATGCCTGGCAGCGTATAACCATGTTTAGCTCCGGGTACTCGATATTGTCGATGGCGTTTCCGATTCTGGTGTCGGCGCCGCGCTATATTTTGGGGACTATCAGTCTGGGCGCGTTGATGCAATCGGCACAGGCTTTTCAGCAAATGGTCGCGGCCCTGTCCTGGCCGGTTGACAACATGGGGAAGGTGGCGGAATGGCGCGCCTCCGTCGAGCGGGTATTGGGCTTGAGCAAGGCTTTGGAGCAACTGGAACGCGAAATAGCCAAGCCCGATCCGTATCGGATTCGTTTGGTGAAAAGCGACAAATCTGTATTGGCATTTCGCGATTTATGCATTTCGCGTTTGGACAGAATCGTCTGCGTGTCTACCCTCAACGAAGAAATCAAGGCTGGAGAGCGTGTATTGATTGCCGGTAATGCGTTTTCCGGCAATAAGCTGTTCAAAGCGATTGCCGGCCTGTGGCCATGGGGAGAGGGCGCAATCGAATTGCCGGATGATGAGACTATGTTTTTTATGCCGCCGCGGCCCTATTTACCGACCGGTACCTTGCGCGCTTCGATTTGTTACCCTTCCGACCCCTCGGCCTTCGATCAGCAGGTATTGGAAAATACGTTGGAATTGGCCGGTGTGAAAGAGCTGAAAGAACAGCTCGATCAAGTTGCGGATTGGGAGAAGAACCTTGAGCGCGAACAGAAACAGCGTTTGGGCTTGGTGCGCTTGTTGTTGCACAAACCTAAGTGGATTTTAATGCAAGAAGCTTTCGATTCGCTTGATCCCGAAGGCGAAGTGGATATGGTCAACCTTATCCATAGAAAACTTTCGGATTCTGCGGTGCTGACCATTACCAAGCAGCCTAATATACAAGCTTTGTATAAGCGCCGGATTACGCTCTGTTAAGCGGTAGCCGGGTCGATGCTCATACCCCCGGCATGGCTCGGGTGAGCTGGGTTATTCACGACGGCTTTGTCATTCAATGATTCCATCGTGGAGAGGGGCAGTTTTCAATTCGATATCATGTGCGTCGGCTACGCGGCTGCTCACTTGGCGGTATTCGAGAAGTTTTTGGTCTGGTTTTTCTGGGGCAATGAAGCCGCATTCATGCCGCAACGGGGTCTGCGGACCGGTATTGAACAAGTGTGGTTGCCGAACAAGTTTGCTTGAAAACCTTTGGCAACGAAATTTTTTCGTACTGTAAGTGGGGATTTTCAATTCTGAATCGTCTTATAGATAAGGGCGGAATGGCTGTCGCTTTAGCGAGGCATGAGTTAGCCTAAAGTAATGATCTCAGGTGCATTATGAAAACAAGACGATCTCGATCCAAAGCGAACAGCATGTCTCAGGAAGCGTTAGACGCCAGCTTCCCCTCGGCACGCTATTTCCAGGTTCACTTCGAATATCTACATGAAACCATTAACGATTTGAAGCAGCAGGTTAATCAGGCCAACCAACAAATTACCGAACTCCGGCAGCAACTGCACGCCGGTGCATTAGGCGATATTGGCGCGGCAAACTATGTCGTCGATAGTCAATCGGTGAGCAATCTGCGCCAATCCTAACGCATCAGTTTTGCTGTTTGTAACCATCGCTATTTTTCTCGACCCAGCGTGCGCTACCTGACTCTAAGGTTTCTCGCTTCCAAAACGGCGCCTGACTCTTCAAATTTTCCATAATAAAACGACTGGCGTCAAAAGCGTCGCCGCGATGTTCAGACCATACCGCGACCAGCACCAGCGTATCGTTGGGCCATACCTGACCGAGGCGATGAATGACCAGCGCATCCAAAAACTGCCACTGACTTCGCGCCTGTTCAATGATGTGTAGTAATTGCTTTTCGGTCATGCCTGGATAATGTTCCAGATACATGCTGCGGACGTTATCGCCCTGATTGAAATCGCGCATACTGCCGACGAATACGCTAGTGGCGCCGTATTTTCCGGCCATACCATCGGCTTGCGATTGGTAGTCGGTGAGTTCTCGCCAGGGGTCGAAGGTTTCGGTATATAGCTTGATAGTCATCTCAGCCTCCGGTAACAGGCGGGAAAAAAGCCACCTCGTCGCCATCGTTAGCCTCGGCGTCTAAGCCGACATATTCCATATTGATAGCCGCCAATACGGCATCCGGCAGCGGTGTATTCGGATTGGCCCGCCGCCATATGTCCCTTGCGGGGAGCGGCGCTTCAATGTTTAGCTCGTCGCAGTCGCGGCCAACCGAATCCTTCAAACTTGCAAAGTAAAGTACTTTAATCGACATCTTTATTCACCCGGTAATACAATGCGTGGAATTTCCACTCGCTCAGTATGCCATGTCCGAATCGTCGCTCACTCATTTTAATGCCGCCGGTGAAGCCCATATGGTTGATGTCGGCGACAAAGCTGTCACGCAACGGCAGGCCGTTTGCGAGGGTTATATTGAAATGCAGCCGGAAACGCTGGCTCTGATTGTGGCAGGTAATCACAAAAAGGGGGATGTATTGGGCATTGCGCGGATTGCCGGCATTATGGCCAGTAAAAAAACCGCCGATCTGATTCCTTTATGTCATCCCTTGCCGATTACTCACGTCGAGATTAACTTGCAGCCGCATACCGAGTTGCATCGGGTATATTGTCGAACAACGGTGAAAACTGCCGGCCAAACCGGCGTGGAAATGGAAGCACTCACTGCGACTCAGATTGCCTTGTTGACCGTGTACGATATGTGCAAGGCCGTTGATCGCGGTATGGTGATACAAGGTGTTAGGGTATTGGAAAAGCGCGGCGGCAAATCGGGGCATTGGAAAATATAGTAAAAATTAGGTATTCAATTTTGCCGGGAAAATAGTTTCTACCAATTCTATGCCGGCTTAACGCGTGTATCTTAGAGTTTTTATGGTGCCGAATATAAATACGGCATTTAAAATTCTTTTGTTATCATCATACTTTTATTCAACCTATGCCATTGCTATGAAACATTTACATCTTTTATTTGTAACGCTCGTTATTATCAGTTTTATTTGGCGAGTGTATTTGGCCGAGAAAAAGCCTGAGTTGTTGGCGGAAAAGTGGCTGAAAATTTTGCCGCATGGTTTAGCTACCGGCTTATTGCTGTCCGGAATAGTCTTGGTAGTGCAGGGCAATTGGTTGTCCACTTCCTATGCTTGGATTGTCGGCAAATTGTTCTTAATGCTTGTATTTATTGGCCTGGGTATTTTCACAATGCGAGAACAAGGTAAGCGGCGTTGGATATTCTTTGCGGGTGCGATATTTTGTTTTGCGTACATTATAAAAGTCGCTTTTGCCAAACAATTTCTATTTTTTCTTTAAACCAATTCGGCATAGAGCCCAGGTGTGCCCAATTCTGTGTTGTAAATTAGGCGGCGCGCCGATTCCAAGGATTATAAGTATGGGTTTAGCAAGCCCGTGTAACCAGCCAACGATCGTCAGGTGACAATTGATGATCAAGTTTGAATAATATAAAGCTCTACCGAATATCCAGAAATAATCTGTCCGCGGAATTGTCGTAACTTGAAGGGTGCGGTAATTTTAAAAGTGCCGTGCTCGCCGCATATCTTTAAAGCTTTGGGATCTTATTGATAGTGCGTCACGGTAATTTTTTAATAAAAAGCGTATGGTATTTCCACTGCAAAATACCGGAGAACAACATGAAAGCCTTAATTAGCTCAAAAAACTACATGCCATTGTCGCAGCAGATTCATCATTCCTTCTTTTCCGCAAAAGGCTATGATCCGTTCGGCAATTTAAAATCGCATGACGGGTACGCAATGCACGACTCGTATTTTCAATATAATAAGCACATTGCGTCGGCGATAACTCATCAAAATTGCCAAATTACCTTTCTCAGTAAATTTACCAATTTCTGAATATACTTGACGTATTGGCTAAATCGGCCGATTAATAGGGGCGGATTCAAAACCGAAGTGCAACACCACGCTATTAATGAATGAGATTTGACGGTTGTGAGCTGTTCAGCAGTAATTCCCTGTAGACAGCAAGCGGGCAGCGTACCCCAAGACCTTTTCGAGGGCGAGCGTTAATTTGATCGGCAATCGTATCCAGTTGTTGCTGGGTGTAGCCTGATAGATCGGTGCCCTTAGGTAAATACTGACGGATCAAGCCGTTCATATTTTCGTTGGAGCCGCGCTGCCAAGGGCTATGGGGATCGCAGAAGTACACGGCAATGCCGGTATTCGCAGTTAACTGCTTGTGTAAAGCCATCTCGCGGCCTTGGTCATAGGTCATGCTCAACCGCATTGGTTGAGCAATGCGGTTGAGCATGTCGGTAAAGGCTTGCAGCACGTTAGCGGCACTGGCAGGCTGCGGATGGGGTAGTTTGATCAACATTAGCAAGCGACTGGTCCGCTCCACCAAGGTACCCACCGCACTGGCGTTGGCCGCGCCTTTGATGAGGTCGCCTTCCCAATGTCCCGGAAACTGGCGATCTTCGATGTCGGGTGGTCTTAGATGGATGCTGAGCATGTCGGGTATCTGGCCGCGACGGTCTTGTCCTTTGCTGCGGGGGACACGTCTGTTTTTAGCCTGGCGCAGGCAGGCAATCAGGTCACGTTTTAGTTCGCCGACCGGTTGCGCATAGATGCAGTTGTAAATGGTTTCGTGTGACACGCGATACTCATGGCCTTTGGGATAAAGCTGTGCCAGCACCAGTGCGATCTGCTCCGGCGACCAGCGAAGTTGCAGAAAATACTGGACGACGCCAAACAGCAGTCCCTCAGCATGCAGCTTCTCTCGTGGACGCGATTGACGCCGACGACGTTGACAGGTTTGCTGTGCCTGGACACTGATGTAATGATCGCCCGCACCATTACGACGAAGCTCTCGGCTAATGGTACTGGCGGACCGTTGCAGAACCCGTGCTATCGCCCGAAGACTGTAGTTTTGTTGCTTCAGGCTGCTGATCGTGATGCGATCTTCAGGCTGAAGCTGTTGATAATGTTTTGAGGTGGATTCCATGTGCATACCTTACTGGTGTTTGGGGTGTTGCACTTCGGTTTTGAATCCTCCAGGTTTTTGCCTGAAATGCGAGGCCAAATCAGGCGCGGTCTGTTTATTTTTCCGGTTTCTGTTCCGGTTCGCGGTTGATAATTTTTTCGTCAATGATTTTGTGTAGTAAGCGGATCAGTTCTGCGGAACCGTCTGAATCGGCATCTACCGCATCCGGCTTACTAAGTGCGGCATTGACCGCGATGCCGGCGATCTCTTCCTTCAGGGTGATGTTGTATTCGGCCTCGTCGTAGTGATTGCTGATTAGCGACCGCAGCAAGCCCACGTCTTTACCGCTGGTATCCGGATCGTAACGGACCTGAAAGCGGTTCTCGTCCTGATTTTTATCCAGTACCTCGATGTCGCTGATTTTCAGCGCGGTAGAGATCATCTCCCAAGCGCGATCTCGACGGGTTTTCAAGGTTAGTAAGGGTTTGCCCGCATTGTCGGTAAATGCCATCAAATTAGCCAAGGCCGACTTGGGTTTCAAATCGTCCGCTGCCACCGCCGGTTGTGGATTAGTGTGTTCTATCGGCAAAACCGGCGGCAATTCTAGATGATGGGTATCGCGATATTTGTCCGGTGCGTCCGCGCAAGCCGCCAGCAACAAACAAGGCAGGCCGTAAGTCAAGGTTCTAAACAACATAAGGCTTACTCGCAAAAAAAACGTCTATGTTCCAGCACCGGGAAAGACAGACGGGTTTTTTCCAGACGGCTTTTATCGATTTCGGCGCTGACGAAGCCGGGGCCGGTTTTATAACAATCCAGCACCACGCCCCAAGGATCGATCACCATGCTATGACCATAGGTTTGCCGGCCGTTCATATGAAAGCCGCCCTGATTCGGCGCAATCACATAGCAGAGGTTTTCGATCGCGCGGGCTCGCAACAATACTTCCCAATGCGCGGCGCCGGTTTTGGCGGTAAATGCCGAAGGAATGACCAATATATCCAAGCCTTGCCGGGTCATTGGCCGAAAAAATTCCGGAAAACGCAAATCGTAGCAAACCGCGACGCCCAGACGGCCGAACGGAGTATCGATTACACAGGATGTGTCGCCCGCTTCCACCGAATCGGATTCGCGGTATTCCTCGGCGGTATCCGGCACGCTGACATCGAACAAATGCACTTTGTCGTAACGCGCGACTCGTTCGCCCTGCTCGTTGTAAATCAGGCAGGCGGCGCGAACCTTGTTGGGTGCGACGGCCTGCATCGGCATTGTGCCGCCGACCACCCAAACGCCGTATCTTTTCGCGGTAGCGGCCAAAAAATCCTGAATCGGCCCTGAGCCGTCCGGTTCGCTGACTTTAACCTTGTCGTACTCGTTAAGCCCCATGATGGCAAAATTTTCCGGCAAGGCCACCAGTTTCGCGCCGGCTTTCACTGCTTCGGCGATTTGTCTCTCGGCTTCGAGCAAATTGGCGCTGACTTGCGGTCCTGAGGCCATCTGGATGGCGGCACATATGGTCATGAAATGTCCCTGTTTATAATTGTTGTCGATAACGTAAACTAAGGGGAGGCTTGGCCGTAGCCGCCGTTCAAAGTAAGGCCGCTACCGCTCACTTACTCAGTGAATCCAGCCAGCCGCCGGTTAAACCGCGCCAAGCTTTTTGCACCAAGCCATCCTGATCGTGCAGCGGCGTGACCTCGACATTTCCCCAAGGCCCGGCAAGTTTGTATTGCGAGCCGAAAAAATAACCTTCTTTGTAATCGTCCGTTACTACCTGCGTAATGATAGTGGCGATACCGCCCACGATTGTACCAGCAATAGGCACCGCCCCGGAACTCTTGGGCACCACCGCGACCCGGTGGTCCATGGTCTTTTTCACCAGATCCGCGGTTCCGGCTATGCTAAGTTTCGCCGACACAGCGTCGATCAATAAATTGTCGGTATAGGCCAGACCGTTGCTGATTTTAAAGTCTCCGGTAATCTGGTCGAAGGCCAAACCCTGCCGATAGACGTCGGTAAAATCCAAGCTTAAGCGTTTGGCCCATTGTTCCATCGCGATTAGTCCCAGCAGGCGGCCGAAGCCCGGTTCGATACTGGAAATGCGGCCGTCACTGAATTTTAGCTGCATTTGCCCGGTGAGATTGGCCATGGAAAATTGCTGCGGCGCGCCGCGCCAACCGCCGTTGAAATTGATCTCGGCGTGCGTGCCTCTCAAGTCGTCGGTAAAACCCAGTTGCGACAGAAACAAGCCAAAACCGTTCATGTTGAGTTTGCCGGTCAATTGTGTCGAACTGCCGCCAACCAGTTTGATCCAATCCGCGCTGAAATCCATCGTGCCGGCGACGCTGGCCAGTTGTACGTGTTTGAAGTGGATGCCGTTGATCAGCCTTTCGGTATTCAACTTTAAACTGCCTAAATCCACGCCGCGCCATAATAACTGTTTGCTGTCGACATCGATTAATGGCAAATCGGTGACAACTTCTTCCGCGGCATCGAAATTCAGATTATCCATCGCCGATAGATTCAGATAGTCCATCTGCAACTTGATGATGTTGGAGCCGCCGCGTTGATCCGGCAGCGTCAGCTTGCCGCGAGCCATCGCACTGTCCAGCGTGGCTTGCCAAGCCTGATTCACATGCTGTAGCCGGCATTTTAACGCGCCTATGTTTTGGCCTTGCCAGATCAGTGCGTCGGTATCCAGAATGACTTCTTTTAACGGCGGCAAACGCTGCTGAGTTTCGTTGTCGGTGAAGGCGGCTAGTGCGTCCGACAATTTGAATTGCGGCTGGGTGATTTGCAGTTTCAAGCCCGCCGGTTCAAAAAAATCAGCCTGTTCGTGGCCGAATACGATATGTCCCGAATGCAGCTGATTTTGTTTGCCGTCGACGAGTAGTGCCGCGTTCAATTCCTTGCCGTAATGAATTTGTAGCGGTAAATAGCTGCTGTCATCGAATTGGAAACGTAAATTCAACGCCTGTTCTTGGTCGGCGGATTTGGCAAGTTCGTCATGAGTATTGATTGTCACACCTTGTAAGTTGCTGCTTATGTTCAGCGTAGACGGTTGGGTCGCGGTGTAAGGCAGCGTCAGTACCGCCTGATAGTTTAAGCGGCCGTCCGCGACTTGGTTTTTCAGGAAACTGAATTGCTTTTCCAGGCGATCGATGTCGGTTACGCCGTCTAGCAGCAATTTCGTGGCGCTGGTGTCGCTTTGAAGCAAGCCGTGAATTGGATAACCCAGGGTGTTGGCTTCGATACGGTTACTGCTCACGCGGTCTTCGGTAAACCGCAGAACGCCGGTAATATCGCTAACGGCAAGATCGACCGGTTTGACAGTCAAGCGGGCTTTGTCCAAATGCGCGTCTACTTTAACCGTGGTCGGTAGAGTCTCGTAATAGGCGATTTTTAAATCCAGATCGACTTGAGTATCGCCGTCCGGCGCCAGGACTTTTGCCAGCGGCTCGACCTTGGCTCGTAACGGAGTTTTTTGCAAATACTGCAAGCTTTGCGGCAACTTGCTTTGTACTTGGCCCAGCACGTAAACATAATTGCTTTCGGCCAGATCGGGAATCGATACCACGGCTTGATTAATATCGACATTTTCGCTGCGGCCGCCGTCGATCGCAACTTGCAAGTCTGCGCCGAGGAACTGTACGTCGGCATGCACAGCGCGCAAATGCGGCCATAAGGCGTTGAACTGGATTTCGCCCTCGTCTATCGCAAACACCACTTCGAATTGCCCTGGACTTTTGCTGAACGGAAAGTCGTCCAACTTGCCGTTCAGCAGCATTTCGCCCTTGTCGATGCGGCCGCCGACGAAGGCGTCGTCCAGCCACGCTACCGCATCCTTGCCCATGATTTTGGCCGGCAGGTACTGCGGCACTTTGCTGATGTCCTTGAAATTGCCGAAGCGGGTATGCATATCGATAACAGCGCTGTCGTTATTTTTCGGAATGCTGAGCTGCAGACGGGTTTGGGTTTGAAAGGCTTCGCTGTCCAGCTGCATATTTTCGCTGGAAATTTGCCAGTCGCTATCGGTTTGCCGCCAATCTAGGCGACCTTGCAGGCGGGGAATCTCCAGGCTGCTTCTGAACATTTGCGCGGCATTAAACTTGGCGTTTTTACTGTCGAATATCAGTTGCCCTCCCCGATCGCTGGCACTGATGGATCCGCTCAGCTCCTGTATTTGCGGCATATCGCCTTGCGCATCGTTGCCAAGCTGGCTGAAACGTCCGCTAAGCGCATAGCGCTGTGAGCTGCTGTCAAGATAAAACGCCAGATCTTGCAAAATGCCGCGCGGATTGAATTGTAGCCATTTGCTCAAATCGCTATGCTCTGCCGGCAAAAACGGCGGAACTAAATGCATCAAGGCTTGTAAATTCAACTGCTTGATTACGCCGCCCAGCTTGCCTTGCGCGTCCTGTTGCAGATATACCTCGCCATCCCGCCAGCGCTGATGATTCGCAAATATATTGACATTGTAAGCGCTCCAGCGTTGCCGGCCATCTTGCTCGCTCCAGCCCAGATTGCCTTCGAAGGTGTCCAATTGCAGCATTTTGCTCTGCTGTCCGGCGATTTTAATCTGCTGGGCTTGCAGATAGCCGCTGACTTGGTAAGGCACGGAATCTCGCCATTGGCTCCAGATGCGGATGTCGCCGGAGCCGGATTCCAAGCGCAAACCCAGCGGCAATTCCTCTATCAGCCAAGCCGGGCCCTGCAGATTGCTGCCTTCGACATACAGGTCGCCGTTAATGGCGTTGGCCTGGAAGATATTGCCGTTGAGTATGGCGGAAATCCGCAAGCTATCGCCGTATTGCTCTGGTAAGCTGCTAAGCAGATGGATCTCGTGGCTTTGATCCAAATAGTGGTTTTTGATCACCAAATCGAATTGTTCGACGGTGACCGGCTGCCGATGCCGTTTCAGATCCTGCCAAGCCACCTGGCTTTGCAGAATTTCGTATTTACCGCCCTGCAACAGCCAAAGCGGTTGCTCGTCGCTGCTTTGCAGGCCTTTGATGCTCAGGCTGCCGTCCTCGTTGCGCAAAATATCCAGTTTGGCGCCAACCAGCGTTACCCAGCTGGCGGCCATCGGGTCTTGAGTCAGCAGCAATTCCAGTAAATCGATGCCGATCCTAACTTCCTTAAGGCGAATGGCGGGTTTGGCCTTGGCATCCGCACCTTCGATGGCGATTTCGCGCAGCAGCAATTCCGGACTGAAGCCGCGCATATTCGCCCCCAGTCTGCCGATATGCAGCGGAATACCGGTGGTCTCGCGGACTTTTTGTTCCAGGACGGTACGGTAGTCGGCAATATCGAACAGAAAAATTCGTACCGCAGTCAAGACTAGGGCTATCGCGATTAGCGACCAAAACAGCAGATGGCGAGTGGCCCGGGTAACGTGGTGAATAACCAAAATAGCCGCCTATAACAGCACCACGTCGTAGTGCTCCTGATTGTATTCGGCTTCGGCGCGGATTTTGATGCCGACCTTCAAAAACACTTCCAGCTCTGCGAGCATGTCGGCTTCCTCGTCCAGCAACATTTCCACCACTTGCTCGGAAGCTAGTACCAGGATCTGTTGGACGCTGTATTGTCTGACCACCCGAATAATCTCCCGGAAAATTTCCAGGCAAATCGATTCCGGGGTTTTCAGCACGCCACGGCCGCCGCAGGTCGAGCACGGCTCACACAGAATGTGTTCCAAGCTCTCGCGCGTGCGTTTACGGGTCATTTCCACCAGACCCAGCGCCGAAACCTCGGTGATCTTGGTCTTAGCGTGATCCTTGTCCAGATTGCGTTGCAATGCAGTCAATACTTGCTTCTTGTGATCCTCGCTTTGCATATCGATGAAATCGATAATGATGATGCCGCCCAAATTCCGCAGCCGCAGCTGGCGGGAAATAGTCTGTGCCGCTTCCAGATTGGTCTTGAAAATGGTTTCTTCCAGATTGCGGCCACCGACGTAGCCGCCAGTATTGACGTCCACGGTGGTCATCGATTCGGTCTGGTCGAACACCAGATGGCCGCCGGATTTGAGTTTGACTTTGCGGTCCAGCGCCTTGCTGATCTCGTCCTCGACATTGTAAATGTCGAACACCGGCCGTTCGCCGGAATAATGTTCGATCACCGAAACGATTTCTGGGACAAAGGTTTCGGCAAATTCGACCAGCCGTAAAAAAGTTTCTTTGGAATCGACCCGGATTTTCTCGATGCCGTCTTTATATAAATCCCGCAAGGTGCGAATGCTGAGAGGCAAATCTTCGTGAATCAGGGACTTGACCTTGGCCTTTTTGCTTTTATCCAGGATGGACTCCCAGAGTTTATGCAAAAAAGTCATGTCCGAGTACAGAATCACGTCTTCCACGCACTCGGCGGCGGTGCGGGCGATGAAGCCGCCCGGTACCTGATGCTTTTGTTGATAGGCTTCGATGCAAGCACGCAAGCGGGTACGTTCGGCTTCGCATTCGATGCGTTGCGAAACTCCGGAGTTGCCGGCGTAGGGCATGTAAACCTGGTAGCGGGAGGGGATGGAGATGTCGGTGGTCAGACGGGCGCCTTTGTTGCCGAGCGGATCCTTGGTGACTTGCACCACCAATTTTTGGCCTTCCTTCAAATAATGTTCGATATTTTCAGAGGCTTTTTCGGCCAGTTCCTGGCTGCTGAAATCGGATAAATGTAAAAACGCCGCTTTGTCCAGGCCAATGTCGACAAAGGCCGCCTGCATCCCAGGCAATACCCGGCATACCTCGCCTTTGTAAATGTTACCGACCAAGCCTTTTTGCCGCACCCGCTCGATAATCAGTTCTTGCAGTACGCCGTTTTCGATCACCGCCACCCTGGTTTCCGGCGGCGTGACGTTGATTAATATTTCTTCGCTCATTGGATTACATCTATGCCTGCTAGGCTTAATAATTGCGCTGTTTCGTAGAGCGGCAAGCCCATCACCCCGGAAAAACTGCCGGTGATCGATTCGATAAACACGCTGGCCAGGCCTTGAATTGCATAGGCTCCGGCCTTGTCACAAGGTTCACCGGTTTGCCAATAGCTGACGATTTCCTGATGGCTCAAGGGTCTGAAGCGCACTTCGCTAATGCTGAGTGCCTGCCAGTGTTGCTCTCCGCGTAAGGATACCGCGCTATACACTTGATGGTTGCGGCCGGATAAATGGCTCAGCATTTCAATAGCATGTTGTAAATCGTCGGGTTTGCCGAGGATGCGGCCGTTGCAAATCACGCTGGTGTCCGCAGCCAGTACCGGTAAATCAGTAGCGGTTGTCGCCAGACAGAGCGCGGATTTTTCCGCAGCCACCCGCTCGACGTAAGCCGCCGGCGTTTCGCCCGGCCACGGTGTTTCGTCGATGTCGACCGCCATGATACTGTGACGGATGCCGATTTGCTTGAGCAATTCACTGCGGCGCGGCGAGGCGGAAGCCAGGATCAGTTGTGGGTGCATGCGCTTAACGATGATAAGGGTGATTGTTCAATAGACTCCAGGCCCGGTAGATTTGTTCAGCGACAATGACGCGGACCAAAGGATGCGGGAAGGTCAGCGGCGATAAACTCCAGGATTCCTGCGCCAGGTCGCGTACCTGCTGAGATAAGCCTTCCGGCCCGCCTATCATCAACGCGACCGGCTGACCGTTACCTAGCCAGCGTTGCAGCGCTTGCGCCAGATTCGGGGTGGTCCATGGCTTACCGGGAATATCCAGCGTCACCACGTGCGCCCGGCTCGGCAATGCCGCTATCATGCGTCCTCCTTCGTCCTTGGTTATCCGGGCAATGTCGCCGCTACGGCGTTTGTCCGGGGCGACTTCCTTGAGCAGCAACTCGCATTCGCGCGGTAGCCGCTTGGCATATTCATTATAACCTTGCTGCACCCAGTCCGGCATCTTGTTGCCAACGGCGATCATGTGTATTTGCATGGTAGTTAAAGGCTATCAGCTCGCGGGAAACCGGGATGAAGAACTCGGGCGGAATTCATGCGTTTGGCTTTTATGAGGTCTTCCGAGCTATTGTCGTTATGCAACAGCATGACGATGTTGCGCATATTAAGGATCTCCAAGATCCTGTTATTTTTTGAAGCGCGTAGGGTACACGAAGCATTCGGCTTTGCGAAATCGGACGCTAAGGTTCAAGGCGTGAGCGTTAGAGCTTGCTTCGGTTTATTTAAACCAATTTTTTGCCGAATTGGCTTTTTTCAACCAAATGTCGTTAGAATGTTTGCTGTATTGAACTTAAACGATAACAATGGTGATGCTAAGCGCGCTGTTATGGACCCCGGCGCTGGGGGCAATATTGCTGGTACTGGTCTCAGGCCGGAACAGCCGATTGATCAGAATTGTAGCTAATGTATTCAGCTTGGCGGCTTTGCTGCTGGCTGGTTTGCTATTGGCCGAGTTCGACGCCGCCGACACCGCGCTGCAATTTAGCGAGTTCTATCCGCTTAATCCCAAGCTCGGCAGCGCTTACGCGCTGGGTGTGGACGGTCTGTCTATGCCGATGCTGGTCCTGGCGACCTTATTAACTTGTATTTCCCTGCTGGCCTCCTTCTCCCTGTCCGATAGCATCAAGGGCTATCACATTTCCATTCTATTGTTGGAATTCGGCATGCTCGGCGTATTCATGGCGCAGGACTGGGCGCTGTTTTACATCTTCTGGGAAGTCACCTTAATCCCACTGTTTTTCCTGATCGACCGCTGGGGCGGCAAACGCCGGCATGCCGCCAGTTTGAATTTTGTGTTGTACACCATGGGCGGCTCGGTGTTCATGTTGCTGAGTCTGCTGGCGATCAGTCAATACGATTTGGAAAACCAGGGTTCCTTGATGGCCTCGATGGGCCAAGCCGCGCAAAACATGCCGGAGGTCGAACAAGTGCTGGTGCTGCTGGGGTTTCTGATTGGGTTCGGCGTGAAAATGCCGATCTTTCCCTTGCATGGCTGGCTGCCGCTGGCTCACGTCGAAGCGCCCAGTCCGATCAGTATCCTGCTATCCGGCATTCTTTTGAAAATGGGTGCCTACGGCTTGTTGCGCTGCGCGGTGATGCTGCCGGTGGCCGCCAAATTGATTCAACCATTGTTGGTGTTTCTCGCCTTGTTCGGCATGATCTACGGCGGCTTGCTGGCCTGGCGGCAGCGCGATCTGAAAGCCATGGTGGCTTACTCGTCCTTGAGCCATATGGGCGTGGTGTTGCTGGGCATCGCCGCGCTGAATGAAACCGGCTTCACCGGCGCGATATTGCAAATGACCGCGCACGGCCTGATCGCCGGCGCCTTGTTTTTGTTGGTGGGCCTGCTTTACGAACGCACCCATACCCGCAATATCCAGGATTACAGTTCGCTGGTGCAGGTTATGCCGCGCTTCGCCACCTTGACCACCTTGACTTTGCTGGCAGCCATGGGCCTACCCGGTTCCGTGGGTTTTATCGCCGAACTGCACACTTTGATAGGCGGCTTTCAACAATGGGGCGGCTTGATGGTGTTTTTTAGTTTAAGCATTTTGATCAGCGCGGCTTATGCGATGCGCACTATCGGTTTGCTGTTCACCGGGCCGGTCAAACCACAGATGCGGGACATTGCCGATTTAAAATCGCTGGAATTGATGGCATCCGGGGTGTTAGTCGGCAGCATTGTGTTGTTCGGTTTATTGCCGGCGCCTTTGATTGAGTTGTCTACGGCGACGGTGGGGAAGATGTTGTTGGTGATGGGGGAAAGATTGCCGTGAATACAACCCTTGCCGCTGGAAGGGCTTCGTTCCCGTATGCCGCGCCGAGCACCGAAGCTTTTGCCGAGAATAGCCCGTTAGGGGAGCGGCAGGGATGCCGCTCGTTTTCGGAGGGGCTGGGAAGCCCCTTCCGAAAACCCTCGGCAAAAGCTTTGGCGCGCAGGAGTCAAGCGGCATTCGGGTCGCCTTTTCTTTGGATACTTTCTTTTGGCGATGCAAAAGAAAGTATCTCGGCTGTCGGTCCGAGAACCGGCATTAAAACAGCCGTCGCGCTAGCGACACCGTTCAGAGGCTGAAAGTATTATGGCATCCTCTACAAACGCTCTATCCCCCCGGCAAATCATCATAGACGCGATCAATCACCTGGATCATGTGTTGCCGGGACAAGCGCCGATTCACGATTTCGTGCATCACAATACCTTGCATGGTTTTCAACACCTGCCGTTCGAACAAGCGCTGGCGGAATTTACCCAGCTAACCGGTATTAGTTGTTATCTGTCCGCCGAACAGTTTCGGGAGTTTTATGCGCAGGGCCGGATAGCCGATGAAGATATTGATGCCGCGTTGGCGCAGCAATTTGCGGATGCGCTGGACACCGAGATTTGCAATGTCAATGGCAAGACCATTACTCAAAAAATGCTTTACCGGCTGGCATTGTTAAACGAGTTGCTGGCGCTGACGCCCGGGCAATTCGATTGGCAAGTGCTGGAGTTAGGTGTTTTGGATAGGCCGGCTGCCGCTGGCGAAACCTCTCGCGAATTGTGGAATGCCCTGCTTGCCAAGCTTGGCTTACACATGCCTGATTTGCATCCGGAAGATTTTCTGGATCTGTCCGCCGAGCAAATCCGGCAATGGCTGCCGGATATGGCGAATGCCGGTGCGGAGCAGCATCTGCGCCAATACAGCGAGGAGAGTGTGGCAAAGCTGTTTTCGCGGGTCGGCGACAGTTTGACCGTGCGCGGTTTGCTACTGGCTTTGACCGGTAAGGATATTCTTGACTCGGTGCGCCCGCAATTGATTCGTTTGTGCGCGTCCTTGCTGGACGAAGGGCTGGCGGCCTGGCGTTTGCCTAAGCGGGAAGATCTGGGTTTGTATCAGGCCTGGCGCGAGAGTTTAATCTACGATGCCCAGCCGGTTTTTCAGGAACTGAATGATTGGCAAGCGGTTACCGCAGCGTTGCCGGCCGAGGCTATCGACGCCATCGCGCAACAGTTGACTGCGCTTGCTGTCCCGGAACAACGCTGGGCAGGGTATTTGCAAAGACTGGCCTTGGAATTACCGGGTTGGTCCGGCTTGATCAACTGGCGTCAGACCCACCCGGATTATCAAGCAGACGACGACACGAAGCCCTTATTGGCCGATTACCTGGCGATACGCTTGACCCTGGACCGGCTTTACGCCGAACAGCTTTGCCGTCGGCAATGGCATTGCGAGGCGCAACTGGACAAGCTGCGCGGCTATTTTTCGAAAAACCTGGCGGAGTTTTCAGTCAGGCAGGCCTTATTTCAGGGCCAATTGCCGGAGTATCTGGCACTGGCGGCGCAATCGTTATTAAACGAGGCATCGCGAGACAAGCAGGCCTGGCAGACCTTGGCCGAACGGATCTGGACTTGGCAACTCAGCCCGCTGGCGCCCTCGGCCCTGAGTATTTATAACCAGGGTTGGCGGCTGTTTCGCGTCTGCCAATTGCTCGGCTTGACCGCAGGTGCGATACAGCATTTGGAACAGGCGCGACTGTTGGAATGCTTGGGCATTATCGATGCTTTCAGCGAAGCGGATCGCAGCACTATCTGGCTGAACGCTTACGAACGCCACTATCAGCAAGCGCTACTGCAGGCATTGCATGCCAATCATGATAGAGGGCGTTGGGCGCAACGCGACAGACGGCCCGAGGCGCAAATCGTGTTTTGTATGGACGACCGCGAGGAAGGTATCCGCCGCCACTTGGAAGAACTCAATCCGGCCATCGAAACGCTGGGGGCCGCTGGGTTTTTCGGCGTGCCGATGAATTATCAAGGCCTGGATGACAGCAAATTGACGGCGCTGTGTCCGGTAGTCGTGGTGCCGGCGCACAATGTTCAGGAGTGCAGTCAACCCGGCCAGGAAAAAGCCTTGGCCCGGCACCGGCAAGGCCGTAATCTGAAGCAACGGCTTGCTGATTTGCTTCATCATGGCTTGCGCCACGATGCGCTGCTGGCGTATCCGGTGATTAACGCCATGGCGCCGTTTACCTTGCTTGGTCTACTGGCGAAAAGTTTCATTCCGAAAACTCAGCATCAGTTGCTGGCTGCGGCAGCGAAAAGGATCGCGCCCGATGTGGCCTCGCAATTGAGTTTTACTGCTACCGACAGCACTACTCCGGCTACATCGCAACAGCCGCGCCAGGGTTTTACCGACCAGGAACAAGCCGACCGGATCGCCGGGTTTTTGCGAAATACCGGTTTGACCTATGGCTTTGCCGAATTGGTGGTGCTAATGGGCCACGGCTCGATGAGCCAAAACAATCCGCATTTATCCGCTTACGATTGCGGAGCCTGCAGCGGGCGGCATGGCGGGCCGAATGCGCGGCTGTTCGCTGCGATGGCCAATCGCCCAGAAGTCCGACAGTTGTTAGCTGAGAGAGGTATTAAAATACCGGACGATACCTGGTTTATTGGCGCCGAACACAACACCTGCGACGAAGACATCACGTGGTATGACAGCATTGCCGTGCCAACCGAGCGGCAAGCGGCTTTCAATAAATTTATGCAGCAGATGCAACACGCACAGCGTATGTCTGCTCACGAACGTTGCCGGCGTCTGGCTTCTGCGCCGCGCCGGCCAGAACCGCAACAGGCTTTGCGGCATTTTCTGGAGCGCGCGACCGACTTTTCGCAAGCCCGCCCGGAGTTAGGCCACGCCACCAATGCCGCCGCGTTGGTCGGCAGACGCGCTTTGACGCAAGGCGCATTTTTCGACCGCCGCCTGTTTTTGATCTCCTACGATCCTAGCCAGGACCCGGACAGCACGGTGTTGGAAGGCATCCTGCTGGCGGTGGGTCCGGTCGGTGCCGGCATTAATCTGGAATATTATTTTTCCACCGTGAATAACGAGAGGCTGGGTTGCGGTTCGAAAGTACCGCACAATCTGACCGGTTTTTGCGCTGTGATGGAAGGTGCCGGTAGTGATCTGCGTACTGGCTTACCCAGGCAGATGATCGAGATTCACGAAGCGATGCGCCTGCAAATCATCGTCGAGGCTAACACCTCGGTGTTAGAAGAAATTTATGGTCGACAAGAAAGCTTGCGGGAATTGATCGGCGGCGGTTGGGTGCATCTCAGTGCCAAAGATCCGGACAGCGGCGAGATATTTGTTTTCCAACGCGGCGTCGGCTTTGTACGCTGGCAACCCGGCGACGTCGATCTGCCGCTGCGGGACAACTCTCCGGATTGTTATCGCGAGGAAACCCAGCCGGTGGCGCCGATGCTGATCAAACAGCCCGATTTAATGGGAGTTGTTTGAATATGGCAGCTTATGCAACCCTGATTCCCTTGTTTCCGCTACTGGCCGCGCTGCTGATTGGCGGCCTGCACTTTTGCCGGATTATCGACGGCGAGGCCGGCGAGAAAACCACCGCCAGGCTGGCTTTGACGGCTATCAGCCTGTCGGCGCTGACGGCCTTAGGTTTGTTGATAGCCGATTTATCCGGCCTGCTTCCCGATTCGGTGTCCTACGGCACCTGGCTGCGTAGCGGTACGCTGACCGTAGACTGCACGCTAATCACCCACGGCTTTAATCTGGTTTTGGCGAGTTTGTTTTCCTTGCTGCTGCTGGTGGCGATACGTTTCTCGGTGAATTACCTGCACCGCGAGGCCGGCTTCCACCGCTTCTTTTTCATCCTGACTCTATTTGCGGCGGCGATGCTGCTGTTGGTGTTGTCCGGCAACGCGGTGTTTACCTTTATCGCCTGGGAAATCGCCGGGGTTTGTTCGTATTGGCTGATTGCGTATGCCTACGACAGGCCAATCGCCGCACATAACGCCACACGCGTGTTTGTCACCAATCGCATCGGTGACGGCGGCTTTATTCTGGCCATTGGCCTGGCTTTGGCTTGGCTGGAAAATACCGACTGGCAAACGATCAATAACAGCGCGGTCGATCTGGAATCGGGCGATGCCACCTTGCTGGCGTTGGGTTTTACCTTGGCGGCATTTGCCAAATCCGCGCAGATTCCGTTCACACCCTGGCTGGCGCGGGCGATGGAAGGGCCGACGCCATCTAGTGCCATTTTTTATGGCGGGGCGATGATTCATGCCGGGGTATTTTTAATTATCCAATTGCAGCCCTTATTTATGCAGGCGCCGCTGGCGATGCTGTTGTTGACCGTGATCGGCACACTGACGGCGATTTATAGCTATTGGGTGGGTTTGAGTCAGACCGACATTAAAAGCTCGCAGATTTTTGCCACGTCCGCGCAACTGGGCTTGATGTTCGTCGAATGCGGGCTGGGGTTTTGGAGCTTAGCGGCCTGGCATCTGTGCGCGCATGCCGTGGTGCGCTGCTATTTGCTATTAACCGCCCCATCTATTCTGCACAATACCCACGGTCAACCGACCCAGCCAGTGGCACCAGCGCTGGCGAATTGCCGCTGGGCATTTATCGCTTCCTTGCAGCGCGGCTGGCTGGAGCCGGCTATTGATTGGCTGGTGGTCAAACCGGTTTTGCGCTTGGCCAAGGATGCGCGTTACATCGACGCGCACATCGTCGATCCTGCTCTGGGCGCACCGGCGCCGGCTATCAGGGCGGTGTCGTCCTTGGCGCAATGGGAAGAACAAAAAATGGGTGCCAACCTGGATAGCCAGGAAGATAGTTTCGCACAAGGCAGCGGTTTGGCCGGCAAGCTGGCGCAATGGACGGCAGCCTTACTTAATTGGTTTGAATATCACTTTATTCTGCGCGGCATCGGTCGCGATTCAATCCGATTCGGCCGGCGACTGGGTCAGGCCGCAAACCGCTTCGAGCAATTGTTGTTACAGCCGCGCTATCTGGCCTTGTTCGTGTTGATCACCTTGATGGTAGCGCTGGGATACCGATGAATACCCCTATTGTTTTCTGGCACGTAGTGGCGGCGGTGCCGCTGTTGACGGTGTTGACCCTGGTGCCGCTGCTGGCCATGTTGGCGGTAGTTTTCGCAAAGCCCATTTACAGCGTGCGGCTGGCCTTCGGTGGCGCCTTGCTGAATGTGTTGCTGAGTATTTATCTATTGCTGATATTCGATTCCGAAACGCCCGGCATCCATCTTGCCGAACATTTCCATTTTCTCGGCATGAGCTACCGGGTAGGAGTAGACGGCACCAACATTCTGTTTATTCCACTGACAGCGATTTTAGGCTTGCTGGCATTGGTCTATACCTTGATCACCCGGCATCGCAACGACCGCCTGTTCATTGCCTGCCTGTTGGCCTATCAAGGCATTTTAATCGGCGCGTTTGCCGCGCTAAACACCCTACAATTCTGGTTCTGGTGTTTGCTGGAACTGGTGCCAGTGGTGTTATTAACGGTATTCGCCGGCACTGGCAAACAGCGCAACCAGGTGGTTAAAACAGTATTGCAATACTGGCTGTCCGGTTTGGCGATGAGTTTGGCCGGTTTTGTGTTACTGAGCTTTGGACTGGCGCAAAACGGCATGGAATTAAGCTTCGATTGGTTGACCTTGAAGCACCACAACCTGGCAATTCCCAATGAAACCCTGATATTTATCCTGCTGTTTTTCGGCTTTGCGATCCGTATGCCCTTGTTTCCGTTTCATGCATGGCTGCCCCTGTTAGCCGAGCACGGCACCGCCGCCAGCGCGGCCATGTTTCTGACCGGCTTGAAGTTGGGAATTTACGCCTTGATTCGTTTCATTCTGCCGCTGGTGCCGGGCGCCGCCGAGCAGTGGGTGCATTTTGTGGTCGATCTGGGCTTGATCGGCATTTTTTACGGTGCCTTGCTGGCGCTGATGCAAATCAATATGCGCCGATTGCTGGCGTTTGCGGTGATCAGTCATACCGGCATGTTGACGATTGGGGTGTTTTCCTTCAACGATTTTGCCCTGGAAGGCAGCATTCTATTGTCGATAGCGTATGGTCTGGCGACGGCCGGTATGTTGTTCAGTATCGGTTTGATTTACGAACGCACCCGCACCTCGTTCTTGCCGCGCATGGGTGGATTGTTCGAAACCAACTCGACCATTGCCTTGCTGTTTCTGATTTCCGCGCTCAGCACCATGGTCATGCCCGGCACGCCGGGTTTCGACGCGGCGCATTTGCTGATCGAAGGCGCTATAGAAGAGCACGGCTGGTACCTTGCTATTGCCATTTTATTGGGTAACGTGTTGGGTGCGGCATTCTTGCTCTGGGCGTTTCAGCGGCTGTTCATCGCTCATCCCAAACGCTTTGTGCAGCCCTACGGCAGCATTCATCATCCGGTAGTTAAGGAACGCATTATCGCCGTGACCATTTGCGGTTTGCTGATCGGCACCGGCTTTTACACCACGCCCTGGCTGAAATATATCGATCGGGAAGCCAAGGAAATTGGCGAACATTATCCAAAACATCACAGCCACCACATGAACGGCCCGCACCATGATTGATAGTTTCCCCTTACTGTCCTTGTGTCTGGCCTGGCCGCTATTGGGAGCGTTGTCGCTGGTATTTATCCAGGATAGCGAATCAGCCAAGCGCGGCGCATTGCTGGTTGCCGCGGTAGAATTAGTGTTTACCATTGCCGTGGCTTGGGTTTTCGATACTGCGCGCGGCGATTTTCAGTTGCAGGAAGACTATCCCTGGATACCCGGCCTGAATATCCATTATCAACTCGGCGTAGACGGTATCTCGATATTGTTTTTACCGATGACGGCCCTGCTGACCCTGATGGCCCTGCTGGCAAGCTGGAATAGCGTGCGGCATTTAAACCGCTTTCAGTTGGCGCTGATGCTGGCGCTGGAAAGCGCGACTATCGGCGTGTTTACCGCGTTGGATTTAGCCTTGTTCTTTCTGTTTTGGGAACTGACCTTGCCGCCGATTTTTTTCTTGATTGGTTTGTGGGGAATCGGCGCCGAACGGCGGTACGCGGCGATGAAATATACCTTATATATGCTGTTCGGCGGCGTGCCCTTGCTGTTCGGGGTTATTTTGCTGGCAATCAATCACGCGCAATTCGCCGGGGGGACAGTCCCGCAGGGTTTGGCTTTCAGTCTGCCGGTACTGCTGAATACGCCGCTAGCCGAGTCGGCGCAGGGTTTGATCTTTCTATTGCTGGTTTTGGGTTTTTCGGTAAAAGCGCCTCTGCTGCCGTTTCACACCTGGTTACCGACGACGGCGATGGAAGCGCCGACTTTTCTGAGTGCCTTGCTGGTGGGTTTAAAACTCGGCGTTTACGGCATTATTCGTTTTGCGATACCGCTGGCGCCGCAAGCGGCGCTGGAGCATCGCTGGCTGTTGGCGATACTCGGTGCGGTGACCCTGATTTACGGGGCTTTGATCGCGTTGCAACAAACCAATCTGCGCCGCCTGCTCGCTTATTCCAGCATAAGCCACGTTGGGTTGGTGATTGTCGGCATCGCCGCTTTTAATTTGCAAGCCCTGCAGGGTGCTACGGTGCAGCTGCTGAATTTCGGCATCGTCGCCGGCAGCCTGATGCTGATTGCCGGTATGATCCAGCAACGCCTGGGCAGTACCGATTTGGTCCATCTCGGTGGCTTAGCCAAACCCATGCCGCGTATGACCGTCTTGTTTTTTATGTTCGCGCTGTCCAGCATCGGCGTGCCCGGCACGAATGGTTTTCCCGCCGAATTGCTGATGATTCTGGGCGTATTGCAAACCTATCCGGCGCTGGCGGTGGTGGCTTTGTTCGGGGCTGTATTGGGCGCGGCGTATCTGCTGGGCTTTGTCAGGCGCGCGTTTTTTGGCCCGGTCGTTTACGACAGTGTGGCCGGAGCACAGGATCTACGCCCGCGCGAGCTGGCGCTGCTGGCCGTGCCGGTGTTGCTGGTATTGATGATAGGTCTGTATCCCCAATGGCTGTTGTCCTGGCAAGAAACCAGTTTGCAGTTGTGGTGCCAGCGGCTAAACGCGGCCACGCAGTTGATAACCGATTCGAAACAGACGTATCGTGCCACGGTCGTAGGAGTGCCGGGCGACGGCTCGATTTAACTTTCATACGCCGGTTAGTTCGGGCTTGGATCGCAAAGCGATTGCCATATAGTTTCGATTCGATATAGTATTGCTCGTAAAGATATTCTCTTTTGAACAAACAGTTCCGGATACGCTCTAGAACACTTAGTTAATCAATAAGGATGCCAATTATGCTTACACCTGCGAAATTATTGCTTGAAAACAAAGCCTGGTCGGAAGAGATCAGTAGAAAAGACCCGGAGTTTTTCGTCCAGCTGGCCAAGGAACAAAAGCCTGATTTTTTGTGGATAGGCTGCGCGGATAGCCGCGTGCCTGCCGAAACCGTGGTCAACGCCAAGCCCGGCGAAATTTTTGTGCATCGCAATATTGCGAATCAGGTCATCATCACCGATTTCAATTGCTTAAGCGTACTGCAATACGCCATTTCGGTCTTAAAAGTTAAGCATGTCATCGTTTGCGGCCATTATGGCTGCGGCGGCGTGAAGGCGGCCCTTCAACCGCAGAAAGCCGATTTGGTGATCGCCAACAAATGGTTGCTGCACATCAAAGACGTGTACCGCTTGCACCAGGAGGAGCTGGAGTCGATAGATCCTTCGAAGAAGACCGATCGCTTGATAGAGTTGAACATCATCGAACAAGTTTATCGCTTGGCCCATACCTCGATTATTCAGTCAGCCTGGAAACATGGGCACAAACCTACGCTGCACGGCTGGGTATACGGCCTGAATGACGGCCTGATTAGTGAATTGATCAAACTCGACCACAACACCCAAATCAATCCGATCTACCGTTACGCCGATTAGCATTCGGTTTTTCGTAATTACTGAGTAAACCCATGACATCTCAACTGAATTATTATTTGAAACATCTGCACCAGGATGTACCGGCCAGCATCGTGGTGTTCCTGGTGGCTTTACCGCTTTGCTTGGGCGTGGCGTTGGCATCCGGCGCGCCGCTGTTCTCCGGCATTATCGCGGGCTTGGTTGGCGGTATTCTGGTTTCCTGGGCTAGTGGGTCTCAGCTCAGTGTGTCCGGACCGGCAGCAGGTCTCACGGTAATCGTGTTTGATGCCATCGAAACCCTGGGCGGCTTTGGCGGCTTTTTGCTGAGCGTGGTGATGGCCGGCGGTTTGCAAATCATCCTGGGTTTTTTAAAAGCCGGGGTGATCGGCGCATTTTTTCCGGCATCGGTGATTAAAGGCATGCTGGCGGCAATAGGCGTGATTCTGATCATCAAACAAACCCCGCATGCCACCGGTTACGACACCAGCTTTGAAGGCGACGAAAGCTATATGCAGGAAACCGCCGAATCGAGCTTCTTCGAATTTTCCGAGGCGTTGGAGGGGATTACCCCCGGCGTCACCTTGGTCAGCGTCGTGGCCCTGTTGATTCTGATTGTTTGGGATAGCGGCTTCATTAAACAATTCAAACCTTTAAGATTGATTCCGGGCCCGCTATTAGCGGTCGTTTGGGGGATCAGTTTCAATACCTTGGCGATGTATTTCGCCCCGGAGCTGGCGATAGGCGAAAAACATCTGGTTTCGCTGCCGGAATTGGGCAGCGCCGCTAATTTTATCGACCAATTACGGCTGCCGGATTTCAGCTACTTTACCAACCCCAAGGCCTACAGCATTGCTGCAACCATCGCTATCATTGCCAGTCTGGAAACATTGCTCAGCATAGAAGCGGTCGATAAGCTGGATCCGCATAAACGGGTGGCGCCGACCAACCGCGAGCTTAAAGCCCAAGGTCTGGGCAATATGATCAGCGGCTTGATGGGCGGTCTGCCGATTACCGCCGTGATCGTGCGTAGTTCGGCCAATATCAATGCCGGCGGCCAAACCAGGCTATCGTGTTTCTTCCATGGCGTTTTGCTGATGGTCAGCGTGTTGTTTTTTGCGAAATATTTGAACATGATTCCGCTGGCCTGTTTGGCGGCAATTTTGCTGCAAACCGGTTACAAACTGGCTAAGCCGGCATTGTTCGTGGAGTTTTACCGCAAGGGTTGGAACCAGTTCGCGCCGTTTGCCATTACCGTTACCGCGATTTTGCTCACCGACTTATTGCAGGGCATTGTCATTGGTATGGCCTGCGGTTTCTTTTTCGTATTGAAAGCCAATTTCCACGCGGCTATCACCTTGACCCAGCACGGCTCTCATTTCCTGTTGCGCTTGCACAAGGATGTCTCGTTTTTGAACAAGGCTCTGCTGCGTAAATACCTGGATGAAGTGCCCAATGACAGCGAGTTATTAATCGACGGCACCAAAGCTCAATTTATCGATCTGGATATTATGGAAACCATAGCCGACTTCTTGCAGGCGGCGGCGGACCGGAATATCGGGGTTGAAACTCAGGGCTTCAGCGTTTCCTGCGAGACATCGTCTTCCAGTCACTAATCACGCCAGCGCCAGGCAGGCCTGATTGGCGCTTTAAAGCTCGGCGGAGGAGGTCATGGTGTTTGGCTGGAGAGCGCCTTTGCGTCTTTAACGGCAGATAGAATCTTTAGTCCTTCCGGTTTTGGGTATCAACCCGCTTAAAGC
The DNA here is from genome assembly GCF_052474515.1 of Methylomonas sp. 2BW1-5-20. Taxonomy (NCBI): domain Bacteria; kingdom Pseudomonadati; phylum Pseudomonadota; class Gammaproteobacteria; order Methylococcales; family Methylococcaceae; genus Methylomonas; species Methylomonas sp. 2BW1-5-20. Next base: position 3,815,373 of record NZ_CP184127.1, on the reverse strand, counting down.
TGTCGGGCGTGCGTCCGGTCTTTAATTTGTCTGTGGGCGACAACCCGGCGGTTTTCAACCGTGCCGGATTTAACTGCTAAAATCCTACGGTGAATGATGAAAATGATTGATATGGCGAATATGAGCGGCGTTGCCGGCAAAGAGCGATTTATAACAACCAGAGAAACCGCCAAACGGCTGGGCGTGGCGCTGTCGGCGGTGCAAGTTTCGGCGGAGGCCGGTGTGTTGCGGGCCGAGATGCTGCTTTACCCAAAACCGGTTGCGTTTTTTGCGCTACGCCCGGTTGTGGAATTTAATCTGCGCTGGTCAAAAATCGCCTAGATGTCCGCCGCTCATGCTCCGGATACGGCTGGACGGATTCGCCAGGTGTTGGCCAAAATTAGCCTGTTCGGTTGGCAGCGCCGCTACGGTCGGCAATTGCGTCAGGCGGTCAGCGCAATACAGACAGGCAATACGCGTTATTCTCCGGAAATCGTCGCCCGCGCGAAAGTGTTGGGACATATACTTGACGAGTTGACGGAAGACCTCGGCGGTAAAAACAGATTTGCCGCGATCCGAGACAATATCGAAGGTTTGGCGAGACTGCTGGACGGTGGTCATGTAGCGAATGATGCCGTTTCGAACGCCCCTCCAGCTAATGCGATAAATCGTAAACTGATGCGGCGGAGGGTTCTGGGTAGCCCAGTACGTGCAAGCGGCACCGGCCAAGCAGCATGGAATATTAAATCGCTCGCCCAATCAGACGCAATGCACATTGTGCAGCACGCGACGCACCAGCTTTTGCAAGATTCCAATTTGGCTTGCGAGGCGCGGCAAGCGCTTCAAGAACTACTTCAGGCTGTTCAGGGGGCGATGAGCATTGCCGAACAGGGTGGCGAGCCGGTAAGCGCATTGGCTATTTCGCCATTGCCGCCAACAGATGGCTTAATAAGGTCGGGGCAAAGCGTTTTGGTGGCCGAAGACGATTTTGGCTGTCAGGCCGTGTTGAAAATGCAGCTTGCCGCCTTGGGTTACGACTGCGCATTCGCCGCGAATGGGACCACCGCGTTTGGCATGTGGCGACAAGGCAGCTTCTCAGCGGTATTGGCCGATCTCAACATGCCGGGTGCCGATGGTTTGACCTTGACCGGCGCGATACGCGCGGTCGAACGCAACAAGGGCGGCAGCATCCCTATCATTGCTATCACGGCGATCAATTGCCCGGATGAGTTGGACGCATGCCTGGCGGCCGGCATGACTGCGGTTTTACCTAAACCCATCGAGTTGGAACGGCTGCGTGAAATATTGGCGCACTGGCTAACTCGGCCCGAGCTGCCGCCCGTTAAGCAGGCCAGGGCTACTGAACTACCCGAAGCGGAAAAGTTCGGCTTGGACCTGCCTCATCTCGTCGGCGTAATCGGTAGCGAAAATCTGGTTCATGTCCGCGAATTGCTGGAGTTGTTTGTCAGAACCGCTAGGGTGGAATTGCAGATTTGCCGGCAGCAGGTCGAACGCCAGGACCACAGTCGCATCGGCAAAGCCGTCCTTAAACTCAAGGCCTCCGCGCAGACGATCGGCGCCTTGCAGTTTGCCAAACTTGCCGAGAGCCTGGAGGCTGCCATGCTAGCCGGACGGTTTGTCGACGCCGATGCCCTCATAGCCGAACTGCATGCGATTTTAACCGGGTTGGAAAAGGCCGGCGCGGAACTGCTGCTGTCCGGTTGGCAAAGCGACAGCGCGGCGGGAGGGCAAAATACCGCTGATTTTCTGATTCCGGAGCCGGTGCTGATTGTCGATGATGATGCGTTCGCGCGGCGCCAGTTAAGGCTGTTGTTAAATACCTTAGGTGTGCGCCAAATCCTCAGCAGTAGCAGCGCTTCCAGTGCGCTAATCGAGCTGCGGCAAGCGCGGCCCGCGATCGAGCTATTGATAAGCGACTTGAGTATGCCGGCCATGGCGGCACGAGATTTTATCCGGCAAGTGGCCGACAGCGATTACGACGGTTATCTGTTGTTGATTGGCGATGCCGGTCAACAGTCGTCGGATACTAACGCCGAATTCGTAAAGGCTAGGGGTTTGCGATTGTTGGGTACGCTGTCCAAGCCCGTAACCTTAGGCGATTTGGCGGATTGTTTTAAAATAACGGATGAAGCCACCAATCCCGACGCGGGAGTAAGTCCGGCCGGGTTAAGTTTGACTGATATTAGCCGGGCACTACGCGACGATGAATTCGAGGTGCATTTCCAAGCGAAATTGACTGCCGAAACCCTGACGCCGATTGGAATGGCGGCGCAATGGTGTTGGCAATATCAGGGTAGGCAGGTGGCGGCCGATATCCTGCTGGGTTTGGCCGAGCGTTACGGCTTGAGCTGCGAGTTGTTCAAGCTGCTTTTCCCCAAAGCCTTGAGCGGTGGGGTGCGTATCGCCGACGCCGGATTTTTGTTAAGTCTAACTGTCAATCTACCCGCCCGTTGCTTGAGCGATGCCCGGTTACCGGAGTTTATTCTGGCGTCGTTACGGGCTACCGGATTTAAACCCGAGAATTTGCTGCTGGAAATCGGTCAGGTTACGATTTTAAACGAGATGCCAATGGCTTGGGATAGTTTGGCCCGTTTGTGTTGGGAAGGTATTCAGCTGTCGCTGGACGATAGTGCGCCGGACGGTTCGGCGGTTCGCGCCTTGTGTCGAATACCGTTCACGGAAATCAAGCTGGATATAGGCTTTACACGAGAGGCCGTCAATTTGCGCAAGCCGGAATTTGCCGCCGATTTTATCGAATCGGCCAAGGCCTGTAATTTGAGTGTGGTCGCCGCTAACCTGCAGGCCCGGCAAGATCTGGATTTGGCCCGCGATTTTGGCTGCGATTTGCTGAGTGGCAATTTACTGGCGCCGGCCATGCCCGAGCAAAGAGCGATCGAATGGTTGCAAGCCAGGCTGTAGGGCATCGAACAGACTTTTAATTGCCGTCATTCTGCCCGTGGCGGATCGATGCCCGAGATCCTATTTATGAAGACTACGTACGAAGATGTAAGTGTTTTACGCAGCCAATTGCTGAATGCCACCCTGCTGGTTTCGGCGATAGTGGGTATCCCAAGTTTGGGAATATCCTTATCGCGAACGATATTCATGGGTTGGAAGCCGGTCATGGCTGTTCAGGTGATGGCATTACTCATGCTGTGGTCGCTATGGTTGGGGCGCAAACGCATTCCCTATATCGCTCGGGCAATATCGCTGATGCTTATATTTTGGGTGATTACCTACAGCGGGCTTTGGCAGTTCGGCCTGATCGCCAGCAGTAAATTGTTCGCACCGCTCAACACCTTATTATGCGTGTTTCTCTTCGAATTCCCGCTTGCCGGCTGGCTAATAGCGACCAATATTCTGAGCATGGCCTTGCTGGGTTTTGCCGCTACTCGGCACTGGGTCAACTTCGACGTGGATTATCAGGTGTATGCCTATAATCCGTTGCCTTGGTTGAATGTCACCTGGAATCTTTTTTCGTTCAACACCATCATTGCTTTTTTGAGCTGGCAAATGCTCACTAGATTGAAAAGCAATGCAGAGCAGGCGCGCGCTAACGCCGATTATCTGCAAAAGGTTACCGCCAATGCGCCGGGTGTGATTTATCAATATTTGCTGCGTGCCGACGGTAGCTCTTGTTTGCCCTATGCCAGTAGTAAACTCTACGATTTGATGGGTGTAACGCCGGAGCAGGTGCTGGACGATGCCGGGCCGCTATTTGCCGTTACGCACGGTGACGATTTGCCGGTCATCAAACATCTGATTGCCCAGTCCGCGCGCCAATGCGATGTGTTCCGGGCCGAGTTTCGCGTGCTGCATCCCGAGTACGGTTGCCGATGGATAGGCTGTCATGCCACGCCGGAACGGGTTGAAAACGGCGATACGCTGTGGCACGGTTTTTTTACCGATATTTCCCGGCAAAAAGCCAACGAAGCGGAGCTGGAAGAAAACAAGGTTTTGTTCCAGCGTTTGTTCGGACTGCTGCCGATGCCCTTGGCTGTGGTCAATCGCCATGGGCGTATTGTCGAGCTGAATAGCCGTTTTATTCAAACCTTCGGCTACGTCAATGCGGAAGTGGTTACCCTGGACGACTGGTGGCCGTTGGCATTTCCGGAGCCGGCTTATCGTCAACAGGCTATGACAGCCTGGAACGATGCTTTACGCAAGGCGAGGGATCATGGCAGCGATATTCAGGGGCTGGAATATCGGATAACCGACAAACGCGGCAAAATTCGCACAATGGTGGTCTCCGGCATCACACTAGACGACGGGTTTTTAGCGACTTTTTTCGATATTACCGCCCGCAAGGAAGCCGAACAAACGCTACAAGCCAGCGAAAGCCGCTTCCGGCAACTGGTGGAAAACTCGCCGGTCGCTTACTTGTGCCTGGATATTAGCGGTTACATTCTCGATACCAACGACAAATTCTGTCAAATGGCGGGGTATCGCCGGGAACAGCTATTGCAGCGGAATTTTAATGGGATCTTCGATCCTGATTGTCATGTCGAATTCATCGATCATTTTATCGACGGACAACAGATGGGCATATTGCCTGTCGCCGAGGAATTACGGCTGTTGCGTGGCGACGGCGGGGCGATTATCGTTTTGTTGGAGTGGCGGGTGCAATTGGATGTGGAAGGCCAGTTCGTGCAATGCCACTGCGTGTTGTACGACATCAGCGAACGCAAAAACATGGAAAATGCCTTATTGGAGGCGAAGATGGCGGCGGAAAGTGCCAACGCGGCTAAATCCATGTTTCTGGCCAGCATGAGCCACGAACTGCGCACCCCGTTGAATGTGATCATCGGTTTTGCCGAGCTATTAAATATCGGCGTGCCCGAGCCTTTGTTGGAGGCGCAGAAACAACCGGTCTCTCATATCTTGAAGGCAGGCAGGCAGTTGCTGACGCTGGTGGACGATGTGCTGGATTTGGCGCGTATCGAGTCCGGCAAGCTGGAATTGCGGATGGAGCCGGTGAGCTTGGACAGCATGTTGGATGAAATGCCGACAACCTTTGAGCGGCAGGCCGCGGAACGGCATATTGAATTAACGGTTAACAATGCCGCGGGCTTATCGGTATTAGCGGACGCCTTCCGGCTACGCCAAGTTCTGCAAAACCTGGTATCCAATGCCATTAAATACAATCGCGAACACGGCCGAGTCACGATTGTTTGCCAAAAAACCGAAGATAGCGTCAGGATTTGCGTGGAGGACACGGGCCAGGGCATAGCGGAACATTTGCAATCCGGGTTGTTTCAACCCTTCCGGCGCTTGGGCATGGAAACCACTCACATCGAAGGTACCGGTATCGGCTTGGTGTTGTGCCGGTATTTGATCGAGGCGATGCATGGCAGCATCGGTTTTAAGAGCGATGCGGGAGTCGGCAGTCAATTCTGGTTGGAATTGCCCGGAGCCACGCCAGCGCCGCCTGTTTTGCCGACGAGTGTCGACGATAATCAGGATTTAAGTCTCGAAGGCCAAGTGCTTTATGTGGAGGATAATCCGGTGCACATCAGTCTTATCAAACATTTGTTCCGTCGTATTCCAAAGGTCCGGCTGTATATCGCCCGGTCGGCCAGCGAAGGGTTGGCGATGCTTAAGGACGTTTCTCCGGATTTGGTATTGATGGACATATCCCTGCCGGGGATGAGCGGGTTGGAGGCATTGAAAGCGTTGAAAGCCGACCCGCTCACGGCACAAATCCCGGTGGTTGCGGTCAGTGCGGCGGCTATGGCCGATGACATAAAACAAGGGCTGGGTGCCGGATTCTCGGCTTATCTGACCAAGCCGCTGGATATAACGCAATTGTTGGATATGATAGCCAAGGTGCTGGCTAAATAACGGCGGCGTATTTAGCGGCGATGTCTTCGATTAAACGCAATAACTCGCTTTGCTGCCGCTCGATGTTGGCGCATAACGCAAATTGATCCACCGTCCTGTCTAGATTCTCTCGGGCGTTATTGACCTTAAAATATTGATTGCCCTGCAGGTAATCGCTAAAAAACCGTAGGCCCAGCTCGAACGGGATCAACAAAGTAGCCGTATACAGATAAGCGTAATCGGCTGGCTGGAAAAACTGGCCGGCTTCGGCTAAATAACCGTTCAATATGCTTGCACAGCGGGGTAAATCAAATCGATTGCCGGCTCGGATGTGGCAACAGGAACGCAGGCAGTCGCCGATGTCGTAATGCACCAGACCCGGCTTGACGGTATCCAGATCAATCAGGCTGACAATCCGGTCGCTGCCCGGTTCGAATAAAAAATTGTTCAGCTTCGGGTCGCCGTGTATCACGCGCTCTAGCAATTCGCCGCGCTGTTTGGCTTGTTCCAGCACCGCGATTCGGTCTTGAAAGCGCTCGATAAACTGTTGGCATTGTCGAAACTCGGCATCGTTTGGTACTTGTAGAGGTTGATCCAGAATGCCCAGATATATTTGATAATAAGCGGGGGCAATGTGGAAGCCGGGTAACGTGTCATTTAGCAATTCCGAGGCTAGAGTGCCGCACAGGCGATGAAAATGCGCCAGCGCAAAGCCGACTTGGCTGGCTTCCGCTCGATTGCTGAGTTGTTCCCGGCTCTCGGCCGGACTGATGAGCTCTAAAGCCCTCCAGATTTGGCCATCGTCATCACGGTAGAACGCCGTGCCATCGTTGGCCGGCAGTAGCGCCGGAATCCGTAGCTGCACGTTCGCCGGGTCTTGCTCCGCGATATGACGGTTCAGCTGCTGTAAATTGGCGACAACCTGATCCGGCTGCGGAAACACCCGGCTATTGATGCCTTGCAACACAAATGGGGTATCGCCAGCATTGACCAAGAAGGTGTCATTGATTAAGCCATTCCCAAGAGTGCTGATGTTGCCGACGCTGTGCCCTCCGGCGAAATGCCGAGCAATCTCTCGCAGTTTGTTCACAATCCGGCGATTTGCTGGCTAAGCGCCCGTAGGGCTTGAGCTCTATGGCTAAGGGCGTTTTTTAACTCTTGCGCCAATTGTGCGGAAGAGCATTGATATTGTTCGACCCAAAACACCGGATCGTAACCAAATCCGTTCTCGCCGACCGCTTCCCGCAAAATTCGGCCTTCCCAGACGCCTTGGGCGACGATAGGTGTCGGGTCATAGGCATGGCGCAAATACACCATCACGCAAATGAAGCGCGCCGAGCGTTCGGCGTCCGGTACTTCGAGCATGTCCGCCAGTAACTTGTCCAGATTGGCTTGATCCGTAGCGCCGACCCCGGCATAACGCGCTGAGATCACGCCGGGCGCGCCGCCCAGCGCATCCACCGCCAGGCCGGAGTCGTCGGCGATGGCCGGCAAGTTGCAATGCAGTGCTGCGTTGCGGGCCTTGATGATGGCGTTTTCGATAAAAGTCGCGCCGGTTTCTTCCGGTTCTACCACGTTGAATTGCGATTGCGGCAGGATGTTATCGTTTTGCAGGATGGCTTGAATCTCCCGAATCTTGCCGGGATTGCCGCTAGCTAAAACTATTGAACTCATTCTTGCGTTACAGGACGACTCGCAGAGGGGCTGGCTTTTTGGCTTCGCGCAATGCGGCTTGCTGTTTTTCCAGCAACTGATTGATACCCAATTCGGCGAGTTCCAGCATTGCGTTCAATTCGTCTTTTCTAAACGCATGGCCTTCGGCCGTACCTTGCACTTCGATAAAGTGGCCGGCCTCGTTCATCACCACGTTCATATCGGTTTCGGCTTGATGGTCTTCGGCATAGTCCAAGTCCAGCACTGGCACGCCGTTATAAATCCCCACCGACACCGAGGCGACTTGCCCATGCAGCGGGTTTTTCTTGATTTTGTGGGTTTTCAACAAATGCTCGATGGCAATCGATAGGGCCACGAAACCGCCGGTGATGGACGCGGTACGGGTGCCGCCGTCGGCTTGAATCACGTCGCAGTCGATGGTGATAGTATTTTCACCCAAGGCTTTCAAATCGATGGCGGCGCGCAAGGAGCGGCCGATCAAACGTTGAATTTCCAAGGTACGGCCGCCTTGCTTGCCGCGACCGGCTTCGCGGTCCATCCGGCTGTGGGTGGAACGCGGTAGCATGCCGTATTCGGCTGTGACCCAGCCTTCGCCCTTGCCTTTTAAAAAGCGCGGGACGCTGTTATCGACGCTGGCGGTGCATAAAACCCGGGTATCGCCAAACTCTACTAACACCGAACCTTCGGCGTGTTTGGTGTAATTACAGGTAAAGCGTATTTCTCGTAATTGATCGGGATTGCGTCCGCTTGGTCTCATATTCATCTCTTTGGTATATAAATTGCGGGCATTATACTGGCTTTACCAGGCCTGTTTTTAACTATTGCCCTGGTTTAGGGCTTGCTGCAACTCCGCGACACTCTGAGGTCTGTTCTCCGGAAAAACCGCCATGGCCCAGTCGATGGCCTTGAGTAAATATTCCGGGAAATGGCGCTTATGCGCTTTTACTGCCGGCGCTAAATCGTCCTGTTTGATACGATCCGGCGAAGGTTGCGGAATTTTATAATCCAGACAGGCGCGCATGCTGGCGCCTACCGCATAAATGTCCGACCAGGGGCCGAGATTGCCGTTATTGTCGTATTGCTCGATCGGCGAGTAGCCGTTAGTCAGCACCTTGGCGCGATTGCGTTGCGGGTCCAGCGTGATTTTGCGGATGGCGCCGAAATCCAGTAGCAAGGGGTCGTTGTCGTTACGGATCAAAATATTCGCGGGTTTGATGTCCAGATGCACCAAACCCTTTTGATGCACCGCTTCCACCCCGGTCAACAACAGTTTAAACACCGTCAGCAAAAAGGCTTCGTTAATCGGCAGGCTGCGTTTGTGCAGGATTTTGTCGAGGGTGATGCCGTAATCATAAGTCATCACCATATACACGGTGTCGTTGGCCTGGAAGAAATTGATGACATCGACAATATTGTGATGCTTAAGCATCGCCAGCACCTTGGCTTCTTCGAAGAACAAAGCCCGGCCGCGCATGAACAATATCTTGGCTTCTTCGTTATTCGGCACTACCAGATTGTTCCAGGTGCGATGCGCCAGTTTGCGCGGCAAATATTCCTTAATCGCTACCTGAATCTGATCGGCCAGCTGTCGGGCTAAATACACCGAACTGAAGCCGCCGTGCGCCAATTCCCGCTCGATCATGTACTGATCTATAATGGTTCCCGATTGCAGGTAGTTCCATTCCTTGGGATAAGTTTCTGGATCGTAGTATTCGGCCATGTGCAAAGCTGCGCGGGTTAAGCGTAACGATTATAGGTGAAAAATGATAAGAAGCATGACCGCTTTTGCGGACGGCGAAATAAGCGCCGACAATCTGACCATCCTTTGCGAATTACGTTCGGTCAACCATCGTTACAGCGATGTTAGCGTCAAGTTGCCGGAGCGACTGCGTTTTGCCGAAGCCGACGCCCGGCGCCTGATTGCGGACAAGCTGAAACGCGGCAAAATCGAATGTTCCTTAAGTTATAAAAAACAAGCCAGCGAGAACAGTTTCAATATCAATCGGGAAATTGTCGAAAAGTTATTGTCCGCCACGGCGGGTATCGAAGCCTTGATGAACAATCCGCAACCGTTTTCCGCATTAGAAGTATTGGCGTTTCCGGGAGTGCAGCAAGAAACCGAAACCGATAAAGAAGCGCTACGTGAAAAAATTGTCCAACTGTTAGACGAAACGCTGGACAAAATGCTGGAAACCCGCGCCCGCGAAGGCGCGCAATTAGCGCAATTATTGGAAGACCGCTGTCAAAAAATCAATTTGCTGGTAGAAGCCGCCCACAAACGCATGCCGGAAGTGTTACACAATCTGCGTAGTAAACTCACCAGCCGCGTGCTGGAAATGGTCGCCGAACCCAATTTCGACCGGCTGGAACAGGAACTGGTGTTGCTGGCGCAAAAACTGGATGTGGCGGAAGAGCTGGATCGCCTGGAAACCCACGTCGCCGAAGTTCAGCGCACCCTGAAACAACCGGAGCCCACCGGCCGCCGCCTGGATTTTTTAATGCAGGAAATGAACCGAGAAGCCAATACCTTGGGTTCCAAATCCGCAGACCGGGAAATGACCCAAATTTCCATCGATTTGAAAGTGCTAATCGAGCAAATGCGCGAGCAAATACAGAATATTGAATGATGTTTCAGACTGTCCCGGTCAATCCCGCGAATCAAACGAAGCCTGGTAAATCCGGGCTTTTTTATGTCTTAACCTTCCCAAGCAATCCCATAGCAGCGCATAATATGCGGGCACATAAAAGGGCACACAGTGTAAATTTTAATGAATTTTATGTGTGCCCACCCTTGGAGGCTGCTATGAGCGAATTAACCGATATTCAGATAAAGGCTTGGATTAAGAGCGGCGAGCGTTTTGAGCAACGGGGCGACGGTGGCGGCTTGTTTTTGAGCTTTCGAAAGGAAATGGCTGTGCCGGCGTGGAGGTTTCGTTATCGCTTTGCTGGTACGCGCAGAGTTATGACGCTGGGTAGTTATGCCGACTTATCTTTAGCTGAGGCCCGTAGACTTGCCAAAGAAATGAGGGCACGTGTGGCGCTAGGTTATGACGTGGCCGCAGAAAAGCAGGAAGGCAAGGCTGAAGCCCTGGAAAAGATCGAGGCCGCTAAAAATGCCTACACCGTCGGCCAATTGGCGGATGAATACTTCACCAAGACCATTCTGGGCCGCTGGAAGCACCCTAACATCGTTAGATCCCGGATCGAGAAAGATATAAAGCCCAATATCGGCAAGATACCGGTCAAGGATGTAAAGCCGATGGATATTTCCAGAATGCTGGAAGCCATCGTCGAGCGTGGCGCACCTACCATAGCTAACGACGTGTTGCGCTGGACTAAACGCATGTTCGATTTCGCCATCAAGCGCCACATCATCCAATTTAATCCGGCGTCAGCGTTTGACCTGTCCGACGCCGGCGGCAAGGAAGAAGCTAGGGATCGGGCGCTATCCCGTGATGAATTGGTAACGCTGTTCGAGGTCATGCGTAAAACCAAGGGCTTTTCATCCTTGAATGAATACGCCTTTAAGCTGCTGTTGATGCTGTGCGTAAGAAAAGGCGAACTGGTGACGGCCAAGGTTGAGCAGTTCGACCTGGATAACGCCACCTGGCGACTAACCACCAGCGACACGAAAACCAAAGCCGAAATCATCATCCCATTGCCCAAACAGGCCGTTGACTTGCTGAGGGATATTATCCGCCTGTCTGATGGCGTCTACCTGTTCCCTGCCCGGCAATATCAAGACCGGCGGCTTCCGTACATCCACGAAAACACCCTGAATGTGGCGCTGTCGAAAGTGAAAGCCAATATGTCCGGCGTCGAGCCGTTCACGATCCACGACTTTAGACGCACCGCCCGCACCCACCTGGCGGCGCTGGGCATTGAATCTCATATTGCCGAGCGTTGCCTTAACTATAAAATCAAAGGCGTCGAAGCTATCTACAATCGCCATGATTACTTTGACGAACGCAAGGCAGCCTTGCAAAAGCTGGCGAATTTTTTGGAGGCTTGCGACAAAGGCTAAAACTGGAGCGTAACGCCACTGAGAAAAGCGGCGGTATAACAGAATTTAACCGGATAGCCCGGCCAGGCAACAAGCGGGATTCGTCCCCCGCTTCCGGTTAATCCTTTCGGACGGCTGACACTTTGACGGAGTGTATTTCTCTGTTAGGCCCAACGTTTAATTATTGACGTTAAGTTTTAGCGCGCCAACGATTCCGATACCACACTACCTTTTCTAACCTACTAGGCGTCTATCGTAAATCACATGAGCATTGATTTTCTGTTTGTCTCGCTACACGACTGACCGCGCGATCCTTTGGCTTCAGGCTATCGCGAGCGGTTAGCTGCGCTAGGTGGGGGTGGGTTGCGGGAGGAGACTGTGTATTTTGTGTGTTATTCTGACCTCGTCTATTTATAGGGAGTTGGAGGCCGTATGTTTTCTTTAATGTCCTCGTCGCATAATGCCTGCCAGCGGGCTGCGCAGTTGTTTATTACGATTGCGACCGTCCTGGTCATTGGCAAGGTGGTCACGCAGGTGCCGGTGATGTCCGAGCTGGAGGTGGCCGGAGTATTTAAGGCTGCCGCGATTGTTTGGTTTCTGGCCAGATTGGCGGCCCTGATCTTGTTTTATTTTTTTGCCTGCTACGTGATAGAAGCTATTCCCGCTCGCGGCGGCGCCTTGTCGTTTGCCAAGGGCATTGCGGAGCCTTTAACGGCGCTGCTGATTGTGATTACGGTGCAGGCATTGTTCTGGGAATTGTTGTCGCCGTTTGTCGATAGCTTGGGCAAGACTATTTACCATAGTTCCGCCATCATTTTGATCGTTGCCGTCAGCATTTGGTTTGTACTCAGAGCGTATCGTCATGCGACTTATTTGGTCGATACGGTTGCCAAACTGGCCGGCGTCATAACCGGGCTTATCCCGCGGCAAAAACACGATTGTCCGCAGTGCGGCGCGCAAATCGCTGCTGACGCGCGTTTTTGCAATAAATGCGGCTATCAAGCACGGGAAGCGAATGCCTGTGCGGCATGTGGGGCGGCGGTGCAGGATCAGAAGTATTGCCAGAATTGCGGAGCAACCCTTGGCAATTCGACAGCGGCGGATAATTAAAGCTGTTAGCGCATTTTCGATGACAATTCGATGATGTCGCCATCGACTATAAAGCGGCCATAACCTTGGTGATGCAGAGTCTTGGGGTTCTGTTGCGTTGGGTCTATCCAAGCTTGGACTACCTCCATGACGAACAGATTGTATTTATTGACCAGGCGGCTATCGACCACCTTGCATTCCAGATTGGCGAAGCATTCGGCGATCAGCGGGGCGGCGACTCGTAGCGCCGGGAGCGGCGTCAGTCCGACTAAGGCAAATTTATCGATATTGCGGCCGGAAACGTTTCCGGCTTGCACCACTTTAGTTGCAAGTGCCGATGCCGGTAACGCGATCACGCATTCCCGGCTGGCTCGAAGAGCGGCAAAACTGTAATCGTCGCTACTGACGACGCATGCCAGCAATGGCGGCTCGAATTCCACCATCATATGCCAGGACAAGGTCATAAGATTGAGCTTGCCCTGATCTGCGGTGGTCAGTAACACCACCGGTCCCGGCTCCAGCAAGCTATAAACGTCCGAGAGCTGCAATTCTTGCACAAGGCTTTGCGGCACGGCGTTTGTTTGCCGATTACTCGGAAAGGCGGGCGGCGACTCTTTGATAAGCGGCTTTCAATTCTTCGCCAACGATTTTGGCTTTGGCAATATAGTCTTCGGAGGTTTCAATCGAGTCGTCGGCAATTTCAGAGGCTTTGCTTTTTATTTGTTGCCACTGATTTTCCGCCGCTTCGAACTCATCCTTTGCATCCATTGACGCCAGATGCAGCTTTAACTGAAGCTCTTCGCGAACAGACTCCAGATTGCCCAGCAGACTTTCAAACTCGTTTTTTACTGACATGATTCGCTCCTTAGCTTATGTGAGAACCGTTGATATCAGACTAGACTCTTGCAAACCATTAAAGTTTAACGAAAGGCCTGATAGCTTTGGCCGAAGTTCTCGTGCCTTGAAAAAACGCCGGTGTGGCGCAGTCGGCGAATCATCGGTAGTGTCGGCATCTGGCTTGTCGGCTTGGCGTTGGCGAAGACTAATAAGTCCATTCGCCGGCTTCCTCCACTAGTACGTCATTACTGCCTTTAACCACGCGCAGTGCTCCGGATTCCAAAACCAAGTAGCTGATATTGCCGGTTTTGAATTGATAGCCGATAAATTGGCAGGGTGTTACCCCGTCGGCGCACATCGTGTGTTTGGTACTGCCTTGCAGGGTGATCGACTTGCCGGTTTTCTTGGACACGCCGTGATAACTGACGTTATTGCAACTGACTTCGCCCTCTTCGCAGTGGCGCGTAATCGTCACAACGTAATTAGCGGTAGTCAGCGTATCGGCATAGCAAAGCGCGGAACAAAAAATTAAACAGGATATGGCGATAGATTGGCGAATGCTGGATAAACGCATGGAGTTTCCCGAAACTGAATCAGTGGTGATCGCGACTGCGAAGTATGAACACAGTTTAGTCAAGTTAAGGATTTTTGTTTGGCGCTGGCAAATCCCTGCCATCGTAAGCGGTGATTTGACGGGGCACTAGCCCTTTACGTCTATACTTTGACGGCGAAACGCCGCACACCCGCTTCGCGGGTAGTTTAATTTTCGTTTCTTTCCGTAATCGCCGGTCCCGTCGCAAAATTTTCCGGCTCTTTGTTGTTTACTCTATTACCAGAATTACTTGGCTGTGCCCACGGAATTGGAGATCGGCACAGTGACTTTACATTGCACGGGAGTCCATTATGAACAGACAGACATTTATCGCGTCCGCACTACTAACAACTTTGGTAGGTTGCGCAATCTCGCCTGAACCAACAGCCTCGATTGAAAACGACTTAAGTACGACATTGCCGGCCTCGGCCGCCGGTCTTTATGCCGAACCGCTGTACTTTGCCTCGCCTGAAGACGCACAAAAAGCGCTGATAGGATACAACTACGGTTTAACGTTACTTGCCGACGGTAGGGTGCAAGCCTTCGTTTCCGGTTTAAACGGCTCCGGACTAGAGAATCCGTTCGAAGTGGTTAAGGCAAAGTCGCAAAGCGCCTCCGGGTTGGTCGCCGATCTGTCTCAAGGAGAAGCGGAAAGTCCGTTCCCGCAAATTAGCTTGCCACAGAAAAAGAACGGTCAGGCGGCTGTGAATGCCTTGGGCGATAAGCTAGGCGAAGTAGCTAGCGCCTACGATATGACGCCAGAGCGCTTGCAGGAAATATTGCAAACCGATTCGACTGCCTGGATCGACGAAAGCGGCCGTCTGCTCTATATCGATGAGCATCCACAGGTTCCGGAAGGTCAAGGCAAACAAGAAACCGCCACGGCGACCGGCGGCGGCAATAGCATGACTGTCGCGGCAACGACCAACGCGTTCGCATTGCACAGTAAACCAGGTTCGAATCGGGTGATCTATCTGGACTTTAATGGGTATGAGGCCGTAAATACGGCGTGGTATGCCGGTACGCTGACTGCCCAAGCCTATGATGTCGATGGCAATCCAAAGGCCTTTAGCGAAACCGAGTTGAATAATATTCGCGAAATCTGGCAACGGGTGGCGGAAGACTATGCGCCTTTCGATGTCGATATTACTACCGAGGAACCGGCAGCTGATGTGTTAAGGCGTACCAGTAGCGGCGATGCCCAGTTCGGGACTCGCGCGGTCATAACCCGCTCCATGCCGCAATTATGCAGCCAGACCTGCGGCGGCGTAGCTTATGTCAATGTGTTCTCGTACTATTCGTCTACTACGCCGGATCGTTACCAACCAGCTTGGGCTTTCTTCGACAAACTGGGCAACGGTTATCCCAAGTATGTCGCGGAGGCCATTTCGCATGAGGTTGGGCATAACTTAAATCTGAACCACGACGGTAATGCCTCTACCGGTTACTATGCCGGCCAAGGTAGCGGAACTACCGGTTGGGCGCCGATTATGGGCGTGGGCTACTACAAGCCTGTCACCCAATGGAGCCGTGGAGAATATCCGGGTGCCAATAACTTGCAGGATGATATTGCCGTTATCAATGCGGCGGGTACGATGTTACGCCCGGATGACTTTCCCAGCACTACGGCTACTGCTGCGCCGTTGGCAGGCGATCCTGGCGCGGTTTTACAGGACGGAATCATCGAACGAAGTACCGATGTAGATGTATTCGCCTTTTCTACCAGCGGCGGTAATGTCCAATTCAATGTCGCACCTGACCAGATTGCCCCCAATCTGGATATTTTGCTTAAACTGATCGACGCTAAAGGCAACACGGTCGCTCAATCCAATCCAATAGATAGCTTGTCGGCAACTCTGGACACGACACTGGCCGCCGGACAATATTATCTTCAAGTTGAAGGGGTGGGAAAGGGTGATTTAACTACCGGTTATTCTGATTACGGCAGCGTCGGCCGCTACCGTATTACCGGCAGCTACCCTGCTCTGGCTCTGCTGCCACCCGCCGCAGTGATTTCGGCATTGCCGACTGTGGGCAATGCACCTTTGAATGTTTCTCTTAACGGTAGCGGATCAAGCGATAGAGACGGTACCATCGCCTCCTACCTCTGGAATTTTGGGGATGGTACGACTGCGAGCGGCAGCGCTAATGTCAGTCATGTTTACAATACTCCCGGCGCATATACCGCAACGTTGACAGTGACGGACAATAGCGGTTTGAAAAGTAGTGCAAACCAAAGCGTACAGGCATCGCAAAGCCCTGTCGCAGTTAATATGAAGGCTTATAGCACCAGCGTTACCCGCAAAACCTTGAGCGGCGGAAAGCTGCAATGCACCGCTAATGTAACGGTGAAATCCGGCGCCTCGGTTATTATTGGCGCAGGTGTATACGGTGTTTGGAGCGGTTCGGTCACTTCCGGTAGTACCAAAACCGCAGTGACCGGAGCCACATACTTGATTACCAATACCAAAGGTATTGTGAATTTAGGTAGCGCGGTCTTGCCTGGCAATAGCAAAGGTACCTGTGGCTTTACTGT
Source organism: Methylomonas sp. 2BW1-5-20 (assembly GCF_052474515.1). Lineage (NCBI taxonomy): Bacteria > Pseudomonadati > Pseudomonadota > Gammaproteobacteria > Methylococcales > Methylococcaceae > Methylomonas > Methylomonas sp. 2BW1-5-20. Next base: position 3,798,822 of record NZ_CP184127.1, on the reverse strand, counting down.
CACCAACGTCGTGAAAAATGGTTATGCATATGATGGCAGTGGAGTTGTAACGGGTAGTTTGTCCTGGTAACAGGGGGCTTTTGGGAAGACTTTTTAGGAGTCTTCCCGCCTCGACGAATAAAAAAGATCAGCTTCGGCGGCAGGTGTATATGCCGCCGGAGAAAGCTCGAAACGTTTTTTGCCTCTTGCACCACAGTTCCCTCCAGCGTGCAATTTGTCGGCAGCCAGTTAAAAGGTGCAACGAAAATAAAGCGTTACGCAGTTGGTTAAACAGCGAAAGACGTCATCCGCTCTCCCGCGTTAAAATTGCCGTATTGTGCGGCGATCGCACCCGGCTACCTTCCACCACCATGCTCAATTTCAAAAATATCGCCATCCGTCGCGGCAGCCGTTTGCTGTTTAGCGAGGCCTCTTTCACGATCCATAAAGGGCAAAAAATCGGCTTGACCGGTGCCAATGGCGCTGGTAAATCGAGTCTTTTTGCCTTGTTGCGCGGTGAACTGCATGCCGACGAAGGCGAGTTCTCAATGCCGCCGAATCTGGAAATCGCCCACGTTGCCCAAGAAACGCCGGCCTTGGAATGCTCAGCCATCGACTATGTGCTGGACGGCGACCGCGAATTGCGCGCGTTGCAAGCAAAATTGTGGGCGGCGGAGCAAGCTCACGACGGCCTGAAACTCGCGGAATTGCACGCTGCTCTGGATCACGTCGGCGGGTACACGGCACAGGCGCGGGCGTCACGGTTACTGAACGGGCTTGGCTTTACTACCGAGCAGGAAAGCCGGCCTGTCAGCTCGTTTTCCGGCGGTTGGCGCATGCGTTTGAATCTGGCGCAAGCGCTGATGTGTCGCTCGGATGTGTTATTGCTCGACGAACCAACCAACCATCTGGATTTGGATGCGGTGATTTATCTGCAGGATTGGCTGTGCAAATATCCCGGCACCTTGTTACTGATTTCCCATGACCGGGACTTTCTGGATACCATCACCGACCATATCGTCCATATCGAACAAAACAAGGCCGAAATATACACCGGCAATTATTCCGACTTCGAACGTATGCGCGCCGAAAAACTGGCCCAGCAACAAACCGCCTACGAGAAGCAACAGCGCGAGATTGCGCATATCCAAAGCTTTGTCGACCGTTTTAAAGCCCAAGCTACCAAAGCCAGGCAGGCGCAAAGCCGGATCAAGGCCCTGGAGCGCATGGAATTAATCGCTCAGGCCCATGTCGATTCGCCGTTCGGCTTCAGCTTTCCACCGCCGAAAAAAATGCCCAATCCGTTGTTGAAAATCGAAGAGGCCGACATTGGCTACGGCGATAAAGTGGTGATTAAAAACGCCAATCTGTCGATTGCGCCGGGTGATCGTATCGGCCTGCTCGGGCCCAATGGCGCCGGTAAATCCAGCTTGATCAAAGTACTTTCCGGGCAAATGCCGGCATTGACTGGTAAGCTACAGACCGCTCAGGATTTGCATATCGGCTATTTCGCCCAACATCAACTGGAATTGCTGAACCTGGAAGAAAGCCCGTTGTGGCATCTGCAAAAACTGGACAAACAAGCTACCGAGAAGGATTTGCGCAACTTTTTGGGCGGCTTCGATTTTCGCGGCGATAAGGTCAACGATCCGGTCGGGCCGTTTTCCGGCGGCGAAAAAGCCCGCTTGGTACTGGCTATGCTGGTTTATCAAAACCCGAATTTGTTGCTGTTGGACGAACCGACCAACCATCTGGATTTGGAGATGCGCCATGCCTTGAGCGTGGCCTTGCAGGAATATCAAGGCGCCATCGTCGTGGTTTCGCATGACAGGCACTTACTGCGCTCAGTGACCGACCAACTGTTATTGGTGGCCGGCGGCAAGATGCAGCCGTTCGACGGCGATCTGGACGATTACAAGCAATGGTTGGCCGAACAAAAGAAAGCGGGCGACGAACCGGCGCCGGCCGACAACGCCGGCGGCGTGTCCCGAAAAGATCAGCGTAAACTGGATGCGGAGCGCCGGCAGCGTTTAAAACCGTTGTTGGACGCTGTGAAAAAAGCGGAGGCGGCGGTGGAAAAATTTCATCAGCAACAGCGCGATCTGGAAGAACAATTGGCCGATCCGGCCATTTATGCCGAGGAATATAAGGAACAATTAAAGCAGTTATTGAGTCGGAAAGGCCAAATCGATAGTGCGCTGGAACAGGCCGAGATGGATTGGCTGGCAGCGGAGGAAAACCTACAACAAGCGGAGTGAACATGTACCAACTGATGGTGTTGTTTTTTGAGATTTGCATTCTGCGCAAAGGGCCGCAGGATGTGCCGGCATCGCCTTGGCTGTTGCGGTTGATGTTCATACCCTATTTGCTGGTTAATCTGCTGATTTTACTGTTGGACAGCGATTGGTCGCATGCCTTGTTGCAGATCGCCGCGGAAACCGTATTGATGGTGGGTTTCTGCTATCCGTTATTATATTTTTCCGGAAAAACCGCCCGTTTTCCACAAACCCTGACCGCTTTATTGGGGGCCGATGTGGTGATCAGTCTTTGCGCTATTCCAGCGGTCGCCAGCCTGAATACCCAGATTAGTCAGGTGGCCTATATCGCGGTGATCGTGCTGATGGGTTGGCACTGGCTGGTTAACGGCAATATTTTCCGGCACGCTCTGGATAGGCCGTTAATGTTCGGCTTGGCCTTGGCGTTTTTATACATATTGATTTCCACGCAAGTAATGACTTTGTTGTTTACCGAGATCGCCGTTAGCGATTAGGAGGAAGTATGACGATTTATAAACATGTTTTATTAGCCGCCGATTTTTTTGAACACGGCGAGCAAGTGGCGAAAAAAGCCGAGCAAATCGCCGCGCAAAACAATGCTGAGCTGAGTCTGGTGCATGTGGTGGATAACTTACCTATTACCGATCCTGCTTATGGCCCTATCATTCCGTTCGACGTGGATTTGACTCAGGAATTGATGGAAGCCACGAAAAAACGGCTGCGCGAATTGGGTGAGAAACTGAGGGTGCCGGTAGAAAGACAGTATTTGGAAATGGGTAGTCCCAAATTGGAAATCGTCCGGGTTGCCGAAGAAAATCAAGCCGACTTGATCGTAGTGGGTTCGCATGGCAGGCATGGTTTTGCATTGTTGCTCGGCTCCACCGCTAACGGCGTTTTGCATCACGCCAAATGCGACGTGCTGGCAGTGCGTTTAGCGGATGATTGAACTGGTTTTGGGCGGTGCCCGTTCCGGTAAAAGCCGCTATGCCGAGCAACAAGCTTTGGCCTCCGGTTTGCCAGTCGTGTACATCGCCACCGCCGAAGCCGGCGATGACGAGATGCACCGTCGCATCCAACATCATCAACAGCGCCGTCCGCAGCACTGGTTAACCGTTGAAGAGCCTATCGCATTGGCGGATGTGATTAGCGAATACGCCGGCAAACAGCATTGCTTGCTGGTCGATTGCCTGACGCTTTGGTTGTGCAATGCATTATTCGATAAACAAGGCAGGCTACAAGAACAGCGCTACCGGCAACAGGCCGACGCCCTGTGCACGGCACTGACAGCTAGCCGGCAACATATCATAATGGTCAGCAATGAAGTTGGTCTGGGCGTTGTCGCCGCCGATGCGATGACCCGCCGCTTCGTGGACGAAGCCGGTTTTTTACATCAAAGACTCGCGCAACTAAGCGACAAGGTGGTACTGGTAACCGCCGGTTTGCCGCAAATCCTCAAAAACGCCTAATTCAATTTATGAACAGCTTATCCGCGCCGATTGCCGCGCCCGATGTACGCTATTACCAACAAGCTCTGGACAGACAAGCGCAGTTGACCAAGCCGCCCGGTTCGTTGGGCTTACTGGAAGATTGCGCGGTGAGGCTGGCAGCGATGCAGCGTCGCGAACAGCCGCGTCTGGAAAAAGTCCATGTCAGCGTATTTGCCGCCGATCACGGCATCGCCGAAGAAGGTGTCTCGGCATTTCCGCAAGTGGTGACAATGGAAATGGTGAAAAATTTTGCAGCCGGCGGCGCGGCGGTAAATGTATTGGCGCGCCACATTGCCGCGCATTTTGAAGTTGTCGATGTTGGGCTATTACAAGCCTTGGATTTGCCCAACATAATTAGCCATCGAGCCGGCGCGGGCACTGCCAATTTCAAGCGGACGGCGGCGATGAACGACGCGCAATTAACTATCGCATTCGCCGCCGGCCATGCTGCTGTCGAAAGAGCCTTGGTCAACGAGGCTGATTTATTTATTGGCGGCGAAATGGGCATTGCCAATACCACCAGCGCCAGCGCACTGGCCGCCGCCAGCTTGCGGATACCGGCCGCCGAAATGACCGGTGCCGGCACCGGTTTGAATGCCGGACAAATCGAATGCAAAGCAGGCATTATCGATGCGGCCTTGCAGTACCACCAAGCTGCGTTGCATTCGCCTTTGGCTATTTTAAAAAACCTGGGCGGTTTCGAAATCGCCGCGTTGACCTCCGCTTACATCCGCGCCGCTCAGCGCGGCCTGCCGGTGTTGGTCGATGGCTTTATCAGTAGCGTCGCGGCTTTATTGGCTGTTGCCGTCAATCCCGGCTGCGCGGATTGGTTTTTTTATGGTCATTGCTCGGCGGAAAAAGGCCACGCGCGGGTACTGCAAGCGCTGAATGCCAGGCCGCTATTAAATCTGGATATGCGCTTGGGCGAGGGTAGCGGTGCGGTATTGGCGGTGCCTTTGCTGCAAATGGCCTGCCGGTTGCACAATGAAATGGCCACTTTCACTCAGGCTCAAGTCTCCACCCATTAAAAGGTTTTGCCGGCGGTAATCTGTTTCCAGAGGGCAATAGCCGGGACTCCGGCTTTCCCGTATCATGGGCCGCGAAAAATAACCGTGGATGCTCTTGGGCATCGTTCGGTTTACTTTCACGCTGGAAACGGCCGATTTGACGGCTGTCAATAATAATAAAAAGCATACAACGACGATTTGGTAAACAACATGCTAGGACATATAGAAAGTTACGATGAAAGATGCCAAACCGGCGTCATCAAATACGAAGGGCAATTCTACGAATTTCATCTCGATCAATGGACCTCGGAAGCGCCACCGAAACCGGGCGACGATGTCGATTTCGATCATGAAGACGACAAGGTCACCGATGTTAGTCTGGTCGGCGCTTATCTGATGGAGGCCAAGCCGGTTAAAAGTAAGATCGTGGCAGCCTTGTTGGGTATCGCCTTCGGCGCGATCGGTTTGCACCGTATCTATTTGGGTTTTTATTTTCTCGGCCTTACCCAGGCGGTAGTGACGCTGCTTACCGGCGGCTTCGGTGTGATGTGGGGTTTCATCGAAGGCGTATTGATCGCCACCGGCCATATCTACAAAGATGCCAAGGGCCGTCATTTAAAATAATCGTGGATGCGTTTTTCATCGCGCTACAGTTTTTAACGCGCATCCCGATCCATTATCGTCACCTCGGCAGCGATGCCGTGTTGGGCCGTTCCGTGTTGTATTACCCGGCCGTCGGATTGCTGCTGGGCATTATGTTGGCTATTCCGGCAAGCCTGTTATCCGATACCGCGCCGCTAATGCTTGCGGCGCTGATACTCGGCGCGTGGGTTTTGTTGACCGGCGGGCTACACCTGGATGGCTTGGCCGATTGCGCGGATGCCTGGGTGGGTGGCTACGGCGATAGGCAACGTAGTCTGCAAATCATGAAAGACCCGGCTTCCGGACCGATTGCGGTCTGTTTGCTGGTTGTGGTTTTAATCTTGAAATTCGCCGCCCTGACCACGATGCTTGAGCAAGGCCGCCTCGCACCGCTGCTGTTGGCGCCGGTATTGGGCCGCGCGGCGATCCTGGTCTTGATGTTGACCACTGCTTACGTTCGCCCGCGCGGATTGGCCGAAACCCTGTTACAGCAATTGCCTATATCGGCGGCATATCAGGTGGTTGCTGTCTGCGCATTGCTCGGATTAACGATTTTAGGTTTGCCGACTATATTGGCGACCGGTTTGTTGCTGTGGTGGGTGCGGCAAACCGCCGTATCTCGACTTGGCGGGGTGACCGGCGATGTGTACGGTGCGGCGGTGGAGTTGGTGGAGGTTGTTGTGCTAAGTACCGCCTTGCTGCGATGACAGCAAAATCTCCACAGCCGGAAGCCATGTCCGCAGATGAATTGAAACCGGAGCATTCCGCCGTTGAGCATCGCTTTTCGGATCAACAACTAGCCGGTGTTTACCGAGCCATAGCCGAACGCCGCGATATGCGGCATTTCCTGCCCGATCCAGTCAATGCGGAGACGTTGGCGCGCCTATTACAAGCCGCGCATCAGGCCGGCAGCGTCGGCTTGATGCAGCCGTGGCGTTTTATTCGGATTACCGAGCGAAATCTGCGGGCTAGGATTCATGAGTTGGTGGAACAGGAACGCCGGCAAACCGCCGAAGTTTTGCAGGAACGTCACGATGAATTCATGAAGCTAAAAGTGGAAGGCATACTCGATTGCGGCGAACTATTGGTCGTGGCCTTGCCGGACCGGCGCGAGCGCCACGTATTCGGCCGCCGCACCTTGCCGGAAATGGATCTAGCTTCGGCGGCTTGCGCGATTCAAAATCTGTGGCTGGCGGCCAGAGCCGAAGGCTTGGGATTGGGCTGGGTCTCGCTGTTCGACCCCGATGCGCTGGCCGAATTGTTGCGGATGCCGCCGGGCAGTCGGCCGATTGCGATCCTCTGCCTAGGCCATGTCGCCGAGTTTTACGCCAAGCCGATGTTGGAATTGGAAAACTGGGCAACGCCGCAACCCTTGTCGGCCTTTGTTTACGAAAACGGCTGGCCCGATGAAAGCTAATTCGCCGTTCCAAGCGTTGATGGTGCAAGGCACCACTTCCGATGCCGGCAAAAGCACGCTGGTGACGGCTTTGTGTCGTTATTACCGGCGCCAAGGCGTTGCCGTCGCGCCGTTCAAGCCGCAAAACATGGCGTTGAATAGCGCAGTGACTATTGATGGCGGCGAAATCGGCCGCGCCCAAGCGGCACAAGCGGCGGCCTGCGGTTTGCCGCCGCATAGCGATATGAATCCGGTGCTGCTGAAACCGAATACGGATACTACCGCACAGGTGATCATTCACGGCAAGGTCCTGCAAAATCAATCGGCGACGGAATATCACGATTATAAAAAAGTCGCCAAGCAAGCAGTATTGGCGTCCTGGCAACGCTTGAGCGATCAATATCAGATGTTGATCGTCGAGGGTGCCGGCAGTCCGGCCGAGATCAATTTGCGCGCTGGCGACATCGCCAATATGGGCTTTGCGGAAGCCGTCGATTGTCCGGTAGTTTTGATTGCCGACATCGATCGCGGCGGCGTATTCGCGCATTTGATCGGTACTCTGGAGTTGTTGTCCGCCAGCGAACGGCAACGGGTAGTCGGTTTTGTGATCAACCGCTTCCGCGGCGATATGGCCTTGTTGCAGCCCGGACTGGATTGGCTGGAAGCGAAAACCGGCAAGCCGGTACTGGCGGTACTGCCGTATTTGCACGATTTGTATCTGGAAGCCGAAGACGCTTTGTCCACCCGGCATGCACGGCCGGGACGGCCCGACGCTTTTCATATCGTGGTGCCGCATCTGCCCAGTTTCAGCAATCACACCGATTTCGATCCCTTGCAATTACATCCCGACGTTACAGTCAGTTTTGCGAAAAGCCCCGAGCAAATCGTCGGTGCCGATTTGCTGGTACTGCCCGGCAGCAAATCGGTGCGCAGCGACCTGATTCGGCTCAGAGCACAGGGTTGGGAAGCGTTTATTCATCGGCATTTACGCTATGGCGGCAAGTTACTGGGGATTTGCGGCGGGTTTCAGATGTTGGGTAACAGTATCGACGATCCGCATGGCCTTGAGGGGCCGCCAGGCTGTGCCGATGGATTGGGTTTGCTGAATATGCACACTATTTTGCAGACGGAAAAATGTTTAAAACAAACCGGCGGCACTTTCCACCGGCAAACGATTCCGGTGGCTGGCTATGAAATTCATATGGGCGTCAGCAGCGGTCCCGCCTTATCTCGCCCAATGTTCGCGTTGACTACGGGCGACGACGGCGCAATGTCCGAGGATGGGCTGGTCGCGGGTACTTATTTGCACGGCTTGTTCGATATGCCGCAAGCCTGCGATGCCTTGCTGCGTTGGGCCGGTTATAACAAAGCATTGGCGGTCGATTTCAATGCGCTGCGCGAAGCCGGTATCGATCGCTTGGCGGCATGCCTGGCGGCTCATTGCGATTTTGCGTTGCTGGAAGAACGCGTACAAAATTTCCGCTCAAGCAAACAGCTCTAGATGTTCGAGTAGCTGCACGATTTGCAGATTGAGTTCCCGGAGTTTTTTCAAGTTCTCGCCGGCGTTGCTATTACCGCCATTTTGCGCACCGCGTTGCATTTGCTCGGCCAGACTATGTTGTCGAGTTTGCGTCTGCGCCAATTGCTCCAGCAGGCGCGGGTCGATGTTATGTTCGTTGCGGAGCCGTTCCAGCCATCTACTCAAATGCGATTTTTTCGGATTTAGCGCGGGCCAGCGCGTATTGGTTTGCAGGCATTGTTCCAAGCGGCGCAGCCAATATTGCTGTTGTAGTTTTAATAATTCCAATTGACTAAGCCAACTATTCAACGAGTGTTTTGCGCAATCGATCCAGGCAGGATGATGGTGGTAGTGCTTTACCCAATCCGCAACCGCGTTCGCCGGCATCGGACGGGCAATGCAGTAGCCTTGAGCCATGCTGCACCCGAGGTTTATCAAAAATACGCCGTGTTCTATATCTTCCACGCCCTCGGCGATCACTTCCCGTTTAAAGGCTCTGGACAGAGCGATCACGCTCTCGACGATGGCCATGTCGTCTGGGTCGTCTATCATATTGCGCACAAAACTTTGATCTATCTTGACGGTATTGATGGTCAAATGCCGTAAGTGAGCCAGCGACGAGTAGCCGGTGCCGAAATCGTCGAGCGCGCAAGGTACGCCTAGTTCGTGATAACACTGCTTCAGCGTTTCGCCGACGGAGATCATGTCCTCCAACACGCTGCTTTCCAATACTTCGAGCTCCAGCTGTCTGGAGGAGATTTGCGGATATTCGGTCAGCAGGGTTTGTAGCGTCGTCGTGAAATCCGGCCATTGCAGATGGCGCGGCGAAATATTTACGCTGACGCGTAGATGTAGTCCAGTTTCTTGCCAGGCTTGCAATTGCGCGAATGCTTGTCTGAGTACCCAATTGCTGACGTCGATTTCCAACGTGGTGTTTTCGATTATCGGTAAAAACTCCGCCGGCGGCAGCAGACCTCTTTCCGGATGCCGCCAGCGAATCAGCGCTTCCATGCCGACGATTTCGCCGGTTTTAATATTCACCTGGGGTTGGTAATATAAGCAAAACTGACTTTGTACCAGCGCTTGGCCGACTTCGGCCAAGGCCTGTTCCAAACGGCTGGGCCGATGATAGCCGCCGTTGGCGGGGCCGGATAAATGTTCGTAGATCCGGTAACGGTTGCGGCCGTCCAGTTTAGCCTGATACATAGCCTGATCGGCGTGGCGCAACAGAATGTCGGGGTCTTCCATATCCAGCGGATAAATGGTGACGCCGCTGCTGGCGGCAATCCGGATATGTCTTTCCGCCAGTTCGAACGGTTCCGCCATTGCTTGATGAATCCGGCTTAAAGTGTCTTCGCATTGCTGCACGGATTGCAGATTTTCGAATAGCAAGGCAAATTCGTCGCCGCCCAGCCGGCACACCGTATCGCCTTCGCGCAGTTTTATTTTAATACGCTTGGCGACTTCGACCAGTAATTGATCGCCGGTTTCGTGGCCGAAATTATCGTTAACTTGTTTGAAGCCGTCCAAATCCAGATAACAGACAGCCAGTAGCGATTCCGCGCGCTTGCTGTGGGCAATAGCCTGGGCGAAGCGGTCGGCGAACAAGGCCCGGTTGGGCAATTGGGTAAGCGGATCGAAATGAGCCAGCACTTCCAAGGCTTGTTGTTGCTGTTTACTTTCGGTGATGTCGGAAAATAAGCCCAGATAATTGATGATCTTGCCGCTTTCGTCGCGTAACGCCGAAATGGTGAGTAGCTCCGCGAACAAATCGCCGTTTTTTCGGCGATTCCACACTTCGCCTTGCCAGTGTCCGGTGTCGTGCAGCTCTTGCCACATAGCTTGGTAAAACTCCGGCGCTTGCCTGCCGGATTTCAAAAAATTTGGGTTTCGACCTATCGCTTCGTCGCGGCTGTAGCCGGTAATCTCGGTAAAGGCAGCGTTGACATCGATAATCAAGGTGTCGATGCCTGTAATGATGATGCCCTCGTGAGCGTCCGAAAACACCCGAGCCGACAAGCGTAATTTTTCCTCGGCTTTTTTCAGTTCGCTGATGTTTTGAACGATACCGCGCATGCGTACGGGTTTACCGTTGCCATCGCGTTCGACCTGTCCGACCGAGCGCAACCAGCGCTCTTCGCCGCTAGCGGTGCGAATGCGGTATTCGACATCGTATTTGGCGCCATATTCCAGATGCCGCCGTTTGGCTTCTATGATTGCCGGCCTGTCTTCCGGGCAAACAGCCGCCAGAAAACTGTCCCAGGTATGCGGTGTGCTGCTGGGAAAACCCAATTCGCTGATAACGATCTCCGACCAAAACTGGGTATTGCGAATTAAGTCCGACTCCCAGATCCCCACGCCGCCATAGACTTGACTGATACGAAAACGCTCCTCGCTTTGCTTAAGCGCCAACTCGGTATTTTTGCGTTCGGTAATGTCCTGAACCAAGACCACGAAACGATCGGGTCCGGCCTTATAGCTGTCGATGGCGAACCAGCGGCCGAGCTGCGGTACGTGGTTTTCCAAATATTTCGGTTCGCCGCTGGTATCGAGGTCGTCAAAACTGGTAATCCAGGCGCCTTCGGTATTGGGCATCACTTGTTTTACGGTTTTGCCTATCCAATTGTCGCGGGCGATTCCCGTCATTTTTTCGAAAGCCGGATTGATGTCCAGGTAGCGGTAATCGACGATTTTGCCATTGTTGTCGCGGATGACTTGGTGCAATGCGAAACCCAGCGACATATTGGTGTATAGCCTGGCCAAGTCGGCCTCGCTGGCTTTGCGGGCGTTAATTTCCTGACGCAACCGGATCACCCAGTAGGCAAAAAATAGTAGGATCAGGAATACGACGGCTGCCGAGCGGAATATCGCGTCCATCCGAATGCCGGGTTCGACTTTTAAGCCCATCCAGCGGTTGATAATGGCATCATGCTCGGATTGATTGATGCTGGCCAGCGCTTTTTCCAGGAGCGACAGCAGTTGCGGATGGGCTTTTTGGGCCGCCATGCGGGTTTCGTTGACATAGCCGGGTTGTCCGGCAATATGCAGATTCAACAGACCTTGCTGCTTGATTGCGTAATTTGCCGAGGCGGCATCGCCGATATAGGCTTCCACCTTGCCTTCGGCCAGAAAATTCAGCGCTTGTTTTACCGAGGTGGCGGTAACTAACTGCAAATCCGGATAGTCGCGGCTTAACAGTTCCTGAACGAAATAACCTTGCTCCACCGCGACCCTGTGTCCGGCGAGCAGTTGCAGGGAATTGATATAGCTGCTGTTTTCATCGCCGATAATCACGATCGGCGTACTGATATAAGGCTGAGTGAAACTGAGATATTGTTCGCGATCGGGGGTTTTGGTTGCGCCGGCGATCATATCCAGTTCGCCGCGTTTTGCCATGTCCAGAATTTCCTGCCAGGTTTTGTCCTTGATGATGACAAATTTAACGCCTAATCGCCGCTCGATTAGCTTTAGGTGTTCGGCAATCATTCCTTGATACTCGCCGGCCGGGTCCAGCCATTCATAGGGTGGGAAATCAGGATCGATGCCCACCCTGATTTCAGGGTGCTCGGCCAGCCATAGCCGTTCCGCGTCGTTTAATTGCAAGGCGCTGGATTTGCTGCCGCCGTGGACAAAGTCGTTCAGTTGGCTCTCGTTTAACGGTCTGGCCAATTTTAGGTTGGCATAAATCTCTGCTACCCGGCGTAAGCGGGCAGCTTCTATCTGACCGAGCGGGATAGTGTCCGGCACGATCAGTTTGCGGGTTTCTTCGGCTTCGTAGCGCAGTTGTTCCCGGCTAAGTTTGCTTGAGTACTTGTTTCGGATCAGTTCGATAAGCTCGTCGGGGTGAGCCAGTGCATATTCCCAGCCTTTCAGACTGGCGCGGCGGAAACGCTCGGCCCGGCCCGGATGCTGCTGCAATTCCTTGCGGCTGGTGAACAGTAAATCGCCGTAAAAGTCGATACCGTAGTTTTGCGGATTGATGATATTGACTTTGATGTCGGCGCTCCGAAAGGCGAAAGGCCGGTCAGTGATATAGCCGGACATTACATCGACTTTATCCGCGATCAAGTCCGCGTCGTTAAAGGTCTCGGCAAATTTTTGATAACGGCTTTCGTTCAGGTTGGCTTCGGCCAGCAAGGCGCGCACTTGGGCGTTATTTTCGCCGACCACGTCGTACATAATACGTTTACCGGCCATTTCGTAAGGGCTAATAATGCCGGAAGATTGTTTACTGAACAGTACCAGCGCGTCGTGCTGAAAAATGGCGGCCAGGGCCACGATAGGGCTGCCGTTGGCATATTGGGCGATGATGCCGGAATCGCCGATGCCGTATTCGGCGCGTCCGGTCGCCACTTCTTCAATGTAGTCTTGACTAGGCGAGCGCTCGCGTATCTCTACTTGCAAGCCTTCTTCGGCATAATAGCCTTGCTCGACGGCGGCGTAATACCCGGCGAATTGGAATTGGTGGAACCATTTTAACTGCAACGCCACCGTTTCCAGTGGCTGTTCGGCTGTGGGTATAACCGCAAGGCTAGACGTGCAAAATAGTAGGAAAAATGCCGTAATCAGCCCAAAAATGGTTTTCTTCATAAATGCCAGCGCGGCCTATTTTGAAAGTAGCGATATTCTACATCCAAAGGCAAATGCGCTAAGCAGTTTTAGTAGGCGGTGGCGGAGGTGAACAGCGATTGAAATTTGTTCTTGCCGGCGTTGGCTTTACGTTGTTGGGTATTGGCCAACGCAAGTTTGGCTTCGTTTTGTAATTGGCTATCGGCAAACACTTGCTGCTTGCGCAGTGGAGCCTGGATGGCCTTACGCAAATATTCCTCGGCTTCCGCGCTACGGTCTTGTTGCAATAAATAATCGGCATAGAAATAGTTGGCGTCGATGCCGTTGGGGTTGATTTTCAAACTGGCTTTCAACATCTGCTCGGCCAGCTGATTATCCCCAAAAGATACCGGCCAGCCAGGCACCATGTAATACAGCGTACCCAGCGTGACATAGGCCGCACCATCCAGGGCGCTAGGGTTTTGGGCGATGGCTTCTTCCAATAAGGCCTTGGCGGTTTCCAGGCTGGACAAGGCGCTCAGCGAGGACTGAAATGCCGCATTGGTGGCTATGATAGTTGCTTGCCAGATTTTCGGCTCGGCGGCATTGGGGTAGCGCTTGGTCAGTTCCGCGGCTTTCTCCAGCAACTGCGGATATGTCTGTCTTTGCCGGGTTTCGTCGCTTTGGTAATAAGCGCTGGCCCAATCGCTTTCCAGATTCGCGATAGCACTAGCCAGCTCCGAGGCGAACAGCGGAGTTGAAAAAAGTATCAAAAAAACAACAAAAGTAGCTTTGCTCATACATAAAATATAGAGCATTACAGTCGGCATTTCAATATGCCTTCTAAATTATTGTTTTATAGAAGCATTGCCTGGTGCGGAAGTTCGCCGTTTTGCTGTCTGTTTCTGTTTGGTGTTGTCGGTATTTGTAGCGCTATCGCTACCTCTGTAGTTAATTGTCTATGTTTTGCAACAAATGCTACAAAAAGTGGGTTTTGGCGTTTTTTTAGACAAGCCAAACAAGCAATCGAATGCCGGCGTTAACTATTTGCCCAGTCTTTGAAAGGGTGTTTGCAAAGATTATTATTGTAATAACGCAAATCTTCCGTGACTTCCCGGCCCAGCCAGGCTGGCTGGGCGAAAGCTTCCCCGATGGTCGTCAATTCGATTTCCGCGACGATCAAACCTTGGTTGTCGCCCATGAATTCGTCGATTTCCCAAACATGCGGTTCGCGATAGACAAAATGACGCATTTTCTCCACCAGGGGTTTGTGGCAAAGTTCGTCGAGAATGCTATTGGCGTCGCTTAGCGGAATTTCGTACTCGAACTCCTGGCGGTGACTGCCGATAGTGGCGCTTTTGATATTCAGCCAGGCATGGCTGTCGGAAATCCGCACGCGTATCGAGCTGAGCGGACTGCTACTAAGATAACCCTGCTTATAGTGCACGGAATGATCGATTTCCCCGCGCCAGTCGTCGTTCGCCAGCAAGAATTTATGTTCAACCTCAAGCGCCATGGCTGTTTTCCTCAGATTTAGTTAGTGTTAAGCAATGTTTTATTAAAACCGGTGTCGTAGTAAAAACACCTTTTAATACAATAAGTTGTTTTTGTTTAAAATTTGCGGCGGGAAGATTCCGCGGCGGCGTTACAGCTGAAAAGACATCAGCAAGCCTCACCGCTAAAATGAGAAGCCGTACCGGTTGAGCATGCGCTTAGCCAATAGCGCTTAAAAGAATTCTCGCTCATTATCGCCGTCATCGGGCTGGTCGCGCTGCACACTGCAATCACTGTTAATTCCGAATTGGCCGGCGAACGACAACAGCAAAGCTCGTATGCGGCCTATTTTTTCTGCGGTAGAATGCGGCACCCGGCCTTTGACGGTACGGAAAATCTTATTGTTTACAGCCACTCTATAAGGTTCGCACCCGGATGAATATCTCGTTTGAAATCGTACCCAGAAGCATAGCGGCTTTTGACGAACAATATGCCTTTGTTCAGACGCTGGATGAAAGCATAAACTTCATTAATGTACCCGATATCCAACGTTTCGAAACCCGGAGCTGGGAATTGGCGACGCGCATTGATCGCAGCAAGTACCGATTCATCCCGCATTTTCGGTCAATCGATTTCAAGATCGAAAGTGGCGAGCTGTTCCGCATCATTGAACAATACCAGCTCGACAGCATACTACTCGTATCCGGCGATCCGCCGGAAGGCTTGAAGCGTACTTTTTACGCCACCGACGTCGTGGATATGATACGTGCCGTGCGTCAGCGTTTTCCAAGTTTAAATATTTACGCCGGTTTCGATCCGCACCGCCAGGGCTTACAGGACGAATGCTACTACACCCTGCGCAAGGCCGAAGCCGGCGCCACGGGTTTTTTCTCGCAGCCGTTTTACGATAGCCGTTTGATTGAGATTTATGCCGAACACATGCAAGGGTTGGAAACCTATATCGGTATCAGTCCGATCACGACGATGGCATCCAAGAATTATTGGGAAGTCAAAAATAAGGTCAAATTTCCCGTGGCTTTCCGGCCGGATTACGATTGGAATGTCGAATTCGCGAATCAGGTGATCGCATCGGCCGCCGCTTGTGGCTTAAATGTTTATTTCATGCCGATTCGGATTGATTTGAAGAAGTATTTTGGGGCGATTAGATTAGGTGAAATCCGTTAAGGGGATATAGAACCAATACCGAATTTCACGAAAGCCATTTGCCCGGCGGCGATCATGAAGGCTAGCGCCTAAACAGATCCCATCCAGGGCAATTATGGACAGCCTATAAAAGACGGTGCCTTAATCGGCTTCGAAAACACCGACTAAACTCAAGGCCATTGTTTTTTCGGTGAGTTGTCTATGCAAATTCTTCCTCTGTTATGCATCGGTTTTTCGCTGGGTGCGGCTGCATTGCTGATCGTCGGCAATATTCTGCAAGGCGATGAACCCGTGCGCTTTTCCGCCAAATTTGCCGGGTTTATGTTGATAGCCGGTCTGGCTGGCATTCAGTATCTGCATCTGGGCTGGTTGTTAAATCGGTTTGACCATCTGCATTCCGTGCTTTATCTGCTGTTGCTGTATGCCATTGCGCCCAGCTTTTATTTTTACAGCCGCCAGCTGTTAATTGCCGAAGCCCGTTACCGCTGGCGCGACGTTCTACATTTTTTGCCGTTTACGCTGTGCCTGATTTTGCCTTACCGTCTGGTCTTGCCCGGCGCATTTTTTATCGGCAGCGGTTATTTGTTATGGTTGGCGCAAATCGTTTACGGTCTACGCCAACAACGGCAACGTTTTCGTTTGGAACTCTTGGCGTTGGGGACCTTATTTGCGATAGCCTTGGCGGTGTTGTTACTGGGTTTCATCTGGCCGTTGCTTAACGAAGCCGATTTTATACGTGACTACAGTATCTTGATCGGCTTGGCATTTTTCGCTGTAACGTTGACCTTGCTGCGTTTCCCCGGCATCGCCGCCGATGTGTCGGCGGCGGCGCAAGCGGTTTATGCGGAGTCGACATTAAAAAGCATCGATAAGCCGGCGGTGTTAGCCAGGCTCGACGCCTTAATGCAGCGAGACAAACTGTATACGCTGGAAACCCTGAGTCTGGCCTTGCTGGCAGAGCAGTTGGAGTTGAGCCAGCATCAATTGTCCGAGCTGATCAATACCGAGTTTCAACGAGGCTTTTCCCGCTACATTCGCGAGCAGCGCATAGAGGCAGCAAAAAAACTGTTATTGGCGGAACCCAATGCATCGGTACTATCGATAGGGTTGACGGTGGGTTTTAGTACTCAGTCCAATTTTTATGCCGCATTTCGCGACATCGTCGGCGTGGCGCCGGGACAATACCGGAAAATGCACACGCCACCAGCGTCCTAAACCCGGAAAATTCCGGTTTTATCATTTTGTAAATCCGTAGCTATTTGAATCTTATGGATTTATGTCCCGCATGAATTATTTTTATTCCTGCCTTATCAATTTGGAAGTTCGTTTGTTTGCTGCTGGTTAACCTGCTCCTGCCTCTCAACTTTCGGAGCAAAACCATGAATATTCGCTTGAAACCTATATGTCCCGGCCAACGGCTGCCGGTAACAGCAGACGGAATAGCCAATTGCGGGAGGCGGTTATGAATATCCTGTTAACCGGCGCGACCGGTTTTATCGGCCAGGCAGTCTTGCGGGAGTTGCTGAAACAAGGCCACCAAATCACAGCCTGTTGCCGCCACCCCGAACGTCTGTCGATCAATAACCCCAAGCTTACGCTGTTGAGTCTGGATTTTGCCGACACCCGCACGATAGATTCCTGGCTACCGCATTTGCAGGGTATCGATGCCATTGTCAATTGTGTGGGCATCATTGCCGAGAGCGGGAACCAAAGTTTTGCCCAATTGCATGCCCAAGCACCGATAGTCTTGTTTCAGGCCGGTGCGCAAGCGGGAGTCAGAAAGATCGTGCAGATTTCCGCCCTCGGTGCCGACGCGGGCGCCGAAACGGCCTACCATCTCAGCAAAAAAGCCGCCGACGATGCCCTGCGTAAATTAGCCGTGGATTGGTTTGTATTGCAACCGTCTTTGGTCTACGGTGCAGGCGGACGCAGCAGTAGTTTGTTTCATGCATTGGCGGCTTTGCCCCTCCATTTTCTGCCGGATGGTGGGAGGCAGTTGCTGCAGCCGATTCACGTCGGCGATGTAGCCTCTGCCGTTTGCCGCTGTATGGAACCGGCTGTGTCCGGCCGTAAAACCATAGCTTTAGTCGGCCCGAGTCCGATCAGTTATGCCGAATGGCTGCAAGGGCTTAGACAGCGACTGGGTAAATCCAAGGTCGGAACTTGCTCCGTTCCTTACCAATATGCGTTGGCGATGGCTGGTTTTGGCAAATGGCTGGACGAGCCGATTTTGAGTAAGGACAACGTGACGATGCTAAGCCGAGGCAATAGCGCGGATTCAGGTCCGTTGACTAAGTTCTTGGATCGAGCGCCCATCAGCGTCTCCGCGCAATTGTTTGAACTGCCGGCCAGCCAAGCCGAGCGTTGGCATGCCGGCTTGTATTTTCTAAAGCCTTTGCTGCGATACACGATTGCCATAGTCTGGCTGTGGAGCGGCATCACCTCGTTGTTTTTCTATCCGCATCAGCTCAGTTACCAGTTATTGGCGCCGCTAGGCATCACCGGTTCAGGCGCGCCGTTTGCTTTATACGGCTTGGCGGCAATGGATATTGCCTTGGGTTTGGCGACCTTAGCGCGATTCAGGATCGGAAACCTAATGCTTTCGCAGTTCTGGATCGTACTGGGCTATAGCCTGGCGGTAGCGTTGTGTTTGCCGGGGTTCGTATTCCACCCTTTCGGACCGCTGTTGAAAAACCTGCCGTTTTTAATGTGCTTGTTGATAGCAAGAGAACTGGAAGGAGAGCCATCATGATGTATTTATCTTTAAAGCTGATCCACATCCTTAGCGCGATCGTGCTGTTTGGTCTGGGTTCCGGCACGGTGTTTTACAAAGTGATGGCTGACAAGAGCGGCAATCACGCGGCAATTGCTACCACAAGCAAACATTTAGTCTTGGCCGATTGGTGGTTCACCACGCCGACCGTCATTATCCAACCGCTAACCGGTGTGTTATTGGCCGAGCAATTGTCGGCTTCGTTCGGTGAAGGTTGGTTATGGTGGACGCTGGTGCTGTATTTAATCACCGGCTTGTGCTGGTTGCCGGTGGTGATTTTGCAGGTCCGCATGCGCGACATCGCCGTCGAGTCGCTGGCTCGGGGCCGAGCCTTGCCGTATCTGTATCATTATTACGCCAAGATCTGGCTCTGGTTGGGCGTGCCGGCTTTCTTCGGCATGATCGGTATCACCACCTTGATGGTGTTTCACAATTCACTCTGGAGTTAAGTCATGTCCATGCCATTAATGCAAAAAGTGTTGGGCGACGACTGGCAGCAATTGCCGGAGCTTATTCAAAGACATTATCGAATTAGCGACGGGCAACAAAGCCGGTTAGTGGGTACGATGGAGATAGGCTATCCGGGATATCTGTTTCCGTTGATCTGGGTGATTCATTTGTTCGGTGGCTTGTTGCTGTGGCGCGGACAGGCTGCGCGGGCCGAAGTGGACAAGGCCGCCGATGCAAACGGCGAGTTGTATTGGTACCGGACGATGACTTACGAAGACGGCAAAACCGATTGCTTCAGCTCGCGGATGCGCTATGGAGCTGATCACGAGTTGGTCGAAAGCATAGGTTTTGGCTTTGGTTTGCGCTTGAGCGTCAGTGTCGTGAATGGCGATTTGCTGTATCGTGGCATCGGCCACTTCTGGCAGTGGGGTCGAATATGCCTGAACATCCCAGATTGCTTGTTGTTGGGAGCGGCAAACATCAGCGAACATGCTGTGTCGGAAGACGAGTTTTATCTGAATTTTAGTATCCGCCATCCCTGGTGGGGGCGGAGTTATTACTATCGAGGGCGCTTTCGCAATAGCCGATAGCGAAGAGCTTGGCGTAGTCTGTTGTAATGCTGGCCGGACCCAGGGCAGGCCTGCGCGATAGGCGTAAACCCGGAGCATGCCGACGGGTTTACGTTTAAGTAGTTACCGCATTTAATTTTGATGACGATGATAATGCTCATCGTGCTTGTTGCGGGTATGTCCGAATCGGGCCGATGAGCTGTCATTGTCGGCATTAACCGATGCATCCCGGGCGGCAACGCCGGTATCGGCAAAGTCCGTAAACAAGCCATCGACTCCCAAATCGAAGTAATAGGTCATTTCTTGTTTAGGGTCGGCGAAGCCGTAGCCACTGGCGTCGTTGCGGAAGGTCCAAGTGTGAACCAGCAAGCCCTTGTCGTGCGCCAGCTCCACTACGCCCGTGCTGCCGTCGACACGACGGTCGTTGATGGTGATTACGCCGTCGCTGTCGCGATCCACGCCGTCTGCCACGGTTTTTACCAGATAAGGCTTCCAGGGGCCGACCGCATCGGCATAGGATTTAACGAAATCCAGACCTTCGTCGCTCAACAAATCGGCAAAGGTACGTTGATCGCCTATCACCACCAAGTCATACGGCTGTTTGTACGGCGCAACCAGCGAAATCGAGCCGTCGGCATTAACATCGTCGGCATCGATCAATTGCACCAGTTTAATGTCGGTCTTGTGACTCAGGTATTGCAGATTACTGACTTCAAATGATTGGATGAATACCGGTGCGCAAGCGCTATTGCCGTATTCCTTGTGCAGCTTTTTCAGCAGCTTGTTTTCAAAGACATTCAAGCCAAATAAAGGCTTATCGTTGGCACCCTTAACGGTAGCGTGGTAGGTGGAATGCTTGATTTCCGGATAAATGCCGATAGTGCGGCCAGTTACCTGGCTTTTACGCTTGGCCAATGCAATCACTTCATCCAAGGTCGGGATTGCAAATAAACCATTGTATTGCTGGTCTCTATCGGCGCGGGCTTGAATGGCGTGCAGGGTTTTAATTTCCGCCAAGGTAAAGTCGGTGGCGAACCAGTCGTTGTATTCCACGCCGTCAACCATACGCTTGGTTTTGCGATCGGCAAACTCCGGATGGCTGGCGACATCGGTGGTGCCGCCTATCATCGGTTCGTGGCGGGCGATCATGTGGCCGTCCTTGGTCAATACCAGATCGGGCTCGATAAAGTCCGCGCCCATTTCGATAGCCAACGTATAGCCTTCGATGGTGTGCTCGGGCCGATAGCCGGCCGCGCCACGGTGGCCGATGACGATGGGGCTGTGATGCATCTGATGACTATGCTCTCTGTGTGACTGTGCGTTGGCGTTGCTTTCCGCGCAGAGTATAGCCAGCGTCGCCGCTGCTAGTAAGCCTAGTTTGTGAAAATGTTTCATCATGTTGTTTTCCTAAGTTTTATCGTTTTCTCAGAGATAAATAACGGTTGCGGGCCGATGCTTTTGCCTAAACAACTGCACCGGCCTTGCAATCAAGCTATCAATCCCGGTCGTGATGCTCGTGTTCGCGTTCTGCTTCCGCAGGTAGGGTTTTGCTGAACACAACGGCGCCGTCGATGTCCTTTAAATCAACAGTCATCGCCCGGCTGCGCTTGTCGATATTCACTTCGCCGAAGAATTGCAGGCCGGCATAAGGCGACAAATTGGCTTTTCCGGCTGGCGGCGTTTTGGAAAATACGACTTGCGGACCAAAGGTGCCGTCGGTGGTGTTCGGGCCGAAGGTGCCGGCGTTCAACGGACCGGCGACAAACTCCCAAAACGGCGAAAAATCCTTGGTTTGGGCTTTACTTGGGTCGTAATAGTGAGCCGCCGCATAGTGGACATCGGCGGTCAACCAGACGATGTTTGCCAGGTGTTGGCGTTTGATGAATTTCAGCAAATCGGCCATTTCCAGTTCGCGGCCGGCTGCCGGGCCGTTGTTACCGTTGGCCACCGCTTCCCAGCGTGCCTTGCCTTGCGCATCGACGCCGTCGCCGACGTTAAGGCCAATCGGCATATCGGCGGAAATCACTTTCCAGGTGGCGTCGGAATTTTTCAATTCCTCCTTCAGCCAAGCGACTTGCTCCGGGCCCAAGAACGCGGTTTCGCCACTTTGCTGGGTTTGCAGATTGGCGGTGTTAGGGCCGCGATAGCTGCGCATATCCAGAACAAATACGTCCAGTAATTTACCGTAGGAAATTTTTCGGTAGATGCGTTCAGGTTCCTCGGCGTTATGCGGGCGCAACGGTGCGTATTCATGGAATGCTTGGGTGGCGCGGGCTACCAGCAACGGCACATCCTTGACCGTGTAGCGGTTGTCTTTGCTCAAATCTTTCGAGTCAGACCAGTTGTTGGCGACTTCATGGTCATCCCATTGCCAGATTTGCGGCACTTCGGCATTGAAGCGGCGGACGTTTTCATCCAGCAGATTGTATTTGTAGCGGCCGCGAAATTCGGCCAGCGTTTCGGCGACTTTGCTGACTTCAGGCGTTACCAGATTGGTCCAGATTTGGCCGTCCTCGGCAGTAACACTGGCGGAAATCGGGCCGTCCGAATAGACGCTATCGCCGCTTTCCAGAAAGAACTGCGGCTGTACTTGGCGCATGGCTTCATAGATTTTCATGCCGCCGAAGCTTTCGTTGATACCCCAGCCTTGACCGGCAATATCGCCGCCCCAAACGAAACGGATATCGTCGCGTTTGCCTATGGTATGGAAATGACCTAAGACCGGTTCGCTTTTATTGCGGGCATTGGTCAAGTCTTCAAACCAGACTTTGACGTAAACGTCTTTGCCTTCCGGCAACCCGGTCAAGTCTTGGCGAGCAGTAAAATCGGTTTCCGCCATTGCGTATGGCCCACGCACACTGACGGCATCATTGAATTGCGCGTTATAGGCATATTCCACCATCATCCGGGAAGGACGATCGGCACGGCTCCAAACGATGGCGCGGCCCGGCGCCAAATCGCCGATTTGAATGCCTTGTTCCATTAGAGGCGCATCGCCGGCCACGGCAAGGCCTGCCGGCAACCATAACGGTATCAGCGCGAGCGTTAGTTTTAGGGCGCGGTTAGAACGGATATCCGGAGAGTTTTTGCTACGCATCGTGATAAATCCTGGATTAAGTAGAAGAGGCCAGGATTATAGGTAGCGGCAAATGACAGGATGATTAAGACGGCATCGGCTTAACCCGGATCGGAAAAGCCGACGCTTGCGATCAAGCAGACTTTTCTTAAACAACAAGTTGTGCGGAATCGAAACCGCTTTTTGACTAATCCGGTTTTCGGCTAATAATCGCGCAAGCTAAAAATAATCGGTACCAGCACTGTGCTGGCCAACGCGGTCTGGCCTTGCATGGCCGGGGTAAACTGCCATTTTTTTACCGCTTCCAACGCCGATTCATCCAGGATGTCGTAGCCGCTGCTTTGCTCGACGCTTACGGTTTCGCTCAGGCCTTCAATGGACACCAACACCCGCAATAACACCTTGCCTTGCCAGCCCCGGCTTTGCGCCACGGTAGGGTAGGCCGGCGCCGGATTGCGTGCGTAGCTGGCGCGGTAATCGGGATCGACAATCGGCGCCGGATCGGTTTTGGTCTGAGCGTTTTGCTCGGCCGGATTAGCGGCCGGCAGCAGCGGAGCTTGGGTAAACACCTGTTCGGTTGGAGCGAATTCGTCAGGTGCTTGCACTATTTGCGGCGCTTTCAGCTTCGGTTTTGGTTGCGGTTTTTTTTGCGGTGCGGGCTTTATTCTGACCGGCGCCGTGGGGGGCGGTGGAACGGCCGGCTTGGGCGGGGCAACCTTGACTAAGGATATTTGCATGTCCAGCGGTTTCGCCGGGGGCTGGGTTTCCGAAGCCGGATGCGCGAACCATAGTGCGCCGCCCAAATGCAAGGTCAGTACCAAGATGAAGAGTAAGGCCAACATTCTTACCGAGCGCTCGTGGCGCGACACTCGTCTGGCTAACGGCGCACTCAATACCAGAGCCGGTTGTTCGCATACCGTCGAGCCGACGAACGAAGTCACGCGATTGCCCATGAAGCGAAAAATCTTCCGCTTCATGGTCTTGAGCCGCGTCCGGTTTGTCCGGCTATCGTTATTTTAAAACGCTGTTGGAAAGCTCGGCGGAGCTTTAAAGCCGGCAGGTCAATTCTCATCTTACATCCCTAAAAGACAAATTGTGGCTGGTAAATTCTGTGTGGTGTCGGCTTTGCGATTTGACCAGCATCCCGCTCAAGTCAACAGCTTGTAAATTGTCTATCAGCAATAGCGATTTCTCAACAAATATCGCAAGGCGCCGTGCAATGCTACGGACGCGGCTGGTCAATCTAACAAATAGTCCGGGAGCAAAAAATGCGGTGAATTGCCGCGCGGCAATTTGCCTCACCTACGCCGATAACCGTAGACTTACTGCGGGCGTAAACGGCGGCAAGCGGCAATTTTTTCGGCCCTGGGGTGGGGATTTTCGGTAGTTAAACGTCTTATAGATACCTCGCTAATTTTTTTTGACAACCCGTTTATTGTTTCCCGTCTCCCGACTGAATGCCAGCCAAGCCTGATCGCCCGATATTGTGGATTATTTCAGCCCTATCGGCGTTGTGCGCCGCCGGTTGCGAATCGACTGGGGCGCGCGATGCCAAGGCCTTGGCGTTTTCGGCGCCGTCTCGTTGGACCATTAACGGTCATGTCGCCGAACCTGCGACGAACGGCTGGCTGCGCACTTTTAACGACGCGCGCTTAACCGACTTGGTTGAGAAAGGCCTGACCGATAACTTCGATCTGAAAAGCGCCGCGGCTCGGGTCGATGCGGCACTCGAACAAGCTGTCATCGCCGGTGCCGCACGGTGGCCGCAGTTATCGCTAGCGCCGGGCTATCAGCGCACAAAAACCAATGCCGGCGGCGAGAGCAGCGAATACGGCGCGTTTACTGCAATGTTTAATTTGAGCTGGGAGCTGGATGTCTGGGGGCGAATCAAGGCCGGACAGCAAGCGGCTGAAACCGAAGCCGAGGCAACGAGCGACGATTATCGCGCCGTCCAACTCTCTTTGGCGGCACGGATTGCCCAAGCCTATTTCGAATTCGGCGAGGCGCGTTTGCAAGCGGCGGTCGCGGCGCAATCCGTTAAGGATAGAGGGGTGATCGTCGATTTGGTGCGCGGCCGCTTCAACAAGGGGTTGACGCGTGGCCTGGATTTGCGGCTGGTGCTGACCGATCTGGCAAACGCCGAGGCACAGCTGGCGCAAGCCCGTAACGACGTGCAAGTGCTGGGTAAACGATTGCAAGTCCTGTTGGGCCGGTATCCGGCAGACGAGCCGGCCTGGCCGGATGGGACGAATCAATCGGATCCCGCGCTTTCGTTGCCGCAGCCGCCGGAAACCTTGAGCGCAGGCTTGCCAGCGGCGCTATTGGAGCGCCGCCCCGATGTGATCGCTGCGTTCAAGCGACTGCGGGCTGCCGATTCGCGCTTGGAAGGCGCGGAAAAAGCCTTATTGCCGCGCGTAACCTTGACCGGCGCCGGCGGCTCCAGTAGCGCGGCCTTGACCGAAATCATCGATCCGCGCGCGGCGGCCTGGAATTTGGCCGCCGGATTGGCACAGCCGCTGTTCACCGGCGGTCGCTTGCAAGGCGAAATCCGTTTCAACGAGGCCAAAGTGCGGGAAGCGTTTAACCAATACCAAAGCGTGGCCTTAAATGCCTTTCGTGAAGTGGAACAATCGCTGGCAGCCGAAGCTTGGCTGCGCACCCAGGAGCAGGCCTTGCGCGAAGCGGTGCGGCAAACCGAAGCCAGCCGTAGGCTGGCGGTGTATTCCTACCGGCAGGGCTTGATCGAAATTCTGACGCTGCTTGACAGCTATCGCAGCACCCTCAATGCCCAAAGCGCGCATTTGGCCGTACGGCGGCAATTGTTGAACAACCGCATCAACCTCTATTTGGCATTGGGCGGTGGGGTTTGAACAAATGCTCGCGGCCGGCAAACCTAGTGCGTTCGCTGGGCGGAATTGCTGCGAACTATCGGGCTGTGTTTGCGTTTAGCCTACGGTTACGCCTATCGATAGCACCGCGAATAGGATATTTGACGGCGAGGCAATTCGGCTTCGTTCCAACACTATGACAGTTAAATTGAATTTAAAAATCCTATTACCGATCCTGGTTTTGCTGGCGGCGGTCGGCGCGGCTTGGGCGATTATGGCTACCAAGCCGCAAGTCGTGCAGCAGAGTGCGGAATCCACCGTCCCCAGCGTCAATGTGGTTCGGGTACAGCCGCAAAGTTTACGCATCAACGTCATGTCGCAAGGCGTGGCGATGCCGCGCGAGGCCATCGATTTGGTCGCGGAAGTCGGCGGCAAGGTAGTGCAGGTGCATACCGCCATGGTCGCCGGCGGTTTCTTTGCGGCCAACGAATTGCTGTTGACGATCGACACCCGCGATTACGATTACGCCATCGTTGCCGCCGAAGCGCAGTTGGCCGAAGCCAACCGGGTACTGATCAACGAGCAGGCACAGGTCGAGCAGGCGCAGAGCGAATGGCAGGCATTGGGCGAAGGCGAACCCAGCGCACTGGCTCTCCGCAAGCCGCAATTGGCCGAGGCGCAAGCCAAGCTTAAGGCCGCCGAAGCCGATCTAGCCAAGGCCAAACTCAATCGCAGCCGTTGCGAATTACGGGCGCCGTTTGCAGGGCGGGTGCTGAGCAAGCAGGCCGGCTTGGGGCAATACATTCCTTCCGGTACGGTTGTGGCGCGGATTTACGCCAGCGATGTCGCGGAAATCCGGTTGCCGATCGGTACCGATCAATTGGCGTTTCTGGAACTGCCCTTAGGGCATGCCGCCACCAAATCCGGGCACTGGCCCGCCGTGACGTTGCGCGCGGAACTGGCTGGCAAGTCGCATAGCTGGCAAGGACGTATTGTCCGCAGCGAAGCGGCGTTGGATGATAACAGCGGCCAGTTGTATCTGGTAGCGCAAGTCGCCGAGCCGTTTCGGGTCGTGCCGGATCGCCCGCCCCTGTTGAGCGGCTTGTTCGTGCAGGCCGAGATAGAGGGCGTGGTGCGTGACGGCCTGTTTGCACTGCCGCGCACGGCGCTAAATAGTTTGCAGCAAGCCAAACTGGTGGATAGCCAGCAACGTCTGGAAATTCGTCAAGTAGATGTGCTACGCCTGGAAGCCGACCGCGTCATCGTCAAAGCCGGCCTGAATCCCGGCGAAAAAGTAGTGGTGTCGGAGTTACCGGTACCTGTGGCGGGCATGAAAGTGAATGCAGTCGAAGTGCCGCACGAAACCGTTCAATGATGCTTACCAATAAACAATTTGGCTTGTTGGCTTGGTTTGCCGGCAATCCGGTCGCGGCCAATTTATTGATGCTGTTGATTCTGACCGGCGGCGTGCTGGGCATCATCGGGGTCGACAAGGAAGTGTTTCCGCGTTTCAGTCCTAACAAAGTCGAAATTGCCGTTGAATTTCCGGGTGCCGGACCGTCCGAAGTGGAGGAATCGGTGTGCGTGCCCATCGAGGAAGCCATCCAAGATGTGCCGGGTGTCAAGCATTTACATGGCGAAATCAGAGGTGATAACTGCAAGATCGAAGTTGAAATTTTGCCGGAT
Organism: Methylomonas sp. 2BW1-5-20; assembly: GCF_052474515.1. Taxonomy (NCBI): domain Bacteria; kingdom Pseudomonadati; phylum Pseudomonadota; class Gammaproteobacteria; order Methylococcales; family Methylococcaceae; genus Methylomonas; species Methylomonas sp. 2BW1-5-20. Next base: position 3,771,928 of record NZ_CP184127.1, on the reverse strand, counting down.
CACGATCGCAATCAGATGCTGGCGACGCTGCAAAGTCGGGTGCAAGCGATTCCACGTCTGCCGAAGCAACTGGAAAAAATTCAGGTATTGCCGGCCAACCGTGAGGACGACGACGGCGTGATCTGGCTGGCCTTGCACGGCGCTACGGATGCTGCCACCTTGCAGCGCTACGGCGACCGGATTCAGCAACAATTGGCGGCAATACCGGGTGTCAGCCGTGCCCGCAACTACGGCGAGCTGGCCTACGAAATCGATATAGAAGTGTTGCCCCAACAATTGCGTAAATATCGGCTTACCCTCGACGAAGTTGCGCAAGCGGTGCGCAAGGCTTCGGTCGATCTACCGGGCGGTCTGATCAAAAACCCCGACGGCGAGCTGTTGCTGCGCGTCAGTGGCCGCGCCCGCGATGCCGAAGCGGTCGGTGCGTTGATCGTCAAGACCTTGCCGGACGGCAACCGGGTGCGCTTGGATCAAATCGCCACCATCAAGGATGGTCTGGAAGAACGCTTATGGGCTTGGCATCACAACGGCCAGACCGCGCAGGGTTGGGAGATTCACGCCGAACAAGACAGCGTCGCGGTCGCGCGGCGAGTGAAGGCGTATGTCGAAGAGATGCGCGCGCAATTGCCGGAAGGCCTGCGCCTGATTACCTGGTGGGACGATTCGCAAGCTTACGACGAGCGCATCGGCACCTTGCTGGAAGACGGATTGAGCGGTTTCGTGCTGGTCTGTCTGGTGCTGACCTTATTCTTACGGCTGCGGGTGGCGTTGTGGGCCGGCGTCGGCATCTTTACCTCGGTATTGGGTGCGTTCTGGCTGATGCCGGCCCTGGATATTTCCCTGAACATGCTGTCCTTATTCGGCTTTTTATTGGCGATGGGCATCTTGGTGGACGACGCCATCATCATCGGCGAGAGCGTACATAGTCGGCAGCTCGAAAACAGAGATTTGCCGCTCCAAGCCACGATAGAAGGCGTGCGGGAAGTAGCGCTGCCGGTCAGTTTGTCGGTGTTGATCGTCTTGGTTGCCTTCTTGCCCGGCTTGTTTTTACCGGGCTGGGCCGGACAGTTGATGCGGCCGATTTGTCTGGTGATGATTTTGACCCTGGTGTTCTCGCTGGTAGAAGCCTTGCTGATACTGCCGTCGCATCTGGTCGCCGACATCGGTGCTCAAGCCGGCCCGAGTCGTCTACAACGCGTGCGAGACCGAATGAATGGGGGATTGGATCGTTTCGTCGAGCGCGTTTATAGGCCGTTGCTGGAAACCGCGCTGGCTTGGCGCTATCTGACCGTCGCCTTATTCATCGCGTTGCTGGCGGTCTGCGCGGCGCTGGTGCTCAGCGACCGGGTGCGGCAATCGGTTAATCCCGATGTTACCAAGGACAGTTTTTGGGTATCGATGCGCTTACCCCAGAGCGCGCCGTATAGCGAGACTCAGGCATTGGCGGCGCAGGTGGAAAAGGCGCTATTTGCCTTGCGCGACGAATTGGACGGCGTCGCGCAAACCGGTCAACCCGCCGCCGATAGTGTTGCGGCGGCCCATGCCAACGACCATAGCGTCATCGTCGGCGTGGAAACCCTGATCTGGGATCACGGAGCCGGCATCTGGCTGGAGTTTTCGGCGGAAGGCCGCCGCCGCTTGAAAGTGGAAGAGTTCATCCGCGACTGGCGGCAGCGGATCGGCGACATCGGCCGTGGCAAGATCGATTTCATTTATAAGGAAGGCGATGTGCCGTATGACATCGATTTGAGTCTTGGCGCCAGCGATCCCGGCCTGCTGCAACCCGCGGCAGAGCAGCTTAAAAAGATACTTGAAGCCTTCCCCGGCGTTTACGATGTGATCGACTCCGCCGAACCTGGCAAGCCTGAAGTGCGGCTGGCTTTGAAGCCGGAAGCCGAACGCCTGGGTTTGCGCTTGGAGCAACTGGCCGAGCAAGTGCGCCAAGGTTATTACGGCGAGGAAGTACACCGTTTCCTGCGCGGCCGCCGCGAAGTGAAAGTGATGGTGCGCTATCCGCTGGAGCAGCGGCAATCCTTGGATGCGCTAAAGGCCCAGCCGGTGCGTTTACCCAACGGCAGTAGCGTACCGTTGAACGATCTGGCCGAAATCAAGCTGGTGCAAGGTTATTCCCGGTTGAATCGGGAAGACCGGCAACGGGTGTTGAAGGTACAAGCCCGCGTCGATCCGACTCAGGCCGATGTCAACGGGATCTATGCCGCGCTGGAAAGCGGTGTTTTGCCTAGCCTGGAACAGGCCTTTCCAGGCTTAAATCTGCAAATCGGCCAGCAGCGCCAAGAGCAAGAGGCTATGCTGGCGGCTTTCGGCAAGAACACCTTGATCGCACTGTTGGTAATCTACGCCCTGATCGCGGTGCCGTTTAAATCCTACAGCAAGCCGTTGATTTTTCTGTTGGCGGCGCCGGTGGCCTGGAGTGGCGCGGTATTGGCGCATTGGGCGGCCGGCTTGCCTTTGTCGATGGAATCGCTAGTGGGCATGATCGCCGCCAGCGGCGTGGTGGTGAACGATAGTCTGGTGCTGCTGGACTACATCCGCCAGCACGGCGACGACGACATACCGGTGGAAAATCTGATCAGTGCCGCCTGTACCTCGCGTTTCCGGCCGATTTTATTAGCCTTTTTAACCAACTTCGCCGGCTTTCTGCCGACCTTGATGGAGACCAGCCCGCAAGCGCAATTCCTGATCCCGATGACCCTGTCGCTGTCGGCCGGCCTGCTGATCGGCATGGCCGCCAGCTTGATTTTAACGCCGGTTTGTTATGCGATTCTAGGAAACAGTCGGCGGCCGGAGCGATAGACAACGCCGTTAACGTAAGCTTTGACGTTGTTCATCCCTTTCTTTGAAAAGTTGCCCATAAGGGCACGACAGGGCAGGGAAAATCTGCTTCATAAATTATCTACCTCACCCATCTGTACCGTTTCGTTTATGCCGCGATGCGATCGCAACCGCGAATAGCGGCCATCTTGAGTATTTCCCTGCCTTTCGTTTTGGAAGTCGGATCGATTAGCGACTATGCTATGTAGAAATGACGGCGTAGGGAAAACCCTACTCGAATCATAAAAGCAAGCAAGCCAATCGAATTCTTTTAAATCTAATGGTGTTGACACATGCGGCTGCGGTTTCCAAATCACTTCTCCTTCGGTATGGTGAATGCCGGCAGTTTGGTCGGTGTGCTTGGTTTTGCGCTGTTGATGGTGGTGAGTTTGTGGCAGGAGCGCGAACAGAGAATCGCTCATGCCCGCGTCGAAACCGAAAATATGTCATTGGTGCTGGAGGGGCATGCCCAGGCAACCATCGATAAAATCGACCTGATTCTGACCGATGTATTGGGGCGCTTGCATCCCGAGGATTTGCGCGAGGGGGCTGCTCGCCGTGAAGATATTCCGGTTATGCTCAAGGAGAAGATTGCCGAATTACCCGAGACCGCGGCCGTGGAAATAGGCGGGATAGCCGTCTTCGACGCCAACGGTGATAGTCTGTACGACTCTGCCGCCGGCCAGCTGTCAATTAATATTGCCGATCGCGAATATTTTCGCGAGCATCTGGAAGGTCGTAGCCACGGTCTGGCGATTTCGGCGCCGATCGAAGCCCGGCCGTCAGGGGCTTGGGCGATCACGCTGAGCCGGCGCGCGAACTTTGCGGACGGGAGTTTCGCCGGTATCGTCAATGTATTCGTGGAATTGGCCGCATTCGAAAAATTTTATCAGACGCTGAATTTAGGTCGCCACGGCGCGGTGGTATTACGCGACGCCGAGATGCGCTTGTTGGCGCGCCATCCGAGATTGCAGTCCGACCGAGGGCTGGTGTTGGAGGAACATCCGATTCGGCAGTTTCTCGCCAAGGGTAGTGAACGCGGCGTGTATATCGATGTCAGTCCGGCGGACGGCGTCAAGCGACTCTACAGTTTTCGCCGTGTCGGCAAATATCCGCTATACGTGCTGGCGGCCATCGCCGAGTGGGATTATTTGGAGGAATGGCGCAAGCACTTATTTTGGTACGGCGGTGCCGGCCTGGTTATCGTACTGTTGTCGCTGAAGTTGACGCGGGTAGCGCGATACGGCCTGCTGAAATGGCAGAGCAACGAGCGGAAATACCGCTATATCATCGAAAACGCACCGATAGGCGTATTCCAGTGCGATCATCTGGGACAGAACCTTTTTGCGAACTCGACCTTGGCTCGGCAATTCGATTGCGATTCGGTCGACGAATTTTTGGCAAATTACGGCTCTCCGGAGAGGCGGTTTGCCGATTCCGCCAGATTGGCCGAGTTTAGTGATTCGTTGCGCAATCAAAAAGAAGTCCGAGAATTCGAAGCCCGAGCGATATTGGACGATGGCACCATCAAGTGGTTTTCGCTGTCCGCCAGAAAGGATGAGCATAGTGGTCTGGTCAACGGTTTCACGCTGGATATTACCGACCGCAAGCAAACCGAGGAAAAGTTACGCATTTCCGAGGAGCGTTTGCGCCTGACGCTGGAAGTGGCGCAAATCGGTATCTTCGATTGGGACGTTAGACGCGATAGCTTTGTGGTTTCGCCGATTTACTACAGTATGCTCGGTTATTGGCCCAAGGAGGGACTGGGGGATAGAGAGGAATGGCTGGACCGGCTGCATCCCGCCGACCGGGAAATGGTCGCGGAAAAAATCGGCAGTGTGTTGGCGAAGCGAGCCGATGCATACAGTTACGAGGCCAGAATGCGCCATGCCGACGGCGACTACCGGTGGCTGAGCGTCAAGGCTTTCAATGTCGAATGCGGCGACGACGGTGCGGTTAGCAGAATTCTGGGCGTTCGCATGGACATCACGGAACGCAAGCGCAACGAAGAGGAATTGGAGCGTTACAAAAACGGTTTGGAACGCCTGGTTAGCGAACGCACCGCCGAATTGCAAGAAGCCAGACAACAGGCGGATGCGGCCAATCGGGCGAAGTCGGATTTTTTAGCCAATATGAGCCATGAGATTCGTACGCCGATGAATGGCATACTCGGTTTGACTCGGCTGGCTCTGGATACCGATTTGGACGAAAGGCAGCAAGATTATTTACGCAAGGTGTTGAACGCTTCCCAGGCACTATTGGGTATTTTGAACGATATCCTCGATTACTCGAAAATAGAGGCCGGGCGTATCGATATCGAAGCCGTCGATTTTTGCCTGGAAGATATACTGCGTGCCACCGGCGACCTCTTCTCCTTCCGCGCCGAGGAAAAAGGCATCGAATTGTTCATTGATATGGCACCGGATGTTCCGGAATGCTTGGTTGGCGATCCGTTGCGGCTCAGCCAAATCATCGATAATCTGGTCGGCAACGCCATCAAGTTTACCGAGCGGGGCGAAGTGCATTTGCGGGTCGAAAAGCGCGACGCGACGGCCGATTCGGTGTGCTTGCGTTTCGCGGTGCGCGACACCGGCATCGGTTTGACGGCCGAGCAAAGCAGCCGCTTGTTTCAGCCCTTCGTGCAGGCCGATGCCGGCATCACCCGAAAATTCGGCGGCTCCGGACTGGGATTGACCATCTGTAAACGCTTGGTGGAAATGATGAGTGGTCAAATCGCCTTATCCAGCGAGCCCGATCGCGGCAGTACTTTCGTGTTCACTATCTGGCTGGGTCTGCCCGACGCAGAGTACAGAGAGCGGAAAATCGGCCGGGGTTTGCAGGATTTGCGGGCGATGCGCACACTGGTCGTTGACGATCAGGACACTTCGCTGCTAATTCTGCGTTCGATCTTGGAAAGTTGGCATTTCCCGGTGGTTACCGCGAATAGCGGCGAACTGGGGTTACAGTTGTTCAAGGCCGCCGAGCAGCGAGGCGAGCCGTTCGAGTTACTGTTGCTGGATTGGAAAATGCCGGGTATGAGCGGCTTGGACTTCGCCCGGGCTATCGCCGGCATCAAACCGGACAACCGGCCGCCGATTTCCGTGATGGTGACGGCTTACGGCCGCGACGAATTGGCCGACGCGACGCGGGGGGCCGAGATAGATGGGCTGATCGGCAAGCCGGTGACGCCGTCCGACCTATTCGACGTGTTGATCGGATTGCAACGCCACGAAACCCGGCGGACCTTGCCGGTGCCGGCGGTGTTCAAAACCGCCCATGCCTTGCTCGAGGGAATTCGCGGCGCCCATATCCTGCTGGTCGAGGATAACGAGTTGAATCAGCAAGTTGCCAGCGAGTTTTTGCAGAAGGGCGGATTGCGGGTGACAGTGGCCAATCATGGCCGGGAAGCCCTGGAAATGCTCGAAAACCGGACCTTCGACGCGATCTTGATGGACCTGCATATGCCGGTGATGGACGGGCTGGAAGCCACGCGCCGGATCCGGGCTCTGCCGGTCGGCAAGGACTTGCCGATCATTGCGATGACGGCGGCGGCGATGGCTCAGGATCGCGCGGCCAGCACCGCCGCCGGTATGAACGATCACGTCGCCAAGCCGGTCGAGCCGCGCGAACTGGCCGAAGCCTTGGCCCGTTGGATTCGGTCGGGCGGTTCCCGTCCGGAGCCGGGCTCGCCATCGGCCGTTGCCGGTGGCGCCGATGGCGAGGCGCTGGTTCGCTTACTGCCTGGCGTATCGGTGCAAGCGGCATTGTCGCGGATGGGCGGCAACGTCGATTTTTACCGGCGTTTGTTGTTGACGTTTGCCGATCGCCGCGCCGATGTCGGCACCGAATTTCGCCGCTTGCTCCAGGTCGGCGAACTGGATTCGCTATTCCAAGTGGCGCACAATTTAAAGGGCGAGGCCGGCAATTTAGGCTTGGATGCCATCGCGGCCTCGGCCGGACATTTGGCGGATTTGCTTAAATCGGAGGTCTCGGCCGGTTTGTCCGAGGCCGGCGAGGAATTGGCGCGGCAATGCGATGCGATACCCGAGCTGCTGGCGGGGTTGGCGAGAGTCGAGCGGACAGCGGCGCCCGACACCGGCATCACGCACGATGTCGATGAATTCTGGTCTCGCTTGCCTTTGCTGGAGCAGCAATTGCGGACCAAGAGCCTGGATGCCCGCCGCTTGGCGGCCCAATTGGAAAGCGAAATCGCCGACCGCGAACTGCTTGGCGAATTCGCGCCCATCGCCCTGTCGATTGTACAATTGCGGTACGATGAGGCGCTAAGCGACTTGTCTCGGCTAGTCGAGAGTTACCAAAACAGGAGCTGAACATGGCTGGCAATCCAAACCGCCCGCGGGTATTGATCGTCGACGATTCGCTAAGCAATATCGAATTGTTGGATAACATTTTGGGAAAATATTACGAGACCAGCTTTGCGACCAACGGCGCCGAAGCGCTGGAGCTGATTGGGCGCTGCCCGCCGAATCTGGTATTGCTCGATGTGGTGATGCCGGGTATCGACGGTTACGAAGTCTGTCGGTGCTTGAAGGCTAATATCGTCAGCCGGGAAATTCCGGTGATTTTTCTGACCAGCCTGGACAGTCCGGTCGACGAAGAATACGGCTTGTCGCTGGGCGCGGCCGATTTCATACATAAGCCGATATCGTCGCCGGTTGTTTCGGCGCGCGTGCGTAACCATCTGGCGCTGGCCGACAGCACCCGTGAACTGCGCCGGCACAACGAAGGTCTGGAACTGTTGATTGCGGAGCGTACCGAAGAGTTAATCAAACGCAATCGGCAACTGATAGCCGCTCAAGGCTCGATTATTTCGGCGTTTTGCGCGCTGGCCGAAGTCCGCGATAACGAAACCGGCAATCATATCCGCCGCACCCAACACTACGTTCGCGAGTTGGCCGAGGCTTTGCAGACACATCCGCGCTTTCGCGACTGTCTGGACGACGAATCCATAGAATACATGTACAAAACCGCCCCGTTGCACGATATCGGCAAGGTGGCGATACCCGACGCAATTCTGCTCAAACCCGGTAAATTGACCCAGGACGAGTGGGTGATCATGAAACGCCATTGCGAGGCAGGCAAAAATGCCATCGTCTCGGCAGCAAAGGAGTTTGGCGAAAACGAAGGGGTTTTCTTGGGATATGCCGCCGATATTGCGTATTGCCATCACGAACGCTGGGATGGCAGTGGTTATCCGCGAGGGCTGCGCGGCGACGATATTCCCGTCTGCGCCCGGTTGATGGCGGTAGCGGACGTATACGATGCATTGACCACCAGGCGTGTTTACAAGCCGGCCTTTAGCCATGAAGAGTCGGTCGCGCTGATGATGGAAGGGCGCGGCTCACATTTCGACCCGGATATAGTCGACGCCATGCAGTCGATAGTCGCCCGGTTTCAAGCTATCGCCAACCGTTACCGGGACGATGTGGTCTGACCGCGTATTGAATGAGCCGTTCGGCACCGAGCGCTTGGGTAAGCCGGACAACTGAAAGCAGTCATGCAGAAGTTTTAAAAATTGACGGAAACCTAAAAAGGTAGCGGGGTTTGGCGGCGATAAATTTCCCGGTCTTGAATGGTCGGAGTGAGAGGATTCGAACATCTCATTTGAACATTGATTTTAATGAGTTTTTTCTAGAAAGATACATTCTAACATACATAACCGTAGCGAATGGGTTTGGTCGAGAGAATCCCGCCCAAACCCATGGACAGGCCGTGATTTTCCTTCGGAACGTGTGGAGAAGGCATTGATAACCTAAAAAAGCAGGTTATCAACACCTTCACCACACTAAATCACCGCCTGACCACAGGTTCGGGAGTAAGATCACTGCCAGATCAGGACACCTGCGGCGCAATTAATAGAACTGAAAAGTTAATTTTTCTAAATAACCGGGGAGTCGCTATTTTTGCGAAAGATTTTTCGGCAATCCCTTGCGCGAAAAATCGGCAAAAATTACGCGACCGCTCATGCCGAGGCGCTTGGCGACCGTCCGCTCCTCAGATTCATGGCCGGAAAGCTGTCATTGAATTCCGATACCATAAAGCGGCCGTTCGTCACTGTGTCAAACCGACCCATTCCGGTCTGTCACGTTTCTCCAAACCGGCCAGTCAGCAAAACCCTCATTCTGAGGATTAAATGGCTACAAAGCAGCCACTGGAACATGGCCCAATCGGCCATGAGCGGACCGCTGGGTTAGCTTGGTGAACGGCAGCACTTGAATACCTAGCAGACTGTCAGTGCAAATAAATTCCTGATTGTAAGACTCTGACTCCGGTATTCAAGAGGATAGTATGCCGGAATCTATGCATCTAAGAGCCACTTGGATTTAGGTCTTAATCTCTCTGGAAACCTTGGGCGATTTAGCAACGACGAGACTGGGATTGCTTTGTTGGTCGGGCGCTTAGAACAAGATCGTCTAGCGATGAGGGTGTCCTGAATTTTGTGTAAACGGGATTTAATTATCGATTGGGCATCCTGTCTTCAAACTGAATGCTAAACCGATTCAACGCGGCTTTCCAGTCATGCAAAGGCATGGTCCATTTTTTACTGATATTCATCAGGGCCAAATAGAACAATTTCGACAAGGCTTCATCACTGGGAAATGAACCGCGATTCTTGGTGATTTTCCGCAAACTCATGTTGACCGACTCAATGGCATTGGTGGTGTAAATGATGCGGCGTATCTCCGGCGGATAGTCGAAAAAGGGGATGATCCGATCCCAATGACGTCGCCAAATTTGGGCAATGGGAGGGTAGGCCTCGTTCCACTGCACCTCGAACTCAGCCAGCTTCTGCTCCGCCTTGGCGACGGTGGCTGACTGGTAAATCTGCTTGAGATCGGCGGCGATCTGTTTGCGCATTTTCCAGCCGACATAGTTGAGGCTGTTGCGGACCAAATGCACGATGCACAGTTGAACGGCTGTGTGTGGATAGACGGTTTCAATCGCTTCGGGAAAGCCTTTCAAGCCATCGACACAGGCGATGAAGATGTCTTGGACGCCGCGATTTTTCAGGTCTGTCACCACCTGTAACCAGAACTTGGCACCTTCGGTTTGGGCAATCCATAAGCCCAGCACTTCCTTTTCCCCGCTTAGGTTAATTCCAATCGCCAGATAAACGGCCTTGACCCGCACCGCACCGGTATCGCGCACTTTGACGTGGATGCAATCGAGATAAACGATGGGGTAAACCGGGTCGAGCGGTCGCGTTTGCCAGGCTTTCACTTCCTCAATCACGGCGTCCGTCACTGAGGAAATCAAGCTAGACGACACTTCAGTGCCATACAGCTCTTCCAGATGGCTCTGGATTTCCCTGACCGTCAGCCCTCGGGCATAAAGCGAAATAATCTTGTCGTCAAAGCCCGTCCAACGGGATTGGTGTTTGCCAATGATTTGCGGCTCGAACTGACCATGACGATCACGTGGAATCTCAATCGGCAATGCGCCAAAATCACCTTTCAGCGTTTTACGGCTTTTGCCGTTGCGCGTATTCCCCGTAGCATTACTGACAGACTCATGCTTGCCATGCCCCAGATGTTCGGTCATTTCAGCTTCTAAAGCCCGCTCCACCAGCGCCTTGGTGAGTTGTTTCAGCAGGCCATTTTCGCCCAGCAGGTCTTCCGGTTTTTGATAGCCGGACAATAAGGTATCGATTAGGTCGGTTGGGATCGATTTGGGTAAGGTCATAGTTACTCCTCAAAGTAAGGGCAGTTTCCTGCCTAATGACCGTTTACACAAAAATTCTTACACCCTCAATAACCCATTTATAAGCTTCTGATTTTACAAGTTACGCATATTTCTATTGTGAGTTAATCAGCGCTTCCTTAGGCATGTAACCAAAAACCACTTTCGGCAAACTGAGCACCTTTCCACCAATCTTTTTTCCCAGTGCCATACTGGAAATTAGTCGAACCTGCTTGGCTTTGCAGAGGAGCGGTAACATCACCGGTAGCGTTTCGCTGCGCACTCTGGTTAGTCGTTTCAGGCACGACAACAACAATATGCCCTGGTTTTCCGTTTTGTACTCGTCTTGCCACTATCAGCCCTACGGCACCTTGATTCACTTCGGTTTGCAGCTTCGTCAATGTACTAGTTTGGCGCCAGCCAAAATCTGGACCAAAGTCTCGTAACCAACGGAATAAATCGTTGGCACGGAGCTCGTCTATTGTTTTGCCATATGCGGGCTGAACTGCTTTCCCTTTTGTTAAATCTACGATTGCAGCCTGCGACCACCAGACCCGTGGCAAATAAATGCCAGCCAAATGGCAAAAATCGTGAGCATAAACATTACAGAAAGTCGATCCACTGTTCGGCTGGTAGCGCAAATGTGCAGGATTATCCACTGCCAACCAACTGATTATGTTGACCAGTTCTTTTCGTAGTTCATCCGGCGTAGTGCCTTGTCGTCCTGGTTGTCTCGGCTCGTTGAGGGAGTGTGCGCCAGCAGGTTGTGTGCGTTGCGTGATAGTCCCCGCTTTTCGAGGCATATATACAGCAACTATACCCGAAGCTGGGAGAGTGGTGGAGGGGATGGTGACTGTAACATTGGAACCAGCAGGAGCAGGCTTTAAGTATTGTGCGGACAGATATCCATGAAAATGAGCGCCGAGGAGATAGGTTTCCACCTCAAGAAAACCATTGTCTGGTCTATTTGTGACTGCTTGGACGATATGACCATCAGGAAGATGGGTTAAAACATTTGAATTATCGTTATCGATTTTCGGCTCGCTACGCAACCTTAGTGGTGAATGCTGAACATCGACTTCATATATTGGGCCTGTGGCGGTGATTGGCGATGGGTTGGCTATCGTAGCTCGACCAGGTTTAGGTGGGGCCAATGATGCACTTCCATCACTAATAGCCACAGTCTGAGCCAATCTCAGATAATCAAAAAAATACTCCCCGTAATATTTGTCATTATCCTTGTCGTAATAGCCTTGCCTGATGCCTTTCCTTGGGTTGTAACCGCCTGTATTATAGGCGATAGCTACAGCGGCCATTTCCAGATTTGTTAAAACCTTATTCTTATCCAAGCCTATTCTTTTCAGCCCTCTGCGCAGTTCCTCAAGGCACTTACTAAGGCACCTGTCAAAATCCGCATATTCCTTGTTCAAGAAATAATCTGGTGAATTTTTAAAAAATTGAATATCGTATTGAAAAATACCAAAGCCATGACAAAATTTATCTGGATTCTTTGAAACTTTCAGATAAACCTTATCGCCAGTTTCATTTGCCATGTCTAATAAAGCCCTTCTCGCAATATCGAACATTTTGTCACCGTTGGCAACTTTAACTAGGTCATCCTTGTCTTTTGGAAAGTTTTTTGTTCGATCAAGAGTGTCCCCCACGCATAGTTCCAGTATGGTCGCCGTTGGCAGTCCTTTACTGCGCAGAATGCCCCAAATATAGCCGGTTTCTTGGCTAGCAATGGCTGTTAACATATCCAGAGTGAAAGGTGAGCCGGATACAGCAGCTTCAATTTTCTGATGGAACTCATTTTTGAACCAAAGCATATCATTTTTTGTAGGCATGTCATGAGCTCCAGAATTAAGCGGTTAATGACAAAGTTTCCGAATCCGTTTACAGTTTTTACTAAATAAATACCCCCTGCATAATGTTCAACTAGTTTTCGAGATCAGTGTCCGCCGAATGCAATCCGCTGGAACTAAGGCTAGAATAAGCTGGCTTTTGGGGTGCCCACAATCATTAAACCATTATAGTAATTGGCAAATTTAAGCGCGATTGCCCTGATAGTCTGCCAATAAGTTGAGATCAATATCAAATTCCGGTTGATCTGTCTTGAGATCAATCAGTCGATGAGGAGAAAGATTATTCTTGTGTCCGGTGGATGTACCACCATCGTATACTTTAGCTATACCGATTTGGCCGTGCCAAGTTTTTCCTTCATGTTTATGTCCAAATAAAAGAAGGTCAATTTGTTGATTTTTAAGTATTTCTTGTAACTCTTTGGTGTCATCAAGGGCCATCCAGTGCTTTTTTATAAAACCCTTAAAAAAAGGATGATGATGTAAATAAACTACACGCTTGGTAGCATTTTTTACATTAGGTCTTGACAGAATACTCTTTAATAAATTCAACTGGTTACCGCCCAAACGGCCACGTGCGTCTCCATCATCATCGTCATCTACTTCTTCCTCCATGCTATTAAGGCCAATCAAAGCAACATCGTTAACCCAGCGTAGCACAGGATAGTTATTTGACTCTCTAGCAAATACTTCATCTTTAAATACTTTATGGAATTCTGCTTCCGTAGTACGATTCGCCGCACTACCGGTGCCGTAGTCATGATTGCCCGGCACCAGGAAGAGTGGATACCCCTCATTCCGCAATGGAGTAATAAAAATTTCTTTAGCTAAACTAAAAGCTCCCACATCTATTCCACGATCAACCAAATCACCAGTGATAACCACTGGCAGGTCTGTTGGACTTATATCAGCCAAATGAGGAACGCTATGGCGATCAATGGTGAGCTTGCGAATCAAAAAATCAATACGTTTCCTCATGTCCGGTGTATCGTTTGCCTTTGCTCCAATATGCAAATCAGTAAGGTGTAATATCTTCATAAGATTGCTCCAGAAAATTAAGTTGCAGTATAAAAAACCTTCGCATGAGAATTGACATGGACGCTTTTTTTAGGCATTTAAAAGCATGTTACTTGGTGCAATCAGTGCCTGTCGCTGATTTGCTACTTTCGAGAGGTTTTACACCTGATGAAATTAGTTTTGAACTAACTTCATTTCTAAACTTATCAATGTCAACGTCATTGTCATGACCAGACTTCGATACTTCCAAGAGTTTTTCATTACCGTTATCGAATGACCACTCTTCAATTTTGATGCCATTTGATTCGTATCGCTTCATTTTGCTGTCACATCCAACCTGCGCGGGATTTAGGTTGTCAGGAAATGTAGTTTTTTTCTCTGCTTTTAGTGAACAACTAAGCGAATATGTTTTTTTTATCTTTTCTAATAGAAAGGTAATATCAACTTCGTATTTCGATTCGGCATTCGATCCTAAAACGCATTGCCACGCATCTGCGTTATATGTGTCTGGCAAGGGGGCATCACCGCGATACTTAATCATTAGTTGTGTCTTTTCCCCCTGGGTTCGTCGTCTAGCAATCACCGAGTAACCGTCTGGAACATCAAAGGGAGTCTCAATTGCAAAATATGACACTTTATACTCGTCCATCTTGGCGGACTTTAGTTCGAGTAGGTTAATTACATCATTAGCTGTTTTAGGGCCTCCTTTAGAAGGGTTCCATCGAATTGCGAATTCTGCTGATCTATCGGCAGCTAAGGTATTAGAGAACATTATTAGAATAAACACAAAACTGCAGCTAATGGTGCGGAATATATCGAAACGCATAAATTCTCCAGTTGTATATTTGTTGCAGTAAAATTATCGGGTTCGTAGTCTGAAACAATTAACAGCGCGCACCTAAAGGAGAGTGTTATCAATTAACAGAATGGAAATCGAATTTGTCGTATTGTTCTTCATAATTACGTTTGACAAAATTTTAGTATTAAATGAGTCCAAGCTCGCAAAACCCGAGGCCTAACATTTTTACTTGACTCGCTCCAGGATTACTGGAAAATCTGAAGCCTATTTTGGAAAAAATTCGACTCTATATTCCATAATTTGCGTCACCACAATTGACTAAGTTAGCTTAATAATCAGATAAAACAACGATTTCAATGACATCAGCTATATACATTTTAACCTTAATACACATTACTAACTAACTTAAAGTTTTTCCTAAATATTTTGACAGAAAAGGATTTAAACGCATGCAAAGCAAAGTCGTTTTTTCCACAACTTTCGCACCTTGTATGTCACGACACTCGTTTTATGCTGACTTGAATGCTCATGAAGTTATTCCAGTACCATCCGGGCATATCATTCGCAAAACAAAACAAGCGTCCATTATTATTGGCTTTATAGAGATAGGAACTGCCAATTCCAAACAAACTATGCTCGCCTTGGTCAAGTGCGCCGCAAAGCATGAACCAATTTTTATTCGGCAAGCGTAACAAATTTTCCAGATCTTTCTGGTAAAGCAAACTTGTATAACCATCAGGTCCACAAGGGATAATTAAATCTAACCACGTTCCTTGGGCATTGAATAAATAACTGGCATCTTTAACTAAATCTATACCGCTGTCATTCCAGAATTGACGGGCGTAAACAGGAAAGGTATTTTGTTCGCCGACATTCATGCCAGATCTCTCAAAAAATTGTGTTCACAGAACCTATTTAATACCAACTGAATCATAGGCATCGCTGATCGCTTGGAGTTTAGCCTGCTGTACTGCTACATCATAGGAGAATCGCTGAACTGCGGTATTCAAAAGCGTGCGGCGACAATCTGAAAAATTAGATAAAGGGGCAAGTTTTGTCAGAGTAATGTAGTAAAGGATAGCAACCTCTAACGGGTCAAAAACCCAGTTCCCGCCTTGGTCCTTAGCTGTCATCACGTTATAAAAAGCCTTGTTGTGTATTCCGCTATTAATGTGGACACCCAAAAAGTCATTCCGCCCAGATGGCGCTGTGCCTGGTGGGAATTTTAGGAAATCTCGCATATGATCAGGTTGCGCTGAACCATTTGGCCAAATAGCTTGACCACCTAACCTAGGGTCCTGCACACTGCGGAGTGCTTTGCCAGACCCACTCCAACCATTTCCTATGGACCAAACCCAAGAGGACAAAGGATTAAAGCCAATAGCGGAATTCCAGTTATGGATAAGGACACCAAAGATATCACTGTAGGATTCATTCAGAGCGCCTGATTCGCCGAGGTAATTCAATCCAGCACTTGATTCCGTTACACCATGGGTTAATTCATGGGCGATGACATCCAGAAAACGCGAGGTACTAATAAGTCCTCCATTACCATCAGGCATTTGCCCATACCACATCACCTTCTGTGACCACATAGCATTGCGCCAAACCGGTGATGCTTCACCATTTCCGGTGCTACAGTAGCAGTTCACCACTGATCTCAATTTCATGCCTTTATCGTCTATGCCATTGCGTTTTAGCACGTTGTTATAAAAATCAAATACTGTGGTTGCGTGGTAGTGAGCAGTCACAGCAGCAGGTGCTGCCGCCCCAAAATTGTTACTCGAATTCCGTACTGGTGTAGAGGGAGCAGTGAAAGTCGGAGCAATGTCTGAATATGCAGCATCAAAGGTTTCCACTCCACGCAAAGGATCGGACAACTCGAATTGGGAGGGCTGCATGAGATTGCTGGAGCTGAAAATCGCCAACCCGTCAAATTTGCGGGGAACACCAGTGTCGTCATTTCCTTGGAGAGGCACAGGGACATCCAAATGGGCAGAGGAAGGGAACGCTAAGACCATCTCGCCCGTGTTAGCATCTACTAGACAGTCGTAACGCGGCGTGCCTAAGATTTGTGTCAAACCGAAACAACTAGCAACGGGCAATTCATTTTCTACAGGGTGGTCTGGTAGGTTTAGTCCAACATTGCGAAAATAATAAACAAGCAGCCACGTTCCGTCTCGCCCCTCATCTTCGTGCGCAGACAAGTAAAAATTCAGGGCGGGTAAGTCGGCCGAACTAAGCTGCTCAACGCTAACGTTTCCATAGTCGGCTAATTTTTCGATTGCCTGTGATGTGCCTATTGCTGGGACTGGGCTTATGTCGGGAACATCTGTTATAAGCCCATCCATAGCCACTAACTGACGGTTTGCTTCATCGACTTCTACAACAGCGCGTGTGCCGAAGATTGGCACTTTCTTTGACGTTTGTTGATAAGAGACCATGCGTGTGGCAGTCAGAACCATGTCTCGTTCACTCTCCAGTTTCATGTCAGGAATCAATTCCGGGCTCTGTGGGGAGGTAATGTTCGTAAGTTGCTCAGATCCCTGGCCTTCGAGTAAGGTTTGCAAGTGATAGCGCGTGGCGGTCTCAAAATTCCAAGCACTTGCGATGTGGGCACGGGCTTCCTCTTCAACGGAAGGCACCGCCGCCGAGCGTATATATTCTGGTAAGCTCAGTAAGCCATTTAGCGCAGCCGTTGATTTAAACAGTTTGGGAACAACGGTAGCAGCTGTTTCGGACTGGGCGTTAAAGTGAAGCGAATGAATACGGGCCATGATAGTTATAACTCCTTTTTTCAGAGGATACTTAGAGCAAATCTTTTCTCAGCTCATCTGAGCCGCGCAAGCCTAGTTGCGCAATCAGCGAATCATTATAGAAAGGTACAGCTGTTGCCGTAACCGCAAGGGCGGTGGCTGCAGCAACAGGCGATGGAGGCTGTGCTTCCGTAATTTCGCGCAAGCGGGTGCGCAACGCGCTGGAGGTTGCCGCATGATGGAGCAACTCTCGTCCGTGAGATTCTAAAAATGTATCCAGCTTAGCTTCAGTCAAGCCTAAATCTGAGGCTAAGGCCGACCTTAACTTCTCAATTTCAACTCTAGGCAATAGCCTCAGCATATCAGATAGAATTTTGTCAGCTACGCTAACATGAGAAACAGGTGCAACTAAAGGCACTGCTACTGCAGCCTGTTTCTGTTTGAGCGCCTCCAATGGATCGATCTTGACTAGCTCTTGGGCATTGATAACACCTTTCCCGAAGTCTTGGCTCTGAAAATCTGGATAATCTGGCAAATCAGGCGGGGCGGAATTCGGAATATTTATATTAGTGGCTTTATGTTGATGTATACACTCAAGGAATGCTTCGGGAATAGAACGGGGATTGTCGCCAAGCTTTTGCAGCAAGCTGTCCCACCCCCCCCAATAGTTTAACCAGCAGGCCGCGATACCAGCGACGGTAGCGACAGCAAAGGAAGTGCCGCTGCCCTGCCCAGTGCTGAAAACGGTCTCTTTTTCCCATGGCCAAAAGCCATCAAGTTCAGCTGTTGCCCGCCAGACATCCGTGCCGGGCGCGGTAACTACAACTTCTTTCCCTCGACAGGTATCTCTCCATGGCCGATAAAAATAATCACAACCCGCAACCGCAATAACACCAGGATAAGCGGCTGGGTAGGTCACCGCAGTTAGCCATGATTCAGCCAAAACCACGTTGCCGGCTGCTGCGCAGACTATGACCCCACGATCCAATGCGTATTGCACTGCCAACTCAAGCTCATCGGCTCCCCAGGGCGTACCAAGGCTCATTGAAATTACCCGTGCTCCGCTTTTCACTGCCTTGATAATTCCTTGCGCCACTTCGTCCAAGCTTCCTGTCGGCAGAATTACTACCGACGGCGTAGCCCGAATGGGAATAATGCTTGCATTAGGCGCAGTACCGCAAACAGGGCTGGGGCCAATAGGGGGGCTTACTTGCCAACCTTGCGGACTGGCAATGACGCTCCCAGTACCTGTTCCGTGGCCTGGATTGGTCACCGGCATTTTGGCTCGAACCTTGTCCCACAAAGATGAGTCAAGATCGTCTTTAGCATCTGCGTCATCGTCCCATGTGTCGTAGCCTAGGTCTTTACGGATGTTCGAAATGATCTCAGGGTGCTCTGTATAACCTGTGTCCACATGCCCTATAAGTACGTCTTTACCATAATTTCCCACAGTCCAAATAGCTTTGGCATATGTCTTTTCGAGCGACCATTCTGGAGCCGTCTTGGCTTGAGGCACTCCATGATCTTGCATTCCGAACGTCTTGATAAACGCAACAGGCCCTGCGGCTGTCGCGGCTTCGGCACCGAGCTCTTTGAAATTGGGGGTTTCTGGCAATTGACGTATCGCTGGCTCTGCGCTCAGGATACCCTCAATTTGGGAGAGCTTATAAGCCAAACTCCAAGCTTCACTTACTGTAGGGTTTAAATCTTCGAGAGGACGCACGGTATAAAACCCGGTTAGCTCTTCCATCGCTTGCGGTTTTCTCCATCCTGTCAATTGATCACTAACCTCCTTAAGGACGTCATCGGAGGATGCATCCACTATTACTCGTATCGTTATGCCACGGACGCCTAAAGAGATTTCAGCAAGGGGATTATTTTTCTCCGAAGCAAAGGGGGCTACCCCCATGCCCTCCACCCCGACATCAGCTATAGCGGTTAATTTTGCTTCGATTTCAGAAAGGAGTAGATTATCAAGCAATCCATCCAATACACGCCTAATTAAACGATGTCGCGCAGCGCGGGGAATAATTGCAGCAGCAGGAACCTCTGCGAGAAGTAACTCATCAGCCTGTTTAACGATAAGATCACGAGTGCTATCTTGCTCAAGCGTATCTTTGGCAAAAGTTGGTAGTAAACGATTTAGTATGGCTGTTATTGGGTTAAGAAGATGTTGAGCTATTTTTGTGGCTCGAGCTAAATTAGGTTGCGACATACGTTTTAGATCTCCTTTATTTTTAAACTAAATTTATAAAAATAATTTTCTAGGATGGCATTAAATAATTAATTTCAATGCGCCAAAAGCCGCCAACCTTTTCCGTAGATGATCTTACCAAGATTTAATCTCAGTCAAGCGATATTTTTGTGTTCGTGGACGTCTGCCAAGCTGATTCAGGTGCCAAAGTAATACGGTATGAACAAACGATGGAAGTTGGTAGTCCGTTGTAGGTACTAAACCAGCCGTTTATTGGAAACTTGCGACTGACTTTTATGGGTCGCCTGGCGACCGTCTGCTCTTCAGATTCATCGCCCGAAAGCTGTCATTGAATTCCGATAATGGCCGGGTCGAGCCAAAGAGAACGCAAAGTTGCTTGCCGAAAAGCTGCCACTTGCTGAACTTAGGGATGGAAAATTTCGCAACCCCAGTGGCCGGTTATGACCGAACTTGCTCTATCGCAATCGAAGGGGGAGTTATAACTAAATCTGGTGTACATATTGCTGAATTATATCGCTCGCGGGGTATTAATCAGAGGTTCCCTAACATGAGGGTGTAAGAATTTTTGTGTAAACGGTCATTAGGCAGGAAACTGCCCTTACTTTGAGGAGTAACTATGACCTTACCCAAATCGATCCCAACCGACCTAATCGATACCTTATTGTCCGGCTATCAAAAACCGGAAGACCTGCTGGGCGAAAATGGCCTGCTGAAACAACTCACCAAGGCGCTGGTGGAGCGGGCTTTAGAAGCTGAAATGACCGAACATCTGGGGCATGGCAAGCATGAGTCTGTCAGTAATGCTACGGGGAATACGCGCAACGGCAAAAGCCGTAAAACGCTGAAAGGTGATTTTGGCGCATTGCCGATTGAGATTCCACGTGATCGTCATGGTCAGT
Organism: Methylomonas sp. 2BW1-5-20; assembly: GCF_052474515.1. Lineage (NCBI taxonomy): Bacteria > Pseudomonadati > Pseudomonadota > Gammaproteobacteria > Methylococcales > Methylococcaceae > Methylomonas > Methylomonas sp. 2BW1-5-20. The sequence continues at coordinate 3,751,847 of NZ_CP184127.1, read as the reverse complement.
TCGAGCCGCAAATCATTGGCAAACACCAATCCCGTTGGACGGGCTTTGACGACAAGATTATTTCGCTTTATGCCCGAGGGCTGACGGTCAGGGAAATCCAGAGCCATCTGGAAGAGCTGTATGGCACTGAAGTGTCGTCTAGCTTGATTTCCTCAGTGACGGACGCCGTGATTGAGGAAGTGAAAGCCTGGCAAACGCGACCGCTCGACCCGGTTTACCCCATCGTTTATCTCGATTGCATCCACGTCAAAGTGCGCGATACCGGTGCGGTGCGGGTCAAGGCCGTTTATCTGGCGATTGGAATTAACCTAAGCGGGGAAAAGGAAGTGCTGGGCTTATGGATTGCCCAAACCGAAGGTGCCAAGTTCTGGTTACAGGTGGTGACAGACCTGAAAAATCGCGGCGTCCAAGACATCTTCATCGCCTGTGTCGATGGCTTGAAAGGCTTTCCCGAAGCGATTGAAACCGTCTATCCACACACAGCCGTTCAACTGTGCATCGTGCATTTGGTCCGCAACAGCCTCAACTATGTCGGCTGGAAAATGCGCAAACAGATCGCCGCCGATCTCAAGCAGATTTACCAGTCAGCCACCGTCGCCAAGGCGGAGCAGAAGCTGGCTGAGTTCGAGGTGCAGTGGAACGAGGCCTACCCTCCCATTGCCCAAATTTGGCGACGTCATTGGGATCGGATCATCCCCTTTTTCGACTATCCGCCGGAGATACGCCGCATCATTTACACCACCAATGCCATTGAGTCGGTCAACATGAGTTTGCGGAAAATCACCAAGAATCGCGGTTCATTTCCCAGTGATGAAGCCTTGTCGAAATTGTTCTATTTGGCCCTGATGAATATCAGTAAAAAATGGACCATGCCTTTGCATGACTGGAAAGCCGCGTTGAATCGGTTTAGCATTCAGTTTGAAGACAGGATGCCCAATCGATAATTAAATCCCGTTTACACAAAATTCAGGACACCCTCCACGCCTGCCAACATTCGACGCCTAGAGGTTTTCAGGGAAGAAATCCTCGCCGCGATCTCACTGGGAACATTCGACTATTCCGCCACATTTCCGGACAGCAAGCGCGCAGAACTATTCAAACCACAAGCCGCGCTAACCATTTCATCCCGGCTGAATAAATGGCTGGACCGCAAGGAAAGGCACCTCAAAGCCAGCACCTACGATACCTACCGCCGCGCCATCCTACAGCTAAAAACCGGACTCGGCGATATCACCATCGCCGATATCAAAAAAAAGGATATGCGAGCCTGGTGCGAAACCAAAACATGCTCCAACAAAGCTATCGCCAACCTGACATCGGTATTGCGCGCCGCGCTGCAGGACGCCGTTGACGACGAGCTGATCGACAGCAATCCGTTGTCTGATTTTAGATTCCGCAGAGCTGAAGCGCCGAAAGAGACCGAAGACGTGGACCCATTCACCGCCGAAGAGCAGTTAGCCATATTGTCGGCACTGAATGGCCAGCACCGCAATTTGATTCAATTCTCGTTCTGGACCGGACTACGCCCCAGCGAAGCCATCGCCCTGGAATGGACCGATATCGATTTCATAAAAGGCGTAGTGCAAATCAAACGCGCGAAAACATTCCATGCCAGAAAACCGGAAACCACCAAAACCAGAGCCGGTCTTCGCGAAGTCAAGCTGTTGCAGCCTGCATTAGCCGCCATCGACGACCAAAAACACCATACATTTCTGGACGGCCGCCATGTATTCAAAAACCCGAACACGAGTAAGCCCTGGACAGGCGACCGACAAATCAGAAAGTTTTGGGGCTGGGCACTGAAACGTGCCGGCGTGCGTTACCGCAATCCATACCAGACCCGCCACACCTATGCCTCGATGATGCTCACAGCCGGTGAATCGCTGCCATGGATCAGCCGACAAATGGGACACAGCTCGGTGATCATGACCACCAAAGCCTACGCGAGATTTATCAAGGATAGCCTGCCGGATGCGGGCAATAAAGCGGTTGAATTGTTCGCCGAAAAACGTACATAAAAACAGACATTACGGGCGGTTAATGTCGGTTTATTTCGGTTTTAATGTCTGTTTTTTTCCCGTAAACACTGGGGTTACTGGTCGGAGTGAGAGGATTCGAACCTCCGGCCCCTGCCTCCCGAAGGCAGTGCTCTACCAAGCTGAGCTACACTCCGTCAGATGCCGATGGACGGTAAGCGGGTTATTCTAGCAAAGCTGGGATGCTTGAAGAAAGACGGTCAAGCGGAAAAATAGTTTTGCGGAAGGGGCTTTCGCAGTCTAACGAGCTAAGTTGGGTAATGCGAGGAGAAAAAGTGGAAGCCGTGCGACTTCCACTACATCTAACAAAAAAGCCGTAGGTGCAAATGGCAGCTACGGCTTAAATATTTAGATGATGGTTACTTCTTCGGCTTGTGGGCCTTTAGGGCCGCGGCCCAGTTTGAATTGTACATGCTGACCTTCGTCCAGCGTTCTATAGCTGTTGTTTGGGTTCAGAATGTTTTTGAAATGTACGAAAACGTCAGGGCCTTGTTTTTGTTCGATAAAGCCGAAGCCTTTGTCAGAGTTAAACCATTTTACGACGCCAGTTGTCATTGTAGACATAATAAGTCCTATAAAAATTTTAGATAAAGCCTTAGCCAAAGTAAGGCTGGTAACGCTGGTAAATGTGGAAATTACTTAATGAAAAACAAGGACGAAGGACTACTGAAGAGACATCGAGCTGGTAAACAAAGGGTAAATCGTATTTTCTAGCTGAGCCTCATTCTAGGCTGATTCGACCGATTGTCAATTTAAATCGTAAAATCGACTATTTAGCCTCTAGGTGTGCTTTCTTGCCCTTTGGTAATTTGCTGTTCGATCATGCTCAATGTAATCCCTAAAATTAAAATGCGCGGGCAATTGAGCCGATGCCGGTGGTTGCACTATTTGTTTGATCTCGGCGCGGCGATTCTGTTTTTTGGCGCGTTGACCCAGCAAACCGAATTGCGGCAAAGCGGAACTCAAGCCGTTAAGGAATTGGGAGGGCTTGGGTATCGAATTCCTAGCGAAGATGATCCGGTGCGGGTGTTTCCGGCGCTGACCGATGGGCAGTTCAGCGGCAGACATGCCGGCGGCTGGCGGCCTGGTAGTATTTATCTGCGGCAACAGCCGCAGGGTAGCTTGAGCGAAGCGGTTTATCTACGCCACGAGCTGTTTCACGAAGCCAGTCACCGCAGTTGTGCCGGGGGTCTTCCAATTTGGGCGGAAGAGGCTGCGGCGATGCGCTTTAGCGGCGAGTTGGCGGGCATGGAATTAGACGGTCCGGTCGGCGTAGCGGAATTGCAAAGACTTAAACGTCATATCCGGCAAGGTGCGGAGTTGGATGATAAGGACAGGAGGGTATTGGCGCGTCTGATAGTCGATGCCGATTGGCCGAGCGAGCCTTGTGCCGCGCCGGCGAAAATAAAGGAGTTGCAGGGAGAGGCCTTCAACGATGCGGGAGTTAGTTCGTACCTAGTAATGAACCTGTTGTCTGGAAGGATATTGGAAAGCGGCGGCGATATTCTTAGCCGATTACCGCCCGGATCCTTGTTGAAAGTGCCGTACGCAGCAGCCTTGAAGCAAGCAAATCCCGAGTTGTTGGGGAGAGAATTGGTCACAAGCGATACCGACAAGTTGCTGCAGCGCCGGGAACAATTTCAAGTGGAGCGTTACCGCTTGTTGCTATCGCCGATATCCGAACAGCAATTTCCAGTGCAAGCGCCGCCGGTAGAATCGCAAGTTTGGCGAGCATATTTAGGCGAACGCAACAACGATGGCGATTTTGCTTTACAAGCCAGTCTGCCGGAGTTGGCTTTAGTAATGCGGGCGGCATTGCTTTCCCAGCCTGATTACTTTACTGGCCTAAGTCAAAACGGCGTTTTGCCCAATTCGACTTTGGCCGGTCAGCATGAAGCCGATAAAAAGTTGCTGCGGCAAATGCAAGCATTGGCAAAAACCGGCACCGTATCCACCCGCTCTGGCCAACCCTTGGTTGGGCATTTGCTGTTGGCTTGGCCGGTGCCAAATCCACTGTTTCTGGCGATTTTTCGCCAGCGCGGAGTTCATGGTGCTACGGTGTTGAATAGCGCCGCCCCTTTATTGCGAAAATGGCGGCAAGTTTATCCGAGCCGCTTTGCCGAGGTTCGTGTGCGTTTATTGGCGCCTACTGATCGCAACAGTTGGGAAGCGTGGGCCGCATGTCCGGAGCTGGATAGCCGGCGCGGCAAGTTTTCGCTTTGCGGACAATTTCATATCGTGTCTACCGCGCGCGGTAGCCGTTCCGAGCGATTAGTTCAAGGGATTCTGCGGGAAAATGTTGAAGGAGATATTTCGGTATTGGAAACCGATGTCGATAGCTATGTCGACGGTGTCCTAGCCGCCGAGGCGCAAAATTTGACCGGCGAAGCCCGCGCAGCGATGCGTGCGGTGATTGCCTGGAACGGTAGTCACGGCAGCCATAGGCATAACGATTCAAACTCGCTATGTGATACCACGCATTGTATGGTTTTTCTTGGCGAACCGCCTGGCGACAAGCCGCGCCGTAGTAGCCATATCGATATCGAGTTGATGCAGTATTTGGATAAGCTGGCGGCCGAATCCGGATTGAATTGGTTATCGTTCGCTAACGGCGGCGATCAGCGCTGGCAGCGACAGCTCTCGGGCGACGAGTTGCGGCGGGCGTTTGCGGAAAATCAAATCTTGGAGATTCGCCGCGAACGTCGAAAGGATGGCGAGTTATTTATCCGGCTGATTTATCCTGACAGTGAAGAAGCCGTCAGTTGCGAGATTTTTCGTAATACATTGAAGCTACCTTCTTGTCCGGATTCGGTAAAAGCCACGGATGGTCAAGCTTGGCAATTTGCAGGCATGGGCGCCGGACATGGCTTGGGGCTGTCCATTGTTCGAGCTCAAGCGCTGGCGGAGGCTGGCCGCACTGCGGAGCAGATTTTGCGGGATGCTTATGGGCAACCCCGTTAGGCCGGGCTTGTTTGCCGGACCTAACGTTTTATGCCGTCGGTATCGATCAAGTGATAACGTCGGGCTCGGTTCTGCCGGTGCGTTTTTTAACTTCACAAAGTTGCTCGGCAATCGCTATCAACTCCGCGAGCGCAACCTGAGCTTCCTGATCGTGCTTGCTGACATCGCGCTCGTAGCGTTCCAGATAAATACGCAGAGTCGCGCCGACCGTACCGGTGCCGGACAGCCGGAATACGATGCGCGAGCCGTTCACAAAACCAATGCGGATGCCCTGATTGCTACTGACACTGCCGTCGACCGGATCGGTGTAACTGAATTCGTCGGCAAATTTGACTTCATAATCGCCCCAGCTTTTGCCGGGCAGACTGCTTAACTGACTGCGCAAATACTCGACAATGCCGCTGGCGATCTCGGAATCGACCGCTTCGTAATCGTGGCGGCAATAAATGTCGCGGCCGTATTTTTGCCAATGTTCGTGGACGATGTCTGCCACCGATTCACGTTTGCGGGCTATCAAATTCAACCAAAATAATACTGCCCACAAACCGTCTTTTTCGCGGACATGGTTGGAGCCGGAGCCGAAGCTTTCTTCGCCGCAGATGGTGATTTTGTCGGCGTCGAGCAAGTTGCCGAAAAATTTCCAGCCTGTCGGCGTCTCGTAGCAAGGCAGACTCAATTTATCGGCAACCCGATCAACTGCCTGGCTGGTCGGCATCGAGCGGGCCACGCCGCTGATACCTTTGGCGTAAGCCGGAATCAGTTTGGCGTTGGCAGCCATAATCGCCAGACTATCGCTAGGAGTGACGAAGATGTTGGCGCCCATAATCATATTGCGGTCGCCGTCGCCGTCCGAGGCTGCGCCGAAAGTGGGAGCGTTGGCGCCGAGCATGATTTCGCACAGTTCGTGGGCGTGGGCCATGTTCGGGTCCGGATGGCCGCCGCCGAAATCTTCCAGCGGTACCGCATTAAACACCGAACCGGGTGCCGCACCCAGCGTGTCTTCCAGAATGTGCTTGGCATAAGGGCCGGTGATAGCATGCATCGCATCGAAACGCAGTGTGATAAAGCCGTTATGGATACTTTGTTTGAGCAGGTCGAAATCGAAGATTTTTGCCATCAATTCGGCGTAGTCGGCTACCGAATCGATAATTTGAATTTTCACGCCACCCTTCTCGACTTCGCCGATAGCATCCAGGTCAATGTCGCCGAAGCGGGCTTTTTTATAGCCGGTGATAGTTTTGGTGTTCTCGTAGAGCTTGTCCGTGAGCTTTTCCGGGGCAGGGCCGCCGTTACCGACATTGTATTTGATGCCGAAATCTTCTTCTGGGCCGCCCGGATTGTGACTAGCCGATAGAACAATGCCTCCGAAAGCATTGTATTTCCTAATAATATTAGATGCGGCAGGAGTGGACAACAGGCCGCCTTGGCCTATAATGAGTTTACCAAAACCGTTGGCCGCCGCCATTTTGATGATGATCTGGATGGCTTTACGGTTAAAGTAGCGGCCATCGCCGCCAATCACTAGGGTTTGGCCTTGAAAATCCTCAAGGCTGTCGAAGATTGATTGGACGAAGTTTTCCAGATATTTGGGTTGTTGGAAGACTTTAACTTTTTTGCGCAGGCCTGATGTGCCGGGCTTTTGATCGTCGTAGGGAGTGGTTTTGGTGATTGTTGTTGTCATATGCTACCCTTTGTAATACCACGGTTCGAAAGGGTTAAATTACACCAAAACTTTGATTATTTACAGATTGCTATGCTAAAGAAAAAATTATTAGGTGTTTTGATTGTGATGGGTTGCACCGTGTCGGCGCGCAGTTTCGCCGGCGAGGATGTATGGTTGCTGGTCGATACGCAGACTCAGAGCATGGAAGTCAGAAAAGGCGACAAGACGGTTGCCGTATTGGAAAACATCGCCATCGGCCGTAACGGTGCGGGTGAGAAAAATCATCGGGGAGATGACATCACGCCGCTCGGCAATTATCGAATCGGTTGGATTAACGAAAAAAGCGCCTTCCGCAAATTCTTCGGCTTGACCTATCCCAATGTAGACAATGCCGATAATGCCTTGAAGAAAGGCAAAATCGATCTAGACACTTACGAAGCTATTGCCAGAGCGCATTCTGCCGGACAAATTCCGCCGCAAAATACCGATCTCGGTGGGCAAATCGGTATTCATGGCCTGGGCAGTGGTAGTCTGTCTATCCACAGATCCATGAATTGGACACACGGATGTATCGCGTTGACAAATGATCAGATTGATCAGTTGAGCCAATGGGTAGAAAAAGGGACACTCGTAACGGTGAAATAATGTTGGTATAATCCAAAAAAATGTTGGACAATTACCACCGTTTTTCATTTATTATTTTTTGAAACCACAATCAAGGGGAAAACCATGATGAGAGCTATTAAATTATCAGCAGTTGTTGCAATTGCAGTTTTGGCAACCGGTTGCGCAAGCACTTCAGACCTGGAAGCTTTGGACGCAAGAGTAGGCACTTTGGAAGGTAAAGTTGCTACTGCATCTGCTGACGCTGCTTCTGCAAAAGCTGCTGCTGCTGAAGCTGCTGCAAAAGCTGCCGCTGCTGAAGCTGCTGCTAACCGTGCTGCTCAATATGCTCAAGATACCAACAGCAAATTGGACCGTATGTTCAAAAAATCACAACACAAATAAGCTTTACTGCTGTTGTTGATTTTAAAAAGCCCGTGAGCCGCAAGGCCACGGGCTTTTTTATTGCCGCTAGTTTTTAATTGGCGCCACCTGGCTTTGCACAACTGCTGGCACTTGGGTAGGACGTTCGTAGATGGCAACGGGGACTCCGGTAGCTTTCTCTACGGCGGCTTTTAAAATGGAGCCTTTCACCACCGGCATTTGACCGCCATTAGCTTGCTCTATTAGGCCCAGCGCAGTATGTAACCGTTGCTCATAGGTGGCTGGCGTCTCTTCCAGTTCAGGATACACCTCCATATATAGAGTATCGTGATACCAGCCGACTTTGATCGACTGATTGACGATATTGACCTGGGTTCCAACCTTTACCATTGGAAAAAATTGCTCAATGTCGGCAGGATACATGCGCATGCATCCATGACTGACGCGCATGCCAATGCCATTGACAACGTTCGTGCTATGAATCAGATACCCAGGCAAGCCCAGTTTAAACGCATATAAACCTAACGGGTTATTCGGGCCGGGAGGGTAATATGGGTCTAGCACATCGCCATCCGCTAAATGTTCCGCGATGATTGAAGGTGGCGGCGTCCAGGAAGGATTTTCGGTTTTCCCTGCAATACGTGTTTTGCCCAGCGGTGTTTTCCAGTTATCTTCCCTGCCGATGCCAATGGCATAAGTCTCAATTCTATGTGAGTCCGCGAAATAGTAAATCCGCATTTCCGGCAGATTAACCACTAGGCCTTCCCGTGGTGCATTCGGCAGCAAAAAACTGCTGGGTATACGCACCTGAGTGCCCGCGCGCGGCAACCACCGATCGACATAAGGATTGGCCAGGACTATCTCATCCTGGCCCAGCCGGAAATTGACCGCAATATCAATCAGCGTATCTTCCTCTTTGGCGGCGACATATTTGACTTCGTGCGGCGGATTGCCGATTAAACTATCGCCTGGCCTGTCCGGCGGCGCCAAAGTCAGTGCCGATGCCGCTGTACTGGCTGTCAGCAACAAGCTGGATAACAATCGAGTTTTCATCAGGTGTTTCCTTCGGCAGTAAATAATTCGAGAAGACGCGGCAAGAACTGGGCAAGTTCCGCAGTCATAATGGAAAAGTCGGCGTCGAATTGTTCGACTTCGTCAAATGTTTCGATATCGGCAGCCTGCTCCTGAATCAGGTCGAGGAACTTCAGACGTTTGACCGCCAGACTCTCATCCAGCACAAAAGAAATTCGTTCGGCCCAGCTCATCGCCAATTTAATAACTTGTTTACCGCTATCCAGATGATTTTTGATTTCCGGTAAGGCTAGATCATGGCGTTTGCAGCGAATAATCGAGCCATCTTCTTCCGGCGAGCGCAGTTCGCATTCGTCTTCAATCAAAATGTCTTTGGGCGATGTATTGTCGATCAGCCATTGCGTCATCACGCCGGCAGGTTTGACAGTAGCGGTTAGCGGTACGATGGGCAACGAACCTAGGCATTTGCGCAACTGGCTGAGCATGTCTTCGGCTTTTTTGGCCGATGCCGCGTCCACGACCAACCATCCGCCTTGGCTGTCGATGTAAGCGTAAGTTTTCCGCGAAAACGAAAACGCGCGCGGCAATAGTTCGAATATCAATTCGTCTTTGATGCGGCTGCGTTCCTTGGCCGGCAATTTACGGGCTTCGCGTTCTTCGATTTCGTTGATTCGCTCTTGCAGCATCTCGTTGATGACCGACGCCGGCACCACTTTTTCTTCCTTTTTGCCGCATAGCATCAGGAAACCGTTATTGGCATGTACTAACGCATCCGAGGTTCTGCCCAGCGGCGCGGTCCAGCCGAAGCTGAACTCGTCGTGGCTGCCGCAGGAACGAAAAGGTTGTTGTTGCAGTTTTTGCTCTAAGGCATTGGCATCCAGGATAAATGGCTCGGTAAAACGGTAGACGGCAAGATTTTTAAACCACATGAAACGACTCTTTTTTAAAAACCGGCCATTATCGCAAATTTGTGCTGACCATAGAACCTGCTCCGCTTAAAGCCGCGGTAAAAAGCTGGTTTAACGACAAATTTGCCCGATCGGCAAATAAGTTATGCACATTAAACGGTTTACATTAAATGTATAAAAATGCTTGACAAAATAACTTGTTGAAATACAAGGGTGTATTATTAAGTTATTGATTTTTATAAGCTAACTAATTTGTGCGAATCTTGTGCAATATGACGGGGGGCCAGTGTTACCGGGGAATGACGAAGGCTTTCGACATTCAATGCACAGAGTTATCCACAGCTTCTGTGAATAACATGGATTTTTCCTGTCGCAATAACCGCTTAGCGATAAATTCCGAGAAAAAACTTTTAAATTGTCGCAACAAGCAATGACTTGTTGCATGGCAAGGTTTGTTAGAATGCCCCATGGTAAAGTCGATAGCGACTTCCCTCACTCACAACAAAGCGGGCAAATCATGCTGTCAACCTGGGAAAACCTGATACTCGGCGCCCTGGCGCTGCTGCTTTTGTTCTGGATGCAGCCCGGCATCAAAGCCGCACTGGCGCGCAGCAAACAAACACCCTCCGATTGGCCCAGCGTTGTTGTGCCTCTGTTGCTGGTGGTGATGTTTGTGCTTTTCTTAATAGCAATGGTTTGACATGAACGACGAAGACTACCAAGAAGAATACGAAGAAGACTATTACGACGAATCCGAGGCCGAAGGCGACGACGGAGAAGTCGAGTATTACGCGATACGTCCGAATAAGACCCGCATCAAAAAAGAAATTGCCGAAGTATTCGCGATGGCCGAGGAAATTTGTGCGCTATCTCCAGCGCATATCGCCGAATTCGAATTACCCGAGAGCATAGAGCAAGCGATGCGCGATGCCGGCAAAATGGGGCACAATTCAGCCAGAAAGCGCTTGTTGAAATACATCACTGCACAACTCAGAAAGCTCGACACCGCCGCTATTCAGGAAAAATTGGCGCGGATGAAAAATCGCAGCGCCCACGCCGTCAGAGAACATCACCAGGCAGAACGCTGGCGCGACTTGCTGTTGGCTGCCAACGGTAATCAGCAGCTGACCCTATTCATTGAAGAATTTCCGGCTGCGGACAGCCAGCATTTACGCCAGTTGCAACGCAATGCGCAAAAAGAAGCCAAAGAGAGCAAGCCGCCCAAGTCAGCGCGTTTGTTGTACAAATACTTGAAAGAGTTGATTGCCGACGCTTCCGGCTTGCCGCAAGTCGAGGAGGACGAACAGGGCGACGAGGATGCTGACGATTAAGTTCGGTTACGCTTTGATCTTTAACACTGCCGGACGGAGTTAATTTCCTACTGTCCGCATTTGCCCCAAGATCCAGCTTTGGCGTTTATGTAAATAAGCGCTGGGCTGATCGGCTTTTAACAATATCGGATTCGGTAAGGTGGCAGCCAGCAGTGCTGCTTGGTTAGGCGACAATTGTTGGGCGGAAACACCGAAATAGCGGCGGCTGGCGGCTTCGATACCGAATAAATGATCGCCGAACTCGGCAATATTCAAATACATTTCAAGAATGCGCTGCTTGTCCCAGACGGTCTCTATCAGCAGCGTAAACCATATCTCCAAAGCCTTGCGGCCGAAATTTTTCGCCGGACTCAAAAACAGATTCTTCGCCACCTGCTGGCTAATGGTGCTGGCGCCGCGTAGCTTGCCACCGCGCAGATATTGATTAAAGGCTTTGGCGATGGCGTCGACATCAAAGCCGTTGTGCTGATAAAACAATTGATCTTCGGAAGCGATCACTGCAGCAAAGGCATGCGGCGAAATATGTAGGCGGCTTACCCAGCGTTGGTCTATGCCCTTATAGGGCTTACCTTCCGCCAGATCGTCGATATGTTGATGCAGCATGAATGCCGAGGTCGGTGCCGGCAAATACCTTAATGCGCCTACCAACAGCAGCGAGCTCAGGACAAAAAACAGCAAGACATAAGTTAGTCCACGTTTGCATAGTTGCAATAATGACATGGCTGATTTGGATTGGCGCGAAAATTGACGATAGCGGGCCGGATGGCGGAAGTGCTTCACGGAGGTTCGAGCATTGTGGCTGGGATTTTTATTATCCATGATTCAGCGCCGTACTGACCAATTACAGCTATTGCGGGAAATGCCATGCAATATCCGTTTAATTGAGGTAAATAACATAGATAGCAAGTATCGGGTTGCGGCTTTTAATGGAAAAGCCTTATAAAATAAGCTTTGCAGGCTTTGGCATGGATATTGTTATATAAGAACCGGTATCAAGGATGTTAAGTTCTCTCCCCCGTGAACATGGAAACAATGACGCCAAGGACAACCTGGATAAAAGCGCGGAAAAAACGCTTTTATCCAGGCAGGGATGATTCAAGCAATTCCATCAGACCGACAGTTTCTCGCCTGTCCGAGCAAAAAACACCAAGTTATCGTTTCGCCACAGTCCTTTGTTGGCCCAAACGGAATTTTGATTGCCCTCTGCTTTGGCGGCAACGAAGCAATGCCAAAATGTCAAGCCGGGCCGAATAATCCAACCCGGCAGGATTGTTGGGTCTAGTACTCTATTTTGATAGCCCCCATAAATGTTCGAGGTGCGCCGTAATTAGTAGGTCCGTAACTGTAAATGGCCGCCGTATAGGTTTTATCGAGTAGATTGTCGATATTGAGCTGCGCTGTAATTTTTGAGTTGCCAACTTGCCAAGCCTGGCTTGCCATCATATTGAATACCACATAACCAGGCGCTTGTGCGGTTTCGTAATAACCGATTTCCCGTTGACTAAGTGCTTGCATACCGGCGCCTAGCTTTAAACCTTTTAGATCACCATCCTGCAATTGGTAGGTTGTCCACAAACTGCCGTTATGCTTTGGGGCGTTGTTCAGGCGTTTACCTATAACGGTTGGATCGGTTTCGTCTTTGATGCTTTTGGCAAATGGCATATAGGAATAAGCGCCGATTACATTCCAACCCGGCAGAATTTCGCCGCTCACATCAAATTCAATACCCCGGGTTTCGGCTTCGCCCTGTGCCCGCGAAAACGCCAACCATGTAGCAATTGGCGCGTTCCGCTTGGTCAAATCGTAATACGCCAAGGTTGCCGATAAACGGCCATCGAACAATTCGGTTTTGGCGCCAACTTCCCACTGATCAGCGGTTTGGGCAGGAAGTGGTTTACCGTCACCCCCCCAGTAATTTGGTGCGCCAAAATTTTCGGTATAACTACCATACAGCGAAAGTTCCGGGATCGGTTGCCAAACCACGCCACCACGAGGTGAGACCCGTTCCGAATGGGTATCCGGATTTCGCCCGCTGCCGAACTCGCCGGAGCTGCCGTAAAACAAGTCGGCATTGTCATAACGTAAGCCTGCCAACACATGAAAATGGTAGGGCAATTCGATTTGATCCTGCGCGTATAAGCCGAACCAGGGAATCGTGGAATTGGAATAAGTGATGTCTGTGGGTAGTATGACCGGAGCCGCCGCGGTATGGAAAGGACTATAAACATTAGATGTGTCGTAGAGCGCCGGATCGGAGCCAAACCCGGCCATTGTCGCCCGATAATCGGTTCGATAATAGTCTCCTCCCAACAGCAAATTGTGTTTCAAGAACGCAGTATCGAACTTGCCGGTAAGTTCCAGTGCGTTGAAAAAGTTATGTTGAAAATCTTGCCCATCGGTATTCTGCGCAAAAAATGCCCGCCCGACATCGCCAGTCAATGGATTGGCACTCGAGCCGCCATTGGCCGACATTGTCAAATTGTAATTTTTAAAGTTAAAGCGATGACGCAGCTTCCAGTTATCGTTAAATTCATGTTCGGTATTCAACGAGAGCATGAAGTATTCGTCCTCCTGGTAATTCCATGGATCACCTAAGTTTCGCTCCCTGGAAATGGGCGCCGGCCGGTTACCCATAACCGGAACCGTTCCGTTTCCAAGCTCCTTGATGTTGCTATATTCCAGCTTCACGCTGCTGACGGTTCGGTCGCTTATGTTCCAACGCAGAGTTGGTGCCACCATCAGGCGTTCATTTCCACCAAACTCTTGGAAGGAATGATTGCTCTGATACCCCAAGTTGAAACGGTAGGCCAGGGTTTTATCCGAGTTCAGCGGGCCGGTAGCGTCTACACTGGTCCGGTATAAATCGAAGGAGCCGAATTGTTGGCGCAAGCTGTAATAGGGGATATCCAGAGGCTGTTTGGTCACAAAGTTAACAATACCGCCAGGCTCGGTTCGCCCGTATAGAATGGAGCCTGGACCTTTAAGAACTTCAACCCGCTCGACGTTCTCCAGATCTTCGGTATGTGCCCATTCGCCCTGGCTCAAAAATCCATCCCGGTAGTTGATATAGCTGCCGAAACCGCGAACAAAAAAGTGGCCGCTACCACCCCAACCGCTACTGACGCCACTCACGTTTCTGAGCGCCTGATCGATGGTTATTGCCTGCTGATCTTTCAATACCGCATTGGGCACCACTTTTACCGACATCGGTGTTTGCATAATAGGCGTGTCGGTCTTGGTCGCAGTGGAAGCATTGCTGCGCTTATAATCGGTACTGAAGGGATCCTCACCCTCAAAATAGGAGTTAGCCTTGCCAACCACATTCACCGCCGGTAACGCCGTCGGATCCTGCTTGTAATTCAAGGTCTGTCTTTCGATCAATATATTGCCGTTTTCGGCGGCACGGTAACTCAGGCCGCTATTGCTGAGTAATTGCCGCAATGCCGCCTCCGGCGAGTAGTTACCGCTTAAGCCCTTGCTTTGTAAACCTTCGGCGATGGTGGCGTCGTAGACCAACTGCAAGCCGCCGGTTTCCGCTAAACGGTTTAGCGCGGTAGCCAGCGAGCCGGCGGGGATATTGAATGGCCGGCTCGCGCTTTCCGCGCTGGCGACACTGGAAACTACTAATGCCGCGCCTAAAAACAAGGCCGATGCCGGTCCGGTCAGGCGCTTGGTCGATGTATTTTTCAAAGTCATGAAACTCCCTCTATTTTGTTAAATCGTGACTGACTTTGATTTGACGCACGACCTGAGTAAAACAGGAGGCGAAGGATGAATAATTTTAGATTGGGCGGAGGGTGCGGCGGGCTAGGGGAGGCATGCTCGCAACTGACGAATGGACGCGAGCTCGCTCCGGTTCAAATACTGCTGTTAGCGATGCAGTACGATCAGATAATCGCCAATCCTGGAAGAATGCAGCTTTAGAGAGGTTTCCAGGGTGTCGAGCACTGCCAGTGGTTGATCGGTACGAAACACGCCATTGACACGGCGCTGGGCCAGCTCGGCATCGTTGATTAACAAATATCCGCGATGATAGCGGTTCAACTCGGCAAGTACTTCGCCCAAGGGCCGGTTCTCGAATACTAGTTTGCCGCGCTGCCAGGCAGTGACCGTTTGCGTATCGATGTTTTGCGGCTGTTCCAACCCGGATTCGCTGCTGTAGACGACTTGCTGGCCTTCGCTGATCACGGTGTGCCGGGCTTCACGGCCTGATTGCGCCAAATCCACCGCCACGCTGTGCTGAGTGACGCTGACTTCGGTTTTGCCGTCGCGTAACCGCGCATTAAAAGCCGTGCCCAATGCCGTGACCTTGCCATGTTCGGCAGATACTTGAAATGGGCGAGCTTTATCGGGACTGACTTCAAAC
Source organism: Methylomonas sp. 2BW1-5-20 (assembly GCF_052474515.1). Taxonomy (NCBI): domain Bacteria; kingdom Pseudomonadati; phylum Pseudomonadota; class Gammaproteobacteria; order Methylococcales; family Methylococcaceae; genus Methylomonas; species Methylomonas sp. 2BW1-5-20. The sequence goes on along the minus strand of NZ_CP184127.1, from coordinate 3,736,563 downwards.
CAGGCTTCGCCTTGCAATAATGTCAATTGCCGCCGCGCGCCGTCTATGTGTACTTCCAATGCGCTATTGCTGTTCAGATGCGCGATGGAACCGTCGCTTAGATGAATGTCGCGCAACTCGCCGAAGCCGGTGTGAAAATCGGCGCGTAACATAATCCACAATGGGTTAAACAGCCACAGGGCCAGGCAGCCTCCCGCCAAGGCCGGCAATGCCCATTGCCACGTGCGCCAAACCGGTTTGGGTTTGACTATGGCTGGTACTGTAAGTCTTGATGCCGCAGCCTCCAGTGCGCCCCATAGTTCACGTAGTTGATCGTAGGCCTGCCGGTGCAAGGGGTCGGCGGCTAGCCAGCGGCCAAACTCGGCGTGTTCATCGGCGTTCAATTCGCCGCTGTCCAGTCTGACCCACCAGTCGCGCGCACGGGCTTTGATCTCGGCAGAGATTTTCATTGCGCTTTTAGGTGTTGGTACCACGCGTACGCAAACATCTTGCGGACTAGCGGGGAAAGATGAAGGCAAAAGATTGTCATCGGCGCGGTTCAGGGTGTCGGGTTTGCCATTATAAGACGCATAACCCAGTGAAAACAGGAGCGAATCGGCTACAGATCGTCGAGTTCTTGTAGTGTGGCTAAAGCATTGCGCAGATGTTTTTCCACCATATTGCGGGATATACCCAGGCGTTCGGCAATTTCGGCGTGGCTAAGGTCCTCGAATTTGCGCAACACAAAAACCGTTCGGCACTTGGTCGGCAGGCTATCGACAGCCGCGACCAAGCGGTCCAAACGTTCGCGCGCCAGATTGATTTGCTCCGGATCGATGCCGTCGCTGACCTGCAAGGCAGCTTCACCGGTATCGTCATGGTCTACATGCTGATTGCGAGTATTGCGGCGGCGTTCGTAGTCGGTAGCCAGGTTGGCGGCTATGCGATGCAGCAAGGCGCGCGGATTGTCGGCCTGCTGCCACAAATTGCCGGCAAACATGCGCTGGTAGGTTTCCTGCACAATGTCGGCCGCGGTATCGATACAGCCGCAACGTCTGAACATTACCCGGCGCAATTCCTCGTCATAAGTTTCGATCAGGCGGGAGATATGGAAAGCATTGCTCATGGCTTCGGGTGTGCGGATTTTGGTATCGATAGTTGGGCGATCAACCAATATTCATGCCAGACTCGTTGCTAAAGCTATTTTTGCGGGTTTAAAGCGAAAGCAGTTGAGTGAAGCTTAGGAGGCAGGGTTAAAAGTGAGGGATATGGCGGAATTTTGTTATTTATTTAACATAGTTAAATTATTGCTATGCGCCCGAATACCGCTGAAATCGGACAGAACTTGACTAGGCCATGCAAAACGATGCGAGTCGCCGAGAAATTGCGCCGCCGCCATTAGGTTCCATAGGCACGCAGAACATGAGTTGTTGTGCTTCGTGATTGAACCCGCCCCTTAAATCCAGTCATTTCAGCAGCCTTTGTCGGCCCCGCCGTTTTTGCAGCCAGCGAATCACGCCGGTGACGAACAGGGCCGGACAAGCCAAGCCGGTGAGAAACACCAATATCCGCCCAGTCATACCGAAAGCCTGACCGGAATGCAGCGGCCACTGCCAATGGGTGAATATTTCGCCGGCAGAAGCTGTCGGCAAACTAGGGTCGTCCAGATCCAGAATCTTTCCGTTGTAACGGTCGATCACTGTACAGCGGCGTTGCAAAATGCTGCCGGGCGCATCGACACCATCCTGACAAACCGTGTAGGTGTCTGTAGGCGCCACTGCGCCGTAAATCCAATGCGGCCGGCCGGTCGGATAACGCTGCTTCGCAATTTCCACCGCTTTATCCATGCCGATGGCCGGCGCGTTTGCAAACGGTGGCGTGGATTGAAACCAGTAACGGTAAGTCACTGGTGAAAACAGCTCTAAAACCGGCACCAGGTTATGCGGCAGTACAAAGTAAATCCCGGAAAAGAATACCGGAATCATCACCGGCAGCGTGTAAAAACCGCTGACTTTGTGCAAATCGTAATTGAATCGAACCTTGCCGGCTCCGGTTTTAAACGTCAGCGCCTGCCGCCATTTGCCGGTCAACGGCCGCCAGACGATCAGGCCGGTCAGCGATGAAATGAGCAATAGCGCAGCGGAAATGCCGACGATGACTTCGCCTGTTTCGCCGTGTATCAATAACGCGTAATGGAGTTCGAACATCAAGATGATAAGGGTGTTGGGTAGCCATTTATCCGAGGATCGCATCAAACGTTTGCCGGTTACTTTCGCCGTATAGGGATCGACACCTACTTGCCAGAGTTGCATGACATCCCGGCTGACGGGCAAAGCATACGATATCTGGAATGTGGCCAACTCGTTGCGCGGATAGGTGGCGAAGGTCGGCTTGACCTCAGGCGGCATGATGGCTTGGCCGGCGGCGAAAACATTCGCCAACGGTTTGTAGCTTGCCGTTTGATCGGGAGGAACCACGGTCAACAGTTCTTGGTTTAACCATTCGTCGATTTCCGCGTGAAATACCAAGATGCTGCCGGTGATGCCGTAGATCGACAGCAACAGGCCCAGCGTCAGTCCCAGCCAGAGATGGATGGTTAACCAACCATCTCTGGCTTTCAAACGCGCCAGGCGCTGGTTTGCCGGTGGGTGAGGCGGTGTCGCGCCAAGGCGTTCGTCGTGGATGTTCATCGTTTTAATCGAAAATAAACCATGGTTCGGCTGTTGCTATATAGGACGTAGCAGCACGAAAAATTCCCATGCTGATTGACGTTTGATTCGATAGGGCCGGCGCTTGGCCGCGCCGGTTTTAGGGACAGGCCAGGCGGAGTTGAAAGGTTTAGGTCGGGGGTGCAAATCCCGACCTGCTTAAATGTGTCATCGGCCTAAGCCGAGCTGACTAAAACTCCAATCTCACCGATCCCATCGCCGTGAGCGGCGCACCAGGGTAAATACCCACACGCGGCGGCGCATTTTGGAAAGGATCGGTGGATTCGTAATAGGTTTTATCCAGCAGATTGCGGACATTAAATTGGGTGATCAGCCGGGATTTGCCCAGATGATAGGTATAGCTGGCAAAGGCATCCAAGCGGGCGTAGCCGGGTAACGCAAACGTGTTGTCGTTATCGCCTTGCCGTTGCCCGGCGGCGAACATGCCCAAGCCAAAGCTCAAACCGTTCAACGGTTCGTAGTGATGAATATCGTATTTGAGCCAAAGACTACCGGAATGCTCCGGTACGTTATTCAGACGATGGCCTTGCAGACCGGAAAAATCTTGGGTGATGCGGGCATCGGTAAAGGCATAGTTGCCGATGATGCTGAACTCGTCGGTAAGCCGCCCCGCCATATCCAACTCAATACCTTGACTGCGAGCTTTGCCGATAGCCGCGCTGGCGAACGGGTCCGGGCTATTGAAATCGCGAGTCATTAAATTTTCTTTGGTTAAATGGTAATACGCCAAGGTGGTGGACAAGCGCTGATCGAAAAATTCGGTTTTGACCCCGGCTTCGAATTGCTCGCCGATTTCCGGATTAATCGTCGCGCCGCTGGCGGTTATGCCGTTGTTAGCGCCGAATGACGTGGTCCAATTGCCGTAGATACTGGCCCAGGTCCAGGGTTGATAGAGAACACCCACCCTTGGGCTAAAGCCTTCGTCTCGGCGCGAAGGTAAGGCGGCATCGGCGGCGTTGGTCGAATCGCCTATGCCCAAGCCGGTTCTTGCCCAATCGTAGCGGCCACCGCCGAGGATATGCACTTTGTCCCACAGGGTAATGTGGTCCTGAAAATACGCGCCGTACCAGTCGTCGCGGAACAGGTAATGGTTAGCCCCACCGTCGGCGGGCGTTGCCAGTGCATTGGCGTAATAAGACGGATCGATACCGTATTGGGGATTATAAATATCGATCTCCAAACCCGGCACCGGGTCCTGGTAGTTGCCATAAAATTCATAGCTGCCAACCGCGCGTAAATAATCGACACCGACCAAAGTCTGATGGCTGAGTCCCCATAAGTTAAATTTCCCGGTCAAATCCAGATTGGTCGTATAGGTTTCGTTGTCGGAGGTTTGAGAAAATATATTCCGTGCATAGCGGCGATTACCCGTGCTCGGATCGAGAAACTGTTCGACGGTAAAGCCGTTGGCGGGTTTGACCGAGGTATTTTTATCGTAAATAAACGAAGCCAGGAAGCGATTGCGCAAGGTCCAGTTATCGTTGAAAGCATGGCTTAGATTAAAGCCAAGATTTACCTTGGAGTTAGTATCGACCGGATCATCTGGATCGATAAAAGAGCGGCTAACCGGAATCGGAGCCGGGCGATTGCCAATAGCGAACAAACCTCTGTCAACCTGATAATCCTCATGCAAGGCCTCGACCTCAAGGGACATTTCAGTTGCATCGCTGGGGCGCCAGGTCAAAGAGGGATTTACCAGCACCCGGTCATTGAAATTAAAATCCCGAAACGATTTGTTGTTTTGATAGGCGCCGGAAAAACGATAGCTCAACGACTTATCGCCGGTTATCGGTCCGGTGGCATCCCATTCGGTTCTATAAAAATCGTACGCGCCGAAACGCTGCTCCACCGAGTAATAGGCCTCGTCGCGAGGTTTTTTAGTGACCAGGTTAATTAAGCCGCCGGGCTCGATACGGCCAAACAAAACCGCTGCCGGACCTTTCAGCACTTCGACACGCTCCAGATTCGCCGAATCGAATTGAGCTCCTTCGCCAATACCCAGGCCGTTGGCGACCAAGCCATTGCGATAAACCCGGCCGTTCCTAAAGCCACGGACTATATAGGCGTTGCTCAGACCCAAGGACGATTGCGGACGTATGCTGCTGACGTTTTCGAGCGCATCTTTGATGGTCGTGGTTTTTTGATCGTTCATCACCGCTCTGGGCACTACCTGAATCGATACCGGGGTTTCCATGATCGGCGTATCGGTCTTGGTGGCGGCGCTGGCGCTGGTGCGGTTGTAATCGGGATTATACGGATCGCTGTCGGCATAGCCGGATTTGCCTGTGACCGTCACCGCCGGCATGGTCGTGGAATTGGCCGATTGCGGTTCTACCGGCTTAGTCGAATTTTCCAAGGTTACAGTACCGTCGCCCGTTGATTTTGCGGCCAGACCGGAGCCGTCCAATAGCTTGTGCAATGCCTGTTCCGGCGTATAACGGCCCTGTACGGCATTGGCGCGCAGCCTGTCGGTCAATTGCGAGCTGAAGAACACCTTGACGCCGCTGATCTCGGAAAATTGCAGCAGGGCGTCGGCCAAGGGCGCGGCGGGAATCGTGAAATTGATTTCACTCTCCGCCGTACACCACGGGCTGGCACTTAGGGTGGCGGCAAAAAGGGTGAAACAGAGCGGGTTAACAAAGGAATAACGCTTACTCATCCGGCCTCCTGGCTTTAAATACGCGGATAACGGCTCGCGAAGAAGGCGTTCCTTCGCGGTATCCGTGTGGGTTCGTAAGCAAAGACGACGGAGCGCGTGAGTTTTATAACCCGGTTGAGAATTTTTTTTAGCTGGAGGCCAAACGGCGCGGTTTCGCGGCGGTAGACCAGGCAATCAGCGCGGCGAAATCTTATGGGCGACGCAAGATCACCAAGGCGTCGGTCAAGCGGGTTTCGCTGGCTCCCAAGGTTTTTTCGATGACATTCAACGCCGCTTCCGGGTCGTCGGCGTCGAATATGCCGGTGACCAAATGCTCAGCCAGCGCCGGATCGGCGATGATTATTTTTCCGGCACGGTAGCGATTCAGGTCATCCACCACTTGTCGCAGCGGCTTTTCCTTGAACACTAGGCGCCGTTCTTGCCAGGCACCGACCTGCTTTAAATTGACACTTTCCGGTAGCCCGGCTTTATCGCCAGCCGACGCGACGCGTTGACCTGCCGTCAGGCTTTCCAAGGTCTCGCCATCGGCGAACGCGACGCGCACGCTGTGTTCGTAGACCGTGACCGCCAGGTCGCCCTGCCATTGTTTAACATCAAAAGCCGTACCCAAGGCCCTGACTCGACCGCCGCTCGTCACCACCTCGAACGGCCTGGCCGCATCGGCAGCCACCTTGAAATAGGCCTCGCCGCCGTGCAGGCGGATCACGCGTTGTCTTTCGGAAAATTCCACCGACAACGACGAGGCAGTATTCAGGATTACCGAAGAGCCGTCGCTGAGTTGAATTCGACGCTGTTCGCCGGTGCCGGTTCGGAAATCGGCAAAGAAGCCGGCGCTGAATGCCCACCCCAAACCAAAGGCCAGCATCAGACAGGCGGCAATCGGCAACATCCGCAGGCTGCGCTGGGGCAGTCTCCGGGCCGGAGTGTCATGTGGCGTGCCGTTCGCGGTCCTTACTTCCCGTTCGATTCGGTCGATTTGTGCCGGGTTTAAGCGCTCTATACAGTCAAAAAAGTGCTGTGTCTGCCGCCAGGCTTCCTGATTTTCCCGGCTGGCCGCCAACCAAGCTCGCCAGCGCAGATCCTGCTCGCTGTCGAAGAACGGCGATTCGCGCAAAGCTCGCCAGTATTCGGCTTGCTCATTCACGTCGGCGTCGGGGAAAGGCGGGATGGGTGGGTTCATAAGAAGGCTGCGCCGCGGTCGATTCGGGAATCGGATTATAAAACGCCGGCTGGATAAACACAGGCGTGTTTGCCGATAAAGGCATCCCGTTCAATCCAGGTCGCCGATCCTCTGCCGACAATGGCGCAGGGCCTGGGTCAAGTATTTGAAAATCATGGTTTGCGAAATGCTCAGCCTTTGTTCCACTTCCGCATAGCTGCAATGCTTGAGTTTAAGCAGGACGAATACCTCCCGGCATTTGGGCGATAACTCGTCCAGCGCGGCGATTAACTGCTCCAGTTGTTGTTGCGACATGACGGTCCGTTCAACAGATAGGGCAGATTGCTCGCCGCCCTCCGCCTCGGCGGCGGCGGAGGTTTGGATGTCTCTTCCGGAATGGCGGCTGTGGCTGCGTAGATAATCGGTGGCCAGATTGGCGGCGATGCGGAAAATAAAGGCGCGGGGGTTTTCGACGCGGTCTTTACCGCCGTAGCCGGCGTAGCGGATAAACGTCTCTTGAAAAATATCCTGCGCGGTTTCCGCGCAACTAATGCGCTGCGACAGAAAACCCAATAATTCGCGGCGATGCTTATGCATCAGATCGGCAATGTCGGTGGCGGTCAATTCGAGCATGGGGCAGTTAACGCTGGGCAGCCAAGGTGTGGCGTTTTACGCAGCAATATTTGCGCCCGATTTGTGCAGATGAGCTCTCAGCATAGACGCGGCCTGCCATGCCGGCGAATTTTCGCCCCAAGGGCTGCGGCGTGATTTTCTAAACTGTGTTATTTCACGCGCACAGGGTGGCGATTAATCTTTGCGGGGAGCCTGTTTCCTCGACGCTTTTGCAGGCAGCGTTGCCGCCGAGATTGTAATCGGGCCCGGAATGCCCATACCGATTTGCTCGGTCGGATGGGGTTCTTGATCCCGTCCGTAGCATTTTTCTGATGCTGCGGGATTGATAAAACCTTAAAGTTAAAAGCAATTGGACGAACTTGAAGCTGTTATCTCTCCGAATATGTCGTGCTATTTAGAGTTATTCCAGAGGCTAAACATCATGCTTGCATCCAATACAAACGCTTAAAACTCCACCTTGATCGATCCGATAGCTGTCAACGGTGCACCTGGAGCAACACTTAAACGGGGGGTTACGTTGGACTCAGGATCGGTCGACTCGTAATAGCGCTTATCGAGTAGATTGCGTAGATTGAACTGTGCGGTGACCCGAGTTTTGTTGATTTCCCACCGGTATGCGGCGAAAGCATCCATTCGCACATAGCCAGGCAGTTGAAAACTATTGGCCAAATCGCCTTCGCGCGCGCCCGCAGCTATACCGCCCAGACCGAAGCTTAAGCCTTTCAATGCCGCATGCCCGTTCATATCGTATTTTATCCACAGACTACCGGAATGCTCTGGAACGTTAGCCAAGCGATGGCCAGCCGTATCGCCGGCATAATCTTTAATGACGCGTGCATCCGTAAACGCATAACTGCCGATCAAGCTCAAGGCATCCGTCAAATGTCCCGTTATATCAAGCTCTATGCCCTGACTGCGTTGCTGGTTGGCTATTTTATCGAACGGGTTGGGCGTACTGTTATCTGGAACCAGGATGTTATCTTTGGTGAGATGGTAGTAGGCCAAGGTTGCCAATAAGCGGTCATCGAATCCTTGGGTTTTCAAGCCGGCCTCAAACTGCTCGCCGATTTGCGGGTCAAAGGTCGAACCATCAGCGGCTGGTGCGTTATTGGCACCGAACGAGGTGGTCCAGTTGCCGTAAACTGCCAACTGTTTAATGGGTTGAAAAAGTATACCGACGCGAGGACTAAAACCCTCGTCTTTGCGCGATGGTAGGGTAGCCTCTGCGTCGGCAAATGAAGCCATGTACGATGAACCGGTTTCCGCCCAATCGTATCGACCACCTCCTAAGATATGCAATTTATCCCACAGAGTAATGTGATCCTGAAAATAGGCGCCGTACCAGTTGTTATTAAAAAACGCAAAATTGTCGGTGGTGCAGCAATTGGGTGGTTGCGATAAGGTTTGTTCAATAACTGCAGGATTTATTCCGTAGCTGGGCCAAGGATTGTAAATGTTGATATTCAGATCAGGATTGGCGTCGTTGAATTCACCAACATAATGGTACTTCATCGTCGCCTGAAAATAATCGAACCCCACCAACACATCGTGCTTGGTCGAGCCAAGCATGAACTTTCCGGTCAAATCCAGATTGGTAGTGTAGAGATCGGTATCGGCTGTTTGACCGAATATATTGCGTTTAAGCGTCCCGTCGGGGAGCAAGGCGTCTTCGGCGGGGCCAAACGCCGGCGTTGGATTAACCATATAGTCATGCGCTTCGTTAAAGCTGGCTAGAAAGCGATTATGTATCGCCCAGTCGTCGTTAAAATGGTGATTAATTTCCGTGCTCAGATGCGTTTTGGAGATACTACTCATAGGAATATTGGGATCGTTCAATGACCGACTGATTGGTATCGACGCAGGACGATTGCCAATGACTGGAATGCCGAAATCTGATCGATAGTCCTGATCGAATCCCTCGACGCTTAAGGTCATATCTGTTCTATCGGTCGGTCGCCAAGTGACACTAGGGTTGACCAACACTCGATCAGTGGACACAAAATCTCTGAAAGAATTTGCGTTTTGATACGCACCGGTAAAACGATAGAGTACCGATTTGTCATCGGTTACTGGGCCGGTGGCATCCCACTGCGTGCGGTAAAAATCATACGAACCAAATTGTTGTTCTAATGCGTAATACGGGATATCTAGCGGCTTTTTGGTAGTGATGTTGACAAGACCACCGGGTTCGATACGACCGAATAGAACCGCAGCAGGGCCTTTTAGCACCTCGACACTTTGTAAATTGCCTGCATCTACTTCGGTCGGTTCGCCATCACGGATAGACAGCAAACCGTTTCGATATACCCTGGCATTGTGAAAACCGCGAATGATGAAACCATTGCCATATCCCAATGAAGGCTGTGCTCGCACACCGCTGACATTTTCCAACACATCTTTAAGCCGTGAACTTTTTTGGTCATCCATCACTGCTCTCGGGACCACCTGAACCGATACTGGTGTATCGAAGATGGGGGTATCGGTTTTGGTGGCAGTAGTTGTCGTGGTCCGATTGTAGCTTGAGTTGTAAGGGTCACTGTCCGCATAGCCTGCTTTACCGGTCACCATGACTGCAGGCAAAGTCGTCGATGACTGTGACTCGGTTCTCGCCATCTTTTCCAGCGTCACAGTATTACCGTTGCTGAACCGATATTGCAGCCCAGAGCCGCGCAGCAGATTTTGCAAAGCCTGTTCCGACGTATAACTGCCTTTTAATTCCGGTGCGGTGATGTGTTCGGCAATGTCGCCTTCATACAGCACTTGCAAGCCGGTTTGCGCAGAAAAATGCGTCAGGGCCGAGGACAGCGCTTGGGAGCGGATATCAAAGCTTTGCGCGGTTTGCTCGGCAGCTAGGGTAATAGTGGACGTCAACAGGCCGGCAGCAAGCACTGCATAGAATGGGCCGCGACAAGCTGGTACGGGATATTTCATGCGTCTATCTCCTTGGTCGATGGATGGTGTTACCGACAAAGACGACGCGGGTTTGGGTTTACCCTTAGTGCTGAAAAAATATTTTTTATAGTCGTTAACTATTTATTAATCCGGTCTTGTGAAATTTTAATATCCGTTCGCCTTGAACTTGTCGAAAGGCTGCTTGTGCTTCGACACGCTTGTATGGTAAAGCTTAAGAGAATCGGGGAGACTTTGGGTGTCGGGATGGAGGGACGTCGACAGGTATCTGCTAAGACAGACCACGCTGAGAATTCATCCCATCGCGTCTTCCAGAGTCGATGAAGAATCTAGCGGTTTAACCGCCGATTTGTGCACAAGCTTACTCGGTAGACGCACCACCCCGACTCTCTTATTTTTCAACAGGTGGAGGACGTATGACAAGCGAAATGTTGATCGGTATCGATGTACCCAGAGGGCATAAATAGCAAAAGACGAGCTGGTGATTGATTCAGAGCAGGGTTTGCTGACGCTTGCCAATACGGCAGAGGCCATTGATGCCTGGCTGAAGACGTTACCGACCGAGAGTTATATTGGTCTGGAAGCCACCAGCGATTATCATCAACTCCTGGCAGAGCGAGCGGTATCCAAGGGCATGGTTGTCTATGTGCTGAACCTGCGGGATATGCGCCATTATGCCCTTGGTTTGGGCCGACGGGGCAAGACGGATCGAGTGGACGCCCAAATGATCCGGCGATTTATCACCGCTGAACGGGGTCATTTACGATCCTATCAACCCGCTTCGGCGATCCAGCATCAATTGGCTTTACTGCAACGGCGTCGAGCGACTGTCGTCAAGCACCGCCAAGCGTTGCAAAAAGCCCTGCGAAGCGTGAACGAACTCGAAGCGCCACTCGTTGACACCTTGGCCGCCTTGGACGTTTTGCTGAAGCATATCGATCAGCAATTGGATGACTTATTGGCTTTACAGCCCGCACTGAAAGCCGAGGCCCGGCGTCTTGAAAGCATACCGGGTATTGGCCGGCAAACCTCAACACAGCTGGCTGTCTTGTTTGACCGAGTCCCGTTAAGCCGTAGCGATGCTGCGGTAGCCTTTGTCGGGCTGGATCCACGAGCCTGTGATTCAGGACAAAAGCGGGGCCGCCGACGCCTCTCTAAACGCGGACCCGGCGAACTGCGAAGAGTGTTGTACAACTGCGCCCAAGCAGCCGCCAAAACCGCTGTGTGGAAACCCTATTACCAAGTGTTACGAGCCAGAGAGTTCTCGGCAACCCAGGCACTGGTGATTATCGCCAGAAAATTATTACGCATCGCATTCTCGCTTTGGCAACAAGCCGGTGCCAGATTCGACGCTCAAAAAATAGACTGCCTCAATAATGCGGCTTGACAAAAACCATAGAATCTCAGCACGAACGGTTAAAACATTTAAGGGCCGGTTCAATAGCGCAAGCTGCCCACCGACCACGTCAATATAAAAGCACCAGATCCCCCGGCATCCGCAAGGATTTGGCTTGAAGCGTTGTTGTCAGCGCGGCCAGCACCGCATCGGGGTCGCCGTTGTTGAAGACGCCGTTGACGACGCGTTCGGCCAACTGCGGATTGACAGCGACAATACGGCCTCGACGATAGCGGTTAACTTCTTCCAACACTTGCGTCAAAGGCTGACGATGAAACACGGTTTGGCGCCGCCGCCAGGCCAGCGCATCGTCGTTATCGAGCTGAGCCACGGCTTGCAGCCGGCCTTGCCGATACTCGGCTTGTTCGGCGGCATGCACCAAAGCCTTGGCGCTATCGGCGCCGACCTCCACGGTGCCTTCGCTAACGACGACGCTCAGCTCGTCGGCGTGCTTGCGGACGCTGTAGGCGGTGCCCACCGCGCGGGCGGTCGCTTGGCCGCCGTCTACGACAAACGGCCTTTGTTTATTGGGCGCGACTTCGAAATAGGCTTCGCCGCGTAATAATTCGATCTGGCGCAAGCTGTCGCTATAACGGACTACCAAGGCCGTATCGGTATTCAAGGTCAGCCGCGAGCCGTCCGCCAGCTCGACGCTGAGTTGTTGGCCGGCAGCGGTATGGTAGTCGCTGCGCCAGTTTTGCCATTGTTCAGGCAGCCGCCAGCCGGCCACCAGCAGCAACAGCCCGAGACAACCCAAGGCAACCCGGTGCAGGGCTCTGCCACTTGCGGGTGCTGGCAAACGCCCCTCACCCAGCCCTTTCCCAGCGGGAGAGGGTTCCGTTTTGGTTTGGGCGGCATCCGCTTGCAGACGTTGCTGAACCCGCTTCGCCGGCTGTTGCAGCAAGTCCCATAGCTTGCGGGATTTATCGTAGGCGTCGGCGTGGCGGGGGTCGGCGTGATACCAAATTTCAAATTGGCGACGTGCTTCGTCGCTGACGTCATCCGCTTGCAAGCGGGCAAACCAGGCCAGTGCTTGGTCGGAAAGCGAACCGGAAGACGGGGATTGGGGCTTATCGGACATGGTTAGGGGCGCGAAGCGTAGAGCCGAGGCAGGCATGATGCCACGATTTTAGAATGGGGTTAAGTCGCATGATACGAGCGCGCGGCGCATCAAAAGAAATCGATGCGGTCTTTCAGGTGCTTCAAGGCCTTATGCATATGACTTTCCACGGTACGCGCCGAGATGCCAAGCTCGGCGGCAATTTCGGAGTAACTTTTGCCTTCCACGCGGCACGCCAAGAACACCTTGCGACATTGCGGCGGCAGTTCGTAGATGAGTGTTTCGAACAATTCCATTTGTTGTTGTCCCTCCAGCGTGCTATCCGGTTGCGGTTGATTGCAAGCGATATCCTCGCCGACCAGTCCGCCGTCGCGCTGTTCTTGCCGGGCTCTGCTGCGCAAGTGGTCAAGGGCCAGATTGTCGGCGATGCGAAACACGAATGCCCGCTGATTGGCGACCTCGCCGGCGGCGGAATAGCGGGCGATGCGCAAATAGGTTTCCTGGATCAAATCGGCCGCGGTTTCGGCGCAGTTGACCTTACGCGTCAAAAATTGCTGGAGTTCTTTCTGGTAGAGCAGAAAACTGGCCAGTAAATCGGAATCGGTGATTGCATCCATGAATACATAGTCGGCAATGAAACGTCTTCCGCAACAGCAATTTTTAAGCCACTAGCTTGGGAAGTCAGGGTTATACGGTAGTTGATTCATCAAGTTGGCCGCATTAATGGCGAAATCCTCGGAAGCTCAACGGCTAAAGTGCGGCATTTGACACACTTTTAAATCGCGCTTCCAGCCACCAATCGCGACTGACATCGGGACGAATTCATACCCCCCTTATTGCTGAAAACAAAGGCCCATCATGAAGCAAGCCCGTCGTTTCAGACCCTGATAATTGATCGGTTTCAGCCTTTCCGCTTGTGCCGGGTTGCGGCTTTCTGCCGCCAGCGGATCACGCCGGTGACAAACAACACCGGGCAAGCCAGTCCCGTGATAAAGACCACAATCCTTCCCGGCATGCCGAAGGCCTGGCCGGAATGCAGCGGCCATTGCCAATGCGTAAAGATTTCGCCGGCTGTGGCTGCCGGCAGGCTGGGATCGTCCAGATCCAGAATCTCGCCGCTGTAGCGGTCGATCACGGTACAGCGGCGTTGCAAGATGCTGCCGGGTGCGTCGACGCCGTCTTGGCAGACCGTGTAGGTTTTGCTTGGCTCGGCAGCGCCGTAAATCCAGTGTGGCCGGCCTTGCGGGTATTGCTTGACGGCAATCGCCAACGCTTTGTCCATACCAATAGCCGGCGCCACCGGAGAGGGCGGATTGGATTGAAACCAATAGCGGTAAGTCACCGGCGAAAACAACTCTAAAACCGGCACCACGTTATGCGGCAGCACCATGTATATCCCGGAAAATAGCACGGGGATCATCGCCAGCAATGTGTAAAAACCGCTGATTTTATGCAAATCGTAATTGAATCGCACCTTGCCGGCCCCGGCTTTAAACGTCAGCGCCTGCCGCCATTTGCCGGTCAACGGCCACCAGACGATCAGGCCGGTCAAAGCGGAGATGATCAGCAATGCCGCCGAGACACCGACGATGACGGCGCTGATGTCCTCGGACGGAATCAACAGCGCGTAATGCAACTCGAACACGCAATCGATGAAGGTTGCCGGCAGCCAATCGCCGGAGCGGGTCAGCAGCATTGTTCCGGTCACTTGCGCCGTGTATGGATTGACGCCAACAATCCAGCGTTCGTTTTCGGTGTCGGAGGTCGGAAATTGGTAACGCAGCTTGAAAGCTGCATTCTCGTTGCGCGGGTACACCGAAAACACGTGTTTCGCGGTGGGCGGCATCACGGTTTTGCCGGCGGCGAAAATTTCCGCCAGCGGCCGGTATTGTGCGTCGGCGGGGCGCTCAACTACCAACAAATCCGGATGCAGCCATTCGTCGATCTCGGCGTAGAACACCAGAAAACTGCCGGTGATGCCGTAAATCGACAGCAAAAATCCTAGGGTCAAACCCAGCCATAAATGCACGTCCAGCCAGCGTTTGCGGCGGGATTTCAGGCGGGACAAGACCCGGCTTTGCGGATTCGTCGGAGTGGTTGAGCGCGATTGTTGGTGAATGGCGGTCATGGTGATAGCAAAACGGTCAGGTGAATGGTGCGAAAAAGATGCGAGGCAAAACCGCCGCCTTATGAAAAATCTGATTGCGCCTATCTGCCGACTTCCGCGCACGCGGAAACCGGAAAAAACAAAAGGCGCCGATTCCTGAACAAGACGTTTTAGCCTGGGAAATCCCCAGTTCTTTTTTGCCGAGAGAGCGTAGGTTGGGGTTCCGACAGGAACCCCAACACGACAAGCTCAAAATTATTCTCCAGCTATCGGCAACAGGACATCAAAGTTACCGGTAATTTAGCGGCCAAAAAATGTTGGGGTTCGTTACCTCACCCCAACCTGCGGTCTAACGCCTAACACGACTTGTGTGGCGGCTCAACAGAGCAGCTTAATATTCCAACTTGATCGAGCCCATCACCGTCATCGGCTCAGCCGGCAAGTTGCTGCGCCGCGAACGCATCGCGAAGTATTCGGCATCGTTGACGTTGTTAATGTTGACCCGCGTAGTCAGGGTCGTGTCGCCCAATTTGCGCTTGTAAGCGGCCATCAGGTCCAGTCGAGCATAGGCGTGGTCGTAATAGCTGTTCGCTGCATCACCGTAGCGACGACCGGCGGTATAGACGCCGCCGCCGAAGCTGAAGCCGTTCAGCCAACCTTCGTTGACGTCGTATTTCAGCCACAGACTGCCTTGATGCGTCGGCGCGAATGGCAGACGATGGCCTATGTTGGCCGGCGAAGTTACGTCGTTGGTGATGGTGGCGTCGGTGTAGGCGTAGCTGCCTATCATGCTTAGGCAGCCGTAGATTTGACCTTGCAGGTCGACTTCGACGCCCTTGCTTTTGCCTTTGACTGGCACCGATTTGAAAATGTTGTCGCTGGCGGGGTCTTGAAAAAATTGGGTTCTTTCGAGATCGAAATAAGCGGCGCTGGCGGTAAATTTACCGTCGAAGAACTGGGTTTTCAGGCCACCTTCGAATTGGGTGGCGGTAAACGGTTCGTACAGCGTGTTGCCGCCGTCCGCGTAGTCGGCGGCCGGCCCAAACGACTCGGAAAAACTGCCAAATAACGATAGCCAGTCGGCCGGTTGATAAACGATGCCGACCCGCGGACTGGCCAGATCGTCGGTGCGGCTGGCTTGCTTGTAAGGGTCGTCGTTCCAACTCAGATATTGGTAGCGGTCTATCCAGTTGTAGCGAAATCCGCCGGTAACGTGCAGTTTGTTCCATAGCGTCAATTGATCCTGCAGATAAAACGCCTGGGAGGTGTATTCGGTCGCGATGTGGTACGCGTAGGGCGAGTTTTCGAATTGCGCGATCTGAGCTGCGGAGATCGTCGGCACATTGGGATCGAAAATATTGACGGTGCCGACCCGAATGTCGGTGACTTGGTAGTTCATTCGGTTGTTGTAGTATTCACCGCCGATCAAGGCTTTGTGCTTGATGCCGAAAGTCTCGAAGTCGGCGGTGCCGTTGACCCAGGCCGTGATCGCTTCGGATTTCTCCGGGCCGAACCAGGCGTTCCGGCGCACGTCGCCGAAACTGGGCCCGGGTTGCTCGTTGACGCGACTGAGATACACGCTACGCCAATACTTATCGTACTGCGATGATACCGCGCCAGCATTCAATTTGACGCGGTCGTTAAACCGATGGTCGATCCGGAAGTCGAACAAATTGTTGTGAGTGTTGTTTTTCATGTCGGGGCTACCGCCGTAGGTCCGCGAAATAGGCACTTGCGCCAGGCGGCTGCCGATCGCGGGAATACCGAAATCGTAGGCGTTGTTGTCTTCCAAATGCTCGTAGGACAGGGTTAATTTGGTGTCATGCGTGACGTCCCAACTCAGGCTGGGCGCGAAAAAGATCCGGTCATTACCCATGTTTTGACGAAACGATCCCGCATCCAGATACGAAAAATCCATCCGGTAATTCAAGCCGTGCGTCTCACTAAGCGGCCCGGTCGCGCTGGCTTCGGTGCGGTAAAAATCGTAGGAGCCGAAGCGTTGCTCCAACGAGTAGTAGGGCGTGGCGCTCGGCTGCTTGATAGTGGTGCTGATCATGCCGCCAGGATCGCTGAAGCCATACAACATTGCCGACGCGCCTTTCAAGACTTCCACCCGTTCGACGTTGGCAAGATCGAATTTGGTGAATGGAATGCGGATGCCGTTGCGGTAATTGGCCATCGTTTGCAAGAAGCCGCGCATCACGTAGTTTTCGAAATCGCCGCCGAACGGATGGTAGGACTGCACGCCGCTGACGTTTTTCAACGCGTCCTGCAGCCGGTAGGCTTGCTGGTCTTGCATCACGGTACGGGTAATCACCTGAATCGATGCTGGCGTTTCCATGATCGGCGTGTCGGTTTTAGTGGCCGTCGTGCTGTTGCCGACCGTGTAACTTTTATCGTAAGGATCGCTTGTATTGCTGGGCGCCAATCCCTGTACCGTTACCGCCGGCATGGTCGTGGCCGATTGCGGCTCCAGGCCCGTCGTCTTTTGCAAGGTAACTGTATTGCCGTCATTGAATCGATAAGCGATCTCCGACCCTGACAGCAAGCGTTTCAACGCCCCTTCCAGCGAGTATTGCCCGCTAAGGCCCGGCGAGCTAATGCCTTTGACCAACTCCGAGTTGTAAACAAACTGGACGCCGGATTGCTCGGCCAATGCACTGAGTGCGGAATACAAGGGTTGCGGGGCGATGTTGTAGTTACGGTTGTCGGCACTGGTCGAGGCGTTTTCGGCTTGAGCCGGCAATGGTGCCGCGATAGTAATCAAGCCAAGACAAAGCGGCAGTGCGCCAACTATCGTCGAGCGGCGGGCTCGGGTTCGATCTGTTCTGGTTGGGGTTCCGATTTTTTTCATGGTATGTCCTCAGTAAAGATGCGTTTTAGCTGAGAACGATTGGCGAATGGCGATGCCGTACTAATTTGTGTGCGGCAAATTGTCGCGGAACCGTCCCGTCGTAGCCCTTGGAAATGAAGGCTTATTTTGGTGAGTAGCGCCGCCGTCAAGAATTAGGATTTTAAAAATACAAAAGGCCCGGCTTGAACAATCTTGATGGGAATGGTGTGTTGCAGTGCTGCCAGCCAGGCGTCTATCTGTTTGATATCGACCGCAATATTGACTTCCCGCTCCGCCAGATTGTCGTCCAACAGCCGGATTTGGCAGCGCCGATAGCGGTTGATTTCGGCGATAACTTGTTTCAACGGTACGAAGTTCATCAGCAAGCGACCGCGCCGCCAGGCATCGGCGTTGCTTAATTCCACGGTTTGCGGCGCGCCAAGCGTTTCTGCGTTAAAAGCCACCTGCTCGCCGGGCTGTAGCGTGGCGCTGTCGGTTTGCGCGCCTTGCGCGGAAGGCCTGCTGCTGCGGACTTTGCCTTGTAGCAGCGTCACAATGCCGGCATGGCCGTCGTAACGGACGATAAAACGGGTGCCCAGCGCTTCGGTGGTGGTGGCGCCGGAAATTACGCGAAACGGCTTGTCGGCATCGTGCGCCACATCGAATTCCGCTTCGCCGCGCAGCAATTCGATACGGCGTTCGCTCGCATTGATCGTCACATCGGCAGCGGTGTCGGTATTCAGATGCATGACACTGCCGTCGGCCAAGGTGACCGAGGCTTGTTCGCCGATGCGGGTGCGGTAATCGGCCATCGGATGTTGCAGATAATCCGGATAAAAACCGCTTATCAGCGTCAGTAGCAGCGAAGCCGCCGCCGCAAAGCCCATACCCCGCCGCACTAAGACTGCACGGCGGTGCTTGGCCGCCAACGCTCGGCGCCTCTGCCGGTCGGCCAGCACGGGATTCGGCAGTTTTTGCCAAAGGGTTTCGATATCGAGATAGGCTTGCCCGTGCGCCGGGGATTGCCGCCGCCAACGCTCGAATTCGGCAAACGCAGCCTCGTCGGCGGCACCGGACGTCAGACGCAGATGCCAGGCAACAGCCTGTTGCTGCAAGATTTCGCGGAGTGCTGGGGGGGCTTCGTTCATCGGGGCCGTGGCATTGCGGAAAGATATTTACTATAACGATCAGCAGGGCTTAAAGCCATACTAGGCATCTTCGCTATTGACGGCCTGCCGGCACTGCAGCAAGGCTTTGGCCAACTGCTTTTCCACCCAGCTGGTGGATATTTTCAGCTGTTGGGCAATTTCTATATGGCTTAAACCCTCGATGCGGCTCAAATACAGAATCTCGGCGCATTGATCGGGCAGTTCCGCCAAAGCCGCTTGAATTTGCTGCAATTGGTCCTGGGCTTGCACGGCCCGTTCCGGCGCAGCGGAACCGTCGATTTCGGTTGCGTCGCCCAGATATTGATCCAGTAATTCGTGGTGGCGCTTTTGCGTGCGCAGATGATCGAGCGATAAATTGGAGGCCACGGTAAACAGCCAGGCCCGCACTTCGATCTCGTTGGCGGGCGGGGGTTTGAGCAGCGTCAGCCTCAGGAAAATGTCCTGAATCAAATCGGCGGCGGTATCCTGACAGCGCACGCGTTGTTGTAGAAAGCGCTGGATTTGCGGCCGGGTGCTTAGAAAAGTCCGATAAATATCGTGGTCTGAAAATGCCATGCGCGGGGAATTTGGCCAAAATCGGCGTTAATCGTGGCAAGCCACGCAGCAGAGTTTGTGCCAGAATCCGCATTCTCTAATGTTGCGACCTGTTCAGCCTTGATTTTAAACAGTGCTTTACGCCGCGGCTTGTCGAAACAGACGGCAAGCCACCGGAATAAACTGTGTGAAATGCCGCATTGATCCGAGATATAACCTGTTTTTTTGCGCTTAGAGCCTCCGGGCCTGGACCTGATTGCGCATCCAGTCCAGCGTATTTCCAGCAAGCGATGCGCTAGCTTAGCCGGAACGGAATGCCGGTAACAATTTGGGCCCGCTCAGTACCGGCATTGAAGTTTAAAACTCCAACTTGATCGACCCGAGCAAAGAACGCGGCGTGCCGATGGTGCGCGTACTGCTGGCGCCGCTCCAGTAGGCGTCCGGAAAGTAGGTTTTGTCCAGCAAATTGTTGACGTTGAGTTGCGCGGTAATTTTGGATTTTTCGACTTTCCAGGAATACGCGGCCAATAGATCGACCGTCGCATAGCCGGCGGTTTGATAGCCATTTCTAGAGCCGTCGGTGGCACCGTCGCGCATACTGATACCACCGCCGACTTTTAATCCGCGTAAATCGCCTTGCTGGAAATCGTAGGTGGACCATAAACTGCCGACCCGGTGGCATGCTTCTGAGGACTGGTTTGGCTTGAGGCTTACCGGGAATCTAGGGCGAATTTTTCCGCCGGGGTATCGGCGAAAAGCGTGGCATATGCCGCATGTTTGTCGGCGATATGCCCGATGTTCCCGATTTTTGGCGTTTGGTTTTTAAGCGTTTCCGTGCCGATAAACTCCGGGAACGATAAAATTCATCCGCAGTGCGGCCGGTTTGCGTTAGAACTCATACTTTAGCGAACCCAATACGTTAATCGGATAGCCTGGAATCGCGCCAAGGTTGCCGCCGTCCGAATTCGCGTAATACTGTTTATCCAAAAGATTGTTGATGTTCAACTGGGCAGTCAGTTTGTGCCGCCCAATCCTTTGGGTGTAGGCCGCCATCGCATCCAATCGCGCATAACCCGGGAGGATGAAGGTATTGTTGGCGTCGCCGGACCGTCTGCCGAGGGCTACCACACCCAAACCCGCCTTAAAGGCATCGTTGAACTGCCAGGTACCCCAAAGGCTGCCCTGGTGCCGTGGCACATTCTCCAGGCGATTGCCCTGCAAGCCGTCGAAATCTTCGATGTAATTGGCTTGAGTGTAAGCGTAGGTCGCTAATAGATGGAGTTGATCGGTAATTTGTCCAGCCAAGTCCAACTCGATACCTTTACTTCTGATTTTTCCCGCGAGTATCTGGAAATTCGGGTCGGCTTGGGTTGGGTCGTCGGTGAGTAGATTGCTTTTGGTCAATTCGAAAAACGCCAGCGTCGACGAAAAGCGTTTATCTTGCGACTCCATTTTTAGTCCGATTTCGTATTGTTTGCCGATCTGCGGTTCAAAGCGCTGATTGCTGGCGCTTACGCCGTTATTGGCGGAGAACGATTTTGTATAACTCCCGTAAATCGATAGCCAATCCTGAATTTGGTACAACAAACCGGCTCTGGGACTGAAGGCATTATCTTCAAGCGCTACCCGCCCAGCTTGAGCGGCGGCCAAGGAATTGGCAGAGAATCGCGAGCCCGTTGTGACGTTATCGTAGCGACCGCCCAGCAATAGATGTAGTCTGTCGAAGAACGTAATCTGATCCTGAACATAGGCGCCCACCCAGGATTCTTTGCGATAGAAAAAAGCATTGTCAGTTGTCAGCGCCGCAAAATCGACTTGGCCATACACCGGATTGAATATGTCGATAGCCGCTGCCGGACCGCTTCTTGCCGCTGACTCTGTTATCGCATGAAAACCA
The DNA here is from genome assembly GCF_052474515.1 of Methylomonas sp. 2BW1-5-20. Lineage (NCBI taxonomy): Bacteria > Pseudomonadati > Pseudomonadota > Gammaproteobacteria > Methylococcales > Methylococcaceae > Methylomonas > Methylomonas sp. 2BW1-5-20. The sequence goes on along the minus strand of NZ_CP184127.1, from coordinate 3,715,498 downwards.
TCCACACCGATTAACAAATCGTGCCGGCTGCCCAGGAGTTCGAATTTCCCGTTCAAATCGATATTGCCGGAGTGAGTCATCACGTCTTGCCCGGCGATTTGGGTGGAACGATTCAATAAGCGGTTATTGGCCTGCAAGCCGCCATAGTTGAAGAGCGTTGGCCCTGTCAGCGACCAGTCCTTAAACAGATAGCGTTGGGTTAATTTCCAGTCGTCGTTGAAACGATAGGTCCAGTCGAAGCCGACCAGCGCACTTTCCACTAACATGCGCTGCGGGCCATCCTTCAGTGTGCGGGTGATTGGAATGGCCGCCGGACGCCCGCCAATGGCCGGAATACCGTAATCGGAATTGAAGCGGTCATGCTTGTATTCCAGCTCAAGATTGGTCTCAAATTTTTCGTTCGGTCGCCAAGTGACCACCGGTGCGACAAAAAACCGCTCGTTACCGACAAATTCTCTGAAGGATTGATTATCGGTGTATGAGCCGTTCAGGCGATACAGCAAGGTTTTATCGTCATCGATCGGCCCGGTCGCATCGACCAAGGTGCGATATTGGTCGTAAGAACCGAACTGCTGTTGCAACGAATAATAGGGGGTAGCCAACGGTTTCTTGGTCACGTAATTCACCAAACCGCCGGGCTCGATGCGGCCATACAGTACCGCCGCCGGGCCTTTGAGGATTTCGATCTGCTCGATGTTGGCAATATCATAAATGTCCTGGCGGTTATACAAGCCGTTGCGGTAGGCGTCGCCGAAACCGGAGCCCGCCAAACCGCGAATGATGAAGTTATCGTACAGATAGCCGCCTCCAGTTCTACCCAGCACACCACTGACATGACCGTTCACGGCATCGGGCAGCGTCATCGACTGTTTGTCCGCCAGCACCGCCTTCGGCACGACTTGTATCGAAACCGGGGTTTCCATGATCGGGGTATCGGTCTTGGTGGCCGTGGTGGCGTTGGGGCGGTTGTAATCGGTATTGTAGGGATCGGTGGCGTCGTAAACCGTCTGACCGATAACATTCACCGGTTGTAACATCGTCGCGTCCTTGCCCGCCGCCTTGATCGATACCGAACCGTCGCCGGCAATCGCAAAACTCAGGCCGCTGGCCGACAGCAGTTTACTCAGCGCCTCGTTTAGCGTCATCGTGCCTCGTAACGCCGGTCCGCTGTGGCCGGCCACGCTATCGTGAGCGTAAAAAATTTGTACGCCGGATTGCGCCGCCAGTTTCGGCAGAGCCGCCACCAATGCCTGGGCCGGGATGTCAAAGCTGTAGGTGGTTTCGGTTGCCCGTACTTCGCAGGCTGAGGCCAACAGGGCGCCGAACAATAGCGGTTGTGTTAAAAACTTCATTCATCTTCTCCTTTTGCTGGGGTTTCCGGAATGAAACGCACCAAGCCGAAAAAGACGCCAAAATTTATTCGGGAAGCAGAGCGGGGGCCTATCGGAGGTCAGCGTCTGACCAATAGCGCCTGCCCCGGCGCGGGCCGCTGAATATTGACCGGCAAAGTCATCGCGATAATATTCAGCGCGCCGTCGAGATTACCGATATGGAAGGTACCGCTGACCTTGAGCTTGGCCAAGCTGGGGTCGGCCAAGCTCAAGCGCGTGTCATGAAAGCGTTCCAGTTCGCTTAACACGTCGTCCAAGCGGCGGTTTTCGAATACCAGTTGGCCGCGCAGCCAAGCAGTGAGATTGGCCGGACTGTCCGGGTTGTCCTGAAAATTGCCTTGAGCATCGTAGCTGAGTACTTGATTAGCGTTGATTTCCCGGCCGCCGTTGGTTTCAACTTTAACGGCGCCTTCCACCACCGCAACGGCTACCTGCCGGTTTTGCACCTTTACGTCGAATTGGGTACCAATGTCGACAATAGTGCCGTTACCGGCCTTGACCTCGAAGGGTTGTTGCGGGTTGTGAGCCACACTAAAAAATGCCTCGCCCTTGACCAGATCCACCGAGCGCCGCCAACGGTTGATACGCAAATTCAACTCGGTATCGCCACTCAGCTCCAGGCGCGAGCCATCGGCCAGTTGTAAAGTCTGGCGGTCGCCGCGTTCGGTGACATAGTGGCTGCGATGACCGTACCAGCCCTGTTCCGAGAAAGTTCCCACGCCCAAACCCAGCAACAAACAAGCGGCCAGCGCCAGTTCGGTAAAACGGCGCAAACGCTTGCGCGGGGGGCGGTAACTTAAGGCTTGTTGGCGCACCGGAAAATCCCCGCCCTTGAAACGATCCAGCTTGCGCCATTTGTCGGCCAATTGCCGGTAAATGTGTTGCCGGTCCTCGCCTTGCGCCAACCATTCCTGGAAGGCCTGGCGCTCTGCTGGCGTGCAGGCAGCCGAATCCAGCCGCAGAATCCACGCTATGGCTTGCTGTTGCAGATCGGACGAGGCTTCGGTTTTTGGCATGTTAAACAGGGGGCGATGGGTTGCGCTAAGCACAGGCATTCTATCCTTTAGCCGCCCGACATTTAAAATCCGGCATACGAGGCGGTGAAAAAATGGGCGCGCCAAGCATGACAGTTTAGTTGTCCAGCGAGCCGAAGCACAGCAGCACATGCTGCGCGGCAATGCCGACCAGTCTCACGGAATTGCGTTCGGAAATCCCCAGCCGATGGCCGATTTCCTTGTGCGACAGCCCTTCCAGTCGGTACAGCACGAAGGCGTTGCGGGTAGTCTCCGGCAGTTCCAATAAAATGCGGTTCAAGGATTGCAGTTCCTGTTCCGAGGCCAATTGATCCTCGGGCAACGGCTCGGCTGCCGTTATGTCATGCAGTGCCTGGTCGTCGCCGGTTTCGATATGAAAACGGTCGCGAACGCTCTGGCGGCGGTGTTGATCGATACTGAGATTGGCGATCGTGCGATACAGGAAGGCCCTGGCATTGTCGATCGACTCCGGTTCGGGATGTTGCATCAAGCGCAAATACGCTTCCTGCACCAAATCCTCGGCAAACTCATTGCCGCCGCGTAGGCCGGCAAAGACTCGGAGCTCATGGCTATGCCGCTGAAACAGCCGATCGAACAGCGATGGTTTGGATTTAGGCACTAACAAGTCTCGATGACACAATAAGTAACGGTCTGGGGCATAAACCCTTGCCGAACCAATTCCGGTTTGGCGGCGTAGGCAAAACGGAACACCGCGCAAAAAGCATTCCATCCGATCGAATCAAACTTGATAGATAGGTTTTAAATGCAATTACTTCTTTTAAAACAATTGTTTTAACTACCCGTAAAGATGCAATTTATGTTTAGACGACGAGGATTCTCGCGGAATCCGGTGCGGCATATCACGCAAAATCGCTTGTAGATACGTCAAATCACGCAGCGCTGGCCGCGTTGTAGATTTCATGGCCGGCATCAAAGTAAAAATGGTCAAGAATTAGGTTTATCCCGGTGTATTGTTGATTGCAGCAAAATGGCCGGCTACTAAGTGACTTTCGCGTCGATAGGTTTGACCCTGGAGGTGGAAGACATTTACAGCCGGGTCGATACTGCGATATGAACAAATTCAGGTGAGACGAGGTTTAAGGGCCACAGACGGGTGTGTTACTGTCCAAATGCGTGCCAAGGGCACGCTACCGTACCCCGACACACTTACTTGTTCGATCAAAACTCTAAACGCACCGAACCCATAAAGGTACGGGGCGTGCCCCAAAAGTTTCGGTCGGCCCTGCCGGTTTCGAAATACTCCTTGTCCAGCAGATTGTCCGCGTTGATTTGGGTGGTCAGCTTGGTTTTGCCGATGTGGGTTTCATAGCCGATCAGCGCATTGAAAATCGCGTAACCCGGCAATTGAAAGTTGTTGGTGTTCGATCCTTGTCTTTGCGAGCGGGCGACCACGCCGGCGCCGAACTTCAGCCCCTTCAACGCGCCGTCTTGCACGGTATAGGTATTCCATAGACTACCGCCATGCGCGGGCACGTTCGCGAGGCGATGACCTTCGTCGGTGCCGCCGTTGCTGACGATTTCCGAGTCGATGTAGGAATAAACCCCGATCACCTTCCAGCCCGGCAACATTTCGCCGGTCAGGTCCAATTCGTAGCCTTGATTGCGGGCCTTGCCGACGGCTTCGTAAAACCGAGTGCCGAATATCGGCGTGGCGATGTTTTGTTTGGTGATTTCGAAGTAAGCGGCGGTCAGATTGAGTCTACCGTCCAGCCATTCCTTCTTGAAGCCGGCCTCCCATTGCTCCGAGGTTTGCGGTTTGATTTTGGCCCCGCTGTCGCCATAGACGCCAATATTCGGCGCGCCGAAGCCTTGTATGTAGTTACCGTAAAGGCTGAACGACGGGATTGGTTGCCAGAGTATGCCGACGCGCGGCGTGACTTTATCCTCGTGATTAGTGTCCTTGATGCCGCTGCCGAAAGCGCCGAAATCCTGCCAGGAGTTGGCGTTGTCGTAACGCATGCCCAGTAATAGATGCACGTCGTAAGGGAGCTTGATCTGATCCTGCAAATACACGCCGAACCATTCGAAGCCCAAGTTGCCGACAGCGTCCAGCCGCGAAAGTAAATCCAGATTGCCCGAATAAACCGGGTTGTAAATGTCGATATCCGGCACCGTTTGCGGTGTCGGCCACGCAAAGGAATTTTCGAAGCTGAAGTAATCGCCGCCGATCAGCAAGGTGTGCTCGAATATGCCGGTCTTGAATTTGCCGGTCAGATCGGCGTTGGTGTTGTAAGTTGCGCCCAGGTTGTCGCGGACACCAAAATTGCCGCGATGCAGGGTTCGATTGTCGGCGTCCAAGCCGAGCGGCGCGCCGGGCAGATTCTCGTTATCTTCGGTGAAGTCGGCGAAGAAGCGGTGGCGGAAGGTCCACTGGTCGTTGAAGGCATGGCTCCAGTCCACGCCGAACAGGATGTCATCGCTGACCGCGCGGATATTCGGTTCGCTCAAATTGCGATTGCGCGGTAGAGCGGCCGGCCGATTGCCGATGCTTGGCGGGCCGCCGACGTCCGGCGCGGTGTCGTTGTGCAAATAGTCGATATAAAACGTGGCCTGGGTGCGGTCGCTGATGTCCCAATGCACGGTGGGCGCGAAGTAAACCCGCTCGCCTTCGATAAAGTCGCGAAACGAGCCTTTGTTTTCATAGGCCAGATTGGCGCGGTACTGAACCGATTTGTCGGCGGTCACCGGGCCGGTGGCGTCTATCGTGGTTCGATAAAAACGGTAAGAGCCGAATTGCTGCTGCAATGAATAATAGGGAGTCGCCAGCGGCGTTTTCGGCACCATGTTGACCATGCCGCCAGGCTCGATGCGGCCGTACAAAATCGAGGCCGGGCCTTTCAAGACTTCCACTCGCTCCAAGCCGGCGGCATCGCGCAAGCCGCCCTGAGTCCAGCCGGTCTCCAGCCGTACGCCATTGTAGTAGGGGCTGAAGTCCGCGAAGCCTCGTACCAGAAAGGTATCGGCGGTGCCGCCGTTACCGGGGCCCCCATAAACCCCGCTGACGTTTTTCAATGCATCGTCCAGGCGGGTGATTTGCTGGTCGTTGATCACCGATTTTGGGATGACCTTGACCGACAGCGGTAATTCCATGATCGGCGTATCGGTCTTGGTCGCGGTATTTGCGTTACGGACCTGATAATTCGAGTTGTACGGATCGTTCGTATCCACATTCGATTGGCCCACTACGGTTACCGCCCCTAATGTGGTGGCGCTGCTACTCGCGCCCGGTTTCAACGTCACCGTGCCGTCGGCGTTGATGCTGTGAATCAAACCGCTGCCGATCAGCAGTTTGCGGATGGCTTCCTCTATCGTGTATTCGCCTTGCAGGGCCGGGCTGGTTTTCCCGGCCGCGGATTGCTCCGCATACAGCATCGCCGTGCCGGATTGCGCGGATAGCTGTTGCAAGGCTGCGGCCAGGGGCTGGGCCGGGATATCGAAATGGCGTTTGCCGTCCTCGGCATGGGCTTGCGCCGAGATCAGCGCAATGGCCGTGGCGAGGCGTTTGATTGTCAATGTCATGCTCCATGTCTCCGTTATGATGGGGGTTCATAGGCATAGACGCGGAGGATAAAAAAAGCCGCCAACCCGCATCGAGTAAATTGCTGCGAGGTGCGGGGTTGCAAAAGGTTTTAGTGCTTGTCCGCAACCGCCTCCAGCACAATCTCGCGCTCGCCGACATGTTGAACACTGACCGGCAACAGCGTGGCTACCGCATGCAACATGCTGTCCAGTTGCTCGGTACGAAAGTTGCCGTTAACGCGTAATTCCGCCAATTTAGGGTCGGGCAGGCGGATTTGTACGTCGTGATAACGAGCGATTTCCGTCAGCACATCCGCCAGCCGCCGGCCGTTAAAAGTCAGCAACCCTTGGCGCCAAGCCGTCGCGGCGGCAATATCGCTTGGCGCGGCCGCGAAGAAACGGCGATCGTCGCTATAGGCTAATTGTTGCCCGGCTTTCAACTCGCGGCTTTCGCCCTGACCGGCCATTTCCACCACGCCTTCCTGTACGGCCACGCTGACCCGGTCGGCTTGTTTGTATACGTCAAAGGCGGTGCCGATATCGCGCACGCTGACATGGCCGACCCGCACCTTAAACGGCCTTTCGGCATCGTGTGCGACCTTAAAGAACGCTTCGCCGCGAATCAGATCGACATGGCGTTGCGCGTGATTGAAATGCACCCGCACTTCGGTGTCGGTATTCAATTCCAGTTCGGTGCCGTCCGATAATGCTACGGTCTGCCTTTGGCCCTTGCCGGTGTTGTAGCTATTCGGTAGTCCGTACCAGCCTTGCGGCGAGAATATTGCCAAACCAAGGCCCAATAACACGATTGCCGCCGCGCTGTAAGTTAGCCGGCGCCGCGCCGCCGGTTTACGCCCGGCCGGCCGGTAACGTAAGGCCGCGTCGCGTGCCGGAAAACTTTGTTGCTTGAAAGCTTCCATCCAGGCCCATTGCGCTTGTGCCTGACGATAGGCCGTTTGATGCGCGGGATCGGCCGCCAGCCAGTCTGCGAACGCACGCGCGCTTTGCGCGTCGGAGGGCGCATCGCGTAAGCGCAGCAGCCAGGCTATGGCTTGGTCGCGCATGGTTTGGTTGATGGGTTCGATGTCGGACACGCTGAGTGACTGGAAGATGTTTATCAAAAGCGCAGTTTACCGGACTTTATTCATAGACGGGACAGACGGTAATCACCGCCAATCCTGGTCCGGTTCGGCGCTGAGTTTGGCGCTGATATGCTGCATCGCCAGCATTACGTAGCGTTCGGAGCAACGTACCGAAATGCCCAAACGTTTAGCAATTTCGGCGTGCGAACAGCCTTCAATCCGATACAAAACAAAAGCATGGCGCCGAATCTCGGGCAATTCGTCCAGCCAAGCGGCAAATTTCTCCAGTTGTTGATGGGTTTGCCAATAATGTTCCGGCGATAATCCCTGGTCGGCAACATGCTCGATGTTTGCGTCGGGTTCATCGAAACGCTCGCGAGTTTCGCGGCGGCGATGGCGATCAACGGTCAGATTGGCGGCAGTCTGGAACAAAAACGCCCGAGGGTTTTGAATGGTTTGCGGCTCGGGATATTGCGATAGGCGCAGAAAAGTTTCCTGTACGATGTCGGTTACATCGGGTTCTCTCGGCCAACGGCCGCGCACAAAAGCGCCAATTTCATGCGCATGCTGTAGAAACAGCGCGTGGAGGAATCCCGGCGAGTCTTTGGACATTGAAGACGTTGCAAGCTTGCGAATAAAGTGACTCAACACAGCAATAAGCAAGCCAGACCGCCGCAGACCTTGGTTCGCAGCCGCTTCCAAACCGGATGCGGCGCTGGCGCCGCGGCATAAAATCAGTTTAACTGCGTGATATGACTTGTTGCGCGCCGATAGTGCGGCATATCACACAGTCCTCGCAAGCGCCTTTGCGCCGGCTCGGCGTTTTTGCAGCCAACGAATCAGGCCGGTGACGAATAGCAACGGACAAATCAGTCCGGTGATAAATACCAATATCCGTCCGGTCCAACCGAAAGCCTGTCCCGAATGCAGCGGCCACTGCCATTGCATGAACAAGTCGCCGCCGCTGCCGTGCGCGGCATCCTTGATTTGCAACAGTTTGCCGTCGGTACGGTCAATCACCAGGCAGCGTTCCGCCACCACATAAGGCTTTAGCTCCGGCACGTCCTGAAAGCAGGCGGTGAACGGGCTTTGTTCGGCGGCGCCGAGGGAGAAGTATTGAGCAGTGCCGCCAGGATAGCTTTGCCGGATTTGCCGCAAGGCCGAGTCCAGCGATACCGAACCGGTAGTCGCCGGCTTTGCCACTGGCTCCGGCGTCAGGGGCGAGAAGCATTCCACCAGCCAGCGGAATTGATTCGGCAAATTGAAATAAATCCCGGAAACCAGCAGCGCCAGCAACACGATCACACTGTAAAAACCGGCGGTTTGGTGAAGGTCGTGATTGAAGCGTTCGACGCTGGCGCGGCGCTTGATGCTGAGCACCCGGCGCCAGTTGCCGGTCAGCGGCCACCATAAAATCAAACCGCTGAGCGCCGAAATCAGAAACAGCACGCCCAGGATGCCGACCAAGGTACCGCCGGTGTCGCCCAAAAACAACGCGTAATGCAGCTTGAAGAAAAACCCGGCAAAGCTATGTTTTAGCGGGTTGCTGGCATGATAGAACGTTCGTTTTGCGGTCACTTGCGCCGTGTAAGGATCGATGCCTATCGAGAACGATTGGGCCTGTTCCGGCGGCGGACTGCTATTGGGATAGTAAAAACCGAACACATAATTGCCGGTTGTTGCTGCGGGTACTTGTATCGATAGCGAATCCCAACCCGGCGGCGCGGCTTCTCGGGCGGCGGCGATAATTTCGTCCAGGGATTTTGCCGTGCCGGGCGAGCTAGGCGATTGATAGAGCTTGGGGTTTAGTGCTTCGTCGATCTCATGCCAAAACACCAGCACCGAGCCGGTCAGCCCGATCAAAGCCAGAAAAAAACCCAGAGCCAAACCCAACCACAAATGCACTTGCAACCAAAGTTTGCGGCGGGCTTTTAGGCGGTGCAGGGTTCGGGTTTTACGGGTGGCGGGATTTTCTAAGTCCGTGTTGGCAACAACGCTGTTCATCGCAATAACCTGTAGGGGAATGGCATTACAGGTAAGACGTTTGAAAGCCGGTTTTTCCCACCATGGGGATGTAAATTTAGTGGCGGATCGTGTAAATCAATCGGCACCGGTATTCATTAACCGAGTTATTTATACCGGCCCCGCCTGCTCAGTCTATGGCTAAAGCGACCAAACGCACCTTCTTTTGTACCGGATCGGTCCAGGCGACGAAGGCTTGCTTGCCGACTTGGACCATGCTCAGATATTTGCTGGGCCATTTCGGAAAGCCGCCGCGATACACGGTGGTTTGCCGGCTGATTATGCCGTCGACTGTTACTTTTGCTACCCGTAATTCATCGTCCGGGCCGTTACGCCCGCGCCAGCTGACCAGGGCCGAGCCGTCCTCCAGCAGCAAGGCATTGGCGTAACCGCTGGCATCGGCATCCAACTCGATGGGCTGATCAAAATGCGCGCCGCCGTCGCTGGAGAACGCCAGTTTTACCCGGCCCTTGCCGTCCGCGGCTGTGAACCAGGCGGCCACGCTGCGGTTAGGCGCCATATCGATGGACGGCCCGTTGCTTGGGCAGCCGCCGATTACCCAACCGTCCGCATGCACGTTGGAAATTTGCGGATTGCCGTTGGCCTGCCAGCGCACGGCGCTTATGTCGCGGATTTCGCCGGCGGCATGGTCGCGGTAGACAGTGAGCAATTGCTCCCCCTGCGCGGCCGTATAACTGCGGCAGCAGGAGCAGACATCGTTATCCAAAGTCAGCGCCGGGCCGGCTTGCCAGTGTTTGTCTATAACCGTGGCCATTAACTGGTAGCGGTTGCTTTTTTGATCGGCCGCCGGATCGTGGTTGGCATTGCGCATATCGGTCCACACCAATGCCAGTCCGGCATCCGGCAAGGCGCTCAACGACAATTGCGCGTCGTAAACCCGCGCCTCATCGCCGTAAGGCCGTAACGCCGGGCTCCAGCTGAGACCGCCGTCTATGGAGCGGGCCACATAGATGTCGGCCGCGTAGCGATCCGTGGAATTTGCCACATACGGCATCCAGGCCGCGGCCAAACTGCCGTCGCTCAAGCCCAATACCACCGGCGGATCGGCCAATTTGCCTTCGACCTTAGTCACCGTTAATGGCAGACTCCAGCGTTTAGCTTCGAGGATGGCGAATTTGGCGGTACTGGTTTCGGCGTCGGTTTCCACCCAGCTGACGATCAAGTCGCCGTTTGCCGTCCGGGCCAGGTGATGTTGTTGGCTAGGGCTTTGGGCAGGGATTTGCAGTTCGGTTATCGGCAAGGCTTGCGGCGGTTTGGGGAATGCGATGTGGCTGATTAAACTCAGTAATAGCCCGCCGGTAATTTTAGAAAAGTTTTTGATGGTATTCATTTGGCAACCTCGGATAGAGGCAGGCAACGTATCCGTTAACTCTGCTGCGGAGTTAAGAATCGAACGGTTGCCCGGAAAAGTTCAAGGTTTGGTTCCAGGCCTCGCCTGGCTTAGATTCAATAGTTCGATCAAGACCGTGAGGATTATAAACTCGCCACGGCTTAGGCGGTATTCGCAAGACTTAACTCGATTACCCAAATTCGATGCGACGGCCGGGAAAGTGCTGCGGCGATAGATTGATCTCGACATGTTCAAGCAAAGAACTCCCGCAGACCTCGCTTGTCCGACTTAAATCGATCATATCCGGGAGGCCGCCGTGTCGAAGTTTTTGTACAAATCCGTTTTGGTATTAGTGGCTATGGCGGCGGGTATGCCGGTTCGGGCCGATATGGTGGTGCGTTTCGAGCCGGCGGAAACATTCACCGACTTCAGTCTTAGCGGCTCCTCGACGCCGGCCGTTCAGGAAGATCTGCTGAAACAGTTGCTAAAGCATTTCAAACAGCTGGCGGAGCGCTATTTGCCGGCGGGCGATGACTTGGAAATTGATGTTCAGGACATCGACATGGCCGGCGCGATGGAGTCTTGGCATGCGCCGAATTTTACAAATACCCGTTTTCTCCGCGATGTTTACCCGCCACGAATTACCTTGCATTACCTGTGGCGCGACAAAGCCGGCCTACTTAAGGCTGACAGGCAGGAAAAGCTGACGGATTTGAATTACCTGCTGCTGCCGGATGCCGCGCGTTTCAATAATAACGACCCGCTACGTTACGAGAAAGCCATGCTGGAGCGCTGGTTTCGGCAGACTTTTGGCACCAGCAATAAAGCCGGCGATATGAGCGGCTAAGTTGCTCGTGAATACCGTTCGCGCTTATCGAGGTGGTGTCCGTGCTTCGTCAAGCCCGGCTCGCATGGAATGCCGGTTTTTCTTGGGCTTACCGCATTTCCCGGCAGCTTGAGAAATATTTTCCAATCCATTGAACCTTGCCGCTAGTCGCCGGGATACACCGTCGAATGCAGCTGGCTTTGGCCACCCCCCTTTTGTCGGTTCAAGGTCGAGCCGTATTCACGCTAGGCATTTGGTCGATGCCGACGCGACAGCAAAACGTTCTTAATTGAACTGAAACAGCAGCTAATCGGTGGCTTGCCGCTGGTTAGCTGCACCTAATTGATCTTATCGACAGAGGATAGAAGTATGAGATTTAATAGTATTCGAACAATATTTGTCGCCGTCATGCTGATTGGTGCGCAGCAGGCGGAGGCTAGCGTCGTTAACGACGCGGTAGGCGATTATTTGGCTACCTATACCGGCAGCAAAGCCGGCGATCTGGACGTGACCGACGCGCTGCTCACCTATAATCCGGCCAGCGATATTTTTCATTTCGAAAGTACGTTCGCCGCCAACCTCGGCGCGTCGCCTTCCGGATTTTACATTTTGGGGATTAATCGCGGCAGCGGCACTGCTGCGTTTGCCGCAAACGGCCTGCAGAATGTGCTGTTCGATTCGGTAGTGCGGATCAATTTGGACGGTAGCGGTGCGGTAGTTCGTTTGGGGCCTAATGGCGGTAGTAGCCCATTTGGCGCCGGAACAGCCCTGATTCAAGCCAATCGCCTGATCGCCGACATTGCCGGCAGTCTGTTGCCCGCCAACGGCTTTGCCAAAACCGACTATACCTGGAATCTTTGGCCGCGCGATGGCGCTGCGAGCGCGGGGTTTGCGCAGATTTCCGATTTTGCGCCGGACACTACTAATGCCGGGGTCCAGGTGGTGCCGCTTCCCGCTGCATTTTGGCTGTTCGGTTCGGTATTGGGATGGTACAAATTCGCCGGCAGGGGCAAACGCTTTTTCCCGTTCGCAATTTAGCCTGATATAGGTTGCATGTCTGTAAGCCCGTTCGTGTCTGCCCGGCAAGGGAATGCGAGCGGGTTTGTTAAGCTAATGTTTCGCGCCAATCTCTTCCCTTCCATAGCGGAACGTAGTCACTGAGCGTCAGCCGGCGCGTCAATATATTTCACTTCTACTTCTGTCTGACCTTGCATGCCGAGTTGCGTGGCCGCGCCTTGCGACAGATCGATCAATCTGTTCGGGCTGAACGGGCCTCTGTCGTTAACCAGCACGTCGATAAAGCGGCCGTTACGCAAATTTGTGACGCGGACTTTCGACGGTATCGGTAGGGTTTTGTGTGCCGCGGTCAACGCTTGCGGATCGTAGCGGCTGCCGTCGGCGGTACGATTGCCGGACTCGGCGCCATACCAGGATGCCAGGCCGATTTCCCGATAACCGGTGGCCGAGGTCAACGGGAAATAGGTTTTACCTTTTACCTTGTAGGGCTTGTTATACGCGGCTTGGCCGTCGTATCCCGGCTGCCCGGTTTGCGCGCCGCCGGGCGGCAGCGGCGGTTCCGAGGCACAGCCGGCGAGCAGGCCGATTAATAAGAACGCTGAGGCTGACGCGGTAAACGCATAGGCTGGTTGCATTTTCGACATATGATCTTCCGATAGAGGTGCTCGTTTCAACGCTGTGCGATCGATACGGGTATGCCGGACCGCTGCGCACGCTCTAATCATAATCTGAATGAGGCACTAAAACTCGCGCGGATTGGCCGCAAGCTGACGCTGTGCCGATGCCGATTGCAATGGCCGGCACATGCATCCCTTCAAAATCGGCCAGTCCGAGCATGTTTGGTTATAATGCCGACGCATTAGGAATGTATAAAAAGGCAGGGATAGCGAATTTTTTGTTTAGCGTAAGCAAACAGCACTTGAGGGGAAGAATAATGGCGGGCGAACAACATAAAATCCTGATTGTCGGCGGTGGTGCCGCCGGGCTGGAATTGGCGACGGAATTGGGGCACAAACTCGGTAAAGCCGGCAAGGCGGAAATCACGCTGCTGGATGCCGCGTCCACCCATATCTGGAAGCCCTTGCTGCACGAAGTAGCGTCCGGCACGCTGGCCGAGGCCGAGGAAATCGAATATCTGGCTCAGGCGCACAGCAATCATTTCCGCTTCTTGTTCGGCAAAATGGAAGGTTTGGATCGCGCCAACAAAGAAGTCATCGTCAGCTCGATTACCAACAAGAAAGGCGAAGAGATCATTCCGCAACGCCGCTTCAAATACGATACCTTGGTCATGGCAGTCGGCAGCGTCAGCAACACCTTCGGCATCAAGGGTGTCGATAAATATTGCCGCTTCATCGATACCACCAAGGAAGCCTTCCGCTTTCAAAAACAGCTGGTGGAAACCTATTACATTCAGTCCTACGCCAACCAAAGTCATCAGCGCGACAAGCCGTTGTCGATAGTCATCATCGGCGCCGGCGCGACGGGAGTGGAATTGTCCGCCGAGTTACACGAAGTGACCAAATTGCTGGCGACCTACGGTTTGGAAGGCTCGATAGACGTCAACATCACCATCATCGAAGCTGCCACCCAATTATTGCCGGCCCTGCCGCCGCGCTTGTCGCAAGCCACTCAAGAGCAATTGATCAAGCTGGGCATCCAGTTAAAACTGGGCCGTAAAGTCACGGAAGTGACCGAAACCGAAGTGCACACCTACGACGGCGAAGTATTCGATGCGGACTTAAAAGTCTGGGCGGCCGGTATCAAGGCGCCGGATTGGATGAAAAATCTGGACGGATTGGAATCCAACCACATCAATCAGTTGGTGGTCGATCAGACCTTGCAAACCAGCGATCCCAATATTTTTGCCATCGGCGACTGTGCCGCTTGCGAATGGGTCGGCCATGGCGGCAACGTGCCGCCGCGCGCCCAGTCCGCGCACCAAATGGCATCAACCGTTGCTAAAACCATCGTCAACCGCCTGAAAGGCAAACCGGCTGCGAAGTTTGTTTATCGCGACTACGGCTCGTTGGTGTCGCTGGGTAAGTTCAGCACAGTCGGGTCGTTGATGGGCAGCCTGATGGGGACGGTCAGCGTCGGCGGCTTTATTGCTTATGCCGTGTATTTGTCCTTGTACAAAATGCACCAAGTCGCCATCCACGGCTACTTCCGCACCGCGATGCTGACCTTATCCAATTTGTTCCGGCGCAGTACCCACGCCAAAATGAAAATGCACTAACCCACAACTCCACCGAGCGATAGACATGTTAGAAATCGAATACGAATTCCGCGAAGAAGACCTGGTCCACTTTAATGAGGAAAGGCTGAAAAAAGACCCGGAAATGCAGAAAAAAATTCGCCAAAACCGCATCTTTGCGCCCGGCGTGATGATGGCGATTGGTTTGTTTTATTACGTGTACTACGTGGATATGACCACCACCGCCTACATCACCATCCTGGCGCTGGCCTGGTCGTTTGCCTCGCCGTTTATCATGAAAATGGATTTGCGCCGGCAGTTTTTCGATAAATACACCGAAGCGGAAAAAAAGGCCTTATTCGGTATCCACTGGCTGAGCATCGAGCCGGAATTCCTGCAAGAACGCGCCCCCGGCGGCAAAAGCAAAACCCCCTGGAAAGACATGCTGCGGGTGGAAAAACACAAAGACTACGTGTACATCTATGTGGATATCGACGCGGCGATCGTGATTCCGCGCGCCACGATTAAGAAAGGCGATTTGAAGGCGTTCGCCAAGCAGGCTGAGGGGATGATTGAGAGGGCGGGTTGAGTTTTTACTGGCGGTTATTGGTGGCATGTCGTTTATTCTGCATATTTCGGTGATATACGGAAACTATTTAATTACTCGTTAGATTTGTATGGAACCAACTAAACGACAAATTACAGCTTTCGGACGTTTTCTCGAGCTATTACCTCATGGAAAGGATCTCGATTTAGTTATATTGAAAGGTCATTTACTTATCGAGGAGCAGATTAAAGAAATTGTACGGCAGAGGTTGTTAAATCCAAGTGCTTTGGATATTACCAGGATGAATTGCCATCAAGCTATATGTCT
This sequence comes from Methylomonas sp. 2BW1-5-20, assembly GCF_052474515.1. Taxonomy (NCBI): domain Bacteria; kingdom Pseudomonadati; phylum Pseudomonadota; class Gammaproteobacteria; order Methylococcales; family Methylococcaceae; genus Methylomonas; species Methylomonas sp. 2BW1-5-20. The sequence goes on along the minus strand of NZ_CP184127.1, from coordinate 3,700,167 downwards.
GGCTCAAGCATTATTGCCTAGGGGGCACCAAGAGGAATTTTGGATGGCTACGAAGAAGCTAAATGAACTACGTAACAATATTGCCCATAAATTAACACCCACAGAGTGCGAGCTGAAAATAAATGAGTTTATATCATGCGTCCCTGTTGACTGGGAGGGTCAGGATAAAACCCAAACCTTTGAGCTGTGCATTTGGTCTCTTTTCGTCTATATATCAAGCTTTGTTGAAGGTAAAATTTCGGAAGATATGGAGATGTTTGTACCAAAGCCGAGAGCCATGTAGGGTGGGCACGGTTTTTGTGCCCACGCGGAATTGAAGCTATTCCTCCCAATGGTGGGCAGAAAAGCGTTGCCCACCCTACATTTGGTGGTAGCCCGTAGGTACGATTAGCGAAGTGTAATCGTACGCAAGATTCACATCATAGCCCCGATTACGCTTCGCTAATCGGGGCTATGATAGAGGCAAAGGCATTGCAAACTTTTTTAAAGAGGCCGGTTTTCGGCTTTGCTTCATCTTGCGGGAAGAACCCGGAATGCCCTCTCACATGCAAGCGCAAACCGGCGAAGGGGACTGCTAACCGGAATATCCAGGCCGTTTAGCTGGATTGCTACCAGCGCCAGGCTTTTCGTTGCTCTCGAATGCCTTTTAACCTTAATCGCAAGGCATTTCGGCTTACCCGCAAATCAAAAAGGTATTCGCGCAAGGCAATTTGCTGTAACCGCAAACCTCGATAAGCAAGGGCGCGAGCAAAATTGCTGCTCGCGAATGGCAAATTGCCTTAATCGCAAGCCTGGGTAGCCTGACAAGTAAGGTAAAAAGCTAATCGGGCAAAGCAAATTGCTGCAAATTTATACCCATATAGCCTTGTGCTGGAGCCAAAAAGCTATTCGCTCCCTGAAAAATTGTACAAACTCATACCTATATATCTTTGCGCGCAAGCCAAAAAGCCACTCGCGCAATCTGATAGGGTAATCGCGGTTTATATGTCAGCACGGAATTGAGGCTATTACGCCTAATAGTAGGCAGAAAAGCCTTGCCCGCCCTACATTTTGTGAGTCGTAATTGCCAGTTCGGCTTGTTGGTAATGCCGGTAACGCTGCCTGCCTGCCTGTTTGCACTCTTCGCTGTTATCCAGTATTTCCAGAATGCGTTCGGTCGGCGGTTGAGTTGGCGGATACAAACTCGAGAGGTTGACGACGATTTTCTGCCAGCCTTCGGGGATGTGTTCGCTGCCGATCAGGATGGTGCCGGTAAACGCCGGGATTTCGCCGCGATAGATTTGGTGAGGAATAAAACTGCCGGCCCGAAAGGTCCACAAGGCTTTGTCGATTTGCTCGGCTTGCTCGGCTGAGTCGGTCAGCACATAGGGAAAATGGCCGCTGCGATAGATTTTCTCGATCAGCTTGCAGGCAAAGTCCTGGCGTTGTTGCTGGTCGTGCGTCGCCAGCACGTAAAAGCTGACTTCGGGGAGGGCTGGCGAATGACTGGGTTCGGTCATGTCGTTTTAAATTTGAGAAATGAGAGAGGGACTTTAGCCGCGACCATGGATCGCAACTAAAGCTCCTCTTGCGTCCGGCGTTAAGCCGAGGCGCGGTTTAACAGATACTGGCTGACCAAGGGCACCGGCCGGCCGGTTGCGCCTTTGTTGGCGCCGGTGCGCCAAGCGGTGCCGGCAATGTCGATATGCGCCCAGCGGTATTCTTCGGCAAATTTGGATAAAAATACCGAGGCGGTAATGCTGCCGCCGTCCGGACCGCCTATGTTGGCCAGGTCTGCGAAGTTGGATTTCAGTTGTTCCTGATATTCTTCCCAGATCGGCATGCGCCACACCAAGTCGCAGGCGGTGTCGCCGGCGCTGAGCAAGTCGTTGCAGAGTTTGTCGTCGTTGCCGAACAAGCCGCTCGGTACCCGGCCCAAAGCGACGATGACTGCGCCGGTCAGCGTTGCCATGTCGATCACGACATCCGGGTTGTACTTTTTGGCGTAGGTGAGCGTGTCGCACAAAATCAAGCGGCCTTCGGCGTCGGTGTTCAAGATTTCGATGGTTTTGCCGGACATGCTGGTCCAGATGTCGCCGGGTTTGTTGGCGGCGCCGTCCGGCAGGTTTTCAGAGGCCGGAATCAGGCCGACGATGTTCAGTTTCAGATTCAACAGCGTCGCCATGCGTATCAGGCCTAACACGCTGGCCCCGCCGCACATGTCGTATTTCATTTCGTCCATGCCCAAGCCGGGCTTCAAGGAAATGCCGCCGGCGTCGAAGGTCAGGCCTTTACCGATCAACACGATAGGCTTGGCGTTGCTGTCGCCGCCTTGATAATCCAGGCAAATCAATTTTGCCGGTTGGCGGCTGCCGCGCGATACGGACAGGAAGGAACCCATGCCCAGCGCTTCCATATCGCTTTCTTCCAGGATCTCGCAAGTCAGTTTGTCGTGTTCGCCGGCCAAGGACAGAGCTTGCTCGGCCAGATGGGTGGGGGTGCAGATATTGCCGGGCAGGTCGGCCAAGTGTTTGGCCAGCTCCATGCCTCTGGCGATGGCGATGCCTTGTTGCAGACCGCTTTCCGCCAAGGCTTTCTGGCTGTCGTCGGCGACGATGGCTAATTGCTGCAACGGGATTTTATCGTCGACTTTTTTGGTGGCGCTGTATTGGTATAAGCCGTCGTTACTGACTTCGACGATTTGCCGGGCTTTCCATTGGCTGTCGGCGCCGCTGACGTCTATATCCAGCAGTGCGTAGCTGGCGGCTTTGATCTTGCTATCCTTGAGGGTTTTGATGGCGGCGGCCAAGGCTTTACGGAATTGTTTGCGCGTGACTTTGCCGCGCTCGCCTAAGCCCAATAATACGATGCGGGCAATATTGCCGTCCGGCAGGTTGTTGATCAGCAAGGTTTCGGCGTTTTTACCCTTGATGTCGCCGCGGCCGATTAATTTGGTCAGCAGGCCGTCGAACAGGCTGTCCAGCTGAGTTGCCGCCGGGCTGAGTTGTTGATTTTCGTAGATTCCGACCAGAAGACAGTCGCTTTGCAGTTTGTCTAAGGGAGCGCTTTCTATAGAATAGTCCATGGGATAGGTCTGTAAGTGTCTGGGATTGAGGGTTTCTGCCGGGTGCAGGGGCTTTGGCCCGATTATACAATAGAAAATCAGGAGTGAGTTGTTGAGCATTGAGCGAGGATTACCCAGCGCGGGCCGGCCTTTCCGGCTGTTGACGGTGCTGGATAAAATGATAATCAAGGAGCTGTTTCAGACGGTCAGCGCCGTGTTGGTGGTATTGGTGGTGATCATCGTCAGCCGCAAGTTTATCAAGGTGCTGGCGCAGGCTATCGAAGGCAATATCGCCAACGATACCGTAATGACGTTGCTGGGTCTGAAAATCGTGGTGGCCGCCGCCACCTTCCTGCCGGCCGCGCTGTTCATGGCGGTGCTGATGGTGCTGGGCCGCATGTATCGGGAGCAGGAAATGGCGGCGATTTCGTCGGCAGGCGGCAGCGTGTTCACCATTTACCGGGCGGTATTTCTGTTGGTGGTGCCGTTAAGTATCGCCGGTGTGAGCTTGTCGATGCTGGCGGCGCCCTGGGCGGAGGCCAAAACCGAGCAATTGATGCATCAGGATAAGCAGAATGCCGATATTCGCGGCATCTCGGCCGGCCGCTTTAGTGAATACAGCGACGGCGAGTTGATTTTTTACACGGAAAATGTCGATGACGAAGGCCGGATGCACAAGGTGTTCGTGCAGAACAAACAAGGCGATAACACCGGGGTGGTGAACGCCGAATACGGCTGGTTGAAAAATTTGCCCGGCGGTTTGTATCTGGTTTTGGAGAATGGCGAGCGGGTGCAGGGCGTACCCGGCAACAAGGATTTCACGATAGAGGCGTTTAAGGAATACGCCGTGTTGATAGAAAAAAAGGTCACCATTTTGAACCTGGGCCGGGAAGCGGCGGCGACCGAGGCTTTGTGGCAGTCGCCGGAGCTGCGGGACGTTGCCGAAATTCAAGACCGCTTAAACACGCCGCTGGGCGTGATTCTGTTGGCTTTTCTGGCGGTGCCGCTGGCAAAGTTATCGCCGCGCGGCGGTATATACGGCAGTATGCTGGTGGCTTTCGGGATTTATTTCGTTTACGGCAATTTGCAGCGGGTTAATCACAGTTGGGTGATTAGCGGCACGCTCCCGTCCTGGCTGGGTTACTTCTGGGTCGATGTGTTGTTATTGCTATTAGGCTTGCTGATGCTGATGCGCTTGTACGGTTGGCCGTGGTTGCTGCAGAGTCTCAGAGAAAAGCTGGCTTAAGTATGTCTTGATTGTTTATATGGTCGAGGAAGTCGTCAACGGGCTTTGATTGCGCTAAGTTAAGCGGCTGCGGGAGGGAAACAGTTTAAACGGTGCACGGATGCCGAGCGCGATGGCAGTATTATTGGTCTAGACGGCAGGCAAGGGCGGAAGATTCCGCCCTTAAAGAAGTTTTGCTAGGCTTGGACGGTCTGGAGGCCGATGCTATTTGCGAGTCATGAACAGATAGAGAAATTTACATTTCAACACTACATCTTTCTCGTCCATTTCCACGACCGCGCAATCTTCGTATTTTTCCCGGCCCGGCGTGATTTGCTTTTTGATGACGCCGTCAGCCACGCTATATTTGATGGGAATGGTCATTTCGCCGATGCCGCTGCGGGCGTCTTCGCCAGTGGTTATCAAGGTGCCGTCTTTTTGAAATTCCCAAGTTACATGCAAGGGCTTTTTTTCGCGATCGAGCGCAAGCGCTTCGTGAGTGACCTGCCATTTGCCCAGCAGTTTTGAGTTGTCCTGAAGTTTGACGTCGGCGCTGGCTGTGGACGTCGCAAATGCAGCAAACAGGGATAGAAGTATTGTTATTGTTTTCATTGTATGTTCCCGGCTGAGTGGTTAATCGAGCCGCGAATATAGCATATTCGCTTTTGCCGTCAGCGCTTTTCTTCCTGAAAAACCAAGCGGGTTTTTGACAGATAATCGTGCCAGCCTTGCCGGTTTTTATCGAATAGACACCAAAAAAAACCCAAGCCCAAACAGGCCCAGGACAGCAAGCTGGCACAGAAGCGGATGCCGGCTTGCCGCCAGCCGGGTGCTTGCCCTTCCAGCGTGCAGACTTTTATTTTCCAGGCGCGCATGCCCAGGGTTTGGCCGCCATGGGTCCAAAACCAGCCGTAAAAGCCAAAGCTGATGCTGAGTAGATAAAGCGGATAAAAGAGTTGGCCGCTGGCGAACGCTTGGCCGGCGTTAAACGGCAGGGCAACGGCGGTGGCCAGAAATAAAACCGCCAGTAATAGAAAAAGATCGTAACCGGCCGCCGCCAACCGACGCAAAAAACCCGGCGCGTTCGGCCTGTCCGCGCCGGGTTTTGGGGTGTTCGTTTTCTTAGGTGTTTGCCGCAATTATTTTTCGAAAATCGCCAGCTTTTGACCCATATACATGCTCATGCCGACCAATGCGCCAATCATTACAATAGAGAACAGGAAAGGCGGTCTATGGAACACCAGCAAAGCGAAATCGGCGACGAATAGACTGGTAAACACGGGTTGGTCTACAAAACCCAGTAAAATTTTTTTAAACATACGCTCCACACTCCGAAGTAAATTCCTCATCGCCTAGTAGCGGGCAACGAGTACAGCCATTTTTATGTATTACGCCAACATTCAGCGAATGGGGAAATTCTACATTCAACGCAAGGGAATGTAAAAGAAAGTGCTTGATTGAGCTTAAATCTGGCGAGGTGTTATGATAAGACCATTCGGTCGTTTGCGCCAGAAGTCTTGAAACGGCTGGCAAACGTCATTCTAAATAAAGGGATAGGGTCATTTTTAGTTTCATCAAAAAAATCTTTTCGCCGGTTGGACCTGTTGGGTTGGCTGCCGAACAGGTCAATGAGGCGGTCGTTCCGGGCACCGTGAAGATTTATCCGCGTTCCGAGCATTGTATTTCCCGCGCTCAAATCAGCGAAAACGCCCTGAAGGTGTTGCAGCGCCTGAAAAAGGCCGATTACGAAGCCTATCTGGTCGGCGGCTGCGTCAGGGATTTATTGTTGGGACGCGAGCCCAAGGATTTCGACGTGGCGACCAACGCCAGTCCGGAACAGATCAAGCAAGTATTCCGCAATTGCCGGATTATCGGCCGGCGGTTTCGCCTGGCCCACGTGTTTTTCGGGCGGGAAATTATCGAAGTCGCGACGTTTCGCGGTTCCGAGCCGGAAGAATCAGACCAGCAAGTGGTGCATGAGGACGGCCGTTTATTACGCGATAACGTGTTCGGCACCCTAGAACAAGATGTCTGGCGCCGGGATTTCACCGTCAATGCGCTGTATTACAATATTCGCGATTTTTCCGTGGTCGATTATACCGGCGGCATGCAGGATCATGCCGCGGCGGTCATGCGCTTGATTGGCGATCCCGAGGTGCGCTATCGGGAAGATCCGGTGCGGATGTTGCGGGCTATCCGGTTTGCCGTCAAGTTGGGCTTTACCCTGCATCCCGATACCGAAAAACCGATTCACGCGCAGGCCGACTTATTAAAGAGTATCCCCTCGGCGCGGCTCTACGACGAAGTGATCAAATTGTTTTTATTCGGTTACGGGCTGCAAACCTTCGAAATGCTCAGGCATTACGGCTTGTTTGCGATTTTGTTCCCCGATACCGATGCCTGTTTGGCGAGCGAAGACCAGGATTTTCCACGTCTGTTTTTGATTAGAGCCTTGGAAAACTCCGATACCCGCTTTAACGACGGCAAAACGCTGACGCCTTATTTCTTGTTGGCAGCCTTGTTGTGGGAGCCTTTGCAACTGGCCGCGCAAAAACGCATTGCCCACGGCGAAAACGAAACGCTGGCCTATCAGAACGCCGCTAACGAGGTGTTGACCCGGCAGATCAAGATTACCGCGCTGCCGCGGCATATCACGCAATCCATGCGCGAAGTCTGGTTTTTACAGAACAAGTTTTCCCGAACCGTTGGCTCCAGGCCTTATCGTCTGCTGGAGCAGCCTAAATTTAGAGCGGCGTATGATTTTCTGCGCTTGCGCGGCGAAACCGGCGGCGCCGATCCGGAGCTGGTCGAATGGTGGACCAATTTCCAGGATGCCGACGACGCGTTACGCGAAAAAATGACTGCGCCGCCCAAGTCCGGCAACGGCAAGCCGCGCAATCGTAAAGCCGGCCGTTATCGTCCCCGCACCAAACCCGCCGCTAATTAATCATGGCTGCGGTTCCGTCCGGCGTCGAGGCTTATATCGGTCTGGGCAGTAATCTCGACAACCCTGTCGATCAGGTTAATCAAGCCAGGGCAGCGATTGCGGCCTTGCCTGGGGTGGCCGAAATCGGTTTTTCGCCACTGTATCGCAGTCTGCCGGTCGGTCCGCAAGACCAGCCCGATTACATTAATGCGGTGATGCGGGTGGTCACGGAGCTGGCGCCTCTGGCTTTACTCAGGCAATTGCAACAGATCGAGAACCAGCACGGCCGGCTAAGACTGGTGCGTTGGGGCGCTCGTACGCTGGATCTGGATGTGTTGCTCTACGGCCAGCAGGCTATCAATGAACCGGACTTGATCGTGCCGCATCCGGAGCTTGCTAAGCGAGCGTTTGTTCTCTATCCGCTGGCGGATGTGGCGGGCGCGGATTTGGTGGTGCCGGGCTTGGGCTTGTTGTCGCAGTTGTTGACGGCGTGTCCGGCTGACGGTTTGCGGAAATTAAATTCATGACTTTATACGCCGATTCCTTAAAGGCTCTGACCGTTAACGAGCTGGCCGCGATGAAGCGCGCCGGGGAGAAAATTAGCTGCCTGACCGCTTACGACGCCAGTTTTAGCGCATTGCTGGATAGAGTCGGTATCGATGTGTTGCTGATCGGCGATTCGTTGGGTATGGTCGTACAGGGGCATGACAGTACCTTGCCGGTCACGGTGGACGATATGGTGTATCACAGCCGCAGCGTGGCGATGGCCAGAAAGCGAGCCTTCGTGGTTACCGATTTGCCGTTTGCCAGCTATGCTACGCCGGTGCAAGCTTTAGGCAATGCCGCGCGCTTGATGCAGAACGGGGCGGCGCAGATGGTCAAGCTGGAAGGCGGCAAAGTCGAAGTCATTCAGTTTTTGGTTGAGCAGGGGATTCCGGTCTGCGGGCATCTGGGTCTGTTGCCGCAATCGGTGAATCGTTTGGGTGGCTACAAGGTGCAAGGGCGGGAGGAGCGGCAGGCTCGGCAAATTGTCGAGGATGCGGAAAAAGTCCAAAATGCCGGCGCAAGCTTGTTGGTGCTGGAATGCGTACCCGCCGGTCTGGCCGCGGAAATCAGCCGGCGACTGCGCATTCCGGTAATCGGGATCGGCGCGGGCGTCGATTGCGACGGGCAAGTATTGGTGCTGTACGACATGTTGAATATCAGTACCGGCAAGCGGCCGCGCTTTTCCAAGGACTTTATGGTCGACGCCGAGAGTATAGAAGATGCGGTGCGCCGCTATCATCAAGCGGTTAAATCCGCGCAGTTTCCAGCGCCCGAACACAGCTATTAAATCTATGCAGACAGTGACCAGCGTCGCCGCGTTAAGAGACGTAATCCGGCAATGGCGGCAAGCCGGGCAAAGCGTCGGTTTTGTGCCGACCATGGGTAATCTGCATGCCGGTCACATCAAGCTGGTGAGTACGGCCAGGCAGCGGGCCAATAGAGTGGTGGTCAGTATTTTTGTAAATCCCGCTCAATTTGGGCCGAACGAAGACTTTGCCAGTTATCCGCGCACCGAGCAGCAGGATCAGGAAAAACTGATAGCAAGCGGCGCCGATTTGTTGTTCTTGCCCGAGGTGACGGAAATGTATCCGCAGGCCTCGCAAACACAGATTGCGGTCGGCAGTTTGGCGAGCCTGCATTGCGGCGCCAGCCGGCCCGGCCATTTCGACGGTGTGGCATTGGTGGTTTGCAAGTTGTTGAATATGGTACAGCCGGATGTGTTGCTGCTGGGAGAGAAGGATTTTCAACAGCTGACGCTGATTCGGCAAATGGTTGCCGATCTGAATATTCCGGTGACGATTCAGGGCGTGGCGACGGTTCGAGAAGCGGACGGTTTGGCGATGAGTTCGCGCAACGCGTATCTTTCCCCGCAACAAAGACAGCAGGCGCCCAGGCTTTATCAAGCGTTATGCGCCGCGCGCGATGCGATTTTTGCCGGGAACGACGATTATCGCGCAGTGGCGCAGCAGCAATGGCAGATTCTGCAGCAAGCCGGTTTTATTGTCGATTATTTCAGTATTTGCCGCAGCGCGGATTTGCTGCCCGCCGGAACCGGCGACTTGGATCTGCTGATTTTGGCGGCTGCCAAACTTGGCGCCACTCGGCTGATAGATAACCTTTATTTTTCTAAAACCCGTATTTGACTGTGCATTTTTGGCTCGTTAAAGATAATGCTTAAATTTGATAGCAGGGTCAATTTCAGGCATAATCGCCGGCCCTAGTATTCGACCTTGTTTACCATGAACATAAACATGCTTAAAGCTAAGTTACACCGTGCGCGGGTAACGCATTCCGAGCTGGATTACGAAGGATCGTGTGCTATTGATAGCAAGATTTTGGATTTTTCAGGGATTAGGGAATACGAGCAAATCCATATTTACAATATTAACAATGGTCAGCGCTTTACTACCTATGCGATTCGCGCCGAAGAAGGTTCGGGCGTGTTTTCGATTAACGGTGCGGCTGCCCGGTTGGCGTGCCCTGGCGATTTGATTATAGTCTGTGCGTTCGCTAGCCTAGATGAGAAGGAACTGAAGAACTACAAGCCGACTTTGGTGTATTTCGACGGCAACAATACGATTAGCCATTCCAGTCATTCCATTCCTGTTCAGGCCGCCTGACTAAAACACCCGCCGGCGTTAGCGCCGGCGGGTGTTTGCATTATTAAGCTTCCGATACGTCTATTTCGCTGATTTTCTCTGTCAGCGTGATGCTTTGCTCGATCGCAACCAGTACTTTTTGCAGACCGATGCGTTTGTTGGCATTGATCAATATTGGCGATTTGATAGAGCCTTTAATGGTCGGTTTGCCGTTATCTTGTTCGTTATCTTTATGCAGCAGAATTAAAATGACCAATTCGTCGCCTTTCTGTAATTCCAGAAGCGTTTCTTCGGCGTCCGTCACCGTAAAGTTGTAATTGATGTTGAAGTTCGACGGATGGGCAACGGAGAAGGTGAGTTCCGAGTTATCGACCGATTGCAGCCAGTAGACGATTTCACTACCTTCCTGATGAAACAGTTTAAAGCGGGTTTGATCTTCGAAACCTGGTAAGCCGCGCGGAAAAATAATGATGGTCTCCGGGTTAATTTCTTGGTTGCCTAACAGTTTCGATTGAATTTCCATAATCCCGCCCATTCGTTGAAGTCTAAGTTAACAGCATTAATCAATGCACCAATGTATAGCATGGAAAGGGCTATTTGCAATGCCGATTGTTTTTAACGAACCATGTTTTATTGCTTTTTAGCGCCCGCCTGCATACAATCTCGGCCCTTCTTTCAGGTGTTTGCGCTGTTTCTCGGCCAAACTTAAACAGGAAGTCGGTGCGGCGGTTGTTTTCAATCGCCCATGCCGACGCTGCCCCCGCAACGGTAGATAAGTAAAGAGCTGCGTTTTTGCCACTGTGCGCTTTGCATGGGAAGGTTCGTAGTTCAGGCCTCGAGCTGCTTATAAGTCCGGAGACTGGCCCGGAAGATCATTCGAGACAGCGGAGGGCTGTTGACGGAATGGTCAGAGTCCTTGCCCAGCCTGCCTCCGCCTTTTTCGTTTACAGCTTTTTCCTCTGTCCTTTTTCACCCGGATGCGCGGCGGGCGCAGAGGAAAGCATGCAAAAGCTTTTGGTTACACCCTTTATTTTAGCCGGCGCCGGCGTGCCTTTGGCAAGTGCGGCACAATCAGATCAGCAAGCCTTTAGCTTGCCGGAAATGACGGTTACTGCGACGCGCAACGATACGCCGAGCAATGAGCTTGCAACAGCCACGACGGTTTATACTCGAGCCGACATTGAGCAACTACAAGTCAGAACGCTACCGGAATTGTTGAATCGAACGACCGGCATCGACATGACTCAAAACGGCGGTTTCGGAAAAACTTCCAGTGTGTTCATGCGCGGTACCAATTCCGATCATGTGCTGGTGCTGATCGATGGCATTAAAGCCGGCTCGGTGACCTTAGGTACTGCGCCGTTTGAGATTATGCCGGTCGAGCAAATCGAACGAGTAGAAATTAGTCGCGGGCCCAATTCGAGTCTTTACGGTTCGGAAGCCGTGGGTGGTGTCATTCAAATTTTCACGCGCAAAGGCAAACAGCAAGATACGCCCTCCCTTTCGCTCGATGCTGGTGCCGGTTCTTACGATACCTCGCAAGCCAGCGGGGCGGTCAGCGGCAAGTGGGGCGATTCTTGGTATAGCCTGTCGGCTTCGCATCTCGATACTCAGGGTATCAACGCCAAGCAAGATAGTGACCCGGACAGAGACGGATATTACAACACCGGCCTGAATGCCCGAGCCGGCCACCGTTTCGCGAATGCTGCCGAATTGGAAGCCTTTTATCTACGCAGTGAAGGACAGACCGAAATCGATGGCCTTTTTAATAAAACGGCATTCAATAATCAGGTGGTGGGTGTAAGCGGCAGTGCGCAGCTTGCCGACGGTTGGCGTTCGCTCTTGCGACTGGGCCAAAGTCGCGACGATAGTTACAACTTTGCCAGTAATCCGACTTATAACAGTCGCTTCGACACTACCCGTTGGAATGTGACCTGGCAAAACGACGTAAAATTTAACGATGCTCATAAAGGGGTGTTCGGCGCGGATTATCGCTTCGACGAAGTGGAAAGCACCACCCAATATCTGCGGACCGAGCGATACGATTTCGGCATTTTCGGCGAATTGCACAGCCGAGTATTTGATAGGCATCATCTCAACGCTTCGCTGCGTTGGGACGAAAATCAGGCCTTTGGTGACTATGTGACCGGAAATTTCGGTTGGCGTTATAACTGGGACAGCGGGATCAGCGCCTTTGCCAGCTTTGGCAACGCCTTCAAGGCACCCACATTAAACGATCTTTATTATGTCGATAGTTTCGGAAGTCACGGCGACCCTGGTTTGAAGCCAGAGGAATCAACCTCCTTCGAAGTGGGTCTGAGCGGCCGGCAAACTTGGGCTAACTGGGAAGCGCGCGCCTACCATACCAATATCGATAATTTGATTACTTGGGTGACCGATCGGGATACATTTATATCCACAACGCGGCAAACTCAAAAAGCTCAAATTGATGGTCTCGAATTCGATGTCAACAAGGAGATATTCGGTTGGCGAAACAAGATCGCCGTGCAGTACTTAAGCCCCAGGGATCGTACGAGCAATTTGCGACTGGTGCGGCGCGCGGACACCATTGTTACCTACGATTTATCCCATTCGTTCGATACCGTCGATGTTGGGGCCAATATCTTGGCGCGCGGCAATAGTTTTGAAGAAGATTGGCTGGGTGAGCGTACGCGGGTCGCCGGTTTTGTCACCGTTGATCTTCGCGCCGCCTATCGCCTGACAAAAAACTGGACACTGAGCGCGAAGCTAAATAATCTGCTGGATAAGGATTATCAAACCGTCGATACTTATAATAGCCCCGGTCGAAATTTCTTTTTTTCGGTTCATTTCAATAACTGATTCTCTTGGAGTATTAAACAATGTCAGCAACACCTTCTTTTTCCGTCAAACCCGGCGCCGTGGCGCTGATGGCATTGATGGCCGCCACCCGTTTTCACCATTTCGGCACACCGTTTGCGTTACCGGACGCTTCGCTGGCGGCGTTTTTTTTCGCCGGTCTGTGGCTGGGCGGCCGCTATTTGTTTGGGTTGCTGTTGCTTGAGGCGGGCTTGATCGATTATCTGGCGATTACCAAGCTCGGCGTTAGCGATTTTTGCGTGTCCAAGGCCTATGTGTTTCTGATTGGCTCTTACGGCGCAATGTGGCTGGGCGGTAAATGGTGCCGCAAATTTACCTTATTGACGTTGGCCGGCGCTGCCCAACAGTTTGCTGCGCTGGTTGCGGCCGTTTCCGTCGCCTTTGTGATTTCCAACGGTAGCTTTTATTTGCTGTCCGGGCGCTTTTCCGACAGCGTCCCTGGGCAATATCTGGCGGGTTTTGCCGAGTATTATCCGCCTTACCTGACTTCGACCTTGATTTATGGCGTGGTTATTTTCGGCTTGGTCCGTGCGGTAAAAGCCTTGCTGCCAGCAAAAACCGCTCACGAAGCCGTATAAAACCGGCGGGGAGATTCCAATCGTTCCCGGTTGCTCAGGCAAGATGCGTCAGTTGATCCGGCTTTAGGTTCTTACGGATTTTGAAATTATTCTTTCCGAGCCACAAAGCATGACTCTCACCGCCGTCATCCTGCTGGCTGTCGCCATAGACTTTGGCTTGGGTGAGCCGAGTAACACGTATCACCCCTTGGTGCTGTTCGGCAAATGGGCAGGCGTTATCGAAAAGCGGTTGTTAAACGCCGGGCAATCGCCGATTCGTCAGCAAATCAGCGGTTGCCTGGCGGTGGGGATAGCCTTGACGCCTTGCGTCGCATGGTTGCTGGCTCTGCCCGATTGGCCGGTGTTGCGGCTTGTCATTGACGTGTTGATTTTGTATTTCTGCATCGCCGCTCGCAGTCTGCAACAGCATGCTCAAGCCGTTTACGCGGCGTTGACGGTGAATGACTTACCTTTGGCGCGGCAACAAGTTGGCAGAATCGTTAGTCGTCAGACCGACGCCATGACAGCGGCCGATGTGCGGCGAGCGGCGATCGAGTCGGTGCTGGAAAACGGCGCCGATGCGGTGTTTGCGCCCTTGTTCTGGTTCGTCGTATTGGGGCCGTTCGGTGCGCTATTGTATCGGCTGAGCAATACCTTGGATGCGATGTGGGGGTATAAGAATCGGCGCTATCGCTATTTCGGCTGGATGGCGGCGCGTTTCGACGATGTGCTGAACTGGATGCCCGCGCGCTTGACCGCGATAAGTTATGCCGTGTTGGGCAATACCGCTCAGGCCCTGAGTGCCTGGAGGCGGCACGCCCATTTGCTGGACAGCCCCAATGCCGGGCCGGTGATGACAGCCGGTGGCGGTTCGCTAATGTTGCAGTTGGGCGGTCCCGCTTGCTATCACGGCGAAATTAAACAAAAACCCTGGTTTGGCGGCGAGCGGGCGCCGGAAGACTACGATATTCCCCGAGCCTGTAAGCTAATGTATCGGGTGCTGTTGTTGTGGCTGATACTTATCGGCCTGGGAGACGCGCTTGCTTGAACATGGCGGGCGCTTACGGCAAGCCGCCAGCCGGTACGGCATTCCTTTGGCCGATTGGCTGGATTTGTCCACCGGCATCAACCCCAACGGCTGGCCGGCGCTGATCATTCCGGCCGAATGCTGGCAACGCCTGCCGGAAGATGATGACGAGCTTCTACCGGCAGCACGGGATTACTACCAAAACAACTCGTTGCTCGCGGTAGCGGGCTCGCAGGCCGCGATTCAAGCCCTACCATTGCTGCGGGCGAAGTCTCGCGTTGGTGTGCTGCATCCGGCTTATGCGGAGCATGCCGTCGTCTGGCAAAACGCCGGCCATCATATCGTCAGCCTTGATGCCGAGCAGATCGATATCCGGCTGGACGAGCTGGATGTGCTGATTCTGATCAATCCCAACAATCCGACCGGCCGGCTTTGGAGTAGGCGGCAGCTGTTAAATTGGCATGAAAAGCTTAGTCGGCGTGGCGGTTGGCTGTTAGTGGACGAAGCCTTCATCGACGGCATGCCGCAGTTCAGTCTGTCTAATTTGCCGGTGCGGCCCGGTCTTATCGTGTTACGTTCGCTGGGCAAGTTTTTCGGTTTGGCTGGGGTGCGTTGCGGTTTTGTGATTGCCGAACCGGCAGTGTTGAAGCCGTTGCGGGAGCTGTTGGGCCCTTGGCCTATTAGTCATCCCGCCCGTTATGCGGCTTCGCTGGCCTTGGCGGACCGGGATTGGCAGCAAGCGACCGCCGTATCATTAAGGCAGCAAGGCCAAAGACTCGAACAACTACTCAGCAGCCATGGCTGGCCACCGGATGGCGGCTGCAATTTGTTTCAATGGCTAAGAATTGAATCAGCCGGTGTTTTGCATGAAAGCTTGGCAAGGCAAGGTATCTTGACGCGATTATTCGACCATCCGCCTAGCTTGCGAGTCGGTTTGCCCGGCGAAGAGCCGGCTTGGCACAGACTGGCCGAGGCTTTAAACGGTCTAAACAATTGCCTGCCCCACGGCGAAAGCGCTAAAACACCTTATCCAAAATCGACATCACAATCTCCACCGCAATCAGCCAGATGATGATCCATTCCAGTGCCGAGGAATGTTGGTGCTTCTGTTCGTCGGCCAGCATTTCCAGCAGCTCGTGTATGGTCTCAAGCTTTTTTGACAAGACGTCGGTGCGCTGTTGAATTTCCAGGTAATTGGCGGCCATCGAATAAATATGCTGATATTCCGGGTGTTCCCAGAAAAACTCCGGGGTATCCAGCAAGTCGTAATTCAGGATAATGTCGCTTTTGGTCAGGAACAATTGGCCGCGGATCATTGCCATGGTTTTCCGATTCAGTTTGATCTTGCCTTCCCTTGCCAGCGATTGCGGTAAATGGCTGGTGGCGCGGATGGTGTCGATGGCGTGACCTTCAAACGCCGCCAGCTTGATCGATTGTGCCATCGCGTGTGATAGCGCCAACAGCACTTTAAAGTCAGCCGACTGCAATTCCAGATGGTCGTGTTGAAAACGGTCGTGCTCGCAGCCTACTTCATAACTGAAATTGTCTTCCTGCGGTTCGGCGTCGGGTTTGATCGCGTAATCCAGCAACAAATCCTGCAAAGCGCGGCGGTCGTCGAGATTGAGGTTCCAGCACACCATGACGCCGTAGGCAAACACAATCGCGCAGCCGGTTTTGTAATCGATCACCAAGGCGTTTCTGAATAGTTGCGCGCGGGTGGAGTCCAGCAGTTTTTCCCGCAATTGCGCGAATTCGAACGATTGCGCCAGGCATACCGTCAGGCAGCGTTTAATGGGTCTGTCGTCTGTCATGTCAGGGTTTTCTCAGGTCGGTTTCGGCATTAGTTTGTAACACCGACAGGCAAAACGGTTAAAATAGCCAATTAATCCATCTACTGAAAGCGTATTGCTGAGTGTCATGCCAACTAACTATAACACCGATGATTTAAGAATTTGTGAAACCAAGGACGTGGTGGCGCCGATTCAGGTTCATGAAGAAATCCCGATGACTGAGCAAGCCGCAGCCACCATTCTGCATGCGAGGGAGGCGATTCACAACGTTCTTACCGGTGCAGATGATAGATTACTGGTGATTATAGGCCCCTGCTCGATCCATGACCCGGCAGCGGCGGTGGAGTACGCCGGGCGCTTGAAACTGATCATGGACGAGTTGCAAGATGACCTAGTGATCGTGATGCGGGTGTATTTCGAAAAGCCACGGACCACGGTAGGCTGGAAAGGCCTGATCAATGACCCGGATCTCAATTCCAGCTTCAATATCAATAAAGGCCTGCGCATGGCGCGGCAGTTATTGTCGGATGTGAATAATCTGGGTGTGCCCGCGGCTACCGAATATCTGGATTTGATTACGCCGCAATATGTCTCCGACCTGATTTCCTGGGGCGCCATCGGCGCCCGCACCACCGAGAGCCAGGTGCATCGGGAATTGGCGTCCGGATTATCCTGCCCGGTCGGCTTCAAAAACGCCACCGACGGCGGCATTAAAATCGCCATCGACGCCATCAATGCCGCGATGAGTCCGCATCACTTTTTGTCCTTGACCAAGGAAGGCCGCTCGGCGATTTTCTCAACGCGCGGCAACGAAGATGCCCACATCATTCTGCGCGGCGGCAACAACCGGCCGAACTACGACGAAGTCAGCGTCGAACAGGTGGCTGAGGGCTTGGTCGAAGCCGGCCTGCGTCCCAACATCATGATCGATTTCAGCCACGCCAACAGTTCGAAAAAATACGAACGGCAAATGCTGGTTGCACAAGATGTGGCGGGGCAAATCCGTGGCGGCGATACCCGCATCATCGGCGCTATGGTGGAAAGTCATCTGGTCGGCGGTCGTCAGGATGTCGAGGAAGGCAAACCGCTGACATACGGTCAAAGCATTACCGACGCCTGTTTGTGCTGGGAAGACAGCGCGGAATTATTACATCACTTGGCCGGCGCCGTAGAACGCCGCCGTGCCGCGAAAACACACAAGGTTTAAAGCATGAAAATACAGGTCAATGGCGACAATCGCGAATATGGCGAGAACGCTACCGTTGCCGACATAATTGCCGATTTGGGTTTGACCGGCAAACGCATCGCCGTGGAATTGAACAAGGAAATTCTGCCGTTTACCCAACACGCCAGCCAACGCTTGCAAAACGACGACCGCTTGGAAATCGTGCAAGCCATCGGCGGCGGGCAGGACGATTATTTCACGCTGGCCGGTAAACAATATCGCTCACGGCTGTTGGTGGGTTCCGGCAAATACAAGGATCTGGAAGAAACCCGCCTGGCCACCGAAGCCAGCGGCGCCGAGATCATCACCGTGGCGATTCGCCGCACTAACATCGGCCAAAACCCAGGCGAACCCAGCTTGCTGGATGTGATTTCCCCTGATAAATACACTATCCTGCCCAACACCGCCGGCTGCTACACCGCCGATGACGCTGTGCGTACCTGCCGATTGGCGCGCGAATTGTTGGGCGGCCACAAACTGGTGAAGCTGGAAGTGCTGGCCGATCAATTGACCTTGTTTCCGGATGTTGCCGAAACCTATGTCGCCGCAGAATTGCTGGTCAAGGAAGGCTTCGACGTGATGGTTTACACCAACGACGATCCTATCGCCGCCAAGCGTCTGGAAGAAATCGGTTGCGTGGCGGTGATGCCGCTGGCCGCGCCAATCGGCTCGGGTTTGGGCATTCGTAACCCTTACAACATTCTGACCATCGTCGAAAACGCCAAGGTGCCCATCCTGGTCGATGCCGGCGTCGGCACCGCCTCCGACGCTGCGATGGCGATGGAGCTGGGCTGCGACGGCGTGTTGATGAACACTGCTATCGCCGCCGCAAAAAATCCGGTGCTGATGGCCTCGGCGATGAAAAAAGGCATTGAGGCAGGACGCGAAGCTTTCCTGGCCGGGCGCATGCCACGCAAACGCTTCGCGTCGGCGTCTTCGCCGATTGATGGGTTATTTTTGTAAGAACGATAAAATCCAGATGTAGGATGGGTTAGCCCGATAGGGCGTAACCCAACAAAGTGAAGCCAACATTCAGAATCTTTCCTTATGAATGCCATTAAGCCAGACATCGAAAACGACGTAATTTGCTATTGCAGCGGTACCACCGTTCAGCAAATCAAAGCCCTGTTAGTCGAGGGTGTCGTCGATCCGGAAAGAATTTCCCGCATCACCGGTGCGGCATCCGGCTGCGGTGGTTGCGAGTTCGAATTTCAGCAGCTCGTTTCCGAGCATAACCAAGAAGCCTAAAGCAATGGGCTGCTGCGACGATCCCACCGAACCGAAAAAACTCGACCGCCGCGACTTGATCCGCTTGCAGGAACAATACGGCGAACTGGTCCGCGACCTGTTTACCGAAGACCCGGAAAGAGTGATTCTCAAGCTGCTGAACGACTCCGGCAGCTATATGACGGAACTGGCGGCACTAAACGCCCACTACGGTTCGGTGCGGCTGCGAGCCATTGGTTTATTGGAAAAATCCAGTTCATCGGTGCTGCAACGAATTGTCGAGAAGGAGCTGGATTCGGCGTTCGGATTGGCGGCGAAGTCGAGGTTGGAGCAGTTTGATGCTTAAATGTTCCGACTAGGATAGGCTAACAAAGCCGACTCATCTATTACGAGTTCTGTTCTTCAAGATCGCAGCCATATAATAGATAACCTGACGTCACTAACCTATCCCTCCAGGCCTGTAATAAATTTTTTCCATGACCGAAGCAAAAAAAATCCACCCCTCCAAAATTCGCAGTTTTATCCGCCGCCAAGGTAGGGCTACTGCCGGACAGAAACAGGCGCTGGAAAGCCATTGGGATAAGTATTGCCTGTCGCCGCAAGCCAACTTTGATGCCGAGCAAGCCTTTGGTCGCCAAGCGCCCTTGATCGTCGAAATCGGCTTCGGCAACGGCGACAGTCTGGCGGCGATGGCGGCAGCCAATCCGGATTTGAATTATTTAGGGATAGAGGTGCACCGACCCGGCGTTGGGCATTTGATGATGTTGCTGGGGCAGCGCGGCATTAACAACGTAAGGATTTACCACCACGACGCGATCGAGATTCTGGAACAAAAAATCGCCGATCACAGCTTGGCCGGCGTGCATCTGTTTTTCCCCGATCCGTGGCAGAAGCGTCGCCACCACAAGCGCCGCATCGTCCGTCCCAGTTTCGTGGATCTGCTGAACAAGAAATTGATGGCCGGCGGCTATTTTCATGCCGCTACCGATTGGGAACATTACGCCAACGATATGCTGGGGATTTTGTCGGCTGGCAGCGGTTTGCAAAACAGCAGCCCCAGCAACGATTTTTGCGAACGGCCGATTTACCGGCCCTTAACCAAATTCGAAAACCGAGGCCTGGGTTTGGGGCACGGAGTTTGGGATTTGATTTTTCGCAAGGTCTAGCGCTTCACCACATCAAATCGTCCGGAATCTGAAACTTGGCATACGGATCGTCGGCGGCTGCCACATCCTGCGTCGCTTCGTTTAACACCACAATACTACCCGCGTCCCGCGCCTGCACTTTACGGGCGACCTCCGCCGGCACGATCTCGTAATGTCCGTTTACTTTGGCGATGCCCGCCCGGCCGTTGATTAAGGCCTCCCGTACTTTGTCTGCCACATATAGGGTTTTGACTTTGTTGTCGTCGGTGAAGTTGTAAGCCAAGCCGTTTGCGTCCTGAGGGATACGATTCATTTCGACGATCTGTTTGATTTGCGCGCCCAGGGCTTTTTGTTCCTCGGCCAGCTTGCGCTGCCGATTCAACTCGCGGTCGCGTTCCACCTGTTGCTGACGCAATTGCTCTGCACTGAGCTTGATCTCGTCGACGATTTCGACGCCATTATTGCGTTCCAGCTTGGTTTGCTTGCGTTTTTCGGCTTTGACTTGCTTGAGCTTGGCGTCGTTGCTCAGGCCGGATTTAAGCAGTTGTTCTTGCAGGGATAAGGTTTGCGGTTTTTTCATGGCAGGACAGCGGTTTATCGACGTTAAAATTCAGAGTCAGCATAGCATAAAGTGTTACTGGCCCAGCATCTTGCCGGTCGCGTACTGCCACCAGTTTAACGGCTTGGTCAACGGCACCGTGCAGCGGTCGTAGCCCTGGTATTCGATGCCGCGAAAAATGTCTTCGCGCAGCCACTGATAGGCGGCCGGCGCGCTTAGCAGCAAGCGTTCCGGGATCAGAATGTATTGCGCCACCAGTTCGGCCAGCTTTTCCTGGGTGGTGCCGTCGTAACGGCCCTCGTTGACCTCCCCCAAATACTCGAAAGCTTCGAACCATTTGGACGGCCACAGCGCCAGCTTGGCTTCGGCGATGATTTTCATGATCTCTTCGTCGTTGGAAATCTTGTGGTATTTGTAGAAAAAATACAGATCGTCCCGGCCGTTCCAGAAGTGAAAGTTGTCGATGGTGTGGGCGATTTCATGCACGACGATAGGCAAGCGGAAATCCACCAGATATTGCACGCCGATGTCGCGGTAAGTGCCGCCTTCCTTGCCTTTGTCAAAGGCCTTGACGGTAAATGCGATCAGATTCTGGCCGCTGAATACTTGGGCGACGGTCTGAGAACGAAAGCCTATGCCAGGCACCAGCGTCAATGGGTGGGTGCGATCCTGCCAGATACTATTTTTGTAGTCTTCCTGAAACGCATCGCGAATCAGTTCCTGCATCACCGTCGGCTTATCGGCAATTTCCTGTTCCAGATTATCGACCGGCTTGGCCCTGCTGATGCTTTGCCTTAAAAAAGCCGGAATCTTGCGGATGGCTTTTTCGAACAGGCGCAGGTGGTCGGCGCTGAAACGCCTCACTTCGTAGCGATAGTCTTCGCTGTGCTTGACCACGGTTTTGGTATCGTAAAACAAGGCCAAAGCCCGCCAAGCGGCCTCGCGGTCGTCCCAGTATTTTTCCAGTACGCAGAGTTCGCCGGCGATATTGTTGGCGCAGTCTTCGCGGTAGCCGGCCAAGTCATCCAGATGGTCCTGGTTCTGATGATCGGTCAACACCGCCACGGCTTGTTTCCGCAGGCCGGGGTGATTTGCTTCGTAAAAACGAATGATTTCGGCTAGAACGGCGGTAGGGGTAAATTGTTGCTGGCTGGTGGCGCAAACCAGTTCGGTGCCCTGTGATAGCGTGAAAAAGCGGTTTTGAAACAGCGGTGCAGGTTCCGCGGCAATTGCGGCAGCGGCATTGAGCAGCAGGCCGCATAGCCCGGCAAGCCGCAAAACGGTGAAACGGCTCAAGCGTTTATTTATCCAGGCCCATGGCGTCCCAAACTTTTTGGATGGCGCCTTCGTCCTTGTAATTGGCTTGCGGCGCGCCGGCCGGATAGTTCAGGGCATAAATCCGTTCGGCGTCGGCGGCCAATTCGTCCATGCCCAACTGCCGATAGCCGTCTTGCATGATTTGCAACGCAAACGGCACCGCCGGCGTGCGTTGGTATTCCTTTATGATGTGATTGGCCCGGTTTACAGCGGCGACGTAAGCCTTGCGGCGCATGTAATAATCGGCCACATGGACTTCGTACATCGCCATATTGTTGCGCAGCGCGATCATGCGCTGTTTGGCGTCGGTAACGTATTGGCTGTTGGGGTAGCGGCGGATCAATTCCTGGAAATTATCGTAGGAGTCTTTGGCCGGACCGGGGTCGCGCTGAGAAGAATCGGTGGGGAGGAAACGGTCGATAAAACCGATGCCGCGGTTGTAATTGATCAGGCCTTTTAAATAATAGGCATAATCGACGCTGGGGTTGCGCGGATGAATTTTGATAAAACGGTCGGCAGCCGCCAATCCCGCTTCCGGATCGTCGTTTTTATAATATGCGTATGCAACGTTCAATTGCGCTTGGGCGGCGTAATCGCCAAACGGATAGCGCGATTCCAAGGCTTCGTATAGGGTGACGGCTTTTTGGTAGTTTTTGTTATCCAGCGCTTCCTTGGCTTTTTCATGAAAGGTTTTATCGTCCCAGCCGGCGTATTCCTCTTCCTTATCGGAAGAACTGCTTTTGCTGGAGAAGACATCCAAGGTCTCGCAAGCAGGCAGTATCCAGATCAGACTGGCGATAAAAACGGTTTTTACTAAAACTAATCGCATACGTTTATCAACACGTTGTAATATTGCGGGTTTTTTGCAGCTTTTGGCGGCGTTCCGGCCGCGAGTATAACTTAAAAACGACTATGACGATATTAACGGCAAGGGTTCCAGAGGAACTGGCGGGTATGCGACTGGACCAGTGTCTGGCCGAAGTGTTCCCCGATTATTCGCGCAGCAAACTGCAAACCTGGATCAAGGCCGGGCGGGTGCTGGTGGACGGCGAAATCATGAAGGGCCGCGAGAAACTGGACGGCGGCGAGGAAATCGAGCTGGACGCGGAAGCCGAACGGGTCATCGAATATGCCCCTCAGGAAATCCCGCTAGACATTATCCACGAAGACGATGCCTTATTGATCGTTAACAAGCCGGCCGGTTTGGTGGTGCACCCGGCGGTGGGTAACTGGGACGGCACCTTGGTCAACGCGTTGCTAAATCACGCCCCCAGCCTGGATACCCTGCCGCGCGCCGGCATTGTGCACCGTATCGACAAGGATACCAGCGGCCTCTTGATGGTCGCCAAAACCTTGCAGGCTCATAACAGTTTGGTCGAGCAACTGCAGGAACGCAGCATCCATCGCGAATATCTGGCCTTGGTAAAAGGCTGGATGACCGCCGGCGGTACCGTCGACGAACCGATCGGCCGCCATCCGGTGGACCGCAAACGCAACGCCGTACGCCGTGACGGTAAGGAAGCGATCACCCATTATCGTCTCGAGCAACGCTTCAAACGCCACACCCTGATCCGGGTCAAGCTGGAAACCGGCCGCACCCATCAAATCAGGGTGCATATGTCGCACATCAATTATCCGTTGGTTGGGGATCAAGTTTACGGCGGCCGCTTCCAAATGCCGGCAGATTGCAATCCGGCACTGGCCGAAGCCCTGCGCAATTTCAAACGTCAGGCCCTGCATGCCGCTAAGCTGGGTTTGGAGCATCCGGAAACCGGCGAATACTGCGAATGGGAGCAAGCCATTCCCGAGGATATGAAAAATCTTTTAAAACTATTGGGTGAAAATGAATTGGATCAAGCCTGATTGGCCGCTGCCGGCGCATGTGCACGCCGCTGTAACCTTGCGTACCGGCGGCGTCAGCACCGGCGCTTACGCCAGTTTGAACCCGGCCGGCCACGTCAATGACGACCCGCAACACGTCAAAACCAACCGCTACATCATTAAGGACATGCTGCAACTGCCGTCCGAACCGGTCTGGTTGCAACAAGTGCACGGGGTGCGGGTAGTGAATGCCGATGAAACCAACAGTTTGGAAGAGGCCGACGCCAGTTTCGCCGATCAACCCGGCACGGTTTGCGCGGTATTGACCGCCGATTGCCTACCATTGCTGTTCTGCGGCGACGATGGCGAAGTGGTTGCCGCCGCCCATGCCGGTTGGCGCGGCTTGCAGGCCGGTATCATCGCCGAAACCTTGTATGCGATGAGCTGCCAGGAAGTACAAGTCTGGTTGGGGCCGGCGATTGGTCCGGAGAATTTCGAGGTCGGCGACGACGTGCGGGACGCTTTTGTCAGGGACAATCCGATTACCGCCGTGGCGTTTCGCGCCGGTCAGCCCGGCAAGTGGTTGGCCGATATTTATAGATTGGCGCGGATTAAGCTGGCGGAGTTGGGCGTCCAACAAGTCTACGGCGGCGACTTGTGTACTGTCGCCGATGCGCAACGTTTTTACTCGTACCGCCGCGACGGCGCTGCGACTGGCCGCATGGCCAGCCTGATCTGGAGAGACTGATTTGAGCGTATTGCTGTCGATTATCCTGTTTACCGCGCTGGGCGGCGTGCTCAGCGTGTTGGCCGCAGCGGTATTTTTGCTGCTGCCGGAACACAAACAAAAACACGTGTTGCCGCACGGCATCAGCTTTGCGATCGGCGCCTTGCTGACCGGCGCGTTTTGCGGCCTGATCCCGCATGCGTTCCAGGAAGTGCCGGTCGAAGACATGCCTACGCTGTCGGCCACCATCCTGGCCGGCATCCTGTTGTTTTTTGTATTGGAAAAACTGTTGGTCTGGCGGCACTGCCATTCCCACGCCTGCGAAGCCCACGGCGAAGAATCGCATAATGAACAACATCAGCACGCCCATGCACACGGCCATAGCCATTCAATCCAGCCGGCCGGTCATCGTCCCGCCGGCATGTTTATCATTCTTGGCGACAGCATCCACAACTTCGTCGATGGCGTATTGATCGGCGCGGCGTTTTTAACCGACGTGCAGTTGGGTATTGTCACCAGTTTGGCTGTGGCCGCGCATGAGATTCCGCAAGAAGTTGGCGACTTCGCCATTCTGCTGCATAGCGGTTACAAGCGCGGCGAAGCCTTGTTCTATAACATCCTCGCCAGTTTGAGTACGGTGGTTGGCGGGATATTGGCGTATTTCAGCCTCGGCGACCTCCACCATATCCTGCCGTATTTTTTAACCTTGGCGGCCTCCAGCTTTATCTATATCGCGGTTGCCGACTTGATCCCGTCACTGCACCAGAAGACAGACATCAAAACGTCGTTGCAGCAGATTGGTTTTATCCTGGCGGGGGTAGTGTTGATTTTGGTGATGCAGGGGGTCGCGCATCGGTTTGAAGGGCGTAGTGTTGAAATGATTGATCAATCGAATACGGTTTGAGCGTCGTCGGGTGGTGTTTAGTGTCCATGCGGTGAATTGCTTTTGATGTGTCGCTGGAGCGACGGGTGTTTAGAAGTCGGGTCTCGGCCCGACAGCCGAGATACTTTCTTTTGCACCGCCAAAAGAAAGTATCCAAAGAAAAGGCGGCCCGGATGCCGCTTAGCTCACGCGGCACATCCCTGTGCCTCGCCCTTCGGGTGCTGCGCATGCAAATCGGCAATCCTGCCGATTTACCCGTTCAAAAACTCCGGTGCTCGGCGCGGCATACGGGAGATACTCCGTCCCAAGTGTGCTGGAGTCGCTCCGGATAGCGAAGCGTATTCGGAGGAATGATGGATATTCCAAGCATCGCTTACTCCACTAGCAATAGCGATACGCCGAAAGATTTAATATGCGTCCGATTACGCTACCCTAATCGGCCCCAAGGCCCTAGAGCGCAGAACGTTTTCTAGATATTCCAAAGCCAACCAATGCCGACCCAAACAACCAAATTGCGCTTGGTAGCGGAACAGCCGTAACGGCAAATGGAGAAAGGCTATCTGTATAAACTGTAATGGTATGGTGGGTTGGATCGACTATGCCACCCAGATTTTCCCAGGTACCTTTGCTATCTTTCCAGTGGAATACTCTTAACAAAGATTCGTCTATATCGCTCAGCAGATTGTAGTCATAGCCGAAGGTCAATTTCAGCAAGCCTTGAAACTCGCCTTCAAAATCGACGTTGAAAAGCTGTAGTTTTCCTCCAAGTATTGGAAATGTTGGTGCGCCGATTTCGCCTTCGTTAACCAATGTCTGGATACTACTTGCGTCTTCCTGATGGTAGCTAATAAAAAACTGGCCATCACTGTGGGACCCCTGGAATTCGTAATCCAATCCGCCGATTTCGGTAGCTCCGCCGTTGCCGCTGCCGGAGTTATTGTTAGAATCCACTTGCCAGCCAGTCAAAAGGGTTAGCATTACAGTCAGAGACTTGGTTTCGCCTGGAGCGAGATTATTCAAGTCCCATCGTTCGGCGCCCGCCACCCAGCGATTTGCCGGCGCAAAATTGTCTTGATTATTAAGGTTGTTCGCCTCGATCGATAAATGGGTGCCGACGCTGGGTTTGCCGATAGCATGATCGTCGACACCCTCAATACCATAATGACCTATTTCGACGGCAGAAGGCGCCAATGTGCTGCTAAAGCCTATATAGTCACGCTGTCCACCGCTGCTGTTAGTGTCGACGCCATTCAGTGTAATGTCGTAACGATAGTCCGAATAAGCGCCGGCATAATTACGATTGTCGAAAACACCTGATTGGGATTCTAAGCCGTGCAATAGCTGGAAGAACTGTAAATTATTAATCGTGTCCGTCGTGGTGTTGGTAATGCTGTATGACTGGAGCAATACATAACGGTTTGATAACAATGATTGTCCACTGCCGCTGGATGCGGCACTGACGCCCATCGGCGTCCCGGTCACGGTATCCACCAGGCGGAAGGTCTGATCAATCTGTAGGTCGGAATTGGCAATCACGGATTTCGCTTCTATTGCTGAATTCAATCCGTCCGCACTATATGCTGTGATCGAAGTAGGTGTTTTTGTTGTAAAAGTCGAATTGGTTGTCCAATCAGGAAAACTGAAGTTTGGTTCCAACCAGTTTGGTGTCACAGTTGTGTTGCCTTTACTGTAGCCAATTGCCGCGCCCCACTCCCCGGAAAGGTATTCGCGTCCCACGAAGCCAGGGGTATGATCGAGCAAGTAATCAGAATAACCGGCATCCGTTAGCGAAATGTCCCAATTAGGATTGCTTAAAGTGGTCCAATTCCAGTCGGCATGGGCCGTCCCACCTAAACATACTGAGATTAAACTGGCTGCGAATAGTCTGTTTGGTATTTGCGTCAGGGAATGCACCATGGTTTTCTCCGGAAGAATAATTAGTCCTTATCAATTGTAAGGTTTAAGGTGATTATTATCAAATTTGTGAGGTATCTCTAGTTTTTACCTACTGAGATATAGCCAAAACACGACGGGACCCCCGGTCACTTCAGCGTCATTGTTTTCGTTGACTGTTGGCTCGATGGACGAAAACCAAGAATGGCTTTCGTGAACCGGCAATAAACCCAGTCGTTGTATCAACGACGCATAACCAATTCCCTCCTTCCCAATATCCAGTTAAGATCGCCCCATAAAACAATAACTATAAAAAATAAGAGGGTGGATCATGCAAAACCCCAGCCGGAACATTCCGGGTTATAAACCGCTAAAACGCCTGCGCACCGCGTTGGCCATCGCTCAAGGCGCGGGGTTGTTGTCTACTTTGCTGCAAGAGCTGGAAATCACCGTCTCCCACGACCAGACCAAGCGCGTCACTTACATGACTGGCTTGTACTCGCGCATTCATCGCGAGATGTTCAGCGATTGGAAGGAGCAGCCCACCGTCACTCACCGGCCCGGCACCATGCCGGATGCCGGCAAGCGCAAACAGTTTCGTGAGGCGATCGAGCGGCTGGTGCTGGATGGTGACAGCAATGCCGACAGCGCGATTTTCGATAATAACGGTTTTGTGATCCAGAGTGAGGACATCGCCGAGCGGCTGGCCAGCTTTTATCATTCCTTGCGGGTGATTCGGCCCTATGGTTACGGTAACCGTATGACCCTGGATTTTTTCATTTCCGCACTCGGCAACCTGCCGGCTTTCAAGGCTGTGTATGAACAAGGGATTGATTTTCGACGTTTAACCGCCGACGACGTTACAGTACTGCACGACCACAGCAGCCAACACCGGGCATTGAGCAGGGCGTTTGCTCATGCGCTGGATCCCAGACGGATTAAAAGCCTAAACAACCGGGCCAACCGCTACGGCAAATGGCCGGAGAACAAACGTTTTGTCCTGGGCATCCCGTTTCTGTCGCATATCACCGGTGACGGTGTGGAATGTCTAATCACCGTGACCGGCGGCCTGGTGCCGCTGAGCAGTATTACCGCCGAGCAACTGATTGCCGGCCAACATTTCGCCGACAATCCCTTAAGCGTGTCCGAGCATGTCATTGGCTACTTGCCGGGCACCGAAGATTTGCGCGCACCCGGCAAAAACGAGATCGACGCGATTCCCATCCGCGAAGACGGCGTTGCGCCCTTGTTTTGCTTGGACGTGAACATGCTGACCGGTTTGCGTTCCCCCAGCCAAGCCGAGTTGATCGATTTACTGAAACAATGCGCCGGCGAGCAGGCCAACTTGTTTTTATTAGGGGACAACCAAGCCCTAAAACAAAAAATGCTGATCGCTGCCCGCAGCGAAACCCGTTTGCGCCGTACCGTGGAAATTGCCTACGAGCGTTTAGGTAAGATCACTCGTATTTTATTGGCCGCCCGCGACGCGATTTTCGCCGGCAAAACCCCGGTCGATCAACCGCAGTTTTTGATGAGTATGGGCGGTGCCGGCGTCGGCAAAACCGCAATCGAGGAAATCGCCACCGCCCTCTGCGGCGACAATTTCGTCATTGCCTCCTTGGACGAATTTAGAAAACTTAGCGATTTGTACCGTCTGCTGACCGCCGCCAATCACCACAGCGACGACTACGTTTACGTCGAGCCTTTTGCGAACCGACTGCGCGACTTGGTAGCGCAGCATGCCCGCGAGCTGCGCATCAATATTTTGTACGACGGCACCGGCATCCCCTACTCTCCGCGTTATTCCAAAGCCATCAAGCATTTTAAGGCCGCCGGCTTTCGCACCCAAATTGCCGCCGTCGATGCGTTTTTGGTTAAGCCTATAGGCCGTGAACAAGAACTGTCGCGTTCCGGCGTCATCGGCAGCGTCAAATCGCGTTTTGCAGCCACCGGTCGGGCTTTGCCGTGGGTGGTCACCATCGATAAGCATATCCGCTCCCCTCAAGAATTTCTTAATGCCTTGGAGGATACCGCGCTGGCGAAAATCTCACTGTTCGCCAACGACGGCGAGCGCGACCGGCACTATTTGGTAGCGGAAAGTTTTTTGTGCAGCGATGCCGAATTGGAACAGTTACAACAACAGCAACTGGCTGGCGACTTGGTCGCACATTTACAGCAATTGATCCGTCTGCACCCGGATTCGGTATTGAAAAGCCTGGCCGGCAATTGCGACACCCAATTGACCGCGCTGATCGCCCGCAATCCGGACTTGAGCGAAGACAATGTCGGATATTTAATCTACAAAGGCAGCGAGGGCAATCGGGTATTGCTGATTTATCATCTGCGGCGTTTGATTGATTTTGTGGAAAAACGCCAGCTCAACCCTAACGCCTCCGGCGAAGACGGCTTGTTGCATAAACCGGTGGCGCTGGCGTTTCACATCGATCCACAAGCGAGAGATGCCTCGATTACCCGATTGCAGGGCAGCGTGGAGACGTAATACTTTGGTTCTTTACAATTAGGCTTTTCAGAAACCGTTCAGCAGATTTGCCGTTAGCCGATTTGCTTGCTACATTTCCAGCACTGATAAAATCCCATAGCCCGATGGAGGCCTCGATGCGGATACCTCATTTGTTCGATGCCCGCCGGCTGGGCCGCTTTGCCGCCACGCTGCTGGTTTTATCGACTCAAAGCTTCGCCGCGTCTAGCGACGATCCGGATATTCTGGCCCGGCGCGGTCAGCAACGGCCCATGGCCACAGGCCCCGCAGTAGCGCCAACCCTAACTTTAAGCAAGCCAGCCGGCGGTTGGACCAGCGGTCTGCAGATCACTGTGGCCGGCACCTGTTCCGACCCGACAGCCGATCCGATTGTGGTGAATATCAATGGCGTGCGCTATTACGTGCGCAACGCCAATGGCAGCTTCTCCCGCGCGTTTCCCGCCGCGAAGGGTAAAAATACCGTGATTACCGAATGCGCCAACAGCGCTGGTGTTGCCAAGGCTTCCACCACAGTCGATGCGGTAATTGCTTCGATTGGTTTAAAAGTGGTGCTCACCAGCGATAGCGACGGCGTGTATACCGATTTACATATCTATGAGCCGGACAGCAGCCATGTGTATTGGGCCGACACCAATTCCAACAGCGGCGGCATCTTCTTTTTAAATCAAAACGGCGACAACTTCGACCAACCCGGCTACGGGCCTTATTTATATGTGCATCCGGCGCCACCGCTTGGCGTGTTCCGCATCGACACCAATTACTGGCCGGGCGGCGCGGTGCAGCATACCTTGGCCAATCTGGATATTATTTTGGATGAAGGTTTACCCACGGAAAGCCGGCGCCGGGTGCAAAAACCCTTGGCCCGGCCCGGCGAAACCAAAACCCTGGCTTACGTCGTGATCCAAGGCAATCGCCAGCCCGCGAAAATCTATGTGCCTGGGCAGGATGCCGAGCGCGACATGCCGGTGGAAGTGCGGGAATACATCAAACACGAACCCAAGCGCGAAGGCGAGGCTGAGGACAGTTCGGAAGAATTGGGTTACCTGGAGCCGTCCGCATCAGGAAATAACGCAACTCCCTCTGCTGCAGAAGGACTTGCCGCACAAACTAAAACAGAACCCTCTCCCTCCGGGAGAGGGCAGGGTGAGGGTTTGCAAATAAAAGCCTTGCCTTATTTGATCCCCCTCACCCCAACCCTCTCCCTTGAGGAGAGGGAGTCGTCACAACAGCCCAAAGAGGGCGGTGGCGTGGGGCATGTAAACAGGCAAACCTACTTGCTACCGCAAGACGCCGATGCGTTGCGCCAAGTCGTCACCGACGTAGCCCTGCTGCAAGCCCGCAAACTCAGCCCGCTCTGGGAACCCAAACAACGCGACTGCGCCGGTCTGGTGAGATTTGCTTACCGCACCGCTTTAGAACCACGCGACGCCAGCCGCACCGCGAAACTCGGTGTGCCGCCTAAACTAAAATTGCCACCTTTATCCGAACAAGCCCGCAAAGCCATACCTGACTATCCGCAAATCTGGCAAACCGGCTTGCACAATGGTCAACCGCGCTATGGCCATTTCGCCGACGCAGAAACCCTGATCGGCTACAACTTTCGCTTGAAATCCCGCGACCTGGCAACAGCAAAAAGCGGCGATTTGCTGGTGTATCAAAAACCCTTAATTAATGACGAACCCTACCACCTGATGCTGTTCGCCGCCGGCCATCCGGAAAATTTGGCCGTCTACCACAACGGCGCACAAGGCGCAGACGCCCAAGTGCGCGTGGTCAGCGTCGCCGAATTATTGCAATCGCCCGATCCGGTGTGGGTCCCCCGCCCGGAAAATCCCTATTTCCTTGGAGTGTACGAATGGAACCGCTTAGCCCCGCAAAACGCCTGACCGTGATTGCCTCGGCGGCGGTGCTGACTGCCACCGCCGGCATCGTCGGCTATCAGGATTACTCCCGGCAACCTCTCAGCCGTTTGATGCGCGCCGGTCTGCCCTTGCTGGATTTGACCGTGAAATTGCGCGATTCGGCTAATAACGACGTGGATGCCGGCACCTCGCTGGTCGGCAGCAACGATGTTGTGCCGGCGGGCGACGATCATTGTCCCGCCTTGACCGGCGGCGATGTCGGCTCCGGTACCACGATGGACGCCACCGTAAAGCGCCCGGCCGATTGTCCGAAGCAGGCGACCTGGTATGTAAAAAAACATCCGGTGGCCTTTACCCTTAACTTTAATCAGGGCGAAGCGTTTTTAAACTGGTGGGATGCGCAGCCGCAAGTGCAAAGCTTGGTCGGCAATCGCTTCGTGCAAGGCCTGTTTTTCGGCTTGCTGCAAAGCCTGAAAGTGAAAGCCGAGCAACTCAACCTGGAAGGCCTGCAAGGCGAATTTCTGGCGCAGCTGCTGCGCGATGCCGTCGCCGCCAATGCCGAGCTGCATTACGACATGGCCCATGCCAGCCAGGGCTGGGTCATCAGCTACTCGCGTAGCGACAGCCAGTTTGCCGATCAAGCCATGCCGGCCTTGGCTGGCGTGTTGGCGACCAGCGGCTATCGTCTCAACAGACTGCCGGAACCGATCCTGGAAGCCCGTATCGGTTTGCAAAAACTGTTTTTCACCCAGTTCCGCGAACGGATTTATCTGGCGCAAAGCCTGGAAGCGTTATTGAACGTGATCGACAGCATCGCCCCGCAAAGCCGCCGCAGCGATGCGCCCTTAAGTTTGACGCTACGATCCGAAGCCTTTATCGATAATTTGCTGCCGGCGCTGACCGGCACACCGACCTATCCGCTGCAATGGGATTTTGCGTTAAAAGACGGCCAACTGGGCACGCTGAACCTGCCGGCGGCTGCCTGGCAAAACCAATTGCACGGACAATTGTTCGAAGGCGTTTTAGCCAGTATCCCGCATGATGCCTTTGCCGGCGTCGCCGCCAGCCTGGCGCTACCGCCCGATTTAACCTTAGAAGATTGGCAAACACTGGCGGCAAACGGCCCGTCTAGCAATCCTCCCAGCACCGAGCCGGCTGGCGTCGGCTTGGTTTGGGATTTCACCGCCGACAGTCCGACCGGCGCGATGGGCATCATCGTCGCCAATCCCCAGCAACCGCAAGCCAGTGCCGCTTACGCGCAATATTTGAAAACCCCGGACTTGGGCGCGGAATGCGCCGGCGGCAGTTTGTTCCTGGCTGCCAGCTCGGAAAGCTTGCTGACCCGGATGAAAGACGCTTGCAACAAACAATCTTTGAGTCCCCTGGATTGGCAACGCGGCATTGAAAAACAACGCTGGCAAGCCGCGCAATTGACTGCTTTCGTCAATCCCGGCGCGGCGGTGCGCGAACTGTTTTTGGCCGGCGGCGCAGGTAACGCGCAGGAAACCAATGAGTTTGCCCCGCGTTGGCAGCAAGACTATGAAGCCGCCAAGGCCGCGATGCGGCAGGAGGGGGATAAATTGTTTTATGGCTTGCCGATTTTGAGTTATGCGGGGCGGGTTGAGAATGCTTCTGCAGGGGCAAAGCTAGAAGGGAAGTTAGTATCCCAATAGAGTTGTTTCCGTAATATAGATCGTTAAGCTTCAGCCCAGTAAGGTTGTCGATAAATATTCAGGAAGAAAACTTTGAATGCCGGAAATAAGTCCGTATCAGGCCAAAACTTATCGGACGACTCTACTCGCAGCAAGGAGCGGCAAATAGCACGTAAAGGCGATTCCGTTGGGATGCCGATTTGGGCAAAACTGGGTTAAAAATAAAGTGAGGGTTGTACGGTCCAGGTGTGGAACTATGACCGAACGCTTTCGTGGCAAGTCTGATTGAAGGGGGATTATCGGCCCACAAGAGACAGTCGCTGTAATTTCACCAATGACTGCTCATTGGTTTGTAGCTGACATGATATAAGATGAGTATAGGCGATAGCCGAACCCCATCACGATAGCCGTAAATATAATAAACAAAGTTATGTTAAAAACTGCTATCAATATTTATGATGTATAGCAACATACATTGATGGGTTTCGGCTATCGCCTCTACCCATCCTGTGTGCTTGGCTCCGATGGTATAAGGAAGGAAAAATCATATGCCGGTCAAAATTGGCAAGACAACGTTTATTCACATGTAGGTATGCTGTTAACAGCTTGATAACATGTTATGCATACCTGAATAGTTACTAGATTAGAGTAGATACTGATGAGTAAAAAAGATTTTGAAGACTTATTGACAAAACATGAAATAAAATCTGAAGAAAAAGAGATTGACTGGCAATCAGAAAAAAGCGAGTGGCTTAAGTTTATAGGTCAGTTCTATGATTTGCTAGAGGAATGGTTATCCCCTTATCAAAAGCAGGGAAAGGTTTCGTATGCATATAAAGAACTTCAATTAACAGAAGATTACATCGGTACTTATACTGTAAAAGCAATGACGGTTGATTTTGCTGGACAAAAACTAACCTTTGAACCTATAGGTACGTTGTTAATTGGCACCAAAGGCAGAATTGACATGGAAGGTGTGAAGGGACGAGTTCAATTTATTCTGGCCGATAAAAACAGCAAAGGAATGAAGATTAGCGTGGCTATCTCTATTGATGGTGAAACGCCAAAAGGTAAAGAACCTCAAGAAATACCAGATTGGACTTGGAAAATAGTATTAAGAGAGTCCCGTAAAGTTTCGTTTGTAGATTTTAATGAAGAGAATTTCTTCAATGCCCTGATGGAAGTTGTAAATGGCTAGAAGGAAAAAGACTTCATTTACAAATAAGCATTCCACAATAGAAGATATTGAGAGGTACTACGTTGATAGTGAGGGCTCCTTAAATTCATATTATGACATTGATTTTGAATCAGGTGAAATATCCGCTAAGTTCATTGGATATTCTAAAGAGGAAGTATTTAATGAACTAAAGGAAAGAAAAGAAACGCTAGATAGAATGTGTTCCCTTGAATTGCTTGCAGCAATTGAAGCTAGAGTAAAGATTGATTACATTATTCGCGGCCAAGATAAACTAAGAGATGAATTTTCCAAGAAGATGAGGGTCATCTACGATAGTAAAGAAAATAGAGCGTCGCTGAAGGACGATATAATTGCTCTATGGCGCTCAGAACTACCTGAGCACAAAAAAAGGTTCGATAATTTAGCTCAAGCACTCGACTATAGAAATTGGTTGGCCCATGGCAGGTATTGGCAGCCGAAGAGAGCGCCCCATATACATAAATACGATTACCTATCAATATATTCTCTAGCCGAGGATGTTTTAGAAAATATAGCGCTACTGGAAAGTGCATAACCCGCGTAAGGCGGAACGCATCGCGGTTCCGCCGTATGGTGGCGTCTGATTGGCGGATCGCCTATCGGCATCCGCCCTACGGCCCTGGTTATGGCCGATAGTCGCGCAAGCCTGCTAACAATACATCGATCCATTGCATTCCGGTGTTGGTGGTATGCGGGGCCTGATTTTCTTGATGGGGATAGGGTTTTCCCCCTAGTTCGCACGCCTTGAAGCCTCGCGTTAATCGCATCGTGCTATTCGCGACTGCTTCGTTTCCTTGGGCTCAAACTCAATCGAGTTGCGCGCGAGGCATTTTGCCTCGCGGGCGAATCAATTTGCCTCGCCCGCAAGGCTTTTAGGTTTATCTGCGCGGCTTGGCAGGCTTGCGCGCAAACTAAAAAGTCTTGCGACGATAGCAAAAGACTTCGCGCGCGAGCTTAAACGTGTTGCGCGCAAGGCTTTTAGGTTTATCTGCGCGGCTTGGCAGGCTTGCGCACAAGCTAAAAAGTCTTGCGACGATAGCAAAAGACCTCGTGCGCGAGCTTAAACGCTTAAACGCTTAATGAGCTTTTGGTCGGACTCCGTGCACCATTGGCAGACACAGCCGGATGGAGCTGCCCGCTGGTTCCGCTCCCACACACCCATGCCGTGAAGTTAAGCCGTTCGTGGTCGACCGCATGGATGCAGACGTTGTGTACGCAGGAGAGTTGCCGAGAATCTGTCGAACCATGGTCGGCGTAAGCATTCACCCTTCGACACGTTCAGCAGCCTTAGGGCATCAAGGCGAATGGTTAAGCCTTAACTTAATGGTGTTGCCGGGAGGGCTAGAGTGAGCGAATCAATACACCGAAATTCGACGTGTATTAAAAGACATCGAACAGTAATGATCATTTTGGCGTTTGCGCTTTATGGCTGAAAACGCGAAAATCCATTTAATTCCATTTTTTCGAGAATAGCCGACATGCCAAGCTTATCCAGTCACGGCGACGTCAATATTCCGGACACCCTTATTCATGCTCTGGGACTAAAGCCCGGTGTTGAGTTGATCTTTGAGCGCCAAGGCGACGCCATTGTCATGCGACCAGTGAAAACCGCCACGCTTTCTTGGATTGAAGACGGCCCCAAAATCCTTGGCCATTCCGGGTCTACGGTCAGTCTGGAGGAAATGGAGGACGCTATAGCCAAAGGTGCGGTGCAGTCGTTGTGATGGCGGTTTTTGCACATTGGCAAGGGTTGCCGAATGTCATCATTGAAGATGCCGCCGCGTTACGAACGGCGATTACCTGGTGCCGGGCCGGGCTTGAATTTGCAGATGCGTGACATTTGGCGGCATCAACACAGTGCCATGCGTTTGTGACATTTGATGATCTTAAATTTGCCCGTCGCGCCCAACGGCTTAATTTGTTGCCCCTTTGCGAAATACCTAAATAGCGCGGCAAGCTGCGGTGTAGTGTATTCGTCCGGTCAGAACTGAGACGGGTATTCATTTTCGCCGATAAGCGGCTATTCTACAGCGAGCGACGAGCGCGATGAGCGTCTCGGGTGGTAAGCAAAAGAATCCAATACGTTAAAAGTCATTAGCCGGGAGACGGGCACATGCACAATTTTATGAAGGCACTCGCGCGCAAATCTTTGGCGGCGCACGCTCTTGGCTGCTTACTATTAATCACGCCATTTTGTGTCCTCGCCGGCAGCCCGTTTTACCTCACCGCCGAACGCAGCTTCACCAACACCGAAGCCCCCAACATCCGCCTGGATTACACCCTCACCGACCAGCCCATGCTGATCCGGGTGCTGAAAGCCAATAACCTGGAAACCTTTCTGGATGGCCAGTTCAACGTCAGCCGCAGTTACGAGCAGCCGGTCAGCGAGCTCAATCCCGGCCATTATTTCGCCAAAGGCCTGAACAATGCGCAATCGCCGTTAAAGTTGTTGCGCGGCATGCTGGATGTCGAGTTTCGCAAATCCTTAAAAGAAACCAACTTCAGCGGTTCGGTGCTGACCGTCACCGAAAAACCGTTGGTGTCGGTGCCGCAGCAGGTTTTAGTCGCGGCGCCGAAAGGGTTTACGGTGGTGAAAGAGAGTTATCTGGATTTGCTGCGCAACGGCCAACAAACCCACGACTTGGGCTGGTGGTTTAACGAAGATACCTGGAGCGAGCAGCGCTACAAGGTCCGCCAAGTCGCGCTCGACCCATTGCCGGACGGGATTTATTTGCTGCAAGCGGTGCAAGGCAAGAACGAGGCGCAATGTCTGATTCAGGTCAGCAGTCTGGCGGTGCAGGTCAAGCAATCCAGCGAGCAGTTGCTGGTGCGGGCGATGAACCGCGATTTACAGCCCCTGGCCGGTGCCAAAGTCAGTTACCGCGATGGCCGTGGCCACTGGCAAACCTTGCCGGCCAGCACCAACGCTGCCGGCGAACTGAGCTTTAACAATCCGGATGGCGTGTTGGACGGTAAGTTACTGGTGCGCGTGGACGCGTCGGCAGCTAAACCCGGCGAAGCGGCGCGTACCGCATTGACCGCTACCGATTTTCTGCCGACTCAAGCCAAGGACGACGCGGTATTCGTGATGACCGACCGGCCAATCTTCAAACCGGGCGAGACTTTTTTCTACAAAGGCATCGTCCGAAATTTGCAGGACGGCCAGTTGCGGATTCCGGCTTTTCAATCCAAACAAACCGACGTATCGTTGATTCGCGCGGACGGCAACGCTACCGGCTTGCAAGGCCAGACCCAGCTTACCGATTTTGGCTCGTTTTCCGGCAGCTTCGATCTCGATCCCAGCCAGACGCCGGGCTTGTATCGCTTACTGGCCGAGATAGACCACAAAGCCTACGGCGGCGAATTTCGGGTGCGCGATTACATCAAACCGACGTTTTACCTGGAATGGCTGGATCGCAGCCAGGTGGTGCAAGCAGGTCAACCGTTTAAGTTAAAATTCCGCGCCAAACGCTACAGCGGCGGCGTGCCGCAGAACGTCAAATTCGAAGTATTTCTGTACCGGAAAAAATTCGAAGCGCCGCAATTTGTCACCGAAGCCGGCGCGGGTTTAACCGCCGGCAACGACTATTTCGGCCAGGTTAAATCCGCCGCGCCATTGACCCAACCGCAACGACTGTACAGCTCGATCGAAGAACGCCAAGCTGTCGATGCCAGCAACCCTTGGGAAACCGCGGCCAAGCTGGATGAAAGCGGCGACGGCAGTTTCGAGTTCACCGTGCCGGCCTCGGATAAAGAAACGCCCGATCAGGAATGGATTTATTCCTTAATGGTGCGCGCCCAGGATGCGGCCGGCGGCAATGCGATTTTGACCGACAGCATTTACGCCACCTTGTCCGAAGCGCAACCGGCAGTGCGTTTTAACAAAACCGTGGCGGCGGTTGGCGATCAGGATTTGCAATTGCTGTTGCAATCCAGTTATGCCGATGGCAAACCAGCCGCCAAAGCCGGCGGCGTGGTTGATGTGATGCTGGAGCAACCCGGCAGCGACAAGCGCAGTCTGGTGAAACTGGATTTTGCGACCGACGAGCGCGGCCAGCAAAAATTGACCATTCCGGCTTTAAAAGAATTTGGCCGGCTCACCGCCGTGGCCCGCTTAGAAAGCCTGGATGGCCGGAACTTGAACCATCCGGCCAGCTCCCAACCCAGCACCTTAATCGTCGCCGGCAGCGGCGGCGAAGCGGTGGCTGATAATCCGGAACTGGAACTGTACACGCCCACCACCATCCTCAGCCCCGGCGAACAAGCCAAGGTATTTGCCTTATTGCCCAAGGCTTGGGGCAATAACGAAAGCGGCGCTATCTGGGAAACCGTGGCCGGCGCGCGTTTGTTTGATAGCCGCAGCGCGTCAGCTCAAGGCCGCAGCCGCTGGTTTGAAGTGACCGCCAAGCCCGAATACGGCACCGGTTTTTACCATACCGTGACCGTGCCGGTGGCCGGCGGCAAGTACAAGGAACAAACGCTGGGCTTTAGAATCGTGCCTTGGGAAAAGCGGTTGCAGATTGCCATCGAGCCGGAAAAAGCCGAAACCGAGCCGCTGAAACCCACCAAGATCAAGCTGCAAGTAAAACGTGCGGACGGCAGCCCGGCAGCGAACACCGAAATCGCGGTGTCCATCGTCGACCGCGCCGTGTATGCGGTGCAAGCCGAATTCCGACCGGGCATTTTCGACTTTTTCTATCCGCTGCAACGCAGCAATTTAGCGACTTTCTATTCAGACGATCTGCAAGGCTACGGTTACGCCGACTTGCTGCGCAAACCCAATTTCTCGCTCAGCGCCTTGAAGAGCCAAAGCAAGTTGGCGAAAAAAGCCATGCGCGATACCGCCGGTTGGTTTCCGCATGTTGTCACCGACGCCAAAGGCACTGCCACTATCGACGTAGACATGCCGGCGAATGTCACCGAATGGCTGGTCACGGCAGTAGCCAGCGACAAAGATGGCCGCATCGGCGAAACCACCGGCCAGTTCCGCAGCGTCACCGACGTGGCGGTGGATATGGTCGGCCCGCAATTTTTAAGGCAGGGCGACGAGGTGGACGTGGCAGTCAAACTGACTAATCACTTGGCCCAGCCGGTAAAACTGGCCGGCAGCATCAGTTTGCCTGACGTTTTGCCTTTGCAAAGCGGCGAAACCGCACCGCAAGCTGAACTGGCAGCCAAAGCCGAGCAATTATGGCCGTTACGTTTAAGCGCCAACGACCGGCAAGGTGCACCGGCATTGAAGGTGGCGTTGACTGCGCCGGCTGGTGTGCGAGTCGGTGGTGCCGAGGAATTTGAGATTCCGTTAAAAGCCGCCGCTCTGCCACAGGTTTACAGCAGTAGTCAGCAGGACAATCTGCTACGTATCGATTTGCCTGCACAATCTCAGCCTCGGCAAGTAACGGTACGGGTCAATTCCGGCCTGCTGGGCGCCGCCCTGCAAGCGGCGTCCATGCTGGTGCAATATCCTTACGGTTGCACCGAACAACTGGCGCACAGCACCGTGCCGAATCTGGTGTTACTGGATTTGATCGAGCGCGCCGGTCTGAAGCCCGAGCAATTAGGGCCGTTGGAAAAGACTTTGCAACGCGCCAAGCAAAACGCTGCCTTGGGAGTACGAAAGCTGATTCAAAACCAAAAATCGGATGGCGGCTTTGCCCTATGGCCCAGCGACAGCGAAGCCACCGTGCCGGTGACTTTGATTGCGCTGCAGACCCTGAAATACGCCAACGACCTGCAAGTGGAAGGCGTGAATAACGCCTACTTCAAAGCCATGGATTGGCTGAACAATCACGCCGAAAGCAATACGGTAGCGGATGGTTTTGTGTTGAGCGGCTTTGCGACGGTCGGTTATGCCTATAACGCACCGTGGCAACAGCAGGCCGATTTTGTCGAAAAAGTGCTTGCCAATTCTAAGGCTGGCGCGGGCGAATTGGTCGCCGCGCTGCGTATCGTCAAGGCTTACGAAAATCAAAACTGGCACAGCTTCAATCAGCAGTTTAAAGACCGGCCGCAGCTGAAAAACGATCTGATCAAACGCTTGCAACTGGCGCTAGATGTTTTTGATCCAGCCAATTATCAGCAGCAACGCGGCGAGCTGTATAACAGCTTGGGCTTTGGCTTTGGTACGCCCAGCTTGATCTCCGCTGGCCTGGGCGCGTTAAACGATGCCCAGGCCTTGCCGCCGGCGCTCGAAACCAAGCTGAAACGCTTGCTATTGCAAATCCAGCAAAACGGCTACTGGCAATCGACTTACGATACCGCGCAAGTAATCTTCAACAGCCGCGAATTGTTAACTAAGGAAGCGGCGGCAGCGGCCAAGCAGAGCGCCCGCAGCATTTTGGTCAGCAGCAAGGACGGCTTTGCTTTCGGTACGTTGCAACGCATCCCCGGCGGCTATCTGGGCAACTTCAACCGCTTTGGCGATAGCCCGGACCTAAGTGAGCTTCATCTCGCCGAGCTGAATGCCGACGAAATCGCCAACGCCACCGTCAGTGTCGAAGTGCCCTATCCAGCCGTCGCTGCCCGCGCCGTCGGTCTGGAGGTGCAACGCAACTTCCGCCGCATTACCGCCAAGGGCAGCGAATTGATTGACATGAGCCAGACCTTGAAACCCGGCGATGTGGTGGTCAGCGAAGTGCGCGTCAAACGCAGCGCCGACGCTGGCCTGCCGGCACCCGGCAGCGAGTTTGTGGTGATCGAAGACGGCATCCCCAGCTTAGCGGAAGGCCAGGAAAACGATGAAACCTATCTGGCAGACGCCAAAATCCAGCCCAAAGACGACAGTTACTGGGCCAACATCAAGGAAACCCAACGCTACCCGGACCGCATCGTCCGCGTCGCCAAACTACAAGCCGGTGGCGAGTTGACGGTGTATCAAGTTTGGCGCGTCGCCAGGGCCGGCAGTGCCGCGATTCCGCCGGCTAGCGGGTTTGATATGTATAACGAGGCGGTGCAGGGGAATAGTTTGGCGGGGCGGGTGAGCGTCAGGTAGGGCGGATGCAGTTAGTTGGGGGCGATCCGCCAATTTACTAACATTATTCGGTAGACTCTCTAGCGCGCTCCACCATACGAAAGTAAATTCCCCCCGGGTTACGCTGAATTTTACCGTGCTACAATCGTTTCGATTAAATCACTACAGGGATTCGTAATGACAATTCCCGCTTTAGATGCCAGAGGATTGCTACCAGAAGGTATACACGACTCCACGTTTAAGGATGTCCAAATTGCTTTTTGTTTTAATGCCTACCGAGAGCAGCTATGGCATGATGTGATGAACGGACTTAACCAAGAAAAGATTCCGCAGTCGAATGCGTTTCCTCTTTTCATTGCCGGCAGTTTTTTATCAGATAAGCCGACCCCTAGCGATATTGAAATGGCTATTCAGTTAAATTCCGAAAATTTCAACCTTCCAGGAGCCTCTAGACTTTTTCAATTGAATGAAGCCGAGCACCATAGACTTAAAATAGGTTACAGGTTGGACTTTTACGCTTATATTGGAGGGATAGGTAATGATTTCAGTCTATTCTTCCAGTACGTTGGAGAGAAAACAGCCGAATCCAAAAAAATTGAACCCAAAGATAAACGCGGAATTATCAGGATTAGATATGACAACATGGGTTGATAATGTGCACAGCAAAGCCTACTTGGTGCATGAACAAATCATGGCCGCTAAGGAAGCGGAACGCTTGTCGGGAATCGACACATCCGGTATGCAACAACGTTATTGGGTGTTGTTGGAAAAATTGTTTTCAGATGATTTGCCGCTGGCAAACCTGATGGATAAGTCGGACATTCTGCTTCATGCGGAAGGCCCAGCGGCCACCGATGCGCTTCCTACTTTGCAGGCCGTCAATTGGCTGTGCCATACCGCCGAAAAACAATTGCGTGCACTGGCTAAAGCCACATTCGATTTAGCCAACGTTCATGTTGGAAACCTTGCAAATAAAATCGACCTTCGCTTGACTGGCTTAGCGCCGGGCAGTGTATATGTAGGCTTTAAAGTTCAAGCCGACGAAACGTCAGACCTGATCGACGGCGCTTCCGAACCGGTCTTCAAGCTAATCCGGGATACCATTTCCCAATTACCCGACATTCCCGGCTTTATTGGCGATGAATTCATAAATTCAGGTATTAATGAAGCCATTCCAGATTCAGCCATACGGGATGCCATGTTGAATGCCGCATTGCATTTAGCTCCGACTGGACGTATAGGTATTCATACGCTGGAGTTGTCCTCGCCACTCAGCCACAGACCAAGTGCCGAACTCTCTCAACGCGAACGAGTAGTTATTCGCGAGGCGTTACGCCGGCCCAAGCTCATATCTCCAAAACCTGGTACCTTTGTTGGCGAGATTCGCGAAATCGACCTTGACGCTAAACGATTTCACTTGCGTAACGTCAAGGATTACGGCACGTTGCGCTGCATCTTGCCGGATCATTATCAGGATACTGATTACAAAGGTATCCTGGGTGATACCACCAAAGTGACAGGACATTACGAAACCGACAAAAACGGACGCCCCCGTTTGTTGCTCGTTGAACATATACAACGCATTGATCAACCGCTTCAGCGCGATTGGGTTTAAACGCTAAATTTTCGCCTTAAGCCTGAAAGCATATTACTCCCCATTTAATTTGGCGTAATAAGGTTATCGTCTATTGCACCCTATGCATCAGCAACCGATGAATAAAGCCTAGCGGCGATAAATCAAGCAAAATCCCCGCAAAACCCATAAGATCAAGCCATCCCGGCTGACTTGTTCAATAACTCCATGAAAAATCATCACAAATTACTACTGAGTTTAGTGCTCGGCGCTTGCGCCGGCTTGATCTGCCATGGCTTTGCCGACAACGAAGCATTGCAGATTTTCAACCGCTATTTGATGGAGCCCATCGGCCAAGTCTTCTTGCGGCTGATTTTCATGATCGTGGTGCCGATGGTGATGAGCGGTTTAATGCTGGGGGTGTATCAACTCAGCAATCATCACGGTTTGGCGCGGGTGGCCAGGCGCACTTTGTTTTTTACCTTGTTGGCCAGTTCGGCGTCGGTAGCGGTGGGCATTTCGCTGGTCAATCTGGCGCAGCCAGGGGTGGGGCTGGATATTTCGCAGATGTTGGGGGATAACGCCGGCTTGAATAAAATCCAGCAAAACGCCGCCCAAGCCAAGCCGGTAGTGCAATCATTGTTGGAGATCATCCCGAAAAACCCGTTCGCCAGCGCCACCCAGGCGTTGGAAGGCGAGATGCTGTCTTTGATGTTCTTTTCCTTGGCCTTTGGCGCGGCGCTGGCGGCGACCAATGGCGACAAGCCGTCGCGCTGGGTCGGTTTATTGGAAGAAACCTATGCCGCTTGCCTGCTGGTCGTCGATACCGCGATGAAGCTGGCGCCGATTGCCGTGTTTGCGTTGGTGTTTCAATCGACTTTCAAATTCGGGCATCACATTTTGTTTTCCTTGGGGTTTTACGTGCTGGTGGTGGTCACCGGTTTACTGCTACAGCAAGTCGTGGTCTACAGCATGCTGTTGCGGTTTTTTACCCGTATCAAACCGCTGAGTTTTTTCCGGCAATGCCGGGATGTCTATTTGTATGCCTTTGCCACCGCCTCCTCCAATGCCACTCTGCCGCGCTCGCTGGAACTGGCTGAGCAGGAGTTGAAGCTTAGGCCGGAAGTAGCGCGCTTCGTGTTGACGATAGGCTCCACCGCCAATCAGAATGGCACGGCATTGTTCGAGGGCATTACCGTACTGTTCCTGGCTCAGGTCTACGGCGTGGATTTGTCGCTGGGGCAACAGGTACAGGTGGTGTTGATGTCGATATTGGCCGGCATCGGCACCGCCGGCGTTCCGGGCGGCTCCTTGCCCTTGATCATGATTTTGACCCAACAGGTGGGGATTCCGGCGGAAGGTATGGGTTTGATCTTGGGTGTGGACCGCTTTCTGGATATGTGCCGCACCACTTTAAATGTTAGCGGCGATTTGGTTATCGCGGCCTTGGTCGATCAGCCGGAACCTGAGCAGGCTTGAGGGTAAGCTACAGACTAA
This sequence comes from Methylomonas sp. 2BW1-5-20, assembly GCF_052474515.1. NCBI lineage: Bacteria > Pseudomonadati > Pseudomonadota > Gammaproteobacteria > Methylococcales > Methylococcaceae > Methylomonas > Methylomonas sp. 2BW1-5-20. Next base: position 3,656,028 of record NZ_CP184127.1, on the reverse strand, counting down.
ACGGCGTTATATCATGCAGAAAATTAGATTTTGTTGATGCCTCATCGAATCTAAAAAGCTATTGAGGCAAACCACAGTGTCCCCGCACAATTGATAGCCTTAGCCGGGACTAGATAGTGCTTGAGCTGCTAGCAAACATCCAACGGTATGCTGTGCCTTTACCAATCCCTCTAAAAGGTGGGAGCCCAATTTAACCAGCGAATAACTTGTAAATCACCGGTTTTCTGTCTACCTGTGGTGGGGATTTTACTGTCTCATACGTCTTATCCGATGATGGCAGGCACTTTGCCGGCTTGAAATGGAAATCCTGGAGTCGCTATGAAAAATCGCCCCTTTTGGGTAGTTGTACATCGTTACGCCGGTCTGGCGATGACGGTTTTTTTAATCATCATCGGCCTGACCGGCAGTCTGCTGGCGTTTTACAGCGAATTGGAACACTGGATCAGCCCACAGTTATCCGCGCCGGCCTCGGCTTTACCGCGTTTGAGTCCGCCGTTATTGAAGGCTCGGGCCGAACTTTTGGTGCCGCAAGGCAAAATTAATTCGGTCTGGCTGGAACACGATGCCGCGCATATCGATGTGACACCGCAGACCGACCCGGCTACGGGTAAGCCTTACGAACTCGGTTTTACCCAGCTGATTCTCAACCCCTATACCGGCGAAGAACTGGGTCGCCGCAGTTGGGGCGCGATTTCCGAAGGCTTAATCAACCTGATGCCTTTCATCTACAAGCTGCACTATTCGTTGGCGCTGGATGAAATTGGCGGTTGGATTTTAGGCATTACCGCGCTGGTGTGGACGCTGGATTGTTTTGTGGGTTTTTATCTGACGCTGCCGGCAGCGAAAAAAACCAAAACTGTCGCGGTTGCCGGCGAATCCCGTTCGTTTTGGCAGCGCTGGGCAGCGGCCTGGAAAATTAAATGGCAGGGGGCGAACTATCGAATCAACTTCGATCTGCATCGGGCCGGCGGCTTGTGGCTGTGGGTTATGTTGTTGCTATTCGCCTGGTCCAGCGTAATGATGAATCTGTCCGACGCAGTTTACGCGCCGGTGACGCGGGCGGTGTTCACCGACTATCACGAACCCTGGATCGATTTTCCCGATCTTGAAAAACCGCTGGAACAACCGGCGGTTGCCTGGACCGATGCATACCGTATTGCGGTTGAGTTGATGGAACAGGCGTCCAGGCAACAGGGGTTTGTGATCGAGGTGCAGCAGGGGTTTCGCTACAATCCAGCCAAGGGCTTTTATGTGTATAACGTGCGCAGCAGCGCGGATGTCGAGGAGAAGCACGGCAGCACCCGCATGGTAATAGATGCGAATACCGGCACCCAAAAAATGTTGTTGCTGCCCACCGGCCAGTATGCCGGCAACACCGTCACCAACTGGCTGGCGGCCTTGCACATGGCCGATGTGTTTGGGATGCCTTACCGGATATTCGTTTGTCTGCTGGGATTAGCGATAGTGATGCTTTCGGTAACAGGCGTGGTGATCTGGCTGAAAAAACGTCGGGCCAGACTGCACAGCGCAGCTTTGCGGGTAGGCGCTTAAGAGGCCGTTTGCGAGGCGTCTTGCGGTTTTTGTTGCAAATAACTCAGGACATCTTCGTTGTCGACGCGCTCGTAAATCTCTTCGACGGCGATGCTGATGTCTAAGGATGTAAAGCTAATCCGGTCGCCGAGATAATAGTAAAACGATTGCCAGTTGTGAGCCCGGCTAAACACTTGAATCTCGCCTTTGTCTTGTTCTATCAGAACATATTCCTGCAGGCTTGGAATGTTCTGGCAGCGCAGGCGCTTCAGGGATTGGTCGAATTTGCGGGTGGTTTTGGACAGTACCTCGATGAGGATAGTAGGCGCGGTTTTATAATAAGGATCTACATTATCCTCGTTGCAAACCACCATCACGTCGGGATAGAAAAAATCGTCGGCCACGCGTAGCTTAATGTCGGATATCAGCGTTCTACATGGCGTGCCTTTTAGCTGTTGTTTCAGTTCGCACGCAATATTGCCAGCTATCAAATTATGATTGGAGCTGACATCAGGCATTCGATGAGGTTTCCCGTCTATTAGCTGGTGCTTGATGTCGGCCAGTAATTCGCTCCGAAGATATGCTTCAGGGCTAATGCGGTGCTGGGGAAATACCATAGCTGAACTCAAGGGGAAATCGGGTTGAAAGTACTGGCGCAACATAGTCGATTGCCGGCATGCCAGTCAAGCATCCGCGCCGCGGACTGGTAATATCGCACTTGCAGACGTTAGCTTGGCCCTGTATCTTTGCGACAACCCTACTTGTTGTTTGTTGACTCTACATGTCCGATTCCGCCCCTAACAAATTGATCCTGGTCGACGGCTCGTCGTTTCTGTTTCGCGCCTTCCACGCGGTACCACCGCTGACCAATGCCCAGGGCGAGCCGACCAATGCGGTCTATGGTGTGTCCAATATGCTGCGCAAACTAATCAACGATTACAACACGCCCTATATCACGGTGGTGTTCGATGCGCCGGGCAAGACCTTTAGGCATGATTTATACGATCAATACAAAGCTCATCGACCGCCGATGCCGGACGATTTGCGGGTGCAGATTGCGCCCTTGCACGACTTGATCCGCTCACTGGGTTTGCCGCTGATTATCGAACACGGCGTGGAAGCCGACGACGTGCTAGGTAGTCTGGCGCAAAATGCCGCGCGCCAGGGTTTTGAGGTGATTATTTCCACTGGCGACAAGGACATGGCGCAGCTGGTGAACCAGCAAATCACCCTGGAAAACACCATGACCAACACCCGCATGGATATTCAGGGGGTGCAGGACAAATTCGGCGTGAAGCCGGAGCAAATCATTGATTATCTGGCGCTAATGGGCGATGCGGTGGATAACATCCCCGGTGTGCCGAAAGTCGGGCCGAAAACCGCCGCCAAGTGGTTGCAGGAATACGAGACGCTGGACAATCTGATCGCTCGCGCCGACGAGATCAAGGGCAAGATCGGCGACAATTTGCGTGAGGCCTTGGGCCAGTTACCGCTGTCTCGCGAACTAACCACCATCAAATGCGACGTGGCTTTGCATTACAGCCTGGACGATTTGAAGCGTAAGGAGCCGGACATGGCCGCGCTGAAAAACCAGCTGGGCCATTTGGGTTTTAGCAGCTGGCTAAAAACTTTGAATGGCGATACGGCGCCATCCTCGGTAGCACCGACAACAGCGGAAAAGCCGCTTGAAGTGGTAGAACCAGCACCGGTCAGCAAGGACTACCAAACCATCCTCAGCCAAGCCGATTTCGATACCTGGCTGGAAAAGCTGCAAAAAGCCAAGCTGTTTGCCTTCGACACAGAAACCACCAGCCTTAATTACAGTGACGCGCAAATCGTCGGCGTGTCGTTTGCGGTCGATGCCGGCCAGGCCGCCTATCTGCCGGTGGCGCATGACTATCCCGATGCGCCAGCTCAGTTGGATCGGCAAGCCGTTTTGGACGCCTTGAAACCCTTGCTGGAAGACCCGAACAAAGCCAAGCTGGGGCAAAATCTGAAATACGATAGCCACGTGTTGGTCAATCACGGCATCGCGCTACGCGGCATCCAACACGACACGATGCTGGAATCGTATGTGTTGAACAGCACCGCGACAAAGCACAATATGGACGATCTGGCCAAGCATTACTTGGGCGTGGACACCATTCATTTCGAAGATGTGGCCGGCAAGGGCGCCAAGCAGATCGGCTTTGCCGAAGTGGCTATCGAACAGGCCAGCGAATACGCCGCCGAGGATGCCGACATCACCCTGCGCCTGCATCAAACCCTGTCCGCACAATTACAGCAGCATCCCAGTTTGTGGGCCTTGTATAACGAGATCGAAGTGCCGCTGATCAGCGTATTGGCGCGTATCGAGGAAAACGGTGTGCTGATTGATAGCGCGATGCTGGCGCAGCAAAGCTTGGAGCTGGCGAACCGGATGATAGGCATCGAACAACAAGCGCACGATGTCGCCGGCTCGGCGTTTAATCTCGGCTCACCCAAGCAGATTCAGGAAATCTTGTACGACCGTTTAAATTTGCCGGTGCTGAAGAAAACCCCAAAAGGCCAGCCCTCCACCGACGAATCGGTGTTACAGGAACTGGCGGTGGATTACCCCTTGCCGAAGCTGATTCTGGATTTTCGCAGCATGAGCAAACTCAAATCCACATATACCGACAAGCTGCCGCAACAGATCAACGACCGCACCGGTCGTGTACATACGTCGTATCATCAAGCGGTGGCTGCCACCGGGCGCTTGTCGTCGTCCGACCCCAATCTGCAAAACATCCCGATTCGTAGCGAGGAGGGTCGCAAGATTCGTCAGGCCTTCATCGCTCCGCCCGGTTATAAAATCGTCGCCGCCGACTATTCGCAGATTGAGTTGCGGATCATGGCCCATCTATCCGGCGATGCCGGCCTGCTGGCGGCGTTTTCGCAAGGCGTGGATGTGCATAGTGCCACGGCGGCGGAAGTGTTTGAAGTAGAACTGGAGCAAGTCACCCACGATTTGCGCCGCTCCGCCAAGGCCATCAATTTTGGTCTGATCTACGGCATGTCGGCGTTTGGTTTGGCGCAGCAACTGGGCCTGCCGCGCAATCAAGCCCAGGCTTATATCGACCTGTACTTCAGTCGTTACCCCGGCGTAAAACAGTATATGGACAACACCCGCGAACTGGCCAAGCAGCAAGGCTATGTGGAAACCATTTTCGGCCGCCGTCTGTATTTGCCGGAGATTAATTCCCGCAACGCGGCGATGCGCCAGTACGCCGAGCGCACCGCCATCAACGCGCCGATGCAAGGCACCGCCGCCGACATCATCAAACGGGCGATGCTGGCTTGCGATGCTTGGGTAGTAGCGGATAACCCGGACGTGAAAATGATCATGCAAGTTCACGACGAACTGGTATTCGAAGTGGCGGAAGCACGCTTGGCGGAACATATGGAAACCATCCGCCGCATCATGTCCGGCGCTGCCGAGCTGCATGTACCGTTGCTGGTGGAAATCGGCAGCGGCGAGAATTGGGACGAAGCGCATTGAGCGTTGCGGAGGCTGTTAGGCCATGAAATTCAAGTTTTGGGGCGTGCGCGGCTCCATCGCCACGCCGGGGCCGAGCACGGTCAAATATGGCGGCAACACCACTTGCATCGAAGTGACCAGCAGCGCTGGTGATCTCATCATTCTAGATGCCGGCACCGGTATCCACGCGCTGGCGCAGAGCTTGCCCAAACAAGCACTGACCGCGCACATCCTGATTACCCATACCCATTGGGACCATATTCAAGGTTTGCCGTTTTTTCTGCCGATGTTCAAGTCCGGCAATATCATCAACATCTACGGCGGCCTGGAACCCTTGACCCGTCAAGGCATAGAGCGTGCGATGCACGTGCAATTGCAGCACAGCTATTTTCCGATCAGCGAAGCGCAGTTAAATGCCGAGGTGCGGTATTTCACGCTGAAGGCTAATGCGCCGATTAACGTAGGTAGCGTGCGCGTGACGCCGACCGTGCTGAATCACCCGGTTTACAACTTTGGCTATCGCCTCGACGATGTCGATGGCAGTTCCCTGTTTTTTACCGGCGATTACGAACCGCAACTCAATCCTTATCAGCCGGACCACCCGGGCTACCCGGCCATGCAGGAACTGATCGAGCAAAAGCACGAGGAAGTGATTGCGGCGATGGCTGGCGTCGATGTCTTGATCATGGACAGTTCCTACACAGACGCCGAATATGCCGACCGACATGGTTGGGGCCACGGCACTTACCGCTCGGCGATGAATTTCGCGGCACAGGCTGGCGCTAAAAGATTGTTTTTGACGCATCATGAACCGACGCGGAGCGATGCTGATTTGGAGGCGATTTTTGCATCGCTTTTACAGGCTGGTGAGAGTGAGGTTTCGGTTTGTTTGGCGAGGGAGGGGGATTCGTATGATTTGCCGTTTGGGTAAGATTGGGTTTTGTGTCGCTGGCGCGACGGGTTATTTGTAAGTCGGGTCTCGGCCCGACAACCGAGTAACTTTTCTTTGTTTGGCCAAAGAAAAGTCACCAAAAGAAAAGCCACCCGGATGCCGCTTTTATCCTGCGCGCCGAAGCTTTTATCGAGGGTCGGCAGAAGGGGCTTCCCAGCCCCTCCGCCGACGCGCCGCATCCTTGCGGCGCCCCTTCGGGCTGTTCTCAATAAAAGCTCCGGTGCTCGGCGCGGCATACGGGATGACACACTCCAACGGATGGTTTGTTTTCATGAAGTTTATTTTGGTAGACTGGACAAAGCAAAGCCCTTACTACATTAGTATCGTAATTCAAGAAAGAAATAGGAATAATCATGACAGAGCAGAATGGACATAAAACCCTAAATTTATATCCAATAGATTATCCTTTTGAGACGTTATACAACCGAATAACCGCAGAAAAACCGAAACTATTACTTGACCCCGATTTTCAAAGAAAATTTAAATGGGATAAGGATGGTTGGGAGAGATCATCTAAATTTATTGAATCATGCCTAATGAGGATTCCTTTACCTTCCTGCTATTTTGCTGAGGACGAAGAGGGCAGGCATATAGTAATCGATGGCGTTCAACGATTGACAACAATAGTTCGGTTTTTTGACGATAAATTTGCCTTAGAAGGACTTACCATGTTCAAGGAACTGGAGGGCAAAAAATACTCAGAACTTGGCGAATATCAAACTGAACTTGAAGCAACAACAATTAGATGCATTGTACTTAGAAGAGAAAACCCGAAACATCTAATAAGAGAAATATTTTCAAGACTTAATCAAGGTGCAGTAAGGCTATCCGATCAAGAAATAAGACATGCATTATACAATGGCTCTTTCAACGACTTATTGACAGAATTAGCTAAAAACCCTGTAATAAAAAATTTTGGACTTGGCGAAACAGGTGTCGCGCCTAAAGATAATCTTGAAGCAGAAGAACAAGTACTCAGATACTTCGCGCTTAAAGGAGACCTAGAAAACTATCAAGATAAACTAGCAAAGTACCTTGATTCATTTATGAGTCAGAATCAATATTGCTCAAATGAGAACATCTCTAGCTACAGAACTGACTTTGAGTCAACTTTAGAAAAATGCGTTTTAATTTTTGGCGAGGATGTATTTAAAGATACCTCAAAGAGAAAAAAGCGTCAGAGCATGGTTTATTACGATCTTTTGATGTACAGCCTTGGGCAAGTTGATCTAGAAACACTTCGAAACAAAAAAGTAGAAGTAAAAGAAAAGTTTTCTGAATTATGTAAACTATCCGGATTCCAAAGAACCTTATCGGCAGGGTTGCAAAATAAGGCATCCATTCTAAAGCGCAGAAAACTGTGGAGCGATTTGTTGTCAGAGGCGTTAAATGGATGAGCAACAAATTTACGAAAAATATGTAGATTTGCTTAACTCCTTAATGGATATTATCAACGAGTCTCAAAAGAGACTTCTTTCCGACAACCCAGACCCTCTATTTCAACAGCACCTGAATTTTTTCATAAAAGCTTATCTAATAACCATGTGTACTTATTTAGAGGCGTTTTTAACAGATATAGCTTTTATTCGAATTGAAAAAATCGCACATAAACTTCAAAGCACTTCGATCCCTCACAACATTGTGAAATGGAGCTTTTCTAATCTATCCAAAGATAGAATCGATGGACTGGAAGAGTTCAAAGACCTTAGCATATCCATTAAAAAGGACGATCTTAATGACCATCTCTCTGGAAATATTGATAAAACTATTAATACGTTTAAAAAAATTGGGCTGAACTTAATTTCTATACCAGGATTCGCAGACAATAAAGACCAAATAAATTCAATTGTCAGCAAAAGAAATAAGATAATTCATAAAAATGATGATGCATCCGATGTTTCAATGGTTGATTTAATTAATCACATCAACACTCTAATCAAGTACATGGATTCAATAAAAACAATAGTTAAGACAGAAAATTCCAAGTGAACGCAAAACCATAAAGCACAATTTGTAGGGCGCCAATCGGCGTTGCCGTATGCACCATATAATGGTCTCTATGCATGCGCCGCATTACGCTATTGTTAATGCGGCCTACAAAACTTCGTAAACGTTTAAGCTGTTTCAGATTTCACGCAGGGTTTTATCCCGTATGCCGCGCCGAGCACCGAAGCTTTCGTCGGGAATAGCCCGTAGGGGCGATGCAGGGATGCATCGCGTTGACGAAGGGGCAGGAAGCCCCTTTCGTCAACCCCCGACGAAAGCTTCGGAGCGCAGGAGATAAGCGGCATCCGGAGGGTGTCCTGAATTTTGTGTAAACGGGATTTAATTATCGATTGGGCATCCTGTCTTCAAACTGAATGCTAAACCGATTCAACGCGGCTTTCCAGTCATGCAAAGGCATGGTCCATTTTTTACTGATATTCATCAGGGCCAAATAGAACAATTTCGACAAGGCTTCATCACTGGGAAATGAACCGCGATTCTTGGTGATTTTCCGCAAACTCATGTTGACCGACTCAATGGCATTGGTGGTGTAAATGATGCGGCGTATCTCCGGCGGATAGTCGAAAAAGGGGATGATCCGATCCCAATTGCGTCGCCAAATTTGGGCAATCGGTGGATAGGCATCGTTCCACTGCACCTCGAACTCAGCCAGCTTCTGCTCCGCCTCGGCGACGGTGGCTGACTGGTAAATCTGTTTGAGATCGGCGGCGATCTGTTTGCGCATTTTCCAGCCGACATAGTTGAGGCTGTTGCGGACCAAATGCACGATGCACAGTTGAACGGCTGTGTGTGGATAGACGGTTTCAATCGCTTCGGGAAAGCCTTTCAAGCCATCGACACAGGCGATGAAGATGTCTTGGACGCCGCGGTTCTTGAGGTCGGTGACGACTTGCAACCAAAACTTGGCGCCCTCGGTTTGAGCTATCCATAAGCCCAGCACTTCCTTTTCGCCGTTCATATTGACGCCAATCGCCAGATAAACAGCCTTGACCCGCACTGCACCGGTATCACGCACTTTGACGTGGATGCAGTCGAGATAAACGATGGGGTAAATCGGATCGAGCGGTCGCGATTGCCAGGCTTTCACTTCCTCAATCACGGCGTCCGTCACTGAGGAAATCAAGCTCGACGACACTTCAGTGCCATACAGCTCTTCCAGGTGGCTCTGGATTTCCCTGACCGTCAGCCCTCGGGCATAAAGCGAAATAATCTTGTCGTCAAAGCCCGTCCAACGGGATTGGTGTTTGCCAATGATTTGCGGCTCGAACTGACCATGACGATCACGTGGAATCTCAATCGGCAATGCGCCAAAATCACCTTTCAGCGTTTTACGGCTTTTGCCGTTGCGCGTATTCCCCGTAGCATTACTGACAGACTCATGCTTGCCATGCCCCAGATGTTCGGTCATTTCAGCTTCTAAAGCCCGCTCCACCAGCGCCTTGGTGAGTTGTTTCAGCAGGCCATTTTCGCCCAGCAGGTCTTCCGGTTTTTGATAGCCGGACAATAAGGTATCGATTAGGTCAGTTGGGATAGATTGGGTTTCGGTCATGGTTACTCCTCAAAGTAAGGGCAGTGTCCTGCCTAATGACCGTTTACACAAAAATTCTTACACCCTCGGCATCCGGGCCGCCTTTTCTTTGGTTACTTTCTTTTGGCGGAGCAAAAGAAAGTATCTCGGCTGTCGGTCCGAGAACCGACATTAAATTAAGCCGTCGCGCCAGCGACACAAACACAAACTACCCAGCAATATCACGTCCCCCCGCCACCCTCTGATACCCCCTCTTAATCGCCAACGCCAACTCATGCACCGCCATCGCATAATGCGTGCTCTGGTTATACCGGGTAATCGCGTAAAAATTGGGGTGCCCCAGTAAATACTCGTCTTTACTTTGATGCCTAAGCAACAACAGCCGCAACGGATAATCGCAATTGCAAGTACCGTCCGGCTCTATGCCGGCTTTAACCAAGGTATCCAAAGGATAAGCATGGTCCGCGCCCGGCTCCAAACTGTCAATGCCCGCAAAGCTTCCGCGCGTCCGCGAGACGATGGGTTGGCCGGCTTGCCAACCGTGTTGCGCAAAATAATTCGCCACACTGCCGATCACGTCTTCCGGGTTCCACAGGTCGCGGCGGCCGTCGCCGTTAAAGTCTACCGCCCACTGCAGAAAGCTGCCGGGCATGAATTGGCCCAGGCCCATCGCACCGGCGAAGGAACCGACCGGTTTGCCGGGGTCCAGACCTTCAGTACGGCTCATCACTAGAAAGTTTTCCAGTTCGCTGCGGAAGTATTCGCCGCGCCGCTGATAGTCAAAGCCCAAGGTCGTCAGCGCGTCGATGACTCTATGATTGCCGACGAAGCTGCCGAAGGTGGTTTCCACCGCCATGATGCCGAGGATGTATTCGGCCGGTACGCCGTATTGCTGGCTGGCGCGTTGCAGCGTTGCGTGATGCTGTTGCCAGAAGCTGATGCCGGCGTTGATATGGCGGTCGTCCAGAAATTGTGCGCGATAGCGGGTCCAGCCGCCTTTGCTGGGTTTGCCTTTGATGCCTTGGTCGGATTTGGCCAGATAATCCAGCGTCCATTGTTTACGTTTGGCTTGCGAGAATAGGCCTTGCAGATACTCGCGGTTGAAACCGTGTTTCTGCACCATCTGTTCGATGAATTGGCTTAAAGCGGGGTAACCGGCGTAATCGCCGCTGACTGCCGTGGCATGGTAGCTGCCGACGCTGGCGAACGGCCGCAGGTCGGGCGTGGCTTGGCGCGACTGGTTGGGTGCGGTTTGTTGAGTAGGCGTGCGGACGTGATTATTGGTCTTATCGCCGGCCGGCGGCTGCGAGGCGCAGCCTGCCAGCGATAAAATTAACAGTGCCGAACCGGCGTTTTGTAGTGAAACTTTACAGGTACTAAAAGTATACAAGCGAGCCATATCCAGGGTTGTTTAATAAAGACTGCCTCCCTCTTCGTCGTTCTCGGCCAGGGTCATGCCGGCGGTTTCGAAATTGACGTTCTCGGCTCCCAGTTTGATCATCAGGCGTACCTCGTTACGGGAGTCGGCAGCGTGTAAGGCGTCATCGTAACCAATTTTACCGGCTGTATACAGATCGTAAAGCGCTTGGTCGAAAGTCTGCATGCCGTGCTCGCGCGAGCTTTTCATTAATTCTTTTAATTTATGCACTTCGCCCTTGCGGATCATGTCGGATGCCAAGGGGGTATTCAGCAAAATTTCGATGGCCGGGTAGCGGCCCTTGCCGTCGGCGCGTTGAATCAGCTGCTGGGCGACGATACCGCGCAAGTTCAGCGATAAGTCCATAAACAGTTGGCTGTGCATTTCTTCCGGGAAAAAATGCAGGATGCGGTCTATGGCTTGGTTGGCGTTATTGGCGTGCAAGGTGCAGACGCAGAGATGGCCGGTTTCGGCGAAGGTAATGGCGTGCTGCATGGTTTCGCGGGTTCTGACCTCGCCGATAAGAATCACATCCGGCGCTTGGCGCAGGGTGTTTTTTAACGCCACCTCGAAGGATTCGGTATCCAGTCCTACTTCGCGCTGGGTGATGATGCAACCCATGTGCGGATGGATGAATTCGATCGGGTCTTCGATGGAAATAATATGGCCGCTGCTGTTTTCGTTACGGTGCCGAATCAGCGCCGCCAACGAGGTGGATTTACCGGTGCCGGTGGCGCCGACGAACATTACCAAGCCGCGTTTGTACATGATCAGTTCTTTTAGCGCCGATGGCAGATGTAAGTCCTCCGCGCTGGGAATAGTCGTTTCGATGCGGCGCAATACCATGCCGGCCGAGTCGCGCTGGGTGAAAGCGCTGACCCGGAACCGTCCCAGGGCGTGGGCGCTTAACGCAAACTGGCATTCGCGGGTATTTTCAAATTCGTCGCGCTGGCGTTGCGACATGATGCTGAGCACCAGCATCATGGTTTGTTCGCTGTTTAATATGGTTTTGGATATTTCAACGACTTTGCCGTTGATTTTCATCGACGGCGGCCGGCCGGCGGTGATGAATAAGTCGGACGCTTTTTTTTCCACCATTAGGGCCAATAGGGCTTTAAAGTCCATGACGCCTCCTAAAATTTAACGGAACATGTCTTTGTTGACGGCTTTAACCATCGCGCCTTTCGCGGTAATCAGGCCTTTATCGACCAACTCCTTCAGATTTTGGTCCAGGGTCTGCATGCCGTCCTTGCGGCCGGTTTGGATCGCCGAATACATTTGCGCCACCTTGGCTTCGCGGATCAGGTTACGGATGGCCGGGGTGCCGACCATGATTTCGTGCGCGGCTATCCGGCCGCCGCCGACTTTTTTCAACAGGGTCTGCGAGATAACTGCCTGCAAGGATTCGGACAGCATGGCCCGGATCATGTCTTTTTCCGCTGCCGGGAACACGTCGATGATCCGGTCTATGGTTTTTGCCGCCGAGGTGGTATGCAGGGTGCCGAATACCAAGTGGCCGGTTTCCGCTGCGGTCAAGGCCAGGCGGATGGTTTCCAAATCCCGCATCTCGCCGACCAGGATGATGTCCGGGTCTTCCCGCAGCGCCGAGCGCAAGGCTTCGTTAAAACCCAGCGTATCCCGATGTACCTCGCGCTGGTTGATCAAGCATTTCTGGCTTTCGTGCACGAACTCGATAGGGTCCTCAACCGTCAGGATGTGCGCGTAATCGTTGGAATTAATGTGATTTACCATCGCCGCCAGCGTGGTGGATTTACCGGAACCGGTCGGGCCGGTCACTAGAATCAGGCCGCGCGGTTTGGTGCATAACTCCGCGAAAAACTTCGGCGCATCCAGTTCTTCCAACGTCAGCACCTTGGACGGAATAGTCCTGAATACCGCGCCGGCGCCTCTATCCTGATTGAAGGCATTGACCCGAAAACGGGCCACGCCGGGCAGCGCGAAGGAAAAGTCGGTTTCCAGAAACTCCTCGTAATCGCGGCGCTGTTTGTCGTTCATGATGTCGTATATCAGCGCGTGAACTTCCTTGTGATTTAAGGACGGAATATTGATGCGGCGGATATCGCCGTCCACCCGAATCATCGGCGGTAAGCCGGCGGAAAGATGCAAGTCGGAGGCTTTGTTTTTGACGGAAAATGTCAATAGTTCGGCGATATCCATGATTTATGTCCCGGCAATAAAAGGAATGATCGTCGGCAAGGATAGTACACAATTGGTAAACCGAGCGGTTTATTCGCCGATCCCGCAACGGCTCCGGAGCCGGCTATAACGACAGTGGCTTCTTGGTTATCCGCAAGACTGGTGGCGGTTGTAAGAATTGCGTAACAAATCACATTTATCATCGAATCGCAGCCGATGAATTGTCGGTGCGTCGGTGGGAAATCGCCTGATCTACAGCGATTTACTCAAAAAAACTCTATCGTCCACAAATTTTTTTAGCGCAATCATGAAAAAAACACTGCTTTCTTCGTTCATTTTAACTTGTTTGGCGGGGGCTGCTTCGGTGCAGGCCGCACCCACATTGTTAGCGGTCGGTACCTTAAGTAATCCAACCGATTTATCAGGCTTGAGCGGCACGCTGGAATCCGGCGACCCGGCGAATATCCTGGGCGGCATCGGTTCGGGGTTAGCTTATGCCGGCAACAACACCTTCCTGGCGTTGCCGGATCGCGGTCCGAATGCTACGGCTTGGGCCGGTGGCGCCAGTGTCGACAATACCACGTCCTATATTTCCCGCTTCCAAACCGTTGCCATGAATTTGGTGGCGACGCCTGGGACTTCGGCGTTTACGTTGACGCCAACCCTGACGCAAACTACCTTGTTGTATAGTCCGACGGCACTGAATTACGGTGCGGTGACGCCGTCGATTAACAGCAGCAATAAATACTATTTTGAGGGCCGTTCGGACAATTTCGCTGCCGGCTTGTCCACCAACCCCAACAATGCCCGCCTGGACCCAGAGGGCATTCGGGTTTCCAATGACGGCAGCAAAGTCTATATTTCCGACGAATACGGTCCTTATGTTTACGAGTTCGACCGCGCCACGGGGCAACGTACTCGCACCTTCAACTTGCCGGCGTCTTTTGCCGTCGGCAATCTGTCGTCGCAAGGTGCTGCCGAAATCAGCGGCAATACCAGCGGCCGTGTAGCCAATAAAGGCATGGAAGGTTTGGCGATTACGCCGGACGGTAAAACGTTGGTCGGGTTTGAACAAAGTCCATTGATACAGGACGGCGGTGACGGCGGCCGAACCAATCGTATCGTCACCATAGACATTGCGACGGGTAATACGACGCATCAATATGTTTACGACAACAAGGACGGTTCCAAAACCTACAATAGCAGCGAACTCCTGGCGATCAACGATCACGAGTTTCTGGTTCTGGAGCGCGACGGTAAAGGCTTGGGCGACGGCTCGTCCGCCGCGGAGAAAAAACTGTTCAAGATCGATCTGGGGAACGCCACCGATATCGGTCCGTTAGGCATCAGCGGCGAATCCAATCTATTGAGTTATGCGGTTGGTAAGTCTTTGTTCCTGGATATCAAGGCTGAGCTGGTCAACAAGGGCATTGCTGTCACCTCCATTCCAGCCAAACTGGAAAGCGCCAGTTTTGGCGACGACGTCATCAACGGCTTGGGCCAAAAACTGCATACCTTATGGATAGCTAACGATAACGATTTTGTGGCCGGTGTCGCCGGACCGAACAAATTCTTCGTCTTCGGCTTTACGGATGCCGATTTGGCCGGCAGCTCGCTGCAATTGCAACATGTCGCCGCAGTCCCCGTGCCCGGCGCGGTCTGGTTGTTTGGTAGCGCATTGCTCGGCATGATGGGTCTGCGCCGCAACAAGGCCTAAAACGCTTGGTCGGCGGCTTTGAATGCCGCCATGGCGATGAAAAGCCCGGTCCGGTACCGGGCTTTTTTGCGTTTTAAGAGGCCGGGCGAAATAGGCGGGGCGCTTGCTTCGCGGAAAAACTCAAGGCCGTTGCTTGTGTTCCGCGCAACGAACGCATAGATTCGCATAAGGCAGTACCGCCAAGCGTTCCTTTTTTATCGGTTCGCCGCAGCTCAGGCAAATCCCGTAAGTGCCGGCATCGATGCGGGACAGGGCTTGCTTGATTTTTTCGACTTCGTTCCGGGCGGCATTGCCCAGCGCATCCAAAACTTCGTCGTTTTCGGTTTCGGTAGCCTGTTCGGAAAAATCCTGATCCAACGGCTTGTCAATGTGCCTGACGTCGGCGGTAATTTTTCCCAGTCTATCGTCCAGTTCTTCCAGCATGTTCAGCAACTGGTCGCGAACTTCCTCATATTCTTTCATGGCACTCTCCGCAGCGGGGCTGCATGGTCTGTTAACCGGTCATAACGGGCCGGGCGGTTAATCTCTGGTTTATACAATGAAGCCGATGGCAGGTGCAACCAAGCTGATCTATACTCGAAGCATCGACATTTCTTGCCTTTTGCACAATGGACCTTGCTCTCGATCGTTTACTCGCGGCCGCCAATCAAATCATTCTCGGTAAACAACTACAAATTCGGCTGGCGGTCTGCTGTTTGCTGGCCAAGGGGCACTTGCTGATCGAAGATATACCCGGTGTCGGCAAAACTACCTTGTCGCACACTTTGGCGCGCTTGTTCGGTCTGGAGTATCAACGGATTCAATTTACCAGCGATATTTTACCGGCCGACATCGTCGGCTCCTCGGTATTTGATGTGCATCAGCAGCTTTTCAGTTTTCATCCCGGGCCGATATTCAAACAAATGATTCTGGCCGACGAAATCAACCGCGCCACGCCCAAGGCGCAAAGCGCGTTGTTGGAAGCGATGGAAGAGCGGCAGGTGACCGTGGAAGGCCGCACCTATCCCTTGCCGCAACCGTTTTTTGTCATCGCCACCCAAAATCCGGCCCATCAAATCGGCACCTTCCCGTTGCCGGAATCGCAAGTCGACCGGTTTTTGATGCGCATCGAATTGGGCTACCCCAGCCGTCAGGCCGAACGGGAGTTGCTGAGCGGTCAACCTCGGCATGTATTGATCGACGAATTGCCGGTGGCGTTACTGCCCGCGCAATTGGCCGGCTTGCAACAGGCCGCGGCCGAGGTGCATGTGGCACCGGCCTTGCTGGATTATCTGCAAGCCATTCTGGCTTTTAGCCGCCAATCCACCGATTTTACCAGCGGCCTATCGCCGCGCGCCGGCCTGGGCTTGTTGGCCGCCGCCAAGGCTTGGGCTTTTATCGACAAGCGCAATGCGGTGTTGCCGGAAGATCTGCAAGCTGTATTGCCGGCGGTGGCAGGGCATCGTTTGAATGTGGGTGCCAACGATTCGGCGGCCATCGTTGCCCCCATCCTGAAGCATGTGCCGGTGCTTTGAGCGAAGCGGCATTATCCTTAAAACAGCGCTTTAAACTGTCGCGCTTTTTTCGCGGCGAGGCGCCGGTCGCCGGGCCGATTGTGTTGACGCAGCGGCGGGTGTTTATTTTGCCGACGCAACGCGGTTTGGCTTTTGTACTACTGATTTTATTGCTGGTGCTGATTGGTTTTGTCTACAACAACAATCTGGCCTATTTACTGGGATTTTTATTGGCCAGCATTTTTTTCGTGACCATCCTGCACAGCTTCAAATCCTTGGCAGGCTTGACGATTCAACCCGCCCGGCAGCAAGCGGTGTTTGCCGGTCAGGCCGGGCCGTTTAGTTTCCAAATTAGCAATCCGGGTTCGCAGCCGCGTTTTGCTGTCGATCTGGCTTTGCAGTCCGAGCTGTCTATCAGCTTAGCCGCCGAGCAAAGCCAAACCGTTACGCTATATCAGCCCACCCGGCAGCGCGGCTGGCAACCGCCGGGTACGCTGACCATTTCCAGCACCTATCCCTTGGGATTGTTTCGGGCCTGGGCGCCCTTACGTTTCGATTGCCCCCTGTTGGTGTATCCCAAACCGGCCAGTCGGCAACTGCCGTTTCCGGAAAGCAGCGGCGGTCAGGATAAGCCCGGTCAAAACCGTCGCAGCGGCGACGAGTTTGATGGGGTAAGAGTCTATCAGCGCGGCGATGCGATTCGGCAAATCCATTGGAAAGCCTTCGCCAAAGGCCAGGGCGTGCACAGTAAATATTACAGCGGCGCCAGTGCCAGCGAATTGTGGCTGGATTATCAACAGACGCCTGGTCATCATTTGGAAGAACGCCTCAGCCAGCTGTGCCGTTGGCTGGTGGACGCCGAACAGGCCGGCTTGCGCTACGGATTGATGCTGCCTGGTTTGCGTCTGCCGCCGGACAACGGCGCCGCGCATTACCGTAACTGTCTGCAAGCCCTGGCGCTGTTTTGAGCATGGCGTTTCTGCCTTCCACGAGATTGATGTTGTTTATGCTGAGTTCGATCGGGCTGATCACGCTGCCGCATGCCTGGCATATCCCGCCGCTATTGTTCGGTTTTTTTACGCTGATGCTGTTGTGGCGCCTACTCGGCGTGTGGCGGCCAAATTATTTACCGAGTCGGCTTACAGTATTTTTATTGATGTTGGCGGGCATCGGTTCGCTTTACAGTCAGCAGCATTCGGTATTTGGTCGCGATGCCGGCACCGGTTTGTTCGTGGTGGCGCTGGGTTTGAAGTTGCTGGAAATTCACGGTAAGCGCGATGTGTATGTGATCGTTTATCTGGCTTTCATCGTTGCCGTCACGCAGTTTTTGTACGAAGAAAGTATCTTGATGGCGCTTTACATCCTGCTGGTGTGCGGGGTGTTGCTGGCTACTTTGATCACGCAAAACAGCCAGACGCCGCAAACCCTGGCGGCCTTAAAAACCTCGGCGGCAATTATTCTGCAAAGCTTGCCGCTGGCCCTGGTGTTGTTTGTGTTGTTTCCGCGCCTCGAGGCGCCGCACTGGAGTTGGCTGGACGATGATACCCATGCCAAAAGCGGACTGAGCAATACCTTGGAGCCAGGCTCGATTGCCGAACTGAGTCTGTCGCCGGAACTGGTGTTTCGGGTCAAATTCGACGGCGAATTGCCGCCGCCCGCCCAGCGCTATTGGCGCGGACCGGTTTATGCCAATACAGACGGTGTGCGCTGGCGGGCGCCGCCGGTGTTAGGCCGAGAGAATAATCCGGATCAAGCTGTTTTTACTGGCGCGACTTACGATTACACGCTAATGATGGAGCCGCAAAAACAGAGTTGGGTGTTTGCGCTGGAGATGCCCACGCAGTTTGCCGGGGGTTTGCGCCGCAATGGCTTATATCAGCTAATCACTAACAAAAATCCCGGTGACCGCGCAGAGTATCGGCTTAGCTCTTCCCCTGGCTATAACACCGGCGGTATCAGCAAAACCGAGCGCCTGGAGAATCTGCAATTACCCGGAAAACCGTCGGACAGAGTGGTCGAGTTGGTTAAGCAGTTACAAGGCAAGCAGGCCCGGCCGGAGGTATTCATCGGTAATTTGTTACAACATTTTCGCCAGGAAAATTTTCATTACACCTTAAGCCCGGAGCCCATGCCGGACCAACCTATTGAGACTTTTTTATTCGAACGCCGCGCCGGTTTTTGCAGCCATTACGCTACGGCCTTTGTGTATTTACTACGGGTGGCGGAGATTCCGGCGCGGGTAGTGGGCGGTTATCAAGGCGGGCAGATCAATGAGGTTGGCGGCTTTCTGGAGATCAGGCAAGCCGACGCCCATGCTTGGGCGGAAGCCTGGCTGGAAGGGCGCGGTTGGGTCAGATTCGATCCGACTGCCGCCATCGCCCCGGAACGCATCGAGCGCGGCGTGAATGTGGATTTACAAATCGCCAGTGGCGCGGTGAATTTCAGTCCGGTGCAACTCGATGCCGAGACTTTATCGTGGCTGCAACGTGGCCGGCAGCTTTGGCAAAGCGTCGACTACAACTGGCAACGCTGGGTCATCAATTACGACACCGTCAATCAGAAGGCGTTTTTACAGAGTTTGGGGATAGATAGTTTCGTCAAGCTTGGCTACTGGCTGTTGAGTAGCGTGGCTGGCATTGGCGGTTTAGTGGCCTGGCGCTTGCTGCGGCCTAACATGCGCCGCCAAGACCCTGCCCTGAGGTTATACCGGCAGTTTTGCGCCAAGTTGGGTAAAGCGGGGATTGAAGTCGATGTCGGCGATGGCCCCAAGACCCTGGCCGAACGTGCCGTGAACCGACGCCCGGATTTGGCGGAGTCTATAGAACGGATTACCGAGGTTTTTATTCGTTTGCGCTACCAAGCCGACAACAAAACCAGCGATTTGCAGGTTTTAAAAACGCTGGTCGCGAGCTTTCGGGTTTAACTATAACTTTCTCTCTCCAAATTTCGGCACATCTGCTCCCTCTCCCTCCGGGAGAGGGTTGGGGTGAGGGAATCAAAAAAGCGGAATTTGAAGTGCAATGACTATAGATCGAGTAGCTGCGAATTCATGCGCACTGAACATAGGTCGAATAAATTGGACCCTACGGACTAATGTAAATCCGGCACTTCTTCACCCGCTTTTTGCGCGGGTTGTTTGGCTGCGGCGGCGGCTTGTTCCTGTTGTTTTTGTTTATTGCCTTCGCCGAACATCACCGCACCGGCCATGAATATGGCGCCGGCGATGGCCATGATAGGCAGACGGCCGGGTTTATCCATCCACAGCAGTATCCACTTGGGTTTGATCATGCCGACGACCAATATAATCACCGCCAAAATCATTACGTTAAAACTGTAGTAGATCAAAGTATTCATGAATCGGAACCCTGTTTCCAGCAAGTTAAAGAGACATACATTATTATTAGCCGCGTGACCGTTGGCAATACACAATTCATTTTCACAACTTAGGAGGCGCTATGGGCGGCTTTGGTTTATTCGCAATAATGTTGTTGGTATTTGCGGTTTTGATGGTGTTCATGAGCGTTAAGTCCGTGCCGCAGGGCATGGAGTACACCGTCGAACGCTTCGGTAAATATACCGCGACTTTGACGCCCGGCTTGAATATCATCATGCCTATCATCGACCGCATCGGTCGCAAGCTTAACATGATGGAACAGGTGCTCGACGTGCCGTCGCAGGAAGTCATTACCAAGGACAACGCGATGGTGCGGGTTGATGGCGTGGTGTTTTACCAAATCATGGACGCCGCCAAGGCCGCTTACGAGATTACTTTCTTGGATATGGCCATCATCAATCTGGTGATGACCAATATCCGCACCGTGATGGGATCGATGGACCTGGACGAATTATTGTCGCGCCGCGACGAAATCAACGCCCGCCTGTTGAATGTGGTCGATGAGGCTACTTCGCCTTGGGGCATTAAAGTCACCCGCATCGAAATCAAAGACATCGCACCGCCCAAGGACTTGGTGGATTCCATGGCCCGGCAAATGAAGGCCGAGCGGGAAAAACGCGCGCAAATTTTGGAAGCGGAAGGCTTGCGGCAAGCGGAGATTTTGCGCGCCGAAGGTATGAAGCAGGGTGCGATTCTGGACGCCGAAGGCCGCAAGGAAGCCGCGTTCCGCGACGCCGAGGCTCGCGAACGGCTGGCGGAAGCCGAAGCCCGCGCCACGATGATGGTGTCCGAAGCCATTGCCAAGGGCGATGTGCAGGCCATCAATTACTTCGTGGCGCAAAAATACATCGAATCTTTGAAAGAAGTCGCCTCAGCCAACAACAGCAAGCTGATCTTCATGCCGCTGGAAGCATCCAGCGTCATCGGCGCGCTGGGCGGCATCGGCGAACTGGCTAAAGAAGCGCTGAATAAAAAGGCTTAATTATGTTGGAGCAAGACATCGTGTTTTGGTACTGGTGGGTGTTGGCGGTCGGCTTTTTGGCCCTGGAAATCGTTGTTACCGGTTTCTTTTTCCTGTGGCTGGCGGTGTCGGCGTTCATCGTCGGCGCGGTAGTGCTGTTAGTGCCGGCTACACCGTTCAACGTGCAACTACTGATGTTTTCCTTGCTGGCGGTGTTGTCGGTGCTGGCCTGGCGCAAATACGCTCGCACCCGCGCTGTCGAAGCCACCGATCATCCCTTGTTGAACCAGCGCGGGGCGCAGTACATCGGGCGGACTTTTTTTCTAATTGCACCTATCGAGAATGGTCAGGGCAAGATTAAGGCCGATGATACGGTTTGGAAGGTGCACGGGGAGGATTGCCCGATGGGGGCTAAGGTGAAAGTGGTGGCGGTTAAGGGGACGGTGTTTGAGGTGGAGGTTTGTGAGTGAATGACTGCAAAACAATTCCAAAAATAATTTCACTAACTTAAAGAACAGCAATGCAACTAAGATTTCCAATTTCTGAAGTACAGCAATGGGCGAACAAATACAGTTACCCAAGATTAGAGACGGAGTTAATGGGCATTGCACCAGCTATACAAGAAGCGGGATTTTTGACAAAAAACCAATTACAAGATGTCTGCACTTGGAAATCCCCAAGGAGTGCTGGGCACGTTGCCAACAACGATGAAGAGTTTGTAAAGGAAGTAACGGGATTTGCACTAAAAACGCCAAATATGAGAGCGGCTATTGAAACCCTTACTATTATCGACGGTGTTCGCTGGCCGACAGCCTCAGTAATTTTGCACTTATTTCATCGAGAAAATTACCCTATATTGGATTTCCGCGCACTTTGGTCAGTTAAAGAAGAGGTACCTAAGCAATATGATTTTGATTTTTGGCGTAAATTCTTTGAATATTCTAGGCAGTTGGCAAATGAGGCAAATGTAACCATGAGAGTTCTTGATCGCGCTTTGTGGCAGTATTCAAAATCAAATCAGCCAAGCAATTAATGATTCCAAAAGGTTGCTATTTTTGTAGCTAAGGAACCTCTGATTAATTCGCTATAGCGTATTTAGGGCTCAATTAAATCAATGACTTGTGCTGCTGTTTTTCTTGAAAAACTGAATTAATCAGAGGTTCCCTAAGCGAATTTGAAGTCTTGCAAAAATAATGTGTCGCTGACGCGAACGCTGAATTTAATGTCGGTTCTCGGACCGACAGCCGAGATACTTTTGCTACGAAAACCGTCCATGGTTTTCGCCCTGCGGGCCAGCCTGTCGGCTGTTCAAATTCGCTCCAGGCGAATTTGTGCGTCGCCAAAAGAAAGTATCCAAAGAAAAGGCGGCCCGGATGCCGCTTACTCCCTGCGTTCCTCGCTTTCGTCGGGGGCTGACGAAAGGGGCTTCCTGCCCCTTCGTCAACGCGCCGCATCCATGCGTCGCCCCTGCGGGCTAATCCCGCCGAAAGCTCCGATACTCGGCGCGGCATACGGGGGAAACCCCGTTCCACGGGACAGCTCTTCGAATTGATTTTGATGCTCAAACCCGCGTAGCGCCGATTAGCGATAGCGCAATTGAGGATATGTTTTTGGGGCATGGTGCCAATATTTTTTCTAAATCGAATTGGAAACGTTCGGCGGGCAGTTTTAATAAGGTGCAACCGATTGGATTAGTTAGCTAAAATGGTACCAGTGAGAATTATGTTAGAAGTTAATTTTATTTTTTGAGGAGGTGTCATGAAACATTGGGTGTTATTTGCTTTGGCGTCTGCGCTTATTGGTAATGCAGAGGCTTCGTCGTCAGTGGTTGGCAGCTGGTTCGGTCAGAATCTTGGGCAATCGCAAAGTACGATCGTGGCCACTTTTCTGCCGAATGGCGAGTTCTTTTTATTCAACCAAGGAAATAGTTTGCTTGATCCGGGCGGTCAGAGTGGATTGGAATATGGAACGTATAATTGGGATAGCGCGACCGGCTCATTTGGCGCCACGGACTCGATAAGTACGGTAGGCGGATGGATTTCGGCGCCGGATATTTCCAGTTTGTCGGTCGTCGGAAATATCTTATCGGTCAACAACGGCGCGGCTACTCTGAACAGTATTCCGAATGTTGATAATTCAATTTTTGGAAACTGGTATCTGGAAAATACCGGAAATATTCAAGGTTCGGCAGTTGTCTCGTTTCTTCCTAGCGGTGTTTTTTTTCTTGCCGAAGTGGGCGTTACTGACGCATTCGGACACAGCGGAATAGAAACAGGAACTTTCACATGGGATAGTTCGACCGGTGCTTTCGTTCCTACAGTGACATTGGATACCAATGGCGGTTGGGGCTTTTCCGATTCCGGTCAGATCACAGTCGCGGTAACCGGCAATCAAGCTCAATATACTAATTCCGACGGCGTGTTTAATGTCGCGCGCATTGCGCCGGTGCCGTTGCCCTCCGCCGCCTGGTTATTTATGTCCGGGTTGCTGGCGTTTTTCTGGCGTAGAGAGAAAGCGTAGCTTGGTCGTGTGGGTGCGTTTGTGCTCACACGGATTCTGCTTCATGGCGCCATGTGCTGCTATGGCGCTTCAAGATTCGTAAGCCGAGTTTCAGCGCACCGCTTGGCAATAGGCTGTTGTCGATGTAGGCTACCGATCTACTTCTTATTCGTTCAGCCGCTCCATGAACAGCAAAACTCTGATCGTTGCCGCCTTGCTGATAGTCATCGCTGCACTATTTTTCTACAGCCGCCGTCCGCAGCCGGTCGAGGTGGAAGCTTATACCTTGGCGGAAGGCGAGGTGCGGGCGACGGTGGCGAATACTCGGGTGGGGACCATTAAAGCGTGCCGGCGGGCGTATCTGGCACCGGCGACGGGCGGACAGGTGGCTGAGTTGCGGGTTAAGGAAGGCGATAAGGTCAAGCAAGGGCAGGTGTTGCTGGAAGTGTGGAACCAGGATTTGAAAGCCCAGGTGGTTTTGCAAAAAGCCCAAATCAATGCCAGCCGGGCCAGCGCCGAACAGGCTTGTCAGTTGGCGGGCGGTGCCGAGCGGGAAGCGGCACGGATGACCGAATTGCAAAAACACAAAAACGTGGTTTCGGTAGAGCAGGTGGATAAATCGGTAACGGGTGGTAAGTCGCAGCGCGCCGCGTGCAAAGCCGCGCTGCAAGCCATTGATGTGGCCGAGGCGCAATTGGACTTGGCGGAAGCGGCGGTGCAACGCACTTTGGTAAAAGCGCCGTTCGACGGCACGGTGGCTGAAGTCAATGCCGAATTGGGCGAGTTCGTCACGCCGTCGCCGCCGGGGATTCCGACCTTGCCGCCTATCGATTTGCTGGATGTCAGTTGTTTGACTGTCTCGGCACCTATTGACGAAGTGGATGCGGCAAGTATCAAGGCCGGCATGAGCGCGTGCGTGTCGCTGGATGCGTTTCCGGATAAGCGCTGTTCAGGTATCGTTACCCGCGTGGCGCCCTATGTGTTGGAAAAGGAAAAACAGGCGCGCACGGTGGAAGTGGAAGTGACTTTGCGCGACCCCAAGGATCTGGCGGAATTGTTGCCGGGTTACAGCGCCGACATCGAAGTGTTGCTTAGCCAAAAAGACCGCACGCTGCGCCTGCCGGCCGAGGCGATTCTGGAGAATCATCGCGTTTTGTTGATAGACGCAGACAATGTGCTACATGAGCAAAGCTTCCAGCCCGGCCTGTCCAACTGGAGTTTCACCGAAGTGCTGTCCGGGCTGAAGGCAGGAGACAGTGTGGTGACTTCGATCGGCAAGGAAGGCGTGGCGGCCGGCGTGATGGTCAGCGTCAAGCCATGATTCAACTGAGTGGTATTCGCCGGGAGTTTCAGGTGGGCGAGCAAACCGTGCAAGCCTTGAACGGCATAGACCTGTCCATCGGCCGTGGCGAGTATGTATCGGTGATGGGGCCGTCCGGGTCCGGCAAATCCACGCTGTTAAATATTGTCGCGTTGCTCGACCAGCCGTCGTCCGGCCAATATTTGTTAAACGGCACCGATGTCACCCGGCAAAGCGATGACGAACTGGCGCGGATTCGCCGCGACAATATCGGCTTTGTATTTCAGTTTTTTCATTTGATCCCCCGGCTCACCGCCGCTGAAAATATCGAAATGCCGATGATCCTGGCCGGCGTCGACAGTAAACAGCGCAAGCAGCGGGTGTTACAGGCGCTGGCCTCGGTGAATTTGCTTGATCGCGCCGAACACAAGCCCAATCAATTGTCCGGTGGCCAGTTGCAGCGGATAGCGATTGCCAGGGCGATGATCATGCAGCCCGGCATCCTGTTGGCCGACGAGCCTACCGGCAATCTGGACAGCAAGTCCGGGCAGGACATCATCGAATTGTTGGAAAATCTGAATCGGCAAGGCGTGACCTTGATCATCATCACCCACGATCAGAGCCTCGGCGGAAGGGCCACGCGGCAACTGCGTATCGTCGATGGGCGGCTGGCTAGCTGAAAAGGCAGATTTTTAACACTTTTGCGGGCGGAAAAGACTCAGAAAGCGTAACTTTGTCGTTAGTGTGTTTTATTGCTGTGCGATACTCTCGCCAAAGTAAGAGCGCCGGTAGGTCAGGAGGAAGCATGCAACGATACCGATTAAGTTTTTGTAACGCCATAAAGCTTGGCGACGATATAGCAGAGCTTATCGTTGACGAGGGCGTGGAATTCAATTTGGCCAGGGTTGACGAATATCATGCCTGGATTGCCGGGCATTTGCAGAGTCCTTATCTGTTGTTGGTGAACAAATTAAATGCCTATAACTACGATTTTGCCTCGCAAATAAGAATAGGCACTTTGCCAGGCATCAAAGCCGTGGGGTTTGTGGTGTATAGCAAAATCAGCAAGCTCGGTACCCAAGTCATGCTGTCCATGCCCAGAGACGCCAACTGGGTTTACCGGATCTTCGACAATCGCGACGAAGCGTTAAATTGGTTGGAAAGGCAGCGGGAAATCGTTATGCCGGCGCCGAAGACAACAGGCGTTTATTAGGTACATCCGGATTAATCGTTTGGTTCGGTTCTGTTTGACGGCCAATGCAGCGGTATCCACATCTGATACAGACTGAGTAAGACTTGAAAATTCAACGACAAACCCATTAACGCGCCGCTAATCACCAACAAATAAGCAAACGACGGGGTTTCCCGGGTTAAATACCAGGCAAAAATATCGGTCAGCATGCCGAGAAACGGCAGCCCGATAGTCAGTCGTTTTAACCATACCGGTATTTCGCACAGGACGAACAGTTTGCCTACCATGTACAAAATAAAGGCGATGCCGAACAGATGAATATGCGAGACGCGAATCAGGGAGGGAATAGACGCGCCGCGATCGGCTTCGGTTAATTTCACCACTTGCTCGTAGCTGGTTAGCGGCGGGACCCGCATGCCACTGGCCGGGGAATGGCAAATTTGACAATCGCGCTGCAGAATCGGCGCCACTTGGGCTTCGTAAATCGCGGGTTGTGCGCCGGATTCTATCCAGTCCAGAATAACGGTTTTGTCTGCCGCCGACTTGAGGTTGCCGGCCATGGGACCGTTAATGGCCGCCGCCAGCCGGGTTTGCTCGGGGCTACCGTGATAGGCGATGGCGATATCGGCGACCGAGATGCCGGGATTGCCGTCGCGGCCTTGATGGGAAAAATAAATTTGCCCCAGCGAAAACAAATAGCCGATGGCGATGCTGAGCAGAAAAAAACTGTTGAGTATGCGTTCCGAAATAGAAATGTCGCTGAAACGTTGGCAGCTGCGCATAAGACACCTCACCGCTTTCCCAAGATAAGCAAAACGCAGCAATATATATGCCTCGGCGTCAGCCCGTTAAGTACGCGGTTTAGGCGTGAAGCCGGGTGAAAATAGTCAGCCGCGATGGTGCAAGTTGCACCGCTGTAGCGCAAAGCCAACAAATTTATCCGGTTTGCACTGCTTAGCGCAAAAACGGCAACAACACCCCAAACAGCAGAATTAAGGCGGCGCCTAACAAGGCTGTTTGCCCGGGGATCTGATCGAACAAGGTAATACTCCACGCCAGACTCAACACAGGTGCTAAATAGCCGATGGAACTGACCAGGGCCGCCGGTGCCGACTGATACGCGCGGGTCATGTAATGCTGGGCGCCGCTGCCGAACAGGCCGACTAATAGTAACAAGCCCCAGCTTTCCGGGTTGCCCGGCATGCGATAGCCAAACCGGGAAAAATACAAAGCGTGGACGAACAGGCCGACCAGACAAAAATAAAAAATCACCGTTTGCGGCGTATTGCTGCGTCCGGCGCGCGCAACCATCAAATAGGCCAGAGCGGACAGCAAACCGGCCGATAAGGCCATAACTTGCCCCAGCAGGTTATGGCTGTTGTGGGTATCGAATAGTAAGGATACGCCGCCGAAAGACCCCAAAATGGCGAGCCAGACCAGTAGCGAGTTTTTCTGGCCCAGCACCAGCGGTCCCAACAGCATCACGAACACGCCGCTGCTGGCGGTGAGAAATGCACTTTCGCCGGGGCCGATGCGGGGGATGGCCGCAAACGACAGCATCAAGGCTGTACTACCGAACAAGCCGCGCAGCCACAGTGAAACGCGGCAATCGCCGAATAAGCCGATCAGCTTGCCGCCGAGCAAGGCGGGAACGGTCAGAATCAGCAAATTGGTCAGGATGCGGATACCGCTTACCATGCTGGACGGCAGCGCCGCGTCGAATAGGGAAATGGCGTAAGCGCTGGCATTCATCAGCGAAAACAGCAAGCAGGCAAACAGCATATATACCAAGCCGAAACGGTTGCTTGTGGGGGCGAGGGTTGGTTTGGCTGCCGGATCGGGTTGCGGCTGATCTGCGTTTGCGGGCACGGGTGTTTGGATGGGTTACGGTCGATTTATTGGGCCTTCATTAACGGTCGGGCCGAATTAATCGTGCCCGGCGCCGGCGGACTATCTTCTGCGGTGCCGCGCTTATAGTAAACCGTTATGCTCAGGATTTGTTTTTGGCGATTTATTAAACAGAACCGGAGCCGGAAAAATGTCCCGCGCCCCAGGCCGGCGGCTATTCAAGCATACCCCGGCTCGACATTTTTTTCCCGGCAGGCATTTCGGCGCTGGGTATTACAGCCGGTTCCGGCTAAACTGCCAGATAACCTTGATACCCAATCGCCATGCTCAGTCAAGATCTGCTCCTACAGGCCGGCAAAGCCATCCAGACCCAGCCCTTACGCGCCGCGCTGATTATTTTGGCGATGAGCATAGGCGTGGCCGCGGTCAATGTATTGACCGCATTAGGCGACAGCGCCCGCAATTATGTGGTGCACGAATTCGAATCGCTGGGCACGCATCTGGTCATCGTCCTGCCCGGCCGCACCGAAACCACCGGCGGCCATCCGCCGCTGTTCGGCGAAACCCCGCGCGATTTAACGCTGGACGATGCCGTCGCCTTATTTCGCAGTCCGCAGGTGGCTGCGATTGCCCCGGTCAGCATCGGCTCCGCGCCGGTGTCGGTCGGCGGCCTGGAGCGGGAAACCAATATCATGGGCTCCACGCACGCTTTGCTGCGCGTTAGGCATTTGGCGATGGCTCAAGGCCAATTTCTGCCGGAGGCCGATGCCGATAAGGAAATCTCGGTTTGCGTGATCGGTAAAAAAATCAGTGAAGATTTATTCGCGCATCAACAAGCGGTGGGTCAGTGGTTGCGCATCAATGACCGGCGGTTTCGGGTGATTGGCGTACTGGCAAAGGAAGGGCAATCGATAGGCACCGGGTTTGACGAATTGATTATCGTGCCGGTCGCCTCCGCGCAAGCCTTGTTCGACAGCCATTCGTTGTTTCGGATTTTAATTGAGGCGCACTCGGAAGCCGCGATGTATAAAGCTGTCGACGAAATCCGCAATATCATCAAGCTGCGGCATGAGGGTGAGGATGATGTGACGGTGATTACCCAGGACAGCGTCGTCAACACTTTCGATAAAATCCTCACTGCGCTGACCTTTACCGTGGCCGGCATTGCAGCGGTTAGTCTGGCGGTGGCCGGGGTGCTGGTGATGAACGTGATGTTGGTGAGCGTTAGTCAGCGTACTGCCGAGATTGGTTTGCTGAAAGCCTTGGGTGCGACACAAGGCCAGTTGCAACGCTGGTTTCTGTGCGAAGCGGCCTTGCTGTCCCTGGCCGGGGCGCTGGTTGGCAGCGTGATCGGCCAGTTCGGGATTTTAGTGTTGCAGTGGCTGTACCCCGGTTTTCCGGTCGCACTGCCGGTTTGGGCCAGACTGTCGGCCTTGGCCGTGGCTTTGGTAACCGGTTTGCTTTTCGGCGTGCTGCCGGCGCGCAAGGCGGCCCGGCTGGACCCTGTCGCGGCACTGGCGCGGCGCTGACGATGAACTGGCTGGACCTTTCCAAGCTGGCGCTGCGAAGTATTACCAGCCATAAACAGCGCTCCTTGCTGACCGCCCTGGGTTTGATCATCGGCATCGCCGCCGTGGTGATTCTGACCTCGATAGGCCGGGGTATTCATCGTTTCGTATTGGCGGAGTTTACTCAATTCGGCACGCATTTAATCGCGGTCTATCCCGGTAAAACCACTACCTTTGGCTTATCCGGCGCGACTATCAGCACGGTACGGCCCTTGTCCACTGCCGATGCCGCTAATCTGGAAAATCTGGACCATGTGCAGGCGGTGATGC
Organism: Methylomonas sp. 2BW1-5-20; assembly: GCF_052474515.1. Taxonomy (NCBI): domain Bacteria; kingdom Pseudomonadati; phylum Pseudomonadota; class Gammaproteobacteria; order Methylococcales; family Methylococcaceae; genus Methylomonas; species Methylomonas sp. 2BW1-5-20. The sequence continues at coordinate 3,626,696 of NZ_CP184127.1, read as the reverse complement.
CGATGGTGCAAGGTAACGCCCGCATCGAAGCCGGCAATAAACAGCGCCGCGCCAATGTGTTTGGGGTCGGCTCCGCTTTGCCGCTAGTTTGGCAGTTGAACGTCGCTAGCGGCCGATTTTTGCCCAACGAAGGGCCAGATAACCCCCGTGCCTTTGCGGTGTTGGGTAGTAAGATGCGCGCCGAGTTGTTCGGCAATCTCAGTCCCTTGGGCCAGCGCATCCGCATCGGTAGCGACCGCTTTCGAGTGATTGGCGTGATGCGGGCCAAAGGCCAGATGCTGGGTTTCGACCTGGACGATACCGTATTCATCGCCAGCGGCAAGGCGATGGAGATGTTCGATCGGCAGAGTCTGATGGAAATCGATCTGCTGTACAGCAACGAGACCAGCGCGGAAACCGTCGAGCAAGCCATCAAGCGCCGCTTGATAGCTCGGCACGGTAGCGAGGATTTTACCATCGTCACGCAGAACCAGATGTTGGAGAAAATGGACTCGGTATTGAGCGTGTTGACGCTGGCGGTGGCGGCACTGGGTAGTATTTCGTTGCTGGTCGGCTCGGTCGGTATCTTGACTATTATGACCATCGCTGTGTCGGAACGGGTGTCGGAGATCGGTTTACTGCGAGCCATCGGTGCCGAGCGCGGTGTGGTATTCAGGCTGTTTCTCGGCGAAGCCTTGCTGCTGAGCCTGGCCGGTGGGGCGGGCGGGGTGTTGCTGGGGGTGTTGCTGGTGCAATTGGCCGCCGCTTTTATCCCCGCGTTGCCGGTACAACTGGCCTGGAGCTATATCGCCGCCGCGTTCGCGATTTCCTTGTTTATCGGCGTTGCCGCCGGCGTGATCCCGGCCGTCAAGGCTGCCAGGCTGAATCCTTTGGAGGCCCTGAGGGCCGAATGAATTAGACGATTTATTCGTTATAAGCATGATTTCACCGCGCATTTCCAACTGTTCGCCACGTACGGTAGCGAGGGTAATCGTTTTTGTTTAATAATAGCCTCGAGACTCAGTGGCTCGGTTTGCTTTCAAGCTTGCCGTATCTTGCATATCGTCACAAGCTCACGGTAGACGGGACGCTCTCAATTGGAGAATCAACATATGTTTGATTTTAATATTTATAAATTTCAGGGATTTTGACTATGAAAAATTTTAAAAAATCTGTAGTGCTCGCCGGTGGTTTATTGTTGGCGATTAATGCGGAGGCCGCCTTTAGTTCAACCACACACGCAACGGCTTTGATCGATTGGAATTCGCTACAAATTCGCACGATAGGGGTGGATGGCGTCAATCCAAGCTACACGATATTCGGACAAAGCTCCAGTTCCAACACAAATACCAGCGATTGGCTGAATTGGTCCGCCGCAACCTCAACATCGGGCCGGAAATTTGGCGTCAGCATCAGCGGCGATGAGGTTGGTAACGGCTCCGCTTCGGCCAGCCGCAGCGCCAGTTTGTCGATTTCCGGCAATGGTTTTCTGATGATGTCCGCCAAATATTCCCTGGATGCGGCAATCGATGGTTTCAACAGCAGTTGTACGTGGTGGACATGTGATTCAAATGCCGCCAATGTGTCCGTTAGTTTCGATTTAACCAATTATACCAACGGCAACAATCAGCAATCGCATGTCCAGAAGCGTATCGATTTGGGGAATTCCTGGGTTTCGCCGCTAACAGCGGACAAAAAAACGGGCACCTTGTTGGTCGGCGTCGCGGTTAACGACGGCGATTTGTTAAATTTCTCCAGCAGTGTTTCCGCATATGCCAAGGAAGTTTTGAGCAACTCAGTCGATAATTCCGGTGGTGGCCTTGTGCTTAGCAGTGGTGGTGGAAACATTTCCATTGGCGGCTCGGTTGTTACCTTGGCTAATTTTGCCCATAACATTACAGTACTTCCCGTCAGCGCCGCCGTCACCGCAGTACCGCTCCCCGGAGCAGTCTGGATGTTCGGCTCGGCATTAGTGGGATTAGTGAGCTTTGGTCGGCAACGCCGGGCATTGCTTGCTTAGCCTTTAGTAAATGGTTGAGGCTATTGCCAAGCGGCAATAGCCTTACCGACGAGATTTAGCCGAATAGATAGGGTATTCTCGGCTATGCTTACCTGGCGATTTTAACCAACGCCAGGAGACCTTTATGCTGAATATTAGTAACTATTACGAGCGATTGGTTATAGACCAACTCTGGAAACTAGGCGAGCAGGCCGAAGAACCCTTCAGTCAGGCATTTCAGGAAGATGTGGCTTGTCTGGCGTTAAACCAATTGCCGCCCTGCTACGTGCGTAACGCGATCGATAAGGGTATACATGTTAGCGACAAGCAATATCAGGAGATGGTAGCGGCGGTGGATGCGGCGCTATCGCAGGCTATCCAACAAGTTTTGCGCCGGCCCAGAGAGCATAGGAATGACTGAGGTTTTGCAATACCTGTCTTGGAATTCGGAAACTTCCTCCAATCGTTTTTCGACTAAGTTATGAAAAATTCTTTGATACTGCTGCCGTTGCTTTGTGGTTTGATGGCCTGCGATTCTTCGCGGCCGCAGAATACCTCGGCCGACGATCAGCATAAGCAACTTTACAATGCTGTTAAGCAGCCTTTGGATCAGGCCAAGGACGCGGAGAAGCAGATTTTCGAAGGGGCGGACCGGCAAAAGAAGCAAGCCGAAGAGATGTAATGTTAGGCGAGGCTTGAATAAGCCAGTGTTCTTCAATCCTCGCCTAAAAACCTGCCCCCCATTGTCGGTGGCGGGACAGTCTATCGATTTACTTCAATTTTGGGCAATCCAGATAATCCGGATGCGCCGTGAGCACGACGGCAACCCGATTATTTTGATCGGCGGTGTTATCGGGGCCGGCGGCTTCGCCGGTTGCTTTCACAACCAGTTGAGAAGCTTTGGCGCCATGGTCGATCAGCAACTGGCTAACGGTTTTGGCCCTTCTTTCGGATAAGGCCTGATTAGCCGCCGGTTTGCCCACTGTGTCGGTGGAAGCGGTCACAGTGGCCGAGGCATCGGGATGTTCGTGCAAGAAATGACCGATGTGGCCTATGCTGTCTTCCTTGGTTTTAAACGGTATGTGGCTGCCGGTTTTGAAGTAGGCCACGGTTTCATGAATGGTTTCTGCGTGATGGTGATTATGTGAATGCACCTCTGTCAGCCATTGGCAATACTCTTTTTCTGAGGCCAAAACATGTGCCGCGGCTGATTTTGCGGCCTCTTGCGCTTTTAGACTCTCGTCAATGTTCCAGTAGTAATCGTTTTGCCAGTGTTTCAGCACATGGTTGGCCGATTTTAAGTCTTGTTCAGCCTTTGACGCGTGGAGCAAGGCTTGACCGTAATGGCCTTTGGATGCGGCATCAATTTCAGCGCTGAGTCCAGCCACATCTTTTTTCGGAGTGGAACAGGCGGTCAGCGATAGAGCCAGAACGGCAAGCGGGATGTATACGTATTTTTTTTTCATGATCTTATCCTCTAAATCGAGCGGTATCGTCCGCGTTACTTGCCATGATCCAGCGTGTCGGAATAGCCGTGATCCAACGGGCCGAAATGCGTCCAGTAGCCGGGGAAATGCAGGCCGAAGTAACGGGTATCTTCGCTAAAACGGTCCCAGACGTATGGCGGAGAGATAAATTCATCGGTGGGTATCGGCGAGGCAATCAGTTCCGCTACACCTATCAGGGTGCGGCTGACTGTGTGAGTCACGCCTCGGAGCAGACCCCAGGTCGAGCCAAGCAGGATGTTTTCGTCGTGAGTGATGTTGACGACGTTTTTAGGGATTTCGATAAAACTAAAGGTGGTGTTAGCGAAGCCTTGGCTAACTCTGGAAGTGAACCCTCCCAGATAACTCGGGTGGTTTTCGTCCGCATTTGCCGTTTGGCTTGCCAATAATGCACCAGACAACAAGCAGGTGGTAAGGAATTTGTTTTTATTCATGTTAGATACTCCCATTGTGTTGCAAATATAATTCCGCCTCGCCCGGTAAGCATAGCAGCGAAATGCCGATAACACTGGAAATCCGACAGTAACTCACGGTGCGGATAAATGCAAATACCATGTAAAGCTAGCGGTTTCGATTCCGCCAAGTTAATCAGGCTATGAATAGCGACTATCGAATGTCTATTTCAACCCGATTGCGGCCGTTTTTCTTGGCGCGGTACAAAGCGTTGTCGGCGGTCTGGATGATGGCTTCCAGCGAGGAGTCTGAGGCTATTTGATGCGAGCAGAGCCCTATGGAAATAGTGGTGGGGATGGTAAAGCTTTGATATTGAAATATGTGGTGCATTACCGTCAGTCGAATTCTTTCCGCCAATGCAGCGCAGGCGTCCGCCGAAGCGTCGCGTAGCAACATGATAAATTCTTCGCCGCCGTAGCGAGCCAGTAAATCTTCCTGCCGCATTTCCGCTTGCAGAATTTTGGCTAAATCTTTTAGAACCTGATCGCCGGCAAGGTGACCAAAATTGTCGTTGGTCAGTTTAAAGTGGTCAGCGTCGCACATCATCACTGTCAGCCGGGCTTGGTTGCGTTTACAAAAAGCCAGTTCCTGCTGAGCCCGTAAAATGAAGGCATTGCGGTTTAGCACATTAGTCATCGAGTCTATATTCGCCGCCTCGTAAAGCGCCTGTTCCAGCTTTGCCTCGCTGAATTTTTTATAATCGATTTTCAAATAGGTGTCGCCGATGCGGATCCGGTCGAGCAACTCGATTTTGTGTTTGACCACGCGTTTGCCGTTGACGTAAGTGCCGTTAGTGGAATTTAAGTCTTCCAGCAGGATATGGGTGCGATGCACGGACAGCATGCCGTGGCGCCTGGATATTTTGGGATCTCGAATCATAATGTCGGCGGCCGGTTCACGGCCGAACACATGCTGGCTACTATGCAATTTGAACTGTTTGCCTTGTTCGCTGCCGGTTAAAACGACCAGATACGGTTCAAGTTCCGTAGCGTCGCGACTGCTTTCCGATAACTTGCCCACCAAGGTATCGGCTAAGTTATGTTGAGTTTTGTCGGGAGGTGTCGTCATCGGCTTAGCTCTAATCGTCCCCTGTCGTTTGCCATTGAAATGAGATTGAGGATATCCGTTCCAATCCAATAGTTGGCTGCATTACGCGGAATGTAGGCTCGCTGCGGTAAAACTGTCGGCGAATCCTTGCCGGCCCTGCAGTGTCGCAGATAGCCGGAATGCTATCAAGCCGGCCACTGTCGAATCGCCCGTTCGGCCAAGCCATTTGCGGAGATGGCCGTGTTGGTGCGAGGAGAAAAGCCGAAGCATTCCAGCTTCGGCTTCACGATGAAATTTAAACGAAGGCTTTTTTGAAAAACTCAGGCATTGCCAGGCTGGCTTTGTGGATGTCGCTATTGTAATAAACCGTGTCAAAGCCCTTCTTGGCGGCATCCTGCTCGCGGAATTTAGACAGATCGGTTTTGCTGGCCATTGTGGCGCTCCACCAGCCCGACGGATAAATGCATTGCGGAAAGAATACAGTTTGGAAGTTTGCAAATCCGCCGGCTTTCATCTCCTCGCGCATTTCCTTCAGGATTTTCATATGCAGCAAAGCCGATTCGCTTTGTTGCACTACAATGCCGTTCTCGCTCAAGGCTCTGTAGCAATCTTTATAAAAATCGGCGCAGAACAAGCCTTCGGCGGGGCCGACCGGGTCGGTGCTATCGACGATAATGATGTCCACGCTGTTCGGCGCGGCGTCTTTCACCCATTTAATGCCGTCGATGAATTTCAGATCGGCGCGCGGATCGTTGTTGGACTCGCACAGTTCCGGAAAATAGATTTCCGCCAAGCGGGTGACGCGTTCGTCGATGTCGATTTGCACCGCTGATTCAACGCCGGGATGCTTCAACACTTCGCGGAGGGTGCCGCAGTCGCCGCCGCCGATAATCAACACGTTTTTTGGATTGGGATGGGTAAACAACACCGGGTGGCTGATCATCTCGTGATAAAAGAAATTATCGCGGGTGGAGACCATGGTGCAGCCGTCGATCACCATCAGATTACCGAATTGTTCGGTTTCGTAGATTTCCAGAAACTGAAATTCGGATTGCTCCTCGTGGAGTTTACGGGTGATTTTTAATGAAAAGGCGGTACCGGTAGCGGTTTGCGCTTCGCTGAACCATTGGTCGTCGAGCATGATGAAGTCCTGTAAAAAGTCATATAACGTTCATCATTATACTTTAGAATTTCTACCTCTTTATGACAGTCCGAGTAGAACGCGTGCCAATACAACCCTGGTCGATTGAACAGTCCAAACAGCTTTACGCTATCCAGCAATGGGGTAACGGTTATTTTTCGATTAACGACCAAGGCCATGTTTGCGTGAAACCGCAAGCCGATTGCGCCACCGAAATCGATCTGTTCGACATTGCCCAAGCCTTGCGGGACAAGGGTTTGAATTTTCCGGTGCTGGTGCGCTTTACCGATATTTTGCGCGACCGCATTAGGCAGTTGCAGCAGGCATTCGATCATGCGAGAGCCGCGTATTCTTACAGAGGGCATTACACGCCGGTTTATCCGATCAAGGTTAATCAGCAAGGCAATGTGGTGGAAAGCATCGTTGCCGCCGAGCATATCGGCCTGGAAGCCGGCAGCAAACCGGAATTGCTGGCGATTTTGGGTCTGGCAAAGCGCGGCGGCACCATCGTTTGTAACGGTTACAAAGACCGGTTTTATATCCGCATGGCCTTGATGGGGCAGTTGATGGGTCTGTCAGTGTTCATTGTCATCGAAAAACCGTCCGAGCTGGAGATGATCATCGAAGAAGCCGCTAAATTAAAGGTAACGCCTTTGATCGGTTTGCGGGTGCGGCTATCGACCATCAGCGCCGGCAAATGGCAAAACAGCGGCGGCGAAAAATCCAAATTTGGTTTGCACGCCAGCGAAGTCTTGCAACTGATCGCCCGCCTGAAGCAATTGGATATGCTGAATTGTTTGCAGCTGATGCATTTTCATATGGGCTCGCAGATCGCCAATATCCACGACATCAAATTGGCCTTGAAAGAAGCTGGCCAGTTTTATCTGCAATTGCATAAACTCGGCGCCAATATCACCACGGTGGATGCCGGCGGTGGCTTGGGTGTGGACTACGACGGCAGCGGTTCGCGGCGCGAATGCTCGATCAACTATAGCGTGAAGGAGTACGCGGAAAACATCGTTCGCGCCTTTGCGGAAGTGGCCCAGCAACACGGATTGCCGCAGCCCAATATCATTACCGAATCCGGCCGGGCCATCACCGCCCACCATGCGGTATTAATTACCAACGTCACCGAAGTGGAAAGCCTGCAAGGCGCTGCGGCGGCAGTGCAGATTAGCGGGCAGAATATCGCCGAGGCCTATCACAATGCCCAATTCAACATGGCCGAAGCCCGTGCCCAGTTCGTGCAAGGTGATTTGTCGCTGACCGAGTTGGCGGAAGCAGAAAAGCATTACGTGAGTTTATGTCAGCAAATTCAGCGCGAGTTGAACCTGGATAATCATCATCACCGGGAAATTTTGCAGGAATTGGACGAAAAGCTGGCCGACAAGGTGTTCTGCAATTTTTCCTTGTTTCAATCGATGCCGGACATTTGGGGTATAGATCAGATTTTTCCTATCATGCCCATCCATCAGCTGGAACAACAGCCCGGCCGGCGCGCGGTCCTGCAAGATTTAACCTGCGATTCCGACGGCCGTATCGATCAATATGTCGATCATCAAAATATCGCTAACACCATGCCGCTGCATAGCATTGCCGAAGATCAGGATTACCTGATCGGCTTTTTCATGGTGGGTGCTTATCAGGAGATTCTCGGCGATATGCATAATTTGTTCGGCGACACCCATTCGATCAATATCGAACTGGACGAACAGGGTTATCGTTTCGGCGATTTCATGGAGGGCGAGGATGTCAGCGAGTTGCTAGACTACGTGCATATCAATACTGAAGCCTTGAAAACGGCTTATCGGCAAAAGCTCGATGGCAGTGGCTTGTCGGTCGAGCAAAAGCAGGATTTCGAGCGGGAACTGCTGACCGGATTGAATGCTTATACCTACCTGGAAAAATAAGCGAGGCGATAGCAGATTCGGCATTGCAACAGCATGCAGCCCTGTAAACCGGCGGCACGGTCTGCCGTTGCCGGACTAAGGCGCTATAATTGCCGGGTTAACACTATGGGGGATGTGATATGCAGGTAGGATTGATCGGATTGGGGGCAATGGGCCAGGGTATGGCACGCAATCTTGCCAAGGCCGGATACTTGACTGCAGTTTACAATCGTACCCTGAGCAAAGCCGAGGCGTTAGCGGCGGAATTGCAAATCCAGGCACGCGAAAGTATCGAACAGCTGGCTACTGAAACAGACCTGCTCTTGATATGCGTGTCGGCAGACAAAGACGTGTTGATGGTGGTGGATGCTATCGCCAAAACTATCAGGCCGGGTTGTGCGGTGGTGGACATGTCCACGGTTAGCAGCGAGACTGCAACACTGGCGGCAGCCAAACTGAAAGAAAAACAAGCGGCTTTCCTCGATGCCCCGGTGTCGGGCGGCGTGGAAGGGGCCAACAAGGGCACGCTGGCGATGATGGTCGGAGGCGAAGCCGATGTGCTGGAACGAGTGCGTCCGGTACTGGCGGCGATGACAGCCCGTATCGAACATCTCGGTGGTGTCGGCGCTGGACAAGCTTGCAAGGCAGTGAACCAAATCATGTGCGCAGGGATTAACCAAGCAGTGACCGAAGCCTTGGCCTTTGCGGAGGCCCAGGGCTTGCCTATGGCGAAAGTAATAGAGATTATCGGCGGCGGTGCGGCCGGTAACTGGTTCTTGCAGCATCGCGGTAAGACCATGACCCAAAATCAATTTGCGCCGGGTTTTAAATTGGCGCTTCATCATAAAGACTTAAAAATTGCCCAGCATATGGCGCAGCATGCCGGCGTGGGTTGTCCGTTGACCGTCGCCACGCTGGCGGATTATGCCAAGCTGATGGCAAAAGGTTATGGCGACGAGGATATTTCCGCGTTGTATCGGTTGAAACAGAAACGATAATTCTTAGTTTACAAGGTGTAACAATGAAAATTACAGTGTTTGGCAGCGGTTATGTGGGATTGGTAACGGGCGCCTGTTTGGCCGAAGTGGGCAATCAAGTGCTGTGCATGGACGTCGATCAGCGCAAAATCGACCAACTCAAACAAGGCATTATCCCGATCTACGAGCCGGGTCTGGACGAGATGGTCAAGGACAACGTCGCCGCCGGCCGCTTGAGCTTTACTACCGATGTGAAGGAAGCCGTGGACTTCGGTTTGTTTCAATTCATCGCCGTCGGCACCCCGCCGGACGAAGACGGCTCCGCCGATTTGAAATACGTGCTGGCGGTGGCGAAAAGCATCGCCGAACATATGAACGATTACAAAATCGTGGTCGATAAGTCCACCGTACCGGTCGGCACCGCCGATAAAGTCAAACAGGCGATTAATGCCGTATTGACCGAGCGCAGTCAGGACTTGGAGTTCGACGTCGTCTCCAATCCGGAGTTTTTGAAAGAAGGCTCGGCGCTGGACGATTTTATGAAGCCGGACCGGATCATCATCGGTACCGACAATCCCAGAACCGCCGAGTTGTTGAAGGCGTTGTACGCGCCATTCAACCGCAGCCGGGAACGGGTAATCACGATGGACATTCGTTCCGCCGAGCTGACCAAATACGCCGCCAACGCGATGCTGGCCACCAAAATCAGCTTTATGAACGAACTGGCCAACTTGGCGGAAAGATTGGGCGCAGATATTGAAAACGTCCGCCACGGCATAGGCTCCGACAGCCGTATCGGTTACAGCTTTATCTATCCCGGCTGCGGCTATGGTGGTTCCTGCTTTCCAAAAGATGTCAAAGCCCTGGAACGCACCGCTCGCGATTACGGCTATCAAGCCGAACTGCTCAGCGCGGTGGAAAACGTCAACGACCGGCAAAAACATCGTTTGTTCGAAAAAGTCTCCGCACATTACCCAAGCGGCGTAAAAGGTAAAACCTTTGCGTTGTGGGGGTTGGCGTTTAAGCCCAACACCGACGACATGCGCGAAGCCCCCAGCCGGGTCTTGCTGGAAGCCCTGATCGATGCCGGCGCGACAGTGCGAGCCTACGACCCGGAAGCGATGGAAGAAGCGCAGCGCATCTACGGCGAGAAAGCCGGTCTGGTGTATTGCGCCAAGCAGGCCGACACCTTAAGCGATGTGGATGCGTTGATCATCGTCACCGAATGGAAACAGTTCCGCAGCCCGGATTTCGATGACTTGGGCCGCTTGTTGAAAGACAAGGTGATATTCGATGGGAGGAATATGTACGAGCCGAGGTTGGTGAGGCAGTTTGGGTTGCAGTATTACGCGATTGGGCGTTGATTAGTTTTTTATTGGATTCCGTTCGAGTTGAGTTTGTCGAAGGGCTATTGAGGTTAAGGTGTCGCTGGCGCGACGGCTTGATTTAATGTCGGGTCTCGGCCCGACAGCCGAGGTACTTTCTTTTGCTCCGCCAAAAGAAAGTACCCAAAGAAAAGGCGGCCCGAATGCCGCTTTTTTCCTGCGCTCCGAAGCTTTTATCGAGGGTCGGCAGAAGGGGCTTCCCGGCCCCTCCGCCGACGCACCGCATCCATGCGCTGCCCCTTCGGGCTGATCTCGATAAAAGCTTCGGTGCTCGGCGCGGCATACGGGAGTACTCCCGCTCCAAATTTGGCAGTTTGTTATTTACAAAGCTTGGTAGGGCGCATTAGCGATAGCGTAATGCGCCGGATGATTTAAGGTCAACATACGGCGCAATACGGCTACGCCTATTGACGCCCTACGAATTGCGCCTTACGGCCTTGGAGAGGGTTGGGGTGAGGAGTGTTAAAGGTGTCGCTGGCGCGACGGCTTTAATTTAATGTCGGGTCTCGGCCCGACAGCCTAGGTACTTTCTTTTGCTCCGCCAAAAGAAAGTACTCAAAGAAAAGGCGGCCCGGATGCCGCTTATTCCCTGCGCTCCGAAGCTTTCGCCGGGGGTTGACGAAAGGGGCTTCCTGCCCCTTCGTCAACGTGCGGCATCCCTGCCGCACCCCTTCGGGCGGTTCCCGTCGAAAGCTTCGGTGCTCGGCGCGGCATACGGGACAAAACCATCCATTGATTTGGCGGTTGTGTAGAATTGGAAGCTATAGGGTACATAGCGCCAACGTATTGCACCCATTTGAAGGCCAACATTCGGTGTCATACGGCTAACGCCTATCATATCCTATGCATTGAGGCTTATGCGGTTCCGCTTTTATTGCTTGTTCTTTTAACTAATTGTTAGCCATAAATTATGCTTAGAGAAACCTTTGCACGCCGTTTTACTGAATTGGAGGCGAGTTTTTCTTCCATCGTTTTCACGCCTTATGGCGCGGGAAGGTCTGACAGGCGGGTTGCAGACGGGCAATGGGAAAAATGGGCGACAAGCGCACAAAGCCTAATTCGTGCAGTATTTGGAGAGCTATCTCCTCACTATCAAAACTTTCTCAAGGCATATGGGAACTGCCGTGGAGCAGAACATAGTGTAAGAACTTTGAATGCACTATTTCTCAGCGCAAAAGAGGACTTTGAGGGCGGTTATGTATTCGATGTTGAGTTAAGGGTTTCCGGTGAGGTATTCGGCGATTTTATAGCGCTCGCCCGCAAATCTCTTACTGAAGGACACAAAGACGTTGCAGCCGTTCTTGCCTGTGCTGCACTCGAAGATGCCCTTAAGCGATTTGCTTATGCCAATGGACTTGTTGTCGGAGACAAGACCATGCAAGAAGTAGTAAATGCATTGAAGTCGGCAGGCCTTGTTATGGGTGCTCAGAAGACTCTGCTGGACGCGATGCCTAGAATTAGAAACCTTTCTATGCATGCTGAGTGGGACAAAATCGCCGAACCAGATGTAAGCAGCGTATTGGGTTTCGTGGAACAATTCCTGCTGTTAAAGTTCAGCCATGGCTAACGCAGCGTGGTTCTATCCCGTATGCCGCGCCGAGCACCGGAGCTTTTGAACGGATTAGCCCGTTAGGGGCGATGCATGGATGCATCGCGTTGCCGAAGGGGCAGGAAGCCCCTTTCGGCGACCCCGTTCAAAAGCTTCGGAGCGCAGGAGAGAAGCGGCATCCGGGCCGCCTTTTCTTTGGATACTTTCTTTTGGCGGAGCAAAAGAAAGTATCGCGGCCGTCGGTCCGCGAACCGACATTAAAACCAGCCGTCGCGCCAGCGACACATCACATTAGCCCTTCGACCAACTCAGCGTGAATGGACTAGAGTTGTAAGCCAGTCAGCCCAAAAAAGTTAGGAAGACCGAAGCTGACTATGCTTCACCCCATATCCAAAATAAATCAAAAACCCAATCAACAACCAAACAAACAACCTAATCCAAGTATCAGCCGGCAAACCCGCCATCAAACTCAAACACACTAAAATCCCGCCAATCGGCACATAAGGCACGGCCGGGCATTTGAAATGGCGCTCCATTTCCGGATGGCTGTTCCGCAAAATCCAGACGCCGCCGCAGACCAGTACGAACGCAAACAAAGTGCCGATACTGACCAATTCGCCGAGCTTTTCGATGGGCATAAAGCCTGCCAGCAAAGACACGGCGACGCCGACCAGAATGGTGGATAAATGCGGGGTTTGAAATTTGGGATGCACTTGGGCGAACAGCGGCGGCAGCAGTTGGTCTTTAGCCATTGAGAAGAAAATCCGGCTTTGGCCCATCAGCAGCACCAGCATGACCGAGGTCAGGCCGGCGATGGCGGCGATTTTAATGATGGGCGATAGCCAGCTCATGCCGACATGATCCACCGCCAGCGCAATCGGCGCCGGCACGTTTAATTGCGTGTAAGGAATTATGCCGGTCAATACGCCGGCTACCAGTATGTAAAGCAGGGTACAGACCGCCAGCGAGGCGATGATGCCGATGGGCACGTCGCGTTGCGGGTTGATGGCTTCCTGCGCGGCGGTGGAAACCGCGTCGAAGCCAATGTAAGCAAAGAAAATCACGCCGGCGCCGGTCAACACGCCGCCGAAACCGAAAGGGGTGAAATCGGCCCAGTTTTCGGTTTGGATATGCCCGGAGCCGGCGACGATGAAGACCACGATCACCGATAGCTTGATCAAGACCATCACGAAGTTGAAGATCGCCGACTGGCGGATGCCGATTACCAACAAGCCGGTCAGCAATAAAATGATGGTTACGGCCGGTAAGTTAATGAAGCCGGCTGCGGGATTGGCCAGATAGGCCATGGTCAGATAAGTGGGTAAATGTACGCCCAGGTTCTCCAGAAAACTGGTGAGGTAGCCGGCCCAGCCTATCGCGACGGTGCTGCTGGCGAGGGCGTATTCCAGTATCAAATCCCAGCCGATGATCCAGGCCATCAGCTCGCCCATCGTCGCGTAGGCGTAGCTGTAAGCACTGCCGGAAACCGGGATCATCGCCGCCAGTTCGCTATAACACATCGCAGCCAAGCCGCAGGCGATACCGGCCAATATGAACGATATGACGATAGCTGGTCCGGCGTATTTGGCGGCGGCGATGCCGGTCAGGACGAAGATGCCGGCGCCGATGACCGCGCCTATGCCCAGGATGGTTAAATCCTTGGCAGTGAGGGTTTGCTTTAGACCGTGTTCCACATCGGTCAAGGCCTCGACGGATTTGCGTTGCAGTAATTGCTTGGGGATTTGCATGGAGTGGTCTCGATTATTTGGAAGGGGTGGGCTTTACCGAATCGGGCAGGTTTTTCGCGCCGTCAAAATTGGTGCCGGTCGTGACGGCTTCGGTGAAAATCGCATCGTGCAGTTTGGCGTGCGAGAAATTGGCGTTGGTCAGGTTGGCGCCGGTCAGGTTTACACCATCCATCTCAGCGGAGTAAAAGTCGGCGTTTTGTAAATTGGCGTTATTCAGTTTGGCGTGTTTTAACATCGCGCGGCCGAGCTGGGCATTGCTGAGGTTAGCGCCGGTCAAGTTGGCGCCTTTCAGGCTGGCGCGCATTAGGCCCATCGATTGATTCTTCATGTCCGCCGCCCATTGCACATTGCTGAGATTGGAGTGGCTCAAATTGGCGCCGTCCATGATGGCGACCACGCGGCTGCCGCTCATGTCGGCATTGCTTAAATCGGCGTGCATCAGGCTGACGCCGAATATGCTGGTGTTAGCTAGATTGGCTGCGCTGAGCTTGATATTGGTCATGACCGTTAAATCCAGCGTCAGGCCTTGCAGATTGCTTTTGTTTAGATTGGATCGCCTCAGATCGGCGCCCCACAAATCGGCATTGCGAAAATCCAGATTGGATAAGTCCAGGTCGGTTAGGTCTTTACGGCGCAGGTCGGCCGGATGCTGTTTGTCGGCTTTGGCCAACAGTTGTTCTACTTGAGCGCGGGTGAGATCGGCGGCATAGACTAAGCTTTGGTTGGCAAGAACTAGCGCTAGTAATAATTTGATCGGTAAATTTGGCATAAAACCTCCGCAATATTGTCATCATTGGCTGGGAGAATTCGCTTGAATATTTTGCCGATAGTTCAAACGCATTTTCCGGTGCTTTATTGGATTTGCTGATAGTAACAGGGTGGCAGACAGACTCAACGAGAAAATGTAGCGGGAATCTTGGGAGGGATGGTTTGGATAAGAATCGGCTTGAGTTTGCTTGCGGACTCAGTTAAACGTAGCTAACGGAATTGCTGTTACATTACAATGCGTTCGAGGGGTCGGGTATCGCCGATTTGTCAGCCTTGCATCAATCACCTTATAGAAACATAACATGACGGAAACATTGCTTGCCCCATTGATCGTGGATTTGGACGGCACTCTGACGCTTACCGATACGTTGATCGAATCGGTAATAACGGTCTGTAAACGACAGCCGATGGCTATATTCAAGTTGCCTATTTGGTTATTAAAAGGGCGAGCCGCTTTTAAAGCTAGGGTTGCAAATACGGCGTCGTTGACGGTGGAAAGCCTGCCCTATCGCAGCGATTTACTGGAATATCTGCGGGCGGAAAAGCGTCGAGGTCGGCGGCTGGTATTGGCTACCGCGGCGCATATCGATATTGCCGATGCGGTAGCTCAACACCTGAATTTGTTCGACCAAGTGCTAGGTAGCGATGAAAATCTTAACCTAAAAGGCGCGAATAAGCTGGAGGCCATCCGGCAGGCTGTAGGGTCGAGTTTTGTCTATGCCGGTGACAGTAAGGCCGATCTGCCGATCTGGCAAGCCGCGCAAGCCGCAATACTGGTCAATACTTCAAAAGCGGTTGCCAAGACTGTCAGACAAAATACGCCTGTAGAACAAGAGTTCGCTGCCAAGACTAATCAACTTCGTTTGTGGCTCCGCGCTTTGCGGGTGCACCAATGGTTGAAAAATCTGTTGATATTTGTACCCTTGCTGACGGCTTTTTCGTTTCAGGACTTCGACAAATTAGAGGCGGCGATTCTGGGGTTTTTTGCGTTTTCGCTGGCGGCATCCGCGACTTACATGGGTAACGATTTGTGGGATCTGGACAGCGACCGAAACCACCCACGCAAGAAATTCAGGCCGTTTGCCAGTGCCGAATTGCCGATTCTGAAAGGTCTTGCCGCAGCTTGCGGTTTGTTAGCGTTGGGCTTGGTGGTGGCGTTTAACGTATCCCAGGCCTTTCTGGGAATGTTGTTGCTCTACCTGACGATAACAACCACCTATACTTGGTTGCTTAAGACGTATGTACTGGTCGACGTGATGGTGTTGTCGCTGTTATACACGTTGAGGATTATTGCCGGTTCCGTGGCTGCCGCCGTTAACACCAGTTCCTGGCTATTGGCGTTTTCGGTGTTTATCTTTTTTAGTCTGGCCTTGGTAAAGCGCTGTTCGGAATTAGTAGTGTTACAACAGAAGGGGCGCGACACCACCCACGGCCGCGACTACCGGACGGCGGATTTAGTGGTGCTTTGGCCGTTGGGCGTCAGTTCGGCGTTGAGTGCGGTGGTGGTATTCGGCTTGTTTATCAGCGCCGCCGAGACCCAGGCCCGCTATCTGAATCCGCAAATATTATGGTTTGTGGCGATAGGCTTGATTTATTGGCTGGCGCGCTTGTGGATAAAGACCGCGCGCGGCGAAATGCATGACGATCCGCTGGTGTTTGCAGTCCGCGACAACGGCAGCCGGATTACGATTCTGCTAATGCTGATAGCCGTGCTTGCGGCTCATTTTTTACATTTGGAATAAACCATGCAAATTCTTCTGATCGCTATTTTTAGCATCGTACTTTCGGTTGCCGCGCAGTTTATGTTGAAACTCGGCATGTCTAGTCTGGATGTCAAACAAGTCATGGCCGGACCAATAACGCCGCGTCTGCCGTGGATTGTGTTGACCAACAAATTTGTATTCGCCGGGTTTGCCCTATACGGTTTTGGTGCGGTGGTCTGGCTGAAAGTGTTGGCTTCCTGGGATGTTAGCAAGGCCTATCCTCTGGTTGGTTTGGGCTTCGCCCTGACCGTGCTGGTCGGCATGTTGCTCGGCGAGACGGTTACCGCCTTCCGGGTATTGGGCATCCTGTTGATTTGCGAAGGTGTTTGGCTGGTGGCAAATTCATGAGCGGGTTGCTCAACACGCTCTCGGGAAAGTTAATGCAATCCGGCAACGCAAAGCCACTGACATATTCCGTATTGGTAGTTATTTCCCTGCTAATAGCGGCGCATCTGTTTTACCGCTCACCCATATTTCCTTTTTCTCCGGATAGCGCCAGTTATATCGAGCAGGCAAGGAATCTGATTGAAAATGGAAACGCCTTAAATACCCCTTACGGATTGAGTCCGGCGGATAGCGATCAAGTTGAAAACAGGTTGTTTCCAATAGGTTATGCATTGGTGCTGGCTGTGATCTCCAGTTTGGGTTTAGACGCGAAATATTCGTCTGTTGCTCTTGCGTATTTGTCGGCGGCAATCCTGCCGTGGTTGCTGTTTTTCGGCTTCCGCAAGGCTTTAGGCTATGTGGGGGCGCTATTCCTGGTGGTATTGGTTCTGTCTTCTCCAGGGGTGTTGGGACAGGCTCCGATGGGGCTTACCGATGTTTTTTCATTGTCACTGGCGGTAGCGGCGATAGGGCTAATCCTGAACGCTAACAGGCTGTTGGCTTATTTTGCCGCGGGTGTGTTCGCGGGTGTGGCGTATGCGGTCAGAAACGTTCACTTGGCGCTGCTCGTGACGTTTGCACTGTATTTTTGCTATTGCTGGGTCGTGGCTGATAAGCGCGAGCGGGGATTAGTCGTCCGCCAGGCCGTTGGAACGTTCTCGGGAATCGGCATTGTCGTATTTCCGCTATTGATTAGAAATATTATTCTATTTGGGGCGGCAAATCCTTATCAAATGGAGCAAAGCACGATAGGTGTTGTCGAGAATGTGCGAACTTACATCGAAGCATTAACCAAGGATTTGTTGGCATGTGGAGAATGCGCGCGTTATTTCGCTTGGTCCATGCCCGGCTTATTCTTGCTCCTTGTAACGGCTTTAGTTATCTGCTGGTGGCTACGCAAGTATGTATGGCGTAATTTGAATAATTTGGAACGAAATACCTTAGTTATTTCCGCCGTTTACTTTATTGTCGGCTCATGCGTTGTGATTGCTGCCCGCAGCCGCTATCAATGGGGCGAACCAATTAATCTTCGTC
Organism: Methylomonas sp. 2BW1-5-20; assembly: GCF_052474515.1. Lineage (NCBI taxonomy): Bacteria > Pseudomonadati > Pseudomonadota > Gammaproteobacteria > Methylococcales > Methylococcaceae > Methylomonas > Methylomonas sp. 2BW1-5-20. Next base: position 3,609,074 of record NZ_CP184127.1, on the reverse strand, counting down.
ATACATTGCAATATACGCCTTTTTTACTGGTCGTTTTACTGATGTCGACGTTCAGGCTGCCAAGGCAGTTACTCGATTATCGTAGTTCATCGGTCAGAAATATTCTGATGCTGATTTTATTTTGTTTTCATGTGGCTTATTCTTTGACGGCAGAGAATTTTCAACGTAAGGATAAAGCGTTTTACCCCAATTTATTAAGTGCATATGAGCTTGGAAAAGCTCATTTGTGTGCGCAAGAATCTAATGTTTTTTTAGTTTCAAACTGGGCCTATGTGTTCCGTATCGAATGTGGCGCGAAAGTCAGGCAAATAGAGGCCGTTAGTCATTACGGCGATAGTGCGAAAGGGTTGCAACCTTTGATGTCGCCGAAGGACGATCATGATTCGTTAATGAGGGTGATAAGCGTCATTAAGGAACAGACCGGGACACGGCCAATTCATGTCGGTTTTTTCCCCGGTTCCTTTGGCGTAAAAGCGCAGGATTTGCCAGTTTCAGACCCCATGCAAAAACAACTGCTGGATAACGGATGGTTAATTATTCGTAATGATCAACGCGGTTTGCTTTTAGAGCATCCGCAATCTGGATCGTAACGGAAAGCATTTTTTATGCGCACAAACGGCAAAGGGTACTTTAAAGCTGCCCTGGATCATGGAAATAATCAGCTGGCCTTATGTTTTGACAAAATCGCGGCGCAACAAGCCTTACTAGTCATCGTCAGGAGTGCCTTGCCTCGGGAAATTGCCGAGCATGCCGTGCATTGCGTGGCGTCGGGTTCGCAAATGCTGTTGTACAGCGATTCGGCGAATTGGGCTTCGCAAATACGCTTTTTCAATCGGGCCATTTTGGACAAGTTACATACTGCCGGTCAGCAATATATCGTGCGCTTACAGGTACGCATCGTGCCGCCGATGGCGGAAATGGCTAGGCCGAAACGTGGGCCGCGCTTGCCGTCAGCGGAAAATGTCGGTTTGATTTGCGATCAATCGCAACGGGGCGATGAGCAAGACGTGCTGGGTGCGGCGCTGGCGCGCTTGGGGGCGGCGCTTAGCAAGCGCTTGCGGGACGGTTAGTCCAGCAAGGTGAATCGCTCCAAAATCGCGATTTAGCCGTTCTTATCGGTTTTTGATGCTATTGGTTGGCCCAATGTCGGATCGGCTTTGCTCGGCCATTTCGGAAAGCATCGATTGGAATACGGTATTGAAAATACCGCAGTAGAATGGGGACGGGGAGGCAAGATGCCTCCGCCGTTAACCTGGAGCGAAAATAAGGTTTTAGCCTGTCGCTCTAACTGAAGTCTGAGCGGAATGCATGAAAGAAATCGGTGCTTCCTCGGCATTGTCGAAAGTCACCATTTCCCACGCGTCTTTATCGTTGAGCAGACTCAGCAACAATTTGTTGTTCAGCGCATGGCCCGATTTGAAGCCCTGATATTCGCCGATCAGGCTGTAGCCCAGCAAATACAAGTCACCGATGGCGTCGAGAATTTTGTGTTTCACAAATTCGTCTGCATAGCGCAAGCCGTCTTCGTTTAACACTTTATCGTCGTCCACCACGATGGCGTTATCCAGGCTGCCGCCCAGCGCCAGATTGTTCTCGCGTAAAAATTCAATGTCCTTCATAAAGCCGAAGGTGCGGGCCCGGCTGACTTCCTTCACAAACGTTGTCGAAGAGAAATCCATCACCGCTGTTTTCAAGTGCTCCGAAAACGCCGGATGTTCGAAATCGATGGTAAAGGTGACTTTAAAGCCATCGAACGGTTCGAATGCCGCCCATTTGTCGCCGTCTTCCACGCGGATTGCACGTTTGATGCGGATATATTGTTTGGGTACGTCCTGCTCGACCACGCCAGCCGATTGCAACAGAAACACAAACGGTCCGGCACTGCCGTCCATAATGGGTACTTCGGCGGCGCTGACGTCGACAATGGCGTTGTCTATGCCTAAACCGGCCAAAGCCGACAGCAAATGTTCGACGGTGGAAACCTTGACGCCGTCACGGACCAAAGTCGTGGACAACTTGGTTTCGCCGACATTCTCAGGGCGCGCGGCTATCATCACCGGCGTTTCCAGATCGACACGGCGAAAACGAATGCCGGTATCGGGTTCGGAAGGGTGCAGGGTCAGGTAGACCTTATCGCCGGTATGCAAACCGACGCCGGTGGCTCTGATGGTGTTTTTTAAAGTACGCTGTTTAATCATGAAATGCCGACAAATAGGTAAAACAAAGCCGGGGAGTCTATCACAGATTACGCGATAGCTCCCCCCGAACTTGGCTCAGCTGCCTCATAGACTTGCCGCAAGCGGCCCTTAGTCTGCTTGGCGTCTCAAGAAGGCCGGTACGTCCAAGTAATCCAGGTCCACATCGTTTCTAGGTTGCGCGCCGAAGCGAGATTCCCGAGCCGATTCCTGTTTTTGCTGGCGCACGATGGTCGGTTTGTCCAATTGATCGTAATTGATCTCACCGGCCGCGACTTTTTTCACCAAACTGATAGGCGAAGCGGCTTGTTTGGCTTTTTCACCCATACCGGTGGCGACGACGGTGACCTTAATTTCCTGGCCCATCGCTGGATTGACCGCCATACCGATTTTCATGTCGGCATCTTCGGACGCGAAAGCATGCATGATGCTGCCGATTTCGTCGAACTCGTTCAAGCCCAGATCGCCGTTGGAGGTGACGTTAACCAGAATGCCGCGCGCACCTTGCAGATTGTTGTCATCCAACAAAGGGCAGGCTATGGCTTTTTCCGCCGCCAAACGCGCGCGGTTTTCGCCGCTGGCAACACCGGTCCCCATGATCGCGCTGCCCATATTGGACATGACGGTTTTCACGTCGGCAAAGTCGACGTTCATCAGACCTGGGTGAGTAATCAGCTCGGTAATGCCTTGTACCGCATCGCGCAACACGTCGTTAGCCGCGCGGAAGGCTTCCACCAGCGATTTATTGTTGCCCAGAGTCGGCAGCAATTTTTGGTTCGGAATGATGATCAATGAATCGACCAGTTTTTCCAGTTCGCGCAAACCGGCATCGGCCACGCCCTTTTTCTTGGAGCCTTCAAAATCGAAAGGTTTGGATACGACGGCTACGGTCAGTACGCCCAGTTCTTTGGCGACTTCGGCGAACACAGCGATAGCACCAGTACCGGTACCGCCGCCCATGCCTGCGGTCAGGAACACCATGTCGGCGCCGGCGATGACTTCGCGGATGCGGTCGCGATTTTCTTCCGCTGCGGCTCTGCCTACTTCAGGACGAGTGCCTGCTCCCAGGCCTTTGGTTAGTTCTACACCCAATTGCACGATGGACTCTACGCTCATCTCCCGCAGCGCTTGGGCATCGGTGTTGGCGCAAATAAATTGCACGCCGTCGATACCGTCTTCCACCATGTGATTAACCGCGTTGCCGCCACCGCCACCTACGCCGATGACCTTGATAACCGCGGTGCCGCTACTATCCAATAATTCATATTTCATTTTCACACCCTCCAGACAAAAAATTAAAAATTTCCTTGAAACCAGCTTTTGATTTTTGATAACAGATCCGCGCCATCATCGTTCATGCCTAACGCCCGGCCGTGATGATCCTTGCCGTACAGCAACAAACCCACCGCGGTCGAATAAATCGGGTTTTCCGCTACATCGGTCAATCCGGATACATGTAGCGGTACCCCCATGCGAACCGGCATATGGAATATTTCCTCCGCCAACTCGACCAATCCCCTCACTTGCGAACTGCCGCCGGTAATTACCATGCCGGCCGCAATTAAATCTTCATACCCACTTCTTCTTAACTCTGCTTGTACCAACAACATCAATTCTTCATAACGCGGCTCGACAATTTCCGCCAGATTTTGCGCGGAGATTTTGCGGGGTTCGCGGTCGCCGATGCTGGGCACGGCGATGGTTTGTTGCGGGTCGGCCAATTGCGTCAACGCGCAAGCGTATTGGCGTTTGATTTCCTCCGCGTTTTTGGTCGGCGTCCGTAGCGCCACAGCAATGTCGTTGGTGACCTGATCCCCGGCGATGGGAATCACCGCCGTATGCTTGATGGCGCCTTCCGAGAAAATCGCAATATCGGTGGTGCCGCCGCCGATGTCGATCAGACACACGCCCAAGTCTTTCTCGTCGTCGGTCAAGACTGCCGCGCACGAGGCCAACTGCTCGAGCACGATATCGTCCACATCCAGCCCGCATTTACGGATGCATTTGACGATATTTTGTTCGGCACTGACGCTGCTGGTGACCATGTGCACTTTGGCTTCCAGGCGAATTCCGGACATGCCGATCGGCTCCTTGATGCCTTCCTGCTGATCGATCACAAACTCCTGCGGCAAGATATGCAGGATTTTCTGATCGGCCGGAATCGCCACCGCCCGCGCCGAATCGATCACGCGGTCGATGTCGTGTTGGGTGACTTCCTTTTCCTTAATCGCGACGATGCCGTGCGAATTCAGGCTTTTGATATGGCTGCCGGCAATGCCTGCAAACACCGATTTGATCTGGCAGCCCGCCATCAATTCGGCTTCTTCTATCGCGCGCTGAATGGAATGTACGGTCGATTCCAGATTGACCACGATGCCTTTTTTCAGGCCCTTGGACGGTGCGGTGCCGATACCGATCACTTCGATTTCGTCGCCACCCCGGTATTCACCGACGATGGCAGCGACTTTCGACGTGCCTATATCCAGCCCCACTAATAAATTTCGATCTGTCTTTTTGGCCATTGTTTATGCTCGGTAAGCGTTTAAATCAGGTTTTTGTTTTTTTCCACGATTGCTTTCCAATCGATGTTGGTGACTTCCGGTTTCCAGGTCACCGCAAAGCCGTTCGGGTAACGGGTATCCACGCTCGCTATCATGGCCTGCTGTTCCTCTCCCAATAAATCCATGGTTCTTAAAAAGCGCTGCATATTTTCCAGCGGCGCCTTTCTGCCCAACTGCATCTCCATGCCGCTGGCTAACTTGATCCGCCAGGCTCGTCGTTCGTTGACGTGAAACTCGGCGAGCTGCATCGATTTATCCTTCAAGACGATGTACACGCCTTTCATAATCTCCAGCAGCTTCTTTTCCTGGCCGTCCGGGCCGGTAATCAGCGGTAAATTTTTAAATTCGTCGATATTGTCCGGCACCAACAAATCGCCTTGCTTGTTCAGCAGCGCCGATTTGCCCCAGCGCACCACTGGCTTTTGCTCCGTAATCTTTATATGCACCGCATCCGGCCACACCCGCTTGACATCGACCTTGTCCACCAAGGGCAGCGCTTTAATCGCCTGATGAATCGCATCCATGTCGGCCTGGTAATAGCCTTGTTTCATTTGCGGCGCCAACACTTCTTTCAGCCTGTCCTTGCTGGTGTATTGGAATGCGCCCTCAATCTTTACGTAGCGGATCGGCTTGCTGCTCAGTGCGCTGGCGCCGAATTGCTGCCACGCCCACCAAGCGCCACCGATCAACAGCGCGGATATCAGGATGAATCTAAACCGGCTCACCTAGACCCGCCATGCTGGTTTCCAAAATGCGCCAGACCAATTCTTCGAAACTAATCCCTACCGCTTTGGCTGCCATCGGCACCAGACTGTGGTCTGTCATGCCCGGTACGGTATTGACTTCGATCAGTTGCGACCGGTCTTTGGTGTCGATAAATACATCCACGCGCGCCCAGCCTTTCACATCCAGTGCCTGGCAGGCTTGTACCGCCAAGGCTTGCAATTGTTGTTCGCGCTCTGCGCTCAAGCCGCAAGGGCAATGGTATTTCGTGGTATTCGCCCGATACTTGGCATCGAAATCGTAAAAGGTATTCGGTGTTTCCAATCTGATCGCCGGCAGCGCTTCGCCGTCCAGCACGCCGACGGTGTATTCCTGACCCTGCACCCACTGTTCGGCATAAACGTCGCATAGATACTGTTTGGCCAATTGCAGCGCGGTGACCAATTCGTCTCGATTGGTGGCTTTGCTCATGCCGATGCTGGAGCCTTCCTGCGCAGGCTTGACGATCACCGGAAAGCCCAGTTTGGCAATGCAGGCGTCAATATCAGTTTCGCTTTTCAGCACGAACCACAGTGGCGTGCTCAAGCCCAAACCCTGCCAGCACAGCTTGGTGCGCAATTTGTCCATGCTCAATGCCGAGGCCATCACGCCTGAACCGGTATACGGCAAACCCATTACTTGCAATACCGCTTGTAACACGCCGTCTTCACCGCCGCGGCCGTGGATTACATTGAATACTCTGTCAACTTTTACATCGGCTAAAGCCTCAATCGGGCTGCCGGTCACGTCTATCGCGACCGCATCGACGCCTTGCGCTTTCAAGGCTTGATTCACCGCATTGCCGCTGTTCAAGGATATTTCGCGCTCGGCAGCGGAGCCGCCCAGCAGGACGGCGACTTTGCCGAAATCGGCGGCATTTTTGATGCGTAATGGCTTCATGCTTTTTCACCTACCCGGCAGACCTCAGTGTGCAGACTGATGCCGAATTGCGTTTGTACTTGAGTTTGAATATGTTCGATCAAGGCTTCTATGTCTTCCGAGCTGGCGTTGCCCCGATTTTCAATAAAATTGGCGTGCTTTTCCGACACCACTGCACCACCTATTGCAAAGCCCTTCAGGCCGCAGGCTTCAATCAAGCGTGCCGCGTAATCGCCGGGCGGGTTCTTGAACACTGAGCCGCAAGTCGGCTTATTTGTCGGTTGCGAGGCGTTGCGTTTTTCCAGTAGTGCTTTGATATGTTGCTGGCTGGCTTCGCTATTGCCTTTGCTTAATTTCAGTTGAGCCGACAAGAACCATTCATCGGCCAAACCTTTTACCGAACGGTAGGCCACTTCGAATTCGTGGTGGTCCCGCTGGGTCACGTCACCGCGGGGGTTGATCATTTCCACTTTCTCGACGATGCTCCAGGTCTCGCCGCCAAAGGCGCCGGCATTCATTTTCAACGCGCCGCCCATCGTGCCGGGAATGCCGGCTAAAAATTCGGCGCCGGTCAAGCCTAAATCCGCGCAAAAGCGAGCGACATGGGCGCAAGGCACGCCGGCTTCCACGTAAACCCGTTCTGAGTCGGTCAGATACATTTCTTTCAAACGGCCGCGCGTGTTAATCACTGTGCCGCGAATGCCGCCGTCACGCACCAGTAAATTACTGCCCAAACCCATCCAGTACAGCGGTTCGCCGGCCGGCAGACCGGCGATAAATTCGATCAGGTCGGCTTTGTTTTCCGGGATATACAAATGCTGCGCCGGACCGCCAACCCGCCAACTGGTGTATTTCGCCAGCGGCTCGTTATTTAATAAAGTGCCTTTGATTGCCATCATTGCAAGGCCTCTGCCAGTTGTTGCGGCAATTCGGCGGCGATTTGGCCGACGTTGCCGGCTCCCATGGTCAATACCACGTCGTCTTTTTCGACGATGCCGGCGAGGATGGTCGCCAAGTCTTCGCGGTTTTGCACGAAGACAGGATCGACTTGACCGCGTACCCGAATTGAGCGGCTCAAGGCTTTGCCGTCGGCACCGGTAATCGGCGCTTCGCCGGCCGAATACACATCCAGCAAAATCAGCACATCAACGCTGGATAGCACTTCGACAAAATCTTCGAACAGGTCGCGGGTACGGGTATAGCGATGCGGTTGGAATACCACCACCTTGCGGCGGCTTGGCCAGGCTTGGCGCAAGGCTTCCAGCGTGGCAGCGAGTTCGCGCGGATGGTGGCCGTAATCGTCGACCAGCGTCAGCTTGCCGCCATTGAATTCAACGTCGCCGTTGATTTGGAACCGTCTACCGACGCCTTTGAATTCGGCCAAGCTCTTGATAATGGCGTCGTCGTCCACGCCCAGGGCGGTGGCTATGGTAGTAGCGGCCAAGGCATTCAGCATGTTGTGCCAGCCGGGCAGATTCAGCGTGACTTTAAGCGGCGGTTGTCCGCCCCAGCGCAACACGGTGAAATGGGTGCGCAAGCCGTCTTGTTTAATGTCTATCGCCCGCACGTCGGCTTCTTCGTTGACGCCGTAGGTTTTCACCGGTTTGGAAATATTCGGCAGAATTTCGCAGACGCCAGGGTCGTCGCTACACAACACGGCCAATCCGTAAAAAGGCAATTGGTGTAGGAATTTAATGAAGGTATCCTTCAAACGGCTGTAGCTGCCGCCGTAGGTTTCCATATGATCCTGGTCGATGTTGGTCACAATCGCCATCATCGGTTGCAGGTACAGAAACGATGCATCGCTCTCGTCGGCTTCGGCGACCAGATATTTACCCAAGCCCAATTTAGCGTTGGCGCCGGCGCTGTTCAAGCGGCCGCCGATCACAAAAGTCGGATCCAGGCCGCCTTCGGCCAGCATCATCGTGGTCAGACTGGTGGTAGTGGTCTTGCCATGGGTGCCGGCGACGGCGATGCCGAAACGAAAGCGCATCAATTCGGCCAACATTTCCGCGCGCGGAATCACCGGAATGCGATTCTCGTAGGCAGTGACGATTTCCGGGTTGGTTCTATCGACAGCGGTGGAGGTGACGACCACATCGACATCGGCGACATTGTCCGCATGATGGCCGAAATAGACTTTGACGCCCATGGCTTGCAAGCGGTCGGTAACCGCCGAGCCTCTGATATCCGAGCCGGATACGGTATAGCCCAAGTTTGACAACACTTCGGCGATACCGCTCATACCGGTGCCGCCGACACCGACGAAGTGGATTTTGTCGATGTCGCCCAGCGCTTGGTTTTCGATGTTGGGGCGGTTCATATTGCAGCCTCCGCCACGCAAATATCAGCCACGGTCTGAGTGGCGGCGAGTCTGGCCTTGGCTTTGGCGGCCCGGCTCATGGATGTTAATGATGTCATGGCTTGTTCTATGGCTTTACGCAGATTTGCGGCGTTGAGTTCGGGTTGCGGCAGCAGCAATGCGGCGCCGGCTTCGCTTAAATATTTGGCGTTGGCGGATTGGTGGTCGTCGATGGCGTGCAACAAGGGCACGAAAATCGCCGGCAAGCCGCAGGCCGCCACTTCGCTGACAGTCATTGCACCGGACCGGCAAATAATTAAATCGGCCCATTGGTAGGCGCCGGCCATATCTTCGATAAAGGCCAGGGCCTCGGCATTCAGGCCCAGCTTACGGTAGCGCTCGGCCACTTCGGCTTGCATCGCGCTGCCGGTTTGGTGTTTGATCTCAAGATTGGCGAGGTCGGTCAATGCGTCGGGCACGGTATCGTTTAGTACTTTGGCGCCTTGACTGCCGCCCAGTACCAGAATGCGTAAATTGCGTCCGGCTTGCGGATGCCACTCGGACTTCTCCGGCAGGCCGATAAATGCGTTCCGTAACGGGTTGCCGGTACAGGTTGCCCTTACCGATTGAGAAAAGCTGTCGGGAAACGCTTCCAGCACTTTGCGCGCGGCCAGTTTCACCAGCAAGCGGTTAGTGGTGCCGGGTACCCGGTTTTGTTCGTGGATTACCAGTGGGATGCCTAGCCATTTCGCCATCAAGCCGCCCGGTCCGGCGACGAAGCCGCCCATGCCCAATACCACGTTGGGTTGACGCTGCTTCAGTATGCGCCGTGCCTGCAGGCAGGCTTGAAGCAATTTAAAACCGGCGCCGAGTTTGGACAGTAAGCCCTTGCCGCGCACACCGGCTACCGCCAGCCAATCTATATCTATGTGGTTGGCCGGCACTACCCGGCTTTCCAAGCCTTTTTCGGTGCCCAGCCAGCTGACTTGCCAGCCGCGTGCGCGCATTTCTTGGGCGACCGCCAGCGCCGGAAACACGTGTCCGCCGGTGCCGCCCGCCATGATTACGATGCGGCCGCTCATGCGTGTTTCCCCTTAACGTTACTTTTATTGTGCTCGGTCACTTCGTAGTGAATCCGAAACAGCACCGCCATCGCGCAACACATGATAATCATACTGCCACCGCCGTAACTCATCAGCGGTAGGGTCAAGCCCTTGGTGGGCAGCATGCCCATGTTCACGCCCATATTGACGAAGGATTGGAAACCGAACCATATGCCCAGTCCATACGCGGTCAGGGCCGAAAATTTCAGATCGGCTTGTTCGGCCTGTTCGCCAATGGCAAAGGCGCGGACTACCAAGGCGGCGAATAGGCCGATAATCAGCAATACGCCGAGAAGGCCCAGTTCTTCACCCAATACCGAAAATAAAAAGTCGGTATGGGCTTCCGGCAGATAAAACAGTTTTTGTAGGCCGTTGCCCAGACCAACACCGAAAAACTCGCCGCGTCCGAACGAAATCAAGGCTTGAGTCAACTGAAAACCGGTATCTCGGGCGTCGGCCCAAGGATCCATAAAGCTGGTTACCCGCGCCAAGCGATATGGCGAGACAATGACCAACATCACCGCCAAACCGGCAACCAGCGCCATCAAAATAACGAATTGAGAAATCCGGGCGCCGCCGAGAAACATCATGCCCATCGCGATAATCAGGATCACCACCGAGGAACCGAAATCCGGCTCCAGCAGTAACAGCACGCAAGCTACCGAAAACAACATCAAGGGTTTGACCAAGCCAAACGCGGAGCGGCGCACATGTTCCGAGTGGCGGGTGACATAACCGGCCATATAGATCACAGATATAAACTTCACCACTTCCGAGACTTGAATCCGCAAGCCCAGGATCGACAGCCAACGGATACTGCCGTTAACCTTGATGCCGACGCCGGGAATCAATACCACCAGCAACAGGGCCAGACCGGCGATGAACAGGGTTTGGCCCATTTTCTCCCAGCTACTCATCGGCACGTTCAATATGATCGCGGAAAACCCTAGGCCAAAAGCGATATGAATTAGCTGTTTGAATGGGTAATGCGAAATGTCGTCGGCCATCTTCACGCCCAAATGCAGCGAGGAGGAGGTGACCATCATGAAGCCTATGCCCAACAAGCCGAAGCAGGCCAGCATTAATACCGGGTCGATATGCAATCGGTTTTGCACGCGCGCTCTGGGCGTGGTTTTCAACATGACGGCAGCTCCATCACGGCTTCGGCGAATTTATTGCCGCGGTCCACATAGCTGCGAAATTGATCCAAACTGGCGCATGCCGGCGAAAGTAATACTGTATCGCCTTCATTCGCGAAGCTGGCGGCGGCTTTTACCGCTTCTTTCATGCTGCCGGCAAATTGAGTCGGAACGCTGTTTTGTAAGGCATCCGCAATCAATTGCGCGTCTTTGCCTATTAAAACCACCGCCTTGGCCTTTGCCGTGACCGCCGGCAGCAGTTCCGCCATGTCCGCGCCCTTGGCTTCGCCGCCGGCAATCAGGATGACTTTGCGCTCGTAACCTTGCAACGCGGCGATGCAGGCGCCGATGTTGGTGGCTTTAGAATCGTTAACCCAATTGACGCCGCATTTTTCCGCGACTTTTTGCATCCGATGCGGCAAGCCTTTGAATTTTCTGAGCGCATCGCACATTTTGGTGATGCTTAGACCCGCCGCAGTGCCCAGAGCAAGGGCCGCCAGTGCGTTGGCAATATTATGCGTGCCTTCCAGACGCAACTTGCTAGCAGCCATCAGGGCTTGTTCGCCGTGCATCAAGGTGTCGCTTTCGCCTCGACGCAGATAAAAATCGGCTGGGCCTTGGGTAGAAAATGTCAGCGTTTTCCGGCCGGCTTCCCGCATCGCCATCACCATGGCATCGTCGGCATTCAAAACCATGGTGCCGTCGCCACGGAAGATACGCTGTTTTTCGGCGGCGTAGCCTTCCATGCCATCGTGGCGGTCCAGGTGGTCCGGGCTGACATTCAAGACAGTGGCGACCTTGGCGTTTAATGCGGTACTGCGTTCCAACTGGAAGCTGGAGAGTTCCAGTACATATAAATCGGCGTCTTGCTGCAATAAATCCAGGGCGGGCGTGCCGAGATTGCCACCGATAGCGGTTTTCACCCCGGCGGCATTGCCCATTTCGCCGAGCATGGTGGTGACGGTGCTTTTACCGTTGGAGCCGGTGATGCCGATAATGGGCTTGTTGGTGGCGCACGCGAATAGATCGATGTCGCTCAGAACGGTAACGCCGGCTTGCATGGCTTTGTGGATGGTGGTTTCGTGCAGCGACACGCCGGGGCTGACCAGTAAATGGGTGGCGACATCGAAGGCCGATTGATCGAATCCGCCGGAAAACACCGGTACGTCAGGCATTTGTTCGCGCAAATTATCGATCAGCGGCGGGGTTTTCCGGCTGTCGATCACCGCGAATTTAATTGGGGTTTTTTGTAAAAATTGCGCGGCCGAATAACCGGTGGCGCCCAAGCCGACGATTAACAAGCGGGCGCTGGCCGGATGCAGCTTGAAGTGGGTTTCCAGGTTGCTGAGTAGGGCGGATGTATCCATGATTATCTCAGTTTTAATGTGGCCAGGCCGATCAATACCAGGATGACCGAGATAATCCAAAAGCGCACGATAATGCGCGGTTCGGGCCAGCCTTTCAATTCATAGTGATGATGAATCGGCGCCATCAGAAACACCCGCTTTTTGCGGGTCTTGAACGAGGCAACCTGAATAATTACCGATATGGTTTCCATCACGAAGATACCGCCCATGATCACCAGTACGATTTCCTGTCTGACCAGCACCGCAACGATACCCAATGCGGCACCCAGGGCCAGCGCGCCGACATCGCCCATGAACACCATGGCCGGATAGGCGTTAAACCACAAAAAACCCAGGCCGGAACCGACCAGGGCGGCGCAAAAAACCACCAGCTCGCCGGCCTTGGGGATGTGCGGAATGGCCAGGTATTGCGAGAAATTCACGTGGCCGGACAAATACGCGAAGATCGCCAAGGCGGCGGCGATCATTACCGTCGGCATGATGGCCAAACCGTCCAAACCGTCGGTCAGGTTGACCGCGTTGCTGGAACCTACGATGACAAAATAGGTGAGCACCACATAGCCCCAGCCGATGTCGAGTGTTACGTTCTTGAAGAACGGCACGATGAATTGGGTTTCCGCCGCAACCTGGGCCGTGAAGTAAAGATAAAGTGCGGCACCCAGTGCCACCACCGATTGCCAGAAATATTTGGCTCTGGCGGACAGGCCGTCGCTATTACCGAGCAGGACTTTTTTGTAGTCGTCAATAAAACCAATGACGCCGTGCGCCAAGGTCACCAACAATACAACCCAGATATAGCGGTTGCTTAGGTCGGCGCAGAGCAGGGTGCTAATCGCCACCGCGAACAATATCATCGCTCCGCCCATGGTCGGGGTGCCGGATTTGGAAAAGTGGCTTTGCGGGCCGTCGTCGCGCACGCTTTGGCCGATTTTTTTACGAGTTAGTTTTTCGATCATCGCCGGACCAATCATTAGTGAGATGATCAATGCGGTCAGCACGCCCAAAATAGCGCGGAAGGTCAGGTAGTGCAGTACCCGGAAGCCGCTGTCGATATTGGTTAAAAAGTCTGCGAGTAAAAGTAACATTAGGCTGCTCTGAAATTGTTGACCATCGCCGCCACCACGTTTTCCATTTTCTGGGCGCGCGAGCCTTTAACTAATAAGGTTTCCTTACCTGTTACGGCTTTTGTCAGGGTCTCTATCAATTGTTCTTGATTGTCGAAAAACTCGCCGCCGGGGCCAAAGGCGGCGACGGCATGCCGGGCCAGTTCGCCGGTGGCGAACAAGCGTCTCACTGATTTTGCTTTGATCAATTCGCCCATTTGCGCATGGATAGCCGGACTGTCCGGGCCGAGTTCGCCGAACGCGCCCAAGGCCAGCCAGGCATCGCTGCCGCAATCGGTCAGCACGTCCAGCGCCGCTTGCAGCGAGTTCGGATTGGCGTTATAGGTATCGTCGATAACGATGTTGCCCTTGCTGCCCAATAAGGGTTGCATCCGGCCGGTGACCGGTTGGAGTTGCTCCAGGCCCTGTTTAATGTCTTGCAGGCTGATGCCGAATTGCAGCGCAACCGTAGCTGCCGCCAACGCATTTTTCACGTTATGGGCGCCGGCCAGATGGAGTTGTACCGGCAATTGTTCGGTCGCGGTTTTTAAGTCAAACCGGGTGGCAAAGCCCTGTGGCGTAAGGCTGGTATCGACATTGAGCGCGCACACGTCGCCGGCGTTCAAGCCGAAAGACACGCTTTGCCGTTTGCCGGCCAGTTTCCGCCAGAAATCGTAAAAGTCATCGTCGCGGTTCAATACGGCAATACCGGTTTCGCCGAGGCTTTCTATAATTTCGCCCTTGGTTTTGGCGACGCCGTTAATGTCGCCGAAGCCTTCGATATGCACGGCACCGACATTGGTGATAACACTGACGTCGGCCTGTGCGTAGCGGCTGGTGTAAGCAATTTCGCCTGGGTGATTGGCGCCCATTTCAATCACCGCGTAGCGATGGGAGTTGTCCAGTTTCAGCAGCGTCAGCGGCACGCCGATATCGTTGTTCAGATTGCCTTGAGTCGACAGCGTGCTGCCCTGGGTGGCAAAAATCGCCGCTATCATTTCCTTAACAGTGGTTTTACCGTTGCTGCCGGTGACGCCAGCCACTTTGACCGATAATGTTTTGCGCCAGTATCCGGCCAGTTCCGCCAATGCCAAATGCGTATCGGCAACGATAATTTGCGGCAAATCGCTTATTGCCGTCTGTTCCAGCAGTAATGCCCCGGCGCCGGCTTGTTCGGCGCTATCGATAAAACTATGGCCGTCGAAATTTTTGCCCTTAATGGCAATGTATAAGGCATCCGGGTGTAGCGTGCGGGTATCGATACCGACGGCGCCGATCTCCCGGTCTTTGCCGACCAACTTGCCGTTGACGGCTTGCGCGATCTCGCTAAGTTGCAGCTTCATGGTTTGCTCCACGCCGCCAATGCTTGTTCGACCACGCGTTGATCGCTAAACGGCTGCTTCACGCCGCCGATTTCTTGGTAGTCCTCGTGGCCCTTGCCGGCTATAACCACGCAATCGTCTGGGTCTGCTTGTCGTATCACTGTGTTTATGGCCGTGGTTCTATCGTTAATTACCGTTATTTTTTGGCTTTGGCAGCCGCTCAAAATGTCTTTAATAATCGCTGCCGATGCTTCGCTGCGCGGGTTATCGTCGGTAACGATGACGTGATCCGCCCACGTCTCGGCAATCCTGCCCATTTCCGGGCGCTTGCCCTTGTCGCGGTCGCCGCCGCAGCCGAATACCAGGCGCAGGCGGTTGCGGTTTTTTACGGCTTTCAGCACTTTTTCCAAAGCATCTGGACTGTGGGCATAATCTACGAATACTGTGGGCTTGCCGTTACCGCCGAATCTTTCCATGCGTCCGGCGATGGCCTTTAATTTAGCCAGTTGCGCGACTGCGACGTCGAATTCGCTGCCAGTCGCCAGTAACACACAAAGTACGGCCAGCACGTTATCTAAATTAAAACCGCCAACCAGCGTGGTTATCGCCCGGCGCCTCTGCTCACGCCATATGGCCTCAAACTCGATGCCGGCGGCACTGTGTTTTACTTGTTCCGCGCTTACCGCGTCCTTAGCGGTGCCAAGTTTGCCCATCGCGCTGTAAGTCCAGCTATGCACATCGGCGGGCAAACTTTGCAGTACTTCGGCACTGCTCGGATCGTCGAGGTTTACCACGGCAAATTGCAGGCCCGGCGTCTTAAACAGCTTCAGTTTGGCTTGCAGGTATTCGGCCATATTGCCGTGAAAGTCCAAATGGTCGCGGCTCAAATTGGTGAACACCGCGCCTTTGAACGCTATTGCGTTGACTCGGCCTTGTTGCAAGCCGTGCGAGGACACTTCCATTGCCACCGCGCGTTTTTTCTGTTTAACAAATTCATGCAGCATGGATTGCACGGCCAATGCGTCCGGCGTGGTGTTGGCGGTGGCTTGCATGTTGCCAACCTCGCCCCAGCCCAGCGTGCCGATAACGCCGCAAGCCGGCAAAGCCTGAGCGATCAACTGGCTGCAGGTGGTCTTGCCGTTGGTGCCGGTGATGCCGATGACATCGATCGCTTGCGACGGGTTGCCGTAAAATCTTGCAGCAATCTCGCTCAACTTTTGCGCTAAATCGGCTAGCGCAACGCTGGGTACGCTTAAGCTACCAATTGCCCGCGCATCCGCGCCAAGCGGGTCGTAAATCACAGCGATGGCGCCGTTGGCAATTGCTTGTTTTGCATGGCCGATGCCGTGCTGAACCGCACCGTTCAGTGCAATAAAAGCGTCCCCCGCTTCGGTCTGACGGCTGTCCAGGCTTAGGCCGAGGATTTCCTGGTTCATAGTACAGTCGGTAAATCCTTTGAGTAACTCGGCCAGTTTCATTGCTTGCTCAACAATAAATGCATGTTATCCATACCGTCCGGTTCGACGCCGTAAACTCTTAACGCGCCCGCCATAACTTTCGAGAAAGCCGGTGCCGCCACTAAGCCACCGTAATATTGGCCGGTGGTGGGTTCGTCGACCACAATCGCGATGATGAAGCGCGGATTGCTGGCTGGCGCCATGCCGACGAACACCGATAAATATTTGTCCTCGGAATAACCGCCGGCCGTGGCCTTTTTTACGGTACCGGTTTTGCCGGCCACCCGGTAACCTTCAACTCTGGCCTGATAGGCCGTGCCTTCTTTAGTGATGACGTGTTCCAGCATCTCCCTGACTTTGCGAGCCGTCTCGGGTTTGAATATACGTTGGGCGTCCGGGTCTTCGTCGCGCTTCAATAGAGTCACCGAGTGAATGATGCCGTCGTCGGCCAGCGCTGTGTAGGCTCTGGCCAATTGTAAAATCGAGGTGGATACCCCGTACCCGAACGATAAAATCGCTTGGTCGAATTCGTGCCAGCCCTGGTAGTCCAATAGCGAACCGCTGGCTTCGCCAGGGAAGCCGACGCCGGCGGAGGTGCCAAATCCCAGCTTGCTGTATATCCCCCAAAAATATTCCGGGGGCATGGTCATTGCAATTTGCGTAACAGCGATATTGCTGGACTTTTGCAACACATGCGTCAAATCCATGGTGCCGTAGTTATGCACGTCCTTGACGACATTGCGTCCCAGGTGATAGACGCCGTGGGTTTCTATCATCACGTTGGGCGAGATATAACCGCCATCCAGCGCCGCTGCCACCACAAAAGGTTTGACGGTCGAGCCGGGTTCGAAACTGTCTACCATGGCCCGGTTGCGGTAACGGTTGCTGCTCAACTCTTTCCGGTTGTTTGGGTTAAAGGCCGGTTGGCTGACGGTTGCCAATACGTCGCCGTTTTTGGCATCCAGCACCACCAGTGATGCGGAATGCGCTTTGTTCTGGATCATCGCATTCTGCAGTTCCCGGTAGGCTAGGTATTGCAGACGCTCGTCGATAGTCAATACCAGGTCGCGACCCGGGATGGCTTCTTCAATATTTTCCACATCCTTGATAATCTGGCCCTTGCCGTCCTTGATCACACGCTTTTTGCCGGGTTGGCCGCGCAGTATGTGCTCGTAGCCGTGCTCGATGCCTTCCTGGCCGATGTCGTCGATATTGGTAAAGCCCAACAAATGTCCGGATACCGCGCCGGCGGGGTAGTAACGCTTAAACTCCCGTTCGAAGTACACGCCGGTAATATCCAGGGCTTTGACTTTCTCGGCTATATCCGGGTTGATCTGTCTGCGCAAATACACGAAACGCTTATTGGCGTCTTTTTCCTTTTTCAACAGCGAGCGGAGTTCCTTTTCCGGAAAACCGAGGATTTTCGCCATCGGTGTTAGTTTGTCTTGTTCCGCATCCTTCAATTGGCGCGGATTGACCCAAATCGATTGTACCGGTGTGCTGATCGCTAGCGGTTCGCCGTTACGGTCTTTAATCTGTCCGCGATAAGCCGATACCGATACCACGCCGACATGCTGCATATCGCCTTTATCCTGCAGAAACTCCTTGTCGAGGATTTGCAGGTATACGGCGCGTCCGACAAGAGCCAACATGGCAAGCAACATTACCGAGAGCAGTAATCTGCGCCTGATCACAAAATCTGTACTATGGCGCGGTATGGTTCCCGCTCCGGAGGCAATTCGCATTTACGGCTTTATGTAAATAATTTTGTCTTGGGCCGGCAAGGTCAGCATCAGCCGTGTTCTTGCTTCAACTTCAACCCGGTTTTCTTCAGTCAGCGTGGTCAATTCCAGTTGCAAACGCCCCCATTCCACTTCGTAATCGTCGAGTTCTTTTTCCTTTTTTTGAATTTCGATAAACAGCAGGCGCGATTGGTATTTACTGTAAATCACGGCAATTCCCGAGATCATCAGTGTTGCGATTAACAGCGTCAGCAGGATGTTTCTTGCAATTGCCATCAACGTTTCTCCGCGACTCGCAGCACTGCGCTTCGCGCGCGTGGGTTTTGTTGCAATTCCTGTTGTTGTGCCCGTATCGATTTTCCTATTTTTCGAAACTGGCCTTGTTCTATGTCCCGCTCTTTAACCGGTAGCTTGCCCGGATTAGTCTTAGGGCCGGCTTGATCGCGGATAAAACGTTTGACTATCCGGTCTTCCAGTGAGTGGAAGGCGATTACGACTAAACGTCCGCCGGGAGCCAACACATCCGCAGCCTGTTTCAATCCGGTTTTAATCTGTTCGAGTTCCTGGTTAATCTCTATCCTGATCGCCTGAAAGCTGCGGGTGGCAGGATGTTTATGCTTATCGCGGAACGGCACACTGTTCTCGATCAATTTTGCCAACTGCAGCGTGGTTTGCAGCGGTTGTTGTTCGCGCTGGCTAATCACCGCGTTCGCAATTCTCCGGGCGAAGCGCTCTTCGCCATATTCAAACAGCACGCGAATCAACTCTTTTTCGTCGACTCGCGCCAAATATTCAGCGGCCGACAGGCCGTGGTTGCTATCCATGCGCATGTCCAGCGGCCCGTCGCGCAAGAAACTGAAGCCGCGTTCCGCATTGTCCAGTTGCGGGGACGACACGCCCAAATCCATCAGAATGCCGTCGACTTTGCCAATATAGCCATGCTGTTCGATAACGGCGCTCAGCTTTGCAAAGCTGGCGTGATGCAGGCTAAATCGGCTGTCTTCCGTTAGGCGCTTGGCTTCGTCGCTAGCAATTGCGTCCATGTCTCGGTCCAGCGACAATAATCTGCCGGAACTATTCAGTAACTTCAGAATGCCGCTGCTATGTCCGCCACGTCCGAAGGTGCAGTCTAGATAGATACCGTCAGGTTTTATGTTGAGTTGCTCTAGCGCCTCTTCGTACAAAACCGTTTGATGGGTGGGCATCGCTGTCAAAACGATAGCGAGCCAAGCTCTTCTAGGCCCTCTGTATCGTTACCGTCCATCCAATCTTGTTCTTTGGCTTTCCAGGCTGCTTCGTTCCATATTTCAAATTTATTCAATTGACCAACCAGCATGATGTGCTTTTCCATGCCGGCAAACTCTCGCAGAGTTTCCGGAAGCAGCAGACGGCCTTGGCTGTCCATTTCGCATTCCGAAGCGTTGCCGATCAAAAAACGCCGTAGTTTGCCGGCCATTTTGTTCAACGTTGGTAACTTGCTGATGGTCTGTTCGAGTTTTTCCCACTCAGGTAACGGGTAAAGCCACAGGCAGCCCGGCTCACCGACGCATTTGTCGTCAACCGCAACAGTCACAACCATTTGGCGGTCGCAGGAATCCTGTAACTCCTCCCGATAGCGGGTAGGAATTGCAATGCGCCCCTTCGCATCCAAACTGATTGAACTTATGCCTCGAAACAAGATGAACCTCAAAAATTCCAAAAAAATCCATTTCTAACCACTTTACATCACTTTGGCACCACTATAGTTTTCAAAAGAGGCTTAGTCAAGAGGCATTTAAATTAAATTCTTTCTTTTTCTACAAGGACTTACGCAGGGTTTGGGTGTGTTGGGTGGTAGAGTCAATGGTTTTGACTAAAAGTGATTTGGATCAAAAAGTTAATGAAAGTTTTTGATGTGGATTGCAATTATTGATTGCTAATCCTTAATTTTTACAGGTGATTTTTCTGTGGAAGCGGGATGGCCAGTTTTTTATTAGGCCGATTGTGCCCGGCAAAAAAGGGGCTGAAGTTGATGGTAGAGTTGATGCTGCAATATTGGCGGGAGGATCTAAAGGCTTTCGGATTTTTGATCCCGTGTTAACAGGTTTTGGACGGCCTGTTTCGGTGGGAGGTGCTCAAACAGCACTCTGTAGACTTGTTCGGTAATTGGCATTTCTACGCCATATTTTTGCGACAGGCGGTAAGCTTCTCTGGCGGCGGAAATACCCTCGACTTCCTGATCGATTTCGTTTAACGCCTGCTTCTGTTCCTTGCCTTGTCCTAAAGCCAGGCCAAATCGGCGATTTCTGGATTGATTGTCGGTGCAGGTTAAAATGAGATCGCCAAGCCCGGCCAGACCCATAAATGTATCGGCTTGGCCGCCAAGTTTGAGTCCGAGCCGCATAACTTCCGTTAGGCCGCGTGTAATTAACGCTGCCCTGGTATTGGCGCCAAAGCCCAAGCCGTCGGCGATGCCGGCCGCGATGGCCAAAACATTTTTGCTGGCTCCGCCTATCTGTACGCCGATAATGTCGCTGCTGGTATAAATTCTAAATCGCTGATTGTGGAGTCTTTCGCTAAGCTGGGCTGAAAAGTCTTCGGATCTGGAGGCGATGGTCAATGCGGTCGGTAGATCGGCGGCAACCTCTTGTGCAAAGGTGGGGCCGGAGAGCGCTGCGATTTCGATGTCGTCTCCCAATATTTGCGAGGCGACTTCACTTAATAGGGCGCCATCTTGGCAATCAAAGCCTTTAGTTGCCCAGGCGATTCTTTGCTTTTCGCAAAGTAGCGGCTTGATTTGCGCTAGCGTGACTCTAAAGGCGTGGCTGGGCACCGAAATAAGTAGGATCGGGCTGTAAACTACCGCTTCTTCGAGTTTGTCGGTTAGTTGCAGATTATCCGGGAAGCGGATGCCGGGCAAATAACGGCTGTTTTCGCCCGATTGCTTTAATGAGGCTATGTGCTTGGGATTATGGCCCCACAATAGGGTGTCGCAGCCATTTCTGGCTGCCTGTACCGCCAGAGCGGTTCCCCATGAGCCGGCGCCGAGGATGCTGATTGATGGCGGCATCCAGCTTAATTCAACGTTTTTGCTTCGGGTTCTTGTTGGGCCTGTGCTTGTTGCAAGTGTTGCATATACAAGGCGTCGAAATTGACTGGCGCCAAGATCAGTTGTGGAAAGCCGCCTTTGTTGACCAAGTCGGAAATAACTTCTCTCGCATACGGAAACAGAATATTAGGACAAAAACTGCCCAACATGGGGCCCATTTCCTGTTCGTTAAAGCCGGCAATCGAAAAAATGCCGGACTGGTTTACCTCCACTAGATAAGCGGTGCTGTCCGCCACTTTTACGGTGACAGTCAGGGTTAACGAAACTTCATACATCGAATTTTCGATGGGCTGCACGTGTGTGCCGAGATTAAGGTCCAGCGCGGGTTCCCATTTTTGGGTGAATATCTTTGGGGCGTTAGGTGTTTCAAAAGATATGTCTTTGGTATAGATCTTTTGAATTGCGAATTGCTTTTCGCTGGATGCGTTGATTTCGGCCATGATAGTTGCTGTTGGTTGGTGGATTAATTAATCTTTGCTTTTGCTGCTGACTTTAATGGGGAGTTTATTGTCTTCCCAAGATTGCATGCCGCCCGTCATGTTAAATACCTGTTCGAAACCGGCTTTAGTGAGCGTTTTGCACGCCGCTACCGAGCGGGCGCCGGTTTGGCAGGTAACGATCACCGGATGGGTTTTATGTTTTTCCAGAGCGCCAATTTGTTCTTCGACTTTACCTAGCGGAATGTTGATGGCATTTTCGATATGGCTTTTGACGAACTCGTTGGTTTCTCTAACATCGACTACAACGACGTCATCGCTGTTCATTTTGGTCACGGCAATCAGAGGGGAAATGCTTTCGTATTTATTAAAGGAGTTAGCGAATAAATCCTGAATCAGCAGGAAAATAACGCATACCAGCGAAAACGCCAGTAGATAATGGTTGGTGGCAAATTCGATATATTGATCCATCGCGGTGATTTATTTTTAGTAGTTTTGGAAATGCTGTTTATGTGCCGCAAAAAACGCTACGCATCATTTGAATTAAATGGATTACCCGTTCGTCGTCAATGAAGTAATAAACTCGGTTGGCTTCTTTTTTGTAGTCTAGAATCCCTTTGTCGCGCAATATTGCCAGATGTTGAGAGATATTACTTTGGCTGGTGCCGACTTGTTCGACGATGTCTTGCACACTGATCGAATTATTGCCAAGTACGCATAGAATTTTCAGGCGCAAGGGATGCGACATTGCTTTCAAGCAACGCGCGGCACGATTAATATCGGTGTCGTCATAGAGGATGTTATCGTTTTTGTCTTCCATTTAATAACGATGATCTTGGCAAAAGTTAAGAGCTGCGAGCGAGCAACGGCACTTTTCGAACTAAGACGACGACCTGTGCTGGTATAATGCCGCGATGCTGTAAGTGAGTTAAATTGCTTGCGTTGACGCAATAAAAGGTGAGCAAATCTAACAGAGTGGGCTTTATTGTTCAATACCCTCGGCTAGCGGCTTTGGAAAAATAGCTGAGCCTTCCGCAGCAGCTAAATGAGCTTGCCCGGATTTTACCGAGTGAATGCCAGCAAAACTAATGTGTGGAGTTTATAGCTAAATGATATGCCGACCAATGCCTTTATCGCCGATGATAAATGGCGTCAGAAGCGAGCTTCAGCGCAATTTGATTGCGCTGGCGGATGTCACGCGGCGGCGGTTGCCGGTTGCCTAGTCGATGCGAGTTGGCTGCTATTTTTTGGTGGGCTGGATTGCCGTATGGTTGGGCTTGCCCGCTGTTGCCGATACCGGAAAAATCCATAGTCTGGCCGAAGTGCAATCACAAATTCGGCAAGTCGGTGACGATGTTAAAAGTTTGGGAGCGGAAAAGTCGCAGTTGGTAGAACAATTGCAGAAGTTGGAGCGAAAATACGGCGAACTTGCGAATAGTCTGAGAGCCATTAAAGCGGAAATCAAACAGCAAGAGCAGGTGTTGCAGGACGTTCGTAATAAGAGCGTCGCTACCCAAAAAGATATGCGCAGTCAGGAGAAGGAGCTCGAAGGGTTGATCAAGTCGATTTATGCGATGGGCGGTGACAAGGAAGGCTTGAAAGTTATTCTAAATCAGCATAATCCGGCCGTATCCAGCCGCATGTTGGTTTACTATGATTACATAAGTAAAGCGCGCTTGCGGAAGCTCAACGCTATGGCGGAGGATTTCAAGGTTTTGCGGCAATTGGAAGCGCAAAAAGACACGGAAACCCAGCTATTGCAGGTGTCACTTGAAAAAAAGCAACAAGAAACCGAGGCGATGCAGGCGCTGAAAAAACAGCGAGAAGCATTGCTTGCCAACATCGAGCAAGACTATGCGTCGAAAAGCGCTCAGCTAGCTGGCTTGCTGCATGACGAGAAAAAATTGCAGGCCTTGGTAGCATCATTGCAGAAAACTGATGATAATGAAGTCCACGAGTCTGCGGTTGAGCCGGAGCGTGTGCCTGAGAAACACGAAAAACCAGTGGCGCAACCCGAACCATCCCCAAAAATCGAAGTCAATCTGGTTCGCGAACCAGTCGGCCGTTCTTTTGCCGAGCTGCAGGGGCAGCTGCCTTGGCCGGTGCAAGGCGCTATAAGCGATCGTTTCGGCAGTCGCCGTTACGAAACGACTTGGGATGGGGTGGTGATTAGCGCTCATGAAGGTGCCGACATTCATGCCATTACTGCCGGGACGGTTGTTTACGCCGATTGGTTGCGCGGCTACGGTTTGATGATTATTGTCGATCACGGCAAGGGCTATATGAGTTTGTATGCATTCAATCAAAGTTTGCATAAGAGCGTGGGAGAGCATGTTAGGGCTGGCGAGACGCTGGCTTCGGTTGGGCGCAGCGGTGGGCGTGCGGACGCTGCGTTGTATTTCGGTATAAGGAAAAAAGGTCGGCCCGTTGATCCAGAGCAATGGTGCCGCAAGCCGGCCAAGGGTTAATCATTTACAGGAACAGGTTGTTGGAGTTTTAAAACACATGCTAAAAAACAGAAATATTTTGATTTTAATGGTCGGTTTTATTTTGGGCGCCGCGCTGAGTTTGTGCAGCAGTGTCCTGGCTGAAAAGGAAGCGCCTGTTTCGACGAAAGTTGAAGATCTGCAAGCTTTGCCTTTCGATGAATTGCGAACTTTTACCGAGATTTTCGGGCGTATCAAGCAGGACTATGTCGAGCCTGTATCCGATAAAAAACTGTTGGAAGATGCGATTCGCGGCATGTTGTCCGGCCTGGATCCGCATTCTGCTTATCTGGCCAGCGAGGAATATAAAGAATTGCAGGAAGGCACTACCGGTCAGTTCGGTGGGCTGGGTATCGAAGTGGGTATGGAAAACGGTTTCGTGAAAGTGGTTTCGCCGATCGACGATACGCCTGCTCAGCGTGCCGGCATTAAGGCTGGCGATTTGATCGTGCGTCTCGACGATAAACCGGTCAAGGGTATGACGTTGGCCGACGCAGTAAAAATCATGCGCGGCGAACCGGGTAGCGACATTGTGCTGACCGTCGTTCGCGAAGGCGAAGAAGCGCCTCTGAAATTTACATTGACCCGCGACATTATCAAAGTCAAAAGTGTTAAAAATAAACTGTTGGAGAAAAATTACGGTTACTTGCGAATCAGTAGTTTTCAATCCGGTACCGGTCAAGGTTTGTTAGATGCGGTCGACGAGCTGAAAAAAGAAAACGAAGGTCCGTTGAAAGGTATTGTGTTGGATTTGCGTAACAACCCTGGCGGTGTGTTGAATGCTGCTGTCGATGTCAGTGATGCGTTTATCGAGTCCGGTTTGATCGTTTACACCGAAGGCAGGATCAAGAACTCCGAAATGCGTTTTAGCGCCACTCCGGACGATGTGATTAACGGTGCGCCGATTGTGGTGTTGATCAATGGCGGCTCGGCTTCGGCATCGGAAATTGTTGCCGGTGCGTTGCAGGATCACAAACGCGCTATCATCATGGGCGAGAAGTCTTTCGGGAAGGGCTCAGTGCAAACCATTCTGCCGACCAGCAATGGTGCGGCGGTCAAGCTAACGACGGCGCGTTACTTTACGCCTTCCGGTCGCTCTATCCAGGCGCAGGGCATCGAGCCGGATGTGACTTTGGCGAGAGTGAAGCTGGAGTCGTTGGATAAAGCCAAGATCGAATCGATAAAAGAAGCGGATCTGACTCACCACTTGACTAACGGTAACGCCAAGCCGGAGAAAAAGTCCGAGGAAGAGGATAAGGACGATGCGAAAGATAAGTCTGAAAAAGACGGCGATGCCGCCGAATCTTCAGAAGCCGAAATTCGCGATTATCCGTTACATGAAGCGTTGAATCTGCTGAAAGGTATCAGCATTATGAAAAAGTAGCCTGGATATTGGGCAAAGAAAAACCCGCTTGACGAGTGTCGTCAAGCGGGTTTTTTATTGTTAAGTTTGCGTAATTGTCGAGGGCTTAAAAAGCTTCCGACTCAACTTAGTTTGTCGAAGTCTGATAGCGTACCGAAAAATTATTCATGGCTACGAGAGCCTCATGGATGTGGTCCGGGTTGGTAAACTCAAATGCATTTACGCCCACTCGCGACAGATAAAATACTTGATCAGGCAGATAATCGCCAACCGCTCTAATTTCCCCTTGATAGCCGTCGCGGCTGCGTAGCAAGCGTGCTTGCGAAAAAAGCCTGCCATCGCCGAATATCGGAAAATTAAGTTCGATCACGCCAATTTTGCTCAGGTCGTCAGCGAGTGGTTCAATTTGATCGCTGGGGTTGAGGCGTACGCCGGTTTGGCCGGAACGTTTGAGCAATTGCTCTTTATCCGCCAGCCAGCGGCCAAATGTGACGGTAATGTCGCCGTCGTCCGGCAACTGACTGTCGTCGGCAATAAAAGTCCAGGTGTTTTCTACCAAGTGTCGATCTTTAATGATTTGCATAAACTCTTTCTTTAAATGGTTCCAAGCCAACGCGTTTGACGGTTGCTAAGAATGCTTCGTCTTCCAGGCGTTGCTTGACGTAAACGTCCAGTATCGTGGTGATGCTGGTGGTAATTTGGTCTTTGGGAACCGAAGGTCCTAAGCGTTCGCCTATCGCTGCTTCGTTTTCCGAAGAGCCGCCCAAGGTGATTTGATACCACTCCTCGCCATGCTTATCGACGCCGAGAATGCCGATATGGCCGACGCTTTGATGGGCGCAGCCATTCATGCAGCCGGACATATTGATTTTGATGTCGCCGATGTCGTGGATGTAGTCCAAATCATCCAATGCTTCGTTGATTTCTTTGGCGACGCCGATTGAGCCGGCATTGGCCAGCGAGCAAAAATCCAGGCCGGGGCAACAAATCATGTCGGTGACAGTGCCGATATTGGGTGTTGCCAGTTTGATGGCGTCGAGTTGTTGCCACACGGTAAATAGGTCTGCTTGCTTGACGTCAGCTAAAACTAAGTTTTGCCGATGGGTGCTTCTGATTTCGCCAAAACTGTATTGGTCGGCCAGATCGGCTACTGCTTCCAGTTGTTTGTCTGTCATGTCGCCGGGCGGCGAGTCAGGGGCTTTCAGTGACACGTAAACGCCACGATAGCCGGCGATTTTGTGTTCGACCGTATTGTATTTGACCCATTTCGCAAAAGCGGCATCGCCGGCTAAATGCGCATCGAAGGAACTACCGTTGTCTGCGGACTGATCGTAAGTCGGCGGTGCAAACTGTAGTTTCATCTCTTCGATGCGTTCATTGCTCAGCAGCATGTCATCCTTAATACGCCGCCACTCTTTTTCGACCATCGCGGTGAATTTCTCCAGGCCGGTTTCCTTGACCAAGATTTTGATGCGCGCTTTATATTTGTTGTCGCGTCTGCCGAACAGGTTGTAGACCCGCAGGATCGCTTCTAAATAAGACAGCAGATGTTGCTTTTCCAGGAAAGGTCTAACGGTTTGACCAATGATGGGCGTTCTGCCCAAGCCCCCGCCAGCTAGGATTCTGAAGCCGATTTCGCCTGCTTCGTTTTTAACCAAATATACGCCGATGTCGTGGAATTGTACGGCAGCCCGGTCGTGTGTGGCGCCGCTGACGGCAATTTTGAATTTGCGCGGTAAGAATGCAAATTCCGGATGCAATGTCGTCCATTGCCGAATGATCTCGCAATACGGGCGCGGATCTTCGATTTCGTCTTTGCAAATACCGGCCAAGTGGTCGGATGATGTGTTTCTCAGGCAGTTGCCGCTGGTTTGAATAGCGTGCATCTGCACCGTCGCCAATTCCGCAAGCAAGTCGGGTACTCGGTTAAGTTCCGGCCAGTTGAATTGCACGTTTTGCCGGGTTGTGAAATGGCAATAGCCCTTGTCATAGTCTCGGGCGACGGAGGCCAACTTGCGTAATTGGTTTGATGATAACAGGCCGTACGGAACTGCCACTCGGAGCATTGGGGCATGAGTCTGTACGTACAAACCGTTCATCAGCCGCAAGGCTCTGAATTGGTCCGGGCCGAGTTCTCCGCTTAAAAAACGTTGGGTTTGTCCGCGAAACTCACTAACGCGTTCTTCTATAAGTGTTTGATCTTGCTGGTTATATTGATACATTTAAAGGCGATGCTTAGTTTACATACTATTTTGCTAGGTATCTGAATAATATACTGGCCGGGATTAAATGACAAAGAATATTGTATGGTGATAACATGCCCGGTTAGTTTTTTCCGCTTTCAATAATGACTAAAACATAGAGGATAAAGGGGGCTATCTTGTTGCGCTTACTGTTAATTTTGGCCGGCTTGCTGTTTTTGCCGGAAATCGCCATGGCTGAAGAGTTCCACAATCTCGGCTTAACCGGAACCGAGAGGGGTATTTACACCGTTCTGATCTTTTTGGTGGCTTATGGTTTCGTGATGGCCGAAGAATTTACGCATTTGCGTAAATCCAAGCCGGTTATTTTTGCGGCAGCCGTGATTTGGGGGCATGTGGCGATATTGGCTCAGGAAGCCGGTGTTTCCGGTGAAGAGCTGCATAAGGCTTTCGAGCATGATTTGAAAGAATATGCCGAATTGATGCTGTTTTTGCTTGTGGCAATGACTTATATCAACTCCATGGCGGAACGTAATGTGTTTGAAGCATTGCGCTCTTGGTTGATCAGAAAGCAGTTTGGCTACAAACAGCTGTTTTGGATCACCGGTATCATTACATTTTTTCTGTCGGCGGTTGCCGACAACCTGACTTCCGCATTGTTGGTTGGTGCAGTGGTGATGGCTGTCGGTGCGGACAACGAGAAATTCGTGTCTATCGGTTTCGTTAACTTGGTCATCGCGGCCAATGCTGGCGGTGCATTTTGCCCGTTCGGCGACATCACTACCTTGATGGTGTGGCAAGCAGGGTACGCGGAGTTCTTTGATTTCTTCAAGCTGTTCATCCCGTCGGTTGTGAACTTCGTGGTGCCCGCGTTCTTTATGTCGCAAGCGATTCCAAGTGGTCAGCCGTTGGCTACCAATGAAGCGGCCGTACAATTGAAATCCGGTGGCTGGGTGGTTTGCGGATTATTCGGCGTTACCATTGGTTTGGCGGTCAGCTTTAAACAGTTTCTGCATTTGCCACCGTTCATGGGGATGATGGCCGGTTTGTCAATTTTGATGTTGTTCAGCTATTACTTAAAAGTTCGCTTCCCGGCTGAGGATGGCTCCCGTGTCGACGTATTTGACCGTGTTAAAGAAGCGGAGTGGGATACCTTGTTGTTCTTCTTCGGTGTGGTCTTCGCGGTAGGGGGCTTGGGTTATATTGGTTATCTGGAGTTGTTGTCCGGCGCTATGTATGACGGTTTGGGTCAAACCACCGCCAACATTCTGGTCGGTATCATCTCAGCGGTGGTCGATAATATTCCGGTGATGTTTGCGGTATTGAACATGAATCTGGACATGGATCTGTATCAGTGGTTGTTGGTTACTTTGACGGCCGGCGTTGGTGGGTCCTTGTTCTCTGTCGGTTCTGCGGCGGGTGTGGCTTTGATGGGGCAGTCGAATCACAAATACACCTTCTTCAGTCACTTGAAATGGACGCCGGTAATCGCTGCAGGCTATGCAGCGAGTATTTTGACGCATTACTTGATCAACGGTTAGTTCGCGGATTTTAATCTTACCGCAATAAAATGGGAAAGCGCGGACAAAGACTGTCAATAGTTGGCGTAGCGCTTTCTCTCTTCATACTCGGCACGGGGTGCTGAGTATGATTTTCTCGGCTTTTCGGCCGGTCTTCCTTCTCTCTTATGTAAACGATCTTGTCGGCTTGGCTGATGAGCAGGTGTCTCTTCCGTCGTCGGCTATTTTAGTTTGGTGGGCGTAACTTACTCGTTTGAAGTATTATTCCTGCATGAGCACACCAACGCATGGCGACCCTTCTTTGGATGATAATCCGTCGCTGGAACCCCAATCTATAACCGCTACCAACCCAGCCGCGCGCCGCAAACGCTCCGCGCTGGAGGTGCTGCGTGAGCTAAAACAACCCAAAGTCGCGGTGATGCTGGTGCTGGGTTTTGCTTCAGGTCTGCCCTTCCTGCTGACGGCCAATACCTTCGGCTACTGGCTGAGGGACGACGGCACGAGCCTAATTGCCATCGGATTCATCTCCTGGGTTGGCTTCGCCTACGCTTTCAAGGTGTACTGGTCGCCGCTGGTGGACCGTATCGATGTGCCGCTGTTGGGCCGTCTGGGACGGCGTCGCGGCTGGATGCTGCTGTGCCAGATTCTGGTCACCGCCGGGCTGCTCGGCATGGCCACTGTCGGGACAGCAGGCGGACTGGCGGCTATTGGTGTCTTCGCGTTGCTGACGGCCTTCGCGTCAGCAACGCAGGATATCGCCATCGACGCTTGGCGCATAGAATCTTCTTCTGACGATTCAGACGTGGGGTTGATGACTTCGGCTGCCCAGGTCGGATACCGTGTCGCCCTCCTCATTACCGACGCCTTGATCATTGCTGCGGCGGCCCGTATCGGGTGGAGCATGTCCTATGTTGCCATGGCGCTGATGATGGCTCTCTGTACTATGGCAACTCTGTTCGCCGCCGAGCCCATCCGCGCCGAGGTGGTGTTGCACCATAAGCCGTCGCTATGGACCTTGGACGGCCTTGTCGATGCGATCATCGGGCCGTTTATCGACTTCTTTGCCAACCACAAGGTGACCGGGCTGCTTATGCTGTTGATGGTGGCGCTCTATCGCCTGCCCGACTTCGTAATGGGGCCAATGTACAACCCGTACTATCACGATCTTGGACTCTCAAAAGACACGGTGGCCTGGGTGCGCGGTTCATTCGGGCTGGTTGCAACCTTTTTCGGTATTGCCGCGGCTGGTCTTAGTGCCGTGCGACTCGGCCTATTGCCAACACTGATTGCGGGGCTCGTACTCGAGGGCTTTGGTACGGCGGCATTCGCCTTGCTCAGCGTCAACGCCGACGCGGCGATTTTCGCCGCAGTCATGACGCTCGACGCTTTTGCTCAGTCCTTTGCCGGCGTCGCCCTGGTAATCTATATGTCCAGCCTAACAAGTTTAGGTTACACCGCCACTCAGTACGCCATGCTGTCGTCAACTTACGCCTTGCTCGGCAAGTTCCTGAAGGGATTCTCCGGGATTGCTGTCGAAATGCTCACGCCCATTTACGGGCTGCTCGGAGCCTATGCCGCCGCGTTTGTTGCCACTGGCTTGACTGCTGTTCCGCCGCTCTTGCTATTGCTGCTGCTCTGGCGCGTGCAGAATATCAAGCGATAGCCTTGTGAACAAAATATTGATAGCAATTGTGCGAAGTGTTTACTAGGCATTGTTGAGGCACGGAAGCGCTAACGTGTTCTATTAAGTTATTCTGGACACCGTTGTCGATACTACCGATGCTGTTTTTGGGGCGGATGCTAAAGCACAGGTGAAGCTGTATGAGGATTGGTTAATCAGGCATTGTCGGCTCTGGTGTTAATTATGTGATTGACGCTGGACGGGGGGCGGTGATGGGCTGAGACGCCGAGTTATTGTTTAGAACTGTTTTTGTGTTGCAGATTACCTGTCGAGATCGTATCATAAGCAGTTCTCTATCAAGTATGTAGCCCGGAACGGGTATGTGAGCGCTATGAAACCAGAAATACACCCAGAATATAAACAAATTACCGTAACTTGCGGGTGCGGCAATACTTTTCAAACCGGTTCTGTGTTGGCCTCAGATCTACACATCGAGGTGTGTTCATCTTGTCATCCGTTTTATACCGGTAAACAGCGCGTCGTTGATACGTCGGGCCGCGTAGATAAATTCCGTAAAAAATTCGGAAAATAACGATTTCCGAGAAGTTTTGCACGGCCGTCGAGCAGTTGGCGGCCAGATTCTTCTAAGTTCACAATTCCCTTAAAATAACGCTTCCTCCGCGAATTTTTCTTCCTCTGCGGACTCTTCCGATTTTGGCGCCGATGTTGCTGTCGGTACTGTCTCCTCGCTGAAATACTCCCAAATACCGCCTTTAGCTTGCTGATCGAGCAATAGTCCGTCCGCCGGATTGATATAGGCTTGGACGATGCCGGTAGGTTGTATCAATGGCTTTTCCGGGAAATATTGCTGAATGGATTTCATGAACTTGATCCACATTGGCAAAGCGGCTTTGCCGCCGGTTTCTCCGCGGCCCAAAGGCAGCGAATTATCGAAGCCCAACCATGCCGAAGCTACAATGTCGGTAGCAAATCCGTTGAACCAAGCGTCTCTTTGCTCGTTGGTGGTGCCGGTTTTTCCAGCTAAGTCGTTGCGGCCTAATTGCTTGGCTTGCGTCGCGGTTCCGCGTTGCACAACGTCGCGAAGCAAACTGTTCGCTAGAAAATTGATTTTTGCTGAAATTGCCCTGGGGGCTCGATTACTGGGCGCTGGCTCTTGTTCCGGGCAATCCGCGCAAGCAGTTGGTGGATCGGCTTGGAATAATAGCCGGCCTTGATGATCTTCTATTCTATCGATCAGATAAGGTTTTACCAGAAAGCCGCCATTGGCAAAAACGGCGTAAGCCGACGCCATTCTCAACGGAGAGGCGTAGCCGCTGCCTAGCGCCAGCGATAGCGTGCCGGGTAGTTGATCCTTGTCAAAGCCAAAACGTATTGCTGTGTCTATTGCTTGGGGGATACCGACTTCCTGCAATAAGCGAATAGAGACAAGGTTAATCGATTCTCGTAGCGCAACTCTCAGCGGCGTTGGTCCCAGAAACCGGCGATTGTAGTTTTCAGGTCGCCAATCGTTTTCCTGCGACGGGTCTTCGATCACGATTGGGGCATCGTTAATGATGCTGGCTGGCGTAAAGCCTTTTTCCAATGCGGCGGTATACACAATGGGTTTAAATCCGGAGCCTGGTTGGCGTTTGGACTGCGTCGCCCGGTTGTATTTGCTGTGATAAAAATCAAACCCGCCGCAAAGGGCTAGAATTGCGCCGTTGTTCGGGTTGAGGGCTACAAATGCCGCTTCCGCCTCGGGAATTTGTGTCAGCGCCCATTCTTGTTCCGGCAGTTGTCGGGTCCAAATTATGTCGTTTGGTTTTAGAAATGCGCTGCTAGTGCCGATGTTCTTATCCGGGTAAGGTCGTGCCCACTCTATGTTTTTCCAGGCGATGTTGATCGGAGTATTGTCATATAGTCTGGCGCTGACGCCGGATGCTGTCACCGCTATTACGAGTGCTTGGCGTGCATCGCCAATGACGCTGTCGGTAAGTCGGGCATTATTTTTTTGAGCGTTTTTATGGGGGAGGCCCCGATAGCCATGACGTTCGTCATATTCGTGTAGCGTTTGCTGCAATGCTTGGTCCGCCGCAATTTGTAGGTGGCTGGGGACTGTAGTGTAAATCTTTAGACCCAGGGTATATGCCGATTCTCCGTACTTCGACATGATTTCCTGTCTAACCATCTCGGCTAAGTAAGGTGCTTGCAGTTCGATATTTATCGGTTGAAGCGCGGCGTCGTCGGTAGCGTTTACTGCTGTTTCGTATTCGCTTTGGTTGATGTATTGTAAATCGAGCATTCTGCGTAACACGTAATTACGTCGTTCCATGGCGCGCTGCGGATTGGTTATCGGATTATAAATTGACGGCGCTTTGGGTAGGCCTGCAATCATCGCTTGTTGAGCTAGGTTTAGCGCCGAAATGTCTTTGCCGTAGTAGGTTTGGGCGGCGGCGGCAACACCGTAAGCGCGTTGGCCCATATAAATTTTGTTTAAATACAGATCCAAAATCTGATTTTTGGAGTATTGCCTTTCGATTTTTAGTGCCAGGAGGATTTCTTTAAGCTTGCGCAAGTAAGTTTTTTCGTTGCTAAGCAGAAAGTTGCGGGCGACCTGCATGGTGATGGTGCTACCGCCTTGTCTCTTCTTGCCGGTTAGTGCTAATTGCGTAACTGCGCGTAACAATCCCTTGAAGTCCACGCCGATGTGCTTGTAAAAGCGATCATCCTCCGCCGCGATGAAAGCTTTGATCTGTTTTTCCGGGACATGCTCGATAGTCAGCGGGATTCTACGTTTCTCGCCAAACTGCTCAATCAGTAGATTGTCTTGGCTATAAATACTCAACGGCATCTGATATTGAACGTTTTGTAACTGCGCGATATCCGGCAGTTCTTTGTCAAGTTCGGTAATGAAAAAATAACTGGCGAGCAGAAAGGTGCTTAAAAAAGCAAGAAAAAGTAAAGCCAGCCACTTAAAAAGTGTCTTAATCAGCGACTTTGGTTTTGGAGTTTTCTTGATGGGCACTGAAATTCAAATGCGCTGCTAAAATACAAATTGCCGGCCAAAATAACCCCTTTCGATATTGGGAACAACCTAAAGTTAAGTGTAAAGTGGTTTATCTAAGAGGATGAAAATAAAAAAACCTACTATACTGCTTTCCCATGTGGGTTCTGCAAGCCTGGTCTGAGCATGCGTGAGCTAAATTCAACTTTATTCGATCTAAAAAGGGTTCTTTCATGAGCTGGTTGAGCAGGAATCCGTCGGCTG
This sequence comes from Methylomonas sp. 2BW1-5-20, assembly GCF_052474515.1. Classification (NCBI taxonomy): domain Bacteria; kingdom Pseudomonadati; phylum Pseudomonadota; class Gammaproteobacteria; order Methylococcales; family Methylococcaceae; genus Methylomonas; species Methylomonas sp. 2BW1-5-20. Next base: position 3,575,158 of record NZ_CP184127.1, on the reverse strand, counting down.
TGCTGGGTGTGGATATTAGTACCGCTGCGGTTAAATTGTTGGAATTGAGTCGAATCGGCGCGCGTTACAAGGTAGAAAGTTATTCGGTGGCGCCTCTGCCGCAGGATGCTATAGTCGATAAGAATATCACTAATATCGAACAGATCGGTAGCGTGATAAAAGCGGCCGTGAAGCAATCCGGTACTCGTGCGAAACAGGCGAGTGTTGCCGTTGCCGGGTCGTCGGTGATGACCAAGATTATTTCCATGCCGGCGTCGCTGTCCGATCGGGATATGGAAGAGCAGATCATGGTAGAAGCTGATCAGTACATCCCTTATTCGTTGGACGAAGTTAATCTCGACTTTGAAGTTCAAGGAATCACTAAAAATAATCCGGATATGGTTGACGTGTTATTGGCTGCCTCTCGCCGGGAAAATATTGAGGATAGAGTTGCAGCTTTGGCCTATGCGGGGTTGAAGGCGGTAGTTGTGGATGTGGAAGCCTTTGCCATGGAAAACGCTTTTTCCTTGCTGGCCGATCAATTGCCCGAAGGTGCCGGCAATATGACGGTAGCGATTGCGGATGTCGGCGCAACGATGACGTCGTTGAACATCCTGCATGAAGGCAAAACTGTTTATACCCGTGAACAAGGTTTTGGCGGCAAACAGCTCACAGAGGAGATTCAGCGCCGTTACGGCCTATCCTACGAAGAAGCGGGCTTGGCGAAAAAACACGGCGGATTACCCGATAACTATGTGACCGATGTACTGGAGCCGTTTAAAAAAGCCATGCTGCAGCAAATCGCCAGATCGTTGCAGTTTTTCGTTTCGTCCAGCGCAAATCGCGGTGTGGATGCGTTGGTTCTCGCTGGAGGCTGTGCTTCGATTGCCGGTTTGGACAAATTGGTGGAGCGCGATCTAGGGATACCTTCTTATATCGCCAACCCTTTCATCAATATGGCGCTTTCCAATCGAGTTAAGCCCCAAAGCCTAAGCAACGATACACCTGCCATGATGATAGCGTGCGGTTTAGCGTTAAGGAGTTTCGATTAATGGCAAGAATTAATTTACTCCCTTGGCGTGAAGAGCTGCGTAAAAAAAAGCAGCAAGATTTTGTGGCGGGTATTGGTGCCGGGGTTTTGGTGACGGCGCTGATTTTGGTGGTGGTTTACATGTATATCGAAGGGATTAAAGAATACCAGACTCGCAGAAATACGCTTTTGCAAAACGAAATTGCAATATTGGATAAGCGTATCCAGGAAATCAAAGAGATCGAAGATAAGAAAAACAAGCTGCTGACTAAAATCGAAGTGATTCAAAAATTGCAAGAAAGCCGGCCGGAGGTGGTGCATTTATTTGACGAATTGGCGAAAACTACACCGGAAGGTATTTATCTGACCAAGTTTTCCCAAGCGGGAGCGGTTTTAACCCTGGATGGCAAAGCCGAGTCGAATGCCCGCGTGTCGGCCTATATGCGGGCAATCGATAGCTCTCCTTGGTTGAATACTTCCGTTCTTACGGTGATCAAGGGTGAAGGCAAGAAAGATGGACAGATGAACGACTTTACGATGACGGCCAAGCAAGGCAAGAAGGTTGATAAGAATCAACAGGGAGTCGGCAAATGAATTTGTCTGAAATAAATTGGGACATTAATTCGGCGGGCAGCTGGCCGACGCCGCTCAAGATTATCGTCATTCTGATTTTTTCGGTATTAACGGCGGCTGCAGGAGTTTATTTCATTACTGTGCCGCAGCTGGATGAGTTGGATGTACTTGAAAAACAAGAAGAAAGCCTGAAAAGTGCGTTTGAAGTTAAACAAAAAAAGGCCGTGAATCTGCAGGATTACCGCGATCAATTGGATCAAATTGAGGCATCGTTAGGCGAGATGTTGAAGCAGATGCCGACTAAAGCCGAGGTTGCCAGTCTGTTGGTCGACATTTCCCAAACCGGATTAGCAAGCGGCTTAGAGTTTAAATTGTTTCAACCCGGTGCGGAAATCAATAGAGAGTTCTATTCGGAATTGCCGATCGGTATTCAGGTTGTCGGCAAATATGAGGAATTGGGCTTGTTTGTCAGCGGACTGGCGTCCTTGCCGAGGATTGTAACCGTTCACGACGTAGTCATGTCGCCGCTGGGTAAAGAAGGCAAAGATGGTATGACGATGACTGCAACGATCAAAACCTACAACGAGGGTGAGTCGGCGCAAGTTGGGGGAGCTTCGGCGGCGAGAAAAAGGAGAGGGCAATGAGGTCTGGCGAATTTAAAATTGTTTCCGCGCTGCCCGCTCTCGGATTACTGCTGATCGGAGCAGTGGGTTGCGGCGGAGACGATGTTAGCGATCTGACCAAATATATTGCGGAAGTCAAGGCGCGTCCAAAAGCTGCTATAGAGCCATTGCCGGAAATCAAAGTAGTTGAGTCCTTTATTTTTAAACCCGAAGGTTTGCGAGACCCTTTTCGGTCGATAGAACGAAAAGATGACGATAGCAATATTGATGTTTCCGGCATTAACGGTATTAAGCCCGATGTTGAACGCCGTAAGGAAGAGCTGGAGGCTTATCCGCTCGACAGTCTGCGTATGGTCGGCACTCTACGCAATGACAAGGGATTCTGGGGATTGGTGAGGGCTAGGGATGGCACTATTCATCGCGTACAGGTCGGTCATCACATGGGGCAAAATTACGGCAAGATTCTGCGTATTCTTGACGACAAAATAGAGCTAATGGAAATCGTACCTGATAAGCCGGGCACTTGGCGCGAACAACAGTCTTCACTGGCATTGGCCGATGAAAAAGGGTTATAGAAATGAGTACTAAACAAAATAAAAATGGATGGAAAGCGGCCGGTTTCGGTTTCTGGTGTTCGGTGTTGCTGGGATTTTTTGCGCAAATTGCCGTTGTAAGTGCCGACGACGGAGCAATAACCAATCTGGAGTTTTCCACCTTAGCCGGCAACCAAGTGCAAGTTCTGCTGGAAATGGACAGTCCGGTGGCGACGCCAAAAATATTTCAAACCGATAATCCTTCCAGGATCGCGTTGGACTTTGTAGGTGTGAAAAGTAATTTGGCGAAAAAAAGCTTCCCTATTAATCAAGGCGCTGCCGGCACGGTGTATGTGGTGGAGGCGTCCGGACGTACTCGGGTCATTATTAATTTGATCGAAAAGGTACCCTACGAAACTAAGATTGATGGCAACAAGTTTTATGTGGTGTTGAAATCCACCGGCACCGTCGCCGCAGTAAATCATGCGGTGCAGCAAGCCCCCGCCGCTAAGGATTCTGTTATCAGTAAGTTTTTACCCGAACAAAACATCAAGAGCATCGATTTTAGACGTGGGCCGAATGGGGAGGGTCGATTATTGCTGGGATTGTCGGCGGCCAATACCGTGGTGGATGCCAAGCAAAATGCCGGCAAAGTGGTGCTGAGTTTCCTGAATACCAAGTTGCCTGAGTCCTTGGTCAAAAGTTTCGATGTCTCAGATTTTGCAACGCCGGTGCAAAAAATAGAGGCGTCTCCTAGAGGCGATAGCGTCAACATTGTGATTACGCCTAACAACGGCAATTACGATTACTCTTCCTATCAGTCAGATAATTTATTGACTGTCGAGTTTAGGCCTTTGACGCCGGCGGAAAAGGAAGCGCAACAAAAAGAAAAATTTCCTTATGTCGGCAACAAGCTGTCATTAAATTTCCAAGATATCGAAGTGCGCTCGGTACTGCAGATTCTGGCGGATTTTACCGAACTCAATATTATCGCTGCCGATACGGTAGGGGGAAATGTTACGCTCAGATTGAACGACGTGCCCTGGGACCAGGCTTTGGAATTGATTTTAAAATCCAAAGGACTGGCAAAAAGACAAAATGGCAACGTGGTGATGGTGGCGCCGGTTGCCGAGATTATGAAAATAGAGCAGGAAGAGCTGGATTCGAAAAAAATATTTGAAGAACTCGAACCCTTAAAAACCGAAAATATCCAGATTAATTATGCGAGAGCCAGTGAAATTTGCGGCGTATTGATAGGGATCGGTAATAACTCGCAAGGGGGGCAGTCCGGTGCCGGAGGCTCTGGGGGGGGCGGCGGTGGATGTGGCGGCGGTAGTAGTGGTGGTGGTCAGCAGGCGGGTGTCGGTGGTGCGTCCGGCCAAACAGGAGCAGGCGGTAGTATGAGATTGCTTTCGCCGCGCGGTACTGCGATCCAGGATGCTCGGACAAACACCTTAATTATTAAAGATACGGCAAAAGCAATGGAAGATATCCGTAAAATGATCAAATTGCTGGACGTGCCGGTTAGGCAGGTATTAATCGAGTCAAGGATAGTGATCGCCGATACCTCGTTTGCGCAGAATTTGGGAACTAAATTTGGGGTCGCGCACAAGGCCGATGTGAATAGCGGTACGCAATATGGAATGACCGGTAGTGGAGTGGACACTAGTGAAAATTCGCAAATTTTACAAGATTTGGGTTCCGCGCTGGCGGCTTCTAGCGGTGGCGCTTTGGCGTTGACTTTAGCCAGAGGTGCGGACTATCTGTTAAACCTTGAAATTAACGCTTTGCAGGATGATGGTAAGGGCGAGTTGGTATCCAACCCGCGCGTGATGACCAGTGATAGGGTGCAAGCATCAATTAAGCAAGGTGTGCAGATTCCATACCAAACGCAGAGTCAGTCAACCGGGCCGGTCACTCAATTGGTGGATGCGGTGTTGGAGTTGAATGTCACGCCGCAAATTACGCCCAGCGGCAGCGTGATTATGCAACTGGATATCAAAAAGGACTCTCCGGGAACGCCGTTGGCGACTGGCGGCAATGCCACTGTGCCTATCGATACCAGGCAATTGAAAACCAAAGTTCAGGTCGAAGATGGTGAGACAGTGGTTTTGGGTGGGATTTATGAGTCAACTGTTCAGGACTCTTATAATACCGTCCCTTGGGTATCCGATTTGCCGGTGATAGGCTGGATGTTTAAGAAAAGTATCAAGACAGATAATAAAAAGGAGTTGTTGGTATTTATAACCCCTAAAGTGGTAAAAGAATCCCTAACGGCCAAGTGATTTTCGGATTCTTCGATTAAAAAAGGGGCTTTACGCCCCTTTTTTGTGGGTATGAGATTTGTTCCGTCAGAGTCTGCTGCTCGTTCTTTTACGCGCTGGCTATGCTATATTCCTCGCTCGTTACCCTGAGTTTTTTTGAATATGTCTACAAACAAGCTTTTGATTCTAGTGTTCTGGGCATTGCTGTTGCAGGCCTGCGGTCAAACCGGGCCTTTATATATGCCGGATAGTCCGCCGCCAATCTACGTACCTAAACAAGACCAATAATCCATGGATTTTTTTAATTACCGGCAACAAGTATTGTTTGCCGAAGGCATTTCTGTCGATGAAATTGCCGTTAACTACGGCACGCCGTGTTATGTTTATTCGCGAGCTACGCTTGAGAGGCATTGGCAAGCTTTCGATCAATCTTTCGGAGGGCGCCGGCATCTGATTTGCTATGCAGTAAAGGCAAACTCCAATATCGCGATTTTGAACGTTTTGGCTCGCTTGGGATCCGGATTTGACATCGTGTCGCAGGGAGAAATGCGTCGAGTGTTGGCGGCTGGCGGTGATCCGAACAAAATCGTATTTTCCGGTGTTGGTAAGCGCGAAGAAGAAATTTTGGCGGCATTGCAAGTTGGGATACGCTGTTTTAACGTCGAAGTCAGTGGCGAGCTTGATCGAATCAATCGTTTGGCCGGCCAATTGGGCGTGGTGGCCCCGGTGTCATTTCGCGTCAATCCCGATGTCGACGCTAAAACCCATCCCTATATTTCTACCGGTCTGAAAGAGAACAAATTCGGGGTCGATATTGAGCTGGCAATCCAAGAATACCGGCGTGCCGCAAGCATGCCCAATATTAAAGTCGTTGGTATCGATTGCCACATTGGCTCGCAATTAACGGAAACGACTCCATTTTTGGATGCTTTGGATCGAGTTTTAGCGTTGGTCGATTTGTTGCGGGCCGAGGGCATCGAACTCCACCACCTCGATTTAGGCGGTGGGTTGGGGATTTGCTATCGGGATGAGCAGCCGCCGCAGCCCTCCGAATATATCCAGAGGATATTGGAGCGTCTTGGCGATCGTGACTATGAAATTCTATTGGAGCCGGGTAGGGCAATTGTCGGGAATGCGGGAATATTGCTCACCAGGGTGGAATACCTTAAGCCCACCGCCCATAAAAACTTTGCTATTGTCGATGCGGCGATGAACGATTTAGTGAGGCCGGCGTTATACGGTGCGTGGCAGGACATTATCCCTGCGAAGCTTGGAGACCAGGAGCCGGCGATTGAGTGGGATATTGTCGGGCCCGTCTGTGAAACCGGCGATTTTCTGGGTAAAAATAGGTCGCTAAACCTAGCGCAAGGCGATCTTTTAGCGGTGCGGTCGGCGGGGGCTTATGGGTTTACCATGAGTTCCAATTATAACTCTAGGCCCAGAGCTGCCGAGGTTATGGTTGATGGCGACAAAATCCACCTAATTAGAGCCAGGGAAAACCTGGAGCAATTATGGGTTGGCGAACAGCTTTTGCCCTGAGGTTTTTATGAAGATTAATTTCACCAAAATGCACGGTCTTGGTAATGACTTTGTGGTGATCGATGGCATCAATCAGCAAATTCATTTAACGGCCGAGCAGATTCGATTTCTATCCGATCGTCATTTTGGTGTGGGGTGCGATCAGTTGTTGTTGGTGGAAAAGCCGATTAGCGATAATGCGGAATTTAAATACCGGATCTTCAATGCCGATGGTGGCGAAGTCGCGCAGTGCGGCAATGGTGCGCGTTGCTTTGCCCGTTTCGTGCGCGAGAAGGGGCTAAGCAGTAGCGATGAAATTGTAGTAGATACCGACGCGGGGCAGTTGGTGCTGCAGTTTGATAGAGACGGTTCGATTACCGTCAATATGGGGGTGCCTAAACATCAGCCCGCCCAAATACCGTTGAATGTGGATGAGCAAGCTAGTCGGTACAAAGCGAAATTAATGGAAACAGAAATTGAGTTTTCAGCCGTTTCTATGGGCAATCCGCATGCGGTAATCCGGGTCGATGATGTTGCCTCTGCTCCAGTCGCGTCTGTTGGGGCGCAGTTGGAGCGGCACGGGCTATTTCCCGAGAGGGCGAATATCGGTTTCATGCAAGTCGTTAATCGGCAGCAAGTCAAATTGCGTGTTTACGAACGCGGAGCCGCGGAGACTTTGGCGTGCGGTAGCGGTGCGTGCGCGGCTGTTGTAGCCGGAATCGAACTCGGTTTGTTGGAGCACGATGTCCAGGTTAGCCTACCTGGTGGTGAATTAAAGATTAATTGGTTGGGGCGTGGGCATCCCGTACTGATGACGGGGCCGGCTACCTCGGTATACGAAGGACAAATACAGTTATGAGCGATGAGCAGCAGGCGGCATTAACCGAAGCACAAGTTAAGGTTTATTTGCGTGAGCATCCTGAGTTTTTCCAAAATCATCTCGACTTATTGGAAACCATGCATATTCCACACCCCAGTGGTAACGCTATTTCGTTAATTTCGAAGCAATTGGAACTTTTCAGGGTTAAGCATCAGGAGCAGGAGAACCAATTGACTGCATTGATCGATATTGCCAGGGAAAATGATGCATCATTCAATCGAATGCATGAGCTGACATTGGCTATGTTGGAAGCAAACTCCTTGGAGGATGCGGTCGCAAATTTGAGCGAAGTTTTGGCCGAATGCTTTTTAACCGATTTTGTCGCCATTAAGATCGTAAAGGAACGGCCGTTGTCGCCAATCAGTAATCTATTTGTTGGTGCGGATGACGCTAATTTAAAGCACTTTTCAAATGAATTGGCGACTAATCAACCGAAATGCGGTCGGCCTACTTTGGCTCAAGCGCGATTTTTATTTGGGGATGTAGCGGCCGAGGTTCGGTCATGCGCGATCATCCCTATGGTGTTTACACAACTTGATGGACTATTGGCTATTGGCAGCCGAGATGACTCGAGATTTCATTACAGTATGGGAAGCATATTTCTCACCCAGATGAGCGAGATAGTCGGGACGCGTTTGATTTCACTATTGCAGCAGATGGATTGAATTTGATGCATACGGATGCCGACCGAGCTTTAGATTTGTTTTTCAACCATTTGATTTCGGAAAGACGAGTTGCCGAACATACATCGACTAATTATCGGCGTGATTTGACACGATTTATGAGGTTTTGCGATACGCAAAAACTTAAGTGTTGGCAGGATGTGCAGGTAGGGAGCATACGGAGATATATTGCCGGGCGTCACCAAGCTGGGATTGCCGGTAAAACAATTCAACGGGAATTAGCTGCATTACGCAGCTTTTATCGATTTTTGTTAAAAACTCATCAGGTAGAGCACAACCCCGCTCAGCATGTGCTCGCGCCAAAAATATCTAAAAGGCTTCCCAGTGTGTTGGATGTCGACCAGATGGCGGGAATGCTGAGCGTCACGCCGGATTCGGTGCTTGAAATCCGGGATTTGGCGATGTTCGAATTATTTTATTCATCGGGATTGCGGTTGAGTGAGTTAGTGATGCTTGATCTATCGGACATCGACTTTTCGGCTGGATTTTTGAAGGTGCGATTTGGTAAAGGTGGTAAGCAAAGACAGTTGCCTGTCGGTGAAAAGGCGCTCGGTGCGATTAAGGTTTGGCTAGGGTGTCGGCCAGATGTTGGCGAGGATGCGGTTTTTGTTTCTTTACGAGGACGCCGGTTAAGTCAAAGAAGCGTGCAGCTAAGATTGGATCGCTGGGGTAAAAAAAACGGTATAGCCGAGCATCTTCATCCACATATGTTGAGGCATTCTTTTGCCAGTCATCTGCTTGAAGCTAGTCAGGACATAAGGGCTATTCAAGAATTATTGGGGCACAGTGATATTTCCACCACCCAAATATACACACATTTGGATTTTCAGCACCTTGCTGCTGTATACGATCAGGCGCATCCGCGGTCAAAGAAACTTTAAAAGCTATTTTAGAAAAAGGGCTTGACGAGTAGTGATTGTATGATTAAAATGCACGGCTCTTCACTGCTCTGGCTTTTAAGTTTTAGCAGCGAGGCGGTCGGCATGGTTCGGCGGGTTTAAGGTTGTTGATTGGCAGGTTCGTTTTTGGTATTTCGGTTTTTTGAAATGGCTTAAAAATAAATTTGACAGAAACTGAAAACGCTGTAGAATATGTCGGCTCAACAGGGCGAAATGCTCTGGCTCTTTAACAAACTAAATCGAAATAATTTGTGTGGGTATGTGTAGCGACTATGTGCTGTTAGAAATAGTCGACACAGAAACCACGTCAATTCGCAAGAAAAGATGTTCTGTAGTCGAGCCAAGATTGGTCACTAATCTTATTTAGTGACAAGTTAAAATTAAACTGAAGAGTTTGATCATGGCTCAGATTGAACGCTGGCGGTATGCTTAACACATGCAAGTCGAACGGTAGCAGGCCTTCGGGCGCTGACGAGTGGCGGACGGGTGAGTAATGCATAGGAATCTGCCTATTAGTGGGGGACAACGTGGGGAAACTCACGCTAATACCGCATACGCCCTACGGGGGAAAGCTGGGGATCTTCGGACCTGGCGCTAATAGATGAGCCTATGTTGGATTAGCTAGTTGGTAGGGTAATGGCCTACCAAGGCGACGATCCATAGCTGGTCTGAGAGGATGATCAGCCACACTGGGACTGAGACACGGCCCAGACTCCTACGGGAGGCAGCAGTGGGGAATATTGGACAATGGGCGAAAGCCTGATCCAGCAATACCGCGTGTGTGAAGAAGGCCTGAGGGTTGTAAAGCACTTTCAATAGGAAGGAATACCTGCCGGTTAATACCCGGTAGACTGACATTACCTATACAAGAAGCACCGGCTAACTCCGTGCCAGCAGCCGCGGTAATACGGAGGGTGCAAGCGTTAATCGGAATTACTGGGCGTAAAGCGTGCGTAGGCGGTTGTTTAAGTCAGATGTGAAAGCCCTGGGCTTAACCTGGGAACTGCATTTGATACTGGGCAACTAGAGTTTAGTAGAGGGGAGTGGAATTTCAGGTGTAGCGGTGAAATGCGTAGAGATCTGAAGGAACACCAGTGGCGAAGGCGGCTCCCTGGACTAAAACTGACGCTGAGGTACGAAAGCGTGGGTAGCAAACAGGATTAGATACCCTGGTAGTCCACGCCGTAAACGATGTCAACTAACTGTTGGGTTCTTAAAGAACTTAGTAGTGGAGCTAACGTATTAAGTTGACCGCCTGGGGAGTACGGCCGCAAGGCTAAAACTCAAATGAATTGACGGGGGCCCGCACAAGCGGTGGAGCATGTGGTTTAATTCGATGCAACGCGAAGAACCTTACCTACCCTTGACATCCAGAGAATCTGTTAGAGATAGCGGAGTGCCTTCGGGAGCTCTGAGACAGGTGCTGCATGGCTGTCGTCAGCTCGTGTTGTGAAATGTTGGGTTAAGTCCCGTAACGAGCGCAACCCTTATCCTTAGTTGCCAGCGAGTCATGTCGGGAACTCTAGGGAGACTGCCGGTGATAAACCGGAGGAAGGTGGGGACGACGTCAAGTCATCATGGCCCTTATGGGTAGGGCTACACACGTGCTACAATGGCCGGTACAGAGGGCTGCGAACTCGCGAGAGTAAGCTAATCCCAAAAAGCCGGTCCCAGTCCGGATCGCAGTCTGCAACTCGACTGCGTGAAGTCGGAATCGCTAGTAATCGCGGATCAGAATGCCGCGGTGAATACGTTCCCGGGCCTTGTACACACCGCCCGTCACACCATGGGAGTGGGTTGCAAAAGAAGTAGGTAGTTTAACCTTCGGGAGGGCGCTTACCACTTTGTGATTCATGACTGGGGTGAAGTCGTAACAAGGTAGCCCTAGGGGAACCTGGGGCTGGATCACCTCCTTACAAAGACGGCACACCGTTACACGTACTCACAACAAATTATTTCGATTGAAAGACGCACCTGGGTCTGTAGCTCAGTTGGTTAGAGCGCACCCCTGATAAGGGTGAGGTCGGAGGTTCAACTCCTCCCAGACCCACCAACGCATAAAAGGCGAAAGCGACAAGGCGGAAAATGATCAGACAACAATTCTGGGTAGACTGGAACGTTGAATGGATTCGGATTTCGGCTTGAGTCTTGGTCTTTAGTCTGTTTTAGGGGCCATAGCTCAGCTGGGAGAGCGCCTGCCTTGCACGCAGGAGGTCGGGAGTTCGATCCTCCCTGGCTCCACCATTACGCTGAACGCTGAGGGTAACCAGTTCGTCAAATGTAAGCACTTGGATGTGGACATCAGCGCTATACAGTTTTATCCCAAAATAGAGATAAAGACTTTATAGCATTGGTATTCCTACCAATAGCTCTTTAACAATATGGAAATCTGTAACTATAGTAACGATCGGAAACGATCGAAACTGAAACGAGTTGCGGTTTGAATGATGTCAATGTCGAAAGATAAAGACAGCAAGCAAACAGCATGTCGTTCTCAAGCAGAAAAAATCAGCGAAAATGTCAGCTGACAGTATAACCAAAGTACAGACGTATTCGGGTTATATGGTCAAGTGAATAAGCGCATACGGTGAATGCCTAGGCAGTAAGAGGCGATGAAGGACGTTGTAGCATGCGAAAAGCTTTGGGGAGCCTGCAAACCGGCTGTGATCCAGAGATGTCCGAATGGGGAAACCCGGCGTGCATAAGCACGTCATCTTTGAGTGAATACATAGCTCACTGAAGCGAACCCGGAGAACTGAAACATCTAAGTACCCGGAGGAAAAGAAATCAACCGAGATTCCCTAAGTAGTGGCGAGCGAACGGGGACTAGCCCTTAAGCTAGGATAAGGTTAGTGGAACGGTCTGGAAAGTCCGGCGATACAGGGTGATAGCCCCGTACACGAAAACCTTTTTTTAGTGAAATCGAGTAGGTCGGAGCACGTGAAACTTTGACTGAATATGGGGGGACCATCCTCCAAGGCTAAATACTCCTTACTGACCGATAGTGAACTAGTACCGTGAGGGAAAGGCGAAAAGAACCGCGGAGAGCGGAGTGAAATAGAACCTGAAACCGTATGCGTACAAGCAGTGGGAGCCCCTTCGTGGGGTGACTGCGTACCTTTTGTATAATGGGTCAGCGACTTACATTTTGTGGCAAGCTTAACCGAATAGGGGAGGCGTAGCGAAAGCGAGTCTTAATAGGGCGTTTAGTCGCAAGGTGTAGACCCGAAACCGGGCGATCTATCCATGGCCAGGCTGAAGGTTGGGTAATACTAACTGGAGGGCCGAACCCACGTCTGTTGAAAAAGACGGGGATGAGCTGTGGATCGGAGTGAAAGGCTAATCAAGCTCGGAGATAGCTGGTTCTCCTCGAAAGCTATTTAGGTAGCGCCTCGTGTATCACTGCTGGGGGTAGAGCACTGTTTCGGCTAGGGGGTCATCCCGACTTACCAACCCGATGCAAACTCCGAATACCAGCAAGTGCAAGCACGGGAGACACACGGCGGGTGATAAGGTCCGTCGTGAAAAGGGAAACAGCCCAGACCGTCAGCTAAGGTCCCCAAATCTATGCTCAGTGGGAAACGATGTGGAAAGGCACAGACAGCCAGGAGGTTGGCTTAGAAGCAGCCATCCTTTAAAGAAAGCGTAATAGCTCACTGGTCGAGTCGGTCTGCGCGGAAGATTTACCGGGGCTAAGCATAGTACCGAAGCTACGGATTTACACGTAAGTGTGAGTGGTAGAGGAGCGTTCCGTACGCCTGCGAAGGTGCATTGAGAAGTGTGCTGGAGGTATCGGAAGTGCGAATGCTGACATAAGTAACGATAAAGGGGGTGAAAAACCCCCTCGCCGAAAACCCAAGGTTTCCTGCGCAACGTTAATCGACGCAGGGTTAGTCGGCACCTAAGGCGAGGCTGAAAAGCGTAGTCGATGGAAAACAGGTTAATATTCCTGTACCAGTAGTAACTGCGATGGGGTGACGGAGAAGGCTATATCAGCTGTCGGTTGGAAGTGGCAGTTTAAGCAGGTAGGCATGCATCTTAGGCAAATCCGGGGTGCTCTATGCTGAGACGTGATGACGAGCGGTTCGAAAGAACAGCGAAGTGATAGATGCCCTGCTTCCAGGAAAAACCTCTAAGCTTCAGGTTACTAGTGGCCGTACCCTAAACCGACACAGGTGGGTGGGATGAAAATTCTAAGGCGCTTGAGAGAACCCAGGTGAAGGAACTAGGCAAAATGATACCGTAACTTCGGGAGAAGGTATGCCGTTGATAAGTGAAGTCCCTCGCGGATGGAGCGTAAGGCGGTTGCAAAAAATCGGTGGCTGCGACTGTTTAGCAAAAACATAGCACTCTGCAAACACGAAAGTGGACGTATAGGGTGTGACGCCTGCCCGGTGCTGGAAGGTTAATTGATGGGGTTATCTTCGGAGAAGCTCTTGATCGAAGCCCCAGTAAACGGCGGCCGTAACTATAACGGTCCTAAGGTAGCGAAATTCCTTGTCGGGTAAGTTCCGACCTGCACGAATGGCGTAACGATGGCCACACTGTCTCCACCTGGGACTCAGTGAAATTGAAATCGCTGTGAAGATGCAGTGTACCCGCGGCTAGACGGAAAGACCCCGTGCACCTTTACTATAGCTTGACACTGGACTTTGAACCTACTTGTGTAGGATAGGTGGGAGGCTTTGAAGCGGGAACGCCAGTTCTCGTGGAGCCAACCTTGAAATACCACCCTGGTATGTTTGGAGTTCTAACCTCGACCCGTTATCCGGGTTAGGGACAGTGTCTGGTGGGTAGTTTGACTGGGGCGGTCTCCTCCTAAAGAGTAACGGAGGAGCACGAAGGTACCCTCAGCCTGGTCGGAAATCAGGCAATGAGTGCAAAGGCATAAGGGTGCTTGACTGCGAGACGGACAAGTCGAGCAGGTACGAAAGTAGGTCTTAGTGATCCGGTGGTTCTGTATGGAAGGGCCATCGCTCAACGGATAAAAGGTACGCCGGGGATAACAGGCTGATACCGCCCAAGAGTTCATATCGACGGCGGTGTTTGGCACCTCGATGTCGGCTCATCACATCCTGGGGCTGAAGCAGGTCCCAAGGGTATGGCTGTTCGCCATTTAAAGTGGTACGCGAGCTGGGTTCAGAACGTCGTGAGACAGTTCGGTCCCTATCTGCCGTGGGCGTTTGAGATTTGAGGGAAGCTGCTCCTAGTACGAGAGGACCGGAGTGGACGAACCTCTGGTGTTCCGGTTGTCATGCCAATGGCATTGCCGGGTAGCCACGTTCGGACAGGATAACCGCTGAAAGCATCTAAGCGGGAAGCCCCTCCCAAGATGAGATCTCACTGGGACTTTAAGTCCCCTGAAGGGCCGTCGGAGACTACGACGTTGATAGGCACGGTGTGGAAGCGCAGTAATGTGTGAAGCTAACGTGTACTAATTGCCCGTGAGGCTTGACCATATAACACCCAATGCGTTTGGGTCAGGTCAGATGACAAGCTGATAACCAACTGAGAATGACAAACTCGATACAGATTTCCATGAAGGCAGGTCAAAGCGAAATGCTTAGGACCTGTGCATGACGGCTGCAAAACAGCCTAACCAGTTTGCTTGGTGAACATAGCGAGCGTGAACCACCCGATCCCATCCCGAACTCGGAAGTGAAACCGCTTAGCGCCGATGATAGTGTGGCAGGTTGCCATGTGAAAGTAGGTCATCGCCAAGCGCCTAAACCAAAAGCCCTGCTGATACCAGCAGGGCTTTTTTTTTGACCGTTTGCTCCGCAGCGGTAACCGCTTTAAATTTGCAACAGCGGTTGCTAGAATCGGGCGATGTTAATTTTTTGAGTGAGAATAGCCATGAGTGCAATAGAACGAATCCAAGCCCAATTAACCGGTAACCCGGTAGTGTTGTACATGAAGGGCACGCCCGATTTTCCGCAGTGCGGGTTTTCCAGTCGAGTGGTTCAAGTCTTGGAGGCCTGTAATGCGGCGTATGCGCACGTTAACATCTTTGACGATCCGGAACTGCGCGAAGCCCTCAAGGCCTATTCAAACTGGCCTACCTATCCTCAGCTATATGTCCAAGGCGAGTTGATCGGCGGCTGCGACATCGTTTTGGATTTGTACAGCAAAGGCGAGCTGACGACATTACTGGCAGGTGCCGGCGCTACGCTTTAAGTCTAAAAGACTCATAATAGGCCGAATCTAACTGTTGTTCACCCTCTTTGCAGTTCAGAAAAGGGGTATTGATTGATGAGGATGTGCAATCACCTCATCGGGTATGCGGCGCTACTAAAGTGACAATGATCATGATATTGTCTGCCAGTGTGTAGCTCTGCTAAGGATCAACCGACTGCGCGCATGGGATATAATGTATGGCTAAATGCAACTCGCGTAAGTCGGTCAGGATTTAAATGGTCACTGGCGCTTATTTTTGGAGTCGGTAGATCGGTTTCAAAATCCTGACCTAATTTAGGCTGGATACGGTTAGGAATGAAGGACCGCTATGGGGGGCTTTTTGGTTACATTAGTCTTCCATTCGTAATTTTTCATCATGGGGACCGTAGTTTTACGATGTGCAATGGCTTCATTGTCGAGTGATTTGGCGATTCTAGGTACGCCGCATTCAGCTAAATACTCGATTCACTTCAATCGTTTGGCATGTCGCAAGGGTATGCTGGTTTTCTGTAAGCAACAAGTCCTCGAAGCTGATAAAACGCAATACATGAGGGCTCCAATTTACTGTCCATGGGCTTAAATTATGGTGTACTTAACTTTTCGGGGGGCCTCGCGAAGTGCCCGCAGCGAAGAAGAAACACGCTGTAGCCTTTTTACCGTCAAATTAAAGAGCGCTGACTAGGCCAAAATCCCTAGCTACCTAGGGGGAGAGTTGTCGCCGATAGCTTGTTCCGGATGCCGGGGAGCAAATTGAGCGATGATTGAGTGGTTTTCATCAGATGCATCAGTTTGTGACGTCGCTTTCTTGATTGGGCGTCCGGACATTGATGTTAATTATGGCGTCCACCGTAAGCGGCTCCGTTCCGTATGTTTGCTGAATAAAGAGTGCAAGGATATTTGAAGCAAGGGTTACTTAGGTGGCAATCTTAGATCAAATCCTTGACCGAGAGTCGGCATAAAAATGTTCAATTTATCTTGACAAGGATTGGTCAAGTGGTAGACTGCCACGCACCTCAAGGGACCGGGGTGTCTTCATAACGAAGGCTAGTAACATGGAAAAACAAAGAACTCCCGATACGATCGGGGATTTAGATAATCTTTTAGGAGGTAGAAATGGCTGCTACAACTGAATCAGTTAAGGCTGATGCTGCGGAAGCACCGCTTTTAAATCAAAAAAACCTGTGGGCAGGTATTACCCTGTACTTGGTTTTTTATTCTTTCATTCGTTGGTACGAAGGTGTTTACGGCTGGTCAGCTGGCTTAGACTCATTTGCTCCAGAGTTTGAAACATACTGGATGAACATGCTGTATATCGAGATTGTTATCGAAGTACTGTTGTTTGCTGGTATTAATGGCTATATCTGGAAAACTCGTGATCGTAAAGTAATGTCAATTACTCCACGTGAAGAACTGCGTCGTCATTTCACACACTGGACATGGTTGGTTTGCTACGGTTGGGCTATCTACTGGGGTGCTTCTTATTTCACAGAGCAAGACGGTACTTGGCATCAAACTATCGTTCGTGATACTGACTTCACTCCAAGTCACATCATCGAGTTCTACCTGTCATACCCAATCTACATCATTACTGGTTCAGCTTCTTTCATGTATGCAAAAACAAGACTGCCTACATACCATGAAGGTCTGCACTTGATGTATCTGATTGCGGTTATCGGTCCATTCATGATTCTGCCAAACGTTGGTTTGAACGAGTGGGGTCACACATTCTGGTTTATGGAAGAGTTGTTCGTTGCTCCATTGCATTACGGTTTCGTATTCTTTGGTTGGGCTGCTCTGGCTGTAATGGGTGTTGTGAACACCGAAGTAATGGCAATTGCAAAATTGCTGAAAAAAGATTTGGCTTAATAGCTTATCTTTAAAAGTAAAATACTATCTCCTTTCCTGCCGTTGCTTTTAAATAAGTGGCGGTAGGATAAAGAGAAGTGAAAAAAATATAATTTTAATTCTTTAGGAGGTAAGCTAATGAGCGCATCTCAATCAGCTGTACGTTCACGTGCGGAAGCGGTACAAGTTTCCCGTACGTTTGACTGGATGATTCTTTTTACACTGTTCACCGCAGTATTGGGTGGCTATCACATTCACTACATGTTGACCGGTGGTGACTGGGATTTTTGGACCGACTGGAAAGATAGACGTCTATGGGTAACCGTAGCTCCTATCGTTTCTATTACATTCCCTGCGGCTGTTCAAGCTTGCTTGTGGTGGAGATACCGTTTACCAGTTGGAGCGACTTTGTCTGTTGTTGCTCTGATGATTGGTGAGTGGATCAACCGTTACATGAACTTCTGGGGCTGGACATATTTCCCAGTTAACATTTGCTTCCCATCTAACCTGTTGCCAGGTGCCATTGTTCTTGACGTTATCCTGATGTTGGGTAATAGCATGACTCTGACAGCTGTTGTTGGTGGTTTAGCTTATGGTCTGTTGTTCTACCCAGGTAACTGGCCTGTTATCGCTCCATTGCACGTGCCTGTAGAATACAACGGCATGATGATGACTTTGGCTGACTTACAAGGTTACCACTATGTTCGTACAGGTACACCTGAGTACATCCGTATGGTAGAGAAAGGTACATTAAGAACTTTCGGTAAAGACGTTGCTCCTGTATCAGCGTTCTTCTCTGGATTCGTTTCTATCATTATTTACTTCTTGTGGCACTTCTTCGGCAGATGGTTCGCTAAAACCGACTTCATCGCTGACGACGCGTCTTAATTAGAAGAATAGTAAGAAAATGAACCTGGTGATTATTAGTCGCCAGAAAGTCTTAATTAAAATTCTCTAGTAATAGAGGAGGAAATATGAAAATAATAAAAGACAAAGTTGCAAAACTGTCCTTTGTCGCACTGTTGGTCGCAATGACAGCAGCGATGTTCTATGCTCCAACAGCATCTGCTCACGGTGAAAAATCACAGGCTGCGTTTATGCGTATGCGGACGATTCACTGGTTTGACCTGAACTGGTCAAAAGAAGAAGTGCCTGTTAATGAAACTATGACAATTTCTGGTAAATTCCTGGTATTCGCAGGTTGGCCAGAAACTGTTGATAAACCAGAAGTTTCATTTTTGAACGTTGGTATCCCTGGTCCTGTATTTATCCGTGCAGGTTCTTGGATCGGCGGTCAATTGGTTCCTCGTTCAGTTTCTTTGGAACTGGGCGAAGTTTATGAGTTCAAAGTTCTGTTGAAAGCTCGTCGTCCAGGTGACTGGCACGTTCACTCTATGATGAACGTTCAAGGCGGTGGTCCTATCATCGGTCCAGGCAAATGGGTAACCATTACTGGTTCTATGAGCGAGTTTGTTAACCCAGTTACTACTTTGACTGGTCAAACAATCAACTTGGAAAACTACGCACTGGACAACGTTTATTTCTGGCACGCAGTATGGTTCGCAATCGCGTTCGCATGGTTGTTGTTCTGGATCAAACGTCCATTGTTCGTTCCACGTCATATCGCTGTTAGCACTGGCAAAGCAGATTCTCTGATCTCAGCTGGCGATAAAAAAGTTGGTATCGTGTTTGCTGTTGGTACTCTGGTAATCGTTGCTGCATCCATGGGTGCAACAAATGAAAAATACCCTGTAACAACTCCATTACAAGCTGGTTTGTTGCGTGGTATGAAAACTTATCAACTGCCTGAAACTACTGTTTCGGTTAAAGTTGATGACGCTACCTACCGTGTGCCAGGTCGTGCAATGCAAATGACCTTGACCATCACAAACAATGGCGATTCAGCTGTGCGTTTGGGCGAGTTCAACACTGCAGGTGTACGTTTCTTAGATCCAGCGGTTCATGAAGATGATACAGCTTACCCAGATGATTTGCTGGCTGAAGAAGGCTTAACTGTTAGCGATAACAGCCCTCTGGCTCCAGGCGAAACACGTACAGTCGAAGTTACTGCTTCTGACGCTGCTTGGGAAGTATATCGTTTAGCTGACTTGATCTACGATCCAGACAGCCGCTTCGCAGGTCTGTTGTTCTTCTGGGATGAAAAAGGTAACCGTCAATTGGTAACAGTTGATGCTCCTCTGATCCCAACTTTCATCTAATAGTGAAAGTTTTCTAAGCCTAAAAACTTAGAAGGAAATTGAAACCCCCGCTATTGAAAGGTAGCGGGGGTTTTTTTTGGTAGAGCACTTGCGGAAATAAATGTTTTTAAGAGTAGAAATAATGAATAAAGTTTTATTGATTGTGGTAATGCTAGTCTTGAACGGTTGCGCTGAAAAAGAAGAGTATGAGAATGTGATTTTGGCACAAATGAAACAGGATAAAGATATTAAGGACTATGGAATCGAGCCCGAAATCATGACTAAATGTGTGATTGATAAATCCTCTAATAATATGCCCGGATTATTCTTAATAGATCCGGAAAGAAGGCAGGCTTATAAAAACTATACGAAAATGTTGGATCTTAATAAATCGACAGATCCGCAAAAGACATTAAATGATTTACGCGCAAGCTTCGGCGATCCGAAGAAATTAGCCGAAGCTCATTCAAATTATGTCGAGAGCGT
Source organism: Methylomonas sp. 2BW1-5-20 (assembly GCF_052474515.1). NCBI lineage: Bacteria > Pseudomonadati > Pseudomonadota > Gammaproteobacteria > Methylococcales > Methylococcaceae > Methylomonas > Methylomonas sp. 2BW1-5-20. The sequence continues at coordinate 3,555,470 of NZ_CP184127.1, read as the reverse complement.
AGTCGAATGTATGTCCGGTTTGGTTACTGGAGGCGAAGAAGGATTAAAAAAAGCTCAATAGCACTTTTGGCATTCCTAAATACAAGGATTGATAAAGTCTCTAAATTTTAAATCTATGTATGAATGTAAGTTGGCACATGCGGACGATAGTAGGTATTGAGTTTAAGTGGTATAAATTCGGTATGGTAGGGTGAAGCCTAAAATGTCAGGCGGAACTATTATTGAAGGCCTTATAAATAGTTCTTCAGGAGCACCGATTAATCGTAAGTTTGACTAGCTATAATCTGTTGCTTTGAAATCGGGATTTATTCATATGTAAATCCGAGACCGCAAGAAGCTTCAGTTAGCCTCCGGAGCTGATTTACGAACTTTGGCGAAGACCGGAATAGCATTCTGTTATGCATTTTTGACCTCATATCCCCTTTAAAGATCGATTCGGTACTTTTCGAAACATAAACTCCTCCACACGCGGTTTCAAACGTTTGCTGAACTGGCGCTACCGAAATACATTGACTATTATTCTGGCGTAGGTCAGTGAATAACGAATTGGGGGAGCGTATCGCTAAAAAATGATGTAAATTGTTGCGACAATTGGTTCAATTAAATTTAGGACGATAGTCGTGGCAATTATACTGAAAGTGCTTTCTTACAAAGGTTTGCCGCTACCAAGCGAATTATGTGTGGAGATCGATCAGCACGGCGGAACGATTGGGCGCAAACCTGGGAATAATATGGTGCTGCCGGATGCTGAAAGTTTTGTTTCCGGGCACCACGCAGAGATAATTTATTTGGGGGGGGATTATTTCATAAAAGATACGAGTAAGAATGGTACTTACCTAAGTAATGCGGCACAAAACTTAAATGATGCGCAAGCAGTCCTCACTAACAATGAAATATTACGTATAGGCGAGTATGAGATTCTGGTCGAAATATTGACCGAAAACGCAGTAAACGAAGCAATAAGTATCGAAAATATATTTTCTTCGCCTTTTGCCTCCCCATTTGCGAACGAACCGAAATCGGTGATTGATGAGCCATTAAGCTTTTCCCTTCCATTAAGCGCCACCGGAATGCCATTTTCCGAGCGTCCTCCAGTCTCCCCATTTCATGATAATTTTGCGGTACCAGATGTATCGCCCGCACAAAATGAAGGTAAAGACATAGCCGAATTTTTGAAGGGACTTGATTCCTTGAATGCGGTAGAGAAGCCGGTGTTTGCGTCCCCGGAAATGGATGATGCTATTTCGAAAAGCGCTAACGTATCGTTTATTCCCCCGTCCCTCAATTTATCGGAGCTCGACGAGATTGTCGAAACGACGGCGTCCGTGACAATTGAGCCGTCAAAGCCTGAACCAGTTTCTCCGAATAATAAAGCCGCATGGAAGCCACAATCGGAATTTGGCGGAACAAAAGCAGCCTCAAGCGATGGCGCACTAATGCATAAATTTTTAGAAGGTGCGGGAATAAAAGATCATGCCTTTTTGCCAGAGGAGCAATGGAGTGATGCGATGAAAGCAACCGGGCTATTATTCCGTAACTTGATCGAAGGATTAATGGATGTGTTACGAGCAAGGGCTGAAATGAAAAGTGAATTTCGCGTTTCTGTCACGACAATCCGCTCTTTTGACAATAACCCGCTAAAATTTAATCCCGACGTGGAAAGTGTGCTGAAACTGATGTTGGCACCCAATAATCCCGCATTCATCAACTCAAATGATGCAGTTAACGAAGCCTTCAAGGATATTAAGTATCATCAATTAGCTATGACATCGGGAATTCAAGCCGCACTTGCAGAGATTTTGCACCGCTTCGAGCCGGAAAGTTTTGAAAAAATATTGGGTGAAGGTATCGTTTTTCAAAAAAAAGCAAAATGCTGGGAGCTATATTGTGAAAAATATCCCGAGTTGAAAGCGCTCGCTATTGAAGGTTTTTTCGGAGATGAATTCGCGGAAGCATACGAAAAACAAATGCGATTGTTTGCGCGACGTTGATTTATTTACAGGTTTGCCAGTTAGCCCATTGCGTACGCTGGCGTTTCATTTAAATTGGTGACCAATAGAATATGTCAATCAACAATAGAGTTGTTTGGTCGGAAGGAATGTTCCTTAGACCCCAGCATTTTCAGCAGCACGACCGTTATCTGGAAAGTCTTATCGACGGCCGTTGTTACGGAATCCGCGCATACGATTGGGGATTCTCCGCGCTAAAGCTAGATACGGCACATTTGGCAATCGGCAAAATCAGTTTGACCGAAGCAAGGGGGATTTTTCAGGATGGTACGCCTTTTCATTTGCCGAATGAAGACGAACTACCATTACCATTGGAGGTCTCGGAAGGTATGGCCAATGAGATTGTCTATTTGGCGTTACCACTGAGGCGTCCTGATGCTGTGGAAGTAGATAGCGATAACAACCCCGATGGGTTAGCAAGATACCGAACTATTCATCGAGATGTCAGGGACAATAATGCCGGATACGACGGCCGTTACCCAGTCCAAATAGGCAGCATTCGGCCCAGGCTTATGCTAAGTAGCCAGGAACGCTCGGGGTATCTATGCTTAGGCATCGCCAATATAGTTGAAGTTCGCGCAGATAAAACTGTGGTATTGGACGACAGATATATTCCAGTCGTACTAAGGTCAGCTACCAGCAGTATTTTGTATGGTTTCCTTCGCGAGTTGCAGGGATTGTTACATACACGGGGCGAAGCTTTGGCCGCGCGCGTAGCGGGCACTTCGCAAGGCGCCGGTGTGGCCGAAGTCGCGGATTTTATGTTGCTGCAAACCATCAATCGTTATGAGCCTTTGCTAGCACATCTAACTGGAGATGCCGTGCTGCATCCGGAGTCGCTATTTTCCTTATGCTTACAATTGATGGGAGATCTTGCAACCTTTTACCGCCAAAATAAAAGGCCAGCAGTGTTGCCTGAATATCGGCATGACGATTTGCGCATTTGCTTCATTCCGTTAATCGAGGAGCTGCGACGCCTATTGAGCATGGTCCTCGAGCAGAATGCAATACAAATACCTTTAACCAAGCATAGTCCGTCGGTGTATTACTCCGGGCGTCCTGATCTTAAACTATTGGATCAGGCGATTTACGTGTTGGCGGCAAGCGCACAAGTGTCATCGGAGATGTTGCGGACGCATTTTCCGCCACAAGTCAAAATCGGTCCGGTCGAAGAGATCACGCAATTAGTCACGGCGGCGTTACCGGGTATCTCTATTCACCCATTACCGGTGGCGCCGAGGCAATTGCCGTATCACGCCGGATGCTCCTATTTCGAATTAGACAAGCAAAGCCCTTATTGGAAGAAAATGACCGATTCCGGCGGCTTCGCATTTCATATTGGCGGTAATTTTCCGGGATTGGAGTTGGAATTCTGGGCAATAAAAAAAGGGTGAAGACATGGTGCAACAAGGTCCGTTCGGCGATGACGACAAAACAGTGTTACGGCCTTCTCCGGGAGGAAGAATGCCGCAACAGCCGACATTCACACAAATATCGCCATCCCCTCAACCCCGCACAGCTCCTGATATAAACATTCCTGCGCTCAGCGTTTTTTCCGGTACGGATAACGATTCTTTATTGAGCATGGCGGCTGGAATACTTTCGTTGGCGGCAAGACTTAGGTCTACCGTTAGTTATGCCGGGGTTGACGAATTAAAGCAAAAGCTTGCGAAGGAAGTTAGGGAATTTGAAAATCGCGGTTTAAGCGCGGGCTTTCAGCAGGAATCCATGCGTATGGCTAGCTATGGCTTATGTACGTTTCTGGATGAAATTATCCAAAACACGCCCTGGGGCTCCCAAAGTAATTGGGGGCATCAGAGTTTGCTTATTCTATTCCATAAAGAAGCCTGGGGCGGTGAGCGTTTTTTTCAAATACTTGAACACTTGGTAAAACAGCCGGCGCAAAACCTGCCGCTCATTGAGCTCTGCTATGTGTTGCTCAGTTTCGGATTCGAAGGTAAATATCGAGTCATGGCGAATGGCAGCAACGAACTGGAAAAACAGCGGTTGGAACTGTATCAGCTGACTCAGCGAGTGCGGGGGGATTTTTCCCCGGAATTATCGCCCCGCTGGCACGGGCAAAAAACCGGTAATAGCTCTTTGATAACGCAAGTGCCGCTATGGGTATTTGCCAGCGCCGCAGGCGGGTTGCTGCTGCTTTGCTATCTCGGTTTTGCATATTTTATTAATTCGGCCTCCGACCCAGCGTATCGGGAACTGTTGAAGCTGGCCAAAGAGCCGGTACAGGTTTCCGCAGCGGTGACGATAACGCCGCCCGCGCCGGTTGTCGCCAATAGATTGGAACGTTTCAAGCCTTTATTACGGGACGAAATTTCCCAGAGTATGGTCGAAGTAGTCGACGATAGCATCATCCGCGTTCGTAATTCCTTTCCTTCGGGTAGTGACCAAGTCAAACCGGAGTTTCTGCCGATGCTAAAAAAAATCGCCAAGGAACTTGAGAATGAGCAAGACTCCATTTTGGTAACCGGACATACCGACGACAAACCCATCGTGTCGGCGCGTTTTCCGTCCAATTGGCATTTGTCCGCGGCACGCGCTAAAAACGTATTGGCGATTTTGACCGCATCCGCTCAATTAAAAGGTTCAGCCAGAGCGGAAGGCCGGGCTGACGGCGAGCCTTTGGCACCCAATGACACTCCTGAACATCGAGCCTTAAATCGGCGCGTCGACATCTTGATAAAGTGAGAATACCGCGTGGAACGGATAATCAGTTTTTTTAAAACAAAGTGGGTGCTTGAGCTGATCGGTATCGTGGTTTTGTCGGTATTGATTTGGTTTGTTGGGCCTTTAATAGCTATAGCCGGCACTGTGCCTTTGGAGTCCGATTTAAGCCGGATTATTACCATAGCGTTAGTAACCGGGATTTGGTTGATTTACCGATTAACAGTTTGGTTGGTATCGCGCAAGCGCGAGCAGCGTTTGATGGTCGATTTATCCGGCGGGACCGACGCAAACGATGCGCAATCGGCATCCGCCGCGGAGTTGGATGTTTTGAATCGCGGTTTCGACGAGGCCTTAACCTTGTTGAAAACGACTGGTTCCAAACAGCGGGGGCGTAAGCAATATCTTTACGAATTGCCTTGGTACGCCATTATCGGTGCACCGGGGTCGGGGAAAACCACGGCTTTGATTAATTCCGGGTTACATTTCCCCTTGGCTGAACGTTTAGGCAAGCATGCGGTAAAAGGCGTCAGCGGTACGCGAGATTGCGATTGGTGGTTCGCCGACGAAGCGATCTTATTGGATACGGCCGGCCGTTACACTACGCAAGACAGTCATCAAGAAGTGGACGCCTCGGCTTGGCACGGTTTCTTGCAGTTGTTAAAAAAGTATCGGCCACGCCGACCGCTAAACGGTGTGTTCGTGGCGGTGAGTGTCAGCGATTTAATACAGCAGACCGAGGAAGAGTTGCGTCGGCACGCGGCGGCGATTCGGCGGCGGATAATGGAACTCAATGGGCAGTTGGGTGTGCAATTGCCGGTATACGTATTGTTCACCAAAGCCGATCTCGTCGCCGGTTTTAGCGATTTTTTTGCCAATTTAACCGAAGACGAGCGCAGTCAGGTTTGGGGCGAAACCTTTATTCGTACCGACAACGATAAAGAGGATCTCGCCGCCCATTTAGCGCAGTTCGAACGAGCTTATGACGAATTGATTGGGCGATTGGTGCAGCGGCGCCTGAAACGCATTCAGGAGGAACGGGATGTCCATCGCCGCACGGCGATCTTCGATTTTCCACAGCAAATGATGTTGTTCAAATCGGTGGCAACCGGCTTTCTGGAGGCGGCGTTTTCCACCAATCGCTACGAAGAGCCTTTCCTATTACGCGGGGTTTATTTCAGCAGCGGTACCCAAGAAGGTACGCCAATAGACCGGGTGATGGCGGCACTGGCTTCGAGTTTTAGGTTGGAAAGGCAAGCAACGCCATTAATGAGTGGGCGAGGTAAAAGTTATTTTTTAACCAAGCTTTTGAAGCAAGTAGTATTTCCCGAAGCGGAATTAGTCGGGGTCGATCCAAAAGTCGAGCGGCGTTTCCGCTTGATGAATCTGGCAGGCTTTGCCGCTACCTTTGCGGTGGTGGCAATAGCTGTCGTGGTTTGGATGATCAGCTTTACCACCAATAAAATGGCGCTTGCCGATGTCGAGAAGCAGATAGAAGTTTATCGAGCCAGTAGTCTTGTCCCCACCGATTCGCGTTCCGGTTTTTTGGCGCTATTGCCAAAGCTAAATGCCCTGCAAGCCGCCAAGGATGTTTATAGTCAAACCGGCTGGAGCAGCGGCTTTGGTTTATACCAAGGCGATAAAATCGATTCGGCTGTCGATATTTCCTACCAACGCTTGCTTCGCGAAAATCTGCAGGGCTTGATTACCTTGCGTTTGAAAGAGCGTATGCAAGGCGATGAAGGCAAAAATCTGGATGTGCTTTATCAGCTGCTACGCGTCTATCTAATGTTCGGCGAGCCAAAACGGATGGATGCCAAAGTCGCTCAACCCTGGATCAAATTGGATTGGGAACAAATGTTTGCTACCGACCCGGAGGCCCAAGCCAAATTACAGTTGCATCTGGATAACTTGCTGGCCTTGAGCTTGGATCCGGCCGTTCTCGATAACGGTTTTGTCGATGCGGTACGGAATAAATTGACGCAAATTCCCTTGGTAAACCAAATCTATAGCCGTTTCAAAAGCGAAGCGCTGTTCGATCGCAGCCACGATATTGCGGTCGCCGGTCAATTGGCGCCCAATGGCGGCAGGGTGTTTACGGCAAACGGCAAGGAGTTGGATACGCTTATTGTCCCCGGCTTGTTTAGCAATTACGGTTATACCGAGCTGTTTCTGAAAAAAGGCATGTTTTACGTCAAGGAAGCCAGCGAACAAAATTGGGTGCTCGGAGCGGAGGGTGCTAGCACGCCTGTCGAAATTGACCGTTTATATGGCGATTTCAAACGTCTGTATTTGGGAGATTATCAAAAGACTTGGGACGGTGTGCTGACAGCGGTTAAATTTCGCCCGCAACCCAACAATAATCAGCTGGTAGATACCTTGGATCTGCTGTCCCGCCCCGATTCGCCGTTGAAGCTATTGTTGGAATTGGTTGAAAAAAATACCGCGTTAAGTAAGCTCTCATCCGAATTGGCCGATGCCTTGGCAAAATCTACCGGGGGCGCCTTGGCCGTGCCGGAGGCGGCGACCCAAAAACTGCTGGCGATGGCCAAACAAAGCGACGGCGGCGTTGATCCGGTTAAGGCCTTGGAGACTTATTTCGAACCTTACAATATGCAAGTGCGTGGCGCCGCCGACAGACCTGCTCCCATTGCCGCAACCTTGGCTAGCATTAAAAATCTGCATGATTACCTGATGCAGATTGGCTCGGCGCCGAATAGCGGCGGTCAAGCCCTGTCTACCGAGGCCGCGCGGTTTGCCGGTGGCGGCGTCGATCCTTTGCAAGCCGCCAAAATGGAGTTTGCTCGCTTACCGGGCCCGGTCGCGGCTTCGCTCAACGCCTTGACCAGCACGGGCGGACAGCAAATCAAAACCGGTGCGAAGGTCCAGTTGAACGAAATGCTGAAAACCGCCGTGACCATGCCCTGTAAAAGTGCATTGGCCGGACGTTATCCGTTCGCTAAAAATACCCAGCAGGATGTGTTGATGGCGGATTTCGGCAAAGTCTTCGCCAGTAACGGTATCGTCGATCAGTTTTTTAACGCCAATCTTAAGGCATTCGTCGATACTGCGGCGGTACAGTGGCAGGAGCTAGCCTCGGATAAGGCTTTGGGTTTGTCTGCAGTGAGTATTCGGCAGTTTCAGATCGCCTCGAAAATTCGCGACGCATTTTTTCCCGGTGGCGGGGCTGTGCCGCAAGTGCAGTTCGAATTAAAGCCATTGACGTTGGACGATAAAGTGGGAACTTTCAGATTAAACGTCGAAGGCCAGGAGTTGGTGTATCGCCACGGTCCGGAGCAGCTGACCAAGTTTCAGTGGCCCGGCACCAATAACAGTGCCGGCGTTAGAGTGGTGTTTGAAGCGTTGGACGGCAAACAGGTCAGTAAATCCAAGGAAGGCGCCTGGGCATTGTTCAGGATGTTCGACGAGTTTAATATCCAACCGACCGGCTTGCCGGACCGCTTCAATTTAACCGTGCAACTGGAAGGCTATACCGCCAAATTCGAGCTGCACGCGGCCAGCGTCAATAATCCGTTTGGTATCAGCGAGTATCAAAGCTTTCGTTGCCCGGAGACTTTATGAGTTCGCTCGATATGCTGAGCGTTGGTTTTTTTGGGAAAGTGCCCGGATTGGGCGATTTCGTCAGCCGGCGTTTGCCCAGGCATTTTATCGAGCCGTGGGACCAGTGGTTACAAGCCTCTATGCGTTCCAGCCAGGAAATATTAGGCCAGAACTGGTTATCCTTGTTTTTGGTTAGCCCGATTTGGCGATTTGCGCTTAGTCCCGGTGTTTGCGGCGCTAGCGCTTGGGCCGGCGTGATGATGCCTAGCGTCGATAGAGTTGGCCGTTATTATCCGTTGACCTTGGCGCAATCCGTTCCGGCAGACGTGTTACTGCCGCTGTTTTTACCGGAGTCCGATTGGTTTGCGCAATTGGAAGACGTCGCGCTGTCGGTATTGAACGAATCCTGCGATCTGGACAGCTTCGACAAAGGCCTGATGGCGATTGGCTCGGCTGAAAGCTGCGTGAGCCAACATTTTGCAGCGGATCTCGGCCGAGGACTCGGTACGGCCAATGGTAAGCTGGCGCTTGGTTTCGATTTGGAGAGTTTGGATCAGGCCGACGTCCTGTTTCCACGTTTGAGTCAGAGCCTGATCGAGCGTTTTTTTCCGTTGTACAGCATTTGGGCGAGCGAAGGCGGCCAGTCCAATCGGCCCAATTTGTTATTTTGCGAAGGTTTGCCGCCGATAGACACTTACGCGAGCTTCTTACAAGGTTTGCCGCAGACGGGCCGGTCCTGGCAGGTGCAGCGGTACCAGCAAACTCAAAGCGTAAAAAAAGTTGAGCGGGTTTTGAGCGTTGGGAAACCGGAAACGCTGGTAAATCAAGTTTCGGTGGCGTCCGAATCGGCTGCTTGGACTTCTTATGGGGTTACGGTGGTAGGCAACAAGCGTAAACACAATGAAGATGCGATGCTCGATTCCCCCGCTCTCGGCTTATGGGTTGTTGCCGATGGCATGGGTGGGCATCAGTCCGGCGACGTTGCCAGTCGCTTGGTGGTGGACTCTTTATCGACCTTGGAATTTGCCGAAAACCTGGATAGCCAGATAGAAGATGTTTGCAATAAATTACAGAAAATCAACGACGACTTATGCCGATTTGCCGCTGGAATCCAGCAAGGCAGTATTGTTGGCACCACAGTAGTGGCCTTGTTGGCGAAAAACGCGGATTGCGCGGCAATTTGGGCTGGCGACAGTCGCTTGTACCAATTGCGAAAGGGTGAATTTAAGCAGATTACCCGCGATCATACGCTGATTGACGAGTTGATGGATTCCGGTGTGATGAGCCGGGAAGTAGCCGCTCAGCAAGTTGGTGCCAATGTGATTACGCGGGCGGTTGGAGGACAATTGACCTTGGCGTTGGATGTTGTCCGTTTTCAAGCGGCGATTGGCGATCGTTATCTCTTATGCAGTGACGGTTTGGATAAAGAATTGTCGGAAGCCGAGATTGCGGAATCGATGGGGGCCGGCAGCTGTCAGCATGCTACCGAGGCTTTAATCAGTCAAGCTTTAAGCCGGCGTGGCCGAGATAACATTACTGTTTTAATCGCTGAATATAATGGCTGAGACGGCCGTTATGGGTCGGCGGTCTTTTCACGTAGTAGCGATTGCGCGCAACCGCTACTACTGCAAGCTCTAGAGATAGTTAAGAAGTTATTTAAACGCTATCTGCCGGTTTTATATTTCGGAATCGGACGCAGTAATTACCGAATACCGTATCTGTTACGAAATATCGTGCTAACTTTGTGCCACTGTGGCGGATATGATTCGTCATTCGAATGGTTTCTGATAAGTAACTTCTTTCCATATCAATGTTTTATGTTTTTTTGTTTGTCGTTTTCTATAGCTGGCACGCTTAATGATATCTATAAGTTATCTAATACGGCGCAAGCGAAATTTTAAGAATATCGAATTCGTTCAAATCGAAAGCGCTTTGTTTAATTCGCGACTTGAAAAAACGACTAGACTAACTCGGTTAGTTATAGGCGTAATGCAAAGGTGAAGAGAGCGGGCGGTAAACGAGAACTCAAGCCGATCAAAAGCAAGTTAGATAAATGCATTACATTGCTGCGGTTCATTGACGGAAACAATGTCATTACTAAAGAGGAGCGAAAATGGCGGATTTATCAGGGTTGTTAAGTGAGTTAAGCCCCGACAATCCCTGCGGAGAGAATCTTGAATACGACAACGCGCGTGTGGCGCTGGATAACGATATTCAGGGTACGCCGGAGAACCAGTTCAGCGGAGAAAAAGCATTACCGCCTAACTGGCGGGAAGTAAACAAACAGGCGATTGCGTTATTGCAAAAGTCTAGGGATTTGCAAGTAATTTTGTACTTAATTAGATCCTTGATTCCTTTGGAGGGGATTTGCGGGTTTCGCGATGGATTGCAGTATCTGGGGGAAGCGCTAAACCGTTATTGGGATTCCATCCATCCGCAGTTAGATGCCGATGACGGCTTCGACCCGACGATGAGGGTCAATATCCTAGAAGAATTGATTAATTTTGACTGGATATTAAGGCCTTTGAGTCTGGCGATACTTGTAGAGTCTAAAGCCGTCGGCCGGTTTAGTTTAAGGGACATTCAGTATGCCACAGACAAAATCGAGGCGCCGGCCGGCGTGGAAAAGCCGGATGTTAGTGCGATCAAAGCCGCTTTTTTGGATGTAGATAGCGAGGCATTGAATGCGTCGTATCAGGCGGTAATCGATAGCATTCGTAGTGTTGACCAATTGGACGCCTTCGTCGGTGAAAAAGTCGGGGTTGGTCAAAGGGCGAATTTATCGGGATTAAAAACACTCCTGAAGGACATCCTTTATCAATATGAACAATTCGGCGGCTCTAGGCTGGCAGGGGACGCTGAAGCGGAGCCGGAAAGCGAAAATACGGAGGTTGTGGCTGGCGGCGGTTCGGTTAAAGCAAAACCCATATCCGGAGCGATAGAGTCGAGGCAGGACGTATTGCGAACCTTGGATATGCTATGTAAGTACTACGCCGAAAATGAGCCATCCAGTCCGGTGCCGCTATTGCTAAAACGCGCTAAACACCTTGTGACGGCGGATTTTATGGAAATAGTCCAAAATTTGATGCCCGATGCACTTTCGCAAATTGATGCTATAAAAGGTCCTGATCCAAGTTAAAGTTTTTGGGGTCGTTAATCATAAGTAATTGGAGAATAAAATGGCAGAAAGCAGTCAGAAGTTTATACAACGAAACCGAGCTCCCCGCGTACAGATTGAATACGATGTCGAAGTCTATGGTTCTGAGAAAAAGGTGCAGTTACCCTTTGTAATGGGCGTATTGTCCGATTTGTCCGGCAAACCCGCGGAGCCGCTGCCACCCATAGCGGACCGGAAATTACTTGAGATAGACGTCGATAATTTTAATGAGCGCTTGAAGTCAATGAAGCCGCGAGCCGCTTTTCAGGTAGCCAACACGCTGACCGGCGAAGGTAACCTTAGCGTCGATATCACTTTTGAAAGTATGGATGATTTTTCACCGGCGGCGGTAGCCAAGAAAGTTGCCGGTCTGGATAAGGTACTGGAGGCCAGAACCCAATTGTCCAATTTAATCACTTATATGGACGGCAAGACCGGCGCGGAGGAACTAATCACCAAGCTAATTAACGATCCTGCCTTATTGCAAACCTTGGCATCCTCGGCAAAACCAAGCGAAGCCAAAGCCAGTGGTGAAGGCTCCGAAGGAACTGGGGAGTAAGACATGGCCGAATTAGATACCCAAACACAACAAGGCGCGACTCAAACACTTGAGCTGGACGACTTTTCGGCATTGCTGTCGAAGGAATTCAAGCCGGGAACCGAAGCCGCGAATCAAGTCACCACTGCGGTGGCTACTCTGGCGCAATATGCGCTGCAGGATGTTTCCAAAGTATCCGATGATGCAATCAAGAGCATTCAGGCCATCATCGCGGAGCTGGATCAAAAGATCTCCGAACAGCTTAGCTTGGTATTGCATCATCCCGATTTCCAAAAACTGGAAGGCGCTTGGCGGGGGCTGCATTATTTGGTGAACAACACCGAAACCGATGAAATGCTGAAAATCAAGGTGTTGAATGTATCCAAAAACGAACTGGGTAAAACCCTGAAGAAATTTAAGGGCACTGCCTGGGATCAAAGCCCGTTATTTAAAAAACTCTACGAGGAAGAATACGGCACCTTCGGCGGCGAACCTTTCGGTTGTTTGGTCGGCGATTACCATTTCGATCATAGTCCACCGGATGTGGAACTGCTCAGCGAGATGGCAAAAATCAGTGCCGCGGCGCATACCCCCTTCCTGTCCGGCGTGGCGCCGTCGGTTTTGCAAATGGAAAGTTGGTCTGAACTGGCCAATCCGCGCGATTTGACCAAAATCTTCCAAACACCCGAATATGCCGCTTGGCGGTCATTACGTGACTCCGAAGACTCTCGCTATATCGGTTTGGCGATGCCGCGCTTTCTGAGCCGATTGCCTTACGGCGCCAAGACCGATCCGGTAGATGAATTCGATTTCGAAGAAGATACCTCCGGCGCCGATAGCAGCAAATACACTTGGTCCAATGCGGCCTATGCGATGGCGGTCAACATCAATCGCTCGTTCAAGCTTTACGGCTGGTGTTCGCGGATTCGCGGTATTGAATCCGGCGGCGCGGTGGAAGGTTTGCCGGTGCATAGCTTTCCGACCGACGACGGCGGCGTGGATATGAAATGCCCAACCGAGATTGCGATTACCGACAGGCGCGAGGCGGAATTGGCAAAAAGCGGTTTCATGCCGCTGATCCATAAGAAAAATAGCGATTTCGCGGCATTTATCGGTGCGCAATCGCTGCAAAAGCCCGCCGAATATGACGACCCGGATGCAACGGCCAATGCCAATTTGGCGGCCCGCCTGCCTTATCTGTTCGCCACCTGCCGATTCGCACATTATCTGAAGTGCATCGTTCGCGACAAGATCGGTTCTTTCAAGGAGCGCGACGATATGCAAATTTGGCTGACCAGTTGGGTGAAAAATTATGTGGATCCCAATCCGGCGATGTCGGATGAATTGACCAAATCCAGAAAACCTCTATCGGCTGCCGAGGTGGTAGTGGAAGAAGTGGAAGGCAACCCCGGTTACTACACCTCTAAGTTTTACTTGCGTCCGCATTACCAGTTGGAAGGGCTTACGGTATCGTTGCGTCTGGTTTCCAAGTTGCCGTCGGTCAAGGGCGGTTAAGGTATCGAAGATTTTAATTTTCCGGGAGGTGCGTTTGAGATGATTCTGAGTTGTCAGATAGCTGTATTTCGTTAACAGATAGTTTTACATCAATTTAATTTTATTAGAAGAAAGGAGTAGGTTATGGCAGTAGATATGTTTATTAAAATCGATAATATTCCGGGTGAGTCCAAAGATCACAAACATAAAGGTCAAACCGATGTGCTGGCCTGGAGCTGGGGTTTGTCCCAATCAGGCACCATGCATGTCGGTGGTGGTGGTGGTGCCGGAAAAGTGAATGTTTCCGATATAAGTTTCACCAAATGGTTGGACAAAGGCAGTCCCGATCTGCTGAAAGCCTGCTGCAAAGGCACCCATATTAAAGAAGCGGTGTTGGTGGTTCGCAAAGCCGGCGATAAACCTTTGGAATATTTGACCATCACTATGGAAGAAGTCCTGATCTCCTCAGTTTCTACCGGTGGTTCAGGCGGCGAGGATAGGCTGACTGAAAATGTCACGCTTAATTTCGCCAAGGTAAAAGTCAAATATATCGAGCAAACCGAGAAAGGCGGCGAAGGTGATAAACCTGAAATGGCTTGGGATATTCAGGGAAACGTTCCTTATTAAGTTGTGCTGGAGTTCTGGTCGCGCGCCCGCCCGTGAGGGGGGCGCGTCCCTTTGCGAATCGACTTTCCGAATTTAAATGACTACAAGTACCGCAGAAATAAGTTTGAAAGAAGGGCGACTGGAGGATGCGCTGGCGCAATTGCAAGATCAGGTCCGTAAGAATCCGGACCAGGCTAAACATCGAATATTTTTGTTTCAGTTGCTGGCGTTGAACGGACAATGGGACAGAGCACTGAATCAGCTCAATGTCTGCGGCAATCTGGATGCGGCCAATTTGGCGATGGTACAAACCTATAGGGAAGCCATTCGTTGCGAAATGCTTCGAGAAAAAGTATTCCAAGGTCAAACCTCCCCGCTGGTTTTCGGCGAGCCCGAACAATGGATTGCCTTGCTGATCGAGGCCTGTAAGCTATCGGCCCAAGGGTGCCATGAGCAGGCTGGCGAGCTTCGCGATCAAGCGTATGAATTGGCGCCAGCTAGTTCCGGATCTTTCAACGGCGACGCTTTCGAGTGGATAGCAGACTCCGACACCCGCATCGGCCCGGTGGTGGAGGCGATAGTGAATGGCCGTTATTACTGGATACCCTTTTGCCGGATTGCCAGAATTGAGATAGAAGCGCCTAGCGATTTGCGCGATTTAGTCTGGTTACCGGCTCAATTTACCTGGGCCAACGGCGGCAATGCATTTGGCCTGATTCCTTCCCGCTATCCCGATTCGGATAAGGCCGCGGATGCGACGCTGCGTTTGGCCCGCAGGACCGAATGGCGGGAACTGCCCTTCGGCCATTATCACGGCTTGGGGCAGCGGCTCCTGGTGACGGATCAGGGCGAGCACTCATTATTCGAAGCTCGCCAGCTGATTGTAAATTCAACGGTCTCCATAGACCATGGCTGAACTGGCCGCTACCGAGCGCCTGCAGCCGTCGTTGCTGGATAGGCTGACCGACAACGCGCCGACGAATAAGACGGAATCGGGAGAACAGCGGGTTCTGTCGTATCGGCAGTTGCGGCAAAGCGTGTTGAGGGATTTGGGGTGGCTGTTAAATACCACGGCTTTCGAAGCATTGCAGGATTTGAGCGATGCACCGTATGTGGCACGTTCGGTCGTTAATTATGGCATTCCGGCATTGTCCGGCACCAATCTCAGCAGTACGGATGTCGGCAAGTTGGAGCGCAAGATCAAGCAAGCCATTGTCAATTTTGAACCGAGAATAATCGCCGCTTCGCTGAAAGTGCAGGTGGCTGTGGCCGATGAGAGGATGAGTCAGAAAGCCATTTGTTTCAAAATCGAAGGCGATTTATGGGCGCAGCCTTTGCCGGTGCATTTGTATATACGTAGCGATCTGGATCTGGAAACCGGGGAAGTCACGGTCAAGGATTTAGGGGGATAAGGGATGGACCCTCGTTTACTGAAATACTATAACCGGGAGCTTCAGCACGTTCGCGAGGTCGGCGCCGAGTTTGCCAGCGAATTTCCCAAAATTGCCGGTCGGCTGGGCCTGGATACTTTCGAATGTAGCGACCCCTATGTCGAACGGTTGTTTGAGGGCTTTGCTTTCATGGCCGCTCGGGTGCAACTCAAAGTTGATTCCGAGTTCCCCAATTTTACCCAGCATTTGCTGGATATTATTTATCCGCATTATTTGTCTTCGACGCCCTCGATGACCGTGGTCGAGTTCAAACCCGACTTGAGCGAAGAAGCTCTGGTTAAAGGGCTGACTATTCCAAAGGGTACCAGTCTGCGTAGTCTGGTGGCCAAAGGTGAACAGACGGCTTGCGAATATCGGACGGCGCAGCCATTGCAACTGTTTCCGCTGGAAATCAGCCAGTTGGAATATTTACCTACCTTGGCCGCTATTTCCAGTAACGGTTTGTCGTCGCCGAAATACCTGAGTCAGATCAAGGCTGCGTTACGCATCGTGTTACGCACCACTACCGGGGCGAAATTCAACCAACTAGCGCTGGACAAGCTACCGTTATTTTTACGAGGTTCCGGTAGCACTCCTTATCGGTTATACGAGCAATTTTTAGCTAACAGCAAGGCGATTGCCTGCAAATCGAAGCATGGCTCGTCGACCATGGTTAAATTTGCCGATGGCCGGCTGGTGCGTGGGGTAGGATTTGAGGAGGATGAGGCATTATTGCAACAACCCCCGCGTTCATTCGACGGCTATCGGATTTTGCAGGAATATTTTGCGTTTCCGGAACGCTACCTGTTTGTGGAGCTTGGCGAATTATCGGGTTTGATTGCGGAGTGTGAAAGCGACGAAATAGAGCTATTCGTCTTGTTGGATCGCAGCGACGCACAATTGGTTAATGCCGTGGATAAAACCAATCTGGCGTTGTTTTGCGTACCGGCTATCAATTTGTTTCCGAAGAAAGCGGACCGGATTCGCGTCGACCATCGCCAGTCGGAATACCATCTGGTTGTCGATCGCGGCCGGCCGATGGATTATGAAGTGTCCAGCGTCAAGCAGGTTGAAGGCTTTGGCAGCGGTCAGAGTGTTGAGCAAACCTTTTTACCGTTTTATGGCTCGAAGACGGCTTTTCACAGCCAAGCGGAAACGGCGTTCTACACATTACGCCGCCAGAAGCGGGTTCTCTCGACAAAACAGCGCCGCAAGGGCGTACGTTCCAGCTATATCGGCAGCGAAGTCTTCATTTCCCTGGTTGACGCCGCTCAGGCGCCCTATTCGGTCAATGTCGGCCAATTGGGTCTGGAAACCTTGTGTACCAATCGCGATTTGCCATTGGTTATGCCGGTTGGGCTTGGCGATACCGACTTTACCTTACAAATCAGCGCGCCGGTCAAATCGATACGCTGCATCGCCGGTCCGACCCGGCCGTTGCCGGCCGCATACGAAGCCGATACGGTTTGGCGCTTAATCAATCATCTTTCGCTGAATTATTTGTCGCTGGTCGATAACGATGCCAATACGGGCGCGACGGCATTGCGCGAGTTATTAAGTTTGTATGCGGAGAACCGTGAGCCGGCAATCAAAAAACAGATTGAAGGCGTGATTTCGGTCAGAACCAAAAATGTAGTCAGACGCATCGATGCCAATGGCCCTATGGTGTTCGGCAGGGGCTTGGAAATTACGGTGTTGTTAGACGAATCGGCTTTCGAAGGCGGCGGCTATTTTCTGTTGGGTACGGTGTTGGAACAGTTTTTTGCCCGTTATGTGTCGATCAACTCTTTTGTGGAAACGGTGATACGTACCACCGACCGCGGTGAGGTGGCCCGATGGCCAGTGAGAATCGGACGCCGCCACACGTTTTGATGGCGGAGTTGGAACAGGCGGCTCAAAGCTTCGATTTTTTCGAGGCGGTGCGGCTGATCGAATGTTTGAATGCCGACAGGCCCAGATTGGGCTCCAGCATTAAAGTCGGCGACGATCCGTTGCGTTTCGCCCAAGAACCGGAGTTGGAGTTTTCGCCTTCCACTATTGCCGCTTATGCCAGTCATGACCGAATTTCCGACAAGCCCCGGCTGGCGGTAAATTTTTTGGGGTTGTTCGGGCCACAAGGGCCGTTGCCGCTGCATTTGACAGAGTATGTTCGAGAGCGGCTGCGCCATCATCACGATCCAACCTTTGCCCGCTTCGCCGACATTTTTCATCATCGGATGATCAGCCTGTTTTATCGGGCTTGGGCCAATGCTCGGCCCACCGTGCAATACGACAGGCCGGAAACCGACCGCTTCGGATTTTATGTCGGTGCAATGCTGGGTATCGCCGGGCCAGCGCATCGGGACCGCGATGAGCTGGCCGATAGAGCCAAGCTATTTTATGCCGGACATTTTGCCGCGCAGACCAAGCATCCGGCCGGTTTGCAGTCTATTATTGCCGATGTGCTTAATGTGCGCGTGCGCATCGACGAATTTGTCGGCGAGTGGATGGATATTCAAGTTAGCGATCAAACCCGCCTCGGTGTCAGCGCCGATATTGCCTGTCTGGGTCAATCGGCGTTGTTGGGAGCGGCCGTCTGGGGATGCCAGCATAAATTCAATATTGCATTGGGACCTTTGCGTTTGCAGCAATACCTGGCCTTATTGCCGGGTGGCGAGGACTTACCGCAGCTGGTTGCTATCGTCCGTAATTATGTCGGCGACGAGTACGTGTGGGATGCGCAGTTGATACTGGAAAAATTCCAAGTACCAAATGAATTGGTCTTGGGCACCGCGGAGGCAGGCGATGGCCTGAGCATGAACGGCGACGCCCAGTTGGGGTGGAGTATGTGGCTGGGACTGCGGCGTAGCGCTTGCGATGCCGATGATTTGCGGCTGAATCCGTTCATCACCTTGGCTGTTGAGTGACAAACAATTTGTAAACTTTTACCGATAGGACATAAACCATGGCAGAAATTAGCCGAGTCAAGCTGTTTGGGAAATTAAACCGGGTCTGTTACAAAGCCATAGAGGGGGCGACGGTGTTTTGCAAGCTGCGCGGCAATCCCTATGTCGAACTGGTGCATTGGCTGAGCCAGTTATTGCAGTTGCCCGATTCGGATTTGCATAGATTGATTAAGCATTACAGTCTCGATTCGTCGGTGATTGCCAGGGACGTCACTAATTCCCTGGACCGCTTGCCGCGCGGTTCCACGGCAATTTCCGATTTTTCGCCGCACATTGAAGAGAGCGTCGAACGCGGCTGGGTTTATGGCACCTTGATGTTCGGCGAAAGTCAGGTTCGCAGTGGACATTTGCTGGTGGGTTTGTTGAAAACCAAATCGCTGCGCAATGAATTGCTGGGTATCTCCAAGGAGTTCGAAAAAATCAAACCGGATTTGCTTTCCGACGAATTGGCCGGGGTGACAGCCGGTTCGCCGGAGGACGGATTGTCGGCAACCGACGGTTTTCAAGGCGGAGCTGCGCCGGGCGAAGCCAGCGGCGCTATTGCACCGGCGGCGATGGGCAAGCAGGAAGCATTGAAACAATTTACCGTCGATCTCACCGAGCAGGCCCGCAACGGCAAGATCGATCCTATCGTCGGCCGCGACGAAGAAATCAGGCAGGTTATCGACATTTTGATGCGCCGCCGGCAAAACAACCCCATTCTGACCGGCGAGGCCGGGGTCGGTAAAACCGCCGTGGTGGAAGGCTTTGCGTTAAAGATAGTGGCTGGCGACGTGCCGCCTTCGCTGCGCGATGTGACCTTGCGTACCCTGGATGTGGGTTTGCTGCAAGCCGGTGCCAGTATGAAAGGCGAATTCGAGAACCGCTTGCGGCAAGTCATCGAAGAAGTGCAGTCTTCTCCCAAACCGATCATTTTGTTTATCGACGAAGCGCATACTTTGGTCGGCGCCGGTGGCGCAGCAGGTACCGGCGATGCCGCCAATCTATTAAAACCGGCGCTGGCGCGGGGCCAATTGCGCACCGTGGCTGCCACCACCTGGGCCGAATATAAAAAACATATCGAAAAAGACCCGGCTTTGACCCGCCGCTTCCAGGTGGTGCAGGTGCTGGAACCCAGCGAAGAGAAAGCGATTCGGATGATGCGCGGCGTCGTGACGGTACAGGAAAAGCATCATCAAGTGCTGATTCTGGACGAAGCGTTGGAAGCTGCGGTCAAGCTGTCGCATCGTTACATTCCTGCTCGGCAGTTGCCTGATAAGGCTGTCAGTTTGTTAGACACAGCTTGCGCGCGAGTCGGCATCAGTCAACATGCGGTGCCGGCGGAAGTCGACGATTGCCGTAAGCGCATCGAAGCCTTGGAAACCGAATTAGCGATCATCGGCCGGGAAAAGGCGGTAGGTGTCGAAGTAAGTGCCCGCGAACAATTGGCTAACGAGAAACTCGACGCGGAAAAGCTACGTCTGGCGGAACTGGATGTGCGTTGGAACGCCGAGAAAGAGTTGGTCGGTAAAATCCTGGACTTGCGTGCCAAACTCAGGGCGGCGGGCCATGCCGTGGACAATCCCGCGCCAGCGGCTGATGCAACGGAACAGCAGCAAGCCGGCGCGGAAGCCGTGGATCGTGAAGCATTACTCGGCGAATTGAAAACCTTGCAAACCCAGTTGCATGAGCAACAAGGCGAGTCGCCTCTGATTCTGCCGACCGTCGATCAACAAGCGGTCGGCGCGGTGGTGCAGGATTGGACCGGCATTCCGGTCGGACGGATGGTGAAAAACGAAATCGAAACCGTGTTGAAACTGCCGGATTTGTTGGAACAGCGCATCATCGGCCAACGCCACGCGCTGGAAATGATCGCCAAGCGGATTCAGACTTCCCGCGCCGGCCTCGACAATCCCAACAAGCCGATCGGCGTATTCATGCTGGCCGGTACTTCTGGCGTCGGCAAGACCGAAACCGCGCTGGCGCTGGCGGAAACCCTGTATGGCGGCGAGCAAAATGTCATCACCATCAACATGAGCGAATACCAGGAAGCGCATACCGTTTCCACGCTGAAAGGCGCGCCTCCGGGTTACGTCGGTTACGGCGAGGGCGGCGTACTGACCGAAGCCGTGCGACGCAGGCCCTATAGCGTGGTGTTATTGGACGAAGTGGAAAAAGCCCACCCTGACGTGCACGAGATCTTTTTCCAGGTCTTCGACAAAGGCTGGATGGAAGACGGCGAAGGTCGGGTGATCGATTTTAAAAATACGCTGATTTTGCTGACCACCAATGCCGGTACCGACTTGATCGCCGGATTGTGTGCCGACCCGGAACTGATGCCGGAACCGGAAGGCATCGCCAAGGCCTTGCGCGAGCCCTTGTTAAAAGTATTCCCGCCGGCTCTGCTGGGCCGTTTGGTGGTGATTCCTTACTATCCTTTGACTGACGAAATGATAGGTGCCATCGCCAGATTGCAATTGGGCCGCATTAAAAAACGCATCGCCGAAAGCCACAAGGTTCCGTTCAGTTACGACGACGAGGTGATCAAACTGATCGCCAGCCGTTGCACCGAACTGGAAAGCGGCGGCCGGATGATAGACGGGATCTTGACCAACACCGTATTGCCGCGAATCAGCGAAGAATTCTTAATCCGAATGATGGAAGGCAAGCCGATCAAGCGGGTGCATGTCAATGTCACGGATGGGGATTTTGGGTATGGGTTTGAGTAGTAATGCAGTGAGGGTGCGGCTCGAAACGAAATCGAGTCCGACGCAATTATTCGTTCTTTTTCGTTTTTAAATTATCTCTGGAATAGGTGGTTGAATATGAACGGTACAGTGAAGAAGAGCTCCGAACAATGGGGATGGGGTGTTTGCGGCTTTGTCTCAGTGTTGAGCGCGTTGCAGGACAATAAAGTGATCGATCTCGGTCACTACATACCAGACTCAAGGGAACACCGAGATCTGATTATTTCTCTTGTGAAAGACTTCTTGCGGCAACTCCAGAATGACAAGCCCTGCATCGCCAAGGAAATCGAGACTTTTACCCAGACATTCGGGGGAGACTTCGCAACTCAGACATTACAAGGGTTCCTTCAGCATGATCACTGATGCGGCCCGGCACAAAATGAAAAAATTGGCATCGCCATGACTCCGGACGGCGTGGTTGAGTTTCTGCACTACATCAAACAGGCTGCCGGGCGTCTCGATAGTCCAACGAGCGGAACTGGTGGCTCATGCATCATGGGGCTGGGGAAGAAAGACAGCACCCGTTGGAAAGGTTTGCGACATTGGGTCTACTACAAGTCAGACGCAGAAGTTTACACATGGGGAGACGTGCACACGCTTCAAGAATTGAAAGGGGGGCTTCCGGATATTTTATACAAAATTGCTTTTTAATTTGTGTCACAACGGAGACTTAGTCCGCGTAGGGCGGAACCGTACTTGGGTTCCGGCGGGTGGCATGGGGCCAACTTGGCCTTTGGTTGTCGCGGGGTTGTTTGGTGGGAGGTTCGTGCGACTATTTCCACAGGCTTGGCAAACGCCCATTAGGTTCTTATGTTACATGCCGGCAGCCTTGTAGGGTGCGCACCGCGCACCTATTAATGAAGAAGCAAACGAAAAACATAACGCCGAAAGCCACAAAGTGCCGTTCAGTTATGACGACGAAGTCATCAAACTGATCGCCGGCCGCCGCATCGAACTGTAAAGCGGCGGCCGGATGATAGATGCGATCCTGACAAATACCGTATTGCCGCGAATCAGCGAGGAGTTCTTAATCCGAATGATGGAAGGCAAGCCGATCGAGCGGGTGCATGTCAATGTCACGGATGGGGAGTTCGGGTATGGGTTTGAGTAGAGTCTAAGTAGATTATAAAAAGTGTTTTGGTTGATATTTATTATTAATTAAGTCATTTGAAATACTGGTTAAATTAAATTGGTTTTTCAAATTATTGTTGGGGGTAGGTATGGGGGATGCTAATTTAATTGGTATTTGGACTCATGATAATCATGGTAATTTACTTGATTCATTGGACGTGAGGTTGCAGCGTTTCAATCGCGTCTTGGATATGTTCGGTGCTGTTGTAAAAAGAGATAGTGCTTCGCTTTCGGATGGCAATCATGTTCAAGCGATTTTCGTGGCCCCTGAGTATTATTTTTCAGGGCCTGGTAAAACGCCAATTTCGGCAGCGGATCATGATAATACGCTTAGGCAATTGATGCAGTTAAGTACCAAATACCCAAATGTGTTGATTGTGCCGGGCACTATATATTACAGCCGTGATTTATCTGACGAAAAAGAAAGGCAGCGCTGGTTGAACGATTTGACGAAGGCCAAGAAAACCGCAAGAGACATCAAGAGAAGCGAAATCATAGATCAGGACATTCGGCTCGGCTCAAACAATAAAATTGTGCCTAAGCTAAATCAAGTTCATGTTAACGTTATGGTTGGAAAACCCATCCGAGTTTTAAATAACGCTTACATGCTTCGCAACGGTCAGATATTGTTTTTTTATGAAAAAACAGCGGATTTTTTAGAGGCACGAGGTGCGACGCCGGATAAGCAGATATTTATACCTGGCAATAGATCGGGCGATGCGCAAACTTGGGGTAGCCAGTTTTCTCTGAAGTTCGGGCTTGAAATATGTTTCGATCATTGTGTCGGTGTGTTAAAGCGGCATAATATTCCAGAATTGAATTATCATATTGTGGTGTCGGATTGGGTTAATACCGCGACAGCAAATTTCGCCATGGCAAATAAGGGATACTTTATTCATGCCTCAACCAACTATAATCAAAGTTCTATTTATTATAATTCGAATGGAACTGTTTTTAATTTAACTAACGATCGTGCTTATTGGAAATATCATAGTATTTTGGGTGGCGACAGCTATTTAGATTTTTACTCAATAGTGCCCCCTCCTCTGATTAAGTGATTGTTAACAACACAATTACCCGAGCGCAATATTTCGGGGATAACGTTCATGTCGCTCTAAACAAACAGTCATGGCAGAGATTACGCAGCGGTTACCCTTCGCCTTGAAAAGAATTTTGGCGGCCAGCCTTAGCGACTGCCTGACACCTTGGAGTTGCTTACTGGAAATTTATACTTCGGCTATGCTGGGTTTTTAATCGCCGCAGTGCGGCGCTGATATTACAGCTTGGTATGGCTGGACGAAGTTGAAAAGGCGTATCACGATGACCAGGAACTCTTGTGCCAGGTGTTCGACAAGGGTTGGATTGAAGATGGCGAAGGCCGGGGGGATCGATTTTAATAACACCCGGATTTTGCTGACTGCCAATGCCCGGCACCGGAATGATCTTGGGCCTATGCCCCTCCCCCGAACTGATGCCTGAGCCGGAAGGCATCGCCAAAGCCCCGCGCGAGCTGTTGCTAACAGTTCTTCCGCCCGCCCAGTTACGCCAACTGGCGGTGAGATCCTTACTATCCATTAAAGACGAAATGATAGGTGCCATCGCCACCGTTGCAACGAATTGAAAAGTTGCGGCCGGATATAATAGACGCGATCCTGATCAATACTGTATTGCCGTGAATCAGCGAGGAGTTTTTCGATCAGGATGATGGAAGGCAAAACGACAGAGCGGGTGTGTCAATAATGCAGTTACTATCACCCTAAAATGGTAATTTCCTCTAATATATCAATAATTTTCCAAGTATTGAAAATTATTGATAGTGTTTTTTCAAAGTTTTAGGCATGGAATATATATGCCTGCTCCCGTCTGTTCTTTTCAGGTGAAGGACGCCTTACGTCTTTTTGCCCAGTTCTTATTTTTCAGATTATTCTCATGTTTGACTGTTTGTAATAATTCGGAAAAAGCAGCTTTTGCTTTTCTTTCAATTGCCAATATACGGCAATAGCCTCCAAACGTTCCCAGGATACGATATTTCGTATTGCAAACGAAATATCGTATTGAAAACATTCAATATTAGGTCTCTTGCAGTTCGATTTTCTTGGATGTGATTGCGTAAAGAATATGCTAATCAAGCGCTTAGTTGTTTTTTAATGGATGAGTAATGAGTGGCACAAAAATTGATTACTAAATAAAGTATAGGCATTAGGGATGGGAATGGGTTGTGAACCCTATATAGAGGGCGGTTTCAAAGTCGAAGTACGACGCTACGATATTAATTAATGATATTAGATCTGGTTTTAGAGGTATGTAATTTTTAATTTCATGTCTTTTATTTTATATTAAAGTTACGGTTTTCTTGAGGATGTTGATATGACGGAAATAACAAGCGAAGAAAATGCCAAGGAAAGAATTAAGAAAATATTTGGAGATATTAAGGATATTGATTCGTATGCAAAAATAGCCTATTTTCTGAGTCAAGATAAAGAAGTTGTTACAGGTCTTAATAATGTTTCTGCAGATTTATGGGATGTCTATCTGGCGCAAAATGGATATTCTAGGTCTGGGGACAAGGCGTATGCCAGACCTCAAAATGCTCCGGAACAAAAGGGAAACCGATTTACACGAGCAATTC
This sequence comes from Methylomonas sp. 2BW1-5-20, assembly GCF_052474515.1. Lineage (NCBI taxonomy): Bacteria > Pseudomonadati > Pseudomonadota > Gammaproteobacteria > Methylococcales > Methylococcaceae > Methylomonas > Methylomonas sp. 2BW1-5-20. Next base: position 3,530,562 of record NZ_CP184127.1, on the reverse strand, counting down.
TTGAGTATGCGATAAACTTTGGATTTAGCTGCCAAAAAAATGTAGTGTTTACCGGGCCACTAACTTCAAATGATTTTCTAAAGTATGTCAAAGATGGGATTTTATGGAAGGATACATTTGCACCGGAACACGGTGAGTTTTCGCACAGTTTTCAATGGTTGGCAGCTGGGCGCGAAATATCTGCATTAGCAAAGCAGGACATAGCCCGGTTGTACAAAGGTTCGGCGGATATAATGAACATAGTTGATGTTCATTCCCGTGTCGAAGGTAACTGGACGGTACTTACTAAGGGGAAAGTGCCTTTATGGGCTTGGCTCGTTGATTGTTTTCCTGCAAAAACTGTTAGAAGTACGACGAAAATCGATCCGCTATTGAATATAGCGAGTGATAGTTGCAGAACTCCAAATAATATTACTAAAAAGGTACAAGGATTGGGTAATAATAGTTTTATTGCTCATTATGTGAGTTATCGCCAGAATGTGAAATTACATAATGCGAATGAATCAGGAAAAAGTGCTGATGTTTTAGAAATGAGAGATGGGAAAGAAGTTAAAAAACCCATTCAATACATTAAATCTCATCAAACAAATATGTATGAGAAAAAAAGTCAGAATGATAAAACTGGTTGGAAAGCTATAGGTAGTAGTGAGAAAGTTTGCACAGTAGCTAAACCAGATGAAAATAAAGAAGTACATCGAGCCTTTGAGAGGCAAACAAGTGATAGTAAATACACTGGAAAGATCGTGGGGGCGTGGACTATGAAGCAGGTTGAGTTTCATGGTAAGAAGGGATATGTTCCCGGTCATATATTTCAATTCGATTTGGCGAAATAATATTGTTGCTTATCTGCGTTTTGGAAATTTAGGCTAGACTGGTTAGCTCGAGTAATCAACTTTATGGCATTGGCGGATAGTTAGGCTTAGATGCTAAATATTAAATCTACAGTGAATTTTATGTTTCTTAACCAATTGGATAAACTGCTTTTCGAAAAACCCCTGGAATTTATGAAGCGCTATGCCGTTTCCCCGCCCGACGCCGCGGGAATGCAAACTGTGCCGGATCCAACTCGTCTAAATTTCGAGGGCATGCCTATGAATAAGACGGTTCCAGTACAGCCGGTGAGTTCATCGCCGCTGTGGGATGATACGACAGGGCTGGTCACTCAGGGACCAAAAAATTTTACGGCTATCCGTGTCACAGGCTGTGGCGTGGTGCACATCAATGTAGTTAATGTGGATAGGGACAAGCCTGGAGCCAAGACTTTTGACGTCTCGCCCATTGCCTCTCAAAGCCGAGTGCCGATACATTTTCTGCCTTGGAACAGTGGTTCATTAGTGGATATGAAACTACAGGATGTTGGGGCGGATTTGGATAATCCGGATAACCCCAGGATTTTTTTTACAGCCGCGCTGAGCGGTTGCAGTGTGTTTGTGGATGGTCACCCCGCGCGGCCGCGGATTGTCCATGCAGGTATTACTGGCAAGTTGGCCGTTGATGCGAAAGGCTTCTGGGAGGAAAGGTTGTTGGAGCTAGCTAAGCTGAGAGGGCAGCCGATAGACGACCATTTGAGATCGATCGACAAAAGCCGATATGTCGACACGATTTGGGGCATTGCATATAAAAATTGGCTGGAAAGTACCTATAAGGACTCGTTAACCATACAGGAAGTTAAAGAGTGGGCGAGTGTTTTCGGGATACGCTATGGCAGATTGTGGTCGTTTTATTTGCAGAAAAATGCCACTGTCAGCACCATTAGGTTGGTAAAAAAGTCCGAAGTTAGTACGCAACGGGATTCATCCGGTGTCAGGAAACATATACACACGGCGAGTAATCTTCACGTTGAAAAGCATGCTAAAGGTACTGGACTCATAGATCGCCATCGTAGCGTCTACCTGCTTAAACAATCTTATGCGCGGCCTATCATGATAGAAGAATTCTATCCTAATGCTTCGGGGCAAGGTGAAGCGAAAATTTCTGTCGAGGATAAATATTGCGCATTATTTTGAACCGAAGCGTTTTACGGCGAATTGTGATTTTTTTATAAAAACCTTTCCGTTCTTGACTATTAATTGTATTGCACATCCTGGCTAACAAATGTCCATCGAAGATGAAGTGTCAGAACAAGAAGTCGATCTGGATTATGCTCTGGGCGCAGCGATCAGGTTGCACCAAAGCGGTCAAGTTAATGACGCGGAAGCGGTTTATCGAACCATCCTTGACCAATTTCCAAAATGTCCGGAGGCCTTGCATTTTTTGGGGCTATTGAAACATCAGCAGGGTGACAGTGATGCCGCCATTCAGTTGATCGGTCAAGCGCTCGCCGAAGCGCCGCAATATTTCGATGCCTACAATAATCTGGGTAATATTTACATCAAGCTGGAGCAATTCACACAAGCCGCCGATGCATACTGCGAAGCTTTAAGGTTAAACCCGGCCAATGCCGAGACTTACGCTAACTTGGGCGTCGCCTATAAAAAGCAAGGCGACTTTGCGAGAGCGGCGGAAGCCTACAGACAGGTATTGGGGTTGCAGCCATATAACGCTGAAAACTATGAAAAGCTGTGTTTAATGCTGTATTTGCAGGGTAATTTAGAGGAAGCGATTGTGCTGGTCAAACAGTGGCTGGAACATGACCCTGACAATTCGCTGGCCCTGCACCGCTGGTCTTCCTACACCGGCGAGTTGTCGGAAACCAGAGCCTCGGATGACTATATTCGTAAGACATTCGACAGCTTTTCGGACAGTTTCGATATGGTGCTCAAGGGGCTTGAGTATAAAGCGCCGTTTTTGGTGGCCGACGCAGTTAAGGATATTTATCGAACAAGCCCGCAGGCTTTGACTATGCTTGATGCTGGTTGCGGAACAGGGCTGTGCGGGCCTCTTCTACAGCCCTATGCCAAACAAATAGTCGGCGTGGATTTGTCGGCCGGCATGTTGGCAAAGGCTGAGAAACGCGGCTGTTACGATGAATTGATTCAGTCCGAATTGACCGCATTTATCCAGGCCTATCCCGCCGGCTATGATGTCATCGTTTCGGCGGATACTCTGGTTTACTTTGGCGATCTGGCCGTGGTGGCAAAAGCCGTAGCCGGCGCATTGCGTCCAGGCGGACATTTCGTTTTTACGGTGGAGCGATCGGAACAGCCACTGGCACAAGGGTACCGGATACATCCGCACGGCAGATTTAGTCATACAGAGGACTATCTGCATTGGGTAATCAACTTGGCCGGTTTGACAATAAAAAGTCTTGATAAAGTGATGCTGCGTTATGAGGTGGCTACCCAGGTAGATGGGATTTTAGTCGTCGCTTATCGTAGTTGAAATCGGTACAGCCGAATGCGATAGCCGGGAACTGGGAGATGCCGACCCAAATCAGCATAAAAGCAGGTTTGGAGTGGGATTGAGTCGACTCTGTGCCTATGGATTTCGGTTACGCAGAGGTTTTCGGCGCGCCGGGTAGCTACGTTTTTTGATTTTCCACGCTCAATTTAGGCAAAACAGATGACTGTCGAACAAGAATTAACCGAAGATACTGTGGAACTGGAATATGCCTTGGCGGCGGCGATTAGACTGCATCAAACCGGGCAATTGGATGAAGCCGAAGCCTTGTACCGGCTTATTCTCGACCAATTTCCAAAATGTGCGGAAGCCCTGCATTTTTTCGGTTTGTTGCTGCATCAACAGGGCGATAGCGATGCGGCCATCAAATCGATTGAGCAGGCGTTGGCTGAAGCGCCGCAATATTCGGATGCCTACAATAATTTGGGCAATATTTACAACAAACTTGAGCGATTTGAACAAGCCGCGGATGCTTATAGTAAGGCGCTGGATTTAAACTCGGATAACGCAGCGGCCTATAGTAACTTTGGCATCGTTTTAGGGCATTTGTCTCGATTCGACGAAGCGGTTGAGGCGTTTTCCATAGCGGTAACCTTAAAGCCTGAGAACCCCGAGTTTTACCGGAACTTAGGCAATGTGTTTAAAAAGCAGGGCGACTTTGCAAAGTCAGCGGCCGCCTATCGGCAAGTATTGAATTTAAAGCCCTATAACGCCGAAAATTATGAAAATTTATGCGTGGTGTTGTATTTACAAGGCAACGTCGACGAGGCGATTCTGCTGGTAAAACAGTGGTTGGAGTATGACCCGGAAAATCCGCTGGCATTGCATCGCTTGGAGTCGTACACCGGCGAATTATCGTTGCCTCGAGCCTCTGACGAATATATCTGCAAGACTTTCGATGGCTTTTCCGATAGTTTTGATATGGTGCTGAAGGGGCTTGAGTACAAAGCGCCGTTTTTGGTGGCAGATGCGGTGAAGGACATCCATCGCAAAGCCGAAAACGTGTTGGATATTCTCGATGCCGGCTGTGGAACGGGTCTTTGCGGCCCGTTGCTGAAACCCTATGCCGGTACCATAAGCGGTGTGGATTTGTCCGGCAAAATGCTGGAAAAGGCCGAAAAGCGCGGCTGTTACGATGGATTAACCCAGTCGGAATTGACGGCATTTATCCAGCAGCATCCGCGTAGTTACGATGTGATAGTCTCTGCCGATACTTTGGTGTATTTCGGCGATCTTGAACCGGTGTGCAAGGCTGCGGTGGAAGCATTGCATCCCGGTGGTCATTTTGTGTTTACCGTCGAGCGCAATGAAAAACCGATTGCGGATGGATACACGATACACCCGCATGGACGTTTCAGTCATACTGAGAACTACCTGCGTAGCGTGATAAAATCGGCCGGGCTGCAGTTGAAAACACTCGATAAAGTTATGTTGCGTTATGAGGCTGGGGAACCGGTAAATGGCTTTTTGGTGGTGGCTAATAGCGAGTTGCATCGATAACGTAAAAAGAAAAATGGGGAACATATGGTTGGCGCGGCGTCTTTAACTAAAGTTTCAATCCCTAAAGCTCTGGCTATATGCCGGGATATTCAATTGGAGCCGGAAGCCTTGAAGTGTCTGGAGCCGGACCCTGAACCCGCCCAGTTTTTAAATGCCTTGGTGGCTCAACAGCTATTTCCCGACGCCGTGCGCTTTTTAGCGCGGGCCCTGCCCAAGCGCGAAGCGACTTGGTGGGCTTGTTTGTGCGCGCGCAGTGCCATCGACTCGACGAGTAAGCCCGAGGTTGTCAAGGCGTTGGAAGCGGCGGAGCAGTGGGTTTACAAACCCACCGAACCGAACCGCCGGCTTGCCAATAACGCCGCCCATGTCGCATCCTTTGAAAATGCCGCGGCCTGGGCAGCGATGGCGGCATTTTGGAGTGACGGCAGCATGGCGCCGGAAGATGCGCCATCCGTACCGCCGGCCGACAATTTAACGTCCAAGGCAGTGGCCGGCGCGGTCATGTTGGCGGCGGTGTTGAAACAGCCGGAAAAAGCCAAAGACAAATACCTGTTCTTTATCGAACAGGGCATCGACATCGCCAACGGCGGCAACGGCCGGGTTTGGCAGCCGGCTTAAGCAGGAGTAAACCATGGGCCAACCCGCCGCACGTATTACCGATATGCATGTTTGTCCGATGACCACAGGTCCGGTGCCGCATGTCGGTGGCCCGATATTGCCGCCGGGGGCGCCAACGGTGTTGATCGGTAATATGCCGGCCGCCCGCGCCACCGATATGGCAACTTGCGTTGGTCCGCCCGATACTATCGCAATGGGGTCGACGACAGTGCTGATCGGTAATATGCCGGCCGCCAGAATGGGCGATACCTGTGCGCACGGCGGCACAATTGTGGTCGGTTTTCCTACCGTACTGATTGGTTAAACATTCTCAAACATGCCGGCTAAAAGCTCGATATAGGACTAAACCATGGCTTACTCTCAAGATAATCGCGTTGCTTCCGTTACCGCACCGGCGGATGCGGGGCCGTTATTGCTTTATCGGATGACCGGTACGGAGCAACTCAGCCGCTTGTTCGAGTACGAATTGGAGCTGCTGAGCGAGAGCAATAGCGTCAATCTCCAGGGCTTGCTGGGCAAGGACATGACAGTCAAGCTGGAGCTGGCGGACGGCGAGTTCCGCTATTTCAACGGTCTGGTCACGCGGGTTAGCCAGTTCGGCATGCTGGGTAATCTCTATTATTACCGAGCCACCCTGCATCCCAAGATCTGGCTGTTGACCCGAGCCAACAATTGTCGAATCTCCCAATCGACTTCGGTTCCCGATATTGTGAAAGATGTCCTGTCCCGACACGGCTATACCGATGTGGACGATAGTTCGCTCGGCACTTACGCTACTCGAGAATACTGCGTGCAATATCGGGAAACCGATTTCAATTTCATCAGCCGTTTGCTGGAGGAAGAGGGCATCTATTATTACTTCAAACATAGCGAATCCGGCCATAGCATGGTGCTATGCGACAGTTTGGCCGCGCACGACGATGTCCCGGGGAGTGCCAATATTAAATATTATCCGATGGTCAATCAGGAGCAACGCGAGGAAGAAAATATCTACGAGTGGAGCCTAAGCCAGACTATCCAATCCGGCGCTTACCGCTTAAACGAATTCGATTTCGAAGCGCCTAGCGCGGACCTAAAAACCGAAGCGACTATCGCGGCCGAGCACGATCAGGCGGATAAGGAAGTTTACGATTATCCCGGCGAGTATAAGGAACGCGGCGAGGGCAGTCGCCTTGCCAATATCCGGATGGAGGAATTACGTGCCGAATTCGAACGGATTTCCGCGCGCGGTAATGTGCGCCGCCTGGCGACGGGGAGCAAGTTTACACTGACCGATTATCCGCGCGAAGATCAGAACCGGCAGTATCTGGCGGTGTCTACCCAGTTTCAGATTCAAAACAACGGTTACGAGTCTAATGGCATCGCCAATAGCATTCAAGAGTACCAATGCGCGTATACCGTCATCGCTACCGAATATGTATTTCGGCCTCCGCGCCTGAGTCGGGTCCCGATCGTACAAGGCGTACAAACCGCGATCGTCGTGGGCAGAAGCGGCGAAGAAATCACCACAGATGAATATGGTCGGGTCAAGGTGCAGTTTCACTGGGACAGAGTTGGGGCCAAAGACGAGAATAGTTCCTGCTGGGTGCGTGTCGCGCAAATTTGGGCCGGCAAAAACTGGGGAGGGATGTTCATTCCTCGCGTCGGCCAGGAAGTGATCGTCGATTTTCTGGAAGGCAATCCCGATTATCCGATCATCACCGGGCGGGTTTATAACGCCGAGCAAATGCCGCCCTACGACTTGGATGCCAATAAGACCCAAAGCGGTATCAAAACCCGCAGTACCCCGGACGGCGCGACCGACAATTTCAATGAGATTCGCTTCGAAGACAAAAAGGGTGAAGAAGAAGTCTATATGCACGCCGAGAAAAACTTCACGCGAATTGTCGAGAATAACGATGTGCAGAAAATCGGCTTCGAGAAAAAGGACGCCGGCGACCAGACTGTCGATATCTACAACAACCGGACGGTGACGCTCGATCAAGGCACCGACAAGTTGACGGTCAAGACCGGTGATCACACCGTGGAAATTGATAAAGGTAACGATAGTTTAACGGTCAGCCAAGGGAACCGGACGATCAAGGTTAATTCCGGCAGCATCTCCGAGGAAGCCGGGCAGTCTATAGAGTTGAAGGTTGGTTCCAACAGCATCAAAATAGACCAAAGCGGAGTCACTATCAAAGGCATGATGGTCAAAATCCAGGCAGACACTCAAGCGGAATTCAAAGGCTTGCAAACCGCTGTTAGCGGCGACGGGATGTTGACGCTGAAAGGCGGCCTGGTGCAGATAAATTAACGATTGGCCGCCCATGTCGGATCTAAAAAACTCGCCGTATAAAACTGCCGACGGCGTGATAAGTCACCCCGGCGCGCCCAGGGGCGGTGGCGGATCGGGCGGCGGCAGTGCTGTCGGTTCCCCGCTGGCGGATAGGGTGTTGACCAATGGTTTAATTCATCCCGACGCACCGGCGGCATCGGCGTGGTCGCCGCAACAAATCGCCGATCCGAGCCTGTACCAACGCGCCAAATGCATCTATCAAGTACTGGATCAGACCGAAGAGTTATGGCCGGCGGCGGTCTTCGAGGAAACCGGTTATCAACTGAAAGGCGTCTTGCAAAGCCTGATACCGGGCTTGCTGCAAATGCTGGCGCTGGTGGGGCTGAGTACGGTCGGCGGTGCGGCTGTCGGCGGCGGGATAGGCGCGTTGTTCGGCGGTGTTGGCGCCGTACCCGGCGCGGTAGTGGGCGCGCAGCTGGGCGCCGAACTCAGTACGGCCATTTTAACCTGGTTGGGACTGGGCTTTCTAATCGTCGCCATCGGCGACGGCCTGGGCGAGCTAACCTTTATGGTGTCCGACGCCTTCAGTATCGCCTGGCACGCCGCCGAAAACCCACAAGACAAAAAACTGCGCGTCAATCAGGCGGCCCGCGAGTTGGCACGAGCCATCGCGGTATTGGTCCGGCTTATTCTGCATGGCATCGTCGCCTACGTCTTAAAAAACGCCGGTATGGCAAGCGCCCGCGCCGGCGTATCCACGGCACGCACCACGGCCACGGCCGGTGTCAAAGCCACCGCCGAAACCAGTGTGGCGGAAGTGGCGGGATTAATCCGCAAAAGCAAATTACCCGATGAATTTGCCTTGTGGCTGGAGAAGAACTGGGATGATTTGACGCGGAATCCCAAGTTGATGCGGAAAACCGTATCACAAGCCACCAAGAATGAGTCTGGACCGACTAGCACGCCTTCACAATTGAAAGCTGAAATGGAACGGCAAAAACGTGTTGCCAATAGCGAGGAATCAACTAGCTCAGATTCTGTAAAACCGAAGAAAAAAACAAACGCAGAAAAAGGTGTATTTGGTGAAGCAAAAGCCGATGAATACATGGAAAATAAGGGCTTCAAAAAACTTAATGGGAATTTGGTTAAGGATGGTGATCGTCCAAAGGGAAGGGGGATTGATGGGATTTGGGAAAACACAAATCCACCACCAGATTATGTGATTACTGAAGCAAAATATGGGTCATCAAATCTGAATACGCTTAAAGATGGGACTAAGCAAATGAGTCCGGAGTGGATAGATGCTAGGCTTGATCGTGAGGTTGGGCCGACGACAGCGGCAAAAATTAGAGACGCTGATTTGGATGGCTCTGTCGAGCGTTGGGTTTTGAAAGTGGATGAGCCTGGAAACGTAACAAAAACAATCTTATTGGATGGAGAACCTTAATGGGTAGGCTAGATAATTTGATGAGCGAAGAATATTTTTTTGAAAGAAATGCATATCTGGAGAAGCGAATTCCGGAAATGGAGCAGAAACTAGCAGCCTCTAATGCTCCTCTACAGAAGAAAATGACGTATCAGTATTCTTTATTTCGAGAAACCTATCAACATTTGTTGATTCGTTATTCGTTGGGAGATGATTTTTTAAAATTGGATGTTTACTTTGGACGCATTCTGAGCGCGTTGGAAAAATACAGAAATATTGCCGTCGAAGTTGCCAAGCCTGGCCAGTATACCTTTCCTAAATTTTCTGAACTTGAAGATTATGTGGTTTCAATGTGGCTAATTTCCTTGGCGATTGCTTTAAATGTTGACGAGACGAAATTCATTCGTCTAATTAATTGTATTGGGAATATTGGGAAAGACGCGCTTTTTGAGCGGCTTGTTGCCACTAGGGTTAAAAGCAGACCAATAGCTTCTACCTTGGTATTCCCGGAAATATATCAATCGCTTTATGAGGCAATTGATGCGACGGAGCCGGAAAGAAGTAAATTGGTCTGTCAATTCCTAACTGGATGGTACGAAAATATGAAGCCGACGTATTGGTATGATTGTCACAAGGGACCGGAAGGAGGTGGATTTTTTGGTTATTGGGCGTTGGAAGTCGCTGGAGTTGTGAAAGCGTTTGATATTGACGATAGCGCTTTTTGTGATTTTGCACATTATCCTGGATTCAATTAGATATTTATCTATTCAACAAGTCATCGTTTCAGGTAAAAGCCTATGCCAACTCAAAAAATCGTTGTACTTAATCTCAACAATTATAGTTTCCTATCGCTTCGTGCAAAAGAAACCATCGATTTGTAGAGTAAGGCATGGGTAATATAGATTTGTTCCAGGCTATCCGTTTAAATGATGAGAATGCATTTTACTCAGAGATTGACCATGTGGATGTAAATCAAGTTAATGAAAATGGTCAAAATATGTTGTATGAAGCCGCGGCATATAACAATTTTCCTTTTGCAAAGGAGCTAATTAAAAGAAACATAGATGTCAATCATCGCGATATGAAATCTCAGGCACCGTTACATTATGCAGCAAATTATAGGGTCTTGGATATAGCTGAGTTGATTCTAAATAGTGGTGGTTCATTGAATGTTGAGGATGATTATGGAAATCAGCCAACGTGGACAGCCGTTTTTAGCGCTAGAGGGAATTATGAAATTGTAAACTGTTTTTTAAAATTTAAGCCCGATATAAGACATAAAAATAGGGCAGGTAGAAGTCCTTTGGATTTTGCAAATCAAATAAACGATCGGCAGTTAGTAACTATTCTAGTTTCTGTTGATACTTCGTCTTGATATTTTGAGTACAAAAAGGCAGTCTTTAGAAGACTTTGATAATTTTTTGATGGTGATGGACGATCAACTAAAAGCTCTTCAAGAAGAGGCGAGAAGGAGGCACTTGATTCTCGATTTTTCACTTGATGACCTTGAACGTTTAGAAAAACTGTTTGATTTAATGAATGATGGGGTTGATAACGATACCCGCTCGAGTTTGATCGTTTCATTCGGTAGGCATCTTGGTGAGGTGGTTCGTGAGAATTATGGTGGCAGATGGGTGGTGCCGCTGGATGATGAAAAAAACATTAATTTCAATAAGCCTGTCATCATCGGGCATACAAAAATTGAGGGTCTTGAGTTTGCACCGCTAACGGTGATGCGAGCATATTCACTCCGTAAAAAGCCAGGAACATTGCGGCGAGCAGTCGAGGCCGACGTTAACCCTCAAACGCTTGATCTAAGTGAACTGATCGAAAACTAACGCCCAACAGGCCTGGGATATATATTGAACGTAGTGGCCGATGTGCCTAGGTCAAAGTATCGCAAGTCGCTATTTTTCGTAGTGCAGGAAATCCGATAAGCGAAATGTTTGTGCAACTGCGCCACCACTTTGAATGACCGGCGGACGGCGGCATCACACGTTTTAGTTACGATTTGATCGGCGTGTCCGATGCGCTGGGTTTTAGCCAGCGCGTCAAGTACGACAAACAAGGCAATCCGCCCGAGCTGATCGAATACTGACATTGATTTCTTGAAAGAGAAAGCGTTTCCGGTATATCTGCGGAAATGAGGTGGGCTGGAAATGACTCGGTGGCGGTGCTATTTTGTGAGTTGATGTGTCGATTAGTCAATATTTGGCAGAGTATATACCTAACTATTTAAAGGGAAGATCAGATGTTGTTACCCAGATTGTTGCCGATTTTGTTCACTTCGCTGCTGGTTTCATGTGCCGAGGTGCCAGAGCAACCCGCGCCACCGCCCCCGACAGTTGTCGAGTTGACCCTAAATAGCGCTACCTCAATCAACCCTGATGCCGACGGCAAAGCGTCGCCGGTGGTGTTACGAATTTACGAGTTGCGGGAGCAGAGCGGTTTTAACGGTGCCGATTTTTTTGCCATATACGATAAAGAGCAGGCTACTTTGGGCGCGGATTTGGTACGTAAGCAAGAGTTGGTGTTAAAACCCGGCGAGAATAAAACCTTGCGGATCGAGCCGGCTGCGGATACCCGAATATTGGGTTTTTTTGCGGCTTTTCGTAAACTGGACAATGCCGGTTGGCGCACGTTGACAGAGTTGAAGGCGCATCAGAGCAATGCGGTTTTACTGAAGATTGATGCGAATAATTTAACCGTCAGCAATACGCCGACCGAGCTTGCACCCGCGGCACCTAAGGCAGAATAGCTGGCGATGCTAAACACAAAGTTTGCGGGACTATCGGTTGATGAACCGTTAGTTCCCGATCGTTTTAAGCGCTTAAAATTACGGTGCGACCAGCACGAACGCGATTACTGTCCAAATCTCAGTTTTGGTTTTTAAAGGCGCGTTGTGCCACAGGATTTTCAACTTATTTTTCAGGGTTTGCGAGCTGTCTTCGGCGGCGTGGATGCGTTTCAGAGCGCCTTTTAGCGCCTGACTTTCCTGCTGACGCCTCAAAAACCCAATTGCCTTGATGAATGACATCAAGGCAATGAGGGGGAGGGTTACGCTGCGATACCGTTATGTCTGAGCAAAGCGTCGATGTTGGGTTCGCGGCCGCGGAAGTTTTTGAACAATGTCATGGCGTCGCTGCTGCCACCTTGTTCCAGGATATTGTGTAGGAATGATTCGCCAGTGGTTTGGTCGAAAATGCCTTTTTCCTCGAACAAGGAAAAAGCATCCGCCGACAACACTTCCGCCCATTTGTAGCTGTAATACCCGGCCGCGTAACCGCCGGCGAAAATATGCGAAAAGCTGTGAGCGAAGCGATTGAATTCGGGCACCTTAACCACGGCGACTTGATCGCGGACTTGTTTGAGGACGCTATAGATCTGGCCGCCTTTGGCGGGGTCGTAATGCTGGTGCATCTTGAAATCGAACAAACTAAATTCCAATTGTCTTACCATCATCATGCCGGCCTGGAAGTTTTTCGCGGCCAACATCTTGTCGTACAAGGCATCCGGTAACGGCTCGCCGGTTTGATAATGGCCGGAGATCAGGCCCAGCGCTTCTTTTTCCCAGCACCAGTTTTCCATGAATTGGCTAGGCAGTTCCACCGCGTCCCATTCGACGCCGTTGATACCGGACACGCCGAGATGGTCGATCTGGGTCAGCATATGGTGCAGGCCGTGGCCGAACTCGTGGAACAGGGTTTCCACTTCGTCGTGAGTCAGCAGCGCCGGATCGTTGCCTGTCGGCGGGGTAAAATTGCAAGTCAGATAAGCCACCGGCGTTTGCAATTCGCCGCCGACTTTTTTACGGCAGACACAGTCGTCCATCCAGGCGCCGCCGCGTTTTTTGGCGCGGGCGTATAAGTCCAGGAAGAAGCGGCCGCGCAATTGGCCGTTCTTGTCCAAAATCCGGTAAAAGCGGGCGTCGGGGTGCCAGGTATCGAAGTCTTTGATTTCACTGATTTGCAAACCGTAGAGTTTTTCGACGATCGCAAACAGGCCGGGTATGACTTTGTTGTCGGGGAAATAGGCTTTCACTTCTTCTTGCGAGAGCTGATAAAAATGTTGGCGCATTTTTTCCGAGTAATAGCCAATGTCCCAGGCTTGCAAGTCGTTCAGGCCATGTTCGGCGGCGGCAAATTCTTTTAGCTCGGTCAAATCCCGCCGGGCCTGACGCCAGGATTTATCTGCCAGATCTTCCAGAAATTTCACCACATCGTCCGTGGATTTTGCCATCTTGGTGGCCAGCGAATATTCGGCATAGTTGTTAAAGCCCAATAGATTGGCTTTTTCGTGGCGTAGCGCCAGGATTTGTTCCATCAGTTCGGAATTATCCCATTGACCGGCGTTCGGACCTTGATCCGAGGCGCGGGTGCAGAATGCTTCGTAATGCTCGCGGCGCAGTTCGCGGTTATCGGCATAGGTCATCACCGCCAGATAGGATGGAAATTGCAGATTGATCAGCCAGCCGTCTTTGCCTTCGGCTTCGGCGGCTTGTTTGGCTAACGCAAGAGACGATTCGGGTAGGCCGGCCAAGTCTTCGATATGGGTTATCTGTTTGTGCCAGGCGTTGGTGGCATCTAAAAGATTCTCTTCGTATTGGCTGGCCAGTTTCGATAATTGTTGGTTGATCTCTTTATACCGAGCCTGTTGTTCGGGCGGCAAGTCCACGCCGGATAAATGAAAGTCGCGCAATGCGTTGTTGACGATTTTTTGCTGAGCGTGGTCTAGTTCAGAAAATTCGGCGCTGTCGCGGATCGCGTGATAAGCCTCATACAATGCCCGATTCTGGCCGGTTTCGGTGGCGTATTCGCTGAGTTTTCCCAAACAGGCGTTGTAGGCATCGCGCATCGCTTCGCTGTTGACCACCGAATTCATATGGCTGACCGGCGACCAGGCTTTGTTCAAGCGGTCTTCGGCGGTTTCGATGGGTTCGATCAGATTTTGCCAAGTGTAAGGGCCGCCGGTTTGCAATTGCCGATCTATGGTTTGCCGTGCTTCCGTCAGCAATTGGCTGATGGCCGGTTCGACGTGTTCGGGTAGGATTTTAGAAAATTGCGGTAGTTCGGTGTTTTCTAGCAAGGGATTGGTCATGTCGTTAGCCAGTCAAGGATGAGTGTAGGAATTTCAGAACAACAGCTGCATAGCCGCATTGACGCGGGCTTGGGCTTTTTGCAATACCATCAGCGAGAAGTCCGGATTGAGTTTGCCGCTGATGAGTTTGCTGTATGCGGGGATCGAATTGATATAAGGCAAATCGCGCGCGTTGCCGGAGCCGAAATAGCTGTGCAGTTTGGCCAGAATTACTATATCGGTCATCGTCAGTTCCGGGCCGCTGTCGTATAGCCAGTTTTCGGAATGATGCGGAATATTGCCGAGTTGTTCGGGAAAGCCCAGCGTATGCAGTACCAGTGCTCCAACCGGGCCGCGCAAATAGGGTAAGGCGGTTTGCAATTCCTGGAAGCTGGGGCCGCCGTCCGGGAATTGTTCGGCAAAATGCAGCAAAGGGATAGCGCCGATATCGGCAATCAAGCCGCCCAAAAGAGCGTCTTCCGGGTTAATTCTGCTGCACTCCTGAGCCAAGACAAAACTCAAGCTGGATACATACAGGCTGTTTTTCCATAGAGTCTGCATGCCCTTCATCAGCGCCGGGTCGGTACAACTAAAAAGCTGTTTCATGCTGATCCCCATCACCAGATTGCGAGTGGCATTCAGACCGATGCGAACTACGGCGTCATGACAATTGTTGATTTGGGTTTCCGTGGCATACAGCGGGCTATTCGCCACTTGAATCAATTTGGCGACGATGGGCGGGTCGAGCTGGATGATTTCCACTGCGCCGTGGATGCCAATGTCTTTTTGTATCGCGTCTTTCAGTTTTAGTGCGACATCGGGTAGCGATGGCAGACGCAGCTTGTTTTCCCGATAGGCCTGGGCGAAACTGTTAAAGAAGCGGCTGCCGTTAATTGGGGCAGGTAATTGAATGTCGATCAATTCCACGCAATCCGCACTTTCCTGGCTTTTATCCGCCCACAGGCGATTGAGCTCGATGGGGATTTCCAATATTCGTACATCGGTTAATGCGGTGGCGGTGGCTCCGCAACGCTTGCCGCTGTTTAAAGGCAGGTTGGCTAGCGAGGAATCGGCAGCGATTTGGTAGCTGTTTTCGCTATCCGGCTGCATCGCCAATTGGCCTGCCAATAAATAAAATACGCTGTCGGTTTGTTGTCCCAATGCAAAAATGACCGCGTCCTTGGCATAGGACAAGACAAGGTGCGGCAGGGCGGCCAAGCTGGCGTCGTCAAGGTCGCGTAACGGGGCGAATTTTCGTAACTGCGCCAATGTGAGAGATTGCCGGGTCGCAGCTAACGGCGGCGTCACGATCTCGCTAATTGCCCGGCTGGCTTGGTTTTCCGCGGTGGACGCTATTGCACCGTGATTCCGCAGTTTGTGGTCGGTATTT
This sequence comes from Methylomonas sp. 2BW1-5-20, assembly GCF_052474515.1. Taxonomy (NCBI): domain Bacteria; kingdom Pseudomonadati; phylum Pseudomonadota; class Gammaproteobacteria; order Methylococcales; family Methylococcaceae; genus Methylomonas; species Methylomonas sp. 2BW1-5-20. The sequence continues at coordinate 3,514,935 of NZ_CP184127.1, read as the reverse complement.
TTTTCCAGCAGTTTGGAAAGCCAGTTCATTTTATGTCCTGAAAAAACTTATAGCCTCGGCAATTTGTTGTTTGGCGTCCTGCAGCGCTTTCAGCGACATATCCGGCGTTAATGCGCTATCGTCCAGTTTTTGAAATGCGGGTAAGGTATTAAGCGGCGGCAGTTTTTGTGTATTTGCGCTGCCCAGCTGGGCGTGGAATTTTGCCAACAAAACCACGTCGTGTAACTGCAGGCCTTGGCCGTCGTCGTAATACCAGTGACAAGTATTCAACGGAATTTGCTGGAAGCTTTCCGGGAAATGCCACTTTTTCAAGATATGCGAACCCAACAAGCCGTGTAGGCAGTCGATACTGGTGTTTAATTCCTGCTCAGTGTACCGTGAAATATCGATGCCTTCGGCAAATGTGACGATAGGTAGCGCGCCGATATTGTGAATCAGGCCCGCCAACAAGGCTTCGTCGGCGTTTACTTTCCGAGTCAGGCCGGCAAGCGTATGGCTGAGGCTGGCGATCTGAATGCTTTGTCTCCAGAGGTTCTGAATGATATTGTTGAGTTGCCTGTTACGGCTTCTGAACAGCTGGTGCAGGCTAATGCTGGTCACCAGGTTTTGCGTGGTTTTGAAGCCTAGCCGGTTGACCGCGTCGTGACTGCTGGTAATTGGGTTGTTGCCTCGGTAAATCGGGCTGTTGGCTACCTGAATCAGTTTTGAAGAAATGACTGGATCCAGGTTAAGAATTTTTACAGCATCGGCAATGCTGATGTCTTTTTGTAAGGCGCTACGTAAGCGTAACGCGACATCCGGCAGGCTGGGCACATGCAGATTATCCGCGCGAAAGGCGTCGCAAAAACTGTCGAAAAAAAAGCTGCCGCGCAACGCGGGGGGAATGCTTTCGGAATTGATCAGCGGATTATTGATCGGTTTACTGCTGCGCTGCAGATTGGAGAGTGGCATGTAGATCACTTGCGTCGGCGATTTGGCAATCGCGCTGAAGGCGTGCTCCCCAGAGGTCGCTAGCGGATAAAATGCTTTAAAGGTATCGGCTTCTACGGTGTACCCCGTGCCATTATTGGCTTCCAGGAATACGGCGCCGGTATAGAGATAGGTTAATTGCTCGGTTTCCGCGCCGCGATTGAAGATGATGTCGCCGGGGCTGAAGTTGCGCATGGTTACCGGAACCGCCAACAATTCCGCCGCCGGCAAGTCTCCAAGCGGGATAAGCTTGTGTAGATAGCTCAACGGCAGCTGGCTGACAGTAGAGTCTGGAATGCTGGTTTCGGCCGGGGCCTTGGTTTCGGTCTTTTTGCGAAAATTCCAGAACATACGGCTATGCGGAGAATATGCTGAGTGCCTCGTGAATTTTGGTTTTGGCATCGTGCAGGATGGCCAAGGTGTTTTCCGGGGATAAGGAAAAGTTTTTTAATTTGGCTGCAGCCGGGATGGCGGTAATCGCCGGCAGATCGGCGGTCGCTTTTTTACCGATTAATGAATGTAGTCTGGATAGAACGACGATGTCCGTCAGTGTTAAGGTGTCGCCACTGCTTTGGTACCAGTCGCTGGAGAATTTGGCGACATCGACGAATTCCTCGGCAAAATCCCATTCCTTCAACACCACCGCGCCTACCGGGCCTTTGATGATAGGCATGGCTTGCTCGATTTCGGCGTCGTTATGATATTCGGGCGGTAGGTTCGCCACAAAGCTCAGAAAGGGAATCATGCCGATATCGCAGACCAACCCGGCCAGCAAGGCGTTTTCCGGATTTTGTTGCAGGCTGTGGCTGGCGAGCACATGGCTTAGCCCGGACAGATAGAGACTCTGCTTCCACAATTCTTCCAGATGGTTTTTAATCAGCGGCGATTTGCTTTTGAAAATCTGCTTCATGCTGATTGCCGTCACCAGATTGCGTGTGGCGTTCAGGCCGATCCGCACGACCGCGTCCTTACAATTTTTTGCCGGTACTGTGGTCAGGTATAGCGGGCAGTTGGCGACTTCTATCAGTTTGGCGGAGATAGCAGGATCGAGCTGGATAATTTTGACGGCATCGTCGATGCTGACGTCCTTCTGGATTGCTTTACGCAAATTGAGGGCCACTTCCGGCAGCGACGGAATTTCTATTTCGTGGTCGTTATTCTCGAAATGTTCGATAAACAGGCTTAATAGCCGGTTGTTGTGCAAATCTTCCGGGATATACAGTTTACCGTGGTCTTGTCTGCTCGGCGTCAACATGATTTTTAGCGATACCCGCAGCAGATCGACCTCGGTTTTTGCGGTGGCGGTGGCGGTGTGTTTGATGCCGCTGCAAATGGGGAATTTGGCTTGCGCGCTACCTGCGGAGATTTCGTAACTGTTGCCGTTGTGGTCGGCCAGGATAACAGTACCGCGCAATAGATAAATCGCGCAAGTGGCTTGCTGATTGACGTTGAACAGTATGCTATCCGCCGGCAAGGTTTCCACATGATTTTCGGTGGCGAAGGTTTGTAAGATCTCGTCGCTTAAATTCCTAATTGGGAATAATTGCTTTAGCGTTTCCGGCGTAATGCGTTGGCCGCCGCGCTGAGGTTTGCCTTTAGTTTGGGATTTTTCAAAAAAAGCTCTGATTCCACTCATATTATTCCAGTAAACGTTGATGGCTGGCGGTTTGGGATGATTGTTACCATGGACATCGCCCCGGTCAATAGTTTCATTGTTTGGCGTTATTAAATTCTCGTTCGGCGTTTAATAGCGCGATCACGGGCAAGGTTTGCGGACGAAGGCCTCGCCAGAGATAAAAAGCTTCGGCCGCCTGTTCCACTAACATGCCCAGACCGTCCAGACTATGAATCGCGCTATTGCTCATACTCCATTGCACGAAAGCGGTGGGCCGGTTGGCGTAAGCCAAATCGTAGCAACTGCCGCCGGCATGCAGCAGCGATTTTGGTAAAGGTGGGAGGTCGCCGCTCAGGCTGGCCGAGGTGGCGTTAATTATCAAATCGAATCGTTGCCCCGGCAGGTTGGTGTAATCGCAAGCCTGAGCCGCGCCCAAGGCTGCGAAATCCGCGGCAATGGCCTGCGCTTTGCCGACGGTACGATTAACGATTACCACTTCCGACGGTTGTTGTTCCAGCAATGGGGGAACGATGCCGCGCGTGGCGCCGCCAGCGCCCAGGATCAGAATTTTAATACCCTTTAGCCGGATGCCGTGGTTAATTGTCAAGTCGTTCACTAAGCCGACGCCGTCGGTGTTATCGCCCAAAATACTGCCATCGGCTTGGCGGGCTAAGGTATTGACGGCTTTTGCCAGTCGAGCCCGCTCGGTCAGTTGGTCGGCATACTGCCAAGCCAGTTCCTTGAGCGGCACCGTGCAATTCGAGCCTTTGCCGCCCTCGGCAAAAAATTGCGTTGCTGCCGCCGTGAAGTTTTCCGCCGGCACTTCTTGTGCGAGGTATTCCATGATCTCGCCGGATTGATCAGCAAATAACTTGTGTATACGTGGCGATTTACTGTGGCCGATCGGGTAACCGAACACCGCATAAGTATCAATTTTCATCATCGGTAGTGTATTTGCGGCGCCAATATTCCCATAAGAAAGTGGATGCTATTACCAGCACGCCCAGGGTAATGCAAACCGACATAAATTTTTCGAAGTAGGCGACGATAAGCGAGCAAGTTGCAAGAAAAAATCCGAGCAAGCTAAATTGCCAGCCGATACGTACCCCGTCCAACATGGTTGCTAAAGCTAGAATTAACAATATCACCAGGGTGGCGCTCATTTCGGATAAATGTTCGGATTTATTCAGCAAGGATGCGGCAATCACAATAATTAGTGTGTGAAACCAATGTAGGCCTTGGGCTTTGACGATTTCGCCAAAATCGTTTTCGCTGGTCTTGGTTTGTAGCCAGGATACGAAAATTGACAGCATCCCGAACACCACGACCATAAATAACCAGTAGCCGTAACCGTCATGCGGATTAAAGTCGGTAATAGCAATGCCCAGCAGCGATAAAATGACCAGCAGGATAAATACTGCTTGTTCAAGGCCGAAGTAGCGGCGCCGTCTAGGCTGAAAGTCGGCCGAATTGTTGTCGTTAAGCTCAAAGTCGTCGCTCATATTGGGTCCCTTTATGTAGTTGTTATTGTTGTTGTTTTAACCACCGGGCTGCGGATTTGGCATAGTAGGTCAGTATCGCATCGCAGCCTGCCCGCTTGAACGCCAGCAGGGATTCCATCACCACTTGTTGCTCGTCCAACCAGCCGTTTTGCGATGCGGCTTTCAGCATGGCGTATTCGCCGCTGACCTGATAGGCAAAGGTCGGTACGCCGAATTCTTCTTTGGCGCGGCGGATGATGTCCAGATAGGGCATGCCGGGTTTGATCATGATCATATCGGCGCCTTCGCGTAAGTCCAACTCTATTTCCCGTAGGGCTTCGTTGGAGTTGGCGGGGTCCATTTGATAGCTGTATTTGTTACCTCCGCCAAGATTGCCGGCCGAGCCGACTGCATCGCGGAAAGGGCCGTAGAAACTGGATGCATATTTGGCCGAATAAGCCAGAATTCGGGTATTGATGTGGCCGTGCGCTTCCAACGCGGATCGAATCGCACCGATTCGCCCGTCCATCATATCGGAGGGCGCGACAATATCGGCGCCGGCTTCAGCATGCGACAAAGCTTGCTTGCAGAGCACTGCGACTGTTTCATCGTTGACCACATAGCCTTGTGCATTGAGCAAGCCGTCTTGACCGTGCGAGGTAAACGGATCCAACGCCACGTCGGTAATCACGCCGAGTTCCGGCAGTTCGGCTTTCAAGGCTCTGATGCAACGTTGCGCCAAGCCCTCCGGATTAAAGGCTTCTTTGGCGTCTAAGGACTTTTTGTCCGGGGCGGTTACTGGGAACAGCGCAATCGCCGGGACGCCGAGGCCTAGTAAAGTTTCAGCTTCCTTGAGAATCAGGTCAATGGATAACCGGTTGACGCCGGGCATGGAAGCCACGGCTTCCTGTTTATGGTTGCCTTCGATAACGAATAACGGGCAGATTAAATCATCGCTGCTTAAACGATTTTCCCGCATCAGCCGCCGGGAGAAGGTTTGGTAGCGCATGCGGCGCATGCGCGTGGCCGGGAAAAAGTCGTTAGGGTGTGGCATCTCTTCCATAGTAATATAATAGGGTACTTGCTGAACCGATGGGTTAGCTAGGATCTGGAGCCGGGTTAGCGCTTCGGCCTTTATTTTAGCAGTGTATCGAATGAAGGCGGTTGAAATTAGCCGGCGATACCTTTTTGAGATGGTTTTTATGAATATCAAACGTCATATGCATTTTATATTTGTAGTAGTTTTTAGCTTGTTTGCCGGAATGTTTTTGTCCTTGCCCGCTGCCGCGGCCGATTTGAGCGAGCCGCAACGCGCTATCGAAGATGCATCCAATAAACTGAAGCAGCGCTTGCAGGATCCGTCTTTTCCGCATGATTTTCAAAAAATCAATGCCTTTGTCCAGGAGGTCATTTATCCGAATGTGGATTTCGACCTGATTTCTTCGCTGGTGCTGGGAAAAATGTGGAAGGACGCTTCGCCAGCCGAAAAAGATAGCTTTAAAAAAGAGTTTCAAATTTTGTTGATCAGAACTTACTCCCGTGCCTTCTTTGAGTTCAAAGATTGGTCGGTACGGTTTTTGCCGATCACGCCGGAAGAAGACGAAAGAAAAGTGTTGATCAAAACTGAAGTGCTGCAGCCCGGCTTGCAGCCGATTGCCGTCAACTATCGGATGCTGAACGTCAAAGGACAATGGAAAGCTTACGATATCTTGATTGAAGGCGTGAGTTTGGTCACAAATTACCGCACCAGCTTCAAAAACGAAGTGGAGCGTACCGGCTCTTTGCAAGAAGTCATCAACCAATTGGCTAAACGCAATACCGAGGCCTTAAGCCACAAAAATAACTCGTAAGGCTTCTCTTCAAGGATTCCCGGCCGTGTTTTGTCGGCGGGCCGGGAATAACCATCAGTATGCAATCCGCTAAAGACTCTCTTTACGCCAGTCCGCTGGGCCAAATCAGCGCATTTACGTTCGACGAAACTGTTGTCAAAGTCTTTCCGGACATGATTCAGCGTTCGGTGCCCGGCTATTCCACGATCATCTCGGCCATCGGACTGTTGGCCGCGCGTTTTGCCACGGAAAATAGCGTTTGCTACGACTTGGGTTGCTCCTTGGGTGCTGCGACCTTAGCCATGCGCCAACACATCACGACAAGGAATTGCCGGATCGTTGCGGTGGATTGTTCCTCCGCGATGATCGAGCAATGCCGGCGAAATTTGTCGGTTGCGTTCGACGGCGCTGATATAGAAGTCTTATGCGCGGATATTCGCGATATTGCTATTAGCAATGCCTCCGTGGTGGTGGTGAATTTTACTTTGCAGTTTATTCCGTTGGCGGATCGGCAGGCTTTTTTGGCCACTATCTATCGCGGACTGCTGCCGGGCGGAATTTTGATTTTGTCGGAGAAACTGGCATTTGACGACGCTCGCCAGCAGACTTTACAAAACGATATGCATCATCTATTCAAGAAAGCGCAAGGCTACAGCGAACTGGAAATCAGTCAAAAGCGCAGTGCGCTGGAAAATGTGCTGATTCCGGAAACTTTGGCCGCACATCAACAGCGTTTGAAAGCAGCAGGGTTTGCAAGTGCGGAAGTTTGGTTCCAGTATTTCAATTTTGCTTCGATGATTGCATTGAAATGACCGCATACCAAGGCCTCTATCATACCTTGGCGGCGGCAGGAGCCGAAGCCTGGGTGAGTCGCCTGCCCGGCCAACTGGCTTCGGCCTTTGCCGATTCATCGCATGGCGATCTAAAACGTTGGCAGCAGGCCGTAGACGATTTGCCGGACTTCAGGCCATCGAGTGTCGATTTGTTGGAGAGCGTCAGAATAGGTCAGGCAGCGGATATTTCCGAAGAGATGCGGGCTGGTTTGCGCGAACAATTGATGCAACTGCATCCTTGGCGAAAAGGGCCTTATGCGATATTTGGCATCGACATCGATACCGAATGGCGCTCGGATTGGAAATGGAATCGCGTGAAGGAGCAGATTGCGCCGCTCAATAATCGGCTGGTTTTAGATGTCGGTTGCGGTAACGGCTATCACTGCTGGCGGATGTTGGGGGCAGGAGCGAGGCTGGTGGTCGGTATCGATCCGACTTTGCTTAGTGTGATGCAGTTTCAAGCTGTCCGTAAATTGTATGGTGAGGCGCCGATTTATTTATTGCCGTTGGGGATTGAAGATGTGCCGCCTAACCTGGGCGTGTTCGATACAGTGTTTTCGATGGGAGTGTTATATCACCGCCGTTCGCCTATCGATCATTTGCTGGAGTTGAAAGCTTGTTTGCGCCCGGGTGGTGAATTGATTTTGGAGACTCTGGTCGTCGAAGGCGATGCCGCGCAAGTGTTAGTGCCAGAGGGGCGCTATGCGCAAATGCGTAATGTTTGGTTTTTGCCGAGCTGCTCAGCATTAATGTTATGGATGCGACGCTGCGGATTTAAAAATATCCGCTTGGCGGATATTTCTAAAACTTCCGTTCAGGAGCAACGCAGTACTGAATGGATGCGATTTCATTCCTTGGCGGATTTTCTCGATCCACATCGTCCGGATTTGACTTGCGAAGGCCTGCCTGCGCCGGTTCGTGCCGTGATTGTGGCTAGTGTCGATTAACTAGTGGATTTTTGTTTGCGGATTGTAAAATCTAAAGAACGGTCTAAGATTCTCTAGCTTGCAATATCAGCTGATATGGTTGCTGTGCTGATTCATTCGGGCATTCAATTTAATTCAACCGGAGAAAATCCATGAAAAAGTTATTCATACTTTTAATGCTGTGTTCTTTTGCCGTTTTTGCCGATCCCATCAATATTAACCAAGCCGATACTGAAGCTATTTCCAAAGCGTTGACAGGTGTAGGGCCGAAGAAGGCTGAAGCCATAGTGCAATACCGCAAGGAGCATGGGGATTTTAAGACGTTGAAAGACCTGGAAAATGTGTCCGGAATCGGCGCAAAAACCGCGCAGCAAAATGAAAAAAATATTGTGTTTGGTGAGGGAGCGGCAGCTCCGGCCGTGAAATCAGACAAGTCTGAGAAAGCCGAAAAACCGGAAGAGCCTAAAAAAGCCAAATAAGGCGACTGAGTTGGCGCGCTTGATCCTCCGGCGCGCCAACTTCATCTGGCTAGTGACTGTCTTCGTAAAGCTTCTCAGACAGTTAAAACGAATAACAATTCGTGTTAGCAAAATTTGGCGCGGGTCTTCGGCGCTGAAAGTTATTCGATCAACCGAAGGTCGATCCGTCCCAGCCCCAGAATTCGGCGGGGCAATTACTAAATTCGATATATATCCGATCCTTTGGCAATGAGAGTCGATTGTTCAACAGTTGGCATATTGACGCAGACAAGTTTTTTGCTTGGGTGATGCTAAGGCCAATGCTTTTGCATTCCAGATAGGCCAAGGGAGTAGAGGTGCCGGCAAACGCCATGTCATTGTCGCCCGAGAGTTTGACCATGACATAACGTTCCGGTTTGCCGGTTTCTTTTGCTAACAATTGCGATAGTTCTTTTAGCAGTTGTGGTCTCTGTTCGGTGTCGATAGTTACGTTAGTGTCCAGCTTTAAAAATGGCATGGGTGGTATCCTGATTTTTAAGATGCGAGAGGGTTAGTCGACGGCCAGTGTTCCAGAATTTCGTAGTCAACGACATTATCTGTTAAGCGGGATTCCACTAAACAAAATCCGTCCGATTGCCAGAAAACCGGTTCGAAATCGATGTGGATGGGTTGGTGGACATTTTTTATTAAGGTGATATGCGGTTTAAATGGTCTTTCGTCGATGTTAATTTGGTGCTGTTTGGCGATAGCCGTCAATTGTTGGTTTAGTTGCAGGATGTGCTGATCTGTTCGGTTGGTCGTTAGGCACAGCACCGCGGGTTTTTTCCAGAAGCTTAGATGGTCGAATGTCAGTCTTGCAGACGATGTTCGAAGCTGGCCGGCTTCTTTGACTAGCGACGCTTGCTGTTTGGAGGTGATTCGGCCTAAAAACAACAACGTAACATGTAAATTCGTTACGGTCATCGGTCGGCCGACACAATTAAGTTTAGTGATTACGTTCACGCATTGTTGGCGGGTGGGTTGCTCGGGCCATAAGGCAAAAAAGAGGCGTTTCAAGTTGGGCTCCTCGGATTGAATTGGATTGAAAGTGCAAATTTTCTACATATTTTGGCGGGTTCGTGAAAACTCTATTCCGTTTGTCTGTGGTTGATTTTTGAGTTAATACCCTATGTTCTAGTAAGGTTTATCGCTAAGCCGAGCATTGACGTTAAAAAAAATATGCTGATTAATCAGCTTGTAACGCTTGGGTCTTAAGCTCGAGTTTCGGTTTTCAGCGTGTGCTAGGCAAGTCGGTTTAGGTTAAGGTTTCGGCGTAGAATTGCCTAGCGACGAATTATCCGTCAGTCTGCGTGTGGCGCGGTGTTGCTAAGCATTGACATATATCCCATTTCTATCTTACAGTTACAAATGCATCACACGTACGTGACAAGCCTAGCGGGTTGTGGCAGTTTGCAAGAATCGGCTATTACTAAAAATTAAAAACTTTCGGAGCACATCACATGGCAAGACCATTAATTCAAATGGCGTTGGATTCACTGGATTTCAACCAAACCGTTGCGTTGGCGGATCAAGTAGCACCTTATGTCGACATTTTTGAAATCGGCACCCCTTGCATCAAATACAACGGTATCAATCTGGTTAAAGAACTGAGACAACGTTTCCCAGACAAACTGTTGTTGGTTGACTTGAAAACCATGGACGCTGGCGAATACGAAGCCGGTGCATTCTACGCGGAAGGCGCGGATATCGTTACCGTACTGGGTGTTTCAGGTTTGGCAACTATTGCCGGCGTTGTTAAAGCCGCAAAAAAACACGGTGCTGAAACTCAAATCGACTTGATCAACGTCGAAGACAAAGCTTATATCGCTAAAGAATCAGTGAAATTGGGTGCGCAAATCGTCGGTATTCACACGGGTCTTGATGCACAAGCTGCGGGTCACACACCGTTTACCGATCTGAACGACATTGCTCGTCTTGGATTGAATGTTCGTATCTCGGTTGCCGGCGGTATTAAACAAGCTACTGTGCAACAAGTGGTTGAAGCTGGCGCAAACATTATCGTGGTTGGTGCAGCTATCTACGGCGCACCATCACCTGCTGAAGCGGCTCGTGAAATCCGTGAACTGGTTGATGCAGCGGCGGTATAAGTCATGCATCAGCAGTTAATTATTGACAAAATTTCAGGAATTCTGGAAGCGACACCCGATTCGCACGACAAAACCTTGGTCGACATGCTGGATCAAGCTAAGCGCATTTTTATTTCAGGCGCTGGCCGTTCAAAGCTTGTCGGTAATTTCTTTGCTATGCGTTTGATGCATGGCGGTTATGACGTTAGCGTCGTTGGCGAAATCGTCACACCAAGCATTAAAGCGGGCGATTTGTTAATTATTATCTCGGGCTCTGGTGAGACCGAGCAATTGGTGGCTTTCACTAAAAAAGCTAAAGAAGTCGGCGCTAAAATCGTGCTAATTTCAGCCAAGGATGATTCGACTATCGGCGATTTGGCTGATGTTACTTTACAGATTGGCCGAGCTGAACAGTACGGTAAAGTCAAAGGCATGCCTATGGGTACTGTGTTTGAGTTGTCAACTTTGTTTTTCCTGGAAGCGACCATTTCTCATGTGATTCATGACAAAGGTATTGCAGAAGAAGAAATGAGATCAAGACACGCCAATTTGGAATAATTTGGCGTGCGGGCCTGTGATCGGAGCGATTCGGTCACAGGCTTTTAATTATTATTTGGGCGTCAAGGTGATCCCGATTCCAGCAGTCTAGAAATAACGAGAGTGTGGTTTTGGTCGCCCTTGTATTTACCTGCCTCATCCAGAGCGATGTCGAGCCATCGATTCGCAACTAAAAAATAACAAAATATAAAGGAGACCAACATGCCTTCGCGCCGAGACTTAGCGAACGCCATCCGCGCACTTAGCATGGACGCGGTACAGAAAGCCAACTCAGGGCACCCGGGTGCGCCGATGGGTATGGCCGACATAGCCGAAGTATTGTGGAACGATTTTCTGCAACACAACCCCGGCAACCCCAAATGGCCGAACCGCGACCGCTTCATCCTGTCCAACGGTCATGGCTCCATGCTGATTTATTCCTTGCTGCATTTGGCCGGCTACAACCTGCCGATCGAAGAACTGAAACAGTTCCGCCAACTGCACTCGCAAACCCCGGGTCATCCTGAATACGGCTATACCGAAGGTGTCGAAACCACCACCGGTCCCTTGGGACAAGGCATTACCAATGCCGTGGGTTTTGCCTTGGCGGAACGCACCCTGGCCGGCCAATTCAACCGTCCCGGTCACGACATCGTCGACCACCACACCTACGTGTTCCTGGGCGACGGTTGCTTGATGGAAGGTATTTCCCACGAAGCCTGCTCATTGGCCGGCTCCATGAAACTGGGCAAACTGATCGCCTTCTACGACGACAACAACATCTCCATCGATGGTGAAGTGCGTGGACACGGCAACGTGCATGGCTGGTTCCTGGACAACACCCCGCAACGTTTCGAAGCCTACGGCTGGCACGTCATTCCTAAGGTTGACGGTCACGACGCCGACGCCGTCAAAGTCGCCATCGAAGCCGCGAAAAAAGTCACCGACAAACCGACCATCATCTGCTGCCAAACCACCATCGGTTTCGGTTCGCCGAACAAACAAGGCAAAGAAGAATGCCACGGTGCCGCCCTGGGTGAAGCCGAGGTGGCTGCCACGCGCGAAAACCTAGGCTGGCCGCATGCGCCGTTCGAAATCCCTGCCGATATCAAAGCCGGATGGGATGCCAACGCCAAAGGTGCCCAACTGGAAAGCGCCTGGAACGCCAAATTTGCCGCCTACAAAGCTGCGCACCCTGAACTCGCTGCCGAATTCGAGCGCCGAGTCATCAAAAATGAACTGCCTGCCGACTGGGCCGAAAAATCCAACGCCTTCGTCGCGGCGGTCAACGAAAAAGGCGAAACCATCGCCAGCCGCAAAGCCTCACAAAACACCCTGAACGGTTTTGGCCCCTTGTTGCCCGAACTGTTGGGCGGCTCTGCCGACCTGGCCGGCTCCAACCTGACTTTGTGGTCCGGTTGCAAAGACGTCAACCAGCCCGGCTTCGACGGCAACTACGTCTACTACGGTGTGCGCGAATTCGGTATGTCCGCCATCATGAACGGCATTACCTTGCACGGCGGATTCAAACCCTACGGCGCGACCTTCCTGATGTTCAGCGAATACGCCCGTAACGCCCTGCGCATGGCCGCGTTGATGAAAATTCCGACCATCTTCGTCTACACCCATGACTCTATCGGCCTGGGCGAAGACGGCCCGACCCATCAACCCGTCGAACAAACCGCCACCCTGCGCATGATCCCCAACATGCACGTCTGGCGTCCGGCCGATGCGGTGGAATCTGCGGTCAGCTGGAAAGCCGCCATCGAACGTCAAGACGGCCCTAGCACCCTGATCTTCTCGCGTCAAAACCTGCCGCACACTGCGCGGACCCAGGCCCAAATTGACGCGATCAGCAAAGGTGGCTACATCCTGACAGACAGCGATGGTGCCCCGGAAGCGATCATCATTGCCACCGGTTCCGAAGTCGAATTGGCACTGAAAGCCGCCGACGCGTTAACGGCAAAAGGCAAAAAAATCCGCGTGGTGTCCTTGCCATCGACCAACGTCTTCGAAGCGCAAGATCAAGCGTACAAAGACAGCGTATTGCCGCCTAGCGTGACCAAACGCGTGGTAGTAGAAGCGGGTGTGACCGACAGCTGGTGGAAATATGCCGGCAGCGCGGGTAGAGTCGTAGGATTGGACCGTTTCGGCGAATCGGCCCCGGCAGGTCAGCTCTTCAAAGAGTTCGGCTTTACCGTGGACAATGTCGTCGCTAATGTGGAAGCCGTTCTTTAATTTTGGTAAACAGTAGGTGGGGCTTTGGTTTTTGATTGGTCAATTATTAAAGTCTCACGTTTCTAACAGCATAGGTGATAGACGTGAAAATAAATGAATTAACGAAAGGTGTTATGGCAGCGCTGCTGCTGACCAGTTCCTTGGCGATGGCAGAAGAATATCCTGCGGCCGATTATCAACCAAAGGTGCTTTATACCAATCCAGACTATAATGGGGAAGCCAGCAGCTCTTCAGCGGCAAAGCCAGCTGCTAAAGCTAAGGAAGTTGAGGTTGTAGAGCAAGACGCAAATTACCCGGCGGCTAATTATCAGCCAAAGGTTTTGTTCACTGACCCGGCATACAAGCATGACAAGTCTGCGCCGCAAGCTGCTTCGGGAAGTAGCGTTGCGTCGTCGGTTGCTAGCAGCGAATCAGAGTCGGTCGGTTCTACGCCATCTGAAGAAAAAGGTTCTACCAATAGCTTGTTAGGTTTAGCTGTATTGGCCGCTGCCGGTGTTTTCTTATATAGCAAGAAATCCGGTTCTAAATCTGGTGCTGCTGGCTCTAGTGCTAGTTATGTAGACGCAGGGGGCGCTACAGGCGTAGAAAAATACCTAGATAAAATTGGCGCCAATAAAACTGGCGTAGCCAAATACTTGGAAAAACAAGACTCTAATCCCGCGACTGGTGTTGCTAAATACATGGCAAAGCAAATCGTGAAAGACAGAGAGGCTGCTGCCGCGAAAGCGACAGGCGTAGAAAAGTATTTGCGCGATAGAGGGTAAGGCATCAGCAAGTTTTTGATACTGATGGCCGGTGCGTTAGGATAAAAAGTTAAAAAATCACCGGTAGTTTTAAAAAGAATCGCCACTTCGTATGTTTTAAACTGCAGTACGCTGCTTTAAAACATACGAAGTGGCGATTCAGTATTGTCAAATCTAAAAATTACAGGGTTTCTTCACCAGGGACTCTTATGAAATCAATCTCCTGCAAGAATTGCTGAACATCTTTTATTGGTAAGGCTCAGTTCAAACTAGGGGGACAAATTAATAACAATTCGAGGACATTCCTATGGCAAAAAATTTACTTGAACAACTACGTGAAGTAACTGTCGTCGTTGCCGACACTGGCGACATTCAAGCGATCGAAACATTCAAACCGCGCGATGCGACCACCAATCCATCTTTGATTACTGCTGCTGCCCAAATGCCGCAATATCAAGGTATTGTTGACGATACCTTGAAAGGTGCGCGCGCAACTTTAGGTGCGGCTGCCTCGGCTGCCGACGTTGTAACGCTGGCGTTTGATCGTTTAGCGGTATCTTTCGGTTTGAAAATTCTGGAAATCATCGAAGGCCGCGTATCGACTGAAGTCGATGCGCGCCTGTCTTATGATACCGAAGGCACTATTGCTAAAGGTCGTGATTTGATCAAGCAATATGAAGCCGCCGGTATTTCCAAAGAACGCGTGCTGATCAAAATTGCTGCAACATGGGAAGGCATCCAAGCTGCCGCCGTATTGGAAAAAGAAGGCATTCACACCAACCTGACATTGTTGTTTGGTTTGCATCAAGCGATTGCCTGCGCGGAAAATGGCATTACGCTGATTTCTCCATTTGTTGGCCGTATTCTGGATTGGTACAAAAAAGACACTGGCCGCGATTCTTACGCGCCTACAGAAGATCCAGGTGTATTGTCAGTAACTGAAATCTACAACTATTACAAAAAATTCGGCTACAAAACCGAAGTAATGGGCGCAAGTTTCAGAAACATCGGGGAAATCACCGAGTTGGCCGGTAGTGATCTGTTAACTATTGCGCCATCCTTACTGGCTGAATTGCAATCCGTTGAAGGCGAGCTGCCGCGTAAATTGGATCCGGCTAATGCGGCGAATGCTACGATCGAAAAAATCACTGTCGACAAAGCGACTTTCGATCGTATGCACGAAGAAAACCGCATGGCAAAAGAAAAATTGGCGGAAGGTATAGACGGTTTCGCCAAAGCTTTGGAAGCTTTGGAAAAATTGTTGTCAGAGCGTTTGGCTAGCTTGGAAGCTTAACAAAGATAGCTGGCAGTGAGTTATTCTCGTTGCCAGCGTTCCATTACGATTTATCTCGGATTGTCTGTTTATTCGGCAATCCGATTCCTAAGCAGGATTTATGGCATGTCACAGAAAATATTAGATGTTGTTAAGCCCGGTGTCGTTACCGGTGAAGATGTTCAAAAAATCTTTGCAATATGCAAAGAAAACAAATTTGCTTTACCTGCCGTGAATGTGATCAGCACCGATACCATTAACTCGGTATTGGAGGCGGCGGCGAAAGTAAAATCACCAGTGGTCATCCAGTTTTCAAACGGTGGCGCCGCGTTTGTTGCCGGTAAAGGCTTAAAATTGGAAGGGCAAGGCAATTCAATTGTCGGTGCGATTTCAGGTGCTCACCACGTTCATGCGCTGGCTGAACATTATGGCGTTCCCGTAATTCTACACACCGACCACGCAGCAAAAAAACTGCTGCCTTGGATTGATGGTTTGTTAGATGCCGGTGAAAAACATTTTGCGGCAACTGGTAAACCGTTATTTAGCTCGCACATGCTGGATTTGTCGGAAGAAAGTCTCGCGGAAAACATTGAAATTTGCGCTAAATATTTGGAGCGTATGTCGAAATTGGGCATGACGTTGGAAATCGAGTTGGGTGTTACCGGCGGCGAAGAAGACGGTGTCGATAACAGTGGCGTGGATCATTCATCCTTGTACACCCAACCTGAAGATGTAGCCTATGCTTACGAGCATTTGAGCAAAGTCAGCCACCGTTTCACTATCGCGGCGTCGTTCGGTAACGTGCATGGCGTGTATTCGCCTGGCAATGTTAAATTGACACCAAAAATTTTGGATAACTCACAAAAATACGTTTCCGAAAAATTCGGTTTGCCGCATAACACCTTGAATTTTGTGTTCCACGGTGGTTCCGGATCATCGCCGGAAGAAATCAAAGAATCGATTAGTTACGGCGTTGTGAAAATGAACATCGACACTGATACCCAGTGGGCAAGCTGGGAAGGTGTGATGAATTATTACAAGAAAAACGAAGCTTATTTGCAAGGTCAAATCGGTAACCCTGATGGCGCCGATAAACCAAACAAAAAATACTACGATCCACGGGTTTGGCAACGTGCCGGTCAAGTTGGTATGGTGACTCGTTTAGAGCAAGCTTTCCAGGAATTAAACGCAGTTAATTCTTTGTAATATGTGATAAAGCTGCAAAGACCGGACGGTCTTTGCAGCCCTTTCTTTAAGATATTCGCAATTTAAGTCAAAAATTTGACTTAAGGGCTACAATCCTTTCAGGTGTTTTTCAAAATACCTAAATCCCGCATCATTGCCTAACTGCTTTCCAGTGACGGCTATACTATTATTCTACAACGATGTTTTTTCTTGTATGATCGAATCCGGATGGCTTTGTAAATAAGCTATGGGGTTGGGTGTGAATATTTTGGCGCAAATTGTGCTTTAAAAATTTATAGGTGGAAAATGGCAGAGGCCCAAGGGAAAGACGAAGGCAAGAAGTCTTCCAAAAAAATGATAGTAATAATTGCCGTAGCAGTATTGGTTTTAGCGGGTGCTGGTGGCGGTGCTTATTTTTATATGAATAAGCAAGCGAGTGCAGAGCATAAGGAAGAAGGCGATGGCAAACAAGGCAAGGAAGAACACAAGGAGGACGCTGCTAAAGAAGAGGATGCCGAGCATGAAAAAGTCGCTGAACCCGATATTTATTACGATTTGCCTACGCCGTTGCTGGTCAATTTTCCTGCCGGTTCGGGCGCAAAAGTTATCCGAATCTCGTTAACCATACTCACAAAAGGCGAGGCGAGTGTGGATGCGATGAAAAAACACGAGCCAATGATACGCAATAATTTATTGATGGCTATCAGTGCTTTAGGTGCCGAGAAAGCGAAAACCTTGGCAGGAAAACAAGAGCTGAAAGAGATGATGCAGGTGGAAATCGGCAAGGTACTGGAAAAAATGGCCGGTAAAAATACCGTTAAAGATGTGTATTTCACTGAATTTGTAATGCAATAAATGTCAACCGCAGACTTATTATCACAAGACGAAATTGACGCGCTACTACATGGTGTGGACGACGGCGACGTCGATACCGGTGCTGACGATGATGAATATAGCCGGGGTACGGCTAGAGTCTATGATTTTAATAGTCAGGAGCGTATTGTCCGCGGACGTATGCCAACCTTGGAAATGGTTAACGAGCGTTTTGCTAGGCATTTTCGGATCGCGCTATTTAATTTTTTACGCCGTGCCGCGGAGATTTCGGTTTCCGGGATTCAGGTGCAGAAATTCTCGGAATTTATTCAGGGTCTGTTCGTACCGACTAACTTAAACGTGATACGGATGTCGCCTTTGCGCGGACGGGCGCTAATCGTGATGGAGCCGCGTTTGGTGTTTACAGCAGTAGATAATTTTTTCGGTGGCGGCGGCCAGTTTTATAACAAGGTCGAAGGCCGGGAGTTTACACCGACCGAAATGCGCATCATCCGCCTGATTATTGACATGATATTCAAGGACTTGGCCGAGGCGTGGAAGCCGGTGATGGACATCGAGTTCGAATACATCAACTCAGAAGTGAATCCGCAATTTGCCAACATCGTCAGCCCTTCGGAAATCGTGGTGATTTCCACTATTCATGTGGAATTGGAGGGCGGCGGCGGCGACATCAATATCGCGATGCCGTACTCCATGATAGAACCCATTAGAGAGCTGCTGGATGCAGTGACGAGTGATCGCGGTGAGGTCGATGGCCGTTGGCAAGACTCACTAAGAGTCGAAATAATGCGTAGCGAAGTGGTGGTTAACAGTAAGCTGATAGAAAAGGAAATGTCTATCAGCGAAGTGATTGAACTTAAAAAAGGCGATGTGATTCCAATCGAAATGCCGGAAACCGTGCTGCTGGAAGTAGAAGATGTGCCGGTTTTTCGCGGCAAACTAGGGCTTTCGGATGGCAACTACGCCATCGAAATTATAGAAAAAATGACGCTGGATAATATTTAACAGCAGGGAAGGTAAGTATGAGTGAAAACGACGATATTGGCGATGACTGGGCGGCCGCGATGAACGAACAGGCCGAGGCTGAGGCGGATTGGGGCGAGGCATTGAAAGAGCAAGCCGGCGCTGCTAAAAATAGTGCTCAAGGTTTTGCCGCGGCGGAATTTCCGGAATTCGCCGAACAAAAGTCCAAAAATAATGGGCCCAGCAGCGATGAGGTTAAGTTGGATGTGATTCTCGATGTGCCGGTCACGGTGTCATTAGAGATCGGTCGGACCAAAATTAATATTAGAAATTTATTGCAACTCAACCAGGGGTCGGTAGTGGAGCTGGATCGTTTTGCCGGTGAACCCATGGACGTGTTGGTAAACGGAACCTTGGTGGCGCACGGCGAAGTGGTGGTGGTCAACGACAAGTTCGGTATTCGGTTAACGGACATCATTAGCCCGTCGGAACGGGTTAGAAAGCTGGGCTGATGTCTGCGCGAACCTTGGTTATTCTGGCGGTTGCCACGCTGTTCTCGCCCCGAGCCTGGGCCGAAGAGGTTACAGCGGTTCCCAGGCAAACTGCAAAAGTAGTTTCTTCCGGGGATGTTGCGCAATGGCTTTTGGCGTTGTTACTGGTCTTGGCGGTATTTTTTCTGTCGGTATGGTTATTGCGCAAAAGCGGCAGTTTGGCCTTTGTCAGTAAAGGACAATTGACCATATTGGCTGGATTATCCCTGGGGATGCGTGAAAAGCTGGTGTTGGTCAAAGTCGGTGAGAAACAACTATTGCTGGGTGTTAGCAGCGGACGCATCGACAAACTACTTGAGCTCGAAGGCGATCAGCGTTTATTTATGAATGGTCCGGATAGCCAAGAAAGCAGCGCATTTGCCAAAAAGTTGCTGCAAGTTATGCAGGGTAAGCAAAATGATTAAGTTGATCTCTTCTTGTTTGATCCTGATCGGTTTGATGCTGCTGCCGGCAACGGTTTCGGCAGCGGTCGGTATAGATGCGATCACCGTCACCAGCAACCCTAAAGGTGGCGAAACCTATACGGTTACCATTCAGATTTTAGCCTTGATGACCATGCTGACTTTATTGCCGGCATTGTTGTTATCGATGACTTCGTTCACGCGGATTATGATCGTGCTGGGCTTGCTGCGGCAAGCTATCGGCGCAGCTCAAGCGCCAAGCAATCAAGTGTTATTGGGTTTGTCCTTGTTTTTAACCATTTTTATCATGATGCCGGTGCTGGAAAAGGTTAACGAAACCGCTGTGCAGCCGTATATGGAAGAAAAAATCGACGCGGTGACCGCGTTGCAGAGAGCCTCGGAGCCGTTCAAACAGTTCATGCTCAAGCAAACCCGCGAGGCCGATTTGGATACTTTTGTGCGCATTTCCGGCCGCGAACAAATCGACAAACCGGAGGATGTGCCGTTTTCCTTGTTGGTACCGGCTTATGTGACCAGTGAATTAAAAACGGCTTTTCAGATCGGTTTTCTGATTTTTCTGCCATTTTTGGTGATTGATCTGGTGGTAGCCAGCGTGCTGATGTCTATGGGTATGATGATGCTATCGCCGATGATCGTGTCGTTGCCGTTCAAGATCATGTTGTTTGTGTTGGCGGACGGTTGGACCATGGTACTTGAAATGCTGGCCGCCAGTTTTTACGTATAGGCCAATACCATGATGACACCGGAGACTATCTCGGTAATTGCGCAAGACACCGTATTGATTTCCTTGAAATTAATGGGGCCTATCCTGATCTCGTCCTTGATTGTCGGCTTGTTGGTGTCGATGTTTCAGGCGGCGACGTCGATTCAGGAGCAGACCTTGACATTTATCCCTAAGCTGGCGACAGTTATTGCGGTACTGATGATAGCCGGTCCCGGTATGCTGCAAATGCTCATCGATTATTTTCAGGATTTGATGCGCGATATTCCTACGTTAATAGGATGAACTTTAGCGAAGAGGAATTGCTGCAGTATCTTGCTTCGTTTGTCTGGCCATTCTTTCGCATCAGCTCCATGTTTATTAGCGTGCCGGTGTTTAGCGTTAGAGCGTTACCAGCGAAAGTTAGAGTGATGCTTAGCGCGTTGATTACGTTCGTCATCATGCCGACCTTGCCGGCAATGCCCAATATCCAAGTCTTTGGTTATCAAGGCGTAATGGTTACTCTGCAGCAAGTGGTCTTGGGCCTGACCTCCGGGTTTATCCTACAGATGGTGTTTTCAATTATGTTATTCGCCGGACAGACTATTGCTTACAGCATGGGTTTGGGCTTTGCATCCATGGTCGATCCGGCGACCGGCGTACAAGTGCCGGTAATTGCCCAATTGTTCGTGATCGGCGGTAGCTTGTTGTTTTTAGCTGTGGACGGTCATTTATTGCTGATCGAGATGTTAGCGCAAAGTTTTCATACCTTGCCGGTGGGTACGATAGGTATGGACAAGACTGATTTATGGCGAGTGATTAGTTGGAGCAGCCTGATTTTTGCCGACGGTTTATTGTTATCGATGCCGGTGATGGCGACATTGCTGTTCGTTAATATCAGTTTTGGCGTGGCCTCCAAAGCGGCGCCGCAATTACAGATTTTTGGTGTCGGCTTTCCGATTACTATCATGCTGGGCATGGTCTTAATCTGGATTGGCTTGCCGACCATGCTGGAAGGCTTCAGCGATATGCTGCACAGCGGCTTCGCGTTGATTGGCGAGCTGCTGAGGTTGAATTAAATGGCTGAAGATTCCGGTCAAGACAAAACCGAAGACCCCACTGGTAAGCGACTTTCCGATTCGCGAAAAAAAGGTCAGGTGCCCCGCTCCAAGGAGCTTAATACCTTTGTGACCTTGATTACCAGTTCTGCGCTGTTTTTTTATTCCGGTCAAGGTATGTGGCGCAGTATGCTGGAGATGATGAAACGTCCCTTGCAATTGACGCGGGAGGCCGTGTTCGATCCGGCCACACCTTTGATTTACCTTAAAGCGGCGTTTGCCGACGGCCTATGGGTGATTCTGCCTTTTCTGGTGGTGTTGGTGATAGCCGATTTGGCGGCGGCATTAATGTTCGGCGGTTGGAACTTTGCCAGCGAAGCCTTCGAAATCAAGTTTTCCAAGCTGAATCCGTTGACCGGGGTGAAAAAAATCATCGGGATTCAAGGCATCGTCGAACTGATCAAGGCTATCCTCAAAGTCATCTTGGTCTCGATCGTCTCCTGGAATTTGTTCAAGCTGTATTTCGACGATTTCATGGGCTTGAGCCGTTTGCCTATCGATCAAGCTATTCACCATGCCGGCGCTATTATTTCGTTCTGTTTACTGATTCTGAGTGCCACCTTTTTGCTTTTGGTGATGCTGGATGCGCCTTATCAATTGTGGAATCATCAGCGGCAGTTGAAAATGACCAAGCAGGAAGTGCGTGACGAAAACAAGGATCAGGAGGGAAATCCCGAAGTTAAGGGCAAAATCCGCCGGATGCAGATGGAGGCGGCGCAACGACGGATGATGGATGCGGTGCCGAGTGCCGATGTCATCGTCACCAATCCCACCCATTTCGCGGTAGCCTTAAAATACGACCAAAACGGTAATGCCGCGCCCTTGCTGGTTGCCAAAGGTACCGATTTGGTTGCCGCGAAGATACGGCAGTTGGCAATGGCCTCACAAGTGCCTTTGGTCGCGGCGCCTTCGCTGGCGAGAGCCTTGTATTATTCCACCGACCTGAATCAGGAAATACCACGGGGGTTATTTTTGGCCGTGGCCCAGGTCTTGGCCTACGTTTTTCAATTGCGGGCTTCGACGCAGTATGGCTGGAACAAACCGGTTCCGCCCGCCGATGTAGAAGTGCCCGACGACTTTAAGCAATAGCAAGGTATCGAGCTAAATTATGGATTTTACGAAAATACTCAACGCGCTGAAAGCACTGAATGGGCTAGGTTTGGGTGCGCCGCTGTTGATTATCATGTTGCTGGCATTACTCATTTTGCCGTTGCCGCCGTTCGTATTGGATCTGTTTTTTACCTTCAATATCGCATTTTCGTTAATCATATTATTAGTGGTGATATACACGCTTAAGCCCTTGGAATTTGCCTCGTTTCCTACCGTGATTTTAGTCGCTACCTTGTTGCGGCTATCTTTGAACGTCGCTTCCACCAGGGTAGTGTTGATACGTGGTCATGAAGGTGGCGATGCCGCTGGCAAAGTCATCGAAGCCTTCGGCTCATTCGTAATCGGTGGCAATTTTGCAGTGGGTATCGTGGTGTTTGCAATATTGGTAGTCATCAATTTTATGGTGGTTACCAAGGGAGCCGGCAGGGTGGCGGAAGTGAGCGCCCGTTTTACCTTGGACGCGATGCCGGGCAAACAGATGGCTATCGATGCCGATTTGAATTCCGGTTTGATCAATCAGGATGAAGCTCGCGCGCGCCGGGAAGAAGTGGCCGCCGAAGCCGATTTTTACGGTTCGATGGATGGTGCCAGTAAATTTGTACGTGGCGACGCGGTAGCCGGCATCATCATTTTGTTCGTGAATATGATAGGCGGTTTGGCGATAGGCGTGGGTCAGCACGGCATGAGCTTTGCCGACGCCGCCAATGTTTACGTGTTGCTGACCATCGGTGATGGATTGGTGGCGCAGATTCCGTCGCTACTATTATCGGTCGCCGCCGCGATGGTGGTGACGCGGGTCCGCGGTAGCAAGCAGGACATCGGCAAGCAGTTGAGCTCGCAACTGTTCGAAGACCCGCGCACGCTGCTGGTTACTGCGGTGGTAATGGGCATCTTGGGTATCATTCCCGGTATGCCGAATCTGGTTTTCATTTTGCTGGCGTTGACGCTGGTTGGCGGTGCGTATCTTATCGACAGGCGCCGTAAGCTTGAGGAAGAAAAAGCCCTGGAAATGGAACGCATCGTCTCGCCGCAGCAGCTGGCCAAAACCGAGATCAAGGAATTGGGTTGGGACGATGTGATGCCGGTCGATGCAATTGGCCTGGAAGTGGGGTATCGCTTGATTCCGCTAGTGGATAGAAATCAGGGCGGACAATTAATGATGCGCATCAAGGGTGTGCGCAAGAAATTGTCGCAAGAGCTAGGCTTTCTGATTCCGTCCGTACATATTCGCGACAACCTGGATTTGTCGCCTACCGAATACCGGATTTCCTTGATGGGGGTGAGCGTCGGCGAAGCCAATATCATGCCCGAGAAAGAAATGGCGATTAATCCCGGCCGGGTGTTCGGCACTTTGCAAGGCGCGCCTTGCAAGGATCCGGCGTTTGGTTTGGATGCGATCTGGATCGATGCCAATCAGAAAGACCAGGCGCAAACTCTGGGTTACACGGTGGTCGATCCCAGCACCGTGGTGGCCACGCATCTCAGTCATATTCTGCAAAGTAATGCGCACGAATTGTTCGGTTACGAAGAGGCGCAGCAGTTGCTGGATAATTTGTCCAAAGTAGCGCCGAAGTTGGTCGAGGATCTGGTACCAAAAACCTTGCCCTTGGGTATTTTGGTGAAGGTTTTACAAAATTTGCTGCAAGAGCGGGTTTCGATTCGGGATTTACGGACCATCGCCGAAACTTTGGCGGAGTACGGGGTGAAGAGTCAAGATCCGGACATCTTGACTTCGGCGGTACGGGCGGCTTTGGGACGCTCAATTGTCCATGAAATCAATGGCGTACAGACAGAGATCCCGGTTATTACACTTGATCCTGGATTGGAACAGATATTGCATAGGTCATTGCAGACGGCGGGCGAAGGTGGTGCGGGTTTAGAACCTGGCCTAGCCGAGCAGATGCACAAATCCTTGGAGGAAAGTGCGCAAAGGATGGAAATGGAAGGTCAAACCGCAGTGTTGTTGGTGTCTTCTTATATTCGTCCCTGGTTGGCTCGCTTCGTTCGTCATTCGATATCCGGCTTACATGTGCTGGCCTATAATGAAATCCCTCAAGATCGGCAGATCAGGGTGGTTTCCACAGTGGGACAGCGTGGACAATAAAACAGAGGTTGCGCGATGAAAATTAAACGCTTTTTTGCAGCAGATATACGGCAGGCCATGCGCATGGTCAAAGAAGAATTGGGCGCCGATGCAGTGATTATGTCCAACCGTTCGGTGGATGGCGGCGTGGAAATCGTTGCGGCCCGCGACTTTGACGAGCAGGTCATTCATAAAAATCTCAAGCAGCGCGAAGACGAAAAATCGCCGCCCAATGAAGTTAAAAAAGTCGATTTGCCCGATCTCGAAGCTGAAAAAAAATCGCTGCACGTGCTAAGTAGCGCCAGAAAACGCGGCGCGGAAGGCAGCATTCCGGAAAATCCGATCCGTCGCAACCTGGATCAATACGTCGGTTATGCCGAAAAACTGCAGGTTGGCCATAACAACGCGCAGAAGATCTCCGAAAAAGTTCGTCAAGTTGAAAAGCCTGCCTGGGCGAGTGCCGATCCCAAAATTAAACCGTTGACCGAGCCACGGCCGGTTCAATCGCACAACGGCGATAAATTCATCGACGAAATGCGTGCGGAGATGAAAGAGCTGCGGACGATGTTGGACAGCAAGCTGTCAAATATAGTCATGCAAATGCCGCAACACGGACTACCTTTACACGACGATTTGCGCGACCGGATGTTTGAGTGCGGCTTCTCGAAAAATTTGGCGGGCAAGATAGCCAACCGGCTGGGTAGTCATAAGCAATTCGATTTGGCCATCGGCAAAGCTCAAGAAATGTTGGCCAAACTGGTGCCGATAGCCGACGACAACTTGCTGGATCAAGGCGGTATCGCCGCATTGGTCGGCTCGACCGGCGTCGGTAAAACCACCACAGTTGCTAAATTGGCCGCGCAGTTTATTTTAAAACACGGTTCCCGGCAGATCGCGCTGATTACCACCGACAATTATCGGATCGGCGCTCACGAGCAAATCAATACTTACGGCAGGATCCTGGATGTACCAGTCAGAGTGGCGGGCGATGCGGAAGAGTTGCGCAGGCATATCAATAGTTTTTCCGATAAACGCCTGATTTTGATCGACACCGCCGGCATGAGTCAGCGCGACATGCGCTTGGCCGAGCAGCTGAAAACCTTGCAACACGGCGATTTGCCGATCCGCTCCTATTTGGTGGTGTCCGCAACCACTCAATACAAAGCAATGCTGGAAATTATGGACGCGTTCCGAATACTCGAACCACAAGCGACTATACTAACCAAGTTTGATGAGGCAGTTAGCAAAGGTACCGCGTTGTCGGCGATTATCGAGCGGCGTATGCCATTGTCATTTATTACTGACGGTCAGCAGGTTCCGGAAGATATTTACTTGCCCGATGCCGATGCTTTGATTCAGCAGTGTATGGAAAGTGTCGATCAGGACCATGGCGATGGCGACAATGTGAATGTTGAAGACTGGCTGGCGGAAAGCCATGCATAAGTCATTCGATCAGGCAGCTGGAATTAGACAAATGAGACATATGAAACCGGTGCGAGTAATCGCGGTAACAAGTGGCAAGGGTGGGGTTGGTAAAACCAATCTTTCCGTGAATATCGGCGTGGCACTATCCAAAATGGGCAGGCGGGTGGCGATACTCGACGCCGACATGGGCTTGGCCAATGTCGATATTTTGCTGGGCATGTTTCCCGAATTCAATTTGTCGCACGTATTGAGCGGCGAAAAAAGTTTGAAGGAAATCATGATGACCGGACCTTCCGGGCTGAAAATCATTCCGGCTTCTTCAGGTATTCAGCGGATGTCCGATTTGTCGAGTATCGAGCAAGCCGGCGTGATACGGGCTTTTAGCGAAATCGACCGAGAGCTGGATGTGTTGATAGTCGATACCGCAGCCGGTATTTCGGCAAGCGTGGTGAATTTTGCCCGTGCTTGCCAGGAAATCATTGTGGTGGTGTGTGATGAGCCTACCTCGCTGGCTGACGCCTATGCTTACATCAAATTGTTGAATAGAGATTACGGACTCAATAGTTTTCACATCATTACGAATATGGTGCAGTCGGCTGAGCACGGACAAGCATTGTTCAATAAACTGAGTAAAGTGACAGATCGCTATTTGGATGTGGCCTTGCATTTTGTCGGCGCGGTGCCGCAGGACGAATATTTGAAAAAATCCGTGCAAAAACAAACGCCGGTGGTGGAAGCATTCCCGCAAAGTAAAGCGGCGCTGGCCATCAAGAATTTGGCGCGGAAAATCGACAGTTGGCCCATCAAGCCTAAAGCGGGCGGCTACCTGGAGTTTTTTGTCGAACGAATGATTCAGTACAGCGCCAAAGAGGATGTTGCATGAGCGGAGCGGCAATGTATGCTGCCGTGCAGGCTGGAAATGTTGATGCCTTAGTCATTCAACATGCGCCGCTGGTAAAACGCATTGCCTACCACTTGATGGGGCGGCTGCCCGATACGGTGCAGCTCGATGATTTGATTCAATCCGGCATGCTGGGTTTGCTGGAAGCGCTAAAGCACTATGACGCGGGCCAAGGCGCCAGCTTCGAAACTTACGCCGGCATCCGAATCCGTGGGGCCATGCTGGACGAATTGCGCCGTTCCGATTGGACGCCGCGCTCGGTGCATAAAAAAGCCCGGATGGTGGCGGAGGCGATACGGGAAGTTGAAAACCAACTGGGACGCGACGCCAAGGATAATGAGGTCGCCGGACATATGGGTATCGGCCTTAATGAATACCACCATATTTTACAGGATGCGGTGTCCTGCAAGACCTTTAGCGTCGAAGAATTGGTGCAAGGCGAAGATAGTGTCATTGACGATGTGCATGGCAATCAGCAGCCGGAAGATTTGCTGATTCAGCAGAATTTTCAAAAAGCCTTAGCCAAAGCGATTTCGGAATTACCGGAGCGCGAACGTCTGGTCATCTCGCTCTATTACGATGAAGAGCTGAATTTGCGCGAAATAGGCAAGGTGCTGGATGTTAGCGAATCGCGGGTTAGCCAAATTTGTAGTCAGGCTATGTTGCGTTTACGCGCTAGACTTGCGGATTGGGTGGAAGGGAAAGATAATGAAAAGTGCGGCTAATTTGCGGTTATTGCAGGAGTTTTGCGCAAATATTGACGACAATTCATTTGTTTCTTTAACGATTAAGTAATCTGGGTGGAGATTATCCTTGGATAAAAATATGCGTATTCTGATTGTCGATGACTTTTCGACAATGCGGAGAATAGTAAAAAACCTATTGAAAGATCTGGGTTTTACCAATACCGTCGAGGCGGATGACGGTAAAACGGCGCTGCCTATTTTGGAGAAAGGTGGTATCGATTTTTTAATCACCGACTGGAATATGCCTGGCATGACCGGTATAGATCTATTGAAAGCTGTCAGGTCTACTCCCAGTCTCGCCAACTTACCGGTGTTAATGGTCACTGCGGAAGCCAAGCGCGAACAAATCATTATGGCCGCGCAAGCCGGGGTCAACGGTTATGTGATCAAGCCTTTTACCGCTGCTACGCTTAAAGAGAAAATCGAAAAGATTTTTGAGCGCATCGACGGCTAAAACTCAGGGAGATGAATATGAATACTGACCTGCTGAGTTTGGCCCGGGATTTGGTCGCGGCATTGGAAAAATGCGATGACGCGGCTGCCGATGAAATTCTCGATCAAGTGGCCGGCTTGAGAGAAACCCAATTATTTAAGGAAATTGGCCGTCTGACCCGGCAACTGCACGACACCATGGTTAGTTTCTCGGTGGATTCCAAAATTACCGCAATGGCGGAGCACGATATTCCGGATGCCAAGGAGCGTCTGCATTACGTTATAGCCATGACAGAACAGGCGGCGAATCAAACACTAACCGCTGTTGAGGACTTGTTGCCGGTTGCCGACGAGTTGAGCGGACAGGTTAATCAATTGTCCGGGCAATGGAATCGTTTTCTGGACCGGGAAATGCCCTTCGAAGAGTTCAAGGCGATGAGTGCCGACCTCAGCCAGTATTTTGAGCAGTCGCGAGTGTCGCTCGACAAAATTCAGGCCGGTTTAAGCGACATTTTAATGGCGCAAGGTTTTCAGGATATTACTGGGCAGATTATCCGCCGGGTTATCGATTTGGTGCAGGATCTCGAAGGCAGCATGGTCAATCTGATCAAAATTTCCAGCCGTAAAGTCACACCATCCAGCAGTCCCGCCCTTCAGCCGGAAGTGCCCGGGCCGGTCGTGCCGGGAGTGGATGACAGGGCCGGCGATGTCGCCACCAGTCAGGTCGATGTCGATGACTTACTGTCTAGTCTAGGTTTCTGAGGAAAACAACATGGCGATCGATCTGGACGACGAAATATTGCAAGACTTTCTGGTCGAGGCCGGGGAGATTCTCGATTCTTTGGGCGAACAACTGGTAGAACTGGAGCAGTCGCCAGGCGATCTGGACCTTCTCAACTCCATATTTCGCGGGTTCCACACCATAAAAGGCGGAGCCGGTTTTTTGGCTATCAGTGCCTTGGTCGATATTTGCCATAACGCCGAAGACGTGTTCAACGTGCTAAGACAGGGCGATCGCCAAGTTACTCCGGATTTAATGGATGTGATCCTGCAAGTCGTCGACATCGTCAACGAAATGTTCGGACAAGTTCGCTCGGGTAATACGCCAAAATCGGCCGATCAAGGTTTGTTGAAACGATTGAAAGCCTATGCCGGCCCCGCCGAAGCGGAATCGCCAGCTCCCGTGGCCGTGGAAACGGCCGTATTGAGCGAAGCGGCTGTATCGCACCCGCTATCGCCTCAGGAAACGGCGGTGCAAGACTATGATGCGATGCTAGATCCCGAGGAGTTGTTGGCGAGTGACTCGGTTGCCGGCGACGCGGACGAGATCACCGAACAGGAATTCGAAGACTTGTTGGACGCTTTGCATGGTAAAGGTGGCTCTCCTACCGTGCACGTCGCATCGCCATCGGCGCCAGCAGCGGACGATGAGATTACCGAAGACGAATTTGAAAATCTGCTGGACGAATTGCATGGCAAAGGTAAGTTTTCGGTAAATGCCGAGCCGGTTGCGCAAGTGAGCGATTCCGGCGATATCACCGACGAGGAGTTTGATAAGGTTCTCGATGCCTTGCACGGTAAGGGTAAGTTCGATGCCGCCAATTTGAGCAAGATTGACGAGCAAGCGGCGAAAGATGCCGTAACTCAAAATTTAGTAGCGGCGCCTGTTGAAAAATCGGCTCCGGTGGTTAAGCCGGAGCCGGTTGTGGAAGCTCCTGCGAGCAATGCCGAATCGGAAAGAAGTGTCGGCAAAGTGACATCTGCAATAGATTTGAGCTCTGACAAGAGTAAAGCCGCAACGCCGCAAGCCGATACCACGGTCAGGGTGGATACCCAGATTCTGGACGACATAATGAATATGGTTGGAGAGTTGGTGTTGGTGCGTAACCGCTTCCAAACCCTAAAAGCCAATGCTGAAGCCGGGGAGCAGTTGTCCAAAGCCATATCCAATCTGGACGTGGTAACCGCCGATTTACAATTGGCGGTGATGAAAACCCGGATGCAGCCTATTAAGAAAGTGTTTGGCCGGTTTCCGCGCGTGGTGCGGGATTTGGCTAGAAGTTTGAAAAAAGAGATCCGGCTTGAATTGGTCGGAGAGGAAACCGATCTGGACAAAAACCTGGTCGAGGCATTGGCAGACCCCTTGGTGCATTTGGTTAGAAATGCGGTCGATCATGGTATCGAATCGCCGGATGAGCGTGGAGCCAAAGGTAAACCCCGCGAAGGCGTAGTAATTTTAAAAGCGTCTCAAGAGGGAGATCATATTCAGTTATCCATCAAAGACGACGGCAAAGGAATGAATCCCGATGTATTGCGTGCGAAAGTGGTGGAAAAAGGCTTGATGGATGAAGAAAGTGCCGCGCGCCTCGACGATAGGGAATGTTACAACCTGATTTTTCTGCCAGGGTTTTCGACCAAAACCGAGATTTCCGATGTGTCCGGGCGGGGTGTCGGTATGGATGTGGTGAAAACGCGTATCGCGCAAATGAACGGTGTGGTGGAAATCGATTCCGTGGAAGGCAAGGGCAGTACCATTATCATCAAGGTGCCTTTGACTTTAGCCATTATGCCGACCCTAATGGTGAAGCTGCGTGGGCAGGCGTTTGCGTTGCCCTTGGCCAGCGTTTTGGAAATTCTCGATTTGGATTTAAGCAAGACCAACAAAGTCGACGGCCAGTTGGTGGTTATGGTCAGAAACAAGGCTTTACCGCTGTTTTATTTGAGCGAGTGGTTGGTGAGAGGATCTTATTTTTCCGGTGAAACTCAGCCCACCAATCATGTGGTGGTGGTGAATGCGGGCGGTAGGCACGTCGGTTTTGTGGTCGATCAACTGATAGGGCAAGAGGAAGTGGTGATTAAGGCCTTAGGCGCCAAATTGCACGGCCTGGAAGGTCTGGCGGGCGCCACCATTACTGGCGACGGCAAGATAGCGCTGATTCTGGATGTGCCGGGCTTGATGAAGAAGTATGCGATGTGATGCGGCAATATGACCATTCGGGTGCTGATTGTCGACGATTCCAGTTTTATCTGCAAAAGAGTCCGGGAAATTCTCGAAGAGGATCAAGAGTTCAAGGTTATCGGATTTGCCCATAACGGTCGCGAAGCGGTTGAGTTAGCCGCCAGTCTGCATCCGGATGTGATTACCATGGATGTGGAAATGCCGGTAATGGATGGTATCACCGCAGTCAAAAAAATCATGGACACCCGTCCGTGTCCGATTCTAATGTTTTCCGCAATGACCCAGGTAGGGGCTAAAGCTACGCTGGATGCGTTACATGCCGGCGCGATCGATTTTTTGCCCAAGCAGCTTGAGGATATAGATGCCAACCGCGACACGGCCCGTTATCTACTAAGGTACAGAGTGAGGACGGTAGCCGCGCAGGCGGTGAGAATGTCGGCTCGAACGACGACAGCTCTCGCCGCCGAACAACGACCGGCGTTAAATGCCGAAAAACCAGCAGCCAAGCCGGTACTCGAAAGCGCAACGCGGCCTAAGCTGTCGTCGAGCGATAACAGTAAAATCAATTTATTGGTGGTCGCCGCATCGACGGGCGGGCCGGTTGCCATGCAGCATGTGCTCAGTAAAATTCCGGCGAATTGTTCGATGCCGATATTGTTGGTGCAGCACATGCCGCCAAATTTCACCAAAAGTTTTGCCGATCGACTGAATTTACTTTGCAACATCACTGTCCGGGAGGCTCAGGACGGTGATGTGTTGCAGCCGGGAACCGCATTATTGGGACCCGGCGCGATGCAGATGCAAATTAAACAGGGGGCGGGAACGTGGCAGATTGCGCTAAGACCCAAGCAAATGGGAGAGATCTATAGTCCCAGTGTCGATATTACCTTCTGCTCGTTAGCCGAAGTATTTTCTGGACATGTATTGGCGGTGGTGTTAACCGGTATGGGCGCCGACGGCAAGGCCGGTGCGATCAAGTTAAGACAGCGCGGCGCGCAAATATGGGCGCAAGACGAGGCTACCAGTACCATTTATGGTATGCCGAAAGCGATAGCGGAAGCCGGTCTGGCGGATCGTATTTATTCTCTGGACGAAATCGCCAACCAATTTAAAAAATTACAGTAATGGATATTCTCAGTGTTTTGGGTGTGCTGATCGGTTTCGCCGCTATTATCGGCGGCAACCTAATGGGTGGTGGCGAACTCGGGTCCCTGGTCAATTTTCATGCTTTTGTTATCGTGGTGGGCGGTACGCTGGGCGCCACGTTGTTGCAATTTCCGCCCAGGGTGTTTCTGCGTAGTTTACGGATTTTGAGTTGGATTTTCGTGCCGGAAAATTTGCAGCTCAAAAAGCAAATCGACAAAATCGTGCGTTGGAGTTCGTTGGCTAGAAAGGAGGGCTTGCTGGGCCTGGAATCGATTATCGAAACCGAAAAAGACAGTTTTGCCAAAAAAGGTTTGCAACTATTGGTGGACGGCAACGAGCCGGAAGTGATTCGCGATTGTCTGGAGGTTGAACTGACCACCAAAGAGCATCTGGATACCCAGGCCGCCAGAGTATTCGAGGCGATGGGGGGCTATGCGCCCACCATCGGTATCATCGGCGCGGTGATCGGCTTAATTCATGTGATGCAGAATCTGGCCAAGCCGGAGTTGTTGGGTAGCGGTATTGCCACAGCGTTTGTTGCGACGATTTACGGGGTTGGTTTGGCTAATCTATTGTTTATTCCGATCGCCAATAAACTGAAGAGCCTGATTTTCGAAGCGTCGCAAGCTCGGGAAATGGTGATAGAAGGCATTTCCTCGATAGCCGAGGGTGAAAACCCGCGTAATATCGAGTTGAAATTATCCGGTTTTTTATTGGAAAAATGATGGAGGCCTTATGAGTCGGCGTAGACGTAAGCCGTTGCCACAGGCCGATAATCATGATCGCTGGATGGTGTCCTACGCGGATTTTGTCACCCTGCTGTTCGCGTTTTTTGTGGTGATGTATTCGATTTCTTCGGTCAATAAAGGTAAATACGAAACCTTTTCCGAATCGCTCGATCAAGCACTGTTTCATAACGAAAAAATTCAGAAAGACGCCGAACCGATTCAAATCGGTACGATTCCGACAACCGTCCAGCCTATCGAATTGCCCAATCTGGATACTGCGGAGGAGCGTGAGCTCAGCGAGGAAATTCTGCAGGAGAAGCAAAGGCTAAGCGAGGTGTCCGAGCAGTTTCAAGGCGCTTTGCAACCGTATGTGGAAAGTAAACTGGTGGGCATCAAGAAACACGATTTTTGGGTGGAGTTGGAAATGAACAGCGAATTGTTGTTCGCCAGCGGTAAGGCGGAGCTGTCCGCTAAAGCGCTTCCCGTGTTGCAAAAAGTCGCGGAAGTGATTCGCGATGTGCCCAACGTGATTAATGTCGAAGGCTATACCGATAATGTACCGATTTCCACCGGCTTTTACCCTTCCAATTGGGACTTGTCCTCGGCCCGAGCAACCAGCGTGGTCAAGGAATTGGTAAAAAATAATATTCCCGCAACGCGATTGTCTGCGGTGGGCTATGGAGAATTTCATCCGATAGCCGATAACAAAGACGAAGAAGGGCGCTTTAAGAATCGGCGGGTGGTGTTGGTATTGATGTCGCAAGCTTTTGCCCGTTACGGCATGAGTGACGACGAACGCGCGAAAGTGCTGAATTTGGCGCCGTCGCAGCCCAGCCCGTCACCTGAAACCGCAGTTGAAAAGACGCCGGAACCGTCGGCTCAGTTATGAAAATATGGTCAATTTCCAATCAAAAAGGTGGCGTCGGTAAAACGACCACAGTGGTAACGCTTGGCGGCTTATTGTCTTCCTGGGGATTTAGAGTGTTGTTGGTGGATTTAGACCCGCACGGATCGCTGACCAGCTATTTCAAAATGAACCCGGATGAGATCGAATCCAGTGTTTACAATTTATTCTTGGATGCCAGCGAAAAAAAGAAAAACGTCGATCCGCGGGTGTATATCGCCAAGACCGAATTTGACGGGATAGACGTTTTACCGGCATCGACCGCCATTGCCACCTTGGACAGGCAGGTGGCAGCCATTGGCGGGATGGGCTTGGTGGTTGCTACCGCGCTTAACAAGGTGGCGGAACAATACGATTATGTCATCATCGATAGTCCGCCGATGTTGGGGGTGTTGATGATCAATGCGTTGGCGGCTTGCGACCACTTAGTGATACCGGTGCTAGCCGAATTTCTGGCCTTAAAAGGTCTGGAGCGAATGGTTCATACGATTAAGATGGTCTTCCATTCCCGAAAAACGCCACCCAAATTTACCATTGTGCCGACTATGTTCGACAAGCGCACGAAAGCCGCGCGGGACAGTTTGCTGGCGTTGTATCAACAATATCCTGAAAATGCCTGGAAGTCGGTAATCCCGGTGGATACCAAAGTCAGGGATGCTAGTCAGGCCGGGATGCCGTTACCATTTTTCGACAAGGGCGCGCGTGCGGCCGAAGCCTACGCCGAATTGTTGGAACTGTTATTGCTTGATAAGAGCGGAGACAAAAAATTGGCGCCGCATTCATGACTCAGGCAAAACCACCACCCAGTATTGTTCATCAGCAATTGGCGCTCGATGCATATCTTCAGACTTTGTTGGATGAAGTTTCCGATGCGGACGAGACCGTTGTCGTCAAAGCCGCGGTTGAGGCGGAACGGGCTGTTGTCGATACCTTAAGCCAGCGGCTGACTAATGTTCCGGCAGTCATCGACGCGCCCAAGGTCAAAATCAAAGCCGTAGTTAGAAACCGGCAAAGTAAGCTTGTAGAGCAGGAAAATCCGGCTAAACTACAAGCATTGTCGGTGATGCCCGATTGGGCTCAGTACGAGTTTCAGGCTTTGTTTTTTAAAGTCGATAAGCTGATTTTGGCAACGCCGCTGATCGAATTGTCGAGAACCATTAAAATCGACCGTAAACCCACTAAAATTCCGGGACAACCTTCCTGGTTTCTGGGCTTGCTGGATGAGCAGGATAGCCGTATCGGTGTGCTCGATACCTGTCAGCTGATTTTTGGCAAGAGCCGGGGCATGCACCGTAATCTTGAAGAATTTCCCGCCGAGCGCATTTTAATTACGCAGGATAAGAAATGGGGTTTGGTCTGCGATGAAATTCTCTCCATAGGCAAAGTTAAGCCAGATGGCGTCAGGTGGCGAACGGCTAGACAAAAAAAGCCTTGGTTGATCGGGACGGTAATAGACGAGTTGACGGCGATTGTCGATGTTAAGCAGCTAGTGCCGCATAGAAAAAATAGTTAAACAGCATCCGGATGAAGCAAAATGAGCGAAGATAAAAAACAGGGCGACCCTATCATGCAATGGGTGACTTTTTGTCTAGGCGACGAAAAGTACGGCATCAATGTCATGCAAGTGCAAGAGGTATTGCGCATAACCGAGATAGCCCCGGTTCCCGGCGCACCTTCCTACGTATTGGGCATTATCAATTTGCGCGGTAACGTAGTTACCGTGATCGATACCCGCAATCGTTTCGGCTTGCCGTCCAAGGAGACCGACGATGCCTCTCGGGTGGTGATTATCGAAACCGACCGACATATCATCGGCATTTTGGTGGACAGCGTCGCCGAAGTTGTCGAAATGCGCGCTTCCGAGATTGAAACTGCGCCGAATGTCGGTAATGAGGAAAGCTCAAAATACATACAAGGCGTCACCAGTCGCGACAATCAGTTATTGATATTGGTGGATTTGAATAAATTTCTCAGTGACGACGAAAAAGCCGAATTGGACATGTTCTGATTAGCCACGGCTGGATATGCGAGGTGCACATATGGCCGAGATAACACCGATCACGCCTTACCCTCCC
The DNA here is from genome assembly GCF_052474515.1 of Methylomonas sp. 2BW1-5-20. Taxonomy (NCBI): domain Bacteria; kingdom Pseudomonadati; phylum Pseudomonadota; class Gammaproteobacteria; order Methylococcales; family Methylococcaceae; genus Methylomonas; species Methylomonas sp. 2BW1-5-20. Next base: position 3,479,625 of record NZ_CP184127.1, on the reverse strand, counting down.
GTTCATGCCATACAAAAGGTCGAGCGTGACGAGCGTCAAAAACGGAATCCGCCGAAACAGCAGCAACCCAAACCGGATCAGACCAAGACCGATAACCTGCCAGCCGAACATATCGACGAAATAGTGTGATGACCGATTATTTGCTGTGGGCCTTGGCTGGCGTGATGGTTTTTGTTTTGGTGATCCTGATCCGTTTGTTGCGCGACTTTCAAAAACTGAAACAGACGCTTGAATTGCTAGAGGCTCGGATGCAGCGTAACAATGAGGATGTCGCCGGACTTTGTTCGGCTGCCGTCGCTGTCGACAGACGGTTGGCCGCCAACGATAATCGTCTGAATAGTATCGTCGACCAAGTCAGCACTCAACAGCATGCGGTTGTGTCCTCCGTGCCGTCTATCCCGGATGAAATCAAGCCCGCGCAAGGCTACGAAGACGTTATTCAGAAAATCCGGCGCGGCGTTGGGATAGAAGAATTGGTTAGGGACTGTGGCTTAACTCGCGACGAAGCTGTTCTGCTGATGCGTTTGCATGGCGGCGGCCGACGCTCGGTTTAAGTTAGCTTAGGCCTTTTCGACATACTGATCGACACCGCGTTCGGCCCGAATCACAGCCTCATCGGCAACACGCCGGAGTAAACGCTGATAATTTTCGTCATGCCGACTTCTGTCGTTATGCCGATGCCAAAGATGCAATACCGGGGCCGCAAACCGGCCCTCCTTGCGATGGATGCCGTGGTGGATCAAGCGAATCACCAAGTCGGAATCTTCATAACCCCAGCCTTCAAACACTTCGTCGAATCCGTTCACTGCCAGGAAGTCGTTTTTCCAGACCGCCAGATTGCAGGTCATGGCTTTTTGCCAGTTATGCGGCCGGCGATAACGCCAGCGGTTCAAAGGTAAATACAGCAGGGGCAGAACGCGATTGATGCGGCGGCATAGCCATTGCACAACGAAAAAACTGAACGATTGCCGGTGTAATGGTATTTTTTGCTTTAACAGCTGCTCGGTATAGTTTTGGTCTAAGAGTACTCGGTTGCCAGGGACAAAATAGCCTGTTTCCGCCAGTTGTCGGTGCCGGAGGATAAAATCCGGTAGCGTTAAACAGTCACCATCGATAAACAACAGATAATCGCCACGACTGGTGGCAACTGCCTTATTACGAATGGTGCCGGCCCGAAACCCATGATCTTCGTGCCATACATGACGGGTCGGAATCGGGCTGGTTTCGATAAAGTCTGTAACCAGCCGTTGTGTTACGGGGGTGGAGCCGTCATCGGCGATGACGATTTCGAATTGACGATCCTGCTGATCCGACAAACTAAGCAAGCAGGCAGCCAGTGCCTCCGTCCAGTTATAGGTGGTAACAATGACCGAGATCAGGCCGTTCATTTTGCTCTGGTTTTGTTGCGCAGGTCGCGTAGTTTCAGGTATTTATAGTAACTGCCTTCGGCGTTGGAAATGGCCAGCATCAGGCCTTCGGGGCCGTCCAGGATGGCTGCCTTGATGAAATAGGTACGGATGAAAGTCCAAAAGCCTTTAGCGATTGCCAAACCCAGATTGGCGCTTTGATCGTTACTGAGAAGTTTTTGGGCGCCAAGCGAGGAATAACTGTTGATTTTGCGCAAGACTTCTTCCGGATCGACGAAGGCTTCGTGCCGTAACGGGTTGAGTAGACGGTTGATCGTGCCGTTTACCGTGATACGTTCATGAACCACATCAGCGCTGAAGCGGCCGGCGTCGCGGCGAAACAGTCGCAGCACATAATCCGGCCACCAGCCACCGTGTCTAATCTGCCGGCCGCAATAGCTGGACAATCGCGGTATCTCAAAGCCCTGCGCATTGTGGGTTTGCATGGCTTCCAATATTTCGGCTTTTAACTCAGGACTGACCTCTTCATCCGCATCGAGAGAAAGTACCCAATCGCCGCGAGCCTTATCCAAGGCCCGCTGTTTTTGCGGACCGAAGCCGGGCCAGTCGGTCACAAATACTTGGTCTGTGAAGGATTGGCAAATAGCTATCGTGTCATCCGTGCTGCCGGAATCGAGCACAATAATTTCATCCGCCCAAGCTACCGACGCTAAACAGCGGCCTATATGTTCCGCTTCGTTTTTGGTGATGACGATTACGCTAAGCATTGGTTCTCACAATTGCCGTGTTTTCGTTGGGTTGGCTTAACAATGCGCCGAGGAAAAATGCCAGCAAATAGCCTTCGGCATAAGTCTTAAAATGGGAATTGAATAGGCTTGATGCGCAGATCGCCACTAAAAAGCTGGCGGCGATCGGGCCGTAGGGCCGGTTGTTCAGACCTTGGCGTAGGGCTACGAAAATATAGGCAAAAAACAGTAGCACGCCGAACAGGCCGTTTTCCAACCAGACGAACAGGTATTGGTTATGTGGATCGCCGGTGCTGATACCGTGCCAATCTTGGGCTTTGCCTGCTGCGTAGGTGCTGTAAACGGATTTGAAGGATGAGGTGCCATAGCCGAACCAGGGCTTTTCCTGGATTAGTTCCAAGGTATTCTTGTAAAACACTGCCCGTAAACCTATGGACGTTTCGTTGCTACTGGTTTGATAGTTGGCTTTTTCGTCCAAGGCCAGCTTGATGCGATCTTGCAGGGTATTTGAGCTAATGATCAGAACCAGCACAGCGAGAGTCGCCGCGCCTAATATATGCGGGAGTTTGCGGTAACCGTAAATCGAGCCCACGGCAAAAACGGCGGCAATAGGCAGCGCAAAATAACCGCTTCTGGCTGGACTGATGAAAAAGATGTTGAACAGAAATAAGCCTATTGCTGACCAGACATAATATTTTTGCCGTTTCGTCAGCGGTTCCTGGAGCAAAAAAATGCAGGCTAGAACGGCGGCGACAAAGGCCATGCTTTGCGTGGCGTGATTCGTCATAAAAATACCGGCTTCGCGGCCGTTTCTGACGACTAAATCCAATGCCCATAATGGCACGGCTAAAACTGCAGCGATGAACATCGCGATCACATAGCTACGGACGAACCGTTTTTGCCATGCGGCCTCCTGAAAAAAGCCGAGCAACAAAAAGGTGTAAAACAGTTTCTTCCAGCTTGATAAAGTTTGTAATCGGCTCGGCCAGTCCGTTTCGGCGTATAGCGTGCCGATGATGAGCCAAGCGAAAAACAGTACAATCATTTTACCGAGCGGTTGTTGCCAAGATAACTTTAGGGACTGTATGGCATGACCGGAGAGCAACCAAAAAATCGGCAATGCAACACAGGCGATACTGGCGATGCTGGTGGATATAGGAGCGGCGATGGCGGCTGTGACCGCCAAGTAGCGGCTTATCGCCAGCGACGATTCAGCAAATGTGGAATGGGCAAACATCGGTACCGGTCCTTAACGCCATAATTGATAAATGTATTTGCGCTTGAGTTTTTCCCAGCCGAAAAAAATCGCTTTTAACCAGGTTGGTGGATCGGCTTCCAGCGCACTCTGAAATAAGCCGTTTTTACTGCCTTGTTCGATAACTGGGTCTTCCAGCCAAAGAATTTGGATGCCGAGTAGTCTGTCTATGTGGTCGAATTGATTGTCTATCGAGAGCGAAATCTTGTGCGAACGCAGCCATTCCAAACGCACCTGTGCCGTATTGCTGTCGATAATGTAAGAGTCGGTAAACCGGCCTCGCTTGCCGACATAGAGATATTGCCCCGGCCTACGTTGGCTTTTCGGCGTGAAAAAGTTACCACCCGAGCCAATGTAAACGACTTTATTACCCGGAAACTGTGCGCTTTGTTCCATGGCGCGTTGCAGGCCTAAGTGGAGATCCTTGCCGAAAACGGCGTCATCTTCCAGCACGAGCGCGAATTGGCAATTGCCGGCAGCGATTTTTTGTAGCGCGGTCACATGCTTCAGTGCGCAGGATTGCTGAGCCGGCGTGAGTTGGTCGCCGCTGAAATACTCGGCAATTATGCTTTCGGTTAAATCTTCGATATCCCAGTCGAATACAAATTCGACGGTCAGACCGAATTTAGTCAGCTGCTGCTCCATAAACCTTCGGCGTTGTTCGAATTTTTTGACGTTCAATACCAAAATACGATCTAGGCTGGGAGATGCCGTCATGGGAGTTTTTATAGTGTTTAATGGTGGCAAAGTGTCGGGATTATCGGTGGTTTTTCGGAAAATAACATCATCAGGATGGTTTGGATCTTATAAGCTCCGGGCATGGTTTGGCGTTTGTGCCCTAAGCGTTTGATCGATGATGTTGATCACCTGCTCGGCGGTTAACTGGTCGAGGCAGGCGCTACGGCTTTCGCGGTGCCGGTCGCAACCTTCCAATTGGCAGGGAAGACAGTCTTGGTCTGTTTGCCCCTGAAGCAGATAAACATTGTTCACGAGACTGGAGCCCCGCGACGGAAATGGTGCATAATCTTTGCGGTAGCCGTGCGGCCACGGCGCCCATTTTTTCGGGTCGGTGGGGCCGAATAAGGCGAAGGTCAATGTGCCCGTGGCGGCCGCGAGATGGGTGATACCCGTATCCGGGCCGACGAATAGATCTGCGTCGCTAATTATTTCGGTCAATTGCGCCAGGGATAATTGGCCGGCTAGATTGAGCGCGCTAGCAGGGAACTGTTTCTGTAAAGTTTGCAAGGCGCGTTGTTCCGCGGTTTGACCGCTACCAGTCAGTACAATCTGGTAGCCTTGTCGGTCCAGGAACTCGACAAGTTGCCGCCAGCCCTCTGCGTGCCATTGTTTATAACGCCATTGCGGCATAATATGCAGCACCGCGTAAGGACTGTTTGGCTTGGACGGTATTGCTGTAAGGGTGTGAGGGGGCGTCAAACAATAGCTGCGCTGGATGTGCAAAAGCTCACAGAAGCGCAAGTTTTCCAACACGGCGTTATCGTAGTCGGGGCCGAATATCAAGTAGCGGGTTAATAATAGCCGCTTCCACCAGGCTTTAGCCGGGTCGCTGGGAATAAAACCGATGCTGGTTTTGCCTGCCGCAGCCGCGATCAAAGTAGGCCTGTCGCCAGCCTGAGTCGAAACAGCCAAGTCGTATCGGCGAAATAGCCCAAGCAGTAGTTTGCAGAAAGCTTTTAGGCCGGATTTGCCCGGCATGGCGAGCAATCGATCGACGTCCGGATTGCCTTCCAGCATGCCGAGATTGCCGCTTGGCAGCAATACGTCTATCTTCGCATCCGGATACGCTTGCTTTAATGAGCTGATCAATGGCGTTGTCAGCAGAGTGTCGCCCAGATAACGCAGGGTTATCACCAAAATGCGTTTAGGTTGTATATTGAGCGGTTTTGGATTGGGCATGACGCGCGATGTGATCGACATAGGCGCTCATTTTAAAGGTAAACAGTATTGAACACGTTACAAAATTCGCGCAAAACCATGACAGACGGCCAGGTTTACAAGCGCTTGCTGGCGTTTGTGCTGCCGTATTGGCGGCTTTTTTTAGTCAGCGCCCTGGGTTTTGCGATCTATGCAGCCACCGAGCCGGCGGTGGTGATGATTATTCAGCGCATCATCGACAGCTTTGGTGCGCCGGATCGAAGCGATATTCAGTATCTGCCGTTGGCGTTCGTCGTGTTATTTTTGGTCCGTGGCATAGGCTCTTTTTTGGGTAACTATTATCTGGCGCGGATTTCCGGCAATTTGATTCACAAATTGCGGTGTGAAATTTTTAATCAGTATACGCGCTTGTCGGTGCAATATTTCGATGCGCACAACAGCGGTTACATGATTTCGCGGATTACCAATAATATCGGCGAAGTCACGCGCGCCACTTCCGATTCGATTCGCTCCTTCGTGCGCGAGGGCTTCACTGCGGTGGGTTTGCTGGGTTATCTGGCGTACACCAACTGGCAACTATCCTTGGTGTTTTTGGCGATTGCGCCGGTGGTAGCGGTGATGGTGCGTTATGTCGGCAAGCGCTTGAAACGGCTGAGCCGCAATATGCAGGATACGGTTGGCGATTTGACGCATATCACCTCGGAAATGGTGGCTGGCAATCGGATTGTGAAAAGTTTCGGCGGCGAAGACTATGAGCGGCAAAGGTTTAAGACGGCCAGTCTGGAGAATCGTACCCAATATCGCAAACTGATCATGACCGTGTCGCTGAATAACCCCCTCATGCAGTTGGTGATTTCCTTCGCCTTGGCCGGCATGATGTATTTGGCCTTGATCTTGATGAAAGCCTCCAGTCCGGGCGAGTTTGTCGGTTTTTTCACGGCTGCGTTTTTACTGCCTAAACCGATTCGCCAGTTGAGCGACGCCAATTCCGAGATTTTGCGCGGGATTGCCGCTGCCGAATCCTTGTTCGAGGTGCTGGACGAGCCGACTGAAGTCGACGACGGCGATTACCAAGTGGAGCGTAGCCAAGGGCGTATCGAGTTTAGAGATCTAAGCTTTAGCTATGTCGGTAGCGACACGCCGGCGCTTAACAATATCAATCTGACCATCGAGCCGGGCCAGACTGTCGCCTTGGTCGGTGCTTCCGGCGGCGGGAAGAGCACGATGATCAATTTATTGCCGCGCTTTTACGAGTACGAGCATGGCGAGATTTTGATCGATGGTGTCGAGTTGAAACGTTATCGGCGCGATAGCTTGCGCCGACAGATTGCGATGGTGACGCAGAATGTCACCTTATTCAATGCTTCAGTGGCTAACAATATCGCGTATGGGACGCTGCAAGGCGCTGCTCGGGAACAGATAGAGCAGGCTGCGACCGATGCCTATGCGATGGATTTTGTTGGGAAAATGCCGCAAGGGCTGGATACCGAAATTGGTGAAAATGGCGTCAAACTGTCCGGCGGCCAGCGTCAACGTTTGGCTTTGGCGCGAGCTTTGTTAAAAGACGCGCCGATTCTGATTCTGGACGAAGCCACTTCGGCGCTGGATACCGAATCGGAACGCTATATCCAGGCTGCGCTAAATCGGGTGATGCAAGGCCGTACTACCCTGGTGGTGGCGCATCGTTTGTCGACTATCGAAAGTGCGGATATAATTTTGGTGATGGATAAAGGCCGGATTGTCGAGCAAGGTTCGCATCGCGAGTTATTAGCTCGCGATGGGGCGTATGCCAAGTTGCATAAAATGCAGTTTCAGGATGTCGGTCAAACTGAACCACTCGAGCAATCTGTGGGGCTAGCGCCGCACTAGTTATTACTCAGCCGGCGGCTCGAGCCGCCGGAGCAAACAACTAATTAGAATTGTTTGGAGTTTTTACTATTGCGAAACACCAGCGGTTTTTCCCTGTCCGATAAAGCTAGTTCGCGCGCCGAATTGATCGCAGCATCGATTCGGTGCCGTTCCGGGGATTTGCTGCACACCGGGTCGGTACTGTACATGTCGCCGTTGAACAAGTAGGCCTGGCAGCGGCAGCCGCCAAAGTCTTTGAATTTCTCGTCGCAGCTGTGGCAAGGCTCCTGCATCCATTCCGTGCCACGGAAGAAGTTGAAGGTTTTCGATTCGTTCCAGATCTCGGCTATGCTGAAATCCTTAACGTTCGGGCAATCCAAACCGGGCAGTTCGCGTGCGGAATGGCAAGGCAGCGCGGTGCCGTCGGGGGCGATGGTCAAAAATGTCGTGCCCCAGCCGTTCATGCAGGCTTTCGGCCTGTCTTCGTAGTAATCCGGCACCACGTAATAAATCTTCATTTTGCCGGCGACTTTTTCTTTATAAGCCTGCGCAATCTTTTCTGCTTCCTGAAACTGCTCGCGGGTTGGCAGCAATGCATCCCTATTCAAATGCGCCCAGCCGTAATATTGGGTGTTGGCCAGTTCCAGATAATCGGCGCCGAGGTTTTCGGCCATCTCCAATATCTGCGGCATTTGGTGAATGTTTTCGCGGTGGATTACCACGCATAGCACCATCGGATAGCCGTGTTTTTTAATCAGTTTCGCCACGTCCTGTTTGTGTTGATAGGTGGCGGTGCCGGCGATGTGATCGTTCAGTTCCTGAGTGCTGGCCTGGATACTGATTTGGATATGGTCTAGACCCGCTTGTTTCAATTCGACGATTTTTTCTTCGGTCAAGCCGTAGCCGGAGGTGATCAGGTTAGAGTAGTAACCCAACTCGCGCGCATATCCGACCAATTCGGTCAAATCTTGGCGGGTTAGCGGTTCGCCACCGGAAAATCCCAGCTGCACCGCACCCATTTTGCGGGCCTGGCTTAATACGCGTTTCCAATCCTCGGTGCTTAATTCGTTCGGATATTTAGCGTAATCCAGCGGATTGGAGCAGTACGGGCATTGCAGTGGGCACTTGTAGCTGAGCTCGGCCAGCAGCCAGCGCGGCGGGGTGATATTAAGCTTGCTTGATCCAGCCATTTTGTAATGCCACGTTCAAAAAGTTAGTGATGTCGTTGCTCAGGCCGGAGGTGGCGAATTTTTCTTCCAATTCGGCGACGATTTGCCCAGGCATCCGGCTGCCGTCGCACAGCTTGAGTATTTCCGCCGAGCTTTGGTTCAACTCGACCATGCCTTCCGGATACAGAATCACATATTTTTGCTGAGCTTCTTCCCATTGCAGCCGGTGTAGCGGCGAGAATTGGATAAGTTGATCGGGGGTGATGGTCATAGAGTTCCGGTGTGTAAGCTAACGGCTGGAGAATCAGGCCGTTTCGATGTCTTCAAAAATTTCCGTCAGTGGCAGGCTGAGATTCAAACTGTGTAATTGGCAATCTACTTCGCCGAGGTAATCGTGCAACAGCCAATCATTATCGGGAGTGCGGCGGAAGCATTCCACTCGGCGCGCGTCGATGTCGACGATCAGGTATTCCTGAAGCGATTCCAGTGTGCGGTAAGCGACGAATTTACCGCCACGGTCATAGTTGGCGGTTGAATCAGACAGTACTTCGACGATCAATGTCGGTTGTGACAAATACTGTTTGGCTTTATTGTCTTCCGGGTGGCACGACACCATCACATCAGGGTAGAAAAATGCATCGGCGGCCTCGACGCGTAATTTCAGGTCAGTGATGTAGGCTTGGCAGGGTGAGCCGCGTAACCATTGTTTTAAGGCCGAGGCAATATTAAGGCTCACAACAACATGTTCACGCCGAGTGCCCGTCATCGCAAACACTTCCCCCGCAACGAATTCGTGCTTTTCGGCTTGGGATTCCTCCCAAGTCAAAAAGTCGGCGGCGCTAAAACGAAGCTGTTCGGCTGTTTGCATTATTGCTCGATGTTGAAATACGGCGGCATGTCGGCCACATAAGCCAGATACATCGCATCGGCCATGCTCCACAATACATCCAGTTTAAATTTCAGAATTTGCACCATGCGTTCTTGCTGTTCGCGGGTTTTGTACCAGTCCAGGGTCAGCTCCAGACCGTGCTCGACATCGCGGCGGGCTTCGGTCAAGCGTTTGCGGAAGTACGTGTAACCCTCTTGTTCGACCCAAGGATAGACGTCGGGCCAGTTGTCGAGCCTTTGTTGATGGATTTTTGGAGCGAATAGTTCCGTCAGCGAGGAACTGGCGGCTTCGTGCCATTCCGCGCGGCGGGCGAAATTGACATAAGCATCGACCGCGAAACGCACGCCTGGCAGCACGTGTTCCAGCGAAGTGATCTCTTCACGGGTTAGCCCAACTGCGATGCCCAAACGTATCCAGGCTTCGATGCCGCCGGGGTCGCCGGGGTGGCCGTCGTGGTCGAGAATGCGTTGCACCCATTTTGCGCGGGTTTCACGATCCGGACAGTTGGCCATGATATTGGCGTCCTTGATAGGAATCATCACCTGATAGTAAAAGCGGTTGGCGACCCAGCCTTGCAATTGCTGTTTGGTCAGTTTGCCCTCGTTCATCAGCGTGTGCATCGGATGATGAATGTGGTAGAACTTTTCCATGCCGCGCAGTTTGGCTTCGAATTCTTCGCGGCTCCAGGGTTGATTATCAGCAGTCATGTAACACCTTTGTTATAAGTCAATTTCCAGTCCGTCGTAAGCCACTTCGATGCCGTTGGCATCCAGGGTTTTACGCTCCGGCGAATCTTCGTCGAGAATCGGGTTGGTGTTGTTGATATGAATCAAAATTTTCCGGGCCTTGGGTACGCCATTTAGAACTTCAATCATGCCGCCGGGGCCGGATTGCGGCAAATGGCCGATCTCTCGGGCATGTTTGTGACTGATGCCGCGTGTGACCATTTCGTCGTCGGTCCAGAAGGTGCCGTCCACCATCAGGCAGTCTACATTCAGCATCGCCTGCAATACGTGCGGTTCGATTTCGCCCAGGCCCGGTGAGTAATACAGTTTTTTGCCGGTGGAAATCTGCTCGACGATGACGCCGATATTGTCACCGTCGTGTGGATCATGGCGGTGCGGCGAATAGGGCGGTGCCTTGCTTTTCAGGGCATGGGCATAAATACGGATGTCATCGATGCCGGGAATCTCGAACGGAGTTTCGTCGCAGGCAATCGGATGATGATTGACCGTGCAATAGTCTTTCAGCATGTTGAACAGCGGGAAACCGCTGGTCAAATCCTGCTTGACCATTTCGGTGCAATACACATTCAAAGGTTTGCCTTCGCGCAGCATCAGCATGCCGGTGGTGTGGTCGATCTGGCTGTCAATCAACAGCACGGCTTTGATGCCAGTGTCGCGGATGCCTTCTTTCGGCTGGATGGCCGGAAACGCTTCCAATTGGGCGCGAATGTCCGGGGATGTATTGAACAGCAGCCAGTTGCGGTTGTCGGTGCTGATCGCTATCGACGATTGGGTGCGGGCTTTGCCATTGAATTGGCCATCGCGCAGGCGTCGGCAATTGTCGCAATTGCAGTTCCATTGCGGAAAGCCGCCGCCGGCGCTGGCGCCGAGAACTCTAATCTTCATGTTCGCTTAAAGGGGTTGGTGAACGAGCGGGGCATGATACGGGATTAAAAAACGCCAGGCAAAAAAAAGGGGCAGGAAAATGCCCCTTTCTCATGGTCAACCGTAATGATTAACGGTTGTAGATGTACATGGTAACTTCAAAACCGAAACGCATGTCATTGTAAGCTGGTGTTTCCCATTTCATTTGTAATACCCTCCAGAGGTTCTGTTGTTGTGTGCGATAGCTTGATCGAGAAAGCTGCGCCGAAGTATACGATGAAGTTTTTCTTTGCGCAACAGAGCAATCAAACCCGAACTAGCAGCGATTCGAGCGATGTCTCGGCGCTTAAGTTCCCTGATTTACCAAGCCATTTTTAACGCGAGCGCCACCAGCACAATTGCAAAATAACGTTTCAATTTTTGGGCTGGCAAGCGGTGAGCTAATTTGGCACCCAAGGGTGCGGTAAAGATGCTGGTCAGCACGACGCCGGCAAATGCGGGGAGATATAGATAGCCAAGGCTGCCCGCAGGTAATTGAGTATCTTGCCAGCCCAATATGGCATAGCTGGCCGCCGCCGAGAGGGCGATGGGTATTGCGCAGGAGCTGGAAGTGGCGACGGCGTTTTTCATGATCAAGCCGTTATTCACCAGATAGGGCACGGTCATGGTGCCGCCGCCGATGCCCAATATAGCCGACAATATGCCGATCAGTAGGCCTATCGGGTAGTCCAGAAATTGTTTTGCGGAATGGGTTGAGGCTTTTGTATGCTTGGGCATTGCCATTTGCACGCTGGTATAAAGCAGATAGGCAACGAAAAACCAGCGTAGTAAATCCGCGCTGATATATTCGGCCAACACCGCGCCGCCGCCGGCGCCGAATAACATGCTTGGGGCTAGATGTCGTGCTCGTCGCCAATCGATGTTACCTAATTTGTGGTGGGTAAGTACCGAAGCCGCCGAAGTGAATATCGCGGTTGCCAAAGATGTGGCAACCGCTATCAGCATAATTTGTTCGGGGTTGAACTGCCGGATCTGGAACAGCCAGACCAATACCGGCACGATCAGCGCGCCGCCGCCGATGCCGAATAAACCGGCAGAGATGCCGGCAAAAATGCCCAGTAACAGGCTGGCTAAAAAAATTTCCGTCATGATGATTAATGGCTGGGGAATAAGCAAAGCGCTATGATAGCGAGTCATTTATACTGTGTCTTTTAATCCATATTGAAGGCGAGTTGGTAAGGCATGAAAACATATCTGGTCGGCGGCGCCGTTCGCGATCGTTTGCTGGATTATCCTGTCAAGGAACGCGATTGGCTGGTAGTCGGCGAGACGGCGGAAGCAATGTTGGCTCTTGGTTTTCGGCCGGTGGGAAAAGATTTTCCGGTATTTTTGCATCCGGCCAGTAACGAAGAATATGCGCTGGCCCGAACCGAACGCAAAACCGCCCCAGGTTATAAGGGTTTTGCTGTGTACACCGCACCGGATGTGACGCTGGAACAGGATTTATTACGCCGCGATTTGACCGTCAATGCGATGGCGATAGCCGAGGACGGCGAGTTGTTCGATCCGTTTAACGGGCGGCGCGATTTGGAAAACCGTGTTCTGCGGCATGTGTCTCCGGCTTTTAGTGAAGACCCTGTGCGAATTTTGCGTGTCGCCCGCTTCGCGGCGCGTTATGCCCATTTGGGATTTAGCGTGGCCGAGGAAACACTGCAATTGATGCGAAAGATGGTCGCCGCCGGCGAGGCCGATTATCTGGTCGCCGAGCGGGTTTGGGCGGAAGTGCATAAAGCCTTATTGGAGCGGACGCCCGCGGCGTTTTTTCAGGTATTGAGGGATTGCGGCGCGTTGCGGGTGGTTTTTCCGGAAATCGACGCCTTATTCGGCGTGCCGCAACCGGAGAAATATCATCCGGAGATCGACACCGGCGTACATGCCTTAATGGTGCTAAGCCAAGCGGCGCGCTTATCCGAAAATGCGGAAGTGCGCCTGGCGGCTTTACTTCACGACCTGGGCAAAGCGCTGACACCGAGTCATCACTGGCCCAGCCACCATGGTCACGAACAAAAAGGTTTGCCTGTGCTAGCCAGTATGTGTGAAAGACTGCGAGTCCCCAACAGCTTTAAAGCCTTATCCTCTCAAGTTATGCAATATCATACTCATTGCCATCGGGCGCTGGAATTGCGTGCCGATACCTTGGTCGATATGTTACAGGTTATAGGCGCATTTAAGCCCGACAGTCGGCTGGACGATTTTTTACTGGCTTGCGAGGCCGATGCGCGTGGCCGGACCGGTTTCGAGGATCGCCTATATCCGCAGGCCGAATATATTCGCGGTGCGGCGGCGGCGGCTGTCGCCGTCGATACGGCCGCAGTTCTGCAAAGCGGATTGCAAGGCGCCCAGATTGGCGCCGCGATCCAGAAGTTACGCGGCAAGGCCGTCAACGACTATAAGCAACGCTACCAGGCGACAATAGCCATGGAATTCTCATGAATGCCATCCTGATTTCAGCCGGCCTATTAATTTGCAGCAATGTGTTTATGACCTTTGCCTGGTATGCGCACCTTAAAGAGCTGAATAACAAACCCTGGCTTTTGGCTGCGTTTGTCAGTTGGGGGATTGCGTTGTTCGAATACCTGTTGCAAGTGCCGGCAAATCGTATCGGTTATACGCAGTGTAGCGTTGCGCAGTTGAAGATTTTGCAAGAAGTCATCGCCTTGAGCGTATTCGTGCCGTTCTCGGTTTACTACATGAAAGAGCCCCTGAAGCTGGATTATCTTTGGGCTGGCCTGTGTTTGCTGGGAGCGGTGTTTTTTATGTTCAGAGCAAAATTGAGCTGAGCATGTCTGGAACTGAATAATAAAAATATGGATAGACAGCATGCTTAGTTACCGTCACGGTTTTCATGCCGGCAATTTTGCCGACGTGTTGAAGCACAGTTTGCTTACGCTGGTCGTGAATGCGCTGAAACAAAAGGAGAAGCCTTTTGTTTACATCGATACGCACGCCGGTGCCGGCAAATATTCCTTTAAATCCGAATTTGCCCAAAAAACCGGCGAATACCGGCATGGCATCGCCAGATTATGGGATAGTCAGGATGCGCCGCCGGAATTGAAAGATTATTTATCCGCGGTGCGCGCGGAAAATACCGGTCGGCAACTGGTGCGCTATCCCGGATCGCCGCAATTGGTGAAGCGCTTGGTCAGGTCTCAAGATCGGTTACTATTGTCGGAATTGCACAGTAGCGATTTTGAAGCCTTGCAGCAATTGTTTGCCGGCGACAAGCAAGTCTCGGTTGCCAAGGAAGATGGCTTGCAAACCCTAAGTAAGAAATTGCCGCCGATTCAAAAACGCGGCTTGACTCTGATCGACCCCAGTTATGAGATGCGGGACGAATATAAAAAAATCATCGCGGCGTTAACGGCAGCGTATCGGCACTTCGCTACCGGCGTTTATGCGCTTTGGTATCCGGTTATCGAGCGGGCGGCGACGGAAAATTTCATGCGGCAATTGGTGATGACCGGTATTCCCCGCCAGTTGCGGATAGAGCATTGTGTCGCCGACGACGGCCCTGGGCGCGGTATGACCGGTTCCGGCATGCTGTTTATCAATCCGCCTTGGCAATTGGACAGTCAGGCTGAACTGATGTTGCCTTGGTTGAGCCAGATCTTGGCTGAGGGCCAAGGCCATTGGAAAGTCGAGTGGCAAGTGCCGGAGTCTGCGGTGGAGAGCGTGGTAAGGAATTAGCAATGATTAGAAAGAATCTCGATTTGATTATCGTCGGTTTTGTGGTGGTTGCTATCGTCATGTACGATGTGACCCTGGAATTGCTGGGCGAACTCATGCATTTGCTGTTTGAAGGCTTTCATGTGGCGTTTGAATACGTCGAATTGGGTATTGAGGAAGCCGTCGAATTAGTATTCCACGTCCTGGATGTGGGCGAGATCATCGAGTACTTATTCGAGTCCGATCGTCACGGTAGCCAGGTCGTGACGTTTTACATTTTGCTGACCATTGCCTGGTTTGGCTTTTATAAGCTCTGGAAATTCGTGCCCCGGCTTTACGAGTTTTTTAAACAATGGCTGCTGTACTCTTGGGTCCGGAGAAAAACCGAATTCCAGTTGTATTGGCTTTCGCTGACCATGCTGCATAAAACCGCGCTGGCGATTACCGCGCTGGTCGTGGCCTATCTGGCCTCGTTTTTCGTAATTTAATCGACGCGAAGTTCCGACGAAACCGTTTTATTTTTAATTTTCCTATGCCATTACTAGAACAAGTAACCCAATCCATTCTTGCCGTCAATGGCCTGTATACCCAGGACATCGATCGGGTGATGGCGACGCTGCTGAGTGTGCCTGTCGATGCGGCCGACATTTATTTTCAATCCAGCCACTTCGAATCCTGGTCCATGGAGGGCGGTATTATCAAGGAGGGTAGTCATTCCATAGAGCACGGTGCAGGGGTGCGAGTCGTCAGCGGCGATAAAACCGGCTTTGCTTACAGCGATCGCATCGAACTGCCGATATTGCTGGAAGCCGCCAACAACGTCAAAGCCATCGTTCGGCAGGGTCAGCAGGCGCAGCGTAAGATCGAAGCCGCCAACAGCTGGCCGCAGTTGTATCAACCGCTGAATCCTTTAAAGTCCTTGGACGACCAAGAAAAAATCGATTTGTTGAAGCGCGTCGATAGCGAAACCCGCAAGCTGGACAGCCGCATCGAAGAAGTGATGGTCAGTCTGATCGCTGCTTACGATAGCGTGCTGATCGCTAATCAGGACGGTTCGCTAGCCGCCGATGTAAGGCCTTTGGTGCGGATGAACGTGACAGTGATCATGGTCGAAAACGGCCGGCGCGAGCAGGGCAGCATGGGCGGCGGCGGGCGCAGCGATTACAGTTTCTTTCTGGAAAACGACCGGGCTTTTGAATACGGACGCGAAGCGGTGCGTTTGGCTCAAGTCAATCTGCAGGCCCAGGATGCGCCGGCCGGCAATATGACCGTGGTGTTGGGGCCGGGTTGGCCGGGGATTTTGCTGCACGAAGCCATCGGGCACGGCTTGGAAGGCGATTTCAACCGTAAGGGAACTTCAGCGTTTAGCGGTCGCGTCGGCGAACGGGTGGCCTCGGACTTATGTACCGTTGTCGACGATGGCACCTTGGTTGGACGGCGCGGGTCCTTGAATATCGACGATGAAGGTACGCCTACCGAAAACACCGTGCTAATCGAAAAAGGTATTTTAAAAGGCTATATGCAAGACAAGCTCAATGCCCGCTTGATGGGCGTGAAGCCGACCGGCAACGGTCGCCGTGAATCGTATGCGCATTTGCCAATGCCGCGTATGACCAATACTTATATGTTGCCGGGCAGCAGCGACCCGGACGAGATCATTCGCTCGGTCAAAAAAGGTTTGTACGCCCGAAATTTTGGTGGTGGGCAGGTGGATATTACCTCCGGTAAGTTCGTGTTTTCTACGAGCGAAGCCTATCTGATTGAAGACGGCAAAATTACTCGCCCCGTCAAAGGCGCCACGCTGATCGGAAACGGTCCCGACGTGTTGACGAAGGTATCGATGGTCGGCAACGACATGGCCCTGGATAGCGGCGTCGGCACCTGCGGCAAGGACGGGCAAAGCGTGCCGGTCGGTGTTGGTCAGCCCACCTTGAAGATCGACGGTTTGACCGTTGGCGGCACCAGCGTTTAATGCCTCGGGCCGCTATGTGTCGGCCCACATGTAATCGAACTCTAAGAGACTCACCGTGCAAAATCAGGAAGAAATTAATCGCTTGAAAAATGTCGTTCAGCAGTTATTGGACGAAGCCAAACAGCAAGGCGCCAGTGCCGCCGAGGCGGCATTCAGCGTCGACAACGGCCTGTCGGTGTCGGCGCGCCTGGGAGAAGTGGAAACCGTCGAATATCACTGCGATCAGGGCATAGGCGTTACCGTCTATTTCGGGCAGAAAAAAGGCTCGGCCAGCACCAATGATATTTCCGCCGATTCTTTGAAGGAGACCGTCAAGGCAGCCTGCAGCATCGCCCGCTATGCCAGCGACGACGCCTATGCTGGGATTCCGGATGCCGAGTTGTTGGCAACCGAGTTTCAGGATCTGGACCTGAATCATCCCTGGGATATTAATGCCGAACAAGCCATAAATATCGCTATCGAATGCGAGAACGCCGCGCGCGGCTACGATAAGGCGATTAGCAATTCGGAAGGTGCTTCGGTGAATACGCACCAAGGTACGCGGGTATTCGGTAATTCGCTGGGTTTTTTGCAGGGTTACCAGTCCAGTCGGCATTCCCTGAGTTGCTCCGTGTTAGCCGGCAGCGGCGATGCCATGCAACGCGATTATTGGTACAGCGTGGCTCGCAAGCCCGCTGCGCTGGAATCGGCGCGGCAGGTTGGCGAGAAAGCGGCGCAGCGCACGGTGGCTAGATTGGATGCGCGCAGCCTCAGTACTCGGCAGTGCCCGGTATTGTTTGCATCGGAAATGGCTTCGGGTTTAATAGGAGCGATGATAGGTGCGATCAGCGGCGGCAGTTTGTATCGCAAGTCTTCGTTTTTATTGGATACGCTGGATACGCAAATTTTGCCGGACTTTGTGCGTATCCACGAACAGCCTTTTCTGCAAGGCGCATTGGGCAGCGCCAATTATGATGCGGAAGGCGTGGCCACCAAGGTGCGGGATATTGTCAGCGACGGTATCTTACGGTCTTATGTGCTCAGTACCTATTCGGCGCGGAAGCTGGGTATGCAAACTACCGGCAACGCCGGGGGCGTGCACAATCTAACAGTTGAACCCGGCAAAAACGATTTTGCCGGCATGCTGAAATTGCTGGATACCGGTTTGCTGGTGACCGAATTAATGGGGCAGGGCGTTAACCGCGTTACCGGCGATTATTCTCGTGGCGCTTCGGGGTATTGGGTGGAAAACGGCGTAATTCAATTTCCGGTACAGGAAATCACCATCGCCGGCAATCTCAGAACCATGCTGCGCAATATCGTCGCCATCGGTAATGACGTGGATATGCGCGGCAATATTCGTGTGGGTTCTATATTGCTGGAACAAATGGCAATTGCTGGTGAGTAAATGCCACCGGATTGTATGGGCCGATAATATAAATCCACCCGTCTAGACTTCGTCTACATCAAAAGTAGGCACTTGACCACACGTTATCTAGGCACGGTTTTCTACGGATCTATCAGTGAAACATGGGTTACGTAGCTTATTAAGCCTGTACTTTACCTTTGAGACCGTTGCGCTGGTTTAAAGATGCTTGCTCCGGAGACTTGGACTTCGAAGAGTAACGAGGCTGGAAAATCAGGAAATTGAAACCTAACTGGCGTTTTGAAATAACCACGTTTCTTTTCGTTCAAAACGCTTTTTGAACTACAAAACTCTATCAGCTCCAAACTCGGAGTTGATTGTTATTCGTCCCCTCTCTTCTGTGTGAACTTAACACCTGCTTATCAATAATTGCTGGAGATTCGCAAATCCAGGCTCTATTACCAAACCAAGCGATCGTCTTGGTGCATGAGAGATTTTTCTGGAACTCTCCAATCATTCCACCAACGCACAAGTCTTCATTAGCCGTGTATGGGTAAAGCCATAGCGCTTCAATCGCTATCCGGCATCACAAAGCGTAGTGGGCGAGTGCCGATTCTTGCCCCGGTTACCTCGTCGATGGCTACCGGTTTAATATACTCTCCCGTTTCAACATCCTGGATACGCACCAACGGCCCGTCGCCGCGATACTGGCTTCCCCAGGCGCCAATCATCATGAGCACCGGTAGAAAGTCGCGGCCGGCGGCCGTCAACACATACTCCTCACGCGGCGGACGCTCCGAATAGAGCCGTTTTTCCAGCATACCTTCATCCGTCAGCGTTGCCAATCGCCGGGTCAGAATTGTCGGCGCGATACCAAGACTTTTCCGAAACTGGTCGAAGCGGGTCAGGCCAATATGGGCGTCCCGCAGAATCAATAGACTCCAGGTGTCTCCAAGAAAAGCCAGGCAGCGAGCGATCGGGCAAGGGTCGGCGCAAATATTTTTATCGTTCATACGTTTTTAGTAGTGACTAAGTTTCATTTTGATAGTAACATTGCTTTCAAAATGATAGTAACACTTAGTCGACAGACTATCCACCCCCACAAGGAGATTTGATATGAACAATAAAGACAAAGCTGTAGCTCTGATTACCGGCGCATCCTCGGGCATCGGTCTGGTAACGGCCAAGGCCCTGCAAGATGCGGGTTACTGCGTATTTGGAACCAGCCGCAAGGCGCTTGCCAGCCTAGACGGCATCACGATGCTGACCTGTGACGTGACCGACGAAACGTCTGTAAAGAATACGGTAGCCGAGGTATTGAAACAGGCTGGCCGGATCGACCTGCTGATCAATAATGCCGGTATCGGCCTTCTCGGTGCTGCGGAAGAGTCGTCCACTGCACAGGCCCAAGCTTTGTTCGACGTGAATGTGTTCGGCATTACTCGTGTGACCAATGCCGTGTTGCCGACCATGCGCAGCCAAAGGAAAGGCAGAATTGTCAATGTTAGCTCAGTCCTTGGGTTGATCCCGTCGCCTTACAACGCACTCTATGCCGCGACCAAACATGCGGTTGAAGGCTATTCCGAATCGCTTGACCACGAACTTCGCAGCTTAGGAATCCGGGTTGTTTTGGTCGAGCCGGGATTTACCCGGACTTCGTTCGAAGCAAGCATAACCAGGCCCGATCAGCCGATTGCCGTTTATGACTCAGTGCGTGCGGGCATGGCAGCGCTCATGCGGAATGGGGTAAATACAGGCGATGCCCCGGAAGTGGTAGCCGATACGGTAGTGAAAGCCGCGACTATTGCCGCACCGAGACTGCGCTATACCGCTGGAAAACAAGCAAGCCAAGTGCGTTTCCTGCGTCGATTCCTCCCGGAAGCCTTGGTAGATAAGAGTTTACGGAAGTTTAATAACTTGCCGGCCTGAGTTGCTAAACGGAACAGAACGACATGATTCATTTTCGACGAATAGCAAAAGGGGAAAGCAACATGCCGAAGCCCATCACTTCATTACTGCCGACCAGCCCTGGCCGGCTGCAATTCCGCTTCACGCTGATAGGAGTGCTACTACTGACGATAAGCGTCGGATGCAGCGATCAGGATAGACAAAATCAACCTGTTTCCCGCCCGGTGAAGGTGTTTCGAATCGAGAAACCGGCCACAGCCGGTGTTAAGCGCTTTGCCGGGGAAGTCAGGGCAAGAATCGAGACACCGTTATCCTTCCGGGTGGCCGGTAAACTGCTGGAGCGGAAAGTAGATATCGGCGACCAGGTGCGCAAAGGCCAACTGCTGGCAATATTGGATGGCAATGATTACCGCCTTGCCGCTCAAAGCCTTAAGGCTCAACTGGCTTCCTTGCAGGCCGACAGCAATTTCCTGCGCGACGACCTGGCGAGATACCGTGAACTGCTGGCTCAACAAGTCATCAGTCCTCCGGAGTTCGAACGTCACGAAACTGCCTATACCACGGCGCGGGAGCGGACGGCGGCGCTGGAAGCGCAATTGGCCCAGGCGCTTAACCAGCTGACCTATACCGAGCTGCATGCCGACCGCGACGGCGTAGTCACGGCGCTGGCTGTCGACGTCGGGCAAGTGCTGGCCGCCGGCCTGGCCGTAGTGACGCTGGCCCAACTCGACGAAAAGGAAATCCATTTCGACGTGCCCGAACATCGCCTGGCAGAAATTCAGCGCCAACAAACCGTTAACGTGTCTTTATGGTCTGAGGATAATCGGCTGATCAAAGCCAGAATTCGCGAAATCGCCTCGGCGGCCGATTCGGCCAGCCGCACCTATCGCGTCAAGGCAAGCTTGCTGGAAGGACTGGACGCCGCGCAATTAGGCATGACGGCGACGGTTCATATCGAGGCTAACACCGCTTCCGGCATCGCCATCCCGCTTTCCGCCGTATACACCCCACAAAATCAGCCTGATCGTCCCTTAGTCTGGCTGGTTGACGAGCAGGCCGCCACCGTCAAATCCGCGCCGGTTCGGCTGGGTGAAACGCTCTCAGGCGAACGCATTGCCGTCGAGGGAGTAGCACCTGGTCAATTGCTCGTCAGCGCCGGCGTTCAACGTCTGGAGGAGGGGCAAACTGTCCGCTTGCGGGAAGAAAATGCATTGGCTGGGCATGGTGCAATAGAGGGATCACTATGAAAGCCTTCAACCTCAGCGAATGGGTGCTCAAGCATCGTTCTTTCACCGGCTTTATGCTGGCATTGGTAGTGCTCGGCGGCCTATTCGCATATTACCGGCTCGGTCAGCAGGAAGATCCGCCTTTCACGTTCCGGGTGATGGTGGTCAAAACTCTCTATCCCGGCGCCACCGCACTGGAAGTCGAGCAACAGTTAACCGATAGACTGGAAAAGAAAATCCAGGAGCTGCCCAATCTGGATTATCTGCGTAGTTACTCCAAACCCGGCGAATCGGTGATTTTCGTCACGCCCCGCGAGGACACGCCGCCCAAGGACATTCCCGAGCTTTGGTATCAAGTGCGCAAGAAGGTCGACGACATCCGCATGACGCTGCCGCCCGGCAGCATCGGGCCGTTTTTCAACGACGAATTCGGCGATACCTATAGCCTGATCTACGCCTTTTCCGGCGAGGGCTTTAGTTATGCCGATCTGAAAGAGGCGGCCGATTCGGTCCGCCAACAGCTTTTGCGGGTCAAGGATGTCGAGAAAGTCGATCTGATCGGCGTACAGGACGAAAAGATTTTCGTCGAATTTTCTGACAAAAAGTTGGCCGAACTGGGCCTGGATACTTCGGCGGTCGCCCAGGCCTTGCAGGCGCAGAACGGTATGGCGCCGGCCGGCACGGTGTTTTCCGCGCAGCGCAATCTACCGATACGCCTGACCGGCTCGTTCGACTCGGAAGATAGCGTCGCCAATATGGCGGTGCGCATCGCTAATCGCACCTTCAAGGTCGGCGACTTTGCCAAGGTGACGCGCGGCTATGTCGATCCCGCTGAATTTAAGATGCGTTTCAATGGCAAACCGGCCCTCGGTCTTGGCGTGACGATGAACAAGAAAGGCAATGTAATCGACCTGGAGCAAGCTTTGGATGAGACGCTGGCCCGCGTAACAACCGAGTTGCCGTTAGGCGTGGACGTGGAGCCGGTCGCCAATCAAGGCCATGTGGTTAAAAAGCAGATGGCGGAATTTGGCGGTACCTTCTTCGAAGCCCTGGTCACCGTGTTGGTGGTGAGTTTCTTGAGCCTGGGCTGGCGCACCGGGTCCGTGGTGGCGCTGACCGTGCCGCTGGTGCTGGCCGCCACCTTGCTGGTCATGCTGCTGTGCGGTATCGATCTGCAACGGATTTCATTGGGCGCTTTGATTCTGGCACTGGGCCTGCTGGTGGACGATGCGATGATTGCCGTCGAGATGATGGCCCGCAAGCTGGAAGAAGGCTGGGATCGGATGCGCGCCGCGACTTATGCTTATAGCGCCACGGCTTTTCCGATGCTGACCGGCACCTTGATCACCATCGCCGGTTTCTTGCCGGTGGGTTTGGCGCAATCCTCGGCCGGCGAATATACCGTGGCGATCTTTCAGGTGGTGGGCATTTCATTGATACTGTCGTGGATAGGCGCGGTGGTATTCACCCCGTATTTGGGATTTTTGATACTCAAGGTGCATGCCAACGGCGATGGTCCGGCCCACGACCTGTTCGATGCGCCGTTCTACAACCGATTGCGTCGTTGGGTGGATGCCTGCGTAACGCATCGCAAGAAAGTGATTTTTTCCACTCTGGCCCTGTTCGGTCTCGGTGTCGTGGCGTTAGCTCATGTCCCCGAACAATTCTTCCCGTTATCCAACCGGCCGGAAGTCATCGTCGACCTGTGGCTGCCGGAGGGAAGTGCCTTCGAGCAAACCGAAGCCGTCGCCAAACGCATGGAAGCGCTATTAGCCAAGGACGAGGATGTGGAACATGTCGCCAGCTATATCGGCAGCGGCACGCCGAGGTTTTTCATGTTGATCGTGCAACAACTGGCGAATACCAATCTGGCCGAATTGGTGGTGATGACCAAGGATAACCAGGCCCGCGAACGGGTCATGCAGCGCGTTCGGCAGATTCTGGTGACGGATTTCCCGGCTGTCCGCGGCCGGGTGAAGCGGCTCAATGTCGGGCCGCCGATGGATTATCCGTTGGCATTCAGGGTGCTTGGCGAAAACCCTAACATCGTGCGCGACATCGCCGACCGGGTGGCCGAAGTCGTGCGTAACCATCCCGGCACCGTGGATGTCAACGACGACTGGCATGACCGCATGCCGTCGTTCCGCTTAGTTCTGGATCAGGACAAGGCCCGAGCGCTCGGCGTTTCGACGGCCAGCTTGTCGCAAGCCTTGCAGGCGCATTACGCCGGCATCCCGGTCGGACAACTGCGCGAGCAGGATAAGCTGATCGACATCGTCTGGCGGGCCAGTCCCGAATTGCGCACCGCCGCCGACGAATTGCCGGACGTTGCGGTTCGCACGGCTAATGGCAAATCGGTATCGCTATCGCAGTTCGTCAAATTCGAGACCGTGTTCGAAGACGGCGTGCGCTGGCGCCGTAACCGCTTCCCGGCCATCTCGGTACGTGCCGACGTGGCCGACGGCAAGATGGCCCCGGACGTGGCGGCGGAAATCGTCCCGAAACTTAAACCGATACAGGATAGCCTGCCGGCCGGTTATTTCATCGAAACCGGCGGCTCCAAGGAAGACGCGGTAACCGCGCAGAAGTCGATTCTGATCTGGATTCCGCTGGTGCTGATCGTCACGCTGATCTTATTGATGATGCAGTTGCAGAATCTGTCCAGGACTTTCATGGTGTTCAGCACCGCGCCGCTGGGCGTGATCGGCGCGGCCTTCGCCTTACTGTTGTTCGGAGCGCCGTTCGGCTTCATGGCCTTGCTCGGCATCCTGGCGCTGGCCGGGATGATCATGCGCAACTCGGTGATCTTGGTGGATCAAATCGATCAGGACGAACAATCAGGACTCGACACCTGGTCGGCCATCGTCGAATCGACGGTGCGGCGGTTCCGGCCGATCATGCTGACCGCCGCGGCCGCGATCCTCGCGATGATACCGTTGTCGCGCAACGATTTCTTCGGCCCGCAGGCCATCGCCATCATGGGCGGCCTGACGGTGGCGACTGTGTTGACGGTGTTTTTCCTGCCGGCGCTGTATGCGGCGTGGTTTAGGGTGGAACGTGGGCAGTCGGATGCCGAATCGTCCTCAGCCAGTTTGCCACTGAATGAGGACACACTCACTCCCACTAAAGCCTAATTTGGAGGCTATTGATGAATAATCGATATTTAACACCGCTAGCCCTTCTGTCCCTGGCTTGGTTAAGCGCCTGTACGCCGACCCGCGTCGGCGATCAAGTGGCACTCAATAGCCCGGCAACCTGGCAACACGCGTCCAATGCTAAAGCCACCGATGCGGTTGACCTGAAGACTTGGTGGCAAGGGTTTAACGACCCTTTGCTGAATGAATTGATAGACAAAGCCTTGGCCGCCAACCACGATCTGAAAATCGCCACCGCTCGCGTCCGCGAAGCTAACGCGATGGTCACCGTTGCCGAAGCAGCGCTATATCCCAGTCTCGATTTCTCACTCTCCGGCGGCCGGGAAAAACGTATTGACCGCATCGTCGGCGTACCGAGCGGGCAAGGCATCAAATTGATTACGCCTACCGCCGATGCTGTCAGCGGCGGATTGGCGGCGCGGTGGGAAATCGACTTGTTCGGCGGACGGCATTTGGAAGCGGAAGCCGCCGCCTCTCAAGCCGAAGGCAGCAAGGAAGGCTTGCATGCGGCGCAAGTCGGTCTGCTGGCCCAGGTGGCGACAAACTATATGGAGCTGCGCGGCGTGCAGCAACGTACCGGCATTCTGCAAAGCAATATAGCCTTGCAACGCGAGCGGCTGAGGACTTTGCAGGTATTTGCCAAAGCCGGACTGGCTAACGAGGCGGATCTGGCCCGCCAGCAGACGCTGTTGCAGGGCACGGAAGCGACGCTGCCGCAACTGACCAATGTCGGGCAAAAGCTCGTCCATCGCTTGGCCGTGTTGTTGGGCGAGCCACCGGAAAGCCTGGAAAAGCGGTTGGTCGCCGCCGGTCCGTTGCCGAAACAAGAGCCGGCCATGCCCAAGTTGTTGCCGGCTGATTTGCTGGCGCAACGTCCCGATTTGCGTCTAGCGCAAACCGAAGTCAGCGCTGCGGCGGCCAGCTTGGGTTCGGCGCGAGCCGATCTTTATCCCAAGCTGGTGCTGTCGGTCAGTGGTGGTGTTGGCGCACTGGCGGTCGGCGGTTTTCCGAGTCTGGCCGATAGCGTTTATGCGCTGGGCTCGGGCTTTTCGGCGCCGATCTTCAATGCCGGTCGCATCCGCGCCCATATCACCGTCGCCGATGCGCGGCTGGACCAAGTCGCCGCCAATTACGAGAAGATTTTTTTGCTGGCCTTGGAAGACGTGGAAAACGCCTTCGTCGCGCACCGTTCCGCCACAGATAGCTTTGGCCAATTGACTGAAGCGGAAGCCTCGGCGGAAAACGCTTACCGGCTGCTTGACGCCTTGTATCAGCGCGGTGCGAGGGATTATCTCGCCGTCTTGGATGCTCAACGCAGCAAGCTGGCGGCCAGCGACGAACGCGCCAAAGCTGAAACGGCGGTGAGCGTGGCGACGGTGTCGCTTTACCGGGCTTTTGGTGGCGGTTGGACGGTTGATTCGTCGGTAAGCGCCATCGAAAATGCCTCGGCACGTTAATCGACGCTGGTTTGGGAATTCGGGGTCAGTTCTTGGGAAAGCGCGGAACACAAACAAGGATAAGATGACCCTATCAACAGTTAAGTTTGATAAGGTCGGATGGGGTGTCTAAGCAATTAGATGGTGCTTAAGATCTCATCAATCAATTTGGGCCCTCGATAGATCAAGCCGCTATAAATCTGTACCAAGCTGGCGCCGGCGGCTATTTTCTCCTGGGCGTCTGCGGCGCTCAATATCCCGCCGGCTGCAATAATCGGCAGTTTGCCTTGTAATTCCGCCGCCAAACCTTTTACGACGCGAGTCGAACTGTCTTTGACCGGCGCGCCACTCAAGCCGCCTGCTTCATTGGCAAGGTTATGGCCCTGGATTTTGTCGCGGGCGATGGTGGTGTTGGTAGCAATCACGCCGTCGATAGCAAATTCCAACAGCAATGCCGCGATGTGGCTTATTTCCTCATCCGTTAAATCCGGGGCGATTTTCACCGCGATGGGTGTGTATTTATCCTGCGCCGCCTGAAGTTTCAATTGTTCGTCCTTCAAAGCGCTTAACAATTGCCTGATTTCGTCGCCTTGCTGCAACTGGCGCAAGTTTTTGGTGTTGGGTGAGGAAATGTTGATCGTGATATAGCTTGCCGCCGCATAGCTTTTGCGCAGGCCAATCAGATAATCTTCGGTAGCGTTCTCTAAAGGCGTATCGGCGTTTTTGCCGATATTGATACCTATCACGCCACGGTATTTACATTTGCCAACCTGTTCCAGCAAATGGTCGATACCCAGATTGTTAAACCCCATCCGGTTGATGATGGCTTGATGTTCCGGCAGACGGAACAGGCGCGGCTTGGGGTTGCCGGGTTGCGGGCGGGGGGTGACGGTACCGATTTCGATAAAGCCGAAACCCAGCTCCGCCAAGGCGTCGATGTAATCGCCGTTTTTATCCAAGCCCGCCGCCAGTCCCAGTGGGTTTTTAAAGGTCAAACCCATCACATTCACAGGCTTTTCGCTAACTGTCGGTTCGCTTAAAGCCGACAAGCCGGTTTGCCGTGCCAGTTTTAAAAGATCCAACGTGACGTGATGCGCGGTTTCCGGGTCCAGGGAAAACAGTAATGGGCGAAGTAAGGGGTATAAGTTCATGGCGCGATTGCTCGGGTTGGCGAATAAGGCGTAGGGTCTATGTCGGTTGGGCGTTGCAGGATCAGGTCGGCCAATAGTTTTGCCGATGCCGGTCCCATCACCAGGCCGTTTCTGAAATGGCCGGCATTGACGCTGAGATTTGCAATCTGCGGGTGCCGGCCGATGTAGGGAATGCCTTGCGGACTGCCGGGACGCAGGCCGGCCCAATGATGGCAAACCGGATAATGTTTCAATGCCGGTAATAATCCGGTGGCGAATTGGTAAAGCTGCTGTTTGGCGTCCTCGGTGGTGATCTTATTAAAGCCTGCCTGTTCGACGGTACTGCCGGCCAGGATTTTGCCGTCGCGGCGCGGAATCAAATATTGGTCGCCGTCCAGAACCATGTGCAGCAGCGTGGTCGGTAGGGCGTCGAACAGCAGTATTTGGCCTCTGACCGGCTGAATTTGCAGGTCTAGCGGCCAGTCCGGCAGTAATTCGTTGAGTAAATCGGTAGTCCAGGCGCCGGCACTGATAATGAGTTCTTTTGTCGTGTAAGTTTGATCGGCTGTTTCGACTTGTTGGATTTGCCGGTTCGCAATGCTAATTCCCTTGACTTCGGTGTTGTCGAGGAAGCGTACGCCGGTTTGCCGCAAATAGGCATGCAAGGATTTTAATAGCCTTGGATTGCGGGCTTGGGCAATGCCCGGCAGCCACAGCGGCAGGTGATAATCGCTGGTAAAAGGCTCCAGCAATTCGGCGGCTGCCGGCTGATGGGCTATGCCGTAATGTTTGCACCATCGGGTGGCTTGTTCGTAGTCGGGGTTTTTGCAGATCAGCATGCCGCAGTCATACCACTCGGGATCTATACCGGTAGCTGCGAGCAGTTCCTGGCTCAAGGCGGGATATTTTTTTAAGCTGTTTACCGCCAGTTCGGAGATGGCCGGTGCTTGGCGCCAAGGGTAGATCGGTAGCAAAATGCCGCCGCCGGCCCATGAGGCTTCCAGTCCCGGTTTGGATTTGTCGAGAATTGTCACCTCGCGCCCGGCTAGGCGCAGTTCTCGGGCGACGAGCAGGCCGCTGATGCCGCCGCCGATGATCAGAGTATCCAGGTGTATGGTCATGCAAATGCTTGGGAAATCGGAGATATAAATGCTTTTTTAAAGTAACACGAAGCCGGTCCGCTTAGATAGGGCTTGCCGGCTGTCGGTGGGTGTGTAAAAAAGCAAAGGGCTGTTGTTAATTTTTGACAATTATTGATTGTAGTTTACAAAGTATTTGTATCTTATTGATATAAAACAAAGTTTTTAATGATAAAAAATAGACTTAAAACTTGTAAGGCTGGTATTTTGCTGCTATTATTGCCCACGTGAAGAAATCCTGTGTTGCTATAAAGCCAATTCAGTCTTAACAATAATTACCCTTGGGGGGAACAACAATGAGTTTTACTAACACCAAATTAGCGCTGGGCGTTGCCGCAGCGACTTTGACAATGGCTGGAGCAATGGTTGCCCCGCAAGCCCAAGCTGCCGGATCCAGTGCTGAGCGTGTAGCCGATGCGGCTGCAAGAAAAACCGAAGCCCTGGAAGCGCAAATGCAACAAATGGCTGCGCAAATGCAAGCCATGCAAGCGGAATTGAGCCGCGTTAAATCTTCATCTGCCGATGCCTCGACCGCGAATGCAAAAGTGCAAGAGCTGGATCAGTGGATGGCTTCCGTTAAATCGACACCTGCGCAAGCGTCTGCAAAAGACAACTTGGTAGCGGTTCGTGGTGGTTGGTCTGCTTTGGATCACGCCAGAGGAAATACCACGCCTTTAACAGACGGCGCTTTGTTGTCAAACAATCGTAACAACGAAGGTTTTTACTTCGGCGGTGCATTTGACTTCAACGTAAATAATGATTTGTTTGGTTTGGTTGACGATACCTCGTTCGCTATTGAATTGGGTGTTGAATATGCTCAATACGGTACAGGAACTAACGCATTGACAGACGGTACGTTGACAGCGTTGCAAACCGCCAACGGCGATACAATCGTGCTTAACGGTCATTCACCAAGAGCAACGGATTCTCGTTTGAGAATCAATGCTTCTCCAAAAATCAAATTCTTGCACGGCAGTAAATTCCGTCCTTGGTTGATTCCGGTTGGTCTGGATATCAACATCCTGGGCGTTCCGTCCAACGCAGTTTCCGTGTTGAACGCAGGTTTGAACTTCGGTGCTGGCGCCGAGTATGACTTGTTCAGAGGTATCGTATTGGGTACCGACGTGCGTTACCACTACTCAACTAGCAAATTGGACGGTACACCTACCGACGGTTTCAACGCTGGCGGCTACGTAGGTTTCAAATTCTAATTTGACGCTTAGTTAGCACCCAAAAAGGGAAGGTGTTACAGCCTTCCCTTTTTTTATGGATGAAAAATAATGAAAACGCTCTATCCGGAAATCTCACCGTTCCATACATTCTATCTGGAAACCGGTAGCGACCATCGCGTGTATGTCGAGCAATCCGGTAATCCTGCCGGCATTCCGGCAATTTTTTTACACGGAGGACCGTGTTCCGGCACTAAGCCGGATCATCGCCGGTTTTTCGATCCCGAGCTATACCATATTATTTTGATGGATCAGCGCGGTTGCGGATTATCTCAGCCGTTTGGCGAATTGCAGGGTAATACAACTCAGGATTTGCTGGCGGATATCGAGCGGATCCGGCAGGCGCTGCGGGTTGAACGATGGTTGTTATTCGGCGGTTCTTGGGGTGGCACCTTGGCTTTGCTTTATGCGCAGCAGTACCCGGATCGCGTGTCGGCAATGATTTTGCGCGGCGTGTTTTTGGCGCGCCAAGCCGACATGGATTGGTTTTTGAATGGCGGTGTGAATAGGATTTACCCTGAGCGCTGGCAGATATTGCTGGATAATTTGCCTGATCTGCCGGACGCCAATGTGCTAGAGCGCTTGGTGGAGGCCGTATTCGGTGCCGACCAGGATGTAGCCAAACGGGCGGCGCAACAATGGCAAGCCTGGAGTGGTCAGGTGGCGTTGGGGAATGATTATGTGGAAAGTATGGAGTCCGTTAGCGAGCAAATGTTACGGCAAGTGAAAATGGAGTTGTCTTATGCGATCCACGACTATTTTGTTGCCGAAAACCAGATTCTGGAAAACTGTGCCGCGTTAAGGTCTATACCGACCGTCATCATTCACGGCCGAAACGATTTGACTTGCCCGTTGGAGGCGGGCTGGCGCCTGCATGGCGCTTTACCGCAGTCGCGGTATATTGTGTTGCCGAACGCTGGGCACATTGCGCGTGGCGAGGAAATGTTTGATGCCTTGGTGTCGGCAACAGATGAAATGGCTAAAATTCTGGCGTAAACGAAAATTATGATGGACAAAAAAAGGCTGGTCGTTGCCATGACTGGCGCCACCGGTGCCATTTACGGTGTGCGGATGTTACAGGTTTTGCAGGAGCGGGCAGAGTGGGAAACGCATTTGGTGATTTCCGCCGCGGGTTTGGTGAATCTGAAATACGAGTTGGATATGGATCGCGCGGCTTTGTATGCGTTGGCCGACGTTACGCACGGTATTAACGATATTGCTTCCTGTATTGCCAGTGGTTCGTATAAAACCGAGGGCGTGGTGATTGCGCCTTGCTCGATGAAAACTCTGGCGGCGGTGGCGCACGGTTTTGGTGACAATCTGATTTCGCGGGCGGCTGATGTGGCTTTGAAAGAGCGGCGTAAAACGGTACTGGTGCCGCGCGAAACGCCGCTAAATTTGGCGCATATTCGAAATATGGCCAGCGTCACGGAAATGGGCGGCATTATCTTTCCGCCGATGCCTGCGTTTTACAATAAGAGCGATTCGGTGCGGGCCATGGTCGATGAAGGCGTTGGGCGGATTCTGGATATGTTTGGCGTCGATGCGGCCGGGCTATACCGGTCATGGACGGGACTTGGCGAGTAAGATATCCGGCTATCCCGGCAAATAAAAAGGTTTTGGCGAGTAAATAGGCTCTCTTCAATTGACAGGGTGCCGCATTCTGATTTAGAGTTGCGCCACTCGCGAAAACTGCCCATCGATACAGGCTTGCGGCGCTCTCGATTTAAAGGCCGAAAAAGGGCTTTGTTTGAGGGGTGGGTCTTAAAAAACAATAACTGTAACTATAACAATCGGAGCACATTAGTATGGCAAGACCGTTAATTCAAATGGCGTTGGATTCACTGGATTTCAACCAAACCGTTGCATTGGCTGATCAAGTAGCGCCTTATGTTGACATTTTTGAAATTGGTACCCCTTGCATCAAATACAACGGTATCAATCTGGTTAAAGAACTGAGACAACGTTTCCCAGACAAACTGTTGTTGGTTGACTTGAAAACCATGGACGCTGGCGAATACGAAGCCGGTGCTTTCTACGCAGCTGGTGCGGACATCGTTACAGTGCTGGGCGTATCCGGTCTGGCTACTATCGCTGGTGTTATCAAAGCCGCGAAAAAACATGCCGCGGAAACTCAAATCGACTTGATCAACGTCGAAGACAAAGCTTATATCGCTAAAGAATCAGTGAAATTGGGTGCGCAAATCGTCGGTATTCACACCGGTCTGGATGCGCAAGCAGCTGGTCAAACTCCATTTTCCGACTTGAACGACATCGCGCGTCTGGGTCTGAACGTCCGCATCTCGGTTGCTGGCGGTATTAAACAAGCCACTGTGCAACAAGTGGTTGAAGCTGGCGCAAATATCATTGTGGTTGGTGCTGCTATCTACGGCGCGCCATCACCTGCTGAATCAGCCCGCGAAATTCGCGAATTGGTTGACGCTGCCGCTGCATAAGCCAGCTTTGGCAATACCTATTTATTAGGAAATATTAAGGACGGGTGGTTAGCGCCACTCGTCCTTTCGTTCGTTATAACCCCCAGTTTTTAACGGGCGCGGCCGATAGTGAGCCGGCTCGTACAATTAAGAGATTACAAAGGAGAACCAAACATGCCTTCGCGTCGAGACTTAGCGAACGCCATCCGCGCACTTAGCATGGACGCGGTACAGAAAGCCAACTCAGGGCACCCGGGTGCGCCGATGGGTATGGCCGACATAGCCGAAGTATTGTGGAACGATTTTCTGCAACACAACCCCGGCAACCCCAAATGGCCGAACCGCGACCGCTTCATCCTGTCCAACGGTCATGGCTCCATGCTGATTTATTCCTTGCTGCATTTGGCCGGCTACAACCTGCCGATCGAAGAACTGAAACAGTTCCGCCAACTGCACTCGCAAACCCCGGGTCATCCTGAATACGGCTATACCGAAGGTGTCGAAACCACCACCGGTCCCTTGGGACAAGGCATTACCAATGCCGTGGGTTTTGCCTTGGCGGAACGCACCCTGGCCGGCCAATTCAACCGTCCCGGTCACGACATCGTCGACCACCACACCTACGTGTTCCTGGGCGACGGTTGCTTGATGGAAGGTATTTCCCACGAAGCCTGCTCATTGGCCGGCTCCATGAAACTGGGCAAACTGATCGCCTTCTACGACGACAACAACATCTCCATCGATGGTGAAGTGCGTGGACACGGCAACGTGCATGGCTGGTTCCTGGACAACACCCCGCAACGTTTCGAAGCCTACGGCTGGCACGTCATTCCTAAGGTTGACGGTCACGACGCCGACGCCGTCAAAGTCGCCATCGAAGCCGCGAAAAAAGTCACCGACAAACCGACCATCATCTGCTGCCAAACCACCATCGGTTTCGGTTCGCCGAACAAACAAGGCAAAGAAGAATGCCACGGTGCCGCCCTGGGTGAAGCCGAGGTGGCTGCCACGCGCGAAAACCTAGGCTGGCCGCATGCGCCGTTCGAAATCCCTGCCGATATCAAAGCCGGATGGGATGCCAACGCCAAAGGTGCCCAACTGGAAAGCGCCTGGAACGCCAAATTTGCCGCCTACAAAGCTGCGCACCCTGAACTCGCTGCCGAATTCGAGCGCCGAGTCATCAAAAATGAACTGCCTGCCGACTGGGCCGAAAAATCCAACGCCTTCGTCGCGGCGGTCAACGAAAAAGGCGAAACCATCGCCAGCCGCAAAGCCTCACAAAACACCCTGAACGGTTTTGGCCCCTTGTTGCCCGAACTGTTGGGCGGCTCTGCCGACCTGGCCGGCTCCAACCTGACTTTGTGGTCCGGTTGCAAAGACGTCAACCAGCCCGGCTTCGACGGCAACTACGTCTACTACGGTGTGCGCGAATTCGGTATGTCCGCCATCATGAACGGCATTACCTTGCACGGCGGATTCAAACCCTACGGCGCGACCTTCCTGATGTTCAGCGAATACGCCCGTAACGCCCTGCGCATGGCCGCGTTGATGAAAATTCCGACCATCTTCGTCTACACCCATGACTCTATCGGCCTGGGCGAAGACGGCCCGACCCATCAACCCGTCGAACAAACCGCCACCCTGCGCATGATCCCCAACATGCACGTCTGGCGTCCGGCCGATGCGGTGGAATCTGCGGTCAGCTGGAAAGCCGCCATCGAACGTCAAGACGGCCCTAGCACCCTGATCTTCTCGCGTCAAAACCTGCCGCACACTGCGCGGACCCAGGCCCAAATTGACGCGATCAGCAAAGGTGGCTACATCCTGACAGACAGCGATGGTGCCCCGGAAGCGATCATCATTGCCACCGGTTCCGAAGTCGAATTGGCACTGAAAGCCGCCGACGCGTTAACGGCAAAAGGCAAAAAAATCCGCGTGGTGTCCTTGCCATCGACCAACGTCTTCGAAGCGCAAGATCAAGCGTACAAAGACAGCGTATTGCCGCCTAGCGTGACCAAACGCGTGGTAGTAGAAGCGGGTGTGACCGACAGCTGGTGGAAATATGCCGGCAGCGCGGGTAGAGTCGTAGGATTGGACCGTTTCGGCGAATCGGCCCCGGCAGGTCAGCTCTTCAAAGAGTTCGGCTTTACCGTGGACAATGTCGTCGCTAATGTGGAAGCTGTGCTTTAATAAGCGCTGCGAAATAGGCCTCGGCCGGTAATTTGTCCGGCTGAGGTCGTCATTTAATCAATAGAATAGGGCGGAAAAGATTATGAACACGCAATTGGTTAAGGGCTTTTGGTTTGGATTGGGATTGATGGTGTCGGCAATTGCTGGCGCTCAAGACTATCCTGCGGCGGATTTTCAACCTAAGGTTCTCTACAGGGATCCGTCAATTGTAACGGCCGCTCCTACAGCTGCGACGGCTGCTAGCGCCAGCAACGCAAGCGTTCCTTGTGCGTCAAAACAAGAGTCTGCCGAGGTTGATGCAAAGTACCCCGCAGCTAGCTTTCAACCCAAGGTGCTATTTAGCGCTGCGGGTTCGTAGTACTTTTAAGGCGTTATCGCTAATTTGACGGACTAGTCGTTAAGACACATAACAATTATTACATTCAGGAGTATTCTCAAATGACAACTAGCAGTTTGATGAATAGCTTATTCGGCTTTTTATTCGACAAACCAGCAGATAGCGCGAGTCGGGCAGAAGCTTATTTACGCGTGGATAGCGAAAGCGATCAATTAACAGGTGTTGCTCGTTATTTACAAAAACTTGAGCCACCAAAGCCGGAGCTGGACGACAACGGTAATCCCTTAACTGGCGTGGCGAAATATCTGGCTTTGCAAGCGCAATTGGAAAAAGCCAAGCAAGCGGTTGAAGAAGCGGTCGTCGTTGAGCCGGTTGTCGAAGAAGTTTTGGCTGAAGAGATTATCGAGGAAATCATACAGGAAGAGGCGCCTGAGATCAATCTGGGTCCGGTTCCGACTGGGGTCGATAAATATTTGACTCAGCAGCAGGCAAATCCGGTCACACGGGTTGCCAAGTATTTAATTAAGCAGTCGATTTTATCCAAGGAAGCGCCCGTAACCGGCGTTTCTAAGTACGTTACCAAAAACGACCGCGAAGAGCATGTCGTGACGAATGTCGCCAAATACGTCATTAGGCAAAACCTGCAGGCAGGGGCTGTACCTACGGTAACCGGTGTCGCCAAATATGTGCTGAAACAAGACGTATTGGCGAAAGAGGCGCCGGTGGCGACTGGCGTCAGTAAATATGTAAGCAGGCAAACATGGTTGGCGAAAGATGCACCGGTTGCTACGGGGGTTGCCAAGTATCTCGCACAGCAAGAGCGGGTATTGAAAGAACAGGCTCCGCTGACAGGCGTCGCTAAATTTTTAGCGGAACAAGCCGCGGCGGAAAGAAAAGCCGCCGCAGCTGCGTTAGTTGCCCGATATGTCGAAGCAGAAATCAAATCGCAGCAGGAAAAAGCGGAGGCGAAGTTGAGTCAAGAGCAGAATATTCAGCAAGAGTTGGTCGATGAAGTGATATTTGAGGGTTCGGCGGTAGAGCGGTATCTTGCTAGACAAGCAGCGTCTGCTCAACAAGCACCAAAACCTACCGGTGTTGCCAAATATCTTGCCAGACAACTGCAGTTGCAAAGTCAGGCCGAGCCATTGACTGGCGTTGCGCGTTATATTGCCAAGCAGGCAATATTGGCAAGACAGCTGCCGCCGGCTACCGGGGTAAGTAAATATCTGGCAAAGCAGATTTTGGTGCAAAAACCGGCTGTCGAGCTGAGCTCCGTTAGTCGATACCTTACCAAGCATGAGTTACAGGACAAAGATGGTAAAGAATTGACTGGTGTTGCCAAGTACGTGTCCAAGCAGGATACCTTAGCTAAGGATGCACCCGGTGTTTCCGGTGTGGCGCGTTACATGGCGAAGCAGGCGTTGCAATCCAAGGACGTTGTGGTTGCCAGAACCACGGGCGTTGAGAAATACTTACGCAAACAAGCTTAAGTTTGAATTGAAAAGCCGGCATCTCTGCATGGAGATGCCGGCTTTTTTATATCTGTTGGATTTTGGTTGAGTTGAATTGCATTTACGAGGAAAGCCGTGTTTACCCGCCATGGTTTTATACGATGTAACTGAAACTGTATTATCATGAGTCATCGTTACTATGTTTCGCAGGGATTTAAATGTCTCGACTGTTTATATTTAGCCTGTTACTGCTTCTGCCGACTTTTGGGTTTGCCGTAGAGCCTTTGTCAAATGAGCCTGCTGCGGTTCCCGAGCCGCCGGATTTGCCCCCCCAAGTGCAATCCGGGGAAGAAATGGAACCGGATATCACCATTATCCGCAAAGGCAAGGACACCATTCAGGAGTTTCGCCGTAACGGTAAGCTGTATATGGTTAAGATCCAGCCGCAGGTGGGGCCGGCTTACTATATGCTGGATACGAATGGTGACGAACAGATGGATGTGAAAAAGAACGACTTGGACGAGAACACCAATATCAATAAATGGACTTTGTTCGAGTGGGATTTTAACTAAGTCCATCCCATACTTGAATACGAGAGCTGTAATCTATTTTGTATCGGTTTGGTAATGCCGAATGTCGTTTATTCGGATACTTTTAGCAGCCAGCCGCCATCTGCGTCGCATTTGCTGACTTTGGCCTTGGCTTTTACTGAAATTCTGACAAACGTGTTTTTCAAGCCCTCCGGCAACTTGCCTTTGACTAAATAGAAGGTGTCTTTGTCTTCTATTTGGACTTCAATTGGTTCTTGCTTGATGTTGACGTGAATGTGGCCGGGACCGTTGCTGCCTGAGACCGCGAACGAAAATTCGGCTCCGGGTTTAACTGTTGCTAGATGCTCGGGATGGTAGCGGGTAATTTTAGCGTTCAGGCAACTACCGTCATCATTTCCCCCGGCACTTCCTCCCCCATGTCCGCCATGGCTAGGTGTAGATTGAGACCAAGCCTGGTTGCAAAAGCTTGTGATGATTAACGCGGCGAAAAAAAGACGGGGGCGCACAACTTGTCTCCAAATGTTCTTATTTTTTGAATGCAGCGATTATATGTTCTAAGCCTTAAACTTTGAAGCATAAGCGATAAATGCCATAGGCGGTTATTGATTTGATGTTTTGCCGGGTTTTGATTACATTGAGTCGATGCTGTATTGCGCGAAGTACAATTAACTACAATAAAAAAGGGGGAGAAGGTATGTTGTTTCTGGCTAAATTGTGTGGCATCTTGACCTTGGTCTGGTTTTACTTGACGGCAAAAAATAACGGAGGCCCGTTAATCAATTGGTCGGTCATTGGCTTGATCGGTTATTGGTTGACTTGGTGGTTATCCAAAATGTTAATCGTGGTGCCGTTGGCGGGTATGGTTACCAAGCATTCGACGACAGAGTTTTTGCTGACTCAGTTGCCGGTTTTCGTGGCGTTGGCGGCGTGCTATGTGATCAGGAAAAAATTGATTGCCAGTCTGCCGACAGCTGAAAAATAAAGATGACCAAAAATGCACTGATTACCGGCGCGGCAAGGCGGATCGGTGCAGCTTGCGCGCGGGTTCTGCATCGCGCCGGTTATGACCTTGTATTGCATTATAAAAACTCGGAAGCGGATGCTTTGCACTTATCCGACGAATTGAACGCTATTCGGGAAAATTCGGTTTTTCTGGTAAAAGCCGATTTATCCCAGCAAGGCGAAGTTCAGCAATTGGCCGAAAAGGTTGCGGCTAGAGCGGATGGCGTCGACTTATTGGTGAATAATGCATCCTGGTTTCATTCGGTACCGTTCGGGCAGGTCAAAGAGCTGGATTGGGACTTGGCGATGAGCAGTAACCTGAAGGCGCCATTTTTTTTGTCACAGGCACTGTGGCCGGCGTTGAAAAGTAAGTGCGGCTGTATAGTGAATATTGTCGACATACATGCCGAAACCGGTTTGCCGGGCTATCCCGCCTACAGTATAGCCAAGGCGGGTTTGGTGGCGCTGACGCGTTGTTTAGCCAAGGAAATGGCGCCCGAAGTTCGGGTGAACGCTGTGGCGCCGGGTGCGATTTTATGGCCGGAGCTAGGTATTGCCGTTCAGGAGCAAGCAGAGATATTGCAAAGAGTGGCGTTGCAGCGTTGCGGCGAAGCGAGTGATATCGCGGCGGCGGTGAGGTTTTTAGCGGATGACGCGGCTTATACTACCGGGCAGGTATTGAACGTCGATGGCGGGCGGACGCTATTTCGGTGAGGTTTTATGTTTTGTAGGTTTACCGAGTTTTATTTGCTGTAAATTGTGCTTGTCGAATTTTTGCCATAGATTCCCGTAACTGAGTTTGCAGATTGGGTGAAGCAGGTTGGAGGCTATTTCCGCCAGAGGTTCCAAGACGAAGGCATAGCGCTCTATCTCGTCGCGGGGGATTTGCAGGCGACCTTCGCTGATAATTTGGTCCCCGTATAAAATTAAATCCAGATCCAGTGTTCTTGCCGAAAATTTTTGGCTCTCCCGGCTGCGGCCGTGGTCTAGTTCGATTTGCTTTAACAATTTGGCGACTTCTTTCGCCGACAATTCCGACTCGAATTGCACGACCAAGTTGTGGAAGCTATCGCCGACAAAACCTACCGGCTCGGTTTCGTAAATGCTGGAAACGACCAGCTCTCCAAAAAGCTCGCGCAGCGCTGTCAGGCTGGAAGGAATGTGAATTTCCTTGTCTATGTTGCTGCCAATGCTAATAAATCCAATAGGCATGTCTATCTTTCGCCGCGTTCGATGATGATGCCGACGTCTTGAGCCCGGCTAATGGCGCCCTTTTTATTGAGTGTGATCTTGACCCAGGGAATTGCAAATTCACTGCGCAAGATTCGGGCGATTTCTTCGATCAATTTTTCCACTAAATAAAACTCGCTCCGTTCGACAAAGTCGACGACGCGATCGGACACGGCTTTATAGTCTAGCGTATGCGCGATATCGTCGCTGGCGGCGGCTTTTTTGATGTCGAAACCCATTTCTATATCCAAGATGATTTTTTGCTTGATCTTCCTTTCCCAGTCGTAAATACCGATCACGGTATCGATTTCAAGGCCGCCTAAAAAGATGATGTCCATCGTTGCTTTCCGGTTATTATATTTCTGAGAAGCGGCAGTATCGAGTAAATGACGCCGCCGTACAAGTATTGACGAGAGGTTGTTTAAATGATGGATTGGTTGT
Organism: Methylomonas sp. 2BW1-5-20; assembly: GCF_052474515.1. Lineage (NCBI taxonomy): Bacteria > Pseudomonadati > Pseudomonadota > Gammaproteobacteria > Methylococcales > Methylococcaceae > Methylomonas > Methylomonas sp. 2BW1-5-20. The sequence goes on along the minus strand of NZ_CP184127.1, from coordinate 3,440,942 downwards.
TGGTGCCCGTGGCGTATTTAACCGGCTCGGTGTCGAGTGCGATTATTGTTTGTAAAACGATGGGCTTGGCCGATCCACGGGAAAACGGTTCCGGCAATCCGGGGGCTACTAATGTGATGCGTATCGGCGGTAAAAAGGCGGCGGCTATTACTTTGATGGGCGACGCGTTAAAAGGATTGTTGCCGGTGTTGCTGGCGAAAATCTTAGGTGCCGATAGTCTGGTGTTGTCCTTGGTGGTGTTTGCGGCATTCCTGGGGCACTTGTATCCGATTTTTTTTGGCTTTAAAGGCGGCAAGGGTGTGGCGACCTCGTTGGGCGTGACGCTGGGCGTGGACTGGCTTTTGGGTCTGGCAGTTTCCGGTACCTGGCTGCTGATCTATAAAATAGGCAAAATTTCTTCGTTAGCGGCTTTGGTTGCGGCTGCCTTGACGCCTTTGTATGTTTGGTTGATTGTTGGCGATATGAATCTGATAGTAACCTTTGCCGTTATTTCCGTCATTTTACTGTGGCGACATAAAAGCAATATTCAGCGTTTGCTCGCAGGGCAAGAGTCCTAGTGTTTTAAAGGCCGGCTAGGTGGTTCATTGGCCAACGCGGCCTCGCAAAAATTTCCAAGTTTTGACTTTGTCCGGCAAGTAAACGTTGGCAGCCGGCATAGGCGATCATTGCGCCGTTATCGGTGCAGAATTCCGGTCTAGGGAAGTATATTTCCGCATTCTCCTTGGTGGCCATTTGCTGTAATTGCCGGCGAATTTCCCGGTTTGCGCTGACGCCGCCGGCGACCACCAAGGTTTCCATTCCGGTTTGCCGCAGCGCTCGTTTGCACTTGATGCTCAGCGTTTCCGCCATGGCTTGCTGAAAGGCGAAGGCGATATCGGCTTTGTCTTTGGCCGATTGGTCGGTGGCGTGGAGCGCGTTCATCGTGAAGGTTTTTAGGCCGCTAAAGCTGAAGTCCAGTCCGGGGCGGTCGGTCATTGGGCGCGGAAATTTGAACCGGTTACTGCCGCCGCTTGCAAATTCGGCTAATTTGGGGCCGCCGGGGTAGTCTAGGCCCAGCATTTTGGCGGTTTTGTCGAATGCTTCGCCGGCGGCGTCGTCTAGTGATTCGCCTAGTAAGTGATACTTGCCTATCGCCCTCACTTCAATGAGCATGGTATGGCCGCCGGAAATTAACAGTGCGATGAATGGGAATGGTGGTGGATTATCTTCGAGCATGGGGGCGAGTAAATGGCCTTCCATGTGGTGCACGGCAACGGCGGGTATTTTCCAGCTCCAGGCCAGGCTTCTGGCGGTGGCTGCGCCGACGAGCAGAGATCCCATTAATCCGGGGCCGGCCGTGTAGGCAATGCCGCCGATTTCGCCAGCTTGCAATTTTGCATCGTTCAGCACGGTTTTGATAAGCGGAACCAGTTTGCGAATGTGATCGCGCGACGCTAATTCAGGAACGACGCCGCCGTACTCGGCATGGGTCGCAACCTGACTGTACAGAGTATGGGCAATCAAGCCCCTGCTTGCATGGTAAACGGCGACAGCTGTTTCATCGCAAGAGCTTTCTATGCCTAAAACATACATTAGTTTTTGAATAAAAGAATTTTATGGGTATAATCGGCCGTTTTCGGTGGGCTTGCTTCGCCGATAGCGTCACAAGATACTAACATAAATCGGATTATTGATAATGCCATCAGTTAAAGTTAAAGAGAACGAACATTTTGACATCGCGATTCGTCGCTTTAAACGTGCTTGCGAAAAAGCCGGTGTATTGGCTGAAGTGCGTCGCCGCGAGTTTTATGAGAAGCCAACAACCGAGCGTAAACGTAAAGGTGCTGCTGCGGTAAAACGTCATCTGAAAAAATTGGCTCGTGAGCGTTATGCGTTGAAAAACTTGCGTCGCGGTCGCCCACAAATTTAAGGCTGATAATGGATGCGTTAAAAAAGCGTATCACGGACGATATGAAGGCCGCTATGAAGAGCGGCGAAAAGGCTAGGCTCGGTGTCATTCGGATGATTTTGGCGGCTATCAAGCAGGTTGAAGTCGATGAGCGTATCGAGTTGAGCGATGAGCGGGTTATTGTTGTGCTCGATAAGATGCTCAAGCAGCGCCGCGAGTCGATCAAGCAATTCCGCGATGCCGGTCGCAACGACTTGGCGGAAATCGAGGAGGCCGAAGTGTTGGTTATTCAGGATTTTCTGCCTCAACCTCTTAGCGATGCCGAAATAGACAGTATGGTTGCCGATGCAATAGCTGAAGCGGGCGCTACATCGGTTAAAGATATGGGCGGCGTGATGGCTTTGCTGAAGCCGCAGATGCAAGGTAGGGCTGATATGGCGAATGTCAGTGCGAGAATCAAGGCCTGTTTTATCGCTTAATATCTTGTCGGTAATATGTCCGGCAGGATACCTCGTCAATTTATAGATGATCTGTTGGTGCGGATCGATATCGTCGATTTAATCGATTCGCGCGTTCCTCTTAAAAAGTCCGGCAGTAATTTTACGGCGCGATGCCCGTTTCATGCCGAAAAAACCCCCAGTTTTTCAGTCAATCGCGGTAAGCAGATCTATCATTGCTTCGGCTGCGGTGCCAGTGGTAACGCAATTGGCTTTTTGATGGAGTTTAATCACCTTGGCTTTGTCGAGGCGGTTGAAGATTTGGCGGCCTTTGCGGGCGTCGATGTGCCTAGGGAGTTAGTCGATAACGAGCCGGGGTTACCGGATAAGAAGAATGTGTCGCATGTTTACGACGTGTTGGCCGGCGTTGCCGGATTTTACGCTGAGCAACTACGCGGTAATGCCGAAGGTCGGGTGGCTGTCGACTATCTGAAGGCTCGAGGCGTGAGCGGCGAGGTGGCGCGGGATTTTCTTCTTGGTTATGCGCCGAGCAAATGGGATGCATTAGTGGCGCGTTTCGGACAAGCGGATCTTGTTGAGGCCGGCATGTTGGTGGTTAAGGATGATGGCAAGGTTTACGATCGTTTTCGCGGGCGATTGATGTTTCCTATTCGAGACAGGCGTAAGCGCGTTATCGGCTTTGGGGGGCGGGTGCTGGATAGTTCCTTGCCTAAATACCTTAATTCTCCCGAAACCGTGGTTTTTTCTAAAAGCAAAGAGTTGTATGGAATTTATGAGCTTTTGGAACGCAACAGTAAGCCTGAACGGATATTGGTTGTTGAAGGGTACATGGATGTGATTGCATTGGCGCAGTTCGGTATCTTCAATGCGGTGGCTGCCTTGGGTACTGCAACTTCGAAAATGCAAATCGATTTATTATTTCGATTTACCTCAGAGTTGGTGTTTTGTTTCGATGGCGATAATGCTGGTCGGCAGGCGGCCTGGAAAGCAACGGAAGCGGCTTTGCCTTGTCTGCGAGATGGCAGGCAAATCAAGATTATGTTGTTGCCGCAGGGGCAGGATCCCGATTCTTTATTGCGGACGGAAAATTTATCCGCTTTTACGGAACGAATTCGTTCTGCGCAGGTCCTGTCAGATTACTTTTTTCAGAATATTGCGGGCCTGTCGGATTTGTCAACCGTCGAGGGGCGTTCCCAGTTATTGGCGGCCGCAAAGCCGGCGCTGGAGAAAGTGCCGGCTGGTTTTTTCCGGGAGATGATGTTTGCTAGGTTGCAGGAGCTAACGGCTACGCGTATTGCTGTGGATGTTGTCGAAAACCAGACTAGACTTAAGTCTAAGTTTGGTGTGGGTAAGGTAGCTCAATCTCCGCGAGTGAGTTTGGCGCGGAAGGTCATAGCCTTATTGTTGCAGCATCCGAATTTTGCCGGCTTGGTTGAGAAAGACGGTGTGGTGCTTGACGAATTGAGCTTTGCGGGGGTCGAGTTGTTAAGGGATGTTTTGCGGCGGATTGCTCTTGAAAAGCCGGAAAATAGCGCCATCTTGTTGGAATCTTATAGGGAGACGTCGCAGGAAAAAGCGATCAAGGCTTTGGCTGGTTTGGAGCTGGATGTGCCTGTCGGTGGGGAGGAGGCCGAGTTTTGCGGAGCATTGAAACAGCTTTGTAAACAAGCTAAGGAAGCTATGCTAAACGGCTTGATCGAGAAGGAAAGTCGAGAGGGCTTAGTGTTTGAAGAAAAAGAGATGTTGCGGAAGCTGCTAAGGGATAAGACCTAGGTGACCGCATTAATTTTTGCCGTTATAATTTCCTGTTCTGCGGCGCTTGGTGCTGAAAACGTATTGTGAGTAAAGAATGAATCAAGAACAACAGCAATCCCAACTGAAACAACTGATAGCAAAAGGTAAGGCGCAAGGTTATTTAACTTATGCGGAAGTGAACGACCATTTGCCTAGCGATATTATCGATCCGGAACAAATCGACGATATTATCGGTATGATCAACGATATGGGGATTCAGGTTTACGAAGTCGCTCCGGATGACGATGACTCGCTGATTACGTCGGACGCGGTCGTGACTGCGGATGACGATGAGGAAGTGGCTGAGGTTGCGGCATTGGCGTCTGTGGATAGCGAGTTCGGGCGTACAACCGATCCCGTACGGCTATATATGCGGGAAATGGGCTCCGTAGAGCTGTTGACGCGCGAGGAAGAATTAAAAATCGCAAAACGGATTGAAGAAGGGCAGCGGCAAGTGGTCGGTGCTATTGCTCGGTCCGGATTTATTGTCGAATCTTTTATCGAGGCCTTCGATTCTGTACAAGTTGAAGACTCCGGCGTCCGGCTTAACGATTTAGTGCTGGGTTTTGTAGATCTCACCGAAGTTGAGGATATAGACGTTAGCGGCATCGAGATTGAAGAGCCTGCTGATGATGCCGAAGAAGAAAGCAAAACTGTCGATTATGAAGAGGTAAAGCAAAAAGTCGATCTTCTCAGAAAGGCACTAAAAGCAGCGACGGCCTCCGTCAAAAAGAACGGTTACGGCCACGATAAGACCGAAAAATTGTTCGATGCGCTTGACGAAATATTTTGCGAATTTAAATGGACGCCGCAATATTTGAAAAAAATGGTCTCAGTCTCAGAAGAGTTGGTTGCGGCGATTCGAGAGGAAGAACGGTTCATACTGGATGTTTGCGTTAAAAAGGCAAAACTGCCGCGCAAAGAGTTTATCAATGCGTTTGCGGAGAACGAAGCCAATCTTGATTGGTTAAGCCAGTTCGTGGCGAGTCACCCCAATTTTGCGGAAGTGTTAAGTGTTCATCGCGAGCAGATTAAAGCCGCGCAAACGCGTTTGGCTGAACTTGAATCCCGTTATGGTTTGAGCATCGCTGTTCTGAAAGGTATTTGCCGAAATATTTCTTTAGGCGAAGCCAAGGCTAGACGAGCTAAAAAAGAAATGATCGAGGCTAATTTGCGGCTGGTCATTTCGATAGCTAAAAAATATACCAACCGCGGTTTGCAGTTTTTGGATTTGATTCAGGAAGGTAATATCGGCTTAATGAAGGCGGTCGATAAGTTTGAGTATCGGCGCGGCTATAAGTTTTCTACTTATGCCACTTGGTGGATTCGTCAGGCTATTACCCGTTCTATCGCCGATCAGGCCCGGACAATTCGTATTCCAGTGCATATGATCGAGACCATTAATAAGCTGAATCGCGTCTCCAGACAGATACTGCAAGAGTTGGGTCGCGAGGCAACGCCGGAAGAGTTGGCGGAGCGTATGGAAATGCCGGAAGATAAAATCCGCAAAGTGCTGAAGATTGCCAAAGAGCCGATTTCAATGGAAACACCGATCGGCGACGACGAAGATTCGCATTTAGGGGATTTTATCGAAGATTCCAAGATGCTATCGCCCGTCGAATCTGCTACAATCGCCGGCCTTCGCGAGTCTACTCAGAATGTATTAGCTGGTTTGACAGCTAGAGAGGCCAAGGTGCTCAGGATGCGTTTTGGTATCAACATGAATACCGACCATACGCTGGAAGAGGTTGGTAAACAGTTTGATGTGACCCGTGAGCGGATTCGTCAGATCGAAGCGAAAGCGCTACGGAAATTAAGACATCCGTCCAGATCAGAGCAGTTGAGATGTTTTCTTGACGGCGAGTAAAGCGTCTGCATTGTTCGTAGGCTAGATAATTAAGGGCCCTTAGCTCAGTTGGTTAGAGCTTCCGACTCATAATCGGCAGGTCGTAGGTTCAAGTCCTACAGGGCCCACCACAGATAACAGGCCGTTTGCGCGGCCTTTTTTTATACGCGCAAGTTTTAATTTTGGCGAGGGTGTAACCGTGAATAAAAACTACCTTTTTACCTCAGAGTCTGTTTCGGAAGGTCATCCGGACAAAGTCGCTGACCAAATTTCCGATGCTGTTGTTGATGCCTTATTGGCTCAAGACCCGCGTTCCAGGGTAGCCTGCGAAACCTTGGTCAAAACCGGTATGGTTGTTCTTGCTGGCGAGATTACCACCAACGCTTGGGTAGATACTGAAGAATTGGTTAGAAAGGTCGTTTGCGAAATCGGTTACGACAACGGTGAAATCGGCTTTGACGGCAACAGCTGTGCGGTATTGAATGCCATCGGTAAACAGTCGGCGGATATCGCGATGGGTGTCGATGAGTCCGAAAACCACGAACAAGGCGCGGGCGATCAAGGTTTAATGTTTGGATACGCCAGTAATGAAACCGATGTATTAATGCCTGCCCCGATTACCTACGCGCATCGCTTGGTTGAGAGACAAGCGGAAGTGCGTAAGAACAAGACCTTGACTTGGTTACGTCCAGACGCCAAAAGCCAGGTGACTTTCCGTTACGAAAACAACAAGCCGGTCGCCATCGACGCGGTAGTTTTGTCTACCCAACATTCTCCGGAAATAGGCGGCAAACAGCTGGAAGAAGCGGTAATGGATGAAATCATCCTGCCGATTCTGCCGAAAGAATGGTTGCATAAAGACACTAAATATTTTATCAACCCTACCGGCCAGTTTATCATCGGTGGACCAGTCGGCGACTGCGGCCTTACCGGTCGGAAAATTATCGTCGATACCTACGGTGGCATGGCACGTCACGGCGGGGGCGCGTTTTCCGGAAAAGATCCGTCAAAAGTGGATAGATCAGCTGCTTACATGGGACGTTATGTGGCAAAGAATATTGTAGCCGCAGGGTTGGCTGAGCGTTGCGAGATCCAGGTTTCTTATGCCATCGGCGTCGCGGAACCGACTTCCATCAGTATCGAAACTTTCGGTACCGGCAAAATCGATGAAGAACGCTTGGTGCAAATCGTGCGCGAGCATTTTGATTTGAGACCAAAAGGTTTGATTGCGCAATTGGATTTGTTAAAACCGATTTACCGTCCCACTGCGTCTTATGGTCATTTCGGTCGCAACGAAGCTAGCTTCAGCTGGGAAAAAACCGACAAAGCCGAGGCATTGAAAGATGCGGCCGGCATTTAATCAGGATCAGGAAAACATTATGAGCCAAGCCGATTACAAAGTTGCCGATCTCGCCCTGGCGGATTGGGGTCGCAAGGAAATCAATATTGCCGAAACCGAAATGCCGGGTCTTATGGCGTTGCGTGCAGAGTATGGCGCGCAGCAGCCTTTGAAAGGTGCTCGTATCGCCGGTTGTCTGCATATGACTATCCAAACGGCGGTATTGATCGAGACTCTGACCGCGTTGGGGGCGGAAGTTCGCTGGTCGTCTTGCAATATCTTCTCGACCCAGGATCACGCCGCCGCCGCTATAGCTGCTGCCGGGGTTCCCGTTTTTGCCTGGAAGGGCGAGACGGAAGAAGAAGCCGAGTGGTGTATTGAGCAAACCATTCTGGGACCGGACAGTTGGCGTCCAAACATGATTCTGGATGACGGCGGTGACCTCACCAACATGATGCACGACAAGTTCCCTGAGCTGATGACGGATGTGAAAGGTCTTTCCGAAGAAACCACCACGGGTGTGTTGCGCTTGAGTGAACGTGTCGCCAAAGGCTCATTGAAAGTACCTGCCTTTAACGTCAACGACTCCGTCACTAAATCCAAATTCGACAACCTGTACGGTTGCCGCGAATCGCTAGTAGACGGCATAAAACGTGCAACCGACGTCATGGTGGCCGGCAAAATCGCAGTGGTCTGCGGTTATGGCGATGTCGGTAAAGGTTGCGCGCAATCGCTACGTGGATTGGGTGCCACGGTTCTGATTACCGAAATTGATCCGATCTGTGCATTGCAAGCGGCGATGGAGGGCTATCGGGTCGTGACGATGGATGAAGCGGCGGCTATTGCCAATATTTTCGTGACAGCTACCGGCAACGTCGGCGTCATTACTCACGATCACATGAAAGCGATGCGCGATCAGGCTATCGTTTGCAATATCGGCCATTTCGATTCGGAAATCGACATTGCTTCCTTGCGGCATTACACCTGGGAAAACATTAAACCGCAGGTCGATCATGTGATCTTCCCCGACGGTAAACGCATCATCGTATTGGCGGAAGGTCGTTTGGTCAACTTGGGCTGTGCCACTGGTCACCCGAGTTTTGTGATGTCCAATTCCTTCTGTAACCAAGTATTAGCACAAATCGAGCTTTGGACTAATGCGGACAGCTACGAGAACAAGCTTTACGTGCTGCCTAAGAAACTCGACGAAAAGGTTGCGCGTTCGCATCTGGCGCAGATTGGCGTGAAACTGACACAGTTAACTGCCGAGCAGGCGGCATACATTAACGTGCCGGTGGAAGGACCGTATAAACCGGACCATTATCGTTACTAAAGTTCGATCAATCCGACAAAAGGGGCGCAAGCCCCTTTTTTGTGCAAGCCATGAACAATCAATTTATCGTTCAACGTGATTTAGCTGTGCTTTGGCATCCCTGCAGTCAGATGAAGGACTATGGTCCGGGGGCGGCTGAGCGGGATATGCTGCCGTTAATTCCGATCAAGTCCGGGCAAGGCGTCTGGTTGGAAGATTTCGACGGCAATCGTTATCTGGATGCGATCAGTTCTTGGTGGGTGAATCTGTTCGGCCATGCTAATCCCATTATCAATCAAGCGCTTAGGGATCAGCTTGATACCCTTGAACACGTCATTCTTGGTGGCTTTACCCATGAGGCCGCGCTGATGCTGGCAGAAAAGTTGGTGGAAATCACCCCTTCCGGGTTGGATAAATGCTTTTACGCGGATAACGGGTCCTCGGCCGTCGAAATTGCGCTAAAAATGAGTTTTCACTATTGGCGTAATCTCGGGCAAACGCAAAAAACCAAATTTATCACACTGGAAAACAGCTACCACGGTGAAACGCTCGGCGCATTGGCGGTTGGCAATGTTGCGCTATACAAGGAAACCTATGCGCCCTTACTGATGGATGTCATAACGGTTCCCGGGCCGGATTGTTTCTATAGGGAGAGTGGGGAAAGTTGGGAAGCCTATTCGACCCGCCGCTTTTCCGAGATGGAGCAAACCTTGGTGCAATTTGCCGACGAAGTTTGCGCCGTGATTGTCGAGCCGTTGGTGCAATGTGCCGGCAGTATGCGTATGTATCATCCGATATATTTGAAACTGCTGCGGGAAGCTTGCGATAAATACCATGTGCACTTAATCGCCGACGAAATTGCGGTTGGCTTTGGCCGCACCGGCAGCCTGTTCGCATGCGAACAGGCTGCCATTAGTCCGGATTTTATGTGTTTGTCCAAAGGCCTGACCGGCGGTTATTTACCGTTGTCGGCGGTGTTGACTAGCAATAGGGTCTATCAGGCGTTTTATGACGACTACCAAAATCTCACCGCATTTTTGCATTCGCACAGCTATACCGGCAACGCTCTGGGTTGCCGGGCCGCTTTAGCGACACTTGGGATATTTCAGCAGCAAGATGTCATAGCCCGTAATCGGCAATTGGCTGCAGCGATGGCTAAAGCGGTGGAGCGTTTTAAAGATCATCCCAATGTTGCGGAAGTTAGGCAAACCGGCATGATTGTCGCGGTTGAACTGGTTAAAAATAAGCAGACCCGAGAAGTTTACCCGTGGCAGCAGCGGCGCGGATTGACAGTTTATCGCTATGCTTTGAGCCGGGGGGTGCTGTTGCGGCCATTGGGGAATGTCATTTATTTCATGCCGCCTTATGTTATCAACGAGCAGGAGATACAGCTGATGGCCGACGTTGCCTGGCATGGCATCCAACTAGCGGTGCAAGATTGATGCGCGTTTCTCGATTGTATGTCGCGGGAGCGTTAAATGTTGGTGGCCGCGTCGAATTGGTTGGCGATGCAGCCCATTATGTGCGTAGCGTCCTGCGCTTGAAGCAGGAACAAAGTATCATGTTATTTAACGGCCGTGGCGGTGAATATTTGGGGCGTTTTAGCGAGGTCAGTCGCAAGATCGTTCGGGTCGAAATCGAGCAGTTTGTCGATCGTGACGTCGAATCCCCGCTGGCGATCCGGCTGGGTTTGGGCATTTCTCGCGGCGACCGGATGGACTGGGCGGTACAAAAAGCGGTGGAATTAGGCGTTACGCAATTGACGCCGTTGGTAACCGAGCGTTGCGTGATTAAATTCAACGACGATAAAAAGCTGCAACGCCTACAGCATTGGCAACATATCGTGCAGCACGCTACAGAACAATCCGGGCGGACTGTGTGCCCGATGCTAGGCGAGGTTGCTGATTTAGCTGATTGGGCCGGTGCTCAACAGGGCTTGCGTGTGTTTCTCGATCCTTATGCCGAACTATCACTCGCCGACCTAGAACCGGAAAATTCCTGCGTTACCTTGCTTTCCGGGCCTGAAGGCGGCTTTAGCGAGCAAGAACGGATAATCGCGAAGGCCGCAGGGTTCGTGCCCGTGCGAATGGGGGCGCGGATTTTGCGTACCGAGACTGCGGTATTGTCGGCGTTGACCGCCGTGCAAACCTTGTGGGGGGATTTTCGCTGATGCGCTGGCTAGTTTATGCCTTGTCGCCGTTGGCTATATTGCTAGTGACGGCCTTTCTTGCCAGTGTGCTGGGCTACGGCTTGTTGCGGATTAGTGGCGATATTTTGCCGTTGGCAAAAGTCATCAGCAAAATTACGCTGATTCTGTTGCTACTTAGCATTTTGCCGTTGAAGAAATATCTGCAATTCAGTTGGGCCGATTTAGGGGGCGCACCGAAACAGGTTTTTTTCAAACAGGTCGCTCAAGGATTGGCGTTGGCTTTGTTGACATTGCTACCGGTGTTGTTGACATTGTATTGGCTTGATGTTCACGTTTGGGACGATACCCGAAACTGGACGCCTGGTAAAATAGCGGAAAAAGTCGGGTTAGGTTTGTTTTTTGCGATGCTGATTGCCTTGGGTGAAGAACTGTTGTTTCGTGGCCTATTATTGGGTGGGTTACGTCGAAAAATGTCTGTCATTGCTGCCGTAACAATCAGTGCTATCTACTATGCCGCGCTGCATTTCCTGAAAAGTAAATCGCAAATCCCTTACGCCGATTTAACGCCCGGTAGCGGTTTGGCCTTAATGGCCGAAGCTTTTGCCAACTGGTTTAACCCGGCTATACGCAGCGCGGCGCTGGCTTTATTTGTGGTTGGGGTGTTTTTGGCGGTCCTCAGGGCTTGGATGCCGCAAAGTCTGGGCTTATGCATCGGTTGTCATGCCGGCTGGGTATGGCAAATTAAGGTGAGCAGGGATTTGTTCAACGTCAACTTACAGGCCGATTCCTTGTTTTTGGTCAACACCTACTACGACGGTGTGGTTGGCCCTTTGGTTAGTGGCTGGTTGCTGCTGGCTTTAATAGTTTGCTGCTGGTGGGCCAAGCGGCGGAAGATGGTTTGCAGCTGTGCTTAAGTGCCAGCTTGAAAAAACGATTGCCAGATACCAATGTGATTTGCAATATTTCTTCATCAATTCAAGTGCATCTTAAGGGGACATAATTATGCGCAGAGTTAGACTAATTCCTTCCATTTCACTCTTGGCGTTAATGATGGCGGGTTGCGCCAGCGAACCGGCTGCACCCACAAAGCCGGCGGCGGAGAAAATCCTGTCGGGCGAGCAAATGTTGCGGGATAGCCAGGGTATCGCCCAATTAGGTAGTCGTTGGCAAGAAGGCAAGCAAATGGTCGAGCGCGGTCAAACGATGCAGCGCGAGGGACAGATAAAAATCGACGAGGGCCGAAATCTGGTCGAAGAAGGCCAAAAAATTATGCGGGAGAGCGAAGAAGGCTATAAAAATATCAAACAGTAAACTTTAATATGGAAGCCCGATAACTGGCGTTTTCGGCGATTTCAATGTCTTAGCCTGCTCCAGGTCGGATTGCGCGAGACGACTACGCAGTTGTATCTTCGTGGATTTTGCCGCAGTGTCGTACTAGGGTTAAGACAGGTCTGGATTTTTTGAAGTTGGCGTTATAGATTTCCATGCATTCGAGCTGTGTGTTGCAACATAAGGCACACAGCGATGTATTTTGCAAAAACTGCAACTCGTCCGGCGGAATTTCATCCCCGCATCTTGAGCAATAGCTTAACTGCGTTGCCATTGGTTCCATGTTTCCCCCTCTTTGTCGTATTAATCGTTGCCGAGGATAAACGTAATATTCGCTGCCTTCTGTTGGGGTATCGTCATTTTCCGACTCTTTGTCCTTAGGGCAATGTGATAAAGTCCAAAGTTCCTGGATTAACAGTCGTAATCCGGCGTTAAGCGGTAGCCGGGGTGACAGATTGCAAAATAGCAAAAGGCCTAAGGGGATTATCCGAGTAGTGTTGATTCCGTAGCAAGCTTTTTTCGCGGGCGAGTACTAAAATCACGGAATGGGCTTGTCCAAACGTTGTCGAGGGGTTATGCGTCAGAGTAAGCTGCTATGACAGGCAAGATGACACAAGTGGGTTGCATCGAGGCTGCCCAGGGCCCGGTGGTCGACGTGCGATGCGATTATCTGCCGCCGATCGGTCAGGCGCTTGATGTTGTGAACGGTGCAGGCCGTTATGTGTTGGTAGTCTTTCAGCATCTGGAGCCGACGCTGATTCGGGCGATTGCCTTGCACTCTGTCTCGGGGCTCTATCGCGGCATGCCGGTGTTCGATCGTGGCGACGCATTGAACGTGCCGGTCGACCTCAGTTGTCTGGGGCGGATGTTGAATGTCTTCGGCGACCCGCTCGACGGCGGCCAGCCGTTACCGAATGCCGTTTTCCGCAACATTCTCTCTGCTCCGCCGTTACTATCCGATACCCTGCCTGCTTCGCAAATTCTGGAAACCGGGATCAAAGTCATCGACCTGCTTTGTCCGTTCGTGAGGGGCGGTAAAACCGGCTTGTTCGGCGGTGCCGGCGTCGGCAAAACGGTGCTGATGATGGAGTTCATGCATGCGGTTAGCGTGACGATGCAAGGTGTGTCGGTTTACGCCGGGGTCGGTGAACGCATGCGCGAAGGGCACGAACTCTGGCATGAAATGGCGGATGCCGGCGTGTTGCCCAAGGCGCTGTTGATTTACGGACAAATGGACGAGTCACCCGGCGTGCGCTTTCATGTCGGCTACACCGCGTTGGCTTACGCCGAATATCTGCGCGATACGTTGGACACCGAAGTGTTGTTTTTGATGGATAACATTTTCCGTTTCGTCCAGGCTGGAAGTGAAATCTCCGGTCTTTTGGGCCGGATGCCGGCCACGGTCGGCTATCAGCCGACTTTGCTGACCGAAGTCGCGTCGTTGGAAGAGCGCATCGTCTCTACCAAGTCCGGTTCCATCACTTCGGTACAGGCGGTCTATGTGCCGGCAGACGATATGTCCGATCCGGCGGTAGCGACCATACTCGGGCATCTGGACAGCGTGGTAATCTTGTCGCGCCAACAGGCGGCCAAAGGGATTTATCCCGCGATCGATCCCTTACGCTCCGGCAGCCGAATCATGGATCACCATATCCTCGGCGACCGGCATTATCAGGTGGCGCGCGCGGTGCGCGAGCATCTGTCGCGTTATAGGGACTTGGAAGACATTATCGCCATGCTGGGTATCGAAGAGTTATCGCAGGAAGACCGCCGCATCGTCGAACGGGCGCGGCGTTTGCAACGCTATCTGACCCAGCCGTTTACCACCGTTGCCGACCACACCGGCATGCCCGGAGTACGGGTGCCGTTGGCGCAGACTATTGCCGACTGCGAGGCTTTTATGAATGGCAAATACGATCAACTCAGCGAAGCCGATTGCTATATGAAAGGCGCCATGCCCATATGAACAGTTTTACGCTGACGCTATTGGACAGTCGTGGAGCGGAGTGTTTCGATACCGTTACCCAGTTCATCGGCGCCGATGCTGACGGCAGTTTTGGGATCTTGGCGGGGCATGTGTACAGCGTAGCCCTGCTTCGGTATGGTTTGGCGCGTTTCTGCGATCAGGCCGGTATGTGGCATTATCTGGCTGTCCCGGGCGGTGTGTTGCGTTTTGCCGGTAACCAACTTACCGTCACTACGGTACGCTACTTTCTTGGCGACGACCGCGATGCCATCTGCGAACGGCTGGCCGCTGACATGGCTCAGGCCGATTCCGAGGTGCATACCGCGCGTGCCAGTTTATCCGAAATCGAACGTTCGCTGGTAAGGCGCCTCGCCGAGCTTAGCAACCGCGGATCAACGGGGATTTAGCCATGAGCTTTCGCAATAAATTGATCGAGCACACCCGCCGGGATGTGCGGCGCTTGGAAGATAAAACCCGCCGTCCGGCGACGTGGGTGGGTATGCTGTTTTACGGCGGTACTCTGGGGCTGTTGTTTGTGGTGCCTATCGTCGCCGGGGCTTATTTGGGACGCTGGTTAGACACTTTGGTGGCCGGTTATTCGGTGCGCTGGACAGTCAGTTTGATCGTGTTGGGCATTGTCGTCGGCGGCTACAACGTTTTTCGATTTTTGCAGGAAAAAAACTAAATTTTTTCGGATTTATTCCTCACGAAAATTCGAAATGAGCGCTATTATTTATTGAAAATACACGAGGATTATTTTTGCCTCCTCGGTTAGGCCAACTATTCGTCGATCAACGTTGTACCCAATAAACAGACCAAAATGAAACGACTCCTGCTGCGTTTACCTTTTCCCTTAATAGCCTTGGTGTTATTGAATGCCTGTAGTAGCAGTTCGCCGGTAAAGCGAGAGAAAATTGCCTCGGTTAGACCGAATATTGTTCAGCAACGACCGGCTTATCAAACTCAACCCGCGCCCTACAAACCGGTGTTTTACTCCGGGACTTTCCCGAAGCCGGCGGAACTTGAGCCGGCTGTCGAGTTTTGGCGAAAAACCTATGGCGTGTGGCAACGTTCCGAAGTTGCTTTTCATGATGATCGATATCTGGATGTGGTCTATGAGGTGATGACCTTGCCGGGCTATGTAGCGGAAGGTCTAACGCCAGAGCAAAAAGAAATGGTCAGCCAACGGCGCGAATACTGGAAAGCGCAACTGGCGGGATTGGAAAGCAAGTTGCGTTATGGGGCGGCACTGAATGCCAACGACAAGCAATTGATTGCCAAGCTTGAGAGCAACGGCCGATCATTAAATAGCGTGCTGCCCGGGGTTAGCGACCGCGTACGTTCGCAACGCGGCACGCGCGAGCGCTTTAAACGCGGTTTGGAAATCAGTGGTCGCTACGATTTGCAATTTAGAAAAACTTTCCGCGATGCCGGGTTGCCGGAAGACTTGGCTTATCTGCCTCACGTGGAGTCCTCATTTCAACCATCAGCCAAATCATCGGCAGGTGCGGTCGGCATGTGGCAATTTACCAAGGCTGCCGCGAAAACCTTCATGCCCGGCGGTGATCGCATCGATCAACGTTACGATCCTTTCGTGTCGGCCAACGGCGCTGCCCGTTACCTGAGTTACGCTTACGGCAAGTTGGGAGACTGGCCGGCGGCAGTGACGTCGTACAATCACGGTATTGGCGGAATGAAGCGCGCTCAAAATCAGGTAGGCAGCGACTTTGTGCGTATAGTGGATAGCTACGACGGCCCCGCATTCGGTTTTGCCTCCCGAAATTACTACGCGCAATTTTTAGCAGCCCGCGAGATTGCGTCAAACCCGGAGCAATTTTTTCGGGAGGGCATTCGCTACGAAAGCCCGTTGGCTCCCGGACAATATCTGGCAGTCGAATAAGGCCGGTCTCGCGTTTGTTTTGTCCGTTTGGGACGCGTTTAGGGGCCGTGAAGGCCTTTGCAAAGGCTGGGAGAGGGAGCCCGCTGGTTTCTTGAGCTGGCTTTTCGGACACGATCTGCATGCCCAGCTTGAGGTATGAAAATGAATAACACCGAGTCGGTTGCCGATAGCGTTTTTCAGATCGGCCCATTAGCCATCAGTACCACGGTAGTTACGACTTGGGGCGTGATGCTTGGTTTTATGCTATTAAGCCTATTGCTGCGCGTTAGCCGCCCGTCATCCCGCTTACAAAATTTGCTGGAGGCGGTGGTGGTGGCTATCGAAGGCGCAATTGCCGAAGTATTGCCGCCCACCTCGGTGCGCCGGGTATTGCCGTTTGTGGCGAGCTTATGGCTGTTTGTTCTGGTCGCCAATCTGGTGGGTTTAATTCCCGAACTGCATGCGCCGACTCGAGACTTATCGGCCACCGCCGCTTTGGCGGTGCTGGTGTTCGGTTCCACACATTGGTTCGGGATACGCGACCGTGGCTGGCGCCGGCATTTTCGCCATTACGCCGAACCCAGTGTCATCTTGCTGCCGTTTCACATCATCAGCGAGTTCACTCGCACTTTGGCTTTGGCCATCCGTTTGTTCGGCAACATCATTAGTCTGGAAATGGCGGCTTTGCTGGTGTTGCTGATCGCCGGCTTTCTGGTGCCGGTGCCGCTGTTAATGTTGCACGTTATCGAAGCAGTGGTGCAAGCATATATTTTCGGTATGCTGGCCTTGATCTACATAGCTGGCGCATTGGAGCCGACCGAATCAGAAGAATCCGCAATGTCAAAGGAACAGCCATGAACGACATCCATTTATTCAGTATGATTTCCACCGGCGTGGCCGGGTTGGTTATCGCTCTCGGCACCATGTTGCCGGCCCTAGCGATGGGTAAGGCCATTGCGGCCGCGCTGGAAGCCTTGGCGCGCCAGCCGGAAGCCGAGAAAACCATCACCCGCACCTTGTTCATCGGTTTGGCAATGATCGAGTCTTTGGCCATTTATTGCTTGGTGGTGGCCTTGATCGTGTTGTTTAGAAATCCGTTGCTCGAATATTTTTTAAAATAATTCAGGTCAGCTTGTATTAAGCGGGCCACTCGCTTACTTGGAGTCTTTACCCAGCCACTCGGCATACTTGCCAAAAATAAACTTACTGCCGCGCATGGAAAGATGGTCGTCGTCGTAAAAATAAGACACGCCATCGTGCATGCCGCCGCAAGACGAGTCATCACATAAGTATTCGTAGGCGGGAAAAATCTTGATCCGCTTATGAGTGGCGGTATCGATAGAATCGACCGCTTTTCTATATTTTATATTTCTCTCGTCAAAAGATTTTCTGGAGACATCGCATTCGGGTAACGCTTTTTCGGTAATTTGTAGCGGGCGCTCGTCTACACAGTTTTTAGCACTCACCCCAATTTCCGGTACATCTTCAATAAAGACTACCGCTTTACCCAGCTTTAAAATCTCATTAATTGATGCGACATAGCCGGAAATGAATTGATTGTAATTTTCCGCCAACAGATCGTCCGGGCTTTTAATAATCCGATAGTTGTTCTTGGTTTCCGTATTGCCGAAACCCGAGCCTTCGATGTACATCGCGCCTCTAGTCGCGAAAACCACACGCTGAATGGAGGGGAACTCTTTCAGCAGCTTCAGCACAATCGGAATCACTACCTTACATCTCGTCGATTTCTCCGCAAATTCTTCCGTGGGATTAATGGTCACTAGATCGATAAATGGCAGGCAGCCATTCACCGCCACCAATGCCAGTTCGTTCGAGCCTTTCGAAATCGAGTCGTAGACAAATTGCGCGGCGTGACTATCGCCAACGACCAGCGTTTTGGGCGTGGCGCTGGTGAAACGGCAAATCAAATAATTGTAACTGGCTCCCAATACTGCCTTGCAGCGTTCGTCGACCCAATCTTCGGGCGTGTTGTAAAGAACAGTGCCGTTCACGTCGGCAAACATTTTGGTTTTGGTCGACTCATCCGCTTTGCGAAACTCCAAGCCATCCTGCAAATAAGAGCCGTAACCGATAACCCCAATGCAGGTCATCAGCAGCAATAATATGACTGTCTTGGCTGTACTGTGACTGCCCAAGCGTATCGGCCTTTCCACCAGCTTATAGGTAAGCCAAGCCAATACAACGGCGAGCACAACCGCCACTAGGCGAATATTGATGCTGGGTACTTCGGTTTCCACTATCCGCGCGAAAGACAGCAAAGGCCAGTGCCATAGATACAACGGAAAGCTGATTAAACCAAACCATATCGCCAGAGGGTGGGACAAGACGATACGATTGACCCAGGCATTTGGTCCCGCCGATATGATCATTACCGCTCCCAGCATTGGAATCACCGCCCATCGGCCAGGGAAATTGAAATCCTTATTGATCAGGAAGAACCCGTAGGCCAATAGAAATATGCCTATAAAAGAAAGTGCGTTGGCCAGCGTCTTGCCGTCGGCGGCATGAGCGTCTCGATAAACCGCGCATGCCAGCCAACCGTCAAGCTTTGTCTTAAAGGTGGCAAATACGCCCCTTTTGTAGAGACTCGTCCAGGCTAACAAACTGCCGCACAACAGTTCCCAAAACCGGGTTTGTGGGGAATAAAAAGTGGCTACGGGATGAGACAATATCCCCTTTACATTCAGGCAGAAGGAAGCAATGGCGACCAGAAGCGTAATAGTCAGCAGATTAAAGTTTCGCTCCCAGGCAAACCAAAGCAATAGAGGCCAAACGATGTAAAACTGTTCCTCGATACCTAGACTCCACAAATGCAGCAGCGGTTTAGTCTCGGCGGAGTTGTCGAAATAGCTGGCTTCGTTCCATAACACGAAATTCGACACGAATCCCGCGCCGCCGGCAATATGTTTGCTGAGTTGTTTGTACTCGTCGGCAAAGAGCGCGAACCAACCGAAAGCGTAGCAGGTAATCAATACCAGAATGAGTGCGGGAAAAATACGCTTGATGCGGCGGGCGTAAAATTCGGTGAAGCTGAAGGTGCCCTTTTCCAGGTTCTGAAAAATAATGGTGGATATCAGGTAGCCGGAGATCACAAAGAAAATATCGACACCTATGAATCCCCCTTGCAATCTTTCGGGAAAGGCATGGAAGGCAACGACCGAAAGCACGGCGATCGCTCTCAAACCGTCAATATCGGGGCGGTATTTGGGGTGTGAGAGATGCGGCTGTAAAGATGTCATAAGATAACGATGTGCTAAGCGGAACTTTGGCTCGTCGTCTGGTCTGCACTTGGGTGTCCGGTGGAGCGGAGTAGAACCTGGAAATTAGAGCGCCATTTTAAGCCGTAAGCCCCCTAGTCTCAAGCGGCGCCAAGTATTCAAGTATTAACGATACGGCATGGCCAAATTTTTCAGGCGCCGAAACCTGGGCGAGAGTTAAGATACCGGACGAAAGCTGGGGATAGATTCCTAACGACGCCGCAAAATTACCACTAACAAAAGGTTAGCGACTCCATGATGCAATTCGACTGGACAACCTTCATTCTCGAAATTCTCAATTTTCTGGTTCTGGTGTGGATACTGCAACGCTTCCTGTATCGCCCGGTATTGACCATGCTAGATGCCCGCCAGCAACGCATCAAGGACGAAACCGATCACGCCGAGCAATTGCGCGGCGAGGCTGAAGCCTTGCGCCAGCAATACGAAGCGAGATTGGCGGCGTGGAACCAAGAACAGGAAACCAGCCGCCGCCAACTTGAGGAGGAATTAGCGCAATTGCGTAATGCCGCGCAAGAGAATCTGAAACAAGCGCTCGCCGAGGAAGAAGCCGAATTGCGGGTCCGCAATCAGACGCTGATCGCCGCGCGGGAAGCCGCGTTGGTTAGGGAAGCCGCGGGCGCGGCTTACGGACAAGCGGCTGCGATGCTACAACGGCTGGCTAACCCGCAATTGACGCAGAGTATTGTCGAGGTGTTTCTGCAGGATTTAGCCAATATGCCGGCCAGCGAGCAAGCAGCATTGAATAAGGCCGCGGCAATGCCGATGAGCGCTGCCGTCGTTGAGGTAGTTAGCGCGCATCCGCTTGCGGACGCGGAACGATCGAGAGTGGCTGAAGCGATGTCCTTTGCCGCCGGGCAAAAATTGCCGCTAACTTTCAAGGAAGATCCCGCTCTGATCGCCGGTTTGCGGGCGGTGATTGGAGAATGTCAATTACACGCCAATCTGGCCGACGAACTGGCATTTTTCCGGCGTCAAGCCAACCATGGTTGAATCGTCGCCTTATCGTTTTGGTCTGCGTTTCTCCGAGCGCGGTTACGTGGCCGGCATCGGTGACGGTATCGCCTGGATACGCGGTTTGCCCACGGCGCGGCTCGACGAGCTGATAGGTTTCGACGACGGCAGCACCGGATTAGTATTTCAGCTGGGTAAGGAAGTGCTGGGGGCGATTTTGCTGTCGCAGAACCGTGGTGTCACGGCGGGTATGGCTGTGCAACATATCGGCCGCAAGCTGGAAATCGGCGTCGGCGATGCTTTATTGGGGCGGGTGGTCGATCCGCTCGGTAGTCCGCTGGACGGATTGCCGCCGCCGGAACTACGCCAATTCCGGCCGTTGGAAGCCGCCGCGCCGCCGATCATCGAGCGCGATTTCGTTTCCGAGCCGTTATATACCGGCTGTAAGATAGTCGATAGCCTGATTCCGATCGGCAAGGGCCAACGGCAGTTGATTATCGGCGACGACGGCATAGGCAAAAGCGCACTGGCCCTGGATGCGGTGATCAATCAACGCGGTCGCGATGTGCTGTGCGTGATGGTATTGATAGGTCAACCGCGGTCTTCGGTAGCCGGTACCATAGAAGCACTGCGTCAGGCCGATGCGCTGGCCTATACCGTGGTGGTGGTTGCCGAAGCCAACGCCTTGCCGGGTTTTCGTTACCTGGCGCCGTTCGCCGGTTGCGCGATAGCCGAGCACTGGATGCGCCTGGGCCGCGACACGCTGGTGGTATATGACGATCTGACCCGTCATGCCCAGTCTTACCGGGAGCTGTCGCTGTTGCTGCAACGGCCGCCGGGGCGAGAGGCCTATCCGGGGGACATTTTTTATTTGCATTCTCGATTGCTGGAGCGCTCTACGGTTTTGGCCCCTGCGTACGGCGGTGGCAGCATGACCGCGTTGCCTATCATCGAAACTCGCCAAGGCGAATTGTCCGCCTACATTCCCACCAATCTGATTTCGATCACCGACGGCCAGATTTATCTGGAGAGCAAGCTGTTCGCGGCCGGCATTCTGCCCGCTATCGATATCGGCCGTTCGGTGTCGCGGATCGGAGGTAAGGCTCAGCATCCGGCGATCAAAACCGCCTCGGCGCATATTCGACTGGATTATTTGCAGTTTTTGGAGTTGGAGCTGTTTGCCCGTTTCGGCACGCGTCTAGAGGCCGGAGTCGAGGAAAAGCTGCAACGCGGGCGCTTGTTACGGGAAATTTTGAAGCAAGACCGCTTGCAGCCTTTGTCGGAGCTTTCGCATCTGGCCTGGTTACTGGCTTATGGCGAAGGCTTGCTCGAAAGCGTCCCCGCCGAGCGAGTAGCGGAAGTGTTAGCAAGCGCGTTGGCACAATTGCCGCTCGCCAAACTGAAACTTGATTCGCCTAAACAGCAATGGCTGACGGTATTGCGGCAATTATTGGCGGCTAAGGTATGAGCCAACGGCGAGAAGTCGAGGCGCGTTTAGCCTTATTCGACGATCTGTCCGGCATCCTGGGCGCAATGCGCAGTTTCGCGTTGGCGGAGCTGCGTAAAGTCAGCAAGCGCGAGGCGGCTCAACAACAAGTGGTGCAATCGTTGGCAATTGCTTTGGGCGATCTGGCTGACAGCTTGCCGGTACAGCTACAGAGCGACCCTACGAAGGATATCTGGTTGCTGTTGGGTTCGGTGCGTGGTTTTTGCGGTAGTTTTAACGAAGATGTCGTGCGCTTTTGGCGAAGCAATGCTCATGAGCAAGGTCCGTTGATTTTGGTTGGAGAACGCCTGCACCAAATGGTGGATGATCGCACCGCGCTGCAACGGCTGCGAGGCGCCGATGGCGGTTTGGACGCGCCGGCTGCGATCGACGGGATTTTGGCGGCGGTCGCCGAATTGCACAGGGGGGCGGCGTTCGGGTTGATTGCTTGCCTGCGCGACGAACAAGGCGCGCGTAGCGAGCGCCTGTGGCCCTTGCCGAACGCCCCCAGCAATGCAGGGCAAAGTCCGCCGTTAACTTTCGCGCCGGCGGCGACAGTGGCCGCCGGCGTTGCCGAGCATTATCTGTTTCACAATCTGCTGGCTTTGCTGTTGCGTTCCATCCGGGTGGAAAACCATATGCGGCTAATGCAGATGGAAACCGCGTTGCGGCATCTGGAGCGCGGCGGCGAGGAGTTGCAGCGGCAACGCAACCGTTTGCGTCAGGAAGAAATCGTTGAGGAAATAGAGTTAATGGTGGGGCGGCATTGATGCGCGACCGGGCTATAAACCGCATTTCTTAAGCTTGCGCCAAAAAGCCGCTCGGCTCAATCCGGCGTATTTAGCGACCTGTTCCGGATGGTTGGCGCAACTTTGCAATGTTTCGCGGGTTAGATCCTCATTAAACGTCACGCGTAGATGTCGCATGGCCGATCTGTAAAAAAATTAACTAAAACTGTTGGCTTGCCAGCGAAAATTTTTAATTAAAACAGTTGTCTATCAACGGTTGGCGTGTTTGCGGAGCAGGGTGTGCGGGACGAAACGAGGTAATTGAGCTCGTTTACGAGCTGCCACAAGAATTGATATATAAACCGTATATTCCTCTTATTTTGCGATAAACGAGCTTGATGATGATTTTCAGACAACTCCTCGACACCGAAACCTCCACTTACAGCTATTTACTGGGCTGCGAGCGCACCCGCCGCGCTTGCTTGATCGACCCGGTGGCTTCGGAGCTGCCGATTTATATCGAACTACTGCAAAGCCTTAACCTGAAACTGATTTACACCTTCGAAACCCATGTGCATGCGGATCATATTACCGGCTCCGGTTTATTAAGGGAAAAGCTGGGCAGTAAAAGTGTGGTGCATCGGGAAGCCGGCGCATTATGCGCGGATTTGCAGGTCACCGACGGCGTGTTGCTGCAAGTTGGTGATCTGGATATTCAAGTACGGCATACTCCAGGCCATACCGGTGGTTGCGTTAGTTATGTGATGGCCGACCGGGTGTTTACCGGCGATGCGTTGCTTATCGGCGGTTGTGGCCGTACCGATTTTCAACAAGGCGATGCCGGCCGGCTTTACGACAGCATCACCGGCAAGTTGTTTACGTTGCCGGCCGATACGCTGGTTTATCCGGGACACGATTACCAGGGCAATACCGTGTCCACCATCAAACAAGAAATAGCCGAAAATCCGCGCCTGGGCCAAGGCCGCAGCCGGGCCGAGTTCATCGAAATCATGAGCGAATTGAAGCTGGCTTATCCCAAATTCATCGATCAGGCTTTGCCGGCCAATCAGTCCTGCGGTTTTGTAGCCGAGTAGTCGGAGTAGGAAGATGGTTTTGACGCTGATTTTTGGCAATCTGCATTGGTCTGCTGCTGGGCTTATTGGACCGCGGCCGTTTGGCCAGATATTTTTTCGGCGAATGGCTGATGGTATTTTCGGCGCTATCATATTGGTGACCGGCTTGGCGATGATCTTAAAAAATGCGCCAGCCAAGCCTGGACCATCGCCGGCTTTACGATCTTTTATACTGTGCTGCTGATCTTCGAGATGTATCGGATGCTGAAGTATGTGCGCCTTGGTCCCAGTAGCTTGCACCTGGCGCTATTGTTTTGAACCAGCCGCGTTGGCTTACCAATTAGGGAAGAAGACTATGAATAAAACACTTCTATCAACTGTGCTGCTGTTGTCCGTTACCACAGCTCAGGCTATTCCGCCGGTCGATCCGGCCCGGCTCGACGAAGTGCAGGAGCGCGGTAGTCATGTGATGCCGTTTGCTCTGGATAAAACCCTGCATGTCTTCAATAAGACCGAAACCGGCGGCATTCAGCAGGTGATCAGCAAGGAGGCCGCCGACAGTGAGCAAATCGGCTTGGCACGTAGTCATCTGTCGCAACTTGCCGCACGTTTTGCCGAAGGCGATTTTTCCGGGCCGCGCCGTATTCATGGCGACGATATGCCCGGCGTTAAGGCGCTAGCGTCGGCGGCCGGAAAAGTGGGCTTCGTTTATCGGGAGTTGCCGAATGGTGCGGAAATCGAATATCGGACCGAAGACAAACTTCTGATCGAGGCCATACACAGCTATTTCGACGCCCAGCTCAGCGACCATGCCCGGCACGCTGTGCCCGGCGGGCACGGCATGCATCATGGCCACCAGCCTTAATTTTTATCCAGGAGCTAATCATGTTCGATTATGAAACTATCCGTCTGATCTGGTGATTGTTTATTGGGATTGTCGGCATTGTGTTTGCGTTGCCGAAGGCTTTGATTTTGGCGTCATCACCTTGTTACCTTTTATTGGCGGAACCGATGTCGAGCGCTTGCTGATTACCAACATCGTCTGCGCGATCTGGGAAGGCAATCAGGTTGGTCTTGCTAAGTGGGGCCTGTTTTTAGGTGGTACCTTTTGTATTAAGAGAACCGCCATGTGGTATTTCACATGGATACTCGGCGCCGGCTTTACGCGTCTTATGCCATCATCAACACGCTATGCTAGGAATCGGTGTGCGACATCGATAACCACGGTATCGATCAGTTTTGCGATAGTTTGCGTAAATAAGCCGCGTGTTCTTTAGAGACGCAAGATGTTGCGTCTCCACCGCTAAATGCCCTTGCCGTGCGCATCGCCGGTTCAAGCTACGGCTCTCAGGGCATGTGAAATAGTGCCATGCGATTTGCCTTTCCTTGATGCGATTTTGTTGTTAAAAAGTCCCTACGCAAGAAATGTCATAGGGGGCGACATGTCCGTGCTTAAGGCAAGTAAAAAAGCTAGCGTTAAGACTGAAGCAACAACTTCAGCTTCAGGCCATTGGCAGAGCCGCCCGGCACTATGGTTGGGCTTGGCTTTGACCCTGGCCTTACTGTCTACTGTCGGCGCCTTCCAACAAGCGCCGCACCGCAACGCTTATTGTCCTGCCACCAAGTTTTTGAGCTGGGATTACTGGGGCTATCCCGTCGAGCGCAATGCCTTCCGCCGGCTGCCGGCGATTGCCGGTAACCTCAACGATCTTGCCGTCTCCGATGACGGCCAACAAGTTTGGGCGGTGGGCAGCGGCGGTCTGATCGTGTACAGCCTGGATGGCGGCGTGAGTTGGCAGCAAGGCCGCATCGGTCCGCCACCCGTCGAAGCATTGCCGCGGGCCAGCAGTTTCTGGATCAACGAAGCCCAAGCCGGGATGCCGCCGGAGCGTCAACAACAGTACTTGCCACCTGTCGATACCGGAAACTCGGTACCTAATGTTTCGAACAGCAAATCTGACTATGCCAATGCGCCGGCAAGCCAGGAAGTGGTGGCAGATCCTAAGACGCAAACGACGCAAAGCTTTGTGCAATCCAAAGACTTGCCCGCTATCGGAAGCAACGCACTACCGAAACAGACTTTTGCCAATACGGTATCTGAACCCGTTTCCGGTCCCGATAAAAAATCGCCGGCAACCGTCGAGCAAGCTGTAGTAGCGAAACAGCAAGCAGCCGAGACCGATCCAAAATCGGCGGATTTAAAGGCGGTTGCTTTTACCGATACTCTACATGGCTGGGCCGTCGGAAACGACGGTGTCATCCTGAGCACAATGGATGGCGGCAGGAGTTGGCAAATACAACGTAGCGGCACTAAGGGAACGCTTAACGGCGTATATTTCGCCGATAGCGTCCACGGTTGGGTAGTAGGAGTGGGTGGTATCATTCTGGCGACCGGCGACGGCGGTAAAAGTTGGCAAAGCCAAGTTAGCGGTACCGCACAATGGCTGGGATGTGTGAAATTTGCCGATAATTTACATGGCTGGGCCTTGGGTGCCAACGGTCTTATCGTTACTACCACGGATGGCGGCCAAACCTGGCAGCCGCAGGCCGGCAATCTCAAACACACCCTTAACGGCGTGACGTTTATCGATGGTTTGCACGGCTGGGCGGTGGGCGAAGCGGGGGCTATTGTGGCGACCGGCGATGGCGGGAATACCTGGCAAGCTCAGGCTAGCGGCAGCTCGGAACAGCTGAACAGCGTCCGGTTTCTGCAAGACGGCCTACACGGTTGGGCAACGGGCGATAACGGCGTTATGGTCGCGACGATGGACGGCGGTCGTAGCTGGCAAACGCAAAACAGTGGTACATCGTCCCATTTGCTTAGCGTAGATTTTCTAGACGATGGCTCGTGGGGTTGGGCGGTGGGCAACGACGGTACCATACTCGCTACCAGCGATGGCGGAAGCACTTGGCAAGTTGCCAGCCAGAAATCGTTGACCAGAGTGCAATTTCTGGGAAATCGGCAGCAAGGCTGGGTGGTAGGCGCCGACGGTTTGATATTGGCAACCGGCAACGGCGGCCAAAACTGGCAAGTCCAGCCTAGCCGTAGCACTGAACATCTGTTTGGCTTGCAATTTCTCGCCGACGGCATTCGTGGCTGGGTGGCCGGGCACGGCGGCACCGTATTGAATACCCTAGATGGCGGCCGGAGTTGGCAAGCCCAAGCCAGCGGTGTAGACGGCCGGCTCTATCGAGTGCAGTTTCTCGAAGACGGACTACGTGGTTGGGCGGTGGGCGATTCGACCCTGATCACTAGCCGTACCGGCGGACAAACGTGGCAACGCAAGACTGGATTGAGGCCGGAAACATTAGCGCTGGCTTTGCATTTTCAAGCGGACGGTCAGCGCGGCTGGATCGCGGGAGACATGGATAGAGTCTATTTCACCGCCGATAGCGGCGGGACTTGGCAATCTCAAGTCGTCGGCTCCGGTAAAGTGATTGCCGACATTCATTTCCAAGCCGACGGGCAACGCGGCTGGGCCGTTGGTCGATACGGTACGATTTTAGCAACGCTAGACGGCGGAAAAAATTGGCGGGCGCAAGAAAGTTTCACCAAGCAGGATTTGTGGGGCTTGGCTGTTGCCGGCGACGGCAGCCGAGGCTGGGCCATCGGCGATGGCGGTACCGTACTAGCCACCCGGAACGGCGGCGAAGATTGGCAATTGCAAGCCAGCAACACCACGGCATTCCTGACGGATATTCATGGCGACCACGAAGGCCGTTTCGCCTGGATCGTCGGCGCTGCGGGCACCATACTCGCTACCAGCGACGGCGGCGAGCATTGGCTGGATCCGGTGTTGCCGTATCAACGCTACCCGGCGCCCTGGTATTACCTGAGCTGGCTGCCTGTATTGTTGCTGTTTGGCCGGGGCTTGCGCTTGCAGTTGGCCGAATTGCGCGAACCGGAAGCCCATGATCCCACTTTAGGCATCAATCCCACCGCTGCTTCCGATAAGCCCACCGGTCCTGGCAGCAGAGATTATTTGGGCAGTTTGAAGCTAGCCCAGGATTTATCCGCATTTCTGCGCAACGAAAACACCCAGCCGCCGTTAACCTTGGCGATTACCGGCGACTGGGGCAGCGGAAAAAGTTCGGTGATGAATTATTTGCAAGCAGAGTTACGCCGCGAGGGTTTGCGGCCGGTCTGGTACAACGCCTGGCATCATCAGGAAGAACAACAGGTATTGGGTTCCATCCTGGAATGCGTGCGCCGGCAAGCCACGCCGCCGCTATGGCCCTGGCTGTTGCCGGGGCTGTGGTTTAGGTTGCGCTTGCTGACGCATCGGCGGTTTTGGCTGCAACTGCTGGCGGCGTTGCTGTTGACCGGTTTCTGCTGGTTGGCGACATTTTCGTATTTTCATGAAGAGTCGGAAGAAAGCCAGGTTTGGCACTATGTGTCCAATCTGATCGGTTTGGAACAACCGGCCGTGTTGACTGCACAAGGCCATACCCGCTTATGCGGTCAAGCGGATAGCGTAACGAATCCAGCCAAGCCGCTTGCCGACAAGCTGTTTAGCGCGACCGATTGCGAGAAATTACAATGTTTGGTGAACGTGGATGCGTCGGGTATTGCCGACAGACCGGCAAATTGCATTGATACCTTAAGCCGCTTTGCTAGCGATGACGGGCTATTGGAGCATGCCGGAAAATTGCTCGGACATGAATTAACCCAGGAGCGGAAACAGGCTATCGTAAAACAACTGGAACATAGCCCCGGTAAAGCGCCATTCGCGTTGCCGGCCTGGTTGACAGCCTTGTTGACGGTGCTGACTACCGTGGCCGGTGTGGTGGTGGTCAAGGGGGCGTCGTTGTTCGGTTTGGCTAGCACCGATTTGCTGAAAACCGCTATCAGCAAAACCGGTGTTATCGAAACTGCCGAGCCGGTGGGTACCCGGCAGATTTGGGAGCGGCGCTTCGAACGGCTGACCAATTTGCTCGGCAGGCGCCGGTTGGTGTTGTTTATCGACGATCTCGACCGTTGCAGCCGGGACCACGCATTGCGAGTGCTGGAAACCTGTAATTTTTTGGTTAGCAGCGGCGAATTGTTCATCGTGATGGGCATCGCCCCTAAATATGTATTGGCCAATGTAAAGCTGCATTTCAGGGAACTTGCCGAAGCTTTGCACGAATTTGACGACAACGGCCAGGCGGCAAGCGTTGCGGCGGCTCAGGCTGCGTCAACTCAGAAACCTCGCAGCCTAGCGCGGTTTTATCTGCAAAAATTGATCAATATCGAAGTGCCGGTACCCACCGCCGGCAGCGAGGCGATGCTGAACATGTTAACCGGCAACGGCGGCGAGGAGGATAGCAGCGGTGAACGCGAGCAGCGCCTGCAAACCCTCGGCAACGGCCTGGTTTTGACTTTACAAGTCGGCGTTCTGCTGGCGGCGATGGGCTGGGCGGCGTTTCACGCCAGTCAGCCGATACTCATGCCGTCAAGCACGCCGATTTTGACGCAGCAAGCGGTGCCGGTTTCCGCCAGCAACACTTCGGCGGCGAGCGTCGAACCCGAGACGGAGAAAACCGACGCTATTAAGGCCGTGTCGCGTATCGCCTCGTTTCGCGCCGACTTCAAGCCCGAGCAATTGACGCGTTGGCCGCAACGCATAGGCTATGGCTTGTTACTGTTGTTTATATTGCTGGTCTGCGGATTGGTGTGGGTGGGCGTCAACGAAAAAGCCCGAAACTGGCTGGTGGATTATCTGGAAATGGCATACAAATCCCTTGGCCGGGATTGGTTCGGACCTCGGCAAACCCAGGATACCCCGGAGTTTGCCGCGGCCTTGCGGATCTGGTATCCGCTGATTCATGAAACGCAAGCCCAGCCGCCGGAGATCAATTCGCCTCGTACCGTCAAAGCCTTTTTAAATCGCTTGCGCTGTTTTGCCAGCCGTTGGCCGAAAACGGCTGGCGCTCATGGCGAAGCGCAGTTGGTGGCGCTGGCTGCTTTGCATTTTTATTTGGGTGAAGACGACTATGAGCGCGCCGTCAAAGCTCTAATGACCAGTACGCACGATGCCCGCTTGCCGCGTCTATTGTCGAAAGCGTTTCAAGAGCACACACAATTGTTTGATCCGCCCAGTGACGACGACTGCCGGCTGTTTAAATATTTCATCGAGAACCTGGAAATCCACAAGCCGCAATAAGGCCGACCTACTTATCCGACTATTTGAGCGGGCTTTCTTGCTCCAGCCCCGTTTCGGAAGGCGAGGGGAGGGCTGATTTTTTCAGCCATTCCTGATTAGTTAGCCAGTTGGCTATCCAGGCCGGCAAGTCTGCGGCCGGCATCGGCCGGGCGATGCCGTAGCCCTGGGCGTTATCGCAGCCCAATTTCAGCAATAGCGAGCCGTGTTCCTCGGTTTCGACGCCTTCAGCTATTACTTGCCGATGAAAGGCGGCGGTGAGATTGATGATGCCGGCGACGATGGCCAAATCTTCCGGGTCGCCGAGGATGTCGCGAATAAACGATTGGTCGATCTTAAGGGTTTCGGCCGGTAAGGCTTTCAGATACGTCAACGACGAATATCCGGTGCCGAAATCGTCCAATGCAAAGCCGACCCCCATTTTTTGACATTCCTTCATCACGGTAGTGACTCGGCCAATATCTTCCAGCGCGGCGGTTTCCAATATTTCCAATTCCAGGCAGCCGGGCCGCAATTGCGGATGGCCGGCAAAGCCGGCTTGCAAGGTTTCGACAAAATCGTGGTGCAGCAGGTGGCGCGGGGCGATATTGATGCTGATGACAATATCCAAACCTATGTTTTGCCAACTTTCCAGATGATCGAGTGCGCTGGTCAAAACCCAGTTGCCCAGGGCAATTACCAATTCGGTGCCTTCGATATCGGGTAAAAATGCGGCAGGCGGTAACAAGCCCAGTTCAGGATGTTGCCAGCGGATCAAGGCCTCCGCGCCCAGCACGATACCCCGGCGCATATTCACTTTAGGCTGGAAATGCAATACAAATTCGTTATTGGCCAGGGCAATTTCGATTCTGGCCAAAGTTTCGCCGCGTATTTGTGCGATTCGGTTCAACTCCTGGTCGAACAAGTGGTAGCGGTTTTTACCGCGTTGCTTGGCAATGTACATGGCTTGGTCGGCATGCCTTAACAAGGTGTCGGCGTCGGCCAGATCGGCGGGGTATAAGGTCAGGCCCAGGCTGGCGGATACGGCTACGGCATAGTCTGCTATGGTTAACGGCTCGGCGACTTTGCAAAGCATGCGTTCCAGGACGGCTTCGCATTCGCGGCTATCGTTAAAATCCAGCAATAACAGCACAAACTCGTCGCCGCCTATACGGGCCACGGTATCGCCGGCACGTAGGCATTCGCGGATACGTTGGGAGATTTCTATCAACAATTGGTCGCCCACTTCGTGACCGTATTGATCGTTAACCGGTTTAAAACCGTCCAGATCCAGATAACATACCGCCATGTGATTGCCGGCACGATGGGTATGGGCTATCGCTTGCGCGAGCCGGTCGGCCAGTAGCACCCGGTTTGGAATGCCGGTTAAGGGATCGAAATGCGCAATGCGTTCCAGATCGTGTTCGTGGTTTTTTATCGGGGTTATGTCGGCCGATAAGCCTATGTAATGGTGAATACTGCCCTTATCGTCGCGCACCACGGAAATAGAGGTCAGTGCCGCATATATCTCGCCGTTTTTGTTGCGGTTCCAGAGTTCGCCGCTCCAATGATCGTGAGTATCCAGCGATTGCCACATGGATTTGTAAAATTCCCTCGATTGCCGGCCCGATTTCAGAATGTTGGGATCTTTACCCAGAACCTCCGCGCGCGTATAGCCGGTTATCCGGGTAAACGCGGCGTTGACATCAATGATGCGATTACCGCTGTCGGTAATGACGACGCTATCGTGGGTATGGGCGAAAACGCTGGCTGCCAGACGTTGTTCCGCCTCCCGGCGTTGTAGTTCTCGCCTTAATTGTTCCCTTTCCAGCAGATTGCGAATGCGTAAACGGGCGATTTCGACACTGAGAGGTTTGGTCAGATAATCGGCGGCACCTAGCGAAAAGCCGAGGGCCTCGGCTTCGAGGTCGGTCAAGGCGGTGATGAACACGATTGGAATGTCCCGCAATAGCGGATTGCTCCTGATTCTGCGGCAAGTCTCGTAACCGTCCATATCGGGCATCATGATGTCGAGCAGAATCAGGTCGGGCGGATCATCCAGTGCCAGTGCCAAGCCCTTGCCGCCCGAGGTGGCGATTTGAATTTGGTACTCGTCTTGTAAGGCCAAACCCAGCAACGCCAAGTTGGCCGGCATATCGTCGATGGCGAGGATCTTTAACGGTTTATTGTTCATTTACCTTGAGCTCCGCGCCAACCCAATGCAGAACAAAGGTGCTGTAATTGCTGACGGGCTTGTTCGAATTTCATTTCGTTAATCAATTGCGCAACCCCGGTAAACCGCAATGCCACCGGGTTACCCTGCAACAGATTTTGCAGGCGCTTGATTTGATTAATGGCATGAAACATATTTTTGGCAAGTAAATTATCCAGTTCGTCCAGTATCGGGCCGAGCTCCAGGTTGTTTTGAATCAAGTTTGTTTCTTCCTGGCTTATAGCGGAAATCGCGATGCCCGTGGCAAGATCATGAACTGAATTTCCGGGATGAGTTTCCGGTGAAGGTTTATTGACTTGGGCGGGGAGCGGGTAGGAGTCTGATTGATATTCTAAGCGATGTGCCGTTTCCGTATGATCGACGCTTAATAGGCAAGTCAGAATTTCGCAGCGGACGCGAAACCAGAACCGAGCCCCCAACCCCGCTGCGCTCTCCGCCCCGGCTTCGCCCTGCATCAGTTCCGCAAAGCGTTGCACAATGGATAAGCCCAGGCCGGTGCCGGCGTAACGGCGTGTGGAACTAGAGTCGATTTGGCTAAAGGGTTTGAACAACAGGCGTTGTTTGTCGGCGGAAATGCCGATGCCGGAATCGGTTACCGAAAACTCCAACTCGGCATGCGTCTCGTGCCGTGCCCGTTCCGCGGCCCGAATGCGGATCTCGCCTTGATCGGTAAATTTGATGGCGTTGCTGACCAGATTGGAGAGCATTTGCCTGATCCTGATTTGGTCCAGCTGGTAGCTTTGTTCGGCGGGGCCGAGCCATTCGGTTTCGATCAGCAGACTTTTCTGATGCGCGCTTTCGCTAAACAGCGATTGGACTTCGGCGAGAATTTGCGGCGGTTTAACCGCCGAATACACAAGCTCCAGCCGATTGGCTTCGATTTTGGACAGATCGAGTACGTCGTTCAACAGTGTCAGCAAGGTTTGCCCGGAGGTCAAAATGGTGTGCGCGCATTCTTGACGCCTGTTTGGGTCGCAATCCGGCATGCTAAGCAATTGCGCCATGCCCAGGATACCGTTCAATGGAGTGCGGATTTCGTGCGACATGGTAGCCAGGAAGTTACTCTTGGCCTGATTGGCGGTTTCGGCGATACGGGTTTTGATTTCGTTGCTCAAAATCAGCGCCATGTGCGAAAAAAACGGCGATAGATAGTCGCGCATTTGCGCCGAACCCAGCATGTCGCTCATCTTGATGACACCGATTAATTCCTTGCCGATCAGCAAGGGCATGACCCAGGTACAGGCAATTGCCGGTGTCGCACCTCGTAGCAAGGTACGCTGCGAATCGGTTTGTTGTTCGATAAAGCGGCGATATTGAAACACTTCGTTGACCAGAGGATCGTCGATATGCTCCAGCACCCGCCGTTCGCCGAACAAGTTGGCGTAATGGATATCGCCTTCATCGAGATAATAAATTTCGACGTTACTGCCGCCCAGGCTGCCGCACAACGCTGTCATTAGGCTCTCCAGCAGGCCTTCAACCCCGGCAATCGGATTCAGCAGTTCCACCATATGCAGAATCAGATACAGATTGGCTTTTTCTTCGGAGAGTTTGCGGACGCGGCTATCCAGCTGCCGGATCCGCTCCTGTAGTTCTCGATAATTCGATGCTTGTTTCATTGTTCCGCGGCCAGCCGCCGGGTAATCGCATCGGCCAATACCGTTTCCAGATGCTCCAGACCGACATCCATCCACTGTAGCGGCAAATCGACGAAACGGGCGGCGGCTTCCGCCGCACTCGTGAAATCGCCGTTGCACGGGGTTCTGAGGGCCAGAATATATTTATGGCTGCTGTGGAATATTTCTCGAATCACCGTCATATTTGCGCCGAAACAGGCGGTGATCATAGGTTCCCAGGTCAATGCCCAATCTTCCAGCAAAAAATAAGCGCCTTTTTCCAGTTCCTGCATGAACAACTCGTAGCCCAGCAGCATGACGATACAATTTTGGCCGTGGGTGCGGCAGGTGTGGTGGTCTTCCAGATATTTTTCCATTAGCGGGTGGCAGCCGCCGTAAAATACTACGGTTTTTTCGCCGAGCTTTTCGCGTGCTTCAAGGGCTTGATTCAGCTCGGTCGACAGCCGATTCAGGTAATTGTGTAAGGCCGAGTCCAGATAATGGGTGTGGACATTCCAACGGTTATTATCGATCAATCTGTCCACTTCCTTGCGCAAGATGCCGCAGCCTATCATCGTTAGCGGCGCTTGATGTTCCGCTTGTATAGCGAAGGTTTTCATTCCAGTCTCCCGAATTCGAAGCCGGCATTGACCATGGCGTGGATATTCGCCGGTGGAACCGCTAAGGGCATCAGGCCGTTATTGAGCATAAATCGCCCGCCAACCTTGCCGGTTTCGATCACGCGTTTCACCTCGGCGCGAGTTTGTTCCGCACTCCAGTGGATCATTTTAATATCGTCGATGACGCCGCAGGTTAAGCCGCGGCTGCCGACCAGACGCTTTGCTTCGGCTAAATCGGCCAGCGGGCTGATGTGTAAAGTCTTGACTGCCAAGTCTTCCAGAATCAGATCGATCACATTGTTAAACGGCGCCATCCCGCAATAGTAAACGATGCCGTCGGTGCCGCCCGGCAATAAGTCCCGGCGCATCCAGGGCAATACCAAGTGCTCGAGTTGTTTACGGCTAACGAAATAGGATGAGCCGAACGGCGTGGCGTAAATCAGGACATTGGCGCCCAAGGCGCGCAACGCGGCGATTTCCTGATGGAAAAAGTCCGAGCATTTGCGCAGCAGTTCGTCACGTAAATCGAACGGGCCGAGCAGGAAAAGTTCCATCCATTTGTCCATGCCCATCAAGATGGCCGGCAAGGTGGTCGAGGCGGTGACATAAGCGCAAATCGGATGCGTTGCGCCGACTTCGCATCGCAAAATCTTTAGGCTGTCGGCGATGGTTTGCCAGGCTGGGTGTTGGGTAATGTCGGCGGGAATTTCGAGTTTGGCGATGTCGTCCAGGTTTTTGATGACGAAGTCGGCGACATTCGGTGCACCGTCGTCGGCAAACAGGATTTCCCGGCAACCGAGCAATTCCGCTTCCTTGCCGACATAATGCAGGCTCCAGATATTATCGTAGCCATAGCGCCGCAGCATACGCAATTGACCGTCGGCGACATAGTCGCCCTTGTTGAAATATTCCCGGGCGGACATGCCCAATTCCCGGGCGCCATGGTCGGGAAGATTGCAAAAAACCGGAATCCGCGGAGCGGGTGCGCCGGTTGCGGCGGCGTTAACGATTTCCAGCGGCGTCATGACTTGGCCTCGCGGATCAGATCGACGATGACTTTGGCCGCGGTAACTCCATCGGGCGCCCAGGCATCCGCACCGACTTTGGCGTACAGTTCCGGATCGAAACGATAAGGCGCGCCGCCAACCGCCAGCTTGATTTTGTGTTCCAGCCCGTGTTGTTTTAGTAAGGCCCTTACCCCTAAACTGCCTTTTTCGCTGGTTGCGGTATGGACCATCATGGCCGAAACGGCAATTACCTGGGCATCCTCGGCAATCGCCGCTTCGACAAATTTTTCGGCGCTGACATTGGTTCCCAGATCGATTACATCGACCATCAACGATTTTAAGCAACCCGTGACGATGCGTTTGCCCAGCGAATGCAAGTCGCCATAAGCCGCGCCGATGACCACGCGGCCGATCATCTCCGGCGGTTTGCTGAATTTTTCCAGCATTTTTTCGGTGACGTCGGCGGCGATTTGCGCGGTCATGAAATGTTGGGCCAGATTGGCATCCGGGTCTTTTTCGATGAAAGTCATCATCAGTTCGACCGCCGGAATTACCAATTTGAAGACGATATCCTCCGGACTTAAACCGTCGTTCAAGGCCCGATTCACAACATCCAACGCCGCCTGTTTATCTGTTTCGAACACTGCCTCGTTATAAGATTGAATATAAGCTTCGAGCATTATTCGTTCTCCGTGATGGGCATGGGTTGTAAGCGCAAATTGTCGATAAAACGGTTTTCGTATTCGAACAGGCCGCCAAGATTGATCACCTTGGACCGCTGCACGATTGAATCCAGTTTTGCCCGGCTCGCCTGGTTTAACAGGAGTTTTTCGCAACCTGCCAGGCTGGCATTGGCAAGCAGGCTTACCCGCTCGGCGGCGAACGCGGGGATTAAGCCGACGCGGAATGCGTTGTTCAGGTCCAGATGTTGACCAAAACTACCGCAAATCCATAGTCTGTCCAAATCCCTTGCCGTTAATCCGGCTAAGGCCAGCAATTGTGCCATGGCCGCTGCTGTCGATGCCTTGGCACGCTGAAAAATATCTATATCGCTCGCAAAAATAGCACTGTGCGGGTTGCTCGGGTCCAGCAAATAGCCGGTTTCGGTGTGCGGCTCGGTAAAACGTCCGGATGGCTTCAATAGTTTGGTTTCCAACAGCAGCGCAATTGCGTCGATGAAGCCGCTGGCGCAATAGCCGCGTGCCGATACGTCGCCCAGCGTTTGCAAATGCCAGGCTTCGGCAGTCCTGGACACCTTGCAGATCGCGCCGGCTTCGGCCGTTAAACCGTTGCGCATCCCTACGCCTTCGAATGCCGGGCCGCCGGGCACCGAGCTGGCCCATAAGTTTGTGCCATCCCACAGGGCAATTTCGGTATTGGTGCCGAAATCGGCCAATAGCATCGGTTGCGCTTGTTCGGTAATGCCGGTGGCGAGGAGATCCGCCAGCAGATCGGAGCCGATAAAGCCGGCTAGCGGTTGGGCGATATTTATTTCGGCATGCGGCGTGCGCCACGTCTTTAGCCAGAGCTCGGTGTCGGCCGGCTCGCAGGCAATAGGGCTTTGCCAGTTTTCCGGTTGGTAGAGACTGTCCGTACTATTGCCGCAAATTAGCGTGAGCATTGCGGTGTTGCCGACGATCATCACCTTACCCAGATCGGTCAGGATAGGCGTGATTTCACCCATGTCGCGGCTCAGGATATCCCGAATGCCGTCCATGATGGCGGCGCGCGCTTGCTGGCCGATACGTTGGCAGTCCGGACCGCTCAGGCGTTCGGCATCCAGACGAGTCAGAACATCGGCGCCGTGCGCCACCTGCGGATTGATACTGTAACGGCTGCCTATGCGCCGTCCGGATTGCCGGTTCCACAAGGACAGGCGGATATGCGTGGTACCCAGATCGACCGCGACGCCGTAAACGTAGTCGGTGATGGTCGGGTCGCCGCCACCGCGATATAGCTGACGGGTATCCAAACTTTTCCAGTCCGAATGCGGTGCCGGGTGTTCCAAGAAAAGTTCGCTGTCGCTACGCAGATGTAATTGGCAGGCTAGGCGCATGCCTATGGCCAAATCTTCCGGCAGCAGTTTTTGTCGTTCCGTCAGCGTCGGTGGGTTGACGTCGCCGCTGACGATTTGAATCAGGCAGGCGCCGCAGCTGCCCAAACCGCCGCAGGCGGCGCGGACGCGTAAGTCGGTGGTATCCAGTGCTTGCCGGACCGATACGGCAGTGTTGATCGGTAAACGCAGCGTCTGCTTTTCGCTACGCACAGTCGCCAGTGGATCTCCTGCCGGAGATGTTGGCCGCCCGGTATCGAAGTCTCCTTCAGTCATTGTCGTTGACGGCGGCTAAGCGGGGCGTTGCCGTATCGAAGCTTGTACCCGAGCGTAGGGATATCGCTAGGTGCGGTGCGTGCTTGGAAACGGATGACATAATCGATTGATAAGGCCGATTGATAAAAGTGAGCTTAAATGGCATAAACGCCAAAACAGCGGAGTTCTTCCCCTATTATTTTAGTGTGTATCTGAAGTTTCGTTCCGCGGATTGCGTGGGCGAGGCTATTGGCCATTGTTGGGGGAGTCGCCGGGGTAGTGAATTTTGGCCGAAGTGCCGAGACTGAAGACTGTGCGCAATCCGTTAAACTTTGCTATCTTCGCTCGGTATGTTTAAGTAAACGCCAGCTCAAACGCGGAATCCACTATTTCGGGAGGCTTGGGCTTCCCGGTATCTATGGTTTTTGCCGAATCGAACAGGAATTAGATGGAACCCGATAAGCAATCGGCCGATCGCCAGGCTACCATTTTGTTAGTGGACGATGAGTCCATCAATCTGTCGATCTTCGGGCAGTTTCTAGCGCCCTATTATCAGGTTTTGGTGGCCACCGATGGGCCGAGGGCTTTGCAATTGGCCGGCGGTACACCCAAACCGGACGTGATTTTGCTGGATGTGATGATGCCCGGCATGGATGGCTATCAAGTCATCGGTCAATTAAAGGCCGATCCCGATACCCGCGACATTCCGGTGATATTCGTTACCGCCTTGAGCTCGGATGTCGAGGAAGAGCGCGGATTGTTGCTGGGCGCGGTGGATTACATTTACAAGCCTTGTCATTTGTCGATTTTATTGGCCAGAATCAAAACCCAGTTGGAATTAAAGAACGCCCGCGATTGGCTGAAAGATCAAAATGCCTATCTGGAAACGGAAGTGCAGCGCCGGCATCAGGAAAATCAGGTTGTGCATTTGCAGCTTTTGCAATCGGAAAAATTGGCGGCGATAGGGCAACTGGCGGCCGGCATCGCCCACGAAATCAATAATCCCATCGGATTCGTCAGTTCCAATCTGAATACGCTAAACGGTTATTTGCACGACGTGTTTTCCGTGATGGACGCCTGCGATGCGGCATTAAACGAAAATCCTTTATCGGCCGAGACATTGCAAGACTTACGCGAACTAAAAACTAGCAAGCAGCTCGACTATCTACGTGGCGATATTCCGGAATTGATTGCCGAGTCCCGGGAGGGCCTGTCGCGGGTGCGCGATATTATTCAGGATTTAAAGGATTTTGCGCATACCGATAAAAACGAATGGGAATTGGGCGATTTGCATAAGGGTCTGGATTCCACGTTGAATATTATCGGCAACGAGCTGAAATACCGTTGTACAGTGCATAAGCAATACGGCGAGATTCCGCAGATTTATTGCCTGCCGTCGCAATTGAATCAGGTGTTCATGAATTTGCTGATCAATGCCGCGCACGCCATCGAGACCAAAGGCGATATTCATATTCGTACCGGTTGCACGGGGCAGGAAGTCTGGGTGGAAATAGGCGATAACGGCAAAGGCATTGCCCCTGAGAATCTTACCCGTCTGTTCGAGCCGTTCTTTACCACCAAGCCGGTGGGGAAGGGTACCGGCTTGGGCTTGTCTATTTCGCAAAACATCGTCCGTAAACACGGCGGTAGAATCGACGTGAGCAGCGAACCGGGTCAGGGTAGCCGATTTCGCGTTTGGTTGCCGATTCGTCCGCCTGAATTGGGGCGTTCGGCATAGCCCGGCGCGGCGTTCGCGGTTTTTTAAAACCAAACTGGCGGATGGGACGTTTCGTGCCAGACTATACCGGTATCAGAACACCACGATTGCAAAACCATGAACCAGACAGACATTAAAATACTGATTGTCGACGATGAGCCGAACGTGCTGAAAGCGCTGACGCGTTTGTTAAAGCAATACGAGCCTGTTACCGCCATTAGCGGCGAGGAAGCCTTATTATTGGCGGAGGAGCATAAATTCGATCTGGTGATTTCCGACTACCGGATGCCGGGCATTAACGGTATCGACTTTTTGATTCTGTTTAAACGCATGCAGCCGGACGCGGTACGCATCGTGTTGACCGGTTTCGCCGATTTGGAAGGTGCGCAACATGCAATTAACGAGGCGGAAGTGTTCCGCTTTATCAACAAACCCTGGAGCAATCTGGAAATTATTAACGTTGTGGAAAACGGTCTGGCGCACAAGCGTATATTGATGGAAAACCGGGCTTTAGCGGACCAAGTGCGTGCTCAGCAAAAGCTGCTGGATGAAAAAGAAGCGATTATCAGGGCACTGGAAGCGGAGGAGCCGGGCATAACCCAGGTTAACTGGGGGCAGGACGGCTCGATTATTCTCGATGAAGAGGATTTGAAATAGTTGGCGTGTGTTCTCTGTTTGCCGTTTGCGGCGGTGTTTAGCCGCAGCCAGCTGTCTCTCTCCGCCGGCCGCGTTGGATAATCTCAGAGTTGTTCCGTACGCTCGTCATTGCTGAAGGCATTGAAAAATTGCTTTGCAGTGCGGCCGTTTTTCGCGGCGTTCTGGTGGGCGAAATCCAGTGCGGCCTTGTGTAATGCATCGCGATTGCCCGGATAATCGACGAAATAACTGTCGATGATGTCCAGATAGGTCTGCGTATGTTGTGGATAAAACGCCAGACGTAAGCCGAAGCGGTCCGATAACGAAATTTTTTCCTCAACGGCGTCGGAATAATGCACCTCGCCGTCTACCAGCAGGGTGTCCAGATTGTCGCGCATATGTTCCGGCAGTAGGTGGCGGCGATTGGAGGTGGCGTAAAACAGCACATTTTCCGGCGGCAGTTCGATGGAGCCTTCCAAGACGCTCTTCAAGGGCTTGTAAAGCGCGTCGCCGTTTTCGAAGGATAGGTCGTCGCAATAAACGATGAAGCGCTGATTATGTTCGCGGATGTCGTCGACGATTTCCGGCAAATACACTAAATCCTGTTTATCCACTTCGATGATGCGTAAGCCTTCGTGCAGGTATTCGTTCAATAAGGCTTTTATCAGAGAGGATTTGCCAGTGCCGCGCGCACCCCATAACAAGGCATTGTTTGCCGGCAGACCGGCCAGAAAACGCTGGGTATTGTCGATCATTTGCTGTTTTTGCGGTTCTATGCCCAACAGTTGATCCAGCCGAATTGGATCGATTTGCCGAACGGGGCGCAGAAAAGCCTGACGTTGACGCCAGATAGCGGCATAGGTATGGTTCCAATCTATCATTTTGCGATCCTGATTAGGGTTTGAGTCGGTCTGTGCAGACCGCCGAATTGGCTTGGTTAAAGGGGGATTGTATAAATTTTAGTCAATTTAACGCCACTGTAATCACCGCAACAACTTAGCGTAGGTTTTAACGGTTTGTTAACAGAGTTATCCACAGATTTTGTGAACAAATTATCATTCCTGTGGGCATATCACGGCCGAGTCGATGTTTATCGCCCTACTTCAAGGCCATTTGGCACGGTAATGTTGGGCATTGCCGTTTGTTACCGGTAATCCGAACATAATCGCGGGTTAGCACTCAGTTTAGCGCCATGCCGGATAAAAAACGACCACAAAAGCGCATGGAACAGGCGAGGTCTGTTGTCTGGTCATTCTGCATGCGGCGGCTAGTGCCAGCCTTGCTGCCAGCGCGACATGTCGGTTAAGTCTCGCCAAGGGACAATTTGCTTGCGCTTGCTGTATATCGCTTCCAACTCAACGTAGGTCAGCGGTTGATCCGGTTCTGACGCGATCAGTTTGCTGACCAGAAAGTGTTTTTCCTTATCCAGGGGCGAGACCGCGGTCCATTTGCTGAGCAATAGTTTTTGCGGATTCAGGCGAGTATTCAAGGATTTTGCCATATAAATTTCCGGACGAGTGCGACCGCATTTATGCCGGTATGTTTGATACATTCAAGGTGTCGGCTTTATTCGGATGGTGTCGATACGCGTCTAAAGCCATATCTGTCTTCAACTGATTTTGAAGTCGGCAATGATCCGCTCCAGTTTTTGGGCCAGTTCAGCCAGTTCGTCCGCGGAACGGGATGTACCTACGGCAATGTCGCGATTTTCGATAGTGCTGTCGGCTATCAGGCGTACTCGCTGGGTAATGTCTCTGGTCGATGCCGACTGTTCCACCAAGATCCTGGTAATGCCGCCAATGGCCGAGGTAACGCGTTGCGTACTATCGTGAATATCGGTGACCGAAACTGCCGCGCGATGAGCCAGTTCCACCCCGTCGCCGACCCGGTTTACCCCAGACTCGATCTCCTGCGCCGCCCTTTGGGTATTGACCTGAATTTTGGCTATCATCTGAGTGATTTCCTGGGTAGAGCTGGCGGTACGTTGGGCCAAAGCTCTGACTTCGTCGGCGACTACGGCAAAGCCCCGACCCTGTTCGCCAGCTCGGGCGGCTTCGATTGCGGCGTTGAGCGCCAATAAATTGGTTTGATCGGCAATGCCGCTAATCACGCCGACTATACCGGAAATTTGGCTGGAATAATCTTCCAGGCCGCGGATAGTAGCGGCCGTGGATTTAACCGCCTGGGCAACATTCGACATTTCGCTGGCCGCTTCCTGGATTATGCCGCCGCTAGCCAGCGACTCAGTTCCCGATTGTTCGGCTAAGTTGTGTACCGTTTTAGCTCGTTTGCCGATGTCGTCTATCATTGCCGATAGTTCTTCGACGGAGCTCGCCATACTGTTGGCCGCCTGCGCTTGCGTCGACCCTGCTCGTTCGCTTTGATTCGCGGATACCGCCAATGAAGTGGCTGCCTGATTTAGGCTGCCCACATTCTTGCTGATGACGCTGATGATCTCGAGTAGACGTTTACGCATGCCGTCCAGTCCGACGACGAGTTGGGCAATTTCGTCGTCGCCGACCGGCTGCGCGTAACTGGTCAGATTACCGCTCTGAATTTGTTTGGCAATTTGCACGCATTGCAACAGAGGTTGGGTAATTGAGCGAGTGGTGATTTGTCCCAGCAGTATGCCTAATACTAATGCTACCCCTATCAGTGTCGCCAGAACCAGTTTGCTCTTGGCGATGGTATCTCTTAAACCTTGCAACGATGTTTTGACATCGGTCTGTATCGCCGACTCCAGTTTGTCGATTTCGGTAATAAATGCATCGAAACGAGTGTCAAACTGCGCATCCAGTTTATGAAAACTTTCTTCGGGCAGATTTTGACCCAAGGTGGCGTATCGATCGTTCAATGCGGCATTTAAGTCATCGAATTTGGCTTGAGAACTTCTTACCAGGGCCAACGTTGTCGGATTGCTAACCGGCAGGTAGCGGCCCTCCTGGTTCTCGCCGCCGTCGGCGATCACTTTAAGGAACCAAGCGGACTCTTGCATGAGGGCTCGGACGGCGTCTATCGATTCCGCGGAGTCGCCGCCCATAATTTCCTCGAATTTCAGATGGGCCTCGGTGGCGAGTAACTTAGACTCCATTACCGCATCGATCAACGGCGCCGCTGATTCCCCAACGTAAAGGCCGTTGCTGCCAACGACCGAGGTGAAATACATTCCCATTGAACCAATCAGAAAACTGATCAAGGCGCCGATTGAGAAGGCGGTGGTTAGGCGCTTTCCGATACCGATTCGATTTAACATGCGTGTCATGCCCATAAGAGAACTGTTAGATTCAGTATTACTTAAAACAGGTATTTTCCTAGCTCTGTTCTCGGTATTTTTTAAGAAAGCGTATTGAATCTCTATTTATCCGCGCATTTGGACGAATCGGTTGGCTATGGTTACGATGCGGCTCCAGCTCTGAGCTTCCGCCGGACTTGCGGTGAGATTGCCTGGTGGGCCTTTTAGATTCGGGCTGACGGCGGTTAATATATACTCGATGGTTTTCATTTTAACGATAGCTATTAGCTATTTGTGGGGTGCTATGAATCTGCGGGATTTACATTACCTAATCGCTGTCGCCGATCTGCGTAGCTTTGTGCAAGCCGCGGATCGTTGTTGCATTAGCCAGCCGACCTTGAGTACCCAAATCAAGAAGTTGGAAGACGAGTTGAGTATTCGGATTTTCGAGCGCACCAATAAAAAAGTATTGCCCACCGAGTTGGGGGAGCAGATTGTGGCTTCGGCCAGGCGTATTTTGAAGGAACAGGACAATATCAAGGAACTGGCCGCTACTGCCCAGGATCCGTTGGCGGGCAATCTGCGTTTCGGCGCGTTTCCGACCCTGGCGACCTATCTGTTTCCGCAATTGGTGCCTTTGATAAAGCGGGCGTTGCCGCGTATTCGCCTGATTCTGGTCGAGGAGAAAACCGAGCAATTATTGCAACAACTCAGAACCGGACAGATGGATTGCGCCTTGCTGGCAATGCCGGTATACGAGGATTTTCTGGATAGTGCAGCCTTATTCGACGACGAGTTTTTACTGGCGGTGGCAGACGATCATCCTTTGGCTGCTAAGCCGCAAATCGAGCCAGACGATCTGAATGGCGAGCATTTACTGCTGCTGGACGAAGGCCATTGCCTGCGCGGCCATGCCTTGCAAATTTGCCAGGCCGTCGGCGCCGACGAGGAGCAAGACGTACGCGCCACCAGCCTGGAAACCCTCAGGCAGATGGTGCTGGCCGGCACCGGTATCACCTTCATGCCGCGCATCGCGGTGCGCGATGAGCCGGGCGTATGTTACCTGCCGTTCGCTACGCCGGCGCCTGCCAGGACCGTTGGTTTGGTGTGGCGTAAGACTAGTGCCAGAGGGGAGTTGATTCGGCAATTAAGCCAGCTAATTCTGGATGCCGCTAAGAATAGGCCGAAGCAGGTATAGCGTTAGGCAGAACTTGCGGTTATTTAAGAAAGCCGCGCATAGCCACGACCACTGCTTCCGGCGCGCTCACATGCGGCAGATGGCCGGTGGCTTGAATAACCGCGAGTTGACTGCCGGCGATCCGTTGCTGCAGGTAGTTGGCTACTGCCAGCGGCACCGCGAAATCTTCTTTCGATTGGATCAGTAAGGTCGGTGTCTTGACCAGTTCCAAATCTCGCCGATGGTCTGACTGGAAGATTGAACAGAGTACGGTAAGGACGTGGTTTGTGGGAATGCTTTTGATGCTGTTTGCGTAATACTCGGAAAGGTAGGGCCGCTCGGGATTTGCCATCACCATGGGAGCAAAATAATCGGCCCATGCCTCATGGCGTTGAGCTACGGCACCGTAGATCTCGGCAAGATCGTTATCCGTAAAGCCGCCATGGTAGCTTTCGTCGTTGAGATAACGCGGCGAAG
This sequence comes from Methylomonas sp. 2BW1-5-20, assembly GCF_052474515.1. Classification (NCBI taxonomy): domain Bacteria; kingdom Pseudomonadati; phylum Pseudomonadota; class Gammaproteobacteria; order Methylococcales; family Methylococcaceae; genus Methylomonas; species Methylomonas sp. 2BW1-5-20. Next base: position 3,396,300 of record NZ_CP184127.1, on the reverse strand, counting down.
CGCCAATCAAGATTAACTTCGAAGCCAGGGAGGGAGCCTTAATCGCGGCAAGCAGACCGATCATCCCGCCAGCCGAATGGCCGATCAAAATAACCTGTTTCAAGTTCAACGCCGCGGCTATCTGTAATAAATCGTTGGCGTAGGAATGAAGATTGAGGTAACGGTGTTGGACAAACGCTTCGGGCGCGGCTTTTCCGGCGCCGACATTGTCGAACAGTATTATTTGATAATCGTCGAAAAATGCCGAAGCAACTTGTTGCCACGCAGATTGATCGGTACCAAAACCATGTACGAAAACCATTGCTTGTTCGGCTTTCGGATTGCCGGTCACCGTGACGTGGTTTTTGTAGAGAGGGTCGAGGTTGTCCATCAGGAATAGGCTAATGGGGATAGCGCTGCATTGCGTTAAACCTGTCGCGCCGACCAAGCGTAAGCCTTGGTCGGCGCGACAGGTTTAAGCTTTTACCATTGCGATTCGCCGGTCTCCGGGTCGTACATTTCGTGGAAAATTTTGTGACGATTGGCAATCAATTCGTCGATGCTGGGCGAGTTGCTCATTGCTCTGGAAATCGCCAGTTTCATTGCTTCGTAGTTGGTACGGTATAAGTCCTTGCGGTCCAGTTCGGGGTTGGTGGCGCAGGATGGGTCGATCCAGATCATGGCGATGATGCACAACTCATTGGCTTGCAGGCGCGGAATAATGCCGTCGGCGACGCTATCGATGACCGCATCGGCTATTGCCGATTGAACCGGGCCGCCGAGCAGATTGACATAAGCCGACGATTTGATCGTGACTTTAGGCACCATGATGGTGGCCGGGCGCACTTGTTGATTGGTGGCGCGGATCGCGAACATGCGGGTGTGGCCTTCGGTTTGGCCCATCAGATTGGCGAACGCGTGACCGGCCGGGCCTTTGACGTCGCCGATCAGGATTTCCGGCATGGCGTCGGTGCCTTGGCCTTCGCTGGAAAATACAGTGGCTTCGCCGGTTCTAAACCAATAGGAGTCTGACATGGGATGCGTCCTCGGAGTGTGTTAGGGAAGGCGGCATTCTATGCCCCCGCAGACATTGCGGCAATAGGTGGGGTTCCGCGCGGCGGTCGTGGCGGAGGAGGTGCGACGAAACGATAGCCGGTATTCAGTGCATAGTGCCGTCAAGCTGTGCTATGCCTGCAAGGCTTTTACTGCATCGCGAAGTAGTTGCAGGCATTGCCGGTTGGCGGCCAAGTCCAATGCACTGAAGTCGTCTTGAGTGGTCAACAGCGGGTCGGCGCCTGCCTCCAGTAATTGCTTAACGACCGCCTGTTTGCCGCTGGAGGCGGCATAGGTCAGCGCGGTGGCGCCACTGGGATTTTGATAATCGACCGCTATGCCTGCTTGCAATAATAGCTCGATGCATGAACCCGCTTCGGCGAAGCAGGCTGCCCATAAGGCGTTATTGCCGTAGGCGTCGAGGACGGCGATGTCGGCGTCTTGTCGTAATAGAAAGGCGAGTACATCGGCGCGGCCTTGTTGGGCGGCTAGGATCAGCGCGTGTTTGCCGTGCGGATTTTTAGCCGAAGGCTGTCGCGCGGTAAAGCCGTTTTCCGCAAGCCAGTTATTAATTTCCGGGGTAATACTCATGCAGTTTACTTTGATTTAGACTAGAGATGGCCGGTGGAGTAAGGACAGATGATTGACGCCGGCGGTTTTTAATTGGTCGGCAAGCTCGTGGCGAGCCAGCTCGCCTTTGCCTCGCAGATATCTCAATTCGGCCCCGGTCAATATCGTGATGGCCACCAGGCGTATTTCGCCGCCAGGCAGCGATAGCGGCCGGTCGGGAACGGCGGGTACGCCCAGCAAAGCGCCGATGCGGCCGCGGCCGTCCTTGATGTGATCGATATTAAATTCCAACGACAACAATTCGCCGTTCAATAAGCGTTCGCACAAACGCGAATAGCCGGCCAGGGTATGGCTAACTTCGGCAGTCAGCGGAAATAACCAAGTATCGGCCAGTGCCGCCAGCGGCGCATCGGAGCCGATGCCGGAATCCGGGCTTTCGATAAACACTTCCAGGCCTAGGCCGGTTTCCGGCCGGTCGCGCTCGACCCAGGGATCGGACAGGCCGTCCGACATCAAGACGGCATGCCGGTCGCGCCGAGCGGCGAGCCAGGCGGCCCCGGCCGGCCACTCCGGCCCTTCGGTCATCGGACCCATCAGGGAGGTCAATGCAGCCAAGTCGGAGTCCAGGCGCTCGCGGATGCCGAGATGGCGCGCTTCGGTGGCCATCCGCAAGCGGTCGGCATAAGTCAGGCCGACAATATGTTCAGCGTTCATCGGCGACGGCCTCGTATTGCAGATCGTCCAAACGCTGCCGGGCAGTTAGGCATACTTCTTCCTCGTTGTCGTCCAGCATTTGTAGTAATAAGTCCGGGTCGGCCCGCAATGCGACTTCATAGCGCACCGTCCAGTCGCGGTCCCGGCTCATCATGGCCAGGTCGTCGACGTCCATGCGTTGTGCCACGATGCGGCGAATGCCGACTTCATGGTCTTCCGCCATCAAACCCAAACTGACGCTGGGAATGCGTTCGGCGACGGTGCGGCGCACTTCGTTGTCTGGGTCAGCGACCAGACGAAACAAACGGCCTTTGGGCAGGCGTTTGGCAACGTAGGCCCTTACCAGATAATCCGGATCGTCGGCCATCAGTTCCAGCTGATGTTCCGGCAGACGGTCGGCGACCGTGACGCGGACTTCTCTATCGCTATCGTTGCGCAACTCCAGCAGCCACTCCAGCGGCACTCTGTAGGCCAGGACTCGACGCACGGCTTCGTCAGGGTCGATCAGCAACGGTTGCAAGCGATTGGTCGGCAAATAGCGGGCGGCAATCGCGCGTCGCTCCCAAAATGGATCTTGGGCGTATTCGGACGCCAAGCCGGGATGAGCTTTGAAGAAGCGATCGATTTGCCGGCCGCTTTCCGCAATCACGCAACGGTCGCCCGGTTTACAAGTGCCAGCCGCCAGCAAGGTGCTGCGATACGCGCAACGCGAGCAGTCGGCCAATGGGGTGAGATCGAGGGCGTCCTCTCCTTCTGCGGATGAGGTCATCATCTAAGCGGCCTCCGCCAAGACCGGCAGCAACTGTGGCGTAATCTGCGCCAGCCAGGCGTTGATACGTTCGTCGGTCAAATGCGGTTGGCCGCGTTGGTCCAGCACCAGACCGACGAATTGATTGTCGATCACCGAATCGGAGTGTTCGAAGGTGTAACCCTCGGTGCTCCAGCGGCCAACGATGTCGGCGCCGTAGCCGTAGAAAATCCGGTAGAGTTGAATTAAGGAACTGGCGAAACGAGAGGCATAGCGTTCCTGATGGCCCAATCCGAACAAGGCGATGCGCTTGCCCGACAGGTCGGCGCCCTTCAGCTGCGGTACGAACTCCTGCCAACTGCGTTCCTGGCAGCCGGCGGCCAAGCCAGGCAAATCGCCGATGCCGTAGCTGGGCGTGCCCAATATCAGCGCATCGTAACTTAGCAATTCGTCGGCTGTTACCCGGTTGATGTTTTTGGGCTTGTCGGCCAGTTCCTCGCCCAAAAATCCGAATATCTTTTTAGCCACCAGCCGGGTGCTGCCGGTATCCGTTCCGAAAAAAATGCCGATTTTGCTCATAAGTCACCTGTGATCGAGTATGCGGGATAAGGCTCTGCAGCCGTTTCTAAACCACCAGCAAATTTCGATCCATATTCAAGTAAGGAGTATGTTGCTGTTTTTTATTTTTATATCAATCACATAGAAAATTCATCGCCGCTCATTCGTTTAGGTTTGTGCAGTTATGTCTACAATTGCAGGCCGGAAAGGAAGATTTGTGACATCGATACGCTAGACTTAAGGACGAGATCGTTAGCGCCGATTCGGCCTATCTTGCGTTAAATACCGCGATTTTTCTCGCCAAGCCGATAAGCGAAATCAGTCGTTTGGCAATCTGGCAGAGATTAAAGTCCGTTACCGTAAAAATAATCAAGGAAGCTTTATGGCAATTCTGCGTTGCAATAACTGTGCTTATTTACGAGAAGTGCCGAATGAGCATGTCGGCAAAACCGTGAAATGTCCGGTGTGCGAACAAGCCTCGGCAATTCACGATACCGTGGCTTTCGTAAAAAAACTCATCGATAAATACGGGGTATTGTTGACCAAGTATCGCGAGCTGGAACAAGCCGGCAATGCCGTCGCGGAAGTCAGCCTTGCCGATATACGTATCGCGAAAGACGAAGAGGTGGATCTGCATAATACGGCGGTGATGAGTAACAGCATGCAGTACAAACCTATTATCAGCTGGTTCGAGCGTAAAAATATCAAGGTTGAAGTCAACCATAACGCCTTGGATACACAGGGTTTTTACGATGAGGTGGCAGTGGAGCTGGGCGATAATTTCCAGGTTTTGCAGGAGGTATTGGACAAAATCAGAAAAACTCAAAGAAATAACTATACATCGGTCGTATTGAATTTAAACGACTACAGCCAGAATCAAATTAAAACCATTACCGGCTTTTGTAAAAACCTATATCAATTCTCGTTTGTCGCTAAGTATTTTTATAATAAAAACGAAAAAAGAGTCCATCTCACTTTGCAGAGTATGCCGGCTATCGTGGGCTTTTTTAATGGCGAGTGGTTGGAATGGTATGTATTTATGAAATTGTTAAAACATTTTTACGAAAGCAAGGGGTTATTTTCCTGTTTAAGAAGTTTTAATATTCAATTTGCCAATGAAGATAAATATGAAGTGGATGTGTTTTTTCTGATTAATAGCCGGATTCCGGTGTTCATCGAATGCAAGTCCGGCGAGTTCCGTCCCTTCATCGAAAAGTACAGCAAAATGCGTCGCCGACTGGACATCGATAAGGAAAACTTTTTGTTACTGGTGTTGGGCGTTAGCGACGAGCAAGTGCTCGGGCTAACGAAAATGTACGATATAACCTTTGTTAACGAAACAAGCTTTATCACGCATATAGCCGGCTTAGTTTCACAATAAGTTATACCGCTTTTTATTTGTGGAAATTGGGCTATTTTTCGCGGTTTCGGTGTGATTTTGAAAATCTATGGTAGGATGAAAAGGCTTTGAGCAAGCAACCGGATTAAAATATACAGTCATAAATTTGTAATTTTAATGTGGTAATAAAAAACACTTAAATATCAATTGATAGGATTTGTATGAACACAGTAAAAAAAACCTTGGCTTCATTTTTGGTGATCGCCGCGGCATTGGTTTCCACATCCGCTAATGCAAACAGCGCTGGCGACGCAAAAGTTCGTGCAGCCGGTGAAACTACCGTTGCCAAAGTAGAGGAAGCTGTAAGTTTGTTGGAAAAAGGCGATAAAGAAGGTACTTTGAAAGCGCTGGGCGAAGTTCGCCAGTCGCAAAAAGAGTTTCGTTATGAGCAAACCGAGCGTTTGCGTCAAAGAGCCGGCGACAAATTGAAAGTTGCCCGCGATGAGATCGAAAAAGGCGATGCCAATGCCTCAGCTAGTTTGAAAGCTACTCTGGATCTTTACAAAGAAATGATGAAAGTTTATAGCGCCGCTCACTAAGGACGCATCTAATCAATCCGCTCCGGGTTGATTAACGGCTGCCACCGGAAGACGCGTTTTCTCGGTGGCTCCCATTTAGTTATTGTTATCTCGGTCTTTATGCCGGCTTGGCAATACCCAAACTATTACCGCGCAGCCGCCGATTTTTTAAAGCGTGCAGTCGGCAAACAATCTTTCAAACTCCGCTGCCGGTAACGGCTTTGCAAACAAATAACCTTGACCGAAATCGCAACCCGCCGCGGTTAGTAATTCGCGTTGGCTGACGGTTTCTATGCCTTCGGCAATCACTTTTATTCCCAGTTTGTGCGCCATCACGATAATTGCCTCGCACAATGCCATATCGTCGGAACCGGCCGCCAGATTGCGGACGAAACTCTGGTCTATTTTCAAATAATCGATATCGAATTTTTTTAGATAAGACAGCGAGGAATAGCCCGTGCCGAAATCGTCCAGCGACACCTGAATGCCGGCGTCGCGGAACGACAGCAACTGTTCGGCCACGCTGTTGTTGGCGTCCAGTAGCAGGCCTTCGGTAATCTCGATGACCACGCTTTGCCCTGGCAGCTTTAGGGTGTGCAACCGATTCAGCCAGTCGCGATGGCTGTCGCGTTCGTTACGGAACTGTACCGGCGATTTATTGATGCTGATCTGAAATTGTTCGTGGATGGACTCGCGCCAGCGGCTGGTTTGTTCGGCAGCCTCCTGAAAAATCCAATTGCCTATACTGCTGATCAAGCCGGTTTCTTCGGCAATCGGAATAAATTCGGCAGGACTGATCAGTCCGCGTGACGGATGCTGCCAGCGGATTAGAGCTTCCGCTTTCCGGATGCTGTTGTTTGACAGATCGACGATAGGCTGGTAGCACAGATAAAATTGGTCGTCCGCCAAGGCCAAGCGTAGGTCGTTGCTGAGCCGCAGGCGTGTTTGCGCGGCCTCTTGCATGGTTGGGATGAAGAAGCAGTATTGATTGCGGCCTTGGCGCTTGGCGGCGTACATGGCCTGATCGGCGTGTTTTAACAAAGACTTCAGGTCGTCGGCGTCGTCCGGGTAAAAAGCGATGCCGATACTGGTGGAAATGTAGGCAATTTCGTTGCCCAACTCGAAGCATTCGGTCATTTTCTGCAGCAGGGTGCCGGCTATGCGTTCGGCATTGCTGGGGTCGCCGATGTCGCCGAGGATCACGGTAAATTCGTCGCCGCCCAGTCTGGCTACGGTGTCGGTTTCGCGCACGCTGCCAACGATGCGTTGCGCGGCGATCTGCAATAACTGATCGCCCATGTCGTGCCCCAAGGTATCGTTCACTTCCTTGAACAAGTCCAAGTCGATGAAAAATAAGGCCAGACGCTTATGTTCGCGCTTGGCTTTTTTGATGTCGTTACTCAGCCGGTCATGAAACATGCGGCGATTGGGCAGTTGCGTCAAAGGATCGAAATTGGCTTGCTGCCAGATGACGCCTTCGGCTTTTTTCTTCTCGGTAATGTCTGAAAACAACGCAATGCGGCGATGCATAAGCTGTTTGGCATCGAAAATGGTATTGACGGTCAGCCACTTGGCAAATAACTCGCCGTTTTTACGTTTATCCCAGATTTCGCCCTGCCAGCGGCCGCTATCGTGAATGGCTTGCCACATGGCTTCGCTGTGACTGCCCGTGTTTAGAATACCTATATGTTTGCCGACCACTTCCTCCAACTGGTAACCGGTAATTGCGGTAAACGCCGAATTGATGGTGAGGATACTGTCGTTGGCGTCGGCCAACAACATGGCTTCGCTGCTGTTCTGATAAATCAGCGCGGCCTGTTGCAGTGCTTCTTCGATGCGCTTACGCTCGCTGATGTCGCGAGCGATGGCCAAGTTATAGCCGACGTTGGCGTATTCGAAATAATTTGCCACTACCTCGACCGGAAACAACCGGCCATCCCTGGTTTTATGAACGGTTTCCAGTTTGTTCGAACGCTTAACTTTTAGTTCCGCCCAATGCTCGGCCCAGATATGGCCGGTAAAGCAAGGGTCGACGTCAGATACGCTCAGTTGCAGCAGCTCTTGGTGACTGTAGCCCAAAGCCTTGCAAGATTGGTGGTTGATGTAGACGAAGCCAGCGTTCTCGGTAATCAAAAAAGCGCTGTCCTGCATTTGATCCATACCGAAGCTTAATTGCGCCAAGCGCCTGCGGGAGGCTTTCTGCTCGGTGATGTCGCGAAAGCTCCAGATTCGGCCAGCGGCTGGCCATCCAGGAATTGCAGCTGGCAATAACTTTCTATAAAACGGCCGTCTTTAAACTCCAGTTCGCTGTAATGGCGTTGTTTGGGGGCTTTGTAAATCTCTTCGATACGGCGGAGGAAGGCTTGCCGGTCTTTCAGAAGATCCAGGGCGTAGCACAGCGATTGTTCATTGTCGCCGATATGTAAAGAGCCCTCCGGAATGCCCCAAATCCGAATAAATTGCGGATTGAAGGTTGCGATTTTGCCAAACGTATCCACCACCAATATGGCGTCGGTACTGGAGTCGAGTGCGGCCTGAAGTATTGATAGCGATTTCTGCAAATTGGCTTGTGTCTGCTTAGGCTGGACCATGAGTTGCGCCACTATCGCTTCACGACGGGCAACAGCTTATGCCCTATTGCTTGTCTCATAAGCCTGAAGGATTGCGGCGGCGTTGATGCTGGTTCGTGCCGAACGGTACTGCACGGCTAATACGCGGCAAAAAAATACATCGCACCCAATAAAGGGGTGCGCGGATTCAAGGCCAGTTTAACCGATAACTTGGATAACAGGGGCTGAAACCGGCCCTTGGCGACAAAGGCTTGGAGAAACTCTCCGGATTCCAGCACCGTTTTGATTTTCGGACCTATGCCGCCGCCGATGAAAACCCCGCCGGTGGCGAAAGCTTTGAGCGCCAAATTGCCGGCTTCGGCACCGTACAGTTCCGCGAATAAGCGCACGGTTTCCCTGCACATGGGATCTTCGCCGTCTATTCCCAGGCGCGAGATCAGGGCGTTGCGGTCTACGCCGGCGCTCGGGCCGGGGCCGGCGGGGATGGCCGGACATGCGGGCGCGAAGCGGCTGGTCAATAGAAAATCGTAGATATTGCTGAAACCGATGCCGGACAGAATCCGCTCCCAGCTAACGTGATCCGGATATTGTCGGCGCAGGTAAGCCAGCAATTGGTCCTGTTGCGGATTTTGCGGGGCGAAATCGCAGTGGCCGCCCTCGGTGGCAATCGGATGGTAGTGTTGACCATCCCAATGCAATATGGCTTCGCCAAGGCCGGTTCCGGCAGCGATCACCGCAATATTGCCGGTTTGCGGTTCGGCATTGGGGTTCAGTTCGATAAAGTCCTGTTCCTGGAGATGCAGCATGCCGATCGCCATGGCTTCCAGGTCATTCAGCAATTTCACCCGCTCGGTGCCGAGCCGAATTTTGAGTTGCTCGCCATCCAGTAGCCACGGCAGGTTGGTGGTTTGGCAGCGTTGATTGACGACGGGCCCGGCGATGCCGAAACAGGCCGATGTCACCGTTGGGCTGTCGCACAGAAATAGATCCAGAATTTCCTCAAAAGTCTGAAATTCGCCGCTGGCAAAGGTTTGTTCCTGCAAACAGCTCAGCGTGCCGTCGGCTTGTCTGTCGAGTAAGGCCAGAACCGTTTTGGTTCCGCCGATGTCGCCGGCTAGAATCATATGCGTCCTCATGAGGTTGGGGTGGCGTTGTTGAGCAGGTGAATCAAGGCATCGAGTATCGCGTTGGCCAGCGCATGCGGCGGCAACTGGTAAAACGCCTGCCAAGCCAGCGATACGCATTCTTCGTAATGATCGCGGTATTGCGGATGCTGCTGTAGCCAGCTGATTCTGACCGCATGGCCGATTAAAATATCCGTGACCAAGGTGTCGTCGATGTAAAGGTCGGGATAATCGCGGACGATGGACGCCAACGCACGTAGAGCTTCCACGCTCAATTGCCGATACACCGGCGCCTGAATTTTATTCAGAATATGGTTGATATGCAGCCTAAAGCTTTGTTCGCCGGCGGTCATTTGCGCTAGCATGATTTCACTATCAATCCGGCGTTTGCTATTGTATTTTTCGCCGACCATCAAACCTTTGCAGTGATGCAATAAGTCCCATACGCCGGCGAAAAATACCTCGTTCTCGCGGCCGACGCTGCCTTGCTGTTCGCGCCAGGCGTACCAATCGTCAGCGTCGCCACGGTCTTTCGGATTCATCGACTCGGGAAAACGCGCCGCCGTCAGATCGCGGTGCGGGCCTTCGCAATTCAGGGTTTCTACCTGGCCGAGCTGATTTTCGCTGTTGTTGTAATCTTCCAGCGTTTCTTGCAGCAACTCCGCGACTTGATGCGGCGGTAGCGACAAAATGTCGCTGAAAGCTTGGTCCAGCGAGGTGCTGGTCAGGCGTTTTTGTCGAGCAATGATCAATTGCAGGATATGGCCGACCCGAATAGTGTGCATATCGGCGAACAGTTCCGGCTTTAATTTGATCAGCATCCCCAAGTAGATAATTAATTCCTGGATGATGATCTGCTGGCTGCTGTCGTTGGGGTTAAAGGTGCGGATGGTATCCAGGATTTGCCAGGAGTCGGTCGGTCTGCGCAAGGTAGCCTTGCCGCTGTAGGCGCGGCCCACGGTCAAGCCATGTTGGCGGACCAATATTTCCGTGGCGGCTTGTTCCAGATTGATGTCGTACTTACCCACCAAGCCGGCGCAGCGGCGCACGATATACCAGGCATGGCGGTCACCGGCCCGCACATAAACTTCTTCCAATAAATCCCGTACTTGGCAAGGGGTGCCGTCGCTGTTGCGCAAGCCGGTGTCGTGGTCCAGCCCGTGGCGTTGGCAGAGCAGGGCCAAGGCTTCCAGTTGCGCGTGCAGGTTGGGATTGTTTTGCAATTGCGCGAGTAGTTGCGCGTCGTCGCCGATTTCCCATTCCGTCAACACGAAGCTGTCCAGCGCTTGCGGAGCTTGGCCGTCGAAGGCCAGTAAGTTGGCGAACGGCCGCTCCACTTCCTCCCAGCAGGCTTCGGAAAAAGTAAAATCGTGCAAATAGCCGATTTTTTCCCTGCTGGAGGTTTTCACGAAATCGGTCAACAGCCCCAGTTTTACCGGCGTGCCTTGCACAGTGCCTTCCCGGAGTTGGTCGATAAAACCCAGTAAAACTTGCCGGTCTTCATTGCCCAACATGTTGTGCTTGATATTGATCACCAGCAAGGGTTGAGCGGGATTGTCCCAATGGCGGCTGATGTAAGCCAGTTCCATGCGCAGGCGCTGAATCAGCAACTGGTTGTCCATCGCAATGTAGAAGCCCTTTTGGTTCATGAACTGTGGTAGAAACAACAGGGGTTCGCCTGCCAGGACATAGAGTTTGGAGGTAGCCAGCGTGCGTAATTGCCTCAGCGGTCTGCCGCTCAGGCCGATGCGGTCATTGCGGCCGACCTGGGTGTAGGCGTCGGCTAATTCGCTGGCATCGCGGACTTGAATAGGCGCAATCTCGGTTAAGGTTTGCGAAGGAATGTCGCGGCCGCGCAACTCGTCTTGTACCTGTTCGTCTTCGGCCAGCAGAGCAATCTGCAAAGTTGAATCGGGATAAAGGCGGGTGGCTTTGTAGCGTCCCAGCGGATCGATGTCGTCTTGGCTGATCAAGCCGTCTTGCAGCAAGCCACCCAGGATATACAAGCTTTGCGCCCACACCAGCGGCACGTTTTCGTTGGCGACGCGGGTTTGGCTATGAGGGTGACGTTTTTCGGCGTCGATAGCACTGTTCGGGACGATGTAAAGCTCGGGCAGCAACCATTGGCCGTTTTGCTCGACCAGCAGGTCTTCCAGGCGGCGACGATAATCGCCAACCCCTTCACTATCCCCGGCAAACAATTTGTTTAGTAATAGATAACAGAAAAACAGCGGCCATTCGCATTCGATGTCCATGAACTGTTTTAATTCGTGCGGTTCGTAATGCAGACGCTGATGGTCTTCGATCACGGTTTGATGGCCGTCCAGCAGGAAGCGTTTGCAGCCGTAGCGGCCTTGCAGCTTGTCGACAATTAAGGCTTCGGTGCGTTCGCGTAGAGCTTTATTGTCTACCGCGAACGCGGGAAAGCCGGTGACACTCAGTACCGCCGAATCGACTTCTTTGGAAATGGATTCGCGCGGTAGCAGGGCTTCCAGGGTAATGCGGGTGCGGGCGATGTCGTCGCTGATCACATGGATGATCGCAGTCTGACCGCCGTCTTTACCAAACAAATTGCAGCCGGACATCGCTTCCAAAGCGGCCTTGGCCATACCGATTGAACTGGCGTTCAATTCCGCCAAGCCGTGATTCATTTTATTGCCGCGCTCCCAGATGCCATAGTCGGGCGTCCGATAGGCTCGGCTGACGTAATGCACCAGGTTTTGCACGAAATTGACTTCGTCGATGCTGAACACAATACGTAAACCGGAGGCTGTCATCTGCGCCAGCATCAGCAAGAACAAGGAGGTGGCATCCAATTGCAAATGGCCCCATTCGCTGTCGCCAACCACTACTTCACCGCTAGTGGTTTTGTATTTGGCGTGCAGCGCGTCCAGCGGGTCCTGGCTGTGCTTGAATTTTTCCACTTTCGCCGCTTGCCGCATCATCGCCGTCAGCAGGCCGCGCATCAGTTTGACGACGCTTTGCTCCAGTAAATAGGTGCGTTCTTGTTGGCCGTCTACCTTGCGGTATGCCAAGCCCAAGCCCCAGGCCGCCAATATGCTATAGACATTATCCCGCACCCAGGCATCAGTGTAATTGCCGTGGGTGGTGACGGCGGTACTGGCCGGTAGCAGGCCGCTTATCCAATCCTGGCGCTTGAGGATAATGTCTTGAACTTGCTGATAATACTGGTCGAGCGTGTCGGTTTGACTGGTCGGCATCATGTATTTAATGGATTGTGAAGTGGCGTTTAAAGAATCGGACACTCAAGCCTTGGGCAAGGTAACTCCGGTTTGGCCTTGATATTTACCGCCGCGATCCCGGTAAGAGGTTTCGCAGACTTCGTCGCCGCCGAAAAACAGCATTTGCGCGACGCCTTCGTTGGCGTAGATTTTGGCCGGCAGCGGGGTGGTGTTGGAAAACTCCAAAGTCACATGGCCTTCCCATTCCGGTTCCAGCGGGGTGACATTGACGATAATACCGCAGCGAGCGTAAGTCGATTTACCCAAACAGATGACGAGCACATCGCGCGGAATCCGGAAAAACTCCACGGTACGCGCCAGCGCAAACGAGTTGGGCGGAATAATGCAGACGTCGGATTTCACATCCACGAAGCTGCCTTCGTCAAAGTCTTTCGGATCGACGATGGTGGAGTTGATGTTGGTGAAGATTTTAAATTCGTTGGAGCAGCGTACGTCGTAACCGTAACTGGAAGTGCCGTAGGAAATGATGCGGCCTTGCGCGGATTCACGGACTTGCCCGGCCTGAAACGGCTCTATCATGCCGCGCTGCTCGGACATGCGGCGTATCCATTTGTCTGATTTTATGCTCATGTTGCTGGTTGGATAGGGAAAAATAACAGAGCGTCCAAAATAGCATATTAGGGCGGAAAAATCGCTAGTTGCCTTGCCGAAAGGCGCTAATTTGTTGAGGTCTGGCGCTTGCTTGTTTTGGGTTGCGGCGTGACAAACCATCTCGGTAGGTCACGTTGCCGCGAAAGCAGTTACGTGACGAGTTTAAATTGTCAGGGAACGCTATCGCGCACCCTGACCTACAAAGTCGGCTAGTTTTTATGTGAATTAGAAAAAACTTATTTACAAAATAAGACGACCGGTCGCATAATGCAGTCCATGGCGAAAACGGCACCCAAACAGCTCAAAAAAGACAAGCTCCTGGAGCAGGGCGTCAGCTTGCTGCTGGAAAAAGGCTATCACGCCACCGGCTTGAAAGAGATTTTGGATACCGTGCAGATTCCCAAGGGTTCGTTTTACGCCTATTTCGAAAGCAAGGAACGCTTTGCTGCCGAAGCCATCCATCATTACATTGAGCCGTTTATCCTGCGCTTGTCCGGGCATTTGCAAAACCCGGAAACGGATGGCTTGGCTGCCTTGAAAGCTTACTACCTGGGATTGATAGCCGAAGTCGCGCAAACCGGCTTCAAGGGCGGCTGTCTGCTGGGCAATTTAATGGGCGAGATCGGCGATACCAGTCCATTGTGCCGCGATGCCTTGCTGGATGCTGTTGGTCGTTACAGTGCCTTACAGCAAGCGGCGTTGGAACGCGGCCAAAAACAAGGTTCGGTAAGGCTGGACCGCTCGGCGAAGAGTATGGCGGATTTGATGTTGAACGGCTGGCAAGGGGCGCTATTGCGGATGAAGGTCGAGCAATCGGTGGAGCCTTTGCAGGCGGTTTGTCGGGATTTGTTGGATGATTATTTTCGGGCTTGAAGAAATATCCGAACTAATGGTTCTATCTATGGTTGCAACTTACACTGGGGTTTAGTGTGGTCAAATTTTCTGTTCAATGTCAAAACCAGGGAGGTTTAATGTACATTTGGGGAGCCTTTCCGGCGACGCTCCTCATGTTATTAACGCCATACGTAGCTGCTGACTTTGATCCATGGTATTTAGGTGCACTATGGTTTGCCGCAGTACTGCTAGGTGTTGTTGGACTTTGGCTCGCGGTATTTCAAAATCCGATTAAGTCTCCCTTTTATTGCATCACAACATTTATTTTTCTTGTTGCAGGAATCATTGCCGAGATTCCACTTGCTATTCCACTATTGTGGATTGAGGTAAAAAGTCTCATCAAACACCTGAGGCTATTCTAAATTTGAGTACTTGGTTAGGCTTTTGGATATTCTATGGTCCCTTGTTTGTGCTTTACATTTTTGCATTAAAAACATTGTTTTGCGGCTAAAACCTGGGTCATAGAAATCTGTTTTATTGTGGAGTGGTAACCGGTTTCGGACGATCCAGTGCGTAGGCTGGGTTGAATGAAATGAAACCCAGCATTGACAGACTTTAGCTGGGTTTCACTATGTGGTCTTCGGCTCGCTTTCGCTCTACCCAGCCTACGAATTGAAATAACCGCTGCCCTCCCGGCAGCATTTTTTAACGCCGGTAATTTAGACGACCGGTCATTTATTAGGAGGTCATCATGCCCAAGTACATTATCGAACGCGATATTCCCGGCGCCGGCCAGCTGACGCAAGCCGAGTTGCAAGGCATTTCCCAAAAATCCTGCGGCGTATTGCGCGACATGGGGCCGCGCATTCAATGGCTGCAAAGCTATGTCACCGGCGACAAGGTTTACTGCATCTATATCGCCGACAGCGAACAAGCGATTCGCGATCACGCCGAGCAGGGTGGTTTTCCGGCCAATCGCATCGAACAAATTACCACCATCATCGATCCGACCACGGGTGACTGACGGCAGCATATGGTTCCCACGCTCCGGCGTTGGAATCGAGCCAGGGACGCTCCTGCGTCTCGAACCGCAGTAGCGGTTCAACATGCATTCCCACGCTGGAGCGTGGGAACGATAACAACGATAATTTACGGGGATAACAATCATGACATTTAAACTAAGCACCTTTACTGCCGCGCTAATGCTCGGCACCGCCAGCCTGTCGGCCAACGCCGACGAAACCTGTGCCTCGCCGTACATGGCGAAAATTACCGGCCAGGAAGATTTTGTGTACATCTGGACCTTGGGCGCCGAAGGCGTCGGCGACGAGCAGGACAAGCTGGTCACCGTCGACGTTAATCCCAAATCCAAACAATACGGCAAGGTGATCGGCAGCTTGTCGGTCGGTGGCCGTAACGAAGCTCACCATTCCGACTTTACCGACGACCGCAAATTTCTCTGGGCCGGTGGTCTGGATACCAACAAGATTTTCATCTTCGACGTGTCTACCGATCCCGCCAAACCGAAACTCAGCAAAACCATCACCGATTTCGTGGCCAAGAGCGGCGGTGTGGTCGGCCCGCACAGTTTGTACGCCTTGCCGGGCCGGATGATCATCACCGGCTTGTCCAATAACAAAGACCACGGCGGCCGCACCGCGATTGTGGAATACAGTAACGCCGGCGAGTACATCGCCACCTACTGGTTGCCGACCGACAGCAACTTGGAAGGCGCGATCAAATCCGGCAAATACGCCGACGGCTATAACTACGACGTGCGGGTATTGCCGCGCAAAAACCTGATGCTGACTTCGTCTTTTACCGGCTGGTCGAATTACATGATGGATTTCGGCAAAATGTTGGCCGACCCGGAAGCGATGAAACGCTTTGGTAATACCGTGGTGCAGTGGGATTTACACAGCCGCCAGCCGAAAAAAGTCTTCGACGTACCGGGCGCGCCGTTGGAAATCCGTTGCGCCTGGGCGGAAGATCATAACTACTGCTTCACCAGCACCGCATTGACCTCGAAAATCTGGTTGATACATCAAGACGACAAAGGCGAATGGCAAGCGAAAGATGTCGCTGACATCGGCGAACCGGCCAAAATCCCGCTGCCGGTGGACATTTCCATCTCCAGTGACGACAAAACCTTGTGGGTCAACACCTTCATGGACGGCATGACCCGCCGCTTCGACATCAGCGACCCGTTTCATCCTAAACAAGTGTTCGAGCAAAAAATTGGCGCGCAAGTGAATATGGTGTCCTCAAGCTGGGACGGCAAACGTTTGTATTACACCTCGTCCCTGTTAGCCAACTGGGACAAAAAAGGCGCGGATAACGAGCAATTCTTCAAAGCCTACAGTTGGGATGGCAGCAAGTTGACCGAGCAGTTTTCGATTGATTTTAATAAAGAGAAACTGGGTAGGGCGCATCAAATGCGGTTTGGGGCGTATGCTTTGTATGGCGGTTCGCCTAAATAGTTTGTAGGGGCGAATTCATTCGCCCTGATGGCTTTCGGGGTTGTCTTATTTGTGTCGCTGTCGCGACGGCTAGATTTAAAGTCGGGTCCCGGCCCGACAGCCGAGATACTTTCTTTTGCTCCGCCAAAAGAAAGTATCCAAAGAAAAGGCGGCCCGGATGCCGCTTTGATCCTGCGATCCGAAGCTTTTATCGAGGGTCGGCAGAAGGGGCTTCCCAGCCCCTCCGCCGACGCAGCGCATCCATGCGCTGCCCCTTCGGGCTATTCTCGATAAAAGCTCCGGTGCTCGGCGCGGCATACGGGAGAACCCCCCGCGCTAAATCCGACAGCTTATTTTTTACGAAGATTTGTAGGGTGCATTAGCGATAGCGTCATGCGCCGAATGATTAGTGCCAAAATACTCAATGCACCTTACGTCTTTTAAATTATGAGTTTAGGAAAATGCAATTAGCCAAACTACGTATTGAGCCTTCACACTTGGCTATAGCTGCTCTTTGTCTCTGGTTTTTTTCGCTCTTTTTTCCAGGGTTTAAATATGGATTTGGAGGAGAGACTCTAAATGGTATTTATATATTGTTACTCGGGATACCGTTTGGTTGGATGAGTAACGGATGGGCCGTTTATGCAAACGTATTCTTTATTTCAGTATTCTTTAAAGTAATCAGTGAAAAAAAACCGGTCTGGTCGGTTTTATTTATGGTTGGATTCGCAGCTACTTTGCCCCTCTGTAATGAAATACTTGTCAACGAAAATGGGGGAATGTCACCGATTACTGCCTGGGGGTGGGGCGCTATTATCTGGATTGAAGCTCTGATTCTGATGACTTGCGCCGCATTCATACAAATAGGGCTTCTAGGTGCTCGGGGTTTGTGGTTGTTGGGTATTTTAGTGATTGCCGTACTTTTTGGAGCCTATCAGGTGCATTTGCGCCAATTGCGAGAAGCTAATGAGCAGGAAAAAACTCTGTTTCTAAGTGGAAAAATGGCGTTCATGACGCTCGATCCTTGTGGGATTGAATTGACTTGGCCCGAACGACAAATGATCCAGTCTAATGCCTCGCTTGGCGTATACATGGATGCCCAACTGACTGAACCAAAAAAAGGCATACCTCATTTATATCTTCCTATGCCTGACAATTACATTGAAATACAGGATGACCGCGAATGGATGGTTTATAGGCAATATAACGGTTATGGTATTCGTGTACTTCGAGCCAAACAGAATAACTATCCAGTATTGGAAGCCAAAGCAAATCAAGGTGGTGCGGTTATTCGATTGATCGGTGAAAAAAAAGAAGTATTGTTTGAACAGCTGTTAAGAATTAAGTCTCTGGGAGATCGTAGTTATTACTGCCCATTAGATAGTCAATATGAGAAGAGTTATCCACAGGGAAAGTTGGCGGACGGGGTTGATTCCGCATTAAAAATAGTTTTAGGTTTTAACGGCTCACCAAAACCAATGGAGAAAAAATCGGCAATATCGGATGAGCTAGCAGAGGAACACTGCGGCTTTCACATGATACGCCTTAAAGATGGAAAACTTCATGGTGTTATGGACAGACGTAATGTAATCATCGATTTTTCATGGATTGAAGATTACACGGAGTTTTGCTCGGATCATTACGTTGCGCTGGTTCAAGTTAACGAGGGGATCAAGAATGATCATTCATTAGGTGGTAGCGTGTTTTTATTTGATCGGAAGACACTACGCCCAATTGTAAGGTTTACAAGCAATCCCAGAAAAGGCTCTGATAAATATAGTTTTTTAAACCCGAACAAACTTCAATCTGTGCGTATCAGCCAGTCTTCAATGCTGGTGCAAACAGAAATCGGTCAACTAATAGCTGAAAATGCTGAGTTTTTTTAAGTTTTCACTTCGGTCGGTAGGGCCGTAGATGTGCTGAACAATGTTAAGCGCATCGTTCGCGATAGTTAATTTTGATATTCCGGGATGGTTTTATCCCGTATGCCGCGCCGAGCACCGGAGCTTTTGAACGGATCAGCCCGAAGGGGTGCGGCATGGATGCCGCACGTTGCCGAAGGGGCTGGAAGCCCCTTTCGGCGACCCCGTTCAAAAGCGAGGAGCGCAGGGAATAAGCGGCATCCGGGTCGCCTTTTCTTTGGATACTTTCTTTTGGCGACGCAAAAGAAAGTATCTCGGCTGTCGGGCCGAAACCCGACATTAAAAACCCGTCGCGATAGCGACACCACAAAGAGTAAACAGCAATCTCATGAAATTCCCTTATTTACTCGGTATTCTCTGTTTACTGGCAAACACAGCCATTCACGCCGAAGAACAAAATCAAAAACCTCTAGCCCCCGGTTACACAGAATTACCTTTTAAACCCGCAAAACCCGGCACCTACACCCTGCCGATTATCAATCCAGCCGCCGACGGCGAAGTAATAACCACCAACAACCAGACTAAAAAACTTCACGACTTGATGGGCGACAAAATCGTCATACTCAGCTTCATCTACGCCGCCTGCAGCGATGTCAACGGCTGTCCGCTGGCCACCCAGGTGCTGCACAAGATCAGCCGGCAATTGCAAAAACAGCCGGAATTAGCCGACAAACTCAGATTATTAACGCTCAGCTTTAACCCGACCCAGGATACGCCGGAAATGATGCGTCATTACGGCGAAGGTTTTAAAACCGGCGATTTCGACTGGCAATTTTTGACTACGCGCAACGAAACCGCTTTGCAGCCCATCCTCGACGGCTATCAGCAAAACGTGCAAAAAGTCTACGACGACAAAGGCTATTTCACCGGCACCTTTTCGCATTTACTACGGGTGTATTTGATCGATAAAGACAAAAACGTCCGTAATATTTATAGCGTGGATTTCCTGCATGCCGACACCCTGATCAACGATGTAAAAACCTTGCTGGCAGTCGCCAAACCGCAATCCGCGCCCCTAAAGGCACAGGCGGACATGTTGTTTCAGCCTGGCGATAATAAACAAAACTACCAGCAAGCCGATTACCAAACCCGCTCCTTGGCGCTGGCCCAGCGCCTGGGGCAGCCGGCTGAATTTGCTGGCCTTGGTGCAACAGCCGCCGCTGGGTTTACCGAAATTGCCGGTGCCTAGAGACAATCTGCTGACGCCAGCCAAGATAGCGCTGGGCCGCAAGCTGTTTTTTGACCGGCGCTTGTCGTTGAACAATACCTTTTCCTGCGCGATCTGCCATATCCCGGAACAAGGCTTCAGCAATAACGAAATGACCACCGCAGTCGGCATCGAGGGGCGTAGCGTTCGGCGCAATAGTCCGTCTTTGTATAATGTCGGTTATGCGCAATTGTTGTTTCATGATGGCCGCGAGAACAGTCTGGAGCAGCAAGCGTGGGGGCCGCTGCTGGCACATAACGAGATGGCCAATCCGTCTATCGGCTATGTGGTGGACAAGCTAAAAGTCAGTGCAGACTATCGTGGCTTATTCGAAAAAGCCTTTAACAAAGGGCCGACGATGGAAACCATCGGTCAAGCCTTGGCCAGTTATCAGCGCACTTTGAACGCTGCCGATTCGGCTTTCGACCGCTGGTATTTCGGTAAACAACAAGCTGCGCTCGGCGAGCCCGCCCAGCGCGGCTTTACACTGTTTACCGGCAAAGCAGGTTGTAGCGTTTGTCATAGCGTGGGAGAAAAGTCTGCGCTATTTACCGATCAAAAACGCCATAACACCGGTGTTGGCTATATCGAATCCATGCAAAAAGCGCCGGAGAAGCAAAGAGTGCAAGTCGCGCCCGGCGCGTTCGTGGAGGTGGATAGTAATAATCTGAAAGGTTTGAATGCCGAGAAACCCAATGATCTGGGGTATTACGAGATCAGCCAAAATCCGGCCGACCGCTGGACCTACAAAACGCCGACGCTACGCAATATCGCGCTCAGCGCGCCGTATATGCATAACGGTTCGTTGCCAACTCTGGAAGATGTGGTGCGGTTTTACAATCAAGGCGGCGTTGCCAACGAAAACTTGTCGCCCTTGCTCAAGCCGCTGGCTTTGTCCGAGCAGGAGAATGCCGATCTTGTCGCCTTTTTAAAGGCGCTGAGCGGCGGGAATGTCGGTACCTTGGTTTCCGATGCGTTTGCCGCGCCGGTCGGCGACAGCGGAACCCAGGTGCAGCCTATTCCCAGCGCGAGCAAGGGTCGGTAAATTCGGGGATTGGCCGGTTTTTTTTGTCACAAAGCGGTAATATAGCGCTGCTAAATTAGCCAAATCCTTGGACCCTTTAGACAAAAAATGCTTATGTCGAACTTGAATATCCTGGTCGTGGAAGATGAAGAAGCCATCAGGGAAATGCTGGTTATGGTGTTGGAGCAGGCTGGGTTTAACGTTTTGGCCGCAAGCAGCGCCGAGCAGGCTAGGCAAAGTCTGGCAGACAATATGCTGGATTTGATTGTGCTGGATTGGATGTTGCCGGGAATCAGCGGCGTGGAATTGGCCCGGCGGCTGAAGAACGAGCCGAGTTATAAGGATTTACCAATCATCTTACTGACCGCGCGCGGCGAGGAAGAAGACAAGATTCGCGGCCTGGAAATCGGCGCCGACGATTATGTTACCAAGCCTTTTTCGCCGAAGGAACTGATCGCCCGGATCAAGGCCGTAATGCGCCGTAGCGGCAAGTTATCGGAGTCCGGCCAACTTACTGTCGGCGACCTGACACTGGATGCCGAGCAACATAAACTGACTATCGCCGGCAGCAGCCTGGAAGTTAGCCCTACCGAGTTTCGATTGATGCAATTCTTCATGACCAATCCCGACAAGGTATACAGCCGCACCCATTTGCTGGATCAGGTCTGGGGCCGTAGCGTGTATATCGAGGAGCGCACGGTGGATGTGCATATTCGCCGCTTGCGCAAGATTTTGGCTACGTACGGCCGTGAGGAACTGATTCAGACCGTGCGCGGTTTCGGTTACCGTTTTTCGATCGCAAATTGATTGTTCATGCAGCGTTGGCAGCGGGAAATTAACATCGCTATTGGGCTACTGTTACCGGCTTTATTGCTGAGTTTTTTTGTGGGCCATTTGAGTTATTTTTTACTGGTCATCACCTCATTTCTGTACATCAAACAAACCATCAGCGTTAACAAGCTGGAACGCTGGCTGAGCCAGGGGGGCATCGGCGAGCGCCCGGATTTTAAAGGCATTTGGGGCGACATCTATTATCACCTGTATAAAATCCGCAAGAGCCAGAAGCGCCGCAAGAAAAAGCTCGGCAAGATGTTGGATAGCTTCCGTAAATCCACCAGTGCCTTGCCAGATGCGATCGTGGTGTTGGGTAGTTATGGCGAGATCGAGTGGAGCAATAAGGTCGCTCACGATTTTCTCGGTCTGAAACGATCCGATAACGGTCAGCGGATTCCCAATCTGGTACGTCATCCGCTGTTTATCCAATATCTGAAAGACCAGGATTACCGGAATAAAATCTGCATTCCTTCGCCAATCAACGAAAACATGGTATTGCAAATCGGTATCGTGCCATACGGCGCCGGTCTGCGGCTGCTGATGGCGCAGGACGTTACCCATATGAAGAATATCGAACGGATGCGTACGGATTTCGTCGCCAATGTCTCGCATGAGTTGCGCACGCCGATCACGGTGCTGCGCGGCTATCTGGAGACATTGCAGGAGATGGATGGCGGCAGCAGTCCTTACACGCGGTCCTTTCAGAACATGGCCGCGCAAACGGAACGCATGCAAGCATTGATCGACGATTTACTGCTATTGGCGCGGTTGGAAAGCAAAACCAAAAAATTCGAATGCGTCAATATTCGGGAATTGCTGGGGCAGGTGTGTCTGGAAAGCGATTTGTTGGAAAAAGACGAGCGCCGGGTCGAGTTATTGGTGGAAAGCGGTGTCAATGTGCGTGGCGATACCGACGAATTGCGTAGCGCGTTCAGCAATTTACTGGTAAATGCGATGAAATACTCGCCGCCCAGCTCGCCGGTTAAAGTGAGCTGGCGCAATCGGGCCGACGGTGGCGTTTGTTTTGAAGTGGAAGATTTCGGCGATGGCATCGCCAGTATGGATATTCCGAGGGTTACCGAGCGTTTTTATCGGGCCGAAGTCAAACGCAATCAAAAAATTCCGGGGACCGGTTTGGGCTTGGCAATAGTCAAACATGTACTGGTCAGGCACGACGCCAAATTGGAAATCGAAAGTCAGTTGGGAAAAGGTAGCCGTTTTAGCTGCGTGTTTCCAAAACAACGGCTTTGTTAAGAGCTGGGCTAGGCCGCCGGTGGCGGGGCTGCAAACCTAAAGTCTTGTAAGCCGCAATGTTTCACCGCATCCATGGCCGCTTGTTTCAACGACTCGGTGCCATCCGCGTCATCGGGGCAAATGGCGATGCCGACACGGCATTTGAGTTCCGCAACATCGTTTTCAACGGCAAAGGGCTCGGCGAATTTTTGAATGATCAATTTAGCAATGCGCGTCACGCTGTCGATTTGTTCCAGCTCGGTCAGAATAATCGCAAACTCCGCGCCGTCCATTCGCGCCACTAAGTCGGTTTCCCGGACATTAGGCAGTACCCGTTGCGCCGCTTCCTGCAAAATGCGGTCGCCGTTCGCGTAGCCGAAGTGCTCGTTAATGGCCTTGAATTGTTCGATGTCCACGACCAGCAATGCTAAAAACCAGCCGCCGCGCTGCGCTTTCTTAATTTCCTGATCCAACCTGTCGTAAAACATGCGCCGATTGCCGATGCCGGTGAGCGGATCGAAATTTGCCTGTTTCCAGAGTTGTTCTTCGCTGAGCTTGCGTTGCGTAATATCGGAAAACAGGCCGATTCGGCGTAAGGGCAAGCCAGCGCGGTCGAAAATGGTGTTGATGCTAAGTTGTTCGACATACAATTCGCCGTTTTTGCGCCGATTCCAAATCTCGCCCTGCCATTCGCCGCCGTTATTCAGGGTCTGCCACATGGCGTGAAAAAATTCCTGATCATGGCGGCCGGACGCCAACATGCGCGGATTTTTGCCAACCACGTCTTCGCTACTGTAGCCGGTGATGCGGCTGAATGCCGGGTTAATCGATACGATGGTGCCGTCCGCTTCGGTGATCATCATCGCTTCCCGGCAATGTTGAAAAAACAGCGCACCCAGTTGCCGGTCTTCTTCTGCCAGTCTTTGTTCGGTAATGTCTTTCAGTATGCCGGTCATTCTGGGGTAGTAGCCGGGCTGATGGCAACCCGAGCCGTGCAGCCAGCGAATTTCGCCGTCGATACGCCGAATTTTGCATTCGAAATTCCAGTTGCCTTGCGCCGAGCAAGCATCGAGGAAACTCCCGTCCACCATTTGCCGATGTTCCGGAACGACATGGCCGAGAAAGGTGTGGTATGTCCATTCCGGCAAGGGGTGGCTGTAACCGAAAATTTGGTCGTGAATCGGCGTGCGTTGTACCGAATAATCTTGTAAATTCAGATCCCAGGCCCCGGTATTGATGGTCTGCAAGGCAAAGCTCAGGCGCGCTTCGCTTTGTTGCAGGGCGTGGGTGGTTTGTTGTTGATGGAACAGCGTCAAGGCCAGCGGAATGCCGACGCTGGCTAAAATCGTTAGATAAAACCAAATGTTTAGCAGGCCGCTTTGCGGATGTACGGTGGCGAACGCGCCAAGTTGATGTTCCAGTCCCCATAAGGATTGAATCGCTGTTTGCGCAATCAATAACAGTACTCCATGGCGTCCAAACCTTACCGCAGCCCAGACCACGAACAAAAAAGCCCAATAGGTTTGGCCGTATGCACTTAATAGTTCGGGAAACCAGCTTAAAAATACCGCTTGACCGCTGAGAAAACTGAACGATAGAAAGGCCAGGGTTTCCGGCAGGCGGGTACGGGCAAACCAATCTTTCGGCCAGTTGCGCCAGACTAAAATCAGCGGCGTAACCAGGGCTATCCCGAGGACATCGGCCATCCACCAATGCAACATGCCGGGCAAAAGCGCTTCCAGCGTCAGGTATTTGTTCAAGAGTAAGGTCATCGGGCCGATCAGCGCGCTGAATCCGGCTGTGACCATCCCGGTGACTGCCAGCCACACAAAGTCGCGCGGATGGCGCAACGACAGCGAGAACCCAGGATTGCCGAGCAGCAGCCATGCACCCAGCCACGACTCCAAGGTATTGCCGGCGGCGATACAGGCCGAGATCGGCCAGGAGTCGCCAACCAGCATGCCGGCGGCAAACGCGCCGGTAAAAATGCCCGGCCAATAACGTGTGCCGCCCAGCAGGAATGTGGCTAGGCCTAAACCGGCCGGAAACCAAACCAGTGTAACGTTGCCGCTATCGGAAAAAAATGCCAGTACTAATTTGGCCAACAGGGCGTACAGCAGCGCTATGCCGATGATTTTTAGTCCAACGATGCCGCGCCGATTAGAGCCCATGAGGTTTTGACAAGTGTGTCGGTAATTTGAAAAGTGTATATCACTACCAAGTATTCTTCAGCTTTCCGGTCCGTTAATAATGCGATGCGGTAGAGAAAAATCGCCGATAAGCGGGCGGATAATTCTATAATTGCCGGCATTTTGAGCTGGACCGAGGGGTGGAGATGATTTCCGAAACGGTTGTCGAGTTGTCGCGGGCGCAGTTTGCGTTGAATGCCGTGCAATATTTTCTATTTGTGCCGTTGACGCTGGGTCTGTCGTTGCTGTTGGCAGGCATGGAAACCTGGTTTTTGCTCAGCGGAAACGCCGTTTATCGGCAGATGACGCAATTCTGGGGCAAGTTCTTCGCGGTCGGTTTTGCTTTGAGCGTCGCCTCCGGTTTGGCGATGACGTGTCAATTCGGTAGCAACTGGTCTTATTTTTCGCACTATGTCGGCGACATATTTGCATTGCCTTTATTGCTGGGTTTGGCCGGATTGTTCATTGCCGCCAACGGCATAGGTTGGCTTTTATCCGGGCGCGCGCGCTTAGGCAACGCGGCCCATCTTGTTGTGACCTGGCTGATTGCTATCGGTTGTCATTTGAGTTTGTACGGTTTTCTGATGGCTAGCGGCTGGATGCAAAATCCGCTTGGCGCGGACTTAAACGCTCAAACCTTGCGCATGGAACTGACCGATCTGCATCCGGTATTCAGCAATCCGCTTGGTTTGGCGAAATTCGGACACAGTTTGCTGGCAAGCTATGCGGTTGCCGCCGGTTTTGTTTTGGCGATCAGTGCTTACTATCTTCTCAAGCAGCGCGAAACGCAATTGGCGCAATTTTCTTATCGCGCCGCCGCTGCTTTGGGTTTGTTGGCCGTTGCTGCGGCCATCGCGTTTGGCGATCCCAGTGTTTACGGCACAGGCGTGGTACAGCGCGCTAAATTGGCGGCGATTAATGGGCTGCCGGTTGACGATGTTTTCGAACAAAACCGCCGGCATATTGAGATCGGCAAACAGGCATATGCCTTGCTCTTGGAATTGCGCGACGAAAAAACCGACCCGCAGTTGCTCTCGGACTTTGCCGCGGCCAAGGTCGATCTGGGTTATGCCTTATTGCTGAAACGCTGGCAGGAAAACGTAGAGGATGCCGGTCAGGCGCAAGTCGAAAAAGCAGCTCGTGCCAGCTTGCCAAAGCCGGTGCCGTTGTTATGGGGATATAAGCTTATGATTGCCGTTGGCGGTGCGATGCTGATCTTTTTTTTCGCCGCAGCGGTGACCAGCGTCTGCGGTTGGCATAAACGCTGGCTGTTGAAAGCAGGTTTATATGCCTGGCCCCTGCCTTTGCTTGCCGGTGCCAGCGGCTGGTTTATCTCGGAAACAGGCCGGCAGCCTTGGCTGGCTGCCGGCATTCTGCCGAGTTGGCAGGGGGTTTCCACGCTGACGGCAACCGATTTGACAGTCGGGCTGATAGCCTATGGCTTGGCTTATGCCGGTTTGGTCTTGCTTGCCGTGCGCTTGACGTTGAAATTTATCGGCCAGGGTAGTGCCGTTGCGATGCCGATAGGCGAGGAGCAGAGCCATGTTGCTTGATTACGAAATGCTGCGCCTGGTCTGTTGGGGGGTACTGGGTTTGTTTGTAATCGGTTTTGCGCTCAGCAGCGGCATCGAAATCGGCGTCGGTATGTTACTACCGTTACTACACGACTCGGAAGACCAGCGTGCGGCGCTCGTTGCCCGCTTGGCTCCGCTCAGCGCCGGTAATCAGCTCTGGTTGCTGGTGACGGTTGCTGTGTTGTTTGCCGGCTGGCCGACGGTGTACGCGGCGACGTTTGCCAGTTTTCAGCCTCTATTGCTGCCGATGGTGCTTTCATTATTCGTGCGGCCCTTGGGTTTATATTTTCGCAGTAGTATCAGTCGCGCCGATTGGCTGCAAAAATGGGACAAAGCCTTGTTTTTTAGCGGATTAATTCCGGCCGTACTGCTGGGCTTGATGGTGGGCAATCTATTGAAAGGCGTGCCTTTTCATTTGGCTAGCGACATGCATATCGCGTTTTTGGGCAGCTTCGGCGGCTTCTTTAGCCCGTTTGCCGCGCTGACGGCCGCTACTTGCGTGGCCTTGCTGGCTGTTCATGCCGCCATTTATCTGCAGGTTCACAGTCGGGACGCGCTTTATCAACGTTGCAAGTCCTTGGTATTGACCAGCGGCATCGGGTTTTTAGTGTTGTTTGCACTGGCCGGCATGTGGATTACCCACCTGGAAGGCTATCACGTCAATACCGAAATATTGCCCAACGGCATGTCCAATCCGCTGACCAAGTTTGTGAAGCGCGGCGACGGTTTATGGCTGGATAATTACGAGCACGAACCGGCGTTATGGGCTTTGCCGACATTGGCTTTTGTAACAGGGATTGCCGCGTTGATCCTGTCGCGGCTGGACCGGGCTTACTGGGCTTTGCTGGCCAGTGCGGTAATGGTGACGATGACGATCCTGACCATGGGCGTTTCAATGTTTCCGTTTTTAGCGCCGTCCAATATTTCCTTGAATAGCTCGCTGACCATCTGGGATGCCAGCGCCAGCCAAACCGCGTTATCCGCGCTGTTGTGCTTGGCTTCCGTGTTGTGGCCGCTGATGGCGGTTTCCACGCGCTGCTTGTTTAGATTTGTCCGTTGAGGTCGGCAATTGCGGTGAATTGTGCGTCGATTGCATCGGGACTTCCTTAACCGGCATAACTCTGATAAAACCATTATTCCTGACAACTATAACTAAAAAGGTAGGCGCATCATGAAGAAAATCCTCAATCACACCCTGATCGGCGTTCTGGCTTTTATTCCGATTATGGTGATTGTGCAAATCGTGCTGTTCGTAAAAGACCGGCTCACCGATTTGTTTCAATTCGTTTATGGGTACTCCGACAATTATCTGGTGACATTCTTGCTGTTCGCCGCCAGCTTCGCGACTATTACTTATGTTGGGCATCGGGTCAGCATGGGCCGATTCTCCATCATTGCGATGTTTGAGCATCTGATTGAGCGCATCCCGCTGTTAAGCACGATTTACCGCGTCACCAAAAAGTTGGTGAACATGATAGCCGGACATCAGTTGCAGGAACCGCGCGAAGTGGTCTACATCGAATATCCCAAGGAAGGCATTTGGGTGCCGGCCTATGTCACCAACAAGACCGAAGACCGTTATGTACTGTTCGTGCCGACATCGCCCAACCCGACCTCAGGTTTTGCAGTAATCGTGCACGAATCGAAAGTGGTCAAGTCGGAGATGAGCATTGAGCAGGTAACCAGCTTTATTATCAGCGTTGGCGCCGATTTCGAGAAAGTCTCCGAAATTGCCAAATTACCGAAATAAAGCCGTCAGTAGCTTGCCGTGAATCCAAGTCCGCAGCAAGCCATCCTCTTTGCGGCTCGACGCCCTGCTTAACCTTTCCTGTGATCATGTGTGACACTTATCTGCTTGCCGAAACGCTCGGCAAGCGATTAAAAACGCTCGATTTGCGTCTGGCTTTGGCGGAGTCCTGTACCGGCGGCGGCCTTGCCAAGGCTGTAACCGATGTGCCGGGTAGTTCCGCTTGGTTCGAACGCGGCTTCGTCACTTACAGCAATGAAGCCAAGATCGACATGCTGGGGGTAAGGCGGGAGACATTGGCAACAGTAGGCGCGGTCAGCGCGGAGACGGCTTTGGAAATGGCCGTTGGCGCGTTAGCGCATAGCCTTGCCGATTTGGCGATGGCTATCACCGGTATTGCCGGACCGGATGGCGGTAGCGAAGCCAAGCCGGTCGGTACGGTGTTTATCGGCTGGCAACGGCGCGGTCAAGCAGCCGAGGCTTTGAAGACACAATTTGTCGGCGACAGACATTCCGTGCGGCAACAGGCTACGCTGTTTTGTTTGCAGCATATGTTGCATTTACTGGAAAACGTCGAAGATTGAGTCGGCGACGTCGCCGGCTCGCGTCATGCTGCTTCCGGGCGACATTTCAGTCTTAATGTAAAGCCAATATGATTGGTTCCCGCCTGCCTTAAGCGCGTACGCAGCGCAAAGCTGCAAATAGTATTAGGTTTCAGAGTCCCCTGAGCCCGAGAAACAACGCAGGCCGTTCAGCCAAAAAGCTTTTAACTCCGGCTGACAAGTTACGTTAAAATGCCGCTTCTTTTCCTTGCGGATGTTTACGCCATGTTGAAAAAACTCCTGCTTTCCTCGGCTGTTTCCTTGCTGTTAAGCGCCTGTGCCACCAGTCCGACCGGACGTTCCCAGTTTATCTATATGCCGGATAATCAGGTCGATCAAATGGGTTTGCAGTCATTCAGTGACATGAAAAGCAAAAACCCTATCAGCAAAAATACCCGCTATAGCCAGTTTGCCAGTTGCGTGGCCCAGGCCATTACCCAGCAGACCGGCCGCCAGTGGGAGGTTGTGGTATTTGAAGACGAGACGCTGAACGCTTTTGCACTGCCCGGCAATAAAATCGGCGTGCATACCGGCCTGATCAACCTGGTGGATAACCAAGATCAATTGGCGGCAGTCATAGGCCACGAAGTGGGGCACGTGTTGGCGCGGCACAGCAATGAGCGCTTGTCGCAGGAAACCGCTGTCAGCACCGGCCTGTCGATGGTGCAAGCGGTGTCCCAGCCGCAAACCGCATTAGGCCAGACCGCACTGGGGTTATTGGGTGTCGGTGCGCAATACGGTGTGATCCTGCCGTTTAGCCGCGTCCACGAAACCGAGGCGGATACGATAGGTTTGGATTTGATGGCCAAAGCCGGTTTCGATCCGCGCCAAAGCATTAACTTATGGTTGAAAATGGATAAGGCGTCTCAAGGCGGACAACCTATCGAATTTATGTCGACTCACCCGTCGCATGCCAGCCGCATCGATAATTTGAATCAGAATATGAATCGGGCCATCCAGCTACAGCAACAAGCCTGGAATGGCGGCAGACAACCGCATTGCGCCAAATAATGAATCCGCATTTATCCCAACTGCATCCGTATCCGTTTGAAAAGCTGGCCACGCTGAAACAAGGTATCGTCCCGCCAGCCGACAAAGCGCATATCGCGTTGTCTATCGGCGAACCCAAGCACGCCACGCCGCATTTTATCCAAGAAGCCTTGCTGCGGCACTTACATGGTTTGACCCAGTACCCGACCACCAAAGGCTTGCCTGAATTAAGACAAGCCATAGCCGATTGGACCTGCCGCCGCTTCGGCATCCCTGCCGGGGGTGTCGATGCTGAAACTCAGGTGCTGCCGGTCAACGGTACCCGTGAGGCTTTGTTCTCATTGGTGCAGGCGGTGGTCGATCCGGCCGACAAGCCGGTGGTGATCATGCCCAACCCGTTTTATCAGATCTACGAAGGTGCGGCCCTGCTGGCTGGCGCCGAGCCGTATTATCTGAATACCGTCGAGGCCGACGGTTATTTGCCGGATTTTGACAGCATGCCTGAGGCGATTTGGCAACGCTGTCAGTTGATCTTTATCTGCTCGCCTGGCAATCCGACCGGCACGGTGTTAACACAAGCCGATCATTTGAAATTATTGGCGTTAGCGGAAAAGTACGATTTCGTTATTGCATCCGACGAGTGCTACACCGAACTTTACGACGATGAAGCCAATCCGCCGCAAGGTTTATTGCAAAGCGCTTATCAGGCCGGCAACACCGGATTTAAACGTTGTGTGATATTTCAAAGCCTGTCTAAACGCTCCAACGCACCGGGTTTGCGTTCCGGCTTCGTCGCCGGCGACACCGAGGTATTGCAGCAGTATTTCAAATACCGCACTTATCACGGCTGCCCGATGCCGGTACCGACTCAGTACGCCAGCATCGCAGCCTGGAACGACGAGGAACACGTCAAGCATAACCGTCAGTTGTACCGGGACAAGTTCAGCGCGTTTATCGAAATATTGCAGGATGTTTGCGAAATCAATCGGCCGCCAGCCAGTTTTTATGTCTGGCTAAAGACGCCGATTGATGATGCTGAATTTGCTAAACAATTGTTTGCCCGGCAAAACATTACGGTGCTTCCAGGTAGCTATTTGTCGCGCGACAGCGGCGGCATCAATCCCGGCGCCAACCATGTGCGCATTGCCTTGGTCGCGCCGATTGAAGAGTGTGTTGAGGCTGCGCAACGGATTAAAACGTTCATTAATAGTCTTTCGTAGGCTGGGTAGAGCGCAGCGAAACCCAGCGTGAAACGCTTCAAGCTGGGTTTGCGCTATCGCTCCTACCCAACCTACATTATTTCAACTTAACCCCGAGAAACCATGTCAAATCTGGAAACCATCATCAACGACGCCTTCGAAAATCGCGCCGAAATCAGCCCGTCCACTGTGTCAACCGAAGTCCGCAACACGGTTGCCGAAGTTTTGAATATGCTCGACAAGGGCGAAGCCCGCGTGGCCGAGAAAAAAGACGGCGATTGGGTCACCAATCAATGGCTGAAAAAAGCCGTGTTGCTGTCGTTTCGCATCAACGAAAACAAAGTCATCGAAAGCGGTGACGTGCGCTATTACGACAAAGTGCCGACCAAATATGGTCAATACAGCGAAGAAGATTTCGCGAAAGCCGGCGTACGGGTGGTGCCGAATGCGGTGGCCCGTTATGGTTCTTACGTTGCGCCCGGCGCGATCCTGATGCCGTCTTACGTCAACATCGGCGCTTACGTTGATAGCGGCACCATGGTCGACACCTGGGTAACAGTCGGTTCCTGCGCGCAAATCGGTAAAAACGTGCATTTATCAGGCGGCGTCGGCATCGGCGGCGTTCTGGAACCGCTGCAAGCAAACCCAACTATCATCGGCGACAACTGCTTCATCGGCGCCCGCTCCGAAATCGTCGAAGGGGTCATCGTCGAAGACAACTGCGTGGTATCGATGGGTGTCTACATCGGCCAAAGCACCAAGATTTTCAATCGGATGACCGGCGAAGTCAGCTACGGCCGCATCCCGGCAGGCTCCGTGGTGGTATCCGGCAACTTGCCGAGCAAAGACGGTAGCCACAGCCTGTATTGCGCGGTGATCATCAAGCAAGTGGACGAGAAAACTCGTAGCAAAACCGGGATTAATGAGTTGTTGCGGGATTGATTGATCGTCGCCGTCGCATGGCGTTTTTTGGACGCCATGCGCTACAATGCAGTTACCGCATTTTATCCGAGGGCGCAGGACATGAACGCGATACCATTTGATACCTTAAAATTTGCGCTACGTTTAAAAGCAGCCGGCTTTACCGAGGCTCAAGCCGAAGTGATCACCGAAATGCAAAAGGAAGTCGTCGACAATACGCTGGAACAAGCCAAGCACGATTTTCATCTTGACGACGTGGCGACAAAACGCGATTTGAAAGACCTTGAAGTCGTCTTGCGTACCGAAATCAGAACGTTGGAGTCTGAGCTAACCCACAAAATAGAATTGCTCCGAGCCGATACTCGCCGTGATCAAGCCGAAACCAAAGCTGATTTAACGCGTTGGATCATTGCCGCAGGGTTCTTGCAAACCACGGTTATTGTCGCAGTGTTGCTGAAAATAGCGCATCTGATTTGATGCATCGCTGGTTGAGTTTTGGAGCTACAACACTATAAAAAAGCGATGAATTATTACTCAAACCCTAATCCCCACGACTTAGAAGTGCGTCCTGGCTTTCGCGTGTCGGGGGCTATATTGGCGCTGTTTGTGTCATATATTGAGGTTGACTCTTCCATCCCACTGTTTGTAGCCGAACATGTTCCGGCAACCGATTGTTCTCGTCAGAGAAGACGAATATTTTGTGAATTGGGCAATTGTTTGGGTAAGGATTCCCGAACATATGCGGGGCCACTGGATGCCATTGGTCATTTGTTGTTTGCATTGGCTTTAATCTACGTAGCATGGCGTTTGCTGAAACCTTTTTTATCAAGTAAGGCATCTCTATAATCAAATGCTCACTAGGCAACGCATTTGTCAGCATGATGAGTATGACGGTTAGTTCGCAAAGCTCTTGCGATCCGCCCGAATCCTAAACACCATCACCAACTCTTCATCCTGTTGCAAGGTCAGCGGCGTTGGCAGGCCGTCCGGGCTGGGTTGCTTGCCGATGATCGGTTCGATGCAGACATACTCGGCTTTTTTATCGCTCCAAATACCAAACGCCAACGCTAGATCGTCCTGCACTGGCGAGATATTGCAAGCCATGCTGACGGTGTAATCGGCTGTACTTAGCTTGACGGGTGCGGTTAGCGATTTCGCGTGGTGTACTCTTAAGCTATCGTGCGGAAGCGCGGCGACCTCAATATGCGTTTCCGCAATATCGATAACGCTGCCGGGAGAAATCGAAAAATAGGGATGAAAGCCGGGGCGAACCAGTGCGGTCTCCGACACCGCGCGAATCCGGGTGCTGACGGTCAGGGTTTTACTTTTGGCTTCCGTCAGCTCTTGCCAGTCTGTAATCACCTCGACAGAACCCCAATTCACATCAGCCGGCGCGGTGAGGTTTTTTTGATGCGGCAGGTCGCTATCGCAAGGCGTTATCCGGTATTCGCCGTGTTTAAGCGCGAAAGGCGGCGATAATTCTTCAAAATTGGGTATACACAGATATACGCCGCCGCGCGAGCCGCCGTCTGCTTTGTCGTGCAGGGGGTGGATAATATGGATATCGTCTAATTGCCAGTTGATTAGGGTGCCCGTATCGGTGAATTTCATTGGGAAAAATATATCCTGTACTTTAATTGTTTTACGGTAAGAGGGGGCGAGCTCCGCTGGATGTGCGCTGCATTGGGCGGATTATCTCGGTTAAAAAGTGCTTTAGCAGCTATTGTAAACAACGCGGCCGAGAAAATGGGGGATTTCGGCTTGCCGCGTCGATGTTTCGGCTAAGAGATGCGCTGAATTGACAATGAATTTACGCCAATTTGTTGGACTATAGACTATGAGAAAATCAATCCGCACATTCGGTTTATCCAGGTCGAACTGATGCAAGCAATCGATATTTTTTCCTTGAAAAGCCACGCCGGTGAATATCAAAGCTGGCCGCTACAGACGCAATTGCTGATCAACGGCCTGCCGAGTTCATGTTATGTGCCCGGCTACCGGCTGTTACATCAATTTCAAACGTCAGCCCATGAATACCTTTTAATCAATGATTGGGATTGCCCCTTTGAGGAGGCCACGGAGATTATCTTGCTGGATAGCCAGTTCAAGGTGGTGGGGGTGCGTTCGTTGGGTGTGCCCTACGGCTCGTTTTCGCTGGACGAAGCGTTGGTGTTGGACGATGTAAACTTAAAACTTACGTTTTTTCGAGATGAGCATTGGCAAGTCACTATTACGCCGCAAAATTTGCCTTGCCTGTATTTTTCGAGCAGAAGTTGGCTGCCGGCGTTTAGAACGCGGATACGGTTGAAACGGCTTTAAACACTTTTAGTGCCCGGTTGGCATTTCTCACTGTAATAGTATTTAACAAGCCAATCCCGCTGGTTGTAGGAATTTCGGTTTCGACTGATGCATTTATATATCGAACTGGTAAGCTAGCGCTCGCGAATCGGAATACGCGATGCCAAGCCGTCGAATCCAGAGCGGAAAATAATTGTACGGGGAAACGTGGCGGTGGGTGAGGAAGCGTTAACGCATGGCAAGGATTAGCGGCTATGCGTTACAATGCTGGCCTTAGTGCCAAGGAGGCCATACAGCATGAATGCGAACCCTTTCGATACGCTGCATCCGCGCACCTGATTTAACGCCGCTTAGCCGGCAACCGTTTTCTCTTCAATCCTAACCTGCGAGCACACCATGCCAGAAAATATTTCCAATAATGCCCTAATCCTCGCCCTGCTGTCCCTGAACGGCGAGATCGCTATTCAAAAAGATTATTTGGAGTCCGGCGAGATTCCCGAAGACGAAGTGACCGACGAGGAAGAAGTGCTGGACGATTTGGAGCAAGCCTTCATGGAATTCGTCGATGTGTACAAAGCTCGCGCCAAAGCTGATGATTCCTTGCCGAGCGTTGAAGAATTGCTGGCCGGCGAAGAAGGCTAATCTTGCATGATCGTAGTTTACGGCATCAAAAACTGCGATAGCGTCAAAAAGGCGCGGACCTGGCTGGAGGCGCGGCAAATTGCCTACCGTTTCCACGACTATCGTGTCGATGGGCTGGATGCGGCTTTGCTGCAGGGCTTTGTCGATGCGTTGGGCGTGGATGCGGTACTGAATCAGCGCAGTACCAGTTGGCGCCAATTGGACGACGCCCAAAAATCCGATTTAACCCCCGACAAAGCCGTGCAACTCATGCTGGCTGTGCCGACCTTGATCAAGCGCCCGATTCTGGATAATGGACAGCAACTGATCGTCGGCTTTAATCCCGATCAGTACCCGACCGAATAATGAGCGAAACCCTTTCCCTGTTAGAAGCGCTGATTCGTCGCGAATCGGTGACCCCCAACGACGCCGGTTGCCAGGATTTGCTGGCGGAGCGCTTAGGTAAACTCGGTTTTACTGACGAGCGCCTGAATTTTGCCGATACTCAAAACCTGTGGTTGCGTAAGGGTCAACAGGCGCCGCTATTCGTGTTTTTAGGGCATACCGACGTGGTGCCGACCGGGCCGTTGACGGCCTGGGATTCGCCGCCGTTCGAGCCGACTATCCGCGACGGCAAGCTTTACGGTCGGGGGGCTGCGGACATGAAAGGCGGCATTGCCGCGTTTGTCACGGCGGTCGAGCGTTTCCTGGTCGAGCATCCCGAACATAAAGGCTCCATAGCCATCATGATGACCAGCGACGAGGAGGGCATTGCCACCCACGGCGTGGTCAAAGTGGTCGAAGTGCTGGAACAGCGCGGCGAAAAGATCGACTGGTGCTTGGTGGGCGAACCGTCCAGCGATAAAAAAATCGGCGACGTGATTCGGGTGGGGCGGCGCGGCTCCTTATGTGCCAAGCTCACCGTGTTGGGTATTCAAGGCCACGTGGCTTATCCGGAATTGGCGGAAAATCCGATTCATACTTTTGCACCGGCCTTGAAGGAACTGACAGAGGAAGTGTGGGACCACGGCAATCAATTTTTTCCGCCGACCCGCTTGCAGGTTTCCAATATCGACGGCGGCACCGGTGCGGAAAACATCATCCCCGGCCAGGTCGAAGTGCAGTTTAATCTGCGGTTTTGCACCGAGCTGGACGAAGCCACCATCAAGTCCCGTACCCAAGCCATATTGGATAAACACGGCTTTAAATACGATCTGCAATGGCGTTTATCCGGCAATCCGTTTCTGACCTCGCAAGGCGCTTTAATCGATGCCACGCATGCGGCGATCGAAAGCGTTTGCGGCTTTCGGACCTTGGACGATACCGGCGGCGGCACTTCTGATGGCCGGTTTGTCGCCCCGACCGGTGCGCAAGTCATCGAACTGGGGCCGTTGAATGCCAGCATTCACAAGGTCAACGAGCATATCGGTTTGGATGATCTGGAAGTTTTGAGCCGGATTTACCAGCAGATTTTGGTCAATCTGCTGGCGTAATTGTCTTTCCCTGCACGCAGCTAGCCGGGTATTGCCTCCGGCGGCGAAATGCCGGCTGCGAGATTCGGATTCCAAGAAATCGGCCGCCGGTGAGCTATGCTGAATAAGGCTAAGCGTTCTCTTTGACGCTAAAATTTCGCCGGACAATAATGGCAAGAGCCGCGCAATAATGGTGGCAATTGATTAAAGCATCAGTACTGCCGGCCGCTTGTTAGGGAATATACCGCATCATCAGGGGGAAGAATGACTGCTAGCCCTGTACAACCGAAATTATGGACACGTTACCGGCATTATTACCCTGCGCTGGTAATTCTGTTGGTTTCGCTCGCGGCTCTGTTTCTGGCTTGGCAAGATCTGAATTGGCGCCATCAACAACGGCTGCAAGAATATTTCGCTTTCGAAACTCAGCGCATTACCGGCAATATCAGCGAGCGTATGGATTTACATGGGCAAACACTACGCAGCGCCGCCGGATTGTTTGCCGCCAGTAATGAGGTAACCCGCGAGGACTGGCGCGCATTTGTGGAGATGCTGGAGCTGGATCGAAGCCATCCTGGGGCGCAAGGCGTCGGTTACGCGGTTTGGATTCCTTCCGCGCGGCTCGAACAGCATATTGCCGCTGTTCGCCGACAAGGGTTTCCGGACTATATAGTTAATCCGTTAGATTCGCGAGAGGGATACTCCAGCATTATTTATTTGGAGCCTTTCAGCGGCCGTAATCTGCGGGCGTTCGGCTACGATATGTTCTCCGATCCCCTAAGGCGCGGCGCGATGGAACGGGCTAGGGATAACGGCAATCTGGCGTATACCGGCAAGGTGTTTTTGATCCAGGAAACCGAAGCCGATTTACAGGCTGGCATGTTGGCGTACTTTCCGGTTTACCGTAACGGCAGCATCCCGCAAACCGTGGAGCAGCGCCGCGCGGCCCTGCTGGGCTGGGTGTATATGCCGTACCGCATGAACGACTTGCTGCATACCATCCTGGGTCGTGATTTATTGGCCTTGCGCTTGGAAATTTTCGATCAGGACGATCTCAGTGCCGAAGGTCTGCTTTACGACAGCCAAAGCAAGCTGACGTCGGTAGCATTTATGCCGCGGGACGACGCAATGACGCTCAATCTCCGCCTGAATTTGGGCGGTCATTTCTGGACCCTACGCTACAGCGCGTTGCCGGAATTCAGTAAGACGGCCAAATTCGAACCGCCCTGGGTCGAAGTGTTGGCCTTGGTGTTTATCAGCTTTCTGCTGTTTTTTATCACTTGGGCCTATATTAATGTACGCCGAAATGCCGAGATTGCGCGGCAATTGACCGAGTCGCTGCGGCAAAGCGAGAGCCGGTTCCGCAGCTTATTTGAAAATTCGCCGGTCGCTTATCTGGCGCTGGATCGGCAAGGTTGCCTGCTGGATGTAAATCCGCAATTATGCGATCTGCTGGACTATGGCAGCGAAGAGCTGATCGGCAGAAAGCTGTTTGAATTTATCTCGCCGGATACGGGGCAGGATTTTCAGCTAAAACTGCAAATGCTCAACCATTACGGTTTGTTGGAATGCGAATTGTCGCTGCTTGGAAAATCGGGCCACACGCTGACCGTGATACTCGACGGCCGCTTGCAGGGTAACAAAGTCCGCCCGGCCGTGATTCATTGCATTCTGACCAACATTACCGAACGCAAGCGTGCCGAAGATAAGCTGCAGCTGGCCGCCCGCGTGTTTAGCGAAGCGCACGAAGGTATTACTATTACGGATGCGGCAGGCAACATAATCGATGCCAATCCGACCTTTTGCGCGATAACCGGGTATACCCGCGAGGAGGTGATAGGCCGCAATCATAGCATTCTGCAATCCGGCAAACATGATGCGGCATTCTATAAAGATCTTTGGCAAACTCTGCAAACCGAGGGCTGTTGGCAAGGCGAAATTTGGAATCGCAAGAAAAGCGGCGAGTTATACGTGGAGTTGTTGACCATCTCCGCGATGCGGAATCGCACCGGTGAAATCCTGAATTATGTCGGCTTGTTTTCCGACATTACTCAAGCCAAACTTCAGCAGCAGGAGTTGGAGCGCATGGCGCACCACGATCCGTTGACGCAATTACCCAATCGCATCTTGTTCAACGACCGATTTCGGCAGGCCCTGGCGCGCTGCAAGCGCGACAATACGCTGCTCGGTGTGGTGTATATGGATTTGGACGGTTTTAAGCAGGTCAACGACCAACTGGGCCACGAGGCAGGCGATATGTTATTGATCGAAGTGGCCACGCGGATTAAGGCCGGTCTGCGCGAGGATGACACGGTGTGCCGCTTGGGCGGCGATGAATTTGCCTTGCTGGTGGGCGGTATCGAATCCAGGGCGCAGTGCGAGCAGGCCGTGCAGCGTATTCATCAGGCGATTTCCCAGCCTTACCGGATCGCCGGGCAAGAGATGGTTGTTGGCGTCAGTAGCGGTATCACCTTATGCCCGTCAGACACAGGTACGCCGGCTGGTTTGCTGAGCCACGCCGATCAGGCCATGTATTTGGCCAAACAGCATGGCCGCGGCTGCTACGAATTTTTTGAGCTCGGTTAGTATCGAGTTTTAGGCGTTTAATTTTTTGAATCACAGAAGAGGATATTGCCATGCGTTGCCACCAAGTCGACTATCAGATCATCGGTCATGACATTCAAATGGTAGAAGTCGAACTCGATCCCAAGGAAACGGTGATCGCCGAAGCCGGGGCGATGACCTATCTTGAACAGGATATCGACTTCGAAGCCAAAATGGGCGATGGCTCCGGCGGAGTAATGGACAAGCTGTTCGGCATCGGCAAGCGTATGCTGACCGGCGAGTCGGTATTTTTAACGCACTTCAGCAACCACGGCTCGCAAAAACGCCGGGTGGCTTTTGCCGCGCCGTTTCCCGGTTCGATTGCCGCGCTGAATCTGGCCGAATTGGGCGAGGAAGTGATTTGTCAAAAATCGGCGTTTTTGGCCGCGGCCTTCGGCACTCAAGTCGATATCGCCTTTAACAAACGCTTGGGTAGCGGCTTTTTTGGCGGCGAGGGCTTTATTTTGCAACGTCTGCGCGGCGACGGCATGGCCTTTATTCATGCCGGCGGCACCGTGATTCGCAAGGAATTGCGCAACGAAACCTTGCGTCTGGACACCGGTTGTCTGGTCGCGTTTAGCGGCGACATTGATTACAACATCGGCATGAGCGGCGGTTTGAAGAGCATGCTGTTCGGTGGCGAGGGTTTGTTTCTGGCGACGTTGAAGGGCACTGGTTCGGTGTGGATCCAAAGCATGCCGTTTTCGCGCTTGGCGGAGCGGGTGCTAAGCCAATACCGGCCGCCGGTAGGGCAAGATGCCCAATAGTTCATTACCTTAGCGGTTTGCCTGTAGTATTAAAGGCCGGCGTTCGGTATCACGACCAGTATTTTGCCCATGGAGCGCAGATTGACCTGTTCGTGAAGCGCCTGCCCTGCTTGGGCGAAAAGTTGGTGCCATTCGCTAAGCGTACGTTCTCGGCCTTGGGTACCCATAAACATCTGCATATCGAACGCGGCACTGGCAAAATCGGCGGGGGGATCCGGCATGACTAATTCCATAATGGCGATTACGGCTCCGGTATCGCCAATCGCTTCCGCGAGATTGCGCAGGGCGCGAACGCAGTTTTTGTGGTCCATCCCATGCAGAACCGCGCTGAGCAGGTAGATGTCTTTACCGTTTTTGGCGGCGGGTACTGACTCTAACAGCTTGCCGACCACGAAACTTACGCGGTTAAGCAGTTCCGGCGCGGCATGGGTGGCCCAATAGTCAGCCGCGGTGTCAATGACTTGTGGTCGGTCGAACACCACTGCGTTTAGATGGGGATGTTGCTTTAATAGCGTCAACGCTTTACTGCCTTTTGAGCCGCCGACATCGATAACGCGCTCGAATCGTTCCCAGGCAAAATCGTGGGCGTAACTGTCGCCCGTTAAAGCTTGGACGCTGTCCATCGCGCGGGCGAACAACGCATCGAATTCGGTATTCCGGTCCATATGGGTATACAGTTCGTTGCCGTGCACACTCTCGAACGGTACGTTGCCGGTGCGTATGCCTTGCTCCAATTGTTCAAACCAGGGCCGGCTCATTTCGGCCGAGTTGTGCATTAAAATCATTGCTCGCACATTCTTAGGATGATCTTCCCGCAAATAATTTGAGAGTGTATTGTTTTTGAAAATTCGTGGCGAGATTTCTTCGAATATACCCAGCGCGGCCAGCATGCGTAGCAGCCGATAGACTGCGTCTGTTTGCGCCGAAACCCGCGCGGCCAAAACATCGGCCGCGAGCGCTTGATCCGCCAGCGTCGTCGCTATATCCAGCCGAACGGCGACATATAGTGCCCGCGATTGCCAGAAAGCCGAACCGATCTGGATCAGCCTAAAGGGCGGCGGGATGATTTGATGGGGCAGTCGCTGCAACCAGTCGGCGAATTTCAGTAATTTGCTAAACAGGTAAACTGTACCTGCGTGCTTTTGTAATGACATCGGTTATGCTCCGTTTATTCAGGCAGATTAGACGCCAAGCCTGCGGAAAACAGGCGGCCGTTGAAAGCGGCGAGTTGAGTCACGAATGCGGTATCCATCGGGCGGCCCATTTGCTCTTCGAAAATGTCTTTCAGCAGCATCGGCATCATTGCCAGACTGACAAAGGCTAGCCGCAGCATGTCGGGATCGGTCGACGCGGACACTCGCCCGCTGGATTTAAGTTTGCCCACTTTCTTTGCTCCCTTCTTGCGTCCGCGTGCCAATAGTTGTTGAATAAAACGCCGCCCCGGTCCCTGGTTGAGCGCCAATACTTTCAAGATCAGCTTGGGAAATTTCGGATGTTCGGCCATGACCCGGTAATACAGGTTGAGAAAGTCGGCAAAGCCATCGACCGAATCCAGCATTTGCCCATTCAATACCTTTAACAGCGGCGCCATCGTGTCGCGGATCATCTCTTCGTAAAGGCCTTCCTTGTTGCCGAAGTAATAGCGAATCATCGACACATTGGCGTCGGCTTTCTGCGCGATCAGGCGGGTGGTGACTTTGTGGTAGTCGTCGGATAGAAAACTGTCGAGAGCCGCTTTTAGCAGGCGTTCCCGCACGGGATCTGCCGCGAGTTCCGGGTTGCAAGGCATCGATTTCTCCGGGGTTTTGTTAAGTGAAAGCTAGATTAACAATAGGAAGTGGGAGCAGCTAGGCGTTTTGTCAATCAAATTCAAGGGTTTGATTGAGCTGCACTACTTTGCCGGCAGGCGGCGGAAAGCATTACCCGGTTTCGACCGAGCGAGAGAATTTACAACAGTCCATGCTCCGCGAACGAAAAGGGCTGGCCGTCGCCGACGATAAAATGATCTAACACCCGGATATCGAACAGGCCCAGGGCCTGTTTCAGTTTGTCGGTGATTTGCTTGTCGGCCTGACTCGGCTCGTTGATACCGGACGGGTGGTTGTGTGCAAAAATGACCGCCGCGGCGTGGTGAAACAAGGCCCGTTTCGCCACTTCGCGCGGATAAACGCTGGCGCCGTCTATCGTACCGCGAAACAATTCTTCCCATTGAATTACCCGGTGTTGGTTGTCCAGAAATAAACAGGCGAATACTTCGTAACTGTAACCTCGCAACTGGGCGCTGAGATAGGCGCGGGTGACTTCCGGGCTGGTCAGGGCGTTGCCGCGTTGCAGGATTTCCGCAAAATGCCGGCGGGCCATTTCCAGTACCGCTTGCAGTTGGGCGTATTTCGCGTCGCCCAAGCCATTGCTTTGACAGAAACGTGGTTGATCGGCGCCGAGCAAAGCCTGTAATGAACCGTATTCGCTCAACAAATCGCGGGCCATGTCCACAGCCGATTTGCCCGGTGTGCCGGTGCGGAGAAAAATCGCCAGCAGCTCGGCGTCGGTCAGTGCGGTAGCGCCGCGCTGTAACAATTTTTCGCGGGGTCGTTCGTCGGCGGGCCAATCCTTGATGCTCATCCACTCCTCCTAGCCGTTAATAAACGATTTAAGCATAGAAGAATCGAGTCGAGTTTGCCATAATTCCAGAAATTGAGCTTTTCGGGACAGGAATATTAACAAGCGAATTTTATTGGGAGTTTGCGGCGGTATCGCGGCTTATAAAGCGGCAGAGCTGGTGCGCGTGTTGCGGAAGCAAGACCATGAAGTTCGGGTGGTGATGACCGCCGCTGCCCGCCAGTTTGTCGCGCCGCTGACGTTTCAGGCCTTGAGCGGCCATGCCGTGCATGGCGATTTGCTGGACGTCGAGCAGGAGCAGGCCATGAGCCATATCCATTTGGCCCGCTGGGCAGACCTGCTGCTGATTGCGCCGGCGACCGCCGATATGCTGGCGAAAATTGCGCACGGATTGGCGGACGATTTGCTGTCTACTTTATATCTCGCCGCGGAATGTCCGGTATTCGTCGCGCCGGCGATGAATCAGGCGATGTGGGGTAAAGTTGTAACGCAAGAGAACATCGCCAGGCTACAAAGCCATGGGGTGCATTGTATCGGCCCTGCCGCTGGCGAGCAGGCTTGCGGTGAGCAGGGTTTGGGACGGATGGTTGAGCCGGCGGAAATTTGTCGGCAAGTGCTGAAATATGAACAGCCCAGTTTACTTGCGGGCGTTAACATTGTGATCAGCGCCGGACCGACGCGCGAGCCGCTTGATCCGGTGCGTTACATTACTAACCGCAGCTCCGGCAAAATGGGTTACGCCTTAGCGGCCGAAGCCGTGTCAGCCGGCGCCAATGTGACGCTGGTGAGCGGCCCCGTAAACTTGCTCGCGCCTGCGGGAGCCAAACTTATTCCGGTGGAAACCGCGCTGCAAATGTATGATGCGGTGATAATGCATAGCCGGTCGGCCGATATTTACATTGGCGCCGCGGCAGTGGCCGATTACCGGCCGCAAACGCTCGCGGAGAGTAAGATCAAGAAAGACGGCGAAACCGGCAGCATAGTCTTGACAAAAAATCCGGATATCATCGCCGCCGTCGCCCGTTTGCAGCCAAAGCCCTTGGTAGTGGGTTTCGCCGCCGAAACCGACGATCTGGAAAATTACGCCAAACATAAGCTGCAGAGCAAAAATCTGGATCTCATCGCCGCGAATTGGGTTGGCCAAGCCGAAGGCGGTTTCGATAGCGACCGCAACGCTTTGCAAGTATTTTGGCCGGGCGGGCAACAAATTCTGGCGATGACCGATAAACGTACTTTAGCCGTACAACTGCTTAATCTGATAACCGAGAAATGGCATGAGAAAAATCCAGTTAAAAATTCTTGATCCACGCCTGGGCCAGGAGATTGCTTTACCTGCTTATGCCACACACGGTTCGGCGGGACTGGATTTGCGTGCGTGCCTGGAGCAAGCGCTGACCTTGCTGCCCGGTGAAACTGCGTTGATTCCTACCGGTCTGGCGATTCATATCGACGATCCGCATCTGGCTGCTGTGTTGCTGCCGCGCTCCGGCCTGGGTCATAAGCATGGCATTGTGCTGGGTAATTTGGTGGGTTTGATCGACTCTGATTATCAGGGCCAGATTTTTATCTCGTGCTGGAATCGCGGCGATAGCGCGTTTACCGTCGAGATCGGCGAGCGTATTGCGCAAATGGTATTTGTGCCGGTAGTGCAGGCCGAATTCGAATGCGTGGCCGAATTCGACGAAAGCCATCGCGGCAGCGGCGGCTTTGGGCACAGCGGCCGCCACTAAACGGAGCCGCGACGCATGGGACGCATATTTAGCATAATCGCCGGAATTGCGGCGTTGATGGTGTTATTGGCCGGCGGCGGCGCGTATTGGTTTTCGGCGGCCCAGGTCAGCGACACCCGG
Source organism: Methylomonas sp. 2BW1-5-20 (assembly GCF_052474515.1). NCBI lineage: Bacteria > Pseudomonadati > Pseudomonadota > Gammaproteobacteria > Methylococcales > Methylococcaceae > Methylomonas > Methylomonas sp. 2BW1-5-20. Next base: position 3,352,247 of record NZ_CP184127.1, on the reverse strand, counting down.
CAAACAAGCACCACGGCAATAGCCAGCGGCATGGCAGTGAGTATTGCCAGCCAGATCGATACTTTGCAGCGGGTGATCGACGGTCTGGCAATGCAGCCGGATGTAATTGCGGCGTTGAGCACCGATAACCGTAACAAAGCGGAATTGGATGCGGTGGCGGGGCGATTGCAAAATGCGCTTCCGCAGTCGATGCGCGTACGCCTGCTGCCGGCCGCGGTCAGCGAGCCCGATTTAACCGATACGCCGAATATGGGGTTTGCCGATCTGGAAATGGTGCGGGCAACGCTGACAGCCAAACAAAAACCGTTTGTGCAGGGCGAGGGCGAACACAGACATTTGGCGATGACGGCTGCCGTCAGTCAAAATCAGCAAGTGATTGGGGTTATTTTGGTCAGTCTAAAGCCGGATTTGTTGCAGCAGTTGATCGCAAAAACCAATTTCGGCGACGGCTATGTCGAAATTAAACAAGAACAGGCAATTTTGGCGACTGCCGGTAATCCGGCCGTTAAACTGGACGATCCGCAAGCGGTGCCTCTGACCAACAGCCGTTGGCGGATCGACTTGTGGATAGGCGGTGGTGGCAGTGTCGGCGACCTGGTGCTATTTGCTTGTATCATTTTGATTCCGGCCTTGCTGGCCTGTCTGGCGTTTTTTATCGGATATCGAAAACTCGCGGATTATCTGCATCACGATCAGAGCAGTATTCTAAAAGCAGCCAAGGATATGATGACCGGCAAGCAAGTGGGTCATTATCCGGTACAACTTGACGAAATGCGGCCGATTATTTCTACGTTGGCGCAGTTCAAACGCATCCTGGAACAAGAGAAAAGTCCGGGCAAAGCGCCCGAGGAATTGGGCGAATATGATTTTTTCGACGAGTCTTTCGATATCGATTTTATCGAAGAGTCGCCTAAAGCCGCGGAACAATACGCCAGCGTACCGGTGAGTTTGGCGACGGCGCCTATCAGCATGGCCGAACAGATGCCGCTCGCCGCGACGACTCCCGCTGCGTCCGCGCTTACATTGGCACCGGCGAGCGAGGGGTTTGCCGATATCTTCCGCTCTTACGATATTCGGGGCATCGTCGGTCGCGGCTTGACTACGGAAACGGTGCGAAATATCGGCCAGGCTTTAGGCAGCGAGGCCAGACAGCTGAATATCAAGACTATCGTCATGGGTAGGGACGGGCGCCTCTCCAGCCCGGGTCTGTCGGACGCGCTGGCAACAGGCATTACCGAAGCCGGTTGCGACGTGTTGAATATAGGCTTGGTGCCAACGCCGCTGCTGTATTTTGTCACGCAGCACAGCGAAGGCAGGAGCGGTGTGATGATAACCGGTAGTCACAACCCGGCGGACTATAACGGCCTAAAACTGGTGTTGAACGGCGAAACCTTATCCGGCGATAAGATTCAGCAATTAAGAAAACGCATCGAAGCTGGCGACTTTAGCGAAGGCACGCCCGGGTCGGTCGAGCTGAACAGCCTATTCAGCAACGAATATATCGGCATGATTTCCGACGATGTGCATTTGGTAAGGCCGATGAAAGTGGCTGTCGATTGCGGTAATGGTGCGGCCGGACAACTAGCGCCGATTCTGTTGCGCACCATGGGCTGCGAGGTGATCGAGTTGTATTGTGAAATCGACGGCAATTTCCCCAATCATCATCCCGACCCAAGTAAACCGGAAAATCTGGCCGATTTAATCAAAACGGTCAAGCAATACGACGCAGACATCGGTGTGGCATTCGACGGCGACGGCGACCGGATTGGCGTGGTCGATTCCGGCGGCAAAATCATTTGGCCGGACCGGCAAATGATGCTGTATTCCCGCGATGTGCTAGCCAACAAGCCGGGCGCGGAAATTATTTACGATGTGAAATGTTCCAGGCATTTACACGATCAAATCGTCAAGCGCGGCGGACGGCCGTTGATGTGGAAAAGTGGGCATTCCCTCATGAAAGCCAAGCTAAAAGAAACCGCGGCGGCATTGGCGGGTGAGATGAGCGGGCATATCTTCTTCAATGATCGCTGGTTCGGATTCGACGACGCCCTGTATGCTGCGGCGCGGCTAATCGAAATTTTATCCGGCGATATGCGTAGCAGTAGCGACGTGTTTGCCGATCTGCCGGATAGTATCAATACGCCGGAGTTGCATGTGCCGATGGCCGAAGGCGAGGGCGTGCGTTTTGTGGAGCAGCTATTTAGTCAAGCCAAATTTAAAGACGGCAAGATTATCAATATCGACGGCATGCGCGTCGAATTTACCGATGGCTGGGGTTTGGTCAGAGCTTCCAATACCACGCCGGTGTTGACGGTGCGCTTTGAAGCGGATAGCCAGGACGCCATGCAGCGGATACAAGCTCAATTCAGGCAGCTAATGCTGCAAATCAAACCCGATATCAAACTACCTTTTTAATTGTTAGCGATGATGAAAGAAAAAACCGCGCATCAGATTGCCCACGTTCTTATCGAGGCCTTGCCTTATATCCAAAAATTCAAGGGCAAAACCGTTGTCATCAAATTCGGCGGCAATGCGATGGTCGATGAGGCCTTGAAACATAGTTTTGCCCGTGACATTGTTCTGATGAAGCTGGTAGGTATCAATCCCATCGTGGTGCATGGCGGCGGTCCGCAAATTGGCGACTTGTTGAAACGTCTGGGTAAAACCTCGGAGTTTATCGACGGCATGCGCGTCACCGACAGCGAAACCATGGATGTGGTGGAAATGGTGCTGGGCGGTCTGGTGAATAAAGAGATTGTGAATATGATCAATATGCAGGGCGGGAAGGCCGTAGGCTTGACCGGTAAGGACGGTAATTTCATCCATGCGCGTAAAATCAACATGACCAAGGCCGGGCCGACGCTGGATGATGCGCCGGAAATCATTGATCTGGGGCATGTTGGAGAAGTCAGCAGTATCGATCCTGCGGTGGTGGAAATGCTGGGTAATAGCGATTTTATTCCGGTGATAGCGCCGATTGGCGTGGGTAAGGACGGACATTCTTACAACATCAATGCCGATCTGGTGGCCGGTAAAGTTGCGGAAGTATTAAAAGCCGAAAAACTGATGTTGTTGACTAATATCCCCGGCATTATGGACAAGCAGGGCAATTTGTTGACCGGCCTGACACTGACCGATATAGATAATCTCATTGCTGACGGCACAATTTCCGGAGGAATGATTCCGAAAACCCGTTGCGGGACCGATGCGTTGAAAGGCGGTGTGAACAGCGTGCATATCATCGACGGGCGAGTCGATCACGCGGTGCTGTTGGAGCTGTTTACCGATCAGGGTGTCGGTACTTTATTGTTGCGCCGCTAAACTGGATTGAATGAAGGGGGCAAAGGCTTGGCGAATGCTCTGCGCCTTGGGGCCCGCGCACAATTCATTGCCTATGCTGGATTGACGGCAGCGGATATCCAGAAATATCTGTTGACTGTTGTTGCGCTCCAGCAGCGACACCGACAGGCTTAAGTCGTCGTCTTTCTGCGGCGCGGCACGCATGATCAGCTTTTCGCTTTCCACGTCTTGGCCGGTAGTAGAGTTTGTGGCGACAAACTCTCCGGCAATTTTCCAGGCCTTTTCGCATTGCGCGGCGTCCTGACAAACAAACAGCCCGAGGTCGTTGCTGGCATTGCTGGCGGCTAAAGTGTCGCCATTAACGGGTTTGCCGTCGCTGTTGGATTGGGTCAGGAATTGAAAGCGGGCGATGTCGGCTTTGAATTCTTTCTCGCTGTTCTGTTTGTCTTGCTGATGATGTATCAGTTCTTGTTTGCCGGATTCTATTTGTTGTTTGCTGGCGGCAATATCGGCCAATAGCTTGGGCGGGATCTTAGTCCCGTTGCGTTCAAGATTGGCGGCTTGCTGCTGTTGCTGTTGCAATTGCTGTTCAAAGCGTTCGATATTGCCTTCAATCACTTTTCGTCCGGCATCGAAGGATGCCATTTTGTTACTCAGCGCCTTATTCATATCGTCAATGCTGCGAAAGGTACTTAACAGTACTTTATCGTTGGCGTTTTGTTTGGCGATAATTTTTTCCTGTTCCTTGCGTAGCGCATCCAAACGTTTTTGTTGGGCAAGTTGCTCGGCGGTTTTGGCTTTCTCCAGCACGTCGAGTACGCGGGCTTTCTCGCTTAAGGTTTCCCGTTTATGTTGTACCTGATCGGGTGGGACTTGGTCGGAAAAATAGACGTTGCCGTTCTCGTCCACCCAGCGGTACATTTTTTTCGCAAACGCCTCTTCTCCCGTTGCTAACAGCAGGGCTAGAGCCATAATTAGCGTTCTTTTGGCGGCGGCGTGGGGCATGGCGAGACCGGTTGCGTTTAGCCCAGCAGGCTGACCAGTTGATGCAATGGCGGCAAGATCATCATTTTTGCCAATTGCAGCAACACCAGCGCCAGCAATGGCGACAAATCGATGCCGCCCAGGTCCGGCAGCACTTTACGACAAATATTTAATAGCGGATCGGTCAAGCTGTACAAAATCGACGAGGCCGAACCGTAACTGCCAGGCGCAAACCAGCTAAGGATGGCGCCGGCAAAAATGGCATAGACAAAAATATCAATCAGCATCTTTAGCAAGTCGGTAAACGACAATAGCGTCAACGCGACAAAGCTGACTGATAGTCCTTTGATCGCCAGTATCGAAAAGTTAGCGGCCATTTGCAGCAGCAATGCCAGTACCAAGGAAGAGCTGTCTATCCGGCCGATGGATGGAATAAAACGACGCATGATCCGCAGCGGCGGATGGGTGATTTTGACCAGAAACTGCGATACCGGGTTATAGAAATCGGCCTGGGTCCATTGCAACAAAAAGCGCAAGGCTACCGCCAAAATATACAACGAAAACAGGGTGTCGATCAGGAACACTATCGGGTCGGTCATGTAATTGCTGCCCATTAGTCGGCTCCCAGCTGTTTTGACATTTCAATCGACCGATCTCTGGCGGCATGTAAGGCTTTGGCAACCAGTTCGACGAAACCGTTTTGCACAAACGTTTCGATGGCTTGTTGAGTGGTGCCGCCAGGCGAGGTGACTCTGGCGCGCAATTGGGCGGGCGATTCGGAGGATTCCAATGCAATTTTGGCGGCACCCAGTGCGGTTTGCTGAATCAGCAGTCTTGCGGAATGCTCGTTCAGACCCAATTCCAAGGCGGCTTTTTCCATCGCCTCCATCAACAGAAAAAAATAAGCAGGTCCGCTACCGGAGACGGCCGTCACGGCGTCGAGTTGGCTTTCGTCGTTTACCCATAGCGCCAAACCGACTGCACGCAGGATATTTTCGGCCAGATCTTTTTGTTCGTCGTCCACATTGGCATTGGCATGCAGGGCCGTTGCGCCGGTCTGTACCAGTGCGGGTGTATTCGGCATGCAACGCACGATGGCGACCTCGCCGCCAAGCCATTGCGACAGGCTTTGTTGAGAAATGCCGGCGGCAATCGATACCACCAGTATATTTTTTTGTTTCAGGCTGGGGGCGATTTGCAAAGCAACGTCACGCAGTATTTGCGGTTTAACCGCCAGCACCACCACTTCCGTTTCGTTAATTACCGTCTCATTGCTGGCGGTAGTATTTACATGCAGTTGATCGGCATGAGCCTGCAAAGTGGTTGGTGCTGTATCCGACACCCAGATCTGCTGCGGCGAATGACCGCTGGCAATCAAGCCGCTGATTAGACTGGTCGCCATATTGCCGCCACCAATAAAACCGATTGTTTTTGTTTTCATAGCTTACTGATTATTATGTTGAATCGTTACGGAAACCGCTGTGTGCGGTGCATTCTACATGACAATGGTGGCGCCGCAGAGAATCTCAAGTCGTTACGGATTTTTGCAAGCCGATATGCCGGGGCCGGATGCCCAACAATACTAACGCCGAACTATAAATCAAGATTGCCAAGCCAATTGTCATTCCCAGGTGCAAGCCGCGTTGCGAGGCGCTCCAATCCAGCCAAAGCGTGACATCGACAAAATAATACAAAAACGCCGACATAATTGCGTTGGCCAGCACAATCCGCACAATGTATGGAAACCATTCCCGGCAAGGTTGGTAAATCCGGCTTTTTAACAACGAAAACAGCAATAATAATGCGTTTAGATAGGCCGACAGGCTGGTTGCCAATGCGATGCCGGCATGAGCTAAGGGTATTACCAGAATTAGAGCCAATACGATGTTAGCTAGTATTGAATACATGCCGAAGCGCACTGGCGTTTCGGTGTTCTGGCGCGCCGTAAATCCAGGCACCAATACCTTTATCAGCATAAATGCCAATAAACCCAAAGCGTATGCCATCAGGCTTTTGCCGGCCATTCTGACATCTTCGCTGCCGAATTCATTGTATTGAAATAAGGTCGATAATAAGGGTTCGGCGAGCAGCGTCAGGCCCAGCGTGGCCGGCAAGCCGATTAACAGAACCAATTTCAAACCCCAGTCCAGCGCTTTGGAAAACGCCTGGGGGGCATCGGCGGCATGATTTTCCGATAATCTCGGTAAAATTACAGTCGCTAGCGCAACCCCCAAAATACCGAGCGGAAACTCCACCAGTCTGTCCGAGTAATACAGCCAGGAAACGCTGCCCGTGGTCAAGAACGAGGCTACCAGCGTGCCAAACAGCAAGTTAACTTGCACCACCGATACCCCAAAAATGGCAGGCAACATCAGTTTTAACATTCGCTTTACTGCAGGATCACGGTACCCCCAGCGCGGTCGTGGCAGCAGACTGAGCCGCAGTAAAGCCGGAATCTGAAACAGCAGTTGCACTACGCCGGCGCCAAATACACTCCAGGCCAAAGCCATGATCGGTTCCGCCATGAGCGGTGAAAGCCAGATAGCAGCACCTATCATGCAAATGTTCAGAATAACCGGCGTTAGGGCTGGAATCGCAAATTTGCCGCGGGCATTCAAAATCGCGCCGGCAAATGCCACCAACGTAACAAAGAATAAATAAGGGAAGGTGATGCGGAGCATTTGCACGGCTAGTTCGTACTGGCCGCTTTCCCACAAAAATCCCGGTGCGAACAGCATAATCAGTAGCGGTGCGGCAACTACTCCCGCCAGCGTAATCAGCATCAACAGGACGGCTAATGTGCCTGCTGTACGGTCGATAAATAGTTGTAGAGCCTCGCGACTGCCGTTTTCGTTATAATCCGACAGAACCGGGACGAAAGCTTGGGCGAACGCGCCTTCCATGAACAAGCGGCGCAGAAAATTTGGGATTCGAAAAGCCACGAAAAACGCATCGGTCGCTGCGTTCACGCCGAAAATATTCGCAAACAACATGTCCCGCACAAACCCCATGACCCGCGAAATCATGGTCATACTGCTAACTATTGCGGTGGATTTAAACAGCTGCTTGCTCACTGCAGGCCTCGGATTGAGTTTGGAAACACTAAAAATTTGACAATCATAGCATCCAAAATGATAATACGCGGTTCCAGATTAACTCAAAAGAACTGATAGACTATGGCTAATTCACCACAAGCTAGAAAAAGAGCGCGTCAGGCTGAGAAAAGCCGTATTCGCAATGCCGGACAGCGCAGCAACTTACGCACTTTCGTTAAAAAAGTGATCGCCGCTGTTAGAGCAGGCGATAAAGAGCAAGCTCAAGCCGCGTTTAAAACTGCTGTTCCCGTGATCGATTCGGCTGTTAACAAAGGCCTGATCCACAAAAATAAAGCCGCTCGCAGCAAAAGCAGACTTAACGACAGATTGCGCGCGATGGCTTGATCTCGACGCGAAGTCGATAGATCAACAAGGCCTATGCAACAGATGTTGCTTGGGCCTTTTTTATGCGCGGCGTTTTTATATGGCGCAGCTGCTCCATGGCTTCCAGGCTTACTGTTAGTTAGAGATTGTGGGTGCTCGCTACATTTTTTAGGTTACGGTGCTTGCGGCGCGCGGACAAGCTGCTAATCTGATAGCTCTCAGCTCATCAGTCTAAGGTACTGTCATGAATAACCAAGACCAAGCCAAACTGCGTTGGGGCATTCTCGGTGCTGCCCGTATCAACGAGCGCCTGTTGCCGGCGATAGTCGACGCTTCCAACGCGCAGCTGGTCGGCATAGCCAGCCGCCGCCCAGGTGCAGCAGCACAGACGCTCACGCAATATGCTCCCTGCCATCCAGAAATACCAAGTTACGATAATTTGGATGCCCTGCTAAATGACGAAGACGTGCAAGCTATCTATTTGCCGATGGCGAATCACGAGCATGCGGAATGGACTTTGCGTGCCATCGAACACCGTAAGCATGTGCTTTGCGAAAAGCCGATGGCCTTGACGGTGGAGGACATCGACGCGATCGAAACCGCCGCGCGCCGTTACCGGGTGACTGTGATGGAAGGTTTTATGTACCGATTCCATCCGCAGCATGCTCGTGTATTGGAGTTGATCCGGTCAGGCTTGATCGGCGAAATCCGCTCGGTGCGCGCCAGTTACTCGTTCATGATGCGTCCCGCCCGGATGTATCGACTGGCCGAGGATGTCTCGCGCGGCGGCGGGGCGATGTGGGATATTGGTTGCTATGCGATTCACTCATTACGCATGTTCTTCCAACAAGCGCCGCGTACCGTCACCGCCTTATCCAAATATGTCGAAAGCGGAGCTGATATTACCACGAGCGGTATTCTGGATTTCGGCGACGGAAAGTTCGCGCATTTCGATTTCAGTTTCGAACGCGCCCGGCGTTGCGAATACGAAATTATAGGCACCCAAGGTGGGATCAAATGCCACGTGGTTTGGCAGTTGCCTGGGGATGTGCCGGTAATCTCTTGGTGGACCGAAGATGGGCGGCAGTCGGAAGAACGTTTGCCTGTCGCAAATCATTTTCGTCTGGAAATAGAGCATTTCAGCGATTGCGTATTAAACGGCAAGGATCCGCAGTTGTCGTTCAACGACGCTCGCGACAATTGCCGGACCATCGTTGCCGCGCTGCAGTCAGCGGCAGAGGGGCGGGTAATCAAAATATGATTCAGGGAAACGAGAGTGACGGTATGACTTACAGCCGTGAGAGGCGCGAGCCGCCGTGTGCGAGCCGCGTAGGCGTTCCGGCCGCTTTATTGCTGCTTTTGTTTGGCTTGTTGCAGTCAGATGTATTGCTTGCGACTGATGTCGTGATAGCGCGAAAAGATTTACAGCAAATGGGGGTCGAATACACAGAGTTCCAATTTGCTACGTCAGCCGGCTCGGGGGACGCGGTTGCGGTAAAGCTGTTTCTCGACGCCGGCATGGATGTAAATGCCGGAGGCGGAGCGGCGCTGGGATTGGCGGCTGGCAGGGGGCAGTTGGAAATGGTCAAGCTGTTACTGGCTAACGGCGCCAAGCCAACAGCCAATGCGTTGCAGTTTGCCCGAACGCGAGGGCATAAGGAAATTGAGGATGTTTTGGTACAGGCGGGGGCGAAAGAGTAGATGTCATAGGCCGAGCTAAACCTTGGGCTAGCCCGGCTCTCTGAGCTCGTTTATTTGCTAAAAGTCAGTCCATCGTTAGCGACATCGATTTTAATCACATCTCCCGGCATAAAGTGGCCTGACAAAATTTCATTCGCCAGCGGATTTTCCAGTTGCCGTTGTATTGCCCGTTTCAAAGGCCGCGCACCATAGACGGGGTCAAAGCCGGCTTCGCCTAGTAAATCCAACGCCGTTTCGCTGACTTCGAAGCCGATATCTTTTTCCTGCAAACGCCGGCGCAACAATTCGATCTGAATTTTGCAGATTGCCCGGATTTGACCTTGGCCGAGCGGATGGAAGACCACGGCCTCGTCGACCCGATTGATGAACTCGGGGCGGAAATGTTGACCGACAATTTCCATCACCGCATCCTTCATTTCGACGTAATTACTCTCGCCCGCCAGTTCCTGGATCACGCTGGAGCCCAGGTTGGAGGTCATCACCACCACGGTGTTTTTGAAGTCCACGGTACGGCCCTGGCCATCGGTCAAACGGCCATCGTCCAATACCTGCAACAACACGTTAAAGACGTCATTATGGGCTTTCTCGATTTCATCCAGCAAAATTACCGAGTAGGGTTTGCGCCGCACCGCTTCGGTTAAATAACCGCCTTCTTCGTAGCCGACATAGCCCGGAGGTGCGCCGATCAAACGGGCAACCGAATGCTTCTCCATGAATTCCGACATGTCAATGCGCACCATCGCTTCTTCGGTATCGAACATGAATTCGGCCAGGGCTTTGCAAAGTTCGGTTTTACCGACACCGGTAGGGCCGAGAAACAGAAAGGAACCGTTGGGCCTATTCGGGTCGGACAAGCCAGCGCGGGAACGGCGAATTGCGTTACTGACGGCTTTCAGGGCTTCGGTTTGGCCGATTACCCGTTTGCCAAGTTCTTCTTCCATGCGCAGTAATTTCTCGCGCTCGCCTTCCATCATTTTGGAGACAGGGATGCCGGTCCATTTCGACACCACTTCGGCGATTTCTTCTTCCGTGACCTTGCTGCGTAGCAGGGTGGTTTCCTGCATTTCTGCTTGTGAAGCCAGATCCAGCTCTTTTTCCAGTTTGGGAATATCGCCGTATTGTAGCTCGGACATGCGGGCGTAATCTTGGCCGCGGCGGGCTGCTTCCAATTCCAGGCGTGCGTGTTCCAGGCGTTCCTTGATCGTCGCCGTGCCTTGCAATGCGGCTTTTTCGGCCTTCCAGATTTCTTCCAGATCGGAATATTCTTTTTCCAGTTCAGCGATTTCCACTTGCAGGATTTCCAGGCGTTTTTTCGAGGCGGCATCGCTTTCGTTTTTCATGGCCTCGCGCTCGATTTTCAACTGAATCAAGCGTCTGTCGAGCTTATCCATCGATTCCGGTTTGGAGTCCATTTCCATTCGGATCCTGCTGGCGGCTTCATCGATCAAATCGATGGCTTTGTCCGGCAATTGCCGGTCGGATATGTAACGGTGAGACAGCATTGCGGCGGCAACGATGGCCGGATCGGTGATGTCGACACTGTGATGGATTTCGTAACGTTCCTTCAAGCCGCGCAAAATGGCGATGGTGTCTTCGACGCTGGGTTCGTCGACCAGCACCTTTTGAAAACGCCGTTCCAGCGCGGCGTCTTTTTCGATGTATTGCCGATATTCGTCCAGTGTCGTGGCGCCGACGCAATGCAGTTCGCCGCGCGCCAGTGCCGGTTTCAGCATATTGCCGGCATCCATGGCGCCTTCGGCCTTGCCGGCGCCGACCATAGTGTGCAATTCGTCAATGAACAGAATCACCTGGCCTTCCAGCTTGGCGACATCGTTTAATACGGCTTTCAAGCGCTCTTCGAATTCGCCGCGAAACTTGGCGCCGGCAATCAACGCGGCCATGTCCAGCGACAGCAATTGCTTGCCCTTGATACCCTCGGGCACTTCGCCGTTAACGATACGCTGCGCCAGGCCTTCCACAATCGCGGTTTTACCGACGCCGGGTTCGCCGATTAATACCGGGTTATTCTTGGTGCGGCGTTGCAGAACCTGAATGGTGCGGCGGATTTCGTCGTCGCGGCCGATCACCGGATCGAGCTTGCCTTGCTCGGCACGTTCGGTCAGGTTGATGGTGTATTTTTTCAGGGCCTGGCGTTGGTCTTCGGCGTTGGCGTCGTTCACATTTTGCCCGCCGCGCATATTTTCGATGGCTTTTTCGACAGCTGACGCTGTGACGCCGGCCTGTTTCAAAAGTTTTTGCAAGGCCCCGCCGGTCTCCAGCGCGGCTAATACAAATAGTTCGCTGGAGATAAAAGCATCTTTGCGTTTCTGCGCCAGTTTGTCGGTCAGATTTAGCATCCGCGACAGTTCATTGGAAATTTGCACATCGCCGCCGGCACCGGAGACGCTGGCCAAACGGTCTATTTCCTTGCTCAGTTCATTGCGCAACGCGTTGACTTGAATGCCGACCTGCATCAGTAAAGGCTTGATGCTGCCGCCTTCCTGGTCGATTAGTGCAAGCATCACGTGCAAAGGTTCGATGAATTGGTGGTCCTTACCCAATGCCATACTTTGCGCATCGCTGAGAGCTTGTTGAAATTTGCTGGTTAATTTATCCATTCGCATGCAGCGTACCTCTTTTGGAATATAAATTGTGTTGCCGCAGAGATGGGGAACTAAGTGCTGCTTTTCAAGCGATGACGGCCGGATAATTCCATTATTTTTGCAATGAAATTATGCTTGGTTGTAGGCTGCTTTCTTACGACATCGTCGGTAGCCTTGGTAAATGTTTCAAAGTACAATGTTCGCGCTCAGATAACAGATGTTGAGGGATTATGGTCATTGCTAGTCAGCAGGTCCGGTTATCAATATTGTCGGTCTGCGTAACCATTAGTTTTATTTTGTAGGAGTTTTAAAAATGGCAACAGGCACTGTAAAGTGGTTCAACAATACCAAAGGGTTTGGATTTATCGAGCCTTCCGAAGGCAAGGAAGATGTTTTCGTACATCACTCTGTTATTAAGGGCGAAGGTTTTAAAACCTTGTCGCCAGGCCAGTCGGTTCAATTCGATATCGAATCCGGTCCTAAAGGTTTAACGGCTGCGAACGTCCTGCCCAGATAAGCGCTAACGGTTACGGGTAAAAAGGCTCTTGCGTTGCAAGGGCCTTTTTTATGTCTGAAACAAAATGGATTTTTCGGTCGAGGACAATATAACCAAGCTATAATGCGGCTATCCCTTCCAAACCGGCGTAACTGATTATGGCACGCGAATTTTCATCTTTAAAACAAATGGATACCCCTGTCAAAGTGCTGTTTACCGGCTATCTGACTACCGTTGCGGTCGGATATTTGATGGCTTTGATCCAAATTCTGTTTACCCACGGTATGGCCGACGGCAAATTCGGCTTGTCGATAGACGATATCGTTTACAGTTATTACGGGAATCGTTCCGGTACGGTGCTGGAAACCAAGCTGAACGGCTCGATGAAGGAGAATGCCTCCGAGCAGGAACGTTTCGCGATTATTCAGTGGGTGCGCGACGGCGCCGATAAGGACGATTTTGTCGATGACGGCATCGAGAAAATCATTCAGGAACGGTGTGTGATGTGCCATAACAAGGATGCTTCGGTTCCGGATTTGAGCGATTTTAAAGTGTTGAAGGAGCTGACCAAGGAAGACGAAGGCGCCACCTTTAGTTCGCTGACGCGGGTTTCGCATATTCACCTATTCGGCATCAGCTTTATCTTTATGTTTGTCGGCTTGATTTTCAGTTTTTCGGAAACCAGTACCGTCAAGTACAAATGTATTGCTATCGGTATGCCTTACGTATTTTTGCTGGTGGATATTTTATCCTGGTGGTTGACGAAGCTGGATCCGGTATTCGCCTGGCTGGTGATTGTAGCGGGCGGCGGCATGGCTGTGTCATTTGCGTTTATGTGGACGGTGTCCGTTGCGGAAATGTGGCTGTTCGATAGTGTGTTTTTAGATGCGGACGGTCAGCCTAGGCCGCAGTGGAGTACGATAGTCGAAGCTAAATTTAAGCAGGTTGGCGGAGAAGCTGCAGCCAAAAAATTAGGCGAGTTATCAAAGCAAATCGGTATCTACGGTTGGACGAAATTTCAAAGCCAAGGTTTGCCGTTTTTGAAAGAGCTGTATTCGAAAATATTTAAGAAAGACAAATAGTTAAGCAAGTGTGACTAGGTAAGCAAAACGGTATCGGAAAGTTAAAGTTGTGTGCTTGGCAAGCCGATAACCTGAACGGTATGATGCAAACTCGATTTGCAGGAGGTATACCATGATTAGCAATGCACTCAATAGCGCAACCAGTCTGATCAGCCATGCTCAGCAAAAAGCCAACACAGCCGCTCAAACCATAGCGAATTTGCCGGTGCAGGCGCAGGAAGTAGGCGGTTCCAAGGACATCGGTTCCGCCGATTTGTTCAAGCCGGTGTTGAGTTTGAAAGAAGCTGAGCTGGAAGTGTCAGCTGGCGCTAAAATTATCAAGGCTCATGAAAAAATGTTGGGTTCGATTCTCGATGTTAAGGCCTAGTGGCTAACGCTGACATCATAGCCTAGCGCTTTGATGTCAGCGGCAAACGCATTCATCTCGTCAATATCCATTCTTTCCAGCTCGTCTGCTTCCGTTTGGAAAGATTGTCTGGCCACGCTGTAAAGCATGATTTCTTGCAGTTTAATCTTGTTAACCCGTAATTCCTGCAAAAGCGCTAAATAGGCCTGCTTTTCGCTGTCAGACCACGCTTGCCGATAATGCAGCATGCAGGTTTGTAATTTGGTCGGGCATAGGCTGGCGGCAATCTTTAGGTGTTCCAATAACTTTTGCTGACTTTGGCCGGTGTTGTTGATCAGTTTGCGGCCCTGTTCCGTCGCGCTGTCCAGCTTGAACCATAGTTCGCCATTATAGCTAGCTAATTCCGTCAAGCCTGCTTGCACTGTTAACTGGTGTATTAAGCTGCCATTACTGATCAAGACGAATTTGCTGGCCGGAAATACGCCTGATTCCGTGGCGATCTCGCCGATCAGATGCACGGCTTTATCGAAATCCATCAGGCTGGTCGGTTCGCCGTTGCCGGAAATGGCGATATCCTTGATAACGCGCTGGTCGATTTCTACGTTGAATTGCTCGAAAAAATCACCGTGCTGCACGTAATTCAGAAAGAAACGCAACTCTTGCTCCAGCAATGCAAAATCCATTTCCGGTGCGTTGCCGCGCTGTAAATCCGGTACTTGGCAATAAATGCAGCGCCAGTTGCAGGCATTGTTGGGATTGAAATTGACGCCTATCGACAAACCGCCCGCACGCCGGGAGATGACCGGGTAAACATATTTCAGGCCGGCAACGTTACGATTGTGATTGGTGGTGGTGAGTATCGGTTTCACTTTAGAGACGCCGCGCAAGCCGTAACCGGTTTACGCGGCAATGGGTTAGATTCGGACCAGCACTTCGCCGCGTCCGGTTTCCGCCATATCGCCGCCGTAACGTTGCACGCGGTTAAAAGCCGCGCCGGTATCCGCGAAGCGGGAGTTGAAGGATTTGAACGATGCGAACAGGATAGGGAGGAAGGCCAGGGTATGCGAGCCGCAATCGTTAAAGGTGGCGGACAACTGCGGCTGATTCCACAGCAACAAGGTGCCGCGCCGCATCGCATAGCCTAGATAGCGGCCGGTGTTACCCATTACCGCGATCGTGCCTGCCAGCATCCGCGAGCCGCAATAATCGCCGGCGTTGCCTTCGATCAAAATCTGGCCGCGGCGCATGTGGTCGCCGGCGCGCTGGCCTACGTTGCCTTTCACCAATACGGTGCCGCCTTTCATGCCTTGTTTGTTGCCGGGCAGCGCGCCGCCGAGAAAATCGCCGGCATCGCCTTCAATTTGCAACAAGCCGTTTTTCATTTCGCAACCGGCATATAGGCCGGCGTCGCCGCTGACGTTGATCGTGCCCGATTTCATTTGCATGCCCAGATAAGCGCCGGCATCGCCTTGCACGCTGATGCTACCGCCGTCCAATTCCTTGCCGATGAAGTCCAGCTTGTTATTGCTGTAGGCGATGATGATTTCCTGGGTGTTCATGCCGGTGATGTAGAACAGTTCGTCGACCCGGCGGCGGCTTTTGCCGTTTTGTAGTTCGATCGCGGCAATGGCATCGACATTCAAACCTTGCAGCTTTTGACAAACCAGCGGCAACATGTCAATACGCTGGTCGGTTGGCTGTTTCAGGGTAAAGGTTAACGCGCTCATGCCATGATCTCCTGCAAATGAAAGTGGAACGGGCCCAATTTGCCGCCGTAGTTGCCGGCGCTGATACGCTTGATGCCGTTAGCCGCACCCAGATCGCAAACCGCTTGGATGCCTACGCGCATGGCTTTGTCGATGTCTTCCTTGCTCAAGCCGTCGATGACGATTTCCATCACCGATTCAATTTCCGGCGACAGGTCGGTCTTGGTCACGCCTTTTAACGTCGGGCAGAAGGCATCGTTGGTCGAAGCGCCTAATGAGGCGTACTTGGAGCCAACTTTGGAGCCGGAACGTACCACGCCGCCGGGAAAAGGCATGATCACGTTCGGGATTTTGCGCATTTCCTCGATAGCTGCTTCGCAGGCTGCCAGCGCTTGCGGTTGCGATTCGGCCAGTACCAGAAAATTGCCGCCGCCGACCGCATCGACCATGCCGGTGGTGGCTTCGGTCAGAAACTCGCCGTCCATCACAGGTACCCGCCAGTAACGTTTGCCGCCGATTTTTTTGGCAATTTGAAAGCCGTCGCCGAAGTAGCGCAGGTTCTTACCCAACGGAATCGGCTTACCGCCTTCGATGCCGGCAAATAAGGCTGACGTCGGTGAAGTCAATACGCACTGTCCGGCGCGAGTTTCCAGTTGTTTGGCCAGGCCTTTACCGCCCATCGCATAAATCATGATCGCTACGCCGGGACGGCCGTCCGGGGTTTCGTCGGGGCTCAACACTCGTTCGATGCCGGCTTCGCAGCCGCAGGCGATTACCGAGGTGGCGAAGCCGGTCATCGCTTGCGCGGAAATCATCGCCCATTTTTCATTTTGCGCGGTGATGATGGCTCGCGTTGCCTTCATCGGGAAGGCTTCGGCGAAGGTTTTGTCTATGGTTACGCCGTTAATAATCATGCTGCACCTCGCAATGGATGAGCCGTCAAGCTGCCGCGTCCGTCTTCGCTAATTTCGTCGTCGCTGATTTTAAAGTTGCTGAGTTTCATAGTCAGGTATTTGTCGAAATACGGTTTCAGGTCTTTTTCGATGGACAGGTCGTAATCCGGTTTGACGATATGGGTTGTGCCCCAGGTGACTTTAACAACCTGGCCGTCTTTAACTACCAGTTCGCCGTCTTTGAACACATAATCCGGTTTGGTGAACATGGTTTGACGGTCGGCGTTTTCGGTGTAAACGGTGATGTCGGCCCAGTTGCCGGCACTCAGCGCGCCACGATCTTTTAAGCCGATAATGCGTGCCGCGCCGGCCCGGGTCATGATCGCTATTTCGTTAAGTGTGTATTCGCGCTCGATCGAGGCTAGCGTGGTCATTTTTTGCGCTTCCGGATGGATGGTTGCCAGCATGTCGTTACGGAAGCTTCTGTCCATCAGCAGGCGGATCAGATGCGGATAGCTGGTGAACGGCGCGCCATTGGGATGGTCGGTGGTCAGGAAGATGCGCCAAGGGTCTTCAACCAGCAGGAAGATCTCCAAGCCGATTGCCCATTGCAAGGCGTTGACGAAATTTTGGTCTTTATACTTGAATGGAACCACGCCGCAGCCGGCATCACATTCGATGTCCATGCACACCCATTTGTTCGGGCTGGCGAAGCGGTGGTTGGCGTGCTGGCGCATATTGTCGCCGGACGCTGTCACAGTTTGGCCGAACAGGATTTGGCCGACGTCGGCGGTGATGTTTTTGTTTTGGTTGATCGCTTCGGCAATCTGCGCGGCGCCGGAGGAGAATTTGAAATCGCCTTCTTTACCGTAGCTGTGGAATTGAATATGCGTCAAGTGCATCGGCAAGCCGTCGATACCTTGGATGGTATTTAAGGTGGTTTCCAGATTGCCGGGGACGCCCAGGTTGCAGCCATGCACGTGCAGCGGATGAGTGATGCCCAGTTCCTGCACGGCTCTCGCTAGGGTTTGTAGGATTTGCCGTGGTGTGACGGCGTAATGGCTGTTTTGCTCGTCCAGATCCAGTTTGCGTTGGTTAAATTTAAACGCGCTGATTCCGCCGGCATTCACCACTTTGATGCCGATGCCTTTGGCTGCATTCAGCGTCCAAGCCACGTAATCGTTGATGGCTTTTTGGTCTTTGTTGGCCGCCATCATGCGCAGGAAAAAGTCATCGCTGCCCAGCATCACGTAGCCGCCCTTGTCGACGATCGGCGTGTCGCCCATTTCCATGTGTGCTTGGCGGGCGTTGATCGGCAAGACCGCCGGTTCGAAGCAGGCGGTGTAACCCATTTCGGCATAGCGGTAGCCGGCGACATAAGTGCTGGGCATGGCATGGCCGTTGCCGGAACGAGTGATCGGCGTACGTTGTACCGGGTCCATGCGGTGATCTTCCGGTAACAGGGTGCGGGCGATATTGCCTTTGCCGCCACCAATATGCGTGTGCATGTCTATCGCGCCGGACATGACGACTTTACCGCGCAAATCGTATTCTTGATCGACCGGGCGGCCGTCTTTCGGCGCATCGACGATGCGGCCGTCCTGCACAAAAATATCCTGTTGTTGACCGTCGATGCCGCTGGCCGGATCGTAAACGGTTCCACCTGTAAGTTTTATCAGCATGTGTTTGATCCTAAAGTGCTTGTTCGATAGCGGTCAGGACTTCGGCGGTGCAGGGCAGGCCGGAGTCGCGCAGTTTTTTCAGGCGGATCGCCACCACATTATCCAGGCGGTAGGCATGGCCGGAGTGGTCGATGCCGGGCGTGCCGACCGGAATGAACACATCCGGCTCTTTCTCGAACTTCATGCCGGAGCGGCCGATGACAATGGTTGGTAATTCGGTTTTCGGCGGCAGTGCGCTGCTGTTAAATGCCTGAACCCAAACCAAGGCGTCAGCTTCGCCATTACTCAGTAGTGCTTGGGTGTCGTATAGATAAGGGTCGTACTCAGGATAACCACGGGCAAAATTGATGCGCGCCGGGTAACCTGTAGTCCAGCCACAGACCTGGTTGGCGGTTTGATCGCCTTCCTTGCCGCCCAATGGAAAACCGGAACAGCGCGTGCCCAATTGGTTAATGTCCTTGACGATGCTACACAGCGTTTGTACGGTGAGTTCAGCTTGATCGAAGCCCAAGGCAGCAGCGCCCCATAAAATGACCCCGTAATGAGCGGATTTTAATTTGTCGGCGATGGCTTGTAGATCGGAAATCGCAATGCCGGCAACGCTTTGTGCATGCAGCAAGCGGCCTTTAACCAGGGCTGAAAGTACGGCGGTCACGTCCGGTAAGTCGGTATCGGCGCAAGGCAGTACCGTGGCTTTTTGTCCGGTCGGAGATGTTGATGCACTTCCGGACGGTGCTTTGCCCAGATAAATAATGTCGCGGTTGGCGGTGCTGTCGAGAAACATCGACTCTTCGTTCCATAGATATTTCTCGAAAAAACGCGGCGCAAACGCTTCCAGATCGGTGCCGACCACCAGCAACAAGTCGCAACGGTTTTTCAGTTCGGCCAGCGTGGTGTTCATCCAGCCGGAATCCTGCAAAGCCAGCAAATTGCGACGGGCATTGTTGAAATTGATATTGTCGACGACCGCGCCGCTCTTGTCGGCTAAAGCCAGTAGGGCTCGCATACCGTTGACGTCGGTTGCGCAGCCGCCAATCAGAGGCTGGTTGATGTCGCGCAGCAGTTCCGCGGCTTTGTTGGTCGCCGCCTCCAGACTAACCGATTGGCCGGCGACGCGGGGTGTCGTGTCCGCGATAGCTTGCTCGAAAGCCGGCGTATTGACCGCGCAGCCGTTTGCGATCACTTTCAGCGTTGCGCCGTCCACCTGTATGCTCAGGTCGTCAGTACCGATGCCGCAAAAGGGGCTGGGTACCTCGGTTATTTCAGTCATAAGAAAAGTCCTCAATCTTTTTTGATGTATTTGAAACGTGGATCGTCGGGCGTGCCTTCCAGGACGCCGGCGGAGGTTTCCGCCGCATCCCACATCAACACTTCTTCAATTTTTTTGGCCAGCAGAAAATCTTTATCGGTGACGCCTTTCGCCGCATGCGTGACCAGTTTGACGATCACGAATGCATAGGAAACAGTTAAATCCGGGTGGTGCCAGGCTTTTTCCGCCAAGTGGCCGACCGTGTTGACTACCATTAAAGTAGCTTTCCAGCCGCTGGTCTTGATTTTGCGGCGGATCCAGCCATTCTCGAAGTACCAGTACGGCAGTTCCAGTGCTAAACGCTCGGCGATTTCGGTCTCGCTATAGACCTTGGCAGTATCGTGCGACATCGTTTATCCCCCCGGATTGAAATGACTCGGCATTCTATCGCACAGTTTAGTCGGTGTCTTTAAGGTGTGCAGGCGTTTGTCTGGTTACCGTGCCAATTGCTGCTACATGGGGGATGGGCGCGGCTCGGTTCCTCGGATGGGCTCACCCAAAGAACACGCCGGTGCTGACGCATTCTTTTTAACCCTCACGGAGGCTATTTAACCACTCGTAGTTGCGGTCTTTGCGGGGCTTTCGGTTCAGTCGGCGGTGTCGGTGGGGTTTCGTCCTCGTTTTCTTCCGGGTCGAAAATCATCCCTTTACCGTTTTCCTTTGCGTATATCGCCAGTACGGCTTTGCATGGGGCGATTATGCGCATGGCTTTGCCTGAGAAGCGGGCGTTGAACTGGATCTCGTCATTGCCCAGCACCAGGCCTTGGATCGCTTCGGGACGCATGTTTAGCACGATTCTGCCGTCTTCTACGAAGTCGCCTGGTAGCGTCACGCCGGGGTAGTCGGCATTCACCAACAGATGGGGGGTGAGGCTGTTATCGACGATCCATTCGTAGATGGAGCGAATCAGGTAGGGTTTAAGTGGGGTCATTTGCTTGGGGCTTGCATCATGTCTTTTTCCTCGCGGCTCAGGCTTTCTTGAAAAGCCCGTCTGGAGAAGAGGCGGTTGGCGTAGGCGGTAATGCCTTTGCCGAGGCTGGCGATGTCGATGCCAATACTGGGTAGTCGCCACAAGAACGGCGCCATCGCGCAATCGATCAATGAATATTCCTCGCTCATGAAATACGGTGTGGCTTCGAATACCGGCGCGGCCGCCATCAAACTTTCCCGCAGCATTTTTTTAGATTTGGCGGCTTTTTTATCGCCGTTAACCAGTACGTCGTCCAGCAGCGGATACCACTCCTGGTCGATGCGTTTGATCAACATTCTGGCGTTGGCGCGCGAGACCGGATCCATTTGATGAAGCGCGGGATGCGGGAAGCGTTCGTCCAGATATTCCATGATGATGCGGGCGTCGTACAGCACCAAATCCCGTTCGACAAATGTCGGTGCATTGCCGTTGGGGTTGAGTTCCAGCAAATCTTCGGGCGGATCGTTCGGGTCGAAAAACTCGACTTCCGCTGGTACGCCTTTTTCGTATACGACTAGCCTGGCGCAGTGGCTCATAATGCAGGCTGGGGATGAAAAAAGAGTCATTGCGGATTTTCGGCTGGTGATGTTTGCCACGAAGAATAACCTCTTTGAGTAACAGGATTTAAATCGGGGCAGATTGTAGCATGGATGCTCGGGCTTTTGGGGGTGATGCCCCTTGCATTCGCCCGTTGAAAATAACGGCCTGAACCGGGCTTTTTAAGCGGCTTGCCGCCGGATTTTACCGAGTTTGACGATGATGTCTTCCAGTGCGTTGGCGGTGGCGCGAACCCTGTCGGCGGCATTGGATAAATCCCGGTAAAGTTCGCGTTGTTTGAACGTATTCAGATTGCCGTCTCCCTGAAACAGCTCGGCAATGGCTTTAAGATGCCGCTTTTCGATGCTTCGCTTGGAATGTTTGGCGGCAAATACGTGTTTTTGCCATAGGTAGCTCATCTGCTTCGGGGCGGTCGAGAAGTCGATTAAAGTGTCGATTGTGTTGGCGACGGCATTGCCGCCCGCAGTAACGGCCCCAAAAATTCGAAGCTCGTCACGACCAAGGCGGCTTGAATAGGCGTCATTGCCCGTGGGGCTATGGTGCAGGCGATGTGTTGGAGGCATCGTTAAAGCCATTGGTGTAATCGAATACAAGTACAATGGCGATTGCAATGCCGATAAACGACGGAAATGCCTCCAAAAGCGCGGTGTTGCTAACGCGGTTTAATTGACAACATTGTGACCGCGTTGCCTCAGGCAATTGCGGTAGGCGTTTTTGTAGCTGTCGTTGGAATGAATGCCTTGTTGCGCGCCGCCGCCGATGCCGCCCGCTGCGGCGCCGATAGCCGCGCCCTTGCCGGCGTTGCCAGTTACTGCGCCGATAGCTGCGCCGCCGGCCGCGCCGATCAGGCCGCCTACAGCAGCGCCGGTTGCCGTGTCTTTATAAGTGCTGGCCGATTGAGACGCCAGTTGTTGGCATTCCTGCATGTCTTGGTTTAAGCGGTAGGCATTGCGGTCGTTATAAGTGTCTACTGTAGGCGTCCAGCCGGTGGTAGTGGCGCAGCCCGCTGCCAGTAGGCAGGTTAACAAAATCGTTTTAAGTGGTAATTTATGCATGACAAATCTCCTTCAGTGATGCTCAATGCAACAAAAGTGTTCAAGAGATTAGCCGATTTCGCGGGATTAGGGAAATAGTCAAGTCAAATTGACAGTGGCAAGGCTGTCACGTATGATTCGCAGCCTTTTTTATCCGTTTTATCACCATAGGTAGTAGCAAATGAAAAGAACATATCAACCCAGCAAAATCAAACGTGCCAGAACTCACGGTTTTCGTGCCAGAATGGCTACTGTTGGTGGTCGTAAAGTGATCAATGCGCGCAGAGCGAAAGGCCGCGCATCGCTGACGGTTTAATTGTCGGCGGAAGATTTCGGCTTTCCCGATCAGTATCGGCTAGGGACGCCCGCTGAGTATAAAAAGGTATTTACCAATCCCGTAAAATCGACAGATAAATATTTTACGGTGTTGGCGACGAGCAATGTCCTGCCGCATCCCCGGTTGGGACTGGCTATCGCAAAAAAAACTATAAAAAAAGCAGTCGCAAGGAATCGCATAAAGAGGGCTGTCAGGGAAAGTTTTAGATTACAGCGTCAACATATCGTCGGCATTGATATTGTTGTTTTGGCAAGAGGCGATGCAGCAAATGCAGCCTCGCCGATATTGAGGAAGTCATTGGAAAGGCATTGGCTTAAACTGGTAGATCGATGCGATTCCTGCTCATAACCCTGATCAAGGTTTACAAATACTTCATAAGTCCTTTGCTGGGACCCAGATGTCGTTTTTATCCCAGCTGTTCAAGTTATGGCTTAGAGGCAATCCAGCTTCATGGTGCTTTCAAAGGCTCTTACCTCACGCTTCGACGATTATTGAAATGCCACCCGTTCCACGAGGGTGGCATCGATCCCGTTCCGGAAAAATTGAGTAAATAACAATGGATAACATAAGATTTGTACTTGTCATGGCGATGTTGATGATCTCCTACATGTTGTGGGAATCATGGCAGATTGATTACGGTCCCAAGCCGCAGGCCATCATCTCCGACAAGCCCATTGTAGCTGGCGACGCCGGTGTCGTGGCTAACGCGGATCCGGCACAGCCAGGCGCGCAACAAACCGCTAGTCAGGCCGTTGCCGCGCAAGTAGGCGCCGACAAAGTCATCAAAGTTCAAACCGACGTGTTTGCGTTGGAAATCGATACCGAGGGCGGCACGCTGCGCAATCTTGATCTGTTGCAGTATCCGCACGAAAAAGAAAACTCCGCCGTGACCAAAGCTTATGCGCTGATTGGTCTGGAAGCGCCCGCGAAAGATTTGTCACCGATTCGTTTGTTCGATAGCCGTCCGGAAAACCTGTTTTTGGCGCAAACCGGCTTGGTAGCCAGCCAAAATTCAGCGTCTGCGCCGGATCACCATGCCGAATTTACCGCCGAACAAACCTCCTACGTTCTGCAAGATGGTCAAGAACAAATCAGCATTCCGTTGAGTTGGACCGATCAGCAAGGCTTGAAAGTCACCAAGACCTTTACCTTCAAACGCGGCAGTTATGTCGTGCAAGTCGAACAAAAAGTCGCCAACCAATCCGCCAACCCTTGGGTGGGCAAACAGTACGACCAGTTACTACGGGTTCAGCATAGCGACAAGAGCAATAACAATTTCATCAGAACTTATTCCGGCGGTGTGGTTTACACCGAGAAAGACAAATACAAAAAAATCAAATACGACGATATGGCCGACGACACGTTAAACGTGGTCAGCCAAGGTGGTTGGAGTGCGTTTATCCAGCATTATTTCGCCGCCGCCTGGATTCCGCCGGCCGACCAGGAAAACCATTTTTACACCAAAGCGCTGAACGACGCCCGTTATGTCATCGGGTCTTACTCGCCTGACGTCAGCGTTCCGGCCAATAGCGAAGCGGTACTTAAGTCGCAATTGTTTGTCGGTCCAAAAATTCAACCGGTGATGGAAGCAGTTGCGCCAGGTTTGGAATTGACGGTCGACTACAGTTGGCTGACCGTGGTTGCCAAACCGATTTATTGGCTGTTGAACCAAATTTACGGCTACGTGAATAATTGGGGTATCGCGATTTTGGGTGTCACCCTGTGCATCAAATTGCTGTTTTTTAAATTATCTAAAACCAGCTTCCAGTCCATGGCGAAAATGCGCAAAATTCAGCCGCGCCTGAAAGAGTTGCAAGAACGTTATGCCGACGACCGCCAGAAGTTCAACACCGAAATGATGGCAATGTACAAAAAGGAAAAAGTGAATCCGCTCGGCGGCTGTTTACCGATCATGGTGCAGATTCCTGTGTTCATTTCCCTATACTGGGTGCTGATCGAAACCGTGGAATTGCGTCAGGCCGAGTTTGCGCTTTGGATACACGATTTGTCCGCGCAGGATCCTTTCTATCTGCTGCCTATCCTGTACGGTATCACGATGAAGATTCAGCAAAGCCTGAATCCGGCGCCGATTGATCCACTGCAAGCGCAGGTGATGAAAATGTTCCCTATCGTTTTCACCGTGTTCTTCCTGTTCTTCCCATCCGGTTTGGTACTGTACTGGATTTGCAACAACAGCTTGTCGATCATTCAGCAGTGGTACATCACTAAGCACGTGCTTGCCGAAGACAATCACGCGCACTAAAACGCATGCTTGACGGCGACACCATAGCCGCCATTGCCACGCCGCCCGGTAACGGCGGCGTTGGCGTCATTCGCATCTCCGGGCCATCCGCGCCCGGAATCGCGCAAAGCCTCACCGGCAAAACGCTTCCCAAGCCTCGTTACGCACAATTTACCAACTTCCTTGATGTCGATGGCCGGGTGATAGACAGCGGCTTGCTGTTGTATTTTGTCGCGCCGGCTTCGTTTACCGGTGAACATATAGTGGAACTGCAAGGCCACGGCGGCAGCGTGGTGTTGGATATGCTACTGCGGCGGGTGTTGGAACTAGGTGCGCGTCTGGCCAACCCCGGCGAATTTAGTCAAAGAGCTTTTCTAAACAACAAAATCGATTTGGCTCAAGCCGAAGCGATTGCCGATCTGATCAGCAGCGGCACCGAACAAGCCGTGCGCTCCGCCCAGCAATCCATGCAGGGTGTGTTTTCCGAACAAATCAACGAACTGATCGACGAATTGATCGAACTGCGGGTATTTATCGAAGCGGCCATTGATTTTGTCGACGAAGAAATTGATTTTCTTGGTGATGGTGTAGTGGCCGGACGGATCCAGCGCTTGCAAAGCAAACTTGCCGAAATCTGTAAAACCGCTCAGCAGGGCAGGCTTTTGCACGACGGCATGACCGTGGTGCTGGCCGGTAAACCTAATGCCGGTAAATCCAGTTTATTAAACGCCTTGGCCGGACACGATGCCGCCATCGTCACCGACATTGCAGGTACCACCCGCGACGTATTGCGCGAACGCATTCAACTGGATGGTATGCCCTTGCATATCATCGACACTGCCGGCTTGCACGACAGCGACAACCCGGTCGAGCAAGAAGGCATCCGCCGCGCCCGCCAGGAAATCGCCAAGGCTGACCGGATTTTATTGCTGATAGACAGCACCGACCCGGACAGCGCCAGCCTAGATGCCAGTCTGCCGGCCAATATAGCGGTTACCAAAGTCTTCAATAAAATCGATTTGGTCGGCGGCCAGCCCCACGTCTTGGAAACCGCGCAAGGCACCGAAATCCATTTGTCCATCAAACACCGGCTGGGTCTGGACTCGCTGCGCCAACACTTGAAGCAAAGCATGGGCTTTACGGAAAGTGCCGATAACGTATATGTCGCCAGAACTCGTCATATCCAGGCCTTACAACTGGCGGCGCAAGCCGTGGATCGCGCCGTCGAACAATTGCTGCATCAAGCCCACGAACTGGTCGCGGAAGAGTTGCGTCAGGCGCAAACCAGTCTGTCCACCATTACTGGGGAATTTACCTCCGACGACCTGCTGGGCGAGATTTTTTCCAGTTTTTGTATAGGAAAGTGAAGCGGTAAAGCAACGTAAAATAACCGGCAATCAAAGTCAAATATAACAAAGGTTTATCGAAAAATTTAGCCTTTTTGCTTTCCGATTTCTTCCTTTACTTTGCTTATCTTTACCCCTATATTACACCTCAGGCTTTCTAGGGTGTAAAAAGGTGTAAAAAAATTGAAGATAACAATCGAGAAACGCGCCAACAAAGATGGCGACAAGCAGAGCCTCAGGCTTGTCTATTGGTACGGCAGTCACACCGACGAAAACGGCAAGATCAAGCACAAGCGAAAGCTGGAGCAGCTAGACCAATTTTTTTACATCGATCCCAAAACCAAGCCGGAAAAGCAGCACAACAAAGAAACCATGCAATTGGTGGAGGCGATAAAGGCCAAACGATTGGCCGAAGCCGCTGCCGGCAAACATGGCTTTGTGGATTCCACCAAAGCCGCCGCTTCGTTCTGGCGTTTCTTCGATGACGTCATGGAAACCAAAAACACGGCCACCGGCAAAAGCAATTATTCCGTTTGGCAAGGTTGCCGCATTCATCTGAAACGCTACCATCCGGACGAAAATTTAACTTTCGAACAACTGACGCCGGAATGGTTGGATGGTGCTAGGCATTTCTTCGAGAACAAAGCCAAAACCAAAAGCGCCAATGCCATCAGCAAGGCCACAGCATCCAGCTACTTCAACAAATTGCGCGCCGTGGTCAATGCCGCCTATGCGAAAGGGATCATCAACCGCAACCCATTGGCGCAAGTCAAAAGCATTAAATCGGAATCGACCGAACGGACATACTTAACCATTGAAGAGGTGCGGGAACTGGTTAAAGCAGACTGCCGCTATGATGTCTTGAAGCGGACTTTCCTGTTCTCTTGTTTGACCGGGCTACGCTGGAGCGACATTAACAAACTGGATTGGTCGGACGTGAGCCAATTGGATGGGGTGCAGCGGATCACATTCAACCAGCAAAAAACCAAAACTTTGCAATACCTGGATATTACCGAACAGGCATTCAAATTGATGGGCGAACCGGAAAATCAGGGGCGGGTGTTCCAAGGGCTGAAATACTCCAGTTGGATGAATGTCGAGCTGTTGCGCTGGTGCATGGCTGCCGGGATTAGCAAACACGTTACCTTTCATTCTGGCCGGCATACCTTCGCCGTTTCCCTGCTATCCCGTGGCGTTGATATTTACACCGTTTCCAAGTTGCTGGGGCATAGCGAGGTGAAAACTACCCAGATTTACGCCGACATCATCGACGCGGTTCGCAAAGAGGCTATGCATAAAATACCGGACATCGGGCTGTAGTTATTCGATTTAGCCGTGCCTAGCTTTAGCGGGCGAACGCCGGAAACCTTCACCGGCTGGCGCGGCTACCATTTGGAAGGATGCGCTTTGAAGGAGGCGTTTTGATAAAGCCAGATTATTACCCTTTGAAAAAGGCTGCCGAGCTGCTTGATTGCACCGAAGACGATCTTATTCACTTCGCGGCAAAGGGCATTATCGGTATAGCGGTTCCAGTAGGTAATGCGGTCTTCATAAAAGAAGTAATTGATGCCAAATCCGGTTGCACAATATCAACAGAGTTTGGGGGCGGTATCCAAGGAGGTGCAATAAAGTTATCTGCGTGGTGCGTTAGAGATTATGAAGCCGGAACGGAAGGAATGGAGGCGATTCTTGCAATCTATTTTGAGGGTCGGGAAGACGGAAACACAGAGGTTTTGAAGCTGGTGAATAAAGATACTGGCAAGCCGCTGCTTATTAAGGAGGCAAAGCTTGTTGTATTTAACGAAGATATAGATTTTCTAAAGGCGTCTGAATCTCAGCTGACCATAAATGAACGCTCTAAGCTGTTAAAGCAAATTGCCGCACTTGCGTTATTGCTTGCGGAAAAATTGCCAAAGTATAAAAAAGGCGAAAAACCAAACGCTTTACAAATTGCTGAGGATGTCCAATCTATTGTTTCTATCAATGACTTTTTGGGTAAAAAAGGAACCGGAAATACTGCAATCAGAGATAGTACCGCCGAAGGCTTGAAGCTTTTGAACAAGTAGCTTTTGCCGCCGGCAATTGGTTTTGCCGGGCGGCAAAGTCAATTGTTTTTGGTCATTATTCTTTGACTTCGTTTTTTTAACCGGAGTCAAAGAAATGGAAACACCAGTATTAACCCTCCATGACATCAACGCAAAGTTAGAGCTGTTGCTTGCGTCGATGCTCGTATCCAAAAGCGTGTTGTCTTTTGAAGAGGCGGCGCTTTATTTGGGATTCGCCGAATCCTATCTTTATAAGCTGACATCTTCGCAGCAAATCCCCTTCTATAAGCCGCTAGGTAAAAAGCTGTTTTTCAAACGCGAAGAGCTGGACACCTGGCGTCTGCAAAACCGTACCAAAACAATCGAAGAAATAAACACCGCCGCATCTGATCACGTTGTTAGTGTGAAGGGTGGTGTGTAATGCCTGTCAAAAAAGCCCCTCAAACCGAACTTACCAAGATACGGAGTGCTATTGCGGCGGTTGAGGCTGAAACCGCCACGGAATGCCGGATTAAGACAGCCATCGCAGCCGAAGCGGCGAAGATTCCCGGTTCATCACGCAACCAGTGCCGCAAGTTAATTGCTGCTTTGGGTGGTCTGTTTCTGGAATTGGAAATAGAAATGCTGGAACCGGTAGAGTGCCCGTGTTGCGGCCACCAGATCGAAGAAAAAGGCGGTGCTTAATGTCCTGGCAAAATATCGAAGATGCATGTCGCGCCGCATGTGCTCAAGTTGGCGTTGATTATCAAACGGTTCCCCATGATGGGCGCTTTCATACCGCAAACATTACCGACGATCCACGCGGTAAAAACGACGGTCGGATTCAGATTACCCCGGACGGCCAACGGGTGCAGGTGTTTAACAATAAATCCGGAGCCCGCGCCCGGCTGTTTTTGAATAGCGATAAATCGCGGACCATGTCGGCAGCCGATAAGGCGCGCATTACCAAAGAACAGCAACGTCGCGACGCCAAACGGCGGCGAATGCAAGACATTAAAGCCGCTGAGGCTGTTACGGAATATGAGCGTGCGCAGCGTTGGCCGTTTACTCCGTCTGCATACATGGTGCGAAAAGAATTATCGGTGCCGGTTGGCGCTAGATTGGGCCGATTTGATCGTTCGGCAAGGTGTGTTGATGGCGAGGTTCGCCGGATCGTGGTCGATGATGTTCTGTTGATTCCGATTCGAAACCGCGCTGGATACATCCGCAATCTTCAATACATTTTCCCGGAAGTCATTGCTGATCTTGGCCGCGATAAAACATTTATTGCGGGTGCTGAACTGGCCGGCTGCTTTTCATGTATCGGTAAATGTAGCGCCCCGATGTTCCTGGCAGAAGGGTGGGCAACGGCTGTTAGTCTGTTTGAAGATACGGGTTGCCGTGTTTTTATCTGCTTCTCGGCAACAAATCTCATGGCCGTTGGGAAAACCGTTAGAGAGTTGCACCAAGACGCCGAGTTGATTTTTTGCGCCGATAACGATGAGAAAACAGCCGGCAATCCTGGCGTCACCAAGGCCAACGAAGCCGCTGCCGCCATTGATGCCACGGTATATGTCCCGCCCATTGCCGGCGATTACAACGACTTCAAAATTCGGCAACGGAGGCTAGAAAGTGAGCGAGGATAAGAAATCCAAAGTCGTTGATATTACTAACGCAGCGAAGAAGCCAGCCACCAAAAAGCCGGCAGGTAACGGTGGCGGTAGTGGTGGCGGACGCGGATCGGATCGTCCGGAACGGTTTGGCGAATACGGAGTTGTCGGCGGAGCATTTGTTCAGTACCGCATGATGCGCGTCGAGGGATCGAGTGACCGTGCCGAGAGTTCGTTCCAGTTGTGCGATTTTACGTGTTCGATCAAGGAGGAAGTCACCGCCGAAGACGGTTTAAACGATGCATCATTCTTGCGGATTGAAGGCCGGCGCGCCGATGGTTTGCCGCTGCCGGCGGTCGATGTGCCTGCAAAATCTTTCTTTTCGTCGCAAGCCTGTTGGCCCAACGAGGCGTGGGGTTCGCGGGTGTTTGTTTATCCTGGCACCGCTAAGCGTGACAACCTCCGCGCCGCAACGCATCAATACAGCCGCTTGTCTGGCGACATACCGCGCCGCGTGATCTATCGCTTCACCGGATGGAAGAAAATCGACGGCGCTTGGCATTATTTGACCGGATCGGGGGCTGTCACTGCCGCCGGTTTGATCGATGGCGTTCAAGTCGATTTAGGGCCTGGCAATATGGGCCGCTATGCACTGCCGGCACCGTTGGCGGGCGATGAATTAAAACAGGCGGTAGCTGATTCCCTGCTGTTGCTGGACGTGGCACCCAGTAGGCCGCATATCGGCGCGGCCTTGTTGGCTGCGGTGGCGCGGGCGCCGCTGGGTGAATGCCAGCAAACCGACTTTGCTATCTGGTTGCATGGTCTCTGACGGGTTCTCGTAAGTCCGCCCTGGCCGCCATCGCTCAAGCCTATTATGGCGATTTCACCGCCCGCAGCTTTCCGGCGAACTGGTCTGATTCCGCCAATGACGCGGAAGCCAAAGCCCACCAGGCCAAAGATAGCGTGTATTCAGTCGATGATTTTAAGCCTAGTGTTAACCGGGTCGAGGCTGAGAAACAGCATGCAATGGCTGAGCGGATTATTCGCGGTACTGGCAACGGGGCCGGACGTGGCCGCCGCACCGCCAATATGCAGGCACAAGCCGCGCCGTTCAATCGCTCCATGCTACTGGTCACCGCCGAAGATTTGCCACGGGGTGTGTCGTTGCTGGGCCGTCTGCTGGTGCTGGAATTAGGCCGCGCCGACGTTGATAACGCCACGCTCAGCAAACTACAGCATGCCGCACAGGCGCGACGGTTTGCCGGCCTTATGTCTGCCTATCTACAGTGGTTAGCGCCGCGCATGGATCGGTTAAAGGCGGAATTTCCCAAGGCGGTTGAACAGCTTCGCAATGCCGCCATCCGTGACGGCTTCGCCAGCAGTCACCCGCGAGCACCGGAGATATACAGCAACCTGCTGGCCGGTGCTGAAACCTGGCTGGAGTTTCTCGAAGAAGCCGGCACCCTGACCAGCGAACAGACCAACATCGTGTTGGCGGAGTTCGAGAGCTGTTTAAAGCAGGCGTTCATCGAGCAAGGCGTGTATCAAACCGAGCAAGACGAAGTCGAACGCTTCCTGCAACTGTTGCGGGCCGCGTTCAGCTCGGGCAATGGTCACATTTCCACCGTTATCAAGCAAGGGCCACCCATCACCCGGCCATTCAGTTGGGGCTGGCGCAGCTCCGGTAAAGATTTGAACGGCGAGGATATGTATAAACCGATGGGCGATTGTTGCGGCTGGTATGCCGAGCCTAGAGACGGACAGCCCGCCGAGGTATGGCTAGAGCCCAACACCGCCTTCAAGATCACCCAAGAATTTGCCCGCCATCAAGGTGATAGTTTTCTGATTTCTGCCGGCTCTCTATGGCGCCGAATGGCTGAGCGGGGCTTGTTGTTGAAGGTAGAGCAGGATGGCAAAAACGGCAAGCCGCGTACAACGGTTAAGCGCATAGTTGCGGGCCGGTCGGTGCGGGTGCTGGTTCTGGATGCTGGCCTTGTTGAATCCGGTTAAGCCCCTTCCCGCAAACGATGAAGGTTTAGCCAAATTTTAAAATTGATATTCGCCGATGATTTCGGCATTAACCGTGAAGGAGTATTCACATGAAGACAGTAAGACTTTTTGGAGATTTGGAAAAATATAAACCCGTATGGGCTTTGGACGTTACGACGCCAGCGGAAGCATTGCGGGCCATTGCCGTGCAGCGCAAGGGATTTCTAGCGGCTTGTGATGCCGGGGAATATGTCGCGATTTTATACGATGCTAATAAGCAGGACTTAACTCGCCAAGTCACTGTCGGCAATGCGTTAGACCCTTGGGCCGCCGAAGAGCTGTGGATTTTGCCTAGAATGAGCGGTGAAACCGGCATAGAAGAAGGAGTGTGGGCGGCGGTGGCGATAGCAGCGACGGAAGCTGGTGCTTCTGCTGGCGTTGCTGTGGCGCTCATTAATATTGGTACGGCTATGGCATTATCGGCGATTGCCAACATCATCACGAGCCACAAAAAAAACACCTCACCAGGCGCTCAAGAACGGCCGGAAAGTAAGCCGTCATTTATTTCAAACGGCGCGGTAAATGTTACCGCAGCCGGCCATCCTCACCCAATTGTCGTTGGTCATGTCCGGGATTGCGGCTCGGTCGTGCTGTCTTCCAATTACTGGGTAGAGGATATACCCGTATAAGAAAACTACTCTTTGATCTATTCCCCGCTCCCCTCAACTGGTACGCCAATGGGTAGCGGGTCTGTGGGCGGCTAATGATTTAGTCGGTGCCGTTGCTGAAAAAATATAAGGGTATGTATAAAAAATCCGGGGAATCTGGGGAGATAAGCCTGTAAGCCTTGATACATAAGGCTTTCAAGCTCCCCAAGTGCTTTTTGCTGAGTGAGGAGTTCCGCAGTTTATCTGGGGAAGGAATTAGCCGCGATCAAAGTGAGGCAACAATCTAAATCGGTCTATTAGCGGATTGTTTCCCCGGATTTTGCTTGTTCTACGTGGGGAGATCCCCGTTTTATTAAATGGCGTGGGGAGCCTGAAAGCCTAGCGGCACATGGTCTTGAGGGTTATCTACCCAGATTCCCCAGATTTTTTGCATAGGGTATAGAAGGAATATTTTTTAGTGCCCACTGTCGTTGGATGCATGGCCGGGCGGAAGCCGCCCAATTTATGCGCAGTCATGCCCCCCAGGGGCGGGTCAAAAGTCTAGGGGTTGCCCCGTCCTTTGCGTCGCCCTAGCTAAATTTTCGCTGGGGGACTTTTTATAAATAGAAAAAACCCATGGGGATAAAGTAGGCCAAGACATTGGACTTACTCACACCCCCTACTAAACACCCGGCAAAGACCGCCGCCGCCCCTATGGCGTATTGAACCGGGGCTGGGGGAGAGAAAGCCTTAGTAGTTGCCTGATTTAGCCACGGCCACCCGCATGGCGACACCAGTACGGGCGCGGGGTGTGGTTGAAAGGGTGCTATCTACCCCGGAATTGCATTAACTTCTATGGCTAATTTGCTTAATGCAACCAGCAAAACGATAACCTCTGATGTTGCAAGCAAGCCCTGAAACAATGTGAGGCGAATGAATAATTTCCCGACGGCGGCAAAATCACCATTTTCTACAGCATTCAGCAGGCCAGAGGCGATTAGCCGTAACAGATACGGTATTCCCGCTTTCATCTGTGCAATCAATTCAACTGGGTCGATACGAGCTAACTTCTCAATTAGTTCTCTACTTTCCTTCGCCGAAGCGGCGCCGCAACCAATTACCGTTGCGACATAACGTTGTGCGAAACAAAGAACACTCGCCCAGAAAAATAGGGTAGATACGCACGCTATAACGGGGATAGGAATGAACTCCGAAATATCTTTTAGGTTCGACAATATGAGAGCGATTCCAGCCCCAAACGCTACTAAAAACCAAGTAGCAAGCTTGTCGAGAGAGCTTGAAGCCACTCCGGCCGATATTGTTAGCAAGTTACTGGCCGCGAACTTAGCGAGCAGTTTGCCGTCTACAATTCCTGGAACTTCTGACATTCCTCCCCCTTCTCTTTAGATCAACAGTAAATTTCGCAGCAATATTAGCGCTTGTATTCATTTTTGATAGCGATGGTGCAAGGAACGGCGGCGGCCGTGGTTTGGAAAAGCGCCGATTCGAAGGCCTGGCCGCGCCATAACATCAACAAACCATTGACACAGCTAACCGTTGTCGCACAGAATCATCTCCGTCAGTCCGAAGACTGGCCGGGCGTAGGAACCCGTGTAACAAAGGCGAAAAAATCGCCGCAGCTCTTCGCGGCTTTTTTATGTCTGTCATTCGGCACAGCGCTTTGCTGTGCCTGTTTATTATGGCGGGCTTGTTTGGGCAGCCGTAAGGCTGGCCGGTCCCTTTGTCCGGTATTCCTACCCCACTCAAGTCCGTCGCCTATGCTGTAGGAAGCAAGGTGGCGGTTATCCATACAGCAAAGGAGAAACCACCATGCCTAGCGCATCCAATCCCGCTCGAATAGAGCAACAGCAAACCCTTACCAATCCACTGCACCCGATATTTGCCGGCCTGGCTCTAAGCTATGGCATGGTCATGCAAGACGCCAAGTATGGCGAGCTGAGTCTCAACGTGTTGGAATGTCTTGTAACGGACTGCGAAGAACTCCTGGCGTTGTCCTTGTCGCTACGTGCCCAATTCAGGGAGGTGCAGCCATGAGCACCCGCGCCAACACCACCCAATCGATCAAGCTACCTTACTTTGTCGCCGATTCTTCCGGCAAATACCGCGCCCGCCGGGCACTGACCGAAGAGCAAATCATCAAGGCGGCTACTCTGCTGCTGAATCAAAGGGTAGAGCGCGGTGAGCTTATGAACGATCTTTATGTGGTTGGCCCTTATCTAAAAACCCGATTGCAAGGCCTGGAGCATGAAGTATTTGTCTGCTTGTTTCTGGATAATCAACACCGCCTGATTGAATACGAAGAACTGTTTAGGGGGACGATAGACGGTGCTTCGGTCTTTCCGCGCGAAGTGGTCAAGCGTTGTCTGCAACTGAATGCAGCGGCGGTCATATTCGCCCATAATCACCCGAGCGGTATAAACGAACCTAGCCCAGCGGATCGGAAAATAACCGATAAGTTGAAAGCGGCGCTAGGGATGATAGATGTTCGGGTGCTGGATCATTTTATCGTGGGTGATGGCGAGCCGTATTCGTTTGCCGAGCATCGCTTGATTTGATCGGAATTGCTGCGCTGCATAGGTCGGGCCATCCGTTTGGAGCTGGAAGACGCCATCGATTAACTGAATTGTTATGTCGAAAGAGAAACTAAAACGAACAAGGGAGTAAACAGCCATGAGTAACCAAGAAACCAACAGCACGAATAACACTATCGATTTTAACCACCGTATCAACAGCGATTTCTATGAAAGCATGCTGGATATTATGAACCGCGTCGCGGGCATTGCTGATGTAATGGGGGTTGCCAGTCAGTTGGATGACGGCGGCCTGTCGTCAGACAGTATCCCGGCTGTGGCTCAGGCCATCCGCATGGAAATGGGCGACGCCAAAAGCATCTTGGATGCTTGGTTTAGAGGGGATTTTAAATAGTTCAATCGATGAAATCGAAGGCGAGCCGCGTTTATAGCTAAGCGCGGCTTGATTTGGTCCGAATCGCTCGACCTGTGCAGTTGTATCTACATTTATGAAGGTGAAAGCATGCAAACCCTAAATCTTGAAGAGGCTGCACGGTTACTTAAATTGCATCCCAGCACAGTGCTGGCCAAGGCACGTGCCGGGGATATTCCCGCAGCCAAGCCCGGTAAGTGCTGGGTGTTTATTGATGAAGATTTGATAGCCTGGCTGCGTGGCATGTACGCCAAACCACCGCAAGGCACAATCGAAGGTAGCGCAGAAACCCAAGCAAGGCCAAAATCTTTAAAAAAACTGGACATGGCAATTGGCGTTACAAATTTACCATCCATGGAAAAACTGTATACAGATCTACTGGCACCTAGGACAAAAGCAAGGCGGAACAAATAGCTGAACGCGCCGGCTGTCATGATTGGCTTGCCGGCTTTTTGTGTCCTGATCGGTCAAAAACTCAGGCAGCAATCAATTTGTAGAGCGTTGGCCGGCTGATACCGTATTCCTTCGCCAGTTTGCTTTTATCGTCACCCTGTTCAACCCGTGCTTTGATTTCGGCGGCTTGTTCTGCTGTCAGTTTGGCCGGTGCGCCTAGCTTTTTGCCTTGGGCCTTGGCCGCTTCGATACCTTCCCTTTGGCGTTTCTTAATCAATGTCCGCTCGAACTCGGCGAACGCGCCAAGCATTTGCAGCATTAGGGTTTGCATGGGCGACGTATTGGCCGCTTCGAAGGTCAAATGCTCTTTGTAGAATTTAACCGTGACGCCTTTCCGAGTTAGGTTCTCGATAATGGTTTGCAGGTCTTTCAAATTGCGCGCCAGACGATCTATAGAATGGACGTGTAAAACGTCGCCTTCCCGCAAATGCTCCAGACAGTTAGGTAGTTAAGCGTTGCTTGCAACTCAATGTGGCGGCGGTCATTTTTGCCCATAACCACCCTAGAGAGGGTGTCGTCGTAAGTTAGGCCGATATCACGATAACCAAACGACTAAAAGAGTTAAGTGTCAATGTATTGGACCACTTTAATATCGGCGACGGTAAGCCGCACTCGATTGTCAGCTGCAAGTTGATTGACTTTAAACGGCCAACAAAAAGCCGGCGGCCTTGATTGATTGGTTGGCCGGCTTTCTTTTTTCATACTTGTTTTTAAAAACCAAGTATGAAAAACTAGTTCATCTTATAACTTGATGACTCTTAAAGAAAAACACCATGAAAATACCAGCAATACCGCCAAATATTCAGGATATTTTGGAGGCTTCATTTGAGCAAGACCATGGCAAAGCTTTTCAAATTATGAGTACTTTTCAGCCAGTTGACGAAAAAGGCCGCTATTTGCACTGGGATAAGTTGCGTCATTTACCAAATCCTGATGGGTTCAGTAGTGAGCAATGGTGGTGTGGCATCAAATTCGCTCGTAGTAAATTGTATCAAGCATTGCCATTAGTTGATAAATATCAACGGCCATTTCAATACTGTATAACCGATAGCGTACAGAGGGAGCTACATTGGCTGGATCGTTATGCATCAGGAAGTATTCAGACTGAGAATGCCATTACCAATCCTCAAACGCGCACCACGTATTTAGTTAGATCGCTTATTGAAGAGGCAATTAATTCTAGTCAATTGGAAGGCGCCTCGACGACGCGAAATGTTGCTAAGGAAATGATCAGACAACAACGTAAGCCGTCTGATAAAAGCGAGCAGATGATCTTTAATAACTACCGGGCTATGCAGTTTATTCGTGAAATTAAAGATGAACAGCTTACTCCCTCAATAGTGTTCGAGTTACAGCGCATCGTGACAGAGAATACCCTTGACGACCAGACTATGGCTGGAAGACTAAGAACTAATCGTGATGATATTCATGTCGTTGATAATGCCTCGCAGCAGATTTTGCACACACCGCCCGATGCCGGCGAATTGGAAGCAAGAATTAAAAGGTTATGTGATTTTGCCAATAGCATTGATGACGGAGGAGACAATCCGTTTCTACATCCGGTAATAAAAGCCATTACTCTGCATTTTATGCTGGGGTATGACCATCCTTTTTGCGATGGAAATGGTCGTACTGCACGTGCCTTGTTTTATTGGGCGATGGCTAGGCATGGTTACTGGTTGATCGAATTTGTATCGATTTCGCGCATTATTAAGGAAGCGCCCGTTCAATACGGTAAGGCTTTTTTGCACACTGAAACCGATGACAACGATGTAACTTACTTCTTGCTTCATCAGCTCACTGTATTACATCGATCAATAGAAGCTTTACACTCGTATTTGGATACGAAATCGAAAGAGCTAAGTGTTACGGAAAAGCTATTCCAGAATAATAAACGCTTGCGGGGTAAATTGAATTTCCGCCAGATTGCTCTTATAAGGCATGCACTAAAACACCCCAGGTTTGCTTATATCGTACAAGAGCATCAAAACTCACACGGGATTTCCTACGATGTCGCTAGGAAAGATTTATTGGAACTTTCGGATGACCTTAAATTGTTGATTAAGACCAAAGAAGGTAAGCGTTATCTTTTTGTGGTGCCGCCTGATTTTGAGCAACGAATTAGCAAATGATCATGAGCACTCGCAAAATAAATTCAGATCCATCCCGTAGAGTCGCTCCAAGTAAAAGATGCCGCGTAAATCGCGGCTTTAAAGCCAGCAGACTTGGGAGGTTTGCCAGCTTTTTGTGTCGAAATTCACCGGCAAAATCTTGGTGTTAAAATTCTCGGATACCGGGAAAAATTCAATTTTTACCCCTATATTACACCTTTGTGTTTGTAACTTATTGTTTTACATATTGTCTTCACTTAATGTATAGGCAAATAATCCGCTTGGCGCGGCCCGGATCAATGGATTTTTTCCAATACCGCCGGTTTGGCGCTAAATACTTCGGCAACCAGTTCCAGTTGCGCGGCAAACAACGGCAGCGTCGGAATTTTCCAAGCTTTACCGGTAAATTTGGCCAGGATGTTGTTAAGCCAAAGCCGGTCCGAATTAGCGTGGTGAATGATAAATCGGTAGGACTCGCCGTCGTTGAACACCGCAAAATCTTCCAAAGTGACTTCTATGGTGTGTTCCTCGCCGTATAACCGGGTCTGCACGTATACTTTGCGGGCATCGAGATCGAAATTAAATTGGGTCAACTCCGCGATACCTTTCATGATGATGTTGGCGCCCCATATGATCAGGGCATTGGGGGTCAATTTGATGACGAAGCGGATCAAGCTGGATTTAAAACTCATGGTGGGCCTTTAAGTGTTGGCAGGGATAAAGTCATGATTTTAAACATTATTGGTGGGATTGTTTCGTAAATATTTCAAGGCGTTTTACTCGCCCGCCAAACCCCTGGTCTGGCGGGCGCTCGCGGCCGACTAGCCTAAATGCGCATAAGCCGGGAAGGTTTGCAGGCGGCTGTCGTCCAGCGGTTCTCCAATAGTAAAGTGATACAGGCTTTGCCAGCCGTTGTCCTTTAAGCCCAACACGCCATGTACCGCATCGTCGAAGAAGCAGCCGATACCGGTGCCGCGCACGCCGGCGGTTTCCGCTTCCAGGTACAAAATCTGGCCTAGCAGGCCGCATTCCCAAAATAGCCGGCGATAACGCCAGGCTTCGGCTTCGACGTTGTCGGCAAAACGCGCCAACATCCCCAGGCTAAAGGCGCTGTCGCTGGCGATGGGTTGATGGCAGGACAGGGTTTTCGCGGCTTGTCTGACGTTGCCGGCGGTAAGCCGATAAAATTCGAACGGCGCCTCGACTGCTTGCCATTCGTAATCGGCGGAGCAGACTGGTTTTAGTTCCGCCGCCGCTGCCGCAGTGCGCGGCAGCAAATACAAGCCCGGTTCCAGACCGTCTACCCGATGCACGAATAGCACGATATTAACTTGCGCCGGCCAATTCCAGGCGGTGAACGGCGGTTTGGCATTGGGCAGCAGTGCTGCCAGCATTCGGTGAAAATCCGCCAATGGCAGATCCGGCGATTTGCCGTTGAAATGCTGGGCGCTACGGCGCTGGCGAATCAGGCTGCCGGCGGGGAGATCCCGGCTGGGCAGCGGCAAATCCAGACTCGGCAGCGTTACACGTTCGACAGTCGTGGTTGGCTTTATGGCCTGAGCGGAGACTTCGTCGATAATCGGCCAGCGGTAAAAATGCCGGCCACATAAGCGTTCGGCTTTCCCAAACCATTCTGCGGTTTGCGCAATAGCTAACAAATGTGCGGTGGAAAATTCGCCGTCGGCGGTTTGGCTTGCGTGCAGCCGACAGAACAAATCCGGCGCTTCGTGTTCGGTCGCGACAAAATCGTCGTGACGGTCCAATCCCAGCCAGGCGGCGATGTCTGTATCCGCGGTTTCGCCGAGCAGTTCGATCGACCAACCCAGGCAGGCGGCGGCGTAACTCAAGGCCGCCAGCGCATGACCGATGTCGTGCTGGCAATAACGGAATGCCCGTTCGCCGTATTTCCAGGCTTCCCGCCAGTGTACGGATGACAGACCTATATAGACTTCTTTAGTATCGGTATCGGCGGTAAACCGGCTGCGCCGTTCCAGATGATGATCGTGACTGACGTAATGATATACGCCGGGTTGTAACAGATCGGGGTCGGTGCACAGCAAATAGGCCTCGGTCGGATGCAGGTTGCCGCTGGACGGGTTGCAGCGCAAGGCCCAGCGGTCCGGGCCGAATTGCTTCCAGGCCGACAAACCGAAAGACAGTTCCAATAACAGGCCCAGATTAGCCGGGTTTAGAGGCTGGGGGGCTAAACGCTGCGGTTTGTCCAAGTCGGCAAACCTACAATCTGGCTCGGCTCCGGGCCGCGGCAGTTTTACCGTTTCGCAGCCGTTAAAGCGGCGGAACGGATTGGGCTGGTCGTCCCAATCCAAGGATTCCGGGCCTTTGGCGTAGGCGTTCAATTGGTGTTTGGTGCGTTGGTGGTATTGGATTACGGACTCGGAAGCAGTTGGCATTGGCAGGCCTTAAGTGATGAACAGGGGCATTTAAGCATTCAAGCACACCTTAGCCTATGTGCATAGAATCCTTGGTGTGCCCATGCCTTCTATAAAAAGTGTAGGCATTCGGATAAGCGAGACATTGACGCGTCAGGGCCCTAGGTGGCAGCAACGTCTGGGCGGCAAGACGCTCTTCGTCCTTCGCTGTTAGCGGACATTTCGTCCGGGCTTGGCGGCAAAGCCGCTATGCAAGCTTGACCGAAACCTTGATTTAATGAGACACCAGTTCTTGCTCCGGAGCCATTAAGTCTTCGCTCCAGCAGCCGATAGGCCGGCCCAGATTCAACTCCTGGTCTTCGAAGCGCACCAAAAACACGGTGAGTGCCGGATCTTCCTCGATGTGGCCCTTCATCACGATTACGCCGCGAGTGCCTTCCACGGCCAACACCTCGCCTTCCTCGCTGTCCGGCATGCTGCCGTCGTCAACTATGGTATGCGCCGCATACACCACGTCGCCCAAATCCAAATCTTCTACGTTCATTCTGTGCTCCTGTGAGAGTTTTGTAGCAAAGCCGACAAAAACGCCGGGTTTGTTGTGAAACGGCTTGCCGATAAAGGTTGGCCGGCTGCCTTCGGCGTAGCAATTTCAGCGGTTTAGCCGAAATTTTCGCGTATGGCATGCTGGTTGCTTTAACTGTTTACAAGATCAATGCCAAACCGTTCAGGAGACTTAAAGATGATTACATTAACCGAAAGCGCCATTAAAGCCGTGGGTCGTTTTATTAGCAGTTCCGACAAACCGACCGGTGGGCTGCGCATCGAAGTTACCGATGGCGGTTGTTCAGGTTTGTCATATGGAATGAAACTGGAAGCGAAGGAAAATCAAGACGACACCGTTATCGATTGCGGCGAAGTCAAAGTATTTGTGGATCCGCTCAGTTTGCCAAGTCTGGACGGTATGTCCATCGATTTTGTCGATAGTCTGGAAGGCTCCGGATTTAAATTCACCAATCCCAACGCGGTTAAAAGCTGTGCCTGCGGATCATCGTTTACCACCGGCGAGAGCGGCGGCGCCCCAAAAACCTGTTCTTAAGAATTCGAGGAAATAGCTATGTGGGATTATTCAGATAAAGTAAAAGATCATTTTTTCAACCCTAAAAATGCCGGCGCGGTAGTCGATGCGAACGCCATTGGCGAAGTGGGTTCCATTAGTTGCGGCGACGCCTTGCGTTTGACTTTAAAAGTCAACGACGATACCGAAGTGATCGAAGATGCCGGCTTCCAGACCTTTGGCTGCGGTTCGGCGATTGCCTCGTCTTCGGTGTTGACCGAGATTATCAAAGGCCTGACTTTGGACGAAGCGTTGAAAGTCACGAACCAGGACATCGCTGCCGAACTGGACGGCCTGCCGCCGGAAAAAATGCACTGCTCGGTGATGGGTCGTGAAGCTTTGCAAGCGGCGGTCGCCAACTATCGCGGCGAAGAGTGGAAAGACGATCACGAAGAAGGCGCGCTGGTCTGCAAATGTTTTGCGATCGATGCCGTAATGATCGAAGAGATGGTATGGGCCAACAAGCTGCGTACCGTTGAAGACGTGACTAACTACACCAAAGCCGGCGGCGGTTGCGCGGCTTGCCATGAAGATATCGAAGCCATCCTGGAAAAAGTCCTGAAAGAACGCGGGGAAACTTTCGATCCGAATGCGGCGCCGGTCGCTAAACCCGCGCCGGTGGTTGCCGAAAAAGGTCCGATGACCAATCTGCAGCGCATCAAGAAGATTGAGGAAGTGATCATGTCCTTCCGCCCGCAATTGATGGCCGATGGTGGCGACGTCGAGTTGGTGGAAGTGGTGGATAAAACCGCTTACGTGAATATGACCGGCGCTTGCAACGGTTGCCAAATGTCGGCGATGACGATTGCCGGTATCCAACAGCGTCTGATGGAAGTGATGGGCGAATTCATCAAGGTCGTACCGGCTTCGCAAATGCCGAAACTGGTGACCATAGAGGAGGCAAGTCATGCCTGATATTTATCTGGATAACAACGCGACCACGAAAGTGGATAGCGCGGTGGTCGATGTGATGATTCCGTATTTTACGGAGCAGTTCGGCAACCCATCCTCTATCCATCGTTTCGCCGACGGCGTGGCCAAGGGTATCAAGAAAGCCCGGGCCCAGGTGCAAGAGTTGATCGGCGCCGAGCACGACTCGGAGATTATTTTTACCTCTTGCGGCACCGAGTCAGATTCCACCGCGATT
Source organism: Methylomonas sp. 2BW1-5-20 (assembly GCF_052474515.1). Lineage (NCBI taxonomy): Bacteria > Pseudomonadati > Pseudomonadota > Gammaproteobacteria > Methylococcales > Methylococcaceae > Methylomonas > Methylomonas sp. 2BW1-5-20. The sequence continues at coordinate 3,309,790 of NZ_CP184127.1, read as the reverse complement.
TTGTCGGCCATTAAGGCGCAACCCAATCGCAAGGAAATTATCACTACGGCTGTCGAGCATCCGGCGATTTTAAATTTGTGCGAAAACCTGGAGAAAGAAGGCTACACCATTCATCGGATGCCGGTGGACAAATGCGGCCGCTTGAACCTGGAAGCTTACAAAAACCTGTTATCCGATGAAGTGGCGATTGTGTCCGTGATGTGGGCAAACAATGAGACCGGGACCATCTTTCCGGTCATAGAAATGGCCGAAATGGCCAACGCCGCCGGCGTGATGTTCCATACTGATGCGGTGCAGGCCGTCGGTAAGATTCCGATGATGTTGCAAGACACCAAGATCGATATGTTGTCGATTTCCGGTCACAAATTGCATGCGCCGAAAGGCATCGGCGTATTGTATCTACGCCGTGGTACTCGCTATCGCCCTTTGTTGCGCGGTGGTCATCAGGAACGCGGTCGCCGTGCCGGCACCGAAAACACCGCATCCATCGTCGGTTTGGGTAAAGCTTGCGAATTGGCACTGGAGCACATGGAATATGAAAACGTGCAGGTTAAAGCCATGCGTGATCGTCTGGAACAAGGTATTACCGCAGCGGTTCCCCATTGCTTCATTACCGGCGATATGAACAATCGTCTGCCCAATACCACCGATATTGCGTTCGAATATATCGAGGGCGAAGCGATTTTGATGTTGCTGAACAAAGCCGGTATCGCGGCATCCAGCGGTTCGGCGTGTACTTCGGGTTCCTTGGAGCCTTCGCACGTGATGCGGGCGATGGATATTCCATACACGGCCGCGCACGGCACTATCCGCTTCTCGTTCTCCCGCTATAACACGATGAGTGAGGTTGACGAAGTGTTGAAAGTGATGCCTGGTATCGTCGCAACTTTACGGAAACTGTCGCCTTACTGGGATAGCGTCAATAACTGCCCGGTTGCCGACCCGGAACAAGCATTTCAACCTACTTACGCTTAACAGAAGGGAAGTCGGGTTTTCGCTGTTGCGTGAGCCCGATGCGCCCGGCTTTCAAACATTGGTGTAGGCGCGGCTTAAACCAAACCTCCGAAATCACTCAATCTGATAAATCCTCGTCACCAATTGGTAAAACCACTGCGGCCTGCTTAGAATAATCCCAAGGGCAATAACCGGCGTCACCGGTACTGGTGCGATGTCGACGATGAACAATCCCAACAGGCTGAAAAAACACCTGATTCTGCTTCGCCTGCTTTGTTCGGCTGAATAGCTCGGGAATGTCAGTGCGCTCGAGTTGGCGTACATGCTATCAATCAAGGTTTTAAACCAGCGCGGCCGTGTCACCACTATATACATGCCGATCAAGCAACCAGGCGAAACCGGGCCGAATCCAATGATGGCAAACAGGGAAAATACGGCAAGGCATTTGATTTGGGAGGCGTTCATGCGGCGGGTTAACTCTCAAATCGGCCGATTATATTTCAAGATTGACGGACACAGTGTTCAGAACAAACACACCTGCTTGTTTATTGGCTGCGGATGCCGTCATTAGCGCACGGTTATGGCGAAAGTGTGTTGGAAATCGATACAAAGAAGGGCCGGGGTCGGCAAATTGGTGTAGGTTGCAAAAGAAAGCCCCGTTAACCAGGCGCATTGCCCGTGGCGGAATTCTGACTATTTACGGGGCGCAGTAGAAACTTTTTTGGTTTTGCCGCGAGTACCCAGCAGATAGTCAAACCCCGGCCAAGTGACGCACCAGTTACCGGAGTCAGGAATGGTGTGATGCTGGTAATGCCAAGGCAAATGCTGTTTTGCCCAATCCGGATCGAGATGGGCCCGGCGATGCCGAGCGTAATAAAGTAGCAGAGAGCCATACAAGCCTATGAGGAAGGCGGGCAAATGCCAAAGTAGCGGTAGATGCACTATCACAATCGCGGCCAAAACCGCCAATTCCTTGGTCTGAGCGTTCCATACAGATAAATTTACGCGGCGATAGCCGGGATCGAGCATCGCGTTCTTCGCGCATATTGCATGGTGCTCGTACCAGTGATATGCCCAGATGCTGCCGGGTTGTTTGCCGAGTCCGTGCAAAATGAATTTGTGCATCAGCCATTCGCCTAAATTGGCGTAAAGCAAGGCTAGTAAAAGTTGTAGTGTCGCGGAGAGCATGGATTGGTTTGACCGATGGATTGCAAATTGGGTTTATCTTCGCCGGTTTGCCGTATCCGGCATAGTAGTTTTAATTGCGCGGATCTGTTCCGCCTCGGCGCAAAGCAATTTTGATGCTGACTGTAAGATTAACTTCTGACGGCTTAGCGTGTTTCGCCGGTACCAGTGCGGGTGCGGCCGGCTGTATCATCCTATCGTAGCCGATGGCCGTAAACTCAGTGAGTTACCCGAGTTTCGCTGGATCAACTAGGTACTGGGTAGTAAACTCAGTTTGAGTGGCGCCTATCAGTGCTTGATTTCAGCAAATATGCGCAAGTGGTCGATGTCGAGTGGAACAAATGACCGGCAGAGAATTGAACGTTAGATACCACGTAAAGAGTGGGTACGGAAAGATTCAAATTGGTGCATAGTGGCGTCGAATCCCTCGAGCAGTCGTGGTTTCGTATTGTGTTCATGATTGGCTGAAATGATGGCAGATGTCTTGGTTAGCGTGGCCCCACGGTGAATTTCGGGATTTCTGACTGACTACAGACCTCGAGTCTGACCTCGTCAACGGCATCGGCGGTAGGCTGGCGGGCTGGAAACTACAGTTTCGGCTGTGGCATCCCGCCAGCGGACTCATCGGTCATTGCAACCCCGGCGACTCTCTTCCTTCTGGTTTGGCGAACGGCCTATCGACCGCTTTGCGGTACCGACAACAATCCCGCTGTAACAGGGTTTTCATATCCGAATATGTGCCGCAATAACATTTAAAACTCCGTGGAATAGGCCTTAACCGGTCAGCATTGATACAATAAAGCATTATTTCTCAAAGCCACATTATCCAGGGAGTACTTCATGATTCGCTTTCCAGCAGAATGGGAAACACAATCAGCCGTTATCATCGCTTGGCCGCACCACAGCGGCGACTTTACCAATCTGTCCGCTGTCGAAGACACCTATCATTTTGTCGCCACCACTGTCAGCCGGTTTCAACCCCTGGTAATTATTTGCAAGGACGGTGAGCATCAGCAGCATATTCAGACGCAACTGGGCCACAACGAAAAGATTCATATGGTGCAGGCCGATTACAACGATATTTGGCTGCGGGATACGGTGTTTTTGACGATGGAATGGCTGCATCCCAAAGCCAGCGTGCAGTTGCTCAACTTCCGTTTCAACGGCTGGGGCAAGAAATATCCGCATGCGGCCGATGATGCCTTGAATCTGGCGCTGTTTGCGCATCCGATTTTTAAAGGCCATCCCACCGCGACGCTGGATCTGGTGCTGGAAGGCGGCAGCGTGGAATCGGACGGTCAAGGTACCGTGATGACTACCAAAAATTGTCTGCTCAACCCAAACCGCAATCCGGGTTTATCGGAAGCGGCGATTGCCGGCCAGTTGCAAAACTATTTGGGCGCGAAGCGCATTCTGTGGGTCGAGCAAAGCAATCTGGCCGGCGATGACACCGATGCGCACATCGACACGCTGGCGCGGTTTTGCGATGTCAACACCATTGCTTATACGGCTTGCGAAGATAGCGAAGATCCGCATTTCCAAAGTTTGAAAAACATGGAAGCGCAGTTAAAAACCTTTAAAACCGCGAGCGGAGATGCTTATCGTTTGGTGGCGCTGCCCTTGCCGAAACCGATATTTGACGAACAAGGCCAGCAATTGCCGGCCAATTACTCGAATTTCCTGATTATCAACGGCGCGGTATTGGTGCCGGTGTATGACGATGTGATGGATTCAGTAGCGCTGGAACGGCTGAAAAGCTGCTTCCCGAACCATGAAATCATTGCCACACCTTGCCGGCCGTTAGTGCATCAATACGGTAGTTTGCATTGCGCTAGCATGCAGGTGCCGGCATTTGTTAAATTGAATTTCTAATTTTTCATCTAATGTTTCGGTGCAATACGCCGCGGCTATTGCACCGCACCCTATTGCCTTTAAAAATCTCAACTCATGAAAAAATCGATTATCGCCTGTGCCGTGCAGCAACCTTGCAATCGCGGCCGGGAAATCAATCTGGCTTATTCGATCAGCCAAATAGAAAATGCCGGCAAACAGCACGCCGACCTGGTGGTGTTGCCGGAGCTGCATCTCGATCATTATTTCTGCCAAAGCGAAGATACCGCGTGTTTCGATTTGGCGCAGCCGATCCCAGGCCCGGCTTGTGAAACGCTGGCTGAAGTGGCCAAGGCCAATAAAGTGGTGATCGTTTCGACGATCTTTGAGAAACGGGCGCCGGGGTTGTACCACAACACTGCCGTAGTGTTTGACAAGGACGGCAGTATTGCCGGTACTTTTCGGAAAATGCATATTCCCGACGATCCGGGGTTTTACGAGAAATTTTATTTTACGCCCGGAGACTTGGGCTTCACGCCGATAGAGACGTCGATAGGCAAGCTTGGTGTGCTGATTTGCTGGGATCAATGGTATCCGGAAGCTGCGCGCCTGATGGCTTTAGCCGGCGCCGAGCTGCTGATTTATCCCACCGCGATTGGTTGGGATCCTGTTGACGATGCCGCGGAGAAGCTACGTCAGCGCGACGCCTGGATTACCGTGCAACGCGCGCATGCGGTAGCGAACGGCATTCCGGTGGTTTCCTGTAATCGGATTGGGTACGAAGCCGCGCCGGATGATGCCGGCGGTATTCAATTCTGGGGCAATAGCTTTATCGCCGGCCCACAAGGCGAGATATTGACTAGCGCGGATGACAATCAGGATGTGCTGTTGTTTGCAAACCTCGATTTGCAGCGGAGCGAGGATGTCAGACGAATCTGGCCGTTTCTGCGGGATCGCAGGATAGATGGCTATGCGGATTTAACGAGACGGTTTATCGATTAAACGCCGATGCCTGCAAAAATAGAGTAAGCCGGGCAACAGTTTTAGCGGTTGCCCGGCTTTTCATCACTCTTCGCTGGCGCTACCGGGGCTAGGCTCTTGATGCGAATCGGTATTGCGGTTGCTGCTGCGCTCGGCAAAATCCCTGTCGTAAGAGCGTGGCTGGCTCGCGGCTTCGCCGTCGGAAAAGCTGGGTGCGGGCGGTACCGGACGTTCGCCGCCCTGATTATTGCCTTGGTTATTCTCGCCAGCTTCGCCGCCGGCATTTTGCTCAGGACGTTTCTCGCCACCATTGCGTGGCCCGCGTCTGCGGCTACGGCTGCGGCGGCTGCGCTCTTGGCCACCGTTTTCTTTTTTAGCGGCTGCTGCGTCGCCGGCATTTTCCTGGTCAATCACCACGGCTTGCTTCGGCTCGGCTGGTGCGTTGCCCGTCGCTTCAGTGTTTGCCGGGCTGTTGGGCGGACGACGGTTATTGTTGCGGCGGTTGTTGTTACGGCCTGACGCTGAACGTTCGCCTCTTTCTCCTCGGTCGCCTCGATCACCCCTGTCTCGACGATTATTTCTGCCGGATCTGGGTTTGTCTTCACTGCTTTTTTCTGAGGCTTCCCCGTTTTCGGCGGCTTTGCTATTGCCGATCAGGCGCTGCCAGAAGCGTTGAATCAAACCGGCAGAGGTTTTTTTGCTTTGTACGGGGGCGGGTGAGTCCGGCAGAAATTCCTTGATCGCGGCTTTTTCGGCTTTGGGGCCTGCCTGTTTGGCAAATTCCGGCACTGTGATGTCTTCTTCCTTGATATGCAAATGGCTGGCTTTTTCTTCGCTGCCTTCACCGGCGGATTTGATGCGTTCGATGTCGTAGGCCGGGGTTTCCAGATGCTTGCTGGGCAGCACGATAATGCCGACTTGCAGTCTGGTTTCGATTTCCTGAATCGCCGCACGTTTTTCGTTGAGAAGGAAAGTCGCACAATCGATAGGCAGATGCGCAATGACGCGCTCGGTGCCTTTTTTCATCGCTTCTTCTTCGATCAAACGCAATACGGCGAGCGTGACTGATTCGACATTACGGATGGTGCCTTGGCCCTTGCAGCGTGGGCAGGTCAGTTGCGTGGAGTCGCCCAGCGAGGGACGCAGACGTTGTCTGGACATTTCCATCAAACCAAACCGGGAGATGCGGCCGGTTTGGATGCGAGCGCGGTCGATTTTTAACGCATCGCGCAGACGGTTTTCCACTTCGCGTTGATTTTTGTTGGACATCATGTCGATAAAATCGATCACGAACAAGCCGCCCAAGTCGCGCAAGCGTAGCTGGCGGGCGATTTCGTCGGCGGCTTCCAGGTTAGTGTTCAGCGCGGTTTCTTCGATGTCGCTGCCTTTGGTGGCGCGTGCAGAGTTGATGTCTACCGAGGTCAAGGCTTCGGTGTGATCGATGACGATGGAGCCACCGGACGGCAGCGACACTTCGCGCCGGTAGGCCATTTCGATCTGGGTTTCGATCTGGTAGCGGCTGAACAGCGGCACGCTGTCCTGATAAAGTTTGGCCTTGTGCAGATTATGCGGCATCACCTGTTTCAGGAAGTTATGCACCAGTTTGAAGGCGCCTTCCTGGTCGATCAGGATTTCGTCGATGTCGCCGCGCAAGTGATCGCGCAAGGCGCGGATGATCACGTTGCTTTCCTGGAAAATTAGAAAGGGCGCGACTTGTTCGCTGCTGGAACGGTCGATGGCTTCCCAGAGTTGCAGCAGGTAGTTCAAGTCCCATTGCAGTTCTTCGACGTTTTTGTCGGAGCCGGCGGTGCGGATTATCAAACCCATGCTGTCCGGGATTTCCAGCGCGGCCATGGTTTCGCGCAATTCGCTGCGGTTATCGCCTTCAATACGGCGCGAGATGCCGCCGGCCTTGGGGTTGTTCGGCATCAGCACCAAGTAGGTGCCGGCCAGACTGATGTAGGTCGTTAGCGCCGCGCCTTTGTTGCCGCGTTCTTCTTTTTCAATCTGAACGACGATTTCCTGGCCTTCGCGAATATTGGATTTGGAGGATTTACCTTCTTCATTATCGCCGGTTCTATATTCGGGGGCGATTTCCTTGAACGGCAGGAAACCGTGTTTTTCAGCGCCATAATTAACGAAGGCGGCTTCGAGGCTGGGTTCTACCCGGGTGATGATACCTTTATAAATGTTGGATTTTTTTTGTTCTTTTGACGGAACTTCGATGTCGAAATCGTAAAGTTTCTGACCATCTACCAAAGCCACCCGCAGCTCTTCGGGCTGCGTGGCGTTGATAAGCATTCTTTTCATTAAATTATCCTTATTGTTATTTGTATCCTACTTAGAGCTTAAACAGGTTTGGTTGTCGCGGATAAAGGCGGCGTATTTCCCAATATGTACTAAGTGAGCGGCCAGACTGACTGAAAACTGCAATGGATTGTAGTAATTGTCGCAGTAGGTTATCGGCAATGCCGAGGGTGGCGCTTGAAAAGTGGGAGATCTGTTATACCGAACTCTATTCTAAGGATGCAGCTCGCTCATCATGGGTTGAGCGATAAAACCCGAAAAAAATTCTTTTAGGCTGGCGCGAAGATACAACGCTAAAACCCTGTCTTTAAATTTTTATAGTTAAAGTCTATCCAAAGATAAACTAGCCTAATATAGCAATGTTTATAGGCAGCAGCAATTTTAAACATGGTTAGCGGATATGTTGTTATTATTTGCGCCATATGAATACCGCATCAAATCAGACTAATCCGCAAGTGCAATGGCTGGAAATTACCGAGGCAAACAGTGAACAAAGGCTCGATAATTTTTTGATCACATATCTTAAAGGTGTCCCCAAAACCCGTATCTACCGTATGGTCAGAAAGGGCGAAGTTCGGGTTAATAAAGGCCGTATCGACGTCAGTTATAAATTGCAGTTAGGCGACATCGTGCGGATTCCGCCGGTCAGAGTCGCGGAAAAAAAAGACGAAATCATCGTCCAACCCACCTTGAAGTTCAGTCTGGAAAACCACATTCTCTACGAAGACGATGGCTTTATCGTGTTGAACAAGCCTGCGGCTTTGCGGTGCATGGCGGCAGTGGTATCAGTTCGGGAGTGATCGAAGGGCTCAGGCAGATCAGGCCGCAACAGAAGTTTCTGGAGTTGGTGCATAGGCTGGACAAGGAAACCTCCGGTTGCCTGTTAATTGCCAAGAAGCGTTCGATATTGAAGCTGTTACATGATTTGTTTCGTGGTGAAGGCATTCAAAAGACTTATCTGGCCTTGCTGGTCGGACAGTTTCAGCGCAAGAAACAGCTGGTAGAGGTACCCTTATTGAAAAATGTCGCCCAGGGCGGTGAGCGGATGGTGGTGGTCAGTCAGGCCGGCAAATCCGCGGAAACTTTATTCACCCGCTTGAAACAGTTTCAGGATGTAACCTTGGTGCATGCCGCGCCGAAGACGGGACGGACCCATCAGATCCGCGTGCATGCCGCCTGGTTGGGGCATCCGATAGTGGCCGACGATCGTTATGGCGATGACGACACGAATAAAGCCTTTAAAAAACGCGGTCACAAACGTTTGTTTTTGCACGCCGAGCAATTGCAATTTGCCCATCCGGTAAGCGGAGCCTTGCTGCACTTCACGGCGCCCTTACCCGAGGATTTACAAGAATTACTGAATCATGAAAAACCGCTTTGATTTAATCATTTTCGATTGGGACGGCACTTTGATGGACTCGGTGGACTGGATCGTACATTGCATCCGGCAGGCTGCGATGCGTTGCGGCTGTGCGGTGCCGACGGTTCAGGCGGTCAGGGACATCGTCGGTTTGAGCATCGAGAACGCGATGAAGCAGTTGTTTCCGGATGAAGATGGCGAAAGCCGGCAAAAGATAGCCGCCGATTACGCGAAAACATTTTTTACCAAGCAAATCGGTCCGGCCGACTTATTTCCAGGTGTGCATGACATGCTGGAGCAGTTTCGTAACCAAGGTTACCGGCTGGCAGTCGCTACCGGCAAGAAAAGCGCGGGTTTGCATGCGGCGATCAATGCTACCGGTGTAGCGGATTTATTTTCTACCACGCGCTGTGCGGATCAAACCGCTTCCAAGCCCAATCCGCTGATGCTGGATGAAATCATTATCGAATTGGGCGTGGATAAACAGCGTACCTTGATGGTCGGCGATTCTGTGCATGATTTGCAAATGGCTTTAAACGCGCAAGTGGCGTCGGTCGGCGTGACTTGCGGCGCGCATTCCGCGGCGACCTTGCAAAAGTACAATCCCTTGTTGTGTTTGAACTACCCCACCGACTTAATCGGAATCATATAGGAGACAAATGGTGGAGAATAATCACGATCTTCCCAAAGATATTGCTGAAAACAATCCCGGTTGGGAGAAGTCGGTACTGGAAAAATTGGCGTTTGCCGCGATTGACGAACAGAAAGCCGCGCGGCGTTGGGGAATATTTTTTAAGCTGCTGACATTCGCGTATCTGACAGTTGCGTTGGGCATAGTGATTTATCCGAAATTTAAGGATGGCATCGATTCCACTACAGCCGAGCATGTGGCCATCGTCGATGTATTGGGGCAGATTGTCGAGGGCGAGGCGGCTAGTGCCGATACGGTGATCGAGGGCTTGCGCGATGCGGCGAAAGATAAAAATACCAAGGGTATCATCCTCAATATCAACTCGCCCGGCGGTAGTCCAGTACAGTCGGCATACATTTACGACGAGATCAGACGCTTGAAAGCCCAGCATCCGCAGTTGCCGATTTATGCGGTGGTTGGCGATATGTGCGCCTCCGGTGGTTATTATGTTGCCTCGGCCACCGACAAAATATTCGTAAATCAGGCCAGCATCATCGGCTCCATCGGCGTGATTATGAACGGTTTCGGTTTTACGAGCGTGTTGGACAAGCTGGGCGTGGAGCGGCGTTTGTTGACCGCCGGCGCACACAAAGCCATGCTCGATCCGTTTTCACCGGTCAATCAGCAAGAAAGTAAGCATATGCAGTCTTTACTGGATCAAGTGCATCAGCAGTTCATTGGTGCGGTACGGGAAGGGCGCGGCAAACGTTTGAAGGAAACCGATGCGCCGGAAATGTTCTCCGGGTTGATTTGGACTGGCACCGAAGGCGTCAGGCTGGGCTTGGCGGACGATTTTGGTAGCGTGGATAGCGTGGCCCGCGACCAGCTCGGCACCGAGGAGAAGGTCAACTTTACCCCGCAGGAACGCTTGATCGACCGCCTTGCCGGCAAGTTCGGCGCCTCGTTCGGTCACGCTATCGCCAGCAGTTTACCTATCCCGGCGATTCAGTAGTCGGGCGGCGTATTGTCGGAGCTATTTACTTATTTTTGGCAAGACAGTTGCTTATCGATTGGCTTTTAAGGATAATGCGCCTCTCTTCAGCGTCTCGCTGATGTTTTATGGTTACTGTGTCGGTCCTCTCGCAACGATACGCTGTAAACCCCGCCAGGTCCGGAAGGAAGCAACGGTAGCAGCAGACTCGTGTGCCGGGATGTGGCTGGCACAGTAGCCGCCCAATTCTTGCCTTTCCGCGTTGCTAATGGCTTATCAGGTTCTTGCCAGAAAATGGCGTCCCAGCAACTTTACTCAGCTTGTCGGTCAGGAGCATGTCAGCCAATCGCTGATGCACGCCTTGCAGCATGATAGATTGCATCACGCCTATCTGTTCACCGGTACGCGCGGCGTCGGTAAAACCACGGTGGCGCGGATTCTTGCCAAAGCCATCAACTGCGAAAATCTGAAAGATTTCAATCCCTGCGGCGAATGTTCGGTGTGTCGAGCGTTTGAGCAAGGCCGGTTCATGGACTTAATCGAAGTCGACGCAGCCTCCCGCACCAAAGTCGAAGATACTCGCGATCTGCTCGACAATGCGCAATACGCGCCCAATCAAGGTCGGTATAAAGTCTATCTGATCGACGAAGTGCACATGCTGTCCGGCCATAGCTTTAACGCCTTGTTAAAGACCCTGGAAGAGCCGCCGCCGCACGTCAAATTTCTGCTGGCCACCACCGATCCGCATAAAATTCCGGTCACGGTGCTGTCGCGCTGTCTGCAATTCAATCTAAAACGACTGTTGCCGGAGCAAATTGACGCGCAAATGCAGTTTATCCTGGGCCAGGAGCAAATCGCTTTCGAGCCGGCGGCGCTAAAAATGCTTGGCCGAGCCGCCGACGGCAGTCTGCGCGATGGCTTGAGTCTGCTGGATCAGGCCATTGTTTACGGTAGCGGCAGTGTCACGACGGAAGCGGTGATCGGCATGCTGGGTACCGTCGCTCAGCAGCCTATCGACGACATATTGCTGTCGTTGGCGACTGGGGATGCGCGAGCCTTGCTGGCAAAAATTGCCGATGTCGCGGAACTAACACCGGATTTTGCCGATATTCTGCAACAAATACTGAGGGTATTGCATCGGGTCGCGCTGTTACAGCAAATGCCGGACTTCGTTGATCAGGAGTTCGACAAGCAATTGCTGGAAACCCTGGCCAAGACTTTATTGCCGGAAGACGTGCAACTGTATTATCAGATCGGCTTGATCGGCCAACGCGATCTGCCGCTGGCACCCGATCCGCGCAGTGGTTTTGAAATGGTGATGCTTAGGATGCTGACTTTCCGGCCACAAGCCACGGAACCGCAACTGGTTGAGTCCGTCAAACCTGCAGCGACTAAGCCTGCAGCAGGTGTTTCGATGCAGGCGCCGCAGGCAGTAGCCGAGGCCAAAGCTATCGAAGAACCTCGCCCGTTACCTACAGTACAAGCCGCCAAGCCTGGTAATTGGACGGAAATTATCGCGGCGTTGAATATCAGCGGCCGTACCCGTGAGTTGGCAAATAATTGCGTACTTGACGGTATCGACGACAGCAGCTGCCGCTTGCTGCTCGACCCGAGCTTCCAGCAGGTCGGTACTAAAGCCGAAGAAAACTTAAGGGCCGCATTGCAAAATTATTACGGCAAAACCTTGAAATTGGTGATTACTCAGCAAGCGGTTCAGCAAATGACGCCGGCGCTGGAAATTCAAAAAGCCCGCGAAGATCGGCAGCAAGCCGCAGTCGATAGCATTAATACCGATGAAAATGTGCAGGCTTTGAAAGATACGTTTGGCGCCAGAATCATGCCAGGTAGTATCGAACCGCTGAATTAAATATTGGAGAAACGATGATGAAAAATGCGCTAGCGGGCATCATGCAACAAGCCCAAAAAATGCAGGACAACTTAAAAAAAGCCCAGGAAGAACTGGGAGCGATGGAAGTGCGAGGTGAATCCGGCGGCGGCCTAGTGACAATTGTGATGACCGGCAAGCGCGAAGTGCGCAAGGTCAGCATCGATCCATCCCTGGTCGGCGACGACAAGGATATGCTGGAAGATTTGGTGGCAGCTGCGATCAACGACGCGGTGCATAAAGTCGGCAAAATGAAAAAAGAAAAAATGGCCGACGTCACTGCAGGCATCCCGATTCCACCCGGTTTCCAAATGCCGTTCTAAACATGCAAAACCAGGGTTTGCTGAAAGAGTTGATTCAAAGCTTATGCTGCCTGCCGGGCGTCGGGCCGAAATCGGCGCAACGCATGGCTTTTCATCTGTTGCAGCGCAATCGCGACGGCGGCATGCAGTTAAGCAAAATGCTGGCTAGGGCCGTCAACGAAATCGGCCATTGCCGCGAATGCCGGACCTTGACCGAAGCCGAGTTATGCGAGGTCTGCGCCAACCCTCTACGAGACGCGGACACTATCTGCGTGGTCGAAAGCCCGGCCGACGTTTGGGTGATCGACCAAGCCACCACCTTTAAAGGTAAATATTTTGTGCTGCACGGCCGCTTGTCGCCGTTGGATGGTATCGGTCCCGATCAGCTTGGCTTCGAGTTACTTGAGCAGCGAATGGCTGCCGGGCAAATCAAGGAAATCATTCTGGCAACCAATTCCACCGTCGAAGGTCAGGCCACAGCCCATTTCATCGGCGAAGTCGCCAGTAAGTTCAATATCCGAGCCACGCGCATCGCGCATGGCGTACCGATGGGCGGCGAGTTGGAATTTATCGACAGCGGCACCTTGGCGCATGCCTTTAACGGTCGCCGGGAATTTTAGGAGGAAACATGACTGATTGTTTGTTTTGCAAGATGGCCAGTGGAGAAATCAAGCCGGATGTGGTTTACGAAGATGAGCAACTACTGGCGTTCAGGGATATTCATCCGCAAGCGCCTTTGCATGTGTTGATTATTCCGAAACGCCACATTGCCAATTTAAACGAGCTGGACGATGCCTTGTTGGGCGGATTGATGCTACAGACTGCCGCTAAAATTGCTGGGCAGTTTGGTTATGCGGATAGCGGCTATCGAACGGTGTTCAACTGCAACGGCGATGGTGGGCAGACTGTGCATCACTTACATCTGCACCTGCTGGCGGGTAGACAGATGCACTGGCCGCCGGGTTAACGCAAAATATAAAAACAAAAAAGCCGCGTAATTCGCGGCTTTTTTTGTCTGCTCGATTAATGCTGTTCCAGCCAGTCTTTAATCTCAAGTGGGGTCATGGTCGTGCCGCCCAACTCCCGCATAAAAAAGTCGAAATAGCGACGGCATTTTTCTAGAAACCGTTCAAGATCCGCGTCGTTTTTCACGTAAGGCGTACCGCCCGGCATCACCGACGGCGAATGAAAGCTGAACACAAAGATTCGCACGCCATCAGCCAGCAAAGATTGGGTCAGACGGCGCATTTCCGGCTCACTGTAATCCTCGGGCGAGAGTCTAATACGTTCCAACAGCCGCAGCCTGGCGACGGCGCCCGATATTTTTGCCTTGCGCAGCCAAGGATGCATCAGTTGCCGGTAAAGCGGCGTTCCACCCGCTTTCAGCTGCCCCACATAACCGCCGGAGCCTGGTAAACCGAGCAGGCGGCGCCGGCTGCCAAACCAAAATGGGGCACTGGAGTAGTCAGAGTAATCCGGGCCGCCGTCGGCACTGTAATCGATGGAAGCGGCGACACTGATATCGACCTCGTAGCCAAGCTCTTCGAGAATCTCGCCGGTATTGGGGCCAAAGCCGTAACGGCCCGCAAGATAAGTTAATGGCGGGCGGCCAAAGGAGCTTGTGATTTGCTCGGTGAGTATCCTGAGTTTTTTATGCTCCAAAGCGCGCGGCAAGTTGCCGGGGTAGGAGTTGCGCGCATTGATTTCCTCTTCGAACGGCGGCGACACCCACGGATGTAGATGCGCACCGATCAGCGCCCGGCCGGAATCGGCGAAGGCTTTAAGCGGGCCAAACGCTTCCGCTTTGCTGGCGATTGGATAGTCGATGACGTAGTTGGGAATTATGCCGAAACTATCGAAAACACCCTGCGCCCGGTCGATGTAGCGCATGTGCGTGACGCCTGTGGCGTTTCTATCATACGACTTACTCCAGTCGAATTCCTCTTCCGTGTGGATGACCACGCTCAGGATGGGGCGAGTATCAGGATCAACGTGGATTGGTTTTCGCTCGCTCACAGGTCCAGTCCTACGATCTCGGAATAAAAGTTGCTGATGTCGGATTCGGCCAGGGTGTCGCTACGAAATACTTTGTTGCGATAACCGGCCAGTTCGTGAGAAATCAGCGGTAGTCTGGGTAGTAAGCGTGATTCGACCCGGGTGTAAAAACAGCCGTTTTGTAACAGGTGCGAGCCGAGGGTATGGCGGTGAGCCAGGAATAACTCCGGGTCGCTGAATCCAAGTATCATTGCGCCCGGTACCCCCTTTAATTTGTTCGGCTTCCAGGCTATGTGGCAATACGCGCCATGTTTTCCCACTGCAAGATGTCTAAGCCAGGGCAGATGCCGGTGATCATGAAATACCTTGGCATCTGCTGGGGCCAGCGCTTGCTCGATTGCGTCGTAATCGGTAAGCACACGAACGCCGCCGAGTCGGGCAAATGACCAGGGAAGATTGGGCCAGAGTGCGTGGCGTTCGTTCATGGGCTTGAACTTCAGAAATTGTAGTGTCTTCGATACGACTTCGGTCGGTGTCAGGTCTGTGAAATGGAAACCGGGCTGCGACACGACTGCCATCGCCAGCCGCATGCTTTGTGCGCGAAAGGCTTCCAGCACACACCAACTGGTGATATTACAGAACTGTTCCGCTTGGCCGCGGATGATGCGCTCGGCGTAGATAGCGCCGATGCCGCCGACGATTTTGCCCTCATCGCGAATCAGAAAACCGTTATTGGGTTTGGCGACTCCCCAGTTCTGCTGGAAAGCTTGCGCCCATTGTTCGGCGCTGCGCTCGGAGCTGAGGTGTTCCGTGAGAAATTGGCAGAAAGCGAGCAGGTCGCCGTCTTGAATCGGTTCCAGCGTCGGCATGGCCATGATGATTCCTTCAGCGCAATGGCGTCAAATAGGCGTATGGGATGATTATTCTGGTTAAGCTTGTTTGCCGGAAAGCAGAAAGTTCGTCATCGCATTGATCGAGCCGAGGTTGTCGATATTCATGTCTTCCTGCTTGATCCGAAAGTCGTAGCTAGCCTCGAACCAGACCACCAGTTCCAATATAGCCCCGGAATCCAGCAGGCCGGTGGCGGGCAGGATGTCGTCGTCAGTGACGCCGGACGCGTCCATATCCAACGCTTTGGCAAGTTCTATTACCTTGGTGCGAATCGCGGCTTTAATCTCGTCGGGGTTTAAATTCATCTATCGGTGGCCTCTGGTTTGTGTGTATGGGTTATGCCGGGCGGGACAACGCCAGCAACACCTGTGCGACGTCAAAACCCGTGAGAACGCGATGATCGTAAGTGGCGCCCAGTACAGCCTTGTCCGAATTTTTCGGGGCGGCGTGGGCGATAATCAGCGATGTCTGCGGCGGTAAAATAGGGGTGTGGCGGCTGACATTCCAGCGAGCCATACTCGAAAACGATAAGGTGGCGCCGGAGGCTTCCTGCGGCGGCAGCTTGTGAGCCATCGCGTGGCGTTGTACCTCGCCAAGAGCGCTGATGAATTGCGCCGCGTCCATGTCTTGAGTGTCGCGGACCACGGTCAGATAAAGCATCGCGCCGGCCTGCACGGTAAAGCCGATATTCACCGGCGTATATTGGAAACGCTGGCCGTTGACTATCGTGGAATTAATCAGCGGACGCTCGCGGCCCAATTCGGCCAGACGAAAGGCCATCAACGGCAGCAAGGGCGAAAGCATCAGCTTATGTTCCGCCGCATAGGCGGCGGCCCGCTCTTCCCAAGGTTTGGGGTCGTATTCGACTTCCAGATAGGCTGACGCCGCAAAATCCCGATGCCAAGCGACTGTATGCAGCATGCCGGCGGTTTCCGGCGATAGCTCCTGCAATTCGCCGGCAACGTTTGGCGCGTCTTCCCGGCGGATTGCCGCCTGGGCCGATACGGCGGCTTTGCCGGGCTTGCCGCCCTTGCTCAACCAAGCTTCGATATCGGCTACCGATAGGCGCTCGCCGCTGATGGGGACTCGGGCCGGATCGATGTCCAGCTCCTTCAACATGGCTCTGGCTTTTGCGGTGGGTTGGCGCACAGCGCTTGCTGTTGACGAAGTGTCCTTGGTTTCTTCCGGGATCGTTTCGTCGCGCGTGGCGCCCAGCCAGAACATCACGGCGCCGACGCGGATTTTTTGGCCTGGTTCGCAGTCGATCCTCAGCACGTAGCCGTCCTGTTCCGCTACCACGTCTATCATGGATTTGTCGGTTTCGACGGTGGCGACTACGTCACCGCTATTGACGAACTCTCCTTGCTTGATGTCGATGCTGACGACGTCCACGAACTCGTCGTTGATGTTCACGCAGGGGACGGTTTGGAAAGTGGGCATGGCGGTCCTTTAAAAAAGGTCGAGAATTTGCTCGATTATCGATTGTTCGTCGGGAATAATGCTGCGCTCCAGGCTGCGGGCGGAGGCGATGGGCACCGGTGGCGTACCGATGCGGAGAAACTGGCCTTTGAATCCGGATTCGAGCAAAGCGGCGGCGATTTCGGCGCTGACGCCGAAGTCGTGGTGAGATTCCTCGATCACGACTACGCACTCCCGCGTTGCCAGATGCTTGATCAACGATTCGCGCGGCAGCGGCGACAGCAGCGACGGCGAGACGATTTCAACTTCCAGCTCTTCTTCGTTTTCCAGCCTGTTTGCCACGGCTTCCGTCATCGTCAGCATGCCGCCGTAGCTTACTAAGGTTAGATCAGGTTCGTTCGCACCGCGACGTAATGTAGGGAACAGGTGGGTAGCGACATCATCCGTTGCCGGCAGCGTGACATAATCCGCCGGATCCATTTTTTCGCCGTAAAGCAGTTTGTGCTCAAGAAACAGCACCGGGTAATGCCAGCGCAATACGGCGTCGATCAGGAGTTCGGCAGCATTGTGTCTGTGGCTGCCGTAAACCACCGTCAGGCCCGGCACCGAGGTAAACAGGTGTTCCGGGCTTTGGCTGTGCGTGGGGCCGTAGCCACGCCGGCCACCGCAAGGCGTGCGGATGACGATAGGTACCGAGGTATCCGCGAACATGCCGGGAAACTTCACTGCGTGGTTGAGTAGTTGATCCAGGCATAGCGACAGGAAATCGGCAAACATGATTTCCACAATAGGCAGGTAGCCGTCAAGTGACAAGCCTATAGCCGAGCCGGTGATGCCGGCCTCGCTGATCGGGGTGGAGATGACTCGGCCGGGAAATTCGCTGGACAGACCTTGCGTCACTTTGAAGGCGCCACCGTAAGGGTCGTGCAAGTCTTCGCCGATTAATAGTGTGCGCTGATCGGACTTGAGCAGGAATTGCAAGGCGGTGTTAAGCGCTTGCCGTACATTACTGCCGGCCGCGACAGGCGGATAATCGGGCAAAGGGTGTTCAAGTTGGGCAGTGAAGATGTGTGTTGGGGGTTCGGCGAGTGTGGCTTCCGGCGAGGCGTTGGCGGCCTGGCGTACCGTTTCCACAAACTCGCGATTTCGGGCCTCGATAGTTGCCAGCGTATCGGCTGGCAACTGCCTGGCTAATGCCGCCAAGGGATCTCGGGCGCGAATTTCGTCAAGTTCGTTTGGATCGCGCAGATCGTCGCCTTTGCTGTGAGGACCCATCCTCCGGGTGTCAATCACCAGGAAACCGGGGCCGCGACTCGCGCGTACTGCGCTGACGGCTTCCGCTACTTTACGGCAAAATGCGGGATCATTATCTGCAAGGCGCCAAGTGGGTAGTCCGAATGCCGAGCCGCGAGCTTCGATGTCGCCGCCCAGGTTATCGCGGCTGACGGTGGTCTGAGAAATACCGTTGTTCTCGACCACGACCAGCAGCGGCGCTTTCCAGACAGACGCCAAATTCATCGCTTCGTAGACCAAGCCCTGGCCGAGCGTGCCGTCGCCGATGATGGCAGCCACAATTCCGGCTCTGCCGTGCAGCTTGCGCGCCAAGGCCAAGCCGGCGCCAATGCCCAACATGCCGCCCTGAACGCCGTTGCTGTGAAAATTTCGGTGGACCAAATGTTGGCTACCGCCCCAGCCGCCGCACGCGCCGGCTTCGCGGCCCATAATTTCGCCAACCAGCCCGACAAAATCACCCGAGTACGACAGGAAATGACCGTGATTGCGATGATTGGAAAGCACTGCGTCATCCGGATGATCCAAGGCGCGCACTACCGATAATGCGGTGAGTTCTTGGCCGATGCAGGTGTGGGTGGTGCCCGACACCAGACCTCGGGAAAATTGATCGAGCACCAGTTCTTCGGTAAGACGAATCAGGTGACCGTAAGCATAAAGACTTTCCGGTTCAAGCCCGATTTGCGGTTTGCCATGCTCGTCGCGCGTGAAACCGGGTACTTCCCAAGTTTTTTCCTCCGGAAAGCGCGCTACTTTGTATGTGTCCATGTATTGATTCCGGCGGTCTTGGATAGTGCTTTAGTCATAAGAATATAATTTACGCGAACCGGCAGTGCCGCGCAAGAACCGATTGAGCCGATCCGGGATGCGAAATCATCTGCAAGGCGGACCTTAATTGCGATTGCCCGGCGGCATCTTTTCTCTGAGTTTTAAGAAGCGCTGATAACGCTCGGTAGCGATTTTGCCTGCTTCTACCGCCAGTCGCACCGCACAATCCTTGTCGTTGACATGCCGGCAGTCGTTGAAGCGGCATTTGGAAATGTGCGGCTGAAACTCTCTATAACCCCAAGCCAGTTGCGCTTCCGATAAACCGGCCAAGCCAAATATCGCGACGCCGGGGCTGTCGATTAGATTGCCGCCGCCCGGTAAATGGTAAAGTGTCGCGGCCGTGGTGGTGTGGCGGCCGTGGCGGGTGATTTCCGAGACGCTGTTGATTTTTAAATTGCGCTCCGGCAATAGCGCGTTGGTCAAGGACGATTTGCCGACCCCGGATTGGCCGGCGAACATGCTGGTTCGTTGCGACAAAGCCTGTTGCAAGTCGCCGATGCCGATTTTTTGATTGGCGCTGACTCTATGCAGGCTGTAGCCCAAGTTTTGGTAATACGCCAGCCCTTCTTCAACCGCAGGTGACAGCGGCAGATCGACTTTATTCAGCACCAGCGCCGCATCGATATTGCAGTTTTCGCAGATTGCCAGATATTGATCCAGCAGCAAAAAATCGCATTCAGGTTCGGCGGCGAAGACGATGAAAATGGTATCCAGATTGGCCGCTACCGGCCGGGTGTCGTTACCTCGGCTGGGACGCTGCAACACTGAGCGCCTGGGCAGTATCTGCTCGATGCGGCCTTGCTCGGGGGAGGACATGGAAAGCATCACCCGGTCGCCGACGACCACGGTGTCCAGTTTGCGTAAAGTCTGGCAAAGCACGAGTTGCTCGGCAGCTAAACCGGCATCGTCGCTCACCTCGACGGCGATGCCTTTGCCGAGATGGGCGACCACCAAGCCCTGGTGTAGGTCTGCCATCAGGCGGACTGCATCTTTTCTTCGATATGCGCTATGCGGATCGCGGCGGGCGGATGACTGTAATGGAACGCCGAGTAAAGCGGATCGGGCGTCAGGGTGCTGGCGTTTTCTTCGTAAAGTTTCACCAAACCGCTGATCATTTTGCTGCCTTGGGCGTTACGGGTAGCAAAGTCGTCGGCTTCAAACTCGAATTTACGCTGAAAGTAGGCGCTGATGGGTTGCATGAAGGTAGTAAACACCGGCGACACCAGCATAAACAGCAACAACGCGGCGGCGTTGGAATGGGTGCTGACGCCCAAACCGTCGAAAAACCAGTCCTGAGTGATCAACCAGCCTAAAACAGCGAAGCTGATCAAGGTCATGATCGACGACGCCACCAGCATTTTGATGGTGTGTTTGCATTTGAAGTGGCCTAACTCGTGAGCCAGAACCGCTTCCAGTTCTTCCTCGTCCAGCGAATTGACCAGGGTGTCGAAGAACACGATGCGCTTGTTATTGCCCAAGCCGGTGAAATAAGCGTTGCCGTGGCCGGAGCGACGCGAGCCGTCCATGATGAAAATGCCTTGGCTGTTAAAGCCACACCGTTCCAGCAAACCCTGAATGCGTTGCTTCAACGAGCCATCCTGCATAGGTTCGAATTTGTTGAACAGCGGGGCGATCACGGTCGGGAACAGCCAGCTCATCAACAGCGAAAAGCTCATGATGATGGCCCAGGCATACAACCACCACAGGCCGCCAATGCTGTCCATGATCCACAGGATCAGCGCCAGAATCGGCAGGCCGATCACCAGCGTCAAGCCCATCGACATGATTTGATCTTTGGCAAATTGCGGTAGCGTATTTTTATTGAAGCCGTATTTTTCTTCGATGACAAAGGTTTGGTACAAGCTGAAGGGGATTTCGACGACTGTCATCAACAGAAAAATGCTGGCCATGGATAGCAAACTGGCTATCAGCTGTGACAACTCGAAGGTCGACCAGAAATCGAATACCAGGCTGATCCCGCCTCCCAGGGTTAGCGCCAGCAGAAATACCATGCCCACCACGCTGTCGATGTCGCCCAGTTTGCTTTTCTCTATGGTGTAATCCGCTGCCTTTTGATGCGCGCTGAGCGATACCCGGTCTTGGAAGGCGGTAGGCACCTGCTCGCGGTGCTGTAGAACGTAGGATTTCTGGCGTATCGCCAGCCAGAATTGGATGCCGTAGGAAAGAACTAAAGCCGCTAAAAAAATGCCAGTAAACGTGTTCATCAAGCCTATGTAGTTGGGGTTAACAATTAGCGGTACAGATTAGCTAATGCTACAATTTGCCGCAACATTATTAATACCATGGAATGAAAATGGCTCAAGATGCCGATAATCTTATCTGGATCGATCTGGAAATGACAGGCTTGGATCCTGATAACGATCTGATCATCGAAATCGCCACGGTAGTCACCGATAAACATTTGAATATTCTCGCCGAAGGTCCGGTGATGGCGGTGCATCAAGCCGATGCTGCGTTGGCGGCTATGGACGACTGGAATCAGAAACATCATGGGCAGTCCGGTTTGATTCAGCGGGTCAAGGATTCAAAAATCGATGCAGCCGAAGCAGAAGCGCTTACGCTTGAGTTTTTGCAGAACTGGGTGCCAGCCAGAACGTCGCCGATATGCGGCAACAGCATTTGCCAGGATAGGCGGTTTTTGTATCGCTATATGCCTAAGTTGGAAGCGTTTTTCCATTACCGCAACCTGGATGTGTCTACCGTGAAGGAACTGGCCGCGCGCTGGGCGCCGCAGCTAAAGGATGGCTTTAACAAGCAGGCCTCGCACAAAGCGCTGGACGACATCATCGAGTCCATCGAAGAATTGCGTTACTACCGGGAAACGTTCTTTAAATTCTGATGTTGCAATTGTTCGCGGTCGCTTTGGGCGGCGCCATCGGCTCTATGTTGCGCTACCTGGCCTCCAGCGGCGTGTATCTGTGGCTGGGCAGGGGCTATCCTTACGGCACTTTAACCGTCAATTTGCTGGGCTCTTTTTTGATCGGGCTGATGACCGAAGCGCTGATTCTGCAGCGCCTGACCATAGCTTTGGAGTACCGTACTGCGATTATTGCTGGCGTGATGGGCGGCTTTACCACCTTTTCCAGCTTTTCCCTGGAAACGTTTTATTTGTTGGAGCAGGGTCAAATCGGTAAGGCCGGTCTAAATATTGTAGCCAGCGTGTTCGGTTGCCTGCTGGCGGTGTGGGCCGGTCTGGCGTTGGGGAAAGGGCTGTTTTTCTATTCGCAAGGCACGTTACGTCTGTTCGATTGGCCGTTTCCTTATGCATTGACACTGGTTAATGGCATCGGAGCGTTTTTGATTGGCCTCGTCGCTACCGTTTTGATGCACAAACTCAATATATCAATAGAGCACCGAGCGATTTTGGTGACCGTTTTGATTGGCGTATTCATCACGCTGTCGGGCTTATATTTAATCCTCTATTTGCTGGAAAGCGGCCATTCCTTCGAATCGCATATCGGGGCGATGCTGACCGTTTTTATAAGCAATACCGTTTTTTGTGGCGCTACGCTGTGGTTGGGTTTGTGGCTGGGCAAGCAGGTATAGCCGCCGTATTATCTCTTTTTTTAATTCAGGATATTCATCACCATGCTAGACCCCCGTTTATTCAGAAGCGACCTGGAACTGGTCCTGCAACAATTGCAAAGACGCGGCTTTCAATTCGACGCCGACGCCTATCAAGGACTTGAAGACCGGCGTAAAGACGTTCAGGTCAAAACTCAGGAATTGCAGAACGAACGCAACACCCGCTCCAAAGCCATTGGTCAAGCCAAGGCCAAGGGAGAGGATATTCAGCCCCTGCTGGATCAAGTAGCGGATTTGGGCGATCAGCTGAAAGCAGCGGAATCCGAACTGAATGACATTCAAAATCAGTTGAATACCTTGCTGGAAGGCATTCCCAATATTCTCGACGAAGCGGTGCCGGCCGGTAAAAGCGATGCGGACAATCAGGAAGTCAGCCGCTGGGGCGAGCAACGCCAGTTCGATTTTACCCCGAAAGATCATGTTGACTTGGGTGAGCCCTTGGGGATGAATTTCGAACTGGGCGCAAAAATCGCCAGCGCCCGTTTCGTGGTGCTGGCAGGCAAACTGGCTACTTTGCAACGCGCGATTATTCAACTGATGCTGAATACCCATATCAATGAGCACGGTTATCAGGAAACCTATGTGCCGTTCCTGGCCAATGCCGATAGTTTGCGCGGTACCGGGCAATTGCCCAAGTTCGAGGCCGATCTGTTCACGGTCAAGAATGATCCGACGTTTTATCTGATCCCTACCGCCGAAGTGCCGGTCACCAACATCGTCCGCGATGTGATCGTAGAAGCCAAGCAGATGCCGTTGAAATTCGTTTGTCATTCGCCGTGTTTCCGTAGTGAAGCGGGGGCGTATGGCAGCGATGTGCGCGGCATGATACGGCAGCATCAATTCGAAAAAGTCGAGTTGGTACAAATCGTCACCCCGGAAACCTCTGCTCAGGCCCATGAAGAACTGACCGTGCATGCCGAAGTCATTTTACAAAAGCTGAACTTGCCGTATCGCAAAGTGTTGCTGTGCGCGGGGGACACTGGTTTTTCATCGTCTAAAACCTACGATCTGGAAGTGTGGTTGCCCGGTCAGCAGAAATACCGCGAGATTTCCTCCTGCAGTAACTTCAAGGATTTTCAGGCGAGGCGCTTGCAGGCGCGTTGGCGCAATCCGGAAACCGGTAAACCGGAATTGGTACATACCTTAAATGGCTCCGGATTGGCGGCCGGCCGGACTTTGATTGCGATAATGGAAAATTATCAAAACGAAGACGGCTCAATTACGGTACCGGAAGCGTTGCGACCATATTTGGGCGGTCTTGAGAAGATTCAATAACTTACAAATCATCGGGTCTTTGGCGGTGCGTAAATAGTTTGGATGCGAAACTATCATCGGGTATCATCGCCGCCGAGGCCGCTAAATCAGTCAAAAATCAATAGTTTGCCGATTTAGCAGACGCCTCGTAAATTAGAAAATTATAACGAGGGGGTAATATGAGTGAAGCAAACGAAGTTCAAGGACCATCTTTGTACGAGCGTATCGGTGGCGAAGCGGCGGTGAATGCCGCAGTTGATGTGTTCTACGGCAAAGTGCTGGAGGATTATCGGATCAACCGCTTTTTCGAAAGAACCGACATGGCTAAACAAGCCGAGCATTTAAAAACCTTTATGACGGTGGCTTTTGGTGGCCCCAATAACTACACCGGACGGTCCTTGCGCGATGGCCATGCACGCCTGGTAAAAATGGGTTTGAACGACTCGCATTACGATGCCGTGATGGAGCACCTGGGCGCGACCATGCAAGAATTGAACGTTCCAGCGGATCTGATTGCGGAAGCCGCCGCACTGGTGGAAAGCGTTAGAGGCGAAGTACTGGGTAAATAGAACCGGTTCCGCTACCCTGTTAGTGCGATGCAGACCTAACAAGGTAGTGGATTCTCGTGGCTAGAGCTTGAGTTTAAACTGCTTGGTCAGTTTCTGTAAGTTTTCCGCCAGCTGTTTTAGCTGGCGGGCTTCGGCGGTAGTCTGATTCGCTCCGCTGCTTGTGTGTTCCCAGAGGCTGGTTATGTGGACGATATTCCGATTAATTTCCTCAGTCACTGCCGTTTGTTCTTCGGCCGCGCTGGCGATTTGCAGATTCATCGCATCGATGGTTTCCACCGATTGGCTAATCGCTTCGAGCGATTGCATCGCTTCCCGAGATTTTTCCACGCCTATGTGAGCTTGTGTGCGGCTGCGCTGCATTACGGCGACAGCTTCGCGCGAACCGTTCTGCAACTTCATTATCATGTTTTCGATTACCGCAGTCGATTCTTGCGTACGGCTTGCCAGGTTGCGAACTTCATCCGCCACTACCGCAAATCCGCGGCCTTGTTCGCCGGCTCGGGCCGCTTCAATCGCCGCGTTCAATGCCAATAAATTGGTTTGCTCGGCGATACTTTTAATCACGTCAACTAAGGAACCTATCGATTCGCTGCTTTTCTCCAGGCTTTGCATCACGTTAGCCGCGTCTTCGATGTCTTTAGCCAATTGGCTGATCGATACGGTGGCACTTGCCACGACGTTTTTACCGTTTTTTGTTTGTTCGTTGGCATTGCTGGCGGCATGTGCGGCGGTGCTGGTGGTGGTGGCAACATCCTGAATGGTGGCGCTCATTTCGTTCACTGCGGTCGCCACCGAGGTCGTCTCATCCCGCTGCCGATCGAGATGAACGGCGCTTTGGCCGGCAACTGTGTAAACTCTCTGCGCCGAAGTGTGCAATTCGCTGCTGGTATGGATGATTTCTTTGAGTAAGGCCGAACAGGTTTCTATCATGGTATTGAAGTTTTCGGCAATTTCCCGCATTTCATCGTTCGAATCGATGCTGACTCGGGCGCTCAGATCGTTTTGGGCAACGAGTTTAGTTGCGGAATTAATCGCGGTTATGTTGCGGCTGACCGACCGAGTTAAACCCAGCAACAGTACAATCACCACCAATAAAACTCCCAGCAATCCTGCCAACGTCAGTTGCAGAAATCGGTCGGCCGCCGCGCTGCGGGCTTGGAAAATGAGGTCAAGTTCCTGTGTCAGCCCGCTGTAAAGCTGGTAAGACTGTGTGATTGCCTGAGTAGCTGTGTCGAACACTGTGTTGCTGTCAACGGAAATGTTTTCGCTTTCGATCAATTGCTGCCGTAATAAATCGAGCATGGTTTGCAAGGCTTTTTGGTAGTTTTCGTTGGTGCCGCGCAGATTTCGGGCAACCTCCGGATTTTCCGTAAAAGTCACGTTAAGGCCGTCATCGACTTTGTGGGCATGCGTCTCTATATTGGCGATCAAGATCAGCAATTTCGTCAATAATTGCGGAGTGTAGCTGCCTTTGGCGGCGATTCCCGACGCCAGGGCTCGCGTTTGTCCCATTACTTCGATTAACTCCGGTAAATCGGATGTCAGCGCGAAGCCCATATGAAAACTGTCGAGCTGCGGGTCGAGAATAATGCCGGATGTATTTGAAATATGGTCCAGCAGCTTTAAGCCATCGGCAATTAACTGATTGTGAGCGGCTATCGTCTGGCTTAACTCTTGTTCCATAGAGTGGGTTTTGATGTCGTTCCATTGCTGGTTGAGCTTGGCGAGCATGCTGTCGGTTTGCAATGTGTCCCGCAGCTCGCCGTCCACTTTTTCAAGCGCCGCAAAATAGCCGTCGATCTCGGCGCGTTTGTTAAAAATGCGTTCCTTAAATTGAGTTGCGCCGTTGCGAAAGGCGTTGGTCATGCCCCGGTGTTGTTGAATATGTTCGATAGGCTGTCTCAGGGCGGCGATGTAGCGTAAGCCGAGGCGTTCTTGTTGCAACGAGCTGGTCTCCGCCTGAAATTGCTTTATCAAGGCGCCGGCCATGAGCAGCATGGGAATCAGCACGACAGTGAACAGTAGCGCGAATTTGGCCGGATAGCGTAGTCTATCCATCAAAGCGATTGCAGGCGAAATTAGAAAATCCATGGCTAAGATCCTGGCGATGTTGTTGAGGCGAGCGTATCGGCAACTATAGTTGCATTATGTTGTTTGGTGTAAGCCATTCTAGTAAATTTAATCGGTTGCATTACGGTCGCTAATCATTGGGATGAGCTAAAGGCGTGCGATCAGCAGGATTGCCGCCGATACAATTAAACAGCTTCCTGCCAGCCACGATCCCAGGCGCGATGTTTTTTTGGATACCCGTAACGCTATGATGGCGGCCAGGGAAATCAGTAATGCCGGATAGGCCAAGAGGATTGCTAGCGCCGGCAGCGTGGTGCTGGGGTCGGCGTCTTCTGCCGTGTAATAGCTGAAGCAGCCTAAGCTCGGTAGCGCTACTATCAGGGCCAACATTAATAATTTGTGACTAAGGTCGTTCATAGCTAAAATCCTGGGTATGTTCTCGGGAAGAATAGCCTTTAACTCGATATTAATGCAGTTTGACGCGCAAACCGCATGATCGGCGGCCAAGTGCGGCGTTTTTATGTTGGGGTAATTGTGCCTAAATCTAACCAGTTGGATTGCGATTTGCTAAAATCCACAAATAGCTGTTGTTTTGACAGCCTAGCCCGCTTTGGGGAGTAGTTATGCAAGACGATTCCGGTAGTTGCCGAGCATTGATAGGTTTCAGTCTGTGTTTTTGGCTATTGCCTTGCTCATCCGCTGAGCTTACTCGCCAGGATGTTATCGGCATTATTGCCAAAGCCGGCATTGAACAGCCCAAATTGGCTAAAAAAGACTTATCGGGATTGGACTTATCCGGAATCGCGTTTAACAAAGCCGATTTATTCTCCGCCAATCTCGATGGCGCCAATCTGAAACAGGCCGGGTTGACCGGTGTGAATCTAAATCTTGCGCGTATCCGGCACGCGAATTTGCAGAACGCCGATCTGTCGGGTGCCAGTCTGTACGGGGTGACGATGGATAATTCCGATTTGTCCGGCGCGGATCTTAGTGGTAGCCGTATCACCGGCTCATTGAACAATGTCAATTTAACCGGCGCCAAACTCCATCGGGCCAATCTTGGCGCGAATTCCGAGAGTCCTCGCAAAGGATTGGCTTTGTTGGAAATGCAAAATGCCGTTTTGAACAACGCCAATTTGAGCGGAGCCAATTTGAATTACGCGCTAATGGCCAATACCTCATTTCGCAACGCCGATTTGCATGGCGCTCAGCTTATCTGGGTTGATTTGACGGACGCCAATTTAAACGGCGCCAATATTACCGACGCCGATTTCAGAAGCGCCAAGCTCGACGGCGCGAATTTGGACAATATACTCGGTGCGGATACCGCGTTGGGTTTTAGACAATAAATAGGACCGGCTGCTGCGTGGCGTTAAGTAGCAACGCTGATAGTTTCAGGTTGCGCCGATAATTTCAAGCCCGATATTGTGCCTTGCGTAGGCAATGGATAAATACCCGGATAGGGTGTGTCGGCAAAAGCGGCCGTGTCGGCAAACACCACGTTCAATTGCGTTGTCGAACGATTGGGCAGGCGATACCAGGGTAGTAATCCGGCGGCTTGCGAATCCGCGGCGCCGGTCGCGTTAAAGTCCAGTTTGCCTTGTTCGTTGCAATACTTCATCAGGGTATAGGCGTTGGCGATAAAATTCAGCCGTTTCCAGCCCCGCAATTTGGCGTGCCAACGCGATTGATCTTGTTTCCGATTTTCCAGAAAAGCCGCGTAATTGCTGCCCGAAAGTACCGATTCCACTTCATAGCCAAAGGTCAAGGCCTGGCTAAATGTCCATTCGCCGGGAATGCCGGCATGCACCAATGTGAAATTCAGTTTAGAGTCGTGATGAATCAAGCTGCGCCGACGCAGCCAGTTTAACAATTCCTCTCGATCCGGAGCATTGAGCAATTCTTCCAGCCTATCGCCGGTATCCGGCGGGCAAAAGTCCTGTGCCAGCGCCAACAAGCGCAGTTCCTGCGAGCCTAAAACCGTAACTGCTGATTTGCCCAAATTTTTGACATAACGGAGGACTTGTAAAGAATCGGCTCCCTCATTTACCAGATTGCCGGGAAACCATAGACGATCTTGTTCCGGATCGAAGCGGATTGCTTCCAATAACTTCATCAGGGACTCAAAATCGCCTTTTACATTGCCGATGGCATAGGTAGTCATAGAGATTTGGTTTCCCAGTCATGTTGGATTCAAAGAAATCGGGCGGCGCTAATCCGTAGTCTTGAGCCGGCTTAGACAATCCTTTCCCGACAGTCTTTCAATTATGATGCCATGAACCAAAGTAATGGTTCCGCAGCATGGATTTGGCCGGGAATCTTGTTGTTTTGGCGGATAACCTTTTGATTTAGCTTTGGTGTTTTGCCGTCGATTGGCCCCGGCTCATCGACAGGACGGATAGATCATCTCTTCGGAGCGAGCGGGCTATTTGTCGGAAAACCCTGGCTGTTGCGCGTTAAATGTCGTTTAGACGACAGGCGCGACCCATGTGTTTTCGGTTCGCATACCGGTATCGCCTACCAAATCCGCAGGATCAACACCGGTAACCAGGGTAATAACAGCAGTATCAAGCCAGTGAGCCATGTATCCCATGAAGGCGCCGAGGACGGGGCTTCAAGTTGGTCCGCCGCAGGATTGCTAGGCACAAAGATCAGGACCAATGCGACTAAGGCCATCAGCGGCGGTGCGAACAGAAAGCCTAATAAAATGCCCCAAGCTGAAGAGCCTATGTCGCGCGCCCGTTTAATCATGGCGGTTGCGCCGAGCAGCGCGCATACCATTGCAATAGCCAGATAAAAAGGTGCGGCGTATTCGTCGTGCGAGCCGCCGGTGTTAATCTTGAGCGCGTATAACGGCAGTAATATGGCATTGATGATGCCAGGCAGTCCCATGGCCAGATATCGGGATCGGTTATAGCGCAACATGCTTAATCACTCCACATTGGGTGGTTGGTCGAAAAAGGCGGCTAGCCTAGCCCAAGTGCCGGCAAATGCCAATGGTGTTGACCTTTGCCGGCTCTCGGCAGTGAGATATGTGTCGGCCTCCTCCGGTAAATGCAGCTTAGGCGTAAGATAAATTAAAACTCGTGGTCAACGCATTGCCGATAGCGGGTAAGCTGAAGTAAATTAACCGGCCGGACTTCTCTTGCGTCGGAGACAATCCTGGCGCTATCACCATCGGCAAACCAAGCGATGATCAAAAAAATCGATGTGACCGATCTTAAGCCCAGGATGTTTATTCACGACATCAATTGCCCGTGGATAGACCATCCCTTCTTGCGCGACAGTTTTCTGGTCGAGTCGGTTCGTGACATCGAAAAAATCGCTGCCTACGGTATTCGGCAGGTCTACATCGATACCGAGCGCGGGCCGGATATGCCGCACGCGCCCACAGTCCATGAGGTGCATCGGCAGCTTGACGACCATCTGCAGCATTTGGGACGAACCCTCAAGCGCGCGCCTCCGCCGCCGGTCGGTGTCGAAAAGGAACGTGTCAAAGCCAAACAAATCTGCCGCGAAGCGGGTCGCATCGTACAAAATATTCTGCTGGATTGCCGGCTGGGCAAGCAGGTTGAGCTGGAGCAAGTGGAGCCGGTTGTTTCCGATATCGTCGATTCGATTTTCCGCAACCCCGATGCCATCGTCAGTTTGCTCAGAATCAAGCAGGCCGACAAATACACCTTTCAGCATTCGGTGGCTGTCGGCACCCTGTTGATCAGTTTTTGCCGAGCGATGGAGATCGAGCGTAAAACTATTGAATTGGTTGGCCTGGGCGGTTTGTTGCACGACATCGGCAAAATGCAGGTGCCCAATAACATTCTTAACAAGCCCGGCAAACTGACCGAAAGCGAATTCGAGATTATGAAAAACCATGTGCGCTATGGTTGTCTAACCTTGGAAAAAACACCGGGCATGTCGACGATCGCGCTGAATGTGGCCGCCGAACATCATGAATGCTACGACGGCAGCGGCTATCCGCGCGGCTTGAAAGGCGACGAAATCAGTCTTTACGGGCAAATGGCATCGGTGGTGGATGTCTACGATGCGCTAACCTCGACGCGTATCTATCACGTCGGTATAGAACCCACCGAAGTATTAAGAAAATTACTGGAGTGGGGCAATCACCATTTCAAATTGACGCTGGTACACCAATTTATCCGTACCATCGGTATTTATCCGGTCGGCACCCTGGTGCGGCTGGATAGCGGCTATTTGGCCGTCGTGGTTGAGCAGCATCATGAAAACCTACTGCATCCCAGGGTCCGCGCGATTTTTAATAGCCGATCCCGCAGTTACATGCCGCCACGTGATTATGATTTGTCCAGCCCGGGTTGCCATGACCGGATTGCTTCGTTTGAAGTGCCGTCGCGTTGGGGCATCGACCCGGGCCGGTATCTTTAGCGGGAAGCCGACATAAGCCGGCAGACGGATTTGAATAGTTAAGTTTGCTGGAAAACCATACGCAAAGTTCGGTGCTTGTATCCGATGCGATAAGGCAAAAGCAGCGGGATAAATCTGCAATCTATAAATATAAAAAACCTATAGATTTAATAAAAACAATCAATTTTATTTATTGAAAGAGGTTCTTCACAATAGTCTCCAAGCCGGAAAGGTCGCAATCTCAAGCGCATCGCCGGCGGTTTAACAACAATTACCAGGAGACTGATCATGAAAACTCAAGCAAACATTCAAACTATCGTTGCCATTGTATCCGTCATCGTATCGGGCGCGGTTAGTGCCCACGGCGATCAACTCACTGCTGTCAATTTGGCGAAAACCCAGGTGATGGAGGTGGTCTACGACGACCCGGCTTATAATCGCGGCATCCACGGTTATCCCAGCCTCGTACCTTCGGTGCCGGTGGAGCGGGGAAATATCCTTTACGTTGACAAAGCGGTCGGGCAGGCGATTTACAGCTATCCGCGCAACGCCGGTTCGCGGTAATTTCGTGCTGGTTGGCATGGCTTGGGACGAGGCATTATCTCGCCCCAAGTTTTTGCCGGGTAGAGCGGGCTTTGGCCGAATTTCTCTGGCCGTAACGATGCACCCCCATGACGCTGCGCTAATTCCTGTAACCAAACACAGCATTGCAAACTGCGAGGTTCCCAATCGATAGCTGATAGTTTCGCCCCGTGTCAATTTATTTAGCCTCCTGCAATAGCGATAACAATTCGATGCATAATGCACCGGTCGTTCATTCGCTTACAGGGAGCAAATCCATGCAAAATAAGTTAAACACTCAATTTGGCCGGCTGTGCGGTTTATTGTTGTTAAGCAGCGCGTTGCACGGCGCGCTGGCGGACAGCGCGGCAGTGCTGATGCCGCCGGAAATCGGCGGCAATAAAGAACGCGGCTATTTGCCCGCCGACGATGTGCCGGACAGTCTAAGCTTGCTACCGCCCCCGCCAGCCGAAGGTTCGGCGAACTTTGCGCTGGATCTGACCTATAGCCAAAAAAGCTTTAGCCTGCGCAATACGCCGGCTTGGGCATTGGCGATTCAGGATGCCGACCTGAGTTTTCCGAATGCGGCCGGGGCTTATTCCTGCGCAATCGGCTTACCGTTGGACGAGAAACATACCCCGCATCTTTACGCCTTGTTGAAGAAAGTTAAACAAGATGCCGGCGCGGCTACAGGCGCGGCGAAGGATCGCTATAAGCGGCCGCGACCCTTCATGGTCAACGATGCCCAGTTTTGCACCCCGGATGACCGCGCGCGACTGGCAGCCGGCGGCTCTTACCCGTCCGGACACAATGCCATTGGAATGGCCTGGGGGTTGATCCTGGCCGAACTCGTCCCGGCACGGGCCAACGCGATACTGGCTCGCGCCCAGACATTCGGCCTTAGCCGCGTCGTTTGTAACGTGCATTGGTACAGCGATACGGTTTGGGGGCGCTACCTGGGTGCTTACACGGTCGCTAAACTACACGCCGATTCGCAGTTCCAGGACGATTTGAGTGACGCGAAAGAAGAATTGGAGGATTTGAATGAGAAGGGTTTTAAACCGGTCCGAGATTGCGATGCGGAGCAGGCTGGAATCGATGCGCAGAAAGTGCTGGCTCAGTGAGCCGTATATGGAATTTTGTCGCCAGGCTATCGCCCAAAATAGAAGAAGCCCGGGAAAGACGGGCTTCTTCAGCCCGGTGAAAAACGCTTACCTCGGCAATCGGTCGATTCAGGTTCGATAAGCCAACGGTCAAATACGGTACAGCGAGACGGTATTGCGCGCGGTTTTGAAGAAGTAATCAACGGATTGGCGCGGCTGGCACCACGGAAATTGTCTTTAATTGTTGTAAGGCTTTAATTTCACGGCTGCCATCCGTCAACGCTATCAGCGCGCAAGTATCGCCTTCCGCACATTGGCTTGCGATTAATCGGCCAATATCGGAGTCGGGCATGAAATGAAGCGTTTGGCCGGTTTGGTCTTCGATTACCGCATCGGTATCCGAGTAGCTCACCCGGCCGGTCATGCTAACGCTCAGAAGGTCTTGGGCCGGAGCGGATTCCGGTGTAGAGGCGTTTTGTGCCGGATCGGCATCGTCTTCGGTCGGGCTCGTCATCACATGTTCCAGTCCCGGTTCCGGGGCCGCGCCGGCCCGCGGCTCGTTCAGAAAGTTATTGATTTCCGAATCGGCGCTCATCAGCGTTTGTTGTATCTGCGGCTCGTCAATAATCCGGTCGTTGGCTTTCAGGATGCCGGCCGAATAATCGTAAGCAGCCTGCAAACCTTCAGGCGTCGCCTTGGCAAAACCCATTTGCACCAGTTGGGTCAATTGCGTTTGATCCAGGGCATTGCCGGTGAAGGAGACTTGACCGGATGACCGAAGCATTTTGGCCAGTTCGATATTTCCCTGCGGATTGCCGTTGGGTTTAAGGTCGATCACAATTTGGCCATTGAGAGCGCTTTTCGCCGCCGCATTGCCGATAGTGCCGCTCAACTTGGTGATGCCGGTGGAAAAGCCTTGATTGAGAACCTGCTTCAATGCCGTGCGATAACGTTTGTTATCCTCCAGGGTTAAATTTTGCAGGGACTTGGTTTGCTTGGCGATAGCGGCCAGGGTGCGCACGCCTTCGGCATATAAACCATTTATGGCGATTTCCAAGGCCAGATCCTGGGCAGAATATCCCATCGAATTCAGGCCGCCCAATGCATACAGCATTTTGGCGTCGATACGGTCGCCATTTTGCACGGTCTCGCTGCTGAATCTCAGGTTTTCGCCGCTGCCCGTGCCGGTGCCGACTTTATCGATAGTGAACGCGGATTTGCCCAAGCCCAGCTCAAGATCGGACAGGCTCACCTGCAGCCCGATGCCTTGCAGGTCTATGGCCTTGCCGCCACCGCGCGAGGTGAAACGCGATCCCTTCAGGTACAGTTCCAAGGTATCACCCTTGGTTTCGAAACGGCCGGCGATAGGCTCCAAATGCCAACTCTCATCCTCGGCCTGCCCGGAAATATCCTGAGAGTTAATGTCCGAATACACGGCGCCGGAAAATGCCGTGCCCCCGGATCCATGCAATTGCAGGGTCGGCCCGGCGGTATTTGGTGCCGGCGGTTGCTTTAAAGTCCAGTTAAACCGCATCAGCGTGTTCGGCAGAATCAGATGGTTGATGTTGTATTCCACGTCCGCCACCACCCAGTATTTGCCGGATTGCTCGCTATTGCACAGATCGCCGACATGCAATTCCAACTTGCCGCTACCCGACAGAAGTCCGGATTGCTGTTGCAAATTGGTTAGGCGCACACTGCAATCGGCGGCGGTTTTTTGCACCTGCGCCGCCAAATTCCTTTCGGCATTGCTGCCCACGTATACGCTCGTGCCTAGCCAGGCTATCACTAACGCGCCAATGCCCGCCGCTGCTTGAATCAGAATTTTGTTTTCCACTTTCACCACCTTAAGGTTGCCTAAAACTGGTGCCAGTCTAACCAGACCGACAGGCGTAAAACTGCGTCAAACCGTAGCAAAAATATAGTTGTTTTATGCGGTATGTAGCGTTCGGCAGCTGGGTGGCCCGGCAAGTTGCCGTATTCTCGCGGCGGCACAGCATGCGCCGGTATCCTAACGGCTGCGGATGTGTGAACAAACCGCAGCCGTTAGCAAGACGACTTAGCGTACTTCGATCAGACTCGGATCGTAATCTTCCGGCGCGTCATAGCCCAGCAGATTCAAAATGGTTGCCGCCACGTTTGACAGACCCGCTTTCGGTAAATCCTGGCGCAAGGTGTAACCCGAGTTTTCCCCGGAAATTAGCACGAAAGGGACGGGATTCAAGGTGTGCGAGGTTTTGGCCTTGGTGCGGCCTTCGGCATTGCGCGTGACATTGCCTTTTTTATCCAGCTCGTACATTTCGTCGGCATTGCCGTGGTCGGCGGTAATGATCGCCGTGCCGTTCATTTCCAAAATCACCGGAATCAAACGCGCCAATTGCAAATCCAGCCCTTGCATCGCAGTAACGGCAGCTTCGAAATTGCCGGTATGGCCGACCATGTCGCCGTTGGCGTAATTGACCCGCAAGTATTTATATTTACCGGAGCGAACCGCGTCGATCAGCGCATCGGTGATTTCGGCGCATTTCATCCAAGGCCGTTGTTCGAAAGGTACGACGTCGCTGGGGATTTCTACGTAAGTTTCGGAAGCTTCGTCAAACTTGCCGGAGCGGTTGCCGTTCCAAAAATAGGTTACGTGACCGAATTTTTGGGTTTCGCTGATCGCGTATTGCGACACGCCGTTCTTGGCTAAATATTCGCCCAGAGTGCGGTCTATGGTAGGTGGTTCGACCAAAAAGCGCGGAGGCAATTTGGTATCGCCGTCGTATTGCATCATGCCGGCGTAAGTCACTTTCGGCAGCGGGCCGCGCTCGAACGGGCTGAATTGCTCTTCGGTAAAGGCGCGGGAAATTTCGATGGCCCGGTCACCACGGAAGTTAAAAAACACCACCGCATCGCCGTCGACGATAGTGCCCAGCGGTTTGCCGTCTTTGGCAATCACGAAACCGGGCAAATCCTGGTCGATGACGTTGGCTTCATTGCGGAAGGTTGCAATCGCTTCGTGGGCACTGGCAAATTGTCTGCCTAAGCCCAGTACATGAATGTCCCAGCCGCGTTTGACCATACTCCAGTCCGCTTCGTAGCGGTCCATGGTGATTTGCATGCGGCCGCCGCCGGAAGCAATCGCCACGTCGAATGCCG
Source organism: Methylomonas sp. 2BW1-5-20 (assembly GCF_052474515.1). Taxonomy (NCBI): domain Bacteria; kingdom Pseudomonadati; phylum Pseudomonadota; class Gammaproteobacteria; order Methylococcales; family Methylococcaceae; genus Methylomonas; species Methylomonas sp. 2BW1-5-20. The sequence goes on along the minus strand of NZ_CP184127.1, from coordinate 3,274,257 downwards.
CGCTGCGCAAGCCGTCCAGATAGGCTTCGAACGGATCGACGTAATCCAATGCGGAAGTCTCGCCGACGTCGCGGCCGTCCAACAGGATGTGAAGCCGCACTTTGGCTACGCCTTCTTGCTTGGCTCGTTCGATCATCGCTTTCAAATGATCGATGTGCGAATGGACGTTGCCGTCGGAGAATAAACCCAGGAAATGCAAAGTGCCGCCTTGTTTGGCGGTGGCTACCACGTCGTGCCAGGCATGACCTTGCCAGAGATGGCCGCTGGTGATGGATTCGGCGACCAATTTGGCGCCTTGCGCAAACACCCGGCCGGCGCCGAAGGCATTGTGGCCGACTTCGCTGTTGCCCATGTCCTCGTCGCTGGGCATGCCGACTGCGGTGCCGTGCGCCAGCAGTTTGGTCATCGGATAGCTGGCCATGTAGCGGTCCAGGTTGGGTGTGCGCGCGGCTTTCACTGCATCGCCGTCTTCGCGCGGCGAAATACCCACGCCGTCCAGGACGATGGTGACGACAGGGCCAGGGCAGGCGGGAAAACGGGAAGATTTTGCTAATTTCATGGTGTTATTCAATGGGTGGCACTTTGGAAGTTAAAAGAAACGGGGTTAGGCTAACGCGGCAATCAAGCCAGGGCAGGTTATTGCGCTGTCACAAAGCCGTACATCATACCTGATCGGCGACGTCCAGCATTACGTCCTCGTAAATCGCACTTAGATCCAGATTGATGTCCAAGCCGGATAGCGGCAGACGGTCGGCGGTGTTGGTAAAACTGTGCAGCAACCAGCCTTGCGCGGTACGCTCGAAACAATCGATGGCTTGGCTTTGGCTGTCGATCAGCCAATAATGTTGCAGGCTGTCGAGTTGGCGGTAGGCGGCGAATTTGGCGCCGCGATCAAAACCTTCGGTGGAAGGCGACAGCACCTCGGCGATGAATAGCGGATGCTGCTTGAACAGGCGGTTGTCGCGGTCTTTAGGTTCGCAGGTCACCAGCACGTCGGGGTAAAAAAATGCGTTGGCTTTGGCGACATTGACTTTCATGTCGGAAATGTAGGCGCGGCAGGGCGTGCCTTTGAGATGTTGTTTAAGCAGAAAGAACAAATTGCCAGCAATCGAAACATGCGCGTCGCTGGCGCCGACCATGGCCCAGACGTCACCGTCGAGGTATTCGTGTTTGACCTGAGCAGACGCCTCGCCTTGCAGGTAGTCGTCCGCGCTTAGTTTTAATTTCTCTGCCAGAGCCATAGCCGATTTGTCTTGGATATATGACGCGATTCTAACGGTTGCAGGCTAATTGTGGAACCCTTGCACTAAGTATTTCATCTACTGTGCGGATCGAAAATGCATCTTTTTGTTGATAGGCGGAATATCCCACTTAACAAACCAACCTTTCCAAATTACCGAGCGTACAATTTAGGAAATAACGCCGTTTACATGGATTGCTTAATTTTAAAAAGGTGCCAGCCATGACCGTAAACCAACCGCAAAACCCGCTAGAGCAGTTACAGGAAAATTGCCGCTATTTTGAATATACCCAAGCCGCCGATCCGATTGCTTCTGGCGCTATATCCAAGCTGCCGTTTGCTAATTTCGGCAGCGAGTTGCATCAAACCGGCGGCACCCGGATTATCCCGCTCGACGTCAGCGCGCAGTTAAATTGTCCCGGTCCGGCCACCAGCCCGGCGCTGAGCGCGAACTTTGTCAGAATTCTGGCAGGCGATTCGTTGGCGACCAATTTCAATGCCACCTCGCAATTGTTTTACGTGATGTACGGCAGTGGCCGCACCGACTTCGACGACCTGACTATCCCTTGGCAAACCGGCGATTTTGTAGTGTTGCCGATAGGCAAGGATACCCGCCATTTTGCCGACGGCGATGCGGCCTTTTATCTGGTGCACGATCAGCCGCTGTTGACTTACCTGGGCGTCAAAGCTGAGAGACAATGCTTTAAACCGACGCTCTATACCGCGGCTGATTCGTTGCGCGAGTTGGCGGCGGTGCAAAAAGCGGCGGAGACGGTGAATCGCAACCGCATCAGCGTGTTGCTGGCCAATAAAGCCATGGACCAAACCTTGACTGTCACCCATACGCTATGGGCGATGCTGGGTGTGTTGCCCAAAGGCGCTGTGCAATTGCCGCATCGGCATCAATCGGTGGCCTTGGATTTGATTCTGGATTGCGCGCCGGGTTGTTACACCTTGGTTGGGCCGCGGATTTCGGCAAGCGGCCAGATCGTCAATCCGACCCGGGTGGATTGGCAACCCTACTCAGCCTTCATCACCCCGCCCGGCTGCTGGCACGCGCATTACAACGAGTCGGACCAAGAAGCGCATTTGATTCCATTACAGGACGCCGGCTTGCAGACTTATTTGCGGAGTTTGGATATTAAGTTTGTGTTGCCGGATGGGAGTGTTTCGCTGTGAGGTGGGGACGTATTCTGAAGGTTGTTTGGGCTGATGGGTTATCGTTAGCAGCCATTTCCTGACGGGCTGCTTGTATTTTTGAGTTGCTGAGATTTGGAAAACAATGTTGAATTAAGGTTGGGGTGAGTTTACGAATCGCGCTGTTTGCGAACTATGTGGGGCGCTTTGTTTGCCGTATTTACGGGCAGGATCGTTAAGTAGTTGTGTCACTGGCGCGACGGGTTGTTTTGGTGTCGGGTCTCGGCCCGACAGCCGAGACACTTTCTTTTGCTCCGCCAAAAGAAAGTATCCAAAGAAAAGGCGGCCCGGATGCCGCTTATGCCCTGCGCTCCGGAGCTTTTGAACGGGGTTGTCGAAAGGGGCTTCCTGCCCCTTCGGCAACGCGCCGCATCCCTGCGGCGCCCCTGCGGGCTGATCCGTTCAAAAGCTCCGGTGCTCGGCGCGGCATACGGGAGAAAACCCAGAGGTGAAATTCGAAGTTGTCTAATATATACAAAGCCCGTCACTCATTCGGCGCAATACGACGATGTCTATTGACGCCTTATGGATCGCGCCCTATGGCCTTGGACTCGGGTCTCGGCCAGGTATACGGGAAAAATGTACACAACATGGAATTTCAGTTACTTAAAATAATGTGAATTTTTAGCAAGTAGGGCATGCTACATTATTTGCATTATGTTTGAAGTTTTACATGCGGTGCAATATAGTTTTAGCTGTTGATTTCTAATAGTTACAACTTGCCCTTTTAATTATTTTATATTTTCTACTATTATGTGGCCTGTTCATGAAAAGTCCCGTAAATTTAGTGAGTTCCATTTTAGGTGCGCTTGCGGCTATTCCTGCAAGGTTGTTAGGTTTCTTTTCTGGTCCGTCAATAGAAAGCTATCTTAATTGTCAGTTTAAATACTTTTTACTGGAGTATTATAGGAGTATAGAGAGAACAAACGAGCCAATTAGAGAATATATAAAAAATATAATTTCAGAAAAAAGCGAATGTGCCGAATGGAGCGATATTTGCGCGTTAAGAGTGGCTATTATTGATCATCAAGAACTACATGAATTAACAATAGAGGAAAAACATCTAAAGCATAGATTTAAAACTATTGCCGATGATGATCAAATTCAAGCATATGAAGACTTCACTAAGGCCACCCAAGATGACCAAGATAGCTTGGGGCATCTTAGAGCCCAAGCTATTTACTTGGCCCATAGGTTGTATTGGACATACTCGCTTGCGACAAAAGGGCACCAAATTAGATCTTGTGTGAGTATTATGGTTTCTCTATTGTTTATTGCATTATTGGTTTTTATGTTTTCTTACTCCCACGTATATTCTGCCCCAGAAAAATCTGATTTGTTAGCATCTGTTGCTTGTTTTGGCGCTTTTGGGGCTTACGTTAGTTTTCATAGGCGTATGTCAAAATTAAAAATACAGAATGAAACATACTTGTCCTTTCTTCAGCTAAGGAGTAGTTATTTTGACGGCATTTCTGCGCTTTTTTCTGGTGCGTTATTTTCAGTTTTTGTAATGGTGCTTTGGGAGTCAAATGCGTTGTCGCGTGTGCTTGGTGTGGTTTTTAATCCAGAATTGATTAATTTAATTGTTCCGCAAAATACTCCTTATGAGAGGGGGTGTCCCACTAGTTTGCAAGGCTTATTTATTTGTATGAGTATTAACGGTTCTATCGATTTTGCGAAACTACTTGTAATGTCTTTTTTAGCTGGATTTGCGGAAAAGTTAATACCGGATGCGATCGATGGTCTTGTCGAAAAAGCCCGGCCTAAACAATAGAGCTTCTGAATATTAAGGAGTCAAATTTGCTTTGAACAACGGTTTGCTGCTTAGTTTGAATCCCCGGTATTACCTAGGGCGCGTAGGATGTGCTGAACAACGTGAAGCGCATCATTCTCGATTAATGAGCCACCCTAGTGTGGGTACATTCTATAGTGTTGGTTTTCTGCTGAATTGTGGGACGGTTTTGTTCCCGTTATTCTGCCCCGAGCATCGCAGCCGATAGGCTGCCCCGGCGGAGGGTGAAAACCATGGATGGTTTTCGTAGCAGCGCAGGATTAAGGCGGAATGTCGGGTGGTCTTTACTTTGGATACTTTCTTTTGGCCGAAAATTGCTCCTGCATTTTCGGCATTCGCCACATCCCTGTGGTTTGCCAAGCAAAAGAAAGTACCTCGCCTGTCGGGCCGAGACCCGACTTCAAAACCACCCGTCTCGGGAGCTACACAAATTTAAAACTCCTCCACCCTAGCCCTCTACCTGAGAGAGGGAACAGTTCTTAAATTCTGAATTCCGCCGACCGTGCATGCGCAGTAAGACTCTCCCCCCGCGCCAACACAGAAGCAATCTTGCCCAAATTCTGCGCCCCAACCGCTGAACAATTGATCAAACTGCTGCGCTTTTGAAAATCGTAAACGCCTAAAGGCGACGAGTAGCGGGCTGTGCTGGAGGTGGGCAGCACATGGTTCGGGCCGGCGCAGTAATCGCCCAGCGCTTCGGCGGTGAAGCGGCCCATGAAGATCGCGCCGGCGTTATGAATTTGTTCACACAAGGCTTCCGGTTCCGCTACGGACAATTCCAAATGTTCCGGGGCAATACGGTTGGCGACTTGCGCGGCTTCGGACAAGTTAGCGACTTTGATAAATGCGCCGCGACCTGTCAGCGAGGCGCGGATAATGTCGGCGCGTTCCATTTCCGACAGCAACTTGTTGATGCTGGCTTCCACTTGTTGCAGAAAACCGGCGTCGTCGCTGATTAAAATGGCTTGGGCATTTTCATCGTGTTCGGCTTGCGAGAACATATCCATCGCAATCCAGTCCGGGTTGGTTTGGCCGTCGCAGATGATCAAAATCTCCGATGGGCCGGCGATCATGTCGATACCGACTTGGCCGAACACCAGCTTTTTGGCGGTGGCGACGTAAATGTTGCCGGGGCCGACGATTTTATCCACCGCCGGAATCGATTCGGTGCCATAAGCCAAAGCCGCGACGGCTTGGGCGCCGCCGATGGTGAATACTCTATCTACGCCCGCGACATGCGCCGCAGCCAATACCAGCGCATTGGTTTCGCCGCGCGGTGTGGGTACCACCATAATCAGTTCACCGACGCCGGCGACTTTGGCCGGAATCGCGTTCATCAACACCGATGAAGGGTAAGCGGCTTTGCCGCCCGGCACATACAGGCCGGCCTTATCCAATGCGGTGACTTTTTGGCCCAACACGGTGCCGTCTAGCTCGGTGTATTGCCAGGATTGCAGTTTTTGATGCTCGGCATAAGCGCGGACTCGGTCCGCGGCGGTTTGCAGGGCGATGGCTTGGGTGCTGGGCAGGGTGTCCCAGGCGTTTTGCAACGCTGCTCGCTCCAGTTCCAGTTCGGCGGCGGCTTTAAAGGCGGTGCCGTCGAAGCGGTTGGTATACTCCAGCAAGGCTTTGTCGCCGCGTTTTTTAACGTCGGCGATGATGTCCAACACCCGTTTGTGTATTTCCAGATCGTTGCTGGCATCCCAGGCTAAACGGGCTTGCAGTTGTTTTTCAAAGTCGATTGCCGCGCTGTCTAGGCGCAGCATCTTGATCGCAGTCATGGGCTTACCTTTGGGCTAAGGTGGTTTCGAACTGATCTATGAGTGCTTGAATGGCTTGATGTTTCATTTTCATCGCCGCTTTATTTACCACCAGTCGAGAGGTGATGTTGGCGATTAGTTCCCGTGGCTCCAGACCATTGGCTTTCAGGGTGTTGCCGGTATCGACCAAGTCGACGATGCAATCGGCCAAACCGACCAGCGGTGCCAATTCCATTGAGCCGTATAGCTTGATGATTTCGGCTTGTATCCCTAAGTTGGCGTAATAGCTCTGCGCGGTTTTGACGTATTTGGTCGCGACCCGCAAACGGCCTTTCACTTCCGGGGCATTGACCGGGCCGGCGGTCATCAAGCGGCAACCGGCGATGCCTAAGTCCAGCGGTTCGTAAAGGCTTTCCGCGCCGTGTTCCATCAGTACGTCTTTGCCGGCGATGCCTAAGTCCGCCGCGCCGTATTCGACGAAGGTAGGGACATCGGTGGCGCGGATGATCACCAACTGTACGTCGGGGCGGGTGGTTTGCAGAATCAGTTTGCGGCTTTTGTCCGGATCGTCGATCGGCGTGATGCCGGCCTGTTCCAGAAACGGCAGGGCTTCTTCGTAAATACGGCCTTTGGATACGGCAATGGTCAACATGGCTTTGCGATGGGGTTAGTTAGGAACGCGGCGAATGGTGGCGCCCAGTTGCGATAGTTTTTCTTCGATATGGTCGTAACCACGGTCGATGTGATAAATCCGGTCCACCAGGGTTTCGCCTTCCGCAACCAAGCCGGCCAATACCAGGCTGGCGGAAGCCCGCAAGTCGGTGGCCATCACCGGCGCGGCTTTTAACTGGCCGCTACCGGTGCAGATCGCGGTGTTGGATTCCAGTTTGATTTGTGCGCCCATCCGTTGCAGTTCCTGCACGTGCATGAAGCGGTTTTCGAATACGGTTTCGGTGATCAAGCCCACGCCCTCGGCGACGGAATTCAGCGCGGTGAACTGCGCCTGCATGTCAGTTGGGAAAGCCGGATAAGGCGCGGTGCGCACGGTAACGGCTTTCGGGCGTTTGCCGTGCATGTTCAGTTCGATCCAGTTCTCACCACAGGTGATGTCGGCGCCGGCTTCTTTCAATTTAACCAAAACTGCGTCCAGCGTTGATGGGTCGGTGTTTTTCAGTTTGACATGGCCGCGGCTGATCGCGCCGGCGACCAGATAGGTGCCGGTTTCGATACGGTCGGGCAGGATGTCGTAATGCAAACCTGCCACGCCCAGTCTTTCCACCCCTTCCACGGTCAGAATGTCGGTGCCGACGCCGGTGATTTTGGCGCCCATTTTATTTAAAAAATGCGCCAGATCGGTGACTTCCGGTTCTTTCGCGGCGTTTTCGATAATGGTGATGCCTTCGGCCAGTGTAGCGGCCATCAGGATGTTTTCGGTCCCGGTTACGGTGACTTTATCCAGTACCAGATGGCAGCCTTGCAAACGTTTGACCTTGGCGTGGATATAGCCTGCTTCGACGGTAATGTCGGCGCCCATTTTGAGCAGCGAGTCGATGTGAATATCCACCGGACGGGTGCCGATGGCGCAACCGCCGGGTAGCGAGACATAGGCTTCGCCGAAGCGGGCCAGCAAAGGTCCTAAAACCAAAATCGAGGCGCGCATGGTTTTTACCAATTCGTAAGGCGCTTCGTACTTATCGATGGTGCTGGAATCGACTTCGATGTTCATTTTCTCGTCGACGGTCAGGCGCACGCCCATTTGACCCAACAATTCCATGGTGGTGGTGATGTCGTGCAAATGCGGAATATTGCCGACGCTGACCGGCACATCGGACAACAGAGTGGCGGCGAGAATAGGCAAAGCGGCGTTTTTGGCGCCGGAGATTCTTAGTTCGCCGTGCAGCGCTTGGCCGCCGGTAATCAGTAATTTATCCATGGATTCTTATTGGTCTATTAATTTAGAGCGCAGCTTAATGCGTGTGATTTGCAAAATATTCGGTTTCGTCGAAGCCGCTGAGTTTGGCCAAAGCCAGTAATTGCGTTGGGATATTTTTAAAGGACAGTTTAACCCGGCCCATCCGGCTGAGCCTGATCCATTCGATCATCAAGGCCAGGCCGGCACTGTCGGTGGTTTTAACTTTGGCCAAGTCGATGCAAATGGCGTCCATGCCTTTCAAAAATTTGAAGGATTGTAAGGTCTGTTTATCGATACTGGCGAAGGTCAGATTGCCTTCCACGGTAAAGTGGCCGGGAGCTTGTTCGGTTAATGTCAGCTTGGACATTATTTGCCTTCCGCCTTGTTCAGCATGAATTTGCCTATCATTTCTTCCAGCACTATGGCCGAGCTGGTGATGTCGATGGTGCTTTTATCCTTCAAATATTCATCCGACGAGCCGGGGTCCAGGCTGATGTACTGTTCGCCGAGCAAACCGGCGGTATAAATACTGACGCCGGAATCGCTGGGCAGGTTGTTGTATTGCGATTCGATGCGCATTTCCACGATGGATTCGTGGCTGTCCCTGTCGAGGCGGATTGCCGAAACTCGGCCGATGCGCACGCCCGCTACGTTGACCGGCGACTTGACTTTCAGGCCGCCGGAGTTTTGAAAGTGAGCGAACACGGTGTAGCTGTCTTCGCTGGTGTAGCTGCCCAGATTGCTGACTTGCAGAGCCATATAAAACAGGGCGGCGATGCCGCTGGCGACAAAAAAACCGACCAGGGTGTCCTGGGTCTTGGAATGCTGCATGTTAAATGTCTCCAAACATGAGTGCGGTTAGAATGAAATCGAGAGCCAAAACCGAGAAGGCCGAGTTGACCACGGTGCGGGTGGTGGCGCGGCTGACGCCTTCAGAAGTGGGGATCGCGTCGTAGCCTTCGAATAGCGCAATCCACGACACCACGAAACCGAATACCACGCTTTTGATCACGCCGTTGATGATGTCGTCTTGAAAATCGATGCTGGCCTGCATCTGTGCCCAGAACGCGCCGTCGTCGACACCGAGCATGCCGACCCCGACCAGGTGGCCGCCCATGATGCCGATTGCGCTGAACAAGGCCGCCAATAAGGGCATGGACAGAAAGCCGGCCAGAAATCGTGGGGAAATGATGCGCTTGATCGGATCGATCGCCATCATTTCCATGCCGGACAATTGTTCGGTGGCTTTCATCAAGCCGATCTCGGCGGTCAATGCCGAACCGGCCCTGCCGGCAAACAATAAGGCCGATACCACCGGTCCCAGTTCCCGCACTAAAGAGGCTGCGACCATCACGCCCAGGGATTCCTCGGCGCCGAAATCGGACAGAATATTGAAGCCCTGCAAGCCCAGCACCATGCCGACGAACAGGCCGGAGATGGTGATGATCAGAAAGGACAGTACGCCGACCGAATACACCTGCTTGATCAGCAGATTGGGGCGCGGCAGCACATCGCTGATGCCGGTCAGGGTGTGGCTCAGAAAAAACGAGGCGCGGCCGAGCTTGGCAAAGCTGCTGCGGGTGGTTTTTCCCAGATTTTGCAAAAATTGAAGCATCTGATGAATAAGTGGTGGTTATTTGCTGGCCAGCAGGTCTTCCAGGTAATCGCGCGCCGGGTAGTGGAAGTGTACAGGTCCGTCGGCATCGCCGTGCATAAACTGCTGCACCCATGCCGATTCGGAGTCTTGTAATGCTTGCGGTGTGCCCTGGCCGATGATTTTGCCTTCGGACAATACATAAATGTAATCGGCAATGGCAGCGGTTTCTTGCACGTCGTGCGAGACGATAATGCTGGTCAGGCCTAAAGTGGTGTTCAGCGATTTAATCAAATGTACCAGCGCACCCTTGGATATTGGGTCCTGGCCGGTAAACGGTTCGTCGTACATGATCATTAACGGATCGAGGGCGATGGCGCGCGCTAATGCCACCCGTCTGGCCATGCCGCCGGACAACTCGTTGGGCATTAAATTGCGCGCACCGCGCAAGCCTACCGCTTGCAGTTTCATCAGTACCAGCGTGCGGATCATCGATTCCGGCAAATGGGTGTGTTCGCGCATTGGAAATGCCACGTTATCGTACACGCTCATATCGGTAAGTAGCGCGCCGCTTTGGAACAGCATGCCCATGCGTTTACGCAGCTCGTATAGTTCGCGGGTTTTCAGGCGGTGGACATTTTGACCGTCGACATGGATTTGGCCGCGATCCGGCGTCAGCTGCCCGCCGATCAATTTTAGAAGCGTGGTCTTGCCGGTGCCGCTGGGGCCCATGATGGCGGTAATCTTGCTGCGCGGAATGTCCAGGCTCACCGCGTCGAAAATTTTTCTGGGGCCTCTGGAAAAGCTCAAGTTGCTAATAGAAACGATATTGTCTTCGGGACTTGCGCTATTGGCCATCTACCGGAATCACAGGAGTTTTTGGGTTGGGAACGGACTATTTTCTATGAGTCGCCAAGAATAAGTCAATGACTTGGGGTGAAAAGTCGGTGAATAACATGCAATAATGGTTCCTTTTTGTGTCGGTGCGTGGAGTCGATTTGCGTGGGTCGTGATCAAGATATACAAGCGTTGGCGTTGGCGGTGATTCAAACCGAAATGCAGGCGGTTGCCGGCTTGGCTGCGCGTATCGATGAGCAATTCGTCAGTGCCTGTGGTTTATTGCTGGCTTGTAAAGGCCGGGTAGTGGTTACCGGCATGGGCAAGTCCGGGCATATTGCCGGTAAAATTGCCGCGACCTTGGCTAGTACCGGCACGCCGGCGTTTTTTGTGCATCCGGGCGAAGCCAGTCATGGCGATCTCGGAATGATTACCCGGCAAGACGTGGTGTTGGCTTTATCCAATTCCGGCGAAACCGAAGAAATCTTGACGATTTTGCCTATTATTAAGCGACTCGGCGTACCGCTGATAGCGCTGACAGGCAATCCAGAATCGGCTTTAGCTAAATTTTCCACGGTACATATTAACGTGGCTGTCGAGCAAGAGGCTTGTCCGCTGGGATTGGCGCCGACCGCCAGTACCACGGCGGCATTGGTAATGGGGGATGCGTTGGCGGTGTCGTTGCTGCAAAGCAAGGGATTTACCCGCGACGATTTTGCGTTATCTCACCCCGGAGGCAGCCTCGGCAAGCGCTTATTGCTGCAAGTCAGCGACATCATGCATCGAGGCGGCGAGGTGCCGGTGGTCGAGGATACGGTTTTGGTGAGCGATGCATTGCTGGAAATGACCGGTAAAAAAATGGGTATGACTGCAGTTGTTGACGGCGCGGGGCGAGTTGCCGGCATATTTACCGACGGTGATTTGCGGCGCATGTTGGAAAAAAACCTGGATGTACACGCGACACGGGTAGACGAAGTCATGACCGGGCCTTGTAAGGTCATTGGTGTCGATATGTTGGCGGCCGAGGCTATGCAAATCATGGAAACCAAAAAAATCAACGCCCTGTTGGTGGTTGATGAACGGCAAAAATTGCTGGGCGCCTTGAGCATGCACGATTTACTGCGGGCCGGGATAGTTTGAGAGCTGCGAAATGTTCGAGTTAAATTCGCAACAATTAGAGATTGTTAAGCAGTTAAAGCTTTTGATTTTGGATGTGGATGGCGTATTGACCGATGGCCGTTTGTTTTTCGACGATAACGGTAAGGAATACAAATGTTTCCACGCTCGGGACGGTCACGGCATCAAATTGCTGCGGCAAACCGGGGTGGAAGTGGCGGTGATTTCCGGCCGTAAATCCAATTCGGTTACTTTACGCATGCAAGGCTTGGGGGTCGAACATGTCTATCAAGGTCACGAAAACAAGCGCGTCGCGTTCGCCGAAATTTTGCAACGCTTGGCGTTGAAGCCTGAACATGTGGCGTATATCGGCGACGATATTCTGGATTTGCCGGTCATGCGGCAAGTTGGTTTCGCGGTGGCGGTACAGGATGCCAATTTCGCGGTAAAAGAACATGCGCATTGGCAAACGCAAACGGCCGGCGGTTTAGGTGCGGTGCGGGAGATTTGCGATTTGATCATGCAAGCCCAGGGTACTTTTGAAGGCGTTTTGCAAACCTATTTATGAGATTGCTGCAAAATCTGCGGATTTTTATTTATGTCGGAGTGGCCGCGCTGCTGTCCTGGTGGCTGGTGCAGCTTAACGAGCAGCGCGATGCCGAAATCAAAATCGCCGAAAATAGCCCCGATTTTTTCAGCGAGGGTTATTTCAAAAAAGAAATGAATATCGACGGCGTGGCGAAAAGCGAATTAGCGGCGGAAAAAATGCAGCATTTTAAAGCCGACGGCAGCACGCATCTGGAAAAGCCGGTCATGAGTCTATACAACCCCGACCAGATGCCTTGGCTGATTAAAGCCGACAGCGGCGTAATGGCGGCGGACGGCGATAATTTGCAACTCAATGGTAGTACTTATATCAATCGGGAGGCGTCGAAGACCAACTCGGCGTTGACCATTAATACATCGGATTTGCGGGTCAAACTCGCCAGCCATTATGCGGAGACACAGGCGTGGGCCGAGATTATCAGTCCACCCAACAAGACGGCGGGAATAGGAATGGAAGCGACTTTTGTTAGTCCGATTCACCTGAAATTGTTGTCCAAAGTGAAAGGTCGCTATGAAATTAAGTAAAATGGTCGGACTTGGCCTGTTATTGTCGGTGCGGATGGCGTTTGGATTGGAGTCCGATTCCGAACAGCCTATTTATATCGATTCCAACAACGCGGTTTACGACGAAAAAGCGCAAATTAGTACCTATACCGGCAATGTAGTGGCGACCCAGGGTACGATCAAAATCGATGCCGACAAGTTGGTGGTTTATTTGAAGGACGGCGCCATCAACAAATTGATTGCGACCGGCAAGCCGTCAAGATTCAAACAGTTGCCGGCGGTCGGTAAGGACGAGATGCATGGCGAAGGCTTGATTAACGAATACTACCCTGACAAAAATTTGTTGATATTTATGCAGAATGCGTCGGTTTGGCAGGGCGATGCCAAACAATCCAGTGAATATATCGAGTACGATACACTTAATTCCCTGTTGAAGGCCGGCGAACAAAGCTCCGACGGCAAACGTGTGCATTCGGTGATCAAGCCCAAGCCTAAAGCCAAGCAGGCTCAATAATGGCGCGATTGCTTGCGGAACAGTTGTTCAAACGCTACAACAACCGAAATGTCGTCGATGGCGTCAGTTTGCGGGTCGAGACTGGCGAGGTGGTCGGTCTGCTGGGTCCGAATGGCGCCGGAAAGACCACCAGCTTTTATATGATGGTCGGGTTGGTGAAAGCCGATAGCGGCGATATTTTTTTGGACGATCAGCGGATTACTCATCATCCGATGCATAGGCGCGCACGGCTGGGGATAGGTTATTTGGCTCAAGAAGCTTCGGTATTTCGCAAGTTGAGCGTGGCCGACAATCTGCGGGCGGTGTTGCAGATTCGCCCTGACTTGACCGACGGCCAAATCGAGTTATTGATTGACGAGTTGTTGACGGAGTTTAATATCAACCATTTGCGCAATCAGGTGGCTTTGGGCCTGTCCGGCGGCGAACGGCGGCGGGTGGAAATTGCCCGAGCCTTGGCTAGCGAGCCGCAGTTTATTTTATTGGACGAGCCTTTCGCCGGCGTGGATCCGATCTCGGTGCTGGAGTTGCAAAAAATCATTGCCCATTTGAAGCACCGAGGCATCGGTATTTTGATTACCGAGCATAAAGTGAGAGAGACATTGGAGATATGTGATCGCGCTTATATTTTGAATAATGGTAAGGTTATAGCCGAAGGCCAGTCGCGCCAGTTGGTGGATAACGAAGAGGTGCGTAGAGTGTATCTAGGCGAGAAATTTAGTTTATGAAATTCGAATAGTCATGAAGCAATCTCTACAACTCCGAATAGGTCAGAGTCTGACCATGACGCCGCAATTGCAGCAGGCGATCAAGCTGTTGCAGATGTCGACCTTGGATTTGCAACAGGAAATTCAGCAAGCCTTAGAATCCAACATGATGCTGGAATTGGATGAAGAGGATTTGCCCAACATCGATTTTCGGGATAAGAAGCTCGATAACACCGATCAGGTGACCAGCGAAGGTTCGCAAACCGATATGCCGGATGAATTGCCGGTTGACGTCAGTTGGGACGATGTCTACGAAAGTTCGTTGCCTAGCGGCGGCGACGATAGTGACAGTCCCGAGTTTGAGGCTTTTCGCGGTAAGTCCGAGTCCTTGCGCGATCATCTGGTGTGGCAGCTGGAGCTGATTCCGATCTCCGACCGCGATTATGCGATTGCTACTGCAATCATCGATGCGGTGAATGACGACGGCTATGTGACCAGCGAATTGACGGACATTTTGCAGGGCCTGCAGGAGCAATTGGATGGCTTGGAGATGGACGAGGTGCAGGCTGTTTTGCACATGGTGCAAAATTTCGATCCGGTTGGCGTTGCCGCACTCGATTTGGCCGATTGTCTGGGTTTGCAGTTGCAACAATTGCCGGATACAACGCAATACAAGGCCGAAGCGCTGGATTTCGTTCACAGGCATTTGGATTTGTTGGCCAGTTGCGATCAAGCCCGGCTGATGAAGCGGATCGGTTTGAACGAAGAGACCTTGAAAGGCATATTGGCACTGATCAGAACTCTGGATCCGAAACCGGGCGCCCGCTTGCAGGAGTCCGATGTCGAATATGTGATCCCGGACGTGTTTGTGGTCAAGGTTAACGGTAATTGGCTGGTAACCTTAAATCCCGATATTGCGCCTAAATTACGGGTTAATCCTTTTTACTCCGGAATGATCAAGCGTGCCGACAACAGCCAGGACAATGTCAGCATGAAAAACCATTTGCAGGAGGCGCGCTGGTTTATCAAAAGCCTGCATAGCCGCAACGATACCCTGTTGCGCGTGGCGAAAAGTATCGTCGAAAAACAAGGTGATTTTTTTGAGCACGGTGCGATTGCGATGAAACCGATGGTCTTGCGCGACATCGCCGAGGAATTGGAGTTGCACGAATCCACCATCTCCCGGGTGACCACGCAGAAATATATGCACACGCCGCACGGTGTCATCGAGTTTAAATATTTTTTCTCCAGCCATGTCAGTACCGATGGCGGAGGCGAGTGTTCGGCGACCGCGATTCGGGCGCTGATAAAAGAGTTGGTTGGCAGTGAAAATCCGGCCAAGCCATTAAGCGATAGTAAAATATCGGACTTATTGAATGAGAAGGGCATTAATGTCGCGCGCCGCACCATTGCCAAATATCGGGAAGCGATGTCCATCCCTTCAACTAGCCAACGGAAAAGGCATATTTAATCTACTGGAAGAATAATTTTTAAAAACAGGAGTATTCCATGCAAGTCAGTATCACAGGTCATCACGTAGAAGTTACAGAGGCATTAAAAGCCTATGTTGATGAAAAAATTAGCAAAATCAAACGTCATTTCGATAACGTCGTTGATGTTCATGTCATTTTGACCGTTGAAAAGCTGGAGCAAAAAGCCGAAGCGGCCGTGCAAATCAGCGGAGCCAAACTGTATGCCGAAGATGTACAAGAAGATATGTATGCGGCTATCGACAGTATGGTCGACAAGCTCGACAGACAAATTGTCAAACATAAAGAAAAAAATCAGAACCATCGTTAATTTGAGGTTAAGCGATACAGAGTGAGCGCGGTTTTCGCTCTGTATCGATTTGGATATGAAACTTGTCATCGTCAGCGGATTATCGGGGTCGGGAAAAAGTATCGCATTGGATACCTTGGAAGACTGCGGCTATTACTGTATCGATAATCTTCCCGTGACTTTGCTGGAGGATTTTGTCGATCATGTCATGCTGAAAGATCAGGAAACCTACAGTAAAACCGCCATCGGTATCGATGCCAGGAACCGTAATCAGAAGCTGGCGGATTTTCCGGATAGTCTGGCATCCATTCGCGATAAGGGTATCGATTGCGAACTGGTTTACATGGAGGCGGACGAGAATATTATTCTGAAGCGTTACAGCGAAACCCGCCGCCGTCATCCGTTGACTACCGAAAGCCGGCCGTTGCGCGAGGCTTTGGAAATAGAACGGGAAATGCTGCGGCCGGTGGCGACTCGTGCCGATATTGTCATCGATACCAGTTATACCCATTATCATCAGTTACGGGATTTATTGAAAAACCGGCTGGGCGAGAAGGGCAAGAGCTCCTTGTCGATTTTGTTCCAGTCCTTTGGTTTTAAATACGGTATTCCGCTAGACGCGGATTTTGTGTTCGATGCCCGCAGTCTGCCCAATCCGTATTGGGCGCCGGAGTTGCGGGGATTGACCGGCAAGCATGCCGAAGTTATCGATTTTTTGCAGAACGAAGCCATAGTAAAGGAGTTTCTGCATGATATAGGCTATTTCATCGGGCGTTGGGCGCCGCGATTCGAGTCGGATAATCGCAGCTATTTAACGATCGCGATCGGTTGTACCGGCGGCCAGCATCGTTCGGTTTATCTGGTTGAAGCATTGAGTAAGCATTTTCAAGGCATTACTCCTAACGTTATCGTCAGGCATCGGGAATTGCGTTAACGCAATTGTCTAGCCCAATTTCTTGGTTTTTACCCATGACATCAGCAGCAAAGCTTGAAAACACCGAGCATCTAATAGATCGCGCGACGGAAGCGTTGGCGAGCGGTTCTCTAATCGAGATTAGAAATTTGGTCCGTTCCTTGTATCCGGCGGAAGCTGCGCATATTTTGGAGGCGCTGGAACCGGAACAGCGAGCGAAGCTGTGGGCCGTCATTCCGCCTAGTGTGATCGGTGATGTTCTGGTTGCAGTCAATGTCGAAGTGGGCAGCAGTCTGCTGAAGGTTACCGACAGAAAGGATTTGATAGCCGCCACCGAGTCGATGGGCGCCGAGGGGATGGTGGATTTATTGCATGTGTTGCCGGAGCCCTTGCTTTCGCAAGTGATGGAGTCCATCGGCGTGCACAACCGTAATCGCATCGAAAAAGCGCTTAGCTATGACGAGCATACTGCGGGCGGCCTGATGTCGGACGATGTATTAACTATTCGCGCCGACGTGACTCTGGATGTGGTAACGCGCTATTTGCGCTTGCGCGGCAATATGCCTGCAGCCACCGATAGTTTGATCGTGGTGGATCGCAAAGAGCAGTTTCAGGGCTTGTTGCCGATTAATCAGTTACTGACGCACGATCCGCACACCAAGGTAGAGTCGATTATGGATGCGCGTGCTACCGGTATTCCTTATGGCATGTCCAGTCGCGATGTGGCGGGTTTATTCGAGCGAAGAAAGCTGCTGTCGGCTCCGGTGCTGGCGGATGACGGCAAAGTGCTGGGACGCATCACTATCGACGATGTCGTGGGACTGATCAGGGAGGAAGCCAATCATTCCTTGATGAGCATGGCGGGCTTGAGTGAAGAGCAGGATATGTTCGCCCCGGTATTCAGTAGCGCCAAGCGACGGGCGCTATGGTTGGGCGTGAATTTACTTACCGCGTTCTTGGCGGCGTCGGTTATCGATTTGTTCGAAAACGCTATTCAGCAGATTGTTGCGTTGGCGGTATTGATGCCGATTGTTGCCAGTATGGGCGGGATTGCCGGCAGTCAGACACTGACCTTGGTCGTCAGGGGCTTGGCGCTTAGACAGGTAACGACCAGTAACGCCATGAGCTTATTGTTTAAAGAAGTGTCGGTCGGCTTGCTGAACGGCCTAGTCTGGGCGGTAGTTGTTGCGGTGGTGGCCGGTCTGTGGTTTCACAATTCGCACATTGGGGTGCTGCTGGGTGTGGCGATGCTGATCAATTTGGTATGTGCGGCTCTGTCCGGTGTGGCGATTCCGGTATTGCTGGACAAGATCGGCGTGGACCCGGCGCTGGCTGGTGGGGTCTTGCTTACCACCGTGACCGATGTGGTTGGATTCATGGCGTTTTTGGGTTTGGCAACCCTGTTTTTACTGTAAGGATCTGTGCTTTTTGTCACGGAAAATGATAGTATTTCAAGCATTCAGCAGCTGATTTTCCATACTCGATGTCAACCGGCGCACCTACTTCACAAAAAACAGCTTTGGAGTTTAAAAGTACCTCTTTGACGGTGCCAGTGCTGCTGTTAGCCAGTAACGACATCGCTCTCATTGATCAGCAGCTTCAGGAAAAGGTGGTGCAAGCCCCCGAGTTTTTTAAAAATTCGCCGTTACTCATCGATCTGCAAAAGCTCAATGCGCAAAATTTGGCTATCGACTTTGTCGAATTGGTCGGCTTAGTGCGTCGGCACGGTTTTATGCCGGTGGGGATTCGCGGCGGTAACGAAAAACAAAACGGCGATGCGTTGGCGATGAATCTCCCGCAACACTCGCTGCATGGCAGTAACGCGCCCCTGGTCAACAAAACGCCGGCAAAAACGTTGTCGACTCCCGCGCCGGAAGAACAAAAACCAGCCAATCAGTCGGTAGAGAATAAATTGGTTACTCAGCCGATTCGTTCCGGGCAGCGGGTTTATGCGAAAGGCGATTTGATCGTCACTGCAACCGTTAGTGCTGGCGCGGAAATCATGGCGGAAGGCAATATTCACATTTACGGATCCTTGCGCGGACGGGCGCTGGCCGGTGTGTTGGGTGATGTTAACAGCCGGATTTTTTGCTCGGATTTGCAGGCGGAATTGATTTCGATAGCCGGTATTTATCAGATCAGCGATGACTTGAAACAGGCGGCGCATAAACCCGTACAGATCAGTCTGGATAACCAGACGCTGATTATCAAAGATATTTAAGCTTTTCTTGGAGGAACAACATTGGCCAGAATCATCGTAGTAACATCGGGGAAAGGTGGCGTGGGCAAAACCACAACGAGTGCCGCCATCGCCATGGGCTTGGCGAAGCGCGGCCACAAAACCGCTGTCATCGATTTCGATGTGGGGCTGCGTAATCTGGATTTAATCATGGGCTGCGAGCGTCGCGTGGTTTACGATTTGGTGAATGTCATCAATAACGAAGCAACTCTAAATCAAGCTTTGATCCGGGATAAGCGTTGCGATCAGTTATTTATCTTGCCGGCTTCGCAGACGCGCGATAAAGATGCTTTAACGACGGAAGGCGTCGGTAAGATCCTGGAAGAATTATCTAAAGACTTTAAATATATAGTCTGTGACTCGCCGGCAGGAATAGAGCGAGGTGCTACACTTGCCATGTACTTCGCGGACGACGCTTTTGTGGTTACCAATCCCGAGGTTTCGTCGGTAAGGGATTCCGATCGCATGCTGGGTATTTTATCCAGCAAATCGCGCCGCGCCGAAAACGGCGAAGAGCCGATCAAAGAATATTTGTTGTTATCGCGTTATTCGCCGGACCGGGTAAAGTTGGGCGAAATGCTCAGCGTTGAAGACGTTCAGGAAATTTTGTCGCTGCATTTGTTGGGCGTTATTCCTGAATCCAAATCGGTATTGAATGCGTCAAACTCCGGCACACCAGTGATACTCGACGAGCAAAGCGATGCCGGTCAGGCTTATGCGGACATCGTCGCGCGATATTTGGGCGAAAGCAGACCACATCGTTTCATCGAGGAAGAGAAGAAAGGCTTATTTAGTAAGCTATTCGGGAGCAAGTGATGAGTCTCTTAGATTACTTCAGATCATCGAAAACCAATACGGCATCGCTGGCGAAGGAGAGGTTGCAAATTCTGGTGGCTCATGAGCGGGCTTCGCGAAATCAGCCTTCCTATTTGCCCGAGCTACAGCAAGAGCTGTTGGCAGTGATCCGTAAATATGTCAATGTCGGCCAGGATGCCATTACCGTTAATTTTGAACAGGATGGAAACCAGGAAACCCTGGAACTCAATATTGTGCTGCCTGACGAACGTTAGTTGCTATTGCTGCCTGACGTTTTATTCGGCACATGGCTGATCGCGCAACTAAAAACACCCGATTTTTTTTGTTGTTTAAATGATGAGGAGTTGAAATGGTAGATACAATTGGCGAAGCGGCTGGAGCAGTCTGGCAATTTTTGAACACGCATGGCGAAGCCAGCGTTAATAAAGTCACAACCGAAACCGGCTTAGGCAAGAACGATGTGCAGCGCGCTATCGGTTGGCTGGCTAAAGAAGACAAACTGAATATTGAAATCAAGGGGCGTGTAGAAACCCTTTCTTTGAAATAAAAGTTTCCCGCATACCTGCTTAAGGTTGAGCTAAGTGTGGCGGCATTCAATACCGGCTCTTGGCTGGCGAGGATGCCGCCGGTGTTTGTCCTTGGGCGGGTATTCTAAATATGCCGCTGTGTTTTGCTGGTAAATCTGTTACCAGACAGGATGGGTGGCCCGCATTAGACGCGCGCCAAGCGCTCTGTCGAAATCAGATGCTGTAATTAAACGCATTGTAGTCCGCCGAGGGATTGGCTGTGTAATGTCGTAATAACTAAAAATATCAATTCACATAACCCTCTAACGCGGAGTCTTTCTGTCGAAATGAAAGCGAAAATTGCCACATTTTTCACCTTGGTACTGTTGGTTGTCATCAACCTGGGTATCTGGTCTTACGTGAATAACCCGCTAAAACTGCCGTCGTGGAGCGATACCATGATGGGGGTAACCTTTAACCCCAAAGGTCGAGATTTCAATCCCGCCGACGGAGTTTTTCCAACCAGGGAACAGATTCAATCCGATCTGGAATTGCTGTCCGGTAAAGCGCATTCCATAAGAACTTACACAGCGTTGGAAGGAATGGAAGTTGTGCCCGAGCTGACTGCCAAGAATGCCATTAATTTGGCGATGGGCTGCTGGGTTGATCTCGTCGATGACGATAGCGCGGAAGAGGATGCGCAAAAAAGATTGGAGAACACCCAGAAAAGATTGGATAAAAACCATCGCGAAGTCGAAAGTCTGATCAATCTAACCAATCAATATCCCAAAACCATAGTCCGTACTTTGGTCGGTAACGAATCCTTGCTGCGGTTCAGAAATAAAATTAGCGGCACCGTCGCCCAGAAGGATCGTCAGGAGTTCGCCGGTTCGATGAGCGAACAAGATCTGCAACTAAAGATAGAGGCGGACGTTAAAGCCGAGGTTGCAGCTAAGGCCAACGAACTGATCGAGTATATTCGTGAAGTGAAAAAACGTACCTGGAAGCCGGTCAGTACTGCCGAGACTTGGGATATATGGGTAGCGAGCCCGGCATTGGCAGCTGAAGTCGATTACATTGCCGTACACATTCTGCCTTACTGGGAAGGCGTGCCGGTTGATTTGCCGCAAGGCGCGGAGGGCGATAATGCGGTCGAATATGTATTCAAGCGTTATTACGAATTACAACAGTTGTATCCCAACAAAACCATAGTCATAACCGAGGTGGGTTGGCCTTCCGACGGTCCGCCGCAAAAAGCGGCAACAGCCTCGTTGGCGAATCAAGCTAAGTTTTTGCGCGAATTCCTGAACCGGGCGACGGCGGAAAACGTAATTTATTACGTGGTGGAAGCGTTCGACCAGCCTTGGAAAATCAAGCTGGAAGGTACCGCCGGTGCCTACTGGGGCTTATTCAATGCCGACCGGCAGCCGAAATTCCCGATGGAAGGCGATGTATTGGCAAACCCGACATGGCGTAACTGGGCCAGTGGGGCGGCGGTACTCAGTATTATCTTGATGGCGGCGTTCTTGTTCACACGCAAGAGCTTGAAACTGCCGGGTAAATTTTTCTTCGGTATTGTCGCCAACTTGGCGGCCTCGGTCTTGTTTTGGTCGGCTTCGATTGCCGCTGCGCAATATCAGACCAGTTTTTCGGTGGTGTTCTGGGCGATTTTGCTCATGATGCAGGCCATGGCTATTCTAGTGTTGTTGACAGAGAGCCTGGAAATTTCCGAAGTCATTTGGCATAGAAAAGGCAGGCGGACGTTTACGCCGTTAACACCCTCGGCGGATTTTCGTTATCCGAAAGTGTCCATCCATTTGCCGATTCATAACGAGCCACCGGAAATGGTGCGTAAGACCTTGAATGCGTTGGCCAAGGTCGATTACCCGAATTTCGAAGTGTTGGTGATGGATAACAACACCAAGGACCCTACGGTATGGCAACCGGTGCGTGACGATTGCGATCGCTTAGGAGCTAGATTCCGTTTCTTCCATTTGGATAACTGGCCCGGATATAAGGCTGGTGCGATCAATTACGCCTTGACCAACACCGCCGAAGATGCGGAGATCATCGCGGTAATCGATAGCGATTACATCTTGAACCCGGATTGGTTGAAAGCGATGGTGCCGTATTTCGATCAGGAAAATGTCGGCTTTGTGCAGTCGCCGCAGGATTATCGCGACGCCAACCAAGGTGCCTTCAAGGATATTTGTTACTGGGAATATGCCGGTTTCTTCAATATCGGCATGGTGCAGCGTAACGAATTCAACGCCATTATTCAGCACGGCACGATGACCATGGTCCGCAAGTCGGCGTTCGACAAAGTCGGCCCCTGGGGTGAGTGGTGTATTTGCGAGGATAGCGAGTTGGGCTTGCGTTTGTACGAAGCCGGTTACGACTCGGTGTACTGCAAGGAGTCTTTCGGTCGCGGTCTGATGCCGGATACTTTCTCCGGTTATATGACGCAGCGTTTTCGGTGGGTGTATGGCGCGATGCAGATCATCAAAAAGCATTGGCGGCATTTTTTACCCAACAAAAAATCCTCGCTTACATCCGCGCAGCGTTATTACTTTGTGGCCGGTTGGCTACCTTGGTTTTCCGATGCGTTGGCGCTGCTGTTTACCGGAACCAGTTTGGTATTGACCGCGCTGATCGTGTCGGATCCTATCCACAGCGAACTGCCGGTAAATGCCTTCCTGTTACCGACCATAGGGCTATTTGCCTTTAAGATCTTGCGTGGCTTGTGGTTGTACAAGGCGCGGGTGGCCTGCTCAATGATCCATGCGTTGGGTGCTGCGTTGGCGGGTTTATCGCTAACGCATACCGTGGCGCGCGGTACCTTGCAGGGTTTGTTCACTTCCGGCAAACCATTCATGCGTACGCCAAAGTACGAGCAACAAGGGCCTTTGGTGGCCGGTTTGCTGATCATTTGGCAAGAGTTATTGCTATTGAGTTTACTGATTGCAGGTATCTTGGCAATGAGTTCCATCGATCATTTCGATAACCTGAGCGGCAGGCTGTGGATGGCGGTATTGGCGGTGCAGTCCGTGCCTTACGTGGCTACCCTGCTGACGATTCTGATCAGTGTTGCACCCAATTATTTTCCGGGTAAAAAACTCTCGGCGGATGAGTTAGACGCGGAATAATTAGCGTTCCTCGGTTTATATTTGCAAACCCTTGTCGGCTGAAAAGCTGGCAGGGGTTTTTTGATGGGAGATAGCCAATTCGAGTAAGATTATTTCGTTAGCCCTTTTATGGCGTTGAGATTTAACTAATAATGGTTTGCTCGGATTGATTGGATGAATCAAGAGTGCCCAGTCCGGTTTTGATGCCGTAAAGCGTTCTCAATTGACTGTGGCGTATGCCTAACATTCGTAACTTTATCAATAAATGATGATGAAATTTCATATTCCGTTGGCGATTATTATTTTGTTGACGTCCGGCGGTTGCGCCACTGAATCGACGGCACTCAAACCGGATGAGCAATCAAGCGGTCATCAACAGTATGCCGACAAAAAAGCGCATTGTGCCGATGGACAAGCAAGTCCGGTAATTGAGTGTTCCGAGACTGTAACGGCGACTTTCGACAATAAAGGGACTCTATGGTTAGCCTGGGTGGTTCGCGATCGTATTTATCTGCAGTCGTCGACCGATAAAGGTGCGAGTTTTTCCGTGCCGGTTGCGGTAAATGCCGAGCCCGAGTCGATTGCCGCGCGCGGCGAATACCGGCCGAAAATCAAGCTGGATGAGCAGGGTAATATTTACCTGACCTGGACCCAAAATCTGGAAAAACGCCATACCGGTCATATCCGTTTCAGCCGTTCGGTGGACGGCGGTAACAGCTTTTCCAAACCGGTTACGGTTAACGATAACCTGGATGTAATCGGCCACCGCTTCGACGCATTAGCAGTAGGGAAAAATGGCGAGATTTTCGTCGCCTGGCTGGATGCGCGAGACAAAGAGGCGGCCAAGGCAGGCAGGCAAGAGTACGCCGGTACCGCCGTGTATTACGCTTGGTCGGATAATGGCGGTAAAAGTTTCTATCCCAATAAAATCGCGGCGCCGCATAGCTGCGAATGCTGCCGCTTGGGAGTCGAAATCGATGCCGATAATTTGCCGGTCGTGCTGTGGCGGCATGTCTATGACGGCAACATCCGCGATCATGCGCTGGTTAAATTTAAGGATTGGCGAACACCAGGTCCGGTGCAGCGCGTCAGCGCAGAAAACTGGAAAATCGACGCCTGTCCACATCATGGCCCGGCTTTATCGATTACCGATGCTGGCGTTTACCATGCGGTTTGGTTTAGCGGCGCTGCGGATAAACAAGGCTTGTTTTACGGCCACTCCAAGGATGGCGGTCTGAGTTATTCGCCAGCCTACCGTTTTGGCGGTCAAGGTGCCAAGCATCCCAATGTGCTGGCAAGGCGTGAGCAGGTGACTGTGGTCTGGTCGGAATTCGACGGCAACGATAATCTGTTGCAGTTGATTAAGTCCACCGATGGTGGGTTAAGCTGGTCTCAGCCTGAGGTCGTCGCTAAAACGGCGGAAAGCGCGGACGATGCGTTTCTGTTGGGCGACGGCGAAAATGTCTATTTATCCTGGCAAACGGCGCAGGGTTATCAATTCAAGCCGATTTAGGCTCATTATCGAAGACCACCATCCCGCTTGTGGTGCGGGACGGTGGCTTCGGTATCGGTTCAACTTCCAATCAGTTTCAATTCCGCTTCCCGATATTTCTCCGCGCATTTTCTGCTGACTTCTTCCGGCAATTTCGGACCGGGCGCGGTTTTATTCCAATCCAGGGTTTCCAGATAATCGCGCAGATATTGTTTGTCGAAGCTGGGCGGACTGATGCCGACCTGATATTGTTCGACCGGCCAAAAGCGGGATGAGTCGGGGGTCAAGGCTTCGTCGATCAAATACAGTGTGCCGCTTTCATCCAGACCAAACTCGAATTTGGTATCGGCGATGATGATGCCGCGCTCGCGGGCGTAATCAGCCGCTGTCGTGTAAAGTCGCAAGCTGGCGTCGCGAACTTTGCCGGCCAGTTCTTCGCCCATTAACGCGACCGTATCGGCGAAGCTGATGTTTTCATCATGGGTGCCCATTTCGGCCTTGCTGGACGGTGTATAAATCGGCTGCGGCAATTGTTGTGCTTGTTGTAGGCCGGCCGGTAGTTCGATACCGCACACTGCTCCGCAACGTTGGTAATCCTTCCAGCCCGAGCCAATCAGATAGCCGCGTACAATGGCTTCCACCGGCAGCGGTTTCAGGCGTTTGACGATGATGGCCCGGCCTTCCACTTGCGCTCTTAAATCGGAGTCGGGAATCACGTCCGCCAGCGTCAAGTCGTCGCTTAAGTGGTTGGGAATAATGCCCCGCATTTTTTCGAACCAAAAATTACTCACCCTGGTCAATACGCGGCCTTTACCGGGAATCGGATCGGGCATAATCACGTCGAATGCCGACATCCGGTCGGAGGTGACGATCAGCAAATGTTTATCGTCGATTTCGTACATATCGCGGACTTTGCCGCGACCGAGCAATTTCAAATGTGGCAGGGAAGATTCGTAAAGTGCGGCGGGGGCATTCATAATACGGGTGCGGAGTCAGTGGAAAGTGGCTGTAATTTTATCATTAAACCTGTTGAGGGTAGGAAACGCATGAGTTGGTTGGGCAAGTTGGTAGGTGGGGCGTTTGGATTTATGTTGGGCGGGCCTCTGGGAGCGATTTTCGGCGCATCGGTAGGGCATCAGTTCGATACCGGTATGGACGGGATGGCAGGCGAGTCATTTAATCCCGGCGACCAGCAGCGGGTGCAAATGGCGTTTTTCACGGCAACGTTCGCGGTGATGGGCCATGTCGCCAAGGCGGATGGCCGGGTTTCCAACGAAGAAATCGGGCTGGCGAAACGGGTAATGGACAATATGGAGCTCAACCCCGAGCTGCGCGAAGCCGCTGTTCAATTGTTTCAACAGGGCAAGCAGGCCGATTTTCCGTTGACGGACGTGCTGCGGCAGTTTCGTGTGGAATGCCACCGCCGTACTCATCTGGTGCGGATTTTTGTGGAAATTCAGATTCAGGCGGCGTTTGCCGACGGTGTCTACGATGCCAAGGAAGAAAAGCTGTTGTTGGAAATTTGCGCGCAACTGGGCGTATCGCGCTTCGAATATCAGGTCATCAAGGGGCAAGTACAGGCGCAACATCGTTTTCAGCAATCAGGGGAACAGTTCCCACCTAAATCAGGCTTGTCGAAATTGGAAGACGCTTACGCTGTCTTGGGCATACCCGCGGCGGCGGCCGATGCGGATGTGAAGAAAGCCTATCGGCGCTTGATGAGTCAGCACCATCCAGACAAGCTGGTGGCTAAAGGTTTACCGGAGGAAATGATGCAGATGGCCAAGCAAAAGACCCAACAGATCAGAAAAGCCTACGAAACAATACGCGAAACAAGAGGGTTTTAAAAAGAGCCCGCCAGCCACGGAGACGGCTGACGGGCTTGAAATAAACAGATTAACTGCTTAACAACGAGGGAGGTACAACAAAACTTAAGCGCGGAACGAGCCGGTAAAATCCAGATTACTGGAGATAGTAGCGGCGCCGAACAGCATGGTGGAGATGATGAACTCGCCAGACATGAAGCCAAACACGCCGGTGGTGAAAAACAGCCCGGTGAGTACGTCTCTATAAAGATTGTTCGATTTGTTCATTTTTGCTCCTAGACTGAATACAGTCGATACCAATGAAGACGACTTTACTATAAGCCTTATTTTTTTATTTACAATGCCGGCAATAGTGGATTGTTTGTTTCTTTTAGGGAAATAAAAGTGAAATAAAGCTGTCATCTTGGGCTGTTATAAGCCGTTTTTAATCCGGGAATGAGCTAAGTGCGGGCAGATTGCTCTTGGGGAGTTTGACGGTTAGCCGTACCGAATCGGAAAAATCCTGACCGATAATACTGCCGTCCAGTTTTTTCAGTTGGTATTCCAGCGCTTGCAGCCGGTGGTAATCCAGAATCAATGTCAGCTCGACAAATTCAATGTAATCGACGATGTCGGCGGCTTCTATAACTTGCTTGGCGACATTCCCGTAAGCGCGGGTCAAACCGCCCGCGCCCAGCTTCACTCCGCCGAAATAACGAATCACCGCCACGACCAGATTGATTAATTGCTTGCCTTCCAGATGCTGAAAGATCGGTTTGCCGGCGGTGCCGCTGGGTTCCCCGGCATCGTGAAAACGGCAAATCAAACCGTCCGGTGACTGGATGCGGTAAGCGTAAACGATATGGCTGGCATCCGGATAGCGTTGATGCAGTTCCTTCAATAATCGCAAAGCTTCGTGTTCGGTCTGGCAAGGGCTAATGATGCCGATGAAGCGGGACTTCTTGATGATTTCCTCAACTTCACAGGTCTTGACGACGACTCGCACCTTACAACAGGCCGGTAATTGCCGGATGCTGGCTCAGCAAATATTCCCGGAACGCCTCGATTTGCGCTTCTTCGTTACGCAGTTCGCGCGGAATGTTTACCGGAATATCGCTGATGATGCGCATCGGCGGTGGCGATAGGAAAATCAAGCGGTCTGCCAGCGCAATCGCTTCGCGCAGGTCGTGACTGACAAACAACACCGTATGAGGCCGCTGTCGCCACAGCGAATACAACAAATTTCTCACTTGCCTGGCGCTGGGCGCATCCAGCGAAACGAAAGGTTCGTCCATCAGCAAAATATCGGGGTTGATAGCAAAAGCGCGGATAATCGCCACCCGCCGCTGCATACCCAGCGACAAACGCTCCGGATAAACCTGCTGCACGTCGCTCAGTTGCATGTCTGCCAGTAATGAATCGATCAAGGCGGCAGGCGGCGTTTGCTCGAATACTACTTCGATATTTTGACGGACGGTATACCAGGGCAGTAGCCGCGGATTTTGAAATACATAGCCGATTTTGGCGGTCGCGGCTTGGCTGCCGATGCGGATCTGGCCTTGATAATGGCTATCCAGCCCGGCGATCATATTCAATAAGGTAGTTTTGCCGCAACCGGACGGGCCGAGCAGGCAGACGAATTCATTGCGTCCTACGCTGAGTTGCAAATTGGCAATCGCCTGGTGTTGGCGGTCGTCGATATGCTTGGAGCGATAAGTCTTATCCTGGATGCTGATGGTAATATCGTTCATCGCCGCCACCGCAAGGCTTTGCGGTCCAAGGGCCGCAGCAACAGCCACTCGATCAGTTGAATCACAGCGACGAAGGCAAAGGTATAAGCCAGCAGGCTGGCGACATCGAACAATTGAAAAAACAGATGCAATTGATAGCCCATGCCGTTGCTGCGGCCGAGCAGTTCCACCACCAAAATAATTTTCCAGATCAGCGCCAGGCCGGAGCGGGTGGCGGCCATTACGAACGGGTGTAACTGCGGCCAGATTACATGAACGAAGGTTTTTTTGCGGTCGAACCGGTAGCTTTCCGCCATTTCCAGCAGATCTTTGTCCAGCGTTCGCGTTCCCTCGCGAATGGTGACAATCACATTCGGCAGCTTATTGATTACCACCGCCAAAATTGCTGCGGATTCAGCGAGTCCGAACCAGACATAGCAAAGGATGATAGTCACCAGCGCCGGGATATTCAGAAAGATCACCAGCCAGTTATCGAAAAAAGCATCCAGGGTTTTATTTTTACCCAGCGCAACACCTATCGCGCAGCCCAATACCATCGCAATCGAAAAACTGACAAGCAGGCGCAGCAGCGTGATGCCCAAATGATACGGTAGTTCGCCGGACTGGGTCGCTTGCCAAAATACCTCGGCGACCCGGACCGGATAGGGCAGGGTGTGGCTGTTGATCAAGCTGGCCGCCAGCTGCCAGATGCCCAGCAGCACTAACAGCGATAGCAGCGTGACGGCAGCGTGGTTAAGTTTAAAAGTGTCCGTCAACATCAATCGGTCGACCAGAAAGTCCCCGCTTGCAGTTGTGGCGATTGGCCGGTTAGCTTGTTGTTACTAAGTTGATGCAGCAGGGTATAAATTTTTGCAGCTGCGTTTTGTTGGCTGGTACCCCATTGCTCGACCCGGCCCTGGCAATAACGCAACCTGAGTTTTTGCTGTTCGCTGGCAGTTGCGGCGTCGGTGAGCGGCAAAATTTTCTGCCATTCGGCATCGGAACTGCACAAGGCATCGTGAGCTTGTTTGCTTAAGCTCAGAAATTCTTTGAAGGCGGCTTTATGTTGATCCGCCCATTCTTGTTTGAATACGTAGCCGATACTGGGCACCGTTTCGCTGATGCCGAGTTGGCGAATGATGTCCTCGCCGGTCAATAAAGTCCGGTAGCCTTGCGCTTCCAGATGCGCGGCGAATTGCCAGAAAGTCAGTAGGGCATCGACGCGTTTTTCTTGCAGTTGCTGGCTCAATAGCGGTGGCGCGCCGTAGATTTTTTCCACGCCAGCGTTTAGATCCAGTTGTTGTTGCTGGCCGAGCGCCTGCAATAGCAACCAGTTTTTATCCAACTCGCCGCCGGCTATACCCAGCTTTTTGCCCTTTAAGTCAGCCAACGATTTGATCGGGCTATCGGCCGGCACCAAAAGTACGCCCGAGGTGTCGGAAAATGGATAAAAACTTAAATTTGTGCCCGCGCTACGCATGCTGGACGTCCAGATCCAGTCGGAAACGATGATGTCCACCGAGCCGGCCTGCAGGGCTACCTTGCCGGCCTGCTGATTGGTAACGGCGATGTTTTCCACGGTGAATCCCGCTTTATCCATTAGGCCCAGGTTACGCATCGCCGCCAGTTCCCAGTTTAATGTGCCGGCAGCCATGGCTCCTAAACGGATCGCGGGTTTTTCGTTGGCTTGAGCCGTGGGTATCAGAAAGCCGGCAATGGCAAACAGGCAAATTTTAATATTCATCTTGAAAGTCCCTAATCCTATCGTTGAGGCGGCAATTTTAACGCAGCCCGTGGTATTAAGAGAATGTTTGTCGGGTATTGCATAGCGATTTCGCTAAGCCAGTCTAGAGTGCATCTTCGGCGGAAATAGTGCCGTTCCCGAATCAGGAGTAGAATCGATTACGGCAAGGGGGATGCCGATCATTTCAGGTTACGCCCGGGAGGCACTATGAAAATGTCTAAAATCTTTCTTGTTATCAGCTTGTTAACTACAACGGCGCTCGTATTTTCCTGGCAAGATCTGCGGGATGTCTATTGGACGAGTCTTTCGGATTATTTCAACGCCTTGCCTTCGCCGACCGCCGGCATAAACACTCCCGAACCCAAGACCACGGATGTTAAGGCTTACAACGCATTCCCGCGGGATGCGGCAGCTGTCATTACACCGGGGATGCCGCCCGCCGGCAATTCCTTACTGGGCCGTAATTACTTGTGGAACGGTATGTACAGCCCGCGTTGGCAGCAAACTAGCGGTAAGGCTTTGCGGACTATGTTGGCGGCCGGCCGTTCCGCGGATGCGCGACGAGCCTTTCTGGCGATTAAAGTCGGTACCGATGCGATTGCCGCCGACGGCAAAGTGCCTTTTTTATTGCCAAGCAGTCTGCAAGGCTATGCCGTGACGCCTAGTATGGTCGCGCAGGCGGCGAGTTTTTTTCTGGGGGAGTCGTGTTTAGCCATCAAGGCGTTCTCGCAATACCCAGCCAGCTTCAATACATTGGTGGCCTCCGCAGCGGAATTGGCGCAAGTCCGCGAGGCCTTGGCGCGCGGTTTGGACTGGCTGTTGACCCAAGACAGTATTTTGTTTACCGCCGATGCCATTTCGGCGAACAGATTATTGTTCGACGCGGTTACTTACCAAGCTTGTGGTTCGTTATTGGACAATTTGCCGGCTATAGATTTGGTGGATAGTTATTTGGCCAAAGTCATCACGATATTTGATAGCAGAGGCTATTTTATCGAAAGATCAGGCTGGGATACGCACTATCAGGCCGTTGCAATTAATCAGGGTAACGATTTGTTATTGGCCGGCTACAACGGTACTTATGCCGATAATTTAAAAGACGATTTGGCCTTGGCGGCAGCCTGGTTGCTGGCGCGCGTCGATGCCAACGGGGTGGTGCATTCAGCAGGGAATACCCGAATTTGTTGGAGTGGGGAGACAATATTGGGCGGAGAGAAAATGCTGGATCCTCGGGAAACCTGGC
This sequence comes from Methylomonas sp. 2BW1-5-20, assembly GCF_052474515.1. NCBI lineage: Bacteria > Pseudomonadati > Pseudomonadota > Gammaproteobacteria > Methylococcales > Methylococcaceae > Methylomonas > Methylomonas sp. 2BW1-5-20. Next base: position 3,243,089 of record NZ_CP184127.1, on the reverse strand, counting down.
GCGCACTGCTTTACAGCGGCTTACGCTTAAACGATGCGGCGTTACAAAACGCCGCCGCCCGAGTGGCTATTTGGTTTAGATCTAAACCCGCCACGACTTGTGTGCAATGAGGCCTTGCCGAGAGTATATAAAAAAAAGTTTCGCCGGCTATTCGGTCAATATGGCGTCGGGCGTCGAGCCGAATGCAGCGGCCGGCATGGGTCGGCCGGTGAAATAGCCTTGATAGGACAGGCAGCCTTTATCGCGTAAAAAATTCATTTGCTCTTGGGTTTCAACACCTTCGGCAATGACATGCAGGCCCAGGTTTTTAGCCATATTAATAATGGTTTCCACAATCACCGCGTCGTTAGGGTCGCTGGCTATATCTCTAACGAAGCTTTGATCGATTTTAAGCTGGCTGATAGGCAGTTTTTTCAGATAAGACAAGCTGGAATAGCCGATTCCGAAATCGTCGATGGAGGTTTTCACGCCCAAGGCCTGCAAGTCGTGCATTTTTTCCACGGTATCGTCGATGTCGCTGATGACGCAGCCTTCGGTTAGCTCAATCACCAGACGTTCGGCGGGGAGTTCGGCGTCCAGTAAAATACGCTTAACTTGATCGACGAAATCGGCTTGGCGAAATTGCCGGGAACTAACGTTGACAGCCACATGATGAATAGCTTGGTTTTGCGCGTCCCAGACTTTGATTTGCCGACAAGCCTCGCGCATTACCCAATCGCCTATCGGTAAAATCAACTGGGTATCTTCGGCGATTGGAATAAACTCGGCCGGCGACACCATCCCTTTCTCGGGATGCTGCCAGCGGATCAGCGCTTCGGCGCTGACTATTTGGCCATGGTGATCGACTTGGGCCTGATAGTGCAGCAAAAACTGCCGTTCTTTGATGGCTTGGCGGATTTCCTTCTCCAGCGTTAAACGCCGGTCGGCGGTTTCCTGCATCGATGGCCGGTAAAAACTGATGCCGTTGCGGCCGCTTTCCTTGGCTCGATACATGGCTGTATCCGCTTGCTGAATTACCGCTTCGGGATGCTCGGCGGCTTCAGGGAATAAGGTCACGCCGATACTGGTCGAGAAATGGTGTTCGCTGCCCTGTACTGTGAAGGGCTGATTGATAGTGTGCAGGATTTTTTCCGCCAGCATTGCCGCGTGGCTGGTGGCTTGCGGCAGCTGCGCATAGCGACCCGGCACCATCACGATAAATTCGTCGCCGCCCAGCCGGCAGGCCGTATCTTCGTCCCGAATAATGGATTTAAGCCGTTGGGCAACCTGAATCAGCAATTCGTCGCCGACTTGATGACCCCGCGAGTCGTTTAAGGTTTTGAAGTGGTCCAGATCCAGAAAAAACAGCGAACCGTAAAAGCTTTGGCGCTTAGCGGCGGCGATTTCCTGTTTCAGACGGTCCAGTAGCAAGCGTCGGTTGGGTAAACCGGTCAGCGGATCGTAAAATGCCAGTTCATGGATCTCCCGTTGGGCGGCTTTTTGTTCGCTGATGTCCGAAAAAATAGCCACATAATTCAATAAATTATCGTTCTCGTCTCTGACGCCGGTGACCGTTAGCCATTCAGGAAACACATCGCCGCTTTTGCGCCGGTTCCAGATCTCGCCTTGCCACTGGTTGTTTTTGACTAAGGCCTGGGTCAGGTTTTGGATAAAATCGGGTTTTTGGTGGGTGGGCGAGAGGAAATCCGGATGACGGCCTATCACTTCCTCCGCGCTATAGCCGGTAATTTTGTTGAAGGCATTGTTCACGCGCAAGATCAGGCCATTTGCGTCGGTAACGATAATGGCCTCGTGCGATTGAAAGGTGGTCGCGGCAATGCGTAACTCGTTTTCCTGTTGCTTGCGGCGTTCGATTTCGGTATTCAGCGCTTGATTGCTGCGCAGCAAGTCCCGGGTTTTTAAGGCGACCAAGTCTTCGATACGCGCGGTACGGCCGCTCATCAGCATCAATCCGAAACTGGTTAAACCGCATAATAGAAAGCTGCCGGTTAGCAACCACCAAATCGTCCAGGAATGTTGTTCGGTGTAAAAGGCCGGCAAGGGCCGATATTCAAGTATCCAGGCTCGGTCGGCTATGGTTAGCGTTTGTTGTTTGGCGGGCACGGAAAAGTTGGAGTTGTATGCCAAGCTGTCCGTGTTGCTGTCATAGAGTAGTTGCTGTTGGTCGTAAACGGCTAAGGACAATTGTTTGCTTTGCACCCGGGTGAAGATTTCGTCGATTTCGTTGCGTATTACAAACGTGTTGCTCACCAAGCCTTCGAAAAATTGTTGGCGCTGGGCGCTGTTGTTCAGGGGTTTACCTTTGGCGTACACCGGCGAATAAATGACCAAGCCGGATGGTTTGTTTCCGGTAGCGGGGTTGAAGGCGAGAACGGTTTCGCCGGAGGCTACTGCCTTATTGATGGTGGTAATTAACTGCGGATTGCTGGCTATATCGAAGCCGATGTTTTGTTCGTTGCCGAACGTATATGCAATAGGTAAATAAATGTTCCGTTTTCTGGCCGCTATCAGCTGTTGGTTGGCGTCGTGTTCGCTAATGGTGGTTTCGAATTGACTCTCAAACTCGGCGCGTTCTTCGCCGTTAATCTTGGGTATCCACTCCAAGGCTTCTAATTCGGGGTGTTTAACGAAAATGGTGTGAGCGAAGGATCTGAATTCGTTGCGATTGACCGATTCGGAACTATCGAATAAGGCTTTTAACAGCTGATTGTTCAATATGTTTTCGTTGAAATGCCCCTGTAGACTGATATGTGTGAGATTGACCTGATTTTCGAATAGCTCGACGATACGTTCGTTTTCCAGGCGGCGGCTGTAGACGAAGGCTGTAATCACCAGCAATAGCGATATGGACAGGGGATACGCCACGAATTTCTGCCGTTGTCGCCAAATATGGCGGGGGGCGCCGACGAACAGCAACAGCAGCGGAGCGAAGATGACCGAACCTATCGCATCGCCTATCCACCAGGTACACCAGTTTAAGCCGATTTCCGAGAAGCTTATAACGCCTAAAAAATACAACAAACTTGCGCCGATGCTGGCGGAGACCACGCAACTGGCTATCGCCAGGAAAAAAAAACAGACGATATGCCTATCTTCCATCAGCGGATTGTGTTTGCCTATCCAACGGTTGATCAGCGCGGCACCTAGCCAGGATTGAATGCAGGCGCCAATGCTGGTAGCTGTACCTAGCCAAATCGGCATTAACCCGTCGTCGATAGCGGCCGTATCCCAAAATGCGTATATTTGCGTGCCGAGCGTGCCGAATGCGAGTCCCGGCAATATTCTCGGTCCGTAACTTAACATGCCGGCCAAGGCAATGCCTGCCGAGGGCCATATCGGGCTGGCGTGGCTGGGTGGCATGGTCAGCATGTGACCCAAATAGCCGCCGATAAAATAGGCCAGCGCGAATCCGCTATTGACCAGGAGTAATCTTATGGGTGCTGACATGGTTGAACAGGCGAAATCCCGGCATGGTCGAGGGCGGTTAAAAATTAGTTTTATCGGCTAGCCGTTCACAGATTGCTATTGTCGATATTAATGCTAAATGCTTTGCCAAATCCCGCGACATAGTGGCCGCGTGTCGGCGTCAATGCCATTAGGTGAAAATCGGCTAGAGAACGCAAAATACCGACTGTTTCACCAAACCGGTTTTGCAGCATGTCTAACAACTGTCCGTATTCCACCTGTTGTTTTTCAATTTCTGTCACGCGGCAATCGAAGGTTACGCGTTGCCGGGCAAACGGATTAAGCGTAGCGGCTTCCGGTTCGATAAACATGATGGAAGCCCGGCCTTGGTGCAGCATATTGCCGGTGTGCCTGGCCAACCGGCTGACATAGATGTAATAAGTGTTCTCGTATGCTAAAAAAGGTGCGTAACTGACTTCCGCTGTACCATCCTCGGTACAGGTCGCAATCGTCAGGCTTTGGCTGTCGGCGATTAAAGTCCGGTAATCGGCGGTGTGCGGTTCGGAACTCATGGCGTTTTGCCGGCTGTTAATTGCGAATAGCGGAAACAATCGACGGTGTGATCGTTGACCATGCCTACCGCTTGCATATAAGCATAGCAGATGGTTTTACCGACAAATTTAAAGCCGCGTTTTTGCAGGGCCTTGCTCATCCGTTCCGACTCCGGCGTATAAGCCGGTAATTGGCTATGCTGTAACCAATGATTTTGGCGCGGCTCGCTGTCGACAAAGCTCCAGATGTAAGAGTCAAAACCGCCGAATTCCTGTTGTACTTTTAAAAATGCCTGGGCGTTGGCGACGGCGGACTGGATTTTTAAGCGATTTCTGACAATGCCGGGATTTTGCAGCAGCGACGCTAGTTTTTTGTGATCGTAACCGGCGACTTTAACCGGATCGAAATGATCGAAAGCGGCACGGTATGCCTCGCGTTTATCCAGAATAGTTCGCCAGCTCAGACCGGCCTGCGCGCCTTCCAGCACCAGAAACTCGAACAACTTTTGCTCGTCGTGCAGCGGCACGCCCCATTCGTTATCGTGATAATGCTCTTCGTTGGCGCTACCCAGCGCCCACACGCATTTGCTGGGCATCAGTCTTTTTTCATTAGGTTTTTCAGATCGGCAAACGGGTTGAAGGTCGCTACCGGCGCCTTGCCGTCCGATGTGGCTTTGCCGCCGTAACGCACGTGCTCTTCGTAGCGTTGATGTTCATTATCGTGGCAGTACAGGCACAACAACTCCCAGTTACTGCCGTCGGGTGGATTGTGGTCGTGATCGTGATTGACGTGGTGTACAGTCAGTTCGCGCAGATTTTTATGATCGAACTCCCGTGAACAGCGCCCGCAAATCCAGGGATACAGCTTTAAGGCTTGCTCGCGGTAGCCTTTTTCCCGCTCTTCCTTGTAGCGCCGGGCTTCGGCGACGATGTGGTAGGCTTTGTTATCCGACATGAGATCCTCCGTTGTTCAGCCGCCGGTAGCGTTCATGTGCCGCAAAATCACCGGCTGTTCGTGAATGTTAAATTCGTGTTTTTCGGGTTTGCTTTGCATGGCTTCGACAATGGCTTGTTTCAGCATGGCTTTGTCGCTGGGATGTGATCTGACTACCTGCTTCAGATCGACCGAATGTTCGTTGCCCAAACACAGCAGCAGACGACCCTCGGCGGTCAGCCGCACCCGGTTGCAGGTACCGCAGAAATTGGCGCTGTGCGGCGAGATAAAGCCGACCTTGCTATCGCTGCCCTCTACCCGGTAATAAGCCGAAGGTCCGCCGGTCGAGTCGGCGACGGACGTTAACGTAAAGCGCTGTTGTAAATCCTGCCTAATCAATTCGCTGGGATAAAAAGCGTCGCCGCGATGATGGTTGTCTACCGCACCCAGCGGCATCTCCTCGATAAAACTGATGTCGATGCCATGCTCGACGGCAAATTGCACCAAATCGCAGACTTCTTGGTGATTACGGTTTTTCAGAATCACCGCGTTGAGTTTGATGCGTTGGAAGCCGACCGTTCGCGCTTTGTCGATGCCTTTCAGCACCTGGTGCAAATCGCCGGTACGAGTCAGTTCCTTGAATTTGGCCGGGTCCAAGGTATCAAGGCTGATGTTGATGCGTCTCACGCCGGCTGCTTTTAAGTCGTCTGCCATTTCGGCCAGATGCGAACCGTTGCTGGTCAATACCAGTTCGTTCAAGCCTGGCACGCGTCCCAGGTCTTGCATCAAACCTAATGCGCCTTTGCGCACCAGCGGTTCGCCGCCGGTAATTCTGATTTTGCCGACACCCAACTCGACGAAGGTTTCGCAGATAAAGCGGATTTCCTCCAGGCTGAGAATCTGGCTGCGGGGCAGAAATGTCATGTCTTCGGCCATGCAGTAGACGCAGCGAAAATCGCAGCGGTCGGTAATCGATACTCGCAGGTAGTTGACCACTCTGCCGAAGCGGTCTATCAGTTGCAACGGTTTGCTAGGCGCCATTACATTCAAACAGTAAAAATAAAAGAGGAAAATAGTAACACAGCGCCGCGCTGTGTTATCGCCGTTTGCTAAAAGAGTAGGATTATACTGACAAGTTCCTGTAACGGTGTTCGCGTGGCGGGCTGGAGAAGTAAGCCCGGTCGGATTTTTATTAGGCTAACCGTCACTCAGGCGCTGCAGCAAAGCCAATACCGCCGCTTCTATCTGCGGCAAGGCCTCATTTGGGTGAGCATCTTCTATATCGTCAACCTGCCAGTATTCCACGCGCTCCACCCAGTCCGGGAAGCGGCTATGCAGCAAGGGTCTATGTTCGGTTTGCTTCAAGGCAACGATATGCCGGGCTGTGGCCAAGTCCTGTTCGGTCAGTGCAAGCGGCGCGCGAATGGGTTCGATGGGAATCTCCCGTAAGGCTAGGCCATGCCGGGTATGCGGCGAAAGCGGCCCGGCATCGTCCTTCAGCAACTCGATAGCCAATCCGCGCGAAAACGCCCGCCACGGCAACGCGTAATCCGGCGCGTGATGGTTGAACAAATACTCGGCAAACCGGCTGCGGTAGTAGTTGCCGGTGCAGAGGAATAGGACTTGGGAGTGCGGCGTTGTCATAAAAATACTCTTGTATGTGACTTAAGGCATTTATGGATGTTACTGCTCGATAGATTTTAAGTGTTTGTTAGGGTAAAAAGTCTTCCAGCATTTTGATCCGTTTTTCCGTCAAATAGGTTTTCCAACTGGTGGCGCTGACTGCGGGGTATTTTATGCTGCCAAACTTTACCCAGGCATCGCGGTATTTCAGCCATTCGCGCTGGGTTTTCATAATGCCGTTGTTGGTGATCGTTCCCCATGAAGCATCTTTGGTCTCGGTTTGAATTCTTTTATAAATCGCATTCAATTTGGTGTCGGCATTGGAAAATTGTTGGGATGTGAAGCTTGGAACCTGACCATTCTCAAAATTTTCCAGAGACCCGATAAAGTCGTTTTCCAGGTCAATGGATTCACCGAGCAAATATGCTGTGTGGGCACTTCCACTTGCATCGATTTCGTTATCAACTCGCGTACTGAAAAACTTATTGGCTGATTGCCTCAGGCTATCAAATGCTTTTTTTGGTTTAGATTCCAAGACGCCAGCAATTTAGCTAGCCTCGCTGCTCTAATAGGTTCCTCGATGCTGTCATTGTGGATTGAACAGAATCCCATCATCATGCTGCTGGTAATGTCATCACATAGGTCTATATCCTTTGCCTCCGCCCCCTGTTGTTTCATTTGTAGAAGGTGTTCAAGTCGGCCTTCGATCTCAGCGGGCGCGCCTTCGATCCCACAAGCCATTTTAATGGCAAGATCGTAATTACGGGTGACGCCTTTGCCGTTGGCGTAGATCATCATCAGTGTCGCCGGGCCTTGGAACGGGTCCTCGGGGCCACGCCGCATTTCTTCATAAGCGCATGCACGGGCTTTTTGCCAATCCGCAGTTTGGCCTATCCCGTAGTAAAGCTCTTCGGAATTGCAGCCGGCGAGCGACTGAATAATTTTGGCGTCGGGTCTGTCTTGGGCTGGAAATTCAATAGCTTTTACCCGCGCACAAATTTGTTCCGGAGAAATCCGCGGCTCGGCGAAAGTTATTGGCGATACTTGGATTAGCAGCACAGACAGTAATAATTTTATCGGTTTCATGGCGTTACCAAGGATGTGGATGAAAAAAGGGGGCAATACATTAACCGGTAAACCGGCTTCGCTGTCAGGCACCCGGCTAAGAGGTCATTATTGCAGAGCTTTTATTTTTAGCTTAGGTTGACTGCATTGATATGGCGCTAATTTAATACAACAATTCCGAGATTCTTTGTCCTCTATGAAGCCTTTTCTAAAGCCGACCGTCAAGGCTGTGTTCGACGAGTATCCTCTGGAAATTCGCCGGAAAATGCTGGTGTTGCGCCAAGCGATCTTTGCGGTAGCGTTTAGCGAGGGTGTTGGGGAGCTTGAGGAAACATTAAAGTGGGGTGAGCCTGCTTATGTTACCGCCGAAACCGGATGTGGCAGTACGATCAGAATGGCGTGGAAGAAAGACAAGCCGACCCAATATGCAATGTACTTTATCTGCACAACGAATTTGGTTGAGACGTTTCAGACGCTTTTTCCGCACCAGTTTACGTACGAAGGCAATCGAGCGATTGTTTTTCAAGAAACCGAAGATGTCGATATGGATAGCCTATCACTTTGTATCGCCGCAGCCTTGACCTACCATCGGTTTAAGAAAAGCAGGCAGGCATAAGTAAGGAGTTGGCTTCAGGCTTTTCTCTCAATGGTATTTTGCCCGGCGGTCGCGGATGGCAGATGTCGTCGCAAAAACTCACTAATCCGCTCCTCCACCCAATACTCCGGCCTAAACAATGATCCACCCACAAACCCCACATGCCCGCCACCGGCGCAAACTTCCAGTTGCACTTGATCGGATAGTTCGGCATTGGTTGGCAATACCCGCTCAGTCATGAATGGATCGTCCTTGGCTTGCAAGACCAATGTTGGAACGCGGATATGTTTCAGAAATTGCCGGGAACTGCTGCGCCGGTAATAGTCGTGGGCATCCTTAAAGCCGTGCAAGCCGGCGACGACTTTGTCGTCGTATTGCCAGAAGGATTTAATGCCGGATAGATCGCCTAGTTTTAAAATCCGCTCCGCTTGTTCGTGCTGGCCGATATTTTGCAAATGTCGGAGTTTGATACGCATGTACTGTTTCAGCTCGCGCAGTAAATAGTCGCGATAGAGTTTCGAGAAACCGCGATCCAGTTTGTCGGCGCATTCGTTTAACAGCAGCGGCACCGATACCGCAACCGCCGCCGTTAATTCAATTTTATCGCCTTGCTCGCCCAGCCATTTTAACAACACGTTGCCGCCCAGCGAAAAACCTATCGCGGCCATCGTTCGATCCGGAAAACGCTGGCGTAAGGTTTTATATAAAAAGTCGATGTCCTCGGTTTCGCCGGAGTGATAACAGCGTGCCATCCGGTTCATCTCGCCGCTGCACCCGCGAAAATTCAGCGCCACGCTGGCGAAGCCGGCGGCCAGTAAACTGTGCTGCAAACCCTGGATATAAAGGGAGCGGCTGCTGCCGGCCAGGCCGTGCAGCAGAATCACCAACGGCCGGCTGTCATTGTCGATCCAATCGATGTCCAGAAAGTCGCCGTCCGACGTTTCCAGTCGCTCGCGGCGGATGCCGGCAGGCGGCGATATGCGCCGCAAAAAGGCCGGATAGATAGTCTGCAAATGCGGACTGTTCAGCCACCAGGCCGGGCGGAAGGCGTTGTGCATGGTTATGGACCTGCTTTATAGTAGTTATTGGACGTAATTGGTAACAGGAATATACCGCCTGTGTCGCCAAACGCCAGCGCTAGTCTTTACGGCCGGATTTTCGCCGCCGCCAATCTCGGTTTTTTCGGATTAATGCCACATGCTTTGTTACTTTCGATGACTCGGCCTATCACTCTAACCAAATCTCGGCCAAGGTCGGTGCAACCTGTTCGCGCCAAAGCCGGAAAAAGTCGAAAGTCACCCGCTAAGCCGCGTCGTAAAACCAAGCAGCGCTTGCCCAACTGGTGGCTGATTGCCTTGGAGGGGCTGGCGTTGGTGATCACTGCGGTTTTGGCGACCATGTTTCTGCTGGGTTATTCGGCTAGTTGGCTGTCCGGTCCCGGATTTTTTACCAGTTTGCTGCCGTTTGCATTGGGCGTGCTAGTGTTGATGTTGGCGGTGGCGGCCTTATTGATCGGCTGGTCGCGGGTGCGCGGCTGCTTGCATAGTCGAGTGGAGTATTTGCCGGCAACCTTGGCCGTCAGTCTGGCGGTTTCGACCTGCTGGTTCGTAATGCATGACGGTTATACCTCGGTGTTTACCCATTTTCGTACCTTGGTCGGCGGCAAGCAGGAAGCCGAAAAAGTCACCCTGGCCCATCAAGTTTATGCTGCGTATCGCCGCCATGGCATCGGCGGTCTGCAAAAAATGATGGTGCGCGCCGATGCCTTCAATCCGGCAATCGAGTCGGCGGCCAAGGCGTTTGACGTCGATGTCAATTTGCTGCAGGGCATCGCCGCTACCGAATCCTCGTTTATGCCGCGCGACAGCTTCGATGGCGGCAAAGGCTTGTTTCAAATCACCGCCGTGCCCAAGGCTATTACCCGCGAGGCTGCCGACGAGCTGGATGTAGAGGAACTGCAAGTCAACGATCCGAAACACAACGCCTATGTCGCCGCCGCCACCTTTAAACACTACCTGGAACAAATGAACGGTGATTTATTTTTAGGCTTGCTGGCCTACAACATCGGGCCGCGCAACGGCGGTTTGCGTTTCATCATGCAGCAATACGGCGCCACCGACTTCGCGATGATGCAGCCCTACCTACAAACCTTGCCGCGCGACTACCCGATTCGGGTGTTGTCGTATGCCTTGGCCTTCAAGCTTTATCAGCATGATGGCAAATTGCCGGCGTATGAAGAGGGCGATAATGCGATGCGGATTCAGCAGATAGGTATTCCGGGCTTATAAGGTTTAATCGATTCGCCGGTCGCCGAGCGGGATGAATTGGCTGTCGTCAAGGTCTGACGATTTACCCGCTGCGACCGTTTTTCTTTCCGACAAATCGGCCGATTTTGCCGGGTGTTCTTCAATTGTCGTATTCGCGACAATTTCGTCTTTATCTTCCGGCGTTGTCTTGTCGGTATTCTGCCAATACCCCTGCCAAGACCGCAAATCTCCAACGTTTTCCAGTTGGCAAGTCTTTTGCATTATTCCATTCGAAAGGCGTGATTTACGCTCCGCTTAGAAAATACTTAACTTTGCGACTCAAGGTCTAACCATGAAAAGCAACTCCCGCAGCATCGTGATAGACGACACCACACTCCGCGACGGCGAACAATCGGCTGGCGTAGTGTTTTCGTTGGATGAAAAGTTGGCGATTGCTTCACAGCTGGCGGCGCTGGGAGTGCCCGAGCTGGAAATTGGCATACCGGCCATGGGTTCACAGGAGCGGGAGGAGATCAAAGCCATTGTCGCCTTAAGCCTGCCCAGCAATTTATTGGTGTGGTCCCGGATGCGGGACGAGGATTTGCAGCACTGCCTGAATTTAGGTGTCTGCACGGTGGATTTATCCATTTCGGCATCCGATCAACATATCCAACACAAACTCAAACAAAGCCGGTCATGGGTGCTTGGCACCATCGAGCGTTGCGTGAAGACGGCGGTCGACGCCGGCATGCGGGTTTGTGTCGGTGCCGAGGACGCTTCTCGCGCTGACGGTGATTTTCTGGCTTCAATGGCCGAGGCCGCGCAAGCTGCCGGCGCCTGCCGGATTCGCTTCGCCGATACGGTCGGCATCATGGAGCCGTTCGGTGTATTCGAAGCGATTCGCAAGTTGCGGGCGGTCACCGACATGGATATCGAAATGCACGCCCACGACGATCTCGGTTTGGCAACCGCCAATACTTTGGCTGCCGCATATGCTGGCGCTACCCATGTCAATACGACCGTTAACGGACTGGGCGAGCGGGCGGGCAACGCGGCGCTGGAAGAAGTGGTCGTCGGTTTGAAACAACTGTACGGCTTCGAAACCGGCGTGGATTTGCGCAATTTCCCAATGCTGTCGCATCAAGTAGCCACGGCTTCCGGCGACACGATAGGCAGCCGAAAAAGCCTGATCGGCCGCGATGTGTTCAGCCACGAAGCCGGCATCCATGTCGACGGTTTGCTGAAAGACCCCAACAATTATCAAGGCGTCGATCCTGCGCTGGTTGGCCGTAGCCACCAATTGGTGCTTGGCAAGCATTCCGGCAGTCAGGGCGTGATGCACGCCTACAAGCAACTGGGCATCCAAATTAACCGCTGGCAGGCCGGCCGCCTGCTGCCGCTGATTCGCGAGTTTGTCAGTCTTAACAAACGCGCACCGCAATCGACCGAGTTAAATCATTTTTTACATAGCCTATAGCGAGGTGTCCGATGAGTAGCAATCGTCAAAAACCAGCCGTGCCCAGCACTGCCAAAGTAGACGTACCACAGCACAATCCGGCTCAAAACGAGTTGCAGGATGATCGTTATCCCGGCACTTTCTTCCGGGTACCTGGCGTACCGATGCCCGGTAAAACCACCTGGAGCTTGGCAAAATGATGTTCTTCTCGCCGTCGCGTCCAAGCGTTGCGTTTGGACTCTGGCAAGACTGGCGCGACGATGTGGCCTGCGTGTTTGCCCGAGATCCGGCGGCACGCGGTTTGCCGGAAGTATTACTGGCTTATCCGGGGGTGCATGCGGTGTTGCTGCATCGGGTAACCAATCGCTTGTGGCATGCGGATTGGAAATTGACGGCGCGTTTATTGGCGGCTTTCGCCCGCTGGCTGACAAACGTCGATATTCATCCGGGCGCGACGATAGGCAAACGCTTTTTTATCGATCACGGCGCCGGCGTGGTGATCGGCGAAACCGCCGAAATCGGTAACGATGTGACCATGTATCACGGAGTTACCTTGGGCGGCACTACCTGGAACAAGGAAAAACGCCATCCCACATTGGGTAACAACGTGTTAATCGGTGCCGGTGCCAAGATTCTCGGCGCGATCACGCTGGGCGACAACGTCCGTGTCGGTGCGAATTCGGTAGTGATCAAAGACGTGCCGCCTTGCTGTACCGTCATCGGTATTCCCGGCCGGATCATTCAGCAAAAAGGCTTGAAGATTCAAGATCCGCGCGGTATCGATCTGGACCACCATCTGGTGCCGGACCCGGTCGGCAAAGCGCTGAGTTGTTTAGTTGACCGCCTGGATGAGCTGGAAAGCAACCAAAAACGCTTCGTGGTGGCGGAAGAAACCTGCGGCAGTTGCGAGGCGGAAGGTGTCTGTCACGGCGACGATGTGGTGATATTGAAACAAGCGGCGGGCGGTAAGTGATGGAAATGGATTTACTGCAGTTCGACGCCAAGGATCTGTATTACGAGAAAGCCGACAGCCAGGAAGTGGAGGACTTGATCCAATACGCCTCCGAGCTTTACGCCAGCGGCGAAGCGGAGTTACCGCTGTTACAAGCTTATTTGCGCGCACCGGAATCCTTGAATGTGCTGGTGTCGCTAAATCGGTTTTATTACTACCAGCATCGCCTGGCGGACGCTTTATTGATTTCCGAACGGGCGTTGACCCTGATCCGCCCCGGCATCGATTTTCCGGAAGATTGGCGGGAGCTGGAAAGAGAGCACATCAGCGAGGCGCCGAAAGACTTGCTGACCCGGATCAGGCTGTATTTGTTTACCTTGAAGTCGATCGGTTTTTTGAACATGCGCTTGGAAAACCTGGAATTGAGCAAGGCGATTTTCGAAAAGTTGGTGTCATTGGACGACAAAGACCGGATTGGCGCGCGAGGCTTGTTGGAGTTGGTCGTGCGTCGGCAGGAAGCGGCCGAGGGAATTTTCCGCATGCCGCAATCTTTCGGGTAGGCATCGCCCATGAATCAGATGCAAACGTTAAGTGATGTTTGTTGTTCCGCGCTATTAACCTAAAGGTGATCGCCATGATGAAGAAACAAAAATCCGATCCATTTTTGGCCCAAACAGCTGTGATGCTGGTGGTTTTATTAGTGGTGTACGCATTGGGAGAACAACCTGCCAATCTTGATCACCTGATGATGAGGTAATAGCGATGAGTTTAGAAGAAGATATGGAAGAGTTGGAATCGGCGGAGGACTTTCTGCTCTATTTCCAGCTGGAATTCGATACCACCGTCGTGCACGTCAACCGATTGCATATCCTCCAGCGCTTCCATAATTATTTGGATCAAGCCGGCGAGAACATGCCGGAAGACGAAGATGCGCAGCGCGAGGTCTACAAGAAATTGTTGCAACGCGCCTACAACGACTTCGTGGACTCCGACGCACAGACCGAAAAAGTATTTAAGGTCTTCAAAATGATGGAACCGCAAACCGTGTTTGTTTCACTGGGCGACATTAAAACATGATAGACGAACGTTACGACGAAGAGCGCTTCGAATTCGGCGAGCGGGTCAGGCTGACGCGTAACGTTCGCAACGATGGCACTTACCCGGGTATGGATGTCGGCGACTTTTTGCTGCGCAGGGGTAGTGTCGGCAACGTCATCGAAGTGGGTACTTTTTTACAGGATCAAGTGATCTATACCGTGCATTTTCTGGATGCCGGCAGGATGGTTGGATGCCGCGCGGAAGAACTGATTCCGGCTGACGCCCCTTGGAATCCAAGTCGATTCGAATTTCGCGATCAAGTGGTTTGCACCATCGACATTCCGACCCAAGAGGGTAGCTTTCCTGCCGGTACTCAAGGCGAAATCCTGAAAGTATTGCGCGATAGCGATCCTTTGCTATACCACGTACGTTTTCCAGGTAAAACCATGCAGGTGCCGGAGAGCGTGCTGGAGCCGGCGGACCCGGCCACTTTTAAAGAACCGGAGGCATAATGATGAGCCAGACTTCGATAGAGCCTTACACCCTGCTGCGGGCGGCCTTGAGCCTATTCCAAAAGGCACCGGCCGAGTTGGAGCAACTGCAATTGCGTCAGGTGGAAGTGCAAGCCAAAAACGAATACGAAATCGAAGGCCGGGTATTGAATTCCGCCGAAGCCACCGGTGTGGTGATTTCCGATACCGAGCTGGATCGGGCTTATAAAGAAGTACGCGGACGCTTCGAAGACGAAGATGCATTTTTAGCGGCATTGACCGCGAACAGTTTAGACATCGATATGTTAAAAGCGGCCTTGTACCGGCAGTGTAAAGTCGATGCGGTTATGGATAGGGTGGCGGCGCGCGCGCCTAAAGTCAACGAAGTGGAAATCGGTATTTTCTATCACTCGCACCCGGAAAAATTTCATAAACCGGAGCAACGGCAGGCCAGACATATTTTGATCAGTATCAATCCGGATTATCCTGACAATACCCGCGAAGCGGCCTGGCGGCGCATCAACGAAATTCTTGGTACATTGAAGCGCAAGCCTTACAAATTTGCCGAGCTGGCGCTGAAATATTCCGAATGCCCTACAGCAGTACAGGGCGGGGAAGTGGGTGCTGTCGTCAAAGGGACCTTGTTTCCTGAACTGGATGCGGTTTTGTTCGGTTTGAAAGAAGATGCGATCAGTGAGGTCGTGGAAACCGAAATGGGCTTTCATGTGATTCAGTGCTTGAAAATCATTCATGCCGAAACGATGTCCTTGAAAAAAGCTACACCGAAGATCCAGCAGATCATGCAGGATCGTTACCGCAGAAATTGTCAGCGCACGTGGCTGGCCAGTCTGCCCGCAGTCAACAGGAGTGCCTAACATGGTAAAAGAACCCAAACATTGTTCGTTTTGCGGTATCGAAGCGTCGGCGTCGGTGCCGATGATCGCTGGCACCGAAGGCTATATTTGCGAAGCCTGCGTCATGCTGGCCAGTCAGGTGGTTTCCAGCTGGGGTAAGAAAAAGGAATTGGCTGATATGCAAGGTCCGCTGCCCAAGCCAGCCGAAATGAAGGCTTTGCTCGATCAGTATGTGATCGGCCAGGACCTGGCCAAAGAAATCCTATCGGTGGCGGTCTATAACCACTACAAACGCCTGAAGCATGTCGGCAATAAAACCGGCGGCCTGGGCGATGCCGACCAAAGCGTGGAGATCGGCAAATCCAATATCTTGATGATAGGGCCGTCCGGCACAGGTAAAACTCTGTTGGCCAGCACCTTGGCGAAGATTGTCGGCGTGCCGTTTGCGGTAGCCGATGCCACCACGCTGACGCAGGCCGGTTATGTCGGCGACGATGTGGAAAATATTCTGGTGCGCTTGCTGGACGTGGCCGACGGTCAGATCAGCAAGGCCGAATGGGGTATGGTCTATATCGATGAAGTGGATAAGATCGCCCGCAGTCCGGAACAGGCATTCGGTACTCGCGACGTGTCCGGAGAAGGTGTGCAACAGGCATTGCTACGGTTGGTGGAGGGTTCGCATGTCAAGGTTCCTTCCAAGGGTAGGCGCAAGGATCACAGCGGCAACGATTCGGTGATGGTGGATACCAGCAATATTTTGTTCATAGCCGGCGGCGCGTTTCCGGGCCTGGAAAAACATGTGGAAAAACGTTTGTTGCCGCCGAAAACCGCCATCGGTTTTCATGCCGAAGTCAGCAATCCCGATGACAAACCGAGTTTGGAAGCGATGTTGAACGCCACCCAGCCGGACGATTTGAAACGTTTCGGTTTGATTCCCGAGTTTATCGGCCGCTTCCCGGTACTGGCGCCGTTGGAACCGCTGGATGTAGACGCCTTGATCCAGGTACTGACCGAACCGAAAAATGCCCTGGTCAAGCAATATCAGCAACTGTTTGCTTTCGATGACGTCGAACTGGAGTTCACTCAGGATGCGTTGGTGGAAATAGCCGAGAAAGCCATTGCCCGCAACACTGGTGCTCGCGGTCTGCGTGGCATCATGGAGCACGTATTGCGCCGCACTATGTTCGATTTGCCTTCGCGGCCCGATGTCGAGCGCTGCATCGTCAACGCCGACGTGATACGTGGCGAGGGGGAGATTGAAGTCATGCCGCGGGAGAAGGCCGGCGAGGCGGAAGATTTACAGCGCTTATCCGGCGGCGAGTGATTTCCTGTTTTTCGACACTTTCGGTTGGTGTCGCTCGGGCGACGGATGATTTTTAAGTCGGTTCTCGCACCGACAGGAAGATACTTTTGCTACGAAAACCATCCATGGTTTTCGCCCTCACGGGCCAGCCTTTTGGCTGTTCAAATTCGTTCCAAACGAATTTGTGCTCCGCCAAAAGAAAGTATCCGAGGAAAAGGCGGCCCGTATGCCGCTTTGACCCTGTGCTCCGTAGCGGCATACGGGAGCTAGTCTGCGTAGGATGGGCTGAACAGTGTGGAGCCCATCGGTCGGGCGGTGGGCGTTTTGTATTTCAGAATTTAATTTACTTGAGAAAACCAGCTATGAGCGTTAAAGAAAAAATACTGCAACAAATCGCCGAAAACCCGGTGCTGATTTACATGAAGGGTGTGCCTAGCGCCCCGGAGTGCGGGTTTTCCGCGAAGACAGTCGGTATCTTGAACGAAACCAAGATTCCCTACGCTTATGTCAATGTCCTGCAATCGCCGTTTATCCGCGAAAAATTGCCGTCGATTTCCAAATGGCCGACGTTTCCGCAAGTGTTCATTAAAGGCGAACTGATCGGTGGTGCCGATATCGTCGAGGCGATGTATAAGGACGGCAGCCTGTTACCGCTGTTGCAAGCCACGGTTCAACCCGCCGAAGGCGTGGATGCCAGTCAGACCATCACCCATTCCGAAGTTGAATCCTTGATTTTGGCCGACTATCCGGGAGCGACCATCGGTATCGAAGGCGCGGGTTGCGATTTAAACATCACGGTGGTCAGCGAGTTGTTCGCCGATCAGACCATGATTAAACAACATCAGGGTGTGATGTCGACTTTAAGCGAGCCGCTGGCTTCCGGCCGCTTGCATGCCGTCACGCTGAAAACTTTTACCCCAGAAGCCTGGGCGGCGCAGCAAGCGCCAGCCAATCCGGGCCTGTTACAAATTCAAATCTAATTAAGCTAACAAGGAGACATCATCATGGCAAAAGTAGGCATTTTTTTTGGTACCGATACCGGCAACACCCGCAAAGTGGCGAAGGCAATCGCCACGAAGTTGGGCGATGCAGCCGACAAACCGGTGAATATTAATAAAGCGTCCGTAGACGATTTGCTGGCTTACGACGTATTGATCGTAGGTTCGCCCACTTACGGCGAAGGCGAACTGCCGGGCATGAGCGCGGGACACGATAACGAAAGTTGGGAAGAGTTCCTGCCGACTTTGGCCGGCGCGGATTTTACCGGTAAAACCGTGGCGCTCTATGGTTTGGGCGATCAGGAAGGTTATCCCGGCCATTTTGTCGATGCCTTGGGCTTTTTGTACGACGCTTTCGCCGATGCCGGCGCAACCATCGTCGGTATGACCAGCAGTGCCGGCTATACCTTCAAAAAATCCAAAGCTTTGTTGGGCGATCAGTTCGTCGGTTTGGCATTGGACGAAGACAACCAGAAGGAACTGAGCGAAGGCCGTCTCAGCGATTGGTTGGCTTCGATCTCCTCTGCCTGGGCTTGATAGCCTAGCCCCATGATCGAAGAAGCGGCCGTCGTTACTCGCGTCAGCGACGGCCGAACCTGGATCCAAAGTCTACAGAGCAATGCCTGCAGCGGCTGTTTGCAACAGCAATCCTGCGGTACCGCGACCTTGGCAAAAGTGCTGCCCAAACGCGAGTTTCCGGTCGATTGCGAGCTGAATCTGCAAGCCGGCGACCACGTGCTGGTGGCGATAGACGACGGTCAATTGCTGCTCACCTCTCTGTTACTCTATCTTTTGCCACTAATTTTTATGATAGCCGGCGTCGGCTTGGCCGAGGCCTGGCTGCCGGTACTGTTTAATACCGACTACTTGCCGGAAGTCGCGTTGGTATCGTTGCTGACCGGATTTTGGTTAATTAACCGCTGTCAGAATTTGTTATTGCTCCATCTCTGTTTCAAACCGCAGATCGTCAAGAAGCTCGGTGCGGATTGATTTTTCATGTGTGGTTAGAGCGACAGTTTTGGGTTGATGTTGGGCGGTTGTTGTAATCCTGCGCCGGAATACGACAGCCAAAGTGTGACGCATCCCGGAAAGTCTCGGCGGATTGCGCCTTGCGGCGAGTTTTTTCCGTGGCATTGATATTGCTGTTAATAAATTGAAAACCACTGCGATTTTCAAGAGGGCGATAGGCAAGGGCCAGCGCCTGTCGCCGTTTTTTTTTTGGCGATGTCATTGAGGTAATGAGATGAGTGAAGTTCTGTTGGTAGGTTTAATTATGTTGATAGTCGCCGCTTGCGCCTTTGCACCTTTGGGTTGCGCGATTGCGGCATATTCCAAGCCGGGTAAATCCAGCCACGATAAGGCAACGGTGCCGGTAGATACCATTACGGCAATTTTGCCGGAGGATTCCATCCTTAAGCGGCATTTTTTGACTCAGCTGCAAAGCGAGATTGAAGCAACCTTGTTTCCGCGGCCAACCGATTCGATGCTGCAGCGCCACTACGATTCGATGGTGGCGGCCAAGGTAGAGACTCGGTTGCAGTTTATCAGGAAATAAGATTCTATCCGGGTGGGGACAGTTAGGAATGATTTGGTGCAAGCCTAAGTAGGTAAATGCAGATTAGTTCCTAACTTCCTCGCCAATTCAACGAGGCCATTGCGTTTTTTCTATACGCCTACGCGTATTTTTCTGGCATTCCTTATGGCTGTTTAGCGAGAATAGGCGACAAATATGCCGCATCGTTTGCGATGTTCCCGTGATTTTACCAAGGCTTTGCATGCTGAACGCTGCCGATCTCGACACCTTGTTTTTGACCTTTCGCGTGGCCAGTCTGGCTACCTTGCTGTTGCTGTTGTTGGGCACGCCGCTGGCTTGGATGCTGGCGCGCAGCCGCTCGCGTTGGAAAGGTGTGATCAATAGCGTGGTGGCTTTGCCTTTGGTGTTGCCGCCGACGGTATTGGGTTTTTATTTATTGGTGTTGATGGGGCCGGCCGGGGTGGTGGGGAAATTTACCCTGTGGTTGGGTATCGGCACCTTGCCGTTCAGCTTTGGCGGTTTGGTGGTGGCTTCGGTGTTGTATTCGCTGCCGTTTGTGGTGCAGCCTTTGCAGAATGCCTTTATAGCGATGGGCGATGCGCCCTTGGAAGCTGCCGCGACCTTGGGTGCCGGGCCGCTGGATAGATTTTTCAGTGTGGCCCTGCCTTTGGCCAAGCCTGGGTTTTTAACTGCCGGGGTGCTGGGTTTCACCCACACTGTTGGTGAATTCGGTGTGGTGTTGATGGTCGGCGGTAATATTCCCGACAAAACCCGCGTGGTGTCCGTGCAAATCTATAACCATGTCGAAGCCCTGGAATACGGCCAAGCGCATTGGCTGGCCGGCGGATTGTTGATTTTCTCCTTCCTGGTGTTACTGCTGCTATACAACAGCCAGCAAACGCAAACGCTGACGCAATCCCTGAAATGAGCATGTCCCAAGTTCAAAGCATCCGGGCCTGCTTTCGCTTGGCTTACGATCAATTCGATTTGCATGTCGATTTAAATCTCCCTGCCAATGGGGTGACGGTGTTATTCGGCCATTCCGGTTCCGGTAAGACCACTTTGTTGCGTTGTATCGCCGGTTTGGAACGGGCGTCGCAAGGTTATTTGAAAATCGGCGAAACGCTTTGGCAAGACAGCGAAAACGATTTTTTCCTGCCTACTCACCGGCGTAACTTGGCTTATGTGTTTCAAGAAGCCAATCTGTTTCCGCATCTGTCGGTACGTGGCAATCTGGATTACGCAGTGCGGCGCTTGCGTGCCAAGGACCGGGCGTTTTCCTTAGAGCAGGCGATCGAATTGCTGGCGATAGGGCCGTTGCTGGAGCGTTTGCCGGCCCGGCTCTCCGGCGGCGAGCGGCAGCGGGTAGCCATTGCCAGGGCTTTGGCGGCCAGCCCGGACGTGTTGTTGATGGACGAACCGCTGGCTTCGCTGGACGATCAGCGCAAACAGGACATTCTGCCTTACCTGACCGGCTTACATCGGAATTTACAGATACCGATTTTATACGTCACCCATTCCTTGCAAGAACTTAATCAACTGGCGGATTACTTACTGGTGATGGCTGGCGGTAAGGCCGTGGCCTGCGGGCCGCTGGCGGAGACGCTGACCCGGCTGGACGGGCCCATGGCCTTGGACCGGCAGGCGGCTGTTGTTTGGCGGGGCAGGCTGGATAGTCACGAGGCCGAATATCATCTGAGTCACGCCGAATTTGCTGGTGGCAGCCTGAGTTTGCCGTATCTGGAATTACCTATCGGCAGTCCTGTCAGAATCAGGGTTTATGCTCGCGATGTCAGTATTACCTTGCAGCCGCCGGAAGCCTCCAGCATTCTGAATATCCTGCCGGCGCGAGTATTGGCGTTGAGCGAGATAGGACAAGGCCAAACTGTCGTGCAATTGGCGGTGGGCGAGGAAATATTGCTGGCGCATATCACCCAAAAATCGGCGATGCTATTGAGTTTAGAGTCCGGCATGACCGTTTATGCCCAAATCAAAGGTACCTCAATAGTCGGCTAAACAACAGCGGGATACCGCTGAATTCCAAGCAGGATGCACTGCTAAATTCCCAATCCCGGCACGCATTTTCGGCCGACGAAATGTGATAGCCCTCAAAAAACGCAACGAATTTTCCGTTGTTTGTCTGTTGGAAGCCTCTTATCCCGGTTTAGCGACTATCTTGTAGAGGGCTTTCCGGGAAGAGTATTGCCAGTTAAATCTTCAAGGCTACTTCGTCCTCTTAATAAAAATTAAAAAATGAAATCAACGATGTGGCTAAAGTGCCGGTTTCAAATGCAAGTGACGAATCCTTTACAGTTATGCCTATTGGGCGTAGCGCTTAATCTTTGCCCTGAATTTGGCGCGGCCGCGGAGGCGGCGCCGGATATTGAGACGTTTTCCATTAACGAGCTGATGCAAATGGAAGTATCGTCGGCTTCCCGAAAATCGCAAACGGTATCCGATACCGCGGCGGCGGCATTCGTCATCAGTCAGGAAGACATCCGTCGTTCCGGTGCGACCAGTATTCCCGATGCGTTAAGGTTGGCGCCAGGCATCGAAGTGGCGCAAATCAACGCCAGCGTCTGGGCAGTTACCGCGCGCGGCTTCAATGGCCGTTACGCCAATAAATTGCTGGTCTTGATGGACGGCCGCTCGGTTTATACCCCGTTATTTTCCGGTGTGTTCTGGGATTTGCAGGACACCATGATGGAAGATATCGAACGCATCGAAGTGATCCGTGGTCCCGGCGCGGTGATGTGGGGCGCCAACGCGGTTAACGGCGTGATTAACATCATCACCAAAAAAGCCAAGGACACCCAAGGCAATCTGTTCGTGGCCGGCGGCGGCAACCAGGAGCGCGGCTTCGCCGGTTACCGGTACGGCGGCCGCGTCGGCGACGACGGCAGTTATCGCGTATATGCCAAAACCTTTGAGCGCAATACCTTCGTTAATGCGGCCGGAGAGAGGCTGCATGACGACTGGCGTTCGGTGCAGGGCGGTTTTCGCATCGATGACCGTATTTCCAACGATAGCCGCTACACTTTGCAAGGTGACGTCTACCGCAAAAATGTCGGCAACACGGTGCCGGCGCAGACGGTCGTGCCGCCGTTTAATACGCCGTTCAATGTCGACGACCACGCCGAAGGCGCCAACTTGTTGGGCCGTTGGGAGGGCAACTTCAGCGATGGTTCCGAGTTTATGTTGCAGGGCTATTACGACCGGGTTAATTTCAGCGCGGCGGCGCTGTCCGACAGCCAGGACATGCTGGATATCGATTTTCAACATCGCCTGCATCCCAACTCCGACCACGATTTGATGTGGGGCGCCAGCTACCGCTTCATTCATAGCGCGGCAACCAATAGCGCGGCAATCTCCTTCAATCCGAACAGTCTGGGATACCATAACGGCAGCGTTTTCGTGCAGGACGACATCACACTGATCGACGACACCTTGCGCCTGACCTTGGGTACCAAACTCGAAGAAAGCCATTTCGGTAATACTCAGGTGCAACCCAATGCCCGCTTGATGTGGACGCCGGACCCAAAACATTCGGTGTGGGCGTCGGTTTCCAGAGCCGCGCGCACCCCGTCCCGCGGCGAAGCGCAAGCCAATATTGCGCTGGGCAGCGCCCCGCCGCCGTTCACGATGATTCAGGTAATAGGACAATCCGATCCGAAGTTACGGGCTGAAAAAGTCTTTGCCGCGGAAATTGGTTACCGGACGCAATGGACCGACAAGTTTTCGACCGACATTACGGCATTCAGTAACCATTACACCGATCTGATTATGTTTCGCCAGGGCGTGCTCGACTTCGCAACGCTGACGCAACCGATGATCTGGTACAACAACAGCCGTGAAGTCACCACCCGCGGCATCGAAATCGCCAGCGAATGGCAAGTATTGGACTGGATGCGCTTTACCGGCAATTACAGTCACCTGAAAATCGAAATGCCCTATGATGCCGCCAATCCGGATACCGCCGGCCTCAGTCCGCGCCACCGCGGTTCGCTACGTTGGCAAATGGATTTACCGGAAAAAGTCAAACTGGACCTGACCTTACGCCACGTCGGCAAGTTGGCCGGGGTCGGCCAGGAAGTTCAGGCTTATACCACCTTCGATGCGCGTCTGGCTTACGAACCCTATACCGGCTTGGAGCTGGCGGTTATCGCCCAAAATTTGTTTTCCCCCAGACATCCAGAATATCACGATTCATCGGCCATCTCCTTGCCCGGTAGCGCGTTGGAGGTCCCTCGTTCGATCTACGGCAAGCTGAGCTGGCGTTTTTGATTTTTTCAACCCCTTAAGAGTATTGACGATGCGTAAACTATGGAAAAAGCTACCCTGGATTATTGCCGCAATTTTATTGGTAATAGGGCTGATCAAGCCGCCGCTCTTGCCCTGGATGCTGCTGCTTCTGGTGGTGGTTGCTTTTCTGTTCCTGCCGAGGCGCGGTTTGATCGGCCCGGTGGAACTGCCGGCCGACGATGCATTTTTACCTAGCGAACAAGTGCAATGGTGGTATTGGACCGGTCACTTGTTCACCGACGACGGCCGGCGCTTTGGCTTTGAAATCGTGTTTTTTTCATTCGACAGTTTGGTGATTTTTCGCGATCAACTGGTGCAGGCGGCAGTCACCGACGTGAACGGGCAGCGTTTTTCGTTTGAAGAGTTCGTCGAGTTTCATCTGCCCAATCGCACGCCGAACGGCTTCAATCTGACTTCCGGCGCTGACAATAAAGTCACCGCAATCGGTGGCGACGGCCACGATCGCTTGTATGCGCAAGTTGGCGATTACGTGCTGGATTTGGAACTCAAGGCGACCCAGGCACCGGCCTTGCATTATGGCGGCGATGCCCACCCCTATCGCTTCGGCGGGTATACTTATTACTATTCGCGGCCGAAAATGGCGACAACGGGTACTATCAGCATCGGCGGCCAAAGCTTTCAGGTTAGCGGTAATAGTTGGTTTGACCGCCAATACGGCGAGCTGTATCAGGCAATTCAGCAAGGTTGGCAATGGTTTGCGATCGAACTGGAGGATAACCGGCAAATCATGTTGTTCGACTTCAAGGGTGGCGACAGTTCGGTAGAAAAATCCGGTTCGATCACCGATGCCCAAGGCCAAACCATTACGCTGGCCGCTCACGAATTTGCGGTGACCGTACTCGGCGAATGGGTAAGCCCTCACACCGGTTGCTCATACCCCTCAGGCTGGGAAGTAGAGGTGAGAGGGGAGAAATTTACCGTACAGCCATTGGTGCAAGATCAGGAATTGCACGCGCAGCACATGATCTGGGTCGGTCCGGTATACTGGGAGGGCGCGTGCAGTGTGGCCGGCGCGACCGCCGGTCAGGCCTATGTGGAATTAAACGGTTTTTGCCGCTGCCCCGGCAGAGGCGGTTAGCATTCGCCGTAAGTTTTGCTTTCTTGGGTAGGGGCGCAAGAGCTTTTTGCTCTGCGGGTTTGCGCTTCTACCGGTACAATCCAAAGCGGACGCCGTTTGTCGGCTCCTCAAATTAATCTCATCGCAAATCGGCCTTGTCGTTTTTTAACCAAAACATGATGCATAAAGGACAACGCATACAACGCGAAACGATAGGCCGAAAAGGTCTGCGGCAAGCGTTAGGCGTACTGCTGGGAGTTAGCAAAAATATCCTGCCTTGGACTTTTTTGGCGCCGTACCCCAGGCGCTATATGCTTTTTAAATTAGTTATCTGCTGGTTTTGCCTGTTACTGCCTTGCGGCTGGCAGGCAATGTCCGCCGATAGTTTGTCGGAAGCGCAGATCAAAGCGGCTTATCTTTATAATTTTGCTAAATTCGTGGAATGGCCGGCCGAGGTGTT
Organism: Methylomonas sp. 2BW1-5-20; assembly: GCF_052474515.1. Classification (NCBI taxonomy): domain Bacteria; kingdom Pseudomonadati; phylum Pseudomonadota; class Gammaproteobacteria; order Methylococcales; family Methylococcaceae; genus Methylomonas; species Methylomonas sp. 2BW1-5-20. Next base: position 3,218,204 of record NZ_CP184127.1, on the reverse strand, counting down.
GCAGCCCGGTGCCGATATTTTGCTCTGTGTGGTCGGGAATAATGTGCTGGACGGCGAACTGCAAGCCTTGGACGGCCGTAAGGCCGGCGAGCGTCAGTTGCGGGTTGTGCAACATAGTCATACCGATCTTAATTTGCAGGGGTGTCATCTGCTGTTCCTCGGCAGTTCCGAGCAGCAGCGTTTCCTGGTGACCCTGAAAACCCTGCGCGACGCGCCGGTGCTAACGCTGTCCGACATAGAGGATTTCGCGGAAAAAGGCGGCGGCATAAGTCTGCTGTTTCGCGACAACAAGGTAGTGTTTGAAGTCAATTTGGAACCGATTCGTAACGCGCGGCTACATTTGCCGGGCCAGTTGTTGAATATCGCATCCTATGTTTACGGGAGATAGTTTGGTGCGCGCCCTACCCAATTTTTCCAACTGGTCCCTGCGGCGAAAGCTGGTATCCATCATTATGGTGAGCTGTGCGGTTTGCCTGTTCGTTAGTCTTTCGGTGATGGTGGTTAGCTCGGTAGTTAACCGTTACCGGGAAGTGCTGCACGAACTGTCCAGTTTGGCCGATGTTTTGGCCGAGAACGGCCAAGCCGCATTGGTATTTTCCGATAAGCAGGAAGCCGGCAGGTTGCTGGTGTCCTTGAAAGACCGGCCGGAAATCGTCTCCGCCTGGATGATGTCGGCCGACGGCGAGGCGTTAGCGTCCTGGAGTCGGTCGAGATCGGTCCCTGAAATATCCATGGATTACCGGCGGCCGTTCCGCGAATTGCATACCGATTTTTGGAGCCGGCGCGCCGAGTTGTTCACGCCGGTCGTCAAAAATACCGAATTGGTCGGATATGTGTTGCTGCAAGCCGACTTTACCGCGCAATGGAACGATCAATTGGCCGATTTGGGCAAGGGATTGGGTGCGGCGGGGCTGGCGTTGATATTGGTGTATCTGCTGGCGATTCGTTTGCAGCGCATTATTTCCAGGCCAATAGAAGAACTGGCCGAAGCCGCGCGCCTGATCGCCGAAGATAAAAACTACAGTTTACGCGTCGTACAACGCGATCGGGATGAAATTGGCGACTTGGTGCAAGCATTTAACGCAATGTTGGGCGAGATTCAGGTGCGCGACGAAAATCTGACCGGTCATCGTGATCGCCTGGAGGCGGAAGTCGCGCAACGAACCGTCGAATTGTTACAGGCCAAGGAGGAGGCGGAAGCGGCTTCTCGCTCCAAAGGCATGTTTTTGGCAAACATGAGCCATGAAATCCGCACGCCGATGAACGCCATCATCGGGTTGTCGGATCTGGCTTTGAATAACGATTTGTCGCCCAAACTCCGGGATTATTTGCAGAAAATTCATACTTCTTCCTTGGCGCTGTTGGCGATTACCAACGATATTCTCGATTACTCAAAAGTCGAAGCCGGACGCATGGAGTTGGTGGCCGATGCGTTTAGTCTTGAGGAATTGCTGGAAAACGTGCTGAATCTGTTCATCGTTCGCGCCGAGGAAAAAGGTTTGGAATTGGTGTTGGAGCTCGATTCCGCGGTGCCGCCACTATTAATCGGCGACGCCTTGCGTTTGGGGCAGGTGCTAAACAATCTGGTCGGTAACGCGGTGAAATTTACCGAGAGTGGAGAGATTCACGTCAAGGTTTCGCAGGTCTCCAATGCGCACGGGCACGTAAAGCTGAGCTTTTCGGTACGCGATACCGGCATCGGCATGACCATGGAACAGCTTGATCTGTTGTTTCAAGCTTTTACGCAGGCCGACGGTTCCATTACCCGCCGCTTCGGCGGAACCGGGCTAGGCTTGGCCATCAGCAAGCGGCTGGTGGAAATGATGGGCGGGGATTTGATAGTACAAAGTCAGGCCGGCGAGGGCAGTCTATTCGAGTTTACCTTGCTGTTACCCTATCCGGTGGAACAGACGGTGCGGCAACTTCCCGCGCATTTGCAAAGCATGCGGGTGCTGATCGTTGACGACCTGGATATTTCCCGGCAAATGCTGCGCGACATTTTGTTGGCCTGGGGGTTTCAGGTAGAGGAAGCGGCGTCAGGCGACGAGGCACTGGCCCGATTGCGGGCGGCAAACGATGCCAAGCAGGATTTCGAATTGGTATTGCTGGATTGGAAAATGCCGGGCTTGGATGGCTTGCAGGTAACGCGCGAGATTCGGGAAATGGTGCGCCGCACGGAAATTCGCAATGCCCCGGTGGTAATCATGGTAACGGCGTTCAGTCGCGAAAAATTGTTGAATGCCGCCGGCGATATCATCCCCGACGATATTCTGGTGAAGCCGGTGATGCCTTCGACACTGTTGGATGCGTTGACGAGGTTGCAGGGGGGTAAGGTCGATTTGACCGCCGAACGAGTCCGGCCGCAGCTAGGCAGCATGGCAGCTTCGATCAGCGGTGCGCGTATCCTGTTAGTGGAAGACAACGAGGTCAATCAGATCGTGGCGCGCGAATATCTGGAAAGTTCGGGCTTGCTGGTGACGGTGGCCAATAACGGCCGTGAAGGGGTCGAAGCGGTCCGAAAAATGCGCTTCGACGCGGTGTTGATGGATCTACAAATGCCGGAGATGAGCGGTCTGGATGCCACCAGACTGATTCGTCAGGACCCGCGTTTTGCCGATTTACCCATCATTGCGATGACGGCGGCGGTACAGGAGCGGGAGCGTAACGATTGTTATGCGGCCGGCATGAACGATCATGTCGGCAAGCCGGTATTGCCGCAGACCTTGATGGCGGCGCTGATCCGCTGGATCAAACCGTCGGCGCCGGGCCTGCCTAGTTATCCTTCCGTCCGCAAATCCGCTACGGCAATTTCCGCTTTGCCTGACGAACTGCCGGGGTTCGATATGGCGTATATTCGCGCCATAATCGGCGACGACACCGCCAAATTGCAACGCCTGTTTGGATCTTTCAGGGACAAGTTTGCCGATGTGATGGTAAGGATACGGCTTATGCTGGGCGACAACGATAACGAGCAGGCCGCGGTATTGCTGCACAACTTGAAGGGGGCGGCCGGGGTGCTGGGCGCGGTGGAGTTGAGCCGGGTCGCGGCGGGCTTGGAAGATAGCTTGCTTAAGGGGGGGGCGGTCAATGGCGAAATGGCGTCTTGCGAGGGTGCATTGGCCGCCACCCTGCAAACTATTGCCGAGTTGACAGCGAAGGAGACTATTGCCGACAACGGTTACGATTCGCCGAATTGGGAGGCCGCGAGAGAGCTTGTCGTTAAATTGCATACCTTGCTGGAGGGCAGCGACTTTGTGCCGCTTGAATTGCTGGAACTTTTGAAAAAAGCTTTGCCTGGCCCGAGTACCCGCAAACTGTTGCGGCAGATAGAAAAACAGGTCGGCAACATCGATTATCGGGCCGCGCGAATCAGCCTCGCGGAGCTGGAAGCCGGCATTTCACAATATCTACAGAGAGGATCGTCATGACTATCGAACCCTCCAAACCCTTGATTTTGATCGTCGATGATACGCCCACCAATATTCAGGTATTGGCGGAAAATCTGATCGATGACTATCGGGTGAAGGTAGCCGTCAGCGGCGAGGCCGCGCTGGAGACAATCGCCAGACAGGGACCGCCCGATTTGATTCTGTTGGATGTGATGATACCCGGCATGGACGGTTACGAAGTCTGTCGCCGACTGAAAAGCGACCCGCTCACCAGTGCGATTCCGGTGATCTTCGTCACGGCAATGAACGCGGCCACTAACGAAGAGTATGGCTTAAACCTGGGCGCAATGGATTACATAACCAAGCCGTTTTATTTGCCGGTGGTTAAAGCCCGTATCCGAAATCATATCCGTCTGAAGCAAATGACCGATATATTGGAAGCGATGGCCTGGATGGACGGTTTGACCGGTATCCCCAACCGCCGGCGTTTCGATCAAGTATTGGAAAATGAATGGAAGCGGGCGCAACGCAATCAGATGCCGCTGGCCTTGATCATGGCGGATGTCGATTATTTTAAGGCCTATAACGACTGTCACGGTCATGGCGCCGGCGATATTTGTCTGCGGCAGGTGGCAACGCTGCTGGCGGCGTCGGTAAGCCGCTCCGGTGATTTGGTGGCGCGTTACGGCGGCGAAGAGTTTGTGATGTTGATGCCGGACACCGACGTCGATGGTGCGCAACGCATTGCCGAGATGCTGTGCCGGCGGGTAGAAGCTCAGCAAATTCCTCACGCCAGTTCCAGCGTGTCGGCATGGGTAACGATCAGCGCGGGTTATGCGGTGTTGATTCCGGACTTGCAGCAAGCGCCATCGATATTGCTCGATGAAGCCGATAGCCGGCTGTATCTGGCCAAGGAGGCGGGCCGTAATTGTGCTTACGGTGTTGTAAAAACAGCGGCGTAGCCTAACTCGCACTCAAGCAGTCGGGCCACGCCGTTTATTGTACTAAGCGGCGACTGCGGCGGCCTGTACCGTTTGCAAGAAGTCTTTACAGTCGGCGTTGATCAGTTCAAAGCCCATTTTCTCGCTGAAGCGTTTTTCCTTGTCGGTTGGGTTTTTTCGCAGGAACCAGCCTCTATGCTCGTCGGCGCCGTAAACGATGTCGCTCATCACCATGCGCTCGGAATCGCGATTCAACGGCAGCCCCAACAGCAGGTATTTTTTGCCCTTGCGGTATTCTTTTAAAAAGTCCGGAATCGCAAAACCGCCCATCAGCTCGGTAATGTAATCGACATAGTCGGCATCGGAAGCGATGTAATTGGATTCCGGTTTCGGCGTACCCATCGGTTTAAACAAAATTGGTAGATTTTTATCGACTTGTTCCTGCGGAATTTCGAAATAGCTGCTGCCGTCGTAATGATAAATTTTGAAACGATAAGCGGTAGCCACTATCCTGGCCACGCCGACGATCAGGGTGTGCTCTTCGTCGGCATAACTGTCTTGCAGTTGAGTGTCGCGGTTAACGTCTATCACGTATTTGGGCCGCCATTCCTTTAGCCAATCGTGCAGAGAGGCCCGTGTGTATTGAATTTGACCGTAAGTCTTGTCAAGAAACTGGGTGACGTAGTTGCGGCCGCGCTTCAATTCCTGATTCATCGCCGCGCGCGGAAACTCGTACATCAGTTTCGGCGCCATCGGTTTGCCGCCGTTCATTGCCAAAATCAGGCTGTCGCTGTCGGCCGGCATCGGTTCTCGGGTCAATTTACTTTGGGCGTCGAAGACTGCCCCCGGCCCCAGATAAGGAATGACTTGGTTATCGTACAAGCCGCTTAGGATTTCAGTAAAAACAGTGCTCGACATAATGCGCCTCAAAAAATGAACAGTAATGTCTAGGCAATGCAAAATTCAATCCAGTTTGTTTGTAGGCGTCCTAAGCCTTTGGCTGTCTAGGGTAGGGGCGATTTTGACGGCCGAAATCGCGGCAACAACCGTACGAATTGGCGGTGATTTGTCGTAAGCCCGACAATCGTCAGCGAAACTTGTTTCCTCGGCAGCGGCTGGCAAGTCGCTAATGCCAGCCACCATACTGGGTAGTTGGATCGCCGCGAAATCCGGACGTGGTTTTATTCGTATCCGGAACGTGCGCGATACTTTCGGCGGCCTGCACCATGTTGCTGTGGGTATAACCGCCCATGGCCTTGGCTTGTTTGGCGATGGTGGTGGTAGTTGGGTTGATGTCGTACTTGCTGGCGTCGGGCTGGATCACCACGCTGATTAATTGTTCGTCTTTCGCCGCATTGGGGCTAGGGGCATAGTGCAAAATCACAGGTAGCACGGTACCGGCCGGAACCTGAATTTCGTAACGCTGGCTGTTGTTCAATTCGGTGCTGGTCAGCGCTTCACCGCTCGCCGTCAGTAGTGTGACGATGCCGGTTTTGATCGGACCGGCGTTATTACTGACTGCGCCGAGCAGCGATGTTGCGCGTAAAGATTGTTTGACGACGGCTTTGCTGGTGGCGTTGGATTTCGGTTGTTCCCGGCCGCAACCGGTCAGTACGGCGCTGCTCAGCAAGCTGAGGCCGCTAATCAAGATTAGGCTCAAAGTAGTCGGTGTTTTCATGAATGTCTCCGTTGGCGTGAGCTTAAGATACCCGCACCAGGCGTAACCGACAAGTGGGGTGACGTCGCGGGGATAGCATTAGATAGCAGTTGAATAATGCCGGTAAGGCCGTTATAGTTGCCCAACTTTTATACTTGTAAATCAATGCTATGCCATCATTCGACATCGTTTCAGAACTCGACAGCCACGAAGTGACCAACGCCGTGGATCAAGCCAATAAAGAAGTGTCCACTCGCTTCGACTTCAAAGGCTCAAATGCCTGTTTCGAACAACAAGACGACAGCATATTGATGAAGGCCGAATCGACTTTTCAACTGCAACAAATGCTGCCGATTTTATATGCCAAGATGGGGAAGCGTGGCATCGACATTTCCAGTTTGGAAAGCGGCAAAATTCAGGATACCGGCAAAACCGCCCAGCAAAGTATTGCCCTGAAGCAAGGTGTGGGTACCGATCTGGCGAAAAAAATCGTCAAGCTGATCAAGGATAAGAAACTAAAAGTTCAGGCCGCGATCAATGGCGATAAGGTGCGCGTGACCGGTAAAAAGCGCGATGATTTGCAGGAGGTTATCCAAATGTTACGTACCGAAGATCTGGAGCAACCGCTGCAATTCAATAACTTTCGCGACTAAGCTCGGCTGTATGGCTTTGCGCGGTCGTCGAGCCTTAAGCAGTCTTCCGGTCCGTTAGTTAGGTAAATCTGTCCGGGGAGAGCAATGACAACAGTAAAGATCGGTCAGCGAGTGCCGCCACTGTCTGTTTCCGAATGGGTGCGGGGGACGCCTGTCAATTTCGAGCGCTTGCTCGGTCAAGTGGTGCTGGTGGCGGTGTTTCAAGTCAACTGCCCCGGTTGTTTCCTCTCCTGCCTGCCGCAGGCCCTGGCTTTAAAACAGCGTTATGCCGATAGTGGTTTGACGGTATTGGGTCTAGCGACCGCGTTTGAGGATTTCGATAAAAATAACCTTGAAAACTTAAAACGTCTGATCGACACCGGCGAAGTCGTCGGGGAAACTCTGCGGGTGTTAAGCGGACGCGGTTTGCTGCGGGACGGCAAGTTACCCTACGAAATCGATTTTCCGGTGGCGATGGATAGGTTGACCAAGCGGGAGTTCGGCAGCATCGAAAGCGAAATAGATGCTTTTATCAGTCAACGCCTGAGCGATCTGGAGCAAGAGATCGGCCTGCGTCAGCCGCATGTGCGCGCACAAGTAAAACAGTATTTGCAAACTCTGGAGTTTCACGCGGAAACTTTCGAGTTTTTTCAGTTGCAGGGAACGCCCTCTTATATTTTGGTCGACAGAGCCGGCTTGCTGGCCGCTTGTCGGTTTGGGGCTTATCCTGAACTGGAAGCCGATATTCTTAAGCTGTTGTAACAATACTCAGAGCATACCGGCTGAGTGGAACGTTGGAAAGTCCGTTTGCGCCGTCATGAAAATTAAGGTCGACATCCCTGTCTATTGTTAACATTTTTAGCGAGCCAAACATCTCCGTTTCCGGTTGAGTTAGGCCGGGGTCAAGCAGTAACGCTTTGATTCTACGAATTGTCTAAGTCAACACGGTTACCAATCGGTGAAAGAATGAAGTAATGTAATACAAGCTTATTCGGTCATTTGCTGATCCGGCGCCAATCTAAAAATTAAAGGCAGCTGTTTGTTCTTCTAGCCCAAAGTACCGTGGCTCGTGGCCGAGCACGTTGACGTATACCCAACAACTTCGGTCATGGTATGGTTGCGCGATTTTTATCGTCGTCGATTTTTTCAGGAAACACTCATGACCGAACCCTTGCTGATCGCCAAATCCCAATCTGCCGAGCTTTGTCTGTTGCCGGCCATGGCCAACCGCCACGGCTTGATTGCCGGCGCTACCGGTACAGGTAAGACCATCACTCTGCAAACTCTGGCCGAAGCGTTTTCGCAAATCGGTGTGCCGGTCTTCATGGCGGATGTAAAAGGGGATTTGTCTGGAATCAGCCGAGCTGGCGGCGGCAATGCCAAGGTTGAAGCGCGGCTGGCCGAGCTGGGTATAACCGCCAATTATTCCGCGATGCCAACCCTGTTTTGGGACGTGCTGGGTAAAAAAGGCCACCCCTTGCGTTCGACCGTGTCGGAAATGGGACCATTATTGTTGGCGCGGATGCTGGATCTGAACGAGGTGCAAAGCGGCGTTCTCACCGCAGCCTTTAAAATTGCCGACGACAATGGCTGGCTGTTGCTGGACTTGAAAGACCTGCGGGCCTTGCTGCAATACGCCTCAGAAAATGCCTCGGAGCTGTCCGGCGAATACGGCAGCATCTCGGCGGCCAGCGTTGGTGCGATTCAGCGCGGCTTGTTGCAACTGGAGCACGAAGGTGGCGAGAACTTGTTCGGCGAGCCGGCTTTGGATTTCAACGATTTCCTGCAAACCGACGGCGGCCGGGGCGTTATCAATATTCTGGCTGCCGACACCCTGTATAACTCGCCGCGCGTTTACGCCACCTTGTTGCTTTGGCTGTTGTCCGAGCTGTTCGAAAATCTGCCGGAAGCTGGCGATTTGGACAAGCCCAAGCTGGTGTTCTTCTTCGACGAAGCGCATTTGCTGTTCAACGATGCCCCGGCCGCATTGCTGCAAAAAATTGAACAAGTGGTGCGATTGATTCGTTCCAAGGGCGTTGGAGTGTATTTTGTCAGCCAAAACCCCTTGGATATTCCCGATGTGATCTTGGGACAGCTTGGCAACCGCGTGCAGCACGCTTTGCGCGCTTTTACCCCGCGCGATCAGAAAGCCGTGAAAGCGGCGGCGGAGACTTTCCGGGCCAATCCGGGTCTGGATGTCGAAACGGCCATAACCGAACTGGGCGTCGGCGAAGCCTTGGTATCCTTCCTGGACGAAAAAGGCAAACCCTTGCCGGTACAGCGGGCGATGATCAAGCCGCCAAGCTCCCATGTCGGTGCAGTCAGCGACACCGAACGTCAGGAGTCTATCAGCACGTCGGTGATCGCTGGCCATTACGAAAAGCAGGTCGATCGCGAATCGGCTTACGAAATTTTGAAAGGCCGCGCGGAAAAAGTTGCGCCTGCTGAGCCTGCCAGCGAGAGCGGCGATTCCGGATCAGGTTTCAATTGGGGCGAAGTGTTGTTGGGCGGCGTCGGTGCCGCTATCAAATCCCGGCGCGGCCGCAGTGGGGGACAAAGCGTGCTGGAAGCGGCCGCGAAAAGCGCCGCACGCAGCATCGGCCAGGAAGTGGGCAAGCAAATCATACGCGGGGTGTTGGGTTCGCTGTTGGGTGGTCGGCGCTAACGCATAAAACATTGCTGACATAACGCTGTCAGGAGGGCTGTTTTAGGATGACGGCTCTTTTAACCACAACGAGGAGAACATCATGGTCAATAACTTAGCAACTTGGTTTGAATTACCCGTCAACGATATGCCGCGCGCGCAGGGTTTTTATCGCGGCGTTTTGAATGCATCGTTCAAAGAAGAGGAAATGAGCGGCTATCAAATGGCGATTTTTGAATCGGAAGAAGGAGCTGTCAGTGGTATGTTGATCTTGGGTGAACACTATCAACCTAGCGCGACCGGCGCGGTGGTGTATTTCAACGGCGGCGCCGATTTGAATGAGCCGCTGGCCAAGGTGGAGGCAAATGGCGGCAGCGTGTTGATGCCAAAAACACCCATCCACGATGGCGAATGTGGCTACTTTGCGATGTTACTCGATAGCGAAGGTAACCGTGTTGGTCTGTATTCCCAAGCTTAAAGGTCAATAAAACCGGCGGGCAGTTTCACTCTTGACTGCCCGAACTGCTGATGCGCCGCGCTGATCGTCTATTTCAAATCGTACAAATCCTGCGTAACCGCCGGCTGGTTACCGCCAAGGCGCTCGCCGAGCGTCTGGAGGTTTCCGAACGTACCATTTATAGAGACATCCAGGTATTAAGCCTGTCCGGCATTCCTATCGAAGGCGAGGCCGGCGTCGGTTATATGCTGCGCCACAGTCTTGATATTCCACCCATCATGTTCAGCGCCGCCGAACTGGAAGCCTTGGTAATCGGCGCACGGATGGTGAAAACCTGGGCCGGCAAGGAGCTTGGCCATTCGGCGCAGTCGGTGCTGGACAAGGTGACGGCGGTAGTGCCGGCTGAACTGCGCGAGCAACTGGAGCGCAGCAAATTATTCGCGCTGCGTTTTTCGCAGCGCGAAGATTTGGATGTGACCATGGACATTTGCCGCAAGGCGCTGGACGGCAAGCGCTTGCTGTCCATGGATTACCGCCGTGCCGACGGTACCTTCAGCCAACGGCGGATCAGGCCGCTGGGTTTGTATTTTTGGGGCAACGTCTGGACCTTGGTGGGCTGGTGCGAACTGCGCAGCGACTTTCGCAATTTCCGGCTGGATCGTATCCTGCGCGCGCTGGTGCTGGACGAAGTGTTTACCGACGACGCCGGCCAAACCTTGCAGGATTTTATTCGGCGGATGCAGTGTTTGTCGCAATGAGATTTTCCGTATGGTAATGATTCGGGTTGCCGAAAATCAGGTTTTCTCTATCATGTCTGTTTAAATCGGCGTTCTTGCCGGTGTTTTTCATTTCATCGACTCTCTACTGCTCCTGACTCATGACAACAATCAACATCCAACAAATGATGGCCGACAGCGGCGTGGCCTTTGGCACTAGCGGCGCGCGCGGCCTGGTTAGGCAAATGACCGGCGAGGTCTGCGCTGCTTATACGCTGGCGTTTATCCAAGGTTTAAATCTGGCACGGCGCGGCCAAAAGATCGCATTGGGTATGGACTTACGGCCCTCCAGTCCGGAAATTGCCCAAGCCTGTGTGGCGGGTATTCGTCAGGCTGGCTGCGAAGTGGATTTTTGCGGGGTGTTGCCGACGCCGGCTTTAGCCCTGTATGCGCTGACGCAAGGTTTGCCGGCGATCATGGTGACCGGCAGTCATATTCCATTCGACCGCAACGGTATCAAGTTTTATCGGGCCGACGGCGAGATCAGCAAGGCCGATGAAGCGGCAATGACCAGTGCGACGGTGGATGTGCAGCATGTGTCTGCGGAATTGCCGGCTGTTAACCCGGCTGCGCTCGGGCAATTTCAGGAGCGCTACACCAGCTTGTTTGCGCATGATTTGTTAAACAGCTGGCGGGTGGGTGTTTACGAACATTCCAGCGCCGCGCGCGATGTGCTGAAAGACGTGCTGGCGGAGCTGGGCGCCGAGGTGATCGGCTTGGAACGCACAGACACTTTCGTGCCTATCGATACCGAAGCAGTCGGCGAGGCTGATCGGCAGCGCGGCCGCGACTGGGCCGCCGAATACAAACTGGATGCGCTGATTTCCACCGACGGTGACGGCGACCGGCCCTTGATCGGCGATGAAACCGGCGAATGGCTGCGCGGCGACATCGTCGGTTTGCTGTGCGCGAAGTTTTTGGGTGCGGACACGGTGGTGACGCCTGTGAGTTGTAATACCGCTATCGAGGCCTCCGGCTGGTTCAAGCAGGTGATACGCACCCGGATTGGTTCGCCTTACGTGATTGCCGGTATGGAACAAGTGACCAGCGGCGGTGTGGCCGGCTTCGAGGCCAACGGCGGCTTCCTGGCTGGAAACGGTTTGTCCGTGAACGGCAAAGCCTTGGCGCCATTGCCCACTCGCGATTCGCTGCTGCCGGCCTTGGCTTTGTTGGCGATGGCGAGTACCCAAGGCGTGACATTATCGGGACTATTGCAAGGCTTGCCGCAGCGTTACACCGCCAGCGACCGTATTCAGGAGTTTCCGGTCGTCAATAGTCGTGCTCTTCTGGAACGCTTGCAAGCCGATGAAACCGCCTATCGTGGATTGTGGGGCGACAAATTGGGCGCGCCGGTCAGTAGCGATACTACGGACGGCTTACGCTTGACCTTCGCCAACGGCGAGATCGTGCATCTGCGCCCCTCCGGCAATGCGCCGGAATTGCGTTGTTATGCCGAGGCCGACGCTATGGCGCGCGCGGAAGAATTGGTGTCTGCAACTCTAAAGCGAATTGCCGGCTAAGCGCTTAATCCGCCGTTAAGCTTCCGTGTTGTATCGTCTAATCTCGATAATAACTAAATACGAGGGTAACACCATGCAACATAAAGCAATTTTATTCAGTTCTTTAGTATTGGTTTCCGGCGCTGCGTTTGCACAATCGGCGGTATTGGAAGGTGTGGCTAAACAAGCGGCGAAAGACACGGCAACATCGGTAGCCCCTGGCGCGGTGAAGGGTGTCGAACAGGCCGGTCAGGCTGCGAATCAGGTGCAACAAGTTCAGCAGGGTGTGCAAAGCGCGCCCGCCGTTCTAAAAGATCAAGCTCAGGAAGTCGTTAAAGACGCAGCTCAACAAAAACTGGAGCAAGCGGTACCGGCGGAAGTCAAACAAGGCGCCGAAACCTTGAAGGCCAACAAGGAGAAAGTCACCGAATTGAAAGGAAAGGTAGACGCTGCGCCTAAATCAACCGGCGAAGCGGTCAAAGCGGTTAAAGGTAAAGCCAAGCAAAAAGCGGCGGCAAAAGCGCTGGATTTGTTGAACTAATCGACTGGAAAAAGGGCGGCGAGGTTCTACGCCGCCCTTCCTAAATCTCGCCAAGACCAACGCTTGGCGAGTTCATTACTAACGAATCACTTCCCGATTTTTCAACGCCACGTAAATCTCATCGACGTTGTATTGATCGCAATCGAAACTCAGATCGGCTGAAGCCGGTTTTTCATCCAGACACAAGCACAACAAGCCGGCGTTTTTGATCGCATTAGCCAGCGCATCGGTAGCTTGTTCCAATACCGTGGTAGCGTGGCCCGTGTCGAACAGTTTGCGTTCCAGCTGATAAGCTACTTGCTGGGCATTGGCGCCGCTCAAGGCGATGATGCTGGCGGTTTGGCTGAAGCGTATCGCTCGTTCCGCGGCGGACACCGGCGACCAGTCTTCCGCGCTGGCGTCGCCGGTGATCATACCTGCGCCGACCGTGACATTGGTTAGGCGGTCTATGACGATGAACGAGCCGGTGGTTTTATTGCGTTTGTAAGGATCAAACACCACCGGCGCATTGGCCGCCACGGTGCATGAGCCGATTTCGTTGAGTTTCAACTCGTTGGCATCGTGGTGTTCCAGGGTGTTGACGTCGATGCGATGATGAATCATCGATATCGAGCCGGACACGCTACGCGTCGCCAGTTTAATCACGTATTGCCGGCCAGGCACCATGGCTTGTTCGGTCATCCAGACGATGGTGGCCTTGAATTTGTCGGCGATGCTGGGCGCGGCTTGTTGTTGACCCAAGATAATGTCGCCACGGCTGACGTCGATTTCGTCTTCCAGGGTCAAAGTGACGGCCATGGCCGCAAAAGCCTCGTCCAACTCGCCGTCGAAGGTGACGATGGATTTGATTTTGCTGGTTTTGCCTGATGGCAATGCCGTGATTTGATCACCTCTTTTGAATACGCCGGAGGCGACGGTGCCGCAGAAGCCGCGAAAATCCAGGTTGGGGCGGTTAACGTATTGCACCGGGAAACGGGCGTCGTCAAAGTTATGGTCGCTGGCGATTTCGATGCTGTTCAACAATTCCATCATAGGCATGCCGGTAAACCAGGGCATGTTTTCGCTGGGGTTGACTACGTTATCGCCGTCCAAGGCCGACATCGGGATGAAATGTACGTCGTGTAGATCCAGGGTTTTGATAAATGCCAGATAGTCGTCCTGAATCTTGTGGTAAGTCTCTTCGCTATAGCCCACCAAGTCCATTTTGTTGATGGCGACGATGATGTGCTTCAGGCCCAGCAAGGAGGCGATGAAACTATGACGTTTGGTTTGGGTTTGCACGCCGTAACGGGCGTCGATCAAAATCACTGCTAAGTCGCAGGTCGAAGCGCCAGTGGCCATGTTGCGGGTGTATTGCTCATGGCCCGGCGTGTCGGCGATGATGAATTTACGCGTCGAGGTCGAAAAATAGCGATAAGCCACATCGATGGTAATGCCCTGCTCGCGCTCGGCCTGCAAGCCGTCAACCAGCAAGGCCAAATCGATCTTGCCGGCGCCGGTGGTGCCGGACTTCACACTGTCGGCCTGCACCGCCGCCAGTTGGTCTTCGTAAATCATTTTCGAGTCGTGCAATAATCGACCGATCAAGGTACTTTTGCCGTCGTCGACATTGCCGCAGGTTAAGAATCGCAGTAATTCCTTGCGTTCGTGTTGCGCCAGATAGGCGTTGATGTCGGTGCTGATTAAGTCGGATTGGTGGGACATGGGATTCCTAAGTGCCTTATTTGTTATAAAAAGGTGCTGCGCTTTGTTAAAGCGCTTAATTGCAATGCTGTTTTAAAAAGTTTGCTAAATCATCACGACTCAATTGCCGGGTTGCTACATTGATCACCCACTCGTAAAGTTGGGTGTTGCTCATCGCCGGCTGTTTATGATTGGCAGCCAGAAAAACCAGCATACAGGCCGCAGCGGCCCGCTTGTTGCCATCCAGAAACGGGTGGTTATTGGCCAGCGAATAGCAATATTGAGCTGCGGTTAGAAAAATGTCGCCGCTGTAATGCCAGGATTGTTGGGCCGCTCCAAGCGCCGATTCCAGCAACGTTTCATCTCTGATTCCTTGCGTACCACCGAAGCGTTCTATTTGTTGCCGATGTATCGTTAATACCAATGTTTTTGAGATAAAAAACAAGTCGGGCATTGTTACTGCGCTAATTTCGCAAAGGCGTCGGCATACTGATCCATCAGTTGTTGATGAATCTTTAAGGCTTCTTCACCGTTAATTACTGTGTCGGGTGACGATTGTTGTTGTTTGTGTTCCAAAAACAATACGAAATCCAATACCTCCGCTTGTAGATGGGGTTCCAGTCTTACAAGGTGTTCTTGTATTTCTTCATGTAATTGCATGAGTCACCGTCAAAATTAAGACTTATTGACACCACTGTTTTTCGCAGGGAATGCCGTCATTGTTACCATCCATTTTGGTGTCCGGACAGTTATTGATGAAAAAAGTCGCTTCTTCGCAAGAAGTCATTTGAGAACAATAAGTGCGGCCATCGCATCTGTAATTTGGCGATTTATTGACAGTAGGGCCAGCATTTGGAATTGATTTCACTGGCTCCGTGTTTGAGGCGCTTTGGAAGAAGCCTTTCAGCTTTTCGGTGATTCTGGACAGAAATGACTGTTCGGCTTTGACTTCCGCAAGTGGTTGCAACTCCAAGGGTTTGCGGTTGGTGTTGCTATCGCATGCAGTATCGGAATAGATAATCCGGCCGTTCGCATCGGTGCATTTATAAACTGCGCCTGAGCTGTCTACTGCATAAAGCACGATAAACACCAAGAATAAATTTCTGATCGCCATGAGCGCTGCCGTATTCCGCATACTGCCGGATAGTTAGAAGTAACCTTCGCGCTTCTTCTGCTCCATGGACCCGGCTTGGTCGTGGTCGATTAAACGGCCCTGGCGTTCGGAGGTAGTGGTCAGCAGCATTTCCTGGATGATTTCCGGCAGCGTAGTCGCCGTCGATTCAACCGCACCGGTCAAGGGGTAACAGCCAAGCGTGCGGAAACGTACCATTTTCATTTCCACTTTGTCGTCCGGGCCGATTGGCATGCGCTCGTCATCGACCATGATCAGCATGCCGTCTTTTTCGACCACCGGCCGCTCTTTGGCAAAATACAACGGCACGATGGGGATGTTCTCCAGATGGATATATTGCCAAATGTCCAGCTCGGTCCAGTTGGATAGCGGGAACACGCGGATGGACTCGCCCTTGTCGACCTTGCCGTTATAGATGTTCCAGAGTTCCGGGCGTTGATTTTTTGGGTCCCAGCGGTGATTTTTATCGCGGAACGAATATACCCGTTCCTTGGCGCGGGACTTTTCCTCGTCGCGGCGCGCACCGCCGAAGGCCGCGTCGAACTGGTATTTGTTTAGGGCTTGTTTCAAGCCGTCGGTTTTCATCACGTCGGTATGTTTTTTACTGCCGTGCGTGAATGGGCCTATGCCTTGGGCGACGCCTTCTTCATTGATATGCACGATTAAATCCCAGCCTAGATCTTTCGCCATGTTGTTACGAAACTCGATCATTTCCCGAAATTTCCAGGTGGTATCGACATGCAATAAGGGGAAGGGTGGTTTGCCGGGGAAAAACGCTTTGCGCGTCAAATGCAGCATGACCGCGGAATCCTTGCCGATCGAATACAGCATGACCGGCTTTTCAAATTCCGCTGCCACTTCGCGAATGATATGGATGCTTTCTGCTTCGAGCTGTTTCAGATGGGTTAATTTATAATCGGTCATCAAATATCCGGGGCGCACGGCCATGTTTGCGGGGAGGTATAAGCCCGGTATTTTAAAGGCAAACCCCCATCGACGCTATCGGCAAAGCTTATGAGACAGATACACGGATTGGAAAAGTTGGTTGAGCAACAGTCAGGGCGGCTCAACGCGCAAAAATTGGCCGACCTGTTGCTGACCGATTTGCGCCAGTGCCGTTGCAGTATTTACGGCACTATAGGCGATGACGACAAGGTGTTGCTGGCGGAGTTGGATTTGTTGGCGGACAGCCTGGAATATGAGATGTTCGATCAACGCATCGATTTGATCGTCGCTGGGCCGATATTGCGCAACGACTGCGTGCCGTTGATTTATCGCCTGCAAGGCGAACAGTTTGCCATTAGCGGCCGCTGCTCGATGATCGCCCGAGTCTGCGGCGTGGATTTATATCTGCAGCGCAGTTATACCGGCGTGATTGGCGATGTTGCCAGGCAAAAATTCTCAATTCCGCTGAAACCGCTACTGCAAAACTTGTAGCACTTTGCTCGATACCCCAATAAAACCGGCAAGGCAACGGATTTGGGGTACCATGAGGTTCAGGCCCCGCGTATCTGCGCAGGCCATTGGGCAGGATGGCGACGGAGTCAGACAGATGAAATTCTATGATCGCAGTCGTAGCCTTTGCGAGTGGGAGCGTTTCGAGGAATGGCGCGATAAAATGCGCGTCAGCCTGGCGGCTCAGGAGAGTAATAAAGTATCGCCTTTTCATTTGCTGTCGATACCGGGCGTGTCGGCAGCTGAACAGCGGCTGTGCGCCGATCTGTGGTTGAAGGAGCGTATAGACGCCAGTGCTGACGAACGCGCGGGTTTAGCTTTTAGTTACGATAAGATAAACAAGTCTAAAATTCGCTTGGGCTATTTGTCCTGCGATTTTCATGAACATGCTACGGCTTTTTTGTTGGCGGAACTGTTCGAAGCCCATGATCGAGAACAGTTTGAAGTGTATGCATACTCCTACGGCCCGGACGACGGCCTGGGCATGCGCCAGCGGCTGTGCGAGTTTTTCGATAGCTTTGTCGATCTGCAAGCATTGTCACTATCCGAAGCCGCGCAAGCCATCCACCGCGACAACATCGATATTCTGATCGACCTAAAAGGCTACACGCGCGGCACCCGCACCGAGATTCTCAGCTACCGGCCGGCGCCGATTCAAGTCAATTATCTGGGTTACCCCGGCACCTTGGGTGGCGATTTTTGCGATTACATCATTACGGATCCTTACCTGACGCCTGACGCCAGCGCGGCCGATTACAGCGAAGCCTTTGCCTACCTGCCAGACAGCTATCAACCGCACGGCCGGCATGCCGAGATCGGCAAACCCACCAAGCGCGCGCAACATGGTTTGGACGAGCATAGCTTTGTATTTTGCTGTTTCAATCAGGCCTACAAAATCACCCCTGACGTGTTCGATATTTGGTGCCGGCTGTTGTACAGCGTGCCGGGCAGCGTGCTGTGGTTGCTAAAAAATTCCAAAGCCAAGGGGCGGCTACGAAACGAAGCCTATCAACGCGGCATTTCACCGGATCGATTGATATTTGCCGACGATTTGCCGCAAATTGAACACTTGGGGCGTTTAGCGTTGGCTGATTTGGTGCTGGATACCCAGCCTTACAACGCTCACACCACGGCCAGCGATGCGTTGTGGGTGGGCGTGCCGATAGTCACGTGCGTCGGCGATACCTTTGCATCGCGGGTGGCCGGGAGTTTGTTGCATGCGATTGGCTTGCCGGAATTGATTGCCGCCGATTTGGAAGGTTATTACGATCTGGCTTTGGAGTTGGCGAGCAACCCGGCGCGTTTAAGCGAAGTCCGGCAAAAGCTGGCCGACAATCGCCTGAGTACGCCGCTATTCGATATCAAGGCCTATACCCGGCATTTGGAAGCCTTGTATAAAACCATGTGGCAGCGGTATGCCGCCGGCGATCTACCCACGGCGATAGGGCAAACCGAACCGCGTCTATAACTGGCTATTCACCCAGCGCACGATGTCTGGCGCGCTCAGTGCGCCGGCTTGTCTGGCCAGTTCCCGGCAGGCTTTGAACAGAATCAGCGTCGGAATGCTGCGAATATTGTAACGGGCGCTGAGGTGTTGCTCGGCTTCGGTGTCGACTTTGCCCAATCGCGCGCGCGGTTCTAAAATTTGCGCGGCTTGGGCAAACGCCGGCGCCATCATTTTGCAAGGCCCGCACCAGTCCGCCCAAAAATCCACCAGCAGCGGAATATCGTTGCGCGTTAGATGGGTTTCAAAGCTTTTCGCTGTCAGCGGCAAGGGATGGCCATTGAATAATATTTGATGGCATTGTCCGCATTTAGGACTTTGTGACAGACGAGCCGCCGGCAGGCGGTTGACGGCCAGGCAATGCGGGCAGACTAGATGCAGGGATTCGGACATGTTGTTATCTCAAGTAAATAAGCCGATTATCGCCACAAACCTCCGATGCGCCAACGTGCCGGCCGGATAACCACCCGGTTACCATAGCCCGGTAAGAGGAACGGTTCTTGCCAAAGTGTCTGCGGCCGGCTCGGGCTCAAAGCTTGCAGGCGGCGGATGCGCTCTGCTGTGGGCGGATGTGTGCGCAGCCAGGATGGTTCCGGATTGCCCCAACCCGGCAGCAAAATCGACAACCAGCTGCCGCTGGCTTTTTCAATATGCACCAAAGCCGATGCCAAACCTAAAGGATCGCCGGTCAGCGCCGCCGCATTCAGATCTGCATCGTATTCGCGGATGCGGGATAAGCCCAGCTGCATTAGCAAGGCTAAATGCGGCGAGAACAACAGCAGTAATAAGCCCGGCCAATTGATTTGAAAATCGATCTCGCCAAACACCAGTAACGGCAGCGATAGTAGCAAAAACAACTGTCCGGTCGCGGCGAACAAAGCGGTAATTCGGCTAATCGCATCGGCTAAGCCCATCACCCGCAAATCGTTATTGGCGATATGCGCCATTTCGTGCGCCAATACCCCGGCCAGTTCCCGCGAATTAAGTTGTTTGAATAAACCGTCGGTCAAGGCGATGGCCGATTGTTTGCGGTTACCGACTGCAAAGGCATTGATTAGCGGACTGGGAATGTAATATGGCGTCGGAACGCTGGGCAGTTCGGCGCGCTCGGTCAGTACTTGCAGGATTTGCCACAGCGCCGGCGCTTCTTGCGGGTAAATCGGCCGCGCCCGGTAAATGCTTAGTGTCAAGCGCCAAGCCGCCGCCGGTTCGAAGATCAGTGCGAACACACCGGTCGCCAACGCGATCCAGATGCCTTCTTCCCCGAACAACAGACTGCCTGCCAAGGTACAGATTGCCAAAAGCGCCAGCATCAGCAGCACTGTTTGCAGCCGGTTGAGCCAGCTATGACGATGCCAGACTATGCTCTGCATACGCTACTCCAGGCCGGCTCGCCGCAAACGGCGGCGCAATTCGTCTATCTCTTCCTGCATGTCCGCAACCAGCGCGGCCAACTCCGGCACCGCTTCAAAATTGCGTTCCAAGCTGACGATACGCCGTACCCGCACCAGATGCGCGCTGGAAAAACGCCATTCGCTTTGCTTTTGCGGCAGCGGGTTAAGCAAGCCTTCTTCAATATGTCGGGTAATCCATTCCGGCTCAACGGCGCAGATGGCCGCCAGCTGCTGCAAAGTCAGGCCGCTGTCTTCCAGAACGGCATCTATCAAGTTCTCGGCTGATGGCATGCTTTAACTCCTGTGATTTGTGCGCGGGTCGAAGGCCAGTTCACGCGCCATGGTTTCATAAAGTTCTCGGGCTTTTGGCGAGCTGGCAGGCGGCAATACCACCTGAATATCCAGAAGCAAGTCGCCGGGCGTCGCGCTGGGAATACCCTTGCCGCGCAGCCTAAGTTGCTGGCCGCTTTGCGTGCCTTCCGGGATGCGTACTTTTAGGCCGGTATCGAATAAATTCACCGGCACCATCGCCCCCAGTACCGCTTCCCAAGGCGTGATCGGCAGGCTCATGTGCAGATTGCTGCCGTCCACCCGCAAGCCCGGATGCGGATTGAAATGCACTTCCAGCAACAAGTCGCCGGGTTTGCCATTACCCATGCCCGGCGCACCCTGGCCGGCCAGACGAATGATCTGGCCTTCGTAAACGCCCTTGGGAATTTTGACGTTCAAGGTGCGGGTGTCCAAAACCACATGACCGCCGGCATCCATACGCGGCACCCGCAAGCTGATTTGCCGGGCCGCGCCGTTAAAGGCATCGGCTATATCCAGCAGCACTTTGGCGTGATGGTCCTCGCCTTGGGCATGAAAGCCGGTTTGGGTTTCGAACGGCCCGCCGCGCGCCCGGCCCGCGCCCATCTTGCCGAATAATTGGCTGAAAAAGTCGCCGAAATCCGTCGTATCGGTGCTGGAAAATTCGAAGCCGGCATCCCAATTGGGCGGCGGATGAAATTCCTGGCCCGGTTGATAGCCGCGTCCCAATTGATCGTAAGCCGCGCGCTTTTCTGTATCGGACAGTACGGCATAGGCTTCGTTGAGTTCCTTCATGCGCGCCTCGGCATTCGGTTCTTTCGAGACATCCGGATGATATTTGCGCGCCAGCTTGCGGTAAGCCTTTTTGATGTCCGCTATTGCTGCATCGCGGTTGACGCCGAGAATCTGGTAGTAATCTTTATATTGCACGCAGTGGCTCCTGTTGATGCTATGGCGAGGGCTTGGGCGTTATGGTTACTGCTGTTTATAGCGGATAGCTTGGGCTGCGACAACTGATAAAACAAGGTTTATCAACATCGAACGAAATAGGTTTTGAGTTGCCGCAAATCAAGGTTAAATTTAGGGCGACACTGTTCAGGCGATTGCGAATGATGCCCTCTTGAAATAATTGATTTAAAACCTATATAGCTGACAATTATTTTATCGATTTGCTAAAATGAAGTCTCTTGGGGGTGACATGGCTTCGACGTGGGTAGCAAAACCTCAGGTGCATGCCGAGCACAGTACAGCTCGTAAAACCTACTGAAAACAAGTATTCGCAAACGACGAAAACTACTCAGTGGCCTTAGCAGCTTAAAACCTGCACCACTTCTCTGACCAGATGTACTTATGCGTCTGGAGTCTCTTTCGGGAGGCGCTCAGGGATCATATTACATAAGCTCGCGCCAAGGCTTAGTTCGGAGCCCGAAGCGCTAAATCCAATCGAAATCGCTGTTGATCCTCTTGGCCCGACGGGTAGTCAACAGTTAAATCAAAAGCGCGGGATAAGCATGTAGAGCTTGTGGCGGAGTGCTTGCGGACGGGGGTTCAATTCCCCCCACCTCCACCAAGTATAAGTACCAAGAAGTATCAGAAAGTCTCAAAGCCCGCATCTCGCAAGGGATCGCGGGTTTTTTGTTGCCCAAAGAAGTGTCAGTAAATCCCACTACAGCCCACAAAACATGCAGTAAAATCTACAGTAACCGCCAAGATTTACTGTTACTGCAAGCGAAGTTACTGCACAAGTCGCCAGCCCTTGAGGCCTCTAGCTTCCAAGCACTCAGCACTTATTTTTGCTTCTCGTGTGATGTTGAATTTGAGGGCAAGCATTGATTGTTTACGTAAGTTACGTAAGTTACGTAAAATACGGAAAAATACTATTGAGGTGTGTCATGATAGAAGTTCCTGCAACAAAATTTGTCAAAAACTTTGGTCAATACCGTGAACAGGTCCAGAGGGAGGCTATTGCGATTACAAGTCATGGAAGGACCAGCGGTTATTTTCTTTCTGAGCACGAGTACATGGAATACTTGCAACTAAAAGCGAGTTCCAGAAAGGCTTACAACGTTAGTGAACTTCCTGACGAAACGATCAGCGCTCTGGCGACCATAGAAATGGACTCAGCACACGATCATCTCAACAGCTTAGTGGACTGAGGATCGTATGCCTCTACCAGAACCGGAAAGCGGTCTTATTATTTCCTATTCTTAATTTATGGAGGAATGAATACGAAGCTGAAAAATTTGAAGGGCAAAAGAATACGCCCTGCGCAATCATTCTGGTTGTTAAGAATGAAGATGAAAGTAAAAAAGTAACCGTTGCACCTATTACACATACACCGCCAGCCAATCCAGATTTAGCCATTGAAATTCCAGCAAAGGTAAAAAGCCATCTCGGATTAGATTCCGAAAGGTCCTGGATTATTCTTGATGACTTTAATGAGTTTGCATGGCCTGGGGCTTTGTTGCATAAATCGAGGCAAGGATAAACAGCCCTTCCCCAAATCGCCAGACGGATTTAGGGCATGACCACGGTGATCGGCGTTCCCAACTGGGTAAACCTATTCAATAGCGCCGCTCGAATTTGTAACTCAGCGACTTGGCTATTAAAGATTCGCGCCCTGACCCGTTCGCCCAACAGCTTGAAACAACGCATTTTGGTTTCCACCAGGCTGCGACGATGATAACCGCTCCATTTCTTCCAGATGGCTCTGCCTAACCGCTGCGTGGCGCGTAGCGTTTCATTTCGGCCTTGAGCCCCTGAGGTATTTTCTTTCCAGGGTTTGCCGTTCTTGCGCACAGGAATAATCGCTTCGGCATCCCGTTCAACGATGGCGGCGTGCGCGTTCTTGGTGTCATAAGCGCCGTCACCGCTAACCGAATCGATGCGTTCGTCGCAGGGTATCTGGTTTAGCATATCGGGCAACACCTGCGCGTCACCGACTCGATTCGATGTCACTTCAATCGCCCGAATTTCCAAGGTTTCAGCGTCAATGCCCAAATGAACCTTTCGCCATTGCCGACGGTATTCGGCGCCATGCTCCTGGGTTTTCCATTCGCCTTCGCCCAGCATTTTTACGCCCGTACTGTCCACCAACAAATGCAAGCCATTGGGGTTAGGACGATAGGAAATACACACCTGTAAGTGCTGTTGGCGACGGCAGAGTGTCGTGTAATCCGGCGTGGGCCAGTCTATGCCAGAGAGCCTCAACAAACTGGCCACCATGCCACTGGCCTGACGTAATGCCAGTCCGAATAAATTCTTAACCATCAAGCAAAACTGAATGGCAGCATCCGAAAACTTCTCAGCCCGACCTCGCTTACCGCTGCCAGGGGCTAACCAATCCATCTTTTTATCAATCCACAACAGCATCGCGCCTCTCTGCTTCAAAGATTGATTGTAATCAGGCCAGTTTTGGGTGCGGTATTTCTTCGGTTGTGGCTTGAGCATTCCAGTTAGGGATTAGTGAATTCCCTTGCAACATGGGGGCTGTTGTCGATTTATGCAACAAAGCCAAAATACTCATGTATAGAAGCTAGATCAACATTGGCAAACGCGCGGGCAGCTTTGGCTCCTTTATCATCAATCTCACCGAACAAATACCGTTCAATTTCATCATTAAGGGTATTTCCGAACTGGGTGGTATAAAGATCGTTCAAACAGAAACAACTCTTCGGAGATGGTGCCGAGACCTCACGACCGATAATCACGACTCGCCCATCGGACAATTCCTTTTTGGGAGGATCAAGGTCTAAGTAATAGAGTGCGTTTTTGTCTTGGGCGAAAAATCTCCGCTGATACCAAATTGGCACATAATGATTTTTACGTTTGATTTGTTGTTGGATCAACATCAGCTCTAAATAATCGGGATTCTCATATATCCAAAAATTGATTTTTAAGAGTATCGGTTATTAACGTGGTCAGGGGCTAACTGATTTCAGTAAACCCTAACATCATAACCCAGGGCTCGTAAGGCTTTGCTTGTCCGCCCGTTCCTTGGAGGCACCACTTCTGGGCGAGCCCAGCCAATTAACTCAGCAATTGAATTAAGCCCATAATGGGACAATGAATAATCAGGCTCGCGAGTCGCGGTGTATCTGGTCGTACCTCATCCAAATACAAGACGATAGCGATTTGCCAGGCAGTGTCCAATAAAATCAGCTTTTTGGTCATTGAAATTTGAGCCGTATGCAATTGCTGCCATCACGCCACCTATTTCCACATCAGATGGAGGCAGGATGTTGCGTAGGTAATTTCCATTTAGGCCATTGGCGATAAATTGCATCGATTAATTTCCCGTCCGAACTTGTTGATAAACCGCGCGCATCAGATAGCCAGATGCGATATTACGAAATGCCTCGTCGTTCATCAGCCGGACAAAAATCTCTTCGTTACCGTCCATGCGTTCAACAAACAAGTTTTCTAGTTGCTTATTGAACACCGGTGCAAAATTCTCCATAGTGTTGGCCATCACCGCCTGCCTCAATTGCTCATTGGCTACTGCTGTCTCTTTAACCTGATCAAAAAACAATTGGTCGGCGGGTGTAAATTCAGTGCCAAATCGTTCATTTAGTTTATCGACCAAAGTCGATAACTGAACTTCTTCATCCGGTTGGCCTGTGCCAACAGCCGTCTGGCCATACAATGGCTCGGCTTCTCCCACTTTAAGATCAATAGCGCCTTCACTGATTTTCTGTAATCGGTAATATTTCAACTCAACATCATCGTCGACTTGAACCGTCCCTGTATCAGTATTGCGTGGTAATTTATTTAGCAAAAAACGGATATAGCTGTATAACTTCTCATGATCCGAATCCTGATACGGGATGATCTGCGAAACAAACATATATAAATTGCGGAAGGTTGCCAGCTGGCCTTTAAAGAACAGCTTGTCTTCTTCCGACAGCTGTTTGAAACGTTCTACCGCCAAATCCAGCAAGCCATTTAATTTCTTGTGTTCGCCGCCGGTGGGATTCATCCGATTCCTAAACCAGATTTCACACCAGGCATTCACCTCATCCTTGGTAAACACTTTCCATTCGACCAAGCTGTGAGCCAACGTGTTTAGTTGTTGCGGATCGGTATCTTCGCCTTTAGGTGTCACTTGATAATAGGGCTTGAAAGCCTTATAGATGTCTTCCGGCTCATTCACAAAGTCGAGCACAAAAGTATCGCTTTTACCGCGCGTGGTCCGATTAAGACGACTCAGAGTCTGTACCGCTTGAATACCGGCCAAGCGTTTATCAACATACATACTGTGCAGCAAAGGCTGATCAAAACCAGTCTGGTATTTCTCCGCCACCAATAGCACTTGATATTCTTCGGTATTAAATTTTTCCGGCAGTTCGGTTTCCTTGATGCCGTTATTCATATTCACTTCGGTGAATTTTTTGTCCGCAAACTCCTTCAAGGTAATTTCACCGGAAAAAGCCACCAGCGACTTCACATCGGTATAGCCTTTTTCCTTGATGTACTTATCAAACCCCAGCTTATAGCGCACGGCATGTTCCCGTGAGCCAGTCACCACCATCGCTTTGGCTCGGCCACCGATTTTGTGGCGAGTATGGGTGCGAAAATGTTCGACGATAACTTCTACTTTTTGCGCAATCTCATAATCATGAAACGCCACAAAACGCGCAAGCGCCTTGGCGGCCTTGCGGCGCGGCACCTCAGGATCTTGTTCAACTTTCTGAATCAGTTTGTAATAGCGTTTGTAGCAAGTGTAGTTTTCCAACACATCATGGATGAAGCCTTCTTCAATAGCCTGCCGCATGCTGTAATGGTGGAAAGGCGACGTGCCAGTGGGGCCTGGTTCGTCAAATACCGCCAAGGTTTTGAATTTGGGTGTGGCAGTGAACGCAAAATAACTCAAATTGGGTTGTTTGGTACGCTTAAGTTGTTCCCGCAGCATTTCCTTTTTGGCATCCTCGCTTAGTGCGTCATCATCCATATCCAGCAATTGTTCGGCAATCGCCGATTCGATCCCATCCCGATTCAAAATCTTCCGCAGCTCCATAGCTGTTTCGCCACTTTGTGAACTATGTGCCTCATCTACAATCACTGCAAAACGCTTGCCGGCGGTTGAAATGGCAATTGCTTTGCCGTTCGCTTCCAGTGTGCGAATGGCTTGGGCAATAAATGGGAATTTCTGTATAGTGGAAATGATGATGGGCACACCACCAGCCAACGCTTTTGCCAACTGCTGGGTATCTTCATCGATTTTCTGCACCACACCCAATTTGTGCTCAAACTGGAAAATGGTGTCCTGCAACTGCTGATCCAACACTAACCTATCGGTAATCACCACCACTGTATGGAAAATCTTCTCGTCGTTAGCATTATGTAAACTGGATAAACGATGTGCCAACCAGGCAATCGAGTTCGACTTGCCAGAGCCGGCGGAATGTTGAATCAGATAATTGTGCCCGGAACCCTGGCTTTGGGCGTGATCGGTCAGTGCGCGGACGGCATCCAACTGGTGATAGCGCGGAAAAATCATGGTTTCCTTGCGATGCCGTTTAATACCTTTCTCAGTTACCACGGTCTTTTCTTCCACATCCAAATGGATGAAACGGGCGAGAATGTCCATCAAACTATCCCGAGTCAGCGCTTTATGCCATAAATAGGTGGTGCGTACATCGCCCTCTGCGGGTGGGTTGCCGGCACCGTGGTTATGCCCCAGATTGAACGGCAGAAAGAAAGTATCCTTGCCTTCCAGCTTGGTGGTCATATATGCCAACTCGGTATCGACAGCAAAATGCACCAGACAGCGTTGCTTAAACGCAAACAACAGCTCCTTGGGATCGCGTTCATAACGGTATTGAGACTTGGCGTTTTCGACATTCCAGTGTGTCGCCGACATCGGATTCTTCAACTCCAAGGTCACTACCGGCAAGCCGTTGACGGCCAACACCACATCAGGAATGGCGCCACTCTTGGTTTTGACCTGGCGAGTGATGGTCAGGCGGTTGTCGGCATAGCGCCCGGTCGCTGAGGGATCAAGCCCGGTGTTGGGCGCAAAATAGGCGATCCGTACCGTTTTACCCACACACTTAAAGCCTTCTCGCAGCACCGCCAAAGAGCCTTTAGCCGCTAACTCCTTGACTAAGCTGTCTAGCAACAGAGTCTCGGCCTTGCTCGCATCGAGCTGCGTCAAACGCGCCCAGATTTTAGGCTGGGTCTTTTGCACAAAGGCGACTGTCTCGGCCGGAAACAGTGCGATTTCCGGGGCATAGGTTTTCGGGTCGCCTTTCTCGTAGCCACCGCTGCTAATCAGTACCTGCTCGATGTCATTTTCAAAGTCGATTTCCTTATGCATCACTCTCTCCCTCAGTGTGTTGTAGTGCCTGCTCAATCGCCTCAATGCTCGGCAGACTGGTTTGCAATTCAGCGGGCAGGGATTCAAGCAGTTTGTATTCGGCAATCCCCATAGGTTGAGTTTTATCGCTCAAGGCATATTCGGCCACGACCTTGTTTTTGCTTTTGCACAGCAGCAGACCAATGGTAGGGCTATCGTGCTCGTCCTTAATCTGCCGATCCACCGCCGTCAGATAAAACCCAAGTTGGCCTAGGTGTTCCGGTTTGAATGCGCCGGTCTTAAGCTCAATCACCACATAACAGCGCAACTTCAGGTGATAAAACAACAAATCGAGGAAAAACTCATCGCCGCCCACATCCAGCAACACCTGCCGTCCGACGAAAGCAAAACCGGCACCCAACTCAAGCAAAAATTCGGTGACATGCTTCACCAGGGCGTTTTCAATCTCGCGTTCCTGTGCTTCTTCGGTCAATCCCAGAAAGTCAAAACGGTAGGGATCTTTGAGCGATTCGCGAGCCAGATCAGATTGCGGTTTGGGTAGGCGATCCTCAAAGTTGGTAATGGCAGTGCCGCTACGATCAAACAAGCGGGTTTCAATCTGCATCACCAGCACGTTGCGTGACCAGTTGTGCTCCAGAGACTTGGCGACATACCAGCGGCGTTCTGCCTCGGTTTTCAGCTTATCTAGCAACGCTAACTGGTGATACCAAGGCAATTGTGCAAGCACCGCTTGCACAAATTCGGCATCAGGCCACGCCTCGGCAAAGGCGCGCATGTATTTCAGGTTGCGTGGCGAAAATCCCTTCATGTCTGGGAAGGAATTGCGCAAATCCTGCGCCAATCGATCGATGACTTTAGCCCCCCAGCCTTGCTGGTTTTGCCGTATTAGAATGTCTTGACCAATTTGCCAATACAGCAACACCAGCTCACGATTAACCGCCAGCGCTGCGCGTTGTTGGGCGCTGTGAATGCGAGATTTCAGCTCAGTCAGCCACGTGGGGTAATCGGCGGGTAAATGCACGATATCAGGCATGGGCAGATTCCTGTTGCTCGGATTGCGTAGGGATTTGGAAATCTCGCACGTCGATTTTGCCGGTGACAGCGTTGGTGATGAGGGCGGAGCGATATTCTTTTAATCGATCAATCACATGACCAATTTTTGCCTTTTGTTGATCAATCTGAACCGTTTTTTCATCAATAAAAAAAACAATAGATTTTTGTTCCAAGAGACTTGGGAGAGGAACAAATACTTCCTTCAGCGAATCCGAATAAACGACCTCAATTGTTGTTGCGTTGCTCTTCAAGCGTAATTGCTCAAGTACAATTCCACTGTCACCAATAAGAATTTCCATAAACCTATTTGTGATTAGCTTTCCATCCAGTTGTAAGCGCATCAGGCACGGATGCAAAATTCCACGCTCGGCATGATCAGGAACTTCCATACAACGACCGATAGTGCCGCGAGTGGTTACAAGAAGGTCTTTTTTAAAAACCTCAAATGCCTTTAATTCTTCAAATTTTTCGAGGGATACGTAATTTTCCCCGGAAAATATATTCTTTTCGATTACTGTTTTTTGATTAAAAACTTTAACTTCGGAATTCATCATTTCAGAACTATGGAGTTGACTACCGAATGGCCCAGTTTTAATTGCTCCCTTTTTTGCTGCTAAGAGATGCTTTATCCGCATTTTTTTCCAGTGCGCTGGAATTTCCCCCAACCAAGCAACACCCGAATCCTTCAACGGCACCGATGGATCAAGCCCCTTGGTGACGGCATGGCTGATCAACGCCGTGCGCTTTTCGGCCAGCTTGTCGAGCAAGGTTTGTTTCTTGGCAATCAGGGCATCTATTTGGGCGGCTTTGAAATCGAGGAAGCGCGCGATGGCTTGTTGTTCTTCAACTTCTGGCAATAGTACCGGGAGATTCCCAATGAAGTCCCAGCTTGCTCGCGGCATTTTGCTGCCGTAAGTCGACGAATCGACAATATTGATGAAATCGCGTGATAGCATGTAGTATTTGAGAAATTCAGCGTGTAATCCATCCTTGGCTCTTACTACCAATGCTTCGCTCGAAATTAATCCAGGTTGCTGCGCTAAGTGAACTTTGGCAAGGTATGGACGCAACTTACCAAAGAGAACGTCATCAGTAACAAACGCCGAGGCTAAACCTTCACTGTTACTAATTTCACCGTCGATTTTCCGTCCCGTCCATGACTCGATGTGTTCCAAACCTAGATAAGGCAAAGATGAATCTTGAACACTTAGTTTGCTATTGATTAGGTCGGTTGAAAATTTCAGTCTTTTGATTCGCCAATGACGGGGTTTATTCTGTAGCCACGAAATCTCGGAGCTATCCATCTCACTATATTGCGTATATTCCATCACACCACCTCGCCCAACATCGCAACAATCTCTTTCTCCAGCTGGCTGATTTCGCTCGCAATGACCGCCAACGGCCGCGGCGATTGGTAGACATAGAAATGCCGGGTCAGCGGAATCTCGTAACCCACTTTGGTTTTGCTGTGATCGATCCAGGCATCCGGCACATGCGGCAATACTTCGGCCTTGAGATAATCTTCGCAGTGGTCTTTGACCAACGTTAGCAGCTGGTCGTGCCCGGTTTCGTTGTCGTATTTAAGCGGCAGCGGCAAGCTGATGTCATCCGGCAACGGTACGATTTCAGTGTCGCGCAGCTCGGGGTCGGGTTCTGGATTACCTTTGGCGTCCAGGCAAATGTCTGCATTAGGATCACGCTCCGACAGCGCTGCCAAAATAGCTTTTTTGAGCGGTGCGCCAAGCTTGACGCCGGCATCTTGCAAGGTGTCGGCGAGCAGGGATTCAAATTCGGCGCGGTTGAAATAAAGTGTTTCACTTTCCACCTCGTGCAGAGTGGCTTTGATCACGGCTTGCATTTCTTGTCCGGCAGCGACTTCGGCGTGATAGGCGGCATCGTCCTTGCGCTTTTTACTACTGGCGAGATTGACGAAGGTGCTTTGCTCATCCAGCCGGGCGATGCGCTCAGGGCTGACTTGAAAATTCAGGCGTAGCGGACGCTCGACGGTGATTTTCAGAAAGCCGAAGTCTTGGTTATTAAACAGCTTGCTGCACACACGGCGCAGGGGTTTGCCATCGACCAACACATCGCTTTCCGCATCGTGCTCGTGTTCGGCGTACAGGCGCACCAGTGCCTTGATGTGCTCATCCGACAGCTCGTTGCGCTTATTGCCTAAGCTCTTGTCCATTTTTTTGAAATGCCGTGTGCCGTCGATCAATTGCACTTTACCGTGACGGTGGGCGGGCTTTTTGTTGGTGACAATCCAGACGTAGGTGTAGATGCCGGTGTTGTAGAACATCTGATCCGGCAGGGCGACGACGGCATCGAGCAAGTCGTTTTCAATGATCCAGCGGCGGACATTGGATTCGCCCGATCCGGCGTCGCCGGTGAACAGCGGCGAGCCGTTGAACACGATGGCTATTTTAGAGCCGTCGCCACCGCTTTTTGGTGGATTGTGCATCTTGGAAATCATGTGCTGTAGAAATAGCAACGAGCCATCGTTGATGCGTGGCAGGCCCGCACCAAAACGGCCTGAAAAGCCTTGATCTTCGTACTCTTGGCGCACGAAGTCTTCTTCCGGCTTCCACTCCACGCCGAACGGAGGGTTGGCCAGCATGTAGTGGAATTTCTTGTCTTGGTGGCCGTCGTGCGGCACAAAGCCATTGGTTTTATTTTTGGCGTCCTTGATGCCAAGGGTATCGCCGTAGATCAGGTTGTTGATTGGCTCGTCCTTGATCAACAGGTCGGAGCAACAAATGGCGTAAGATTCGGGGTTGTATTCCTGGCCGAATAATTCAATGTTGGCATCAGGGTTAAGTCCTGTGGTGAAGCCGTCACCGCAAATGAATTTTTCCGACTCCGACAACATGCCACCCGTGCCGGCGGTGGGATCGTAAACGCTGCGGTAAATGCCTTTTTCGTAGATGCCTTCCTCGCCGGTGAACAGCAGTTGCACCATTAGGCGAATGACTTCACGCGGGGTAAAGTGATCCCCGGCCTCTTCATTGGCTTGCTCGTTGAATTTGCGTACCAGCTCTTCAAACAGATAGCCCATTTGCAGGTTGCTGATGGCTTTGGGGGACAGATTGATTTCTGCCGAGCAGAATTCTCTGATGATCAGAAACAGCCGGTTGGCTTCGTCGAGTTTGGCAATCTCGGTCTCGAATTCGAACTTGTCGAAGATGTCGCGGGCGCGGGGCGAGAAGCCTTGAATATACGCGATCAAGTTGCCGGCGATGTTGGGCGCATCACCCAGCAATTTTTCAAAGGTGAAGCCGCTGGTGTTGAACAATTCCTGCTTGCGGTCATTGGCGGCGATACGTGATAGCGCCTTTTCCAGTGCTGGACCGGTGATGCCTTTTTCCTCAAGCCGCTTTTTCTCATCCAGCACTTGTTGCTTGTTTTCCGCTAACACCAAATCAAAGCGACGTAACACAATCAAGGGCAGCATCACACGGCGGTACTGCGGAGGACGATAAGGGCCGCGCAGCTTATTGGCGATATTCCAGATGAAGCCGACTAGGTTTTGGTGTTGGGTGCTTTGCATAGAAGTTTTGAGTGCATCGGTCAGTGATTGAGTTTTATGAATTTAGGCGCTTTGATTGGTCAATTGATATCCGGGAGCCAAAACGGCGTTTTTTACACCGTAAAGCGCTAGATGATCTTTAAGCCAAAGTCGATATTCAGGGCCATGCAGACTGTGATCGGGTGAACAATCCACACTCCATTTGCGCAGTGTGTAACCCGCAGTGGCCGCTCGGAGTTTGACATGCAGAACCCCTTCGTTCATGGCGTAATCCATTTCCGTAATTTCAGGGTATGGTTGATCGGGATGCGGGACCAAGTCGAGTTCTACTATACGAGTCCACTGAATATCTTGGTCGCTTCGTTCGTGTGTTAGAACTTCAGCGCCTTTCATCACAACAGGCTGTTTTATGCGGGTAATAACGAAATCCCGAAACTCCCGGCTTTTCCGATCAAATGCTCGCACGTGCCAGCGCAGGCCATTGTCAGTTAATGCAAAGGGGATAATTTCACGAACGCTTTTGCCGTTGGAAATGGAGAAATACTCTATTTTTAACGGGCATTGCAGATGAACGGCGCGGGTTACAGATGCCAGTATCTCAAGGTAGGGGTGGGTAAGCCGTGAGGGGATTTCACAGGAAACCCAAGGCTTTAACAACATAGGCTCCCCGTCACCGAATCCCTGTGACAACCAAGTCAAAACCCGTTCCGGCGGGAAATCGAATATCGGCGAAAAATCAGAGCCGATGATGTAAGACTTACCTTTGGAGTCGTAGTCGATGTTATTTGGCGCCAATTCTTTATAAAGTGCCAAATCCCGGGTTGCTGCTGCGGACTGGATGCCAAATCGCGACACCAAATCCTGTCGACGTATCTCCCCCACAAAGCGCACACGCAGCTCTACGAACGCGAGCCGGTCGCGTTGAGGCTGGGTCAGTTCTGCAAGTTGATCTATGGGCATTCTTGAGTGCTCTATCAGGTTAAGGAATATTTATGCGGACTGTTGCGCAAAGTATATAAGCTGCTCTAGAATGTATCAATGCAATGTTTTTGATTGCTATATGCGTTGTATTATGATTACCATAAACCGGGCGACGCCTACACTTTGGAGAGCGTGAGTGAAAGCAGACAAAGCCATCGCTACATATCGGCGTATGCGGGCGCAGCCGCTCTGGCGCCTGCTTGCCTCGAACACTGGGCCTACCGTCATCGGTCTGCTTCAAACCCATCTATACGAGAGTGAACGTAGCCTTCCGGCCTCTATTTTTCACGAAAGAATCGCAAGGGATCTCGAAGCTCTGCGTGCCCAAGTTGAGGACTTTCCCCAAACCGCACAAGCGTATGTCGCCAGCTGGCTCGCCGATGGTTACCTGGAGCGACGTTTCCCGGCTGGGTCTTCAGAGGAGGAATATGAACTCTCTACGCCAGCCGTCGAAGCTATTAAATTTGTCTCTGGCCTAGCGCAGCCGCACTCAGCCGCGACCGAAAGCCGCCTGACACTCGTTATCGAGGCACTGGCTCGGCTTGCAGAGGACACCGATACCGACAAAATCCGCCGAATCGATCGACTCATGGCCGAGCAAGCCCGCATCGATAAGGAGATAGACCGCATTCAGAAGGGGCAGATGCGCGTATTGCCCCATTCAACCGCGCTGGAGCGTACGCGGGAGATCATCACGCTGGCTGACGATCTTGCGGGTGATTTCCGCCGTGTCCGCGATCAGTTCGACCAGCTCAATCGCGATCTCCGTGAACGCATCATGGACAACGATGGCAATCGTGGGAATGTGCTGGATTCGTTGTTCGCGGGAATCGACCTGATTTCAGAGAGCGATGCCGGAAGGACTTTCTCTGCTTTCTGGCGATTGCTTACGGACCCAGAGCAAGCCGCTACGCTTGATCAGGCTCTGGATAGCGTGATGTCGCGGGAGTTTGTGGGGCAGCTCGAAGCCAAAGAGCGACGATTCCTTCTTCGGCTGACGCGGACCCTTCTCGAGCAGGGCGGCATGGTTCACGAGGTGCTTCAGACCTTCGCGCGCAGCCTGAAGCACTTCGTCCAGAGTCGTGAATACCTCGAGCAATGCCGACTCAATCACCTTCTGAAAGACGCTCAACGCGCAGCACTGGCCTTGAAGGACGAAGTCAGGGCCACAGAAACGCTCCAGTACACGCTGGAACTCACGAGCAGCCGTTTGCGTTCCTTGTCTCAATGGGTACTGCACGACCCATCGCTGCAAGCCTTGCCCGGGCAGATGGCGGAAGGGGACGCGCCGCCCATCGACCTGGAGTCTGTGAGCGAACTGGTCGCCCAGTCCGAAATCGACTTCCGAGCGCTGAGGGCCAACGTGCTGGCAGTCCTGGAACAACGCTCACAGGCATCGATTGCCGAAGTTCTTGAACAGTTCCCAGCCGCACAGGGGCTGGGCAGCGTCGTCGGCCTGCTGGCATTGGGTAGTCGGCATGGGTTCAAGGCCGAC
Organism: Methylomonas sp. 2BW1-5-20; assembly: GCF_052474515.1. Lineage (NCBI taxonomy): Bacteria > Pseudomonadati > Pseudomonadota > Gammaproteobacteria > Methylococcales > Methylococcaceae > Methylomonas > Methylomonas sp. 2BW1-5-20. The sequence goes on along the minus strand of NZ_CP184127.1, from coordinate 3,183,818 downwards.
CATAGTGAAACCGTAGCCTGGGTTGGAGGCGACGACGAGCGTCGTAGCGCACTAATTCCAAAGATATTCTTTTTGAGGGAGCGAGCCAATGAACTGGTCTGAACACGACGAAGCGGCTATGACAGCCGAAGTACAAGCGCCAGATGCTGCTACTCAGGCATCTGGCAACACCCTGTTCATGGGCGACAGCGGCGAGTTGGCACTGGATACCCGGCGTGCCCTGGTGCAACTGCTGGCAGGGCCATCGCTCGACGGACGTCGACATCCAAAACTCTGGCCGATCTTGGTGCGAGACGAAGTAGTGATACGTCGGCAACTGGCCGAGTTGTTTCTCGAACTGGTTATCGACCGAGACGTACAAGTGGCCTTCACCCGTCAGGCAGATACCGGCGACCTTGAAGTGCCACTCCTGTTGCGTCGCGCCCAGCTGACGTTTATCGACTCTATTCTGCTGCTCCACCTTCGCCAGCGATTGACCCAAGCGGACTCGCAGGGCGACCGTGCTGTGGTGTCGACAGACGAGATCATGGAATTTCTTGCCCTCTATGAGCGCGCGGCCAACACCGACCGTGCGGGGTTCGTGAAACGGGTTCAGGCCTCCATCGAGAAGGTCAAAAAGCACAGTATCCTTCAGAAGATTCGTTCGAGTGAGGATCGCTTCGAGATTTCACCGACGCTGAAGCTCCTCTTTTCTGCGGAAGAAATACAAGCACTGATCCACTTGTATCAGCGCATGGCTGACGGAGAAACTCCAGCGCAACTGGATCAGACTGAACCCGATGCGGAGGCCGACCAATGATCTCGGAACCCCAAACCGCCTCCTTGTTTGCCCGCGAGCAGTTTCGGATGACTCGTCTGCAGGTTTACAACTGGGGCACTTTCTCCGGCCTGCACGACGTGCCGATCAGCGAGCGAGGCTTTCTGTTTGTGGGTCGATCCGGGGCGGGGAAATCGACTCTTCTCGACGCATTTTCGGCGTTGCTGACACCACCTCGCTGGATCGACTTCAATGCTGCTGCGCGCGAGGCGGACCGCAGTGGTCGTGACCGAAACCTCGTCACCTACATACGTGGTGCGTGGGCCGAACAGAAGGATGGAGAGTCAGGTGAAATTGCCACTCGTTACTTACGCTCGGGGACAACATGGTCTGCTCTGGCGCTGACCTACCAGAATGCGTTGGGTCAGTCTGTGGTGCTGGTTCAGGTGTTCTGGCTGCGGGGCAATGCGAACGGCAGTACCGACGTCAAACGCCACTACCTTGTCATGGAGCGGGCCTTTGACCTACGCGAGCTGGAGGACTTTGGTCAATCCAACTTCGACATCCGGAAGCTCAAGCAGTCTTTCCCTGAGGCATTCGCCCGCGACGAATTTCGACCCTATTGCGAACGATTCTGTCGCCTGCTCGGCATCGAGAGCGAAATGGCGCTGCGTTTGCTACACAAAACCCAGTCGGCCAAGAATCTCGGTGACCTCAATACCTTCCTGCGCGACTTCATGCTCGACAAGCCCGACACCTTTGAGGTGGCGGATCGATTGGTCAGCGAATTTGGCGAACTCAATGCGGCCCACCAGGCGGTAGTGACGGCTCGCGAACAGGTTCAAACACTCGCGCCAGCGCGGGAGCAACATCAGCACAGGGACTCGTTGATGCTGCAGCGCAATGGGCTGGACGAGCTTCGGCTGGGGGTTGATGGCTACCGTGAGACTCGCCGTATTGATCTCCTCAAGGAGCACGTAGCATCCCTGGAGGTGCAAGCCAACGGCTCGGAAGGCGAAGTGGGGCGACGTCAAAGCACCTTGGATAACCACGCCGCAATCTTGCGCGATCTGGAGCGACAGCACCGTGAAGCAGGCGGTGATCAGATCGAGCAATGGGAAGCCGAGAAATCGGGGCTGGAGGGCCAGCGCACAGATCGCCTGCGCAAACGCGGTCAGGCCGAAGAGGCATGTAAGAAGCTGGGCTGGAGCCTCCCGGATTTGCCTCAAGCTTTCGCTGAACTGTTGGGCAGCGCGCGGCAGGAGGTCGAAAACTGGGAGCAGCGCAGCAACGATAGCCGCGCCGAGCAGTTCCGCCTGGACAGAGAAAAGAAGGATGCCGAGACCGCGATTTCGCAAGCACTGAAAGAGGTGCAGGCACTCCAGCGCCAGCCATCGAACATTCCAGCCGACATGCTGGAAATGCGTCGAGACATCGCCGCCGCCATCGGGATCTCGGAGTCGGCACTTCCTTTTGTAGGCGAACTCGTCGAGGTGAAGCCTGACGAGGCCGAGTGGTAGGGTGCCATTGAGCGCGTATTGCACGGGTTTGCGCTCTCACTCCTGGTAGACGAGCGCCAGTATTCGGCGCTGGCCAATCACATCAATAACACCCACCTTGGGCAGCGTCTGGTGTACTACCGGACTGGCCGCCCGGAAACCTGGCACGCTAAGCCCATCGGGGCCAATTCGCTCGTCCTCAAACTGAACGTCAAGGAGGGGACGTATGCCGATTGGCTACAGGCCGAGCTACGGCAACGCTTCGATTACGCGTGCGTCGATTCCATTCAGTCGTTCAGGAGTGCTGATCGCGCCATCACCCGTGAGGGCCAGGTCAAGCACAGCAAAACCCGGCATGAGAAAGATGACCGCCGAAGTGTCGGCGACCGACGAAACTGGGTGCTCGGATTCGATAACCGGGAGAAGCTCGGGCTCTTTCAAGCTCAGGCGCAGGAGCTGGCTGACACCATATCGCGCCTCGGCGAGGAAATCGACAAGCTCTCCGACCAGGACAAGAATCGTGCGGCCCGAGCGATGCAGTGCCAGACCCTGGTGAATCTCCAGTGGCAGGAAATAGATTTAGTCCCATTGCTGGACCGGATTTCCACCATCGAGCGGCAGATCCGCGAAGCGCGGGAGGGCAATACCACCCTGCTGAAAATCAGTGAGCAGATCGAGAAGCAAAAGAAGCTCGTTGATGATGCTGACAAGGAGCTTCGCCAGGCAACTCGCGCGCACGATTCGATTCTTGACCAGATCAAGACCAGCACCCAGAAACTGGAATCCCTCCGGCAGGACGCGTCTATCGTTCCATTGACGCCCTATCAGGTCTCGGGTCTCGACGAGCGCTTCGCCAAGCAGTCAGATGCCGTGCGGCTCGACAACCTCGACAAGGTGACAACGTCTGTAGAACGCGCACTCAATGCGGAGATCGAAGAGGTCAACCGTGGGATTGGCATTTGTGAGAAGGAAATAGAAGCACGCTTTACCGATTTCAAACGGCAGTGGCCGATGGATGCTGGTGACATGGACACGAGCCTCGCCAGCGCGCCAGACTTCTTCGCCAAACTGGTTCGGCTGGAGACGGATGGACTGCCCGCCTATGAGCAGCGATTCTTTGAATTGCTGCAGAACCAAAGTCACCAGAATCTGGCGGCGCTTTCCACCTACCTGAACGATGCGCGTAAGGCGATCCTGGATCGGATGGATCTGGTCAACGACAGTCTTGGTCAGGTACCCTTCAACCAGAGCGCCAATCAACGCACCTATCTCCACATCGACGCCAGTGACCGGCAGCTTGTCGACGTCAAGGAATTCAAGCAGGAGATCCAGCAGGCGCTGAGCCATGCATGGACGGAGGATCGCGAGTTTGCCGAGGCGCGGTTCCTGGCCTTGCGACGACTTGTTGATCGACTCGCCAGTCAGGACCCCGAGCAGAGGCGCTGGCGCGAGACTGTGCTCGACGTTCGACAGCATGTTGAGTTCATCGGGCGGGAGATCGACGAAAGCGGCATCGAGGTCGAGATCTACCGCAGCGGAGCAGGCAAGTCTGGCGGCCAACGGCAGAAGCTGGCCACCACGTGCCTGGCCGCTGCCCTGCGGTATCAACTGGGAGGGAATGATCACGGCGTGCCGATGTATGCACCCGTCGTGCTTGATGAGGCATTCGATAAGGCTGACAACGAATTCACTGCCTTGGCGATGAACATCTTTACCAATTTCGGATTTCAAATAGTAGTCGCTACGCCGCTGAAGTCCGTCATGACCCTCGAACCATTCATCGGTGGCGCCTGCTTCGTAGATATCAGCGACCGACGCGTGTCAGGCGTATTGTTGATCGAGTACGACGGTGATCGTCAGCGGTTGATACTGCCCGAGCATACTCGAGAGGAGGCTAGCGTTGAAGCTTCCTGAAGATGTCCGACAGTTTCTTACGCGTCGCTTTCAGAGCAAACACCGAGAGTGGTTGATTAGCGAGGCTGGCGAGAGCCAATGGCCACTGGAAGTACCGCTCGGCATACCGACGGAACAGGCTGCTCTGCGGCAAGTCGACGGCGTTCGCGCGTGGGTGGGCACATGGCAACGCTGGCAAGGAGTCGGTACTCTTTCCTGGTGTGAGCGCCGGTGGAAAGCGCTTGGCACCCAGCGACTGCCAGATAAACTGGCGTTACGCGGCCCTGAAGATGTTGCCATGTGGATTGGTGAATCCACACGGTGGGAGCATGCCCTGTCTCGTTACCAAACACTCACTGTTCGTTGGCCAGTCCTGGCGCAGCAGTTGCCGAGGTACTTTGATGTCCTCGCGGACTACAGCGATGCCGATTTTCGTCGGCTGGCAGAGATGCTGGATTGGATCAATCTCAATCCGAAATCCAATCTCTACCCACGACAAATTCCGGTTGCCGGTGCCGACAGCAAATGGCTGGATTCTAGAAAGGGTCTTATCTCTGACTTGGTTGCGGCGCTCCAGAGTGACCCGACAGGAGATCGCGACTTCTTTAGGCGCTGCGGCTTGCGACCGCAGCCACAACTGATCCGCATGCGAGTTCTGGATCCAGGACTGAGAGCCCGTCTGGGCGGTCTTGGCGATATCTCTTCACCTTGTGAGGAGGTGGCAAGTATTGGCATACGGCCAACGAATGTCTTCATTGTTGAGAACCTTCAAACTGGACTTGCCTTTGATGACCTGCCAGGGACGGTTGTAATCATGCGACTGGGTTACGCGGTTGAAGTTTTAGGGCAGCTTCCATGGCTACAACAGGCGCAATGTATCTATTGGGGTGACATTGATACGCATGGCTTTGCCATTCTTAATCGAGCCAGAGCATACATTCCTAGCTTGAGGATTGTGCTGATGGATGAGTCAACACTAATGACCCATCAAGATTTGTGGGTGGAAGAAAAAGACCAGCACTCTTCCTCTGAATTCCCTCTGCTCACCAGTACCGAACAAAAGCTATATCATTCGCTCAAAAACAATAGCTTTGGTCAACAAGTCCGCCTTGAACAAGAGCGAATACGCTGGGATGTGGCTTGGAATGTCATACAGGCAAGTATTCGATGACTCAGGAGTTCTTGACCGTTATGCTTAACAGGCAGGACTCCTCGTATTCCTCGATGTCGGCAAGCCTGTAACGCACATGACCCTGGATTTTAAGAAATTTGGGACCGATGCCATCACATCGCCATCGCTCTAAGGAGGCGTCGCTGATACTCCATCGGGCAGCCAGTTGCTTTTGGGTGAGGTGATTTACTTCCATTTTGGTTTTCTTCAACATTAGTTAACGTGAGACTGTGAAGCCGTTGTCTTCGGATAGAGTCAAGCTCGGTCAGCAGGAATTGGGTGTAATTGGGCGTGGGATTGGTAGCTGTGTACAATGGTATTGAGTAACGTTTATTCGCAGGGCCAATTCGCGTAATGTCTGGCCTAGCGCACAGAATCTGAGACTCATCATGACTGACTTGAAAATGACTACGTTAACACTTAATGAGATGTGTGCAGCTCGTGAAAGCGGTGAATCGAAAACTGATTTAGCGCTTTTGCACCAAAATAAATTGGCGGGCATTGAGCCTGAAGATGACGAGGATTCGCCAGACGCAACCCTGGCGATACGAGAAGCAATCACACTGCGCCGCGCTGGACGTCCAGCAGGCAGTGGCAATAAGGAACAGGTTGCCATCCGATTTGACAAGGATGTACTGGAAGCTTTCCGTGCCACAGGTCGCGGCTGGCAAACGCGAATGAATGATGCGCTTAAAGCGTGGCTTAAAGAGCATGCTCCAGGATAAAAACTAATACATCAAACTCGGGGTTACGGACGCCGGTTCAATTGCGAATTCGGGAATTGAACTCATTGCCAAACCAGCCTGCGAACCTGATTAAAAATAGTAGGTTTGTGGCGCTTCAAAAGACCGTAAAAAGCCACTTCCTTAACGAACCCGCAACAGCCTGCATCCACCAGCAATAGCAGAGTAGACGCGGTTTGTTTCAAGTGGCGACTCCACCACCAAATACAAGGGCTTGGAAATTCTCCAGGCCCTTTTTTTATGCTCGAAACCCTGCGTGGTGCGGGCTGTGGCGGTTCGACGCTGCGGGTGCGCTACCCTGTTATTGGCTCAAAATCGGCCGTCTTCAGCTCCAATCAGTATCTTTTCTCTGTTTTGCTTGCGGAAATTCCGCAGCCCAAAACGCCGGTTTTACTGGGTTTGTGGCCTGTCGTTCTGTTTTTTCAAGTGCAGACCGATAGACAAATAATCCCATTTTCAGGTGTCAAAGTGATCGCCACGTTCTTCCTATTGGGACAAAGGCATCTGGATAGGTTGCCCTTGTTTGTATCGCAAAAGAGATACATAATGAGAAAAAACGGAGGATTCGATGATGGCGCATTCCAGTATGTTACACGTCCGCGTGGACGACGAAATCAAGACCCAAGCCAGCGAAGCGTTGGCGGCGATGGGCTTAACCGTGTCCGATGCCGTTCGCATCCTGCTTAAACGTGTGGTCAATGATCAGGCTTTCCCGCTAGAGCTTAAGGTGCCGAACACGGCAACGCGTGAGGCGATGGATGAGGCCCGGGAAATGATGAAAACCAAGGCGACTCGTTTTGAATCCGCTGATGCCCTGATCGATGACCTCGAAAAAGCCGGCCAGCAGTAAGCGAACGCATCCGCCAAGAGCCTGCGATTACACCAAAACCTTTCTGAAAGATTGGGAGCGGCTTTCGCGCTCCGGTCAGTATGATTTGACGCGCCTGAAAGAAGTGATGTTGCTACTGATAGCTAATGACTCACCATTGGGACCCGAATGGCTGGATCATCCGCTTAAAGGCAACTGGGCTGATCATAGAGAATGTCACATTGGCGGCGATTTCCTGCTGATTTATCAGCTGGAAGGCAATACCATTATCTTCGTTCGCACCGGAACCCACTCCGACTTATTCGAGGAATAAACGATGGCCATTGAATCGCTGCCCGACTTTACCCCGCAGGCGCGTCAGCGATGGGATTCTTTTCCTGCCGACTTTCGCCAACGTATTCTCTCCAATGTTTGGTGCTCGCAATGCCGCCACGAAGTCACCATCACCAACTTCAGCGGCACCATCAAACATGGCGATCTGTTACTGGTCGGCAAATGCGCCGAGTGCCACAATGATGTTGCCCGAGTGATTGAGGACTCGTAAGCCGTTATTTGTCAAAAGCAGCTATGACCTTCCGTTGCTCAAGCCAGTCAACCGGCAGCGGATTGCGCTGAAACCAGATCAGACTCATGCATTTCGGTTGCTGCCCGGCCAGGATGCTCTGGATAATCGCCGGCTCCAACATCGTCAGCCGCAGTAATTCATTGACCGTGGAAGGATGCAGCCCTTCGCGTTTAGCAATGTCGCTGCCACTCTCGGCGAGTCCCTCCGACAGTAACCGTTGCCAGTGAAAGGCTCGAGATAGTGCCATTAACATCGGTGAGTCGTAACCTGGTGCGTGTGGTGATTGGGCGTGACCGGTTTCCGGTTGCACGATGATTCGCTTCCCGCCCCGCTTTTTGATTTTCAGCGGAATGAAGGTGGTCAGTTTCAATTCGCCATTGATGGCTTTTTGCTGAACAACGGCATCGCCGGTTATACGTATTCCGCTCATGCCACATCCTCCATTTCAGCTAATTCCGCACCGATGGTGCCAGGTTGCAATTCGCTGGCCAGGGTTTGCCATCCGCAGTCGCTCCAGACGATTTCGAGACCCGAGTCGCCGATGATCACACGCTCAACCAGCAAATGTAACAATCGGTGTTGTTCGGCTGGGAACAGCTGTGGCCAGAATTTACCCAACTGGCGCATCGGTAACACTACCTCAGGCTCGGTCAACCTGTCGGTGTTGGCTTGGACCTGATCCCAGACCGCTTGCACGATGGTGGGTGCCGACAAGGCCCGCTGGACTTGAGTTAGAACCAAATCTTCAATGTGTTCGGCCGGCAAAGTGCCAAAGGCACTCGCACCCGCGCCGTAGTTCTGATTGCGACTGGCCACGTAGTAGCGACAGGTTTTACCCTTCTTGTTCGTAAAGGTGGGCTGCAGCCGTTCACCGCTCGGGGTAAACAATAGGCCACGCAACAAGGCATCGGTTCTGCCACGATTTTTAGTGTCACGCTCCCGGTCACGGCGATCATCAGCTAATACAGACTGCACGGCGTCCCACTGGGCCTGGGTAATAATCGCCTCCTGCTGACCCGGGTAGCTTTTGCCTTTGTGGCTGATTTCGCCAAGGTACATGCGGTTGTGGAAAATCTTGTACAGCGGTTGTTTGCAAAAGCGCCGACCAGATTTTGTGAACACGCCTTCAGCGGCAAAGGTTCGCACCATTTGAGTTGTCGAGCGGTCGCGCACAAATTCATCGAAAATGCGCCGGACAATGGCCGCTTCGGTGTCGTTGACCACCAGTTTACGGTCCATAACATCGTAACCCAACGGCAGCGACCCACCCATCCAGAGGCCTTTGGCTTTACTGGCGGCGATTTTGTCACGAATCCGTTCACCAGTGACCTCGCGTTCGAATTGGGCAAACGACAGCAACACATTGAGCATCAACCTACCCATCGAGGTCGCCGAGTTGATTTGCTGCGTTACGGCGCTGAAACTGACTCGGCAGCGATCGAAGGTTTCGACCATGCGGGCAAAATCCGCCAAACTGCGTGATAGCCGATCGATTTTGTAAACCACCACAATGTCGACCTTGCCCATCTCGATGTCAGCCATTAATCGTTTCAACGCCGGCCGCTCCATATTGCCTCCGGAAAAACCGCCGTCGTGATAATCATCGGCAACGGGAATCCAGCCCTCGTGGCTTTGGCTTTTGATAAAGACGTGACCGGCTTCCTTCTGAGCATCGATAGAGTTGAAGGACTGATCCAGTCGCTCATCCGATGAAACGCGGCAATACACGGCACAGCGTTTTGGGCTTTTCATTAGGGTGCTATTCAACGTTGTTTACCTCCCTTGGCATCGATTAAGCCGAAGAATTTAGGCCCGGACCATTGGGTGCCAGTGATATAACGTGCAGCGGCCGACAAACTTTTGAACACTTTCGCTTCGCCCTCCAATTGGTACAACCCTTCGACAGTCACTGTGAGTCGATATTCGCGGTCGTCCCATTCTCGGACCAACGTGGTGCCCGGCATCAAATGCCGTTCTGCACCCCGACCCAGCGGAGAGTCGATTTTGATTTTCGAATGCTTCTGCCCGCACTCAGCCAGATGGCGACAAATGCCCTCGGGCAAGCCGCCGTAGGCCAGTTCCTGGAGTCGATACGCCAGTCGCGATTCGATATACGGCCGGTTGACGTGTTTGGGTCGGTGAGGAAAATGGTAATCCCACAATGCCCAGAGTTTTGGCATTGGCAAGGACGGTAATGCCGCCACTTGGGCGGCGACGGTAGTGGGTGGTCATAAAAAACTCCTGTCTTTAAAGGCAGGCTATGAACGCTCTGTGGTGGGCAGAAGCCAAGTCGAAACTTGGCTCTGTGCGACTATTTCTCGCCATTAGCGACGCAGACCTCGACGAATCGGCCGGCGCGGGAAATACAAGCGTGCCGCCTTGCGCACCACCTTCTTGACGGTTCGGGTTTGTTGCTTGATGAGCTTCTGTTGCTTGCGCCCCATGCGGATCATGGCCACACACAAGGCCCATTGCCAAGGCACCTGCTTGGGAATGCGGCGGGGCCGGAAATACACAGTCGGCAATGATGAACCCGTATCAAAATCGCTACTCGCCGAATAGGTTGGTTCGGCTGGATGAAATCCCATCGTGCTTATACCTGCCGAGTCCGGTTGACGCACGTTCAGTGATGGCATTGATCTGGGCAAGTCATTCAACAATTGCGGATTTTGCTGCAGCTGATGAATCATCTGCTTGGGAATCGCAAATGGGTCGGATTGGTCGAAGTGTCGTTGGGGAATATGCATAGCTGGGCTCCAGATTTTGGTGGGCATCGCACCGAGAGCGCTGAGCGCGCTCCCGATGTGCCGAAAGATGAAGTTAGGGTAGATTCAGCGGGCCAAGGCCATCAAGCCGCCAATTCCGCATTAAGCTGCACCATCATCGATTCGACCATCTCCCGAGGAATCGTGATTTCATAGCGGTCCGCGCTTTTACCTAAATTGCCGAGATGCCGACTGACGGCCGCTTTGGCTACGATGTCGATAAACACCGGCAACTGCTCCTGTAACTCGATTTCCGCCACCGTGGCTCGGTAGGCAACAATCGCCCCTCGAGCGGCTTTGATGGCATTTTGGGTATCCAATTGCTGATCACTGATGTGCTGATATTGCTGTTGCAACTCAGCCAAGGTCGTCTTGGCTAAACGCAAAGCCATATCTAGTTGCCCGAGCGAAGCCGGCACCGCGAACTCAGACGCATTGATGAGTCAGGTCATCCCGGCTACCACCGCCATGGGTGGTGCGCTAACGGCAATCGAGAAAACCGACTGGTCACCCTTGGCAGGCAAAATTGTCGCGGTATGGCCTGACAATGACGACGCCGGCAGCAAATATGCGCAAGCGGTCATTGCCAAACTACAAAGCATGGATGCTGAGGTTAGGTTGGTCAGCATCCCAGGCGATAAACCCAAAAAATGAGATGCGGCCGATGCCGTTGATGAAGCGTTTGAGGTGATTGATCTGCTGAAGCGGTCTGTTCCCATCCGCTCGGAATCAGCCATGGTGGAGCCACCTAAAATTCAGTTTGATATCCAGCATTGGCATGAGTCTGAACGGTTTATCGGAGAACCCAAACCCCGACTCTGGTTGGTCGAGGGAATCTTTCCAATGGCTCAGGCGGCACTGGTTGCTGCGGGTGGTGGCGTTGGCAAATCGTTCCTCTTGCTGTCACTGGCTCGTGAGGTAGCGGCTTATGATGGTTCATGGGCGCATGCTCCTTACTTGTTTGGTGGTGCCTTGCGGCAACAAGGCGTGGCCATCTATGTGACGGCCGAGGACGATGCTATTGAAGTCCATAATCGGCTGAATACACTGGGAGAGATCCCCAAAAACCTGTATGTGATTCCACTGCCGGATGCCGGTGGGGCCGTACCGTTATTCGCGCCTGATCCTGCAACGCGAGGACCGGCTGCAACGGCAGCGTGGCAGGAATTGGAGCGCCAGTTAAAAACCATGCCCGAGTTGCGCCTGGTGGTGCTGGCCCCCTTGCAACCCTTGTGCGCATTGGATTTAAACGTACCGGAAAACGCGCAGTTTGTTTGTTCTAAGCTGGCTGCGTTAGCTGCGACAACCGGTGCCTCGGTCGTCGTTTCGCACCATTTTGCCAAACGGGAAGCGTCAAACCCTGAACAGGCCCGGGAAGCCATTCGTGGCACCGGTGGTTTGGTGGATGGTGTGCGCTCAGTTTATGCCTTGTGGAATCCTAAGGTCGGCGAGGTGATTGATATTTGTGAAACTCTTGAGGTCGATTATCAGCGCGGTTGTGTTGTCCAAGGTGGCGTAGTTAAGGCCAATGGTAAAGCGAACCTCAATGTAACCACCTACCTGCGGGACCGTAGCGGTTTGTTGATCGACCAAAGCAAAGCCCTCAGATGCGCCAATCCGACTGAAGAAGACCTGTTGCGTGATTTAAAGGAGGCCATTGCCCGCGCAGCTGTTGATGGTCAGCCGTATACCAAAACCGGTGGCAATGGCGTGTACGAGCGTCGCCACGAGTTACCCGAAACGTTCCACAGTGTGGGCAAACACAAATTCTCGCATTGGGTGGGTGTGCTGCTGGGCAAGGGAGAATTGGTAGCGGCAATGGCCGAAGGCTCCAAAATGGTCAAGTGGCTGGATGTACCGGATGGCCCTGTTGCCAATGGACGTGCCTGCTTCCGGCTAGGTCATGTAGGGCGATCCTCGCCTGGGGGCAAGGCCGAGATCATTGAAGTCGATCTCTTGTAATCGTTCCCGGCTTCCCGGGTTCCCATGGGAACGATACACGCCCGGGAAGGGTTGCAAGCCAGGAAAATCAAGGGTTCGAGTCTTTTCCGGGCTAAATCGTTCCCACCGGCCCCGGGAACGGCTGGAGGCCACGGATGGCGCCACTTTCCCGGGTTCCCGGATTTCACTTAATATATAAGGATAGTGAGCATGGGAATGCTCACCTCTATCTTGTCTTGGTTCGCGGCCGGGAACGATCGATTTCATGTAGCTTTCGGTGACTAGTCGGATTGTGCACTGATCTCACCGTAGTAAGGCAGTTGGCCTAACCTCGACAAACGTGCCGTAATAGCCCCTTGGGTTCGCTTATGTTTAGTCGCTAAAGCCTTTACGGGCTGGCCGCCTTGGAATGCCTTGATCAATGCCTTGTCTTCATCTTCAGACCAAGGCTTCCCTACATTTTCGGGTAATGTCGATAGCCGGTCCTTTCGTCTAGCCAGCAGAGCCAAAGCTTCAGATGCCAGATTCAACGCCGCAATCAATTCTGGCTTTATGGCAATGGCTTGATTATCAGTGAATTCGCTAGTCTCTGGATCTGCCTCGTTGAGCAAAGCATCGACAATTGATTTAGCTTGTTGTGGAGTCATATCTGGCCCTGACGCTTGGTGCAGTTTTAAATCTACTCCGGATATGTTCTAGTGGCCAAGTCTTTTTACGAAATCCTTGTTTCCAATATCAATGGGTCCTTCCTGGCAAGATGCACTAGCGAGGGCTCACAGCGCGCAACCTCGCTAGCGTCAGAGTGCAAACTAAGGTTTGCAGGGGTTGCACCAAATTCCCCCTCTAGCTTGTTTACTGACAGATCATGTGCCTGCGTGATAACATCATCCTATCACAATGGGGACCGAAAAATGCGCACAGTGATCGGCATCCGCTCAAACAGCATCAGTGGCAGTGTGGCGGATGAAACCAGCGACCTTACTCCGACCGTATGGTTTGACTCCTGGCGACAATTGGCCAGTGTGCTTTCCGATGAAAATCGTGATTTGCTCCGACTAATCCGTGATCGCGAGCCCCGTACAGTTATGGAACTCGCGGAACTCTCCGGCAGAGCGGCCAGCAACTTGTCGCGAACCTTGCGGAATCTGGAAACTTACGGACTAGTCCGGTTGCATCGTAGTGTGGAAACGCGTGCTGTTAAACCGGAAGCACTGGCTACAGAGTTTTTGGTTGTGCTGGATTAAGTCACTCTCCGAGCCATCACCTACCCAGCATAATCAAATAAGGCAACGAGCCAATAATAGGGAATGATTAAATGAACACAGAAGCCCACCGCCAGCTTGCCAACGACATCTGGAGTATCTGCAATCTGCTGCGAGGCCCATACAAGCGTAACGAGTATCGTAAGGTCATCCTACCGCTAACCGTACTGCGCCGTTTTGACTGCCTGCTTGCGCCCACCAAGGCAAAGGCGCTGACAACCTTTAATGAATATAAAGGCAAGCCAGAAAGCATCATTCGCAGTGTGATGCAATCGGCCACCGGTTATCCGTTTTACAATTTGTCCAAGCTGGAGTTGCGCCCTTCGGAAAAGGGTATCAACTCGCTACTGGATGACCCGAGCAATTTTGCGCCCAATCTCAATAGCTACATAAACGGCTATTCGCCCAACATACGCGCCATTTTCGAACGCTTTAAGTTTGGTGAGCAGATCGAGCGTATGAGCGAGAAAAACCTGCTATTCAAAGTGGTTCAGAAGTTTGCAACCTTTGATCTGAGCTTTTCCGGACTTTCGGCAGATCAGGCGGCCATGCAAATGGGTTATGTGTTTGAGGAATTGATACGGATCGGCGCGGAACAATCCAACGAAGAAGCCGGAGAGCACTTTACTCCCCGTGAAGTCATCAAATTGATGGTCAACCTACTGCTTTCTCCTGAGCAGGATTTGCGCCGTAGCCACGTTGTCAAAACCATCTATGATCCAGCTTGCGGCACTGGCGGCATGCTATCAGTAGCCGAAAAATACCTCCGCGATCTTAATAGTGAAGCCAATCCACTACTCTACGGGCAGGACTGGAATGACGAAGCCTGGGCAGTCTGCCGCTCTGACATGCTTATCAAAGGCGAGGATGCCGATAACATTGCCATGGGTGATACCTTTACTAAGGATGCCCATGCTCGCGACGAGCAAGGCCAGAAACGCAGGTTTGACTACATGTTGGCCAATCCCCCATTTGGGGTAGAGTGGAAGCAGCAGCGTTATATAGAACATGAACGCGACAGCCTTGGTTATAACGGTCGTTTTGGCGCAGGCACTCTTCGCATCAATGATGGTGCCTTGTTATTTCTGCAACATATGATCGATAAGATGCAGCGCGCCGAAGAAGGAGGCAGTCGGATTGGCATCGTGTTTAATGGCTCACCTTTGTTTACCGGTGATGCTGGCGGTGGCGAATCCGAAATCCGTCGTTGGATCATCGAAAACGACTGGCTGGAAGCCGTGGTCGGCCTTGCCTGATCAGTTGTTTTATAACACGGGCATTAGCACCTATATCTGGGTGCTCAGCAATCGTAAGGAAGAACACCGTAAAAACAAGGTTCAACTTATCGATGCTCGTAACCATTGGGTGCCAATGGAAAAAAGCCTGGCCAACAAGCGCCGCCGTATTGGCGACCCTACGGATAAACCCAAAGACCCCGACTACATCGGCGACATTACCGATCTACACGGTCAATTCCAAGCAGAAGCCTGTCGTTGGGTGTTGTTCGACAAAGACGGCAAAGTCGTTACTGTCACGAATAATGCACCAGCCGATGCGGCACCTGAAGGCCAAATCTGGAAGCAACTCGTGGTCAGCAAAATTTTCGACAATGAGGATTTCGGTTATAACAAAATCACCGTCGAGCGACCCTTGCGCTTAAATTTTCATGCCACGCTGGAACGCTTGGTTCGTTTAGAAGATGAAACAGCTTTCAAGAATCTAGCGACCAGTGCGAAGAAAGATGAATCAGCGCGTTTGATTGACATCGCTGCCGGCGAAGCACGTCAGCAACAAATTCGGGATTTGTTGGCAGAATTCGCTAAACGTCATCCTGAGCAAATCAATGATCGCAAAGCATTTCTGGACAGCCTCAAACCCATGGATCGCGAATTGGGTGTTCGCTTGTCCGCTCCCGAACTCAAGGCAGTGGTGAGTGCCCTGAGCGAACGAGATGAAACAGCAGAAATCTGCCGCAACAAAGATGGGGGTCGCCTGAACCTAAACATTATGTATCTTTTATCGCTAAAGATTGGAAGCATGATCGCGTACAGGAGTGTTCGTGTGATCCTTTGCAGCTAGGCAATTACTTCGTGTCATCAGATCTCCCGTTTGCAACCAGTCCTGCTTTCTTCAGGCCTGAGGTTTTGCTTAAATACAAAGCTGATCCGGATAAATATCAGATAGAAAGCCGGTCTATTCATTGCCGGGGGGGCTGGTTCCTGAAAAGCTTTGACATCAATGAGGCTGGGCAGGTCCATGCTTACCTTTGCGATCTCAGTCACCTCCCTTATGCCGAACAACTCTACTGGAAGTCGTTCAACGAGCCGCCCAAGGCGGGCATCTCGACGCGAGCATATAGATCTGATTTTTTAGCGCAGTGGGATAAGGCCCCGTTTTTTATGGTTTTACCTTGATGGATTCATCTAATCCACCAATGAGGCCACAAACAAGGCTACATGATCCGGCGTGCAATCATGAGACAAGCGGCTTATTTATGGAAAAACGAGCGCGGTATATGCTTCTTTCGAGTCAGAGTTCCAAAACAACTGTCTGGACACTTCAGCAGCTCAGAAATCAAAAAATCACTCAAAACAAACAGCTACAGGGTTGTAGTCAAATTGGCGTGCGTTTGTCGAGTTGAATTAGACGAGGAAATGGAGGCTTGAAAAAGGCACTTATGGTGTGTTTGAGCTGTAAGTTACTCGCATTATTCAACGCCCCTCATCAAGGAGGCGAAGGATGTATCATATACGCTTTGATCAGCAAAGCCGCTCCAGGCCTTAGTCACCGCCTGATAATTAGAGATTGACCAAGTGTCATTTGGATTAGCTGGAAGATAGGAAAAAATGAAGTTGAGCAGATACAGGCGAAGCTAATGCTTTTAAGCCTGGCAAATAGCTAGTTTGAATGCGTAGCAGAGATAGGTATTTTTGAGGATTTTTCTTATTATCAGATTGATAAATAAGATGAAATGGTGGGGTGAACGATGGGGCTCGAACCCACGACAACCGGAATCACAATCGAGGGTGTAAGAATTTTTGTGTAAACGGTCATTAGGCAGGACACTGCCCTTACTTTGAGGAGTAACCATGACCGAAACCCAATCTATCCCAACTGACCTAATCGATACCTTATTGTCCGGCTATCAAAAACCGGAAGACCTGCTGGGCGAAAATGGCCTGCTGAAACAACTCACCAAGGCGCTGGTGGAGCGGGCTTTAGAAGCTGAAATGACCGAACATCTGGGGCATGGCAAGCATGAGTCTGTCAGTAATGCTACGGGGAATACGCGCAACGGCAAAAGCCGTAAAACGCTGAAAGGTGATTTTGGCGCATTGCCGATTGAGATTCCACGTGATCGTCATGGTCAGTTCGAGCCGCAAATCATTGGCAAACACCAATCCCGTTGGACGGGCTTTGACGACAAGATTATTTCGCTTTATGCCCGAGGGCTGACGGTCAGGGAAATCCAGAGCCACCTGGAAGAGCTGTATGGCACTGAAGTGTCGTCGAGCTTGATTTCCTCAGTGACGGACGCCGTGATTGAGGAAGTGAAAGCCTGGCAATCGCGACCGCTCGATCCGATTTACCCCATCGTTTATCTCGACTGCATCCACGTCAAAGTGCGTGATACCGGTGCAGTGCGGGTCAAGGCTGTTTATCTGGCGATTGGCGTCAATATGAACGGCGAAAAGGAAGTGCTGGGCTTATGGATAGCTCAAACCGAGGGCGCCAAGTTTTGGTTGCAAGTCGTCACCGACCTCAAGAACCGCGGCGTCCAAGACATCTTCATCGCCTGTGTCGATGGCTTGAAAGGCTTTCCCGAAGCGATTGAAACCGTCTATCCACACACAGCCGTTCAACTGTGCATCGTGCATTTGGTCCGCAACAGCCTCAACTATGTCGGCTGGAAAATGCGCAAACAGATCGCCGCCGATCTCAAACAGATTTACCAGTCAGCCACCGTCGCCGAGGCGGAGCAGAAGCTGGCTGAGTTCGAGGTGCAGTGGAACGATGCCTATCCACCGATTGACCAAATTTGGCGACGCAATTGGGATCGGATCATCCCCTTTTTCGACTATCCGCCGGAGATACGCCGCATCATTTACACCACCAATGCCATTGAGTCGGTCAACATGAGTTTGCGGAAAATCACCAAGAATCGCGGTTCATTTCCCAGTGATGAAGCCTTGTCGAAATTGTTCTATTTGGCCCTGATGAATATCAGTAAAAAATGGACCATGCCTTTGCATGACTGGAAAGCCGCGTTGAATCGGTTTAGCATTCAGTTTGAAGACAGGATGCCCAATCGATAATTAAATCCCGTTTACACAAAATTCAGGACACCCTCAGGCGTGGAATGGAGTAGGCCCTAAGCCTAAATGGCTTAAAGAGTGGGCTGCTGAGGGTAAAGATATTTCAGACTTATTGATTGAAAAGCCTTAATTAAAATAAGACCTATAGAGACTTTATTAAATAAATAGGAATGACGATTCATTCCACAATTATTAGAGTTGTAAGACATTAACGCAATTATTCTATGAGAAAAATAATGAAATTACTTAAATTCTCTCTCTGGTTATTTATTCTAGCTTCATCTGGTGTTTATGCGGAAATGTATAAATGTACTGATGACACTGGTAAAGTAAGCTATGGGACATCACCTTGCAAAGAGACTGAAAAAGAAAAAGTCGTACAGAAGCCTAGCTTAGCATCAAAAGATGGTCGCTCTCACCCTGATGAAAAGTCAATATTGGAGCAACAGATAAGCGCTATGGAGTCAAGCAATGCCGGCCTGTTAGGTGCAAGAATGTGGAACATAAGTGCGTTAAAGAAGAGACTTCACGATGTAACAGTCTATGGAAATTTTCCAACTCCTAAGATACTTCAACTCCGGCAAGAGATGGATCTCGCTATTGGAAAGAATGTAAGTGCTACAAGCCATGACAGTTCTACATTGAATATCTTAGGGGCTAGGCTTCATGATGAAACTGTTGCAGAAGCAAAAAAAGCTGCTAAAGGCGATAGTGCTGGCTTACTCCAAATAGACACGCAGGAGCAAAGTAATAAAATTGAAAAACTTCAAAAAGACGTTGATACTCTTCGATTCCGGAATTGATGACCTTCTAGCATGGTTGAGTAAATGAAAAATCTTACTGTCCCAAAGAGCTAGTTACATTCTAAGCTAAATCCAAAGAGAGTCAGAGATAGATCATATACCCCCCCAGATCACCAAACGTCCCCATTTCTAACCACCCCCCCTAGGGCCTGGAAATTAGGGCTTGACCACGAGTCAGTTGGATTAACTGGAAGATAGGAAAAAAATGAAGTAGAGTAAATGTGGGCAAGGCGAAATCTTGTCCTTTTATTGTCCTTTTAAACCGGACAAATAGCTAGTTTGAATGCGTAGCAGAGATAGGTATTTTTGAGGATTTTTCTTATTATCAGATTGATAAATAAGATGAAATGGTGGGGTGAACGATGGGGCTCGAACCCACGACAACCGGAATCACAATCCGGGACTCTACCAACTGAGCTACGCTCACCATAATGATGATATTTTGCGATGGCACGCTTGGCAGGACTCGAACCTGCGACCCTCGGCTTAGAAGGCCGATGCTCTATCCAGCTGAGCTACAAGCGCAAATCTTGGTCGGGGTAGAGAGATTCGAACTCCCGACATTCTGCTCCCAAAGCAGACGCGCTACCAGACTGCGCTATACCCCGAATTGACCTTCTTATTATCCCGAAGAGAACAAGCACTCCAGAAAGATGACTATGATAGAGACATTGATTGATTACGTCAATACATTTTTTAAATTCCGGTAAAAAATTAATGTATGCATGCAGTCTGTTTGTACTGAAATGTCCAGTAAACAATTGAAATTGTTGCTAAAATAATTCAGTCTTGCATGGTCGCTATTTTAACTGGCGATGCACTCCAGTCCATCCACTTTTTGAAATCCGCGTGGCAATGCGGTGCCGCGATTGGCGCGATTACCAGTGTATTGAGCAATATCCATGGCTTTTAAAGTGACAAAGCGCTTGCCTGAGATGATTTTCAATTCGCTGTTTGCCGCCAATGCGCTTACCGCGACCACCGCATCCTTGCCGGAAATCAAGTCCCCGCCAGGAATCTGAATCAGCTTATTACCCTTGCCTTTCGCCAGCTCAGGCAGATCCAAGGCCGGAAATATCAGCAACCTTCCCTGCAAAGTCGCAACCGCCAGCAAATCGTGGCCAGTTGGTATCGGCGCCGGAGTTAAAACTTTTGCGCCGGTCGGCAAGCTCAATAATGCCTTACCGGCTTTATTTTTACTTTGCAATTCTTTTAGCTGCACCCGAAAACCGTAGCCGGCGTTACTGGCAATCAAGAGCCAATCGTCCTGTTGCCCGGTAAATACATCGGTAAACAAACTGCCGGGCGGCGGGTTTAGTCGGCCGGTCAAGGGTTCACCCTGGCTACGTGCAGAAGGCAAATCGTGGGTAGTAATCGTATAAACGCGGCCGGTGGAATCCAGCACATACGCCGGTTGGGTTGTTCGGCCTTTTGCAGATGACAGATACGCATCGCCGGCGCGATAGCTCAGGCTCTCCACTTCGATGTCATACCCTTTAGCCGCCCTGATCCAGCCTTTTTGCGACAGGATAATGGTGACCGGCTCGTTGGCAATTAGCTCGGTAGTGTCCAGTGCCTGTGCGGCATCGCGGGCAACGATTGGCGAACGACGATCATCGCCGTATTTTTCCGCGTCTCGTTCGATTTCCTTGCGTATCAGGCGATTCAGCAAACGTTCGGAACCCAAGGTTTTTTCCAGTGCCTGGCGCTCTTGCTCCAACTCGTCCTGTTCGCCGCGGATTTTCATTTCCTCAAGCTTGGCCAAGTGCCGTAGCTTTAGCTCCAGGATTGCTTCCGCTTGCAAATCGCTTAAGCCGAACCGTTCCATCAATACCGGCTTGGGATGATCTTCGCGACGGATAATCGCAATCACCTCATCGATATTCAGATAGGCGATCAGCAAACCTTCCAAAATATGCAAGCGTGCCAGCACCTTATCCAAACGGTATTGCAAACGGCGGCGCACGGTTTCGGTTCTAAAACTGATCCACTCGGTCAGAATCTGCCGCAGATTTTTCACCTGCGGCTTGCCGTTCAAGCCAATCATATTCAGATTGACCCGGTAGCTTTTCTCCAGGTCGGTGGTGGCAAATAAATGCGACATCACCGCATCGACATCGATGCGCTTGGTCTTGGGAATAATTAGCAAGCGGGTGGGATTTTCGTGGTCCGATTCGTCGCGCAAATCCTCGATCATCGGCAGTTTTTTCGACAGCATTTGCGCGGCGATCTGTTCCAATAACTTGGCGCCGGATACTTGATGCGGCAATGCGGTGATCACGATATTGCCGTCTTCCAGCTCGAATTTGGCGCGCATTTTTACCGAGCCGTTACCGCTCGTGTAGAGCTTTTGAATATCGGCGGCGGAGGTGATGATTTCGGCATCGGTCGGATAATCCGGGCCTTTGATATGGGTTAACAGGCCTTCCAGCGGCGTTTCCGGTTCGTCCAACAATTGTAAACAGGCATTCGCCACTTCGCGTAAATTATGCGGCGGAATATCGGTTGCCATACCCACCGCAATACCCATGGTGCCGTTCAGTAATACATTAGGCAAGCGGGCCGGCAACAAGCTGGGCTCTTTCAAAGTGCCGTCGAAATTATCCGTCCAATCCACCGTGCCCTGGCCCAACTCGCTGAGCAGGGTTTGCGCATAGGCGGTTAGCCGAGATTCGGTGTACCGCATCGCCGCGAAGGACTTGGGATCGTCCGGCGAACCCCAGTTGCCTTGACCGTCAATTAACGGATAGCGATAAGAAAAATCCTGCGCCATTAGCACCATGGCTTCGTAGCAAGCCGAGTCGCCGTGCGGATGATATTTACCCAACACGTCACCAACCGTACGTGCCGATTTTTTGTACTTGGCCAGCGCAGTCAAGCCTAGTTCCGACATCGCATAAACGATGCGCCGCTGTACCGGCTTTAGGCCGTCGCCAATATGCGGTAATGCGCGGTCCAAAATTACATACATGGAATAATCCAGGTAGGCTTTTTCGGTGAAATCTTTTAGCGGGAGCTGTTCGAAGTTTTCCTGTACACCCATTGTTTTGCGAATAATCCTGTGTTGTAAGCCGTCGAGTCTCGACGCGATAGAGGGCGGCTAAAATACCACAGACGCATACGGAAAGCGCATCGGAAATAGGATTGCGCCGAATTGGATACTCATCTGGCCCGCAAAAACCGGGACCCGCTCAGATAAGGCTCAAGGTGTATTTTAGTAAGCTCTGTTACTATGCAAGTCATCGCGACATTTTCCAAGGCTAGACGTGACTGAAACCAACTCGACCAAGGTCACTTGCCAAACCTGCAAGCTGTCCGAATTATGCTTGCCTTGTGGTTTACAGCAGTCGGAAGTTGTGGAGCTGGCAAGCATAGTCCGCGAACGGCGGCCACTGCGGATCGACGATTTACTCTACCGGCAAGGCGATACTTGCCGCAGTTTATATGCCATCAAATCCGGCTCGTTTAGAAGCTTTATCGCCAACGCCGAAGGCGAAGAACAAACCATGGGTTTTTATTTGCCCGGCGAGTTGATGGGACTGGATTCGCTACAACATGGGCGCTTCACCTGTTGCACCGTCGCATTGGAGACAGCCTCGGTTTGCGAACTGCCATTAAGTAATTTGAACGAGTTGTGCGGCAAGATCCCCGGTCTGCATAGTCAGCTGATGCGGATTTTGGGTAAGGAAATCGCGTCGGATCACGACAAGATCATTTTGCTCGGGCATCGCTCCGCGAAGGAACGGATGGCTACTTTCTTATTGATGCTCTCGCAACGCTATGCGGCATTGGGATTTTCCAGCACGGCGTTCAATTTAACTATGAGCCGGTTACATATCGCCAATTTTCTGGGTTTGACAATCGAGACGGTCAGCCGGCAATTAGCTTACTTGAGTCAGCAAGGCATTATTTCCGTCAAGCAACGCGAGATAAAAATCCACAATCTAGCCGCGCTGAAAACCGCGGTGAATTCATGTCAAGTGTATTGCACTACAGCCTCGGGCTAAGCAGATTGATATTGCCGCTCTCGTAAGAAATGCGGCAATATCGCGTTCCCGGCTAAAGTTTTTTATTTGGCTTCTTTAGAGGAGTCAGCTTTGGGTTTGCTCGGTCCGACGCCTTGTTCGCCGCACGCGGCAAGAGTGCTTACAGCGATAACTAACAATAATACTTGGCTGATCAATTTCATTGGTTTTCCCGTTGTGACATTATTTTTATGACTCGTCTTTACCGCTAAACAGCGCATTTCAAAAGACGATGCTTTCCAAGCCTTAAGGCTTGGAAAGCATCATGACACCGATCGGGCAAAGCCATTTGACATCGATCAAACGGGCCAAAGATGGTTTAATGATCGCGGACCCTTCTAAAGGCAGACTTTATACTGACGTCAGAGGTGACGATGACAAGCGAGAAAAAACACAAGAGGCCTAAATACAGTCTGGAATTTTAGCAAGATGTCGCCAATCTGGTTCTTGAAAAGGGCTACAGCCAGAGCGACAAGCTAGTACATCATTAAGTGCCCTGGTACGCTGGGTTCGAGCGGAGAGAAAGCCGATTATCCATGGCTCGGCGACGAAAAGCCAAACTTGAGTCTAGGGGGAGTCACGAGGAATTGATGCGCTTGCGGAGGGGAAGTGAACAGTTGCGAATGGAGCGCGAGATATTAAAAAAGGCCGCCGTCTTCTTTGCGAAAGAAGCCGAATAAAATACGGGTTTATTCAGGTGCAACAGCAGACGTATCCAGTGACCGTGCTCTGTCGAGTGATGCAGGTGAGTACCAGTGCTTATTATGAGTGGTTAAAAGCCCTGCGGCACTGTGACAAAGATGAACAATGTCAAAGCGTTGCCGAAAAAGCCAGGCAGATTTTCGTCGACAATAAACAGTGCTTTGGCTCGCGTCGATTAGCGGATCGGTTGCAAAAACAAGGCTTTACCGTTGGGCGCTTTAAAACGCGGCGCATCATGCGAGAATTAAAATTGCAGGTTTGCTATCCCAACCGATTAGATCGGCAATTCCAAGTCGCTAAGCCCAATCAGGTATGGACGACTGATATTACCTATGTGTAGACCCTGCATGGCTGGCTGTATGTCTCGGTGGTGATTGATCTGTTTTCCAGTCAAGTGGTAGGCTGGGCACTTGACGGTTTCATGTGGATTAGCATAGCTAGAATAACCCCTTGTGTCACCTTTGGGTCTAGTAATAAGCTATTGAAATATGAGAATATTCAGTGAGTTGCGCTGATTTAATGGCGCGCCCGAGAGGATTCGAACCTCTGGCCTCAGCCTCCGGAGGGCTGCGCTCTATCCAGCTGAGCTACGGGCGCTTTGAGAAGAGTGCGCCATTATAAGAGTAAACGGCGTTAAAGTCATTGCCAATCCGGGATTAATCGGCGGCTTTCGCCTTGTTTAGTTTTACTAACAGTAGTTTTTGGCGATTCAGGCGTTCGATTTTTTCCGCTTCGAGCTTGGCAATGCGGCGGTTTCTGGTTTGATAACGTGCTCTGGAGCGGTCGGCATCGCTTTGGGTCCAGGCAGATGTGGCGTTTTCCATGCGGATGCAATTTACCGGGCAAGGGGCAATGCACAATTCGCAACCGGTACAGAGTTCGGCGATGACGGTATGCATATGTTTGGAAGTGCCGAGGATTGCATCGGTCGGGCAGGGTGGTAGGCATTTGGTGCAGCCGATGCAAACGGCTTCATCAATCACCGCTAACAAACGCGAACGCTCGCTACCGAATGCCGGATTTAAAGGTTTGGCGGGTACATTTAGCAGTGCCGCCAGTTGCTGGATACCGTGCTCGCCACCCGGCGGACATTGGTTGATGTCCGCCAGACCTTCACTAATCGCTTCGGCATACGGCTTGCACCCCTGGTAACCGCATTTACGGCACTGGGTTTGCGGTAGTATCGCGTCGATTTGTTCGCTCAGAGGCCTGTCGTTGTCTGACGTCATTGTTCCGTCTGTCGTCTTGTCCCGTCGTTAGCAATTAGCAGTCGGCGCTATTTGACCCGCATGCCGGCTTGAGCCCCTTGGTCGGGCGATAATACCCATATGTCCTTGCCGCCCGGGCCGGCCGCCAATACCATGCCTTCCGAGGTGCCGAAGCGCATTTTGCGCGGCTTTAGATTGGCGACGACGACGGTCAGTTTGCCTTCCAAGTCTTCCGGGGCGTAGGCGGATTTGATGCCGGCGAAGATGTTGCGGGTTTCGCCGCCTAGATCCACCGTCAATTGTAGGAGTTTTTCCGCGCCTTCCACGGATTCGGCCTTGACGATACGGGCGATGCGTAAGTCTATTTTGGCGAAGTCTTCGATTTCGATAGCTTCGGCAATGGGCTCGGATACCGACTTTGCAATTAATTCCGGTTTGCTAGCTGTGGTGGCAGGCTTGGCTGTTTTAGCGGTTACAGGTGGCGTTTTCTCCAGGTTTTCCTTGGAGGCCTCCACAATCGCCGCAATTTTGTCCGGCTCAACCCTGGTCATCAGCGGTGTGAAGGTATTGATTTTATGATTCAGCAATGGCTCTGCCGCCTCCGGCCAACTTTGTGCGGGAATGTTCAGGAACCTCTCGGCATTGCTTGCCAAGGCTGGAATGACCGGGCGCAGATAAGCGACCAGCATCCGAAACAGATTCACGCCCATGCTGCACACCGCGTGCAACTCGGCGTCCTGGCCTTCTTCCTTGGCGATCAGCCAGGGTTTCTTCTCGTCGATATACTGATTGGCCTTGTCAGCCAGCGCCATGATTTCGCGCATGGCTTTGCCGAATTCGCGGTTTTCGTAAAGGTTGGCGATAGTCGAGTTGGCGTCCACGAATTGCTGGAATAGCGCCGGTTCGGCGCATTCGGCGGAAAGCATGCCGTCGAAACGTTTGGCAATAAAACCGCTGCAACGGCTGGCGATGTTGACTACCTTGCCGACTAGGTCGGAGTTGACCCGTTGGCTGAAATCATCGAAGTTTAAATCAATGTCGTCCACGCCGGCGCTGAGTTTGGCGGCGAAGTAATAGCGCAAATATTCCGGATTCAGATGGTCCAGATAGGTGCGAGCCTTGATGAAAGTGCCGCGCGATTTCGACATTTTCTCGCCGTTTACCGTCAGAAAGCCGTGAGCGAAGATCGCGCTGGGCGTGCGAAAATTCGCGCCATGCAGCATGGCCGGCCAGAACAAGGCGTGGAAATAGATGATATCCTTGCCGATGAAGTGGTACAGCTCGGCATTGCTGTCTTTTTGCCAGAAGCTGTCGAAGTCCAGGCTCTGGCGGTCGCAGAAATGCTTGAAGCTAGCCATGTAACCGATAGGCGCATCCAGCCAGACGTAAAAATACTTGCCCGGCGCATCGGGGATCTCAAAACCGAAATACGGCGCGTCGCGGGAGATGTCCCATTGTTGCAAGCCGTTTTCCAACCATTCCGCCATCTTGTTACTGACTTCAGGTTGCAAGTGGCCGGCGGTGGTCCATTCGCGCAGCATCTCGGCGAAATGGCCCAGTTCGAAAAAGTAATGCTCGGAGTCTTTTTCAATGGGCCGTTCGCCGGAAATAGCGGAAACGGCATTTTTCAGTTCGGTGGGCGAATAGGTGGCACCGCAGGCTTCACAGCTGTCGCCGTATTGGTCTGCTGCACCACATTTTGGGCATTCGCCCTTGATGAAACGGTCTGGCAGGAACATGTTTTTGATCGGATCGTAAGCCTGGGTGATGCTGCGTTGGCTGATATGGCCGCCGTCGCGCAGGCGTTTGTAGATCAGCGCGGAGAATTCCTTGTTTTCCGGGGAATGGGTGCTGTGGTACTGATCGAAGGCTACGCCGAATTCCTCGAAATCGGCGCGATGCTGTTTTTCCACATCAGCAATCAGTTGTTCCGGGGTAATACCTTCCTTGTCGGCGCGCAGCATGATCGGAGTGCCGTGGGTGTCGTCGGCGCAGACGTAATAGCAATTGTGCCCGCGTTGTTTCTGGAACCGCACCCAGATGTCGGTTTGAATGTATTCGACGAGGTGGCCTAAATGAATAGGGCCGTTGGCATACGGTAAGGCGCTGGTAACAAGGATTTTTCGGTTAGACATGGGGTTAAAACAGCCTGGGAAAATGAGGGCGGATTATGGCATAAATCGCCTGGGGTTTCATGGTTTGGGCGACGGCTTGCCGATTGCTTGCCACGAGAGATGTATGGCGGCGAGGGGTGTTTCGTATCTTTGGTAATAGAGAGCAGTAAGGTACAATCCCGACGAAGCCTCCAGCTTAAGTGCTACGCCTTCCGGCAAGGCATACTAAGTCAGCTTGGCCTTACCCATTTTTGAACCACTTAAACTTATAAGAAGAGGTAACATCATGAGAAAAACGTTGTTTCTGGTCATCGCGATGCTGGCTTCCGGTACTGCCGTGGCCGCTACCGACCATTATTTGTTGCGCGACGGCAATCATGTGCAGCATTTGAAGGTCACGACCTTAGGTAAAGAAATAAACGCCACGGTGGATGTGGATTTCGAACCTAATCCTGACGAAGCCGGCAAGCATGCCTGTTCCGCCACGGTATCCGATGAAGCTAAAAGCGTCGGCGAGAACGAATTAGTATTGAAAAAACACATTGAGGGTGAAGCGCGCTCGTGTTTGGTCAAAATCAAATTGACGCCGAATGGCGCCAAATTAGAGCAATCGGAAGAATGTAATTACTTCGCGGCCGGTATCTGCAGTTTCTCCAGCAATGGTAAGGAACTGGTGAAAATCAAGTAAATCCCTTGGCGCAATAGCTTCGGCTTATTGCGCCGTTTTCATCCTGCTTTTTCATAAGGATTTGTCGATTTACCGCTTCTTTGTTTGAGTCAATGGAGGCTAGCGTATTTAATCAGTCTTTTTCTTGGTTGAAACACTAAAATTGTGTGATATGACGCACTGTAGAGACATATTGCCGCGCGGCAATCGGCCACATTTTAAACGTTAGCTTTCTTTGCTAGATTATCGCCAGCTCATGCGGATGTCATGAGTTTTAATCGCCCCCTCGATAATCTATAAACCAAGGAGTTTTCCATGAAAAAAGCACATATTATTATAGTTTCCGCTGCGCTTGCCGCGTTAGGTTCAACCGCTGCGTTGAACGTTACGAATGCCAATGAAACCGCTGGCGAGGAAGTGAAGACCGTCGCCTGGTATGTCGCGAATATCCCGGATGCTCGCGCCCAAAACCAAGCTTGCCACGATAATCCCAGCATTCAGGCTAGCGCCAATTGCGCAAATTCCTTGCACGCGTTGGAAATCACCTTTAAAGGCGGTAATTAACAAGCACTGAGGTCGGGCATTTACGTAACGAATCTATCTGCTGGGAAAACTTGCCTGCTTAGGCTTGGTGGTTGTAAGCAGATGTTTTTCACAAGTTTTTGCCCAGTCAAGCTGTTTGTTTTGGCGGATAATCTCGCTTGTTCAGCGAGTGGATAATCTCCCCCCCTCGATTATCCGAACAGCGTTTAGCGCTTATCCAGCTACTTGGATATTGCCCGAATACGCCGGCAAATCTAATACGAATCCCGTCGTTCCGGACTTTACAGTCGCTGAAGCGTAAAGCTTTAGCGACTATTCTCGAGTCACGGCATTTGACAGCCGCGGCATATAGCGAATGTTGCTTTTTGCACTTTCGTTTCTACTGAAATAATTCCGAAAATTGAAAATCTGCTAAATTAACCCCTTTATTTGTCAGAAAATTCGATTGCGAAACCATGTACAAAGCCAGCCAGAATCAAATTCACATTTCTGCCAATTTAGGCGAATACGCGATTCCTCCGTTAAAAGATATGCTGGTATTGGGTAAGGAGTCGCCGATCGGTTGTATAGCGATGCGACGAGCCATCGAGTTGCTGGTAAAGGCGCCTTTCGAGCATATTGAATTCGACGATGATGTGATCAGCGATATTTTGGTTAGGCAAAGCCTGCTGAAACGCATTAGTAAAGAAGCGTTGATCGACTTTGTGTTGATTCAGGTAAAACCGTTGATGAGTGCGGATGAGATACTGCATGCGGAAATGGATATATCCGTTCAGTTGAATACCAAGTTATGAAGCAGTTGACGGTTGGCGATTGTTTATGG
This sequence comes from Methylomonas sp. 2BW1-5-20, assembly GCF_052474515.1. Lineage (NCBI taxonomy): Bacteria > Pseudomonadati > Pseudomonadota > Gammaproteobacteria > Methylococcales > Methylococcaceae > Methylomonas > Methylomonas sp. 2BW1-5-20. Next base: position 3,155,192 of record NZ_CP184127.1, on the reverse strand, counting down.
CCGCATATCAAGCGGGTCAAGGAAGAAGATCGCCCACATAACGTTGAATGCAATATCGTTTTTGCCGTTTTTCGGGAGTCACCGGCGGCGGATTTTTGCGGCTTGGTTACTGATCACGACATATCCAAGCATCCGAATTGGATTTTTGCCGATTTAGTGGGGCATCGGCCATTGTTTAGTATTTCGCCGGGATTCGGCGTCCGCAAGGCGTTAAGCCTGATGGATCAAAATTGCTTGGAAGCCTTGGCGGTACTCAGCCGAGGGCAGTTAATCGGCGTGGTTACCCGGCAGAGTATTTTGGAAGCGCTGCTCAACCGGGAGCGGCAACTACTGAAGGAGACGTTGCGATTAAAAAACGCTGCGGAAACGAATCACGAACAAACCGTAGTATGGGTCGGACGTTTGGCGGCTTTGAACGATGCGGCGCGCAGTTTATTGGGTGTTTTGGCACATACATCGATCGAAACCGAGTTGTTGCAAGCGGGTATCGATGCGCTTTGTAATCTATTGGGAGCCCGTTTCGGCGCTATCGGTATCGTCGACAATACGGGGGCGCTGTCGGAATTCATTTACGCCGGCATTAGCGAAGAACAGGCGCAGCTGATAGGCCGATTACCGGACGGACACGGTTTGTTGGGCGTTGTGATTGAGGAAAACGTCTCTTTACGGCTCGCTGATATGAGCAAGGACCCGCGTAGTGCCGGTTTTCCGGTGCACCATCCGGTGATGCGGACCTTATTGGCCGTGCCCATTTCCCATCAAGGCCGCGTGTACGGACGCATTTATCTCAGCGATAAGCACAGTGGCGAACCGTTTACGAAGAATGACGAAGAGTTGGCATTGAGTTTTGCGCATTCGTTATCTCTGGTAATCGACAACGCCCGCGAGATCGAGGAGGTGAAGCGTGCGAGACAACGTCTGGATTATATTGCCCATTTCGATGCGCTCACCGAGTTGCCGAATCGCACCTTACTGACCGATAGAGCCTTGCAGTTCATTACGCAAGCTCAGCGCAAGAACGAAAGCATCGCGTTTCTATTTCTCGATCTGGATAATTTCAAGGCGATCAACGATACCTTTGGGCACGCTGTCGGCGACGAATTGTTAAGAGTTGTCGCCAAGCGAATATCCTCCTGCTTGCGGGAGGGCGACACGCCGTCCAGGATGGGGGGAGACGAGTTTATCGTGATGCTGCCCAATATCGGCGATAGCCTGGATGCTGCCAAAGTCGCCATCAAAATTTTACGCGCCTTGAACGAACCATTGCAGGTCCAGCAGCAGCTGATTTATTCCCGCGCCAGTATCGGCATCAGCATCTACCCGGATAATTCGCTTTCGTTCGATGAATTACTGGCTCAGGCCGATTCCGCTTTGTATCACGCCAAAAAGCTCGGCAAAAACAACTATCAGTTTTTCACGCCGGAAATGAATAGTGCCGCGCAGAGTTACTTGATGTTGGAACATCATTTACGGCAGGCATTGGAGTTGGATGAACTGGTATTGCATTACCAGCCTCAGGTGCGAATCGATAGCGGCTGTATCATCGGTATGGAAGCTTTGGTGCGTTGGCACAACCACGCCTTGGGCTTGGTCATGCCGGACCAATTTATCGGTTTGGCGGAAGAAACCGGGCTGATCGTACCTATCGGCGCCTGGGTGTTACGGACCGCTTGTGAACAAGCGCGAATTTGGCAATTAGCCGGTATGCCGGTCCGGGTAGCGGTTAATCTGTCGGGTCGGCAATTTCACCGCTTCCAGGATCAGCGCCAATTGTTGGATGTGGTGTTGGATGTGCTGAAAGAAACCGGGCTTTCTCCGGAATTGTTGGAATTGGAAATCACGGAAAGTATCATGATGCATAAGCTCGATACGACGCTGGACACGCTCAATCAAATAAAGCAGCTGGGTGTGCGGATTTCGGTGGACGATTTTGGTACCGGTTATTCTTCGCTGAGTTATCTAAAGCGTTTTCCGCTGGATACTTTGAAAATTGATAAATCCTTTGTGAAGGATATCTGCACCGATGCCAACGACAGGGCCATTGTTTCCGCGATTTCGGCGATGGCTGGACAGCTTAAATTAGAGCTGGTGGCGGAAGGTGTCGAGGATCAGAACCAGCTCGATTTCTTAGGTGGGCAGCAGTGTAATTACGGGCAAGGATATTATTTCAGCAAACCGGTGCCGGCCGAACAGGCGTCCGTCCTGCTGAAACAATCGGTATTGCAGAATCAGTAAGCTCAGGCTTGGCCGGGCGGCACTCAGTTTCTCGACGCCTGTTTCGGATCAATGGCTTTAACGTCCATGTCGAAATTCAACTTGATGCGTTGCGCTACGGTTTTTGCCTCTTTTTTGTTTTTAAACGGACCGGCCACTACTTGGAAGCTGCCGCCTTTGGCAATTTTACGGGCCGGAATAGGCGGACCTTGGTGATTAAGCATTGCGGCAAGCTTTTGCGCATCGTTTTCGTTTTCGAAACTGGCCGCCAAAACCGACCAGTCGCTGTCGCTTAATTCGTTGATGACAGGTTGGCCGTAGAAGCGTTCCGGGTGGGCAAGCGGTATTGCATTGGCAATCAATTCCGGTAAATCGGGGCTTTCTTTCGATACCGGCGTCGGCACGCCGTCGGCGCGTTGCAGGATGCGTTCGACTTTATCCCAGTCCACCGTGGCCTGTTTCTCGGTGGCAAGCTGCTGCAGTTTTTTGCGAATGTCTTTTTGTAATTGTTTTTGCTGCTTTTCCCATTTTTCCAGTGGCTGATGCGCTTCTAAATAGAGCGTGTCTGCCTGCCATGCTGCCATATAGGGTTGGTGGATGATGCGGACCGGCGTGCCGACGTCGACTTTGTTAAACAGGACTTCTATATCTTCCGGATATAACTGCACGCAACCGTGGCTAACTTGCAAGCCAATGCCGTAGGGTTTATTGGTGCCGTGAATCAGGTACCCGCTAAAGCCGAGCGGCATTGCGTAGCTGCCCAGCGGATTATCGGGGCCGGCATGAATGACTTTAGGTAACGGATCGCCGAGAGCTTGGTGTTCGCGATGAATCGATTCCGGCACCGTCCAGTCCGGATTGGCCTTTTTCGCCACGATCTGAGTTTGCCCTAGCGGCGTGTTCCAGCCTTGGCGGCCGATGCCGACCGGATAGGTGAGCAAGGTGTTGGCTTGGTTTTTCGGGTAATAAAACATCCGCATATTGGCCAGATTCAACACGATGCCTTTGCGCGGCGCGTCCGGCAATACAAAGCTGAGTGGCAGTAATACGGTTTGGTCGGCGGGCAGTATCCAAGGATCGAGATTGGCGTTGGCAAGAGTGATGTCGTTGTAACCCAGGCCGTAATGCCGGGCAATGTCGGACAAGGTATCGTTTTCGCGACTGGTGATGCTTGCCAGTTCTCCGACCATGCCTTGCTCGCCGTCTAGATTAAATTCGTGGCTGGCTATATGTTCGGCTTTGGAGTTCCAGACGATTTGTTCAGGTTGAGGGTTAGAAAAAATTGGCAGGCTCTGACAGCCGCTTAGTAAGATGCTAAGCATGGCGACAAGCAACACGAGAGGTGTTGGCGAAACGGCGCGATTTTGGATGACGGCTGAGATGAGCATGATGGGCGCGGACGGTGACTGAGCTGAATGGTTGACGTTAAGCGATCCAAATTAAAATCAGATTAAGTCTGGATTAAGTCTGAATTAAGAATTATATATTGATACGGCTTATTAAGTTATTACGATAAAGCATTATTATGAAAGAGAAAACTATTTTTTGAGCGTTGCGCTGTTTTAATGGCATCCTGTTAAGGTGCTATCATATTCACACTATTTTACTTGGTTATTATTTCCCTATTTCGGAGTTCCGCATGGCGAGCATTGACAAAACGGTTGTCGAAAATTTACTCAAACACTTTATCGATCCGAATGTAGAAACCGATTTGGTTTCGGCAAAATCCGTCAAAAAAATCAATGTGGATGGCAACGATGTTAGCGTCGTTATCGAGTTGGGTTATCCGGCAAAAAGCTATGTCGAGGAATTGGAGGCGGCAGTTAAAGAGCGTTTGCAAACTTTGCCCGGTGTTGGCAAGTTGGAAGTGGCGGTAAGCTTCAATATCGTTTCGCATTCGGTACAAAAGGCATTGAAGCCGTTGCCGAATGTGAAAAACATCATTGCGGTAGCCTCCGGCAAGGGCGGGGTAGGCAAATCCACGACTTCGGTGAATTTAGCTTTGGCGTTGGCGGCGGAAGGGGCCAATGTCGGTATTCTGGACGCAGATATTTACGGACCTAGCATACCGACCATGCTTGGACTGTCAGGCAAGCCCGACAGCCCGGACGGCAAAAGCATGTTGCCGAAAATCTCGTTTGGCGTGCAGACCATTTCGATCGGTTATTTGATCGACCCGGATCAACCGATGATCTGGCGTGGACCAATGGTCACAGGTGCGTTGCAGCAGTTGCTTAATCAAACTCAATGGCATGACGTGGATTACCTGATCATCGACCTGCCGCCCGGCACCGGCGATATTCAGCTGACGCTGGCGCAACAGATTCCGGTCAGCGGCGCTGTGATCGTTACCACGCCGCAGGATATTGCGCTGATCGATGCGCAACGTGGCTTGGGAATGTTCGAAAAAGTCAATGTGCCGATATTGGGGCTAGTGGAAAACATGAGTATCCATATTTGCAGCAATTGCGGACACGAAGAGGCGATATTTGGTCAAGGCGGTGGCGTGGCGATGGCGAGCAAAAATAAGCTGGATTTGTTAGGCTCTTTGCCGTTGGATATTAAGATCCGCGAGTATGCCGATAGCGGCAGGCCTACAGTGGTGGCCGATCCGGACGGTCGGCCGGCGCAAATCTACAAGGCGATTGCACGGAAGATGGCGGCCAAGTTGGCGATGCGTGCCAGGGATTATAGCGGTCGCTTTCCAAATATTGTTATCCAGAATACCTGAGCCTGATAGCAGCCGACTTGGCTGATCGCCAAGTCGGTAGACCTTAGACTAGCACTAGGTTATCGCGATGAATAAGTTCGTCTTCGTCGGCATATCCCAGCAAAGCTTCGAACTCGCTGCTGGGTTTTCCGGCAATTTTGCCGGCGTCTTCGGAGCCGTAATTAATTAAACCTCGGGCGATTTCGTTACCTTGCAAATCCAGGCAAGACACCAAATCGCCGCGTTTAAACGGGCCTTGCACGGCCTTTACGCCGACTGCCAGCAGGCTTTTGCCGGCGTCTTTCAGAATTTTAACTGCGCCATCGTCCAATACCACACTGCCTTTCAGCTGTAATTGCCCGGCCAACCATTGTTTGCGGGCGACCAGTGGTGCGATGTTCGGAATCAAATAAGTGCCTAAGTCATTGCCGTCGAATACTGCCGGGATGACGTTGTCGATTTTGCCGGATACGATCACTGTGGCGGCTCCCGAACGCGCGGCAAGGCGAGCGGCGCGGACTTTGGTGTACATGCCGCCACGCCCCAAGCCGCTGATGCTGCCGCCCGCCACTTCGTCAAGCAGGCTTTCGTTGACGCTGATCTCGGATATCAGCTTGGCATTGGGATTGAGGCTGGGATTGGCGTCGAACAAGCCGGTTTGGTCGGTAAGAATGATCAGCAAATCGGCTTCCACCAGGTTGGCGACCAAAGCGCCGAGAGTGTCGTTGTCGCCGAAGCGGATTTCTTCAGTGGCGACCGCATCGTTCTCATTAATCACCGGCACGACACCGAAATCGAGCAGTGTCAGCAAAGTGCTGCGGGCGTTCAGGTAACGCTGGCGATCGGAAAGATCGTCATGAGTTAGTAGAACTTGCGCGGCCAGCAGGTCGTGCAGTTGGAATTCATCTTCAAATCGTCTGACCAGGCCCATTTGTCCGACCGAGGCGGCGGCTTGCAATTCATGCAGAGTTTTGGGGCGGGTTTTTAGCTTTAAACGGGACATGCCTTCCGCGACGGATCCGGATGATACCAATACGACATCGACACCTTGGCGTTTGAGGGCGGCCATTTGTGTCACCCAGCCGGCAATCGCTTGTTTGTTAAGGCCGCGTCCGCCGTCGGTCAACAGTGAGCTGCCGATTTTGACGACAACACGCTGGGCTTGAGAAAACTCAGAACGGCTCACTGGATGGCTCCTGCGTTTGTAGCTCCCGTTGGGTTTTTTGCTGGTCGAGGAAATCCATGATGGCGTACATCAAAGCCTGGGTACCTTGATTTTTTAATGCGGAAATCAGGAATACCGGGCCGGTCCAGCCGAGTTCGTCGACGATGGCTTGGCAGTGTTGTTCGACTTCATCGTCGGGTACGTTGTCGATCTTATTCAGTACTAACCAGCGTGGCTTGCCAGACAGGTCGTCGCTCCATTTCTCCACTTCGTGGATGATTTTACGGGCCGCGCTGACTGGGGTTTCGTCACTTTCGTAGGGGGCGATGTCGACGATATGCAGCAACAAGCCGGTTCTGGACAGATGTTTTAAAAACTGCAAGCCAAGCCCCGCGCCTTCTGCCGCGCCTTCGATGACGCCCGGAATATCGGCAATTACAAAGCTGCGCAGATCGTCAACTCTAACGACGCCCAAGTTGGGGTGTAAGGTGGTGAAAGGGTAATCCGCAACTTTCGGACGCGCGGACGAGACGGTGCGAATCAGGCTGGATTTGCCGGCGTTGGGCATGCCCAGTAAGCCAACATCGGCGATAACCATTAATTCCAGGCGTAACATGCGGTGTTCGCCGGCGGAGCCTTTGCTTGTTTGTTGCGGTGCGCGATTGACGCTGCTCTTGAAGCGGGTGTTACCGAGGCCGTGGAAGCCGCCCTTGGCAACCAATAATTGTTGGCCGGGTTTGGTCAGATCGCCGATTTTTTCGCCGGTGTCGGCTTCGTAAACGATGGTGCCGGGTGGCACCGGTACGAAACAATCGTCGCCTTTTTTGCCGGTGCAGTCGCGACTGCCGCCGTTTTGTCCGCGTTGGGCGCGATGTACCGAGTGATAGCGAAAATCCACCAGCGTGTTGACGTTTTCGGTGGCTACCAGATAAACGCTGCCGCCGTCGCCGCCGTCGCCGCCGTCCGGGCCGCCCAAGGGGATATATTTTTCGCGGCGAAATGAGGCCTTGCCATTGCCGCCGTCGCCTGCTTCTACGCGGATTTCCGCTTCGTCAACAAATCTCATAATCTACCGGTATAAACAAAAAAGCCCCGCTAAAAACGAGGCTTTTCTTTTCAGTTGTGCCAGTCAGCACAGCCAAGAAATTTACGCTGCTGCGATGCTGACGTATTTACGGTTTTTAGGGCCTTTTTCTTCGAAAACCACTTTGCCGTCGATTGTCGCGAACAGGGTATGGTCTTTGCCGATGCCGACATTGGTGCCGGGGTGAAACTGGGTGCCGCGTTGGCGAACCAGAATGTTGCCCGCTTTAACCACTTGACCGCCGAAACGTTTTACGCCCAGGCGCTGTGCTTGAGAATCGCGACCGTTACGAGTACTACCGCCTGCCTTCTTATGAGCCATTTTCTATCCTCGTTATATTATGCAGAAATGCCAGTGATTTGGACTTCTGTGTAGTATTGACGATGCCCCTGTTGTTTCATGTGGTGCTTACGTCTTCTGAATTTGATGATTCTGATTTTTTTGTGTCTGCCTTGAGAAACTACGGTTGCAGTCACTTTGCCGCCTTCGACAAACGGCTGACCTACTTTTACAGAGTCACCTGATTGAACCATCAGCACTTTGTCGAACTCTACGCTGTCGCCTGCGCCCAACTCAAGTTTTTCTATTTTTAAGGTAGTACCCTCTGCGACCCGATACTGTTTACCACCTGTTTGAATTACCGCATACATCAGCGTAAGCTCCATCAAGCATAATCTGTTAAAAGTGAACAGAGGATTATATTTTTAAAATTGAATGTAGTCAATCTTAAATTCGGATTGGAAACAATCGACCAATAAGCGATTGCAGGAAGTACTCTTGACACTATCCGGTATTATTCATAGCATGATCGGTTATTTACGTTATACGCTACCGGGCGACAAGTTCACAACATTCATGATAGCTAAAGTTTTAACGCCAGCTTCAGTCACTATAGACTTTGATTCGATCAAAAATTTAACCAGCGCGGAAACTCAAGCTGTTGATCGGTTAATTCTTGACGAACTCAGTTCCGATGTTGTGCTGATTAACCAAATTGGTCATTACATTATTGGCAATGGCGGTAAAAGGCTGCGGCCGATGTTGCTGTTGTTGGCTGCAAAAGCCCTTGGCAAAGTTGATGATCATCATCTTATTTTGGCTGCTGTAATTGAATTTATTCATACAGCAACATTGCTGCACGACGATGTGGTAGACGAATCCGCTTTACGGCGCGGTAAGGAATCCGCGAATGCGGTCTGGGGCAATGCCGCCAGTGTGTTGGTCGGTGATTACCTGTATTCCAGTGCTTTTGAAATGATGGTACGGACCGACAATATGCGGGTAATGGCAATTATGTCCAAAACCACGACGGCAATCGCCGAAGGCGAGGTACTGCAGTTATTGAATTGCAATAATCCGGAAACCAGCGAGGATAAGTATTTGGAGGTGATTGCCCGTAAAACCGCAATACTATTCAGTACGGCTACCCGCTTGGCGGCGGTCATTTCCGCAACCGATGCGGCGACGGAAGAGGCTTTGGCTGTTTATGGGCAGCAGCTAGGTGTGGCATTTCAATTAATCGATGATGCTCTGGATTACAAAGCCAATAGCGCAGAACTCGGTAAAAACCTTGGCGACGATTTGGCGGAAGGTAAGCCGACCCTGCCGTTGATTTACGCCATTCAGCACGGTAGCGAGCAGCAAGCCAAAATTGTCGTCGATGCGATTAGGCAGGGTTCGCGCGAGGCTTTTAACGAGGTATATGAGGTGGTAAAAGCCACCAATGCCATTGAATATACCGAACAATGCGCAGACCGTGCAGCGGCCCAGGCAATAGCCGCCTTACAGTGTCTGCCCGACTCGGAATACAAACAGGCGCTTGAAGAACTGGCGCGTTTCTCGGTGCAGCGCAGTCATTAATTATTCTTCATCCGGCAAAGCAGTCAATTGCTGTAAAGATTCCAGTAGCGGCGTGTAAAGTTTTTCGATTTTTTCCAGTATCTGCTGTAAAAAATCGCCTGTTTCGCTATTTTCCTGGTCGGGTTGGACGGCAAATAGACGTTGTTCCAGCGCGCTAATGGCGTCATTGTCGATTAATTCGTCCAAAGCGGCCAAGGCTTTCGAATCTGCCAGTCCGGCGCTATATTCCGCTTTCTTTAAATCCGTCAGTTCGTTGTTCAATGAAGCTATGTTTTCTTGTACGCTTCGAGCCAAATCGTAAATGTTTTTCAGCAAGCTCAGGTCGCTGGTCAGTATGGCCAGTTGATTTGCCGATTTTTCTATATCGGCTATTAGCTGTTTGCCGCGTTTCTTTATGGAAGCCATTCTGTTACTCCTTGCTCGATGCTATCAATTTGCCGGCTAAGCCGCTGTCGCGCGATACCTTTTGATTAACGGTTGCGGTAAATACCGCTTGATTGGCAGCTATGGCGATTGTTGTTCTGGCGCGGGTGATGCCGGTGTAAATTAGTTCTTTGCTAAGTACCGGATTAACTTTATCGGGCAGCATAAGCAGCACATTTTCGAATTCCGATCCTTGGCTTTTGTGGATAGTCATTGCGAATACTGTTTCACAGGCAGGTAGCCTGCCCGGCCGCAGTTTTTTGACGCCGTCGGCGCCGCGCGAAAAAAATACCCGTAATTGGCCGTCGCTTTCCGCATCGCCCAGGCACAGGCCTATATCGCCGTTGTAGAGTTGTAGGCCGCTATGGTTGGCGCTAATCATGACGGGGCGGCCTTCGTACCAAGCGTTGCCGGATTTGATCTTGTTGCGTTTTATCAACGTTTGCTCGACGCGGTGGTTGATGTCGGCCACCGAATGCGGGCCGCGTTGATTGGCGCACAGTACTTGGAAGCGGTTAAAGGCGGTGAATATGCTCGAAAAATCGGCGCCACCGGCTACCAAGCCTAAATACGCCAAATAGTTTTCGACGATAAATTCGATCGGCTCCTCCGTAAGCAGATGAGCTGGTCGGCTGCGATCTTGTAATAATTGCCAAGCTCGTTCGGCTTGCTGCTGGTTGACGGCGTCGGCCAATGTTTTAATTTGCCCGTGAAACCGATGTGACTTTTGCAGTTCGATAGTCTGTTCCGGTAAGCCGCCGCACAAATCCGCTAATACCGACCCTGATTCGACCGATGCCAGCTGGTCTTTGTCTCCTAGCAAAATTAGCCGCGAGCCGGGCTTTAGTGCATCTACCAGCTTGCTCATCAAGGCCAGATCGACCATTGAGGTTTCGTCGATGACCGTTACGTCATAGGGCAATGGGCTGTCGGCATTATGTTTGAAATACGGTGAAGGCGGCATGGCGCCGAGCAAGCGGTGTAGTGTGGCGGCCTTTTCCGGTATTTGGGCTTTCAACTTCGCAGAGCAGGGTAAGTGCATTTTGTTGCCGGCTATCGATTCCTGTAGACGCATTGCGGCTTTGCCGGTGGGAGCCGTCAGAGCGATGTGTAAGGGTTGCTCTGTTGTTTCCAGCAGTAAGGCAAGTATCTTCAGAACTGTAGTCGTTTTGCCCGTGCCGGGACCGCCGCTAATAATGGTTAATGCTTGGCTGGCCGCGCATTTTGCGGCCTGTCTCTGCCAATCGATTTCGTCGTCTTCGCTTGGGAAATAGTGGTTTAGCGTGTTTTCCAAATTCGCAACGCAAAAACTTCTCCGAGACAAGGCTTTGAGTTGTTCGGACAGGCGTTGTTCGTACTGCCAATAACGGTGTAAATACAGGCGCCCGGCCTCGACGATGAGTGGCGTGACTTGGTTGTGGGAAGCAAAACCCGATGCCATTAACAGGTCTTGGTCGTCGTTCGAAACCGAAATACAGCTGTGACCCGAGGCTTGCCGAGAGGATAATTGCCGCAACAATTCTTCGAAGCGGTTTTTTTGTAGGCCGCGAAGAGGGCTGCGATCGCTCAGGAAATGGGCAAATCCTAGATCCAACTGGCTGAATTGCAGTGGTTCGTTCATTGGCAAGCGGTGTGTTCGAAGTGGAGATAGTTGCCTAATGATAACAATAGCCGGAGCAATAGGCGGCAAGCTTATAAAACCTATTGTTTTATAAGCTTTTTATGGGCAAAGGTCTAGGCGCCGCGCTTGCAATTGGCTCGATTATCATTTAACTTAGCAAGTCACCTGAAAGGCTAGGGGTGCTTTCCGCTGTATGCAAGCCCGGAAAGCTGAGAAAAACCCTTCGAACCTGAACCGGTTAACACCGGCGTAGGAAAGCCCTATCTTCCCTGCGCTTGCGATTTATTGAGATTTTGGAGATAAGCATGAGCGCTGTCCGCAACGAAATTACTACCGATACCGGTAGTAGCGTAAGAATAGATTCCTATCCCGCTTCCGAGAAAATTTATATCCAGGGCAGTCGCGTGGATATTCAAGTGCCGATGCGTAAAATCAGCATGTCCGATACCCCGGCCCACTTTGGCACCGAAAAAAACCCGCCTATTTTTGTTTACGATACCTCCGGCGTTTACACCGATCCGAATGTGGATGTGAACTTGCACAAAGGTTTGGGCTCGATACGCGGCAACTGGATAGCGGAGCGCGGCGACACCGAGTTATTGAGTGGCCCGACTTCAAAATATGGTCACGAGCGCTTGCACGATCCAAAAACCGCGCACTTGCGTTTCGAACTGACGCGCAATCCGCGCCGTGCCAAATCCGGCCATAACGTCAGCCAGATGCACTATGCTCGTAAAGGCATTATTACTCCGGAAATGGAATATATCGCCATCCGCGAAAACCAAAACCTGGAGGCCATGCGCGACCGTTACCAAGGTCAGCATCCCGGCTTTTCCTATGGTGCCAATATTCAATCCTTCATTACCCCGGAATTTGTCCGTTCCGAAGTCGCCCGTGGCCGCGCGATTATTCCCGCCAACATTAACCATCCCGAGTTGGAGCCGATGATCATCGGCCGCAATTTCCTGGTTAAAATCAACGGTAACCTGGGTAATTCTGCAGTGACTTCTTCCATCGAAGAAGAAGTCGAAAAAATGCTGTGGGGCATCCGCTGGGGGGCCGACACCATCATGGACTTGTCCACCGGCAAAAACATCCATGAAACCCGCGAATGGATCTTGCGGAACTCGCCGGTACCGATCGGCACCGTGCCGATTTACCAAGCGTTGGAAAAAGTGGACGGTAAAGCCGAAGAGTTGACCTGGGAAATTTTCCGCGACACGTTGATCGAGCAAGCCGAGCAGGGCGTGGATTACTTCACCATCCATGCCGGCGTGCGCTTACATCACGTGCCATTAACCGCCAAACGCCTGACCGGTATCGTCTCGCGCGGCGGATCAATCATGGCCAAATGGTGTTTGGCTCATCACACCGAAAGTTTCCTCTACACCAACTTTGAGGAAATCTGCGAAATCATGAAGGCCTATGATGTGTCGTTCTCGCTGGGCGACGGTTTACGTCCGGGTTCGATTTACGATGCCAACGACGCCGCGCAATTCGGTGAATTGGAAACCTTGGGTGAGTTGACTCAAGTCGCCTGGAAACACGATGTACAAACCATGATCGAAGGCCCCGGCCACGTGCCGCTGCAAATGATCAAGGTCAACATGGATAAGCAATTGGAAGATTGCTTCGAAGCGCCGTTCTACACCTTGGGGCCTCTGACCACCGATATCGCGCCCGGTTACGACCATATTACCTCGGCGATTGGTGCTGCCAACATCGGTTGGTACGGTTGCGCGATGCTCTGCTACGTCACCCAAAAAGAACATTTGGGCCTGCCGAACAAGCAAGATGTGCGCGAAGGCATTGTGACTTACAAGATCGCCGCGCATGCTGCTGATCTAGCTAAAGGTCATCCCGGCGCGCAGATTCGCGACAACGCCATGTCCAAGGCCCGTTTCGAGTTTCGTTGGGAAGATCAATTCAACATCGCGCTGGACCCCGAGAAAGCCCGTTCCTTCCACGATGAAACCTTGCCGAAAGATTCGGCAAAAGTCGCGCATTTTTGCTCGATGTGCGGCCCGCATTTCTGCTCGATGAAAATCACCCAGGATGTGCGTAACTATGCCGAGCAAAAAGGTCTGGAAGAAGCGGAAGCCTTGAAAATCGGCATGGAAGAAAAATCCAAGCAGTTCCTGGAAGAAGGCGCTGCGATTTATCACGAAGTCTGATTCCTCTAATCTCTTTCTACATCGGCGCGGTCCTCGCGCCGATGGTCGTCCAGTGTCCGTCCGGTTCAAGCAAGTTGGCCGACGGCATGTCTATTCCTTCATGTTAAGGTCTTGTGCATGGGGCGATGAGTTTGGATAAAATCCTTACTTCATCTATAGTTGCAGAACATAGTTGCAGTAAAACCAATCCAGACTTTTTTTCATGGCGACAGCACCTTCTAACATCCATTTCAGCGGCTTGGTCAAATGCCTGATTCAAAAAGGTTTGTTGACCGAAGAATCGGCGGTAACCTGTTTGCAGGAGGCACAAAAACGTAAGCAGGCTTTCATTAGTTATCTGGTAGAGCATAAATACGCCGACAGCAAAACCGTCGCTACACTGGCTTCGGCAGAGTTTGGCGTGCCTTTTTTCGATCTGGATGCGATCGACCCCTCGTTTTTGCCGATCAAATTGGTCAGCGAAAAATTAATACGGCAGCATCACGCTTTGCCCTTGTTCAAACGCGGTAACCGCTTGTTCGTGGCGACAGCGGATCCCACTAATTTTCAGGCGCTGGACGAGATCAAATTCCATACTCGTCACAATACCGAAAATATCCTGGTTGAAGAAGACAAGCTGATCAAAATGATAGACACGGCGCTGGAAGCCGCCGATACGTCGATGAAGGATTTGCTGGACGACGATCTGGATAACATCGATATCTCCGCCGGCGACGACAGCAAGCCTGCTGACGAAGTCGTCGGCTCGGATGTTGACGATGCGCCTATCGTCCGTTTTGTAAATAAAATACTACTGGATTCGATCAAACGCGGGGTGTCGGACATACATTTGGAACCCTTCGAGAAGAAATTCCGTATCCGTTTTCGAGCCGACGGTATCTTGTCGGAGGTAGCCAGCCCGCCGGTAGGTATTGCGAACCGGATTATTTCCCGGTTGAAGGTTATGTCGAAGATGGATATTGCCGAGCGGCGGGTGCCGCAGGACGGCCGGATCAAGATGCAAATATCCAAGAACCGGGCTATCGATTTTCGGGTTAACACCTGCCCGACGCTGTTCGGCGAAAAAGTGGTGATGCGGATTCTCGATCCGACCAGCGCCCAGATCGGTATCGAGAAACTCGGCTTTGAACCCGAACAGCAAAAAAACTTTTTGGAGGCGATTCATAAGCCTTACGGTATGGTGCTGGTCACCGGGCCGACCGGTAGCGGTAAAACCGTGTCGCTTTACACCGGCTTGAATATTCTCAATAGCATCGAGACCAATATTTCCACCGCCGAAGATCCGGTGGAGATCACCGTGGAAGGCATCAATCAGGTCAACGTTAATCCCAAGGCTGGTCTGACCTTTGCCGAGGCACTACGGGCGTTTTTGCGGCAAGATCCGGACATCATCATGGTCGGCGAGATTCGCGACCTAGAGACCGCCAGTATTGCGGTTAAGGCTGCGCAAACCGGACACATGGTGTTATCCACACTGCACACCAACGATGCGCCGCAAACCATTAACCGTCTGGTGCAGATGGGTATCGAACCGTTCAATATTGTTTCGGCGGTAGTTTTGATTATGGCGCAGCGGCTAGCGCGGCGTCTGTGTGAGCATTGCAAGCAGGAAGTCGATTATCCGGAAAGTGCCTTGTTGTCGGCCGGGTTTAAGCAGGAAGAAATCGGTACATTTAAAGTCTACGGCCCTGTCGGTTGCGAACATTGCAACAACGGTTATAAGGGACGGGTCGGCATTTATCAGGTGATGCCGATTACCGAAAAAATGCGGGCGCTGATTTTGAACGGCGGCAACTCGATGCAAATGGCGGAATTGTCCAAGAGCGAAGGGATCAACGATTTAAGAATGTCGGGGCTGTTAAAGATCAAGCAAGGCATTACCTCGCTGCAAGAAATTGACCGGGTGACCAAGGAATAAATATGGCAAAGCAAGAAGAGCAAATCGAGTTCAATTGGGATGGTTTCGATAGGCAAAACAAAAAAACCAAAGGCACCATCAGTGCCAAGAGCGAGGTGATTGCCCGTGCCGAATTGCGGCGGATGGGGATTCGGGTAATCGGTATCAAGGCCAAGTCCAAGCCGCTGTTCAGTCCGCGGGTACAGAAAATTACCCCGGGCGATATCGCTGTGTTTGCCAGGCAGCTGGCAACGATGTTGGCTGCCGGCGTACCCTTGGTGCAATCTTTCGACATTATCGGCAAGGGACATGACAATGCCAGTATGTCGGAGTTATTGCTGTCGATTAAGTCCGACGTTGAAGGCGGCGATACCCTGGCGCAAGCTTTAAATAGAAAACCGCTGTATTTCGATGCCTTGTTCTGCAATCTGGTCGAGGCAGGTGAACATGCCGGTGTATTGGAAACTTTGCTGGACAAGATTGCTACTTATAAAGAAAAAACCGAGTCGATTAAAAAGAAAGTTAAAAAAGCCTTGACCTACCCGATTGCTGTGTTGGTCGTGGCCTTTATCGTGACTGCGATTTTGCTGATTTTCGTGGTGCCGGTGTTCGAGGACTTGTTCAAAGGCTTCGGTGCCGATTTGCCCGCGTTTACTCAGTTTGTCATAGAGCTGTCCGCGTGGGTGCAGGAATGGTGGTGGGCGGTTATCGGCGTGATCGTTGTGGTCGCTTATGTATTTACGTATTTTAAAAAACGCTCCAAGGCATTTAATCATTTTCTGGACAAGACTTTGCTGAAAATCCCGGTAGTGGGGATGATTCTGGAGAAGTCGGCCATTGCCCGTTTTGCCCGGACCCTTTCCACCATGTCGGCAGCCGGTGTGCCCTTGGTCGAGGCTTTGGTGTCGGTAGCCGGTGCCTGCGGCAATATTTTGTTCTACGAAGCGGTGATGAAGGTGCGGGACGACGTCTCCACCGGTCAGCAATTGAAGTTTGCGTTGGAGACTACCGGCATGTTTCCGAATATGGTGGTACAGATGGTGGCGATCGGCGAGGAGTCTGGTTCTATAGACGCGATGCTGGATAAAGTCGCCGATTTTTACGAAGAAGAGGTCGATAACCTGGTCGATAACTTGAGCAGTTTGATGGAGCCTATCATCATGGTGATCTTGGGTATCCTGGTTGGCGGTTTGATCGTCGCCATGTATCTGCCAATCTTCAAGCTGGGCGCGGCTATTTAGTTTTTGCTATTCCACCTTGCTCGATATCGCTGATACGAGCAAGGTGGCCAGATTACAAACATCCTCTCTCCCTCATGGTTTTTGCCACTCTACAACAATATCCGCTCTTCCTGATCGGCGTCGTTTGCATACTGGGCCTGTTGGTCGGCAGCTTTCTAAACGTGGTAATTTATCGTTTGCCGGTGATGATGCAGGCCGATTGGCGTCGAGAATGCCAAGAATATCTGCAGCTGCCGCTGGACGAAGCTGTTGCGGAACTTAACCTGATGTTACCGGCCTCGCATTGCCCGTCTTGCAAAACCGAAATCAAAGCCTATCAAAATATTCCGGTAATCAGTTATCTACTGTTGGGCGGCAAATGCGGACATTGCGGTGTGAGAATCGCCGTCCGTTACCCGCTTATCGAAGCGTTTACCGGGCTGTGTTCCGCTGTCGTCGCTTGGCATTTCGGTTACGGTTGGGCTTTGGCGTTTGCGTTGCCGCTGACTTGGAGTTTGATCGCGCTGAGCTTTATCGACATTGACCAGCAGTTGTTGCCGGATTCGATCACTCTGCCGATGTTGTGGCTGGGTCTGTTACTGAGTCTGTTCGATATTTACACTAATAGTCATGACGCCATTATTGGTGCGATTGCCGGCTATTTGAGCCTGTGGAGCGTTTACCAGTTGTTCAAATTGCTGACCGGCAAGGAAGGTATGGGTTATGGCGATTTCAAGCTCCTTGCGCTGTTCGGCGCCTGGTTGGGCTGGCAATGTTTGCCGCTGATTATTCTATTGTCATCGCTGGTGGGAGCAGTCGTCGGTATTGCGATGATCGTGTTCGGCAAGCGCGATGCTGGCAAACCGATACCATTCGGGCCGTATCTGGCCATGGCCGGCTGGCTGGCTATGTTGTTCGGAACGGAGCTGAATGCCTTATATCTGCACACTGCCGGCCTGTAGGCGATGCTGAAGATAGGTCTGACGGGCGGCATAGGCAGCGGTAAATCCACGGTCTGCCGGTTGTTTGCCGAATTTGGCGTGCCCATCGTCGATGCGGATCTGATTGCCAGGCAGTTAGTCGAGCCGGGGCAGCCGGCCTTATCGCTGATCGTAGCGTCGTTCGGCCAGCAGATGCTTAATCAGGACGGTAGCTTGAATCGAGCCAGGCTGCGCGACGCGGTATTTGCCGATGCGGATAAAAAGCGCGACTTGGACGGCATCATGCATCCTTTGGTCTACGCTCGAATCGCGGCGGATGTTAGCGCTCTATCTGCCGACTATTGCATTATTGCCGTGCCGTTGTTGCTGGAGTCGAAAAATGCCTACGCGGTGGACCGGGTTTTGTTGATCGATTGCCCGGTGGACGCGCAAATAGAGCGGGTCATCGCTCGCGACAAGCTGACTGGCCAGCAAGTACAAGCCATCATCGACAGTCAGATGTCCAGGCAAGAGCGGTTAAGCAAAGCGGACGATGTCATCGACAATATCGCCGGCCCCGAGCAACTTGCAGAACAGGTTAAAAGACTGCACAATTCCTACATTTTATTAGCCACCGTCAGGACACAATCGGCTTGAATACACAAACTATCTACGAATTCCCTCTCAATGAACGAATTCGGGTGTTTATGCGCTTGGAGCAACTCTTTCAACAGCTCAGTCACTTCATGTTGGGCGCTTCGGTTTTCGATAAACGCGCCGCCATTTCGGTTTTACTCGACATCCTGATGATCTTCAGTCGCAGCGACTTGAAATCCGAGTTGATCAAGGAGCTGGACAGGCATACCAAAGTACTGAATCAGCTGGCGCATACACATGGCGTCGACGACGAAAAGCTACAAGAAATTCTCGCCGAACTGAATCAGGCCAGCCGCAGTCTGTATAGCGCCAACGGCAAAATCGGCATCAGCGTGATGGAAAGCGACTTGTTTCAAAGTATTTCGCAGCGTAATTCCATCCCTGGCGGCAGCTGTTCCTTCGATTTGCCGGCTTTTCATTACTGGCTGGAGCAAAACGAAGCCGAGCAGCAAAAAGATCTGGAACGCTGGACTCAGCCATTCGTGGATATACGGGTAGCGATCGATTTGATCTTGGGCTTTATTCGGCAAAGCAGCATGCCGACGCAAGAAATCGCCAAGGCCGGGTTTTTTCAATTAGCGCTGGACAATAAAAATCATCCGGTGCAATTGCTAAGGGTCGGGCTGGCTGCCGACATGGCGTGCTTTGCCGAGATTAGCGGCGGCAAACACAGATTCAGCATTCGTTTTATGAACCCGTCTGTCGATGAAAACCGGCCCAGCCAGACGCTCGACGATGTGGAGTTTTCCTTAACCCGCTGCATGTTCTGATGACCGCGAACACCCCGCCTATGGTGGCATGCCCCACTTGTCGCAAGCCGGTAGCCTGGATAGCCGCCGAAGCATTCAAGCCGTTCTGTTCCGAACGCTGCAAACTGATCGATTTAGGCGATTGGGCGACCGAAGCCCATAAAATCCCTGGTCCGCCGCTGCTTGACGAAGACGAGGAAAGTTCGGATTTTGAATCCTACTAAGTCATTTTTTGGCTAATCTGCCACTAAAAACGTGCTGATGCCGGCTATGCCTTGCGCGCCGGCGGCAAGTGCTCTATCCAGGTCGTGCCTGCCTAAACCGCCTAGGGCGAACACCGGTAAATTGATTTGCTCGAGCAATTCGGCGAAGGTTCGCCAGCCTAGTGGCGTAGCGTCCAGATGCGATGCGGTCGGTTGAACGGGGGCTAAAACCGCAAAGTCCAGGCCTAGCGTTTCCGCTTGTTTTAGTTCATCAAGGTTATGACAAGACGCCGCCACCCAACTATAGCCGTTTGGCCTTTCATTACACGTGAGTAAGGCGCAGCTGCTGAGGTGCAGGCCTTGCGCATTAGCGGTGTCGACAGGCAAATCGGCGTTGACCAGCAAACTAACCTGTTGCTGCCGGCAAAGTTGAGAAACTTGCTCGAATAGGTTTTGCAAATCGGCAATCGGTAAAGACTTGACGCGAAATTGCACTAGTTTGATGTCGGCCGCTAAAATTCGTCGGCAATTGTCCAATGCTTCGGCAACGCTGCGGCCTTCCAGGATAGCGTAATAATGCGGGAGTTGCGCGGCGGCGATGATGGGTACATTGGCAACCGGGAAACTGAATTCCCGCAGTTGCTCAACCTTAACCCAGCGCATCTCCTGGCCTTCGCAGCCCCTGGCCTGACCGGTAAATGCCGTGACATTCCAGACATCCAGTAACACATGCCTGTCGCCGTAATCGTGGTTGATTTTGATTAGCGGTGTCGCGGTTTGTACCTGAATGCCGACTTCTTCCGCCAATTCGCGGGCCAGAGCCTGCTGCACCGGTTCGCCGGCTTCCAGTTTGCCTCCGGGAAACTCCCATAAGCCGCCTTGATGCGCGTGTTTGGCGCGTTGGGTAATCAAAATCCTACCGTCGCCGTCGCGAATAACGCCGACTGCGACATGCAGCGGCAGGCTGTTGTTTGTCATGCTTAGGTTTTAAGTGCGGTATTCGGCGTTGATTTTCACATAATCGTAGGAAAAATCGCAAGTCAGCACTTCCTCGCTGGCTGCGCCGCGTCCCAGTCTGACCGTGACAACGATTTCCTCCTGATTCATCACGCGCTGACCATCCTGTTCGGTGTACGAGCGAGCGCGGCCGCCGTTTTCGACTATGCACACCGTACCCAGATAAATTTCGATTTTATCCAGATCCATGTTTTCAACCCCGGCCCGGCCGACAGCAGCCAGAATCCGGCCCCAGTTGGGGTCGCTGGCGAAGAATGCGGTTTTCACCAAGGGCGAATGGGCAATGGTTTTGGCGATTTGTACCGCCTCGGCGCTATCGCGCGCCTGTTCGACGATGATGCGCATCAGCTTGGTAGCGCCTTCGCCGTCACGAATAATCAGTTCCGCCAGGCGTTTGCAGACCGCCATAACAGCAGAAGAGAAGGCCGCATACTCCGCACTGCCGGCCAAAATTTCCGGAGCCGAGCTACTGCCGCTGGCCAACAACACGCAGGCGTCGTTAGTCGAGGTATCGCCATCCACGGTGATGCGGTTAAACGATTTCTCCGCCGCCGCGGATAGGCATTCTTGTAACAGAGATTGTTCGATTGTGGCGTCGGTGGCGACAAAGCCCAGCATCGTGGCCATATTGGGCTGGATCATGCCGGCGCCCTTGGAAATGCCGGTAATCGCCACCGGATGGCCGGCGATGTCGATGACCACGGAAGCGCCCTTGGGGAAGGTATCGGTGGTCATAATCGCGCGGGCGGCTTGGTCCCAATGGCTCTCCGCCAAGTTAGAGACTGCTGCGGGGAGTGCCGCCGAAAGCTTTTCCACGGGCAGAGGTTCGCCGATGACGCCGGTCGAGAACGGCAAAACCTGTTGCGCCAAGGCTTCGACTTCGCCGGCCAAATTGGCGCAGCAGGCAAATGCGTCTTGCAGGCCTTGCTTGCCGGTGCCGGCATTGGCGTTACCGGAATTGACCAGCAACCAACGCGGATTTTGCGATAAATGCGCTTTGGCGATATGCACCGGCGCCGCGCAAAACGCATTTTGGGTAAACACTGCCGCGCAACTGCCGCCGTCCGCCATTTCGATCACTAAAATATCGTCGCGGACGGTTTGCTTGATGCCGGCGTTACAGGTGCCGAGTTTGATGCCGTTTACGGCATGCATGGTGGGGAAGTCGATTTGTCCTACTGCCATTGTTGTAACCTGTTAATTTGTGTCGCTACCGCGACGGCTTATTTTAATGTCGGGTCTCGGCCCGACAGCCGAGATACTTTTCTTTGCTTGTCCAAAGAAAAGTATCCAAAAGAAAAGACACCCGGATACCGCTTATTCCCTGCGCTCCTCGCTTTTGAACAGGGTTGCCGAAAGGGGCTTCCTGCCCCTTCGGCAACGCGCCGCATCCCTGCGGCGCCCCTTACGGGCTATTCCGTTCAAAAGCTCCGGTGCTTGGCGTGGCATACGGGACAAAACCATCCCGTAATTTTGCAAGTAATTCACGCCCCAAAGCCTTTTATTTAACCTTCGTAGGGTGCATTAGCGATAGCGTAATGCACCGAATCATCGAAGGCCAACATGCGGCGCAATACGGCTTCGCCTATTGACGCCCTTCGGATTGCACCTTACCGCGTTGAGTGATCACAATCTGCACCGTGTGGACTATTATTTGAGCCGGGTCGGCGTAGACGGCACATGTCCGCATGGAGTGCAGAAAAATCTTCGTTCTGTCCAAGCGCATATTGCACAAAAGCAAAAATCGCTTTTCCTTCTCTATCTGCCATTTCTTCGGCTGTCTCACCATTTTGCCCGTATCGCCAGACCATCCATAGAGCCCCAAGATCGCCATCGATTCGGATAACTGCACTATGATATTGATCGTCGTCTCCGCCGTACACCATAGCTTCGCAGACCATTACTGCCTCGCCCGGTTTTTGTGGCAAAGGTAGGCGCGGTTTGCCATCGTCGCGGCAATTAATCGTGCCACGTGTATTTCCGACCTGCAAACGGCGCAGATTTACTAACTGGAATCGATTGGCGGGAAGAGCCTGTTGTGTGGCTGCCCAAGGATTGTCACACACAGACCTCGCCCATTCGCGGGTTAACAGCGGACATACTCGTTTATAGTCAGTATCACCGTCATTCCATCCATATGTTTTCACAACCACCGAGAGACTATCAAGTTCCAATGGTTTATTTGGGGCAGCCGAATCATGCAGAAAGTGGCCTAACGCTTCTTGAGTTCGTTCGCTGTCGCCCTTCCGGTTCAAAGAAAATGATAGCTTTTGGTAGGGGTAATCATCTGAGGCAACGAATGGAAGAACCAGGGCGTGCTGCGCCACAGAGACGTGAATGTCAGTTGAAAGCAATTCCGTATCGATCGACGAATAATTATCCTCTCCGCATGAGGCGAGGATAACTGCAAAACTGGATAAGAGAAGTGCTCGGGTCATGCCGCCCAACAAGTTATTAAATGGTTTCTGTATATCATCTCATTTTCGAAAGTGAACCGTTTCCTGTTGTCAGGATGGTTTCCCTCCCGCATGCCGCGCCGAGCACCGGAGCTTTTGGCGGGAATAGCCCGCAGGGGTGCGGCATGGATGCCGCACATCGACAGAGGGGCAGGAAGCCCCTTCTGTCGATCCCCGTCGAAAGCTTCGGAGCGCAGGATCAAAGCGGCATCCGGGTGACGTTTCTTTTGGTGACTTTTCTTTGGCCAAACAAAGAAAAGTCACTCGGCTGTCGGTCCGAGAACCGACATCTAAAAACCGTCGCGACAGCGACTCAAATACTCAACCAATCGAAACAGCAAACAACTTACCCCACTTCCAAAACAATCACATATTCGCCATTCTCGGACCGAGTCTCCAACACCTGATGCCCATTAATCCGACACCAAGCCGGAATATCCTGCATCACCC
Source organism: Methylomonas sp. 2BW1-5-20 (assembly GCF_052474515.1). Taxonomy (NCBI): domain Bacteria; kingdom Pseudomonadati; phylum Pseudomonadota; class Gammaproteobacteria; order Methylococcales; family Methylococcaceae; genus Methylomonas; species Methylomonas sp. 2BW1-5-20. The sequence goes on along the minus strand of NZ_CP184127.1, from coordinate 3,132,372 downwards.
CCGGATCGGTGCATTCCACCGTCAACACGTCACCGCTTTGCAGAGTTTTGACTTTATCCTGAGTGCGGATTACTGGCAATGGGCAGAGCAAGCGGCGGGCGTTCAAAGCATGCGCACTCATACGAACCACTCCTCCGGAATTTCGTCGGCGAGCAAAGGCTTCACAAACACATTGCGTTCTGCGCCGTCTCGGTCGCGGATAGTGACTTCCACTTGATCGGCTTCGCGGCCTTGGCCGTAGCGCGCGGTAATCTGCGCGGCCTGAATCAGGTCGTCTTCGCTGGGCGTGCCGTCGATCAAGGCCAGTGGGCCGCGATGGCTGGCGCAATTCATGCTCACAAACTCTTTTTTGTAGCCGCTCATGAAGCGGGCTTCGCCGTCTTCGCGGGCCACGATGACTTTAAAATGCGCTTTCGGGCGAATGTGTCTGCCCACTTTCAGTAGCATGACATCGTCCAGATCGTAATCGCGTTCGCCGCGCGCTTTCCATAAATCCACTAGCTTTAATGAATAGGCTTCATCAGTGAGAAAGCAGCAGCCGCCCGCCGGTTGGGCGTAATCGGCAAAACCGTATTCCTTAGCCAGTGTCATTTGCGGTTTGCGGGAACGGCCGCTGAAACCGAACAGTTTTTCACGGTTGATCCAGCCTTCGCGTTCCGGCAGGGTGGCTGGCAGGTTTTGCGCGGATAAAGGGCGTACCAATAAATCGTCGGCACCTGATTCGGCGGCGACAATGGGCATGGTTTGCTTGCGTTGCGACATGGGCCTTTGGCCGACCACTTCGCCGGTGATGATGAAATCGAAACCGTTTTCCGCCATCCACTGCTTGGCCTTGTTGACCATGAAAATCTTGCAGTCCAGGCAGGGGTTGAGGTTGGCGCCGTAACCGTGCTTGGGATTGAGCAGCACGTTCTTATATTCCTCAATAACGTCGATAATGTGCAGTTTGATGCCTAATTGTTCGGCAACCCATAACGAATTATTGCGTTTGACCTTATCGGCGTCTTGCTTGCGTATTGCGTGGGTGTGGCCTTCCACGCAAAAGCCGGTGAAAAAATTGATGCCCTCGACGTGGATCCCTTGTTCCAAGATGGCTTTGCTGGCCAGCATGGAATCCAGGCCGCCGGAAATCAGCGCCACGGCTTTTCTTTGTTGACTCATAAAACGATGTCTGTCAGGAAAAACCGAGCATTATACTGCGGATTGCGTTGAGATGCGGTAACCAGTCTGGTCGGCCGCCGAAAAAATCGGCTAGAAACAGTGGCTTGATAACCTTTGGGTTTCCAAGCACCGTGTTTTTAGGTGCTTGGAAACCGCCGCTTTTAGCTTAACGAAAGTGTCTTAAGTTTTAAAATGGCCGACCGTCGAACGCAGTTCGTTGGCGAGATCGAGTAACTCGCGGCAGGCGTCGGCGGTATTTTTGGCTCCGATGGCGGTTTCTTCGGAAACACGACTGATATTGCTGACATTGCGGTTAATCTCGTCCGCTACCGCCGTTTGTTCTTCCGCCGCGGTGGCGATCTGATTATTCATATCGCTGATGGTATAAATCCTCTCGCTGATCGCATTGATCGAACCACCGGCCGAAGCGGCTTGCTCTACGCTGGATGCGGCCCGTTTTCTGCCGTTTTCCATCACCGACACAGCTTGTTTGGCACGGCCTTGCAGTCTTTCTATGGTTTGCCTGATTTCCAGCGTCGAGTTTTGCGTGCGGCTGGCCAGAGTTCTGACTTCATCCGCCACCACCGCAAAGCCGCGGCCTTGTTCGCCGGCGCGTGCCGCTTCGATCGCCGCGTTTAAGGCCAGTAAATTGGTTTGTTCGGCGATACTTTGAATCACGCTTAAGACTTCGCCGATACTGTTGCTGTCGTTTTCCAGGTCGTGAATGACATTGGCGGCGTTTTCCACTTCCAAAGCCAGTTCGTTGATTCCGCCGACCGCTTGCGTGACGATATTTTTCCCTAATGCGGCTTCCCGATCCGCCGTTTCCGCCGCCTCCGAGGCCTTGACCGCGTTTTTCGCTACCTCTTGCACCGTTGAGGTCATTTGTTTCATCGCATTGGCCACCAGTGTGGTTTCCTGTTGCTGGCGTTCCACGCCATGCTGGGTGGATTGGGTGATGGTTGCCAGTTTATCGGATGCCTGCGCCAGTCTGCCGCTGGTGATGCTGATTTCTTCAACTGTTTTGGCGATCTTTTTGACGAAGGCGTTAAAGCTGGAAGCTACCCAGGCAAATTCGGACTTGCCGGATGCACTGAGCCTGGCGCGCAAATTGCCGTCGCCGCTGCAAATGGCTTGCAGGTTTAGTGCTAAAGCGGTTAATGGGCCGATGATGATTTTACTCATGACCATATAACCGGTGACGCCGATGATGATTAATGTCAGACCCAGAAATCCAATGGCGTAGAACAGGGTTTGTTTTAGTTCGCTAAACGCGGTACTAAAGGGGGTGATAATCTCGAAGGCGCCGTGCAGGTCACCGGCACGGCGATTTTCCATGGGATAACCGAGCAGATCCTGGCCTTTGCTGTTACCCCATAGTGCTTGGGAGGTGCTAGGGTCGCCGTGGCAAAGTTCGCATTGCTTAACCATTTTTACCGGTCTGAAATAACGAATTTCCTGTTTTTCTTCGTCGACAACGCTGTATTCGCTTAGAGAGGGGTCTTTTTTGAAGTTGTCCAGTACCTGCTGTTCCAGTTGGTCCGGCATGTTTCTGGGCGGGTTGCGTGGGTTTAACGAAGGTGCTTTAAAACGAAAACCGCCTTCTTTGGCTTTGGCTTCGATCACGTCCCAGGCGTTTGCGGTGGGGACGGTCGCGATAATCAGGGCACGGCTGTTGGCTGGATCTTTATCGTGTACCAGTTGCCTGAGTTGGTCGGGAGAGTAAAGACCGCTTTCCCATTTTTTGGTTACATTGTCGCGGATCGATTCGGAAAGCAGCAGCAATTGTCGGGAAGACTCTATCTTGCGATCGACTAGTTTTTGTTTTTCGGCGTTGGCAAAAATCAATAATAAAGCCAAGCCCAGGAATGTGAGTATACCCATGGTAATGGCTACCACTTTTACCCCAACCGAATGCCAGTTCATCAAAAGCATAAAAATCTCCCCCTGTTATAGTTATAAGTATTATTAAACTGGCGGGCGGACAATTGTTCATGCGCGCGTCGCTACCAGCCAGGCACTGAAAAATCGGCTGTTATTTGAGGCTCGTCCGGCTATGCGTCGGTATGAGCGCCATGTAGCGCTATCCCTTTGCGCTTGGCGGCGATATGTCTTTCGAATTCCGGTGCGGGCATGGGTCTACCAAATAGGTAACCTTGAAAGGCGTCGCAACCTATACGTTCCAGACAAATGCGTTGGTCTTGAGTTTCCACACCCTCCGCGATCACATTCAATCCCAGATTGTGGCCCATGCCGATAATGGTTTGGGCAATGACCGCATCGTTCGGGTCGACGATAATGTCGCGCACAAAACTTTGGTCGATTTTTAACTGGCTCAGCGGTAGTTTTTTCAGGTAATTCAACGACGAATAGCCGGTGCCGAAATCGTCCATCGAAAAGCGTACGCCGTACATTTTTAAGGTCTGCATTTTTTCGATGGCGTCGGCAACATTGTGCAGCACCATGCTTTCGGTCAGTTCCAGCTTGAGTTTTGCCGGGTTGATGCCTGTGTTTTTTACAATCCGGCAAATCTGCTCGACAAAGTCGGGTTGGCGAAATTGTCTGGCGCTGACATTGACGGCAATTTGTAGGTTTTGAGCGAGCCGGTGGTTTTCCCAGGCCTTGAGTTGCTCGCATGCAGTTTGCAGCACCCATTCGCCGATAGGGAGAATCAATCCGGATTCCTCGGCCAGCGGGATAAACTCAGCCGGCGAAATCATGCCTCTTTGCGGATGCTGCCAACGTAGTAAGGCTTCCGCGCCGAATATATTGCCGTTTTTATCCACCTGCGCCTGATAATGCAGGCTCAACTGATCTTGAGATTGCGCATGGCGCAAATCGAATTCCAGAAGTACCCGCGATTCCAGCAAGGCCTGCATCTGCGGATCGAAGAAGCGCAGGGTGTTGCGGCCGGCATCCTTGGCTTGATATAAAGCCGCATCGGCCCGGCGGAGTGTGTCGTCGAAGGAGTTGTTGTGCTCGTCGAATATGCCGATACCGATACTGATGGAGCCGATATGTTCCTTGCCGTTCAGCGGAATGCTGGTGTTGACGGTGTCTAGAATTTTTTGCGCGACTTCTTCGGCATTATTCGTGGCCATGTTCAGCGTCGCGCCGAGGTTTTCCAGCAGCACGATAAATTCATCGCCGCCCAGCCGCGCCACGGTATCGCCCTGGCGGACGCAGGCCTTCAGGCGTAGGGCGATCTCGATCAGCAGCTGGTCGCCGACTTGATGGCCCTGAGTATCGTTAATGGTTTTGAAATTGTCGACGTCGATCATCAGCACCGCACCGTATAGGTGATCGCAACGGCTGTTATTCAAGGCTTGGTGCAGCCGGTCTTGCAACAGACGGCGATTGGGCAGATCGGTCAACGGGTCGTAGTAAGCGAGACGATGAATAGCCGCTTGCGCTTCTTTATGCTTGCTGATGTCGGTAAAGGCTGCGACATAATTGCTGGTGCGGCCGTCCGCGCCGGTCACCACGCTGATGGTCAGCCATTTCGGGTAGATGTCGCCGTTTTTACGTCTATCCCATACTTCGCCTTGCCAGAATTTTTCTCTTAGTAGCGTCGCCCACATCTCTCGATAAAATCCAGGGCCATGGCGGCCCGATTTTAAAATCGAGGGAGGTTTACCGATCACTTCCTCCGGGAGGTAGCCTGTCAGCCGGGTAAAGGCATTGTTGACGCGCAGGATGAGATTGTTCTCATCGGTAATCATAATGCCTTCCTGCGATTCGATAGCCTTCTCCGCTATGCGTAATTGGCTTTCCGCCCAACGAATATTACTGATGTCCCGGCTAATAATCACCATGCCTTTACGTTGGCCGTTTTCCCGGTAAATCGGCGTCTTGCGTACTTCGATTTCGATCAGATGTCCCTCGTCGTTTAGGACGCGGTCTTCAATCATCATCAAATGTCCCGCCTGCCACACCGTTTCTTCGTCCGAGAACAATTGCATATGCTTATCCAACTGCTCGGGTTGTTGGTTGGCTAATTCCAGGAACGTTTTGCCCTGCCAGTCCAAATTGTTAATTCTAAAAAGGTGTTGCGCATGTTCGTTGGCAAACAGCAGCCGGCCGTCGCCATCCTTGAACAGTATCGCATCGGGGATGGCCTCGATCAGACTGATCAGTTGTTGACTAAGCGCTTTGAGTTTGCTTTCGCTGGCTTGTAAATCCTGCTGTACCCGATTGCGGACGTCGATCTCGGCTTGCAATTGTCGGTTGCTGGGCAGTTTCAGCGCGTGCGGCAACATTCTGACCAGTAAGGCCGCGGCCGCAACGGAGATTACCGCGGTTAAGGCTTTAATGCCGGCATCCAGCCAATACAGCGGTTGCCAGATCAGGAGGATGGAGGTGAGATGGGTAGTTCCGCACGCCAGGATAAAAGCGCTGAACATCAGGTAAATGTGGCGGAACTTCAAGTCTTTGCGCTGTACCACGAAATAAGCCAGGATGATGGCAATGGCGGAATAGGCGAGGGTAATTAATGCTTCGGAAATGACATACGACCAGAGTAGGCCGGGCGTCCATTTCAGACAGAAGCCATGCGGCATCAAGCCGCCGCTACTGAAAAAATCGAAGAAGGGTATCTTCATGCCAATTTTTCCGGTAACGCTTATGCGGTATTTAACGGCGGGCGATTTTTGCGATCCCGACAATCCTTGGTCAAGATAGGGCTATTTTGTATTAAACAATCCGCGTTAGCGTCTCCGTGTAAATGCGATTTTAAGCCTGCCGTTAGCCTGCCGTGGATCGCGGACAGCGTCGTTTCGTAGCCAGCAAATCCGGCGATGCGTTCGAGATTACTATTGGCGTGGGCGTTTCCTTCTGCACGGGTGGTGTATGACAGCGGCAATTCGCGACATTTGGCGATATCCAGTGTGCCGCGAACGTTCGCGGTAAACAATTCGCCTTTAATTAAAGCCTGCATAGCTGAACACCCAATACATTCGAATTTCGATTTCCGCATCTTATGCAAATGCGGAGAGCCTGCATATCAGACTATCCGAAATAAAAAGTAGGAACGCTCACAGTTTTAGTGAAAAGTAAGATTATTTATGGTTTTATGTAAGTAAATGCTTATGTGTGAAAGCCGGCATCTACATATTCAAGTTGTGCGCGTCATAGTAACGTATCAATTCGGCGTTATTGCTAATTTGCAATTTTTCGAATAGCCGGGATTTGTAAGTGCTGACGGTCTTGTTACTAATCGATAGTTCGCGGCCGATGTCGTTAAGGCTCTTGCCTTTGGCAAGCAGTTGTAATATTTGAAATTCTCGCTCGGAAAGTTTTTCGTGCGGCTTGATTTGCACCGAGCCCTCAAATTCGAACACTATTTTTTCGGCAAGTCTGGGGTCTATGAAGCGTCCGCCGTCGGCAACTTTGCGAATGGCCACCAGTAAGGTTTCGGGATCGTTGTCCTTTGTAAGATAGCCGTTTGCACCGGCTTTCAGCGCGCGCGAAACTATTTGTAGCTCGTTATGCATACTCAAAACCAGAATGGGTAATTCCGGGTATTGCGCCCGGATATACGTAATCATCTCCACTCCGCCGAGATCGGGCATCGTCAAATCCAGCAATACCAAATCCGCGCTATTTTCACGCAGAAAATCGATTAATTGCTGGCTGCTATCGGCTTCGCCCGCCACCGCGATGTCTTGCGAGAGAGTGAATAGCTGTTTGAGCCCGCCACGTACAATGGCGTGGTCGTCGGCTATGAGTAGTCGGATCATAGTACTTGTCTTGTGGGGTTAACGGGGATTCGCACCTGAATTGAAGTACCGTTGCCCGGTGCGCTGGAAATATTTGTCTCTCCGCCCAACATCAGGGAACGTTCTCTTATGCCTATTAGGCCAAATGATTTAGTCTTTTTTGCCGCCGAAGTGTCAAAGCCTCGGCCATTATCGTAAATTTCCAAGCAATATTGATCTTTATCCAAGGTTATCGAAATTCTTACCTTACTGGCGTCGGCATGCCGAAGCACGTTGGTCAGCGATTCTTGGGCTATACGAAATATAACGATCGCAGATTCTTCGTCCATATTGAAATCTTCCTCGGGGTAGTGAAGATTGCATTCAATACCGGATTGTTCCGAAAATTTTCTTACTAACCATTCTAAGGCTGGTACCACGCCCATTTCTATTGCCGAAGGGCGCAATGAGGTCGCGACATCGCGAGTAACCTGAATAGTTTGATCGAGTAACTCCATGATGTCGCGTATTGTTTCCGACAACTCTTGGTTATTGACCGCGAATTTAATGCGCAATAGCGAAATCTCCATGCGTAGCGCGGTCAGCATCTGTCCGAGTTCGTCATGCACTTCGCGGGCCATGCGTTTACGTTCTTCTTCCCGGGCTTGTTCTCGGCGGGCCGCCAATTGCCGCAACTGTAGGCGGGAGGATTCTAGATCTTTTTCAATCTCCTTAAGTTCGGTAATGTCTTGAGAAGTACCTATGCCGCGCACACAGCTGCCGTCTGCGGCAAATTCCAGTTCGGCCCGCTCCCGTAACCATTTCACTTTGCCGTTTGCGATAATCCGATGTTGAATGTCGTAGGGTTTGCCATGCATGGCCGCTTGCCAAGCATTTTCGACGAATATTCGGTCGGCTGGATGAACGCAGTTCATAAAATGTTCGTAACTTATTGCCGTACCTAAGGGTATGCCGAAAATCCGATAATTCTCATCCGACCATTTCAGAATATTCTCTTCAATGTTCAACGACCAACTGCCTAAATGTGCTTGCGCTTGGGCGTGAGCTAGATGGGCTTCACTTTCGCGCAGCGCGTTTTCGATCAACTTGAAATTAGTGACGTCGATATTGACGCCGACGATTTTTTTGGGGCCGCCGAGAGAGGTGCCGGCAATAATCGCCGATGCCTGAATGAAGCGCAAGGCGCCGTCGTTTTGGCGGCGGATTCTAAATTCCCAGTGCTCTTCCTGCTGGTCTCGAAGCAATTTGCGGAGTGTGGCTTCGGCGCGGGGCAAGTCTTCGGGAAGGACCAATTCCGCCCAGATGCGGTAACTGATAGGCGTCCCGGGCGGTATGCCGAAAATCTGGTACATCCGCTCGTCCCAATCGACTTGATCGGTATCAACGTCCCATTCACCCACGCCTATTGCCGAGGCTTTGGTGGCAAGACGCAAGCGTTCGCTGTAGTTACGCAATTGTTCTTCAGCTGCACGCTGTTCGGTTATATCTCTAGCCAAGCCGGTGGTGCCCAGTACTTCGCCGTTATCACCGATTACCGGTGACTTTATGGTTTCGGTCCAGATTTCCCGCCCGCCATCAAATGCGCGCTCGGTCAGAGAGAGTTGTTTTCGGCTCTGCATCACCTCTTGGTCGACGGCCCGGTAGTGTGCCGCCAATTCTTTGGGCCAGATTTCGAAATCGGTGATGCCGCTTAAATCGTACAGATCGGCAATGCCGACGGCTTGCAACCAATGTTTGTTAGCTTGCAAATAGCGGCCGTCCCGGTCTTTCATCCAGGCCAGGAAGGGTAGGTTATTGTATATGGCTCGCAGGCTTGCTTCCGATTCGCTGATGCGTTTTTGTGCGCATTTCAATTCGCTGATATCGGTAACCAACACAAAGAAACCTTTTACTTGCCCTTCGGCGGTATCAGGTAAATAACAGGCCTGTGTATAGCGTTCTTTACCTGAAAAATCGATGATGGTGCGCTCGAAATATTGAGGCTGCCCTTTCAGTACTGCCTGTATATAGGGCAAGTTAAGCGCATAGAGATCTTCGCCAATGACTTCCCGAATATGTTTGCCGAACAGTTGCTCCGAAGTAAACCCGAACCATTCTTCGTAGGCTCGGTTGCCAAATTTATTGATAAGATTTTTGTCCCAATAGCCAATCATCGCAGGCATATGGTTAATTACCGAACGCAGATTCTGTTGACTTTCGATAATTGCCGCTTCTTTTTCCTGTAGCAGATTTTCCGAAATTTGCTCACTACGGCACTGCAGTTCGTTCTCCAGATTTTTTTGCCCGGAAATATCGGAAAATACGGCAAGCCATGCCGGAATTTTGTCGTGCCGGTTAGATAAGGGGCGGCCAGACACCTTTACCGGAATGCCTGTGCCGTCGGGACGTTTGACATACAATTCGATTGCAGGGCGAGGTTCAGGTAATGTCGATTTAAAAAACGGCAATTCGCTGAGCGAACAAGCACTTATCCGATCAGCGAAAAACAGGCTGCATGATTCATCCGATAAAATGGTCGCCGGTCGTTCGACGCCATACATCGATAGCACGGCTGGATTGGCGTAAAGCACAGTGCATTCTGCGTCGAAAGCCACGACAGCATCGTCGATGCTGTCGAGAATCTCATACAGCAGGGCTGCTTCATGTTCAAGATTGGTTAAATTGAGTCGGTTGTTGGTCATCTAGCAGCTTTGGAAGCTCGGTCGAAGCGGGCAAGGATAAACGAGCGCCGGCTTTTCCGGGTAAAGAAAGTTGCTGAAATTGGATGCCGATCTCGCGAATTGTGTTTTGTCTTCACTTGTCGGCGGATTGACCTACACTTTTGGCATCTATCAATTCGAGATTTACCGGTATGGAATTTAAAGATTATTTGAAAATCCTGGTTCAACACGATGGTTCGGACCTCTATCTGACGGTAGGTGCGCCGCCTGCCGCCAAGTTTCAAGGCACATTAAAACCGCTGGAAAACGTTAAGCTCAGCCGCGAACGTATCAAGGACATCGCCGACGGCATCATGGATGCCGAACAACGTGCCGCGTTTGAACATATTCCGGAAATGAACCTGGCGATCACCGAAGAAGGGATAGGGAGATTTCGGGTAAACATTTTTAAACAGCGCAATTGTTACGCGCTGGTGATACGCAATATCAAGGTGGATATTCCCAGTGCCGACGCATTGGGCCTGCCGCAGATCCTGAAAGATAAAATCATGGAAAAGCGGGGGCTGATTTTATTTGTCGGCGGCACCGGTTCCGGAAAATCGACTTCTCTGGCGGCCTTGATAGACTACCGTAACAGTAACTCGTCCGGTCATATCATCACCATTGAGGACCCGATAGAATTCGTGCATCCGCATAAAAAATCACTGGTCAATCAACGCGAAGTCGGAGTAGATACCCTCAGCTATGAAGATGCGTTGAAGAACACGCTACGTCAGGCGCCGGATGTGATTTTGATCGGTGAAATCCGCAGTCAGGAGACGATGGAGCATGCCTTGGCTTTCGCCGAAACCGGACACTTGTGCCTGTCAACGCTGCATGCGAATAACGCCAATCAGGCTTTGGATCGCATTATCAATTTCTTCCCGGAAGAGCGCCGGCCGCAACTATTGATGGATTTGTCGTTAAACCTGCAAGCGTTCATATCGCAGCGCCTGGTGCCGACCGTCGAAGGCAAGCGGGTCGCAGCAATCGAAATTTTGCTTGGCACAAAATTGGTGAGTGATTTGATCCATAAAGGCGATATTCACGCGATTAAGGAAGCGATGGAAAAATCCGAGAATATCGGCATGCAGACTTTCGACAGCCATTTGTTAAGGCTATACAAAGGCGGCGTCATTTCCTTGGACGAGGCTTTGCGCAATTCCGATTCGCCGAACAATCTTAAATTGAAAATCAATTTAAGTGAAGGTTTGGGATCGGCAACCAAACAGTCCAGTTCGCTTACCGGTAGTCTTGCCTTGGAAGAAATCAGCAAGAAAGAAGGCGAAGGCGATGAGGGACACTAACCGGTTTTAGGGTAACTCGGCAGCGGTGAGTATTTTATAGACCTCGTAAGCAGGCTGCTGGTAAGGATGGCAGGCCAATAGAGTTTGCACCACGGGTTTAATTAAATCATCCGCGCAGATCATTTCTATCTTGTATTCCGCGACTTGCTGCGTGTCGCCAATAGTACCCAGATAAGGCTCGCTACCGGCGAGTGGGCGGAATTGCCCTTCTCCCAGCACTTGCCAGGCGCAATTGTCGTAATGGCCGAACCGTCCCGCGCCTTGCTCAAACAAGGCTTGCTTTACCTGTTCCGCATGGCTGGCCGGCACATAAAAACTCAATTTATACATCGAGTTATGTGCCGGTCGTGCATGCACAAACAATGTCCGATGCTAGCATCAGCCGGTAGCCAATAAAAACACTCCCCACAACACCACGACCAGCGTAATTTCCTCGATCATGTTGATGGCGGCTTGTCGGTCCGCTCTGCTCAGCATGGCTGTTTGGTTGGCTTTTTGATCGCGCATATGAACGGATTGATGAAGCATAATCTCCTCCTAATGGTGGTTGGTATAGCTACGCATTTGCCCGACTAATACGCCTTGAATTTCCACTTGTTCGGGCCGGTAACGCATGGCCTGCATCGAGGAATTGGCGGGAATCAGTAAGGTTTCGTGTGGGTACTGCTCAATAAATTTTAATGTGGCTTCGGCTTTATCGACCAAGGCGACGACGATTTCACCGTTACGGGCATGACTACGTTGTTCTATGATCACCCAGTCGCCGTCGAAAATGCCTTCCTCCTGCATGGATTCGCCTTTTACCTTCAACACATAACAGGGGTTGTCGGTTTTCAATTCTTCAGGCACTGTCATATAGGAAATATTTTCGATCGCTTCGATCGGGCGGCCTGCCGCAATGTAACCGACAAAAGGCAACACGCTGGATACCTGGGCTTTGTTGATTAGAGATTTAGCATGTTCGGTCAGACGAATACCGCGCTGCTTGCGTTCCGGCGCTTCGATCAAATTGGCTTCGATCAGAGCCTTGATCTGGCTGTGCAATGAACCGCGCGATTTCAATCCCATTGCGGCGCATAATTCTTCCAGCGTCGGCGGATGGCTGAAATGATCCTGATTCTGCAGCAGGAAGTCGAAAATTTCTTGTTGTTTACGGGTAAGCGTCATGTTTGTTCTGTGTTTGTTTTTAAAAATAATACAATGAAAACAAATTAAGAACAAATGTTTTTTTGGTGTTTGGTGAAAATTGTAGCGGCTAAAATTGTGGGAAATTTACGTTGTAATTGATGCTCGCGGCGCTGGCGCTGTTGTTTCAGATACGCAGTCTTGACGGCCGCTTAAAGGCGGAAAGCGCGGGGGATTTGCTGTCTGGCGTTTCGTAGGCATTGGGCGCGTGGATCAGTGCTGATCGCACGCGCCTTGGAAGTTTCGATTATTTCGGGAAAAGCCGATAAGCCAAAAATGGCGGCGTTTTAAAGGGGCGCTTTAGTTGACCAGCGTGTGGCCGCGCTGACGCATGCATGTTTTGAAAGCGCGTTTAAAGTCCTCGTTGGCTTGATAGCCTTCCCACAATCCGGCAGGAATCGCCAAAATAGCGCCGCCCGCAGCACCTGTTGCAGCGCTGCCGGCTATCGCGCCAACAGCGGCACCGCCGGCGGCACCGGTTACAGCGCCAACGCCCGCACCCATGCCGATTTCCTTGGTGATGTCCGATGCTTGCTCGGCCAGTGCCTTACACTCCACCATATCGCGCTGAGTGGTATCCGGATGTTCGTCCAAACGAGGATCGACTATCGGACGCCAGCCGCTCATGGATGCGCACCCAGTGGTTAATGCGAAAAGTATCAGCATCGTTGATAAATATGTTTTTTTCATGTTTTCTCCAAAAAGAAGCTTATTTAAAAAGCGAAATAAAATTTATTGTCGCCCCTGAAAGCCCTATCTATTGATTTCTCCGCTGGCGGGAGCCGAGGAAAATCAAAAGACTGCGCCTGGATTTCGCCGGGGTGTTTGAGTTGCTCTTATGTTAGGTAAGGTGTTTAAAAGTTCCCGGCGGTTGTACAATTTTTATCGCCAACACTACCGAAAGTGTCATGCGGATAATAATGGTTACCCGCTTTAAATATTTGCTTTCAGTTTGCTTTCGTTGGGAGCTTTTATCAGCCAGGGCATGATCAATCAGTTTGCGGTCGGGCATTTTGAAAAGAACCAGCTTTAATAAGGTTGGGGGTGTTGCTGCGTTGCGGTTTGTACCATTCCTTAAAATCTATCGGCAATTCAAGTAGAGGGGCCGTTATGCAAAACCTCAGAATGCCATCCAGCGCGACATAAGTACTGCCGCCGAATCCCCTGGCATTGAAGTCTTGATCCATCGCAGTATTCGAGTCGTTCATAATTACTCCACAGTTATTCACGTGCGGAAAATTCTATATAGAGTCACTTAAAATCTACTTAAGCTTTGATTAGGATCGGGTTAAAAGCGGCTGTTTCGGAGCTTGCTTTAAAAGAGGGTAGATTCAAATAACTTCAGACATAAAAAAAACCGGTATCGCTCCTGGCGATACCGGTTTTGCTTTACTAGTTTTAGTCAAGCTTAGTGCACGTCTTTCCAGTACTCTTTTTTCAACAGATAGGCAAGTGCGATAAACATCAGGATAAAAAACAACACGTATTTACCCATTTGCTGTCTTTCCAGTTGCACCGGTTCGCCGACGTAGACCAGAAAGTTGACCAGGTCGTTGACCATTTTGTCGAACTCTTTCGGTGACATTTGGCCCGGTTGGTCCAGTTTCAGATCGGTGATGACATCGTGGCCTTCGACTTTCTGCACGACTGCCGACTGACTACCTTGCAGTTGCCAGAACACATTCGGCATGCCCACATCCGGAAATACGGAATTGTTCACGCCCAGCGGTTTGCTTGGGTCGGTGTAGAAGCTTCTTAGGTAGCTATACAGCCAGTCGGCGCCGCGCGAACGGGCAATCAGCGACAAATCGGGTGGCGTGGTGCCAAACCATTTTTCCGCGTCGTGCGCATTCATTGCCGAATGCATCTGATCGTAAATGCCGGCGCCCAACGGCGCCACATTTTTCAAAATTTCGGCTTCGTCCAGTTTCAAATCCAGTGCGATGCGTTTATAGCGTATATGTTTGGCGGAGTGGCAACCCAGGCAGTAGGTAACGTAGTACTTAGCGCCACGCTCCATGGAGATGGTATCGGTCAGGTCGATGTCAGCGCTATCCAGTTTCACGCCGGAACTGGCCAGTACGTTAAAAGGCAGCAAAAATAAAAGAGTGTAGAGTATTTTTTTCATGGCTTAATCCAGGCTCTTTTTCAGGTTTTTTGCGAAACGAAACAACACGGCTACGATGCCGGACCAGTTCGGCCTTTTTTTGGCGATGGTGCCGCCTAGGTTATCGGGGACTTGATGCACTTCGACGACTTCATCAGCCAAGGCCAACAAGCCGGGAATCCGGTCTTCCAGCGTGGGCTGATCCGTCAAACGATCAGGCAAGGGTTTAGTTTTTTCCCAACGGGTATACAGCGGCATCAATAGGAAAAAGCCGAAGTAAACCGCGGTTAAAATCCGGGCAACGGTGGTTGCTCCCGGCGTGGCGGGTTGCGTACCCAGATAGCCCAAGCCAATGAAGCTGATTACGAACAGCAACAGCGCTTTTTTAAACATGCCGCCGCGATAGCGGATGGATTTCACCGGGCTGCGGTCCAGCCAAGGCAGCATAAACAGCACGACAATTGCGCCGCCCATGGCGATGACACCGGCGAATTTATCCGGCACCGCGCGCAAAATCGCGTAGAACGGGGTGAAATACCAGACCGGGGCAATATGTTCCGGGGTTTTCAAGGGGTCAGCCGGAATGAAATTGGCGTGCTCCAGGAAATAGCCGCCCAATTCCGGCATGTAAAAGATTACCGTAGCGAAGAAGAACATGAATACGCCAACGCCGACGATGTCTTTAACGGTGTAGTAAGGATGGAAAGGGATGCCGTCCAGCGGGTGACCTTTCCAATTCAGGTTTTCCTTGATTTCGATGCCGTCCGGGTTGTTGGAACCGACTTCGTGCAACGCGACGATGTGCAGGAATACCAGAATCAACAGTACCAAAGGCACGGCAATAACGTGAAACGCAAAGAAGCGGTTCAGTGTGGCGTCGGAGACGACGTAGTCGCCGCGTACCCACAGGGATAATTCGTCGCCGACCACGGGAATCGCGCTGAACAGCGAGATGATCACCTGCGCGCCCCAGTAAGACATTTGGCCCCAAGGCAGCAAATAACCCATAAAGGCTTCCGCCATCAGGCAGACGAAGATCAGCATGCCGAAGATCCAGATCAGTTCGCGCGGTTGCTTGAAGGAGCCGTACATCAAACCGCGGAACATGTGCAGATATACCACGATGAAAAAAGCCGAGGCGCCGGTGGAGTGCATGTAACGCACTAGCCAGCCCCAGTTCACGTCGCGCATGATGTATTCGACCGAGTCGAAAGCCAGTTTGGCATCGGGTTTGTAGTTCATGGTCAGCAGAATGCCGGTGATGAACTGATTAACCAGCACGAATAAGGCTAATGAGCCGAAAAAGTACCAGATGTTGAAGTTTTTAGGCGCGTAGTAATGCGCCATGTGTTCATTCCACAAATCGGAGAGTGGAAAGCGCTCCAGCAGCCAGTCGCTGCATTGATTCATTTTTTGCTTCATGCTTTGTTTGCCTCGCTGTCTTCACCGACGACAATTAAATTGTCTGTTACATACCGGTAAGGCGGAATTTCAAGATTGGTGGGGGCGGGAACGCCACGATACACACGACCGGCCAGATCGAACCAGGAGCCGTGGCATGGGCAAAAGAAACCGCCTTTCCAGTCCGGGCCCAAATCGTTAGGGGCAATTTCCGGGCGAAACGTGGGCGAGCAGCCCAAATGCGTACACAAACCGACCGCGACAAAAATCTCAGGTTTGATCGAGCGCAAAGGATTTTTACTGCTGTCGGGTTGCAGGGATTCGTTGGAGACCGGGTCCGCCAGCTTGCTGTCCAGCGTAACCAACGTCGATAAGACTTCCGGCGTTCGATTCAATACCCAGACAGGTTTGCCGCGCCAAGCGACCCTGATCAACTGGCCGGGCTCCATCTTGCTGATATCGACATCGACGGGCGCGCCCGCTGCCATGGCTTTGGCGCTGGGCTGCATTTGGGAGAGAAAGGGCACGGCTAAATAACCCGCACCCACTGCACCAACCACCGACAGTGCCGAGGTCAGAAACTGGCGTTTGGAATGATCGACGCCTTCGTGGTTCATAAGTAACACTCCTGATGATGTGATGTATTTCGCGATACACCAATTATTATAATTTCAGGCAAATATACCCTACTGTCCTTGATAATTGAAATTGTTCTTGCGACAGCGCAACACAAGGCTTGCAGGCATTTGCCGATACTGCGGTTTAGCACTTTAATGCATGTGTCAGCGCTTTCAGAAAGGCTTGATTTTCTTCCGGTTTGCCTATCGTCACGCGCAGACAATTGACCAGCAAGCCAGCTTGCGGCGATAAATTCTTGATCAACACCCCTTGCGACTTTAGCGAGGCAAATACCTCGTTGGCCGGTGTATTCAAGGTGCGGAATAAAATGAAGTTGGCGGCGCTGGGATAGGCCAGAATCTCCGGCATCGTCTGTAAGGCTTGTAGTACCTTGCCGCGTTCTTCCCTTAGCGTCCGGGTTTGTTGCCATAAAAAATCGCCGTGATCCAGCGCAAAGCCGACCGTAAGTTGGGTCAGGCTATTGATATTGTAGGGCAAGCGGACTTTGTGCAGCTGATCCAGCACAGCCGCTGCGCCGGCCAAAAAACCCAGGCGTAAGCCAGCCAGGCCCAGCTTGGACACTGTGCGCATTACCAGCAGGTTTGGATAATGTTCCAGTTGCTCGATAAAGCTGGCGTCGGCGAATGGGGCATAGGCTTCGTCGACCACTACCAATCCCGGTGCGATGGCGAGTATTTCCTTGATGGCTTCGGCATCGAACAAGTTACCGGTTGGGTTGTTCGGATAGGCCAGGAAAATCAATGCCGGCTGTGTTTGCGCTATCGCCAGACGCATCGCCGGCATATCCAATTCAAAATTGTCGGCCAGCAGGCTGACTCCTCGATACGCTAAGCCCAAACTCAGTGCGACTTGCTTATACATCACAAACCCCGGTTCTGGCGCCAGCACAGTGGAACCGGAGGTTAAGGCCATCATCAGAATTTGGATGATTTCGTCGGAACCGTTGCCTAACAATAAGGACGCTGTATCCGGAATAGCGTTAGCGCGGCGCAAACTGGCAGCCAATTCCTTTGCTTCCGGATCCGGGTAGCGATTGATCGGGCAGCTTTTTAGACTTTCCAGCCAGTCTTGCTGAATCTCTTCCGGCCAGTTATAGGGGTTTTCCATGGCGTCGAGTTTAATCAAATTGGCGGCGTCGGCCACGTGGTAAGCCGACATGGCAAGTACTTCTGGCCGGAAAAGGGTTTCGAGCGGTTGGGTTGGCATGTAGTCAAACTCTGCGGAATTGGAACAAGCGGCATGTGTTGCAATGCCCTAGTAAACTCGGGCGGCCGCGAGGACAAAAATTCGGCGGATTTTAACAAAGCGGAGGACGAACGCATAACCTTGAAAACCAGCCATCTTGCGTCCCCGTTGACGCGAATCGCACGCGGCGGTGCGGACGATACGGCGCGGGGATAATAACACCGCTTGCTGAGGGAGGCAAAGAGATTAGCGGGTAGGGCTTGTTGACTAATGGAGTTTGAATATTTGCCTGCCGCCGCCCTCTCCAAGACATTAACTTTCGCGCACTAAATTTGTGCCGCATTTTCATCGTAGTGCACTAATAAAATCCACGATCCTTTTCTTCGTTCCGTGCCGACTGTTTAGCAAACTTCCGCTACATCCCATAATCCCTGGATTTTAGCCAATGTCGAGATTAATCAAGCTTACTGGATTGATTATTGCTGACGAATGATGGAATGACATTCATCCTCAAACCAAGGCTAAGCTATGACTGGAAATACCGCGCGCGTGCAAGCTGTTCAAACCATCACCAATCGCCAACCGATGCCCGCTAAAATGCCGGCATCGTTGGCCAGTTTATGGGCTAGCGATGTCTTTACTCTGAGTAAGATGAAGGAATGCTTACCGAAAGAAGTTTTTAAATCCTTAAAGAAAACCATCGAAGCCAGCGCTGAGTTGGACGTTTCTATCGCCGATGTTGTTGCGTTGGCGATGAAAGACTGGGCGCTCTCAAAAGGGGCTTTGTATTACGCCCACGTTTTTTATCCGTTGACAAATGCCACCGCCGAAAAGCACGACGGTTTTATTTCCGTGCAAAGCGATGGCTCTGTCATCTCCGAGTTCAGCGGCAAAGTGCTGGTACAAGGTGAACCGGACGGCTCGTCGTTCCCGAATGGCGGCATTCGCTCCACCTTCGAAGCCCGCGGCTACACCGCCTGGGATGTGACCAGCCCGGCCTATATTATGACGACGGACAACGGCGCAACGCTGTGCATTCCTACCGTGTTTATTTCCTGGACCGGCGAAGCGCTGGATAAGAAAACGCCTTTATTGCGCGCGAATGCCGCAATGAATAAGGCGGCTCAGCGCTTGTTATCGCTGCTCGGTCACACCGAGATCGCCCCGGTGAATTCCAGTTGCGGAGCCGAGCAAGAATATTTTTTGGTCGATGCCAATTTCGTCAGCAATCGCCCTGATTTGTTGCTGGCGGGGCGTACGCTTTTCGGTGCCGCGGCGGCTAAAGGGCAGCAGTTTGACGATCACTATTTCGGCGCGATACCGGAACGTGTCCAGGTTTACATGCAGGATGTGGAAGAGCAGCTGTATCGTTTAGGTATACCGGCCAAGACCCGTCATAACGAAGTGGCTCCCGGACAATTTGAGATCGCGCCGTTTTTTGAATCAGCCAACGTTGCCACCGACCATCAACAGTTATTGATGACCGTGTTGAGAAACACCGCCAAAAAACATGGTTTGGTTTGTCTGCTGCACGAAAAGCCTTTTAAAGGCATTAACGGCTCCGGTAAACATGTGAACTGGTCTGTCGGCAATGCCACCCAAGGCAATTTGCTTGATCCAGGCCATACGCCGCATTCAAATACCCAGTTCCTGCTGTTTTGCGGTGCCGTGATTCGCGGCGTGCATAAATACGGTCCGTTGCTACGTGCGGCGATCGCTACCGCCAGTAACGATCACAGATTGGGAGCGAATGAAGCCCCTCCGGCGATTATGTCGGTGTATTTGGGGACGCAACTGGATAACGTGTTCGAACAAATTAGTAATGGCGAGATCACTGGTTCCTTAAACGCCGGCGTGATGGATTTGGGCATCAATACCTTGCCGGTGTTCAATAAAGATGCTGGCGATAGAAATAGGACCTCGCCGTTTGCCTTTACCGGCAACCGCTTTGAATTCCGCGCCGTAGGCTCTGGCCAATCGGTCGCCGGCCCGCTAGTCACTATGAACACCATGTTGGCGGATTCGCTAGACTGGGTTGCGGATAGCCTGGAAAGCCAGTTGGCCAAGGGCCTTGATCTGGATGCGGCCATTCTGAAAACGCTGAAGGAATTAATCGACGCCCACGGTGCGGTGGTATTCGGCGGCAACGGTTATTCAGCGGAATGGCACAAAATGGCGGTTGAGGAACGCGGCCTGCGCAATTTAAAAACCGCCGCGGATGCGTTGCCGGTGTTGAAGGAGCCGGAGGTGCAAGCTTTGTTTGAAAAACTCGGGGTATTGTCGCCCGTCGAACTTGCCAGCCGATTTGAAATTTACTCGGAGCAGTATGTGCTCGCCATTGAGGTGGAAGCCAAATTAGTAATCAGCATGGCAAAAACCGGTATTTATCCGGCTGCCGTGAAATACTTGTCGGATCTTTCCTCCTCTTTAAGCTCGCTTAAAAGCAATGGTGTGGAACTGGGAAATGAGCGCCTGGTTTTAATTGCCGGGCTATTATCTTCTATGACCATGACCACCGATAAACTCAGTGCCGCGCTTGCCAAACATGATTTTGCAACGGTGGAAGAACACATGCAGTTCTGCGCAAATACTATCCGGCCACTGATGGATGAGGTTCGGCAGTATGCCGACGGGCTGGAAGGGGAAATTGCCGACGAATTGTGGCCGTATCCGACTTATCAGGAGATGTTGTTTATTAAATAACACTCGTCTGTCGTCGCAGAAAAGTTGAATTGATGTTTGTGGAGGGATTGAAGTAGCACAAATGCTTTTGTGCTACTTCGAGCTGTTGGTGTTTGCAGTAATGTGATTTATTTGGTCCGTGCGGAGGAGGGAAGCATTTTCGCTTCACTAATAGCTTTTTATCGGCATAGGCGCATAAATTGGATATAACATCTTGCAATGGTTTATCCGGGAATCGCCCGGGATATTGATATGCCAATCGTCATTTTTTGGACCCCAAGCGCCCCAACAACTTCTCCAAAAACACCACCTTATCCTCCATATCCTGAAATGTCTGGGTAAAGCGTAATTTATCCGCGCCGTCGAATTTATACACCTGCGACTGGCTTTGGACCATCAGGATCAACTCGCCGGTATCGATTTGCGGGGTGGCGGTAAAGACGATGCGGCCGCCGGTGGCGTGGGCTTCGATTTTGCGGATGCCCAGATGCGCGGCTTGTTGTTTCAGTTCAGTGATCGCGAACAAGGCTTTGACTTGATCCGGCAATAAGCCGAAGCGGTCGATCATTTCGATCTTTAACTTGCGCAAATCGTCTTCGGTTTCGGCGCTGGCGATGCGTTTGTAAAGCACCAGACGGGCGTGGATGTCCGGCAAGTAGTCTTCCGGAATCAACGCGGCGATTTGTAAATCCACTTCCGGGCCGGTATCCAGCGGTGCGTCCAGTTCCGGTTGTTTGCCGGATTTCAAGGCCTTGACTGCGCGTTCCAGTAACTCGGTGTACAAGGTGAAGCCGATTTCTTGAATCTGACCGCTTTGTTCGTCGCCCAGCAACTCGCCGGCGCCGCGGATTTCCATGTCGTGCGAGGACAGCATGAAGCCGGCGCCCAATTCGCCTGAGGTCTCGAAGGCTTCCAGGCGTTTGATCGCGTCCTTGGTCATCAAGGATTTCGGCGGCACGATGCAGTAGGCATAAGCGCGGTGATGCGAACGCCCGACCCGGCCGCGCAATTGGTGCAGCTGGGCCAGACCCAACTTGTCGGCGCGGTTGATGACGATGGTATTGGCGCTGGGAATGTCGATGCCGCTTTCGATAATGGTGGTGGCAATCAGCACGTTGAAACGCTGGTGATAAAAATCCAGCATGATTTGCTCTAGCTCGCGCTCGGCCATTTGGCCGTGGGCGATCTGAATCCGCGCTTCCGGCACCAATTCGCCCAGTTCGCGCATCATTTTCTCCATGCTTTTCACGTCGTTGTGCAGGAAAAACACCTGGCCGCCGCGTTTGATCTCGCGCTGGCAGGCTTCCTGCACTTGCGAGTCTATCCATTCGGTGACGAAGGTTTTGATGGCGTGGCGGTTCGGCGGCGGGGTGGCGATGATGGAAATATCGCGAAGGCCGGCCATAGCCATGTTCAAGGTGCGCGGAATCGGCGTCGCGGTCAGCGTCAGCAAATCCAGCTCGTGGCGCAGCTTTTTGAAATGCTCTTTTTGCGTGACGCCAAAGCGGTGTTCCTCGTCGATGATCACCAGGCCCAAGGCTTTGTATTTCATCTCCTTGGACAATAATTTGTGAGTGCCGATGACGATGTCGACCTTGCCGTCGGCCAAGTCGTCGGCGATGGCTTTTTGCTGTTTGGGGGTGACGAAGCGCGAGGTGACTTCGATACGCACCGGCCAGTCGGCGAAGCGGTCGCGGAAGTTTTGATAATGCTGCTGAGCCAGTAGGGTGGTCGGCACCAGCACCGCGACCTGTTTGCCGCTTTGCACTGCGACAAAGGCCGCGCGCATCGCCACTTCAGTTTTGCCGAAACCGACGTCGCCGCAGACCACCCGATCCATGGGCTGGGTGGCGGCCATGTCTTGCAGGATGGCGTCGATGGCGCTGAGCTGATCCGGGGTTTCCTCGAACGGGAAGGCGGCGGCAAAGGCGTTGTAATCGCTGTTATCGATGTTAAAGGCAAAGCCTTCGCGGGCGGCACGTTTGGCGTGGATGTCCAGCAGTTCGGCGGCCACGTCGCGGGCGCGCTCCATGGCTTTTTTCTTGGCTTTGCTCCATTGGTCGGTGCCTAAACGATGCAGCGGAGCATTTTCGGCGCTGACGCCGCTGTAACGGCCGATCATGTGCAAGGACGATACAGGCACATAAATCTTGTCGTTATTGGCGTATTCCAGCATCAAAAACTCGGCGTCGATGCCGCCGACGTTGAGAATCTGCAAACCCAGATAGCGGCCGACACCGTGTTCCTGATGAACTACGGGCGAGCCAATGCTCAGCTCGTCGAGATTGTTGAAAATGTTTTCCAGCGCCCGCGCCGCCGACTTTTGCCGACGCCGTCGTTGCTGGGCTTTTTCGCCGCTGAGCTGGCTTTCGGTGATGATGGCCAGAGGCGACAATCGTTCCAGACGATTTGCCGCACTTCCACCATCCATGGCGGTCATTGTTCTTTCCAACCAAAGCCCATGATCCATCGGCGCGACGACGATGCACGGCGAGTGATCGGTTTGTAAAAACTCCGGCCAGCTTTGCACTTGTTTAGCGGCGAGTTTGACGCTTTTTAGTTTGTCGATCAGGCCTTCGCGATGGCCGGCGGTTTCGGCGACGAACAGGATCTTGCCGGCAAAGCCTTCGATGAATTGGCGCAACCGTTGGGCGGGTTCTTTTAAACGGCTATCGATAGCGACATCAGGCAGCAGTTTGCAGTCAAACGCGTGGGCGGTTTCTGCTTGGTTGTCCAGTACTACGCGGCTGAAACTATCGGTGTGCTGTTGAATTTCCTCAGCCGATAAAAATAGGCGGGTTGGCGGCAATAAGGGCCGGTCGGTATCGTATTTGCGTTGTTGATAGCGTTCATCCGCTTCGCTGTAAAAACGCTGGGCGTTTGCGGCAAATTGTGCCGGCAGCACAAACAAGGCAGTTTTCGGCAAATAGGCAAACAGCGATTCGGTGCGTTCGACGAATAGCGGTAAATAGTATTCGATGCCGGCCGGGGCGATTTGCTTGGAAACATCCAGATACAGATTGTTCTTGGGGGAGGCGTCCGGGAATTGCTCGCGGAAGGCCTGGCGGAAGCGTTTGATGGCTTCGTCGGTAAACGGGAATTCGCGGGCCGGGAAAAGCTCGACTTTCTGCATCTTGTCTTGCGACATTTGCGTATCGGGGTCAAAGCTGCGGATCGATTCCACATCGTCGTCGAACAATTCGATGCGGTAGGGCTGTTTGGAACCCATGGGGAATAGGTCCAGGATGGAGCCGCGCACCGCGAATTCGCCGTGCAGATAAACTTGCGACACGCATTGATAACCCACGGCTTCCAATTTGGCGCGGGTGACTTCCAGGCTAAGCGTGCCGCCGACTTCGATGGCAAAGCTGTGGGCCAGAATATGCTCGCGCGGCGCTAGGCGGTGCATCAAGGTTGCGACCGACAAAATCAGCGCGCCGCGTTTGGTGTCGGGTAGCAGCGCCAGGGTGCGCAAGCGTTCGGAGATGATTTCCGGCAACGGCGAGAAGACGTCGTAGGCCAGGGTTTCCCAATCCGGAAAATGCAGAATCGGCAGGCTGTTGTCTAAGAAAAATGCCAGTTCATGTTCCAGGCGCAATGCGGTTTGCGTGTCCGGCGTGACGATGACCAGTAGGCGCTTTTCCTGGGTAATTGCTTGGGCCAGCGTCAGCGAGTCGCCGCAGCCGCTCAGGCCGCTCCAGAATACCGTGGAGGGGTGCTGCGGCAATGCTGCCGCGGGTATTGGCGGTAAGGACATGTTGATGGCGTTGGATTTCAGAAGGCGGACATTATACGCGCGAAGTTTGGGCTTGCAGCGAGCCTTGGCGAGCTATCTACCGGCACCGCGCAAGAATCTTCGCTCAGTTTTTGGTGTGCAACTTGGTTGTTGCGGTTTCGCCGGTTAGCGCGCTAGCCTCCGACTCATGCCTTGAGTAAGGAGGTCGGCGCGGGGCGGTTAGACATTGAGGTTTTTCTGTTGCAGTTCTATCTCTTGCATGTAACGCTGAATATTGTTTTCGAATACCTGCGGCACGTGGGTGAACCTGCAACCGATACGTTGTTGGTAGGTGGTGGCGCTGGCTCTGATGTTGCTGATGCCTTTAACCATGAAGCCGATGCTGGCGCGGCTGCCGTCATTAAGATACAAGGCGCATTCGTTGATAACGGTATCGGGCTGTAGCGAGTCGGTTAATTTTGGATAAGGATTCAAGAACGAGAAACCGGAAAGACTGATGTCTGCCAAGGTAAACGTTTTAGCTTGAATCTCGGCGATACCTTCTTCATTTTCGATAGTGAAATTGATTTCGCATGTGCTGTTTTTATGCGATAGCGGCACTTTAACCCGATAAAATTGCCGGCGCTGCATCCAGAATATTGCGTCCGGGATTGGCATCGCGAAAACCGGATGCCCATCACTTTGTGACTTTTTGATGGCTTTGCCTCTGAACGAGACTTTAATCCCTTCGTATTCCGTACGGAATAGAACTTTTGCGGAACTCAATAGCTGTTTGTTGAGTAGTTCCGTGGGAGCTACATCCAGCGTGATCAGATTGGCTTTTTGATCGAGGTCGATAATGGTCGTCAAAAACGATTGGTTATGCTCGCCAAAGTGCGCGGAAATGATGCACTTCTTCTTTATCAAATCGCTCAGATGACCAAATACCAATTTGGCGCTTCTAACGAGGTAGTCGGATTCTTTTTCCATTAAATTGCTAAATATTGCGGTTCGGTGAAGGCACTATTGTAAAATAGCGCTGATTATAGTGTATATGACGGGAGTTTTGATGGGTTGGTTGCTATTGTTCGCCGCAGGTTGCTCGGAAATCGTGTTTGCCGTGAGTCTTAAATACAACGATGGGTTTACCAAATTATGGCCGAGCGTAGTGACCGGGGTGTCCGGGGCCGGCAGTTTTTATCTGTTAATGTTGGCGATCAGAACCTTACCGTTGGGTACAGCTTATGCGGTGTGGACCGGAATGGGGGCGGTTGGTGTTGCCATCATTGGGATTTTTTTATTTAAAGAATCGGCGGATTGGTTCAGATTGGCTTCGATTCTACTGATTATCATCGGTATCGTCGGCTTGAAGCTGACGCATGTGGAATAATGCTGCATTTACTGTCGCAATTACCATTGCAAGCAGCTGTCGTCGAACGTATAGGCGACGGTGACGATGTTGTTCTGATGGACAATGCTGTTTGCGCCGCTTTGGGCGGTCATGGCGGAAATGTGTTATTGCAGCGTCTACTTGCCGCAAACTGCCGGATTTTTGCGTTGAATGAAATGTTGCAGGCTCACGGTGTAGAGCCGCAGTTTCTGCTGTCTGGCGTCGAGCAGGTTGATTACGCGGGCTTGGTCGAGTTAACCGTCAAAAATCCGGTGATTCATTCGTGGTGTTGACGTTGGACGGCGTCGTGCTGGAGACCACTGATGACGGCTTTCTGCGGGATGCGAAACAATGGAATCGAAACGTCGCGGATGAGCTGGCCCGGCTTGAATCCATCGAAGTTACCGATGCGCATTGGGAAATCCTATTGTACATTCGCGACTACTATAGGCAATTTCAACATCTGCCCAACGCCCGGATGTTTGTGGCGGCTATCCGCAAGCAATTCGGCGAAGAAAAAGGCAATAGCCGTTATTTGCAAAAACTGTTTCCGCAAGGGCCTTTGAAATACGCCTGTAAAATTGCCGGCTTACCGAAGCCGCCTACCTGTTTGTGAAAATATTTTCGAGAGATTTTAATGAGTAATCCCCGCGTTGGATTTATTAGTTTGGGCTGCCCTAAAGCCTTGGTCGATAGCGAGCAGATTTTGACCAGGCTGCGTAGTGAAGGCTACCAAGTCTCGCCGAACTATAAAAATTCTGATTTAGTAATCGTCAATACCTGCGGCTTTATCGATGCTGCGGTTGAGGAGTCGCTGGATAGCATCGGCGAAGCCTTGGCGGAAAACGGCAAGGTCATCGTCACCGGTTGCCTGGGTGCCCGGCAAGACGAGATTTTGGCGCGGCACCCACAAGTGCTGAAAATTACCGGTGCGCATGCTACCGACGAAGTGGTATCGGCGGTACATGAATACTTGCCGCCAGCGCATAATCCGTTTACCGACTTGGTGCCGCCGCAAGGCATCAAGCTGACGCCCAAGCACTACGCCTACCTAAAAATCTCGGAAGGCTGCAATCATCGATGCACGTTTTGTATCATTCCGTCGATGAGGGGCGATTTGGTCAGTCGTCCCGTAGATGAAGTTATGTTGGAGGCGGAGCGGCTGGCCGATGCCGGCGTTAAGGAGTTGTTGATCGTTTCGCAGGACACCAGCGCTTATGGTCTGGATTTGAAATATCAAACTCGGCGTTGGCGCGGGCGAGAATTACAGACTCGGTTTTACGGCTTAGCCGAAGCATTGGGCGAACTGGGTATTTGGGTGCGGATGCATTACGTCTATCCGTATCCGCATGTCGACGAAGTGGTGCCGCTGATGGCGGAAGGTAAAATCCTGCCGTATCTGGATATTCCGTTTCAGCATGCGAATAGCCGGATCTTGAAATTGATGAAACGCCCAGCCGCCGCGGAAAACAATCTGGAACGTATCCGCGCCTGGCGGAAAATTTGCCCCGATTTGACGATACGCAGTACCTTTATTGTCGGTTTTCCGGGTGAGACTGAACAAGAATTCGAAGAGTTGCTGCAATTCCTAAGCGAAGCGCAAATGGATAGGGTGGGGTGTTTTGCTTATTCGCCGGTGAAGGGCGCAGCAGCTAACGAGTTGTCGGATGCTGTACCGGAAGAAGTCAAGCAAGAGCGCCTGGCGCGTTTTATGGAGCATCAATCGGCAATCAGTGCCGAGCGCTTACAGCGTCGGGTCGGCCGAATCGAAACCGTGTTGGTGGATGAAGTGGTTGAAGAGGGGGCTGTAGCGCGCAGCCGTAGCGACGCACCTGAAATTGATGGTCAGGTGTTTATCGATGGCGCAAGCCATTTACAAGTCGGCGATTTCGTCGATGTCGAAATCGAAGAAGCCGACGAGTATGACTTGTGGGGTAAACTGATCTAACGAAAAAGCCGCTGGTTAGGCGGCTTTTTCAGTTCAATTTACAGCGGTGTTACGTTTTCCGCTTGTGGGCCTTTTTGGCCGTTGGTCACTTCCATAGTGACTTTTTGGCCTTCTTTCAAGGTTTTGCGGCCATTGCCGTTGATGGCGCTGAAATGTACGAATACATCTTTGCCGCCTTCTTGCTCAATGAAGCCGAAGCCTTTTTCATCATTGAACCATTTTACTTTGCCTTCTACTTGAACTGACATAAATCTCTCTTGCTAATAAAGTGCTATTCGCTGGTTTGTAACTAGGGTTGGTGAATAAAGCAGGTAGTGGAAAACAATGTTTGTTGATCCGATTGCAGACTTGAAAAGCGACAACTATACCGAGCTAAATCGGCTTCATTATACATCGCAATCGGTGGGTATCCACAAAAACTAGCTAGATTTTGCGCGCTAAATGAATGTGACAACAGTTTGTCAAGCGCAATTGTGGCGTTGTCAAACCGGGCTAACGTAGATAGCCAGTGGCTAAGGTGTGGCTAAGATATTGAAATAAATTGACTTTTGTGTGGCTTCGGTTCTCGGTGACTTCGCCCGAACTCGAATTCGGGCGGCCGTAAGCACAAAACGGCGGTCAGTAAAAAATGCAAAATAAATACTAAATTTTGCAATTGACCTATTGGGCAGTCGTCTAAAACGGCTGATTTTTTAATAAATTGCGTTAAAAATAGCTGCCGTTCAGCAGAAAATGCGCGGCTATGCTACCGAAAAAACCGATCAAAATGACCGGCATCCATTTCAAGTGGGCGCTAAATGTGTATAGACCTTTCAATTGCCCCATCAAACCCACTCCCGCTGCTGAGCCGATTGCCAGCAAGCTGCCGCCGACGCCGGCAGTCAATGTGACCAGCAGCCATTGGCCTTGCGAAATGTCGGGATGCATGGTCAGTACCGCAAACATGATAGTGCCGTTGTCGATGAACGCCGACAGAATGCCGACTACGATATTGGCAATGGTTGGGTCCATGCCCACATACAATACGTCCGAAGCCATGGTCAAATAACCGATGAAACTCAAGCCGCCGACGCTGATCATTACCCCGTAAAAAAATAACAAGGTGTCCCATTCCAGCGTGGCAACGCTTTTGAATACGTCGAATTTCTGACTTCGCTTGGTGTCGGGAACTGCGACGTTAAACAGCTTATAGACGTGGGCGAAATCGCTAATTTTGCCGTTGTCTTTGTTAGCGGTTTTTTGCAGGTAGAAACCTAGGAATTTTAGGTAAGTCAGACCCGCCAACATCCCCGCTGCGGGAGGCAATTTCAGCAAGTTTTCAAAGCAGACAGCTGTAATAATAGTCAGCAAAAACAACACGATCATGGTTAATGCACCGCGCTTCATTTTTGGCGCTTTACCCACGGCAGCCGGCTGTAATTTGGGGATCCAGAAATGCATGATACCGGCCGGCAAGGCAAAATTGACGACTGCCGGAATGAATAAAGAATAAAAATCCTTGAACGGCACCACGCCGCTTTGCCAGACCAGCAGGGTGGTGATGTCGCCGAATGGACTAAACGAGCCGCCGGCATTTGTAGCGACCACCACGTTAATGCAAGCCAGCGTAACGAAATTACGGTTATCCTTGCCCATGGCTGCGATTACGGCCCCCATAAGCAAGGCCGTCGTCAGGTTATTGCAAACCGAAGACATAAAAAACGACATGATGCCGGTAATCCAAAACAATTTTCTGTAACTGAAGCCTTTACTTAGTAGCCATACCCGCAGATTGTCGAATACGCCTCGATCTTCCATCGCGTTGAGATAAGCCATCGAAACCATGATGAACAAAAACAATTCGGCATAGCCTTCGAGGCATGCGCGGAAGGCGTGGCCGGCCTGCTCGCTCATGCCATTGCTAACGTAGATACCGGCTATGAATGCCCAGATCAAACTGGCTGCGAGTACCATGGGTTTGGATTTATTGAGTTCGGTAACTTCTTCGGTCATCGCCAGCATATAGGCGACCGCAAAAATGGCGATGGCCAGATATCCGACCCAATGTTTAGTGAGATTGAGGGCTTGCGCGGTTTGTTCGACGTCCGCCCAGGCGATCAGCGGCGAAAATGTGAGTAGCAACAATAGAAGAATGCGCGAAAACACGGGTGAACTCCTTTCAATAACTGGGTGCTGGACAGTCGCGGCGGCGGACGAGCTCTTCGGCCGTGACTGTTTTTGCCTCGTTAGCGGAGCTGCGGACGAGGCGGTCACTATATTACAAAGTTTGTAACGCTTAGTTTAGCAACGATTAAACGCCACACATGCCGGAGCTGCGTGGCGTTTATCCTGCTTGCCGTAGTCTACCGGGGATCAGCTGAAAATCTTAAGCTTCCAGCAAATATGTTAGCCACAGCGAGGATAGTTTTTCCTGTACCGTGTTTTGTCGCAAGCGGGCTTGCAGGTTGGGAAAGTCGACGTAATCCAATGCCTGGTCCTGGTTGTAGCAAGAGTACATAAAGCTTTCCTCGCCGCTTTCTGGATCGATGTGTTTACACAGGCATTGGGCGCAGACGCCTTTCATCATGCACTGCATCGGCGAGTTGATCGAGCCGATCGCTTCGTGGCCTTCTTTCAGATACGGTTTCAGCGCGGCAAAACGCGCCGCTTTGACAGCCGCCATCATCCGGTCGGAACCGATTACGATCAGGTGATCTACATCTTGCAGTTTCAAGCTGGTTTCGCCCAGTTCGCCGGTAGCGTAGGCAACCATCGCTTCGACGATATTGCCGACGAAGGTTTTATCTTGCGGGCGAGTGACCGGAATCGCGTCGTTACCGGGGCGTTTGTCTACCGCCCAGACGATGACGTCGGACGCGTCTTCAATGTCCGGCACCTTGAACAAGTCTTCGCGGTTACGATAACCGGCAAAATACAATACCTTGTTGCCGGCGGAGCGCATGGCTTTGCCGATTGAGAATAATACCGCGTTACCCAAGCCGCCGCCCAATAGCAGCACGGTTTGGTTGTGCGGGATTTCGGTGGGTGCGCCGGTCACGCCCATCAATACCAGCGGGTCGCCGATTTTCCAGGTGGCGCACAGGCGGCTGGAGCTGCCCATTTCCAACGCAATCAAGGACACCAGACCTTTTTCTTTGTCTACCCAGGCGCCCGTCAAGGCCAAGCCTTCCGCAGCTAGCGTGGTGCCTTCGACCACGGGGGCCAGCGATTCGTAGTTTTGTACCCGGTAAAACTGGCCTGGTTCGAAATGTTTTGCCGCGGCAGGCGCTTTGATCACCACTTCGATGATGGTTGGCGTCAGGCGGTTTACTTCGACGACATGTGCCAAGAAAGCGGCATCCAGCTTGTTCTGTAAATCGCGCAGCTTTGCGTCGCGTTGCGGCTGTTGCGCGGCCTCTAATGTGCCAATCTCGTCGGCGAATAGCTTAACAATATAGGGGTAGCCGTCTTTGGCGCTGGCCATCGCTTTCACCACGTTACCGGCATAAACCGGATGATTGTCGCCGTAAAACGTAATGTAACGGCCGGCACTGTGGTACGAGGTAAACGGCGCCGGTTTGCCGACTTTGACTTGCTCATCGTCGGCCATCGGTACCAATTCGGCTTTGCCTTGCAACCAGTCCGGTTCGTGACGTTTGTAGAATTTGCGATCCATCACGAAAGTCGCGGGGTGCTCGGATTGGTAAATCGTGTTCGGCGCGGTACCGGCGGCGATAAATAAACCGCGCAGCTTTACTTCCACTTCATCGGTTTTCCGCCATTTGCCTTCCTGCTCGGCCAGTTTCTCGAAACGCACGGCTTGCAGATGGCCGTATTGGTCTTCGATGGCTTCCAGCGGACTCATGCCTTCGGCCAGATAAATGCCTTCCGACAGCGCTTCGTGGATTTCTTCGTGGTTTTGGCGGTAGGCCGGCGAATCCTTAATGCCTTTGCGATAGAACAGGGTCACACCGCCCCATTGTTTCAGAAAGGGCAGGAAGTTAGGGGTTTCGCCGGCGGTGGCAGCGCGTTGGCGCTCCTGTTCGACCACGCGGCCATGCGCCAAAAACTCTTCCAGAATTTCCAGTTCTTCGGCATCGTAGCGGCTCCGCACCGAGGCTTCGCCGTATTTGGCGACCAATTTGTCGTAGCGGTGCAGAATCTTGCTGACTTGAACAGGATAATAGGCCAATAACTCGGTGGTAGTGTCAATCGCAGTCAAGCCGCCGCCAATCACGCCGGCGGGCAGGCGCACTTGCAGATTCGCCAGCGAGGACTCTTTCGCCGCACCGGTCAATTGTAGGCCCATCAAGAAATCGGACGCCTTACGGATGCCGCGGATCAGGTTATTTTTCAGATCGATCACGGTCGGTTTGCCGGCGCCGCTGGCAATCGCAATATGATCGAACCCCAGTTCCCAGGCTTCGTCTATGGTGATGGTGCCGCCGAAACGCACGCCGCCGTAGCATTTGAAAGCGTTACGGCGCAGCAGGGTCAGGTAAATGACTTTCAAAAAGTTTTTATCCCAACGTACGGTAATGCCATATTCGGCCACGCCGCCGAAACCCAGCAACACCCGCTTATCCAGGTCTTCGTACAGACTTTGAAAGTCCATGATAGGCATCGGTACGTTATCGCGGTCGCCGGTCAGATGCAGCGGCAACGGTTCGATTTTCAATGCGTCGATGCCGACTACGCCGAAGCCTTCGTTCAACAAATAGTGCGACAAAGTATAACCGGCCGGTCCCATGCCGGCGACCAGCACGTTCTTGCCGTTATAAGGCAGGGCGGTGGAGCGTTTGATATTCAGCGGGTTCCAACGGGTCAACAGGCTGTAAATTTCAAAACCCCAAGGCATGAACAGCACATCGGTCAACACATTGGTTTCGATTTGCGGAATATTCACCGACTCGGTTTTTTGGTAAATACAGCCGCGCATGCAGTCGTTGCAAATCCGGTGGCCGGTGCCTGGGCACATCGGGTTGTCGATGATGATCATCGCCAGCGCGCCGATATTGTCGCCCTGACGTTTGACCACGTGCATCTCGGAGATTTTTTCTTCCAGCGGACAGCCGGTCATCAACGCGCTCAAGTGATTGGTTTTGAACGTACCGTCTTTTTTGTTTTTGATGCCCTTGGAGCAGGAATCGTTATCCCGGTCATGGCAGTAAATGCAATGATCGACTTCATAAAGTGTTTGACGTTGGTTGAAGCGTTTGTCGGTCAGGGCGAAGCCGTCTCGGCGGCGATGGTGGTGATCGTCGCAAGCCCAAACGTCGTAACCGTTTTGCGAAACGGTTTCGTGTTCGACCAGATTTTCCAGATTGGTTTTTTCCGGAATTTTGAAACTTAACCACTTGGCAACCACGGCTTGTAATTCAGGAACCTGTTTGGCGGCGAAGCTCCAACGGCTAACGATGTCGAGCAGTCCCGCAACCAGCGCGGCTGGACTGTCGTAACCGCTGAGCTGGTCTTTGAACGCAGCGATGTCGGTGTCGTTCAATTCCGCTTGTTGCGACAGTCGCCACAAGTCCGCACCCAATTGACTGACGGCCAGTTCCGCATCGGTTTTGAATAATTCCTGCTTGCCGGCGGCGCGGAGCAAGCCGTCCAGCTGTGTGCGCAGTGCGGCTATGTCCCAGCCCTCAATGGTTTGGCCTTTGAATAACTTGCTCAAATTACCGACGATTTCGGTGCGATAGACAAATACCGCGTCGAATTCATTGCGAATATTGCCGATTTGCTGCTCGCGCACATCGCTGACATTGAATAAACGCGCGACAAAAGTGCCGACCAGCGGCGCCATTCTTACCAATAACTCGGAAATTTCCTCCGGCTTCATGCCGTCGCCGCCGCAGCTGCGGTATGCAGCGATTTCCGCAAACAAAGCGGCGTCGTGCTGTTGTACCGACTGATCGAATGCCGCCAGTAAATCGGCTAGGCGTTGAGCATCGTACAGATCTTTATATTCAAAGCCGGGGATGCCGAGAGTAAGTTGGGTCAGGTCGCGAGTATTTAGCTTTTGTGTCATCAAGTTGTTCCGTGAGCGTTCGCTTGAAGTTGTAAATGAAATTCGGATTAAGGCATGTCGTCAACGACGCTGTCTTTGGCTGGCGGCATCAGATCGTCTCGGCTCAGGCCCAGGCTCAAGGCCAGTGAGCTGGCGATATAAATCGACGAATAGGTGCCTTTGACGACGCCGATCAGCATGGCGATCGCAAAGCCGTGGATTGTTTTACCGCCGAGGAAGGCCAGGGCCAACAGGGTTAAAAATACGGTCAGTGAAGTCAGAATGGTTCTGCTTAGCGTGTCGTTCAGGGCGGTGTTGACGATTTCGTTAATCGATTCTTTGATCCGGCTGCTGCGGACGGTTTCCCGGATACGGTCGTAAACCACGATGGTGTCGTTGATCGAATAACCGATCAGCGCCAGGATGGCCGATAGCACGGTCATGTCGAATTCCCAGCCAAATACCGAGAAAAAGCCCATCGTAATAATGCTGTCGTGGAATAAGGCGGCGATAGCGCTCAAAGACAGTTTCCACTCGAAGCGAATGCTGACGTAAACCATGATGCCGACAAAGGCGAAGAACAGTGCCAGTCCGCCGTCGTTGACCAAGTCTTCGCCGACTTGTGGGCCAACGAATTCGACGCGGCGAAGTTCGCCCGGTTGGCTTTGACTGCTGTTAGCGATGCTGAGTACTTTTTCGCTCAGTTCTTTTTGGCTGATGTTTTCCACCGGCTTCAGGCGAATCAAGACGTCGGCCGCACTGCCGAAATGTTGCAGATTGGCATCGGCGAAGCCTTGTTGCTCCAACGTACTGCGCATTTTATCCAGATCGGCGGCCTGGTTGTAATGCAATTCGTAGACGCTGCCGCCGGTAAAGTCGATGCCGAGATCCAGGCCCTTCACGAAAAACGAAACTATGGAAATTAATAACAGGGTGCCTGAGAAGTAAAACGCTAGTTTTCTTTTGCTGAGAAAATCGATGTGTCGAGCGGAAGTCATGCCAAGGTTCCTGATAAATAGTTAAAGATTGCTATCCGGCCGCGTCGGCGCTAAGGCGATATAAACGTAGCTTGCGGACCATAAGGCCGTGAATTGTACTATTTTCTCCAGAAAGTAGGAGTAAAAAGCACGACCAGGGTAAACACCTCCAGGCGTCCGAGCAACATCGTCGTCGAACAGACCCAGGTCTGAAAATCGTTCAGACTGGAAAAGTTGGTTGCCGGGCCTAGCTGATTTAGACCGGGACCGGCATTGTTGATGCAGGCAATCACGGCGCTGAGTGCGGAAATCGGGTCCAGTCCGGTAAAAATCAGCGTGAAAGTCATTACCACGATCGAAATAAAGTACAGAAAAATAAAGGCCAGGACCGCGAAGATAATCTTGTTGGCGATGGGGGTGTCGCCGATGCGGATAGGGTTGACTGCACGTGGATGCAGAATGCTGAAAAGCTCGCGGCCAGCCTGCTTCCACAATAATAAGGTGCGGAACATCTTGATGCCGCCGCCGGTTGAACCGGTGCAGGCCGACACGCAGCTCAGGTAAAGCATCCACCAAGGTACAAACGGCGGCCACTTGTCGAAGTCAACGCTGGCAAAGCCGCAGTCGGTGGCGATCGATACCAGGTTGAAGGTAACGTGGCGCAGGCTGCTAAAGAAATCCGGATATGTTTCGAAATGCCAAAGATAACCGGCGCACAGCAGAATGCTGCCGGCTATCAAACCCAGCATCGGCATCGCTTCCGGGTCTTGTAAATAGGGTTTCGGACTGCGGTGGTGTAACACCGTGTAGTGAGTGCCGAAATTCATTGCCGAAATCAGCATGAATACGGTCAGCACCAATTCGACGGCAACGGAGTCGAAATAACCGATGCTGGCATCGTGCGTGGAAAAGCCGCCCAAGCCTAGGGTGGAGAAGGCGTGGCAAATCGCATCGAACCAGCCCATGCCGGCGATTTTTAGGGACACAATACAAACCACGGTGATGCCGGCATAGACCAGCCAGAGCAAGCGCGCGGTTTCGGTGATGCGCGGTGTTAATTTGCTGTCTTTCACCGGTCCGGCAATTTCCGCCTTGTACAGTTGCATACCGCCGACGCCCAGCAAGGGCAGAATCGCTACCGCCAGCACAATGATACCCAAACCGCCTATCCAAACCATTTCGTGCCGCCACAGATTCAGCGACGGCGCCAGCGTATCGAGGCCGCTCAATACTGTCGCGCCGGTGGTGGTGAATCCCGACATGGTTTCGAAAAACGCATCGGTAAACGATAGTCCGGGCATGCCCCAGATTAAAGGCAGCGTGGCTGCCGCCGACATCAATATCCAGAACGATGCCACCAGCAAATAGCCGTCCCGGGTTTTGACATCGCCGCGAAAGCGCATCGTCAAGCCCGACAGCAGGCTGCCGACGCCGATATTCAGCGACATGCCATTTACGAAATGATCGACCATACCGTCTTCGAAATACAGCGATGCGGCGATTGGTAACGCGTAAGTGACGCCGAAGACCATCAAGATCAGGCCGAGAACAAATCCTAGAGTGCAAAAACGTTGCATAGTGCCCTGAATAAAACCGAAAAGGTTCTGCCGTGTTGTTATGGATCGCAGCTCTCGAACGCTCTACGGAGCAGAACGTGTCGCAGCCGGTAATTGTAACAAACAATCGGCGAAAGTGACCTGTCACATAAGCTTAAACAAAGCTTCATCTTATTGTCATAAAGCATCTCTAAGCTGGACTCGTCGTCAAGGAGAAACCTGTTTGCAAGGGAAAATCGATAATTTCCAACTACTGCACGAAGCTCGCGGTCGACGCGTGCGGTAATTAACGAGGGCCGGACCATGAAGCTGATTTACTCGATCCACAAATACGATGTGACTCTATTTACCTGGCTAAACAACGTCATGATTCATGCCGGCTTGGTACGCCTGTGCCGGACTATTTCCAGAACCGCCGACGGGGTTTTGTACGTTCTGGTAGCGGTCTGGCTGTATTGGGATCAGGGCATACACGACGGTCTGTTGCAGGCCATGATCTTGGCGTTTTTGATTGAACGGCCGGTTTACCTGTTGTTGAAAAAGGGCTTCAAACGCGATCGTCCGCAACAGGCGTTACAGAATTTTTGCAGCGTGATCAAGCCTGCCGATCAATTCAGTTTTCCGTCCGGGCATACCTCGGCGGCATTCATGGTGGCCACGCTACTGGGCTATTTCCTGCCGGATTTGCTGCCGATCCTCTATCTGTGGGCTGCGCTGGTTGGATTTTCCCGCGTCGTGTTGGGGGTGCATTTTCCCAGCGACACACTTATGGGTATGGTTTTGGGCGTTAGTACAGCAATTTTTAGTCTCGATTATCTTTTATTATGAAAATATTTTATGGCGTGCAAGGCACGGGTAATGGCCACATCACCCGTGCCAGAGTCATGGCGAAAGAACTGTATGCAGCCGGTTTCGACGTCACCTTTCAGTTTACCGGGCGGCCGGCGGACAAGTATTTTGACATGGACGTGTTTAACGGTTATCAAGTCAAAACCGGCTTGACTTTCAATACTCACAACGGTCAGGTCAGTTATGTGAAAACCGCATTGGAAGCCAGCCCGATTCGGTTTGTCAGGGACATCAATAGCCTGGATTTAAGCGGCTACGATTTGGTTATTAGCGATTTCGAGCCGGTTACCGCCTGGGCCGCGAAAAGGCAAAAGAAAAAAGTGCTGGGCATCGGTCATCAGTATGCGTTCAGACACAATATCCCGCGTGCCGGCGGCGATCCGATTGCCGAGCAGGTGATGAAATATTTCGCGCCCGCCGACATCGGCATCGGCTTGCACTGGCACCATTTCGGTCAGCCGATTTTACCGCCGATCATCGAAACGCCTGAGTTTCCGCAACATACCCAAGCCAATAAGATTTTGGTGTATCTGCCCTTCGAAGACCCACAAACGGTAGTCAAGCTACTATGCCCGTTCGAAAATTTCGAGTTTCATGTTTATTCGCCGGAGCCGGCCGTTTCCAAATACCCGCATATTAGTTGTAAGCCCTTGTCGCGGGACGGTTTCCAACGAGATTTATACGATTGTGCCGGCATCATCAGCAATGCCGGTTTCGAATTGGCGAGCGAGTCCTTGCAATTGGGTAAGAAGATTTTGGTGAAGCCGCTGCATGCGCAAATGGAGCAGATTTCCAATGCCGAAGCCTTAAAACAATTGGGCTACGGCCAAACCATGTTCGATCTCGACGACGTCACAATCGCGGACTGGCTGCATAATCCGCATGCGGTGCATGTTACTTATCCGAATATCGCCAAGGTGATAGTGCAGTGGCTCATGGACGGTATGCCGGCGATGGATGCCGAATTCACGGAGCAAGTCTGGGCTTCGGTTGAGGTGTTACAGATCAAGCATTAGTGGGGAGGGGGCGGTTTTGAACGTGCCCGGCGTCTGCTAACTATATTGCAGCGTAAGGCTGCTTAACTCAAAAGGTGTATTGCCAATTCGGACCGGCCCTTAGTCCTTATCTTCGTCCGGAATCGATCCTTTCAATTGTTGCGACAGCAGGGTTTGTGCGCCGGTGATCACGATTTCTTCGCCAGGCTGTAAGCCGCCGGCCACGAAATATCCTTGGTTATTGGTGCTGTATTGCCTGAGCAGGCGGCGGCTGAACTGGTTGGTGTCGGCTTTCACAAAGGCAAAAGCCTGGCCCAAGTGCCACACCAAGGCGGATTGCGGAATATTGACCCCGCTACTGGTTTGGCCACCCTCCGGAATCCAGGCGGTAACGTGGGCGCCGAACGGCAAACGGCATTCCTCGCACTTGAAAAAATAGCGTTGACCTTGTGAAAGCGGATCGACTTGCGGTGCTGCGGCAATTAAGGCGGCGGGTTTGGCGGCTTGGCGTTGGCCGCGTTCGTGGATATGGATAACGCTGACGGTCGGGTCTAGCTGACTATTGGCGGGCAAGGTGATTATCAGCAACTGCGCGCGATGTTCCAGCAGTTGCGTGGCGTTTTTATCTTGTGCTTTGGTAAACCAGTTGCTTAGGGTGGCGCCCCAAACCAGCCGGCTGTTGGCGGCGATTAGCTGTTGTTGATAGTTGTTGGAGGCCAGGTTGGCTTTGTCGGCCCGCCAGATGGCTTGTTGTTCCTGCAGGCGGCGGGTGGAGACGATGTCTTGCTGGTGCAGGTCGCGCGTGCGGTTCAAATTTTGCGCGGCTTCGCTATAGCGGGCCTGCGCGCTGTCTTGTTGGGCGCTGGCAGCCA
This sequence comes from Methylomonas sp. 2BW1-5-20, assembly GCF_052474515.1. Classification (NCBI taxonomy): domain Bacteria; kingdom Pseudomonadati; phylum Pseudomonadota; class Gammaproteobacteria; order Methylococcales; family Methylococcaceae; genus Methylomonas; species Methylomonas sp. 2BW1-5-20. Next base: position 3,093,998 of record NZ_CP184127.1, on the reverse strand, counting down.
AGTATTGCTGACGGATGTTGAGTAACGGTTCGGGATTGAGTACCGTGCCGTATGCAATAAATTCCGGCGTTTGCTGCGCGGCAATTAGCGTTTGAGTCTGAATGCCTGCTAATTTCTGGCCGGCTTGATCCAACCGTAATATATTGGGGTCGGTGTTTGGGCGGGGCTGCTGGGCTGCGATGATGTTTGGCTGCGCATCGTCGTCGTCCGCCGATGCGGCGTTCGGAAGCAGACTGAAAACGCCAAGGCAGCCGGCGAGAAAAAGTGCTATTCGCATGATTTTTGTGGATGTGGGTTATAACGCCTCAATGGCCTGACTAAGTTAATTAATCGCCGATTGGGCGGAGATTATAAAGTTTGAGCCGACGGGGCCTGTAATTTTTTGTTGTGTAAAAAAAATAGCCGGTTATCCTTTTCGATTACTGTTACGGCTTGAGGGAAATGCTAATGAGTGAAACACCAGAAAACTTGAAATATGCCGAAACCCACGAGTGGGCCAAGCTGGAAGACGGTAATGTCGTGCGCGTCGGCATCACCGACTTTGCCCAGTCCGAATTGGGCGACATTGTCTTTATCGGCTTGCCCGATGTGGGCAGGGCAGTGAAGCAGGGCGAACAACTGGCGGTGGTCGAATCGGTAAAAACGGCGTCCGACCTGTTCAGTCCGGTCAGCGGCAGCGTGGTCGAGATCAACGATTCGGTGTCGGACGAGCCGGAACAGGTCAACGATGGCGCTTATCAAACCTGGCTGTTTGCCATTAAAGCGGATAATCCGGCCGAACTCGATAGTTTGTTGGATGCGGACGCTTACCGAAATTTGATTGAGGATTAGGAACAGCCAATGGCAAATCAAAATGCAAAAGGATTTAAACGGCTGATTAATGCCTGTTTTTTCTCGGTTGCCGGTTTCAAAGCCACCTGGCAACACGAGGAAGCATTTCGGCAGGAAGTGGCGTTGTTCGTGGTAACGACGCCGCTGGCGATTTGGCTTGGTCAAACCGCAATCGAGAAGGTCTTGTTAATCGGCAGCGTGGTCTTGGTGCTGCTGGTGGAGTTGTTGAATTCCGCCGTGGAGGCTGTGGTGGATAGGGTGGGTTTCGAGCATCACGAACTGTCCGGGCGCGCCAAGGATATAGGCTCGGCGGCGGTGATGCTGTCCTTGATCTGGGCAGGCGCGACCTGGGCGTTGATTTTGCTGTAAGCGGCAAGACCACGAAACCAAGGCGAAAGGGGAGCTTTCATTTTTCGTCTTGTGCCCGTTTCCAACATCCGTTACCTTAGGGCCGCTGAAATCGTCTAACAAGGATAATAATGAGTGCATTGATCTGTGGCTCCATGGCCTACGACACCATCATGGTGTTTCACGACAAATTTAAACATCACATCCTCCCCGAGAAAGTGCATATGCTCAATGTCTCTTTCCTGGTGCCGGCCATGCGCCGCGAATACGGCGGCTGTGCCGGTAACATTGCGTATAACTTGAAATTGTTGCAGGAAGAGCCGTCCATCATGGCGACCGTCGGGCACGATTTCGAACCCTATGCGCAATGGCTGAGCCAATGCGGTATTTCCAGCCGGTATATCAAGGTGCTGGACGATCATTACACCGGCCAAGCCTATATCACCACCGACGTCGATGATAATCAAATCACCGCTTTCCATCCCGGTGCGATGAGCTTTTCGCATTTAAACACTGTGCCGGCAGACTCGGGCATAACCGTTGGTATTGTCTCCCCGGACGGTAAACAAGGCATGCAGGAGCACGCGCAGCAGTTTGTCGATCAAGGCATTCCGTTTATTTTCGATCCCGGCCAAGGCATGCCGATGTTCGATGGCGACGAGTTGTTGGCATTTCTGGAGCTGGCCAATTACGCCACTTTCAACGACTACGAGTCGGAATTGATGCAGCAGCGCACCGGTTTGAGCCTTGAGCAAATCGCCGAAAAAGTCGATGCGTTGGTGATCACTTTGGGCGGTAACGGTTCGAAAATCTATACGCGCGGCGAAATTATCGATATTCTGCCAGCCAAACCCAAACAAATTCTGGATCCCACTGGTTGTGGCGACGCCTATCGTGCCGGACTGCTGTACGGTTTGATCAACGATTATGACTGGGATGTGACGGGGCGCATCGCTTCCTTGTTGGGTGCGATCAAAATCGAACATAACGGCACCCAGAACCATACTTTTACGGTAGCCGAATTCAAACAACGCTATCAGGAAACCTTTGGTTCGACATTTTGAGTTTGACTAAAACCCAGGAACTGCTGGCTTTGATGGCCCGCTTGCGCGATTCTGAGCAGGGTTGCGCTTGGGACGTCAAGCAGGATTTTTATAGCCTGATTCCCTACACGATCGAAGAAGCCTATGAGGTGGCCGACGCCATCGAACGTGAGGACTTCGACGATTTGCGCGGCGAATTGGGCGACTTGTTGCTGCAAGTGGTATTTCACTCTCGGATTGCCGAAGAACGCGGCTTGTTCGATTTCGAGCAAGTGGCGGCGGCGATTGGCGAGAAGCTGGTCACTCGGCATCCGCATGTGTTTGCCGACGTCAAATTCGACAACGACGAACAGCGCCAACAAGCCTGGGATGCGGCCAAAGCCAAGGAACGCCGCCTGAAACAGCCCGCACAGCAAACCGAAAGTGTATTGGCCGGCGTTGCGCAAAGCCTGCCGGCGCTGGTGCAATGCGAGAAAATTCAAAATCGCGCCGCCAGCCACGGTTTCGACTGGCCGGCAGCCGAGCCGGTGTTCGACAAGGTGCGCGAAGAGTTGCAGGAAGTCCATGAAGCTTGGCAATCCGGCGATCAACCGCACATACAGGAAGAAATCGGCGATTTGCTGCTGGTAGCCGTAAATCTGGCCCGGCATCTAAAAGTCAATCCGGAAATCGCCTTGCGCGAAGCCACTAAAAAATTCACCCGCCGCTTCAATTACATCGAAAAACAGGTAGAGGCCTCCGGCCGCGAGCTGCGCGATTGCGACTTGGCGGAGCTGGACGGCTTGTGGAACGAAGCCAAACGATATTTGAAGAAAGTTTAAAGATATGAAAACCGCCGTGCTCCGTGGGTGTTTGTTAGTCTATTGCATAGTATTTGCCGTATCGGCACATTCGGAGCTATTGGGCAGAATCTCCGACGAAACTGCCCCCGTCGCTACCCCAGCTGAGCGCAAAGCCGCTAAAAACAACGACAGAAAAATCATCTACCGGGTGATTTGTTCGGCCGAAGACAAAGACTTGCCGGATTGTGATCAATCCGCAGTGGATGACGGTAGCAGCGCGGCGGAATTGCCCATGCCGGATTTGCCGCCAGATAGCGAGGATGCTTTAGAGAAGCCGGAGTCCGCAACGCTAGGCGAATCGGAAAAACCGGAAAGCACGCAAAATGTTTCGTCCAAGAAACCGGCCAAACAGAAAAAATCCGCGAAAAGTGGTCGCGGCAAGAAACCGGCTGGCAAAAAACACCCCCACAAGTAGTGTCCGTGGCAGCATCGTGGCGCTCGGCGGCTAAATCATAAGTTGAAATATCCTTAAGATTGGAACTGCCGGGCCGGTTTACGGTCGAGTAGATCTAAACTTGTATGAGGCTTTCCATGAAACACCCCGTTACACCTACTATCCCCGCATCGGAAATTACACCGCGCGAGCTGTTTTACCAGCGTCGGCAATTTATGCAGTTGGCGCTGGGCGGTTCGGCAGCGTTGCTGGCTGGTGCGGCATTCGGTGGCGAAAAGCTGGCGAATAGTGTCTCCGAAACCTATGGTTTGACCGATCAACTGACGCCCCTAAAAGACGTTACTCGATACAATAACTTCTACGAGTTCGATACCAGCAAGGAAGGGCCGGCCAAAATGGCCGGCAGCCTGAAGACACGGCCGTGGACGGTCAGCGTGGAAGGGGAAGTTCGCAAACCGAAGCAATTCGCCATCGAAGATTTACTGAAACTGGCGCCGATGCAGGAACGCATCTATCGCTTGCGTTGCGTGGAAGCCTGGTCGATGGTGATACCCTGGTTGGGATATCCCTTGGCGGAACTGCTGAAACAGGTGGAACCGACCAGCGAGGCCCGTTACGTGGAATTCGTCAGTCTGCAAGATCCCGAGCAAATGCCCGGCCAGCGCCGGGCGGTCTTGGAATGGCCGTACCGGGAAGGCCTGCGCATCGACGAAGCACAACATCCTTTGACTTTACTGACTTTTGGTTTATACGGCGAAGTATTGCCGAATCAAAACGGCGCACCGGTGCGCATCGTCGTACCCTGGAAATACGGCTTCAAAAGCGCGAAGTCCATCGTCAAAATCCGTTTGTTGAAACAGCAGCCCGCCACCAGTTGGATGCAGGCCGGCCCGAACGAGTACGGTTTTTATGCCAACGTTAATCCCGAGGTCGATCATCCGCGCTGGAGTCAGGCCAAGGAACGCCGGCTCGGCGATTTTCTGAAGCGGCCGACTCTGCCGTTCAACGGCTACGCCGAACAAGTGGCCGGGCTTTACGCCGGCATGGATCTGGTTAAAAACTTTTGAATTGTGAGTGGGAAGAGCTTGGACGATAGATCTTTGCGTAGTTTGAAAATCGTGGTGTTTTTGACTGCTCTGATACCCTTGGCGTTATTGCTGATCGCAGCCTGGCAGGATGATTTGGGTGCCAACCCTATCGAAAAAATCACGCATAACACCGGTTACTGGACGTTGACGTTTTTGTTGATCAGCCTTAGTGCGACGCCGTTGCGGCAAATTAGCGGCGTCAATTGGCCTATCCGCCTGAGACGGATGTTGGGACTATTTGCGTTTTTTTACGCTTGCTTGCATTTTTCTACCTATTTGGTTCTGGATCAGTTTTTCGACTGGGCGGCAATCGGCAAGGATATTCTGAAGCGCCCCTACATCACTATCGGTTTCGCGGCATTTGTACTGTTAATTCCGCTGGCCGCGACCTCCACCAATGCGATGCAACGCCGGCTCGGCGGCAAGAATTGGAAACGTTTACACCGTTTGACTTACTTTATCGCCGTGGCGGGGGTGGTGCATTTTGTTTGGTTGGTAAAAAAAGATTTGAGTAGGCCGTTGTTGTTTGCCGCCGTGCTGGCCTTTTTGTTGGGGATTCGTCTGTTTAAACATTTTCGTACCCGTGCGGATAGGGCTTATTCCTCGATTTAGTCTAGGCTTATGGGTTTAATACGTTGCAAAGGGTTGCTCAATTGCAAACAATTAGACCGAATGTTATTGACTTTGAAGCCTCCGGGTTTGGCTTCGATAGTTATCCCATCGAAGTCGGGGTGGTGCTGGGTTCCGGACAAAAATATTGCGCGCTGATCAAGCCTGCCAGCAATTGGCTGTATTGGGACGCGCAGGCCGAACAAGTTCACGGCCTTAGCCGCGACACCTTAATCAGCCGCGGGAAATCGATTGCGTTGGTCGCGGCCGAATTGAATGCATTCCTTGCCGATCAAACCGTTTATAGTGATGGCTGGGTGGTGGATAAGCCCTGGCTGTCGCGCTTGTTTTATCAATCCGGCGTAAAGCCGACGTTTTATCTGAGTGCGCTGGAAATGATACTGAAAGAAGCGCAGATGGACATCTGGACCCAAACCAAACAGCAAGTTATCCAGGATTTGGCGTTGATGCGGCACCGGGCCAGCACCGACGCACTCATTATTCAAGAAACTTATGCCCGCACCCGGCAGCTGGTTACTGGAGGCGACTATTCATCGGCCTGAACCGCTACGGATGCGCCGAGCCTGCCCGAATTGTCAATCGTTTTGCAGCTTTTTATAAAAGCATTGGAGCCGTTATGAGTACCACAGTCGCACTTTCGGAAGCCGAACTACGGAATATCGACGCCTATTGGCGAGCCTGCAATTATTTGGCGGCCGGGATGATTTATTTGCAGGATAACCCGCTGCTTAGGGAAGCCTTGGAGCCCAAGCACATCAAGCGCCGGTTGCTGGGACACTGGGGATCCAGCCCAGGGCTGAGTTTTTGCTACATCCATTTGAACCGGTTGATCAATAAATACGACCAAAATACCTTGTTCATCGCCGGCCCCGGCCACGGCGCGCCCGGCGTTTTGGCGCCGGTCTATCTGGAAGGCACCTATAGCGAGATTTATCCGAACAAAGGCGAAGATGAAGAGGGCTTGCGCCAGTTCTTCAAAGAGTTCTCCTTCCCGGGCGGCATTGGCAGTCATTGCACGCCGGAAACACCGGGTTCGATTCACGAAGGCGGCGAGTTGGGTTACAGCATTTCCCACGCGTTTGGTGCGGCTTACGACAATCCGGATCTGTTGGTGGCGGCCGTGGTCGGCGATGGTGAAGCCGAGACGGCGGCGCTGGCCACGTCCTGGCATTCCAATAAGTTTTTAAATCCGCTTCGCGACGGGGCAGTGTTGCCGATCCTGCATCTGAACGGCTATAAAATCAATAACCCGACCTTGCTGTCGCGCATCTCTCATGCCGAGCTGGAGGATCTGTTCAAAGGCTACGGCTGGACGCCGTATTTTGTGGAAGGCAGCGATCCGCCAACCATGCATCGGACCATGGCGGAAACTTTGGAAACCTGTCTCGTCGAAATCCGCCGCATCCAGCAGGAAGCCCGCGCCAGCGGTAATCCGAGCCGGCCGCGTTGGCCGATGATAGTGTTACGTTCGCCCAAAGGCTGGACCGGCCCGAAAACCGTCGATAATCATAAAGTCGAAGGCTTTTGGCGTTCGCACCAGGTGCCGCTCAGCGAGGTGCGCGATAACCCGGAGCATTTACAGCAATTGGAAGCCTGGCTGCGCAGTTACAAACCCGAGGAACTATTCGATGCCGACGGCCGCTTGCGGCCGGATCTGAGAGCCTTGGCGCCTAAAGGCAATCGCAGAATGAGTGCTAATCCGCACAGCAATGGCGGCATTTTGCGCCGTGCTTTGCGGATGCCGGATTATCGTGACTATGCGGTCGCGTTGCCTGGCCCCGGCAAGATTCTGGCCGAAAACACCCGGCCATTGGGTAAGTTTCTGCGCGACATCATGGCGGAAAATATGCACAATTTTCGCGTGTTTGGCCCTGACGAAAATTCGTCTAACAAGCTGGATGCGATCTACGAAGTCAGTAAAAAAACCTGGCTGGCCGATACCTTGCCGGAAGATGCCGATGGCGGCGAACTTGCCGCCGACGGCCGCGTGATGGAAATGTTGTCCGAGCATACCTTGGAAGGCTGGCTGGAAGGGTACCTGCTGACCGGTCGCCACGGCTTCTTCTCGACTTACGAAGCCTTTGTCCATGTGATCGACTCGATGTTCAACCAGCATGCCAAATGGCTGGCGATGACGCAGGCCATTTCCTGGCGGGCACCGGTTTCGTCCTTGAATCTATTGATTACTTCCACGGTCTGGCGCCAGGATCACAACGGCTTTACCCATCAGGACCCGGGCTTTCTGGATCTGGTGGTCAACAAAAGCCCGAAAGTGACGCGGATTTATCTGCCGCCAGATGTCAACTGCCTACTGTCGGTGGCGAATCATTGTCTGCAAAGTACCGATTACATCAACGTGATTGTCTGCGACAAGCAAAAGCATGTGCAATATCTGGATATGGATGCCGCGATCAAACATTGCACCAAAGGCATCGGCATTTGGGAATGGGCCAGCAACGACGAGGGTGGCGAGCCGGATGTGGTGTTGGCCTGCGCCGGCGACATTCCCACCAAGGAAGCCTTAGCGGCGTCGATGCTGCTGCGGGATCACTTTCCGCACCTGAAAATCCGCTTTGTGAATGTGGTGGATCTATACAAACTGACGCCGGCCGGCGAGCATCCGCATGGTTTGAGCGATAGGGATTTTGATAGCCTGTTTACTGTCGATAAGCCGGTGATTTTCAATTTTCACGGTTATCCGTGGTTGATCCATAGGCTGACCTATCGGCGCAATAATCACAAAAATCTGCATGTGCGCGGTTATAAGGAAAAAGGCAGTATCAACACGCCGCTGGAGTTGGCCATTCAGAACGAGATCGACCGTTTCAGCCTGGCTATCGACGTGATAGACCGCATCCCGGCGCTGCGTGTCGCCGGAGCGCACGTCAAGGAAAAACTGCGCGATAGACAGATTGAATGCCGGAATTACGCCTACGAAAACGGCGTGGATTTGCCGGAGGTTGATAACTGGCTGTGGCCTTGATAGCCTATGCCGCCGGTCGCGACTCCGAGTTGCGATTGGCTGAGAATCAGGAGCCAGGGGTGGCCCGAGCCCAATAATTATAAAAACGATCAAATCGAGAGCCCGCATCATGAAACTGGAAACCCAATTTAGCAATTCGCAATTGAAACGAATCAACGTGCAAGCGATGCTATACATGTGTTCCTGTCCGTCGCAGGTCAGTGCACAGATCGACAGCCTGCGCCGGCTGTTCGACTATCAGGCCAATTGTTCCGAGCGCAGTCGAGGCGAGGTACAAACCCAGGTGCATCGGCGCATTGCCGATGCCACCCAAAAAGCCCATCTGATTATGGAACAGTGTCTGAAAGATGTGCTGGATTTGGAGGGGTGGGATCCGGAAACCCTGGAAATGCCGGCCGGCCTGCGGGCCTTACTGGAGCAGGAGCTGGACGACGAGTAAAGGACCGGTGGGAGACCGGTCCGTGGTGTCCGGCGGGGGGCGGATAAGGCCGATTGTCCGGTTAATTCGCCGGCTGGGTAGGCATTAAATCCAGCCTTGCTCGGTCGGATTTTTGGCGTTTGCCGCAAGGGCTGTTTGTCGGGCTGTGTTTATCACTGTCCGTATTTTTGTTCCATTTGGCGGGATAAAGCTTCGGCTTCCGCGTCAGACATGTTTTCCAATTCCTGCAGGGTTTTGCCGGTTACTTGCTTCACCGCCGCCTCGCCTTGGCCTTGACTCAGCGCATTGTGGGCTTCCTGTGCCGCGCGATTGGCCTCTTCCGTGGTTTGTTTAAGCTTGGCGTCGTATAAGCGATTCACTTCCGCATCTGATTTGCCCTTGGCCGCCGTTCCCAGGCTTTGGCGCTTGCTGTCCATTATTTCCCTGTTTGCTTTGGCATTGGCTTCGCCGAGCATTTTTTGCGTCTCCCGTTCCCTGGCTTGTTCGGCGCGTTGCGCGGCTTCGCGCTTGGCTTGTTCCTGCGCTTCCAGTTCCGGATCCCAATCCGCTAGGCAGTTGCTGCTAAGTACGCTTAGCAAAATCAGCATGATAACGCGGTTCATAAGTACTTCTCCTGGTGCTGCGGTGGCCGTCGGCTAGTTGGAGCTTGATGCCGTTTTCCGCATTAATTATTGTGAGTTAATTCCATCCAAAATCTTCGCGGACGGTTATTCACTGTAGTCGTCCCCCCTTAAATCTGTCAACCAAGAGCGGCACGGATTTAAGGACCCGCCATGCTTAAATCCAAATTTGTGTCGTATTTCCGGCAATCTTTGTATGGTTTTGTTGGATTTGTTAGTTAGCAGACAGAAGCTTTGTCTGGCAAAACGTCAATTGTCTCACTATCGTAAAGGTTTTCGCGGCGCCATATGGCCGGCATGGATGTTGCTCCGGCTTTGCGGTGCAGCGCCGGTAGCGAAGCTTATTCGGCGCTGCCACCTAAATAATAACAATCAAACGTTTTCAACCGTCCTGAATATCCGGTCGGCACAGCTGCGGGGACGGCTTTGAAAACTTGCTGTTGAAGATACTGGATAACGACAATCGCGCGCTGCCGTCAAGCCAGTCACTTCGATTAGCCACAACGACGACTGGAGTGTCCATGATCGAAACCTTTTACGATGTGATGCGCAGGCAAGGCATCACCCGCCGCAGTTTTCTGAAATTTTGCAGCTTAACTGCCGCTTCGCTGGGCCTGTCGCCGGCTTTCGCGCCGAAAATAGCCCATGCCATGGAAACCAAACCGCGCATCCCGGTGTTGTGGTTGCATGGTTTGGAGTGCACCTGCTGTTCGGAGTCCTTTATCCGTTCGGGTCATCCGCTGGCCAAAGACGTGATTCTCTCGATGCTATCGCTGGATTATGACGACACCATCATGGCTGCCGCCGGTCATAACGCTGAAGCCATCGTCACCGAGATTGTCGAGAAATACAAAGGCAATTACATCCTGGCCGTAGAAGGCAATCCGCCACTGGCCGAAGACGGCATGTATTGCATCATCGGCGGCAAGCCGTTTGTAGAACAACTGAAATACGCGGCAGAAAGCTGCAAAGCCATCATTTCCTGGGGCTCATGCGCCTCCTGGGGTTGCGTGCAGGCCGCGAAGCCCAACCCTACTCGCGCCACGCCGGTACACAAAGTACCTGGTTTGGCCGACAAACCCATCATTAAAGTGCCCGGTTGCCCGCCGATTGCCGAAGTGATGACAGCGGTGGTTGCCTATCTCTTAACCTTCGACAAGTTACCGACCTTGGACAAACAAGGCCGGCCGCAAATGTTCTACAGCCAGCGCATCCACGACAAATGCTACAGACGGCCGCATTTTGACGCCGGTCAGTTCGTCGAGCAATGGGATGACGAAGCCGCCCGCCAAGGCCATTGTCTCTACAAAATGGGTTGCAAAGGGCCAACCACCTATAACGCCTGCTCAACAGTCAAATGGAACGAAGGCACCTCCTTTCCGATTCAATCCGGCCACGGCTGTATCGGTTGTTCCGAAGACGGTTTCTGGGATAAAGGCAGCTTTTACGACCGCCTCACAGGTATCAATCAATTCGGTATCGAAGCCAATGCCGATGTGGTCGGCGGTACGGCCGCAGCGATTGTGGGTGCCGGCGTTGCCGCGCATGCTGGTTTGACGGCCTTGAGTCGCGCTAAACAAGCCGGGGATAAACAACCAGGAGCAGAACAATAATGACAGTCCGAAACACCCCCAATGGTTTTAATTTAAATGATGCCGGCCGTCGCGTCGTGGTCGATCCGGTTACCCGCATCGAAGGCCACATGCGCTGCGAAGTCAATATCGACGACGACAATATCATCCGTAACGCCATCTCCAGCGGCACCATGTGGCGCGGGCTGGAAGTGATTTTAAAAGGCCGCGATCCGCGCGATGCCTGGGCCTTCGTGCAACGCATCTGCGGCGTCTGCACCGGTACCCACGCCCTGACATCGGTGCGGGCGGTCGAAGATGCCTTGAAAATCAAGATCCCGGAAAACGCTAATTCGATCCGCAACATCATGCAGCTTAGTCTGCAAGCGCACGATCATTTGGTGCATTTCTATCATTTGCATGCCTTGGATTGGGTAAACCCGGTCAATGCCTTGAAGGCCGATCCGGTGGCCACTTCGGCTTTGCAGCAACAAATTTCGCCCAGCAATCCCAAGTCCTCGCCGGGCTATTTTCGCGACACCCAAAACCGGCTGAAAAAGTTCGTCGAATCCGGTCAGCTTGGCCCGTTCAAGAACGGTTACTGGACCAATCCCGCTTATCTGTTGCCGCCGGAGGCCGATTTGCTGGCGGTGACCCATTATCTGGAAGCGCTGGATTTTCAAAAAGACATTATGAAAATCCGCACCATCTTCGGCGGCAAAGATCCTCATCCGAACTGGCTGGTCGGCGGCGTACCTTGCGCGATCAATCTGGACGGCGTCGGTGCGGTTGGCGCGGTGAATATGGAACGTTTGAATCTGATTTCTTCGATCATCGACCGCACCATTACCTTTATCGACCAGGTTTACATTCCTGATCTACTGGCTATCGCCCAGTTCTACAAAGGCTGGTTGTACGGTGGTGGATTGTCCGGCGCTAGCATGCTGTCTTACGGTGACATCCCGGACAAAGCCAACGATTATTCCGCCGCCAACTTGCTGATGCCACGCGGTGCGATCATCAACGGCGATCTGACCAAAGTCCACGAAGTCGATTTGACCGACCCCGAGCAAATCAAGGAATACGTGCCGCACTCCTGGTACAAATATCCTGACGAGGCGCTGGGATTGCATCCTTGGGACGGCATCACCGAACCGAACTACAAAATCGGCGCTAAAACCAAGGGCGACCGCACCAACATCCAAGAGCTGGACGAAAGCGCCAAATATTCCTGGATCAAAGCCCCGCGCTGGCGCGGCCATGCGATGGAAGTCGGTCCGCTGGCGCGCTATGTGATCGGTTATGCGCAAGGTAACAAGGAAATTACCGAGCAAATCAATTTTGTGCTGAAAACTCTGGACGTGCCGGTCAGCGCCTTGTTCTCGACCTTGGGCAGGACAGCGGCACGAGGCCTGGAAGCGCAATGGGCCGCCGGCAAGATGCGCTATTTCATGGACAAGCTGATGACCAATCTCAAAGCCGGTGATCTCAGTACCGCCAATGTCGAGCGTTGGGACCCGGAAACCTGGCCGAGCAGCGTCAAGGGTGTGGGTTTTACCGAAGCGCCACGCGGAGCTTTGGGTCACTGGTTGAAAATCGAAGACACCAAAATCGCCAACTACCAATGTGTGGTGCCGACCACCTGGAACGGTTCGCCGCGCGATGAGCAAGGCAATATCGGCGCGTTCGAGGCTTCGTTGATGAACACCAAAGTCGAAGTGCCGGACGAGCCGGTGGAAATTTTGCGCACCCTGCATAGTTTCGACCCGTGTCTGGCCTGCTCGACGCATGTGATCAGCCCCGACGGTACCGAATTAACCCGCGTCCAAGTCAGATAAGGAATAGCCATGAAAAATTTGTGTTCGATTCTGTTCCTGCTAGCGCTGGCCGGCAATGCCCAAGCGCACAGTCATCCCGGTGTCGACAGCTTAATGCATGCGTTGGAACATCTGTTTTTGATCCAAGGCCTATCCATGCCTTACGCATTGGGCGCCAGTTTGTTGGTTCTGGTGTTGGCGGTGGCTGCGGTATGTTGGGCGAGCCGGTGGCGGAGACCGTTATGAGCGCGCCGCTCGCCCCTGTTTATGTCTACGAACTGCCGGTCAGGCTCTGGCACGCTGTTAACGCGCTGGCGATCACGGTGCTTGCGGTAAGCGGTTATCTGATCGCATCGCCGTTGTCCTCTCCGGTCGGCGAAGCGAGCGAGCATTATCTGATGGGCTATATCCGCTTCGCGCATTTCGCCGCAGGCTATGTGTTGGCGATTGGGTTGTTGGGGCGTTTGTACTGGGCCTATGCCGGCAACGAACATGCCCGGCAGATTTTTCTGCCGCCCTTGCTGCAAGCCCATTTCTGGGACGGCGTCTTACAAGAAGTGCTGTGGTATGCGTTTTTGACCAAGTCGCCGCGCCACTACATCGGTCATAACCCGCTGGCAATCTTGGCGATGCATTTCGTGTTGGTGTGGGGCTCGTTATTCATGATCTTCACCGGCTTTGCCTTGTACGGCGAAGGCGAGGGGCAGGGTAGTTGGCAATACACGCTGTTCAGCAGTTGGTTGTTGCCCTTGTTTGGCGATAGCCAAACCGTGCACACCTGGCATCATCTGGTGATGTGGTTCATCGTCTGCTTCGTGTTGATTCATATCTACGTCGCGGTGCGCGAGGACAAATTGTCCGGGCAAAGCATGCTGTCCACCATAGTGAACGGGTGGCGCACTTTTAAGGACGACAAGCCGGTGGACGATGCTCATTAAATTCGTAGGGTGGGCACGGTTTTGGTGCCCACGCGGAATCGAACGGTGGGCACTTGACTGCGCCCACCCTACGTTTGTCTAAGCGGGTCATGGCAAGTACTTCATCCAACATTCTACTACTCGGCATCGGCAACCTGCTCTGGGCCGATGAAGGTTTTGGCGTGCGGGTCATCGAGCATCTGCAAAAGCACTACCGTTTCCCGGATAACGTGCAGGTAGTCGATGGCGGTACCCAGGGCGTGTATCTGATCGAGCATGTGCAGGCGGCGGACGTATTAGTGGTGTTCGACGCGGTGGATTACGGCTTGCCGCCGGCCACTATCAAACGGGTAGAAAACGACGAGGTGCCGAATTTTCTGGGCGCCAAGAAAATGAGTCTGCATCAAACCGGTTTTCAGGAAGTATTGGCGCTGGCGCAAATGCTCGGTCAATACCCGCAGCATTTGCTGCTGATTGGCGTGCAGCCGGAAGAGCTGGAAGATTACGGCGGCAGTCTGCGGTCCGCCATCAAGGCGCAGATTCAGCCGGCTATTGATATGGCTTTAGCGTATCTACAAGACTTTGGCGTGAGTGCGGAGTGTGTGGATCTGCCTGGCGAGTTAGCCGATCCGATCTTGAACATTCAACGCTACGAACAAGAACGCCCCTCGCCCGACCAAGCCTGCCGCTTGGGTGACGACCGCATCGTATTATCCGCCGCGTTCGAAGTGAAACCGCCTTCCGCTTCCGATATGCCCAGCCTGCAAGTCGATGTCGATTATCGGGGCAAATACTGATGTGCATCGGCATCCCCATGCAAGTCATCGAGCCGCGTGGCAGTGCCGCGCTGTGCGAGTATCGCGGCCAAACCACCCTGATCGACATGATGTTGGTTGGCGAACAAGCCGCCGGCACCTGGTTGCTGGTGTTTTTGGATGCGGCGCGAGAAGTTATCTCCGCAGAACGAGCCGCGCAAATTGCCGATGCCTTAGAAGCCATGCGCTTAGCCATGCAAGGCGAAACCAACTTCGATCATTTATTCGCAGACCTGGTCGACCGCGAACCCGAATTGCCGGAGTTTTTAAGAACATGAGCACACCCTTGCTGGAACAACTGCAAACCCGCCACGGCCTGCCGCTGCTGGATGCCGACGGTTATGATTTGTTCGTACACGGTCATGACACCGTCGTACTGTTCTTTGCCAACGATCCGGTGACGTTTCCGGAAAGCCATGATGTGGCGGTGATTTTGCCGGAGTTATTAAAAGCCTTTGCCGGGCGCCTGCATGGCGCGCTGATCGACAAATCCATCGAACGCGAGTTGCAGGCCAGATTTAGATTTACCAGTTGGCCGTCCTTGGTGTTTTTGCGCGGCGGCGAGTATTTGGGCGTGATTACCGGGATTAAGGATTGGGCGGAATTCGGGCAAGAGTTTGCCATGATTTTGGCCGCCGAGACGGGGCAGCCGCCGGGGTTTGATCTTGGCAAGGTTTGTGGTGTTGGGCATGCTTAGCTAGTTTTTGACGGTGCTTGCTATCAATGTTCGAAGGTTTTGAATAACTTAACGGTCTAATTCCCTCTCCCTGCGGGAGAGGGCTAGGGTGAGGGGAATCTCATCGGCTCTTTAACAATTTGGTGTCGTTATCGCGACGAATATGTCGTTAGTTTTCTTATTTCTAACCTCCAGGTTGGAAACTTTTGCCTTGGAAGCTCTAGCTTCCGTGTCTTGTCGAGTAGATGTGTCGCTGTCGCGACGGGTGTTTTAAAGTCGGGTCTCGGCCCGACAGCCGAGATACTTTCTTTTGCTTGGCCAAAAGAAAGTATCCAAAGAAAAGGCCACCCGACATTCCGCCTTAATCCTGTGCTTCTCGCTTTTGGCGAGGGTTTTCGGAAGGACCATTCCTGGCCCTCCGAAAACGAGCGGCATCCCTGCCGCTCCCCTGCGGGCTGATCTCACCAAAAGCTGCGATGCTCGGGGCGGAATAACGGGAATTGACCCTCGCGAAATTTAAAGTTGTTACGAAATTTTGTAAGTTAGACTTGCGATGTTGTTGTAGGATGCTGCCGACTACATACAATGTTGCGCTAAGAATTAATACGATATTTGACGGTATTAATTATTTGGCTTTATCAAAGGATTAAATTTGATGTCTCCTAACTTAACAGAAACTCAGAAAAAAGAATTAACTAAATTAGAAGGAAAATTAAAAGTTTCATCAAGAGTTGGTAATTATGAGGAAGCAATAAAAATTACCTCAAAGATCCAGGAGCTTCTAAGACCAACAGGGCATGAAACAAGATTAATGGAGTCGAAGAATAGGCTGTTTGAAACAGCGATGGTTGCAGGTAAATTTGGCACAGCTAGTCGAGGATTTATTGGTGTAAGAAAAAAGGTATCATCCAAAACAAGATTATATTTAGAGGCAACAGCACTATTGGCAATTTGCTATATCAGAAGCAAGTCATTAAGTGAAGCAAGACCTTATATGATAGAAGCTTTAAATTGCGCAAAAAATATTAAGTCCGAACGCAAAAGGAAAGAATTCAGGATTTATTTATCAAAACGTTTTGAAGATGAGGCTATTTTAGCCTCGCTCTCTAGCGACGATAAGCTAAATTCCTATGTCGATAGAATTCAAGAAGATGCCGGTCTATTGGTAAGACAAAAACATGAAGATGATATATTGATTCAGTTGGGGCAATCGGTCTCTGATAGTGCCTTAGACTTTATAGAAAGTGTTCATGTTGAGTCAATAAAACAGCTTTCCTATGATGAAAGAATCAAATTACCTTCTCCTAAGGAAAGTAGAAACACAATATTTTTTGGTAAAAGAGTTTTTGAGGTTTTTCAAGGTGTGTTGTGGAGAGCTTTATGCGATAAAAGCAGTGAGGTTTACAAGCTTTGGTTTACCAACGGAATTAGTGCGGTTTTAGATAAAAAGTACCTTACAACTGCGATAATAGGAGCAATGGCCGAAGTCAAAGTTGGTGCTTATGCAATTGCAGTTTATGTTACCGCAATAATAATAAAAATTGGAATTGAAACCTATTGCCAACTTGCTAAACCTCATTCCGTAATGGATTGCAGATGATTAGATGACTTTCAGATTTTAATCCTTGAACGGGCAAATCCTGTCGCTAGGCTAGGTTAGGCAAAATTGCCCACCCTTCATTTTCCGAGATTCCTTTTAATTTTTGGAACGGTTTTGGTCCCGTTATTCCGCCCCGAGCATCGCAGCTTTTGGCGAGATCAGCCCGCAGGGGAGCGGCAGGGATGCCGCTCGTTTTCGGAGGGCCAGGGATGGCCCTTCCGAAAACCCTCGCCAAAAGCGAGAAGCGCAGGATAAAGGCGGAATGTCGGGTGGCCTTTTCTTTGAATACTTTCTTTTGGCCACGCAAAAGAAAGTATTTCGGCTGTCGGGCCGAGACCCGACATGCAAAACCAGCCTCGCGATAGCGACACCAAATAAAACAAACACCTCTTAATTCAACAAACCACCAAAACATGACCAGCATATCTCTCCCAATTTTCGGCCAAGGCAGCCAACCCGCCGAGGAAGATGGCGTCGAACTCGACTATCTAGCGATGCCGGAAGAAATGACCACCTACCGGATGCCGACGATTTCGGTGGACTTGAACGCGGCCGATCTGGCGCAGGCCAAAACCGTGTCGCAGCAACTGGAACAGGATTTAGCGACGTACCCGGCAAACAGCCAAACCATAGATTTGATAAGTCTGGATCAAACCAATCGCCAGTTCGTCGACGAACTGCTCGGCGAAGGCGAAGTCAGCATGCTCTGTAACGGCGCGCAAATCCTACGGATTCAGGAATCGGTGTTGGCCGGTGTCTGGCGTTCTCAGCTCCTTGATGCGCAAAAGCAGATTGTCACCGATATTTTGGAGGTCGGCATCATCCCTCAAGCCATCCTGCAAACCGCATTTAACAATGCCGCCGAGAGCATCAGCACCGACATGAGCGCCTTACCGGACGGGGTAATGAATGCGCCGCCGCTGTTGGCGGAATTGAACGCCAAGATCGCCGAGTATCAACCCGGCACCGAAGCGCATATCATCAACCTGAGCCTGCTGCCGCAAACCGAGCAGGATTTGGCGTTTCTGGAACAACGTTTGGGCAAGGGCGCGGTGACGATTTTGTCGCGCGGTTACGGCAACTGCCGGATTGATGCTACCGCCACCCGCAACGTGTGGTGGGTGCGGTATTTTAATTCGCAGGACACCTTGATTCTGAATACGCTGGAAGTCAGCGAGGTACCGAATGTGGCGTGCGCGTCGGCGGAAGATATTGCCGACAGCCACCAACGCTTGCAGGAAATCTTGCAGGTGTATTTGTGAGCGAAGGCTTTTTCGCCGGGGCTTACGGCGGCGATGCTTCGCGCTTGCCTCCAGAGGCCAAGCTGGAATGCAAGATTTGCTGGCATGTCTATGACCCGGCCGAAGGCGATGCGGTTTGGCAAGTGCCGCCTGGCACTGCCTTTGTCGATTTGCCCGACCATTGGAGTTGTCCGCAATGTGGCGCGCCGAAGCAGGGCTTTTTGGTGCTGGACGACTAAGTATGCACTGGCAGGACGGTGAGCAGATTCGGCGGACCTTGGAAGTGGTGTTTAACGACATTCTGACCACGCGGATGCACGATATGCCAGTGTTGAATCCAGCTTTAGTGGTGCGGGCGCTTGGGTTTACTCGGTACAACGCCGATTGGGCTGGCGTGTTGATTACGCCGTGGTTTATGAATGTGTTGCTGCTGCCGAGCGCGGAGAGCCGGTGGGTAACGCAAGTGCCGGGTACCAAGTTTGAACAGGCCTTTCCCTACGGTGGTTTTGAGTTTACCGTTGCTGACGAGGCGCAACTGGCACGCTACGCGCAGTGTTCGTTGTTTTCGCCGATGTTTCAATTTGCCGATCAAGCGGCGGCAGTGGCTGCGGCAGACAGCGCGTTGCAGGCCCTGCTGACCGGTCCCGCGCCGCGCGCGATCAGCCGCCGCGATTTGTTGCGCGGCAATCTGGCAAGGCCTTAGGTGACGCCGGCTGGCGAGATTTCTATCGAAGTGACGCATCGAGCCGGCCAGGTCTGCTCGGTGAAAATAGGCTCAACCCGGCCTGACGCGGCGCGGGTGTTGATCGGTAAAACGCCGGAGCAGGTGTTGAGCATGGTGCCGCTGCTGTTTTCTTTATGCGGCAATGCGCAAGCTTACTCGGCGTTATTGGCCTGCCGCGCCGCCTTACGGATGCCCAGCCAGCCGCAAGCAGCCGCCGCTCGGGAATGTTTGGTTCAGCTAGAATCTGTGCGTGAACACGCCTGGCGGATATTGCTAGATTGGCCTGGCTTGCTGGGCGGGGCGGCGGATAAAGACACCGTTGCCGGTTTATTGAAGCTGGATAGGCAGTTCAAATCATGCCTGTTCGGCGACTCCGAGGCGTTTGAGCTGGATAGTCGTTTGCAGATTGACGCAGTGAGTCTGCAAGGTTTACTGGATGAGTTGACCGGTTTGATTGATCGAGCCATTTTTGCTGGTGGGCAAAATCGCTTTCTGGCTCTGACTGACGAAGGGCAACTGCAAGACTGGCTGGATGGCAACATGGCGCTGGCCGCGCAACTGTTGAATACGCTGTACCTACGAGAGTGGCAGGCGTTGGGGAATAGCCATGTGGCCGGTTTGCCGAGCTTGGACCCGGCTGAACTGAACAGGCAGATGCAAAACATCGATCTATCGGCGTTTTGCCGGATGCCGCAGTGGCGGGGTCAGTGTTGCGAATCGACGCCATTGAGTCGTCAGCAAAGAGGGTCGTTGCTCGCGGATTTACACAGCCACTACGGCAATGGTTTGCTGCCTCGCTTTGTTGCCGTGTTATTGGAGGTGGCTGCTATCCCGCAGGGCTTAACACCATCGCTTGGAACGATGCCGGTGTATGCCGCCGATGGTGTCGGTCTGGCTCAAGTACAAGCAGCGCGAGGCTTATTGATTCATCGCCTGGAGTTGCGCCAAGGCCGGGTGTACGATTACCGCATCGTCGCGCCTACCGAATGGAATTTTCATCCCGACGGCGTGCTGGCCCAAGGCTTAAAGTCTTTGCGAGCCGACGATGCGGATGGCTTGTGGCGGCAGGCGGAATGGCTGATCGACGCGGTCGATCCTTGCGTGCAATACCGGCTTGTACTGACGCCGGAAAACTAACAGAGTATCAATATGCATGAAATGTCGCTCTGCGAGAGCGTGTTACAGATCATCGAACAACAGGCTAAGGCCCAGCATTTCGCCAAAGTCAAAACCGTGTGGCTGGAGATTGGCGCCTTGTCCGGTGTGGAGCCTGACGCGATGCATTTTAGTTTTGAAGTAGTGATGCAAGGCTCGTTGGCGGAGCAGGCCAAGCTGGAAATTATCCCAGTGCCGGGCGTGGCTTGGTGTATGCCGTGCGGCTGCGAGGTGTTGGTGCAACAGTTATACGACGAATGTCCGCACTGCGGCAGTCATCAATTACAGATCGTCGGCGGCGATCAAATGCGGATTAAAGAACTGGAGGTAGAGTAATGTGCGGCGTATGCGGCTGCGGCGAGGGCCCTATTCACTCGCACGACGAACCACATGATCACGAGCATGCTCATGATCATAGCCATGACCACGGACATCACCATCATCACGAACATAGCGCGGAACATGCTCATGCGCCGGGTTTGACTCAGGCGCGGATGGTACAAATCGAACAGGATATTCTCGCGAAGAACAATCGTTATGCCGACGAAAACCGCCGCTATTTCAGCGAGCGCGGGATGTTGGCTTTGAACTTGGTTTCTAGTCCGGGTTCCGGCAAAACCACGCTGTTGACTGAAACCATTCTGCGGTTGAAAGACGAGTTGAGTATCGCGGTGATCGAAGGCGACCAACAAACCGCTCGCGATGCCGACCGCATTCGCGCTACCGGCGTGCCGGCCTTGCAAATCAACACCGGCAAGGGTTGCCATCTGGACGCGCACCGGGTTGGTCATGGCTTGGAAAGCCTGAATTTGCCCGAACATAGCCTGCTGTTCATCGAAAACGTCGGCAATCTGGTGTGTCCATCGGCTTTTGATTTGGGCGAAGCGCACAAAGTGGTAATCCTGTCGGTCACCGAAGGCGAAGACAAGCCGATCAAATACCCGGACATGTTTCATGCCGCCGATCTAATGATCCTGAACAAAACCGACCTGTTGCCGTATCTGGATTTTGACAGTGCCCAATGCATTAGTTACGCGAAGCAAGTTAACCCGCGCATCAAGGTCTTATCGCTATCGGCCAAGACTGGTGAAGGCATGGAAAACTGGCTGACCTGGCTGCGCGCCGAGATGGCTTTGCAGCGGATAGCGTATGCTTAACCGACTTTGCCGCAAATTTTAATACCGCTATGTGCCTAGCCCTGCCTGCTCAAATTACAGATATTGATTTTGCAACCCAGATGGCAACAGCCTCAGTGGATGGCGTCAAGGTGGAAGTGTCGTTGGCTTTGGTGGATGATGTAAAAGTCGGCGATTACGTGCTGGTGCACGTCGGTTACGCGTTGAACAAGATCGACGAGGACGAAGCGTTGAAAACGCTGGCATTGTTTGCCGAAGCCGGTTTGACCGCCTCATGAAATACATCGACGAATTTCGTCAGCATGACGTGGCCAAGCACCTGGCGCAAGTCATTGCCCAGACTGTTAAGCCTGAGAGGCATTATCGCTTGATGGAATTCTGCGGCGGTCATACTCATGCGATTTTTCGTTACGGCGTGCAGGATTTAATGCCGAGTAATGTCGAGTTCATTCATGGCCCCGGCTGCCCGGTGTGCGTGCTGCCGACGGGACGCATCGACAACGCGATTCAGCTGGTCGAGCAGCATGATGTCATTCTCTGCACCTACGCAGACTTGATGCGGGTGCCGGGTGGCGGCAGGCAAAGTCTGCTCAAAGCCAAAGCGGCCGGCGGCGATATTCGCATGGTTTACTCCACTCAAGATGCTCTAAAGATTGCCCGCGACAATCCGGGTCGGCAACTCGTGTTTTTCGCGATTGGCTTTGAAACCACTACGCCGCCGACTGCCGTTGCCATTAAACAGGCACAGACCGAAGGGCTGACTAATTTCTCGGTGTTTTGCAACCATGTTCTCACCCCGTCAGCAATGCAGGCTATTCTGGATGCGCCAGAGCCGGTGGCTATCGACGCTTTTCTTGGCCCCTCGCATGTCAGCAGCGTGATCGGTAGCAAACCCTACGAAACCTTCTCTGACCATTACGCCAAACCTATTGTTATCGCCGGGTTCGAACCACTGGATGTGATGCAGTCGTCGTTGATGCTGATTCGGCAACTCAACGATGGCCGGCATGAAGTGGAAAACGAATACAGCCGGGCGGTGACGCGCGACGGCAACGTCAAAGCGCAAACCTTGATGGCGGAGGTGTTTGAGCTGCGTCCGCAATTCGAATGGCGCGGTCTGGGACTGATTCCGAATAGTGCGTTGAAGCTAAAAGCCGATTACGCCGAATTCGACGCCGAACGCCGCTTCGATATGCCGGCTATCAAGGCTAGCGATGTGAAAGGCTGCGAATGTCCGGCTATCCTGCGTGGGGCGAAAAAGCCGCAAGATTGCAAATTGCTGGGCACGGTTTGTACGCCGGAAAACCCGATGGGCTCGTGTATGGTATCGTCGGAAGGTGCCTGTGCCGCTTATTGGAGTTATGGTCGGCTGCGACAAGGCTAAGGTGAGTTTTTAGAAGAGGTGGACACCGATAGAAATGCCCACCTTGATTCGTCCCGTTTTACGGCGGGATGAGTGAGCCGGGCTTATTTATAGATTTCCGCTGCAGCCGCTTTTAATTTTGCTTCGTTGCCTTGCATGGGTTTCATCATATCGTTTTTAGACGCTTTAGCACCTGCGACTAATTCGTCGGCGGTTTTGAATTTGGCTTTTAAAGCGTCAACAGCCGGCGCTACGGAACCGTTGTGGCAACCTTTACAGGTGTCCGCTTCGCCAGCTGTAGACAGGGATGGGGTTAAGGCGACGGTAGCGACTGCCAGCATTGCAAATAGTTGATTTTTCATTGTAAGTTTCCTCGTGGTTTTAATTATTGTATTTATCGGCATCGCTTCAACACTTTATGAAAGGTGTGGCATGTGCAACCGATGGTGCGGATGGACTTAATCATCAGCGGAAGTTTTCTATCACAGCATGAAATTCGAAGCAAACATCTCGAATTTTTTAATTCACGGCAGAATTATGCGGAAAGTGGATTTGGTCTTATCTGCAAATTACTTTAAGCATTCCAGCCTTGGAATTAAGTTCACTAACGAGACCTAAACCGTGTCAGAGCGCTACGCAACCCCTTTAAATCTTAAATCCGGCTACGTCGATCTCAGCCACGGTGGCGGTGGCAGGGCGATGGCGCAGTTGATCGACGAGCTGTTCATCAAGCATTTTGATAACGAGCTGTTGCGTCAGCATAACGATCAGGCTTTATTCAATCTGCCGGCTGGACGCTTGGCGATCAGCACCGACGGCCATGTCATTTCCCCGTTGTTTTTTCCTGGAGGCGACATCGGTTCCTTGGCGGTGCACGGCACGCTGAACGATGTGGCGATGTCCGGTGCCAAACCCTTATATCTCTCGGCAGCTTTTATCTTGGAAGAGGGTTTACCGCTGGCTGATCTGGAAAAAATCGTCATCAGCATGGCCGCCGCCGCCAAGGCTGCCGGCACGCCGATTGTTACCGGCGATACCAAGGTGGTG
This sequence comes from Methylomonas sp. 2BW1-5-20, assembly GCF_052474515.1. Classification (NCBI taxonomy): domain Bacteria; kingdom Pseudomonadati; phylum Pseudomonadota; class Gammaproteobacteria; order Methylococcales; family Methylococcaceae; genus Methylomonas; species Methylomonas sp. 2BW1-5-20. Next base: position 3,070,718 of record NZ_CP184127.1, on the reverse strand, counting down.
GAGCGCGGCAAGGGTGACGGCGTGTTTATCACCACTACAGGTGTGGGCCTGGTGCCGGATAGCGTGACTATCGCCGGCGACCGAGCTGAGCCGGGTTGTGCGATTTTAGTCAGTGGGTCGATTGGTGATCACGGTGTGGCGATCATGGCCAGCCGGGAGAATCTGCAATTTCAGACCACTATCGTTTCCGATTCAGCGGCCTTGCATGGTTTGGTCGCCGATTTGGTGGCAATCGCACCAACGTCCATACGCTGCTTGCGTGATCCGACACGCGGCGGGCTGGCCACCGCTTTAAACGAGTTGGCCAAACAATCCGGTGTCGGTATGGTCATCGACGAAGCCAAGATTCCGGTCAAAGCCGAAGTCAAAGCCGCCTGCGAAATTCTTGGTCTCGATCCTTTATACGTGGCCAACGAAGGCAAACTGGTCTGCATTTGCGACGCCGCTGCCGCCGACGACTTGTTGACCGTAATGCAACAACATCCGCTGGGCCGTGACGCGGCTATCATCGGCCAAGTTGTCGAAGATCCGCACGGATTCGTGCAGATGACCACGGCTTTCGGCGGGCGGCGTATCGTCGATTGGCCGGTTGGCGAACAGTTACCGCGCATCTGCTGATGCCCGGTAAGGCGATCCGCGCCCGAGGCGTGGTGCAGGGCGTCGGCTTTCGGCCGGCGATCTGGCATCTGGCACGCCAACATCGCCTGACCGGCTCGGTATGGAACGATGGCGAAGGCGTAATGATTCATGCCTTCGGCACAGACCAGGATCTGGCCGTCTTTGTCGCGCAAATACCCTTGCAGCTACCGTCGCTCGCTCGCCTGGATAGCTTGGAAGTTGGAGAGCTGGCCGGCTCCGCGCCTAGCGAATTTCAAATTGTTGCCAGTCGCCACAATGGCATTGATACCCCCATCTCGGCCGATGCCGCGACTTGCCCGGATTGTTTGGCTGAAATAGCCGACCCGCTAAATCGCCGTTACCGCTACCCCTTTACCAACTGCACCCACTGCGGCCCGCGTCTTTCCATCGTTAGGAATGTACCTTACGACCGCTGTGATACCAGTATGGTGGAATTCCCGATGTGCCTGAATTGCCAACTGGAATACGCCGATCCTTCCAACCGGCGCTTTCACGCCCAGGCCAATTGCTGTCCGGTATGCGGGCCGAAATTACGGTTGGAGGATAAACATGGTCAGATCCTGGCTGCGGCAGATCCGCTTTACCGCGTTGTCGAATTGATCCGCCAAGGCTACATTGCCGCCATCAAAGGTCTGGGCGGCTTTCATCTGGCTTGCGACGCGAGTAATGCGGAGGCCGTTGATAGGCTCAGACAACTTAAGCGCCGTTACGCCAAACCGTTTGCGCTGATGGCCAGGGATATTGCTATGGTAAGCCGTTATACGTCCGTCAGCCCTCAGGAACTGTCAGCATTACAGGAGCGCGCCGCGCCGATTGTATTATTGCGAGCTGGCAGCGAAGCCTTGGCTGCCGGCGTTGCACCCGGCGATGACAAGCTAGGCTTCATGTTGCCCTATACGCCATTACACACCCTACTGGTGCAAGAACTGGATGCGCCTATCGTGTTGACCTCGGGCAATATTTCCGACGAACCGCAATGTACCGATAACGCCGATGCGCGGGAAAAACTGGCCGGCATTGCCGATTATTGGCTGCTGCATGACCGGGAAATTGTTAATAGACTGGACGATTCGGTGCAGCGATTGATGGACGGCCGGATGCGTACGCTGCGCCGGGGGCGCGGCTATAGTCCCGAGGCTTTGAGGTTGCCGCCGGGTTTTGCAGAGTCGGGCAACATTCTGGCGATGGGCGGCGAGTTGAAAAACAGCTTTTGTTTGCTGAAAAACGGCCGGGCCATCGTCAGCCAGCACATCGGCGATCTGGAAAACGCCGCCGTGCAACAAGACTACCGGCAAGCCATCGATTTATACAGAAAGCTTAACGCCTTTCGACCGGTCAAAATTGCGGTTGATAAGCATCCGGGTTATCTGTCGACCCAATACGGACAGATTCTGGCTGCGACCGAAACAGCGGAATTCAGCCGGCGTCCAGCATCATCATGCCCATCTCGCGGCTTGCCTCGCGGAGTATGGCGTTGGGTTGGATGAGCCGCCGGTATTGGCGGCGATCTTCGATGGCCTGGGCATGGGGGAGGATGGCAAATTATGGGGCGGCGAGTTCTTGCTCGGCGATTATCGCCGTTACACCCGGCTCGGGCATTTTCAGCCTATCGCCTTACTCGGCGGCGCTCAGGCTATGCGCGAACCCTGGCGGAATACTTATGCGCAACTGCGGCACTATTTCGATTGGAAAAGGTTACAGAACGATTATGCGGACGTGGAAATCATGCAGTTGTTGGCGGTTAAGCCTTTGGCGACGCTGGACACGATGCTGGCAAAAAATCTCAACTCGCCGCTCAGCAGTTCCTGCGGCCGTTGGTTCGATGCTTTCGCGGCTGCATTAGGTTTACATGCCGACCGGGTCGATTACGAAGGCCAGGCAGCGATAGCGTTGGAAGTATTGGCGACTCCAGTTTTTGCCGAAGAACAGCCTTACCCGCGAGCCTGGGATATTGCCAATGGCACCGGCCTGAAAGTGCTAAGCTGGCAGGGCTTATGGCAAGCGGTGCTGAATGATCTGCAAAGCGGTACCGACAAGGCTCGCATCGCTGCCCGTATCCATCATAGTCTCGCCGCCGAGACGGTCGATGTGTTGAATGGCTTGAGCGGCCAAACCGGCGCGAATAGCATCGTCTTAAGCGGCGGTGTATTTCAAAACCGCTTGTTGCTGGAAGCCGTGAGCGAGCAATTGCGCCAACGCGGTAAAACAGTATTGGCGCCGCAACGTTATCCAATGAATGATGGTGGATTGGCCTTGGGGCAGGCTGTGATTGCGGGAGCTTCGAAAAGCTAACAAAAGAGCCTATTCTTTCCACTAAACCTGCTTCTCAAAAGCCACATCAAACCGGCCATAACGCTGCAAAATCGCCGGCAACAGCAATAAATTCAATATGGTCGAAGACACCAAGCCGCCGATGATGATGGCGGCCATCGGCCCCATGATTTCCCGGCCCGGATTATCGCTGCCGATAGCGATCGGCAGCATGGCCAGTGCGGTAACCAATGCGGTCATCAGGATCGCCGGCAGGCGTTCCTGGGCGCCGCGAATCAAGGTCTCAGTCGACCAAATCTGGCCTTCGAGTTCAACCAGATGCCGGTAATGCGAGATCAGCATGATGCAATTGCGCACGGTGATGCCAAATAGCGTAATAAAGCCGACGAAGGAGCCGACCGACAGCGTGGCGTCGGTGATCACGACCGCGGCGACGCCGCCCAATAAGGCAAACGGCAGGTTCAGCAAGGTCAGCAGCATATGCCGCAGGCTGCCCAGTGCGATAAACACGAAAATCAACACGCCGGCGCCGGCCAGCAGGGCGTGAATAATCAGTGTCTCGCGGGCCTTGGCTTGTTCCAGCGCGGCGCCGATGAACTCCGGGTAGCTGCCGTCGCGCCAACTTAGCTCGTTTTGTACCCGCTGTTTCAGCTCCGCCATAAATGCGTCCATGTCGCGGTCTTTTACCTTGCTGGTGACGGTCTGAATCCGCTGCGCGCCCTGGTGCAGAATGTTGTAACGGCCTTCATCGTGGCGAATTTCCGCGACTTCTCCAAGCAGTACCCGCTGGCCTTCGCTATTTTTTAACGGCAACTGAGCCAGATAGTCCGGCTGACTGCGCCATTCCGGCGCCAGCGCCACCGCGACATTGAAAATCCGGTTGCCTTGCAGATTTTTACCGACGATGCGGCCCTCGTAAGCCGTTTGCAGCGCGGTCATCACCTGCGCCGGGCTGATGCCGCGAAACTTTAATTGTTCCAGATTCAATTCGACTTGCAGCAAGGCCGTGGCCGGTGGTGAGCGTAGTTGCACATCTTCCGCGCCGGGGATGGTATTGATTAGAGCGGCGAGTTGTTGGGCTTTGCGGTCCAATTCGGCTAGATCGTTGCCGTAGATATTGACGACCACCGGCGCGGTGTAGCCGGAAATGGTTTCGTCGACCCGTTCGGTCAAAAAGGTGTTGGCTTCGTAATTGATACCGGGGAACTGTTCCAAAATGTCGCGCAAGTTGTCCAGCACCTGTTGCTGATCCGGGCCGGCCAAGGGTTTTAGCCGTACTTCGTATTCGCTGTAATGACTGCCGTAGGTATCGGCGCCGCGTTCGGCGCGGCCGGCCCATTGCGATACCGACTCCACGCCGTGAATGGCCATGATGCGTTCGGTGAGTAAGCTGCCGACGCGGATGGATTCCGGCAACGATGTTCCCGGTACGCTGGCTGTATGCACGATGAAATGGCCCTCGCGTAATTCCGGCAGAAATTTATGATCCAGGCGTAGAAAGGCGGCGATGCCGATCAAGCAGGCAAGCGCGCCTATTACTGCCACGGTCTTGAAATGGCGGATTGCCCAGAGCAATTGCATGGCGTACAGCGGTTTAAGCCGCCGCAACACGGGCGGGTCGCTGTCGTCCGGTAATTTGTTCAGGAAGAGTAAGTGGCATAACGCCGGGGTTAGCGTCAGCGCCACCAGCAGCGACATCAAAATCGCCAGAATATAGGATACGCCCAGCGGGGCAAACAGCCGGCCGCTGACGCCATCCAGTGTCAGCAGCGGCACAAACACCAAGGCGACGATGAAGCTGGCGTAAACCACCGAGCTGCGCACCTCCAGCGAGGCGTGATAAATCACCGTTTCGGCGCTGTCAGGGAAGATTTTTAAACGGTTTTCGCGCAGGCGTCTAAAGATGTTTTCGGTGTCGATGATGGCATCGTCCACCACCTCGCCCAAGGCAATCGCCAAGCCGCCCAAGACCATGATGTTCAGATTGACGCCGCATTCCAGCAGTACCAGTGCGGCGGTCAACAGCGACAAGGGAATGGCGGTGGCGGCAATAAAGGCGCTACGCAGATTGAATAAAAACACGTACAGCACTGCCAGCACGAATAGGCCGCCGATCAGTAAATGCCCGGACAGATTATGCACGGAGGTTTCGATGTAATCGGCCGGCCGAAACAGATGTGAATAAAAATCCACCGCCTGTTGTTTGAAGATCGGTTGGAATTCTTCAAGCACCGCTTCCACTTGCCGCGATACCGATAAGGTATTGGCGCCGTATTGGCCGATCACCATCATCACGATGCCGGGCTTGCCCATGATTTGCGCTGCGCCGATAGGCGGTTCCGGACCGTAAGCAATTTGTGCGACGTCGCCCAGCGTGATGTTCATGCCGTCTTGGCGTTTGACGATCAGTTGCTTGAACTGTTCGGGATTGGCCGGCTGGCCGCTGATTTGCAAGGTAAAACGCTGATTGGCGTTTTCGATAAAGCCTGCGCCGTTCATTTCCGCCGCGCCGGCTGCCGCAGTGACAATGTCGTCTATCGACAGATTAAAACGTTGCAGGGCCGCCGGTTGTAACTGCGCCTGTAATTGCTGAATGTCGCCGCCGAACACATTCACGTCGGCGACTCCTGGTACCGCGAGCAGGCGAGGGACTAGAGTCCAGTCCACCAGGCTGCGAAGCTCCATCAGGGTCTTGCTGTCGGAATGCATGCCTATCGTCAATACCGTGGCCGACGAGGACGACAGCGGTACCGCAACCGGCGTGCCTATGCCAGCCGGCAAGCGCTGGCCCAGACTGTTCATCCTTTCGCTGACCAATTGCCGATTGCGGTAGACATCGCTGTTTTCGTCGAACGTCGCGGTGACAATGGACAAACCTTGGATAGACTGCGAGCGTAAGGTTTGTAAGCCTATCAGACCGCTGATGGAGTTTTCGATTTGTTGGGTGACCAGTACTTCCACTTGCTCTGCGGCCAGGCCGGGTGCTTCGGTCTGGATGATGACTTGTTTCGGCGAGAACTCCGGGAAAATATCCAGGCCGGCGTTGGTCAGGCGGTAAATTCCGTAAGCGAATAGCAGTAGCGCTAGGGCGACGACGATGCCGGAATAACGAATGGAAAAACGGACCAGGAGTGCAAGCATGAAGTTGGGAACGGTTAATGTAGCGGGCTATTGTGCCTGTTTGCCCGGCGTTGGTCTATTGCAGGCCTACGCATTAGATTAGGGGCAAGTCGGCAACAAGAATAGCGTCAGGTAGTAAGGATTGGTTTTTCCGGCTTTTTCTCGAAACGCCGAATTGCGCACACGCTGCTGTATTTATCGACTATTGTATGAAGTCGTGAATGGCTTGCGGTCGTTGTCGCGGCTTTGGCAAAGAGGTAGATCATGTCGGTCCCGAATTTGTACAGATGTGTTTTGTTGGTGTTGGTGTTGGTATTGGTTTGCCAGCCGACGCGAGCCGAGGATGATGCGCGGGCGGCTAACGGCACCACTGTCGGCGATTGGTTGAGCCGGCAATGGCAACGAATTGTCACGCCAGCCGCCAAGGCCAGTTACAGTCCCAGTTTTAGCGACCGCAGCCCGCGGCCGCTAAAAGAATATATCGTCGGCATTCATCCGCTGCATAATCCGAAGCGGCTGTTTGCCGTATACGGGCCTATCGTTGAACGTATTAATCGCGATTTGCCCGAGGTGAGAATAAGGCTGGAAGCGTCGCGCAATTATGAGGAATTCGATAAAAAACTCTACAGCGGCCATTTCGATTTCGCGATGCCCAATCCTTATCAAACCGTGCGCTCGCTAGCGCATGGCTACCGTGTATTCGGCAAGATGGCCGACGACGAGGATTTTCGCGGCATCATTCTGGTGCGCAAGGATAGCGGTATCCGCCTGATCGGCGATTTGAAAGGCAAGGCCATAGCCTATCCGGCCGCCACCGCGCTGGCGGCTACCATGATGCCGCAACAATATCTGCATAGTCATGGCCTCAACATCAATACAGATATCGAAAACCGTTATGTGGGTTCCCAGGAATCGTCCATTATGAACCTGCTGCTAGGTGATGTTGCCGCCGCGGCCACGTGGCCGGTGCCCTGGAAAGCCTTTATGGTCGAACATCCGGAGCAGGCCGCGCAGTTGGAAGTCAAATGGCAGACCGAGCCTATGGTAAACAATGGCTGGGTCGTCCGTGCGGACGTGCCGGCCACTTTGGTCGAACGCTTTGCCAGGCAACTGTTTAGTCTGCAAAACGACGAAGCCGGCCGCAACTTGCTGCAAGCAGTCCCGGTTTCGCATTTCGAGTCGGCTACCGAGCAGGCCTATCAGCCGGTGCGGGCCTTTTTGGAGAACTTCAACCGTACGGTACGGCCGATCGAACAATGAGTAACTGTCCGCGCCTAGGCTTTCGACATTGGATAAGAGCGTCGTTGAAACGGCAACTGGCGATAGCGTTCGGCAGCGTGGCTTTGACGGCTATGTTGGGGCTGGCGGGTTTGCTGTTGCGGCAACAGTGGCACTTTCTCGACGAGGCCAACATTCGCCGGGCCATGGCCTTGGCAAACGGTCTGGCCCGCAGCGGCGAATCCTGGGTATTGGCCAACGACCTCGTTGGACTCGATGAAATTGTGCGGGGCTACGCCGATATGCCCAGCCTGGAGCGTATCTTCGTGCTGGATCCGAGCGGCAAAGTATTGGCATCGACTAAACCCGGAGAAGTGGGACGCTATGTGAGTGATGCTGTCAGTCTGGAGTTGCTGACGCAGGTGCCGCAAACTCGAGTCGTGATCGTCAGCAGTAATCTGATCGATGTCGCGGCGCCTGTCATGGTTGAGCAACGGCATGTCGGTTGGGCGCGAGTGGAATTGAATCAACACGATACCAAGGCCAGTTTACGCGCGTTGGCCGTCAATCATTTCGAGTTTATTGCGATTACCTCATTGGTGCTGATGGCCTCCTCGCTCTGGCTGGGGCAGCGGATGAGCGATCGTTTGCGACAATTGGGCGGCGTAGCCCAGCGCATTGCCGACGGCGAACGTTCGGTGAGGGCGGCCAATGGTGGTGCTGCCGACGAAATCGGCCATTTGGCCGACAATGTCAATCATATGTTGGACACCATCAGCCGCTCCGAGCAAGATCTTGGCAAGTTAAACCGGGTTTATGCGGCTTGGACCGAATGCGTCAATACCATAGCCCGCGAGCCAAGAGAATCCGTATTGCTCGAACGGCTTTGCCGGATTTTGGCGGAAACCATAGGTTTACGCTTGGTATTCATCGGTTTTACCGATGTCGGAGGCGATTGGGTAGACATTGCTGCTGCCAGCGATTGGGACATGTCTTTTTTGAAAGCCTTGAAGGTGTCCGCACGTGCGGATAGGCTGGAAGGCCAAGGTTCTTGGGGGCGGGCCCTGCGTAGCCGGCACCCGGAAATTTTGAATGACTTTCAATCCTCGCCCAGCACCGAACTTTGGCACGCGGCGGCGGCAGCGGAGTCGATCCGCTCGGTCGCCACGTTTCCGTTATCACGCGGCGGCAAAGTTGTTGGCGGGATTGCGGTCTACTCGGTCGAACTGGATTTTTTCAATGCCGACATGATCGCGTTGCTAAACGGTTTGAGTCTCGATATTTCCTTGGCGTTGGATAATATCGATCGCGAAACTCTTCGCCGGCAAACGGAGACCGAGTTGAGACTGGCGGCGTCGGTGTTCGAAAATAGTCAGGAAGGCATCATCATTACCGACGCGGAACAAGTCATCATCCGCGTCAACTCCTCTTTCTCCAGCCTGAGCGGATACAGTGCGGAGGAAGTCCTCGGACAAACGCCGCGAATTCTGGCTTCCGGCCGTCAAGACCGGCTGTTTTACCAGGCCATGTGGGAGCGCATTGCCACGCAGGGCTATTGGCAAGGCGAAATTATCAATCGGCGCAAAAGCGGCGAGCTGTTTCCGGAATGGTTGTGCATCACCCGTGTGCTGGATGCGGAGGGCGGCGTTACGCATTACGTCGGTACTTTTGTCGATATCACCGATCGAAAACTCGATGAAGAACGGATACACAAACTGGCGTTTTACGATCCGTTGACCCAGTTACCCAATCGCCGTTTACTGGTGGAACGTTTACGTCAGGCTTTGGTGGAAAGTCAGCGCAGCCAGTTGTATGGCGCGCTGATGTTCATGGATCTGGATCGCTTCAAGATACTAAACGATACCCAAGGCCACGATCTGGGCGATCAGTTATTGATCGAGGCCGGTAAACGCATCACCGAATGTGTGCGTGAACAGGATACCGTGTCCCGGCTTGGCGGGGATGAGTTCGTGGTAATGCTGGAAGCCTTGAGCGAAGATCAGGGTAGCGCCATTGCGATTGCGCAACGTATCGGCGACAAGCTGCTGGCAGCCCTCCGCCAACCCTATCAGCTGGCTAGACTTGACCGCGAAGGCTTGCCGGTATCGGTACTGCATCACTCCAGCGCGAGTATCGGCATGACCTTATTCCGGGGGACGGCGGTTTGCGGTGACGATTTGCTGAAGCAAGCCGATGTGGCGATGTATCAGGCCAAGCAAGCCGGGCGTAATAAATTATGCGCCTACAATACTCAGATGCAGGCACACATCAATGCGCGCGCCGTGCTGGAAACCGAGCTGCGCCAAGCTATGCAAGATCGGCAATTTACCCTGCACTACCAGGTTCAGGTGGATGTCGTTGGCAAAATCATCGGCGCCGAGGTTTTGTTGCGTTGGCGTCATCCGACGCGCGGCTGGGTGGCGCCGGACGAGTTCATTCCGCTGGCTGAAGAGACCGGGCTGATCAATGAGTTGGGCGAATGGATTTTGGCCGAAAGCTGCAAAACGCTGGCGGCTTGGGCGCAAAACCCGGCAACGTGCGGATTGACGTTGGCGGTAAATGTCAGTGCCAAGCAATTCGGTCAAAATCATTTCGTGGAGCAACTGACAGGATTGTTCGAACGCTTTGGCTGCAATCCGCAACAATTTAAACTGGAAATTACCGAAAGTCTGGTGCTGGGCGAAGCCGAGGAGACAATTGCGGTGATGCATAGGCTGCGGAATTTGGGCGTGAGTTTTGCGATGGACGATTTCGGTACGGGCTATTCGTCCTTGGCTTATTTGCAACGATTGCCATTGTCGCAGTTGAAGATCGATCGTTCGTTTGTCCGCAATTCGGCAACCAATAATAACGACGCCGCCATCATTCGCACGATTCTGGCATTGGGCGAGAGTTTGGGAATAGCCGTGATTGCCGAAGGCGTGGAGACCGAGCAACAGTTTGCCTATTTACGGACCTGCGGCTGTCACTATTTTCAAGGTTTTTTGTTCGGCGAGCCTGAAGCGCTGCCCGATTTCCAACGGCGGATCGGCAGAGGAAGCGAATAAGTGCGGGATGTGCTGGCTGGTGTTTCCAGGATAAACAAAGCGAAGGGGCGTCGTGCAAACCGGGCGCAGATAGTCGTCTCCAATCAAACTCCGTATTTCCCGCCTATTTTATGTAGCTGCTTTGCCGAACCGGTAAAAGTGGGTTAGCATCGTGTCTATCACCTCACTATGGAGTCCAGAATATGGATAGTCAGCATATCGATTTGCACCGCTCGATTATTTCCTTGAGTTGCGCGCTGGATTTGGTCGGTATCGATGAAGTGAAGCATGGCAAGCGGGTGGCGATGATGGCCTGGCATATTGCCGGTAAACTGGATTGGCCGGCGGTGGACAGATTGAGTATTTTGTATGCCGGCATGCTGCACGATTGCGGAGTGGCCAAGGTGCGCGAGCATCGGCAATTGACCGAGTCACTGGAATGGGATGGTGCTGAGGCGCATTGCTTACGCGGCGCGGAGTATCTGGAAGCCTGTCCGCCCCTAGCATATCTGGCGGAAGAAATTCGTTACCATCACACGCGGTGGGAGGATTTACTAGAGTTAGCGCTGTCGCCCAGGATTAGGTTACGTGCCAATTTACTGTTTTTGGCGGATCGTATCGATGTACTGCAGGCGCCGTATCTGGCGAGTGAGCAAATTTTGGTGGCCGCGCCGAAAATTGTCGAACGTTTACTAAGTTATTCGGGATCGTTGTTCGCGCCGGAATTACTGACGGTGTTTGCCGAGTTGGCGAAAAGTCAGGCGTTTTGGCTGGCGATGGACCCGGATTATCTGGACGAGGACTTGCGAGAGCTGGGGCGGGATTTGCCAACGGTGGACTTGGCTTATCCGTCGTTGCGGGAAATGGCGCGGCTGTTCTCGCGGGTGGTGGATGCGAAAAGCCCTTATACCGAGCAGCATTCGGAGCGAGTCGCGCAAATTGCCCGGCAATTGGCTCTGGATTTGGGGGTAACAGGCTGCGATCTGGATCAGGTGGAAATTGCCGGTTTGTTGCACGATATCGGCAAGCTGCGGGTTTCCGAGGATATTATCGATAAGCCGGGCAGTCTGACCACCGAGGAGCGGGCCTGCATGCAGCGGCACAGTTACGATACATACCGGATTTTGCAGCGGGTATTTACCGACTCCAAGATCCCGCAATGGGCGGGTTTGCATCATGAAAACCTACTTGGGGATGGTTATCCGTTCAAGACTATCGGCAAGTCATTGGAACTGGAGTGCCGGATTATCAGTGTGGCCGATATTTTTCAGGCCTTGGCGCAATCGCGGCCGTATCGGGAGGGCATGCAACTGGCGGAAATACTTGAGTATTTGCGGCAGAGAGTGGAGGACGGGGTGCTGGATGCTGAAGTCGTCTCGAAGTTAGCCGAGAATTCGGATCACTACTACGAATTGGCTCAGGGTGATTGCCTGATGGATTAGTGCCTGATGTGAGTTATTTTCGTGCAAATATCAAGCGTCATTAGTCATTACACAAAATAGGTCTTCGGCCATTGCCGGCTCAAGTCTTCATGCGGATGGCCTATTTTTGCGAAGTGGATTTTCGATGAACTTTAACAATAACGAATCGACTTGACCCGAACGACTACTGCCTAAACTATCTTAAAATAGGGAGGCATAACTTTAGACGGGTGCCTTTTCCCTGCACACTTTCGATCTTTAACTCACCTCCTAAATATTCCGCACGCCGATTCTGGTTGCGCAAACCGCGCCCCAAGGTGGCGGTATTTAGGTCGAATCCACAACCGTTGTCTTCAATATAAATTTCGACATGATCTTCCGATACTCGGGTGGCCAATCTTACGCGGTCGGCGCGAGCATGCTTAAGCACATTGGCTAAGGCTTCTTGCACTAATCTCAGTACATGCAGGGCGTCAGGCGGTTCCAGCCAGGGCAGTTCCGGTAAATCATGGATGTCCCAGTCCAAAGTTAGGCCGGCATCTGCCAGGCGCGGCCCCATGCGATAACGGATTGTGGCTAACAAAGTCACCAGATCATGCTCCATCGGCTCCAATGAGTCGATCACCAAGCGCAGGTCATCCACACAGCCGCGCAAGGCGTCGATGACGGCTGATTGCGGCAAATCGTCACGTTCAATGGCGCACAGAGTAGCCAATAGAGTCGAGCCCAGGCCATCGTGCATGTCATACATCAACCGTTGCCGCTCCAATAATAAGGCGTTTTCACGCTCGACACACACCAATTGCTTCTGCTGCCGAGTCAATGCTTCGTTAAGGTCCCTAGCACGGTGGCGTTCGGTCATTGTGTTGTGGATAGCCGCTTGCATCCGCAAACCATATAAAAGAACCAAGCTTATTACTGCCAGAAAATAACCCGCGTAGACCAACTCGCTACGGAAGGCCAGCGCCGAGGTGTTTAGCAGCATCACCGGCAGTACTGCGCAAATCAGCATCTTTTGTGTGCAAGGCGAATTAACCACGCAAAACACCAGCATCAAATTGAAAAGACTGACGTAAGCAAATACTGTCGGTATTGGCGGAGATAACAGCCAGGGCAGCGAACCCCAGACGATGCCGCTAACAGCGCCCGAAAACAATAGCCACGGCATATAGCGAGGAATCGCCTTCACTAAGGATTCCTCGGATTCCATTTTCCACGAGACAAACGATTGCGCTAAATAGTTACCAAAGGCCGCTATACACCAAACCAATTGCAAATGCCGGGGCCAATACTCGCCCCAAACATACAAAACGGCCATGGTAAGCAGCGATACCGCCAGCAAAGACATGCGCCAGTGCGCCAAAAACAAGGCCACTGCATCGACACGGGTTCGCTCTCTCAGGCTTTCCTCTAAAGCCACCGTATTCGATTCAATCACGCAACAGCCCCAACTTGCGCGCTTCATAAATCGCTTCGCTCTTGCTGTGGACCTGTAATTTCAGATAGATGCGTTTCACGTATGTGCCGACTGTGTTGCTGGACAACTGCATCAAGCCGGCGATTTCTTCGTAGCTATAGCCCTTGCTGCTCATTTCCAGCACTGTGCGTTCCTGAGTCGACAAGCGTTGCGTCTCCAAGAATTCACCACCGTTGTTCTGAAAGCGCTTGATCAGCAGCTGTCGGGCTATCGCCGGGCTAATCGGGCTGCCGCCCTGATACAAGGCCCGAATCTGTTCGACAATATCCAAGCTGCTCGCGCCTTTGAGTAAATATCCCGTGGCCCCTGCTTCGATACATTGCAGCACATGGCGTTCATCGCCAAACACGGTGATCACCATTACATCGCAGCGTGGCAAAAACTGCCGGGCCCAGCGGATCAATTCGATACCGCTGCCGCTGGGTAAGCCAATATCAACCAAAAGCACATCCGGTTTAGTCTGTTCCAGCAGGCGGCGTCCGGCCGGCAAATCGTCGGCCACGCCCGCTAAACGCAAATCGGCGGCGCTAGCAATGGCATCAGCAAAAGTCGCGCGGAATTGCGGGTCGTCTTCGACGATAAGGACAGAATGGCTCATGGTTTGAGTCTATCACTCAACGGCGGCCCTGGTGATCGTTACCCTGGAAAAACTTTAGGATTTGTCCCGCCTATACGGGACAGGGCTGGCTAGACAAACGGGCTTGGAAACAGAAGAATGTGCTCGTGTTCACAACCCAAGGTAATTCGTTGTCAGCATCACAGAGCTCCTGGTCGCGTGCTGGTATGCCGAAACTCAGTGGATCTTAACCCATAAAACCCAGCCCGCAGATTGCGTTCAGCCGGGAGATTTTTGTAAATAACGCCCAAGAGGAAAATATGCAAAGCAACGCCATACCCATCAATTCAATGCTGCTAACTATGCTGTGCTGCTCGGCTATATCCACTGCCCATGCCGGTTATGCCGCAATATCTCTCGATGCTTCAGCCCAAAATTATATTTATGACTTTGCTACTTACACCGGCGTTGCTAACAGTGTTCAGACGCCTGGCAATTGGGGCGATGTAGCCAATGGCTACTATGATACCGGTGACGTGGTGGGTGACAGGGGTAACCATGCGGGTGTTAGTGGCTCCATCTACACCAATGTCGCGCCGATAATCTCGCTACAAGGCTATGCGGTTTCGGCCGCTAACGGGCCACATCATTGGGTCTATGAGGATAGATTAAGCGCTAGCTTCTCGGGCGCAGGCACCATCGGATACCTTGTCAACGTCACTGGTCCAGGTGGCTATGTTCCTGTTTTTATCTCGGGTAAGACATACGGTCATAAGACCAGTGGTGTTGGCTTTGGCGGAGAGATTAAGAGTTATCTCGACTTGCAAGAAGTTAAGGCAAATGGGATTTTCGATTCACAGGCCGATGCGGCGACTTCAACCTATAACCACTATAACGCATCAAATGGAGATTATAACTACCATGCCAATTTCGGGAATGAGTTTGGCAAAAACAATGACGATAGCTTCTCGACTTCGTTTGTTTACGAGATTTATGTCCAGGCGAATACGACTTTCAAATCGTTGATGACGGCCAGTATTCAAGGGCTTGCCGGAGAAGGTGACGGCCAAGCGTCGGTTTATATGGATCCCTACTTCTATATAGACCCGGTCTGGCTGCAATCTCATCCTGGGTACAGCTTGCAAACTGAATCGGGATTCGGCAATTCAGCCGCAGTACCCGTGCCCGGTGCAATCTGGTTGTTTGGTTCCGGCTTGTTGGGGTTTTTGAGTTTGAAGCGTCGGCATAACTGAAATTGAAGCGGTCGTTTTCAGTGCTGAAGGTTATCCGTTTGACAGTATTTGCCAGGCTGATAACCATAGTTCAGCGCTTTAAATCCTCATTTTGTTACATTCGCATTCGGCAATTGCGGCTTTGTCTTCTGTAACGCCGCGCCTTTTAAGAGAAATATTGACCATGAAATTGTCCCCAATTCTAGCGACACTGGCACTTACCACGGCGACGGCGGGCAGTTACGCTAGTCCGGTAACAGTAACGGCGAACTTTACCCAATTCACTATGGGCGGCTTCGCCAGTGCAGCCGCTACCTTCAACAACCAACTATCGGTCAATGGCACACCTATTGATGTTTGCGGCGGCGATTCCACGTGCGCGGGTGCTATCAATAACCCCTCTAGCATAACCGTCGGCCTATCGGGAAATTCAGTCAGCTTCGGATACGACCAAAACCGGTTTCCGACAGCGCGCATGAATGAATTTTCCTTCAGCGGTAGCCCGGTGGAGGTGGCTGGCCTGGGCCCTGAAAACCCGTTCAAGCTGGGCAGTATTACTTACACCAATGGTATGTTCTATTCATTGGCATTTCTGGACTTTACCCTGACCACCCATTCCAATGACGCAGCTTTGGACAATCACATTTTCAGTGGCCGTATCCGTTTAGATACCAACCAGTCTCTTACTTTTCCCGCCGATCCGTTTGTTGAGGCCGATTATTTTACCGTGAGCCAACAAGGGGGCGGCACGCTGACTACCATGGGTAGTGTGCGGGTATACGATTATGGCTATTGCCCCGCAGGTACCGGGCCAGCTTGCAATACGGGTTCCGTTGACTTAATCGGACACATCAATTCACTTGACTTGGACAATTTTGCCAATCCTACCGGCGGCGCTTTTTTAAATGCCAGTACCACTTCAACGCTCGCACCGGTGCCGATAACACCTGCAGGAATACTTTTTGGGTCCGGCTTATTTGGTCTGCCAATATTCAGAAAAAGGCATAATGCTAGATTATGATAACTTGGTCCGATGACTGGCAAAGCGGGCGATGCGGTAACGGGTTTGTTTGCAATTATCCTCAAACTGATTAAGTCTCCCCGGTTGGCGGTTTGATTTCAAGTTGTTTCGTTTTGCGTCAATTTAGCCTCAGGTTGTTTGCCTAGTGCGCCTAAATTTACGCCTGGTTTTAACTTAAATACCTGCCTATTTGGCGCCGGCGAATGGCGGCAATTCCCGCCAACGCCGAACCGAATAAAAGCAACGATGGCGGCAACGGCACCGTCGCCACTGAGTCATCAAATCCTTGTGCCCTCACTCGGGAAGGGTCGCCGTGGCGCCCTTTACGCTTCTGATTATCGAGACCTTCTAATTCTCGTTGTTCAGGCGTCAGAGAAGGTATTGGCGGCGGCTGGTCCAGGGCAATTAGCGTAATCGGCGGATCAGAGGGCGACGATGTTGACGGGGTTGGCTGCACCGTACTTGGAATGGTCGTCGGTAACGCCTCGTTAAATCCAATGTTGTCTATTGAGAAATCCCATAAATTGCCGGCATCGGAAGTAATAGTAATCACCGACCCGGCCGCCGCAAATCCTATTTGACTGGTTCCACTACTAAGATTTGGCGCCAGTAAAAATGAGCTGGAATGTCCAAGGTTATCTGAAACGGTATAGGTCACGTTAAAAACCTGTCCGTTATACACATCCAGGTAGAAGTTAGAAATCGGATTTGCAAATTTCAGAACAATGGCAGGCGAATAGGCATGAGCCGGTGCCGGATAAGTTGTACCGAAAAATGCAGTGCCATACAGCGAAGTATGGTTTGCCGGTAAAAAGGTCTCATTAGTCAATACCGTCCCACCGGTAATTGAAACCGTTGGCGTAGCACTATCTCCCGTTGCAATATTCAAATCTCTTGTTGGGCCGGCCGAAAAATAGGTATCGGGGCCAACAAGCGAGAGCGAATCAAAGTCGATAATTGAAGCGTTCGCACCGCCACTGGTCGTTGCTGCACAGCAAGCAATTGTGGCGCGTAAAATGTTATGAATATTCATCAGTCATTCCCGAAATAGAATTGAAATCATGGGTTCCTAGGCAGTGAATCCGTCACGCCACATGAATAGTTCATTCTGACAAAGTACTTTTTGTATTTTCGGAAAATCGCAAACTTGAAAAGTTACCGAGAAGCCACGCTAGCGCAGGCAGCTAGGCTGTGTTAGCCCATGTCTCTGCGACTTGCGACCTCATAGAAATATCCAATATCAATAATCGCTCGATTCTGTCCGCAGCCGTTAAAAGTTAAGACGCCTTTAAGTTCATCTGGGTAGTTTAAAGACCAGTTCATGGGATAGTCACCCGCTTGGTGAACAAGATGAAAGCATTTGCGTTAACTTTTGAATAAGGATCGTGCCGTGAAAAAAATGACAGCGATTGGATTAGTGATGATTTTTACCAGTGGAACAGTGATGGCTGATGGTTTTAGATTGGTTTATGGCTATGACAGAGTCGATGCCATGGCGGACAGAGAAATATACGCTATAGATGCCCAAGAACAGGCAGATGTCATGCACGAACTCAGAGAAGGCGACTACAGGGAAGCACAGCAAATTATCCAGCAAGATGAAGCTATTAAGGACGAAATTCGTCGAGAGGAAGCAATGTACGACGCTGCCCGAGACATGAATAGATTCAACGCCGGTTACGGCGGGTACTATGACTACTCCGGATGGTAATAAAAGCGGGACCGTTCCTTGCCTCAAACCAGAACGCTCTATTGCTTTTTACGGCGAGATCCGAACGACAGTAAGCTTTTGCGCGCCTCGGCGGGAGTTTGCCGCTGCCGCTATTGGGGCATAGCCGGGTATAATCCGCCGCTATTGTTTGCAACCGTTCCGTGCCATGTCCGAAGATTATTATTTCACTCCCGATCAAGCTGTCGAATCCTTAAAAGTGCCGCCGCATTCCATTCAGGCCGAGCAATCGGTATTGGGTGGCCTGTTACTGGACAATCAAACCTGGGACTCGGTGGCGGACAAGGTGGTCGAGAATGACTTTTACCGCCGCGATCATCGCCTGATTTTCCGGTCCATCGCTCAACTGGCTGAAAAGCAAGACCCCTTCGACGTGGTGACTTTATCCGAAATACTGGAAACCACCGGTGAGTTGCAGGATGTGGGCGGTCTGGCCTATTTGAGCATGCTGGCGCGGGACACGCCCAGCGCCGCGAATATTGTCGCTTATGCCAATATTGTCCGCGACCGTTCGGTGCTGCGGCAATTGATTCATGTCGGTACCGAAATATCTGATTCGGCGTTTACCACCGAAGGCCGGGAAACCGCGGATTTACTGGAAAACGCTGAGCGCAAGGTATTCGAAATTGCCGAACAACGCCAGCGCGGCCAGGGTGGTTTCCATTCCATCAAGTCCTTGTTGGCCAAAGCGATCGATAAAATCGAAACCCTTTACGAACTGGACGGCGATATAACCGGGGCCAGTACCGGCTTTACCGATCTGGACGAAAAAACCTCCGGCCTACAGCCATCCGACTTGATCATCGTCGCCGGCCGGCCGTCCATGGGCAAAACCACTATCGCGATGAATATGGCCGAGAACGTGGCGCTGAAAAGCGGTATGCCGGTGGCTGTATTCAGTATGGAGATGCCGGGCGAAGCCTTGGCGATGCGGATGATGTCGTCGTTGGGCCGTATCGATCAACATAAGGTGCGCACCGGTAAACTGGACGACGACGATTGGCCGCGTTTGACTTCGGCGATCAACCTGCTCGCGGAAACCAAGATGTTTATCGACGACACGCCGGCCTTGACACCGACCGAGGTCCGTTCCCGCGCCCGCCGTTTGACCCGTGAGCATGGGCAATTAGGTTTGATCGTGCTGGATTATCTGCAATTGATGCAATCGCCATCCAGCGGCGACAACCGGGTGCAACAGATTTCCGATATTTCCAGAGGCCTAAAGGCTTTGGCCAAAGAGTTGAATGTGCCGGTTATCGCGTTGTCGCAGTTGAATCGGAATCTGGAACAACGCCCCAACAAACGGCCGGTTATGTCCGACTTAAGGGAATCCGGTGCGATCGAGCAGGACGCCGATTTGATCATCTTCGTTTACCGCGACGAGGTGTATCACGAAGACAGTCCGGACAAGGGGATTGCCGAGGTGATCATCGGTAAGCAGCGGAACGGACCGTTGGGTACGGTAAGGCTGACTTTTCTGGGGCAATATACCCGCTTCGAGAATTTTGCCGGCGTCTATAACGGCCCGGAGGATTACGAATGACGCCTGCGGCTTTTGTGCGTTTGGATTTGGAGGCAGTGCGCCACAATCTGGCGCAAGTAAAGCGTTACTCGCCGGACAACAAAATCATGGCGGTGATCAAGGCCAATGCTTACGGGCATGGCATGGATCGGGTGGCTGGCGTATTGGATTTGGCGGATGGCTTTGCGGTGGCGCGGGTGGACGAGGGTGTCAGACTGCGTCAGGCCGGATTTAAACAAGCCATCACCGTGTTGCAAGGTTTTGTCTGCGTGGACGAATTGCTGCAACTGTTGAAGTTTCAACTGGCGGCGGTAATTCACACTCCACAGCAACTCGCCATTTTACAACAGCAAGCTTACGCCGTAGGCAAACTTGCGGTTTGGTTAAAAATGGATACCGGCATGAATCGCCTGGGTTTTAAAGGCACCGACTTCAGTGCCGCTTACCGGCAATTGCAGGGTTGCGCGCTGGTCGAACAACCGATCAATCTGATTACGCATTTCGCCAACGCAGATGATTTGCTGGACGATAAAACTCGCCGGCAAATCGATTTGTTTAACGATGCGGTAAAAGACTATCCCGGCGCATGCAGCATTGCTAATTCCGCGGGGATTATCGGTTGGCCCAATGTCCGTTTCGGTTCCGCTCAGGACAGGGCCAGCGATTGGGTGCGGCCGGGATTGATGCTATACGGTTGTTCGCCGTTTGCCGGCAAAATAGGCGCGGATTTTGGGTTAAAACCGGTGATGAGTCTGCATTCCAGGCTGATCGCGGTAAAGGATGTAGCGGCCGGGGAAACGGTGGGCTATAGCGGTACTTGGCAGTGCCAAACCGCGACCCGCTTGGGGGTGGTATCAATCGGTTACGGCGACGGCTATCATCGCCACACCAAAAGCGGCGCGCCGGTGCTGGTTAACGGCCGGCGGGTGACGCTGATCGGCAGGGTGTCCATGGATATGATTACCGTCGATTTGCACAGTCAGCCTGACGCGCAACCCGGCGATCCTGTCACCTTATGGGGCGAAGGGCTGCCGGTCGAGGAAATCGCCCGCCATGCCGATACCATCCCTTACACCTTGCTATGCGGCATTACTCAGCGGGTGCAAGTGATTGAGCAAGGTTTGAGCGACGACCTTCAGACTGTTACTTCCACTTCATAGCCGGCAAATTTGCGTATATTGATTACGCCGGTATCGAACAACAAATACTGGCCCTTGATGCCTTCCAAGATGCCGGACACCAGCGGCTCTTTATCGAAATTAAACGATTTCACCTTGCTGGGGTATTGCAACACCGGGTAGTCCAGGTTCAGGGATTCGGCATCGCTGAGCAATTGCGGCGGACTGTCCGGAAACTGCGCGGAGATGCCTTGCAATTGATCCGCGCATTCCTTCAGCAATTGATCGCGGACGGCGGCCAAATCTAAGGGTACGGTGTTGTTTTTCAGCATTTGCTGCCAGCTGGTTTTATCGCTGACATGTTGCGCCAAGGTTACCTCGATCAAGCCCGATAGATGGCGGGATGCGACTTTGAAAACCGGTAAAGCTTGCACCGCGCCTTGGTCGATCCAGCGGGTTGGAGTTTGCGATTGCCTAGTGATGCCGACTTTGATGCCGGAAGAATTGGCCAGGTAAACGATATGCGGTTGAAAGCAAAACTCCTCGCCCCAGCTTGGTTCGCGACAGGTGCCGGCGGCGTAATGGCAGGTTTCCGGTTTCATGATGCACATATCGCACTGCGCCAGCTTGATGAAGCAAGGGTAGCAATAGCCTTGATTGAAGCTTTTGTTGGTTTTTTTTGCGCAATGCACGCAAAAAATCTGGCCGCTGTAGCGTAGCGACAGTTTTTTACCCAATAAGGGGTTCAATTCGATTTCCTGTTCGCCGATTGGCAAGCGGTATTGCACTGGCTCGGCCAATGCGCTGGTCATTTTTCGCAGACTGCCTAACACCTTATTTAATCCCGATAGCCCAATAACGGCGGCTATAATGACAGCGTTTTCAGCTTACTCAAAGAGGAATTGATGTCATTTATGCAAGTTGCCGCCGGCGGCAATATTCCCTTCGAAATAAATGTGGTGGTCGAGATTCCTGCGTTCAGCGATCCGGTCAAATACGGAGTGGATTAACACACCGGAGCCTTAACCGTGGACAGATTCATGGGCACCGCGATGCAATTTCCTGCAATTACGGTTACATCCCGCAAACCTTGTCCGAGGACAGCGACCCGGTGGATGTGATGATCATCACATCCACGCCCACGCCTTTGCTAAGCGGTTGCGTGATCAATTGCCGGCCGGTAGGTGTTTAGAAAATGATAGACGAGGCCGGTCCGGACCCTAAATTGCTGGCAGTGCCGGCGCCGCGCTTGACGCCGTTTTACAATCATGTTGCCGATTACAAAGACTTGCAGCCGGATAAGCTGGCTAAGATCACCCACTTTTTCCAACATTACAAAGATCTGGAAGAAGGGAAATGGGTCAGCGTGGAAGGCTGGGGCGGGATTGAAGATGCGCGGCAGGACATTTTGGCTAGCGTCGGCCCCTACAATAGCTGGCGTAGCGGCCGCCGCTGATCCGGTTTTCCGGGGACATTCAATTTTCTTGTGAGAGTTTCATTTTTTTTGCGCGATACATCGCGCTGTCGGCTCGTTTGAGTAAGTCGGTACCGCTTTGACCATCGTTGTGATAGATAGCCGCACCGATGCTGGCGGTGATTGAAACCGGTTTGCCATTGATGATGCAGGTTTCCGCCAACTGGGACTGGATTTTTTCTATTACCGCCGCGACACTGTGATCGGCTTCGACTTCGCCCAACAGTACCAAAAATTCGTCGCCGCCGTAGCGGCAAGCGGTATCGCCATAACGAAGGCAAGCCGATAAGCGTCCCGCTACTTCTTTCAGTAACTGGTCTCCAGCGGCGTGTCCGAGTTCGTCGTTGATGTTTTTGAATTCGTCCAGATCGATAAATAACAGCGCGACCGGTTGTTGCTGGCGATCGGCTTGGGCCATGGCTTGCTGTAGTCTATCCTGCAACAAAACTCGATTGGGGAGGCCGGTTAACTCGTCGTGATGGGCGCAATGCAGCGCTCGTCTGTAGTTTTCGTTACTTTCCAGCAGTTGCTGTTCCAAGGTTTTACGCGCATCGGCAAGGGATTCGATTTGCCGGCGGGCATCGGCCAGTTGCTGTTGGCTGATCGCCAGCGCACGTTCCAGCGCGGCAATCTCAGTGCGGCTTTGGTTTAATTGGCAACATGCGCTGAGGCTTTCGCATTCCGGTATGTGGCTGAGCCAACGTTGGGCGATACCCGATGAAATCGCCGTTGGCTTGTGGGGTTGATGCCTGATTTGCATATCCATCACAGCACCTCCATCAGAACGGATAGCGCAACGCCGGTTGAATCGATGGCAGCCACTGCTGCGACGGATAAGATCGAATTATCAACTTTCATGGCAAAAACCTTTATGAATTGAGTGGCCAAAAATCTCGTTAACCGAGGATTGTTGGCTTTATAGGATCAATTCTTATGCCAGGAGTTTTGGTCTTGAGAGTGGCTGTAGTTAACTACTTGTTGTTTAAAGGATTTGTAGCGAATGAAAAGATCGGATGGGAGCTAGGTAATGCGATGTCTTGGGACTCAGGGGATACGGCATGTCGTCAGTATTACGAAATACCGTATTTCTAAGCTTCGGTAGCTTAGGCGAGTTGGCGATAACTTAGGTTTTTTGTTCGATAAGCAGATTTTTTTGCAGTTCTTGCGGCGGTACCGGATGAGTCGGTTTTTGATACGCAGCCAGAATTTGTTTCACATAGTTGCGGGTTTCTTGATAGGGAGGGATTCCCTGATAGCGTTCTACCGCGCCTTCGCCGGCGTTATAAGCGGCCAGCACTAAATCGACTTTACCTTCGAAATGCCGTAACAGCCAGTGCAGATAAGCGGTGCCGCCTTTGATGTTTTGAATCGGATTCCAGCTGTCTTTCACCCCAAAACGCTCAGCGGTTTCCGGAATCAGCTGCATCAGACCTTGGGCGTTTTTGCCGGATAACGCGCTAGGGTTGAAAGCTGATTCGGCTTGAATTACCGCCATGATCAGTTGTGGATCGATACTGTAAATCGGTGCAATCTCTTTAACCCAGGCTTCGACCAGTTCGCGCTTAGGATTGGGTTCGGCAACCAGTTTAACTTTGGGTTCCGGTACCTGCGGTTGGCAGGCTGGGTCGTCACTGGGGGTGACATCGCCAAAACGGGTTAGCATTTGTTGCGCATGTGTGTCGCCATGCTCTGCGGCTAATTTAAACCAATGACTGGCTAGCGGAATGCTGCGGGCTACGCCACGGCCATTGAAATACATAAACCCCATGCTGTAAGCCGATTCGGCATCGCCTTGTAACGCGGCCTTGCAGTACATGTCAAATGCTTGGCGATAATCTTGCTTGACCATCCGGCCGTGTTCGAAATCCGCAGCGGTTTTGCGGATTTGTTCCAGATTAGCCGGCGCCACGTCCTGGGCGTTGCCGATCTGGGCGGCGAGACCTAAACAGATGGCAAGTAGCGATTGGCGTTTCAAGTTCATAAAATTCTCGATCTGTATTGCTGAGACTAGGCTCTTCTAAACCCGGCCGGAAAAGGATTAAGTCGTCAATCCTCCAAGCTTCCAGCTACCGTATACATTGCAAGTGCTTGATCGCCCTTATGGCCGAGATTCCATGCAATTGCACAAATTGCATCCCGTGGGATGTTGGTAAACCTTGAAGTAGTTCCGGGGCGGCCGAGGGTGTTAGCTTTATCGGAACTGCTTCAAGGCTGACCGCACTATACCCTCTGTTTCGCCGAGGCTATATTGCCCATATGGGCAGGTCAGTGTGGCGGGAATATATCACAGGGCTGGGTTTGGGGCGATTTAAAGGATTGTTTTTGTATGGGTTATGGCAATGTATCCATAACAACGGTGGGTTTTGAGGTTGGTCCCATGAAAAATATTTGTGCTTGGGCTATTTAGCCTACGGCATATTCAGAAACGAATGACACAAGGATCAAGCTGGCAAGAATATCCCCTTCAATTCTTCCGGTACCAAGGCGTAATTCCGCCATATCCGCTCGACATCGTCCTGGTGATGCGGCCCAAAGCGGTTTGGAAATTTCTTTAGCAAGGCCACTCCGTTGGTCATTTGTGCGCGATGTAACGCGGCAACCGCCTGAATCACCAGCAACAAATTGTCGTCGGCGATGGGGGCTTCCCGCTCCAGATAATCATTGACCATAGCGGCCAGTTCGATGGACGGCATTTGTACCGGTAGAAATAGCATCCACTTTTCAATTTCATGATCGGACGTGGTACGCATCACTTCGCCCAGGGTTTTATAGATAGGTGTCTCGCAACGCGAATAAGCCCAGAGATAATTTAATACCCAGCCCCTGTCTTCTGCCGTCAAGTTGCCCATCTGTAACACCGGTTCCGCCTGACGCCGCAACTCGTCGGCCACATCCAACAGTTGATACTTGCCGACAAAATCACTGGCCAGATATTTCAGATTGGGATGGCTTTTCGGTTCTACCCAGGTATTGAGAATTTTGATGATCTCCTTGGGCCGCATATTTACCAGGGTGTCGAAAAAATCCATGCTTTCGGTAAAGGTGTACTCGTTGCTCTCCGGTCTGGCCGGATACATCAGGGTTGGCGTCTGATTGATCTGGCTGGCTATCTCCTTCAACAAGCGGAATACTTCGACAGGCGTAAGTACGCTATAGGCTTTGAGCGCCTGATAAACCTGCTCCTGGCTCTCATGCAGCAAATTCTTCAAAATCTCTTCGCGAAACAAGTGCGAGGTATATTCATAGGTCAAGCCGATGACTACCGCCACGATCATGGCGATCGACAAATGCTCGGCCCAGTTCTGCAGCACCTTCGGCAGCATCGGTTCAAAATATTTCAAGAAAAACGCGAACAACAAAATAATGCCAAAGATCAGAAAAGGCACGGCGGCATAAGACGTGTGGTTAGTGGATCGCATGATTGTTCCTCAAAGAAATCCTGATTGGCAGGCTGGCCTTTCGTAAGCCATTTGGCATTGCTTGTTGGTTTATCCTGCCGGGATAAAGGTGATTCCGGTGTTTACCGGGCACGGCAGAGGCTTGAGCTTATCAGCTTTAGATGTGTGGCATACGGTGTAAGTGATTAAGTTTTCGTTAAATTTGGAGGAGGCTTCGGGCTCGCCGCGTTTAGTGGCCTGGGTATTTGGAAATGAGGTGTCGCTGGAGGGGGTTTCACGGAGTGTGCAACGTGTGGCGTGGCGGTTATGACGCAGAAAGTCTCCGGCGAACCGTTTGGCAGGCCGGCGGGTGAAACTTTATGACTTGAAAGCCATTGCTGTCGGTTTGCAGCGCCAAGGCGGCCCGCAAACTCGAGTTCACGACCGGCAGCAAGCACAGCCGGCAGGTATATGAAAATCGACTACAACAGTGCTTTACCGTGGCGATGCCAAATCCATACCGCTAAACCGAAGCAGGACTTTTCAACGATCTTGACTGGAATATTTTCAAAAGCCGTCCGACACAGATATGATTCCTTTGCTGGTTTTGGCAAATGATGCCCGCAACAATTCCTTTATCGAGCAAACACATGACTAATTGCCTGTATTGCAACACTCCCTTGAGTAGGCACGAGCAATTCGCCGGCACCATCTGCGGTAACTGGCGCTGTCGAGAAAAGTTTCTGGAAAACCAGTTGGCTGGCTATCGTCGCGAAGCTGCCCAAGCGTTGGATCTTGCCCAAGCCGAAACTTTTCCCATTGCCGTTGTGCCGTATTGGGAGCCAAAATTAGTCCCGCTAGCACCGGAAGACCGTCAACTGCTGGCGGATTTTTTACACGGGCTGATTGTCTCGGAGTTCTCCGAGGGAGTATCCAGCGAGCTTATGTTAGATTCTAGCCAGCCGGACTCTCCCGATATGACCGCTCAACTAGGTCTGGTGTGTGCCGTATGCCAGGGCTTCTGCTGTTTTCATGGCGCGGCCAATAATGCCTTCCTCGACCATAAGACGCTAATGCGTTTCGTAACTGAAAAACAGGGCCTGGAACTATGCGAAGTGGTGTCTATTTACCTGGATTACCTGCCTAAAGAGCATTGTCACAACGCCTGTCTATACCAGGGCGAGCAAGGCTGCGTCCTGCCCCGCGAAATGCGCGCGGATATCTGTAACAACTATCAATGCGGCGGTTTGCGAACTGCCCGCGAACGGTTCGCGACAAGTGCAGATAACCGTGCTTTCGTCGTCGTCCGTCACGACCATAAAATCCTGCGCTCGGCGTTCATAAACGGCCCCTCAATTCTTCACTACCCGCCTAAAGCATGATTTTGCGTTCAACTCCCCGGCTTCCGGAATGCCAATATACCGGCGAGCGACAATACTTTCTTTATGCGCAGTAAATGTAATTATCAGGCTTACATAGAGGTACTGTTACAGCAACAATAATGCCGGATCAATCCTTTCCATAAAGATTTTCCGATAGCTTTCCGCCTTACGCACCTGCATGCTTTCCATCGGATTGTAATCGTCGGTAATGATGATGCCGTCGGTATCGGTCATCGCATACTCGTGATCCTTCAGCCATTGCACAGCGCGATCTTGATTCGGGTCAACCGGCGTAAGATTGAGCTCTTGCTTGGACGCCAGGAAAATGAAATCGGTAAATTCCTGTTTTTCCGTGATGAATACACGGATATTCGGCAGCACGCTGGCCAGCGTCTTATAAACCGAAGTGACGGCATTGGCGCCTTCGCCCTTGGTATAGCCGACGTAGTTCAGAGCGAGTACGCCTTGCTCACTTAACATGCCTTTTAGCTCGCGCAACATTTCTTGGGTCAGCATGTGCGTGGGTTCGGAGCCGCCGGTAAAGCAATCGTGAACGATGAAATCGTACTGCTTGTGCAGTTTTTTGATTTCATAGCGGGCGTCGCCTACTAAAAACTCGCCGGTCGGTTTGAAATTGAAATAGTTTTGCGCCGCATCGGCGACCGCCGGATCGATTTCGATGGTGTCGGTGGTCAAGCCTTTGGCCTTTAAGTCGCGGGCTACATGACCGCCGCCCAAGCCAATCAATAAGGCTTGGCTGGCGTTGGGACGAAACAGCGGCGGCACCAAGCCGATAATGGTTTGATAACCCAGCAAGCTGCGGCCGTGGGCTTTTTCCACGGCGCTGAGCACGGAGGAATCCGATAGCAGAAGTCTGAAGCCCTTACGTTCGTCGTCCACTACCCGCACCCAGCCGTAAATGCTTTCTTCTTCGTGCAAGACGGTAAAGTCTTTGCTGACGCGTGCCGGTTTGGCGTATCCGTTGGCAGTCAATGTGCTGGTTAGAACGGCGGCAAGCAACAAGGGCAGGGTGGAGTTGCGTGCGGCAAATTTTTGCTTTTCCAGTACCATGAGGATAGTGGCCAGTAACAGCAACAGCATGGCTAGGCAAAACACGATCGCGCGCGTGCCGAACTGCGGCAACAAATAAAAAGCCAGCAATAAGGTGCCAATCACACTGCCTACTGTACTGATTGCGTAGACCGAGCCGACGGCTCTACCGACGCCCTTTAAGTCGCGAGTAGCCAGCTTGATGACGAACGGGCCGACCATGGCTAGCGATGTCAAAGGCAGGGTAAATAGTAACAAGGCGCTGGCAAATGCACCGCCGCGAATACCCAAGGGATTAGTGGCGGCCAAAATCGGGCCGTTGATAAACGGAATCAGCGCGGTCGATACCGACGCCAAAAGTATGACATGGTTAAGCCGTATGCTCTGGTAACGGTCTGTTAGAAAGCCGCCTAAGTAGTAGCCCAACGCCAATGCGATCATCGTGACCGAAATCAACGCAGTCCAGACAAATAAGCTGACACCGTAATAGGGCGCGATGATGCGTGTGCCCAACAATTCCAAAATCATTACCGCGCCGCCGCTAAAGGTGACCGTGGCAAATAACAGCAGGATATTAGTGGTGGCGGAAGCCGTAGAGCTTGTGGTTTGCATGGTTTTACGGTGATGTGGTTTAAAGGGGGTGGAGGCAATTTATCTAGGTCATGGACGCTAAACCGATCAGGCTGGCAAGTATTTTCCGAAAATGAGGTAGTTCTTACTTGCCAACGGCGGCGGTTGAAGATTTACGAGTGATCAGAACATATAACTCCAAGTAGCGGAGAACGCGCCGTTACGTTCCAGTTGGTAGCCGTTAACGTAATCTTTGACCGGTTGCAGCCACTCTATACTTAGGCTGTGGCCGGCAAATCCGCCGCCGGGCGGCCGCAAATTAAGACCCAGACCAATATCCCAATAGTGTCCGCCGTAATTTTGCGTGTAATCGACAGTCGACGAGGTGTTATGGGCAATTAGACTACCATCCCGATAAGGGTCGGTAGGGGTGCCGGTTCCGAGTCGCTGGTATTGCGGCAGGTCGCCTTTGACTTTGTCCTGTTGGGTGTAAACGCCGCGTACGGATGCCGACAGCCAATTAAAAATGTTATAACCGCCCCATACGGTCGATTGGAAATTATCGCCCAATGCGTAGCCGGATTTATTACGTTCTTGCATGCGCTTCGTCGCGTTGAATTGAGCTCCCCAAGAAAAATCCTCATATTGTCCGGTGTAGGTCACACTGGGTTTGAAATCCCAAGTACCGCTGCCTGGCATCATGCCGATATCGTGCAGGATGGTAATTTCGTTCGGATAGTCATAGCCGGCGGTTTGGCCGTGTTTGATCTCCACGCTTCCGGTCGGCGCGCTGCCGCCTATGCCGACATGGAAATGATGGTTGGAGTCGTCATACAATTTAAACATCGCAGTGAAGATCGTATCGCTCAGCTCGAATACGTTGTGTTGCATCCCGGCAAACATCGAGTGAGAATCGGACGATAAATGTTGTTCCGAGTTCTCCACGTGGCCTTTGACCGGTTGTCGCAGGTCGTTGCCGAAAGTCATGTCCATATCCATCAATTGCGGCATCAGCATTAAGGTCAGCCAATCGGTCGGTGCGTACATGATGTCAAGCATGTGCATGCCCATATGCATATCCGCCGGGTGCACTAAACAACCGCGGTGAGAGGCATCGGGCCTATAGCCCGGGCAGCCGAATGCATTGACTTGTTGATCCGTGACGGCATCGCTGCCATGCAACATATTGCCGGCCTGGCCGTTGTACATGTAGCGGTAGCCAAACATCACATCGCCGGCTTGATCCAACATATGCGCGTACATGACACCCGCGGGCGGGTGAGAACCATGGTGCATATGATGGTGATGGTGGGCATGCTCGTCTTCGCCGAACAAACTGCCATCGAACAGACTGCCCGGCGCCGACAAGTCAACATTGATGCCGCCGTGCGCCAAGTAATAACTCATATCTGCGTAGTCGCCGGAACCGCCGCCGCCCAGTTTCAAGCCGCCTTCATGCGTGTAGTACTCGATACCCGCTTCGACTTTCACGCCTTTGGCAAACTGTTTGGACAGGGTGAGGCTACCGCTCAACGAGCCGAAAGCCGACAAGCGGTAATCGCTGGAATAGTGGCCGTCGGCGCGAGGCGCCAGGAAATAAGGGGCGAAAAATTCGGCTTGCGATTGCGAGTAATATCGGACGCCCGGCGTGACGGTTATGCCGTAGGGCAAGGATTGGTACCAAGTTAGCTCGAAGGTATGTGAATTGACCTTCCAGTCATCGGTGTAAAATCGATAATCGAAATGCAGCGATGCATCCAACTGTGGAATGTGCTGGTTTACCCCCGTCGAAAACGACAGTTGATTACGCTCAGATGGTCTTACCTCTCGGAACAGCTCGGGGCCAACGATTTGCAGTTGGGTGATCGAGTTCCAATCCACCGGGTGATTATCGACCGCATCGCTGATTGCCACGTATTCTTCGGGCGTGATTTCACCGCGGATATAAACAGTCTTATACGGATTGCTCAGATAACCGGATTGATGCGTGAAGCTGGTTCCGGCATTCAATATCGTGTTTTTGCCCAAGATTTGCGAAACACCGAAATTGACTGAATGGAAAATACTGGTTTCGTCCAGCCGCGGATTTGCGGCGCAGTCCACGCTGGGATCGGCGCAATCCGAGGAAATAATGTGCGGCAATTTGTTGCCTTGCGTCAGGGCCGGGGCATGCGAATGTCCGGCGTTACGCCAAATACTGTTGCCGGTGACGCTGTAACCTAAAGACAAGGTGGTTAATTTATTATTCAGTTCTTGGCTTAAATTCGCCGAGCCGAAATTGGAGACAAAATCCGGCTCGTCCGATAAGCCGCCGGAGAGGGCTAGCGTCGTGTTATCGAAATAATATTTCAGGCCGACGGTCGGCTGGCTTCGCGTCTCTAAAGGCTGAGTCTGGAAGACTTGTTTGGTACGGCTGTGTTCGATCGGCACATTCAACAAGGCGCGATAAGCGGTCAGTTTGTCGGAGACAGACGCTATAGCCTGAAAAGCGGCAAATTGTTCCAGACCTTCTTGAGTTAAACCGCGTGCCGTGGTTTGGCTGGCGGAGGAAATGACGTCCGCTTTGTAATAAGTCAGCGGCAGTACCGGATCGTTTGGCGCATACCAATTATTACCGTTTTTGTCTATGTTTGTCGGGTAAACTAAAGGATTAGGATTAACCACCGCTTTTTGCCAACCCTCGTCGCCGGGTTGGAAAAAGCCGGGGGAGCCGCTCGCGATCCACCAAGCACCCGGATCGGCATCCTTGGTCATGATTTCCGGGACGCTATAAGCTGGCGAGGCACCGGTATAGGTATCCCTGTCCAAGCTGAAATTCAACTCCAAACGATCGGTCAGCGGCACGATACCATCGGCATGGTAAATATCCACCCGCATCCGGTTGTTACTTTCTTGATAGTGTCCATACTCCACGCTGCCTTCGGCTTTGGTGACAGGCACCGCCGCGATGGCGTTCAACCCAGGCAGGCTAAGGGCGGCGGACGTTAGAGCGGCTAAAGCAGCATGCTTTTCAGGCTTAATTACAGCCACAACCCCCCCCGCTACCTGTCAAGCCACCTTGGGAGGCTTCCCTGCTGGTAAAAATGTGATCGCGCAGATGATTTAATTTGGGGTTAGGATCCAGCGCCATCTCTTCTTTGGCCAGATTGCCCCTTTCCCAAGGCGATACGCTGGTGCATCCCTGACAGCTTAAGGTGCCGGCTAACACCAGCAGTTTTAGCGCTAAAAGACCGATACGCATGTAGGCTACTCGGCGAGCAAGCTGGTGATTTGTTCGCGAATATGGGTCTGGTCGCCGTCGCGATAGCCCAGGTGAATGTTGCGAACCTTGCCGGTTTTGTCGATAAAAAACGAGGAAGGCATGGCTTGTACCCCAAAAGTGCTCGGGCATTCGCCTTTGGCATCAAAGGCCATTTTGTAATCCACGGGATGGGCTTGCAGAAATTGACGTGCAGTATCGCTGTCTTCGTCGACATTGATCGCAATCACCTCAAAATTTTCGTTTTGATGCTGGTTGCGCAGGGTGTTTAAAAAAGGCATGGACTTTTGGCAAGGTCCGCACCAAGTCGCCCAAAAATCTATCAGTATCACTTTGCCTTTATAGGCCGAAAAATCCAGTGCTTGCTGGTTTTCCAATACGGCGGGACAGTTTGGTACGGCTTGTCCTTCCTGTATTGCATGGCATACGGGGCTGGCTAGCAATATCAGTCCGGCAAAGGTGTTTAGGTATTTCATCGGCTTACAATATTAACGGGGTAATCGGCTGATTTTAACATCAAGGATCTCAATGCCTAATCATCAAAATTTTGGCGCTAGTGATTTTTGTCCGTTGCTGTTGCACTGTTCGCCGTCCCGCCCTATTTGGGCTATTGGTGAACTCAGAAGTTTCGTTAAGGTTGCTTGCAGTCATTGCACTTCAAATAGCAGCGTTTTGCGTTGTGTTCGCCGAATGTCGGGCGCCGAGATTTGAACTGAAATTGCCGAATACAAAGAAAGCAGGCCTAAGCCTGCTCCTTGAATCTGGATAAGCAAGTGAGTTATTGCATCTTGCTTATCCATTTTTTTAACGCTTCCTCCCAAGGTTTATTTGCCGAAAAACGCAGTGTTTAGGCAGTAACAAGGGTAATTAAGCGTGGCTTTTACGACGGTTCAAGCCCAGGAAGCCGATCATCGCGGATACAAACATCCACGCTGCGCCAGGCAGTGGCACCGCAGTAACTTGGAAGCCGGTGATGCTCAAACTACGGGCTAAACGGTCAGCTGTATAAGCGGCAGCAAATGAACTGCCTGCAGTGGCGCCGCCAGCGAAAATATCGCTGTAAAGCTGAGCGTAATCAGCCCCGTTCGCGCCGCCAATCGCCAAGGTGTAAATGCCTGCCGCCAGTTGGCCTGACCAACTGACTTTGTTGTCAACTAAGCCATCCGCACCCAGGATTGCAGTAGTGCCGCCGGAAGAGTTGGTGAAGCTAGAGCCGGTTGCTGCGTCGGCACCGGAAATTCCTGTGTATACGATGGTGGCCACTTTAGGTGTATCCAAACCGCCCAGGTAGTTGGGGCCATGAGTGTCGGTCGCGCCGGTGGTGCCGTTATTACCGGTGGTGATATTGCCGTTGGTATCGAATACGCCCCACAGCCCGGTCGGATTGCTAGGTGTGCCTGCGGCCGCGCCGCCGCGCAAACCGTTGACGCCGGCAAATGGGGACCAGGAAGCGAAATCTTTGGCAGTTGCCAAATAAGCCGCAGTATCCGGATCGGTAGCTACCGAAGCCACATCGCCCACGCCGTCATGTGAAGCTCCTGGAACAACGCCTTTGTACAAAGAAAACCCTGGGTTCAAAGTGCTGGCGCCGTTGCTGTTACTCAAGCCGTTAATGGTGAAACTTACGAGAGAGTCGCTGTTCAGGATGAAGTAACGGAAGCGGACGTCGTGGGTGTTGCCCAGGCTATCAGGATTCAAGCCAGCCAGATAACCGCCGTTGCTGGATGCGGTTGCGGTGAAGTTGCTGGCCGCGCCGTAAGCGCTGCTGACTGCAGTGGTGCCGGTGAGTGGGTCGTATGTGCCTGCGCCTTGATATAAGGCGCTGCCGTAACCGACGTGCGCCATTGCCGATCCGGAAACCAGTGCCATACCGCCCAGGATTCCTAACATAGATGCTTTTAGAGCAAAAGATTTCATAACTTCTTTCCTTTTTACATTTTTATATGTTGTCATGATTAGGTTCCCGATTAAGTTACCGTCTTAATGGGAAGCCAGTCGTTTGCAACCCGGCCATCCTGAGTCTCTCCCAGCTCAGCATCCGTGGCTTTCCGACTCCACCTCGCGGTGGATGTGGCGATAGTACCGTCCTTGGTTGAACGTCCTGTTCTATCCAAATTCCGTTAACTAAACTGTGTCAAGCGGCTTGGTAAGTCGCTTTGTTACGGCGATTGAGCCAAAAACCGCTTATGGCGCTAACGAACAGCCAAGCGGAAGCCGGTAGCGGAACCGCAGTGACACTCAAGGAAATGGTGCCGGGCAAATTGGTGTTCGGGCAGCTTACGTTGCTACCGCAATTCACGTTACCCGCCGCGGCGATGGTGTAATCGCCGGCGCGCAGAAAGTAATTGCTTAAGGTGGCAATGTTGGCGCCGCCAGTAGTGGCTACGTGAGTTTGGTATAGGATGACTGCCCATGCGCCTTCTTCATTCGCCATACTCCAATCGTGCAGGGCATCGAATTGCCCTTTGAAATTGTGAATATTGGCTGTGTCGCGGAAGGGTGAGACATGACCGGCGGCGTCCGTGGTCACACCGTTATCCACCGGCGACGCATCGTATACCGTGTGAGGTGTTGGTGTGGCGACGAAGTGGTTAGGGTTTAACGGATCGGTAGTGGCGTCATCATGCGCCTCATCGGGTAGCAATCCGGCGTACAGGCTGAACGATGGGTTTAGCAAGCCGGTGTTGCCGTCGTCGCTGAAGTTAATCGTTATTTTTGAATCCTGGGTCAAGTGGAATTTAAAAAACTGGCCTTGAGCCAATTGATGCGTATCACCTAAAGTTTGAGTCGTACCGTCATACCAGCCGTAGTTGCTGAAGGTGCCGCCATTGACGCCGCCAGGGGACAAGAAAGGATCGCTAAGATCCACATAATCGACATGCGCCGCCGCCGGCGCAGCTACGGCAATCAATGCCGCGGCGCCCAAGGCCTTTACAGAGAGCGCCAAGGCGCTGCTGCGTTTGGAAAGAAATTTGTTTAGCATTAATCACCTCTTAAATAATGTTCAGTTAAGCCAGTCTACGCCCCGACATAGCTTGTAATTCGCGTCCTGTGCGACCTAGGGTTCTTTACCAAGTCCTGGCGCATGTCAAGCGGGTGTCTTATCATTGAGCAATGCGCATGCCATAACGGTAAGGCATTGTTTTTATTGGCTTGGGTATTCGCTATTGGTTTTTAAATAATTAAACTGTGTTATATGGCATTTTGATTGTGGCATTACCCCTGATTTTGCGGCGAGTTTCAAAATGGCGACCATCGCTCGTGCATGGAGTTTTGCAAAATAGCTATGAGGTTGGCGGTTGGCGTGGCTGCGTCAGCCGATTTGGTATTATTCGGAAAGTCGGTGAGGATCTTGAGTCGACTAGCGTTAAATAGTCGCGCTAGGAATGGGAAGGAAGGAGCATCCTTGCTCCTGGTGGTCCGTAACTAAAAACCGGTCGGCATTGCGCCGCCGGCTGAAATCGCAAAAAGCTTAGGCGGCGACGCTTGTTTTGCGGCGGTTTAAGCCCAAGAAGCCTAACATCGCGCTGCCGAACAGCCATACAGCGCCAGGAACCGGTACGGCTGCGGCTGTGGCAACGGCGGAAAACTGCAAGTGACCATGCAGGTTGGTTAAGCCGAATGAATCGACCGAGCCCAGTGTGCCCAAAGAGGCGTTGGCAAGCGCGTTCAGTGCGCCTGAAGCAGCAATAGTGTAGTTGCCGGCTGTCAGAGTGATGACCAAAGTTTCTAAGGTATCGGCGGCGTTGCTGCTAAATCCCGCTGCTGACGCAGCATTTCCGTTGACGGCTTTTAAGAACGCGATGTTACCCCAGTCGCCGGAAACGTTGGATTGACCCCAGTTGGCCAAGGCATTGAACTGGCCGACATAACTTTGAGTGTTGCTCAGGGTATTGCGGTATGACGAGGCTATGCCTTGGGAATCGACTGGCGCTGTTTGCGAATCGAGCGCATCCTGTCTTTTGCCGCCAGGCACGACAACCGGATTAAGTTTTTCGTTGGCATCGTCGTGTCCCTGGTAATTCAGTACGCCGCTATATAGGCTGAAGGCAGAGTCAATATAGGTTCCGTCCGAGTCCACGTTCCATTTAATGGTGACCTTCGAGGTTTGGTCCAGACGGAAGTTGAAGAAGTCAACTTTGTGGCTGTCGCCCAGTGTGGGGTTGGTGCCATTACCCCAACCGTAGTCGGTGACATCGTTCACGTCAACGGTCGCCGAGCTGGCGGCGGAGGTGTAATTTACATTGGTAAAGCTGCCGACGCCGGTATAGGATTGGTTGGTCGCGTTCCAAAGGTTTGGATTATTTAAAGGGCGGTCGCTGGTCGCGCTGATGGCGCCGCCGATGCCGTTGGCGGCACGCTGGGCAGCTGTCAGGCTTGATCCGCCCAATGCCAATACTGCCGCGGGTGTTGCGCCGTATTGAATTTTAGATGCTGCCTTGCCGGCAGTCGTCAAATCGCCGATTTGTGCACCTTGATTGAGGTCGTAATATTCCACATGCGCGAAAGCTTGTTGGCCGGCGCCTAACACAGCAAGTGCGATACCTAGGCTTAGTTTCGCCGTTAAGCTGTTTTTAGTCTTGATGGGGCGGGTGTTTGGTGTTTGATCGATCATGTTTACTCCTAAAAGAACTTAAGAAAAATTGAATACATTTCTGCCTTCCTGGTTGGCACGCCCCCTGGTTGTCGAACGCTGCAAGCTTGATCTCTCTCGCAGTTTGCCCGGTGGTTGTACTGCCAAGGCATGCTCAATCGGTATCTGGGTTTGTTCAGAATGCGAAGGCTGGCCTAGCTTTAGGTCTGAGCTTCTTCCCGCTTCTGATAAGGAGACGATGTGAGCCTTTGTTTAAAAGCAATATTTAAGCCAGTATGATTGCGCCCGGTATATCCCGTTTCACCGCTATGTCTAAGGAGGTTAAAAATAAAACTATGTTAAATAACTACATAAATACGGCATTTGCCTTGTTTGTGCGTTTCTCTGTGTGTGCCTCGGCAAGTACTGTTTTTAGTAAAGTGCGACTGAAAGTTTTTGAGTCGGTTTGAGTTTCGTGTTTGGTGGTGCGTAAGAATTCGATTCGGCATGATTTCGCAGTTGGAGTTGGCTGCACTGTCTGCGGCTTTTGGAAGCAAGTGTGTATTGGCCTTTATTTTGCTGCGATTTGTTGCTATTTTGTGGCAAGCCGGGATAGAACGGAAATTAACTAGGAGATATTCATGCAAAAAACCGATAAAACACCGTTATGGGTGTTTTTGGCCTTATCCAGTATCGAAACTCGCCGGGGAGCGTTATTGTTGATCTGGAGCAGTATTGTTTTTACTTTTTATTGCGTACCCTGGGGGCTTTATTTTGAGAATAACGCTTGGGTTGCCAAGCTATTTTTGATTGATGATTGGGAATGGTTTGCAATGATGCTGCCTATGACTTTTTGGTATTGGTTGAGCATGCGATGGGTCGATAAAAACGGCGGTTGGAGTTTGGCCAGAGCCTGAGTTCGCCGGGTCAGAAGTATAACTGTAGAGGGTATAGCCCACTTTGCGGTTTGATTCGTTATTTCACGGTGTGACGCACGGTAAATCTTGTTTGAGCTGAGTCGCGGACTCCGGTCAATTTGTAGCGTGTTTATCCATGATTTTGTGAGTTTAAAACTGTTTGCCATTCGAGGTTTGATACGGTTTGTCTGTTAGTGCATCGGGCAAACCGGGTTAATATGCGCTCCATACCCCTAGCTCAATCCGTTCAACATTTATGCTTTCACATATCCTGCCTAAAGCCGAAATATCCATTCGGGAAAACCTGCGCTGGTTATACATTCTCAGGAATTTGATGCTGTTTGCCGTAACCGTCGCGGTGTTTATCGCGGTGAATGGTTTAGGTATTAACTTGCCGCAAAATCAGCTATGGCTGGCGATTTTTGCGGTTTCGATTCTTAATCTATACACTTGGTTGCGGCTGAGAACGCCGGAAGAGGTCACCGAGCACGAGATCTTTTCGCAAATCTGTATGGATGTGCTGGCACTGGCTTATTTGCTGTATCTGACGGGTGGTGCCTCCAACCCGATCATTTGGGTGTTTTTGCTGCCTTTAATCGTGACCGCCATCATGTTGCCGCAGGCCTATGCCTGGAATATGGTGATCATTACGTCCTGTGTGTACACGGTACTGATCGCCTACAACGTACCCTTGCCGGCTGTGGAGCCGCATATTGCGCATCCGGCAATGGCTGAGATGACGCCGGAAATGACGCTGCAAATGCACTTGATGAACGACCGGCGCTATTTCAATTTGCATGTATTTGGTATGTGGTTTGGTTTTGTATTTAGCGCCGGCTTGGTGGCTTTTTTCGTGGTCGAACTCTCCAAAACGCTGAAAGAGCGGGAGCGCAATTTAGCTGATGCGCGTGAGAGTGCATTACGCGACGAACGGGTG
The DNA here is from genome assembly GCF_052474515.1 of Methylomonas sp. 2BW1-5-20. Lineage (NCBI taxonomy): Bacteria > Pseudomonadati > Pseudomonadota > Gammaproteobacteria > Methylococcales > Methylococcaceae > Methylomonas > Methylomonas sp. 2BW1-5-20. The sequence goes on along the minus strand of NZ_CP184127.1, from coordinate 3,032,829 downwards.
GTGTCATTGGGTACCTTGGCCGCTAGCGCCGCGCACGATATGGGGACGCCGCTGGGTACGATTGCGATATTGACGCATGAAATGGCGGAAGAACTGTCGGAACATCGTTATCCCGATCTGCATCAGAAGCTGGTGATTGTGCAGCAGCAGATCGATCGCTGCAAACAGGCTTTGTCCGTGATGTCCGCCTCGGCAGGCGAGATGCGGGCGGAATCCGGCAAAGTGATGCTGGTGAGCGAGTATATCGACGAGGTGCTAGGGCAATGGCGAACGCATAAGGCTGCTACCCGGCTCAAGTTATTTATATCGCCGGATGTGGATATGGACGCGCGCGTGATTGCGGAGCGTACTGTGACGCACTCCATTATCAATATTCTGAATAACGCTGCCGAGGCGTCGCCGATTGATGCCGGTATCGAGTTTCATGTGGAATGGAACGAGGACACTTTAAACTTGAAAATCAGGGATTTTGGGCCAGGCTTGCCTGCGGAATTTATCGAGTTTGCCGGGCATCAACCGGTCAAAAGCAATAAGCAGGGTATGGGCGTTGGCTTGTTCTTGACCTATACCACTATCAAGCGGCTCGGCGGTAAAATACAGTTCAGTAATTTAGAGTCGGGTGGCGCCTGTGTTGAGATCAGTTTGCCGCTATTAGCTAAGGAGAGTACGCATGAACCAATTACCTACGGATAAGCCCAATTTATTGCTGGTTGATGATGACGTCACCTTCTGTTCGGTGTTGAAGCCGGCGCTGGAAAAGCGCAATTTTCAAGTGACTGTCGCCAATGATGTGGATACGGCAATGAAGTTGGCGGAGCAAACCGAGCCTGAATACGCGGTGATCGATTTGCGGATTGGTTTTGACTCCGGTCTGGAAATGGTCAAGAAATTGATTTCCCTGGATGACAATACCCAAATTGTGATGCTGACCGGCTTCGCCAGTATTGCTACCGCAGTAGAAGCTATCAAATTGGGTGCGATTCATTATCTGACCAAGCCGGCCAATGCCGATGAGATTGTCAGTGCCTTATATAAAAACGAAGGCGATGCGTCGGTAGCGATCAGCGATAATCCGCTATCGGTGAAGCGTCTAGAGTGGGAACATTTACAAAAAGTACTGATGCAACACGACGGCAATATCTCCGCCGCCGCCAGAGCGTTGAATATGCATAGAAGAACCTTGCAAAGAAAGTTGGAAAAAAAGCCGGTAAAGGAATGATGCGACTGGCTTTGTTTTGAACAAGAGAGCATCATTTTTGTATTTATTACAATTAATCGTTGCAAAGCAGATATTTTTAAGTATAATGGGCGGCTCATTCGGGGTCGTTAGCTCAGCCGGTAGAGCACCGCACTTTTAATGCGATGGTCGTGCGTTCGAATCGCACACGACCCACCATCGAATGACTTGAAAATCAACCAGTTAGCTTGCAAAGGCGACTGGTTTTTTTATGTCTTCAAGTTTTGTGTGCGCAAAATGTGCTGATTCGGCGATACGGTTGGCGTATTCGGCCAGATGCTCTGGCGCAAGGTGTGCGTAACGTAACACCATCGAATAATCACTCCAACCGCCTAACTCCTGCAACACATTAAGTGGCGTTCCTGCCTGCACATGCCAGCTTGCCCATGTATGGCGTAAATCATGCCACCTGAAGCTATCGATGCTGGCGCGTTGAAGTGCTTTTTTCCAGGCGTTGCCGCCGGCTTTCAGCACCGGATTACCTTTGAACGTAAACACATAGCGATCATGTTGGCCAATCTGTTGACGGATCACCGCGATAGCATCCGCATTCAACGGAATACCAATCGCTTTTTTCGCTTTGGCCTGGTCGGGATGAATCCAGCACACCTTGCGTTGCAAGTCGATCTGGTTCCATTCCAAGCCGGTGACGTTAGATTCGCGCAAACCCGTCGCCAAGCTAAACCGCACCATCGCGGCCAAGTGTGCCGGTAATTCAGCACACAATCGCTCCGCTTCCTGGCGTGTGATCCAGCGAATCCGCTTGTTGTCCTCTTTCAGACGGCGAATTGCCGGCGCCTTGTCAATCCAGCCCCACTCGCGTTCGGCTTTTCGAAGCACCGCTCGAATTAGGGCGGTGACTCGGTTAGCGCGTCCGGGCGTGGCATGGTCCAGCTTGTCGGCGATAATGGTTTCCACGACCTCGCGAGTGATGCTGTTCAACGGTTTACCGGACAAAAACGGGTCCAGATAGCGAAACATCACCACATCATCGTTCAACGAACGCTTTTGCGATTCATTGATCCACTTGACGACGGCATCTTCCCAGACAAACTGGGGTTTATGGCCCAGTTTGATCTGATCCCACAACTGCGCCTTATGCTTATCGGCTAACTCTTGCGCTTTGCGCTTGTCGTCAGTTTTAGCAGATTGGCGTATTGTTGTGCCGTCTGGTGCGGTAAAGCGATACCACCAGAATTGACTGTTTGGTCTTTTAAAGAGCATGTAGATTCTCCTTGCCCTACATCCTGCCGGGGACGAGTGTACTGTGATCTGATCCAGTCGATCAAATCCTGTTCGATAAATACCCAACATTTACCCGGTTTGGCTGCCGGAATGTCACCCGCTCTGGCTTTCTGCAAAATCGTCTGAGGGTGCAGTTTGAGTAACGCAGCCGCTTGATGTAGGTCTAACGTGTTCATGGGATTTCTGTTAGTCCGTCGGCTGATCGTCATCGCCAGAAACCAAGGGGCCCAGGGATTCTCCGCCCAATTCCAGGCGAGAAGGGGCGCCATTGCGTCTGAGTATTTCAATGACTCTTTCCTCACTGCCTTCTACTTCCACCATGACATTGATCATTTTGCCGTAGGCTTGGGATAGGTAGTAAGTCAGGTGGTGGTAGCTGATGTTCGCCGTTTTGCGGGTGGTGCGGATACGTTCCTGAATCAGATGCACCCACCCCATGCAGGCATAAGACGCCGCTAAATATTTGCCCGGCTCCAGAATCACATCCCAGGGAATCATCCGGTCTCGGTTGTGCAGTTCTAGTTCCCAGCGCACCCAAGGGCTGGATTTATCGCCCAGTTGTTTGCCTTTCTCGTAAACTCTGAGCAACTTGCCATTTTTCCGTTTGCCAACGTAGAACGTGCGACCGCTACCGTCGGCCTCGATCCAATTGCCCTGTTGATTGCATGATGGCTTATTGCCGCCGGCGTTGAATAAACCGGCTTTGTACCAATCCACCGCATCATCCACGGACGGCTCACCGTCGAACATGTCCACGGCGCCATCCCAGCGGGTAATCCGGCCTTGTAAGACTTCATGGAATAAGTGATAAACAGAACCCCAGTCACCAATTAGCGCGCAAGCAGAACCCGGCAGGCTAACAAAGGCTGTGTCACGTTGGCCGCCGTAAGCGAACATACCACCGGTTTTGCCGATGTCGAAGGAACGCTTGTAGCCGTGTAAGCCTTTGCCGCGATCAGCCAGTGACCCGAAAGCAATACCCAGGTGCAGGCGGAAATACTCGACTAATTGGACGATGTTTTCTTGAGTGGGGTTGAAAGCAAAGGTTGTATTTAAAAAATCGGTCAACGCCGCTAACGGTTCGCCGTCAGGTTTAGCAATGGGTGTCGAAATCAATTTCGATTTGCCACCGCCAATGGCAAAACGTTCAAATGTTTCTCCCGATTCAGGGTGTTCTTGAAAACTTTCCCCCCGTATTACCAGACGGGGGAGAACTCGCCCGGCAGTGCTGCAAATTCCAGTTCACCGCCGTGCCGTGCCGGATGCGGCTCCGCGCCGCACTCCGCCACCGGCGCGGCGGTTCCTTGGTATATGGGATTGCTTTTTGGCGAAGGCTCTCCGCCGACTGAAAATCTTTGTTGTTTGTCTTGCATAAAACACCGTTTTGGCTTCGGCGGAATGGAGTCATCCCGCAACGGTTGGGTAATTTATGCATTTGTAAGTCGAACCTCGACACCGTGAATTAATATTTCACAGTGTTGACATTCGGTTCATTATCTGGAAATCACGATAATCCCGTAACCTATCACCGAGAGCTTTTTCGGTTTCTATACGGTTCTCATAGCGTTCTAGACCCAACTGATCGCAAATGTCTAGGATTTCGCGATGCTTCAGATCATCGAGCCAGCGCATCGATTCGAGTATGGTAAATAACATGTATAGCAATCGGTGCCGGATTTTTCCTTTAAATTGTGGAGATTGGAGGCGGTAATTGAGCGGCCTGAGAAAATTTTCTTCACCTTCTCTTTGAGCCCTTAAGTACCGATTTTTGAAGTAAGGGATCTGTTCTAGGATGTTTCTATCGATATGGGCCGCCAAGTAAAATGAATCATCATTGCCTGTCATGGCTTCGTTAACCAATTGGGTCAATTTCCGACCGTGAACCATCAGCGCAACAAAATTATGGAAGCTTGCCAGCCCGAATGAGAGAGTGAGCTGAAAGGTTCTAATGGCTTTTTGCTGTTCTTCAATGGGGAGTTTTTCGAACTCAAGTTGAGCTTTAGCTCGTCCGGCAGTTGACCAATCAAGTGCGTCAAGATGGACGAACTTTTCATCCATCCATTGCCCAAATTCGGTTGACTCCTGGAGAGTTTGATTCAGAAATTCCGACTGCTCTTCTACCGGACGAGAGGTCAATTCCGTTAAAAACTGGTTAATTTTTTCGTCATCATCAAAAAATGCTCGAAATAGAGCTGTATGAATTCTGGCTTCATCTTGGTAGAGTTCAGGGTAATTTAGGCATTTAAGGCGAGTAGTCAATTCATGCATTCTTGGTGAAAAACGAATCCATCCTCGACTAGCGCCAAAGGCTTTGAACATGAAGTCGTAATCCGGAAGACAAGAGCCATAGAATTGGATCACATGTTCTAAATCAGGTCGGGCTATACGTTTTTCCATTAACAAAAATTTGGCTAATTGGTTTCAATATGGGTATGTCCTGTGTTCCGGCCACCCATCCACAGGAACCTCCCGCCTCTGGGGCTGCCGCTACGCTGCCCCGGCGGGTCCCTCCTGTGGATGGCTGGCAATGGTGGTATAGTCTGTCATTTAACCTGCAATCATGGAAGTTATGTTAAACGTATTCCAAACTTTGCTTTGCGTAGAGACCCCCGTATGCTTTTAAAGATTAAAAATTTTATATGTCTGGATGATGTCGAAATCGAAGTAAATGATTTGACTATAATTATTGGTGAACAAGCATCCGGAAAAAGTATAACTAGCAAAGTGTATTTTTTTTTGAGGGAGGTTGTTTCTAACGAAATAATAGACTCTATAGTCAATTTATCCGGCCTAAAATCGTTACAATCCTCACTTAAAAAAGAGTTTTCTAGTCTATTTCCAGATTATTCTTGGAAAAATCAGGATTTCACAATATCTGTATCGAACTTAATTCAAAAAGAGGGTAATGGTCCTGACATACTGATCTCTCATGCGAGTGGTAACGGGATTAAGTTTTCGTTCTCTGAAGAATTTAAGTTTGAATACAAAAAAATCACGACATACTATAAAAAGCTAAAAACTGAGCGTGAACAGGCAAGAGCTACTGACGATGATGAACTATTCCTGGGTCGTGATATGTCACCGTTCAGGTTATTTCGGAATTCTATAGAGCAGACAAATACAAATTTTCTATTTGAAGATGTCACTTACATTCCATCAGGAAGATCATTTTTCTCTACCATTAGAGATAATGTGTTTGGTTTTTTATCTGAAAATATTGGCATCGACCCTTTCTTGAAGAGCTTTGGAAAGTATTACGAATTTGCAAAAAGCATTGGCCCAATGCGTGAGGAAAAACATAAGGATTCACTTGCTGAGTTTGATACCCTTTCACGATCAGTGCTTAAAGGCAAATTCTCGATTGAGAATAAAAAAGAATGGATTGTTTCATTAGAAAGGAGAATTTCTGTAGCTAATGCATCTTCTGGCCAACAAGAAGCGCTCCCTCTACTACTTGTATTGCGTCAAGAATTAATGACGATTGGATCATCTAACATCAGAACAATTATTGTTGAAGAGCCTGAGGCTCATCTATTTCCTGTTTCACAAAAAGCTGTTGTAGATATCCTGTTTTTATTGAAACAAAAGAAAAAAAATCTTAATTTTTTAATAACAACTCATAGTCCATATGTGCTTTCGTGTATAAATAATGGAATACTTAAAGCCAACGGAAATGTGAAGGTTGATGCGTATTTTATTGCAAATGGGGCAGCAATAAAAATTGTAGATGAAGATTCTGGACTAATTAACGGAGAGGATTTGGATAAAATCTCAGCTGAGATAGCAAATGAATTCTATGCAGCCCTAGAGAATAAGTAATGAGGATTGTAGTGTGTTCTGAGAAAGGGAGGAGCTTTGAGCTCCAATCTCCAAAAAACTGGCAGTCTGAAAAAATAAAAATAGATGGAGGACTTATAAGTGGAAATGAAACTGAAAAATGCGATTATGCGATAACTGTTAAAAATAACTTAGACAATAAATATTTATTTTTTATTGAGCTCAAGGGACACGACTTAATGAAAGCTATTTCCCAACTCGAAAGTACTATTAATCAATTAATAACACATTTTCCTGATTTTCCAGATAGACAAGCGCATGCTGTATGTTCGAGAATTATTCCTAACGTAACAACTACTGCACAAATTGCGGCAGTGCGATTTAAAAAGAAACATGGTTTTCTATTAAAGTGGCATTCTCAAAAAGGAATTGTTTCGATTAAGAGCTAAGCGACCTAAATATTAGCTCCTGCCGTAGCTAAATCGTAGCTACGCCAGATACTAAGTAGATTTTTTCTAGTTGTTTAGGACTGTTTTTAGCTACAGCGAACATTGCAAGGTTTTGATTTAATTGGATGTTAAATGCAAATCTGATATTTGTAATCAGCCGGTCGACGGTTAGGGTCCAATCGCCAGCTCCATATTTATCAAAGGCTTAGGTGTTTTCAATCTTGGCCTTTTTTCTTGCCATGGATAAATGTAGACACAGTGGAGACGCCAAGTTTTCTGAAAAAATTCTTATCACATGCTGAGTTCGACCCATTCCTGCCTATCGCTCCATCTGGTTCACTGACAGCAATTTGATGTTTATCTGTCATAATCGGCAAGTGTAAGCTGAATCCAATGCTTGAATCGGCACAGGCCTGGGGGCGGGTGTTCAAACGACTGAAATTGTCTACTGAGAAGTTGTTTGAGGTGTGATTTAGGTAAGTTAGCCTAACCATAAGAACCAGCGATTTATAAATGTTATTTTAGTAAGCCATTGACCATCTTTTATTTAAAATGATTACAGCAGCCAATTTGATTGTTGGACTTTCTTTGCTTATTTCTGCATTTATGCTTGTTTGGCGTAAATTTAATGACTTTGGAAGCAAAGAATCAATAACACTTGTAGGACTTGGATTCTTAACTGGATTTTTTTTAGTGGCTGGCGATCGGATAACTGAATTGTCACTTGGAGACCTTAAAATATCAGCTGAGAAGGATGCAAGTATTATTAAGAACGCACGCATTGATGCCGAGGAAAACCTGAGACAAATCACAGAACTAAAAAATAAAATAAATAAAATTGAAAATGATACTCCAATATCTACAAGAATAACCTTGAACAATGATGAAATAAAAAGAAAGCAAAATAAAATTACTTACAATAATGAGAATATAATAAAACGAAAAAAAGAAATTTCTGACAATAGCGGCAATGTAGAATTCGAAAAATATTCGCTAGAACTTATAAAATCCGAGATTGCTAATTTTGAAAATAGTAATACAAATATTAATAACGAAATATTTAAACTAAATGAGGATAACAAAAAATTAGAAAAAGAGTTAGCCCGGTAGGATGCGGTAAACAACGTGTTCCGCATCATTCGCGATTGGTACGGTTCGTAAACTCACCACACCCTTCGCCTGCTTTTGGATAGACATTTACCGTTGGCACCATTGTTTCGACAGGCGGGTTTTGGCCGGTAGCCGAAATAGGCGCGGTTTTTTGTGTGCGTAAAATGTGCTTTTCTGTAATGCACATTCCTGATTTATCAGGCTTTGCGAGACTCAGAATGAACGATTGGCAGGACGTAAGGCGTTGATTTAATAGAACTTAATATTTCAGTTTCGGTCTTTTAATGCGATGGTCGTGCGTTCGAATCGCACACGACCCACCATCGAATGACTTGAAAGTCAAGCTGTTAGGCGAAAGCCTTTCGGCTTTTTTTATGCCCGTTAGAAAATTTGGGACACTAGTGGGACACTTCAAGTTAACAAATTACAATAAAGTGCAATACTAAAGGGCTAGCATTGATCGGCAAACAAACCTCAATCATCACTAAGGCGACGGGTGTCCGTTTCTATTAGATCACTACATTAAATTAAAGGCGCAATGTCGACGCAATCCGTGGTTTCAGCATACCCTACCGGAACCATGGATTGCGTCTGAGTAAACGAGATGTCGATTGGTCGAACTAAGCTCGGTATTTATTCGTCCGGGCTGCCGATAAAGCGATAGACCAATGCGCCCAATACCGCGCCGATAATTGGTGCCAGCCAGAACAGCCAGAGCTGCGCCAAGGCCCAATCACCAACATAAACCGCCACACCCAGGCTGCGGGCCGGATTGACCGAGGTGTTGGTGACCGGAATGCTGATCAAGTGAATCAAGGTCAGCCCCAAGCCAATCGCGATAGGGGCTAGGCCAGCGGGCGCACGGGTGTCGGTGGCGCCGAGGATGATCAGTAAAAACATCATGGTCATTACCACTTCGGTAATCAGCGCGGATAGCAGGGAGTAACCGCCCGGCGAATGTTCGCCGTAACCGTTGGAGGCAAATCCCGCAGCCACATCAAAGCCGGCCTTGCCGCTGGCGATTAAATACAACACGCCGCCGGCAGCAATCGCGCCGATCACTTGCGAGACAATGTAAGGCAACAATTGATTGGCCGGAAAGCGGCCGCCCATCCACAAGCCAACCGATACCGCCGGATTGAGATGGCAACCGGAAATATGGCCGATGGCATAGGCCATGGTCAGTACCGTCAAGCCAAACGCCAGCGAAACGCCGAGCAAGCCGATGCCCACATTCGGAAACGCCGCAGCCAAGACCGCGCTTCCGCATCCACCAAGAACCAACCAAAATGTCCCGAAGGACTCGGCTACATACTTTTTCATATGACTCTCCCGTGTGTTGTTATTGTTTTGCCTGTCATCGATCACTTGTTTTTGCTTAACAATCAATCGGCTAGCGCACTGTATTCTGTGTCTTTGTGCGATGTCAATCACAAAAAACGGCTAGATTCTTGCTTGGTGCTTGCTATTTTCATCTAGCTGCCCAATTGCGTGGAATGGTACGGGAATTGTGCCGCCAGAATTACGGAAGAATTAGTCCGGGAAAGTTTGTTCCGTATGGCTAATTTCCCTATTCGATGTGAGAATTAGGGTTTATCACCTTTCCCGACATTCTTCCCGGTTAACCCATGTCCGATATTTCCCAACACGGCCACAGTACCAATTTAGTCGGTATGGCGACGGCTTGTATGGCCAGTCATCTGTTTAATGATTATCCGAAGCCCTTGCATATCGCCGGCACCCGCGAGTCGGCGCCCGGATTATTCGAACAGTTGGCAGGCCAAACCACGTTGGCCGAGTGCGGGCGGGTATTTCAAGATTATATGTGCGTGGTGTTTGGCTTCGAAACCGAGCAGCGCTTGAGTGACGATGCCGAGGGCCGGCGCCGTTATCGCAACAGCTATCTGCGTCTGATTCAGGATTGGGGGCTGGATTCCAATAATGCGCAGGGCGCGGTGCTGAAGGGGTGGGTGGAAAGCCGTTTTGGTTTGTTCCCGAATTACCATAAGCAGCAGATCAGCAGTTTTATGAGCAAGGACTGGGTAACTTACATCGAAGAAAAGATGAACAGCCGCTATCACAACAATTGCATCTACATGCAGCTGGATTTGCTGTACGAGTTTTGCCAGTGGGTGATTGAGCGTTTTCAGGTGCCGGCTGCGACCCACAAAACCCTGTATCGCGGCGTCAATGCCTTGGATGATTGGGTGGTTAAAGATCAGGACAAACAGCACAAGATCGTTCGCTTCAACAGCATAGTCTCGTTTACCGACCGCAGCAGCATCGCCAGCGAATTCGGCGGTTATATATTAGAAGTGGAGGTGCCGATGGTGAAACTGGTGTTTTTTAGCGACCTACTGCCGCACCACGCCTTACGCGGCGAAGCGGAATATTTGGTAATCGGCGGCGATTATCGAGTGACGGTGCTGCGATGAATGAGCAATTATTGAATCGGGCCTTGGGCGCTTACTTAGGTTTTGCTTGCGGCGACGCGTTGGGGGCGACAGTGGAGTTTATGTCGCCCAAGCAAATCCAGAAGCGTTACGGCGTGCACACAGAAATGATAGGCGGCGGCTGGCTCGGCCTGGAGCCGGGGCAGGTTACCGACGACACGCAAATGTCGCTGGCCTTGGGGCAGGCCATCCTCGATCATCAAGGTTGGAATTTAAAGGCCGTCGCCGACAATTTTCTGGCTTGGTTGGAAAGCGATCCACCCGACGTTGGCAATACCTGCCGGAGAGGCATCGTCCGCTATCGCGACGACGGCGTGTTAATTGGCCTGCCGCGCGAAGACGAGGCCGGTAACGGTGCCTGCATGCGTAACTTGCCGGTGGTGCTGGCGACCTTAAATCGGCCGGAGGATTTCGAATCATGGAGTTTGGAACAGAGTCGAATTACCCATCACAACCCGCTGTCCGATGCCGCGACTTTGGCTTTAGGGCACATGACCAATGCGTTGATTAGCGGACAAGGACTTGAGCCCTGTGTGCTGCAAGCCGAAGGGTTGATCGGTCAATACAGCGAATTTGCCTATAGTCCGTATCCGGGCAAGGCCTCTGGCTACATCGTCGATACCGTGCAGACGGTGCTGCATCATTTTTTCAACACCGACAGTTTCGAGTCTTGCCTGATCGCCACCGTCAATCAGGGCGGCGATGCCGATACCACGGGGGCGTTGGCCGGAATGTTGGCGGGGGCGAAGTACGGTTTGGATCAGATTCCGGCGCGCTGGCTAGAACGGTTGGATCGGCAGGTTGTCGCCCATATACGGCGACAAGTGGCGGTATTAGTTCAGTTGGGTGAGTGAATAAGTTGCCGGGCACCGCTCGCGATCTATTTTCAGGCTGGTCTGTCGGGTATCGTAAGTTCTTTTAAAGATTAGCGATGCGGCTGATCACGTTCAGTTTGACCCCACTTCCGCGGCCGTCATACTGAACGACACGTGGTTTTCCTGTCCGATCAGTTCCAGAAACCGGTTGAATTCGGCAATTTTCTCAAGTGGAACCAACGTCCGAGGCATCTGCAAGTCGGTATAGGCGACTACACGGTTGCCGTCAAGGCGGTAATGCCGGTGCAGAGAACCCCATCGTGACACGTAATCGATCTTGGGGCCGACATTATTGACCTTTTTACCGGCGTATAATTGGTAACGGATTTCGCTGTGGTAATGGATGCCTCTAAATTGGTATGGATAGTACTTATTTTGTGTCTTCACGTCTTTAACTAATGAGCTCATCCACGGTTCAATATCGCGGTAGGTTTTGAGTAGCAATGGGTCGAAGACATTACGGTATTCAGCAGTCGAAACGACTGCCACAGTGGAGTCGGCCATATCCAGGCCCTGCACGCTGAAAGCCGGTTTTGCTTTCTCGCCCATCACCGACCGGTAATCCTCGTATAACCACTGTTCCCGCTCCGCTTGGGATTTAGCCAACAATGAACGCCGCACCCCGGCCGCCCAATGCGTGTCGTATTGCCGTTCCAAGGTCTCGGCGACGCTGCCGTCGTCGTTTAGTTGATTATCCGCTTCGGTTCGCACGACCCAGGTAAAAGGTTCGCTATCCAAATTATGCGGAGCGGTCGCATCGTGTCCTACTACCAACGCCACTGCTCCCTGAAGGTTGAAGGGCAAATGGCCGCCGCCGGTGTCGGAATCGGTCAAGTCCACGCAAATCTCGCCAGTTTGTCCCGATTTAACACAGGCCAACATATGGTTGAAATAAATACCGCTTGGCAATGGCAGCTTGGCAAGCGACATGCGTCCGGTGGATGTTAGCACCGGATACGCGTCCAGCCCGGCATCGCGGGCCATTTCGACGAATAGCATGGTCTTGTCTTTACAATCGCCGTAACGGCGTTCCAGCGTGGCCGTGGTCGGTCTGGGAATTACGCCGCCCTTGCCGCGTTCGAGTCCGATATAGCGAATATCGCGCGAGACAAATGCGCTCAAGCGGCTGACAATTTCGCGAATATCGCTGGCGCCTCCGCGCAACCGCATCGCTAAATCCGCAATCTTGTTGTCGTGGCTCAAGGCCGGCTCGGCCAACTTATAGATGCTCTCGGAAACCGCCGCCCAACTGTTCGGTTCCGCCAGAATCAATGTCGGCAATAGGTCGACAGGGGGCGGCATTTGATTTTCGCTGGGAATCGGCACGGACGCGTCCCGAGTCGAGCAGGTTAATTCCTGCCGGCCTTCCCGGCAATCCAGTTTGGCGTAATCGGTCTGCCACGCCGGTCTTTGAGCCTCATCGTTCCAATGTACTTCGGCGGCAAAATGCTCAAGCGGGTAAAAATTCTGCGGATACAGGATTCGCGCCCACGGCATTTGCAGTTTATTGCGGTCCGAGATTACCCGGTAACGCAATACGGCGATACTGCCTGGTCTGAGCTGAGCAAATGGAACGGTCACGTAAATCGTATCGGTAAAAATATTGTAGCTATTCTGATTGTTCAACTGTAGCGTGTTTGGATCGACGTCGGCCACAGTCCCGTCCGGTTGCACCACATAGGCTGCTTCGATTTCCGCTCGCTGATGGTTGGCGTCCAACCAAAATCCGTTGTTACCGTCGCTCTCTATGCCCTTTGCCGTCAGATACAACTGGGTAACGTTGACGGTGTCTCGCACTAGTTTATTGCGGTCTAGATGCAGATCATGGGTCTCGTCGAGCACCACGCTGCCGTAACCCAGTTGTTTCATTACGGCAATGCGTTCTGCCGGAGGTGCTAGCTGTAAATAGTCCCTATGCTGGGTTGCCGGCAACCAGCGCACCAAGTTTGGCGTATAACCGGACAATTTCAGATCCGTACCAGCCGCTACGTTACTGCAAACGCCGGCCTGCAATAAAAAAAAGACTAAGAGAGTTATCGTCTTCATGATTTTTTCCCTGTGCCGGCCAAACGAAAGCTCTCGATCAATTGCGACGCACTGGCGTTTGGTAGCGTTGCAGCGTGGCCGAGCACTTCAAATACTCGCGCCGGCGTCAGCACGGTAGCGACAACCAGAGGTGAATCGCGGGACACCATGCCTCCCTTCTGGCTGTAACGAGCCAATGATATCGGAGTGTCTTCGGTGCCGACCGCAAAGCTTCTACTTTCCTGAACGTCATACGCGCTCCAATTGGCGGCAATAAGCGCTTGGCGCTGGTCGACGAAACCATTCAGCGTTTGTTGTTGGCTGGGACTGATCCGCACCACGACCCACTCGCCGGTAGTTTTGTTGATCAGCTCCATGTCGGTATCGGGATATAAGGTTCCCCGGGCGACCATCCGCCACTGCCGATCCGGAATCGTCAGGTAATACTCGGCGCCGGGTCCGGAAACCGGCTGCCCCGCAGCCAAGGCGGAGGCTATATAGTAAGCGAACTCAGTTTTGCTGCCGATCAAAGCCAGGGCGATGATCGGCACACCAGCCAAAAACACGCCGCGCTGCCGCCAGCTGTAGCTGTTGGTAGGTTCTCGCCATTGAGCCGATTGTGCGTTGCGTAGCCGATTCGTCCAAGCGTTCAAAATCAGCCACGGCAACGCAGACATTGCACAGCTCAACGCAAACAAAAACCGCGGCATTGCGAAATTGGTCAATGTCGCGCCAACCAATATTAACGCCAATATGGCTGGCGAAAACTTAAAAAAGATGCCTTCTTTACGCCCTAGCCGTTCGACTTGTCTGGCGATTTGGTAAAACACGTTGAAGTTGTAAAGCGGAATCAGCATTTGCCAGGCGCAACGTTTCGGATTTAACTGCGAGCCGCCCAACGCGCGTAAATCGCTGACAATGCGGTACAGCAAAAAGGGTGAATACAGCATAGAGCTGAACATCATCAGCAATAATAGGCGCCAAGTGCTTTGCGGAGGGTATAGCAGCAGCGGTCCATTTTCGGCGATTGCGACTGGCGCGGGAGCCGCTTCCGCCTCAGGAAAGCCATGGGCTATCAGCCACAAGCGACGGTGGCGTTTATGGCCGACCCAAAATAACGGTACCGCCAATAGCGTAAAGAGTGTGATAAAAGCAAGGGTTCCGGTGATTTTATTGGCGTCTGCACTCCGGTAGGCGTCGTGCAGCACCGACAATGAAATTACTACCAACCCTAAAAGCAGGTTCGCGAAAACAAACCAAAAACCGGCTCGATAGCGCTTGATAGCTGCGTATCCGGTGTACAAAGTAATCAGGCCGTATCCAGCCGGACCGATATAACCTAAAATTTCGCTGCTGTGAATCGACTGGCTGGAGCCGATTCCCGACCAAACGGCTAATCCTAGATAAAGCAAGCTTTGTGCATACAAGCCGAAGCGGCCCTTTTCGCGGAGTTGTTCTTCCATGACTATACCCAAATGATTAATTCTGTTTGACTGTTGAGGATTTAAGCGCATTGTGCCGGTTGCAGGAATGCGCAACTGAGTACAAACTCTAAATCCAAAAGCGGTGTTTGACAATCTGATCTGCACTTTGTCCGCAAAGCCCAAATGCCTAATACAAGCCGCATTTCGGTAATCCCTGGCGATTCAAGTTAGGAGTTTCGCCTACGTGCGCGCACCAAATGTCGGCATTTGAACCTAATTTTATGACGCGGAGGTTATTTGCCGTCATTCATCTGAGTGTTGCCAGCAGAGAAAAAATTTTGGCTTACTTCATTGCTATGCCTGTTTTTTCACCATTTGTTCTTGTGATGCTGGACCAGCGAAGACACCTATGCGATTAGATTGGCAAAGCTTAAGGTCATGTCTGTCGGCGGTTAATAACCCGTTAAATACTTCAAACTCCCAGGCAGTGATTTGGTCGTTACCAACCGCTAGGGCACCGATAGTTCTTTTACCGGGTAAAGCGAAAAAGTGTTTATGGAGCAGCTTAGACCCAATTTCGGTCAACGCTGTGGGATAAATAAAAGTGCCTTTGGTGAGGAATGTGTCCCGTTGCTGTCAAGCCGATACTCTTACAACATACTCAAACACAGGCTATACCTTTAAAGTGCTTGCCTATTGCACCAATCCAAACTGCTTAAGCAGCCACTCCAAATAAAGCGCCAACCCCGGCAGTTAACCCCATCGCTAACGCTCCCCAAAAACTCACTCGCACGCCTGCAACCAGCATCGAAGCGCCACCAACGCGGGCGGACAGAAGTCCGAGAGATACTAGCAGCAGCAAGGAGCCTCCCGCGACGGCCCAAATCAAAACTGTTGCAGGCGCCAACAATACGAGCAATAAAGGCAAGATTGCGCCAACCGAAAAACTGCCAGCCGATGAAAAGGCCGCTAAAACTGGGCGCGCGGCGGTGGTGTCGGTGATGCCGAGTTCGTCGCGGCTATGCGCGCCTAATGCATCATGAGCCATAAGTTGGCGGGCGACTTCGGCTGCCAGTGCTTCGTCCAGGCCGCGTTCGACGTAAATGGCGGTCATTTCGTCATGCTCGTGTTCCGGATAGGCTGCTAATTCCCGGCGCTCGCGCTCCAGGTCGGCGTGTTCGGTGTCTGCTTGCGAGCAAACAGAAACGTATTCGCCGGCGGCCATGGACATCGCGCCTGCTACCAGCCCGGCAATGCCGGCGATCAGGATATGTTTGGCATCCACGCCGGCTGCTGCGACACCCAATATCAGGCTGGCGGTGGAGACGATGCCGTCGTTGGCGCCCAGCACGGCCGCGCGGAGCCAGCCAATGCGGTGATTTCTATGTCTTTCAATATGCATGTGGCTTCTCGTTGCCCAATAAAGTGAGGATATGCTTGGATAGTAACCTGATTTTCCGGTCTAGGCCGAGCATTGTTGTCGGCTCCGAATGAACTAGATTGGTGCGTTACTTCCTGATTCGCCGTAATCGGCCTAGAATAACCGGCTCATATCTACTGTCATTGGTTGTCGATGAAAGATCAGTCGTTTACTTTCGAGCAAATTCATATCGAAGTCGCCCGCAATGCGTCCGACGATTTCAACCTGTTTCATGACAAGCATAAATGGCTGCAGGTCACGCACAATCCGTTTAAAGGGCCGATTGTGTTGGGGTTTCAGTTGAATACGCTGATCGAATATCAGATTCGCTTATATCGGGAAGCGCATCACGAGGATCAAATCATCGCCGACAATCAACTGCGCTTTAGCAATTATCAGATAATTTTCGTCAATGCCTTGCGGCCGCGACAGGAAATGACGCTGGATATAAAGAAGACCCTGATTGCGACGATACCCGAGCTGACGTTGACTAACCGCATTGCTATCAAGTCGCAAGGCAAAACTATCTTGCTTGGGTATAAAAAAGAAACCAAACATCCATTGTTTTTGGCGGATACCGATTTAAGCGGCCTGCCGGATTTAAATACGCTGCCCGACAAAACCGTCGTACCCGGCACCGAGTTTTTTCTGAAGCGCAAGTGGATGAATAACGGCAATGTGAAGAACTTTCTGTCGGGTTCTTTCGCGGAACAGTCCGATTATTTCGACGAGTTGTTGCAGGTGGCGCAATATCCGGAAGTGTTTCCGTGCAGTTTGACGTCCGGCGCGTTGTTGGAGAAAGCGCAGTTGGAAAATCACGATTTCAAGCGCAATCCGATGGTCTACACCTCACACGACATTTCGGTGGACCGCGTACATCTGGCAACGCTGAAAAACAACGGCAAGCTGCATATTCTGGTCAAGCAATTGCCGGAGTCGCCGGACAAAACCCTCAATCACACCAGCATCATGCTGCGTACCTATGAATGTTTTGGGGTGTTGGAGAACAAGGCGGTTTTATTCAGGATCAAACTTAATTTAGTGCCGTTGGAAGAAATTATCAAAAATTTGAGTGCGAAAACTTAGCGGCAGGCCGCGAATTGCCTAGTCGCGGGCGAATGTTGTGAATTTTTTGGAACATAAAGTATAATCCGCGCTGTCGTTAGGCAAGGCCAGTGACGAGATTGCAAATTCAATTAATACAACACTAAAGATAAGGTAAGTGCTCGCAGTCAGGCATTTGCATTGTTCGAGGAAAAAAATATGAGTAATATCGAAGAACGAGTAAAAAAGATTGTCGCGGAACAATTAGGCGTAAAAGAAGAAATCGCAAACGATGCGTCTTTTGTTGACGATCTTGGCGCTGATTCTTTAGACACAGTTGAACTCGTCATGGCTCTGGAAGAAGAATTCGAATGCGAAATTCCAGACGAAGAAGCTGAAAAAATCACCACAGTCCAATTGGCTATCGATTATATCAACGCCAATCTGCAATAAGTTGTTTCCAAAAGTTAGTGGATGGTTTCCATCCACTAGCCGATTTATCTCCCTTCTCTGGTTGTCTTGTTTATTTACCGGTAGTTTACTGTGAGCACACGTCGAGTTGTTATAACGGGCTTAGGCGCCATTACGCCGTTAGCCAATAATGTTGCCGATACCTGGGATGGCATTGTCAACGGTAAGAGCGGCATTAGCCCGATCGATTCATTTGACATATCCCCATTTGCAACGACGTTCGGCGGTGTGATTAGAAACTTTAATATCGGTGACTACATAGCCGAGAAAGATGCCAAACGTATGGACGGCTTCGTGCATTATGGTATTGCGGCGGGCTGTCAGGCGATTGAAGATTCCGGTTTTGAGGTCACCGAAGAAAATGCCGAGCGTATCGGCGTGGCGATCGGCGCCGGTATCGGCGGTATCACCGGCATCGAAGAATGCTATGCCACCTATGTAGGCGGTGGGCCAAGGCGGATTTCGCCGTTCTTTGTGCCCGGCAATATCATCAACATGATATCCGGTAACCTGTCGATCAAATACGGTTTGAAAGGCCCTAACTTTGCAATCGTCACCGCCTGTTCGACCGGTACGCATAACATTGGCGACGCTGCGCGTTTGATCAAATACGGTGATGCCGACGTGATGGTGGCCGGCGGTGCGGAACGTTGCACCACCTCGCCGACCGCGATGGGCGGTTTTGCTTCGGCAAAAGCCTTGTCACGGCGTAATGACAGCCCCACCACGGCCAGCCGGCCCTGGGACCGCGACCGCGACGGCTTCGTCCTCAGCGACGGTGCCGGCGTAGTGGTGCTGGAAGAATTGGAGCACGCCAAGGCGCGCGGGGCGAAAATTTATGCCGAGCTGGTCGGTTACGGTATGAGCGGCGATGCTTACCACATCACCTCGCCATCCGAAGGCGGCGAAGGTGCTGCGCGCTGTATGCGCAACGCGATGCGTGACGCTAAAGTTAACCCGCAAGACGTGCAATATATCAATGCCCACGGTACCTCGACGCCTGCCGGTGATATTGGCGAAACCCATGCGATGAAATTGGCGCTGGGCGATTCCGCTTATAAAGTAGCAGTTAGCTCCACCAAATCGATGATCGGTCATTTATTGGGCGCAGCGGGGGGGATCGAAGCGGTGTTGACGGCCTTAGCCATCAAGCACCAAATTGCACCGCCGACCATTAATTTGGAAAATCCGGACCCGGAGTGCGATTTGGATTATGTGCCGAACACCGCCAGAAACATGAGCATTGATGTAGCCATTTCCAACTCGTTTGGATTTGGCGGCACCAATGGTTCGCTGGTTTTCAAGCGTTACCAATAAGCGCTTTCGCTTCAACAGTGTCTGGCTATGTTTTTATTAAATGGCGAGCACAGACACTGTGTCGATGTTTCTGATCGAGGTTTTCAATACGGCGACGGTTTGTTCGAGACCATTGAAGTATTGCAGGGTAAGCCATTATTTTTTGATCGGCATCTAAAACGGTTAGCCACGGGGTGTCGGCGATTGTTAATACCGATGCCTGACTGTTCGCTACTCGAAGCCGAGGCGCGGCAACTTTCCCTCGCCGCGGACCGGGCAGTTCTAAAGTTGATTGTCACGCGCGGCAGCGGTGGTCGCGGTTATCGGCTGCCGGACCAAATCCTCCCTACTAGGCTATTCAGTCTGCATCCTTATCCCGATTACCCACAGCAGTTTCAAATTGACGGCATTACCGCGCGTTTTTGCCGACAGCGCTTGGCGATGAATCCGAGTTTGGCCGGTATCAAGCATATGAATCGCTTGGAACAGATTTTGGCTAGAGCCGAATGGCAGGATCAGGCGATTCAAGAGGGTTTGATGCTGGATACCCAGGATAATGTCGTCGAGGGTACGATGAGCAATCTGTTTATCGTCAAGGCCGGTAGTCTGTATACTCCGCCTTTACTGCAATGCGGAGTAGCGGGCATAGTGCGGGAGTTAATTATCGAATTCGCGCAACGGCTCAAACTACCATTGGTGGAACAGTCTATCGAGCAGGCCGCCGTTTTGCAGGCTGACGAAGTATTCGTCAGTAACTCGGTGATCGGTATCTGTCCGATCAAACGGCTGGAAACGCAGGATTTCAGCGTTGGCGTCATCACCCGGCGTCTGCAGGATCTGTTCAATACGGCCCGAATGGCGGAGGTATAACGGTGTTCAAAAGCATAATCGCGTTCACGTTGATGATGGTGCTGTGCTTGGTATCGATTTGGGCCGGCATGCATTATCACCTGATCTTGAAGAAACCGGTGGTGCTGACCGAGACTGTCATTGAAATCAAAAAAGGCGATACGCTGGAATCGGTAGTTAAAAATCTGAGCACCCGGAACGTGACAGTGAATCGCTTATGGTTCCGGCTGTTTGCTTATCGGAAAAATCTGGATCACTTATTGAAAGTTGGCGAGTATGTACTGGCAAAAGGTTCCACCGCCGCCGATATTCTGCAACAACTGACCGATGGCAAAACCCGGCAATATTCGATTACCTTTCCGGAAGGCTGGTCGTTCAAACAGATGTTTCAAACCATCAAAAGTAACCCCAATCTGCAACATACTCTGACCGATAATCAACTGGAAGATTTGATGGCGCAAATCGGCTCGGATAAAAATCATCCCGAGGGTTTGTTTTTTCCGGATACGTATTTCTTTGAAAAAAATACCTCCGATGTCGATTTATTGAAGCGCGCACATGACCGGATGCAAGCGGTACTGAATGAAGAGTGGCAAAAGCGCGACCACGGCGTGCCTTTGGAAAACCCGTATCAGGCTTTGATTCTCGCCTCGATTGTCGAGAAAGAAACCGGTGCCGGCGAAGAGCGCAGAAAGATTGCCGGGGTGTTTGCCCGCCGCTTGCAGAAAGGCATGTTGTTGCAAACCGATCCGACCGTTATCTACGGCATGGGCGACGACTACCATGGTGATATTCGGCATAAGGATTTGCGTGAGCCGACGCCTTATAACACCTATATCATCGAAGGTTTACCGCCTACGCCGATTGCGATGCCGGGCAAGCAGGCCATCGTTGCGGCCTTGCATCCGGATCATGGCGATGCCTTGTTTTTTGTCGCCCGCGGCAATGGCCGACATGCTTTTTCCTCGACCTTGGCGGAACACGAAAAATACGTCGATCAATATCAACGATGACACGCGGACGATTTATCACATTGGAAGGTGGCGAAGGCGTCGGCAAGTCCACCAATCTGCAATTTATCAAGCAACTGTTGGCGGAACGGAGCATTCCGTTCGTACTGACCCGTGAGCCGGGCGGTACCGGCATTGCCGAAAAGATTCGCGGGATTTTGTTGGAACGGCAAGAGGAAAGTTTGACCGAACAGGCCGAGTTGCTGCTGGTATTCGCTGCGCGAGCCCAACATATTCAACAAGTGATTTTGCCGGCTTTGCAACAAGGACAGTGGGTGGTGTGCGACCGTTTTACTGACGCCACCTATGCGTATCAAGGCGGCGGCCGCAATATGGATCTGCAAACCATAGCCTGGCTGGAAAACACCGTGCAAGGCCAATTAAGGCCGGATTTGACCTTTGTCTTCGATGCGCCGATAGAAGTCGGTATGCAACGCGCCAAGCACAGGGGCGAGTTGGATCGCTTCGAAACCGAGCAGTTGGCGTTTTTCGAAAGAGTCCGGCAAGCGTATTTGCAACGCGCCGCCACGGATCTGCATCGTTACAAGATTATCGATGCCAGCTTGCCTCTGCACGAGGTGCAACGGCAGTTGCGTAGCGAGCTGGCCGGCTTGTGATGTCTACCTATATGGGGATTTATCCCTGGCAACAGGATAACTGGCGGCAACTGCACGCTTATATCCAGCAACAACGCATTCCGCAAGCCTTACTATTCTCCGGCGCGTCCGGTCAGGGCAAACGGCATTTGGCCGGATATTACGCCCGAACCCTATTGTGCCATGCACCGCTAGCCGATGCGAGTGCATGCGGGCATTGTGTCGGCTGTAAATTGTTCGATGCGCATACGCATCCCGATTTTCTGACGATAGAGCCCGACGAAGCCGGCAAGGCCATCGGGATCGATAAAATCAGGCAGCTAATCGTCAAATTGGCGTTGAAGCCGCAGTACGACGATGCCTATAGAGTGGTGATTATTCAACCGGCTGACGCATTAAATACTGCTTCGGCGAATGCGTTTTTGAAGTGCCTGGAAGAGCCGACCGAACGCACTTGTTTGTTGTTGATCAGCGAGCAACCTAGCCGATTGCCGGCGACGATCCGTAGCCGTTGCCAGAAAATCGATTGCGCAACGCCCGCGCATGAACTGGCGATGAGTTGGTTACAGCAGCAGGGTGTCGGAGAACAGGCTGAGTTGTTATTGACACTGGCCCAAGGTTCGCCTCTATTGGCGAAGCACTATGCTGAACAGAATATGGTTCAGCTTAGACAGCAGTATTTCGAGGCCTGGTTGCAGATCGCGCAAGGCAAGGAAAATTTATTGACGGTAGCCGAACTTTGGCAGAAACAGGAAAAAATCGACTTGGCCGTGGTTTTGTTGTGGATGGCAAGCTGGGTTGCAGACATAGTCAAATACGCGTACCGGGCGGAATCGCCGGCGATTGCCAATCCGGATCTGAAAAATGCCTTGCAAGCCCTTGCCGAGCGGCTAGAATTGAAACGCCTCTATCGGTTTTACGATAATGTACTTACCACCAAGTCGCAATTGAACACGCAACTTAATAAACAATTGATGGTCGAGCAGCTATTGATTAGTTGGTCGCAACTGAATAGACAATAAGCGTATGGCAGAATCAGCAGCACCCAGACAAGGTATCTTGTCCTTATCGATCAAGGATAAAAATGCGCTGTATGCGGCGTACATGCCGTTCGTGAAAAACGGCGGTTTGTTTATTCCGACCAAGCGCGAATACGAGATGGGCGAGGAGGTGTTCATGTTACTGAATTTAATGGACGAAACCGAGCGCTTGCCGATTGCCGGCAAAATTATCTGGAAAACGCCTTCCGGCGCGGAGGGCTATCGAGCCGCCGGTATCGGTGTGCAGTTCAGCGATCAGGACGGCGGTGCTGCGAGGAACAAAATCGAAACCTATCTGGCTGGTGCTCTGGAATCGGATCGTTCCACGCATACGATGTAAATTTCCCTGTGGGCGGGGTTGTTCCGCCCGTTTTAACTTTTCGCAATTCTCATGTTCATCGATTCCCACTGCCATCTCGATCGCATCGATCTGGCGCCTTATGCTAACGATTTCAACACCTTTGTCGATGCCGCGCGGGCTGCCAAAATCCGCCATATGCTGTGTATCGCCATCGATATGGAAGCCTATCCGGCAATGCTGGAACAGGTGATGCCTTATCCGGATATTTCCTTGTCGGTGGGTGTGCACCCGAATGTCCATGATGGCCGCGAGCCGACGCTGGATGACTTATTGCAATTGGCAGATAACGAAAAAGTGATCGCCATCGGTGAGACCGGTCTGGACTATTTTCGCAGCGAAGGCGATCTGGAATGGCAATTTCAGCGGTTTCGAACGCATATCGCCGCTGCCAAAATCCTCAACAAACCTTTAATTATTCATACCCGCGAAGCCGGGCAGGATTCGTTAGATGTACTGAGGGAAGAGGGGGCGGATCAGGTTGGCGGTATTATTCATTGCTTTACCGAAGATTGGGCGTATGCGGAAAAGGCTTTGGACTTGAATTTTTATATCTCTTTTTCAGGGATTGTGACGTTCAAGAACGCGGAAGCAATCAAGGATGTGGCTCGTAAGATTCCTGCCGACCGCTTTTTGATTGAAACGGATTCACCTTATCTGGCACCAGTACCGTATCGCGGTAAACCGAACTACCCGACCTATGTGCGCTATGTAGCGGAACACATCGCCGATTTGCGCGAGACTTCGGTCGAAGCAATTGCCGAGCAATCGACCGAAAATTTTTATCGTTTGTTTGCCGGGTCTTCAGCGGATAGGTTATGTCAGGCCAGCAAAAAAAACGGCCGGGTCTGAGTGATAGACCGGCCGTTTAGAGAGGTGGGGTATAACTCTCATTCCCCAAAGGGGCGCATACAAGAGTTGACGGCAGTCTACTGAAGCTAAACAGTTCTGAAAATGTGGCATATTGCCGCGTGACAAATTGTCGCTAGCCTAGTGTTTAATCCGATTCTTTAAAATGCTGTCATTGCATCGTCAACTTCTTGGTATCGCCTGTTCTAGCACAATTATTTTTCTCACAATATGGATCTGGAATTAAGTAGTCCGCTAGGTTGTTTTCAACTCAAGCGCCTGCCGTTTCGCAAAAACGAATTGTTACGGGCTTGGGACGCAGCGGACGAATATGTTCTGAATCATTTGGCTGCCGCAGGTATTTCGGCGCATGCCAATATCGTGATACTCAACGACAGCTTTGGTGCGTTGGCGGTTTCGCTTAGCGTTTACCAGCCAACAGCCATTTCCGATTCGTGGCTATCGCAACAGGCGACGCGAAACAACTTGGCATTGAATGGTATTGCTGGCGAGCAAGTGCGTTTGTTGGATAGCTTGTCGATACCGGAAGCCGGTATCGATTATCTGCTGATTAAAATCCCCAAAACACTAGCTTTGCTGGAGTATCAGCTGCTCAGGCTTAAGCCGTTGTTAAAGGCCGATTGTCAGGTGATCGCCGCCGGTATGGTGAAGGCCTTGCCGCCAAGTGCCTGGAAATTGTTGGAGCGTCTGATTGGGCCCACGCAACCATCCTTGGCGGTTAAAAAAGCCAGACTGATTTTTGCCAGTGTCGATCAAAATCTACAGTTGCCGGAAAATCCTTATCCCACACGCTATCAACTGGAGAATAGCGAACTTGCGATCTGCAATCATGCCAATGTTTTTTCCCGCGACAGTCTGGACATAGGCACTCGCTTTTTATTGGAGCATCTGCCGCAGAATCCTACTTATCGGGATTTTATCGATCTGGGATGCGGCAATGGCGTTGTCGGGGTGATGCTTGCCAAGCAAAATTCCCAAGGGCGCATCGTTTTTATTGACGAATCGTTTATGGCTATCGCCTCGGCTAGGGAAAATTTCGCGGCTGCTTTTGCCGATAGCCGGGAAGCGGATTATTTAGTCGTCGATTGTTTAAGTGATTATCCGGAGAACAGCGCGGATTGCATAGTCTGTAACCCGCCGTTCCACCAGCTGCACACGATAGGCGATCATATCGCCTGGCAGATGTTCCAGCAGGCGCACAAGGTGTTACGTAAGGGGGGCGAGTTGAGGGTAATCGGCAATCGCCATTTGAACTATCATCTGGCCCTGAAGAAATTATTCGGCAATTGCCGACAAGTTACGGCTAATGCCAAGTTCGTGATTTTCAGCTGCTTAAAGTGCTGAGCTATTCGATGTTTTTATAATGCAGCGAAGAAATCTGTTCGGACACAATGCCAATTAGAAATATAAATAAAGACGACAAAAACAGCACCGCGCTCATATTGGTAAAGCGGTTCTCCGTGAAATAGGTGTAGCCGTAATAGCCTGCTCCCAAGCTGAACACCGCACTACTGATCGGCAGAAATAGACGCATCGGTGAAAACAATACACCGATGCGCAAGATAATGATAAAGAACCGAAGACCGTCATGCATTAGTTTGATATGACTTTTGCCGCTGCGTTTACCGGCGTGAATCGGTACATAAGCGACCGGAAACCCGGAACGAAAAAATGCCATCGTGCTGGTCGTGGGATAAGAAAAACCGTTGGGTAACAGATACAGAAATTTGCGGAACTTGCTGGCCTTGGTGGCACGAAATCCGGAGGTAAGATCCTCTATTTTGTGGCCGGTCATCAGCGATGCCAGCTTGTTGTAAAACTTATTCGCCACACGTCGGAATAAAGAGGCGTGGCTACCGGAGTTTCGGGCGCCTACTACCATGTCGTAGCCGTCGTTTAGTTTGGCGAGCAAGGCCGGGATATCGCCGGGATCATGCTGCCCATCGGCATCCATAAACACCAAAATCTCGTTTTTCGCGTTACGGGTGCCAGTTTTGATGGCCGCGCCGTTGCCCATACTGTAAGGATGGTCAATCACCGTTACGCCGGCGGCGCGAGCGATGGCTGCTGTATCGTCCGTGGAGCCGTCATTTATCAGCAGTATTTCGGCATCAGGGTAGAGCAAGCACAACATTGGTAAAAAATTCGGTAGATTTTTCGATTCGTTTTTAGCGGGGAGCACGATGCTGATCGAGGGCGTGTTATTCATGAGTATCCAAAGGTTGGCGGGGAAACGTGCCGAAATGTGGAAAACAGTCTAGCAGAATTAAATATTACAGATACCTGATTTAGGGTTACTGAAACTGGTCTTTCAAAAGGCGTAATTTGGCAAACGTAGCTAAGACGGATTGTTCCGTCATATCAATATGTCGGCGAATATTGGCATCGTCTTCCCTGAAAAAAGGATTGTTCGCCAATTCCTGGCCTATAGTGGAGGGAAGTGTGGGGAGATTTTGTCTCCGCAATTCGGCGACTTCCGAAATCCGTTGCCGTAATTGCGGATTGTCCGCGTCAACTGTCAGCGCAAAACGGCCATTAGCGGCGGTATATTCGTGCGCACAGTAGATGCGGGTTTCGGCCGGCAAGGTTTTCAGTTTTTGCAACGAATGCCACATCTGTTCCGCGCTGCCTTCGAATAAGCGGCCACAGCCTAGCGAAAACAAAGTGTCTCCACAAAGCAAAGTCTGGCTATCGGCGTTGTAATAAACGATATGTCCCACGGTGTGGCCGGGCGTATCGATGACCCGAAACGCCTGATTGCCGAGTTTTACAACATCCCCGTCGCTAACCGTAATATCGATCCCGGGAATGCGTGCCCGGTCTGCCGCCGAGCCGACGATCTTGCAATCAGTCTGCTGCTTGAGTTGCAGATTGGCGCCGACATGGTCGCCGTGGTGATGTGTGTTGAAGATGTAATTCAGACGCCAGCCGTTTTTTTTCAGCGCATCCAGCACCGGCCCGGCTTCCGCCGGATCGACTGCTGCCGTTTCGCCGTTGACTGGCTCGTGTAACAGGTAGATGTAGTTATCGGTAAGGGCGGGGATGATAAGGATGTGCAGCATGATATTTCCTCCAAACATGGCGAGAGCTATACATCGTGGAACAAGCCCGGGTTTTAATTGGCTATTTCGCAGAGGCGATAAATTGTGGAGATTCCGGCGAAGAGTTTTAGCGCAAAGCGTATTGCGATTGAGCAATACGCTTTGTAGTGGTTAAGCACAAGCCGCTTCAATTTTCGCCAAGATGCCCTTGGCATCGAGTCCGCACAGTGCCAGCAACTCCTCGCGGCTACCCTGTTCGACAAACCGATCCGGCAGGCCGATATTCAACACCGGCATCAGGATTTTCTGCGCTTGCAAGAACTCGTTTACCGCGCTGCCGGCACCGCCGGCAATGACGTTCTCTTCGACAGTGACGATCACATCGTGGCTTTTCGCCATTTCCAGAACCAGTGCTTCATCGAGCGGTTTCACAAAACGCATATTTACCACCGTAGCCCCCAGTTGCTTGCCGGCTTCCACAGACGGCGCCACCATGCTGCCCCAGGCCAGAATCGCAATCCGGCTACCTTGATGTTTGATTTCTCCCTTGCCAATCTCCAGTGCAGTCAACGCCTTGTCTACCGTGGTCCCTGGTCCCTTGCCGCGCGGATAGCGCACCGAAGCCGGACCGTTGTGTTTGAAGCCGGTGGTTAGCATCTGCCGGCACTCGTTCTCGTCGGCTGGCGCCATGATCAGCATGTTCGGAATACAACGCATATAGCTATAATCGAACGCCCCCGCATGGGTCGGACCGTCCGGTCCCACCAAGCCCGCCCTATCCAATGCAAACAGCACATCCAGATTCTGCAAGGCTACGTCGTGGATTAATTGATCGTAAGCGCGTTGTAAAAAAGTCGAATAAATTGCCACTACCGGCTTCGCGCCCTGACAAGCCTGACCGGCCGCCAAAGTCACCGCATGCTGCTCGGCAATCGCCACATCGAAATAGCGCTTCGGAAACTGCTGGGAAAACGCCACCAAGCCCGATCCTTCGCGCATCGCCGGCGTAATCCCCAATAGACGCTCATCCTGCTTGGCCATATCGCACAACCAAGTACCGAACACTTCCGTGTAGGTCGGATGCGGCGAAGGCGCGGCTTTAGGCAAATAATCCTTCGTCGGATCAAAGGCCGGCACCCCGTGATAAGCCAAGGGATCTTTCTCGGCCGGCGCATAGCCCTTGCCTTTCTTGGTCACCACATGCAAAAACACCGGACCGGTCAAATCCTTCAGCTTCTCTAGCGTGGATACCAACATCTCCACATCATGACCGTCGATGGGGCCGAAATAATTAAAGCCCAACTCCTCGAACAAAGTACCCGGCACAATCATGCCCTTCACATGTTCTTCCGTCTTCCGGGCCAATTCCCACACCGACGGCATACTGGCCAAGGCCTTCTTGCTCTCTTCCCGCACCGACGAATAAAACTTACTCGACAACACCTTGGTCAGATAATTATTCATTGCCCCGACCGGCGGTGAAATCGACATATCGTTATCGTTCAGAATCACCAACAGATTGGCATTGACATCGCCGGCATGATTCATCGCCTCATAGGCCATGCCGCCGGTAATCGAGCCGTCGCCGATAATCGCCACCATCTTCTTATCTTCGCCGCGTAACTGCGAAGCGATCGCCATTCCCAGCGCCGCACTGATCGACGTCGACGAATGACCCACCCCAAACGCATCGTACTCGCTCTCCGAACGGCACGGAAACGCCGAGACCCCGCCTAACGTGCGAATGGTCGGCATCCGGTCCTTGCGGCCGGTCAAAATCTTATGCGGATAGGCCTGATGCCCCACATCCCAGACCAACTGATCGGATGGCGTATCGAACACATAATGCAGCGCCACCGTCAGTTCCACCGTACCCAGGCCAGCGGAGAAATGCCCGCCGGAGAGACTGACGGTGTGGGTCAGGTAAGCGCGTAACTCGTCCGCTAAGGCTTTGAGTTGCTCCGGTTTCAGTGCGCGTACGTCCGACGGACTTTGGATGGATTGAAGTAACGGAAATTCGTTAGTCTGTTTCATAATCAGTACAGGGGTTCACGATAGAACATCAGAATGACGCCTATCTGGAATAAGGCGAATACTGAAATAAATCCGGCAATGTTTTTGCCGGGCGAATCTAGCTTAAGTTCCAGCCAGCGGCCACAGGCCAGGATTAGCGAAAACACACCCATCATGGTATGGCCGACCTGAATCAAAAAGGCAGTTTTAGCCTCGAAACCGACATGCGAATGTGCCAACAGCATCATGCCACCGAACGCCGCCAGCAACGGAAACATGTAAGGCATGAAGCCGCTGTTATTGTTAAGACGGGCTCTGACTTCAATCAAACCCAGCACAAATACCAATAACGTAGCGATCCGGTGTTGCAGGATTTCGCCGTTATTGAATGTACTTTCCCAGAAGCCGATGGGGCCGAGCGGCCAGCTTTCCGCGTCGCTGCGGAAGAACAGGAATACACCCAATGCCATGAACCCGACCGGCCAGAAGCGCGCCCAACTATGGAAGCGGCCGGAGAACGACAACATGGCAAAGAAGCTCATTGTCGCCAGGAAAATCCCCGAGATATTATGGTTGTAATCCGACCAAGCGGTAGCAGCTTCTGATGGAATCTGGCCGACAATGGCTACCCGTCCGGCTTCACCGGCGATCAAGGCTTCATGCGTTGGCGATTCCCAGCGCGGCAAGCGCGGATGGAACATGTTCAGCACTTCTTCGAAGCTGGCGGTCAAGTGCGGAATATCGACTGCGGGCGGTTGCGAGGCCAAGCTGGCGGCAGTGAACAGGATGGTCAGCAGAATCAGGGTTTCCGCTTCGATGTAATAAGGTACCCGAGCGGTAAGGGCATACAGACTGCGGCTGGTAAAATAGGCATTGACGGCTTGGCGATTTAACCAGGCAAAGCCCAGTGCCAAGCCCAAC
The DNA here is from genome assembly GCF_052474515.1 of Methylomonas sp. 2BW1-5-20. Lineage (NCBI taxonomy): Bacteria > Pseudomonadati > Pseudomonadota > Gammaproteobacteria > Methylococcales > Methylococcaceae > Methylomonas > Methylomonas sp. 2BW1-5-20. The sequence goes on along the minus strand of NZ_CP184127.1, from coordinate 3,003,305 downwards.
ATGATGATTTTTACCAATAACAGATTGCCGTAACCCGCGCCGATGAAGCCCTGGAAGGTTCGGATGTAGTACCAAGCTAGCGGCGTGCCGGTAACCAGTAATACGACGACAGCGCCGATGCCGACTGCCGAGAAACGTTTCAATAATAAAGGCCAAACTTCAACCGCTATTGCGTTGCGTTTTTTCAAACCCCATAAAGCCAGGATTTGAAAAATACCGCCCACCCAAGTGGCTGCGGCGATCTGGTGAGTGACGGTGAGCGTCATCAACAGGCCTCGATCTTCCAAGCGGCTGGCGCCATGCACCAGCCAGGCTGCGGAAATGACCAGCGGCACGATAATCGCGGTCGACAGCACCCAGAACTGTTTGGAGCGAGGATTGCTTTTCAAGGCTTGCCGGATGAACAGCGCCAAAATAAATGCGCAGGTGGCGCGCGCTAAACCGGCCTGGAATTGCACCGTTTGGAAAAACGCCGGAAACGGCGATTTGCCCAAGGTCACGGCCATCAGCCAGATTTTCAGGCCGATTTTCGATAATTGGGTAATTACCAGTGCTTTGCTGCCGAAATGAATCAGGTTGACGGTTTTGGTCAGCAGAGCGGAGTTATATAGCGCTTCTTCGTGCCAGGGGCGCAGCACAAGCAGGCCCCACAGCAAGCCGCCGATGGTGATGGAATAGAAGGTGAGATCGACGCCGCCTATCAGTGAGTCTAAATAATTTGCAATGCCTTCCATGCGGATCACTTGGTTGGTTTAACGAAAAAACGTAACAGGTCTTCGCTGAGATGACCGTCCGCGGCAAATATCTTCAATTTGATCGCATATTCTCCCGGCTCCAGGGCAGGCAGGTGCAACAATACTTGCCCGGGTTTTTCACCTGGCGTAGCAGTGATGGTTTGCATTTTGTCGCCGGCGCTGACCAGGAATACTTCCGATAAATCCAGTTCCACTTTGGAATTGAACGATAGCTCCACATCGCTGGCCAGATTGACCGGTACCGGTTTAAGTTTTAACGAATTATGTGTGACGACCGCGTGGCCGAAAGCGGTGTTACTGGCGATCAGCGCCAATGCGAACAAAGCAGGTTTGAAAACATTCATGTATGGCACCTTATTTTTTGTTTTTCAGAGCGTGACCGGCCAGGTTTTTACCCAGCGTCCAGATCGAACCGGTAACGTTGTGTGTATCGGCAATGGTTTTTTCCACGGAATTGACAATCCAGTCGCGATCTTTTTGCGTCAGCGTCAGCGGCGGTAAAAATTTGACCACGTTCATGCCGTGACCGGCCACTTGCGCCAGTACGCGGTGCTCCTTGAATAGCGGGATCAGGATCATCTGGCAGAACAGGCCTTTGTTGGCGGCCTCCAGCATGGCCCAGGCAGCTTTTAATCCCAAGCTTTTCGGCGACTGGAATTCGATCGCAATCATTGAGCCCTTGCCGCGCGCTTCTTTCAGAAACTCGTATTTCGGTGTCATCGCATTGATGGTGGCGATGATGTCTTCCCCGACTTTGGCGCTGTTTTCGACCAGTTTTTCTTCGTGAACCACATGCAATGCAGACAGGCCGGCGGCCATCGCCATATTGTTTTTCGAGAAGGTCGAGCCATGCACGACGGCTCTATCCATACGGTTGAACACGGTGTCCATGATATGCGTGGTCATCGCTACGCCGCCGACAGGTATGAAGCCGCCGGACAAGGCTTTCGCCATCAGAATCATGTCCGGTTTTACACCCCAGTGCTCGATAGCCCAAAACTTGCCGGTGCGGCCGATGCCGGTCTGGATTTCGTCGGCAACAAATAAAGTGCCGTATTTTTTGCACAAGCGCTCCACTTCCGGCAGGTAGTTATCGTCCGGAATGTTGACGCCTTTGCCTTGGATGGGCTCGACGATGAATGCCGCTACATCTTTGTTGCTTAAGGCTTGTTCCAGCGCAACCAAATCGTTGAACGGCACCGAGGTACATTCCGGCAGCAGCGGGCCGAAGCCTTCACGGAAGATGTGTTCGCCGGTCAAGGATAGCGAGCCCATGGTCAAGCCGTGATAGCCGTGGTCGCAATGTACGATGCGCGAACGCTTGGTGGTGTAGCGGGCGAATTTGATCGCTGCTTCCACCGCTTCGGTACCGGAATTGCAGAAAAACATCTTTTCCAGATTGTCCGGGCAGGTGGCGAGAATTTCCTTGGCCAGCAGGCCGCTCAGCAGGGAAACGTCCATCTGTACCAGACTGGGTAATTCCAGCGTCAGGGTTTCTTGCAGGGCCTTGATAATGGTCGGATGGTTGCGGCCCATCGCAAATACGCCAAAACCGCTCAGCAAATCCAGATATTCGTTGCCGTCTTCGTCGTAAAGATATTGGCCGATCGCTTTTTTATAATTTCTGTCGTAACCGATAGTGCGTAAAACTCGTACCATCTGGTTGTTTAGATAATGCTCATGCAGGTCGAATTTCTCGTCGAAATGCTGAGTAAAAAGATCGGCAATGCTAAAAGACATGTAATACCTCGTAAATGCTTGGTTTATTCCCGGGTTGCGCTATCTATCCCGATTGCTAACCCGTCGATAATTCTCTGGTCTGTACTAAAAAGCGCTGATTTCGTTAAGTTGTTTAGCGATAGTTTTCAGGGTTTTTTGCGCGGCATGGAAGTGCAAACCTAGTTTGATCAAACCGGACGCTTCCCAGGGGTGGGTTAGCAAAAAACGCAATAGTTTGCTGAGCTCTACCTCGCCTTGGCTGTTTAAGGCTTGCGTCACCGCTTGCGGTAAATCCATGCCAACCGGGTCGGCAATCGTGCGAATCGCTAGGCAAGGCAAGTTCGATTGCTCGGCGACTTTGGCCATAGCGCAGCTTTCCATGTCCAACGCAATTGCGCCGGTTTGCCGGTAAATTTGTTGTTTATCGCTACTGTTGCTGACGATATGGCTGCTTTCCGCTAATTTTCCGTTGGAAATCGGAAATTGTTTATCCAACAACTGATGCAAATGCTTGCGCCAGCGGGGGTCGGTGTCGAACACGCGCTGTTGCTCCGATAACAGTTGCTCCGCCAACATCAGGTCGCCAGGCTTTAACTGTGGCGATAAGGCTGCCGCGCAACCCCAGCTGATTAATTTTTTGGCGCCGTTGGCAATTAATAAGTGCGTGGCTCGTTCTGCATTGGCTGGGCCGGCTCCGGCAAACGCCAACAAAATATTGTCGGCTAGGCTAACACAATCACCCTGAGCCAGTTTGCGGCTGGTCAGGGTGGAGAGCTCTTCCGGTAGCGCAACAAGAATTCCTATGGTCACTGCTTGGCTAATTCGTTACGGTATCTGGCCAAAGCCCACAATGGGAAGAACTTGTCATAGCCGTGATATTTCAAATAAAACACCTTGGGAAAGCCTGGAGCAGTAAAGCAGGGGTCGTTCCAAACGCCATCCGCCTGTTGACTGCGCAGCAGGAAGTCGATGCCGGCTTTGACTTCGGGGCTATGAACTTCGCCCGCGGCGATCAAACCAAGCACGGCCCAGGCGGTTTGGAATGCGGTGCTGAAATGGTAGCGGCCACGGAATTTTTTATCGTCGTGATAGCTCAGGTTGTCTTCGCCCCAGCCGCCGTCTTCGCGTTGTACGCTTTTCAGCCAGGCCGCTGCTTTGGTGTACATTGGGTCTGTTTTCGGCACATTGGTTTGTTCCAGGCCCAGCAAGGCAGACCAGGTGCCGTAAATGTAATTGGTGCCCCAGCGGCCGAACCAGGAGCCGTCGGCTTCCTGATCACCCCGGATGTAGTCGATAGTGCGTTGCAGCGCCGGTAAATATTCGTCGTGATCTTTCGCAACCCGGGCCATCAACATCGCGCAGCGGGCGCTGACGTCTACAGTTGGAGGGTCGAGCAGGGCGCCGTGGTCGGCGAATGGAATTTCGTTCAAATAATAATAGGTATTGTCCACATCGAAGGCGCCGTAGCCGCCGTTTTGCGATTGCATGCCGACGATCCAGCGCGTCGCTCTGTGGATGGATTCGTCTAGTTCAGGCAGATTGGAATCGGCCATGGCAAAGCCCACTACCGCAGTGTCGTCGACATCGGGATAATGCGGATTGGCGAATTGAAACGCCCAGCCGCCGCCGGCCAGGTTGGGGCAGCGTACTCGCCAGTCGCCAGGTTCGTCGGACAATTGTACGCTTTTCAGCCAGTCGTAAGCATGAGTCAAGCTGGCTGCATTGCCGGCTTTGTCGGATTCTTGCAGCGCCAGCGCCGCCAGTGCGGTATCCCAAACCGGGGACAGGCAGGGTTGGCAATAGGCGTGGTCATCCTTGATCACCAATAGTTTGTCGATGGACTGGCGAGCGATCAAGACATTAGGGTGATCGGCCGGGAAGCCCAGCAGCAGCATGGCTTGGTAGGCATTGACCATGGCTGGAAAAATTCCGCCGAGGCCGTCTTCGCCGTTCAAACGCTCGGTAAACCAATTGACGGCTTTTTGGATAGCATGCTCGCGCACACGTTGTGGAATCAATGGCTGGGTGATGCGGCCAAACTTATCCAAGCCCAGGAAAAATTTGTTGAGCAGGGTCCGTTCCGGAAAATAATGTTTTTCCTCGTCCGGGTGAACCACGAACAATTCCAATACATTGACTTTATGCGGGTTTTTAGCTTTGGCCTTTAAAGTGCACATGATGAACAGCGGTACCATCACCGTGCGCGACCAATAAGACACTTTGTCTAGGTGGAACGGAAACCAGCTGGGCAGCAGCATGATTTCCACCGGGATATAAGGTACGCCGCGCCATGGCAATTGTTCGAAAATCGCCAGCGCAATGCGAGTGAAGACGTTGGCGCGTGCGGCGCCGCCTTGACTGAGTATCCATTCCCGCAGTTTGACCATGTGCGGCGCGTCTATGGAGTCGCCGGCCATTTTTAGTGCGTAATAAGCTTTGACGCTGCCGCTGATGTCGCCGGGGCCGCCGGTAAATAGCGGATAACTGCCGTCTTCCGCTTGACGGCTGCGCAGGTAAACGGCGATTTTGGCTTGCAGTTCTTCGTTAATATCGTCCAGATAATGCATCATCATGATGTATTCGGACGGTATGGTGCAGTCGGCTTCCAGTTCGAATACCCAGTAACCCTCGGGGCTTTGCAAGGTCAATAATTTGGCTTGGGCGCGTTCAATAGCTGCATTGAGTAAACCAAGGCCGGTTTTGCTGTTGCTGGAGTTGTTTGTGTCGTGGCTGCTGGTATCTATATGGGCTTCAGTAAACATAGTGATTCCTTATTGTCCAGTGTGCGATATAGGTGAATAGTGCCAATCCGGCGTTTTCAAATTACGGCTGGTCAGGTTAAAAAGCAGAGATAGCAGCATATTGCTGCGCACCGTCAGCTTGGTGGCGACAATGGTGGCTTTGACACTGTTGCGGCTGATTTTGACCTGATTGGATTCGTTGAAATTAAGGTTTGCCTTGATTTTCTTCAAGGTCAGTACGGCCATGCCCAGCGCCCACAAACAAAAATTGCGGATGCCGGTCTCATGGCTAGGCAGTAATTGAGTGTAGGTCAATGCGTTCTGCAGATGGCCATGGGCGATAGTCACCAAGTGGCTCAGGCCGAGTCGGAACTGCTCGTTGTTGGTGGTGGGAGTCAGTTCGGCCAGATTGAAACCGGTTTCGGTGAAAATGTCTTGCGGTAACCAGCACACGCCGCGTTTGGCGTCATCCCAAATGTCTTTCAGGATATTGGTCATTTGCAGGCCTTGGCCGAACGATACCGAGAGTTTTAATAGCTCTTCGCGATGCGTGGCGATTTCCGGCGAATAATGGCAGAACAACTTCGCCAGCATCTCGCCGACGCAACCGGCTACGTAGTAGCAATAGTCGTCCATGTCTTTCATGGTTTTCAAGCCGGCATGCAAATCCAGGGCTTGATAGACGGGCATGCCGTTAGCCATGGTTTCCACGCAACAAGCCAGTGCTTCGATTTGCGGAGCGTCCAGCGAGCGGGTTATCGCGATGACGCGTGGTACCAAGTGAATCAGGCTGTGTTCGGCCGGAATGGTTTGTTCAGACAGTAACGGTGCTAACTCAGCACTAAATATTTCCGCGTTATTGCCGGTTTTGACGATGTCTATAAACGCGCTGCAAAAATATTTTTTTTGTGCGGGGCTAAGGGATATTTCGTCCTCAATGGTGTCAACAATACGGCACAGTAGATACGCGTTCGCCACGGCCGGATAAAGCTCGCCAGGCAGTTGCGGAATAGTTAGTGCAAAAGTACGCGATACGCCTTCAAGCAGAGTGGCTTGAAGCTCGCTGTCCGACAGTTGTCTGAGCAGCTCCGGATTGTTGATTGTTGTTTGAAGTCCGTTCATATGCTTTTGAAGCTAACTATTAGTAGGCTAAATGATAGACTGTTTGTTGGTGTTTTGCAAAGCGATGTTGCTTTACGGCAAATTTGCGAAAAAGTTGGTGGCTTTTGGATCTGTATAAGGGTAATTTTTATGTGTTTGTTATTGTTTTGGAAATATAAATTAGGTTTTTAAATAGGGTTTTCCGGCGTGGTCTTAGATATGTTGGATGTGGTTTTCAAGTGAGGCTTAGTAGTGCTTGTTGTTTTTTGCGTATTTTAGCTGGAGTATGTTGTGAAAAAGTAGTATTCTAGCCACATCTAAATGTGCGCCTTTCGGCTAATTGACGGTCTTTGTTGGCCGCAAAGGTCGTCGCTCATGGAATGGTGATCGGTTTACGGCTGTTGTTTTTTTGAAACAGTCGTGTTTGCTAGAAGTCTTGATAGTTTTTCGGAGAATAATGCTGTGAGTGTTCCTTTACGTCAGCAATTGGCTGTAGGTAGTTATCTGATCAAGCAAAAAATTAAAGGGGTGAAAAAATATCCTTTGGTTTTGATGCTGGAGCCCCTGTTTAGATGCAATTTGGCTTGTGCGGGCTGCGGTAAGATCGATTATCCCGACGATATTCTCGACAAGCGTTTGTCAGTCGAGGAATGTTTGGCTGCTGTCGATGAGTGTGGCGCACCCATGGTCTCTATCCCGGGCGGTGAACCATTGATTCACAAGGAAATGCCGCAGATCGTGGCCGGTATCGTAGCTAGGAAGAAGTTTGTTTATCTTTGCACCAATGCGCTGTTGTTAAGAAAGCGCATTAACGATTATACGCCATCGCCTTATCTGACGTTCTCGGTGCATCTCGACGGATTGAAAGACAGACACGATACTTCGGTTTGCCAAGAAGGCGTTTTCGACATTGCTGTCGAAGCTATCAAGCTGGCTTTGAGCAAAGGTTTCAGAGTTACAGTCAACTGCACGCTGTTTCAAGGTGAAACGCCGGCAGAAGTTGCGGAATTCCTGGATTACGCGATGGAGTTGGGTGTAGAGGGTATAACAATAGCGCCTGGGTTTAGCTATGAACGCGCGCCCAAGCAGGATGTTTTCATTAAGGGGCTTGACGTTAAAAACCTGTTCCGGGGTATTTTTAAGATTGGTAAAACTCGTAAATGGAAGCTGAATCACTCGTCGTTGTATCTGGATTATCTGGCCGGCAATCAAAGTTACGACTGCACGCCTTGGGGCAATCCAACCCGTAACGTATTTGGTTGGCAGAAACCCTGCTACTTGTTGGCCGACGAAGGTAATGCCGGTTCATTCAAAGAGTTGCTGGAAGACACACCCTGGGATAAATACGGTACCGTGAAAAATCCTAAATGCGCAAATTGCATGGCGCACTGCGGTTATGAAGCAACAGCGGTTGAGGATACTTTGGCGCATCCCTTGAAAGCGTTGTGGGCTGCGGTTCGCGGACCAAAAACCTCGGGCGAAATGGTTGCCGAGAAAAAGCCTGAGTTTACCGCTTCTTTTAAAAAGTCGGCAATTTCTGAAATTCCGGTGAAAGTTGAACCCTAAGAAGGCTTTGGGTAGTTGTTCTCATCAACAGGTTTTTATAACGGCTATGTTTAGAAAAGTATATTTCAGCTTAAGTTTGTTGTTGCTTGTCTGTTTTTCTCCATTGACCATGGCCGAAGAAATCTCCGCTCGGCAGGTCGTCGATGAGTTTCAAAATCAGCTTTTGGGCGTGATGAAGCAGGGCAAGGAATTGGGTTTCCAGGGACGTTACGACAAACTTGATGTGGCGGTAAAAAAGAGTCACGACCTGCCTAAAATCGCCAGGATCGTCGTCGGCAAGCAATGGGAGGAGTTGACCGCGGAGCAGCAGAATAAGCTGGAAACCGTGTTCAGCAAGCTTAGCGTTTCCGCCTATGCCCATAACTTTAAAGACTATTCAGGCGAATCTTTCACCTTTGCCTCGGAAGAGGAAACCGGCAGAGGCGGTGTGGTGATCCATACGAACTTGCACATTCCAGGGGAAAAGGATGTCAAGTTCGATTACATGATGAAGAAAAAAGACGATAGCTGGCAGATTATCAATATAATAGCCGATGGTGTCAGTGATTTGGCATTGAAAAGATCGGATTACACCAGCGTATTAAGCCGTGACGGCTTTGATGCTTTGATCGCCAAAATCACCGAGAAAATTGAAAGTTACGCAAAACAATAAGTTTGTTAGGAATCGTCAGTAATGTATAACCCCAGTTATCAAGGCAACAGCCAAGCATCCCTGCTGTGGGCCGTGTTATTTTCAAGCGCATTGTCGGTAACCGGGTGTGCTACTCAGGATCAGCGTCCGGTGGAGGCCACCAGCGCTGCCGCGGGCAAGATAGATGCGGCCGATCCTTATGAAGGCTTTAATCGTTCCATGTACGGTTTTAACATGGGCTTGGATAAGCATTTACTTAAGCCGATTGCTAATGGCTATAAAACCGTAACCCCCGATTTTATGCAAACCGGTGTTAGCAATTTTTTTACCAATCTTAAAGGTATTAACGTTGTACTAAACGATTTCCTGCAAGGTAAATTTGGACAAGGCGCTTCCGATACAGGCCGTTTCTTGACCAATTCCACCGTAGGCTTGCTCGGTTTATTCGATGTGGCCAGCGAACTGGGATTGCAAAACAATGTCGAGGATTTTGGACAAACACTCGCGGTATGGGGTGTCGAGCAAGGTCCGTATTTAGTGCTGCCGGTTTTGGGGCCGACTACTGTTCGCGATGGCGCCGCAATTGTGGTGGATAAAGCCGCCAATCCCGGCACTTATGTGCCAGGCACCGGTATTGTCGAAGGTATCAATGATAGAGCAAATGCCGAAGGTGCGCTGAATTTCATCGATGAGGCGGCATTGGACCCCTACGTGTTTACCCGTGAATCATTTTTGCAATATCGCAAAAACTTGATTAATGACGGTAAGACCGATTCTACCAATTATGACCTAGATATCGACGGGGATGTCGATGTCGGTGAAATTGCGCCGGCTAAACCTAAAGAAAATAACGGCGTGCAAAAGCCAAAATCCGATAGCGGCAAAAAGGCGCCAGGGCATGTACAAAATACCATAGAGGCGAATCCCAGTAGTGCGAAGCCCAATGGCACCGCGTTCGATAGCATGTCCTCGTCGTTCGATAAGGCGGCTTTGGAGTTTGAAAAAGCCTCGGACAAAATGGATCAGATTAGTAAAAAAAAAGACGGCATAAACACCGTTAATTTTGTTTGACGAGACGCAGGAATGCGTCTCTGTAGTATTTCTCAATAGTGCAGCAAGGAATGCACTTCATAATTTTCCAGTTTCTCCCGCCCCTGCAGGAAATCCAGTTCCACCACAAAAGCGCAAGCCACTACCGTAGCTCCTAGCTTTTCGATCAACTCGCAGCTGGCTTTGGCTGTGCCACCGGTTGCCAATAAATCGTCGATTAGTAAAACTTTATCGCGGCTGTCCACCGCATCGATATGCACTTCCAGTTCCGCCGAGCCATACTCGAGGTCGTAAGATACACTTTGTACATCGTAAGGCAGTTTACCCGGCTTTCTGAGTGGAATAAACGGTATGCCCAATTCCCATGCGACTAAGGAGCCGAAAATAAAGCCGCGCGCTTCCATACCGGCAACTGCGGTGATGTCGCGACCTAAAAACGGGTGAAGCAACTGATGCACTGTCAGGCGCAATGTCGCGGGATCTTTGACCAGCGGTGTTATATCTTTGAAAATGATGCCGGGCTTTGGAAAATCCGGAATATCGCGAATCTTGTTTCTCAATCTGTCCATAGTCTTACCTTATTGGTTAAGCACAAGCCGCTTCAATTTTCGCCAAGATGCCCTTGGCATCGAGTCCGCACAGTGCCAGCAACTCCTCGCGGCTACCCTGTTCGACAAACCGATCCGGCAGGCCGATATTCAACACCGGCATCAGGATTTTCTGCGCTTGCAAGAACTCGTTTACCGCGCTGCCGGCACCGCCGGCAATGACGTTCTCTTCGACAGTGACGATCACATCGTGGCTTTTCGCCATTTCCAGAACCAGTGCTTCATCGAGCGGTTTCACAAAACGCATATTTACCACCGTAGCCCCCAGTTGCTTGCCGGCTTCCACAGACGGCGCCACCATGCTGCCCCAGGCCAGAATCGCAATCCGGCTACCTTGATGTTTGATTTCTCCCTTGCCAATCTCCAGTGCAGTCAACGCCTTGTCTACCGTGGTCCCTGGTCCCTTGCCGCGCGGATAGCGCACCGAAGCCGGACCGTTGTGTTTGAAGCCGGTGGTTAGCATCTGCCGGCACTCGTTCTCGTCGGCTGGCGCCATGATCAGCATGTTCGGAATACAACGCATATAGCTATAATCGAACGCCCCCGCATGGGTCGGACCGTCCGGTCCCACCAAGCCCGCCCTATCCAATGCAAACAGCACATCCAGATTCTGCAAGGCTACGTCGTGGATTAATTGATCGTAAGCGCGTTGTAAAAAAGTCGAATAAATTGCCACTACCGGCTTCGCGCCCTGACAAGCCTGACCGGCCGCCAAAGTCACCGCATGCTGCTCGGCAATCGCCACATCGAAATAGCGCTTCGGAAACTGCTGGGAAAACGCCACCAAGCCCGATCCTTCGCGCATCGCCGGCGTAATCCCCAATAGACGCTCATCCTGCTTGGCCATATCGCACAACCAAGTACCGAACACTTCCGTGTAGGTCGGATGCGGCGAAGGCGCGGCTTTAGGCAAATAATCCTTCGTCGGATCAAAGGCCGGCACCCCGTGATAAGCCAAGGGATCTTTCTCGGCCGGCGCATAGCCCTTGCCTTTCTTGGTCACCACATGCAAAAACACCGGACCGGTCAAATCCTTCAGCTTCTCTAGCGTGGATACCAACATCTCCACATCATGACCGTCGATGGGGCCGAAATAATTAAAGCCCAACTCCTCGAACAAAGTACCCGGCACAATCATGCCCTTCACATGTTCTTCCGTCTTCCGGGCCAATTCCCACACCGACGGCATACTGGCCAAGGCCTTCTTGCTCTCTTCCCGCACCGACGAATAAAACTTACTCGACAACACCTTGGTCAGATAATTATTCATTGCCCCGACCGGCGGTGAAATCGACATATCGTTATCGTTCAGAATCACCAACAGATTGGCATTGACATCGCCGGCATGATTCATCGCCTCATAGGCCATGCCGCCGGTAATCGAGCCGTCGCCGATAATCGCCACCATCTTCTTATCTTCGCCGCGTAACTGCGAAGCGATCGCCATTCCCAGCGCCGCACTGATCGACGTCGACGAATGACCCACCCCAAACGCATCGTACTCGCTCTCCGAACGGCACGGAAACGCCGAGACCCCGCCTAACGTGCGAATGGTCGGCATCCGGTCCTTGCGGCCGGTCAAAATCTTATGCGGATAGGCCTGATGCCCCACATCCCAGACCAACTGATCGGATGGCGTATCGAACACATAATGCAGCGCCACCGTCAGTTCCACCGTACCCAGGCCAGCGGAGAAATGCCCGCCGGAGAGACTGACGGTGTGGGTCAGGTAAGCGCGTAACTCGTCCGCTAAGGCTTTGAGTTGCTCCGGTTTCAGTGCGCGTACGTCCGACGGACTTTGGATGGTGTTAAGGATCGGGAAGTCGGAGACTGTCATTTTCAAAAAAATTCCTTTATATGGTCGCGTCGCTACATTTGGCGCCCGCTATACAGGCGCCAGTTGAAAGTCCGGGAGATTGCGGCGCAGGAAGTATAAATCGTGCTGGTAGCGGTGATTAGTGCGTACGTTCGATAATATACAACGACAAATCGCGCAGCAAATCCGCTTCGCTTCCAAAGCCGGCCAGGCTGGCGACGGCTTGTTCATGCAGCTCCTGGGCTTTTTCCTTGGCTCCTGCCATTCCCAATAGTGCCGGGTAAGTCGGTTTGTCGTTATCGACATCCTTACCCTGGGTTTTGCCTAGCGTAGCCGTATCGCTTTCCACGTCGAGGATGTCATCTTTGACTTGGAACGACAGACCTATGCATTTGGCGTAATGATCCAGCTTTTTAGCCACATCCGCGTCCAGATCCGGTTTGGATAAAGCTGCCAGATTAACACTGGCGCGGATTAAAGCCCCGGTCTTGTGAATGTGCATATTTTCCAGTTCCGGTAAAGTCAGCTTGTGTCCGACCGAGCCCAAGTCGATGGCTTGGCCTCCCACCATGCCTTGCGAGCCGCTGGCTCTGGTCAAGGCTGCGATCATTTTGACTCGCGCTTCCGCGCCAGCCAAAATGGCTGAGTCGTTGGCCAATACGTCAAATGCCAGTGCCTGCAGGGCATCACCCGCTAAAATGGCGGTAGCTTCATCAAAAGCTTTGTGACAAGTAGGTTTACCTCGGCGCAGATCATCGTTATCCATTGCCGGCAAGTCATCATGAATCAACGAGTAAACATGGATGAACTCAACCGCACAAGCCTGCGCATCCAAAACATCTTCGCTTAAGCCCAACGCCTGGCCGGTGGCGTAAGTCAGCAACGGCCGGGTGCGCTTGCCGCCGTCCAACACGCTGTAACGCATGGCTTGATGCAGGGTTTGCGGCAGAATGTTCTCACCGGGCAGCCTGGCGTCCAGCGCCCGTTCGACGCGGTTTTGACAGGCAATAAGATAGGCTTTTAAGTTACTCATCGGTAAATGGCTCCAAAGTTTGCTGGCCGTTTTTTTCTATTAAAATTTGGATTTTCTGCTCGGCGTCTTGTAAAGCTTGCTGGCAGGTGCGGGTTAATCTGATGCCGCGTTCGAAGGATTTTAGGGATTCTTCCAGAGAAATATCGCCGCGTTCCATTTGCTCGACCAATTTCTCCAGTTCTTCCATCGCCTCCTCAAATTGGGATGCGCTTTTACGTCTCGACATATAATGTGGCTTGCGGTGCTCAAAAATGACCGAGCATTATAGTATGAATTAACAGCAAACGATGAGTAACAATGAGTAACGAATATAACGCCGCGGCGATTGAAGTACTGAGCGGCCTGGACCCGGTGCGTAAACGCCCCGGAATGTATACCGACACCACCCGCCCCAATCATTTGGTTCAGGAAGTAGTGGACAACAGCGTGGACGAAGCGTTGGCCGGCCACGCCAACACCATTAATGTCGTGCTTTATAGAGACGGTTCGGTGCGGGTGGACGATAACGGCCGAGGGATGCCGGTGGATATTCATCCCGAGCAGGGTATTCCGGGCGTGGAAGTGATCCTCACCCAATTACACGCCGGCGGCAAATTCTCCAACAAAAACTATCAATTTTCCGGCGGTTTACACGGTGTCGGCGTGTCCGTGGTGAATGCCCTGTCGGAAAAACTGCTGGTAGAAATCAAGCGCGGCGGTGGCGTGTATCAGATGGAGTTTGCCGGCGGCAACAAAGTCAGCGAACTACAGCAGAGCGGCACGGTCGGCAAGAACAACACCGGCACCAGTGTGCATTTCTGGCCGGACGGTAAATATTTCGATTCAAATCGAGTGTCGGTCAGCAAACTGAAGCACGTGTTGCGCGCCAAGGCAGTGTTGTGTCCGGGTTTGAAAATCACCTTAAACTCCGAACTTAGCGACGAGCACTTCGAATGGTGCTACCAAAACGGCTTGCAGGAATATCTGCTGGACCGCGTCGGTGATGCCGAAATCTTCCCGCAACCACCGTTTATGGCGAATATGGCGGCCAGCAACGAAGCGGTGGAGTGGGGCATAGTCTGGACGCCGGACAGCCTGCCGGAAACTATCGCCGAGAGTTACGTGAACCTGGTGCCGACCGCTCAAGGCGGCACCCATGTCAACGGGCTAAGGGCCGGTCTGACCGAAGCGATGCGCGAGTTTTTAGATTTTCGCAACTTGTTGCCACGCGGTGTGAAGATCGCGCCGGAAGACGTCTGGGAAAGCTGCCATTTTGTGTTGTCGGTAAAACTGGAAGACCCACAGTTTTCCGGACAAACTAAGGAAAGGCTCAGTTCGCGTGAGTGTGTGACTTTTGTCTCCGGCGTCGCCAAGGATACATTCAGCTTATGGCTGAATCAGCATCCGCAGGAAGGCGAGAAAATCGCCGAGATTATCTTGGCTAGCGCACAGAAGCGTTTGAAAGCCGGCAAGAAAATCGTCCGCAAGAAAATCACCAGCGGCCCGGCTTTGCCCGGCAAATTGGCCGATTGTTCCGGACAGGATCTCAGCCGTACCGAGTTGTTTTTGGTCGAGGGCGATTCCGCTGGTGGGTCGGCTAAGCAGGCCCGCGACCGCGAGTTCCAAGCTATCATGCCCTTGAGAGGGAAGATTTTGAACACCTGGGAAGTCGATTCCGGCGAGGTGATGGCGTCACAAGAGGTGCACGACATCGCTGTGGCGCTGGGCATAGAGCCGGACAGCAACGATCTGCAAAATCTACGCTACGGCAAGATCTGCATCCTGGCCGATGCCGACTCCGACGGTAACCACATCGCCACCTTGATTTGCGCACTGTTTTACCAGCATTTTAATGCCCTGGTCAGGGCGGGGCATGTATTTGTGGCGATGCCGCCGCTGTATCGTATCGACGTTGGTAAAAAGGTGTTTTACGCGCTGGACGAATCGGAGCGTCTGGGTGTGTTGGCGCGAATCGAAGCGGAGAAACTCACCGGCAAGATCAATATTCAGCGCTTCAAGGGCCTGGGCGAGATGAATCCATCGCAATTGCGAGAAACCACGATGAATCCCGATACCCGGCGATTGGTGCAGTTGACTATCGAAGAAAACGACGACACCCGTGAGCAGATGGACTTATTGCTGGCAAAGAAGCGTGCCGGCGACCGTAAGAGTTGGCTGGAAGACCGGGGCAATTTAGCGCAAATATAAGTGCGATAGGCACGTTGGGCGGTGTTGGAAAATCCCGCCCTTTCAGCCGGATTTTAGATGTCCATCAACAACATCGGTATGCCGTACGTCAGCACGAAATAACCGAAGGCATATATCACGCTCACACTGGTCGGATGGTTGAAAAACGCCCGAAAAATGTAGCTGACGATGGCGATGTACCATGTGACCAAAAACACCGCGATGCCGATGCCGATTTCCTCATGATAGGGATAGTGTTTTAGTACTAACCAGTAATCGAGAATTTCCGCGCCGATGGCCAAAGTCATAATGAAATTCTCGCAAACGAAAATCGACGTATACAACTGATTAAAGCAGCCCCACTTTTTCTCCATTAGCAGCAGAATAGCGATGGAGCCGAAAGCCATGATGGTTCGGCCCAGTACTTCCAGAGTGCCGTCGGCTGGGTCGGCGATCAAGCCTTCGACGACAATCCCGGAGATGAGATAAAACACCACGTTTTTCCACATAAAGGATTTGGGTGGGACTAGCTCGGTGGGATTGTTCAGGAACCAGCAAGAGGAAAGGTATTTGAGGAATAAGGTCATGTGCGGGGCTCAATAAAGGCGAATTTATCGAATCGAAAAAACCGTCCATTATAGACGCGCTGTACGTTAATCGCGGTTTTGTGCGGATTGTCGGCAGAATTTGCTGCGTAGTAGGCAGTTATAAAACAAGTCGCTGCCTTGATTCGCGGGTTTTCTATTAAACCTTGCAGGCCTTAGCTCCGAGTCGATTGTATAATCCGCTCTCGCTTCTTAATGCTGTAATCGTCTTTTCCGGCGTGGGCATTAACGTATCATTAAATCGAGTTCCCGTCGTAACGGACGGTGATTCCAACCTACCCCGGAAACCTCATGATAGAAATTGGTAAATTCAACACGCTTACCATAACCAAAATACGCGATACCGAACTGTGTTTGGATGGTGGCGAGATGGGCGATATTGCGTTGGCTGACAAACAGCCGCCTGCCGCTAGTAAAGTCGGCGATAGTTTGCGGGTGTTTGTTTACATAGACGGCAAAAACCAAACCATAGCGACCACGCAAGTTCCGAAAGCGCAGGTGGACGAAGTGGCTTTTTTAAAAGTGGTTTCCCTCAGTCACGCCGGCGCATTCATGGATTGGGGGCTGCCGAAAGATCTTTTGGTACCGTTTAGCGAGCAAAAAACCAAAATGGTGGAAGGCAGGTTTTATCTGGTGCGGCTGTTTCTGGACGAAAATAATCGTATTGCCGCCTCCATGGTGCTGGACGATTTTATTCAGGATCAGGCCTTTTATTATAAAGACGGACAGGTAGTGGAGCTGATCATTGCCGACGAAACCGATTTGGGTTTCAAAGCGGTGGTGGATAATCAATATTGGGGCGTGCTGTATAAAAGCGAGACATTTCAGCCTTTGCAGAGAGGCCAGAAATTGACCGGCTATATCAAAAAAGTCCGCCCCGATCACAAGCTGGATTTGGTGCTCAGCCAGGAAAAATACGGTCAGAAAGTCGATGCCACGTCCGAAAAAATACTGGCTATCCTAGCCACACGCGGCGGTTACGTGGCTTTGACCGACAAAAGCGAACCGGAAGTTATTTACGACACCTTCGGCGTCAGCAAAAAGGTTTTCAAGCAAGCAATCGGCGGCTTATACAAACAACGGCGGATTGTGATTGAGGAAACTGGAATCCGCCTGGTCGAGCAAGCCTAACTCGCACTATATCTAAGTAGATACGCACATCTGCGGGGCAGAAACAGAGATTGCGTCTCTGCCCTTCAAACGCGGTGCCTAGGGCCTAGATTGCGAGAACACGTAATCGGTTTTTTGCTCGGATGCATGGCAGGCAAAACAGGATAAGCCGCCGTCTTTGACTAGCCGTTCGGTTTTGCTATTGCCGGCAAAGCCCTCAAAGCCCCAGCCGCCGGTCGCGGCGAATTTTTTCGCGTCTTTCAGCATCACGCCGACCAGTTTGCGTTCGCCTTCCTGGATGGTTTTATCTTTTTCCTGGTATTGCAATAAATCAAATACCAGCACCGAGCCGTCGGCATATTTACCGGCCTTCAAACCGGCTTCCGCTTGTTTATTAGCGTAGACATGGTGCAAGCCTTGAAACGGATTTTCCAATGCATGGCCCGGTTGTATCAACATACTTTTCGTATGCAGCCAGTGCCGATAGCCCTCCGGAAATGGTACGCTTTGATCGGCGGCGAACGCGGTAACGGCAATCGTGCTTAGCAAGCCGGCCATCAGAATTGAAATGCTTTTTTTCATGATCGTATCCCCCATAAAAATAAAACGCGTTAATAATTTCGAATCGAAACTATATGGGCATTTTTAGGCGAATTTTAGCGTTTTGTCAAATTGATATTGATACGCTATTAATTCGCCTGGGTAGGCGACGCGAAGGGGAGCTAAGCAGAATGCGGCGCTGGAGGGATAGGCTAGAAGCCGGTTAGCAATTGCGAGATATTGGGTTGCAAGAGTATGCAACCCAAGTCGCCGGACGATTAAATTTTGCCGTCCAAACCCATTTGAAAATATTTATGGGTAATCTTGTCCTGATTTTCCAATAGCCAATCGATATCCGGGGTATTGGTCATCGCTTTATGAATCGCTTTGGCCATGGCTTGGCGATGAATATCAAACAAAATCTGGTGGTCCAGGTTGTTGTCCTTGATCACGCTGGGATTCAACCATACCGAGCAAATGATGCCCAGATCATTGGCTTTCTCCTTGGGAATATCGCCGGCCCGCACCGCATCCAGCACACCATTGGCGATGGCTGCCTGCACGGTACCCATCAAAATATTGGTGTAGCGGCTGTTTTTGACCGTGACCTTACTAACCATCAAAGTCACCGGCCGCACCTGAATATCGGTGTTTAAAATCGCAAACACCCGGGTATGACCCTGCACTTGATCGCCGGTCAAGGTGGCAATCGCGGTGCCGACCGGTCCGTCCAGTTCGCCGATGATGATCTCCGGTTCCGCTGCGGTGCCGGCCGGGCCGCCCGCCACCAGGGCTTCGCCGGTACGCATAATGATTCTTTCGCTCATGTTGGTCTCCAAAATAATGTTGATGTTTGCAATTTTTCTTGAGTGAGGGTTTTAAAAGCTAAGCCTCGCCGCTCAACACCATCGCCCCATACTCTTCCGGCGTAATAACCCCGCCCAGATTCTCGGCTACTTGGCTATCGCAAGCCGGCAACACATCCTGCACCGCGTCGATACGTTTCCATTGCGGCAAAGGCGTTTCCTGATTGGCTTGCGGCACGTATTTTGAGCTGGCGACGCGGCTCATGCGATGGATATAACGCGGACAATTGATAAATATCTCGCTGATCGCCACCCGCACGATTAGCTCGGCGCCAGGATAATTAGCCAGCAGCGGATCGTTGGCTTGTATACGCGCGTCGCCATGCACTCGAATCCGATGCGGGGTTTCGAAATCGATGAATAACATGCCGATTTTCGAGTTGCCGTTGATATTGCCCATCGACAAAAACATGCCATTGCCGTCGTAACTGGGGAACGCCAGTTCCTGCGGACTAACCACCTTCACTAGGCCGGGATTACCGCCTTTGTATGAGCAAGTTGGGTAACCGCGCTGATCTATCGTCGTCAGAAAGAAAAAATCCCGGCTCTCGATAAACGGCTGATGCTGTTCGTTGACCTGCTGTTCCACGATGATTTGCTCCAAGCGATCCGCCAGATTCACGGTGTCGTGTTGCGCTTGCAATTGGCGATGCTGCGGGCTGTAAAAGTCGCTCATGGGCGGTGCTCCTGGTTGGGTTGGTGCGGCGATTCTAACAGGAATGGCGATAAGGCAGGTTTACGGTTGGATGACGCGGAGCGTGGGAACGATAAAAATCCGCGTGGGCACAAAAACCGTGCCCACCCTACACAGTGGTAGGTTACATACTGGCATCCGTTAGAGACGGAGTGAATCTTTGCCGGTGGCGGGGTTTTTTCCCGTATGCCGCGCCGAGTACCGGAGCTTTCGTCGGGAACAGCCCGAAGGGGCGATGCAGGGATGCATCGCGTTGCCGAAGGGGCAGGAAGCCCCTTTCGGCAACCCCCGGCGAAAGCGAGGAGCGCAGGGAACAAGCGGCATCCGGGTGTCTTTTCTTTTGGATACTTTTCTTTGGACAAGCAAAGAAAAGTATCTCGGTTGTCGGTCCGAGAACCGACATTAAAACATTCGTCGCGATAGCGACACAAACTCCAAACTTCTGTGTGGGCCAAAAAGCCGTGCCCACCCTAAGTATCTATATCGCTGCTTGGATATGGCCCCGTTTAATGCCGCTACATGCATTAACAAAAGAATATCCAAAGGAAAATTAGCTACCTTGCAGGGCTGAGATCATTCTATCTAACTGTATAGACATTCTCTCCCACTGGCTTTCCATTTGTTCGCGCATCTCAGCTAGATATGCTGTGAGGCCCAGATCTCGACGTATCTCAATTATTACTGAGATTTGTTGCTGTCCAACAATACGCATATCTATGAAAAGTTGGCGGCAGAACTGAATGTTGAGGTTATTAAAATCTGCCCATGCATCCTGCCGAGCTTCTGCGTAATTTTGGGTTTGTGCTTGATACGATGCAAACGCACGCTCTAGGGCTCCGAAGACCTGCTCGTTGGATTGGGCGCTCTCATTAAATCTAGCCATTTCTGATAGAACGCGTTGCACCTCAAATTGAGCCTTATTGTAGAGATCATCATTGATGGCAATGGCTAATTTGGCTTTTTGAAGAGGTACCAGGCGTTCCATGAGTCTTAGCAGCAGCTCCCCGTAGGTGCCAACCAATTGATTTACAAGGAGTGCGGTCTTGGGTTCGGCTACGAGTTGCAACTTCGATGCCGCTGCAAAGAAACCTTGAAGACCGTCGGCAGCATTAATTTTGGTTAGATCTGCTTGGGGTAATGATGCCAAATGACTGTTCGCCTTGGTTAATTCTTCAACCGCTTCTAAATACACTTCCTTCCGCATTGATGCAGTACGTTCTTTTGCTTTCTCTGAGGCGTCATGTTTGAGCTGAATCCTTAACCGTGTTGTATTGCTGCGGTTAGAAATAAGCACCCCGCAAAGGGTGAGCAAAGAAGCGATGATGCCAGACCATACTACGTCTGGTAAGAGGTGAAATAGTTGAGTGAACATGGACATATTTTTTGTTTGCCTAGAGGCTATTTTTAACATTCCCTCCATGCAACCCACATTCCTTCTTCGCCGCATCCTCCCACCACCAGCGCCCAGCCCGCTCGTGCTGATTCGGCAACACCGGCCGGGTGCAAGGCTCGCAGCCGATACTGATATAGCCGTGTTTGTGTAGCTCGTTAAACGGTACCTGATAGGCTTCGATGTAATCCCATACCTGCGCCGATGACCAGTTCAGTAGCGGGTTGAATTTGATCAGTTGCTTGCCGGGGCCGGAGAAGCCGGCATCCAGCTGTAGTTCCGGGATGTCGCCGCGGGTGTCAAGGCTTTGGTCCTTGCGTTGGCCGGTGATCCAGGCGTCCAGCGTCGCCAGTTTGCGTTTCAGCGGTTCGACTTTGCGAATGCCGCAACATTGTTGGTGGCCGTCTTCGTAAAAGCTGAACAGACCTTTTTCTTTGACAAAGGCGTCCAGTTGTTCTCGGTCCGGACTCAAGATGTCAATGGCGATGTCGTAATGCTTGCGCACTTGTTCGATGAAGCGGTAGGTCTGCGGATGCAGACGGCCGGTATCCAGCGAAAAGACTTGAATGTCCTTGCGGATTTGCAAGGCCAAGTCGATCAGCACTACGTCTTCGGCGCCGCTGAAGGAGATGGCGATGTTGTCGAAATTGGCCAGCGCGGTTTTTAAAATGGTGCGCGGGTTTTTGCCTTGCAGTTCGGTTTGGGCGGTGGCGAGGTCGAATGCGGTCATCGGTTCAGCTCTGGGCAAAGTAACGGGATAAAAATTCGTCGAAGTCCAGTGTGTCGTTGGCTTCGATGTCGGCTTGTTTTTTCAGCGAGGCGGCGGCCATGCTTTCGAATTGGCGTTGGGTGTCGTCGTCCAGCGGTTCGGCGTTGAAATAATGTTTATGCAGCGCCGATGTGTTGCTGGCAAAGCAGCCGAACTCCTGGCCGTTTTCGCGCATGCAGGCCAGGATGCGCGCCGACGGCGTCAGTGCCGGATTGTCCACCACCGCCAGCTGATGTTGCAGGGCCAATTGATAAGGCCGGTCCAGGCTGCCTCTATCCAGTATGGCGCAGATGGCCTGCATCTCGTACAGAATGTCGTGAGCCCAGTCGTGCAAGGTAATGGCTTGGCCGTTGCGGTTTAACTGCAATCCGGGTTGGCGGCCCTGGTTGGCGACCAGCAATTGATTGCTGTTATTCACCTGAAATTCGTCGCGGCCTTGCGGCGGGCTTTCGTGCAATAGGCAGTACAACAAAAATGCCTCGATGAAGCGGGCGGTGCTTTCGTCTATACCGATGGGGTTCAGCAGATTCAAGTCCAGCGAGCGCATTTCCACATACAACACGCCGCGGCGTTTCAGCGCCAGCGTCGGCTTCTCGCCAGATTTGGCGATTTGCTTGGGGCGCATGGTGCTGTAAAACTCGTTTTCGATTTGCAGAATGTTGGCGTTCAGCTGCTGATATTCGCCGTCCACCTTGACGCCGATGGCTTCGTACTCCGCATAAGGCGTGTTGATGGCGGAACTCAGGCTGTTCACGTAGCCGTCCAGCGAGTTGTAATCGATTTTTAAGCCCGCCTGGTTTTTGCTTTTATAACCGATGTCGCTCATCCGTAGCGATGTGGCATAAGGATGAAATACGGTGTGCTCGTCGAATTCCTTAAATTGTTCCATCAACTGCGGACGGCTTTTGAAAAAGGTCTTGCAGATGGCCGGCGAGGCGCCGAACAGATACAGGATCATCCAGCCGTGGCGGTGGAAGTTGCGGATCAAGCCAAAATAGGCGTCGGAAATAAAGCTTTCCAGGCTGGCTTCGCTGGCGCTGTGCCGATGCAATACCGGCCACAGGTCTTCCGGTACCGAATAATTGAAATGGATGCCGGCGATGGCTTGCATCGTGCGGCCGTAGCGATGCCATAAGCCCTTGCGGTAAACGTGCTTCATCGTGCCGATATTGGACTTGCCGTATTCGGCAATTGGAATGCTCAGGTCGCCGTCTATGCCGCATGGCATGCTGGTGGCCAGCAACATCTCCTCGCCCAAATGCGGATAAACGAATTGATGCAGCTGATGCATGTAATGCAAGGTTTGCTTGATGTCCGCAAACGGCGGAGTGATGAATTCCAGCAGCGCTTCCGAGTAATCGGTGGTGACGTAAGGGTGGGTCAATGCCGATCCAAGCGCTTTGGGATGGGGCTTTTGCGAGATTCCGCCTTGTTCGGTGATGCGCAGGCTTTCTTTTTCTATGCCCTTTAGACCCTGTTTCAGCAAGTATTGTTGATCGTGGTCGATCAGGTATTTAAGACGGTCGGGGAGCTGGCTGTAAATAATATTCATAGAAGATTGTGGGTGCCTTGAGCGGCTTGAGTAAGCGGCGCATTATAAAGGTTGGCGGTTAGTATATTGAAATTGGTATGTGCATAAAGGGAGGAAATAGGGGGCGCGCAATCCTATTTCAAGGTTTGCCGGGTCTGCGCGGCAAAACCAGCCTGATTTTTGGGCTTGGGCTATTTGATTTTGCGGGGTTGATCTGTGTTCTAATAGCGTTTTGACCATCTGCCTGTTTCTTTCGCGGCATTGATTTTTCACGTTCCGATTCATGACCAATAATCCCGCCCTGCAAACCCTGCGCAGCATCTTCGGTTACGACAGTTTTCGCGGCCAACAGCAACAGATTATCGAGCAATTGCTCGGCGGCCAGGATGTACTGGTATTGATGCCGACCGGTGGCGGTAAATCTTTGTGTTATCAAATTCCGGCTCTGGTGATGGATGGCGTCGGTATCGTGATTTCGCCGCTGATCGCGTTGATGCAGGATCAGGTCAGCGCCTTGCATCAATTAGGCGTGAAGGCGGCCTATTTAAATTCCACGCTGGCTTTGGAACAGGTGCGCGAGATTGAGCAACAGCTGCAAAACGGCGAGCTGGATTTGCTGTACATCGCGCCGGAGCGTTTATCCAATGCCAGAACCCAGGCCTTGTTTGCCCGCTGCAAGATTGCATTGTTTGCGATCGACGAGGCGCATTGCGTGTCGCAATGGGGCCACGATTTCCGTGCCGATTATCTGCTGTTATCGGTATTGCACGAACAGTTTCCGCAAGTGCCGCGCATTGCCTTAACCGCGACCGCCGACGAACGTACCCGTCAGGAAATCATTAGCCGTCTGGCATTGGAACAGGCCCAAGTGTTTGTCAGCGGCTTCGACCGGCCTAATATTCGCTATAGGATCATCCAGAAAGACAATGCCCGGCAGCAGCTGCTGACTTTTATTCGTAGCGAACATGCCGGCGATACCGGCATCGTCTATTGCCTGTCGCGCAAAAAAGTCGAAGAAACCGCCGAATGGCTGAATGACAAAGGTCTGAAAGCCTTGCCGTATCACGCCGGTATGGATCATCGGGAACGGCAGAAAAATCAGCATCAATTTTTGATGGAAGACGGTTTGATTATCGTCGCTACCATTGCTTTTGGCATGGGCATAGACAAGCCCAATGTGCGCTTTGTGGCACATCTGGATTTACCGAAAAGCGTGGAAGCTTATTACCAAGAAACCGGCCGGGCCGGGCGGGACGGTCTGCCGGCCAATGCCTGGATGGCTTACGGCTTGCAGGACGTGCTGACGCTGCGGCAAATGCTTAGCGCCTCGAATGCCGATGAGGCGCATAAGCGTATTGAGTTGCATAAACTGGATGCGATGCTGGCCTTATGCGAAATGGTCAGTTGCCGGCGTCAGGCGCTGCTGGCTTACTTTGGCGACGTGTTGGAACAGGGTTGCGGTAATTGCGATACCTGTCTGGAACCGGTGGAAACCTGGGACGGCAGCGTTGCCGCGCAGCAAGCCTTGTCTTGCATCTATCGCACAGGGCAGCGCTTTGGCGTGACGTATTTGATCGATGTGTTGCTGGGTAAAGCCGACGACCGCATGCGCCAATTCGGCCACGATAAACAGTCGACCTTCGGTATCGGCAAAGCGCTGGACGAGAAGCAATGGCGCTCGGTGTTTCGGCAACTGGTCGCCAAGTCCTTGGTGGAAATCGATTTCGAAGGCCACGGCAGCCTGAAGCTGACGGATGCCTGCCGGCCGGTATTACGCGGCGAGCAAACCTTGATGCTGCGCAAGGACGTGCAAATCGCCAAGACCCGCCGCGAAAAAGCGGAAAAGCGCCAGCCGGGCGGCGCGGCGGACAGCGCCTTGTGGAATGCCTTGCGCGCCAAACGCAAAGAGCTGGCCGACGAGCAGGACGTGCCGCCGTATGTGATTTTTCACGACGCCACTTTGATGGCGATGGTCGATGCCCGGCCGCGCAATCATCAACAGCTGAGCATGTTGTCCGGCATCGGTCAGCGCAAGCTGGAGTTATACGGCGATGAATTTCTAGCGGTGCTTGCCGAGTTCGACGACGAACCGCCGGTGTCGGCCACCGATACGGTTGCGGAAAGTCTGGATTTATTTCGATTGGGTTATAGTGTCGAGCAAGTCGCCAAGCAACGCAGTCTGAGCGAGGACACTGTTTACAATCACATGGCCAAAAGCCTGGAGTTGGGCTTGGTGGCGCTGGGTGATGTGTTGAATTTGTCGCCGGCGGAAGTCAGCGAAATCGAGGCGGTATTGTTAAATTTGCCGGAAGAGCAGCGTAATGCGTTGAAGCCGGTCTACGAGCAACTGGGCGGCGCCTACAGTTACGGAATTTTGCGTTGCGTCAGAGCGGCTTTACAGCAGCAGTTGGGTTGAACTTGCCGTTGCTGAAACGGTATTCGGTTTTCAGGCAATGATCCAGCCACTTTTGCAAAAAATAGTTTAAACGCCATTTGTAATTCCTGATTTCCACCAGACTGCCGGGATTTTGATAGACCTTGTCCACCGTCGGTCGGTCGATGTCGCGCAGCACTTCTGCCAGTTGCGCATCCAGATAAATCCGAATTTTCACCGCCGGCACGATTTGTTCCGATAGCTGTTGATCGAAACAATGGCTGAGTTCGATCGTCAGGGTGTAGGGGTTGCGTTCCAGCACTTCCAGATATAGCGCCGGTTTGTTCCGGGTCAGGCCGACGGCGGTCTTATCGAAGGAACGCAGATTCGGAATCAGCCTGAACAGCTTTTGATAATTGGATTCGCAGATCTTTTCCAGACAAAGCGCGGTGTTGACCGGTTGCACCAGGCTCATGCTTAATCTTCCCGATAACAGGCGTTGGCGCTGGCGGTTTCCCACAACACCACTTGATCGACGTTAAAGCCCTGTTGTTTGACGTGCAGGTAAATCATCTTGCTCAGTACTTCGGCGGTCGGATGTTCGTCGATAGCCAAAAACTGCTCGTTGTTGGCGACCAGCGCCGGGATGATGGGATCGTCTTTGTGCAATAGAAAGTTGTGATCCAATATCTTGTCGATGAACGCCTCCACGCAGTCTTTCACGTCCGAAAAGTCGCAGACCATGCCTTGCTCGTTGAGGTTGTTTTGTTTGATCGAAATGCTGGCCTTGACGCTATGGCCGTGCAGGTTACGACACTTGCCCGGATGGTTCATCAAGCGATGGCCGTAGCAAAAATAAACTTCTTTGGTGATGATATACATAGCGTGCTACGTCCCTGCGATGAACGGGTGTTGTCCTTAATTGCCTTTGATGCTCTTGATCGAGGCGGCTATTTCATAACTGCCGTCGCCTTGTTTGACACTGCGTACCACTTCGATAAAAGCCGTCATCGGCGGGGTGATTTGGGTTTTCGGCATGATGCTGACTTCCATGGCCAAACCGATGTCGAAGGGCTTATCGGCAATAAACGAGACGCCGGCGCCGCTTAACGTCGTGCATTTGCCGGTGCTGACTTCGTTGGAATCGGCTAGCTTGTAGGTAATCTCACAGTCCACATCCATGCGGATGTAATCGCGTTTTTCATCATGAGTCAGCATTGGGTTCCCCCGATTCGGATTAGCATTGGTTGGGTAAAAAATCAGTCGTACGGAGTTTACTATAAAAAACCGTGGCTCTGGTTAGGAAATAGTGGCTTATAAGCTCAGGATCGCCGGGTTTTTTGGACAGGCTGTGACGCAGTTGGCAAACGCGCGAGCCGCCGGTCCGGCGGTTTTATTGCCTGACTATCCCAGGCTATTTGTGTAAAATTCCGCCACTTTTCAATACAGACAGCGCAGGCAGCAGCATGAGTAAATCCATTGTCCTTACCGGTATCACCACCACCGGCACGCCGCATCTAGGCAATTATGCCGGGGCGATCCGTCCGGCGATCAATGCCAGCAAAGACGAACACGTCAGGCCGTTTTATTTCCTGGCCGATTATCATGCGCTGATTAAATGCAACGAACCGGCGCGCGTCAAACAATCCAGCTTGGAAATTGCCGCGACTTGGCTTGCACTGGGTTTGGATACCTCTAACGCGGTGTTTTACCGGCAATCCGATGTGCCGGAAATCCTGGAACTGACCTGGATGCTGACTTGTGTTACCGCCAAGGGCTTGATGAACCGAGCCCATGCCTACAAAGCAGCCGTGGCCGAAAACGAGGAAACCGAAGGCAACGATCCGGACAAAGGCATCACGATGGGCTTGTTCAGCTATCCGATCCTGATGGCGGCGGATATCTTGATGTTCAACGCCAATAAGGTGCCGGTCGGCAAGGATCAAATCCAGCATATCGAAATGGCCCGCGATATCGCCAGCCGCTTTAATCATATCTATGGCGAACATTTTGTATTGCCGGAAGCGGTGCTGGACGACAATGCCGCGACCTTGCTGGGCCTGGATGGCCGCAAGATGAGCAAGAGTTACAACAACACCATTCCCTTGTTCGAGCCGGAAAAGAAATTGCGCAAATTGATCAACAAGATCAAAACCAATTCCCTGGAACCGGGCGAACCGAAAGACCCGGAAGGCTGCACGCTGTTCGGTATCTATCAGGCATTCGCGAATCAACATGAACTGGATGCGATTCGTCTGCGTTATGCGGAAGGCATAGCTTGGGGCGAGATGAAGCAAGTGTTGTTCGAGAAAATCAACGACGAAATCGCCCCTGCTCGCGAACGCTACGAAGCCTTGCTGGAAGCGCCGGAACATATCGAGCAACAACTGCGGGAAGGTGCCGAGAAAGCCCGCGCGATCACCCGGCCGTTTATCAATACCTTGCGGGAAGCGGTGGGAATTTCCGGATTGGCTATATAACGGACTAAGCCCGTAGAGACGCAAAATCCTTCGGGATAGGTGTGTGTCTTTACATCCCTCACCCTAGACCTCTCCCGGGGGGAGAGGAGGATTTTTAGAGGTTCCCTGAAATTGTTCAAGGATGAGCGTACCCAATGTCCATCATCGCAATCTACATCATCAAGCTGCTTTTGCTGCCGCCTGCCTCTCTGGTCATCCTGGCGCTGATCGGAGTACTGTTTAGCAAACGCAAATGGGGGAAGCGCATGGCGATAGTTTGTCTGACCTTGTTATGGTTGCTGAGTTTGCCGATTGTCGTTAACCAATTGGCCAGGCTGTGGGAAAGGGTGCCGCCGCTCTCCGTCGAAGACGTGAGGGAGTTCAAACCGGAAGCGCTGGTGGTGATAGGCGGCGGTTTGGAATACGCTGCTCCGGAGTATTCAGGACAGGCCACTTTACATGTCAGGACCTTGCTCCGCGTGCGCTATGCGGCCAAATTATCTTGGGAACTGGGTCTGCCGATTCTGGTATCCGGAGGCGGGGCATTGGATCCGGAACAGTCGTCCGAAGCGGATGTGATGGCGCAAACGCTGGATCGCGAGTTTAAAACCCCGGTCGCCTGGTTGGAGCGCTACAGCAGCAATACCGCGGAAAACGCCCGATTCAGTCGCGAGGTGTTGAACGAGTTCGGCATCGATAAAATCGTGCTGGTCACCCAGGCCTATCATATGCCGCGCGCCGCCTTGGAGTTTCGCAAAGCCGGGTTTGAAGTGTTGCCGGCACCGACGGCGTTTATCGGTCACGAAGGCGAATCCCGCGTGCTGGACTGGTTGCCGTCGCCGACAGCGTGGGCCAACAGTTTCCTGCTGGCGCATGAAATGATCGGCATGTTGTGGTATCGGATTCGCTATTAATCCGGCTCAGGCTTGGCGGCTGACCAGCCAAGTCCGATCATCGACGGCGCGGGCGCCGGGCAATTGGCTATAATGCCGTTAGCTTTGCTTATCTGATGCCAACATGTCCAAATCGTCAACCAAGGAGGGTTTCCGTCGCGCGGCGGAAGCGCCGCCGTTACCTACCAACCCCTGGCGTTTCATCCTGTTTAGTCTGCGGCCGTTCCGCTGGCTGTTACTGTTGATGCTGGTATTGGAAACCGGCCAGGCCGCCGGCGGCATCCTGGTGCCTTATGCCATTAAAGCCTTGATGGACGCGGTGGCTGTTCAGCCGCCCAGCGCCGATTTGCTCGAGACTTTTCGCGAACCCTTGCTGTTTTTGGCTGGTTTGAATGTGGCGGAAATCCTTTTCAGCCGCAGCAGCGGCGCGGTACTTATCACCATGGGGCCTTTATTGCGGCAGCGCACCGCCCGTTTGCTGTTTGCCTATCTGCAGTGCCACGCCCCGCGCTATTTTGGTAATCACTTTGCCGGTGCCTTGGCGCACCGGATCAGCGAAACCGCGATGAGCGTCAATCACACCACCTGGTCCATCATCTGCGACTTCTGGCCGATCGCAGTGACTTTTTCGGTATCGGTGACTTTGCTGCTAACGGTACATCAGGGCTTGGGTTTGTTCGTGGCTTGTTGGGTGCTGATCTATGTTTTGGTTTCATACTGGCTGGCGACCCGCTGCCAACCTTACGCCCAGGAGTTCGCCGCGACCCGCAGCATGGTCAATGGCAAGGTAGTGGATGCGGTGACCAATATTCTGAATGCTAAACTGTTTGCCCGTCTGGATCACGAACGCAAATATTTGGACAGCTTTCTGGATACCGAACTGAAGAGCGCCCGCCGCACCTTTTGGTATATGGAGAGGGTGCGCTGGTTTCAGTTTACTGCCGCCGCGATCCTGAAAATCGGCACTATCGCTTATGCGTTGCAACTGTGGCAGAACGGCGAGATCAGTGTTGGCTCGTTTGCGATGAGTACCGGTCTGGCCTTATTGGTGATAGGCGATGCCCGCAACCTCAGCCGGCGCTTTCTGGAGTTTTTCGAGTATGTCGGCAATGTCGCCAACGGCGTGGAGACCATCATCCAAAGCCACGAAATCGTCGATTTGCCGGATGCCGAACCCTTGCAAATTACACAGGGCCGCATCGAGTTTAAAGACGTGAGCTTTAGCTACGAGCCGGGCCGGCAGGTGTTCGATCAGCTGAATGTGGTGATAGAACCCGGCCAGCGCGTCGGCCTGGTCGGCTTTTCCGGCTCCGGCAAATCCACTTTTGTGAATCTGATTCTGCGCAACTTCGAGCCGCAAGCCGGGCAAATCCTGGTCGACGGCCAAGACATTACTTTGGCTACTCAAGACTCGCTGCACGCCCAGGTGAGTTTGATTCCGCAAGATCCCAGTCTGTTTCACCGCAGCCTGAAGGAGAACATCGGCTACGGCAAACTGGATGCCGACGACGCGCAAATCGGCTTTGCCGCCAAGCTGGCGCATGCCGAGGAGTTCATCGCCGGCATGCCGGAAGGCTACGAGTCGCTGGTCGGTGAGCGCGGCGTCAAACTGTCCGGCGGCCAACGCCAACGCATCGCCATCGCCCGGGTGATGTTGAAAGATGCGCCTATTCTGATCCTGGACGAAGCTACCTCCAGTCTGGACTCTGTCACCGAAAAAACCATCCAGGAAAACCTGGACCGGGTGATGGGCCGTAAAACTGTCATCGCCATCGCCCACCGCCTCTCCACCATCGCCCACCTGGATCGGGTGCTGGTGTTCGATCAAGGCCGTATCGTCGAGGACGGCAGTCATCAGGAGTTGCTGGATAAACAGGGCTTTTATTATCGGCTATGGACGATGCAGGCGGGCGGGTTTTTGCCGGAAGATGCGTTTTAGTCGATCCAAACAAAAAAAGAGTAGGGTCGGGAAGCGGAGCTGCCGAGACAGCGTTCCCAAGCCGGAGCTTGGAAACTAGGCAGTGGAGCCAATTTCCTGAATGATTCGGCTAGGAAGTCAAACCATCTAACTAATTCGCTGAACGCTTGAACTTGGAGCGAGAGCGATCGAGAAATTTTCTCGAACCATCCGGCTTACAGCTCTAATGTTGGAGAAATTTCCCTGAACGATGCTGTTTGGAGCCCCGTTGGCCGAGCTTTTTTCCGCATCGAAGGCCGATAGAGCCGGAGAGACTGCGGTGGAGAGGCCGGATTCGGCGCCGGTCGCGCCCTACTTGGCGATATTTATGTGTCAGCTGGCGCTTCAAGCCCTTAACAAAAATCCAACACCGCTTTCCCCCTGTGAAATTTTTCATATGACGCCGCCAGCGAACGCGGTGAAGTATGTCTGACGAAAAAACGTCGATTATCAAACTATAAGCGCTAATTCGGGAAAGTTTTGCCGTTTCCGGCACATCCGAACCCCGGCAGTCTTAATACTCGGTTTTGCCGGGACGGCGACTGTTTCGAGCGGCGCTTTTTAGCCATTTACTTTTTGGAGATCAACTATGTCAAAGCAAATAGTCCGAGCGGCTTTTATATCCGTGCTGATGGCGGTATTCGTGCCGAATGCCTTCGCTACCTTAATCAATTTCGACGACGTGGCCAACGGCACCGTTATCAATAACCACTATGCCGGTGTGACGTTCTCGAACCCCTTGGGGCCGGCCGACATCTACGCCAGAAGCAGCAGTGTTAACAACAGCGCATCGAATGTGGTGTCGGTATTTCAAACCGGTATCCCGGCATTCGACGCCAGATTCGGTGCGGTCGAAGTGTTATTTTCGCAGGCACAGAAATTTGTCAGCATCGACGCAGCCATCCTTCGAGCACCGGAAGGACTCGGCAACCCGGCAAATTATCCGAAGCTGGAGATCTACGACTCCGCGCTGCACTTTTTGACGGCTGTGGCTTGGAATTTCAATCTCACACCGCAACCTGGCGTCGGCGGTCTCTCGGCTTTCCAAACCTTGAGCTTCGATGCGGGTTCCAACAATATCGGCAAAGTGCGTTTCTTATCCGGCCAGCCTAACGGTGGCCCGTCCAATTTCGGTTATTTCGATAATCTCAATTACACCGTGGTGCCCGTGCCTGCCGCCATCTGGCTGTTCGGCACCGCGCTGAGTGGATTTGGATTGTTTGGCCGCAACAAACGCCGATTGGCGGCCTAAGCCGGTTGCTCGGGAAGGAATAAGTCCGAGGGCTGAGCTTTATGTCAACGCTCACTCCCTCGGACAATTTACAATAGCGGCTGAATTGTTGGGTTTTTGTTGGGGGCATCCAACGGGTTAAGACTTTTGCCGCAACCCGATAGAATGTTCAGGCGATACTCAAAACCGGCTTTATGCTTCCGCGGGAGCGCTCAAGCCCTTGATAATATCCAGCACCGCTTGCGCATGGCCTTCATGGTTAACGCCGTACAGCGCTTCAACCAGCTTGCCGTCTTTATCGATAATGAACGTCGAGCGGACGATTTTCCATTTTTTCACGCCGTCTTTTTCCACTTCCTGCCACACGCCGTAGGCATCGCAGAGGCCGCCGGAGGTGTCGGCCAGGAGTTGCACATTCAGGCCGTATTTGGCGATGAAGTCTTTATGGCTTTGGCAATCGTCCTTGCTGACGCCAATGATGACGGTGTCCTGGGCGTCGAATTCAGCGGCCAGCGCGGTAAAGTCGTTGGCTTCTATGGTGCAGCCGGGGGTGTCGTCTTTCGGATAGAAGTACAGTACGACGTTTTTTTCGCCCTTGTAATCGGATAGATAAATCAATTTGTTGTCTTGATTGGCGGATCTGAAAAAGGGCGCTTCCTGGTTTTTTTCTAATAATTGCGACATGCGATTCTCCTCTTGATTTCGGCCGGATAAGCTCCGGTGCTTGGGCTGCCGGCGGCGTTTGGCGGCGCCGGGTTTTCACGACGGTGAGTCGTTGAAACTGAAAGGCTTCTTGCATAAAGCCCGAATGCGGCGATTATGTACCAACTGTTTCGTTGGCTTCTACCACAAAAGCGGTGGGACAAAGGTAAAGGGGATGTAAGCCAGGATGGAGCGGAAGGATAAATTGCTGTAAGCATTCAGCACGAAGCTCAAGAATTCCTCTCCAGAGGAAGAAGGCAGGGTGAGGGGGCAAAACAAGGCGTTGCGCCGAATAATGACGAATTGTTAAGCGGTTCGTGGTTAACTAGGCTCACCACGAACGGCTAGACTAAATAGCATTGGGCGCCAGGCTCAAGCCCATTGCTCCTCGATTTGACCGTCATGTCCGCAAAATACCGCGCGGGTCAGGCCGCAAAAAATGCCGTGTTCGACGATGCCCGGCACCGCGTTCAAGCGTTCGTTCAAGGTTTTGCCGTCGATATTGGCTTCGAACACGACGTCCAGCACCAAGCTGCCGTGCGAAGTTACCGATAGGCCGTCTTGATTCGGCGTTTGCCGCAAAGTACCGTGGCCGCCGATGGCCGCGACACTGCGTTGCACCAGCTTCCAGGCAAACGGCGTCACTTCTATTGGGATAGGAAAATTCTCGCCGATGCGTTTCACGCGTTTGCTGTTGTCGATCAGGACTAAAAACGAGTCCGCTGCTTTGGCCAGCAATTTCTCGCGGACCAGATCGTAACCGCGGCCTTTCAGTAAAGTCAGATCCTGCGCGACTTCGTCGGCGCCGTCCACGTAAAGGTCCAGGCCGTCGATGTGGTCGATGGCGATCATAGGCAACCCCAGTTGTTGGGCCTTGATGGTACTGACCACCGAGCTGGCTACCGCTTTGAATTTCAAGCCTTCCTGTTGATGGCGGCGGGCCAGTTCCTCAATGAAAAAATTAGCAGTGGAGCCGGTTCCCAAACCGACGATCATGCCGTTTTGTACCTGTTGGACGGCATGTTGGGCAACGAGTTGTTTGTCGTTCATGATCCGATCCTGCTGAGTTGTAAAGAAATCTGTATTGTTGCCGGGGCGAATTTAATCGTTCCCTACATTCTGAATGTCTATTCGTAATTGTTCAGCGAACCGCAAAACTTTACAAATTGCCTCTCTCCCGCTGGAGAGGGGCTGTTGCGCTTCGCGCTGGATAATTAGGCCTACTCTTCCAGTTTGAGTACCCGCGCTTCCAGTGCCTTAAACTTTTGCATCAATTCCGGCAATTTGGCCAGTGCCGCCAACTCTTTCCAGGCCACTTTGCGATCCTTGGCCGGGCTGCCGAATACTTGCGCGCCGGGATCGATGTCGCCGGAGATGCCGCTGCGCGCCATCACCACCGCCCGCGCACCGATCTTCACGTGGTCAGCCACGCCAGTGCTGCCGGCCAGAATCGCGCCGTCTTCGATGGTGCAGGAGCCGGAGATACCGGACTGGCCGCAGATAATCACGTTGCGGCCGACGATGTTGTTATGACCCAGTTGCACCAGATTGTCGATCTTGCTGCCGGCGCCAATGCGGGTCGCGCCCAGCGCGCCGCGGTCGATACAGGTGTTGGCGCCGATCTCGACGTTATCGTCGATTTCGACGTGGCCGACATGCGGCACCTTGACGTGCTGATTGTCTCGAAATTTATAACCAAAGCCGTCGGCACCGATTACCGCGCCGGCATGGATAATCACATTGTTGCCGATGATGCTGTGGTCGTAGATCACTGCGTTGGGGTGGATATGGCAGTGCTTGCCGATGGCGACATGGTTGCCGATCCGGGCGCCGGCTTCTATCGTGCTGCTGTCGCCGATGCTGCTGTCATTACCAATCGTGGCGAATGGGCCGACATGCACGTCAAAACCCAATGTCGATGTTTCAGCCAATACCGCGTGTTCGGACACCTGTCGTTTAAATACCGGTTCCGGATGTAACAATTTCACTGCGTTTAAAAAGCTGATTTCCGGATCCTTGCAGATCAGTAGCGTCAGGTTTTCCGGAATCTCGCCGTCCACCAGTTGTTCGGCGATAAAGCAGGCCGAGGCCTTGGAGTCTTTCAAATATTTTTTGTATTTACCGTCGCTAAGCACGGTGACTTGATGAGGATGGGCGGACATGATGTCGGCCGCGGAATTAATAAACAGGGTTGCGTCGCCGCCTTGGGTGGTGGCGTCGCAGCGCTGGGCAAGTTCCGTAATGAGCATGTACTATCCTATTTCCAAATGCCAATAATATGAGTGAAGTCGTCGGTCCAGGGTTGCAGACCGAACGTCAGCGGCAGTTTCTGCCAGTGCCCGAGCCGGCTTTGTTGCAGGCGTTGCAAGCGCTCGGGCTGTTTCGCTATCACCACCCAGTCGGTGGCAATGACTAGAGGGACATCGGTTTCCGGTTTAAATTCCTGCAGCAAGGCCGTCAGATGCAATTGGTTGACATGGTCGGCCATGACTTTTTTCAAAGCCAGATGGCGGTTGGTGATATGAAAGGCCAGCAAGCCGTTGTCTTTCAACTTGTTGAAGTATAGCTGCAATGCCTCGCGCGTGAGCAAATGCGTAGGCACCGCGTCCGAACTGAAGGCGTCCATGATCAATAAATCGAAGCTGGCGTCGGCCTCCTTCAGTAGCGATTGCCTGGCATCACCGACGATCATTTCCGCCTGCTTGTTGCAGCGGCTCAGGTAGGTAAACCAGGCCGGATTTTGCGCTACTTCCACCACCAGCGGGTCGATTTCGTAGAATTTCCACAACTGGCCGTCCTTGGTGTAGCAGGCCAGCGCGCCGGCACCTAAGCCCACCGCGCCGATGTGCCAGTGCTGGTTTTCACCGTCAAATTCGGCAAACAGCTGGCCGATAGGGCCGGGCCGGCTGTAATAGGTCAAGGGCGTGGTGACGTTGGCGGCGGTCAGGCGTTGCGCGCCGTGCTTGGTGGTACCGTGATACAACTCGCGGACTGTTTCCGGCCGTTGGTTTTCGTCGGGGATGACGGTGTTGCGCACCGACATTACGCCGAAGAATGTGCGTTTCTGGTAAATGGTATTGGAGGCCATGCTGTGCAGGCCCAAAGTGAACAACAAAATCACCCCGGTCAACACGCCCAAACCGATGGGGCTGTGCCGCAGTGAATAACTCAAGCCGGCCAGCAGAATCAGCGCGCCGCCGATCAAGTCCAGGTAGTCGAACAACTGCTCGGTAGTGAAATAAATCGTCAAGCCGACGATCAGTACCAACACCGGGAAAATCGGCTGCAAAAACCATTTTCCCTTGAACAAGCCCGGGCGCAGCAGCAGGGCGGCAACGATCATGATCGGGTATTCGTATACCGCATTGAAGATAAACGGCGCGACGAAGGTATTGAACAAACCGCCCAGCATGCCGGCAAACGACATCACCAGATAAAAGCGGGTCAGATATTGCGGATGCGGACGGCTTTTGGCCAATTCGCCGTGGCAAACCATCACCGCCAGGAAGAAGGCCAGCAAGTGCAGAATCAAATCCAACCAGTAAGGCAATGTGGCAGGGTTGATGAAGGAATAAGCGATAAATACCGTCAATACCGCCGGTTGCGCAGCCAACATCCACGGACGGATGCGGTCGGCCCAGGTACTGAACACCAGAATGAAAGTCAGCAAGTACAGGGTTAGCGGTACGATCCACAGCAAGGGTACGGCGGCGATGTCGGTGCTGATGAACTGCGTCAAGCCCAGCAATAAACTGGACGGTACGAAAGCCAGCGCCAGCCAGCGCAATTGCTCTAGTGTTGATGGCGGTTCGATGCCGGCGTCAGTTAAAACGTCCTCGTCTTCCTTATCGGCTTGGCTGCGCCAGAAGCTGATCGCGCACACTAAAATCAACGCGCACAAGCCGATATAACCGCCGCTCCAAATCAGTCTCTGATTGGCCAAGCCTAGATTCGGTTCGATCAGAAACGGATAGCTCAACAAAGCCAGCAAACTGCCGGCGTTGCTGGCGGCGTATAGATAATAAGGATCGTCACTGCTGTGGTGACCGCTATGCGAAAACCATTTTTGCAGCAGTGGCGCGGTAGTGGAGACCACGAAGAACGGCAGACCGATAGCCAGGAACAAGGTCCACACCAGCCATAAAGTCGGGTCACCGTCGGTGGGTGGCGCGGAATCCGGCGGCAACGCTACCGGCAACGCAATCACGCTGAAAACCAGCAAAGCGGTATGAATCTGAATCTGCCGTTGACTGCCCAGCCGCGAACTCAGCCAATGCGCATACAAGTAGCCCAGAAACAGCAGCGTTTGGTAAAACACCATGCAGGTGTTCCACACCGCCGGCGTGCCGCCCAACAGCGGCAGCAACAGCTTGCCGAACATCGGTTGCAGCACGAACATCAGCGTGGCGCTGATAAACAGGGTGGCGGCGAATAAAATAACGGGAGAAATCAAAGCTTTGGCGGTGGGTTGCGGAGTGTTATTCATTGTAATTATGCGAGTTCCGTACGTGTCCTGGCCCAATGATAAAGCATTTGGCTTTTAAAGTGGTTTTGGATGAAGCTAAGAGAGCTAGCTACTTGGACATCAACACCTTTACTGAGACCGTATTGGAATGACGTTGTTATCAGCGATTAGTTGTTCTTCACGGTAATTGCTTGATAGACTCGTGCGCCACCTGTGACAGTAGTTATGAAAAAATATATCTTTCCAATAAATGTTTACTAATACCTCATACGACGATGTCGCAAATCAGCTTTCAATGGTCACTACGTGGCTATCGTCTCTAGGCATATCACATAAGCGAACCCGACTCGGTGACTATGAGCGCGCACTGAGTATCCTCAAGGAATCTGATAACCGCGAGTCGATACTCATGGGACGGTTACCGGCGATCACAAACGCGATCTATGAAGCATTTGAGTTGATTGATATTTACAGCTCTTTATCAGGTAAATACGATCGACAGGTTTCCGGTCATCTTCATTCCATTGTTGCTGGCCCTAGCTCATACTCCGATGAACGCTCAAGTTCATCGTCAAACAGAGCTCGGAATGAAGGATTTGAACTTGCTGTCATGGGGTACCTTGCTCAAGCCAATATCCCTCTACAATTCGAATCTTCAGCAGACGTTACTTGCAATTTTGGCAATCGAACTCTGTTGTTTGAATGCAAGCGACCTCAATCTCCAGGAGCTGTGGACCGTCGAATAAAGGAAGCGGTTGATCAACTGAAGAAACACATCAACAACGCGAAGAAAGTAAAGCGTCGAGGACTTGTTGCAGTTGATATAACTAAGGTGTTGAACCCTACCTTTCAGATTTTCATTACGTCAACCGAAAAAAGCATCAGCGACTCGATGGAGGCTCGGGTCGATCAGTTCATAGCCGAGCACGAACATTCATGGATAAATCCCCGATGTAATCAGACGATTGGTGTTCTTATTCGGCTTTGCCAGATGAACATTGTCGAGTATTCAGGGCAGTCGAAGTTATTCCATGGGCGACAATTAGCAATTAAACCGTTCAATGGAGCGGGTTTTCTCAACCACAACCTATTAAGTGAGCTCACACAAAGCCTAGCGACGAGAAAAAGTCAGTAGGATGCGGTAAACAAAGTGCACCGCATCAATTGCGATTAGTGCGGTTAATAAACTCACCACGCCTTACGTACTATTGAACCAACAGTACTTGCCTAAACCTGATGAATCCAGTC
The DNA here is from genome assembly GCF_052474515.1 of Methylomonas sp. 2BW1-5-20. Lineage (NCBI taxonomy): Bacteria > Pseudomonadati > Pseudomonadota > Gammaproteobacteria > Methylococcales > Methylococcaceae > Methylomonas > Methylomonas sp. 2BW1-5-20. Next base: position 2,965,285 of record NZ_CP184127.1, on the reverse strand, counting down.
AATATCAAAGCTATTAAAAAAATCACCCTGAAAAAATGTCTACCAACACCGTCCAAACCATCGCCCAACAAAGTCGCGCCGCGTCGCGCCAATTAGCATCGGCCTCCGAATCGACCCGCAATCTGGCTTTGGCGAAAATGGCCGAGGCGCTGGAGTCGGTCAAGCAGCAAGTGTTGGACGTCAACGCCCAGGAAATCGTCAAAGCCCGCGACGAAGGGCAATCGGACGCGATGGTGAAGCGGCTGACGATAGACGACAAAACCTTTAATTACATGTTGTCCCGCCTGAAAAAGGTGGCGCAGTTGCCGGACCCGTTGAACCGGATATTGACCGGCCATACCAATCCGGCCGGGCTGCGGGTTTACAAAAAATCGGTGCCGCTCGGCGTGATCGGTATCATTTACGAGTCGCGCCCCAACGTCACCAGCGATGCCGCCGGGGTGTGCATCAAAAGCGGTAACGCGGTGATCTTGCGCGGCGGTTCGGAAGCGCTGCAAACCAATGCCATACTCACCGACGCGATGATTGCCGGCGCCGTCGCAGCCGGTCTGCCAGAACATGCGATACAGATTATTCGTACCCCCGGCCACGAAGCGGTCGGCGAGCTGTTGAAAATGGACGAATACATCGATGTGTTGATTCCGCGCGGCGGTAAAGGCTTGATCAAGCGTATCGCTGAAGGCACGCGGATTCCGGTCATCAAGCATTACGACGGTATTTGCCACCTGTATCTCGCTGCCGATGCCGATGCCGATCCGGAGCAGGCGGTCGCGCTGGCGGTCAATTCCAAATGCCAAAGCGTGCAGGTCTGTAACGCGCTGGAAACCCTGCTGGTGGACAGCGCATGCGCCGGACAGCTATTGCCGCTGCTGCAAACGGCATTTGCCGAAAACCATATCGAACTGCGCGGCTGCGAACAAACACAAAAGCTGTTGCCCGGTGTAACTCCTGCGACCGAAGAAGACTGGCATACCGAATACTTGGCGCCTATCCTGTCGGTGAAGATCGTGGATGGCATTCAACAAGCCATAGACCATATCAACCGCTACGGTTCCGGCCACACCGACGGCATCGTCACGCAAAGCCTGAGTATGGCCCGGCAGTTTGAAGAACAGGTGGATTCGGCGTCGGTGATGATTAACGCCTCGACCAGATTGTCGGGCGGCGGCGATTACGGCTTGGGCTCGGTGGTTGGTATCAGCACCGACAAACTCCACGTGCGCGGCCCGGTCGGGCCGGACGAATTAACAACGTACAAGTGGGTGGCGTATGGAGACGGGCATTTGCGGACTTAGAAACCGGTCGTAAAGCGCTGGGCCGATCAACGGTTTCTGTTATTAATATTGTGTTGATACTCAAGAGACTCGGTTAAATTGTAGCCATTATCGTTAAATAGCGCGCCGGTAAAAAACAGGCGCATGTCTATAATCCAGCCAATTTGTTTTTGCTTATTGTTTTCGACAATAATCGTAGAAAGCTTCTGATTATTATCGATAACCTGGGTCACAACCGTTTTCGGGTTGTTAAAGTCTTCTTTTAATGCGCCGGATACTATGCGTTGCGCGGACTCTAAAGTCAGCACTTGAGTGGAATTAGGCGTTGCCGTGTTTTTGTTATTTATAAGCGATTGCGCTTTAAAATAACCAATATCGTAGGCAAACTTAAATATCAGGCTAATTATAATGGCTACGCCCCAAACAGAGAGGCCGATTTTTAATCGCTTTCTGACGCGAGGGTTTGATAGTTTTTGTAGAAAAACTCGGAATTTCATTTTAGTTTGATGCGGTGGCGTTATTTGCCATTCGTTATTTAATATTAAGGTTCGCAGGGTTCGCAGTGGGGCACGAAACACTAGCCGGCACAAGTAACGCCCTCCATGCCTGAAGAGGCTTGAAACGCAGGTATTTAGCGCGTTGCCGCCCATTATCACATTGTAACAACATGTAATCTTTACGTAAGGCTAATTCGTGGCAGGTGTAAGGTTCAGACTACGTCGTCAAATGGTACGACTAGGTTTTGCTGACCGCTCCGTGGTTAATCGTTTATTTCGGCAATTGTATGAATCCATGTTGGTCGAGCGGAAAGAACGGATTGAAGCAAACCTCCCAGAGAAATCCGTCGGGGTCGGCGAAATAGCCTCTGAAGCCGCCCCAAGCGGCTTTTTCGCCGGAACGAACCAGCTTGCCGCCGGCCGACACCGCTTCCAACAAGGTTGTGTCGACCTCCATTTCGGAAGCTACGTTGTGGGCGAGAGAAAATCCGGGAAAGCCGGATCCCTCGGACGATAGGTTCGCATCGTCCGCCAGCGATTCCCGGCCAAACAAGGCAAAGCCTATGGTCCCGACTTGAAAAAATGCTACTTGCTCCTGGCTGCCGGACGATTCTTGCCACCCGAGCGCTTGGTAGAAACGACGGCTCCGGTCCAGGTCGGCTACGCCCAGGGTGACAAAACTGATGGTCTGTTTCATGACATTCCTTGTTACGTTAAAAGAGCCGTATTGACGGCCCATGTATTGCCGATTAGCGAAGAGAGTCGGCAATGCCGGTAAGCTTAACCAATTGGCAGCACTCTGCCAATAACCGGCCGATCCGGTTTTAACGTTATGCTGAACGCTTCTTTGGCGCTAATGTCGGTTTCGAAGCTAAATTCCCTGACAAAACTGGCGATGATCAGCAACATTTCCAGTTCGGCGAAATGCTTGCCTATGCAATTGTGCAAGCCGCCGCCGAACGGGAAAAAAGCGTATTTGTGCCGTTCCGCCGCCGCGGTGTCCAGGAATCTATCCGGGTTAAACTCTTCGGGCTTATCCCAAAGCCGGGGGCTGTGGTGTGTGGTATACATGCTCAGCAAGACCGTAGTGCCCTTGGCGAAGCTGTAGTCGCCGAGTTCGATATCCTGAACGGTTTGCGTGGACAACGCCGACGTGGGCGGGTAGAGGCGCAAGGTTTCGTTTAGCGCGGCTTTGGTATAACGCAGTTGACTTAGGTGAGCCGAATTTAGCGGCTCGTTTGGCAAGGCGCGGATTTCGGCGGCGATCTTGTTACGCACCTGCTCATGCTTGCCGGTTAGGTAAAAAAACCATAACAGCGTATTGATCGTGGTTTCCTGGCCGGCAAAGAACAGATTGACGGTTTCGTCCTGCAACAGTTCGGCCGGCATCGTGTATCCGGTAGTCCTGTCGCCGGACTGAATCAGTTGCGATATCAGGTCCGGTCCGGGGTTTTCCCCTTTCTCCGCGATTGCCTCGCGGAGAAAGGCTTTCAGATAATCGACTGCGGCATGGTAGCGCTTGGATTTTAACGGGATGAAGCGTTTCACGCGGTTGCCAAAAATAATTTCGCTGCCCAATTGCACCGGTAATTCCTGACAGATTATTTCGATAACTTTGATCAGCTCCGCGCTATTGCTAAGGCTATCCACCGGTTTACCGAGCAGGATGCGGATAAAAATCCGCTGAATCAGATTCTTCATCGCCGTGGTTAAATCGATAGGGCTATTGGCTGCCATTTTCAACTTGTCTGCCGCGGCGGCGGCTTCCTCGGTCATGATCAGCTCATAGCTTTTAACGGCTTCTTTCGTAAACAAGGGCTGCATCAAACGGCGTTGTTTACTCCATACGCCGTTTTCGCTGTTGACCAGGCCGTTACCGAACAGCACTCGCTTGGCGTCGTAAAGAAAGTCCCTGTTCAGCAAACCTTTGCCCTCCAGATTAAAGATTTGTTCGATGTATTCGGGGGCGCAGACGTATAGTATTTTTCTGCCAAAAAGCCGTCCGAGCACCAGTTCGCCGTATTTGTTGTGGATCCAGGCCAGGGTTGTCAGCGGTCGCCAGATCAACTGCAGCATCGGCATAATCACGGAATGTTCCGGTAACGACGGTTTTTTCATTGGGTTTTGCGGCGTCAAGTTGTCCATTGGTTTGTATTTCAAGCGTGCTGTTATCGGCTTTGTTACATAAGTTGATGCAATCCGCAACGCTCTCGGTGAAATGGTGCCAGCGCGGCTGGCCGGCGGAATTTAATTGATGGGGTTGGAGACCAAATCGCGATGATGTTCCCGCTACCTGCTATTTTTGCCTTCATGGGTATTTCGAGGATGCTATGACGGTGAATTTTCTAATTAATAGGCAGACTAATGATAGCCTGTTGCTAAAGTCCATGAGCCGCGGACTAACCCTTTGCCGACAAGCCTGCCATGAATGAAATTCTGCGCTTTTTTTCCGACAATAATTTAATGCCGCATGGCTATTGCCTGAGCTGGTCGCCCGGGCTGTTGTGGACCTTTGTGCTGAGCGACGGTCTGATTTTTGCGATGTATTTTTTGTTGCCGATTGCCCTAGGTTATTTTGCGCTGAAACGGTTGGACTTTCCCTATATCCGGGTACTTTGGTTGTTTGCGCTGTTTATCCTGGTCTGCGGGGCCACGCATCTAATGGACGTGGTTGTGCTTTGGGTGCCCTGGTACGGGTTGGATGCAGTGTTGAAAGCGCTGACCGCCGTCGTGTCGGTGATTACGGTGGCGGTGCTATTGCCGTTGATTCCGAAGGCGTTGCAATTACCCAGCCCCTCGCAGTTACGCGAGGTCAACGCACGTTTACAATTGGAAATTGCCGAACGCGAACGGGTTGAGCTGGCGCTAACAGCCGCGAATGAATTGCTGGAGCAGGGCTTGGTCGCCGAACGTACGCAGTCGGCCGCCGTGTTGAATACTTCGGATGACGCGATAGTCGGTAAAAACCTGGATGGAATCGTCACTAGCTGGAATGCCGCGGCCGAACGAATATTCGGTTATAGCGCCGCCGAAATCGTGGGGCAACCGATTACGCTGCTTTTCCCGCCGGAGTTGCTGGCAACCGAGCAAGAACTGTTGACGCGCGTGGCGCACGGGGAGCTGATTTCCAATTACGAAACCCAGCGTATACGTAAGGATGGCCGCCGGATCGAGGTGCTCACGACGATTTCGGCGATCAAGGACAGGGACGGTACAGTGATCGGTGCGTCGAAAATAGTGCGCGATGTTACCGAACACAAACGGATCGAGGCCGCTTTGCTGACGAGCGAGGCTAATTTCCGTAAATTGTTCGATATCGCGCCGGTGCCGATGGCACTGGTTGCCGCCGATGGCGGTATGCTGGCCATGAATCAAGCTATATTGCGGACGTTCGGCTATTCCTTGACGGAAATTCCGACCATTGAGGACTGGTGGCAATATGCCTATCCCGACCCCGGTTACCGGCGATCGGTCATCGAAAAATGGCAAGCCTTACAGTTGCGCGCGGCCGAAGAAAATGCGCCTATCGATTCGCTGGAATATCAAGTGACCTGTAAAAATGGCGAGGTGCGCACGGCGATCATTTCCGGTATCACTATGGGTGATAATTTGTTGGCAACCCTGGTAGACATCACCGAACGCAAGCGAGTGGAGGACGAGTTGCGTAAGCTTTCGCTGGTGGTCGAACAAAGCCCGGAAAGCATCGTCATTACGGATTTGGAGGCGCACATCGAGTATGTCAACGAAGCCGTCATCCAAACTACCGGCTATGCGCGCTCGGAGTTGATGGGGCGAAAAGTCAATCTGCTGAAGTCGGGTAAGACCAAGCCCGAATGTTTCGTCGCGCTTTGGGACAATTTGACTAATGGCCGGTCCTGGCATGGCGAATTTATCAACAAACGCAAGGATGGTAGCGAGTTTGTGGAATCGGCGATTATTTCGCCGATCCGGCAGGAAGACGGCCGGATTAGTCATTACATGGCCATCAAGGACGATATTACCGATAAAAAAGCGATGCAGGAAGAATTGGAGCATTACCGCGAAAAATTGGAAGAGTTGGTTGTCGAGCGCACCGAACAACTGGCGGACGCGATGAAGGCGGCGGAAGTGGCGAATGTCTCCAAAAGCGCGTTTTTGGCGAATATGAGCCATGAGATCCGCACGCCGATGAATGCGATCATTGGTTTGACCCACCTGTTGCAAAATACCGCACTGGAGGCCAAACAGCGCGAGCAATTGAGCAAGATCGGCACTGCCGCGCAACATCTGCTCGGTATCATCAACGACATCTTGGATTTTTCCAAGATCGAGGCCGGCAAGCTGGTTCTGGATATTTGCGATTTCGATCTCGATCAGGTTTTTAAAAGTTTGAACGACCTGATTTGCGATCGTGCCGCCGAAAAAGGGCTGGAAGTGATAGATCGTATCGATCCGGCCCTGCCGCTGGTCTTGCGTGGCGATCCGATGCGGTTGGAGCAGATCCTGATCAATTTCGCCAGCAATGCGGTGAAGTTTACCGATGCCGGCCACATTGTGTTTAGAGCCCGTTTAGTCGATAAAAATACCAGCGGTATTATTGCAAGATTTGAGATCAGCGATACCGGCATTGGTATGAATAAGGAGCAATGCGGTCGTTTATTTCAGGCATTCGAGCAGGCCGATTCTTCCACCTCGCGCCGCTTTGGCGGCACCGGCCTGGGCTTGGCGATTTGTAAGCGTTTGATCGACATGATGGATGGCATAGTGGGAGTGGAAAGCGAACTCGGCCGCGGAAGTACGTTCTGGATGGAGTTGCCTTTCCAGTATGCGTTGAATCCCAAGCCGGCCATGCCCGCGGTTATTCGTGAAGGCCTGAACGTGTTGGTGGTCGACGACGTGGCCGAGGCACGGGATGCAATCGCGCAGATGTTGACGGGTTTCCAGGCTAAAGTTAGCACGGCCGACTCCGGCGCGGCTGCGATAAAAAGCGTTAGCGCTGCAATCGATGCGGGCGTGTCGTTCGATCTGATATTAATGGATTGGATGATGCCGGATATGAATGGTCTGCAAACCGCTCGCCGAATCATCGAACTGATGGGTGCCTGTTCGCCGAAAATAATGCTGGTCACTGCCTACAGTTACGACGGTAATATCGAGGAATTGCGAAGCGCCGGTATTGTCGGGCATATTGCCAAACCGCTGACGCTGTCTACTTTGCACGATGGTATCGCTGCGGTGCAAACGGGCTGGCTGCGCCAGGCCAGAACCGTCTCCAAACATCCGGATATATCGACGCTGCAAGGACGTCGCGTGCTATTGGCGGAAGATAATCCGATCAATCAGGAAGTGGCGCTGGAACTGTTGCAGGAAGCCGGGTTGCTGGTCGATTTGGCCGTCAACGGCCGGATCGCTTGCGAGATGGCCGCCAATAATGCCTACGACCTGATATTGATGGACGTACAGATGCCGGAAATGGATGGCATTGCCGCCAGTCTTGCCATCAGGCAACTTCCCGGACGGGAAAAAACGCCGATACTGGCGATGACGGCCAACGCATTTGAAGAGGACAGACAAGCCTGTTTGGCGGCGGGGATGAACGACCATATACCCAAGCCGGTCAATCCCAATGTACTTTTTAGCGCGATGTTGCGCTGGATAGCGATGCCGACGGCGCACGATATTGCCCGGCCAAAGGTTGTAGAGACGGCGTCCCCTAAGGATAGCGCCGAGGCCTTGCGTGCCCGTCTGGCGGGGATCTCCGGGCTGGATCTGGCGGCCGGGCTAGATAACGTTCAAAATAAACTGCCGTTTTATCTGCGCCAATTGCGGCACTTTACCGAACGTCATGCCGACGAAGCGGTGAATATCCAACACTTGTTGGCGGCAGGCGATTTGCAGGCGGCGCAGATCGCCGCGCATTCCCTGAAGGGAGCCTCGGCTACTCTGGGCGTGACGCAAATTAGTCAGGTCGCGGCGGCTATAGAATTGCCGCTAAAGCAAAAAACCGCGAACACGGCCGAGCAACTGGCCGTTCCGCTACAGCAGTTAGCCGAGCAACTGGCGCGTTTTATCGCCGAGGTGCAAGCCGTAGTGCCGGCGTCTAGTCCGAACTTGGAGTTTGGCTTGTCCCCGTACTCCGCTGAGCACCTGCGCGCGGTAATCGACACATTGAGCAACTTGCTGGCGGAAGGTAATATTCAGTCCCAGGTATACCTGCACGACCATCGGGCGGAGCTTTACCAGGCCTTGGGCCGCGAAGTGGCCGAGGTGTTGAGCCGAGATGTCGAGGTGTTTGCGTTCGATAAAGCGCTGGAGGCGTTACGATGCAGTCGTGATTAGGCGGCCAGTCGCAGGCGGCGTTTACCCGTTTTTACAATTCCTTTGCCCAGATTTACCGGTGTGTCGGCGATAATGGCTTCGTCGACCATACCTCTGACCTTTGCCGGAGCCGCAAAACCATGCCCAGTTGCTTTACGTTCTCTCGTTTGCTGATTTGTTGTTGGGTATTGCTATGCTTCCCGGCATGTTCCTCGCGGCCGACCTTGCCCAGTCAGGAGGAGCAACAGGAAAAACTGGCGGAAGCGCTGAGCAACGGCGGCTATAAAACGGCGCGCAGTTTTGCAATCGACAGCAACCGCGATATCTGGACCTATCAGCAAACCGAGCTGGAAGTGGAAATTATCGCGCCTACCGCGCCGGGTAATTATCCCTTGATTATATATCTGCCCAGTTTGGGCGAAAACGCCGGCGGGGGCCGGCTATGGCGGGAGACTTGGGCCAAGGCGGGTTATGTGGTGTTTAGTATGCAGCCGGTAGAGATCAGTTTGGCGCTCAAAGCCTTGGAAGCGGAGCGCAAATTCGACGATCCGCATGAATTGCCGAATGACGAAAACATGGATATGGCGGACGAGAATATGGAGCCGCGTCCGGAAGAAGAGCGCGGCGGCTGGTTCACCGAGAAGCGGAAGCGACCTTCGCGGACCGCCCGCGAAAGCGAATTGCGTTTTGTCGGGCATCAGTACTTTGCCCCAGAAAATCTCAAAACCCGGCTGGAACAGCTGTATTGGACTTATCGCCAATTAAAAACCCGTAACGATTTGCGGCAACCCTTGTATGCCGCCGCCGATTTGTCCAAAGTGATTTTGGCCGGCTATGATTTAGGGGCGCAAACGGTGACTGCGGCCTTGGGCGAGAATTTCGGCACCGGATTGCCGCACAGCGACGAGCTTAAACCGGCTGCGGCGATTGTGTTGAGTCCATCGCTGGATTTGGCGGAAGGCAATGTGCGTACGCGGTTTCAGAAATTGGATTTACCGTTGTTGGCGATTACCGGCAGCGAGGATAACGATCCGTACGCGATTAGCTCGGCTTCGGTCAGAGTTGCGTTATGGGAGCAAGCGCCTGGCCGGTAAATATTTATTGTTAATGCGCGGTGCCGGACACCGTTTGTTTGCAGGTAACGAAATGGGCGGCCGTTTTGGGTTGAGCGGATCGAGGCGGGGAGATGCCGGCATAGGCGGCATGGAGCCCGGCGGTCATGGTGGCGGGCGCCGTGGCATGAACGGCGGCGGTCCGGGCGGCGGCATGTTCGGCAAGTCCGAACATTTAGATCCCAACCTGGGTTACAAACAGGTCGCGGCAATCGCCAGCGTCTCCAGCGCATTTTTGGATATGCTGATCAAAAAAGATGAGTTTGCCCAAGCCTGGTTGAATGAAAAAGCCGGTAAGTGGCTGCAGCGGGCCGGCTCCTTGCAAATGAGGTAGAGTTTCCGTTCAGATGATGCCTTAGGCGGTCGCTCCGGCTTTTGCCTGCCATTGCCGCCGCAATTTCTCGCGATGAATGTATAGCCACTGAATGGCGATGATCGGAATCCCGGATTCAATTTTGCCGGCTTCCAGCAATTGAAACACCTCGTCGAATTTTAGGGTACTGACGCGGATGTCTTCGTCTTCTTCGTCCAGTCCGTGAATGCCGCCGACTTGGCTGCTATCGACCATGCCGCAGAATAGCGTGATCCATTCCGAAGAGCCGCCGGGGGTGGTGAAGAATTGCATGATTTCTCTCAGCTCCCGGATTTCGCAGCCGGCTTCTTCGCGGGCTTCGCGATACGCGACTTCTTCGGCGGTTTCGCCTTCTTCTATGGCGCCGGCCACAATTTCCAGCAACCAAGCCCGTTCCGGCTGCAAGACCGCACCGACCCGAAATTGCTCGATCAATACCACGTCATCGCGGTCGGGATCGTACAGCAATACGGCCACGCAGTTGCCGCGGCGGAACAGTTCCCGTTTTAAAGGCTGGCTCCAGCCGCCGGCGAACAGGGTGTGTTTCAGAGTGTATTGTTCCAGCCGGAAAAAACCCTCGTACAGGGTTTGGGTATCCAGGATTTGAAAGTGCTTGTCGGTCATCGTCCGTAGCTCACCCGATAGATCACGCCCAAGCTGTCGTCGCTGATTAACAGGCTGTCGTCCGGCATTTGCAGGATGTCGTTCGGGCGGCCTAAGACGGTGCCTTGCGCAGTCAGCCAGCCGTTAATGAAGGGTTGTTCGTTGTAGGCTTGGCCTTCGCGGAATTTAACCACATTAACCTGATAGCCTTGCGGTACGGTGCGATTCCAGGAACCATGCTGGGCTACGAATAGTTGCCGGAAATAGGTGTCCGGGAATTGTTTGCCGGTGTAAAAACGCATACCCAGCGGAGCGATGTGGGCTTTATATTTCCAGGCGGGTGCCTTGAATTTGTAGCATTGCTTGTCTCCGGCAAGCTCGGGGTCGGGGATGGTGCCGGCGTGGCAGTAAGGGAAGCCGAAATGTTCGCCTTTCTGGTTCCACTCGTTCAATTCGTCGGCTGGCACGTCATCGCCTAAATAGTCGCGGCCGTTGTCGTTGAAAAATAGATGGCCGCTACGGGTTTCCCAATCGAAACCCACGGTGTTGCGGATACCGCGCGCCAGAATTTCCATATCGCTACCGTCCGGATCCAGACGAATCAACGCGCCGTAAATAGGCTTATCCGAGTCGCAGACATTACAAGGTGCGCCGACCGCCGTATACAGTTTGCCGTCCGGGCCGAAGCGCAGATATTTCCAGCCGTGGTGGCGGTCGGACGGAAATTGATCGTATACCGTGACCGGCTTGGGCGGGTTGGCCAAGCGTTGGCCAATGTCGTCGAAGCGAATGATGCGTTGAATTTCCGCGACATATAGCGTGCCATCCTTGTAAGCTACGCCATTCGGCAGATTCAATTGTTGGGCAATGACATACTTTTGTTCGGCGACGCCATCGCCGTCTTTGTCTTGCACGGCATAGACGCTGCCCTGCCGGGAGCCGACATAGACCACGCCATTGTCGCCCAGCGCCATTTGCCGGGCGTTCGGGACATCGTCGGCGAAAATTCTGATGTTAAACCCCGGCGGCAGGCGCAGTTGCTTTAGCACCGCCTCATGTTCCGGGGTGGCCGCCAGGCATGGAGGCGCCACGGCAAACAGCATCAACAGCGACTTAATTAGTTTCATTTTTTTGTCCCTCAAGTAAACTTTGAAAGATGTTAACACTCTATAGCCTTGAATTTAATCTTTCAGCTCCCCAGATTAAACCCACTTTATAACAACAGAGGAAAGTTACGCCATGATGAGAATATTGCTATTTCTGGCCACCAACGTGGCCATTATGATCGCGATCAGCATCATATTTAACGTATTAGGCTTGAAAGGCGCGCTGGATGCTCAAGGCGTAAATTTGAACATCGAAGGTCTGCTGGCGATGTCGGCGGTAATCGGTATGACCGGTTCGGTGATTTCGCTTTTCATGTCCAAATGGTCGGCTAAAAACGCGATGGGCGTCCATGTTATTGAGCGTCCGCAAAATCAGACCGAACAATGGTTGGTCGGCGTGGTGGAACGCCAAGCCCGCGAAGCCGGTATCGGCATGCCGGAAGTGGGTATTTTCGATGCGCCGGAAGCCAATGCTTTTGCTACCGGCGCCAGCCGCGACAATGCCTTGGTGGCGGTCAGTACCGGTCTGCTGCGCAGTATGAACGCGGATGAAGTGGAAGCGGTCGTCGGCCACGAGATCAGTCACGTCGCCAACGGCGATATGATTACCATGGCCTTGATGCAGGGGGTGGTCAATACCTTCGTCTATTTCTTCGCCACCATTATCGGCTACGTGGTGGACCGGGTGGTGTTTAAAACCGAACGCGGTTACGGTCCGGCGTATTACGTGACGCAGATGGTTGCACAAATCGCCTTGTCGATTTTGGCTTCGATGCTGGTGATGTGGTTCTCGCGTTACCGCGAATTCCGCGCCGACGCCGGCGGTGCCAATCTGGCGGGCCGGCAAAAAATGATAGGCGCGTTGCAGGCCTTGCAACGTTCGCACGAACCGGCCGAATTGCCTGGCGAGTTGGCCGCATTTGGCATTAACGGCGGTGGCGTGCAACGCTTGTTCATGAGTCACCCGCCGTTGGAAGAACGTATCGCGGCCTTACAAAACGCTCGTTAAAACGCTCCTTTGCCGCGCCGGATATCCTCCGGCGCGGCTTTTTTATGGCCAATCAATACATTCGTTTCAAGCTCGCTTTGAGTTACGACCAATATCTGGCCGTCTATCAAGGCGTAGCCAAAACCGTGACCACTGTTGCCGACGACGGCCGGCGCATCGTGTTTCCAGCCGGCAATGTTCAGCGCTATTTAACCAAGGCCGGCATACAAGGCCATTTTGAAATGGAACTGACCGCACAGAACAAGTTCATCGGCATTAAAAAGCTCGGGTAGGCCGTTCGGTCCCGCCCAGCTCGGCGGAAAAGGCCAATTGGTCCGTCGCGCAGACATGTTAAGATTTATGCACCGATATGCCATGAGCCATGCGGCTCATGTAACTAACACGATGCGGATCAATGAACGGATGGAATGAGATGGCAAACACCCTAAGCTGGCATCGCATTACGCTATCTCGCCAGGAATACGAATCCGGCGAATTGGCCATACTGTTTGGTGCATTTCGCGCGGCCTATGTGGCTAGAAACGGACCCGCCGGCATGGCTATGTTTGGAAACTGGAGCAACGATGGAGATCGCTATCTGGTTTATACCTCGCCACGATCGGCAAAACATATCCTCCCTCTATTAGATGCGTATTCAGCGCGTCGGATCGATGCTCCAGAACCGTCCGGCTTGTCTTTAATCTATGGCGACGAATCCGGTCTCTCCTCCTTCGGGGCCGAATTGGAAGCCTGATATCGGTTTTGCCGGAGCGGTTCGGCATTGCGCAGCTAAAAAGGTCGAAAAAGTGAATATCCTCGCCCAACTCCACACCGATATTGAAACGCGCGTCAACGCCATTCGCGAGAGCAATCCCGACTGGTTATGCCGCCAAGGCTGTGACGGTTGTTGCCATCGGCTCGCCGAAGTGCCCAGGCTCACTGCCGAGGAATGGGATTTATTGCAACAGGGGTTGGAAGCGTTGACGCCGGAGCAACTTATGGAAATCGGCCGGGGAATTGCCGCATTGGCCGGCCAGGTATCGCGTCCCATCGTCTGCCCGATGTTGGATCGGGCGCAAGGCGCATGCTTGGTCTATGCCCATCGCCCGGTCGCTTGCCGGACCTACGGATTCTATGTCCAGCGCGACCTGGGGCTATATTGTAAGGATATCGAAGCCCGCGTCGCCGACGGTGCGTTGGCCGAGGTAGTCTGGGGCAACCACGATTCTGTCGATCGTTGTCTCAACGATCTGGGCGAATTCCGCGAATTGCCCGAGTGGTTTGCAAAATGGCGGGAGTGTGAGTGAAATAATGTTCTCGGCCCGTACCCGTCTGTCACGATTTGTGAGTCTATAGTTGCTCAAGTTCGATAACAGGTCATTCGGTCGCTCTGGGTTGTGCGCCCAGCAAAATTGGACAAGGCCAAATTCCGCGGTAGATTTCTGAGTCCGGTCAGCCGAATCGGCTGTAAATTGGCGTTTAAGCAATCATGTAGGAGGGAAGATGGGACCGTATTACCGAGGTACATCGCAAAGCACTGGGGCGTTTTTCGACATGTTTTATCAACATCCGATTTTGATGTTGGCCTTGGTGGTTGCCACTGTCGGTGCGGGTTTTTTCATTATGCGGCGAAAAAACTCCGAGTAAGAACCGGTATTAGCCAATACTCACTGGAGCTGATCGAGCTCCAGTCTGCGTAGTTTAGGTGCCAATTTGGCAGTAACCGCGACTACCAACAGCGTCATTCCGCCGCCGAATAGTACTGAAGGCACCAAGCCGAGCAAGCGCGCCGCGAGTCCCGACTCGAATGCGCCCAGTTCGTTGGACGAACCGATGAAAATACCGTTGATAGCCGCTACCCGGCCGCGCATGGTATCCGGCGTGGCCAGTTGCATGATGGTGGTGCGCATCACTACCGACACCCCATCGCAAGCTCCGGACAGCAGCAAGGCAAAGCCCGCAACCCAGAAGTTGGTGGATAGCGCAAAGCCGATCATGCACAGGCCAAATCCCGCCACGGCAATCAATAGCCAGCGTCCGGCGTGCTTGTTAAGCGGATACCTGGCCAGGAATAAGCCGGTGATGACGGCGCCAATGGCGGGCGCGGCACGTAAAATTCCCAAGCCTTCCGGGCCGTAATGAAATATGTCGCGAATGAAAGCCGGCAGCATCGCCACCGCGCCGCCGAACAAAACGGCAAACATATCCAGCGACTGTGCGCCGAGAATAATCTGGTTGCTAAATACAAAGCGCAGGCCTTCGGCAATGCTGGTAAAAATCGGCGCGCCTTCCGCCGCTGGCGGTTCCTTGATACGCAACGACAGTAAAGCCAGCGCCGCCAACACGCACAAGCCGCCGGCGATGCCGTAAGCCGCGGTCTTGCCGGTCCAGCCGACTAGAATTCCGCCCATTGCCGGGCCGGCCACCAGGCTGAACTGAAACGCCGAACTGCCTAAGCCAGCTGCCCGCGCATAGTTCTCGCGTTGTAAGACCAGCGCAAACAGTGCGCTATACGATGGGCCGATAAAGGCCCGCGCCACGCCGGTCACGGCAATGGAAGCGTATATCAATAACACCGGATTGCCCGGAATCCATTGCGCCGCCACAGCTGTCAACGTCAAAGCATTTAGCGCCAACAATAAACAGGCTGAAATCGCGAACCAGCGCCGAGAGTAATGATCGACGGCATAACCGGCAAAGAGTGCGCTGCAAAAATAAGGGATAACTTCGGCCAGGCCGATCAAGCCCAGCGCCAGCGGGTCGTGGGTTAGTTCGTAGATATGCCAGCCCACCACAATCGCCACGATTTGATAGGCCAGCACGATCAGTACGCGAAAAGTTAAAAGTTTTAGAAAAGCGGGGTTTGAAATGCCTAAAAAATGCATGAATATCCATTGTCGAAGTTCGACAGTTCTTGGCCGGAGGGCCGAGTTTTCTGGTGTTATTGGGTGCCGAGCGCTTGGCTTTGTGCCAATTGAATCGGATTATTTAGCCGCGATCTGTTTAGCGCTGGCGAAAGCGGATGTCGCCAAATAAAGCCTTTTGCTCGCGCGGCTGGCAACGCCAGTATTGCGGTGGCGCGTCCACTTGCCCGCCCAACTTGGCGGCGGCATGCCACGGCCAGCGCGGATCGTACAGAATGCCGCGCGCCAAACCGACCATATCGGCCCGGCCTTCTGCGACGATGGCCTCGGCGTCTTCGGCTTCGGTAATTAGGCCGACGGCGATGGTGGGCAGGCCGGTTTCTGCTCGGATGCTTGCCGCCAGCGGCACTTGGTAATTTGGGCCGACCGGGATTTTTTGTAATGGCGACAGGCCGCCGCTGGAGACATGGATAAATGCGCAACCGCGCGCTTGCAAGGCTTTAGCAAAGGTTACGCTTTGCGCTAAGTCCCAGCCGCCGTCCACCCAGTCGGTCCCGGATATCCGAACGCCGATCGGCATTTTGGAGGGCACTGCCGCCCGCATCGCCTCGAATACCGCCAGCGGGAAACGCATGCGGTTTTCCAGTGAGCCGCCGTATTCGTCGTCGCGCTGATTCGATAAGGGCGAGAGAAATTCGTGCAGCAAATAGCCGTGGGCGGCGTGAATCTCGATGGCGTCGATGCCCAGTTTATATGCGCGCTGCGCCGCAGACACAAAAGCCTGCAAGGTGCGTTGCAAACCGGCCGTATCGAGTGCGGTTGGCGCCGGGTCGTCCGGCGTAAAGGCCAAAGCCGATGGGGCAACAGTCGGCCAGCCGCCTTGCTCGGTATCGACCAAACCGCCGCCATCCCAGGGTGCGGCGGTGGAAGCTTTGCGGCCGGCGTGAGCGAGTTGAATCGCAATAGGTATTTTCGAATATTTTCGCACCGCGCTTAAAACGCGGGCCAGGGCGGCTTTGGTGGCGTCGGACCAGAGGCCTAGATCGGCGGGGGAGATACGCCCCTCCGGTTCCACGGCGGTGGCTTCGATAATCAACAGGCCGGCGCCGGACATCGCCAGATTCCCCAGGTGCATTAAATGCCAATCGCCGGCTTCGCCGTTGACAGCCGAATATTGGCACATGGGCGCGATCACAATTCGGTTGGCTAGCGTAATCGAGCCGATTGTAAAGGGCGAAAAAAGCTGACTCATGCTGATGTCCTTTTGGAATAGGTGATATTGCAACTGTTTGGCCGCAGTCTACGAGGTCGATTCGCGCTTGGCAATTGCAAGCGTAGTCACGATGTGTTGTTGTCGGCAACGCGGCTGGCGGCGACTGAAATTGCCTGGAATGGCGGCGGCGGTTGCCGTTTTCGCTGTAACCGGGCCCGGCTTGCTATAATGCCGGCTTTTCCAATTCATCGGATCGATAATTGTGGACGTTAAACAGTACATGCAGCAATTGGGACAACAGGCCAGAGCGGCCGGCCGTGAGATCAGCAAGGCCGAGAGCGGGCGGAAAAATGACGCTTTATTAAAAATCGCCGAAGCGATAGCCGCCGGTAGTGCCGAGATTGCAGGCGAAAACCGCAAAGACTTGGAAGCCGGTAAACAGAACGGCATGGATGCTGCCTCTTTGGACCGTCTGGAACTGACGCCGGCTCGCATTCAGGCGATGATTGAAGGTCTGAAGCAAGTGGCCGCGCTACCCGATCCGGTCGGGGAAATTACCAACCTGAATTATCGGCCCAGCGGGATTCAAGTTGGACAGATGCGTGTGCCTTTAGGCGTGATCGGCATCATTTATGAGTCAAGGCCTAACGTTACCGTCGATGCGGCGGCTTTGTGCTTGAAATCGGGGAACGCCTGTATTTTGCGCGGTGGCTCCGAGTCGATTCATTCCAACCGGGCCATTGCGGTCTGCATCGCCAGCGGTTTGGCCGAGGCGGGTTTGCCGCAGCAAGCGGTGCAAGTGGTGGAAACCACCGATAGGGCGGCGGTCGGCGAACTGATTACCATGAAAGACTATGTAGACGTGATCGTGCCGCGCGGCGGCAAAAGCCTGATCGAACGTATCAGCGCCGAAGCGACAATACCTGTGATCAAACATCTGGACGGCATTTGTCATGTGTACATCGACGGTAAGGCCGATATCGACAAGGCCGTGGCGATAGCGATGAATGCTAAAACCCATCGCTACGGCGTCTGCAATGCGATGGAAACCTTGTTGGTGGCGGAAAGCATTGCCGCCACGGTGTTGCCGATTCTGGCCGAACAATACGCTGCCAAAAGCGTGGAACTGCGCGGCTGTTTGAAAACCTGTTCCTTGATTAAAAACGCCGTACGCGCCAGCGAAGAAGACTGGCATACCGAATATCTGGCGCCGATTTTGGCTATCAAGATCGTTGCGGACATCGACGAGGCAATAGCGCACATCAATACTTACAGCTCCGCGCATACCGAGGCCATTGTCACCGAGGACTACACCTTGGCGCGGCGCTTTTTGCGCGAGGTGGATTCCAGCTCGGTGATGGTCAATGCCTCTACGCGTTTTGCCGACGGCTTTGAATACGGATTGGGCGCGGAGATTGGGATTAGTACAGACAAATTGCATGCGCGCGGTCCGGTTGGTTTGCATGGTTTGACCTCGCTGAAATACATTGTGTTGGGCGACGGGCATATCCGCCAATAATGATTGGCGTTTACGGCGGCACATTTAATCCGGTCCATTACGGCCATTTGCGTACCGCGCTGGAAGTGAAAGAGCTGTTCGATTTGGAGCAGCTGCGCTTGATTCCCTGTCATGTGCCGCCGCATCGCGACGAACCCGAAGTGCCGGCGCACTTGCGTTTGCACATGCTGGAAGCCGCTGTCGCCGGCACTGATGGCTTTAGCGTCGATCGGCGCGAGCTGGATAGGGCGGGCCCATCTTATATGGTGGATACGCTGCATTCCTTGCGCAACGAAATAGGCGGCACGCCTTTGCTGCTGTTTATCGGCGCCGATGCCTTTGCCGGCTTGGAGCGTTGGTATCAATGGCAGCGCTTATTCGATTACGCGCACGTCGTGGTGATGACCCGGCCCGGCTATGCCGAATTGGGTGTGTCGGCGTTTTTGCAACAGCGTATCCGCGCAGACCGTACGCAATTAAGCCGGCAGGCAGCCGGGTATTTAGTTTTTCAAGAAGTCACCGCGCTGGATATTTCGGCTACCGCCATCCGCGAGTTGGTGGCGGCCGGACGCGATCCGCAATTTTTACTGCCGGACCGGGTCATCGAATTGATTCGGCGGCATCATCTCTATCAAACCCCCATTCATCACACAGGAAATTGAATGCAAACAGAAGCATTACTCAAGCTGGTCGAAACCGAACTCGACGACCGCAAAGGCTTAAACATTAAGACTATCGATGTGCGCGGCAAAACCAGCATTACCGATTACATGGTCATCGCCACCGGCACTTCGTCCCGTCACGCCAAGTCGCTGTGCGATTACGTCATCGAAAAGGTTAAGGAACAAGGGCAGCAGCCATTGGGATTGGAAGGCGATCAAAGTTCCGACTGGATACTGTTGGATTTGGGCGATGTGATTGTGCATGTGATGACCGGTCAGGCCCGGGAATTGTATCAACTGGAAAAGCTCTGGTCCGTGGCCGGCGACAAGACCCATAGCTAGCATGGCTGGCGTCATCGGCCGCAACGACAGAAATTTTTTGCGGATGATGCTTGGATTCTGCAATTTGCCCTCAAGAAAAACCCCAAGTAGTCGATGACTTAGACGAGTCCATGAGGAGGGGTCATGAAAGCGTGCAAAGCTGTTTGGTGGGTATTGGCATTGTTAGCCTTAAGCGGTTGCGCCTCAGTCGGGGGCAAAATCGCCGAAGCGCCGCTTGCCGGTAAAACGTTGCGTGCCACGGGATACAGCCATTTCGACGATAGCGGCAAACTAGCGGCGAATCAGCGCTGGTTACAGGCGCAACAAACTGCAAAACTCGATGCTTATCGGGGCTTGGCCGATTTGCTGTATCAAGAAAAATTGAGCAATCAAACCACGGTCGGTGCGCAGGTGATGCGTGACGAGGCGTATCGGATTTACCTGGATAGTTATTTACGCGAGGCTCATGCGGCCGATTACCGGACGGTGCGAGATAGTTTAAAAACCACCTTGGAATTGCATCTCAGCGCCCGTTTCTACCGTTGCATGTCCGGCGATACCTTGCTTGTGGGGCAATGCCTGCAAGAAGACAATAAATCGGGATTTACCCGGCTGGGATATAAAACCGCGACAGTAACGTCCGCCAATCTCGCCTGCGGCGCTCGGGATTGCAGCGATCAATATTACGTGCAAGGCTTCTCCAAGCAGCCGGGTGCGGTTGACGAGGTGCTGTTGGATGCCGGTCTTTACGATGTGGAATGGACAGCCAACACCGGTTTGCGTACAGTGCTTCAATACTTGTTGATCAACGGATTTTTAAATGCGCTATAAAGGTTGCCTGACTGGATTGTTGATTGTTTTGCTCACTGCGTGCGGTGCCGGCAACGATAACCGCCGTAGCGATGAGAGTGCTGCGCCGTTAGCGGGTCGGCAGGTTAGCGTACAAGGTAGCGCGCCAATCGCCGGCGGCGGTATGGAAGAGGCTCGCCGCGCCGCCATCGACGCGGCGGTGAGTAACGCGGCGTTGCAACTTAAGCGCAACAATAATTCGGCGATGCTGGTCAGCGACATTAAGGTGGTCGACGAATGGCAGGACGCCGATCTCTACCACGTACAAGTATTGGCAATGTTGTCCGATAAGCAGCGTTGCGGATCGCCGTACCGCAAGAAAATCGTCGCCACCGGCTTTCCGATCATGAATACCGAGCAAATTAGCGGTACCGAGAGCCAGGATTTATATAGCGGTATTCCCAGGGAAATTAATAATCATCTGATGGAAACCGGCGATTTTATCGGCCGTAATCTGACCAATACGTCCTTGTACAGCCGGCCGGATATGGCGCCGGAGCTGCGCTTTGCCGAGGGCACCGGCGAATCGGTTATTCTGAATATCGCCAAACAGCAGAACGCGCAGTTTGTGTTATCCGGCGTGATTCGCGATTTTCGCGTGGAATCCACCGAATATGTGCGCGGTAGCGGGGCGCTGGCGGATTTGAAAGCTTTGGTTCGGGATTTCGTCGCCCGCCGCAGTGTTGGGATCGATGTGTATGTTTACGATGGCTTCAGCGGTGCCTTGCTGTTTCAACATCGATATACCGATTCGATTGTCGGCGACGTGTCCTTACCGAACGGTTATACCGTGGGTAGCGACCGTTTTAACTCAACGCCCGCCGGGCACGCCATCGGCGGGATTATTCAACAAGCCAGCGAAGACATTCACAAACTTTTCGGCTGTTATCCGTTTGCCACCAGGGTATTGCAAGCCGGCAATAATCGGATCGTGATTGCCGCCGGCGCCCAGGATAAAATTAAAATGGGCGATAAGTTGATGATCTATTCGGCCTCAGCCGGGGCGGCGGCTGGCGCCGGTTTGGGCGATTCCCAAGGTATCTTGACGATAACCGACGTTAGCGCCACCACCGCGGTCGGTTCGCTCGACTCAACAGCTGTTGTCGGTGCGGTAAAGCCGGGCGACTGGGTGAAAAGCTTCGCTACGCCTTGACAGGTGCATCGCTCAATTCCAGCAAACGTTCAATGTCCTTGCTGATGCCGGCCGGCGTGTCTATCGGCGCATAACGTTTGAAAACCTTGCCGTCTCGGCCGACCAGAAATTTGCTGAAATTCCATTTGATCGCGTTAAAGCCCAGAATGCCCGGGGCGGCGGTTTTCAAATACTCGAAGAGCGGATGCGCGTTACTGCCATTGACGTCGATTTTTTCGAACATCGGGAAGCTGACGCCGTAATTGAGTTCGCAAAAGTTGGCGATTTCTTGGCTGGTGCCGGGTTCTTGCTGGCCGAACTGATTGCATGGAAACCCCAATATTATCAATCCGCGGCTTTTATAGGTCTGATACAAGGCTTCCAAACCGCGGAATTGCGGCGTGAAACCGCACTGACTGGCGGTGTTGACGATTAGCAGTACTTTGCCGCGATAGCTTTCCAATGCGATGGTTTCGCCCCGAATGTCGGTGGCCGAGAATTGATATAGGGAATTCATTTAAGTGATGATCCGATATGGGCTGAGTTAACGCTCATAGAGCATGGTGTTGAATAACAATCTTTGGATATTTCGCTTAGGGTATCGCCAACCCGAATTGCAAGACTGTTAGACAAATCACAGCCGAGCCTACCGTTCTCCGCGGGATTGTCAAAAACCTATTGCCTATTGCGCGGTGTCGTCGTTTACCGCGCAGACTAGGTTCAAAAACCACGCTTAAAACTAAACGGGTTTCTCGGTAGGGAATTTAAATTTTACCCGAAGGTTCCACTCCTCGGTCATTCTTTATCGGAGTGACCGGGCCCCGTTTTGCCTGACTATAACTGTCGTTGTTGAAATCCGCGACAATTTCCTAGCGCTTATTACCTTGCCAGTCGTTGTTGCAGTAGGGCTTGTACCAAACTGTCGTGGTGGCGTTTCAATACCGAATCGGTAGGCCGAGGCGGCAATTCCGCTTCAATCTTGCTACGCAAAATCGAGTCATCCGGAATATTTGCCGTGTCGCTGTCTGCTGGCTGGGTGGAAGTTTGTGGCTGACTGAATTCCGGCTCGTAAACTGCCTGAGGTCTCGCAATTTTGTGCAGCGTTTCGTAGTGGCGACGCAGCACCGAATCGGTTGGGTACGGATTGCTCAGGGCGTCTTTTTCCGCTTGTAGGGCGGCCAGATAATGCCGTTTTAATACCGAGTCTTCGGGTATTTTTACTGTTGCGGCCTCAGTTGCCAGCGGACTGGTGGCGACCGGTTTTTCCGCTGACGCGACAACGGCGGCTGGAGCGGATTCAACTACCGGCTCCGGTGCCGGGACTGCCAATAGCTGCTCAGTTTGTTGCGTAACAGGGGCAACGGGCGACGGTGTATTCGTTTGCGATTCAGCCGCCGCGGTATTCGTAGATGTAGGTTTGCTCTCGGCCGGTTTGCCGGTTGGCAGGTGCTTGCGCTTCCAGACTTGCCAACCTACCAGCAATACTACGCCTACGATTAGTAAAAGTTCTAACATGATCTGTCCCCCTGAATTTAGTTATTAATCCAATTCGCTAACGCCTGGGGCATTACCGAATGGCTTTTTAGTGTCGCTTCCCGAACATCGATTCCGCCGAATGATGGTAGAGATATAATTAAATCGCAGCGCTTTATACCATAGATCGTTGAAATAGTTGATGCTTGCGCTGGCAATGACGGCGGAGCTTGGCCGACGGATTAGGCCGTGTTGCGTTTATTGACGGGGAAGAAACTGTTCAAGCAAAGTCCCCGCTTGTACGGGGACTGGCTAAATAAGGTATCGATCGCAGCGTTTACGGCGCTGAGTCCGGGACCGACGTTGGAGCCGCCGCCTTTGGGCTTGGGGGCATAGTGGGTGCCTCCAAGGCGGCGGGCGCAGGGCTCGGATTGGGGGCGCTACCAAGTGAAGCGGAGTTGTCGGGTGCTGGCGGTGAATTGGGATATGAACTTGAGGTCGAGGCTGGAGCGGGTCCGGCACTCGTGTTGCTGGACGGTGAATCGCTTGGCACAGAGGGGGGGACAGGAGCCGAACTATAGCTAGAGTGCGGTACTGGTTCCGAAGCAGGTGTCGAACTGCCGGACGATGAAAATGTATTAGTGGGTGTTGAAGAGCTTGAGCTTGGCGCAGACGCTGGAATCGGGTCGGCGCTTGTATCGCTCCTGGACGGCGAACTGGTAAATGATGAAGAGTTCGCAATGGGCGCATCGCCAATCCCTGGCGTGGTAGCCGGATTAATCGGTGACGGTTCGGGGCTTGAAGAAGGCGTTGTGGAGTCGCGTTCAGGCGAGGTGCCTGAAGAGGGCGACAGGCGATCTTTAGACTCTAAAATTGTTTGTAGCGGTGGCGAATGAGAATCGGCTGAATTCAAGTCGCGGTGGTAAGTAGCGGGCAGAGCAGTGTCTTTTACGCTCAAAGAATCCGTTAATGCGGGTGCCTGACCGCCGGTACTTAGCGTGGCGGCATTAGCGGGGTCGCGGGTATTGGGCGCAGCGTCGGGAATAGGCGGTTTTTTTGCCGTTGTTGTGCCGATCGGCGTTTGCGACGAAGAATCGCTTGCGGACGGTGTCGTCGGTGCTGCTATTTTGCCGGTGCCGGCACTGTTGTCCGAGTCCGAAATGGCGGTTGTCTCCTTGTTCAAAATCGGTGGGTGTACATTTATGTCCCGAACTTTTGCGTGATCTCCGCTTGGATGATGGCCAGTATCGGTATGGGTAATAGCTTCTTTTTGCGTGTCCGCGCCGAAAGTGCTTGGCGACGCCGGCTCCTGATTGTCGAGCCTGGCTTCTACTGGATGTTTGTGCTTACCGGTAGGACGGGGAAGCGCGTTGCCGACATCGCTATGGTCTGTAGCCGCATGATGTTCGTCGTACAGCCCAGCGTCGTGTTTGTGCGGGATACCCGGCTCTTCGCCTACGCCCGGGTGTGGGCGGTTCACGTGCTGATATGGGTGGCCGTGGATAGTGTCCGGTATGCGCTCGGGATGAGGACGATCACGGCCAAGATGCCTATCTTCGTGGCGGACATGAATGTCCGGGGTCGGCCGTTCGGGTGGCCGGGCTTTGGTCGAACAATCACTAGTGGCGGTATCAGTGATGTATTCGTCGTGTGAGTGATAGGGTGTCCAATGGCAAACGTTCCCGCGATCCACTTGCCGCGCGTCCGTGTCCCTTAAGCTCAATTTTATTTCGTTCGCGGTGGAACCGGTCACCAGCAGTTGGTAAGCCGAGCCGGCTGCCGCGCTAAAGTCTAAGGCGCAATTGTGTTCCCGCTCGGTAAATTTGAATAATCCTTTGCATACCGTCGTCCGGGTGCAGCTTTCGCTGCGATCTTCCCTAATGTACCGGCTATCTGATGAAGTACAGCTCTTGCCGCCGATCAGCGCCGTATTGCTCTCCGTGTACTGGGCGGATGCATGGTGCGGGCCGGGTAACAGAGAAATGGAATTGAAGCGAGTTAACTCTTGCCGGTCGACTTCGATTTTATAATCCACGGTATGTTTCCAATCCTCATCAAGCCTCGTTGCCAAATTAAGCGGGAATATCCAGAACGGTGGCAACCAAGATATGGATGGTGACGACAAGGGAAACTGTCGCGATTTGGTCGTTAGATAATTCCGGCCCCGGATAAGTTTGCGTGGCGCAGGCCGACAAGCCGGTACTACAAGAAATCAGTATGGCGCGGTATATCAGTGAAGACATGGTAAATCTCCGTGGCAGTGGTGGCAGAGGAAAATCCGCTTAACGGCGTTTAGCCGGTTGTTTAGGTAATTGAAATTTGTCGGTGTAATTTTGTGGCCCGATGCGGCGCCGCCACTTTTAGCCTGGGCGGTTTGTGTGCGGTTTCGCCTGTGGCGGGCTGCAACGCACAAACCCTGGGATTTCGCGGTAGTAGCCGGATGACTATGTTGTCGCCTATTTGCAAATTGTTGTATGGTGGCTGCGTAGCCAACTGTTCGCCTATCCAGACCATGTCTCGGTAATCGAAGCGATAAGCGATGAATTCACGGGGTCTGGTTGCCGTGCCCAATTGCCAGCGATCGATGATTTGTCCGGTTGCCGGCACGCCATCGTTTGCCAGTTCTTCCGCACGGGTTACCAGTTGTTGCGCGTAACCTATAAACTTTCGCGACAGCAAGACCCCGAGTAAACCCAACCCCAATTCGAAAGCCAATTCGCTGTCGATTTGCACCCATGGAATTTTCAGTTGGCTGGTTTCATCGAAGCGCCTGAAAAGCATGCCGAGATACAGTCCCCAAAAAACCGTGATTACGGTAATCACGCCCCAGCGCTCCTCTCTGGCAAAGTGCGGAGGCACGACGAATGGTTGGCACCGTCTGAGTTTGATGTCTATATCGTTGGCGTTTGTCATCGCAACCTCGCTTGCTTAAATTGGATTTGGCTGTCAGGGCCGGATTGGCCCGGCGGCGCACTGTTTTTCGCGCTTATCTTCAGTATTTTCAGAATCGCAAAGAGTTGTCCGCAGGCTTGCGGTAGTGGCGGGTTTTCAGTGACGAATCACCGGAATTGTTAGATTAAAGGCCATGCCGGTTCCCGCCAACTGCGCCGGATTGACGCTTGGCAAATCGGTATTTCAGGGTTAATCCGGGCTTAAGGAATCTTTGTTTAATTTCCTGCAAGACGCGCCGTTACCGGCGGAAATTTAGATAAAGAAAATCCAGCAAATCCGGCATGCCGAGAATCGCGGCTGCATAAAGTCGAGGTCGCCAACATGCATTACTCCGCCGACATGATGTTTCACTGGCTGGACAACACCGCCCAGTTGTCGCAACGGGTTTGTGTGGTGTTAATCGCGGCCCATGTGCTGATTCGGATGGAATGGCTCAGACAGGCGTTGCGCGGCGATCCGCAGTATTGGCGGAACCGGTTGATCTGCTCGACGTTTTTCGGTGTGTTTGCGATTATCGGTACGCACAGCGGATTTTTGCTGGATGTACATCAGGTGGGTAAGCGTATAGCCTGGCCAGCCGATTTGTCAGATACATTGAAGCATACGCAAGCGGTCATAGGTTTTCGGGATTTGATGGTATTGGCCGCCGGTTTGAGCGGCGGTCCGTGGGTAGGTTTCGGCGCCGGATTGTTTGCCGGTTGGGAGCGTTATCTGCTGGGCGGATTTGCCGGTTCCGCCAGCGCGTTCTCGACCGTAATCCAAGGGCTATGGGCCGGTTACGCATTTTCATGGCGGCCGTGCTGGGCCACCGGCATGCGCGGTGCGGCGTTTATCGCACTGACCGGCACTATCTTGCAGAAACTGATATTACTGCTGTGGGTGCAGCCTTATGTCGACGCCCAAACTCTGGTGTTGGAAACCGCGATGCCGGTAGCGGTGGTGAATACGTTGGGTGTGCTGCTGTTTTTATTCGTGATGCAGGATCTGGAGCGCGACAGGCTGCGGAATCAAGCGCAGCAGGCGGAGCTTAGGGCTTTGAACGCGCAAATCGAGCCGCATTTCATGAATAACACCTTAAATGCAATTAAAGCCCTGATACGTCGCGATCCGGAGGCGGCCTCGCAATACGTGGTGAAACTGGCGCGCTTTCTCGACGATACTCGCCGTAGCGTCGGTGCCAACTCGATTTCCCTGCAGCAGGAGTTGGCGCAGGTGGAACGTTATCTGGCTTTTCAGGGGCTGCGGTTTCCGGAGACTTTTCAGTTCCAGCGCAATATCTCGCCCCAGCCTTTGCATTGCCAATTGCCGCCACGCTGTTTGCAAACCCTGGCCGAGAATGCCTTGTTGCATGGTATGCAAGGTCTGACCAGGCCGCTAAAAATCGATATCATCGGTGTCGATCACGGCCTGACATTGACATTGCGGGTTAGCGACAACGGTAATGGCATTCCGGCGCCACGTCTGTCGGAGCTGGGCAAACGCCCGGTCGATTCGGTCAACGGCAACGGCAGCGCGCTCTATCATTTGCGGCAGAGTTTCAATCTGGCCTTTCCGCGGCAATCGACGCTGACCGTCAATAGCTGGGAAGGCCATGGCACCGAAGTTATTTTGACCATACCCAAGAGGAGTACGCCATGGTAGGTAAACGATCCGTGATGATAGTCGATGACGAGTATCTGGCCCGCGACGAATTAAAAAACATACTCAAGCGCCGACACCCGGATTTCGATGTGGTAGCCGAAGCCGCCAGCGCACAAGAGGCCTGGGCGCTGCTTAAAGATTATCCGGGCATAGACGGCGTATTTCTGGATATTCATATCCAAACCGAAAACGAACGCGCCGGTCTGGATTTGGCTTACGCGATCAACCGCCTGGCCGATGCGCCGTGGATCGTGTTCGTTACCGGCCCAGACCGTGTAAAAACGCACAAATTGAGATTGTTCGAGCATGGATAAGGCATTTAGTGGGGTTCTAAAGCTGCCGTGGAATGTAGGAGAGAGCTTCGCTCGAGACAAACAAGAATTTACCATTTCCAAAATGGAACCCTGGAAAGCCTTGTTGACAGATGGGCTTTACACAACCGTACTCTGAAATAGCCACTAACCGGCTATGGTTGATTCATTAGGACGACACAATGCCATCTTGGCTTTTATACCGTCAATCAGCGCTGTAAGACCTATGATATTGATCACTCGCTTCAAATTATAGGCCAGCACATGCAAGCTCATTTCGGTACGAACGTGCGCCAAGGTTTTCATCAGAAAGTGAGTAGCCCCCATCCAGGCTTTGAGCGTGCCGAAAGGATGTTCGACAGTTTGTCGGCGAATTCTCATGCTGTCAGGTGCCAAGTCCAAGCGAGTTTGCATGGCGTCAAGAATGTCCTCATGCTCCCAACGCTTGACGCGCCGTTGGGGGCTGGGCGTACATTGCTCCTTGAGCGCACAGTTTTGACAGGCCGAACTCCAGTAACAATGTAATTTCAAGCCTTTCTCAATAGTGGAAAAGCGCCAAATCAAAGCCTCCCCAGCCGGACAGCGGTATTCGTTTTTCTTGCTATCAAAAATGAAATCAGCTTTGCCAAAACGGCCATCGGCTGTGGCGATTGATGTCACGGTCTTAGGCACAATCGCGGTAATGCCGGCTTCGTGGCAGGCGAGGATTTCTTCGCCTTTGAAATAACCGCGATCGGCAATGACGGTTAAAGCGTCAACCGCCATGGCACTGCGGGCTTTTTTCGCCATGTTGGAAAGCTGGCTGCGGTCCACACCCTCATTGATCACCTCGTGCGCCACAATCAGATGATGCTTAGTGTCAACAGCGGTCTGAGCGTTATAACCCACGATGCCAGTACCCCGCGTTTTCATGGAACGGGCATCGGGATCAGTCAGGGAAATCTGTTTGTCGGGTGTTTGGTTGAGCTGAACTTCAACGTCTTTCAGGGCTTTCATCTGCGCTTTTAGGGCAGCAATTTTATCTTGCAAACGCTCGGTTTTTGCCTCTGCCACGGCGGGTTCTTGCCGATCGGCGCTATCCAGTTCAGTCAAATATCGATTGATACTGGATTCGATTTCTTCCATACGCCGTTGCAATTTGGCGCTGGTGAAGTTGCGATCGCGGTTATTAACGGCTTTGAACTTGCTGCCGTCTATGGCCACCAGAGCTTCTGAAAATAAACCCAGCTGCTGACAGAGCATGACAAATTGGCGGCAGACGTTACGGATGGCTTTACCGTTCTCTTTGCGGAAAGTGGCGATGGTTTTGAAATCCGGCATCAAGCGTCCGGTTAACCACATCAACTCGATATTACGCTGCGTTTCTTTCTCCAAACGACGGCTGGATTGGATGCGATTAAGGTAACCGTAGATATAAATCTTCAGTAAAACCGCAGGGTGATAGGCGGGTCTGCCGGTAATAGCGGGTTGAACACCTTCGAAACCGAGTGGCTTAAGATCCAACTCATCCACAAAGACATCAACGACACGGACGGGATTGGTCTCCACCACATAGTCATCCAGACTTTCAGGTAGCAAGGTAATTTGAGTGCGACATTCACCTTTAATGAATCGATTCATCGGCTAACTCCAATCAATAAACCCTGAGCCAAATTATACCAAAGCTGGCGTTTTGACACAGTCTGGGCCATCCGCAAACCGCTATGGAAGCGCATCGTTTGCATCCGGCGCATTATCTGCTCAAGCCGCTGGAGGACAGCAAAATCGACGAAGCTTTGGATTGGATACGTCAAAAGCAAGCGCCGTCTGTTACGCCGGTTTATCCGCAGCCTAAACGTATCATGATCAAACATCGCATCGACTCCAGTTTTGATGCGCACGAGTGGCATACCGAATGCGTCGACCCTGGAGAAATCGTGTTTATTGCCAAGAATAAATCGGTGAATAACCTGAAAATCCAGTTAGCCAACGGCAATGTGTTGGAACGGGTCAACGGCACGATCAAGGACTGGGAAAACAAATATGCCGGCTTGGGACTTGTGCAAATTCACAGAAGTCATCTGATCAATCTAACCCACTTAAAAAGTCTGAAACCGCGCGGCAACGAAGGGGAGGATTACAAGGTGGCGCTGAAAAATTGTCCGAGTGAATTGGCGGTTGGACCGGAATATTTGGAGTTATTTCGGGAAAAACTGCATAAAGGCGTGCTTTAGGGGGCGACGGTGTCATCGAAACTGGTTGCCTAGAACAAGAGCTTGCCGCTAGGTTTTGCGACGCAGTCAAGATTATCCGCGGTTTCATCCGTTACAATAGCCTGAATTTACCGTGAACCCCGACCACCGAACTCAATGAACGATTCGATTATTTATGCGCTGGATTTTGACGGCGTGATTTGTGACAGCGCGATTGAAACCGCCATCACCGGCTGGAAAGCCGGCTCGACGATTTGGAGCGATATGCCGACGGATGTGCCGCCGGCTATCATCGAGCAGTTTCGTGAAGTGAGGCCGATTATCGAGACCGGTTACGAAGCGATTTTGATCATTCGTCTGATGCACATGGGCAAGAGTACTGCCGCCATCTATGCCAACTATGCCGCCAAGGTACAAAAGATGCTGGATGAGATCCATTTGAGCGTGGATGATTTGAAAAAACTGTTCGGCGAAACCCGGGACAATTGGATTGCCGCTGACAGTGCCGATTGGATAGCCAATAATCCGCTGTATCGTGGTGTTGCCGAAAAATTGCGCCGACTGGGGCAACAGCATGTTTGGTACGTAATCACCACCAAGCAAGAACGTTTCGTGAAAAAAATCCTGGAAGCCAATGACATAGAGCTGCCTGACGCGCGGATTTTCGGTTTGGACCGTAATATGAGCAAACCCGAAGTGTTGAAAGGGTTGAAAGCCCAGTACCCCGGTCAGTCGATTTATTTTCTGGAAGACCGTTTGCCGTCCTTGCGTAATGTGCAAAAACACCCGGAATTAGCCGATGTGAAGCTGTTGTTTGCGCTGTGGGGCTACAATCTCGCCGAAGATCATGCGCTGGCCGCGCGGGAAGCAATTGTGTTACAGAAATTGGATGACTTTCTTGACGGGGGAGCGGCATTGGGGTAGCTGGAACTGCGATAGGCCAACGCGTCATTATGCTTGATGCGAGGGCTATTCAAAGAGCAACTCCTATCGCCGTGACAACGCAGGCAAGAGCCGACGCCATCGCACTTAATCTCGGCGGCAATACTGCCGCGCCATTTATCAATAATGCCTTAATTCCGGCTGCGATGGCGTCTGCCGGCACCGGTCGGCTAAACCGGTATGAGCTTTCGTGCTAAATCCTACAAATCTTAAAAATCGTCATTCGGCAATTGTCGTATTTACGACATTGTCGGATGAAGGCGCCGCCAAAACCGTCGTTTCCACGAATTATTCCCGATCTGAAATTAAGTCAAAATCCTTGTCAACCATGGTCTTGCTAAGGTTTTAATCATGCTGGCAAGTGTTTTGCTTGGAAGCTGTTAAATACCTTTCATTCATTACCATTCATTGGGGATTTAAGCAGATGCTACTTGAAAAATATGACAGCCAAGGGCTTTTATGGATTACAACCTTAGTCGGCAAAACCAGTAAAGCCGGGCTTTCCGCGTTTCGCGGCGACTTGGTATTGGTCGAAGGCGAATTGCGCGAAGGGTCGACTAATATCCGCGACCGGAAAACTCCGGAGATGGTGATTAATCAATCGGCGATATTGGCCGATGCCGACAAGATTTTGTTCATCAACGGCCTGTTTTTTCAATTGGAAGATTTACCGGTATTCGTCGAAAAATATAAAGAGGCCTTGACCCCGGAAACCACCACCCTGTTTTACGTGCAAAACATCGCTAAGCCGATGCAAATCGTTTTAGATGGCGTGGTATTCAATTTATTGCCTCATCAGGAAGGTATGATCTGGAACTTGATGTTGGAAGAGCTTTATATCGAAAAATCCGATTTAAAAGGCCAATCCGGCGAAGACAAGGTGATTACCGCTTATGAAGCGGCCAAGGGCTATAAAATCAAAGCCGAGCCGATCAGCCTGGAGGCTGCGCTGTCGCAAACTATCGAAGTTAAAAAAGATTTAGCCGGTGGCCCGGTTTAGGTTTGGCGTCTTGAGCCTTGCGAGGATGTTAGTGCTATGAAAACTTTCAAAACTATCTCCACGGCCGATTCCGAACAGCTGATTGCCGAACAGCAACCGATGATTCTGGATTGCCGCGATCTAAAGGATTATCGGGCCGGGCATATCGAAAATGCCATGCATGTCCACGAGCAATTGCGCGATTCGCTGTTGAAAAAAGCCGACAAGGCCAAACCCTTGCTGATTTACTGCTATTACGGCCATGCCAGCGAGCATTTGGCGGAGATGTTCGGCGACTTCGGCTTTCAACAGGTCTACAGCTTGGCCGGCGGCTATGCCGACTGGAAAGAACAGCACAAACTTTAAAGGTGACGCTATGGAACAATTATCACGAGATCTGGCTTTGCGTATCGCACTGGCTTCGCGGATTTTGCCGGGAGTAGACGTACCGAAGTTGATCGGTGTGTTGCACGAAAAAGTCGGCTCGCCGTTGGATGACGAGAAACTGAAATCGATTACCGTTACCAACCTGAAGACCGGCATCGGTAGTCTGGATGGCGAGGAAGACGGCGAAGATATCGGCATCGGTCTGGAAAACATCAAGTTGGCGGTCAGGTATTTGTGGGGCGAGGAAGACGAAGATGAAGGATTGCCGGAAATCATGCCTTACAAGGAGGGCGATATTCCGGAATCGATTCGGGTGGCGATTGCTTCCAATAGCGGTCAGCTATTGAATGGGCACTTTGGTTCTTGCATCCGGTTTTTGGTCTATCAGTTGTCGAGAAACGATATGCGCTTGATCGATATTCGCTCTACTGTGGAAGCCGATAGCGCCGATGACAGAAATCTGTTCAGGGCTAATATGATCAAGGATTGCCATGTATTGTTCGTGCAATCGATCGGCGGACCGGCGGCGGCCAAGGTGATTCGCGCCGATATTTATCCGATCAAGGAACCGGATGTGATCGACGCGGTGGAAAAGCTCACCGAGTTTCAGAAAGTGTTTGATGCCGCGCCGCCTTGGATGGCAAAAGCCCTGGGTAAAAGTGCCGAGGAGCGGAAGCGGTTTGCTCATCAGGAATAAACTCTCGTAAAGTAATCGCTTATCCTCTCGATTGAGAGGGTAAGCTCAAAGGCTATTCTAGAAAGCTCCGTTTTTCGGTTAGCCATGTGGGCTGAGAGCTGATAAAAAAATTATTGCTTCTCCATGGTCTTGATAAACGCATCCGCCTCGTTAATCGATTTTTCCATCTCCACTACCAATGCCGATACGTCGGATTTAACCGATTCCAGCTGGCCTTTTAGCGATGCTATGGCCTGGGCGTTCAGGTTATGTTTCAGATACAGCACCTGATCGCGAAACACGCTGAGCACCGGCTCGATTTTGGTTTCGGCTTTGCGCATCGCAGTGATCAATTGCTGGTAGTGAGCTTTAGTGGCAGTTAACTTTTGCTGACTGTTCCGTCTTAGCGAGGCATTACTGTACTGGCCAAGTTCGGTTTCCCATTCGCTAAATAGCGCACTCGAAACGTCTTCGATATCGGCGATGCGTTTGTTGACTTCCTCGGCCTTTTTCACGCTGGCTTCGTATTCGCCGTTAAGTTTGTTGTAGGTCGCTTCCAAATCGCCGCCTTTGAAATCGGTCATCACGGTGAATTGTTCCAGCGCAGATTTAAATTGTTGCTTGGTTTCCTCTTGTGTGTCGCGGGCTTTTTCCACGCGATGCACCATCACTTCGCGTTTGGGAATGCCGATTTTCTCCAGGCCGCTGTAATAGGCGCTGGAACAGGCTGTTAGGCCAAGCACCGTCAATAAAAACAACATAAAACGCGAATTGAATTTCATAAAAGCTCCTTGGATTGATGTTCGTATTATAAGTTTGAGTAGGTGTGGTTCAACTCAAATAGGTTGGCGGGTAGACCGAGTGTAAACATTCGATTGTGAATAAATTCACATATTCGACTTCGAATTTTATTGTGCGATAACCGGTAATAGTCAAAAGCCATATTAAATCAGGGCTGTAGAGGATATCTATGATTTTTAAAGTTAAATAATGCGATTTCTATTCAAAATTTATCTATTGCCTATGGCGAAGAATCGGGTTTTAGGTTTTACTTAAGTCGTGTTTTAGAGCAAGGTCTTAAAAAAATTTCCGGGATGCTTTTTAATTAAAAACATTATCGACGGATTTAATTATTATTTTCTACATTAGGTGGCAAAAATGAACGAATTAAAAAAAGATGTGTTTATCGGTTCTGTATCATTTTTAGGTATAGTCGCATTCGTTTCAGGGCAGTTTATATTGTCGACAATGATGTTTGGCGTGGCGGCAATATGGAGTACGATTTTATTAAATAATCGTGTGCAAACGGTTAAGAGTTGAAGGCTTTCTCCTATTGGCGGAGACTTACAAACGATCTTCCATCAGTCGTTTGTTTTTATACTCCCGTAGCTTTAGGTTATGGGAGTTTTTTTGATCAATGTATTTACACTAGCATGGCCGCCAATCTATAGTTTCCGTAAAAAATCCAGTTTCTCTTTTATTTTTATTTCCAAGCCCCGTTCCACCGGAAAGTAATAACGTCGGTTTTTCAAAGTATCCGGAAAATAAGTTTCACCGGCGGCATAAGCATTTTTTTCGTCATGCGCATAGCGATATTCCGCGCCGTGTCCTAATTCCTTCATTAATTTGGTTGGTGCGTTGCGCAAATGGATGGGTACTTCCAGTGAACCGCTATTGCGGGCGTCGGCCATCGCGGCTTTATAAGCGACGTATACCGCGTTGCTTTTCGGTGCGCAGGCCAAATAAACGACGGCTTGCGCTAGAGATAGTTCGCCTTCCGGGCTGCCTAAGCGCTCGTAAGCGTTCGTGGCGTTTAACGCTAATTCCAGGCCGCGAGGATCGGCATTGCCTATATCTTCCGATGCCATACGAATCACTCGGCGGGCGATATACAAAGGGTCGCAGCCGCCGTCCAGCATTCTGGCAAACCAGTACAGCGCGGCGTCCGGGTCGGTACCTCGCACCGATTTATGCAAGGCAGAGATTTGATCGTAGAAAATATCGCCGCCCTTATCGAAGCGGTTGGCATGGCCTTGCAGCACTTCGTCCAGCACTTCCCGATTGACGATTTCCCGGCCATCAATATTTTCCGCCAGATCGGCGGCAATTTGCAGGATGTTTAAACAGCGGCGAGCGTCGCCATCAGCCGCTTTGGCGATCATAGCCAATACTTCGGTTTCGATCTGTAAATTACGGCTACCCAGTCCGCGGTCTTGGTCGGTCAAGGCATTCAGTAGCAAAGCTTGTAAGTCCTCGATCTCGATGCTGCGCATCACGTAAACCCTTAAACGTGACAGTAAAGCGTTATTCAATTCAAAAGACGGGTTTTCCGTCGTGGCGCCGAACAAAATAATCGCGCCGCTTTCGATGGGCGCCAACAACGAATCCTGCTGGCTTTTAGAAAAGCGGTGAATCTCGTCGATAAACACCACGGTATTCAGGTTGCGGCTGAGTTTAACTTCTTCCGCCTCGGCCACTGCCGCCCGGATTTCCTTGACGCCGGCCATTACCGCCGACAATTCGATGAAATGGCAGTGTGCGCTGGCGGCGATGATTTTGGCTAGCGTGGTTTTACCGACGCCGGGCGGTCCCCAGAACACCAATGAATGCGGCATGCCTTGTTCTATGGCGACACGTAGCGATTTACCCTTGCCAAGCAGGTGTTGTTGGCCGATGAAATCGTCCAGCGTAGTTGGCCGCATCCTGGCCGCAAGCGGTGCATAGGCGGTGGTATCGAAGGCTGTGGTGTTATTCATTTGTTGAGGCTCGGTAAAACAAATAGGCAATGGCGGCATTTTTCATTAGAATTGCCGGCCATTTTATTGATTCTGATGCCGGATTGACATGGATTTAAAATTCTTAGATTTCGAACAGCCGATTGCCGAACTGCAAGCGAAGATAGAAGAGCTGCGCAAGGTGGAACTGGATAATAATTTCGACATTTCCGAAACTTTGAAGCAGCTCGAGCAGAAATGCGAAAGTTTGACGGAAAGCATTTTCGCGGATTTGTCCGACTGGCAAATCTCGCAATTATCCCGGCATCCCGGTCGTCCGTATACCCTGGATTACATCGATCTGATATTCACGGAATTCCATGAACTGCACGGCGACCGCTCCTACGCCGACGATCCGGCGATAGTTTGTGGCATGGCGCGTTTGGAAGGTCAGCCGGTTGTCGTGATCGGGCATCAGAAGGGCCGCGATACCAAGGAAAAAATTTATCGCAATTTCGGTATGCCGCGTCCGGAGGGCTATCGCAAAGCCTTGCGGGTGATGAAATTAGCCGAGCGATTCAAGCTTCCTATCATTTGTCTGATTGATACACCGGGCGCCTATCCGGGGATAGGCGCCGAAGAGCGCGGCCAAAGCGAGGCGATCGCCCGCAATCTGTTTGAAATGTCGAAATTGCGCACACCGGTGATTTGCACGGTTATCGGCGAGGGCGGTTCCGGCGGCGCATTGGCGATTGGCGTCGGCGATAGATTGCTGATGCTGGAATACAGCACTTATGCGGTTATTTCGCCGGAAGGTTGCGCGTCGATATTATGGAAAAGTGCCGACAAGGCCCAATTGGCGGCGGAAGCGATGGGTATTACCTCGGATCGGGTGCGCGAACAAGGTTTTCTGGACGAAGTGATTCGCGAGCCGGTGGGTGGCGGTCATCGCAATTTCGATAAAATTGCCGCTAATCTAAAAGACGCCTTGTCCAGGCATTTGACCGATCTGAATCAGCAGGCGGAAAATATGGATTTGCTGCTGGAAAGACGCTATCAACGTATCATGCGTTTTGGTTCGTACATCGAAGAGCCGGTTAAATAAAGTCGCTAAGCGCTTGAGTGGATTGTTCAAAAAGGCCGAGTCGAATCGGCCTTTTTTTGTGAGTAAAACATGCCCGATCTTAATTCGCAGATCATTGCTCCGTTAGTGCCGCTCTCGTGCCGAAAAGTATTCGTCGCTTACAGCGGCGGCTTGGATTCGCATGTGCTGTTGCACATGTGTGCCGCATTGCCGATGCTGGTCGGCAAAATCGTTGCCGTCTATGTTAATCATGGTTTGCAAGCCGCGTCTGCGGCATGGGGCGAGCATTGTCGGCGGCAAGCGGCAGAGCTGGGGGTGGCTTTTCAGTTGCTGCGGGTCGATGCGAAAGCGGGCGGGGGCGAAAGTCCGGAAGCCGCTGCACGCGAAGCGCGTTACCGGGCGTTTCGGGAATTACTGGATATCGACGATATTATCCTGGTTGCTCAGCATCGCGAAGATCAGATGGAAACCTTGCTTTTGCAATTGATCAGAGGCGCGGGGGTAGCCGGCTTGGCCGGTATGTCGGTTGTCAGTGCTTTCGGAAAGGGGCAAATATTGCGGCCCTTATTGGATGTGGCCAAGGACGAGATACGGGATTATGCGCAAAGGCATGGGTTGCTCTGGGTGGAAGACCCCAGTAATCAAAGTAGCGATTTTGATCGCAATTTCTTGCGTAACGAAATCCTGCCATTGTTGAAACAGCGCTGGCCGTCGCTGGACAAAACCGTGGCGCGTTCGGCCAAGCTATGCGGAGATGCGGCGCAGATGATAGGAGATTGGGCCGAGCAGACTTTGCAGACGGTTTT
The DNA here is from genome assembly GCF_052474515.1 of Methylomonas sp. 2BW1-5-20. NCBI lineage: Bacteria > Pseudomonadati > Pseudomonadota > Gammaproteobacteria > Methylococcales > Methylococcaceae > Methylomonas > Methylomonas sp. 2BW1-5-20. Next base: position 2,928,360 of record NZ_CP184127.1, on the reverse strand, counting down.
TGATCCGGCCGATGGCAGTATCGATATCGCCGCTATACCGGCTATCTCCGCGGTGCAGATGAATTGCCTTTTGCGGCAATGGTTGAGCAGGATGGGTCTGAAGCCGCCTAGTCGGGCTGTGTTGCAAACGCTAGTCGATCAGCTGGTCGGCGGGCGGCTGGATGCGATGCCGCAAATCAATATTCAAGGTCATTCCATCCGGAAATATAGGCAAAAATTGTATTGCCTCTCCGCGGAACGATTGCAAAAGGAAACTCAGTCCACGACCTGGAAGCAGCAGCATGCGCAGGTAACGTTACGCAATGGCTATGTATTGTGTAGAGCGAATGCCTCGGTCGGGCTATCTAAAAACTTGTGGCATAACGCAGAAGTGACGGTGGCGCCTCGGCAAGGCGGTGAAAGCTTGAAATTGCCGGGCCGAGTCGGCCATCATTGCCTAAAAAAACTCTATCAGGAGGCAGGGGTTCCGCCTTGGGAAAGAGATGTTCGGCCGCTGATTTATCTGAATGGCCGGCTGGCCGGGGTAGCCGGCTTATGGGTCGCGGAATGGGCTTGGCTTGACGCGGTCGACGGCTGCTACCAATTGGATTGGCGTGTACCCGAAAGCATGTGATGATAAGTAACAAAATGCGTTAGGAGGCGTCATGTTGATGTTCCCAGAGATACTTCAGGCCGTTATTGTTGGCATGATGATCGCGATTCCGGCGATTCTGATTTACAAAAAAGCCGGTTTGAATCCGGCGTGGGCTGCGCTGGTGTTTTTGCCGGTCTTTGGTTTGTTGATCGTGTTTTTGCAACTGGCCTTCCAAGCTTGGCCGAATGCTAAAAAGGGGCGTTAATCATGGAATTGTTTTTTGTGCTACTGCCGGCATTCGTCCTGTTTTGCTTATGGTTGGGCTACCGTATTTTAGAAAAGGCCGGATTTGATGGGCGGTGGGCGCTGGTTTTATTGGTGCCGGTGCTGAACATCATTATGATCTGGGTATTTGCCTTTAGCGCTTGGCCCAATCTGCAGCGCGGCGTAGAGCAAGATTTATAAGCGGCGTTTTGCATATGGCGGAAAAAACGCTCGGTAAATTTCCGGCTATTTTCATTCCGGTGCTGTTATTTATTCTGTTCGATACCGTGGCACTGGGTTTGAATTTCTGGATTTCCGCAAAGCTGGAAAAGAGTGCGGTGGCGATTAATTTATCCGGCCGCCAACGCATGTTGTCACAACGCATGACCAAATCCTTGCTGATGCTGCAAGTCGCGCAAACCGAGGGTCAAAAACTTAGCGCCTTTACCGAGTTTTCTAATGCTGTTGACTTGTTCGATAAAACTTTAACTGGTTTTCTACAGGGCGGCATGACCTTTAGCGGTGACGGTAAGCCGGTTTATCTGCCTGCTACCGAAGCGCCCGATACGCAAATGATTACCGGCTCGGCGGTTCAGCTTTGGACTTTGATCCACAAACAGTTATCGCCGGTGGAGATTGGCGGTGCCGGTGTCGGCGCTGAGGTTTTGCGGCCGGCATTGGATGCTTTGTTGATGCACAATACGCAATTGTTGGGCTTGATGAACGATCTGACCACCGCGTTGGAGCTGAATGCTACCAGGGAAGTGTATTTTCTGCGCACCTTGCAAGTCAGTTTGCTATTGCTGGCGCTGTTGAATTTTGCCTTAGTCTGCAAGCGATTGCTGGCGCAGGTCAGACAATCGCAGGGCAACGTCCAGGCCTTGCGCAATATCATCGATTCCATCGAGACGGGTATTGTACTGTACGACGGCGACGAACGTGTGCGTTCGGCCAATAAGGCCGCCAATCAGCTATTCGGCTACAACGATCAGGCCTTGGTGGGAAAACCCTTAAGGCAACTGATATTTGCGGACAATACCCGAGTGTTGGGACTGCGGTGCGATAGCTCTACCTTTGTCGCGAAAATCAACACGCAAACTTTGTTCGAATTTAACGATCAGATCAGTTTATGCACGATTACCGATGTCAGCGAACAGGAACGCAAGGAAAAGCGGTTAATGTATCTGGCGTTTCACGATCAGCTCACCGGTTTGCCCAATCGCGGCCTGCTGGTGGAGCGTTTGCATCAAGATTTATTGCGCGCCAAGCGCGATTCCACGTTTTTGGCGGTGCTGTTTCTGGATTTGGATGGCTTTAAAGTCGTCAACGATGAAATGGGGCACGACGCCGGCGACGAATTGTTGAAAGCGGTTGCCAAGCGTTTCGAACAATGTTGTCGTGAGGTCGATACTGTGGCGCGTTTAGGTGGGGACGAATTCGTGTTTGTCCTGACGTCGTTGCACACGGTTCTGGCGGCCAAGCAAGTGGCGCAAAATGTGTTAAAGGCTGTCAATCAAGCATTTTTGATTCATGGGCAGGCGGTGAAAATCGGTGCCAGTATCGGTATCGCCATGTATCCGACCGATCATTCCGAAGTCGAGTTATTGATTAAGTGCGCGGATGATGCCATGTATTTGGCTAAGCAACGCGGCAAAAATCAGTTGGTGTTTACCGGGGAATGCCACTGATAATTTGCGGTTGCCGAGGGCTTGGAGATGCTGGCGGCAGCAATTAAAAAGGCAAATCCGCCATAAAACTGTTAGAATTTGCGCCTTTTTCGACCCCCTTGCTATTTGCTAAACAGGGCGCAAAACCTTCATGACAAAATTCATATTCATCACCGGCGGAGTGGTTTCATCCTTGGGAAAAGGGATAGCCGCTTCCTCTCTCGCGGCGATTCTTGAAGATCGTGGCTTGAAAGTCACTCTCACCAAACTCGATCCATATATCAACGTCGATCCCGGCACCATGAGTCCGTTTCAGCACGGCGAGGTGTTCGTTACCGAAGACGGTGCGGAAACCGATCTTGATTTAGGCCATTACGAGCGGTTTTTAAAAACCACGATGGCCAAGAAAAACAACTTCACCACCGGCCAGGTTTACGAGCAAGTATTGCGCAACGAGCGCAAGGGCGAGTACCTGGGCGCTACGGTACAGGTGATTCCGCATATTACCGACGAAATCAAACGCCGCGTCTACGCTAGCGCGGAAGGTACCGATGTGGCTTTGATCGAAGTCGGCGGCACCGTCGGTGACATCGAATCCTTGCCATTTCTGGAATCCATCCGGCAAATGGGTGTGGAATTAGGCCGGGATCGGGCGGTATTTATCCACCTGACTTTGGTACCGTACATCAAGTCGGCCGGCGAGATTAAAACCAAGCCGACGCAGCATTCGGTAAAAGAACTGCGCACCATCGGTATCCAGCCAGATATTCTGATTTGCCGTTCCGAGCAGCCGATCCCGGCCAGCGAGCGCAAAAAAATCGCCTTGTTCACCAACGTCAATGAAAAAGCGGTTATCTCCGCGATTGACGCCGACACCATTTACCGCATCCCACTACTGTTGCGCGAACAAGGCTTGGACGACATCGTCGTGGCTCAATTGCGTCTCGACGTGCCGCCGGCTGATTTGTCGGCTTGGGAGAAAGTGGTCGATGGCCTGACTCACCCGACCGACGAAGTTAACATCGCCATCGTCGGTAAATATGTCGATCACACCGATGCCTACAAATCCTTGAACGAGGCTTTGATTCACGCCGGTATCCACACCCGTCACAAAGTACAAATCACTTATATCGACTCCGAAACCATCGAAGCCGAAGGTACGGCAAAACTGAAAGATGTCGATGCGATTCTGGTGCCGGGCGGCTTTGGCGAGCGCGGCGTGGAAGGCAAGATTTCCACAGTACGTTTCGCCCGCGAAAACAAGATTCCGTATCTGGGTATTTGCTTGGGCATGCAGTCCGCAGTGATCGAGTTCGCCCGCGATGTGGTCGGTTTGGAAGGCGCGCACAGCACCGAGTTTTTACCGAATAGCCCACATCCCATTATCGGTTTGATTACCGAGTGGATGGATGAGGCTGGGCAGTTGAACGTGCGTGACGAAGGATCGGACATAGGTGGCACCATGCGTTTAGGTGCTCAAAAATGCCGCCTAAAATCCGATTCATTGGCGTTCGAGTTGTATCAAAAAGATGTCATCACCGAGCGGCATCGTCACCGTTACGAATTTAACAATCAGTATTTGAAACAGTTGGAAGCCGCCGGTATGCGCTTCTCCGGTAAATCGCTGGATGGCCGCTTGGTGGAGATTATCGAGCTCCCCGATCACCCCTGGTTTTTGGCCTGCCAATTCCATCCCGAATTCACCTCGACACCGCGCAACGGTCATCCGTTGTTTTCAGGCTTCGTCGAGGCGGCCGCCAAACACAAGAAACAAGGTTAAACATGCAATTATGTAATTTCGAAGTCGGCTTGGATCAGCCGTTTTTCCTGATCGCCGGCACCTGTGTCATCGAAAGCGAACAAATGACCCTGGATACCGCCGGTAAATTGAAAGAAATAGCGGACGAGTTGAATATTCCATTTATTTATAAGTCCTCGTTCGACAAAGCCAACCGTTCATCATTAGGCAGTTTTCGCGGTCCGGGCGTCGAAAAAGGTTTGCAGATACTGGAAAAGGTGAAGCAGCAATTACATGTGCCGGTTTTGACCGACGTGCATGAAGACACGCCACTGGCAGAAGTCGCTGCGGTGGTCGATGTGCTGCAAACCCCGGCGTTTTTGTGCCGCCAGACCAATTTCATCCAAAGCGTAGCGGCCTTGGGCAAACCCGTAAATATCAAAAAAGGCCAATTTTTAGCGCCTTGGGATATGGCCAATGTCGCCGCCAAAGCCAAAGCCACCGGTAATCAGCAAATCATGGTTTGCGAGCGCGGTGTGTCGTTTGGCTATAATAATTTGGTTTCGGACATGCGTTCGCTGGCTGTGATGCGCGACACCGGGTGCCCGGTGGTATTCGACGCCACACATTCCGTACAGTTGCCCGGCGGTCAAGGCAATGTATCCGGCGGTCAGCGCGAGCACGTGCCAGTTCTGGCGCGCGCCGCAGTCGCAGTGGGCATTGCCGGGCTTTTCATGGAATCGCATCCCAAACCCGAAGAAGCGTTGAGCGACGGCCCCAATTCCTGGCCCTTGCACCGCATGAAAGAATTATTGGAAATGTTAGTAACGATAGACCGGGCTGTTAAATCCACCAGCCTGATTGAAACCACTCTATAGGGCAAAATAATGGCAAGAATAGTAGATGTAAAGGCAAGAGAAGTTCTGGATTCACGCGGTAACCCGACCGTTGAAGCGGAAGTGTATTTGGCATCCGGCATCATCGGCAGCGCGATGGTGCCATCCGGCGCCTCCACCGGCGAGCGCGAAGCGATCGAATTGCGCGACGGCGATAAATCCCGTTATCTGGGCAAAGGCGTATTGAATGCCGTTAACTTCGTCAATACCGAAATCCGTGAAGCCGTCGTGGGTATGGATGCCAACAACCAAGCCGCATTGGATGCAAAAATGATTGCCTTGGACGGCACGCCTAGCAAAAGCCGCATTGGCGCCAATGCGATTCTGGGCGTTTCCATGGCTGCCGCGCGCGCTGCTGCTCAAGAAGCCGGCGTACCGTTGTACAAATTCCTGAACAAATCCGGCGAATTTATTCTGCCTGTACCGATGATGAACATCATCAACGGCGGTTCGCACGCTGATAACAGCGTTGACTTGCAAGAATTCATGATTCTGCCTGTCGGCGCACCGACTTTCCGCGAAGCGATCCGTTACGGTGCCGAAGTATTCCACAACCTGGCTAAAGTATTGAAAAGCCGCGGTTTGGCCACCACTGTAGGCGACGAAGGCGGTTTCGCGCCTAACCTGTCGTCTAACGAAGAAGCCATCGAAGTAATCCTGGAAGCGATCGAAAAAGCCGGTTACAAAGCAGGCGTTGACATCTATTTGGGTATGGATGCTGCTGCTTCCGAGTACTTTGACGACGGCAAGTACGTGTTGTCTGCGGAAAATCGCAGCTTCAATTCTACAGAGATGGTCGATTTCCTGGCCGCGTGGGTTGATAAATACCCCATCATCTCGATCGAAGACGGTCTGGACGAAAACGACTGGGACGGCTGGAAATATCAAACCGAAAAATTAGGCGACAAAATCCAATTGGTCGGCGACGATTTGTTCGTAACTAACCCTGCTATCCTGAAAGAAGGTATCGAGAAAGGCATTGCCAACTCCATCCTGATCAAGGTTAACCAAATCGGCACTTTGACCGAAACCCTGGCTGCTATCGATATGGCGTCTGCTGCGGGTTACAGCGCGGTGGTTTCTCACCGTTCCGGTGAAACCGAAGACACCACTATCGCCGACTTGGTTGTTGCCACCGGCACCGGCCAAATCAAAACCGGTTCGTTGAGCCGTTCCGACCGGGTTGCTAAATACAACCGTCTGATGAAAATCGAAGACGAGTTGGGCGATAAAGCCAAATACGCCGGCCGCAGCGCGTTCAAAATGCTGAAATAAAAAAGCGTAGGTTGGGTTAGGCGTAAGTCGAAACCCAACGGATTGCTTTATTGTTGGGTTGCACTCTTTCGGGTGCAACCCACCTTACAGATCGAGAGCAGCCATTAAAACCCTGATCGCCATCATCATCCTGTTGATTGTTCACTTCCAGTATCGGTTGTGGCTAGGTGATGCCAGCGTCTCGCAGATTAGTGACTATCGGGAACGCCTCGATACCCTGACCAAGGAAGCGCAGGAAAAAAAGGAACGCAACGATTCCCTGTATGCCGAGGTGCTGGATTTGCGCCGTGGTCTGGAGACCATCGAAGAACGCGCCCGCTACGAGCTGGGCATGATCAAGGAAAACGAAACCTTCTTTCAAGTGCTTGAGTAGAGCATGAATCAAATTCTCAAATGCTGGGCGGTAGTCCCGGCAGCCGGCGTTGGCAAACGCATGCAAGCCGACCGCCCCAAACAATATCTGCCGCTGGCCGGCAAAACCGTCATCGAACATACCTTAAACCGCTTATTGGAATCCGGCGCTTTTCAAGCTGTGGCGGTGGCGATTTCAGTTGAAGATCCCTATTGGCCGGAGTTGGATGTGTCCAGGAATCCTCAGGTAATTACCGCACCGGGCGGCAAGGAACGGGCCGATTCGGTGTTGTCGGCGCTGAAGTCTTTGCAAGGCCAGGCCGCTGAAGACGACTGGGTGTTGGTGCATGACGCCGCCCGGCCTTGTCTTACCGCCTCAGACATCCGTCTGCAAATCGATACCCTAAAAGACGATGCAGTCGGCGGCATTCTGGCGCTGTCTTCACACGATACGCTGAAACACGTCGAAGCCGACACGATTACCGCAACGATAGACCGAAAACATGTCTGGCGGGCGTTGACACCGCAAATGTTCAAATACGGCATGCTGCGAGATGCTTTGCAGCAAACCGAAGGCAATCCGGCCATTACCGACGAAGCTAGCGCATTGGAACTGTTGGGCTTTCAGCCGAAGATCGTCGAAGGCCGCCCCGATAACATCAAAATCACCCGGCCCGAAGATCTGGCGCTGGCGCAATTTTATATGGAGCAACAAGCATGATTCGAGTCGGCCAAGGCTACGACGTCCACCGTTTCAACGACGGCAACCACATTATTCTCGGTGGCGTTACCATTCCTTACGAAAAAGGCCTGGAAGCCCATTCCGACGGCGATGTGGTGCTGCATGCGCTGACCGATGCAATTCTCGGCGCGGCAGCGCTGGGCGACATCGGCAAACATTTCCCAGATACCGACCCTGAGTTCAAAGGTGCCGACAGCCGCGTGTTGCTGCGGCATGTTTATAAAATCGTCCAGGAAAAAGGTTACAAATTAGTCAATGCCGATGTGACCATCATCGCCCAGGCGCCGAAAATGCTCCCGCACGTGCCGGCCATGCGCGCCAATATTGCTGCCGACTTGGCTGTCGATGTCGATTTCATCAATGTCAAAGCCACCACCACCGAAAAGCTGGGTTTTGAAGGCCGCAAGGAAGGCATCGCTGTGCAGGCGGTGGTGTTGATCGAGAAATAATAGCTTTTAGCTAAAGCATGGTTCGCCTCGACTGTTCCGGTATCACCTTCGGCTCCCAACTTGATGAGAAACACTTGTTCGAGTGGGCCAGAGAAATCTCCTGCTTTGTACAGTGGGATCAAGATACTTTGATTGTCAGGTCGCGTAACATTTCCGCAGAAGCTTTGCGTGACCTGATTGCTCTTTTCTGGCGTTATCGGATTCCTATGCATCAACTCGCACAGTTTGAAAACAGCCGAAACGCTCACTGGTTCAGTGCTCCTGGCATGTATTGGCATCAAAGTGTCTTCCCTCAGTCAGGTAGGTCAGGGTGCGCTTAGCGTTCCCTGACAATTTCACTGCAACATGACCTAAGACATTTTCATACCCAATGACAGATTTTAGCTTACCCGAATGGCCCTACGCCTTCGGTGGTCCGTCCGGCACTGGCGACATCAAAACCGAGCCCGAGGATTTTGTCGTCGAAGAAATCCTGTCTTTCGAGCCGGAGGGCAGCGGCGAGCATATCTTTCTACATATCGAAAAAATCGGCGAAAACACCGAATATGTTGCGCGGCAGTTGGCTCGTCATGCTGGTATCAGACAGCGTGATGTCTGCTTCGCCGGCCTGAAGGACAGACACGGTCGCACTCGGCAATGGTTTAGCGTGTGGCTGCCGGGTAAGGAAGGTCCGGATTGGTCAGCTATCGAAACCGATCAGTTGAAAATACTGCAAACGATGCGTCACGCTCGTAAGCTGAAGCGTGGCGTTTTGGCCTGCAATCGATTTACGTTGCTGATCCGTAATTGGACGGGCGACCAAGAACTTGCCGAAAAGCAATTGCAACTGATTAAAGCCCAGGGTTTTCCGAATTACTTCGGGCCCCAGCGTTTCGGGCATCACGGCCAAAATATTGATCGCGCATTGGCTATGTTTGCCGGCGCCAAGGTCAAGCGGGAACAACGTTCTCTGTATTTATCGGCGGCGCGCTCGTATTTGTTCAATTTGATCCTGGCGCAGCGCGTTGAGCAAGCCAATTGGCAGCGTGCAATAAACGGCGATGTATTCAAGTTGGACGGTAGTAATAGCTGTTTTACCGACACTAGCAACGATGCCAGCCTGCCGACACGTGTCGAGCAGGGCGATATTCATCCCACCGGCATCATGTGGGGCCGTGGTGGTAAGGTTGCCACGGCTGAGGCCGGTGCGATAGAAAACGCCGTGATTGCCGTTAACGCATCCATGGCCGACGGCTTGCTGGCGTTTGATCTGGAAGCCGACCGTCGGGCCTTGCGGACATTGCCGCGAGACCTGAGCTGGCAATGGTTGGATAAGCAATTAAAGTTGAGCTTCGCACTGCCCGCCGGTAGCTACGCTACAGCCTTATTACGGGAAATTATCGGCGATGCACCAGACGTCGGTTTTTGAAATTGCTTTGATAAAAATGCATTTTGGGTTGTAATCGCATCAATTTATAATACTTAAGTACAATAGCGTGTTCTAGCGTTATACAAACCCTAACTTCTATTCACATCCTACATGCCTGATAGCGGCCAGATATCCGGACCAGCAGATTCCACATTTGACGATCCTCTATTATTGGCTTTACTGTCGGTCTGCAAACTGTTACATATCCCGCAAACCGCAACGGCTTTGGTGGCCGGACTGCCCTTAGTCGATAATAAATTGACGCCGGCATTGTTCGTGCGCGCCGCTGAACGTGCCGGTTTGACCAGCCGCTTGCTGCGTCGGCCCTTAGAGAAAGTTTCCAATTTAGTCTTGCCGGCGGTGTTATTGCTAGAAGACGGCAATGCCTGCGTATTGATAGCGAAAAGTGATGAAAGTTACACGGTGATTTTGCCGGAAACCGACAGCGGCGAAAAGACCGTCAGTCCGCAGGAACTGCAGGCAATTTATAGCGGTACGGCCTTTTTTGTGCAGTTGCGGCACCGCTTTGACGGCCGCACCTCGGAATCGGCGGTACCTAAGGTCAAACACTGGTTTTGGGATGTCTTGTTCAAGTCCTGGCCTATCTACGCGGAAGTGCTGGCCGCCTCCTTACTAATCAATCTATTCGCCTTGGCGTCGCCACTGTTTTTTATGAACGTGTACGACAGAGTGGTGCCGAATCATGCGCTGGAAACCCTGTGGGTACTGAGCTTGGGCGTGCTGATTGTGTTGAGTTTCGAATTGGCGATGAAGCTGCTCCGCAGTTATTTTGTGGATGCAGCGGGTAAGCGGGCGGATATTATTTTATCCGCCACTATTTTCGAAAAATTGATGAATCTGCGGATGGAAGCCAGGCCGCCATCGGTTGGCGCATTTGCCAACAATTTAAGCGAGTTTGAGACGTTTCGCGAGTTTTTGACCTCGGCGACGTTGGTGGCAATAATCGACTTGCCGTTTTTGTTTTTGTTTTTACTGATTATTTATAGTGTTGGCGGATCCTTGGCATTAATTCCATTGGCCATTTTGCCTATGGCAATTTTAATCGGTGTCGCCTTGCAAGCGCCGTTAAAACACACCATCAGCGCCCTATTCAGGTTCGGCGGTGAAAAAAATGCCACATTAGTAGAAGCCTTGACGAATCTGGAAGCCATAAAGACCGTTGGTGCGGAAGGGCAGTTGCAACAACGATGGGAGCAGAATATCGGCGAAATTGCCAGGCTGGGCTTAAAATCCCGTTTCTATGCCGGTTTGACCGTAAATTTAACCGCATTCTTGCAGCAGTTGGCGGCGGTTCTGGTCGTATTCGCCGGCGTTTATCGGATTACCGATGGCGATTTAACTACCGGCGGCTTGGTGGCTTGCACGATGCTGACCTCGCGGGCGTTGGCTCCGGTCGGACAAGTGGCGGCTTTATTGACTCGCTACCATCAGGCTGTCGCAGCTCTGGGGTCATTAAATCGAATGATGGCTTTGCCGGTGGAGCGCGAGAGCGCTAAGGAATATTTGCATAGGCCGCGTTTTAACGGCGAGATAGAATTCAAACATGTCGGTTTCAGCTATCCGCAACAGCCGGTCAAGGCTCTGGACGGAGTGTCCTTTAAGATCAGGGCCGGCGAACGTGTGGGTTTTATCGGCCGGATTGGTTCCGGTAAGAGTACGCTGGAAAAGTTAATGCTGGGTTTATATCAGGCCCAGGAAGGTTCTATTTTAATAGATGGCGCCGATATTCGCCAAATCGACCCTGCCGATTTACGTCGGCAAATCGGTTATGTGCCGCAAGATATTTCATTGATGTTTGGTAGTGTGAAAGACAATATCGTGCTGGGCTCGGCTTATGTGGACGATGGTGCGGTGTTAAAGGCTGCCGAGATTGCCGGCGTCGATCATTTTGTCAGCAAGCATCCGGCCGGCTTCGATTTGCAGGTCGGCGAACGCGGGGCGTCTTTATCCGGTGGACAGCGGCAGAGTATCGTGCTGGCCAGAGCATTATTGTTGTCGCCGCCGATTTTTATTATGGACGAGCCGACCAACGCGATGGATAACAGCAGCGAAGAGGCGTTTAAACAACGTTTCGCCTTGCAATTGCAGCAACAGACTTTGATTTTGGTCACGCACCGGATGTCGCTGCTCAGTTTGGTGGATAGATTGATTGTGATGGACGGCGGACGTATGGTGGCCGACGGGCCGAAGGAACATGTGTTGGAAGCTTTGCGTCAGGGTCAAATCAAGGTAGCCGGCTGATGCTGAACAAAATCGCCGAATGGCGGGCTAGGCATCGTTACCGCGCCGAAGATCAGCGCTTTCTGAGCGATGTTAACGCTGCCAATTTGTACGAATTGCCTTTGCAAAGTCATTTGATTTTGTGCTGTTCCGTGGTTTTTGTCGTTGTAGCCTTGGTATGGGCCGGATTTGCTACATTGGACGAAGTCACGCGCGGCGAAGGCAAAACTATACCGTCCAGCCAAGTGCAGGTGGTGCAGAATCTGGAAGGCGGCATCGTCTCGGAGATTCTGGTGCAGGAAGGCCAGCTGGTGGATAAGGATCAAGTGTTGTTGCAATTGGATCAAGTGCGTTTTGCGTCGTCGTTTAAGGAAGCCAAGTTAAAGTATTACGAATTGCTGGCAAATACTGCGCGCTTGAATGCCGAGATTAATGGCACGCCGTTGCTCATACCGGAAGAGGTTTTGAAAAACGCACCGCAAATCGCTGAAAATGTTAAACAGCTGTTGGCTTCCAAGCAGAATGAAATAAAATCCAATACCGATATTTTTGCCGAGCAAGTTAGGCAAAAAGAGCAGGAAATTATCGAGATTCAGTCGAAAAGCGATCAGTTGGCGCGTAGCTACAAACTATTGCAGGATGAAGTGAAAATGTCCGAACCGCTGGTGGCGGATGGTGCGATGTCTCAAGTTGAATTGCTGCGATTACAGCGGGCCGCCAACGATTTGAAAGGCGACTTGAATTCCGCTAATTTAGCGGTGCCGCGTTTGCGTTCGTCGTTGGACGAGGCGCGCAATAAACTGGCGGAGATCAAGAGCCGTTTCAAGACCGAAGCCTTGAAAGAGTTAAATGAAGTCAAGGCCGAGTTGGATCGTACTTCCGAGTCGGCGGTGGCCTTGGAGGACAGGGTGAGTCGTACTAGGGTGTTGTCGCCGGTAAAAGGGACGGTAAAGCGCATCAAGGTGGCTACAGTCGGCGGCGTCATCCAACCCGGAATGGATCTATTGGAAATTGTGCCTTTGGAAGATCAGTTGTTGATCGAAGCAAAAATTCGCCCTGCGGACATTGCTTTTCTTCGCCCTGGACAGAAAGCTGTGGTAAAACTAAGCGCCTATGATTTTTCGATATACGGCGGCCTGGATGCGTCCTTGGAACATATCAGCGCGGATAGCATCCCCGGCGACCGGAAGGACGAGGAAAGTTATTATTTGATTCGTTTGCGCACCGCTAAAAATTATCTGGAAAAAGGCGGTGTTAGACTCGAAATCATTGCCGGGATGACGGCTGAAGTCGATATTTTGACCGGAAAAAAAACAGTGCTCGATTACCTCTTAAAGCCGATATTGAAAGCCAGGGATAGGGCTTTAAGAGAACGATAACCCAAGACAATATCTTATATTTGTGGCCAACATACTGATTTATTCCAACAACCCTCAGCTGACGGCGCAATGGACTCATGCGTTGATCGCGGAATATAACGTAAGTATGCTGCATAGTATCCGCAGCGAATACACGGCCGATGCAGTCATTTTCGATGCGAAAAAACTGGATGACGACGCCAGTTTGCTATCGGTTTTTTCTAACAAAAACGCCCGTTTTCTGGTTATGGGGGCGGACTGGCCGGAACAAAAGCAGATCGAAGTGCTGATTAACGGCGCTGCCGGTTATTGCGATCAATCCGAGGCGCCGGAGCTGTTGACGCGGGCTGTAGCCTGTATTTTGGCCGGCGATATTTGGATCCGCCGCGCTTTGGTACCCAAGGTAATCGGCGTACTGACCAGCGCCAGACGGACACATTTGACACCTAATACTGTCGATACCGAACAAAAGCTGAAAAAGCTGGCCAGTTTATCCGCGCGGGAACTGGAAGTGGCCAACATGATACGTCAAGGCGAAAGTAATAAACGGATTGCTTTTGCGATGAATATATCCGAACGAACAGTGAAAGCCCATTTGTCTTCGATTTTTAGGAAATTACATGTCGATGACAGATTGCGGTTAGCCATATTGTTAAAAGAAATCGATCAATACCACAGAGGAGCCTCATGAAATTCAGCCGGAAATTGGGTATGGGCGTTGCAATGCACTTGGCTTGCGCATCGGCCAGCCAAGCATTGAGCCTACAGGAATCTATTCAAAAGGTGTTGGATGAAAATCCGAAAATTCAAGCCGCCAAATCCGAGAGGCGTGCTGTGGAGGAGGAAATCGGCCAAGCCAAAGCGGGATATTTCCCTACTGTGGACGTGACGGCCGGCATCGGTTGGGAAGAATCCAATAATCCTACAACGCGTGGTCGTGGCGATGGTTCGGTTTTTTACCATCGGGAAGAAGGGGCCATTCAGGTTAGGCAAATGCTGTTCGACGGTTTAGCGACTCCCAGTGAAGTAAATAGGCAGGAAGCTCGCACCGATTCGCGGGCTTACACGGTGTTCGGCCAATCGGAAATTACCGCGTTAGACGGCGTAGAAGCCTACATCAAGGTGTTGCGGCGCCAGGAGTTGTTAAATCTGGCCAAGGAAAACCTGCAACGGCATCAGGGGACGAATGATCAGATCAAGTTGCGTAGCGAACGAGGCGTGGGTAAAAGAGCCGACGTCGATCAGTCCATGGGCCGGGTGGCATTGGCGGAAAGAAACGTGTTGTCCGAAATAGGTAATTTGAAAGATGCCGAAACCAGTTTCTTGCGAGTCATCGGCACCTTGCCGGAAGGCATTCAGCCGATACAGGCGCCAGGTAGCGCCTTACCGCAGTCGCTGGATCAAGCCATAGAAGAGGCGTTGGCAGATCATCCGATTTTGAAGTCCGCCAATTCGGATATCGATTCGGCTTTTGCCCAGCATAGCACGGCTAGAGCCCCTTATTTTCCGCGTTTCGATATCGAAACCGGCGTTAGTCATAATTACAATCTGGACGGTATTCGCGGCACTAACTCCGATATGACCGCGATGCTGCGCATGCGCTATAACATTTTCAACGGCGGTAAGGACATGGCTCGTCGCGAGCAAACTGCTCAATTAATCAATCAAGCCAAGGATATTCGCGATAATACCCATAGGCAGGTGATAGAGAGTATGCGTTTGTCGTGGGTGGCTCATCAAACGGTGAAAAGCCAATTGGAGTTTTTTAAACAGCACGTCGATTCCAGCGAGAAGACCATCACTGCTTATCAACAGCAATTCAATATCGGTCAGCGTACGCTATTGGATTTGTTGGATACCTTTAACGAAGCCTATATCGCCAAAAGTTCGTATATCAATGCCAAATACGACGAGTTGTTTTCACAATTTCGGATTCTGGCCAGTAAAGGCCAGTTGAATAAACATTTGGGTACAACCTTACCGACAGAAGTTCAACCGCTAAGCTCCGCCGATTAAGACGTTTGCTATCTTAAGTGAACAATTTGCGAGATTTCTGAAGAAGTTTTCCCCAAATAACCGGCATTTGGGGAAAGATATTTCCGATTAAATTGTTCGAATAGCGCGGGCGAATGCAGATGCTTATTTTAATAAGCCATCCGAGGATAAGCTCAAGAGGGTTTAGCGATATGCAATACGGCCTCCGACACGATATCCAATAATTCGGTGCCGCCTTGTTGCACATACTCGACAATGGCCTTACGCATGCGCGGTTCCCAAAAGTTTCTGATATGTTGCTCAATACCTTTAACGGCCTGTTCCCGGTCGGGTTCTGATTTAAAAAAAGCACCAATATTGTTGGCCATTTTAATGAGATTGTCGTTATCCATGATTTATGCGGCTGATTCTTGATAATGTTGTAAACGATGAGGGTGAGTGTAGATCATGTGATTCTCGTGGCGGGTAAAGCCAACCAGGGTCAGTCCGCACTCGTCCGCCAATTGGATGGCCAACGCGGTGGGTGCGGATATGGCTGCCAGCAAGGTGATGCCGACGCTGGCAGCCTTTTGTACCATTTCATAGCTGGCGCGACTGGTCACCAGTAACCAGCCGTTTTCAAAGTTGGTGTTAGCCTTGGCTAGCGAGCCGATCAATTTATCCAGCGCATTATGCCGGCCTACGTCTTCCCGCACCGTGACTATGCCGCGTTCCGGATGTAGCCAAGCTGCCGCGTGAACTGCGCCGGTGAGTAAGTTGAGGGATTGCTTTTGCGCCATGTCAGAGAAACCGCTAGTCAATAGCTGGGCACTAAGCGCCAACCCTTGACCAACCTGACGCGGACGCCGAATGGCTTGCTCCAAGGTGGTGGCGCCGCATAATCCGCAGCCGGTCCGGCCTGTCATGTTTTTGCCTTTGCCGTGTAGATTCTGGAACCGCGTTTCCGGAATAGTCATCCGCACTTCCACGCCTTTGGAGCGCTGAACGACGCGCACCGATTGCAATTCCGCCGGATGACCGATGATTTCCTCGGTCAAGCTGAAACCCAGTGCAAAATCTTCCAAATTCAGAGGGGTAGTCAGCATCACCACATGGGGAATGGTGTTGTAGACCAACACCACCGGTACTTCTTCGGCGACATAATCTTCCTTGGCGGTATGAACGGGGCCTCGCCAGCTATCGAACGTACCGGTTCGATAGCTGGTCCAGCCTAGTTCAGTTGAGACTGCATCCATAAGCCGGCGGAAAACTTACTCGTTGACCGCGATGCGGTTTTCCAGCAAAGACAACTGATTATCGGAAAAGTCTTGATATTCCCGTTGCCATGCCGACGGTTGCGCGACTTTGGCGACATGCACCGCAGTGACCTTATATTCCGGGCAGTTGGTTGCCCAGTCCGAGTTATCGGTAGTGATCACGTTGGCACCCGAATGTGGGAAGTGGAAAGTGGTATAAACCACCCCTGGTTGCATGCGGTCGGTCACTCTGGCCCGCAATACCGTTTCGCCGGAGCGGCTTTTTACACCGCACCAATCGCCATCGCTGATGCCCAAGACTTCGGCATCGTGCGGGTGCAATTCCAGACGGTCTTCTTCATGCCAGGCAACGTTTTCGGTACGGCGGGTTTGCGCCCCGACGTTGTATTGCGACAAGATTCGGCCGGTTGTCAGAATCAGCGGATATTTGCTGCTGGTACGCTCTTCCGTGGCAACGTATTCTGTAAGCATGAAACGACCTTTGCCGCGGACGAAGTGATCGGCGTGCATAATCGGTGTGCCGTCCGGGGTTTCGTCGTTGCAAGGCCATTGAATACTGCCCATTTCGTCGATTTTTTCGTAACTGACGCCGGCAAATTGCGGCGTCAGCGCAGCGATTTCATCCATGATTTCCGAAGGATGACTGTAATTCATCGGATAACCCAACGCGTTGGACAAATCCTGGGTCACTTCCCAATCTTCCTTGCCGCCCAGTGGCGTCATGACTTTACGAACCGGTGAGATCCGCCTCTCAGCGTTGGTAAATGTGCCGTTTTTTTCCAGGAACGAGGAGCCTGGTAAAAATACATGGGCAAATTTAGCCGTTTCGTTCAGGAAAATGTCTTGTACGACCAAGCATTCCAGTTCACGCAGTGCGTGATGTACATGGGTGATGTCAGGGTCGGATTGGGCGATGTCTTCGCCTTGTACGTACAAGCCTTTGAAACTGCCGTCGATAGCGGCAGCAAACATATTAGGGATGCGTAAGCCAGGTTCGGAGGACAGTGCCACGTTCCAGGCTGTTTCGAATTGAGCGCGAGTTTGCGAGTCGGAAACATGGCGATAACCGACGAACTCGTGCGGGAACGAACCCATATCGCAAGAGCCTTGCACGTTATTTTGTCCGCGCAATGGATTGACGCCGACGCCGTCGCGGCCAATATTGCCGGTAGCCATCGCTAAATTGGCGATACCTATGACGGTAGTCGAACCTTGGCTATGTTCGGTAACGCCCAAACCGTAATAGATTGCACCATTACCGCCCGTTGCGTACAAGCGGGCTGCCGCCCGCATGCTCTCGGCGGGCACGCCGGTCACTTCGGCAACGGCTTCCGGTGAATGTTGAGGCAGCGCAACGAAGGTTTTCCATTTGTTAAACGACTCGACATCGCAACGTTCCAACGCGAATTTTTCGTCCGCCAAGCCTTCGGTGACGATCACGTGAGCTAATGCGGTTACAACCGCAACGTTAGTGCCAGGACGTAGTTTCAGATGATAGTTGGCTTTGACGTGCGGGCTGTTGCTGACCAGGTCGATACTGCGCGGATCAATCACAATCAATTTCGCACCTTGGCGTAAGCGGCGTTTCATCATCGAACCGAATACCGGGTGGCCGTCGGTCGGGTTAGCGCCTATTACCATAATCACATCGGACTGCATTACCGAGTCAAAGGTTTGGGTGCCGGACGACTCGCCAAATGTGCTTTTTAAACCGTAGCCGGTTGGCGAATGGCAGACGCGGGCGCAAGTATCGACATTGTTGTTACCAAAGCCGGCGCGGATCAATTTTTGCACTAGATAGGTTTCTTCGTTGGTGCAACGAGACGAGGTAATGCCGCCGATAGAATCTTTACCATATTTAGCTTGAATGCCTTTCAATTTGCTTGCGGCAAATCCGATAGCTTCTTCCCAACTGACTTCGCGCCAAGGATCGGAAATTTTTTCCCGGACCATCGGTGTGGTGATGCGGTCTTTGTGAGTCGCATAACCAAACGCGAAACGGCCTTTGACGCAAGAGTGACCGTGGTTGGCCTGACCGTTTTTGTCGGGCACCATGCGTACCAGTTGCTCGCCTTTCATTTCGGCCTTGAATGAGCAACCGACGCCACAATAGGCGCAGGTGGTAATAGTGCTGTGTTCCGGTACGCCATTATCGATTACCGATTTTTCCATCAGCGTCGCGGTCGGGCACACCTGCACGCAAGCGCCACAGGACACGCATTCGGATTCCATGAACGGCTGATTTTGACCGGGAGAGACTTTGGAGTCGAAACCGCGGCCATCGATGGTCAAGGCGAAGGTGCCTTGCACTTCTTCGCAAGCGCGCACGCAACGCGAACAGACGATACATTTCGATGGATCGAAACTGAAATACGGGTTGCTGACGTCTTTTTCGGAGCCCAGATGATTTTCGCCATCGAAGCCGTAACGCACCTCACGCAAGCCGACTTGGCCGACGGTATCCTGCAATTCGCAGTCGCCGTTGGCGGCGCAGGTCAGACAGTCTAAGGGGTGATCGGAGATATACAGTTCGGCGATGCCGCGTCTGATGCTGGCCAATTTATCGTTCTGGGTACAGACCTTCATGCCATCCGCGACCGGTGTCGTGCAGGAGGCCGGATAGCCGCGCGCGCCTTCGATTTGTACCAGACACATCCGGCACGAGCCGAATGGATCGAGGCTGTCGGTGGCGCACAGTTTAGGGATGCTGACCCCGGCTTCTGCGGCGGCGCGCATCACGGAACTGCCGGCAGCGACAGTGACCTTGTGGCCGTCGATTTCCAGAGTGACTTGATTTGCAGACGAACTCGCGGGAGTTCCGTAATCTATTTCGTTATTGGCAGACATATTTATCTCCTGGTAATCGATCAGGCTTTGGCGGGGAGGCCAAAGTCTTCAGGGAAATGATTCAGCGCGCTCAACACCGGGAAAGGTGTCATGCCGCCCATCGCACACAAAGATCCGTAAGTCATGGTGTCACACAAGTCGCGCAACAACACGGTATTTTTATCCTTTTGCGCGCCATCGACGATGCGGTCTATAACTTCAACGCCACGTGTCGATCCGATCCGGCAAGGTGTGCATTTGCCGCAGGATTCTTCCACACAAAATTCCATCGCATAACGCGCCATGTCGGCCATGTTGACGGTGTCGTCATGAACCACAATGCCGCCATGTCCCAGCACCGCTGAAATTGCCGCGAAGGCTTCGTAATCCAACGGGGTATCGAACTGGCCTTCGTGCAGATAAGCGCCCAATGGACCGCCAACCTGAACCGCCCGTATCGGCCTACCGCTAGCGGAGCCGCCGCCGTAATCGTAAAGCAGCTCGCGCAGGGTCATGCCGAAAGCCACTTCAAACAACCCCGGATGTTTGATGTTGCCCGCCAGTTGTAAGGGTAGGGTACCGCGCGAACGGCCCATGCCGTAGTTTTTATAATATTCGCCGCCTTTGTCCAGGATCACCGGAATGGAGGCCAAAGAAATGACATTGTTGACGATGGTGGGTTTGCCGAACAGGCCAACGATAGCGGGAAGAGGCGGCTTAAAACGTACCAATCCGCGTTTGCCTTCCAAACTTTCCAACAACGATGTTTCTTCGCCGCAAATATAAGCCCCCGCGCCGCTACGAACCTCTAAGTGGAAGGTTTTGCCGCTGTTTTGGATGTTTTCACCTAAATAACCGTTTTTGTAGGCGGCTTCGATGGCTTGGTTTAGGGCAATCTTGGCGTGGGGGTATTCGACGCGCAGATAAATGTAACCTTGGGTTGCGCCCACAGCGAGGCCAGCAATGGTCATGCCTTCGATCAAAACGAAGGGGTCTCCTTCCATTACCATCCTATCGGAAAATGTGCCCGAGTCGCCTTCGTCGGCGTTGCATACAATGTATTTTTGCTCAGCGGGGGCGTTTAACACCGTGTTCCATTTAATACCGGTCGGAAACGCTGCGCCTCCGCGACCGCGCAAGCCTGAGTCAGTCACTTGCTTGACGATCTCGGTTGCTTGTAACGCCAACGCATTTTTTAAGCCTCGGTATCCATCGTGAGCTAAATAGTCGTCGATATTGATTGGGTCGGTTAAGCCCACGCGAGCAAAGGTAAGACGGTTTTGATTTTTGAAATAAGCTATTTCTTCAATGTTGCCTAAGTAAAGTGGGTGTTGCTTCCCTTCCAACAAGCCGGCATCGAGTAAAGATGCCACATCTTCTGCTTGCACGGGGCCATAGGCAATTCTGCCCTGGCTGGTTTCGACTTCTACAAGGGGTTCCAGCCAGAACAATCCGCGCGAGCCGTTGCGGACGATTTCGGCTGATAGGCCTTTGCTGGCAGCATGCTGTTCCAAGGCCTTGGCAACTTGTTCAGCACCCAGGGAAAGTGCGGTGGAATCGCGGGATATGAATACGCGGGTCATTATTTTGCACCTTTATAAGTGGCTAGCAGTCGATCGAATTTATCGGGTGTAACGCGACCAATGACTTCGTCATCTATTGTAATCGAGGGAGAACAAGCACAGTTACCGAGGCAATAAACCGGTTCTAGCGAAAAAACTCCGTCGGCTGTCGTTTCGTGAAAATCGATGCCAAGCTGTTGTTTAGCATGGCTTTCCAGGGCTTTACCGTTCATTGCTTGACACGATTCCGCCCGGCAAATGCGAATGGTGTGTTTTCCTGGCGGTGTGTCCCGAAAATAATGATAAAAACTAATAACCCCATGTACTTCCGCTTGGGAAAGATTCAGCGATTTGGAAATGTCTGCTACGGCCGCCGGTGGGATGTAGCCCAGGGTGTCCTGAATATCATGCAAAATCGGCAACAGATTGCCCGGCATCGCTTGATGAGTATCCAGGATTTCAAGCACCGTGGATTTTTGGGTTTGATAGTCTTGCATCATTGGCTCTGTAATAAATGACGAAAAGGTTATCGTCCTATTTAATCATGAACAAACCCGGGTTTGCAATTCGGGTTCGAGGCGCAATCCCGCGTATTTCCTCAGCAAAGCTGAGTAATTGCATGTTGAGACTGTCTTTACTTTGCGAAGTTCGAAAGGAAAAAATTTGATGAAGGATGCTTTACATTTAAATGATAATTGTTATCATTAATACGCATATGATTTAAGAGAGGGCATCATGTACGTTTGTGTATGTAAAGCAGTCACCGATAGGCAGGTTACTCAAGCAATTAATCAGGGTGTGTGCAATCGCAGGCAATTGATGCAATGTACAGGTGCGGGTGGCGTGTGCGGAAAATGCGCAACGAGTATTAAGGCGTTGTTGGATGAAAATATGCAAAATCGCTCGATGCAGGCTCACGCAGCTTAATTCCAATAAGCTCTGAGCTAGTGATGAATTGATGGTGTAAAGCATATAAAACAGGGCGACATGATCGCCCTGTTTTGTGGAGGTGTATTACTTTGCGGTAGTGGCTGGTTCGGCTGGTTTTGCTTCAGCGGTCGGGGCGGTCGCGCCGGACGGTTCTACGTTAGCGGGTTCAGCTGCGGGAGCTGTCTGTTCTACAGGAGCCGCCGCTGGTTGAGTTTCTTCTTGTTTTGGCGGTGTGGGTGGCAACAAGACTTCAACTTTGGCATTTTTACGCAGATTTTCGATCATGGCTTGAGCTTTCTGGCGCTGCAGCATTGGACGAATCTGCTCTTTTACCGCGTCGAACGGAGGTGGGGTGAGTGCTCTGGACTCTTCGCGCAAAATGACATGCCAGCCGAACTGGGTTTGCACCGGTTGTTTGCTGAATTTGCCGTTTTCCAATGCAACAACTGCCTCAGAGAACGGTGGAACCATGCGGTCGGCGGTAAACCAGCCTAAATCACCACCTTCCGAGCCCATTGGGTCGATGGAGTGTTTCTTGGCCAATGCGGTAAAGTCGGCGCCTTTTTCCAGCTCAGCAATCAGCTTTTTCGCTTCGTCTTCGGTTTTTACCAAGATATGACGGGCTTTGTATTCGCTGCCCATATTCGCCATTTTGGAATCGTATTCCGCTTTGATCTCTTCGTCGGTTACAGGGTTGGCTTTCAGATAATCTTGCAGGGCGGCTTGTGACAATAGGGAGTTTCTAACGGTGGCCATCCGTTCGATTACTTCGGGAGATTTATCCAGCTGTTTTTGCACGGCTTGTTGAATCAACAATTCGCGTTGAATCAGCTCTTCCAATAACTGTTCTTTTGGGAAAGTTTGGCCTTGGCTGCGTTCGGTGATTTCTTTTTCCAGCGTTTCCAGGGTTTTTTTGCTGATGTAGGTGCCGTTAACCGATGCTACAGCATCTTCCTTGCTGACTGTCGGTGCTGCGGCAGTCCCAGTATCCTTGGCTTTTTCTTCGAAGCAGCCTGGTAGCAGTACGCTACTTGCCAGTATTAGAGGGATAAGTTTCAGTTTCATCTTAAGAATTTCCTTTAGCTGTTTTCAGAGGGGGTTAAAGCGTTAATGCCGAGGGCGTGGATTTCATTCTTCATCATGTCGCCCAAGGCTTGGTAAACCAGCTGATGCCTTTGTACCAGGGATTTACCTTCGAATTGAACGGATACGAGAGTGACATGGTAATGACCGCCGCCCTGGTTGCCGGCGTGACCGGCGTGCGCGGCGCTATGATCGATGATTTCGATTAATTCTGGCTTAAAAGCTTCTTCCAGCTTCTGTCTGATATGGTCGGCTGTCATTGGGGAAATACTTGTTTGAATGGTTTAACGGTAACGCGGGCGTATACGCCCGCGGAGATATAGGGATCGGCATTGGCCCAGTCTTGGGCGTCTTGCAAGGTGGCAAATTCGGCAACGATAAGGCTGCCGCTAAATCCGGCGTCGCCTGGGTTGGCGCTATCAATCGCTGGATGTGGGCCAGCTAATATTAGACGGCCTTGTTCCTGCAATATGTTCAATCGTTGTAAATGTTGCGGACGGGCGGCCAGACGTTTGCTCAGGCTATCCGCTACGTCTTCGGCAATGATCGCATACAACATTATTCTTTAGCCTCTGGGGCCGGGACAAACTTATACAAAAACACCATTTGTACGGCAATAAAAATTAGCATCAAGCCTGGAACGCCGAAAGTTTTAAAGCTGACCCAATCGTCGGTGCTGTAGTTCGCCATGATATATAAATTTAAGCAGCCAACCCCGATAAAAAACATAGACCAACTCAAGTTCAGTCGTTTCCAGATGCGATTGGGCAGTTCCAGGTTTGCGCCCATCATGCGTTCTATAAAAGTTTTGTTGCCGACAAATTGACTGACCAAAAATGCGCCGCCGAATAGCCACTCGATGATTGTCAGCTTCCATTTAATAAATTGCTCATCCTGCAAATACAGCGTTGCCCCTCCCATCACCAGAATTAAGCCCAGCGTAATCCACTGCATGGTTTCCACTTTGCGATACATTAGCCAGTAGGTGGTGACTTGCACAATAGTGGCGGCGATCACTACCGCGGTAGCAATATAAATGTCGTATAGCTTATAGGCGACAAAAAATAAAACGATAGGAAAAAACTCTAAAAGCGGCTTCATTGTGGGTGGTTACAAAGTTGGGCGGGATGGTTAAGCGTAAAGATCGATACCGGAAATGATTTCCGTAACCCGGAGTTGCGCGGGTTGGTTGCGGTTTTCGGTGTAGGCGTTCAATGCTTTCAAAGTACGCGAATTGCTTGGTTGGTTGTTATTGCTCACTGTCAATCCGTTGTCTGCCAAAGCTGCCCTGATTTGAGCGGTTGACGAAGTTTTAGGTAAATCAGGATTCTGCCGGGGTATCCCCGTATCGTCGCTATTGGGTTTTTTCTGCTGTTCCGCATTATTGTCCAGCCGTGCAGCTTTCGGCTGGCTATAGCCAACTGGATAAAAAGCCAGGGATGAACTGTGTATAGTGTTCACAAAGCGCGATTACAAGCCCAAGTATCAATCCCATCATTGTAGAATCTTTGTTTGCAATTGTACATGAGCCTAGCGGCTTTACTGCTAAAATGCCGCTTTTAAAGGAGGATTTCATGGTTCAGATCAATAACATCGAGCTGGAAGCCGCTGCTTTCAGACAATTGCTAGCGCATTTGCAACAGCATACCGAAGTGCAAAATATCGAACTGATGGTGCTTGCCGATTTTTGCCGGAATTGTTTGGCAAAATGGTATACGTCTGCGGCAACCGAACGCGGTCTCGACATCAGCTACGAGCAAGCCCGGGAAATAGTCTACGGCATGCCGTACGGCGAATGGAAAGATAAATATCAACGCGAAGCCACTCCCGAACAGTTGGCCGCATACGACGCTAAACAAAAACTGAAAGCGCAGTCATGACGGCCGATACCCCCTTCGATGCGATGTTTTCCGGCGTGATCGGCCAGGAATATCAAATGCTGAAACTGATATGCCCGTTTGCGACGGAAATGAGTCGATTGGTCGGCGAGAACGTCGGCGCTTACTGTCTTACGCAAAACGGTCCGCAGACCGCGGTTGAACTTGGCGGTGGTACCGGTATTACCACGTTGGCGATCCTATCCGCCGCACACGACTTAAATATATTAAGCGTCGATAACGAGCCTACTATGCAAAGTCAGGCAAAACAGAGTTTGCAGGCGTGGGTTGCCGCCGGCAGATTGAGTTTTTCCGGCGAGGATGCGTTGAGTGCGTTGCAAGCGCTGGCGAGCGAGAGCGTCGATATTTTGGCGTCGGCATATACTTTGCATAATTTCCATATCGATTACCGTCGCCAGGTACTGGCCGAAATATATCGGGTGTTAAAGCCTGGCGGCAAATTCGTCAACGGTGACCGATACGCATTGGACGATATTTCCGCGCATACCCGCAGTATCCAGCGCGAGGTCGGTGGATACTTTAAGGCGTTGAAAGAAGTTAACCGGCTGGATTTGCTTGAGCATTGGATAGTGCATTTGTTTAACGACGAGTCGGAAAATCACGTTATGCGCGAATCAGTTGCGTTGGCGCAGATGACCGACGCAGGTTTCCGGGAAATCAAATTACAGCAACGCATGGAGGTTAATGCGTTGGTCACCGCCGTCAAATGAAGCTTGGCGGTGTTTGCTGCTGAAGACATTGCCGGTCAATGTCTGGCTTAAACGAGAAAAAACATGGCTGAATCGACTGGTAGTAAAAACAAAAAAACCTTGGATGCGTTCGCCGACGACTTGGATGCCATGCTTAATATTGGCGACACCGACAGTCAGCAGGTCGGCAGCATAGACGATGACGAGGCCATCGACCGTTTATTGGTTGGCGATGAAACCTTCGAACGCGACGTCAATGATGATGTTGACGAATTTGCCGATATCGATAGTTTGTTGGGCGACGATGAGCCTGACGCTAAGTCCAACCTGGCGCATGACCTGGATGAATTTGGCGACGATTTTGATGCTGACATCGGCATAAATCCCGGACGCGACCAACAACTTATCGATGATGAATTCGCCGATATCGTCGATGCGAATAGTCAGCAAGATGCGGTGGAATTGGCGGCCGAGGTATTCGATGAAGTTGCCGAGCTGGAACGGGTCGGCAAGATCGAGGATTTCGCCGAGGACGAGCCGGTTGCCGTTGCGGTGGATGACGAGTTGGAAAACATGACCGAAATCGACGAATTCTCCGACGATGCGGAACTGGTTGCCGACAAAGCCGATTTTTTGATCGCCGATTTCGATATTTCCGCCGATGATGAGTTTGTAAAACCGGATGTAGGTCAAAGCGCCGAAATTACCGAGGCGGCGCAACAACCGGTTGCCGCCGAAGTGTTTCAAAGGGAACGGGAAACAGAGCCGAGTTTGGCCGCTGAAGCCGATTTGGCGGCGATGATAGACGATCAAGGTGCCGACGAAGAATTAATTGTGGTTCAGCAGAGCGCGCCGGAACCGCCTCCCGCCGTCGAAGCAGTGCACTCGGTGCAAGCTCCCGTGCCTCCGGTGCAAGTCATCGACCATAGTGCCGAAATTGCCGCATTAAACCGAAATATCGTTGATATTAAAAAACATCAACAACAGATCAGGCACGATTTGACCGAAATGGCCGGCAAGGGGGAATTGCTCGCTTGCTTGGATAATCTGGAAAGTGTGCAGACCGAACAGAAAAAGACCAAGCGGGCAGTTGATGCCGTGGCCGCTAAAAAGCCGGTAGCCGCTTATGTTGCCAACGGTATTGCGGTAGTCGCTTTGTTGATTGGTACCGGATTAGGAATACAAGGCATGATTGCCAAATCGCAAGTTGGTGAATTGGTCGCGATCATCGGTAAACTGCAGGAACAAGTGAATGTGGCGCCGGCCAGCGATGCCGCGGATAAGGAAATGTTGCGCAAACAGTTGGACGAATTGACGGTGAGTAATGGTGTAATGGCCACGCAGATAGCGGAATTGAGTAAGGCAGGTCAAGCCAATGCTGGCACCGCGAAAACAGGCGGCGATCAGGCCAAGCCATCAGCCGAAAACGCTAGCCAAATCATGCAAATCGGCGCGGCAATCGAAACTTTGCAAAACAAGGTAAGCGCGCTGGAAAAAGGTCGGGCGCTTGCTGCCGCGCCGGCGCCGAAGCCGGAGAAGAAAAAGCCGGAACCGGTCGAGGAAAATTGGGCGGTCAATTTAATTGCGTTTAAACAAGATTGGTATGCCAAGAGTAAAGCCCAAGAGTTCGCGGGCAAGGGTGTGCCGGCCAAGGTGGTCAAGACCGAGTCCAAGGGTGAAAATTGGTATCGTCTGTTTGTGGACGGTTTTAAAACCCAGTACGAAGCGGCGGCTTATGCGGCCAAAATCAAAAAGACCCTTAATCTCGATTCGGTTTGGGTTACCCGCAATAAAGATTAACCATGGATAATCAGAAACTAGTGGTTGCGGTATCTTCCAGGGCCTTGTTCGACTTGGACGAGTCGCATGCGATTTTCGAAACGCAGGGCAAGGAAGCTTTTTGCCGCTATCAGATTGAGCATGAAAACGAAATTCTGCCGCCGGGCTTCGGGTTTTCCTTGGTCAAGAAGTTTTTGGATATCAACAAAGCCTTTCCCGCCGCGCCGCTGGTGGAAATTATTTTACTTTCGCAAAATAGTGCGGATACCGGTTTACGTATCTTTAACTCTATCAACCATTACGAACTGGCGATTAGCCGGGCGGCGTTTACCAGTGGTGTCTCTCCTTACGAATACATTCCGGCATTCGGCGCCCATTTGTTTTTATCGGCCAACGGCGAAGACGTCAGAAAAGCCTTGGCTGCCGGCTATGCCGCCGCTACCATTGTATCCGGCGCGGTAGCTAACCCGTCCCCACAATTGCGGATTGCTTTCGATGGCGATGCGGTGCTGTTTTCCGACGAATCCGAACGGATTTACCAACAACACGGGCTGGCGGCTTTTGCGGCCAACGAGCGCAACGAAGCCCACAAACCCTTGTCGGACGGCCCATTAAAAGAGTTTTTAAGTGCGTTGCACCGCATTCAGACTCATTTCGATCAAGAGCTGTCACCTATCCGCACCGCGCTAGTTACCGCGCGCGCCGCACCGGCTCACGAGCGGGTCGTGCGCACCTTGCGAGCCTGGGGAATCAGGATAGACGAGGCCTTGTTTTTGGGCGGTATGCCCAAGGGGGCGTTTTTAAAAGCGTTCGGAGCCGATATTTTCTTTGACGACCAGAAAGGGCATTGCGATTCGGCCGAATTACACCAAGTTGCCGCCGCACACGTGCCGCATGGTGTTACGAATCAAAGCCGATCCTAAAGCGGGCGAACCAGGGGTTGCTTTCCACGCAGGCCGTTAAGTAAACAGTCTTACCGTAAAGCAGGTTGATTTTAGTACCTACAGTGTACCTGCCGTTGGCTAACAGGATCTCGGGTTTAACGGTTTCCATCCCGATGACTATCGCTTTTTGGCTGTTGTCGCCGGCATTTTCAATATCGTGGATAGCCACGCTGCCGATAATCGGTTCCAGCAAAATTAGCGTGACATCCTCGTACAAGGTTTGTTGACGGACTATTACGAGTCTAGCGGGTTGCTGCTCCCGGCAAAGCAAGCCGATGTCGCCGGTTGAACAATTGGGCGACGGGCTTTCCGCCACCAAGAATTGCTTACTGACATTGCGTAGTAGGCTCAGACTGGTACCGTGTTCTGGGAAACTGATGATCGAAGAATTCAGCGGTTTATAAAAATTTTTTTCATGTTCCAGCGGTACCAGCGACATATCGCGGGCGAGGGAGCGGTTGCGCGATAACTGTGAACTAAGGTTCATGATTTTCGATAATTTTTCTTCGCCTTGCAGATGCGCGCTGACGGCAACGAAGCCTTCCAGTAAGTGTGCCGGCATCGGCGGTCCGATGGCCACCGATGCAAAAATATTGCCGTATCCGGTCAAATGCGATGCCAGTTTGGTTTGCATATTTGGGTTCAGCTCGGTCTCGATTTCACCGAGTTGCAAGGCGTGACCGAGACTCTGACAGCCGATATACACCGAGCCGAGAGGCAGGGTGCAGTTGGGACGCGGTAGCGGGCCGGGTTCGCTGCCGAGATTCCAAATAAAACCAAAGCCTTGCTTGGCTTTGCTGCTGATTTCCAGTCTGTCCCGATACCGATTGGCGAGTTGAAATATCTGGTCTATTTCCGTTGTCGGATAGCGATTGGGCGAGCCGATTGCAAACAATAAATTGCGTTTGACAACAGCTTCAATCGTCGGGTGTTGCTTAAATTCCTGATGTTTCGACGACATAGGCTTTTTCAGCAGTTGTTGCTCGCCGGCTATCGAATAAAGCATGCCGCTCTTTTTCCATAAGGTGGTCGAGGGCATTTCGTAAAACAGCGCGCTGCTGCGCAGACAATATCCGATCAGCTGCAAGGCATAAAATATCGCTTGCTGGTTTTGCCCGGCGTCGAGCTGCTTGGCCTCGACCAGATGGCAAAAAGCCAAGCCCAAATGTCTGAGTAACTGGATGCCCAGTTTGGCTACTTTCAATGCTTTGCTGTTGGCCTTATCGCTTTCGGAACGCGCGGCATTGCTTAAACCATTGGCTAAATGCAAGGTCAGCGGCGTCAAGTTGATTAATAGCGGTAAGAGGTTTGCCTCCGCGGCATCGCAGCGGTTCAGTTGTTTAAGGGTGTGATTCAACTGATTGGCGGCATTGGCTACCGGTAGGGCGCTTAAGGATTTAATCCATCCGCCGAGGGATTCTGGTGACATCTCAAAAGGCAGCGATGCGTTATCGGTCATGTACTTGCGAATTAAGTTGTGTGGAAAACATGCCCTCAGTTTAGTTCAGATTGACGGTTAAAGGCAGTCGCCAATTTTACGAAAGACCGGCGGCTGCATAAAATGCCGGGGTAATCGATCCAATACACCAAATTAATGAACCGAATATTGAGCTTTAAATGGGAAATTGCGGCGCCGTTATTCGGCGCGTTGCTGACTTCGGCTTTTGCGCCTTACGATTATGCCTATGCCGCAATTGCCGCGCTGATATTCGTTTACTGGGTTTGGTGTCAGCAAACGCCGAAAAGAGCAGCATTGACCGGTTATTTGTTTGGTCTGGGCTTGTTCGGTAGCGGTATTTGGTGGACATATATCAGTATTCACGATTTCGGCGGCGGCGACCCCTATAGTGCTGTCGCACTGACGGCCTTATTGGTAGGGGTTTGGGCTTTGTTCCCCGCCTTAACCGGTTGGCTGATTGCGAAAACGTCGGTTTGGTCCGGGCTTTGGTTAAGAATTATCGCGGCCGCCGTCGCTTGGGTTGCGGTGGAGTATTTTCGCGGTTATTGGCTGTTGAACGGTTTTCCCTGGTTGCAAATCGCCTATAGCCAAATCTCAACGCCATTGGCCGGCTTCGCGCCGTTGATCGGCGTCTACGGCGTGGGATTTTTGTTGGCGTTATCGGCCTTTGCCGTCGTGGAGATATTGCGAGATAAAGTCCATGTCATGGCTTGTTTGCCGGTTTTGTTGGCGATTTGGAGCGGCGGCTGGTATCTGCAATCGGTATCATGGACTCGCGCCGCCGGCGCGCCGATTACGATCACGCTCGTGCAAGGCAATATCGGGCAGGATAATAAATGGCAGAATAGTCAGCAACTCAACACGCTTAGGCTTTATCGAACGCTCACCGAGCAACATTGGGATTCCGACGTGATCATCTGGCCGGAGACAGCGATTCCGGCATTTTTATCGCAGGTTCAGGCGGCTTATATCGACCCGCTTCAACAGGCTGCGCATGAACATGGCGCGGAACTGGTGGTCGGTTTGCCCAGTGAAGGCCAGGGCAAGGATTACTACAATAGCGTAATGACCTTGGGCGAAAAGCCAGCGCTGTACCACAAAAACCATTTGCTGCCGTTTGGCGAATATTTGCCGCTGCAACCTTTATCAGGATGGATTTTGGATAAGCTGCAAATTCCGCTGGGCGATTTCGCCGTCGGCGGCGACCGGCAAGCCTTATTGACGGCCGGCGGCCATGCCTTCGTCACCACTATTTGCTATGAAGATGTTTTCGGTGAGTTGGTTGCCAGGCAGATCGCGGATGCCGGCTACATCGTGAATCTGACCAATGATGCCTGGTTCGGTGATTCTTCCCAGCCACACCAGCACATGCAGATGGCGCAAATGCGCGCGTTGGAGACCGGCCGTTATCTGGTTCGCGCCACCAATACCGGCGTGACCGGTTTTGTTGGACCTGACGGTACACTGCTTAAGCAAGCGCCCTTGTTTACGACGACGACGTTAACGGACAGGATCGTGCCGATGAGCGGTGTGACGCCTTATGTCTGGTTGGGCGATAAAGGCTTGTTTGCATTATTGGCGATGTTACTGCTTTTTACTTATGGCTGCAGTTATTGGTCAGCCGTAAATCCGGCTAACCAGGCCGTGTTATCCGACGGAAACGGCGGTGCTTGAGGGTATCAATTTAACGGAATATCTTATGCGCGGTAAACCATCAAAAAAAATCCTACTGGCCGCGGTGTTAAGCGTCGCATCCACGTTATCGGCAGCAGAACAAGTTATCGAAACGCCAGCGTTCTGGTTGGAGTCCGGGCAAAACAGCATCAAAGCCGCGGCGCGGCTTAAGGCGAATAATGGGTTTGCTAAAAATGTGATTCTGTTTGTCGGTGACGGGATGGGGGTTTCGACCATTACCGCTGCGCGCATTCTGGAAGGACAAAGCAGACCAAATAACCGCGGCGGCGAGGAAAATTCGCTGAGTTTCGAAATAGCTCCTTATGTCGCGCTTGCGAAAACCTACAGCGCCAATCAACAAACTCCGGATTCCGCGCCGACCATGTCGGCCATCATTACCGGCGTAAAAACCAACGACGGTGAATTGTCGGTCGGCATGCAGGTGGCGCGCCAGGAAAAAAATGCGGAAGTGGTAAATACCTACAAGGTGAAAACCTTACTGGAACAAGCCGAAGAACATGGTCTTTCAACCGGTGTGGTATCCACGGCGCGGCTCACCCACGCGACGCCGGCTGCTTGTTACGCGCATACCTCTGAACGCGATTGGGAGTCCGATGCGCAAATTCCGGCTGGCGCCGGTGTTAAAGATATTGCCAGACAATTGCTGGACTTCGGTTACGGCAACGGCCTGGAAGTGGCTTTGGGTGGTGGCCGCAGTATGTTCTTGCCCAATAGCACTCCCGATCAGGAAGATAGCGATAAATTCGGCGGCCGCAAGGACGGTTTGGATTTGACCCAGCGTTGGCTGACGCAGTATCCGAAATCGGCGTATGTATTTAACAAAGCCGGTTTCGATGCCGTAGATCCCCAGCAAACCGAACATTTATTGGGATTGTTCGAGCGTTCGCATATGGAATACGAACACGACCGACTTGGCGACAAGGCGGGCGAGCCTTCTCTAACCGAGATGACCGAAAAAGCCATCGACATGCTGTCGAAAAACAAAAAAGGCTATGTGTTGATGGTGGAATCCGGCCGGATCGACCATGCCCATCACGCTGGTAACGCTTACCGGGCTTTAACCGAAACGGTGGCATTATCCGATGCGGTGCGCAAAGCGCTGGAGAAAACCAATCCTAAAGACACTTTGATCGTAGTTACCGCCGATCACAGTCATACCTTCACCATCGCCGGTTACCCGCAACGCGGCAATCCGATCATGGGTCTGGTGAAACAGCCCGGCGAAGCCGGTTTTGCCAAGGACAGCAACGGCTTGCCTTACGCGACTTTGGGATACGCCAATGGCCCCGGTTATCGCGGCGGAAACGGCCGTCCCGGTCTGAGCCCCGTCGATACCGCGCATCCCGATTTTCTGCAAGAAGCCGCGGTGCCGCTCGGCAGCGAAACCCATGGCGCGGAAGATGTTCCGATCTTTGCTTTCGGCCCCCAATCTCACTTATTTCATGGGGTACAAGAGCAAAGCTACATTTATCAGGTAATGGCGCATGCTTTGAGGTTTAAAGCCGGTCGCTAGCGATGACGCCGTGCTAGCCTTCGCGGCTTCATCCAACGATCCCGCACCAGTCCGTAAACTCAGCCGGTAGCTGAACGAACGTCAATCAAGCCATTCGGCGCAGCCACATTTTTCAATTCGAAGGCGAATCCTGCCGCCGCACTTAAGCCTTAATGAAGTTGAAACATAGTCAAATTATGCTTGCCGGCTCTAAAGTATTTTTTAAGGCTAAGTAAATGTTCGATTCAATAACAAATGCGTTAAAACGACAAAATATTCTTGCCGTTTCTTTTTCCATGGTTGCGGCTATCCAGGCGGCACCTTCCTATGCGGTCACGGCCGCCGATCCGGTCGTGTTGACCTTTTCGACCGTCGGCGACTCAAGACAAGATCCGCAAAACATCGATCCGAGTGTTGCCCAGCCTGATCAAGTGGGCAACGGCAATTGCCCGATTCCTTCCGGAAACGGTTTGACACCCAATCCGGGCTTATCCGGTCAGGATTGCAAATGGCTGCAAAATACCAAAGCTTGGTCGCGCATCATGCGCGCGATCCAATCGCAAAAAGCCAATTTACTGTTTTTTAATGGCGATATGACCATGGGCTACGGCAAAGCTGGCGTGCCGGTAGCCAGAACCTCAAACGGCGTTGGAGAAGCGGCAATCGCCAATCCGAGCGTTAGCGACATTGTTACTTCGGATTTGATGCAGTTTTATCAACAGTACAGCTTTTGGCGCGGTATGGTAGCGAATATGATGGAAACCGGTACCTATGTCGTGCCTGTTCCCGGTAATCACGAAACTCAGTGCAAACGTTGTAGCAAAGCGGCGCAAATCGAAAACGAAAATGCCTGGCGCGACAACATGGGCGATCTTATTCTCGATGCCAGCCGATTGACTAATTTGCTGGGTGTGGCTCCGCAAAATTGGGATGTGAATAACGTTCCCGGCGTTGCCGACAGTATTACCACCGACCAGAAGCAACTCAGCTACTCATTCGATATCGGTACCTCGCATTTTGTGGTGATCAATACCGATGCCGTCGGCAGAGACGGCCGCGCTCCTTACAATTGGCTGGAAGCGGATTTGACCGCTGCTGAAAACCACGGCGCCAAACGTATTTTTGTCTTCGGGCATAAAAGTTACACGTTTTACGATTTCCCCACGTCCGCGCCCAGCTCCACATCGTCGCTCAAAAACAAAAATGTCGCCGATGCCGATGCGTTCTGGCACGTGATCGCCAAACACAATGCTACTTATTTTTGCGGTCATGAGCATATCTACAACGTAAAGAGTTATCTTGATCTGACTTCCGGTAAGTCGGCTTATCAAGTATTGGTAGGTGCCGGCGGTTCGCCGTTCGAAGCGGCACCCAATACCTTGGGCTTAAAACCAAGCGATCGGATGTACTCTTGGGCTACCGTCAAAATTTACCAAAGCGGTAAGGTGGTGATGGATACCTACGGTTTCGACGACACGATGGCGAATCCCGTCGTTAAGTTGGAAACCATTCAATTGCCTACGTTGCCGTAAATTTAGATTAACCAGGAGATGCATATGAAAAAGTTAGTCATGACATTGCGCTGGCTCGCCTTACTGGCAATGAGTTATCAGGTGCAAGCCGGTGTGATCGTCGATACCGGTGCGCCAAATTCCGCAGGTTTTCCCTTGACGCTGTCCAGCGGACAATGGTTGGCAGCCAAATTCAGCACCAGTCAAGATTGGCGGATTGCCGGTTTGGAGGGTTTTATCAATGCCGATAGCGGCAACCCGGAGAATGCAACCTATACCATTGCACTTTACGGCGATAGTGCGGCAGGGCTGCCCGATACCGACGCGCCGCTGTTTTCTCGGCAGGCAAGCTTGGGCGCCGATGGTTGGAACGGGCTGCATGATCTGAATCTGGCGTTGAACGCCGGCAGTTACTGGCTGGCCTTTGAAGTGCGTGCGGCCGATACCTTGCAGGGATTGCTGCCGGTTTACGTTTCCAATCCGTTGTCTACCGCATGGAATGATCCGATAAGCAATGACGGTTATTTGTCCGCGCACGGTAATGCTTATAACTTTGCTGTACGTATTAGTTCTGTGCCGGTGCCCGCATCTGTTTGGTTGTTTATGTCCGGCCTGTTTGCTTTAGGCCGATGGTCTAAGCGTCAAACAAACTAAGCATCTCGAGACATACTCAGCGCAAAGGTTTTGGCTATTGCGCTGAGTGATTATTGTTGTGCCAAAATGTCTTTCACTACCCTAAGCGCCGACAGGCTGGCGCCATTGGAATGCGTATCCTCGGTAAAATCCCCGGCGAAATAGATCCGGCCTTGCGGCTTTCTTAAGGACTCGGACAGGCTATCGAAACGCGACCGGCCGACCGGCCAGGAAGCGATGGCGCGCGGGTGATAGCGGTAGAAACTCATTTGCTTAACCGATTGCCGAAAGCCGGGCCATAGTTTGTCAAACGTGGTCAATAGGGTTTCTTGGATCTGATCCGGATCGCTCATCCGCGAATTAAAGCGCTCCGCATCGGCACCGCTGACCAGTAAATTTAACAATGCGTCATTGCCGGGGTCGGAATTCGGTACCGACGCTCCTTCATAAATAACCCCCAGCACACTATCGGTCATAATCGGCAGTACACTCGCGCCGTCTAGGCTCCAAAAGCGGCTGGCAACCTTATCGACCCTGACATGGGCGGTAAAATAAGCACCGGCGGACTGGGTTTGAATCGCTTGTTTTCTCTCCGGGCTCAATGGCGGTGTAAATTGAATGTCGCTGAGCCGGAACAATGGGATCGCGGTAATCACATATTTGGCGCGGAAAACCTGTTGCTGAAAGCTGCCTTGGTCGGTGGCAATGACTTCGACGCCGCTGTCGCCGGCTTTGATATGGGTGACCAGTTGGTTCAACAGGATGCGGTCGTTGCCGATAAAATCGGCTAAAGCCTTTACGGCGCGCTGATTGCCGTCGATCACATGGCGCGGCGCCAAGCCGTTGCCGGAAAAATAATGCCACTCGGCTATGCCGTCCAATGCGCTGATTTTCTGCCAGGAGGCGGCGTACTCCGGTTCGGTTTCGATACGTACCATTTCTTGGGCTTTAGGCGAAAGGCCGCTAGTGTTTTTGATCCAGTCGGCGAAGGAAATGTCCGTTAGAGCCAGTAAGTCATTCGGCAACGGACGCTTATCCAGTTGCCGATAGAGCTTGGCCATGTCGGCGTCCCATTTTCTAAAGACTTTAAGTTCGTTAGCGTCGAAAACCGACGCCAGAAACGCTTGATTGCTGTCTTGGGTAAAAGGATAGAGTTTGCCTTGGTAATAAAAACTGGAAAAGCTGCTGTAAGCGGTTTCCATTGGGATATTTAGTTCCCGAAAAATCTCGACAGCCGGGTTGTTTTCCCAGAATTCTTCCAGACCTACTTCGGCGTGGGTGCTGTCCGGATAAGAAGCGGTGCGGATTCGGCCGCCGATATGCGGACTCATTTCCAGAATTACGGCGGTTTTACCTGCTTTCTTCAAATGATAGGCAGCGCTTAAACCCGACAGGCCGGCGCCGACTATCAGTACATCGGCGCTAAGCGGTTCCGCTCGTAGACCAGCGGAACGCAGGCTCAGCGACAATGTCAGGATAATGAAAATTAAGAAACGATAGGAAAGTTCGCGGTAGAAATTGGTCATCTGCGTCGCCTTGAGGATATTTGCAAGTTGCAAGGCCTTGCGCTATGGAGTTAAAAAACGCCGGCTCTGTGTCTAATTGTCTAATTGTCGAATTAGCGGTAGTGGCCGGACTGAATTCGTTCCGCCTGACTGGGCTAAATCATTGCCAGAGTATTGCTTAAATATTGCAGGCAAATGACCGAATGGAGACGGAAGCGTGTCACGTCACATAATGGTCACAAACCTATCGTATTCTCGGGCTTTATCTCATCACAACCCGCCGGGCTTATGAATTACGCCGTAACCGTACAAGGTAAAAGCTTTAATTTTCGTGATTTGCGTACCTTGCTGGCCAAGGCTACACCGCGCCGGGCAGCCGATGAGTTAGCCGGTTTGGCAGCCGATTCGGAAGTCGAACGCGCAGTCGCTCAGCAAGTGTTGGCCGACATACCCTTGCGGCAGTTTATAGAAGAGCCTTTGATCGCGCCGGAACAGGACGAGGTCTCGCGCCTGATTCTGGAGCGGCATGATGAACAAGCATTTGCGCCGATTGCGAGTTTGAGCGTGGGCGAATTTCGCGACTGGCTGTTAACTGAGGATAGCGATTTGGCGGCAGTTTCGGCGGGTCTGATACCGGAAATGGTGGCGGCGGTCAGCAAGATCATGCGCAACCAGGATTTGATAGCAGTGGCGCGGCGTTGCCGAGTTATTACGCGCTTTCGTAATACCATTGGTTTGCCGGGTCGCTTGTCCACCCGCTTGCAACCCAATCATCCCACCGATGATCCGCGCGGGATCGCCGCCAGCATTTTGGACGGTTTGGTCTACGGCAGCGGCGATGCGGTGATCGGCATCAACCCGGCTACCGATAATCTGCACAATGTCCACACCTTGTTAAGTCTGTTGGATGACATCATCGCCCATCACCAAATTCCTACCCAGTCGTGCGTGTTGGCCCATGTCACTACTAGCATGGAACTAATGCGGCGCGGTGCGCCGGTGGATTTGGTGTTTCAATCCATCGCCGGCACCGAAGCGGCCAATCGCAGTTTCGGTATCGATTTGACCATGCTGCACGAAGCCAAGGCCATGGCCGAAAGTTTGGGGCGTGGCAGTGTCGGCAAACAATTGATGTATTTCGAAACCGGGCAGGGCAGTGCTTTGTCCGCCAACGCCCATCACGGCATCGATGCGCAAACCTGCGAGGCGCGGGCGTATGCGGTAGCTAGAGAATTCGACCCACTGCTGGTCAATACCGTCGTAGGTTTTATCGGCCCGGAATATTTATACGACGGCAAGCAAATCATCCGCGCCGGTTTGGAGGATCATTTTTGCGGCAAGCTGCTAGGTGTGCCGATGGGATGCGATATTTGTTACACCAATCATGCCGAGGCCGATCAGAACGATATGGATACGCTGTTGACGCTGCTGGGTGTGGCAGGCTGCAACTTTATCATGGGCATACCCGGTGCCGACGATGTGATGCTGGCTTATCAAAGTACCTCGTTTCACGATGCGTTGTATCTAAGGCAAGTTTTGGGCTTGCGGCCGGCGCCGGAGTTCGAAGCTTGGCTGGAGCTGATGGGCATATTCGACGGTCAAAACCGCTTGGCGGCTGCTCGTAATACTACGCCGCTGCTGAGTAACTTTTATGGTTTGCCGAGGGCTTAACGATGAACGATCCTTGGTTTGCATTACGCCAATTTACCCAAGCCAGAATTGCGCAGGGCAGGGCTGGTTGTAGCCTGCCGACTGCCGCGCTACTGGATTTCCAACTGGCGCATGCCAGCGCTCGCGATGCGGTGCATCAAGCTTGGGATGTGGATGGTTTTGCCAAGGACGTGGAAAAGCTGGCGCCGGAAACATTGATCTTGGCAACGCCGGTTATCAGTCGCGAGCAGTATCTGCAGCGTCCTGACCTTGGCCGCTGTCTGTCGCAACCCAGCCGCGAATTACTTGAGGCGCGGGTAAGCCAGGCCATAGACGTGGCCTTGATTGTCAGCAACGGCTTGTCTTCCACCGCTGTGGACGGGCATGGATTGGCCTTGCTGCAAACGGTGGTTGCCGGATATGCCGAGCGCGGATTGCGGATAGGGCCGATTTGTCTGGTTGCTAACGGCCGGGTGGCTTTGGCGGATGAAATTGGAGCATTGCTGAATGCGCGGCTGGCGGTGATCATCGTTGGCGAACGGCCGGGTCTCAGTGCCGCCGACAGCTTGGGGATGTATTTAACCTATGCGCCCAAGCCGGGCAATACCGACGCCGAACGCAACTGCATCTCCAACATTCGCCCGCCGGCAGGCCTATCTTATAGCGCGGCCGCAGCTAAGGCGGCCTATTTGACCGATCAGGCTTTGCTGCGCGGTTTATCAGGCGTGGCGCTCAAGGACGATATGCCGGAATCATGGCTAACTGGGCTTGGCGAACCAGCTTTGGACGTTCTGAAATAAGCGCGTATGCCCGGGTTTGCCGTTTTTAGTGTGAGTACGTGGCGCGACATCAATAAGCGGAATCAGCGCGCCTAGCAGCGATTTTCTACAAAATCATCGGCGGGGCCGGTATTGCAAGCACTTGCCGGCTTTTCAGCGCGTGAATCCGTTACAACAATTCATATTGCTGTAACGTAAAGCATATATCTTAAGCAGGCTGCGCAACTGCTTTCCTTAGATTTTGCCGTATCCCATTAATCGCATTGATTCCTTATAACGATGATTTTGCCAGGCAAGATGTTCGAAGCAAATGTGCAAATTGCCGGTTCCCGGATTCAGCCGATGAAAGGATTGTCCGATGCCGAGACGCCTTCAGTCAGACGGCTACTGCAGTATGTGGCGCCCGTTATCGCGCAAGAGCGCTGTGTCGACGTGCTGGATCGTTTTATCCATGAAAAGGAATTGCTCGCCGTGGCGGTTGTCGATCAACAGCAGACGCCGGTTGGCATCGTGGATAGGGGGCAGATCAGCGACATTTTTCTCAGGCCGTTTTCCCGCGATTTGTTACACAACAAACGCGTCATTGAGATTATGGATGCCAGTCCGATTATCGTCGACATTAACTCAAGCATCGATGACGTGGCCCAGATCATTATCGATGCCGGCATGCGGCACATGGTCAATGGTTTCATCATCCTGGAAAAAGGAGTCTATGTCGGGATGGCAACCGGCCATGCCCTGTTAGAGGAAATCACTCATCGCCGACAGCGCGATCTCTACGTGCTTGCCCATTACGATCAGTTAACCGGTTTGCCGAATCGCCTGTTATTTAACGATCGATTGGAACAAGGCTGCCGCAATGCGCAGCGGAATCATAAAATGCTGGGCTTGGTTTTCGTTGATCTCGATCGCTTCAAATATATCAACGATACGATGGGCCACAGTTTTGGCGACCGTTTATTGGTGAACGTTGCCGAACGCTTATTGGCCACCATTCGGCAAAGCGATACGGTGGCCAGGCTGGGTGGCGACGAGTTTGTGCTTATTTTGCAGAATATCGAAAGCGAAGAAGATGCTACCACCGTGCTTGCCGGTATTGTCGACAAACTTCTGGAACCCATGCCGATATTCGAGCGTGAAATACAGATAACCGCCAGTTTGGGAATGGCTTTTTTTCCTAAACACGATCAAACCACGGATGGCTTGATTCGTAAAGCCGATGCGGCGATGTACGAAGTCAAAGAGCGTGGGCGTAACGCGTTTTTGGTTTATACGCCGACAATGGATCATGGCAAAGTCGAGCGCATGAGTCTGGAAACCCAGCTACGTATGGCGCTGAATAATGGTGAGCTCTCGCTATCGTATCAACCGCAGATTCAGTTGCCGGAGCATCGAGTCGTGGGCGTGGAAGCGTTATTGCGCTGGCAACATCCACAACTCGGTGCTGTGCCGCCAACGACTTTTATTCCGATTGCCGAAGAAACGGGTTTGATCGTATCCATCGGCGAGTGGGTAATTAATGAAGCTTGCCGCCAGCATTTAGTCTGGATTGAACAGGGTCTGCCGGCATTGCGCATGGCGGTTAACATCTCAGGGGTCCAATTCAAACAACGAGAGTTTTGCGGCTTAATTAAGCGTTTGCTTGAGGAGAGTGGCATAGACCCGCAATATCTCGAATTGGAATTAACGGAAAGCGTGGTGATGACTCAAGCGGAACACGCCGTCCAAACTCTAATGGATTTGCGGACCTTGGGCGTTAAATTGGCGATCGATGATTTCGGTACAGGCTATTCAAGCCTGAGTTATCTTCGTAAATTCCCATTGGATCGAATCAAGATCGATCAGTCTTTTATACGGCATATCAAAAAAACGCCGGCCAACGAAGCGATTGTGCGTGCGATTATTGCCCTGGGAGAAAGTCTGGGGCTGGAAACTGTTGCCGAAGGCGTGGAAAACGGCGAAGAACTGGCATGCGTCACCAGTCATCACTGCCATGAGGTACAAGGTTATCATTTTGCCAAACCGCTGTCGGCGAATGATTTTAGCGATTGGCACCGGCGGTTTGTCAGTGCTGTCCGGTAAGTGTTGCCGGCATTAAGACCAGAGTTTTTGGAGCCGGCGTCTATATCGGGAATGCGCTGTTTCAAATATGCGATTAAGCCGGTCTTTTAATATCGAAGGCGTGCAGCCGCCATTTTGAGTGCAACGATTGCAGTTTTGCACAATTAATCGCCTGATGCTTTCTTGCAAAGACCAAGCTTGTTCGACCAATTTTTTATCTGATATTTTCACGTAATATTTTTCTGTTATGGGGGCTTGCCATGTCTTCGGAAAAAACAAAAGATGATAGGAAAAAGGTTTCGTTGAATAAAGAAACCAGTAAAACACTGACCACGTTTTCAAGGCTCAACGCTTTAAAGTTGCGCTTGGTAGTGGATGCGATGGTTGATATTGTCTTGAGCGACGAATATCTCAGCAGTCGCATCGTCGAACTTGCCGCCGAAAAACAGTCCATGGAGGAAGAATAGCAGAACCTACGGTTTTAGACCGGAAGTGACGGTAGGCCAGTGTGTTTTGCCGAATCCTCGTGGAGTATTTTCGACGTGCAAGAATAATTATTTCTCGCTACTGTTGGGGCGATCTCTGTGACCCGAATACCGCTTGATATGGTGGAGGCGGGGATATGTGTCAAATGTTAGTGCGAAATAACCTTGGAAAATAGATTCATAACAATGACGCCGGAGATGATTAGAACCATGCCAATAATGGCTGCGAAGTCAAGTTTTTGATCATAGGTCGCCCAAGAAATGATAGTAACAAGGACTACGCCTATCCCCGCCCATACCGCATATGCCACTCCAACAGGGATAGATTTTAGGGCCAGCGAAAGGAAATAAAATGAGGTCAAATATCCCACCGTAACAATAATTGATGGAATAAGTTTTGAGAATCCTTCACTTGCTTTAAGCGTGGAAGTTGCAATCACTTCACCAATAATGGCAATCCCTAAAAACATCCAATATTTCACACTCTACTCCCGGTTAAGAATTTCATTTAAAACAGTGTAAATGCTTGAATCGGAAAAAAACAGCTCAGCGATATTTCTTCATTGCGAGTATTAACGAACTTGTTAATAGCTTTTCCGGATAAGAAGAGCGAAACGAAAAATCCACTGCCGTGGAAGGTTTGGCTTTTTTCGCCGAAATATCGATTTTCTCAATATTTCCAGCTAGGATGAATGTTTGA
Source organism: Methylomonas sp. 2BW1-5-20 (assembly GCF_052474515.1). NCBI lineage: Bacteria > Pseudomonadati > Pseudomonadota > Gammaproteobacteria > Methylococcales > Methylococcaceae > Methylomonas > Methylomonas sp. 2BW1-5-20. The sequence continues at coordinate 2,886,465 of NZ_CP184127.1, read as the reverse complement.
CAATTCGAACTGTGTAGGCCGCTGATTTTGGGGAATGTTGCTTAATTTTGTGACCCTGGTTATATTTTTGCGTGGAAATTTTTGGATGTTCTGTATATGCGACTAGACTCAATCACATTCAGGCAGTGAGCAGTAGATACACACTAAACGGCCGGTAAGCCTTTTCGGATTATCGGCTTTTTTTGTGCCCAGGCTTTAGACGATTTCTGCGTGAATTTATAGAGCATTTTTACCAGTTTCCTGTTGCTGCCGAATTAACAGGGGCGTTATAGTTCCGCGCTAGGGATTGAGTTTTGTGTTCGGAGGAACTCCAAAAAATCGGAGGCTCGCAATGACATTACCTGACAAATTGTTAGTCCAGCAGGCATGGAGCTTGAGAAAAACACTTGATCATCGTATCGAGGCTGAAAGGCTGCGCAGGATGCCTGATTCCATGAAGCCCACACTAAAAATTGAACGGTTAACTTCAGTTCACGACTTGGCTTATTCTCGGTACGTGCGAAGACTCAAGAAGCTTTGGGGGTATGAGCCAATAATAACGCATTGATTAAACCAGGGCTGATTATTGGCGCCGGTATTTTTAAGCACTCTAGCCGGATTTATCCGGCTTTTTTGTGCTTTGCGCCAATGATGGCTTATTTAGTATGACGCGCTGTCTGAAGTTTTGGTATGCGAGAGTTGCGAGCCTTAAATTTTGCAAGCTGGCGCGGGTAACATTGGTCGATGTCCTGGGACATGCTGTGAAAGCATTTTGCACCTGACATAAAAAAGCCCACATTTAGTGGGCTTCGTCCGGTCTTATTTTTTATGTATTTATTTGGACGCCTACCGTTAAACAGTAGGTTAATGTCTTGCGTTTATTATTGTTTTTGTGCCGGGTTTACCGGTCGCCTATCTCCCCCCTCATTTAACGACTACGAGCCTTTCGATTCGGTGCCGCTTTGCTGAAAGTGGGCTAATTCTATTGGATATTAGCCGGGCTGTCCACAAAAAACTGTGACAATTTGTCGCATAAAAAATTTAAGGGAATGTGGATTCCAATAGTGCTTAGTGTCATGCTGAGCCATCGTGGCTCCGATTCTAATGTTAGGCCTACCGATCAACGGCTGACCCTCGATTTTAGCGGGGCCGGGTGTGGGCAAAAGCCGCAGTCTCCGCGATACAAGGAGTCCTTGCTTGACTAAGCTTGATCGCAAGGTAACTTCTCCGAAGTGGTGCTGGTGATGCTCATGTTTAGGTCGGGAGATAGCTAAATATGACTTATTAGTACCACTGTCCGAATATTGAACCCCCGCAGCAAGTGCTACACTCAAACACCGTCGGCAGGATGTTTTAAATTTAACGTTGCGTCCAACCGGTCGGCGTTTCCACGAATTGTCCTGACGCAGCCTGTCCGATCACCTTTTGCGCGGTCAGTCTGGCAACCTCTTCTGCGGGCACGCCATTTTTGGCGGCGATGCGTTGGTATTCCGCCTGACGCTGGGCGTTGATGCTTTTAACCAATGCTTGTACGTCGGAAGGGGCATCCGGTTTAACCAAGCCCAGGAAGCCGTTCATCTGTTCGCCAACCAGTCCCGCGGATTTCGCCGTAGCCAGATCGGCGGCGTTCACCGACATGGTGACCAAGCATAAGCCAAGAAACAACGGTGCCAAAAGTGACAGCAATTTTTTGTTTTTCATCGGTTGCTCCTTTAAAACAAGCCTTTCTGGTTGGTGATCAATTCGTCTACGTCTTTTTCCACTTTCAAACGAATTTCGTGTTCGATCTTGACGTTCATATTAATTTCAATCGGTTTGTCCGGCGCTTCCAGCCTGACGGAGGGTGAACACCCTGTTATATAGGTGCTGCTGCACAAGATGGCCGCGCAGGTTGGCGCTTTCCAATTCATTAATTTCTCCGTTCCGCCGACGGCGGCTTGGGTTGTTGATTCCCCTCTGGGGGGGGCGGAAATTTTTCAACATCCTTTGGTTTGGCGGTAGCCTGTTCCAAAATAGTCCGTTCGAAATCGCCGGCTAAAATACCTTTTTGCAGTAGCTCTGGCAGTTGGCCGCTGATATTCAGGTTAAATGCCAGCGGATGTCCGGAGAGCACCTCCGGGTTACTGCCCTCCAAACGCAAACCCAGATGATAATCGCCATTGGGGCGATAATTTACCTTGGCTTGTAGATTTTGATATACCAGATTCCGTAGCGCCTTAAACGCAATATTTTCACTATCCGCGACCGGTCCGGCATAGCGTAACACACCCGGACGCGTCCCGCTGACAGCGCCATCCTGCAGGTCGATAGATCCGGCGGATAGTTGCAACGGCAATTCACCGTCGATATTGCCGGTTCCGGAAATATTCGGGTAATGCAGGCTAGCCAATAGTTGCGACAGATCCACGCTACGCAAACGCAAGGTCAACCGTATGGGCAACTGCTCTAATTGTATTTTGTCCGGCATCAATTCCAGAATGCCGCCGAATATCGCTAAGCTGGCTTGATTTAGTGTCAATGACTGATCAAGATAGCGCGCGTTTATTTTAAGATTGCCGGCCGCCAGTTCCTTGCCTAGATTCAGCGCTGGTATCTCAGCCGAAAAGTCTACAGTTCTATCGGCTAATTCCGGCATATGCAATGTGACGCTGCCTTTTTCGATCCTCGCCGCACCGGCCGTCATCGCCAAATCGCTGACGTTCAACTGGGCCGAGCCGGAAGCGTCTTGTTTGGCCGGTCGGCGCAATGTGAGGTTTCCTTGTATTGCGCCGCCGGAAAGCGTCCAACTGGCGGCGGTAGCGGGCAACCAAGGCTTAATTAATTCGAATGCTTCCGTGGCAGCCATGTCTAGCCGACCGTTAACATTCAAGCTTTGGTCCTGTGCCATCGACATATCGATAGTCAGCAGAGACAGCTTATCCCGCTTCAGTAAGGCACCGGCAGTGAGTGTCGCGAAATTATCCGGCGTTTGGGCGAATACGCTCAATTGTGTAGAGCCGAGTAACGGGCTTAGCTTCGATATGTCGGATCTTGGCGTTTTTGCCCTTAAAGCATCCGGTATCAATAAGCTGGTACTAAACCAGTCAATAAATGCAAGTGCGCCGGCATCTAACTTGAGTTGTTTGGCGGGCGGTTTCAACTGCGTGGTATGCAATTCGAAAACCTTACCGTTTGGTAGCCGTTCGAGACTGAGCACGGCGGCACTGAATCCGGGGTCGATTGTCAGCCGAATCGATTGTTGGGCATCCTGAAACTTTGCTTCGATCAAGTCGGTTGCGTCGCACTTTAGGTCGGCCTGGCCGGAGAATCGGCTCATCCCCCAGGGCGTATCGATGTTCATTTCCAGTTTTTCGATGTTTAAGCGGTTCAGCGGCAGGCTGATGGCGGCAGAGTCTTCCGTTGCGTTCGTTACGGTATTTTCTTTTGATTGGTAGTGGAATTTCACCTCGGCGCGGCCGATGCTGAGAGTATTGACGGTGCGGTTTTTCAGGTCGTACTCGGCTGTAATGTCCTGCAAGGCGACGGATAGCTCGCCGCTAGGAGTTGCCAGGCCGAAACCGATATTCGAGAGTTGGGCTTGCTTAAAATCGAAGGAAAGTCCCGACAGCGACGGTGACGTTAACGCAGATTTTTTCAGCGCCTGTTGCAGCAGTAACTCGATCAGATTTGAACGTTGCCACCACATCGCCAAGCAAAGCAATATCACAGTGGTTAACGTAGCGGCAAACGTTCGCCGCCGTGAATAGCTCCGTTTCGAATCTTTTGGGGTATGGGGTAGTGTCATGGTTACGGATGACTGAATAAAGGCGGTAATTCGGCTGCAAAAACGTTATGGCTGGTTATCGATTAGTTGCGATTATAGGCGTTGGCTTTGCCATAGTCCGGCCGTCTTAAATTTGCGGGATACTTTACGGCCAATTCCCGCGTTGCAACCGGCAAACAGATTAAACAAATCAAACCCTATCCCAACACAGAATAACCTGCATCTTGACATCAAGATGATATCTTTCGTTTGTGTCGATAGCGCTGGTACCGATCGGATAATTCTCGGACAAAATCGATGCACGGCGATGTGCCGGATAAATTGGCGCCGCCTACAAAGCCAGGTTTTACGCCAATTATGCGATGCTGCTAAGCTGATTTGGAGCGGACGAGACCCCGGAAAAAGGTATATAAGTGCCAAAGTGTGGCGCCATAGTTCGCTAGCTAAGTCGATATTCGATGTAAAGCTAAGCACATCGTGGCTGGTGATCGTTAATCACTGCCTATAATGTTCAGTGTTTTTTAAGTTCCGCCGCAACCGAATGCTGCTATTATCACGTTTAACGACAGCCTGTTTATTTAACTGTTAGATTCCAGACTTGCCAATGGCCGATCAAACCATCAAATACGCCGAACTTGTCGATCTCGCAAGTTTGCAGACGCTGATGAATAGCCTTAATCAGGTTATCGGCATAGCCAATGCAATCATAGATACAGAAGGGGTGGTCATTACCAGTTCCGGTTGGCAGGAAGCTTGCGTTAAGTTTCACCGCTGCCATGTTAAAACCGGTGCAAACTGTATAGAAAGCGACACCGCTTTAGCGAAAAGTATGCTGCAAGGCGAAGCTTTCGCGATCTATGGCTGCTTAAACGGTTTGGTGGATGCGGCTATGCCGATTATTGTCGATGGGCAGCATGTCGCCAATATTTTTACCGGCCAATGCTTTACCGCGCCGCCCGATCTAGAGTTTTTTCGCCGTCAGGCCGCGCAATACGGTTTCGACGAAAATAGCTACCTGCAAGCCATCGCCAAAGTTCCCGTGATCTCCAAACAGCGCTTGCAGACCATCACCAAGATGTACGTGGAGTTGGCGCAGGCTTTTGCCAACAACGGTTTGGATCGTTTACGGCAACAACGGGCCGCGGCGGAGTTGGCCACGCTGAACAACGAACTTAACCTGCGCGTCGAGCAAAGAACCGACCAGTTAATTCAAAACAATCAGCAATTGCTGGCGGAAAAACGCGCTTTGGCGGCCAGTGAGGCCCGCTTGTCGGCGTTATTCAAAAACATGAGTAGCGGTGTCGCGGTATATCGAGTGAGCGACGACGGTCGCGATTTCATCATCATAGGCTTCAATAAAGCCGCCGAGCAGATAGAAAAAATCACGCGTAAGGAATTGATAGGTAAAAAACTCACGGAGATGTTTCCGGGCATATACGAGTTCGGTTTGCTGGAGGTTTTGTGGCGTGTGGCTAAAACGGGGCAACCCGAAGCGTTTCCGCCGGCATATTATGCCGATCAGCGTATTCAGGGCTGGCGGGAAAACTACGTCTATAGGCTGCCGGGTGGCGAAATCGTCTCGATTTACAACGATGTCACCGAGCGTAAACTCGCGGAAAAAGCTTTGCATTTGACCCAGTTCTCGGTGGATAGAGTCACCGATTGTTTGTATTGGCTGACTGCGGATGGCCGCATTCAGTTTGTTAACAATACCGCCTGCCAAGTTTTGGGCTACAGCCGCGAGGAATTGCTGAGTTTTTCGGTGATGGATATAGATCCGCATTTTCCCGCCGAAAGCTGGCCGGCGCATTGGCAAGAAGTGAAGCAAAAGGGCGCGCTGAAGACGGAAGCCACCCATCGCTGCAAGGACGGCCGGGAAATACCGGTGGAGATTGCGGCGAATTATTTGATTTTCGAAGGCGCGGAATACAACTGTGCATTTGTGCGCGACATCAGTGAAAACAAAGCCTTACAGGCGGAATTGGAGCGGCAGGCGCGCATCGACTATTTGACCGGTATAGCCAACCGGCGTTATTTCATGGAACAAGGCGAAGCGGAATTGGCGCGCAGCTGCCGTTACGGCAATGCCTTATCGATATTGATGCTGGATATCGACCACTTTAAAGCGGTTAACGACGATTACGGACATTCGGCTGGCGATCAGGCACTACAAAAATTAGGCGGCATCTTGGTGGAATTATTGCGGGAGATTGACGTGCCCGGCCGCATGGGTGGCGAAGAGTTCGCGATTTTATTGCCGGAAACCCGCCACGACAGAGCCGTGGATGTGGCGGAACGGCTGCGCACGGTGATCGCTGAAAGTCCTATTTTGCTGGAGTCTGGCCAGGATTTGCATTTTACCGTTTCTATCGGCGTGGCCACCCTCACGGATATGAACACCAGCGTCAGCAGTTTACTAAACCTGGCCGACAAAGCGCTTTATCAAGCCAAAAAAACCGGCCGCAACAAAGTCTGTAGTTTTTCGCAACCGCGTCAGGATTGCATGACTTTGTAGGTCGCCTACACTGCATTTAGCGACCGAGGTCGTCGTGGTAAACGGGTGTCCGCACGATGGCCGTTGAGTCTGTTTCGGCTGTATAAGTATGAATGGCGCCTAAAATTGATCCTCGATTCGGCAAAACGCTCAGCCGCGCGCGGATTCGATAAACCGGGCCAATGTCGCCACCGAGGCGAAAATTTTTACCACGTCGTCTTGTTCGGCATCAATTTTAACCTGATAGGTTTTGCGAATCGCCAATCCCAGCTCCAGAGCGTCGATGGAGTCCAGGCCCAGGCCGTCGTTAAACAGCGCAGCATTGCTGTCGATATCCGCCGCATTGACATCTTCCAGCGCTAGCGTGTCGATAATCAGGCGCTTTATTTCAGTTTCCATCTCGCTCATGGCGTTCTCGCTGTTGGGTAAAATAATCCTGTAAATAGTGGGTCAAACGTCTCACCGCGATTGAACGTGGCTGTAAATCCCGGAACGGCTGCGGATCGATGTCGTCGTTGACTACCATTTTTAAATGAAACCGTTGCGCCGGTATTTGATGCCAAGCTTGATTTTTAGTCAGCGTGCTGGGTACGCACGTCAGTGTCACGGGAGTGATTATACTACCGGCTTGCAAGGCAATCGCCGCGGCGCCGCGTTGAAAACGGTAAGGCTGGCCCGGTACCGAGCGGGTACCTTCCGGGAAAATAATCATGGCGCCGCCGTCGCTTAGCCAGGAAGCGCAGTCGTTAACCATGGTTTCCGAATCGGCATTGCTGATATAGCCGGCGTTCAAGATCGGTCCGCGCATCGCCGGGTTGCGCCGCAGGCTGGCTTTGACGATACAGTTGGCTTGTTTGATGCGGCTGAGTAGAAACACCACGTCCACCAGGGTCGGATGATTGGCGACGATCAATTGGCCGGGGCGGTTGAGTTTCTCCAGACCGATGACTTCGTAAGTCATCACGCCCAGTCGGTGCATTAAACCGATAAACAGATAAAAACTCATATGCACGGTGTATTGGGCGCGACAGGCTTTTTGTGGCCGGCTGCCCGGCCATATTGCCAACAGCGGAAATACCAGTAGCCAGAGTAAGACGCCGCCGATCCCAAAGCTGGTAAAGCTGATGGCGGTGGCCAGCAAACGCCAGCCGTAATCGATATTTTGAATGAAAGTTTTCGCCATTGCCGTTTGCGGCCCCGATCGACCAGCTGCGGCATGGCTTGGTCGAATAGCAGGAGTTTGATAAAGGCCGGCAATTGTAGCGGTTGTTCGCCGTCGTGACGAGTGGTAGACGTAAACCCAAACTTACTGCTTGCTTGTTGCCGCTGTTGTTCAGTCGCTGATGAGGGGAACGGATCTAAATCCTGTCACTGTCCATTTCGTGGACGGCGCGTTTGTCGTTGGCTAGTTGCCCGATCCGATAAAAACGCATGATTGCTTTATGCTCTAAAGGCTTATGCGTCTCATCGGCTGAGGCTTTGCCGTTTATAACCAACCCGGCAACGGGCGAGAATCTTCCTTGCCGAACTGCGGTAGGGTGGCGAATGCTTGTTTCAGTTTTTCGTGCCACATTTTGCGGATTTGGCTCAAATATTCGTTGTCTTCCTGGAAGCAGTAGTACTCGTCCAGCGCTAGGCTGTCTTTGTGATAAATCAACAGCTCAACCGGTGCGCCGACGCTGGCGTTGCTGCGCATGGTCGAGTCCATCGAAATCAAGCAGCAGCGGCCGGCCTCGTGCAGCGAGGTGTCGATTTTTAAAAACCTATCCAGCACCGGCTTGCCGTATTTGTTTTCGCCGATTTGCAGATACGGGGTCTGCCGGGAGGTGGTGATGCAATTGCCTTCCGGGTATACCAAATATGCACCGTGCGGTTCCTGACCGATTTGCCCGGCCAGGATAAAGGTGGCCGAGGGATTAAAGCTGCTTTGCCCGGCATCCACATGGCGGCGTTGTTTTTCCACACTGATTCGGCCCAGATAGGCGGCCGCTTCCGATAAATAACGTACGCTATCCAGACTTAGCTCGGCTTCTTCCTTGATGTCGCGTTTCAATTGGTCGATTACCGCCTGCGTGGTAGCCAGATTGCCCGCGCTCAGCAACACGATCTTACGATCGGATGCGGTGGTAAATGCATGCATTTTGCCGTAAATGCTGACATTGTCGATGCCGGCGTTGGTTCTGGAATCCGAAGTTAATACCAGTCCGTCCTTTAGAGAGACAGCGATACAGTATGTCATACGCTCTGCGCCTGAAAATTAGGGGTGTCGGCAGTGTACTAAAGATGCGCGAGAAAGGCCAAGTCTAGTCTCGATTAAACGCATGGCCAAGCGGAAAGCTTTTGGCCCGGTGGCTGGTTTGACGTGGCTGGAATAAGGCAATTTTGCCAAGTTTAGTCGGGATATTATTGGTGCGTGCCTGCTAATCTTTGGTGCAACTGATCTGGCGTCAAATCGGAATTTTAAGCGCTAAACCAGGAAGAATGGCGTTTTCGGAGATTTGGTGCGGATAGTGCTTATTAGGCGCCAAGACGGATTCCTCAGTTTTTACGACTACACTAATGCCGGTATTTTTCTCGCGCTCTGATGGATCGTTATTTCTCAACCGTAAGTAAAGGAAACTTATGAATGCACTGTTGGAAACTCAGTCGGCCAAGCTGTTGTCGGCGATGCCGGTCGTAAAAAACTTCGAAAGCAAATTGGCTGCCTTGAACGATTGGTGGGGCAAGATTGCGCTCATCGGTAAAATTAACAGCCACAACGTGGCGACCACGATTCTGGACGATATGCATCGTACCCAGAATAAGTTCGGCGAACTTCAGAAACAGCTGACCCGCAATCTGCTGATAGAAAATGTGCAGAAATTGGTGCTGGATAATTCATCGAAAGCGCAAGTTGCAATCGATCTGCTGATTCGAAATTTATTTGAGCGTACCGCCGACGTGGGTTTTCTAGCGACCGACCAAGATATTAGGGAGTTCCTGATATTGGAACAACCGAGTGCCGAGCAAGAACTGTTCATCGAAAATCGGCTGCAAGAGTATGTGAAAAAATACAGCGTCTACGACGAAATCATTGTGTTCGATACCCAGGGCCGGATGAAAGCCCATCTGAACAAGATCAATCCGATACGATTTTCCAACGATCCCTTATTGGCGGAAACCCTGGCAAGCGATCAAGATTATCTGGAAACGTTTCGCTATACGGATATCCAGAGCAATCGCCTGCATTCGTTGATTTATTCCTGCAAAATCACGCGCACCGATGATAAGCATTCCGAGATCTTGGGGGTTTTGTGTCTGTGTTTTCGATTCGACGACGAGATGAAGGGGATTTTCGACGGATTGTTGATGCCGGGAGATCACGGCACGATAGCGATAACCAATGCCGAAGGCCGGGTAATCGCCAGCAGCGACGAACGCTTATTGCCCTTGAATACCGGGCTGAAGAGCGATCAGCCGGTGCGGATTGTTAGCTATAGGCGGCAGGATTATATTATCAATACCCGTAGTACGACCGGATATCAGGGATTTTTCGGCCTAGGCTGGCGCGGATTGATGATGACTGCGCTGGATAAAGCGTTTAGCAACGACGAATCGTCGGCATCGGCAAATAATTATGTCGACATCATCGATCAAGCCAGTACCTTTCCCAAGGAGCTGCGCGATATCCGCAAAGCATCGGCAGACATCAACACCGATTTGGGTTTGCTGGTGCTGAACGGCCAAATTGCCTCCGCCCGGAAAAAGGCGGCCGAGTTCATGCCGGTGCTGGAAGCGATCAAGCAAATCGGCAGCGATATCACGGGTATTTTTACCGCTTCGGTAAACTGTTTACAGGAAGTAACGGTAATGTCTTCGCATTTGAACAACGCGGGGTTTTTAGCTTCGCTGGCCGTTGACATCATGGATCGCAATTTGTACGAACGCGCCAACGATTGCCGTTGGTGGGCGCTGACTTCCGCGTTTCGGCGTTGCCTGGCCGGCACGGATTTATCATTTGTCGCCTCCCGGCAGATTACCGAAATTCTGCAATACATCAATGCGCTGTATACGGTTTACACCAATCTTTATCTCTATGATCGCCACGGTAGGATTTTGGCGGTATCCGATCCGAAACAACAAGCACTGGTCGGGATGATGTTAGATGAGGCCAGTGGCGCGGCCGAGGCTTTAAAAAACGGCGATGCTCAGAGCTATAGCGTTTCCTCGTTTGCGACGACGCCGTTGTATCGGGAACGGCACACCTATATTTACAATGCCGCCATTACGGATTTGGACAACCCGAAACAAATCTTGGGCGGCATCGGCATTGTGTTCGACAGCGAGCCGCAGTTTCAATCCATGCTGAACGATGTGTTGCCGAGAGATAAGCACAGCAAAGTTTTTGCCGGTTGTTTTGCGGTGTTTGCGGCGCCGGACAAAAGTATTATCGGGGTTGCCAATAATGCCATGCTCAAAATAGGCGATAAGCTGGATTTGGACGATGCCTGTTTTAGTTTGAAAGCCGGTCAACGCCTGTCGAAGATTGTCCAGTACCAAGGCGTGAATTACGTGTTGGGCATAGCAGCATCCAAAGGATATCGCGAATATAAAGTGGCGGATGCCTATCGTAACGATGTAATGGCGGTGATATTCATCCCGTTTTGATGGGGAGCGCAGCGATTGGATGCGACGCTTAATTCCGGCAGTTCGAATAAATTCGCACTGCGCTTACATGTAACGGCCGCTGCCGAGTGACTTTTGGCACCGCACAGACTTATAAGGCTGGTTTGCCGGACGTTCCGAACAGGCTGAATCAATGAATCCCGCTTAACATGCCGTGTACTTCGTAACTCATGATCGCGAGATAGCCCGTTAAGACGAAGTAATACGCAGCGTAGTTGATGCGTAAATTGAGTGGGGCATCATAATAGCCGGCGGGCATTGCCGACGCCGCCCCGTCTTTTTGCAGTGCCAGCTTGATCTGCGGAAACGCCATGATCGCGATCAGGATCAGCATCGAGCTGGGATTGTATAAAAACAAGGCCGCCAGCAAGGGCGCGCCCAGCAACCAGACCTTGGGCGAGATGATCGCTGTAATGCGGCCGCCGTCCAGCGGCGAGATCGGAATCATGTTGAACAGGTTGATCATGAATCCGGAATACGCCAGCGCCAGCAGCAGCGAATTGCCGCTGCCGCGCGCCAACCCATAACAGGCCACCGCCGCCAGCGTACCGACCAGCGACCCGGCGATGCCAACGTAGGCCTCCGTGTGTACGTCATGAGGTAGCTTTTTTAGCTGGATCCAGGCGCCGACGAAAGGAATGAAAGTCGGCGCGCCGACTTCCAGTCCGCGTTGGCGGGCCGCTATGTAGTGGCCCATTTCATGAAAAAACAGTAACAGCACGAAACCCGCTGCATATTGCCAACCGTAGAGCATGGCGTAGGCGGCCATGGAAATGATCATGGTGCCGCCAGTGGTGAGGAGTTTGCCCAGTTTCCCGGCGGCGAACAACCATGCTAAAAGCTTGCTCATCTTGATTACCTTAGTGCGCTTATTTTTTACGGCCGAACCAGTTTTTCAGTACGGCGCCGATGCCGACGACTCCCAAAATAACGAATTTTTTAAACGCAATTGCCAATGCAAACAGCTTGGCGAAAACACCCAGCTTGGCTGCGGCGCCGCCGGCTACCAATGCGGCGATACCGTAAGCGGCGACCTGGTCGGTACTTTCGTTGAAATCGCCGTACGCATTGCCGGGATTAAAATTGGTGAAAGCCACCACGTTTTGCATTTCCGTTTTAATCGCGTCGATCTGATTTATGCCTGCCACCGCGTTTAGCACCAGTACGCCTTTCCGGCCGAGGACGCGAATATTGTAGTTCAGCGAATGCTGATCGCCGCGATCGGAAGCGAGTTCCTTGGCCCAATACAGTTTATGGCTAACTCTATCGTAGGTGGGTTTCTCCGCCCAGCCGATCAAGGTCAAGCCATCGTAACCCTGTTTTTTTCGCTCTTCGCTTTCCTGCGGCATGGCTTCCTGCATTTCTTTTAATAGGTTGTCGTAGTCGATACTGTCGGCGTCGTTGTCGTTCACATGGCCGTCTTCCTCGTAAGTAATGATAACGCCCCAGCCGTTGGCACCAAGCGGATTGACCGCCGTCGGCAATATCATGCCGAGCGTGGCGGGGCCGGGTGGATTGCCCCAGCCTTGAGTCAGTACCCGTTCGGTGTCGTTCGGGGCCAGATAGCGAAACGAGTTGGGTAAGTTTAATGTGGCGATACTGCCCGGCAGTTCGATTTTGCCTTCCTGGAACTTTAGCGAGGCCAGAAACTGTTCGGCCGTGATTTGGCTGTCGATGCTTTGCGCCGATACTTGCGCACCAAAAAGTAGAGGAAAAATGAAAATTACGATACCAGGCAGCCGATACAGCATGTCGAGCCTCTAACGGATTAGTTAATGATCATCGTATAGTAGTTGGCTAATCTCATTCTGCAAGTGGTGCCTGTTGTATTGTCCGAAAAAATATCCGGCTTCCGGGAACACGCAGTAATCTGCGTAAATACCGTCTAATTACCTCCGCTTGTTTGTGTCCTTACAAACATTGACATGTGATATTTGCGACAATCAGCGGCGTTATCAATAAAAACTATATGTATATCAGTTATTTAAAATAATTTTATAACTGGCATGGCCTGTGCTTTCTCACTGTATAACCAATCAAGTGAGGTGAAGAATATGGAACTGCCAGTATTAAACGAAACTCCAGCAGCCAGCGCAGGCGGCTGCTCCTCCCATTCTTGCGGTACTAGCGACGATCAACTCGGCCATTTGTCCGACGAGATTCGCTCCAAGGTGGAAAACCATCCTTGTTACTCGGAAGACGCTCACCACTACTTTGCCCGTATGCACGTGGCGGTGGCGCCGGCTTGTAACATCCAGTGCCATTATTGCAACCGCAAATACGATTGCTCCAACGAATCGCGTCCCGGTGTGGTTTCCGAGCTGCTGACGCCCGATCAAGCCGTGAAAAAAACCATGGCGGTGGCGGCCAATATTCCGCAAATGACCGTGCTGGGTATCGCCGGTCCCGGCGACCCATTGGCCAATCCGGAGCGCACCTTCGAAACATTCCGCCGCCTGAGCGCTGAAGCGCCGGACATCAAACTGTGCGTTTCGACCAACGGCCTAGCCTTGCCGGAGTCGGTCGAAGAGCTAGCCAAACACAATATCGACCATGTCACGATTACGATCAATTGCGTTGATCCGGAAATCGGTGCGCAAATTTATCCTTGGATTTTCTGGGAAAACAAACGCATCAAAGGTGTGAAAGGCGCGAAGATTTTAATCGAGCAGCAACAAAAAGGCCTGGAAATGCTGACGGCCAGAGGCATTTTGGTCAAGGTCAACTCGGTGATGATCCCCGGCGTCAACGACAAACACTTGGCTGAAGTCAGCAAGATCGTTAAAGCCAAAGGTGCCTTCCTGCATAACGTGATGCCGCTGATCGCCGAAGCTGAACACGGCACGTTCTACGGTGTGATGGGCCAACGCGGTCCTACCCAGGACGAGTTGATGGACCTGCAAGACTCCTGCTCCGGCGACATGAATATGATGCGTCACTGCCGGCAATGCCGGGCCGACGCGGTCGGTCTGTTGGGCGAAGATCGCGGCGACGAGTTTACGATGGACAAAATCGAGGCGATGGAAATCGATTACCAATCGGCGATGGAAAAACGCAAGGTCATCCATGAAGCGATCGCGGAGGAAATGCATAGCAAGCGCGCCGCTAAGGTGGAAAAAGCCGCCAGCCATGCCGACGAGCCCAAGCTGAACACCCGTCCGGTGCTGATGGCGATTGCGACCAGCGGTCAAGGCGTCATCAATATGCACTTCGGGCATGCCAAGGAATTCCTGATCTACGAAGCATCCCCTAACGGCGTGCGTTTCATGAGCCATCGGAAAACCGATCTGTATTGCGGCGGCGACGATACCTGCGGCGACGGCGAGAGCGTATTGCAACAAACCATTCGTTCCCTGGCAGGCTGCGAAGCGGTGTTGTGCTCCAAAATCGGCTATGAGCCTTGGGATTTGCTGGAAAAAGCCGGCATTGTGCCCAACGGCGAGCACGCAATGGAGCCTATCGAAGAAGCTGTGATGGCGGTTTACAAGGAAATGGCTGCCGCCGGCAAGTTGGACGAGGCCGCACCGCAAGAAGAACGGGCTACGGCGTAAACAACGTAAGTCGGGTCAAGGCTGGTGCCTGACCCGACGATCAATGATCCGAGTACCGTCAAAGCATCAAACTCAAGAGGTAATGTCATGGCCTTACAAATTATCGAATCCTGCGTCAACTGTTATGCCTGCGAGCCCTTGTGCCCCAGCAAAGCTATCTATATGTCCGAAAAAGCCGGGCATTTCAGGATCAACCCGAAAAAATGCACCGAGTGCGAAGGCGATTATAAGGATACGCAATGCGCCAGTATCTGCCCGATCGAAGGCGCCATTCTCGACGCGTTAGGCGTCCCGATTAACCCGCCCGGCTCGCTGACCGGTATTCCGCCGGAAAAAATGGCGGAGGCGATGGCGGAATTACAAGCACATTGACGGCCATGGCCACCGTGCATTTCTATGAAAAGCCGGGCTGCTTGAATAATACCCGGCAAAAGCAGTTGCTGAGTGCCGCCGGTCATTTGTTGGTGGTTTACGATCTGTTACAGCAACCGTGGGCTAGGGAGCAGGGCAAGTTACGTTCGTTTTTCGGCGACATGCCGGTCGCGGACTGGTTTAACCGCAGCGCGCCGGCTGTCAAACAAGGGTTGGTCGATCCAAACGCCGTCAGCGAAGACGAAGCAATAGCGCTGATGGTGGCGCAGCCGTTGTTGATCCGTCGGCCTTTGATGGAGGTTAACGAACAGCGTGTCTGCGGGTTCGACCAACAACAGGTCGATGCTTGGTTGGGTTTGGCGGCCTTGGCGTCGAACAAGGATTTGGAAACCTGTCCCAAGCAAGCGCATGCCGAGGCTTGCAAGCCGTGAACAGCGTCAGATTGGAGAGCGAAGAGGGCGCGCCGCTTGCGGTAGCGTTATCTGAGCGCGTGCATTGGGTCGGCGCGCTGGACCCAAACCTGCGTACCTTCGACATCATCCTGAAAACCGCCAACGGCACCAGCTACAACGCCTATGTGATTCGCGGCAGCGAAGGCGTGGCGGTAATAGACACTGTGAAGGAAGGCTTTGCCAACGACTTTTTCGCCCGCCTGGAAAGTGTCGCCGATTACTCGGAGATTAAGGTCATCGTCCTCAATCACTTGGAACCCGATCACACCGGCGCGTTGCCGGAGTTGATGAAACGGGCTCCGCAGGCACAACTGTTCATTTCCCAGAAAGCCCAGTCCATGCTGAAAGGCTTACTGAAGCAGGACGAGTTGAGTTTTACCCCGGTGGTCACCGGCGATAAGGTGTCCTTGGGCGACCGTAGCCTGGAGTTTTTGCACACCCCCTATTTACACTGGCCCGACACGCAATGCACGTATGCGCCGGAAGAGGCGATGCTGTTTTCCGGTGACGTATTCGGCTGCCATTTTTGCGACAACCGTTTGTACAACGACAAGGTCGGCGATTTCCGCTTTTCCTTCGAATATTACTATGCCCACATCATGCGGCCGTTCAAGGAATACGTGGTCAGGGCCTTGGAACTGATCGAACCCTTGCCGCTGAAATTGATCGCGCCCACCCACGGCCCGATATTGCGCGACCGCCCGCAGCATTACATTCAGCGTTACCGCCAACTGTCCACCCCGGCGCTGCATAACGAACTGAAACCCAATCAAAAAACCCTGCTGATTTTTTATATCAGTTCTTACGGCAACACCCGGCGCATGGCGGAAGCGATTTATCAAGGCGCGATGCAGGTCGAGGACGTGCGGGTATCGCTTTACGACCTGGAAGGCGGCGAGGTGGCACCATTTGTCGATCTGATCGAAGAGGCCGACGGTCTGGTGTTGGGCACGCCCACCATCAACGGCGATGCGGTCAAGCCGATTTGGGATTTGTTGTCCTCGCTGACCGTAGTCAATCTGAAAAACAAGCTCGGCGGCGTATTCGGTTCTTACGGCTGGACCGGCGAAGGCGTGCGATTGGTGGAAGACCGCTTGCGCGGCTTGAAGCTGAGGGTACCGATCCAGGGCCTGCGCGTCAAGTTGATTCCGACCGACGACGAGATACTCGAATGTAAAGCCTTCGGCTTGGAGCTGGCTCAGGAATTGACCGGCGTCAGAGAGTCGAGGGTGATTAATTTTGCGGACCTGTAAACCGGATTAAACAGACGCTTGCTATTGAGCCTACAGCGGTATTCGTAGGCTAAACCGATCCAAGGACGTGTCGGTGATCTCATCGGCTGCAAGGCCGGTGAAAATCGGGAATCGCTTCGATTCCAAACCGGGAGTCCTCAGATTAGAGGCTGCCGAGATTACTTTCAATACCTTATGGAGTTTTTACAATGGCCAAAGCGACCATTACATTTGAAGATATAAACGTGACTGTTACCGTCCCCGCCGGCACCCGGGTTATTGAGGTGTCCGAGAAAGTAGGTTCCGGCATTACGTACGGTTGCCGGGAAGGCGATTGCGGAACCTGCATTATGAAAGTGACAGCCGGTTGGAATAACCTGACCGAGCCGTCAGTACTGGAAGACAAAATTTTGCGGGAAAACATGGCGGGCAAACACAACCGTCTGGCTTGCCAAGCGCAAGTATTGGGCGGCGAAATTTCCCTTAAACCAGTATAAGTAACGCAAAAGGAGTAACACATGGCATTAGTAACTTTTACCAGTCCCGAATACCGGGATAAAACCGTTTACGCCGTTGCCGGCAGTCACACCCAGACTATTTTGAAGCTGGCATTGGAAAACAAGATCCCCATCAATTTCGAATGCGAAGACGGCGAATGCGGCACTTGCGCGGTCCGCGTCACCAGCATCGATAAAAAGATGGAACGCATGGGTGGCACGATGACAGAGAAGGAAAAATCCCTGCTGAAACAAATCGGTAAAGTCACTACCGAACAGTTGGAGCAGATGATCGTCGACGACCTGCCGCCGGAATGGCGTTTGGCTTGTCAAATGATCGTTAGGGATGAAGATATTCGCGTCGAATATTAATTCCTTCGTCATCGTTAAAAAGGCCGGAGAATCGAGTATGAGTTGCACACTTAGCATGGCACCGAACGATAGGGTAGAACCCTCGGTTATTAAGTCGCGGCAACACATTTATCAGGATCTGATGGCCTGTGCCGGCCAGTCGCCCAACAGCGTCTGGTTGGCACAAATCATCGCCAGTTGGAGCGTCGGCGATGGCGTGCTTCCCGATAGACTGGGTTTGAACCCAACACAATTTGAACAGCTTATCGACAGTTACTTTCCGGGTTATGCTTTGGCGTCTCAAGCCTTTTCCGGTAGCAGTTTGGATTACAGTCGGATGTTGGAAAAACGGGATTTGGAAATCCTGCTCGCGCAATTCGCCGCGAATCCCGGTACGGAAACCGATTGGCTGATAGCGATGATCGTGGCGGCCTGCCTGGGTAGCGACCATCTTTGGCAGGATTTAGGCTTATGGTCGCGTAGCGATTTATCGGCCATGCTGGGCTACAACTTTCCGCAATTGCTGATCCGCAATAGTAAGGATATGAAATGGAAAAAGTTTTTATACAAGCAGCTTTGCGAAGCGGAAGGCTTGTATGTCTGCCGGGCGCCGTCCTGCGAGGTTTGTAAGGATTATTCGCAGTGTTTCGGCGCGGAGGAATGAGCCGAGAGTGGTCTTAACCGCGTCTAAGGCCTGGCTAATGTAAGGGTGACGTGCCCGAAACCGACTGCTAGAGCCGATTTCGGGGGAAGCAAGGCCTAGAACTTATAGCCTACTTGTGCAAAGAATGTGCGCTGCGGTAATGGATGGTTAAAGAACGCTTGGTAGTCGTTGATGTTGTCTATCCCTGCGGAAATATGGCCGGCTTTATTGAATCGATAGGTGGCTTTCAAATCGACATAGACCGATTCCGTAAAGGCTGCGTAATACGGCAGTTGTAGATCTTTGTTATCCAACTGGGAAAACATTCTGCCTTGGTAGCGGGTGCCCACCGAAAAATCCCAGTCCATGCCGTAGTGATAGGTGGTCAGCAGATTGGCTCGATAATCGGGTAGCAGCGGGAAACTTTTGCCGACGTAGTTACGGTCGTTATCGTTCTTCAGGATTTTCGAGTTCAGGATGGTGGTGTCCAGTTTAACGTCGAAATTCGAGCCGAATATGCGATCCTGATTAATGGTCAAATCGATGCCGTTGACTTCGACTTCGCCAATCGAGGACAGCGTGCTGCTGAAGTTGCTGGCTGTCAGGTTGCCGAATCGCGCGGGATCCTGAGCGATCAAAACCGAGTTTGAAATATACGAGCTATATATGGCATTGCGGATATTTTCATGAAACAAATTCAACCGGATATATCCGTTGTTGAAGTCATATTCGCCCAATAAGTTGTGGTGGGTGCCGTCTTCCGGTTTGAGTAAGGAATTTGCCAGGCTGACGCTGCCTCTCAAACTGTTTGAGTTGTCGAATAATTCGCCAACCAATGGGAAGCGATAAGCCTTGCCGACGGAGTAACGGAATTTCCAGCGGCCCGGTTCATAACCCAACGAGAATTTCGGCGAGAATGTCGAGGCTTGCCGATCTTGCGGCGAATAATTGTTGGCACCGGACACATAAATACCGTCCGATACGTTCCAGCGTTCCAGACGGGTGCCGACCGTGGCGTCCCAATCGGGCAGAAAGCGCCAGGATAACTGTCCGAATAGACCATAGGTGTCGGTCGCGCCGCCGCTACGCAGAGAAAGGCTGTCTCTCTTGGTATTTGTGTAGTTCGTTGAGCTGTACTGGCTGGTGAACATTTTCGAATGTTGATATTCGTAGCCGGTGGCGAACGATAAATCCTTGCGGCCGAAAAACGCTTGATTGTCGAATTTCGTGGAAATATTGATCCAGCCCATGCTGTCGATATCGGTAATTTGCCCGGCATTTCTGTTGTTCGGGTCGCTGGGGTTTAAGGTCGAGGAAATGGATTGGTCATGTAGGACGTCGAAGAAGCTGACATGGCTGTCGGTATTCCAGTCGCCGAACAGATGGCCTTTTAAACCGCCGCCCAACGTTAGGGTTTGTCTGTTTTGAGTGCTATAGCCGAAGTTGCTGGCGGTTGGAGCGACTCGCAAGCCATTGTAGTTGTAAAGTGTAGTGCCGGCGGCATTGCCGTATATCGGGGTGCCGGCAGCATTATGCAGATAGGTTTGGCCAGCGCTGGTCACGTCCAAATTTTCGAACGCCGCCGTAAATAACGCGTCCAGTTGCGGGTTAATCGAATAGCCGCCTTTCCATTTGTAGAGGTCGTCTACCGAGTGCATGACGCCGCTATCGCCGTAGGAAATGCGCGGTTGACCGGCGTAGCCGCCTTGGTTGGCTTGAGAGCCAATGGCTTTGGGA
Source organism: Methylomonas sp. 2BW1-5-20 (assembly GCF_052474515.1). Classification (NCBI taxonomy): domain Bacteria; kingdom Pseudomonadati; phylum Pseudomonadota; class Gammaproteobacteria; order Methylococcales; family Methylococcaceae; genus Methylomonas; species Methylomonas sp. 2BW1-5-20. The sequence goes on along the minus strand of NZ_CP184127.1, from coordinate 2,866,729 downwards.
TTGCGTTCCAGGTAGGCGCCGCTTACCGAGCCGGCGCCCGAGGTATAAGCTTGTAGTGCGCCGCCGTTTGCGCCGGCGGTATTCGAGTAGTTATAGGTTGTCATCGGCTGTCCTTCATTCTCCAGATGGTTGTAGGAGAAGTAGGTGCTGAAATCGCCGAATTTATCGCCGTATGAGCCGAAGGTTTTAAAGCCTTGCAGATTTTTACTGGTGCCTTCGAATTGATAAGGCTGCAACATATAGGTTGCTTCGGTATAAATCTCTCTTTTTTGCGGCAACAGGGTATTGAAGTTGATCACGCCGCCCATCGCGTTGCCGCTGTATTCGGCGGAGAAGGGGCCGGATAATACGTCCACCGATTTGATTTCGCCCGGGCCGATCAAACCCCAGCGCGGCGAACCGTTAAAAGTGTACTGCAAGGAATTCCAGATTGGCATGCCGTCCATAAAAACCATAACCCGGCCGCCCTGATAAGGATTCGAGCCGCGCATGCCGACCGGCGCATTGGGGTCACCGATATAGCGTTGCCGTACAAACACGCCGGATTCATATTTAATCGAGTCGGAAGTCGTCACTGCATTGGTTTCTTCAATTTCCTTTTTTGTGACTTTGGTCTTCGGCGTGGCGAAATCGGTTTTGGAAGGCGTTTCCGGTCTGCCGTCTTCCGAAGTTTCGCTAACGACTACATCGGCTAAAGTGGCGGCTTCCGGTTTGTCGGCCGCCTGGATAGTCAGCGGTATGCTCATCATGCCCGGTAGCATGAATAGTACGGTGGTGATTTTTGTTTTTTTACGCATGTTTAACACATCTCAATAGGGCAATAAAAAATGCAGTCGGCCAAGAGTTTTCAGGCAAGAAGGCATCCCAATAGTCCCGCAAGAATAGAGCCAAAATTGAAGAGCATTGATTTAATTGAGAAAAGATGAAAACAGATGATCAATTTTAAAAAAAACATTGTTATTTAACGCATATTTTTTATGCGTTTATGCGATATGGCTGATGTTTTTCATCTTATGAATAGGGTTTGGCTTGGCGTATCGATGCCGGAATTGCCTGATAGATCACATAAAATTCAAGGGCTTAAATTTTAGTGTGAGTTATTGGCTAATTCAGCAAGGTGAATTTCCTAATAGTTGGCGTGATTTTTTGGCAACGAGACTCTGGTGGATTTGTGTAATTAAACTGCGTTAAATGACACAAATCGATGCCTGGCTTGTGCGTTAAGGCCGGCACCATGGCGCTTTGCCTTTCAAGACGGTGCAAATCTGTCCGGGCGCGAGGTAAGCAATTGTCAGGAATTTGTCACATCCTTGCTCTATACTCGATTAATTGCGCGCGGAGGTTGTTTAGCAAGGATACAGAAATGAGCTTTTATAAGTGGATAATTACCGGATTTATACTCGCGACTATCAGTTGCAATGCGGGTGCTATCGATAAAAGTCAGTTAAGGGCGCGTTACGAGAATCTGAAACAGCGCTATCAGGCGTTACGACTGAAAGGCGTTGATTTGCGTGCTACCGACGCCTTGGTCGTCGCGATAGAAAACGCCAAGCATCAAAAAAACCTGGGAAATATCGAGGTTTTATTGGGTGATTTCGAAAAATTGCTGGTGCCTCTAGAGCAAACGGCTGAAAGCGGCGAGACACTGGCACCGGCAAAGGCATTGCCGGTTAAACCGGTCATTGCGGTTGCCGCGGATCAAGTACGGTCCGAATACGATTTGGTGAAAGCCTTGTTCGACAAAGCGGAGTTCAAACAGCTGTTGCAACTCAAAGCCAATCCGCAGGGCATTGACGCTGTCGGCGCCGCCGGCCGTAATATTCCGGCGTTTTCAGACGTGGCGGCGCAACGGGATGCCGGTTGGATGTTATTGTTGGGGCTGTGCGAAGAGCGACCGGAGTTAGTTGATAAAGCCATTCTTGCGCTTGAATACGCTTTTGCCAGACAGGACCCGCAAGGTTTTTTTCAAAACGGACTGGGAGTTGCCGCGCGGAAGGCAATTAATGCGGATACTTTTTTTCTGCAAGCCTATGCCCAAGTTTATGGCTTGCTGAAGTCCAGCCGCTTTGCCCCGCAGTATCTGGGTCGTCTCGATACCTTGCACCCCAAGCTGCGTATGGCAATGAACTGGTTACGGCAGAACGCCGACGAGATGAGCCGGCAGGATAAGCTGACCGCCAATCGTTTGGCTTTCGACGCGTTGGCCTTCCTGCTGAACGGGAATTTGCTTAACGATCAAGCGCTTATCGATATCGGGAAACGCTTTGTAATGGATACGTTGGCCATGCAAACGGACGCCGGGGTATTTCTGGAAAAAGGCGGTTACGACAGCAGTTATCAGGCTGTTTCGCTGTTAAATTTACAAATTGCCTGGTTGGTTTTAGACGATCCGCAATTGCGTCAGGGAACTTTTCTGGCTATGGTACGAGGTATGGAGTGGTTAAAATCGCGCATTTTGCCGAGTGGCGAGGTGTCGGCAATAGGTAATAGCCGCACCGGGCAAGGGCAGGAGACCTTTTTTGGTAAGACCAAGGAAGTCAATTATGGAGAAGTGGCGTTTGCATTATTCGCTTGGTCGGTTATCGCCAACGATAAGGACGCAGAATCACTAGCTAAAAACGTTATCGGGTTTGCGCTGCAACACAGTTCGACCTAAAGACATGCTTTTATGGAGCGACGGTTCACTAGCTGAGTGACGGAGAGTTTAAATGGAAAATATATTGCATTTTGCATTATTGGGTTGCGGTCGAATCGCGACCCGTCATGCTGAAGTTTTATCGGGTGCCGTGGAAGGCGCCAAATTGGTAGCGGTCTGCGATGTTGATGCAGAGCGGGCGGAAAGTTTCGGCATTAAATATAAAGTGCCCTACTTTACCGACGTTCACGACATGATGGCGGCAATGGGTGAAAAAATCGACGTCATCAACGTGTTGACGCCCACCGGTTGCCACGCCCAGCACGTGCTGGATGTGGTGCAGTACAAAAAACACGTGGTGGTCGAGAAGCCGATGGCGCTGACCCTGGACGATGCCGAAGCCATGATAGAAGCTTGCGATTTGGCGCAAGTGAAACTATTCGTGGTCAAACAAAACCGCTACAACGTGCCGGTACAGAAGCTGCACGAAGCTACCAAAGCCGGTCGCTTCGGCAAAATCGCCATGGCCACCGCTCGAGTGCGCTGGATGCGGGATCAGGCCTATTACGATCAGGATGCCTGGCGCGGGACTTGGCTGTGGGACGGCGGCGTGTTTTCCAATCAAGCCAGTCATCATGTCGATTTGTTGACTTGGCTGTGCGGCGATGTGGATTCGGTGTTTGCCTATACCGCGCGCAGTCTGGTCGATATCGAAGTCGAAGATACCGGGGTGGCGGTCTTGCGCTTTCGCAACGGCGCCCTGGGGGTAATAGAAGCCACGACCGCGGCTCGGCCCAAGGATCTGGAAGCCTCGATCAATATTCTCGGCGAACGCGGCACGGTCGAAATTGGCGGCTTTGCCGTTAACCAGATGAAAACCTGGATGTTCGATACGCCTACCGCCGACGATGAGCGCGTTCTCAGCGATTTCAACCAAAACCCGCCCAATGTGTATGGCTTTGGCCATCTGGAATATTTGCGCAATGTGGTGCACGTGATCAACCATGGCGGCGGTGCGATGGTAGACGGCCTGGAGGGATTGAAATCTTTGCGCTTGATCAGCGCAATCTACGAATCGGCAGCAACCAGTCAGGAAGTGTGGTTGCGCTTTCAACCCACTCATAGCCGATTGGGCCGCAGCCAGTCGCGGCGGCGGGGCGATGTGATCGACGATCCGCGATTGCCGCCACAAATTAAATAAAAATGCCGTTTTAAACGCATTTGTCACGTATTTAGGTAATTTGCTAATGAACATACCGGAAAATTTCAAGGATTCCGCCGGCATCGCTGCGACCGCGATTGTCCATCCCAACGTCAAACTCGGTAAAAATGTCGTCATAGACGATTTTTGCGTGATCGGCTATCCGCCCAAGGGTTTTCAATCGGGCGAGCTGGAAACAGTGATAGGCGATAACACTCATGTGCGTACTCACGCCATTATTTACGCGGGCGTTAGCATCGGTAACAACTGTCATATCAGCCATAGCGTATTCATCCGCGAGCATACCCATATCGGCGATAACTGTTCCGTCGGGGTAAACTCGGTTATCGAGCATCATTGTACGCTGGGCAATAATATCCGCATCCAGGCCCAAGCCGCCTTGTGCGAATACACCATATTGGAAGACGATGCCTGGATTGGGCCGAAGGTGATTACTACCAATGTTGCGCATCCGACTTGCGAAAAAGCCAAAGACTGCTTGAACGGTCCGACCATTCGCCGGGGTGCAATCCTGGGAGCCAACGTCACCGTCAATCCCAATCTGGAAGTGGGCGAGCGGGCGCTGATAGGTGCCGGTAGCGTGTTGACCAAGGCCGTGGAAAACGGGGCGATCATGTTTGGCGTGCCCGCCAAACGCATCGGCGACGTGGAAGCAATCAACTGTCCTTACGAATTGGTCGCGGAAAGTCCGTATAAACAGACGGTCTCGGGTGACTTGAATAAACCCGCTCAACCCGGACTGCGGGTCCCCTTCAACGATCTGGCAGCCCAATATCAACGTTATAAGCAGGAATTCAGGATCGCGATGGACCGGGTGATTTTGAATAACCGGTTTATCAGCGGTCAGGAGGTTAAAGAATTCGAACAAGCTTTTGCCGAGTTTTGCGAAACCCAATTTGCTATCGGCGTCGGCAGCGGCACCGACGCGTTGGAACTGGCGCTGATGGCCTTGGGCGTCGGGCAGGGCGACGAAGTCATTACTGTCGCGCATACCTTTATCGCTACGGCGGAAGCGATAGCGGCAGTGGGGGCCACGCCGGTATTTGTCGATATCGATCCCTTAACCTACAACATCGATGTCAACGGCATAGCCGCCAAAATCACTGCCAACACTAAAGCCATCGTGCCGGTGCATTTGTACGGCCACCCGGCACCGATGCCGGCCATCATGGCGATTGCCCGTGAGTATGGTTTGAAAGTCGTGGAAGATGTCGCCCAAGCGCATGGGGCGAAGATCGACGGTTTGACGGTTGGCGGTATCGGCGATCTGGGTTGCTTCTCGTTTTATCCGGGCAAGAACCTGGGCGCATACGGCGACGCCGGTGCGGTCACCACCAACAATCCTGAGTTGGCAAAGCAGGTGGCTTTACTGCGCGATCACGGCCGTTCCAGTAAATATCTGCACGAAACCTTGGGCATGAATAGCCGCTTGGATACGCTGCAAGCCGCGATTCTGTCGGTAAAATTGAAACATTTGCATAAATGGAATAAAGGCCGGCAAGCGGCGGCGGCCTATTACCATGAAAAATTGCAACATTTGCCGCTGACTTTGCCGGAGGTCAACGCCGATTGCAGCCATGTTTACCATTTGTACGTGATTCGCTGCGAAAACCGTGACGGTTTGGCGGCGCATTTAAGGGCTAACGGCATAGAATGCGGTGTGCACTATCCGACACCGCTGCATTTGCAGCCGGCCTTAAGCTTTTTGGGTTATCGCGAACGGGATTTGCCCGAGACGGAACGAGCGGCCGCCAGTATTTTGTCTTTGCCGATTTTCCCGGAAATAAGTCATGCGCAGATCGACTACGTTGCCGATACCATCCAGCGCTTTTATCAGGGCTAGGCATTGAATCAACAAGTGCAATTATCCATCGTCACCTCGGGGTATAACGAGGTCGGCAATGTTCGGCCTTTTTTGGATAGTGCCCGCGAAGCGATTCGCAAATTGGGGGTGGCTGCCGAGATCGTGTTTTTCGACGACGGCAGCAACGATGGCACGGGCGATGCCGTCGAAGCCTATGCCGCGCTGCATCCTGACGCGTCAATAACCTTAATTCGGCGGCCCTACAAAATGGGCATCACCGCCGCGATTGCCGACAGCTACGCATCTACCCGAGGTCAATATGTTTGCCTGGTACCCGCCGATCTGGAATCCCTACCGGAAGACGATGTGCCGGCGCTATACGCAGCGTTGGACGAGGCTACCGATGTGGTGGTCGGCTGGCGTAAGGATAGGGGCGACGGTAAATTACTGGCGTCGAAAATATACAATTTTGTCAACTGGGGGTTATTCGGCGTGCGGCTGCACGATATGAACTGGATCAAGCTGATTCGCCGCGACAAATTGCAAGGTCTGCAATTGCGTTCCGATTGGCACCGTTTCCTGATTCCGATCCTGGCCAAACGCGGTTGCCGCTTCAAGGAAGTCGTGACCCAATGGCATCAACGCCGCTACGGACGTTCCAATTTCGGTTGGCGGCGTTTTTCGGTGTCGATTGCCGACGCTATCACCGTGAAGTTAATGCTGGATTATGCGCAACGGCCATTGCTGGCTTTCGGATCGGCCGCGGTATGGCTGCTGCTGGCGGCAGCGGTGTTGGCAGGCGCCGGTTTGGTGAAAGGTTTTAGTTTGCCGGTATGCTTAGGCCTGGCCGGTTTGCTGACGACATCGGCGCTGCTAGTGGGCATCGGCGCGGCGGTGGAGTTTTTGCTGATCAGTAGGGAACGCTAAACGATGAAGATAGGCATGATGACATCGGTGTACGCGCTGGCGGAGGACGATAGAAACGGCTCGTTCCTGGTGGAGTGTAATCGTTACCTAAAAGAACGCGGCTATCGGGTTCATGTATTCGCGCCGAGTTATCAGGGCCGGGAAAATCATACAGTACAGGGTATCCCGGTTTATCGGTTTCGCTATTTTCTGAAGCGCTTCGAGAATTTAACGCACTTTCAAGGTGCGCCGAATCGGATTCGCAACCCTTTTTATCTGTTTGTTGCGGCGTTTTACATCTTGTCCGGCCTAGTGCAATCGATCCGGTTTTGTCGGAAGGAGCAGTTCGATCTGGTACACGTGCATTGGCCGTTTCCGCATGGTATCTGGGCTTATTTTGCTGCCAATTTGCGCGGCACACCGGTGGTGTTAACCTTTCACGGCGCGGAACTGCTACTGTCAAAAAAGTTTCCGTTTGTAAAATATTTCATCCGCCATGCGGCCCGCCAAGCCCAGGGCCTGATTTGCAACTCAAATTACACCGCTGGGCAGCTGGCCGGTTTGGCCGGCATCCCGGTAAATTCGATTCATGTGATTCCGTTCGGCGCCACCGTCAGCATCCGTCCCTGCGAGAAAAAGGCCGATAAGCCGGTCAAGGATATTCTGTACGTCGGCCGCTTGATCGAACGCAAGGGCGTGATTTATCTGCTGGATGCCTTACCCAAAATTGCCGCACGGGCGGACGTGCATTTGCATATCGTCGGCGACGGCGACAGGGCCGACGAGTTGAAGCAGCAAGTCCAGCAAATGGGCCTAAGCCAACAAGTGAGTTTTCACGGCGTGGTGTCCAACGAACAACTGGAACAGTTGTATCGCGACGCCGATGTGTTTGTATTGCCGTCGATAGTCGACGGCCGAGGCGACACCGAAGGATTGGGGATTGTGTTAGTCGAGGCACTGGCATTTCGTACGCCGGTGGTGGCCTGCGATGTCGGCGGTATTTCCGATGTAATACGCAATGGCGAGACCGGCATACTGGTGCCAGAGAAAGATGCTGAAGCTTTGGCCGCCGCCGTATTACAATTGCTAGACAATCCCGAGTTGGCTTTGCGGCTGGTGAATGCCGGCATGGCCCATGCTCAATCCTATTTCGACTGGAATCGGATCATCGATTCCCTGTCACAGGTTTATCGGTCAGCTATCAGTGAAAAATATTAAAAATTTATTCAATAACGGCCGTTTATCGGAATGGTTGTTATTTTATGCGGGCATTCTGGTTTTATTTGTGTATTTGATTTATGCGGCGATTTTGCCGGCCTATTGGTCGCCCAATTCCCGTTTATGGTCGTCTCCGGTCGGTTATCCGGCGATATTGCGAAAATTGCATACCGCTATTCCGGTCGAAGTAGCCTCGCCCAAGCTACAAACCATGTCCAGGGTGATCTCCGCCGCCGGCGCGATTAATTTTCTGCACGAGATACCCATCAACATCGAAGTCGCCAGCATTGTGACCCAGGTATTCGTGGAAAGCGGTTCCAAAATCAAGGTCGGCGACGTCTTGGCGCGTTTGGATAACGGCGGCAATCCCACCCGTATCGCACGGCTGGATGTCGAAGATAAACGCAGTGCCTATGAAAAAGCTAAAAAAGATTTTCTACGCGAGAAAGAGGCCTTCAAAAGCGGTTTGATCGCCCAGACCGAATTTGCGCAATTCGAAGCCGATATGAATCAGGCGCGTATCGAGTTGGAAAAGGCTCAGGAAAGCCTGAGCGGATCGTTCGAGTCGCGCAGCAAAAGTATTTTTGGCAAATCGGTAAACGGCCATGGCAATGCCAAAACCGAAATCGTCTCGCCGATCAACGGCAGCGTGATTGCAGTTGATGCTTATGCCGGAGAAAATATCGTCGAGCCGCGCGATAGCGTTATGGTGTTGGGCGACACGCTGATGTTCAAGGCCGCCGTCGATCAGCGTTATTTTGCCTCGGTGCAAGTGGGAAACGAAGCGACGGTATACCTGCATGCTTACCCGGATATCGCGGTAAAAGCCAAGGTAGCGAAAATCGATAATATTGTGGCGGTCAATCAAGACGCTGCCGGCACTGTGCCTTACACCTTTAATGTTTGGCTGGAATTAAGCGCGGATCACGCTCAAGCGATTCAATTCGTAAAAGGCATGAACGGCTATTGCCGGTTCGAATATCCGTTCCAGGCTCTGGCTATTCCGGAGAAAGCGCTGATTAAGTATTCCGGACAACGCGGCTTGGTGATGGCCGTTAGCCAGGACGATACCCTGGAAATGCGCCAAGTCAGTTACAGCGCCAGTATCGACGGCATGGTGGCGATTAGCGCCGGACTGAGCGCCGCCGATAGGGTAGTATTGAGCGGACAAACCGGGCTGTTGCCTGGCGACAAAATTTCAGCGAAAACACCATGAAACTGCGTTCTTTATTGTTATTAGGCGGGCTGGCGATAGCTTACTCGCACCGGTTATTTGCCGATCAGGACGCTGCCGGTACCGAATCGGCGGCGGCTAATCTGCAACCGGCCTATTGCGAAAGTGTCTCGCAGGGCCCGGTTAGATCCTTGAATTTACACAGCGCGCTGAAGTTGGCGCTGTGCAAAAATCCGGCGATCGTCAAGGCCCGTAGCGATATACAAGCGGCCAGGCTGGCCTATGATGCGGAAGATGCCAAATACGCGTCGGAGCTGGAGTTTACCGTCAACGAAAACTATCAAACCGGGGACACCAGTAAAATCCAAAATTTGTTTGCCACCAGCACCGATCCGGTCGAGATTCGCGGGACTTCGGAACGTTTATATATGAGCCTGCGTTGGACTGCACCGTGGTGGTACAAATCCGAATTCAAATACGAGGCGGCCAAGAGCCAGTTGGGTATTCACCTGGCGCAAGTGCGTTACGCCAGAACCGAACAGGATACGATATTCTCTGTATACAAAGCTTTTCTCGCGGCAGTTGTGCAGGATCGGAAATTGCGCATAGAAAATCAAAAGCTGCAAGCCATCAACGAGCAAAGCCTGGTCCAGCAAAAAAACTTTAATTTGGGGCGATCCTCGGAATTGGGCGTCGTGATTGAGGAAGGCAATTTGCTGAATCAACAGTTGACCACCGGCGATACTCAGGAACTGCTGGAAACCAAAAAATCGGAATTGCTGGCCTTGCTGGGCATCAAGGACGATCCGGCTATCGTCGTCGAAGACCATCCGCTGCAAGCCCGTACCGTCGATTTACAAGCCTTCGGTATCGATAAGGCTTTGCAATACCAATCCCAGGAAACCCATATCCAGATTGCACAGCAAGCCATCGAAATCGACAAGCACGACGATGTCTGGAAGCCCAATATTTCTACTTGGGCCGGTTACAGTCCTTACATCAAATCGGTTGGTACCTCGCAGGGTCGGGAAATCAACGATTGGGTTTCGGTGGGTGTGGAAGTGCAGGTGGAACTGCCCAATTTTTCCGCCAGCGATGCAGCGGTTAAAGTCGCGAATCACGATAAGATGGTGTTGAGTGAGCAATTGCAGAATATTGCCGAGGATACCCGTAGTCAGTCGCGGCAATTGCAACAGAAATTAAACAAGTTGATAGGACAAATGGACTTACTCGATAAATTGCAAAAGGTCCAGGAGCGCCGGGTGGAAGCCGGCCGGAAAAGTGTCGAACTGGGCAGTATGAATCAACTGGAGTTTCAGGTGCTGCAAAGCAATCTGGACGCCACGGCGATGCAACGTTACGACAAGCTATTCGATTATCTAGTGGCCGAAGCCGAGCTGAAACATTTATACGGCATGGAAATAGTCGAAAATATCCGTTAGTTCGCTTGAGAGCAGGCGAATAAGCCGCATACGCTTGAATCCAAGCAAAACTGAGCATAATCTTCCTACCTGCCTTGCCGATATCCGGCCGGCGCGTATCTGAATTGAACTAAGACACTATGAACATAAAAACCATTTTTGCGGCATTGTGCTTGTCGCTGTCCGCCTGTTATGCGGCCGCGGCTGATGAAGCGACGGTTAAGCCTTTCATTTCCGGCAGCTACCAACAAATCTTGGCGGCAAACCCCAAGCAAGCGCTGATGCTGGCGATCTGGTCCGTGGATTGTCCGTCCTGCCTGAAAGACATGGATGTATTGAACAAACTGCACGAAAAACGGCCGGATTTGAAAATCGTGATGTTAGCCACCGACGACGCGGAAGCCTTGCCGGAGATCAAACGCATCATCGACAGCCACAAATTGGGCGGACTGGAAAACTGGGCGTTTGCCTCGGATAACCCGGAAAAGCTGCGTTACGAAATCGACCCGGCCTGGTACGGCGAATTACCCAGAACTTATTTCTTTGATGCCGGCCATCAACGGGTGAGCAAAAGCGGGGCGATGTCGCTGGAAGAATTTGAGGCGCAATTCAGCAAGCTGAAGATGTAATGTATTTATATGCGCATCAACTCAGAGGCAAGGATTAGTCCGTCTTTGCGGTTTGCCCTACGCCGAAGAGGAAATACACCGCAACGCCTATCAAATTCCAGAACAAAAAATACAGCTGGGTGGTACTCGGCAGGCTGATAAATAGATACAGGCAGCCGACTATCGCAATCGGTCCAGTGAGCCAGGCAAACGGCGCGGAAAACTTCCGAACCAATGCCGGCTGCCGGTGCCGCAATAGCAGCATGCAGACCGACACGGTGATAAAAGCCAGCAAAGTGCCGGCATTTGCCAGCGCGGCGATCTCGGCCAAGGGAAATAGGCCGGCGATAATGCTGACGATGACGGCGGTAAATAACACGGTGCGCACCGGCATGCCCCGTCGCGAGACCTTGGCCAGAGCGCGTGGCAGTAAGCCGTCGCGGGCCATCGCAAAGAAGATCCGGCTTTGACCGTAAAAAAACGCCAGCACCACGGTCGGCAAAGCGATTACCGCCGATGCCGCCAACCAGCGCGCGGCGATAGGTCTGCCCAGCTCGCGCAGGATCAGCGCCAGGGGTTCCGGGCTGTCGGCGAAGCGGTGAAAGTCCAACGCACCCAATGCCGCCACCGCTACCGCTACGTAAATTGCGATGCAAATAAACATAGACCCGACTATGCCCAGCGCCAAATCTCGGTCGGGATTGCGGGTTTCCTCCGCAGCAGTGGCAATCGCATCAAAGCCGTAGAACGCAAAAAAAATGATAGCCGCCGAAGCCATAACCCCGCGCTCGACGCCGTCCGCGCCCATGGTTTTAATGAAGCCAAACGGCATAAAAGGCTGGAAATGTTCGGCTTTGAACAGCGGCAACACCACAACGATAAACACCAATAAGGCGGCGAGTTTTACCACCACTAACAAGGCGTTGATACTGGCGCTTTCCTTGGTGCCGACCAGCAGTAATGCGGTGACGACCAGGATGATGAAAATGGCCGGTAGGTTCATCAACCCGCCCAATTCCGGGCCTTGCATCCACTGCATCGGTACGCCCAAGCCTTCCTGCAACAACGGCGCTGCGTAACCGGACCAACCCACCGCTACCGCACTGACCACCAGCGAATATTCTAAAATCAAACTCCAACCCACAAACCAAGCCGCCCATTCGCCGATGACGATGTACGCATAAGTGTAAGCACCGCCGGCGGCAGGCATCAGCGTGGCCATTTCCGCATACGCCAAGGCCGCGCAGGCGCAAATCGCCCCGGCAATCACAAACGCCAGGATCACCGCCGGCCCGGCTTTGGCGGCACCAACCCCGATCAAAGTCAAAATGCCGGTGCCGACAATTGCCCCCACGCCCAACGCCATCAGGTGCGGCCAGCTTAAACTAGCCTGCAACCGATGTTCTGTCGCTAGGCTGTCAGCGGTCGACCAGGGTTTACGCATGCGCCAGTTGTTCACGATCTATCCCCTTTGCGGCGTGCAAGTCGGTAAAATACCGAGCTAATTCGGTCTATCCCAATGGAATCCCACATGAAAATTATCTCCTGGAATGTCAACGGCATCCGCGCCGTGCAAGATAAAGGTTTTGCGGACACGCTCAGCCAACTCGACGCCGACTGCGTGTTGCTGCAAGAAACCAAAGCCCAAGACGAGCAGGTCAGCAAGGCTTTGGAAAATATACACGGCTATCACCTTTACACCAACTCGGCGGAGCGCAAAGGCTATTCCGGCGTGGCGATCTTGAGCCGACAACAGCCGCTGCAAGTGGTCCACGATATGGGCATTGCCGAACACGACGAAGAAGGCCGGGTCATCGTCGCTGAATTCGAAACGTTTTATTTGTTGAATGTCTACGTACCCAACTCCGGTGACGGCTTGTCGCGATTGGATTATCGGCAGACCTGGGATAAAGAATTCTTGGCGTACATGCAAAAGCTGCAAAGCCAAAAGCCGCTGATTGCCTGCGGCGATTTCAATGTAGCGCATCAAGCCATCGACATTGCCCGGCCCAAAGCCAACTACAACAAGTCTGCCGGCTATACCCAAGTCGAGATCGACGGCTTCAGTAATTTTGTTGAAGCAGGTCTAATCGACAGCTTCCGTTATCTGCATCCAGATACCGTCGCCTACAGCTGGTGGAGCTACCGCGCCAATGCCCGCGAAAAAAACATAGGTTGGCGGATTGATTATGTGTTGACTAGTCAGGCCTTAACCGGCCAGATCAAGGATGCATTTATTTTGCCGAACGTGACCGGTTCCGATCATTGTCCGGTCGGCATCGAGCTGGCGCTTTGAACAGCAGCGACCGCCAATGCCAGCTGCAACAGCATCGGCAGGCGCTGCTGGCCTGTAGCAGTTGTCCGGCCATGATCCGCCCGGTGGTCAGCGGCAAGCCGGTATTGTCGCCCATCCTGCTGATCGGCCAAGCGCCGGGCGACAAGGAAGGCGCGCTCGGCCGGCCGTTTGCCTGGACGGCGGGCAAAACTATGTTTAACTGGTTTGCCCAAATCGGGCTGGACGAATCCAGTTTTCGGCAGCGGGTGTATATGGCGGCAGTGTGCCGCTGCTTTCCGGGGAAAAATCCCAAAGGCGGCGACCGCGTGCCTAACGCGCAGGAAATCGAGCAATGTGCGTCCTGGTTGCAGGCCGAGGTAGCACTGTTACAGCCCAAGTTGATCATCCCGGTTGGCAAATTGGCGATACAGCAAATGCTGCCGGTCGATAAACTCAGCGACGTCATCGGCGGCTTGCATCGCCTGAATTTTCACGGTCACGACACCGACGTCATCCCGCTGCCGCATCCCTCCGGTGCATCCACCTGGCATCGCACCCAGCCGGGCGCCAGTTTGTTGGAAGCGGCTTTGGCAACCATTCAGGCGCATGCAGCTTGGCAACAGGTGTTGATCGGTTGATGCTGGGTATAAGCCGTAATATGGGCTATTGTCGGGTGTTTTAGTCTTCTAAAGGCCAACCTATAGGATGTGTCGACTTTAGGAGGCGCATCGATCGAGTCACCATTACGCCATGACCGAATACCGTCGATTTTACATACCCAACGCCATGTGGTTTTTCACAGTCAATCTTGCAGAGCGGAAAAGCAATCGCTTATTGATCGATAACATTGATGAATTGCGAAATGCTTTTCGATATGTAAAACAACGCAAACCTTTTCATGTCGATGCCATCGTTGTCATGCCTGACCATTTACATTCGACTGAATGGATGCAGGAGGTAGGGCAACGCATGGAGCGGTTGCCGAGCATTTGGACCTTGCCGCCCGATGACGGTGATTTTTCTGTCAGATGGAATATGTTGAAAGGGCGGTTTTCCAGGTCAATTGATCATGGAGAACGAATTTCAAAAAGTCGTCAAAAACGCCGCGAACGAGGTATTTGGCAGCGGCGATTATGGGCACATTTGATCGAAGACCAAGACAATTACAATCGCCATGTCGATTATATTCATTGGAATCCGGTAAAACATAGCCATGTGAAAAATATGATTGATTGGCCGTATTCGAGTTTTCACCGTTTTGTGGAACAAGGTGTTTATGTGGAAAGTTGGGGGAAGAGCGAAAAGCCTGATATTCAATTCAAGGTATCGAGTAACTCGACAGATTCGCCTCCTAGCGTCGGCACATCCTATTTGGCGTAGTTTATCGCATTGAAAACCCGTCTTGTCACTATTCCAGAAACAATACAGGTACACAGTCCAAAATAGGTTGTGCCGAGCCATGCGAGGCGCAACGATCGTGATCGACGCGCCCGATGGTAGTCGCCTATTATCGCCATGATTTAGCGCACCTTATCGCGTTCTGAGGTTGTCGACAATCAAAAGACCTTTCGCCCGGCATCGTTGATCAGGGCTTGGAGAAATTCGATAAATCGATCGGCATTGAAGGCCACAGGCGTTTGACCCTTAGGTGCATACCCGCGGCCGCGCACATCCGTATTCACCAAGGCGGTTTCATCGCCCCAATGAATTTCCGCGTTTTCCTGGCGAGCACGCTGAGCAATGGCCGGATACTCGGAGTCCAACCATGCTTGTACCGCTTCTGGTCGTTGTTCATAGGCGCGACGTATCGGTTTTTGCGGGGTGAATCCCCAGCGCTTGAGGTATTCACCGACGGTGCGAACTGGCAAAGCCAGTCCGAACTCCTGTTCGATCAATTGAGAAACCGCGATTCGATTCCATAAGGCAAAGTCCAGTTTCATTTGTTCAGGACGTTTGTCACAGATTAGTTTACGAATACGGGTTTCTTGCTCTTGTGTTAAGCGTCTTCCAACGCCATGTCGCCGGCCTCGTAATTGCGGCGTGATTCGGCCTTCGGCTTGATAGCGACGTATGATTTTGTCCACGCCTGAGTAACTGAGCCCAAAATCTTCGGCAATCTGCGCTTTGTTACTGCCACGTTTCCACGTCCCCATTACCTGCCGCCTCCGTTCGTGCTGCGCTTCGGGTGGCAATCGTCTCCCGTATCCTATTTCCATGTCCTGTACCTGTTCTAAACACAGAAGTAGCACAGTTTGCTCTTCAAAAAGTTCTGACTATTTAGTCGCCGAGTCTATATTACCCGCTGTCAAATCAACATCGTTAGTTTCGGGCTAATGACCGAAAGGAATTACACTGACAGATGTTTCATCTGCAATTTTGTTTGGTAAGCCGGCCAAACGTGAGGAAAGGTAAAGCTTGGTAAATTCTCTCGGCAATCGCAAGGGATAAACTAGACTATCGATATTTCCCTTTCGCTTGAACCACGAGCCGATTTTTTGCTGGGATTCCGCCAGATTGGTAGCCGTTCAATGAACGTTCGTTGGATTTGTACTAGAATCACAGCTCTGTGTGTTTGCGTCGCCGAGGGATATAGGCCTTTGTCGAAACGCTATGAGGATCAGCAAAGCGGGGTTTTCGCAGTCTATGGTGTAGAAAATTCTACTTGTCTAAGCAATCAATCGGATAACGGTATCTAGCTGAAATGTTTTTTAAGAATTGGTGGCCTTTCCGTCGCAAGCAAAAAAATCAAGCAAGGAAAGACGATTCTTTTGATGTGAATCAACGGGTGTATACGCCGGTTACCCAATTGAGCGTCGGCATGTATGTGATTGAATTGGACAGGCCATGGCTGGATAGTCCGTTTCTGTTTCAAGGCTTTGAATTGGAAACAGAAGACGATATTCGTGCGGTAAGAGACGTCTGCGAATATGTCTATATCGACGCCACTCGCAAACGAAAACGTCCGGCGCCGAGCAAAAGCGGGCAGGAGAGTCTTCTAACCGAAAATAATATCGATTTTAGTCTTCCGCCTCCGGCCAAGCTGAGCGTTTTCGAAAAAGAATTTACCCGCGCGGAAAATACCTACGAAGAAGTGGGCGTTTTGGTATCCGACTTTATGGAGAGAATTGCCAACGGTGAAGGGATCGATACTAAGGCGGCAAAAGCCGCCGTTGCGGAATGCGTTAACAGCATATTGCATTCGCCGGATGCATTTTTGTGGCTTAGCCAGTTAAAAAATAAAGACAAATACACCGCTCAGCATAGTTTAAATGTGTGCGCGCTATCGATTGTGCTGGGCAGGTATTTGAATTTTTCCACCGCGAATCTGAACAATGTCGGCTTGTGCGGCATGATGCACGATATGGGGAAAATGCTGGTGCCGTTGGATATTCTGAATAAGCCCGGCAAGCTGGAGCCCGACGAAATGGAAATCATGCGTTCGCATGCGGCGCTTGGCTATGAACTGCTGAAATCCAGTCACGATATGTATCCGGGCGCTATCGATACCGCCTACACTCACCATGAAACGTTGGACGGTAAGGGGTATCCGCGGAAAATCGGTCAAAAAGGCATTTCGCTGTTTACCCGAATGGTGACGATAGTGGATATGTACGATGCAATTACCAGTGATCGGGTCTATCAAAAGGGCAGAACTCACTTGGAGGCAACCAACATCTTGGCCAATATGGCCGGTTCGCAACTCGACGAGCGTTTGGTGATTAAGTTTATCGAATGTCTGGGGGTGTATCCGCCGGGCAGTATTGTGATGATGACCAACGGTTGTGTGGCGATTGTAATAGAAGTCAACGAATTACAGAAACTGCGACCAAAAATCATCATTCTGCTCGACGCTCACAAACAACGCGTGCCGGAGAAAATTATCAATCTTGCCGATATGTTACTCGACGAAAATGGCAAGGTGCTAACCATAAAAGGCATTGTAAAAGCGCAAGATTACAATATCGACATCGGAAAATATTATCAGCAAGGCGTTTTACAACGTGGTTTTGCCAATGACAAATGATGGCAAGCGTTTTAAATCGACAGTTCGACTTTAATCGGCAGATCAAAATAGGCGTTAGACAATCCGGCGGACCTTGTTATAAACTCTAACGGCTAGATCGCAACGTCTAGTACGTGAAGGGTTGTTTTAAACAGCCTGCTTCCATTTTTTATAATCGCTGCCATAGCTACCAACACCAAAAAGGAGTTTATATGCCTCACTGTCAAAATCCGATTAAATTTTTGCCGATTGGACTTTGTATTCTTGGCTTTGCCGTCCATAGTAACGCACAGGCTTCGATATTTTCCGAAACCGGTTCGATTTCATCCACCGGCGGTGTCAACGAAATCATCTATTCTCCAGGGTACAATTTTTTGATCGCTCGAAATTCAGGCAGTGCAATAAAAGCTTTCGATCTTGCCAGTGGCGCAAGAAAGACTTGGTTTGCTCAATCGTCGGTTACGGATTTGGATTTGAGTCCCAGCGGCCGTTTTGTCTATGCTGCTGATTACGGTGGCGAAAACATTGGCTATGGTACGCCGGCATCCCAACATTATGTTTATCGCATTGATTTAGCCACTAAAACCGTTCAGGCTAAAACTACCGATCAAGTAGCCGGACGCATCGAGGCAATTTCCGATAACCAGTTTGTTTTGAGCTCTCTAGACCAATGGGTCACTTTGTCGTCTAATACTTGGGGTGGCGGTAGCGCGACCCAAACCAATTCCACTTACTGGGCGTCGTTTTATTACGGAGACATCGAATACGACGCCAACAGTCACCGCATTTTGCATGGGAGCTCCGGCTCAAGTTCACAAGAAATCGGTGCGATAAAAATTAATGGGAGCAATTTTACGCATCAGGAAGGTTCCGGGATGTACGGTTCCGCTCAAGGGTATGGCGGCAGCGTCGTGTTATCAACCGACAGCAGTTCGTTATATTACGGCGCACTGCAAGTCGATGCACTCGATGTATCTTACAACCAGCGCGTGTTCCCGGAAATTATCTACGCAGCCACGGGCCACTATGCGTTTGGCGCTGAACATTATTACGATGCGGTAACAGGCGCCTTATTAGGTTCTCTGGGATTTTCTACCTCGGTATACGGTTTGAATCCGAACGGTGACGACTTTTGGGCCTTTGACGGATCCACCAACTCCCTAAGGCATTTTGAGCTGGCTGCCGTGCCGTTACCTAGCGGCATGGTATTGTTTAACTCCGCATTGGCGCTTATGGCTCTGGTAAGCCGCCGACGGTTCCTTAAAGCATAAACAAATCAGGCCCGCATGTACACTACGTTTATGTCCATGCGCGGCCACACAATGCCAGCAAGTTGGTGGCGTCCTGGACGAGAAAAATTACGCAAGGAAGAAACCGGGCCGCAGGTTTTACATGTCGGCCATGGCTAGTTTGCCGGCTTTTCGGTGTTCCGAGTTGCCGGCTTGATTTTATCGATCAGTTTGACCGGGCTACCTTCACGCAGTTTATCCGCGCCTTCGGTTACCAGTTTTTCGTTCGGCGCCAAGCCTTCCGGAATCGCGACGGTTTCGCCGTCTGTCGGTCCGGTTTTTATCTGCCGCACCGTAACGCTATTGTCGTCCTTCACCAGATATACGAATGGGCCGTTGGCACCGTGCTGGATCGCCGTGTTAGGCGCCAAAGTTGCCGAGCGTAAGGTGTCCAGGCGCATTTTGATGTTGACGAACTGGTTGGCAAACAGGGTACGGCTCTCGTTACCGAACTGAGCTTTTAATTTCAGTGTGCCGGTATTGGCGTCGATCTGATTGTCCACTGCCAGCAGTTTGCCCCTGGCTAGTTGTTGTTGACCGGCCCGGTCGTAAGCGTCGATATCTATGGCATCGCCGGAGTGCCAGCGCCGCATCACGGCCGGGATCACATCTTCCGGCACAGTGAATATCACCGAGATTGGCTGCAGTTGCGTGATGATTGCCAGGCCGTTTGTATCGCCGGCGCGGATCATATTGCCTTGGTCAACCAGCCGCAAACCTATGCGGCCGGATACCGGTGCGGTGACGCGGGCGTAATTCAGTTGCAATCTGGCGTTGGCGAGTTGGGCGCGGTCCATCTCGACAGTGCCGCGATATTGTTTGACCAGCGCGGCTTGGGTTGCGGTTTGTTGGGCGGCGATGGAATCCTGCTCCAGCAAGGTTTGATAGCGGGCCTGATCGATTTCGGCGTTTTTCAATAGTGCTTCGTCGCGCAGTAATTGCCCCTCGGCTTGTTGCACTGCAACCTGATAGGGGCGCGGGTCGATTTCGGCCAAAAGATCGCCTTGGCGCACGACTTGCCCCTCGGTAAAAGCCACCCGTATCAGTTCTCCATCGACTCGCGAACGCACAGTAACAGTATGCAGCGGTGTGACAGTACCCAGTCCGTTAAGATAAATCGGCAGGTCGCCTTGCCTGGTTAACGCGATCGCGACGTTAATCGGGGCGTTTTGGAATTTGCCGGATTTGGCGTCTTGCGGATGTTCTTGATCGGAGCCGGCTAGAAAATAATAACTGACGGTGACAAGAATCAGCCCTGCAAAACCCGCTCGGTACCAAAGTTTGCCCGGCGCCAATGCCGTTTTATCCGGATCCTTGTTCATTGCTATGCGTATTGGGGTGAGTTTGTTCCGGCCTGATACCGGAAAGCCGAATCGATCGGCATAACTAAAAAAGGCATCCTAAAGATGCCTTTTCGCGGATTACCGGCCGATGCCGCGTAAATCAATCGTAATGGTAGTGCTTGCGCAAGGGCTTGACCACTTCCCATTGGCTGTCCAGACCGGCATGAAACACAACTAAGTCGCCGGGCAAAATCCGCACCGGTTCGCCGCCGACAGGCGTAACAAGAATTTCGCCTTCCAATACATAAGCCGTTTCCGTTTCGTCGAAATCGATGGTGAACGTGGAAATTTCTTTTTCCCAGATCGGCCAGCTTGATACGCCGAGCTCTTTTAAACGATCTTCGCTAGGGTTGTGTTCAACAGTAATTTGACTCATGGATTTCCTGTTTGCATAAAGTTTATTGAGCGGCAAATTCTAGCATTGTTGCCGCTTTGCAGCTACGACTCGGACAAATCATCCGGCAATTGTTTTGGATCGTCCGCCCGTCGCAGCCTATTTACCCGCTCGAACCCCAAGGAATCGCGGTCGTGGTCGTTTTCCAGTTTAGGTTCGCTTTGATGGTAGAGCTGAAATTCTGTCACGGAATTTATGGTGGTGAGAGTCGGTTCCTTATTCAGATAATCGCTGAGCCAGACCACGAGTAAAGCTATCGCCAAACTGGCGATGGCGGCAATGCTGCCTTCCTGACCGTAATCGGGTTTTACCGGTTTATCCGGCAGCGAAGCCCAATCGACCACATCCAATTGCGGATTGCTTTGGCGTTGTTTGACGTCGATCTCAATCAGCCGCTGTTTAGTCTGTTGAAACAATTCTTCCAATTTGACCAGTTCTTCTTGCATGGCTTTATGCTTGGCGAACTGATTGGTGTAATCGGCGGCTTTTTGTTTATGCTCGGCCATTTGCTTTTGAATGGTCAACACGGTGCGATGCGCCGCGCCGTAGGCATTTTCGGCTTCCTGGAGTGCGTAAGTACTGCCGACTTGTGCCTTGCTGCTGATTTTTTGGTCCAACTCGGCCAGCTGGTTTTTTAAATTACGCAAGGTGGGATGAAATTCAATGTATTCGTCGGTATATTGGTTGCGTTGCGCTTCCAGGCGTTCGCGCAGACGCTCGGCTTTCTCGGTCAATACCGCCAGACTTTGCGAATCGGCGTCCGGCACCACTGCTTTACCTTCGGCGATAGCCGCTTGGATGGCGTCCAGCTTGGCTTTAGCTTTGGCTTCTTCTTCCAATGCCGTGTTTAGGGAGTTATTCAAGCCTTGTAGACGGGCGTGAGCTTCGTTGTCGGTGCTTTCCACTGAAACGATATTATTCTCCAGCCTGAATGTTTCTATTTCCCGCCGCTTTTCATGCAATTGCTGTTCGAGTCGGCTTATCTCTGCGCTTATATTTGCCGTGGCTTTTTCGGTAATCTCGGTGATGTAATTGGCTCGGATGTGTTGGTAGGTTTTTATCCAGGTATCCAAGGCGAGCTGCAAGAATTGGGGATGCTTACCCTCGGCCGCAAGTTGTACCAGATTGGTGTCTGCTACCGGTTTGACCTGGAATAAGGCTTTCAATTCATTAACGGATGGGGGCGGGGCGTTTTGCTGCTGCTTAAGCGCTTCGACCGTCTTTTCTAATACCGGTTGCCCCAGCAAAACCTGTTTTTGGATGTTCACGTGCTCAGGGTCGGCATCCGCATGGGTTTGATCGATATCGGTCGCCGCGGTGGTCAAGACCAAGGCTTGGCTTTCGTATATCGCCGGTTGCAAAAATATATACGTTTCGGAAATGAGCAATAAGGGTAAAAAAACCAATAAAAATAAGCTTCTGCGATTTATATGATGTGGCCAGGGCAGCTTCTCCGGTCTGTAAAAATCGTCTCCGACGATTCGGAAATCATTACGATATGGAAACATCACGTCTTCTCCTGAAAATGAGTCCGAAAGTTATCGTTTTTGTTGTGGCCCATTCGCTTACAGTTTTACAAAATTCGGTCAGGCAATCCCTAACCCCGCTGAGGCGTTGACGAAACTTTTAGGGATCAAGGCGTCAACTACCGCGTGCTTGATTTTACTGGCTTCCTGTGCAGCGTGAACGTATTTGCGGTTTGTCTCAGGCCGATTTTACGATCTTTCGTGCCGGCGGGCTGTCGGTAGCCGATGCTAGTAAATTTTACTTAGCCGCCAGTTTAAACCAATCCCAAATTCTGGCAATTCTAAAATGTGTTATTAACGCTAAGGTTAACAGCGGAGCTTTAACCGAACGCGAGTCCGGCTGCTAATTGTATTGTTTTTTGCGAGTAAGGCGTTTGTCTGGCATTAATTCCTGTCGTGGACTGTTTATTTCTTCATCGTATGCAATGTTAAGAATTGCTTCGCCTATAATAAATTCCGAGAAAGATTTGTGATCGGGAGCAGCTTTGCGGGTTTTGGGTTCGGACAGGATTCAACTATCTGGGTATGCTGGCGAAGTATGGGTATACGAGGACTGGGACCAGCGTTTTTAGGTTCTAGCTCAAGCGGCTATTTTTAACTTTTGGATTTTCAACAAATCCCGATTGAAAATTTGGATAGATATGGCAGATAAAGAGGATGGAATAATCAGGATTCACGTGTATGAGCTAAGAGTTGGCATGTGTGTCAGCCGACTGGAGGCTCCGGTGGAAGATTCCCCCTTTGCATTGGACCGAATTGTCATTGAAAATCATGCCGATATTCAGGCTATTCAAGCGATTTGCGATTATGTCTACATCGATGTCAAATACCAAAAGTATTTTTCCGGTGCGATCCCCACCAAAAATACCGAAGCTAAAAAACATTTAGGCTTCTCTAGGTCCTTCAATCAAACCGCCAATACTTTTCAGCGCACCGGTAATTTAATTAAAACGGTGCTGGACGATATTCGCTTCGGCAATCAATTCAGCGTCAGCGCGGTTAAACAAGCTGTTTCCGAATGTGTCGATAAAGTATTGGAAAACCCCGATACGATGCTATTGTTGACTCAGCTTAAGGATCAGGATCAATATACCGCGCAACACTGTATGAATGTTTGTATATTGTCCATTCTATTAGGGAGAGAGTTAAATTTTTCGGTAGAAGACTTAAATAAACTGGGTTTCTGCGGCTTAATGCATGACGTCGGCAAAATGAAAGTGCCTTTGGAGATACTCAATAAGCCGGGGGCTTTGGAAGACTATGAAATGGATATTATGCGTAAACACACGATCTATGGCCGCAATGTTCTAATGTCGGCCCGTGACGTGTATCCCGGTGCGGTTGATGTCGCCTACGATCATCACGAGCATTTGGCCGGCACTGGTTATCCGCGGGGATTGAATAAAACCACGCTGTCGGTATTTACCAAAATGGTAGCGGTAGTCGATTCCTACGACGCCATCACCAGCGACCGGGTATATCAAAGAGGTAAACCGCATCTTATGGCGCTGGGTATTTTGGTGAAAGGCATGAGTCATCATTATGAAGCCAATTATGTGACTCAGTTTATTAATTGCATTGGCTTTTATCCGCAAGGTAATTTAGTAGAGTTAAGCACAGGTGAAATCGGTATCGTAGTCGAACAAAATAAAGTCGACAGGCTCAAGCCTAAAATTCTGCTAATTCAGGATAAAAACAAGAGTCCTATGGAAGAGAAAATACTTGATTTGTCGTTAAATGTATCCGATACGGACGGCAAACGTTATGGCGTAAAACAGGTGGTAAGAGCACAAGATTACGGTGTCGATTTAGCTAAATATTACCAGGAAGGAAAGTTTACAAAGGAATATGCAGTAGTTAGTTAATTCGAGAATGCGAATAAGAATGTCGATGGATATTATTTTTTAATAATGGTTAAAGAAATTAATATTAACCAGCTAAGAAAAGGTATGTTTGTTTGCGGCACCGATCGGAAATGGATAGATCTTCCCTTCTTGCGTGCTAAGTTTCTGGTCTCCTCGGATAAGCAAATTCATCGCTTGCAAGAATATTGTCAGATTGTTTATATCGATACGGCAAAAGGTCTGGATGTCGTTCAGCAAACTGATAGCGAAAACGCAAATCAAGCAATAGACCCCGAAATATCGGCCATAAGTGCGATAGAGAAAATCTACAACCAGGCACAAATATTGTTTGGCGAGCTCTTGAAAGAGGTGCGGTTTGGTAGAGAGCTCGACGGGGAAAAGGTCGATAAAATAGCAGCCGATTTGTTGCTCGGTGTGACAAGTGACAGTCAGGCCATGATTAAGCAGATTCGGCCCAGCCATGGCAAACAAGATGAATTGGCGCATAAATCCGTTAACGCTTGTATCTTGGCATTGGCTTTTGGGCAGCATTTAGCGTTGTCGAGCGAGTCGTTGCGGCTGTTGGCATTGGGAGGACTGCTGCACGATATCGGCATGGTCGGTATTCCCGAGTACATAAAGTCAAAACCCCAAGCTTTGACCCGAGCGGAGCGCATTGTTGTGGCACAACATCCCGAGCATGGTGCTGCTATTTTGGCCAAAGTGGCTAAGCTGCCCGCCGAGGTAATAGACATCGCCGCCACGCATCATGAAACAATGAGCGGCGACGGTTATCCGGAACGATTGCCAGCTGCACGTATCGGCGAATTAAGCAGGATGATCAGCATCGTCTCGGTCTATGAAGCCATGACCTCCAGGCGTCCATACCGCGAGGCTATGATCCCGCTTACGGCGATGGACTATCTGTACGGCTCCGGCGAGTCGGCATTCGATGCGCTGCTGCTGGCAAATTTCATTCAGGCTTTAGGCGTTTACCCCGTTGCCTGCGTCGTACAATTACAGACCGGTGAACTCGCAATTGTGGAGGGCGACAATCCCCTGCATCCCCGGCGTCCGCAGTTACGTATCGTTACCAATCCGCAGAAGCAATTGATGTTTCAAGCGCAATTGCTCGATTTGGCTGATGCTCGTAATGCAGATACGGTTATAACCGGCGTGTTAGCCAGTAATGAACCGTTTATTGAGCTGTTGAAAATGTTTACGGCTCAGGAAAAGGTGTAGTGCGCCTAAAGCCGAATAACTCAGGCAGTTTGTTCGGTTTTACCGAATAGTTCGTCTGCCAAACGAATGACTGCTTTAGGTTCGATCTCGGCAATCGAAAAATCGTTTTTATCCAGTTTGAACGGATTCACCTGCGACGGCGACTTCAATACCTTGTTGATGTCCGTCTGATAAACGCGGCTGACCGGTGTAGGGCCGAACAAAGTGATTGAGGGCCGATTCAAGCCCCATGCCATATGTGTTGGCCCGGTATCGTTACCTATCACCAAATCGGCTCTGGCGAGCGCGGCTTTCAAATCGTTCAGGCTCAATTGCGGTAATACCCGCGCCAGGCTGCGCTCGGCCAGCCATTGCGCCATCCAATGTTCCTTTTCGTTGCCCCAACAAATCAGGAAATTAGCTTCCAGACCGAAAATCACCTGTAGATATTTTTCCAATGGGTAGTTACGGCTGGGCCAGGTTGAACCGATTACCAGTATTACATTGGATTGGCCGGCCGGGAAATATTCATCCAAGGCCGCAGATGCCGGCTGAAAATACAAGAATGGCTGTTTCGCCAGAATTTGCTCTTTGCCGATTTCAAGACCCAAACTTTGGGTTAAAACCGCCACATTGCGATCGATGGTGTTGGCGTCGTAAGCGTAAGCCACGTGTTGGCTATAAAACAAGGCTGCCCATTTTTCGCGGATCGAGTCTTGATCGAAACCGACGCAGTTTGCGGACAGTAAGCGCGCGACCAGTGCGGATTTGATCAAGCCTTGCGCATCGATGACCAAATCGTAGCCGTTTTCGGCATAAGCCCGCACTTTGGCAATTTCGGCAAAGATGCGCAATTTGTCGGTTTTTAAGGCTTTTAAGTTTAACCCCAGGATGTTGTCGATGTGGGGATTATCGGCCAGCACACCGGCGAAACGCTCCTCGACGATCCAGTCGATTTGTGCACGCGGTAAGGCTTCCTTGATGAATTGCAGCGCCACCATTGCATGTACGATGTCGCCCAAGGCCGAGAGCTTGACGATGGCGATTTTCATCCGCTATGTGTCCAACGCCGCCAGCACCTGTTCCGGTCTGATTTCCGTCAAACAGCGAGTATGGCCTAGCGGGCAATCGCGTTTAAAGCACGGCGAACAATCCAGATGTAAATCGATAATTTCCGCCGCGGCATGTAACGGTGGAGTAAAGCCGGGGTCGGAAGAACCGTATACCGCAATCAATTTTTTATCCAACGCTGCGGCGACATGCATTAAGCCGGAGTCGTTGCTGACCACCGCATCGGTCAAAGATAGCAAATCCACCGCTTCGGCCAGAGAGGTATTGCCGGCAAAATTACGGCAAATATCGCCCGATAATGCATTGATCCGCTCGGCGACCGCCTTATCCTTATCGGAACCGAACAACCAGACTTGCCAGCCTTGTTGCTGTTTTTGCCTGGCGACGGCGGCGTAATGTTCAATCGGCCAGCGTTTGGCGGGGCCAAATTCGGCGCCTGGGCATAGGGCCAGGATTTTACTAACGATCGGCACGACTTCCTCCGAACCTCCAAGGTTATTAAGTAACGCACTGGGGTGGGGGATTTCGATGAAATCCGCGCCGGTAATCTCGAATTTCCGGCAGACGTTTAGCTGTTGTTCGGTCGTGATTGTCAGCTTCGGAAATTCGTAAGTTGGCGGTTGGGACGCTTCGTCAGGCAAACTCAGCGCGACGAAGCGCTGTACTGTCATGGTCAGCAAAGTCTTATTTAGTTTGCGTACATCGTTCAACAGGCCACGGCGTAATTCGCCGAGGAAACCGGTTCGTTTCGGAATGCGCGCAAAAAACGGAATCAGCGACGACTTCCAGGAATTGGGCAGCACAATGGCTTGATCGTAATGATGGCTTCGCAATTGCCGCCCAATCCGGATACGGCTGCGCAGATCGAATTGCCCATGACCGAGCGGCATGGTAATGCCTTGCCGAACTTCCGGCATGCGCTCCAACAAGGGGAGCGACCAAGCCGGGGCCAGCACGTCGATATGGCAGTCGGGGTGTTGTTGCTTGAGTGCGATAAACAGGCTTTGCGCCATCACCATGTCGCCGACCCAGGAGGGGCCGACGACCAGGATTTTATAAGGCTGTTGCGTCACTTAAGAAACGAGCGTCAACCATTCCTTATGGTCGGCGCGGCGGCCTTGGACGTAGTCAAAATACAAGGCTTGCAGTTTTTCGGTGATCGGTCCGCGGCTACCGGAACCGATGTCGCGGTTGTCGTATTGCCGAATCGGCGTGACTTCGGCGGCCGAGCCGGTAAAGAAAGCTTCGTCGGCTACGTAGACTTCGTCGCGGGTGATGCGTTTTTCTATCACTTCGTAGCCTTGTTCGCGGGCGATGGTGATCAAAGTGTCGCGGGTGATGCCTTCCAAGGCCGAGGTGGTTTCCGGGGTGTAGATTTTGCCGTTACGGACGATGAACAAGTTTTCGCCGCTGCCTTCCGCGCAGAAACCTTCGTGGTCCAACAATAAAGCTTCGTCGTAGCCGGTAGACAGCGCTTCTTGCAGGGCCAGGATGGAATTGATGTAGTTGCCGTTGGCCTTGGCTTTGCACATGGTGCTGTTGACATGGTTGCGGGTATATGAAGAGGTGCGGATGCGGATGCCTTTTTCCATGTTTTCCGCGCCCAGATACGCGCCCCAGGTCCAGGCAGCAACCATCACGTGCACCTTCAGGTTATCGGCGCGCAGGCCCATGCCTTCGGAACCGAAGAACACCATGCTGCGGATGTAGGCGCTGTCCAAATTGTTTTTGGCAACCGCGTCGCGATGGGCTTGATTGATTTCTTCTTTCGAGAATGGCATTTTCATATTCATGATATGCGCCGAACGATAGAGACGGTCGGTGTGTTCGGCCAGTTTGAAAATCGCGGTGCCATTGTTGGTTTTATAAGCGCGCAGACCTTCGAAGACGCCACAGCCGTAATGCAGGGTGTGAGTCAGGACGTGGACTTTTGCATCCCGCCAGTCAACCCATTTCCCGTCTAGCCAAATAAACCCGTCTCTGTCATCCATCGTTGTCATCGTCTGAACCTGTTTTGTTTAATGATTGTTGCTGCGCCGCGAAGGCTTAAAAGTGACGGAAATTGTACTATAAAGCGGCGTCCGGCAATACCGGCCGCAAGGAAATCCTCGGTTTGGCTTGGGATTAAGTTTAGAGAGCTTTCCTGGATCATCTCCCTTTGTCGGCAAGGGGCGATATGGTTTTTACGCAAGGGTGAAATATATCACCGGCTATTAGTGGCATAGACAACCGACAGCGGGCTCCGAGTGCGGTATCGTAATCTCAGCGTCAATTTTTTAGCTGTTGCCTCGTGTTTGAGATAGGTTGAAGCTTTATCTTTATGACTTAAAAAGGTTTTTTGTTGTTGGCGCCATTTATGCTCAAGATGTAATTAATCAAACCGGCATATTCGGGAGAGTGTCATGGAAACAAGCAATGAAGTCAATGAAATCAGCACATTACGTATTGTGTTTATTGAGGCCTTGAGTCGGCAATTTATCGCTATCACCGGCTGCGGCATTTATGTCCATCTAAGCCCTGTTACCGTTAACGAGTTATTCAACCGTTATCTTAACAGCAGCGTTTCCATCAATACCTTTGCCAGGCAATGCGTTAGGAATGTGCTGACATAGAAATGGGTAAGGGTTGGTCGAGTCCGCCAGCGCCGGCGTGTTGCTGTCGTAGGGTTGTTAGGCTAAAGCGCTGGAGTTCGCTCAGACACTTTAGCCAGTCTGCGGTTCAAGCCTTATGCCCGCGACGAAAACTTTCCGGTTTCGGTATTGATCTTCACCATCTCGCCGCTTTCGATGTATTCCGGCACCTGGATTTCCAGGCCGGTGGTCAATTTGGCGGGTTTGGTGCGGTTGGTGGCGCTGGCGCCTTTCATGGCGGGTGGGGTTTCGACGATCTGCAGAGTGATGGTGGTCGGCAATTGGATACCCAGCGCGGCGTCGTCCATCAAAAGCATGATGATGCCTTCCAGGCCGTCGGATAAATACTCGGTTTGCCCTTCCAAATCCTCAGCCGATAAGCTGTATTGTTCGTAAGTTTCGGTGTTCATGAAGTAATAGGTGTCGCCGTCCTGATAGGAATATTGCACATTGCATCGCGAACAATCGGCGGCTTTCAACATTTCGTCGCTTTTATAGGTTTCATCCAGCTTCTGTTTGGTCTTCATGTGGGTGAAACGGACTTTATAGAGCGTGGTGGCGCCGCGCGAAGTAGGGTTGCGCACGTCGATGTGTTTGACCACATACGGCTCGCCGTTGATTTCGATGGCGGTTCCCTGTTTCAGTTCGTTGGCTTTTGGCACGGCTTAATCCTCGTTGAATGTTTGAGTTGAAATGGTTTGCCACTGTCCGCTTATCAGGCCGGACAACGGTTGATAATCGATTTTGTAGCGCATTTTACGACAGTCTTTAATCCAGTAGCCCAGATAAACATATTCCAGACCGAATTGCTTGGCGGTTTCGATCTGCCATAACACCGCGTAAACGCCGGGGCTGTAGTCGGCAAAGTCCGGGTCGAAAAAGGTGTATACCGCCGACAAACCATCCGCTACTACATCGACTACCGCCACCGCCGCCAGTTGTCCGCCAATCAGAAATTCCACGAACTTCGTGTCGCACCAGCTACTACCCAGGAATTTGATGTAGTCGTCCGGACTGGCCGGTTCTTCGCCGGGCTTATCATGGCGGGCGTTTAGATAGCGTTGATACAGCTGGAAATGGCGCGGATCGAAATCGGCGTCCTTGATCACCACCCGGGTTTGCACGTTACGCCTGGCGCAACGCTTTTGTTTGCGGTCCGGCCGAAATGCATGGACCGGCAAGCGAGTTGGCACGCAGGCCCGACAATCCTGGCAATAGGGCTTGTAGACGTGATTGCCGCTACGGCGGAAGCCCTGTGCGATCAATTGCGAATATAGCGGCGTGTCCATATCCACGGAGGGATGCACAAAACCGGATTGCGACAGGCGTCCCTCAAGATAGCCGCAGGCGTGTTCGACGCTCAACCAAAGCGGCAGCGACATCATCGTTGCCAGGCCGCCGGGTCCGGCTGGTGGTCGCAGTAGTCGTTCAGCAATTGTGCGAAACGTTGGCGCGGAATCTCTTCGGCGCCGAGGCTGAGCAAATGCTCGCTGCTGACCTGACAATCGATCAAGCGATAACCCCAGGCGCTGAGTTGTTGAACCAGATGCACGAACACCACTTTCGACGCATCGGTTTTACGATGAAACATCGATTCGCCGAAAAACACCCGGCCAATCGCAATGCCGTATAGGCCGCCGGCCAGTTCGCCGTCATGCCAGGCTTCGCAGCTGTGGGCGATGCCGAGATGATGTAGCGTCAAATAGGCTTGCAACATATCGTCGGTGATCCAGGTGCCGCCGCTTCCACTACGCGGTGCCGCGCAAGCCGTTATCACTTGCCGAAAAGCGCTGTCGAAACGAATTTCGAACAATTGTTTGCGCAGGGTTTTCGCCAGGCTGCGGGAAATTTTCAGATGTTCCGGAAACAACACCAGACGCGGATCGGGCGACCACCACAGAATCGGTTCGCCGGGGTTAAACCAAGGGAACACGCCATGCCGGTAGGCATTGACAATGCGCTGCGGAGACAGGCAGCCGCCAAACGCCAGCAAGCCGTTGGGCTGTTGCAAAGCCTTGTGCAACGGCGGAAAGGCTTGGTGCGGATGGTCCGGATCGAGCAGGGTCAGTTGCATAAACGGTGGGTAATGGTGAGCTTGGCGCTCCGGTATTCGGTTATATGTATGCAGTATAAAAACGCAATATATTGCGTCGTTAGGTCAAGACGCATCCATTTTGTAACCGAAACCGCGTACGGTCTTTAATAGCTTCAGCTCGAAATCGTCATCGATTTTTCGCCGCAATTGGCGGATATAAACGTCCACCACGTTGGTTAGCGGATCGGCGCTATAGCCCCAAACTTGTTCCAAAATCCGGGTCCGACTCAATACTTTGCCCGGCATGCGCATAAAGCATTCCAATAAGGCAAATTCCTTGGGGGTCAGGTCGATCACGGTATCGCCGCGCCGCACTTCGTGGGTCTCGCCGTTCAATACCAAGTCTTCGATGCGTAATTCCTTGTCGTCCTGTTTGATTTCGCCGCCGCGCCGCCGCAACAACACCTCGATACGCGCCAGCAATTCCTCAAACGCGAACGGCTTGGTCATGTAGTCGTCGGCGCCGGAACGCAAGCCCGACACTTTGTCTTGCACGGTATCGCGGGCCGTTAGCATCAACACCGGCGTGTCTATGCCGTTGCTGCGCAAGCGCTCGCAAATCTGCCTGCCGTTCATGTCCGGCAGACCCAGGTCCAGAATGATTACCTGGAATGTTCCCTCGGTACCCAAGGCAATCGCTTCTTGACCGCTGCGGGCCACTTCCACGGCATAGCCTTCGGCTTTCAAGCCGCGTTGTACGAAATCGATGATGCGTTCATCGTCTTCAACCATTAGCACACGCATATAACCTATCCCCGTCAGAGTATTGGATGTCATGTATTTCTCATGTATATGAAAATCGGCCCTATGCTACCGTAAGCAGGGGCAAGGTAACCGTAAATGTCGAGCCCGAGTTTTCGACGCTACGCACGGCAATCTGGCCGCCGTGCGCTTGCAGGATGGATTTGGCCATCGGCAAGCCCAGGCCCGAGCCGTCGTCTCGCGAATGTTGGGCGTTACTGCTGCGGAAATGACGTTCGAAGATCCGCTCCAGATCTCCCGCAGGTATGCCTATGCCCTGGTCAGTCAGGCTGAAACAGGCTTGTTTGCCGTCGCGCCACAATGCTACAGCTATATGGCCGAGCGGTTTGGAGTAACGGCAAGCGTTTTCACCCAAAATAAATAAAACTTGCCGTAGCCGTTGTTTATCGCCGCGCACCCATAACGGTGAGGCCGGGGCGTCCAAGCTGACCGCAATCGAATATTCTTCCGCCATCACCTGAAAGTCCTCGACGCTGCTGGCGACCAAGTCGGCCAAATCCACTTTATTCCATTCGAACTGCAGATTGGCGGTGTCTGCTCGGGCCAGGAACAGCAGGTCGTTGACGTATTTACCCAATTGCATCGACAGTTCGACGATGCGCTGCAATGCGTCCTTATACTCGTCGGCGTCCCGGTCCTGGCCGCGCAGCGTAACTTCCGCCTCGCCGCGAATCACGGTAATTGGCGTGCGTAGCTCATGACTGATGTCCGCCAAAAACTCACGGCGGGCATTATCCATGCGCTTTAATTCCTGGTTCAACAAATTCAGCTCGGAAGTGCGCTCCGCAACCCTTTTTTCCAGCACTGCCCGGCCTTCGCGCAGTTTATCCTGTTGAACTTCCAGTTCCTTGGCCATTTGATTGAAATGGCTAGCCAGATAGGCGAATTCGTCACGGCTGTCCAGCGCGATCCGGTATTCCAGATTGCCGGAGGCGATTTCGTCGGTGCCTTTCATCAGGGCCTCGATCGGCTTTTTAAAGGCGCGTAACAACAGGATGCCGGATACCAGGCTGAACAGCGCAGCGGTCAAGGAGGCCAGAATGGCGGTCCAGCGCGAGCGCTCGACCAATACTTCCAGTTCCTGCTTGGCTTTCTTGGCTTTCTCCCGTTCGGCTTCGATGGCGGCATCAATCAAGGGTTGGAACTTGCCGTCGATTTCTTCCTCGGTAAATTTTGCCAGCGCTTGTACAGCGGTTGTCAGCTTGCCTTGCAAGCGCAGCCGCTCAACTTCTTCAAAGCGATATTCGCTGGCCTCCAAAAACGCGGTGAGATGAGCGACTTTCTCCAGCTCGGCTGGTTTATTGGTCCATTCTTCGCTGGCGCCGTCTTTGCTTGGTGTTTTTACCGCCGAATCTCTCAGCTCGTGCATGGCGTCGAACAGACGGCGCTTGGAGGATTCCACGCCGGTTTCGGAATTGGGATTGGCGGTAATCAGCCTGTCCATGCGCTGTTTGAAGTGGCGATAGGCCTCCTGCGACAGTTGTTCGTAATCGTCGAAGGTTTCGTAGGCGGTTTGGCTGTGTTGGAAATATCGGGCTACCTCGTTGGAACCCCAATACAAGGCGATGCCCAAGCTCAAAACGAAGCCGAAGGAAACAACGATGACTATCGCCAACCGGAAACGAAACATCGGCTTTATTTTCCGTCGCTAGTCTCGTCCAGCTGTTTTTCCATGGAACGAATGGCTTCCAGTTTTTCGCGCAGCAGCCGCGATTCTTCTTTTTTCGAGCCGGCGGCATCCTTGGTTTCCAGGACGTTTTGCACGGTTTTTTGTTTGCGTTCCAGTGCGCCGAGTTTTTTGGTGGTGCTGCCGATGCGCTTTAGCGCCTCGCTGTGGATGTCTATCAATTTCCGCATGCGGTCATCGGACAAACTGCCGGGCGAGATTGCCGCCAGTTCGTCCAGGATTTTTGGGATGTCGCCGCAGGCGTCGGACAGCAAGCGGCCTATCATTAGATGCAGTAACACCCCGGTATCCGGTGCGTCTTTTTGCCGTTTCACCAGGGATCGGCAGGTCTCGGTGCGCGACGAAGCGGTCATATTGACCATGTTGACACCGAAATCCAGCAGTTCGTCGGCATCGGAATGGCTGGCGGGTGCGCTGTAAACGGTCGGAAATTTTTCCCGAACGCCCGGATCGACCTCGGCACAACCGCTGAGCAGCACCCAAAATCCCGCCAGCGCCAAGCAACGCATAAATAATGACTGCATGTCTTTCAAATCTCCCCGTCTAATGGAATTTGAACCCGGATGCGGGCTCCATGTTGATCTTGGCGGGCATCGATAACTTCGACCTTGCCCTGATGGTTGGCGACGTATTCCTTGACGATAGCCAAGCCCAAGCCCGGTCCGTCTTGATTTGTCGCTTCGGCATGTTTGCCCCGGTAAAACGGCTCGAACACATGAGGGCGCTCGTCGGCGGCAATGCCGGGGCCTTCGTCTTCCACTTCCAGTTCCATCAGGGCCCCGGCGTCGCGCAACATGATGCGGATTTCGCCTTCCTCCGGCGAGTACTTCACCGCATTGGCCAGCAATTGTTCGATAATGCCCCGCAACTGTTCGGCAATGCCGGAAACTTCGACCGGGCGTACCAGCATGCGTAGCGCCAAAGCCTTTTCGGTCAATGCCGGTTGAAACTCGTCCACCACCGTTTCCAGCAGGTCTTTGACGTTGACGCTTTCCTTGCGCTTTATATCGGGCAGGGAATTAATCTGACTGTAGCGCAATAGTTCCGCAGATACCGCGCTCAGTTTTTCAATGCCGGCGCACAGCTGCAGCGCGGTTTGCTGCCGTTTGCTATGCGGGTCGTAATCGGTTTCTTCCGCCAGCAGTTCGGCATCACGGCGCAGACTTGCAAGCGGCAGTTCGATCTCGCGGGCCACGTTTTGCATAAACTGCTGTTTGGAGACTTCCAGTTCCAGCAGATGGGTGCGCAGCCACTCCAGACGGTTGCCCAGATAGCGCAAATCCGACGGGCCGTTGACCAGAATCGGTTCGACTAAATCGCCCGATCCCAGGCGCCGAATCGACAGGTCGAGTTGCCGCATCGAACGCGACAGCACGATCAACAGAATCGCGATCACGCTGAACGAGATCACGAGTAAGGCGGCGCCCTTGACCAACAGGCCGTGTTCCATCGATTCGGATAATTGCCGCAGTTCGTTGAATTCGTGGTCGACATGGTTCTCGAATTCGCGCGACAGTGTGGCGGCGGATTCGCGCAAGCCCTGGAAAGCCTCGTCTATCGGTAGCTCCAGATTGTTTTCGTCGTCGGAGCCAATGATTTGTTGATAAATCAGGTTTTCCTTTTCCGATAATTCGTTGACCAGCAGTGCGATCCGGTTATCGACGTGCAGTTTCAGTAAGTCGTTCAAAGCCTGTTTGAACGAAGCCCGCACCGTTTCGTAGGATTGCCGCTCGTACGGTTGGCGTAGCGTCGGGTCGGATAGCAGCACGAACAGCTTGGCCTTGCGTTCGATATCGGAGGCTTTTTGTAATACCAGACGGATGGTCTTGGTTTGTTCGAAGACGTGGGAGTTCACCGTGCGGCCGAGCGCCGAGGTTTCGCGCATGCCGAATGCGGCGTACATTACGGCCAGAAACAGCGGAATCACGGCAATGACAAAACCCAAAACGATCAGGGTCTTTAGCGATAATAAATTTTTAAATTTCATCCGTGGGCTAAGAGCAATAAATCATCCCATAGTATAGATGAAACGACCTTGTTAAAAATGTTCATAAAACAGTCACAAACTGTTTCGAAGTTGTCGGTCACGAAAGATCGATGCTCCAAATGCCAGTCAATGCGAATTTCGACTATCGGGATACGACCAGGCTTCGACCGTGCGCGTTTCCGAATAGCGGCTGGATAGCGCACCGCGCGGATGCAGATGCCAAGTCCAGCGCGATAAGCAATCGGCCTTTTGCTGAAAATCTTGGAGTAAGGGGCGATGGTCTACGCTGCCGATAAGGCTGCCGTTGCGATCGAAATGTTGCTCTTCAACTTCGGTAATAAGACACGCCCGGACTTGCCAGCCCATCAACCAGTTCAGGTGGTCTTGAATCAACGCTCGGTAAAATTCGTCCAGGCTGCGATCTTCGATCCCACAATGTTGCAACCATCGCATCGGCAAAATCGGCAATTGGGTTAAACAGTTGACCGAAGCTACCCAGCAGACGGGCGGCATCTTGGCGTTGGGCTGCTGAAATGCGCTCAGGCGTTCGATTGGGGGTAAACAACGGTATTTCGCTAAGCTATCGATAACGCCGGTCACATCGTAATAGCAACACAAGATGCGGCCTGGCCAAAGTTGGGCGAGGCGCCGGGCTTGATAAGTAAACACGATGTCGAGGAGGATAATACATTCAAAACGTTCTAATAATTCCGAAACCGGCAAATCTTTTACGATGCCGCCCCCCAGGATTAATGCCGTGCCGCGCGTGTCGATGTTTGCAGCAGCCAACAGTGCTTGACGCGTGGCATGAAGATGCGGACGCCATGCCGTCCGGTATCGGCGATGTTTGGCCTGCAGCGCGGCCGTTTCGTAAACATAGCCCAATCGTCGCGCGGCAGGGCTTTGAGTTTTGGCGCCAAGGTAGTAAACCAATTCCTCAATCATGGCTTTGATCGGTCTTGCCGCGGGTTTTTTGACCGATGCCCACAACGAGTAATGCGGCTAACGCCGTCCACAGCAGTCCCGGCATCAAGCCAAAATGACGCTGATAAAAAGTAGTCTGCGGTTTGGTTTGATAGCTAATCTGGTAAACCCCGGTCCAGCGGGTAGCGGTGGGCGACAAGGATAAGACCTCGCCGTTCGCCAATGAGGCGGTCGAAACGCCGGTGTTCGTCACCCGCAACACCGGGCGTCTGAATTCTATGCCGCGGGCTAAAGTCATGTACAAATGTTGATAAGGCTCCTGCCAGGTGCCGTACCAGGAATCGTTGGTGACGTTGACAATAAACTGCGCGTCCAAATCGGCTAAGCCTTTGGAAAACTCAGGGAATAAACTCTCGTAACAGACTTGGGGGCCCATCGCATAACCATTAAAGTGCAATAACATGGTCGGCCCTGGGCCGCGGCCGAAATGGCCCACCATGGGCAGCAGGGTTCTCAGCCAAGGAAATGTCTCTTCGAAGGGAATATATTCGCCCAAAGCCAGCAGAATGGTCTTGCTGTAATGCGGCTCGGTCACTGTTCCCTGTTGGTCGACGGCAAATAGCGAATTGGTGATTAGCCCGGATTTTTCGTCCTTGGCGTACGCGCCGGTAATCAAGGCCACCTGATGGGCTTGCAAAAATTCCCGTAGCGATTGTGCATAAACCGACTGGTTGAAATCCCCGCCCAGCAACGAAGGGAATGCTGTCTCCGACCACATCACAAAATCGACTTGCGGATTTTGCGCGAGACCTACAGCGGTGACCTGGAGATATTTTTTTAAGATTTCACCGCGAAAACCTTTGCCATGCTCCATCCCCTGTTTTTCCAGATTGCTGATATCCGCCTGCACCATCAATACACTGACGGCGGCATCCGGCGCCGGCAAGCGGTTTTTTAGCCAGACACCGCCGGCATTCAGACCCAAAAATCCCAGCACTATTGCCAGAAAACCAAGTTTGCCGGCCAGCCGGGCCCGCAACCGCCAAGCCACCAGCACCAGCAAATTCGTCAAGATCGTCAACATGCTCAAACCGGTGAAGCCGATAAACTCAGCCCACTGAAAAATCGGGATGCCGGCACCGAACCAGCTATAGCCGAAATTCCATTTAAACAGCATCGGTACATACAGTTCCGCCAATGCGGTAAATACCGCCATCAACGCAAACGACAACCCTGCGGAACCGGTGTAGAGCTTGCGGCTCCAGAACCACAGCGCCCCGGCAACCGGCACAAACACATGGCCGAATAAGGCGAATACAGCCATGCCTATACCCGCCACCAACCAATTCACCATAGCGAATTCATGCAAGGTATACGTCACCCAGTTGAAGCCGATTAAGGTATAAATAAAGCTGGTCAGCAGGCCGCTGAATAAAACATTTTTTAAGGTCTGCTGTTGCTGCCAGAACAGCCACAACGGCACAAAACAGAATAAAGACGCCCACGGCGGAAACGGAATGTAACTGGTGCCGATGAAAATACCGGAGCAAACCGGCAACAGCCATTGAGAATATTTCGCCCGCCACGGATTTTTCATGCTTAGCCAACTCGCCCTAACTGCCAAAAGCGCGATTGTACTTGCTTGACTTACGCAATGCTCTCGAAAGCCTTTAGGGCTGAGTCGATCCGGCTATATCGACGTTGGGCTGGGTTTACATCCGCAATGGCTTGGAACGATAGAAACAAGCCGAGCGGACAAACAACAATTGAAGCTTCATAGCTAATCGATCAAGCGCTACCGCCACCCAATTGCCGTTCAAAATATTTTCTCGATGGTCTAATTTTGTAGAAAACTGACGATCGAAAAATGGAAACCGTATATCATCCACTTCGGGATTTTTTATTCGTTGGGAGTATATTTCTTGCGGAGTTTTATCAAGCATTTCAGCGCGATTATTGTCGTATTAAACGCGTCCTGCGTCTTCGCGGACGGTGCCGCTAGCCCGCTTCCTTCCATTCAGTGCGGCGCTACGCGAATTGTTGTCTCTCCGGCCAGAACGAAAGGTGGCGATGTTGTCTTACAAAACTTTAGGGTTGAGTTGTATGCAACTGGCCGCCATAAAGTATTTGAGTACAGTGCGGAGAACGATTTTCTGTCTGTCGGTTGCGAACCAAGAGGGCAATTGGAGCCCTATTTGGTAATTAACCATCATTGCGGGGGTAGCGGATGCGCCGAAGGCAATTACAGCATAATCGATCTATCTTCATTGACGGAAATTCTCAAAGCAAATGAACGCTGGCGTGGAAATGCAAACGAAGCGGCTATTGTGCTTCAAAAGCCCCCGGCGCGGGCTAACTGCAGTCTTGTACAGGGGGCGAACGCTTGCTTTCCTGCGGAGCAGGAATAGCGCGCTCGCTACCCTATGCGTTAGGGCTGTCGAAACTGCTCTGGCAGAATTGAAGGAGTAAAACCGACTCCAAGCGCAC
Source organism: Methylomonas sp. 2BW1-5-20 (assembly GCF_052474515.1). Classification (NCBI taxonomy): domain Bacteria; kingdom Pseudomonadati; phylum Pseudomonadota; class Gammaproteobacteria; order Methylococcales; family Methylococcaceae; genus Methylomonas; species Methylomonas sp. 2BW1-5-20. Next base: position 2,828,203 of record NZ_CP184127.1, on the reverse strand, counting down.
CTCCCTCAATATCTGAAGACTAGTTCTACAGTGTTTCAATTAGCGGCCATTCTACATTGTTATTGATCCATACCCATTCAGATCAAACGGCGTAGCGGTTGTAAAAAGAAAGGTAAAACCGCAAAACCCGAAGCCTAGAATACCAAGGCCTCGCTAATGCAATTGGCGTTGGTCTGCACACACAAAAGGCTGGCTATGCTGGAGTCGGGTACTTATCTAGCATGAAATAACGCCCCCACCTCGCAATTGTCCGATTGAGGGCAATGAATACACTTCTCTACCGATTCGGAAAAGAGATTAGTCCGCCGGTCCTCTGCAATCTGCTGCACCAATTGTTCAGTAAATGTATTGTTGGGTAACTGCCGAAAACTTGGATTGTCGAGTTCGTAAAGCAAAACGCCTGCGAACTGAGCTTTTAGAGTGCTTCCATCTGACATCGATATTTCTTTCAAATATCGCGTAAGCGGGCACTTTCCGCCCAAGGCTATTTTTCTCATTATCAATAAATTGCGGCTAACCCTATAAAAGTAGGTACAGCCTACGATAATGAAACAAAAAAAGAACCACCACTCTGTGGCAATTATTTAGTGCATATATGCCAAATATAATTATTTAACGGGTTTGGTTGTCCTATTTGGTTGCAAGCAGACCGTGATCGATAGCAAAGCGTGTGACTTCAGCCGTGCTATGAAGATCTAGCTTTGCCATCAGATTGCGGCGATGAGAGATCACCGTCGGCGTGGCCAGGTGCAGTTGCTTCCCGATTTCCGCCGAGGTCATCCCGATAGCGATCATCCCGAGAATCTGCCTCTGCCGCTTCGTCAGGCTATCAACTGCTTTACCTTCTTCTACTTTGACTGGCGAGTGCAATGAACTCTCGCGTATGAGCGATTCAATCCGCTTTAGCAAATCCATGCCTTCTTCATTCAGGCGCTTGCGTTGAGTGATATCCAGTACCGTGCCGACCATGCGCAATGGCGTGTTGTCTTTATCCCTGAGGGTAATCTTGCCTTTTGATTCCACCCAAACCCAATGGCCAAGTTTATGCCTTAACCGGAGTTCGATCTCGAAACCGGCGGTTTCACCCTGTAAATGCAATGACTGTTTCTGTTTGAAACGTTCAAAGTCATTGGGATGGATCAATGTCATCCAGTTATCTTCGTCGTCGCCGAGTTCCTCGTTCGTATAGCCGAGCAATTCGAACCAGCGATTTCCTGCCATAACTTTACGTTCAGGAATGTTCCAGTCCCACAAGACCAGTTCCGATCCCCTTAGCGCCAATTCGAGCCGTTCATCGCTTTCGCGAAGGTCTGACTCGACTTGTTTGAAGTAGGAGATATCTTGTACTGTTCCAACAGCTTTGGTCAGTTCTCCATGATCATCGAATTGCAGTTCAGCCAGGGCCCGGATCCAACGGATCTGGCCTTGCACCTCAATGCGATAGGTGATGTCATACGGCGCGCCCTGCAAAGCAGCTCGCCAAGCAGTTTCGACTTTGCCTTGGTCGTCGGCATGTACGCGAGAGAACCATTCAGCAAACGTCGTTACCCTCTTATCGTCAAGATCGAACAGTCGGGCCGTCTCTTGGGTGATTCCGAAAGTTTGGGTGTCATTGCCCATCGTGAAGCTGCCGATGCGTCCTACCACCTGGGCACGTTGCAGCATTTCCTCGCTCTCTCGCAAGTTTGACTCGATTTGCTTGAGGTAAGTGATATCCCGACCAACTGCCTGAATTTCCTTGAGGGTGCCGTCAACCTCGTAAAACCCCCTATTGACGAATTGCATCCAGCGTAACTCATCCCCGGCGACAAACACCCGGTTCTCGATCGTTACGACAGGGTGATCCGGCGACATCTTGCTCAGCCTGGCCTCGATCATGGAAAGGTCATTGGGATGGGCAACCGGATGCCAGCGATGACCGATTAGTTCCTCGGCGGATTTTCCGAATAGCCGGCAAAAGACGTCATTGACGAACACAAAAGTTCCGTCCGGCAAAAACCGGCTGATAACCTCAGTTTGGTCTTCTACGACAGACCGATAACGTGACTCGCTCTCTACATTCAGGTAGTTTGCGGTTCTGTCAACAATGGCGCCAACCACCGCATCAGGGGAACCGGATAGATTTGAAAGGTTAAATTCGTACCAGCCCGTTGTGCCATTCTTACGTTTCTGTGGAATAGTTCCGCCATAGCTCGAGCATTCTGCGATGATGGAGTGAGCCTCACGGTCGAATGCCTCGTAGCTCTCTTGATCGAAAAACAAGTTTCGGGTGGCTTGCCCAATCAATTCATTCGGCTCGTAACCGAAAATGCGATGCATGGTCTCGTTAGCCCAAACGATACGCCCGTCCTTGAGGATTACGATAGCGATAAAGTCACTATTCAAGATCACGGCTGATTGGCGAATTGAATTTTCGAACATAGAGCGGATTCGACGTGCGGATAATTGTGTATTGTGACAGAAGGCGATACTTTTTGAGTGTCGAGTAGTTGCTTCCTAATGTCGCTCAACGCATGAGCCTGGATTTTGCCGCCTCATATCGCTGATATCACGAATTGAGTTCCCGCGAAGAAGGGATATTCTGGGATATGACTGCTTAGAGCAACCGAGCGAACCTTGGATGATTGACTTTTGTTTGCAGGGTATTTCTGAATTTGGCCGAAACCGAGAGTTCACCGATCTCGAAAAATTAGTATCGATAACTGCCCTTTAAAGATCAATGGTTTTGGAAAAATCAAGGTCAGCTCTTGGCTGGTCGCCATTTATTCTAGTCATTTTCAGCAGAGACCGAGCTTTTTTCTTGGCCGTTGCACAAAATAACGCCAGCGTTTTAAGTCGGCGCTCGAATAATGAGGCTCTGAGGCGGAATGATGGAGAAAATAGCTTGAACGATCGAGCTCGGAACATGAACATCCAAGAAAATTTCTTGGCCGTTGCCGCTCGGAGCTCGAGCGTTGGACAAAATAACTCCGATGTTCCGGGTTGGAACTGAAACGTTGGAGAAAATTTCTCGGTGATTCGAGCTCTAAGCTTGATCGGGCAAGAAAATTTCTTGGTCGTTGCAGCTCGGAGTCCTGACAGCGACGTTTGCAAAGAACCGCCACTGTCAGGCTGGGATTGACTCAATTCAGCTAAACCGATTAATCCCGGCCAGCTTCATGTTTGTTATTGAAAACGTCCGGGCCGAAGGGTATTAAACCGTCTTTCGACGCAAAGCCGAGATGACCCAGGCCGTCATCGCCGCCTTCGTGCAGTCCGAGTAAGTCTTCGTAGCTGCGTAATGCCGAGAAATGATTGTAAGTTCCGCTGGTATTGATGCTGCCGGGTTTGATGTAGTGCTTATTGAAAACTACCGCACCGATTTTGCCGCCGCCAGGATAGACATTGTCTGTTTTAGGCGGCTGCTGGAGACCAAACAGGCCCAACACTTGGCTGTAACCGAAGTTGCTGACATTGGGGCCGTTAGGCGCATCGCAGTCTGTTTGATCGGCTGCGGAGCAGGCGGAGGCATCGGTTAAGCCCGATTCGTCAAACGTCAGGACCACCAGCATCTTACCGCTTCGGTAGGCCGGGGAATTAAAGATCAACGGCATCCAGTGTTTTAACCATAAGTCCGCGGCAGCCAGTCCGCCGATATTTTTTCCGGCGGCATTTTTGCTGCCTTCCACGTTAGGGCCAACGCAAGTTGCATCATGACCGTCATTGCAGAGATTAGGCGAAACGAACATAAATTTAGGGGTGGTTTCTACACGCTTTAAATCTTCGTATAAATGACCGCTAAACTGATCCGCGCCGCCGTTGCTACCGACTTGCACTTTACCCAGCGGTACAACGTGACTGTCGCAGCGGTTTTGATCGTCGATCACCGAATGGAAGTACACAAACGGATTATGCCGGGTAGCGTACTGATCGTCGGCCGCGGCGGCGTTGGAGTTATCGACGCCGCCAATCGGCGGATGGGCGCAAGCCGTTCCGCCCAGCGGGTCGGGGGTGCCGTAATCCCTAAGCGGATCGTTACCCATATCTTCAGCATAGGAGCGCCAATTCAATTTAAGGCGTATTTCGCTCCGGTGCTCCTTATCATGCTTTTCCCTTTCATCGCGTGCATATTTGGCATCCAACTGCTCGCCAATGGTGATCACACCTTCGGCATCAGCGCTTGGCGCGGGGAACACGCAGCCATCGCCTACCACTTGGCCGGGATAAGCGGCTTGATCCGCGGCCGCCAAACCTGGCAATACATCTTCAAAACCACCAACCAAGGGCGGTTTACTCAGCGAGCCGAGATTTAAGCAGTCGTTGTTGATGGCAACCGTCGGACCCTGGCCGGATACTTGTGCGATATAGTTCCCAGCACTGACGTGGCTGGTACCATAGTAATTGGCGATTAACTCACCTTGTTTGAGCAGGGTTTTATTCAGGTAAACCGCCGGCGAGTTTGCGCCAAAGGTGGTGTTGTAATTTTCATTTTCAAGATCGATCACCAGGATGTGTTCGATAGCGCCATTCGGTAAAGCGGCACGTAAAACAGAGTGATGATGTTCGGCAAAACTAATGGAAGGTACAGTTGCCGCCAGGCCAATAGCGGTTAAAACAGCGCCGGTGATCAAGCTGGTTGAGGCATTAAAATTCATGATATTTCTCGGAATGCGCTTTTAGGGATTTGCTTTAGAAGAAAGCCGGTTACAGCTTTTCAACGCCACCTTAGCGCCTGAAAATGACAAGATAATTAAGAGCAGGCACTTGTGAAAACGGAACGCCGCTTATCGGACTAACGCCGGCAGGAATAAAAGGTTATCGTTTCGGACTATTGTTTGTCGGCTGAAACATAAGTTTTCCCATCATGGCAATTTGCCATCTTTATTCAGGATAGAAACGAATGAACAGCACTTCGTTATGGCAACGCATCGATGTCTTCAATCAGGGACGAGACCCCGAGCGTCTTCGTCTGAAATATCAAGCCATGCGGCAAAATAGCTTTGCCTTTTTGCGCGGAACGGCCCATCTGTTCTACCAGGATTGGCCGCAACACTCGATGTTGAACGATGCGCCGTTGGCCTGGGTTTGCGGTGATTTGCACTTGGAAAACTTTGGTAGTTACCGAGGCGACAATCGCTTGAGCTATTTCGATATTAACGATTTTGATGAAGCGTTGTTGGCTCCTTGTACCTGGGATTTGGCTCGATTTTTATGTAGCTTATTGATCGCAGCACAGAGTTTGGAGATTAAGGAAAGCCAAGCGTTAGTGTTATGTAAGAGTTTTCTGTTGTGCTATAGCCAGGAACTCCAGGTCTGCAAAGCCCGCTGGATCGAACGTTCGACGGCTTCAGGCATGATTCGAGATTTGCTGAAAAATCTAAAGCATCGTTCGCGCACCGATTTATTGGATGAACGGACGTTTAAGCGCGGCAATCAGCGGGTATTAAAAATCGATGGTCATAAAACCTTAGCCGCAGCGCCGGCGGATCGGCAAAAGGTCAAATCGATCATAGACCAGTTTGCCGCTACCCAATCCAATCCTGCGTTTTTTGAAGTGCTGGATGTGGCACGCCGCATCGCAGGTCTCGGTAGTCTTGGTCTGGAACGCTATGTAGTGCTTATTCAGGGTAAAGGTACGCGGCAAAATTATCTATTGGATTTGAAATACCAACCGGGTTCGGCTCTGGCACCGTACTCATTAATTTCGCAACCGGCTTGGAAAAATGAAGCGGAACGCGTTGTGATGTTGCAGCGTCGAGGGCAAGCCATCGCACCGGCGTTTTTGTCGGCCATCCAAGACGGTCAGCGTTCCTATCTGCTTAAGGAACTGATGCCGACCCAAGACCGGCTAAAACTGGATCATTGGCATGGAAAATTCAAACGCCTGGAAAAGGTGGTGGTAGCGATGGCCCATCTCGTCGCCTGGCTGCATATTCGCAACAGCGGTTGGCACGGTTCAGCGACTGCCGATCAATGGCAAGTCTTCGGTCGGCGCACAGACTGGCAGGATGCTGTTTTAGATTATGCACAAGGCTATAGCCGCCAAGTGCAGTCGGATTGGTTAACGTTTAAATCGGATTCTATTTGTTTTCCTGAATGACATTAATAAGGATTTGCCCGTGAAATCTGGAAATATCCAGTCTGGAAGACAAGTGTTCATCGCGGATTTAGTGGCCGGTTTGTCGGTTGCCTTTATTTTGCTACCGGAAGCAGTGGCATACGCGGGGATTGCCCATCTGCCGATTCAAGCAGCCGTCACCGGGGCGATTGTCGGTTTAATCGGTTACGCATGTTTAGGCGGCAGTCCGTTTGCCGTGGTCGCGCCTACTTCGTCGGCCGCGGCTTTGTTGGCGGCGGTCGTACTGTCCTTGCGTCCCGGTAATAGCCATCTCGCCGCTGGTTTTGGCGCAGCTTTAGTCATATTGACCGGCATAGGCCTAATTATCTTTGCCAAAGCGGGATTAGGCCGCCTTTCGGCATTTGTATCCAGACCCGTGTTGCGTGGCTTTTCATTTGCATTAGCGATCACCATTATCATCAAACAACTACCGCTGTTAGTGGGCATTTCGGTGAGCGGCACCGCGCCGCTTCCGCTGCTGTTAGAAGTAGTGGGACGTACGCACGATTGGTCGATTTGGAGTGCAATGATTGGCTTCAGTGCATTGCTTATTTTGGCAATCCTAAAACACTGGCCAAGCGTTCCCGGCGCTTTTTTGGTTTTGATAACCGGCATTGTCTTAAGCAACCACCTCAATCTCGGTGATTTACAGGTGGCGACCGTCGGTGCCGTCTCTATAAAAATGCCCGAATTGAACATGCCGGGCATTGCTTTGGAGCAATGGCTTCAGTTAGCTGAGATGGCTTTTGGTTTAATGGTCATCCTGGTGGCCGAATCGTGGGGTAGTATTCGAAGTTTGTCACTCAATCACGGTAAAGCGGTGGAACCTAATCGGGAGCTTTCAGCATTAGGAATAGCCAATCTTTTTTCCGGATTTCTGCAGGGCATGCCGGTTGGGGCGGGTTTTTCCGCCAGTTCCGCCAATGAATCCGCTGGCGCGCAAACCAAACTGGCGGGTGTCTGTGCTGCGGTGGTTTTATTGGTCATGGCGACTTTTGGTCAACATTGGATTGGGGAAATTCCCGAAACACTGGTCGCGGCAGCCGTTATCAATGCCTTAAGTCATGCGTTAAATCCAATGGCCTTAATCAGGCTTTGGCGAATGGATAGGGATCAGTATCTGGCCATAGCCGCCGTAGCCGCCGTACTGGCCTTTGGCGTGCTGCACGGCATGTTGATTGCGATAGGTTTATCGCTCGCGGCGGCAATGCGCGCTTTCAGCCTGCCTTTAGTTAGGGAATTGGCGGAGCTGGATGATACGCGAGACTATGTTGATCGGCAGAATCATCCGGACTCTAAAGTTCGTCCCAATATACTCATCCTTCGCCCTGAAGAACCGCTGTTTTTTGCCAGCGTGGAAGGTATTTTGTCTGAGTCGCTAAAACGCTTACTGGCGCGTGACGATGTGCAGCTTCTGATTATCAGCCTTGAAGAAACCGCGAATTTGGATAGCACAACGGTCGAATGCTTATCGGAGTTCGTCGACCAACTCAAGCATCGGCAGAAGATATTGCTACTGGCTCGGGTAAAGGATCCTATCAGTCACTTACTACTAAATTGGTCGGCGGATAAATTCCAAGACAAGTTATTCTGGAGCGTCAACGACGCAGTTATGGCCGCGGAAAAACTAGGGGGAGGAAATTAGCCTCGAGTTTTTCCACGGATCCGAGTCGGAATGTGGTGAATGGTCGTGGTAAAAACCGCTTGCCCTCAATAGCATGGTGGCTATTTTTTGCCAATCAAAAACATTCGAGACGTTAGGCATTGACTTAATAGGGTGCGGAACGGTTTATGCGCCAAAGCCGAGTCAATGCGGAAATTTTTGGCCGGCTGATTTATCATAGTCAGGACAGGGATGTGTAGGACTCGGGGCGAGCCTCGGGTGTGACTAACCGACAAGGATTTGCGATGCATCCCAGTGTTATACCCTTTCGGCTGTTCCCGGCCGTTATCCGTTTCATTTTGCCGGCCTGCTGGCAATGGCTATCGCCAGCCCATGTCCGGCTGGATTAAATGAAGCTACCCGTTTACCCGTCAATCCAACAGCGCAACAACCGGCATTACTGCTGCAGCTCGGCAGTGCTTCCGTTTCGCAAAATCGCGTTGCGGGCGGTGTCGAATCCGTTCAAGGCCAAGTGCTGCAAGAACCGCAAACCGGCGTGAGCTGGCAAAACGATCCGGAATCGGTCAATGTATTGCATCCGGGATTCGGCCAATGGCGAGCGGCTTTTAGATTCAATTTAATTCACACTGTCGCGGGTAATTTTCGGTTTTGGGCGCGCTGGCGGCAGGGCGGCGATCCTGCCGTATGTCGGCAGACTTTCGAAGTTTGGGTCGGGCCGGATGCGACGCATCTGGAACCGCGCGGTAATGTGCAACTCACGCCCAAAGGCTGGGAAGCCGCCTGGATCGGTAGCACGGAAGCCATTGCGTTAAAAGCCGGCGACCGAGTGCTGGAGGTTCGCAATAGCGGCGCCGGACACGACGCCAAAGTATTCGAGGCGTTTTTATTGGCCTCGGCTTGGTCGGAGTTACCGGTCGTCGCCACTGCCGAACAGCCGGCGTTGTTATTGGAATTGGGTAAGGCTCCGGCCTTGCTGGATTTACCCAAGCCGGCGCATTGGGAGACGGTGGTGGGTACGGCCGAGGCTGGCATGAATACCGGGGCATTGGCGCTCGAGAACGATGAAGCGCTGCTGTTTCATCAGGGTTTTGGCGATTGGGGCGGGCGCTTTAGTTTTGAGTTGCCGGCCACGCTGCGGCCCGGTCAATATCGGCTGCATGCCCGCTACAAAAGCGGCGGCGAGGTGTCCCAGGTTAAACAACACTTTATCGTTAAGGCCGGTGCCAAACCCGAGGAATTGGCCGTCCGCGCCGAGTTTTCGTTGACCAATACTACGCCGTGGGCATATCAATGGTTGCCGGCCGCCGCTACCGTCACGCTGTTACCGGGCGACCGCCGGCTGACGATAGAGAACAGCGGTAAGGCCGACGGCGCCAAGGTATTCGATGCTTTTCTATTAAAGCTGGATACGCCGTTGGCGGACTGGATGACTGCCGAGCAGGCTCGGGCCAGAAACCGGTTTTTGGCTTTGACCAAACCTGCCGCCAATGGGCAGCAACGGCTTTATGTGCTGGATGGCAAGGGCGACAACGCCGAGATTTTATTTCGCGGCTTGGCCGCGGATGCGACGCGGCCTGTTTACGAAAGCTTGCCGGTAACTTATTTGATCGGTCCGGAAGCCGAAACGATGGCGCGGCAATTGAGTATCGAGACCTTGCCGGCGGCGGTCATTACCGACGATCGTTTCACCGTGCTCGGTGTCCTGAGCAAGCCCGCGCAGGAAATGGATGTGATCAAGTTTTTGGCCGATCCCGGCAAATTCGGCACAATGCCGAAACCAGCTCCGGTAGCTCTCGTACGACCAACACCGCTGAACAATGGTGTACCACAGGCTTGGCTGGTCGGCGGTTTGCAAGACGGCCCGGCCGGGATGTCGGTGTTTGGCTTGGATACGGAAACCGTGCTGCGGCCCAATCCGGAACAGCCTTACCTCAGCCTGGAAATGATGGGCGGAACAATGCGCGGTTGGCGGGTTGCGCCGACCCAGGCCGAGGGTACTGCCGATATTGAAGCCAGCACTTCGCATGCTTACGGCTGGTCGCGCGGCAGCGGCTATGTCCAGCTTTATCTGTATGCCGACCAATCGACATCCGTTTTGTTGCATCTAACCCAATCCGGTATTAAATCCGCAGGCTGGTTGGATGGGCAGACGTTTAGCTTTAGCGACGATCCAAAACCGTTGGCGGGATTTGTTAAGTCTGTCGGCGACCGGACTAAGGTCCTATTGCAGGGCCTGACCACGGAAGGTTTGCCGGCAACGGCGGCAGCGGAGCGCACGGAGCCGCCGCAGGTGGCGGCGCTGAATTTGACGCCAGGCTGGCATAGCCTGCTGCTTAAACTGGTGATGCAACACGAGCAAGGGCAGCGTTTTTATTTCTCCGGTTTATTCACCGATCCGGCTGGGCGGCCGGTGGATAATCTGAAGACGCAAGTTGCCGATCCTAGTGCGGATTTGGCGTTGCAAGACATTGCCGCCAAATTGCGGCCGTTGATGTTCGTGGATGCACCGGCCAATCTGCCGCATCCTGGCGATACGGTGAAGTTAAAAGTGGATTTACGCTGGCAGCCGATTTTGGAGGAAACCGCACTGCCGGTTCCACTATTAAGATTCCCGGCAACATTACGTTTGCGCTTGGTGGATTACAGCGGCAAACAGGTCGCCGCACGAGAAATTAGCGGTACTTTTCCCGGCCGAATCGAAGTGGATTTCGGCAAGCTATCGGAGCCGGGGTATTACGCGGTTTATCCGTCTTTGTATGCAAAAGACGGCCGCTTGATTGCGCATTATCCGGCAGACGGCTTTTCCGTGGTTGGCGGCAACATCGCCCAAAAAAAACGGTTGGCGCGGAAAAAGCTCTGGAACAATGATTATTACGCGCTGGCCGATGGCGATAAAAGCTTTAGACGGGCGGGCGGATATTTCGATTGGCTGGAACGTATGGGGATTTTTAGAAGTTACGGCGGCTATCCGGGCTTCGATGCGCAGTATCGGCCGCTCTGGGAGCAAGCCAAACAGCGCGGCTTAGAATTGTTTGCCGACTCGTCCGGCGATAGCAACTGGCTGAACGACGAGCCGAACGACGGACAAAGCTTTGTCAATGCTGCCGCTACTTACACTCGCTATTTCAAAGCCACTAACGAGATAGACATTCGTCACGAAGCGGACTGGCAAAAGCTGCGCGCGCCGGCACACTGGGTCGAGCGGGCGCAATGGGAATACCGGCAGGCGCATCAAGCACGCGGCGATGCGCATTACGTCGGCGGCAGTCTGGTCAGGCCGGGCGAGGGCGATTGGTTCAAGCAGGTATTGCAACTGGGTTTGGATAATTATCAGGATGCCTGGGACGTGCATGCCTATCCGCAACAAGCGCCGCGTTTCGGCGGCGCCATCGGCAACGGCGTTAACGAAGACGAACGCGGCGTATTGGCGGCTTATGCCAGCCTGGGCCGAAGCAACAAATTGCCGTTCTGGTTGGGCGAGACCGGCGCCAAGGCCATGCACGGCTATAACGGCCGGCGCTGGCAGGCGGAGCAGGCGGCCAAAATCGTCGCTTGGGTCAACAGCCGGCCGGATTATCTGGGGGTGGGGTTTTGCATTGCGCACGAATACGATCTGGCTTACGGCCGAATCTGGGATTACGCGCTGGGCCATAAACCCGGCGAGGCTGCGCTTTATACCGCTGGGGCCTTGATCGACGGGCTGCCGTACCGTGCTGTCGAGACTAAGGACGACAATATTCAGGCCGCCTATTTTGGCGATACCTTCATGATTTGGCGTAGCGACGAAACCAGCGGCAGTTTGACGCTGCAGTTGGACCCGAAAAAAACCTGGGTGGTGGTGGACGTGGTCGGGCTGGTCCGCGAGTTACCGGTAGATGCCGCCGGCAAAGCGAGTGTGGCTATATCCGCCAGTCCGGTGTACGTGCTGTTAGGTTCGGATTATCGGGGTTTAGTGCGGGACTGATGCCGGTTTATCCCTCGCTATCGGCAGTTCGTTCCAGCTTAATCGCTATTTCCAGACTCTTCCAGCTTTTGTAAACATGACGGTGGAACCATCTCGAGGGTAGTGGTTTCCCGAATTTGTGGGTGGCGAGTATCCTTCCGGTTAGCCAGTCCAGATTAAAGCCCTTCCACTCCGGCGTAACGGTATAGCGCAGGTTAAACGATACCGCCGGCCGCACTTCGTTCAGGAAGATGGCCTGTAGCTCGGACAGCGAGTACTCGGATTGAGCGCAGATTTTGGCGATGCCCGGGATTTCGTAGTCCGGATCTACATCCATCCAAAGCATTTGCATCGCATCCCATATCGGCTGTCTGGCGGTAATATCTTGGTTGGGGGGTAGCATGGCGGATTTGGTTATTTATTATTTTCGTTGCAAGGAAAACGGTTTTTCTACCCAATAAAATAATGCGGTTGCCGGCAATAAAGTCAAAACAAAGCTGGGCAAGATCAAAATCCAGAATATCAAGTCGCCTCCGTGGCTGGCCGGTAAGATTTTCGGTAAGGCCATAAATAATGCTTTTAAGCACAAGCCGTGGATTAAGTAATACGAGTAGCTCATATTGCCTAGCCACCTGAGATAGGCTGGTGAAAATAAGCGATTGGTAAAGCCTTGAGCGAATGGCGTTATGTCCGGCATGCGATATTTCAAAGGTGTCGCGTATCCAGTTTTATTAAAAGTTGCTTTCTTAAATAGCCGCCAATCGAAATCTGACCGAAATGCGAAAAATTGAATGCGATTTGGTTTTCAGCGCGACTTGCCGTCGCGGCATCCGGCCGATTGTAATAGCCGATAGGATTATGACCAAACTTTACCGCGCTAAGAAAATCCAATTGGCACGTGGATGTGCGGAAAATTGCCAAATGCCCCGGCTTGCGGCAGTAATGCAAAATCGCTTGGATTGGCTAGGCCCCGGGTCTAGACTTATAAAATTGCTAAACAACTCAGGATGGTCACAGTGACTAGTTCAAAGCAAACGCCTTTGTACGATTTACATCTGCAATTGGGCGCCAAGATGACCACGTTTGCCGGCTATCAAATGCCGGTGCAGTATAAAAACGGCATTATTCGCGAGCATTTACACTGCCGCAGTCGGACCGGTTTTTTCGATATTTCGCACATGGGCCAGTGCAGAGTATCAGGCGAACACGCAGCAGAGGCCTTGGAAAAACTCACGCCCGGCGGCATCGTCGATTTAAAGCTGGGCGGGCAGAAATACACGGTGTTGACCAATGCCGGAGGCGGAGTGATCGACGACATTATCGTTACCCGCATCGAAACGGGCTTATCCCTGATCGTCAATGCCGGATGCAAGGACAAGGATTTTGCCTATCTGCGCAGCCAGTTACCACTGGATTGCCAGTTCGAGGAGTTAAACGATTTAGCCTTGTTTGCGTTGCAAGGACCGGGCGCGGCGGCGGTGATGGTCAAGTTTGCGGCGGAGGCTGGCGGACTAAGATTCATGCAGGCTTGTGCGGCCGAGATTGCCGGGACCGCATGCCTTATCAGCCGTAGCGGCTACAGTGGCGAAGACGGTTTTGAGATTTCCCTGCCGCAAGCCGAAGCGGAACGCATCGCGCGTTTGCTGTTGGCGGAAGACGGTGTCGAACCGATAGGCCTGGGGGCGCGGGATACCTTGCGGCTGGAAGCCGGCCTTTGTCTTTACGGTCATGAACTCAACGAGACGATTACGCCGATAGAGGCGGGCTTGCAATGGATATTCAAAAAAGGCCACAGCGATTTTCCCGGCGCGGAAAAAATTATGGCGCAACGGCAAGATGGCGCGAAGCGAGTGCGCGTCGGTTTGCTGGTTGACGGCAGAATTCCAGTACGGGAAGGCTGCGAGATAGTTCATCAAGATCAACAAGTCGGCACTGTGACCAGCGGTAGTTTTTCCCCCAGTCTGAATCGTCCGGTGGCGATGGCGTTGCTGGATCGCCGGTTTGCTGGACTCGGCACGAAATTAGCCGCTATGGTGCGGAACTCGCCGATCAGCGTCACGGTCAGTCCGTTACCTTTCGTTCCCCACCGCTACTTGAGAAAATAAGCCCATGCCTGCCAAACGCCCTCGTCTCGACCAACTGGAAATGCGCGGTAATTTTATTCAGCGCCATATCGGTCCCAACCCGCAACAGACTCGGGAAATGTTGGCCGAGTTGGGCTTGAACGACCTGGAAGATATTGTCGGCCAAGTCATTCCGGCCAATATTCTGAATCACGAACCGCTGAAACTTACCGGCACCATCAGTGAACGCGCGGTGATCAAATACCTGCGCAAGATGCGCGAGCGTAACAAGGTACTGGTGTCGATGATAGGCATGGGTTACTACGACACCATTATGCCGGCGGTGATCAAACGTAACGTGCTGGAAAATCCCGGCTGGTATACCGCCTACACGCCCTATCAAGCCGAAGTCGGGCAGGGGCGGCTGGAGGCTTTGCTGAATTTTCAACAAATGGTCATCGATCTGACCGGCATGGAAATCGCCAACGCTTCGCTGTTGGACGAGGCGACCGCGGCGGCGGAAGCCATGACCATGTCACGGCGCCTAGCCAAAAGCCTCTCCAACACAGTATTGATTGATAAAGACTGCCATCCGCAAACCATCGCGGTGGTGCAAACTCGGGCCGGTTCCTTGGGCTATGAAGTGGTGGTCGCCGATCCGTTCTATAATCTAGCGCAACACGATTTCTTCGCCTTGATTCTGCAATACCCCGGTTCCAGCGGCGAAATCCGTGATCTAACCGAGGCGACCGCGATTGCCCATGACAAGCAAGCACTGGTCACGGTAGCCGCCGATTTGCTGAGTTTGGTGTTACTAAAACCGCCTGCTGCTTTCGATGCCGACATCGCTGTGGGTAGCGCCCAGCGTTTTGGGGTGCCGATGGGTTACGGCGGTCCGCATGCGGCTTTTTTTGCCACCCGCGACGAGTTTAAGCGTTCGATGCCGGGCCGCTTGATCGGCGTTTCCAAGGATAGTCACGGCCAAATCGCCTTGCGGATGGCCTTGCAGACCCGCGAGCAGCACATTCGCCGCGACAAGGCCACCAGCAATATCTGTACTTCGCAGGTGTTGTTGGCGGTGATCGCCGGTTTTTACGCGATTTATCATGGGGCAGAAGGCCTGCGGATGATTGCCGGCAGGGTGCATCGCTACGCACAGATTCTGGCTGCGGGTCTGGCGCAAAGCGGCCATCAAGTGCTGAGTCGGTGCTATTTCGATACCGTCGTGGTCAGCCTGCCGAATCGCGCCCGCCGCATCGCCGCACAGGCGGTTGATGTGAATATCAATCTGCGGATTATCGATGCCGACACCTTGGGTATTTCCCTGGACGAAACCACCACCCGCGAGCATTTACGAACCCTGTGGCAGGTGTTTGCCTCGCCCATCGCCGAGTTGCCGGATATTGGCGCGCTGGATGCGACGCTGAACGAATGCATACCGGATGCGCTGTTGCGCGACGATGCGATCCTGCAAAATCCGGTGTTTAGTCTGTATCACTCGGAAACCGAGATGATGCGCTACATGCGCCGGCTGGCGCGGCGCGATATTGCTTTGGATAGGGCGATGATCCCGCTAGGCTCATGCACGATGAAACTGAACGCCGCCACCGAAATGCAGGCGATCTCGTTCTACGAATTCAATTCCATGCATCCGTTCGTGCCGTTGTATCAGGCGCAAGGTTATCAGCAATTATTCGCGGAGCTGGAAGACATGCTCTGCGATTTAACCGGCTTCGATGCGTTTTCCCTGCAACCCAATGCCGGCTCGCAAGGCGAATATACCGGTCTGCTGGTGATTCGCAAATATCATCAGGTTAACGGCCAGGGGCAACGCAATATTTGCCTGATTCCGGCGTCCGCGCACGGCACCAATCCGGCCAGCGCAGCCTTGGCCGGCTTGACCGTGGTGGTGGTGGCTTGCGACGAACAAGGCAATGTCAGTGTCGACGATTTGCGCGCCAAAGCCGAGCAGTATCGGGACACGCTGGCGGCGCTGATGATTACTTACCCGTCCACCCACGGCGTTTACGAACAAGCCTTCCGCGAGATCTGCGACATCGTTCATCAACATGGCGGCCAAGTGTATATGGACGGCGCCAATTTCAATGCCTTGGTCGGTATCAGCCGGCCCGGCAAGATCGGCGCGGACGTCGCGCATTTGAATTTGCATAAGACTTTTTGCATCCCGCACGGCGGCGGCGGTCCCGGAGTCGGGCCTATAGGTGTGGGCGCGCATCTGGCGCCCTACTTGCCGGATCATCCGTTGGTGGAAGGTGTTAACCCGGCCAAGGGCGAACACGGCACGGTCGGCACCGTATCGGCGGCGCCATGGGGCTCGGCCAGCATCTTGACGATTTCCTGGGCTTATATTGCGATGATGGGCGCGACCGGTCTGCGTCGAGCCACCTTGGCGGCGATCATGAACGCCAATTACATCGCCCGCCGGCTGGCGCCGCATTACCCGGTTCTGTACACCGATGCCAACGGCTGGGTGGCGCACGAATGCATCATCGATTGCCATCAGTTCCGCAAATCCGCCAATGTCACGGTCGAAGACATTGCCAAACGTTTGATCGATTACGGTTTCCACGCCCCGACCGTGTCGTTTCCGGTGGCCGACACTTTGATGATAGAACCGACCGAAAGCGAGAATAAAACCGAGATCGACCGTTTCTGCGCAGCTTTGATTGCGATTCGTGAGGAGATTAAAGAGATCGAAGACGGCCTGGCCGACACCCATAACAACGTACTGCACAATGCGCCGCACACGCATCGGCTGCTGTTGGAGGAATGGACGCTGCCGTATTCCCGGCAAAAAGCTTTCTTCCCGGACAGCCATCAGCACGACGATAAATATTGGCCGCCAGTAGGGCGTATCGATAACGTTTATGGCGACCGCAACATCATGTGCAGTTGCCCGACCGATTGGGCCGAGCCCATTGAGGGGATCTCCTGAACGCCTGCCCGCAAGCCTTAGCCTTTGTCGATCTGGAAACCACCGGCGCTTCAGCCACCAAAGACCGTATCACTGAAATCGGCATCGTCTTAGTCGACGAAGACGGGGTGCGCGAATGGAATCAGTTAGTGCATCCGCAAATCCGCATTCCGCTGTTTATCGAACAATTGACCGGCATCAGCAACGAGATGGTCGCCGAGGCACCCAGCTTTGCGCAAGTAGCCGGCGAAGTGGCGGAATTGCTGGAAGGGCGCTTGTTTATCGCTCACAACGCCCGCTTCGATTACGGCTTTTTGAAGAACGAGTTTAGCCGGGTGGGCATGACATTTCGGCCGCAAGTGCTATGCACCGTCAAACTGTCGCGGGCTTTGTATCCGCACTTCCACCGGCATAACCTGGACAGCCTGATCGAACGCCACGGTTTGCGGGCCAAAGACCGGCACCGGGCGTTGGCCGACGCGCAATTGATTCATCAATTTTGGACCCAGGCCTACGAACAATTTTCCGACGAAACAGTCGATGCTGCCGTGCAGCGCTTGGTGGGTCGCTCCAGCCTGCCGTCCAATATCGATCCCTTACTGATTCACGATTTACCGGAAGCGCCTGGTGTGTACCTGTTTTACGGTGAAAACGACTTACCGTTGTACATTGGTAAAAGCGTGAATATTCGTAACCGGGTATTGGCGCATTTCGGTGCCGATCATAAGAACAATAAGGAAATGAGTCTGGCCCAGCAACTGCGGCGCATCGACTGGATCGAAACCGCCGGCGAGTTGGGTGCGCTATTGCTGGAAGCGCGCTTGATCAAGGAAAAAACACCGGTCCACAATCAGCGCCTGCGCCGCAAAAACGCCCTGTGCGCCTGGCAGTTGCAACAACAGGGCGAACAGCTGAAGCCGGTACTTAGCTGGGCCGGCGAATTGGATTTCGGCGCCCAGGACAATCTCTACGGCTTGTACCACAGCCAACGCGACGCCCAAAAAGCCTTGCGCGGCGTCGCCGAACAGCACGGCCTGTGTCTGAGCGTCTTGAGTCTGGAGAAAACCGCCGCCGGCCGGCCGTGTTTTGCGCATCAATTGAAAAAATGCCGGGGTGCTTGCGTGGGCAAAGAGCAGCCTTTGGCACATGCCGCGCGGCTGATGATCGCGATGCAAAAACTCAAGCTAGCCGTCTGGCCTTATCCGGGGGCGATTGGCGTGCGCGAAGGCGAGGAATTGCATGTGATCGACCGCTGGTGTTACTTGGGTACGGCCAAAAACGAAGTGGAGATCGCAGAACTGTTGCAGGCCGGCGTTCCGGCGTTTGATCGGGATACTTACATGTTGCTTAGCAAGTCGTTGCAAAAGGTTGATGTTGTGGTGTTGCCGCGAACATTGGAAATGGCTGGTTGATGACTAAATTCCTCTGTTAACACTTTCCTAATTGAAAGGCAGCTAAAAAATAGGATTCTGTTGTGACTATTTTTTTACTAATGGTGTTTATCGGAATTGGGCTTGCTGTGTTTGGGTGGCGGTCTTTATTGGTATCCATAATTGCTATGTTTTTTATTGTTCAAATATTACTTTTTTTTGACATAGGACGCGGGGGGCCCGGAGGGGCAGCAGGAATCGGCGCCATTATTATTGTTTTTGCCGTTGGTTTAGTTCTAGGCACTATCATTCGCGCAATGATAGTTGGGCTGACCAAATTAAAAAAATAACTTGCAAGACGAAACGAGCCAGGGCCGTAGGGTGGATAAGCGAAGCGCCATCCACCAAATTGGCATAATCTTTAGCAATGCCAAAGTATCGAAGCACGTGTAGGGCAATAGTGTGATGTGCCGAATGTTAATCGATTCCTTATGACGTATTATGGTTTCGTCTATTGGCGTCATTCCTATTACAACTTAAGGCCTTCCACACCCTGATCTTGCGCATTATTCCGGCCTGTTGCCGCGTCCCGTCTCCGTTTTGGTCTATAAAATAACGGCGGCCGGATATAAACCAAAGCCGCTGGCGTATAAAACTATCCGGGGGGCATCTCCCAGGCGTCCGGCGGTGTCTTCGGCTGTTTTCGCCGCACTCTCGAACCTATTGGCCATGCCTTCCTGGTTGGCGAAGGTGCGTTCGGGATATTGGGATACGCCTTCCTGGGATTTTTACATGCCGCCGGGACTGTTTAATATGCCTTCGCGGTCACCGGTAAACCGAGCGGACGCTTTGGAAGTCTGTGCAAAATGAATGGCTATGTTTGGCCGAGTTTATTTTTTACAGATTCACCGTTGGGAACGTTTTTGGTGAGACGTAATGTTTGGGATGGAAAGGCATGACAGAGACGCAAGGTCTTGCGTCTCCGCGGAATCCAGCGTTCTAGCAGGGAAATGCGTTTTTCAAGTGGCGCTTGTAGAAGCGGCTTTTGGAGCGGGCGTTTAGAAACTGGTTGTACAGCTGTTCCGGTACGTGGCAGAAATCTTGGGCCGGCTGATCCTTGAATGTGACTCGCATTTTGTGGGTTTGTTCGTCGTAGCCGACGACATCAATGGTGCTGGATTTGATGGCTTGCATTTGCATGGTGACCTCCCAGAGGATGCCTCTAAACAGTGCGGGTGAGGCATGGCAAAATGGAAATAGTTCCCGGCAGGCGCTGGCGGCGTTGCTTGCGAATAGTATCTGTTCGCCGGTCTGACAGCTGCCGCCGAGTAACAGCAACTTACCGTAATTTCTTTTTTCGACTGGATTTTTAAGGAGGATGACAATGCAAACCCTGTTAATCACTGGCGCCAATCGCGGCCTGGGTCTTGAGTTTTGCCGGCAGTACGCAGCGGCCGGCGATCAGGTGATTGCCGCTTGTCGGCGGCCGGGCCAAGCCGAACAACTGCAAGCGCTAGCCGGCCGCTATGCCAATATCGAAATTCAAACCTTGGATGTCGCCGATTTGAGCCAAATCGACGCGTTGGCCCAAAAGCTGGTGGGTCGCAAAATCGATGTGTTGCTGAACAATGCCGGCGTTTACGGCGATCAAGCCGGGCGCGGCTTCGGGCAACTGGATTACCAAACCTGGGCCGGCGTATTGGCGGTCAATGTGATGGCCCCGTTGAAGTTGGCGGAAGCTTTCTTGCCGCAGGTGCAGCGCAGCGACAAGCGCTTGATCGTGGCCTTGAGCAGTTTGATGGGCAGTATGACCGACAATACCAGCGGCGGAAGCATTCTGTATCGTTCGAGTAAAGCCGGCCTGAATGCGGCGCTGAAAAGCCTGTCCATCGATTTGCGGCCTGCAGCGGTCGGGGTGTTGATTTTACACCCGGGTTGGGTCCGCACCGATATGGGCGGACCGAACGGTTTGATCGATGTTCAGGAAAGCGTATCCGGTATGCGCAATGTGATCGACAAGTTTAACTTGGCCGATACCGGCCGGTTTGTTAAGTACGACGGCTCGGCGTTGCCTTGGTAAACCATTGACAGGTATACGTTTGTCGCATTTTTGATTGATCCCGCCTAAGTTTCCGCGCACTGATTGCTCAGGGTAGATAGTGCGCGCTTAAACTGCATTTTGCTTCCCTCTGGCACTATCTATTACTAGCGACATAAGTAGCGATTCGAAACTTTATTGCTTGCGAAAAAATTTCGATTCGCTATTATTAAGACGCGCCGGGAAGAAGTTTGTTTATACCGGTTGCTCAAGTGCGGCGTCTAAGAATCGCATCGAATAAATTGCAACGACACAAGAGGAGGGGTTTATGCAGACTCCCAATAAGTTACTGCTGGAAAACAAAGCCTGGTCGGAAGCCATAACCGGTAAACAGCCCGATTATTTTGTGAATATGGCCAAGGAGCAGCATCCGGAGTTTCTATGGATAGGCTGCTCCGACAGCCGCGTGCCGGTCGATACTATCGTCCACGCCCAACCCGGCGAAATATTCGTGCATCGCAACATAGCCAATCAGGTGATCACCACCGATTTCAACGGCCTTAGCGTGCTGCAATATGCGATTAACGCGTTGAAAGTGAAACATGTGATTGTCTGCGGCCATTACGGCTGCGGCGGAGTGGAAGCTGCCTTGCGTCCGCAGCGTGCTGACCTGGCCATCGCCAACAAGTGGTTGACGCACATCAAGGAAATTTATCGTTTGCATCAAGCGGAACTGGATGATTTACAGCCCGAAAACAAAGTCGACAGATTGATCGAATGGAATGTGATCGAACAAGTACAGCGTCTGGCGCACACCTCCGTCGTGCAATCGGCCTGGATGTCCGGCCAAAAAATCAGTCTGCGCGGCTGGGTATACGGTTTGCACGACGGCTTACTGAATGAACTGATACACATCGACGACACGGCGCCGATTCACGACATCTACCAATACGCCCATTAAGGCTCCCAGTTATCCGCATGGAGACCGTCTATGAAAAATCAATTTAGTTTCTACTTGAAACATTTTCGTCAGGATATTTCGGCCAGCATTGTGGTGTTCCTGGTGGCCCTGCCTTTGTGTCTGGGGGTGGCCTTGGCTTCCGGCGCGCCCTTGTTTGCCGGGGTAATCGCCGGCATGCTGGGCGGTATCGTCGTGGCTTGGTGCAGCGGCTCTCAGCTTAGTGTATCTGGACCGGCCGCCGGCCTGACAGTGATCGTGTTCAACGCCATCGAAACCCTGGGCAATTTCAAGGCATTTTTATTAAGCCTGATGTTTGCCGGGATTCTTCAAATAATCTTCGGCTGCATTAGGGCAGGGGTCATCGCCGCGTTTTTCCCAACCGCAGTGATCAAAGGCATGTTGGCCGCTATCGGCATGATCCTGATTATCAAACAAACCCCGCATGCTACCGGTTACGATGAAGGCTACGCGGCCGATGAGAGTTATATGCCGGAAACCGCCGGGTCCAGCTTTATTGAGTTTACCCAGTCCTTGCACGGCATTTCGCCGGGAGCGACTCTGGTGGCTTGCGTGGCCTTGTTGATCCTTATTTTTTGGGAAAGCGCTTTCATCAAACAATTTAACGCATTGCGGATGATTCCAGGACCACTATTGGCGGTGATTTGGGGGGTAGCTTTCAATAACTGGGCATTGGCCGCCGCGCCGGAATGGTCGATTGGTGTCAAGTATCTGGTGTCATTACCGGAGCTTGGTTCTACCAGTAATTTCGTCAACCAGTTGCGCTTGCCCGATTTCAGTTACCTAGGCAATCCCAAGATTTATAGTATTGCGTTGACCCTGGCCATCATCGCCAGCCTGGAGACCTTGTTAAGCGTCGAAGCGGTGGATAAGCTGGATCCGCATAAACGCGTTTCGCCCACCAATCGCGAGTTGAAAGCCCAAGGCCTGGGCAATCTGCTTAGCGGCTTGATGGGCGGCTTGCCGATCACGGCCGTGATTGTGCGCAGTTCGGCTAACATCAATGCCGGCGGTCAAACCCGCTTGTCCTGCTTTTTCCACGGGGTGCTGTTGCTGATCAGCGTACTGTTTTTCGCCCATATTCTAAACATGATTCCATTGGCCTGTCTGGCGGCGATTTTGTTGCAAACCGGTTATAAATTGGCCAAACCGGCCATGTTTTTTGAGTTCTATAAAAAAGGCCTGAATCAGTTTGTGCCCTTCGTGATCACGGTGTTCTCCATTCTATTTACCGATTTGTTGGAAGGCATTGCGATAGGCATGGCATGCGGCATTTTTTTTGTATTGCGGGCCAACTTTCATGCCGCTATCACCCTTACCCAGCATGGGTCCAACTATTTGCTGAGGCTGCACAAGGATGTGTCTTTTTTAAATAAAGCCTTGCTGCGCAATTATCTGGGCAGTATTGCCGACGATAGCGAATTGATTATCGACGGCGGTAAAGCCCTGTTTATCGACCTAGATATTTTGGAGACACTGAGCGATTTCCTGCAAGCGGCGCCGGAACGGAATATCGATGTGGAACTGCATGGATTCAATCTGGGTTTGCCTGGTGTGACATATCAAGAGCTGATGCCTCCCAAGCTGGTGGGCGCCGCCAGTCTAGCCTGATGGTTGGCCCGCCGGATTGAGATGCCGGGTTTGCGGAATAGGATCTGCAAACCCCTCATCCGCAATTAACGTGCGGCCTTCTCGGTCTGAATGGCTTTCGGATTGGGAGTGGCCGCGTTCCATCTTTGATGCGCTTGGCGATATGCCGGCAGCTGCAGCAGGCTATTGCTAGGCGCTCTCGCAGTCCACCCAAATGGTTCGGGAAATGTAATAGTCAATTTAGATGAAGCTCTAAAAAATCGATAAACACCCGGGTCTTGGTCGGCATCAGACGCCGTCCGGGGAATACCAACCAAGCCGTGGTTTGCGGTAAACACCATTCCGGTAGCACCCGCACCAGTTCATTGTTCGGCACGGAAATGCTGGCGTAAGAGTCCGGCGCGGCGACGATGCCTTGATGTTGCGTAGCCAGCTTCACCAATAATTCCGGTGAGTTCGCTTTGATTCTTACCGGGGGCTTGCCCAGCCATTGTTGGTCGCCCCGGCTAAGCCGCCATTCCGATGCTTCGCGATTGCCGGCCAGCAAGCTCAGGGTATCGTGTTGCAATAATTCTTCGGGGCGCTGCGGCGTGCCGTGTTTTGCCAGATAAAGCGGCGAGGCGTAAAGTCCCCAGGTTTGCAGATTCAGGCGTTTGGCCGTCAAGGTCGCATCGTCCGGTAATGCGCCCATGCGGATCGCCAAATCGAAACTCTCGCTAAGCAAATCCACTCGCCGCGCGGACAAATCGATTTCCAACTCAATGGCCGGGTAAGTGTCGCTGAATTTCGCCAGCAGCGGCGCCAGAAACAGACTGGCAAAGTCGTTGGGCATCGAGATGCGCAATACGCCGCTGGGCTGGATTTGCCGGTGTTGCGCCAACGCCATCGCCGCTTCGATTTCCTCGCTGACCTGCCGGCCGTGTTGCAGCAGGCGCAAACCGAATTCGGTCAGATTCAGTTGGCGGGTGGTGCGTTGTAACAAGCGCTCGCCCAGCTGTTTTTCCAGATTGCTGATGCGCCGCGACAGGGTCGATTTGGGCAAGCCCAGTAATTCCCCTGCTTTGGAAAAGCTGCCGGCATCGGCGATTTTGGCGAATAGCCACAAGTCGTTGGGTTCAATCTGCATTATTGTTCCTCCAGTGGAACAATGTTATCCATTTTCCGGTCTTCTGCCCAATATTATCCAGGCGTATAGTCGTCCCAACTTCAAAAACAAGTGGGAGACTAAAATGAACATTCTGCAAATTAATTCCAGTATCCGTGCCGAAAGCGCTTATTCCAGCCGTCTGGCCGATAGCTTGGTCGCCGGTTTACGTCAGCAAGCGCCCGCTGCGCAATTGGTAGTGCGCGATTTGGCCAAAACTCCGCATCCATTTTTGGATGAAGCCGCCTTGATTGCATTGAATACGCCAGCCGAGCAGCGCAGCCCGGCGCAAGCCCAACGGGTGGCGCTGGACGACGCCTTGATTGCCGAAATTCAACAAGCCGACGTCCTGGTGTTGACCGCGCCGATGTATAACTTTGGGATTCCGGCACAATTGAAAGCTTGGATAGACGCTATCGCTCGGGCCAAGGTAACGTTTCAATATACCGAAAACGGCCTGGAAGGCTTGCTGAAGAACAAGCAGGTTTATGTGATCCAAACCGCCGGCGGTAAACACAGCGGCACCGAGAGCGATAGCCAAAGTGCATATTTGCGTACCGTCTTGGGATTTTTAGGCATGACCGATGTCACGTTCATATATGCGGAAGGATTGGCGATGGGCGGCGACGCCGAACAACTGGCTCTGCAAGCCGCCGCAACTCAGATTGCCGCGTTGGCGGCTTAGACGTCTATCTTAAATGGGAGATTAGCCATGAATACAGCAACTTTTAAAACCGATAGGGTGCAACGTTCGCGCGTTATCGAACAACTTGTGCTTGGCCAGGCAACCTCGGACGGTGCCGGCGTGAAATTGACCCGCGTACTGGGCCAAGCCTTGCAACAACGGCTCGATCCGTTTTTGATGCTGGATGCCTTCGGCAGCGATAAACCTAACGATTACATCGCCGGCTTTCCGAACCATCCGCACCGCGGTTTCGAAACCTTGACTTATTTGATCGCCGGACGGATGCGGCATAGCGATAACGCCGGCCATCAAGGTTTGCTGGAAACCGGCGGCATCCAATGGATGACGGCCGGGCGCGGGATTATCCATTCGGAAATTCCCGAGCAAAAAGACGGCTTGCTGGAAGGCTTTCAATTGTGGATCAATCTGTCGGCTGCCAACAAAATGCAGCCCGCGGGTTATAAAGATGTGCAAAGCGAGCAGATTCCTGAATTGGTCACGGCGGACGGCGTCAAGGTACGGGTGATTGCCGGCAGCAGCCATGGCGTAGAGGGCGCAATTCAGCGGCCGGATACCGAACCATTGTTTCTCGACGTGCATGTGCCGGCCGGCCTTAGTTTTAGTCAGGCACTGCCGGTGGGTCATAATGTGTTTTTCTATGTGTATCGCGGCGAGGTGGCGGTGGCAGAGCGGACGGTATCCGCGCAACGCATGGCGATTCTGCGAAACGATGCGGCCGCGGATGGCGTAATTTTGCAAGCTAAGCAAGATAGCCGCTTGATCTTGGTGGCCGGCGCGCCGCTACGCGAGCCGATAGCGCAGCATGGCCCGTTCGTGATGAATAGCCGAGAGCAGATCGAACAGGCGGTCGAGGATTATCACGCGGGTCGTTTTGCGGCGGGTATTTAGAGGAGCGGGTCACTGCGGGAGTAAATAAGCGATGAAGTTAGAGCAACAGGTTTCGCAGGCCGATTTGCCGTGCATGCCGGTCTTATTCGTCGGCCACGGTAGCCCGCTGAATGCGATTGAAGGTAGCGAATTTAGCCGGGCCTGGGCAGAGTTGGGACAAAGTCTGCCCAGGCCCAAGGCCGTTTTATGTATCTCGGCGCATTGGCAAACCCTGGGTACATGGATAACCGCGATGCCGCAGCCACGGACGATCCACGACTTTTACGGTTTTCCGCAAGCCTTGTTCGATTTTGCGTATCCGGCGTCCGGCTGTCCGGCATTGGCGGCAAAGATTCAAACGGCGATGCCGCTAATCCAGCTGGACCGGGGGTGGGGCTTGGACCACGGCAGTTGGTCGGTTTTGTGCCATATGTTCCCGAACGCCGACATTCCGGTTTTGCAACTTAGTTTGGATCGCGGTCTCTCCCCTCGGCAACATTACCAATTGGGTCAAGCGCTGCGCTGGTTGCGAGCCGAGGGCGTGTTGATTGTCGGCAGCGGCAATATCGTGCATAACTTGCAGGCGGTGATTTGGCGCGATACTGCGCACGATTGGGCCGTGGCGTTTGCCGAAAGGGTTAAACAGTTGATCGCCGAGCCGGATCACCAAGCGCTAGTAAGATACCCGGAGATAGCCGGCTCGACCTTGGCCATACCTACGGACGAACATTTTCTGCCCTTGCTGTACATCCTCGGATTGCAGGACGAAACCGAAGAAGCGAAGTTCTGGACCGACAAAACCACGCTAGGAGCTATTTCCATGCTGTCCGTTCAGTTTGGATAGTGGGCGAAACGCGCAAAAACTGGCGTTTACACCTGATTGCCGCCAAGCCGGTCATTATTTATTTGCTGTCTGCTTTGACGGCGAACTCATTAATCAGGCTGGTAAATTGCTGCAACTGCGCATCGATTTTGCCGTTGAACGAATCGGGTGGAAATTGACCTAGCGCGTCGGCAGTGCCCACTTCCATATCGCTCAATAATCCCAAGGCTTCATCGACGCGGCTGACCGGGTAAATGTGAAACTGCGCGGCTTGCGCGGCGTGTACCACGTCCCAACGCAACATCAGATGCGGAATATTGCTGGCCGGAATGATCACACCCTGCGTACCAGTCAGGCCGCGGGCCGAACATATATCGAAAAAGCCTTCGATCTTTTCGTTGACGCCGCCGATGGGCTGTACTTGGCCCAGCTGATTTACCGAACCGGTCATCGCCAAGTCCTGGCGTAGGGGCACTTGCGCTAGCGATGACAGAATCGCGCATAGCTCCGCCAGCGATGCGCTGTCGCCTTCCACATGACCGTAGGATTGTTCGAATACCAGACTGGCGGCCAGCGAAAACGGACTGGTGCGGGCATAGCGGGCGGCGATGAAGCTGGATAAAATCAGCACGCCCTTGGAATGAATGGCACCGCCCAGTTCGGTTTCCCGTTCGATGTCCACCACTTTGCCGTTACCCATCCGGGTAGTGGCGGTGATCCGCGACGGTTGGCCGAAACTGAATTCGCCCAGCTGCAGTACCGACAGGCCGTTGATTTGCCCGGCCACTTTGCCTTGGGTATCGATCATCACCGTGCCGCGCTGAATCGCTGCGTACAGCCGCTCGCGCAGCTTGTCCAGCCTATGGGTTTTTTCGTCGATGGCTTGCTGCACATCGCTGTTGGCAATCACTGTATGGCCATTTTCGCCGGCCCAGTAATCGGCTTCGGTCAACAAATCCTTGATGCTACGCAGATGGGTCAACAGTTTTTCCGCGTCGTCGGCCATTCGCGCGCTGTGCTCGATAATCCTGGCCACGGCTTGTTGGCTGAGCGGCCGCAATTTTTCGCGGCGGGCAATCGTGGCCAGCAGACGGGCATATTCCAGGCTGTTGTGCTCGCGGTCGACGTGGCCGGCAAAGTCGGCGGCAACTTTGAAGAAGTCCTGAAACTCCGGGTCGTAAAAGCTCAACAGATAATACAACATCGGATCGCCGAGTAGGATGAGCTTGACCTCCAGCGGAATAGGCTCAGGCTCCAGCGATGAGGTACTGATCAGGCTCAAGGCCCGTTCCAGCGACTCGATGCGGATTTCGCCGGCTTGCAAGGTGCGTTTCAGGGTTTCCCATGCATAGGGTTGCAACAGCACTTTGCGGGCATCGAGAATCAAATAACCGCCGTTGGCTTTATGAAAAGCGCCGGGTTTGATCATCGTAAAATCAGTGACCAGCGAACCCATCTGTGCCTGATGATCGATGCGGCCCAGCAGATTGCCGAAATTGGGCAAATCCTCGCAAATCACCGGCGCCGAACGTCGGTGATTTAAATCCACCATCAGATTGACTCGATAGCGTTTTAACGGATTGGGGTCTTGCGGCAATTCCATGAAGGACAACACCTTGTCGCTGTGCGGAATAAAGTCGCGAACATGATCGATGATGTCTTGTTGCACCGCGCTCAGGTAATCCAGCACTGCCTGATGCTTGGCGTATTTGTCTTTTAGCTCGTCTATCGAGTGATGCACCGCCAGTTCCGCGACTTCCCGGTTCAGGGCTTGCAGCTTGCGCTTGGTTTCCTTACGCCATTGCGGAAATTTTTTGATCGCATCCTGTACCCGTTCCTGCAAAGCCAGCACCGTATCGTGAAATTTGTGCTGGCGGTCTTTATCCAGCTTATTGAATTGTTCCGGCGTCAGTGCTTCGTTATCGTCGTCGGCCGGCAAGAATGCGTAACCGTTGGGGGTTTCGGTGAAAATGATGTGCGCTTGCTCGGCTTCTTCGCGCAAACTGTTCAGCACTTCCACTTCGCGCTGGCGCGATTCGTTTTCCAGCTCGCCGGCGCGGGAGCGGTATTCGTCGCCGTCGAACGCGGCCGGAATACCGACGCTGAGTTCGTCGATCAATTCGGCCATGTCTTCCTGAAACACCTTGCCTTCGCCGGGTTCCAGCCGAATCGCCTTGGGTTTGGCCGGTTGTGTGAAATTATGCACATAGCACCAATCGGCAGGTACCGGCCGGCGGCCGGCTTCGTGCTCGGCGAGCTGTTTCACGATCGTCAGTTTGCCGGTTCCATCCGGGGCCATCGCGAAAATGTTGTAACCGCTTTTGTCGATGCGCAAGCCAAACTTGATCGCGGCTATTGCCCGATCCTGTCCCAGTACGCTATCGACATCGTCCAACTCGTCGGTGGTCTTAAACGTCAACTCTTCAAGCTTGCATGGTGTATATAACTGCGCCGGCGTTAGCGGTTTGATTTTCATGGCTTTACATCCCTGTCCGTAAAAGACGCGGAGTTTGTTTTTATTAGATCGCTTTGTTTAAGCTTTGGGTCTTGTCGACTAGGTTTCGGTCGGGCCGCAGGCATGTTGCAGGATAAGCAAAACCAGGTCAAATTGTGTAGCATTTTGTTGATTGTTTGTGAATTGGCAACTGCCATCGGCTCATATTCGGCGTCGGCATTGGCCGGCATCGGCTTTAGGGAATAGAATTCGCGGTTTAATCGTGTGTTGGGTGTCAGCGATTGGCCACCTACCAGACTCAGAGCGGCCCATTATCAAACTATGTCGAAGGAACTCATTCAGCGCAAATCGTCACACAGTCACTTTGGCGGCGGAACGGCGGCGGCAGGTATAGGCCCGCAGGAATATGCGGTCGGCTGGCCTGACTATGAGCTGCTCGATGCCGGTGACGGCAAGAAACTGGAGCGCTGGGGCGAGGTTGTGACGATACGTCCGGAGATTCAAGCCCATTTCAAGCCGAGTTGGACTTGGTCGGATTGGCAGGCTAGGGCGGACTGGGAGTTCGAAGAACTTTCGTCTACCCAAGGCACTTGGAAAAACTTGAAGCTACAGGCGCCGGATCATTGGCAGATTGCCTACGAGCAATTGAAATTCGGTTTGAAGCTAACCAAATTTAAACACGTGGGTTTGTTTCCGGAGCAGCAAGCCAATTGGCGGTTTATCGCCGAGCGGGTGAAACCCGGCGATAAGGTATTAAACCTGTTTGCCTACACCGGCGCGGCGTCTTTGATTGCTCGGGCGCATGGCGCGGAGGTGGTGCATGTGGATTCGGTCAAGCAAATGCTGGATTGGGCCAACGACAACCAGGCACGTAGCGCGCTGACCGACATCAAATGGGTGCTGGAGGACGCGTTGAAGTTTGCCAAACGCGAATTGAAACGCGGCAACCGCTACGATGGCATCATCATGGACCCGCCGGCCTGGGGCTTGGGCGCGAAGGGCGAAAAATGGAAACTGGAAAATCATCTGGCCGAGTTGATCGATACGGCACGCGGTTTGATGCATCCGGGTGCGTTTTTGATCCTGAACACCTATTCGCCGAAAGTAGAGTCCGCAGATTTGGCCCATGCCGCCGAATCCTGCTTTGCTAAAAACCAAATCGAAATAAAGCAACTTTGGATGCAGAGCAAAACCGGCAAGGCCCTGTTTTACGGCAATTTGCTGCGGGCGACGGGTTAGGGCGTCGCTGATTGTCATCGCCAATAGCTGGGCGTTACCTTGCTATCAAGTTAGCTGTTTCTACGGATAAAAAACGGTCGAGTGGCAAATATCCCGTCGGCAAAACGCTTGCCCTGCCAAGCCAAACTGCGTTTCAACACAAAATCGAAGCGGAACGGGTGGTATTCCTGTAGCGCCAGTAACGGTTCCACGGCGTCTTCCGCCAGCAGGCCGGCATTGGCAAAAGCCTCGGGCGAGATCAGCGGCAAAATCCCGGTCAAGGGGTAATCCGAGCCGTATAACAAGCGGCTATGCCAGGCTGTTTCCGTTAGTAAGGTTTTGATCACGCCCAAATCGCGATTGCGCAGTGTGATCGCGGAAATATCCGCAAACAGCCGATCCTGCCACTGTTTATCGGCCATCAACTTGGCGAACAAATCAAAACTTCTGACTTCCCGGCCGTCTTCGTCCACATCGGTACCCAAGGTCGCGCAATGGGCGATCACGATACGTACGCCGGCATCCAGCGCCCGCCTTAATCTTAGCGGATTGCCGAATAAAGGTTGGTCGGTACCATGTAATGCGTTCTCTTCGCCGCCGTGGGTGATGATCGGTATATTCAATTGCGCAGCCGCTTTATAAAACCGGTCGCATTGCGGCGAAGCGGGGTCTATGCCCATCGCCGGCGGTAGCCATTTCACCGCCCGAGCGCCGTTCAAGGCGGCTTGTTCCAGTACCTTGACGCAATCCTGGCGGTAGGGATGGATGCTTGCCACCCATTCGAAGCGTTCCGGATAGGTTTGAGCCAAGCTTTGAGCGTATTCGTTGGGCACAAAAAATGCCGTATTGGCATGATCCGGGTCGCCGCTGGCGCCATGCGCACGGTCGAAGGCATACAGCATGGCCTTGGCGCCCTTCGGTGTGGTGTCCATCAATGCCCTCAAACGTTTTACAAAAGCAATATCTTGGTCGGAATCGGGGATGCAAGCGGCATTGGCGTAAGCCCAATGTTGCAGGGTTTGCACCGGGTGCCGTAGCGGCGCGTGCATATCCGGCGTTTGCGTAATGCCGCTACCGCCGTCGCCGGAGCCGACGATATGCGTATGGCAATCCCACCAGTCGGCCGGATTGATGCCTTGCCAGGCCGCGGTTTCCAGGGCCGATTGCGGTGTCCCGGCCGGATCGAGACATTGATTGTTCAGCCGAAACAGCGCCGTCGCCGGTGTGCTGGCGGACGCCAAGCCGGCTGCGGCCAGTTTTAGAAAGAGGCGGCGGGAGTGACTAGCGATGGCGATTGAATTGCTAACGGAAAATGATTTCATGGCGGTAGAGATAACTTGAAGCGTTTTGTAAAGAATAGACACTCCTTTGGCAAATAAAACAAGGACAGTGGCACAAGTTGCCAAACACTAAAGAAATACTTTATTTTGCAGGGTTTAGGCCCTTAAAAGTAAATCCCGAAATAAGGTGTGATTAGCGAAAATACGCGAATGAATAGCCGCCCACGCTTTCAGCGGATTCTGTCTATACTTGCCGGAACATAGCATTATCCCTAGATAAATGCCTTTCTATAACTAAAGACGCGAAGGTGTCTGTCCGCCAATATCTCTCAATGAAACATCTAGAGCCATTACCCAAATCCGCCTCGCAATCGCTGGGAAAACCAAAGCCCGCCGTTTCCTCGAGTATGTCGAAATTCAAGCTTTTTATGGCGGGAATGTTGTTGGTCGCTGGTCTGGGTTACGGGATGACAGCTATATGGGGTACGGTGTCGAGCGATAGTGTCTCCAAGGCAGAGCAAGCGACGCTGGTAGCGGAATTTGCCAAGCTTAAGTCTATTGATGTTGAACCTGTCTCTGTTCAGGATACCGATACCGCTCTAGATTCGATGCAACTCCAGCCTCCTCAACGCCAACAGTTGCAAACTGCGTTGTTGAATCGAAGCACGCCATTAGCAACCGCTATGCCAAGGTCACAAGTTAGCGAGACCGGTTTGGTCTGGATCACGCTATGGGATTTTGCCGCGGCTGATGGCGACGTTGTACATGTCTCGTCAGCCGGATTCGAAATGGATATTGTCCTCCAAAAAAGTCAGACTCGCATCGCCGTGCCTGTTGACTCGTCGAAAACTGTCAAGATCAGCGGTGTGCATGATGGGGGCGGAGGAATTACGTTAGGTGTGAAAAATGGTGCAGGCATGGTTTCCTTGCCGGTATTGCAAACTGCTCAAACCCTGACAGTGCCCGTGTCGTTTTAATTTGATTGGCATGCTTAACACTCTGAATCGCTGGATGCCGGCACTATTTGCGATCATGACCTTCGTCATGTTGTTTCAGTTCGTCGAAGATCATTGGCCCAAAACACCATTCATTCCAGTCGTTGTGTCAGTGCTGCGCGCCGGCGTATGGTACATCGTCGCCTTCGCTTCACTCGGTTGGCTGCTATTGCTATTAGCCTGGATGCACGATCGCTCACGATTACCCACATTTCTTAAAACGGAACTTCTGATGGATATACTCGATAGACTGACCAATAAGAAAATAATCGAAGACGGTTTGGCCGAACAAGACAACGCGACATTTATCGATGCCGAGAGCTTGTCTAATGCCTTGAAGCAACGTGTCATCGGCCAGGACGCGGTTTGCGACGATATGTCTTCGCAAATTCGCCGGCGGTTGGCTTTGTCGCAGCGTGGTAAGCCAGTAGGGGTGTTTATGTTCGCCGGGCCGCCGGGGACCGGGAAAACCTATCTGGCTAAAGTGCTGGCTAAAGAGCTGGAGCGGCCCTTATTGCATTTCGATATGACGCAGTTTGCGTCGGGTAGCTATTCCCTGTCGCAACTGTTTGGCATGACCAAAGGCTATGTCGGCTCCGATTCTTACGGCAAATTGACGGCCGGCTTGCGCGATACCCCAAACGCCGTGGTATTGCTCGATGAAATCGAAAAGGCCCATCCCGATGTGCTTAAAGCATTTTTGACCGCTTGGAATGACGGGTTTGTTACCGAACGCTCCGATAGCCGGCAGATTTCCACCACGTCAGCGATCTTCGTCTTGACCAGCAATGCCGCTACTGACCGGTTGACGGAACTTGCCGATACTTATGCGCAGGATCCCGACACGATGCGCGTTACTGCGGTTGAAGCGTTACGCGAAGCTCAGTTTGCCCCTGAAGTGTTAAACCGGCTGGATCGTATTTTCGTGTTTCGGCCATTGCAGGGCTTGGACGTTGCCCGTGTTGCTGCATTGGAAATTGAAGACATGATACGCGGCTACGGGCTGGAAATCGTCGAGCAGGGCATAGAGCCGCAAATTATCCTGACATTGATGGCACGTTACCGAAAACTGGGCAAAAACAGTTCGTCTCGAGATTTGGTACGGGCTATCGAAGAACAATTGGCGGACTCGTTGATCGAGGCTAAGAAACAAGGTGTGGCGCGCATAGAACTGGGTCTCGATGAGCAGCAGCGTGCCGTTGCCTATGCGAAAGGATAACCGATTACACGCATATGATTAGCGAAGAAGGGCTGTGGGCGCGCTCCGCCGCTTGGCGCTGGACCTTGGTTATAACGTGTCTGGCGACAGCGATGGCTATTCTATTGGGGCCATGGAATGCGCCGTCTAAGTCGTCGGCAAAGTCCTCCGCAAGCTATAAACCGCTTGGTGAGGCGGCCGCGCCAACATCAGGCCAAAGTTCGCCGGTACCCGCCGCGACAGCGCGCAATGGCGTTTGGCATGACGAAACCTTCGATGTCGTTGTCTCGCCACCGCTCGCGAGGTTCCCACCGGGGACGGAACTTCATGTAATAGGTGTCTACGAAGGTGCGTCAGCCAACGGTGAGCAGGAGCAGCCCTGGTGGGCCAAGTGTGTTGGCGATAGAAGTAATTCCTCCGCAATGCTGGCGTGTCATCAGAAGTATGCGGGACAACACACCCAAAAGACCGTTACTGTAACGCTGGCTCGATCGTCGGTGCCGAACGTGGTTGCTTTGATGGCCTATGAACCGGTCAAGTGGAAGATTATTGGCGCGGAAGCCGCGAATCTGCAAAAAGTCATTCTGGCCGGCTATCACGGTCAGGATGTCGAAGGTTTGCCTATAGACCTGCCGGTGGACGTATATTCCGGCAATTCTTCGCCTTGTCAAACCTGCAGCCGGCAAGCAGGTTATTTTTATGCTTATAAAAACGACACCAGCGAGTATACCCAGGCGGTTGAAAAACTACGGGTGATTACTGGCCTTAGCCCTGCGTCGTTTCAGGGTGCCTATCGTTCCGACCGATTCTTTATCAACAGTAGTCCACAGACTGCACAATCGAGCAAGCCTGCAGGCAAGGTCAAAAGCCCTACCGATTCGATTACCGGTCAGGTGTTTATAGATGAAGCCGCTATCGGCAATACCAATCTGCCGCTGCCCGAAGGAAGCTGGCAAGGTTTGCTGTACGTTCAAGCGCCATCAAACCGTGGGAGTGACGATTTAGCGGTTTTAATTAGACTGGAGCAGGATCAACTTGCCGAAATGATTGTGGTGCGCGCTCAATTTGTCAGCGATGGCCAGGGGTTCTCGCGCCATCTGGCTTGCGAAGCCAAGGAAATACATGCGGGCGACGTAGAAAGTAATGAAGCGTCCGGTTCGCAAGCTTGTTACTGGGTGAACCACGACACCGATCCCTGGATTCAGCCAATATTTGCATTAGCGGCAAACCGACTAGTTGCCAGGGGTATCGCTCTGCCGGCTTTGTTGGTGAACGCTGCATTCCACAAAGCCGATAAACACTCGGCTCTGACGGCCCAGTATTTTGCCAACCCAGAGGTTAAGGGGATTATTTCGCCGAAAACCCACTGGGATGCGAGTCCCTGGCATCCGAATCACGTAAAACAATTTCCCGACAAGGCGGCGTTTATTCAAGATAGAGTGCAGTGGGCATCGAGTTGGTTTCAAATTTTTAAAGCCACTCGGCCCTAAGTTGCAATACTTATCGCTTGGCTTGCATAGCGTTTGACGAATTTGACCGGGTTGTTTGGCTGCAAATTGAAAGGCTGGCCTATTACATCAAACCCAAAATCCGATAAGCCCCTTTGGTGTTTAATACCACGGTAACCGGCGCGGTGGTTTTGTTTTCCCAATACCAGCCGTGCGAGCCATCAAAGGGGGCAGAGAGTGAGCCGCTGGATTGACTGTCGGTGGTTTCTTTGTAGCTTTTGAAATAACCGGTCTTGTCGCCCTGCGGTTCGCCGTGGAAATCAAAATACAGCGCGGCGCCGTCAGTGCTCCAGGCATATTCCAACGCAGCGTCTTTAGCCAAGTGGAATTTATATTCTAGGCCTTCCCCGGCCGGCACCACGATTTTCACCGTATCTTGCCATTGTGAAGTTGCCGCTGGTTGAGGCGCACTCACAGTCGTTTGCGGCTCGGCGCAAACAGTTCCAGTGGTGTTTGCGGCGGTTTTGGTGGGTGAGGCCAGGTTGGTCAGGCCGGTCATTTGCCCAAAGCCTGTTGGATCTATGCCGTATTCGGCGGGCAACACCGCAGTGACGAGCACAACGCCAGCCAATACGGTTGCCGACAGGCTGGCGATGGTCAGCGATTTTATTGACTGAACGGGTGGGTTGCTGTCTTGCATCGAGTTATTCATGGATGATGTAGCCTGTGATTTGGTAGCCGAATAGAATCAAGCCGCCGGACATTAGCAGGGTGTTGGTGGCAGCTGAAAAGGCGTAATAGCTGCGGTGGCTGCGCCAAAAGTCCAGCGTGATCAGGATAAACAGCAGGGCCAGGAATTGGCCGATCTCCACACCCACGTTAAACGCCAACAAGTTTTTCCACAGCCCGGCGGCGGGTAGGGAAAAATCCTGCAATTTGGTTGCCAAGCCAAAGCCGTGAAACAAGCCAAAAATCATCACTGCCCATTGGGTATTGGGCTGAAACCCTAGCAGCTGCTGAAAACCGCCCAGGTTGTCGAAGCCTTTGTAGACAATCGACAAGCCGATGATGGCGTCGATCAGAAACGGATTGACCGAAATGTGGCTCAACACGCCGAATAGCAGCGTCAAGCTATGTCCCAGGGTAAACAGGCTGACATACACCAGCACGTCGCGGGTGCGGAATAAAAAGAAAATCACCCCCACCAAAAACAATAAATGATCGTAGCCGGTGACCATGTGCTTGGCACCGATATACAGAAACGGGCCGATAGCGATCCCTTGGTTGGCCAACAAAAACCGTTCGGTGTTGGCATCGACGCCGTGGGCGAATGCGGCAGGGCTGAGTAGAGTTAATAACAACGATAAGCTGAAAAACCAGGTCGTGCGTAATGATGCGGAAGACATGTTTAAAGGTGTGGATTTAATGTGGCGGTGATTCAGAGCTGATACCTATCAACAGCGATGGCGGCAGCATATCCTGAATAGGCCATTTTTCGAAAAAATACCTTATAGGGTTAATACCCGATGAGGCTTATTTTTTTGGTATGGCCGGATGCCGATTGCCCAAGTGATCGATGTCGTCCAGACTCATAATCGGCGAATACATCAGATCGTTGATGTCGCTGGAACGCTCCCAACCCAAATACATTTGACCGATGGCGCGCTTAGTCATTTTTACGAAGCGCAATTCGAGCAATTGGCGGTTGCCGGGCGAGTTTTCCGGCTCCGGGTGCATACGTGCCGCGGAGATTACAGAACAGCGGCAGGCTTTGTCGTGATGGGAAAACTGGAATCTGAAATTTCGGGAGCGGGTGTTGAGATCGCGGTTGGTGAGAAAGATAAAATAGGTATTGCCGTCCGCTTCCGGCAAGCGCTGCATCACGGTTTTGGCCTGTTCGAAGATGTCTTCCGCCGCGAATTGTTGAGTGCCGGACATCGGTATCAGGCCTTGCGTGCCCATCGCTATCGTGCCCTTAACCCACAGGCCGAATTCCTTACTCAAATCCCTGCCCATTTGCGCGGCAATATTCTCCGGGAAATCATTTAATGGAATCAGATAAACATTCACGGGGCCGGTTTTTTCCGCGGGAACTGGCGTGTAGCTAAGGTTGACCGGTTTCGGCTCGGTATTTTGTGACGAGCTGGCAGTCGCGATCGGCTGGGTATATGGAGAGCTTGTAGTGCAGCCGGCGAGACAGAACAGCAAAGTAATCGGCATTGATAAATGTTTCATTCGGATTGTCCTTGTTCTTTGTAAGCTGAATTGTCTGGCTTGAAAGTGGCACTTGATTAGCGATGTGCACTTTCACATGCATAGTTAAAAAACGGGTGGCAATGTTCAGTTTGGTTTTTCAAACAGTTGCAAATCGTTAACGACTGTAGACGAATTTACTTAAAATGCGGGAGCCGGATTGAGTTTCCCAGGGCCAATAAGGATCTTACCCATCACGGTAAATGGTGAGCTGAGAGGTTCTGGTAGTGCTGACACGGCCAAAGTATGCGTGTCGCGCACCGGGCTAGCGAGTTATTAGTTAAGGCTAAAATTTTTTATTTCATATTTTTGCGGTATTATCTGCCGCCTAATCGTGTTAACGATAGGGCTTGGCCTTACGCTAGCCAACTTTGTAAGTTTGGAATAAATCTGGGGCGGTTGCCTTTATTTTCGGAACGGGAGCGGTCCCCGTTCGGACTTGCGGTATCGTTATTGAATTTGTATTTTTTAATTGAATCGATAAATTAGATTTCTATTGTTCCCTTCATTGCCATGAAATCCGATCTTACAAGCAAATTAGCCAATTCAGGACGCAGTCCTGGCAAGCTGTTGCTTTCGTGCGGGTTACCGGTTTTATTGCTATTGGCTTTCTTGGGTAAGCAATTTATCGATTTCGACAGTATCGGGTGGAGCAACGGCTTCAATCACCCGCTAATGGGGTTGGATCACTTGGTCACCATGCTAGCGGTCGGGATATGGGCCGCGCAATTGCGCGGAAAGGCGATCTGGGTGTTACCGGTGGCCTTTGTCGGCGTGATGAGTCTGGGCGGACTAGCCGGGGCATCGGGGCTGGCCATTCCAAGCGTGGAAGGTATTATCCTGTTGTCTTGCGCGGTGTTCAGCGTGCTGATAACCCGCAAAGTACGGTTCAGCACCAAGGTCAATGTATTGATCGTGTCGTTTTTCGCATTTTTCCACGGGTTCGCCCACGGCCAGGAAATCTCCGCATCCGCCAGCCTGATTTCTTACACACTGGGTTTTATGCTGGCGACTTTGCTGCTGCACGGCGCCGGTATCTTAGTTGCCAAGTTGGTTGTGTTCTGCGCCACCTGTCTGCTGACGGCGATGTTTGCCAATGCGGCGCTGGCCAAATCCGACGGCGCTATCCGTAACGAAAAGCATAACGGTGCTGCCACACTGGTACAAACCGATGATCTGCATAACGCCGCTTATTGGATGGCATATATTGCGGCTGGTCTGCGGGAGGCCTCGCTCCTCGAACAGCAGCGAACCCTTGCGGCCGCTTCCGAGCCCTGTCAAGATGCGGGGATGGGCGTCGGTGCCGTAACTGAACGGTTAAATCTATCGAGTAATGTGTCATCTAGCGGCGATCACGCAGCTGTTCATCAACGGCTAGCCAAGCCTCAGCCGGTTCAGGCGCCGTTTATCTGCCTAGACCGGGCGATATTCGATGGCGATCATCTGGTCAATGCCGGTTTGGATTTCAAACACTATTATCGGGATGTGAACCATACCCCCGGCAAGCATTTGCTGAGCAACGGCGTCGGCCTCACTTCGCCGCCCGTTCGTCATGTTTTAGCCCCGCAAGCAGTTCAAAATCTTCGCACCACCCCGATTTCAGCCATTGAAGAGCTTCATCTTCAAGCGATCTTTGCCAAATTCGCTACCGGCAATTACTACAAAAACACCATCAATCATATCTGCACCATTGCGCATCGCCTTCCGGCATTGCGGCGCGATACATTGCCTGCCGCTGCGCTTGTGCCGCGCTGTTTCCTGACGGCTTTGGCGCCGATAAGTAATTCTGACCAAGCAAATTTGCCGTTAACCGGCTATCCCAAAACGTCGTTACCAATCCGAACCCCGCACACACTTGCCGCAGCCTATGTCGGCGGCGCGGTGACTTACCGCATCAATTGCTCAACATAACAATAAAAATCAAAGACATATAAGCCATGAGGACCCTAATGTTCATTCAAATTTATCAGGCACTACCTGCCGCCACTTATCCGGTTAGCACTATTTTTAGTGAACTTAACCTTAATCCCATCAACGGTTAGTCGAGGAGCCGATATGAAACCGTGCATCAACGTATCGAAAAAGAAGCCGCTAATTATCGCCCTTGAAATCATTTTGGGCCTCGGCTATGCGACAGTTCAGGCCGCGCCGAGCGCCGAACAGACCGAGCAAGTAGCGCAGTCCGAGCAAATTGAACAGGCACAGCAAGGCAAGCAGGCGAAAAAGAAAAAAGGCGAGGCTAAGCCTGAGAAATCCGAAGAGCTGGAAGCGGTGCAGGTGGAAGAGGACGGCCGCGGCAAAAACCTGATCGGCATAGCCGGTTCCGCCTCGCAAGGCGAAGTCAGCCAAAAGCAGTTTGAACACCGGCCGTTTTCCCGCAATGGCGAACTGATTGAAGTGGTGCCCGGTGCGGTAGCTACCCAGCATAGCGGCTCCGGCAAGGCCAATCAGTACTTCCTGCGCGGCTTTAACCTGGATCACGGTACCGACTTTACCACCTATGTCGACGGCATCCCGATGAACATGACTACTCATGCCCACGGCCAAGGCTATATGGACATCAATAGCATCATTCCCGAGTTGGTGAAGAAAGTCGAATACGGTAAAGGCCCTTATTACGCGGAAGTGGGCGATTTCTCGGCGGCGGGTTATGCCAAAATGTTCACGGTAGACAAACTGGATCAAGGTATCGCCAAATTTACCGCCGGGTCGTTCGATTATTACCGGACGCTGGTTGCCAATTCCAGCAAGGTGGGCGATGGCGATTTGTTGTATGCCGGCGAATTCAATCTCTACAACGGCGTTTGGCAAGTTCCCGAAGACTCCAAAAAGTTTAACGGTCAGATGCGTTACACGCTGGATCGCGGCGACTGGGGCATGTCGATCAACGGTAAGGCTTATACCAATAGCTGGACCGCGACCAATCAGATTCCGCAAGCGGCCGTCGATAACGGCAGCATTGGATTATACGGCAGCATGGACCCTACCGACGGCGGCGAGTCCAACCGCTACAGCGTCTCTAGTAGTTTCTGGAATCAGGGCGATAACTGGAAGAACGATGCCAATGTGTACGCGCTCTACACCGATTTGCACTTATTCTCCAATTTCAGCGGTTTTACTCGCGGCCCGGAAGGTGATCAGATTCTGCAATCCGAACGCCGCATCCAAACCGGTGGTCATTTCGAACATACCCGCTACAACAAATTGTTCGGCTTTGAAATGGACAACAGCATCGGCTTGCAATTTCGCAACGACCAGATTCTGGATTTAGGTTTGTACGAAACCCAGGCCCGGCAAATCCTGAATACCGTCAGCAAGAGTAATGTCGGCGTAACGACTGTGGGCACCTACTTTAAAAACACCACGCATTGGCATGACAAAGTTCGCACGGTTGCGGGCCTGCGCGGCGATTTCATCAATAACGAAGTTGAGGTGCTGGATAACAAAAACCACGATCCCGGCATCAGCGCCGCCAACTCCGGTAGCCGCGGCAAAGCTATGATTAGCCCGAAACTAAGCCTGGTGGTCGGCCCCTGGTACGACACCGAATATTTCTTCAATGTCGGTTACGGCTACCATTCCAACGACGCGCGCGGCACCACCCTGCAAGCCAATCCCAATGATGGCAGCCCGGTCGATGCGGCGGCCGCCAGAATCAGGCCGGCTGCCTGGTCGCGTGGTGGCGAAGCAGGTATCCGCAGCAACTACATTCCCGGCTTGAGCAGCACCTTTGCGTTGTGGTGGTTGGAATCCAGCCAGGAACTGGTATTCGTCGGTGACGAGGGCACGACTGACGTCACCGGCAAATCGCATCGTTATGGCGTGGAGTTTACCAACTATTACAAACCCTTCGAGTGGCTGACGCTAGACGCCGATTTTGCGTTGACCACCGCCAAATACGCTGCCGACAACACTTACATCCCCAACTCGGTAGGTCGCGTCGTTTCTACAGGCGCCACCATCGAAGCGCCGAACGGGCTGTTCGGTACCATCCGTTTGCGCCACTTCGGACGAGTCTATTTGGGGCAGGATGATAACGGCACCGATCAATGGTCCGGCGACACCAATATCGTCAACCTAGGTGCCGGCTATAAGCAAAAGCAATACAAGTTCGAAATCGACATCTTCAATATCCTGGGTTCGCAAAGCAACGATATCGCCTATGCCTACGGCTACGAATATCCGCAAGGCTCTGCCGGTTCGGGCATTCTGAAGCATCCGGTCGAACCCCGCATGGTGCGCGGCACCATCACGGTTAATTTTTAAGGATAGTCTGATGAGATTTCCTAGCTTTAACGATGGAAGATGGCTGGTTGCGGCACTGTTGATGCTGCAACCGGTCTGGGTTCATGCGCATCCGCCGGGTCTCAGCTCGCTGGATGTTGGGATTAAACCCGCGCAAATCGACGCCAAAATCACGTTTGCCTTGCAGGACATTGAAGCGTTTGCGCCGATGGACAGCGATCTGGATGCCGAAGTGACTGACGCCGAGCGCGAAGCCGCCAAACCCAGCATCGCCAAATTGCTGGCCGAGCAATTGCGTATCAATGCGGACGGTCAGGATGCGGCGCTAGCGGAACCGGGACAAGTTCGCTTCGACGACCAGAACAATGCCCATGTCGAGGCACGCTATTCGGGTTCGCCAAAACAAGCGTTATTGGTGCAATCGAAGTTTTTGGCCTTGCTGCCGGATGGCCATCAGCAATATTTGACAGTCAGGGATGCCAACGGCAAAGCGCTTACCGAGAAAATGCTGAGCAAATACGACGATCAAATCAGTTTACCAATCGCCAACGCCGCGGCTGCGGAGTCCCCCCAAGCTTCGTTCGCGGCGTTCGGCGATTTTTTTAAGCTGGGTATCGAGCATATCCTCACCGGTTATGATCATCTGCTGTTTTTGTTCGCGTTGCTGGCGGTTACCCACAGCTTCTGGCCGGCGCTGAAGATCATCACCTTCTTCACGATTGCCCATTCCATCACGCTGGCTTGCGCCGGGCTCAATCTGATCGAATTGCCGAGTAGTTTCGTTGAGCCCTTCATCGCCGCGACGATTATCTATGTGGGCTTAGAGAATATCGTACGCGGCGACCACCCCAAGGGCCGGCATTGGCTGACTTTTGGCTTCGGTTTGATCCACGGCTTCGGTTTTGCCGGGGTGTTGCAGGAAATGGATATCAGCTCCGGCGATACCGGAATTTTGCTGCCTTTGCTGTCGTTTAATTTAGGCATCGAAACCGGCCAAATCGCCGTGGCCTCTATCGTGTTACCGCTGATCTGGTGGTTGAACAAACAAGTTGCGACCTCCGAGAAATTTTTGAGAGGCGGTTCGGTCGCGGTCAGCCTGATGGGCGCGTTCTGGTTGGTGGAGAGAACCATGTTGTAAATAACATTGAATGGCGGGTTTGCTAACCCGCCTCAGCATTCTCAAGTCTGGCCCAAGCGGGCTGGATTCAATCCTTAACCGAAAAAAACGATTCTTTCGAGCCGCGGATAGCTATTGCCTGTCGTTTAGATAAAGCGGCAAGCCTTACTCGAATAAGCGATTGAGCAATAAAGCTTTTTTATAAAACAACAATAATTTTTACATAGGAGGAAGGCCGTGGAACTTACCCATACGCTAGAACAAATTTTGTACATGATTTCGTCCTCGCTGTACCTGCCTGTATTACTGATCGTCACCTTGCTGGCCGCGTATTCGGTTTACGTCTGCGGCCGGCTGTTACAGGAATGGCTGGAGCGGCGTAAGGCGGGATCGCGTGCCGTGCGCCTGTTCAATCTCGATCTGGCCGTTGCTCTGGGTCGCCAGCAACGCGCCAATGCCGCGCCGCTGGATGTCGAGCTGGAACTGTTGTTGCAAACCCATGAACACCGGCAACTGATCAAACTGGATCAGGTACGTTTCGTCATTAAGTTGGGGCCTGCGCTGGGTTTGATGGGTACCTTGATTCCGATGGGTATTTCCCTGGCCGCCTTGGCGCAAGGCAATATTCCGAGTATGGCCGGCAGCATGGTCACCGCGTTTACCGCGACGGTGACCGGTTTGGGCTGCGGCGTGATTACCTATTTGGTGGCGCTGGTCAGAGAGCAGTGGCTGCGCGCCGATTTTGCGGCGATGCGGCATCAAGCCGAACTGGCCGCCAGTAGGGTGTTGGATGCACAGGATTTGGCAATCGCGGAGGACGGCCATGCGCTATCTGAGACGCTCTAATCTGCATCGTAACAGCGAGCCGTTGGAAGACCCGATTGCCGGCGTCGCCAACCTGTTCGACGCCAGCGTGGTGTTCATCGTCAGCATGATGGTGGCCTTGTTTATGGCCTACAACATGCTGGATCTGATGAACCCGGAATCGACGGTGACAATGACCAAAGAAAATGCCGACGGCACGATGGAAATCGTCAGCAAGAAAGGCTCGCAAATCAAGGTTTCCAAAGTGACCGACCGTAAGCTCAGCGGCTCCGGCGAGCGCTTGGGTACAGCGTATCGATTGAACGACGGCAAGGTGGTTTATGTGCCCGAATAAACACCTCGGCTTAATACTGTTTGTCTGGCTATGGCTGGCGAGTAGTCTGGCGCAAGCGGAATCAGGACCGATAAACCTGAGCCTGATTTTGGGCGATTTGGATTCGCAAACCGCTGTCGAAGCCACCGCCAAAATTCAAAACGATCCATTATTGAAGGATGTAATCATCCGGGTTTATTCCAGCTCCAAACTGGCGCAAGCCGACCAATCCGCGTTACAAAAATCCAACCTGGTACTGGCGCAGATTACCGGCCGCGGCATTCTGCGCGAAGGCGGCGAGCTGTTCAAACAGATCGCCGCTAACGGTGGCCGGCTTTATGCGGTAGGTCTCAGTTACGACGCCGACTTCGCCGATTACGGTCTGCAACTGGACAAACAGCTGCAAGCCTATATGTCGGCCGGCGGGGCCGACAATGCCGCCAACATGATTCGTCTGGCTGTCGCTAAGTTCAAAAACCTACAAGCAGAGATCGCGCCGCCGCAGGCTCAACCCGAAATCGGCGCCTTCGACGTGCGCAGCAAACAACTGTTTGCCGATTTCGACAGTTACCAAAAGGCTTATGCAGGCTATAAGCCAGGCCAGCCGTGGATCGCGATTTTGTTCTACCGTTCTTCGGCTTTGTCCGGTCAGACCGACACGGTCAAAATGCTGGCCGAACAACTGGAAGCCAAGGGCTACAACGTGCTGCCGGCGTTCGGTTATCCCTACGACAAAACTCTGGAAAAAATGCTGGTCGACGGCAACGGCAAATCACGCGTTGAAGCTATCGCCGCGTTGGCTTTAAAAATCGGTGCCAGCCCGGAGAAAACCGTGCCGACTCTGACGCGTTTGGGGGTGCCTGTACTGAATGGTATTGCCTTGAACAGCCAAAGCCGGTCGCAATGGACCGAATCGGCCACCGGACTGGATGTGATGGAACGGGCCTGGCAAGTAGCCTTACCGGAATTTGCCGGTGAAATAGCGCCGACCGTGGTCGCCAGCAAGGAAAGCGTGCACGACCAGGCCACTGGTCAGGATTTCGTCCGCGAAGTGCCGATACCGGAACGCGTCGCCCGCTACGCCGATCGCCTGGACAAGTGGGCGAAATTGCGCAGTACCGCCAATGCCGACAAGAAAGTCGCCCTGCTGTACTACAACTACCCGCCCGGCAAGGAAAACATCGGCGCCTCGTATTTGAACGTATTGCCGGAATCGCTGTTGCAGATCATGGGCCGTTTGCGTCAGGAAGGTTATCAATTAGGCGATGCGCCCACCGACGGCCAAGCGTTGAAAGCCGCCGTGAAGAACCACGGCACCAACCTGGGCAACAGGGAGCCGGGCGTGATTGCCGAAGCCGCCGCCAGTGGCCG
This sequence comes from Methylomonas sp. 2BW1-5-20, assembly GCF_052474515.1. NCBI lineage: Bacteria > Pseudomonadati > Pseudomonadota > Gammaproteobacteria > Methylococcales > Methylococcaceae > Methylomonas > Methylomonas sp. 2BW1-5-20. Next base: position 2,783,306 of record NZ_CP184127.1, on the reverse strand, counting down.
CGCGGTGTTGTTGCCGATTGCCGAATATCAAAAATGGTTTGACATGCTGCCGGAGACGTTTAAAGCCGCCATGCTCAAGTCTTGGGGCAAACCGGAAGACAGCAAAATCGGCGCCTGGACCGACAACAAAGGCCAGCGTTTTTTGATCCTGCCGGCTTTGCAATACGGCAACTTGTTGCTGGCACCGCAACCGTCGCGCGGCTGGGAGCAGGACGTCAAAAAACTCTACCACGACGTGACCATGCCGCCACACCATCAATATGTGGCGTTCTACTTGTGGCTGCAAAAAGGTTTTGGCGCCGACGCGATGATTCACCTGGGTACGCACGCTACTCACGAATGGTTGTCCGGTAAGGAAGTCGGTTTCAGCGCCGCCGATCCGGGCGAGATTTTGATGGCCGATGCGCCACAGATTTATCCCTACATCATGGATGACGTCGGCGAAGCCTTGCAGGCCAAGCGCCGGGCGATGGCGACGATTATTTCCCACATGACGCCGCCGCTGGATAAAGCCGATCTGAATCCGGAATTGGCCAAATTGGCCGGCTTGCTGGACGACTACAACGTCGCGGCTCAAAAGAGCGAGCAACTGGCGAAGATCAGATTGGATGAGATCAATCAGATTGCCGGCAAGGCCGGTTTGTTGAAGGACCTAAAAATGGAGAGGGCCGAAACTGGCGACCAGTTGGAAGAGCTGGAACACTATCTGAAGGAAATCCGCGAGAAAAAAGTGCCGATGGGTTTACACACCTTCGGCAAAGCACCGGGCGAAGCGGCTAGGCAACGTTTCGCCGAAGCCATTGTTGCCCGCGATCCCAAGCTGAAAGGCGAAGCGCTTAAACAAAAAATCCAGGCTACGGCCAAATTGATCGCCGATAGCGCGAATGCGGAAATGAACGCGCTGATCGATGCCTTGGCCGGCCGCTACATCCCGGCCGGCAGCGGCGGCGATCCGCTGCGTAATCCGGACGCCTTGCCGACAGGTAAGGATTTATACGGCTTCGATTCGTCGCGGATACCCAGCGAAGCGGTTTACAACGAAGGTGCGCGCTTGGCCGAGCAAGTGGTCAATGACTTCAAAAAACAGCACGGTCATTACCCGGAACGCCTGGTATTTAATTTGTGGGGCGTGGAAAGCTCGCGCCACGAGGGCGTGATGGAAGCAGAGATCATGCATCTGCTCGGCGTGAAACCGCATTGGGACGAGCGCGGCCGCACTCAGGGCGTGGATGTGATCGCCCGCGACAAGCTGGGCCGGCCTCGGGTGGACGTCACCATAATCCCGTCCGGCCTCTACCGCGACTTGTTCGCGTCGGTCATCAAATTGCTGGATCAAGCCGAAACCAAGGCTCAGGAACAGGACGAGCCGGATAATCCGCTGCGTCGGCATATCAAAGAAACTCAGGCCGAATTGGTCAAACGGGGTTTGAAACCGGAGGAAGCGCTGGATATGGCCTCAGCCCGTTTGTTCAGCGTACCGTCCGGTGCCTACGGCACCAATCTGGACCGGGCGATTCCGCTGTCCAACACCTGGAGCGACGAAAAGCAACTGGCCGACGTGTTCTTCAATCGCATGCACCACGTATACGGCCGCGGGCATTGGGGCGAAGCGGCCAGCAAGGATGCGGCGCTGGCGGTGGACTTGTTCAAGTTGTCGTTGAAAGACACCGACGCGGTGATCCATAGCCGTTCCAGCAATGTCTACGCCTCGTTGGACGGCGACGATTTCTTTCAATATCTGGGCGGTACTGCAATGGCGGCAAGGCAGGTCAACGGCAAGACCCCGGAGGTGTTGGTTGCCGATCTGGCCGACCCGACCGCCGCCAAGACCATGAGCCTGGAGCGCTACCAGGGCCGGGAAATGCAGAGCCGCTACCTGAATCCGAAATGGATAGAGTCGATGTTGAAAGAAGGCTATGCCGGAGCACGCTTCATCAATATGGTGGCGGAAAACCTGTGGGGCTGGCAGGTGACGGTGCCGGAAGCGGTCGGCGCCGAGAAATGGCAAGCCATGTACGAGACCTATGTCGAGGACAAATACCAGCTGGACATCCAAAACAAGTTCGAGCAGGCCGACAACCTGTTGGCCTATCAAGCCATGGTGGATCGAATGTTGGTGGCTGTGAACAAAGGTTACTGGAAAGCCAATCCGGCCGTGAAAGCCAAGCTGGAACAGGTTAACAAGGAAGTCATCGCCAAGGCCGGCGTGGCCTGTAACAAGGATACGTGCAGCAGCCCGGAAATCGTCAAGCTGGCCGAGCATCAGGGCGCGGTTAAAGCCGCCAAAGCAGCAGCGCCGGGTGTGCAAATGCAGCCGGCGGCAACTGCACAACCGATTCAGCCTCAGCCGAGTCAGGCCCAGCAGCAAACCCAACAGCCGCCAGCTCAGTCTCAAGCGCAAACCGCGCCGGATGCTGCCAAGCCTTTGGAAGGCTATGAGATGGAAGAGAAGAAAACCGCCAGCGACAGTACTGAGCAGCAATCGTTGAGTTCGGAGCAAAGCTGGTGGTTGGGCTTCGCGATCCTGCTGTTGTTTGTTGCCGGTTATCTGCGTGGCAGTTGGGAGCAGAGCAAGCAAAAAACCTAGGGACGGCTCGAAACAGCCTGGTTTTGTGGTTCCCGCGAAAGCGGGTCCACAGGAAGTCAGAAGTATGGATCCCGGCTTTTGCGGGGATGACGGGTTGTTCGAGCTTTTGTGCAGCGCCGCATTGATAGACGAAGTGCAAGAAGCAGTCCGCTCTTGATGTAAGAAAAATTAAAAATAAATCCAACATAACCATAAAAAACCGCTTTGTTTAGCGGTCGATTACAGGAGGAGTACGTTGTCTCGTTTACCTTTAATAACGCTGTTAGCCTTAAGTAATCTGGTCTATAGCAATCAAATCCTGGCGGAAGATAGTGATCAAGCGGCCGTGGAACAAGCCGAAAACTCGCCGACCGATAAATCCGGCGGCAACGGCGACACGCTGGGTGCGACGGTAGTTACCGCCACCCGCTCGGAAATGAGCGCGGCGATGGCCCCGGCCAATGTCAGCGTGATCAATGCCGACAATACCGAAAATCGTCTGACGCAACGTATCGGCGATGCGTTGAAGGATATTCCCGGCGTCTATTTGCGCGGTAGCGCCTACGGTACCAATTTTCCCGGTTCCAGTGTGGCCTCATCCAGTTTTCATGGGGTGAGCGGCACCAATCGTTCCTTGTATTTAATCGATGGCTTGCCGGTTAATACCGGCAGCAACGGCAATGTCGATTGGAATATTCTGAACATGGACGACGCCCAGCAAGTCGAATACGTGCCCGGCCCCTTCTCGGCCTTATACGGCAGCGGGGCGATGGGTGGAGTATTGAACGTGATTTCCAAAGTGCCGACCAAACGCGAGGGCCGTTTGTCGTTCGGTGCGGGCGGCGCGGCAGCCGATCAATGGGGCATCAAAGGCCGTTACCGGGACCGTTTCGAAAACGGACTGGGCATTTCCTTGACCTTTAATCATATGGACAGCGATAACTGGGCGGTTTCGGATTATGTCACGGTGGCCCGCAGCACCACGGCCACCAACGGTGCATCGATACCGGTGTTTGGCGCGGTGCCGACCATCAACAACCAAGGCGCGCCGGTATATCTGATCGGCGATAAGGGCCGGCGTCCCTGGGAGCAAAATAATGCGTCCTTGCATCTGTATTACGATCTGACGCCCAATACCCAAATCGACGGCGGCATGAGTTGGAGCCGCAGCGAAACCAACGACACCGGCAGCTATAACAGTTATTTAACGCGCGGCAACGGCAATCCCTTGGCGATAGGCATCGGTAACGCTGGCAACCCCAGCAACAACATCAATATTGGTGGCCGCCGCTACAATGTCTACGAGCAATTATTCCTGCATTCTTTGCCGTCGATAGAAGACACGCGGCGTTATTTCACGCATCTGAAACACGATTTCGGTCATGATGTGAAGTTGAATATCGATTTCCAATACCAGCAGCACGAGACCTATTCGCCGTTCGCCAATGTCGCATCGGACTCGCTCAGCGGCGGCAGCGGCCAGTTGACGGTGACGCCCAGCAACCGGATCGACGGCAATGTTGCCTTGCGCTTTCCGTTTCTATGGGATCAGCGCAATTTTCTGACTGTCGGTTTTGGCACCAACCACAGCGAACTGGAAGGCCAATCGCGTTATGCTCTGGGCAATTGGCGTAATTGGGACTCGATCAGCAGTCGTACCGCGCTGGGCAAGGGTCAATCAAGCATCTATTCGGCTTATCTGCAGGACGAGTTGTGGATTCTGCACAACTTGATTGCCCATATAGGAGTGCGTTATGACGATTGGTCGACCTCGGGTCTGAATCAAAGTACCAGTCCGGCGGTAAACCGCACCTATCAAGAGCGTTCGGTCGGACAGTTCAATCCGAAGTTCAGCCTGACCTGGCTGCCGGCCGACGGCTACAAATTGTTTGCCTCCACCGGTTGGGCTTTCCGCCCGCCGACCAATTTCGAGTTGTACGGTAATACCCAAACCTCAACGGTATTGACAGAGCCGAATCCCAACTTAAAGCCGGAAACCATGCATTCCTGGGAAGTGGGTGGTGAGGCCACGCCTATCGAAGGCACCACGATTGCGGTCAGCTACTTTCATCATTACATCAGCGATCTGATTTACGCGAAAAGCGGTATACCGATTCCCGGTTTGTTGCAAACCTTGACCGAACGGCAAAACGCCGGCAAGGCCGAGGTAGAAGGCGTGGAAGTGAAGTTACGGCAGAAACTTTATTGGGACTGGCTGCATTTTAACGGCACTTACACCTTGAACGATTCGATAATTAAGGAAAACACCGCCAACCCGCTGATCGTCGGTAAGCAAATGGTGCAATTGCCGAAAACCATGTTTAGTGGGGCATTGGACTTAAAATACGACAAATGGAGCGGTGGCATCATCGGCCGCTACGTCAGCCAGCCTTATTTTAACGATCAAAATCTGGATCAATACACCAAGGTGCCAGGCAGCTACGATCCGTATTTCCTGGTTGATACCCGGATTGCCTACCAAGCTACTAAGAATATCGATTTGTCGTTTTCGGTGAATAACTTGTTGGATAGAGCGTATTCGGCATTCTACCAACAGGCTGGGCGCACAGTATATGGGGAAATTTCTTATAGCTTCTGATCTGGGTTGCTGGGGCTTTAGGCGTCGATATATTTCGGACGCTAGCAAGTTAGCCAGCGTCCGGGGGCGCGGTTGATTGGGTTTCCAGCGTTGGCATTGCGTGCACAGTTCACAAAAATAAGCGATATGTCGGTAGAAGCCGTCTTCTTCATCCGTTCTTAATCTGTTCCTAATCAAGACTTAAACAATGCCTTCTAGAATAAATTCAGAACTTTTATCTAAAGCAGGCTTTTTATGTTCAGAGTGACAAGTATCGTTGCAATTTTTCTGCTGCATGCGCCATTTGCCATGGCCGATGGTCATGGACATCACAAGCATCATCGACAACATGGCCGGGATGTCGAGGTTGAACGGGTCGTTCAATACGTGCCGGCACCCCAGCCGGCGTCGCGTTACAACAGTTACGACCAAAGATCGGCACAGGGTCTGGTAGGCGGTGCATTGGGGAGTGTGGCCGGTTACGAGATGAGCAAGGGCAACCCCTTGGGGGCCGGCATCGGCGCGGCGGCCGGGGCATGGATAGGCAACGGTATGAGCCGATAATCGCTAGTCTTCGATTTCCGCATCGAAACAATTATTACATTGCTTAATGTTGAGGTAACTCATGCGACAGGAGGGCCAAATGAGAACGAAAAATGGTAAAAAATATCAGCAAGAGCAAAACAGCAGGACTGAAAAGCTATTGAATGTGCTGCTGTTTTTCGCCGTGGTTTACTACAGTTATTACGTGCTGTCCTTCTCTCAAATGGGAGCATAAATAGATTAAAGCCTTCGGCGCGTTAGGGTAAAAAAGTAACCTGTTTTATTTTGGACTTGCGTAATGCGTTGAGGTAGTACTGCTTGTTAGATTGTTCGTAACGCAAAACCCCGTCAAGCCTTAGGGCTTGACGGGGTTTTTTTATGCGCGGCGAAAGTTACTGAAAATTAGGCTGGAATTGTTCCGATACTCAGGCTAAATACTCGCCAAGGGATTGCCCGCGCAGTTTAGCTAGGTAATAGACAAACCGCGGCGTTGACAATGCCGGACCCACCTGATAGCTTTGCTATCTGGCACTCGCTAATATCGAGTGCTAACGAAATTGGGGGGTGACGTGGCTGGCGGACAAGATTTAAACGAAAGATCGCTGTATTTATTGAAAACCTTGGTTGAGCGTTACATCCAGGACGGCCAGCCCGTGGGGTCGCGATTATTGTCTAAAGACCCGCAACTTAAGCTCAGTCCGGCCAGTATCCGTAATGTGATGGCGGATCTGGAGGAAATGGGCTTGATCCATTCGCCGCATACTTCGGCCGGTCGAGTGCCGACGGTAAGCGGCTATCGTTTGTTCGTCGACAGCTTATTAACCGTGAAGCCTTTGGCGTCCAGCGAATTGGATCAATTGCAACATGGCTTGCAAGGGCAGGCGGATAAAGCCAGCGACGTGTTGAGTAAGGCTTCCAAGTTGTTGTCGGATGTGACGCAAATGGCCGGCGTCGTGACCTTGCCGCGACGGGAGACTGCGACCTTACGGCATATCGAATTTTTGCCTATGTCCAACACTCGAGTCTTGGTGATTTTCGTCACCGACGGCGAGGAAGTGCATAACAAAATCATCCACACCCAAAAGCCCTTTAGTCCTGCAGAGTTGCAGCAGGCCGCAAACTATCTGAACTCGGTATTTTCCGGGCGTAGTTTGGCCAAGATACGCGAGTTGATTATCAAAGAAATGGAGCAAGATCAGCGGCAGGTCAATCAAGGCATGATAGACGCGGTGAGCATGGCGCAACTGACTTTCGCGCAGCAGCCCAACGACGATTACGTGTTAAGCGGCGAGACCAATTTAATGGGTTTTTCGGAGTTGTCGGACATGGAACGCTTGAAACAACTGTTCGAAGCTTTTAGTCAAAAGCGCGGCGTGATTCATTTACTCGATCAATGTCTGCAGGCCGACGGCGTACAAATCTTTATCGGCGAAGAGTCCGGTTACAGCGCATTCGATCATTGCAGTCTGGTAACGGCGCCGTATTCGGTCAATGACGAAGTGGTTGGGGTGTTGGGCGTGATAGGCCCCACCCGAATGGCCTATGAAAAAGTCATTCCGTTCGTGGACGTGACGGCAAAATTATTGGGCGCGGCCTTGAATCCCAAATAAATGGCCCTATCGTTAGGCCAACCTAAAAATTTAGAACCCTGGAGTAAGTAATGAGTCATCAGCAATCGAGCCACGAACAACAGTCGGATAGCGAATTGATCGCCGAAGTCCTGGAGCAAACCAAGCCTATCGACGCCGAAGAACAGCCTAGCGAAGCGTCTGGCGCTGGCGCGACGGTCACTGTGGAAGCTTTGCAGGAACAATTGGAACAAGCTCAGCAACAAGCCGCCGCCAACCTAGATAAAGCCATCCGCACCATGGCTGAGATGGAAAACTTGAAAAAACGCGTGCAAAAAGACTTGGACGACGAGCGCAAATACGGCTTGGCTAAATTTGCCAAGGAATTGCTGAGTGTATTGGATAGTCTGGAATTAGGCCTGCAAGCCGCAACCGGCGATAGCCCCGAAATCGTGAAACTGCGAGAAGGCAGCGAATTGACTATCAAACAATTCGAATCGGTGTTCGCCAAATTCAATATCGAAACCATCGATCCGCTCGGTCAGCCATTCAATCCCGAATTGCATCAAGCGATGGTGATGCAGCCTAGCGCTACCGCGCAACCGAATTCTATATTAAACGTATTCCAAAAAGGTTATGTATTGAACGGCCGTTTATTGCGTCCGGCCATGGTGGTAGTCGCCAAAGCCGAAGATAAACCGGCGGATAGCGCAAAAATTGATGAGCAGGCTTGAAATTAATACGATCAACCGCATATCGCTAACAACTTTTTAATTTATTACCAATTCAAGTCTGGAGAATATCAATGGGCAAAATGATCGGCATCGATTTAGGAACCACTAACTCCTGCGTCGCAGTACTGGAAAACGGCACCGCGCGGGTTATCGAAAACAGCGAAGGCGCGCGCACCACGCCTTCCATCATCGCTTTCACCGGGGACAATGAAGTGTTGGTCGGTCAATCGGCCAAACGTCAGGCCGTTACCAACCCTGAAAACACCTTGTTTGCGATCAAGCGTTTGATCGGCCGCCGTTTTAAAGAAGACGCGGTGCAAAAAGACATCAAAATGGTGCCTTACAAAATCATGGAAGCCAACAACGGCGATGCTTGGGTGGAATGTCACGGCAAGAAAATGGCGCCGCCCGAAGTATCATCACGCGTGTTGATGAAGCTGAAAAAAGACGCCGAAGCGTTTTTGGGTGAAGAAGTCACCGAAGCGGTCATCACCGTACCGGCTTACTTCAACGACTCGCAACGCCAAGCGACTAAAGACGCCGGCCGTATCGCAGGTTTGGACGTCAAACGTATCATCAATGAGCCGACTGCTGCGGCATTGGCGTTCGGAATGGACAAGCCTAAAGGCGACACTACCATCGCGGTCTATGACCTGGGTGGCGGTACCTTCGATATTTCCATCATCGAAATCGCCGAAATCGAAGGCGAACACCAATTCGAAGTATTGGCCACCAACGGCGATACTTTTCTGGGTGGTGAAGACTTCGATTTACGCATTATCGAATTTTTGGCAGGTGAGTTTAAACGCGATACCGGCATTGATCTACACAACGATCCATTGGCGCTGCAACGCCTAAAAGAAGCGGCTGAAAAAGCCAAAATCGAATTGTCGTCAGCCGAGCAAACCGACATCAATCTGCCTTACATCACGGCCGATGCGTCAGGTCCTAAGCATTTGAACGTGAAATTGACTCGCGCCAAACTGGAGTCGCTGGTTGACGAATTGATCGAAAGAACCAAAGGCCCTTGCTTGCAAGCGATTAAGGATGCCGGTATTTCGACCTCTAAAATCAACGACGTGATATTGGTGGGCGGTCAAACTCGGATGCCGAAAGTGCAAGCTTTCGTAAAAAGTTTGTTCGACAAAGAGCCGCGTAAAGACGTTAACCCGGACGAAGCTGTCGCATTGGGTGCGGCGATTCAGGCTGGCGTATTGGGCGGGGATGTTAAAGACGTGCTGCTGCTGGACGTCACTCCGTTGTCTCTGGGTATCGAAACCCTGGGCGGCGTGATGACCAAGTTGATCGAGAAAAACACCACGATCCCGACTAATGCTTCGCAAACCTTCTCGACCGCGGATGATAACCAAACTGCAGTGACCGTGCACGTGTTGCAAGGCGAGCGGGAAGTGGCGGCGGGTAATAAATCCTTGGGCCGTTTCGACTTGCAGGACATTCCGCCGGCACCGCGCGGCATTCCGCAAATCGAAGTATCGTTCGACATTGATGCCAACGGTATCTTGAACGTATCGGCGAAAGACAAAGCCACCGGCAAGAAACAATCCATTGTGATTAAAGCCTCCAGCGGTTTGTCAGACGACGAAGTCGAGCGCATGATCAAGGACGCAGAAGCGCACGCAGACGAAGACCGGAAACTGAAAGAACTGGTTTCGGCGCGCAACTCTGCGGAAGGCATGATCCACGCCACCGAAAAATCGTTGAAGGAATTGGGTGACCAAGTATCCGGTGACGAAAAATCGGCCATCGAATCGGCGATCAAAGACCTGCAAGCGGTGCTCAAATCCGACGATAAAGACGCGATTGAAGCAAAAACCCATGCCTTGACCGAGTTGTCCGGTAAATTGGCGGAACGTGTTTACGCACAGAAAGGCGCGGAAGGCGGTGCTGAGGCTGGACATGCTGCTGGCGCGACCGAAGCTGCCGCCGAGCACGATCATAACGTGGTCGATGCCGAATTTGAAGAAGTTAAGGACGATAAAAAGTAAAGACTATACCCGTTCCCCTCTCCGCTAAGGAGAGGGGTGAGGCGAAGGTGTATGCTATGCTGGTATCATCCCTCATTCCTTTAATTCAATACCTACTATAACCGCTGGTTAGCGCCGGCGGTTTTTCTCGTTATGGCAAAAGAAGACTTTTACAAACTGCTGGAACTGGATCGCAACGCGAGCGAAGCCGAGATCAAGAAGAGCTATCGCAAGATGGCGATGAAATTTCATCCCGACAGAAACAAGGATAATCCGGACGAAGCGGAAAAGAAGTTCAAGCTGGTCAAGGAAGCTTACGAGATTCTGTCCGATCCTAAAAAACGCGCGGCCTACGATCAATTCGGCCATGCCGGCGTCGATTCGTCCATGGGCGGCGGTCGCGGCGGCTTTAGTGGGGCGGAGAACTTTAGCGATATTTTCGGCGACGTGTTCGGCGATATTTTCGGCGGCGGTCGGCAGCAACGCAGCAGCGTGCAACGCGGCGCCGATTTGCGTTACAACCTGGAACTGACCCTGGAAGAAGCGGTTGGCGGCACCGAAGCGACCGTCAAAGTGCCAGTGTTGGTGGCTTGCGGCGAATGTAACGGTAGCGGTGCGAAAAAAGGCAGCAGCCCGGTGACCTGTAACACCTGTCACGGCCACGGTCAGGTCCGGATGCAGCAAGGCTTTTTCTCGGTGCAACAAACCTGTCCGACGTGTCGCGGTACCGGCAAGCAAATCAAGGACCCTTGTCCGAAATGCTACGGCCAAGGCCGAGTCCAGGAAACCAAAACCCTTAACGTCAAAGTACCGGCCGGAGTCGATACCGGCGACCGGATTCGTTTGGCTGGAGAAGGCGAAGCCGGTGCGAATGGTGGTCCGGCTGGGGACTTGTATGTACAAGTGCAGGTCAAGGATCATCCAATCTTTACCCGCGATGGTGCGAATCTGTATTGCGAAGTGCCGATCAGCTTCCCGATGGCCTGTTTGGGCGGCGAGCTCGAAGTGCCAACTCTGGATGGTAAAGTCATGCTGAAAATTCCGCCGGAAACCCAAACCGGTCGCATGTTCCGTTTGCGCGGCAAAGGTGTGAAACCGGTGAGAGGCGGCGCGGTTGGCGATCTGTTATGCAAAGTACAGCTGGAAACCCCGGTGCATCTGACCAAGGAACAGAAAGCCATGATCGAGAAGCTGGGCGAGTCCTTGTCCGGCGGCGGCAAACACCACAGCCCGCAAGAGCATGGCTGGATGGATGGCGTTAAAAACTTCTTCGATAAGTTAACAGGATAAGTCATGGTACGGATTGCGGTTGTAGGCGCTTCCGGGCGTATGGGTTTATGTTTGTTGAAAGCGGCGCTGGCGGCGGAAAACGCCGAGTTGACGGTGGCGGTGTCGCGGCCGGATAGCTTGGCGATCGGCAAGGATGCTGGCGAGTTGGCCGGCGTAGCGGCGGCCGGCATTAAAGTCGGCGACGACTTGGCGGTATTAACTGATCGGTTTGACGTGTTGATCGACTTTACCCGGCCCGATGCGTCTATGAGTTATATCGAGATCTGTCGGCAAGCCGGTAAACAGGTGGTGATCGGTACCACCGGTTACAGCGATGCGCAAAAAGCCGCGATAGCCGAAGCAGCAAAGGATGTGGCGATAGTCATCGCTCCGAATTTTAGCGTCGGTGTCAATCTGTCTTTGAAGTTGCTCGAAATGACCGCCAAGGTGATGGGCGATTACACCGACATCGAAGTGATAGAAGCCCACCACCGCCACAAGGTCGATGCGCCGTCCGGTACCGCGTTGCGGATGGGTGAAGTCGTTGCTGCTGCGTTGGGGCGCGACCTAAAAGACTGTGCCATCTATGGCCGCGAAGGCGATACCGGTGCCCGCGACCGCAAAACCATCGGTTTTTCCACGATTCGGGCCGGCGATATAGTCGGTGAGCACACCGTGATGTTTGCAGACGAAGGCGAGCGAGTAGAAATCACCCACAAAGCTACCAGCCGTATGACCTTCGCCAACGGTGCGGTAAGAGCTGCGGCGTGGCTGGCGGACAAACAACGCGGCCTGTTCGATATGCAGGACGTGTTGGGTTTGAAAGGCTAACCAGCGCTTAAACCGGGGCGAACGGATCGCTGAATCAGGTAAGGCTTATATTCTTAGAGGCGTTACCTCGCCGGTCAGTTTATAATGGTGGTAATCCGCTATTACCTGCGCGTGATCGAAGGCCAACTGGCTGGGTAGATTGTCGAAATTAAAGAGCCCATAGTTTTTAGCGTCGTCTGCCGCCATCGGCATGCCGTGAGCTTGCGCTAGATAGACGGCGGTGACGGTGTGATTGCGAGGGTCGCGTTGCGGGTTGGAGTAAAGACCCAGTAGTACGGTTAGTTCCACATCCAGGCTGGTTTCTTCCTTGGCTTCGCGGATTGCCGCGTGCTCAAGCGTTTCGCCGACATCGACAAAGCCGCCGGGTACCGCCCAACCGTAGGGTGGATATTTCCGCTCAATCAACACGAAAGGGCGCTGCGGATGGTCGATCAATTCGATCAAAATATCGGCGGCTAATAACGGTGTGATCGGCTTTGCCATGGTGTTCCTGATAATGATGAGTTTTAGCGCGTAGAAAATATGAGTGTTCTGCTAAATTTAACCATGTTTTCAAGCATTGCTGAAATTCTCGATTCTTTTTCCTCGATAAATTAATCATGAATTAATCCGCTTTTCATATCATACGGCCTGTTCAATGCAGCGCTTTTAAAGTCGTATTACATTTCCAAGAAGTAAAACATGAATGAGTTTATTCCCGGCCAACGCTGGATTAGTAATACCGAATCCGAACTCGGTTTAGGTATGGTGATGGATGCTGAGTTTAACCGTGTCACCGTGCTGTTTTTAGCGACCGGCGACAAGCGGGTTTATGCCAGAGATAACGCGCCTTTGACCCGTGTGCAGTTCAACGAAGGCGATGTGATCGAATCTGCCGATTACGCCAAGATTAGTGTGCAACAGGTGCAGCAGCACAACGGTTTGTTGACCTACATCGGTATCGATGAAGACGGTCAGTTGCAGCAAATCGACGAGATGGAACTTAACCATCATATTCAATTTAACAAACCGCAAGATCGTTTGTTTACCGGTCAATTCGACCCGACGGCCTGGTTCTTATTACGCTACGAAACCTGGCGGCGTCAGCAACAGCACCAACAAGCGGCTACCAAAGGTTTGCAGGGTGCGCGAGCGTCACTGATTCCGCATCAGCTCTATATTGCTCATCAAGCCGCCAGCCGCGCCTTACCGCGCATTATGCTGGCCGATGAAGTGGGTTTGGGTAAAACCATTGAAGCAGGTTTGATCATTCAGCATCGCTTGATCAACGGCTTAAGCAAGCGGGTGTTGATTTTGGTGCCGGAGAGCCTGCTGCATCAATGGTTGGTGGAGATGCTGCGCCGCTTTAATCTGCGTTTTAGCATTTTCGACGAAAGCCGCTGCTTTGCCAGTCCGGACGAGAACCCGTTTCTCGGTGAGCAGTTGGTGCTGTGCAGCCAGCGCTTTTTCGCCGATTCCGCACATCGCCAGCAACAAGCCTTGGATGCCGGCTGGGATTTGGTGGTGGTCGACGAAGCCCATCATCTGGAATGGAGCGAAGACGCACCTAGTGCTGATTATCTGTTTGTCGAGCAATTGGCCGTGGCCTCTCCCGGCCTGATTCTGTTGACCGCTACGCCCGAACAATTAGGTAAGGAAAGCCATTTTGCACGTTTGCGCTTGCTCGATCCCGACCGTTTTTATCGGTTCGAACAGTTTCTGCGCGAAGAAAGCCAGTTTGAGCCGGTGGCCAGACTGGCGAATTTGCTGATTTCCGGCGCAGCGCTGGATGCCGAACAGCAGGAGCAATTGAAAAACCTATTAAAACAGGACAATGTCGACAAACTGCTGCAACAGGTGAACGATAGCCAAGCCCATGCCCGGGAAGAATTGATCAAATTGTTGCTTGATCATCATGGTACCGGACGGATTTTATTCAGAAACTCCCGGCAAACGGTGCAGGGGTTCCCGGATCGGCAGCGCCATGCCTACCCGCTGCACGGCGAAGACACTGCGGATTTGGCCAACAGCCCTTATCTGCATTGGTTGGTTGGAAAGTTGAAAGCCTTGGGCGACGAAAAAGCCCTTTTGATCTGCAAACGCGCGGAAACCGCGATTCAGCTGGAACAATTGTTACGGCAGCATGTTGGGCATACCGCAGCGGTGTTTCATGAAGGCATGAGCATCGTCGAGCGTGACCGGGCTGCGGCGTTTTTCGCAGACGAAGAAAGCCGGGCGCAAGTGCTGATTTGTTCCGAGATCGGCAGCGAAGGGCGCAACTTTCAATTCGTGCGTCATCTATTTCTGTTCGATCTGCCGGAAAATCCCGATTTACTGCAGCAACGCATCGGCCGTCTGGATCGGATCGGCCAGAAGCATGTGATTCAAATCCATATTCCATACCTGGTCGATAGCGCTCAGCACGTGTTATTCCGCTGGTACGACGAGGGCCTGGACGCATTCCGGCATAACTGTTCGGGTGCCGCGCAAGTCCTGAAGTTGCTGGGCGATGCCCGCGATAACGCGTTGCTTAGCCGCGATGCGGCGGCAGTCGAGGCCTTGATTGCCACCACCAAAACTTTAAACAGCCAGGTTGAAGATGAATTGCATAAAGGCCGCGATTTGCTGTTGGAACTAAATTCTTGCCGTCCGCAAGAAGCCGCGCGGCTGGTGGCAGAGATTACTGCCGGCGAAAGCGACGGGAGTTTGTGGCCGTTTATGGAAGCCATGTTCGACTGTTATGGCGTCGATGTCGAAGATCATTCGCGCGACTGCCATATACTATGGCCCAGCGAGAATCTGCGCATCGCCCATTTCCCGATGCTGCAGGACGACGGTTTGACGGTAACCATCAATCGCGATATCGCGTTGGCCAGGGAAGACATGCAATTTCTCACTGCGGAGCATCCTATGGTGTTGTCCGCGATGGATTTGGTGTTGTCCAGCGAGACCGGCAATGCCGCGGTCAGCGTCGTTAAACATTCGCAGCTCAAAGCAGGCCAATTTTTGTTGGAGTTACTGTTTGTCGCTGAATGCAGTGCCCCCGCCGAGTTACAAATCGGCCGGTTTTTACCGCATACACCGCTACGCGTTTTAGTTGATCAAAATAAAAAGGATCTAACGGCCGTTATTAGCCACGATAGCTTGGTCGAAACCGGGGATAGTTTCGATAAAGCGCAAATCAGTCAGTTTTTGCACAGTCAGCGCCAGCATATCCAGGATATGATCAAAGTTGCCGAACAGTTGGTGGCCACGCGGATGCAGAAACTGGTCGCGGACAGCAGCAATTTGATGATTGCGACGCTGACCGGCGAAATCAAACGTTTGGTGCGACTGAAAAAGATCAATCCCGGTATCAAGGCGCAGGAAATAGAGCAACTCAAGGAAATGACCATGCTGTCGCACGAAAGCATACAGGAGACACAGCTTAGGCTGGATGCGGTGCGGTTTGTGATTACCAGCTAGGTGTGTGTCGATGGTGCTTATTCGGCAGGCACAGCGCTCTTCGATCAGGCTTTGCCGGCTAAGCGGTTTTGATCAGTACCGTAGTTTCGTCCAGTTCCACGCATTCAAACATCAGGTCGTCGATGGAGCCTTCCACATGATCGACATAGTGTAGGCCGCACTCCGAGTCAACATGCTGATGTTTCAGAATACCGTGCACACTGAACGGCATTCCGGATTCCGGCAATACCATGGTGATTTTAATCTTGCCGACAACATCCGCACTGATCGGATCTTGAAGCTTAACCCGAATGCCGCTGTAACTGATATCCAGAATTTCCGCATTCAGCGAAATTTCCTTTGGAGTCCGGCTGTTGAAAATAATGCCTGCTTGCAGGCCTCTAGGTTTTACTCTACGGTGAATTCGTTTTTCGAAACTCATGTGATTGGTCTCTTCTAAAGAATCGCGGTCACGCTATCCGGGGTTTATTGTAGGCGCAAAGTTAGATTTTGCTACTCTTGGCTTGGGCATCATGCCATATCTTTTCTTTTCATACACCCGTTAATTACGGGTTTTACATAAGGTTTTTGCATGTTATTTTCAGAATTGGGTTTATCCGAGCAACTTCTCCAAGCCGTTGCCGAGCAAGGCTATGAAACACCTACACCGATTCAGGCGCAGGCGATTCCGGTTATTTTGCAAGGCCGGGACGTACTGGCCGGTGCACAGACCGGTACCGGTAAAACCGCCGGATTTACCTTGCCTTTGCTACAGCTATTGCAAGGACAACCGGTGCCGCAAAAACCGCGTCCGGTTCGGGTGTTGATTTTAACGCCGACCCGCGAATTGGCGATGCAAGTATATGAAAGCGTCAAAACCTACGGCAAGCATTTGCCGTTTTTTGCCGAGGCGATTTTCGGCGGTGTCAGCATCAATCCGCAGATTCAGAAGATACAGCGCGGCACGGATATTGTGGTCGCTACGCCGGGCCGTTTGCTGGACTTGATACAGCAACGGCATTTGGATTTGTCTAAGGTCGAACATTTTGTGCTTGACGAAGCCGACCGGATGCTGGATATGGGCTTTATCCGTGACATTCGCAAAATCATCGCGTTGCTGCCGAACAAACGCCAGAATTTGTTGTTTTCGGCGACCTATGCCCCGGAAATTAGTGCGTTGGCCGAACAAATACTCAACGATCCGGTAGAAATCGCTGTCGCGAAGCGTAATGCGGCTGCCGATACCGTATCGCAACTGGTCTACGGCATTAGCCGCGAATATAAACGCGAATTGCTGTCTTACCTGATAGGCAACGGCCATTGGCAACAGGTGCTGGTATTTGTCCGCACCAAACATGGCGCGGATCGTTTGTGCAAACAACTGATCAAGGACGGCATTCGCTGCGCAGCTTTACACGGCGACAAGAGCCAGGGTGCGCGAGTACGGGCGTTGGAGGAGTTTAAAAACGGCTCGATTACCGCGCTAATTGCCACCGACATCGCTGCGCGCGGCCTGGACATCGACCAATTGCCGCATGTGGTGAATTTCGATCTGCCGCAAGTGGCGGAAGATTATGTGCATAGGATTGGCCGCACCGGAAGAGCCGGCGCTGAAGGTCAGGCGATTTCGCTGGTCGATCCGGAAGAAGCCTATCTGTTGGCGGCCATCGAAAAGCTGTTGAAGCGGCAGATTCCGCGAGTCGATGATACCGGTTATCCGAACGTATCGCTGGAGGTGACCAACAGCAAACCGCAACCTAAAGCGAAAAACCCTCAACCCGGTAAGCCGTCAGGACGTCCGCAAGCCGGCCGGGCTGGAGAGCCTGGCAAGCGTCCGCCAAACTCTCGAAAACCCCGCCAACAAGCGGCCAAGCCACGCTAAGCTAAAGTTTCCAGGATATGAATGGCCAGCCAGACCGATTCGGTGTCCGGTCTGGTCCAATCTACTCTGTGCTTGCAATGGGCTGGAATCAATAAATAGTCGCCGGGATTCAATTCGACAGGATCCGCATCGGTGAATGTCAATCGTGCTTGGCCCTGTAATAATATTACCCACTCATCCTGACTTTGGTCATACCAATCGTCCTCGGTGCTGCAATGGCCCTTGGAAATAATGCGTTCGATACGAATATTAGGCTTGGCAAGCAACGTTTGGCATAATTCCGTTGGCAACTGAGCTGGAATGTCTGTAAAAATGCACGAACTGCTGATTTTCATAAAAACGGGCAGATAATAATAAAATTGGGGGAGGGGATTAAAATGAATAGTACGTCTTTTGTGTCGTTAATGGCTATGGTTGTCGATAAGCTGCCGGGTATCATGCAATTGTCCCGACGCAGCTGCGATGCCGGAAAATACGTGGATTTTTTGGCGCCGCTGTTACTGCGGCTCTATTTGGCGCCGGTATTCTGGATGGCGGGGACTAAAAAAATCGCGAACTTTTCCGATACCGCCGAATGGTTCGGTAACGCGGAATGGGGCTTGGGCTTGCCGGCGCCCTATGTGTTGGTGTTTTTGGTCGCGCTGTGTGAAATTGCCGGCGCTTTGTTTTTGCTGCTCGGCTTTGCCACCCGGCCGATTACGTTGCCGTTAATGGCGATTATGGTGGTGGCGGCAGTCAGTGCGCATCTCAAAAACGGTTGGTTAGCTATTGCCACCGGTAGCGGTATTTTCGCCACCGAACGGACGATAGGGGCGATAGAGCGCTTGGAGCGGGCCAAGGAAATTTTGCAAGTGCAGGGCGATTACCAGTGGCTTACGGAAAATGGCGCGCTGGTAATCTTGAATAACGGAATCGAATTTGCCGCCACGTATTTTGTGATGCTGCTGGCCTTGTTTTTTCTGGGGGGCGGGCGTTTCGTCAGCCTGGATTATTGGCTGGCGCGTAAATACTTGCCTGAACTAGCACCCAGGGCCTGACCACGACCGCCCATACCGAGTTGTTTGTGTCTATCCATTCGCCGGCCTGTCGATCGGTAACATGGCCGATTAGGCCGGCATTCAACCATTGCTCGACCTGGGCTTTATTGTCGCGCGAGAACTGGTAGGCTACTTCGACCAGGTCCAACTCGTCTGCTACCGCGATGGCCAATCCGGCTGCGAAAAAACGCTGCAATTCGGCCCAGGGAATGGACGAGGTTTCCAAATTTACCTTGGCTTTTTCCAGGTCGGGAAGCGTGTCGGTCATTAACATTTTCCGGTTGTTGTAGGATGTTGTAGTATGCCGAGCTATTTTATCGCAACCCGGTTTACAAAACAGAAGTGAGGATTCATCCATGTCGCTATTGAGTTCATTTAAAAAGCGTTCCACCTTAGATGCGGCGATCAAGCAAGTTGCCCAAGCCCGGAAAAACGAGGGCAGCAAAGCCGAGCAACTTTATAAAGGTGCGTATCAAGGCTTTGCCAATGTGATTGCGGATCATTTGATTGTAGCCGAAGCGCTTTATCATTGGGGTTTCGGTCTATTGCACGAAGCCCGGACTCAAGAGCCGAAATCCGCTATTGAGATTTACGAAGACGCCATTTCCAAGTTTTCGTTTTGCTTGCTGATTTCGCCCAACTATTTGGGAGCCGCGATAGATGGCGGTGTGGCGTTTATGGAATTGGCCCGCATCAGCTCGGAAGCGGCCAAACCGGATCTTTACGATTTGGCGGAAGACTTTTTCGAAAAGGCCTGCGGCATTCAAAAAGGCAGCGCGGCGTATAATTTGGCCTGCATTTATGCGTTGCGAGGCGATAACGATGCCTGTTTGGCTGCGCTGCAAACCGCCAGGGACTTTGGCAGCTTACCCGACGAGCATAATGTGCTGCAAGACGAAGATATGGCAAGTGTAATCAATGCCCAGTGGTTCAAAGAGTTTATGGAGGAAGTTCGTTCCAAGCCCGCGACGGAAACTACTAGAATCAAGGATGTTGAAATCAGCGTCGAACCGCGTTTCAAGCTGGAGAAAAAAGAGGATTTTGATTATTACTCTTAGGAATCTTCTAATGTGTTCCATTTAGTTCGTTATTGTTTCAAAGCCCAGCAAAATATAAAGACATGCATGGGCTTTCTTGTTCATGGTATTAGCTATCCCATGAACCCACCAAATTACCCTCTATCATGCTCCTCACGCGCTCAACAATCAGATTATGTCAGATGCTAATATTTGAATTTCAATGAGATATGGTTGACGATCCTGTCATTCGGTATACTCGCTAAAGTCCTGTTTCGAATTTCAACAGCCTGTCAACTTTTCAGTTCTAAAAGCGTCTAAATGCCCGCCAAGCCCGAGCCACAACACAATCATCTTCTAGCGG
Organism: Methylomonas sp. 2BW1-5-20; assembly: GCF_052474515.1. Lineage (NCBI taxonomy): Bacteria > Pseudomonadati > Pseudomonadota > Gammaproteobacteria > Methylococcales > Methylococcaceae > Methylomonas > Methylomonas sp. 2BW1-5-20. Next base: position 2,763,510 of record NZ_CP184127.1, on the reverse strand, counting down.
CCTTATCGCCAGATGTTCAAAGTCGCTTGTTCCCATACCTGGAACTGGTCCCGCTGCCTTTACGCGCGCTTTTGTATGAATCCCGGCGCCCCATGCGCCATGTCTACTTTCCCACCGACTCCATAGTTTCACTCCAGTATATGATGGAAAACGGGGCGTCGACTGCGATCTCCGTGGTGGGCAATGAGGGGTTGCTAGGTATTACATTGTTTCTGGGTGGCGAGAGCACACCGAGCAGGTCGATGGTACAGAGTGCCGGTTTTGCCTATCGACTTCCTAGGCTGCAAGTGAAAGAGGAATTCAACCGCCATGGCCAGTTGCTGATGTTGATGCTGCGCTACACGCAGGCCTTGATCACACAAATCTCGCAGACCGCGGTGTGCAATCGGCAGCATTCGATTGACCAGCAACTTTGCCGTTGGCTTCTGCTTTCCATGGATCGTCTGTCTCACAACCACTTGACGATGACGCAGGAATTCATCAGCAACATGCTAGGCGTTCGCCGCGAAAGCGTCACCCAGGCCGCGCTAAACTTGCAGCAACTCGACGTGATTTCATATTCGCGCGGATTGATTAAGGTGCTTAACCGGCCGAAACTTGAAACGCTGAGTTGTGAGTGCTATAGCGTAGTTAAGCTGGAAACTGATCTGCTGCTAAATTACCTACCGCAGCGTAGCGTGATTACGAATACCAACTCTATCCCCAATGCGACGCTTCCAACGCTTTAGACAGAGCGGCGTCAGTAAAAGAGCTCTTATGGAAGTGGTAACAGGCTGGGCAGATCCAGCAATACAGCTTATTTAGCTACCTGATTAACTAAACTGTCAGTAGTACCAGTTATGCGGGAAGGCTGCTTATGGAAACGGCACCAGTCGAACTGTTTTCATTGAACAGCAATTGTTCGGGGGGGCTTGATTTAATTAATCCTTGTTGGTCGCGAAATGGAGTAATTGAGAGCTGATTTCGAGAGGGGGCCGAGGTAGGCAAAGTGTATGTGGTGCATTTTAACTACCCCGCGACGATTAAGTTTCGATGGGGTTTTAGGCAGAAGAATTTAGGTTGTGTCTCATGCATGCTTCTATATGACCGACCAATTTTTTGTCCTCGGACGAGGTATGGAAAGCGAACCAATTGAATAAAAAATTAAAGGCCTCGTTTGGGCTTATGCTGTCCGATTGTAATTGATAGAGTTTGTTATTGGCCTCTGCCAGTAATTTTCGGTGGGAATTGGCGTGTTGTTCTTGTTCAGGATATAAATTATCTATCATGAGGTTTTCTTCGCTGAGAAAGTGGAACTCTGCATATTTGCAAATTTCCTTAAATATCCTGATCATTTTTTCCTTGGGCAGACCTAGACTTTCAGCTTCGTGGAAATCCACAATTAAACTCAAAAAGATACGATGCTCAGAATCGATCTTTTCGTTGCCGAGTTCGTATTTACAATCCCATTTCAACATCTATCCTCCTGCTACTACATTTCACCTATAAAAACCGGTTGGCTTGTTAATTAAATCAACTGGTTCTCTGCATCCATGCCATCCATGAAGAATTACTTGCAAGGAAAAAGCGTAGACCATGCTACCGTGAATTCAAGCGTTTTCGAATTCACGCTTCGTATACAGGTTGGTTTGCGCGGCCGGGAGCCGGCTGCTGAAAAATCCGCCGGTAAGCCGGACTATTAATTCACTCCGACAGGTGCAAATGGCGGCGGCGAGTATGTTTATCGGGGCTTTGTAAAACAGGGGGCTTTTACGTCCTAATTTTGATAAAAAGATTTCTTCAAATTATAAATTAACGCCTAATTACGCTTGATAGCTGGCATGTAAAATAGCCTGCAATTTCTCGAGCCCCAGTTCCCGGGTAAGCGCTATATTACGCTCGGGGATACCGTTAGGGTCGGGATGGCTGGCAACGGCTTTTTCGATACTGTCCTCGCGAATTAGGTGCAGCATTGGGTAGGGCGAGCGGTTGGTGTAATTGCTGGCGTCGTTTTCCGGCGTTTGCGCAAAACAATAATCAGGATGGAAGCTGGCCAGTTGATAGATGCCTTCGTAGCCTTGATCGATTAACAATTGTTCGGCGATAGCCAGCAAATCCAGGAAATCTTCAAAGTCGGTAAACGCCTCGCTAAAAATCAACAGGGTAGTTTCGGTGTCGGGCTCCGAGTCGAGATGTACGCACTCGGCGATCACCGCTTCCAGGTTGTCTTCTATGCTGTTGCTAGACACGACTTGGTAGCGAATGCTGCCTTTTTCCTGTTCGCGGCGCGCAAACGGGCAGATATTGTATTCAATAACAAAAGTTTTTAGCCAAGCCTGAGTGGCGGCGATAATCTGTTGGTTAGTCATGGTGATCGGAAAAATGGTGAAATGCGCTAAACACTGTCTTTGGCTGTTGGCTTTCTTGCCGGTTATGTTGTCGGCGGACGTTTACCAATGGACCGACCGGCAAGGCCGACACCATTATGCAGATCATGGCGATGCAAATGCCAAAGTCTTAAGCATCAATCCCGGCTCCACTTATTATTGGGTGGAGAAGGTGTTCGATGGCGATACTATCTTATTAAGCAACGGCCGGAAAGTCCGCTTGTTGGGTATCAATACGCCGGAGGTTGCCGGCCGTAACAAATCCGCCGAAGCCGGCGGCGAACAAGCCAAGGATTGGCTGAAGAGCAAATTGGAACATCGTAAGGTTCTTCTGCAGGGCGATGTGGAAAAGCAGGACAAATATCAGCGGACCTTGGCCTATGTGTTTACCGAAGACAAGGAACATATCAACTTGGAGCTGGTAAAGCGTGGTTTGGCCACGGTCAATATTTATCCGCCCAATCTGAAATATCTCGAGCCATTGCTCACGGCGCAGCGTAGTGCCGAACAAGCCAAACTGGGAATTTGGGCGGATCCTGCCTATGCCACGCTAACCTTCGACCGGCTCGATGGGAGTAATTACCAAGGTTGGAAGCGAATAAACGGACGCATCCGTGCCGTAAAAAAGACTGCTAAACATAGCTATCTACAATTTTCCGACAAGGTGTCCGTGAGTGTGGAGCCGTTATCCTCGGCATTATTTCCGCCGTTGGAAACTTATGTGGGTAAAGAAGTGGAGGCCAGAGGCTGGGTTAAACGCTCGAAAGAGAGTTTTGCCGTGCAGGTTAGGCATCCGGCGGACATCCTGTTACGTTGACAATGGCCGCTGGTGACGGGTTTACTCTTCTTCCGCGAAAAGAGCCTGAATCATTTGTTTTTCGTCGTCGTTGAGGATGTGCTCGGCTGAAAACCAGCGTGTGCGTTGAAACGGCATTTCCCGTTCGGCATTCCGTAACGCAGCCCGACGATCAATTTCTCGGCGCTCCGCACGTCGACGATCCAGCGTGCGTCTATCTTCCTTCGGCCACAGCATATACTGCTGCTGCACAAAAGCGATCCACTCCGTCGAATTGAATGTGAAGGGATTGGTTCGTCGCTCCTGCTGACGACGTACTCCGCGGCGGCGCGCTGATTCATCGCTAGTCATCTTAATCGCTACCACTGGCTTATGCCGTCGCATACGCTAAGGCTATTTGAGACATCAGGCGAATTGATGTAGAAGAAAAAATACCTGGATAACATGAAGCTAAAATAATAATTTCACCAAGATAATTTGAGTGTTTTGGTCGGGATTTTAAATGCCCGGATAAAAATCCTCAATCAAACTTAAGCTTTAGATGCCAAATCAGCGTGTATAGTTCCCGTAATTAGGTGGATTGAGAGGCATTAAGCCGGGTCTAAACTGATTGGAGCTCACTCTGCAAGCCTGATTTGTATTGGCCTCGCCTTAATCCAACGCATCTGACTTAATGCGAGAATCACTTGCTTAGTGAATGTGCACTTCCCGAGATTTAGACTTATCGCTTCGTGCCAAGGTATAGTCGTCCTGGTCACCGGGCATAGGCGAGCCATCGCTATTAAGCTGAATCAGGGTGCCTTCGTCTTTAATGCTGAATTGACGTTTGACCTCATCCTTATTGGATGTGAGCGAAAGTGTACGAGCTTTATCGTCCCAAATGTATTTGCCTTTTTCGTAATATTCTCTGGACGAGGCTTTCGCATATTGGGTAACCAGTAGGTAATTGTTCTTTTGTTTCAATGACAACGTCATTTTGAAACCATCGCAATCTTTCTCCTTACAGGGCAAATAGCCATAAAACACACCACGAAACCCTTCGGTTTCGTCGGCTAATTTGGCATGGGCCGAATGGTCCATAGATTGCTGATGAATCATTTCTCGGGCCTTAAGCGTTTTTTCCTGGAGTTGCTTGTCGGATTCCGCCCACGCAACGTTGAACGCCGGAAGCACTACACCGAAAAAAATCAACGTCACATTTTTTTTAATTTTTTTAGTTAATGTTTGCATATTAGATTTTTCTGATTCTATGAGTAAATTGTCTGGTTCAAGCCGCTTGAGTTTGAAGATTACCAGCATAATTGCTGATATCAACATTCCGTTTATCCAAATTCCGCTGCGCGATTTGTCGCGGCAACATTGGGACGTTTAGCCGGCCATATAATTCCACGGAAAAAACGTTGCCGCATTGGAATGTTACCTGGTGTTAGTTGCCGATTGTCAAAACCACGGATAGGAAATTTCGAAATATATATCAGGATCGCGTTATCGGCCGGGCATTAATCGATTATGCAAGATGGCATCCCAAGATGGTGAAGCCTATTCTTCGCCACAAGGCGCATTTTTTTCGCGGTTGAAGCTAAGAGAAACTAGTAAACATTTGCTTGCCGTGGGACTCTGCGATTAATGGCGGCTCGGCTTAGGTTGGTTTACGATTGATTCAATGCCGCCAAGGCGGAGGCATAATCCGGTTCGTCGGCAATTTCACTGACTAGCTGGGTGTAGATGACTTTGTCGTTTTCGTCGATGATCACGATGGCGCGGGCGGTCAGACCGGCCAGGATGCTATCCAGCAACTCGACGCCATAATCGTGAGCGAAATTGGAGCGGAAAGTTGATAAGGGCACAACATGTTTGATGCCTTCGACCTCGCAAAACCTTACTTGAGCGAAGGGCAGGTCGGCGGAAACCACCAACACCACGGTATTGTTCAGGTGAGCGGCTTTTTCGTTAAATTTACGGGTCGAGGTGGCACAGGTCGGCGTATCCAGGCTGGGTACGATATTCAATACTTTCCGTTTGCCGGTAAAGTCGGCCAAGCTAACATCCTGCATTTTGCGGTTGGTCAGCTGGAAATCCGGCGCTTGCGCACCTACCGCTGGTAAATCGCCGACAGTGTTGATCGGTTTGCCTTGGAAAGTGATGGTTGCCATAAGGATGCTCCAGGTATCTTGAGTTGTTATTTTTTTCGTTTACTGAAATCAATCAGGCGTTTGCGTTTTTTCACCTGACGATCACTTAGCGGGTTTTTCTGGCCTTGAAACGGGTTTTCCGGCGACTTGAATACCAGGCGTATCGGTGTACCTGTCAGTTGTAGTTGGTCGCGGAAATAATTCATCAAATAGCGTTTGTAGGCGCCGGGCAGGGAATCGGTCTGGGTGCCGTGTATTACTACTACCGGCGGATTGCGGCCGCCCTGGTGCGCGTACTTCAATTTAATCCGGCGGCCACCAACCAGCGGTGGCTGATGAGCGGTTAGTGCGTCGGTCAAAATCCGGGTGAGCAATGGCGTTGACATGTCGGTCATGGCCGAGTCGTACAGAGTATGCACCACATCAAACAACTTACCGACGCCGCTGCCGTGCAAGGCAGAGATCGGATGCTTTTCGGCGAATTCCAGGAACGATAATTTGATTTCGATCTGCTTTTTCACGAAATCGCGGTGTTCGGCGTTCAGACCATCCCATTTGTTCAAGCCTATGATCAAGGCGCGGCCGGCTTCCAGCACCAAGCCCAAAATATGCGCATCCTGATCGGTGACACCCTCGCGGGCATCGATCAAATAAATCACCACATGGGCTTTTTCGATGGCTTGCAGCGATTTGATGATACTGAACTTTTCCACCGTCAACGATACCCTGGAGCGGCGGCGCATGCCGGCGGTGTCGATCAAGGTGAATTTCTGGCCGTTGCGTTCGAACGGAATATAAATACTGTCGCGAGTCGTGCCGGCTTCATCGAAAACCACTACGCGTTCTTCGCCGAGCAGCCGATTCACTAGGGTCGATTTGCCGACATTCGGCCGGCCGACGATAGCGATGGCAATACCCGGATCTTGTTCTTCGAATTCGTCCTCGACCACCGGCAGTAATTCGTCGATGCGATCCAGTAAATCGTGAACATTGCGGCCGTGGGTGGCGGCAATCCCGATGGGTTCGCCAAGCGCCAGGCTATAGAAGTCGTTGGTCACGGTGTTACTGTCGATGCCGTCGACTTTATTCACCACCAGCACCACCGGTTTGCCGAGTTTGCGCAGCATGTCGGCAATGGCTTCGTCGGTGGCGTTAACGCCGTCGCGAGCATCGACCATGAAAAACACTACGTCGGCTTCCTGCAGGGCAATTTCCACCTGTTTTTTGGCGAAAACGTCTATGCCTGCCTGCTCGTCGGTAATACCGCCGGTGTCAACTATCAGACAGTCGCGTTCGCCGCGTTTGACGCGACCGTATTGCCGGTCGCGGGTCAGGCCGGGATAATCCGCGACCAGCGCTTCGCGGCTGCGCGTCAGATAATTGAACAGCGTGGATTTGCCGACATTGGGGCGGCCCACTAGGGCTATTACGGGTAACATAGGTTTATTTTGCTCTCAAGGCGGCCAGGGTGCCGTCTTTGGCGTAAATGAAAACAGTGTCGTCCACGACTACCGGCTTGGCTTCTATCGCCGCTTTACTGACCTGGATTCGGGCCATTTGGCGGCCGTCGCTATTGGACAGCCAATGCACATAGCCTTCGAAATCGCCGACTACGACATAACTTTGATACACCACGGCCGCCGTTAATTGGCGATTATGTAGGTCTTTTTGCTTCCACAGCGAGGCGCCACTGCGTTGATCCAGTTGCCAGACGTCGCTTTGGGTATCGCTGACGTAGAGATAACGATAATCCAGGCTCAGGCCGGTGTATGAAGAAACCGCTTCGTTGCGCCACAGTACGTCGCCGTCCACTTCCGAAACCGAGGATGCGCCGCCGGTAAAGCTGGCAATATAAATCGCGCCGCGACTGGCGACTGGGTCGACGTCCAGATCGACCAGACGTTCGACTTCGGAACGGCCGCTCGGAATGGCGATAGTCGCTTCCCAAATGGCCTTGCCGTCCTTCAGTTGCAGGGCTTGCAGCTTACCGTTGGCCGAGCCGGCGATCACGTTGTCGTCGATGATGATGGGGGCGCCGGTGCCGCGGATGCTCAAAGCCGGCACGCTATGCTCGAAGGTCCACAGTTGCGCGCCGTTTTCTTCTTTTAGACCGATGATCTTGCCGTCGGTGGTGCGGACGATTACGATGCCGTGACTGACCACGGGGGCCGCCAGTACTTCGCTGGGTACATCGATTTTCCAGCGTTGTTCGCCGGTGCCTTTCTCGAAGCCTATTACTTCGCCGTTGCTGGTACCCATTACCAGAGTATGCACGCCCAGGCCCGGTCCTGCCGAGAAGCTGTAATCAGTGTTATTTTCCCAGGTCAGGCTGCCGTTGCCGGCGCCTCTCGCTTGCAAATGCCCCTTGTTGTCGCCAACATACACAGTGCCTTCCGCGACCGCTGGCGTTAGCTTCAGATATTTTTCATCCGCGCCGTTGCCGATCGACTCCTTCCAGACAATTTCCAGTTGCACTTCCGGCGTGTATTCCTGCAACGTGGCCGGCGGATCGGCGTTGTCGTCATCGCCGGTAATATATTCCGTTAGACCGGAGACAAAGTCGCGTCCAGCGTCCAGTCCCGCGCAGCCAGCCAGCAAGGGTAGACAAGTCAGTAGCGGAAAAACAGAGCGGTATCTTAAGTTCCAGGTATGCATGCTAAAGCGCGTATCTCTTAATTGGCTGTTATCGGTGCGGCGCTGGTCTGCGTTGCGACATCATCCAGTTTGAACTGAGTCAGCGGGGTCGCTTGGCCGGTCCTGACCGCACTTTGATAAGCGCTACGAGCCTCGTCGATGCGATCCAAAGCCACATACAGGTCGCCTTGCAATTCGTCGTAGCTGGCGGAGAAACCTTCGGATTTCGCAGGATCCACTTGGGCGATTAGCTGCAAGCCTTCTTCGTATTTGCCGGTGACCAAAAGCAACTGAATCAGGCGTAAACGCGCTACGTGCCTTAGCTCATCGCTATCGGTGTTTTTTATTTCTTTTTCCAGCACAGCCTTAGCACCTTCCAGGTCGCCTTTCTGCACTTTGGCTTTGGCCTGTTGCAAGCCGGCATAATTGGCGTAAGCAGTGCCGGGGAATTCCGCTGGCAAGCGTTCCGCCAATTTTTCGGTGGATTCGCCATTGTCTTTGGCCGCGCTTTCCAATAATTGTTGGAACATTTGCGAGGCTTGGTTGCGTTTGTCCAGTTGGTGGTTTTGCCAGAGATTCCAGCCGCTCACCAATACAATTGCGGTGACAACACCGGCGATCAATGAAGTCTGATTGGCTTCCCACCATTTTTTCAACTGTTCCAGCTGTTCTTCTTCGGTATCGTAAATTGCCACGGTATTTCTCTTCTATTTACAGGTTACAAGGGATTATTAGCTATGCCAGTCTTGCAGCGTTTGCAGGAGCTGGTCGTGATTCAGGGTGTTTTGCGCTTCATCGATACGCAACGGTTTTAACGCAACTTCACCGCGTTGGGCTTCGTCGTCGCCGATGATAATCGCATACTCGGCACCGGATTTATCGGCCTTTTTAAACTGACTTTTGAAGCTGCCGCCGCCGCAATTGACTTGCAGTTTCAGGCCGGGGATCGCATCGCGGATGCGTTCGGCCAAGCTCATGCCGGCTGCCTCGGCGCTTGTGCCGACGCGGATCATGTAGACATCGGTGGTAGTTGCGACCGGTACATGGTCCAGCAATTCGAGCAGGGCCAGGATGCGCTCCATACCCATCGCAAAGCCGATAGCATGGTTAGGCTTGCCGCCCAATTGCTCGATCAAGTTGTCGTAACGGCCGCCGGCACAGATGGTGCCTTGCGAACCTAAATGTTCGGTGACCCATTCGAACACGGTTTTTCCGTAATAGTCCAGACCACGCACCAAACGGGTGTTCAATTGGTAGGCAATGCCCAGATCATCCAGTGTCGCTTTCAAGCTATTGAAATGCGCCAGGCTTTCTTCGCCCAGATGCTCAAGCAGCACCGGGGCTTGCTGCAGCATGGCCTGCATGTCGGGGTTTTTACTATCCAGAATGCGTAGCGGATTGGTTTCCAGGCGGCGCAAGCAGTCTTCGTCCAAAACCGCCAGATGTTGTTGGAAATATTCGACCAGTTTGCCGCGATAGGCCAGACGTTCTTCGCTGGTGCCCAGGGAATTGATTTGCAGCTCGACCTTATCGCGGATCCCGAGTTGCTTCCACAGCCGGTCGGTCAGCGCGATGATTTCCGCGTCGATGTCCGGGCCTGGCATGCCGTAGGTTTCCACACCGAGTTGGTAGAACTGCCGGTAACGGCCTTTCTGCGGCCGTTCGTGGCGGAACATCGGGCCGTAATACCACAAGCGGTGAGTTTGATTGTGGAGCAGGCCGTGTTCCAGACAGGCGCGCAGGCAGCCAGCGGTGCCTTCCGGACGCAAAGTCAAAGAGTCGCCGTTACGGTCGTCGAACGTATACATTTCCTTTTCGACGATGTCCGTGACTTCGCCGATCGAGCGTTTGAACAGCTCGGTTTTTTCGACGATAGGCAGCCTGATTTCCTGATAGCCGTATGCGCCGAGCACCTGTCTGGCTTGTCCTTCCAGCCACTGCCAATAGGGCGATTGCTCGGGAAGGATGTCGTGCATGCCGCGGATGGCTTGGATAGCCTGTTGTTGTTTTGCCATGATACTTTATTTAAATGCCGGGATTATTTGCTGATCGCGGTTTTGACTTGTTGCGCTTCTTTGGACGCAGGAAATAAGCTTAATAATTGTTCGCGATATTCTTCGGATACTTTGCTGTTGCCCAGTGCCCGTTCGGTTTGGAACGCTATCCACAATGTTTCCGCGGTATGTTTAGCTACGCTTAGATAGCGTTCCAGAAACGCCCTGGCCGACATGAATTGTTGGTTTTGGTAGCTGATGCGTTGCATTTCCTGCAAGGCAGGCGAGTAATCGGGTTGGGTTTGTAAGGCTTGGCGAAAATACTCTTCGGCGCGTGAGCTGTTGTTTTGTTTGACGTAGCAAATGCCCATGTTCGTCAGTGCAAACCAAGGCCGATTGTTCATTGGCGATTCCATCGATTGCTGCAACAGCGCCATGCCTTTTTCGAATTGACCTTGTTCGCACAGGAAGCGGCCGTAGTTGCTTTTAATACTGAAACTATCGGCGTCGCGTTTCATCGCGGCTTGATAACTGTCGTTGGCTTCTTCGTATTTTTTGATGCGTTCATAAAAAGCCGCCAAGGTATTATGCGTTTCCGGATTGCTGGAGTCCAGTCGCACCGCAGTTTCCAACTTTTCCTTGGCGACGTCGAGCATGCCCATGTCCAGATAGCGTGCGCCCATCTGTAAATTCAACTTGGCCTTTTCCGCATTGCTCATCGTCTCGCGGGTGTCCGGCAGCAAGCCGCACGCCCCTAACAACAGACTCATCAGAACTAATCCGCGAGCCGCTTGCCTATTGGCCATGCGAGAATCCTTGGGCTTGCAGCTTTAAATGTCTGCGGCTCTTGTCTTGCACTTGCCCGACCAATTGCCCGCAGGCCGCATCAATGTCTTCGCCGCGAGTTTTTCTGACGGTAGTAACGATCCCGGCGTTTTGCAAAATGTCGCGAAATTTCAGAATCGCGGTATTGCTGGAGCAGCGGTAGTGCGATTGCGGAAACGGATTGAACGGAATCAAATTCAGTTTGGACGGTACGCTTTTTAGTAGTTTGACCAAGGTGCGCGCGTCTTCAAGGCTGTCGTTGATGCCGTCCAGCATCACATATTCGAAAGTAATGTGTTTGCGCGGGCCGGTCTTGGCGTATTCGCGGCAGGCTTCCATCAATTCCACAAGCGGATATTTGACGTTGATCGGCACCAACTGGTCGCGTAAGGCATCGTTTGGTGCATGTAGCGAGACAGCCACGCTGACGTCGCAGACTTCGTTCAGGCGCTTCATCGCCGGGACGATGCCGGAAGTGCTGATGGTGACGCGGCGTTTGGACAAACCGTAACAGAAGTCGTCCATCATTAAATTCATTGCCGCCACCACATTGTCGAAGTTCAGCAGAGGTTCGCCCATACCCATCATCACCACGTTGGTAATGCGGCGTTCCGGTCCCAATCGTTGTTGAGCCAGATAGAGCTGGCCGATGATTTCGGCGGTGGACAAATTACGGTTAAAACCTTGTTTGGCGGTGGAACAAAAGGTGCAGGCCAACGCGCAGCCCACCTGGGAGGAGACGCATAAAGTAGCTCGGCGTTCTTCCGGGATGTAAACAGTTTCCACCCGGTTGCCGCAGTGCATTTGCACCGCCCATTTGCAAGTGCCGTCGGACGCCAATTGTTCGGCGACGATTTCAGGCGCCCTGATTTGGCAGTGTTCCGTTAAATAAGTGCGTAGCGATTTGCTCAGGTTGGTCATTTCATCGAAGTCGACGATGCCTTCCTGATAAATCCATTTCATGACCTGAGTGGCGCGAAACGGCTTTTCGCCGAGTCCGACAAAAAAGGCTTGCAGGCCTTTTCTGTCGAAATCCAGCAGATTAATCAGTGCCGGTTTAGCGGATGCGGGCACAGAGTTCATCGGCGGAGAAGAAGTAAGCGATTTCTTTTGCGGCGGATTCCGGCGCATCGGAGCCATGCACGGCATTTTCGTCGATGCTGACCGCGAAGTCGGCGCGGATGGTGCCTGGTGCCGCTTCTTTAGGGTTGGTGGCACCCATCAATTCACGGTTTTTCAGTACCGCATTTTCGCCTTCCAATACTTGGACAACGACAGGGCCGGAAATCATGAAGCTGACCAAGTCTTTAAAGAAACCGCGTTCTTTATGCTCGGCATAAAAGCCTTCGGCTTGTTCCTGGCTCAATTGCAGCATTTTGGATGCGACGATGCGCAGGCCGTTTTTTTCAAAGCGGCTGACAATTTCCCCAATCACATTTTTAGCGACTGCATCAGGCTTAATGATTGAGAAAGTACGTTCGATTGCCATTGTTTAACTCCCGTGAGGATAGTGATTGAAAAATAATTAAGCGATTATATCGCGTCAGGCGGGGCGTTGAAAAACGCCCCGCCGCAATGCAGGATCAGAGGCCGATCTCTCCGCCCGTTTGCGGAGCCGAAAATAGCTTGAAAAGAACGGTTGATCTTTTCAGCGTCGGTCTAAATGGAAATTTTTTCGACTTGACGGTTGCCGCCGTAGAACCAGTTGACCAGCATCCGGGTACCGGTTACCGCAGTAAACAGAGAAGTCAGAATACCTATGGTCAGGACCAGCGCAAAACCTTTAACCGGGCCGGTACCGAAGCCGAACAGCAACACCGCGACAATCAAGTGCGTGACGTTGGAGTCGAGAATGGTGGCGAAAGCTTTCTCGTAACCGACGAAGATACTGGTTTGCAGGCTAAAGCCGTTGCGCAGTTCCTCGCGGATCCGTTCGTTGATCAAGACGTTGGCGTCCACCGCCATGCCGACCGTCAACACGATGCCTGCCATGCCGGGCAAGGTCAAGGTGGCTTGCAGCACCGACATGATAGAGATCAGCAGCACGACGTTGAAGAACAAAGCAAAATTGGCGATCAAGCCGAAAGCGCGGTAATACACGATCATGAAAAACACCACCAACAAGAAGCCGGCGGTAATCGACAGCATGCCTTGATCGATATTTTCCTGACCCAAACTAGGGCCGACAGTGCGTTCTTCGACGATTTCTACGGGCGCCGCCAACGCGCCTGCTCTCAGCAATAAGGCCAAGGTGCGGGCTTCTTCGGGGCTATCCAGGCCTGTGGTTTGGAAGCGTTTGCTGAAACTGTCGCGGATAGTGGCGACACTGATGACTTTTTCGACTTTTTCCTTGTGTTGGACTTTTTCGCCGTTCACAACTTTGGTTTCGGATTTGTATTCGATGAATACTACCGCCATCGGCTTACCGATATTTTCCTGGGTCATCTTACCCATTTTCTTGGCGCCGACACCGTCCAGCGTGATAAATACCGCTGGTGAGCCGTCTTGATCCAGGCCGGACGACGCATCGGTAATTTGGTCGCCGGTGACGATGACCGCGCGCTTCAATAAAACCGGGGCGCCGTTCTTATCTTTATATAAGCGGCTGCCGATGGGTTCGTGACCGCCGATGGCCGACTGGACATCGTGTTCGACATCCACTAAACGGTATTCCAGGGTGGCGGTGGTGCCCAACAGCTCTTTCGCTCGGGTGGTGTCTTGTACGCCGGGTAATTGCACCACGATGCGGCTGTCGCCTTGTTGTTGGATGATGGGCTCGGCTACGCCCAGTTCATTGACCCGGTTACGTAAGGTGGTGATGTTTTGACCCAACGCCGATTTCTTGATTTCGCGCAGGTCGCGCTCGGGTATCGACAGGATAAACTCATTAGGTCCGGCTTCAGTTAGGTTCAGGTTGCGGAAGTCTTTGTTCAGCACTTCATTGGCGGCAACTCGGGCTTCTTCGTTAGGCAGTACGACTTTGATGCCGCCGTTTTCTTTAGACACCGACTGATAACGAACCTTGGCATCCCTGAACGCGGAGCGGATATCGTTGGTGTAGCGTTCTTCGGCCTGTTTCAGCGCGCTATCCATATCGACTTCCAGCAGGAAGTGCACGCCGCCGCGTAAATCCAAGCCCAGATGCATCGGATTTGCGCCCAGCGCCCGCAGCCAGCCCGGTGTTGCCGGCGCTAAGTTCAGGGCGACAGTGGCTTTGCCCGACAATTGCTCGCGCAGCAGATCCGCTGCTTTCATTTGTTCGTCGGTATTGTTGAAGCGAGCCAGGATTTTGCCTTCCTCGAATTCGAAGCTTTTAAGCGCAAAGCCGGCATTCTTGATGCTGGCGGCAACCTCATCGGCCTGAGCCTGCTGCAACGGCGTCGGGGTGGACGATGCCAATTGCACTGCCGGGTCGTTGCCGTAAATATTGGGCAGCGCGTAAATCGTGCCGATCAGCAGAATGATCAGCACCAGAATGTTTTTCCAGACAGGGAAATGATTTTGCATGGTTATTCCATTAAAAGCAGTGACAGCCGAGCTATTGCGAATAAAAGCAGGGTATATCGCAGGGTTAAAGCAAACTTACTCTTTGGTTTTTTTGCTGTTCAAGGTTTTGTAAGTGCCTTTAGGCATCATGTTGGCGATGGCATGACGTTGTACTTGAATAAAACTGTTATCGGAGACTTCCAGTTTGACGAAGTTGTCGTCCAATTCCGCCACTTTACCCAGAATGCCGCCGGTGGTGACAACTTCGGCGCCTCGGCCCAGCGCCGCCAGCATTTGTTTTTGCTCCTTGTTACGCTTGGATTGCGGGCGGATAAACAAGAAATAGAAAAATATCAAAATTCCCAATGGGAACAGCATGCCTTCAAAACCGGGTTGTACGGCGGAGGGCGCTGTTTGGGCCAGCGCGTCAGAAATCAAAAAACTCATGGTAATCCTCTTATTGTTATCGTCGTGTAAAGGTCCGGCCGGGCGGACAGGCGCGCATTATGCCACACTAGCAACGCTTATCGCATTCCGGCGTCAATTTGCCCGGCTTACCCCAATGTCCGGCCGATAGCCTGACCAAGCCGTACGGCTTTGCCTGCGGAAAGATCTTCGTGCCAAGTGGTTTTGTCTTTGCCGAACAACACAATAATGGTCGAGCCCATATTAAATCGGCCCATTTCCGCGCCTTTTTCAAACGTCGGCGCGTTGTCTCCATAACGCCAGGTTCTGGGGGCGCTGATGCTTGGTGGGGTCACTACACCGTGCCAGACGGTTTCGACGCTGGACACGAAAATCGCGCCGACTAGTATCAGCGCCATCGGGCCGGCTTCGGTGTCGAATAAGCATGCTACGCGTTCGTTGCGAGCAAATAAATTCGGCACCGAACCCACGGTAGTGTTGTTCACGCTGAACAGGCGGCCGGGAATATGCACCATTTCCGTTAAGGCGCCGGCCAGCGGCATATGCAGGCGGTGATAATCCTTCGGCGATAGATATATGGTGGCGAAGGAACCGTTTGCAAAGGCCTGTGCCCGTTCGGCATCGCCGCCGAGCAATTCCAGTGCGGTGTAGTCGTGGCCTTTGGCCTGGAAAATTCGGCCGTTGCTGATCTGTCCGGCTTGGCTGATTGCGCCATCCGCCGGACAGGCTATCGCATCGGCAGCGGCGGCAATTGGGCGGACGCCATCCTGCAACTCACGGGTAAAAAAATCGTTAAAGCTGGCGTAATGCTCGAGATTTTGATACTTGGCCTCGTTCATATTCACGCCATATAAATTGACAATCGATTTGATGAACAGGTTCTTCCAGGTTTTGTTTTGGCAATGGGTCAGTTTGGACATCAAGCCGGAGAGTGCGTGATGAGGCAACGCGTATTGCGGCAGCACGGTAAAAATTTCTTTTAAGGTCATGATTCGGAATCGGGGGTTTTGCCGCTGATAAAATACGCAAACGCGATGACTTCGGCGACAGCAATATAGAGTTGTTGGGGGATTTCCTCGCCGAGCGGCACTTGTGCCAGAATTCGCGCCAGTTCAGGTTCGTTTTGCAGCGGCACGCCGTGTTTCTCGGCGATGGTCAGGATTTGTTGAGCGGTAAAGCCTTCACCTTTGGCCGTGACTTTCGGCGCATTCTTGCCGTCGTATTGCAGGGCGATGGCAATGTCACTGTTGTAGAAGGTTCTACCGTTCACGTCGATTTAGGGTAGATTCACTAATTCGGGTGCCTGCCAGTTCGGATCGCGATGCTCGGCGATTACGGTGGTATAAATGCCGCCGCGCACGTTGAATTCGGCGCGAAGACGCATGAAGCTGGGTGAGATGGCGGCGGCGATGTGGTCGAGAATTTCGTTGGTGACTGCTTCATGAAAAGCGCCGCGTTCGCGGAAAGTCCACATATACAGCTTCAAGGATTTTAATTCGACGCACAGTTTATTGGGTACGTATTCCAGAACCAGTTTGGCAAAGTCCGGTTGTCCTGTCATTGGACAGAGGCAGGTGAATTCCGGTATGTCGATGCGAATCGTGAAGTCGCGGGCGGGTCTTGGATTTTCGAAAGTGGTGAGGTCTGAGCTGGGTTTTGTGGTCATTGTTGCCGTTGGTTGGTAATGAAGATCCGATCGGGCGGAATGGAATTAAGGGTTTTAGGAGCGCAATTTTACCAGCTAAGAGGCCGGAAAAAATCAAACATTTAAATTCAATGACTTGTAAGGCGGATGTTTCGGGTTCTGCCATGGATTGCTGGCTGCATGAGCGCCGATTATTTCAGCGCATTTTCGCAATACAATAATCTACAACAAGCTATTATTACGGTAGAATTATGTTTGGGCAGATTACAAATATTGCTAGACAACATTGTTAAATTGTATGGGAGCCGAAGATGGAAATAAACTCAAGCTATCCAACCCCAAATCCTTTGTTAGGCCAAGTGTCCGGGCGAGACAAAAAGCTGGGCGGTATCGAAGAGTCCGCTGAGCGTAGCAAGTTGACCTCTCAAAGCGGCGATGTCGAAAAGACGCCGCAGGCCCGCGGTAGCGACACTGTTAGTTTGTCCTCGGAGTCGTTAAAACTTGCGCAAGCGGCAAGCCTGCAAAGCAGCAATAGCGATGCGCGGATTGAAAATCGGGAACAGGCTCAGCAAGTGGTTGGGCAGCTGATTTCCGGCATTTCGGCTAATCAAGGTCAAGCTCAATCCGTATACCGTAACGTGTCTCGAACTGGCGTAGCTTCGCTGCTTAACTGATTGCGTTGGTGGCCGGCGAGTTTGCGACGCTCGCCGGTTTGCAATTCTGACAGGGCGCCTCATAACTTCGGTTTGGCGGCAAATCCCGGTACCCGGCGCTACCCTTGCCGCATCATTATCTGATTTATTAAAATCCATTCGAATCTAATCGTCATTTCGTCGATAATAGCCGGCTTTGTAAACGGTCTTGAGCGTCTTTAATCAGGCATGAAGCTGGAAAAAATCAAACTTTCGGGTTTCAAATCCTTTGTCGATCCCACCACGATACCGATCAACGGCAATTTAACCGCGATTGTCGGCCCCAACGGGTGCGGCAAATCCAATATCATCGACGCGGTGCGCTGGGTGATGGGCGAAAGCTCGGCTAAGCATTTGCGCGGCGGCAATATGGCTGACGTGATTTTCAACGGCTCGTCAGGGCGCAAGCCGGTCAGTATGGCCTCTGTAGAGTTGGTGTTTGATAACAGCGAAGGCAAGGCCGGTGGCGAATATTCGCAATACGCCACTATTTCCATCAAACGCCAGGTCAGCCGCGACGGCCAATCGCTATTCATGCTCAACGGTTCCAAATGCCGACGCAAGGATATTACCGACTTGTTCTTGGGTACCGGCCTCGGTTCGCGCAGCTACGCAATCATCGAGCAGGGCACGATTTCCCGAATGGTGGAAGCCAAACCCGAGGATCTTCGGGTGCATATCGAAGAAGCGGCCGGCGTTTCCAAATATAAAGAAAGGCGTTCGGAAACCGAAACCCGCATGCGCCATACCCGCGAAAACCTGGAGCGGCTGAACGATTTGCGCGATGAGGTGGAAAAGCAAATCAAAAATCTGGCGAAACAGGCCGAAAAAGCCGAAAAATACACCGAGCTAAAAAAGCAGGAACGCCAATACAAACAAGAGTTGCTAGCGATGCGCTGGCAGAACTTTCAGCGTTCGGCGCAGAAGCTGGAAGAAAAACTGCAAAGTATTGCCGCCGAGCACAATCGCTTGTTTGTGCTGTTGCGCGACACCGAAAAAGCCATGGAGCTGAAACGCGGCGAACAGAAAGCTCAGCAGCAGCATCTGGATAACACCCAAGCCGAATATTATGCGGTGGTTGCAGAAGTCAGTCGGTTGGAACAGACCATCAAGCACAATCAGAAAAGCCACGAAGAAACCCTGATCGAAATCAATCGCTTGAAACTGCAAGCCGAGCAGGCACAGTCCGAATGTGAGCAGGACCGGCAGCAGTTGGAGGAAATTCGCCAGACCCTGCTGGAAGCCGAAGAAACCATGATTGTGGCTCGCGAACGCGAGGAAGACTTGCTGGGCATTCAACAAGACGCGCATCTGCAAAAGCAGCAATGGCAACAGCAGTGGGAAGCCTTTTTGGCCGAGAACGCCGGCTATCGCGAACAAGCCGAAGTACAGCGGACCAAGCTGGTACAGTTGGAAAATCAAAACCGGCAGTTGCAGACGCGCTTGGACAAATTAAACGGCGAACGCGGTGGCCTGGCCGATACTCAATTGCAACTGGAGTTGGAAACACTGGATAGCAGCATCGAATTGATCGAAGCCGAGCGCGAGCAATTGCAGCAGCAACTGGAGGTGGTGCTGCAACGCATCGCCGAACTGCGGCCGGCCATCAAACAGTTGCACGATAGTCTGCACACCAATCGCGCCGAGTTGCAAAAGGTCAACGGTAAAATCAGTTCCTTGGAATTGTTGCAGCAGCATGCGATGGGTAAGGACAAAAAAGAGTTGGGCGTCTGGCTGGAACAGGTAGGGTTGGAGCAACAACCGCGCTTGGCTGAGTTTCTGGATGCCGAGGAAGGCTGGGAAACCGCCGTGGAAACGGTGTTGGGCAGCTATTTGGAGGCGATCTGTGTGGATAGCGCCGATTCGATACTGGGCGAGTTGCAGGACTTGACCAAACAATCCTTGGTGGTGTTTGAAACGCATGCTACTCCAACCGGCGCGAGTGCCGACTCGGCGGCTTTGGCGAGTAAGCTGCGGAGTCGCTGGGATTTATCCAGTCTGTTGAGCGGCATCTATTGCGCAGAAACGATGCAACAAGCCCGGCAAATGAATTTGCAGGCGCACGAGTCGGTGGTGTTGGCCGACGGCACCTGGCTGGGTAAGGACTGGATTAAGATCAGCCGGGGCAGCGACAGCAAGGCTGGGGTATTGCATCGGGAAAAGGAATTACGTGAACTGAAGCAGCGGCAAAGCGAATTGCAGATGACTATTGCCGAGGAAGAAGAAGAACTGGCCAATTCCGAACAGGAACTGAAAGCCGCCGAAAGCAATCGCGAGCAATATCAACAAAAAGAAAAGCTGCTCAGTGCCGAGTTTTCCGCAAAACGCGCCGAATACAGCGCACAATCGGCGCGCTTTGAGCAGCAAAAGCGCCGCCTGGAGCAACTCGATCACGAAATCGAAGAAATCAGCCAGCATCTGGCAGAAAACGCCGAAAGCATCTCCGAAGCGGAGATGATCAAGCTGGATGCCGAGCAAGCTTTGGGCGATCTGGGAGAGAAGAAAGCCGACTTGGAGCAACTGAATCAACAGATTCAAGCCCAACAACAAAACACTGACGCCTCAGTCGATGAGGCGCGCCGGCATTTGCATAGATTGCATGCGCAAATCGAATCGCTGAAGTCCTCGGAAGTGCTGACCGCCAAGCAGATCGAGCGTTTGCAATTGCAACATCAGCAATCGGCCGACCGTATCGCCGAGCTGGAAAATAAGTTGCACTATGCCTTGGCGCCGCTCGACGACGAGAAAATGCAGCTGGAAGAATTATTAGAGAGAAAAGCGGAATTTGAGGACAACTTGCAGTCCGAGCGCCAGGCCCAACAAGCCAGCGAACAGACGGTCAGTCAGTTGGCCGAGCAATACTCGCAAACCCAACGGTCCTTGGAAAAACAAAAAGAAGCGCTGGATCAAGTGCGTTTCGAGCAACAAGATAGCCGGGTACGTCAGCAAACCATTGCCGAGCAGCTTACCGAGGTCGATGCCGATCCGGAAGTAATATTGGCTAATCTTACGGAAGGCGCTACGGAAGCCAAATGGAAAAATGCCGTTGATGATTTGACCGATCAGATCGAACGGCTGGGTTCGATTAATTTGACCGCGATCGAGGAATTCAAAACTCAATCCGAACGGATGAAGTTTTTAAATGAACAGCATGACGATCTGGTCGATGCGTTGAATACGCTGGATCAGGCGATCAGCAAGATCGACAAGGAAAGTCGCCAACGCTTTAAAGAGACTTTCGATAAGATCAATAGCGGCTTGAAGGAGAAATTTCCGCGCTTGTTTGGCGGTGGGCAGGCTTATCTGGAATTAACTGAGGATGATTTGCTGGAGGCTGGCGTGAATATCATTGCCCGCCCGCCCGGCAAACGTAATAGTTCGATTCACTTGCTGTCCGGCGGCGAAAAGGCTTTGACGGCGGTGGCCTTGGTATTTTCGATTTTCGAACTGAATCCGGCGCCGTTTTGTTTGTTGGATGAAGTGGATGCGCCGTTGGATGACGCCAATGTCGTGCGGTTTTCGCAGATGGTGGAGGACATGTCGGCAACCGTACAGTTTTTGTATATTTCGCACAACAAAGTCACAATGGAAATTGCAAAACATCTGGCAGGTGTTACCATGAAGGAGCCTGGAGTATCCAGAATGGTGGCGGTTGATATTGATGAAGCAGTGAGCATGGCAGAAAGCTAATGGATAAAGAATTATTAAGAGTCGTGATTATTTTGATCGGCGTGCTGGTGATGATCGGCATGGTGTTGTGGCATTTCATCAAATCGTTGCGGGAAAGACGCGCGCCTGACGATTATTACGATGATGACTCTTATGACGACCGTGTGGTTGACGAGTTTTCCGTCGAAGAAGACGAAGATGAGATGGATGTATTTGCCTTGGGCTCTGAATTGGTTGACGGCGACGGGTTGTTAGATGATAAGGCCATTAAGCCCAGCCCGAAATCTCCCGCCGATGTCTCGCGCCGGGAAACCGAGAAAAAACAGGCGGCTACGCAGGCTAATTCCCGACGACTGGAATTGCCGGCGCTGATCGAATTCAGCATTGTTGCGCGCGCCGATCAGGGCTTTAACGGCGAGGATTTATTCGAAGCGTTTGAACGGGTTGGTCTCAGATATGGTAGCGTGCGGGTGTTCGAGCGGGTGGATGCGAATCGTATGGTTGATTTTGCTGTCGCCAGCATGGTCGATCCAGGTACGTTTCCCGACACCGGGCTGCAGGACTTTTATTGTCCCGGTATCGTGTTTTTCATGCAGCCGCGGGAAGTGGACGAGCCGTTGGCGGTATTCGACGACTTTATGGAAACCATCGACATTCTGGCCGATGAGCTGGACGGTGTGGTTTGGGATAATCAGCGTCAACCATTGACAGCGGAAACCGTCGCCCAATTTCGGCAAATACTGGCTAAGGCCGCCTAAGACTTTACATCGCGCGAGGCAGGGAGCCGCCGCATTTATCCAGTAAACCTAACGAATTAACTAGAAGCTAAGTGGATCAAAAAAATATCAGAAATTTCTCCATCATTGCCCATATCGATCACGGGAAATCGACATTGGCAGACCGATTTATTCAAATTTGTGGCGGATTAAGCGACCGGGAAATGGAGGCGCAAGTACTTGATTCCATGGATCTGGAGCGGGAACGCGGTATCACCATCAAGGCGCAAAGCGTTACCTTGGATTACAAAGCCAGCGATGGCATCACCTATCAATTGAATTTTATCGATACGCCGGGCCACGTGGATTTTTCCTACGAAGTCTCGCGTTCCTTGGCGGCCTGCGAGGGAGCTCTGCTGGTGGTGGATGCCGCGCAAGGCGTGGAAGCGCAAAGCGTGGCCAACTGCTATACAGCGATCGAACAAGGATTGGAAGTGGTGCCGGTGCTGAACAAGATCGATCTGCCCTCCGCCGAGCCGGAACGGGTGATGGAGGAAATCGAGAATGTCATCGGCATTCCGGCCGACGAAGCTTTGAAAATCAGTGCCAAGACCGGAATTGGCGTTGAGGCGGTGCTCGATCAATTGATTCAAAAGATTCCGCCTCCGGCCGGGGACGAAAATGCGCCCTTGCAAGCCTTGATCATTGATTCCTGGTTTGACAATTATCTAGGTGTGGTGTCGCTGGTGCGCATTGTCAACGGCAATCTGCGCAAAAAACAAAAGATTACCGTGATGTCGACCGGTAAGTCGTTTTTGGTGGAGAAACTGGGAGTCTACACGCCAAAGCAGTTGGAGAAGCAGCAGTTGCACACCGGTGAAGTGGGCTTCATCGTCGCCGGCATCAAGGATATTTTTGGCGCGCCGGTCGGCGATACCATTACCGCGACCGACAACCCGGCCAGTGATGCTTTGCCTGGATTCGAAAAAGTCCAGCCGCGGGTATTTGCCGGTTTGTATCCGGTCAGTTCCGACGATTTTGGCGCCATGCGCGAAGCCTTGGATAAGTTGCGCCTGAACGACTCGGCGTTGAATTACGAGCCGGAAACCTCGCAAGCCTTGGGCTTTGGATTTCGTTGCGGCTTTCTGGGTATGTTGCATATGGAGATTGTGCAGGAGCGCTTGGAGCGCGAATACAATATCGATCTGATTACCACCGCGCCGACCGTCATTTACGAAGTCGAAACTCATGGCGGCGAAATCGTGATGGTCGATAATCCGGCGAAATTGCCGGATGTCGGCACCATTGTCGAGATTCGCGAGCCGATTATTCTGGCGAATATTCTGGTACCGCAAACCTATCTGGGTAATGTGATCAATCTGTGTATTGAAAAACGCGGCGTTCAAAAAAATATGCAATACGCCGGTAGCCAGGTGTCGCTGAGCTATGAGTTGCCGATGAGTGAAGTGGTATTGGATTTTTTCGATCGTTTGAAGTCGGTCAGTCGCGGTTACGCGTCCTTTGATTACGAGTTCCTGCGCTTCGAGCCGGCACCGCTGGTGAAATTGGACGTATTGATCAACGGCGACAAAGTCGATGCTTTGTCTATTATCGTGCATAGAGATTTGAGCCAGAATCGTGGTCGCGACCTGGTCGAAAAGATGAAAGATCTGATCCCACGGCAAATGTACGAAGTAGCGATTCAGGCGGCAATCGGTGTCAAGGTGATCGCTCGCTCTACCGTAAAAGCCATGCGCAAAAATGTCACAGCCAAATGTTATGGTGGCGACATTACTCGGAAGAAAAAGCTGCTGGAAAAACAGAAAGCCGGTAAAAAACGGATGAAGCAGGTGGGTAGTATTGAGATTCCGCAGGAAGCCTTCCTGGCGGTGTTGCAGGTCAATAAAGAATAATAACGATTAATTATGGATTACGATTTTTCATTTTTTCTGGTGGTGGCCAGTTTTGTCACCGGCGTCGTCTGGGGTGGCTATTGCTTATACCTGAAGCGGGCCAATCTGCCTTATCCTACCGAGAAAGAACCGCTATTGGTCGAATATGCCCGTTCGTTTTTCCCGGTGGTATTGATTGTATTATTGCTGCGCTCGTTTTTGGTGGAACCGTTCAGGATTCCGTCTGGATCGATGATGCCGACATTATTGGTTGGCGATTTTATTTTGGTGAATAAATTCAGTTACGGGGTGCGCTTGCCGGTACTGAATAACAAGATTATCGAGATGGGCGAGCCGAAACGTGGTGATATCGTGGTGTTTAGATTTCCGAAGCAACCCGAAGTGGATTACATCAAGCGTGTCATCGGTTTGCCGGGCGACCGCATCGCATATTTCGATAAAAAGCTTTACGTCAATGGCGTGCCGGCTAAGCAAGTGTCGTTGGGACGCTATCAGGGTGTCGGGCAGGGTGCTAATATGAGCGGTGCCGAGCGCTTGGAAGAGGATTTGTTGGGGGTAGAGCATTCAATCCTGATTAGTCGCGGAACTTCAACAGTGGAGGATGTGTTCGTCGTACCGCCGGGGCATTATTTCGTCATGGGCGACAACCGGGATAATAGTAACGACAGCCGTTATTGGGGTACCGTGCCTGAGGCCAATCTGGTGGGCAGAGCCTTTTTTATCTGGATGAATTGGGACTGGCAAAATAACGGCATTGCTTTTGATCGACTTGGTACCGTACTGCGTTGAGTAATTTGGGATCTATCAGCCTTGGTTTTTTAAGGTTAGGTCTGTCAGGGTTTACAGTACTTGCCGGTCTTAAAGCTAATTTTTTCAAGGGGTAGTGTTATGCCGTCATCATTAAACAAACAACGCGGTTTAACCTTTCTATCGATTGCCTTTATCCTGGCATTGATCGGGTTTTTTACGTTATTGATTCTAAAAATAGCGCCGATCTACATTAATCATAGTCGGGTGGTCAACGCCTTGAAAGCGGTCGAAAAAACCACGGACATAGTCACTAAAAGCAAAGCGGAAATAAAAACCAGTTTGGAGAAACGCTTCGATATGAATTACGTCGAGCATGTCACTAACGACAATATCAAAATCGTCGCGCAGCCGGGATATGTGCGGGTTGAGATCGACTATGAGCGAGTGGAACACATAGTGGGGAATTTGAGTGTGTTGGTTGAGTTCCACGAGGGATTCGAAGCTGGCAACAAGTGATTAAAAAACCCGAGACTCTTGCCCAAAAACTGGGGTTGATTTTTAGTGATCCTAGCTTGTTTGCCATGGCTTTGACTCATCGGAGCATGGGAGCCAGAAACAATGAACGTCTGGAATATCTGGGGGATTCGGTGTTGGGCTTCGTGATTGCCCAGAAGTTGTACGAGCTGTTTCCCGACGCGGGAGAGGGTGCCTTGAGTCGCTTGCGGGCCAGTTTGGTGAACCAAAACTCGCTGGCTGAGTTGGCTCGGCAGCACAATATTGGGGATTATCTGATTTTAGGTTCCGGCGAGCTGAAAAGCGGCGGATTTCGGCGCGACTCCATTTTGTCGGATGCGCTGGAAGCTATCATGGGGGCTCTGCTGAAAGACCAAGGCATCGATGCCTGTCAGCGCTGGATTCTTCAATTATTTACCGAAAAACTGGCTGCGCTCAAGGTCGACGATTGGACCAAGGATCCTAAAACGCGGTTGCAGGAATTGATGCAGGCCAGCCGCAAACCTTTGCCGGTTTACGAATTGGTGGGGATGTCCGGTGCCGATCATGCGCAGACTTTTGAAGTGAAATGCAGTGTGGCGGTGACTCAGGAAACCTGCAATGGTGTCGGTATTTCCCGGAAAAAAGCCGAGCAGGCCGCCGCCGAAAATATGTTAAATCTTTTACAAACCAGGGATAAATGAACTGCGGATATGTCGCATTAATCGGTAGGCCGAATGTCGGCAAATCGACGTTGATGAATCACTTGCTGGGGCAGAAGCTCAGCATCACCTCAAGAAAACCGCAAACTACCAGGCACAGGATTCTGGGTATCAAGACCACCGAGGCTGGTCAGGCTATCTTCATGGATACGCCGGGCATGCACAGCGACGAAAAAAAAGTTTTAAACCGTTATCTAAATAAAACCGCCGACAGCACCTTGCTGGGTGTGGATGTGGTGGTGTGGTTGCTGGACGGTCTGTATTGGCACGAATACGACGAGAAAATTTTCAAGAAATTAGAGCGCGCGGGATTGCCGGTGATTCTGGTTGTCAATAAAGTCGACAAGATCAAGGAGAAGGATGCGGTACTGAAATTTTTCGCCGAGGCTCAGCAGAAATACCCGTTCCAGCAGATTGTGCCGGTTTCCGCTTTGAAACGTACGAATCTTGAATTGCTGGAACAGCATATTATGGCTTTGTTACCGATAGCAGAGCCGATTTATCCGGAAGATCAGATCACGGATCGCCCGGAGCGTTTTTTTGCCGCTGAAATTATTCGCGAAAAATTGACTCGGCGTTTGGGAGATGAACTGCCTTATGCGCTGACCGTCGAAATCGAACGTTACGAGGAATTTCCGGAGCTTTGTAAAATCTATGCGGCGATTCTGGTGGAGCGCGATAGCCAAAAAAGCATCGTGATCGGTAAACAGGGCGAAATGCTGAAAAAAGTCGGCAGTGAGGCGCGTGTCGATATTGAGAAATTGATCGGCCAAAAAGTTTACTTGCAACTGTGGGTTAAGGTTAAAAAAGGTTGGTCGGATAATGAGCGAGCCTTGCAGAGTCTGGGTTTTATAGACTTCGGCGATTAACGAATGGCCGGCTCAGCCGTTTATTTGCAGCCGGCATTTGTTTTGCAACACCGGCCTTACCGGGAAACCAGTTTACTGCTCGATGTCTTCACCCGGGATTTTGGCGTAATTTCGATGTTGGCCAAAGGGGTGCGCAAGGAAAAGTCGAAAATGGCCGGCGTATTGCTGCCTTTCTGCGAATTGCGGTTGTCATTTATCGATAAAAACGAGTTGAAAATTCTGTCTCAGGCGGAATATGTCGGCGGCTATCCGTTAAAACGCTTAGCTTTGTATTGCGGCTTTTACGTTAATGAGCTGGTGCAAATATTCATTCACAAAAACGATCCCCAGCGGGAGATTTTTTTTTGCTACGAGCGTTGTTTGCGTGACCTATTGGTTGATGAACGTATCGAGCAGACCTTGCGCTATTTCGAGCTAGATTTATTGCAAGAAGCCGGTTACGCGATTTCCTTGGATCTGGAGGGAAATGGTAAGCCGATACGGCAAGAGCGGCGCTATACTTTTGAAGCCGATTTTGGCATGGTTGCCGATAGCCAAGGATTCGTGAGTGGTGATACTTTGTTGAATTTAGCTGCTAAATCTCCGCTCCTCGGTCAGTCTTTGCCTGAAGCCAAATTGCTGCTGAGAAAAATGCTGGATGGGCATTTGCAGAATAGGCCTTTGAAAAGCAGGGACGTGCTGGCGAAAATTATTAAATATTTATAGGCGAACGGCCGGGTTTGCCATTCTGGGCCTTTAACCTATCTCACTCCGCTTGCGGAACAATACTCAATGGAAAAACAAAACATCTTGTTAGGGGTTAATATCGATCATGTCGCGACGTTGCGTCAGACCAGGGGCACTCGCTATCCGGAGCCCGTGCAAGCGGCGCTCGTGGCCGAACAGGCCGGTGCCGACGGTATTACCGCGCATTTGCGTGAGGATAGAAGGCATATTCAGGATAGAGATATTTATTTGCTAAGGGATATGTTGCATACCCGCTTGAATCTGGAAATGGCGGTGACAGACTCTATGCTGGCGCTGGCCGTCAAAGTTAGGCCTCAAGCATGCTGTTTGGTGCCCGAACGGCGCGAAGAGTTGACGACCGAGGGGGGGCTGGATGTGGCAGGTGCGCAAGATAAAATGCGTAAGGCCTGTCAGCAATTGGCCGCGGCCGATATTGAAGTGTCGCTGTTTATCGATCCGGACTTCCGGCAAATTGACGCGGCACTTAACGCCGGTGCGCCGGTGGTGGAATTGCATACCGGTCGTTATGCCGATGCTGTTACCAAATCTGAACAGAAACAAGAGTTGCAACGTATCCGCGATGCAGCGGCCTATGCGCATGAGGCGGGATTGCAAGTCAATGCCGGGCACGGCTTGAATTTGGCTAATGTCGAGGCAATTTGCCGCATCGGTCAAATCGTGGAATTAAATATCGGTCATGCTTTGATTGCCCAAGCCTTGTTTTCCGGTTTGGAACAAGCGGTCAGGGATATGAAGTGGGTAATGCGGGAGTCGCGTTTACACGGTTGATCGGATGCTGACAGAGCTTGAGTTTTATCAATTAACTTCGATCGGCAATCGCGAAGTCAATCAGGACTGCATGGCGCATCGAGTATGCGCCGATTATGCGGTGTTCGTGGTCGCCGATGGTCTGGGCGGGCATTATTCCGGCGAAAAGGCTTCGCAATTTTTCTGCCGTAGTTTGATTGCTTTGGCGGAAAAATACCGGCAACACATGTCGGATAGGGTTGAGCAGGCCATGGCGGCGTGGATTGTGGAAGCGGTGAAAAAAATGAGCGAACTGTTTGCCGATGATCCCTTCGCGACTGATGCACATACTACTTGCGCTATCTTATATCTAAGCCAAGAGCGAACGATAGTCGCGCATTGCGGGGACTCGCGAGTTTATCGTATCAATCCAGAACAAGTACTGTGGCGAACCAAGGATCATTCGGTACCACAACAGTTATTTAACGAAGGCAAAATAAGCGAATGGGAAATGGGTGTGCATCCGGATCAGCATAAGCTGACCCGCAGCATTAATCTGTTGAGTGCGCCGGCAGTCGATATTGCTAGTTTCCCGGCCATGAAAAGCGGGGAAACCTTTGTACTTTGTAGCGACGGTTTTTGGGAGTTTGTTAAGGAGCAGGAGTTGCTGGCCTTGTCGCAAGAAGGTAGCGGAAAGCCGGAACTGCAAAAAATGGCAAAAATGGCTGTGTTACGCGCGCAAGGTAAAAGCGATAATGTAACCGTGCAGTGGGTACGACGGCGTTAACTGATGGGAAAGTGCGGTTTTGCGCCGGGGCTAAAAGCTTTGACCCCGGCAAACCTTGTATTATCTAGTGTGTTGCCAAGCCGTGTTTTTGAATACGGTATAGTAAGGTGTCTCGGGAAATTCCTAATAGGCGCGCCGATTTACTACGATTGCCTTTGGTTCTGTTTAAGGCTTGCAGGATCATATCTGCTTCCAGCGCATCCAGTTGCAGGCCCAATTCCGGCAAAGTAAAGTCGGAGCTGGCTGCTGTGGTACAACGGTTGAACTCGTGGGGCAAATTTTCCGGTTCGATAACTTTTCCCGACAACAAAATGCTCAATCTTTCGCAAAGATTGCGTAATTCCCGCACATTGCCAGGCCATTTGTAACTGCGTAAGGTTTTTAACGCTTGTCTGCTAAATGTAGGCGGTTCCAGGGAGTGTGCGGTTGAGAAATGCGTGAAAAAATGTTTTGCCAGCAATTCGATGTCTTCGGTACGTTGGTGTAATGCCGGCAATTCAATCGGCACGACGTTTAAACGGAAATATAAATCCTGACGAAATAGGCCGTTTGCGATCAATTTAGTAAGGTCGGCGTTGGAGGCCGCAATAACGCGGACATTAACGGTATAAGGCTTGGTGGCGCCAACGGGCAGACACTCGCCTGACTCAAGGAAACGTAACAGCTTGGCTTGAATGCCCACCGGCAAGGAATTTATCTCGTCCAGAAATAAAGTACCGCCGTCGGCAGCTTGAAATAAGCCTTGTTTGTCTGATACCGCACCGGTAAAAGCGCCTTTTTTGTGTCCGAATATTTCCGATTCCACCAAGCCTTCCGGCAGGGCTGCGCAATTTAAGGTAATAAATGGTTTGTCGGCGCGTGGGCTATCCTTTTGAATGGCTGTTGCCAGCACTTCTTTTCCGGTGCCGGTTTCCCCTTTAATCAGCACGGTGACATCGGTTGCAGCGACGATGCGAGCGCTACGAATGAGTGCTTCTATGGCCGGAGATTGTCCAATAATTGGATTGAAATTATCCACTGTAAAACCTCTCAAAACGTCATGATGTGTTCAACTCGCATCGGGTTCAGCCACGGGAAGGCTGCCAACAATGCAAATATAATAAACAAGGCAGCTACAGCGTGTTTAAAGTGCCGTATTTTCGAAAGCCTCGCCAGAATTGAGGTCATTATACCGACTCCCATCACGGCAGGTAAAGTACCTAGGCCGAAAGCAAACATCGTGAGAGCGCTGTGGGTGATGCTGCCCGTGGTGGCCGCTAGAGCTAATGCCGTATAAATCAGGCCGCACGGCAGCCAACCCCAGACCATACCGAACAGAAAGGCTTGGGTGCGGCTTTGTACCGGAATCAAGCGGCGGCCGAACGGTTCGATCAGTTTCCAGAAGCGCGCGCCCATTTTTTCGATATAGGCAAAACGCGGAAACCAGCCGCCAAGATAAAGTCCCGCGCCAGCCATCACGATGGCAGAGATTAGTTGTAACAGTCTATGTGCTTGGCCTTGGGTAAACGGTAGGCTTAGAAAGCTTTCCAGTATTCCGACTAATATTCCGGCACAGGCATAGCTAAGTATCCGGCCCATGTTGTAGTTCAGCACGATGCCGAACAAACGGCGTTTGTCGTTGCGCAGTTCGGGTTTTAGGCTATAGGTTAGCGTACCGATAATGGACCCGCACATGCCGATGCAATGAAGGCTGCTGAATAGACCCATTGCAAACGCGGCAAGATAGGAAGCATTAAAGTCGAGGTAAAGATGCATAAACAACAAGCCGGGCAATTAGGTGTATAAATCGTTAGGGGGAGGATTATAGACTGTTTCATGATTGTTACTGCGGCGGTGATCACCGAAATCAAAGCGTGCTGGTCAGATTATTGCCGCAGACCCGGTTGCGACCTTGGTTTTTGGCTTGATAGAGCGCGTCGTCCGCCGCTTTTAGCAAACTGGCGACATCGTCATGGGCATGGGCCTGTAATGTCGAGACGCCAATGGAGATAGTGACGAAAGTGTTGGGATTGTTCTTAGTGTGATGAATTTTTAGCTTTTCGACCGTCTCTCGATATTGTTCAGCGCGGAGCATGGCGCCGATATTGTCGGTATTGGGCAGCAAGATTGCAAATTCTTCACCGCCTAGTCTGGCTACGAGATCTTCGGGTCTATGGGTAAGATTTCGCAGTGAGCCTGCCACGCGTTTCAGACATTCGTCGCCCATGGGGTGGCCGTAGTAGTCGTTATATTGCTTGAACGAATCGATATCGACGATCAATAAAGACAAGGGCATCCCGGTACGTTTGGACTGATTCCATTGGCGTTCCAGAGCCGCATCGAATGCCCGCCGGTTGGGGATTTCCGTCAATCCGTCCAAAGAGGCCAGTTTTTCCAATAAATCGGATTTAGTCTTCAATTGAATTTGGGTTCTGACTCGGGCCAACACAATAGACGGTGAAAACGGTTTGGTGATGTAGTCGCTCCCGCCGATTCGGAAACCGTTCACTTCGTCTTCTTCGGAGCGCTTTGCGGTTAAAAAGATGACCGGAATATTACGGGTTTTATCCGCCGACTTGAGTTGACGGCACACTTCATATCCATCCATTTCGTCCAGCATAATATCCAATAGAATCAGGTCGGGCAGTTGGGTAGCGGCGATATGTAAAGCCAAGTCACTTTGCACGGCCACTTTGACTGTGTAATAGGGCTCGAGAATATTCTTGATCAGATCGAGATTCTCCGGACTGTCGTCCACGGCGAGAATGGTGTGGGTGCTCTTCTTGTCCATTATCCTACATCCCATGATCCAGTAAGTGGTTAAGCGCTTGGGCGGCATCGACGAACTGGTAGTTGGCAATTTGTTTTTTGATCGGCAATAACGCTTCTACTAGCTCTTTTTCTTCGATGTTGGCCAAAATTTGATCGAGTTGTTGGTCCGCATCGGAGTCGAATACCTGTAACTTATCGATCAAAATGGCTAGTCGCTGCCGGATTTCCAGCGGCGACAAACGCGATTGGCCGATAACGATACGTTCGCTGCCTGCCAAGGTGCTGTTTATGCTGTTAACCACCTTAGTCATTTCTAATGTGGTTGCGGCTATATTGCTATCGATATGCGGTACGTTGGCAATATTGGGGCGATAGTCAATTAGCGACTCTTCCAGCCGCACTAAGTGGCTTTGCAATTGGAGCGCACCAAGCGAACCGGCCAAGCCTTTTAAAGTATGGACTAATTGGTAAGCTTTGTCGTATTCGTTGCCAATAAAAGCTTGCGCGATGTCGTTCATCGTTTCGGTGTGGTTTTCGGCGAATTTCAAGAGCACTTTTCGATAGACCGCCCGACTGCCGGCGGTAT
Organism: Methylomonas sp. 2BW1-5-20; assembly: GCF_052474515.1. Classification (NCBI taxonomy): domain Bacteria; kingdom Pseudomonadati; phylum Pseudomonadota; class Gammaproteobacteria; order Methylococcales; family Methylococcaceae; genus Methylomonas; species Methylomonas sp. 2BW1-5-20. Next base: position 2,731,786 of record NZ_CP184127.1, on the reverse strand, counting down.
GTTGCAAGCCCGTAGCGCTGTCTATACCGTAAAGATAGGGAATCTGGAGATTTTCCTGCTCGCCGTCGCTAGATGAGAAGAAACCCTGACCGCTATAGCGCGGTAATATCCACTTGACCAGTGTCGTATATAGAGTTTCCGGCAATATCGGTTTACTGATGAAGTCGTCCATGTCGGCCTGTAAGCATTTGTTGCGGTCATTGCTCATCGCATTTGCGGTCATTGCTATCACTGGGAGCGTTTGACAGCCGGGGATCATGCGTAAATGTTTTGTGGTCTGGTACCCGTCCATCACCGGCATTTGCACGTCCATCAAAACGCAGTCGTAAACGGTTTGTCGCAATTTGTGCAAAGCAATTTCCCCATTCTCGGCAACTTCGATATTTAAATGCGCTTGCTCCAGCAATTCTATCGCCACAATGCGATTTACTTCGTTATCTTCGACCAACAGAATGCGAGCGCCGCTGATGTGCTGAAGTTTGCCGGTGTCCACCGGGTTTTTTTGTTGATATTGAGCGTGGCGTATCGAGGCCAGGCTGGTAATCCCCAGCTTGACGCTAAATGTAAATGTCGATCCCACGCCCTCTCTGCTACTAACGCCGATGGTACCGCCCATTTGTTCCACTAGTTGTTTTGAAATGATTAGTCCCAGTCCGGTGCCGCCGTAATTGCGGGTGACGCTGCTGTCACCTTGGCTAAACGCTTGAAATAACTTGGCCTGTTTTTCCGTATCCATGCCGATGCCGGTATCGCTGATACTGAACTGCAAACAGGTATGTTGCGCGGAGCGGCTCAGTTCGGCTAGCGTAACTCTTACTTCGCCTTGTTCGGTGAATTTGATGGCGTTGCCCAGCAGGTTGATAAAAATTTGCCGTAGCCGCTGCGGATCGCCGACGACGGTATGAAAAGTGTGATCGGCTGGCGGCCTGATCAATGCCAAGCCTTTGCGGGCACAAAGTTCGGCCATCGTGGAAAATACGTTGTCCAGCATTTCTTCCAGTAAAAAAGGCACCGATTCTAGGTGCATCTTGCCGGCTTCCATTTTGGAAAAGTCCAGAATATCGTCAATGATAGTCATGAGCGAGCGCGATGCGGTTTCCACCCGCTCCAAATAATCGCGCTGTTTGGCGGTTATGTTGCTGTTCAGGCAGAGTTCGACCAAGCCGATGATCGCATTCATCGGCGTCCTGATTTCATGGCTCATATTCGCCAAAAACTCTGATTTGACTCGGGTTGCCTGCTCTGCTTGCCGTTTTGCTTCCAGCAGGCGTTGTTCGGTTTGCAGGCGGTCGGTAATGTCCTGCATGGTACCCTGGATGCCGGAGGTTTTATTGTTCGCGTCGCGGATTGCCTTGCCGCGTTGATGCACATGGCGAATTGTCTGGTTGTGGAGGATTATTCTGTGTCTGAAATCGATAATTCCGCTATCAACGCCATTTTGCATGGAGGTCTTAAAAAAGCTCTTGTCATCGGGATGGACGAGTGTGCCGAGAAAGCTGGCGAAATTCGGGGTAAAACTCGCTCTATCGGTCGCGGTGATACGGTACATTTCATCCGACCAACTGAAGTGATTGTCGGGCAAATGCCAGTGCCAATCGCCAATATGCGAGATGCTTTGCGCGGCCAACAGGCGTTGCTTTTGGTCTTGGAGGGCATCTATTGCTCGGCTACGCTCCAATTCGGCGGTAATTTGCAATGCAAATAGTTTCAAGGTGTCGTTGGCAAAAGTCGTGTCTGGAATGGGTCGGCAATACGACACGGAAATAAAGCCGAAGCTGTTTTGTTGTTTATCCAGTAACGGAATGCCCAGATAACCCTCTATCTGCTTGCGCCTTAGCCAGTCGGCGGCGGGAAATTGTGTCGCAACATCATGTTCGTGGCAGCAAATATTGCCGCTGGCCACATCTTGGCACGGCGAATCCTGCAGGCTGAATTCGCGATTGGCGACAATTTTGCCGTTTGCGCATAGCGACAGACTGCGCGCTCGATTATCGTCCAACACTTCGGCGATCATCGCGTAGTCGGCGCCCAAGGTTTCCGCAGTCAATAAGGTCAGGTTATCCAATAAGGACGTGGCATTTTGCGGCAGGTTGCTGGAAACGATATTGCGGATCACGCTGCTTTGCTGGCGCTGCTGGGTGATGTCGGTAACCAGGCCTTGGTAATCGATAATTTTGCCTTGTTCGTTGCGGACCACCATCTTCCGGTCCTGAACCCATTTGATACTGCCGTTGTGGGTAACGATACGATAGGGTTGATGCAGAATCTCCGAGCAATTGAGATCGTCGTGACATCTATTGATCTCGTCCAGGAAGGCGCCCGTGTCATCGGGATGAACAAAGTTTAAATAAAACACATGGCCGGTGATCAGTTGCTCGACGCTGTAGCCGAAAAGCTGGCGAGCATTCTCAGTGGCGAACTCGATCGGGAGGCCTTGCGAATTGTTCCATTTCAACACCACCGCAGCACTCTGGCTGATGATTTGATAGGCACGTTGCAGATTATTTTCCGACTGTTTCCGCGCGCTAATGTCTTGGTGGGTACCGCATAGCCGGCTGGGGTCGCCGCTAATCGCGTCATAAGCGACAACCGCCCCGGAACCTTGTATCCAAACCCAGTGGCCAAGCTTATGCCGCATACGAAATTCCACGACATAAGGGCGGCCGGATACTATATGTTCGGCCAGAAGTTTTTGCACCCGGTTCCTATCGTCAGGATGCAGACGTTTATCCCAGTCGCTGACATAATTATCGAGTTCGTTTGGCGTTAGGCCCAGCATGTCCAGCCAGCGCTGGTTGACGATGTGTTTGCCGTTTAGATAATTCCAATCCCAATAGCCTAGCTCAGCACCGTCGATTACCAGTGCAAGTTGTTCTTCAAGCAGTTTGCGCGGGGTGATGTCGATGTGAAACTGGATTAACTTACTGTTATTGTGTGTTGAAAGACGGGTAAGTGAAATTTGTTGCCAAGTTTGGTTTGGGAAGGCGAAGTCTGCCGCTGGCATGGCCTTACCGGCTCTGATGTGCTGACATAAAGGACATTCGGTTTCTTGATGATTGGGCGGATGGAACCAGGCATGGATAGTTTGCCCGACTAAAGCCGAAGCATCCGCGCCGGCCATCGACGCTGCGGCTGTATTGGCTTTGCGTATGATACCTAGGCTATCGACCAGGACGGTGGCTTGATCGAGATGATCGTAGCAGTCGTCTGTTCGGGGCGATTGCAACGGGAGTTGCCGACGATTGGACAACAAAGTACCAAAAATCAATAACACGGCCAATGCTGGCAATACTATCTTTAATATTTGTGAGGGTTGTCCGCTGCCGTTAATATTTTGATACAGTGCGACCGCGACGTCGCCGGCTAACAGTAAACACGCTGCGACCATCACGATGGGGGGTATCTGATTGGCAGGAGGGTCGTGTTTATCTGTCATAGTTGGTTGGTGTCGGGAACGAAACCTTGCGGGTTTGGAAAAATCTTAGCTTGGGTAGCGAGAAATGTGAATTGATGTTGGCGGAAAAGTGTCCCGTGCTTAGCAAATTAAGATTTTATAAGCCGCTCCCGCCTGCTCTTTAACTAATTTCGGGACCAGATAGCCCGGCAGGTGTCGTTGCATATGTTCAAGTAGCTGTTTGGCAGCAGTTTCGGGTATTTCAAAATGGCCGGTGCCGCTGGCGCGGTCCAGCAAATGCAGATAGTAAGGTAACACACCGAATTCAAATAGTTTCTCGCTTAGTTCGCAGAGTGTATTGCCTGCATCGTTCACGCCCCGCAGCAGTACGCTTTGGTTTAACAAAGTGATGCCTTGCCGGCGCAGTTCGCGGCAAGCGATTCCAACGGCAGGACTCAGTTCGTTGGCGTGATTGGCGTGAAACACCATGACAATTTGCTGCGGCAGGCCGGATAGCATTTCGAGCAGTTGTTCAGAGATTCGCATTGGCAGCACGATGGGTACGCGGCTGTGAATGCGGATACGGCGGATGTGTTCGATTTCACCCAGACGTTGTAATAACTGACCAAGTTTATCGTCATTCAGCAGCAAGGGGTCGCCGCCGCTCAGGATCACTTCGCTGACTTCCGGACGATTGGCGACATAGTTAACGGCTTGCTCAAGCTTTTGCGTCGATAGCTGCTGCTCGGCGTACGGAAAATTACGGCGAAAACAATAACGGCAATTTACCGCGCAAGCGCCGGTGCTAATTAACAGTACCCGGCCGTGGTACTTATGAATGATGCCGGTTGCGGCAACGGCATCGAGGTCGCCCACCGGGTCGTGGCTATAGCCGGGATAGTCGATCAGTTCGTCTTGAATTGGCAGTACTTGTTTCAGCAATGGGTCATTCGGGTCGCCAGGGCGCATGCAATCGGCAAAGCCGCGCGGGACCCGGAGCGGAAAGGCTTTGAAATTGGATAATAGGGCTACGTTGTCCAGCGGAATTTTCAGATGCTCGCAGAGGGCTTCGACGCTGGTGAATGCATCGGCAAGCGCCTGTTGCCAAGCGGCGGTTTGGGTATTCAATGTTGCTCCGGTTTCCGATTAAAAATCTTATCCATTATAATCGCCCGACTATTATTTGTTTCACGAGGAAAAAATGGCGACTTTTAGCACCAACGAGTTCAAGGGCGGTTTGAAAATCATGCTGGACAACGACCCTTGTTCGATTATCGAAAACGAATTTGTGAAGCCGGGCAAGGGGCAGGCGTTCAATCGGGTCAGGATCAGAAATCTGAAAACCGGGCGGGTGATCGAGCGCACTTTCAAATCCGGCGATACCGTGGAGGGTGCGGATGTCGTCGATAAGGAAATGCAATATTTGTATAGTGACGGCGAATTCTGGCATTTCATGGTGCCGGATACCTTTGAGCAGTATCAAGCCGATAAAAACGCGGTTTCCGATGCCATTAAATGGTTGAAAGAACAAGATGTTTGCACCATGACTCTTTGGAACGACTCGCCACTGTCCGTAACACCGCCTAACTTCGTGGAATTAGCGATTACTGAAACCGATCCGGGCCTGAAGGGCGATACCTCCGGCGGCGGCGGTAAACCGGCGACCTTGGAGTCCGGTGCGGTGGTGCGGGTGCCGTTGTTTGTGCAAATCGGCGAAGTGATTAAAGTCGATACCCGTACCGGCGAATACGTTTCCCGCGTCAAAGAGTGACGGTACGCTGGCAACCGAGTTGCCCAATCCAGCATTTACGCGTTCGCGCGCAAATGCTGGCGGCGATACGACGTTTTTTCGACACACGGGAAGTACTGGAAGTCGAAACACCGCTACTGTGCCGGGCCACCGGCACGGATCCGCAGCTGGATTTTTTCAGCAGTCAATTTAATTTTCCACCCAATCAACAAACCCTGTATTTGCAAACTTCCCCGGAATTTGCGATGAAGCGGCTGTTGGCTGCCGGCAGCGGCAGTATTTACCAAGTCTGCAAGGCATTTAGAAACGGCGAAGCCGGGCGTTATCACAATCCTGAGTTTACTATTTTGGAGTGGTATCGGGTCGGCTACGATTTACAACAATTAATGGCGGAGGTCGCCGAATTATTGCAGCAGGTTTTAGCGCCGTTCCATGCGGTATTGCCAGTCAATCAGACTAGCTATCGGCAACTGTTTCTAGCGTCCACCGGCTTGGATCCCTTGCGTTTTTCCGTGAACGAATACCATGCATATGCTGTTGCCAATGCATTTCCAGAAGCAATTGATCTATGCGGCGATGATCATGCTTTATGGCTGGATTTCATTTTTAGCCACCGCGTTCAGCGCATGATGGACAGTGGGGCGATTTATCTGCTGCACGGATACCCGGCGATCCAGTCCTCATTGGCTCGTTTTAGTGCCGGCGATCCGCGGATCAGCGAGCGCTTTGAGCTGTTTGTCAACGGGGTGGAGTTGGGAAACGGTTTTTTTGAACTGGCCGATCCCTTGGAGCAAGAGGCTCGTTTCGACCGGGAAATTGCCTATCGGCTCGACCGGGGCTTGCCCGCGGTGAGCAAGGATGAGGCATTTCTGGCGGCATTGAAATCCGGCTTGCCCGACTGTAGCGGTGTGGCGATCGGTTTGGATAGGTTATTGATGATTGCGCTCGATAGTACGTCGATCGACGAGGTACTGACATTTCCAGTTGGCCTAGCTTAATGGCCGAGTCCGTATCGACATTGAAAAACTCCCCCTTCGCCGAAGGGGGAAAAGTAGGTAGGATTTCCCTAAAAACGATTAATCGGTTTGCTTAATAAGGCCAGCTAAGTGAGCTTTTTTGTTGGTCCGGATGATCCGCTGCATCCAGTGCGTTTTGAATGTCGTCCATAAAAAAACGTCTGAGGCCACGGCCAAGGCGTTGCGCCAGCATCGGTAGAGCTTGATCTTTATCCAGGTAAGTCACGGGTTCGCGACCGTTACGGTAATTGCTCAGAGCCCGTCTGACTGCGGAACACAGATAGCACTCTGTGCCTTCCGGGACTGTGGCGTTTAAATCGCGAAGTAGATGTGGAGTTATTTTATTCATAGCATCCCCCTCCTCATTCGGAGTGTTGGGCGGTAATCCTTATGCCATGCGAAGATCCGCGACCGGGATCTGTTATTTAATAAAAATAACGTGATTAAATTATCAATATGGCAAAAAAAGTCAACGAGTATTTGCGGTGATTTATTGATGTATATCAATGCCAGTATTGAACTGTTGTGCGGACGGTTGGGGCGGAGCGAGGGGGATAACAAGTAAGGCAGTCATGGAAAAGAGCGGGCAAATTTGCCCGCTCTTAAGCGTGGGTTAATCCTGCTTTTCGGTTTTGCCGGCAGGGTTACGCAATCTGATGCCTAGTTCCTTCAGTTGCTCTTCGCTGACCAATGCCGGGGCATTAAACAGCGGGCAAGCAGCGGTTTGAGTTTTCGGGAACGCAATTACGTCGCGGATCGAGCTGGCACCGGTCATCAACATCACCAAACGGTCCAAACCAAACGCGATACCGCCGTGGGGCGGCGCGCCGTATTTCAAGGCATCCAACAGGAAGCCGAATTTTTCGCGGGCTTCTTCGTGGCCGATACCAAGAATGTCGAATACGGTTTGTTGCATCGCGGTGCGGTTGATCCGGATCGAGCCGCCACCCACTTCGGTGCCGTTCAATACTAAATCGTAAGCGCGCGACAAGGCGGTGCCAGGATTGGCGACCAAATCTTCCACCGAGCAGCTCGGTGCGGTAAACGGATGGTGGATAGCGGTAAAACGTTGGGCTTTTTCATCCCAGGCGAACATCGGGAAGTCCACGACCCACAAAGGTTTCCAGGGGCCGGTCAACAGGTTGCGGTCCAGGCCCAGTTTAACCCGTAGTGCGCCCATCGCTTCGTTGACGATACCGGTTTTATCGGCACCGAAGAAAATCAAATCGCCGTTCTGAGCGCCGACTTTCTCCATCACTTTGGCCCATACTTCGGCTGGAGCAAATTTGACGATAGGCGATTGCAAGCCTTCGACGCCTGCGGCCAAGTCGTTAACTTTGATATAAGCCAAACCTTTGGCGCCGTAAATGCCGACAAATTTGGTCAATTCGTCGATCACGCTGCGGCTCAAGTCGCCACCTTCCGGTAGGCGCATCGCAACTACGCGGCCGTTCGGGTCGTTGGCCGGGCCGGAGAAGACTTTGAAATCGACGTCTTTCATTTCCTCGGCAATATCCACCAATTCCAGCGGGATGCGCAGGTCCGGACGGTCGGAGCCGTAACGGCGCATCGCTTCCGAGTAACTGATTACCGGAAATTGATCGCCCAAATCGACGTCAATAATTTCCTTGAACAAGCGGCGGATCATTTCTTCCATGATTGCCATGATTTCTTGTTCGTTCATGAACGAAGTTTCGATATCCAGCTGGGTAAATTCCGGCTGGCGATCAGCCCGCAAGTCTTCGTCGCGGAAGCAACGTACCACTTGATAGTAGCGGTCCATGCCGGCAATCATCAGCAGCTGTTTGTAAAGCTGCGGCGACTGCGGCAAGGCGAAGAACGAGTTTTGGTGAGTCCGGCTGGGCACGATGTAATCGCGTGCACCTTCCGGCGTAGCCTTGGTCAAATAGGGCGTTTCGATTTCGAAAAACTCGTGATCGTCCAGATACTGGCGCAGATTGCGGGTCACATCGCGGCGTACCTTCATTTTTTGCTGCATCGCGGTGCGGCGCAGATCAATGTAACGGAAGCGCAAACGGGTTTCTTCGTTGACTTCTATATCGCTTTCTAAGGGGAACGGTGGCGTTTCCGATTCGTTCAGTACTTCGATGTGTTTGCCCAGCACTTCGATTTGGCCGGTGGACATATTCGGGTTATGCGTACCCTCCGGGCGGTCGCGCACGACGCCTTCGATGCGCAGCACATATTCGCTACGCACGTGTTCGGCAATCGCAAAGCTTTCAGCCATATCGGGATCGAACACCACTTGCACCAGGCCGGCGCGGTCTCTCAGGTCGATAAAAATAACGCCGCCGTGATCACGGCGACGGTGTACCCAGCCGCATAGGGCAACGGTTTGACCTAAATGTTGGGTGTTCAATTCTCCACACTTGTGGCTACGCATAGTTGTTCTCAGGTTAATCAAAATCGGGGGTGGGTAAAAAATAGGAAAGGCTCGTTTTTGGAAAGACGAGGCATGGGTTTCCTAGTGGTTATGGTTGGGACAGCCGCTGCAACTGCTGGCTTTTTCCGGTGCTTTGCTTTCGCCGGCGACGTTTTTTTTGTTGCCGCTTTTAAAATCGGTTTCGTACCAGCCGCCGCCTTTCAGACGAAATCCCGCCGCGGATATTTTCTTTTTTAACTCCGCTTCGTTGCAGGCGGGGCAAACGACTAAGGGTTCGGCACCCAGTTTTTGCAGGGCTTCGTGTTCATGTCCGCAAGCATTGCATTGGTATTCGTAAATAGGCATCTGCTTCTCCAGTTAAAAGTGTCTAAATCGGCTTACTAAGGGCGGGGTTTTAAATTTTCAAGGCCCTTAATGTTAGAATAACTAGCTATTTTAAATGAAAACGCCCGAACATTATGGATAAATTGACCATCGGCCAAGCCGACGATTGGCATTTGCATGTCAGAACCGGCAGTATTTTAAAAATGGTGATCGGGCATACGGCCAAGCAGTTCGGGCGCGCGATTATCATGCCCAATCTGAAACCCCCGGTAACAACGGTGGAGCAGGCTTTACTTTACAGGCAGGAAATTTTGGCTGCATTGCCGCAAGGCTCGGCGTTTCAGCCTTTGATGGCCTTGTACCTCACGGCGAATACGTCAGTGGATGAAATCAAAAAAGTGGCCGATGCCGAGCATGTGCACGCTTTCAAATTGTATCCCGCCGGTGCGACTACCAATTCCGATGCCGGTGTAGCCGACATCGAAGCAGCTTATCCGTTGTTCGCGGCAATGGAGAAATACCGAGTACCGCTACTGATTCATGGCGAGGTTACCGATGCCGAGCACGATATTTTCGATCGCGAAAAAATTTTTATCGATAGCAAATTAAGCAAACTAACTCAGCAATTCCCGGCACTGCGCATCGTTGTCGAGCATCTGACGACCCAGGAAGCGGTGCAATTTGTCGAAGCTGCCGGCGCAAATGTCGCCGCGACTATTACTCCGCAGCATTTGCTCTACAACCGTAACGCGATTCTGGCTGGCGGTATTCGTCCGCACTATTATTGTTTGCCTATCCTGAAACGCGAACACCATCGTCAAACCTTATTAAAGGCGGCAACAAGCGGCAATCCCAAGTTTTTCCTCGGCACCGATAGCGCTCCGCATTTAACGGGCATGAAAGAAAATAGCTGCGGTTGTGCCGGGTGTTATAGCGCGCATGCGGCCTTGGAGTTATATGCGGAGGCTTTCGAACAGGCCGGCGCGCTGGATAAACTGGAAGGGTTTGCCAGTTTTTACGGAGCGGATTTTTACGGCTTGCCGCGCAATTCCGCCAGCGTAACGTTAGAAAAACAACCTTGGACTGTTCCGGAGGCGTATGTCGGTGACGACATTGCGATCACGCCCTTGCGTGCCGGCGAGGAATTGCGTTGGCGCTTATTGGCTGCATAATGCCTCATGTTAGCCGGGACAATTCAATCCACGGAGCGGTTTTTTCAACCGTCACCGCCGGTTTTTGTTTTGACTTTCCTAGTTTGGGTCCGTGTCGTTTGCAATGTCGTTGGCATAAAACCCGCTTTAAGTCTTTATTGATAGAACTGCCGTCGACAAGTTTTGCAGAAAGCTTAGCTGTAAGTTATCCATATTCTCTCGAACAATGAACATACCCGATACTGTTATATATCGCTGGGGCATCATGCCGCTTTGGCTGCTGCTGACCGCAACCGTTTTTTTTCGTTCACCGATTCCTATCGATGAAACCCGCTATTTGAGCGTGGCATGGGAAATGTGGCTGCGCGACGATTTTTTAGTACCGTATTTAAACGGCCAAACTTATAGTCACAAACCGCCCTTGTTGTTTTGGTTGATTCAAGCCGGTTGGGCTGTGTTCGGCGTCAACGCCTGGTGGCCAAGTTTGGTGGGGCCGTTTGCGGCATTGGCCAATTTGTTCCTGACGCGGAAACTGGCTGAGAAACTTTGGCCAGAGTCGGCGCTCGTGGCATTACTTGCGCCTTGGATACTGATTGCCACTTTGTTGTGGGCCTTGTTTGCCTCTTCCACTATGTTCGATATTCTGCTGACAGCGTGGGTATTGCTGGGAATGTTGGGCTTACTGGAGGCTATGCGGGGTAAGGCGAGGAAAGGTTGGATAATGCTTGCCATGGCAATGGGCATGGGCATCCTGAGCAAAGGGCCGGTGGTTTTTCTGCATTTATTGCCTGCCGCTATTTTGGTTTTCGTCTGGAGGCAACGTCCGCTTAGTTATTCGCGCTGGTTCGGCTGTTTGTGTTTGGCTGTTTTGATGGGGGCGGCAATAGCGCTGATTTGGGCAGTTCCGGCGGCCATTGCCGGTGGCGAGGAATACGCCAATGCGATACTTTGGCATCAGACCGCCGATCGCACGGTAAGTACTAAAATTCATACCCGCTCATTCTTCTGGTATCTGCCTTTTTTGCCGATGTTTTTGTTCCCCTGGTTGTTCTGGCCGCATTTCTGGAGCAGTCTGCGCGGTAGCCGGTTTTTTACCGACCATGGCCTGCGTTTTTGTCTAGTGTGGCTGGTGTCAACCTGCCTGATTTTTTCCTTGTTGCCCAGTAAGCAGATTCATTATCTGATTCCTATGTTGCCGGCATTTGCTTTGTTAGTGGCGCGCGTGTTGACGTTGTCGGAACAAAAACAGCGTATCGGCAGTGATTTGCTGGTGCCTGGTATGTTCGGCTTGGTAGGTGTATTTTTGGCCTTATTGCCCAAGGTGCCGGGGCTGGCCAAATTGAATTGGGTGCAAACCGTTCAGCCGTTTTGGGGGCTTAGCGTACTTGGAATCGCCTTTGCGTTAGCGATGTCTGTTTGGTATCGGCGTAAATTGTCGGCGTTGGCGGTCTCGACGGCTTTGGTGGCGGCGATTTTTGTCGGTTTTATCTTTTTCTTTAGGTATGCCGGTTTGGCATATGACCTACGACCGGCAGCAATACAAGTGCAGGGATTTAGCGAACAAAATGTACCGTATGCGTATGTTGGCAATTACCAGGGACAGTTAAATTTCTTGGGACGTTTAACTCGGCCGCTACCCGTTCTGCCAGCCGAACGGCTTGCCGACTGGGCAGGGCAGCATGCGGGAGGCTATCTGATTTCTTTGGAACGGGATAAGCCGGACGAAGCTGAAGCTGCTTATGCACAGCCGCATCGGGAGTATTGGCTGGTTTTTAGGCATGCAGAGCGGTTTGCGGAACTGAAGCCGCTGTAGACCTATTCCAATAAATTCGTTATCCATGCATAAGCGTTTGATACAATTCACAACTTTTTCAACTTTTACCGAACTATGAAGATTTCTGTAGTGGTGCCCGTGCATAACGAGACGGACAATGTCGAAACGCTGATAGCGGAAATTCATCAGGCTCTGAGCAGTCATGATGCTTACGAAATGATTTTTGTCGATGACGGCAGCACGGACGATACCGGTGCTAAATTGCAAAACGCCATGCAACAATACCCGGCACTGCGTGTATTACGGCACCAGCGTAGCTGCGGGCAAAGCCGGGCGGTTCATAGTGGGGTACTGGCTGCGCAATATCCTTGGATTGCGACCTTGGATGGAGACGGGCAGAACGATCCTGCGGATATTCCCAATCTGGTGGCGGTCTGGCAGCAACAAAACGATAGTCGTTTGTGGATGCTGGCCGGGTTTCGCCATCAGCGTAACGACACGGGGTGGCGGAAGTTTTCTTCAAAATTCGCCAATGCCATTCGTCAGGCCATTTTGCATGATGCCACACCCGATACCGGTTGCGGGCTGAAGCTTTTTCTGCGTGAGCGGTTTTTGGCTTTACCTTATTTCGATCATATCCATCGCTTCTTGCCAGCCTTGATGCAGATGGCGGGCGGAAACGTGATTTCCGTTAAGGTGAATCACCGGCCAAGAAACTTCGGGCAATCCAAATATGGGACGCTGGACCGCGCGTTGGTCGGTATCGTCGATCTGGCTGGCGTGGTTTGGCTGAAAAAGCGCCACAGTCTGCCTGTGGTCAGTGAAGTTGCGCGTGGTTGATAGTTGGCACCCATTGTGTTGTCTCGCGCCGTATTTTAGGAGTCGCTAACATGGAAAATGGCATAGTCTATTTTTTTACTCACTTAATCGATAAATGGCAGCACCATTTATCAAGCATGGATTCGAACGACATTATTTGGCTTAGTATCGGCTTGGTGGGGCAAACGCTATTCATGATGCGTTTTATTGTCCAATGGATACACAGCGAACGCCATCAGAAGAGTATCATTCCGGTCAGCTTTTGGTACTTTAGCCTGTCGGGCGGTGTCATTGTATTGGCGTACGGTATTCATCGGGTCGATCCGGTGATTATTTTGGGGCAAATGCCCGGCACTTTTGTTTATGCCAGAAACTTGATGTTAATTCGTCGAGAACATCGGGATGCGTTGACAGAAATTACCGACGAAGAGTTGGGAACCTAAGCGATTCAGCTATGATTGCCGCATCGCCGGTTGTTGCGAAAGGATTTTTTCGACGTATTGAAAAGCGGCTAGGTTTTTCCCCTAAACTATGGGCCAGCAAATAGTGTTCTGGCGAGGTGCCCGATGAAGGTGTTTATATTGATGGCGATGGTTCTGGGTTGGCAGACAGCCAATGCGGAAGTATTCAAATGTATTGGTAAGGACGGTAAAACCGTTTATCAAGCGAGACCTTGCCAAACTAACGATAAAGCCGTTCAACTGGATATACATGCAAGTGAAGCGCAAGAGGCGGCGGCTAAAGCCAGAATGGAAGCGCTACAGAACGAACAAGAAGCCGCCAAAGCGGCTAAGCAGGAGGCGGAGCGCCGCGATGCAATGCTGAAAAATCAAACCGAATCGACTAATGCGCTAAAGCAAAGCGCGATTGCTCAGCAGCAGCAAGTTGAAGCGGAACAGCGGCAGGCGGCTGCTTTGGAGAGGCAAGCGCAGCAAAACAACAACCGGGTATTCATAGTCGCCCCGCAGACCGGGATGCCGCTAGTGCCGCCGCCGCGGGTGATTTCGCCGGGGGAGAATAACGATGTATTACGTTAGTGCTATAGGCGACTCATGCTCTGGTTAAAAGCGCTGCATTTGATTTTTATGGTTACCTGGTTTGCCGGGCTGTTTTATTTGCCTAGGTTATTTGTTTACCACGCGATGACCGACGACCAAATAAGTAACGAGCGCTTCAAGGTGATGGAGCGCAAACTGTACTACGGCATCATGACGCCGGGTATGATTTGCACGTTTATCTTCGGAGGCTGGATGTTGGGCGATTATGCCTGGATGCTGTATTCCGGTAGCGGTTGGTTGCATCTTAAGTTGGCTTTGTTAGGTTTGCTGGTGATTTACCATTTGTGTTGCGCCAAATGGTTGCTCGATTTCAAATATGATCGCAATCGCCGTTCGCACGTCTATTTTCGCTGGATCAACGAGATTCCGGTGTTGTTTTTATTCGCAATTGTGGTGTTGGCGGTAGTTAAACCTTTTTAATTGGGCGCTAAGCCAATGCCGGCCGATTATTAAATTCTCCGTCCGTCACCATATCCGCCAAACGTTGCAAACGTTCCGGAGTGCCAATATCCATCCACAAGCCGGAAAATTTCTCGCCGCTAATTCGTTGTTGCTGTATTGCCCGGTTTAATACCGGTTTTAGTTTCAAGGGTGCGGCGGGGATATCGTAGAAAAGCTGGGGATGGTAAACACCGATGCCGCTGAAAGTGAGTTTATTCGGTTCTTGATCCGACAATAAGCCCTTGGCGTTGATGGCGAAATCGCCTTCCGGATGATGCGGCGGGTTGTTAATCATCACCAAGTGCGCCAGATCGATGTCCCGTTTGCGTAAATCGGCTAGCGGATAGTTGCAAACAATATCGGCGTTAAGCACTAAAAACGGCTGGTCGCCCAGCAGGGGCAAGGCCTTGGCGATGCCGCCGGCGGTTTCCAGTGCGGTTTCGCCTTCGTCCGAATAAATAATGGACGCATTCCAGCGCGTGCCGTCGCCACAATAATATTTAATCTGGTCGCCCAGGTGGGCGATGTTGATAATTAGCTCGGTAAAACCAGCGGCCACCAAATTTTCAATATTGTATTCGATCAGCGCTTTACCGGCGGCTGTTAGCAGGGGTTTGGGGGTGTGGTCGGTCAATGGCCGCATTCTTTCGCCGCGTCCGGCGGCTAATATCATGGCTTTCATGTTAAGGCTCGGTAAACGGGAGAGACTTGTTGTTGCAGAAATTGGCTAACTTCGGCCAATTCCGGATAATGCTCGCAAACCGAGCCGATGTAGCTTAAGGTGCGAGGGATATCGGCCAGATAACCTGATTTGCCGTCGCGCAGATGTAGTCTGGCGAAGATACCAACTGCTTTCAAATGGCGCTGCATGCCCATCAGATCAAACCAGCGTTTGAATTGTGAGTATTCAGCCTCGAGTAGGCCGGCCGCGCGGAGGCGTTGATAATAGTTGTGAACCCAGCTATTTACCTGCGGTTCAGGCCAGGCTATGTAGCAGTCGCGCAGCAGCGAGACCAAATCGTAGCTGATCGGCCCTATCACCGCATCTTGAAAGTCGATTACGCCCGGCGCAGCGTGTTCCAGAAACATCAGATTGCGGGAGTGGTAGTCGCGGTGCACGCAGACTTGCGGCTGTTCAAGCGCTGAATCGATTAGGATTTGATTGAGTTTGAGCGAGATGGACTTGGGAATCGAGACGCCAACTAGTTTTTCCAGAAACCATTCGTAAAAAATGCCCAGTTCTCTGGTCAACAAAGCGCTATCGTAAGTCGGTAGCCCGCAGTTTTTAATGTCGATGCCAAGTTGTAATTTCAGTAGGCTATCTTGGGCTTGCTGATAGAGCGCGTCGGCATTGTTGGCTTGAAGTTGATCGAGAAAGCTTACCGAGCCTAAATCCTCCAGTAAGAGAAAACCTTGCCTAAGATTTTGCCGATAAATGTCGGGTACATGAATATCCGCGGCTTTTAGCAGCGCGGCAACCCGAACAAACGGCTCGATATTTTCCTTGTCCGGCGGCGCGTCCATTGCAATGTGGCAACCACCGCTGTGAGCCACTCTAAAATACCGCCTGAAACTAGCATCGCTGGATGCCGGCGTGAGTTGTTGAATATCAAGCGCGAGGTCGTTATTTAGCCAATCGACAAGCTCCGCCAGGCGGCGGTCTGAGCTGGAAACATACATTATTTATTAATTGCGGGGCAACCTAAGGTAAAATGGCGGGAAGCATTTTATTCGATTTCCATTCCGCTAAGTCAATTTAGCTGCATTCGCCAACACATGAATTATCGGTTTTATACAATTTCATCAGCATTACTGTTTTTTACGGGCGTTGCCTCTGCCGCCAATAATGCGGCCTGGAATTGTGAGCAAACCAAAAATGGCGAATGGACCTGCTTGAATCAAACCCCGGCCGGTACTGAGCCTGCGCAGCCGCAGGTTATTAAGCCTGCCGTACCGGCCGACTCCAAACCAAAACAACCGGAAACTGTCGCTCAGCCGCCGGCTCAAGCGACGCCTGCGCCGGTTCAGCAAGCCGCTAAGCCGCAACCCGAGCCTGAAAAAGTCAATGTCGTAGAAAAGGCGGTTGAGAAAGCGGCTGCCGAGCCGCAAAAGCTGCGGGTTAAAGTGACTGAAAATCAAAAACCCGTGCTGGAAAAAGTCGAACCCAAGACTGAAACGGCCAATGCATCGGGCAAGGTGCCGGGGTGGACCTGTAAAACCGGCGACGACAAGAGCGGTTGGAATTGTAATTTGGTTGGGGCGGATCCGAAAGGCGAAGCGCATGTCGTGGCTGATGGCGGTAGCAGCGATGTGGCAACTAATTCGTATTGGTTTACGCCGACCTTTGATCGCAGGCAGGAGCGTGATTTTCAAACCCTGCGCGCCGAATTCGATCGGGATCCTTGGCAAAGCTGCGAAGTATGGGGCGGGAAAAAACACAAAATCAGGGCAACCTCTGCCGAAGTTCGCGATGCGGCTGTCACCGACATTAACGCCGACTTTTCGCAAGTATTCGATGGCGAGGTTTTGAACTTTGCCGGCAACGTCGACATGGTGCGTGCCGATCAACATTTGATCGCGGACAAGGCTAGTTATGATACTGTCGCTGAGACCTTGGATGCACAAGGCAGCGTGTTATACAGTGAAGATCAAATGGCGTTCTCCAGCGAGACCGCATCCTTGAGCCTCGGTAAGGACGAAGCGCGCCTGAGAAAAGCGCAATTTATCGTAGCCGAAGCGCCGTTTCGCGGTAATGCCGACGTGGTCTATCGCGACAGCAAAAGTTTGTCGCGTTACAACGATGCTGCCTTCACTAGCTGCGCGCCCGGCAATCAGGATTGGATCGTGCATGCTTCGCGGATGAAAATCAACCGGGAGAGCGGACAGGGTTCGGCGAAAAACGCCTGGTTGGAATTCAAAGGTGTGCCGGTACTTTATACGCCGTACATTTCCTTCCCTACCGATAATCGGCGTTTGTCCGGTTTGTTGGCGCCGACCTGGGGTAGTACGCAACGTAACGGTTTTGACGTTTCGGTACCGTTTTATTGGAATATCGCGCCCAACTTCGACGATATTGTCACGCCGCGTTACATGAGTAAGCGGGGCGAACAACTGCGTAATAAATTCCGCTATTTGACCGACATGTCCAGAGGAACGTTTTCGGCCGAATATATGCCTAACGACCAATTGGTCAATAAGGCCCGCTACTCCGCCAGTTGGAAGGATCAGACCACCTTTCTGCCGGGTTTCAGTTCCTTGCTGGATTTGAATTATGTGTCCGACAAGACCTACTTCAACGATTTGAACAACGCCTTGGGTTTTCAAAATACCAGCTATTTGCCAAGCACTGCGCTAATCGGTTACGGCGGGTCGGTTGCCGGAACCGGCGTGAACATGTCTGTCGGCGCCTATCATTACCAATCGGTGGATAAAACCATCACCGATGCAATGTTGCCGTACGATATGCTGCCTAGGGTTACTTTGAATTTTGCTCATGCCTTCGACAGCATGCCGATCACTTTGGGGATGAATAACGAATTTACTCACTTCTACCACAACACCTTGGTCAACGGTCAGCGCTTCAATATCGCGCCGTCGCTGAGTTTGCCGCTGGAGAGCAGCGCGGGTTATTTCATTCCTAGAATTACCGGTCAATACACCCAATACCAACTGAGCAATCAAACCTCTGCCGGTCAGCCGAGCACTATCAGCCGTACCTTGCCGATATTTTCGGTTAATAGCGGCATGATGTTCGAGAAAGATGTGAGTTTTGGCGGTTCGTCGTATTTGCATACTTTGGAGCCGCAGGCGTTCTATCTATACATTCCGCGTAAGGATCAAAGCAATATCCCCATTTTCGATACGGCACTGTTCGATACCAACTTCTACAGCTTGTTCCGCGAGAACCGCTTTTCCGGCTCCGACCGGATTCAGGATGCCAATCAGGTTACTTTGGCGGCTACATCGCGCTTCATCGATTCGAATACCGGCCTGGAGCCGTTGAAATTGAGTGTCGGGCAGATTCTTTATTTTCAAGATAGAACGGTGGATTTGTACGATAAAAACGATCCCACGCTGCATCCGTACACGGCGCCGCAAACAAGCAATACCTCCAACCTGATAGGCGAGCTTAGTGGTCAATTTAGTAAAAATCTATCCTATATGACCGGCACCCAATGGGATCCCGAAACCAACGGTTTTGCCAGAGGCCAAGTGGCTTTGAAATATCGCAGACAGCCCAATGAAATCCTTAACCTTGGCTACCGTTATCGCCGTAATCCGTTGGATAGTCTACAAACCATTTCCCAAACCGATGTGTCGTTCCGCTTGCCGTTATTCGGTGAATGGTATGGTTTTGGACGTTGGCAGTATTCGTTAAATTTCGACAAAACCACGGAGAGTTTTATCGGTCTGGAAAAGGAAAACTGCTGCTGGCGCTTCCGTATTCTGGGACGTCGATTTATTAATGGTGCCAACACTATTGCCTTTGTCGATCCGACAACCAAGCCCGAAACCGCGTTTTTCGTGCAACTGGAGTTGAAAGGCCTCAGCAGTTTCGGCGACAACGTCGATACTTTCCTGCAAACCAACCTGAACGGCTACCGCAAAGCCAGCTATTTTGAGTAAGCGAAGCATGATAAAAAAAGGGATATTGATTTTCTGTTTGCTGTTAAGCGGCTATGCCGGCCCGATTCAGGCGCAGTTGTTGGATCGGATAGTTGCCGTGGTGGAAGAGGATGTGATTTTGGAGCGCGAGCTGAATAACGAAGTTGCGGCTATTACCAACAAGCTGAGAAGCAGCAATGTGATGATTCCGCCTGAATTCGTGTTGCGCAAACAGGTTCTGGAACGGATGGTAGTCGACAAATTACAGCGGCAATTAGCGGCTAAATCGGGAGTTCAGGTGAGCGATGAAATGCTGAGCGCGTCGGTAAGCGACATTGCCAGCCGCAACGGTATGTCGGTAGAGGCCTTTCGCAGCGAATTAGCCAAGCAAGGTATGGATTACAAAAGCTTTGAGGATAATCTGCGCAACGAAATCATCATCAATCAGTTGCGCGGGCGGGAAATAGGTTCGCGGGTCAAGGTGACCGATGCCGAGGTGCTGCATTATATGGAGACCCAGAGCAAAGCCGGTCAAAGTAACTCCCAATACCATTTGGGGCATATTTTGATCGCCGTGCCGGAGGGCGCTTCGGCCGCCGCAATCCAAAAAGCCAAGGACAAGGCAGATCAAGTCATCGCGGATCTGCGCGGCGGCAAGGATTTTAAGCAAGTGGCTGTCGGCGTGTCCGATGACGACAATGCATTGAAGGGCGGCGACCTGGGTTGGCGCAGCATTGGTCAAATTCCATCGCTGTTTACCGAAGTCGTTACGACAATGAATCAAGGCGACGTGTCGGAAGCGATTCGCAGCCCCAGCGGTTTTCATATCATTAAGATGCTGGAAACCGAGGGTGCCGGTCAGCATATCGTTACCAAAACCAAGGTCAGGCATATTCTGATCAAGACCAACGAACTGGTTGACGACGCCGAAGCCCAAAAACGCTTATTGGCGCTGAGAGAGCGGATCAACGACGGCGACGACTTTGCCAATCTGGCCCGCGCCCATTCCGACGACAAAGGTTCCGCGATCAACGGCGGTTCGCTGGATTGGGTAGGGCCGGGCGCCTTGGTGCCGCCGTTCGAGGAGGCGATGAACAAACTGGCGATTAACGAGATCAGTCAGCCGGTGCAAACCCAATTCGGTTGGCACATGATCCAGGTGTTGGGCCGCGAAAATCAGGATAACAGCGAACAATTCAAAAAAGACAAGATTCGCGAGGAAATCCGCAAGCGTAAAATCGAGGAAGAAACCGAATTATGGTTGCGACGTTTACGCGACGAGGCATTCGTAGAAATCGATCTGGACAGACTGTAAGGGATTATGAGCGCTTTCTCTGTCGAAAGTCGTAAGGAAGATAAGTTCAAACGACGCTTGCAGCGGATAGTCGCCGAGGAAGATCTGGCGATGCAGCGCGACTTGATCCAGCGTGCCGCCGCCGAACTGGATATCGATCTGCTTACTTGCGCCGCGGCCTTGGTTTATTTAAGTCAACCAAATTTGTATCCGGCGCGTAAGCAACAGCCCAAGTTGTTGCTTCCTTTGCCGCATAGCCGCAATCCGCATGCAAGCTATAAAATGGTGCGCTATCGTTTGGCCGTCGGCAGTCAACATCAGGTCAGCCGCGAGGATATTCAAGCGGTTTTGATCGAAGAGTCGGGCGTAGACAGGAAGCGTATCGGTAGAATCGATATTCGCGATACGCATACGCTGGTGGAGTTGCCGGATGGAATGCCGGCGGATATTTTTCAAGTGTTGACGGAAGCGGCGATAGGGCCGCATCGGCTCAATATCAAACGCGTCAAGCCGAATAAATTCAGGCAACTGCGCAATGCCAGTCAAGAGGAAGATAACCGATAGCTTGGGAAAGAGCTATTGGCCGCACTTTCATTGCCTTTATCCGGGCACCTCAATCTACGGCTGCTATTTGGAATTGCTATAAAAGGGAATTATTCCTAATTGGTGCTGGGAGGCGTTGAACTTAGAATGGCGGGTCTCCAATACAGTGAACCAAACGTAGCTTATGAAATTGATCTATCCGAAGTCACTTTACGCCATCCCCATGGCGCTTATGATGAGCCAGGCTTTTGGCGCGGAGCAGACAGCCCCCGACGAACTCTCTGAAGTCGAAGTGATTGAAACCACGCCATTGGACGGGGTAGGTAAAACCAAAGACAAAATTCCCGCGCCAGTGCAAACGGCTACCGATAAAGACATTAGCAAAACCAATGCGATCAACATCACTGATTTTATGAGTCGGTCATTGGGTAGCGTTTATGTCAACGACACGCAAGGCAACGGTTTTCAGCCGGATATCAATTACCGTGGCTTCACGGCTTCGCCTTTGTCGGGAACGCCGCAAGGTATTTCCGTATATATGGATGGGGTAAGACTCAATCAACCGTTTGGAGACGTGGTAAGTTGGGATTTGATTCCCAGGTCGGCTATTAAATCGATGGCCATGATGCCGGGTTCAAACCCTTTATTTGGTAGAAATACCTTGGGCGGTGCTCTGTCACTGGAATCCAAGGATGGAAAGAGTAATCCCGGCACCTCTATTCAGGGCTTGGGTGGTGCATATGGTCGCAATGCCTACGAGTTTGAACATGGCGGCTACAGTAAAGAGCAGGGCCTGAACTGGTTTGTCACCGGCAACTACTATCAGGATCAAGGCTGGCGGCAGTATTCGCCGTCCAATGTTCGGCAAATCTTCGGCAAAGTTGGCTGGGAAGGTGAAAAAACCGATCTTAAATTGACCACGGCTTATAACGATAACAGCTTAATCGGTAATGGCTTGCAGACGGTTGATGGTTTAAAACAGGATTACACCAGTGTTTATACCACGCCGGATATCACTGAAAACCGGTCGCTGTTTTTAAACCTGGAAGGGAAATATCAAGTTAACAGCAAAGTTGTGTTGGCTGGAAATACTTATTACCGGAATATTAAAACCGGCAGCGTGAATGGGGATATCAATCAGGATGCTTTCGGCGGAACTGTTTATCAGTTTGGTCTTGGTGGGGACAGGAGCATTAGAGATCCTAGTTTGGATCCGGCATTTCCGAGCAATAGATGTATCACTCAAGCAGCGGCAACTACAGCCGGCGGCGATCCTAGTGGCGAACCCAGTGAAAAATGTACTGGGATTATTACTCAAAGTACCACCCAACAACAAAACTGGGGCGCGCAAGGCCAAGCGATTTTCGATGATAAATTGTTTGGCTTGGATAATCAGTTCTTATTTGGTGGGGCCTACGACCAAAGTGTGATTGGCTATAACCAGTTCGGGCAATATGGTTATTTGAACCCTAACGGTAGCGTGACGGCGGTAAGCGGTGCGTCGGCAACTGCAACCAATAACGGCTTGTATTTCAATGACGCGGGTGATGGCGGCGCTCAAGTTGATAATCGCGTTTCGCTTGGTGGCGATACTATCACTTGGAGTTTTTTTACCGAAGATACCTTTAGCCCCGCCAAAAATCTGCATATTACGGCTTCAGGTCGATATAACTACACCTCGGTCAGTAATAAAGATGCTTTGAGCAATCAACATTATCTCAACCATGAATTGGGCGCTGATAATTATGATCCAGGTGTGATTGATCCGAGCGCATCCCTGTCTGGCAAGCATGTCTTCGACCGATTCAATCCAGCGGTTGGTTTGACGTATAACCCCTATGAGGCTATTGGTTTCTACGCAGGCTATAACGAAGGCACTCGCGCGCCAACCACTATTGAGTTGGGTTGTGCCAATCCCAACCAGCCTTGCAGAATGCCAAACTCCATGGCGGGCGATCCCAGTTTGAAACAGGTTATTACCCAAAATTGGGAAGCCGGATTTAGGGGACTACTGCCGGGCAAGGTAAATTGGAGTCTTGGATATTTTAATATTATCAATACCAACGATATTCAATTTGTCGCCGCGCCGGATACTATAGCCAATGGGTATGGCTATTTTAGAAACTTTGGTAAAACACAACGTCAGGGGATTGAAGCCAGCCTAGATCGTAAGGTTGAAGACTGGAGTATCGGTGCAAATTACACGTATTTGGATGCGACTTATCAGTCCACCGAGATACTCAACAGCCAATACAATCAGGCGGGAAGTGATCCGGGGGCTGATGGTAGTACTATTACCGTGAATCCAGGCAATCGTATTCCATTGGTGCCCAAGCATACTTTTAAAACCTATATTGATTACCAGCTCAGCAAAGAATGGGGAACCAATTTGAATATTATCGGTTTCTCTCAATCCTTTGTTAGAGGTAACGAAAACAATGCTCAACAAGCAAACGGCACGATTCCCGGTTATGTTGTCGTCAATTATGGGGTGCGCTATGCGCCTGAGTTTGTTAAAGGCTTGCTGGTGTTCGGTCAGGTCAATAATATCCTTGACGAACATTACTATACGGCGGGCCAATTCGGCGCTGCTGGGATTGCCAATGGCCAATATCAAAATTCGCCAAGCGGCACGACATTCTATGGCCCCGGAGCACCAAGAACTTGGTGGTTGGGGATGAAATATAGTTTTTGATATTCAGTGTGTTTTAAGGAGTTTCTCTTGCCCATGGATGGGTTTTCCTGCCATATCTATCGCCAGTGCCAAGCAAATTGTCGGCAATGAATAATATTTAAGCCCTGTGCTTAAGCGGACGGGTTAAAATAGCCAGTCACGCCGTTTCGCGGCAAGCTTCGTTCATTGCCATAGTGACTATGACCATTCAATATATCAACCGCCCCGACCAACTCGATAGCCTTTGTCAACTCATTAGTCAGGAGCCATGGATAGCTCTGGATACCGAATTTCTCCGCGAAAAAACCTACTACCCAAAATTTTGTTTGTTGCAAATCGCCGCGCCGGGATGGGTGGCCTGTGTCGATCCGTTGGCCATTACCGACTTATCCGTATTGTTCGAGGCGATTTACAATCCCAATATTGTCAAAGTGCTGCATTCTTGCCGCCAGGACTTGGAAATTTTTTATCAGATTACCGGCAAAATTCCGGCCCCGATTTTCGATACCCAGATTGCCGCGCCCTTGCTAGGGTTTCAAGAAAATCCCGGCTATGCAATGTTGGTGTCCAGCTTTCTGAACGTGAATTTAAGCAAGGCGCATACCCGTACCGATTGGTCGGAGCGTCCCTTAAGTGAGGATCAAATTCAATATGCCGCCGATGACGTGATTTATCTGTGCAAGATCTACAAAATCATGTGCGAGCAGCTGGATAAATTGGGCCGCCTGAATTGGTTGGAGAGCGATTTTGCGTTGCTGAACGATCCGGAACTGTATCAGCTGTCGCCGGAAAATGCCTGGCTGAAAATTCGCGGCAAAAATAAGTTGACCGGCAAGCAATTGTCTATCATGCAAAGTCTGACCGAATGGCGCGAGCGTACCGCGCAGCAGGAAAACAAGCCGCGTAGCTGGCTGTTGCAGGACGACTTACTGTTGGAACTAGGCAAATTGCAGCCGCTTTCGTTGCCAGAATTAGCCAAGATTCGCAATATCAACGACCGCACCGTTAATCGTTACGGCAAAGTCATCTGCGAATTGATCGACAGCGCCCGGCAGCGCCCGCCCAAACCCTTGGCGGAAAAAGATCAAGCCGCCAAAAAGACCCAGCAGCACGAGGCGATACTCGACGTGTTGAGCGCGGTGGTCAGAATCCGCGCCGAGGAAAATTCTTTAAATCCGATCATTCTGGCTACCCGCAAGGATCTCGAACAACTATTGTTCGGCGATGAAGACTGCGTGTTGTTGCATGGCTGGCGCTACAACATGGCCGGGCGCGAACTGCAAGGTCTGTTGCGGGGCGACTATACCTTGAGTTTGAAACCGGACGGCGTAGTGATCAGCGAGGCCTAGGCTGCGCTGATTTGTCGCCGACTTACATATCCCATTATTTCGAGACGGCGAAGCGTTGGGCGAATATGTCTGCGGTTAGCGGCCGGGCAAACAGATAGCCTTGACCGTAATCGCAGCCGATTGCGCACAGCAAATCCCTCTGCTGTTCGGTTTCCACGCCTTCGGCGATTACTTTCAACCCCAGTTTATGCGCCATCACGATGATGGCCTCGCACAGCACAAAATCGTTGGAATCGACCGACAGGTTGCGCACGAACGATTGGTCTATCTTCAGGTAGTCGATGTCGAATTTTTTCAGGTAGGACAATGCGGAATAGCCGGTGCCGAAGTCGTCGATCGCTACCTGCATGCCGGCGTCGCGAAATGCCATCAGATGATTGTGTACGGCAAGGTTGGCGTCCAATAACAGGCCTTCCGTAATCTCCACGACAATACTTTGGCCGGATAGTCCTAGCCGGTTGAGAAATGCGAACCAATCGTTAGGGGTGTGCTCCGGGCTTTGAAACTGCACCGGCGATTTGTTAACGCTGATTTGAAAGTCGGAATGAATGTCGGTTCGCCAGGTTTGAACTTGCCGGGCCGCGGTTTCAAATACCCAGTCGCCAATTTCTCGGATCAGGCCGGTTTCTTCCGCCAGCGGAATGAACTCGCCCGGACTGATTAGTCCCCGTTGCGGATGCCGCCAGCGTAACAAGGCTTCCGCTTTATGTACCGCGCCGCTGTGCAAATCGACGATAGGTTGATAACAGAGTAAAAATTGATCTTGGGCCAGTGCGATACGCAAGTCGCCAAGCAATGCAGCCCGCGCCTCCAGGGCGTCCTGCAAAGCTTTGGTAAAGAAGCGGTAGTTGTTGCGGCCTTGGTTTTTGGCGGCATACATGGCTTGATCGGCGTTCTTCAGCAATTGGCTCAAGTCGGTGCTGTCGTTTGGATAAAACGTGATGCCTATGCTGGCTGAGACGTAGGAGAGCTCCTCGTTCAGACAGTACGGCGCGCTGATTTTTTGCAAAAGATTTTTCGCTATCGGTTCGGTTCTTTCAATACAGTCCAGCTCGCTCAAGATGATGGTGAATTCGTCCCCGCCCAGGCGCGCCACGGTATCCGATTCGCGTACGCAGGTTTGCAGCCGCTCGGCCGTCTCCTTGAGCAAGTTGTCGCCCATGTCGTGGCCTAGCGTATCGTTGATTTCCTTAAAACGGTCCAGGTCGATGAACAAGATGGCGAATAACTGACCCATCCGGTGGGCTTTTTTGATTTCCTGTTCCAACCTGTCGCGGAACATACGGCGGTTAGGCAGGCCGGTCAGCGGATCGAAGTTGGCCTGCCGCCAGATTTGTTCTTCGGATTGCTTGCGTTGAGTAATGTCGGAGAACAAGGCCACGCGGCGTTGCGGTTTGCCATCGCTGTTGTAAATCGTATTGATCGCCAATTCTTCGATAAACAGGCGGCCGTCTTTACTCAGATTTTTCACTTCTCCGCGCCAGGCCCCGGTAGTGCTCAGTGTTGTCCATAGCTCTTGGTAAAAGGCCGCATCGTGCTCGCCGGAGCTGAGAATGCGCGGATTTTTACCGATGACTTCTTCCGCCGTATAGCCGGTCATGGCGGTAAAAGCCGGGTTGACGCTGAGGATGGTATTTTCGTTGTCCACTACCACCATCGCTTCACTGCTATTGTCGTAAACCAGGGCCGCCAGTCTCAGGTTTTCTTCGGTTTTGCGCAACTCGCTGATGTCGCGAGCGAAACCTACCGTACCCAACAGTTGGCCTTGTTCGTCCATCACCGGCGCTTTGTAGGTTTCGAACCACTTTCGGACGCCGCGATCCAAAATTTCTTCCTCAACGATCAGTTTATCCCGCGAATTCAGCACGCGCCGGTCGTCGGCCTGATAGCTCGCCGCCAGTTCCGGAGCGGCGATGTCGAAATCGTTTTTGCCGACCAGCGCTTCCGGATTTTCCGCGGAAAATACGTTGGCAAATTCCTGGTTGACCGCCAGCAGTCGGCTTTCGGTATCTTTTAACCAAATGGCGTGCGGAATGTTATCCAGCAGTGCGCGCTGATAGTATTCTTTTCTTTGCAATGCCTGTTCCGCACGGTACTGACTGCTGACATCGCGAAAACTCCATACGCGGCCGACAATCTTGTCGGCGATATTTTGCGGTTTCGAATAGCGCTCAAATATTCGGCCATCGATGAATTCGATCAGGTCATAACTTTCTTGTTCGGGTCGATGGTAGAGCTCCTGAACTTTATCGAAAAACTCGCCGGGATTTTTCAGCTGTTTCACCGCTAAATTCAAAAGCTTGGTATCGTCATGAATTTCTCCAACCGCAGCTTGGGGTAACTTCCACAATTCGAAAAAACGTTGATTGAACGTAATGATTTGACCTTGCAGGCTTACGACCAGAATGCCGTCGGCGGTGGCTTCCAGCGTCGCCTTTAACAACGAAACGGATTGGGCTAATACATCTTCACGGGCCTTACTCGTGGTAATGTCTTCGTAGATGCCTAAAACCCCGATAATTTCGTAATCGGAATTTCGCAAGGGTATTTTCGATGTGCGCAGCCAAATGGTATTGCCGTCCGGCGTGGTTTGGGGTTCTTCAAAACCCAGCTTGCTCTTGCCTGAAGCCATAACCTCGCGGTCATCCGCTTGGTAGATTGAAGCCTGTTGTTGCCAATTGAGTTGAGTATCGTCTTTCCCGACCAAGTCGCGGGAGCTGAGTTGTCCGGCATCGGCGGCAAATAGCGCGTTGCAGCCTAAATACCGTGAATCTTTGTCCTTCCAGAATACCCGTATCGGTAATGTTTCCAGGATGGTTTGTAATAATAAGTTGGATTCGATCAGGGCCTTTTCGGACTTGAGTTGTTCCGATATATCGAACAGGATTTTCAAGTGGCTGCCGACGTAAGAATTGCCCAAGGATACCGAACCGGCCCGCACGGTGCGTATTTCGCCATTTTTACAACAAATGTTGCCTTCCAGGGTTTCAAACTCTTGCTGGTTATCGGCTTTATGTTCTAAGGCTTGCCAGTTGTGCGTGATCATTTGCCGGTAGGCCGGGTCGGGGTAGGCTTTTTGCCACCACTCCTCCAATGTTGGAATATCGTCCAAGCTGTAGCCAAAGGCCTTATGAAAAGCGGGATTGATCTGGGTGATCTTGCCTTGGGAGTCGTAAACGGCTTGCGGCACCGGCGATGCGTCGATGATCGCTTTCAGTCGGCGTTCGCTTTCCAGTAGGCCCAATGCAACCTGACGATTTTTATGCAGCGTTAATGCCAGTATGACCCCGCTGGAAGACAGTACCGCCATGTAAAGCCAGAAATTAAACAGATCGCTTTGTTCCAGATCGTATGCGAAGCGGCCGGTATGATAAGCGGCGCCGTGTAGTGCTTGGAAGGCAGTGATCGCCAGGACCAGCGCGACGCCATGACGGCCGAAGCGCATCGCGCCCCAGAACACAAAGAAAAAAGTCCAATAAGTATGCGGCGTAAAGGTTAGCTGCGGTAAGAACCAATCGGAGAAAAGCACTTGGCCGCTGAGGATGGTAAAGCACAGGAAGAGCAATGCTTCCGGCAAACGGCTTTTTCGGAACCAACTGTTGGGCCAGTGTTGCCAAATCAGGAACAGGGGGGTGGTGAAGATAATACCGAATACATCCGCCATCCACCAATGCAAGACGGCTTCCGCTAAGTCTTCGGAATTAATGAAGCCCGCAAGCCATAGTGCCGAAGGACCGAGACTGGCGCTGATAGCGGAACAAACGATGCCTACCAATGCTAACTGGAGAAAATGTTCGGGTTGTCTTAAGTCGGCGGAAAAGCGCGGATTACGCTTTAGAAGCCAGGCGGCGCAGACCGATTCCAAGGTATTGCCGGTAGAGATACCTAAGGATAGCCAGAAGGAATCGTCCACCATTAGGCCGGCGGCAAAGGCACCGATGAATATGCCCGGCCAGTAATGCAATCCTCTTTGCAGTAGCGCTGCCAGCCCCAATCCTCCGGAAAACCAGATCAAAGTGACATTGCCGGATGCCGCGAAATAAGCCAGGACGACTTTGGCAAGCAGCCCGTAAATCAGAGCCAAGCCTAAAATCAGCCGGCAGATCCAACCAGCGATAACGAGAAAATGGCATCAAACTAACCGGTATATTTGCGGAACTGAGCGTATTAGAGCGCGGGAATTATTCCGGCGGCAAGCAAACTTTCGTAAGCCTTATACGCCGCCACTCCGGATAAAATCAGAAAAAACAGGCCGCTGGCTTTGTGCAGCAGCGATAACGGGATTTTTTGCAATACGGTGCGGCCTGCCAGAACGCCAAGAGCGGAGGTAAATGCCAAGGCTAGTGTCGATCCCAGCCAAACCGATAGCGGTTGAGCGGTACTACTAAAGGCAACCACCGCCAGTTGGGTTTTATCGCCAAATTCGGCAACGGTAATTAATAGAAAGGTCGTAAAAAAAATGCCGTGACCGCTTTTTTCCTCCACTTCCCCGTCATCGTCGTCATCGTCACGGTTGAGTAGGGCATGCAAACCGAATGCGGCGAATAACACGGCGACGGTGGCGGCAACGACGTAGTCCGGCAGCCATTGGGCGATAGCCGCGCCAAAAACCACGGCTAAGGTATTCAGCAGGGCAAAGGCGGCAATCGCCCCCAATAGCACCGGAGCCGGCCTGTGCCGGGAAGCCAGCGTCATGCAAACCAATTGACTTTTGTCGCCTATTTCCGCGGCAGCTATCAGTGCAAAGCTGGTTCCGCCGGTGGTTAGGAGTTCGGTGAAATTGAAATCGCTGAATTGGCTGACTAATTGCGAAAGGTATTCCATTCTATATTTACAGTCGTATGCGGAGAGTGATGTATAACTAGCCCAGGAAGGCCTGCCGGCCTTCCTGGCTGGGAGCGAGTTTAAGTGATCACCTTGTCCAGAATCATCATGACGATGAAGCCTATCATCAACGAAAACGTTGCAACACGGGAGCGGCCCTTGGCGTGGGTCTCCGGGATGATCTCTTCGCTGATCACAAACAGCATAGCGCCGGCGGCAAAACCCATCGCTATCGGCAGCACCGACGAAAACACCGTGACCATGGTGATCCCGAGCAATCCGCCAACCGGCTCGACTAAACCCGTGAGTGTCGCCAGCGCAACGGCTTTCCACTTGTTATACCCCAAACCGACTAGCGGTAATGCCACCGCCAGGCCTTCCGGCAGGTTTTGCAAGGCAATGGCAATCGACAATACCAAGCCGTTTTTCATATCGCCGGAACCGAAACTGACCCCGACCGACATACCTTCCGGGAAGTTGTGAATGGTGATGGCGATAATGAACAGCGAGATTTTTTGCAGTGAATCCAGGGAATGATCGCTAACTGTGTCAAAATGCAAATGCGGCAGACGGCTGTCGGCATAATGCAAAAACAGCGCGCCGATCAGCATGCCGGCCGAAACGACCCATAAGCCTTTACCCGGCCAAACCTGTTCGCCGAAATCGATGCCGGGCACTAATAAGGAAAATGCCGTGGCCGCCAACATGACGCCGGCGGCGGCGCCCAGCAAGCTATTGAACAGACGGTCGGAAATGTTTTTAAAGAATAAAGCGGGGAGGGCGCCAACCCCGGTGGCCAGGCCCGCTAAAACGCTGGCTAGAAAGCCAATCACCACGACCTTGTCGAAAATGAGGTAGAGACTGCCGAAAACCAGGATTTGCGACAGCAGAAACAGGCCGATAAATACGCCCCAGCGCTGCAACAAAGGCAAAGTCATAACGTGCAGGTACTTGGGATGGGCCTGGAGACGAAGATAGTAATCTTCGAGTGTCTTTTGGATGTTTTGCATGTTTTTACCTGATGGGTCGTGTGGCTAAAGCTGAGATTATACTTAAATCGACAAGATAGCCGACCTTTGCCGACGACGAACTGGTGCAAGGGTACCGTAAGCGGCGTCGCTGTGCTGATTTAGGCTAGGAAAATGTGGTCCTATGCGCAACAGCATTTGAATTTATTCGCGCTGGATACGGTTGTGCCGCCGCCGTGTTTCGATTTAAAGTTTGCGCTAGTAACCGGCAGCCGGATTATCGGTGGCGGATCAGGCTAAGGCCGATCCGATAATAATGACTTATCAGGAGTTTAAACACATGAAATTTTCAACGAGTTTTTGCGTTCTCGGCCCCGTATTGTTGTTGACAGCCTGCGCTCAGGGACAGCAACCCTACACCGGTCAGACTTTTGCGTTGGGTGGATCGCAAGTCGGTGCGGCTCAACAGGCGCCTTATTACGGTGCCGGTGCGGCGAGCCAGGCAGCGGGTACCGGCGCCAGTGTCGAGCAGGGATTGATTAATATTTTGGTAGGCCAATTGGGTATCAGTCCGCAACAGGCCTTGGGAGGGGTCGGCTCGATTTTTTCCGTGGCGCAGCAACGTATGAGTCCCGGTGATTTTTCGCAATTGAGCACTAGCGTGCCGGGGATGGATCAATATCTGAGTTCCGTGCCGCAACAGATTGCCGCGTCCGGCTCGTCATCCTTATTGGGTGCGGCGGGCAATATGATGGGCGGCCAATACGGCAGCTTGGCGGCGCTTGCCGGATCGTTTCAAACGCTGGGTATGAATCCGTCCATGGTTAGCCAGTTTGTGCCGGTGGTTTTGCAATACGTGCAGAACCAAAGCGGCGCCAGCGCAATGAATTTGCTGCAAAATGCACTGTATTGATGCTGTTGCCGGCTTATACAACTGATCCTGGCTGCGCTTAGGCTGGCCCGCTTACGGTTTTAATCGGCCCGATAGACGGTTTGTGCAAGGAACTGTCTGTTAAAAATGCTGCCCAAAGCTTTACAATTCTCCGTTTTTTGTTTTCAGGTTGAAAAATGACTGCTGCCTTACCTATACATGATTACGCCTTGCTCGATGACGCCGAATGCGATGCCCGCATCGTTGCCGCCAAAGCCAAGCTTGGCAAACGCTGTATCGTACTTGGCCACCATTATCAGCGCGACGAGGTGTTCAAGCACGCCGATATATTCGGCGATTCATTGAAATTATCGCGGGAGGCCGCGCAATCCGAAGCCGAATACATCGTATTTTGCGGGGTACATTTCATGGCCGAGGTTGCCGATATTCTGTCGCGCCCCGAGCAAATCGCCATATTGCCGGACATGGCCGCCGGATGCTCGATGGCGGATATGGCGAATAAGGTCAAGGTTCAGCAGTGCTGGGACGAATTGGCGAAGATCATAGATGTCGAAAACGCGGTGACTCCTGTGACTTACATCAATTCGGCGGCCGATTTAAAGGCATTCTGCGGTCAGCACGACGGCATCGTTTGTACCTCGTCGAATGCCGAAAAAATTCTGAATTGGAGTTTTGCCAAACGCGAGAAAGTATTGTTTTTCCCGGATCAGCATTTGGGCCGGAATACCGGCTATCGGATGGGTATCCCGCTGGAGCACATGGTGACCTGGGACTTCAACAAGTCGCAGGGCGGCTTGACCGAGCAGCAAATTCGCGATGCCAAGATCATTTTATGGAAAGGCTATTGTTCCGTGCATCAAGCGTTTCAGCCGGAGCAAATCGACGCGTTTAAGGAGAAACATCCGGAAACCATCGTGATTTCGCATCCGGAAGCCTGCTTTGAAGTCTGTGAAAAGTCCGATTTCATCGGCTCCACCGAAATGATATTAAAAATCGTCCGCGAAGCCGAAGCCAACACCCGCTGGCTGGTCGCGACCGAGTTGAATCTGGTCAACCGCTTGAATCAAGAATGCAAAGCCCAAGGCAAAAGTGTGCATTTCATGGCGCCGACCCTAAGTATGTGCTCGACCATGTTCCGCACCGACCCGCAACACCTGGCTTGGGTGCTGGAAAATCTGGCGGCCGGACATGTTGTCAATCAGGTTTCCGTGCCGGCCGAGCAGGCGGCGCTGGCAAGGAAGACTTTGGACAATATGCTGTTGGCGTCTTAGTCTCGGCGGAACGACTCGCGAGCGCCCCATTGCCGAGTAGGGGCGTACAAAACTAAAAACAACCGCCTCTCCGGAAGCTGTTGTAAAAGCCCCCTCTCCTTGCGGGAGAGGGTTGGGGTGAGGGGATTAAATCAGCAATTACTCCCACCCTAGCTTTCCCGGAGGAAGAAGGGAACTTACTGGTTCCCTTGAGGCAAAATTCAATAGAAAACATCCGCTACCGGTTTTTAAGCTGTTTCCTGTATAGCCTTGCTTTCAGGGCGCGCAATTGATGACCAGATCATTGCTAAACTGCCCGACTTCCTTGTCTTTCACCATATAAATCGCGGTATAGCGGCGCAATTCCGGTTTGCCGGGTTGCAGCAGCGGCCGGTTGTCCGCAAACGGCGTCATGCGAGAACCCATGTTTCGACCCCTATGTTGGGTCGAAACGAGGTGACGCCTTCGACACCCCGGCCGCTTTAACATCGGTGTAATGCAATCGAATGTCGGTATAGTGTAGACCTTAATTTTTTTAAGGGGCTATGAGGATTTTCTTGCCGCCGAACTATTTTCACTAAAGAGTCCTTTTTCAGCGCAATCAATCCAAAAGCGACAGTCGGATGAGCTTTCCAATGACCGTTAATGGATAATTAGCTGAATTTGCGTTTGTGGAAGGCTGGGTTGAATGACAATGAATCCCAGCTAAGACCCTATTCATGTTTGCATGATTGCGGAGCCTTAAACGGACATTTGCCATCCGTCGCTGAGCAATCAAAGTTTTCAAATTGCGAGTAGATAGCTTTAATTGTCGGGTAGTGGGCTCGCGGGTGAAGAGACAAAAAATAAATAAAAAGCCCCAGCGAACTGGGGCACAGTAAGTGCCGCGCTGGCGTTGATGAATATCGCTGCCAGCGGGTGAGGTTGATATCCTGGCTGACTTAGGCCGATTGGACTTGACGCCGGCGGAACAAAAAGCCAAACAGTGCAGAGCCGAACAACCAGGCACTAGTCGGTAACGGTACGTTAGACGGACCGGAACCCAAGGTGGAATTACCTGCGATCAAGTTGAAGTTCAATCCTGAGTCCGCGGTGTGGCTGTACAGGTTCAAGTTGAATGTAAGACTCAACACCTTATTGCTGTTACTGATCCAGCTGTGCCAATCACCCAAGTCCAACGTTTTGTCGTTAAAGAAATTGACGGCGCTGGCGGCGTTGCCGGTAGTAGTAAGGTCAGTAAAGTTATAAGTGTTGCTGTATCCACCACTTGCGCCGGTGATATTGACGCTAAAGCTAAGCTCGTCGCTGCCGCCGGTCAAGTTGTTGGCACTGAACACCGGACTTAACAGACCGAGCAAAAGATGTTGATTCATGCTGTAGGCTGAAGTGTCCAGATTCATGTTGAGTGTTGCTGTATAGCTGTGATAATCGGTAACTGCGGTATTTACTACTCCCATCGTACCTAACAGCCAAGCTTGGCTCGAACCGCCGATGTCGAAATCATGCAATACGGTTGGGTTGCCGGCCAATGCCGACATGGCATCGCTGTCAGTCGGCAGTACTGTACCAAATGCGACGGCTTGTTTACCCGCGGCTTCAGCTTGCGATCCCGCCAATTCGCCAATAGACGAGCGGCTGGCGCTAGTTCCGGCAATATTAGCACTTGATGTTGCGGTGAGTTGATTGACGCCCTGGTCGGCAAGAGCATAAGCGTTCGAGCTGCTTCCACCTTGAGCCAAAGCGCTGGCTTTAATAGTGGTTGGAGCGCTAGAGCCGCTGCCTCCGTACGAATAAGCATTGGCAGCTGCGTAACCGGCACTACTGTTGGCATTGGCATTGGATGTTGCACTGCCGCCTATGCCTTTCTGGCCGCCAACTGAAGTGCCGCCGCTACCGCCATAGGCAGAAGAGGAAACACTGACCGACTGGTTGCCGACGTTGCTGCCGATAGCGCTGGAGATGGCATTGCCACCGTTACCGCCTTTACCTGTACCGTTGTTGTTTGCGCCACCATAGCCGCCATGGGCTTGATCACTGACGTTGACTGAACTGTTGCCGGAAGCGGTACCGGTACTGCTGCTGGTCGCCGAACCGCCGTTGCCGCCGTTGCCGCCGTAGGTGTAACCGCCGCTGCCACCGGAGGCGTAGCCGGAGGCCGAAATGGTATGGCTGGCGCCGCTGCTGGTCGCGCTAGTGGTATTGGTGGCATTCCCACCGGCCCCGCCATTGGCGGCGTCGTTGGAATAACCGCCGGCCCCGCCAGCGGCCGTACCGCTGGCATAGGCGCTGCCGGCGCTGTTGGTGGCGCTGGCCAATGACGTGCCGGTTGCACCGGCGCCGGCGGTACCGGTCGCGGTGTTGTAACGGTAAGCGCCGCTGCCGCCGGTGGCGCTGCTGGTCACGGACAACGCACTGGACGCCGTGGATTTAGTCAGGCTGCTGCTGGCGCTGCCGGCCGTGCCGCTGGTGCCGCCGTAGCTGCCGCCGGCATTACCGCCGGTGGCGGTCTGGCTCAGGGTCAGGCTGCCGCTGGTTTTGCCATCGACTTTATTCAGCAGGCTGACGGCCGCGCCGTTACCGGCCGCGCCGGTGCCGGTGGCCGTGCCGCCGTTGCCGCCGTTGGCAACGCCACCAATATTGACGGTGGCATTATTGGTCGATTCGCCGTAAACGCTGGTCAAATCAATGCCCAGATCGGCCGCGCCGCCGTTGCCGGCAATGCCGTCGGTGCTGTTACCGCCATTGCCGCCGTTGGCGGTGGCATCGGCCGTGACGTTGCCGGCTTGCACCAGTGAAATGGCCGCTTTGGCGCCGCCGCCGTTACCGCCGTTGCCGGTGTCGCTGGCCGAGCCGCCATTACCGGCGTTGGCCGTGCTGTTACCGGTGACGCTGCCGCCGCCGACGTTGACGTTGGTCAAGGTTGATTCGGCCTTGCCGCCGACCGCCGCCGCACCGGCGCCATTGGTACCACCGCCGTTACCGCCGGTAGCGGTTTGGGTTAAGTTGAGGCTGCCGCCGGTCGAGCCGCTGACCAGATTGGTGGCAACGGCATCGCCGCCGAGGCCGCCATCGGCGCCGGCATAGCCTTGGCCGCCGGTGCCGCCGTGTTGACTGGCATTGACGCTGACACTGCCATTGCCGGTGGACGAACCGCTGGCCTGAGCAGTGGCGCTGCCGCCATTCCCGCCTTTTTTGCCGACGCCTTGGCCGGTTGAACCACCGCCGCCATAAGCATTTGAAGTGACACTAACGGACAGAGAGCCGGCATTGCCGCCGGAGGCGCTGGACGAAGCGATACCGCCATTGCCGCCGTTGCCGGCGGTGCTGCTGTTGTTGGCGCCGCCGCTGCCGCCGCTGGCTTGATCATTGACCGTGACCGAACTGTTGCCGGAAGCGGTACCGGTACTGCTGCTGGTCGCCGAACCGCCGTTGCCGCCATTGCCACCGTAGGTGTACCCGCCGCTGCCGCCGGTGGCGTAGCCGTAGGCCGTAACAGCATGGCTGGCGCCGCTGCTGGTTGCGCTAGTGGTATTGGTGGCATTCCCACCGGCCCCGCCATTGGCGACGTCGCTGGAATAACCGCCGGCCCCGCCAGTGGCCGTACCGCTGGCATAGGCGCTGCCGGCGCTGTTGGTGGCGCTGGCCAATGACGTGCCGGTTGCACCGGCGCCGGCGGTGCCGGTCGCGGTGTTGTAACGGTAAGCGCCGCTGCCGCCGGTGGCGCTGCTGGTCACTGACAACGCACTGGACGCCGTGGTTTTGCTCAGACTGCTGCTGGCGCTGCCGGCCGTGCCGCTGGTGCCGCCGTAGCTGCTGCCGGCATTACCGCCGGTGGCGGTCTGGCTCAGGGTCAGGCTGCCGCTGGTTTTGCCATCGACTTTATTCAGCAGGCTGACGGCCGCGCCGTTACCGGCCGCGCCGGTGCCGGTGGCCGTGCCGCCGTTACCGCCGTTGGCAACGCCACCAATATTGACGGTGGCATTATTGGTCGATTCGCCGTAAACGCTGGTCAAATCAATGCCCAGATCGGCCGCGCCGCCGTTGCCGGCAATGCCGTCGGTGCTGTTACCGCCATTGCCGCCGTTGGCGGTGGCATCGGCCGTGACGTTGCCGGCTTGCACCAGAGAAATGGCCGCTTTGGCGCCGCCGCCGTTACCGCCGTTGCCGGTGTCGCTGGCCGAGCCGCCATTACCGGCGTTGGCCGTGCTGTTACCGGTGACGCTGCCGCCGCCGACGTTGACGTTGGTCAAGGTTGATTCGGCCTTGCCGCCGACCGCCGCCGCACCGGCGCCATTGGTACCACCGCCGTTACCGCCGGTAGCGGTTTGGGTTAAGTTGAGGCTGCCGCCGGTCGAGCCGCTGACCAGATTGGTGGCAACGGCATCGCCGCCGAGGCCGCCATCGGCGCCGGCATAGCCTTGGCCGCCGGTGCCGCCGTGTTGACTGGCATTGACGCTGACACTGCCATTGCCGGTGGACGAACCGCTGGCCTGAGCAGTGGCGCTGCCGCCATTCCCGCCTTTTTTGCCGACGCCTTGGCCGGTTGAACCACCGCCGCCATAAGCATTTGAAGTGACACTAACGGACAGAGAGCCGGCATTGCCGCCGGAGGCGCTGGACGAAGCGATACCGCCATTGCCGCCGTTGCCGGCGGTGCTGCTGTTGTTGGCGCCGCCGCTGCCGCCGCTGGCTTGATCATTGACCGTGACCGAACTGTTGCCGGAAGCGGTACCGGTACTGCTGCTGGTCGCCGAACCGCCGTTGCCGCCATTGCCACCGTAGGTGTACCCGCCGCTGCCGCCGGTGGCGTAGCCGTAGGCCGTAACAGCATGGCTGGCGCCGCTGCTGGTTGCGCTAGTGGTATTGGTGGCATTCCCACCGGCCCCGCCATTGGCGACGTCGCTGGAATAACCGCCGGCCCCGCCAGTGGCCGTACCGCTGGCATAGGCGCTGCCGGCGCTGTTGGTGGCGCTGGCCAATGACGTGCCGGTTGCACCGGCGCCGGCGGTGCCGGTCGCGGTGTTGTAACGGTAAGCGCCGCTGCCGCCGGTGGCGCTGCTGGTCACTGACAACGCACTGGACGCCGTGGTTTTGCTCAGACTGCTGCTGGCGCTGCCGGCCGTGCCGCTGGTGCCGCCGTAGCTGCTGCCGGCATTACCGCCGGTGGCGGTCTGGCTCAGGGTCAGGCTGCCGCTGGTTTTGCCATCGACTTTATTCAGCAGGCTGACGGCCGCGCCGTTACCGGCCGCGCCGGTGCCGGTGGCCGTGCCGCCGTTACCGCCGTTGGCAACGCCACCAATATTGACGGTGGCATTATTGGTCGATTCGCCGTAAACGCTGGTCAAATCAATGCCCAGATCGGCCGCGCCGCCGTTGCCGGCAATGCCGTCGGTGCTGTTACCGCCATTGCCGCCGTTGGCGGTGGCATCGGCCGTGACGTTGCCGGCTTGCACCAGAGAAATGGCCGCTTTGGCGCCGCCGCCGTTACCGCCGTTGCCGGTGTCGCTGGCCGAGCCGCCATTACCGGCGTTGGCCGTGCTGTTACCGGTGACGCTGCCGCCGCCGACGTTGACGTTGGTCAAGGTTGATTCGGCCTTGCCGCCGACCGCCGCCGCACCGGCGCCATTGGTACCACCGCCGTTACCGCCGGTAGCGGTTTGGGTTAAGTTGAGGCTGCCGCCGGTCGAGCCGCTGACCAGATTGGTGGCAACGGCATCGCCGCCAAGGCCGCCATCGGCGCCGGCATAGCCTTGGCCGCCGGTGCCGCCGTGTTGACTGGCATTGACGCTGACACTGCCATTGCCGGTGGACGAACCGCTGGCCTGAGCAGTGGCGCTGCCGCCATTCCCGCCTTTTTTGCCGACGCCTTGGCCGGTTGAACCACCGCCGCCATAAGCATTTGAAGTGACACTAACGGACAGAGAGCCGGCATTGCCGCCGGAGGCGCTGGACGAAGCGATACCGCCATTGCCGCCGTTGCCGGCGGTGCTGCTGTTGTTGGCACCGCCGCTGCCGCCGCTGGCTTGATCATTGACCGTGACCGAACTGTTGCCGGAAGCGGTACCGGTACTGCTGCTGGTCGCCGAACCGCCGTTGCCGCCATTGCCGCCGTAGGTGTACCCGCCGCTACCGCCGGTGGCGTTGCCGTAGGCTGTAACGGTATGGCTGGCGCCGCTGCTGGCCGCGCTAGTGGTATTGGTGGCATTCCCACCGGCCCCGCCATTGGCGGCGTCGTTGGCATAACCGCCGGTACCGCCAGTGGCCGTACCGCTGGCATAGGCGCTGCCGGCGCTGTTGGTAGCGCTGGCCAATGACGTGCCGGCCGCGCCGGCACCGGCGGTACCGGTCGCGGTGTTGTAACGGTAAGCGCCGCTGCCGCCGGTGGCGCTGCTGGTCACTGACAACGCACTGGACGCCGTGGATTTAGTCAGGCTGCTGCTGGCGCTGCCGGCCGTGCCGCTGGTGCCGCCGTAGCTGCCGCCGGCATTACCGCCGGTGGCGGTCTGGCTCAGGGTCAGGCTG
Source organism: Methylomonas sp. 2BW1-5-20 (assembly GCF_052474515.1). Lineage (NCBI taxonomy): Bacteria > Pseudomonadati > Pseudomonadota > Gammaproteobacteria > Methylococcales > Methylococcaceae > Methylomonas > Methylomonas sp. 2BW1-5-20. The sequence goes on along the minus strand of NZ_CP184127.1, from coordinate 2,692,734 downwards.
CCGGTGGTGCTGCCATCGACTTTATTCAGCAGGCTGACGGCCGCGCCGTTACCGGCATTACCCGTGCCTCCGGTATTGCCACCGTTACCGCCATTGGCGGTTCCGGAAACCGAGACTGTACCGTTTCCTGCCGAGCTTCCAAAAATAGTTTCGGCGATGATTGCGCCGAGATCAGCGGAACCACCATTGCCGGCGGTGCCATTGCCATAGCCATAACCGCCATTGCCACCATTGGCCGTCGCGTTCACTGTTGCGCCGCCAGTGCCTGTGTTAATAGCTTTTGCTTGCACGATGGCATTGCCGCCCGTGCCAGAGTTGCCATCCAAACCAGAAGTGCCGCCTCCCGATGCCGAACCGCCCTGGCCGTTGTAGCCGCCTGTGCCACCGTTGGCGGTGGCCGTGGCCGAAAGGGTGGTCGCGCTGTTCAAGTTGGCGCCGGCTTGGGCCGTAGCATTTCCGCCATTGTTACCGTTACCGCCGTTACCGCCGTTGGCGCCGGAAGGAGTTCCCGTACCGCCATTACCGCCGATACCGCCAGAACCGCCGGTAGCTGAAGCGGTATTGCTGGTGCTGGAGTTGGTTATCGTAAAGCCGGCATCCGCGGTAGCGTTGTCTCCCGCTGAACCATTCGTACCATTTGTGCCGGGGTTGCCCGCGGCTCCGGGGATACCATTGGTGCCGGCGCCACCGTTTTGGGTGACAGTCGCCGCGAACAATGCCTGGCTTTGCAAGATCAAGCCGGCAGCCAAAAATGCCGAGCAAATAGCATTGGGTTTGAAAATCGTCTTATAGGCTTTCATAACTTCCTCAAATTAAGGTACTGACGGATTTTGAGCGGTTGCTAGCGGCGTTTTTGGCGTTAACCTCGTTTGGGATCATAGCTCCGGGTGGCTTTTTATCTGGTAGGGCCAGAAAAAAACCTCTTGATCGTCGATAATTATCCTTAAAGGCCAGCGGAAACCGTATGTTTGACAACATGTTTTGCTTGGTTAAGTCAACACAAGATAGTCAAAATGTATTCTAACTCACAAAAAACAGAATGTGTAATACTACTTTTGGCCGATAATGACTTATTTAGCGCTTTGTATCGGTTAGTTTTTTCGTCGAGATGGCCAGGTATTCAAGCATATCTGCCTTAAGGATTTTCCGCATCTCCGAAAGGATCGATAATGCAGGATTGATTGGGGGGCCGGCCAAAGCTGCTTGGTAAATTGATCGGATTTGGCGTTACGGCAGCAACGAATACCATGCACTTCCGGTGAGTTGTTTCAGATTGGAAAAAACCGGTGGACGGACATCTTCCACCGGTTTTAGGTTTTATCGATCCGTGTCCTATTGTTTATTGTTATCCCGTTCGGGCTGACCGCCACTATTTAAATAAACGGTCGAAGTCCGATTTATCAGTGTGGTCAACAGACTGCGTTTTTGGGCTGGGTCGGGATTTTAAGCGGCCATTTTTATGGCGCGCAATTGATTACCAGATCATTGCTAAACTGCCCGACTTCCTTGTCTTTCACCATGTAAATCGCGGTATAGCGGCGCAATTCCGGTTTGCCGGGTTGCAGCAGCGGGCGGTTGTCCGCAAACGGCGAAACCGTGGCGCGGCCCAGCAATACCCAGTCGGCGTCGCCGTCGCGTTGGCAATAAATGTTGATGCCCTCGCTGTTATATTTGGTAAAACTTAAAGAGACTTTCCCGCCGGTTTGATCGACGCCGTTTAGATTGGGATTGGAAGTGGCGAGATCGTTGGTATATTCGGCCCCCTCTATGCCCAGTTGCGCCCCCAAGCCGCCGGTATAATCCGCACGCGCCTTGATCCGCCGAACTTCCGCACGGATCAACGATTCGGCTAAGCGGCGGCTGTCATTTTTATCGGCGGTCGCCTGTTTGGCGGTGGCTGCCGCATTATTGGCAAACGCGGTTTTGGCGTGAAAATCGTCGCTGGCGGATTTGAGCGAGGTCAAATTGTCCGCCGCTACGCCGCGCTCCGGCGTCAGATTGGCGAGAAAATGATCGAACCAGACTAAAAAGTCATGGTCCGCGGCAGGGATGAAAGTAGACTTAGGCATATTAGATTCCTCATTTACTGAATGTAAAAGACCCACCTCGGATAATTGCTCGCCGTACTTAGAACTTGTGGCGAGGGTGTCTGCCGTCCTATGGCCTGTATTTATAATTCAAACTTGTGTTTCCGGCGTTCAGTGGCGCCTAGGAAAGGTCTAGCCGCCCGTATCCGGCGTTCCGTAAATCGCCGCCGGCTGTAAGCCTTGATATTCCTTGTTTCCAGCGTTTGGTCCCCAGGCCCGGATTGGCGCCGCTGGAATGCTCCGCGCTTCGTCTGGAAGCGCCGGCGAGCAAAGGGAGTTATTTTTCCTTAAGCAGGTTTGCAAACGTGCGTTGTTTAAGGATTAAAGCCTAACATATCAAGTGATTCTATATGCCGCAGGCTGTAACGGCAATGTAATGCAATCGATTGTCGGTATAGTATAGACGTTAATTTTTTGAAGGGGCCAGTGTGATTTTACTTGCCGCCGAACTACGACAATCGGTAAGCGGCAAGTGCTTTAGGTATTACGAGACTTCTAAGGTGATGCCGCTGATGAGCACTTTGATTGGGAGGCTGGAGTCGACCCAGGCTGTGTAAAAACAACGGACAATTAAAATATCGATTGGATATTGAGCAATTTTGTTCAGCTAAAGCCGCTTTGAGCGACTAACGCTGCTGAATGATGTTTACTGGTTTATTAACTTGATTTAGCCACATTGACGCTAATAACCACCGGTAATAGGTAAAAAAAGAGCAATAAATGGCCATCAGGCCACCATTGCTTCCATCAGAGTTGTGGTTTCCATTAGATTCATCACTCTTTTGAGGTTGTAGGCCAATACATGCAAACTCATCTCCGTACTGATGCGATCCAGTGTCTTGGTCAGAAAATGAGTTGATCCCATCCAGGCTTTGAGGGTGCCAAAGGGATGTTCCACTGTTTGCCGTCGGATGCGCATGCTGTCAGGCACTTTGTCCAGACGTGTCTGCATCGCTTCGAGGATCTCTTCGTGCTCCCAACGCGTGATACGCCGCTGGTCGCCGGTCGTGCATTTGGCTTTGAGCTCACATTCTTTGCAGGATGAGCTCCAGTAACGATTGACCGTCATCTCATGATCGACCGTACTGTATCGCCAAATCAGTCGTTGTCCTGCCGGACACCGATATTCATTGGATTCGGCGTGGTAAATGAAATCCGCTTTATCGAACCGGCCTGCCGCCTTGGCTCCTGAGGTTAAGCATTTGGGTACGAAGGCCGTTATACCGGCTTCATGGCATTTGCGAATTTCTTCGCCGCTGAAATAACCTCGATCAGCCACCACGTTGAGATCAGAAGCGCCCATCGCGGTTTTGGCTTGCTCGGCCATGTTGGCTAATTGGCTTCGATCATGGCCGACGTTAGTGACTTCGTGAGCCACGATTATATGATTTTCAGTGTCGACAGCGGTTTGGACGTTGTAGCCCACGATGCCGGTGCCTCGACCACTCGTAGCCATGGATCGTGCATCAGGATCGGTGAGAGAGATTTGTTTGTCCGGGGTCTTCTCCAATTCGGTTTCGATACTTTCGAGCCTGGTCATTTGCTGTTTCAGCATGGCGATCTTTTCCTGCAAGCGTTGTATTTTGGCTTCGGTGAAATCAGCCTGTTCCTGACGATCAGCTGTTTCCAATGCCGATAGATAGCGCTCGATGCTGGCCTCGATTTGCTCGCGGCGGCGTTTAATCTTGTTCGTGGTGAAGTTATTGTCGCGGTTGTTAACCGCTTTGAATTTGCTGCCATCAATCGCAACCGTAGCTTCCGTTAACAAATTCAACTTCCGGCAAAGCGCCACGAACTGACTGCAGACTTTGCGAATGGCGGTGCCGTTGTCTTTGCGGAAATTGGCAATGGTTTTGAAATCGGGCGTCAAACGCTCCAATAACCAGATCAGCTCCAGATTACGTTGGCTTTCACGTTCCAGTCGCCGACTGGATTGAATGCGGTTCAAATAACCGTAGATGTAAAGCTTGAGAAGTATCGCAGGATGATAGGCGGGGCGTCCCGTTTTCAAAGGCGTAACCCCTTTGAATCCTAATTTGTCCAGGTCGAGTTGCTCAACAAAGACATCAACGACCCGAACAGGATTGTCCTCAGCTACATAGTCTTCCAGTTGCTCAGGAAAGAGGGTTATCTGATTTCGGTCTGTACTTTGAATGAAGCGTTTCATCTGCACTTCCGGTTGATTGGCCGTGAGCTTATTTTACCAAACCTTGCGTTTTTACACAGCCTGGACCCAAACCGGCCGGTCGCAAATGTACTGCCCAAGAGACAGGTATCTGATTAGAGCAGCCGTCGGTACTGATGACCACCAGGTAGTCGGTCATATGAGTTCTCCTAGCTTTTGCAGTTGAGCCTCATCAACAGGATATTTCCGTGGATGGTATTGATTCAGAGTCCTGAGCGTGTGCACAATGTTGGACACATCGATTGATGCCAAATTGAGATCGTCTTTCAACCTTGAGACATCTGGATTGTTGAACAAGAGAGATTGTAGGATGCTGGCCAGTTCGACCACGTTACCTTTGGCGTCGGCAAGAATGTTGGACACGGTAGGGGTATCGCTAGACTTGAATACCTGAAAATTTCCTGACGCGCTTTCGGTGCCAGCGGGGCTCTCCCAAATAATTCTCCTGACCGCCAAGTGTTGAACAACCGAAAGCCATTCATCATGGTTCAATGTGCTGTCGATTTCCCGCATTTCATGAGTTGCGCAATTGAGTGCGTTAAACAGACAGGCAAGAGTCCTGGCTTCGGGAGATTTGTTGTCGTAAGTGCTAGCTGCGGCTTGATCGAAGATCGCTAGACCGATGCGGAAGAGTAAGAGCAAAAGCCGTCCGGCCTCCGAGCGCGAGCTGTATTCGTCTTCGATTGCATCCGAATCGCCGAACTCCACAATTTCGCGTAAGGCGATGGTGTCATTCCATAAGCCTATCCATGCTTCTGTAGGAGAGGCCGATTGAGCGATTGGATAAGCCAATAAGTTTGCAGAGACTCCCGGCGTTTCTTTGTTTAACGTGACAATTAGGCTAGCGTGCTCACGCAAAAGACTACCTTTGTTGCTCGCCCAATCTTCCGGCGAAAGCCGCCATTGATTGCCGAAGTCTTCCCAGGCTAGTATCGGGATATGCCCATTGTAAGCGAACGAAGCCAGTACGCAGCGGTAACACCAAGCTTCCCACGTGGGGGCATCTTCCGGGCTTGTTTGAGGTAAGGTACGATCTTCCAACTTATGCCCAATTACATCAATCAGGGCATCATCGGCGAATGCAGAGGATTTAACATCCTGGATTTCTCTGGAAGTGTGCCCAATGATGTGCTGCATCAGCCATGGCGTCCAACGGGCAAAAATGCTGGGGGCATCTTGGCGTGCGGCCAAAGCAGTTACGATGAGTTCGGCGGTGCTGGTTATTTCCTGTTTGATTTCATCAAGCTTGCTAGGAGTGAAGTTTGGAGCCATAGCGTCGCGCCCGGTTTGTAATAACTGGTTGCGCGCTTCAACCAAGAGTAATGGCATCATGACAGAGCCATTCCATTTCCCATCTTCTGAAAATGCGACAGGTGCAGCGGAAACCGTTCGTTTCCATTCTGAGAAGCACGGAGAGAATGCCCCTATGCCTGCTACGAATAACAATGAGCTGACAAGATAGGGGTTGGATGAGCTCGTTATCGTGCGAAAGAATTCATCAGGGTTCAGTTTGTAGAACATCTGGAATAATGGAAGCTCTTCTTCGTAATTCATGAAGCCATGCCAGCCGCGCAAACCCCACCATATTTCTTCGAGCTTATCCTGGCGTTCATTCCAGTATCCCCATGCCCCAGCACGCTCATCGTTGACGCGGGAGGATTTGGATTCCAGTGTGAAATTGTCCAAGGCGACAAAAGCTTTCTTGGCAAGCGTTACATATGCGTCGGATAAAGAAGAAGTTAGCTCGGCATACGCCGTCATGGCTTCGCCCAGCCAATGCTCAAGCTGCCATGAGTTGTATTTGAATGCATTGACCTTGTTCCAGGTTTGTAGCAAAGGAGAATGGGCGAGGGCTGCTGCACAAGCGAGCGTCATCAGCATGGTTTTGCTATCTGGGATTGTCGGCGCTATTTCGTCGGCAAGTTGAGCTGTGCGTTGTTCCAGTTCAGAAAGGTCGCCATCCTGTTCCACTATCCAGCTCACGATGTCATCGAAAGCCTTGGGTAGACCGAGAGGGAGCGCATTCAGGAGGCTGAGAAAATCTTGCGCAGTTTTGAACGAGGAATCAGCAAAGATTTCTCGTTTTTCGGAGTGGCGCTCGCTTGGCCATTGCTCGTTCATTTCCGCTCTCCCGTGTCCCAGATTTTCTCAAAAAAACTGATGGCGCCATGATCCACAGCCCGCCAGCCCCGACTGACGGCGCTGACGGACGCTTGGAAACCACCTGCCGTTCCGCCAAAATGCCATAGCTCATCGTCAATGATGGCGAAGCGGTCGTGGATGAAATTGCAATTCTTCGTGAGGTGTGTCCTGACCTCGATACGGCATTCCTTTTCACGCCTTACTGCGTGGTTACTGATTGCCTGCGCCTGCTGCTGAAATCTATTCAGATCAGCTTCATCAACTTCCCGATGCTGCTTCGTCAGCAACCGAATATCACTCGCAGCAAGCCATAAGGGTAGCCATGCCAGGATTTTGTCGATTCGCTCTGCGGGATTCCCGCTATCGGGCATCAGCAAATATTCGTCAACGATCCAGACACGCTCTTGGGCATCTGCAACTGCATCACCAAACTCCAGCAAGGGAACAGGATTGCCGGAATATTTGCGGTCCCATGCCTCATCCGGTGTCGGGAAACGGTTTTGTCCGCCCTCCTGGCTGCACCAGAGAATTTTCTTAGCGGGGAAAGGACGCTCTGCCTTGCGGGCAATTGAGATACCTGGAGCAAACCCTTTCATGATGCGGCGTCTTCCTGATTCTTGGCCTGGCGTATCTTATAATCACCAAAGGGTATCGCCTGCTTCAGCATACTTTCAAGCTGGTCAATGACCTCATCCGGGTTGGGAAGTTTGACGATCAGGGATGCCCTGTCACCCAAGGTGTTCAGTGAATTGCCAAGGAACCAGACAGCATCGTCTATTACCAGGAATCGGTCGTGCAAGATGGATGACTGAAGTACATATGCTTTGGCAATAACTTTGGCATCCTTTTCTAGTTGAGCGAGCCTCAGGCTGAAATCATCAGTCTTCGAAAGCTCCTGCTCCTTCGATTTGAATGCGAGGCCAGAAGTCAGCAAGGTCACCGTGGTGGTTTCCGGATTGACTGCATACAGGAATTGCCCCAACTGTAATCCGGCAAGGTAAGGGTCAGCAATCATCACCCTAGATTGAGCCCGCCTCAGTTCGCCCTGGACAAAGCGCATGGCTTCTTCACGGGAGCCGTCAGGGAACCAACGCTGACCATATTGTTTGGCGTTTTGGAGCTTATCGCGGTGTGATGCCGCAATGGCGATGCGCCTGTTGACGTTAGGTATACGCGCCGCATCGCCTATGAGGCTATGTGAGGCTAGTTCCGGACGTTTCGCCGCTGGGTATTCCATGCGCGGGGAGTTGGCAGATTCGCCAGTCGGAACACTGACTATCTTGCCTCCCTGAGATACCAAGTGCGAGGTCATGCCAATTTGGCGAACGAACGGAAATGGAGGGCTATATGCAAGCAAACCATGTTCCGGGTGAGTCACCACATAACCATAGGTTCCGGTGCAGTCGCCTTTGTCGATATCCAGAATGCCATCGTCGGGGATTTCCCGAGTATTGAAGTCGGTAAGCAGGTGGTTTTGCTCGTCGAAAGTGGTGAGTTTCAGACCGGCAAGCGATTCACCTGAACGCGGGACGAAGCGATAAAAGATGCCTTCTCCCCTGCCGGCAGAAGCCGGAATCATGAAGTTATCGATCTGTTTGAGTACGGGATCTGGTGCTACCAGGGCAACGCTTCCCAGATATTCCCAATAGAGCCGCAGATCAACGTGCAGCCGTCGTGCTACAAAGGCCATGGCTTTGTCGTCGGCCCGCATCAGATCGAATCCCTCCTGGCTGCCGAAACGGCGATGGATGCGGGCGGGAACGGTACCCATGAAGGGAGCAGGATGGCTGCGTCCAGAAAGATGTGCAAACAGCCCTTCCCCCATCGGCAGACCGAGGTAAGGCCAGGCCGGATCATCAGTCAGCATCGGAATTTCTATCTTGATCCCATCGTACTTGCTATTGCGTTCCTCGCTTCGGGAGGGCGTCGGGGATTTGTCATCTTCGCTGCCAAGAGTGCGGTACCAGTCGATCGCTTCTTGAACACTCAATAGCACACGGCGGAAAAAAACGGTTTCGCCGGTCTTACCGACGGGGCATTGATCTAGCCCCTTCATCGGAGGTGGTAGCGGTCTACCGCGGGGAAGTAGGGAAATGGTGGCGAAAAGCAGGCGGCCCGCTTGTCCTCTTTGCTTTTGTAGGGTCGCCAGCCGTATGACGGCCCCTGCGTAGAAGTCTATGTTTAACACTGAAAGCTTTCCTTTTAGAGATTAGGAGGCAATGATATTTCTTTTCCCGCTATGTTTTCACCGTTGGTGATTATATTTTCGTCATTGCCCTGGCGTGACGTTAACGTTCCACGCTGGCCGACGTAGGATGTTTAATCGAAGTTTTTGCAGTGAGTGTAGGATAGGTGTATGAACGACAGCTACATGAGTAGTGCCGACATCCCAGTGGCAGCTTCCACAGCAGGATGAACGACCGGAATTGGCCGAACTTGCTCTGTCAGATTTGAAGGAGCAAACCGATCCAATAGAGTCAGACACTCATCGCCAATGAGCGATGGGTTTAGCCCGTGGAAGTCCGCTTGCTGCCCCCAAAAAGAACCGAATTACCCAGCGTACCCGAGACGTTTCAAACCCAGTAAGCCCAACATTCCAGTACTAAACAGCCCGGCAGCACTTGGTGGCGGCACGGCTGATATTTGTCCAGGGCTAACTGGCCATGCATACAACAAGGAGTCCTTTTCCCAAGGATTCTGGAGGCCTTGACTGGTATAGAAGACCCACGCAGATGGGCCTAATATATAGTGAGGCATCCCAGCCTCTTCATTCAACCAGTACGGGTCAGATTTCAAATTGGTAAAGTTGCTGTTAGTGGGGATGGTGTGGTAGCCACCGTTTTCGTCGGCGATGCCACCCAGTTCGTTATAGAATAATTCACCGAATTGTGTGTTGGTTTGGTTGTAACCCCATTGCGGATTCGTGCCCGCACTTGGCAAGGTCCATTGGCTGGAACCGGCGTAGTTGATGGTGTTGAGGTATTTAGTAAACGCCTGGGCGCCGAACCAGGTGACCCAGCCGTTTGCACCGAAATCTTCCGCAGTTAGTGTGTGACTGCCGCTACCAGCCGGGGTGTCAAAACGGTTTGGGCTGTCAACGATAGAACCTACTTTGCTTATGATGGTGTCTACCAAATTAGGATTGCTGGCTTCCAGAGTACCTAGTAGGTTGGCGTCACCAGACCAGGTAACACCGCTGACGTCACTGTATATTAGGCGTTGCGTGCCAGAGGTGTAGGCGATCAACGAGGCGTGGGAATTCAAGGTGGTTAAACCTAGCATGAGGCCGACCGTCAGCAGGGATTGCTTAAAACGCATATCTATTCTCCATGTATTGAACAGTAAAGATGTTGCCGACAGTTTGGTGTCTTGGATTTAGGGCTAGCTCTTTTTCTGAGTTGACAATATATCACTAAACACTTAGGGTTTAGTGATATGTGCTTTGATTGGCAGACTTCATTATGTAAGAGCTCTTACCGGGACTCAAAAGATGGAATCAGGGTGTGTGTTAACTCCATAAGCTGTGCCGAACGAAGGTCGCGATCTGTGAGCTTCACTTCGTTCAGTCCTGGCATTTTTACCCCGACCATGTAGAGGCCGGGGCAAACTTCCTTTGGAGTGTTTAAATATCAAATAAGCGCGGGATTTCTATGCACAGTCCCGCGGTTAAAGCCCAGAAAAGCCAGTAAACCAGTAATCATAAGCCAGATCGTTGCCGGCAACGGCACTGCGGTGACGGTCAAATCATCCATGGCGAAATATGCCGGGGTGTTCATGCCGAACAGGCCTGTATCCGACGATGATATGGCAAACTTCAGACCATCTATGGTACCCAATGAGGATAAATTGAGCCATTCCCAGCCATTGACAATGTAGTCCAGACTGTTATTGCTAGAGCGGTAATCCGCCAGATAGAAATCGATGGCTCCGGATTCAACACCACCACTCAGGCCGGAAACGGTCAACTTAAGCCAATCCGCATCATTACCGCTGGCGCCACCGAATTTTTTGGCAAAACTATCGCCGTTTAGCATGGACAGAGCCGTGTAGGTGGTATTCGTCAAATACAAACCATCTGCCTGCACGGGACCGGCAAAACTGATTTGCGCGGCATCACCCGAGAGATAGGCAATGCCAAAATTGCTGCCACTATGCGCTTGCCCGGTGTAGGCGCTATATTGATTTTCGAACCCCGGCGTGGTGTTGTCGGTCTGGTTGGAATAGGCCCAACCTGACCATGAGCTGACCCCGCCCCCCCAATCGGTCATTTGATTGGAGAATGTCGCTAGCCCTGAGTTAAAGCTACTGGCGTTCGGTTCGAACAAGGGGGCGGACGGGCTGGTCTCGCCCGCCCAATGACTGTTAGCCGCCAGGATTAAGTTGTCAAAATTGCTGGTAACGGCCGATTCAGCTGTACCGGATAATGTCAGCCCGATAACAGCGATGGGTAATATTAGGGTTTTCATCATTGCTTGTTCCTTTGGAAGTTAGAATACTATTTAAGGTCTTGCGGTGCGGCGGCGAATGCCGGCAAAACCCAGTAAGGCGCTGCCGAATAGCCACAGAGAGGCAGGTAATGGCACGGCAGCTACTTGGGCGTTAATGACGCCGATCGCATCAAGGTCGAAGCCCGCGCTGCCGGTGGTTTTATACGGGTCGTAAATTTTGTTACCCAAAGAATCGGTCTCGGTGCCGTTACCCAGCACATCAACAATACGAACATAACTAACGTTGTTTATATTCAGACCACTGATGCCGACCAATTCGGATAGATCGAAAGGGGTACCGTAGCCTTGACGGTATTTGCCGGCAAGGCCGTAAATATTGGTTGGATCAACAGCACCAAATGCACTAACTGCTGCCGGGGTGTAAGAATAATTGTTGAAGCGATAAAAATTAGTGCCGTCGGAAGACACTTCCACAAAGCCTAATTCCAGAAAGGTGTCGCTAAAAGAGTTTTCGAATACGGCAAAATCGTTGCCGGCGCCGTTGATGATTGGACGATCAAAGGTCAGCGTGATACTGCCGCCATTGCCTAGCGAAACAATATCGAAGGAATCGCCGACCGCTTGACCAATCGCCTTTTGCGGTGTTGCGAAGCTGGTAGTCAAATCGGTGCCCCGGATATAATTGGTCCAACCGCTGGCCCATTCCGTAAATAGCGGACTGTTTTTACTGATGGCTGTTGAGCCGTTTTGTCCGGCCGCCGGCGCAAAAGGTCCGGCATGGGCATTGGCCGCAAAAAGAAATGCGGATGCGGCGAGAAGTTTCTTCATGGTTTATCTCCTGTGGATGGGAAGGTGTATGTCAGTCCGACATAAGCTTGTCGTCCTGGCATGGGATAGAAGGCGCCGCCATAAGCGGACGTTTCATAAAAGCTGTTAAACAGATTGCTGATGCCGGCGAAAATCTCCGCCCCGCCGATTTGGTAGAACGCTTTCAGATCGACTTTTTGATAAGCCTTGAGTTTTGGTTCTTGAACGTCAGCCGAGAGATTGGCGCCGTTATTGCGGGCGCCGACATACTCCGCCGATACGCTCAAACTGAAACGGGATGTAGCATGCCAAAGCGCACCGACCTGGCCTTTCAGTGCCGGAACCAGCGGCATGCGCAACCCGCTACTTTGGAAGCGGGCATCGATATAACCGAAGTTACCTGACAAGGTCACGGCATCGGCAGGATGAAATCGCCCTGTCAATTCCAAGCCGTGCCTTAATGTGGCGTTTTCATAGTTTCTGTTGACGTTGCTGTCGAAATAAATCTCCTTGTCAGTTGCCATCCGAAACAAGGCCAGCGACACTTCGTTGCCGTCCTGACTGCGCAAGCGCATGCCGGTTTCCCAGTTATTGCCGTGTTGCGGCTGAATATCCGGCGCACTTAATACCAGTTCCTCCGGATTCGGATTACGGTAGCTGTGGTTATAGCTGCCATACCAGATCAAGCTATCGTTGATGTTCCAGGTCAAGCCCATATCGGTCGCAAAGCTGCGCCAATCATCGTGGCTGCGATTTAGATTCAGCCAGCGCGCATCACAGCCCAGTGGCTGGAAAGGAAAGACCGGCGCATAGCGGCAAACCAGATCGTATTTGTTCGCTTCGCGTTGCAGCGAGAAGGTGTCGCGCCGGTAACCGGCATTGAAAACCAGCGGAATCGGCAAGTACCAAGCGGTATTGATAAAACCACTCTGGTTATCGAATTCCGCCTGTTGGCGCATGCTTTGCGTGGGGATATTGTTGCCATTTTCGTGTCTGGCGACGGAACCGATACGGCGATAGTAGCCAAGCGTCCAATTTTGGCTGATTGGGCCGATATCCAGGTTAAATTGATGCCGCAGATCCAGCTCGCGATGATCGAAGGCATTGCGCCAGGGATTAACCGAACTCTGGTCCGGCGACCAATAATTGGTGGTTTCATAGGGATTATCCCGGTAACGGTAAGCCAATTTCAGCCGCGTCGTTCCTGCTTTGCCCCAATCCAGCGACCCGCCGACGTCGCCGGCGTAGTCGTGGGTTTTGCCGCCGCCATAAGGCGTGGATGCCTTGCGGCGCAGCGTTGCGTCATGGATGGCATTCAAGTCAACCGGGCCGGCCAAGCCGTACTCGTCGTCATGCATGCGGAAATTGGCTTGTAATTCGCTAGCCTGATTGAATTGATAGCTGGCTTTGGCGCTCAGCTGATTTTTGTCCAGAAATGTATTTTCCCGGTAGCCTTGCGTTTGGTAATGCGCGGCATTCAACGACGTGCGTATCGAATCGGTAGCCAACGCCGCATTGAGACGCGAATCGAAGGTATCGTAGCTGCCGTAGCTGTTATAGATTTCCGCTTTGGTTTTGCCCGCTTTGCGGGTAACGATATTGACCACACCGCCGGTCGCGCCATCGCCATAAAGCACCCCGCCACCGCCGCGAATGACTTCGATACGCTCTATTTGGCCCAAACTCAAGGTCGAAAAATCAGCGCCCGACAGGTCGGGCGCATTCAGTCTTACACCATCGACCAGTATCAAGACGTTGCTGGAAAAGCTATCGCCCATACCACGAATATCAATGCCGCCGTATTTGTCGTCACCGGTAAAGCTGCGCAGACTGATGTTGGCTTCGCGGGACAACAGATCGATCAACGAATTACTGGGCGCATTCAAAATCGCCTGATGGTCAATAACGGTGATGCTTTTAGGTTGTTGTAATACCGTGTCCGAGGTCCCGTAAACGGTCACTTCTGATAAGGGCTGAGGTTGATCTCTGATGGTGTCGCAAAGCGCCAGTTGGCTGATCGCTAACGCTGCGACCAGACAAATGCCGGCAGGCCAGCTCGACGCGTTACGGCGGGAGGCCTGGCTGACAAAACGCCGCTGAGCGCAAGCTGAAAACGTAGGCGATGGGTGGTCACGGGATAATATGCTCCCGTGGCGCAGTGCGCTGTTATTCACGATAATTGCCTGGTAAAGCTAGCAGCGGAGCAAAGGCAAAACCGACTGAACCGGTGTCGCGTTCGCTTGAAGTATCGAGGGGGGAAGTAGTTGAAGTTGGGTTAAACGACAAATAGCGTTACAGGCTATATAGCCAGCCGCACAAAACGCCAAGTAAGAAATGCGTGAATCTTCGGGGTAAGCCGAAGCGAGGGAAACCGTAAACATAAAATTCCTCAGCGCCCGCCGCGCATGGGTTAAAAACCGAGAGAGGAATTGGATGTACGAAAAAGGCAGAGACGGCTCCGACCGTTTCGTAAACAGCCCTCCGCTGTCTCGAACGATCTTCCAGGCCAGTCTCCGGGCTTATAAGCGGCTTATCGCCTGAGCCACGGCCTTCCCATGCACAAGTGCACAGTGGCATATTCGTGGCCCTTTAACTTATCTACCGTTGCGGGGGCAGCGCCGGCTTTTGCATTGAGTGCATCACCGGCTTCCTGTTTAAGCGCGGGCGAAAATATTCACCCGCGGCACCAGAAAGAGTGAAAAGATTATAGGGATATAAGGATTGCGAAACAATAAATAAATCCGAAGAATACGGGTTAAGGTTTTGGAATCAAGCATATAGCTGAACTGTCAGGCAGTTTTCAATTCAAGTGCGGTCATTCTCAACGGCAACTCAAGGACCCGCAATCGGCCGTTCAGGTCGAAACTGCGATCTGCCGTTTTCTAGTGTTCACCGGCTTTGAATCTGGAATATACAATCGGCAGCAGCGCTTAAATACCATCAGGTGACCGGGCGGCCTTGATTAGTCCCGGTTTAATCTTGTCGAGTCCCGCGCCGTTTTGCCGCTTTCTTGGCTTCTTTTTCTTCACGAATCGCCGTCAACTCTACTAGTTCCGCTTCTATCATCTCCGGCGTTTCCAAGGTGATCTGGCCCAGCGTACCGCTACGGAATTCGTTCAGCAGCAGTTTGGCGGCCTTGTCCAATTCGACCACGCCGCCACTGCGTAGGCAGCCGCGTTTGGCGCCGATGGCTTGCAGCAATGTCATCGCCTCGCCGGGTAGTTCCGCCAGCCGGTAACGGGTTTTTAGATTCTCCGGGTAGGCGGTGGTCAGGTATTCCAGGGCATATAGCGCAATGTCGTCGTGTTGAAAGGCGGTGTCCTTGATCGCGCCGGTCACCGCCAGCCGATAACCGCTGTGGCGGTTTTCCACGTTGGGCCAGAGTACGCCCGGCGTATCGGACAGTACGATGTTGTTGCCTAGATTGATGCGCTGCTGTTGTTTGGTGACAGCGGGTTCGTTGCCGGTTTTGGCGATGGTGCGGCCGGCCAGCACGTTAATAATCGTGGATTTTCCGACGTTGGGGATACCCATGATCATGGTGCGGATGACTTTGTTGGCGGCGGTTTTCTCCGGCAGCATCTTCGCGCACAAGTCGATAATCTGTTTGATTTTTTCCGGCTGCTGGGTGGTGACGGCCAGGGTTTTTACCGCCTGTTCCCGTTCCAGATAGGTTTGCCAGGCTTTAGTCAGTTCCGGGTCCGCCAGGTCGGTTTTGCTGAGTACGCGGATGGTAGGCTTGTCGCCGCGCAAAGCAGCCAGCATCGGATTTTGACTGCTGTAAGGAATCCGGGCGTCGAGAATTTCGATCAATAAATCGATGTCGGGCAAGGCGTATTTGATCTCCTTGCTGGCTTTGTGCATATGGCCGGGATACCATTGGATTTGCATGTTTTGCGTCTCTATATCGGGATATGGCTTGGTATTGTACCGTACTCGGACTTTGCTATTTTTTGCCGGCTAACTGCTTTGCGTGTTGCCTGGGCTTTCCGATGAGGTTTTTGCCGGGTTAATTAGGTATTGGTGGGCCTAAGCGCGCGGTGACGGTAGACGCTGCTTGCGGGTTTTTGCTACAATCCAGTCTATTTTTGGTGCTTTTGGCACACCTCGACGCAAGTCTTTCACACTCATCCCGGAGAAAACTCTATGGCAATTAAAGTTGCAATTAACGGTTATGGTCGTATCGGTCGCAATGTCATGCGCGCTTTGTACGAATCAGGTCGCACCAACGAGATCCAAGTTGTTGCTATCAACGATTTGGGCGATTCCAAAACCAACGCACACTTGACCAAATACGACACCGTACATGGTAAATTCCCGTTTGATGTGTCTGTCGATGGCGATTACATTGTGATCAACGGCGACAAAATTCGCGTATTTGCTGAAAGAGATCCTGCTAAATTGCCTTGGGCTGAATTGGGTATTGATGTTGTGCACGAGTGCACCGGTTTTTTCACCAGCAAAGCTAAAGCTTCCGCGCACATTACTGCCGGTGCCAAAAAAGTCATTATCTCCGCTCCGGGCGGTAATGATGTCGATGCAACGATCGTTTATGGTGTTAACCATCAAACCCTGAAAGCATCCGACACTGTTATTTCCAATGCTTCTTGCACCACCAACTGCTTGGCGCCTTTAGTTAAACCTTTGATGGACTCCATCGGTGTCGATCACGGTTTGATGACCACCATTCACTCATACACCAACGACCAAGTATTGACCGACGTGTATCATAGTGACTTGCACCGTGCGCGTTCCGCTACGCAATCCATGATCCCAACCAAAACCGGTGCGGCTGCCGCGGTAGGTTTGGTGTTGCCGGAAATGAAAGGCAAACTGGATGGGTTCGCAATGCGCGTACCTACCATCAACGTGTCTGTTGTGGATTTGTGCTTCCAAGCATCACGTAACACCACTAAAGAAGAAATCGACGGCATTTTGCGTGAAGCGGCAGCGGGTCCTCTGAAAGGTATTCTGGCCATCAACGACGAGCCATTGGTGTCCATGGACTTTAATCACAACCCACATTCTTCAATCTACGAAGCTGGACTGACCAAAGTCACCGGCGGCAATTTCGTGAAAGTCCTGTCCTGGTACGACAACGAATGGGGTTTCTCAAACCGTATGCTCGATACCACGGTTGCTTTGTTCAACGCTAAATAAGGGTTTACATGCTGTTACGTAGAACGAAAATCCTGGCTACGCTGGGACCTGCCACGGACAAGCCCGGCGTACTCGAGGAATTGTTCGAGGCGGGCATTGATGTTGTCCGTTTGAATTTCTCGCACGGTTCGGCGCAGGATCACATTGATCGCGCCAACCGGGTCAGAGCAATCAGTAAACAAACCGGCCGCCGCGTCGGTATTCTGGCCGATTTGCAAGGTCCGAAAATCCGCATCGAGCGTTTCAAAGAGAATAAAGTCTGGCTGGAAGAAGGTCAGGACTTTGCCCTGGATATTAATCTGGGTAAATTGGATGGCGACAATACCCAAGTTGGTATTAGCTATGAGCCTTTGGCGCGCGAAGTAAAACCCGGTACCCGTCTGTTGTTGGACGATGGCCGGGTGGTGTTGGATGTGGTCGATGTGATCGACAATACCCGCGTCAATACCAAAGTCGTGGTGGGTGGCGATTTGTCGAACAATAAAGGTATCAACCTGTTGGGCGGCGGTTTGTCTGCGGCGGCTTTGACTGACAAAGATAAGGAAGACATCAAAACCATCGCGGTGATTCAAGCGGATTACGTGGCGATTTCCTTTCCGCGTACCGCCGACGATATGCATGAGGCCCGTGAGCTGTTGCAAGCAGCGGGTTCTTACGCGGGTTTGGTCGCCAAGGTAGAACGCGCGGAAGCGATGGACGTTATCGACGAAATCATCCTGGCGTCCGATGCGATCATGGTGGCCCGTGGCGACTTGGGTGTGGAAATCGGCGACGCCAATTTGCCCGCGGCGCAAAAACTGCTGATCCAGCGTTCGCGCGAACTGAATCGGGCCGTGATCACCGCGACACAGATGATGGAATCGATGATCGAAAATCCGATCCCGACCCGTGCGGAAGTGTTTGACGTGGCTAATGCGATTGTCGACGGTACCGATGCGATCATGTTGTCTGCGGAAACCGCATCCGGCAAGCATCCGGTGAAAACCGTACAAGCCATGGTGCGTATTTGCCTGGAGACCGAAAAGCAACCGAGTGTGACCAAATCCATGCACCGGATGACCGATAAGTTCTCGCGTATTGATGAGGCTATCGCGATGTCCGCGATGTACATGGCCAATCATACCGAAATTGCCGGTATTGCATCGCTGACCGAGTCGGGTTCTACACCGCTGTGGATGTCCAGAATCAGCTCCAATATCCCTATCTTCGCGTTCAGCAGTTGCGAACGTACGTTGGGCCGGGTGACTCTGTACAAAGGTGTGTTCCCAATTCCGTTTGCCAAGGAAAAGATGGAATCATCGAGCGTGACTCAAAGCCTGATTAAGGCCTTGAAAGCGCGCGGAGTGGTGAAACCGGGGGATGCGCTGATTCGTACCAAAGGCGACTTGACCGGGGCCAGCGGCGGTACCAATTCGTTGAAAGTCATCACCGTCACCGACTAATTTTTCTAGTCGGCTTGCTTTGTTTCGCGGCGTTCGGTTTATCCGAACGCCGCGTTACCTATCCAAATGATCTAAGTTATGCGGCATCCAGCTTGGCGTAAGCCAGCATCAGCCATTTGATGCCGGCGTTGCGGAAATTGATCTGCACCCTTTCTTGCTCGCCTTCGCCTTCCATTTGCAGTACCACGCCTTCGCCGAATTTTTCGTGTCTGACCGGCTGGCCCAGTTTGTAAGTGCCCTTGCTGCCCAGGCTTTTTGTTTGCGGTACGCTATTAGTAGCCGGTCGGCTGACATTGGCGCGTAATCTGATTTCCTGAATCGACTCCTGCGGCAGCTCGCGCAAAAACCGCGAGGCGCGCGGATAACTGTCCTTGCCGTACAGGCGCCTGGATTCGGCGTGCGTCAGATACAGTTGTTGCATCGCCCGGGTAATGCCGACGTAGCACAGGCGGCGTTCTTCCTGTAAGCGGCCTGCGTCGTCCAAGGCTTGTTGCGAAGGGAATAGGCCTTCTTCCAGGCCCACCAAAAATACTAGCTTGAATTCCAAACCTTTGGCTGAATGTAAAGTCATTAATTGCACGCAATCTTCATCTACCTCGCCTTGCATTTCGCCGGCTTCCAATGCCGCATGCGCTAAAAACATGTCCAGTTCGCCCATGTTCTCGGCGTTTTCGCTATCGTAATCGAACAAGCGCGCGGCGTTGACCAGCTCCTCCAGATTCTCTACCCGCGCTTCCCCCTTGTCTTGTTTTTCTTTCTTATAAAGTTCGATCAGGCCGCTGGTTTCGACGACTTGTTTGACCGTTTCGTGCAGACTCAAATCCTTGGTAGTTTCGCCGAGCGCAATGACTAGGTTTAAAAAGCCACGCAGGGCGTTGGCGGCGCGCGCCGATAACTGATTTTGTTCCAGCATCGCCAAGGCGGCTTGCCAGAGTGACAACTGCTGTTCACGGGCCAGAATGCGCATGTCGTCCAGGGTCTTCGCGCCGATGCCGCGAGTTGGCGTGTTGACGACCCGTTCGAACGACGGGTCGTCGTGCGGATTGGTGGATAGGCGTAGATAGGCGAGAGCGTTTTTGATTTCCATGCGCTCGAAAAAGCGCAGGCCGCCGTAAACTCGATAGGGCGTGGCGGTGGTCATCAAGCGTTCTTCGAATTGCCGGGACTGAGCATTGGAGCGATATAGAATCGCGGTGTCGCTGCGCAAACCGCCGTCTTTCACCCATTGCCGAATTTTCTCGACCACGAAATACGCTTCGTCTTGCTCGTTGAATGCCGAGTACAGGGAAATGGCCTGGCCTTCGCCGGCGTCGGTCCATAATTCCTTGCCCATCCGGTTGTCGTTATTGGCGATCAGGGTGTTGGCCGCTTTCAGGATATGGCCGCTGGATCGGTAGTTTTGCTCCAGGCGGACGATGCCATGCTCCGGATAGTGCTTTTGGAAATTGAAGATGTTTTCGATTTTGGCTCCGCGCCAGCCGTAAATCGATTGGTCGTCGTCGCCGACCACGAACAGATTGTTGTTGCCTTCGGTAAGCAGGCGTAGCCAGGCGTATTGAATGGTGTTGGTGTCCTGGAATTCGTCGACATGGACTTGTTGAAAGCGTTGCTTGTAAAACGCCAGCAAATCTTCGTTATCGCGCAGCAATTCATGGGCTCTGAGCAGCAACTCGGCAAAATCCACCAGGCCGGAGCGTTGGCACACTTCTTCGTAAGCCAGATAAACCTGTTTCATCTGCCGGTTATAAAAGTCGCCGTTGTCCTGCATGTGTTTCGCGCGGATGCCTTCGTCTTTTTGCGCATTGATAAACCATTGCGCCTGCTTCGGCGGCCATTTACTGTCGTCCAGATTCAGGTTCTTCATCAGCCGTTTGATGATGCGCAATTGGTCGTCGCTATCCATCACTTGAAAGGTTTCCGGCAGATTGGCTTGCTTGGCGTGTTGCCGCAACAAACGGTGGGCCAGACCGTGGAAGGTGCCTATCCACATGGCGCGGGCCGGCGTCTCGAGTAAGTCCTCGATTCGGCTGCGCATTTCGCTGGCGGCTTTATTGGTAAATGTAACGGCCAGAATATTGTAAGGCGAAATGTGATTCACCTGGATATGCCAGGCGATGCGGTGAACCAGCACCCGTGTTTTGCCGCTGCCAGCGCCGGCCAGCACCAGCATGGCTTGCATCGGCGCGGAAACCGCCAGGCGTTGGTCGTCGTTTAAAGCGGTGATGATAGAAGAGACGTCCATTTTTTATAACTTGCAGATTTTGAAGAGCTGTGTATATTTGCTTGCCTTTTAAGGGAAAGCCTTGCGTCGGGACTAATAACTACAACACAGAGAGGATTGGAAATGAGCTTCGATTATAAACGTTTGATCAAATTTGAGCACAACATCGGCGAGAAAGATAAGAAAGTCCGGATGGTTTCAGGTGTGGTGTTGCTGAGCGTTTCGCTATTTACCGCCAGCATATTGATGTTGTTGGTTGGCTTGGCCTTGGTTGCGACCAGTTATTCCGGTTGGTGCCCCGCATATTCCAGCATGGATAAAAACACCCTGGGTAGCAATGCGGCTTCCGAGGGCTAATCAGCCTTAGTTGCTGGCCCCGAATCCGCGATTCCGGCGCGGATTCGGATTCAAGAGACTTTGTTAATCTTGTTTGTTGTATTCGCCTTCGATAATAGTCTGCGAATTGCGCGCCTGTTGAAATACCGAGCCCACCTGGGTTTGCAGTAAATGGTGCTCGATAATGTACTGAGCAATCTTTCTGCGTAAGGTTGGGATTAGGCAAGCGAAGCCGAGCATGTCGGTGAAGAATCCCGGTGTCAACAACAGCGCGCCGCCTACCAGCAATATTGGTCCTTCGATCATTTCATACGCCGGAATTTCGCCTTGCGCCAATGCCGATTGGAAGCGCTGCCAGGTGGCGAAGCCTTGGCGCCGTAGCAACCACGCTCCCAATACAGCGGTAAAGACCACCAATAAAATAGTCGGGAAGGCGCCGATCAGGCCTCCGACTTGCAATAACACGTAAATTTCCACAAACGGCACGATCAAAAAAGCGATAAACAGAATTTGCATGGTTTTCATGGTGAGCTCGGTTGCGGTAAAAAGCCGCTAATACTAAGAGCATCTTGTTGCAAATTCCAGGATAATATCGCGATGTATCAATTGATTCTTTGTACCTGTCCGGACGCCGAGGTTGCCGATAAGCTTGCCGGCACGTTGATAACCCAAAAACTGGCTGCCTGCGTGAATATATTGCCCGGCGTGCGCTCCGTTTACGAATGGCAGGGCGAAGTCGAAATATCGCAGGAACAATTACTGCTCATCAAAAGTCATCAAGACCGCTATGCGGCCATTGAAGCGACGCTGCAAAGCCTGCATCCCTACCAACTCCCGGAAATTATTGCGGTCGCGATAGAAAACGGCTCGCCGGATTATTTGAAATGGATAAACTCATGCCTTGGCATAGACTGATTTTATTGTGTTTGTTGGCCGTTTTTTTGCGCACTGCGGCGGCGCTGGATGGTCAGGATTTTTTACCGCCGGAGCAGGCATTCAAATTAACGGCCACAGCCGAAACCGCCGATAAAGTCGAATTGCACTGGCGGATAGTGGAGGGGTATCACCTTTATCGCGATAAAACCAAGTTTCAGTCGCAAACCGAAACGATTCAACTCGGCCAGGCGAATATGCCGGAAGGGATTAGCGAGCACGATCCAAGTTTGGGTGAAGTGGTGGTGTACCGGAACGGGCTCGATGTGGTGTTGCCGCTGATTAATCAAAACCACGAAACGCAATTAAAACTGTTGGTTAAGTACCAAGGCTGCGCGGACGCCGGTGTTTGTTATCCGCCGCAAAAGGTGCTGCTGGATGTGGCCTTGCCGTCCTCACCGCCTATCGTAAATGGCAATGCGCTTAATCAGTTTGTCAAAGGATTGAAGGGCTTGACACCCGGTTTGTTTTCCGACGAATTATTGCCGCCGGACCAGGCGTTTCAGTTTTTCGCCGCCTTGAAAGACCCGCATACCGTGCAAGCGACTTGGCAAATTGCCGAGGGTTATTATCTTTATAAAGATAAGCTGTCGCTCAATGTGGCGGGGGTGACGCAGACGCACTTAACGCCTTTGCAACTTCCGGAAGGTGCTGCGTACCACGATGCGGAATTCGGGCAGGTGCAAATCTACCGTAATCAAGTTAGCGTGGATATTACGTTGGTCCGCGAAGGTACGGCCGCTGAAACCATCAGGCTGCTGGCAAAATTTCAAGGTTGTGCCGACCGTGGCGTCTGCTATCCGCCGATGCAATCCGAGGTGAGTCTTGATTTGCCGGTAGCGGATACCTTGCCGCAAACCAAACCGGTAGTGTCTACGGAGTTGTCGGAGCAGGACAAAATCGTCAATGCCCTGCGGCACGACAGTTTGGCACTGACCTTATTCAGTTTCTTCGGATTTGGTTTGTTACTGGCGTTCACGCCCTGCGTGTTTCCGATGATTCCCATCTTGTCGGGCATCATCGTCGGCCACGGCGACCGAATCGGCACCCGCAAGGCCTTCTTGCTGTCCTTGAGTTATGTGTTTGCGTCGGCCTTGATGTACACCGTATTCGGCGTATTGGCCGCATTGTTCGGCAGCAACCTGCAGGCGACATTCCAAGAGCCGTGGGTGATAGCGGTATTTTCGGGCTTGTTCGTGGTGTTGTCGCTGTCGATGTTCGGTTTTTATCACCTGGAATTGCCGAAGTCGTTGCAAGCGGTTTTGCATAACTCCAGCGATAAGCATCGCGACGGCTCCTATCTCGGAGCGGGTATCATGGGGGCCTTATCGTCCTTGATCGTCGGGCCTTGCGTGGCCGCTCCGCTGGCGGCAGCGTTGATTTATATCGGCCAAACCGGCGATGTGGTGTTGGGCGGTTCGGCTTTATTCGTGATGGCTATGGGTATGGGCGCGCCGCTATTACTGTTGGGGGCGTCGGCCGGCAAACTGCTGCCCAAAGCCGGCGATTGGCTAAACGCCACTAAGGCGGTATTCGGCGTGGCAATGTTGGCCGTGGCGGTGTGGATGCTGTCGCGTATCTTGCCGGCCGCGGTGGCGATGTTTTTGTGGGCCTTGCTGTTGGTTATCCCGGCTATCTTTCTCGGGGCGATCGACTCCCTGCCGGAATCGGCCTCCGGTTGGCGCAAACTATGGAAGGGATTGGGCATCATTCTGCTGGTGTTCGGTATCTTACAGCTGATTGGTTTGAGTGCCGGTAACAGCAATCCATTACAACCGCTGCAGGGCATGACTTTGAATGCGCAAGCACAAGCAGTGCAGGAGGGACTCGATTTTCAACGGGTGGCTTCGGTTGCGGAATTGGATCAGCGTATTCGGCAGGCATCGGCCAGCGGCAAATCGGTGATGCTGGATTTCTACGCCGACTGGTGCATTTCCTGTAAAGAAATGGAGGCTTATACCTTCACCGATCCGCAGATAAAGCGACAATTGGCCGATTTTGTCGTGCTGCAAGCCGATGTGACGGCGAATAACGATGCCGACAAAGCTTTGTTGAAACGCTTCGATCTGATCGGGCCGCCGGGCATTATTTTCTGGGGCGCGGATGGTCGGGAACGGACCGCACAACGTGTGATCGGCTATCAGGATGCCGCTACTTTTCTAAAAACTTTGCAACAATTATGAATAAGAAAATTTTACCGATCATTGTCTGTATTGCCATCGTCGCGCTAGGCGGCGGTTTGTTTGCCAGGCAATATTTTGTCGGCGCTGAAACTGTCCAGCCGGTTCCACAATTGAATTTCAGCTTGCCCGACCTGGCGGACAAACCGCAGTCGGTCACTCAGTGGCAAGGCAAAATCTTAATTATCAATTTTTGGGCAACCTGGTGTCCGCCCTGCTTGAAGGAAATTCCCGAGTTCATCAAGCTTCAGGACGAATATAAAGACAAAGGGCTGCAATTTGTCGGTATAGCGATTGAGGACAAACAGCCGGTGGAAGATTACTTAAAGCGGATCAAGATCAATTATCCCGTGTTGATCGGGGGCGAAGGTGCGACGATGTTGGCCCAGCAGTTGGGTAACGTGATCAATACCGTGCCGTTCACTGTAATCGTTAATCAACAAGGGCAAATCGTGCATCATCAGTTAGGCGAATTGACGCGAGAGAAAGTGTTGGAAGTGATTGAACCGTTATTGACGGTAAAATAACTGAAAAGTCGATAAAACGATGCCTAATGATGTGAAAAGCAGTTTATCTGGACAAAAACCTACAAATTAGGCAGAATTCCTGTTTTATTTAGCATTTTGTTCAGCACCGGCAATGGCAAACCTCACCGTTCTCAATGGACCCAATTTAAATTTGTTAGGTGTTCGAGAGCCGGGGTTATACGGCAGTAAGACATTGCAGACCATTCAGCAGGGAATGGAACAATTGGCCCAATCGCTTGGACATCAATTGAGTTTTCTGCAAAGTAATGCCGAGCACGAAATTATTGAGCAAATACATCAAGCGTATCGGCAGGGCGTCGATTTTATCATTATCAATCCCGCCGCATTTACCCATACCAGCGTGGCTATTCGCGATGCCTTGCTGGCAACCAAGATTGCATTCATTGAAGTACATTTATCGAACGTGCATGCCCGTGAGCCTTTCAGAAGACATTCGTATTTTTCGGATATCGCCGTTGGCGTTATCTGCGGATTGGGGGCGAACGGTTACGAATTGGCTTTACAAGCCGCTCATCAGATATTAATAGAGAGAACTCAGAACAATGGATATTAGAAAAATAAAAAAACTGATTGATCTTATCGAGGAATCGGATATTGCTGAAATAGAGATTCGCGAAGGCGAAGAGTCTGTAAAAATCAGCCGATATTCAGCGGCGGCTCCCGTGCAATATGCTGCGCCTGTTGCCGCTCCCGTTGCGGCTGCGGCAGTGGTCGCGGCGGCTCCGGTTGAAGAAAAAGTCAGCGGCCATGTGGTTAAGTCGCCGATGGTTGGTACTTTTTACCGCTCGGCTTCGCCCGGCTCGGCAGCGTTTGTCGAGATAGGTCAGTCGGTTAGCAACGGTCAAACTTTGTGCATTATCGAGGCGATGAAAATTCTCAACCAGATCGAAGCCGATAAAAGCGGCAAAATCAAACAAATCCTGGTTGAAAACGGCCATCCGGTCGAATACGGCCAACCTTTGTTTATCATCGAATAACCGACAAAGGGGCTCGACTATGTTTGAGAAAATTGTTATCGCCAATCGCGGCGAGATTGCATTGCGCATTTTGCGGGCGTGCCGTGAGTTGGGTATTAAGACCGTGGCCGTCTATTCAGAAGCGGACCGCGACTTAAAACACGTACGATTGGCCGACGAAGCGGTTTGTATCGGGCCTGCCGCATCTGCCGGCAGTTATTTAAATATCCCGGCGATTATCAGTGCGGCCGAAGTCACGGACGCCGAGGCGATCCATCCCGGTTACGGCTTTTTATCCGAAAACGCCGATTTCTCCGAAAAAGTCAGTCAAAGCGGTTTCGTGTTTATCGGGCCGAGACCCGAAACAATCCGCATGATGGGCGATAAAATCGCCGCGAAAAAAGCCATGCAGGCGGCAGGTATCCCTTGCGTGCCGGGTAATGGCGACCCGTTGGGTGAAGATGAAGAAACCAACCTGAAAATGGCGCGGGAAATTGGTTATCCGGTCATTATCAAGGCTGCCGGCGGTGGCGGCGGTCGTGGTATGCGCACTGTACATACCGAAAGTGCCTTGCTCAATGCGATTGCAATGACCAAGGCCGAGGCGGGTACCGCGTTCGGCAATAGCACTGTCTACATGGAAAAGTTTCTGGAAGATCCGAGGCATATCGAGTTTCAGGTATTGGCCGACTCACACGGTAACGCGATACATCTGGGGGAACGCGATTGCTCCATGCAGCGCCGCCATCAAAAAGTCGTCGAAGAAGCGCCTGCGCCGGGTATTACCGAAGAACAGCGTAAACAGATGGGAGAGCGTTGCGCGCTGGCTTGCCGGGAAATCGGTTATCTAGGCGCGGGGACCTTTGAATTTTTGTATGAGAAAGGTCACTTTTATTTCATTGAAATGAATACGCGGGTGCAGGTTGAGCATCCGGTGACCGAGATGATTACCGGTTTTGATATAGTAAAGGAACAGCTGCGCATTGCTGCCGGCGAGCCTTTATCGATCACGCAAGAACAGGTGAAGTTTACCGGCCATGCGATCGAATGCAGGTTGAATGCCGAGGATCCGAAAACCTTTATGCCTAGCCCCGGCGTTATCGATCAATTCCATATGCCGGGCGGTCCGGGTATCCGTTGCGAAACCCATATTTACAACGGCTATAAAGTGCCGCCGTACTACGATTCCATGATAGGTAAACTCATTGCGCACGGTGACGATAGGGCCAGCGCGATAGCCCGGATGAAAACTGCGCTAAGCGAAATGGTGATAGACGGGATTAAAACCAATATACCGTTGCAGCAAAGCATCATGGCTGACGCGGCATTCGCTCAGGGTGGGCAAAATATCCATTATCTGGAAAAGAAATTGGGCATTCATTAAACAGCTTGGGAAGTATTGGTTCGAACATGGCGTCAGTCCTTCCCAACTAGCATTCTTTGATCAATATGGCTTGGCATCAGCTTTCCGTCATCACCGACGAATCCACCGCTCCCGAGGTGTCCGAATTTTTTAGCGAACTGGGCGCGGTTTCGGTGACTTACAGCGATGCCGAAGATGAGCCGGTTTATGAGCCGGCTATCGATCAAACCAAAATCTGGACCCGTACCCGGGTTACCGCCTTATTTGAACTCGATACCGATCCCGATATCGTGCATACCTTGCTATTTAATGAATTCGTCGGTCAGCCTTTACAGGAATGGTCGGCCGAAGTTTTGCAGGATCAGGCTTGGGAGCGGGCGTGGATGGAGCATTTTCAGGCAATGAAATTTGCCGATCGCCTGTGGATTTGTCCCAGTGGTCAGGAGCGGCACGAACCCAATACGGTTTGTATGACCTTGGATCCGGGATTGGCGTTCGGCACCGGTACCCATCCAACCACGGCGTTGTGTTTGGAATGGTTGGCTGGCAACGATATTCAGGATAAGGTAGTAATCGATTACGGCTGCGGTTCGGGTATTCTTGCCGTGGCAGCGCTGCTGTTGGGGGCTAAGTACGCACACGCAGTTGATATTGATCCGCAAGCGTTGACTGCCAGCCAATATAATGCCGAAAAAAATCAAGTTCAAGAACGGATAAGTTACTATTTACCGGAGATATTTTCGGCTTTTCCGGCCGACGTGGTGGTTGCCAATATTCTCGCCAAACCGTTGATCGAGCTGGCAGCGAATATTTCGGCCTTGGTGAGGCCGGGCGGAAGACTGATTTTGTCAGGGATTTTGAATGAACAGGCTGAGTCGGTAGCCGCCGCCTATCGGGCTCGGGGATTAGCGGTAGCCGCGCCGGTCAGTCAGGAGGACTGGTGCCGATTGGATGCTTATAAACCTGGTTGAATGGATGTACAGCCGTTGTCCGCATTGCGATAAACAACACAGACTTACCGTCAAGCAATTACGGCAGCAACGCGGATTGTTAATTTGTTCGGCATGCGGTGAATACTTCGATGGCTTGCGTTTTCTTAGCGATCACAAAGGCAAATTAGCCGAAGATAGCACCACTCATTTCCTGGAAAAGGGAACAACGCGGCAACAGACTTCGGCGGTTTGGCTGAGCGCAAGCGTGGTGATGTTGTCGCTATTGGCGGCACAAGTTATTTATTTCGAGGGTTACCGTTTATGCATGCAGTCGCAGCTTAGAACGGCGCTGGAAAAACTATGTGCGGCGGTGGCTTGTCAATTACCCATTTATAAAAAGCTGGATGATTTGACCGTTACACACGGCGCCTTGCATCTCCAGGCAAATCGCAGTTATTTGTTTACGGCGGCACTAAGTAACCAGTCCCCATTTTCTCAGGCAGCACCGAATTTGAAGCTGACGTTGTTGAACTTTAATGGGCAACCGACAGCTGAGCGCGTGTTTTCAGCCCCCCAATTTCTGGTGGGATCGGCCACATTGGCTGCCGAACAGACTGTCGAAATTCATCTGAATTTTGTTGCGCCCAACTTAGCTGTTGGCGGCTATATCCTTACCTTACTTTAAAACATCATGAGCTACCCGGAACTCTTTCTGAAAAAAAACGAAGACAAACGTCTGCGGCAGGGACATTTGTGGGTGTTCAGTAACGAGGTGGATATTCAACGCAGTCCGTTGGAGCAATTCACGGCCGGTGACGTAGTCGTTGTCCATGAAGCAGGTGGGAAAGCCTTGGGTATAGCCTATCTGAATCCGCATGCCTTGATTTGCGCTCGGATGCTGACGCGCAAAACCAATGTCAAAATCGGCGAAAGTTTTTTTAAATCGCGTTTGAGTCAAGCTTTGAGTTTGCGCGAGCGCTTGTTCGACAAGCCTTATTATCGTCTGGTGTTTGGCGAGAGCGATGGTCTGCCGGGATTGGTGATAGACCGCTTCGGCTCGGTGCTTTCCGTACAAATCACCACGGCCGGGATAGAAAAATACAAGGAAGTGCTGGTTAAGGTGTTATTGGAACTCGTGGCACCTAGCGCTATTTTGTTGAAAAACGACAACAGCCAGCGCCAGTTGGAAAATCTGTCCTTGGAACCTGAGCTGGTTTACGGCGCGTTGCCAGAGCAGTTGCTGATCGAAGAAAACAATGTGCGCTTTTTGGTGAATGTCGCCGAGGGTCAGAAAACCGGCTGGTTTTACGATCATCGCAACAGCAGGGCCCAATTTGCCCAATATGCCCGTGGCTTAAAAGTGCTGGATTTATTCAGCTACGCCGGTGCTTGGGGTATTCCGGCGGCAGCGGCCGGGGCTGTGGAAGTTTGCTGCGTGGATAGCTCGGAAAGTGCATTGGCTCTGGCGGCGGCCAGTGCCGAACTGAATCGGGTGCAAGATAAAATGCAATTTGTGCGTAGCGATGTCTTCGAATTTTTGAAACTGGCGCGTGAACAGCAACAACATTACGATATGATTGTACTCGATCCGCCCGCCCTGATTAAACGCAAGAAAGATTTTAAGGCCGGATATGAAGCGTATCGGCGTCTGAATCATTTGGCGCTGCAAGTTTTGTCCAACAATGGGATTTTGGTGTCGGCGTCTTGCTCGCATCATCTAAGCAGAGATAATCTGCATGAGATTTTGCGTTCGTCCGCGCGCCACATCGATCGGCATTTGGTGTTTTTCGGCAGTGGCGGGCAAGGGCCTGATCATCCGATTCATCCTGCCTTACCCGAAACCGACTATCTGAAAACCTATTTTTGTGCCGTATCCAGCCGGTTATAGGAATCATGGCGGATTCCAAGCCTAAGTGCGGTCTGTGTAGTCAACCGGTATTGATTAAGGGATTTGAGCTCAATACCCTGCTGGGTCAAAAAAAATTCTGTTGCGAAGGTTGTCGCAGCATTTTTCAATTGCTTAATAGTGAGCAAATAATAATAACTACTCCAGAGGAGAAACAAACATGAAAGCCTGCGAATCTTGTGCAGACCGCGTCAATATCGGTTGTCACCATAAACAGATGCCGGTGTTATCGAGAGCTATCGGATTGCTGTTTATCTATTTGCCGATTTTGACTTTGCCTTTCGTGATTACCAGCGCCTATTTGACGTATTTCAGTTTGAAATTGGTCGGCGCCGAAAATGTTAAAAAATGGAGCGATTTTTTACCTGCCAGAGCAAGTCATCGATATGATTTGAAAAACCAGATTACGATGGACGGTTCGTTTAAATTCAGCATGGCGCAATCAAAATTGTTCTGGATTTTGAATTGCACCTGGTACTGCCCGGTGAGTGTCGGATTGTTCGAATGGCATGCTTATTTGGTAAAAGTGGTGGAAAACTGGTGGTGTCCGTTCACTCATGACCGTAAAAATAGCTATACCGACGGCGCGATTGACCAATCCTTTTGGCACATTTATCCGGAAGAAAAGGCCAAGCTGAATGAAGAAGATAAAAACAATCCGATTTTCACGGTCGATCCTGACGCTTAGCAACGTCAGCACCTTATGTCACTCGTCTTTAATATAGTCCGGTGATAATGGTGTGATAAGCTGGGGTTGCCCATTTAGTAAGAAAAACTGCTCATATCGGCTGGTATAGAAGTACGCAAGTCAAGCAAAGCGAAGTAGTAGTAAAGAGTTACAAGTCCTGCTGTTATGGGATGAGTTTTACATATCAATTCTTATTTTCGACACGGAATGAATACAGAGAATACGAACGCGAATGGCATATGGTCATTATGGGGTATAGCTTTTTTAGTGCTATGCGTGGTATTTCGGGACAGTCTCTTGGAAATGGCGACGACCTGGATGGACAAGGAGGAATACAGCCACGGTTTTTTTATACCGCTTATTACGGTTTATTTGTTATGGATGCGCCGGGGTGAACTGGCGTTAATACAAGGTTTTAAAGCCTCGCTTCCCGGTTTGGCCATTATCGGCGTAGGGCTGATACTGTTTATTCTCGGGGGGCTGGCAACTATAAAAACCCTGGAGCAATATGCGTTTCTGATCGTTTTGACCGGTCTGTTCGCCAGTGCGTTTGGTTTACATGGCCTGCGGATTGGGGCTGTGCCTTTGTTGTTTCTGATTTTCATGGTGCCGTTCCCAAACTTTATTCTGAATAATCTTTCCTCCAAATTGCAATTGATCTCCTCCTGGTTAGGTGTCGAATTCATTCGCGCTTGCGACATCATGGTGTATTTGGAAGGCAATGTTATTGATTTGGGCAGTTATAAGTTGCAGGTAGTCGATGCCTGTAGCGGTTTGCGGTATCTTTTTCCATTGGCGAGTCTGGCTTTTCTTTGCGCTTATCTGTTTAAGGGTCCGTTCTGGCAAAAACTGCTGATTTTCTTGTCATCCATGCCGCTGACTATTTTTATGAATAGTTTTCGGATAGGCGTTATCGGCGTGTTGGTCGATAACTGGGGCACCGAGATGGCGGAGGGTTTTCTGCACGATTTCGAAGGCTGGGCGGTGTTTTTGCTGTGCATGGTGCTGCTGTTTATCGAAATGTGGATTTTTAGTCGAATCAGTGGCAGAAAATTGGCGATGGGCGAATTGGTGCAAATTCCGGAAGAATGGGGGCATTCGGTTTCGCGTGTTGCCCCTGCTGTCGTATTGAACAAATCCGTATTCGCCGCCTTGCTTTTGCTGGGTATTGGCGCGGCTGCTTCCGAGATTTTTAAGGGGCGCGACGACATCGTGCCGGAACGCAAAGCGTTTCTAAACTTTCCGACTACATTGGGAAGTTGGCAGGGCCGTAACGATTACCTTACTCAGTTTTATCTAAATGAATTGAAATTAACTGACTATGTCATTATCAATTTCATTCAACCTGAAGCCCGCAGCAGTGTTAATTTTTACAGTGCTTATTACCAATCCCAACGTAAAGGTGCCGTTGTGCATTCGCCGCGCAGCTGTATTCCCGGTGACGGCTGGCAAATCAGCAGTTTCGAGCAACGAGAGATTCCGGATCTCCATGTGGATGGTCAGGCATTGCAAGTCAATCGAGCTATTATTCAAAAAGGCGAAAGCCGGCAATTGGTGTATTTTTGGTTTCACCAGCGTGGCCGGATGATAACCAACGAGTACATGGTGAAATGGTATTTGTTCTATGACGCCATTACGATGAACCGTACCGATGGTGCTTTGATCAGGTTAGTGACCCCCGTTGATAAGGTTGAGGATATCGCTGTCGCCGATCAGCGTTTACATCAGTTTTTAAAAGATTTGTTGCCGGAATTGCCGGCATATTTGCCGGGTAAAACTATTGTGCCCGTTGGATATTCGGCTGCGCCGGGCAAGTAAGTATGTGTCGGTGCTTTGGCTGCCTGACGACTTTGAAGCGGTTTTATGTCGAATTTGACTCAAATGTAAAGGAGCTGTAAATGAGTAGAAAAAAAGCGTTGATTACGGGCATTACCGGTCAAGATGGATCCTATCTTGCGGAGTTCCTGTTGGAGAAGGGCTATGAGGTTCATGGCATTAAACGGCGTTCATCTTTATTTAATACAGAGCGTGTCGATCATATTTATCAAGATCCACACATTACGGATCCGCAGTTTTTTCTGCATTATGGCGACTTGACCGATAGTTCTAACCTGACGCGGATTCTCAGTGAAATCCGCCCGGATGAAGTCTATAACTTGGGCGCGATGAGCCATGTTGCGGTATCGTTTGAGTCTCCCGAATATACTGCGGACGTTGATGCTATTGGTACTCTGCGGTTGTTGGAAGCGATTCGATTTCTGGGAATGGAGAAGACCACGCGTTTTTATCAGGCTTCAACCTCCGAGCTTTACGGCTTGGTACAAGAAATTCCACAAAAAGAGACTACGCCGTTTTATCCACGCTCTCCCTACGCGGTTGCCAAACTTTATGCCTATTGGATCACCGTAAATTATCGTGAAGCGTATGGTATGTATGCATGTAACGGTATTTTGTTCAATCATGAGTCACCACGTCGAGGTGAAACTTTCGTGACGCGTAAAATCACGCGTGGACTGAGCAATATCGCTATCGGTTTGGATAAGTGTCTTTATATGGGCAATATGGATTCGCTAAGGGATTGGGGGCATGCTAAGGATTATGTGCGGATGCAATGGATGATGTTGCAACAGGAAAAGCCCGAAGATTTTGTGATCGCTACAGGCGTGCAGTATTCGGTAAGAGAATTTATCGAACTGTCGGCCAAAGAACTTGGCGTGAGTATTCGCTGGGAAGGCACTGGCGTAGAGGAAAAAGGATATGTGGACGCGATAGAGGGCGATACGGCGCCGGGGATTGTTGTCGGTCAAAATATTGTTGCCATAGATTCACGCTATTTCAGACCGGCTGAGGTTGAAACCCTGCTGGGGGATCCAAGTAATGCCAAAAACAAATTAGGTTGGGTGCCGCAGATTACTTTGCAGGAAATGGTGGCCGAGATGGTTGCGCACGACCTTGAGCAAGCGCAGAAGCATGCTTTGCTAAAAAAACAGGGATACAACGTGGCGGTCAGTAGGGAGTAACGGTATGGTTGATAAGCAAGCAAAAATTTATCTGGCTGGTCATCGTGGCATGGTCGGATCGGCAATTTATCGGCAGTTAGTTGATGTCGGTTATGAAAACATAGTGGTTCGTACTCATGCCGAATTGGATTTGACCGATCAAGCGTCGGTGAAGCAATTCATGGAACAGGAGCGGCCGAGTCAGGTCATTCTGGCAGCTGCTAAAGTTGGCGGGATTCATGCCAATAATGAATATCCTGCCGAGTTTATCTACCAAAATTTAATGATGGAAGCCAATGTGATTCATCAGGCTTGGCAAGTAGGTTGCAAAAGTCTGTTGTTTTTGGGTAGTTCTTGTATTTATCCAAAATTCGCCGAGCAGCCTATGCAAGAAAGTGCACTGCTAACCGGGGTATTAGAGGCGACTAATGAGCCTTATGCAATTGCCAAGATTGCCGGAATCAAGTTGTGCGAGTCTTACAATCGTCAGTATGGGGTAGATTACCGCTCAGTAATGCCGACTAATTTATATGGGGAAAACGATAATTTTCATTTGGAAAATAGTCATGTTATTCCTGCATTGATTAGAAAATTTCACGACGCTAAGGTCAGTAACTCCCCAACTGTCAACGTTTGGGGGACAGGTAAGGCTATGCGCGAGTTTTTGCATGTCGAGGACATGGCTGCGGCTTGTCTGCATGTGATGGCTTTGAATAAAGCACAATATCAGTCATGCACTGAGCCTATGTTGTCGCATCTAAATGTTGGAACCGGTGAAGACGTAACGGTTCGTGAGTTGGCCGAAACAATCCAAGATGTAATTGGTTATACAGGGCAAATTAGCTGGGATAGTGCCAAGCCGGATGGTACGCCACGAAAATTGATGGATATTTCAAA
This sequence comes from Methylomonas sp. 2BW1-5-20, assembly GCF_052474515.1. Classification (NCBI taxonomy): domain Bacteria; kingdom Pseudomonadati; phylum Pseudomonadota; class Gammaproteobacteria; order Methylococcales; family Methylococcaceae; genus Methylomonas; species Methylomonas sp. 2BW1-5-20. The sequence goes on along the minus strand of NZ_CP184127.1, from coordinate 2,658,504 downwards.
GCTTAAATCTTTGGGGTGGCAGCCGAAAATAGGCTTGAAAGAGGGGCTTGATCGCACTTATCAATGGTTTCTCGAAAACCAAGGTCAGTTTAAAGCTCAATAGTATTTGCAGTATCGGCGCTCGCTCAAGGCGCAAAGCTTGTGGTCGAAAGTGGAAAATTTGCGCGGATAGAAATAATTTCTTGACGAGTAGTGATTGTATGATTAAAATGCACGGCTCTTCACTGCTCTGGCTTTTAAGTTTTAGCAGCGAGGCGGTCGGCATGGTTCGGCGGGTTTAAGGTTGTTGATTGGCAGGTTCGTTTTTGGTATTTCGGTTTTTTGAAATGGCTTAAAAATAAATTTGACAGAAACTGAAAACGCTGTAGAATATGTCGGCTCAACAGGGCGAAATGCTCTGGCTCTTTAACAAACTAAATCGAAATAATTTGTGTGGGTATGTGTAGCGACTATGTGCTGTTAGAAATAGTCGACACAGAAACCACGTCAATTCGCAAGAAAAGATGTTCTGTAGTCGAGCCAAGATTGGTCACTAATCTTATTTAGTGACAAGTTAAAATTAAACTGAAGAGTTTGATCATGGCTCAGATTGAACGCTGGCGGTATGCTTAACACATGCAAGTCGAACGGTAGCAGGCCTTCGGGCGCTGACGAGTGGCGGACGGGTGAGTAATGCATAGGAATCTGCCTATTAGTGGGGGACAACGTGGGGAAACTCACGCTAATACCGCATACGCCCTACGGGGGAAAGCTGGGGATCTTCGGACCTGGCGCTAATAGATGAGCCTATGTTGGATTAGCTAGTTGGTAGGGTAATGGCCTACCAAGGCGACGATCCATAGCTGGTCTGAGAGGATGATCAGCCACACTGGGACTGAGACACGGCCCAGACTCCTACGGGAGGCAGCAGTGGGGAATATTGGACAATGGGCGAAAGCCTGATCCAGCAATACCGCGTGTGTGAAGAAGGCCTGAGGGTTGTAAAGCACTTTCAATAGGAAGGAATACCTGCCGGTTAATACCCGGTAGACTGACATTACCTATACAAGAAGCACCGGCTAACTCCGTGCCAGCAGCCGCGGTAATACGGAGGGTGCAAGCGTTAATCGGAATTACTGGGCGTAAAGCGTGCGTAGGCGGTTGTTTAAGTCAGATGTGAAAGCCCTGGGCTTAACCTGGGAACTGCATTTGATACTGGGCAACTAGAGTTTAGTAGAGGGGAGTGGAATTTCAGGTGTAGCGGTGAAATGCGTAGAGATCTGAAGGAACACCAGTGGCGAAGGCGGCTCCCTGGACTAAAACTGACGCTGAGGTACGAAAGCGTGGGTAGCAAACAGGATTAGATACCCTGGTAGTCCACGCCGTAAACGATGTCAACTAACTGTTGGGTTCTTAAAGAACTTAGTAGTGGAGCTAACGTATTAAGTTGACCGCCTGGGGAGTACGGCCGCAAGGCTAAAACTCAAATGAATTGACGGGGGCCCGCACAAGCGGTGGAGCATGTGGTTTAATTCGATGCAACGCGAAGAACCTTACCTACCCTTGACATCCAGAGAATCTGTTAGAGATAGCGGAGTGCCTTCGGGAGCTCTGAGACAGGTGCTGCATGGCTGTCGTCAGCTCGTGTTGTGAAATGTTGGGTTAAGTCCCGTAACGAGCGCAACCCTTATCCTTAGTTGCCAGCGAGTCATGTCGGGAACTCTAGGGAGACTGCCGGTGATAAACCGGAGGAAGGTGGGGACGACGTCAAGTCATCATGGCCCTTATGGGTAGGGCTACACACGTGCTACAATGGCCGGTACAGAGGGCTGCGAACTCGCGAGAGTAAGCTAATCCCAAAAAGCCGGTCCCAGTCCGGATCGCAGTCTGCAACTCGACTGCGTGAAGTCGGAATCGCTAGTAATCGCGGATCAGAATGCCGCGGTGAATACGTTCCCGGGCCTTGTACACACCGCCCGTCACACCATGGGAGTGGGTTGCAAAAGAAGTAGGTAGTTTAACCTTCGGGAGGGCGCTTACCACTTTGTGATTCATGACTGGGGTGAAGTCGTAACAAGGTAGCCCTAGGGGAACCTGGGGCTGGATCACCTCCTTACAAAGACGGCACACCGTTACACGTACTCACAACAAATTATTTCGATTGAAAGACGCACCTGGGTCTGTAGCTCAGTTGGTTAGAGCGCACCCCTGATAAGGGTGAGGTCGGAGGTTCAACTCCTCCCAGACCCACCAACGCATAAAAGGCGAAAGCGACAAGGCGGAAAATGATCAGACAACAATTCTGGGTAGACTGGAACGTTGAATGGATTCGGATTTCGGCTTGAGTCTTGGTCTTTAGTCTGTTTTAGGGGCCATAGCTCAGCTGGGAGAGCGCCTGCCTTGCACGCAGGAGGTCGGGAGTTCGATCCTCCCTGGCTCCACCATTACGCTGAACGCTGAGGGTAACCAGTTCGTCAAATGTAAGCACTTGGATGTGGACATCAGCGCTATACAGTTTTATCCCAAAATAGAGATAAAGACTTTATAGCATTGGTATTCCTACCAATAGCTCTTTAACAATATGGAAATCTGTAACTATAGTAACGATCGGAAACGATCGAAACTGAAACGAGTTGCGGTTTGAATGATGTCAATGTCGAAAGATAAAGACAGCAAGCAAACAGCATGTCGTTCTCAAGCAGAAAAAATCAGCGAAAATGTCAGCTGACAGTATAACCAAAGTACAGACGTATTCGGGTTATATGGTCAAGTGAATAAGCGCATACGGTGAATGCCTAGGCAGTAAGAGGCGATGAAGGACGTTGTAGCATGCGAAAAGCTTTGGGGAGCCTGCAAACCGGCTGTGATCCAGAGATGTCCGAATGGGGAAACCCGGCGTGCATAAGCACGTCATCTTTGAGTGAATACATAGCTCACTGAAGCGAACCCGGAGAACTGAAACATCTAAGTACCCGGAGGAAAAGAAATCAACCGAGATTCCCTAAGTAGTGGCGAGCGAACGGGGACTAGCCCTTAAGCTAGGATAAGGTTAGTGGAACGGTCTGGAAAGTCCGGCGATACAGGGTGATAGCCCCGTACACGAAAACCTTTTTTTAGTGAAATCGAGTAGGTCGGAGCACGTGAAACTTTGACTGAATATGGGGGGACCATCCTCCAAGGCTAAATACTCCTTACTGACCGATAGTGAACTAGTACCGTGAGGGAAAGGCGAAAAGAACCGCGGAGAGCGGAGTGAAATAGAACCTGAAACCGTATGCGTACAAGCAGTGGGAGCCCCTTCGTGGGGTGACTGCGTACCTTTTGTATAATGGGTCAGCGACTTACATTTTGTGGCAAGCTTAACCGAATAGGGGAGGCGTAGCGAAAGCGAGTCTTAATAGGGCGTTTAGTCGCAAGGTGTAGACCCGAAACCGGGCGATCTATCCATGGCCAGGCTGAAGGTTGGGTAATACTAACTGGAGGGCCGAACCCACGTCTGTTGAAAAAGACGGGGATGAGCTGTGGATCGGAGTGAAAGGCTAATCAAGCTCGGAGATAGCTGGTTCTCCTCGAAAGCTATTTAGGTAGCGCCTCGTGTATCACTGCTGGGGGTAGAGCACTGTTTCGGCTAGGGGGTCATCCCGACTTACCAACCCGATGCAAACTCCGAATACCAGCAAGTGCAAGCACGGGAGACACACGGCGGGTGATAAGGTCCGTCGTGAAAAGGGAAACAGCCCAGACCGTCAGCTAAGGTCCCCAAATCTATGCTCAGTGGGAAACGATGTGGAAAGGCACAGACAGCCAGGAGGTTGGCTTAGAAGCAGCCATCCTTTAAAGAAAGCGTAATAGCTCACTGGTCGAGTCGGTCTGCGCGGAAGATTTACCGGGGCTAAGCATAGTACCGAAGCTACGGATTTACACGTAAGTGTGAGTGGTAGAGGAGCGTTCCGTACGCCTGCGAAGGTGCATTGAGAAGTGTGCTGGAGGTATCGGAAGTGCGAATGCTGACATAAGTAACGATAAAGGGGGTGAAAAACCCCCTCGCCGAAAACCCAAGGTTTCCTGCGCAACGTTAATCGACGCAGGGTTAGTCGGCACCTAAGGCGAGGCTGAAAAGCGTAGTCGATGGAAAACAGGTTAATATTCCTGTACCAGTAGTAACTGCGATGGGGTGACGGAGAAGGCTATATCAGCTGTCGGTTGGAAGTGGCAGTTTAAGCAGGTAGGCATGCATCTTAGGCAAATCCGGGGTGCTCTATGCTGAGACGTGATGACGAGCGGTTCGAAAGAACAGCGAAGTGATAGATGCCCTGCTTCCAGGAAAAACCTCTAAGCTTCAGGTTACTAGTGGCCGTACCCTAAACCGACACAGGTGGGTGGGATGAAAATTCTAAGGCGCTTGAGAGAACCCAGGTGAAGGAACTAGGCAAAATGATACCGTAACTTCGGGAGAAGGTATGCCGTTGATAAGTGAAGTCCCTCGCGGATGGAGCGTAAGGCGGTTGCAAAAAATCGGTGGCTGCGACTGTTTAGCAAAAACATAGCACTCTGCAAACACGAAAGTGGACGTATAGGGTGTGACGCCTGCCCGGTGCTGGAAGGTTAATTGATGGGGTTATCTTCGGAGAAGCTCTTGATCGAAGCCCCAGTAAACGGCGGCCGTAACTATAACGGTCCTAAGGTAGCGAAATTCCTTGTCGGGTAAGTTCCGACCTGCACGAATGGCGTAACGATGGCCACACTGTCTCCACCTGGGACTCAGTGAAATTGAAATCGCTGTGAAGATGCAGTGTACCCGCGGCTAGACGGAAAGACCCCGTGCACCTTTACTATAGCTTGACACTGGACTTTGAACCTACTTGTGTAGGATAGGTGGGAGGCTTTGAAGCGGGAACGCCAGTTCTCGTGGAGCCAACCTTGAAATACCACCCTGGTATGTTTGGAGTTCTAACCTCGACCCGTTATCCGGGTTAGGGACAGTGTCTGGTGGGTAGTTTGACTGGGGCGGTCTCCTCCTAAAGAGTAACGGAGGAGCACGAAGGTACCCTCAGCCTGGTCGGAAATCAGGCAATGAGTGCAAAGGCATAAGGGTGCTTGACTGCGAGACGGACAAGTCGAGCAGGTACGAAAGTAGGTCTTAGTGATCCGGTGGTTCTGTATGGAAGGGCCATCGCTCAACGGATAAAAGGTACGCCGGGGATAACAGGCTGATACCGCCCAAGAGTTCATATCGACGGCGGTGTTTGGCACCTCGATGTCGGCTCATCACATCCTGGGGCTGAAGCAGGTCCCAAGGGTATGGCTGTTCGCCATTTAAAGTGGTACGCGAGCTGGGTTCAGAACGTCGTGAGACAGTTCGGTCCCTATCTGCCGTGGGCGTTTGAGATTTGAGGGAAGCTGCTCCTAGTACGAGAGGACCGGAGTGGACGAACCTCTGGTGTTCCGGTTGTCATGCCAATGGCATTGCCGGGTAGCCACGTTCGGACAGGATAACCGCTGAAAGCATCTAAGCGGGAAGCCCCTCCCAAGATGAGATCTCACTGGGACTTTAAGTCCCCTGAAGGGCCGTCGGAGACTACGACGTTGATAGGCACGGTGTGGAAGCGCAGTAATGTGTGAAGCTAACGTGTACTAATTGCCCGTGAGGCTTGACCATATAACACCCAATGCGTTTGGGTCAGGTCAGATGACAAGCTGATAACCAACTGAGAACGACAAACTCGATACAGATTTCCATGAAGGCAGGTCAAAGCGAAATGCTTAGGACCTGTGCATGACGGCTGCAAAACAGCCTAACCAGTTTGCTTGGTGAACATAGCGAGCGTGAACCACCCGATCCCATCCCGAACTCGGAAGTGAAACCGCTTAGCGCCGATGATAGTGTGGCAGGTTGCCATGTGAAAGTAGGTCATCGCCAAGCGCCTAAACCAAAAGCCCTGCTGATACCAGCAGGGCTTTTTTTTTGACCGTTTGCTCCGCAGCGGTAACCGCTTTAAATTTGCAACAGCGGTTGCTAGAATCGGGCGATGTTAATTTTTTGAGTGAGAATAGCCATGAGTGCAATAGAACGAATCCAAGCCCAATTAACCGGTAACCCGGTAGTGTTGTACATGAAGGGCACGCCCGATTTTCCGCAGTGCGGGTTTTCCAGTCGAGTGGTTCAAGTCTTGGAGGCCTGTAATGCGGCGTATGCGCACGTTAACATCTTTGACGATCCGGAACTGCGCGAAGCCCTCAAGGCCTATTCAAACTGGCCTACCTATCCTCAGCTATATGTCCAAGGCGAGTTGATCGGCGGCTGCGACATCGTTTTGGATTTGTACAGCAAAGGCGAGCTGACGACATTACTGGCAGGTGCCGGCGCTACGCTTTAAATATATTCAATGGCTTTAAACTGCTAGGAATGTAGAGTTCTTTTAATCAACAAACCTTCGTCGTTACTTTCTGTCCGATAAACACAGTGAGGACTTAGCCAATAAATAACGGAGGTTAAGCGCGGCTCGCCGTCACAGGTTTCTGATGGGCGTTATGTGTTCTAGGTCGCTAATTGAATAGATTTATGAAGCTTCTAACTCGCTTAATTTTTTCCAACGGTTGATAATCAAACAAAATAATTCAGCGGTTTGTTCGGCGTCGTAAAGTGCTGAATGGGCTCGTTCGTTATCCCACGCTAAGCCGGCTGCTTGAGCTATTTTTGCTAGTACAGTTTGGCCATAAACTAAGCCGCCCAGTGTTGCGGTATCGAAGCTGCTGAAAGGGTGAAACGGGCTTCTCTTATGGTTGGTACGCTCAATCGCAGCATTTAAGAAGTTTATGTCGAATGCGGGGTTATGGCCGACCAGAATTGCCCGTTTGCAGTCATTACGTTTTACTGCTGCTTTGATTGGAATAAATAGTTTGTTAAGCGCATCCTTTTCTTCTATTGCCATACGGAATGGATGAAAGGGATCGATGCCGGTAAATTTCAGCGCGGCTTCATCCAGCTCGGAGTTTTTAAAAGGAATAATGTTGCTGTGATGTTTTTCGGTGATATGCAACCAACCCTCGGCGTCCGGCTCGACGATCACAGCTGCGATTTCCAGCAGTGGATTTTTTTTTGAATTAAAGCCGGCGGTCTCTATATCGACAATGACAGGAAGGTAGCCTCGGAAACGGTTACCTAACGGATTTTGGGTTATTTCCATTGAGTTGTGGTTGGCTAGAAAAGTTAGTTGTATGGTATGTTACGTGAGTTTTGGATAGGTATAAACAATATTCAATTGATGAGGTGATGGTTATGCAAGACGGGAAAAAAGGTTGGATGATCGTAGGGCTCTTAACAATACTGAGCGGTTGCGCAACAACCCATGGCGCTAACCCAAAAGACCCTTGGGAGGGTTGGAACAGAAGTGCGCAATCATTTAACGACGGCGTAGACGACTATGTCATGAAACCGGTTGCCAAGGGCTATGATTGGGTTATGCCCGATTTTGCCAACCAAGCTGTTACCAATTTCTTCAGCAATATTGACGACATTGGGGTTTGCACCAACGATGTGTTACAAGGAAAGTTCGCCCAATCCGGTCAGGACGGCGCACGTTTTCTGGTTAATACTACTGCGGGTGTGGCCGGTCTGATCGACATCGGGACGATGATAAACTTGCCTAAACACAATGAAGATTTTGATCAAACTCTCGGTTATTGGGGAATTCCGACGGGTCCTTATCTGGTATTGCCATTTTTTGGACCAAGTTCGCCGCGCGGCGTATTTGGGTTGGTAGGGGACGCGGCGATGAATCCCTTTACCTATGCCGGCATTTATTTGAATCCTAGCTGGATAGGCGCTGCCTCCTCAATAGGTCCTGGAGCATTGAAAGTGATCGATGCGCGTTCCGACCTCCTTGGTATGGAAAGAGTGGCCTCGGAAGCCGCGATCGATCGCTACGAATTTTTCAAAAATGCTTATCTTTCCAGACGTAACTATCTGATTCACGATGGCAATGTGCCGGAAGACGACGTGTTGAAATACGATGAGTCGCAAGGCGGTGGGCGCGGACCGCTCGACCCCAATCCGTATTAATACGGCTCTTTTACTCGGATATAATTCGGCCGTAAAGCGTTTGCTTTACGGCCTTTTTTATTGCGCTAATTTTATTTGGACGAAATCTTGTTCGGCCTGAATCAACATCGCAGGGATAATTTGATTCTCCAATAATGTATCTGCGGATACATCGCAAGCAGTCCGGATATAGTTTGGTGTATAGCCAAAATAGCGGATATAACCGTTAGTTAGCGATTCCGTATGCCCTTCCCATAAAACATGTGCCAGTAAGCCCATGTTTTCCTCGACAAACTTCCGCTTCATCGTTTCAGCTAGTTCGTGCAATAGCCGGCTTCGATATTTTTTGATTTCTTGGCCGATCTGATCGGGCAAATTGGCAGCTTTCGTGCCTTCGCGCGGCGAGTAACTGAAAATGTGGATGTGACCGAAACCGATGCTTTTAATGTATTCGTAACTCTCCTGCCATTCTTGTTCGGTTTCGCCCGGAAAGCCGACGATAATATCGGTGGTGATATTGAAATGAGGAATGGTCTTTCTGGCCAGATTGACAATTTCCCTAAATTCCTCGGTTTTGCAGCGTCTGGCCATGCGTCTCAGCACGCTGTCGCTGCCGCTTTGCAAAGGCAGGTGCAGATGAGGCATCAATCTTGGATTCTTAAATAAATCGAAGAATCCGTCTGGCAGTTCCCAAGGTTCCAGTGAACCTAGCCTTAAGCGGGGAATCTCGGTTTTTTCCAGGATTTCTGAAATCAACTCAACCAGATTGCTGCCGATTTCGCCGCCGTACCCGCCCAAGTGTACGCCGGTAATGATGGCTTCTTGAATGCCTTGGCTGTGCAATAAATTGATTTCGTCAACCACTTCCTGAGTTGAGCGGCTGCGTTCTTCGCCACGAGCGACGGTGACGATGCAAAATGTGCATCGGTAGCGGCAACCGTCTTGAACCTTGACGAATGCACGTTGACGGCCACGGCTGAACAATGAGACTTCCCCTGGCTCGGCGGACATCACCGGCATGCTATCCAGATTCAGCTCGGTCAGGGTTTTTTCCACCAATTGGTTTTTATCCTTGTTGCTGACGATTAAATCCACGCCCATTAATTGCGCGGCTTCGCTTTCGTTCAAGGTCGCGTAGCAGCCGCTCACCACCAATTTGGCTTGCGGGTTGTCGCGGTGAATACGCCGGATCAGTTGCTTGGACTTTTTTACCGCATCCTGAGTTACTGCGCAGGAATTGATGATCACCAATTGTGCGTCGCTCAAGTTGCGGGTGATGCTGTGACCGCCGGCTTGAAAGGCTTGCGCCCAGGTTTCGAGTTCTGCTTCGTTGAGACGGCAGCCTAGAGTTTTAAGATGTATCTGCATGTATGTGTTTAAAAGCCTAGGGTATGTTGGCATGGCGCCATGCACCTTTAATCAAAATAATTAACCAAAAAACCAATAAGTTACCAAAATAGAGGAAACAATCCCGCCTAGATCGGCAATGATGCCGCAGGCGGCGGCATGGCGTATCTGTTTAATGTTCACCGCGCCGAAATACACGGCCAACACATAAAACGTGGTCTCGGTGCTGCCTTGCACCACCGACGCTAGTCGGCCGGCAAAGGAGTCGGCCCCGTGGGTTTGCATGGTGTCTATCATCATCGCCCGCGCACCACTGCCGCTGAACGGCTTCATTAACGCGGTCGGCAGGCCGTCGATGAAGCGGTTGTCGATGCCGGCAACATTGACCAATAGCCTGGCGCCGGCGGTAATCAATTCCAAGGCGCCGCTGGCCCGGAACACCCCAAATGCAACCAGCATCGCCACCAGATAAGGAATGATAGTAATTGCGGTGTGAAAACCGTGTTTGGCGCCTTCCACGAACAGTTCGTAAGCGTTCAGACGCTTGTGAGCTGCCGCGGCGATAAACGAAATTACTAGGCTGAACAGGATAACGTGACTGACCAAAGCCGATTGCTTGAGCATGTTCGCCTGATCCAGCCCTGCGAAGTAAGCTAAAATTCCGCCGACCAGTGCCGTGATGCCGCCCAAATAAGTCATCACAACCTTGTCTAGCAGATTGATCTTCTGCACAGCAGCGACGGCGAGCAGGCCGGTTAGCGTCGACATGTAGGTGGCGATCAATATAGGGATGAATACGTCGGTCGGATTGGCGGCGCCAAGCTGAGCCCGGTAAGCGAAGATCGTTACCGGAAACAGCGTCACCGACGAGGTGTTGATCACCAGAAACAATATCTGCGCGTCGCTGGCTCGTTCGGGATGTGGATTCAGGGTTTGCATTTCCTGCATGGCCTTGATGCCCATTGGCGTCGCGGCATTATCCAGGCCCAGCATGTTGGCGGCGATGTTCATTACCATTGCGCCCAGAGCCGGATGATCTTTTGGTATCTCCGGCATCAGGCGGCTAAACAATGGATTAAGGGCCTTGGTCAATAGATCGATGAAACCGCTGTGCTCGCCGATTTTCATGATGCCCAGCCACAAGGCCAGCACGCCGCTAAGCCCCAGCGAGATTTCGAACGCGGTTTTGGATAGACTGAACATCGCGTTCATCAACTCGGAAAATACCTTAGTGTCACCTAGCACCAGCAGCTTGAAGGCGGCGGTGGCGAAGGCGGTCAGGAAGAAAAATATCCAGATGAAGTTCAGCAACAACCTGTCCTGGTGTTTAACCGATTTTCTTGGCTAAATCTGCCGCATAACCGGTGTAACTGTGCGGTGTCAGCGCCAGCAATTCGGCCTTGGCGGAATCTGGGATTTCCAGCTTTTCGACGAAGGCGCGCATGCCGTCGCCGGTGACACGTTGGCCGCGAGTGAGTTCTTTCAGTTTTTCGTAAGGCTTTTCGACACCGTAACGGCGCATCACGGTTTGAATCGGCTCGGCCAACACTTCCCAGTTTTGATCCAGATCTTGGTCCAGCAAAGCCGGGTTGATTTCCAGTTTGGAAATGCCTTTCAAGGTCGATTGGATGGCGATGCTGGTGTGAGCGATGCCGACGCCAATGTTGCGCAACACGGTCGAGTCGGTCAAATCGCGCTGCCAACGCGATACCGGCAATTTGTCGGCCAGAAAACCGAAGATTGCATTCGCCATACCCAGATTGCCTTCGGAGTTTTCGAAGTCGATAGGATTGACCTTGTGCGGCATGGTCGAGGAGCCGACTTCGCCGGCGATGGTTTTTTGCTTGAAATAACCCAGTGAAATATAGCCCCAGACGTCGCGGTCGAAGTCCAGCAAGATGGTATTGAAGCGCGACAAGGCGTGGAAAAATTCGGCCATGTAATCGTGCGGTTCGATCTGAATGGTGTAGGGATTGAAAGTCAGGCCCAGCGACTCGACAAAAGTTTGCGCGAACGCCGCCCAATCGACATCCGGATAGGCGACGCTATGGGCGTTGTAATTGCCGACCGCACCGTTGATCTTGCCCAGAAGTTCGACTTTAGCCAGCTGGTTGCGTTGGCGCTGCATACGGGCGACGACGTTGGCGAATTCCTTGCCAACCGTGGTTGGCGTCGCCGACTGACCGTGGGTGCGCGATAGCATCGGTTGTTCGGCGCTATCCAAAGCCAGTTTTTTGATGGTGTCTATCGTGGCGTCGATCTCGGCCAGCATCAGGCTGCGGCCTTCTTTCAACATCAAGGCATACGACAGGTTGTTGATATCTTCCGAGGTGCAGGCGAAGTGGATGAATTCGTTGACGGCATGCAGTTCAGTGTTGCCTTTGATTTTTTCCTTCAGGAAATACTCGACCGCCTTGACGTCGTGGTTGGTGGTTTTTTCAATGTCTTTGACGGTTTGGGCATCGGCTTCGGAGAAATTGCTGACGATGCTGTTCAACATCGTAATCGCATCGGCCGACAAAGCCGGCACTTCGACTATCTTGGCTTCGGCGGCCAAAGCTTGCAGCCAGCGAACTTCTACTTCAACCCGATAGCGGATCAAGCCGTATTCGCTGAAAATAGGGCGCAAGGCGTCGACTTTGTTGGCGTAACGGCCGTCGATGGGGGAGATGGCAGTGAGGGTCATGATGGTTTCCTATCTTGAATGTGAGATGAGCTTTATTGTGTTCATCCCATCTTGCATGGATTTATTGGTTGTATTTGGATTCGATGATGCCGCCGCCTAAGCAAATCTCGCCGGCATAAAACACAACGGATTGCCCTGGTGTAATCGCTCTTTGCGATTGGTCGAAGCGAACTATGACGCGCAGACCGCCATCCAGCGGTTCGACAACGCAATCCTGATCCGGTTGGCGGTAACGAGTCTTGGCCGCGCAGCGTAGCGGTCCGCTCAACGGCTCATTGCCGCACCAGTCCAGTTGTCCAGCTTCCAGGGTGTTGTGCAGCATCAGCGGATGTTCGTGGCCCTGGCCGACTATCAGCACATTGTTGTCCAAGTCTTTTTCCAATACGAACCAAGGTTCGTCAGGCGCGTCCTTGACGCCGCCTATGCCCAACCCTTGGCGTTGGCCCAGGGTGTAATACATCAGGCCGTGGTGCTTCCCGATATATTGGCCTTCGGGAGTGCGCATTTCGCCGGGTTGATGAGGCAGGTAGCGTTGCAGGAATTCCTTGAACTTACGCTCGCCGATGAAGCAGATGCCGGTGCTGTCTTTCTTGCGACTGTTGGCAAACCCTGCTTTATCGGCCATGGCCCGAATTTCAGGTTTATGCAGGTGGCCGATCGGGAACAGGGTTCGCGATAAAGCTTTCTGGCCCATTGCGTATAAGAAATAGCTTTGTTCCTTGTTGGGATCCAGGCCTTTCAATAGTTGAAATTCGTCGTCTTGTTCGCGAACGCGGGCGTAATGGCCGGTGGCAATATATTCGGCACCCAGGTCTTCGATTGCGTAATCCAAAAACGCTTTGAATTTGACGTGTTTATTACAAAGGATGTCGGGATTGGGTGTCCGGCCGGCTTTAAACTCCGACAAAAACACTGCAAATACGTCGTCCCAGTATTCGGCGGCGAAGTTGACAGTCTTAAGCTCTATGCCCAATTTGTCGCAGACCTGCTGTGCATCGGCCAAATCTTCCATTGCAGTACAATATTCGGTACCGTCGTCCTCTTCCCAGTTTTTCATGAACAAACCGGTGACCTTGTGGCCTTGTTCTTGCAGGATTAATGCGGTGACGGAAGAGTCGACGCCGCCGGACATGCCGACGATGATATGTTTACTCATTCTAAATCGAGAAAAGACTGTAAGATGGTAAGCGGATAACGGTGGCCTTTCAGGTATTCGTCCACTGTAGTTAATACCAAAGGGCTGCGTAATTGTTGGCGCTTAGCGTAAATTTCATTGCGGCTTAACCAATGAGTGTCGATAATGCCGTCATCGAGAGGTTGTTCTGGATTGTGGTTGTTGACCGTGCCGGAAAAGCAGAAGCGAACAAAACTGGGCATATGTGGATTTCTACGCCATAGTTGTGTGGCGATTAACGCCTCCGGTTCAAATTGCCAAGCGGTTTCCTCCCACACTTCGCGTTTGACGGCGCTGATTAAATCTTCACCTTCTTCCAAATGACCTGCCGGCTGATTGAACGCAAGGCCTCGAGCCGTTGTCTCTTCAACCAGCAGAAAGCGGCCGTCTTTTTCGATCACGGCGGCTACGGTGACGTGAGGTTTCCAAACCATGATGTTGATAGAAAACGGTAAAAGGCGCGCATTTTACTAGAAATGTTTTTTATATGCCTAAAGATTGAAATTTAATGTTTAAGACGCTATTTTTAAGACCACAATGATTCGCAGCACCAAAGCTTATGTCCGATTTTGAACCCTTGAAAGATGTTGACGGTAATACTGCGCTGCAAGAAGCCAAACCGCAGCTGAAAAGACCGCCGCTATATAAGGTTATGTTGCTTAACGACGACTTTACGCCTATGGATTTTGTCGTCGAAATATTGACTGATTTTTTTAACATGAGCGAAGAGAAAGCAACGCAGGTGATGTTGCAAGTGCATACGCAGGGTGTAGGCGTTTGCGGTACCTATACCAAAGACGTTGCTGAAACCAAAGTACATATTGTTAATGAATATTCCCGCGAGCATCATCACCCGCTGATGTGCACGATGGAAGAGGCGTGAGGAGTAACCATGCTAAGTAAAGAACTTGAAGTGACATTGAATGCTGCTTTTACCGGAGCTCATGCCAAACGACACGAATTCATTACGGTCGAGCACTTGTTGCTGGCTTTGTTGGACAACGTCACGACGATACCGATTTTGATCGCCTGCGGCTGCAATGTAAATGCGTTACGGGCCGAGTTAACGCGGTTTATAGACGAAACCATTTCCCTGATTCCGGAAGGTATCCAGCGAGAAACCCAACCGACTTTAGGTTTTCAGCGCGTGTTGCAGCGTGCGGTTTTTCATGTGCAGGCCTCCGATAAAAAAGAAGTGACCGGTGCCAATTTATTCGTCGCGTTATTTAGCGAGCAGGATTCGCATGCGGTTTATCTTTTGAATAAACAGGATATTACTCGACTTGACGTCGTAAATTATCTGGCGCATGGGGTCTCCAAAATCGAGCAGTTCAGAAAAGAGAGCAGCGAAGAGCCGGAAGCCGAGCGTGGCGCCAATGAAGCCTTGTCCAGTCCGTTGGAAAAATATGCAACCAACCTGAACGACGAAGCGCTTAAAGGCAATATCGACCCGCTGATCGGCCGCGAACTGGAAGTGGAAAGAACCATTCAAGTGCTTTGCCGCCGGCGCAAAAACAATCCTCTTTTGGTAGGGGAAGCCGGTGTAGGTAAAACCGCGATTGCTGAAGGTTTGGCGAAAAGAATTGTCGAAGAGCAAGTTCCCGATATATTGCTTAACAGCGTTATTTATTCCTTGGATATGGGTGCGCTGGTTGCAGGTACCAAATACCGTGGTGACTTTGAAAAGCGCTTGAAGGCCTTAATAAATCAGCTGAAAAAAGAACCCGACTCGATTTTATTTATCGATGAAATTCACACCATTATTGGAGCGGGTTCTGCGTCCGGCGGGGTGATGGATGCGTCCAATTTGATTAAGCCGGTATTGGCGTCGGGGCAACTGCGTTGTATCGGTTCCACCACATATCAGGAATATCGCGGTATTTTCGAAAAAGACCATGCCTTGGCGCGGCGCTTTCAGAAAATCGATGTGATAGAGCCTTCAATCGAAGACACTGTGCTGATATTGAAAGGCTTGAAATCGCGCTTTGAGGAGCATCACGGTCTGAAATACACGCAAGAAGCGTTGCGACTGGCGGTGGAATTATCGGCACGCTATATCACCGATAGACATTTGCCGGACAAAGCCATCGACGTGATCGACGAGGCTGGAGCCAGACAGCGTTTGTTTGCCGGCGTGGAACGTAAAGATCTGATTGATACCGCCGAGATTGAAGAAATTGTCGCTAAAATTGCCAGGGTGCCGGCCCAATCGGTATCGTCCAACGATATCGATAAGCTATCCAATCTGGAAAAGAATCTGAAAATGCTGGTATTCGGTCAAGACGAGGCTATTTCAGAGTTGGCTTCAGCTATCAAATTGTCGAGGGCGGGTTTGCGGGATACCACGAAAACCATAGGTTCCTTCCTGTTTGCTGGCCCTACCGGTGTCGGCAAAACCGAAGTGACCCGGCAGCTAGCCAAAGTATTGGGTATAGAATTAATTCGTTTCGATATGTCGGAGTACATGGAGCGGCATACCGTATCGCGTTTAATCGGCGCGCCTCCGGGTTATGTCGGCTTTGATCAGGGTGGGTTGTTGACCGAAGCGGTGACCAAGCATCCGCATGCTGTGTTGTTATTGGACGAATTGGAGAAAGCTCATCCGGATGTGTTCAACCTGTTATTGCAGGTGATGGACCACGGCACCTTGACCGATAATAACGGCCGTAAAGCCGATTTCAGAAATATCATCTTGATCATGACCACCAATGCCGGTGCGGAGGAAAGCAGTCGGGCATCTATCGGTTTCACCCAGCAAAACCATGCTTCGGATAGTATGAAAGTGATCGAGCGGGGTTTTTCGCCGGAATTTAGAAATCGTCTGGATGCGATTGTTCAATTCAAACCGTTGGATATGGCCGTAGTCGGTAGCGTGGTCGATAAGTTTATTTTCGAACTGGAAGCGGTGCTGGCGGATAAAAATGTCACGTTGACTTTGGAGCCGGCGGCGCGGGCGTGGCTGGCCGAGCACGGTTGCGATCCGAAAATGGGTGCAAGGCCAATGGCGCGTTTGATTCAGGAAAAGGTCAAAAAGCCGCTGGCTGAAGATCTATTGTTCGGTCGTTTGGCGAATGGCGGGCATGTGCGCGTTCACGTCGAGAACGATGCGCTGGCTTTTGCCATCGAGAGCAAACAGCTAATCGTTTCTGAATTGAATCAAGTCGTGTAGAACGAGGGAAGCAATCGCTTTCCCGGAGACGGGTTAGCGATTGCGGAAGGTGATACGGCCTTTTGTCAGGTCGTAAGGTGTCATTTCTACGCGGACTTTATCGCCGGTCAGGATGCGGATATAGTGTTTACGCATTTTGCCGGAGATATGGGCGGTAACGATATGACCGTTTTCCAATTCGACCCGAAACATAGTATTGGGCAGGGTGTCGATAACCTTGCCATCCATTTCAATCTGATCTTCTTTTGCCATAGTTAAAGCTCTAAACTTAAAACGGCTATGTTAGCATGAATCCTCAGCCGAGCTTCTAAAAAAGTCTCCTACACAGGCGAATTAGCCGTCACTACTGGCCCTTCAGACTTTTCTCCTAACTTCAATAATATTCGGTAAATGGCTGATACGCGTCAGTACTAGACTGAGCTGCGCGGTGTTTTCAATTTGAATCGTCATGTTCAGGATTGCGGATAAATCGTCGTGAGTCTTCAGTGAGGCACTGCTGATATGCACTTTGCCCGCAGCCAATACCTGTGAAACATCGTTCAGTAAATTTTGGGCGTTAAAGGCATGAATCATAATAGGTACGCTGTGGTGTACGGTTTGTTGGCCGCTCCAATCGGCTCTCAACAATTGCAGTTGTTGCTCGGGCGATAAATGGCGGATATTCTCGCAGTCGCGGCGGTGAATGGTAATGCCGCGCTTGTGCGAGATAAAGCCGATAATGTCGTCACCTTTTACCGGCGAGCAGCAATGCGCCAGCGTGGTGACCACATTATCGATATCGTCTATCGTCACCGCCGACTGCGGATTGGCTTTGCTGGCTACCAGCTTGATCGGCGTAGGCTCCAATTCCGGGATTTTCAGCGCGCCCGCCAATTGCCTGTTGTTAATGTCGCCGTGACCAAGCGCTTCGTAAAAATGTTCCGCGTCCGCGAATTTAAAATGTTTTAACAATTCGTTGATGTCGACCGTTTTTAAACCCAGCCGTTTGCTCTCTTTATCCAGCAGCAATTTGCCGCCGGCGATATTCTCGGCTTGCTGCTGTTGTTTGAACCAGCTTTTTACCTTGCTGATTGCGCGCGGTGTTTTTAGATAACCCAAGTTGGGATTCAGCCAATTATGATTGGGCTGACCGTTTTTGACGGTGATGATTTCCACCTGTTCCCCGGAACACAGTTTGTAAGTCAGTGGTTTGATCTGGCCGTTGACCTTGGCGCCTCGGCAGCTATGACCGACTTCGGTATGGATTGCATAAGCAAAATCCAGCGGCGTAGCACCTTTAATCAAATCGATCAATTTACCTGCCGGCGTCAGCACGAATACCCGGTCGGAAAACAATTCGGTATGGAAGTTTTCCAACAAATTTGCGGCGCTATCCTTGTCTTCCAATAATTGCCTGAGCGAGGCGATGTTTTTCTCGGTGGCGGCGTTGAATTTACTGCCTTCTTTATAGCGCCAGTGCGCAGCAACTCCCAATTCGGCGAAGTCGTGCATGGCTTTGGTGCGGATCTGAATTTCGATACGGTTGCCGTCTTCATCCAAAACCACGGTATGCAACGATTGATAGCCGTTTTCCTTGGGGTTGGCGATGTAATCGTCGAATTCGCGTGGAATATGCTGCCAATGACTATGTGCCAAGCCCAGCACCATATAACAAGCCGACAAGCTATCGACGACCACCCGAACCGCCAATAAGTCGTAAAGCTCGTCTATCCCCAAGTGCTTGCGGCGCATTTTGTTCCAGATGCTATAGATATGTTTAGGCCTGCCGTAAATTTTGGCTTCGATACCTTCTTTTATTAATTGGTCGTTGAGCGCGGCTAAAAATCGTTCGATACACGATTGCCGCTGTTCCCGATTTACCGCCAGCGATTCGGTGACAAAACGGTAGTTTTCCGGGTCGAGGTAGCGAAACGCCAAGTCTTCCAGTTCCCATTTAAATTGATTGATACCCAAGCGGTTGGCCAGCGGCGCATAGATGTCCAGCGTTTCTCGGGCAATGAAACGGCGAATATCGTCTTGCTCGTGTTGCAAGCCCCGGAGCCGTTGAATGCGGAACGCTAATTTAATCAACACCGCGCGTACGTCGTGGGTCATGGCCAGCAGCATGCGCCGTAAAATCTCGGCCTGATTGGGCTGATTCGCCATCTCGGTGCTGTAGATGCTAACTTTGTTCAGCCAGGAGACGTCTTTAACCAGATCTGCAACCACTGGCCCGAATTGATCGCGGATTGTGATTTCGTTGAGTTTGCCGTCGACACGCGAGTCGCTGAGTAGCGCCGTTAAAATGGTTTCCAGATCGACATGCACGCTCATTAAAATTGTCGCCACATCGATGCCGCGCGGACGGGCAGAGTCAGGGCAACCGGCTGTTAAACGGGCTATCAGCGTTAGCGCTTTTTCGATCTGCAGGCTATCGGTTTCGGCAAAGCCTGGAAATAAGGTGGCGACTGGAGTGGTGTTGGTCATGCCGCTATTGTAAAACTGAATGGTGGTGGGATAGTTGCGGAGTTGGCGGCCGTTTCTAGGGCAGCAGGCAGGATAAATTTAGCGTTCCGGCCAGCCGCAAAGCAAGGTAGCTCCGCGGACTGGTCGAAAATTTATCTCGCCTGTTTTATCGGCACTGGCCGGCGATCAATACTTATCTTTAGCCGTGATACGGCCTTTATCGTTGACCGAAACCTTTAATTTGTTACCGGCGACCTCAATAAACAATTCGTACTCTTCGCCGACGCCATTCGGATTGATTACCAGCTCTGCCTTTTCCAGACGATAGCCGGCAAAGTTATCTGCCAATACTTTGGTGACGTCGGGCGATATTTCCAGCCCGTTTGCCAACAATATTTCATTCGCAAACAAGGCGCCGTCGGTTCTAAACAGTTCGTGTTTCAGTTCGTCCTCGGTATCCTTGAAGCTCACTTCCAACAGTTGTTGACCAAAATGGGTTTCGTGACTGGCTTTAAGGTCTTGCGCCTGCGGATGTCTTTTCAAGATGTTGGCCCGAACTTTATCGGGTATCGTCACGTTGCCGGCTTCTTCGGCTTGTGCCGTCGAGAAACTGCCGCTAAAAGCAGCGGCGGCGAATAATGAGATGACTAAAGTACGCATGTTTTCTCCTACAGTGGTGGGTGTCCCAATGACTTGAATCGTTGGGGATAGTTTCATTGCCATTTTGCCGATAAGGCATAAATCTAACGGGGCGCGATCAATGCAAAACCAATTCTTGCTCCCGATCATGGCATGAAGCCGTTAGCGCTTAACCGGGGCCGATTATGCGATAAAAAATTAAAATGCCGGTATGATTTTTCCGTGAACATTACAGAGATCAATATTTCATTTTTCCAATCCGCGTATTCCGTCTTGTGTCGTCAGGTTGACGTGGCTGCGGTTTGGCTCATGCGTCACGCTCGACTGGAGTCATGGCTTGTACCCAAATTAATTTGCCTATGTGGTCGTGCAAATCTGCGCGCCGACGGGCTTGTAAATACTAATCAGCATTTTTCAAATGTGGATTTACCAAAAGGACTGAAATTTTGAACGTTTCCTCCGTTCCAGTCGAAGCTGGCGAACCGCGCAGTTGTCCGGCCATATTGATCAGCGCTCCGGCTTCCGGGCAGGGCAAGACCACCGTTACCGCCGCGCTGGCTTATTACCATAGGCAGCAAGGCCGTCGGGTGCGGGTATTCAAAACCGGCCCGGATTTCATCGATCCGCAGATTTTGACTTTCGCTTGCGGACAGCCTGTTTACCAGCTCGATTTATGGATGATGGGCGAGGCGCATTGCCGCGAATTGTTGTATCGCGCCGCCGGCGAAGCTGATTTGATCTTGATCGAAGGGGTGATGGGTTTGTTCGATGGCGACAGCAGTAGCGCCGATCTGGCTCTGGCCTTGGCGGTGCCGGTGGCGGCGGTGATCGATGCGCAAGGCATGGCGCAAACCTTTGCTGCAGTTGCATTCGGCCTGGCCCACTATCGGCCGCAGCTAGCGTTTGCCGGCGTGATCGCCAATAAAGTAGGCAGCTCTGGGCATGCGAGATTGTTGCTGGAGGCTTTGCCGGCGGACATGCCTTTATTGGCGGCAATGAGCCGCGACGAAGCCGTCGGCTTGCCATCCCGGCATTTGGGCTTGCTGCAAGCCGATGAAATCGGCGACCTGGATACCCGGTTGGCCCGAGCCGCGGAATTAGTCAACAGCTTTACGCCCTGCGTGTTGCCGGCTCCAGTTGGGTTTGCCAACGTTTCCAACAATCCGCCGCCGCGATTGCTGGCGGGAAAACGTATTGCGGTGGCGCGCGACGCGGCGTTTTCGTTTATCTATCAAGCCAATCTGGATTGTTTGCGAGCGATGGGGGCCGAACTGGTATATTTCTCCCCATTGTTAGACCGCAGTTTACCGGAGGCCGACAGCGTTTATTTACCTGGCGGATACCCGGAACAGCATCTGCAAGCTTTGGCAGACAACACAGCGATGAAGCAGGCTTTAAGCGCGCATCATCGGGCCGGCAAAGCCATCTATGCCGAATGCGGTGGCTTTTTGTATTTGCTGGATAGCCTGGCCGACAAGGAAGGCCATCGAGCGGCGATGGTAGGCTTGTTATCCGGTAGCGCCGCCATGCAAACTAGGTTAGCTAACCTGGGTATGCATAGCCTGCAATTGGAGCAGGGCGAGATTCGCGGCCACAGCTTTCATTTTTCCACGCTGGAAACCGCGCTGCAGCCCTTGGCTACCTCAACCGCGCAACGCAGCTTTGGGCACGGTGAAGGCTTTTTCCGTCAGGGTGCCCTGCAAGCCTCCTATCTGCACTTGTATTTCCCGTTTAATCCGCAGCTTGCCGCAGGTTTTTTCTAAGCTTCGTACAGAGATTAAAACTGTTTCAAGGCCAGGGTCTATGGGATAATGCGCCGCTTTCACCGGCCAGACAACAGCAGGTACCAAAATGGACGAAAACAAAAAAAAGGCGCTGGGCGCCGCCTTAATGCAGATCGAGAAACAATTCGGCAAGGGCTCCGTGATGCGGATGGGCGACGTCGCTGCCAGCCGCGACATCGAAGTGGTGTCTACCGGTTCGCTGTCCTTGGATATTGCCCTCGGCGTGGGCGGTTTGCCGCGCGGCCGGATCATCGAAATCTATGGGCCGGAGTCGTCTGGTAAAACCACGTTAACGCTGCAAACCATCGCCCAAATGCAAAAACTGGGCGGCACGGCGGCGTTCGTCGATGCCGAGCACGCGCTGGACCCTATCTATGCGCAAAAGATCGGTGTGAATATCGACGACTTATTGGTGTCGCAGCCGGATACCGGCGAGCAGGCTCTGGAGATTACCGATATGTTGGTGCGCTCCGGTGCGGTCGACATCGTGGTCATCGACTCGGTCGCGGCCTTGACCCCCAAAGCTGAAATCGAAGGCGATATGGGCGATTCGCATATGGGCTTGCAAGCGCGCTTGATGTCGCAAGCCTTGCGTAAGCTGACTGCCAATATCAAACGCTCCAACACCCTGGTGGTATTCATCAACCAGTTGCGGATGAAAATAGGGGTGATGTTCGGCAATCCGGAAACCACCACCGGCGGCAATGCCCTGAAGTTTTACGCGTCGGTGCGTTTGGATATTCGCCGCATCGGCTCGATCAAGAAAGGTGACGAGGTAATCGGCAACGAAACTCGCGTCAAAGTCGTTAAAAACAAAGTCGCGCCGCCGTTCAAACAAGCCGATTTCGAGATTCTCTATGGCGAAGGCGTGTCCTTCTTCGGCGAGTTAGTGGATTTGGGTGTGGAGTTTGGTTTTGTACAAAAGTCCGGATCCTGGTATGCCTACAACAACGAGAAGATCGGTCAGGGCAAGGACAACGCCAAGCAATTTTTACGCGATAATCCTGACAAAGCCGCCGAACTGGAAAAAGCGATACGCGAGAAAGCCTTCGCCAAATTAGCCACAGCGCCGGCAGCAGTGCATGAAGACGACGACGCCGAGTTTGTCGACGGCGATTGAGCGCCGGCAACAGATCGAAGCAGTCTGCCTAAGATTATTGGCCCGCCGCGAACATAGTCGGCGGGAGTTGCTGGATAAATTGGCACTACGCGGCTTTAATCGCGACGAAGTTGAACCGGTCATTGATGGGATGGCCGAACAGAATTGGCAGAACGACGAACGCTACACTGAATGTTATGTGCGTCAGCGTATCCAAAATGGCTATGGGCCGATACGTATACGCTACGAGTTGCAACAGCGCGGTATCAACGATGCCGAACTAGATTTGCAAGCCGAAGAGCAGGGCGGTTGGCAGAACTTGTTGCTTGATGTGTATTTGGGAAAATACGGCGATGGTAAATCGCTGACCCAAAACGAATGGTTAAAACGCAGTCGCTTCTTGCAGCAACGCGGTTTCAGCGGCGAGATGATCAAGCGCTTGTTTGCCGAACTGAAAATAAAATTAAATAGGTCGACTTAATGCTAAGGCCCGGAATAGCTTTAGGATGATTCGACAAGTGGCTTCAAGTTAATCAAGGCCACGTATTTGTAACGGAATAAAAACCACCGAAGTAAGCACAATGAAAATAATGACCAGCTCCGAATTGCGGACCGCCTTTTTGGAATTCTTTCGTCAACAAGGCCACGCCGTGCAGCCGTCCAGCTCATTGGTGCCGGGCAACGACCCGACCCTGTTGTTTACCAATGCAGGGATGGTGCAGTTCAAGGATGTGTTTCTGGGTCGAGAAAAGCTCGATTTCACCCGCGCCGCGACCAGTCAGCGTTGCGTGCGGGCAGGCGGTAAGCACAACGATTTGGAAAATGTCGGCTACACCGCGCGGCATCATACCTTTTTCGAAATGCTGGGTAATTTCAGCTTCGGCGATTATTTCAAACGCGATGCGATTCATTTTGCCTGGGATTTTTTGACCAAGGAATTGGGTATCCCTAAGGAAAAACTGTGGGTCACGGTGTTTGATGAAGATTCCGAGGCCGAAGCCATCTGGCTGGAAGATATCAAACACGATCCGAAACGCTTCTCGCGGATCGGCGCCAAGGATAATTTTTGGTCGATGGGCGATGTAGGGCCTTGCGGTCCTTGCACCGAGATTTTCTACGACCACGGCGAACATGTGGCCGGCGGCCCTCCCGGCAGCCCGGACGAAGATGGCGACCGTTATATCGAAATTTGGAACTTGGTGTTCATGCAATACGACCGCGACAAGGACGGCAACCTGACCCCGTTGCCGGCGCCATCGGTCGATACCGGCATGGGCTTGGAACGGATTTCGGCGGTGATGCAAGGCGTACACAGCAACTACGAAATCGACCTGTTCCAAAACCTGTTAAAAGTCGCCGCGCAATTGGCCGGCACCACCGATTTGGCGAATAGTTCGCTGCGCGTGATCGCCGATCATATTCGTTCTTGCGCCTTCCTGGTGGCTGATGGCGTGTTGCCGTCCAACGAAGGCCGAGGCTATGTGTTGCGCCGCATCGTGCGCCGGGCGATCCGTCATGGTTATCGCTTAGGCATTCAAGATACGTTCTTCTACAAACTGGTCGCACCGTTAGTCGCCGAGATGGGCGCTGCATATCCGGAATTGGCCAAAGCTCAGGAGCAAGTAGAGCGTGTATTGAAAAAAGAAGAAGAGCGCTTCGCGGAAACGCTGGAACAGGGCATGAAGATCCTGGAAGCCTGTGTCGCCAAATTGGATGGTCACGTCATCCCCGGCGACGTGGTGTTCTTGTTGTACGACACTTATGGCTTCCCGGTGGATTTGACTGCCGATTTTGCCCGCGAACATAAGCTCAGCGTCGATCACGCCGGCTTTGAAGTGGAAATGGCGGCGCAACGCGATCGTGCCCGAGCCGGCGGTAGTTTTGCAGCCGATTATGATCAAGACATCAAACACGATAGCAGCACCGAATTTACCGGCTATTTCCATCTGGATGGTTCGGTGCAAATTCTGGGCTTGTTCAAGCAAGGTCAGCCGGTCGATGCTTTGGAAGCCGGCGACGAAGGCGTGGTGATTTTAGATCAGACCCCATTCTATGCGGAGTCCGGCGGTCAAGTCGGCGACACCGGCCGCATCGAATGCGGCGACGCGGTTTTCGAAGTGCACGATACCCAGAAGCAGGGCGGTAAATTGTTCCTGCACAAAGGTAAAGTGCTGCGTGGCACGCTCAGCGAAGGTCAGGCTTGCGAAGTCAGCGTCGATGCCGAGATTCGCAAAGCTACCGAACGCAACCATTCAGCCACGCATTTATTGCATGCCGCGTTGCGGGCGACCTTGGGTGAACATGTCGCGCAGAAAGGTTCGCAAGTGAATGCCGA
The DNA here is from genome assembly GCF_052474515.1 of Methylomonas sp. 2BW1-5-20. NCBI lineage: Bacteria > Pseudomonadati > Pseudomonadota > Gammaproteobacteria > Methylococcales > Methylococcaceae > Methylomonas > Methylomonas sp. 2BW1-5-20. The sequence goes on along the minus strand of NZ_CP184127.1, from coordinate 2,633,806 downwards.
GCGCTTGCGTTTCGATTTCTCGCATTTTGAACCGATGACGCCAACGGAAATCGCCACCGTCGAACGCTTGGTTAACGAACAAATCCGTTTGAACAACCCGGTAGCCGCCGAAATCATGGCCAAAGATGATGCGGTGAAAGCCGGGGCGATGGCCTTGTTCGGCGAGAAATACGGCGACGAAGTGCGGGTATTGAAAATCGGCGAGTTCTCCACCGAGCTCTGCGGCGGTACGCATGTCGATAGAGCCGGCGACATCGGTTTGTTCAAAATCGTCGGAGAAACCGGCGTCGCCGCCGGCGTCAGACGTCTGGAAGCCGTCACCGGTCAAGGCGCATTGGATTGGATCGATCAACGCGAGAAAGCCTTACTCAGCGTCGCCGGCTTGCTGAAATCCGCACCGGATAAAGCCGCCGATAAAGTCCATCAATTGCTGGAAAAAACTCGCGGCCTGGAAAAAGAACTGGAAAAACTCAAAGCCAAACTGGCTAGCTCGGCCGGCGACGAAATGACCAACCAGGCCGTCGATGTTAACGGTGTGAAAGTGTTGGCCGTGAAACTCGACGATGTCGATCCGAAAGCCCTGCGCGACTTGGCCGACCAGTTGAAAAACAAGCTGGGCAGCGCGGCATTGGTATTGGCGGCCGTCAGCGGCGATAAAGTTAGTCTGATCGCCAGTGTGTCGAAAGATGCGATGGATAAAGTCAAAGCCGGGGAATTGGTGAATTTTGTCGCCACCCAAGTCGGCGGTAAAGGCGGTGGTAGGCCGGATATGGCGCAAGCCGGTGGCAATGATCCTGTCGGATTGCCGGCGGCTTTGGCGGCGGTGCCGGAGTGGGTGAGGGCTAAATTAGGTTAGTTGGTCATTACCCGCCGTTAAATTTGGTGGTGTTGTGTCGCTGACGCGACGGTTAATCTAATGTCGGTTCGAGAGCCGGTGCTTTCGTTACTCCCTTTGGCGCTGTGTGGCCGCAGTTTTACCAATCTCCGTAATTCATAGTGTCCGTATTGCTGCTGGAGAAGCTGATGGGGCTATATAAGGCTGGCCAATGAGCCCGAATTTTATCGATGTCTACCACGGGCAATTGAAAGTGCCGGAACGGAAACTGCAAAGTTTCATGAGGTTGCTGTCCGGCGATGAAAAACTCAAGGCGGAGTCGTTTAAATTCCCTTTATTGCGCAATCGCTACATCGCCGTACGCGGGTTGTTGCGGCAAACCCTGGCAGGCTATCTGGATGTTGACCCGGTTGGCTTAAGATTTGATATCGGCCAACACGGCAAGCCGGCCTTGAGCGGAGGCCATTTGCATTTCAATCTCTCCCACAGCGCCGATACTCTAGTGATGGCCGTTGGCAATATTGCCGACATCGGTATCGACATTGAGATCAGCAAGCCAAAACGCGATTTAGCTCAATTGGCGGAACGGTGTTTTTCCGCAAAGGAGTATCAGGGCTGGTGTCAGTTGCCGCCGGCACAGCAAGGTCCGGCCTTTTACCGGTTGTGGACCAAGAAGGAAGCCTTCGTCAAGGCGGTTGGGCGGGGTATCGTGTTGGGTGTGGAACGCTGCGAGTTTGAATTGGTTGGCGGTGGAAAATTGTTAGACATTCCGGCCGAATATGGTCCTGCGCACGCCTGGCAAGTCCATGAACTGGATGTGGGCGAAGAAGCCTGCGCGGCCCTGGTGACGCCGGATTGCTCATACGCATTGCGCCGCTTGGCGTTGTTAGTTGACTAAGGCTTTTCCGGTCGTTCGGCCAAAGATAGGGCCTTGAAGCCGACTATGCTTAAGTCAGCGCAATAATCGCTCGCCCGGTTTGCCCAAAAGCGGAAATGTTATTGGCGTCTTTTTTCGTGGTTTGAATAAAAATCTCTCCTTCACCCGGCAATCGGCGGTTCGCCTGGTTTAATCCAATCATAATCAGCGCTTAATTCTGTTTTAAGCGATCCTCTTTAGAATTTGCCGCAACTGAATCTTTTCCATAGAGGGAGTTTACATGTTCAGAATGGCAAAAATTATCTTACTGAGTCTGTCGATTGTATCTGTTGCGCTGGCTGATGGTGATTGGGGTGAACATCATCATCATCACCATCACCGGCATCATCATGGCTATCCTGCTTACAGCGTAGAACGGGTTTATGTCCCTGAGAGAGTTGTTGAATATGTGCCGGTGGAGCGGCGCTACTACGCGCCGCCGCCTCCTGCAAGGTATGGCTATTACGATCAACGCTCTCCTCAGGGCTTGGTTGGCGGCTTGGTTGGCAGTGCGCTGGGTTACGAAATGGGGGGCGGCGATCCTCTGGCGGCAGGCATAGGTGCTGCGGCGGGTTCTTGGCTGGGTAACGGAATGAATAGATGATTTCCGGTTGTATCTTTCTGGAAATTCACCAATGACGACTGATAACAGCGGCGATTCCGGAGCTTCCCGCATTGGGATTGATATTTGCTTGGGAACAGAAACAACAGCCGGCGATTGCTTCGCTTCAACTTGCTGACTTTCTTTTGTGATTGGTTTGTCGGTCTATGGCATCGGCAAATCAGTTGTTCGTCGCGCTAGCTTTTTGGATCGAGCAACAACCCTTTGAAATTCCTGGCAAGTTTTAGCGCTTGGTAAGTCGCTTTTTCAGGATTTTTATTTGCCGGCTTCGGATGATTTTCCGAGCATCAAAAGAGACTTGAAGTTTCGCGGGGACGCGAACATGGAAATAAAAGGCGTATTGTTCGTCTAACAAGTCAGGGTGTTGTTCCCATAAAAAAGCCTCTTGTGTAACAAATTTGCTAAACAAGAGGCCTTTCGCTAAGACCATTTTGCAATCAATGGCTTTTATTTGTTGGCGGAGAGAGAGGGATTCGAACCCTCGATGCGCTTTTGGCACATACTCCCTTAGCAGGGGAGCGCCTTCGGCCTCTCGGCCATCTCTCCTATAACTTGCTCAGCCTTCAGTGCTCCCTGCTTCAGACTGTTCTTTTTTAATTCTCTCGTAGATTTCTTCCCTATGTACCGATATATCTTTTGGTGCGTTCACACCAATCCTAACCTGATTCCCTTTTACCCCGAGAACTGTAACAGTCACATCGTCACCAATCATCAAGGTCTCTCCCACTCTACGAGTCAAGATAAGCATACTATCTCCCTACACTATTAATGCGCTTTGTTACTGCAACATACTCGAATCGACAATTATATCCCTTTTTTAAAAAAAGAAAAGAGAAATAGTAAAAATCCTATAACAGGAACTCCCAGACATTACACACCAGTATCAATTCGGCAAGGAAAAAGCGGCAAGGCATAGTCGGTGATTCGGTCAAGCAACTCCAACACATGGATGTCATCCTTAGATGAGATGAGTACTTTCCCACTCCATGCATTGGGCGGCGTTACTACTTGATTTGATCGGTCGTTAAGCCAGCCAGATTATGGATCTGCGAGCCCATCAATCGCCGGCATTCAATTTTGAGATAATTTTTCGCCATCGAAATGACCAATTGGCCTTTCTGTCTGTGATTCATAAAGGTCTATTGAGTCAATAGATATGTCGTCATTCTTGAAGTAGGTCAGAACCACTTCTAGAATCACGTGCTTCTCGCTTGCAGTTAATGATCCGAACAAAGGAGTAATATAAACAATAGGCTTTGACGGACCTTTCTCGACCTTCAACAGAATACCATCGGCGATATAGCCTTGAATCAAATTTCTTAGCGACTCCTGTTTTCCACGTTCGGCAGTATGAGTAGGCGGCTGTTGAAAATCATGGACTGAGGCGTTAGTGAGCCACAAGTAAAGAAAAGCTAAAAATGCACTTAATACGATAAAACCCAGTATTATCAAAAGACTGGATTTTTTGATGTTTGCACCGCAATACGGACATTTTGCAGGACTGCCTTGAATTTCGTAATCACATTCCTTGCATTTCATACAAAATTAAAGCCCGATGCAGAGTCTAAATTCCCAACTCTTACAAGCACTGAAAGTTGGTATCCCCTAAACACCAAATCCAAGGCTGCCAACATTAGAGTATCCTGTTAAAAATTGATTTTATTGATAATTATCTAAAAGAATTGGCCGCGCAACTATATCCATGGAATAAGCTTTTCATCGACCACGGCAGGAGTATAACGCACTTAAGCGCTCTTAAGCGCATGAAAGCTTCTCATAATGTTAGCGCGTCGCTTACCGCGTCATAAGGCCATTTACGATTAATGTTTCCGGCTCAAATGACACGGGAGTTTGGTTGACTCAGAAACTGTTCCATATATCGACAAGCCTGTTCTAAATTGTCCGCGCAGCGTTCGCTTAACCCCGTACCCAGTTCGAAGGCTTCGGCTTGGATGCTTAATAAAAAGCAGGGCGGTAACGGCTGCTTGCAGATGGTTTGATAGACCTGTAACAGTGCCGCCGGGCTTAGGGCATGACTGCTGTAGCTCTGGTCCTGGGCTGCGGTAAGTGGAGTAAATGCGAAGCGGTTAGGGCAATCCACCGAGGCATCGACAAACACCACTAACTCGCGATTTTGCAAATCCAGTGCGTGTTCGATTTGCAATTGAAAGTCGCTGAGTAATTCGATACGGGTCAGGTCGAGATGTTCGGCGAGATAGTCCAATACTAATGGACCAACGGCATCATCGCCACGGCTGGGGTTGCCGTAACCGAACACCAGGACGGGTTTGCTCATTCGCTACCGTGGATAAATTCGCCGTTGCTATGCCGAATCAGTTTATCCACCAGTTTGCCTTTGGCATCGACCAGTTCCAACTGCAACGGCATTTTGCCCACCGCATGTGTGGCGCAGGATAGGCAAGGGTCGTAGGCGCGGATTGCCACTTCCAGGTTATTGAGCAACGGTTCGGTCAATTCGTGACCCGACAGATATTCCGTCGCGACTTGCCGTACCGATTCGTTCATCGCCGTGTTGTTACTGGTGGTCGAGACGATCAGATTGGCTTTGGTGACGATGTCGTTTTCGTCGATTTGATAATGATGAAACAACGTACCGCGCGGTGCTTCGATGACGCCAATGCCTTCATAGCGTTTTTCGCCCTTAGCGACCAGGTCGTTACTCAATAAATCGGCATCATCCAATAAGGCTTGGATGCTTTCCGCGCAATGTAGCAATTCGATCATTCGCGCCCAATGGAAAGCTAGGGTGCTATGCACCATCGCTTCACCGCTGCGCTGCTTGAACTCGACGCGAGCGGTTTCCGCCAGCGGTGTGTCGATAAAATCGCAGTTGTTGACCCGCGCCAACGGTCCCACCCGATACCAGCCATCGGCTTTGCCCAGCGAAGTCAGGTAAGGAAATTTCATATAGGTCCAGGAACGCACTTCTTCGCGGATCAGTGCCGGGTAATCGCAATAATCGTAATGGTCGACCAGGGATTCGCCTTGTTCGTCTTTCACGCGGATGCCGCCGTGATAAAGCTCCAGCGCGCCGTTGGGCTTGATCAAACTCAGGTAATTGCTGCGGATGGTGGCGAAGTCGTCGTAATAGGGCAGGTGGGAGGTGTGGACTTTTGTGACCAGTTGCAAAGCGGCTTGCGCCCAAGTCACGATTTGGGCGATGTCTTGTTTCAAATAGTCGCGCTCTGCTTTGCTTAAGGCTTTGTTCATGCCGCCGGGAATCGCCCCGGTGCCGTGGATCCGCTTGCCGGAGACCATGCGGATCACTTCCTGGCCGTATTTGCGCAACTTCACGCCTTGCAAGCCAATGTCAGGATAGTTGGCCAACACCGCGACAATACTGCGCTTGCCAATCTCACTTTCAAAACCAAACAGCAAATCCGGACTAGACAGGTGGAAGAAATGCAAAGCATGCGATTGCAAGACCTGACCGAAATGCAGCAAGCGGCGCAATTTATCCGCTGCCGGCGGCAGATTGACCGGATCGACGCCGACCAACTGGTCGATAGCCTTGGCCGCGGCTAGATGGTGGCTGACCGGGCAGATGCCGCACAAGCGCTGCACCATCACCGGTAGTTCCCAGTAAGGGCGGCCCTGGATAAATTTTTCAAAACCGCGAAACTCGACGATGTGCAGGCGGGCTTGCTGGACTTTATTGTTCTCATCCAACAGTAGGGTCACTTTACCGTGGCCTTCGACGCGGGAAACCGGATCGACGGCGACCCGTTTTAAGTTTTGCGGATTGGCCGCCGTTTCAAGGTGTTCGTACACAAGCGTTCCCCTGTTAGTCGTAATGGACCAACTCATAAGGTAAAGTCGGGTCGCGGCCCTCGATCAATGCGCTGAGGTAGGTCCAGAACACATCGGCGGACGGCGGGCAGCCGGGCATAAAGTAATCGATCTTCACAATTTCGTGGACAGGCCGCACCTTATCCAGCAATAAAGGCAATTCAGGATCGTTGGGTATCTGTGGATTGTCCACGCCGATGCCGTCTTGGTAGGCTTCCAGCAGGCAATCTTCCAACTTAAAAAAATTGCGCAGCGCCGGCAGGCCGCCGTTGATCGCGCAGGCGCCGACCGCCACCAGAATTTTGCAGTTGTGGCGAAATTCGCGCAGCACATGCACGTTTTCGGAATTGCACACGCCGCCTTCGATCAGGCCGATGTCGCACGGTCCGCAATGTTCGATGTCGGTCAGCGGCGAGCGGTCGAATTCGACGATGTCCGCCAATTTCAACAAGCGTTCGTCGATATCGAGAAACGACATATGGCAACCGAAGCAGCCGGCCAGCGAGGTGGTGGCGATTTTAATCTTAGCGGCCATGTTTGATATCCGGAGCGGGAGGCATGGTTGCCGCGTAGTGGGAATCGGGCCCGCCGTTCTGCGGTAGCCTGGTCTGATCGCAGCTTGGGTACCCTGTTGCCGCGCCGGTTTCCAGAACCGCCTTTTCGCAGGCTACATCGCTGATGGGATGATGGTCGTAAATTCGTTCGCCAATTGGTGCGAGGTATGCACTGCGTTTCACCAGGATCGCACCGGTTGGACAGACATGGGCGGCTTCATCGTTGACGCTAATATCGCTGTCTTTCAACTTGCCGCTAGGGGAGTTGACGATCAGGCGTTTGTGGATACCGCGCCCGGCGATGCCGAATACGTCCTTGCCGTCTTTATCCCTGCTGGCGCGTACGCACAGATTACAGAAAATGCAGCGGTCGTGGTCGATCAAGATATCCGGGTGCGACGCGTCGAGTTCCCGCTTCGCATAAAAGTGCGGGTAGTGGTTATCCAGCATGTTTTGATGGTAGGCCACGGCTTGTAACTGGCAATTGCCGGATTTTTCGCAGGATGGGCAGAAATGGTTGCCTTCCACAAACAGCATCTGGGTGATACGTTGGCGGTCGTGTTGCAGGTCTGGGCTGTTGCTGATGACGGTTTGGCCGTCGGCTGCCGGCAGAGTGCAGGCGGTGTTGGTGCGGCCGTTGACTTTGACCGTACACAGTTTGCAACTGCCGTAAGGGGCGTAACCCGGCCGGTGGCACAGATACGGAATGTACACGCCGGCGGTGCGTGCGGCCTCGATAATGGTTTGGCCATCGCTGAACGGCACGGCGATGCCGTCGATGCAAAGGGTGCCGCTCATGTCAGTTCTCCACTTGCGATAAATGCGCCGCGTCGTCGTCGCGCTGAGCCATGCGGCGGGCTACGGCCAAGGTAGCGTCCAAATCAAAGCCCGGTGTAAAACTGCTTTGTTTTAATTGCTTCAGATACAGCTCCGGATGGCTGGCCAAGGTGCTTAAAATCGGATTGGCGGCGGAATCGCCTAGACCGCAATGGCTGGTGTTTTTGACGATCAGGCATATCTCGCTGAGTTCTTCCAGATCGACCGCGGCGCCGTTGCCTTCGACAATTTTCCGCAGCTGATTTTTCAATAGCGTGGTGCCGACTCGGCACGGTGTGCAAAAGCCGCAGCTTTCATGGGCAAAGAAATCGGTAAAGTTTTGCACGATGTCGAAAATGCTGCGGCTACTGTTGAACACCATAAATGAGCCGGCGGTGGACAGGTCTTCGAAAGCCACGCGCCGTTGCAATTCCCGGTTGGAAATAAAGGTGCCGGACGGCCCGCCCACTTGCACGCCCATGACGTCGTCCGCGCCGCAGTCCCGCAAAATATCCTCGACAGGGGTGCCGAACGGGTATTCGTAAATGCCGGGCCGCGTGCAGTCGCCGCTGATGCTGAGCAGTTTGCTGCCGGTGGATTGGGGGGTACCGACCCCGGCAAACCATTGCCCGCCTTGTATGGCGATGTGGGTGGCGGCGAAAAAAGTCTCGACGTTATCGACCACGGTGGGTTTGCGTTGATAGCCGCAGATCACCGAGTTCGGCGGTTTAACCCGGGGTATGCCGGGCTTGCCTTCCAAGGATTCGATTTGCGCGGACGCTTCGCCGCAAATATAGGCGCCGGCACCCATGCGAATTTCGATGCCGAAATCAAAACCTGTTCGGCCCAGGATATTTTGCCCCAACAAACCCTGTTCGCGGCGAAGTTGCAAGATGCGCTGTAATTTGTCATGCAGAAATAAATACTCGGCGCGGAGATACAGTAAACCCTGGTCCGAGCCGATAATCGCGGCGCACAAAGTCATGCCTTCAAAGATTTGGTCGGCGTAGAGATCAAGCAGCATCCGGTCTTTAAAGGTACCGGGTTCGCCTTCGTCGGCGTTACAAATGACGTAGCGCGGAGTAGCAGCTTGAACGGAACAGGTGCGCCATTTCAAAGCGGTTTTAAAACCGGCGCCGCCGCGGCCGCGCAGATTGGATAAGTCCACTTCCTCCAGCGTTTCCGTCAGGCCGCGCGCAAAGGTGGCCGCCAGTGCCGCGCCGTTATTGAACGGTTGGTTCAGCAATAAGCCGGGTTTGCGGATCTGCTCGGTAACCGCAAAGAACTCGACCGGCCAAGCACTTAACGGTTCTTGCCGTTCGATCAGATCGGCGATAGCGTCTATTTTGGGAATATCCAGACGGGTTAAAGGGTAGCCATTGATCAAACCGGCTGGGCCTTGATCGCACATGCCGGTGCAAGAGGTATTGTTAAGACTGACCAGACCGTCTGTACGGACTTGGCCGACTTGGACCTTCAGTTTTTCCGCCAGATAGTTCAGCAATGCTTCCTTACCCAGCATCCGGTCGGTAATCGAATCGCTGATATGAATGTCGTAACGGCCTTGCGGCGTCAGGTGCAAGAAGCTATAAAATTCCGCGACGGCAATAATCTGCGTGCGGGGTATATGCAGGGCCGTAGCCAATTGCTCGATAGCTGCTTTCGGAATATGCAGGTACTGTGCCTGCACGGCCCTTAACATCTGTAAAAGTCTTTCCGGTTTATGCTCCGCCTCTGCAAGTACGGATCGAATAAAATTATTCATCGTGAGTTACTGGGCAGTTAAGTTGAATCGCCGTGTCCCATTGCATTTGAAAAATCATGAGCCACCCCGTATACCGTTCTTCTATTGGCGCTAGATTTTTCAAACCCATCACTGGCACTCTACCTGGAAAAAACAGCCCCACAAGATTGTTTGCGCGGGAAGCTTAAATTCCGATTGCCAAGCTAAATTGCCTGCCTTGTCACTCATTGCGGAAAAGCTAGACGCCGATTGCGATTTTCACCGTTTTCGCAGCTAGGGTTTTGCAAATTCGCTGTCGTCCATGGCGCAATACTAAACAAATTGGCCGGTGATGGACAGCAAAATATTGCCGTTTAAATCGAGGCAGTCAGGCGAAAGGGATTACGCTGTTGGCAGGGAATTCGTTTCTTCCCGGACTCGCGAATGCAGTCATGTTTGCGGTATTGGTAACACAGTATGCACCGGTTCAAACGCCGTTGGTAACGGACATAGGCGCAACTGACCAAACGTTCCAGACGATGCCGCAGCCTGCCGTCGTTTGCTGCTAGCGGCCTGACTTGGCGGGCGTGTAATGCGGCATAAAGCCGGCGGGCTTGGTCTATTAAGGTGTCGTTATCCATCGTCATAACCTGACCTAATCGCTAATGAGGCGGGAAAAAACGGCGTGTGCAAGCGCGATAGAACATGCAGAACAGAATTCTTGCGCATAATGGCACGGGGTGCTTTGATTTCAATCAAGCCGGCGAAACTTTGTTTCGCGGCTTTGGCGCGCCAAGGTGCCGGGTCTCTATCCTGCGCACATTTATAATAATAGGCACAAAACATGATTTAAGGTGTGATGGCCGATGTGCCGGTTATCCGCGAATAAACCGGAAATTCCTGCCGAAACCGAATCAGGGACCCCGGCCGTCCTAGACTTTTTAATGACGCAAACGCGCGATAGCCATGTCCAATATTCTTCATAAACTATTCGAAATACCGATTTGCCTTGGAGTAGTGCTTGCTTTGGCTGCTTGTAGCCATATACCTGCCCGGCACGCCGCCGGCACGGAGACTATCGACTTATTCTCGGAGAGTTTGCCGGCAGTTGCCGCCGAGTTTGTCACCACCCGGACAGGCGGGAAGCCGGAACACGACGAGCTGCCGTTGCCGGTTGCGCTTGGTTGGCGGTTCTGGCGCGATAGCCGGCAGATCACGATAGAAAGACCGCAATTGGGCATCGGCGAGCTTTGGCAGCGCGACGGGCAGGCGCTTAGTCACCGTAAGCTTTACCACGGCGACCGGCGCGTAATCGAGTTTCAAAGCGGCGATTTACGCATGCTGGGCATGACGCCGTCCTGGCAAAAGCTCTCGTTAATGCTGGACAGCCAACTGCTGAATAAGTTGACTGCCGGCGAAATCGAATGGACCGATGGCGTCCCGGCCCGCGAATATCGGGGCAAAGTTGCGGCAACCGAATGGCATGTGGTGATGCGTCCGGATCTGGGCCTGCCGGTGTTGATCGAACGCCGGCAAGGCGAGTTTTCCGAGCTTACGGAACTAATTCACGCTTATCCGCTTGATGCCGCGCCTTGGCAACCGACGCCAAGCAACAGCTACGACGTGATCGATTTTGCCGATTTGGGCGACAAGGAATCCGATTCGTTTGTGATTAAGGTACAAGCGCAAATGGGGTATGAATCCCAGCATTGATAAACCAGGCCAACGGCTTCGGTTTGATGCTTGGCTGGCGATGGCTGACGAAGCAAATAAAAAAAAGCCCGCTGTATCGCGTACCAGCGGGCCCGAGTCCTACAGAGCTTACAACTAATCCATAAAACTTACGGCGCTGGCAAAATCCGGTTTTGCGGGCCGGGGGCTACCGTGCCGTTCACGGTAAAGTAGCTTTCCAGCGCATCCAGATCCAGCGCGCCGCCCAGGCGGTTGGTGCCTTGGGTCAACACGTAATACTGATCGCCGCCGTCGGCCATGAAATTATTCACGGTAATCCGATAGCTGGCGGCGGGATCGACCACCACGCCATTGATTTTGATACTGGCTGGATCGACGTTATCGCACGCCGTGCCCTTTTCCTTCCATTCGTAGCTAAAGCCGTCGGAGACTTGCAGGATACGGTTGAAAGGCTGTCCGCTTGCCGGCGCGCCCGCCGGATAACCTACAGTGCAACCGGTGAACTGCTGCTCCAGCAAAGTGTGGATTTGCGCGCCGGTTAAGGTCAAGGTCACCACGGTATTGCCGAAGGGTTGCACGGTAAAGGCTTCCGCATAGGTGACCTTGCCGTCGCCTTCGTTGGCGGTGCCGGATGGGTAAGTCAGATTGGCACGGATGCCGCCGGGGTTCATAAACGCGGCGACCGCTTCGCCGAAGCCGACGTTGCGAGTCGCCAGCAATTGCGCATCGGCAATCACGTCGCCCAAGGCCGATTCGCCGGCCGCGTTGGCTGTGGTGGTGATGGCGGCACTGATGCTGCCGATTACCCGGTTGGCGATAGGAGTGGACAGGGTTTTGTAATTGTTGACGATGGTTTTAATCGCCGCATTCGGGGTAATGGTGGCGGTCGCGCGGCGGTCGACCACGATGTTTTCGGCGCTGACGCTGCTGACTTCGCCGTTGGCGGTGTTGATCGCCACGTCGATGTCGGTCAACACCCGGCCTTGGGAATTGGCGCTGGTCACCGAAATCAAGCGGCCGGCCTTGTTGGCGATTTGGCAGTTGTAGGCTTGATGGGTGTGGCCGGAAATCACCAAATCCACCTCATCGTCCAATTGATTGACGATGGTTTTGAGCGGCGAACCGTCCAAACCGCCGTCGCAGTTATTGATGGTGGAGGCGGTTTGGCTGACCGGTATCGTGCCGCCTTGATGGATCAGGACCACGACGGCTTCGACGCCGCGCGCGCGCAATTTCGGAATCAACGCATTCACGGTTGCCGCTTCGTCTTTAAACTCCAGGCCGGCCACGCCGGTGGGAGTGACTATGGTGGGGGTTTCCTTCAAAGTCATGCCGATGAAACCGATCCGGACGCCGCCTACCACTTTGATGGCGTATTGCGGAAACAAGGTTTTGCCGGTGGCTGTTTCCACGACATTGGCGGCCAGGAATTTGAAAGCCGCGCCCTCGAACGGCACCGGCGTGCCGACTGAAGCGCCTTGGCAGGAGTTCGGATCGGTCGGGTGGCAGCCGCCGTTTTGCATGCGTTTCAGCTCATTCTTGCCTTCGTCGAATTCGTGATTGCCGACCGCGTTAAATTCCAGACCCAGGCGGTTCATGGTTTCGATGGTCGGCTCGTCGTGAAACAGCGCCGAAACCAGCGGCGTGGCGCCGATGATGTCGCCGGCCGAGACTACTATACTGCTGGGGTTTTGGCTTTTCAGGTTTTCGACATAACCGGCCAGCCAGTCGACGCCGCCGACCGGAATCGTGGCGGTAGGGTCGCTAGGCAGATTGCGCAAATTACCCGGCGATTCCAATTGGCCGTGGAAGTCGTTGAAGGCGACGATTTTGATGGTGACGGTCGGGATAGTGGTAACGGCATGAGCAAGGCCAAACGCGCCTAAACCCAGCGCGATGCCGAAAGCAAGTTTATTCAGTTTCATCGTTGGCGTCCTTACACGTTGGATTGGCGGCGGCGCGAAACCCAGCCCAGCAGGCCGGCACCGGAGAGATACAAGCAGGCGGCAGCGGGTAGGGGCACGGCGGTCAGGCTGACAGCGCCCACGGTGGCATCGATGGCGCTGCTGTTGTCGTCCACTGCGGATTGCAGCAGGTAGCCGAAGATTTGGTAATTGCCAGGGCCCAATAAAAATTCGCCGCGGCTGTAGTTTGCGTCCGCGAAAGCAGCGTCGAAGTCGATGCCGACATTGACCGGATAATTGTTAACCGGCGACGAAGTCGCGCCCAGCAAGTTGCCGGTGCCGTTGAATACGGCGAAACGGTCGCCGGCGTATCCGCCATCCACAACTCTCAAGATCGCCGAACCACTCAAACTAAATTCGAAGCTTAGCGTGTCGTTGTTCAAGTCTATCCATTCCGCTGAACCGGAATTTGCCACCGATGGGTCTACGTCGAACGCATGCCAGGCCCCATCGGCATTGATGGTAATTGCCTCGGCTTGAGCGCAAAGTGCCGACAGCAAGGCTGCGGCGAGAACAGATTTTTTGATCATTTTAGGACGCTCCGATAAAGATAGTCAGTGGCGGTTTAAGTCACCGGCAGCTCGTTCATAGTTGGATTGAGAAGTTGCCATCGTCATGTTTAAAGCAAGCACAGACTAGGGAAATTTTGTGATGAACTTGTGATTGTTAGATGAAGATTCGGCGAAACGTAATACAAATTGATTGCCGCTTACTTGCGGGCTGCGGCCGCGGATTGTGTGGTCGGCATGAATTCAATGAAATTGTTTAGGGATGGGGTGAGCAGGGAACTCGGTCAGGCCATCTCGTTTGGAGCTTGGCGAATTGGGTTCTGAAGTGGAATGATCGAGAAACTAGCTCGAATGGTGGCGTTCGGAGCCGCAGCATTTGAGAAATTTTCTCGGCCGTTCTAGCTTGGAGCTCGACCGTTGCACAAAATTACGCCAATGGCGTGGTCCGGAGCTCGGTGGATTGAGTTCTGAAACGGAATGGTCGAGAAAATAGCTCGGAAGGTGGAGCTCGGAGCTCGGCCGTTGCACAAAATTACGCCAATGGAGTGGTTCGGAGCTCGGCGGATTGAGTTCTCAAACGGAATGGTCGAGAAAATAGCTTGGGCGATGGTGTTCCGAGCTCAAATGTTTCCGGATGTTATCGGGTATTCTAGACTCATTAAGTGTCGCTATCGCGACGGTTTTATTTGAAGTCGGTTCTCGGACCGACGACCGAGATACTTTCGCTACGAAAACCATCCCTGGTTTTCGCTCTCCGGGCCAGCCTATCGGCTGTTCAAATTCGCTTCCAAGCGAATTTGTGCGCGGCCAAAAGAAAGTATCCAAAGAAAAGGCGGCCCGGATGCCGCTTGTTCCCTGCGGTGCCCCTATCGGGCTGCTCACTCGGCACATCCATGTACCTCGCCCTTCGGGTGCTGCGCATGCAAATCGACTGTCCCGCCGATTTGTCCGTTTAAACCCTCCGGTGCTCGGCGCGGCATACGGGAGAAAACCCCGCCGAGAAGTTTAAACCCAGCTAATATTCGCGCAGTTTTGTAGGGCGCATTAGCGACAGCGTAATGCGCCGAATGCATTAATGCCAACATTCGGCGCAATACGGCTTACGCCTATTGTCGCCCTACGAATTGCGCCTTACGGCCTTCAGTAGGTACTTACCAATTCATAGGCTTTCCCTGTCTGATTCTTTCAGCCAGAATAGGAAACACCAATACGGAAATCATACCTGCGCCTACCAAAACCGCTGCTCGATTTGGAGCCATAAGTCCTGACGAAACACCGATTTCTGAAATGATCACGATCATAGGTAGGCCTGTGGCGGAATAAAGGGCGAATGGCAGTCGGTCTGAAGCTGAAAGAACCTTGTTGTAAAGTAGAACCGGCATACCACGAATCAGGATCAGTAGACCCAATAAACAGATGATCTGAACTGGAGCCAGCGGATTCGCCCAAAGCGCACTGACGTCAAATTTCATACCGGCGACAATAAAGAAGATGGGAATCAAAAAACCATAACCGATGGCATCCAGCTTCTGGCGCAGAATCACTCCGCCATCCCCTTTGCTGGCTAGGCTTACCACCATGCCGGCAGCAAATGCGCCAACTACCACGTTCAATCCAAACTTACCCGCTAAAACCACTAACAGGGCTTGGAGCGCGATACAAATTCTGACCGGCAATTGACCGCTACTTTGCATGGTTTGGGCTAGGATGTCGATCAAGGATGAAGATCGAGCGCGAATCGCCGTATCCGCAATCAAAAAAGTAACGCCCACGAATGTCACGATGAAGACCGTATGCAAAAACGTACTATGAGTCGGGATAATCAGCAAAGAGACGACCATCAGCGGGCCGAATTCACCCATCGCGGCTGCTGACATGAGCAACTTACCAAAGTCCGTAGTCAAAATGCCTTCATCGCGGAGTATGGGGGCCAATATGCCGAGTGCCGTAGTTGACAAGGCGACGGCGGCCAATATTGGTGGAGCTTGAATCAGACCGATGGCGTGAACGATGTACATGCACGCCATAGCCACCGTAAATGAAACTAGCCATCCGCCAACGGCCAGCGTTAAAGGTTTGCCTTGGATTTCGCCGAGATTGATTTCCATGCCCACCATGAAAAGCAAAAAAGTCAGACCTAGCTCGCCTAACATATCGACCAAACCATCCGGGGAGACCCAGTTGAAAATATGAGGTCCAATCAGTATTCCCAGCAGCAGTTCAACGACCACAACGGGCATTCGAAAGCGAGTCGGCATTCTGGCAAGCAACGGTGCGAAAGCCGCTGACAGGGCGATGACAAATAGCGCGGTACGGTATGATTCCATGACTTTCTCCAGGTTTAAGGTTGGCTAGCGATACAAGGAATATCAGGCAGGACTTAATGAAAAAATCACTTTATCCGTTCTTTTCGCAAATCTTTTTTCAGCAAGGCTTCATAAACGGGAGGGCTTCCAATCCGATCGGCAATAAGCAATGCGTAAAACAGGCGACGAACAAAGGTACAGCGTCGAATGCTTTAAGGTCAACATACGGCGCATGCGGCTGCGCCTTTGACGCTCTACGAATTGTGCCTTACGGCCTTAATTTAGTGTCGCTAACGCGACGGATGTTTTAATGTCGGTTCTCGCACCGACAGGCGAGATACTTTTCTTTGCTCCGCCAAAGAAAAGTATCCAAAAGAAAGGCGGCCCGAATGCCGCTTCGAACCCTCCGGTGCTCGGCGCGGCATACGGGAGAAAACCCCGCCTCGACGTTTAAACCCAGCTAATATTTGTGGAGTTTTATAGGGCGCATTAGCGATAGCGTAATGCGCCGAATGCTTTAAGGCCAACATGCGGCGCAATACGGCTGCGCCTATTGACGCCCTACGAATTGCGCCTTACGGCCTTGAACTTGAACGATGAACAAAATAACTCCGAAGTTACGGTTCGAAGCTGGATTAGTAGGATTCGTGTCGCTATCGCGACGGGTGTTTTGAAGTCGGTTCTCGGACCGACGACCGAGATACTTTCTTTTGCTCCGCCAAAAGAAAGTATCCAAAGAAAAGGCGGCCCGGATGCCGCTTGTTCCCTGCGCTCCTCGGGTTCGAACGGGGTTTTCCGAAGGGGCTTCCCAGCCCCTGCGTAAAACGCGCCGCATCCCTGCGGCGCCCCTGACGGGCTAATCCGTTCGAACCCTCCGGTGCTCGGCGCGGCATACGGGAGAAAACCCCGCCGCGACGTTTAAACCCAGCTAATATTTGTGCAGTTTTGTAGGGCGCATTTGCGATAGCGTAATGCGCCAAATGCTTTAAGGCCAACATGCGGCGCAATACGGCTGCGCCTGTTGACGCCCTACGACTTGCGCCTTACGGCCTTAGGTAAGCGTCCGGTTTTAGATGACCATTACAGCGTCGGCTGGATTGAATTGTTATGCGTGGTGCTACTGACCTTTTACAATGGTCAATTTAATAATTGGCGCTACTGATTCAGCAGTAATCCCACGCTCTTTGCAATATTTTGTGGTAAGCCACTCGTAAACCGACTTTTGTCCCTTACTGGCATTGCAGCCACGGCAGCATAAAGCAATGTTTTCTCTAGTTATTACGCGTGCGTCATTAATGATGTGTTCCCAACTTGCAGAAAACCTAGCTGATTCCTTTGGTGAGACAAATTTGCAGCCGCAATAGACGCATGAGGTATCTCTTTCTCGAACTTCTTTTTCTAGCCAGCTTGGGATATTCCAGTTATTTGCCATATGTCGCGCTTCTCATCTGAGCATAGCGTCTGAATTCATGGACTCGACGCGGCTTTATCGCGGTGCGTCCCTTGGAATCATGGGTTGGGCATCATGACTACGTTGCCTCATCTGCATGTGCTACGAGAGGTTTACTTCTTCTGAACAAACTGAAAAGACCCATTATCAATCTTCCGATTCTGTGGGAAGACCGCAAGTTGCCTTCAACACTGTCATAACGGAACGTATGGCTGGTTCCAGTGGCTTATGCGTTCCATTATCAAGTACGGCAATTACGATTGCAGCCTCAGCAAAAACGCCTTCGCCAAAAGGGGCATGAAATAGGCCTGGTGAACTTGTAACCTGAGTTGATGAGGAAAGTTCTCGTGGCACTTTCTTAGGAACAGAGAGTTGTGCATGTTTCGTTGCATCCGCAACATCTCTGATTATGGAAAAGTCCGGGCACCTAGAAGTAAGTTCTTCGCGGACGCTTTCTATACGTTTGTTCATGATCTGTCTATCCTGCCCCGTATAGCCTTCCAAAGCCACATAGTCAGCCATATGGTAAAGAACGATTGCGGCTAACCGCGCGCGACGAGCGTTCTGGACGTCAGCGAGAAACTCGGCAACAGTTGGCTCCACCGTTGAAGTATAGAAATCAGCAGCCGAAAATGGTGTTGAAAAATACGAACTAAAAATTTGCAGAAATATATCATCCCCGGTACTTTGCTTCTAGGCTGCTGGGTAGGGTGGGCACGGTTTTTGTGCCCACGCGGTATTAAATATATACCGCTGACGGTGGGGAGAAAAGCGTTGTCCAGCCTACGTTTTTGATTTTTCACGAAATTTCGGGAGTGGTTTTCTCCCGTTATTCCGCCCCGAGCATCGCAGCTTTTGGCGAGAATAGCCCGCAGGGAAGCGGCAAGGATGCCGCTTGTTTTCGGAGGGCCAGGGACGGCCCTTCCGAAAACCCTCGGCAAAAGCGAGAAGCACAGGAAATTGGCGGAATGTCGGGTGGCCTTTTCTTTGGATACTTTCTTTTGGCCAAGCAAAAGAAAGTATCGCGGTTGTCGGTCCGCGAACCGACGTTAGAATAAACCGTCGCGTTAGCGACACAAAAACCTCAACGGATTAAATCAAGTTTTAGCCTCGCTTCCGCCGAAACCCACCCAAACTCACCACCACCCCACAAACAAACATCAACAAAGACGGCGGCAACGGCACTGCCGTAATATCAAAGCCACGGCTGGCGTTAATTCCCACCGGACCTTGATTCAAAAAGATCAGGCCTTGATTGAAGTCGGACAAATCGGAAGCGATAGCCACCGAAACTTGGCCGATGGTCAAGGCTTTAAAATGCAATGTCGCCAGATTGAACGACAGCGCAGTCGACGGATTGCTGCTTATGCCGGGAAACGCCGAGCCGGCGGCATGCAGATTCACCAGCAAGCTATCGTCGGAAAACAGCGGATTGACGGTGCTGCCTTGAAACTCCAACAGACCGGAGATCGAGCTGGTGGTGTTTAAGCCAAAAGCCAATAACTCATCGCTGTTGTCGCCGGCGAACAGATCGTTCGCGACTAGTTCAATATCGAAAACATCGCCGACGTGGATCGGGCTGCCGGCGGTTTCCAGGCTGAAGGAGAGGGTCGCAGCCTGACAATTGGCAGTGGTCAGCAATAAGCCGGCGCCGCATAGCGCCAGCACATGAATCAAGTTTTTCATATTGGTATCCAAAAATAATGTATCCAAGGCCGCCGGCAAACGGTTTGCCGGCGGCCATCCGGGTTATTGAGCGTTAGCGGAAGCGGTATAGCTGTTGTAATAGCCATACCAGATTCGATAATCGGCGTAAGTCACACAACCGGTCGCATCGTAATCGGCCTCGCGGTTAAAGCCGGCTTTGCCGCTGCATTTGCCGACTTGGGCCTTGATCAGATTGGCGTCGTTATTGTCGACATCGCCGTCGTTATCCAGGTCGCCGGGTACAAACAGCTTGATCAACAGCGGATCGTGGTCGGAGGAACGGTAAGCGTCCGCCGCGTAAAAGCTGTTGATTTGGCCGGTGGTTTTAAACTCGGTGTTGTAATCCAGCGCGCGCGGTTCGTCGGCGTTGATGTGCCATTCGCCGATCCCTTTAACTTGCGGCGCCAATGCGGCGTTGGCCAGGCCGTGATCCAGATAACCGGCCGCGCCATCGAACACATAGCTATAAGCCGCCTGATTGCCCACCAAAGTTTCCAGCAGATTGTGATAGCCGGCGTTTTTCAAGGCAGTGATCGGGTCTTCCTGCGCATAGCTGTTTAGATCGCCGATGATCAGGGCATTGCTGACACCGTTGTGGGTCGGGTCGTTTGCCAGCCAGCTAGCCAAGGCTTGGGCGGCAGCCGTGCGGGTTTGGTTGCAATTGCCCTGGCCGTCGCCGGTATCCGGGTCGTTGACGTCAAGGCAGTCGGAGCCTTTGGATTTAAGATGGTTGACGGCTACCGTCAGCAACTTGTTGGAGGCTTTATCCAAAAAGGTTTGGGCAAGGGTGGGGCGGTTTTTGGTATCGATAAACTGCTGGTTTACCGAGGAATCCAAAATAGCCACCGAGCCTGCTGTCGACACTTTGGCGGGCTTATAGACGATACCAACCGCAATCTCGTCGGTACCGACTTTGCTCAAACCCGGATTGATAAAGGCGTAGGTGCCGGCGCCGGCCAGTTGATTCAAACCGTTCACCAGATCGGCGATGGCGCTGGTGCTGCCGTAACCGTCGTTTTCGATTTCCATCAACCCGATCACATCTGCGTTCAGCGCATGGATGGCCGGAATGATTTTGGCGCGCTGCCGGTTAAATTCCGCGAGCGCATTCGCGCCGCGCGCGGTTGGAAAGCCGCCGCCCAAGCCGTTACCGTTAAAGTAATTCAGCACGTTGAAGCTGGCGACTTTTAAAGAACCCAGGGCCGATAGCGTAGGAGCCGAACTGCGGCCGTTGTCGGCCACAAAGGTCAAAGGCTGAGTCGGTTGCAGGCGGTACACGCCAAAGTCGTAAGCCAACACCCCGGTGGCGCCAACCACCGAATCGCCGCCCCGCAATGGGGTGGCCGCGCTCAAACCCGTCGGTTGCGGGTAAATTACCGGGTCCGGATTTTGGGTATTGGAGCCGTCGTCTACCAGCAATTGGTTTAGCAGGTTTTGCGCGGCAACATCAACGGCGGCTTGGCCGGGCGCCGCAACTTGGGTGGGCGTCAACAAGCGGCCGCCGGAAGATAATAGAAATTCGCCGTAGCGGGCCAGATTGTAGTTTTCAGTAACGGTCAGGGCTTGCGGCAGATGCACCAACATGCCTTCCCAGCGTTCCGGATCGTTGTTGGCGGTATCGAACGGCAGATTGATGTCCACGGCTGCCGGCAAAGCGTTACCGGTTGAACAGACGTCAACCGAGCTGACACTTTCCAGACGGGTCATAGAGAATGTTTCGGTAACGGTGCCGACGATGTGCACTTTATCGCCCACATTGACCGGTATGCCGGATGAGACGAACAAGCCTTCCGACGTGGCCGGATTGGCGTCCGCGCCGCTGATTTGTTGTACGAAAAATCCGTTCAAGTTGCTGCTGCCTTGGAAGTCGGCGCTGACCACGGCTTCCACATGTTGCACACTACCGCTCAACGGGCTAACGCCGCTGCTGCCTTGGATCACGCTAATCAACGTTGCCGGCTGACCGCATTGTGAAGTCGGTGGCGGTGTAACGCCGCCGAAAATTTGTCCGGTATTGCTTGAGCCGAAAGTATTGGCGGCTGCGGCATTCCATGTGAAATCTTCGTAGT
The DNA here is from genome assembly GCF_052474515.1 of Methylomonas sp. 2BW1-5-20. NCBI lineage: Bacteria > Pseudomonadati > Pseudomonadota > Gammaproteobacteria > Methylococcales > Methylococcaceae > Methylomonas > Methylomonas sp. 2BW1-5-20. The sequence continues at coordinate 2,612,833 of NZ_CP184127.1, read as the reverse complement.
TGTTGCCGTTGCCTTTCAATTGCAGCGATTGACCGACCGGGACGCTGTTTTCAGCAACGCCAATGTCTACGCCGACTTTACCGGCGGCAGGTCCGCCGACGGCGGTAAAGCTGCCTTCGTAAGTTAAAAATTGCACGACCGTGCTGCCATTGATCAGGGCAATGCCGTCCGGCGAGCCGTTCTGGATGCCGTCGGCCGGGTAGCTGAAACTTAGCGTACCGAAGCCGTTGCCGGTTTGATCGGCAATGACGCCGCTCAGCGCCTTGGTGTTGTAACTGGCGCCGCCGTTGCCGTTGTACAGTACCAACGACCAGCCGCTGAGGTTGGTCCCGGCCGGGCCGGCTATTTCGATGGCCTCGCCAGTATCGCTGCCGGCATTGTCGTAGTGAATTTCGTTGATGAATACCGGTGTGGCGGCGTGGGCGGAACCCAGGCAGGCCAAAACGCCGATAGCCGCGAACAGCGGGTAACGGCCGATAGTTTTTACGATCATGATTGCTTAATCTCTCTGCTTCGTTGTCTGCAAACAGGCGTCGAGCCTGATCCAACTCGCGGTGAGGAGCGGTCGATAGCCGCGTTTGCGGCTTATCGCCGGAAACGCTGCGAGCCCGTCGGCATTCTGCGGGATAAGCGTTTTTAGAGGGTTAAGATACCGTGACGGTTTAGGGAATGTTTGGTGAAACGTAATACGTGCAACGGCTTGCTTGCCGATCGAGTCAGCCGGGCTCGACAAGCTTTGGAAAAATAGGGGATAGGCTGGCCTTGCCGAGGCTTAGCGGATAAGTCTGTGTCAGCTAAGGCGCGGTAGCTCGGCATTTGCAGAGGGGTTCGGCAGCGGCGTTTCCTGCTTCAGCCATTTGATCAATTCCAGTTTACCGTTCTGATGTTCGACAATGGCTGTGCAACTTTCCACGAAATCGCCGGTATTGACGTACAGGAAGCCTTCGATTTCCTTGATTTCGGCATGATGAATATGCCCGCAAATCACGCCGTCCAGGTTTTCGTTTTTCAGCGTGCGCACGATGCTTTCTTCGTAATCGGAAATAAACTGTACCGCATTCTTGACCTTGAATTTAACGAAGGCAGCCAGTGAGAAATGCGATTGCCGGCCCATGAGTTTGCGGAACATCCGCAAAAACCGGTTGATTTCGATCAGCCAGTCGTAACCCAGACTGCCTATCTTTGCTAGCCATTGGTGGTGTTTGGCGATGGTGTCGTATTCGTCGCCGTGCACGATCAGGAAACGTTTGCCGAGCGCCGTGGTGTGAATATCCGATTTTTTCACGACAATGTCGCCGAACACATAATCGTCGTAGTCCCGGACGTTTTCGTCGTGGTTGCCCGGTACGTAGATGATTTGGGTGCCGTGCCGGGCTTTGCGCAGGATTTTTTGAATGATGGTGTTGTGATCGCGCGGCCAGTACATTTTTTTGGACAAGGCCCAAAAATCGATAATGTCGCCCACCAGGTACAACTTCTCGCTGTCGTTATTTTTCAAAAAATCCAGCAAGGCATCGGCCTGGCACTGCGTGGAGCCTATGTGTAAATCGGAAATCCAGATGGTTCGATAAAAAGCGGTATTCATAAGCAAATGCCAAATAAGGGTATCGGACAGGAGCTATTCTTGTCCGCATTTATGACAGCAGCATGACAAAATAAGCCGGTACCCGCATAGCTTCGCGAACCGATGCGGCTTTATCGGGCTGGAAAACCAATCCGGGCGATTGGCGTTTTGACGGAGGCGAATAAAAATTGTATTTAAAAACAATCGCTAGCGAATCAACTTCGGTGTGTTGCGGGTGTCGTGTCACATTGTTGTAATATGCTTGCTATAGGGTTTGGCAATTACCGAGCGAATTCAATCAGCAAGAGAATGGCCGATGACTAATCAAACAGACACTATGAACAATTTGCATACTTTGCAGGTATACGACGCCGAATTGGGACATATGCATAGCCTGATGCTGGACATGACCGATCTATTGCTTTATCAGTTGGAGCAGGCAATGCGGGCCCTCGATTACGGCGATGCCGAGCTGGCGCAAAAAGTCGTATCCCGGCATAAAAAGGTCAAGCATTTCGAAAGTAAGATCGATAGCGAAGTGTTGAGCGTCATCGCTCGGCATTGTCCGGTGGCCAACGATTTACGGTATGTCATTTCAACCTCTAAAATTGCTGTCGAATTGGAAAAAATCGGTTTGGAGCTTGTGGATTTTGCCAAGTTGATTACGGTGTTGTTCGATCCGAATACCAGCGATCCCAATCAAAAATTGCTAACCGACATCGTTAAAATCGGCGGATACATTAAGTTGGTTTTGGATAAATTGATGGTGGTTTTCGAGAGTCGCGATTCCACTCAAGCATATGAGTTGTTGCAGTGCGACCGGGATTGCGAATCGGAATTGCAGGAAGGCATCAAACACCAATTAGCGTTGGTGTTGCACGATTCGCGCATGATCCGCAGGGCGCTGGATATCATGCAAATGATGAAAGCCTTGGAGCGTTGCGGCGAGCATTGCCGGAATGTGGCCGAGCACGCCATTTTCATGTTGGACGGTATCGATGTGCGGCACGGCGAGCAAAGTAAACTGCAGTAACCGCCCAAGCTGATGCCGGGCAATCGCTAAGCTTGGTTTTAGAGGCTATCTTTGACAACGAATCCCGCGGACACAGACACTTATTTGCAACACGCCGTAGTCGACGGCGTGCTTAGAGAGCTGATGGACATCCGCGCGGAAATGATTGCCGAAACCACAAGCTGTCAATCCCGTATCGATCAGGTTTGGGTCAATAACCGGGATAGCGCTCGAAATCTGCTGCATTATCTTGCGCTACGCCGCCGTGATCTAAGACCCTTGCAATTAAAGCTGGCCGCCTTGGGCTTGTCGTCGCTGGGTCGGGCCGAATCGCATGTGTTGGCAACTATCGACGCGGTTTTGGAAGTTTTGCATCGCTTAACCGGACAGGCCAGGATGCCGCCTACCCAAGAGACGACGGTGGTGGATTTTGCCGCCGGCGAGCGATTGCTGGCCGATCATAGCGATTGTTTGCTGGGAGCGGCCGCAAACGCTCGCGGCGTGCGGATTATGGTCACCATGCCCAGCGAAGCGGCGGAAGACTATTCGCTGATTCACAACTTGCTCGAGCACGGTATGGACTGTATGCGCATCAATTGCGCCCACGATGATCCGACGGCGTGGATGCAAATGATAGCTCATCTGCGGCAAGCCGAGCGCGCCTTGGGCAGAAGCTGCCGCGTCGTGATGGATTTGGCCGGACCCAAGCTGCGGACCGGTCCGCTCGATCCGCGTTTGGCAGTCCTGCGAATTCGTCCGGCTCACGACGACCATGGCCGCCTTATCGCGCCGGCGCGCGTCTGGTTAACCGCCGAGTCCCAGCCAACTGCTCCGCCGTCATCGGCTAACGCCTGCTTGCCATTGCCAACCGAATGGCTATCTCGCTTATGTCTCGGCGAGCAACTGAAATTTACCGATGCCCGCGGTGCAAAGCGCAGTCTGACGGTGGTTGACATCACCGAGCAGGGTTACTGGGCGGAGGCGACTCAAAGCGCTTATATCGTCCCCGGTACGGTTTTGAATCACGAGCGTAAAGTGGCTCATGCCGATGATCGGCAAGCGACGATCAATCTGTTGCCGCAAGCTGAAAATGCCATTTTGCTAAAGCAGGACGATTTATTGATTTTGACGCGCGATCTGGCGCCCGGTCGGCCGGCAACCTATGACAGTAGCGGTCAGGTGCTGACACCGGCGATGATCGGTTGCTCCATTCCAGAGATTTTTGACGATGTCCGAGCCGGAGAGCCGATCTGGTTCGACGACGGCAAGATCGGCGGTGTGATCGATAGGATTGAGTTTGCCCAGGTTCTTATCAGAATTACTCATGTGCGTCCGCGCGGCGAAAAACTGCGGGGCGATAAAGGAATCAATCTGCCAGAGAGTCGGCTCAGGATGGGGGCATTGACGCCAAAGGATATCGAGGACCTGGCTTTTGTGGTCGAAAACGCCGATGTGGTGGAGTTGTCTTTCGCCAATACGGCCCGTGATGTCGATTTGCTGCATGAACATATGGCCCGTCTGGGGGATAGACGGCCGGCTATTGTGCTGAAAATCGAAACCGGACGGGCGTTCGAAAATTTGCCGGCCATGTTGCTGGCTGCGATGCGGGCGCCTTGTTGCGGGGTGATGATTGCTCGCGGCGATTTGGCCGTGGAGTGCGGCTTTGAGCGTCTGGCTGAAGTGCAGGAAGAAATTTTATGGATCTGCGAAGCTGCCCATGTGCCGGTGATATGGGCGACGCAGGTGCTGGAAACCCTCGCCAAGGAAGGAATGCCGTCGCGCGCTGAAATTACCGATGCGGCAATGGGCGACCGGGCGGAGTGTGTGATGATCAATAAGGGGCCGCATGTACTTAGTGCAGTACGCGTGTTGGACGATATTCTCAGGCGGATGCAGCAACATCAAACCAAAAAACGCGCCATGCTTCGCGAACTGCGGCTGGCGCATACTTTGACAACCCGGCAATCTTCGGTCAACGAGTGCACCTTGACCGACATCACTATTTAGTACTTTTTCGGAGGACGGAAATGAACCATGTTTTGCAGTTCCCACTTCAAAACTTTGCTACTTACTGTAACGATTTGCACAAATTAAACCTGGATCCGGGGTATGTGATGTATACCAATCGGCATGCCGGCAAAGATCAACCGGCGGCTAGATTGATATCTCCGAATCACCTGGAGGCCGCATTGGCGCATATCGATGCCCCATCCGACGAAACATTCATGCAGTTAGTACGGCTGGGCGCCTTATTGGATACGGAATGGGATCGCCGAACCGATAATTGGGCCCTGATTTCGTTCGAAGGCTGGGAAGTGTTGCACAATGCATTTTGTCGATTGAACCTCAGGGTTGAGAAATCGATGCTGGAGCTGATTGGCTAAACGTTTAGTGCCGGATTCTTGGTGTGCGGTCTTCCTGGTAAAACAAAAAAGCCGGCATTGCCGGCTTTTTTGTTTTAGTGGTTCTGAAATCGCTATTTGTGAATTTCCAGGTGTAGTGCCCGATATTCTTCTGTTAGCTTGTGGGTCGGAGCGTAATGAATCAAGGGTTGGGCATCGCTGTGCGATTCCCGGACTTTCACAGAGGTGGATATTTTGGTTTCCAGGACCGGCAAACCTTCAGCTATCAATTCATCGACCAGCTGTCTCGGTAAGTTGGCCTGCTTTTGATATTGGTTGACGATGACGCCTTCCACTTCCAGTTTTTCGTTATGATCGGCTTTGACTTCGGCGATGGCGCGCATCAGGGTGTACAGCGCTTCGCGGGCGAAGGTGTCGCAGTCGAATGGAATCAGACATTTTTCGGCGGCGATCAACGCTGATAAACTGTAAAAATTCAGGATAGGCGGGGTGTCGATATAGATTTGATCGAAGCCTTCCAGTTTTTCCAGCGCCTCTTTTAATTTGTAGATTTTATGCCGCGATTCGAGCCGGCTTTGCAAGCCTTCTAAATCGGTATGGGATGGCAACACGTAAAGGTTGGGGAAGGGAGTTTCATGAATCAAACCGTCCAAGCCTTCCTTACCGCCGCCGAATAAGCCCAATCCCAAGCTGTCCTTGAAAAAGTGGGCGATGGTCTTATCGGAATCGGCGACCTTGTTACCCAACAAGTATTGGGTGGAGTTGCCTTGCACATCGAGATCGATCACCAGGGTTTTTTTACCCTCCACGGCGCTGATGGCTGCTAGATTGCAGGTAATGGTAGATTTACCCACGCCGCCTTTCTGATTGAAAATCACCCTGCGCATAATCGCCCTCGATTGCTAATAGATAAAAGCCCGCATTATAAGGTTAAAGCCTGCAATATCAAACGCGTGAGAAACTGTCGCCTTTGCATTCCGGACATGCCGGGATAATGCTGGTGGACTTGAAGGCGATTTGCTTGCCGCAGGCATCGCAGACGAAGGTGCCGGGGCCGGCTACTTCGCCGCTTTTATAAGGATGATATAGCTTTGCCTCCATCTCCAGCGCGGCCAGCTTGACCTTGGTCTTGTCGGCGATGTCGAGGAACGCATCCAATGCGAAGTTTTCGATCAAGTCGATGTCGAATTTCAGCCATTCGGACAACGAATTGTTATCGTTTTCTGGCGCTGGGGCGGTGGCGACATGCTCGACGTCGCGCATCACATAGTCGGCGATTTTATTGATTTCTTCTTGTGTGTGGCCGCCCAACGCGCTGGTTTTTTCCTTGGCTATTTCCAACGCGTCGGCGACGGAATGCAGCGTGTCGTCCAGCGCCTCGTAAAGATGGCCCATCAGATCGTCGTACGCTTTGATCAGTTTGTTTTCGCCCATGGCTGCTCCCAGTGTTGTTTTAATTTTCACGCTTTAGCTTTAAGCGTCTCTAAGGTATTCTAGCGCCTTTTTACAGCAAAAGACGAATAGGATGGAAGAGCATTACAAGCCGTCGGCGATAGAGCAAAAAGTACAGGCCGACTGGGGAAAATCCGGGGTGTTTACTGCGTCGGAAGATACCGGCAAGGAAAAATACTATTGTCTGTCGATGTTTCCTTATCCCAGCGGCAAGCTGCATATGGGCCACGTCCGCAACTATACAATTGGCGACGTGATCAGTCGTTTCCAGCGCATGCAGGGCAAACATGTACTGCAACCCATGGGTTGGGACGCTTTCGGTTTGCCGGCGGAAAACGCGGCGATGCAAAACAAGGTGCATCCGGCCGACTGGACCTATTCCAATATCGATTACATGCGCGACCAGCTGAAACGGCTGGGCTTCGGTTACGACTGGAGCCGCGAACTTGCGACTTGCGATCCGAGCTACTACCGTTGGGAGCAATGGTTTTTCTTGCGTCTACTGGAAAAAGGCCTGGTTTATAAAAAAACCGCGCCGGTCAACTGGTGTCCGCACGACCAAACCGTCCTGGCCAACGAACAAGTTATCGACGGCTGCTGCTGGCGCTGCGATACCCACGTCGAGAAAAAAGAAATTTCGCAGTGGTTCTTAAAAATCACCGCCTATGCCGACGAGTTGTTGACATCGCTGGATAAACTGCCCGGCTGGCCCGAGCAGGTGCGTGCCATGCAGGCCAACTGGATCGGCCGTTCCGAAGGGGTGGAGATGGATTTTGCGGTCGATGGTTTTGATTCGCCGATTCGCATCTATACCACCCGTCCGGATACGGTGATGGGCGTGACTTATGTCGCCGTCGCCGCGGAACATCCGTTGGCCTTGAAAGCGGCGGAAAGCAATGCCGACATCGCAACCTTCATCGAATCCTGCAAGCAGATGGAGACTTCCGAAGCGGCGATGGAAACCATGGAAAAGCGCGGTATCGCGTCCGGTTATAACGCCATTCATCCTTTGACCGGCGAATCCGTGCCGGTATGGATCGCCAACTTTGTATTGATGAGCTACGGCACCGGTGCCGTGATGTCTGTGCCTGCACACGATCAGCGCGATTATGAGTTTGCAAAGAGATATGGCATTGCCATCAAGGAAGTGATTGCCGCTGCCGATGGTGCCGACGACAGCATCGCCGAAAAAGCTTTTACCGATAAAGGCGTGCTAAAGAACTCCAGCGAATTCGATGGATTGAATTTCAAACAAGCTTTTGACGCTATCGCCGCCAAACTGGCCGGTTTGGGCAAGGGCGAGCGCAAAACCAATTTCAGATTGCGAGACTGGGGTGTTTCCCGTCAGCGTTATTGGGGGGCGCCGATTCCGGTGATTTATTGCGACGATTGCGGTACTGTGCCGGTGCCCGACGATCAGTTGCCGGTGACCCTGCCGCGCGATGTGGTGCTGGACGGCTCGCAATCGCCGCTGGGTGCGCATCCGACTTTTCCGTACACGACTTGTCCGAAATGCGGTAAGCTGGCGCGGCGCGAGACTGATACCTTTGATACCTTCATGGAATCGTCCTGGTATTTTGCTCGTTACGCCAGTAAAGACTGCGACACATCGATGCTGGATCAGCGCGCTAATTATTGGCTGCCGGTTGATCATTACATCGGTGGTATCGAGCACGCGATTTTACATCTGCTGTATGCGCGTTTTTTCACCAAGCTGATGCGCGACGAAGGCTTGGTGGCCTGCGATGAGCCGTTCAAGAATTTGCTGACTCAGGGCATGGTGATCGCGGAAACCTTCTATCAGATTGACGATCACGGCCATAAACGCTATTTCAACTTGACTCAGATCGATGTTGAGCGCGACGCCAAGGGCAAGATCATCGGCGCCAAATTGCTGGAAGACGGTTCGCCGGTCACGGTTGGCGCGGTGGAAAAAATGTCGAAGTCGAAAAACAACGGCGTTGATCCGCAAGTGTTGATCGATAAATACGGTGCCGATACGGTGCGGCTCTATACCATGTTCACATCGCCGCCGGACCAATCGCTGGAATGGAATGATGCGGGTGTGGAAGGTGCGTTCCGCTTCCTGAAACGCTTATGGAGGCAAGTCTATCTGCACGTCGAAGCCGGTTCACCGAATCAACCGTTGGACAAAGCGACGCTGAGTGACGATCAGAAGGCCCTGCGCCGCCAGTTACATCAGGCTTTGCAAAAAGTCACCGACGACATGGCGCGCCGCCATACCTTTAACACCGCGATTGCCGCCAACATGGAGTTGGTCAACGCGTTGAATAAATTTGAAGACGATAGCGCCAACGGCAGGGCAACCCGCCAGGAAGTACTGGAAGCCATCGTCTTGATGCTGGCCCCGATTATTCCGCATGCGTCGCAAGCGTTGTGGAATGAATTGGGACACAACGATGATATCGTGGTCGCGGCATGGCCGGCTATTGATGAATCGGCGTTACAACAAGATGCCATCGAGATGGTTGTGCAGGTCAATGGCAAATTGCGCGGGAAATTATCGGTGGCAGCGACGGCTTCCAAAGAACAAGTCGAAGCGCTGGCTTTGGCCGACGAAAACGTGCAGCGTTATCTGGAAGGTAAGCCGGTGAAGAAGCTGATTGTGGTGCCGCAAAAACTGGTGAATATCGTTGTTTAAACGCTGTATTTTCGAGAAACAGATGATGAATCAATGGAGCCGAATGGTCTTGGTAGGGGTGTTGGCGCTGCTGGTCGGCTGCGGATACCACCTGCGCGGCTCGATCGAGATGCCGGAAGTACTAAAAAATATGTATGTTTTTGGCGCTTCCGCACCACTACAAAGCGAAATGCGTTCGATCATGAAAGCCTCGAAAGGCAAGATGGTCGGTTCGCCGAACGATGCCGGCGTGGTGGTAAAAGTACTCAGAGAGGAGATGCGTAGCCGGGTGCTGTCGATTGGTTCCACTGGTAAATCCAGCGAGTCCGAGCTTGAGTATTATCTGCGTTTTCAATTTTTCGATAGTAAGGAAAATGCCCTGATGGACGAGCAAGTTATCGAAATCTCCAGGGAGTTTTTTAACGACCAGACTGCGGTATTGGCGAAGGGTAACGAAGAACAATTGATCCGCAATGAAATCTACAAACAAGTATCTCGGATGATATTGGCTAGGGCCAGGATAGCCATCGATACGCAGAAAAAATAAGTATGCGTTTGAAGCTAGATCAATTGACTGCCGCGTTGCAGAAGGCGCTGGTGCCGGTTTATTTGATTAGTGGGGACGAGCCTTTGCAGCTCGGCGAGGCGGCCGACGACATCCGTCAAGCGGCGCGTCAAGCCGGATATTCCACGCGCGAAGTGATCTCTATCGATACCGGCAACGAATGGCCGCAGTTAACGACTGAAGCCGAGTCGCTATCTATATTTTCCGACAAAAAACTTATCGATTTGCGTTTGCCTTCCGCCAAGCCCGGCTTGGAAGGCAGCAAGGTGCTTAGCGCGTATTGCCAGCGGCCTCCCGAAGACACGGTGTTATTGATTACCGCCGGCAAATTGGAGAGTGCCGCGCAGAAGGCGCAATGGTTTCAAGCTCTGGATAAGCTTGGTGCAATCGTGCAAGTGTGGCCGTTACAAGGTCAGGAGTTGCTGCTTTGGTTACAACGCAGGGCGGAGCGCAAGGGGATGCACTTGGAAAGCGATGCGTTGAAAAGTCTGGCTGCGAGGGTGGAAGGCAATTTACTGGCGGCAGCTCAGGAGATCGAAAAGCTCTATATTTTGCATGGCGCCAGCCGTATCGATAAGAACATGGTTGAAGACGGTGTGGCTGACAGTGCGCGATTCGACGTGTTTAAACTGACGGACGCTTTACTAATGGGTAAAGTAAACCGGGCCGTTAAAATTCTCGCGGGGCTCAGAGCGGAGGGTGTTGCCGCACCGGTCGTGCTTTGGGCGATTAGTCGCGAAGTTAGAATGTTATTTAACGTTAAAGCTGAATTAAAACGCGGCGGGGTTCAGGACCTTGTCTATAAAAAATATCAGATTTGGGATAAGCGCAGGCAACTGGTGCAAGAGGCATTGCATAAGTTGAAAGCCAAGGATTTGCAGGTAATTTTGCAAGCCTGCTCCAACACTGATTGTCAGATTAAAGGCCAGATTGTTGGTGATGAATGGGATGGATTGTTTGGGATTTGTTTGTTGTTCACGAAGGCCGAGGCGCCATCACTATCTTAATTGTCCCCATAAACAATGAATACCGCTCAAGTTTAGCTTGAGCGGTATAATACGAGCGCCACTGGAAAAATGTTTACGCCGCTATTTTTTTACGTAAGCTCGCGCCGAAAAAGCCAACTAAGCCTGTACCGAACAGCCACGCTGCCGCAGGAACAGGAACGGCAGTTAATTGTAAGTTGCCGTCGGCTGCGAATAGCTCTCCGCCGACCTTACTTTCACCTAGCACGCTGTTGACTCCAGATAATAACGACACGCCTTTGGTTTTAATCGTAAATATAGCGTCTCCGCCTCCTATGGTGTCGGGCGAATAGACGTTATGGTCATAGCCGCCGAATGCACCGGAAAAATTGAGGCTTAATTCTTCGAAACCCGAACCGGTGTTAGCGCCGGACACTTTAACACTGCCTTCACCACCGGCAATGTTGCCGAATAGAATCGGTGCCCAAGCTTCTTCAAATCCGCTGTCGGAGGCGAAATTGTAATCAGGTGTTGTGTCGAAATATAGGCCTACACTCCCACCCGTTATTTGGAATGTGTTAGTGGATCCGCTAATGTTATAAGTGCCGGTGAACCTTGATATTGCTGTCAACTCATACCCTGAGCCTATGCCGGTAGAATTTAAATTGGGCGATAGAGCGGTGACAAAATCCAAGGAATGCCCAACTACAGCAGACTGATACCAACCGGTAATCGAGCCGGTGGTCGCGCTGGATTGGGTAAACTTAATTAAGGAAACGCCCAATCCGAAGTCATAGGTATCAAATGGGCCAACGACATCTTCGTCTAAGCCACTCGCTGTCGGTGCTGCCGTGTAATCCGCTGTGCCCACCCAGGTAGTGGCCGCGAATGCGACAGGTGTGGACATAATTAAGCCCGCCGTTACTAGTGCGCTTCGCTTCAAGCTACTTTTAAAAATATGCGTTTTCATTTTGGAACCTCTAAAAAGTAAAAAATTTCAATCCCCCTTGTGATCTTTTATACCCGGTTTCGTCGAGTAGTTCAAATTACAATTCAATTACATCTTATCCAGAATGTTGTGTTTTCGGCATAACGGCACCTGAGCTTATAAAGTTAGACAGGTTTGCGGGTAAGTTTTAAAAAATAGGTTGAGCTTAAGGCTCGGTCCGTATTGCTGATACCTTCCAAGATTCGTGGTTTTTTAACACTGGAGCATAGGCTACAATTCCGCCGCTTTGTTTAAACCATCATTACAATCGAGGATCAAGAAATGGCAGAATATAGAAAATACAAATGCAAGACTTGTGGACATATCTATGACGAGCAGTTGGGCGATCCAAGACAAGGGGTTGCGCCAGGTACTCGGTGGGAAGATGTGCCGGAGGATTGGGGATGCCCAAAATGCGGTGCGACCAAGGCGATGTTCACACTAATGAAATCCTAAACGCGTACCGGTTTAGCGTTGTTTTTTATTGTGGGTTTAAGTTAGTTCGATCAGCGAATGGAGTCGAAGCCGGTATTCGCTTCGACTCCATTCGGTCGGCGGTAAATAAGTGCCTAGCTCAATTTATTTTTGATAAATTCGACAATATCTCCAAACGCGACGTCCTGACTTTCTTTATCCAGGCGGCCCTGATATTCGACGGTACCGCTGTCCAAGCCGCGGTCCCCGAGCACAATTCTATGTGGGATGCCGATTAATTCCATGTCGGAGAACATGAAGCCGGCGCGAACTTTTCTATCGTCTAATAATACTTCGATACCCGCATCCAATAATTCACGATAGATTTTTTCGACCGTATCTATCAAGCGATCAGATTTATGCATATTCATCGGACAGAGAGCAACCTGGAACGGCGCTAACTCGTTAGGCCAGATAATGCCGCGTTCGTCGTGGCCTTGTTCTATCGCGGCCGCGACTACTCGCGAGATACCTATGCCGTAACAACCCATGATCATGATCTGATTTTTGCCGGCTTCGTTGACAATGGAGGCGTTCATCGATTCGCTGTATTTCGTGCCGAGCTGGAAAATATGCCCAACTTCGATGCCTCTGGCAATTGTAATTTGTCCCTTGCCGTCCGGACTCGGATCGCCTTCGACCACCATGCGTAAGTCGGCGATTTGATCCGGTAAGGCAAGGTCGCGTTCCCAGTTGACGCCTTGATAGTGTTTGCCGTCTTGATTGGCGCCGCATATAAAGTCCGACATTAGTGCCGCGCTGCGGTCGGCAACTATTTTTATACTCAGATCGATCGGCCCTATCGATCCGGGTTTGCAGCGGCAGGTGCTCAGAATTTCCTCATCGCTGGCAAATTGCAGTGGCGACAGTACGCCGTCGATTTTTTCGGCTTTAATCGGGTTTAATTCGTGATCGCCGCGGAGTAGCAGCGCGACTAAGCTTTCGTTTTCGCCTCTGACGATTAAAGTTTTTAGACACTGTGTCGCGCCGACTTTAAAAAATTTGCTGACGTCTTCGATGCTGTGCTGATTCGGCGTATCAACCAACGCTTTGGCTTGTGTCGGCGCGGCGCAGCTGCCCTCAGGTGTTAAGGCTTCGGCTTTTTCCACATTAGCGGCGTATTCGCTGGCGGTGGAAAAGGCTATTGCATCTTCGCCGGAGTCGGCCAGTACATGAAATTCGTGGGAAACAGCGCCGCCTATCGAGCCCGAGTCGGCGATCACAGCTCGAAATTTCAAGCCGAAACGGTTGAAAATATTGGTGTAGGCTTGATACATCACATCGTAGGTCGCTTGCAGCGATTCTTGGTCGAGGTGAAATGAGTAGGCGTCTTTCATCACAAACTCGCGCGAGCGCATCACGCCGAAGCGCGGACGGATTTCGTCCCGGAATTTGCTCTGAATCTGATAATAAGTGATTGGCAGTTGCTTATAGCTTTTCAACTCATGGCGGGCGAGATCCGTGATGATTTCCTCGTGAGTTGGGCCCAGGCAAAATTCGCGGTCGTGACGGTCTTTCAGTCGCGCCAATTCCGGCCCGTATTTTTCCCAGCGGCCGGTTTCCTGCCACAATTCGGCGGGTTGCAGGGCAGGCATCAACACCTCCAACGCCCCCGCCTTATTCATTTCCGCGCGAACGATGTGCTCCACTTTGCGCAATACCCGCAGACCCAGCGGCAGCCAGGTATAGACCCCGGCGGCGAGTTTGCGAATCAAACCGGCGCGTATCATTAGCTTATGGCTGGCTATTTCAGCATCGGCAGGTATTTCTTTTACGGTGCTAAGTGGAAATTGGGAAGTGCGCATATTGGCCCTGAAGTTCGTTTATCAAAACCGCTATTTTAACGGCTAAACGCTAAAACCACGAATCAACAACGCAATTTGGATCTATCCTACTGTTTTTTAACGTTGCTGTTGTGCATGAAATTTGGGAAACTTGATAGGATAAAAGATTCCGGAAAAGGAAGTTATGATTAAAGTATTGCTGGTTGATGATCACGAGTTAGTCAGAAGCGGTATCGAGGCGTTATTGGCTGCGGAAAAGGATATCGCAGTAGTCGCCGTGTGCAATTGCGGAGAAGACGCTTTACGAATTGTGGAGAATGAGCCGCCGGATGTGATTCTGATGGATATTAATATGCCAGGTATCGGGGGGGTTGAAGCCTGTCGACGCATGCTGCAGTCGAAGCCGGCGATTAAAATCATTGCGTTATCGGTGCATAACGATGGACCAATACCACAGCAGTTATTGAAGTTGGGTGTAGTAGGTTTTGTATCCAAGGCCTCGCCGGTCAGCGAAATGGTAGCTGCGATTAAGACCGTGATTTCCGGCAAGCGCTATTTATGTCAAGACGTGGCCAGCAATTTGGCGTTTCAATTTTTGCCGGGTGCCGATGTCTCGCCATTTCTGCAGCTATCGCAGCGTGAGGCTGAGGTTGTGCGTTTGATTTTGAATGGAAAAAGCATTCAGGAAATGTCGGAGGCCTTAGTGCTCAGCGATAAGACCATCAATACTTACCGCTATCGAGTGTACCGCAAGCTTAATATCAAAAACGATGTCGAATTAACGCGTTTGGCTGTCAAATTCAATTATCTCGATGCAATGTGAGAACAAGGTTGTACGTTTGAATAGCGTACAACCTTGAATTGTTCACACCAGCGTGCGGGCTTTAGTAAAGGCTTCGCGAAAATCCAGGAATACAGGTTGTTCGGTTTCCAGCATGAGTTTTAATAACTCGTGCTGTAACTGATATTTGATGTTGCCGACAGCCAGAGCGCCGACGCCGACAGCGTTAGTCGATTGAACGACCAAGGCTAGTGGCGTGGCTGAATCGTTAAGCCCTATACCTTCGATGCCCGATGGCGGTACGGCATTAACGTCACCGGCAACTTTTAGCTGCTTGGCTTGCGTCAGTACGGCGGCATTAACGACACGGATACCTGCCTTTGCGGTACAGAACACGATGTCGGCATCGGCGATTAGCGCGGCTTTTTCCTCATCGTTGCGCGCAGCGTCACCGGTCATATTGGCACCGAAACGCCGGTTGTATTGTTTAGCGGCGTCCTTGGCGGAATCAACCGATAGGTGATCCACCAGGATAGTCTTGGCGCCTTGCAAGGACGCGATGACGCCGGTGGCTATACCGACTGGGCCGGTGCCGCCGAACACTACCGCTTTACATCCTTTCAGTTCCTGGCCGTGATTTTCTTTCAGCGCTTTTTCGACGCAAGCTACCAGTGCAGCTGCTGTGGTGCAGGCACCGCTAGGGTCGGCAAATACCGAGACCTGAAACGGTGGCACCATGGCTGGCTTGGTGGCCTGCAGCATATCGATAGCCATACCCATATCCCGACCACCGATGAAAATTGCCGTTTTTTTGCTGGCTGCCGGGCTGCGCGAAAAAATCGCGTCCTGAGTCAAATTGTGAATGCTCTCCAGTTTGACATTGGAGTAGGGCATGAGCACATCAAAACCGGCATCGAGTGCCATGTTAATGTCAAACGGACTGTTGTTTGGCATCGGGTCGAACATGTGGAGTATGCTGCGTTTTGCCATTTTTACCTTACCCTCTGTGATAGGCAGACTTAGATGAACTTAGCTGATTATTTAGTCGATTTGATGAACTCGCGAGCGACTTCAAAAGCGTGTTCAAAATGCAAAAATAGCGGTTGATCGCTTTCCAGCATTCTTTTCAGCAGGCGGCTTTGGGCCTGATACTTGATGTTGCCTATTGCCAGTGCGCCAATGCCTACCGCGCCGCTGGTCGATCCTGCGAGCGGTTTGCCGTTATCGAATGCATCAATTCCGGCGATGCCGGCTGGCGGTACTGCGTTGACATCGGCTGCTACTTTTAATTGAGCGGCTTTGGAAATCAAGTCGGCGCTAAGTAATTCAATGCCGGCCGCGCCGGTTGCAAAAACCACGTCGGCGGTTTGCATGTATTCGGCTTTGTCGGCATCGGCACCTGCAAGTACCGTGATTTTGCCATCGCCGAATTCCTCGCTGCACAGCTCCGCGGTACGCTCGGCTTTATCGAGTTGCCTGCCAATGATTCTGACATTGGCTCCGGCTTGGGCGGCAATCACTGCTGCCGCTTGACCGACCGGTCCGGTGCCGCCGAGGGCGATGACGTTTTTACCTGCCAGCGTGGTATCGAATTTTTCAGCCAGTTCTTTTTCGACTGCCGCAACCATGCCAGCCGCAGTAGTAAATGCGCCGCTTGGATCGGCGAACACCGATACTTCAAACGGAGGCACCATAGAGTTTTTCGCCATTTTCAGCATATCCATTGCTTGCTTGGTTTCCCGGCCGCCAATGAAGATGGCGGTGCGCAGCAGGCCTTTGGGGCTGCGGGAGAAAATGGCATCTTGGACCAAGCCTCTGACTTCACTGGGTTCAACGTTGATGTACGGTATCGCTGAAATCCAGCCTGCATCCATCGCCATATTGACGTCGAATGGGCTTAAATTTTTGGCTGTAGTCAGCATGTGCAGGATAAAGGGTTTTTCCATGATGGCCTCTTATAATTTGATTAGCCGGTAAGTATAAAAGAAAAGATAAGGCGATAACAATTCTAGGCCAAATGCAGGGTTGCGCTCTATTTTAGGCGCGCTGGTACATGCGGTTCGATGGCATGATACATAAGCTGGTGCATTTTGGGGTTGCCGACGATGATGTTACCGGATTGCAAGTATTTGTCGTTAAAGGAAAAGTCGGTGGCGACGCCGCCTGCTTCCTGAACCAATAACACGCCTGCCGCGATATCCCATTCCTTAACGCCGATTTCCCAGTAAGCATCAAGTCTGCCGCAGGCAACATACGCCATATCCAGGGCAGCGGCTCCTGCCCGGCGGATGCCTGCGGAGTCCGCGCAAACTGCTTTAAACATGCCTAAATACGGCTCTATGTTTTCCATGGTTTTAAACGGAAAGCCAGTGCCGATAAGGGCTCCGCGCATACTGCTTTGTTTGGTGACCCTTATTTTGCGATTGTTAAGCATGGCGCCGCCACCGCGTTCGGCGGTGAACAGTTCGTCGCGAGTGGGGTCGTAAATTACGCCCAATTCCAGTTTGTTTTTGTTTTTTAGCGCTATAGACACAGCGTATTGCGGAAAGCCGTGTAAAAAATTAGTGGTGCCATCCAGCGGGTCGATGATCCAGGTATATTCGTTACCTTTGTGTTCGCCACTTTCCTCGGCGAGGATCGCATGTTCGGGAAATGCGGCGCGAATGACTTTGATAATTTCTTGCTCGGCAGCCCGATCGACTTCGGAGGCGTAGTCGTTGCGGCTTTTTTGATCGATGGTGAGTTTCTCGATATTTTGGGAGGAGCGTTGGATTAGGTCGCCGGCGTTCCGCGCTGCGCGGACGGCAATATTAAGCATCGGGTGCATAGATCGAATTGAAAATGAGCAGTTAGAAAACTCGGATAGCATAGCAAATTTTGCTAGAATCTCCGCTTTTTTAGGCACTGAGGCCGGGCATTGCTATCGCATTTTAAAGTGGTTTTGGTCGAAACTTCGCATCCCGGCAATATCGGTGCGGTGGCAAGGGCTATGAAAAATATGCGGCTGGAGCAGTTGCGTTTGGTCAGTCCAAAATATTTTCCGCATGCCGATGCCACTGCCAGGGCGTCTGGGGCTGACGATGTCTTACGAACGGCGGTGGTTTTCGATTCACTGGCTGATGCGATTGCCGATTGCCAGATTGTGCTGGGTGCCAGCGCCCGCGACAGAACTATCAGTTGGCCTAATATAACGGCGAGACAAACTGCGGAAAAATGGGTAGGAGCGGTACCCGAGCAAAATATTGCGTTGGTATTTGGGCGTGAAAACTCCGGGTTGAAAAACCATGAGCTGGATTTATGCCATTATTTGCTGCGCATACCCTGTAATACCGAATACAGTTCGTTGAATCTGGCGGCTGCGGTGCAAGTAGTCTGCTACGAATTGTTTGTCGCGTCCGGGCAGGAGATAGTTAGCAATATCGGCGATCTCGGCCAAGAACCCTTGGCAACGGCGGCGCAAATGGAGGCGTTCTATGCGCATCTCCAGCAAACCATGGCCGATATAGGTTTCCTGCATCCCGAGCGCTCTAAATCCATCATGCGTCGCTTGCGTCGTATCTTCAATAGAACTCAGCTAGATACTAAAGAACTGGATATCCTTAGGGGTATCCTGCGCTTCTCGCAAAACCACAACACGATAAAATAGAGAGTCCCGCCGATTCTCGGTGCCGTTTAGGCTTTTTTCCATTTGACGGCAGCTTTTTAGAGTAGATAAATCGGTCCTATCTGAAAAGATAGGGCAATACAAAACCAAATATTGAAAGACTGAGAGGTGTCAGTGCAAAAATAACGAGCTTAAAAACTTCTGGTCGTTTGCGACTCTCGCTACGGATACGGATCATATGTTATGAATGTCAGAGCACTAAAAAATTTTCTAAAACCCTTGCTGAAAACGCCTTTCCATCCCCAATGGATATTAACTAAAGGTAGTCGCAAAACCTGGGAATACATAAGAGCTGTCGGTAGCGATAAGATCGTGCTTGATGTCGGTTGTTTTAACAAGTGGCCTGCTCGCTTACTGCCTACAAATTGCACTTATATTGGTCTGGATTACTATGAAACGGCTACGACTTGGTATCAAACCTCGCCTGATGTTTTTGGCGATGCTTGCAATTTGCCTGTCCAGAATTCAGTTGTGGACGTTGTAATGTTACTAGATGTGATAGAGCATTTACCATCCGCTGATCGAGCTATCCAGGAAATCAGTCGAGTATTGAAACCTGGTGGCTGTTTGATACTGCAAATACCATTTTTATATCCGTTACATGACGAACCTAGGGACTTTATCCGTTTGAGTCATTACGGGGTTGAGGCAGTTACAAAACGGCACGGATTGATGATCGAAAGCTGTCATGCGCAAGGCAGTCCCATCGAAACGGCAGCTTTACTTACAAATATTGCCATCGCAAAAATCGCTTTCGGGTGGATTAACCGAAAAAGTCCGACAACGATTTTTTTGCCATTAGTATCTATGAGTATTTTGCTAATTAATTTGATCGCCAAAGCACTTGCTTCAATCAGCGAGCCTGATGATTTTATGCCATACAGTTATCAAATACTTATAAAAAAGCCTGGATAGACTGCTTAGATAATTGGAATGGCTAGTGGTACATAGTGTATTGGTTGTAAATACTTGACCAAATTACTAGGTTTATTTATAGTCGCATCTATTTTCATTAGTTATTCAAGGGGTTTGACATGCGGCTTACCACAAAAGGGCGTTACGCAGTTACCGCGATGTTGGATTTGGCGTTTCATAGCCAATCCAATCCAGTGACGTTGACCGATATTGCGACGAGGCAAACCATTTCCTTGTCCTATCTGGAACAGTTGTTCGCGCGGCTGCGTAAGGCGGGAATGGTAAAAGGCGTTCGTGGGCCGGGCGGCGGTTATACGCTTAGTCGTGGTGCTAGAGATATTAATATCGCTGAGATCATCGAAGCGGTTGACGAGCCGGTGGATTCAACTAAATGTGGCGGCAAGGCTAATTGTCACAACGACGAACCCTGTCTAACCCATGATTTGTGGATGGGCTTGAGTGAGCAGATCCGCGCCTACTTGAAAGAAATCAGCCTGGGACAACTGCTAGAACGCGATTTTGTTAGTGATGTGGCAAAAAGGCAAAGCAAGCAAGTGGAGCACGTTATCGAAATGCAAAGCCGGCAGGAAAAACGCATAGCTCAATGATCTATCTGGATCACAATGCCACTACTCGTTGCGACGAACGGGTGGTGGAAGCCATGTTGCCATACCTGCATGCGATGTATGGCAATCCCTCCAGTCTCTATAAACTCGGCCGGATTGCCCGCAGCGCAGTAGATACTGCCAGAGAACAGCTGGCGGCCTTGATTGATGCTCAGGCTTCGCAAATCGTGTTTACTAGCGGCGGTACAGAGGCAAATGCCTTGGCTTTAGCAAATGCTCAGGGTTCGCGATTATGGATATCGGCAATAGAGCATCCTTCGATTTTCGAAAACGCCCGTTACAACAGGTTTTTCAATGAACAAACCCTGGAAACCGATGCAAACGGCGTTGTGCCATTGGCATCGGTTGCTGACCGGGATTGGCAAACCGGCGATTTCGTTTCGCTGATGTTGGCCAATAATGAAACTGGTGCCATTCAAAATGTACCGGCAATCGCCGAACTTTTAGTCGAGAAGGGCGTCAAGATACATACCGATGCGGTGCAGGCGCTGGGTAAAATTCAGTTCTCGTTCAAAAAGCTGGGTGTTAAGTTGATGAGTTTGTCCAGCCACAAAATCCATGGACCCAAGGGATGCGGAGCGTTGGTGGTGGCGGAAGATTTTGTGTTAAAGCCCTGGCAACGCGGTGGCGATCAAGAGCATGGTCGGCGGGCGGGGACGGAGAACGTAGCGGCGATTGTGGGTTTTGGCAAAGCCGCCGAGCTGGCTAAAAACGAGATGGCCGAGCGGGCTGCTACGATGCTCAGTCTGCGGAATCGTCTGGAATCGGCATTAAGTGAGATTCCCGGCATGGCGATTTTTGCCGAGCATGTTGACAGATTGCCCAATACCGTACAATTTGGGATTGACGGCGTAAACGGGGAAATGCTGCTGATGCAACTGGATCAGCGCAATATTGCGGTTTCCAGCGGTTCTGCCTGTGCGGCGGGATCAGAGGAAATCAGTCCGGTGTTGGCGGCGATGGGCGTAAATGCTTCGCTAGCCAGAGCTGCGATACGCGTCAGTCTGGGTAAAGATAACCAGGAAACCGAAATCGATCAATTTGTCGATGTCTTAAAAGCATTGATACGTAAAAGTTAGGAGAATCAGCAATGAGTATTACCGTTACCGAGAGCGCGGCTAGACAAATTCAAAAACAGATACAAAAACGTGGTTCAGGCGTGGGCTTGAGGCTTGGCGTTAAAACCTCCGGTTGCTCGGGATATGCATATGTACTGGATTATGCGGATCAAGCCGATGCGGATGATGTAATCTTCGATCAATATGATGTGAAGGTGTTGGTCAAGCAAGCGGATTTGGAAAAGTTGAGCGGTATACAGCTGGATTATGCCAAGGAAGGGTTTAACGAGGCTTTTAAATTCAACAACCCGAATGTCAAGGGAACCTGTGGTTGTGGTGAAAGTTTTTCGGTTTAAAACTTAAGATAGTGCCGGCTTTGTAAGTGGGCAAAGCCGGCTTCGCAAACGCGTGGTTCGACAGCGTTTCAATTACCTTCTTTTTTCTTATCATCCGCGGGTTTATCGCCTGCCGTGGCAGGTTTGTTGCCCGCGCATTTGCCTTCGGTAGCCGCTTTGGCGTCTGTGCTTTTTTTCATGGATGCGCCGCATTTGCCTTCGCCGCAAGCACCGTCTTTCATTTTGTCTGCACCGGTTTGATCCGGTTTGGCTTCCGCAGTCATCATGTAGCCTGAGCTTAGTTCGGAAAGCGCGAACGGATTGTTATCGGCTTGGGCAATATTGCCCGCCAGAGTAGGTAATAGGGAGGCGCCGATCGCAATAGCAAAAGGGGTTCTATTGATTTTTTTCATACTGTCTCCTGTGGAAAAAATAATTGTTGTAATAAGCGGGCTGCAACCTCAAATTGCACTTAATCAGGCATCGGCCTATCGCTAATATCACAAAAAAGCCTAGTAAAGTAAAGGCGGGAAGATTCTGCCGATCGGCAGTATACTGGCGCCCCGGACCATAATTTTTGCAACCTGCCTATCCGAACTTCCTTGTAACCATGACTGAAAAAATACAGATAGCACAATTGGGCGCGGACGTATTGCGGCTGCAGGCGCAGCCTGTTGACGATTTTGCGTGCCCCGAGTTCCATAGTCTAATTGCAAGCTTGCAGGACACGATGTTAGAGGCAGGCGGTGTCGGTATTGCGGCGCCGCAAATAGGTGTTTCCCGGCAAATTCTGATCATCGCGTCGCGGCCCACCTCCCGCTATCCGCATGCGCCGCAAATGTCGCCTATTTTGATGGTCAATCCGCGTTTTGAAGTTCTTGATAACGATATGCGGAAAGACTGGGAAGGTTGTTTGAGCGTGCCGGGCATTCGTGCGTTAGTGCCGCGCTACCTGTCGATCGATGTGGCATATCAAGACCGACATGGCGAATGCTGCAGCTTGGTGCTACAAGGGTTTCCGGCCCGAGTTTTCCAGCACGAGTTCGATCATTTGCAGGGCTTGGTATATCTCGATAGAGTCGAAAATAATCGAGACATCATTTCCGAAGCTGAGTTTTTCAAACGTATTGCTGCGTAGGGGGCATTGCATGAAGTTTGTGTTGTTTTTTGTGGGCATGTTGTTTAGTTACATTAGCTTTGCCTTGCCGCCGTTATCCTTTACCCAGATAGCTCCCGGTATTTATCTGCATACGTCGACCCACCATTGGCCCGATCGGGAAAATCACGGCGAGATCGCTAATATCGGTTTTATTGTCGGCGAAAATTGTGTGGCAGTGATCGATAGCGGCGGCAGTCCGCAGCAGGGCGCGGCGTTGCATGCCACCATTAAACAAGTCACCACTAAGCCGATATGCTACGTCATCAACACGCATGTGCATCCCGATCATATATACGGCAACAAGGCCTTCCAAGGGCCGGGCGTAAAGTTTATCGGACATCATAAGTTGGCGCGAGCCATGGCGACGCGCGGTGAGCATTATCTGGGGCGAGCGGCGGAGTTACTGGATATTCAGGTCAATCAAGATAATATCATTCCGCCCGATGTGGAAGTTAAGGACAGCATCACGTTGAACCTGGGTAATCGGGAATTGGTGTTGACGGCACATCCAAGCGCTCACACCGATAATGATTTAAGCGTTTACGATAAGGCCACGGATACTTTGTGGCTAGCAGACTTACTGTTTTTAGAGCATATTCCGGTTATCGATGGCAGTATCAAAGGCTGGTTGAGCGAATTAAACCGATTGGAAAAAAATAGCTATAAATTGGTGATTCCCGGGCACGGGCGGTTGGTCAAGGATTGGCCGGCAAGTATGCAGCCGCAGAAAGCGTATTTACAGGGATTGGCGACCGAAATTAGAGCCATGATCAAGCAGGGCAAAACTATAGAACAGGCCGTAAATAGCGTAGGCTTGGCGGAAAAAAAGAATTGGCAATTGTATGAACAATTCCATCGCAAAAACGTCACGATCGCGTTTGCTGAGTTGGAATGGGAAGATTAAAAGATTAGGAGAATATCACTATGTTTAAATCGTATAACATCGTTTGTCTGCTGGTTTTGATGGCGTTACCTGCATTTGCAGCAGCAGAAGGCGACGACATTACCTGGAACACTGTATTGAAAAGCCAGTTTTTTGCCGGGAAAAATATAGAAGAATCTAATGCGGTTATAGAGCTGGATGTGCCTTACCGGGCCGAAGATCCGGCGATCGTGCCGCTTAAGGTCGTCAGTAAATTTCCGCAAAGCAAAGGTAAATACATCAAAAAAATTTGGTTGTTTGTCGATAAGAACCCGTTCCCATTCGTCGGAGAATTTGAGTTTTTCCCGGAAAGCGGCAAGGCCGATTTGGCGATGCGCGTGCGCGTTAATACTTACAGCGATATTCGCGCCATTGCAGAAACCAATGACGGCAAATTAAGCATGGCAAAAAAGTTTGTTAAAGCTAGCGGCGGCTGCTCCGCGCCGATTGGTGCCGATCTGGATGAGGCTATGAAACGGCTCGGCAAGGTTAAGTTTCGTCTGGATGACGGCGTTAAGACAGGAGAGCCGGTGTTGACGCAGTTGATGATAAGTCATCCTAACTTGACTGGTATGCAGATGGATCAAATGACCCGGTTTGTCAGAAAATCCCATTTTATTGATCAATTGAAAGTCACGTTTAACGGCAAGCCGGTACTCAATGCCAAAATCGACATAGCGATCAGTGCCGACCCGAATTTTCGCTTCTATTTTGTGCCGGATAAAGCCGGCGAGTTGAAGGCCGAATTTACCGATGTATCCTGCGAATCGCCAATAAGCCGTAATGTGTGCAGTAAAGGTAATAGTTACTCGCAAAGCTATTCGGTAATTCCCTAATGGAGAGGTCTCTCGTTAGAGAGGGCTTGCTGGCGTTGGGTATGCTGGCTTTCGTCAGTGATGCCTTTGCTCTGCGTTGCGGGCATCAATTGGTCCAGATTGGCGCTTACAAGTCCGAAGTGCTGGAAAAATGTGGCGAACCGGATTCTGTAGAGGAGCACAGAGCGGTACGCGGCAGTCGTTTGCGGCACCCTTATGGCGCATTGGAGATCGATCAGTTTGAAGAAGTGTTGATCGAAGAATGGATTTATAACTTTGGGCCACGCAAATTTCAGCAGCTTTTGGAGTTTGAGGACGGTGAGCTGAAAAATGTCCGCAATCTGCATCGCGGGTATTGATCGGGTCCCGGGCGGTTTTGGTGTCCGGGATCACTGTTTACATGGAATTTTAGTTTGTAAGGGAATCGATTTTCATGGCGCTGCCAATGGTGGATAACTTCAAGATCCAGACCGACGTATACTTTGCGGCAAAAAAAATGAACACAAAGACAGCAATAAACAAAATCCCGTTTTCGTTATTGTGCATCGAATTATCGCAAATCCATTGGTCGAAAAGTGAAGTTACGCCCGCGCGATTGCAGTTGAAACATTGACTGAAACCAAACGGCAGGCAGGTGAAGCAACGCCCGACTTGGCTGATTTGGTTGGGGCTAGGCTAGCGGTTTGTTCGGAAACTGAAGACGGCGCTGCATTGGCTGAATCGCTGGTAAAAAGTTTGGTGGGTGGCGATGTGATGAGTGTTCGCAAATTGCACGGCTCACCATTTCAGTTTACACCGCAACTAAAGCTAATGATGTTAGGCAACCACAAGCCCATTATTCACGGCAATGACGATGGAATCTGGCGACGGGTGCGCTTAATTAATGACGGTAAACCCCCGGCTATGCCGGGGGACTCCCAAAGGTTTGACCTATAAGGCGGTCAATCGGATTCTCGGAAACTTGATCAATAGTTTGGAGAATCCGAAATGATAGAGTACCAAAGTCTGAGTCACGCGAGATGGAATTGCAAATATCACGTCATGTTTATTCCGAAACGAAGGCGAAAAGTGATGTTTGGTCAATTGCGTAAGCATTTGGGATCGGTATTCCATGAGTTGGCGAAGCAAAAGGGCTGTGAAATTGTGGAAGGGCATTTGATGGCTGATCATGTTCATATGTGCCTGAGCATCCCGCCCAAATATGCGGTATCGAACGTTGTAGGCTTTATCAAAGGCAAAAGTGCGATATCGATTGCCAGAACATTTAGAGGGAAGACGAAGCACTTCACGGGTGAAAATTTCTGGGCAAGAGGTTTCTTTGTTTCAACGGAGGGTCTGGATGAAGAGATGGTTAGAAATTACATCCGAGAGCAAGAACGTGAAGAGGAACGTTACGAGCAGTTGAGCCTTTGGAAAAGCTGATCGCCTTCAGGCGATTCCGATAATCGGCCCCTTTGAGGGGCTAACAATAATAAGCCCCGGCTTTGCCGGGGGTGATTTAACTCTCCGTTCCGCTTCGATATAGGCTTGGTTTCGGCTCATGGGTGCTCCTGTGGTCGCTGGGCTGCAAGTATCGGACGTGAAACTCTACCTAAAAAATCCTGATTAGCCGCCACCCTTAAAATTACCGCGCCACGAGTCCCGACCACCGACAGCTCCTAAAGTTTGGCGGCCCTGCCATTAACTTTAGTGAGCGCAGGGCGGCATTTGCAACCTCGCCCCTAAGGTTTCACCAATCGCAAATGCTCCCCTGACGCACATTGGTAAACGTTACGAGCGGCGGAAATGAGCCGGTTTGCAGTCGATCCTCAATGCGTGTTCTATGGCGGCTTTTGGCCGGGGTGTGAGCCAAAGAGGACGTAAGTTTGCTTGCCGAAAAGCCGCCATTCGCTGAACTTAGGGATAGAAAATTTTTCCATCATCCTCAGTGGCCGGTTTTGCTCAGACATGAACTCGACAAAACGATTTTTGACTGGCTGTGATTTAGCAGAATGATTGTCAGAAGTGGGATTTGGTGGGATTTGGCGGGATTTGCAGGAATGGCGCGGGTTGCGATGGGATTGGCGAAAAATTAGATTTTGCAGATTTTTAACGCAAATTTAAACGAACCCGGAACTGCGCGACAAATATCGCGCAAAGAATTTCGCAAAAATTAAAGGCTCTTCCCCACCCATACGACGCGGCCAATAATCTGTTGATGCTCGTTGTTCTCGTTGTCCAGCGCAAAAGCCTCATACGCTGAATTATCAGAGATAACTTTGAGTTTTTGGCCTGTCACGCGTTGAATGCGCTTTATTAATAAGCTGCCATCCAGCCTCAAGCAGTAAATACCGTCTTCAATCACGTGAGTTTGCGAACGATCCAGCATCGCCACGTCTTTTTTATGCAGCAACGGCTCCATCGAATCGCCGGTGACGTTGATCAGACAGCAATCATCGGGGTTTAAGCCCATCTCACCGCGCAGCCACTCTTGTTTAAATGGCAGCCTATCGATGACTTGCTCATTGTCAATCAAAGCCCCGTGTCCAGCGCTGGCATAAACATCATAAAGTGGAATGTAGCAGTAAGCGTCTGAATCGGGCGAGGATTTGACACGCCCAGCAACATGATAATGATTTGATTTGTCGGTTATCCCATCAGGCTTGCGCATTGGGCCTTCGTCCGTAGCAAGCCAGTCGAGCGAATGCCCGGAGACGGCGCATAGCCTAGCCAAAACAACGAAAGGCGCTTGAACCTCATCCCGAATATATCGCTGAAGCGAATCAGTCGATACGCCCGCCACAGATGCCGCAGTTTTTCTATCCCCAATCGCCTCGCAAACGACAGATATTCTAGTTCCGAGTTTGGGCATAGAACTCGGAACTAACTCGGAACTTTTGTTCGCTGCTTTTTCTTCAGTTCCTAGTTCCATAAATACTTGATTCTCATAGATAAATAGAAAATATTCTTTGTTTAGTCAAATCTTCTAACTCGGAACTAGAAAAAGTTCTTTACACGGCTAGAATATTTGCGTATCGTTTAAACCATGGACAAGTTAAACAGCACAAAAAAAGCCAGCCTTGAAGACTGGCATCCGGCCGACATAGTCGCTTCGTTGCGGAAGGCAGGATGGAGTTTGCGGAAGCTATCAGTCAGTCATGGCTTAGCCCCTGGCACACTCAAAGTTGCATTGTCTTTGCCGTATCCAAACGGCGAAAGATTGATCGCGCAGGCGCTAAAGCTAAACCCATGGCAGATATGGCCGAGCCGGTACGACCGGAGCGGAAAACCCAACAGGGGGCGGCGTCCACGTTATTTGTTGCGCCAGTCTAGTGAAGTTAACGCCCCCTTGCAATGTAAAAGTTAACGCCCCGTTTAAACATGAAGGACGTCAAAGACACACAAACATTAGACATCTTTTCGATACCGGAGGCGCATATCAGCGAGCCAGGCGAATGCAGTTACAGCCGCGAGGTTGCGGAGATTGTGGGGTTGATGCTGGCCGAATCCGGCTATTCAGACCGGTATGCGATCAGCGCCGACATATCAAGGCTCAGCGGTAAGGATGTGAGCAAACACATGCTGGACGCCTACGCCAGTCCGGCCAGAGTCGAGCATTCATTGCCGTTTTGGTTGGGACCGGTTTTGGAAGAGGTGTGCGGATCGCACGAATTAACGAACTGGTTAGTCGCCAAGCGCGGCGGCCGGGTCGCCTACGGCAAGGATGCCTTGAAACAAGAGCTGGGCAAGCTGGTATCGCTGAAAAATCAAGCGATGAAGGACTTGAACAGCCGGATTAAACATATAGAAGCATTGTTGGGGAGTGAGTGATGAGCGATAAAACCGGTATTGAATGGACCGAAGCAACCTGGAACCCGGTTACGGGATGCACCAAGGTTAGCCAAGGCTGCAAGCATTGCTACGCGGAACGCGATTGGGGTCGGATGGCAAAAGTGCCGGCTTATATTGGGCGCAAATTCACCGATGTTAGATGGCATTACGATAGGCTTGAAATTCCTTCGCGCTGGAAAAAGCCGCGCCTGATTTTTGTCAATTCGATGTCCGACTTATTCCATGAATCGGTGCCGTTCGATTTTATTCTGCAAGTTTTTGAAGTGATGATCGAAGCGGATTGGCACACCTATCAGATTTTGACCAAAAGACCGGAACGAATGCTGGAGTTTGTTAACTGGTGCTGCAGTGAGATTCCGGACTTTATTTGGATAGGCGTCTCCGTCGAAGACCAAGCCACCGCTGACGAACGCATTCCACTGCTATTACAAACACCGGCAGCTGTGCGGTGGATTAGTGCTGAGCCGTTGCTTGGGCCTGTTGATCTGAGATTTACAAACGGACTGGTACACGGCTGCGATGCCGCAGATTATTTGCTTGACTGGGTAGTCGTCGGCGGCGAATCCGGGCCGAATGCGCGCCCGATGCATCCCGACTGGGCGCGTAGCTTGCGCGACCAATGCGCCGCCGCCGAAGTGCCTTTCTTGTTTAAGCAATGGGGAATGTGGACTACACCGGAGTCTGCAACTAGCTCTCCGTTTTTTAAGACGATGAACGCCGTGAAAGGAAATATTGTTTTTGATGGACAACGAATGATTGCCGCATCAAAAAATATAACAGGACGCCTGCTCGACGGCGTTGAGCACAACGGTTATCCAACCGTTTAAGACGCCATGACCACCGAACACTTCTACACCGCCAAACAACTCGCCGGCCTGCCTGATATGCCAGGAACCGAGCGGGGTGTAAACAAAGCGGCGGCGCGTGATAACTGGCCCCATCGCCAACGCGAAGGACGCGGCGGCGGTCGCGAATATGCGGCTTCTGCATTACCCAAGGCCACGCAAAAAGCACTGCAAGCCCAGCGCGAACAAGATACAGCCAAGGCGGTTTTACAACCGGCAGCGATACAGTTGCCGGCGATTACCTTAAAAGAATACGACATCCGCGACTGGCAGCGCACACAGCGCGACGCTCGCGACGGCGTCTGCCAGGCCATCACACGCTTGATGGAAAACGGCATTAGCATGGAAAAAGCTTACAAATTGCTGCTAGGCCAATCGCTGGCCGCCGGCCCGGATAGCCACGAATACAAAATGTTAGAGCGTGCCAAGGATGCTCGCGGCCTGAAACGTGCCGTGGGCGATATCGACTTCCCTTCCCTGCGCAGTATTCAGCGTTGGATGGAAGCTGGCGATTTGACCCCAAAAGCGCGCAAAAAAGATACGGCGATACCCGCCTGGGCGGGTGATTTTCTGGCTTGCTATCAGCAGCCGCAAAAACCCAGCGTGGAAGAAGCGTATGGCGAGCTGTGCAAGCATTATGGAAACCGGGATAAGCCGAGCGTGCACCAAGTACGCCGTTTCTTGAGCAAACTGCCGGCCATCGTCCGCGAAAAAGGCCGGATGGGATCGCGGGAAATCAAAAACATTAAGCCCTTCGTGCGCCGTACCTTCGAAGAGCTGTGGCCGAATGACGTGTGGAGCGCCGACGGTCACACCTTCGACGCCGAAGTGCAGCACCCGCTACATGGGCGACCATTCCGGCCAGAGATTACCAGCATTATCGATATCGGCACCCGCAAAATCGTCGGGTTTTCGGTGGGTTTGGCCGAGTCGGCCTTATCGACAGTGGATGCCTTGCGGCACGCGATAACCACCCACGGCGATTTGGCGATTTTTTACGTGGATAACGGCTCTGGCTTCGATAACGAAATGTTGACCGACGAGGGCGTGGGCTTGTTAAGCCGGTTTGGCGCTACCGTGAAACATTCTCTGCCGTACAACTCGCAAGCGCGCGGCGTCGTCGAACGGCTGCATCGCTCAGTGTGGGTGCCGGCCGCCAAAACGCTACCTAGTTATATCGGTGCGGACATGGACCGGGAAGCTAAGCAACTGAATTACAAACTGACCCGCACCGGCGACAAAGATGGCGTAGTGCGCATGCCGATCAGCTGGCAAAACTTTATTAAATTGTGTGAAGACGCTATCGAAGCCTACAACCAGCGCAGCCATAGCGGTTTGCCCAAGTTCGTGGACGAAAACGGCAAGCGCCGCCACTACAGCCCCGCCGAATACTGGCGGCACCGGGTGGAAAGCATCGAGGGCTTTAACGCCGATATCGTTAAACCGGAAGTAGCGGAAATGCTGTTTAAACCCCGCATCAAACGCACCGTGGCACGTGGCGAAGTGCAGTTGTTCAACAACAAGTATTTCAGCCAAGAATTGGCGATGTACCACGGCGAAGAGTTGCAGGTGGCGTATGACATTCACGACCCTGATTTCGTGTGGCTTTACAACGCCGAGGGCCAGTTTATTTGCAAAGCGGAATGGGGCGGCAATGAAAAGGCTTATTTTGCGCAGCCTGTCATCGAACTGGCCCGCGAGAACCGCTCCACAGGCCGTTTGAAACGGGCGGAAGCCCATATGGAGGAAATCATTGCGGAACGCGACACGCGACCAGCGCTGGAAGCCATCCCGGTTAACGAACTGCCCGGCATGGAAATCATCGCCAAGAAAATAGAAGAGAAAGTATCCACCAGGATGGCTGTCACCATCCCGGAAGACCCCCGCGAGCGCCATTTGTTCTGGCGCGAGTGGACCCAAAAATCTGCAAACGGGACGGCAATCCCGGATGAATTGCAGATGTTTATGAGCAGCTACCCAACGACCGCCAAATATAAGTCCTGGGAAGCGTATTACAACGCCGGCCGCGATTCCGCCACCGGTTAACTACGGAGACAAAATGATAGCAGAAATCAACAGCCCCGGTATCGCGCATATCGGCAACATGATGCAGTGCCAGACCGCGTTGGAGCGCGCCATCGAGCGCAACGCCAACTTGCCGGGCATGGTGTGTTTTTACGGCCCCAGCGGCTGGGGCAAATCGCTGAGCAGCAACTACTTGTGCAACCAGATGCGCGGCTATTACATACAAGTCAAAAGCATCTGGAGCAAGAAAGTCATCCTGCAAAAAATCCTGGGTGAAATGGGCATCAAGCCGGCGCAAACCACAGGCGAAATGTTAGACCAAGTGTGTGACCAGCTGAGCGCCAGCCAACGGCCTTTGGTGATTGATGAGATGGACCACGTGGTGGATAAAAAAGCCGTCGAACTGGTCCGCGACATCTATGAGGGATCGCAAGCGCCGATCCTGATCATCGGCGAGGAAAACCTACCGCAAAAGCTGAAAAAGTGGGAGCGCTTCCACGGCCGCATCCTGGCCTTTGTGCCCGCGCTGCCTGTCGATCTGGAAGACGCGCGGCGATTGTCCAGCGTCTACGCGCCGGGTATCGAATGCGCAGACGAACTGTTGCGCAAGCTGGTGGCGGATAGTCACGGCTCGGTAAGACGGGTTTGCGTCAATCTGGATCAAATCCGCGAAGCCGCTGCCGAGCACGGCGCGAAAGGCATCGATCTGGGTTGGTGCAAAGCTCACAACGTCACGTTTTACAGCGGCGAAGCGCCGAAGCGGAGGGTGGTGTGAAAGACCATAAAGATGTCGAAGAGCAAGCCATCATGGTGGCAAGGCAACTCATCAGCTACTCCGAGTGCGCAACAGAACAAGACAAGGCCAATGTATTGATGAAACTAGTTAGCGTCTGCGGCGTGGAAATGTGCCGAACTGTCGGGTTTTCTGAAGCGATTACAAGGATGCAAGGCACCACGGACTTTATTGCCAATTTGCCGGCTCGCGCTGGAATAAAGGCAGATGTAACAGATGTAGTGGAAAAAATCACTTGGGTACCAGTTTCTGACCGATTGCCAGACGATGACATGGCTGTATTGATATGCCATCCAACATTGAACGAACCGGTATGGCTCGGCGTTCATACTCAAGGGAAATGGAAACTTCTATCTACATTGGGTGATTTTTTGAATCCCGGCATAGTTATACATTGGGCTGAACTGCCAGTAGGTATCGAGGTGGGAGTATGAGCCACGGACGAAAACCCGCGCACCTGGAATTCAAAGGCGGCAAGTCGCCGCGCCAGTTGATTTGGGAAAAGATCAGGGAGTTAAAGCGCTTCGAATTCAGCGATTTGGTAGGCAATTTGCCAGGCACGATTCATCGGGATACCACTCGCGGTTATGTCAAAGCATTGGTGCTTGGAGAGTTTCTCGCAAGGGTTTCTGATGATGTCGCATTGGTCGATTACGAGCTAATCAAAGACAACGGCGTAGAAGCCCCGCGCGTGCGCAGGGATGGCACACCGGTAGACATGGGCCGCAAACAGGAAAACCTGTGGCGCACCCTGCGCACTATCGGCCGGCCGGTACGCTTGTTCGAACTGTCGGCGCTGGCCGCGACGGAGGCGCACCCCATATCGCCGGCTTTCGCCAATGACTATGCCCGCAACCTGCACCATGCCGGCTATCTGAGCAAAACCGAAGATAAATACCAGCTGATCCCCAGCAAAAACACCGGCCCGCGCCCGCCCATGATTCAGCGCATCAAGCAGGTATATGACCCCAACCTGGGCAAAGTAGTCTGGTCGGAAACCAAAGGAGACGACGATGAGCGATAGCCTGCAACGCCTGAAACAAGCGGTCGACGACAGCAGCATCACCAAGGTCGCGGACAAGATCGGCGTTAAACGCTGCACGTTATCGCAAGTTGTAAACGGCAAGTATGGCGTGAATAAAAACCGCCCAAATGGTGCGAATCCCAAGAATATTCTGGAGAAGTTCGAAACCGCTTACGGCGGCGTGGAATGCCCGCACCTGGCGCAAACCTTAACCCACGAGCAATGCCGCGACTACGCCACCAAGCGCCGACCCAGCAACCCGCTTGGCCTGCAACACTGGCGCGCCTGCCAAAACTGCCCGCACAGAGGAGCTTAATTATGACTCACGTGATTATCAGCCTAGACGATCAGCCAGACGGCAGCGTCAGCATCAAAACCCTGGCCCATCCCGCGCGAATCGGCGATCCGCTAACCAAAACGCCCGCTACCGAGCTGGGGGATTTTCTGCAAAAAGCGATTGAAGCTTGGCGTAGCACCCAAGACATGAACATGCAGCAAGCTGCCGCGTTTGTGCAATCCGTTACAACCAAACCAACCATCAATTGAGGGGGCGATATGGCAAAACAACCCAATCAGATCATCGTCAATGTGTCGTTCGATACCGGCTATCCCGCCTATTTGCAACGCCTGAATGCCTCGCAAAAAGAGTGCATCGCCGATTTGCGCCAGCAACTGAGTCAAGCGTCAGATAACAAATGGTCTTGGCGTGTCGCGGCCATCGGGCTGGGCATCGCCTGCGTGCTCATGTGGTTTAACTGGCCGGCGCCGGTGTGTGTGATATGAGCACGCGCGTAAAAGGCTATATCACCCAAAAGCAAGCCGCCGAACGGCTGGGTGTAAACAAAGATGCGCTGAGCAAAGCCATGCCCTATCTCGCCGGGTTTCCGGAAAAAGAGCAAAGGGGCAAGGCGCGGTTGTATCTGGAAAAAGCCGTGATGAACTGGGCAAAAGATCGGGACGTGCCGCAACTCGTTAAAGCCGCGGTCGCGATCAGTCGCGGCGGCAAAGCGGCTTTGTTGCATACGTTTAACGCCAATTGCCGGCGCTTTATTACCGGTCAATTTGCAGCGGCCGAGCAACGCAATCAAATCGAGCTGAAAAAGCTGGTCGCCCGGCAATGCCGCAAACCCGTGCGGCGAGTCGTGACCATCATCCCGGATTGGACGCAAGATCAGCGCGGCAACGAAATACCCCAAACCAAAATCATAGAGAGGACAGTATGAGCCTGATTAAAAACGCTATTACCTACAAATGCGACCTGCCGGCAGCGGCCACGCTGGATAAGCACCTTGCCGAGCATCCCTTCCGCGAACTGGGCGAAGCTGAGTTTTCCATAGCCGGCTTTGTGCCGGTTAAGGATGATCGCTACGTGTTTCCGTTTCCGGATGGCTACTGCTTTCGGTTGCGGTTTGACGAAAAGATACTGCCTAATACGGTCATCAAACAAGAAACCAACAGACGCGTAGCCGAGATAGAGGCAGAGCGCGGAGGCAAAACGCCGATTAGAGAATGGCTGCGTATTCGAGACGATGTTTATAACGACCTAGTTAAAAAAGCATTGATCCAAACCCGCCATATCACCGCCTTTTACCGGCCCAAAGACCGGCTATTGGTAGCCAATACCGCCAGCAAATCACTGGCGGATGTATTGAGCAATCGCTTGGTCCACGCCGTTGGCAGCATCAAGGCCACGACTATCTATATCAGCGGCATTAGCAACGGCCTCACTTCCAAGCTGCATAGCTATCTAAACGGCAGTGAAGGCTTGGCCGGGTTTGAAATCGGCGGTGTCTGCAAGCTCAAAGGTGAAAAAGGTACCGCTATATCCGTTAAGGCCCATGAAATCCATGAGTCCAAAGATGGCCTGTTAGAAGCCTTGATGCAAGGTTACAAAGTCACCGAGCTGGAGATCGGCAACGACGACGTGCATTTTCGCTTGAACGAAAAGTTCATCAAAAAAGGCATCTTTTTCAATTTCAAAGAAGAAGACGAATACAACGGCGACGACGATATCGACCAATTTCAACACGACGCATCCTGCGAAATGCTCTGGCTAGCCAACGCCTGCCAGCAGCTGTTGACCTTGTTTGAATACAAAGAACCCGTTGCCGATCAGGAGAAAGCCGCATGAACGATTTAGCCCTAGAAGCATTATCAGAACAGCAGCTGGAAGACTTGCTGGCCGCTAAGCGCAAAAAAAAGCAGGAAACACGGGATACCTACCAGAAAATCACGGAGGAAACCGTCGTCAGCGCATGCAAGCAGCTGGCCGGTATTTCTGTTGTTTTGGCGCAAGCGAAGCGGGATGTCTTTTCATCGTTTAAAGCTGTGCTCCAACTGAAAGAAGACGTGTTCGGCATTAAGGAAAAGCAGCGCAGCCACACGTTTACGACCGATAAATACAGCATCACCATCGGCTACCGCGTCAACGATGGCTGGGACGATACGGTAACGTCCGGCGTCGCCAAGGTTAATAAATTCATTCAGTCCCTGGCGAGAGACGACAACTCGGCAGCCTTGGTGGAGACAGTGTTTAACCTGTTGAAGAAAGATGCCAACGGCAATTTGCGAGCGAATCGGGTCATCGAGCTGCAAAAGCTCACCAGCAAATTTAACGATGCCGAGTTTACCGATGGCGTTTCAATCATCATGAATGCCTACAAGCCGGTACGGTCGTGCTGGTTTATCGATGCATTCTCGTTCAACGATGCCGGCGAAAAAGTCAACATCCCGCTATCGATATCGGCGGCGGATTTTCCGGAGGATTTTGATCTGAGCTTTTTCGCTAAGCCTGTGCAGGCGGGCGGTGCGGCATGAGTTACTGGGCCCTAACAAATCATCCCGAAAAAGGTGTGTTGCCAAGTCTACGGGAATCTGAGTACACGATAAGTCAATGCACGACTACAGAACGTATCGTCGAATTGCGCAATGCCGC
This sequence comes from Methylomonas sp. 2BW1-5-20, assembly GCF_052474515.1. Taxonomy (NCBI): domain Bacteria; kingdom Pseudomonadati; phylum Pseudomonadota; class Gammaproteobacteria; order Methylococcales; family Methylococcaceae; genus Methylomonas; species Methylomonas sp. 2BW1-5-20. The sequence continues at coordinate 2,577,297 of NZ_CP184127.1, read as the reverse complement.
CAAACAACATGTTGAGCAGGCGAAGGCATCAACCCGTTACGAAGAGTATTTTAGCCTTCGTCAAAAGGCGCGCCGGCTTGTCGATCAAGCCGATCAGTTGCAACTCGGTTTGCAAGGTGGTGAGGCATGAGCGCTCAACCACACGTCCACACCAACCCTAAACACCAAGCCCGGCGTAATGCCGCCATTGGCAAAATTCATATTGGCAAAGAACAGTTGGGCATGGATGACGAGACTTATCGCGCCATGCTGTTGACCCAAGGCGGCGTGAAATCCAGCAAGGATTTAACTAACGAGGGCTTGAACAAGGTGCTGCGACACCTGGAAAAAGCCGGCGCCGTGTTTACCACCAAGAAAAAGCACGGTCGCAAGCCCAACAACCTGCCCAGCGGCTCCGACCGCAACGCCAAGCTGAGCAAGATAGAAGCGCTATTGGCGGAAGCCAAACGGCCGTGGGAATACGCCCACGCCATGGCTAAACGCATGTACAAAAAAGATGCCCTGGAGTTTTGCGACCACCACGAGCTGACCGGCATTATTGCGGCGCTGGTGAAGAATGCTAAGCGGTAAGGTGGGAGGACTGAATGAATTTAAGTAAGCATGCAATTGCAGAATTAAGACACATAAAAGAATTCCCGGTACCAACTTGCTCCATTAATCCCGGCGTAGCCTCCAAATTGATTAGAGAGGGGCTTGCAATAAGTGTGATGTTGAAAAGCCCATTTAAATCACATAAGGGCGGTGATTGTCCTCATCTGCAAATCACCGATGCTGGAAGGGGAATGGTATGAGTCTGGTATTAGCAATTCTGGTCTACTGGTTGATACACGATATCAAGGGCTGGGAGTTTGCCTCTGGGTTGGCGTTCGCCTGGGTAATTCAGGAGGTAGTGCGTGCAGCTCAATAGATGCCCCGTCTGCCACACCCGCATTAGCCTGGACGCGATGGCACAGGACGAAGCTGGCCGCGAATTGCTGGGCATCCTCGCCAAGCTGGACGGTGAAACCGGCTTTGCGCTAGTGGGCTACTTGGGCTTGTTCCGCTCCCATACCCGCGATCTTGCAAGCGATAGAGCTTTGCGCCTTGCTAAAGAAACGCTAGCGCTGTCCGAATCGCTGCCGGCGCTGGCCGAGGCCATGCGTATCACCGTCGAGCAAATTCGCGCCAAGGGTGGCGATCCGTTGAGCAATCACAACTATCTGCGCAAAGTGTTGGGGGATTGCCACGGGTTTAAAACCGATATCGGCGCGGGTCAAGCTGTTAAGGACCACATCGACGGCTTAACGGTTTATGGCTCCAACAAAAAAACCAGCAAAACCGCGCAAGCCTTGCAATCGTTGGAGGACTTTGGCAATGGACGCGCTTAATCACGCAGATGACGAAACCGATTGGTTACGGCAAGCCATCGCCAAAGGGCTTAGCGGCTTGCTGGTCCTGCATCTTGAAGGCGGGCCGAGCGCTGAGACGGTGGCAAAAACCGCCGGCGTCTGGTTTTACGTGATGTGCTCTTGGCCTATCAAGTGGCACGAAGAGCTAGACCGACCCCGGTTGCGAGCAGCGTTTACCGCGCTGGCTAGCCAGTCACGCCGCTGGCCCAGCCCGTCTGAACTGCGAGCGTTGCTACCGTCGCGCGTTTATCCGGACGACCAACTGCCGGCGCCGGAATACCCGGAAGCCAAAGCCGCAGCCAACCGCGCCAAGATCAAGTTTTTACTGGGTGCGACATTTGAGCTGCGGGACTTGAAAGACGACTTTGCCAAGCTGGAAGCCAAGCACCAACAAGCGCCCAGCGAAAACAGCCTGGAAGCTCTGACCGACCTGCAAATCAAAATCGATACCTTGCAAACTCAAATACAGGAGGCACAACAGCCATGAACACCCCGCTGCCCAAACACCTGCTGCCCGATAGCCTGTTGCAAATCGCCGAGTATTGCGGCGAGGAAACCATGTGGCTGATCTGGCGGGCCTACGGCGGCGGGCATTTAACCGTGCCGGTAAACGTTACGCCCGATCACCGCCTGGCCGAATTGCTGGGCATGGAATTGGCCGCCAAGTTTTGCGAGATGTTTGGCGGGGCCACGGTGTATCAAATCCCCAAAGCCCACGCGGCCATGCTGGCGATGCGTAACGAGCGCATCCGTCACGACCGCAGCAACGGCATGGATAACTTTCGTTTGTGCCGCAAATATGGCCTAACTGAGAGGCAAATCATCACCATCGTTGGCCAGGTCACACCAGCCGCAATTAATTTCGATTTATTCGAGGATTAAATGTTTTTTTACCAACCGGAGACATCCCCTATGAGCACCAAAGACATCATCAACACCCTACAAGTAACCCGCTATACTTCGGCGATTTTAACCAAGGAGCACGTATGAAAAGCACATTGATAGTCGCGTCACTCTGTTTTGCATTGCTGGGATGCACGACGAATATGCGATACCCAAACTGGGAATATGTTCGTCTGGAAGAAAAAACCCCGGAAAACTGCGTCTATAAAATGCAGGAAGCCTGCGCAAAGCCAGGTTTGCAGTGTTACGACTGGTACAAACAGCGCGCCACTACATTTGGCGCCAATACGGTAGTGATTGGTCAAATTTCCAAAGATGAGAAGGCATCAAGCTCAGTTCTGACGGGCAATTATCAGCGTACCGTCGAGGGAAGCATGTTAGCCGAGTATTATTTTTGCACGGGCGAAAAGAATATTTTGCCGCCGAAAAACTAGGCATTGCGCTGAATTTCATTGTGCGCTATCCAGCAGATAAAAACCGGGGACCAATTGCCGTTCAACACGACCAGGTCTATTTCCCTTGCGGGTCTTGTATTACCCTATCCCCGGCGGGTTGAGTGTAGACCACCATTTATTTCTTTGGAACCAGTAATGGCGACAGCTGATTGGAGGATCGCCTATCGGCATCCAGTTAAACCAGGCGCTGCCGCGTTAACTTTTTCCCATTTTTAAACATTTTCAAGGCCGGTTAACCCGGCCTTTTTCATGTCCGGCAAATTTCGGGTAGGATAGCGTCTTCCTCCCTCTGTAAAGTCCGGTTTGCGAAGCGCTTCGCATACGGCGCTTTCCCCCGGTTCCGTAAACTCTCGCCATCACTTCCGAGCGAGATGCCATGAACACCGACAATCCCTATGATGCTTCCGAGGCCGCTGTCGAGCTGATTACGCAGTTCGAAGGTAAGCGTCAACAAGCGTATTTATGCCCGGCCAACCGCTTAACCATCGGCTGCGGTCATGTGATTTTGCCCAAGTGGGATTTCGGTCTGTTCCGTATCGATGCCGGCACGCTGGCCCGTATCGTGGACGAATGCCAAAGCCGCCGTATCCTTACGCAAGAAGCGCAAGTGGTGCTCACCATCAGTCACGAACAGGTCAAGCAGCTGCTACATCGCGATGTACAGCAAACCGCGCTGTTCCTGCGTTCCATTACGCCCGTGCTCATCAATCAAAACCAATTCGATGCGTTGGTCTCGCTGATTTTTAACATCGGCCAGGGTAAGTATGCGCAATCGACGCTCCGCCACAAGCTGCACGGCCGGGATTTTGCCGGCGCTGCCGCCGAGTTCGACCGCTGGGTGATGGGGACTATTGACGGCAAAAAAGCCCCCTTGCCTGGTCTGGTAAAACGCCGCGCCGCCGAGCGCGCCTTATTCGAGAAGCCTGTATGAAACAAAATCCGTTAATGCAAAAAGCCACCGTGGCCGAAATGGAAGCCTATTTGCTGGGGCATGAACTCGCCCGCGCCAGGCATCGATTGGAGGTGGCAAACAAGGATGTCCGCTTTTATGTCAGCCAAGCAAGCATCGTGGAATTCAAGTATTTGCAGGCGGTTGCAGACAAAAACTCTAGCCATCTGGATTTAATGAACAGCGGCATCTCGCATCGCGAATATCTGCGCTTCGTGCGGAGTACAGAGCCGTGCCGGAATTATTGATACACGTTTTCGGCTGCCTGGTGGTAGCCGTTTTTTGCCTGTTTTTCCTGCTGTTGTACCTGGAGTACCAGCATGCGGGAGAAAAACCCACCCGCGTTGTGCTGCAACTCAGCTTCGCGGATTACATCACTACTATGGAACCTTACACCATGAAACGCATTAGCTCATTAGTTTCTCAATTTATCGTTACCGCGCTGGCACTAACCAAGAATGTCGAATCCGCCATCATCGACGGCGCTATCAGCATCGTCTCGTCCGATCCGAATGTGTTGCTGGTCACGCCAGTGGGCGGCGGCCAATTTTTGGTCAAAGTGGTCGGCAAGGGCTTGGTGACCTTAACCGTCAGCGGCGATGCCGATCTAGGTGACGGCATTAGGATAATTAGCCAATCATTCGAATATGAAGTGTACGACGGCGATACCGAGGCCGATCACTTCGACCTGACCATTACCGAAATTTTACGCAGTGACGAGCCTGGCGCCAGCCCCGAGCCGGATGCCGGCGCTGGCCAAGACGCCGCCGAAAACGACAACAGCGAAGCCGCCACCTCCTAAAAAAACGGCGGACACTCAAGCCGGGGCAGCGTTAAGTTTGCTTAACACAAAAACACTTACTGTAAAGCCGACTGTTGCCTCGGCTCTTTTTTGACAGGAACAGACATGGATAACGCCAAACACATACTGGATAGCAAAACCTTTTGGTTCAACGTGGCCGCAGCTGTATTGCCATTGCTTGAAGCGAATCTGCATTTAATGCGCGATTACCTGCCGGACGGCGGGTATCTGTTTTACATGTGCGCGGTGTCGGTTGCCAATATCTATTTGCGCAGCATTACGCGCGTGCCGGTCACGCTAAAAGGTTGAGTGAGGGAGCATGTTTTTAACCAACGCCATTTGTGTAGTGGTTTTGCACAGTCGCCCGGCCATTTTGCCCAATCCATTACGTATGCCCGCGCAGCAATGTGTGGTTGCCAAAAGCAACAAGCGCCGCCGTAGTCGATTTGCGCAAAGGGGGTGGTGATGAACGTCGATGCAAAACTGTTGTGGGACGTGGTGCAGACGTTGTTGATCGCCGTGATTGGCGTGATGAATTTTCTGAATAATCGGCAGCGGGTTACAACTGCCACGATTACGAAGCTGGAATCTAACATCGATACCCGGCTGGACGATCACGCCGAACGCGTGACTCGGCTGGAGCAAGATCTTAAAAACGCACCCAGTCATGCTGATTTGGCGGAGATTTACCGGGAAATGCGCAAGCTCAACGATTCGCTATCGACCATGAATGCCGCCATATCGGCGCAAACCGCCACATTAGGCAGTCTTAAAGAACAGGTCGCGCGGATGGACAGCTTTTGGCGGAATAAAAGCTAATGAGCCTGCATCTGGCCCCTTTAATGCTGCACGCCAGAGGTTATCCGGATAGCGTGGATGTTGAACGGCCGCTGCATAAAATGCATGAAAAATATCGATACCACATTGTGGTGTTGATTAATGACTTGGGTGTAGCGCGGTTGGAAGGGTTGGATGATCGAATTACTCATAAAGACCGGCGGGAGATGCAGCGGAAGCTGCTTGCGTTTGGCGTAATTCGGGCGGAATGGCGACACAACGGTATTGAAAAACACAGCAATTTGGTGAAAAAACATGGAATACAGCGAACATATGACAGCCCGTAGGCGATTATCGATTCTAGTGATATTGCGCGGCGTACCGACATGCACCATGCATGAAGTGGATCTGAAACGCACATTGGCCGATGACTTGCAAGCCGTGGATACAGAGACCTTGCGTGACGATTTGCGCTGGCTGCACTCGCGTAACATGGTTTTGGCTACTCAACCAGGCGGCGTTTGGTTCGTCACATTGACATCTAAAGGCGACGATGCGCGGCAAGGTTTGATTAACGAACCGGGTTTGTTGCAGCCGGAGTTGAAGTAATGCCACCCCGTAGTGCCATCGACACCCTGCCGGACAGCGTCCTAAGCGCGCTTAACGAACGTTTAATCGGCGCGCGTTTCAGCGATTACGAAGGTTTGGCCGCCTGGTTACAAGAGCAAGGGTTTCAGATTAGCCGGTCGGCAGTGCATCGGCATGGCTCGGCGTTGCAGGCGGCTATGGAAAAGTCGATAGGTCGCGCCAGGGAACGGATGGAGATTGCCAAGGCCATGGGCGGCATGAGCAACGAGGATAAAGCCGCGTTGTTGGAAGCCAGCGAGATGGTCGCCATCGATCAATTAATGGACGTACTGGAAGGCATGCAAGGCTGGGATCTGGAAGATAAAGCCGTTGTGATTCCCAAACTGGCTAGGGCGATATCGACCGTCGGTCGCGGTGCCGTGGGTTCCGCACAATGGCGCAAGGATTTTGAAGCAGAAGCCCAACGTAAGGCCCGCGAAGAGGCCGCGCAAGCTGCCAGCGCCGCCGCCAAAGCCGAGGGCGTATCGGAAGCCGGGGTGGCACGGATTCGCGAGGCGTTAGGGATGGCGGCGTGATCAGGGAAGTCGCTATTATGATTTTTATCGCCGCCGGCATTTACTTGTTGTCGTTTCTTAGCGAATGCTTTGCTCATCAAGTTGGCGAATGGTTGTCTCATGGGTAACGCCCGCATCATCCCCGCCAACCCCGACGCCATCTTCCTGCCCTTTCAAGAGCGCTGGATCAAAGACGATTCGCGTCTAAAGCTGATGGAGAAATCTCGACAGATTGGTATCAGCTGGTCCACGGCCTACAAAGCCGCCGAACGCACCGCCATGGTCGGGCAAAAGTGGGATCAATGGGTGTCCAGCCGCGACGATCTGCAAGCCCGTCTGTTTATTGAAGACTGCAAGCTATTCGCCAATATCCTCGCCATTGCCGCCGAAGACTTGGGCGAGCGGGTGATTGACGAAAAAACCAAGTTAACGGCCTACGTGCTGGAGTTTGCCAGCGGCAAGCGCATACACAGCATGTCATCCAATCCGGATGCCCAGGCCGGTAAGCGCGGCGGGCGTATCCTGGACGAATTTGCCCTGCATCCCGATCCACGCAAGCTGTGGAGCATCGCTTACCCTGGTATCACCTGGGGCGGCTCGATGGAGATCATCAGCACCCACCGGGGCAGCCACAACTTTTTCAATCAGCTGATTCGGGAAGTGCGCGAGCATAACAACCCCAAGAATATCAGCCTGCACCGCGTCACGCTGCAAGATGCGCTGGATTCGGGTTTTTTATGGAAGCTGCAAAAGGCTTTGCCGAAAGAGCATGAAGTCCACGAGATGGACGAAGCGGCCTATTTCGACTTTATCAAGGCCGGTTGCGCCGATGAAGAATCGTTCCTGCAAGAGTACATGTGCGAGCCGGCCGACGATGATTCGGCCTTCCTGGAATACGACCTGATCGCCAGCTGCGAATACGGCGAAAAGGACATCTGGGAAGTGGACCTCGCGGAATCCAAGCGCCGTGGCGCGCAACTATTTGCCGGCCTGGACATAGGCCGCAAGAAAGATTTAACCGTGCTGTGGGTGTTGGAAAAGCTTGGCGACGTGCTGTACACCAGGGCGATTATCGAGTTGCGCAACATGCCTAAGCCGGACCAAGAAAAAGTGATTTGGCCTATTTTGAGTTTGCTTGACCGCGCCTGCTTCGATAATACCGGCCTGGGTATCGGCTGGACCGACGACGCCCAAAAAGCCTTCGGCCAATACCGTATTGAGGGAGTGACATTTACCGGCCCCACCAAGGAAGCGTTGGCCTATCCGGTACGCGGTGCGATGGAAGACAAGAAACTTCGTATCCCCTATAAACCCGAAATCCGCGCCGATCTGCGTGCCGTCACCAAGGTGACCACCACCGCCGGCAACATCCGCTTTACTGCCGAACGCTCCGAAAACGGCCACGCCGATAGATTCTGGGCGCTGGCTTTGGCCGTGCATGCCGCCAGTAACGGCGCTGCCGGACCTGCTTATACACCGATGAGGTTGAAATGGTTATAGACCGCACATCCGATCAATTCCTGCTCGACGCCTATAGCGGCCAAGGCGGCTTTGCCTCCGGCGCGTACCTGATCCCGCACCTGCGTGAAGCCGACGAAAAGCTGAAACGCCGTAAAGAGCTGGCGGTTTACCCAAACTTTTCCCGCAAGATCGTCAATGTGATGATGGGATTTCTGTGGAAACAAACGCCCAGCCGCGAGAGCGATGAGCTGTACTCCACGTTTGCCATGAATGCCGACGGTGCCGGCGGCAAGCTGGATACCTTGCTCAGCAGTTACCAGCGCTTAGCCATGATCCTGGGCACCGTGTACGTGATTATCGACAAGCCAAAAACCCAAGGCCAAACCCGCGCCGATCAAGCCATGCCGTATATGGCCCTGCGCTTGAAAAGTCAGCTGGTCGCAGAAACTAAAAATGCCGCCGGCACCTGGATGTCGGTGACGTTTAGCGAATTGGACGGCAAGGAAACCCGCTATCGCACGTATACCACTACCGGGTGGATGCTGACCAAGGATCAGGATGGCAGCGACGTGATTGAGCAAGGCGAATACAGCATTGGCCGCGTGCCGGTGGTGCGCCTGCATATCGCCAAGCCGCTTAACCCTACCGACAGCGCCGCGCAAAGCTTTTTCTACGACTTGGCCGGTTTGAATTGGGATTTGTATAACGCCCGCTCGGAAATGCGCGAGCTGTTCCGCGCGCAAACCTTTGCCATTTTGGCCCTGCCGGTCGCTGATGACAACGAGCGCCAACGGCTGACAAACCTGACGATCAGCACCGAAAACGCGCTGACCTACAACCCGGCCGGCGGCGGCAAGCCTGAGTTTTTAGCGCCACCGCCCGATCCGGTACAGTTGTACATGGAGCAAATCGCCAATACGGTCACGGACATTTACCGCGTGGCTAACCTGGAGTTTGTCGGCGGCGTGCAGCAAAGCGGCGTGGCGTTGAGCTTCCATTTTCAGGAGTGCAATAGCGCCTTGGGCGACATGGCTGAAAACTGCGAAGCGGCGGAAGTGGAAATCGCCAGTCTGGTCTATGCCTGGCAAGACAAGCAATTCACCGGCAATATTGCCTATCCCAAGGACTTTAACCTGTCCGATCTGCAAACAGCCATCAACATCGCCATGGATTCCGTGACGCTGGGCATGGGGCCGGAGTTCGACAAAGCCATCAAAAAACGCCTGGCGAAGCAGATTCTGGCAAACGATACCGCGCCCAGCACGATGACGGCGATTGATAAGGAGATCGATGCGGCGGGTGATACGTATGGCGATAGGATTGCGCAGCAGGCAGTAGCATGATCGAGATTGATATCGTCGAGGACAATATTGTTTATCTCAGCGTCGTTCGCGCCCGATGGCAGGTTGGCAAATGTAAGCATCAACAAATCGAGATCGATGAAGTTTGGCCGAGGTGACATGTACTGCATGTGGCGAGCGGCTTAACCCTATTGCTGTATTAGCCAGATTCGCAAATGAAGAAACTCAGTTGGCAAGAATACGAGAAGAAATTAAAGAACATCGTGCGGCACTGGATAAGAAAATCCGCTGCAAGTGTCAGCACTGCGGAAGAATGACAAGGGTAAGAACTTAACAGAAATTATTTGGGTTAGCTTATCACCCACGAGATAGGCATAAACGGAGATATATACATGAGCGTTATGCGAGCAAAATTACAAGTCGGATTTGTACAAGAACATTTTTATGGAAACTTGGGCGAAAAATCACAAGAAACTTTGACGATGCATGCAGTTGCAGCATCACAATATCCAGAAGATGGCCGAGATGAGGACAACATCTACGCTAAATTTAGTCCTGGAGCTAATCTACAAATCAATGTGGCAAACCCCGAATTATTTGGGAAATTTAAAGTTGGAGAAAAATATTACGTAGATTTTTTGAAAGCCGAGTAATTAACAAGCCGCCATTTGCTATGGCTTCTGGCGGCTTATCATTTATTACCAATTCACATGAATTGAAACGACTACATGGCCGTCAGCAAATTACCCAACTCCACGACATTTACCGTCGAACAGGCTTTACAGTCCGCGCTTCACGATGCCGAAAAGCTCGACGAAGTGTTGATCGTCGGCACTTACAAGGACGATGACTCGCTGTATGTCGTTTCGTCGCGCCTTAACCGGGCGCAAGCGCTCTGGCTGGCGAAAATGGCTGAGCTGCACGCGCTCAATCAATGACCGATTACCCTGTACTCTACCGCCGCCTGGCGCAAGAAATCATCAAGCACGAAGGGCAGCTGACAGCGGACACCCAACAATTTGTTGCCGACCTGGTTAAACAACTCCGCAAAACCGGCTATGTTTTAACGCCGGAATCGGAGGATGTGATGAGCAAGTACATAGACGCGATGAAAGCAGCCATCGGCTTAGGGATCAGCAAAGCCGCTGCCACGGCAACACAGCAACCGATGCAGTCTGAAGTCGTACTAAAGCTGGCCGAGCAATCGTTTAGACAGCGATGGCCGGATGGCTTAACGCTAAGCGATCGCTTGTGGAAGTGGGACAACGCGACTCGCGACGGTGTAGCCCAAGTGCTGCAAGACGGCATTCGCACCGGCCGGGCCGTGGATACGATAGCGATGGACATGCAACGCACCATCGAACGCACGGCCGGCGAGCAGCGTTTTAAGATCGTCTCCGAGCACATCGACGATTGGGTAGCCGAATTACACAGCGCCGCTCTGGAGTTGATCCACGATCCCGCCGCCCGCGCCGATTGGAATGCAGCGGTAGAAAACGCCCGAGAAATTATCGACGGCCTAAAAACCACGGGTAGCCGATCCGCCGCCGAGCGGGTGTTATCCGAAATGCAAAAAGCCGTGGAAAAAGGCCGCGAAGAGTTGCTGGATAAAGCCGTGAAGTGGTGGACCTACGACAAGCAGTTGTACAACCTGAAGCGTATCGCCCGCACCGAGATGGCAAACGCCGGCCATCGCGCTGTGATCGATAGCACGATCCACGACACGACCATCATCGGCTACCAATGGAGGCTATCGGCCAGCCACCCGGTAACCGATATCTGCGACTATTACGCGAGCATCGACATGGGTCTGGGCAAAGGGGTGTTTACCAAAGACACCGTGCCCAAAACCAAAGCCCACCCGCATTGCATGTGCCTGCTGATTCCGCGCGTATCGCCGGTCATGGAGCGTGGCGATAAGAATTATGCAGATTGGCTGCGTAATCTGTCGCCGGAAAAGCAACAGGACGTGTTGCCGGATTGGGCGGCCAAAGCCATTGAAAAAGGCGTGTCGGTCGATAAATTGATTCGGCCAGACGGTTTGGGGTTGATAACGGAAAAGGAATTGGAAAATAACTAGCTGTTTGTATTGACAAACAAATAAATCGCTGTATACTTTAACCGTGCTTTAGAGAAACACACCGACCTAGCGGAACTGGGAACCTGATCTGGAGAGACATCATGCCAACAATCACTATCAAAATCGACTACAACGATTTCTTTTTTGTTCAAGACATCCTACGGGCTAGTGGTACATGGAATAAAAAAGAAAAATCATGGACGGTTGATGCCGAAAAGCTTTACGCGAACACATACGGCGCAAAAAGCCCGATCATCAACGGCGCTGCAAAAATTTTTGAAGGCATCATTGAAAAATCTGTTTGGGACAAGGTTGTTGCTAACGAAGGCCAAATCGTTGAACAAGCCGCCGCACAGCAAGCCGAAGACAAGGCAACTGCTATTGCTGATCAATCAAAAATGATTGCTGAAAAAATTGCCGAATTTGGCGAAAAACGCATTGACGCCGATCTGTTAGACGCTTTGGTGGGATACAAGGAACGTGCAAAACAAGTTATGAACGGCGAAGTGCTAATGACGAGCGCCGAGAAAAATCAATTTTTGACATACGCTCAATAAGAACCGAGCCGGCGAATACAAAGAGAAGTAAACATTTCTAAGCTGCCTGTGCGGCAGCAACATCACAAAGTGTCAACTATACATTTCTAAGCCACTTGTGCAGCGGCGAACTAGCCGACTCGGCTTAAACATTATATGAGGAACGCAAAAATGAGCAATTTAAAATTTAGACACTTCGTCGGCAGCGATTTGAATCAGCAAAATATTGCCGTATACGGCGATGACCAAGACAATAGAATTCTGATTCTTGAAAAATCAGGCTCGGAAGCCGGCAGAATTACAATGACAGCCGAAGAATACAGATACTTGCGCGATGAATGGAGTGAAGATGGAAAGCTGCAAGACGACGATGTGCAAATCACATCTAGTGCGTTAGATTGGTTTTACGAGAATCGCCCTATTGGCGCGCAATACGGCAATACTAATGCTCAGATTGCCGATCAACCGGCAACTAGTCAGCTACAAATCCGCTGCACACCGGCAGAAAAGGCGTTATGGGTCCATGCCTCTAGCGGTGAAAAATTATCAGAATGGGTTAGGTCAACGCTCAACGCTGCCGCAAATCGAAAATAAAGCGATTTAAGCGCCAAAAATGGACGGGGCCGCATTCGTCGTATCTGAAAAAGTCACTACCCCCCGTTAAACCCCCGTTAAATTCGCCAGAAACGGCATGCGCGATTAAAGTCGTGGTATAAATTCCCCGCTAATCGGCAAACCTTCCTAAATCCCTCCCTTCCGAAGCGCTTCGCATACCGATGCAAAGCCGCGCTTCGTATCCTGTCGTCGAATTCAATTTCCACCAATCCGACACGGGATCACGAACATGTTTAAAGTCCGTCATGTATTACGCAACGACGACGCCGGCCAATCCGGCGGCGGCGCGCCCAACAATGCCCCAACCACAGCGAGTCAGTCCGGCGCGGGTGCTCCCGCGCCGGTTGTGGATGTGCAGGCTCAAATCAATGCAGCATTGGCGCAGCAACAAGCCGATTTTGCGGCTCAATTGGAAAAAGCCACCGGACACAAAGACATCAAGTCGTTGACCGACGCGCAGCTGCAAGCCCAAGGCAAGTTGCAAGAGTTGGCCGATGCCAAAGCCGCCGAAGCCAACACCTACAAAACTAAATTTGAAGGCGCGGCGATCAGCAATGCGCTGTTAGCGGCATCAGCCGAAGCGGTTGACCCGGCCACCGTCAAAGACCTGCTGGCAGGCAAAGCCAAAGTGGACGACGCCGGCAATGTCACCATCGACGGCAAATCGGTTGCGGATGCTGTGAAAGCCCTGTTGGAAGCCAAGCCGTTTTTAGCCAAAGCCCAGGGTGGCACCGGTTCCGGTGCGCCGCAAAATACCAGCGGTAACACACCCAGCAAATCCCGCGCGGAATTCGCTGCGCTAGACCCATCCTCGCAAGCCAAACACATTAAAGACGGCGGCGTCGTTACCGACTAAGCCCAGCCTCAAAATTTTGGAGTAGACCCTCATGGGACAAAATACATTAACTAATTTAATCCCCGATTTGTACGCGGCGCTGGACGTTGTATCGCGCGAACAAGTCGGTTTTATTCCGTCTGTTACCCTGGATGCCGCCGCCGACCGGGCTGCGCTGAATCAGGTGGTGCGTTCTCCGGTTGCGCCCGCCTCATCTGCCAGCGATGTAACGCCCGGCGTCACGCCGCCGGATGATGGCGACCAAGCGATTGGTAACAACAGCATTACGATTAGCAAGTCTCGCCGTGTGCCAGTGCGCTGGAATGGCGAGCAACAAAAAGGCATCAATACCGGCGTTGGCTATCTATCGTTGCGCGCCCAGCAATTTGCGCAAGCGATGCGTACGCTGTGCAATGAGGTCGAAGCGGATTTGGCGGCGTTGTATAAAACATCGTCTCGCGCTTACGGTACCCCAGGCACTACACCGTTCGGCACCGCCGGCGATTATTCCGATGCGGCGTTTGTGCGGCAAATTTTGGTGGATAACGGCGCGCCAATTAGCGATTTGCAGCTGGTCATTAACACCACTGCCGGCGCTGTGTTTCGCGGCAAACAATCCCAAGCGCAAATGGCTGGGGATATCAGCTTGCAGCGTCAGGGAGTTTTGCAGGATTTACACGGCATGCAGGTTCGTGAATCCGCTCAGGTGAAAAATCACACCAAAGGCACGGGTACCAGCTATCAATCGAACAACGTCAGCGGTTACGCCAGCGGCGCTTCGACAATTGCAGTCGATACCGGCTCCGGCACTGTTTTAGCCGGCGACGTGGTGACATTTACCGGCGATGCCAACAAGTATGTCGTCGGCACAGCCTTATCCGGCGGCAACTTAGCATTGAATCAGCCCGGTCTGCGTCAAACCTTAGCAGATAACATCGCTATGGCGCTGGGTAATAGCTACGCGGCTAACCTGGCGTTTGCCCGCTCGGCTATTGTGTTATCTACCCGTGCGCCTGCGTTACCCGACGAAGGCGATATGGCGGCGGACCGCTTTTTGCTGACCGATCCCCGTAGTGGCCTGACATTTGAAGTGGCGATGTATTTGCAATACCGCCAAGTGCAATATGAAATCAGCTTGGCATGGGGCGCGGCTAACTTTAAGCCGGAACATACCGCCACCTTGTTGGGTTAAGCCATGGCAACGCCTAAAGCGGATAAAGCCGCTACTACAGAAAAAACCGTTAGGGAGCTGCCGGCGCCGGATGCGCCGAAGTCTCCCGCCTTGGAAGGCGAAATCATTACCAGCAGTGAGGCCGCTCCAACGGTTATAACCGAACAACCAACCATAGAAAGGGAGCCAATGGCGGACACCCCGTCGGCGGCTCCCGCCTTGGTGGGCGAGAATACAACCGAAGCCACGGAAGGCGCCTTTATTGCAGGGACCGATACAAAGGACAGCGCCTTCCCGACCACGGATGGAACGAATGAATCGGAGAAGGATTTGCATGCATCGAATTTGCTGGAGGATGAGGGCGGAAACGGTGGGCCAGCGCCTAGCGTGTTGTTTGTCTATTGGCCGAATATCGCAGTTTTGTCGCCTAATGGTGGTTTCGCATTCGACGAGAATGGCACCAGCCAACTTACCGAATGGCAAGCGGCGTGGATAGCAGAGCAAATAGCGGCCGGCAACTTGCCGGAACCGCCTGAGCATAGCCTGCCTGCGGACCCCGTTGATTACATCGCGATGGTTCGTGGTGAGCCGCAGTTCGATGACGGCCCGACCACCGCCGACGTGCATCCGGATGAATTAGCCAATTGGTTAGCGGCCGGCTGGGAATTATCCCCTCACCCTAAAGCAGAAGGTGGCTAATGCTATCCATCAGCCTTGATACCGGCAATGTGCCGTCCGTGCTAAACGCGTTGCGCGATCCGCGTAACGCGCAGATGGTCGCGAATGCAATGGCTGAAAGCTACGTGGATGATATCCACGACTGGATCGGTGCGGGCCATGCCTTTAATCCGCATACAGGACAATTGCAGCAATCTATTAATTGGTTGCCAGTCGGCGGCGGTACTTCGGAAGTTTATGCAAACGCGGCATATGCCGGATGGGTCGAGGATGGTACCGAACCGCATGTAATAGCCCCCAAAGCCGGCCGAAAAGGGTTAAAGATTCCAACGGGCGGCGGCGGTGGCTATATCCTCCGGCGTTCCGTTAATCATCCGGGCAGCAAGCCTTATCCGTATTTTTTCGCCGATACCGCAACACGTGAACTGCACATGCAAGAACGAGGCTTGTCGGTGCTTGCCGCGCATTTGGCGCGGGCTGGGGCTTAATCATGGGTAAATATTGCACACTAGCCGATTGCACCGATCCCGTTGTGGTCGTTACCGATGCGCATTTGGCCGGCGCGGATGTGTATGTCGATTTGGCGCTGGGTACGGCGGGTATATCGCCGGCCGATGCGGCCACCATTACCCTGCCGAACACAGTTCTAAAAGAAATCGCTATCAACTGGGCCAAGCGGCTGGCGGCGATTGACGGCAGCATGGGCGATAACTCGATGATGATCGATAAAGCCAATCAATACAAAACCAGCGCGGATATGCTGGCTAAACAACTAAACCGCGCGGCCCTGGGGCTGTCGGAGCCGACCACCGGCAGCGGTTATGGGTCAATCAACTTGGGAAGAGCATAAATGAAAACGTTGACTGCGCCGGATAAAACCGGGGAATTGTTACGGGCTGGGAAAGTGCTGGATATAACCGGTAACGCTTTGTTGCAGTGGGTTGGAAATGGCGGCGCTTTACAAGGACCGATCAAAATTGTTTCGTCTAAAAAAATGGGGCCATTTCCTACGGATGTACAATTTATAATTACAGCACTGCCCGAAAATTGTAATTATCAAATTATTGATCATACAAACGATATCTCGCCAATGGAAGACACAAGGTTTCCTACGGGCGTTGTACCCGGCGTGATGTCGAACTACGTATCGCTAGCCAACTGTATTCGCAGAACTATAGCCGGTGTTTCAAATACACGGATTTTAGTTTGCGGCGATTCGAGAGCGGCTGGGGAGACTGATATCGATACTAATGCTATTTCAAGAAGCTTTTTAGTGCGTTTGGCCGAATTGCTGAATAACGGCCTTTGTGCGGCGGGTTGGCAGTCCCATTACGGCACTAGTAATCGTAATGATAATGGCAACGGCGCTAGTGTGGCGATGACATATTCCGACGCTCGCATTACGAATATCGGATCGGGATGGAGTGCGTTCGATCAAGGTACCGGAATTTGCGGTTCCGTTATTAATAACGCATCAACGATATTCGGCCTTTGTAATTTTGCGCCGACTGTCGTGACAGATACTATCGATGTGTTTTATATCGATGGTGGCGCGGGTTATGATCCGTTTAATATAAAGTTGCAAGATGGGACAATAATTGGCAGCGCTGCACCAAACGGTGTTGCTAACGGATTGCCATCCGGAACATCTATTAAAAAGGCAACGGGTTTAGCGTCGTTGGGTAGCAATGTTTACGTGCCGGCTGCTCGCGCAGGATCGGGCAGCAATGCAATTATCGTTGGTTGGGAATGTTACGATTCCAGCAAAAAACAAATCTTATTGAGCAATGCGGGGATCGGCGGAACCTATGTTGACAGCTGGCTGGCTAAAAACCCTAGTCAAGCCTGGCATGCGTTACGCGCATTAACCGATCCCAGTTCTGCTGTAAAATTCGATGCTGTTATTTTAGATTACGGCACTAATCATTGGTTGGGCTATCCTGCCAAAACACCAGACGACTTTTATATAAAAACACTGTTAGCTGTTGATAAATTGAGAACGGCAAATATTCCGGTCATTATTCATATACCGGGGCCGTCGGCAAAAGTTACCAAACCGATAGAGTTTCAGCGGTTATTTGTTGATAAATTATATTTAATTGCAAAAGCTTACGGATTATTAGTCGTTGATTCGTTTAGTGCCTGGGGCAGCCATGAAAATGCATTTTCAAACGATTGGATGAGCACTTCGGTAAACCCACATGAATCGGTAACCGGGTATGCATTAAAAGCGCAGTATTTTTTTAACGCCATAGAGTATCTGCTGCAGCATTAACATCGCAGCATTTGCGAACCCCTTCACATACCCCGCTTCATCCTCTCTCTATAGACTATCCCCAACACTAAGCACTCCGTCCGGTTCGCCGGCGAATGCTTGGCTTTTTGGTTTTAACCTCGGGTTAGTCGATGAGCATCAAAGCGTTACAAGCCGCACGCAGCAAGCTGATGAACGATGCGCCGCTGAATGCCTTTTGGCAGACGCGTTACGGTCGCGCGGCCCGGCATTTGATTGGCTACAGGCGGCCGGTTAGCGCCAACGATTACCCTTCAATCTGCTACGTTCCCGCGAACGGCACCCGTGCTAGTACGGTTGGCGGTCGGCATCAAGAGCGCGTCAGTCTGGTGGTCGGCATCCACGAGCCGGACATCACTGACGACGTGTTCGACGGTGTTACTCAACTCGATCTTGTTGAGCAATTGATATTTGACTGCTTGGAAGCCGGCGAGCTTGGCCCCGGCGCGGTTTATCTTGGCGAAGCAAAAACCATTCACGACTTATCGGTGCGGCATCCGTTTCACGAAATGGAAATCTCGATGCTGTTGGCCGCGCGTTAACTTTTTTTATTATTTAACTGTTTGGAGACCGATATGGCCGCAACCACCAAAACCAGCAAGTCGGAAGATGCTCAGCCGTTAGAGCCTATGGCGGAAAATCAAGCGCCTGTCGCCGAGGAAAAACCGCACGATCCCAATCACGGCCGTTGGATACTCGACCCCATCACCGGCGAAAAACGCAACAACAACGAGGATTAATCGATGTCGTTATTAACGAATAAGCGCGTAATTATCGCGAAACTGGAATCTACCTATGGCGTGGACGCCAGTCCGACCGGCGCGGATGCATTGTTGCTGCGCAACTTGGATTTAATGCCGTTGGAAGGCGACGTAGTGCAGCGGGATTTTATCCGGCCGTATTTCGGTTCGTCTGGCGAGATACGCGTCTCTAACTTTGCCAAGCTGGACTTTGAAGTCGAGCTGGTCGGCTCCGGCACTGCTGGGGTTGCGCCGCCGTGGGGCAAATTGCTGACCGCCTGCGCGTTTACCGAAACGTTGTTAGCCAGTGCCGTGACCGGAACCGCCCAGGCCGGCGGCTCTAGCACGACTATTAAATTGGCGGCCGGCGCATCGGCGGTGGACGGTGCTTACAATGGCGGCACTGTGTCGATTACGGCAGGTGCATCAAATGGCGATTCTCGAGAGATTATCAGCTATAACGGCACGACTAAAATCGCTACTGTTTCAAAGGCGTTCACGACCACGCCGGACGCGACAAGTTCGTACAGCATCGGCGCCATGGCGCAATATGCACCGACTAGCGCTTTCGGTACCAGTACCTCGCTATCGCTGTATTTCAACCTAGACGGCACTCGCCATATCCTGCTCGGTGCGCGCGGCACGTTTACGATGGACATGAGCGCCAAAGCCTTGCCGGTGATGAAATTCAGTTTTACCGGCTTGCTGGGGACGATCTCCGATGCCGTGTTGCCGTCGGTTTCGTTCTCTGGCTTCCAGGTGCCGCAAACCATTTCTACGGCCAACACTACCAATCTGAATTTACAGGGTTACAACAACGCAATTTTGGAAAAATTGACGTTCGATATCGCCAACAGCGTGACCTATCGCCAGCTCGTCGGTGCGGAGTCTGTGTTAATTACCAACCGCAAGCCGACCGGCAATGCGAGCATTGAAGCAGTTGCTGTCGGCACCAAAGATTGGTGGACGGCTGCGAAAAGTGCCGCGACCGGCCCGTTCGGCGTCAAACACGGTTTAACCCCCGGCAATATCATTTCCGTCACATCGCAATCCATGCAGATTACCGCGCCGAAATATTCGGACTCGGACGGCATCGCGATGTTCGAATTTGGCATGCAGTTTATGCCAATCAACGGCAACGATGAATTTGTGATTGTGGCGAAATAACTAAGAGGATTACACATGTTCCAACTCGTAGGTCAATCCGACGAAATCAAGTGGCCGGTTAAAGTGGCATTTGTAGATGGCAGCGGTAAAACCATACCCAAAACGTTTGTGGCCCATTTTCCGCGTCTGCCGCAATCTGAAATCGATGAAATCGTCAAACGAGCGCGGGCATCCGATGAAAGCGACAGCGCCGACGACAAACTGACCGACGATGAGCTGGCTAAAAAAGTCCTGGTCGGCTGGGAGGAAGTGACCGACGACCAAGGCCAGCCGGTAGAATTTTCGCCGGCTATGCGCGACAAGCTGCTGGAGATATTCCCGGTGCGGCCATCGGTGATCTCGGCCTGGTTTGAAAGCGTTTCGGGCCAAAAAAGAAAAAACTAATCGAGGCGGCGCAATGGTGGGCGAACGGGGGCGGCGGTAAAGCTCAGCAGTTTAGCGACGATTGCGCCGCACTTGGGATCGAACTGCCGGCGGACTTTGCGCAGCCGGACATCAGCTTCAAAGTCGAGGCGGAAAACTGGGATGCGGTGATGCTGTTTTTATCACTGGATACCCAATGGCAAATTGGCGCAATGGGTGAAGTGATTGGGCTGAATTACGCAGGCGTTGAAGCGGTGTTCCGGATTAAACGGTTCAAAAACCGGGCAGAGTTGTTTGACGATCTGCAAATCATGGAACGCGCGGCGGTAACGGTATTTAGAGAACAAAGGGCGAAGAAATGAGCGATATGGAACTGAAACTGAGGATTACAGCCGACGGCAAAGTTGCCGTCGCGTCTGTTAATCAAGTAGACCGTTCCGTGATCGATCTGGGCAAGGATGCCCAAAAAGCCGGGGCCGATATGGCTGCTGGTATGAATGCTGCCACCCGCTCTACCCAAGAACTTGGCAAAGGCGTGTCTGCGGTACGATCCCATGCCGCTGAGCTGGCATCTGAAATGCAGCGTAGTATTACTCGTATGGCCGGTAGCATTTTATCGGTCGGTGTGGCTGCTACGCTGGCCCGCGACATTTTGAACACCAACCGCAGCATGGAGATGCTTCGCGCGCAGTTGACATCGTTGACCGGTTCCGCCCAGGCCGGCGCTATCCAGTTTAAATTTATTCAGGACTTCGCCACCCGCACCCCTTACGAGATTGAGGGCTTAACTAAAACCTTCGTCACGCTGCAAGGCATGGGCCTGAATCCGACCCGCGAAGTGATGCAGGCTTTGACCGATCAAGCCAGCAAATTGGGCGGTAGCCAGGAAACGCTGACCTCTATCGCTTTGCAATTGGGCCAAGCCTACAGCAAGGGCAAGTTGCAGCAAGAAGATATGGTGATCCTGGCCGAGCGAGGTATCCCAATTTATAAGCTTGCCGCCGATGCGCTGAATAAAACCGGTGCCGAAATCATGGATATGTCGGCAAAAGGCGAAATGGGCCGCGATGCGATTGATGCCATTATCAAAAAGATGGGTGAGTTGTCGGCGGGCGCCAACGCCAATGCGATGGAAACCCTGAACGGCAAAATATCCAACCTGTCAGATGCCTGGCATCAATTCGAAGACACGCTGTTGCAGGATAAAAGCGAGGGTTTGATTAAAGGCATTGTCAATTCGATGACCAATAGCCTAAATATCTTGCGGCGCAATATGAGCAGTGCGGTTGACGATCAAATCGCCCACCTGGAAGCCCGGATTAAAACTTATAACCAATCCGGCGTTATCGGTAAGACGATATCGGATTATTCGGGCTACGACATCAATTTGGAAAAAAACCGGCTTGATATGCTGAAGAAGCAAAAAGCCGCCGAGGACGAATTGGCGAAATCCGAGCAACAGCGTGCCGCCAGCCGTGCAGCGGTATCACAAACTCAAGGTTGGCTGGATGAACTGGCCGGCATTGATACCGAAAATCGCAAAGAGGCCGATAAAAAAGCGAAAGCCGATGCAAAGGCCGCAGCGACTAAAGCGGAACATGCTGCCCAGCAAGCTCTGAATAAAGCCAAGCAAGAAGCGTTGAAAATTGAAGAACGCTATCAAGCCCTACGCGATCAGGCGCGTACGTCCGACCAGATGTTTATTGATACCGTGGCGGAATATACCCGGGCATACAATACCCGCAATATCAGCTTGGAACAGTACATCATGCTGCTGGCGAAAGCCGACGATGCCCGCGACAAATCAGCGCAAAAAGCCAATCCTACCGTGCAGGCCGTTCCGTATTTCACAGAAGGGGGGCAGAGCCTCAGCGCGTACTCAACAGCCGATAAATCAATCAATGCCGAACTTGATCAGGCAGCGAAATCAGCGGAAGAATACGACAAGTGGCTGAATCAGGTCGATAGCAGCTTGAGCAAAATGGGCGCTACCAGCGCCGATGTGTTTGATGGTGCGCTCGGTGGTATTCACTTATTAACTGGCGCGTTTTCTGACCTGACTAGCCAGATGAACGCCTATGCGGAAGCGCAAGCGGCGAACGCTGAGCAGCTGGCAAAAGCCCAAAAAAACCCGCTGGCCAATGCGGAGTTAATTGCCAAGGGCATGGCAAAAGAAAAACAGCTTGCTAAGGATAAAGCGGCTGCGGAAATAGACGGCGCTGCGCGAATCGCCGGCGCAACGGCCACGCTTTTCGAGAAAAAGACCGCTGCTTATAAAGCGTTTCATACTTTGGAAATGGGCCTATCCGCGATCCGGATGGCGGCACAATTGAAAGAAACGGTTATCAGTGTGGCTGCCGGCGCCGCGAAGTTTTTCAGCCAATCCGGTTGGCTGGGTTTTGCCGGCGTGGCAGCGATGTTGGCGGTAATGGCAGGCCTGGGTTTTTCTAAATCCGGCACGTCGTCTGTCGGTACCGCGACCATACCTACCTCGCCGGACAGCGGCACTGTTTTGGGCGATCCGAACGCCAAGTCCGAGTCGATCAATAATACCTATCAACTGCTGAAAGACATTCACGCGAAAGAGTATCGCGAGTTGCGCGGCATCAATGCCGGCGTCGCGGCATTGAAGCAAGGGATTACCGATTCGATCACTCGGCTATTTCAAAGCGGTGGACTGCAATTGCCGCCCAATTTGAATCTTGGCACGGTATCAAATGCCAAAACTATCCTGCCGACTAAAGACCCAATCGGACAATATTTGCTCAACGGCCTGTTCGGTACGACTAAACGCGAAATTACCGGCAACGGCATTTATCTGAATGCGGCCAATCTGGCTGAGCTGATGAACGGTGGGCAAATAACCGGACAGCAATACACGCAAATTACGACGACGAAAAAGAGTTGGTTTAGCAAAAAAACCACGGTTTCCGAGATCATGGCTGCGCTCGATCCGCAGTTTACCGATGCGCTGACGAAAATGTTTCGTGGCATGGGATCTTCTATGCTGTCGATGGCCACGGAGTTTGGTCAGGATATGACCACGGCTGTGAATCAGTACGTGATTCCCGGGTTGAAAATCAATCTATTCGGCATGACCTCCGATGAGATGATTAAAACCCTGAACAACGTTTTATCCACTCAGTTGGACACGATGACCACGCAGATATTCGGCGCGCTGATCGCCAAATATCAAAAGCTCGGCGAAGGGATGTTCGAGACGGCTACGCGCTTGGTTGCAGAAAAAGCTGTCGTGCTGGATGCCATCGACCTGGTCGGCAGTTCGTTCAAAGGCGACGCGGTGGAAATGGCTGACGGCCTGATCACGCTGGCCGGCGGTATCAAGGAGTTTCAAGGACTTTTCCAGGACTATTACAGCAAGTTCTACAGTGAGTCCGAGCAGCTGGCCAATACGACGCGCCGCCTGATTGCCAACTTGGGCGATTACGGCTTGATGCTGCCTGATACACGTCAGGCTTACCGCGATCTGGTTAACGCCCAGCAGCTAGACACCGAAGCGGGCCGGGCGCGTTATAACCAGCTATTGTCTCTGGCTGAAGCAGCAGATACTTACTATGCAGCGAATGAAAAGCTGCGGGATAGCATGGAGTTGCTGAGCAAAGACACGTTCGCGACGGCGGTCGATTATACCCGCTATTTGCGCCTGGCTCAGCTGGCCGGCATATCCAAAGCTGATGCCTTATTGCCGCCGACGCCGGACAAGGTATTTATTCCAACAGGTTTGCCAGGTCAAACTCTGCCCGGTATCAATGCAGGCACGACGATGAGTAGTGCTTTTACGACTGTCGCTCAAAGCAACCAAGCCGTATCCGATGAAATTCGGCTGTTGCGCGAACAGATGCAAGCACAAGAAATTGCGATTGCACAAAACACGGCTGACACGGCAAAGATATTGAAACGCTGGGAAGGCAATGGGATGCCGGAAACGAGGACTACAGCATGATGCTTGTTCGGCCGGCGTTGATTAACGATGCTGCAGTGTATGCGTGCAATATCCCTGAAACGGACTATACGGCTTATTCCTCCGGAACGACATATGCGCAGGGTGATCGAGTGCGCGTGGTATCCGCCGATGTGCATAAAGTCTATGAATCGCTGCAAGCCGTCAATCTCAATCATACGCCTGCTACATCCCCAACGTGGTGGCTGGAAGTGGGGGCTACTAACCGTTGGAAATTATTCGATCAGTCGATCACCGATCAGGCTACCAATGCTGACAGTATCGACGTGACGCTAAAACCGTCCGGCCGGATTGACTCCGTCGCGCTTATGAACATTGAAGCGGACCATGTGCGAATCGTCATGACTGATTCAGTGGACGGCACAGTTTACGACCATACCTATTCACTGGTTTCAAACTCCGGCGTGCACGATTGGTATGCGTATTTTTATGAGCCTATTGTCCGCAAAACCGATTTTGTTGTTTATGACCTTCCGCCCTATAACAACCCAACGTTGCGAGTAATAGCGACCGATATCGGCTATACCGTGGCGGTTGGTGCTTTGGTGGTTGGGTTTAAAAAAATCCTGGGAGGAACACAATACGGCGCGAAAGTGGGGATTCAAGACTATTCAGTCAAGAAGCGTGATGATTTCGGAAATTATTCGATTCTTGCCCGGGCATTTAACAAAAATGCAACGTTCACCTTTTTTGTCGACAGCGCTTTTGTTGATCAATTGCACGCATTGCTGGCAAGTTATCGAGCGATACCGATTGTCTATGCCGGCACTGATATTTATAGCTCGACGGTGATCTATGGGTTTTTTAAAGATTTTGGCATAACGATTAGTTATCCCACTGAATCTGTTTGTTCAATTGATATAGAAGGACTTACGTAATGGCTATTAGCACACCACCCGCCGCGCCGTCGCGCAGTGACCCGCCGGATGTTTTTATTCCAAAAGCCGATGCGTTTTTAGCCTGGCTTGCGACGGCGGCTGTTGAGTTTAATACGGCTGTTGAAGCGATGAATCTCAACGCTGTGACAGCGAACAGCTCGACGAGTTTGGCGATTGGCACCGGCTCTAAATCGCTGACAGTGGATGCTGCGAAAAGCTATGTGCCGGGCATGACTGTTAAAGTTGCGGCTACCGCTGATGGCACCAAATGGATGTTGGGCGATGTTACGTCGTATAACTCGACGACGGGCGCACTTGTCGTTGTCGTATCCGTTGTGCAAGGCTCCGGCACGTTTGCTGCGTGGACCATTACCCAAGCTGCACCTGGCGGGGCGGCGCCGGGGGCGAATCATGATATTACCAGTTTGGATTCGCCCGATATCGGCAGTGCAATAGCGGTCACCCAGGGCAACGGCGATAATTCAACCAAAGTGGCTACTACAGCCTATGTTGATCGGGCCGTTCCGGCCGGAGAGGTTATAGGTTACGGCGGTTCAACTCCGCCGGCTGGCTTCTTGGCAATTCCCACGGCACCCACTAACGTGAGCCGTACCACATACGCCGCGCTTTTTGCCGCGATTGGAACTACATGGGGTGCGGGCGACGGCTCCACGACGTTTGGAATACCCTGGGTGCCTGTTGGTTACACGTGGCTGCAAGGTAGCTCCGTCGGCTCGGCGACTGTCGGTCAAAATCTGGCGCACACACACACTGTTAATTCGCTGCAAGGCGGCACAGGAGGCATCGATCTATTTGGTGGCGCCGCGTCTGTCGCCGGTCCTACAGTAACGACATCCAGTCAGGGCGGCAGCGCAAACTTAGCGGCCGGTCACACGATCAAGTTTTGCATTAAATACTAAGGCTAGCTATGAAAACTGTTTATCTATATGACGAGAAAAGCGGCGCGTATACGCATGAATACGAAGCGCAAGAAAGCCCCTTGGAAGAAGGCGAATTTATTAAGCCGATTCATTCTCTTGATGTTGCGCCAAATCTTAACCCCGGATTGTGGCCGGTTGCCGTCGACGGCGTCTGGACATACGTGGTTGACCATCGTGGTGTGTATTATTTGCCTGATGGCTCCGAGCATTTCATTACTGATATAGGCGTTTCACGGCCAGCCGGCGCGACTGTAACTGTCCCCGATATCGGCATTCGCAATGCGAAAGTCCAACAAGTAAATGCTGAACGCGGTCGTCGTTGGCGTGGCGGTACGCCGTTGGTTATTGATGGGCTAACTAAGTGGTTTCATAGCGATGAATTCAGTTTGATACAGCATTTAGGGCTGAAAGATAAAGCCCGTGATTTGATTGCGGCCGGCGGCGCTATGTCAGATGTTATCAGTATCGATGGCCAGGCCGTTTTATGGTCAACGATGGATGGATCGCAAGTGACGATTACTGTGCAAATTGCATTCGATTTAGTCGCGGCCGATGGCGCAAGGCAAGATCAAATTATGGCTGTTTGTCGATCGCATCTGCTGGCGATAGGCATAGATGCTACACCTGCCGATTATGATATTAGCGTCGGATGGCCGGCTATTTTTGGCGAGGATTTTGGCTGATGATTCTGACGAATCAGATTTGGATTTTGATGTGGCTGATTTTTCGTGATCGCACCGGAATTTCGGGCGTTAAAATCTGAAATTATTAACGACAAAAATCGCGCAAAATTGCGACAAAAATCGCGCGGCGTTACACTGGCGTTCAAGCCGGTCATATTAGAGGCATTCATTTGAAAGATGACTTCTCAAGGTTGCCCTGAAAATTTCAGGCATAAAAAAAGGGCCCACATTTTCATGTAAGCCCTTAATTTATTTGGCTCCCCCGGACGGGCTCGAACCGCCGACCTAGTGATTAACAGTCCGACGAATTCAATAATTTACAAAACAACACAACAAACAATAACAATTAAATCAATCTGTTAGCCTGTTACGTTGTTTGTGACATGTTGCTGCTTGCTGCCTTTATTTATCCGCAAGTGTCCCGCCAGTGCCCCATGAAAATCTATTGCCTACTTGTAATTTTTCTAAGTAAAGATGATAAAGTCAAAAAACACTCATCACAGGAATTTGTATGTTAACCAATGCAAGAATGTTATTCGTAGCCCTGCTGACGATTGCTGCAACAACAAGTATTGCGGAAATTAATGACCCAAATAAAATTATATCGTTTTACGGGACTGGGGCAGACTCTTGCGGCGCACTCGTACTTGAATTTAAAGAAAATAGCCCAAGGGACATGCTTAAATATAAAGGAACTACCTATAGCACAAAAGCCAATGTTTACGCACAATGGCTGTCGGGATACCTTTCTGCTTATAACTTGTTTGTTTCAAAAACTGGTGACGTTAACAGTGCCAGCCACGATATTTGGGGGCCGCTAGAATGGATTCACCAATATTGCAAACAAAACCCAACTGATACAGTTATTAGAGCAACAGGAAGTTTAATTCTTTTTTTATCGCAACAACAAGAATTGCAATTACCGGCAAATAATCAATAGGTGCGAAAAGCCAATACCCGAAAAGCCAAACAAGAAAGCTCCCTGATTGTAACAATATTGCATAAAATAAAAGCGCCATACTATGCGGATTTCAGCCATTAACCAACCTTGAAAACATTTCGACATATTGCTTAACCAAGTCAGGGGTGGCATTCTCCAATTCTTCCGGCTTTACATCATCATCAGGACAACCCGCCATTGTCTTAATTGCCTTTACATCGACTTTAAGCCGGTTGCAGACTTCGACAATTGCCGATTCGAGCGCTAAGCATTTTGCCAGGAACCGCAAGGCCGGGGCTTCGGCTTCCTGCTTGCCTTGGTCGACATAATCGCAAGCTATCAGCATCAGCGTTCGATTTTTCCAATACTCGATGCCATATTGCCCTACAAGCGCCGTTAGTGCGTGAATGCGCCTTGTGTAATCGGCGTGGGTGGCTATGTAATGCTTACGCTCGACTTGTTCCATAATCGCATCAGCTTCGCTCTCGTCAAGCCTTGCAGCGGCTTCAGTGACTAGCGCCGCTTGTTCGTGCGGTGTCAGCTTGGCATAAAGTTTATTCACTTGGGCGGGTTTCATCTTCTGGACTCCAATAGTTTTTCAAGACGTTGCAAGCGGTCGGCCATTTCCTGAAATTCAATCAATTTGCCTTGCTCAGCTAATGCCCTAATCAGCATCGAACCAATATCCGGGGCAATGCTGCCGTTTAGCGTGGCATTAACGACATTACCGCCGGTTTCAGGCAAGGTTGCACCGGTTTCGATATTGACCGGCAAGGCTTGCGGCCTGAGTGGTGGGCATATCCTATCAAGCAACACCTTTGCCGCTTGTACATCGCCGCCCTTGGCTAACCCGACCAAGGTTTTAACGATTTCCGGCATATCATCGGCTATCGACTTTCTAAGCAATGTAGCCGGGGTTTTGTCCTTAGGGCGGCCTGCCGGGTTTCCGCTTTGGCCGGGTTTGAATTTTGGCGTTGGCATAGTGTTCTATCTCTGCATGTTTCAGTGAGGTTTTAACCAGTCTGCGAGGGTGGACAGGTTACCGGACAACCGGACACTTCTATAGAAGTGTGTCCGTGTCCGTCCGGCTAATAACCCCGGACAACTTTTAATTTTGTCCGGTCCTGTCCGTTGTCCGTCCGCTATCATTCGAAAATCCGCCAAGCGTACGCATCGTATTCAACGGTAAAGCCCTGATTTAGTAGCTTGTCGCGGCATCGCTTAAACGCTTTACGCTTGGCATCCTCGGTATGGGTATCAACCACGATGGCCTTGTAGGCCAGTTCCCGCCAATGCTCGATATTGACGATTTTTTGCTGATTGCCGCGCAAGGAATCAAAACCGCCAAACTTGGCTTTTATCTCGGCGGTCGGCTCTACCCCGTGCGCCGCGATGGCTTCGCTTAGACTGGTTAAAATGGCATCGTCCCGCGCCGATAATTTCCGCTTTTTGGCGGTGGGCTTGGCTTCGCCGTCATGCTCCAAATAAACGCTGGTCAGCGGTTCGCCGTCATCGTCGCACCATTCCAAATCAATCGGTTTTAGGCTGAATTGCAGCGGTTTGAAGGCTTCGAAGTCTTTGGCCTTGTGGCAAGCCAGGACAATCGCGCTGCCGTCCTTGGTGGCGGAAAATTCGCCGTCCATGGCCGCGCGTATGCTGGAACTGCCGCGGCTCCGCTGTTTATCACCATGCCCGCTATGGTGAACGACCAAGACCGCCGCGCCCAAAGGCTTAAAAAAGCCGTCCAGGTTGGCGATAAACCGGCCTATGTCTTGACTGCTATTCTCGTCGCCGTCCATGTTCCGGTGCAAGGTATCGACAATCACCAAACCAGGATTGGAACAACTGGCCTTGATGCTGTCGGCTATCCATTGCGCGTTTGTCCCGTCAATCAGGTTGGCCGGTCGTTGGCTGATAAATAACCGTTCCGGCGCTTGCCGTTGATATTTTGACTCTAACGCCTTAAGCCGCCGCGCCATGCCTGCATGCCCTTCGCCGGCCACGACAACGACATCAACCGGCTTGGTGCGGTAGCCGTGCCAGGCTATACCCGCCGCCATGCAAAACGCCCAATCCAAGGCGAATAACGACTTGCCCGCACCCGGCTCGCCAAACAGCAAATTCAGGCTGCCGCGCTCGATGATGTTTTCCAGTAGCCAATCAATCGCGACCGGCTCTGCGGTCAAACGATGCGCCGGAATAAGCGGGAATGGCTGCCATTCTGCCGCTTGCCTTGCCTCGGCTTGTCCAGGTCGCTCGCCGCCGCTCTGTGGCAATTCTGGCGCGATTCCGGCCTGTTCCTGCCTGTGTAGCCGCTGATTGTGTTGCGTGATTTCAGGGTTCCAGTTAAGCGCCGCGGCAAAGTCGCCGCCACATTCCAGCAAGCGGAAGCAATCGAAGGCGTCGTGCGCGAAGCCGTCGTTCAACAGGTCGCCGCCGTGCGAATAAATCCGCTCGATACCGTCGGCACAATCCCGCATGATGGCAACGCCCGGCGCTTTGGATGCGCTGCCCGGTCGGATGAATCTATCCCGGCCTTTCTGCTGGTAGCCGTTCCGGGTCAGAACATCGGCCAGCGGAAAAGACTGGTTAAACGCTTGGATAGGGTCACGCCTGCCGGCTAACTGTTCGGCTGGCTGTGGCTGCCGTGGTGCAATGTCCGGCGGTTTTGGCTCGATACCCAACGCCGAATCAAAACAAGGCTTCCAGGCGTCCCAGTGTTGCAGCATATCCAGCAAGACCGGCGGCGCTTCCGGTATCGCTGCCGGATTACCGACAAACTGATACCGCTGGCCGGGGTAGTCCGGATGCTCGCCGACAATGACATCTTGCGCCCCGTCGCCGCATCGAAGCTCGAAAATCACATCGTATTCTTTCGGCTTGCCGGCTTTGGGTTTCTTGCACTGCTTCACGCCAGGGGCTTGGAATCCCGCCGGCAGTTTGAACAGCAACTTCGCCCGGTTCGGCTTCGGGCTTTTGACTTCGGCCCGCTGTTCGCTTTCTAGCCAGTCAAAAAGCTGGAAGTCGGTCAGCTCTTCGAACACCTTTCGCGCCCGTTCCACATCATCCAGGTCGAGCGCCAGCGTATTCGATGCGCCATGATGCAAACCAAAGTTAAAGCCCGCTCCACAATTCGATAATGCATCAAGGTTAGAGCTATAGCCGTTTGGATTGTCTGCGGTTCTCGGCAATTGCCAACCCTTTGCGCGTGGTGCTTTGGTGGGCCTGCCGTTTATTGGTGGGATTGGCACTAAAGCCAACCCCGCGCCGATATAGGGCGCAAGGTTAGTATTATTCATATCAACGTACCCCAGGCTATTCGCCACCATACCGCCAAGCGGATAAATTCCTGCTTCACGCGCTTGGTTGATTGGGTAAAATGGCCTTGCTGTTGTTTGATATTGGCCGCCTTTGCATTGCCGTGCAGGGTAGCTTTTCTTTCTCGGGTCATTTTTCCCCCTTCGCTTCGAACCGTTTAACTGCCTCGATAAAGTTATCGAACCGCTCTCCCATTTCAGCCCTTACACTCCTTAAAAACTCGGGGTCTAGGCTGTAGCGGGAATAGGTGGCGTTTCTGCCGATAGGGTCTTTCGTTGGTGCGGTTTCTTCGGTGGATTCAATCGGCCAGCCGTGGCGGTTGCGTAACTGTTCGATGTAGCCTGAAAGCCGATAGCTTGCTGTTTCGTTCTGATAGTCGCGGTGGGTGAATTTGCGACCGGTCATTAGACGCATTAGGGCGCGGCCTGTCAGGGTGTCGGTTCTGGGTAGTTTAGGGGCGGCCATTTTATTTACCCCCTTGGTTTTGCTCGTCGACAACACGGAAAAATTCGCGCTCGTCCACCAATACACGGCGGCCAACACGCTTAAACGCGGTGGCAAATCCGTTGGTTTTTTCGTTGAAGATTAAGTGACGCAAGCCCCCGACTGGAGGCCATGAATGGTGTTTATTCCAGTCTGGAACGGGAATCAGCCGGTTAGCGGGCTGGGCGGTAAGTGTTGCTGTAGCGGTCATAAATTATCCCTTACATTCAATTTTGATAAAGATTGATGTTTCGCCGCTTGGTGTTGCTGTTTGCGGCTTGGGGTAATTTGTAATGCCTGTTTTTTCCCGAGCTTTCCCGTGCATGAATCGGGAAAAACTGCCGGGAAATACAGTCGGGAAATTATTTATCTATAGGGGCTTGACACGTTTTTTAAAATCTTCCGATATTATGTTTCCTAATCTCTTATAACTCATATCATCTTCAATATTGCCAGTTTTCCAATGGAAGCCACCATCCCGTGAACCGGCTCCCCAATGCTCAATTATCGGGCTGCCTTTAATTCCAATAGTTTTTTTTAGAATTCTGAAAAATACTCTAGTTTCAGGCGCCCCTTTTTCAATCCACAAATCATAAAGCCATTGAACTATAACGCGAGGGAATTCCTTATTTTCGCTAATATCATGTTTTTTGATGTCACTTCCAAGAGTCTCGACTGGCGCCTGTAAATTGTCGTGTTTAGCCTTTTGCCAAAATGCTTGCCAGTTGGCTGGGGAGTCAATAAATGTCCTTTCACCTGCTTGGTTAATTTCTTTCCCAATATGGCCTAGTTGCATTGACTGTGTAAAATAATTCACCTCATTAGGAAAATGAGAACGCACTTGTTCGGTACTTAACTGAAAAACAGGCTTGTAACCCTGCAAGATATAAATGGCATCAACCCATGACCACGCCGCCCGCCTATGGTAATCCTGCTTTACTTCATTGGTTAGTGGCTCTAACGGCTGAATATCAAAGCAATGCTTGCTAGCTTCATCAATCCTTTGTTTTGTTACGGCCTCCCGCATTCTCACAGGCGCATCGTTGCCTAACTCTTCAACTAGGCTTTTTAAGCTCCATTGTTTGCACCGGTCATCAAGCCAGGCAGCTTTGTCTTTAACCTTTAGTAATAACTCCTCACTTGGGGTTTTTCGATTGCGGCTACCCTCCGCTTTTGCTTCGATAAAGTAAGTTATTTTTGCGGCCTCTTCTGATGTAATGGATGTTCGATCAGACCAATAAGCCCAATCAATCGCATCACCGTTTATTAGTATTTCGTAAACCCATGTTTCAAATTCATCGTTTATATCGATATTTTCCGTTTTCGGCTCTGTCCAATGGCTCTCTATTGAATGCGTCATCAAACACCCCCGAAAATCTTAGCGTTCATGCTGGCAACCACGTTGCTTACATGGCCGTCTGACAGGTGGGCGTAACGCTTCACCATGGCTAAGGTTTTGTGGCCCAAAACTTCGGCAATTTCGGCCAAACTAGCGCCGTTCATAGCTAAATAAGACGCGGTGCAATGCCTTAGGTCATGCCAGTGGAAATCATTTATTTGCGCCGCTTGTAGGGCATTTTCAAAGGGTTTTCTCAGGTCTATCGGCTTGTGTGCGTGAATGGTTCCGGGGAATAGCAAATCGGTATCAAGCCGCCTAACCTTGGCATGTTCTCGCAATAGTTCCAAACCATGACCAGCTAAAGGAACCCGCCGCCGTTCGCCGTTCTTGGTTTCGTGCAGAATAATGAACCCGTCTTTAAGGTTTACGTCCTGCCATTTAAGGCCCATCAATTCACCTTGCCGCATGCCGCTAGAAAGCGCCAGGATTACGCACAGATAAAGCTGTTTATTGGTGGATTGCTGACATACTGCTAAAAACCGTTCCCGCTCGACATCATCCAAGAAACGAACCCGCCCCCGTGACTCTTTCGGTTTTTTAACTTTTCGCATGGGTGAATCTTCGAGCCATTGCCATTCATTCACGGCGATAGTAAAAGCATGGGACAGCGCCGCCATGTATCGAACCACAGTGGCAGGGCTTCGGGGTGTTCCTCGGTAGGTTTCGCCGCTGGCTAGTTCATCCCGATATTGCACAATCATGGCCGGGGTTATGTCTGCAAGGGCATAAGAGCCAATTTTGTTTTTCCACCATTCAAGCTGCTGCTGTTGCTTAGTTGCTTGTTTGGGTTTAGTAGGCAATACATCCTTGATGTATCTATCCACCATTTCGGCCAGTGTGTGCTTTTTGGCTTCGGCGGTTTTGAAGTGTCGACCTTCACGGATTGCCGATTCTGTAGCCGCTGCCCATTTTTTGGCATCGGTCAACCGTTCAAAGGTTGCGGATTGCGCTGGGTAGCCTTTCAGCCGGACTTTAACCCGATAGGATTTATCGCCGGTGTCGGTGACGCGTGTTTCGATAGTTGCCATGTAATCCCCTTGGGGCAATGGCGGTATAATTTGCGGTAGCCATTGCTTAACCCGATTCGTTAAGTGGTGGTTAGGGTCTGGCGGTGTTGGTAGCACTTCCAGACCTGTTTTTTTACTTCGTCAAAAGTCTACAACAAAGACCAAAAAACGGCAACAAGTGATACATAGTCACCCATTCAAATTAATTAATCTATTGATTTAAATAATAAATAATAATTACATTTGAGATTTGGGACAATTCAGGGACATTTTATGCGCAAAAGGACGCTACCCGGCATTATTCCGGCCAAGTATTGAATGGTTTTTTAGGGGACTAGAAGAAAGAGGAGGGGCTTATAAAAAAAAGCCAGGGTATCGGACTGGCTTTTTGGGTCTGGAGTTATCTTTTAAATTTATGCTGCCTTTTGTTTTACTTCGACCATGGTTTGGCAGCTACGATAATACACATCTTTAAAACGAGGCCCCATTGCTGAAGCGCTTTTTTTGGCTGCAAATCTAATGGCTTCCATAACTTGGTTCTCGTTCCCACTAATAGCAAGACCTAGAGAGGTCGTGCTTTTCAGATTGATTATCATGTGATTGCTCCGTTTTAATTTTAAATTACTAACAAGGGCTGAACACAAGCCACCTGCCCTCGATTGAAGTCTCAACGCCCCTGATTGTGCCAATTGCGTTGATTGTTGAAAATACATCATGCATTCCCCGAAGAAATGCAACTAAAACGTCTGTTCTGCCATATATTTTCAGCTTATTAGCATTATTTACGTTTTTCGTCAATGCAAAAATCCCGCCTAGTGCCGTAGTGAACACTTCCAGTCTTTTGGTTGTATTGATTTCGTTGTCAGTACTCGTATCAATTTCTGGGGACATGTAAATGTCCATTAGCTTTATCCAAGTTGAGGAGCCTTGTCGTGATTGAACAATATTAACAATTGCCCACACCTTGTCTTCACCCTCAATAACTTGATAGATTGGCACGTTGAAGCGTTCATCTAGCGCACCCCAAGACTTTCCTGCAGTTATTGTGTCAAAGAGTTGCGTATATTCAGCTTTGAAGACATCATGATTGCTCTCTTGCAACAAATCAAGCCATGCAACCTTGATTTGATCAAATTTTTCTTCGTTAGCTTCTTGTAGCTGCATTTCGCTCAATTGCATGCCTGTAGTCTTAGTAATTTTTATAACAGCTGCTCAGTATATAGCAACGAAATTGCAATCCACAACTTTAATCGTGCTCTATTGTGGGGTGTTAAATAAAATTGTCCCGCCAGCGTCCCAAGCAGGCAAAAAAAAGGGCCTACATCGCTGCAAGCCCTTGATTTATTTGGCTCCCCCGGACGGGCTCGAACCGCCGACCTAGTGATTAACAGTCACCCGCTCTACCGACTGAGCTACAGGGGATTAATATTTTTCGCATTCTCGATATGGCGCGCCCGGAGAGATTCGAACTCCCGACCGCTCGGTTCGTAGCCGAGTACTCTATCCAGCTGAGCTACGGGCGCTTATCTGAGCCGCTTATTATCGTTAAGATTCAAGTCAATGTCAAGACTTAATTTAGTGCGGAAGAGGGTTTGAGTTAGCAATGCGCTTTTGGCGCATGAGTCCTCAATAGAGACGCTCCTTCAGCAATGCTTACTAACTTAAGTAGATTTCTACCAAATTTCCTTAAGTTAGTGCTCTTCGAATCCGAAGTCTAATCCACTCCCGCATTTTTAAACAGCGATAATAACCGGTCCATTATCTAATATTTTTGTGTAGCACCGCAAATGTTTTTGCATTATTTTTGACGCTGCATTTCTTTGTACACTTATTCCGGGAGTAAAAGAATAGTGATAAGTTTTTAAAAACATAGGTTAATCTGGCAATGTTAACGCGCTACCTTAATTTTTCATGTTGCCACCGTTTGAATTGTCCGAGCCAGAGTCAATTACATTTTGCGAACTTACTGAACATCGCCCATACACCGACTACCGTCGTCATTCATTTGGGGTTAATGCTCATTAACAAAGGACATTTGTTTTCCACGGTAGCCGATACTCTCGGTGTGACTAGCAGACAAAAGTAGCCGACTCAGCAACTTATCTCAAGGCGCGGCGAAACGAATTGGGATGCGTAACTATATGGATGTAAGGTTTTTGCCGCTTTGTCAGTGATCGCTTGTATCGCAGGTTGATTTGCCGGCTTTGTTAACTTTACAACAAACGCTCCCAGCCCGGTTTTCAGCATAACCGACTTTTCATTGCCGGTTATCGCTTGGTTTGGACGCCAATTCGTTGCCTGCACAGATCAATATACTGATTTGCGCCTTAATACTGTTATTTAGTGTTAAACGGAAACTTTGGAACAAGTCTTGCTGAGTAATCTAAAACACGGATTACTTAGCGAGGTTGAAATGACTATACACATTGCATCCATGATGCCGGACCGCGCACTTGACGAAAGTGCAATCGGTAAAGCCATCATTAAAGCCGCCATCGATTTAGCCGGATTGCGCGACGAACCGATACAAAAAAGAGCGCCGATTTTGGACTTAACTTTTTTATTGCCCAGCCGCCAGGAAAAAGCCGACTTCGAAGGTTTACGTTTGCATTCGTTCGATAAATCCTCGCAAACCCTGCGGATTGAATCGGCCGTCCCGGAAAAAATGGTGGCATCGACGCATGCGGAGCGTTTTGTCGTTGCCGTGATGCTGGACGCCATTGATGCCGCCGCCGAATTTTTCACCGAACAACGGATATTATTCGACGCTGCTGGGCATTTGGCGCTGGTAGAGTCTCTGGCGACACCAAAGCAATATGCGATTAACTGATCGATGACTGGGTGTGTTAGACGTAGAAAGCGTTGTTTCAGGACAGTCACGGCGCAACTTGATTAAAGTTTGAGATAGTAAACGGGGTCGAACTCAGCTGGCTCTAATGTACTTGCCGTATCCGCCAGATCCAACAGACACAGTACATTCAACTTAATCGCCAATCTCGTCAGTTCAATATCGCTATTTACACCCAATTTGCGTTTGATCAGGTAATGACAATTGCTCACCGTTTTCGGGCTGATATTCAGGGTTTTGGCAATATTCTCGGGGGAGTTGGCTTGAACCAGCAACTGCAATATTTCGAATTCCCTGGTCGTTAAGCTGTCCAGCGCAAGGGTTTCGCTACCGAGTTTTTCCAAAGCCAGGGCTTGAGCGATGTCGGGGCTGAGGATATGGCGGCCGGCGTAGACTTCGCGAATCGCGTGCAGCAACATCTCCGGCACACTGCTTTTGCTGACGTAACCCAAGGCACCGGCGCGGCAGGCTTGGTGGGCAAAACTGGGGTTTTGATGCATGCTGAACACCAGGATCCTGGCTTTACTATCGCGTTGTTTGATGCGGGCAATCAACTCCAGGCCGCTTGAGCCGGGCATGGTCAAATCGGTGACGACCACATCGGGTTGGTGTTCTTTGTATAAGCGATAGGCATCTACGCCGTTCGCCGCTTCCGCGATTACTCGCAGATCGGCTTGTTTGCCGAGCAGGGAACGGTAACCTTCCCTGACTATCGCATGATCGTCCACCAACAAGATGCTGATTGTTTGCCGAGCGTTCATCGGCCCGATTCCGGCTGAGGCAGGGGTAGCCGGGCGTCGACGATCAAGCCGTGCGGTTTGGCGATGCTCAAGTCGAAGCTGCCGTTCAAAGCCAGTACACGTTCGCGCATACCAAGCAGGCCGATGCCGGGGCCTGTCGCAAACGGCAAGCGGGCGGCATTGCCGTCATCTTGTATCGTCATCGAAACTTGGTTGGCGGCAATGCTGAGCGTGATCTCGGCTTGTCCGGCGGAGGCGTGTTTGGCGATGTTATTGACGGCTTCCTGAGCGATGCGAAACAGGTTAATGGCGAGCGGACCGGGAATTAAATTACAGTCTCCGACGATGCGTAGTGCAAAACGAGTCCGGCCTAAGCGGTTCCAACGCGCCGTCAGGCTACGTAGGCTGGCGTCCAAACCCAACTCATCCAGCTCCGCCGGTCGCAACCGGCTTAATAAATCGCGTACGCTGTTCTGCATGGCCTGGGTAAAGCGGCTGATTTGTTCGGCTTCCACCGTTAATTCCGGACAACGCTGTTGCGCGGTTTGCGCCATGCCCGTAGCGACGGCCTGAATCGCGCTTAGGCATTGACCCAGTTCGTCGTGCAGCTCCCGTGACAGATGCCGGCGTTCTTCTTCTTGCAAATTCATCAGCATTACCGCCAGTTTTTGTCGCTCATGTAATAGCTGTTGCTGATCGTCGGCAAGTTGGTTGATCGCCGACACGGTTTGCCGCCATTCCAGCAATTCGAAATCGGGTAGACGGTAAGCCAAATTCCCATGGCGCAGGCGATTCAGGCCGGCGACGATGATCTGAGCCGGGTGCAGGGCGCGGCTGACCACTAAATAGACCAACAGGCAAACTGCCGTTATCGTCATCACGGATAGTGCCAGCAAATAGCGGATATTTTCCCACGCTTGGGCTATGGCCATTTCCGCGCTGACCGACACGGTCAATACCCCGTAAACCTGGCTGTTGAAAGTGATCGGCCGCCGCCATGCGATATCCGGTTCGAAAAGTAGCCGGTACAGTACGGCAAAACTTTGCGGATAGCCATGGGCGGATAAATCAATCCCCTTGCAATAATTGCGCACCGTTGCGCCGTCTATTGCTAGATAGCTGGCGCAAATACCGGGTTCGCTGCCGGTTTGTTTCCATAAATCGAAATCCGGGAATGGAGTGGCGGGTTTTTCTCCGGCGCTGACCCGTAGTAGCTGAATCTCCAACTGTTTACTCAACGCAGCCAAGGTGTTTTGCGCAAGTGTTGCCGATTGTGCCGCGCTGTGATGCAGCACGTAAGCCAGCGTGGCCAGCAAGCATAAAAATGCGACTGCTGAGACACGTGACAATAAATGCAATTTTAGATTCATGGTCGGTTTATCCGGGTGCATAAAAGCCGGAGCGGTTCGGCATTTGGGCATTGTAGGTAGTCGCGGATGTGCTGCAAAGCCAGTCGGCGAAGCACGGGCAATTTGCCCGAGTTCGCCGGGCTATTTTCGGCTTACCTTTGGCTGCCGGGAGTTTACGCTGATGTCTTCTTAAACAGCTAAATCCGGAGTTTATGTGATGCTTAAATCAGTGAAAGTGAGTATAGCCATGCCGATAACGGTTGCGCGGGTTCGTGCGGGGATAGCGGACATCGAAGTTTTACATTGGTGGATGCCAGCAATCAGTGTTTGTTTGGTCATCGGTAACAGCATCGGTACCTTGCGGATTTTAAGCTTGGCAGAGGAGGCGGCATGAATATTGTTAAATCCACCGCAGCTATGTTGGTTTTGGCGATTTTATTCGGTGCCTCTGCCGGTGCCGAAACGCGGATAGCGGTATTGAATTTCGAGTTGAACGACATTACGTCGATGCCGAATACGCCGGCGGAATTAAGGCGTACGTCTACCATGGCGCCTTTATTGATGGAGGCTCTGGCTCAGTCCGGCGTTTATCGAATTGCTGCTGTCGATACCGACAGTCAGAAAGCCGCCAACGCCGGCTTCGGTTATCTGTTTCGATTTCACGATCTGGCTGCGCAGTTGGGCCGCCAGCAAGGCGCGGATTGGATTTTGGTCAGTCAGCACAGCAAGCCCAGCTTCTTGTTTTCGTATCTGTGGGTGTATCTGATCGACGTGAAAAAGCAGGCAGCAGTGGCGCGTTACGACATCGAGTTGAAAGGCAATCATCCGCAAATAACCAGGCATGGCATAGACGCTCTGTCCGGAAAGATTCAAGCTACGCTCGCGGCTTATCGGGGTAAGTAGTGTGAAATAGCAGGGGTCAGCGAGAACGCCTTAATGAGGTAGCAGCGTGATTGGGCTAGCGGAATAGCTCATGTTTCAGACGATAGCTTATTAGCAAAAACCGCATGCCAGTCCTGGCTGAACTTTTCCA
Source organism: Methylomonas sp. 2BW1-5-20 (assembly GCF_052474515.1). NCBI lineage: Bacteria > Pseudomonadati > Pseudomonadota > Gammaproteobacteria > Methylococcales > Methylococcaceae > Methylomonas > Methylomonas sp. 2BW1-5-20. Next base: position 2,538,040 of record NZ_CP184127.1, on the reverse strand, counting down.
CGGCCATGTCGGTATGAGGCGTCGTCAGAATCTGCTGGGCTATGTCCAAAGGCAAGGTTACCGCCGACACTCCGAGCTTTAACACCTGCAAAACCTGATTGACGTTTTTGAAACTCGCGACCAAAAGTTTACTAGGCAGTCGGTATTGGTTGATGAATGTTTGCAGATCGCTAATCACGCCAACGCCATCGCACCCAAGATTGTCGATACGGTTTAGATAAGGGGCGAGGTAATCCGCGCCGTTTAAAGCGGCCATCATGCCTTGTTGCACATTATAAATTGCCGTTGCCAACACCGGAATAGACTTTGCTTTGAGTTGTTTGATTGCGGTCAATCCGGCACTATGAGCCGGGATTTTCACGACAATATCAAACGGTAAGGCATTGAGTTCGTGTGCTTCGGCAACGATGCCATCGATGGTGTTAGAGACTACCTGGACGTGGTAACGGCCCAGCGGGCCTAAGATTTCAGTCAGCGCCGTCAATAGTGGGGTTAAGCCGATACCACCCGTTGCGAGTATAGAGGGATTGGTGGTTACGCCGGCCAGGGGCAGGGCAGGGGATAATTTGGCGATACCCGCTAAATCGGCGCTATCTAAGTATATTTCTAACATAAGGGTGTGGGGTGGCAGTGGATGAGGCAGGGTTACGGCCGGATGTCGCAGCAAGCGACAATCCTAGAAATTAACTTCGGTAAATTTGGCGTTTGACGTGAGCACCTGCAGTTCTTTTAACTGATTCAATTCGATCCTGTGCGGCGTTTTGCCTTCAATCAGCAAATATTCGCGTTTGTCTATGGTCTGGAGGTCTAGCGCTTTGCCTTCGACTTGTTCGCCGCCGTTCAGCGACAGTTTAACCCGGTAGCCATACAAGCAGGCAATTTCCAGGTAATCTTGCAAGTGGCAGGAAATGGCGCATTCGTTCATATCGGTTTCCGAGAATCGTTTAGCGGAAGCATCTTACCCACAACGAAATTCATTTCAATCGATTTCTCCATGACAATATAAAGAATTGAGTATCGATGCGTTTCCGGCAGCGGAATCCACTGAGGCAGCAGCCAAATTAACTGTCACGCGGTCGGGTTAGCCCTTGATTCGGGAAGTCGGTTCGGTCCCGGACTGCTTGTGCTTCTGCAGTTGCGCTAAAAAATAGCTTTGGTAATTCCAGCCGGGGCGTGGCGGTGGCGGTTGGCGAATGAGCGGCATAATACCCTGCTTGGTCATGAACGGTTAAAAACGCTCCCGCAGTCTCTGCAACGATGCGCTCGATTGCTTGGTTGAGGCCGCGGGAGCGTTAACAGGAAATAATGAAATTAATGCACTGCGAATCGGAATGTACCAGTCGAAATTCGACAAGCAAGGACGGGCGCTGATTTTAGTGTCTATTACATTAGAAAGTGGGGCGGATACTGCCTTGGCAATGCCGCTAGACACTGGTCGTATAGGCGTTTGTCGGGCCAGTGTTGAGGCTGATGTGGACGATCTTCTCAAGGGTAAACCGTTGAGAAGATCGTCCATAACTCGGAGTTTCGAGTTAAGGGCAGTTGCTGAGTGCGCAATCCGGTGTGGTGGATCGCTAAACCGCAAACAGCAGTTGTTTTACGCCGCCGCGAAGCCGTCGATCTGTTCGCGCGGAATTTGGATACCTATCAATTTTTCCACCAGACGCAGAGCTTGATATTCGTCTTGCGATACCAGCGAGACCGCTTGGCCGTTTTGGCCGGCGCGGCCGGTTCGGCCGATTCTGTGCACGTAATCCGCTGAGGAACGCGGCAATTCGAAATTAACTACATGCGGCAATTGGGCAATATCGATGCCGCGCGCAGCGACGTCGGTTGCTACCAACACCCGGATTTCACCGGATTTAAAACCGGCCAGCGCGCTGGTTCGGGCGCCCTGGCTTTTGTTGCCATGTATCGCCGCAGCTTTAATATGCGCGGTGTTGAGTTTTTCGGTGAGTTTGTTGGCGCCATGTTTGGTGCTGGTAAACACCAGCACTTGTTGCCAGTCCTTGGTTTTCACCAGATGCGTCAACAAGGCGGTTTTCGCGGTTTTGCTGACCGTATACACCCGTTGGTCTATGGTATCGGCGGCGGCGTTTTCCACGGCTACTTCGATTTTTACCGGGTTCACCAGCAGATCGCCGGTCAGTTTGCGGATGTCGGCGGAAAAAGTCGCCGAAAACAACAGGTTCTGCCGTTTTTTCGGCAGCAGCGCCAGAATTTTCCGGATGTCTTTGATAAAGCCCATGTCCAGCATGCGGTCGGCTTCGTCCAGTACCAACATCTCCACCTTATCCAGCTTTACGGCGTTTTGACTGACCAGGTCCAATAAACGTCCCGGTGTGGCCGTGAGAATATCCACGCCGCCGCGTAAACGCATCATCTGCGGATTGATTTTTACGCCGCCGAAAACCACTTCGGATTTTAAACGCGGCTGTTGATGCGCACCGTATTTGGCGACGGATTCCGCGACTTGTGCGGCCAGCTCGCGAGTGGGAGTCAGGATCAGTGCGCGCACCGGGCGATTGCGCCCCTGGCTGGTCTGCGCCAAACGGTGCAAAATCGGTAAGGTAAAACCGGCGGTTTTGCCGGTGCCGGTTTGGGCGGCGGCTAATAAATCGCGTCCGGTCAACACTGCCGGGATGGCTTTATGTTGGATCGGCGTTGGCGTGGTGTAGCCGGAATCGGCAATAGCTTTTAATAAAGCCTCGGATAAACCGAGATTGGAAAATGGCATTAAGGGTCTCGATGGGAAAAAATGCGGGAGTAGCACACTACCGAAAATGCGATTGGTGCGGCTATCCGGGAGCTTGGGGAATTACATAGTGACTATGAACGTTCGAGACATAGTCTATCACGCCGGCGCGCCGGGACGTCAGAAATACTCGAATAAAGCGGATTGTCTGCGGATTGGTTAATGTCTTAGCCTAGCGCTAACTCATGTTCGTCCAGCAATAACTGCCCGCGGTCCAAGTTGCAGCCGGGTTTGGTTTTATGGAATGCGTCGTTTTTGCCCGACAAAAATTGTTGCATTTCGACCGGAAGTACTAATTCAAGGTGCAGTTCTTCATCGTCGATAGCGGTGGCCGCAAAGCCGGAAACGGCCTGTTGTTTAATCCAGGTTAGCATAACGATACCTTCGGTTAACTCTAAAATGTGTAGCCAGTTTAGAGTGCGTAGATGACAGAAACATGACAAAGCCGTGCGCGTTTCGTTTGCCGAATCCTATAGCCGGCCATTGAAAAACAACGCATTTAACCCTATGTTACGGTTTGCATCAGGAGCACCCGGCTCTCGTGCCAACCGCATATGGAGCCTCCACTCAAGCAATCTATTTCAGGTGAGTCATTATGCAGATCGAACCTAAACGCAATCTATCAGATCCTTTTATTAAACGAGTCGTCGCGCTTGGTGCGGTAGTCGGCGCTTTGATGTTGCTTTGGAAGGCCTTGCCATGGCTTGAGTCTTGGAATTCGCCGAGTGCGCCGCAGATAAGAACAGTCACCGCGCGCGGCGATTTGGCAGCCGACGAAAAGAACACCATCGAATTGTTCGAAAAATCCCGAGATTCCGTGGTCTATATCAGCACGGCTGCCCTGGTTCGCGATGCCTGGACCCGCAACGTGTTTTCGGTGCCCAAGGGGACCGGTTCCGGCTTCATCTGGGACGAAGCCGGGCATGTGGTTACCAACTTTCATGTGATCGCGGGTGCGAATGCCGCGACCGTTAAGCTTGCCGACGGCCGCGACTACAAAGCCGCACTGGTGGGGGCGAGTCGAGAACATGATATTGCGGTTCTGAAAATAGGCGTGGGTTTCAAGCGGCCACCGCCGGTGCCGGTCGGTACCAGTCACGATTTGAAGGTCGGGCAAAAGGTTTATGCCATCGGCAACCCGTTTGGCTTGGACTGGACCTTGACGAACGGCATCGTTTCCGCGCTTGACCGTTCGTTGGCCGGCGAGGACGGGCCTTCCGTCGAACATTTGATTCAGACTGACGCGGCAATCAATCCCGGCAACTCCGGCGGCCCGTTGCTGGATTCGGCCGGGCGTTTGATCGGTATCAATACCGCTATCTACAGTCCCAGCGGCGCGTCGGCCGGGATTGGCTTCGCGGTGCCGGTGGATACGGTAATGAGAGTGGTGCCGGAGTTAATCAAAAACGGCAAATATATCCGCCCGGCCCTGGGTATCGAAATAGACCAACAGGTCAACGAACGCTTAACCGAGCTGACCGGTACTGCTGGCGTTGCGGTATTGCGGGTGCAGCCGGGTTCCGCGGCGGAAAAGGCTGGCTTGGTTGGGGTGAGCATATCCGAGGAGGGAATTACGGCGGGCGATATTATCGTGGCGCTGAATGGAAAAGAAGTGGATTCCTTGCAGCAGTTGTTTGCGCGTTTGGACGACCAGGAAGTCGGCGATGTGGTGAAGTTAAAAGTGGTAAGAGACGGCCGGCAGCGGGAAGTGGAGATTAGTTTGCAGCCGGGAAATTGAGCCGAGAAATTGGGCGTAATGGCAGTGTGCGCTGGTCGGAATCAAACTCACGGGACGCGCTAACGGTTTTTTCTTGGTTAAGGGCTTTGATGCGGAACGCCTGTGTTTAACGGTTCGAGCGAAGACGACAACCGGCGTCCCGACAGCCCTTAGCGCCCATCAGGCCGCCAAGGCGCAGGCGGTGACTGGCAAACCGAGCGTACAGACTATCGAATAGCGGCGCAAGCCAGGGCCAGCGCATGGGTGCGACCAGCCATTCCAAACCTACGGCACTATAAGCGGCGCAGAACACTTCCACGCCCTTGATCAGTCGGCCATCGGCATACACGCCGTGAATCTCCGCCATCAACTCGTCCAACGATTTGCCGTATAAAGCAGGGTCGAATTCAGCCTGATGAATGTCTTGCAGAACCAGTTTGCCCTGTTTATTTCGCGAAGCCAGCCACGCCACTTCGCGTCGGCAAATCGGGCAATGGCCGTCGTAAAATAAAATAAACTCGTGTGCCAGGCTCATTTGCCGCTGTCTGCGATGGAAATTAATTTGTCCGCCGCCGTGTTTTGGCAGACCTTCAGCAAAGTGTGCATTGCCTTGCCAGTCGTTATCTGAAGGCGGTGAATTGTTATATGACGCCATGGCAACCCTCGACTGCATATAAGGTAAAAAAAGTTCCCTCGCAACTGTGGCTTTATCGAAACCGTTAGCTATGCACAGTGCAAGGGAACCTGGGCTAAACATCACCCATTCGAGGGTGGAACGTTTATAAAGGACCAACTTAGCTGCACCCGGAATTTACCAGTAGATCCGGCATAAGCAAGGCGGCGTGCATTAGGCGGAGTCCATGAGGAATTGTTGGGCTGCAGGTTTAAACTGCCCCGGCCGCCATGCTGCCTAAAAAAGGCTGGTCCGCATCAATGCAGAATGCCGGCACCTTGCAAGGCTTGCCGCGTCAGCTCCTGGCGTAGCGGCAGATTAGCATTGTTGCCGATATCCAGATTCGTCGCGAAAAACCAAACATCTTCTTCCGTTTCGACATAACCTACATACCAGCCGATTTGCTGAGTCGATCCGGCCCAGCCGGTTTTAGCCCGCAGCGTGTAAGTGGGGGTGTTTTCCACCAGCATGATTTCCCTTAGCGTGTCATAGTTCGCCGAACTAAAGGGTAGCGTGCGCCTATAGACTTTTTTCAAGAATGCTATTTGCTCTTGCGCACTAATCGTCAACGCCCCGTCCAGCCAAAAGGTGGTCAGAGCAAACGGTTCTGTTAACTCGCCGTAGCCGGCATCGCGAATATATTGGCGGTATTTGTCCGCGCCAACCCGCCGTGCCAATTCCTGGTAGCACCAGACGCAGGACACTTTAAAGGCACTGGCCAAGGTCTGATCGTGGTTCCAATCGGCATAGCCCTCGTGGATCTTGCCATCCCATACGATCAGATCGTCTTTTCCCAGTATCGCCCGCTCTTGCAGCGAGATAAGCGTATTGAATATCTTGAATGTCGAGGCGCTGGAAAAGCGTTGGGCGGCGCGGCTATCGTTATGCGTAAAAGTCCGTCCGGTGCGCAAGGATTCGATCACCATGGTGCCGGTCACGCCCGCCCGCGCAAACAATAGTGCAATCGACTGGTCCTCCGCCGTAACTTGGCGCGAGAACAATAGGCAAGCAAGGCATAACAAGAGCTTCATACGATGAGCTTCCGCAGAGTGAATTGAATAAGATAAGACGCTGAACGGGCGCCATCTCAAACCGCTACTGTAACGCAAGCCATAAAAAAAGCATCAACCGAACGGTTCGGTTGATGCTTTATTCGCGAAGGCGAGATGCCAAGCAAGCTTGTCGGATGTGCTACCGGACGCGGCGTTCCAGCGCCTCGGACTAATCAGACAAGCGCACGGATTATTCGCGAACCCGAATCAAATCGTGGCAGCTTTTGCAAGACGCGCCGACTTTGCCGAATTGGGCTTTAATCTCGGCTACATCGCCGTTGGCCGCCACTTTTTGCAATTCGTTGGCTTCCTTGATGAATGTCGCTTCGATTTCTTTTACTTCATCCTGTTTCTCGAAAAATTCGGGTTTCAGGCGGGTCGCTTTCCAGCCGGTGCCTTTGTCGGTGCCTGGGCCGTAAAGGCTGAGCAGACCGGAGTTGGCGGTGGCAGCAACGGCATTGGCGGCTGCGATTACCTGGTCCTTATTAAAGGTTTCCGGATGGTCGGCTGCCTGTGCTTTGATTTTCGCGGTATTCCAGCCCAGGAACGAATAGGCGGATTGGCGGAAGCGGATCTGGTCTTCCACTTCGCCGGCCACGGCCGCCGATGTGACAGCGCCCAGCGCCAGTGCGATTATCAGTTTCAATTTCATGGGGTTAACTCCTTGTGGTGTTGTAGAAAAAGTAACGTTTAGGATTTAGGATTGGCCGAAGCCGATTGGAAGCTGGCTAACGGCGCCAGATAATTCGCAAAACCGCCGCTCCATACCCCCCAGACCACCGATACCGCGATCAATAGCGTAATCGCGAAACGGATCGGACCGACCGGTTTGATCGGGGAGGGCGCCAAGGATCTGGGCAATTGTTTTTTGCCGGTCAGCATTGCCCCGACCAGATTGGTTTTTTTCAGGCGTTGGTAAAGAACAATGGCGGTGACATGCACCGCTACCAAGCCCAGCAGGATATTCACCGCAAAAATATGCCAGCCGCTCAATTTGTCGCTGAGCTCTTTATCGATGGCATGAAACAATGGGCCTTCGAAGGCAATATCGTCGTTGGCGAATAAACCGGTGACGGCCAGAAAGCTCAATACCGCCAGTAAGGCGATAATCGCTATCGCGCCGGCCGGATTATGGCCAACGCCTTGCCATTCGCCTTTGACGTATTCCGCTAGCCGGGAAAAGGTCGGAAAGAAATTGGCAAAACGGGCGTGGGTGGTACCGATAAAGCCCCAGATCAATCTGAATACCAATAGGCCCAGAATCAAACTGCCGAAGCGGGCATGCCAGTCGGTCAGATTGCCGCCCAGTTTGCCGGTGGCGTAAGCGCCGACCACGGCTACTACCAGCAACCAGTGAAACAGTCGTAATGGCCAATCCCAAATATGCACTTCCACTTTCATTGAAATCCTCCCGGCGGTTTAGCTGTCGCGCAGATAAGCGTTGAAGAAACTGATGGTTCTGTCCCAGGCCAGTTTGGCGGTGGCGGCGTCGTAGCGCGGAGTGGTGTCGTTGTTAAAACCGTGCTGTACGCCTGGGTAGGTGTGGGCTTCGTAATTGACGCCGGCTTTTTGCAATGCGGCTTCATAAGCCGGCCAGCCGGCATTGATGCGGTCGTCGACCCCGGCGTAATGGATCAGCAATGGTGCTTTGATTTTTGCGGCCTGATCGGCGGCGGGTTGTGCGCCGTAGAACGGCACGCCAGTCGCCAGATCGGGCAGACGGGTCGCCAGGAAGTTGACGATGCCGCCGCCGTAGCAAAAGCCTACCGCGCCGAGCTTGCCGTTACTCTGCGGCAATTTTTTAATGGCTTGGGCTGCCGCCAGGAAATCGGCCTGGGTTTTCTCTTTGTCCAGTTTTTGGAACAATTCACGGGCTTTGTCTTCATCGCCCGGATAACCGCCCAAGGTAAACAGGGCATCCGGTGCGAAGGCGATGAAATTATCCAAGGCCAGACGACGGGCAATATCCTGAATATGTGGATTCAAACCCCGGTTTTCGTGGATCACCAGCACCACGGGCAGTTTGCCGGCCGCTTTGGCCGGTTGCACCAAGTAACCGCGAATCTTGCCGTTACCGTGGGGCGAGGGGTATTCGACGTAAGTAGCCTTGATGCGCGGATCGTTGTCGGCGATTTGCTGCGCTTCGGCGAAGCGCGGGTTCAACGCTTCCAGCAAGGCTTCCGCGGTTAGACCGAATAAGGCGTATTTGGGTACCGACGATAAAAAATCCCGACGGGAAATATCGCCGTGTACATATTTATCAAAAGCTTGTAAGGCTTCCGGATGAAAGTCTTGAGCGGTTTTGCGCGCCATCTTGGCTGTCTCCTGAAAAAGTGTATGTGTAAACGCAAACAAAACCCGGACGCGAAATCTCCGCATCCTTGGTTTTGCCGCATTGTGTTATTCCGGTTGAGCTTGTACCGCAGTGCATGGCGCCACGGTGGTCTAGCCGGGCAACGCTGTTACCCGGCTAGACCAAGGTTTATTGCGGTACTGTCAGAACCGACAACTTGGTCACGCCGGCTCGTTCGATGGATGACATCACCTTGGCGACGATGCCGTATTGCACCGCGTCGTCCGCGTTCAAATTCAGCGCGAACTCCGGATTGGCTGCCAGGCGGTTTTTCAACTCGCCTTCGATAATTTCCAACGGAAACTCTTGTTTATCGATATAGATTTTGCCCTGGGCATCGACACTCAAGTAAGAGGCCGCTTTGTCGTCCGGCGGCGCGGTTTCCGCGGTTTTCGGCAGATTGACGTGTACGGCCTGGGTTAACAAGGGGGCGGTGACGATAAACACCACCAGCAGCACCAACATCACGTCCACTAGGGGCGTAACGTTGATTTCGCCCATTACGTCATCGCCGCCGTCGTCTTTAGTATTGAATGCCATTATGCATGCGCCTCTTTCGCGATTAATTCTTCATGGGTGTCTTTGATGCTGGATTTTTTGCCGCCGCTGACATCGGTCAAACGTGCGGAAGCTGCCGCCGCTGCCGGTTTGCTGCCTGCACGTTCGATGATGAACGAGCTTTTCAGGGCCAAGTGCACGAAATCGATGGCAAAGTCGTCCAGGAATGCCCAAACCACTTTATTGCGGCGGATGAAAAAGTTGTAACCCACTACCGCCGGTACCGCGACTGCAATACCCACTGCCGTAGCAATCAACGCTTCACCAATAGGACCGGCGACCACTTCCAAACTGGCCGAACCGGTTTTGCTGATATTGGTCAAGGCACCCATGATGCCCCACACGGTACCGAACAGACCGACGAATGGGGAAATACTGCCGATGGTCGCCAACACCGCCAAACCGCTTTCAAGCGAGCCGCGTTCTTTTTGCATTTGTTGACGCAAACGTCTGTCCAGCAATTCCTGTCTGTCCCAGGTGTGCTCCAAGTCGTGAGTAGAGGCGCCGCCGTCGGTTTCGATTAATGTCGAAAAACCGATGCCGGCTACCCTGGCGGCCGGGCCGTCCTGATTCTCCAGATGAGCCGCCGCCTGGATATTGGGCGCGCTCCAAAACTCCTTGTTGTAGCGGCGGTTGTGATACGAAATGCGAATGTGTTGCACGCCTTTAATCAGGATTAAGCCCCAGGTCACGACCGAAGCGGCGATTAAGGTGTTCAGAGTGCCATCGACGATGACGTTGGTTGCGATATCAGACATTTTTGATCCTCAAAAAATAATTACAATTTAAAAGTGAATGGAACCGTGGTGTAGCGGGCAATCGGCGTATCGCCGCGTTTGGCCGGTACGAAGGACCACTTAAGAACGGCTTTGACGGCAGCATCGTCCAGGACTTTCTGGCCGCTGGATTTGCTGACGGTAACGCTATCGGTGGTGCCGTCGGGCAGAACGTGTACCTTCATCACCACTTTGCCTTCCCAGCCGCGTTCCTGAGCCATCTCCGGATATTCGGGCAGCGGGTTGTGCAGGTAAGCTGCATCGGCGACCGGTTCGGTGATTTTTTCTTCAACGACCGGTGCAGGGGGCGCGGGTGGAGCCGGTGGCGCGTTTTCGACCACGGGTCCGGCGACCGGCGCCGGCGCTTCCTCCACGACTTTTGGCACGGGCTGGATTTTGGGCGGCTTTAACGGCACGACCTTGGGTTTGGGCGGTTGCGGTTTAACTTGTGGCGGTGGCGGCGGAACCGGCTTCGGTTGCGGCCGAGTTAGCGTGATTTGGATTTTGGTCTCCGGTTTGATCGGTTCGGCGATTTCCTGATTAAAAGCCGCCCCGCTAAAATGATCGATCACCGTGTTGTGGATAAAGATCGTCAATACCCCAATCAATAGATAATCGACCAGTTTGTGATCGCGTGTTTCGCTGACGTATTTAAAATCTCCCAACGCGACCGCTAGACGCGACGGTGTGGCGGCCTCGGGCAGAATGCCGGCGGACGGTTTCAGCGAAACGACGTCAGCCGGCTCCCAGTCCGCGGGAGCGCCCGCCGGTGCAAATTTATTAAAAGTGGCTAAAGGACTGCTCATTACGATGTTCCCCATTTCATAAGTAAAAACGCCGTATTCCTTGCTGTTCCGCGCCAAGTAGGCGGGCGTTTATTGCTGTAAATCGGCTTTGGTTAATGCTGCTGCGTTCTAGCGTTGCACGAGCCGTGCCAGATTTGCCGCAGGCTTGACAATGGCGGATGCGCGGGGCCGGTTAATTCTCTAAGGCCTTTATTCGTAAATGGTTTTTCGGGGTGAAGTCCGGTCTATGGCTTAGCGGACAGCTATGAATTTCAGCAGGCGAATAACAGTGCATTGCTTGCTGAGCACCAGTTTCCGGAAGCTTTTGTTTCCTTGGTGTTTGCAGGGCAGCAGCCGGGGCTGATCAGGTTGAACGGCAATAAGCGCTGCAAGGCGAAGTTGACATAGGGCGCTGCTGGTAACGGTAAAGTTGATCGTAGTGCGATTTAGCCCTTAATCGCGATGGTTTCAGTACTTGGGCGCGCATGTTTATCGATTTGGACGGGTTCAAAGCAGTCAACCACCATTTGAGGCACAAGCCCTCAAACAATTTTTGCAGGGCAAGGTACATCAAGTCGATTTACGCAATGACGTGTTTTTGGATGCCTTTGCCGACGCTGGAGAAACCGAGGCGATGGTGCTTTACAAGCAACTGTCGGCAGACAAATGATTGATCGATGACCGGCGAGGCCGCAAAGTGGCAAAGATCAACCAAATCGACGTCATCGGCTCGCTGGGCATCTTGCTTGCCGCCAAAGCCAAAGGCTTAGTCCCGGACGTTGCACCATTGTTCGGACAAATCGAGCAATCGGATGTTTACCTCAGCCCTGATTTAAGCGCCACCGTTCTAAAATTGGCTGGTGAAAAATGATCCGTAGCGGGTTGAGGAACAGGTTCTTAACTTACGAGCGCAATAAGATGCGCATCCATGGGTTGTGCCGAGCCAGCGAAGAGGAGCAACAGTCGCGAACGATGCCCCAACGGCAGCATCCTATTGGTCACCGGGATTTAGCGCACGTTATCGCGTTTGGCACATAGTGATAATGACCGCCGCGCGCGGTCAAGCCCAGGGTTCCAACGCGGCGCGTGGGAACGAGATAAACTCCTTATTTGGTCATTATGGATAGTTTTTAGCTGGTTTACAGCCATTGAAACAAATTCACGATCAACCCGTCATGGCCGAACTTGCTCTGTCAGAATTGAAGGAGTAAAACCGACCCTGAGCAGACGTATAAGCACTTATCTTGAAAGTCTGGTTGCAATATCATAGCGGACTTTAATTTAAGTCTTGGCTAATTGAATCTATTCTTTAAGTGGTTTCCAATTTAGTCTCGAATATCGGTAAAAAATATGTCTAGTACACGGAAAATCATTCGCGCATTTCTGGCGTCGCCAGGCGATCTCCAGGACGAGCGGAAAGCTATTCGAGAAGTGGTGAACTAATTTAACGAGTCGTGGGCGGATGTACTTGGTTATCAGGTTGAGTTAATAGGGTGGGAAGAAACAGTCGCGGCGTTCGGTCGGCCGCAACACCTTATAAATCAGGATCTTGATCGATGTGATTTATTTATTGGAATGATCTGGAAACGATGGGGAACCCCGCCAGACCGCAATGGAACATACTCCTCTGGATTCGAAGAAGAATTCGAACGGTCAATGTTAAGACGCGAAAAGACTGGTAGTCCAGATATTTCCCTTTTCTTTAAGCAGGTTTCAGAAGATTTATTGAGGGATCCAGGCGATGATCTGAAGAAGGTCCTAGCTTTTAAAAAGAAGATCATTGCCGACAAGAAGAATCTATTTCAGAATTTTTCGACGACAGGGGATATAGAAACGCTAAGCAGGAAATCCGTTACCGCGTATGTAAACCGCGTCCGGGCCGAAGATGAATCATCCGAGCCTGACGAGTTGCGGGCAAAACGTGCTCAATTGAGTTCTGGGGAGACTATTAAGGAAGATAATAAGTATGAATTGTCTCCACTGTTCGCTGAAGGTTTTGGATTTCTTGAGAGCCTAGTGGAAAGAATTGGGAAGCCGGATTCTCTCGATTCGCTTAGTGCAACCGATGTTGCTCGGTTTAGATTGCTAGCAAACTCAATATCAAAGTCGGGCAACGATGAGATGAATCTGGGAGTCCATGATCTTAATATCCTCTTCACGGCACATACGGAAGGAATGAAACTGAGTAGAAGAGAAACAAGTTATTTAGCTCGTTTAGGATTTCAGCATCTTTCCAACGAGAATGTCCCTTTGTGGTGTTGGTATTCGGCAATTGCAGGTTCACGATTAAATCCTGCTGTAGTTTCATCGTTCGTAGGCGTTAACGAGAACGAGAAGGCTGGAGCGATTTCCGTATTAACCTTACTGGCTCATGATCTTCCTGCAGATGATGACAAGATTAATCGAGACTTGATTATCGCCAATTGGTTCTCAGATGACTCGCCAGCCAGAGTGAGGACAGCGGCTCTAGGTTATCTCGCCAAACGCGGCACTGCTGGGGATTTGGAGATCGCTAGAAAAGAGTACGCTCGAAGCGACTACAGCACATCTCGCAGCGCGCTTGAGTGTATGGTCGCAATTCTGCTTCGAACGGGCCAGACTAGAGCAGCCCAAGAGTTAGTTTTGGAAACCCAATTCCAGATGCTAAACGCCAAATTGTTGCGATCCGTATTGGTTGGTTTTGAGGGACTAGAAACTCGTGCTCTGCTTCTTGGACTTGAGCATAGTAATCATCAAGTTGATCTTGCCCGGATTTGACGGACACTCAACTAAGCGACTTTTTTAGCTTCAAAATTTTCCGGGCTGATATAGCCTAATTTGGAGTGAAGCCTTTTTCGATTGTAATACACTTCGATATATTCAAACACTTGGTACTTGGCGGCTGATCGGGTTAAAAACCGTTCGCCATGAATCGCCTCGACTTTAAAACTGTGGTTCCAGCTTTCCATGGCGGCGTTGTCATAGCAATCGCCTTTCTTGCTCATGCTGCAAATCAATTGGTGTTTGGTGAAAAGCTTCTGGTAGGCGGCAGAGCAATACTGGCTGCCTCGATCCGAATGGACAATGACGCCTTTAGGCATTCGGTGACGCCATAACGCCATGATCAGGGCATCACAAACCAACGTTGCCGTCATCCGTTCGGAAATGGCCCAACCGATCACTCGACGTGAATAAAGCTCAAGTACCACCGCTAAATACAGCCAACCTTCTTCCGTCCAAATATAGGTGATATCCGATACCCATTTTTGATCGGGGCCGTCTGCCGTGAAGTTTTGTTCCAACCGATTCGGGGCGACCGGTAACGAGTGGTTGCTGTTCGTTGTGGCTTTGTATTTCTTAGCCGCCTTCGCTCTCCAGCCATGGCTTCGCATGATCCTGGCTACCCGGTGTCGGCCTGCTGATTTTCCTTCGTCTTGTAGTCGCTGTGTAATTCTGGGTGAACCAGGACGGCCTTTCTCATCCTCAAAAATACGTTTAATCTCATTGGCTAGCCATTTATTCGCTTCGCCTCTATCGGAAAGTGGCCTGCACTTCCAGTCGTAGTAGCCACTCCGTGAGACCGTTAACAGGCGGCACATGAGTCCCACAGGGAATTGATCTTCATTAGCTTTGATCATGGCGTACTTCACTTGGGCTGTTTGGCAAAGTACGCTGCCGCCTTTTTTAAAAAGGCGACTTCCTCTTCCAGGCGGGTGTTTTCTCGTTTAAGCCGCGCCATTTCGGCCTGCTGTAGCTTTTGATCTTCGAAGGGCTGTCCTGTTTGGCGACGCTTGGCTCGCCAGTTGTACAGCATCGATTCGGCGAGCCCTAAATCTTTGGCCGCCTTTGGGATGCCATCCTTGTCGGCACGCTCCAGGGCTTGTTCTTTAAACTGCGCGGTATATTTGTTGCGGACAACGGGGATCTTTGATTCGTTTTGGGCTTTCATGATTTTCCTCGGGGTTAGAGATTACTCTCTTAGCCGAGTGTCCGATAGATCAGGGCAAGATCAATATTAAAGAGACTCTCTGAGGCGGAACTGGAGAAAAAGGTCGAAGCGAGCTCAATATACGATGATGCAGCTTACTTTGCACTAATGGAAAGTTATTTTAGGAATAGAGTGGAAGAGCTTCGCCGCAATGTAGACGATAAGTTTAGTGGGTATTTCGAAGAACGAATTCGGCGAATGGAGCTTAAATTTGGTGGTAACTCTGCTGGTCAGGATATTATCAAGAAGACGCGAGATCTAGAGAATTTCTTGCGCAAAGAACTTACCAGAAAAGGGTTAAATTTGCTTTGTGCTGCCCTAAAGCCCGAGGATTTGTCGAGGATAAGAACTAACCTCCTAGGCGGCTACGCAGGGGCATCTAAGCTGGACGCAAAATATTTGGGAAAACATGGAGAGTGGATGGATATCACTGTGCTTGCCAACGCCAATGGACCAAGGATCGGTTCCACACTGCTAACGATTTCGCATGATGAGGAGTTTCAGGTCGAAGTCGCTAGGGCCATAATCTCAATCGGTAAGAAGCACTCCGTATCAGATCTTCTTTCTCTTGATATGCCAGCTGCCATCTTGAAGAAGACAATCGAACTCTGCTCAGAATCACGTTTTGAAAAATTATCCCGAGATGCTTTGTTAGCCCTCTTTAACCATGATTCAGATGAAGTACGGAAAGCCGCCGCTGTCCTGGCTGTCCGTGCGCTTCCCTCTAAGCGAATCAAGTCAATTCTTCGCGATTACGTCGGCAGCGAAAAATATCGTTACTACAACGTCATCCACTGGCTGGATCTCGGGGCTTCAATGAGCCGTGAAGTTGCAAGATCAGTTGCATGTGCGCAGCAAATAGACTAAATCAACGCTCCTTGTAAAGTATGGGAATGCATATCCACAAATTTACCGTTATCTAATCTTCCGGTTAAAAAGTAGAGTGACAATATTTTAAGCAAAAGACGACATTCAAGAGGTTTAGGCTAACAGACCGCTTTTGGCCGAAACCGAGAATTCACCGTTCTCGATAAGTTAGTCTCGATAACTGCCATTTAAAGGTCGATGGCTTTGGAAAAATCAAGCTCAGCTCTTGGCCGGTCGCCATCTATTCCAGTCATTTTCCGCATAGACCGAGCTTTTTTCTTGGCCGTTGCGCAAAATAACGCCAGCGTTTTAAGTCGGCGCTCGAATAATGAGGCTCTGAGGCGGAATGATTTAGAAAATAGCCCGAAGGATCGAGTTCGGAGCATCAACATTCAAGAGAAATTTCTTGATCGTTGCAGCTCGGAACTCGAGCGTTGGACAAAATAACTCCAATGTTCCTGTTTGGAACTGAAACGTTGGAGAAAATTTCTCGGTGATTCGAGCTCTAAGCTTGAACGGTCAAGAAAATTTCTTGGCCGTTGCAGCTTGAAGCTCGAGCATTGGACAAAATAACTCCGATGCTCCCGGTTGCAGCTGAAAACATAGGAGAAAATTTCTCGGGCATTCGAGCTCTAAGCTTGATCGGTCAAGAAAATTTCTTGATCGTTGCAGCTCGGAGCTCAAACATTGGACAAAATAACGCCAATGTTCCGGGTTGGAACTTAACCTGCGTAAGACGGAAGCCAATAGGCGTTCCGTCAGATGTGAAACGGCCACTTGATATCATCCGGATGTGTTTGGCCGGCTGGTGTTTTGGGATATTTTTTGGCGGATCACCCTGCGGGCATCCGCCCTACGCGGGCTCCAATGTTCCGGGTTGGCACTTAAAACTTGGAGAAAACTTCTCGGTCAACCAAGGGCCGTAGATGATGAACGCGTGAAGCGCATCGTTCGTGACAACAAAGAGGCCCGGTATCCCTGATAAATCGGCTTGGCTTGGCAACAGGATGGATCGATGCCGGAACCGTTTAAGGGCATATTTAAGATTTACGCCGAAAAATGCGCCGCCAAAAAATACCCTCAAAAACAATGCCGGCAATCATAAACGCCACCAGACCCGATATGCTGCCGACGATGTAAGAAGCGAAGGCGGCAATTATGCTCAATAGTGTGATGAGGTATTTCATCGGGTCGGCTCCTGGATCTTCAGTGTTAAATTTGAAATCTTTTAGTCGATAGTTAACTGCATCATTCCGCCAGCGGCAAAATCAAATAATCCGTCCATTTCCGCTCGCCGTCGGCTTCGTCTTCCGTCGGCACCAAGGTTTCGTTCCAGCCGCCCCCCAGAGCTTTGACCAGCAACACCGAGGCAGACAAACGCTGCCCCAGCAATTGCACTGCCGTCTGTTGATTGGACAGCGCGGTAGTCTGCGCGGTCATCACGTTGATATAGCTGACGGTGCCCGCCTGATACTGATTGTTGGTCAGAGCCAGCGCCTGTTTCGCAGCGGAGACGGCTTTGTCTTGCACTTGGGTTTCCGCATCCAGGATGCGCAGTGCGGCCAGATTGTCTTCCACCTCTTGAAACCCGGTGAGAACGGTTTGCCGGTAGCCGGCCACGCTGGCGTCGTAGGCGTCTATTGCTTGTTTGTATTGGGCATTCTTGGCGCCGCCGTCGAACAAAGTCAAGGCCAAGCCGGCAGGCCCTAAAGACCAGTAGCGGCGGGCCATCGTGAATAAGCTGTCGGCGGTCGGCGACTGAAAGCCGTTGGTGGAGGCCAGGTTCAACGTAGGGTAGTAAGCGGCTTTAGCGACGCCAATCTGTGCATTCGCGGCGGCAATTTTACGTTCGGCGGCGGCAATATCCGGACGGCGCTCCAGCAGTTCCGACGGTAAGCTGACCGGAATCCCTGGGGGTTGCGTATCCAATGGCGACGGTGCCAACGCCAGTTCCGCCGGCGTTTTGCCTATCAGTACGGCGATGGCATGTTCCAGCTTGGCGCGCTGCACGCCCAGATCGATAGACTGGGCGCGGACGGTTTCCAGTTGGGTTTCCGCTTGCACGACGTCAGCCTTGGCCACCACACCCACCGCATAGCGGTTTTTGGTGATCTCCAGGGTTTTGGCGAAAGCCGTCACCGTTTCGTCCAATAAGGCTTTCTGGGCGTCCAGGGTTTTCAACTGAAAATAATTGTCCGCCAGTGCCGATTGGCTGGACAGTATCAAGGCATGTAAGGTCGCGGCGCTGGCCTGGGCGTTGCTGGTATTGGTTTCCACCTGACGGCGCACACTGCCCCATAAATCGGGTTCCCAGGCCACGCCGACCGCCTGGCCGAACAGGTTGCGCACCCCGCCCACCGCGACGTTCTGACCGGTGGCGGCGCGGAAGCGGTTGAAGGTACCGGTCAGCGTCGCCACCGGCAGCAAGGACGATTGTACCGATTGCACCAGATGCTGCGCTTGCCGGTATTGGGCTTCGGCCTGGATGATGGACTGGTTGGCGGCGGCCACCTGTTCTTCCAGTTCGTTCAACTTGGGATCGTTAAAAATCTCCCACCATTTGCCGGGCAAACCGGTATCGCGCGGCTGGGCCTGTTTCCAGCCTTTCACTTCTTTAAATTCCTCGGACACATTGGCTTGCGGACGGACATAATCCGGGCCTACCGTGCAGGCAGCCAAGGGCAAGGTTAGTAGGGAAGCAATCAACGGTGGGCTTATTCTTAAACGCATGACAATCGGGGCTTAGAGGGATTGTGGCGCCGGACTGGCGGCGCGGTTGGAAAAACGGGCGTGCAACCACAGCCGGAAACGGTCGAGGTACAAATAAACGACCGGCGTGGTGTATAAGGTTAATAACTGGCTGAAAACCAGGCCGCCGACGATGGAAATCCCCAGCGGTTGGCGCAGTTCCGCGCCGTAACCGCTGCCCAAAGCAAGCGGCAAGGCGCCGAACAGCGCGGCCAGCGTAGTCATCAGAATCGGGCGGAAGCGCAACATGCAGGCCTGGAAAATGGCCTCGCGCGAATTCAAACCGCGCTCGCGCTCGGCCAGCAATGCAAAATCTATCATCATGATGGCATTTTTCTTGACGATGCCGATCAGCAAAATCACGCCGATCAGGGCGATGATACTGAACTCCTTATCGCAAGCCATCAAGGCCAGCAAGGCGCCGACACCGGCCGAGGGCAGGGTGGACAGAATCGTCAGCGGATGCACCAGGCTTTCGTAAAGCACGCCCAGCACAATATAGATCGTGATTAGTGCCGCTAAAACCAGCCAGGGTTGGCTGCGCAAGGCTTCCTGAAACGCCTTGCCGGAACCTTGAAAGCTGCCGGTAATGGCGGCCGGCAAGCCGATGTCGCGCAAGGCTTGGCTAATAGCAACATCGGCCGTGGACATAGACACGCCGGGCTTTAAATTAAACGACAATTCGGTGACCGCAAACTGGCCTTGATGATGCACCGACAATGGCGCATTACTCGGCGCGAAGCCGGCCAGCGCCGACAGCGGCACTTGCTTGGGCTGTGCCGGCAGACCGTCAGCGCCGGCCCGGCCGGGGGCGCTGATATACAGTTGTTTCAGACTATCCGGCGATTGCCAGTACTGCGGCGCCAGTTCCATCACCACCCGGTATTGATTCAACGGGTTGTAAATCACCGATACCTGGCGCTGACCGAAGGCGCTGTTCAAGCTGTTGTCGATCAAGGCTTGGCTGACGCCGTAACGCGCGGCCAGATCGCGGTTGACGGTCAGGCCGATTTGTTCGCCCTTGTCTTGTTGGCTGGTGCTGACGTCGCTCAATTCCGGCAGCCGGGCCAAAGCGGCCTGGACCTTCGGGGTCCATTCCCGCAACAAATCCAAATCGTCGGCCTGCAAGGTGTAATCCAGTAAACCGAAGGACATGCGTCCGCCTATTCGCAGTTCCTGGGCCGGAAACATGTGCAAATTGGCGCCGGGAATCCGGCCCGCCGCCTTGCGCAAGCGTTCCATCACCACTTCGACGCCGTCGCGCTGTTCGTGCGGAACCAAAGTGACGAAAATCCGCGCGCTGTTACTGCTTTGCGAACTGCCGGCAAAGCCGGCGACATTGGCGACCGCCGGGTCTTTTTGCAAAATGTCCGAGATTTGCGCGAATTGCTTTTGCAGGGTTTGGAACGAGGTGTTTTGATCGGTCTGAATCTCGCCGAGCAAGCGGCCGCCGTCTTGGGTCGGGAAAAAGCCTTTATCGATAGCGCCGTACAAATAAATGTTTAAAGCGATGGTCGCCAGCAACAAAGTCAGCATGATGCGGCCATGGCGTAAGGCCCAGCTCAGGCTGACCCGGTAGATGTCCTGTATCCAATCGAAAGCCGCGCCGATGCCGTGATAGACGGCGCCATGTTCTTTGGATTCCTTACCCAGCCAGCGCGCGCACAGCATCGGGGTGGTGGTCAACGAGATCACCAGCGACACCAGCACCGCCGCCGACAACGTCACCGCGAATTCCCGAAACAGCCGGCCCGGTACGCCGCCCATCAATAAAATCGGCAGGAACACCGCTACTAGCGACACGCTCATCGCCAATACGGTGAAGCCCACTTCCTTGGCGGCCATTAGCGCCGCGCGGAATGGCGCCACGCCTTCCTCGATATGCCGGTTGGTGTTTTCCACCACCACAATTGCATCGTCCACCACAAAGCCGGTGGCGATGGTCAAGGCCATCAAGGTTAGGTTGTTGATACTAAAGCCGCACAGATAAATCACGGCGCAAGATCCCAGCAAGGAAGCCGGCACGGCGACGATGGGCACTGCCGCCGAACGCGGATTGCGCAGGAACACCAACACCACCAGAATCACCAGCAACACCGCGACGAACAAGCCGTGCTCGACTTCGCGGATCGATGCCCGGATCGACAAGGATCTATCCACCACCACCGAGAGCTCGATATTGCTGGGCAAAGCCGCCCGTAAAGCCGGCATCACCGCCAGCACTTGATCGACGGTCTGAATGACGTTGGCTAAGGGTTGTTTGCGGATGATCAACAGTACCGACGGCTTGCCGTTGTTGGAACCGGTATTGCGCAAATCCTCCACGGAATCGACCGCTTCGCCCAGATCGGCAATCGTTACCGGCGCGCCGTTGCGATACGCAACAATCAACGGCAGATATTCCTCGGCTTTGCGGGCCTGGTCGTTGGCTTGAATCTGCCAACGGGTGTTGGCGCTTTCCAATATGCCTTTGGGCCGGGTGACGTTGGTTTGGGCGATGGTGTTGCGCACGTCTTCCAGGCCAATGCCGTATTTGCTCAGGGCGTTGGGATTCAGTTCCACGCGCACCGCCGGCAATGCCGCGCCGCCAATTTGTACCTGGCCGATGCCGGGGATTTGCGAGATTTTTTGCAGCAAAATCGTCGAGGCGGAATCGTACATCTGGCCGCGCGTAAAACTGTCCGAGGTCAGCGCCAGAATCAGAATCGGCGAGTCCGAAGGGTTGTCGCGCCGGTAGCTGGGCCGATTGGGCATATTACTGGGCAACATGCTGGCGGCGGCGTTGATCGCAGCCTGCACGTCGCGGCAGGCACCGTCTATGTCCCGGTTTAAATCGAATTGCAGCGTAATCTGCGTTGAGCCTTGTGAGCTATTGGAGGTCATCTCCGTGACGCCGGCGATACGGCCCAATGCCCGTTCCAGCGGCGTCGCCACGGTGGCGGCCATCGTCTCGGCGCTGGCGCCGGGTACTTGCGCCTGCACCGACACGGTGGGGAAGTCCACTTGCGGCAGCGAAGAGATGGGTAGATTTAAAAACGCCAGTACGCCGCACAAGGCAATAGCGATGGTCAATAAAGTGGTGGCGACCGGGCGGCGGATGAATAATTCGGAAAGGTTCATGGCTGGCTCGGGTCCTGTTCCACCGGTTCGATTTGATTCAGCTCCAGGCCGGCGTTAACCCGGCGCGCCAATCTGTCCATGGCCAGATAAATCACCGGCGTGGTGTAAAGCGTCAATAATTGGCTAAGCAGCAAGCCGCCGACCATCGTAATACCCAGCGGATGGCGCAGCTCGGAGCCGACGCCGTTGCCCAGCATCAACGGCAGCGCACCCAATAGCGCGGCCAAGGTGGTCATCAAAATCGGCCGGAAGCGCAACAGGCAAGCCTGAAAAATAGCTTGCTCGGGCGGCAGATGTTGCTTGCGTTCGGCTTCCAGCGCAAAGTCGATCATCATGATCGCGTTCTTCTTGACGATGCCGATCAACAAAATAATGCCGATGATGCCGATGATGCCCAGGTCGCCGCCGGAGACTTGCAGTGCCAACAAGGCGCCGACGCCGGCCGAGGGCAGGGTGGACAGGATCGTGATCGGATGGATATAGCTTTCGTACAGCACACCCAGCACGATATAGACCGTGACGATGGCGGCCAGAATCAGCCACAGCGTATTGCCCAGCGAGGCCTTAAAGGCTTGCGCGGCGCCCTGGTATTCGCTGCGGATGGCTAGCGGCAATTCGATCTCGCTTTTGGCGGCATCGACAGCGGCGACCGCGTCGCCCAGCGCATAACCGGGTGCCAGATTGAAGGACACAGTCGTCACCGGGAATTGATCCAGATGGCTGATCGCCAATGTGGTCGGCCGCTCCGAGAGTTCGGCGATGGCCGATAAGGGTACTTGGGTGCCGTTGGTGGAGGGTATGCGCAATTCGTTCAAGGCTTGCGGACCGGTCTGCTCGGCCGGATCGACTTCCAATACCACCCGGTACTGATTGGCCTGAGTAAAGATGGTCGATACCAGACGCTGGCCGTAGGCGCTATATAAGGCGTTATCAATTGCCGCCGTGCTGACGCCCAGGCGGCTGGCGGTAGCGCGGTCGATCTTGACGAACACCTGGCGGCCCTGATCCTGCACGTCGCTGACTACATCGGCAAATTCCGGCCGGCCTTCCAAGGCGTTTACCAGCTTGCCGGTCCAGCGGTTCAAATCGTCGATGTCGGCGCCTTCCAGGGTAAATTGGTATTGGGTGCGGCTGACCCGGTTTTCCATCGTTAAATCCTGCACCGGTTGCAGGTATAACACGCTGCCGGGCGATTCCGCCAAACGGGTTTTCAAGCGGGCGATAATCGCGTTAGCCGGCGGCCTTTGCTCGTGCGGTTTTAAATTGATCAAAAACCGGCCGCTATTGGGTGTGGCGTTGATGCCATCGACACCGATAAACGACGACAGGCTTTCCACGGCCGGATCTTCCAGTATCAGCTTAGCCAGCTTTTGCTGTTGCTCGGCCATGGCGGCAAACGACACATTTTGCGGCGCTTCGGAAAAGCCCTGGATGATGCCTGTGTCCTGGCTGGGGAAAAAGCCTTTCGGTATCCAGATATACATCGCCGCGGTCAACGCCACGGTGACGAAAAATACCAGCAAGGTCGCGGCTTGCCGTTGCATCACCCAACTCAGGCTGCGGCTGTAGGCCTTGATTAAGCGGCCGAACCAATCGTTGCCGATTTCGTCTTCTTTATGCCCGACACCGGGCCGTAGCAGCTTTGCGCACATCATCGGCGTCAGGGTCAATGACACCACCGCAGAAATCAAGATAGCCACCGCCAGCGTAATCGCAAATTCCCGAAACAGCCGGCCCACCACATCCGACATGAACAACAGTGGAATCAATACCGCGACCAGCGAAAAAGTCAGCGAAATAATGGTAAAGCCAATCTGCGCCGAACCTTTCAATGCGGCTTGCAACGGCGCTTCGCCGCGTTCGATATAGCGGGAAATGTTTTCGATGACGACGATGGCATCGTCCACCACGAAGCCGGTGGCGATGGTCAACGCCATCAGGGTTAAATTGTTGATGCTGAAATCGGCCAGATACATCGCCGCAAACGTGCCCACTAAAGACAGGGGCACCGCAACCCCTGGAATAATGGTGGCCGGGATATTGCGCAGGAACAGGAAGATCACCATCACCACCAGCGCCACGGCCAGCAGCAGCTCGAATTGCACATCGTGCACCGAGGCGCGGATCGTCACGGTGCGGTCGGTCAGCGGCGTGACTTCTATGCCGGGCGGCAGCGAGGCTTGCAATTTGGGCAGCAATTCCTGAATCCGATCCACCACCTCGATCACATTGGCGCCTGGTTGGCGCTGGATGTTGACGACGACCGCCGCCTTGTCGTTAGCCCAGGCGGCTAGGCGCACGTTTTCGGCGCCGTCTACGACTTCGGCAACGTCCGCCAGTTTGACCGGCGCGGCGTTTTTGTAAGCCACCACCAGTTCGCGGTATTCGGCCGGCGAACGCAATTGATCGTTGCTGTCTATTGTCGCGGCGCGGGTGGGGCCGTTGATTGAGCCTTTGGGTTGATTGACGTTGGCCGCGGCAATCGCGCTGCGCACGTCTTCCAGGCTGATGCCGTAGGCAGCCAGCGCTTTGTGGTTGGCTTGAATGCGCACCGCCGGCCGTTGGCCGCCGCTGATGCTGACCATGCCGACGCCGGGCAATTGGGCGATTTTTTGCGCCAATCGGGTATCGACCAAATCTTCTACCTTAAATAAAGGCAGCGATTTGGCGCTGACCGCCAGCGTCATGATCGGTGTATCGGCCGGGTTGACCTTGCTGTAAATCGGCGCTTGCGGCAAATCGTCGGGCAAAAAGTTGGCGGCGGCGTTGATCGCTGCTTGCACGGTTTGCTCGGCAACGTCCAGGTCCAAATGCAAGTTAAACTGCAAGGTAATCACCGACGCACCGCCGGAGCTGGTGGAGCTCATTTGCGTCAAGCCGGGCATTTGCCCGAACTGCCGTTCCAGCGGCGCGGTGACGATGGAGGTCATCACTTCCGGGCTGGCGCCGGGATACAGGGTGGTGACCTGGATGGTCGGATAATCGACCTGCGGCAGGGCCGAGACCGGTAGCAGCCGATAAGCCAGGATGCCTACCAATAACAAAGCCACCATCAACAAGGAGGTGGCTACCGGCCGCAGGATGAATAGACGCGAAGGATTGAAGCCGGCCTTGCCCGGATCGCTAAGACTCATGATTTATCCGCGCCGCCGGCGTTTGCCGGATTCGTCTCCCGGCTTGGGTTGCAATTCCGGTTTGGCGGCGACTGCTTGCCCGTCTTTCTCGGCCACATCCACCACCGCGCCGTCCTTGACCCGGTCTATGCCGGTGAGGATGAGTTGTTCGCCGGGTGCCAGATTATTTTCGATAGCCACTTTTTCGCCTTCGCTGGGACCGGGTTCGACGCGGCGCAAATGGGCAATATTTTCGGCATCGACCACGTACACAAACGCGCCCTGGGTATCGTGCTGCAAGGCGGCGCTGGGTATCTGGGTGACGCCGTGCAAGGTATCCAGGTGCATACGCACATTAACGAATTGATTGGCGAACAGGGTTTGCTCCAGATTGTCGAATTGCGCTTTCAGTTTGATGGTGCCGGTGGTCGGGTCGATTTGATTGTCCAGCGCGGTAAGCTTACCTTCGGCCAGTTTCAACTTGCCGCCTCTGTCGTAGGCTTCCACTGTAATATTTTGGCCGTTGCGATAGCGTTTAACCACTTCCGGCAATTGGTCTTCCGCCAAGGTGAACACCACGCTGATCGGCTGCAACTGGGTGATTACTACCAGACCGTTGGCGTCGTTGGCGTGCACGATGTTGCCCTGGTCGATCTGCCGCAGGCCGGCCCGGCCGGAAATCGGTGCGGTCAACTTGGCGTAGCCGAGTTGCAGCTTGGCGCTATCGACCATGGCTTGATCCATTTCCACGTTGCCTTGATATTGCTTGACTTGCGACGCCTGGGTAACGGTTTGCTGGGCGGCGATGGAATCCTGAGCCAGCAGGGTTTCATAGCGGGCATGATCCAGTTCGGCGTTTTTCAACAAGGCTTGATCCCTGGTTAACTGGCCTTGGGCCTGTTGCAATTGCACCTGGAACGGCCGTGGGTCGATTTCGGCCAGCAAATCGCCGGCCTTGACCATCTGTCCCTCGCTGAACGCCACTTTTACCAATTCGCCGTCTACCCGGGGTTTGACGGTGACGGTGCGCAACGCGGTGACGGTGCCGAGCGCATTCAGATAAACCGGAAAATCGCCGCTGCCGGCAGACTGAATGGCGACGACGGCGGGGGCGTCTTGTTGCTCGAAAAAACGCCGGCCCTTGCCGCCGCCGCGTTCGGCCTTAGTATCCGGCGCGGCTTCGCTATGGTGAAAATAGAGTCCGGCGCCGGCCAGACTCACGGCGAGGATGGCGCCGGTCCATAGCCAGGGCCGGCGCTTGCTCGACGAGGATAAATCGGAGTTTTGTTGATTCATGCTTGGATGCGTTTAGGTAAAGTTTGCGAACGGATGGCGCGGATGCCGGCCAGCGAAAAGTCCACCACATGCTCGGCAAAAGCACCGACGTCACTCAGATCGCTGGCAAGGGCGCGCTGCGGCCGGGCATGTTGCATCTGTTTCAGACGCAGCAATTGAAAACATTGGCCCATGATACTGGCGTGACAATATTGCAATTGTTGTTCGCTGGCGTCCTGGCCCAGGCACTCGCGTAGCAAGCCGAACATTTGCTGACGTTGCGGGTTGATTTCCTTTTCCAGAATGTCGGCCAGCAAGCGTGTCGGCTGCGCCATTTCCTTGTGAATGATGGCAAACGAATACGAGTTGTCATCCGCCACCCGGCGGATCATCGATTTGATGCGTCCGGCCAGACGTTGCTCGGCGGACGCTTGCCGCGATACGCCGCCGTCGGGAGGGTGCTGGCCAAGCTCATGATTGAACGCGTGCCGCCAAGCTTCCAGATACAGGGTTTGCTTGTCGCCGAAATGATAGTTTACCGCGGCGATATTGGCCTGGGCCTGCTCGCAAATCTCGGCGATGGTCGCGTCTTGATAGCCTTTCTCGGCAAAAATACGGCTGGCGGCGGTCAACAGCCGGGCGCGAGTTTTCTCCGACTTGGTTTTAAGGTCAGGCATGCGTTTGGCTTGAATGGTGTGATTTGGAAATTGAAATTGACGATTCAAATACGCATTTGACTCAGCAATCGACATGCCAGATTTTATAGTATTGTTTTTCAAGAGGATTGGATACGAGCGGTGCATTATATTGCTTGTAATTCAGCAGCGGGTGGTTTCGGAGTGTTGCGTTCTGGACAGTGATTGTTTCGTTTGGTTTCCAGCTTAACCATTTTTTACACTGATTCTACCCCGCCGCAATACGCCGGTGCTTGGGTTATGAGCGCAATAACTCGCAATCGACAATTAGCAGCGATACGTCGTCCCGGGCTTTGTCGGCATCGACAAAGTCGATAAACGCTTTATAGATGTCGGCCGATTTATCCCGGTTTTTGACCTGATTTTTAAACAGTTCCAGCACGCGTCTTTGTCCAAAAATTTCGCCGTCGGCATTTTGCGCATCGGTCAAACCATCGGAGTATGAAAACAGGCGTTGGGGATATTGAGCATCCCATTGCCATTCCCGCGTGTTTGCATTGAAATCGTCCGGCGGCACGACGCCTAAAGCCGGATGCTCGCCGCCGACCTGCGTCGCATTGGCGGATTCAGCAGTAAATAATGCGATGGGCGGCATGCCGCCGTTCCAGATTTCGATGCTTCGATGATTCGGGTTTATGCGCAAGATGGTGGCGGAAACGAAGCGGCCGCGCGGCATTCTTTCGAACAGCATCCGGTTTAGATTGGCGGCGATAGCTCCTACCATGTGGCCGGAACGCGCCAAAGCGTAAAACAGATCTCCCAGCGGCAATAGCGGCAAGGCGGCGACCAGCCCGTGGCCCATCGAGTCGGCGTGCAACACGTAAGTGTGCCCGTAACAGGAGGCATGAAGTAATAAATCGCCGGAGAAATAGCGTTTGCCGGGCAAGTTTTCGCCGCGCCAGATAGTCAGGCCGGATTTGTCGGTTTTCTCGGCTTTCCAAAGGCGCTGCAACAGATCGCTGGCCAGCTTTTGTTCGAAATCGTAGGCGGCCTCGGCTTGCTTGCGCTGGGTAATGTCGCGGATTATGCCGGTGAATATATGCTCGCCGTCGACTTCCATTTCGCTGATGGTCAATTCAACCGGAAATATCGAACCGTCCTTGCGCTTGCCAGCGGCCTCCCGGCCGATGCCGATCACTTTTTTCACGCCTGTTCTCAGATAATTATTGATATGCGCATCGTGCTGCTCGGCATGGGGGGCGGGCATCAACATCCCGATGTTCTTGCCCATTACCTCGATAGGCATATAGCCGAACAGCGTCACCGCCGCCGGGTTAAATGCCTGAATCAAGCCTTTTGCATTAATCAGCACCGCGCCATCGACAATGGTCTCGAACAATGCGCGAAACCGGTTGTCTTTGCTCAGCAAATCGGCGGCTTTACGCTCGGAAATATCCCGGATGATTTTCGCCGCGCCGATAATATTACCTTGCGGACACCTTATCGGCGAGACGCTGATAGAGGCCGGAAACTCGTCTGCATTCTTCCGCAGCCGAGTCGTCTCGTAGTGTTGAATTTGATCGCCCTGCAGAATTCTGGCAAGAATCATCTTTTCCTCGCTAAGCCGGTGTTTGGGGATTAGCTTGGTAATCGGCTGGCCCAGGATTTCTTGTTCGGTATAGCTGAACATCCGCTCGGCCGCCGGGTTCCAACTGGCGACCATGCCGTTCAAATCCTTGCCGATAATGGCATCGTCGGAGGATTCGATCACCGCTCGATACCAGTTTTCAATGTTTTGCCGCGCGGCATTGGCTTGGCCGCTATTTGGCGCGCCGTTTTCCATGAATACGACCTCTAGTTTCCAATTCTTGAGACTATGTTCCGAGGAACATGCGGATTTTAAAAAGAAGCTTCTGATGAGCTAAGGTGTAAGGTTAGACGGTATTGCCATAAACGTCCCTCATTACGAATGCCATTTTTACGATGCGCATTTTTCCACGCCGGTCTGAGTTATTTGTCATGGAACCGTGGCCGCTCGAATTTTCGAATTTTTAAGGTAATACTCCACAGACAACTATCGAGCGGCGCCTGCGGACTGCCACCGGTCCGTTGTGACGAGCAACATTTCTAAAGCAAGCTTTTAAAACTTAAATTAAGATGCCGCGACCATTTAACCGGGGATAAATATGAATAAAACCGAGGCTGTATTGAGTAAGGGCCAGCCGCTGTTCGAAGACAATGCCTATATATTGCTGTGGACGAAATTTTTGGGGCTGAGCCTGCTGGCTTTGACCTCTTATTATGTTTACGTCAAACAAAAGCAGCGATTGATTAAACTCAATAGCAAAGAAAAAACCTATCTGATGAGCATCAGCTACTACCTGACTCACGACTATGGGCTTAGCCCGCGGGCGGTATTGGACGGTACCAGCCTGTTTAGGGATTTCTCGGCGGTTATCGCCGATAGGGGCGGCGAATCCTGGAAAAACTTTTTCGCGGAAAGTGCCAAGGATAAAGCGAGAACTTATGCCTTGCGCGGATCGCGCAAGGATAAAAAAGCCAAAGTTTGAAGCCGGCGAAGTCCGATTAACGTCGCGTAATCGGACTTCGAGGCTATGATCCAAGATACTGCTTGGCGTATTTGTCCTTGGTCGTCGCCAGCGCTTAAAGCCATTCGGAACCGGCATAAGCCATGCCGATCACAAAACTATTGTGGCGTTGCGAGTTTTGATGGTAAAGATGTCGAAACTATCTACCGAGTTTGAGGCCGGCTTAACGCCAACTTCTTAGCCCGTATTCTGGCAAAATCCTATAGACAGTGCTTGTCGCACTGAATACGACGGTTCGCGAAAGCCTGTAACCCCGGCCTTGCGTAATAGAGACAGCTTTTACATTCTAACCAGCCTGGAGGGCTCTGCTATGTGGAACGAAAACTCGCCTTGGCCGAGCGATATGCTTGGTTATTACAAGAAAATCAAACTGAAGGCGGCGGGAACTCCGGTGACGATTTCGGTGAACCGCTACCGCAACAATGATCCCTCATCGCATCCTTCGGCCGAACAGGCCGGCACGCAGGATGCGATAAAGCTTAAGGATGCGCTGCTGAGCCTGAACATGAGCAATGTGTTGAGCCGTGCCGGCGGCGCTAACAATTACGTCAACGTGTTTACCGGCAAGGGCTCGCCCGAAGCCATTGGCGCTGTGCTGTCGACTCTGGCCGACTACGAAGAAAAATTCGTGAAAAAGTTCGGCGGCTTGAGTTACGAGAATAACTATGCCCTAAAGCTGACGGCAGACCTGCTTGGAGACTCTTCCCTAAGTTGGCAGGACACCTTGCAGGCAATCTGCGACGAGTTCATCGGCCTCGATTGCAACGGCTTCGTCGGCAATTGGCTGCTGAAATGCGATTCCAGCCTTAAGCTGAACGAACAAAGCGGGCCGGGCACGGTAAGGGGAAAAGGGAAAGTTAAGCGGATGCACCTTAAAGACATTGAAGAATGGGATGTCGCGATCTGGCCGGGTAATATCCACATCGCCGCCATCGAGCGGCCGGGTTCGTCCGATTCGAAATTCTGGATGTGCCAGTCCGCGGGCGACGGACCGTCGAATCAGGAATATGTATTGACGGAATCGGCGCCCGGCATTTTCACCAAAACCGGCGGTGCTAATCCCAAGTCCGAAGTCGGCGGCAATGTCGAGATCTATTCGCTGTGGTAATACATTCATCAAAGTAAATCGGCGTTTAGCAGGCGGATGAAAAAACCGGACATATTTTCTTATCCTCGGCTGCGGTGATATTTTGTTGAAATCGATCTTGAAAATCGAGTTTCAACGGTTTTATTTCTGCTTCAAAGCCATTATCCGTCTGAAGCCGTCCCGGACGGTGTTCGGGTGCACGTCATCCTGGGTGGGCGAACTCCGCGCCGGTTTTGGCATGAACACCGGTAAGTTGAGCAACCGCGTTAGGTTGTACTCTAATACGCCTTAAACGACTGGCTTAAGAAACGCGCACTCAACAACACCTCCGGTGGTGCGCATTAATCGTACTTTGTGCCGGCAGCGAATGGTAGCTTTTGACGTGGCGAATTGTTGCAATTAGCCGGTCCAAGGTCTTCAAAATCTGGCTGGGTTTTGATCGGAATACACACCTCCCAAAAAAACGGCATTGATATGTTCCCGGTTTCGTGCTGTCGGGAATGACTGTATTTGTGTCATCTCCGTGATCATTATTCTTAATAAAATAGGGAAAACCTATTATTCCATAGAAAATCGATATTTTTCTAATCCCATAAATAGGTGTTTTATATGCACACCCCTTATAGAGCCATTTGATTAGCCTATGAAATTAGCAAAATTAATTGGGGTGGATCCTGAGTCGACCGGTTTGGAGTCATTGAATAGCGCAATATCGAAAAGTATGCGCCGACAGTTGTCGAAAACCTGACCGGTAAAACACGTTTCGTAGCATCTTTAACCCATTCAACTAACTATGTTTTGATTTTGTAATTAACCATTCTCGTACTTCACGAACCAGTCTTTACAACGATAAAACAAACTCTGTCAATTCGGCAGATTACCTGGAGGTACCCTATGAATAAGCCTAAAAAAAACTGGCTGCTCGCGTCGACTGTTGCTGCAATTATTGCGGCGCCCACTGTAACTAGGGCTAACAGCGAACTAGAAATGCTCCAAAAAAACCCTGGCAACTGGGCATCTTGGGGTGGCGATTACTCCGGCACACGCTATAGCAAACTTTCTCAAATCAATACTTCAAACGTTAAAGACCTGCAACCAGCTTGGTCTTTTTCCACCGGCGTTTTGCGTGGTCATGAAGGCGGCCCTTTAGTTATTAACGGCGTGGTGTATATTCATACGCCGTTCCCAAACACCGTTTACGCCATCGATCAAAAAACAAAGGCCATTATATGGGAGTTCACCCCAAGCCAAGACGCCGACGCTACCGTTCCGGTTATGTGCTGCGATACCGTCAACCGTGGTTTGGCTTATGGCGACGGCAAAATTTTCCTGCAACAAGCCGATACTGTTCTGACTGCATTGGATGCCAAAACCGGTAAAAGAGTATGGAGCGTGCAAAACGGCGATCCAAGATTAGGCATGACCAGCACCAATGCACCTTTAGTGGTTAAAGACAAAGTTATAACCGGTATCGGCGGTGGTGAATTTGGGGTGCGCGGTTTTCTGGCTGCTTACAATATCCGCACCGGCCAATTGGAGTGGAAAGGATACAGTATGGGTCCGGACAAAGACACCTTGTTGAAACCCGGTAAATCCACCACCTGGCAAGATGGTAAAGTCACTCCCGTTGGCCCTGATTCAGGCACCAGCACCTGGAAAGGCGACCAATGGAAAATCGGCGGCGGCACCACCTGGGGCTGGTACTCTTATGATCCAAAATTGAACCTGGTCTATTACGGTTCAGGCAACCCATCTACTTGGAACCCGTTACAGCGTCCGGGCGACAACAAATGGTCCATGTCATTGTGGGCTCGCAACGCCGACACCGGTGAAGTTAAATGGGTTTACCAAGTAACTCCCCACGATGAGTGGGACTACGACAGCATCAACGAATCCGTTCTGGTTGACCAAGAAATTAACGGAAAAATGCGTAAAACCATGGTTCACTTCGACCGCAACGGTTTCGGCTATACGCTGGACCGTGAAAGCGGTGAATTACTGGTTGCCGAAAAATTCGACAAAGCCGTGAACTGGGCTTCCCACGTGGACATGAAATCCGGCCGTCCTATTGTTGTTCCTGAGTTCAGCCCTGAATTCCATGGTGAGGACGTTACCACTGTCGGTATTTGCCCCGCAGTATTAGGCGTGAAAAATCAACAACCTGTTTCTTATTCGCCAGAAACCGGTCTGTTCTACATCTCAGGCAACCACATTTGCATGAACTATGAACCATTTGAAGTTTCTTACACCGCAGGTCAACCCTATGTTGGCTCCACCGTGAGTATGATGCCTCCTGGCGTCGACGTTCTGACCGGTAAAAAGGACGATTCCACAAACTTGGGCCAATTTACCGCTTTTGACGCCAAAACCGGCAAAATCGCTTGGTCTAACAAAGAGCAATTCTCTGTTTGGTCAGGTTCGGTTGCTACCGCCGGCGGCGTCGTATTCTACGGCACACTGGAAGGTTACCTGAAAGCGGTTGATGCCAAAACCGGTAAAGAATTGTACAAATTCAAAACCCCGTCAGGCATCATCGGTAACGTTAATACCTGGGAATATGAAGGTAAACAGTATGTTGGCGTTCTGTCGGGTATAGGCGGCTGGGCCGGTATCGGTATCGCAGCCGGTCTGGATGACGGTACATCCGCTACCAATTCGGAAGGTCTGGGTGCGGTTGGCGCATACAGAAGCCTAAGCTCCTACACCAAATTGGGCGGGGCTTTTACTGTGTTTGCTCTGCCTAATTAAGGCTTTGCCGGCACCCCGCGATAGTAGCCGGATATTTGAGCAGACCGAAAACATGATGAGTTTTCCTGACGCCCATTCTCCGAAAGATGCCATCCTTTACGCCGTTTACGTTTAGTTTCGTCACGGCGTATTTTACCGGGGTCTTGAAGATATTTTGGAAGAGCGCGGCGTCGAGATCGACCGCTCCACACTCAATCGTTAGGTCATTCGGTAGTCATCAATGAATGCCGAGGCCGCAATGAAAAAGAAACAGCCAACGCCGGGATCCTGACGGATGGATGCACCTAAAGGTCAATGGCTATATCTTTACCGTGCCATTGATAAATTTGGCGATACGATTGATTTCATGCTGTCAGAACACCGGGATGACGAGACGGCCTCCTGGTTTTTCAAGCAAGCCTTCGACAACAATGGCTTGTCGAATCGTGTAGTCATCGACCAGGGCGGTTCCAGCGAAGCGGGGCTAAATAAATGAGTATTTTGTTGCTTCTGGAGGGCCGGGGCTATCTTATCGAAACTCCGCAGATCAAATATTTGATCTGCGGATCGAACAGGGACTTCGGCTCATCAAGATGTTTGCTCAGTCCGATGCTCTGATTCCAAGCATTTTATTCGGCTGAAGCAACCTTGGCGGGCATCGAAAGGGTGTACATGGTCCGTAAAGCACGCCTGCCACAAGCAAGAATTCCGGCTTACATGCAATTTATGGCGTTAGCCGGATGACTGTGCCCGGCAGAAGGCCTGCTTTTGGGGTCTTGAAAATTTGCGACAGACACCCACACCTCCC
This sequence comes from Methylomonas sp. 2BW1-5-20, assembly GCF_052474515.1. Classification (NCBI taxonomy): domain Bacteria; kingdom Pseudomonadati; phylum Pseudomonadota; class Gammaproteobacteria; order Methylococcales; family Methylococcaceae; genus Methylomonas; species Methylomonas sp. 2BW1-5-20. Next base: position 2,504,415 of record NZ_CP184127.1, on the reverse strand, counting down.
GGTATGAATGCGTATCGATTTTGGACATGGCCTTTAGTCGGTTAGCAAAAGGCCATTGTTAGCACTTCGGCTGTCGGTATGCACACCCAAACACACCTGCCAAGCGAATCAAAAAAATCCCAGCGGATTAATGTTGTAACTCACTAGCATGTTTTTGGTTTGCTGATAGTGATCCAGCATCATTTTGTGGTTTTCACGGCCGACACCGGATTTTTTATAGCCGCCGAACGCCGCATGGGCTGGATAGTGGTGATAACAATTTACCCAGACGCGTCCGGCTTGTATGCCTCGGCCCATGCGATATGCGCGGTTGTTATCGCGGGTCCAGACGCCTGCGCCCAAGCCAAAATCCGTATCGTTGGCAATCGCCAGGGCTTCGGCTTCATCTTTAAAGGTGGTGACCGAAATCACGGGACCGAAAATTTCTTCTTGAAAAATGCGCATGGAGTTATTGCCCTTCAATATGGTCGGCTCAATATAAAACCCTTCGGCGTATCCGCCGCCAACCTCAGCAATTTCACCGCCGATCAAGATTTCCGCGCCCTCTGCCCGGCCTATTTGCACATAGCTTAAGATTTTATCTAATTGCTGTTTAGAGGCTTGCGCGCCCACCATGGTCTCCGTGTCGAGCGGGTTGCCACGTTTGATTTGTTTGGTCCGCTCAATGATTTTGGCGATGAATTTTTCGTAGATGGATTCCTGTATCAACAGCCGCGAGGGGCAACTGCAGACTTCGCCCTGATTGAAAAACGCCAAAATGGCCCCTTCTATACATTTGCTGATATACGCATCTTCTTGATCCAAAATATCCTCAAAAAAGATGTTAGGCGACTTGCCGCCCAATTCCACGGTGGAAGGAATGATGTTTTCCGCCGCGCATTTTAAAATATGCGAACCCACCGGTGTTGAACCGGTGAAGGCGATCTTGGCGATGCGGGTGCTGGTGGCTAACGCCTCGCCGGCTTCTCTGCCATAACCGTTGACGATGTTGATCACGCCTGCCGGCAATAAATCGCCGATAATTTCCATCAGCACCAGAATGGATGCCGGCGTTTGTTCGGCGGGTTTCATCACTACGCAGTTACCGGTTGCTAAGGCCGGGGCTAATTTCCAGCAAGCCATTAACAGCGGGAAATTCCAGGGAATAATTTGCCCAACCACGCCGAGCGGTTCATGGAAGTGATAAGCCACCGTGTGTTCGTCAATCTCGCCTATAGTCCCTTCCTGGGCGCGGATACAGCCGGCAAAATAGCGAAAATGATCAACAGCCAACGGTACGTCCGCCGCCAAGGTCTCCCGAACCGCTTTGCCATTGTCCCAGGCTTCGGCAATAGCCAATTTTTCCAGATGGGTTTCGATACGGTCGGCGATTTTTAATAAGATATTAGAACGCGTCATCACTGAGGTCTTACCCCAGGCATCTTTGGCCGCATGAGCGGCATCCAGCGCCAACTCTACGTCTTCGGCGCTTGAGCGGGGAATTTCACAAAATACCTTGCCGTTGACCGGGCTTACATTTTCAAAATATTGACCTTTAACCGGCGCCAGCCATTGTCCACCGATGTAATTACCATAACGCGTTTTAAAGTTAACGTGACTACCTGTTTGATTGGGTTCGATATACAGCATGTTGTTTTCCTATTTTATTGTTATCCTAATTCTAGGTGGTGTAACCCACTTCGTTTGAATTGCTCGGGTCGATAACTACACGATTCGGCAAGCCAATGTTGTCGATTGCTTGTTTGAAAAACCGGCTGGCCGTCTCGTCATCCCGATATTCTGACAGCATGAAATCAATCGTATCGCCAAACTTATCAATGGCACGGTAAAGATATAGCCCTGGAATAGAGGTCTCATCCAGCCGTCAGGATCCCGCCGTTGGCCGTTTCTTTGGTCTTCATGGAAACTGATCATGCTTTCGGTTTGCTCAAATTCCGGGTGTTGTCGCGGGAGGTAGGCAAAGTCTGCGACAAAACTAAAAAACTCCGGCTCATCCTCATCGATTTACCGGAGTGTGAGTTATGTTAGTCTTAACAAGGTCGGCAACCGTAACAAAATCCGTTGTTACTGATTCCGGAAAGAGCATAGGCCAAAGAGGCAGCCTATCTATAACTTCTGCGATCCAACGCTGAAATCAAAATGAGTAGGGAGCCTTTAAGGTTCGGCGTGGCGTTTTTCAAAAGTTTCCAAATTGGTCGGATTAGGATTCAGTGCAATTGATTTTGTCGATTTCATAGGTTTCTCAAATATTTCTATTAGGGAGTGTGCATATAAAATACCTATTTATAGTGATAGTAAAATATCGATTTTCTATGAAATAATAGGTTTTTCCTATCTAATTAAGATGGCTGTCATCGACATGCAACAAATGCGGGAATTTCCGGTGGCGTGAAATCGGAAGCATATCGATGCCGTATTTTGGATTTCTGTCGGTTGCGGCTGGGCAATGTCGGAAAAGCTAGCCGTACCTTGCAATCACCCCCAAATCAGCAATCAGCGCAATTCTCAACCGGAATTAAATGCAATTGACGGTCGTTGCAAACGGCATTTTTACAACTGAACCGCAATCGTTGCCTTACGTTGTCATATACCGTCCCGGCGCACTTGGCGCAAACTTCATCTGGCGATTGATGGAAGCCATCAAGTTTTGGCATGTGAACTCGCTACGCCGGAAGTGGACGGGTTTATCGGAATCACCACCGTTTCGTACCCGGATAGTGGATAGGTTTCAAAACGGAAGCAGTAGGCTATTATTCGCGCGGCATCCGCAGCCAAATGCTGCCGAATATGACGAGAGAGCAGATGATCACCTTGCACCAGTTTCCCCGAGCCTGGAATATTCCCAACCCCAGCCAGTTTTGCGCCAAGCTGGAAACCTATCTGCGCATGGCCGGCATCGAATATCGGATTGTTGAAACCTTGCCGATTTCCGCGCCCTTCGGCAAGTTGCCTTTCATAGAACACAATGGTCAAAAGCTTGCCGATAGCCGGGTAATTATTCGCTATCTGCAACAGCATTACGGCGATAGCCTGGATGGGTATTTGTCGGCCGAGCAAAACGCCCAGGCTCTGGCTTGGCAACGTTTGTTGGAAGAACATTTGTATTGGGTGTGCATGTATAGCCGCTGGCAATACGGAGCGGAGAATTGGCGAATCAATAAGCAGGCGATTTTTCAAGGTCTGCCGCAACCCTTGGCGGATATGGTGGCCGGCATCTATCGGCTGCGGATTCGCGGGCAAATGCGCGGTCACGGCATTGGCAGGCTACCTGCCGCGGACATTTTCGAATTGGGCCGGCGCGATGTGGCGGCGCTGTCCGCCGCGCTTCGCGGTCAGGCTTTTTTCTTGGGCGAGCGGCCCAGCAGCGTCGATGCGTCGGCCTACGGTGTCTTGATCAATTTATTGGCCTGTCCGGTTAGCTCGCCGGTCAAGGATTATGCGTTAACCCAATCCGAGCTGGTCGAATACTGCCGGCGCATCCAACTGCGCTACTTTCCCGAACTGGGTGAACCGACGTTTGGCGCTTAATGGTCCAGAGCAGCGCAGGCGGTGCGGATTTCAGCACGTAGCCAGCAATTGGCGGGATCCTGGTCTTGTAGCGGATGCCAGACCATGACCGTGTCGTAATGCGGTAAATCCAGCGGCAAGGGCACCAATTGCAAGGGTAGGGTTTGAGCGAATTGCTCGGCGGTACGCTTGGGAAAGGCCATGACCATATCCGTTTGCGCCACGATCAGCGATGCTGACAGAAAATGCGAAACAGTCAGTGCCACGCGCCGCTCGCGGCCGTGTTCCGCCAACCAGCTGTCAACTTGCCCGGTACTGGCGCCGGTTCTGGACACCAGAATATGCGGTAGGTCTATATAGTCTTCCAGCGTCAAAGCCGCATTCACCCGCGGGTGGCCGATGCGCGCCACGCAGACCATGTAATCGTCGAATAAGCTTTCGCAGTGTAAATGCTTGGGTGGATTCAACATCACTTCAAAACCCAGTATCAGATCTATCTCGCCTTGCTCCAGCGCGTTAAGCGGAAAACGGCTACTGGTACGTTTGAAATGAATGTCCACGCCCGGCGCCTGTTGGGCAATACGCGGCGCCAATATCGGCAGGAGCAGAGCTTCCACGTAATCCGTCGCCGCAATGCTAAAAGAGCGCCGACAAGTGGCGGGATCGAACGGCGCCGGCGCCCGAATCAAGCCTTCCACATCTTTGAGTACCGCCGCTACCGGCGCCACCAACGACAGCGCGCGTAGCGTCGGCGTCATACCCGCCGGGGTTTTCACCAGCAACGGATCTTCCAATTGATGCCGCAAGCGTTGCAGCACGTGACTCATTGCCGATTGGCTAATGAACATTTTTTCCGCCGCCCTCGACACGTTGCGTTCCTTCATCAGCAGATCGAAGGCGATCAATAGATTCAAATCAAACGTTCTTAAGTCGGCCATAGCTGGGATTCCGGAATGTAAACGCGGGCTATGTTACCGAAATGCCGGGGGCGTTTGGCATCAATTATTTTCATAGGCGCATGAATACAAAGCATTTTACCGTTTCCCGTCTCGGGCATAAATTTATCGCCGACGCAGCCGCCGACGCTTAGTTTCCCCCCAAGGAATTTGCAGCTCAGCGCGGTGGCGCGTCACCTCACTCTCAATCATGCATCAAGCCTCAGTTTTTGGCGGAGACCTGATTGAGTAAAACAAGGTGATTAATAGGATCACCAAAACATACTCATATACCAGGAGAATCATCATGCCTTTGTGGAAAGTCTATCATCCCAGCGGAGCCTTCAGCGCGGAAGACAAACAGGAACTGGCCGAACAAATCACTAACGTTTATGCGGGCGTACCCATCCCAAGATTTTACGCCGTCGTCATTTTCGAAGAAGTGGCTAAAGGTAATTGTTTTGTCGGTGGCGTACGTAATGACAAGTTTGTTCGTTTCAAAATCGACCAAATCGCCCGGACATTGCCGGGCCCCGTCATACGCGAATGGTGGATGCGAACGCTTGACGAAGTCATTGCGCCTTTTGTGAAAGAGCGCGGATTCGATTGGGAAATTTCAATTGACGAAACCCCATTTGATCTTTGGTCGCTACAAGGCGAATTGCCCCCACCCTTCGAATCGATAGCCGAAAAACGTTGGGTTGCGGAAAACAAGGCTAGTCCTTACACCTACCAAGAAAAACTACCCGCAGGTCACTTTTTACTGACTCCAGGCGTAACGGGTTAGTTAATAAGAGTGCCCCGTTCATGGTGAACCGGGCACCTTTTCCACAATCGTCGATATTCGTTAGTGATCGCGCTATCGGTGGGGCTTTATGCATCTTAGCAAGGCGGTATCGACTAAAAAGAGATAGAAATATGGCTTATCAATCCATCAATCCTTCATCCGGCGAATTACTAGCTTCTTATCCTGAACTATCCGATTCGGATCTTGAGCTTGCCATTGCGAAAGCCGATCATGCCTATCGGAAGGAGTGGCGCAATTGTTCGGTCGATGAACGCGCTAAGATTATGACGAAAGCAGCATCTATTCTGCTGGAAAGGAAAGAAGAGTACGCTCAATACTTGACGTTAGAAATGGGTAAGCTCATTGGCGAAGCGTACGCAGAAGTAGACATTACCGCAGGGATACTCCAGTACTACGCCAAAAATGCGAAAGAGTATCTTGCACCGAAAACCTTGCCTGAAGCGCCGACCGCCCATGTATCGATTGAACCGCTAGGCGCGATTCTGGGCATAGAACCCTGGAATTTCCCTTATTATCAAGTTGCGCGCGTTGCTGGCCCGCAATTGATGGCCGGCAACGTATTATTGCTGAAACATGCGGAAAACGTCCCGCGGTCGGCACTGGCCTTAGCCAGGCTATTCGAAGACGCCGGCGCACCGGCCGGTGTGTACACTAATTTATTCGCGACTATAGAACAAATCGGCCGCGTTATCGACGATCCGCGGGTGCGCGGCGTCACGATCACCGGCAGCGAAACCGCCGGCGCCGCAGTTGCAGGACGTGCCGGCCGGGCGCTGAAAAAAGTCGTGGCGGAAATGGGTGGGAGTGACCCGCTGTTGGTACTGGAAGATGCACCGCTCGAATCCACTCTGGATAGCGCTTTGTTCGGCCGCATGTTCAACTGCGGCCAATGTTGCGTCGGCTCGAAACGCCTTATCGTGGTGGGCCGGGCACGCGGTCAGGCGTTTTTGGAGGGTTTTGTCGAACGCATGTCGTCTTTGCGCGCCGGCGATCCGCTGAATCCGGCAACGACCCTGGCGCCGCTATCCTCGGAAAAAGCGTTGAAGCGGCTGCTCGAGCAGATTGCTCAAGCCCAAGCAGGCGGTGGCAAAATCGTATCAGGAGGTCAAAGAATCGATAGGCCCGGCTACTTTCTGGAGCCTACTGTCATCACCGAAATAGACGCAAATAATCCGATCTATCAACAAGAATTGTTTGGCCCGGTCGCCGCTTTATATGTGGTCGACAGCGAGGCGCAAGCGATTGCCTTGGCCAACGCCACATCGTACGGCCTTGGCGCTTCTATTTTTACCGCCGACGTCGAGCGCGGCCGCGCGCTTGCGGCGCAAATTGAAAGCGGTATGGTTTTTATCAATCAGCCGGCCTGGACCGCCCCGGAACTGCCGTTTGGCGGTATTAAAAACTCAGGCTTTGGCCGCGAGTTATCGGAGCGTGGTTTTTACGAATTTGTAAACGAAAAATTAATTAATATTGCACCGCCCGGCGCGGCGCCCTGGGGCCCGGTCGCTCTCGGCTAGGGAAAAAGCGGCGGCGCTTGGTTTAGCAGTATTTTACGCAGCTTTGCGACCGGCGAACCTCTGCCGGTCAGGGTAAGCGGCCAAATATTTGAACCGACGATTTAAATCGATTTTTCCGGCTTGGCCGCTTGCTGTTTCAATACGGACAGCGCAAATTCATAAGCTTCGGGAAAATCGATTAAGGCCGCGGTATTGTTTTTTTGGATTTGCTCATACAAACCAAACTGGGTTTTATATTTCAAATTGCCGATAGCCATCGGGCCTATGCTCAAAAAACGGGTGCCGGATACTTCAGCGACAACGCCAAGGTCGTTAAGCCCGATACCGGCCACTCCGCTAGGTGGCACCGCATTGGTATCGGCGGCAAGGATCAGGTTGGCGGCATGCTCCAAGGAATTCTCCAAAATGCGCACCCCGGCTCTTACTGCACTAATAATGATTTCGGCTTCCCGGACCACTACGTCTTTTTCGTCGTTAGTCTGTGCGGACACCCATTCGACTTGAGCGTTGTAGCGTTCGCAAAAGCGTTGCGCCGATCTTTCGTCGTCGTCGGCAACCAGTTGGCACAGTTTTACCTTCGCCCCCTGTTGCGTCGCCAAGATAGCCGTGCAAAGACCGACCGGCCCGGTGCCGAATATGGCCACTTTCTTTCCCGACAAGCCTTGGCCGGTCTTGTCGTTAAGAACCTGCTCGATTAAGGCGACAATACTTGCGGACGTGGTGTAAGCACCATTCGGATCGGCGAATACGCCGACTTTGAAAGGCCCCACCATCGCGTTTTTGGCGTTCTGAAACATGTCGGTCGCCATATGCACATCGCGTCCGCCGATGAAAATGCCGGTGTCGTTAAAGCGATTGGGCGGGCGGCAAAAAATGGCATCTTGAACCATAGCCGAGACTTGCTTAGGTTCGACTTTGGTAAACGGCACCACCATATCGAAGCCGGCATCGGCGGCAATGGTGACATCGAATGGACTGATGTTTTCGCTTGGTGTTAAAAAATACAGGATTCTTTTGGTCATGGTCGATTAGTCCGGGTTAATTTTAAAGGCCGTTTTAATATAGTAGAAAGCGGACTATTTACTGCGTGCTCTTAAAAAACTTGTTATGCGCGTCAAGTAAGCCGCCAACCAAATTAGGGCTGCCGGCGGTTCTGTGAGCGTCATCCGCTGCCTTGGCTCGGCGTCTCGGTAATTGACGCGATTGCTTATGTGCCGGGGATTGCGGCTTGGATTGCGATTAGTCCATCATATCGGCACAATAGCGCTTAAACAATTTACTAACGGCATAGAAAACGGAGGCCGGATGAGAATTTATTTGATAGCTTTAATAATTGTATCCTGCGCAAATTCTGTATTAGCTCAGGATAAGATCGATCGTATGCGTGCCCAGACCATGGAATCGTTTACGCCGGATACGGTTAAGTGGGCTGCCGAACCGATACTTCCCAAGGGTGCTCAAAGCGTGGTTTTGGTGGGGGACCCGAATAAGGCGGGAGTGTTTATCGCTTGGCTGAAATTTCCACCCAATTATCCAATTCCACCACACATACATCCTTTCACAGAGGTTATTACCGTCCTGCGCGGCAAGCTGGGAAATGGCATCGGGGAGACCTTTGACACCAAGAAGGGGGAGATACTTAAAACAGGTTCCAGCTTTGCGTTACCCGCCGGCCACACGCATTATGTCTGGACCACCGACGAGGAAACAATCGTCGAGCTCATTGCTACCGGACCATGGGGTATTACTTATACCAATCCCGCCGATGATCCACGCAGGCAGAAATAGCGCTTGAGTAATTGGCGAGATAATGGATACCGCCGAGTGCGATTATCGGCTGTTTTGTGCAAAAACCCCAACATCGCGCATTCCTATCCGCCGCTCTCGATAGCTTATTAAAGATCATATCCGCTATCGCCTCCCAACATAGCCTTCCGAATCATCGGAATCGGCGGCGCGCCATAGGACAGAAAGCTATCGTGGAAGGATTTCCAGGCCGCCCTGCCGCCACGGCTGGCGCTCCAGTCGTCCCGCAGTTTGCGGATCATTAGTTTACCCAAGGTGTAATTCAGATAGCCCGGATCGAAGGTGCCGCGCGCGGCTTGTTGCTTGGCGGTACCCTGGTCGCGAAACGCCTGTTCCCGGAACATTTTTTCCGACGCTTCCACGGTCATGCCTTGGGTGTGCAAACCAATTGCCGACAGGAAACGCACGTCGCGGAGCAGGGCATTCAACAATTGGCCGATATGGGTTTGCGCGTCGCCCGCGTTCAAACCGGCATCCCACATCAGCTCCTCGGCATAATGCGCCCAGCCTTCGGAGAACGCGTAACTGCTGAACAATTGCCCCAGTTTTGACGCAGTGCGGTCGGCGTGCAAATGCTGCAGGAAATGCCCAGGCCACACTTCATGAGCGGAGATAAATAGCAGATTGGCCTTGCTGGGCACATAGGCGGCCTGCTCGGCCGCGCTCCAGGCCGGATCGGGCGGTGCCACATAATAGATGGACGGCAGTGCATGTTCGTAAGGACCGGGGATGTCGATGTAAGCGGAATTCCAGCGTTTGAACGGCGGCGTTTCGGCTACCGCCGCTTCCTCCTGGCCTGGAATCGACAGCAGGTTTTTTTCGGTTAAAAACGCCTTCAACAGCACCAGTTGCCGACCCGCTTCGGCGACCGCGCCATCTGCGGGTTTTTGCGCTTCCACTTTGGCGACGCAGTCTGGCAGCGACGCTTCCGGGGCATACTGGTTACATGCTTCTTTCAGCGCGGCCAGATTGCGCTCCAGATCGGCGCGGCCCATTTTCTCGAGAGTCTCCAGCGGCACATCGACGCCTTCGCTGACCTTAAGCATGGTTTGGAAACCGGCGGCGCCCAGCGCAAAATCGTCGTTGGCGCTGCCGCGCTGCTGTTCCAACCAGTCGGCTAGCTCGCGCATCGCTTTGGCTGCGGCCGGCGCTACTGTATTGAGTTGCTGTTGCAGTTGCGGATTGTCTACCGCGGCAAACGTCGCCTTGGCATCGGTTTCGTAAAAGGTCGCTAGACCGGTGAATATAGTCTTGCCGACGTCGATAAAGCTGCGCGGCAAAGGCGGTTTTAAATTGGCGCGGATTTGCGCGGTGGCCTTGGGGATGCTCGCGGCGTAGTTTATGAAGGCTTGCAGGCGCTGTGCGAGCGGTGCATAAGGGCGCGTCAGATAAAAATTGGGATCCAGGGCCTGCGAATAAAACAGTGGATTTTTCGCGGGCGACTTGGCCGATTGCAGCCAGAATAATTCTTCGTCGATTACCGCCAACAGTTGCTTTTGCTCGAAGCGTTCCGATTCTTTCAGCGATGTATCGCGATAGCGGGCGGCTAATTCGCGCTGCGATTTTAGCCATTGGCTTTGCCGGGCTAAACCGGCCGCACTCCAATCCGGTAGCTTGCCGTCGAATTCATGCCGGCCGGCGTTGGCGGCGAAGCTGGGATGGAGTTCAAAGTAATGTTCGACGAACTGGCCGACGAATCCATCCCAGTTTGGTACCGCCTTGGTGGCGGCAAGTGCTTGCTCGAAACACAGCAACAGTATGACGATTGAGAGGATGGCCCTTGAGCCGTGGAAATCTGTGGTGCGTAGCATGGTAGCCCCTTTTTCCGCATGATGACGCTTCATCATATAGCAAGGTAATGGTCAGTCAATCAGTAGGATTAGCTTGGTCTCCGATGCGCGCAAAAACCATTCGGGCGAGCCTCTGAGCCGTGCGTTGGTAAATCCCAATCCTTCAGAGGTGCTGGCGAAGCGTTCAGCGGCGTTCACGGGTGCTAGTACCTTATCGCTGAACCGTATATGGATGCCCCAGCGGCAATGCGGGGCACGGTGAAACGGTGTGGCGGTGTCTCCAATTGTTTGGCCGCTGCGTGCATGCTGCTTGGGAATATCACCGGGCGTTTTTTGGGCGCGGATAAATCGGGATCGAGGCATAAGCATTGCGCTACTGCCTCGATCCTTATGCCTTATCGAGAAGCCTTGGTAATGCCGATTGCGTTCCGCAAATCAGCCAATGTCACCACACCCGGACCATGTAATGCTGCGATTTGTCCAACATCCAGTTTCAGCTTCTGAATGTTTTCGTATAAGTTCAGCGAATAAGGATTGACTGTCTTTGGCGCCGGCGCATTGGCTGCCAGCGGCGTGTAAGCATCGGCTTCGACCAGGATTTTTTCTTTTGGCAAATACACCGCGACAAAGGCGTCGTTGTGGCTGTTACCGCTCAAGGCATGAATCTCGATGTTGCGTTTACCGTCGGATAACACCTGTTTGCCGGCAAAGCTGGTGAAGCTGGCGGCTTTTTTGGATTTCTCCAACCGATCGGGATTGATGCTATGTGGATTGGCCCAGATTTTTTCGTAATACGCCTGATTCGGTTGATGGGTGACGATGGTGGCGCCGGCATCGACAAAGGTGCGCAAGCCGCCGCTATGGTCGAAGTGGGCGTGAGTATTGATTAAATATTTGATCGGTTTGTTGGGAATGATTTCCTGCAATTTGGCGATCAAGGCCTGCGAGCGCTCTTCGTTCAATGGCGCTTCGACCAGTACGATATGGTTCACTTGCTCGATAGCCACGCTATGGTGGGTGCCGCCGGTCAGGTAATAAACGCCGTCCGCCAGTTTGTTGGCAGCAACCGTCACCGCTGCCGGTTTTAGCGCTTCGGCGGGCGCGGCAATCTCCACGGCCGGATTGGCTTTTACCGCCGTGACATTCAAATCCAGCACCGGAAAACCGCCTTGCGTGCGCACGATATGTCCGGGAAACTGACCGCCATCGAAGGCTTTGTAATCGCTATAGCGGGTTTCGACCAAGGTGTCGCCTAGTACCGGATTGTCTATCCAGGTTTTTACCGATTCCAGCTGATGTTTGGCATTGATGGTGCCGACATAGCGGTACTTGCTACCGACATTAAACGATACTTCGCTGCCGTTGGCGATGTCCTTGGTTTCGGCATGATTGGCCAATGCTGCCTTGAAAAAGCCGTGCGGGGTGGCCCAGATTTCGGCGGCGCGTTCTTCCACTGCGGCCGGTTGCGCGGTCGCCGCCGCATTACCGGTAGTGGCCACATTCCAGGCGTTATTGCCGCTGATGTATTGATCGACTTTTTGTTCGACCGGTGCCGGGCGGTTGCGGCCGGGTTCCACCACTTGCAAACGGGCGATTTGCACCCTGGCGCTGGCGGTGTCGTAATTAATGTCGGCGGTATAGGCTTTGACGTCAAACGGCGGCCAGGGTAGATCGGGATTGGGCGCTTGGCCGAACTGGTACCAGCGGCCGATGCCGGTGAATTCCAGGGATTTGATATTGGCCGCACCGGCGGCGTCGCTGGCCTGCTGCAAGCCGTTCTGATGCAGGGAACTGCAGCCCGCGCCGGTCAACGCTATGGCTAAAGCAAGCGTGTTGGGTATCGATCTACGCATGAAACCTCCTGGGGTTATGTAGAGGGTTAATATAAAAAGTATGTAATGAGTTCTGTGTTCAGCAAGACACATACCAGACCGGTTAAGGGCGGCTGAAATAGCTGGAAGTACCGTCGCTGCTGGCCTGCCGGAGATTCTGGCTTACTGCCGTTCGAGTTGAGGTAAGGGGTATGCTGGATACTCAGCAATGGCTGTTGCTGGGATGCCTCCCAATAGCCACTTGTTGCGGATCATGCGCAATCAATCGGTGGCGCTTATTTCGGTGCGGTATCGAAGCGTTAAAAAGCCTTCCTTGGCCTTGGATGCCCAAATCCGTGTGGGCATGGTTGGTGACTAAATCGGAAACGCTTAGACGTTGTTGGTTGCAAACGGATGTTTGGCGTCTTTTTTCGCGGCGATTACTTCTTGAGCCGTTGGGAAACCCGCTACCGCGCGCGCAATCGCCTCCTTAGTGGCTTTGTAGTTGTATTCTTCGATTTTGGCGTCGTCTTCCGCCAGCCAGTGGATGAATACGCCTACGGAAATAAACAAATCGTCGGCTTCGTCGGCGGGGATGATGCCTTCTTCCACCGATTCCGCTACCGCAATGGCTACCGCGCGTTGCGCCGGTCCAAAAATTTGCACGGCTTGTTTTGAGCCTTTGATGGTAACTTTATTGAATAAAATCGTTGCGGGTTTAACCAGCAAATTAGGCGCTACCACCGCCAATAAGGTGGAAAAGCCGTCTTTGTTATTAGTTAACGCATTCGCAAAAGCGGTTTCCGCCGCTGAGCCGCGCGGTCCAATGATTAAATCGATATGCGCGATTTCATTGCCTTCGCCGACTAAAGATTCGCCAACCCGCAAATTGGTAATTTTTGCCATTTTATATAGTCCCTTTTCTACAAAATAATAATGAATGTTTGTGTTAAAACGTTAGATAACGAATATCTGTAACCGGTCATTCCGACTCTTATCCAAAATGACCGATTAGGTATGTTCCGATTATGCTGTATCGCGTTGCCGGATTTTAAATATTACCTGCCTTGAAGTGGCCTACGGCTTCTTCGGCGTGTTTGGTAGCGACTTCGGCATGGTTTTGTTTGCCGTGCGCGATGGTTTCTTCCAGAGATTTTTTGCCGGCTACAATGTGCGCTTTAGCCTCGCCGGAGGCTGCGCTTTCGGCTTTGTCGACGTGGGCCAGGGCTTTTTCCGCGTGTTCCACCAATTGATCTGCATGGCCGGCCTTGCCGTGCGTAACCGCATGTTCGGCGTGTTTTAGAGATTCCGCCGCATGTTCCTCGGCAAAGGCGCCGCTGCTTGCAAGTAATAAGGCGCTGGCAATGATCGCTACAGTATGTTTCATAATATTCCCCCGGGAAAAAATTGATTTGCTTAAAAAAGTCCTAATTTAAAACCGAATACTGTAAACCCTGCATTAATTAGGTTTTATAGTATTTAAAATCCTGCATAAACTAAGGTTTTAGCCGGTTTTAACAATACATGGATATTCCGTAATATCGCCTGTATCGCTTTATTAAGCAGTCAATTTATATGCCAGATTTCAACTCCTTGTTTGAAAAGAAAAATATAAATTCAATGGCGATTTTTCTGTTGCTTAGTCAGCAGGAGTTGTTGGTTTGCTGTTGATTTATCAGCTGCATTGGCAATATTGCTTGTTAATTTGGATTACGGTTAGCGATTTACTTTTTTTTGCGTTGTGGCTTGGTGGGTAAATGGCTTGATATTCAGTTGTTTACAATAGATTGAAACATAAAATGGATGCCGGACTTGTTCGGTGCGGATATTGCTTAACGATGATTTGCTGCGAGCAATTACAACCACTAATACATAGATTCTCATGAGCCAATACATAATCAATATCAACGGAACGCAAAAGACCGTGGATGTTAATCCCGACACGCCCTTGTTGTGGGTGCTGCGCGATCATCTCAATCTGGTTGGTACCAAATTCGGCTGCGGGATAGGGCAGTGCGGTGCCTGTACCGTGCATATCGACGGCCAGCCTACCCGGGCTTGTCTGACGCCGATTGCCAAGGTCGGCTCCAGTCAGGTCACCACTATAGAAGGCCTGCATCCCAGCGGCGAACATCCCTTGCAAAAAGTCTGGCAGGAACTGGATGTGCCGCAATGCGGGTATTGCCAGGCCGGGCAGATCATGACTGCCGCCGCGCTGCTGAAAAAAAATCCCCGCCCGACAGACGCCGAGATCGATGCCGAGCTGGCCGGCAATCTGTGCCGTTGCGGGACTTATTTAAGGATACGCGCGGGCATACACCGCGCCGCTGAACTTGCTATCAAGGAGCCGATATGAACGAATACCTGTTGGAAAATGCCAGCCGCCGCGATTTTTTGCGCAAGTCCACGCTGGCCGGCGGCGGCTTGGTGCTGGGTTTTTATCTGAATGTGGCCGATAGTGCGGCAAAGCGGATTGCCAAGCCCGCCACCATTGCGGAAAGCAGCGTCTTTAAACCCAATGCTTTTATCCACATCGCGCAGACCGGCAAGGTGACCTTGATCAGCAAGCAGCCGGAGATAGGCCAGGGCATCAAAACTTCGCTGCCGATGGTGATCGCCGAAGAGTTGGAGGTGAATTGGCTGGATGTGCAAATCGTGCAGGGCGATCTGGACCCGATTTACGGTAGCCAAAGTGCCGGCGGTTCGCGCTCAACGCCGACCAACTACCAGGAGTTTCATAAGCTCGGTGCCACGGCCAGAACCATGCTGATCCTGGCGGCTGCCGAACTCCTGCGGGTACCCTCCGCAGAACTGCTTGCCAAGGATAGCGCGGTGCATCATCCGGCCAGCGGTAAACAGCTTAGCTATGGGCAACTGGTGGAAAAGGCGGTGTCGATCCCTGTGCCCGCGCCGGAATCGGTGAAGCTGAAAGATCCCAAGGACTACAAATTGCTGGGTACGCGGATCGGCGGCGTGGACAACCCCAGTGTCGTCACCGGCAAGCCACTGTTTGGTATCGATGTGCAACTACCGGGCATGTTATATGCGACTTATCAAAAATGTCCGGCTTTTGGCGGCAGGGTGGTCAGTGCGAATCTGGATAAAATCAAAACGCTGCCCGGCGTAAAACACGCGTTTATCGTCGAGGGCGGCACCAGCTTAAAAGGCTTGTTGCCTGGCGTGGCGATAGTCGCCGATTCCACTTGGGCGGCGTTCACCGCCCGCAAGCAACTGGAAGTGGTGTGGGACGAAGGCCCGGCGGCGGCGCAAAGCTGGGCCGGCTTTACAGCCAAAGCCAAGGAATTATCCGAGCAAGCCGGCAGCGAAGTGCTGCGTAATGACGGGGATGCTAAGAAAGCGCTGGACGATGCGGACAAAACTGTCGAGGCGGCCTACAGCTATCCCTTCATTTCCCATGCCAGCATCGAGCCGCAAAATTGCACGGCCTGGTTCAAAGACGGCGGCATCGAGATTTGGGCGCCGACCCAAAACCCGGAAGCCGGGCAGAAGATCGTTACGGACACTTTAGGGATTCCTAAAGAGAAAATCACGCTGCATATCACCCGCAGCGGCGGCGGTTTTGGCCGGCGTCTGATTCCGGATTACATCATCGAATCGGCGGCGATTGCCAAGCACATTGGTGTGCCGGTCAAGCTGACCTGGACCCGCGCAGACGATTTGCAACACGATCAATTTCGCGCCGGCGGCTTTCACTTTTTAAAAGGTGGTCTGGACGATAAAGGCAAGCTGATTGCCTGGCATAACCATTTCGTCACTTTTGCGCATAAACTGGTGAAGGACGGCAAGGAAACCCTGGAACTGGGCAGCGGCGCCAATCTGTCCGGCGACGAATTTCCTGGCCGTTGGGTAGAAAACTGCCTGCTGGAACAAACCCCGCTCGAGTGCAATATCCCCATGGGGCCTTGGCGAGCGCCGCGCAGCAACGTGTTGGCCTGGGTGTTTCATAGCTTCATCGACGAACTGGCGCATGCCGTCGGTCGCGATCCGTTGGCGTTTCGATTAGAAATTTTGGGCGACAAAGGCTTTATTCCCGGCACCGGCCAGCAAGGCATTCCTTACGATGTGAATCGGATGAAGCATGTGTTGCAGCACGTGGCGGAAAAAGCCGACTGGGGCAAGAAAGCTTTCCCGCGCGGCCAAGGGCAGGGCATCGCTTTTCATTTCAGCCATCTGGGTTACATTGCTCAGGTCGCGGAAGTCACTGTATCCAAGGACGGTAAGCTCAAGGTTGATAGAGTGGTCGTTGCCACCGACATCGGCGCGCAAATCGTCAATCTCAGCGGCGCGGAAAATCAGGTGCAGGGCTCGGTGATCGATGGTCTGGGCGCCTTGATGTTTCAGGAATTGAACATCGAAAAAGGCCGCATCGTGCAGAGCAATTTTGGCGATTATCCGATGATCCGCATCGCCGATGCGCCCACCCGGGTGGAGGTGCATTTTCTGAAAACCGACTATCCGGTCACCGGTCTAGGTGAGCCGGCGTTGCCGCCATTGGCGCCGGCGGTATGCAATGCGATATTCGCCGCCACTGGTGTGCGGGTAAGGCAATTGCCGCTATTGCGCACCGATTTGAGCTGGAGTTGATATGGCTAGTACAATCGCCGGCATACCCGCAAGCGAGTAAACCATGGCCAATAACCTCAATCATCTGCTCGGCGCCTATCGGCAACTGCAACGCGATAAGCAAGACAGCGTGCTGGCGACCATTATCGAAACTTTTGGCTCCACTTACCAAAAGGCTGGCGCGCGGATGTTGATTACCCAAACCGGCGAGTTGGTCGGTTTGCTGGGCGGTGGCTGCTTTGAAAGGGATCTGGTAGAGCAGGCCGCTTCGGTGTTCGCAACCGGCCATGCCAAAACGCTGTTTTACGATATGCGTTCCGGGGAAGACGCGATATGGGGCTTGGGCTTGGGTTGTAATGGCGCGGTTAGGGTGTTGCTACAGTTGTTATCAGCCGAGCAGGATTTCAGTCCGTTGAATTTGCTGGTCGAGGCCGCCGAAACCCAGTCTCATGGGGTATTGGTGACGGTGTTCGATTCCACGAACGCGGATTTCCCTGCCGGGCGCAGTCAGCTTTTGCAGGCCGCCCTTGTCGACGAGCAGCCGATCTTGCCCAGCGCGCCGTTTCCGTTTGCCACGGCGGCACTGCAAACCGCCTTGCAACAAAAACCACGCATCGAAACCCATCTGCTCGACGGCCAGGACATCAAAGCCTTTTACGACCCAGTGCAACCGCCTTGGCAGTTGCTGATATTCGGCGCCGGCGCCGACGCGATACCGCTGGTCAATTGCGCCAAATCCCTGGGGTGGCGCGTCACCTTGGTCGATCACCGGCCCGCGCATATCAAGCCCGAGCGTTTTCCATTGGCTGATCAATTATTGCATTTGACCCCGGAACAGGTCGCGGCGCAACTGGATTTGAATCGCTTCAACGCCATCATGATGATGACCCACAACGTCGAATACGACCAACGCTACCTGCAAGCCATCGTGCATTGCCGCGTGCCGTTTGTCGGCTTGCTGGGGCCGGCCCATCGCAAACAGCGGCTGTTGCAAAGCCTGGGTGACGATGCCGAGTTGATCAGCGAGCGAGTGTTCGGCCCGGTGGGGCTGGACATCGGCGCGCAAACCCCGGAAGAAATTGCGTTGTCTATCGTGGCCGGTATCAACGCCCAGCTCAACGGCCGTAGCGGCTTGCAATTAGGCAATGACGTGGTCTCCTTACAGCATGCATGCAGCCATTGATAATGTCTATGCTGTCATCCTGGCGGCCGGTGCGTCCAGCCGGATGGGTAGCCCTAAACAACTGCTAATTTGGCAAGACCGCCCGTTGTTGGCGCATGCAATTGGCAGTGCGCGGTCTGTTTTGGCGGAGCGAATCGTGGTGGTGTTGGGTGCTAATGCCGAGGCGATAAAAGCCGCTATCGATCTGGACGGCATAAGTATGGCGCTGAATCCGGACTGGGCGGACGGCATGGCCGGTTCGATTCGGGCAGGTATTGAAGTATTGCCGGCCACGGCCAGCGCTGTGTTATTGATGCTGTGCGATCAACCCCTGATTAACGCCGCGCATCTGCAAAACTTGGTGCAGGCTTGGCGACACGCGCCGGAGCGCATCGTGGTGAGTCAATACGCAGAGTCGTTCGGCGTGCCGGCCGTGTTTCCGGCCGCGTTTTTTGCGCAGCTAGCCGGTTTACCAGGCGATCGCGGAGCAAAGCCCTTGTTGATGCAGTTTGAAGAAATGCTGGTAAAAGTGTCGTTACAGGAAGCGGAACTGGATATCGATACGCAAGGCGATTACCAGCGCTTGCATACCCACAAAACAGATGCAGCCGATGATCGCGGAACCGCTTGACGATTACTTGCCAAGAATTCGCAGGATATTTGTCGAGTTGGATATTCCAGAAGGTCTGCCGACAGCCAGAGGCTTGGAATTATGCCGAGAGCCCGCCGAATTGGTCGTCGCGGAAACCACTCAGCAGGGTAGAGAATTTCGTCTCACGGCGGAAGCCGCAGCCGCTTGGCAAGTACTTAAACTGGCCGCCGCCGAGGACGGTATTGTGTTGCTGATGGTTTCGGCCTTTCGCAGCGTGGATTATCAAGCAGATATTATTCGGCGTAAGCTCAGTAAAGGTCAAAGTATCGACGGGATTCTGCGGGTCTTAGCGCCGCCCGGCTACAGCGAACACCGTAGCGGTCGTGCTATCGATATTGGCAGCTACGAATGCCCGGAGCTGGGCGAACAGTTCGAAACTACCCGCGCATTTCGTTGGCTAGCAAGCAACGCGCAACGGTTTCAATTCCCGCATGATCCGGCGCGTTTTAAAGCGGCCGACGGCAAGACCTTGTTTTTGCAAGTGGTCCGCTACACGGCGCGAACCAAAGCACTGCTTGTTAGTGGTAAAAATCTGCCGCACGCTATCGACAAGCTTCTGATCCTGAAGGCTTTTGTCATGGTCTGCCGGACTATTGCACCCATCATAGTAAGCACTTGTACTTACCTGCATCACTCGACACAGTACGGTCACTGGATACGTCTTCTGTTGCGCCCGAATATCCACAGGGCACAAGTAAATCCGTACTTTACTTGTGCCCTGTGGATATTCGGCTTCTTTCGCAAAGAAGACGGCGGCCTTTTTTAATATCTCGCGCTCCATCCGCAGTTGTTCGTTTTCCTTGCGCAGTCGGATCAATTCGTCATGATCCCCCAGAGTCAGGTTACCGCCGATTCGTTGACCGAAGGCTTGCGTTGCGCTCGAACCAAGCGTCCCAGCCCGCTTTGCGAGATACCCAAATGATCTGCCGCTTGCTGCTGGCTGTAGCCTTTTTCCAAAACCAGCTTCGTAGCATTTTGCTTGAACTCCAGGCTGTATATGGGTCGATTGTGTTTTTTGTCGTTACTCATGATCACCTCTGCTGGCAGTATAAATTCTGCCTTTAGACGTGTCCGGGGTTATTAGACCATTTCAACTCTACACTACAAAGACGTCGATTACGGCGGCGGACTTGCTTAACGACAGGGTGTTACCGTTCTTCGCCGAACAGGATTTGCCGATGTTACGCATCCAGACCGATCGAGGCAGTGAATACTGCGGCCGGGCGGAAACGCATAATTATCAGCTGTATCTGGCAATTAACGACATCGAACATACCAAGACCGAGGTCAAATCGCCGCAAACCAACGGTATTTGCGAGCGGTTCTAAAAGATCATTCTGCAGGAGTTTTACCAGGTGGCACTACGAAAAAACCCGTATGAGGACTTGGCATCGCTACAACGTGATTTGGACAACTGGATCATTGAGTACAATAATGATCGAACCCATCAGGGCAAGATGTGCTGTGGGCGTACACCCATGGCTACTTTGATCGATGGCAAACAGGTCTGGAAAGAGAAAAACTTCTAGGCTGAATTTAAACTGACAGACACTTCTAAAAATCCAGTAACTGTTAGATTAGGTTTGAAGTTCTACACATTAATTTTTCTGTTCCCAACATCAAGCTTTCATAGACGAGCCAGCGATAACGTCAATTTGCTCGCCGAATACCGGACAGTCAAGTGGGTCACTGGTTGCTTTAACTAACGAAATTGGAAAGTTACCCCGACCGACCGTTAATGGCCCATTTCGTGGAAAAAGCCGCCGACAGCCTGGGAAAATCGGTGCCCAGCGTGCCACCGGCGCTGTTTCAGTGGTTGCATAACTATGCGTTCCCCTGCAATATCCACGAACTGGGAGGCATGGCATTCGATGCGGTGGCCCGCAGTCAGGGCGCGGTGCTGCCTTTGTAGAGCTTCAAGGAGGCCATAATGGACGATCTGCAGGCTTATATGATGGCGCCGAGGCAACAAACGGTCGACTGCTCCAGGTGGCTTTCCGGAACGCCTGCCGACTTTAAAGGAAGCCGAGGAAGCGCTGATTGCCGAAGCCTTGCTGCGCGCCCAAGGCAATCAGGGGTGGCGGCAGGCTAGCTGGGTATTCAGCCGGCTAGCACTCAATAAACGGTTGATCCGCCGCGACGCGGATTGACATGGGGTTGGACTGTTAGAAGGCCAAGGCTCCAATTCAAAATCAATCAGGCTTGCCAGGTTAGGTTGCGAAAGGCGATGAAGAGGTTTTCGCGGCCGATTTAGGCGGGAGTCGTTGCCAGCCGATCATTTGGCAATGCTAAAATGCCGCCAAGAGCGGCGCTACGGTAAAACGCCGGTATTGATAAGTCAGCAAACAGTGGATTCAAGCATGTCGGGATTTTTTTCCAAACAACATAGCATTGCGCAGCCCGGCTATAGCCGTTGGCTGGTGCCGCCGGCGGCTCTGTCGGTGCACCTGTGTATCGGCCAGGCCTACGCATTTAGCGTGTTTAACGACCCTTTGACGCGAGTGATAGGCGTCGGCAGTTCCGCGCCCGACGATTGGAAGCTGACTACCCTGGGTTGGATCTTCAGTTTGGCGATTGTATTTTTAGGTTTGTCGGCGGCGTTTGGCGGTAAATGGCTGGAAAAAGTAGGGCCTAGGTTGACGATGTTCGTCGCGGCTTGTTGTTTCGGCGGCGGTTTTTTGATTTCCGCGTTGGGCGTACACCTGCACGAAATCTGGCTGGTGTATCTCGGTTACGGGGTAATAGGCGGGATTGGCTTAGGCCTGGGCTATGTGTCGCCGGTATCGACGTTGATCAAATGGTTTCCCGACAGGCGCGGCATGGCGACTGGCATGGCCATCATGGGGTTCGGCGGCGGAGCGATGATAGGCGCGCCCTTGTCGGTGTTACTGATGGATCATTTTAAATCGGCGGAATCGGTAGGTGTTGTGCAAACCTTTCTGGTGATGGGTGGCTTGTATTTCTGTTCGATGATGATAGGTGCATTGACTATCCGCATTCCGCCACCGGAATGGCAACCCGCGGGATGGACACCGCCGGCGGTGCAAAACAAGATGATCACCGACAAGCATGTGCATATCGATCAAGCCTTGAAAACGCCGCAGTTTTATTTGCTGTGGCTGGTGTTGTGCCTGAACGTAACCGCCGGTATCGGCGTGCTCGGTCAGGCATCGGTGATGATCCAGGAGATGTTCAAAGGCTCGGTGACACCGGCTTCCGCAGCCGGCTTCGTCGGTTTGCTGAGTTTGTTTAATATGGGGGGGCGGTTTTTTTGGTCGTCGGCTTCGGATTATCTCGGACGAAAAAACACCTACTTTATTTTCTTTGTGGTTGGTGCGGGCTTGTACGCCACCATCCCCAGTATGGGCATGGCCGGCAATATGGCCTTATTCGTGTTGCTGTATGCCTTGATCATGAGCATGTACGGCGGCGGTTTCTCGACGATTCCGGCTTATTTGGCGGATATTTTCGGCACCCGTTTCGTCGGCGGCATCCATGGCCGCTTGTTGACGGCCTGGTCCACCGCTGGGGTGTTGGGGCCGGTGTTGGTCAATTACATCCGCGAATATCAAATAGGGCAGGGCGTGGCGAAGGCTGATGCGTACAATGTAACCATGTACATCATGGCCGGATTACTGGTGGTGGGCTTTATCGCCAATCTATCGATTCGGCCTGTTCACGAGAAACATCACATGAAACACGGCGACTTTGATGAGCTGGATGGCATTTATCCTGCCGACGAAGGGGAACATTAAGCAATGAAGGGGCAATCCATGAACAACTCCGAATCAAGTAAATCTTCCAGTCCCTGGCTGTTAGTCGTATTTTGGCTTTATGTGTTGGTTCCGTTGAGTTGGGGCGTGTGGTCCACGCTGAAAAAGGCTTTGGCCCTGTTCGGCTAAAGAGGCGTCGTTTCTGCCTATTTTTTGTTAAATTCATAGGCTCCCACATCCTGCGGCCCCTGAGGCGAGCGCCTTTCGCTGCCGCGCGGATGCAGGTAGACAAATTCCGGATCTAGCTGAAAACCGTTGGCGGCTGTTCCGGGGGCGACGCCTTGGTCGATTGCCTGGGTGTCTGACTTCAGGCGGTAATCATAATTGGCCGGATCAATTAACACATCGGCCGCAGCCCTTAGATCGTGGTTTTCTAGATTGGAACCGATCAGCTCGGTGGCTTCGCCTATCAACAGATTGTTGATTAACATCGCTGTCGCAATACTGTGATTATTCAGAAACGAGCCGCCGGGGTGGTCGTTGACGAAAGTGTTATTTACCAGATACAGCTGTTGGTTGGGTTGAGTTTGATTGTGCTCGGCGGCAAACGCCAGCATCGCTGCGTTTTCGGTATTTGCGCCTTGATGAAACAGATTGCCGATCAGATAACCGGCGCCGCCGTCGGGCAAGTCCACCAAGTAGCTGGAGCCGTTACGCTCGTCTGTAATGCGATTGTAAAGAATATAGTTTTCCCTGGCCCGCGATTTGACGTTATGGCCGGTATTGGCATCGTGCACATAGGAATTTCGCAGGGTAAAACGCCGGATATTGCCGATGTAAATGTTATGGCCCAGTTTGCCGTAGCGGGGATAATCGACGGTATTGTCGTTAAACTCCGAATTTTCGATCAGGATGTCGCTGTCGGGATTGACGCCGGTCAATATGCCCATTTGATTATGATGAAAATGGCAGTTTTTCAGGGTCAGATTAGTCCCTTCGAAACGGATGCCGGCACCGTTTAGAGCCGGCGCGGTGGCGCCAGACAGTTCGATATTTTCGACGACGATGTCCTTGCCTTTTAATACCCAGATCGCTTTGTCTTCCGCTGCTTTGCCCAGTGCGTCCAGACGGGCGCCGTTGCCCAGTCCGCGTATGGTCAGCCGATGTTGCGGCCAACTGGCGACATCGCCCTGATATAGGCCGGCATCAATGCTGATTACATCGCCATCTCGCGCCAACCCGACTGCCGCGCTCGGTAGTTTCAACAAGCGTTGTGGACCCACCTGCCAGTCTGTGGCTTGTACCGATAAGGTCAAAGTTAAGCTAAAAACCATAGTCAAACAGGGCAATAAATATAAACGATGCATGCGGGCTCCTGGTACATCAGTTGGTAAAAGCAGCGATACAACTTGGTGCATCCCGGAGGCTCAGGGGAGCACTGGGCTAAATTTGTAATATTTAAAGAAAAACTCGCCCCGGATAAGAGTATTATCGTGCTATCGGGCATATTTGCCAGATCTACGACTTGATTAAAAGAACAGTTAGATTCTACCGGAGGATATATGGCTTCACTTGATATGCAAGGGGCTTACGATTTGAGCAATGCCAAAATTAACGAACTTATCACGGAAAGCGCCGAGGGTAATTATGCCTTGGGCATCATCAACCAGAAGACCAATAAATTCGTGGTGAAATACGTCGGCCGTTCGGAAACCGATCTAAATGCCCGGCTAAAGCAACACGTCGGCCGGTATCCCAAGTTTAAGTTCAGCTACGCGGAATCGCCTAAGGCTGCATTTGAGAAAGTCTGTCGCAATTACCACGATTTCGGCGGCTCCAAGAAACTGATCAATCACGTCCATCCGGTGCGTCCGGCCGATGTCGACTGGAAGTGTCCTTGTTGCGATATTTTCGATTGATACCTTGAGTGTAAGTATTTCCTAATACGTCGAGGCGTGGTTAAAAAAAGCGAAACAGGCTTTCAAGCCATTAGTGGATTCCGGCGATAGGAACTCGCTGAACTTGACCCCATAGTGGTGCTCGCCATCGATGTTTTTATGCCAGACGATTTTACAATCCAGTTCTAGCGGTAATTGAGCTTCGTATTGCTCGATATTGTCGGAGGGAATGCGCAGCTGGATGCAGATAGAACTGTTGACTTGGCAGGGGAGCGGTAAAGGCAGGCGCAGGCAGGCGCCGGTCATGCTGAAGTCGGCGGTGACGCCGTCCAGTACGTAGTCATCTATTTCGATATGGGCTAGCAGATAGTGGCTGGAGCGCGGAAACTTGCGATTCTCGTTGGCAGCGGGCGTGGCTTTCCATTGCGCATTGAAGCTGAAATGCTCCAGCATGGTCCGCATTTTTTCGGTAACCACATATAAATCGTCGCTGATGGTACGGGTGATATGTACCTTCGATTCGTTCTGGCCCAGCGCTTCGAATAGCGCTTCCACGCGGGTCTGCAATTGCGTGACGTTATCCAGTTGACATTGGGTGGCCTGGGAAATTTGTTGTGCGGTGCCCGCGTTTTCTTCTATCTGCCCGACTATTTCGTTAATTACGACGCTGGTGATCTCGGCTTTTTCCATGCCTTGTTTCGTGGTCTGGATGATGGAGCCCATCGCATAGGTGTTTTCTTCGATAATTTTGGTTAACTCTGAAATAATGTTGGCGATTTCCGCCGTCGCGCCGGACGCGTTTTGCGCCAGTTTCCGCACCTCGTCAGCCACCACGGCAAAGCCTCTGCCGTATTCACCGGCCCTGGCCGCTTCGATGGCGGCGTTTAAAGCCAATAAATTAGTTTGTTCGGTGATATTACGAATGGTGGTGGTTATATCCTGAATCTGCCGGTTGGCTTGCCGTAAGGCTTGGGTTTTGGCTTCCGCGCTCTCAACTTCTTTGACCACTCTGCGCATTTCATCGAGATTCTCGTTAACGGCGACGATGCCCTTCTGCGCGGAATTCTGTGTTTGCAGGGTGCGCTCTCGGATGGTGCCGGAATAACGTTCGACTTCCTCGGTGGTGTCGCGTAGCTGTTCGGTAGCCAGCTTGACTTCCGAAGACCGGGCCTGCTCGGAACGATTGGCGTTGGAAATGCCGCCGGAAATGTTGGATATCTGATACGAGGATTGGCCGATTTGCTTACTGACCACGTTGATCTCGCGCATATGGCTGGCAAGTTCCCGCCCCATCAGTTTCATTATCGCCAGTAAGCTGTTGGTGTCGTCCTTAGCGGTGACTACGTCGACATCCAACTGACCCCGGGCGATGCTGCCGGCAATTTTCGAGGCATAGCTGGGTTCTCCGCCCAACACGCTGAAGAGTTTTCGGGTTAACCACAGGTTGGCAAACACGATTAGCAACAAAGCCAAGCCTGCCACCGTGGCGCTGACGGTAAACATTTGGCCTTGCATAGTATTTTGTTGTTCGGAGGCTGCTCTGACCTGTTGTTCCAACTTGCCGGCAAGTTGATTGAGTGTCGTTGCCAGGGTTTCCGAGGCTGCATCGAAACCGTCTTGCGGCGCTTTCATGATCAGATTGCCGGCGTCGCGGCCCTGGTGAAAATAGGCATTCGCCATGCGTTCGCCGGTGGCATAAAGGGTGTCTACCGACTTATCGGCTTCGCGAAGCTCTGTCTTTAATTCCGGCGTGATCGCTAATAAGCTGGCTAGTTCGTTATGGGCGGCGTTTTTTTCCGTCAGCGCTTCGCTGTAATCGTCTTCGCCGACTGCCGACGCATCGGTGAGGAATTGTTGAATTTGCACCACATGATAACGGACGTTTTTAAAAGCTAGGGACGCGTTCAGCAAACGCTGTTTTTCGGCTTCCGCCGATTGCAGTTCACCGTGACTGATCCATACGAAGGCATTGCCGATAATCAGCAGTAGTGCCACTGCGCTTGTCAGTAAAGTCAATAGCTTACGCAAAGAGAATTCCTGGGGGCGTAATTGATTGCCATTGGTTTGCAGCATAACGGTGTCCATTTTCAAAAAGCGTCAATTTGGTGGTCGTACAAGTTTAGCTTGATATTGGGCAGGCATGGTTATTTCAGGGAATAGCCGGATTATCGACAGAGCTGGAACGTATTCGCCTGCGTACACCACCGTCTGATTTGGCGAACGCCATTCGAATACATGTTTTGCTACCCGGGACTAAGGGACGGCTGTAATTTGTCCGCGAATAATATAACTAGCTACCTTGGGGGATTTTTATAATAATCCCATTTACAGAAGCGAACCGGCCGTTGTTAAGGCCGGCCGTATGTCTGTCGATGAAAATAATAACAGGAGGTACACCATGCTAGCCAAAATAGCAGTAGTCGATTACATGTCGACCAAACTTGTTACCGTTACCCCCGATACCGAGATTTCGCATGCGGTTAAGATCTTGCTGGATCACAAAGTGACCAGTGTGCCGGTCGTGGATGAACTCGGAAAACTGGTAGGGATTTTTTCGGAAAAGGATGGTATGAAGGTGTTCGTGGAATCCGCTTACAACCAGAGTATGCTTGGAAAAGTCGGAGAGTTTATGACCAAGGATCCGCAAATGGTCAATGCCGACGCCAGTCTGGTGGACGTAGCCACTAAATTTCAGGAAACGCCGACCAGAAGTTTTCCGGTTTTTCAAAACGGCGAGTTTGTCGGCATGATCAGCCGGATCGACGTATTAAGGGCTTTGTTGGCCATTCGCTAGTTTTCCACGCTTTTAAACCCAGACGCCATTTTGCCCGATGCGCTGTCTGGGTGGCATATCCGGCTTTATTGCTTTACGCCGGCTGACACATAAGTGCCCATGATACTGTCGCTGCAAGTTGCCGTAATCCTTCCGCCGTTAGCCGCTACGGTGCCGGTGCAACTGCCTTTCGATATCCAACCGTTTTGATATTGCGCGGTATAGCTGTAGGTCAGCGTTTGGGCAAGCAGATTGCCGCTACCTTGTAATTCGTAGCCTACACCTTGCGGTAACATCCCCCAGCCATTGAATTGAAAGCTGTCGTTTTGCTGTTCGATATGCGTGCCGCCGGCGCTCGGTAGGGCCGGATTATACCAATCGCCGCTGATATCGATTACCGGAGCTTGCGTTGCGGCGACTGGTTTTTCCTTGTCTATGGGCGGCGCAACTTGCTGGCTGATTGGCGAAACCGCAGAAGGCTGGCGCCCAGTCAATTTATCCCAATTGCTTATAATCGCCACGCAGATCGAGCCTATTACGCCAATGACCGCGGCAATGATGGTGGGATTGTGATTGGATTCGGCCATGATGTCCTCTATGCCTAAACAAAAAGCTGGATAAGGCCCTGGTCGGTCCTCGCTATGAATTTAGCGCAGTTGCTGGTTATTCGGCAACGTAAAAGATCTCTGGTTTGTTGATTACTATCGACAACTGTCGGCGATAAGATCCGGTCGAGTCAGCTTATGTAATGGAATAACGCTGATGTTCGGCAGTTAAGTGTTGAAGGGGGCGCGGGAAGGGGGGATGTGACGGGAAGTATTTTGGAGCTTAAATGCGGCGATATAGACGTCCGCATTTAAGCCGAAGCGTAATTAAAAACTACTTATCGCATTTATGCGCGGAACCGCAGCAATCGGCCATCGCGCCGCCGTGCTTTTTACAATGATCCGCACTGCAATCATGCGCGGCACCGCCTTGGTGATGGGCGCAATGATGGCTGCTGCAATTGGCGGCAGCGGCGGCTTCGTGATGCGCACAATGCTCGGTGCCGCATTGGTGGGCGCTGGCATTGGCATCTTGTGCGCAATGTTGGGCGCAGACTTTATCCTTAGCACCTGGGTGATCGGCGCAATGTTTCGCGCAATCGTGTTCGGCCGCAGCTTTATCGGCGCAGTGTTTCAGACAAGCTTTGCCTTTTTTACCTTTGTGTTTGGCACAATGCTCGACGCAGTTATGCGCTGCGGCATCGGCTTTATGTTTAGCGCAATGTTCCGGCGCCATGGCGGGTGCCGCTGGCTCGGACTCGGCGGGCGCGGCGGTTTCAGCCGGTGCGGCGGTCGCTGGCGCCACTACCGCAGGCTCAGCAGTTGCTTCGACCGGTTTTGCCGATTCGCAGCCCGTCAGGGTCAGCAAAGTTGGCAAGGTTAAGGCGATTAGCAAATGTTGAATTTTCATATGAATTTCTCGTTTGGTGATTAAGGTGGGGCAATTGTAGGGGGATGGCGCGTGTTAGGCAAATATAATTGTGTTATTTAACACAGTTTAATTGGTCGGTAAGGGAATAGGTTTTACCGTTGTTGATTCAATTGTGGCTGTGGCCTGACTGCTTGCCGGAATCCACGGGTTGACGACGTATTACTTTTCCTGACAACGTAAGGTAAATGTCACTGGTCCATCGTTGATCAATGCCACTTTCATGTCGGCCCCGAATTCGCCGAACTGGCTGGATGGGTAAGCCTCAAGCGCGCGTTTTTGCAGATAAGCGAATAACTCGCGGCCCATTTCCGGCGGTGCCGCTGCAGCAAAGCTGGGCCGGTTGCCGGTCTCGGTGTTGGCCGCCAACGTAAATTGTGGCACCAGCAGCAAGCCGCCCTGAATATCGCGCAAGCTGAGATTCATTTTGTCGTCGGTATCCGCAAAAATTCGGTAATTCAGAATCCGCTCCAGCAAACGGTCGGCTTGTTTAGCCGTATCGGCTTTTTCGACCGCCACCAAAGCCATAATGCCGGTACCGATCACGCCGATGTCGCTGCCGTTTACCGAGACTTTGGCTTGGGTGACGCGCTGGATGATGCTGATCATGAGTTTTCCTGCAAATAATTGAGATAGTCGCCTTCGTGGATGCGCGTTAGTCCGTCCGCCGGCCGGTTGTATAGATAGACCCAGGCGGAAACGGTTTGCCCGTCCGGCAAACTTATCGGCAGTTCGCGGCGAACGTATTCATGCGGCTGCGGAAAATGCGCGGCGCATTCTTCGTAATTATCTAGTGCCGAAAACGTTCGTTCGGGATTTTGCATCACGTACAGTTCGCCTTTGATCAGCCCCATTCCGCCGGCGATAGCGCCCGGATAGGCATCGATTTCGTATAGTTCTCCGTGCATAAAGCCGTCGCCGAGGTAATCGCAAGCATCAAGGAATGGGTGTCGGATTTTATCGTGGAGGTCTCGGCGTAGCGTGCCGTAAACAAACAGGTATTGCGTTTGCTTCATGAATAAATACGGTCAACCAAGTCCTTGAACCAGCGTGGGCGAAAGGTCACGATATAAAGCAGGGTCAGACCCATCAGCGGAACCGGGCCGATTTCGACAATGGTCAACAATAGTATGATGACAAACCATTTGAACCTGGCGAATGCAGCTTGCTTGCTCATCTCAATTCAATAGCGAATTGCGGTAATGTAATAACGCGTTTCTTGCTCGGCATGGCGAATGGCGACTTCGTCATCCAGCGACTTTTTCAATAATGCCTTGGCGAGAGGGGAATCCAGGCTGATCAAGCCGCCCGTGGTATCGATTTCGTCGGCACCGACTATGCGATAAGTGATTTCCTCGCCGTCCATGGTTTCCAGCGTCACCCAGGCGCCGAAAAACACCTGATCACGGTTGCTTGGCTTTTCGGAAACCACGGTCAGTGCTGGCAGGCGCTTTTGCAGATAATGAATGCGCCGGTCAATTTCCCGCAATTCTTTCTTCCGGTATATGTACTCGGCGTTCTCAGAGCGATCGCCTTCCGCCGCTGCCGCTGACAAGGCTATGGTGACATCCTTGCGCCGTTCCCAAAGCTGTTTCAGCTCGGTTTCCAGGGTGCGGTAGCCTTCGGCGGTGATGTACGGCGAAGATTTAGGGCGGGGCGGTCGCCAGCGTGACATGTTTTTTCGGGGAAAAGGTTATATGATGTCGGCTTTTTTTCATCCAGCGAAGACGCTTATGCAAATCACAGACAAAACGGCTGTTTCCATCCATTATACCTTAACCAACCAAGACGGTGAGCAGCTGGATAGTTCCAGAGGCGAAGAGCCCTTGTTGTATTTGCATGGCGCGGGCAACATTATTGCGGGTTTGGAAGCGGCTTTACACGGTAAGCAAGCCGGCGATAAATTCAACGTCACCATAGCCGCCGATCAGGCTTACGGCGAAGTGTCCGAAGAAATGATCCAGGTTGTCTCAAAAAAAATGTTCGACGGTATGGATATCGATATTGGTATGCAGTTTCATGCCGACGTGAGCCACGGCCCGGGTATCATCACCATCGTCGAAATCGACGGCGACGATGTCACCATCGACGGCAACCATCCCTTGGCCGGCGAAGACTTGACTTTTGACGTGGAAGTTATCGATGTCAGACCTGCGACAGCCGATGAAGTCGCGCATGGTCATATCCATGGCTCTGGTTGCCACCACTAGCATTTATCGCTTAGCTCAAAGGCAGTAAGCGATAAATGCGTTGCTTTTATCGCTTACCTATCCGATACATTTCGCACGACTGTCACTATCAGATCTACTGAGCGGTAGTGTTAAGACCCAAATCCACTCGGCTATGCCCCAACAACGTACCTGTAGCGAAGGCCAGGTCTATCATCGACACCTGATAATCGCCGATGGCGCGCACTTCGCGTAGTTGCGCCTCGCCAAGCCGGGTCAAGGTTTCCAGCACTTCTGTCATCGTCCGCTGGCCTTCTTTAAATTGTTTGAGTTCGGCATCGTAATTCAAGCCGGCCAGCACCACGTTTTGCCGGGTGGCTAAAATCCGTTGCCAGTTTTGGCTCATTTGATCCAACGCGTCGTAGATTTCCCGCCGCACGCTTAATTCGCGCAGTTGTTGCGTGGTCAGGCGCTGCATGCGTTCCTGCACGGCGCGGTCCAGGCGCGCGCGGCGCAGTTCGTTGCTCAGCGGGATTTCCACGCGTAAGCCCACCGACCAATCCGAATAATTGCCGCTTATGGTCTGATCGAAAGCACCGCCATAGGACGAAGTATCACGGCCCAACGCGGCATAGTTGTAATCCAGCATGAACATCGGCAGGGTTTGATTACTGAGATAATCGATCTTGGTCAAATCGGCGGCCAGCTTTAATTCCAGTTCCAGCAACTCCAAGCGTCCATCCAAGGCGCGTTGCGCCAGTTGTTCGCGGTCGAGATTAAATTCCAGCAGGGTCGGCGAGGTATCGGGGATCAGCAGGGTTTGTGAGTCCAAATCCAGACCCGGCGCATTCAATAACAATTTCAGTTGGCGCTGGCGGGTTTTTAAGCTGGTTTCGGCGATGATCAGCGACTCCAGGCGTTCGGCCACGCCAATTTCGGCACGGTTGATTTCCACGCTGGCGGTCAAACCTTCCGCTACCCGTTTTCTCACCATGCTCAGGTTGTTAGAGGCGTTTTCGTATTGCTGGCGGCGTACGTCTAATTCCCCCCAAGCGACATACAAGCTCCAATAAGCACGCTCGACCGTCGCCAACACTCGAATTGCTTGCAGACGAGTTTTCACGTCTACCGCTTGTTGTTCGTAGCGGGCGATGCGAATCCCTGCCACGTTGTTGGAGATACCCGCATCGCGCAGCAAGGGCTGGCTGATGGAGAAGCGCAGCGCATTTTGATACTGGTCGGACGCGACGCCACGAAACTGACGCTTGCCGTCGAACGGCGAACTGACGGTCACTTTTGCCCCGGTACGTAAGGGAATGACGATACCGGCTTCCATATCCAGCACTTCGGTTTCCTGCGGTACGGCGGTGAGTTTATCGACTTCGTTTTTTAACGCCGAATTGGGATCGACCGGGGTGAAACTGACAACATCCAGATTTTGCGCCGGGGTATTTTTTTTGCCGTATTTGGCCTTGGCAAAGATCAGATCATCGAATTTGGCTTCTTCTTCGCCGACCGCCGTGGCGGCAATTTTTGGGTCGGCCTGGGCGATTTTCAGATCCAGATTGTTTTCCAAAGCCATGCTGCGCACCGCCGAGATGGATAACTGCTTGCTGGCTTCCGGCGCAGCTTTGGGCAATTCCGGTTTCGCCGCGCTGGGCGGGGGCAGGATGGTCGCCGATTTTGGCCGGCCTTCCTTAAACTTGGGCAAGGCCTGTTCCACGGTTTGCGGCGGCAGCTGCGAGATGGCCGGTAGCGGCAAACCCTCATCGGGTTTCAGACGTTCTTCCACCCGCTTGACCAGTTTACGGTCGGGGCTGGTATCCAGATATTGTCCGCAACCGACCAACAAGGGTATAAGTGTCAACGCGACTATACGCTGCCCGCAGAATTGCCAGTACCTTGACGGAGCTAATGTATTGCGTTGACGGGGTGCAAAACGTTTCATATGCGATTATTTCAATTTTTGCCGGACAATATCGGTGGCCGGCATTTCCGTAGTCATTTGCGGCGGAAACGCATTCAGTTGGCGCCACAGTTCGTAAGCCATCGTCACCCTGTTCAACAATATCCAGCCTTTCACCCGCACGCCTTGGCGCGCGAAGCGTTCGGCCGGCCAAGGCCGGTCTTTGGGATCGGGCACGATCAGCACCCGGAATTTACCCTTGCCGTCGTCGGTAGAATCCACAAAAGCGACCAAACCGCCGAAGGTGCCCACGGCCACTTCCGGCCAGCCGGCGAATTGTAAGGCCGGCCAGCCCTCGAATTGCAGACGCGCATGCCGGCCGGGGGTGATCAATACCGCATCGTTGCCGTCCACCCACAGTTCCACCGCTTTCACATCCATGTCAGGCACCAATACCAGCAGCGGATCGCCTTGTCTGACGATGTCGCTCTGCGGGTTGGCCAGCAGCCTGAGAATGCTGCCGTCACGCGGCGCTTTGATTTGTTGGGATTGTTGCCGGGAGACATCGACTTCGCTTTTTAGCAAACTGCTCCGGCTGTCTTCCAGTTCGCTTTGAGTTTTATTGGCCGACGCGGTCGCCGAGTCGATACGGGCCTGGGCGTCGGCGCGAATCCGGCCGATTTCCGCTTCGGCGGCGCGCTGCTCGGCCAGGGCGCCTTCCAGACTGGCTTGGGCGCTGTTTAAGCTACGCTGCGCTACGATACCATCGCGTTGTGCGACTTCGTAATCGCGTTGCGATACCAGGCCGTCGCCGATCAAGCGTTGCAGACGCTGAGTTTGCACACTGGCGGTTTCCAGCGTGGCGCGTGCGGAGGCGATGGCTTCGCTGGCCGAGCGCGCTCTTTGTCGGGCCACATCCAGACGGTATTGCGCGGTGGCCACTTGTAAATCGCGGGTGGCGATTAAGTTGTCGATTTGCAGACGGTAAGCCCGCAATTCTTCTTCCTTGGCAGCCAATTTTGCGGCGGCGGCAGCGCGTTGTTGTTGCAAGCGATCCAGCAAGTCTGGATCGACATCGGTGATTTCCATCAACAAATCGCCGGCTTTAACCTTTGTGCCTTCCTTAGCCTGCCAGCTGACGATGCGACCAGAAACCGGCGCTTCCACGGTTTGTTGGCGTTCAAGCGGCGCGAATGCGGACACTCGACCGCTGCCGTTGATGTTTTGCTGCCAGGGTGTCAATAGCAGGGCTGGCGGGGTCAACAGAAATAACCAGACGCAAGCGCGCGCTAAACTGCTGACCAGGCGCGGGGTGTGCGCCGCCGATAATGCTGAGAGCTTAATTTGTAAATCAGTCATGGACTACTCCCGGCAAATGAATCATGCGTTGGCAAGTAGCGGCCAATTCTTTTGATCCGGTCAGCAGCACTAGCGTCCAGGGCGCGTCTGCCACCATTAGGGCCGGAACCAGTTGCTGCAGCAATGCGGTATCCAGCCCATCGAGTAAACCATCGACGATCAGCAGGCTTGGCTGGGAAGCCATGGCTCTAGCCAATATGACTTGTATTGCCTGACTATGTGAAAGCGGTGAGCCGCCGGGACTGAGTACTGTATCCAAGGCTATGCCCGCCAAACCGATCTTGGCTAGGGCCCGTTCAACTTCGGTCACGCTCACATCCGTATCGCCCAACCTGACATTTTCCAGCACGCTGTCGTGAAAAATCTCTAGTCGGCTGACCACCGCAATGTTTTGCCGCAAGGTACTCAGGCGCAGATCATCCAGAGCCTGACCGTTGATTTGTATCTGCCCGGCTTGGGCTGCACGCATGCCGCCAAGCAGTGAAGCCAAGGCCGTTTTACCGCTGCCAGGTCCGCCCAAAATTGCGACTTTTTCACCCGGCTGCACCTGCACGGAAAAACCGGAAAACAATGGCCGCTGCGCACTGAAGCCAAATTTCAGATCGTTGATCGTTAAAGACGCCGGACCATTAAATTCTGCATCCAGCTCTGCGGAATCCTCCAATGGCAAATCCAATAAGTGGCCGATTTTATCGGTGCCGGCCATCAGATCGTAAAAGCCTTCCAGATGCTTGCCAAATTTGATCAACGCCAGTAGCGCTGACGACACGATCAATTCCGCCGCCACTAATTGTCCCAAGGTTAAATGGCCGTCTATGACCAAATAACCGCCAATGGCCAGCAAGGACGTGCTGGCGATGGCATATAAGGCCACTGAGCCGATCACTTGGCCTAACAGCACCCGGTAATGCCGGCGTTTGGCTGTTAAATAATCCAGCGCCAGTTGGTCGGTACGGCTGGCGGCCATGGCCGCGCCGTTGCCGAATTTGAAAGTCTGAATATTCCCGGCGACGTTTTCCAGCCAGGCTACCAGGGCATATTTGCTGATCGATTCCTGAATCGCGGTGCTGACTGCGCCGCGTCCCAATAAAAATACTATCGCCGTGATAGCCAACAGCAAAACGACATCGAACGCCAGCAGGAAAGGATGATAGAAGGCCAGCATGATCAGGCCGACGCCGGTTTGCACTACGGTGCTCAAACCGTCCAACAATAACGAAGAACCGGCTTTCTGCAAGGTTAATACGTCGAAAAAACGATTGACCAGTTCCGCGCCATGTTGGCCGTCATAGGCATCGCTGCGCACCCTGGGCAAGCGATAGGCCAAGTCGGCGGCCAGGCGCACGAAAATCCGCCGCTGCACAATTTCCACCAGATAGGATTCCAGCACATAGACCGCGCCGGCGAAACTCAGAAAGAAAAACAGGATGGTCGCCAACACTATTAACGGCTGGCCCATGCCGCCCATCGCCACGGTATTGACCAGTGCTTGCACCGCCACCGGCGAAGCCAGCGCCAGTAATCCGGAGCCCAGAGCCAAGCCCAACAATAACCAGAGATCGTGGCGATCGGCGCGTAACAGTTCCAGCAAGCGGCGGAAAGGCGGCATGTGCGCGTGATGGTCTTGGCTGACGGCATTCTCCAGCGGCGCCTGAGCTTGCACTAACAGCCATTCGTGAATAGCGGCATCGGATCGGCCGAGTAATTTGCCGATTTCAGCAGGTTTGACGAGGCGTTCTTCGATGACCTCGCCTTGGGCCAAAGCCACTCTGACTTTGCCGCTGCGAAATCCGTACAGGACTATCCAGCCGTAACCGTCGGACAGGCTCGTTAGTAATGGGGTTTGCGGGGCAGAGGCATTTGCGGCAGCCGTAGGTGTGAGCAGCACACTCTCCATGTTCAAGCCAAAATGGTCGCCGATAGCGATTAGCGCGGCCTGATTGTCGTTGCCGTATGATTCCAGCAAGTGCTCCGCAATTCCCTGAGCTGGGCCGCGCATTTCCAGCAGGCCGAATAAGAACTCCAGCAGGGTCTGCGTCGATTGTTTTTGGTGTGGGCGTTCCTTAAATCCAGTTGCGGTGCTCATACGTGCGAAATCCTATCGGTTTAAACGAATAACAGCATGGTCTTACCGAGTAGGCTCAGCAAGAAAGCCAGTTTTAAGGTGGTAACTAATTTGGCGGACCCGGCTTTTGCGCACCAAGTTTGCGTGGCTGATGCGCAAGCTTGGGCGATGGCTCGGTAAGCTTTAGATGCTAGGCGCCACACTAGGGTGCCGGCTACGGTTATACCGGTCCAGAACACGATGAATTCAGCCTGACGCGGCGTAACACCGAACACGTGCTCCAGAAAATGCTCAGCCATCATCTCTATGACTTCAATCGCGAGATGCAAGAGGTGCCAGAAAAACGGCAGCAGCGTGTCCCCGAAAACAAGCAAAATAAGGGCCGAAACGACCGCGATGCCCGGCTTGTTTTTCGATAGCCGAGACCAGGTTTTGCCGACGCCGAATCTTAACCAATTCGGCAATGCGAAAGCTTTTTGCATAGTTCCGCTCCCTTTATAAGAGTTTGGTGAAAAAGCTCCTTCCGCTTTGTGGCGAAAGGGCGCAGTCGTAATTTTTTACAGCAACTTAATAAACGCCGGTAGACCCGTTCCTGCTTAGCCTGCCTGTTCCGGGGTTAAGTGTTAGCCGGTATTGCGCATGCCCGCGGCAATTGCATTGATACTGCGCAATAAGGGTTTCATCCACGGACTTTCCGCCGTATTCTCCGCATTCATTTCCCGTAGCCGCCGGATCAAAAACACTTGCAGGTAATTCAGCGGACCCAGATAAGCGTCGCGGCGTTGCAAGGACGCAGCCAACGCTGGATTTTCCGCGAGCAGGCGGTCGGCCTCGGCTATCTCCAATATCCATTCCACGCAGCGCTGATGTTCGCCGGCTATCAGATTGTAAACGCGTTTGCCGGCTTCCGGATCGCTACATAATTGCGCGTATTCACGGGCGATGTTCATATCGGATTTACTCAGCGCCATTTGCGCGTTACTGAGCAGATTGCGGAAAAACGGCCAATCGCGATACATCCCACGCAGTGCTTCCAGCCGCTCCGGTTTGCCGGCGCACCAGCTGGCCAGGCTGAAACCGATGCCGTACCAAGCCGGAAACGTCTGCCGCGATTGCGCCCAGGCGAACACCCAGGCAATGGCGCGCACCGAGTTTTTCGAGCGATCCAGTTTTTTGCGATGCGAAGGCCGCGAACCGATGTTCAAGCCGCCGATTTCGCCGACCGGGGTGGCTTCGTAGAAATAATCCAAAAAGCCGGGTGTGCGTTCGGTCAGTTCGCGGTAGCTTTGTTCGCCGATTCGCGCCAATTCGTCCATCACCGCCAAGTCCTCCGCTCTATCCTTCGGTACAGCCTGCACCAGACTGACGCTGGCTTTTAGCAAGCCGGTAACGCCCATGGTCAATTCGTAGACCGCCGTTTCCATATTGTTATACCGATAAAACAGCACTTCGCCTTGTTCGGTAAATTTGATTTGGCCGCGCACGGTATCGGGCGGTTGGGCCAGAATTGCTTCGTGAGTCGGGCCGCCGCCGCGACCGACCGTGCCGCCACGGCCGTGAAATAAGCGGCATTTCAGACCGTAGCGCTCGCTGATGGCGATGATTTGCCGTTGCGCGCGCGACAAGCCCCAGGCCGATGCCAGGATGCCGCCGTCTTTGCATGAATCGGAATAACCCAGCATGATTTCCTGGCGGTCGCCGCTGACTCGCAACAGTTCCCGATAGCAGTCGGTATCGAACAGTTGGGTGAGCACATCGGAAACGCGGTTTAAATCGTCTATGGTTTCGAACAGAGGGCTGACGCCGATATGGCAATGCCAATGCCCGCCAATTTTGCCGACCAAACCGGCTTGGGCTGCCAGCAACAACACTTCCAGCACATGGCTGGCGGAGTGAGTCATGGATATCACGTATTTGCCGAAACAGTTCGGGCCAATTTCGCGGCGCATTTTCGCCATCACCGTAAACAGCTCCAGTGTTTCGCGGTTGGCTGGTGTAAGCGCGGCGGCGTCAAACATCAGGCCGCCTGGCGCGGCGATAGCCTCGACTAATAATGTGATGCGCTGGGCTTCGTCTAGCGCGAGATAGTCAATGTTCAGAGCCGCCGCCAGACTTTCCGCGACTGCTTCGCTGTGACGAGTCGATTCCTGCCTGACATCGAGTTGCATCAGGTGAAAGTCGAACACGTCGGCCAGCCGGATCAGATCGGCCAGTTCCAGATCGGCAATGTTGGCGTCGCCGTGACCCCGCAGGGATGAATCTATCAAACGCAGGTCGTGTAAAAACTCGGCAACGCTAGCATAAGCGTGGCGATTGGCTTGTTCCGGTTTGCCTTGCAATTGTTGTTGAACCCGTTGCAATGTAGATTGCATGCGGTATTTCATCAATATCAGCTTGTGCCGGTAAGGCTCTTGCAAGTACGGCTTTTCCAAGTCCGCTACAGCTGCGCCAAGCATGCTGCGATCCACGTGTAGGCTGTCAATAAATTCGGGTGCCAATTCACACAGGCCGTAGGAATGCGATAATTGGCCGCGCAATTGATCCAGGCGTACCAGATATTCCTGCATGATGGTTTGCGCCTGCATGCGCAAGGCCAGCTCGGTGGTTTCCGGCTTTACATTCGGATTGCCGTCGCGGTCGCCGCCTATCCATGAACCAAAGCGCAGAAAACTGGGGATGCGGATTTGACTGGCAACGTCGGCGCCGAACACATCGCTAAGTGAACGTTGTAAATTCCGGTAGACCAGGGTAGTGGCCTGAAACAGCGACAAGGAAAAGTAAAACAGGCCGGCGTCGATTTCGTCGGCCACGCCCAGTTTGCGGGCGCGCACTTCGTCGGTTTTCAACAGTAGTTGAATCTGCGCTTGCAATTTGTCCAGGGCTTCACCGCGTTGTTGGCTGCGCAGACGCGGATCGTCCAAAGCTTCCTGGCTGAGGAACACGTTGCGCAAGGCACTTTTCACGGTACGGCGTTTGGCTTCGGTGGGGTGGGCGGTCATCACCGGCAAATACAGCATCTCATCCAGCAAAATCTGTAATTTGTCGGCGCTGACGCCACTGTCGCGCAATTTGATCAACGTGTCGTGAAACGAGCCGGGCCAGAAGCGGCCGGTCTGGTTTTGCCGGCGTAAATTCAGATTGTGCGCTTCTTCGGCGATATTGATCAGGCTGAAATAGCCGTTAAATACCCGAACCACTTCGCCTATTTCTTCCGGACCCAGATCTTCCAGAATCTCGATGAATTGGCGGCGGCGATTGGCGCTGCCTTCCCTTATCAAGCCGGCAAACTTGCGCTGCAATTGCGTCACGGCGGAGGCGACCTCCGGTTTGGCCTGCGCGGCGAGGATTTTAGTCAATATCGAGCCCAGCAAGCGAATCGAACTACGCAATTCTTTGTCGTCGCCGTGAGTATCGGATAAACGATCGCTGAGGATTTGGCTGGCGTTGGGGATATCCAGTTCGAACGCTGACTTGTCATGCTCCGCCAAGTCAGGTCCTGTACTAGGAATAGAGTCATTGTCGTGTAGCTCGTTTGATTTTGCCACGTTAAGTTCCCAAGGTGATTTACGGTCGCCTGATAGACTAACGCGGGATTTAAATATTGTTAAATAGGATGTTTAGAATAAAATCATCGAAAAAATCTATGTATTGATCACTAGTGGAACGTATCAACTATCAGCATTTGTTTTATTTCTGGAATGTCGTGCGCGAAGAAAGCATTAGCCGTGCCTGCGAGAAACTGCATTTGGCGCAACCCACCATTAGCGGTCAGTTAGCGGTACTGGAACAGCAGATCGGCGAAAAACTGTTTTATAAACAAGGCCGTAAATTGGCGTTAACCGATACCGGCCGGGTGGTGTTTCATTATGCGGAAGAAATTTTTTCCTTGGGTAGGGAATTGACGAATACGCTCAAGGGCCGGCCGACCGGAAGGGCGTTGCGTCTGGTGGTTGGCGTCGCGGATGCCTTGCCGAAAATGGTGGTTTACCGCTTAATAGAGCCGGCGTTCCTGTTGCCGGAGCCGGTACAGATTCTTTGCTACGAGGATAAAACCGAGCGGCTGTTGAGCGATATGGCGGTGCAAGGCATGGATTTAGTGCTTTCCGATGCGCCGCTGACGCCGACCAGCGGCGCCAAGGCGTTTAATCATTTACTCGGAGAGTGCGGGGTTACCGTGTTCGGCGCGCCGGCATTGGCCGCGACCTATAGTCAAAACTTTCCGCGTTCCTTAAGTGGCGCGCCGTTTTTGCTGCCGACCGCCAATACTTCGCTGCGGCGCTCGCTGGATCAATGGTTCGATGCGCAAAGCATTAGTCCGGTCATTCAGGCCGAGATTGAAGACAGCGCGTTGATCAAAACCTTCGGTAGCGGCGGTGCGGGTTTGTTTGTCGCCCCGA
Source organism: Methylomonas sp. 2BW1-5-20 (assembly GCF_052474515.1). Classification (NCBI taxonomy): domain Bacteria; kingdom Pseudomonadati; phylum Pseudomonadota; class Gammaproteobacteria; order Methylococcales; family Methylococcaceae; genus Methylomonas; species Methylomonas sp. 2BW1-5-20. The sequence goes on along the minus strand of NZ_CP184127.1, from coordinate 2,464,091 downwards.
GCAATGTCGAAGCCGAAATCCAAAGCCAGTACGGCGTGGAAGCCATCGGCCGTATCGAATCGGTGCATGAACGTTTTTATGCGATCACCATGCGCCGCAAACTCAAGCATCCGGCCGTGACTGCGATTTTAGAAAATGCGCGGGATAAGTTGTTTCCGAAATAACGGGTGGCGATATCCGTTTTTTTAGGCGTAATTCTGCGTATTTAGACTGCGTCACTCATCCGATTGGTTATTGCTGATCTAGCTACCGCAGTGTTAGATCAGCCAATGTGTTAACCTGAACCAATAGTTGCCGGTTTTCGGCTAACTCCGCGAGTGCCTTTTCGGCCTGCATGCCTCTTTTCAGTAAGCGTTGTGCCCTTCGATCAGAACATTTTCCTGATGCACAACCCTGCCGCTGTAACCCTCAATGTCTGATTATCGTGTCAAATTCGAAACGGTCACCGTTGCCGGTATCGATTATGTCATTCGTTCTTTAGCCGATTTGCAGCAATACGCCGACCCGCTCGGCGAGGCGGAATTGGCCGGGATTTCCTCCGCCAGCTGGTCGCTGTTCGGTAAGGTGTGGCCGTCCGCTCGGGTGTTGGCCTTGGCGATGCATAGTTTCGATTTGGTGGGGAAGCGCATCCTGGAAATTGGTGCCGGTTTGGGGCTGGCAAGTCTGGTGATTCACCGCCGGGCCGGCGATATTACAGTCAGCGACTGGCATCCCTTGAGCGAGGCTTTCCTGAACGAAAATTTGTTGCTAAATAAATTGGGACCATTGCAATATAGAACAGGCAATTGGGCGACCGGTAATCCGGGCTTGGGCCGCTTCGATCTGATCATCGGCAGCGACGTGCTTTACGAACGCCAACAGCCCGAGCAACTGGCTAACTTCATTGCCTTGCATGCGGCGGCGCACGCGCAAATCATTATCGTCGATCCCGATCGCGGCAACCGGGTGGGGTTTTGCCGGGAGATGACCGGTTTGGGCTATAGCTGTTCCAGCCGGATCGCAGAACGCGCGACTGAAAACGGTGAGCCTTATAAAGGCCGCTTTTTGACCTTCAGTCGAACGCCGGCGGCGGATTCGGCGTGACAGACTGCCAATTTCAAACGGTCTGTGACGATTGCCGGAGCCGCCATGCCGAACTAAATTTCACGAAGCGGCGCGCGTAGCTAGCGAATTTGTCCTTCCGATGTAACCATGATAAAAATAAGGACATAATCGTGCAGATAATGACTTATGAAATTTGAAAACCATCTCGAACAGTTACGAAAGAAGTTTACACTGGATCTTTCGTCGCGATTCGAACAGATTCGGACGCTTTACCGGCAATATAGCCAGGATGGTCGGGATAGGGACGAACTGAGACAAGGACTGCATCGATTGGCGGGACTGGCGGGTACGTTTAAAGCCAGCCGCATCAGTGAATTGGCCCGTAATCTCGAAATCCATCTCGCCCAGCACTTTGCCGACGGTTTGGAGGAAGAAGACAAAATCATCGATATTCTGTTCGGGCAGTTCGAGAAAGCGGTTGATGCCTATCTGACACAATCCGCGGATAGTGAGCATGAAGCTCGCAGTAAGTTGGTGTTGCCGCGTTCCGATAAAACCATCTGCCTGGTCGAAGACGATCCGCTGCAAGCGGAACAGATCGCACTGGTATTGCAGGAAGCCGGTTATCAGGTTGTCATCTATCATGCCTTACCCCCATTTTCCGAATTTTTGACTGGTGCGCGGCCCTTGCCGTCGCTGATTATGATGGATATGGTATTTTCCGACAGCGTCGAGAGCGGCGCTAGCGTGATTCGCCAGTTACGTGAGCAGGTAGCGGATTTCCCGCCGGTGATTTTTATTTCGGTGTGGGCGGATATCGTCTCGCGCGTCAATGCAATTCGGGCAGGGGCCAGCGAATATCTGGTTAAACCGGTGAGTAGTCAGGCACTGGTGGAAACCGTAGACAAATACCTGAGTAAGGCGACGACATACAAAATTCTGATCGTCGATGACGATGCCATTTCCTCGGAGTATGTGGCTACGATTATTCAGCAGGCAGGGATGCAGGCCCGAACCTTACTGGATCCCTTGCGGATATTTGAAACGATGGAGGATTTCCAGCCGGATTTGCTTATCCTGGATATTTATATGCCGGTCTGCAGCGGAATCGAGCTGGCGCAGGTTATACGGCAATGTTGCTGTTATAGCCTGATACCGATTATTTTTTTGACGACCAACACCACATTGGATCAGGAATTGGCGGCCTTGAGTAGCGGTGGCGACGAATTTGTCCGCAAATCGGATTCCGACACTTATTTGATGCGAAAACTGGAGTCGCGTTTGCGGAGACTCGGCCAGATTCGCGACTTGAACCAGCAACTACAGAAAGCGCAGCGGCGTTCCGAACAATTACGAAAACTGCAAAGCGACTTTCTGTCGTACGTGGTGCATGAACTGAAATCGCCCTTACACCTGATTTTGGGCTATAGCGATCTGTTGCGAGCGGAAGCCGGGTTGAGCGCCGAGCAAATCGACATGCTCGATGTAATTGTCCGCGGCGGTCAGCATCAGTTGGAGATGATCAACGAATTGTCCGAGCGGGCTAAAATCGTGGCTGGCAAGCTCAAACTCAATCCGGAATCATTCGACTTGCTCCAGTTGCTGGGGGAATTGATCAATGACGCGGAAGTATTGGCACACCAGCATCGGATTACGCTAATCAGCGCCTTCGAAGGTAGCTCGGCGCAGCTCATAAAGGCCGATCGGCGTCGGGTATGGCAAGTGATTGCCAACCTGCTTTCCAACGCCATTAAGTACAATAAGCCCGGAGGCAGTGTTTGGGTATCCGTACAAAAACGCAGCAATGGTTTGCTACGCGTCACAATTCGCGACAATGGCATGGGTATACCGGCGGAAAATCTCGATAATGTGTTCGATGCGTTCGAGCGGCTCGGTGCGCAGAACAGCAGCGTTGAAGGCATCGGTATTGGGCTTTCGATATGCAGTCAGCTGGTGCAATTGATGGGTGGAAACATTGGAGTGGAGAGCGAGATCGATCTTGGCTCCAGTTTCTGGGTCGAATTGCCGATAAACGTATAGCAGTGGAGCTATCATGGACCAATCAGCCCTTATCGCTGAATTGCGGGAACAGATTAGAGACTCGGAGGTTAGGCATCGCACCCTGCTGAACACCTTAAGCGATGCCTTGATTACTATCGATAGGGCCGGTTACGTCAAAACCTTCAATCAGGCGGCTGAAATCATGTTCGGATATGGCGCCACCGAAGTGATCGGCCAAAAAATCAATATGCTGATGCCGGAGCCGCACCATACCGAGCACGATAAATACATGAATCGCTACATCAACACCGGGCGCAAACGCATAGTCGGTACCGATCGGGAAGTGATGGCGCAACGGCGGGATGGCTCCTTATTTCCCATCGAATTGGCGGTCAGCGAAATGTGGCAAGACGGTGAAATACAGTTTACCGGCTTGATCAAGGACATTACCGAACGCAAGAAAATGGAGCGTTTGAAAAACGAATTCATTTCAACGGTCAGCCACGAGTTGCGCACGCCTTTGACCTCGATCCGCGGGGCTTTGGGGCTGATCAATAGCGGTATGTGCGGTACGCTCCCGGAAAAAATGGCCGGTCTGTTGAGTATTGCCACCAATAACACCGAGCGTTTGCTGTTGCTGATTAACGATATTCTGGATATCGAAAAAATCGAATCGGGCAATTTGCGTTTCGATTTTAAGCGTATCGAACTCGGCGAGGTGATTGCCAAAGCCATTGCCGATTGCAGTGCTTACGCGGCCGAGCATGGTATCCAATATCGTTTTACTCGCAATGAACAGGCCTTGATGGTCAGCGCGGATGTCGATCGCATTTTTCAGGTTATCAATAACTTGCTGTCCAATGCCGCCAAGTTTTCGCCGGAAAATGGGTGGGTCGATGTCTCGCTCAGCGAGCATCAAGGTTTTGCAAGAATCGGCGTCCATGACCATGGACCTGGGATTCCAAAAAGCTTTCTGCCTCGATTATTTGATAAGTTCTCCCAGGTAGACGGCAGCGATAAGCGCCATACCGGCGGTACCGGTTTAGGTTTGAGCATCGCCAAGGCCATTATCGAAAAGCATCAAGGTAAGATCAGCGTCGAAACCGAGGAAAATGCCGGCACTACGTTTTATGTCGATCTGCCGCAACAGAGCGTCAACGACCTCGGCACTCAGTTGCACGGCAACTTGAACGACGGAGCGATGGTATTGATCGTGGAAGATGATCCCGATATTGCCCATTTGATCAAACGCATTCTCGAAGAAGCCGGATTTGCCACGGAAATTGCCTACGATACCGTGCAGGCCAAGCAACTCCTGAAAAAAAACTGCTACCACGCCATTACCCTGGACATTATTTTACCCGGCCAATCCGGCCTGGCTTTCCTGGAAGAGCTTTACAGCAACGGAGCCGGCGGCTTGGAACTGCCGGTGGTAGTGATTTCGGTAAATGATGAAAAGAAATACTCCGAGGCCGATTATGTTGGCCGCAATATTGTCGACTGGCTACAAAAACCCATCGATAGCCAAAAATTGATCTCTGCCATTAAAAGCGTGGGCCGACCCGGTGGGCGGCAGCGGCCGATGATTTTACAGGTGGAAGACGATGCCGATGTGCGGCAGATAGTGGAATTGATTTTGACCGACACCGCCGATGTGATTGCCGCCTGCAATCTGGAAGAAGCCCGCGGTTGGCTGGCGAAACAACACTTCGATTTGATATTGCTGGACGTGGGCTTGCCGGACGGCAGCGGCTTAAGTTTGCTGCCGGAAATAAAGCATCGCCATCCAGGCACCGAAGTGGTAATTTTCTCGGCGCAGGATGTGGGGATGGATGTTGCCAGCCAAGTCAGTGCGGCGTTGGTTAAATCCGCCACCAGCAATATCAAACTGATTCAAACCATCAAGGCGGCGATTAAATAATGTTGCCCAGAATCCAGCAGCGTTATCCCTGCGTCGGTATCGATTTGATGTATTCGCCGTTGCAGGAAGATTACATCGAAGGCATGGGCGCGAAAATCTACCAAGCCGTCTGTCACGATATGAGCTTTTCCGGTTTATCGTTTGACGTGATTCACGCCATGCAACCCGGCGAACGGATTGTGATCATCGTGGAAAACCAATTTCAGCCCAGCGAACGACTGAGCGCCGAAGTGCGTTGGTGCAAAGCCATTTCGGCGGACGTATTTCGCATCGGTGTAAAAATTTTACTGGAGGAGGGCGATGATTTTTCCGATTGTATTCAGGAATTGGAAGATATCGCCGCGCACGATTTGGCCATGCCCAGCGGCGCGGAATTGCGGTGTCCCTTATGCCTCGAACGTTCGGTATTTTCCCTGATCGACAATCAGCAAGGTCACTGGAAGCAGGGTGTACTGCCCTTATATAGCTGTTCGATTTGCACCACTACCCGTACCATTCCCAATATTCTGGAATTTAACCGCCGTTACTATCTGAACGAGTTAAAGAACTGCCGCCACGTCTTTTCTGCCAGCGACCATCAATCGACGTCGCCTGGCCGCCCGCGTAAGCTCAGCAAAATTTTATACGTGGAAGACGATCCGGATATTCAAACCGTTGCGAAAATGGCGATGGAAATGGTTGGCGGGTTTGTACTGGAAGTGTGTGGCGATGGCTACGAAGCCTTGCATAAAGCCGAAGCCTTTCAACCGGACTTATTGCTGTTGGATATGATGATGCCCGGCATGACCGGTATCCATACCTTGGAGCAAATACGCGCCCGGCCCAGCCTCCATCAGGTGCCGGCGATTTTTATGACCGCGAAAATCCAAAATCACGAAATCGAGACCTATAAACGCCAAGGCGTGTTGGGGGTGATAGCCAAGCCTTTCGATCCGATGGTGCTATCGAACGACATTAACCGCATTTGGCAGACGCAGTTCGTAACATAATAATTCATCTTCCCCCCACCAGTTCCGAAACGCAGCGTGACATAAGAGCCACGGGTGCGTGGCTTTGCAATATATCCTAATAATTCGAGTATTCATCGTGCTGCGAACATCGACGGCGTCGTTCATGAACGCGCAAAAAGATCGCATAGCCGCGTCATCATCCGTAAAATCGCCGATTGCCAGTGCCGGATTTGCAATTGTCCAAGAATTTGCTCGTATGCCGGCAAGGATTTACATCCGTTTCAACCTTATCGGTTTGCCGATCGATTGAGCGGGTACTGCTTGTAGAACCTCAGTATAAAGCTATGAAATTAAAAAGTTATTTATTCATTTTTTTTCAATTTGCGGCATTGGAGTCCGGCGTGAGTGCACAAGAAACAAACGAAAACGTTGAAGCTCAGGTCCGAGCCTTATTGGCGCAGATGAGCCTGGAAGAAAAAGTCGGGCAGATGACGCAGATCGATTTTAGCGTCATTTCTGTCGCAAACGGCGAGATTGTCGATCATCCTATCGACCTTGCCAAACTGGAAGACGCCGTATTGAATCGGCACATCGGCTCCATTTTAAACACGCCGACTACGCCCAATAATCAAACCCAGCCCATCGAAAAATGGCGGCAAATCACCCAGGTGATACGTGACGTGGCGGCGAAAAGCCGGCTCAAAATTCCGGTGATTTACGGGATTGATGCGATACACGGCGCAACGTATACCGAGAACGCGGTGTTATTTCCGCAAGCCATCAGTATGGCTGCGACGTTTAATCCCGACTTGGCCTTCAAGGAAGGCGAGATTACCGCCCGCGAAGTCAAAGCTTCCGGTTTGGACTGGAATTTCATGCCGGTGATGGACATCGGCCGGCAACCGCTATGGCCGCGCTTATGGGAAACCTATGGCGAGGATGTGCATTTGGCCGTGACCATGGGCAGTGCCTACATTAAAGGCCACCAGGGCGACGATATGGCCGATATCGACAAAGCGCCGACATGCTTGAAGCATTATGTCGGCTATAGCTATCCTCTAAATGGTAAAGACCGGACCCCTGCCTGGATAGGTGAGCGCGCATTGCGCGAGTATTTTCTGCCAAGTTTCGAGGCTGGTGTGAAAGCCGGCGCGCCGACGGTCATGGTCAATTCCGCGGAGGTGGACGGCATCCCCGGACATGCTAATTATCATTACCTGAACACCATTTTGCGCGGCGAGATGGGGTTTAAGGGATTCACCGTGTCCGACTGGGCCGACATCAACCGTTTATACACTCGCGATAAGGTGGCGGCATCGCCGCGCGAAGCGGTGAAGATGGCGGTAATGGCCGGCATCGATATGAGCATGGTGCCGTTCGATTACTCGTTTTACGACTTGCTGCTGGATTTAGCCAAAACCGGCGAGGTGCCGATGACCCGCATCGACGAAGCGGTGTCACGTATTTTGCGGGTGAAATATCAAAGCGGCTTGTTCGACAGACGGGAGCCGGCGTTGGCCGTAAAAGGCAACTTCGTTACGGAGGAAGCAGTTGCTGCAAATCGCCAAGCGGCGCGGGAAGCGATTGTTTTGGCGAAAAACGACCAGCATATTTTGCCTTTGAGCAAACAGGCCAGTATCTTGGTCGCCGGGCCGGCAGCAAATTTGCTGAGCGTGATGAATGGCGGCTGGACCATCACCTGGCAGGGTTCTTCAGAACATTTGTATCCGCGAGACAAACCGACCTTGTTAAACGCCATCCAGCAAAAGACTAACGGTAAACTGACTTACGTGGGCGGGAAAAATTTTAGCGACGAAATCAATATCGAACAGGCGGTGGCCCAGGCTCGGCAACACGATGTGGTGATTTTAGCGCTGGGCGAAAAAACCTATACCGAAACCGAGGGCAATATCGACTCCTTGCATCTCGATCCGGTGCAGTTGCAACTCGCTAGAGCGATATTCGAAATCGGCAAGCCGGTGATTCTAGTTACGTTCGGAGGGCGGCCGCGCATCATCACCGAAATTGCCAACAAGGCGCAGGCCGTGGTGTTAGGCTTTTTGCCGGGTATGGAAGGCGGGGCGGCGATGGCCGATATTTTATTCGGCGATACTAATCCCAGCGGTAAGTTGCCGATTTCTTATCCGCGCGATACTAACGATATAGTGATGTACGATCACAAGCCGATAGAGGCATTCGAGAGCAATCAGTATCGGCCGTTGTATCCTTTCGGCCACGGTTTGAGTTACACCACATTTCAAACCAGCGGACTGCGCTTGAGCAAAGATAATATCGCGATGGGCGAGAACATCGATGTAATGGTTGAAGTGAAGAATACCGGTGCGCTGACCGGTAAGGAAACCGTGATGGTTTACCTACATGATGTTGCGGCTTCGGTGTCGCGGCCGGTCAAACAGTTGAAAGCGTTTAAAAAGGTCGAGTTGAAACCCGGCGCGGAGCAGACTTTGCAATTCAGTTTAACGCCGCAGGATATGTCGTTTATCGGTGCGGATATGCGGCGCATCGTCGAGCCGGGCGAGTTTGAGGTGATGGTCGGTAGCGAAACCGCTCGTTTCCAAGTCGTCAAACCCTAAATCAATTTGCGGGATTAATTCATGCCGGATCAACAAACCCTCGGTAGCTCATCGTATGCGGGCTCGCTAACTATTCTGACCTCGCTGTTTTTTATTTGGGGCTTTATCACCTGTCTTAACGACATCCTGATTCCGCATTTAAAAGCGGTGTTTACGTTGAGCTATACCCAGGCGATGCTGATCCAGTTTTGTTTCTTTACCGCTTATTTTCTGATGTCGGTGCCGAGCGGTTATCTCGTGGAAAAAATCGATTACAAGGGTGGCATCATCGTGGGCTTGGCCATTGCCGGTTGCGGTTGCTTGCTGTTTTACCCGGCTGCGGGTTTGCATTCCTATCCTTTGTTTTTGGGGGCGTTTTTTGTGCTGGCGTCCGGGATTACCCTGTTGCAGGTTTCCGCGAATCCTTACGTAACGGTGTTGGGCGATCCGCACACGGCTTCCAGTCGCTTGACCTTGACTCAGGCGTTCAACTCCTTGGGCACGACGCTGGCGCCGTATTTTGGCGCGTTGTTTATTCTGTCGAATGCGGTTAAAAGTGCCGAGGAGATAAAGCTGTTCGATGCCGAGCAATTGTCGGCTTATCAGGCGGCGGAAGCGGCGGCGGTGCAGAATCCTTATTTATTGCTAGCCACGGTATTGTTTTTGATGGCTGCGATATTTGCGCTGCTGAAGTTGCCGAAGATTAACGAACCGGGCCGGCAAGTGGAACTTAGCGACACTTTTGAAGAGCTTGGCAGCGCTTGGCAATATTCGCATCTGGTATTGGGTGCCGTGGCGATTTTTGTGTACGTGGGTGGGGAAGTGTCGATCGGCAGTTTTCTGGTTAATTTTCTGGGTGAGCCGGATATCGCCGGATTGGCTGAGCAAGATGCCGGCAAATATGTATCGTTTTATTGGGGCGGGGCAATGGTTGGCCGTTTTATCGGTTCGGCGGTGATGCAGAAAATTCATCCCGGCAGGGTACTGGCATTTAATGCCTTGGCGGCGGCCGGGCTGGTATCGGCGACGATGCTTGGCAGCGGAACGCTGGCGATGATTACTATTCTGGCCGTGGGTTTGTGCAATTCCATCATGTTTCCCACCATTTTCTCGCTGGCTTTGACCGGCTTGGGCAGCCATACCGGTCAAGGCTCCGGCATTCTCTGCGCCGCCATTGTCGGCGGCGCGGTTTTACCGTTATTGCAAGGCGCTTTTGCCGATCATATCGGGATTCAGCATGCGTTTTTTATACCGTTAACGTGCTATCTGTATATCGCCTACTACGGCTATCGCTGCTTTCGGCTGTAATATCCAAAACTCAGCCTTTCAAGAATTTCACGCGGTTGGGCGATTGCGTAATCAAATTCGGTATGGCGGATAGCGGCAGTTCGCCATCGGTTCCGCCCAATTTGACCGCTTCTTTCGGCATGCCGTAGACCACGCAGCTGGCTTCGTCTTGGGCCACGCACAGTGCTCCGGTATCGTGTAATTCTTTCATGCCGTGCGCGCCGTCGTCGCCCATGCCGGTCATGATAATGCCCAGTACGTTTTTACCGGCGGCTTGAGCAGCGGAGCGGAACAGTACGTCCACGGATGGGCGGTGGCGGCTGACCAACGGGCCATCCTTGATTTCCACCCGGTATTGGGCGCCGCTACGACGCAGCAGCATATGCTTGCCGCCCGGCGCGATCAAAGCCAGACCGGGAATGACCCGGTCGTTTTGTTCGGCTTCCTTGACGGTGATCTGGCATAGGCCGTCCAGACGTTTGGCGAATGCGGCGGTAAAGGCTTCAGGCATGTGCTGGACGATGACGATACCGGGTGTGGTGCGAGGCAGTCGAGTCAATACGTATTCCAAGGCCTGGGTGCCGCCGGTCGATGTACCGATCGCTACCACGCGGTCGGTGGTTTCCGTCATGGCGATGAGGTTGGTGGGGGCTAGTACCGCATCGGCAGTTAACTTTGGGCTGCCTTCCACGGGTTTACCCGCTGGCGCTGCCGATTTTTTCAGTCTGGCATGCGAGGCACCTTTGATCGCATCGGCCAATAGCGTTTTGGAATCTTGCAGAAATCCCTTTAGGTTGACGGTGGGTTTGGTGATGATATCCACCGCGCCGGCGCTCATGGCCTGCATGGTCACTTCCGCGCCTTTAGCCGTCAAGGTCGAGCAGATCACTACCGGCGTCGGATGTTCATGCATGAGTTTCTTCAGGAAAGTTATGCCGTCCATGCGCGGCATTTCAATGTCCAGGATGATGACATCGGGCCAATCTTTTTCCATGCGGGTCATCGCGAAAATCGGGTCCGGCGCGGCGCCGATTACTTTGATACCGGGTAGGCTATCGAGCAATCCGGTTAAGACCTGCCTGACCACGGCGGAGTCGTCGACAATAAATACTTTTGTGTCTGTCATAGAACCTTTGAATGTGCCAGTTTACTTAGAGTTTGTTTACCAGAATTCGGCGCTGCTTCTCGATTTTTCATGTTCGTCGATATTTTTCTTCCAATAGCGGCGCTCTTCGCTTTCGATCAATTTTTGCTGGTCGTGATCGATTTTTTTGATAAAAACCGAATAATCGCTACCGACAAAATGTACGTTTCTGCCGATATTGCCGCCAAGACAAGCACTAAGCATAGGAATGTTTTCCTTTTTTAGAAACTCTTTTATAAATAAAACATTCAAATCGCCTACCGTTTCCTTACGATTTCGATCTTCCCGTAGCTTCAGTACATTGCCGCCACCGAAACATTTGGCTTTCAAGTTAAGGCGGTTTGCGCCAAGTTTCATCATGTCGTTGATTAGCAATTCCATCGCATAGATGCCGTAACGGCCTTCTTCGGACTCGATGATAGGTATGTTGTGAGCGTGGGAGCGATAGGCCAGCAGGAAATGGTTCATGCCGAAAATCCGGTTGATCGGATCGTATAGGCAGGCGGCTACGCAAGAGCCCAATAAGGTGGAAATGACTTCGGACTCCCGTGATGCATAGAATTCACCCGGGTCGAGAATGATGCGGCGTGTCTCTTTAAATGGCAGGGCTTTCATGGTTTCCGATATATAGATGGTTTGATCATCTTTAACTGTTCAGTGACCCTATGCAGGCTTTCCGAATGGCTGATAATGAAATATCCGCCGGGTTTCAGCGCGGCGGCGAGCCGTTCCACGACTTGTTTCTTGGTGTCCTGATCAAAATATATTAGGACGTTACGCAGAAAAACGACATCGAATTTGCCCAAGTATGGCGGGAGAATCTGCATAAGATTAACCTGTTCGAAACTGACCCGGCTACGCAGTTTGGCGTCCACCCGAAAATGACCTTCATGACTGCGAACGCCTTTTAAACAGTATTTTTCCAACAAGCGCTTGTCCATGTGCTCCAGTCTATCCAGCGGATAAATGCCTTGCCGGGCGATCTCCAACACTCTGGTGCTTAAATCGGAGCCGAAAATCTCCCAATTACGCGTGCCCAGGTTCTCCGCCAGCACCATGGCCAAAGTATAGGCTTCCTCACCGGTTGAACTCGCGGCGCTCCACACCCGAAACAGATCGCCGTGCCAGGACTTGAGGATGTTTTCCTGCATAAATTCGAAATGTTTGGGTTCCCGGAAAAAATATGTTTCGTTGGTCGTCAGAATATTGACCAAGGTTTGAAATTCGTTCGGATAGTTAGTACCGACGGCCAATTCATAATATTCGCCGTAACTGTGCAACTGATAGTAATCCAGCCGTTTGGCTAGCCGGCTGGCTACCATGACTTGTTTATCCGGCGTCAGGGCGATACCGGCATGATCGTAAATTAAGCACCTGAAACGTTCGAATTCGTTAGGTGTTATAGGGGCGATGGTAATAAGAAGTCCTCTGCTACTAGGATATTCCGTTTAATTATGTCAGCAAATAATTGCGCGAAATGCTTAGAACTTAACAATAACGAGAAACCGAAGATGTTAGTGGGTTGAATGCAAGTATAAAACTCTCTACTATCCTTGACATACCTGAACCTCAAACGGAATTCCCATGCTTCGTAAACCTGATCCTGTAGCCAAAAGCCCCGGCCCCCTCGGTTTTTATGCGTTAACGGTCGGTTTGGGGGTGTTGGGCGGTCTGCTGGCGTGTGTGCAAACCGGTTTTAGTCTGATCAGTTTAGGCGCAACCGTTATGCTGGGTTTTGCCGGTATTCTGGTTGGGTCTACACTTTATAACAAACAGCAATCCATGCTAAACGAGGTAAACAACGCCTGGCGTGGCGATGAAGATGTCAAGCTAAAAGACGTCGAAGGTTATGCGATAGAATTGGAGCGTTTGTTTTTGCAGGTAGTGCCGATACTTTTGCGGCAGGTACAAACGTCTAGGACTCACACCGAACAGGAAATTACGGTGTTGACCAATCGGTTTGCGGCCATGGTCAGCCAATTGGAAAGACTGATTTCCGGCGGTGAACAGGGGCGTCAAGGCCGAAGCGTCGATGTGTTGTTCAACGAAAGCCGAGATGCTTTGACCGCCGTTTTGAAGGTTTTAAGTCAAATTCAAGATGTTGAACATGCGGTAGTCGACGAAGTGCGCAAGCTTTCCGCGCACACAGGACAATTGGATATGATGGCGCAGGAAGTACGCAAGGTGGCGGAACAGATCAATTTGTTGGCGTTAAATGCTGCGATTGAGGCCGCTCGTGCCGGTGAAAACGGCAGAGGCTTTGCGGTGGTTGCCGACGAAGTGCGTAAGCTCGCGGGTTTTTCGTCTTCTACTGGCGAAAAGATCAGCCATGCGATAGAAGATATCAATAAGGCTATGGCTTCGACATTGAAAATGTCTGAAGCATCCGGTTCTTCTGATGACAAGTCGATACGGGATGCCGAGCACGCCATTCGAACGGCATTGGACGATTTACGGGTAGCCTTGGACATGTTCAGAAACGATGCAGACCAGCTGCGCGGCAATAGCGCGCAAATCCGAGATGAAATTTTCTCGGTTTTGACGGCATTCCAGTTTCAGGATCGCGTTAGTCAAATGTTGTCCCATGTCGAACATAACTTAAATAGTCTGCAGAGCGCGGTCGATGCTACGCGCAACAGCGGCGAGCGGCAGGCCAACAGTCTTGACGTCAGCGCGACTTTGTCGAGAATGGAGCTGAGCTACACCATGCCGGAAGAGTTGCTTAATCACTCTTCGTCTTCGGCGGTGAGCCATCAGAACACATCGAGTAACGACGATATTACATTTTTCTAAATTTGACGAAGGGTTAAGTAATGGCTAAAACGATCATGATAGTTGATGATTCGGCATCTATCCGGCAAGTTGTCAGTATTGCTTTAAAGGGTGCCGGCTACGATGTTATTGAAGCTTGTGACGGCAAAGATGCGTTAAATAAATTAACCGGACAAAAAATCAATCTGATCATCACCGATGTCAATATGCCGAATATGGATGGCATCACATTCGTGCAGGAAGCTAAGAAATTGCCGGCCTACAAATTTACGCCGATGATGATGCTGACTACCGAAGCCGCCGACGATAAAAAACAGGCAGGTAAGGCGGCCGGTGCGAAAGCCTGGCTGACCAAACCGTTTCAGGCTCCGACTTTACTCGACGCGGTGTCCAAATTAGTTCTGCCTTAAATAAATCCCACTGCACAAGGGGAATACCTTGGCTATTGAAGTTAAACAACAAAAAAAAGGTGTTATCCATTTAGCCATTCAGGATGAAATGACGATCTATTCCGTGCTGGAGCACAAGGGACAATTGTCGAATTATCTGAAGTCCGCCAAGGAAATGCATATCGATCTGGCGCAGGTTACCGAAATAGATAGTGCCGGTTTGCAGTTATTGCTGTTTCTCAAGCAGGAAGCAGTGAGTCGGGGGATTGCTCTCAGCTTGACGCAACACAGTGAAGCAGTGGTTGAAGTGTTGGAATTGCTCAATCTCAGCAAACATTTCGGTGATCCCATTGTGATCTCCGCCGACTGGAAATCATCATGAGCGAATTAGATGCCGCTTTAACCGTTTTCGCGCAAGAAGCCGAAGAGCTCTTGACGGACATGGAAGATGCTTTATTGTCCCTGGAGACCAAGCCGGACGACAGCGAAACCATTAACAGTCTGTTCAGAGCCATGCATACCATCAAAGGCTCCTCCGGTTTATTCGCGTTTAACCCGATTGTGGCGTTTACCCATGAGGCGGAATCGGTATTAGACAAGGTGCGTCATGGTGAGCGGGCTATTGATCCGGAGTTGATCTCAATACTATTGGAGAGTAAGGACCATACTTCCAAACTAATCGAACATTGTTTGACTCAGCAAAACGCCCCGTTACCCGCTAATTTGGTGGCAGTCGGCGCGCGGCTGATCGAAGCATTAAGCGGTCGACAGTTCACCGGTATGCAGGCGGCCGAGGATAATGTTCAATTGGAAAGCGAAGGCGGCGGCGAAATATCGGTTGACGACAATTGGCTTATCTCATTGGAATTTCAACGCGATGCGTTTCGCAACGGCATGGATCCGCTTTCGTTTATCCGTTATCTTAGGACCTTGGGAGAAATCAAACAGATCCTGACTGTTGCCCCGGATATGCCGACAGGCGACGAGATGGATCCGGAAAATTGTTACTTGCATTTCAAAATAGCTTTTCGAAGCGGGGCTAATAAACAAACCATAGAAGCTGTCTTCGAGTTTGCCGCGGACGATTGTGATATTAAAATTTTGCCACCCAACTCCAAGTTGGAAGAGTATGTGAAGCTGCTGAATGCTCAGGATGAGACTCATGTTAGGCGCTTGGGTGACATGTTGGTGCAAGTGGGCGCCTTGACGCAGAACGATGTCAATCATGCCTTGCAGAGCCAACAGGTTGCGTCCGAGACGGAAGATAATGCGCAGGCTAAACCCTTAGGTGAGATTTTAGTCGAGCAACATGTGGTGCAACAGCCTTTGGTCGATCAAGCCTTAAAAAAACAGGAACAGACCAAGCAAAAGTTAGCGAGCGAAGCCAATTACATTCGGGTGGATGCGACCAAGCTGGGACATTTGATCGATTTGGTAGGCGAGCTGGTGATTTCCAGCGCGGCGATGAATCTGATCGTTGAGCGGCACGGTCTTAGCGATGCCGGCGACGTGGCGGCCACCATGAACACTTTGGTCAGCAGTATCCGCGATACCGCCCTGGAACTGCGCATGGTACAGATTGGCGAAACCTTTTCCCGGTTTAGGCGGGTGGTGAGGGATGTTAGTAAAGAGTTGGACAAGGAAATCGAGCTTTACATCAGCGGCGGCGAAACTGAACTGGATAAAACCGTTGTCGAAAAAATTAACGATCCGTTGACTCATTTAATACGCAACGCGCTTGATCATGGTATCGAAAGTCCGGAACAGCGTCTCGCAGCCGGTAAGCCGGCTCAGGGTACGGTGCAGCTAAATGCCTATCATGAATCGGGTCACATAGTAATTCAAATTGCCGACGACGGTGCCGGCCTGAACAGCGATAAAATTCTCGCCAAGGCCGTCGCCAGCGGTTTGATAAAGCCGGATCACGAGTTATCGCAATCTGAAATACACAATCTCATTTTTGCCGCCGGACTTAGTACCAAGGATCAAGCCACTAATTTATCCGGGCGCGGCGTCGGCATGGATGTTGTGAAAAAAAATATCGAAGCGTTACGCGGTTCTGTGGAGATCGATAGCATAGAAGGACAGGGCACCACTATATCCATTCGCTTGCCCCTGACCCTGGCGATTATCGACGGTTTTATGGTCGGTACAGGTCAGGATCGCTACATCATTCCGTTGAGCATGGTTGACGAATGCATAGAGATGAATCCTAATGAGTGCGAGATCGATGACATACAGCATTACATCAATTTGCGCGGTCAGGTACTGCCGTATTTACGCCTGGGTGATTATTTCCATAACCGGATTGCCGATACCAATCGCAAACGCGAAAGCGTGGTGGTGGTCAAATCCGGGCAAACCAAAGCCGGGTTTGTTGTTGATGAATTACACGGTGAGCATCAAACCGTGATCAAGCCGCTCGGTAAGGTTTTCGAAAGACTGATAGGCATTACCGGTGCCACGGTATTGGGCGACGGCAATGTGGCGTTGATTTTAGACGTACAAGGTTTAATTCAAGCGGCTATCAAAAATACAAATCGACCTGTCGCGTTCATAACGTCGCAGCGAATACAGTAAGTCAACGTTTGCTCACAGTTACAAATTCCGATTAGAGGGAACAGCACATGAACATTAACGACCTTAAAATAAAAGCAAAAATCCTGACGGGAGCGATGTTGCTTGTGACCATAACCATTGGCTTTGGCTTGCTGTCAAAGATATACATCGGCGACGTTTCCAGCGCTCTATTCGGTATTACCGATAATAACGGCAAATCGGTGGAATATGCCACAGGGGTGGAAAGATCGGCGCTCAATACGATATTGGCACAACGGAACTACCGAATTTCAGGGAAAGATGAAGATTCTGAAAAAGTCATCGAGAACATAAAAAGCGTATTGGCCTATCTCGACAAAGTGGATCAGGTGGCCAAACAGCATAACAATACCGAGTTACTTAACCAGTCTAAAGCGGCACGAGAAGCGACCGCAAAATTTAGCGAAAAATTTCGTGCGGTAGATGCTGCGGTTAAGGCAAACAAGTTAGCAGTCAAACAAATGGTGGAAAATGGCAACGATGTGGCCAATGCCGCCAGCGATTTTTTGGACCGCCAAGTGAAGTTGTATCAAGAGGCTATCAAAAAGGGTGCTAGCGGCCAAGAGTTGGATGCTTATGTTCAGCGTTACATCGGCGCGACCAACATCTATATCAAGGCTATGGAAATTATGCGGGCCGAGAAGGAAGAGGTGAATTATAGGAATAGGGTGGCGTGGAAAAAAATGGAAGTTTGGTTGCCTGAATTGATGACAGCTTATGACAATCTGCAAAAAATCGTTAACAGCGAAGAAGCGCTAAAGTTGATTGATACGGCACGTAGCAATACCCGGGAATATCAACAAGCCGCCAAAACCTGGATTGATAATGACGACCAATTGAATGCGGTTCGCAAGGAGATGCTGGAAGAGGGTGATAATGTTATTAAGCTGGCGCAAGCGGCCGAAGAAGCCGGTTATGCACAGCTTGGCGTAGCTCGGGACGAGGCGAAAGAGTTGGTAGACGAGGCCAATAAAATTATTATCGGTACCATCGTTGTGGCCTTGATTTTGGGTGTCATCATTGCAATATTTCTCGCCAATCTGATTACCGTGCCGATTACTATCGGCGTTAAATTTGCTAAATCCCTGTCCGAAGGGGATTTGACCGCGAAACTGGAAGTTAACGGCAAGGACGAAATCGGCCAGTTGGCTCAAGCCTTGCGTGATATGCGCGATCAGCTCAGCCAAGTGGTGGCGCAAGTGCGTTCCAATTCCGATACCTTGGCCAGCGCTTCTCAACAAGTCAGCGCGACAGCTCAGTCCATGAGCCAGATGGCGACTGAGCAAGCCGCTAGCGTCGAGGAAACCACTTCTTCGATCGAACAACTTAATTCTTCGGTACAGCAAAACACCGAAAATGCTCACATCACCGAACAAATGGCGACCAAATCGGCGGGCGAAGCCAGAGATGGCGGCGACGCAGTGAATGAAACGGTTTTGGCCATGAAAAACATTGCCAAAAAAATCGGTCTTATCGAGGATATTGCCTACAAAACCAATTTGCTATCGTTAAATGCCGCGATTGAGGCGGCCTCCGCCGGCGAACACGGGAAAGGCTTTGCGGTTGTGGCTGCGGAAGTGAGAAAGCTGGCGGAAAGTAGCCGGGTGACTGCGGAAGAAATCAACGAATTGGCCACCAATAGCGTGGCGATTGCAGAAAAAGCCGGAAATCTGATTAGCGCGGTCGTGCCGAATATTGTGAAAACCGCCGATTTGGTGCAGGAAATCAATGCGGCATCCATGGAGCAATCCAGTGGTATCAATCAGATCAACGACGCGATGCGCCAGCTGGACAAGGCAACACAACAGAATGCCGCTAGTGCCGAAGAGTTGGCGGCTACCTCCGAGGAATTAAACGGTCAGGCGACCCAATTACAACAAGCGGTAGCGTTTTTCAAACTGGATGCGAGCAGCGCAAAATCGCCGGTCTCCGCTAAGAAGCCACCGGCGGCGCCAAATCGCCCATCTCGTAGCGGTCCCGCGAAAACGCATTCTAATAAACCGATTGCCTTTAATAGCGTTTCCGATGCGTCTTTGGATTTTAACGACCAAGATTTTGAACGCTTTTAGTTGCCGGAGACCGGGCCATGAGTAATCTGATTCGAAGAGAAACCGCCAGTAATATTGCGGCTCAGGAACAGGTAGGTCAATACCTGACTTTTTTGGTTGGCACAGAAAGTTTTGCAGTCAGCATTCTCGATATTAAGGAAATTATCGAGATTGCCAATGTAACGCGAGTGCCTTTGACGCCGGACTATATACACGGTGTGATCAATTTGCGCGGTAGTGTTGTGCCGGTAATCGATTTATCGGCGCGTTTGAACCGTCGTCGCTCCGAGGTGAGCAAACGCAGCTGTATCGTATTGGTAGCAGTTGAGATGAGCGAAGGTATGCAACTGATAGGCATGCTGGTGGACGAAGTGCGGGAAATTCTAGAAATCCCGCCCGCGAATATACAACCCGCGCCTGATTTCGGTACCGATATTCGTACCGATTTTATTCAAGCCATGGCCCGGGTCGAGGATGTGTTTATTATCCTGCTGGCAATTAATCGCGTGTTGTCACTGGATGAGCTGTCGCTATTAAACGATTTGGCACAGTCTCAAGAGCATTTGCTCGCCGCAACTGCCGACTAGAAAACCTCTCTTCGTTGGAACCCGCCCCGCCCCGCATTGAATTGCGGGACTCTGCAACCGCATTAAGCATTTAGTCCCTGACGAGATTTTAAATAGTCTCCCAGCAATTTGTCTTCTTCAAGTATATGCACCAGCACCCAGTTGCTGATAAATATTCTAATGTTGGCCGAATGCCATTGTCGATCTGCTATGGTTTGGGTGATTTCGTTCAATCTGTCCAGCATCCGGTTATGAGTTGCAACATGCGCGGTATAATCCGGATATTCGTATGTTTTCATTAGTTGTTCTTCGGCTGCGAAATGTTCGCGAATATGCTGATAAAACAGCATGAATAAATGCGTTAATGTATCGCTACTGTCAGCTTCGACGATTTTATTAGCCAGATCGAATAAATGTTGATGCTGCGCATCTACTGTAGGGTGACCTATTTTGTAGTCGTCTTGCCAGATAAATTCGCTCATGATCAGGCCTCTGTGTTTACGGCGATGGTCGGGTTATCCGGTTATGATGGGTGGCCGGATTAGATTTATTTGTTGGTTTGGAAATAGTCGATAATGACCGCATCCTCTTCAACGATATGGGTAATCCACTCGCGCATGAATAGCAGCACGTCTTGCAGTTGCCACTGTTGTTGCTGGATTTTCTCGCTAACATCGACAAGTTTTTCCAACATCAAATTGTGCGTGTTTATATGAGTTTCAAAATCTGGATAAGCGTGAAGTTTCATGAAAGCCTCTTCTGCTTGAAAGTGTTCCCTAACATGTTGGTAAAGCCGCATCATATTTTTGATTAGAGTGTCCTGGTTTTTCGATGCCACCAATTCGTTAGCCAGCTCGAACAATTGTCTGTGCTGTTGATCTACTTTCTCGTTGCCCAATCGATAATAGCTTTGCCAAACGAATTCGCTCATCACGTTTTCCTGTTGTATTTGTTTTGTTTTATTGCATTTTGAAAAAACCCACTTCCCGCATTAATGTCCGGCTTTGATCGTTTAGCTCTTCCGCCGTAGCGGCTAATTGTTCGGACGCGGCCGCATTGTGCTGAATGGCGGTATCCAATTGCCCTACTGCTTGGCTGATCTGGCGGACGCCGACAGCTTGCTCGTCCGATGCCGTGGCTATTTCCTGTACAAGCGTAGCGGTTTTTTGAATGCTGGGTAGCATTTCTGTGAAGATACGGCCGGCATTTTGGGCAATGGTCAAGCCGTTGCCGGCCAGTTCGCCGATTTCGTTAGCCGTGTCCTGGCTACGGGTTGCCAACTTTCTGACTTCGGTTGCCACCACCGAGAAGCCCGCACCGTGTTCGCCCGCTTTGGCGGCGACTATCGAGGCGTTTAACGATAACAAATTGGTTTGATAGGCAATGGCCTCGATCAAGCCGATTTTTTCGGCGATTTTGTGCATCGCCTCTACGGTGTCTCTGATTGCTTGTTCGCCGCTTTGAGCCGATTTGGCGGCAGTAAGCGCTATTTTTTCCGTGGATTGCGCATTCTCGTGGTTGTGTTCGACCGAACCGGTCAACTGTTCCAGCGCGGCACTGGTTTGTTCGATACTGGCTGCTTGTTCGCAGCTGCTTTGGCTCAGCGTTTGCGCGGCATTATTCACTTCGTCGGATGCTTGAGCGATTTGCTCAGAACAACCGTGGATTGTGCCTATGACATCAGCTAGACGCTTTTGCATGGTCAGCATCGCTGCAAAAATGCCTACATGTTGCTCGGCCTGCGGCATGCCGCGCCGTTCCAATTTGCCGGCAGCGATATTGACCGCCAGATTATTAACCTGTAACGGTTCGCCGCCCAACTGGTCGGCGATATCCTTGCGCAGTATCCAAAATAACAAAAAGGATAAACCGGCCACCATCACGATAAAAATACCGTTGAACAATAATTGACGGCTGGCATTTTTTTCAATCGCCTTGGATGAGTCTATCGTGTCCTTGGCGATATAGTTTTCCACATCCTTCAGCAGATTGATCTTACCGGTTTGCATCGTAAACCAGTGGGCAGGGTCTACGCCAAAGCCGCCTTTATCGGCATGGCGCAGAGCCTTGCTGCGCATTGCTGCGGTTTCGTCTATAAATTGTCCGCGCAGAGTGTGTTGTAGAAAATCCAGGTATTGTTGGGGGGCGACCGAGGCGAAAATGTCCAGATAAGTATTCTGAACGGCGATCAGCGTCACCAGTTTTTCATACATACCTGGGCCGAAAGCATCCTTGGCAAAGGTGTTGGCCAATACTGCCCGCTCGACGCCGGCTTGTTCCTTGCCCTTCAGGAAATTGGCGTAGGCATCCAATTTGTGATTGATTTGCACGTTGGTGCTCAATTGCGGCAATTGGGCGATGATGACCAGATAGGCGGCATTCAGATTGGAATAGTAATCTATCGTGGCTTCGCCGCTGGCGCGCAAGGCTGTGACAGACTGGCGCATCTCGTTGAGTTTGTCGATTTGCCTGTCCACCGTCGCCAGACCGGTTGTCAGATTGGCTGCGGTGGTCTCGGTATCGAATGTTGTGAGGAAATTATTCAGTTGTTTCAGTTTGCCGTCGGTGGCTAAGCGTTGTTGTTCCAGGTCTTGTTTGAATTTCTGGCCGCCGCTGCCCAAATGCCCGACCGACAGTCCCCGTTCTTTCTGTAATTCATGTACCAGATCGCTTGCGTTCACCGAAAAGTCCGCTAGAGAGATTATTCTTGCGGCTGACTGCATCTCCTGAATGTGGGCGTAAATCACGAAGGAGGACATGAGCAATAACCCGGCTAAGGGTATCAGCGATAGCGCGGCTATCTTATGGCTGAATTTAATGTTACGCAGGTCAAGCATGTCTACTCCCGGCGAGTGTTTATGCTCTTCAAGCATAGTCTACGGTGCTTATACCTGCTACGCGTTCAGTAGAGGAGAGTCGGCCGATTGGCGCTGTAAGAAGCGGAAACAATCGGCCTGAAGGGCTTATCGACGTTTAGAACAAACCGCTAATTATGCCGTCGTCGCTAATATCGATGCGTTCCGCAGCCGGGACTTTCGGTAAACCCGGCATCGTCATCATGTCACCGGCAATCGCCACGATAAAGCCGGCGCCGTTAGCCAGACGTACTTCATTGATTTCCACGGTATGGTCCGACGGTGCACCCTTGGCGTTGGGGTTGGTGGAGAACGACATTTGCGTTTTGGCCATACAGACCGGGAAATGGCCGTAGTTGGCTTGCAACGCTTTCAGCTCGGCAACGATTTTCGGGCTGGCGCTGATTTTTGCGGCGCCGTACAGCTTGGTGGCGATGGCTTCGATTTTATTCCACAGCGGTAATTCGCTGTCATAGACGTAGCTAAAGCCGGGCTCGCGGTGATCGACGATGCTCAGTATCTCCTGAGCCAGTTGGTCCGCCCCGGTCCCGCCTTGCGCCCAGTGTTTGGCGAGCACGCATTTAACCCCCAACGATTCGCATTTCTGCTGCAGCAAGGCGATTTCGGCGTCCGTGTCGAAAGTAAAATGATTGATGCTGACAACACAGGGCAGGCCGTAATGTTGGGTGATGTTATGCAGATGGCGTTCCAGATTGGCAAAGCCTTTTTCCAGCGCCGCCAGGTTTTCCTGGTTCAAGTCGTCTTTGGCCACGCCGCCGTGGAATTTCAACGCCCGCACCGTGGCGACCAATACCACGGCCGACGGCTTTAAGCCGGACATGCGGCATTTGATGTCCAGAAATTTTTCCGCACCCAAGTCGGCACCAAAACCGGCTTCGGTCACGGCATAATCGGCCAGTTTCAAGGCGGTTTTGGTGGCGGTGACAGTGTTGCAGCCGTGGGCGATATTCGCAAACGGGCCGCCATGGATGATCGCCAGATTGTTTTCCAGGGTTTGTACCAGGTTGGGTTTGATCGCGTCTTTTAATATGGCGGCCATTGCCCCATGTGCTTTCAAGTCGCTGGCGTAAACCGGCGTGACTTTATCGGATTTGTAGCCTATGACAATCCGACCCAAGCGTTCTTTTAAGTCGGCGCGGCTGGTAGCCAGACATAGAATTGCCATCACTTCCGACGCCACAACAATGTCGAAACCGTCTTCGCGCAAATAGCCGTTAGCCGGTCCGCCCTGACCGATAGTTATCTTGCGCAATGCCCGGTCGTTCATGTCGATCACGCGCTTCCATTGGATGCGGCGCGGGTCGATGTCCAGTTTGTTGCCGTGATTGATATGGTTGTCGATCAGCGCCGACAATAAATTGTGCGCCACGCCGACGGCATGAAAGTCGCCGGTGAAATGTAGGTTGATGTCTTCCATCGGCACTACTTGCGCATAGCCGCCGCCGGCGGCGCCGCCCTTTACACCGAAGCAGGGGCCAAGTGATGGTTCGCGCAGGCAGATAATGGTTTTCTTACCCAAACGGTTTAAGGCATCGCCCAGACCTACCGTGGTGGTGGTTTTGCCTTCGCCGGCCGGAGTAGGACTGATCGCGGTCACTAAAATCAGTTTACCGTCGGTTTTATCGGTCAGGCTGTTGACATATTCCAGGGAAATTTTGGCTTTGTAATGACCGTAAGGGTCCAGATGTTCGGCGGGGATGCCGAATTTTTCGCCGGCCAAATCGATAATCGGGCGCATGCTTGCCTGTTGGGCAATTTCAATGTCAGACATGGTAGTTCCTAAAATACTCTGAGAAGTGTTGCAATAAAGCGGAGCAGCCGGCGGCTGCGATGGGCGGATATTGTAGAGTTCAAGGGCTTGGGCAGCCAGAAATTTAATGGGGAAAAGCCGGAAGCGCGTAATAGTCGAGGGCGCTTCCGGTATTTAAGGTTGTCGCGACGGACTACCCCCGCAATGGCTGGTGGTGCTTATTAGTAAGTGATAACTTCGCTACCTTTACCCACTAACACCACATCCGCGGCCCGGATCGCGAACAGACCGTTGGTAATCACGCCGGGGATATTGTTGATGGTTTTTTCCAACTCGACAGGATCCAGAATGCTTAAATTATGCACATCCAGAATCTCGCAGCCGTTGTCGGTGATATAGCTGGCGCCGGTGTCCTTGTTCATGCGTAATTCGGGTTGGCCACCAAATTTTGCCAATTGGCGGGCCACGAAGCTGCGCGATAACGGCAGCACTTCAACGGGTAACGGGAATTTGCCCATCACGTCCACGCATTTGCTTTCGTCGACGATACAGACAAATTTTTTGCTGGCGCCAGCTATGATTTTCTCGCGGGTCAACGCGCCGCCACCGCCTTTCAGCATTTTTTTATGCGGAGTGACTTCGTCGGCGCCGTCTACGTAAATATCTAGATCGCCGGATTGATTCAGTTCGATGACGCGAATGCCGATGGATTGCAAATGTTCGGTAGTTTTAGCCGAGCTGGATACCGCGCCTTCGATGTCTCGTTTGAAATCGCAGTCGGCCAGCAGATTAATCAAATGTGTAACCGTGGAGCCGGTACCCATGCCAATGATGGGTACGTTTTTTAAATATTGCAGGGCAGCCTGAGCGACTTGTTTTTTTAATTCGTCTTGAGTCATGGTGATGGTCCTGATGGATTGCTCTTATAAATCTGACACGGCGTTTAACCCGTCATTGTATGGGATAATAACCGATTAAGGCTGATCTCTCAGCAGTTTTTACGCCGACGCGGCTTCAGGCGGCATCGCTTGCACAGCCCAGGTATCAACGCATGGACGGCATATGCGTCTGCAGTTGCCGAGGACAATAATGCAAAAATACATAGAAAAAATATTGCGGGCAAAAGTCTACGATGTTGCCGAGGAAACCCCATTGGATTTTGCCGCGACGCTGTCGGAGAAAATCAACAACAAGGTCTATTTAAAACGCGAAGATTTACAGCCGGTGTTCTCGTTTAAATTGCGCGGCGCCTATAACAAGATCGCTTCCCTGACGCCCGAGCAAACTAGTTACGGCGTCATCGCCGCTTCCGCCGGCAATCATGCGCAAGGCGTGGCACTGGCGGCCAAGAAATTGGGGATTAAAGCCCTAATTGTGATGCCGAAAACTACGCCGGAAATCAAGATCAAATCGGTCAAGGCGCGCGGCGCTAAAATCGTGCTGCACGGCGATTCCTACGACGACGCTTATGCACACGCCATGGAATTGGTCGCCGAGAAAGGCATGACCTTCATCCATCCTTACGACGACCCGGAAGTAATCGCCGGACAGGGCACAGTGGGTATGGAAATCCTGCGGCAGCATAACGGCGATATCCACGCGATATTCGTGCCGGTTGGCGGCGGCGGGCTAGTGGCCGGTATCGCCGCCTACGTCAAATTCGTGCGCCCCGCAATTAAAGTCGTCGCGGTGGAGCCGGACGACGCCGATTGTTTGAATCAGGCTTTGAAAGCCGGCCAGCGCGTGGTGCTGGAACAAGTGGGGCTATTCGCCGACGGGGTGGCGGTAAAGCAGATAGGTGAAGAGCCCTTCCGCATTGCCCGGCAGTATGTCGATCAGGTGATTACCGTCAGTACCGACGAGATTTGCGCGGCCATCAAAGACATCTTCGACGATACCCGCTCGGTGGCCGAGCCGGCCGGTGCATTGGCGGTCGCGGGATTAAAAAAATACGCGGAACAGCAACACCTGCTGCAACATACGCTAATCGCCATCGACAGCGGCGCCAATATCAATTTCGACCGCTTGCGTTATGTTGCTGAGCGCACACTGGTCGGCGAGCATCGGGAAATTTTGCTAGCGGTAGAAATACCCGAGGTGCCGGGCAGTTTCTTGAGATTTTGCAAAATGATAGGCAAGCGCAGCATCACCGAATTCAATTACCGCTATTTCGACGCGCGCATGGCGCAGGTGTTTGTCGGTATCAGCAGCAGCGGCGCGGAAAACGACCGGCAGCATCTGATTGAGCAGTTGGCCGAAGACGGTTTTCCGGTTACCGATATGACCGGCAACGAACTGGCCAAGGATCATATTCGTTACATGGTCGGCGGTCATGCGCCATTCGAGTTGAAGGAGAGTGTCTACAGCATCCAGTTTCCCGAGCGCCCTGGCGCACTGCTGAAGTTTCTGCTGGCCCTCGGCAGTCAATGGAATATCAGCTTGTTTCATTACCGCAATCACGGTGCGGCCTTCGGTAAGGTGTTGATTGGTCTACAGATTAGCGCAGAGCAACGCCGCAGTTTTGAACAATGTCTCGGCGCGTTGGGTTTGGCCTATCATGAAGAGACCGGCAATCCGGCTTATCGTTTGTTTGTCGGCGGTAACGAGATTGACTAAGCGATGGGATAGGGCTTATGTCATGGCAATGTGAGCCCAGATAGCCTCGCTAGAAGAATACGGCGAAAAAACCGTGGCCTTGTTAACGATATTAAAGATTAGGAAATATTCAATTTAAATATCGGGAAAAATTCCCTGCCATTCGCTGGGGCGTTTCCTGACAATAACGCGGAACAATTCCATCGTTATTTTTTGTCAGGAGACTTATGAAACATACCGCTAATTCTATTCGCCGGGCCATCTATTCGCTAGGTGTTTGCGCCGGTTTGACGCTGGCGCAACCCGCTGCGGCTGCCAGTCTGGATTTGAATTTTAACTATCGTTTAACGCCAGCCGTTGGCGATTTGGGTATCACCATCGCCACCGCGCATTTTAAGGATATCGTTTCCGGTAATGGTTATTCCGGCATTGATCTGGTATTGACCAATGTCGCCTCCAATGCCCTGCCTGGCCAAGGGGCTACTAGTTACATCTCGGGTTTACTGCTGGCGTTCGATTACGACGATGCGGACTTGCCTAGCATTTTGGTCGAACAATTTACCGACGATACAGCGCAATCCGATCGTTGGGAACCCCAAGAAGACGTAGCCACGGTCGATGGTTTCACTTTTACCAGCGAATTGGGTTTTCCCCGTTCCGAAACATCGAGCACTCTCGGAGCCAGATTGGGCGTCGGCGAAAAAGCACATATCCAATTCTGGAATGATGGCGGTTCCTTGCCGACCGCTCTTTCCGTCGCTTCCTTGGTTGAAGCGATTCGCGGCTCTGCCGCCAATCCGAGCGTGCCGGATATCTTTGCCGCGGTCAAAGTGCGTAGTGCGCCGAATTTGAGCGGCAGTGGTAACTTCGAAGTGATCGAATCGGTACCGACGGTGGTAATCGGCGGAGTGTTACCGGTCACCGCGCCAGTTCCGGTGCCGGCAGCCCTGCCATTGTTCTTGTCGGCCCTGGCGGGTTTCGGCCTTCTGCAACGCCGTCGTACAGCCTAACGTCTCCCTAAAACCCCTGTGCGGAATCGCCGCGGCCGCATCCGGCCGGCCGGCGGTGACACGCCTTTAGTTGGGTTTAGCCAATCCACTAAAATCAATATATGGAAACCACTATGAGCAAAGTTTTAACGTCTCTGGCTTTTACCAGTGCGCTGCTGGCTAGCGTCTCCGACGTTGCCGCTAGTAGCAGTACCCTAAGTTTCAATTACATCGCCAATAATTTATACGGCAATGCCGGTGTGGCTTCAGTCGCCACTTTGACTGTAACCGACTTGGCCGATTTAGGATTGAACGGTGAAGGTTACGGCGGCGTGCGTTTGCAACTTACTGCCGGGAATTTAAATCAATTTTCATCCGGTGCGGCCGGCAGCAAAATCTGGATATCGTCCTTTGAATTAAATTTTCCGGGTACATCCCCGGATAACGGTTATGACTTCAACAATCAGCACTGGTCGCATGTTAGTGGTGTCAATCTGGCGCCCGTAACATCCGGTGGGTTGAGCGGCGGTATTGAATGGCAGGAAGACGGTGCGACTAACGGTTGGGGCGCGACGGCGGGGGACCCGGCATTTGGGCAGGAATACAATTTCACTGCGGAAACCCTGCTGCAAGGGTTGAGCAGCACCATAGACATATACAATTCGGCGGGCTTCGGTGGCATCAGCGTGGCGAATTTGCTGAATCCCGCCAACTATGTGGAGAACGCCGCCGCGTCGACTCAGCCGCTGGCTTTAGGTTGGATCAAACTCCGTGGCACCGGCAACGCCAATCCCAGCTTACGCGGCATAGCCAGCTCCGGTTTTTGGGGTAATTCGGCGACAGGGGGCAATCCGCAACAGAACCGGCTGGATGTGTTGGCTACCGCTCCGGTACCGTTACCCGCCGCACTGCCTTTGTTTCTGAGCGCTTTGGCTGGCATGGGCGCGTTAGGGCGTCTTAAAAAACGCAGTTAAAACTCAGTTCCTCGCTCCCTTTGGCTGGGCCACATCGATTGCTCGGTATGCCCAGCTTTTTTTAGACAGTCTGTTTGATATGAAACAAGTACAAAAACTGGGTCAAGTGTCGGCGTTATCGTTAGTGGTTGCATTTGCCGGCCGGATATCGCCGGCATTGGCTGAAAGTACGGAGGATGACGCACTGGACGCGGTGGAAGTGGTCTCGGTTACGCCGTTACACGGTATAGGACTGCCGAAGGATAAAATCCCGTCAAATGTGCAGACAGCGACCAGTGCCGATCTCGATCGCAGCGAGGTGCTGGATTTGACTAGTTATATGAATAGGAACTTGGGTAGCGTAACGATCAACGCCGCGCAGAACAATCCCTTACAGCCGGACTTCAACTTTCGCGGTTTCACGGCATCCCCGTTGCTGGGCTTGGCCCAGGGCTTGACGGTGTATGTCAACGGCGTACGCTTTAATGATCCTTTTGGCGATACGGTCAACTGGGATATGTTGCCGGAATCGATGATACATAGCGTCAATTTGTTCAGCGGCGCCAATCCCTTGTTCGGCTTGAATACCCTGGGCGGTGCAATTTCTATCGAAACCAAAAACGGCTTTAATTCTCCCGGTCACGAGCTGGAAGTTTACGGTGGCGCATTTGGGCGCAATGTGGTGTCGGCGGAAACTGGCGGCAATAACGGCAGTTTGGGTTATTTCATCAATGTTCGTCATTTTGGCGAAGACGGCTGGCGCGATGCATCCCCGTCCGAGGCCTTGAATGTGAATGGCTCCTTGGGATGGCGCGGCGAGCGTTCTACATTGGATTTGCATGTTTTGTACGGCGACAGTAATCTGGTCGGTAACGGTGCTATTCCGGTGGAGTTGCTGGGGCAGAATCGGGAGGCGATTTTCACGTCGCCCGACATTACCCGGAACGACATGAAGTCGTTTACCTTGGAAGGTACGCATTGGCTGAACGACAAAATGCAATTTTCCGCTAACGGCTTTTATAGGGACACCGTTACGCATGCGTTCAATGGTGACGGCAGTATTTATCTGGACGGTTCGGGCGCGCCCGACGATGGCGTACCGTTGGGCAGTTTCGGCGTATTCGATGCCGGGTTGGGTGAAGTGGGCCCGGCGTATGCTTTGTTCCCGAGCAATAATGAGTTTTTCAGTACCTTGGCTCATGCCGGCGTTACTCTGGAATCGCCAACGCCGGGCGAGCCCTGGATGTACGCTAATAATCAGATTGATTCTGCGGTCAACCCGGCAACCGGCAATTTAATCAAGGATGATTATGTGTTGCGGGATCAAAACGGCAATGCGGTTGGCTACGATGATCCCAGCCGGCCTTTGAATGCAGTAAACAACATCAGCAAACGCGGCCAGAAAACCTTTGGCGGCACGGCGCAAACCACAATTCAACACAAGTTGTTCGGCTTGAACAACCAGTTGATTTTGGGTGCCGCGTATCAGCGCGGTTTGGTTAATTTTACTTCCGAAGTGGAAATCGCGCGTTTGCTGCCCAACCGTAGTACGCAGGGTACTGGTTTATTCATTCCTGCCGATGCAACCGGAATGGGCGGCGTCACTAGCACCACCTCGGGCTTCGTGCACGATACATTGGATTTGACCGATACGCTGAGCTTAACTGCCGGCGGTCGCTACAATTACACCAATGTGCAGATCCGCGATATGTTAGGTAATGGACCGGAATTGAATGGCGACCATTACTTCCAGCGCTTCAACCCCTCCGCCGGTTTGACCTGGAAAATCAGCGATAAGGTCACTGCTTACGGGGGGTATAGCGAATCGGCGCGGGCGCCGACCATTGTCGAACTGGCCTGCGCCGATCGCGAAGCGGATTGTCGCTTGCCCAACGCTTTTCTGGCCGATCCTCCATTGGATCAGGTAGTGGCGGAAAGCTTCGAAGCCGGTTTGCGCGGTGCGTTTGGCAAGACCTTGGCCTGGAATCTAGGCATATTTCATACTATTAACCGTAAGGACATCATTTTTCAGGCGACGGGTGGGGCCACGTCGAATATCGGTTTTTTCGACAATATTGGCGACACCCGGCGCATGGGGCTCGAGGCCGGTTTGTCGGGATTAGTGTTTGATGACTGGCGCTGGTTTTTGCGTTATAGCCTGGTCGATGCCACTTTCCGAAACAATTTCTTTGTTAGCAGTCCAACCCATCCTAATAAGATTGAAACTTGGGATGCTACCGATTACACCTATAGCGCGGTCATTCCAGTGGAGAAGGGAGATCATATCCCCGGTATCGCCAAGCACTCCTTGAAAGTAGGCTTGGACGTGCCGGTGACCAGGGATTTGGCGGTGGGTGCGGACGGTGTGTTCAACACAGGCCAATATTTGCGTGGCGACGAAGGTAATTTTCTGGACCAGACCAAGCCGTATTTTGTGTTGAACATTCATGCTAATTATCGGATTACCGATCATCTCAGCGCTTTCATGATGATGGAAAATGCGTTGAATAGTAATTATCAAACCTTCGGTATTTTGGGCGAACCCAACGAAATCCCCGGCTTCGAGAACTTTCATAATCCCCGGTTCCAAGGCCCGGCGCCGCCATTTGGGGCTTGGGTGGGATTTCGTTACAAAATGTAGCGGTAAGTCGTATAACAAACAAGAGTTAACTCGACGGGTTCTGCATGCTCCGCAAGGCATTGCATAAGAGAGGCTTATGGGCAGTTTCTTGTATTAATGAGAAAAATTATTAACCACGGTTTGAAATAATTCTTTGCTGCGAAATGCCCTGTCTTAAGTAAAGTGTGCTTATGCCGTCTTAATCAAATGGAGACATCAGGTCATGGGGGCTGGCATTACTTCGTGACAACCGTTTCGGACGGAAACAAGCTTTTTTGGCTGGGGGTAGGCGTATCGGGGGGGGGGGTTAAGTAGCATTTGTTGAGTCGTGACTGTCGATCTTTCTTACAGTTTGGAGGGTGAGAAAGTGTGGAATTTTTTCAAGTAGTTGAAAAAAATAGAAATATTGTTTTGGTATGAGTATTGCTTTAACATGGATAAGCAGTTTTTCTGCTAGAACTGATTTCCATGGGAGAATTTCATATGAGTCACTCTAAGACCGTTAGATTAGTTACAGCCATAATCTTCAATTACTTGGCAATCTTGTTGTTCGTACCTTTGCAAGCGCAGGCATCTTTGTTGAGTGATTCCGTCAACGTTAGCTTTCCAACCGACTCAAGCAACGACATCGTCACCGTCGTGACCGGGCCGGAGTTCACGCACGGCGATTCCAGCAGTATCGGAAACAACCTTTTATTGGATGGGGAGTATATTGATATCCTCGAAAGTGCCGTTGTCTATCACATTCGGGGTAACGGTGGCATCGTAAACATTGAGGGTGTCGACTACATCAGTCCAGGTTTCGCAAGCGGGCATCAATTCGTTTTTTCCGATCTCGATTTCTCGGGTATACCCAATGCCATTCTGACAGGGGTTACCGTTGCTCTGACCGATGTGATTAATGTCGAGTTAGGTACCGACGTGTTTTTTAATGCAGACTCAGTCACTCTGAATCTTGGTCGCATTCTAGTCAAGTACAACAATGACATTAATCCGAGCTTCGGTACTATCACCATGAATTTGCAGTTTGCCACGGCACCTGTGCCGCTGCCTGGCAGTGTGATTTTTTTGGTATCCGGCTTGGCCATATTGTCGCGCGGCTTCTTAACGCGGCATAAAAAGCTGGATATTGTTTGATTTTAAGGGAGATTTTGGTGTTGTAAAACAGCCTGGTTGAACCAAATTTTCCGGCGTTTCAGCGTGCGTTTATCTTAATTATTTTAATTCGGCAAGTAATTGGTTAATCATATTGATGGCTTGCGACAAATAGCCGCTACCGAATAAATTGAGGTGATTGAGAATATGGTAAAGGTTGTAAAGGGTTTTTCGGATTTTGTAGCCGTTATTTAGCGGATATTCGGCTTGATAGGCCGCATAAAAATCCCTGCCGAAACCGCCGAACAACTCGGTCATTGCTAGGTCCGCTTCGCGGTCTCCGTAATAACAGGCCGGGTCGAATATTATCGGTTGTCCTTGGCTGTCCGCGGCAGCGTTGCCGCCCCATAAATCGCCGTGCAGTAGTGATGGGTGAGGGCGGTAATCGCTGAAAAAATCGCCAATTCTTGCCAGTAATTTTTCCCCTTGAGATTGCAGTGAGCTGCCGTAACCGTTTGTGGCGGCGAGCTGCAATTGTTTGCTTAGACGTTGTTGCCGCCAAAAACCTACCCAGTCGTCTTTCCTATCGTTGTGTTGTGGAGTTGAGCCTATAGTATTGTCTATAGGCCAACCGAAATAGGCTTGCCGTTGGCTATGTAATTGAGCGAGCTGTTGTCCGAACAGGCTGGCGCTATTGCCGTTTAACGATCTAAGTTCAATAAACTCCAATACCAGATAAGCGTATTGTTGAAAGTCGCCAAAACAAATTACATCTGGCACACGCACCGCGCCCATGCCGGCGAATTCGCGTAAACCGGCTGCTTCGGCAACGAACATGCTCGCCAAGTCTGCGCGGTTCAGTTTGATAAACCAGTCGATGTTTTCGGTCTTCAGACGATAGGCACTGTTGATGTCGCCGCCGCCAATGCTTCTCAAACTTGAGTTCTGTAAGGATTGCCCCGTTTGCGTTTCAAGGTGGCGGATTAAGGCTTGCATGTGAGAGTTTATTTGCCCCAACTGTCGCGTAATGTCACGGTGCGGTTAAACACCAGTTTCCCTGGTGTGCTGTCGGCGTAGTCCAAGCAAAAATAGCCGGTCCGCTCGAATTGATAGCGAGTATCCGCCGAGGCATTAACAAGGCTGGCTTCCACTCGGCAATCGATTAATACTTCCAGTGAGTTAGGATTAATACCATCCAGGAAATTATCTAAGGTGTCGGGGTTGGGGTGGCTGAACAATCGATCATATAAGCGCAATTCGGCTGGCAGGGCGTGTTTTTCGGATACCCAGTGAATTACGCCTTTCACTTTGCGGCCTTCCGGATTTTTGCCTAAGGTAGCGGGGTCGTAGCTGCAGCGTAATTCGACGATGTTACCGGCAGCGTCTTTAATTACATCCTCGCATTTGATGACATAGGAGCCGCGTAGCCTAACTTCGCCGCCCGATACCAAACGTTTGAAGTCCTTTGGCGGATTTTCCATGAAATCGTCTTGTTCGATCAGGATGGTTTTGGAAAAACTGACTTCGCGGCTGCCCATTTCCGGTTTTTGCGGATGATTGGCTATTTGGTAGGTTTCGGTTTTGCCTTCTTCCCAGTTGGTTATAACCACTTTTAACGGTCTTAATACTGCCATCGCTCGCGGAGCGCGTTCGTTCAAGTCCTCGCGAATGCAGTTTTCCAGCACACCCATTTCGATCCAGGAATCGTTTTTGGTGACGCCGATGCGCTCGCAAAAATCCCTAATCGCTTCCGGCGTAAAGCCGGCCCGGCGCAGGCCGGAAATAGTCGGCATGCGCGGGTCGTCCCAGCCATTGACGTGTTTTTCGGTGACCAATTGCAGCAATTTTCGCTTGCTGACGATGGTGTATTCCAACTGTAGGCGGGCGAACTCGATTTGTTGCGGATGGCAGGGAGTTTGTAATTTGTCCAACACCCAGTCATACAGCGGCCGGTGATCTTCGAACTCCAAGGTGCAGATCGAGTGGGTGATGCCTTCCAACGCGTCGGAAATGCAATGGGTGTAGTCGTACATCGGATATAAGCACCAAGCATCACCGGTACGTTGATGATGCACGCGGCGGATGCGGTAGATGGTGGGGTCACGCATATTAATATTAGGCGATGCCATGTCGATTTTGGCCCGCAATACGTACTGACCGTCAGCGAATTCGCCGGTGCGCATGCGGGTAAATAAATCCAGGTTTTCCTCAATGGAGCGACTGCGGTCCGCACTTTCCTTGCCTGGTTCGGTTAATGTGCCACGGTCTGTGCGCATTTGCTCCGGGCTAGAGCTATCGATATAGGCATCGCCTTGTTTAATCAACTGCACCGCATAATCGTAAAGCTGTTCGAAATAGTCGGACGCGTGATATTTGCCGGCCCATTTGAAACCCAGCCATTGCACGTCGCGTTCGATGGCTTCCATATATTCGACGCTTTCTTTTTCCGGATTGGTGTCGTCGAAACGCAAGTTGCAGGTACCGTTGTTTTCGGCCGCCAGTGTGAAGTTCAGGCAAATGGATTTGGCGTGCCCTATGTGTAGATAGCCGTTGGGTTCGGGAGGAAAACGGGTAGCGACTTTGCCGTTATTTTTGTTAGCGGCCAGATCTGCGGCGATGATTTGTCTAATAAAGTTGGATGAAACTGGGCTATCGGTAGCGGACATGTGCGGGTAACAGGCTATGGGGTTAGGTGGTTTTGCGAAGATACATGGCAAATATTAGTTTGGCTGCCATTTTAACGACTTTGGCCGGAATTCGTAAAGGCGGCGAATTAGCTGGCGATATATCTAAGTCGAGAGAAAATT
Source organism: Methylomonas sp. 2BW1-5-20 (assembly GCF_052474515.1). Classification (NCBI taxonomy): domain Bacteria; kingdom Pseudomonadati; phylum Pseudomonadota; class Gammaproteobacteria; order Methylococcales; family Methylococcaceae; genus Methylomonas; species Methylomonas sp. 2BW1-5-20. The sequence goes on along the minus strand of NZ_CP184127.1, from coordinate 2,429,113 downwards.
CATTGTAACTATATGAAAATAAACATTTTTACTAAATTATTAGCACTCTTGTTAATCGAGTGCTAGAATTCGGTCATCGTTAATTTATTCCACCGGAAACGAGGGTGATATGAACAACAGCTTGGCTTTACCGATCAATTTATCGGTTGGGACGTTTGATTCTTATTTGAGCTTGGTAGCTCAAATGCCAAAACTCAGCGTAGAGCAAGAGCAGGAATTGGCTTTGCGTTATCGGGATGAAGGCGATCTGAATGCCGCACGCGAGCTGGTGATGTCCAATCTACGTTTTGTCGCGCATGTGGCCAGAGGCTACGCAGGATACGGCTTGCCATTGGCGGATATCGTGCAGGAGGGCAATATCGGCTTGATGAAAGCGGTAAAGCGTTTCGATCCCGACATGGGCGTACGCTTGGTATCGTTTGCCGTGCATTGGATTAAAGCGGAAATTCACGAATATGTGATAAAAAACTGGCGCATCGTTAAAGTCGCGACGACCAAAGCGCAGCGCAAGCTGTTTTTTAATCTGCGTAAATTTAAAAAGGACTTGAATTACCTATCGCAAGATGATGCGGAAGCGATCGCGGAAAATCTGGATGTTGATGTAAAGGCCGTTTACGAAATGGAACGGCGTTTAGACGGTCGCGACATCGGGCTGGAGCCGAGTACTGATGACAGTGAAGAGCACGCGCAGGCGCCGATTGCATATTTGGAGCAACACGGTGCGGATCCTGCCCTGTTGTTGGAAAACAGCGACTGGGAGGACCGTAAGGAAGAATTGTTGATGGATGCAATGGCCGGTCTCGACGACAGAAGCCGCGATATTCTGGCTAGCCGTTGGCTGGTAGAAGAAAAAGCCACGTTGCACGAATTGGCGGACCGTTACCAGGTATCGGCCGAACGTATCAGACAGCTTGAACAAAACGCTATGAAAAAGCTGAAAGCCGCTGTAACGTTAGCCGCGTAAAAATAGGTTGGCAATTCTAAAAAACTGAGTATAATATCCCTTTCTTTGCCGGGGTGGTGAAACTGGTAGACGCGCCGGATTCAAAATCCGGTTCCTTCGGGAGTGTCGGTTCGATTCCGACCCTCGGTACCATCTACTCTTTTAGAGTAGTCCAAAGAAAACTAAAAACCTGCAAGCCGTCTGGCTTAGCGGGTTTTTTATTGTCCAGGATTGTACAAGGAGTACTAAGGACATACACGCAAAAGCGTGTCAATTATCGTAGCAATTCGAAGTGTGACAATAAAATTGACACACGAGTTGACACACCCAAGGAGGGGTAAAGCAATGGCGATAAATCTAAATAAAGATACTGTCTATCGTTCAGCCAAGGCTGAAAATAAAAACCGCATGATCAACGACGGCGGTGGGCTCTATCTGCAAATCACAACCCGTGACCACAAGCGTTGGTATTTCGTATACACGTTTGATGGTAAGCGCAAAAAATTGTCGATAGGCGTCTATCCTTCTGTAACTTTGGAAGTTGCAAGGGAGAGGGCTAGGGAGGCGCGGGAATCGGTAGCCACTGGGCTCGACCCCGCCGAACGGAAAGCACAGGCCAAGAAGTCCAAGAAACAGGCGGTAGTCAATGAAAAACTGCTTGAGGCTGGTTTGCCTATTGTCGACAGTTTTGAACATGTGTGTCGGCAATGGTTAGCTGACACCGCACACACGGTAAGGGATATAACTCAACAAAAGAAAGTTCGGCGGTTTGAACTGTATGTATTCCCTGAGATTGGTCGAAAATCTATAGACGGCGTTAAATCTCCGGATGTTTTCGCCATAGTCCGCCCTTTGATTCTGAAAAACCAACTGGAAACCGCGCACCGGGTAAGGTCGGACATTAGTGCCGCCTTTGCTTATGCCATTGCCCATGGCTTCACCGATTACGATCCAGCGCAAGCTGTTGGCGCCCAGATTCCCGCGCAAAAGGTGAAACATAATGCGGCCATAACCGAACCCAAGGAAGTCGCGCAATTATTAAGGGATATTGTCCAGTATCAAGGCACCTTTGTTGTCCAATGTGCGCTCAGGCTTTCACCAATGTTATTTCAGCGGCCGGGCGAAATTCGCCAGATGGAATGGCAAGACGTCGATCTTGAGGCTAAGGAGTGGCGCTACTTTGTCACTAAAACGGAAGTGCAACACATAGTTCCGTTATCTCGACAGGCTGTTGAAATATTGGAACGAATCAAGCTGCTAACCGGTGCCGGGCGCTATGTTTTTCCGTCTAGTCGGGGAGATGGTCGGCCTATGTCAGATGGAACCATTCGCACGGCGTTGAAAACACTAGGCTATGAAAAGGAAGTGATGAGTGCCCACGGTTTCAGAACCACGGCGTCTACGTTGCTCAATGAACAAGGCTGGTCACCGGATGCGATCGAGCGGCAACTGTGCCATATGCCCAAGGATCAGGTGAGGGCGGCTTATAACCGGGCGCAATATTTGGATGAGCGCCGCCGCATGATGCAAAGCTGGGCGGATTACCTGGACGGCTTGAAGGCCGGGGCGACTGTGCTGCAGTTTAGGAAAAGCAGTTGAGAGATTTTTTTAACTTCTTTTCGTGGTTTTCAACGTTCTGCCCTATACGGGATAGTCACCCTTAGTTACAGTGGCTCTGGGGAGACATCCCCAGACCATTGACTATTTAGGAGTTACACCATGAAAGGATCTCAAGAACAGCTTATCCGGCTAGCTACAGTTTTAAACCTGACAGGGTTGCCGAAATCATCCCTCTACCATCAAATCAAAAATGGCAGCTTTCCAAAACCAGTGAAACTCTCAGAACGATCAGTTGCCTGGAAAGTTTCTGAAATCGAAGCTTGGGTCGAATCGAGACAGGTTGCAGCGTGAATAAAACAAATGACCACCTAACGGATGTAGGCGGCCACTCTTTAACCCGGAAAAAGGACTTTCCAGATGCCAATATTAACACCCTTGGGCTTTGCGCCCGAAAATATTCCACGGGAACTTAGGGATCAACCACGCTGGGCTTGTTACAAACTAGAACCGAACCCAGACGGCGGCAAAGATAAGAAGGTTCCGAACAATCCCTCTACAGGCCGACACGCTAAAATCAATGAGCCTGCCACTTTTGGGACGTTCGATGCGGCTTTGGCGGGCGTAACCTCTGGCCGATTTGACGGGATCAACTACGCGTTCGGGTATGACACGTTCGTGGGTATTGATCTAGACACGGTTGTACACCCGGAAACCGGCGAATTTTTAGACGCGGACGCCGCCGAAATTGTTAGACGGTTTTCTGAGGCCGGGGCCTATGTAGAACGGTCCCCAAGCAGTGCAGGTATTCGAATCATTTGCAAAGGGCTATTGCCCGGTTTTGGCAAGGGCCGAACGGGGTTCAACCATTTTGAAGTTTATGGCAAAGGCCCGAAAGGTTTGCATTTCTTAAGTCTAACTGGGAACGCGATCAACCCCGTTGAAACTGTGCCGTTTTGCGTCGACTTGTGCCTAGAATTTTCCAGGGAGTACATACAACGGCCGGAGACACTGCCAAGGCCTATAGAAGTCGTCGGCGAATCCCCGGAATTGTCGGACGAGGAAATTATTAGGCTTGTGAGGGGCGCAAAAAACGGGGTTGAGTTTTCCACACTGTTTGATAACGGTAGCACAGGCGACCACAGTTCGGATGATCTGCGGTTATGCTCGATGCTCGGGTTCTATACACAAAACCCTGACCAGATAGACCAGATATTCCGCGAATCGGCGTTATACAGAGCTAAGTGGGATCGAGCCGACTACCGGGAATCGACGATTCGAAAAGCCCTTGAAGGCCTGACAGCTACTTATCAACGTCGGGGGCCTGAAATCCGTTACGGCACAACTGAATCGGAGGCGGCCCGGCGACTTGTCGAAAGCGACGAGGGCTCAAGTTTTCGAGTATTGCGGCAAGCGCGACGGCCCGACGTCTACCGGTACGATGGCGGCGTTTGGCGGATTGACCATCACAGAGCCGCTTTGTTGAATGCGGTTCGGGGAGTTGCTAAACAACTCCGTACTGAAATGGTCGAGGAAGCAAACGCCCAACGCCGCGACAAACTCTACAGTTTGGCGAAGAAGCTCGAGACGCGGCGAGGTTTGGACGACGTCACGACCCTGGCAACTTACATGCTTGCAGAGTTTGACCCGCATTTGTCGGATCAGCAAGATGGTTTGCTGCTTGTCGCAAACGGCCAGTTGATATTAGCTACCGGTGAACTTATTCCGCACGACCCATTGAACCAATGGACGCGCCAAAGCTTTATTGTTTTCGATCCAAGGGCGAAGTGTCCGACATTCACAAAACTCATTTACGAGTTTTGCTGCGGAGATGAAGCGTTAGCGCGGTTTTTGCAACTCTGGTTCGGGTATTGCTGTTCTGGTTATACCGTTGAGCACAAAGCCGCGATATTTTTTGGATTTGGACAAAACGGAAAATCGGTTCTGCTGGAAACTATCAAACACATCTTAAGTCAATTTGCGACCACCACCCCCACGGATACGCTATTACAACGGCGATCAGATCAGACCAATGATATTGCCGCGCTAGAAGGCGTTCGGTTTGTCTCGGCAATCGAGACGGACGAAGGGCAGGCATTGGCCGAAGGTCGTGTAAAGTCTTTGACCGGAGGGGATGAAATCGTTTGTCGGAAGTTGTTCGAGGAATTCAGAACCTTTACACCGAAGTTCAAGCTGAACTTGGCAACTAATGCAAAGCCTAGGGTTTCCGGTACAGATAATGGAATATGGCGCCGGTTGCTGTTAATCCCTTGCCGCGCGGAGGTATCAAACCCCGACCGGCAATTGTTCGAAAAATTGAAAGCAGAGGCATCGGGGATTCTGAATTGGTTGGTCGAAGGCTTTCGAGCTTGGCAGGCAGAAGGCTTAGTTATTCCAGACTGCATCAAACAAGCCACGGCAGACTATCGGCAGGAGTCGGACATTGTCGGGCGGTTCCTGGAAGATAACCCGCCACCGTTTGACCCGGTTAAATCATCAATCATTTACAAGCAGTTCGCTTTGTGGGCTGATGAACAAGGACATAAGGCTTTTTCGCAGATGCGGTTTTCTCAAAAACTTACCGAAAAAGGGTTCTCGATCAGCAAACGTCAGGACGGAAATTACATTCGCCGGCCGAAATAGGGCGGCAAAAATATGGAAGCATGGAGGCTGTGGAGGCTGTGTCACTACTGTAAGTCACAAAGGAATTTGTGATTCTTATAGGGTGGATTCGCTTCCAGGCCTCCATAGCCTCCATGCCATTTTTGAAACAATGCACATCGGAGGTGCGGTTTGTCATTAAAAATCAAGGAATTATCGCCAAGGCAGCGGCGCGTATTGCAAAAACTAGCTGAGGGCTTGCCACCAGCAACGGTTGCAAAAGAGTTGGGCTATCGGCCGGAACATGTTTCCCGGCTCCAGTGTTCGGAGTTAGGGCGTTTTGAGCTGGAAAGATTGCGTGCCGAAGCTGAGGCAACTTTAGCCTCTGCCTTGCCGAAACTGGTTGTCGATTCCGTGGCTGTTCTGGAAAAACAGCTTCAAAGCCCCATCTTGGAGGTTCGAACACAGGCCGCTCACTTCGTTCTACGGTGGCTTGCCCCGAAACAAATCAAAGGCACTGCCAAAAACATTGGTCAAGTATTTGAGGTGGTACCAGACCCCGTCAGCAAGGACGCTGACAAAGAATTTTCAATAACCCAGCTCAAGGACGAGGTGACTTATGACAAACTCAGCGGACAAATTTATAAATGATCTAATCGACGAAATCAGCCGATTTTCAAACGCCCCCGATAATATCTTGTTAATCGACTCGGAGCAGGGCTACGATATGTTAGAAAGCATATATGAAGTTTCCTACGAAGCAAACCTGAGGCTTACACCTCTACCGAATTCTCAAGTAAAGCGTGGCGAGCCTTATTACAACACCTTTCAGCGCCAACTCTGGAAGCTCTTGTACTTGTACGCTGATCGGTTCACTTGTGTCGGATTCCGGCGCCTTATGATGGCGATTGCTTCTTGTGAGGTGGCTAAATTTGAAACTTGAGATTTGAAAAATCCGGGCGGCGTCGGTCTGAGTCGCCCGGGTATCTTCTATAAATAGGCAACGAATGCTTGAAGCCCCCAAGTTTTTAAAAGTTGACTGACAAATAAAGTCAGCCATGACCTTTCCAGGCTGCTACTTCCGCATCAATCTTCTTTAACATCAATTTCAGCAACTCACGCAAACTATCCGCCATTGTGGTGCGCATGGCCTGCTCAATCGTGGTGACCTGTGAGCCGGTATATTCTTTATCCGCATCAGTAACTACCATCTCAAACTTCTGGTCAGTCAGAACATTGCCATTTTGCTCGAAGGTGATGTGCAATGACGTAATCCCCGCCACACGAGCAACTAAAAAGCCTGCCGTTTGAGCACAGAATGCATTGATGTCAGTCTTCATCAGCACATCATCGGGACTCGTCGATATTGTCACCACCTTTACGAACATTCCAGAAGTTTCCAGCTCCTTAAGCAGTCTCTCCCGGATTACTTGCGGGGCGTTGGTGGCCCAGAAGGGATCTGTTGAGCAACCAGTCCATTTCGTACCGGCAACGTGCTCGTCGTAATGCTGTGAGCGTTGATCTATCGGAGTGGCCACAACGAGCACGTGAGGATAAGGGGTTGATTTGGTAGAAAAGCCAGTAGGTGTTTTGGGAAAAGGCGAAGAAGCGCCTGGAATGCGAAGTGCCGAACGGTTGCAACCGCAAACCACAATAAACAGAGCTACCGAAAATGTAGCCCAAACCAATCTTGGTTTCATCATATACAGCTTTCGTTATTTTCTAAAAAGTTCGATCAGTAAGGGTCTGATTTTGTTTTTGGTTTGACCTATTGCCGATGGCCCTAACGCCGCAGTATATGAAGCCATGCCAATTTGATGGCTGTCTTTTGTAACTGAAAATTCCGCCATTGATAAATAGACGCTAAATGTCCAGAACCAATCCCATGACCATTGCGCGTCATAACTCAAGATGTAATCACAAGACACCTCAGGCTTAAAAAGCTCGGTTCTAATATTATGTTCTTCAATTTGGCTGCGCACCTCCGGTAAGAAGTCGTCTGAAAATACTTTTTCGTTTTCCTTAATGCAAAGGTGGGAGATAGTTTCAGCGGCTGGGACGGGCTCAATTCGGGTAACGGGTGACGCACACGCACTAAGAAAGCAAATTGGAAGCATGGTGGCGAATTTTTTCATCGTGTGTCCTTTTCAATTGAGAAATGTTTGTCTTAGGATGGACCCCACACCTTTGGTGTGTAGTAGTGCCGGCAATTTTCGGTAAATAATTACAAGCAAACAAGAAAAATTGACTCTCGTTTTCGGGAGGCATAGCCAAGAGCAAGTCGTTAGCGTCGCGTGGTTTTAAATTTTCAAAATTTTACGGGCAGCAGGTACCGCCAAGCTCGAGCCCCTGGCCTAGAAGTTGATGGCCGGGGTTAAGTCACAAAGTCCCTGAAACTAGCTTTACAGTTCGTAAAACTCAGGTAATCTGATTCACACCGAAGGCGACAAAGTTCATGCCGCACTTACCGGAGACAAAGGCTTGTCTCAGCAATGAGCGAAAAGCCAACAGCGACAGCACACGCCGCTGGCGGCCCCTTGAGCAAGGGCCTTTTTACAAAGCTTCAAGCAGCACCTTGAAGTCACACTAAACCGAATGAACATTGGTGACTTTAAGTCGTGCAACAAATTTTTATCTTTAGTAGAACCCCTCATGGTCGTTGTTGATCACAGAGGCGGTGTTTTAACGCGAGACTTAGTCAAGCATGGGAACGTGTATTACCTACTCGAAGGGTTGGCTTTCAGGGGGGGTCGCAGTTTGGACAGGGAAAGCTTGAAAAGTACGGCCCTGATAACTTCAGGGCCGTTTTTGCCTAGTAGCTACGACCTCTAAAACCGCCATGAGCCTCGATCAATTCAAGCATGTAGTCTTTTTGGACTTCAGTTATACCGAACTCGATTGAATAACGGTTGTAAATATCCCATCGACCAATGTAGTTTTTTCTAACTACGATAAAAGGGTCGAAAGGCTTAGGAAGCTTGAACTCCTGACGAGTTTTCTTTATTAGTTGTTTTAGGGTAATGCCTTTTTTATTGAGCATAGGTATCTCCAAAAGATTAGTTAAATACCTTGCCTTGCCTCGATATGTCGCGACTTAATAAAGCGTCACACACCTTAAAATAGTACATGTCCAACATCGAATTGGCAACGTTTGTAGTTAGGTGTTTAAAACCGTAGGCAATGGAGCCAGGGATGAGGGAAAAAGTAAATTGCCAGCAGTTTAACGGCCGGAGACAGCCCGCCCGCCTGCTTAATGACAGGCAAAAACCGAAACTGACAGCACACGGTTTCGGCGCCCCTTGGGCAAGGGCAATTTTAGTTGCAAGGCCTTTGATGTGTTGCCCTGCTGTGGCGGGGTGGTTTTGGTTGGCTCTTTAACAAGCTGGACAGGGAGAAATGTAGCCGGTCACAGGATGTCGTCGGCAAATCTTTTGTGTTAATTTGGCGGCGCATCAGGATGCAAAAATAGAAATCGTGTCAATAATCGTACCAATTCTAGCTTTATAAAAAATGAGGTTATATAAATCATATGCTTACAGTTAAGTCGGTTCCGACCCTCGTACCATCTACTCTTCCAGAGTAGTCCAAAGAAATTAAAAAACCCGCTAGCCGCAAGGCTTAGCGGGTTTTTTATTGTCCAAAGAAAACCAACAAAATGCAGTAACAGCTTGCATTTTTTGTAGTAAGTCGAAATTCAGTAACAAAAGTTACTGAATTTCCGCTGCTGAGTTACTGTAAAAATCGGGGGTTTGAATGGCAAAACAACTGCTTAAAGACATTTCAGTTTGCAATGCCAAGCCAGCTAGCAAAGATCTCCGTCTAAACGACGGTTCCGGTTTGTATTTGCTGGTTAAGGCCAGTGGCGCCAAATGGTGGCGCTTCGATTATTCCGTTGACGGTCGTCGAAAAACTATTTCTCTTGGTGTTTATCCCTCCGCCGGCTTGGCTGATGCTAGGCGTAAAGCGGACGAGGCCAGAGTGCTCGTAGCAAGTGGCGTTGACCCCAGCGATAGCCGCAAAGCCGATAAAACCGCTAGAAAAGATGCAATCGAACAGGAAATGCGCCTCGATGCCGGTCTGCCGCCAATCAACAGCTTCGAATACGTCACGCGCGAATGGTTAGCTTCAAACGCTCACACCGTCCGCGACATTACCCGCCAAAAGAAACTTCGCCGATTCGAGCTGTATGTGTTCCATGCAATCGGCCAAATGCCGATCGGCGAGGTGAAGTTGCTGGATGTTTTCGCCATCGTGCGTCGGTTGATTATCAAAAACCAATTGGAAACCGCGCACAGGCTGCGCTCTGATATCAGTGGCGCCTTTGCCTATGCCATCCCACGGCTTCACCGATTACGACCCAGCGCAAGCTATCGGCGCCCAGATGCCCGCGCAAAAAGTTACCCATAACGCCGCTTTAACCGATCCCAAGGAGGTCGGCCAATTGCTGCGGGACATTACTCACTATCAAGGCACCTTTGTTGTGCGAACCGCGCTCAACCTGTCGTTGTTGGTGTTTGGTATCGCCCAATTACGACGTGAAAGCCGGTAGCCTTTGCGGTTATCGATTTTTCTTTTGGGGCATATTTACCTTAATTGATGCATAATCACTGTTCGGTTGTTGTAGCAAACAACCGGGAACACACCAGTAATGGTTTTTTTAAAGTTAAGAGTAATTTATGGCAGCATTAGTACAAGGCAAAGTTAAGTGGTTCAACGATGACAAAGGCTTCGGCTTCATTGAACAAGATGGTGGCAAAGATGTGTTTGTACACTTTAGCGTTATTCAAGGTAGCGGGCGCAAAACCCTGAGAGAAGGCCAGAGTGTAACGATGGAAGTGACCGCCGGAGCCAAAGGCCCTCAAGCGGAAAACGTGACTCCTCTATAGTGGTCATTTGGTTGCTATCATAGCGAAGCATCGAAGCCGGGTAACACCGGCTTTTTTTTTGCAAACACAAAAATCCAGATTCCGGTAATGCCCCTAGTCTATTTTTATCCCTCTGTAAGCATCGAGTTTTAGCATATCGATCCCCCTGAAAATTATGCCTCAAATATCTGGCTCCATATCAAAACACACCGATTCTAACCGCAAGATCTCTACACTAAAGGCATTATGGCCGTTTATGCGCCCGTATCGGGGCAGAATGCTTCTGGCTTTTTGTTTGTTGTGCTTGGGTTCTGCGACGATTCTGTTAGTGCCGTTGGCGTTCCGCGACCTGATCGATTTTGGTTTCGGGCAGCGGCAAACTGAGCAGGGCGGTTTGTTGGGTTCGCTGAGTATGGATGGGCATTTTCTGGCTCTATTTGGTTTGGCCTGCCTATGGGCGTTGACGATAGCCGCGCGTTATTACACTGTTAGTTGGGTCGGCGAACGCGTGACCGCGGATTTGCGCAGCGCGGTATATGAGCGGGTGCTGGCCCAGTCCCCGCAGTTTTTCGAAACCTTGCAAACAGGGGAGGTGCTGTCACGACTGACCGGCGACACCACCTTGATCCAGACCGTGGTGGGCAGTTCGATTTCCATGGGTTTGCGTAGCGTATTCCAGTTCATCGGCGGTATGATCATGTTGGCGGTTACCAGCTTACAGTTGTTCTCGCTGATTCTTGGGTTGATGATTTTGCTGGCTTTACCTATTCTGGCAATGGGCCGAAAAGTGAAGAAGCTGTCGCGCGAGTCGCAGGATAAAATTGCAGACGCTTCGGCGCTGGCCGGCGAGATTCTTAACGCGGTGCCTACCGTTCAAGCTTATACCCAGGAGTGGCGCGAAGCGGATCGCTTTAGCGAGCGTGCCGAAATCGGTTTTCTCACGGCAGTCCGTCGTAGCCGATTCCGCTCTGCGTTGACAGTCATCGTCATCACGGCCGTGATGGGTTCCATTATTTTCGTGTTGTGGATAGGCGCCAACCAGGTCAACGCGGGCGTCATGACCGGCGGGCAACTGGCTTCGTTCGTACTCTATGCCACGCTGGTTTCCGGCGGTGTCAGCACTATAGCGGAAGTCTGGGGCGACGTGATGCGGGCAACCGGCGCTACCGGGCGCTTGCTGGAGCTGCTGCATGCCCAACCGGCGATAGTCGAGAATGCCACACCCCAGCCTTTGGCGGATAGGGACAAGGCAGAGATTCGATTTCAGCAAGTCGGCTTCAGTTACCCGTCGCGCTTGCAAACCGCCGCGCTGGACGGTATCGATCTGACTATAGCGGCGGGAGAGAGCGTTGCGTTTATCGGGCCGTCCGGGGCCGGCAAGACCACGTTGTTCCAACTGCTGCTGCGTTTTTACGATGTTAGCCAAGGCACTATTCTTCTAAATGGTCAGGATATTCGCGACCTTTCCTTGCAAGAACTGCGCAGCAAAATTGCTATTGTGCCGCAAGATGCGGTGATTTTCTCGGCCTCCGCACTGGAGAATATTCGCTACGGCAAGCCCGGCGCCAGTGACGAGGAGGTAATGGCGGCCGGGAAATTGGCGCAGGTGGAAGAGTTTATTAAGCGCTTGCCGGACGGTTACCAAACCTTTCTGGGCGAGCGCGGCACACGGCTTTCCGGCGGTCAGCGCCAACGTATTGCCATCGCGCGCGCTATTTTGAAAAACGCGCCGCTGTTGTTGTTGGACGAGGCCACTAGTGCGTTGGATGCGGAGTCCGAAGTTTTGGTGCAGCAGGGATTAAATGCCGCGATGCAAGGGCGGACTACTCTGATAATTGCCCATCGCTTGGCCACCGTGCATAAAGTCAGCCGCATCGTGGTGCTGGAACACGGGCGTATTGTGGAATCCGGTTTGCCGGAAGATTTGCGCAAACAGGGCGGGCTGTATGCGAGGCTGGCGAATCTCCAATTTGACGTGCAATAAGCCGGCATAATTACTTTGTCAGAGCCGGTAGCTTCGGAAACGTGATCGCCCTGCTTATTCAGGTAGCGTATTTTTTCCAGCAGATAAGCTACTTTTTCCGATGCGAATATGTGTGTGGCATTTTCAATTTATACTGTTGCTGCATTAATTTTTTGTTCTCGCAATTCTTAACGGCCAAATCAATTCATGCGACATAAACTAATTAATTTTATTCGAGAAGATATCTGGTTGTTACATGAACAAAAGCTGCTGGGTGTCCAAGAAAAACTTATCAAGTCTTTAAAAGTTATTATTTTATCTTTGCAGGGTTTTGGACGAGATCTTTGTCTATTGCGAGCCTCGGCCTTAACGCTATACAGTATATTATCGATAGTGCCGGTTATTGCGATGCTGTTCGGTATTGCCAAGGGGTTCGGCTATGAAAAAATTTTGGAACAGCAACTGCTTGAGCAGGCACCGAATCAAGATTCGCTGGTGTTGCAGTTAATCGGATTTGCGCAAAATCTATTGGATAGTACAAAAGGCGAAGTAGTTGCGGGTATTGGCTTGGTGGTGTTGTTTTGGACGGTTATCACCCTGATCGGCAATATTGAAGAGTCTTTTAATTATATATGGAAAATAGCCAAAGGCAGGCCGTTAGGCCGGAAATTCAGCGATTACTTGTCGCTGATGCTACTGGCGCCGGTGCTGTTGATTGCTGCCAGCAGTATAACTGTGTTTGTTGGCACCCAGGTAACGTGGCTGATAGGTGTGATGCGCTTGCCGGAGTTTGGCACTTGGCTGGTGATTAACGCACTGAGTTTATTGCCTTTGCTGCTGATGATAGGGTTGTTTGCCTTTATCTTTATTTTTATGCCTAATCATAAAATAAATTATCGGGCGGGTTTGATTGCCGGTGCGGTTACAGGACTTATTTATCATCTATTGCAATGGATTTATTTAAGTTTGCAGATTGGTGTTTCGAGTTATAACGCCATTTACGGCAGTTTCGCGGCTCTGCCGCTATTCGTGGTTTGGCTGCAAAGTTGTTGGATCGTGGTCTTATTTGGCTGCGAGATGGCTTTTTTTATCCAAAATTATCAAACCTACCGCAACAATAACCGCTTTTCCAATTTAAGTTTTGCTTTAAAAAAATTCATCGCTTTACAAGTTATGCATTTGATAGTGAAAAACTTTAGTCAATTGAATGTGCCTTTATGCGCGGCCGAAATTGCCGGAAGATTGGTAGCGCCAATAGAGATTGTCCAAGCCATATTGTCTAAGTTAATCTCCGCACATCTTATTGCAGAGCTCAAAGGCCCGGATGAAAGTGAAGAGATTTATCTGCCTGCCGTGGATATTAATATACTCAGTATCTACTTTGTGATTAATGCGCTTGAGCAGTGCGGACAAAATTATTTGCCTGACAGCCAGCAGGTGCCGCGAATAAGCGATGCGCTGGAGAGCTTTGCCGGAGTAATTCAATCATCGGCATATAATTGTTTGTTAAAAGATATTTAATTCCTCGCATCGGTTGGAGAAAGTCTCCTTAAGGCATTCCGGGCGGATTTTCACCGACTGACAGTCTCCAGGCGAAATTTTTGGTGTCAGTGTGGCGATTTTCGGGTCCAATTTTCGCCTTGTGGCAAAAAAAATTAACTGCCTCCGTAGTCTGGAGCAAGATAAGCCAAATTGTTTTTCGGCTGTAAAAAAGTCATTAAAAACAATTGGATAGTTAGGTGCTTTGTTTTGTTACCAGATATTTTTAATCTTGGTAAACGATTCTATTAGATAAGCATTTCTAATATTGTCATAAGCGCTATTTTTCTGGCTTTGCGCGCCTTGACAGTCGTTAATCCGACAGCGTATCTTTACCGCAGTCATCTGCTGACCGGACCACCGGAAGCCAATGAATTCTTTTGAGTTCATTGGCTTTTTTTTGGTCTGAAGAAATTCAGAACGCGGTATGGCCTGGTCATTTGCCGGCTACAAGTTCGATCGGTCCGATGATTTATTACTCAAAATTGATGGCTTTCGTTGGGCACTTAAACAACGCATTGATCCATTGACCTTAACCATTATCCAGGGATATACCATGTCAGATATTCATCAAGCTCATACCGCGTTAGGCGACGTTGCCGCGCGTACATTATCGAACGCAACGAAAACAGTACCTATGATGGGTACCATTACCCCACGTTGGTTGGTACATCTGCTGCAGTGGGTGCCGGTCGAAGCGGGTATTTATCGAGTCAATAAAGTTAAAAGCGAAACCAGTATCGCTGTCGACTGCTCAAGCCTGGACGAAAAAGTACTGCCGCAAACCTTCGTCGATTACGAAGAGTGGGGCCGTGAGTACCGTTTGAATGCCGTCAACACCGTGTTGGATGTTCATACTCGAGTCGCCGATCTTTACAGCAGTCCGTACAACCAAATCCACGAACAGTTGCGCCTGACTATCGAAACCGTGAAAGAACGTCAGGAAAGCGAACTGATCAACAATACCGAATACGGTTTGCTGAACAACGTCGCGCCTTCGCAAAAAGTGCAAACCCGTAAAGGCTCGCCAACACCCGATGATTTGGACGAGTTGATTGCCCGCGTATGGAAGGAGCCCGGTTTCTTCCTGGCTCATCCTCGCGCGATTGCCGCATTCGGCCGCGAAGCGACCCGTCGCGGTACTCCGCCACCAACCGTATCGCTGTTCGGCTCGCAGTTCCTGACTTGGCGCGGTCTGCCACTGATCCCAACCGACAAACTCAAAATTGTAAACGGAAAAACCAATATTCTGCTGCTGCGCACCGGCGAAAGCCGTCAAGGTGTGGTCGGTTTGTATCAGCCTAACTTGACCGACGAACTGAGTATGGGATTGTCTGTCCGTTTCATGGGTATCAACCACAAGGCGATTGCCTCTTATTTGGTGTCCTTGTACTGCTCGTTAGCGGTATTGACCGAAGATGCCATTGGCGTATTGGAGAATGTCGAAGTAGGCAACTATTATGACTACTCATAACAGCGAATTGTCTGCGTTGGCGCAACAGGCGTTGAGCGGCGGGACTGTTCCTGACGGCTTGCCGGATGTCGCCGAGCTGACCCGGTTGGCGAATCAATTTTTTCGGGAGGTGCCGAACGCTAACGATGCGATCGACACCGTGCCGGTTTCCGCCGCAACATCCGAGTCGTTTAACACAGTGCCCGCCGGTTTTAATTCTCGGCCCGGTATAGACGATAACGCATTGTCGGCTTTGGCTTTGCGCAGCTTCGGTCTGCCCGGTTCTAATGACCTGCAAAAAGCGTTGGCAACGCCATTCGGCGGCAAGCAACCTTCTGCGGTCGAAGGATCGTCGTATTATTTTATAAACAACGTGCCCGACTTGGCTAAGGCGGCGCAGATTCCCGGTTTGGGATCGGCCCATCCGGCGTTCGACGTTCATGCGGTGCGCCGGGATTTCCCGATTTTGCAAGAACGGGTTAACGGCTATCAACTGGCCTGGTTGGATAACGCTGCAACCACGCAAAAACCGCAGGAGGTAATCGACAGAATTTCCGAGTTTTATAAACACGAAAATTCCAATATCCACCGTGCGGCGCACGAATTGGCAGCACGAGCCACGGATGCCTACGAAGGCGCACGCGACATCGTTGCTCGTTTTATCAATGCGTCATCGTCAGGTGAGGTAGTGTTCGTACGCGGTGCCACCGAAGCCATCAATCTGGTGGCAAAAAGCTGGGGCAAGCAAAACATCGGCGAAGGCGATGAAATTATCGTTAGTTGGTTGGAGCATCATGCCAATATTGTGCCCTGGCAACAGTTGTGTGCGGAAACCGGGGCCGTATTGAGAGTAATTCCGGTGGACGATAACGGCCAGGTAATTTTGGCCGAATATCAAAAACTGTTGAATGCCCGCACCAAGCTGGTGTCGTTCACTCAAGTCTCCAATGCACTGGGTACCATTACCCCCGCACAGGAAATTATTGAGTTGGCGCATCGGGCCGGCGCTAAGGTACTTTTGGACGGCGCGCAATCGGTATCGCATATACGGGTTGATGTGCAGTCCTTGGATTGCGATTGGTTTGTGTTTTCCGGACATAAAATATTTGGACCGACAGGCATTGGCGCGCTTTACGGCAAGGCTGACATTCTGGATGCCACCCAACCCTGGCAGGGCGGCGGTAATATGATCGAAGATGTCACGTTCGAGAAAACCGTATACCAGCCGGCACCCGCGAAATTCGAAGCCGGCACCGGCAATATTGCCGACGCGGTGGGATTGGGCGCGGCTTTGGAGTATGTCAGTAAATTGGGTATCGAGAACGTTGCCCGTTACGAGCACGAGCTGTTGGTGTATGGCATGCACGCCTTGCAGTCCATACCGGGGGTGCGCTTGATAGGTACCGCGCCGGAAAAAACCAGCGTGCTGTCGTTTGTATTGGCTGGGCACAGCACCCAGGATGTGGGTAATGCGTTAAATCAAGCCGGCATCGCGGTGCGTTCGGGCCATCATTGCGCGCAACCCATCCTGCGCCGGTTTGGTCTGGAGAGCACGGTGCGGCCATCGTTGGCGTTCTACAATACTTACGAAGAGCTAGACAGACTGGCGGGTGTTGTAAAGCGCTTGCAATGCAGCAAACGGAGTTTTGCGATTTAACGCTACCGCAATTCGCTGCTTTTAGCCGCCGAATCCACTTGGATAGGCGGCTTTTTTATATGTATTTGATGGCCGAAAATTACAGTTCAGGCCCCCACTTACCTCCGAATTTCAATACATCTGGTTGTATGTCGTGATGCAACAAAGCCGTTTTCCGTCGGCAACGCGTTTATTGGTATTCTGCCACCTTATTTCACTCAATAAGGGCAAACTATGAACGATTCGGATGAAGCCAAAAAAGTCATCGTGGTGGATTTACAGATGCCGTTTTTTTCCATTGTGGTGTTGATGGTGAAATGGGCGTTGGCATCCATCCCCGCCATAATTATTCTGGCCGTGATCTTTAGTTTGGTCAGCGGTTTGATGGGCGGATTGCTGTTTCCGCGAATTTGAATCTTCGCCACAGCTGCCGCCGCGTTTAGTTTCAATCGGATTGCGCGGAATTGTCGGGCGTCGACCGTTTTGCGGTTTGCCGTTTCTTTCTGATGGCATAGAAGTAGGTCATGCCGGAAATGGTGCCGCATACGGTGGCCAATTTATCCAGGATAGGGGCCACGGTTACGATCAAGGGTTCATCGATTAACCCCAACCACACGCCAAAAGCGGAAAGTCCGGTCGGGGTGGCAATCGTCGCCGCGGCAGCTGAAAGCCCGGCAATGATACCCGTCGCCATCGCGACATGTTCTACCCGGGCGGCAACGACTTCGTGATTCATTTGAGTTTTTGGCGCTTATAAATTTATAGATGGCGTTTTTCGAATCTTCGTATCCGGATTGCCCAGTGGCGACCTGAGATACGGTTTTCTGTATTTTAGCCAGTTTCGAACTGAGTGTCAGCGCTTGAGATAAGCTTATCGAACTGAGGTTTCCCGGCAGAATTGTGTTTGCTTAAGTCGCAAAAATGGGAGTTGACTTTTTTTGTGGCGAAGAGTAATACGGTGGCGTGCGGGTTCAATCAAAAATGTGTGGTCAACCTTTGTATTAGCATTAAGGGAGTTTGAGATACGCCATGTCTTCTCTCAACGTATCCAGCGTCAATCAATCCGGCTTTCAACAGCTAAGCGCGCTCACGGCCAAGAGAAATGCCGATCAGGCTCAGCAAATGGCGCAAGCCCTGAGAAAACAGGCGGATGCGGTTCAAGCGCAGGCAGATCAATACGAAGCTAAGGCCCAGTCTTTGAATTCGCAAGCCAATAAAGCACAAGTGAATGCCGATGCCGAGCACTTGCGGCTGAATCTTTCCGACGCATTTCAAGAAGCGGGTTCCCAAGTAAGCAATATGATCCAAAATGCGGTCGTTAAGCCGGCGGCTTATGCTCCGCAAGCTACGGCTGCGGCCATCGCTTCGGCGGCCAAGGACACGCGCACCGTTGGAACCAATATCGATACCGTTGCCTGACCGGCAAACAAACGGCCTGACCAAAATCACGGGGTCCCATTAGACAACTCGGGGCTTTAGGTGCGATTAAGTTCCGCTGCTGGCCTTAGTGCCGTCAAAACGAACGAATTTATATCTCGAGACCATTTATTTCTGCTACTGTGCGGACAGCCTATAAATCCTTGTGGGTCGATATTAGCATCCCCGCTAATAACAGCTGGAAGGTTAAAATGGTCAATAAACGCGTATTGCTGAGTGTCATTTGCTTGGCGGCTCTGTCAACAGCCGCCCAGGCTTCGTCTATTTCAGCCGAGTCGCTGGTGTGTTACGGCTACTTTGGCTCCGCCTCAAATCCCCAACCGGCTTGCGCGCCCGGCAATGCCGGCGGCGGGGGCGGGGTTGTGATTGGCGGCAGTGGCGTAGGGTCGGGTATCAACATTCCTTTTCAGACCGATAGTGCCAATTCCGAGTTCTCGGCCTCCGCGGCGGCCTTGCAAGATTACGGCATCTTTCGCGGCTACGCCCATGTGCATGTCACCGATCAGAATCCAGGCATTTTCGGCGGCGGTGCCGGTGCGCAGGCTAGTGGTGAGTTTGTTGAAATGTTGACAATCAATGGCGGCACGGGTCAGGGCAGGCTCAATCTAGGCTTCACCCTCACCGGCAGCGGATCGGCCAACGTATTCTCGTCAGGCGGAACCGGCACTACCAGCGGCCAAGCCGATTTGGCGATCTCGGTGCGCTTGAACGATGTATTTGGCGGCGCGATTGTGGCGAATCGGGGCGGCACTTACGATCTGCCGCCGGATGGCCCCAATGCCCTGCTGTTTACGTTCGGCGTGCCATTCAAACTGAGTGTGTTGAGTGTGGTAAGTGCGGGCGGCGGTTACGATAGATACAACCCGCCGATTTTCTTTCAGGCGGATGCGAATGCGTCGTTCGAGCATACCGCTATCTTATCCAGTATCGCGGCCACCGATATATTCGGCAATAAAATTCCGAATATATCCTTGATTGCGGAGTCCGGGACTCACTATCCGCTGACCGCTCCCGATCCGACCGTGGTTCCGATTCCAGGCGGCTTCGCACTATTTGGTTTCGGCGCCGCCACTATCGGCTTGCTTGGACGCCGCAGAAAACGCGCCTGATTTTTCTTACCAAGCACCCTGATCAGGCGATGTCGAGGGGCCACCTGTGGCGGTCTCCTAATCAGCCACTTCTTCGGTACGAACCATAAAGCTCTGTAGGGTATTCGGACCGAAGCTACAGCTAATCGGTACATCGGCCGCATCGCGGCCGCGAGCGATTAGCACCCGGCCGATGCGCGGGATATTGTTACGGGCGTCGAAGGTATACCACTGGCCGTCAAGGTAAGCCTCGAACCAGCCGGCGAAATCCATCGGGCCATAGGGCGGCGGCATGCCCATGTCGCCCAGATAGCCGGTGCAATAGCGTGCCGGAATGTTCATGCAGCGACAAAAGGTGATGGCGAGATGGGCAAAATCGCGGCAGACACCGGTCCGTTCTTGATAGGCCTCCCAAGCCGTCTTGGTGCGTCTGGCGTGTTGATAGCCAAACTCAATATGCCGATTAACGTAGTCGCAAATCCATTGCACCCGCGCCCAGCCGGTCGGTGCACTATCAAACAGCTGCCAGGCTATTTCGGTCAATCTATCGGTCTCGCAATAGCGGCTGCCAAGCAGGAATACCAGAGTGTCGTCGGGCAGATATTCCACCGGAGTTTGCTTGGCTTGCGAAATGAGTCGATCCGGCAAGCCGCTATCCCTGACCAACCCATCGGCAAATAGCCGGAGCCTGCCCTTGGGAGCGACGATGCGGCTGCACCAATTGCCGAAGTTGTCGCGATAGGCAGTGATGGGGATAGCCGGTTCCGTCATTAGATAGTCGGGAATAATAACGTCGGAGACGCGGGTGTAGTGCACGCCCAAAGTCAGCAGCATGGGGGTGGGTTGCGGACAGTCGTAAATGATTTCATAGCCGATACGGATCTTCATGGTAGTACTCCAGGGTGGGCTGAATAGTTTGCTAAGGCTTGGTGTAGCGATGCGACGATCTGCCGGCGCAAGGCCGGCCAATGCGGGCCTGCCGTTAAAATGTGCTTTTGGTTAATTTCCAGTTCGATACCCAGATAGATATCGGCAGGTAGCCGGCGGCGAAACCAACGGGTTTGACCATCGGCTTTGCCGGCATACGGATAGTTTCGGCGGATTATCAGTTCTGGGGCACAGGTAGTTAACGCTGATTTCCAGTGCTCACAGAACGCCACTTCGCCAGGTCGAGACGGATCGTAAAGCAAGCCGATGTCGGCGTTTCGCCGCTTGCCGTCCAGTTCGGGCGTAAAACTGTGAGAGGCAAGGTGAATCACCTGGCGATGATCGGCCAGCGATTGCCGGACAAGGCGATCAACCCGTGTCCGATAAGGCTGGTAATAACGCTGCACGATTTGTTGACGCAACTCTGCCGGTGCATTTTGAATACTGCTGAAGTGCAGAGTCGGATGGCCTAGGGATCGATTCAGGTCTACCAGCAGACGGCTGATGCTGGAGGCCACTAGCGGTGCCGAAAATGCCTTTGCCAAGGCTTCAGCCATAATCAGCGCGCCGGGATCGAAGCCGCGATGGGTATTCAGCAAAGCCTGATAGCCGTCAAAATAAGCTTGATACGGTTTGGGAATCCGGTTGCCGCCGTGTTCGCAGGTAACAACTAGGCCATACTCCCCGAGTTGATCGTTCACCGCCGGCTCGGGCCCCATGTGCGCGACTCACCAATCCAGATCGGACAATTGATCGAATACTTGCCGGGTGCCTTCAGTCCATTGTTTACCCAGTTCAACGAAGTAGGCATCGCCTTCGCCAAAACGCCGCCGCATCTTTACAGTAAGGCTGTCGCGTTGATAACAGAGCAGATCGATAGGCATGCCCACCGACAAATTGCTGCACATCGTCGAGTCGAACGAGACCAGCACGCATTTCGCGGCATTGTTCAACGAGGTCGAGCGGGTAATCACTCGATCGATAATCGGTTTGCCGTATTTGGTTTCGCCGGTCTGAAAATACGGTGTCTCGATACTGGCCTCGATGAAGGTGCCCTCGGCATAAATCCGAAACAGACGCAACGATTCGCCGGCGATTTGGCCGCCCAAAATAAAAGAAGCGTTAAAACTGATTTTGCTGGCCGCCAAATGCGGACTATCGCGCTGATCGACCTCGCGCATCGCGTCGGACACCAGCAGCGCGGCATCGAACATCGATTCCGCGTTCCACAGATTCGGCGAGCCGGGTTTGGCATTTCTTTGTTTCAAAATGCTGATGACGGCCTGCGTGCCGGCCAAGTTGCCGGAACTCAATAGCACGATTACCCGATCACCGGCCTTTTCAAATACGGTCATTTTGCAGAAGCTGGCGATGTTATCGACCCCGGCATTGGTGCGCGAGTCCGATGCGAACACCAGGCCGGTGTCGAGCATGACGCCTATACAGTAAGTCATGAGTGTGTCTTCTTGTTTCGATTCGATGAGAAAGCGCGTCGCGGGCGGGCACGCCGCTTTAGGTATGGATGTTAGCCCGTTGATGCGGCTTTATCTGTACGCTGTCGCACCTAGTGCGGCACCAGCAATCCGGGCCTTGATCTTTCGGCCGGCACTTACGCAATTTGAGCGCTTTAACAGGGAGAGGGAAGGGCGTAAATAAGCGCACCAGCCATTTCCCGAATGACGCCAAGCTGAACGAACGATCCGGCTATTAGTCAGGCTAGGATTTCCGAACAGTGCGGGCGCGTTTCCATAGGCCGCGAACGGACGCTAACAGACCCGGAAGGCGTATAAAAACTGTTCGAAGGTGCGTTCACACCCCAGGACCGCGCATCCGCAGTTCCGGAAGGCGTATTCGAGGTAGCCGAAGGTATGCGCCAACTCTCGGAGGGTGCCTTCGCCTGGTTTTTATATGCCTACGCGGTGACAGGATATGCGTTCGCCGGCATTTTATAGACCAACAAAGCGGTGGGAAGTCCGTATATCGCCGAATATTGTGCCTTCGGCGCCGCTTTGCATGCCTAAAGCCGAGTTAGCGGTACGACTTAAATCGAATATTAGGCATATTCGGACGGTTTCGTCCCGCTCCATAGCAGAACCTTTCCAAGCGGATTCATGGCAAATACGAACGCGGATATTGGGCGGGCGCCAAAAATTTGCCTCGTCACTCTCCTTCTCATCGTTGAGCAGCTAGAATTAGTTTCCTACTAATCAGCTTTGGTAATCGGGACCATGTTTAACGATCAAATCGCGCTATACCTCAATCTTGCCACCACCAAAACCCGCGGGGCCGGAGGCAGCCTGAGCTGGTTGACCGGGAATGAAGAACCCAGGATAGAAGTCGGTCATTCCACTTCGCAGGAAACGCAATGTATGGTGATAGGCAGCAGTATCTGGATCGCCAATAACGAAGATGTGGATACGGACTTTCAACTGCTATTTCTGAATCGTATCGGGGTGGATAGCTATCCGAAGCTGAAAGCGCATGTGGAGGCAAACAGCATTCGCTTGTTGCCGTCGCATGCAGGCCGGATCAATGTCGTGGGCGGGTCCCGGCCGGGTGAAAAATTGATGGCACGCTTGACCGGCACGGAAAATCGCACACCGGCTCTCGCCGACGGATTTGCGATGCCGGTCCAGCAGGCAGCCTGTCAGTCCTACAGTTTATCCAGCGTCAATGCGCCACCCGCCAGCGGGATTGTCTTCGTCAAAGGCTCGTATCAGGGAGCCGGCGGTGAAAATGAACATGCCGAGCAGAAATTGCTGGCGGCTTTTGGCCACTATCTGCGCGGCTACGGTACTTCGCTGTATTCCAAAACCCTCGATGTTTCGGGTTGCAAGAGTGCCTGTTCCACATGCCGTGGCGTATTGGAAGCGGTAAGGGAAAGGCTGCGCCAGGCTCCATCGAGAAACCGGGTTTTTTTCGACGAGCCGGACATGGTGAATCATCGCGGCGAGGTTGGTATGGGCGCCGCGCATCCTCATGGGATAAAAGCCTTGGATGTGGATCATTATTTTCCGAATTAACGGCCCGTGGGGTTTTGGCTTCATGAGCTTGAGGCGGCTGTCACTAAGTGTGGACGGGGATTTTAGCAAGGCGCACCCGCAGACCCGCACATTAAGCCGTTGAGCAATTTTTATATTCTCTTTACGGATAACTGGCTGATTTTTACGATCTTTTAATTTGTGTTTCGGTAGATTATGCGACATGCGATCAAGGACGGTCGCTTAATGGTGCAGGGATGCATTTATATTTCACTCACTGCTATCGACATTTAGAGTTCTTATCGTCAGCAGCGTCCTTTAGGGGGCAAAATGCACAAATCGAACAATTTCTACAGAGACCTATTCACCGGATTGACTTTTACCACGGGACTGTTTGTGTTTATGTCCGGCGAATTTATTATCTCCACCCTGCTGTTTTGCCTGGCGTCCATCTCCAGCAATCTCGATTTCGGTTCATCGTTCCGCGCTTGACGTCCGGTCCGGCTTCATATTGTTAAATCCTGGTAACGCCGGTTTTTAAGGTGTTGCCGGCGGTAACTCGTTGCCAATTTATAACCGGCTGGGGGTATTGAGAAAATCTCCCCCGTCCTCTCTTGTTCAATGAGGGAATTAACAAAGCCAAGGCTTGCGTATTCTCAAATAGGCATCGCCATATCGGCGTCATTTTATCGATGGTAATTGCCGCCATACTGCTTTCAGTGTGGGGTAATTCTTATGATTCATGTAAGGCTCCTGCTTGTCGGTCGGCGCTAAGCCGTTGATTGACCTCGGCCCCTCCATTCCGGTGGAGGGGCTATTTTTATGCCGAAATTCTGGGCTCGTAACGGCGAGAAATTACAGAGACGAGTTTTTTACTTTTCCTTTACATCGGCTGTGGATATTTTTACGACTTTTTTATCGGTCGTTCTGTACATTGTTTAACAGGCGGTCGCGGCTGATTGCAATCGTAGTTTTTTCAATTTTAACGAGGTAATCCAAATGGATATTGCGTATTTGCTGTTAACGGCGGTGTTCTTTGTGGCGACCGCATTATTGATCGGCGCTTGCGAAGCGCTGAGGGGGTAATCATGAGCTGGATTTATTTACTCAGCGGCGGCTTGACGCTGGCCGTATTTGTTTATTTGGTCGTGGCATTGTTTTATCCGGAGAAATTCTGATGACAGGTCAAGGTTTTTTACAGATTGCCATTTACGTCTTTACGCTGTTGGCTTTAGCCAAACCGCTGGGCACTTATATGGCACGGGTTTATCAAGACGAGTCGGTGGGCTTGAACCGCTGGTTTGGCGGCGTTGAAAGACTGTTTTACCGCCTCAGCGGCGTCGAACCGGAACAGGAAATGCGTTGGTCGCAGTATGCGCTGGCGATGCTGGCGTTCAATTTGTGCGGTTTGCTGGCGGTTTACTGCCTACAACGTTTTCAGGACGTGTTGCCGCTGAATCCGCAAGTCTTAGCGGCAGTGACGCCCGATTCGGCGTTCAATACGGCGGTCAGCTTCGCCACCAACACCAACTGGCAAGGCTATAGCGGCGAAGCGACGATGAGTTATCTGACCCAGATGCTGGGGCTGACCGTGCAAAATTTCGTCTCCGCCGCCAGCGGCATGGCGGTGCTGGTGGCGCTGATTCGCGGCTTTAACCGCCGCAACAGCAACAGCATCGGTAACTTCTGGGTGGACATGACACGTAGCACTTTATACATCTTGCTGCCCTTGTCGTTTTTGCTGGCGATCGTATTGGTCGGGCAGGGCGTGGTGCAGACGTTTAACCCTTATCAGACCGTCAATTTGCAGGAGGCGGTTAGCTATTCGGCACCGAAACTGGATGCCGATGGTAAAGCCGTTGTCGACGCCGAGGGCAAACCGATGACCGAAACCGCGTCCACGCAAACGCAAACCCTGGCGATGGGGCCGGCGGCTTCGCAAGTTGCTATCAAACAATTGGGTACCAACGGCGGCGGTTTTTTTAACGTCAACTCCGCTCATCCGTTCGAGAACCCCACGCCGTTGTCCAATTTCCTGGAAATGTTGGCCATCCTGCTGATCCCGGCAGCCTTGTGTTACACCTTCGGGGTGATGGTCGGCGATACCCGCCAGGGCTGGGTTATCCTCGGTGCAATGACCCTGGTGTTTGTCGCGCTGATCTTCGTGACGGTGCCGGCCGAACAACGTGGAACGCCGGCCCTGACTTTGCTGGGTGTCGATCAAACCGCCACCAGCCAACAGGCCGGCGGCAATATGGAAGGCAAGGAAACCCGTTTCGGCATCGTCAACTCCGGCCTGTGGGCGGTGGCGACGACTGCGGCATCCAACGGCTCGGTCAACGCCATGCATGATTCTTTTACGCCTATCGGCGGCATGGTGCCGATGTGGCTGATGCAATTGGGCGAAGTGATTTTTGGCGGCGTCGGTTCCGGCCTGTACGGCATGATTGTGTTTGCCATCGTCGCGGTGTTCATCGCCGGCCTGATGATAGGCCGCACTCCGGAATATTTAGGCAAAAAGATCGAAGCCTATGAGATGAAAATGGCCGCCATCATTATCCTGATTCCGCCGTTGATGGTATTGGGCGGTACGGCGCTGTCGGTGATGTTGGATGTCGGCAAAGCTTCGATCTTCAACCCCGGCGCTCACGGTTTCAGCGAAGTGTTGTACGCCTATTCCTCGGCCGGTAACAACAACGGCAGCGCCTTCGGCGGTTTGTCGGCCAACGTGCCGTTCTATAACTTCATGCTCGGTCTGGCGATGCTGTTTTCCCGCTACTGGCTGATGATTCCGGTGTTGGCGATCGCCGGTTCGCTGGCGGCTAAAAAGACCGTGCCGGTCGGCCCCGGCACCCTGCCGACCCATACTCCGTTGTTTGCCGTTTTATTGATCATCACCGTGCTGATGGTCGGCGCGCTGACCTTCGTCCCGGCCTTGGCCTTGGGGCCTATCGTCGAGCATTTGCAAATGATCGGTCATCAATAATTTCAGGACAGGTAACCCTATGACTAGCAAACCCGTTTCAACGTCCTTACTGGACCCGCAAATTCTGCAACAAGCCTTGTTCGACGCTTTTGCCAAACTGACGCCGCAACAACAATGGAAAAACCCGGTGATGTTCGTGGTCTACCTCGGCAGCTTGTTGACCACCGTGTTGTGGTTGCAAGCGCTGAACGGCGAAAGCGAAGAATCCGCGGGTTTTATACTGAGCATCACTCTGTGGCTGTGGTTTACCGTGCTGTTCGCCAACTTCGCCGAAGCGGTGGCGGAAGGCCGCAGCAAAGCCCAAGCCGCGTTTTTGCGTAGCGCCAAACGCGACATCGCCGCCAAAAAGCTCGACGAACCCAAATACGGCAGCAACTACAGTAAAGTCGAAGGCTCCAGTCTGCGTAAAGGCGATGTGGTGCTGATCGAAGCCGGCGATTTCGTGCCTGGCGACGGCGACGTCATCGAAGGCGTGGCATCGGTGGACGAAAGCGCGATCACCGGCGAAAGCGCGCCGGTGATCCGCGAATCCGGCGGGGACTTCAGCTCCGTCACCGGCGGCACCAGGGTGCTGTCCGACTGGCTGGTGGTGCGTATCAGCACCAATCCCGGCGAAACCTTTCTGGACCGCATGATAGGCATGGTGGAAAGCGCCAAACGGCAAAAAACCCCCAACGAGATTGCGTTGACCATTTTGTTGGTGGCGTTGACGCTGGTGTTCCTGATGGCGACCGTGACCTTGCTGCCATTCTCGCTGTACAGCGTGCAGACCGCGGGCGCCGGCAACCCGATCAGCGTCACCGTGTTGGTGGCTTTGCTGGTGTGCCTGATTCCTACCACTATCGGCGGTTTGCTGTCCGCCATTGGCGTGGCCGGCATCGGCCGGATGATGCAAAAAAACGTGATTGCCACCTCCGGCCGGGCCGTGGAAGCGGCCGGCGACGTCGATGTGCTGCTGTTGGACAAAACCGGTACGATCACCCTGGGTAACCGCCAGGCCTCCGGTTTCTTTCCGGTCAAAGGCGTGACGGATCGCGAACTGGCCGATGCCGCGCAACTGGCATCCTTGGCGGACGAAACCCCCGAAGGCCGTAGCGTCGTGATATTGGCGAAGCAAAAATACAATATCCGCGAACGCGATATCCATTCCCTGGGCGCCACTTTCGTGCATTTCAGCGCCCAGACCCGGATGAGCGGCGTCAACCTGGAAGGCCGGCAAATCCGCAAGGGCGCGGCCGACTCGATTCGGCAACATATCGAAGAACAAGGCGGTAAGGTGCCGCAAGAGCTTAAGAAAATGGTCGACGATGTCGCACGCCGGGGCAGCACGCCGCTGGTGGTATCGGATGGCGCTAAAGCGCTGGGCGTTATCGAACTGAAGGACATCGTCAAGGGCGGCATCAAGGAACGTTTTATCGAGCTGCGGCAGATGGGCATTAAAACCATCATGATCACCGGCGACAACCGCCTGACCGCCGCCGCGATTGCCGCCGAAGCCGGCGTCGACGACTTCCTGGCCGAAGCTACTCCGGAAGCCAAGCTGAATCTGATTCGTCAACATCAAACCGACGGCCGCTTGGTGGCGATGACCGGCGACGGCACCAACGACGCCCCGGCCCTAGCGCAAGCCGACGTCGCGGTGGCGATGAACAGCGGCACCCAGGCCGCCAAGGAAGCCGGCAACATGGTCGATCTGGATTCCAACCCGACCAAGCTGATCGAAATCGTCGAAACCGGCAAGCAAATGCTGATGACGCGTGGGGCGCTGACCACGTTTAGTATCGCCAACGACGTCGCCAAATATTTCGCGATCATCCCGGCGGCCTTTGCCACTACCTATCCGGCCTTGAACGTGCTGAACGTGATGGGTTTGGCGACGCCGGCCAGCGCGATTCTGTCGGCGGTAATCTTTAACGCCCTGATCATCATCGCGCTGATCCCGTTGGCTTTAAAAGGCATCAGCTATAAACCGGTCGGTGCGGAAAAACTGCTGCAAAACAATTTGCTGGTCTACGGCGTCGGCGGTCTGATCGTGCCGTTTATCGGCATCAAGGCGATTGATTTAATTCTGGTTGCGATGAACCTGGTGTAAGGAGAGAACATGTCTACCTATTTAAAACCCGCAGCGATGATGCTGTTTCTGCTGACCCTGGTGACCGGCGCCGCTTATCCGGCGCTGGTGACGGTGCTGGCTCAAGCCTTGTTCAGCGACCAAGCCAATGGCAGCCTGATCAAAAACCAGCAAGGCCAGCCGATCGGTTCGGAACTGATCGGCCAAACTTTCGGCGAGCCGAAATATTTCTGGAGCCGGCCCTCGGCCACGGGTCCCTATGGATATAACGCCGCCGCTTCCAGCGGCTCCAACCTGGGGCCGACCAATCCGGCCTTGACCGACGCGGTCGCCGCCAGGATACAAGCGCTGAAAGACGCCGATCACGGCAACAACTCGCCGGTGCCGGTGGATCTGGTCACCGCGTCCGGGAGCGGCCTGGATCCGCATATCAGCGTTGCCGCTGCCGAATAC
The DNA here is from genome assembly GCF_052474515.1 of Methylomonas sp. 2BW1-5-20. Classification (NCBI taxonomy): domain Bacteria; kingdom Pseudomonadati; phylum Pseudomonadota; class Gammaproteobacteria; order Methylococcales; family Methylococcaceae; genus Methylomonas; species Methylomonas sp. 2BW1-5-20. The sequence continues at coordinate 2,400,613 of NZ_CP184127.1, read as the reverse complement.
CAGATCAAACGTATAGCCAAGGTACGTAAAATTAACGAAGCCACGCTGCATGAACTGGTGGATGCGCATACCGAAGGCCGGCAATGGCTGCTGTTCGGCGAACCCAGGGTCAACGTGTTGAAGTTGAATCTGGCTTTGGATCAAACCGGCCGCTAGTGGCGGCCGAGGGGAAACAGCGATGAACACTTTCGGGCCACCTAAACCGTTAACAAAAGCGCATCAAGCCATCGCTGCGCTAAAGCGATGCTCGGTCGATCATCGGTTAAGCAAATTTGGACGTGGAATTTACAATATGCGGAAGCTGCTAATGAACCTTGGATGGGGCTTACTATTGCTGCCGGCGTTGCTGCAAACGGCTCATGCCGAAGTTAACTATACCGACCGCTACGCCTTGCCGCCCAGTAAGGTCAACCTCGAAACTTGCCAACGCGAGGCGCTACGCCTGCATCCGGGTTTTATCGACGAGTTACGCATATTGCCGCAGCCGAAAACCTTCTGGATTCGTTACCAAATTCATATGCGAGGCGGCTTGGAATGGTCCGTCGTTTGCGATCTAAGCGACGGACGAATCGCGCGCGATCAAGCGCTGGATTCGAACTAAGGGATCGTGGTTGCGCCTGATTTTGAAAGTTTTGGGTCGGCCAATAGCTGACTGCAGTATTTCGACGATCAGTGACCGCACGCGAATGGATAGCTGTCTTAAAGTAGCTTCATTGCGCAAAACTTTCCCAACTAACTCGTGCTTTTCAATTTTATTGCGCCGGATTTGCTGGCCTATTCAAAACTGCCAGTTTCCCGTCTCTCCAACTCTAGCTCCCATCGCTCTTCGGATGAAATTGCATCTGACAGTCGCTTTTTTTCTGCTGAAATCAAATTCGAAAGCTCGGGATCGTCAATGGGATTGAATTGATCAATTAGGGAAAACCTCTGCCGCATAATTGCAGCGCGAGAGCCGGACCAATGACTAGGAGAAAAACGTCGTACTAGAATTTCGAGAATTTTGTGTTTGTCGGGCGCTATTTCTAATAGGGAAATTGCATCCGCAGAAATAGAAAGAACATTCTCGTTGTTCGGATCGTTAGTATTTTGCCGTTCAAATAGCTTGCAACCTTCAGCGACGAATTTACATCTTTCAACTGGGGAAGCCTTACACCATTCGATAATCGCATCTATCGGCACATCAGCCAAAGCTGCTTCGTCATTCCTACTCGTCTGCAAAATAAGAAAACGCTGCATCGAACTGACCTCATCATTGCAATAGACCCCATCTAGCGCATCAATTGGATTTTCCTTGAAAAACGGCCTAAGCAGGTCTCCGCAGCGCATCATAAATTTGAAATCATCTTGCGCAAACAAACGTTTTATAGAAAGTTTCGTGATTTTGTAAGGGTCATTTCCTGATAGCGCAAACTCGATGACGTTCTCAAGATGGTATTCAAAATTGTGGTTTTTAAAACTCAATCGCGCCCAATCTATTTCAGCCACAAAACCCGAGACATAGGCTTGCAATTCCTGTCGATAGTTCGCGTCTTTGTCAGTAGCGCAATGAATCACCATATAAATTATGTCGATCACCGCCTCCATTCCGTTGTCCGGCCTAGACTTCAGCAGATTCAGCAGCGCAGCAAGTTGTTCTACTGAAAGTGCGTCCGTTCTGGGCCCTAAACTAAGCTGAATGTAGCGCCAACTGGGTGCCAGTCCTATTTCCAGCGACTTGATTAGCCTGCCATACGCAACGTCATCGACAGGCACCGAAAGTTGCAGCATGGGAAAATAGGCAGCCCAAATCGGATCGCCGATAGCCGAGTCCATAAAAATTCCGACTTCTTGGGGTTTTACCGAATGCCATCCTACTAACAAGCCGTGCACAAAATTTAGGTCGAATGCCCGGTTAGGATTACTATTGATAATTCCACAAATTTGAGTAATGAGAGCGCCGACCGCGGAATGATCCTTACCTACGCCAATACCAAAACAATACGGTTTGGTTGTGTGTCCTGAGTGAAATAGAAAAGGATGTAAGTCGGATAGCACTGTTTCATCTGTGGCTGCGGCTTTTCCAAGCGCTTCGGCTTCTCTTGAGATCTTCTCATACCAGTCAAACCCAGAGTTTTTATCAGGCTCATCCTCATATTCGCCGTCCAGTTCAACACTATAGTCGCCGCGCCGCAATATTTTCGCCTGAATTTCCCCCCACAGATCGCACGGAGCTAATTGTTTTTCGAGCATTTTCAATTGCTCCAGGGATTCCCCGTTTATCGCCTCTTTTTCCCACCTCAGCGCGTTGCGGATACCTATCCATCCGTCAGGCCAGCCATCTACAGCCGCCAGTTCTCGAGCAACTTCGATTAATCTTTCATTCAGCCATTCGTCCCCCCAAAGGCCGCGAATGGCTCTACCCAATATGCCTCTGGCGTCCAACCCAACCGGGGTGTCGGATTTTCCAATCTGTGCGGCAAGTTGGACGAAAGCGCCATACCAGTTTCGAAAATCATCAAGTGTTCTTGGATACCATCCATAGCTCCGTTTACGTGCGCCAAAATCGAAGCTGAAACTGGACGAGCAGTGGTATGCCTCAAGTCCTGCCTCCAACAAACTAATTGCCAACTTTAACTTCGCATCGTCGTTCGACAAAACTAACGCATTTACAAATTCAGTTCGCTGTTTTGGCGAAGCTAGTGTTCCAGAGAAATGCGAATAAAATAACGATTTTAGGATCTTACGTCCTGAATTAGAGCTTCCTTCCTCGGGTTCGGCCAAAGCAAATTTCAATAAAGTGGAAGCTGCCTTTTCGAATAAATCAGCCTCGTATGCAAGGGATCGAAGCAATAGGGTAAATTCCGCGCGCTTCTCATTGGAATGCGATATGAGTTCTTCGTTCTCGGTTGCCCGAAGCAGGGTATCAAGAGCGGCAGATTCGTTAACCGGCGCAATGTTTTCCAGCATTTGCCATTCGAGTTCGTTGAGCCTAGTCGCATCCCCTAATAAGCCTCTAAGTTTTAACCACTCGCTAACTATAGCGGCGGCTACTTTTGATTCGTGCAAGTAACCCAACCGACGGGAAAATGACCGCGCTACGCGCGCAGACGCTTCGGAAACAAATTTTTTTATCAAAAATTGTGGTGAAAAATCCTCCAAACATCGCATCGCTAGACGATTTGCAATGGCATGAGGCAATACCGCGCGCCATTTACCGCGTGCCTGAATCAAACCTCGTCGTTTTAACTCTGCAACATTCCTCAAAAATGCCAATATTGAAACGTCGCCGACAGCGGCGAGTATGGCCAACTCAGAAGTTTCCGAATCGTCTTCAGCGTCGAACGAATAAACCAGGCTTGCAGCCTTTGCGCATCTAAGAAGTTCGTCGCTTTCGGATTGCTTCTGAATAAATAAGCGCCTGAAAAGTTCGTCATCCCTGAGTTGAGCCAACTGTCCTTTCATCGAAGAGGTTGACGCGAGGGCAAATGCGACCCTCGCGTTACCCGCGGAAAACTCGACAATCTTATGCACGTCCAAGTCGGACAGCATTTGGTAGTGACGCTTAAGTAATTTTGCGATCACTTCATCAGACGATCCTTCCAGCCGGTAGCATGCTGTGCCGGTTGGCAAATCTTCTCTGATGTCGTATTCAACAGTTACCAAGCGTATCTTGCTCTCTGGACGCTGGACGATTTCGGTGAGTTTTGCATGTGCGTTCTGTCCGCAGTTGTCGATTATTACCACGCAACTCGATTCATCTTGAATCAATGCTTCGAGCATTGCGGTTGGCTGAGGGTTTGGATCGTCCGATAAATCGGTATAGAGAACGTTCTCTCGATCTAGCGCGCTTGATGCTTCTATACGGATGTCAAACAAAGCTTGAACGAGCCGCGTTTTTCCAACTCCCGAGAGTCCGACTATTCGCGCTGAGGTGCGCGGTGTTGCCAGTTCCGCGCGAAGGCGTTTGAGAGCGTCGATTACGGAAATCGCTTCATCCGTATTTGGAACGAATACCTTAATCTTATCGTCAAGCAGATACTCATCATCAATAGAAATCTCTTGATAGGCCCAAGGTCCATAAGGTTTCCAGCCTTGGATAGGCCTACGCAAAACGTCCCGTAACCAGACCAAAACACCAGGATGACTTCCGGCCCAGTCGGCAATCCGTCGGCTATCATAAAAGTCGAGTTCAAGGTGTTCATTTAGTCCGTGTTCCTCCAGACACTTCGACATGGCTTGTTTACGACTGATTAGAAACGAGTCGGAACAATTGTCTATGGTCGACACGATGATATACGCGCCGGAATTCTTGCTCAGCTCCACGATTGCCGGACGTAATTTGCCTTTTGGAGCCATTTCACCGGGAATTTTTGAAGGTTCAAACTTTTCGGCTTTGACCTGATAAGCAGTTACACCCTGGGGGATATAGCCAGATAATGCGGATGATGGTGGAATATCGACTCTAACATCAACTCCGCCGTCTTTCGCTCGTTGATCGCCCCCCCATGTGACTGGAGCTGTTCCAATACCTAAGGCCTGAAGTTCGGCTTTACAAAGGCGAGCAATCAATTCACGAGCTTGCTCATCATTCAGGTTTTGAATATCTGAGGCTGTGACTTCAAAAAAAGGGTGCATAACTGTGAGTAAAATATTATCAAGGTTTTAGCGTGATCTGCATGGTCAGTATAAGGTTTAAACCAGACGTTTAAATTAAAAACACGAACTTCAGCTTGGAGTCGGTTTTGCCCGGTCAATTCCGACTGATCAGCTTTTGCCGATTTCCAAATGTCGGCCTGGTAACATTTCAATGCGGATTCCGGCAGTTGACTAAGCGCAACTGCCACCATTCAAACATCGACGTGCCAACGGGGGCTTATTTGTTACAAACGCAACATATAAGCTCAGCCGTTCTTGTAAACTTATCAATCGTTTATAAGTTGGTGCAAAATTTGAATTAAGCAGTTATACAAAAAATCAATGCGGTGTTTGCTTGCTTATCATTTTACGGTGCTTATGTCCGAAATCATCCAGTTCCCCGTTTCCAACAAACAACAAAAATCAGATCTTGATGCGTTTATCGATGAAGCACTAAAGGCCATCCCGAGGGCGGACAGAGAGAAGCTCAGGTTTGAGTTACTCAAAACGATAGACAGCTACGGCGGTTTTTTTTCGGAATGGTCCTTGAATCTACCAGACGATAGTGACGAAACGCTGAGAAAACAAATCTACGATATTGCGCATCAGGAACATGATCGAAAGATACAAATGTTGAAAGACATTATGCGGTTAAAGATCAAAGTGTTGGTTGCGGAATACCGGCAACGAAGGTAACGCGGTTTGTACTGAGCGATCCGGCTCCGTGTCCGCTGGATTCGGCGGGGCGCGGATTAACAACGCCAAAGACCATTGTTGCAAGACCTTGCCATGGTCGTTCTTTGGTCCAAATATTCAATAAAGGAGTGTCACATGAATCAACTTGCTGATGTAAATAGTGTTGCGGAGCTTGAAGTCGATGTTAATCAGCTGATCGTGGCTTTCGCCAGTTCGGACGGGGATATTGTCAATCAGCATTTCGGTTCGTCTTCGGGGTTTCATGTATACGGTATCGATGGTAGTACCGCTACGCCATTGGCGGTTAAGTCGTTTGCTAAAGAACAACGCGACGGCAACGACGACAAACTAAAACCCAAGCTTGCCTGGTTAGCCGGCAGCGATATGGTTTATTGCGGTTCCGTCGGCGGTACGGCGACCAATGAGTTGATCAAATTGGGCGTGCATCCTGTCATCGTTAAAGGCGGCCCCGACATCGAAGAAATCATTACCGAGTTACAACAAGAAATCGCCGGGACTATGTCGCCGCTGCTGGAACGCATTTTTAAACAAAAAGCCGGTAAAGATCAGAGCCGTTTTGCCGAGATGGCCGACGAAGGATGGGATGAATGAGGCTGTCCGTCAATTTTGCCTAAATGCAATTTAAGGCAGCTTTGCCGGGCTTTTGAGCGGATCGGGCTTGTGCGTGGCAAGCCCAACGTTCATTCATTATCGCCGGCCAGTGCTGTGTCCACTGCTCGCAAAATATAGTCGTTGTTACGAATATCCTGTGCGAGCGCTACGATCTCTTCATAGGCGTAGTTCTGCAAATTGAAACTCATCTTGTCGATGTGTTTGTCGTCAATAAAAATATCGAGTACCAACAGCACGGCGTTGTCGTGCTGATGCGCGTCATCAAGCACCTTAACGCTGGACACGATTCTCATATATTCGTCAATGGTATTGATATATCGCAACGACGATAACTGCTCGATTTGGGTGGGGGTGAATGCGGTTTTATTGGTCATCATGATGTGAAATAAAGGCTAGCGCAGTTGTTGGCTAAACAAAGTTCATGCCAGATTTATTTTTCTAACTTAGTAGGTGGTCGAACTCTTTCGTTACCTGGCTCCCGATTTTCAAAATAGCCAGTCCTATAGCTAACTCGCGTGCCGTGGTGCGTTCTGCTTGTGGGGGGAGGAATTCGATCTGAGTGCGCCGTTTTATTGGTGTGCAATTTGCTTGATCATTAAAACTTCGTGTTGAACGGGCTAATTTTGTAGTGTTTACCTCAATCCTTCCCACATTTGTTGCAAGCTATCGGACGAGAACCGACCGGCGCAGTACCTGCGTCAGCGCTTGGCCCGGTGGGCATTGCAACGGCGAAGTCGAGGAAGCAATATATGGCTGACAGGGTTGTGGTCGATGAAGAATGGGTGATCTGGAATGGCGCGCTCGGCCTCGTCACCACGGTGACGATTCAGCGGGTCGAAGTCGGCACCTGCGGTAGAGACGCCTGGCTGGATGAACCCTTCGACATGGTGGGTCCTTTTAGTTTCGACGAGCTAAAGACGCATGGCCGCATCGCCTTCGCCGCCTGTATCGTCATGTCGCGCCAAAGATGGCAAGACGAGCAGGTGGAACTGCGGCGGGAGTCCTTGAAAATTCGTCGTGCTGCGGAACAAGAATTAAACGAGAAGTTTGAGCGCCTTTACGGCGGCCACGGCCGGCATCAAGTCAACCGCAAGCCACACGACGAGCGGCAACATCGCGAGACCCTAAAGCTGCCAATCGACGGGGCGCTGGAGTCAGCCCAGATCAAGGCTGCTTTTCGGCGGCTCGCCCAAAAGGCCCATCCCGATGCCGGAGGCAGCAACGAGCAGTTCATTCGCATCACGGAAGCGCGCAACGCCTTGCTTGCGTATATTTCGTGAGTGCTGCGAGCGAACGGAGTTTTAGCTTGTTGGTATTATCGAATTTGACGTTTCGGCCATTTTGCCGCAATCAGAAAGCCGAAAAACGGTCGCTCGCCAGCGACCGTTTTTGGATGAATCTGACATCCGTTTCATGTCTATTTTGAAAAAAGACAGGTAACCGGATGTCAGAGTATTAACGACTGTAATCGCCGGCGCGGCCTAGACTGCTTGGACACCGGTGTGAATGATTGTGCCGACGTGCTCGCCTCGTAGGGCTGCGGTGAGCCGCCCCGGTACCAGCCCATTCACGATTTGCACGTGCTCAAGGTGGCGCGCGGTTGCCATCACCTCAAGAAGCGCTCGGTCAAACGGCAACGTGTCCTGATGCGCTGCCAGATCGGCGACAGTCGTCTCTCGAACAAGTTGCGCTTTTTCTCCGTCGGGACCTTTGGGATCGCCGGTGTATAAGCCATCGACGTCTTCCACGATGGTGAGACCCGCCGCCCCTAGCGCGTCGGCCAGCAGGAATGCGCCGGTATCAGCCCTATGCGTCGGAATTCGCGAGTGGGGAAACTCGTGATGATGATAGGGTGGAAAGGCGCTGCCGACGACCGCGCGCGCCGCTGAAAGGTGAATAGCTAGTTGGCTCTCGATGGTGGGGTGTTCGACGTAAGAAACTCCCTCCGGTGCCAGTAGAGACGCAAGAATATGACCGTTTTGACCAGCCTCGCTGGCAGCGAGCGGGGCTAGCGATCCAACCGGGAGGCCAAGGTCGAGACCGACGCTGTAGAGGTGTCGGGCACGGATACCCGCGCCAGTCAGAATTAACAGACGGTGCTCGGGTAATACCTTACGAATCTCGTCAACGATAGGCAGAATCGCCGCTGCGCCGCGGTCCATAATGGCGCGGCCGCCAATCTTAACGACCTGCAGCCAAGGCAGGAGCCGAATCGGGCGCACACCGGCAACAGGGCGGGTAAGCTCGTTGTCCTGTAAGGTTTGGCGTGCGAGTGGCGAGGCAACGTGCTTGATAGTGTTTGTGGTTTCAGACATGACAGTAACTCCCTAACTCGCGGTGATGATGGTGCCGACGTGCTCGCCAGCGAGGGCGCGGGTCAGATTGCCTGGGACAAGACCGTTCACAATTTGTACTTGACGAATGTGGCGCGCAGTCTTCAATAAGTCGAGCATAGGGAATTCAAGAATCGAATCGTGAAGTCCCTTCGCTTTCATTTCGTCAACCGAGATCCGAGGAATGAAGGTGGCGTTTTTCGATGTCTTGGGATTTGCGGTGAAGAGACCGTCTTCGTCCTTGACGAAAACCATGGCTTTACAACCAAACTGTTCGGCCAGCAGGAAGCAGCCGGCATCGGTACGGTAAGGCGGGATAACGCCTTCTACCGGAGGGCGCGTCCAAAGTTTGTAAGGCGGCATGCCGCTAAAGATAACCGCATTCACCTCGGCAAGATAAAGCGGCACTGCCGAGAGTCCCGCCCCCTCAACTGCGGAGATCCCGTGCTTGGCGAGTAGTTGTCCCAGCATTATTGCATTCTGATCGGCAACCGAAGAACCCAACTGCGAAAGCACGCCTGCCGGCAGGTTAAGCCCGGCGGCAATGGAATAGAGGTGTCTGGCCCGAGTGCCCGCGCCGGTGCCGATAAGTAGTTTATGAGCTTTGCGGGCCTCGACAATTTCGTCCACCAGTGGGTAGACGGCCGCGCGGCCGCGGTCGATGATGCTCTGTCCACCGATCTTTATCACCGTGGCGTCCGGCAGAATTCTAAAGTCCTCGGCTTCTTCCGCCGCAGCTAGAAGCTCCGCATCTGTCAGCGATCGCTGCATGAGGAGCTCTTCGAGCTTAGATGTTGTTGTGTCGGTCATGCTTGGGTCCCCTTCATCACCATGATTCACTGCAATAAGTTTCGGTGGAGTCTGGTATTGCTCCGACAACCCCGAGGTAAAATTTCCAAGGCTAGCTTTCGCGAGATAATTCAGCGCTTGTCAGACCTGCCTGAAATATCAGCATGTCTGCAAAACTAGTACAGACTACACCTTCATTCTATTACACGTTTGAGGGCAACACTACACGAAACCTTGTTTTTTCTAAGCGATTAGACGACTAGGTATGGTGGGTTAGATAGCCCTCTAGGTATTGATTCTGGGTCGGGTTACAGGATTTATTTGGGAAAGGACGGCGAACGACTCGTGATTCTGAAGGCTGGCTGCACAAAAAAGTGGCAGCAAGGCGACATTGAGGATGCACAAAACAGATGGAACGATTACAAGCAGTGAAAACGCCAGAGAGCTGACAAATGACTTTAACCCGCAGTTTCAAAGATACCGTGATAGCGAGCTTCGGGCGGGTCACAGAGTTTCGCGATGCTTCGCTACGCGACGGAGTTGAATCTCTTTTGCCAGGGGATGTGGATACAGGCATGTGCGGGGTTCGGCTGTTCCCAAGTGTCCTTTGCCGTAGTTTTCCTTGCCGCAGACCGGACGGATGCAACAGCCCAAGCGCCACATTACTGTTCGCCATCGTGCAAGCGGTAACCGACCCCGGCTTCTGTCAGCAAATAGCGGGGGCGAGTGGGGTCGGCTTCCAGTTTATGGCGCAATTGCCCCATATAAATCCGCAAATAGTGGCTGTGTTCGACGTAGCTCGGTCCCCAGACTTTTTCCAACAATTGCCTATGGGTGACGACAAAGCCGGCATGGCGAACCAGTTCCGTCAATAATCGGAACTCGATGGGCGTCAGGTGAACTTCGCGTTCGCCGACAAACAAGCGGCGCCTGCTCAGCTCTATCCTAAGGTCGCCGGCATGGAAAGACATTTGCTCATTTAAGGCGGGGGCAGTCACGCGCCGGAGCAAGGCTTTGATTCGGGACAAGAGTTCGGCGTTGCCGAAGGGTTTGGTTAGGTAATCGTCGGCACCGTTATCCAAGGCCAGGGTGATGTCGCTTTCCTGATTGCGCGCGGATAAGACCAGGATGGGCAGATTCGACCACAAGCGCAGCCGACGGATCACCTCCTGGCCGTCGAGATCGGGCAAACCCAAATCCAGAATCAATAAATTGGGGTGTTCGTTGCGCGCCGCGTTGAGGCCTTCCCGCCCGGTTGCGAAAGCCGACACTGCATAATCTTGGTGCTCCAGTGTCGTCGCCAATAACTGGCGAAACGGCGGATCGTCTTCGATCAGCAAAATTTTGGGTTTGTCGTGTTTCATTTATTCCTCTTCTTCCACGGCGATACAAGGCGGGCATTCCGCGCAAGGCAGCCGCAGATCGAAAATCGCTCCGCCGCCTTCGCGTTGCCTGGCAACGATATTTCCGCCATGAGCCTCCGCGATGGCCCGGCAAATGGACAATCCCAGTCCAACGCCGCTTTGCGCGCCCTCCGGATGCATTTGAAAAAATTTGTCGAAAATTTTTTCTTCGAATCCCGGCGTTATGCCGATGCCGCGGTCGGCAACTCGAATGCTGACGCCTTGCTCATCGGTCGAGACCGCGATGTCTATGGGATTGCCGACGGCAGAATATTTATCGGCGTTATCGAGCAAATTGACTAAGACTTGTTGCAGCAATACGGCGTCGATATGGATCAAGGCGTGGCTGTCGGCGATCTGAATATTGATTTGACGATTTTTCAGGGTTTTGTCGAGTCTGTGCAATGCGCTGCCGATGATTTCTTCCGTTTCGTACCATTGTCGATTCAGTGTGACTTCGCCGGCTTCCAAACGCGCCATTTCCAAGATTTTGGTGGTCAGATCGGCCATGCGCCGCGCTTCGTTGCTAATCGTCCGTACTAACTTTTTCCGTTTGTTGTCCGGCAGCCGCTCTTCGTCGGTTTCCAAGGTGCTGGCGGCGCCGACGATAGTTGCCAATGGCGATCTAAGGTCGTGGGAAATGCTGCTGAGTAAAGAGTTGCGCAAGGTTTCGGATTGAATTTTTAACGAGGCTTCCTTGGTTTGCTCGACTAAATATGCCCGTTCCAAGGTATGCACGATCTGGCTGATAAACGTGTCCAAAAACAAACGCTGTTCAGTTTGGGCGATGCTTTCGGCTGCGGCGGGCTCCAAGACCAAGACGCCAAGGCTGCGAATCACGCCCTTGAGCGGAAAATATAGAGCAGCGTTTTCGTTAAAGTAATCGCACCCTGGGCCGGCGGTTTTGCCATGGTTAAATACCCAAGCCGCAATCCTTAGGTCGGCGTTGCGCCAGGAAATCGACCATGGCGGCTGTATGGGGTAGCGCAATTGCCCATCTCGGCCGGCCAGCAGAACGGTATTTTTACCGCCGAACTCCGCATGAATATGGCGCACGCCGATTTCGACGATATCCGATTCCAAGCGAGCTTCCGCCAGTTCCTTAGTCAAACGGTATAGCGCGGAAGCGCGTTGTTCCCGGCGTGCGGCTATCCAAGCTTGGGTGCGTACGCGCTCGGCAAGGTTACTGGTCACGGTGCCGATCAGGAGCATGACGGCGAGTCCGACGATATTTTCCTGATCCGCGATCGCAAACGAGAAGATGGGCGGGGCAAAAAAATAAGCGAATGCGGCGGCACTGGTTAACGATGCCAGCATCGACGGCCACAAACCGAATCGTAACGCCACAAAAAACACGCCCAACAAATAGACCAACAGAATATTGCTGGGTTTGAGAACTCCGCGGAACGGCCAGTCGAGCAAGGTCAGCAGTAACGGTGTCAGTAGGCTGACCAGCAGCTTGCCGAACACTTTTGGGATATTTCGGGGCGAAGTTTTCATCGTGTGATGGCTGATGCTACTGGGACGCACTGAATGCTGTGCTGGCGTATTCCTGTAATTTTTTATCCTTTTCGTAGATCAGCAGCACTTTTAGATTTTCGGTTTCGGCGATTTGCATGGCTTGGGTTTCGCCGGCACACAGCAATGCGGTGTCCCAGGCATCGGCCCAGGTGGGGTCCTCGTGAATCACTGTCACCGAACGCAAACGATGAGTCACCGGCCGGCCGGTCTTCGGATTCAAGATATGGGAATAGCTAAGGCCATTTTCCTCGAAGAAATTGCGATAGGTGCCGGCTGTCATCACTGCCGTGCCTTTGGTCTCCTTGATGTCGATGATTTTCTGCAGTCCCCGGCCGGCGGGTGTTGGTGTTTCGATACCGATACGCCAATCTTCACCGTTTGCCTTGCGGCCTTTCACCATCATTTCACCGCCAATCTCGACCAAATAATCGCTAATACCTAAGGCATCCAGCTGTTGGGCCACCTGTCCGACACTATAACCTTGGGCGATGGAGGACAGATCGATTTTGATTTTTGGATCTTTTTTCCTGATCCGTTGCCGAACCGAGTCGATTTCCAGTAGCGGCATGCCAATATGCGGCATTAGCGCGGCGATTTCCTGGTCGTCAGGTACTCGATTCTCATGGCCGGAAAATCCCCAAAGATCGAATAAGGGTTTTATGGTTAAGTCGTAACAGGCTTCGGAATGCCGATAAATGTGGTTCGCAATAGTCAGCAAAGTAATGATCTCCGGAGAGGCGTCTAACCATTCGGCAGTTTCCTGCCGGTTTAAATATGATATTTCGGAATCGTCCCGGTAATTGGACATTTTGGCATCTATATCGGCCAGCACGCTGGCAATTTGCCGGCGGGCATCCTCCAATTCAGCGGAATGTTGGTTCAATACCAGCTTGATATGATAAGTCGTGCCCTGAGCGGCGCCGGATATTTCGGTTTCGCGCGGGGTGTTTTTACACCCGGTTAAAAGCAAGCTGAGGAGTAGAAATGGAAATAACTTTTTCTTTTTGAAAGCTGTCGTTATATGGCGCATGACGATTAACCCGTCTTAGAACTGAAAGCCGTTAACGATATAGAGCGTGAAAATGCTGGCGATGAAGCCCAATAAAATGGCGGGCATCCAGCGTAAATGCAGGGTAAAGGTGTAGCCTTCACCTTCGTTCATATTGCCTTTCATTAAGCCCAGTACGTGGAGTGCGGGCGCGGAACCAATGGCTAGCAAACTCCCGCCGACGCCCAGGGTCAAGGTTAACAATAGCCATTGGCCCATCGGAAAGGGCGGGTGCATGTTTAATACCGCAAACATCAATGTGCCGTTGTCGATACATGCCGATGACAAACCAATCAGCACGTTTGCTATCGTAGGGCTGATTTGGGTGAATAAATAATGAGCCATGGCATCCAAATAACCCAGGAAACTCAGGGCCCCGACAATCATCATTGCGCCATAGAAGAATAATAAGGTGTCCCAGTCGACGCCGGCTATACATTTAAACACGTCGAAGCCTTTTTGCGATTCAAGATAATCTTGTTTTTCATGGTAGGTTAAAAAATAATGAATTCTCGCTGATTTGCGCTCGGATTTCGTTAGGTAATAAGCAAAGAATTGCAATATCGCTAAACCGAATATCATGCCCGCTATTGCCGGCATATCGAGAAAGACGTTAGATAAAATGGTAATGCTGAATGTGAGAATAAATATAAAAATTATGCGTTTGCTGCCGCGTTTTAAAACCGGCGTCTCGGGAGAAAAACTTGGTGTGTCTTTAGTCACCGAAAAGTGCATAATCGCTGCCGGGACCAAAAAATTTACCATGCACGGAATAGCTAAGATAAAGAAATCGGTAAACTGCAGCATATTCTGCTGCCAAACGAAGAATGTGGAAATACCACCTAAAGGACTCATCGTGCCGCCGGCATTGGCGCCGATCACCGCGTTTAATCCGGCTAAACCGATAAATTTAGGTTGGCCTTTTCCTATCTGCAATATGATGTAGCCCATCAACAAACCTACTGTTAAGCTACTGATAACCAAAGACAATAAAAAGGCTAGCCCGCCGGTAATCCAAAACAATTGCCGATAACTATATTGTTTATTGGCTAATACAATACGCAACCCGTCGAAAATGCCTCGTTCGGTCATTGAATTCAAAAAAGTCATTGACACAGTGATAAACAAAAACAATTCCGCATAGGCCGTTAAATTGCTTTGGAAAACAACAGCGACATTCTTTGCTGTACCGTATTCCGACGAATAATAGATAAAAATTACAAACCAAATTAAGGCGGATCCTAAAACCATGGGCTTGGCCTTGCTCAATTGGTGCAAATCTTCCGTCATGGCAAGGATATACGCAATAATAGTTACGGCAATCGCGAAATAACCGACAAAATGCGTCTTTAAATCCAATTGATTTGTCTCTATGGCTTCTTGAGAAAAGCATAACTCCGGAATCAGGAGAGCCAATATTAATACGGTTATCCGATATAAACTGATGTGCTGTGGTTTATTCACTTGATTTTTCCGGTTAATTAAATAGGTTTATATTTTGTTTATGCAATAATATAGGTGCGGCATAAATTATCGATATAATAGGTATTTTGGTGCCGGGTTTTATTCATGGTTATAGGATTAATTAAGCCGTTTATATTAATTTCGTGGTGTGGGGATATTAAATTTTTCGAAATAAAGATTTCGTTAAGATAGGGTTACCATGGTGCAATTCATTGTTGCTGATGGGTAAACAATGGAGAGAGCTGGCGGTTTTGTGAGAGGGGAAATGAAGGGTAGGAGAAAAGTCTTCTGCAAATGCCTTAATGCCGGGCCGGTTCAGTAGCCAACTTAAGCGAAAGGTATTGTCCGGCGATAAATCGCTGTTGATTTTTATGGCACGCTGGCCAGCCATTTCGGAGCGGGTAGACACGAAACTCTTTCATGAAATGGCGCCTCGCGAATTTTTATATTTTCTTTATGTTTCCGCTCGGAATATTAACGACCTTTTTACGGCCTTATTCGTAGACTATTGCCGTCCTCAACAACGCGGGAAATTCCATGAACGAGCGAAGTTACGTAGGTATAGACAACACGGATAAAAATGAGTGGATCGCGGTTTTGTGGTGCGACGGGAAAAGCGTTTTTTCCAGACCTTATCGGAACACGCCAACAGAACTCGAGGCCTTGGTGCGCTTCATTACCGAACGTTGCGACAGGCCGAAAATCTGCCTGAATCCTGCGCATCCCCGCGCGTTTGAATTGGTGAAATGTATCAGCGGCATTGCCGGCGTCGAAGTGGTGTTGATGTCCAACGCCGGTTTAAGACTGCATTTGGATTGGCTGCCAAGCGATACCATGGCACCGGTATTTCAGGCCGATTCGCGCCGGGCTTATCTATTGGCCTGTTGCGCCGAACGCATGATTTGATGAGGCCATTATCCAAAACTCATTACACCTGGGGCCAGGAACGAGCAATTTTTCCAGACGTGCATAGGGCTTAAGACGGCAGGATTGTGCTAGCTCTCCAATGCAATTCCAGACATACAGCGAATAACGGAAGGCGATGATGAATACGGAACGACCCGATCCTGATCAATTGCTGGCCCGCGTCGAGCGGGACAAGGCTAAAGCCAAGCGCGGTCGCTTGAAAATATTTTTCGGCGCGGCCGCCGGGGTCGGCAAAACTTTCGCGATGCTGTTGGCCGCCAAAGAGCGGCGTGCCGAAAATCTGGATGTGATTATCGGTGTTGTTGAAACTCACGGCCGCAAGGAAACCAAGGCCTTGCTGGATGGATTGGAAGTGCTGCCCCCGCGCAAAATCGATTACAAAGGTACGGTCCTGCACGAATTCGATATCGATGGCGCCTTGAAACGCCGGCCGGCGATTATTTTGGTCGACGAATTGGCGCATTCCAATGCACCAGGCTGCCGCCACCCGAAACGTTGGCAGGATATACACGAGTTATTGGAAGCCGGTATCGACGTTTATACCGCGCTAAACGTGCAGCATCTGGAAAGCCTGAACGACGATATCGGCCAGATCTCGGGCATAAGGGTGTGGGAAACGGTACCGGACACGGTGTTCGAAGAGGCGGATGAAGTGGAGTTGGTGGATCTGCCGCCGGACGAATTATTGCTACGACTCAAGGAAGGCAAGGTCTATCTGCCGCAACAAGCGCAGGAAGCGGTGAATCACTTTTTCCGCAAAGGTAATCTGATCGCGCTGCGGGAATTATCGCTGCGGCAAACCGCCAATCGCGTCGACGCGCAGATGCTGGATTATCGCGAAGACAATGCGATCCGCGAAGTATGGCAGGTCAGCGACCGCATCTTGGTTTGTATCGGACCTAATGACCTGGCCGAACGCCTGGTGCGGGCCGGTAAGCGTTTGGCCACCAGTCTGCGCGCCGAATGGATCGTCGCTTACGTGGAGACCCCGCAATTGCAGCGGATGCCGGCCGTGAAGCGCGACGGCATCCTGCGAATTTTACGGCTGGCGGAGCAACTCGGCGCCGAAACCGTCACCCTCAGCGCGCCGGAGATGAGCGAGGCCCTGATTCGGTTCTCGCGCGAGCGCAATATCAACAAAATCGTGATCGGCAAACCCAGCCGGCGCGGCTGGCGGCGCTGGCTGATGGGTTCGGTGGTCGATGTCTTGATCTCGCATGCCCACAATATCAATATTTACCTATTGGGTAGCCCGCAGATCAGAGGGCGTACCACCGAATTGCAGTCCGAATTATCCTTGCTGAAAAAAAGCCCATTGCCCGGGCTAAAGCAACGCATACCCTCCAAAACCAAAAAGCGCTACGGCGGTTATGTCTGGGCTGTTGTGGTTACCTTATTGAGCACGGCCGTGGGCAGTTTGATGTTCGAGCGCCTGGAGCTGGCGAATCTGGTGATGGTGTATTTATTGGGCGTGGTGTTCGTCGCCACCCGTTTCGGCCGCGGCCCTTCGATACTGGCATCGGTCCTCGGCATCGGTTGTTTCGATTTTTTGTTTGTACAACCCTATTACAGCTTTTCGGTGTCCGACAGTCAGTACCTGATTACCTTGCTGGCAATGCTGGTGGTCGGTATCGTCATTAGTAATTTGATGATTAATGTTCGCTCGCAGGCCAAGGTGGCGGCGCATCGGGAGCGGCGAGCGGCGGCGTTGTACTCGATGAGCAAGGAATTGAGCAGCAGCCAAGCGGAAGATGAAGTTGTGCGCATCGCCGTCAGGCATCTGTATTCGGAATTCAGCAGTCCCAACGTGATTCTGTTTCCGAATAATAGCGGACGCGTGGTTTTTCCCAGGAAACAGGGCATTGCCGAATCCTTGCGCGGCGCCGATCTGAGCGTGGCGCAATGGGTGCTCGATCATAACGACATTGCCGGACACGGCACCAATACCCTGCCGGGGGCAGCGGCGGTCTACTTTCCGATTCATAACGACGACAAGGTATTGGGCGTGTTGGCCTTGTTGCCTGTGAATCTGCGCCGGGTGTTTTTACCCGAGCAGCAGAAGCTGCTGGAGACTTTTTTACGGCAAATCGGCCAGGCGGTGGCGAGAATCCGCTTTTCCGAGCAGGCCCGCTCGACGCAAATGCAGATGGAAGCCGAACGCTTGCGTAACTCTTTGCTCAGCGCAATTTCGCACGACTTGCGCACGCCGCTGGCGACCATCATCGGTTCGGCGAGCGCACTGCTGGAAGACGGCGGGAAATTGATGCCGCAAGACAAACTGGAACTGAGCCGGGGCATCGTTGACGAGGCCGAACGCATGTCGAATCTGGTCAACAATATTCTGGACATGGCCAAGTTGGAAGCGGGGGTGCTGGAGTTGAATAAGCAGTGGCATCCGCTGGAAGAAATCGTCGGCACGGTGTTGACCTTACTGCATACCCAATTGACCGGCCGGCCGGTAAAAGTCAAACTACCGGAAGGCATACCGATGATATTGGCCGACTCGGTGATGATAGAGCAGGTGTTGATCAATCTGCTGGAGAATGCGGTGCGGTATACGCCGCCCGGCAGCGGACTGGAAATTATTGCAGAAATCAACGAATCCGCCGCGGAAATAATTGTTGCGGATCACGGACCCGGTATTCCCAAAGGGCAGCAGGAGCGCCTGTTCGAAAAGTTTTACCAGACCCGTCACGAAACCGCACAAAGCGGTGTCGGCTTGGGGCTCGCGATTTGCCGGGCCATTGTCGAAGTGCACGGCGGCCGGATTATTGCCCGGAATCGGGCCGAAGGCGGCGCCGAGTTTGTGATTACCTTGCCGCTGGATCAAGCGCCGCCCAGCGTGGAACCGGAAGAATGACAGAGGCCGGAAATGCAAAAGCATACGGGCGGATACCGAATTTTTTACAAGTAAGTCGATTTCACTTTTTCGCCTAAATTAATGACTCATGGCTAAAACCGACCCCGTTATTATCGTGATAGAAGACGATCCCTCCATCCGGCGGTTTCTGCGCACCAGTCTGAGTACCCAAGGTTTTAACGTCTTCGAAGCAGCCGGCGGCAAACAAGCCATCGTCGAAGTCGGGGTGCGCAAGCCCGATTTGCTGATACTCGATTTGGGCTTGCCGGATATGGACGGTATCGAGGTGATCAAAACCGTCCGGCAATGGTCGGCCGTGCCCATCATCATCCTGTCGGCGCGCAGCAGCGAACAGCAAAAAATCGACGCGTTGGATGCCGGCGCCGACGACTATTTGACCAAACCCTTCGGTTTCGGCGAGCTATTAGCCCGGATAAGGGTAGCGCTACGGCATGCGAACCGGCCGCAGGAACAAAGTCCGAACGATGTTTTCGTTACCGCCAATCTGAAAGTCGATCTGCTCAATCGGGTGGTCAGCGTGGACGAGCAAGAAATCCATCTCACCCCGATTCAATACCGCTTGCTGACGGTATTGGTAAAGCATGCCGGCAAAGTCATGACCCATCAGCAAATCCTCAAGGAAGTTTGGGGGCCGTCCTATCAGGAAAATGCGCATTATTTACGGATTTACATGAGTCAACTGCGCCAAAAACTGGAAACAGACCCCACTCAACCCAAGTTTTTATTGACCGAGTCGGGCGTGGGTTATCGGTTAAAAGTCTGGTAACGGGCAAGTCGTAAGCCCGCTTAACGCGACTTTGCCGTCCGCAATGGGATGGACGCTACGAATTATTTCACTCGAAAGCGTGGCTGCGGATGACAAATTTTTACAACTTTTTTAGATGCGATTCCGTATAGTCCGCGCCCTGGCGCCTGTTCGGCCGGTGATCTTTGGTCAACGGCCGTAAAGCTTGCCATTTTTTCCGGATCCAAGAATTCGATTCATCCTCCCGTTACCCATGCGATTTTGCGATGTCCGCCGATAACAAAACCCAACCTTTAAGTGGATTAACCCTGAGCGCGATAGGCGTCGTCTTCGGCGATATCGGCACCAGCCCCTTATATGCCGTCAAGGAAGTGTTCCATGCCGGCCTAAGCACCGACATTACGCATATCCTGGGCGCGCTGTCGCTGATATTTTGGTCCCTGGTGCTGGTGGTCACCACTAAGTATGCGATTTTCATCATGCGCGCCGACAACAAGGGCGAGGGCGGCATCATGGCTTTGCTGGCCTTGGCGCTGCAAACCGCCAAGAACAATCCGCGAAAAACCCGTTTTATCGTGACCACCGGTTTAATCGGCGCGGTGTTGTTCTACGGCGATAGCATTATCACCCCGGCCATTTCGGTACTGAGCGCGGTGGAAGGTCTGCAAATCGTTGCGCCGCAGTTGGAACACTATGTGTTGCCGGCGACTTTTGCGGTCTTGGGCGCTTTGTTCCTGATTCAGTCCAGAGGCACCGAGGCCGTCGGTAAATTGTTCGCGCCGATTATGTGTGTCTGGTTTGCGGTATTGGCGCTGATGGGGGTGATTAATATTTGTCAGCAGCCCGAGGTGTTAAAGGCTGTCAATCCGTATTATGCGATCAGTTTGTTAGGTGCGCTGGGTTGGAAAGGCTTTTTAATCATGGGCTCGGTGGTGCTGGTGATTACCGGCGCCGAAGCGCTGTATGCCGATATGGGGCATTTTGGCTTGAAGCCGATACGTTATGCCTGGTTCAGCTTCGTATTCCCGGCCTTGTTGCTGAACTATTTCGGGCAAGGTGCGCTGCTGATCGGCCATCCCGATGCGATCGAAAATCCGTTCTATCTGCTGGCGCCATCCTGGGCGCTGTATCCCTTATTAATATTGTCGACTCTGGCGACGGTGATCGCCTCGCAGGCGGTGATTTCCGGCGCGTTTTCGCTGACTCGGCAGGCCATTCAATTGGGTTATTCGCCGCGCATGAACATCCTGCATACCTCCGGCGACGAAATGGGCCAGATCTATATTCCGGCCGTCAACTGGCTGTTGATGTTCTCGGTCTTTGTGCTGGTGGCGGGTTTTAAGTCGTCTACCGCACTGGCTTCCGCCTATGGCTTGGCAGTTACCGGCACCATGATTACCACGACGATATTGGCCTTCATCGTCATTTCCGAATTGTGGCGGTGGAACAAAGTCACCAGCATCCATTTTCTGTCGATTTTTTTGACGCTCGACATTTTGTACTTTCTGGCTAACAGCTTGAAAATTCCGGAAGGCGGCTGGTTGCCGTTAACGGTCGGCGCTGTATTGTTTGTGGTGATGACCACCTGGATTAACGGGCGCGAGTTGTTGGCCAGGCATATGGATGAAAAGCGGCTGATGTTCGAAGAGCTGGAGCGTAGGATTCAGGGCCGCAGTCTGGCAAAAGTACCGGGTACCGCCATTTATTTAGCTAAAAACCTGCACGGTGTGCCGCAAGTTTTACTGCACAATCTGGAGCATAACCATGTGCTGCACGAACAAATGATCGTGTTGACGATAGTCACCAAGGACGAGCCGTATATCGATGAAGCGCATCGCTTAAAAATTAGAACCTTCGGCGAGGCGGGCAATTTTTTCCGGATCAAAATGTATTTTGGCTTTCAGGAGCAGCAGGACGTGCGCCGGGCCTTGCAGTTATGCTGTCACGAAGGCTTGACCATCGATCAAAAAATGGCCTCGTTTTTTATCGGCAACGAGCGGCTCTCGTTCCGCCGCCGCAGTCCGATGCCGAAATGGCGCAGGGCGCTATTCAGATTCTTGCTGCACAATGCTTCGAGTGCGATCGAATATTTCAAAATTCCGGTCGAGCGTGTAATCGAGGTTGGGATTCGGATCGAGCTTTAGAGCCGAGGAGGGACGCGGAAGGTTTATGCAAATCTACGACTATTCAAGCTGAGGACAATGACATTCAGTTTTGCTTGAGTTCGATATGGTGTTGCCGGCATTCGCGAGGACTTAAAATATGGCACAAAATACCAAGCAAAAATTTACCTGAACCTGACGGCCGAGGTTTTAAGACTGTCCCGGCTGAACACCAATATCAAGTCGGCGGAACTATCGCTGGGAAGAAAGCGGATGCTTTCATCGCAATGTCAGGAAAATACTTACGACTTTCGGGAATGCCGTGCAAACGGAGTCCTATACGGCCACAAGGTAGAGGAAGATTTAGGTTCTATACCGGCCACGTTCACCGCATACGACAGGCAAATTAAAATTTGATTGCGTTTTAGAACCGGTAAGGTAAAAAGTTAAGCAATTTTGCCGGATATAAAAAATAACTGAATGAGTTTCCAAGGTTATTACTCACCAACGTGTGCCAAACTCGCACTTAGGTATTTTGCCGAATCAGCTGTTGCTGAATATAGCCCGCACCCATCGGCATCACGCCATGCATTTCACCGGCGTTTTCAATATCGACGCCACCTTCAACTTTCAGTTCAATGCCGGAGCGAGGCCGGCGCTGCGATGACTTCGGTGTCCGGCGAGTTAAGATTGAATGGCGGCAATCTGAACGGCGTTTATCTTTACAAGCCTTGCGACCGCGAGGGCTTTATATCATTGTGTTAGGTATTTCAAATAACCATGACCGATCTGGCGCAACCGGGTGCGCCGGAAATCACTATTTCCAAATAAGCGGGAGAATTTTTTGACCGAGACTATCGATAACAGCATGGTGATGCGCTGTGTGGCCTATCAAAAAGGCGTAGGCATCGGCGACGTGACCATCGAAGACATCAGCGAAGTTCTGCTCAATGAAGATACCTTCGTCTGGCTGGGTTTACGCGAGGCCAACACCGAGATACTGAGGAAAGTGCAGCAGGAATTCGGTCTGCATGATTTAGCCATCGAAGATGCCTGCTCGGCCCATCAGCGGCCAAAAATCGAGGAGTACGGCGATTCGCTGTTTATGGTGTTGCATACCGCCCAATTGGTTGAAAACAGCGTCGAATTTGGCGAGACGCATATCTTCATGGGACCGCGTTTTCTGGTCACGGTTCGTCACGGCGCATCGCAAACGCTGAGTAAAGTACGGGAGCGCTGCCAGGCTATGCCGCACCAACTGAGCAAGGGGCCGGGTTTTGCGTTGTATTCGATTATGGATTTTATCGTCGACAATTACATGGTGGCGATTGCCGGCTTGCAGGACCGCTTCGATTTGCTGGAGTCGGCGATTTTTCAGTACCGGCCCAGCCGGCAAACCATGGAAGACTTGTACCAGTTAAAGCGCGAGTTATTGTTACTGGAGGGAGCAATCAATCCGGTGATCGACATTTGCAACGAATTGATGCGCTTTCACGGCGGATTGATTCATAAGGATGTAAGAGTTTATTTTCGCGACATCGCCGACCATATCAAGCGTGTCGATCAAGCTATCCAGGGCATGCGCGAGATGTTACTGGCGGCGATGCAGGTGCATCTGACTTTCGAAACGGTGCGGCAGAATGAGGTGGTAAAACGCCTGGCGGGCTGGGGGGCGATTTTGGCAATACCGACCATGGTATTCAGTTGGTACGGGATGAATTTCCGGCATATGCCCGAGTTGGATTGGCCTTACAGCTATCCGCTGGTGGTCGGTGGCGTGGCGCTTTGCAGTCTGGCGCTGTATTTGCGTCTGAAACGGGCCGGCTGGCTGTAGGTCGAAGCAATGAACGGCGAGCGTCCCAATCCAGATCAATTATTGGCGCGCGTCGAACGGGAGAAGGCCAAGGCCAAGCGCGGCCGGCTGAAGATTTTTTTTGGTGCGGCGGCAGGGGTTGGGAAAAGCTTTGCGATGTTGCTGGCGGCGCGTGAGCGGCGCGCGGAAAATCTGGATGTGCTGGTCGGTTTAATCGAAACTCACGGCCGCAAGGATACCGAGGCTTTGCTGGAAGGGTTGGAAAGTTTGCCCATCCGCAAAATCGAGTACAAAGGCACCACACTGCATGAATTCGATCTGGACGCGGCTTTGAAACGGCGGCCGGCGATCATCCTGGTTGACGAACTGGCCCACACCAATGCGCCGGGCTGCCGGCATCCGAAACGCTGGCAGGACATTCGCGAATTGTTGGAAGCCGGTATCGATGTTTATACCGCGTTGAACGTGCAACACCTGGAAAGCCTGAACGACGACATCGGTCAGATTGCCGGCATTCGAGTGTGGGAAACCGTGCCGGATACGGTCTTCGAAGACGCCGACGAAGTTGAGCTGGTGGATTTGCCGCCGGACGAGTTATTGCTGCGGCTCAAGGAAGGTAAGGTCTATCTGCCGCAACAAGCGCAGCACGCCATCCAAAATTTTTTCCGCAAGGGTAATCTGATTGCATTGCGGGAGTTGGCGCTACGGCAAACGGCCAATCGCGTCGATGCGCAGATGCTGGACTACCGGGAGGACCATGCGATTCGGGAGGTTTGGCAGGTCAACGAGCGGATATTGGTCTGCATCGGTCCTAATTTGCTGGCCGAGCGGTTGGTGCGGGCCGGCAAACGCCTAGCCACCAGCCTGCGCGCCGAATGGTTGGTGGCTTATGTGGAAACGCCGGAATTGGCGCGGTTACCGGCCGATAAACGTGACGGCGTGTTACGGATTTTAAGGCTGGCGGAACAGCTAGGCGCGGAAGCGGTGACGCTAAGTGCGCCGGACATGAGTGCAGCGATCATCCGTTTTTCCCGCGAGCGTAACATCAACAAAATTGTAGTCGGCAAGCCTAGCCGGCGCGGCTGGCGGCGCTGGTTGCTGGGCTCGTTGGTGGATGCGTTAATCAGCCGTGCCCATAACATCAATATTTATCTGTTGGGCAGTCCGCAACTGGGCGAGCGCGATGCGCTGGATGCCGAATTATCGTTGCTTAAAAAAAGCTCGTTGCCCGGATTGCGGTCGCGGATACCCGCCAAAACCAGGAAACGATACAACGGTTATCTCTGGGCGATAGCGGTTACCGCTATCAGCGCAGCCTTGGGCTGGTCCATGTTTGGCCGCCTGGAGCTGGCTAATTTGGTGATGGTGTTTTTAATGGGCGTGGTATTTATTGCGACCCGCTTTGGACGCGGGCCGTCGATTTTGGCGGCGGTGTTGGGCGTGGGTGTGTTCGATGTGCTGTTCGTGCAGCCGTTTTACAGCTTTTCGGTGGCCGACAGCCAATATCTGATTACCTTGCTTGCCATGCTGGTGGTCGCCATCGTGATCAGCAATCTGATGGTTAACGTGCGTTCCCAGGCCAAGGTGGCGGCGCATCGCGAACGCCGCGCCGCCGCGCTGTATGCGATAAGCAAGGAATTGGCCGGGAGTCAGAGCGAGGAGGAAATCGTGCGGATTGCGGTGCGGCATTTACACGCCGAATTCAGTAGCCGCAATGTGATTCTGTTTCCGGATCGCAAGGGCCGGGTGAAATATCCCAAGCAAAAAGCCTTGGCGCAATCGTTGCTCGGTGCCGATATCAGCGTGGCGCAATGGGTTTTGGATCATAACCAAACCGCCGGCCAGGGCAGCAATACTTTACCGGGAGCGGCGGCGGTGTATTTTCCTATCCACGATGAAGAGCGGGTATTGGGCGTACTGGCCTTATTGCCGGTTAATTTGCGTCGGGTGTTTTTGCCGGAACAGCAGAAATTGTTGGAAACCTTTCTACGGCAAATCGGCCAGGCCGTGGCGCGGATTCGTTTTTCCGAGCAAGCGCGGCTGACGCAAATGCAAATTGAAGCGGAGCGTCTGCGCAACTCGCTGCTCAGCGCGATTTCTCACGATTTGCGCACGCCGCTGGCTACCATCGTCGGTTCCGCTAGTACTCTGGTTGAAGGCGATCAACATCTACAGCCGCACGATAAGCTGGAATTGAGCCGGGCGATTGTCGAAGAAGCCGAGCGTATGTCGAATTTGGTGAATAATATTTTGGACATGGCCCGGCTGGATGCCGGTGTGGTGGAATTGAATAAGCAATGGCATCCGGTCGAGGAGATTATCGGTACGGTTTTGACGCGCTTGCAAAAACAACTGCTGGGGCGGCGGCTCAAGGTCAAATTGCCGCCCGGTATCCCGATGGTGCATGCCGACGCGGTGATGATAGAGCAGGTGTTGATCAACCTGTTGGAAAACGCGCTACGCTACACGCCCGCCGGCAGCGATTTGGAGATTGAGGTCGAAATCGGCGCAAGCGCGGTGGAGATTGCCGTGGTCGATCATGGTCCCGGTATCCCGCAGGGAATGGAAAGTCGTTTGTTCGAGAAATTTTATCAAGCCCGTCATGAAGCCGCACAAAGCGGAGTGGGCTTGGGCTTGGCGATTTGCCGGGCCATCGTCGAAGTTCACGGCGGTCGCATTCATGCCCGCAACGGCACGGATGGTGGCGCCGTGTTCAGCTTTAGCCTGCCGCTCGATCAGCCGCCGCCAGTGATGGCGTTGGATGAAGACGAAAGATGAACATGGTTGTGGATGGAGATTTCTCGGGCATGCTCATTACCGCGGAACTCAAACTGCCAATTTATAATTTTTGCGTATTAAGCAGCTTCTTTTAATCGGTCAATCGCCTGTCGCAAAATCGTTTTCATGGCGATGCCGACATGTTGCCAGTGACCGACAATTTGGCGGCGAATACTGTTAGTCATTTGGCGTGGATATGTTTTTCCCCGCTTGTCCCGAACCAAAGCTGCTTGGTCAAGAAGCATAAAAAGCCTCGCTTCGTCTAAATTTTGCCGGAACCGTATTTATGGCAAATCACCTTTTGCCTGAGTCATATCCCATAATCAGTAGGGTAATAGGCAGCTAATTTATCGTGTAGGCTAATGTTTTTTAATGAATTTTCAATGAGGCCTGCATTTTGCTGTACCGATAACGGCCCCTTGCTATGGGGTTGTCTCGCCGGTGGCGGTTCGGCAAGGTTGAGATTGCCATTCGGGAGATTTATCAGGAAGCAGTAAATATTGAGTATCGGACTCTGGGGGGAGGACGCTCAACAACTGCTTTTACCGAAATCGTTAATCAGGAAATATTGATATGAAACATGTTAAAAAAGCTGTCGCGCAGATTTTGACCGGTACCGCATTAGTCTTGACGGCATCCCACGCCGGCGCCGTGAGCGTGAGTTCTTCGCCGGAGACATTTGCCGCAACCGGCACCATCACCGACATTAACGGGGCGACCACGACTATAGGTACCAGCTTAAATAATGCCAATGGCCATATTTATACCGTGGGCGCGTCGCAATCGGCTGTGTATCATGATTACACCACTGTTAAATCCTGGGCGGATTTGGCAATCGATTTGGGTTGGATGCATAACGTCGATTGGGTGCAAATCAACGTGACCGATTCAGGTACCTACAACATCAGAAGCCAAGTTTTGGGTTACAGAAATATCGCAACGGCCGCAGATGCGACAAATTCCGCAACCGTTCTGGATAACTCTATCCATCCGGCGTTCTCCATCTGGTCATTGGCCGGCAATACCTTCACCAGCAGCGGCTCCTCCAACAATCCAACCACGGTGCAAAGTCCTTTGGCCTATGGATACACTTCCGGCGGCAACAACAGCACAATGGGATTCAATCAAGTAGCCGCACCGTCGGCAACCAACAACAGCAAGTTTTTATTGGCTGGCGGTGTAAACGGTATTGTCGGTTATTCCAATTCCGGCGTATCCGGTTGGTATAACGGCAACGGCGACCTGGTCGGCTCAGGTTCCGCCGGCGCCTCATCGGGTACCGGCGCCAACGGTTTCCTGTATGCCGATTTAACGACCTATCTCGCGGCCGGTAGCTATCTGATCGCTTCCGGAGGCAGTTGCGTCGATGTGGTGGACTGCGGCCCTTACAGAACCAATTTGACCACCGGGGCGAAATCCTGGGGTACCGGTTGGTACGAGTTGAAAGTTGCCGCAGTGCCCGTTCCCGGCGCAGTCTGGCTGTTCGGTAGCGCCATGGCAGGCATGATCGGCTTTGGTCGCCGTAAACAAGCTTTGGCAGCCTAATCGCGCAAGTTAGGGTTAGTAGGGGTGGGAGGACAATCTTGCCCCTATTTCTATCCCAACGGCATTTGGCAACTGTTTAAGGCTAAGTACGCGCCGGTGGTTGAAAGATTGCCGGTACCGGCGCCATGACCGATTAACGCTGACCGGGCATGGGCTAAGGTTGCCTGGGTTTTGACCTTGAGCCGTTGTAAACACGCCTGCGAAAGCGACAAGCATTTTTTCGATTTATAACATGGGTAAACATTATGAAATTTCTCGCAAGATTGTTAGCCGTCCCCGGCTTGGCGAGCCTGGCTTTGGCCTCTCCGGTACAGGCCAACACCTTACTGCTTTCCGGGACGATTTTCAAAAATACCGGCGGTACGACTTTCGACACCTGGAATTTAAATTTGCAGGTTTCCGGTAGCTTTACTGTCGATGTCGGTGCCTATGAAGCCTCGCAGAACAATATTGCCACCGCCGGCTACGCTACGGCCGACATCAACGGCGACGGCGAGCTGACTTGGCTGGATCCCGACACCTATTTTTACAAAAACGACGGTCATTTGGATGCGGTCGACGCATTGGTCCGTTGCGATGACGTCGCCAATAATTGCGCGCTTTATCAAAACGGTTTGACTGCCGCGACCAGTCCCGTCGTGGTCACAACCCATTTGCAATCCGAAGCGCCAACCGACGGTTCGATTCACTTTCGCCGCGATCCGTGGTACGACGTAAACGCTTTGGCGGGCAATTATTCGCTGTTGATAGCCGATTACCGGCTCGATCCGGCCGAGGCGGCCGCCGGCATCAACCCGAGCGATAGCTTTTCGCCGCCGACCAATTATGTCAACCCGATTCTCGATCACGCCGATTACCAAATAAAACTAAGCTCCGATACCCTGAATTTTTCAATTTCCGGCAACACCATTACCGTTTCCCAGGTGCCATTGCCTGGAGCCTTCTGGTTATTCGCCAGCGCAATAGCCGGTTTGCTTGCCACGGGCCGGCGCAAATTCGCACACACTTGACTTAAAAACTACCTTGGCGGGCAAGGGCTCGTCCCTGTACGGGAAATTTCGGTTTCCCGTATTTTTTTGCCGGACGATTTTTGTTCGCGGTTCGTTCTGCGGTCCGCTGCGATTATCCGGCGCTATTAACGCCTTAAGCCGGGTAAAATGCCGCAACAGACCCATTTCCACTCATTATTTGACCGGCAATGAATCAAGCACTGTCTCAAAAAACCGGACGTAACGACCCTTGTCCATGCCGTAGCGGCAAAAAATACAAGCATTGTTGTGCCGCGTATGCGGCCGTCGATCCGGCAGGCGCCGATGTCGAGCTGCAGCATTTGCTGGAAAGCGCGCGTAATCATGCCTACCGGCAAGGCAATTTTGCCGCCGCCGAGCAATGCTATCGCGACGTGCTGGCGATTAAGCCTAATAATGTCGAGGCTTTGGCTGGCGTCGGACAAGGTTTGTGTTGGCGGCATCGGCGCGCGGCAGGCCGGCAATATTTGGTGAAGGCGGCCAAGCAGATGCTACGCCGTGCGGAAAAAACAGAAGGCCGGGTATTGCTGGAATTGGCGGAACAACTGCAAATGTGGGGCGATTTGGATGTGGCGCTACAATTGGCCAGGGCGGCGGTCAAGCGCATGCCGGAAAATCCGTCGGCCCAATTCGGCCTGGCGGCCTGCTTGCATCGCCTGAATCACGCAGACCAAGCCATCGCGGTCTTGAGTAAAGTGTTGACCTTAATCCCCCAAGATGCCGGATGCCAAATTTTGATGGCGATACTGGAGTTCGACAAAAAGCAGTATGTCGAAGCGCGGCACCGATTGGAACGGGTGTTGGCCAGCGAAACCGATCCGAAACAACTGGCGCGGGCCAGCTTGGAATTGTCCAAGGTTTACGACAAGCAGCGGGATTATGCCGCCGCATTTGCGATGTTAAGCAAGGCCGGTACGCTAAATGCGCAATTGCCGGAAACTCGGCAGATCGATGCCGACTATATTTTCAATAAAATCGCCTTATTTAAACACGGTTACGACGACGGTCTGCTAAAACGCTGGTCGGCCGCGGATTTTGCGGACGATTTGCCGGTGCCGGTGTTTTTAATCGGATTTTTACGCTCCGGAACGACGCTTACCGAGCAGGTATTGGCGGCGCATCCGGAGGTATTGACATCGGATGAGAATCAGCTGATCGAGGAAGTGCTGGCCGAATTGGCCGCGATCACCGGGATTCAACACAATCCGCCCGAGGCCTTGCGCTGTCTGGATATTGATCAGGCTCGACGCCTGCGTCGTTTCTACTGGCAACGCGTAAGCGAAGAATTTACTCCGGCGGCTTTGCAAAAGCGTTTTGTGAATAAAGTAGCGTTGAACAGCATCGAAACCGGCTTAATCAGTTCCCTGTTTCCGGAAGCTAAAATCCTGTTTGCATTGCGCGATCCGCGCGATATTTGTTTGAGTTGCGCGATGCAGTCTTTTACCGCGTCTCCGGCCACGGTGAACTTGAGCTCTTGGCAGGGTATCGCCAAACAATATGCCGCGGTAATGGATTTGTGGCTGAATTTAAGGGAGCGAATTGCCCCCGAATATCTGGAATTGCGTTACGAAGATGTAGTTGGCGATTTTGAAACCAGCTTCCGCCGGGTGTTTGCTTTACTAAATGTAGCCTGGGATCCGCGAGTGATTCAATATCATGAAAAGGCGGCGGGCCGCTACGTTGCGACTCCGAGTTTTGCTGCGGTATCCCAGCCATTATACAATTCGGCCGTAGCGCGCTGGCAGGGCTATGTCGAATATTTTCAGCCAATCATGCCGGTGCTCGCCCCCTATATCGAAGCATTCGGTTACCGATAGTTTTTACATTATCGGCTCGGTTCGCTTAGCAGTCCGGGCCGATTTTTCCCGGCATCAAACTAAGTTGGAGTGTTGTTACGGCAACAGTTGCTTTAGCTTTGTATATCTCATTATTAGATTTACATTTCTATATATATCGTTTTCAATCGTTTTCCGGCTTTCTTATCATGCCGTCCATGGTCACCGGTGTTTGCTTGTGACTCTACATCATCAACCCAAGGTAACCCACCAAACCAGAGGAGGCTATATGGCGATTGAACTCAACAGCCATGCTGTCAAGCAGGGCGACAACAAGGAAATCGCCTTGCAAATCGCATCGATATTGCAAGGTATCCGTTTCGGCTCGGTCGAAGTCGTCGTTCATGACGGACGGGTCGTGCAAATTGATAAACGAGAGCGGTTTCGGCTCGGTCCCCAAAAAGAGTCCGCATAGACAATAAGGCTATTTCCTAACGGATTAAGATCGCTCTGCTATTTTTATCCGTTAAGCCGCCCGGCCCATGGATGGGGCGGAGTGGCAAGGCTTGTTTTATAAACAAGAAATCAAATCCCTAACCCATAAGTAAAAACATGAAACGTCACTTATTCAATTCGGTGTCGGCATCGGGCGCCCTAGGTCTGATACTGGCATGGTCAGGTTCGGCGGCTGCCGAGGATTATTACGTAAAAACCAAAGGCTATCGGGTCGAGCCGGAGCCGGATCCGCCCAGCTATGTGCGTAATTTAAGCAAAACGCAGTTCGAGCAATTTCGCGACGTGAAATGGCTGGATGTGGGGCTGGATTTTCGCACCCGTTACGAATACCGGGAGAACGACTACCGTCCGACCGGCAGCCGCTTCAAAAACGATCCGGATAACGTTTGGTTGTTGCGGACTCGGGCTTATATCGGTATCCATGACATTCTTGACCCGTTCCGCTTCGTGGTGGAGGCGCAAGACTCGCGCAGTTACAACAGTTTGTACCCCAAGACCAGTCAGGACGTTAACGAATTCGATCTGATTCAGGGCTACGGTGAGTTGTATTTTGAAAATGCCTTGGGTCACAACCGGCCGCTGAGTATTCGCGCTGGCCGCCAGAGCTTGGAACTGTTGGATAGGCGTTTGATCGGTAACAACCAGTTCCGCAACACGACCAATAACTTCGAAGGTTATCGGGTGCGTTTCGGCAAAAAGCAAAACAACTGGGATTTGGATACCTTTGCGCTGCAGCCTGTCGATCGAATCATGAACGAATTCGACCAACCCGACGAAGATACCTGGATTTACGGTGCGGTGTTGAGCATAAAACAGTGGTCGGAGTTTGTAACGATTCAACCGTATTTTTTGGGTAGAAAAGTGGACGGCGACCCTTTGAACCGGGTCAGCGCCAATCGTAAAGCGGATATGGATATTTATGCGCCTGGCCTACGGGTTTACGGTGTGGTTCCCGATACCGGGTTCGACTACGATACCGATATCAACAAGCAATTCGGTCGTTTTGGCAAGCTGGATGCCACTAAACGTAATGGAGAGGTATTGCAACAGGACGATGCGATCGCGTACTCCCTGGAATTGGGGTACAGCTTCGATCACGACTGGAAACCCAGGGCTAGCGCTTATTACGGTTATGGCTCGGGTGACAAAAGTTCCAGCGACAGCACTAACCAGAATTTTGATGTGTTTTACGGATTCAATCAGCCCTGGTCGCGTAACGATTATTTTTCATGGAATAACATCCACGCGCCCAAAGTCCGCTTGGAGTTTACGCCCTATAAGGATGTGCAAATCGATACCGGTTACAACGCCTATTGGATGGCCAGCGACGGCGGCGGCTGGAACCGCGCCGGCTTAACCAAGGCAAACGGCAAGACCTTTTTGGGGCATGAATTCGATATTCGCTTACGCCATAAACTCAACCCCTATGTGGACTGGAGTTTAAGCTATGCGCGCTTTACGCCGGGCGATTACACCACGTCGCAAAACGGCGTTCTGCAATCGGCAACGGCAACCGGCGCGCCGTTTACCAACGAGCCGAGCAACTTCTTCTATTTCGAAGTCTCGCTCAACGCGTTTGGCGACGGTAAGCCTACCTATAAGTAGAGCATTGCAAGGTGCCGGGATTTTTCATCCGCATCCCGGCCTTGCTCGAAATGCAGCGTGGCTGATGCCATAGGAAACGCGAGATGTATTTGAGGCGTTATTGCTAAACGCCGGGGCTATTTCCGGCATTTAGTATCTAATTATTAGATATTAAATTCTAAATATATCGTTTTTATTGTTTAATTGCTTTGCATAACATAAATATCGTGGCCAAACAAAACCGAGCTTGCCGCGAGATTAACCCGATAATTACTTTTCAGGAGCAACCATGAAATTATCTCAATCAGTAAAGCCTTTACTATTCGGCATCGCGCTGGCCTTAAGCGGCAATGCGATGGCGGAAAGAACTCTGCTGAACGTATCTTACGACCCGACCCGCGAGTTGTATAAAGAATACAACCAGTTATTTACTAAATACTGGAAAGGCAAAACCGGCGAAGATGTGACCATTCAGCAGTCGCACGGCGGCGGCGGCAAGCAAACCCGAGCCGTTATCGACGGTCTGGAAGCGGATGTCGTGACCTTGGCGCTATCCGGCGATATCGATCAGATCGCTGAGAAAGCCAACTTGTTGCCTAAGGATTGGCAAACCAAATTACCTAACAACAGCTTACCTTATACCTCGACCATCGTGTTTCTGGTTCGCAAAGGCAATCCGAAAGCCATTAAAAACTGGGACGATCTGGTAAAAGAAGGCGTATCGGTAATTACCCCCAATCCAAAAACCTCGGGCGGCGCACGTTACAATTATCTGGCGGCCTGGGCCTTTGCGGAAAAGAAAGACGGCAGCAAGGACGCCGCCAAGGCTTTCCTGACCAAGTTGTTTAAAAACGTGCCGGTACTGGATTCCGGCGCGCGCGGCTCCACCACGACCTTTGCCGAACGCGAAATCGGCGATGTGCTGATCACTTGGGAAAACGAAGCCTATCTGGTGTTGAAGGAATTCGGCGCGGATAAGTTCGAAGTCGTCACCCCGCCGTTCAGCATCCTGGCCGAGCCGCCGGTGGCCGTGATCGAAACGGTTGCTAAAAAGAACGGTACGCAAGATTTGGCGGTCGAGTACTTGAAATATCTGTACACCAAGGAAGCCCAAGATATTATCGCCAAAAACTTCTATCGCCCTACAGATAAGGAAGTGGCTGCGAAATATGCCAAGCAATTTCCAAACTTGGAATTGGTTAGCGTAGGTCAATTGGGTGGCTGGGGCGCAATCCAAAAGGAACATTTCGACGATAACGGCGTGTTCGACAAGATATACGGACGTTAAGTCCAGTTAGATGGCGGAGGGTGTAGCGATGGTGGAAAATACAATCGAATTGATTCGGGAAGATCTGGAACGCGCTTTGTATCTGGATCTGGACGAATTCAAACTGGAAATTGAGCAACAGGAAGTGCTGAGCCGGTTTATCGGGCTGCGCATGCGCAGCGAGTTTCAACCGATATTCGATGCCGGCAAGTCCGAGGGCTTGCTGGGCTACGAAGCCTTGCTACGCACTTCCACCGGTCTGGAAGCTGTGAGTCCGGACTTTGCATTCAGTTGGGCCGACAATCAGGGCAGGTTGGTGAAGTTGGATCGGGTGGCCAGAACCTTGCACATGCTGAACTATCTGAATTTGCCGGCGGATAAGGGATTGTTGTTTTTGAATGTACATCCCAAGTTGCTGGTTAGCGTGAATACGCACGGCAAGGTGTTCGAGCACATTTTGCATCTGCATTCCGTGCCGACCACGCAGGTGGTGTTGGAAATCATGGAAAACGCGGTGGAAGCCGATCAACAGTTGCTGGAAGCCGTGGAAAATTATCGCGATCGCGGTTTTCAGGTGGCAATCGATAATTTCGGCAGCCGGCATTCCAATTTGGATAGGTTGTGGCGGCTGTCGCCCAGTTTTGTGAAGCTGGATTTAAGCATCATTCATCAGGCGCAAACCGATGCCAAAATCCGGCGGGTGTTGCCAAAATTGATCGAAATCGTCCATGCCCTTGGGGCGCAGGCCATTATCGAAGGCATCGAAAATGAAGTGCAGCTGGATATCGCCCTGGATGCCGGCGGCAAATTATTACAAGGCTATTTTCTGGGCAGACCGGCACCGGCCGCCCATTGGAACAAACCCAGACACTTGCATCAGGACAACCCGTTAATGCCCGGCGCGCCGCATCATTTCGGCAGTTTCAGCGTCGCCGCCCAGCACGGGATGTAAGCTCTAGCGGCGAATTAAATCGCCGCCAAGCCTAATGGCAGCGTTTGCCGGCTTCGACGGGGTCTAGGTATTGCGGCCGCTGCTAGTCAAGGCCGGCCGCAATAAGCAATCCGTGTGAGGTTCTCTCCTGTGGCAATCCTGCTAACCCCGCTGTTAAGGCGGGTTTTTTTTGGGCGCCGACAGCGCGTCCGCCGCCTCGGTTTGGATAAATAATCCGCTGCCGGTCGCCTAACCGCGTTTAAGGCCTACACTAAGTCTGTCGTTCTTTCAGAGGAAAACCGCATGCCGTCCTGGTTCCCGGACAATTCGTTATCGATAGGCCGTACGCCCCTGGTACGGCTGAATCACATCAGCCGCGGATTGCAGGCGACGCTGCTAGCCAAGATCGAAGGCCGCAATCCGTCTTATTCGGTGAAGTGCCGGGTCGGTGCGGCGATGGTGTGGGCGGCCGAACGTCAAGGCTTATTGACGCCAGGCAAGACTTTACTGGAAGCCACCAGCGGCAATTCCGGGATTGCGTTGGCTGCCGTGGCTGCCGCGCGCGGTATACCCATTACCTTGACCATGCCGGACAATATGAGCGCGGAACGCCGCAAATTACTGCTGGCTTACGGCGCCGAGCTGTTGTTGACCGACGGCGCGTTGGGCATGCAGGCGGCGGTCCGGAAAGCCGAGGCTATCGCCGAGGCCGACCCCGAACGCTATTTGTTGCTGGAGCAATTTAAAAATCCGGCCAATCCGGCGATACACGAGCAAACCACCGGCCCGGAAATCTGGCGCGATAGCGGCGGCATAGTCGATATTTTCGTGGCGGGCGTTGGCACCGGCGGTACGATTACCGGCGTGTCGCGTTATCTGAAACGCAGTTGCGGCAAGCCGGTAATCAGCGTTGCCGTCGAACCGGCCGGCAGTCCGGTATTAAGCCAGACTCGCGCCGGTCTGCCGCTGCAAGCCGCCGCGCACAGAATTCAGGGCATAGGCGCCGGCTTCGTCCCCAGGAATTTGGACTTTTCGTTGATCGATCTGATCGAGCCGGTTGAGGACGACGAAGCGATAGCCTATGCCCGGCGTTTAGCCAGGGAAGAGGGTATCTTGGCCGGTATTTCCAGCGGCGCGGCGGTAGCGGCGGCAGTTAGGCTGGCTAAATACCCGGAACACGCCGGCAAGACAATTGTCATGGTGTTGCCGGATTCCGGCGAACGATATTTGAGTTCGGCGTTGTTTGCGGCTTAGCCGCGGCAATTTAACCGCTGGTGCCTCTGTTATGACATTATTCGATGCTAATTTCGAATAATGTCGTTTTCTAATATACCGGTCCGTCGCTACCATCGCCTTGTATCGTCAACTACAAGGAATGGACTATGCCCCACCGAAATAAACTGCTGTTATTAAGCGGTGCGTTCGCAATCATCACTCTTTCTCCCTCCGGCGCAAGCGCTACTAACGGCTATTTCGCCCACGGATACGGCGCCCGCAGCAAGGCCTTGGCGGGAGCGAGCACGGCATTTTCGCAGGACGCGATTGCGGCGGCGGTCAATCCGGCCGGCCTGGTTTATGTCGGCGACCGGGCTGATATAGAGCTGGAATTGTTCGCGCCGTTTCGCGAATATCAAGTTAACGGAGGTGCCTCGCCATCCTCCGTATTTCCGCTGAATCCCGGCACACAAGAAAGCGAAAGCAATTTCTTTCCGGTCGGCACGCTGGGCTGGAGCCACAAACTGGACGAACAACAGAGCATCGGTCTTACGTTGTACGGTAACGGCGGCATGAACACCGACTGGCGGCAAGTGAACAATACCTCACCGTATTGTGGCGGCCAACCCGGCGTGTTTTGCGCCGGCCGTACCGGGATCGATATGGCGCAGGCGTTTTTGGTAGGCACCTACGCGCGTTCTTTCGATCATGGCCGTTATGCGATCGGTATTTCGCCGATTTTTGCCGCGCAAACTTTCAAGGCGCGTGGTTTGGCTAGCTTTGCCGCTTTTTCCAGCGACCCGAATCATTTATCCGACAAAGGCCGTGACTACTCCTTCGGCGCCGGTTTTAGAATCGGCGGGCAGGCGGAGTTGATACCCGGTTTGCGCTTGGGCGCGTCTTATAAAAGCCGGATTTATATGTCCGAGTTTGAACGTTACTCGGGATTGTTCGCGCAGCAAGGCGGGTTCGATATCCCGGACAGCTTCAATGTCGGCCTGTCCTGGGATGTAAATCGTGAGCTGACCACCAACTTCGATATCGAGCACATTCGCTACAGCGAAATTAAATCGGTCGGCAATACCCTGCAACCGCTGACGCCGGGCAGCTTGGGCACCGGAGCGGGACCGGGCTTTGGCTGGAACGATATGACGATTTATAAATTCGGCGCGCAATGGAAACAAAACGCGGAATGGATTTGGCGCGGCGGCGTCAGTTACGGCCAACAACCGATCGAAGGCTCGGAAGTGTTGTTCAACATTCTGGCGCCAGGCATACAGGAATGGCATTTGACTGGCGGCTTCAGTCATGCCTGGAGCAAACAGGACGAGTTAAGCTTTGCGTTCATGTATTCGCCGCAGAAAACCATCACCGGGCCGAATCCTTTGAGTCCGGGCCAAACCATCGATCTGTCGATGACGCAATTTTCATTGCAATTCGCCTGGTCGCGGCGTTTCTGATTCAATACCGGGTTTTTGCCTATACAGACGCATGAATAATTTGACTATCCTAAGCTCGCTGGCCGGCGGCGCACTAATCGGTTTATCCGCGGCATTGTTGCTGTTTACCCATAAGCATACCGCCGGCATCTCCGGAATAGCGGCCGGGATTTTGCCGCCTTGGCGAGCAGGGACGGCGGGTTGGCGCTGGTGGTTTCTGGCCGGCCTGCTGGCCAGCGCGCCGCTGTATCGCTTGAGCGGCGCCGGCATCCCATTGGAGCTGGACGCCTCGCCGGGCATACTGGCGATTGCCGGCCTGCTGGTGGGTTACGGTACCCGGCTTGGTGGCGGCTGCACCAGCGGGCACGGCGTTTGCGGCATAGCGCGCTTGTCGGTGCGCTCCATCGTGGCGACGCTGACCTTCATGCTAGTTGCAGGCATTACGGTGTTTATCGTTCGTCACCTAATCTGAACGGGAAGATCTTGATGAAAAATACCGCGTATTTATTCGCTTACGGTTTGTTGTTCGGATTTGGCTTGATCGTCGCCGGCATGAGCAATCCGGCCAAAGTCTTGGCATTTCTGGATGTGGCGGGGGCGTGGGATCCCAGTCTAGCCTTGGTGATGGCTAGCGCCTTATTCACACTAGGAGTGGCCCGCTATTTGATGCATCGCAATCACGAAGCAGCAGACCGGGAACAAGAACCATCGGCCGCCGTGCCCATGGGCATAGACGGTAAATTGATAGCCGGCGCGGCGATTTTTGGAGTCGGCTGGGGCCTGTCCGGCTTCTGTCCAGGGCCGGCTTTGCTGGGATTGACGGCCGGCGTCTTGGGTAACTATGCCTTTGTCGCGGCGATGTTTGCCGGGTTTTGGGTATTCCGACTGTTACACCAGCGTTAACGGGCAGCCGTCCTCGGCTGCCGGCCTTTGCTACATCCTTCGGCACGGCTTAATCCTCTCATTTGACCTAGTCCGTCACCATCATCTTTAGTCGGCGGATTCGATCCGCGCGAGTGCATCGCGGAGTATGCCGTTGCATCGGCATTGTTTCGCAAGTGGGCTTTTGCGGTTTTAATATCTCGATTAAAGATATAAGTTTCAATTTATATCATTTCACAAGCTATTGAGCATTCTTTACCATCTCTACCGGATATAACGCCCTAAACCGTATCTGCTTAGAGAAACTAAATGACGCAAAGCAACATCATGCCGGGATTTCGACCGGCGCTGGCTTACACCTTGTTCTACCTGACGCTGGTGGTGCTGATTCCGTTGAGTACCCTGGTATTCAAAAGTTTGCATTTAGGTTGGGACGAGTATGTGGACATCATCACTAATAATCGGGTGGTATCGTCGTTTCGGGTCAGCTTCGGTACGTCCTTGATCGCGGCCTTGGTGGCCGGTGTGTTCGGCTTCGTAATCGCCTGGGTACTGGTGCGTTATCCGTTTCCCGGTAAACGCTTTCTGGATGCGTTGATCGATTTGCCGTTCGCTTTACCGACCGCGGTGGCGGGCGTGATATTGGCCACGATATTTCAGCCTAGCGGTATGCTCGGTAAGTGGTTGATGGGTACCTTTGGGGTGCAGGTAGCCTACAAACCGTTAGGTATTGTGGTGGCCCTGATTTTTATCGGCATTCCGTTCGTGGTACGGACCATAGAGCCGGTTTTGCAGGAGTTCGATACCACCATGGAAGAAGCGGCATCCAGTCTGGGCGCCACCCGCTTGCAGGTGTTTACCCAAGTTATATTTCCCAATATTTTTCCGGCTTTGCTGACCGGCGTTTCGCTGGCTTTTGCGCGCGGCGTTGGCGAGTACGGTTCGGTAATTTTCATCGCCGGTAATCTGCCTTATGTCTCGGAAATCGTGCCGTTGTTGATCATCACCAAACTGGAACAGTACCAATACGCCGGGGCCACCGCCATTGCTTTGACCATGTTGTTGGTGTCGTTCTTGTTGTTGCTCATTGTCAATTTATTGCAACTCTGGGCGCGCCGTCGCTCGGGGCAAATCTAGGAGAAATCATGCATGCTAATGTTCATGTAATCGGCGACGCCAGCGGTCAGGCCAATTTCAAAGCCCTGCACGACCCATTTTGGGTGCGTTGGAGCCTGGTCGGCGTGGCGGTAGGTTTTATCGCCTTGTTTCTATGTGTGCCGTTGGGCTTGGTATTGTTTCAAGCTTTTTCCAAAGGCTGGCAGGCCTATTGGACCGCGCTGTCCCAGCCGGATGCGATCGCGGCGATGCAGCTTACTTTATTGGTGGCACTGATTACTGTGCCGTTGAATACCGTGTTTGGCGTGGCGGCCGCTTGGGCGATTACCCGTTTCGAGTTTTGGGGCAAAAGCCTGCTGACCACGTTGATCGATCTGCCGTTTTCGGTGTCGCCGGTGATTTCGGGGTTGATATTCGTATTGATGTTCGGCGCCCAGGGCTGGTTCGGTCACTGGTTTGCCGCCCACGAGATTAAGGTCATTTTCGCGGTGCCCGGCATCGTGCTGGCGACGATATTTATTACCTTTCCGTTTGTGGCGCGGGAATTGATCCCGTTGATGCAGGAAATGGGCTGCGAGGAAGAGGAAGCGGCGTTATCGCTCGGCGCCACGGGCTGGAAAACCTTTTTTCTGGTCACGCTGCCCAATATCAAATGGGCCTTGTTATACGGCGTGTTGCTGTGCAATGCCAGAGCCATGGGCGAATTCGGCGCGGTGTCGGTGGTGTCCGGACATATCCGCGGCGTGACCAATACGCTGCCGCTGCATGTCGAAGTCAGTTACAACGATTATGACGTGATCGGTGCATTTTCCAGCGCCTCGATATTGGCCTGCCTGGCGATCGTGACCCTGGTTTTGAAAAGCTTTTTGGAATGGAAGCAGGCCAGGACTTAATGGCGAACGGCAAATCTTGCCATTCGCCCCCGAACCAAGAAGCAGGTCAGGGGTTTTGCATAAGCCAACTAATATGAATTTCGAGAGATAAACATGAGTATTCTGCTAACCAACATCAGCAAAAACTTCGGCAAATTTGCCGCGCTGTACGACGTCAGTTTGGAAATTCCGGAAGGCGAATTGGTCGCCTTGTTGGGTCCTTCCGGCTGCGGCAAGACCACCTTGCTGCGGATCATTGCCGGTCTGGAAACCCCGGATTTCGGCAGGGTGTTGCTCAGCGGCGAGGACAAAACCGAACAACATGTCAGCCGCCGCGGTATAGGCTTCGTGTTTCAGCATTACGCCCTGTTCCGGCATATGACCGTGTTCGACAATATTGCCTTTGGTCTGCGCGTCAAGCCGCGCAAGGAACGCCCGAATGAGGCCTTTATCAGCAAAAAAGTGCACTCCCTGCTGGAGCTGGTACAACTGGATTGGCTGGCCGACCGCTTTCCGGATCAGTTGTCCGGCGGACAGCGGCAGCGGATTGCTTTAGCTAGAGCTTTGGCGGTAGAACCTAACGTGTTATTACTGGACGAACCCTTCGGCGCCTTGGATGCCAGCGTGCGCAAGGATTTGCGGCAATGGCTGCGTAATCTGCATCATGAATTGCACGTCACCAGCATTTTCGTGACCCACGACCAGGAAGAAGCCATGGAAGTGGCCAGCCAGGTGGTAGTGTTGAATCAGGGCCGCATCGAGCAACAAGGCGCGCCGGCGGATATTTACGATCATCCGGCCAATGCCTTCGTTTCCAAATTCATCGGCCAAACCAATATCTTCGATTTGTCGGAAAGCGAGAGCAACTGGCTGCAACGCGCCGGCATTTTAGCCGAAGAGCCCAAAGGCATTTTTGCCCATGTGCGGCCGCACAACATCGATATTGTGAAAGCCGACGAGGCATCCGGTTCGCCCGTGACCCTGAAGGACTGGCAGCATTTGGGGGCGACGATACGCATCGAATTGTTCAATCCGCAACACAACGGTTCCGGTGCGACATTGTTTGCGGAAATGCCTAACGAACGTTTCCGCGAGTTGAATTTACATAAGGGCGACCGCGTGGCTGTGCATATCAAGCAGGCGCACTGGTTTAATTGATAACGGGAAGGACAGGCTCGGGCTA
Source organism: Methylomonas sp. 2BW1-5-20 (assembly GCF_052474515.1). Lineage (NCBI taxonomy): Bacteria > Pseudomonadati > Pseudomonadota > Gammaproteobacteria > Methylococcales > Methylococcaceae > Methylomonas > Methylomonas sp. 2BW1-5-20. The sequence goes on along the minus strand of NZ_CP184127.1, from coordinate 2,359,513 downwards.
TCGGCAGCGTAGCCCGGCATGGATGCAAAAACGGTTCGGTAGTGCTGCCGATCGCTCAAATCACCCCACGGTAAGGCCGGTATGAATCTTAATCAGCTTGAATTATTGCGAGCCCTGCAGGAAACCAATTTCAACCAATCCAAGGCCGCCGAGAAAATGCACGTGGTGCAGTCGGCCGCCAGCCGCCAGCTACAGTTGCTGGAAGAGGAATTGGGCTCGCCGCTGTACGAGCGCCATGGCAAAAAACTGCTGGGATTGACGCCGCTGGGCGAGCGGGTCATGGAACAGGTGGATAGGATCAATCAGGCGAAAAAAAATATCCAGTCTATCGCCGACGACTTTCGCGACAATCGCAACGGCACCTTACATATCGCCACCACCCACACCCAGGCCAAATACCTGTTACCGGTGCCGGTGCAAAAGTTTCGGGAAAAATACCCAGGCATTACGATTTACATGGTGCAGTCGTCGCCGGAGGAATTGATCGAGCAACTGCATCATCACAAAGCCGATATCGCGATTTGCACCGAAAAACTGGACGAGGACGACAAACTGGTAGTGACGCCTTGCTATGAATGGCAGCACATCGCCGTGGTGCCGCGTCACCATCCGTTGGCGCAGGGCGACATCACGCTGGGCCGTCTGGCTTCGTTTCCGATTTTGACATACTCGCAGGGTTTTACCGGCCGCTCCAATATCGAAAAAGCCTTTAAGAACGTTGGTAAGGAGTTGGACATTACCTTGTCCGCCGCCGATTCCGATGTGATTAAAACCTATGTGCGGCTGGGTTTGGGAGTGGGGATTATCGCCGGCACTTCTTACGAAAGCGCCGACGACGAAGATTTGGTGGCGCTGGATTTATCACATCTGATTCCGCGCTCGGTGACCAAGATCGCGTATTTGAAGCAATTGTATTTGCCGACCTATCTGCAATATTTCATCAGCGAATTGCTGGCGCGGGCCGGGCAAAACAGCTAAGCATATTCCGGTAACTGTTGCTCAAGCCGGTAACACGGATTTGGTTTGCGCCGGATCCACCGGCCAATCCGCGGCATCCACCGAGTCCAGCGGCAGGTTTTGAATTTCGGCTTGCCAGCTGCGGATAAATTTCCCGTGCGGATCGTATAAACGGCTTTGTTTCGCCAGATCGAAATGCCTTTTGCCGCGCGGATCGGCGCCAACGCCTGCCAGATATTGCCAGTTGCCCCAGTTGCTGGCGACATCGTAATCCAGCAGTTGCTGCTCGAAATAAGCCGCGCCGAACCGCCAATCCAGTTCCAGTTCGTTTACCAGACAACTGGCCGCTATTTGCCGGCCGCGGTTGGACATAAAACCGGTGGCGTTCAACTGCTTCATGCAGGCGTTTACCAACGGGAAGGGCGTATTGCCTTGGCACCATTTTTGAAAGCGTTCCGCGTAAAAACAAGTCAAAGGCTTGCGCTGCGTAATACCGCGAAACGCAAACAAGCGCTTGCCGTACTGGTGGGCATACCATTGAAAATATTCGCGCCACAGCAGTTCCAAATATAGCCAATAGGTCGATTCGTTGGCCCCGTGATCGTGTTCGTAGCGGCGTAAATCGGCGTGAACCTTACGCACCGACAGATTGCCGTGGGCCAGCCATGGCGAAAACTTGGTGGAGTTTTCCCAGCCGTCCAGTTCGTCGCGCAAGTCTTTGTAACGGCTGGCATAGCCGCTATGAAAATAAGTTTTTAGGCGTTTGTTTCCCGCTGTCTCGCCGCCGTGAAACGGCAGATCCGGGTCGAGCGCGTAGCTGGCCGGCAAATACACCGGAAAATTCAACAGCCAATCCGATTTGGGTTCGGGGCAGGGCGGCAGCGCATCCGCCGCCGGCAAGGGATGATCAACCGGTAAGTGCTCGACCAGTTCTTTAAATTGAGTGAAGGTCGGCGGCAATTGGGCAAACGGCAAGTCTTTCAGGTTAAACAGAGTGTGCGTATCCGACTCGATAAAACGCAAGCCCGGTATGTGCTGCTGCAGTGCCAGCCACTGCTGCCGTTCCTGAAAGCCGCAATGGCGGCTACGATAAACCACCGATACGCCATGTTTGGCAACCAGCGCGCCGATGGCCGTCACCGGCGCGTCGTAACAAACCAGCAGGCGTTGCCCGGCTTGCTGTAGATTCTTATCCAGGTCTTGTAGGGCTTCCTTCAAAAACCGCCAACGCTGGGGCGAGAGCCTGGCCAGGCCGTATTGATTGGGGCTCAGCCATTGCGGGTCCAGACAATACACGCACAGCAACTGATCGACGACCGCGCCGGCTTGTTGCAGGTTGGCGTTATCGCGAACCCGCAAATCGTTACCAAACCAGTAAAGTCCCACTCTGCGCATCGATATTTCATCCTGAATAAAAAGTACCGGCGTTTCGCCGGCGAGAGCTAAGGCTTATCGCTTTATTTCTCCGATAACAAGGCGCCGATCTTTGCATCCAGCTGTTCCGGCGTCACCTCGCTGGAAAAGGCGGTCACGGCAGTGCCATTGCGAGCGATCAAATATTTATGAAAATTCCATGCCGGCGCCTGACCGGTGGCCTTGCTTAGTTTTTGGAAAAAGCCGTTCGCCGCGGCGCCTTTCACCTGACTTTTTTCCAGCATCGGGAAGGTGACGCCGTAATTGATGTAACAGACGTTGGCGGTTTTTTCCGCTTCGGCGAACTCCTGATTAAAATCGTTGGACGGAAAGCCGACCACCACCAAGCCCTGATCCTTATACTTTTGGTATAAGGCTTCCAGACCTTTGAATTGCGGCGTGTAACCGCAGTTGCTGGCGGTGTTGACGGCCAGGATCACCTTGCCCTGAAAAGCCTGACAAAAATCGATTTGCTCGCTGGAGCGTAATTTAGTCATTTTGTAATTCAACAAATCGGGGCAAGGCTCTGCTTCGGCTATGGACAGTGAACACAGCCACAGGCTGGCGGCTAACAATAGAACCTTCATCATCATTCCTCCTGATTGACTGTTAGCATACCAGCTTAGGGGCAAAGTCAACCCGGTCCGCTTAGCGGTTTACCGTGTCATGGCAGGGCATGGCCGGTTCCTGCAATCAGTGAGTTTGCAGCATGCCTTGTTTGATAATAAAGTCGGCTATCGCGTCCAAACCATTGCCGGCTTTGATGTTGGTGAATACAAACGGCCGCTCGCCGCGCATCTTCTTCGCGTCGCGGTCCATTACTTCCAGCGACGCGCCGACGTATGGCGCCAGATCGATTTTATTGATCACCAACAAATCCGAACGGGTAATGCCGGGGCCGCCCTTGCGCGGAATTTTGTCGCCGGCCGACACATCGATCACGTAGATAGTCAGGTCGGCCAATTCCGGGCTGAAGGTGGCGCTGAGATTGTCGCCGCCGCTTTCCACCATCACAAAATCCAGCTCCGGCCAGCGCTCGCAGAGTTCGTCTACCGCTGCCAAGTTCATAGAGGCGTCCTCGCGGATGGCGGTATGCGGACAGCCGCCGGTTTCTACACCTAAAATCCGCTCTTCCGGCAAGGCCTGGCTACGGATCAAGAATTGCTGATCCTCGCGGGTATAAATATCGTTGGTGACCACGCCGATCTCATAATCGTCGCGCATCCGCTTGCACAAGGCATCTACCAATGCTGTTTTGCCCGAGCCGACCGGGCCGCCGATGCCTACTCTTAATATTTGTTTGTCGCTCATAGTATTTTTCTCAAGATGGTGTTTGGGTTATTTAAAAGGGTAGGTCAGGGTACGCGCAGCGCTCCCTGACAATTTCAGAATATTTTTACCTTGTTCATCAAATCAATTGGCGTAAGTTTTACGAGCGAAACAGCCGCGAATACTGCATTTCATGCCGGCTGCTAGCCAAGGCCAAACCAAAACAACTGCCGCCGATTTCGGCGTCGTTTAGGTTTAAAGCACGTTCCACCAAAGCCGGCAATTCGTCGGCCAGATTTTTTAATAGCCGCTGCCCGGCCACTTGCCCCAGAGGGACCAATTTGACCGCGCACAACACCTGATTCTCCAACCAGCCCCACAAATAGCCGATGAGAGCATCGGCTTTGCTGATTTGCCAGCGTGCCGCCGCCAACGCGAACATGGTCCCCAAGGTCGCATCCGGGCGTTTTAGCCAGTCATTGGCCTCAGGTAATTCCAAATTCACCAGCAAGCGCGCTAGCGCCTGGCCGGTTTGTCTATCCTCCGCGCGCAACTCGGCGGTTTCCCGGCAGGCGGTCAGGGTTTGGCTCCAATGTTCAACCGCCGCCATGTCGTCAACGCTCCAGGCATCGTAAAGCCGCGCCAGAATCGGTGCATCGACCAAACCCAAACCGTTTTGCAACAAGCCTTGCAGCCAGCCGTCAACTTGCTCGGCGTTGGTAAGCCAGCCATCGTCCACTGCGCGTTCCAGCCCCTGCGAATAACTGTACATGCCGATCGGCAAACCGGGGCTGACCAGTTGCAGCAGCCTTAACAGCGATAAATCAGTGACCATGGCTGTGATACGCGCCGCTTTCCGGTTCGAAGGGCAGGGTGTGATGTTCGACCGTCAATCCCAAACCGACCAGCATTTGATCGAGCACGTGATCGGCCAGATAGCGCAATTCATCCGGCAAAATTTGCAGGGCGATGTGGCGGTTGCCTAGGTGGTAACACGCTTTAGCAAACAGCAGTTGATCGGTGCATTTCACCACCGACAGTTGTTCCGGGGCGGCATCAATGCGTACTTTAAAGCCTTGGCTGTTGGTGAGGATTGCGCCGTGTCTCAGGGTTTGTCCCCTTGGCAGGAACACGCCGACTTGGATGCCGCCTTTGGTGGTGGCGGGTTGTCTTGATTTTTGGCGGGCTTCGAAGGGGAGGGTTAGGGTGTCGTCAGGGGGTTCTTGGGTTTGGGTGGTTTCGGTGAGTTTTAGCATATTTGTTTTGGTTAGATTTTGCTTGGCACGCTGGTTCCCAAGCTCCCGCTTGGGAACGATGTCTCGAAAGCTCTAGCTTTCATTGGTGTTGTGTCGCTAGCGCGACGGGTTGTTTGGGAGTCGGGTCTCGGCCCGACAGCCGAGTGACTTTTCTTTGTTTGGCCAAAGAAAAGTCACCAAAAGAAAGGCCACCCCATGCCGCTTGTATCCTGCGCTCCGAAGGGTTTGAGCGGGGTTTTTCGAAGGGGCGTCCAGCCCCTGCGAAAAACGGGCGGCGTCCTTGCCGCGCCCCTTCGGGCTGATCCGCCCAAACCCTCCAGTGCTCGGCGCGGCATCAGGGGATAAAAACCGTTCCCAAGTTTGAAGCTGTCTTGTTTTTTATCGTTCCGATGCCCCAATTCCGGAATGCGTTTAACCTAACGATTCACAACCAAAGCGCGGGTTTCTAATCAGATTCCAATGAGTTTTTTAGTATTTGTTGAAACATCTGAATAGTTTCGTCAGTATTGACAAAAGACCACTCTAAGGATGCCATAAGCACTCTTGTCAAATCATCAGTATTTTTTAAGAAGCTATGACTAAATCCGTCAATATGAAGTTTTCGGCCTAATGCAGCGACAAGATCATGTCCATGAAGTTTTTTTGATGAATCAAGTTTTTCAGCTCTAATAGTCAATATATCAATGGCTTCGGGTAACTTTTCTGCTATTTCCTGTCGCGCAGCATTTTTGTCGCCAACTTTATTGCAATAATTTTCAAAAGAGAATGGCTCCTTTTTTTTAATAACATCTTGAATGTCTATCAGTTTCCAATTGGCGCCTATGTACTCTTTAGCCGCTCTGAAAATGCATATTTCATGTACTATTGGCTCAATAAAGTACATTAGCTCGTCCCATTTTTTTTCTGGGTTTCCACATCCAATTCCTAATGACAAAAACTTAAGAATAATATCCTTTTTCCAAAATATTAATTCAATGCTCGTTCCTTTGGTGCCATGGAGAGGTGGAGCGTAGTTTGCTTTTTCTAATAGATAGTCTAAATCTGAATCTATTACAAAAATAATCTGCGAGTGAAGGTCTATATCAGATGCTAATTTTTTTGCGGCCGCTATTACACGTTGCCTGCAGCCTGATGTTAATCCATGTTCTTCAAGAGCCGAGTCTGGTATATCTAAAGTTGATATAGGATACACGCACAAATTAGCAAATCCTAGGTGCTTGAAAATCCATCTATATATATCCCTGTCAAATGTTCCTTCTACATAAACCTCCTGTATGGTTTTTTCTAGGCGTAATTTAACCCTTGTTTCATTGATCGTTCTTTTTGGTAATTCCATATTTATGACCATCTGTCCTATATATTTCAGGATCGAGAGCAATAACCATGTCGTCGTGTTGAGACAATAACTCAATTGAATGTGTAGCGATAATAATCTGTAAGCTCGAATCGCTAATTATTTCGCGCATCGCATTTATAAGCTCTCTTTGCCATTTGATGTTTAACGATATCTCTGGTTCGTCGATGATAAATATGCTCTGTTTATCTTTGGCAACCAATAGGTAGCAAAACAATAAAAGCAACTGCTGTTCTCCAGAAGACAACTTTTCAGGACCAAGTGGCTCACCTCCGTTAGTGCCATAAATCATAAAGCCATTGGAAGGAGAAAAGCTAATGGTTTTATGCTTAAACAAGCTGTTTAATGTGTTTAGAAAATTCTCAATTACCATTCCAACTGGCTGTAGTGCTTTCAATCTTGCAGTCAAGCTATCGATATAAGGTGAAAGAATTTTGTTTAAAATAACTCCGTTTCCAGTTGAGGATTCTTTGATGGCCTTATTTATATTAATAAAATCAAGCTCGGGTGCTAAACCTAAATCTGAATATTTCCTATTTTGCGCAGAAAGTTCTGTTAAGCTCGTTACTAGGTCGTCTACATTAGAAGTAGAATTATCATCAAAAAACTTTTCCGTAGAAATTCTATAAATTAGATCTGCATAAATATCATTTGTGCTTTTTGACCCTGTGTTGGACGCACCTATTATTTGTCTATTTATATATTTCGCTGCACTGTTTAAGGCTTCTTTTATATATTGCGTGCGTATACGTGTAATTAAATCTGTGCCAGAATTTTCATTAGCTTGCTGATATGAAGGTGCTTTAGTATCTTCAATCGAATCACATGCCATTCTCCTGTCGGCAGCCATAAAATAGCAAGTGATTTGTAAGTCTTGCAACGCATTAAGGTATTTTTTATGGGCGTCATCATCAACATTAAATAAAGAATACTGCAGGCTATTTAATAAATTCTTTTGATAAAGTTTTTCTTTGACGGATTTTGTGGCTTTAGCACTGGCTTTTCCTTGCATTTCTCTTTCAACAATATCTAACAGAGATTGATTTCTAAGTGTTTCTGGAATAAAGCTATACTCAACGCCCTTTGAATTAGCTCTTTGTATTTTAAATAAAATTGGCAAGCTGTTTGAGTTATCGTGTCTTTCTGCGCTTACCACACTTCCATCAGAAAGAAAAACGCGCACATGTTTAAATTGCACCTTAGCTATTGAGTTTAAGTGGCCTTTATTGGTCTGAGAAGATAGAAGGTGGAACAATAAATATAATATTGTTGTTTTTCCGCAGCCGTTATCACCATATAAAATTATAAGGTCACTAGACAGGTTGCTGAGGCTACAGTCGCGGTAACTGTATAATCCATGTAATGCCTCAATTGAGAAACTGGATATTCGTATCATAATATTCCTTGAATTATGCAAAAGCATAGAAAATAACAATAGTCCGTAGGCTGGGTAGAGCAAAGCGAAACCCAGCGATGTAGGCTATCGTTCCAACTCAGCCTACCAAAAAGCCTTTGCTACACGCAATAACCGTTGGAGTGAAGCATTCCCGTTATTTCGCCCCGAGCATCGCAGCTTTTGGCGAGATTAGCCCGCAGGGGAGCGGCAGGGATGCCGCTCGTTTTCGGAGGGCCAGGGATGGCCCTTCCGAAAACCCTCGCCAAAAGTGAGAAGCGCAGGATAAAGGCGGAATGTCGGGTGGCCTTTTCTTTGGACACTTTCTTTTGGCCAAGCAAAAGAAAGTGTCTCGGCTGTCGGGCCGAGACCCGACTTAAAACTGCCCGTCGCGATAGCGACACAAAAAACAAAAAACCAAAACCCAGCAAAGCTTTCACCATAACCCATTAAAACTGTGAAAAACCTCACACTTTCCCAGCCAACAAGTTAACAGAGAACTCCCCCCGATTTCCCTAAATTAACACCGTCCCCGCTAATTACGCAGCCACCAAAACAGAAGCGCTAATGCCGCCGGACACGCTGCCCTTGAATTTCCGGGAAAGCCAATTTTTACCCGAGAAGCAAGTACAGCGTTAATTCCTCAACTCTCGTGTTTAATTTACAAAAGGTGAAGGTCATGAAAACAATCAAAAATCTATTCTTAATGCTATCTATCGTTGCCGCTTCCATGTTTGGCGCCAGTGCGGCCAATGCGGCGAGTTGTTCCGCCGGTTGGGTGAATGTCACCGGTGTTTACGAATATAACGTTAACGGTACGACATACGGCTATATCTACACCGTACCGGAGCACAGTGTGTTGCCGGCCTATACCAATTACTTCGTGACCTACAATCAAAACGCCTTGAGTCAGGCCAAATTGGCGCTGCAAAACCATCAAACCTACTATTTGTATGGTGACTTAGGCACTGCTGCCTGCCCAACCTCCGGCTCTTACCGCTACTTGGGTACTTTAACCTATCTGTACGAGTATTAATCGCTGCATCCGATCATGCGGAATCTTTGGTCCGGCTTATTCGACCGAGATTCCGCTCTGAGCAAACTCAACCAAAAGGTCAAGATCATGAATAAAATTGTCTCCATAATGGGTGTGGCTAGTGTTTTTGCGAGCGGATATTTTGCCGGTCAGCAATTTACCGGTCCCAGCGAGAGCCAATCCGTGGCCCGGCCGGAAAAAACCGCTTCGCTTCCGGCTCCTGCCATTGAAATCGGCGAAAATAGCAATCTCCGTATTTCGCCAATGAATGCCGGAATGTCTTCGGCGGCGCGATTGCCCCCCCACGAGCGACAGCTAGCCGAGCTTGCCAACCCCTTGTCACCTCAGGACGAGGCGGCTCGTGGCGAGGCCAATGCCGAGATGATCGCATCGATGCGGGCCAACCACTTACCGGAAGAGCAAATTGCTCAGCTGGAGCAGACTCTGAAAGAACAAGAATCTGCTGGCCCCGTTCAGCCCGGAGAACCGGTAGCAGAACGAACTAGCGCGGAATTGAGCGCTGAGTTACGCGAAAGCCTAAAGCAATCCGGTGCGCCACCGGAAATCATAGAAGCCATGGCTCACCAAATCGAAGCCGGCGTAACCACCTCGGATGAACCGGTTCTACCGCACAAAAACAATACCCCAGGTTCTTAGTTTTAACTGATGGCAAATGCCGCGATCGCTTCCGCCTGATACAGTTTGTTTTCGGCTGGGCCACGGATGGCTCTACCGAAAACCCTGACCCATCTCAAAACAAGAAATACCGCTGCGCCATCGGTAACACCACCGCCGGTTCGCAAATCAACAACTCCCCATCTGCCCGTACTTGATAAGTTTGCGGACAAACCTCCATCACCGGCTGATAGTCGTTCAGCTTCAAATCCGCCTTACCGATAGTCCGGGTGTTTTTCACCGTACCCACCCGTTTTTGTAGACCCAATTGGCCAGCTAAGCCGGAGGTCACCGCTACTTGCGGCAAAAAGATCATCGAATTGTGGGCGGCGGTGCGGCCGAAGCTGCCGAACATCGGCCGGTAATGCACCGGCTGCGGCGTGGGGATAGAAGCGTTAGCGTCGCCCATCGGCGCGGCGGCGATCAGGCCGCCTTTGATGATCAGGCTGGGTTTAACGCCGAAAAAGGCCGGTTGCCACAGCACCAGATCCGCCAGTTTGCCGGCTTCGACGGAACCCACTTCGTGGGCGATGCCGTGGCTGATGGCTGGGTTGATGGTGTATTTGGCGATGTAGCGTTTAATGCGGAAGTTGTCGTTTTGCGCAGTGTCGCTACCCAGCGCGCCGCGTTGCGTCTTCATCTTGTGCGCGGTCTGCCAAGTGCGGATCACCACTTCGCCGACTCGGCCCATGGCTTGCGAGTCCGAGGAGATCATCGAAAACGCGCCCAAGTCGTGCAGGATGTCTTCGGCGGCAATGGTTTCGCGGCGGATGCGTGATTCGGCGAAAGCCACGTCTTCCGGAATGCTGGGGTCGAGGTGATGGCAGACCATCAACATGTCCAAATGCTCGTCGACCGTGTTGACCGTGTAAGGTCGGGTCGGGTTGGTCGATGACGGTAAGACGTTACTCAAACCGCAGGCCTTGATGATGTCCGGCGCATGGCCGCCGCCGGCGCCTTCGGTATGGTAGGTATGGATGGTGCGGCCCTTAAAGGCGGCGAAGGTGTCTTCCACAAACCCAGATTCGTTCAAGGTGTCGGTGTGGATCGCCACCTGCACGTCGTAATCGTCGGCCACGCCCAGGCTGCAATCTATCGCCGCCGGCGTGGTGCCCCAGTCTTCGTGCAGTTTCAGGCCCATTGCCCCGGCTTTGATTTGTTCTTCCAGTGCGCCGGGCAGGCTGGCGTTGCCCTTGCCCAACAAGCCAAAGTTCATCGGCAAGCCGTCCAGCGCGGTCAGCATTTGTTGCAGATGCCACGGCCCCGGTGTGCAAGTGGTGGCGTTGGTGCCGGTCGCCGGACCGGTACCGCCGCCGATCATCGTGGTCACGCCGGAACACAGCGCTTCCTCGATTTGCTGCGGGCAGATGAAATGGATATGGGCGTCGATGCCGCCCGCGGTCAAAATCTGGCCTTCGCCGGCGATGACTTCCGTGCCAGGGCCGACGATGATGTCCACGCCGGGTTGAATGTCAGGATTGCCGGCCTTGCCGATTTTGAAAATTCGCCCCTGCTTGATGCCGACATCGGCCTTGACGATGCCCCAGTAATCGATGATCAGCGCGTTGGTAATTACCAAATCCACGGCCTGATCGTTGCCCAATTGGCTTTGGCCCATGCCGTCGCGGATCACCTTGCCGCCGCCAAATTTCACTTCGTCGCCGTAGACGGTGTAATCGGCTTCCACTTCCAGAATCAAATCGGTGTCGGCCAGCCGCAGACGGTCGCCGGTGGTGGGGCCGAACATGTCGGCATAAGCCGCTCTCGAAATCTTGCTCATGCGGTTTTCTCCAGTGCGCCCATTACCTCACCTCTAAAGCCGTACACCTCGCGCTTGCCGGCGAAGGTCACCAATTGCACCTCGCGCTGCTGGCCCGGCTCGAAACGCACGGCGGTACCCGCCGGAATATCCAGCCGAAAGCCCAAAGCCACGCTGCGCTCGAAATGCAAAGCCGGGTTGGTTTCGTAAAAATGATAATGCGAGCCAACCTGAATCGGTCGGTCGCCGCTGTTGGCGACCAGGACTTTAACGGTCGCACGGCCGGCATTGAGTTCGATGTCGCCGGCGGCGGGGAAGATTTCTCCGGGGATCATGGGGGGCTCCTTTTATATTTGGTTTTCCGCGTGGGCACGATAAATCGTGTCCACCCTACATATTGGGTTTTCTAGCGGTTCCGACAGATTTTCGTAGGGTGGGCACACGCTTTTTGTGCCCACGCGATGACTAAACAATCGGCTCATGCACCGTCACCAATTTTGTGCCGTCAGGAAACGTAGCCTCCACCTGCACCTCGGTCAACATCTCGGCGATGCCGTCCATCACGTCGTCGATGCTCAATAGTGTTCGGCCATAAGCCATCAATTCGGCGACGGTCTGGCCGTCGCGCGCGCCTTCCATGATCGCGGCGGAGATATAGGCCACCGCTTCCGGGTAATTGAGTTTCAAGCCTCTGGCTTTGCGGCGCTCGGCGAGGAGGGCGGCAGTGAAGAGGAGGAGTTTGTCTTTTTCTCTGGGGGTTAATTGCATAGTCGTTTCGTTAATGTGACGTTTTCGTGGGGTGGGCACGTTTAATCGTGCCCACGCGTTTTTCCAATTTGCAGTAGCCAACCGTCGGCGTTAAGCTATCGTACACTTTTTCGTACAACAGGAGCATCAATGGACGCCATCAGTTACAGCGCCGCGCGCGCCAATTTGGCTAAAACCATGGACAAGGTTTGCGCCGACCATGCCCCCATCATCATCACCCGCAAAAGCGAATCCCCGGTGGTGATGCTGTCTCTGGAAGATTTCCAAGCCATGGAGGAAACCGCCTACCTGCTGCGTTCGCCAGCCAACGCCCGCCGCTTGCTGGAATCCATCGCCGAGTTGGAATCCGGCCAAGGCACCGAGCGCGAACTAATCGAGTGAAAATCACCTTTTCCTCCGATGCCTGGGATAGCTACCTTTACTGGCAAACCACGGACAAGGCCATTCTTAAGCGTATCAACCAACTGATCAAGGAAATCCAGCGCCAGCCCTTCGAGGGCATCGGCAAGCCGGAACCTTTGAAACACGGTTTGTCCGGCTATTGGTCGCGGCGAATTAACGACGAGCATCGGATCGTTTATAAAGTTGCCGGGGATTCGTTGTTGATTGCGCAGTTGCGGTTTCACTATGAGTATTGACGTTGGTTGTTTATGTTGTGTCGCTGCCGCGACGGTTTTTTAAATGTCGGTTCGCGGACCGACAACCGCGATACTTTCTTTTGTTTGGCCAAAAGAAAGTATCCAAAGAAAAAGCCACCCCATGCCGCTTAGATCCTGCGCGCCGAAGGGTTTGAACGGGGTTTTCGGAAGGGCTATCCCTAGCCCTCCGAAAACGAGCGGCGTCCCTGCCGCTCCCCTGCGGGCTGATCCGTCCAAACCCTTCGGTGCTCGGCGCGGCATCAGGGGAGAAAACCCTCCCAAAATCTTAAGTACTAAAATCTGGATAACAGTATCTACCACGCTAGTTATTGTCATTTTGAAAAACTCTTGAGAACAACGACAAGGGATATGAACACCAGACAGAAAATAAATGAGCGACAAGCGCATATGTAAGTGCTTCGGATGGATGAAGAGGACTAGGTATAAAAAAATACACTGCTGATAAAGTACTTAAAATCGAAAAGACTATTCTCGAAATAGTCATCTTTTCACTTAACTGTGACAGTGCCAAAAGCCAAGGCCAACATGCTACGCCCGCAAGCAACAACAAAACTCCTATTGAAAGTACTAGTTCTGTGCCTCCATAACTTGAAAACTCGTCATGCATTCCCGGATGCTTAAAGAACGCAATTCCAACTAGCCCAACATTTATAGATAATGATGTAAGTACAAAAAACTTTAATAATAAATATGTTCATGGGCGATTTTTGAATTTGAAAGTTCGCAAGCTGGGCTGAACAAATTGAAACGCATCGTTCGCGACAGATTAGCCTCCTATCGTCGGTATCCTACGATAGAACTTGAAACCCAAAATACAAATTTATCCAACAACTTTTCTCCGCGCCACGGTTTTCTCCCCTGATGCCGCGCCGAGCACCGAAGGGTTTGGACGGATCAGCCCGCAGGGGAGCGGCAGGGACGCCGCTCGTTTTCGGAGGGCTAGGGATAGCCCTTCCGAAAACCCCGTTCAAACCCTTCGGCGCGCAGGATCTAAGCGGCATGGGGTGGCTTTTTCTTTGGATACTTTCTTTTGGCCAAACAAAAGAAAGTATCTCGGCTGTCGGGCCGAGACCCGACATTAAAACAAAGCCGTCGCGGCAGCGACACCAAAAATACCCCTCACCCCAACCCTCTCCCTCAAGGGGGAGAGGGAGCTAAAACCCTAGCAAAAACAAAATCTCACGTAGCCCAAATCCTCGGCGCACAAACGGCCTTGCCAACCACATCCCCCCTTACCAATCCCCAAACCCTCTCAAAAAACCCCTTCAACAAATCCGCCCGACGATCTAAACCACGACAAATCAACAAACCCTCAATCAAAGTCACCCCGCGATTAGCCTCATCCCCAATCATTTCTTGCACCGCCGTCAACTGCGAAGCCGTCGCCGGATAAACAAACATCGTTCCGCAAGCCGAATGCCCGAACAAACCCCAGCGGGCTTGAAATGCTGCTGCATCCAGGCGCAAACGCTCCATGTAGACCAAGCGCCCGGCGAGGCTGATGCGCCAGTTCAGGCTGGCGGCCCCGTTGTCGAAGCCTTCGCCGGCAGCGGGGCGGCCCAGGGCCAAGATTTCCCAGCCGATGAAGTGGGCGTGATCGGCCAAATCGATATTCATAGAAGAATTCAACTTAGCGCCTTGGTAAACAATGGTTTCCTGCGGCAACCATTCCAAACTGGCGTTTTCGCCGATTGTTAAATTGACGGTTTGCTGTGCTTCGCCGCCGCCGCTGCGATAAAACTTGCCGGCGGCGGGCGTGGTGATGAGCGCTTGAGCATCGGCTTCCACATCGGCGGTAATGCTCAACTGATCGCCGGCTACCACGCCGCCGGGCGGGTGCAGCAAGTACACATGGCAGACGCCGCCTTCCGGATAAAAAGGCCGTTGCACGGTTAATGGGCCGCGATGCTGGCGTTTGCCCAATACGGTTTTGTCGCCGCGTTGGGCAAAGCCCAGTTTCAATTCGGCTTCCCAGGCCGATGAATCGGCTATGGAGTCAGTATTGGAAGGGACAGCAAAGTCTGGACGCATGGCGGCTGAGGCGATTGATTTACAGTTTATTAGCCTTCGGCGCGACGGCTGTTTTCAACTTGAGGGCAGATTGATTCGGGATAGTGCCAATCGGGCGCCGAACTATGTGCAATATAACCGGGCCAAGTACCAATCCCAAAATCAATGCGCTAATCAGCAAGGCCGGGAGATAAGGGGTTTCCAATATCGGATGGATTAAAGCGCGGGTTAATTGCAGAAAGTTGCCGCCTTGCATCATGGCTTCGTGACTGTCGTGTGCTTCGCCGCGCATCGACCAGATCAAAAGCAAGGCGCTGAAAGCAGATAGATATTTTTTAGAATTCATCGTAAGTTCTCCCAAATGGATGTAATCGGTAGGGCAATGCCGTAAAGTTTAGACAGATATTTCCTTCTCCCTCAGGGAGAAGGTTAGGATGAGGGAATCAAGTAATTTACCCTTTTTAATTCTCCTCACCCAACCTTCTCGGCAACTGCTACCAGCGTTGCCCTACCTCCTGCGTCCGTGCAGTCGTCCAGCGGGAGATGGCGGCTACCCACCTTATGTGTATTGCAGTTATACCGTCAAATACCGCTTCACCATATCGTCTGCCAATTCGTTCATCGCCCCCACCGCCACATGCCGGCCACGGTCCAAGATGCAGAATTGATTGGCCACTTTGCGCGCAAACGGCAGTTTTTGTTCGACCAGCAATACCGTCACGCCCAGTTCTCTATGGATACGATCGATGGCTTGGTGGATTTCGCCGGTTTCCGGTTTGGGTATTGGGCTGGACACACCGCGCGATTTGTTCAGACGAATGATCACGTCGCCGATTTCGCTGACGATGTTGGGCTGGATGCCTTCGGTGGGTTCATCCAAAATCAACAAGCGCGGATTCAATACCAGCGCCCGACCTATCGCCAATTGCTGTTGCTGGCCGCCGGACAGGTCGCCGCCCCGGCGCTTCAGCATTTGTTTTAACACCGGAAAAATCTCGAAAATACTGTCCGGGACTTTTTTGATGCCGTGCTTGTTGGCGGCGCGCAGGCCGGTTTTCAGGTTTTCTTCCACGGTTAATAGCGGAAAGATTTCCCGGCCTTGCGGCACGTAACCGATGCCCAGTTCGGCACGGGATTCGGCTTTGGCTTTGGCCAGTTCCACGCCGTCGAATTGAATGCTGCCGTCCGCGACCGGCAACAGGCCCATGATGGCTTTCAGTAAAGTGGTTTTACCGACGCCGTTACGGCCCATCAGGCAGACGCAGGCGCCCGCCGGTACGCTCAAATCCAGGTCCCACAGGGTGTGGCTGGCGCCGTAGTATTGTTGCAATGCGCTGATATTTAACATCATCCCCCCAGGTAAACTTGAATCACGCGAGTATCGTTTTGGACTTCGTCCATGGTGCCTTCGGTGAGCACCGAGCCTTCGTGCAGCACCGTCACTTTGCGAGCGATGCTGCGCACGAATTCCATATCGTGCTCGACCACCACGATGGAATGCTTGCCTTGCAGGGACAACAACAATTCGGCGGTACGCTCGACTTCCTGATGGGTCATGCCGGCGATAGGCTCGTCGACCAGCATCACTTTCGGGTCTTGCATCAGCAGCATGCCGATCTCCAACCATTGCTTTTGGCCGTGCGACAGCGCGCCGGCCAATTGCCGTTGTTGAGCGGGCAGGGCGATGGTTTGCAAGACGTCCTGGATGCGGTCGCGTTGCTCGCTGTTGAGTTTATGAAATAAAGTCGGCCAAGTGCGTTTGTCGGTTTTTAAAGCCAGTTCCAGATTCTCGAACACGGTCAAGGCGTCGAATACGCTGGGCTTTTGAAACTTGCGGCAAATGCCGGCCTGGGCGATAGCCGGTTCGTCCAGTTCCAGCAAATCAATGGTCTGGCCGAAGAATACCGAGCCGCTGTCGGGCTTGGTTTTGCCGGTAATCACATCCATCAGCGTGGTCTTGCCGGCGCCGTTGGGACCGATTAGGCAGCGCAATTCGCCGTCGTCGATGTACAGGGATAAATGGTTTAGCGCCCGGAAGCCGTCGAAGCTGACGCTGACGTCTTCCATGTACAGAATAGGGCCGTGGCGGGCGTCGACTTCGCCGTCCAGCGGCAGGCTGGCGCCGCCTTCTGTGGTAGTTGCAGCCGAGATCATCATGCCGGTTGTCCTCCGGTAGCGTTAAGAGTGGGTTTGGGTTTACTGCGACGGCGCAGCAGGCCGACGATGCCGTCGGGCATTAACAAGGTGACCAGGATGAAGGCGCCGCCCAGGCAAAACAGCCAGGCATCGGGCATCAGACCGGTCAACACGGTTTTGGCGTAATTGACCAGCACTGCGCCGATGATCGCGCCGTACAAAGTACCGCGTCCGCCGACCGCGACCCAGATGACGATCTCCAGCGAGTTGAGTGGTGAGAATTCGCTGGGGTTGATGATGCCGACCTGCGGCACGTAAAGCGCCCCGGACAGCCCGGCCAGCATCGCCGCGAACACGAATACCCAGAGTTTGAACAATTCCACCCGGTAACCGAGAAAACGCACCCGCGATTCCTGGTCGCGAACCGCGGTGACCACCCGGCCCAGCTTGCTGTTCACAATCCAGCGGCACAGCAGCAAAGCACCGATCAGGCTCAGTCCGGTCATTAGTAATAACACCGAGCGGACCGCTTCGGATTGGATATTGAAGCCCAGGATGTCTTTGAAGTCCGTCAAACCGTTGTTGCCGCCAAAGCCCATTTCGTTACGGAAGAAAGCCAGCAACAATGCGTAAGTCAACGCTTGGGTGATGATGGACAAATAAACGCCGGTCACCCGCGAACGAAACGCCAGCCAGCCGAACACGAAGGCCAGCAAACCGGGCGCGAGCAATACCATCAGCATCGCGAAACCGAAGTTCTCGAAGCCATGCCAATACCAAGGTAGTTCGGTCCAGTTTAGGAACACCATAAAATCCGGCAGTTCGGCATTGCCGTAGACGCCGCGGGTGCCTATCTGCCGCATCAAATACATGCCCATTGCATATCCGCCCAAAGCAAAGAATGCGCCCTGGCCCAGAACCAGAATCCCGGCGTAGCCCCAGACCATGTCCAGCGACAGGCCGAGCAGGGCGAAGGTGAGGTATTTGCCGATTAGGGATACGCTGTAAGCAGAGAAATGTAGGGCCGAGTCTTCGGGGAAGATTAGGTTACAGAGGGGGATTAATAGGGTGACGCTGGCTAGGGCGATTAGCACAGAAGCGTAGGTTTTATCTTGGGTCAGATTGGTAATATTCATTTTTGACTTCCGTCTAATTTAAAGTGTCGCTATCGCGACGGCTTTTTTGGAGTCGGGTCTCGGCCCGACAGCCGAGGTACTTTTCTTTGCTTGTCCAAAGAAAAGTACCCAAAAGAAACGACACCCGGATGCCGCTTTTATCCTGCGCGCCGAAGCTTTTATCGAGGGTCGGCAGAAGGGGCTTCCCAGCCCCGCCGCCGACGCAGCGCATCCATGCGCTGCCCCTTCGGGCTGATCTCGATAAAAACTTCGGTGCTCGGCGCGGCATACGGGATCAAACAACCTCAGCCGCCCAGATTTGCGTAGGGTGGGCAACTTTGCCCACCGTTGGCTGTGGACTCCGCTTGGGCACTTAATAGTGTCCACCCTACGACTCCTATTCGAAATTACTTAAAATATTATTCAATTCTCTAATTTGTTGTTCAGCCATACCTGACTTGCAATATGTGTAGGATGATGCAACCCATGATGATGAACCTCCATTAATATCTGCCTGAACAGAGCAAAACTGTTCTCGATATTTCATCCAAGTCATTTGAGATTCCACTAAATTGTCAGCTTGTTTTTTATATGAGTCTGACTTAGAAAGAATTTCCAATAACTTTCTATATGTAACATCTAGATCTTTTTCTGTAGTTTCTAAAGATGATTTAGCATCACAGTCGGACCTTATTCCACTACCTGTTGGAAGTTCGTCGCATTCATTTGAAAACGCGTTTAACGGAAATAACACTAGGATAAATTGCAAAACGACCATTTTCATTGGAACCCCCCGTAACTTGAATCGTGTGTCAACAGAGTGTAGGAGTTATCTCTTCGTTTTGTACATCCAATAAGCTTTCTCTCGTTCCAACTCGGCGCATATGACGGCTAGCCCGTAGGATGTGCTGAGCGAATGCGAAGCGCATCTGTCGCGAGCGATGCGCCTCCTATCGTCGGCACATCCTACAAATTCTTACCATAGTCAAGCTATCCATCCACTCAAAATCTCGCGAGGTATATACTCCCCTCTGCCGCGCCGAGCACCGCAGGGTTTGAACGGAATAGCCCGCTAGGGGCGTCGCATGGATGCGGCGCGTTGCATGTAGGGGCTGGGAAGCCCCTTCAGGCAACCCCGTTCAAACCCGAGGAGCGCAGGAAGCAAGCGGCGGCGGGGTGGCTTTTTCTTTGGATACTTTCTTTTGGCCAAGCAAAAGAAAGTATCTCGGCTGTCGGGCCGACACCCGACTTCAAAACAACCCGTCGCGGTAGCGACACAAACCCCAAAACCTTAAGACTCAGCAGCCCTCCCTTTCTGCGGAAACAATCCCCTAGGCTTCTTCTGAATAAACAAAATAATAAACACCAACACTAAAATCTTCGCCAACACCGCCCCCGCATAAGGCTCCAACACCTTATTGGCAATGCCCAGCGAAAACCCAGCGACCAAGGTACCGAACAAATTCCCCACGCCGCCAAACACCACGACCATGAACGAATCCACGATATAAGCCTGACCGAGATTCGGCCCGACGTTGGTGATCTGACTCAAGGCTACCCCGGCCACGCCGGCGATACCGGAACCCAAACCAAAGGTCATCGCGTCTACCCGTGCGGTGGGGATGCCCATGGCCCTCGCCATGCCGCGATTTTGCGCGACGGCACGTACTTCCAATCCCAATTTTGTGCGTTTCAAGATTTGCAGCAGCGCGGTAAACACCAGCAGGCAGAAGATCAGGATGTAAAAGCGGTTCCAGGTCAGCGAGAGGAAGTCGTTGATCTGCCACGAGCCGCTCATCCACTCGGGTGTGGAGACGCTGCGGTTCAGCGGCGAGAAGATAGAGCGCACGCTTTGTTGTAAAAACAAACTAACACCGAAAGTGGCCAACAGTGTTTCCAGCGGCCGGCCGTACAGGAAGCGAATGATGCCGCGCTCGATGGCGATACCCACCAAGGCGGCAACTAAAAACGCCATCGGGATCGACAAGATCAAGGCCGTGCCCAAATAATTAGGCATGATTTGTTGCATCACGTAAGTGGTGTAAGCGCCCAGCATCATCAGTTCGCCGTGAGCCATGTTGATCACGCCCATTACCCCAAAAGTGATGGCTAGACCAATCGCTGACAGCACCAGCACCGCGCCCAGACTCAAGCCAAAGAACACGGTTTCGGCGGCGGCGTAAGCTTGCATGCGTTCGCGGATTTTGATCAGTGCCGCTTCGGCCAAATTGCGTACGTCGCTGTCGGCTTCCAGGAAATTGCCGTCGGCGTCTTTCTCGATGACCGCTTGCAGTTTGTTGACCACGTCCTGGCTGTCCAGGTCTTTTAAGGCGGCGATAGCAGCTATGCGTTGGTCTTTTTCCGGGCTGTTGATGTCTTGCAATAACAGCATTTTATTAATCGCGCTTTTGATGTCGGCGTTGGTTTCGGTGGCCAGATGATCGCGCAATAAAATCACGGCTTTGTCGTCTATTTCATTGGCCAATGCTTGCACGGCCATCAGGCGCAGCAGCGGATCGGCGTCGTTCAATTGCAGCAGCGCGATGGTTTTGCGCAGCACGCCGCGCAGTTTGTTGTTTAAGCTGATTTTTCCTACCGCGCTGCGTTCAACTTCCGCCAATGCCGCGCCGCTGAGCGGATCGCTGAGTTGGTAACCGGTCGCGCTTTCCTGCGCCAGAACCAGTTTGCTTTCGGTTTTGAAGTCGAACAATTTGCCATCTTGCAGGGCTTGCAGCAGCTTCAGGTTATTGCTGTCGCCGCCCAGGGTTTCGATGGCTTGCTCACGCTCCGGCATGCTGCCTGTTCTGAGTTGTTCCAACGCGCTGCCGGCGTCTTGGGCCAAGGCCGGTTGCGCACTAAGGCATATTATCGCCAGTAGCCAAGCGGCCAGTTGTGGAAGCCGTTTAAAAACGCCGCCGGCTCTCAATCCGGCCTGAGTAGAAGCTATAGTCATCATGCTCAAGAAGCTGTCCTTGGGGGAACGGTAAGCCGGGTGCGAGCCGGACGGCGTTTTTAAACGGGTTCTAAAACGGGGTGTGTGCATCGTCTGGCCTCTTTTGGGGGGCGAGGCCCGCGGCATCCTGCCGTGAACCTCGCGGGTAACATCCGCTGTTAATAGTTCTGTCCTGAACACTTTTTGGTTTTGGTGTTGTAGTTGCCGCAGCTGATAGGCGCGGTCCAGTCGGCGATGATCGGTTTGCTGTCCGGCAGGAAGTCGGACCAAGCGTCGCCATCGACCAGTTTGTTGGTTTGCCAGACGGTAACGAATTGACCGTCGTCTTGAATCTCGCCAATCAACACCGGTTTGCTGATGTGATGGTTAGGCAGCATTTTCGACATACCGCCTGTCAGGTTGGGGTATTCGACGCCGATCAAAGCTTTTTGTACCGCGTCAGAATCCGTGGTGCCGGCTTTCTCGACGGCTTTCACCCACATGTTAAAGCCGATGTAATGGGCTTCCATTGGGTCGTTGGTGACGCGTTTCGGATTTTTGATGTAGTCCTTCCATTCCTTGATGAACGCGGCGTTCTTCGTGGTATCGACGCTCATGAAGTAGTTCCAGGCCGCCAAGTGGCCGACCAAGGGTTTGGTGTCCATACCGGACAATTCTTCCTCGCCTACAGAAAAGGCGATGACCGGGATTTTTTCCGCAGAGATGCCTTGATTGCCCAGCTCTTTGTAGAACGGAATGTTGGCGTCGCCGTTGATAGTGGAAACCACTGCGGTTTTCTTGCCGGTAGAGCCGAATTTTTTGATGTCGGCGACGATGCTTTGCCAGTCGGAATGACCGAATGGCGTGTAGTTGATCATGATGTCCGCCGGTTTAACGCCTTTGGATTTCAGGTACGCTTCCAGGATTTTGTTGGTGGTGCGTGGGTAGACGTAGTCGGTACCGGCCAGTACCCAGCGTTGCACTTTCAGATCGTTCATCAGGTAATCGACCGCCGGAATCGCTTGCTGGTTGGGCGCGGCGCCGGTATAGAACACGTTTTTAGACGACTCTTCGCCTTCGTATTGCACCGGGTAGAATAGGATGCTGTTTAACTCTTCGATGACCGGCAATACCGATTTGCGCGATACGGAAGTCCAGCAGCCGAAGATAGCCGAGACCTTGTCTTTAGTGATCAGCTCACGGGCTTTTTCCGCAAACAAGGGCCAGTTGGAGGCCGGATCGACCACCACTGCTTCCAGCTTCTTGCCCAGCAGGCCGCCTTTTTTGTTTTGCTCGTCGATCAGCATCAACATAGTGTCTTTTAGCGTGGTTTCGCTGATCGCCATGGTGCCGGAGAGGGAGTGCAGCACGCCGACTTTGATGGTGTCTTCGGCGCGGGCGGTCGAGGCGCCTAGCAGCAGCGACGTTAGCGCGGCGCCCAGTGCCAGTTTACGTAAGGGATTGCTCAGTAAATTCATCGTGATAGTCCTCTGTTATTAGAAAATTAGATTTGCCATTGGAAGCCGACCATGACCTGGCTGGCGTTTGTACCCGAGTCGGTTGATTTAAAGTCGCTGGCGACGCCTTTGGTCAACAGATCGCCGTATTGGTAGGCGGCAAAAATTTTGGCGTTGTGGCCGTCGATGATGTAGTTGACGCCGCCTTCGTAGACTTCGCGGGTGCTGCTGGTGCTAGGTGCGACGTTGACGTAACGCAGATAAGGTTGGAACTGGCCGATACCGATTTTTTGCGGGAACAGATACATACCGCTGACATCGTAGGCATTGCCCTCGAACATGCCGAAGGTATTGCTGGAGAAAGGTACGTCGGCGTCGCGGCTTGCCTGGCTGAAGCCATTGGAAATGCCGTAGTTTTTGTATTCGCCGTTCAGCGTAACGACGCCGCCGCCGGGTAAGACTTTTTCCATCAACACGTCCGCCGTGGTGCCGCGAAAGTTACCCGGATCAGCCGCCGTGCCGGCGCCGCCTTCTTGATATTGATTGGAGACGCCGACTGTCAGAATGTCGCCGCCTTTACCGTAATAAGTGCCAGAGGTGTAGTAGCCGGGGTTTTTTTCGACTTCCCAGAAGTTATAAGCAAAGCGTTGGGCGTAGAGGATGTTGTGGTTTACATTGGCGCCGCCGCGCAAGCCGCGGAAGAAGCCGGTCGCGTATTGGAAACGGCCGTCGAGTACGGCGCCCCAGAAGGTGACACCGTCGTCGCGGCCGAATGAGCCGGCAGAGTTGCCGTTGGAGCCGATGGTCAGGTTGTAGTCGGCCGGTTCGAACGGGGTGCCGGCGGAGAAAATGTTGTATACCGCGCTATAAAACGGACCGTTCATTTCCCGGCGTTCGGCGGGAACCAGCATCCGGCCTACCCACAAATTGGCGTAAGGCGTTACCTCGAATTTACCGATCGCATCCAGCACCCGCACTTCGCCGCCGTTGCCGCAGGTTTGGCAGTCGGTGTTGAATTCAACTTTCAGGTATTTGTGAATCTGACCGTTGATATATAAACGGATATTGTCCAGGTTGAAGTCGTTATTCCATTTTTCGCCATTGGCCCCGGCGCCGCTTTCCTGGGCGCGGAAGCTGGTCCTTAAGCCCGCGCCGACGCTGACCCATTTGGTGTCGTCGATTTTAAACGTCGCGCCGGCCTGCGCTTCCGGCGCCTGTACCAGGCCGATGGCACCCAAAGCCACCCCGCTCAGCAAGCCGATGGCCCGGCCGCTTAATTTTTGTGGGTTAAAACCAGTCATTTGCATTCCCCTTTATCTGGATTAAACAAACCATTGCCGGCGGCGATGGCGATTGAAAACGTCGGGGAGATTGTTGAATTTTGCCGGCAGCGCCACAATCGGGTGAATGACTCATCAGTCATTTGACGTATGGCCGGTAATAGGCGGCTTCCGTAGAGTGCGGCTTAACTTGGGAGATTTACGATGATGAAAAAAACATCCGATATTGGTTTTATTGCCGGCCTGGCTTTATCGGCATTGATGCAAAACCATCCGGCGTCGGCCGAGCCGGCGGCCGATGCCGTTAAACCGTTGCAGGCTATCGAGTTTGTGTTGGCGGAAGACAACCTGCGGCAATTTGCAATGCCAATTGACGCCGCGCCGATAGTTGAACGCGTGCGGGCTAATTTGGCGGAGTGGGAGTTTCCGTTAGCAACCAAAGGCCCATATAGCTATAGCTTGCAGGCCAAATTGGGCAAAGTCGCCCACCGTGAAACGCCGGTGGGTTTTTCCTTTTCCAGCGGTAACTCCGATCCGCGCGCGACCGATTTCCAAAAAGCCGATGTGTTGCCTATTACCTGCACCTTGCGCGATACCGGCAATCAAGCCGTATTGCTAGAACGGGAATCGACCTTTAGCGCCCATGCCTTGGACAAGGACATGTTGCCGGCACGGATTGTCGATAAATTGGTGGATCAGATCGGCACCGCCTGTCTGGATGTACTGGAACATGCGCCGTTGCCGAAACAACCCGGTCGCGTGAAAACCGAACTGTTCAAACCCAAATGGATGCCGGATGTGCGGGTGGAGGTTCGGGAAGTTCCTGCTGCAGCGTCTGGAGTGGGTACGGCAGCGCAGCCGGCAGCCATTGCTGATGAGCCGAAGAAGGAGATTATTATTCATAACCAGGGAACGCCGGTGATATTTCAGTTTGGGCATGAGAGGAAGTGATTGGTTGTTATGCATCTCAGGGATGCGGGCATCCAGGGCCAGGGATGGTGGATTTGATTTTTGTGTTTTAGAACTTGTTGATCCTATTATTGGGAAGGCCTGTTCCTTCTCCCTCAGTCCCCACAGGGCATAAAGGAGAAGGCTAGGATGAGGGGGTAAGAAGGTGTCGCTGGCGCGACGGCTGGTTTTAATGTCGGGTCTCGGCCCGACAGCCGAGATACTTTCTTTTGCTTGGCCAAAAGAAAGTATCCAAAGAAAAGGCCACCCGGAATTCCGCCTTAATCCTGCGCTTCTCGCTTTTGGCGAGGGTTTTCGGAAGGGGCTTCCCAGCCCCTCCGAAAACGAGCGGCATCCCTGCCGATCCCCTGCGGGCTATTCTCGCCAAAAGCTCCGATGCTCGGGGCGGAATAACGGGATCAACCCCGTCTCGAGATTGCAAGAGTTTAGATGATGTTGATCGTCTTCATTTTATTGGAGCATTCATGAAATTATGTTAGTAACATGTCTTTAGTTACCAACACATCTTAAATTAATAATGAAACTTCGAAATCATTTAACTCCAGAACAAAATATTATTCGTTTAATCTATTTAAGGGTCCTTTCTATAAGTTCGCCAGTAGGCGAATTCGCCACTTGGGTTCTTACAGGAACCGCGGCGATCTTGGGTGCAATTGTCGTTAAGGTAGAAACCATATCGAAAGTGCTCTCTGCACCGAGTCTAAAGTGGGGTTTGGCTTTACTAGTAGTTTCATTGCTAGCCGGTGTTATCACCAAACATCTCAGTATCGCTTTGTCAGCAGCTTTATCGCTATCTGAAGAAGTTTATGAAGAACTCATTTCTTCGGAGGGTATAAAAACGATACAAAGTATGACGTCTTCATTGAATGAATTGAATTTGGAAATGGTATCGGTCTTTACCCTTCCATTACGTAGGATCATGAAAAACTCTTTCGAGCATGGCTGTGTGGATCAATTAGCAAGCGAAAAAAGATTAGTGCGACTTTTTAATATTCAGTTTTATGCCTTTTTGTGCCAAGGACTTTTGGGAGCTTTGGGGTTGTTAGTTTTAGTATTAGGTATTAATTGATTTGGTAAGCTGCGTAGGGTGGGCACGTGCTTTTTGTGCCCACGCGGGGAAACCACAAACCCTGATTTAACCACCGAAAATTAACAACCAAAAATGTCCCGTTACCGCCGCTCGCAAAATCCCGGAGCAACGTATTTTTTCACGGTGGTGACGTATCGGCGGCAGACGATTTTATGCGATGAACCGATACGGGGGGCTTTGCGCAAGGCGATTGCAAGCACTCGTGCGAAACGGCCGTTTACCATTGATGCTTGGGTTTTGTTGCCGGACCATTTGCATTGCATTTGGACATTGCCGGTTGGCGATGGAGATTTTGCAACTCGTTGGGGCATCATCAAACGGCAGGTGAGCGTGGCATGTGGTGACGCATATCGGCGGGCCGAATGGATCAATGCGTCCAAGCACAAACATCGGGAATCGACCTTATGGCAATGTCGGTATTGGGAGCATCAAATACGGGATGAAACCGATTTTGCCCGGCATATGGATTACATTCATTACAACCCGGTGAAGCATGGTTATTGCCAGCGGGTAAGCGAGTGGCCTTATTCGACGTTTCATCGTTATGTTAAGGAAGGTGTGTATTCGATGGATTGGGGCGGTGATGGTGTTGATGAATTGGTTGCGGGGGAAGAGCGGTCTGTCCGCGTGGGCACAAAAAGCCGTGCCCACCCTACGCCTACGAATCGGGATGGTTTTCCTCCCGTTATTCCGCCCCGAGCATCGCAGCTTTTGGCGAGAACAGCCCGATAGGGGAGCGGCAGGAATGCAGCTCGTTTTCGGAGGGCCAAGGATGGCCCTTCCGAAAACCCTCGGCAAAAGCGAGAAGCGCAGGATTAAGGCGGAATTCCGGGTGGCCTTTTCTTTGGATACTTTCTTTTGGCCAAGCAAAAGAAAGTATCTCGGCTGTCGGGCCGAGACCCGACATACAAAACAGCCGTCGCGGTAGCGACACAACAAATGACAGCCATTCACCAAAACATCACCAAAATCCGCCGCGACTATAACGCCCTGGTCGCCAACGAAACCCTGGAAGACTATGCGCTTCGCTACGCGCCGCGCAGCTTTCGGAAATGGAGCGAATTCCAGGTCGCCAATACCGCGTTCGGCTCGACGTCGTTTCTGGTGTTGGAAGCGATCGGCGGTTTTCTGTCGATCAATTACGGCTTTACCAACGCCTGCTGGGCGATTTTGATCGTCGGCATCGTGATTTTCATCACCAGCTTGCCGATCAGTTATTACGCGGCCCGTTACCATATCGACATCGATTTGCTGACCCGTGCCGCCGGTTTCGGCTACATCGGCTCCACTGTCACTTCGCTGATTTACGCCTCGTTTACCTTCACGCTGTTTGCGCTGGAGGCTTCGATCATGTCGTTGGCGATCGAACTGTATTTCCAGATTCCGCTGGCCGTCGCGCATGTGGTCAGCGCAGTGATCGTGGTGCCGCTGGTGACGTTTGGGATTACTACCATCAGCCGGATGCAGTTATGGACTCAACCTGTCTGGTTGGCGCTGTTGATTGCGCCTTACATTGCCGTGGCCCATGCCGAGCCGGAAGCGCTGATGACCTTAAAGACTTATTTTTGGATCGCCGGCAGCGGCCAGGGTTTCGATTGGCTGTTGTTCGGCACTGCCACCACCGTGGCGTTTTCGATGGTGGCGCAAATCGGCGAACAGGTGGATTTTCTGCGCTTTATGCCGGATAAAACCAAGGCCAATAAATTCAAATGGTGGGCAGCGATGCTGGCGGCCGGTCCGGGCTGGATCGTGTTTGGGGTGGTCCGGCAAATCGCCGGTGCCTTGCTGGCGCATCTGGCGATTCGGCACGGTATCAGTCCGCAGCATGCCCACGAGCCGACGCAAATGTATCTGGTGGCCTATAACGCGCTGTTCGAGAATCCGCAATGGGCCTTGGCGACCACCACCTTGTTTGTGGTACTTAGTCAGATCAAGATTAACGTCACCAATGCATATGCCGGCTCGCTGGCTTGGTCGAATTTTTTCTCAAGGTTGACGCATAGTCATCCGGGCCGGGTAGTGTGGTTGTTGTTTAATGTACTCATCGCTTTGTTGTTGATGGAGTTTGGGGTATTCGGCGCGCTGGAAAAGGTGTTGGGTTTGTTTTCGAATATGTCGATTGCCTGGATCAGTGCGGTGGCGGCGGAATTGATGATCAACAAGCCGTTGGGACTCAGCCCGAAGGAAATCGAATTCAAGCGCGCCTATTTGTCCGACCTGAACCCGGTGGGGATGGTCGCCACGTTTGTGGCGTCGGTGGTGTCGATTCTGGCCTATGTGGGTTTGTTTGGCGAATGGCCGAAGGCTTTTTCGGCTTTTATCGCCTTGGGGCTGGCCTTTTTACTGGTGCCGATCATCGCGTATTGTTGCGGCGGCAAGCACTATCTGGCGCGCGACCGGAAAAAGCATAATCGTAAATCGCACGACAAATGCTCGATTTGCGAGAACGAATTCGAACACGACGACATGGCCTATTGTCCGGCCTACGCCGGTAGTATTTGCTCGCTGTGTTGTACGCTGGACGCGCGCTGTCTGGATGCCTGCAAACCGGGCTTCCGCTTTGACGATTATTTGGAGAGTCTGGCCAAGAGCCTGATGCCGGATTTTATCGGCATCACTGCGCGTTTGCGCTTGTTGCGCTTTGGTCTGTTATTCGGTTTTTTGACCATCCTGACCGGGATTTTTATCAGTATCATTTATTACCAGGATTTATTGAGCGTCCAGCATAACCAGCCGGCCTTTGGCTTGTTGATCAACAACTTCCTGAAGATATATGCGTCCTTGCTGGTGTTCATCGGCCTGTGCACCTGGTGGTTGATTCTGAATGCCGAGAGCCGGCGGGTGGCGCATGAGGAAACCGCCAAGCAAACCCAATTGCTGCTGCAGGAAATCGAACAACATAAACAGACCGATCTGAAGTTGCAGCAGGCGCGGCGCATGGCAGATGCCGCGAATCAGGCCAAGAGCCGCTTCTTGAGCAATATGAGCCACGAGATTCGCTCACCGTTGAACAGCATCGTTGGCTACGCGCATATTTTGCATCAGGACCCGAATATCCCGGACAACCGCCGTCAGGCAGTGGACACCTTAAAGCGCAGCGGCGAGCATTTGAGTGCGCTGATCGAGGATATTCTGGACATTGCCCGGATCGAGGCGCGCAAATTCGACTTCAAATACCAGCCTATTGATTTTCCCGGCTTTATCGAACATTTGGTGCATGTCTACAAAGCGCAGGCCGAAGACAAGGGGTTGAGTTTCAATTGTCAATTGACTACGGTGTTGCCACAACGGATACGCGGCGATGAAAAGCGGGTGGGGCAAATATTGATGAATTTGCTCGGCAATGCCATCAAGTTCACCAGTCAGGGCGGCATCGTGTTTCGGATCGGTTACAGCAGTGGCGTGGCCAGCTTTCAAGTTTCGGACACCGGCAGCGGCATCGACGAGCAGCAATTGCAAAATATTTTTCAACCGTTCACTCGGCTGGACACGCCGACCGGCAACGCGGTGTCTGGCAGCGGTTTGGGGCTGACTATCAGCAAAATTCTGACCGAGGTGATGGGCGGCGAGTTGACTGTGCAAAGCGGATTGGGCTTGGGTTCCACGTTTAGCGTGCGGCTGTTGTTACCGAGCCTGGGGGTAGAGAACGAGGCCGAACCGCATGCACCCATCATCGGCTATCAAGGTGCGCGCCGTCGTATCATGATTGTGGACGACCAGCGCGAGCATCGGGAGTTATTATTGTCCTTACTGGAGCCGTTGGGCTTTTATCTGGAAGAGGCCGATTCCGGGGAGGCTTGCTTGGATAAAGTGGTGGAACAGCACCCCGATCTGATTTTGTTGGATATTTCCATGAGCGGTATAGACGGCATCGAAACCGCGATGCGTCTGCGCGAACGCGGTTTACAGATGCCGATTGTGGTGCTGAGTGCCAACGCCTATCCCGGCGATCGGCTGGCGGTGTTGAATGCCGGTTGCAACGACTTTCTATCCAAGCCGATTCAGGTGCCGCAGTTGATGAGCAAGCTGAAGCTGTATTTGTCGCTGGCCTGGGTCTATCAAGACGATGCCGCGCCAGCGGTTTCCGAAAAACTATCCGAACCGATGTTGGTGCCGCCGCCGGAATTGTTGCAAGCCTGCGTCGAATGCGTGCGAATCGGCGACTTGTTGGGCTTGAAGAAAGTGCTGGCGCAACTCGGTCAAACCGAACCGCGCTATAGTGCTTTCTTTGCCAAGCTGACGGTCTTGGCTAACCAATTTCGAGTGGGCGAGATCAGGAAATTGTTGAATATGCAAAAACAGGAGGTTTCCCGATGATGGATGTATCCGCCAGCAATGGCACAGTGTTGATAGTCGACGATACGCCCGGCAATTTGGCCCTGTTATCCGATACGCTGTCCGAAGCCAATTACCGGGTATTGGTGGCTACCGACGGTTGTTCCGCGATAGAGCAGATTCAATACATCAAGCCCGATATTATTTTGCTCGACGTGATGATGCCGGGTATCGACGGTTTCGAGACCTGCAGCCGCTTGAAAGCCGATCCGGACACCGCGCCGATTCCGGTGTTGTTCATGACCGGCTTGAGCGAGCTGGACGATTTGCTGCGTGGCTTTGGCGAAGGTGCCTTGGATTACATTGTCAAACCGATTCGGCCGGCCGAAGTGTTGGCGCGCATTGAGGTACATTTGACGCAAACCCGGAATTTGCGGCGGGCGGAAAGTTTGTTGGATCACCATGAATTTGCTGCCGTGGCTGTCGACGCATCCGGGCAAATGGTTTGGTTAACGCCGGCCGCCAGCGAATGGTTGACTGACTTTGCCGAATTGCAGGGCACGGCGCCGCCCGAGAATAGTAGGCTGCCGGAAACGCTGCACGGCTGGTTTCAGCGTTGGTTGCGGCAAAGTGGGCGGAATGATACAGAAGCGGAATCCGAAGCTCATCGCTTGGCGCCAGGGTTTACGCTTAGAGTGAGTGCTTGCCAGAATCCGGATGAGTTCCTGCTATTGTTGCAGCGCGACGACGCGCAATGGACGCCGGAAACCTTGCGCGATAAATTGAAATTGACCTTCCGCGAAGCCGAGATTTTGATGTGGATCGCCCGCGGCAAGACCAATAAGGAAATCGGAATTATCCTCACCACCAGTCCCAGAACGGTGAATAAACATCTGGAACATATCTTCGAAAAGCTCGGTGTTTCCACGCGAGCGGCGGCAGTGGCGATGGTGTTGCAGCGCGCTTAGTTTAAAGCCAACAAAAAGGCCGGTAACCTTATGGGTTGCCGGCCTTTTTGGGGTCTGGAGAAAGCTTGCTGCCTTTAAGGCATGTACATGCCGCCGTTCACATGCAAGGTTTCGCCAGTTATATAGGATGCTTGTTCCGAAGCCAGGAAAGATACGGCATGAGCAATTTCTTCCGGCTGGCCCAAACGGCCCAGCGCAATCGAGCCAAGCAGTGCGTTTTTAATGTCTTCCGACAGTTCCTTGGTCATATCGGTATCGATAAAGCCGGGAGAGACGGTGTTGACGGTGATGCCGCGCGAGCCGACTTCTTTCGCCATCGATTTGGCAAAGCCGATCATGCCGGCCTTGGCTGCCGCGTAGTTGGCTTGGCCGGCGTTGCCGGTGGAACCCACTACCGAGGAAATATTGATGATGCGGCCGTAACGGACTTTCATCATGCCGCGCAACACGGCTTTGCTCATCCGGAAAATTGAGGTGAGATTGGTGCTGATGATGTCGTCCCATTCCTCGTCTTTCATTCGCATCAATAGGTTGTCGCGGGTGATGCCGGCATTGTTGACCAACACCGCCGGTGTGCCATAGACGTCGCCGGTGGTTTTGATAAAGCTTTCGATGTCCGTGGCGTCGGCCACATTCAGTTTATAACCTTTGCCGTTGTCGCCCAGATACGCGGAAATGGCTTCGGCACCGCTGTCGGAGGTGGCGGTACCGACGACCCAAAAACCGTCGGCGACTAATTTTTCGGCTATGGCCCGGCCTATGCCGCGGCTGGCGCCGGTTACGATAGCAAGTTTTTTATCCACGGAGTTGCTCCACAGCATTGTTGATGGTATCGGTGTCGAATAAGGTCAGATGAGCCGCGTCCGGCGCGATGCGTTTGTTTAAGCCCATCAATACTTTGCCTGGTCCGCATTCGACAAAGGCGGTAACGCCTTGCTCGTGCATGAATTTGACACTTTCTACCCAACGCACCGGCTTGAATAATTGTTCTTTCAATGCGTAACGAATCACTTCCGGCGAGCCGTGCGATTTAACGTCGGCGTTGTGGATGAGCGTGCTATTCGGCATCTCGACATTAATGCCTTGCAGTATTTCGTACAATTGGTTGGAAGCGGCTTCCATTAGCGCGCAGTGCGACGGGACACTTACCGGTAATTTCAACGCGCGTTTCGCGCCCAATGCTTTCAGCGCTTCCATGGCCCGTTCTACCGCCGCAGTTTCGCCGGCGATGACGACCTGGCCCGGAGCGTTGAAATTGGCGGCGGCAACAATTTCGCCTTTGGCGACTTCGGCGCAAGTGTTAACCACTTGATGATCTTCCAGACCCAGTATTGCCGCCATCGCGCCCTTTTCGGCCGGTACGGCTTCCTGCATCAATCGGCCGCGTTCGGCCACCAGACGAATGGCGTCTTCAAAGCCCAGTGCGCCGGAGCAAACCAGAGCGGTGTATTCGCCCAAGCTGTGGCCTGCCATCCAGGCCGGTCTGATCGCGGTTTTTTCGCACCAGGCACGCCATACCGCGACGCCAGCCGCCAGCATAGCGGGCTGGGTATTGTGGGTTTGATTCAAGTCGGTATCGGGGCCGTTTTCGACCAGATTCCATAAGTCAAAACCCAACACGTCCGAGGCTTGTTCGAAGGTTTGTTTTACCAGGGGGTTGGCGGCAGCCAAGGTACCCAGCATGCCGACGGCTTGTGAACCTTGCCCTGGAAATACGAACGCCAGATTGTAACTTTGTTCTATCGTAGTCATGTTTAGTACCTGATTAATGCGGAACCCCAGGTGAAGCCGGCTCCAAATGCTTCCATTAATACGGTTTGTCCGCGTTGAATACGGC
This sequence comes from Methylomonas sp. 2BW1-5-20, assembly GCF_052474515.1. Classification (NCBI taxonomy): domain Bacteria; kingdom Pseudomonadati; phylum Pseudomonadota; class Gammaproteobacteria; order Methylococcales; family Methylococcaceae; genus Methylomonas; species Methylomonas sp. 2BW1-5-20. Next base: position 2,326,905 of record NZ_CP184127.1, on the reverse strand, counting down.
CGTCGCGCACGCCCTCGTTAAATGCTAGCAACACAGAGGCGGATGAGGTGTTGCCTTGAGTTTCCAAGGTCAGTATCACTTGATCCATGGACATGCCCAGTTTCTTGGCGGTAGCGGCGATGATGCGGGTATTGGCTTGATGCGGTACCAGCCAATCGATGTCGCTTTGCTGCAAGCCGTTGGCTTCCAGGGTTTCGTCGACAATCCGTCCCAGCGTGTTGACCGCCACTTTAAACACTTCGTTGCCGCGCATACTGATGTAAGCCGCTTCGTTTTGTTTGGCGGCCGCCGCGACTTGCGGATTGGGGCAGTACAGTAAATCTTCGTAGCCGCCGTCGGAATGAATATGCGTCGAAAGAATACCGGGTTGATCGCTCGCGGTCAGCAATATTGCGCCGGCGCCATCGCCGAACAGGATGCAAGTGCCGCGGTCGGTCCAATCGACAATCCGCGAACAGACTTCCGTGCCGACCACCAACACATTTTTGGCAAAACCGGTTTTGATGTATTGATCGGCAATGCTCAGGCCGTAAACCGAGCCGGAGCAGGCGGCTTGAATATCGAAGCCCACGCATTGTTTGATGCCCAGGCGCTCCTGCAATAGGCAGGCGGTGCTGGGGTAGACCCGATCGGGGGTGCCGGTGGCGACGACTATCATGTCGATGTCTTCGGCGGCAATGCCGGCCATTTCGACGGCTTGTCTGGCGGCAATTTCCGCCATGCTGGACGCGGTTTCTTCCGGTCCGGCTATACGGCGGCTTTTGATGCCGGTTCTTTCGTAGATCCAGCTGTCGGACGTATCCACCATGGTGGATATGTCGTCATTGGTGCGTATGGTTTCAGGCAGGTAGCCGCCCGTACCGATAACATGAGTCCAGCGTGTCATTCCTCAACCTTTTGGGCCAGCGCGAGTTCTAATTTTTCGCTGATTTTACGAATAACGCCTTGCGCAACTTCGACTTCGGCCAAATGGATGGCGGTTTCGAAAGCCAGCGCGTCGGCGCCGCCGTGACTTTTGATAACCAGGCCGCGCAGGCCGATGAAACTGGCGCCGTTATAGAGGCGCGGATCGATGCTGTCCTTGAAGCGTTTCAGGACAGGATAAGCAATCAATCCAGCTAATTTGGTCAGCCAGTTCTGTGAAAAACTGTCTTTCAATTTGCCGCCTATCATTTTTGCCGCGCCTTCAATCGATTTTAGCGCCACGTTACCGACGAAACCGTCGGATACGATTAAATCGACTTTGACGTTGCCGGCGTTGATCGAGTTGCCTTCCACGTAACCGATATAGTTCAGCGATGAATTTTCCAGCAATTTGGCGGCGGCTTTGACTTGTTCGTTGCCTTTCATATCTTCTTCGCCGATGTTCAGCAAGCCGATGCGCGGGCGATCGATTTTTTCCACGGCCTTGACCACTTCCTCGCCCATCACCGCGAATTGGTAAAGATGTTCGGCGCTGGAGTCGACGTTGGCGCCCAAATCCAGCATGTGGGTATGGCCGAAAACCGATGGCAGGGTGGAAATGATCGCCGGGCGCTCGATGCCCGGAATCATTTTTAAGACAAAACGGGCTGTAGCCATTAAGGCACCGGTATTGCCGGCACTGACGCAGGCATCGGCCTTGCCTTCCTGGACCAAGTTAATCGCAACCCGCATTGACGAATCCTTTTTGTTCTTCAAGGCTTTTTGCGGTGCTTCGTCCATTTCGACGACCTGCGAGGCGTGTTGAATACTGATCCGACCTTTAAACTCGACCAGCGCTGGCGACAACAGCTTATTGAGAATTGCTTCATCGCCTACCATGATCAGATTTAAATCAGGATTTTTTCTTAAACAGGCCAGTGAGGCGGGAACGGTAACTTGAGGACCAAAATCCCCACCCATGGCGTCAATTGAGAGAGTTGAGCTCACGCTTAGGACTAACTCCAGTAGTTGAAAGGAGCCAAGCGCTGTCGAAACGCGTCGGCTTTACCCAGAGACTATAAAAATCGAATATTACTGCTTGCAGTTATGACGCTTGCGGGGGAAGCGGGATACTTGCGGTCAGTATCCGAGGCTTACCCGACTCGTTCCTTAATAAGCAGCGAGCCAGGACCTACGGCAGTTTAAAACGGTTAATCTTCGTCGTTGCCGGCAATGATTTGACGGCCTTTGAAGAAACCGTCCGGCGTCATGTGATGACGCAGATGGGTTTCGCCGGTCAACGGATCCTGAGCCAGGGTTTTGCCGACTAATGCATCGTGTGAACGACGTTGACCGCGTCTGGAACGCGATACTTTGCTCTTTTGTACTGCCATTTCAATCTCCAGTTTTTTTAAGTTTTGCTAAAACAGAAAAAGGGTTATTCGCCTTAGTCTGACTATCTGTTGCGCTGTAATCGGCGTCTTGCGAACGGTTGTGCGCGAGACAATCGTGTTCGTGCCGGGGGTAATCGGGTAAGGCCAGCAAAATTTCGTCTTCGACCAGCGCGGTTAACGAAATCGTGTCACTGTCCAACAATAGCGGTTCACAATCGTCCAGCTGCTTCGCTTCTTGTAGCGAAGAGACAACAGCCAATTTAAAATCGATATCCAGCGGCCACACCAATGGCTGTAAGCAGGATTGACATTCCAGCTCGACAGCACCTTCGATACGGCCGGAAACGACAATGCGTTTGCCTTCCTTACCGAACTCGATCTTGGCGCTAACATTGCCGCCGTGATCGATCACGCTATCAGACAAGCGCTCGAGCGTCGCGATTTTTAATTCCCCGGACAAAGCGCTTCGTCTTTCGGCGAAGAGTAGGGGATCGATAAGGTCGGGAAACTTGTCTGACATAACTGTACAATCATACAGATAACTATCTGTTGCGTCAAACGCACACTTTCTTAAATCAATACTTAGTCATGACCGCCATTGTTCTCGCCTCAAGCTCGAAATACCGCCGCCAGTTGTTGGAAAAACTGGGTATCGACTTTCTCAGTTTCAGTAGCGAGATTGACGAGAGTCCGTTAACTGACGAGTCGCCGGAGGCTTTGGTAAGCAGATTATCGATTGCGAAGGCTGAAGAAGTGGGTAAAACATACTCCGACCACTTAATTATAGGCTCCGATCAGGTTGCCGTGCTGGACCGAGAGATATTGGGAAAGCCGGGTGGGCGCGATGCGGCGATAGAACAGCTTACCAAGCAATCTGGCCGGATAGTGCAATTTTATACGGGCATCTGCGTGTTGAATAGTGCCAGCGGTCTACACCTGACGGATCTGGATATTTGTAGCGTGTATTTCAAAGCGCTGGAGTATGCTCAAATTCAGAGATACATCGAGCTGGATCAACCGTTCGATTGCGCCGGTAGTTTCAAGTCGGAAGGTTTGGGGATTGCTCTATTCAGCAAAATTGTCGGCGAGGATCCTAATGCCTTGGTCGGTTTACCGTTGATAAAACTGGTGGCACTGCTGGAAAAGTTTGGCGTTCATGTGATTTAGCCTAAAGCTTTCTCAGTGAGCCTTAGGCGGCCTTCAAGATCAAATTCAATGGAATTTTTTGTTCGGGCCGAGCAATTCGAACATCTGTAAAAACTCTTCGTCCACTTGCTCCATAATCGTCGCTATATGTTCTCGGCTTAGGCGTACCAGTTTTAAGGACTGATTAGAAAATTCCGCAATAGCGGTGTTGACGCCGTCGGCAAACCGGCCGCTATCGGCTAGGCGCGCTGCCATATGCAATAGATGAGCGTCCAATTTATGCACTTGGGCTTCCGCTGGGGCCAGATAGCAGCCTATGGTTTCGTACAAGGATTCCGGGAGTCCCCACGATTTCAATAACTCCCGTCCGACGTCCGCATGGGTAAAACCAATCAAATCCAGTTCGAAATCCGGTAGTAATCGCCTGTCATGATTGGCCGCTCGTAATACGCTTAGATATTGCTCTGGCATATTTTGACTCAACACCAGCGAACCGATGTCGTGCAGCAAGCCTGCAATAAATAGGCGTTCACTATGCAGCACCGCGCTTTGCTTTGCCAGCAAACGCGAAATTACCGCGCAATGCATGCTGCGTATCCAGAACGAGGTCATATCGATCAATTCACATGGGATATTGCTGAAACGATCCACTACGGTGGTGGCAAGCACTAAATTGGATAAATCGTCGATGCCAACTACCGCGACGGCTCGAGAAATAGTATCGATTTTGGCTTGAAAACCGTAGAAAGGGCTATTGACGACCCGTAACAAACGTGCGCTTAATGCCGGGTCTTTTGCAACAACCTTGCCGATGTCGGCTAGCGAGAAACGCGAATCGCGGATCATTTCGCTGAGTTGAAAATAAATGTCGGGCAGGGAGAACAGTTCGGTCGAGCCGGCGATTAATTGCTTGACAGCGGCCGTTTTCAATTAGCTTTTCCGATACAGCGATAGTACATGCTGCACATAATTACGGGTTTCAGGATAGGGTGGTACGCTGTTATTGTATTTCATCACCGCGCCTTCGCCGGCGTTATAACCCGCTACCGCCAGGGTTAAATTGGAATTGAACATCGCCAGCAAGTCTTTCAAATAACGGGTGCCGCCATCGACATTCTGCTCGGCATCGCGCCTATCGGTAACGCCGTAGCGGCGCGCCGTGTCGGGCATTAGTTGCATCAAACCCACCGCGCCGGCCGAGGATACGGCATTGGGGTTATAGGCCGATTCGGCTTGAATCACTGCGTGCAGTAGTTTTGGGTCTATTTGATGCTTGGCGGCGGCTTTGGCGACTAACTCGTTGAATTTAAGTTTATTGCCAGACATGAATTTTAGATCCCGGTTATAGGTGCGCGGCCGGGTACGGATGATCAAGCGGTAATCGAAACCTTTTTTCGGCTCATCGGTGTAATACACGTGACCGCTAGGGTCGGTATATTTAAAAATATCCGCCGCCGCGTCCGTGATCAATCCTAGGGATAAAGTGGCGATCAGCAGTGGTTTCATCGCAATCACCTTTAACGAATTCAACTCACTCAGTGACGCTGATCAGGCTGGCAGCTCGAACCGCTTTGGCGCGTGCATCATCGATGTTGTCGGCCGTGGCGAGTGCCACACCCATACGCCTCGTTACAAAAGCTTCCGGTTTGCCGAACAGGCGAATCTCGGTATCGGCGACAGCCAGAGCTTTATCCAGGCCATGATAGCTCACGGCTTTGGCGTCTACGCCGCCCAAAATCACCGCGCTGGCGGCGGTTTTATCCAATGCGGTATTGACCGGCAAGCCAAGAATGGCGCGGGCATGCAAATCAAATTCGCTTTGCCGCTGGCTTGCCATCGTGACCATGCCGGTGTCATGTGGCCTCGGGCTGACTTCGCTAAACCAGACTTGGTCGCCGGCAATAAACAATTCCACGCCGAACAAACCCAAGCCGCCCAAAGCAGTTGTTACTTTGTCGGCGATTTGTTGAGATAACGCAACGGCTTTGCTGCTCATCGCCTGCGGCTGCCAACTTTCCCGGTAATCGCCGTTTTCCTGACGGTGGCCGATAGCTTCGCAGAAATAGGTTTGTACTTGGCCGTCAGAATCCAAGGCTCGCACCGTGAGCAGTGTGATTTCAAAGTCAAACTCTATTTTGGCTTCGACGATAACCTTACCTGTGTCTGCGCGACCGCCGGCCTTGGCGTAATCCCAGGCAGCTTGTAACTGGTCCGCGCTTCTCACCATGGATTGGCCCTTGCCGGACGAAGACATCGTCGGTTTGATAAAGCAGGGGTAGCCGATGCCGCCATCGACGGCGGCTTTTAGTTGTTCGAAGGTTTCTGCAAATGCGTACTTCGAGGTTGGTAGTCCGAGTTCGGCCGCAGCCAGTTCGCGGATGCCCTCGCGGTTCATCGTCAACTGAATTGCTCTGGCATTGGGTACGATGTTGGTTTGGCCTAGGGCTTCAATCTCCGCCAGGGCATCGGTAGCAATCGCTTCAATTTCGGGGATGATGTAGTGCGGTTGTTCACTGGCGACTAGGGTTTTTACCGCTGTAGCGTCGGTCATGTCGATCACGTGGCAGCGGTGTGCGACTTGCGTGGCCGGTGCGCCCGCGTAGCGATCGACGGCAATCACTTCCACGCCGTAACGTTGTAGGGAAATGGCGATTTCTTTGCCTAATTCGCCGCTGCCTAGTAATAAAGCTTTGGTGGCGCTGACGCTGTCAGGGGTGCCTATTTTCATGATTTTGCTAAATAGTTATCGATGTCTTGTTTGGAAAAACCAATTTTTTTCGCCACCCGGTCGGCGTGGCTGACTCTGGAAATACCGGCGATCAATTTAAAAGTCGGCAAGTCGTCTGCAAATTCCACTTGTTTGGGCACGGCGATTTTTCTCTTTACGAATACATCCACCAATTGATGGTTGTGGGTAATTAAAATGGTGCTGTTGCCCTTGCGGTAAAAACCGTCCAGGACGTCGATAGACGACTGCATCTTCTCTTCAAAGGTAGTGCCTTCCGCCATTTCGTCAAGCACCACCAAGCTTTTTGCGGTGCTGGTCAGGAAAATATCGCGGGTGCGTTTCAGTTCGGTACCGAAACGGCCTTCGCCGTCGTCGAGGTGACTGATTTCCGGGCATTGATAGAATATCCTGTCGGCGACGCTCAAGCTGGCTGCCTGAGCAGGTACGAAACAGCCGATCTGCGCCAGCAATTGAATCTGGGTGACGGTTTTGCAAAAAGCGGTTTTGCCGCCGCTGTTGGGGCCGGTTACGCACACCAGACGCTCGTCGTCCATACTAAAATCGTTGCCGACATAGTCCGGATTTTTCTGACCCAGTACCGGGTTCTTTGCGGCGACCAGCTTGATATTGTGACGTCCGCTGGCGTTTAGGTTCGGCAGAACCATCTCGCTACCGTAATCTTCGGCATATTTTATAAAGGCGAGCAATTCGTCGAGTTGGCCCAGGCCGTCCAGCATGTCGCCGAGCGCCTGCGAATTTTTATAGATGTTGCGTAGCGGAATGATGCAGTTGTCTCGGTCGTAACCGCCGATTACCGGAATATAAGCCAAGGCCAAAGGCAAGAAAAACACCGAAGCCACCGACAAACCGTCGCGGGTGACCTGGAACATATCTGTGGGGAAAATCTGCATCAAGCCCCAGATCGCCGCAATTAACAAACCGATCAGCATCGGCTTGAACAGGGTCGGCCGGAAGATCGTGGCAGGGGAGAACGAATTTTTGCGTTCTTCCTTGCTTTGCAGGCCTTTCTCGCTGTTGTAGACCGGGCCTACCATCAGTGAATATTCGTTGCTGTGCGAAAAATTGCCGATTTTTTCGAATACGCTTTGCAGATAAGGGCTTTGCGGTTTACCGGAGTTGTAGATCGCGCCGACCAAATTCAATACGACGCGTACGCCACGTACATATTGTTTGTAGCCGTAACCTTCGATTTGATTATCCTGGCGCGCGGTGCCGAAGCCGCCCAGAAATTCGCCGAATAATAATAGGTAGAGCCGGTTTTCCGAAGCGGCGGCATCGGCGACGATATTTTCGACATTGGCGCGCACATCCGGATTGTCTTGAATTTCCCGCACCGCCGCTTGTTTGGCGGCTATCGCCTCCAGATTGTCCAAGGGTTGGCTGAGCGAACGGTACAGCACGGTTTTTCCGGCGGTGGTGCTGGCATAGTTCACGTAATCGAACAGCTCGTCCACTTCTATCGTGTTAAACGCGCCCTGATCGATCACGCCGTCACCGGTAGGTAAGGGTTGGCTTGTGCGTACCGCCGGCCATTCGTCGTTCCAGCTTTGTAAGATGTTTTGTTGCATGTTGCCCCCCGGATTATGTAAGCCGCGCTTTATTTAGTGCGCGTTTTTGATTAAATCAAGCATCACCTCGACATGAGCGTCGCTGTCGTTTAAACACGGAATGTAACGATAACCCTCGCCGCCGGCTTCCAAAAAAACTTCTCGGTTAGCAATGGCTATCTCTTCCAGCGTTTCCAGACAGTCTACCGAGAATCCCGGACAAATCACGTCCACGTTTTTGATGCCTATTGTCGGCAATTCCTGCAAGGCCTCCACACAATAAGGTTTTAGCCATTCGGCTTTGCCGAAACGCGATTGAAACACCAGTTTCCATTGTTGCTCGTTCAGTCCCAATTGCTCGGCGAGCAGGCGACCGGTGGTTTGGCATTGATAAAAATACGGATCGCCCCATTCGGTGAGCTTGGCCGGCAAGCCGTGGAACGACAGTAGCAACAATTCGGCCTGGCCGTTGGCTTGCCAATGCTGACGCACAGATTGCGCCAAGGCTTCGATGTAACTTGGGTGTTGATGAAAGTCGCTGATGAAATGCAGGCCGGGCATGTGCCGCCAGCTGACGAACTCTTCGGCAACCACGTCGAAAATCGAGGCAGTTGTGGTTGAGGAATACTGCGGGTACAAGGGCAGGATGACGATTTCGTGGACGCCTTGCTTCTGAAAGTTTTGCAATTTCTCCCGTAAGGCGGGTTTGCCGTAGCGCATTGCGCAATCGACTACTAAATGCGCGTCGGCGACTCCTGCCAAGTCCTGCAGTTTGGCGGTCAATTTCTGAGTGAACACGATCAATGGCGAGCCTTGCTCGGTCCAGATCGATTGGTAAGCGTGCGCCGACTTTTTCGGCCGAAAAGGCAGTACGAATAAATTGAGGATCAGCCACCACAAAGGGCGGGGCAGATTGACTACGCGCGGGTCGCCGAGAAACTCGCGCAGAAAACGGCGCACGTCGCCGGTTTTGGGAGAGGCGGGCGAACCCAGATTGACCAGCAATACGCCGGTCTTTTTTGCGCCGGTTTCGGTCATGATTATTTACGGTTGATCAGGTTTAGAAATTCGGAGCGGGTGCTGATTTCTTCTCTGAAAATCCCTAACATCACCGAGGTAGTCATTACGGAGTTTTGCTTTTCGACGCCGCGCATCATCATGCAGAGATGTTTCGCTTCAATGACCACCGCTACGCCGCGGGCATCAATGGCCTGCTCCACCGCCGTGGCGATTTGCCGGGTCAATTGTTCCTGAATTTGCAGGCGGCGACCGTACATATCAACGATCCGTGCCAACTTTGATAAGCCTAGAACTTTGCCTTTCGGCAGGTAACCGATGTGGCATTTACCGATGAATGGCAATAGATGATGCTCGCATAGCGAATACAGCTCGATGTCTTTTACGATCACCATGTCTTCGGTATCGGCCTGAAAAATTGCGCCGTTCAGTACTTCTTCCAGGGTTTTTTCGTAACCGTTATTCAGGAATTTAAAGGCTTTCGCGGCACGTTTCGGCGTGTCGCGCAAACCTTCCCGATTCACGTCTTCGCCTATTGCTTGAATGATTTTGGAGAAATATTCTTCCATTGCCGCCCCCGAGTAAAAAAATGTCGTGAGTATACAGCATCAAACTGTAAATTCTAAGGCGTCCAAAACCACCTGGCTGCCGGCTCCGAAACGGGTGGCATTTTCGCTGAGATGGCGGCGCCAGGCCCGCGCGCCGTCAACGCCGTGAAACAAACCCAGCATATGGCGGGTAATACAATGTAGCCTGACCCCTTGCTGCAATTGTTGTTCGATATACGGTAACAGCGCCAATACCGTTTCCTTCCGCGATTTGATCGGATGTTCGTCGTTGAAGATGAGTCCGTCGACTTCGGCTAATAAGTAAGGATTATGGTATATCTCGCGGCCCAGCATTACGCCATCGACTTTTTTCAACATATCGAGCGAAACCTCCAAAGAATTAATGCCGCCGTTGATGACGATTTCCAGTTTTGGAAAGTCTTGCTTGAGTTGGAACACCACATCGTAACGTAGAGGCGGAATGTCGCGATTTTGCTTGGGCGATAAGCCGGATAGCCAGGCTTTACGGGCATGCACGATAAAAGTCTCGCAACCGGCTGCCGCTACAGTACTTATGAAGCGCGTCAGTTCTTCATAAGAGTCGCGGTCATCGATACCGATCCGGGACTTTACAGTGACCGGTATAGATACCGCCTGTTGCATAGCAGTTACGCATTCGGCGACCAGCTCGGGTTCGGCCATCAAACAGGCGCCGAAGCGGCCGTTCTGTACCCGGTCGCTAGGGCAGCCGACATTCAGATTGATCTCGTCATAGCCGTAAGCGGTCGCGATCCGGGAACACTCAGCCAGATCGGCCGGATTACTGCCGCCGAGTTGGAGGGCGACCGGGTGTTCTTCCGCATTGAACTGCAGGTGCCGGTCGCGGTTGCCGTGCAAAATTGCGCCGGTGGTGACCATTTCCGTGTATAGCAGGGCGTGTTGCGACAGGGTTCTATGGAAATATCGGCAATGCGGATCTGTCCAATCCAGCATGGGGGCAATCGAGAATCGGCAGGATGGTCTATTGTCGGCGTTGCGCCGTTCATGGTCGCGGTCAGCGGTCATTTAGGGTTTTAGTAGTTAGGGAATGCGATTTAAATATCAAGGTCCAATTATACTGTGCCGGGCGCAATAAAAATCGTCCACACTTGCTTGGCAGGAAAGAAGACTTTAAACGGCGAGGTATGAAATGTGTTGTTGGCGCGAGTGCGCGAGCAAGAATGGAATGCTCAGTCGGATTTATCCGTATAAATTTTTTCGACTAAATCTTTAAACCAGCGCGGGCGGAAAATGACCACGTACAAACCTATGCTGCTGGTGATGGGGACAGGGCCAATACTGAACAGTATCAACACGATGAACAATGCCGCACATTTAAATCTGGTAAGACTTGAAGAGTTCATGCCTCAACGCCGATTCCAATTGATTCCTAACGCTAACATGTTGCTAATGGTGTGGCTAGCGAAAGCGATGTATTTGGAATGTTTGTTCGTCTGCTAAAGGGCTGCGGTGCTTGGCGGCCGGCTATCTTCTGATTTGTCCGCGCGGACGTTTTAATTTTACCCAGAGTGCCGAAAACACTTATTTATATTGCTTGCCGGCTTTGTTTCCAGACAGGTTGGGAATGCATTTGCGATCCACTGGCTTGGTATGAAACCGATTCAGAGTGTTGCCAACGGGCTGAACCAGTGCCTGGGTGGCGGATTTGATTGGGCGTGAGGCCAGGGTGTTTATTATTGCTAAGCTTTCCAGGCATTGGTTCTGATTCGGCGAAGGGGCTGCGGGGGCATTTTGCGTCGCCAGAAATACGCCGATAACGATCAGTAAAAAACTTATGCCGCAACGTTTTAGTTCGCGTATACAGGTTTTTAGGATTTCTTCAGAGTTCATACGTTTGTCTCCATGAGTGTGAGGTTGAGAAATATCCAGCAGGGTTGTCCGTTTGGGGCTGTCGTACCATCGGCGTGTGTGATTTCGGCGTGACCGGCCAAAACCAGCAGCCAACTCTTGCGCAAACGCAATCGGAACAAATTTGTAGCTAACCACATCTTCTGGTCGCAAACTGCGTGATGCGGCCGGACTTATAACAAAACAATCCTTAAACCAATCTGAAGCGATTTTTTTCGACATGATTTTTTGCATGCATCTCTTGGTAAATTTCCAAGGCTTCGCTACGCATGTGTTCGCAGAATGCGCATAGATCGCCATTTTCGCTGTGTAATTTTTCGTGAGCCGACAATAGATCGCCGCATCTTTTACAACGAGTAATTTTATGGATTTGCATGGTGATCGCCTCGTAATTGGAATTAATGGAAATTTTTATATCCGGCCCTCTTCAATCGGAGGGATGTGCTATCTATCGCAAAACGGGTGCCACCATTGAGCTTGCTATGGACACTAATTTGTAACTACTTGTTTGTGTAATATTTTATGAAAGAACAATCTTGGAACGGAGTGAAAAAATACACACTGAATTGTTTATTTCAGCACTAAATATCGTGCCGATTACGAAATGTCGTACAAAGCGATAAAATGCGCCGATGAATTAGATGTATCAGAGGTTTTCGTGAGCTGCCGATCACTCATGTCCTGAGTTTACGTGTTGGTGCCTACCGGCCCAGTATCGGATGTGAGCGGCCCTCGACATAACGGACAAGTTAACGGTATCGGATTTTTGTTTGCACGACGGTCGGCGGGGATTGAAGAAGGCGTTAATAATCCTGAGTTACTTCAGGTTGTTGGGGCCGCTCCTAGTGAATTGGCTAGTGAATAGGGTAATTGCTCCGAGATTTCTGGTACTAGGTTTTGCGGTCTGGTTTTTGACGAAATGTCGTCAACTATTCCGAGAAATGTGATACATTTCTCTTTAATTGCATCGCGAGGTTATTCCCGCTTAACTTAGGTAGTGTCCGTATCCTACCGATTAAATGCTAGAGAGCAAGCATGCGGCAACGATACTATCCAAGCCTATTTCAAACCCTAAGCGGCATCGGCGTTTATTTTTTCTGCGGACTCATGGCGGCAATGCCTGCTACGGCTGTGGCAAGCGGCCACGCGGGCCATATGTCCGGGGACGATGCCAGTGGGTTGCCTGGGGATTTTCTATTGTTTCCGGCCGTGACCGGTATCGTGCGTTTCGATCAAGAACCGCAAAAAAAACTCAGCAATAGCGATGTTATTCCCGAGCTTAACATGTTTTACACCATGGACTATCAACGCTTTCGTTTCCTCGGCGAATGGCTGGTCAGCACTAAAACCCATAATCTGGAAAGATTCCAACTGGGCCTGCATGCGGGGGATGAAGCTACTGTCTGGCTAGGACGTTTCCATAACCCGATTGGCTATTGGAACATGCAATTCCACCACGGCGGGTTTTTACAGACCACGATTACTCGGCCGGGCATTATGGCCTTCGAAACAGCCGGCGGCGTGATACCCAACCATTTAACCGGATTTTTATGGGAAGGTTTACACGAACTGGGCGAAGGCGGACTGTATTATACGGTCGGAGCCGGCGCCGGACCGCAAATCAATAAAGGCTTGGAAGCCTTTAATCTTGTCGAACCGGGGGGCTCGCACCGGCCGGGAGTGTCGTTCCGCTTGGGCTACCAACCCATCAGCTACGGTATCGATGAATTCGGCGTGTCCGGGGCCTATAACCAAATACATTCCGACGAGTTGGCCGTGAAAAACGTCAACCAATTTGTGGCTAGTGCCTATGCCAACCGGCAAATCGATTCGGTGCGTTTGTTAAGCGAGGTCGTCTATCTCAACAATACGCTGGAAAGTCCGTTGGGCGGCAAAACCCACGACGACTTTCTCAGTGCCTACGGGCAAGTCGAATGGCAGCTCAATCCGACATGGACCTTGGTGGGGCGGGTTGAAGGCACCTTTGGCGCGCGTAACGATCCTTATCTGGCAATGTTTCCCAAATATGTGGAGGACAGGTTTCTGGGCGGCGTGCGCTTTAAACTCAATCACTCCAACGCGTTAAAGGTCGAGGCCTCTAGAGATCACTTGCGGAACGATCACTTCGGTCAGGTCATGTTTCAATGGAGCGCGGTGTTTCCATGAAAATCGTGCGCGTTCTCGGCATCTTTGGCTTGCTGTTCTTGCTCGGCGCGCAGAGTCTTAGGGCCATTACCCGCCATTCTTTGGTGTTAGCCACCAGTTCCCACTCGTCGATACCCGCTTTAACCGTACAGGAAGCCAGAAAGCTGTTTCTCGGGGTACCGCTGGAGAAGGGCGGCGAACATCCGGTACCGTTGCTGAATATCAGCGATCCCCTAATTTTCGAAGTATTCCTGCAAAAAGTGGCCTTTATGTCGGCCAATACCTATGAAAGCCAAACGATATCGGTGGTATTCCGCTTGGGCGGTAAACGTCCGGAAAGCTATAACGATCTGAAACACTTGGTGGACGCATTGCAGCAAAATCCGGGTACGGTGACGTATTTGTGGGAGGATCAGGTTCAGGCTAATCAAGGTCTTAAAGCGGTTAACGTGTTATGGCAAGGAGCCCTCGAATGAGTCGGTTTTTTCACAGTTTTAACGGCCGGATGATCCTGGCGGTGGTCGGTATACATTTGTTGTTGGTGCCGGTGTTGTTGTTCGGGATTTATCGGGTGATCAAGCCCAGTTTGGAATCGCAATTCGTCAATTATGTCAGGTCGGATGCCTTACTATTCAGCAGTCTGGTCACGCCAAGGCTCGCGCCGGCCAAGTCTGCCGAATTGCAGGGTTTATTGGGCGAGTTCCTGCTGAACGGCCGCTTGGCATTTGCGGAAATCGCCACCGAGACCGGCATTATCCGCGCCGATATCGAGCTCAACGCCGAGCAGCAATTTCAAGAAGATTTTTTCTTTGGCGAACACGACGACGATATTTATTTTCTGGCTGTGCCCATCGTCAGTCCCGAAGACGGCTCGTCGGCCATGTTAAGGCTAGGGTACGACGAAAGGCAGATTCAGCGGGACATCGCGACGATTTATCAGCGTAGCGCTTATTTCGTGGCGATCTACATGGGTTTGACGCTATTGGTGGTCGGTTTATTCGGCCGCAAACTGGTGTTGCCGTTGGAACGCTTGCGCGACGAAGCCGAGCAAATCGCCGCCGGCAATCACACCGGACAATTCAATTCCGGCACTAAGATTACCGAGGTGGCGGCCTTGGCCGAACATCTGGAGAAAATGCGGCAGGCTTTGCTGTCCGCCCGCGATGCGGCGCTGCAGGCCGCCGGTGCGAAAAGCGAGTTCCTGGCGAATATGAGTCATGAAATCCGCACACCGATGAACGGTATTATCGGCATGATAGGCCTGGCGTTGCGTACCGAACTCACGCCGCAGCAACGCGAGTTTTTGGGGATGGCAAACAGTTCCGCCGATGCCTTGCTGCGCATCGTTAACGATATTCTGGATTTTTCTAAAATCGAGGCTCGTAAACTCGAACTCGACCATGCGCCGTTTAAAGTGCGCGAAAGTCTAGGCGATACGTTAAAGTTGTTAGCCGGCCATACCCACGAAAAAGGTCTGGAATTGATGCTGCGCATCGATCCGGAAACGCCCGACGATTTGATTGGCGACATCGGCCGCTTGAATCAAGTCATTATTAATTTGGTCGGCAATGCCATCAAGTTCACCCAGCACGGCGAAATTGTCGTCCAGGTTAAACCCGAGGCCGTCGACGAAAATAAAGTTTGTCTGCAGATTTCGGTGACCGATACCGGTATCGGTATTTCGCCCGATAAGCAACAGCTGATCTTCGAGGCATTTGCGCAAATAGACGCTTCTTCGACCCGAAAATTCGGCGGCACCGGTCTGGGCTTATCGATTTCTTCGCGGCTGGTCGAGTTGATGGGCGGACATTTATCCCTGGAGAGCGAGGAGCATAAAGGGAGCACGTTTTTCTTTACCGCCGTGTTCGACCGGCATAGTAAGGATGAACCCGAGGCGCCGTTCCAACCTTTGATCGATGTTAAAGGCCTGCCGGTGTTGATTGTCGATGATAACGCCATCAATTTACGGGTGTTTTCGGAAATCTTGAATCATTGGGGCATGCGGCCTACAACGGTTGATAGCGGCGAGGAAGCTATCCTGGCTTTGCGCAATATGGCTGAATCAGGTGAGGCTTACGCGCTGATTTTACTGGATGCGATGATGCCGATTATGGATGGTTTTATGGTTGCCCAGACCATTCGGGAGGATCAACGCTTTGAGCCGGTGACCATCATGATGTTGTCTTCGGCCGATCGTCCGGACGATTGCGAGCGCTGCCATGATTTGGGTATCAATTTGTATGTGCGTAAACCGGTCAAACATTCAGAACTGTGGAATGCCATTCAATCGGCGTTGGGTAAATCGGCTGCCAAAGCACCGGAAGCCTTGCCCGCGGCGTTAGCCGAACCGCCTCGCAAATTGAAAATTCTACTGGCGGAAGATAATCCGGTTAACCAATATATGGCAGTGGTGTTGTTGGAGGAACGCGGCCATCGGGTGCAAGTGGCCAATAACGGTCAGGAAGTGCTGGATTTATTGGCGACCGATGCCGAATTCGATTTGATTTTAATGGACGTGCAGATGCCGGTAATGGACGGTTTTCAGGCGACCGAAGCCATTCGGCTGCGGGAGCGCGATACCGGCGCGCACATGCGGATTATCGCGATGACGGCGCATGCCTTAAAAGGCGATAGGGAGCGCTGCTTGGCGGCCGGGATGGATGACTATATCGCCAAGCCGGTGCAAGAGGAAGATTTGTTATCAACCGTGGAGTGCTGGAATATGACGGAATCCGGGCAAGGGAACGACACCGATGGCGCGCTGGCCGTCTTGGCCGAGCCGGCCCTTGATTGGCAGCAAGCTTTGAATCGGGTCCGCGGCAGGCAGCAAATGTTATGCAAAATGATGATGCTGTTTCAGGAACAGTCGGGGCCGTTGTTGAATGATTTAGCCGATGCGATACAGCGCCGGGATGCGGATTTGCTTCGATTATCCGCCCACACGCTTAAAAGCTCCGCCAACAGCATCGGTGCCTTTCCGTTCGGCAAAATAGCCCAGCAATTGGAAACGATGGGGCACGAGGCTATGTTCGCCGATGCCGCCGCCAGCTATGAGTTGCTGCAGCAAGCCAATATTCGGCTGGAGCCGGCCATTCAAGACTATTTGTACGAATTTCAGGAATGACAGCTGCGGATAGCTCAGGGGAAATGCATGACAGATAAACGGCAGCGGGAAAAACCGTTAATTTTGATGTTGGACGATAATCCGGTTAATTTGGAAGAGTTGGCTGGATTGGTCGATGAGGCTGGGTTTGAAGTGCTCCGCGCGGAAACCGGGGAAGTCGCTTTAGTACAGGCAGTGGCGCATCTGCCCGATCTTATTCTGCTGGATGTAATGATGCCAGGCATGGACGGCTTTACCGTCTGTCAACACTTGAAAGCCATTCCGTCGACTCGCGATATTCCGGTGTTATTCATGACCGCATTGGCCGACACCGCCGATAAGTTGAAAGGCTTTCAAGTCGGTGCGGTCGATTACATCACCAAGCCGTTTCAATACGAAGAAGTACTGGCCCGGGTGCAAACCCATCTCACGCTGCAAAAGTTGAAACTGGAACTGCAAGAAAAAGAGCAGCGTCTGTCGCGGATTTTCGAGAACGCGATGGATGCGATTCTGACCTTGGATGAAGCCGGGCGGATAACCCTGTTCAACGCGGCGGCGGAACAGATGTTTCGCTGCAAGGCCGCCGACAATATCGGCCGGGCCGTTGATCGATTTTTGTCGCCCGAGCTTTATAAAACCCTAGTCAACTTTCGCAACGGGGTGCCGCCGGAGCAGGCTATTTGGGTCTCGGAAGGCTTGAACGCGGTGCGGGCCGATGAGAGTAATTTTCCGATCGAAGCGACCATCTCTCGGGTGGAAGCCATCGGGCAGCAACTTTACATTCTGATTCTGCGCGATATCAACGAACGCAAAGCCAGACAGCAGGCGGAAGCGGAATGCAATACCTTGCGCGGCATTAATCTGTATCTACAAGAAGAAGTGTTGGCCAGCCGCGACGGCGAGGAATTGATCGGCAATTCCCCGGCGTTGCACCAGGCCATGGATCTGGTGAGGCAGGTAGCCAATACCGATGCCACAGTGTTAATTACCGGCGAGACCGGCACCGGCAAGGAATTGATCGCGCGGGCGATACACAATCTCAGCGCGCGCAAAGACAAGACCTTGGTGAAATTGAATTGCGCGACGATTCCGGAGAATTTGGCGGAAAGCGAATTGTTTGGTCACGAAAAAGGCTCATTTACCGGCGCGATTGCCCGCAAGCTGGGCCGTTTTGAATTGGCGGACGGTGGCACCTTGTTTCTCGATGAAATCGGCGAATTGCCGCTGGAAATGCAGGCCAAATTGTTGCGGGTATTACAGGAAGGCGAGTTCGAACGGGTGGGAGGTACGCAAACTCTGACCTGTAATGTACGGGTGATCGCCGCTACCCACCGGGATCTGGCGCAATTTTCGCAGCAGGGTAAATTTAGGGCCGACTTGTATTACCGTTTGAATGTCTTTCCCATCAATCTGCCGCCGCTACGCGAGCGTAAGGAAGACGTGCCGTTTTTAGTGAAGCATTTCATCGATAAGTATGCGGCAAAGTTCGGCAAGAAAATCCAATCGATTCCGGAACGGATGATGGCCGATCTACAGAGCTATTTCTGGCCGGGGAATATTCGCGAGTTGCAACATATCATCGAGCGCGCGGTGATTTTAACCAAGGGCAGTCAGTTGGCCGCCGTGGACTGCGTGAATGTGATGGGTGCCGGCGCGCCTACCGCAGCGCCGATTGTCACGCTGGACGAAGCGGAGCGCGCGCATATTCTGAAGGCGCTGGAAGCGACTTCCTGGCGAATCGCCGGCAATCAGGGCGCCGCGAAGATTTTGGGCGTGCCATCCACGACCTTGCGCTCGCGGATGGAAAAGTTGGGGATCAGTAAGCCGGTCTAAAGCCGCCTAGTTTTCAAACACATCCACGCCTTTCGGCGCTTTGAAATTAAACAAGGCCTCGTCCAGTTTGGGATTGAGCTGGATGTTGGAAAAATAAATCCGGGTGAGTTGGCCGAAATTATCGCTCAACTCCATGCCGCCCAATTGGTTGCCGTTCAGGCCGATCAAGATGTATTTAAAACCGCTTTCTTCGTTTTTGGGCGACAGTTTTACCCAGTTCATCCCGTCGTCCTCCTTACCTTGTTCCTTTAGGATAAACTTTTCCTCGATATCCACTTCGCCGGTCAACAATAAGGCTGGGGTCGAGCCAAGCGAATCATCGAGTTGCTTGACCGTCACCTGTTCCAAGTCGGCATCGTAAAACCAGACTTTTCCGGCATTCGACACAATCTCTTGCACAAACGGTCTTTGGTAATTCCAGCGAAATTTACCCGGCCGGCTTAAATAAAATTTGCCGAAGCTGTTTTGCGCCGGCCGGCCGCTTTTATCGAAACTGATTTGTTTGAAATCAGCCGCCAAGGAGGCACTGCTGGCTAAAAAGCTTTTCAATCGAGTAATCGGGGTATCTTCAGCCCGTGCCGGGCTGGCAATGGCAATCAGGAAAACCAGGGTGGAAATTATCTTCAGTAGCATAGTTAAAAGGGGTTCAAGTTATTAAGCCAGCTTTCGCCGGATTCCGGGCTTGCGCCGCAGTCGGCGAATTGGCTGGGCGCCGAGCCTTCCACGAAAGGCATTAATTTGGCGCCGGGGCAGCCTTCTTGGCTGAGCAGGCCGCTGGCCTGATCTATCCAGGTCATTTGTATATTATCCGGCGGCACCAGCGTGACCGGTTTTTTCGACACTTGGCGCATTAGCTCGGACCAGATTTGCAAGGCACCAGTTCCGCCGGTCAGGCCCGTTGGTTTGTTATCGTCGCGGCCGACCCATACGACCGATAGAAAATCGCCGCTAAAGCCGGCAAACCAGCTGTCGCGCAATTGATTGGTGGTGCCGGTTTTGCCAACTAGGGCCATGTTTTGCGGCATGTAATTGTAGGCGGAATGACCGGTGCCGGCGTACATCACTTCCTGCAAAATCGTATTGGTGATAAAGGTGGCGGCGGGATCCACGGCTTGTCTTACCGTAAACGGATAACTTTGCAGCGCTTTGCCGTCGGCGGCATTCACCGCACGGATCGAACGCAACGGGGTGGCGTAACCGTCGCCGGCCAAGGTTTGATAAAGCTGAGTCACTTCCAGCGGCGTCAGCGGTTGCGCACCCAGCAGGAAGGACGGAAACAAATCCACCGGCCGGCTGACGCCCATGTTTTTTAAAGTATTGGCGACTTTGGCCAAGCCGATGTCCATGCCGATCCGCACTGTGGCCATATTGTAGGAATGGGCCAGTGCGCTATGTAGCGGCACGATGCCGTGTTCCTGATTGTCGTAATTGTCCGGCGACCAGGTTTTGCCTTTTTCGGCCGGAATTTCCAGGCGGGTGTCGCTGATCGGTGTGGCTATAGTGTAGCGATCGGAATATTCCAGCGCGGTAAGGTACACAACCGGCTTGATCAGGGAGCCGATAGGCCTTACCGCATCCAGGGCGCGGTTGAAACCGATGTCGTCGGCCTGACGGCCGGCGGTTAGCGCGACGATCTCGCCGCTGTCGCGGCGCGTGACGATGGCAGCGGTTTCCAGGTCGTTGCTTTTCGGGCTTTTCTCCAGCTGTTTCAGTTTGCTGGCGATGGCCTGCTCCAGAGTGTCCTGTATGTGCGTATCCAGAGTGGTGACGATACGCAAGCCTTCGGAGGTCAGGTCTTCTTCTTTATATTCCTGCTTAAGTTGCCGTTTCACCAGATCTATAAAGCCGGGATAGCGATTGGCTGAGCGATGAATGACCGTTGCCACGCCAAGCGGCTGTTTTTTTGCTTCATTGGCTTGCTGTTCGTCGATGTAGCCTTCGTTGTGCATCGCATCCAGCACGATGTTGCGGCGCTCCAGCGTATGTTCGGGATTGCGGCGCGGGTCGTATTCCGAGGGCCCGCGTACCAATGCCACCAGGGTGGCGACTTGATGCAGATTTAGTGTTTTCAGCGATTGGCCGAAGTAAAATTCGCTAGCCAGGCCAAAGCCGTGTACCGCGCTACCGCCGTCTTGACCCAGGAAAATCTCGTTCAAATACGCTTCCAGAATTTCGTCCTTGCTGAAACGGTATTCCAGAATCAGCGACATTAAGGCTTCCTTGAGCTTACGGCGCAGGGTGCGTTTGGGGTTCAGGAAAAAATTCTTCACTAACTGCTGGGTGATGGTGCTGCCGCCCTGCACCATGCCGCCGGCTTTTAGGTTCGACCACATGGCCCGGACGATGCCTTTGGGCGAAATGCCGAAATGGTTGTAGAAATCTTTATCCTCGGTAGACAGCAGGCCTTGTACCAGCGTCGGCGGCGCCTCGTCCAATTTGATCAGAATGCGGTCTTCCTTGCGAGTCGGATAAAAACTGCCGATCTGCACGGGATCCATTCGGACAATGGCCAGGCTTTCGTCAGTCGTGGCGTCGTTCAGGCTGGCAATGCCGCCAGCGCCGAAGCGTACGCTGATTTTTCGGCTTTCCTGGGGCGTGTCGCCGAAATTGAAGGCGCGGGTACGGATGTTAATCTGGCCGCTTTTCACGACATACGAACCTTCGCCGGCCAACTGCGGGTCTTGCCGGTAATGTAATTCCAGCAGCAGGTCTTCCAAGTTTTTACTCGATATTTCGTAGCCGGCATACAATTCCACCGGGCTGGCGTAAACCCGGGCCGGGATAGACCAACGTTTGCCTTCGAATTGCTCGCGTACCGTATAATCAAGGTAACTGACGTATGCCGCGAGCACGAATCCCGCGATCAATATCACCGAGATCAGGCTGCGTTTCAGCCAGGATGCTTTAGGTTTCGATCTACTGCGTCTAGCGGTCGATTTGCTGCTTCTGGGTCTTCTGGCCATTAAGTTTGTATGTGATGCTCACGCTGCCGGCGTTAATCGGCACGTGTTTGAATAGGATGGAAATCGCGCCTGCCGGTTCGGCGGATTCGTAGAGGCAGATATTATCTAATAAAATTGTAACTTCCGTACATATTGCTGGACCGATCGAAAAGGAGCGGGGCATGAATAGGGTGAAGGCGATTCCGGAATGGCCGATGTGGCTATTGCCGGTGATCATGCGGCTAAGTCTGGTGTTGTTGATAGGCATCGGGACGGCAACGCACGCCCGTGGCGACCATCTTGATAATACAGCGGATATTCAAGCGTTTGTCCGCGATGGTTGTGAACATTGCGAAAAAGCCGAACAGTTTTTGGCCGATCTGCAACGCAATCAGCCCGAATTACGGATTGTCATCAGCAACGTCAGTCAAGATCAGGAAGCGATTGAACGTTTGCGGAGGCTTTTCGAGATTGGGAAGGCGGGGCCGGTGCGGTTACCGGCGATCGTCGTGCGGGGCGAGTTGATCGTGGGATATGCGGATGAAGATACCAGCGGAGCCTTAATCCGCAACGCGTTACGTGCGGGTGCGGCCGAAAGTAAAACGCAAGGCGGCGAACAAGCGGGCAGTTGCGAATTGGATGCAGGTTTGTCGTGCGAAGCCCCTATCAGCCGGCAAACCGCTGTCCCGGCGGAACAATTTACCGTGACCTTACTGGGCCGGCGCATCGGTCTTGAAGATGTCGGATTGCCTGCCTTTACGTTGGCGATGGGTTTGCTGGACGGTTTCAATCCTTGCTCGATGTGGGTGTTGATTCTGATGATATCCATGTTGGCGCCGATGCATAATCGGCCCAGAATGTTGGCGGTGGCCGGGATTTTCGTCGCGGTGGAAGGGCTGGCTTATTTTGTGTTCATGGCCGCCTGGTTGAATCTGTTCTTGTTGATCGGTTTGTCGCGGGCATCGGAGTTAGCGATTGCGGTGATCGCTATTGTGGCCGGCGTCATCAACCTGAAAGATTTTTGGGCATTTGGCGCGGGGATATCCTTGTCGATTCCCGCCTCCGCCAAACCCGGTATCTACAATCGAATGCGACGGATACTGTTGGCCGAGAATCTGGCCGGCGCCATGCTGGGCGCGGTGGTATTGGCCGCGCTGGTGCAGATTGTCGAATTGCTTTGCACTTCAGGTTTCCCTGCCTTGTATACCCGCATACTGACGTTACGGCAAATGCAAGGCTTGGATTATTACGGCTATTTATTGCTGTACAATCTGGCTTATATGTTGGATGACCTGATAGTGCTGGGGATAGGTGTGGTTACCTTAAGTCAGCGCCGTCTGCAGGAAAAGGAAGGTCGCAGGTTGAAATTACTGAGCGGATTGGTGATTCTGGGATTGGGTATATATTTGTTTTTGCGGGGTTTTGTACAGTAAGCGTTTCATATGCTCACTGGTCTTAGAGCCTAACCGATAAAGGAGAGTTCGTGGTTGATAACAAGCGCAGGCACCCGCGCCTTAAGCATCGTGCCAAAATCAGACTGACAGGAGCGGCGTTCTCCGAGGCTGTGGTTGTGGATATGCGGGATTTTTCGGAAACAGGTCTGTTTTTAATCTGCGCCAACGAGTTAATGCCGCCGGTAGGTACGCTCGTGGAAGTGCAAACCACCGAATTCGACGACGCGCCGATACAAACGGCCGTGGTGGTCAGAGTTGAGCCGGGTGTGGGTTTCGGCCTGGAGTTTGCGCCGCGCTGATCAGGCGGTAAGGTCGATGAGGCGGCCGTTACGGCTGGGCTCTTTTTGCAAATTTAATAATTCGGCGCGGGCCTTGTTAGCCATTGCCGCCGCTTTGGCGGCAATGCTTTGATCGGGGCTCGACGGATTGGTCGGCGCCAGTGCCGCGCGGCGGATGATTTCGGCTTTACGCAAGGTGGCTTCAGGATCCCCGGCAACCTCGGAAACATCGATTCCAACTTCACCGCCGCTGGCGTAGCGTTGGCCATCCGGTCCCGTGACATAACTGAATTGCGCACCGCTGACGGCAAGATTGCCGGCGGCGCTTAAATGGGCCTGCTCATGGTTGCGTACTTCCCGATCACGCGCTTTTAGGTTGTCGACTTGGCGTTGTTGCTCTTCGGTGAGTTGAATGCCGCCGGCCTGTGCGGGATTGGCGGTCTTAACCGAGCTCTTATCGCCGGGCGCGGCGCCGGATTGGCTGTGAAAGCTGTAGAGTGCGGGAAGATTGGAAGAGGCGGCGACAAGCATGCTCGCTCCGATGTTCTGTTAACTGCTTCACAGAATATACCCGTCGACGACAAAAACTCAAGCGGCGTTTAAGCGTTGCAACGCCCAGATAATGTGCTCGCGCACCATCTCCGCATCCTCGTTCAATCTGCTAGTCAGTGCGGCTTTAGCTGCATCCGTCGGTTTGCCGTTGCCCAAGGCGACGGCGATATTGCGCAGCCAGCGTAAATGACCGATGCGGCGAATCGCCGAGCCTTCGGTTTTTTGCAGAAATTCGGCTTCGGTCCATTGAAACAATTCGATTAAGGTTGCCTGATCCAAACGATGTCGGGGTTTGAAATCGCTTTCCGCGCTGAGTTTGGCGAAGCGGTTCCATGGGCAAACCAGCTGACAATCGTCGCAACCGTAGATGCGGTTACCCAGCAAGGGCCGCAACTCCACCGGAATGCTGCCGTGTAGTTCGATGGTTAAATACGATACGCAACGGCGGGCATCGACCTGATAAGGGCCGACGATGGCTTGCGTCGGGCAAATGTCCAAACAAGCCTGGCAGTGCCCGCAATGATTGCCGGCCGGCTGATCGCTGGGTAAAACCAGGTCGGTATAAATTTCGCCGAGAAAAAACCAGGAGCCGGCGCGGCGATTGATCAAATTGCTGTGTTTGCCTATCCAGCCCAGTCCGGCTTTCTCGGCGATGGCTTTTTCCAGTACCGGCGCGCTGTCGACAAACGCCCGATAGCCGAACGGGCCTATCGCTTCCGCGATTTTGTCGGCCAGCTTTTGCAATCTATTGCGCAGCAGCTTGTGGTAATCGCGGCCCAAGGCGTAGCGGGAGACAAATGCGGCGGCCGGATCGTCCAATAGCTGTTGGCTGGCAACTGGCGATTCCGGCAAATAATCCATCCGCGCCGAGATAATGCTGCGCGTGCCTTCCTGCAATAAAGCCGGCCGGCTGCGTTTCAAGCCGTGCGCGGCCATGTATTGCATCTCGCCGTTAAAGCCCTTATCCAGCCAGTCATGCAGATGCCGTTCGGCGGTATTTAAATCCGTGTCGCTGATGCCGATCTGCTGAAAACCCAATTCCTCGCCCCATAGTTTGATGCGTTGGACAAGCTGTATCGGATCTTCGGCTTGGGACAGAGGAATATTCAATTTAATGAAACCTTGGGCTTATAAACAACTGACAGGCCGAGTCAATTCGGCTCTACATTCCAACATTAGAAGAGGCGATCCGTTAAAAAGTCTACCAAAACGTTTTTGACAACCAGGCACTCGTTCTTCCCGGTTATTTATCTTCCTTCTTATCAAATACCCCGCTAAAACTAAAGCCGATGTCGATTTTGCCGATTTCTTCGATCACTTTTTGACTCAATTCATTCACCGGCTTATCGGAAAACACTGTGTAGCGCATCAGGTTTTCCGTATAGGTTTGTTTGTCTTTGTATTGGCTGTAAAACGCGAACATCAACGCCGCAATGCCGGTCACCGTGGTTTGCACGATAGCCGATTTATACCATTCGCGCTCGCCCAGCCGGTCTTTCATCAACACCCCTAGCGACGGCCACAGAAACACCGCCACCGCCGAAACCAGCGAGAGCCAGAAAAACACTTTATTTAAAATCGCATAGCTTCTGGCTTTGGCATACAGATCGTAAATCAACACCAACTTGCGCTCTTCGTCTACTGTTGTAGGTTTAACTTCGCCTGCCGGGCCAGTTTTACACACGGCGGTTTTGGCGTAATCCATCAGCAATTTTGCACTGGTTTGGTTGGGATTGAGGATATTGATGACATCCTTGTCGCAGGATTCCGACGCGCATCCGCTCAGTGCAATCAGTGTCGCGGTGATCAACAGAAACTGACGCATGGTTTTGCTCCGTATCGATTTAGTGCGGTAATTGTGACACAGCTGATTTGATAGATCGTGGGAGAAATTGCACAAGGGGGACTTGGATTTCTGGTGATTTGTCGAGATTGTGTCTCGAAACCTCCTATAATCCGTCCGCTCGCGTAAATTTGGATATGCTTTTCTAGCTGCTCAATTTCAGTTAGACGGGGTTTCATTAGGACACCATCCAATCCAACAACGTGTTGAGATCTATTTTTGATCAACAAAAACGCGCCCCTTCTATAGGCCTCGAAATTATTGAGGATAAACATGTTTCATGATAGATATAAGGCACTAACTAATTCCTTTTAGGGCCTCATTTTGGCTACTGCAACAGCGCTTTCTATTTTCGTAGAAACCCTCAAAGTGTTACCTGGGGCATTATTGTTCCCGTTCTCCATTTATTTTGCTTGGAAAAAAGTAGGGCAAAGCGTTGGTGATCTTGCCCTGATCTATCGGACACTCGGCTAAGAGAGTAATCTCTAACCCCGAGGAAAATCATGAAAGCCCAAAACGAATCAAAGATCCCCGTTGTCCGCAACAAATATACCGCGCAGTTTAAAGAACAAGCCCTGGAGCGTGCCGACAAGGATGGCATCCCAAAGGCGGCCAAAGATTTAGGGCTCGCCGAATCGATGCTGTACAACTGGCGAGCCAAGCGTCGCCAAACAGGACAGCCCTTCGAAGATCAAAAGCTACAGCAGGCCGAAATGGCGCGGCTTAAACGAGAAAACACCCGCCTGGAAGAGGAAGTCGCCTTTTTAAAAAAGGCGGCAGCGTACTTTGCCAAACAGCCCAAGTGAAGTACGCCATGATCAAAGCTAATGAAGATCAATTCCCTGTGGGACTCATGTGCCGCCTGTTAACGGTCTCACGGAGTGGCTACTACGACTGGAAGTGCAGGCCACTTTCCGATAGAGGCGAAGCGAATAAATGGCTAGCCAATGAGATTAAACGTATTTTTGAGGATGAGAAAGGCCGTCCTGGTTCACCCAGAATTACACAGCGACTACAAGACGAAGGAAAATCAGCAGGCCGACACCGGGTAGCCAGGATCATGCGAAGCCATGGCTGGAGAGCGAAGGCGGCTAAGAAATACAAAGCCACAACGAACAGCAACCACTCGTTACCGGTCGCCCCGAATCGGTTGGAACAAAACTTCACGGCAGACGGCCCCGATCAAAAATGGGTATCGGATATCACCTATATTTGGACGGAAGAAGGTTGGCTGTATTTAGCGGTGGTACTTGAGCTTTATTCACGTCGAGTGATCGGTTGGGCCATTTCCGAACGGATGACGGCAACGTTGGTTTGTGATGCCCTGATCATGGCGTTATGGCGTCACCGAATGCCTAAAGGCGTCATTGTCCATTCGGATCGAGGCAGCCAGTATTGCTCTGCCGCCTACCAGAAGCTTTTCACCAAACACCAATTGATTTGCAGCATGAGCAAGAAAGGCGATTGCTATGACAACGCCGCCATGGAAAGCTGGAACCACAGTTTTAAAGTCGAGGCGATTCATGGTGAACGGTTTTTAACCCGATCAGCCGCCAAGTACCAAGTGTTTGAATATATCGAAGTGTATTACAATCGAAAAAGGCTTCACTCCAAATTAGGCTATATCAGCCCGGAAAATTTTGAAGCTAAAAAAGTCGCTTAGTTGAGTGTCCGTCAAATCCGGGCAAGATCATCGCTTATGCACCCTACGACTGCGGACAATCATATGGTGGCAAACGAACAGTTAGAGTTCATTGAAGTTGCGTCACCAAGAGACAGCTTTTGGCTGACAGGCACCGGAGCAAACCATTTAACCAATCTCTGTAAAATCTGCGGAAAAAACCTATCGAATCCCCAAGGCCAAGCCATGCAAATACCCCCAATCAAACTCTACTGCACCGCCCAAATCCGCGAAGCCGAACGATATGCGATCGACGAGTTAGGAATTCCCGGCCGGGAATTGATGCGCCGGGCTGGTTACGCGCTATTCGAGCAGTTAGGACAGCGCTGGCCGGAACAACAGGCAATCACAGTGTTTTGCGGCGCCGGCAATAACGGCGGCGATGGTTACGATGTTGCGACGCGGGCCTTACAAGCCGATTATCAGGTAACCGTTTATGCCTTGACCGATCCGCAAGGTTTACCGGGTGATGCTCTGAGTGCCTATCAAGATTTTTTACAGGCTGGTGGCAGTGTCAGCGACTTCGAAGCCGGACAATCCAAACTGCAAGGGGTCATAGTCGATGCCTTGTTCGGTATCGGCTTGAGTCGTGATGTAGGCGAAGCTTTTGCGTTAGCCATTGCGGCTATCAATGCTTCGAGCTGTCCGGTGGTTGCCGTTGATGTGCCGTCCGGTTTACATGCCTACACCGGCTCGGTATTGGGTTGCGCGGTCAAGGCCGATGTGACGGTGACCTTCATCGGTTTGAAGTGCGGCTTGTTTACCGGCGAGGCTCCCGAGTATTGCGGCGAGATTATTTGCAACACCTTGGATATCGATGCGGCAGTGTTGGCGGCGATGCCGCCGTTCGCGCTGTTGCTGGATAAACTCGATTTGCCGCGCCGCGCGCGGGTTGCTCACAAAGGCCATTTCGGTCACGTATTGTTGATCGGCGGCAACTTGGGTTATACCGGGGCGATACGCTTGGCCGGCGAGGCGGCCTTGCGTTCCGGCGCCGGCTTAGTTAGCATCGCCACCCGCGCCGCGCATAGCGGGCTGATCAACATCGGCCGGCCGGAGCTGATGTGCCACGGCGTGGAATGCGGCGAAAGCTTGCAAGCCTTGCTGCGCAAAGCCAGCGTGGCGGTGATCGGGCCGGGACTGGGACAGGACGATTGGGCCAGGGAAATGTTTAGCACGGTAATGGCTAGCGATAAGCGCTGCGTGCTCGATGCCGATGCGTTGAATTTGCTGGCGGAGCAGCCGACGCGGCGCGAAAACTGGGTTTTAACGCCGCATCCGGGCGAAGCAGCGCGCTTGCTGGACTGCAATACCCGGCACATCTCGGCAGACCGTTTTGCGGCGTTGGCGGATTTGCACAATCAATACGGCGGCACTTGTTTGTTGAAAGGCGCCGGTACTTTGATTACCGGTGGCGAAACCGTGTATGTCGGCACCACCGGCAACCCCGGCATGGCTAGCGGGGGTATGGGCGATGTGTTGTCCGGCCTGATCGGCGGTTTGCTGGCACAAGGTTTGAGTTTGGAGCAGGCGACCCGGTTGAGTGTCTATGTGCATGGCGAAGCGGCCGACAGTCTGGCGGCGGAATTTGGCGAGCGCGGCTTATTGGCCGGCGATTTGTCGGAACGAATTAGGAAATTATTGAATTAATGAACATCACGCTGGAAACTCCCGAAGACACCGAAGCGCTGGGTGCCGCGCTCTGGCAGGCACTGCCGGAAAAATGTCTGCTGTTTTTGTACGGTGAATTGGGTGCCGGCAAGACCACGCTGGTGCGCGGCTTGTTGCGCGCCGCCGGTCATCAAGGCGCGGTAAAAAGCCCAACCTACACCTTGGTTGAAGAATACGAAATCGACGGCCGGCGCTTGTTTCATTTCGATTTATATCGGCTCAAGGACCCGGAAGAGCTGGAATGGATGGGGATGGACGATTATCTGAATCAAGATGCTTTATGCTGCATCGAATGGCCGCAAATGGGTGAGGGATTTCTGCCGGCGGCCGATCTGGAAGTAAGGTTGAATTATTTTCAACAACAACGTTCGGCTGA
Source organism: Methylomonas sp. 2BW1-5-20 (assembly GCF_052474515.1). Classification (NCBI taxonomy): domain Bacteria; kingdom Pseudomonadati; phylum Pseudomonadota; class Gammaproteobacteria; order Methylococcales; family Methylococcaceae; genus Methylomonas; species Methylomonas sp. 2BW1-5-20. The sequence goes on along the minus strand of NZ_CP184127.1, from coordinate 2,297,815 downwards.
AATCAATATGTTAGCTAAAAACGCCGGGCTTGGCATAAAACTAAACTGGAAAAACAAAGACCTACTGCTATAATCTCAACAATATTGTCACTAGCGGTCGAGTGGGTCATGCAGCAAATTTATCGAATTTTCTGGATATGGGGCATGTTATTGCCTTCGTTCTCGGTGTTTGCGGCCCAGACCGAGCTGGGTGCCGTAAGCTATTCTGCGTCGAATCAGGTGGCGTTTAATCTGCCGGGCGCGGTGCGGCATAAGGCATTCGTATTAAAAAATCCTAGCCGTTTGGTGGTCGATTTTATCGATGCCAAAATGTCGCAAGCGATTGCACAACCGTCCGCCGATCACCCGCTGTTCGGTTTCGCCCGGAGCGCGGTGCGCAATACCGGCGATTTGCGTGTGGTGGTGGAGTTAAAAGCCGAAGCCGATGCCAAAGTGGCGCTGGTGGGTAAATCCCTGCAAATCGATTTGGCGACCAAGTCGGCGCAGCCTGAACCGGTAGTGCTTGTCAAACCTGAAAAAGCGGCAGTGGTGGCTGCGGCGGCCATGCCGGAAAAGCCCTCCGCCCCCGCCAAAAAACAGGAAGCCGTTCTCAAACCCTCTGTGCTTAAAGCCGCGGGCAAAGCCAAGGGCCGCCATATTGTCGTGGCGATCGACGCCGGCCACGGTGGTAAGGATGTCGGAGCGCAGGGTGCGAACGGCACACAGGAAAAAGACGTGGTATTTGCGATTGCCAAGAGTCTGCAAGGTATGGTCAACAGCCAGCCGGGCATGAAGGCGGTGATGATTCGCGACGGCGATTATTTTGTGAAATTAAACGAACGCCGCCGTATTGCCCGGGCCGCGAAAGCCGATTTGTTCGTGTCCATCCACGCCGATGCGTTTAGCGACAGCCAAGCGCACGGCGCATCCGTCTATACCTTGGCCAGCAACGGCGCGTCCAGTGCCGGCGCCGGGTGGTTGGCTGCCAGCGAAAACGCGGTGGATGGCGGCGCTGCGGAGGACAGGGACGATACCTTGACCTCGGTGTTGATGGACTTATCCAATAAAGCGGCGAAAGAAGCCAGCCAGAACGTCGGCAACAAGGTTTTAAGAAGCGTGAAAAGCGTCGGCCATCTGCATAGAAGCGCAGTGCAAAAAGCCGGGTTTGTGGTGTTGAAGTCCGCAGAAATTCCGTCGATTCTGGTGGAAACCGCGTTTATCTCCAATCCGGAAGAAGAGCGTCGCTTAAACACCAAGGCTTATCAAAACAAAATGGCGTCGGCGGTGTTTAGTGGGATAGTCGGTCATTTTAAACAATACGCGCCGGCAGATACGATGATGGCGCAGCTAAATCGTTCCGGCAAATCCAAAGCCGTGCAACTGGCTAGTGCCGATATAGAAGACAGTGCGCCGGCTGTTGTTAAGTCGAAAGTCGAGCAAAAACCGGTCCTGGCGGTTAGAGAAGCGGATGCGAGTCCGACCTTGGTGGCTAGCAACGCGGCAACCCAGCATGTGATCAATCGCGGTGAAACTTTATCTGGTATCGCCCAGCAATATGGGATAAGCATGCGGGCTTTGCGGATGGCGAATGCGATGAACGACGGCAATGTACGCGTCGGCCAGGTATTGCAGATTCCGCGAGACAGCTAATCAGGCTGAAGCACACAATATTTCTTCTTCCGCGTACATGCAGGGCGTAGAGGAAAGGGGGAAGCTGGCAAAACAGGGTACCGATCAATTCTTATCTACCCAATCCTCCCGGCAACTACCCCCTGCGTTGCGCTACCTGCTGCATCAGTGCAGTCGTCCATCAAGGGAGCAATTTCTCGGTGATTTGGAGAGTTTTGTAATTCGCTGAATCATTTCGCCCCGTTTCATTTTCATCCGCTAAAATACGCGCTTTTTCCCGAGCACAGCCCATGCGGATTCACGCTTTACCTACTCAATTAGTCAATCAAATCGCTGCCGGCGAGGTGGTGGAGCGCCCGGCGTCGGTGGTGAAAGAGCTGGTGGAAAATTGTTTCGATGCCGGCGCCACCCAGATTCAAATCGACGTCGAGCAGGGTGGGGCGCGGCAAATCAGAATTCGCGATAACGGCTGCGGCATCGTCAAAGACGACTTGGCTTTGGCCTTATCCCGGCATGCTACCAGCAAGATTGCTTCCTTGGACGATTTGGAGCATGTGGTCAGCATGGGTTTTCGCGGCGAGGCCTTGCCTAGCATCAGTTCGGTGGCCCGTTTGACCTTGATTTCCCGCGCCGCCGATGCCCAATGCGCCTGGCAAGTTAGCGCCGACGGCACCGAGCAAAACTTCGATCCGCAACCGGATCCGCATCCGCCCGGCACCACCGTCGATGTGCGCGATCTGTTTTACAACACGCCGGCCCGCCGCAAGTTCTTAAAAGCCGAGAAGACCGAGTTTGCCCATATCGAGAGCCTGATCCAAAAGTTGGCGCTGGCGCGTTTCGATGTGGGCTTTGTGTTGAATCACAATCAGCGCGAAGTACTGAATCTCAAGCCCGCCGCAACGCAGGCCGCGAAGGAAAAACGCATCGCCGCGATTTGTGGCTCGGCGTTTGTCGAGAACAGCGTGAACATCGATTTTGCGGCGTCCGGTTTGCATCTACACGGCTGGGTCGGCTTGCCGACTTTTTCCCGCAGCCAGCAGGATATGCAGTTTTTCTACGTCAATGGCCGCTTGATCAAGGACAGGCTTGTCGCCCATGCGGTGAAGCAGGCTTATCAGGACGTACTATATCATGGCCGGCATCCGGTGTTTGTGTTGTTCCTGGAACTCGATCCGGCCTTGGTTGATGTGAATGCTCACCCAACCAAACTTGAAGTGCGGTTTAGGGAAGGGCGGATGGTGCATGACTTTCTATTTCAGGCTTTGCATCGCAGCTTGGCCGATCAGAGACCCGGCGGGGCGCAAGTGGCACAGCAGATCGAAACTGCCTCCGATTTTTCGGAAACACAAACTTCGGTAACACCACTACTAACGCCGTTGAATCAACAAACTTCCCTGCCGCTGGCCTTGCCTGAGACGGGTTTGGATAGCATGCAACAGCGAACCGCGCCGGAGGCCTTCGGCGCTTATCGCTATCAGCCCGAGCGAACGAATTTGTCCGACGTGGCTGAGCAAATCAAGGCTTACGGCAAACTTTATCCGCAAACTGACCGGTCAAATCCGATACAGGCACCGACCGACTCGGCGATGCCGCCCTTGGGTTTTGCCTTGGCGCATATTCACAATATTTACATCCTGGCCGAAACCGCCAACGGCATCATTTTGATCGATGCCCACGCGGCCCATGAACGGGTGACGTATGAGCGTTTGAAACAGCATTATCACAATCGGGCCATTGTCTCCCAGCCCCTGCTGCTGCCTATCAAGTTACAAGTCACCGCCGCCGAGGCCGACTTGGCCGAGCAAGAGCATGAATTTTTTACGGGTTTGGGTTTTGAAATAAACCGCTCCGGCCCGGAAACCGTCGTGCTGAGAGCCACGCCGGCCTTGCTGGCAAAAGCCGATGTCGATCAGTTGGTGCGCGATATTCTGGCCGATCTGGTCACCCACGGCGTCAGTCATAAAGCCCAGGAAAGTATTAACGCGATTTTAGCGACCATGGCTTGTCATAGCTCGGTGCGCGCCAAGCGCAAACTCAGCATCGAGGAAATGAACGCGTTGTTGCGTGATATGGAGCAGACCGAGCGCATCGGTCAATGCAACCATGGCCGACCGACCTGGGTGGCGCTGAGCCATCAGGATTTGGACCGGTTTTTCATGCGCGGTCAATAAATGACTGAAATACACAAACCCTCGGCCATCCTGTTGATGGGGCCGACCGCATCCGGCAAGACCGCGCTCGGTGTGGCGATGGCTCAAGCCTTGAACGCCGAGATTATCAGTGTCGATTCGGCCTTGGTTTACAAAGGCATGGATATCGGCACCGCCAAACCCTCGCTAGCCGAACGCGCGGGCGTACCGCATCACTTAATCGACATTCTCGATCCCCGCGAGGCGTTTTCCACCGGCCAATTCCGCAACCGCGCTTTGGAATTGATGGCGGATATTACGGCGCGCGGCAAGCTGCCCTTGCTGGTCGGCGGCACCATGCTGTACTTCAGTGCCGTGACGCAGGGCTTGGCGCAATTGCCGGAAGCCGATACGAAAATCCGGCAACGGCTGGATGATGAATTGCAGCAAATGGGTAAGGATGTTTTGCATGCCCGCCTGGCGCAAGTCGATCCGCAAGCGGCGGCGCGGATTCATGTGAACGATCCGCAACGGATTCAACGGGCCTTGGAAGTTTATGAAATCAGTGGCCGGCCCTTATCCAGCTTTTTTGATGCGGATCAGCAGGCCGAGCAGCCTTACCGGTTTATCAAACTCATTGTCGCGCCTGAACATCGTAAAACCTTGCACGACAAGATTGCCGAGCGTTTCGATCAGATGTTGGCGCAAGGCTTTCTGGAAGAGGTTCAGGCTTTATGGCAACGCGGCGATTTGGATGAAAGCATGCCGTCGATCCGCTGCGTCGGTTACCGGCAAGCCTGGTCCTATCTGAGCGGCGAATATGATTTCGAGACGATGCGGGACAAGGCCATCATCGCCACCCGGCAACTTGCCAAACGTCAGTTTACCTGGTTGCGCAAGGAGCAGGATGCGCATCATCTGATCACTGGTTCTGAAGGCTTGTTTGAGCAAGCTTTGGCATGCTGCCGTAACCATGAATAAAACCGAACAACGTCAGATCGCCTACGCGGCCCGCAACGCTCAGGCCGATAAGGATGAAGTCAGTGTCGAAATCTGTCGTAGTGTTGTTGCACAGCCTTGGTATCAAGCCGCGCGAACGGTGATGTGGTATCTGCATTGCCGTTCCGAAGTGCGCACCCTGTCAGCGGTGGTCGCCGAGCTGGATAGCGATAAACGCATCGTTGTGCCTTATTGCTCGGTCGATGCCGAGGGTCAAAAACAACTGGGTTTGTGGCATTTAGAAACGCTCGATGAATTACAACCTGGCATGTGGAATATTCTGGAACCGCCGCGCGAGCGTTGGCTGGAGCAGGGTAAACAGGTTTGCGCGGATGAGCTGGATGTGATCGTGGTGCCAGGTGTGGCGTTTGACGAGCAAGGCGGGCGCTTGGGTAACGGCGCGGGCTATTACGACCGCTTGTTGCGAAAAGTGCGGCCCGACACGGTGTTGGCAGCGGTGTGCTACGAAGCGCAATTGCTGCCGCGGGTCGCGATGGATACGCATGATGTATACATGGATTTTGTTATTACCGAAGGGGCGATTTACCCTGGAAAGGGCCGCGCTTGACTATGAACCCCACGGCGTTGAAACGGCAAATTCCAAGTTCGCCGGCCTTTGTGCTTAATGAAGAGCAAGTGCTCGCCAATCTACAACCCTTGTTGGCCTTACGTCAGGCAACGGGTTGCAAGATTTTATATTCGATGAAAGCGCTACCCTTGGCGTCTTTGCTGGAACTGTTGTCTGGGAGAGTGGACGGCATTTCGGTCAGTTCCCTGTTCGAAGCGCGGCTGGCGAACGAAGTTTTGGGGGCAGAAAGCGGTAGCATCCATTTAACCTCTCCCGGCATACGTTCCGACGAATTCCACGAGCTGGGCCAGCTTTGCAGCCATATCAGTTTCAATTCGCTGTCTCAATTTCAACGGTTGCATACGTTAGCCGACGGCTATTCGAAAGGCTTGCGGGTCAATCCCAAGCTGTCGTTTGCCAACGACCAACGCTATGACCCGTGCCGGCCGCATTCCAAACTGGGTGTGGATATAGCGCTATTGCAAAACGGAGTGCCTGACGGTATCGAAGGGCTGCATTTTCATACTGTGTTCGCTTGCCTGGATTTCGCGCCGTTGCAGCAAACCCTGGAAAAACTGCTGCCGATTTTGAAATGCAGTCAACTTAAATGGATGAATCTGGGCGGCGGATATTTGTATCACGGCATTGCCAATCAGGGGCAGATCACAGAATTGATCAAACGGCTCGGAGTTGAGTTCGGCGTCGAGGTGTATTTGGAGCCTGGCAAGGCCGTGATGGGTAACGCCGGTTATTTGCTGACCACCGTGCTGGATCGATTTGTCAGTGATGGCAAGGAGGTATTGATATTGGATACCTCGGTCAATCATCATCCGGAAGTGTTCGAATATCAGCGCAAACCGCGCTTGTTGGAGGAAGATGAGGCAGGCGAGCGTACGGCAATTTTAGCGGGATCGACCTGCCTGGCCGGCGATTTGTTTGGTGAATATCGATTCGAGCAAATTCCGGAAGTGGGCGACAAACTGGTATTCGCCGATGTCGGCGCGTATTCCTTGATCAAGGCCAACCGCTTTAACGGCTACAACTTGCCGGATGTTTATGGTTTAAAACAGGGTCAAGTAAACTTGTTAAAACGCTATGAGTTTGATGATTATCGCCGGCAATGGGTAAACGGCGGCGACAAGCTTTGATGAAACCGGTTGTTCGTCTAAGGGTGCCCGTGCGGCGGCGCTTGGTATTGGTCCAGGCCGGCCATTAAGGCTTCCATCTTTTGAATGCTGGCATCGCAGCCTTCGATGCTGGCTTGTACCTTGGCTTTAAAGCGCAAGCCCATGTGTTCGCCGTCGCTTTCGCGTTCGGCATATTCGTTCAGCAAATGGCAAGCATCGTGCATCGCTTGTTCGGTGTTTTCGAATATGTCGTTGTCCGGCAATTGATCGGCTTCGTTCAGCATCATCAGCCGGCTCAGCACGGCATTCTGGTGGCGAAACACCGATTCGGCGTAGTCGGCAAAGCTATCGTGCTGGCTATTGGCCGGTACGCTGGCGCAACCGCTTAAGCCGCAGCCCAATATTGTAAACAGTGTCAGAAACTTCAAACGCGGTAAAACCATCGGCATCTTGTTTAAGCCTTTTGTGCAGTAAATATGCAATATTCGGTCAGTTTTTCGGTAAATAACCGGTGCTGTGCCAGACCGACCAAATAGTTGGCGGTTTGTGCCTTGGAACGCAATCCCAGCCAGTGGCTGATAGTTTGTACCGGTTTCAGGCGTTTGGCTACTTTGTACATATGTTCGACCGAGGCCTGGGTTTGCGCGGTGATGTCGTGGCAAACGATGGCTTGAAAACCTTGTTGTTCCAACAAACCGCTGAATTCGTCGCGCGCGCACAGATTCGGCACGGCCCAACCGTTCAAGCAAGTGACGACAGCCTGCCATTGCTGTTCGTTAAATTGCCGCTGCAATACAAAGCCGTCGCAGACCACAACCCGCCCGCCTGGCCGCAATACCCGCCAAGCTTCGCGTAAAAACTCGCCTTTATGCAATGCATGGCATGAGCTTTCCAAAGCCCAGACTACATCAAACGATGCATCAGGAAATGGCGTGGCACAAAAGTCAGCGACTTCGAAATCGACCAATTCCGCAACGCCGTGGCGTTTGGCGTGTTGCCGTGCATAGTCGGCTTGTTTGGTGCTGATGGTGATGCCGGTTACCCGGTTGCCATGCTGTTTTGCCATCCAGATCGTGCTGCCGCCGATACCACAGCCGGCGTCCAACACTTTATCGCCGGCTTGAATGCCGGCCTTTTTATAAAGAACCTGATTTTTGTTCAGCAGGGCTTGGTGTTGGTCGTAAGGCTTGCCTTCGTCCCAATAACCGTAATGCAAGGCCAGATTGTCGCGGTTGCACCAGGCTACCAGGTAGTCGTTGTAACAATCATCGTAGTGCTTAGCTGCATCGGCTTGCAGTTCGGTACTGGATAGTTCGGCGTTATCGCGCAGGCTTTGGTCGCGGTAATCTTGATTGGGTTCTAGGGTGTACATTGTAGCGGGAATCGAGGAAGGGGACGGCTGAGCGTAAGGCAAGGTAAACGGCCGGATTAGTTAGATTGGCGGCCATTATAATTCAGATCGGCGACTTGCTTCATGTTAGCCGAGAGATTATTGAATTGCGTGTGATTGATTTCCAGCAAAGAAAATATCTGTTTTATCGGTAATGCCTTGATTTGCGCCGGTTCCATACCGAAGCGAATCTTAAATAGGCTTCGCTGTTTGCCGACCGGTAGTGCCGCCATAATTTCGCTTAAGCGCTGATCGATCAATTGCCTAGCCAAGGTCAGCTCCGGACTCAGGTTTTCGTCTTTCGCTCGGAACGTCGGTTGAGTAGGCGCGGGTGCCGGCTGATTTGCCGTGGTCGCGCGCTGGCGCATCTCTTGCAAACGCGAGCTTTTGCCCGGATTAACCAACAGTGAATCCGCTGGACGGCTGGGTGATTTAGCCATGATGTTTGTTGTGGGTCGAATGGGCTGGATCGTGAATCAAATTGCGTATCACCACCGAGGCGCAAACCCCGCCGAATGCCGCCGGCAAATAGGAAATCGTGCCGTAAGCCGATTTCTTATAATTGCTGCCGTCGGTAAACATCAACGAATCCTTGTTGACTACTTCGGGCGAAAACACCACCTTCACGCCGCGGCTGATGCCGTGTTTGCGCAACCGTGTGCGAATGAATTGCGCGAACGGGCAGTTATAGGTTTTGGAAATATCCACCACTTTTAAATGGGTCGGATCCATCTTGCCGCCAGCGCCCATCGAACTGACGATTTTCATGTTGCGGGCCTTGGCCGCGCGGATTAACGTGATTTTCGGCGTGAGGCTGTCGATGGCGTCGACTACATAGTCATAATGCTGGCTCAATAGCTCGTCGGCGGTGTCGGGTGTGATGAATTCGTGTTTGATGGTCAGTTTTAAATCCGGATTGATAGCCAATAAGCGTTCGCCCATGATGTCAGCCTTGGACTGGCCGTGCGTCGTGGATAGTGCCGGCAGCTGTCGGTTACGGTTGCTGGGATCGACCACATCGCCATCGACGATGGTCATTTCGCCGACGCCGGCCCGGCAAATAAATTCGGCCGCAAACGAGCCCACACCGCCCATTCCGACCACCAGCACATGAGATTGCTGCAGTTTGTCGAGTTTCGGCTTGCCGATCAATAGTTCGGTACGGGAGAGCCAGCTTAAATCAGTCATTCAGAAATACTCGTTTGAAATTGCTTAGGCTTTGTTGGCGCAAGGTCGCGATGTCTAGGCCGAGCATTTTAGCCGCAGTGGCGTATATTGCGTCAATGGATACCTTCGCGGCGTCGGTTTCCAGAAACAAGCGATCAATTGGCGTGCCCCGCAAGGCTTCCGCGGCATGACTGCGAGGATGCAGCAAGGCGGCGCCAAACGACAGATAAAAGCCGTGTCCTATTAATTGCCCAGCCAATGTGGGGTTGCCGTTAAAGCCGTGAATGATCCAGGGTGTCTCGGCGTTTGGCGTGGATTTTTTAATTTGGATGAGTTCGTTAAAAGCGCGTACGCAATGGATGATCAGCGGTTTGCCAAGTTGTTTGGCGAGATCGATTTGGCTGGTAAATGCTGCGGTTTGCAGCGGCAAAGGCGCAGCAATTGCTTTATCCAGTCCGCATTCGCCGATTGCCAGTAATTTGGGGTCCTGGCTTGCGGCACTAATTTTCATTAAAGCGGTTTGCGTGTCTTCTCGGTCGAGATACCAGGGGTGCAGGCCCAAACTATAAAAACCCTTTTGCGCTGCCACGAGGTCGATATCCTGAGTGCCGATACTGATTATTTCAAGGGTCTGATTTGCACGGGTTTGGTGGCAATGGATGTCGATATAGGCATCGGCTAAGCTAAGCGCCTCTGGATCTGATTCAATTTTCATTGATTTGCCACCTGTTGCCCGATAAAAATTAACACCCTTAAAAAACCGTTATCGCACGGTATAATGCCATTTTATTTTCTTCAGCAGAAAAACAATGGCGCAATATATTTTCTCGATGAACCGGGTCGGCAAGATCGTACCGCCCAAAAAGCATATTCTTAAGGACATTTCTCTATCGTTTTTTCCAGGCGCGAAAATCGGCGTGCTGGGTTTAAACGGTTCCGGTAAATCCACGCTGCTGCGCATCATGGCCGGCATCGACAAGGAAATTGAAGGCGAGGCGATTCCGCTGAAAGGTACCAAGATCGGGTATTTGCCGCAGGAGCCGCAACTTGATCCAAACAAAACCGTGCGCGGTAATATCGAAGAAGCGGTTGCGGAAATTAAAGATGTGCTGGTCAGATTGGATGCGGTCTATGCCGCTTATGCCGATGCAGACGCCGATTTCGATGCGCTCGCTGCCGAACAGGCCAAGCTGGAAGACATTATCAACGCTTGCGACGGTCACAACCTGGATCGTACGTTGGAAGTCGCCGCCGATGCCTTGCGTCTGCCGGATTGGGATGCCGACGTCACTAAGTTATCCGGAGGCGAAAAACGCCGCGTGGCGCTGTGCCGTTTGTTGCTGTCCAAGCCCGACATGCTGTTGCTGGACGAACCTACCAACCACTTGGATGCCGAATCGGTGGCCTGGCTGGAGCGCTTCCTGCACGATTATCCCGGTACTGTGGTGGCGGTCACCCATGATCGCTACTTCCTCGACAACGTCGCCGGCTGGATTTTGGAGCTGGACCGGGGGATGGGCATTCCTTGGGAAGGCAATTATTCGTCCTGGCTAGAGCAGAAGGAAAAACGCCTGGAGTTGGAGGAGAAGCAAGAGTCTTCTCGGCAAAAAGCCATGAAAGCCGAGTTGGAGTGGGTGCGCTCAAACCAAAAAGGCCGTCATGCCAAGAGCAAGGCGCGTCTGGCGCGTTTTGAAGAATTGTCGTCGGTCGAAACGCAAAAACGTAACGAGACCCAGGAAATTTATATTCCACCCGGTCCGCGTCTGGGCGATGTGGTCATCGAAGTTGATAACATCAATAAAGGTTTCGGCGACAGATTGTTGATCAATAACCTCAGTTTCAAACTGCCGCCGGGCGGCATTGTCGGTATTATTGGACCTAACGGTGCCGGTAAAACCACGCTGTTTCGGATGATGGCCGGCTTTGAAAAACCGGATTCTGGCGACATCAAATTTGGCCAAACCGTGCAGATGGCTTATGTGGACCAACTACGCGACGACATGGACAACAATAAAACAGTTTGGGAAGAAATTTCCGACGGCCTGGATATGATTACAGTCGGCAAATACGAAACGCCATCGCGGGCTTATATCGGTCGCTTTAATTTTAAGGGTGGGGATCAGCAAAAGCGTATCGGCGAATTATCCGGCGGCGAACGAAATCGCGTGCATTTGGCCAAGCTGTTGAAAAGCGGCGGCAACGTGCTGCTGCTCGACGAACCGACCAACGATTTGGACGTGGAAACTTTGCGGGCCTTGGAAGAGGCTTTGTTGGCGTTCCCTGGTTGCGCGGTAGTGATCTCGCATGATCGCTGGTTCCTGGACCGTATCGCCACGCATATGCTGGCATTCGAAGGCGATAGCGAAGTGGTCTGGTTCGAAGGCAACTATGCCGATTACGAAGCCGATAGGCATCGCCGCTTGGGAATCGATGCCGATAACCCGCATCGTCTCAAATATAAAAAAATCGGCTAAGCTGAACTTAAGCGGCCGTTGTTATTTTCGCAACGGCCCTGCGAATAAAGATCGGATTGAACTTGAAATAGCGCAGGCCAGTCCCAAACTCATTAAAAGTTTTTTATTGATCCGCATCCCGCGTGTTGAAATTGGCGGGGGTAGCGGGTAATGTATTAATAGCGCACCGAAAAATAATAAGGAGAAATAGGATGTCGAAAGCACAAAACTTGCAGGACAACTTTTTGAATGCCCTCAGAAAAGAGCACACGCCTGTGTCGATTTTTTTGGTTAACGGTATCAAACTGCAAGGCCGCGTCGATTCTTTCGACCAATACGTGGTGATGCTGAAAAACACCGTGAATCAAATGGTTTACAAGCACGCCATATCCACCATCGTTCCCGGGAAAAATGTCACGATGCACCGTGAGCCCGACGTTAGCGATGAAAGCTAAGAGGTTTATTTTTGTTTGAACGTCCCGATGCGGGTGAACGAGCCATTCTCGTTCACCTCAATTTGCAAGTTGGTCAAGAAGACCTCGACGAGCTGAAAGAATTAACCAAATCCGCAGGCGCCCAACCCACGCACGTAGTAACTGGTAGCCGTCATCGGCCCGATCCGAAATATTTCGTTGGTACCGGCAAGGTTGAAGAAATCCGGTCGGCGATCATCCAGCACGAAGCCAATATCGTTATTGTCAATCATCCGCTAACCCCCAGCCAAGAGCGCAATCTGGAAAAAGCGTTGGAAGTCAGGGTGGTGGATCGCAATGGCCTGATTCTGGATATTTTTGCGCAGCGGGCGCAAACCTTCGAAGGTAAATTGCAGGTGGAACTGGCGCAGCTCAAGCATTTGTCTACTCGCTTGATTCGCGGCTGGACGCACTTGGAACGGCAAAAGGGCGGTATCGGTTTGCGCGGACCTGGCGAAACGCAGCTGGAGACTGACAGACGTCTGTTAGCGGTACGCATCAAACAGATTCAACAGCGCTTGGGGAAGGTTGAAAAGCAGCGTCATCAAGGCAGAAGTAAACGTAAAAAGGCCGAAATTCCCACCGTGTCCTTAGTTGGCTATACCAATGCCGGTAAGTCGACGTTGTTTAATACTTTAACCGGTGCCGGTATTTATGCGGCCGATCAATTGTTTGCCACTTTAGATCCTACCTTGCGGCAATTGTCGCTCAGTAATGGCGGGGAGATCATTCTGGCGGATACCGTCGGTTTTATCCGGCATTTGCCGCATGAATTAGTGGCGGCTTTTCGTTCGACTTTGCAGGAAGCCAGCGAAGCGGATCTGCTGTTGCACGTAATCGATGCCGCCGCCGAAGATCGTGAAGATACGATTTATCAAGTTAATCAGGTCTTAAACGATATCGATGCCGCTAAAATTCCGCAGCTGATGGTTTTCAACAAAATCGATTTGCTCGAGGATGTTGCTCCGCATATTGACTACGATGCCGACGGCAAACCCGCCAGTGTCTGGATTTCCGCGCAAAACGGGGTAGGCTGTGATTTGTTGCAGCAAGCCTTGTCTGAATTATTTGCTAGCAGCAAGGTAATTCGGAAATGCTTTTTACCTGCCGGACAGGTTGGTTTAAAGGCTAAATTATTTAATTTTGTGAAAATAATCAATGAAGTAAATAACGACAGCGGCGATTGCGAATTGACGATAGAAATCGACAGAAAGCATTTGGGGTTGTTGAAGGATATCGAGCTAGACGAACCGGTTTAATCGGGTAGTGGCCGTGCCAATCACCCAGTTATTTGCTCGGAAATGGCTAATTTACGATAGAATGGCCGCCTTTGCGGATAGACAAGTCTATGGCTCGAATCTTCGAGCGGGTAGTTTTCTGCAAGATGCAGTTTTTAGAGTTTTCAAATCCAATTATTGGAGTGTTTGGTATGTCTTGGAATGAGCCCGGTGGTGATAAAAAAGACCCCTGGAGTGGTCGTAATGAGAAGAATGATCCACCCGATTTGGACGAGGTAATTCGTTCTTTACAGGACAAGCTGGGCGGTATCTTCGGTGGCGGCTCCAAAGGCGGTTCCAGTAACGGGCCTTCTATGAAAGGTGTCGGTTTATTGGCTGCCGGTGCTGTAATTCTTTGGGGGTTGAGCGGATTTTATACGGTCGACGAAGGTACTCGCGGCGTAGTGACTCGTTTCGGCGCATACGTGAATACCACGCAACCCGGTTTGAACTGGCATATGCCGGCGCCGGTAGAGCAAGTGTTGGTCATTAACGTCGAGCAACAACGGTTTATCGAAGTCGGGTATCGTTCCGGCGGCGGGCAGGGTATGGGTTCCGTGCCTAAGGAAGCCATGATGCTGACTAAGGACGAAAACATTGTCGACGTGCGTTTGGCTGTCCAATACCAAGTCAAGGATGCCAAGGACTATGCTTTTAACGTACTCGATCCCGCCTCAACGTTGAAACAAGTCACTGAAAGCGTACAGCGCGGAGTAATCGGCCGCAGCGACATGGATTTTGTGCTAACCGAAGGCCGTAGCGACATCGTGTTGGCTGTCAAATCCGAAATTCAGTCGGTAATGGATGCATACAAAACCGGTATCTTAATCACCAGCGTCAACTTGCAAGACGCTCAACCGCCGGAACAAGTGCAAGGTTCATTCGAGGATGCGATCAAAGCCAGAGAAGACAAACAACGCTTGATTAACGAAGCGGAAGCCTATTCCAACGATGTGGTACCCAAGGCACGCGGTGCTGCGTCGCGTATCGTACAAGAATCAGAAGGTTACAAAGAAAAAGTCATTGCCCGTGCTAACGGCGATGTCAGTCGATTCTCGCAATTGTTGACCGAATACAGAAAAGCCCCCGCGGTAACCAAGCAGCGCATGTACATCGAAGCGATGGAATTGGTGTTGGGCCGTTCCAACAATGTATTGGTTGATGTGAAAGGCGGTAATAACATTATGTATCTGCCACTGGAGAAACTTACGAACAAAGTGGCCGAAGAATCGTCGCCTGCGCCGGTAGTCAGTCATGAACCGGTTTCTTTGCCGTCGCCGCCCGTGAAAGAAATTAAAACCGATACGCGCGCGTCAAGCCGCGAACGCGATGTGAGAGGACGCTAAGATGGGAAATAAGATTCTAGTCGCCGTTGGCGCAGTAGTGGTCTTGCTGTCGATGTCGGTATTTACCGTCGCCGAGACCGAGCGGGTCATAAAATTTCAATTAGGTGAGATTGTCGGTGCGGATTTTCAGCCCGGCATGCATTTTAAGTTGCCGTTCATCAATAACGTCAAGAAGTTCGATGCGCGTATCCTGACCATGGACTCGACGCCGGAACGTTTTTTAACTGCCGAAAAGAAAAACGTTATCGTCGATTCTTTTGTGAAATGGCGCATTGGCGATGTTAAAACCTTTTATACCACCGTTGCCGGTGATGTGAATCAGGCCAATATTCGTCTCGATCAAATCATCAAGGATTCCGCGCGTAGCGAATTCAGTAAGCGTGAAATTAAACAACTGGTTTCCACGGATCGCAGTGCGATTCGCGATGCGCTGATTACCAATGTGTCGCCGCATGCCGCAAAACTGGGTATCACTATTGTCGACGTGCAAGTAAAACGTATCGATTTGCCTAGCGAAGTCAGTACCTCGGTATATCAACGTATGGAAGCGGAACGGGCCAGGGTTGCTCGGGAGTTTCGTTCTCAAGGTTCGGAAGCCGCCGAGCGGATTCGCGCCGATGCCGATAAGCAACGCGAAATTATTTTGGCCAATGCTTACCGCGATTCCGAAGTAATGCGCGGCGAAGGCGATGCGAAGGCTGCCGATATTTTTGCTAAAGCGTACAGCGAGGACAGCGATTTCTTTGCTTTCTACCGCAGCCTGATTGCTTATAAGGAAAGTCTGGGCAAGTCCGGCAACATCATGGTGCTGGAACCGAATTCCGATTTCTTCAAATATTTCAAGAATCAGAAATAACCCCCCATTTGGATTATGTATAGGCAAACGCCCCGCCATGCGGGGCGTTTGCTGTGTTTGAGACAGACAAAAATGCAAAGAAAAGACACCTGGCTATTGCCGGAAGGTATTAGTGAAGTATTGCCGGAACAGGCTGCGCACCTGGAGAAGTTGCGGAGAAAGCTGCTGGATACTTTTGCCTGTTGGGGTTATCAATTGGTCATTCCGCCGTTTGTAGATTTCCTGCACTCTTTATTGATCGGTTCCGGTCATGATTTGGAGCTGCAGACTTTCAAACTTACTGATCAGTTAAGTGGCGAAATGTTAGGTGTACGGGCGGACATGACACCGCAAGTGGCCAGAATCGATGCACATCATCTGCAACATGAATGGCCGACTCGGCTGTGCTATGCCGGTACTGTGCTGCACACCCTGGGCGACCCCCTGGAAAAAAGCCGCAGCCCGATGCAGATTGGCGCGGAATTATACGGTCACGCCGGTTTGGAGAGTGATTATGAAGTGATTCAGCTGATGCTGGAAATGCTGGCAATCACCGGTCTGGAAAATGTACATCTGGATTTGGGGCATGTCGGTATCTATCGAACTTTGGCCAAACGAGCCGGCCTTAATTCACAGCAGGAAGGCGAGTTATTTGACGTTTTGCAGCGTAAGGCCAAAACCGAACTGGCGGAGTTGTTGGCCGAGTTTGCTATAGATCAGTATTACAAAGACATTTTTAATGCTCTGCCGAAACTGAACGGTGGTATCGACGTACTTGATAAGGCCAAAACCTTGTTAAGCGGTTTTGATGGTGCGGAAGGGATCTCCACGGCCCTGGCCGATTTGCAAGGCATTGCGGATAAATTGCGCCGCGATTTTCCGACATTAACGATCAGTTTTGATTTGGCCGAGTTACGCGGTTATCACTATCACACCGGCATGGTGTTTGCCGCGTTTGTGCCGGCGCTGGGTAAAGAAATTGCCCGTGGCGGCCGTTACGATAACGTTGGCAAGGTATTCGGTCGCGCGCGTGCCGCCACGGGTTTCAGTGCCGACTTAAAAACTTTGGCTGCGATGTTCAATGTCGATGGTGACGAGCCGGCACAAGTCGTGTTTGCGCCGATTGCCGAGGACGCCGATTTGCGGGAGAGAATCAGGGATTTGCGCGCGCAAGGCTTGACCGTCATTCAGCGGCTGCCGGAGCAACAGGGCGGCGCCGAACAACTGGGCTGCAATGCTGTTTTAGAAAAACTCAATCAACGCTGGGTCGTTAAACCACTAGTTTAAGGTTAGTAAATATGGGTAAGAATGTTGTTGTTATCGGCACGCAATGGGGCGATGAAGGTAAAGGTAAACTGGTCGATCTTTTAACCGAACAAGCTGCTGCCGTGGTGCGTTTTCAAGGCGGTCATAACGCCGGCCATACCTTGGTGATTAACGGTGAAAAAACCGTGCTGCATTTGATCCCTTCAGGCGTCTTGCGGGAAGGTGTTCAGTGCATGATCGGCAATGGTGTAGTGCTTTGTCCAGAAGCGCTATTGAAGGAAATCGAGATTCTGGAAAAATCCGGCGTGCCGGTCCGGCATAGATTGCAAATCAGCGAAGCTTGCGCATTGATTCTGCCAATACACGTTGCTATTGATCAGGCCCGCGAAAAAGCCCGTGGCAGTAAAGCTATCGGTACTACTGGTCGCGGCATTGGGCCGGCTTATGAAGATAAGGTCGCTAGACGCGGTTTGCGAGCCGGCGATTTGCGTAACCGCGAAGAATTTGCCGCGCGCTTAAAAGAGCTGATCGACTATCACAACTTCATGTTGGTCAATTATTATCACGCCGAGCCCGTCGATTATGACGAGGTGCTGGCGAATACCTTGCGCTTGGGCGAGATCATCAAACCTATGCTGACCGATGTTGGGGAGGCGATATACTCTCACCAAAATCAAGGACATAACGTATTGTTCGAGGGAGCGCAAGGCGCGTTGTTGGATATTGACCACGGTACTTATCCGTATGTAACCTCATCCAATACTACTGCGGGCGGCGCAGCTACCGGCACTGGCGTCGGGCCTTTGGCGCTGGATTATGTATTGGGTATTACCAAAGCCTATTCGACCCGAGTGGGTAACGGCCCGTTCCCGACTGAATTGCTGGATAACTACGGTGAGCACCTAGGGGTGATTGGTCACGAGTTTGGCGCCACCACCGGTCGTAAACGCCGTTGCGGTTGGTTCGACGCGGTATCTATGCGTAAATCGGCTCAGCTCAATAGCCTAAGCGGTATCTGCCTGACCAAGCTCGATGTGCTGGACGGGCTGGATAAAATCGGTATCTGTACTGCTTATAAAATTAACGGCCAAATTACTGAAACCGCACCGCTGGGAGCGGATCAATACGCTGCTTGCGAGGCTGTGATCGAGGAAATGCCCGGTTGGAGAGGGACGACGGCCGGCGTTACCGATTTTGCGCAATTGCCGGAAAACGCCAAAGCCTATATTGCCCGGATCGAGCAATTGGTTGGCGTAAAAGTAACCATTTTGTCTACCGGCCCGGACCGGAACGAAACCATAGTCTTGGAAAATCCGTTCCAGGCTTAACGCTTAAGTAATACACGCTAATTTTAAACGCTGAATATATTCGATGAATGTATTCAGCGGCTTTTTCAATTTCTGTCTAGTGAATATTGGGTTTAAGCAATCTTCTCAAGCCTCGGGTTTTGTTGGTTAGGTATTTAATCTGTTGCGACGGGTCTATTCCGGTTAGTGATCCATTCGCTCCATGAGCCTGCATAAAGTTTCGAACCACTTAATCCGGCAATTTCCATTGCTAATAGGTTATGACAGGCTGTTACGCCGGAGCCACACATGTGAACCACTTGTGTGGCAGGATGGGGAGCTAGTAGCTTGCCAAATTGCTGACGTAGCTGGTCGGCGGGTAAAAACAGTCCGGATTTATCCAGATTCGATTGTAATGGTCTGTTTAGCGCTTTGGGCACGTGCCCTGCTATGGGGTCTATTGGTTCTTGTCGGCCATGGAAGCGCTCCGGCGTTCTGGCGTCTATCAGCGTGATTTTTCGTGCCGCCAGACCGTCCGCAACTTGAGTGGCGTCCAGCCATTGTTGATTGTCCAGGTAGACGCGGAATTGACTGGTTACAATTTTCGGAAGTGAGGTGGTGACTGGCGAACCTTGTTTTCGCCAATGCCCAAATCCGCCATCCAACACCGCGACTTGGGTATAGCCCATGCTACGCAGCAGCCACCACATGCGGCCGGCAAATGCGCCACCGGCATCGTCATACACCACGATTTGACTACGGCTGCTAACTCCCCAATCGCCTAGCTTTTTGCCTAATAAGGTAAAGTCCGGCAATGGGTGGCGGCCGGTATAGGATTGCACTTGCGAGGACAAATCCCGGTTTAAATCGGCGTAACGCGCCCCGGGAATATGCCCTTGTCGATAGGCTTTATGGCCAGCTGTCACGTCAGCCAGAGAGAATCGACAGTCGAATATTCGCCAATCCGGGTTGTTTAGGTTAGCAGTTAGAGTGTCTGCGGAAACCAATGTGGTGTAGGACATGCTTATACCTCCAGAATAATTTTACCGATATGTTGACCATTTTCCATTCGTTCGTGGGCTTGTGCGGCTTTGGCGAGCGGAAAAATTGAGTCGATGATGGGTTTGATCCTGCCCGCTTCCAGTAGCGGCCAGATTTTGTCGTAAAGTTGCCGGGCTATATTTGCCTTGAAGTCGTCGCTACGGGGGCGTAGGGTTGAGCCGGTAATGCTGAGGCGTTTCATCAGTACGGCAGTCAGATTGATTTCGCTCTTACCGCCGTGTTGGATGGCGATCTGTTGTAGTCGTCCATCCACGGACAGGCATTTTATATTGCGGGACAGATAGTCACCACCAATCATGTCCAGGATTACATCGACGCCTTGGCCGTGGCGATACTGCAATGCTGCTTCGACGAAGTCTTGTTGCCGGTAATTTATCGCCAGATCTGCGCCCAGTTCTCGACAATAACTGCATTTGTCGTCGCTGCCGGCAGTGACGATGACTTGGGCTCCGAAAGCTTTAGCGAGTTGAATGGCGGCGGTACCTATGCCGCTGCTGCCGCCGTGCAGTAACAAACATTCGCCGGGTTTCAACTTTGCGCTATCAAAGACGTTACTCCAAACCGTAAAAAAAGTTTCCGGTAATGCGGCTGCTTCGTTAGGATTAAAGCCCTTTGGTATTGGTAGGCAGCAACAGGCGCTGGCGAGGCAATATTCGGCATAGCCGCCGCCGGTCAGTAGTGAGCAGACCGAGTCGCCAACTTTAAAATTATGTACCTCGCTACCGAGTGCGGCGATGGTGCCGGCCACTTCCAATCCGAGTACGCTGGATGCGCCTGGCGGCGGCGGATACAAACCTTGACGTTGCAGCAGGTCTGGCCGATTTACTCCGGCTGCCGCGACTTTTATCAACACTTGATGTGAAGTAGGGGTGGGTAGCGGCTGATCAGTCAGGATTAAATCGGTCGATTCGGCAGTGCGATAAATATCGATAGCGCGCATGGTTTTAAGTTTTGCGGAGAGAGTGTCGTATTATATGCGCCGCATTAGTTCAACAGTATATTTTCAGCGAGAGCATTCATGATACGTGCAGGTATTGTCGGCGGTACCGGTTACACCGGAGTCGAATTGTTAAGAATTTTGGCATTGCACCCGCAAGTCGAAGTTGCTGTAGTCACTTCGCGCGCCGATGTGGGATTGCGAGTTGATCAGTTGTATCCGAGCCTGCGCGGATATTGCGAGGTAACATTTAGTTTGCCGGAGCTGGAAAATTTAAAAGACTGCGATGTGGTGTTCTTCGCGACGCCGAATGGCACCGCAATGCTGATGGCGGAGGCGTTGTTGGCGCTAGGGATCAAAGTCATCGATTTGTCTGCCGATTTCAGAATTAAAGACCCGCAAGAATGGGAAAAATGGTATGGCATGCAGCACGCCAGCCCGGATTTGATCGTGGAAGCTGTCTATGGTTTGCCGGAAGTCAATCGCGAGCAGATCAAAGATGCGCGCTTGATTGCATGTCCTGGATGCTATCCGACTGCCGTGCAATTGGGTTTTTTACCTTTACTTGAAGCATGTGCGATTGATGAGCAGCATTTGATAGCCGATGTGAAATCCGGCGTCAGTGGAGCAGGGCGCAAGGCGGAAATTTCTTCGTTGATGAGCGAGGCGGGAGAAAGTTTTAAGGCCTATGCGGTTGCGGGGCATAGACATTTGCCGGAAATCAGGCAGGGTTTGCAAAATGTCGCTAAGCAGGCGGTTGGCCTAACTTTCGTGCCGCATTTGACGCCGATGATACGCGGTATTCATGCGACGCTGTATGCGCGTTTAAACCGGAAGCTGGATTTACAATGTGTGTTTGAAGAGAAGTATCACGAAGAGAGATTTGTCGATTTATTGCCGTTTGGTAGTCATGCCGACACTCGCAACGTGCGCGGTAGCAATCGGTGTCAGATTGCGGTACATCAACCTCAAGGCGGCGATACGGTGGTGATTTTATCCGTGATTGACAATCTGGTGAAAGGTGCGTCAGGACAGGCTGTACAGAATATGAATTTGGTCTTTGGGTTGGATGAATGCCAGGGTTTAGAGACAGTGGCCCTTTATCCCTAGTGCCCACAAGGCTTGGAGCATAAAAAAACCGCCTTCCGGTCTGGTCCGGAAGGCGGTTTTTCTTTTGAGGGCTTCTGTGGGTTTATGCGGTAAGGGCTTGGTTTTTGCGATTCATTCTCCAGCCCAGGACGCCGCTAGCCAATAACAACATGCTGGTTGGTTCTGGAACGCTGCCGGCGCCACCGCCACCGCCAGAGGAACCGGCAGTGCCGGTTAGTCCTGACAACTTAAAATAATCGTTGCCATTATTTACGCTCGAGTCGCCTTTTCCGCTACCGTATGCACTACTGTAGGCGCTTATCAGCCAGTAGCTGGATGATACATTGGCGCTATTGATAGTTTTTGCGGTGTTCAGCGCCATATCGTAACTACCGATAAACGACCAGCCGTTGGCTAATAACGTGGCGATACTATCTCCGGTAACGTTGGAGCTAGCGGGCAGTGAGCCATTGGTCAATGTACCGGTATATGCCAGGACAGACAGGTCGGCATCGCCTCCGTTATTCCAACCGATAGTTAAGCTATTTAAAATGGTGCTAGAGTTGAAATTAAAAAGTAACGCCTCTATCGCGCCAACGTTATCCATGGCGTGCTCGGGCGAGGTAGTTGTTTCATTAATAGCAGTGGCCGTTACGCCCAAGTTTCCGCCATAATTTGCCCAGGTAGCAGATGCAAATGTCGATGTTGTGGTTGTTGCGGAAAATGCATTAATGCTGGTGATGCCCTGCGGCGGTACCACCGAGCCTGAACTTGGGAAAGACCAAGCCGTGGCGTGAGCAGAAAGCGGCGCCAGTAACAGCACGGTTATAGCCAAATAATTCCTATTCATGATGATTCCTCACTTTTTCGAAGTCTTTTTCGCATTGTCGGTGTTGGACCAGTAATAACTATTGTACTTCTGGGCAGGCACTACAAGTCGCGATTTAAAACTTACCAGCAAGTTATGGGCCTATAGTATTTTTTATGATAGAAATCATTCTATTACGGCTTATAAGTCGGGAAGGCTGATCAAAAAAGATCAGGGATGTAAAATAAACCGACAATTTTTTCAAAATTAGGCTACTCACGGAGCTTTTCGAGTAGCGCTTTGGCTTGTTCCTGACCATTGAAAGAAGTCTTGGATTTTAGCGCTTCAACTAATTCCTGCTTGGCTTCTTCTTTGCGCTGTAACTTACTTAGTGCAACTGCAATGTGGTAGCGAATCTCAGGATCTTGCGACAAACGCGAATGGGCGTTACGCAGATAGTGCAGACCCTGTTCGGCTTGGCCTTGGTTGACCATTATCCAGCCCAGGGTGTCGTTGCTGGCTGCCTGATCCGGTGCTAATTTTTGGGCTTGCTCGGCATAAGATAAAGCTTTATCGTTGCCAGTATTCAAGTAAATATAGGCGAGATTGTTGAGAAACTGCGGTTCGTTGGGGAATTGTTTTAATAACGCGTCGTAGTGCTTTTCCGCCTCTTTAAACTTGCCATTTTTAAGCAATTCGTTCGCGAAGGCTACCGTCGGCCGTTGGTCTTGCGGGTGCTTTTTAATCCACTGATCCAGCAAATTAAAGGCTTTGTCCAGTTGGCTGGTTTTTTTAAGACTTTCATAAAGTTGCATCAACGACGTTGTGTCCGGCTCCAGTTCGAAAGCGGATTGGTAATGGCTGGTGGCCAAACTGAAGTTTTTGTCGTGATCGGCAATATCGCCTAATAGCTGGTGAGGAAAAGCGCGATTTGGATATTGCTTTAGTAGGCTTTCCGCGCGGTTTAACGCAAATACCGGTTTTCCATGGTTCAGTTCCATTTCCGTTAAGGCAATTTGCGAAGGTATATGGTTTTCGTCGACCAAAACTGCTTTTTTTAAGGTCTTTATGGCTTCAAAATAGTCGCCGGCATCTATTTGATAACGAGCCGCTTTGTAAAGCTGTTTGACATTAAATCGAGCTTGGTCCGCCATGCGGATAAATACGCCCAAGGCTTTCTCTCGGTTATTGTTTGCCAAGTAGCTACGAGCTAAAGCATCGATAACCTGAGGGTTATTCTTGTCGATCATTTCAGCGGCTTGCGCTGCGGTAATAGCTTCAGCGGCTTTACCCATTTTCAGATCCAAGTCGACCAGCGCCAAAAGTGTCGGTAATGATTTTTGGTCTATCATCTTTGCTTTTGTTAACCAGTCATTGGCTGCCTCAAATCGCCCGGCACTTTGTTCCACTCTGGCCAATTCAATCAGAATATCTATATTGCCCGGTTGATTCTGTTGCAGGGCTTGCAGGCGTTGTCTGGCTTGATCGAAGTTTTTCTCGCTGACGTCCAGTTTACTTAAGTTAATTTTAGCGTCGTGAAAATTGGGGTCCAATTCAATCGCTTCCTCGAAACTTTGCCGCGCCTGTTTGTACTGTCCGGTATTGAATTGGGCAATGCCTAATAAATTTAGTAGTGTAAAGTTTTTCGACGCTTTTTCGTGTAGCGCTTGTGCTGTTTTTAACGCTTTTTCCGGTTCGCCGCGGCTCATGTAAAGTGCGACGAGAGGAATACCTGCTTGAATCGCATCCGGGTTTCTTTTGAATGCTGCTTCAAAGTCTTGAACTGCCGCTTGTTCCTGGCCCATGGCCAATCTGTTCATACCGATTTCAGCTTGGAGACTGCCGCTATCGTTGCCAAGCGAGGTGGCTTTGCCGAACATTGTATTGGCCATGTCGTGCTTGCCGGCTTGCATGAACGCGCTGCCCAATAAAAAAGCGAGTCGCTGATCCTGAGGATTACGGATTTGCAGCGGACGAAGCAAATCGATTGCTTGTTCCGGTTCGTTTTTTTGTAAAAGAATGCTGGCCAGCAATTTGTACGGGCCGGATTGTTCCGGGTATTGCTTAACATATAGACGCAGATATTCGGCGGCCAGATCGAACCGTTGCAGGCTGTAGTTAACCAAGCTGGAGAGCATTAGAGTCGGACCGTGCGCCGTCAGATATTCCGGTTTGATACCCGTGATGATGTCGGCCGCTACCTCCAATTCCTTGGTTGCCGCTTCCTTTTGATTATTGCGCTCCAGTAAAACCGCATGCAGATAGGCGGCTTTGGGTTCGAGCGGATCGGTCCGGCGCAAATATTCTAAGTCTTGCATTGCCTTTTCATCCTGCTTTAAATCCATTAGCAAGCCGGCTCTGGCAAGTCGGGTGTCTACATGTTCGGGATTCAACTCAATCGCCTTGTCATAAAACTTCAGCGCGTCATCCAATTCCATACTGGCGTGCTTGATTGAGCCTTTCGCGAACCAGGTGCCAGGGTCGTTGGGTTGAATTTGTAAAGCCTTTTCGGCGGCCTGATCTGCACCTTTGATATCGCCGCGCTTTAACAAGGCATTTGCGCGCCCAATTACGGCATTAATTTGGTCTGGAGCAATTTGCAACGCAATGTCAAATTCGTTCAGCGCTTCGCTAATTAGATTAAGTTGCAGGTACGCGTTTCCGCGGTACACGTGTAAAACCGGGCGTACCTCAGTGTTAAAGTGCACCGGATCGATTTCTCTGAGTAAGTCGTTGTAGCGGATTTGGTAGGTGTAAAGTTTGGCGAGGTTTTCAACGATTAAAGATGGGTCCGCGCCTAATTGTTTGGCCAGACTAAGTTCAACTTCCGCTGCAGATAACGATTTCTGTTGCAAGTAAATGTCGCCAAGCAATACGTGAGCTGCAACATACTTTTCGTTTTGTTGTAGTGCATTCTTTAATTGGATGATGGCTTCGGCGTTATTTTGATTTCTGTAGGACTGTAACGCCTCTTCGTAAAATTTTCCGGCCTGGACGTCATCGGCATAGCTCATCTGTATTGGGTTGAGCGCCAGAATCAGTAACAGTTTTTTTAGCGGGAAATTGGATGTCATCGGATGTTTGCGCATAACGAAAGTGGGGGTTGCTCAAGTGTGTGCATAGCATAGCCGTAAAGCCAATCCGTCACCAGTCCGGAGCCGATAGCGGTTTTTCGGTTGTCAAAAACTTGACTGGTATTTAATAAGTGTTTGTTTTTATGTGAATATTTAAGTGGTCTAAATTTTGCGTGCAGTGCTTTAACTATCAAATAGGCGACTAAATATGGGCACTTTAGAGCTTCATCAACAACAAAAAACCGAACGCTTAACAGATGCGTTCCGGATTTTTAACGAACTTTCGGAAAATCTGGCGCATTCTTATCAGGGCTTGGAAGAGCAGGTGGCCAAGCTCAATCGGGAGTTGCAGGCGGCGCGTAGCGAGCGCTTGACCTCGCTGATCGAGAAAGAAAAGCTTGCCAGTCGCCTGCAGCAGATTTTGGCGGCGTTACCGGCGGCAGTAATCGTGTTGAATGCGCAGGGCGTAATTATCGATTGCAATGCCCATTCCTTGGATTTTTTGGGTGAACCGCTGCTGGGGCAATTATGGGCGAATGTGGCCGCACGCAGTTTGCAACCGGTTTTCGAATCGCCGCATGAACGCCAACTCAGAGACGGTCGCAAAGTCAATATCACCCATAGTGCGTTGGGTAACGATGCCGAACAAATTATTTTATTGTCCGATGTCAGCGAAATACGCTCCTTGCAAGATACTTTGGCTCAGCATAAACAGTTGAGTGCGATGGGGGAAATGGTGGCCGGTCTGGCGCATCAGGTTCGGACGCCGCTGGCAACGGCGATTCTCTATGCTTCGCAAATGAGCAAGCCGGCGGTAGCCGAGGAGAAGCGGCAACAGTTCTCCGAGAAAATTTTAGAACGCCTGCATTACTTGGAGCGGCAAGTCAACGATATGCTGATCTTCGCCAAACAGGGTCGTATGGCGATGCAGAGTTTTTCGTTGCAACAACTTTTGAATCATCTTGCGGAAGCAGCAGATCATTTTGCCGGCGAATTCAGCATCAAAAATCGAATCTCCACCGATCAGTTGCTGGGAAATGAAGATGCTCTGCGCGGGGCGTTGTTGAATTTAGTAAATAACGCGGTTGAAGCCGGTGCTCGCAACATTACAGTCAGTATTCAGCCAGGCGATTTGGGTGGCATCGGTATCGTGGTTATGGATGACGGTCCCGGCATAAGCCCTGAACAGCAAAGTAAATTATTCGAACCGTTCTACACCACTAAGTCCAATGGCACGGGCTTGGGGTTGGCGGTAGTCGATAGTGTGGCGCGCGCGCACGGCGGCAGCGTGACGTGTCGTTCAACGCTAGGGCAGGGCACGCGCTTTACCCTGAATCTGCCTTGTATCAGTCAATACACTTTGGGATTGTCCACCGGTATAGTCAAAATGGAGCAAGATTATGAAACAGTATGACTTACTTGTCGTAGAAGACGACGTGGCTTTATGCGAAGCGCTGTGCGATACCCTGGAAATAGAAGGTTATCGGGTAATTGCCGCAAAAAACGGCATTGAGGCGCTGAGCCAGTTGGCCAAGTATCCGGTTAGGTTGGTGGTCAGCGATGTACAAATGCCTGTAATGGACGGGTTTCAGCTATTACAAAACATTCAGCAAAAATTCGAGCAGTTGCCTGTGCTATTGATGACGGCTTACGGCACCATACCCAAGGCCGTGGAAGCCATGCAATCAGGGGCGGCCGACTATCTGATAAAACCGTTCGAAGCAGCCATGCTGGTGGATAAGGTGGCGTCGTTAATCACACAACAAGCGCCGATAGCCAGTGAGCGGGTAGTAGCTGACGAACGTATGAAAAAGTTGTACGGATTGGCCAGTAAAGTTGCAAAAACCGATGTGACCATGTTGCTGGAAGGTGAGAGCGGTACCGGTAAGGAAGTATTGGCCCGCTATATTCATAGAAACTCACATTATCATGCCGGTCCGTTTGAGGCCATCAACTGCGCGGCGATTCCGGAAAACATGCTGGAAGCGATGTTGTTTGGTTACGAGAAAGGTGCATTTACCGGCGCCATTCAATCGGCGCCCGGCAAATTCGAACTGGCGCAAGGCGGTACCTTATTGCTGGACGAGATTTCCGAGATGGATATCTCGTTACAAGCCAAGTTGTTGAGGGTATTGCAGGAAAAAGAAGTCGAGCGCTTGGGTAGTCACCGCAAGATAGCGTTGAACGTCAGAATTTTGGCGACCACCAATCGTAAGTTAAAAGACTATGTAAACGAAGGTCGGTTTCGGGAGGACTTATATTTCCGCTTAAGCGTGTTTCCGCTCAGGATTCCGCCGCTTCGGGAGCGGGTTGGCGATATTTTGCCGTTGGCGCACGAGTTGTTGAGCAAGCATAGTCCGGCTGGCAAAGCGGTTTGCAGTTTCGACGACGATGCAAAGGCTAAGCTATCTCAATACAGTTGGCCGGGTAACGTCAGAGAGCTGGAAAATGTCGTGCAGCGCGCTTTAATCCTGCATAGCCGAGGTCAAATCGGCGCCGACGATCTAATTTTTGAAGAAGACATGCTGGTTTTGCCGAGTTTACCCGCCGCTGTGCAAAATATTGCCGTAGAATCCGGGCAAGCCGATGCTGACACGGGTTATGCCGAGCCGGGTAGCTTAGGCGACGGTGTGCGTTCAGCCGAGGAAAAAATTATTTTGCAGATGTTGCGCGATGTCAGCGGTAGCCGGAAAACCACGGCCGCCAAGCTCGGCATCAGTCCGCGCACCTTGCGCTACAAGATTGCCAGGATGAAGGAAGCGGGAGTGATGGTGCCTGGTTAATGTTTTTGGCTTAAAAAATGCTAGGTATAGGTAAGGCAACCAAATAGAGTCATTATCATGTCAGATATGAATGTTAACCAAGTGCTCGCCCAGATGCGGGCCATGTCCATCGAGGCCGGCTCCAAGCCGCAAGCTGGCGACACCTCCGGCGATTTTGCGGCTATGTTGAAACAATCGATCGATGCCGTGAACAATACCCAGCAAACCGCCAGTGGATTGGCGAAATCGTTTGAAATGGGGCAGAGCGACGTAAGTTTGGCGGAGGTAATGATCGCTTCGCAAAAAGCCAGCGTTTCCTTTCAGGCCATGCTCCAGGTAAGAAATAAACTGGTGGATGCCTATAAGGATGTGATGGGTATGTCCATGTAGGATATTGGAAGATAAGCCATGAGCGAGTTAGACAGAAATCTACCAATGGAGGCCCACAGCCAACTAAGCGTCACGAACGCCGACAAAATGCATCCTGCCTTAAAAAGCTTAAGCAAAATGTCGGTGACCCGCCAGCTTGGCTTGATGTTGGGTTTGGCGCTCAGCGTTGCACTGGGTGTGGCCGTGGTGTTGTGGTCGCAGGCGCCGTCCTACGATTTGCTGTTTTCCGGTGTGGCTGAAAAGGATTCCGCGGAAATTCTCGATGCGTTAACCAAGCTGGATGTCGACTACAAAGTCGAAACCGGCTCCGGCGCAATTATGGTTCCCGCCGATAATGTCCGAGAATTGAAGTTGAAATTGGCCGCGCAAGGTTTACCACGCAGTACCAGCCTGGGGTACGAACTGCTGGATAAAGACAACGGCTTCGGCGCCAGCAAAAATGTTGAGCAAATGCGTTTTCAGCGCGCCCTGGAGGGTGAAATCGCGCTGACGATTCAAACCATCCAAAACGTCAAATCCGCGAAAGTGCTGCTGGCGATTCCGGTGCAGTCGGTATTTGTCCGCGAACGTAAAAAACCCAGCGCCTCGGTGGTGGTGGAGCTATATCAAGGCAGAACGCTCGAGAAAGAACAAATAGAATCCATCGTACATTTAGTCGCATCCAGCGTGCCTCTGATGGAAGCCAGTCAGGTTACCGTCGTCGATCAGAAAGGCCGCTTGCTGAACAGTAAGGAAGGCGGCGAAGATATGTCCTTGTCCAGCAAGCAGTTCGAGTACAAGAAAAATATAGAAGAACATCTGCGCGAGCGCATCGAAAATATTCTGACGCCACTGGTCGGCGGCGACGGTATGCGGGCGCAAATTTCCGCGGACGTCGATTTTACCGTTACCGAAAAAACGCAGGAAATGTTTAACCCGGATTTGCCCGCTTTGCGCAGCGAGCAAACCCAGGAAGAAAATAACTCGCTGTCCAAAGTGCAAGGGGTGCCCGGTGCCCTTTCCAACCAGCCGCCGCCCACCGGAACCGCGCCGGAAGTGGCCAGTGGTCAGGAAAAGCAAGCTGCCGCGGAATCCGGTTCGTCCAATAAAACCGCAACCCGCAATTACGAACTCGATAAAACCATTACCCACACTCGGCTGGCCACTGGTGCGCTAAGACGCTTGTCGGTGGCGGTAGTGGTTGATGACAAGAAAGTAGTACAAGCCGACGGTAAGGCTACTCTGGCGGCGTATTCGCAAGAAGACCTCAATCAACTTCGCGATTTGGTCAAGCAGGCGGTGGGGTACGATAATAGCCGAGGCGACCAAGTCACTGTTACCAATGTTGCCTTTAGATTGCCGGATGCGCTGGAAGAAGTGCCGGCCGAGCCTTTTTGGCAACAAGCCTGGTTTGCCGGCGCAATGAAACAGCTGGCGGCCGTCGCGGTGGTGTTGTTGCTGATCATGGGGGTATTGCGCCCAGGCCTGCGCACCTTGATTGACAAAGAAGAACAATTAGAGGCGCTTGAGCAAGCCAAAGCAATCGCGGAGGCGAGCGGCGGGGTGGTACGTTTTGACGAAACCGGCAAGCCGGTGGCAGTAGCCGTATCGGTTGACGAGGAAACCGGCGAGGTGCGCACCATTACCACCGGCGTCGAAGACCTGTTATTACTCGAAGCGCCGCAAAGCTACGAAAAACGCCTGGAATATGTACAAAAACTGATCGACGAAGATCCTAAATTAGTCGCGCAAGTGATTAAAACCTGGTTAAAAGACGATGGCTGAGCAAGAGAAATTAACACACGCGCAACGGGCTTCGCTGCTGCTATTGGCGGTGGGACAGGATAGGGCGGCCTCGGTATTGAAGCATATGGGTCCGAAAGAAGTGCAATTGATCGGTTCGAACATGGCTCAGCTCGGACCCATTAGCTCGGGCATGGTTGACGAGGTGCTAGAAGAATTCATCATCGAAATCAAAAATGAAACAGGCTTGGGTCTGGATTCCGACGAATACATCCGCAACATGCTCACCAACGCGCTGGGCGCCGACAAAGCCGGCAGTATCATCGACCGGATCCTGCTGGGCGCCAATAGCAAGGGTATCGAGCAATTGAAGTGGATGGATACCCGCTCGATTGCGGACTTGATCCGCCTGGAACATCCGCAAATTATCTCCATTATTTTATCTTTATTGGATGCCGATCAGGCTGCCGATGTGCTGACCTTGTTGCCGCAAAATATGCGCTCCGATATTTTGATGCGCATCGCCACCCTGGAAGGCGTGCAGCCCGCCGCCTTGCGTGAGCTGGACGACATCATGGAAAAACAGTTGACCGGCAGTGATGGCGTCAAATCCTCGCAAATCGGCGGTATCGACGCCGCGGCCAACATCCTCAACTTTATAGAAAGCGGTGTCAGCGATCCGATGATGCAAGATATCAACGAAGCTAACGCCGATCTGGGGCAACGCATCCAGGATAAAATGTTCGTGTTTGGCGATTTGATTAACGTCGATGATCGCGGTATTCAAACCTTGTTGCGTGAAGTCTCCACCGACCAATTGCTGCTGGCCTTGCGCGGCGTGGAAGCCGGCTTGCGTGATAAAGTCTTTGCCAATATGTCCAGACGTGCGGCGGAAATGTTGCGGGACGATCTGGAAGCGGCGCCTCCCGCGCGTTTGAGCGAAGTGGAAGCGGCACAAAAAGATATTCTGGCGATAGCCAAACGCCTGTCCGATGCGGGTGAAATAGCCTTGGGCGGCGGTGGCGGTGGTGATGAGTTCGTCTAAGGGCAATAAATTTTCCGAGTCCGAGCTACAGGCTTTGGATCGTTGGACCAATCTGCAGGATTTTAGTAATCCGCGTTCCGAGTCCGTCGAGTTGGAGGACGTGACCGAAGTTCTAACTGCCGAGCAAATTGAAGAAATTCAGAAGCAGGCTTATGCCGAAGCCTTTGAACAAGGCAAGCAGCAAGGTTACGCGGACGGACAAAAGGCAGGTTTTGAAGCTGGACTTAAACAAGGTTACGAGGAAAATCTGCACTTATTGCAAAAGCAGGCCGCCGAGCTCACCAGTTTGCTGGAAGCTCTGAGCGAACCCTTCAAGCAACTCGACGAATCGGTCGAACAAGAACTAGTGAAATTGACCATCGCCATGGCCAGTCAATTAATCCGCCGGGAATTGAAGTTGGAGCCCGGCGAGATTGTCGGTGTGGTCAGAGAGGCCATTAATGCCTTGCCGTTGGCCTCGCAGAAGGTCACCGTTAATCTACATCCCGAAGATGCCGCTCTGGTGCGCACCGCGTTAAAACTCGATGAAAACATGCCGCCCTGGCGTTTACATGAAAATCCTTTGTTGAGTCGTGGCGGCTGCACCGTGGAAACCGAAGTTTCCAGAGTCGATGCCAGTGTAGAAAGCCGGGTGGCTGCGGTTATTGCCACAGTGTTGGGCGGCGAGCGCCGCGAGGATTTTGGGCGATGATCCCCAGTGCCGACCGTTCAGAT
Source organism: Methylomonas sp. 2BW1-5-20 (assembly GCF_052474515.1). Taxonomy (NCBI): domain Bacteria; kingdom Pseudomonadati; phylum Pseudomonadota; class Gammaproteobacteria; order Methylococcales; family Methylococcaceae; genus Methylomonas; species Methylomonas sp. 2BW1-5-20. The sequence continues at coordinate 2,266,288 of NZ_CP184127.1, read as the reverse complement.
TCGTGGCTGGCGCGCTTGCAGCCATACCGGGAAAGACTGGCTGCGGACCCGCTGGAGTTGGTAGTCGAAGGCAAATTGTCGCGCATGGTGGGTTTGACCCTGGAAGCGGAAGGTTGTCGGGCGGCAATAGGTTCGCTGTGTCGGGTAATTACCAAGTCCGGCAAGATTATGACGGCTGAAGTGGTTGGTTTCGGCGGGTCGCGTTTATTTTTGATGCCAACCGGCGATACCCATGGTCTGGAGCCGGGGTGTCGGGTGGTGCCCATGGGTAAGAACAGTCTGGCAAATGTCGGTTTCGGTTTGTTGGGACGAGTATTGGACGGTGCCGGCAATCCCTTGGATAGCAAAGGTCCGCTCGATACCGATGCCAAGGTGTCCTTGGCTGGTGTCAATATCAATCCACTTAGCCGCAAACCGATCCGCGAAGCGCTGGATGTCGGGGTGCGGGCGATCAATGCCATACTCAGCGTCGGCCGTGGTCAACGCATGGGTTTGTTCGCCGGTACCGGGGTTGGTAAAAGCGTACTGCTCGGGATGATGACCAAGTTTACCAATGCCGATGTGGTGGTGGTTGGTCTGGTCGGCGAGCGGGGCCGGGAGGTCAACGAATTTGTGTTGAAAATTCTTGGTGAAGAAGGTTTGCGCAGAGCCGTAGTGGTGGCTTCGCCGGCCGACGATTCGCCGTTGATGCGGGTGCACGGGGCTTTGCTGGCGACCAGCATCGCCGAGTATTTCCGCGATCAGGGCTTGGATGTATTGCTCTTGATGGATTCCTTGACCCGCTACGCTCAGGCGTATCGGGAAATCGCGTTGGCGATAGACGAGCCGCCGGCTACCAAGGGCTATCCGCCCTCGGTGTTTGCGAAATTGCCGCAACTGGTGGAGCGGGCCGGAAACGGCGACGAAGGCGGCGGTTCGATTACCGCGTTTTACACGGTGTTGGCGGAAGGCGACGATACCAACGATCCGATTGCCGATGCGGCGCGCGGGGTTTTAGATGGTCACGTGGTGCTGTCGCGCGGCTTGGCGGAGTCGGGCCATTACCCGGCAATCGATATCGAAGCATCGATCAGTCGGGTGATGCCGGATATCGTCGAGCCTGAACACCTGCAAATGGCTCGCGATTTGCGGCGACTGTATTCCACCTATCAACAGAATAAGGATTTGATCAGTGTTGGTGCCTATCGGCAGGGCGCCGATCCGCGCATTGATAAGGCGATAGAAAAAAATCCGGCGATTATGGATTTTCTGCAACAAGGCATGGACGAGTCGGTCGATTTAAGCCGCAGTCTTGGCGATTTGGCGCAGTTGCTGGCTAGCTGATGAAAAAGTCGCAACGGCTTAAAGTCATTATCGATCTGCATGCGCGTCAGGAACGTGACGCATTGGAAGCTTTGGGGCTTAGCCAAAAAAAGTTGCAGGATCAGCAAAGTCAGTTGGAAAGCTTGGAAAGTTACCGTCTGGATTATTTGGCTAAATTTGCTGCCAGACAACAGGCCGGTATCAATGTTAGTCAATTGATGGAATTTAGGGCCTTTGCCGATAAGCTCGATAATGCTATCGATGGCCAAAAGCAAGCGGTAAAGAGTCACGAGCGGGACGTGCAGCGCGCCCGCAAGCACTGGGAAGAGGCGCACCAACGGACTAAAAGTCTGCAAAAAGTCAGCGATTTGGCGCTGGCTGAAGAAATGAAAGTCGAACATAAACGCGAGCAGGCCGAGCAAGACGACCGGGCCGCGCGATCAGGGCGTAAGGATGGCACGGGAAGTGCTTGATTAACTAAAAGTGTTAGGAGAATTGCCATGAACATCCAAGGTTTAAATCCACTGTCTTTATTATCCTCGGTAGATGGAGCCGGTACTACGGCTGCCGGTTTGGCGGGCGAAGGCGGCGTGTTTTCGGCGACGCTGCTGGAGCAGTTAGCGCAATTGCAGAACAGTTTGTTAAGTAAGGGCGTCGCGGGCAGTGCCGGACTGGCGGAATTGCAGCAGCAGTTCGGCGCTTTGGGCGGCGATACCTTAAATAGCCAAAACATGCAGAACTTTGCCGCATTATTCGGAAATAGTTTGCCGACGGCAACCAAGTTGAAACCGGACATAAATCTGGATGATACGCTGCATACGCTAGCGGATGTTTTGCAATATTTGCAAAGTTTGGAAGCAGTGCCAGCGGCGCAACAAAGCCCGGTTTTACCAACCGCGCCGGAAAATAAAGAAGATTTATCCGACACCGTAGCGGAAAATGCGGAATTGGCCGGGCAACAAGTGGCCGCGCCAGCAATGACGGCCGGCGTGCAAGTGCAGCCAGCAGCGGATAACGGCAATAATGTCAACGATGCGTTAAAGACAGCGTTAGTCACCAGTCAGGCGTTGTCTGCAATGAAGAAAAACCCGCAATCACCCAGCATGGAGACAAAGCAAGATGTTTTAGCGGCGCTGAGTGGCGATGGCGACGGACAGAAAGGCCAGATTCCGGATGGTGGGTTCGCCAAGACGTTAGCGGCTCACGATGGAGGGGCTCAGCAATTTGCTCAGGATACCTCAACTGGTAACGCTTTTCAGAGCGAGCAGGCCGCCGCGACGAAAACTCAAACCGGCGGTGGGGAAGCGGAGAGTAGTATATCCAGAATGACTGCCGATATTGCCCAGCTTAATAAATCGGTCAATAACGCCGATCAAACGCCGGCTCCGGCGATACAGAAACATTTAACGCATCCGGAATGGAATACCGAACTAGGTGACAAATTGTTATGGATGCACAAGCAAGCAGTGCCTTCGGCGGAAATTCGATTGAATCCCGAGCATCTCGGTCCGATTTCCATCAAAATCGATGTGAATCAGGATCAGGCCACTGTGGCGTTCACCGCCCAACACGCAGCGGTTAGAGATGCAATAGAAGCGGCTATCCCTAAGTTGCGGGAGATGCTGGGTGGACAGAATTTGAATCTGGCCGATGTTAATGTGTCCCAGCAGCAATCCGAACAAAAACAAGGCCGGGAGTTTTTTCAAATGGCCGGCGAGCAAAACCGTGGCGGCAACGGTCAGTCGCGGAATCAGCCAGAAACGCCGGCAAACGAATCAGCCGCCACTATTCTCGATGAAATTGCCGCCGGTAGAGCCATTGCCAGCAACGGTTTGTTAAGCCTGTTTGCCTAGTCTCCATAGGCGCTGTTGAAAAATTGCTTTGCAAAAACAGCGCCTATTTCTATAATGCCCAGCTTTTTGGGGAATTTATCCCCATCCCTTGCTTCACTGTCCCCGCGGACGGGAAGCTTTTAAACCCGTAAGGAGAAATCATGCGACATTATGAAATTGTCTTCTTAGTCCACCCTGATCAAAGCGCTCAGGTTCCGGCTATGATAGAACGTTATAAATCCACCGTTGAAGAAGCCGCCGGCAAAATTCACCGTTTGGAAGATTGGGGCCGTAGACATTTGGCTTACCCTATCAAAAAAATTCATAAAGCACATTATGTGTTGATGAATATCGAATGCGACCAAGCCACTCTTGAAGAACTGGAAAGCGGTTTTCGATTCAATGACGCTATTTTGCGCAGCCTGACCTTGGCGCAAAAAGCCGCTGTCACACAACCTTCCGCGATTGCCACCAGCGGTAACGACGGACAAAAAGCCGGCAGCCGCGTTAAGGAAGAAGTCGAAGAAGAGACAGAAGAAGTCGAAGTGGGAGTCGTCGAAGAGACTCAAGCTGAAGCCGATTCCGAATAATCCATATTGAACCAAGAGAATAGCCATGGCACGTAATAACATTAGACGCAAAAAAGGTTGCCGTTTTAGCGGCGAAGACGCGATCGTAATCGATTATAAAGATTTAGATTTGTTGAGCGAGTATGTCACCGAAACCGGCAAGATCATTCCCAGCCGTATTACCGGTACCAGCGCGAAATATCAAAGACAGTTGACATCCGCTATTAAACAGGCGCGTTTCCTGGCTTTGTTGCCGTTTTGCGACGCACACAAGTAATTTAGCGCGGAGGAGGGCGGTAGCGTGCAATTTCTGGCCACTTTCATTATGAAAGGACGGATGCAGGCCATGACGGTCGCATCCAGTTTGGCCTTGCTATCCTTGCTTTTTCCTCCTGTAAGTATCGTAAGTTCGGCCGCGGTAGCGCTAGTGACGTTGCGGCGCGGCGCGGGTGAAGGCTTGTATGTGTTGGTCTGTTCCTGTATGGCGGCGGCAGCTTTAAGTACCCTGCTAATCGGCAATTACCAATACGCTTTGCTTTACAGCTCGGCGTTTTGGCTGCCGGTTTGGCTGATTTCGATCGTGTTGCGCGAGGGACGATATCTGGCGCTCGCAATAGAGATAGCCGTCATGTTGGGGGTTGCTGTAGTCCTGGGCGTTTATGTGCTTCAGGATCAGCCTGTGCAGTTGTGGCGCGAAGTACTGAACTTCATGATGCAACCAATGCTTGAAGGCAAAACCGATGTGCCGCTTGAGCAGATTAAGCAATCAGCGGAACTTTTGGCGCATTTTATGACCGGGGTCGCCGCTGCAGGCAGCGTTTACGGTCTGCTGTTCGGTTTGTTTCTGGCTAGATGGTGGCAGGCGGTACTTTATAATCCCGGTGGTTTTAAAGCCGAGTTTTTGGGCTTGAAAGGGCATTTTCAGCTGACATTAATTACCCTGCTTGTAGCGGTGGCGGCGTACTTGACATCCGGTAAGACTGCCGAGTTGTGCTGGAACGTCTTGTTGGTGCTATTGGTGACTTACACGATGATAGGCACCGCAGTGTTGCATTCCGCGTTTTCGGTCATGAAAGGCAGCCGTTTTATGGTGCCTTTTTTGTATGTCACTTTAATGTTAATTCCGCATGTGATGATAGTGATTGTGTTATGCGGACTGACCGATACCTGGCTGGACTTACGTAATAAACTAAAACCAAATGGAGCGTAAGCTCCCGATTTTTCGACAATAAAGTCGATTTAAGAGGTAAAAAACGATGGAAGTCATTCTTCTGGAAAAAACCGCGAACCTGGGTAATCTGGGCGACAAAGTAACCATCAAAGCTGGTTACGGCAGAAACTATCTGATTCCGCAAGGTAAAGCAGTTCCTGCTACACCTAAGAAAATCAGAGAATTTGAAGAACGCCGCGCCGAGCTGGAAAAACAAGCAGCTGAAAAATTGGCTGCAGCCAATGCCCGCGGCGAAGCAATCAGCAAACTGAACGTGTCTATCGCGCACAAAACCGGCGACGAAGGTCGCTTGTTCGGTTCTGTCGGTACGCAAAACATTGCCGATGCGATTACCGCTGCCGGCGTAAAGGTCGAGAAGCACGAAGTGCGTTTGCCAAACGGCGTAATCCGCAATATTGGCGAATACGATATCGCTATCAATCTGCATACCGACATCGTTGTCACGCTGCCGGTTAAAGTGGTAGCCGAGTAAAATCCGTGATCATCGTAACCGGTGGCGCCGGCTTCATTGGCAGCAATCTGGTATTGGGGCTAAATGCCCGCGGTTATGATGAAATTTTAGTAGTTGACCATTTAACCAACGGTATCAAGTATCGGAATTTGGTTGATTGCAAAATCGCGGATTATCTGGATAGAAGCACCTTTTTGGAACGACTGCAACAAGGTGCTTTCCATGCCGAAGCGATAGAAGCCATATTCCATCAGGGCGCCTGTTCCAGCACGACTGAATGGGACGGCCGCTACATGATGGACAACAATTATGAATACAGCAAAACGCTGTTTCATTATTGCCAAAGCCATAAAATCCCGTTCATTTACGCTTCCAGCGCCGCTACCTACGGTGCGGATTTAACCTTCAAGGAAGAATTGGCCTACGAAGGTCCGTTGAATGTCTACGGCTATTCCAAGTTTCAATTCGATCAATATTTGCGCAGACACACCAAGCTGACGGCGCAGGTGATTGGTCTACGTTATTTCAACGTCTACGGTCCGCGCGAAGCCCATAAAGGCAGCATGGCCAGCGTTGCCTTCCATTTGAATAATCAAATCCAGCAATCCGATGAACTTAAGTTGTTTGAAGGTTGCGACGGTTACGGCAACGGCGAGCAGCGTCGAGATTTTATCTATGTCGGCGATGTGGTAGATGTCAATCTCTGGTTTCTGGACAATCCGCAAGCCTCTGGTATCTTTAATTGCGGCACCGGCCGCAGCCAGACCTTTAACGATGTGGCCAATGCGGTAATTCGTTATCACCAACGTGGATGTATCAAATACATACCGTTCCCCGAACATCTGAAGGGTTGCTATCAAAGCTTTACCGAAGCTAACCTGGAAAATCTGCGTGGCATAGGATGTCAGCATCAATTTAAAAGCGTTGAACAAGGCGTTCAGCTTTATATGGAGTGGTTAAACCGCTAGCAAACGCAGTCTGCTCATCAGTGAGCTGACGGAGTTAACGTACTCCTAGCGTTTTCTGTTCATTCTCAGGCCGTGCAGCAGCCAAACTGCAATATTTCCCCTTCGTATAAATTGTAACTGACTGAAATATCAGGTATTTGCATCCCCTTCCAGTTTGTCCAGCTCGAATCCCGTTCTTGTATTAGTTTGCCCTGCCTAGTCTGCGGCCGCGATGGGGTGCAGTCTCTCAAACATAATCGGTTTCGGTGCCTATTCTTGTATCCCAGGACAAGTTGAATCAGCCTGTTCTATCACAGTACGCACTTGCCGATTGTCCGCAACGGCGTATGCTTATAGCTATAAGCATAACAATAGCCAAGGAGCGCATCATGTCCGAGCAAAATCAATATATTCGCTGGTTTGAAGAACTCACCATTAATGATATCCCATTGGTCGGTGGCAAAAATGCCTCGCTTGGCGAGATGTATCGCGAGTTGGCCGGGCAGGGGGTGATTGTGCCCAACGGTTTTGCGATTACCGCCGAAGCTTATCGGTATATGTTGGATCAGGCTGATGCCTGGCCTCGGTTGCACAACTTACTGGATAACGTGGATGCCGACGATGTCGAGGAACTGGCGCGCCGGGCGCAACAAGCCCGGGATTTGGTTTATGCCGCGCCGTTACCTGCCGATTTACAGCGCGAAATTCACGATGCTTTCGCCAAATTGCAGCAGGAATACGGCGAGGACTTGACAGTCGCCGTGCGCAGCTCAGCGACAGCCGAGGATTTACCCACTGCCAGTTTTGCCGGTCAGCAGGATACTTACCTCAATATTCGCGGCGGTCAGGCCTTGCTGGATGCCTGCAAACGTTGCTTCGCCAGTCTTTTTACCGACCGCGCCATTCATTACCGGCTCGACCAAGGTTTCGATCATTTCAAGATCGGTTTGTCGATAGGGGTAATGAAAATGGTGCGTTCCGATTTGGCTGCAAGCGGCGTGATGTTTTCCTTGGATACCGAATCCGGCTTCAACGATGCGGTTTTCATCACAGGTGCCTATGGTCTGGGCGAAAACGTGGTGCAGGGTGCGGTCGATCCCGATGAGTTTTATGTGCATAAACCCACTTTTGCTAAAGGCTATCGCGCCGTATTGCGGCGAACGTTGGGCGCAAAAAAAATCAAAATGATTTATAGCGATGGCCGCACCCGCGAACCGATTCGCAACGTGGCTACTTCAAATCACGAACGCCGGCAATTTTGTGTTGATGATGCCGAAGTTTTGCAACTGGCGGATTACGCGCTGAAAATCGAACAGCATTACGGTCGGCCGATGGATATGGAATGGGCCAAGGACGGATTGGACGGTAAGCTTTATATTGTTCAGGCGCGTCCGGAGACTGTCGCCTCGCAAAAGGTTGGTAATGTGTTGGAACAGTATCAACTTAAACAAACGGGTGGGGCAATCGTTAAGGGGCATGCAGTCGGCAGTAAGATTGCAGTCGGCGAGGCGCGGGTGATCGGCAATGTGGCCAAGCTGGGAACATTCAAACCGGGAGAAGTGTTAGTGGCGGACATGACTACCCCGGATTGGGAGCCGGTGATGAAAACCGCTGCGGCCATCGTTACCAATCGCGGCGGGCGCACCTGCCATGCGGCAATAATTGCCCGCGAATTAGGTGTGCCGGCCGTGATCGGCTGCGAGAATGCGACGTCGGCGATAAAAAGCGGCGGTTTGGTAACCGTATCTTGCGCGGAAGGCGATGTCGGCAAAGTTTATGAAGGGCGCTTGGATTTCGAGGTGAAACATACCGATCTTTCGCAACTGCAACGGCCGAAGACCAAGATCATGCTCAATCTCGGCAATCCGGAATTGGCTTTTAAACACAGTTTTTTGCCCAACGACGGTGTTGGTCTTGCCCGGATGGAGTTCATTATCACCGAGTACATCAAGGCTCACCCCTTAGCATTGATTCATCCGGAAAGCGTTCAGGATGCAGGTGAAATGGAAAAACTGAAGCATTTGACTGCTGGCTACGCCAAACCGGAAGAATTCTTTATTCAGCGTTTGGCGGAAGGTGTCGGTACCATAGCAGCGGCGTTTTATCCCAAGCCGGTAGTGGTTAGGATGTCCGATTTCAAGACCAACGAGTATGCTACTTTGCTGGGCGGCCGCTGGTTTGAACGCGACGAGGCAAATCCGATGATCGGATTTCGCGGCGCCTCGCGGTACGTGCATCCGGCTTATGCCGAAGGTTTCGCACTGGAATGCGCGGCGATGAAAAGGGTGCGCGAGCAGATGGGCTTGAAGAACGTGGTGTTGATGATCCCTTTCTGCCGGAGGATAGACGAAGCTGAGCGGGTGTTGGATTACATGGCGAAACTGGGATTGAAACGCGGTGAAGAGGGGCTGGAGATCTACGTGATGTGCGAGATACCCAATAATGTGATTTTGATCGACGAGTTCGCTAAGCTGTTTGACGGTTTTTCTATCGGTTCCAACGATTTGACGCAATTGACGTTGGGTGTGGACCGCGATTCGGAGATTGTCGCCAATGACTTTGACGAGCGTGATGCCGGGGTCAAGACCATGATCCGCATGGCGGTAGAGGGCGCTCGCCGCAATGGTAGGCATTCAGGTTTATGTGGTCAGGCGCCGTCGGATTACCCGGAAATGGCCGAATATCTGGTAGAAATCGGTATCGATTCGATGAGTCTGAATCCGGATACGGTACTGCAAACCACCCAGCAGGTGCTCGATTTGGAACGGAAATTAGGGTGCTATAGGGGTTTCGCCGTAAGCTAGTAGGGGAGTCCTTCAGCATGGCGGTCTAAATCCTATGCCAGATTGCGGGCTTGGCTTAAATTCTTTTAGATAGATCTGCCAAAGAACGATGCCGATAATGTTAGCTGGGTCGTTGCCAAGCGCCGATGTATACTTTGCCAGATGGAAAACGGATGTGGGCCGAGATGGATCTAACTTAAACTAGCTCAAGTGTACTAGCTCAGACTTGATCTGACAGAGAGCGCACAATCGGTAACTGCCAGGTCGAATCCTGGCTATTGCAAACAACGGCGTCATTGCTTCTTCGTTTAATTTGTTCTATCCCATGATTTTCCTGCCGTTTAAAATTTCCAGCGAATATATTTCGTTGCCGAGCAAAAAAGTTAGCTTATTCATCGGCGGGCGTAGCCAGGGATGCACCGCGACCTAGAAACGTTCGAAATGGTTTATGTCGAACCCTTCAGGGTTCTCCGCGTGATTAATGTGAAGTGGCGGCGCTACAGGTCTCGGCGTTTTAGGCGTGGTTCTCGTGGAAGTGCGGGAAAAAACCGTTTGCGCATTTTCGATTTTGAAAAAGCTCATCAGGCTTTGTAATTGTGCGGCTTGACTGGTCATTTCTTCGGCGGTCGCCGCCAGTTCTTCGCTTGCGGAAGCATTTTGCTGGGTAATTTGATTCATCTGACTCATCGCGATATTAACCTGCTTAACGCCAGCCGATTGTTCCTGGGAGGCTGCGGCAATTTCTTGGACCAAGTCAGAGGTTTTGGCAATGCTGGGTAAGATGGCGTCCAGCAATTGCCCGGCACTTTCCGCGGTTTTCACACTACTTTCCGCCAGTTGACCGATTTCTTGCGCCGCCACTTGGCTGCGTTCCGCCAGTTTTCTGACCTCCGCGGCCACCACCGCGAAGCCTTTACCGTGATCGCCCGCTCGAGCCGCTTCGATAGCCGCGTTGAGGGCCAGCATATTGGTCTGATAGGCAATGTCGTCGATGATGCCGATCCGATTAGCGATATCCTTCATCGCTGCTACGGTCTGTTTAACGGCCGTGCCGCCCGCGGTCGCTTCTTGGTTGGCTTTACCGGCCATGCCGTCGGTCACTTTGGCATTTTCCGCATTCTGGTTAATGCTGGCGGCCATTTGTTCGATACTGGCGGTGGTTTCCTCGACGCCGGCCGCCTGTTCGCTGGATGCTTGCGATAAGGATTGCGAGGTCGCGCTGATTTGTCCGGAGGCGTTTCTTAATTGATCGGCGGCACTGATAACTTCCGAGATGGTTTGCGAAAGTTTGACGATGGTATTGTTAACCGTGTCTTTAAAGTCATTGAGTTGACCTTTGTAGTCTCCCTTGATTTTACGGGTCAAGTCGCCTTGTTCGACCAGGGTCAGTACTTCGACAGCCTCATTCAGAGGCAGAATGACCCCGTCCAGGGTGTTGTTGAAACCTTCCACTATCTTACGAAAGTCGCCCTGATGTTTGCTGGCGTCGGCGCGGGTCTGTAAGCGGCCTTCCACTGCCGCTATCGAGAGTTTGTCGGCGTCGGATACCAAAGCCTGAACATTGCTTTTTAGCAGCATTAGCCATTCATGAATCTGGTCGTCGTTTGAAGCTTTGCCCATCGCCGCCGTCATGTCGCCGTTGGCGAGTTTGGTGACGTAAGCGATCAAATCCGATAGCCAGGTATGTACGCCGTTAACGGCTTGCTTCATCTTGTCATGGTCGCCTTTACAGGCGATTTCGACGCGTTGGCGTAAATCGCCGCCGCGAATCATGCTGAGAATTCGGTTGCCTTCGCCGATCGGCACCAGAATCGCGTCCAGCATTTCGTTGACGCCAGCAATTATCTCGGCGTATGCGCCTTTAAACTGTTCGGGTTTTCCTCTATCGGAGAGCTGGCCATCCCTCGAGGCTGTGGTTAGGCGGTGCAATTCTTTCTGCAGACCTTGCAAGGTGACGGCCATGTTGTTGACGGCCAGTTTCATTTTTTCGTGATCGCCTTGGTAGGTTTGTTCGATCAATTCGTCGATCTTGCCGCCGGAAATTTGCGCCAGGATGCGATTGCCCTCGCCAATTGGCAATAGAATGGTGTCCAGCATTTCATTGACGCCGGCGATGACTTCGGCGTAGGCACCTTTAAATTGCACGGTATTGCCGCGTTTGGATAATTGCCCTTCTCTGGACGCTGCTTGGAGTCTTTGCAGCTCTTTTTGCAGACCTTGTATCGAGATGGCGACGTTATTGACCGCTAGTTTCATTTTTTCGTGATCGCCCTGGTAGGTTTGTTCGATCAATTCGTCGATTTTGCCGCCGGAAATTTGCGCCAGAATACGATTGCCCTCGCCAATCGGTAACAGAATGGCATCCAGCATTTCATTTACTCCGCCGATGACTTCCGCATAGGCGCCTTTAAAATGTTCGGCTTTACCCCGCTCGGTAAGCTGTCCCTGTCTGGAAGCGATGGTGAGACGTTGCAATTCATGTTGCAAGCCTTGCAGGGTGGAGGCCACATTGTTAACGGCCTGTTTCATTTTCTCGTGATCGCCCCGATATGTTTCGCCGATCAATTCATCAATTTTGCCGCCGGAAATCTGCGCCAGAATGCGATTGCCTTCCCCGATTGGCAGCAGAATGGCGTCCAACATTTGATTGACCCCGTGAATCACTTCGGCGTAAGTGCCTTTAAATGCGGTCGCGTTGCCTCGCTCTGTTAATTGACCATCCTTGGACGCGCCGGTCAAACGCTGTAGTTCGTTTTTCAAGGCCTGCTGCACATCGATAATTTTGACCAAGCTCTGCGCCAAGGTATCGTGTTCGGAACGCACGTTAATACGGGTAGTGAAATTGCCATCGGCAATTGCCTGCGCGGCGGCCGTTTGCTGGGTGATGGCGTCTATGAGCTGATTGAGATTGTTCTTTAGCGTATTGAAGTCGCCACGATAATGAGTGCCGATTTTAGCCGGAACCGCGCCGGCGGCTATTTGTTCGACGCAGTCGGCAACCGTATTGTACGGCTGAGTGATAGCGTCGAGGATCTGATTAATCGCATGACCAAATTGTATGTTGTTCTCGGTAAATCCGGCGGTATTGACTCTTACATCCAATTGTCCGGCGATGACGGCTTGAGCGACGCGTTCGATTTCGGCGCTGGTAAGTTTTTCCACTTCTTGCTTGTGGTTTGAAAAAATGTGAGTCAACTTCATAAATATATCTCCTCGGTTGGGTTTATTCAGAATTTAAACTGTCGTTGCAAGTTGCCGAATGATCTATCGCGCTATCCTCCAGTCTCAGGAGAAAACGGGAAGAGCAAAGGCAGGGCGGAAAAGTTCTGGTGTGGTATCGATTCAATGCCAAGCCTACATCCGAAATTGAGCACGCCCGTAAAAGCAAGATGCTTGGAATCAGCGGTATCGAAAGCCGGTATTTAGGCAATTCGATCTATCATTCCAAATGGGTTGACTGGTGCGTGATCTGCTGAAATGAAACATAAATTTACCTCTATTTATCTAGCGTGACGATCAGTATAGACGGTAATTGAGTATTGGCGACGACTAATGAATAGTGTTAGTTATGAGGTTGCGCGAAGTGGTTTTCATCCTGAGTTTGGGCGAAAAATGTTTGCCGCTAAGTAGCGTCTGCAGTGGCTGTCATGCATGGTTAATGCCTTCGGCGGGAAAATATGCCGCATCGCTGGGGTGGATAATTAAACCTTACGCTTTCCCACCTTAGGACCGGATACCGGATTGTTGTTCGTTATATTAGGGCGGATTCAAAACCGAAGTGCAACACCCCAAACACCAGTAAGGTATGCACATGGAATCCACCTCAAAACATTATCAACAGCTTCAGCCTGAAGATCGCATCACGATCAGCAGCCTGAAGCAACAAAACTACAGTCTTCGGGCGATAGCACGGGTTCTGCAACGGTCCGCCAGTACCATTAGCCGAGAGCTTCGTCGTAATGGTGCGGGCGATCATTACATCAGTGTCCAGGCACAGCAAACCTGTCAACGTCGTCGGCGTCAATCGCGTCCACGAGAGAAGCTGCATGCTGAGGGACTGCTGTTTGGCGTCGTCCAGTATTTTCTGCAACTTCGCTGGTCGCCGGAGCAGATCGCACTGGTGCTGGCACAGCTTTATCCCAAAGGCCATGAGTATCGCGTGTCACACGAAACCATTTACAACTGCATCTATGCGCAACCGGTCGGCGAACTAAAACGTGACCTGATTGCCTGCCTGCGCCAGGCTAAAAACAGACGTGTCCCCCGCAGCAAAGGACAAGACCGTCGCGGCCAGATACCCGACATGCTCAGCATCCATCTAAGACCACCCGACATCGAAGATCGCCAGTTTCCGGGACATTGGGAAGGCGACCTCATCAAAGGCGCGGCCAACGCCAGTGCGGTGGGTACCTTGGTGGAGCGGACCAGTCGCTTGCTAATGTTGATCAAACTACCCCATCCGCAGCCTGCCAGTGCCGCTAACGTGCTGCAAGCCTTTACCGACATGCTCAACCGCATTGCTCAACCAATGCGGTTGAGCATGACCTATGACCAAGGCCGCGAGATGGCTTTACACAAGCAGTTAACTGCGAATACCGGCATTGCCGTGTACTTCTGCGATCCCCATAGCCCTTGGCAGCGCGGCTCCAACGAAAATATGAACGGCTTGATCCGTCAGTATTTACCTAAGGGCACCGATCTATCAGGCTACACCCAGCAACAACTGGATACGATTGCCGATCAAATTAACGCTCGCCCTCGAAAAGGTCTTGGGGTACGCTGCCCGCTTGCTGTCTACAGGGAATTACTGCTGAACAGCTCACAACCGTCAAATCTCATTCATTAATAGCGTGGTGTTGCACTTCGGTTTTGAATCCGCCTAGCTTAAACGGTTTCGATGCGGCAGGTATATTACGGTGGGATGATGGGCGAGATTTGTCGGGTAATCGTTTAAGATTGCATGGGATTAATCCAATAATTTATGAGAACGGATGTAATGCGTTATCTATACACGCTAATTTATGGTTTGTTGTTGCCCGCTATTTTGTTGCGACTGTATTGGCGTGGCTACAAGGCGCCGCAATATCGGCAACGCTGGTTAGAGCGCTTAGGCTGTTACAAAGGGTCGCCCAGTCTGGGAGTGATTTGGGTACATGCCGTTTCGGTGGGGGAGGCGGAAGCGGCTTTCCCATTAATCGGACAATTGCGCAGTCGGTATCCGCAGTTGCCGGTACTAGTGACCACCACTACGCCAACCGGTTCGGCCCGGGTGCTGTCGGTATTGGCTAGTCAAGTGGAGCACGTCTATCTGCCCTATGATCTGCCGTTTGTGGTCGCGCGCTTTTTCAAACATTTTCGGCCTCGGCTGGCAGTCATGATGGAAAAGGAAATCTGGCCCAATTTGTTCGCCGCCTGCGCGGCGCGAAACATCCCGCTTTTCGTGATCAATGCGCGATTGTCGGCACGTTCCGCGCGGTCGTATCGAAAAATTCCCGGATTGGTAAAGCCGGCCTTGGCTTGCGTCACCACAGTCGCCGTGCAAACCGAGGAAGACTGCTTACGATTTATTGAGATCGGCGCGGCTCCTCAACAAGTTCAGGTGCTGGGTAACATTAAATTCGACGTGATGATAGAAGCTGCCTTGATCGCGGAAGGGCGTGTACTGAAGCAGCAGTTATTTGCAAACCGCTGGACTTGGATTATTGCCAGTACTCACCAGGGCGAAGAAGAGACGTTTTTAGCGCTTTACCCTGTTCTTAAAGCGGCGATACCGGAGTTGCTGCTTATGATTGTGCCGCGTCACCCGGAGCGCTTTCAAACGGTGAAAAAACTTTGCGAACAGCAGGGCTTGATGGTGGTGATGCGCAGCGAACGGCGGGCTTGTCAGCCGCAGACAGATGTGTTTATCGCCGACAGTATGGGCGAGTTAAAAATGTTATATGCGGCGGCCGATCTGGCTTTCGTCGGCGGTAGTTTGGTGCCGGTGGGCGGGCACAATGTTCTGGAGCCCGCCGCCGTCGGTGTGCCGGTGTTGTTTGGGCCGAAAATGTTCAATTTTCAGGAAATTGCTGAACGGATTTTAGCTGTGGAAGGCGCGATACAGTGTTCCGATCGTCAAGCTCTGATTGATGCCGTGCTGCGAATATATGGAGATGACGCGTTTCGGAACAGGCTGGTCGATAACGGCAGACTGTTTGTGCAAAATAATCAAGGAGCTACCGTTCGGGTGGCAACATTGCTGGGTAAATACTTGTAAGTTTTACGCTACTTTGAGCGCGGTTTGCGGGCAATTTATTGAGGTTTTCCGTTATAATTCGCCGGTTTTTAATTTGTAAAAGGTGTGAAGCGCGTTATGTCGGATATTAAAAAAGTGGTGTTGGCCTATTCCGGTGGTTTGGATACCTCGGTTATTCTGAAATGGTTGCAAGATGTGTACGGCTGCGAAGTCGTGACATTTACCGCCGACATCGGTCAGGGTGAAGAGTTGGAGCCGGCCCGCGCTAAAGCAACTGCTGCCGGCATCAAGGAAATTTATATCGACGATTTGCGTGAAGAGTTTGCTCGCGATTTCGTATTTCCGATGTTTCGCGCTAACACTATATACGAAGGCGAGTATCTGCTCGGGACCTCGATCGCCAGGCCGTTGATCGCCAAACGGCTGATCGAAATTGCCAACGAAACCGGCGCCGACGCGGTTTCTCATGGGGCTACCGGCAAAGGTAACGACCAGGTCCGCTTCGAGTTGGGGGCTTATGCCTTGCGCCCGGATATTAAAATTATCGCGCCGTGGCGCGAATGGGATTTGAATTCCCGGCAGAAATTGCTCGACTATGCCGAACAGCACGGCATTTCCGTGGAAATGAAAAAAGGCAAAACCTCGCCTTATTCCATGGATGCCAACTCGCTGCATATTTCTTACGAAGGCCGTATCCTGGAAAATCCCTGGACAGAACCTGAGGAAGATATGTGGCGCTGGACCGTATCGCCGGAAAATGCGCCGGATCAAGCCACCTACGTCGAGCTTACCTATCAGAATGGTGACATCGTCGCCATCGACGATGTGCCACACACGCCACATCAAGTGATGGAAAAATTGAACAAAATCGCCGGTGCCAACGGTGTCGGTCGTCTGGACATCGTTGAGAACCGCTATGTTGGTATGAAGTCCCGAGGTTGTTACGAAACCCCGGCAGGCACCGTGATGCTGAAAGCGCATAGAGCCATCGAATCATTGACGCTGGACCGCGAAGTCGCGCATTTGAAAGACGAACTGATGCCACGCTATGCGTCCTTGATTTACAACGGTTACTGGTGGAGCCCGGAGCGGGCCATGTTGCAGACCATGATCGACGCTTCGCAGGTTAATGTTAACGGCAAGGTGCGGGTGAAATTGTATAAAGGTAACGTGATCGTGGTCGGTCGGGCATCGGAAACCAATAGTCTGTTCGATGAAAATATCGCGACTTTTGAAGAAGATGGCGGCGCTTACAACCAAAAAGATGCCGAAGGCTTTATCAAACTGAATGCGCTAAGAATGCGGATTGCCGCAAAAAAAGGCCGTTGATTGCGGTTTGCATAAAACAGGACATTTTCGATTTAGCTTGTATAATGCCGCGATGTATTTCCATTGTGCATGTGGTGCCGTTTAGGTGCTACATGATCTAGGTAGTACCAATAGGGCTTCCCGATTAGCAACACTAAAAGAATAATGAGCGATATGCCTGAGATTAATCTGGATGATGTCAATACCGATAAGCATGAGATAGTCTATCTGCGCGCCCATCAGCATCAGGCGCTGATCAAGGCCAATCGCTTTTTGTTAATGTTGGTTTTAGGATTGATGGCAGCGGTTTTTTTGCTGGGTTTTGTATTGTTGCCTAAACAGAATTTGTTGACCGAAATCCAAAAGCATCAAGCTGTTTCTATGGCTTACGCTACGCAGAATCCGGCGCTATCCGCTGAAATCAGCGCATTGAAAGGCCAATTATTCGGTTTGCTGAGTGGTTCTATCGACAGCAAGTTAAAAGCGCTGGAAGAGAGTATCAAAAAGGGTAGCGTCGCCGATTCTTTGGATACCATTCAGGACTTGAAAGGCGACGTGAAAATACTCACTACCTATTCCGTCGATTCTCCGGCTAAGGTTGACGGTGTAGCTGCCAATCAAGCTCTGATCGAGGAATTGAACGACATTAAGGATTTGGTATATTTGACCTTTGTGTCTTGTGGGCTGATGATCGCGTCGATTGCCGGGGTCTGGCTACGCAACCGTTATCGTTTGAGTCATCAGCGCGGTAATCAGGTCTATATCGGGCGACAAGATTAAGTCTTAGTTTTATGCCGGACATAAAAAAGCCGCTATCCGAAAGGGTAGCGGCTTTTTGTTTGCCCGGGGGCGACGATTATTTTTTCAAATATTCGTAAACGGCATCGATAGCTTGGTCTTCGGTGTAACCTGCTTTTTTCACAGGACCGACTTCCATGATGGCTGCAACAGCTTTAGGCATACCGTTTTTGCCTTCTTTTAATACTTTGGCGAATTGGTCTTTAGGCAGTTTGCCTGCGCCAATCAAAGCGGAAAGTTGTGGGTTGGAAGCGATGTCATGGCAGGCGCCGCAACCGCGACCGAAAGCGCGTTCGTAAATTTTTGCGCCGATTTCTTCTTGTTCGTTAGCGGCAACTTGGCCGCTGATAGCGATTAAAGCAGCGCCTACTAATAAACCGAATGATTTTTTCATATGATTCTCTCGTTGTGATAAAAAAAGAACTGCATATTGTTATTTGAATAGACAGTTCATTGGGAAATTAAGCGGGTAAAGGATAGGGAACTTTAACGAAAAATTCAATCGATTTTCTCTTTCGTAAATACCTTCACCGGGCCTGCGGACTGATTTTTCCAAGTAAAACTTAACATTATCTGAATTAGGGAAAAACTCACAAATACTTAGATGCGATCGAGTTGAAACCATTCCAACTGTTTGCGCAGGTGCACAACAGTGCCTACGATAATCAAGGTGGGTGGCTTGATATCGGCGCCCTCTACGCGCTTAGGCATATCGCTCAAGGTGCCGGTGATTACCCGTTGATGACGGGTGGTGCCTTGCTGAATAAGCGCTATAGGTTGATCGGCCGGGCAGCCGTGGTCGATCAAGGATTGGCAGATAGTTTCCAGTCCAACCAGCCCCATATAAATTACGATGGTCTGGTTGGGCGAAGCTAGCTGGCTCCAGTTAAGATTGATATTGCCGTCTTTCAAATGTCCGGTGACGAAGGTGCAAGATTGCGCATGATCGCGATGGGTTAACGGTATCCCGGCGTAGCTGGCGCAGCCGGCCGCAGCGGTAATGCCAGGTACGACCTGAAATTGAATGCCTTGCTGCATCAGGGTTTCGATTTCCTCGCCGCCACGGCCGAAAATAAACGGATCGCCGCCTTTCAGGCGCGCGACACGTTTGCCGGACAGGGCTAAATTCGCCAACAGTTCGTTGATCGACTCTTGCGGTAGGCTGTGATTGCTGCGTTGTTTGCCGACGTAAATTTTTTCGGCGTCGCGGCGAGCCATCTCCAAAATTTCTTCGGAAACCAGTCGGTCATAAACAATAACGTCCGCTTGCTGCATCAGGCGCAAAGCTCGGAAGGTCAACAAATCCGGATCGCCGGGGCCGGCCCCGATCAAATACACTTCGCCGCGATTTTGCGTTTGTTCCGCTGTATCGAGTTTGGCTTGTAATTCTGTTGCGGCTTGTTCGCGGCGGCCTGAGAACACTAATTCGGCGATATGTCCCTGCAAGGCGTCTTCCCAGAATACCCGGCGGCGATTGGGTTCTTTCAACCGTTCCTTGACCAATGTTCGAAAATCCTCGGCAAACTGCGCTAGCAGGCCGAAAGCGGCGGGGATGGTGCTTTCCACCTTGGAGCGCAGTAAACGTGCCAGTACCGGCGATACGCCGCCGGACGACACCGCGATGAGCAGTGGCGAGCGATCAACGATCGCTGGAAAGATAAAGCTGCATAAATCGGGATTATCGACCACATTCACCGGAATATTCTGTGCCGTCGCGGCCCGAGCCACCGTTTCGTTGACCGTTCGGTTGTTGGTGGCGGATATAACCACGCGCATGCCTTTTACATCGTCCGCGGTAAAGGCCTTTTGTTGGATACGCAATTGATTATTCCGTCCCATCTCCTCGACACTGGTGCCAATTTCAAGTGCCACCACCGTAATATGTGCTCCGGTTTTTGCCAAGAGTTCGATTTTACGCGAGGCGATTTCACCGGCGCCTACTACTAGGCACGGCTGGTCTTTGAGTTTTAAGAAGAGCGGGAAGTAATCCATGGTGCTTGATTTTCGTGGCCTGAGGTTGGTGTTATTATAAGTGTTGTCTAACGAACAGTTGAGTGAACACTGATATGATCGAATTTGATTTGGAAGTCGATGCCAGCGGATTGCAATGTCCGTTACCCTTGCTGCGTTTGAAGAAGGCAATTATGGAAGTTGAAAGCGGTAGAGTGGTCAAAGTGATCGCTACCGATCCGGCGGCCCATTTGGATTTCGGCGTCTATATCGATCAGGCCGGACATATTCCGTTGAAGATATTCAAGGAAGCCGACAAACAAGTTTTCTTTATACAGAAAAAGTAGAAGCGATTCAATATTATCAGGATTCAAAATGGCGATCCCCTTGAGTCTTGCCTTCCTTGCCTATATCCGCAAACTGATGATCGGCCAGTTTGCTTGTTGCGCCGCCTGCAGCAATTTTGCGTCCGGGTCGACGGCGACAGGCTTATCGACCAGACTTAACAGCGGTAAATCGTTATGCGAATCGCTGTAGAACCAACTACCCGCCAGCGTTTCTTCGGAATGGTTTAGCCACTCTTGCAATAGAGTGACCTTGCCTTGTTGGAAGCAGGGCGTTCCGTTGAATTTGCCGGTGTAACGGCCGTCCACAAATTCCGGTGTAGTTGCCAACAGGTTGTCGATACCGTAAAGCTGCACAATCGGCTCGGTGACGAAGCGATTGGTCGCAGTAATCACCAGCAAGGTATCGCCGTTTGTCCGATGTTTTTCCACTAAATCCCGGGCGGCGTCCAGCATGATAGGCTTGATTAGGGTTTCGACAAATTCCGCTCGCCATTGATAGAGTTGCTCTGCGTCGTGTTGGGCAAGGGGCGCCAGCGAAAAATGCAGAAATTCGACAATGTCCAAGGTGCCTTGTTTGTAATCTTCGTAGAACTTTTTATTGGCTTGTTCGTACCGGTCCTTATCTACGATGCCGCGGTCAACTAAAAACTGGCCCCATAAAAAGTCGCTGTCATCGGCGATCAGCGTGTTATCCAGATCAAAAATCGCTAAGCTCACGGCAAATCCGTCATCGAAAAGAAAAAGTAGCGGCTTGTGGCATCCGCCGGTTATTTGTGGAACAATTGCGCCATTCATTTTAATGGCCGTGCCGTTGTTAATTTTAACACTCAGGCATTAGCAACAGGGCGGCAAATAATACAGGTTTTTTACATGATAGACTCGAAAGGATACCGGCCTAATGTCGGCATTATCCTTTGCAATGACGAGGGTCGTGTGTTCTGGGCAAAGCGCAAGGGCGCTAATTCTTGGCAGTTTCCGCAGGGCGGAATCGATGGCGACGAGGATCCGGAAACCGCGATGTATCGGGAGTTGTGGGAGGAAACCGGCTTGTGCGCGGAACATGTGCAACTGCTGGGGCGCACACGCTATTGGTTGCGTTACAAATTGCCCGATCGCTATATCCGCAAGAATTCCACGCCGTTGTGCATCGGACAAAAACAGATTTGGTTCATTCTACGCCTGACGACCGACGAATCGATGGTGCGGTTCGATTGTGGGCATAAGCAGGAATTCGATAACTGGAAGTGGGTGGAGTATTGGTATCCGCTGAAGGACGTAGTTTATTTCAAGCGGCGGGTGTACCGCAAAGCCATGGACGAACTGGGGGCTTTGTTAGTCAGCAACGATTTGGGTATCAACACCGAGAGTTATCTATCCGGCAGATTGGCGGTCGGTTAATAGCTGTGAACGTTGATTTGAAGAGCGCTCATACCAATCGGCACTCTATGGCAGTCAGAGTGTAGGCTACCGTCCTCAAATAGCTCAAATATTCGATAACCCGGCGGCAAGGAGTCCAGTTCAAACTCGGTCGCAAACGGTTTGAACTGAAAACAGCTAGCCGGCGCGGCGAATATCGCCATGTGCTTATAACTGGTCTGCATTTCCTGATGTAAATGGCCGCATGTGATAGCTTTAACTTGCGGAAAACATTCCGCTACCGCCAATAATTCCTTGCCGTTCTCGATTTTCATCGTATCCATCCAGTCGCTTTGGCTGGCAATGCAATGATGATGTACCGCCAACAGGGCAGGCATCTGATTTGCCGCTAGGGTCTGCTCCAAAAACACTAATTCTTCCCGAGTTACAAGCCCGACAGGGCTTGCTGGTTTTTGGCTATTTAACGCAATAATCTGCCAATTTTTCAGCAACAGGTGTTTGCGGCAACTTACGAAACCCTCGTTCAGTTCGGTTTCCATCAGTTTCCAGTCGTCATGATTGCCGGGCAGGCATAAGCAAGGAGTGGCATAGGTTTGCAGATGCCGGCAAATTCGCCGGTAACTATCTGCGCTAGGGTCTTGGCCCAAATCGCCGGTCAACAAAATCAGATCGAATCCGCCATGCGTGGCATGGGCATGTGCCAGAGTTTTTTGGAAATACTGCTCCGTATCGATTCCCAGCATTTTGTCGCCGGCACGCGGCAGGATGTGTAGGTCGGTTAGTTGCAGGACTTTTAGCGCGGACATTATTTAACGCAGATAAGGAAAGTAGGCTTGGCTGTTAACGTGTACTTCATCAAGGTCTTCGTGATCGGCGAACCAGCGATAGCCACAATGCTGTTGTTGCGGCAGTTTTCCCCGATCTATATCCAGCGATAGCTGATAGGCTAAAACCACGTAATGGGTGCCAATACCGGGCACGTTGGCGAAATTATTGTCGTATAAATGGGTGAAAGCATTGAGGAGCAGGGCATTTTCAATGCTATGGGCTGTGCCTAATTCAGTTTCCGTGATTCGCAAAAAGGCCGCTTCCAGCGTTTCGGATTTATAGATTCTGCCACCCGGTACAAACCAGTAGCCGGCGGCGGGCTGATTGAGCCGTTTGCCCATCAGTATCTCGTTCTTCCTTGAGCGTACAACTAAATCGATGGACACTAAGGGTGTGTGTTTAACGACAGTAAGAAAGTCCTGTTTGTCGAGCATCGGAAAATCCCGTTTCGGTGAATTGATGACAGATAGCGCGGTTGGTTTATTGCACGTCTTTATACAACACCTTGGAATTACGCTGGTAGTTGTAAGCGCTTTTCATCGGCTCCGGCAAGTCCTCGATTTCGCAAGGTGTGAAGCCGCGCTCGACAAACCAGTGTACGGTTTGCGTGGAGCGGACGAATAGACGCCGGATTTGTTCGGTTTCGGCTTTATTACTTAGATAGTCCAATAAGCTGTTGCCGCGCGCGCCTTTTTGATAATCGGCATGCACCGCCAGACAAGCAATTTCCGCGCTTTTGCCGTCGTTCATCGGATGAAAGGCCGTGCAGCCGATGATCAAACCGTCGCGCTCGATGACGATATAATCGCCGATTTCCATTTCCAGCTTTTCCCGGGAACGCTTGACCAGGATGCCTTGCTGTTCCAAAGGTTTGATCAACTCCATGATGCCGCCGATATCGTCCAATGTCGCCGGCCGTATTGTTTCGAACGCCGTCGAACTGACCAGCGTACCGATACCGTCGCGGGTAAACAGTTCCAGCAGCAGGGCGCCATCCACATGCCGATTAATCAGATGCGCGCGCTGCACGCCTTTCTCACAGCTTTGCATGGCGGCACTTAACGAACGGGCCACTTCATCAGGCAGGGTTGGAGTATCCTCCAATAACTTTGAAACTTGATCCGTGGTGAGCTGTTGGATCGGCTGCTTATCGTCAGGCGATAAGCAGTTTTGTTCAGTTAACAAAATTAACTTTTCGGCTTGCAAAGCGATGGCGACTTCGGTGGCAACTTCCTCGGCCGACAGATTGAATACTTCCCCGCTGGGCGAATAGCCGATGGGCGAAATCAGCACCACATTCTGCTGATCCAGCTGTTGATGAATGCCTTGCGCATCAATGCGCCGCACCTTGCCGGTGTGGCAATAATCGATGCCGTCCAACACGCCCAAAGGTTTGGCGGTAACAAAATTGCCGGAAGCGACGCGGATCTTGGCGCCGGCCATCGGTGAGCCCGATAAGCCCATCGACAATAAAGCTTCTATTTCCACCCGCACCAAACCTGCTGCTTGTTTGACGTATTGCAGAGTAGTGGCGTCGGTGATGCGTAAATGATGGTGAAATTGCGGTGTGTTGCCGTGTTCGGTTACTTGTTCGTCAATCTGCGGTCGAATACCGTGCACCAATACCAGTCTGACGCCCAAACTTTTCAGCAATGCGAAATCGTGAATCAGATTGTCGAAATCCGGCTCGATGACCGCATTGCCGCCGAAAAAAATCACGAAAGTGCGGTTGCGATGGGCGTGGATGTAGGGCGATGAGTTTCTGAACCAGTTGACGAAGGTCGATTGATATTCCATTAAGTATTTACAAATTGGTTGCGGCGTTTCTAATTAATAAGTTTAACCTTGCCGGCGTTAAAACCCAATTGACGACTGCTTACTTGGAATTTTTCCAACGGCTGGCGACATAATCCAACGCTTCCTGAATGTTAAGGTCTCGGGTGCCGCCGCCCGTGCGCACGAAGAATTTGGGTGTGTTGCCTTGGGTCAAAAACACCGGTCGCCGTGACGGTAAAACGATCACGCGGCAGACGTCTTTATCGGCAACTTTATGAAACAGCACATGCACCAGCGGGCACAGGTCGGCGCCGAGATTGGCGGATATGCTTGTGATCAGGGTTTGCTCGAAGCCGTCCTGGTCGGTTTTTTTCAGGGTTTGAAAATCGGCCTCCAGGCCGAGGATCTCGCCGTTGTCCGCCACGCCGATCAGCAAGGTGCCGCCGACCGAACTGTTGAAAAATCCGGCCAGGGTTTTCAGAATCACGCCTTCCAGCGTTTTATTCACGCGCTGCTCCTGAATGTCCCAGCGCAGCGAAGATTTAAACTCCAGCAACGGCCCTTCGCCCTGGCGAATGATGGTCGGCAAATCCTTTTCCAGCTCGGCCTTCAGTGCGTCCAGGTCGACCAGACGCCTGTGCAATATCTGATAAAAACCCAGTGACAGCAGGCCCAATATCGCGCCGATTTCGGCATAAAACAAGATCAGATTGTTTTGATTGATCTGGCCGGACATTACCTCGGTGAATTGGCCGAGCACGAATTCTATCGATGAAATAGGGTCGGCGTTGCGCTCGCGCGAACTTATGTAATCGTAACTGGGCGCCAATAAAAATATCCCCATCCCGGCACCTATCCAGCCGGCCAGGACATATATTTTTAGTTTTTGTTTCCAGATATAGAGAAGTTGGAGCAGAAAGCGTTTCATTGCGTGTATTCGTCTTTACCCTATGAGGATAAGGATGCATCTTCAATTTGTTTAATGGTTTGTCCGTTGACTGTTTTCCAGCTTTGAGGACCGCTTCTCGATGTGCCGGCCACAATTGCAGCTGCATAGGTTGAAGAACTTAATAAGATGTTCTCACTGGATACGAGAATATCGCCCTGTTCTACAAGTGCACCTTCTTTGATCAAGCGTGCTTTGATAGTTGCAAGTTTACCTGGCATGCTATGGGTGTTTGTTTTGGAAAGTTGCGAGCCTCTTTTAAGTACAAAACCTTCATCGGTAAATGCACCATAGGCTATTAACTGATTGACCGTAAAAACAAGTTCCCGCAGAGGGTCGATAATACCGTTATTATTATCGATTGGAGTGTTTGGTTCGGGGTTAGAAAGAGATTTTAAGATTGGTTCAAGGACGGGATAGCCTAGTATTCCCAATACCATTCGAATATTTTCACCGAATTCTTGCATGGCGTCCCGATCAGCACGAGGAAGGCTTGATTCAGGGGGGGCATTTCCATTTTCTAACTGGTATCTGTCTGCTTTTTTCGATAAGCAGGTTAAAGTAGACTCCAAGTACTTTATGTGGGCCTTAGTAAGGTTTTCATCCTTGCTAGTAAAGATAACGACTTCATTCCAAAAATCCTTGTTTCTGTCATGTGAAGTGAGCCGTTGTGAGACGTTCTCTGACTCACCAATATAAGCAACTGGTTTTGAGTCAACAAAGCGACTTTCAAAAAGAAAATACACTCCTGGTTTTGCTGCTTCATGCCAATTTGTTAGTTCGCTTAATCTGTTGCGAGGGCACGCAATTGCATGCCCTGTCCAGTTTACTAACTCTGCATATCTAATTCCTGTAACTGTGCCATCAGCTAAATAGACTCGGATAGATTTACCAATTGCCATGGTTCATATCTCAATATAAGTTTGGTATTACTAGATGGCATTGTAAATCCGAAATATCCGTTACTTAGCTTTAAATGCTCTATTTTCTAGTACGCATCCAGGGTCCCCGCGTATTAATCCTCAAGCTTTGACAAATCCCGCACCGCGCCCCTGTCGGCGGATGTAGCAAACATGGCATAGGCTTTCAGTGCCACCGAAACTTTGCGGGCACGCGGCTTGACCGGTTTCCAGCCTAGCTGGTCCTGCTCCACGCGGCGTTGGCCCAGTTCCTCGTCGGATAGCAATACATTGATGGTGCGGTTTGGAATATCAATTCGAATACGGTCGCCGTTGCGCACCAGACCGATGGCACCGCCCGCGGCGGCCTCCGGCGAACAATGGCCGATGGATAAACCGGAAGTGCCGCCGGAAAAACGGCCGTCGGTTAATAGGGCGCAGGCTTTGCCCAAGCCCTTGGACTTGATGTAGCTGGTCGGATAGAGCATTTCCTGCATGCCGGGCCCGCCTTTGGGGCCTTCGTAGCGCACGACTACCACGTCGCCGGCTATGACTTTATTGCTGAGGATATTTTCCACCGCTTCGTCTTGCGACTCGACTACATGTGCATTGCCTTCAAACACCAGCAGGCTGTCGTCTACACCGGCACTTTTAACGACGCAGCCATCCAGCGCGATATTGCCATACAGTACCGCCAGACCGCCCTCTTTGCTGAAGGCGTGCTCAAAAGAACGAATACAACCTTCGGCACGATCCAGGTCCAGGCTGGGCCAGCGCGTGTTTTGACTAAAGGCTATTTGGGACGGAATGCCGGCAGGCCCTGCCAGATAAAAGTTTTTTACCGTTTCGCTCGGATTAGCGGCAATATCCCATTGCGCCAAGGCATCGCCCAGAGTTTTGGCATGCACGGTGGGGACATCGGCATGTAATTTACCGGCCTTGTTAAGCTCAGCCAGAATCGCCATGATGCCGCCCGCGCGGTGCACGTCTTCAATATGGTATTTATTGGTGTTGGGTGCCACTTTGCATAACTGCGGCACTAGTTTGGACATGCGGTCGATATCCGCCATCGTGAAATCGATGCCGGCCTCTTGGGCGATAGCGAGTAGATGCAATATTGTGTTGGTTGAGCCGCCCATCGCAATATCCAGCGCAATGGCGTTTTCGAACGCTTTAAAGCCGACGGAGCGCGGGAGTACAGATTCGTCGTCCTGCTCGTAATACTGTTTGGCCAATTCGACGATACGCCGCCCGGCTTGTTTGAACAACAGCTCCCGGTCGGCATGAGTGGCGACCACCGTACCGTTACCGGGTAAGGATAGACCTAAGGCTTCGGTCAGGCAGTTCATGGAATTGGCGGTGAACATGCCGGAACAGGAACCGCAGGTCGGGCAGGCGGAGCGTTCGACTTCCGCCAAATCGCTGTCGGACACTTTGCTGTCAGCCGCCATTACCATCGCGTCGATCAAGTCCAGTTTTTTGATTTCGATCGTGTGGCTTTGCGGATTGGCCAAGCTGACTTTACCGGCCTCCATCGGCCCGCCGGAGACAAAGATCACCGGGATATTGATACGCATCGCCGCCATCAACATGCCGGGGGTGATTTTGTCGCAATTGGAGATACAGACCAGTGCATCGGCGCAATGCGCATTAACCATATACTCGACGCTGTCGGCGATCAAATCGCGGCTGGGCAAGCTATACAGCATGCCGTCGTGGCCCATCGCAATGCCGTCGTCGACCGCAATGGTGTTGAATTCTTTCGCCACGCCGCCGGCTTGCTCGATTTCGCGCGCCACCAGCTGGCCCAGATCTTTTAAATGCACATGGCCGGGCACGAACTGCGTGAAGGAGTTGGCAATCGCGATAATGGGTTTGTCGAAGTCGCCGTCTTTCATGCCTGTCGCGCGCCATAACGCGCGCGCGCCCGCCATGTTGCGGCCTTGAGTGGTGGTATGAGAACGATATGCGGGCATGGTAATTCCAACTGAAAGCAAAAAGCGGCACTAAAACTGCCGCAGTGGAAAGGATGTCATCAACCGCGGGGCAAGCCGGCGGTTAAATCCGCTAAAAATTAAAAACTGTCCCAGCCGCTGGAACGGCGGCGCCAACTAAGTTTGGGCAGAATAAATCCCAATAATACGCCGAATAAGGCCAAGCCGCCGCCGTATAAAAACCAGTCCTGGTTGCTGCTGTCGGTCAAAGCCTGGTTTTCGCGCTTCAGTTGTTGTAATTCGCGTTCGACGGCGATCACGCGCTCCTGCAATTGGTCGCGTTGTTGTTTGAGTTGTATCGCATTGGCAGCGGTTTGCTGTAATTCGCTGAGTTCGGTGCTGAGGCGGTCACGCTCTTTGCCGGCTTCCTGGCCGGTGGCTTGCGCGGACTTCAACAGTTTGTTTTCTTCTTGCAGCACTTCCAGTTTTTTGGCGGCCGCTTCCAGTTGGGTACGGGCGCTGGGCTCGCCTGTCAAGTAACGGCTAAGAATGAAGCCCTCCGCACCGTTATTGGTTTGAATATAGGTGTAGCCGTTTTCGGTGCTTTCTTGCAAAACGCTGACAGGAATGCCGTTTTCCAACATTTTGACGATCTTGGTGCGCTCGCTTTCGCCGCTGCGTAATGGCACCTCGACCTTGTCCGTTACATAAGCGGTTCTGGCCGTGGCCAGCGGGCTAATCAGCAGACAGGCAAAAATGTAGGCAAAAGACTTTTTCACAGTATCACTCTTTGTTCGGCTTAATAAGAAAGCGGCGATTCTAGCGAAATTATCGGCAGATGAGAAATTCCAATAGCGCTTTCTGAGCGTGCAGCCGGTTCTCGGCTTCCGGAAATATCACGCTTTGCGGACCGTCGATGACCTCGGCAGTGACTTCCTCGCCCCGGTGGGCCGGCAGGCAATGCATGAACAGCGCGTCGGATTTAGCGGCAGCCATGGTTTTGGCGTTGACCTGAAAATCCTTAAACACGGATTCGCGCTTTTTCTGCTCTTCTTCCTGACCCATGCTAGCCCAGACGTCGGTCACCACCAAATCGGCTTGCTGAGCGGCTTGCTCGGGCGTATTGAAAAACGCCACCCTATGCCCGGCGGCATCGACGATGCTTTGTTGCGGGCGGTAATCGATAGGGCAGGCGATGTTCAACTTAAAGTCGAATTGGCGGGCGGCGTTGATATAGGAATGGCACATATTGTTGCCGTCGCCGATCCAGGTCACGGTTTTGCCGGCAATGTCGCCGCGAAATTCGAAATAGGTTTGCATGTCCGCCAGTAGCTGGCAGGGATGCAATAAGTCGGTCAGGCCGTTGATCACAGGCACCCGTGAATGTTTGGCAAAGGTGGTGACCGTGTCATGATTATTGGTACGCAACATGATGCAATCCACCATGCTGGAAATAACTTTGGCGCTATCTTCCAAAGGTTCGCCGCGGCCAAGTTGGGTGTCGCGGGGCGATAGAAAGAGTGCGCTACCGCCGAATTGGGCCATGCCGGCTTCGAAAGAAATGCGGGTGCGGGTGGATGATTTTTCGAAAATCATCGCCAGCACTTTGCCTTTGAAAGGTTGATAATCCGGATCGCGATGGTTCTTGAGCTGAATTGCCCGTTGGATCAGAGTGTGTAGTTCTGCGCTGGACAAATCCAGCAGGCTGATGAAATGTTTGGGTTGCATGGCGAGCTACCTGCTAAATTCCTGAATGAGCGCCGACAATGTCTCGGTCAGCATGGCTATTTGCGCGTCGTCGATAATCAACGGCGGCAATAAACGAATAGTGCTATCGGCGGTGACGTTGATCAACAAGCCTTGTGCCAGGGCTTTGCCGACCAATTCGCCGCAAGGGCGATCCAATTCAATGCCGATCATCAAGCCTTTGTGGCGAATATCGACAATATGCGGGTTGTCGGCCAGCGCTTTTTTAAACTGATCGCAAATCCGTTCGCCCTTGGCCTGTGCATCGGTAATCAATGTGCCGGATGTTAACGTTTCCAATACCGCCAAAGCCGCACTACATGCCAGCGGGTTGCCGCCAAACGTCGAACCGTGATTGCCGGCTTGCAATACGTCCGCCGCTTTGCCGCGTGCCAGGCAGGCGCCGATCGGCACGCCATTGCCTAAAGCTTTGGCCATCGTACATACATCCGGCAGGATGCCGTTATGTTGATGGGCAAGGAAGCGCCCGGTTCGGCCGACGCCAGTTTGAATTTCGTCCAGCATCATCAGTAAATTATGCCGGTCGCATAGCTCGCGAATTTGATTCAAATAATCCGCCGCCGGGATATTCACGCCTCCTTCGCCCTGTACGGGTTCGACCAGGATTGCAACGATGTTTTTATCGGCGGCGACGGCGGCTTCAATGGACGCAATGTCGTTGTAGGGCGCATGGACAAATCCTGCCAGCAGCGGGGCGAAACCCTGCTTGATCTTGCTATTGCCAGTTGCGCTCAGGGTGCCCATGGTACGGCCATGGAAGCTTTTTTCCATGGTTAATACCACGGGGTGTTCTATGCCTTGTTGGTGGCCGTATTTGCGGGCGATTTTTATAGCCGCTTCGTTGGCTTCCGCACCGGAGTTACTGAAAAACACATTGTCCATGCCGCTCAGTTCGATCAGTCGATCCGCTAATTGCGACTGCAACGCCACGCCATATAGATTGGAGGTGTGCAGCAAGGTTTTGCTTTGCCGGCATAAGGCCTCATGCACGGCCCGATGGGCGTGGCCGAGGTTGCAAACCGCGATGCCTGCAACCGAGTCGAGATAGCGGCGGCCATCGATATCCCACAGCCACGCGCCTTCGCCGCGTGCAAAAGTGACCGACTGGCGGGCATAAGTAGGCATGATGTGATTGGGCATTTTAATAAGGCTCTGAAAGTGTTTTAAAAAACGCTATTCGCTCGAAAAAAGCGCGCGATTATATTTTTTCCAACCGATATAAGCAATAAATAGTTTTTCATGGAAACCCGGCCGTTTTTATCGCTGAAAAGTGCCGTTTGGGAGGTGCGGATCAATGTCAAAAGTGCTGATTTTGTTGTAAAGGTTTTAGTCAGCGGCGGTAGTCGCCGTCGTCGGCATAGCGGATAGGGTTGTTAGGTCGTTGAAATTTCAGAGGCATGTATTCCGGAAGTTGGGTTTTAATAGCGACTTTTAGAGATCGCCCTAAGTCGGCTTGGATAGTACGGTGGATTCGGCGTTTCTGCTGGTGACCTGCTTTTGTCAGTCTCTACGCTGGACACCGGTCTTGCCATTTAGCTATGCTGCCGTTTGATTTTACAGTTACGCAGGAGGTAGCGTGTCATTGACCCCTTTAATATTTCCGGAATTGATTCAGGCGCTCCTCGACAATATTGAAGCGCATGCCGAGGAAGTCACCGAGCTGGATCAAGCAATAGGAGATGGTGACCACGTGTTTAATTTGCAGCGCGGGTTGCAAGCCTTGCGCGAACATGCCGGCGAGATCGCACAGTTAGACTGGGTCGCGGCATGGCAAAAAATCGGTATGACGGTAATGGCCGCTGTCGGCGGTGCTTCCGGCTCCTTGTACGCCACATTGTTTATAGCGTTGGCGAAAAACGGTAAAGATAGGGTTGTGGATTTAGCCGGGTTTGCCGACGTATTTTTGCTGGCGGTGGAGGCCGTCAAGCAGCGCGGAAAAGCCGATGTCGGCGAAAAGACGATGCTGGATGTGCTGGTGCCAGTGGGGTTGGCCTTGCGGGATGAGGCTGCCGCCGACAAACCGCTGGCGGAGGTTTTGGATAGGCTTTGCGCCGTGGCGGCGGATGGAGTGGAGGCTACTCGCGAGATGCTGGCTACCAAAGGCCGGGCTTCGTTTCTGGGGGAGCGCAGTAAAGGCCATATCGATGCCGGCGCCAAGACGGCGCAATTGATGATCGCGGCGATAGCCGGGGTGTTGAAAAAGTCCGGTAATTAGGCGTTCCGGACCGGTCGGTTACGGTTTTCTCCGGGCGCCAATTCAAATTTCTGGGGCTTTATTTTTTCTTTAACAGCCCCAGCGCAGCGCGGCGGTATTTACCGGTGCATCCCACAAAGTCAGCATTTCTTCATCCAGCAGCGTCAGGGTCAGTGAGCAACCGGCCATGTCCAATGAGGTGGTGAAATTGCCGACCAATGAACGCTGGACTTTCACACCGCGCTGGCTGAAATATTGCCAGGCCAGCTCGTAAATCAAATGTAATTCGATTAAGGGAGTGGCGCCGAAACCGTTGACATGTAGTAACGCGGCTTGGCCGGCCGCCGGTCTTAATTCGTCGAGAATATGTCCGGCCAATTGCTTGACAATTTCGCTGGCGCTCACCAGTTTCGCGGTTTCGCGGCCACGTTCGCCATGGATGCCGACGCCCATTTCGATTTCGTCGTCAGCGATGGCGAAAGTCGGATGGCCTAGCGCCGGCACCGTGCAGCTACTTAAGGCTACGCCTAGCGAGGCGGTAGCTTGATTGACGCGTTCGCCTAGTGTTTTGCAAGCCGCTAAATCCGCGCCTTTCTCCGCGGCTGCGCCGACAATTTTCTCGACGATAGTGGTGCCTGCCACTCCGCGCCGGCCGATGCTGTGGGTTTTGGGCAGGGAAATGTCGTCGTTGATTAAAACGCTGGTGTTAGGTAAATCCAGCATTTCGCCGGCCATTTCAAAATTCATCACATCGCCGGCATAATTTTTCACGATAAACAGTACACCTGCGTCGCCATCCACGGCGTGCGCCGCCGCCAACATCTGGTCCGGCGTCGGGGAGGTAAATACTTGGCCGGGACAAGCGGCATCTAACATGCCGACACCGACAAAGCCGCTGTGTAAGGGCTCGTGGCCGGAGCCGCCACCGGAAATCAGCGCTACCTTGCCGGTTTTGCGAGTGTTTCGATAAACGAAACGCGGTTCCGGGTTGAATTGCACGATGTTGGCATGGGCCTTGGCAAAGCCTTGCAGACTGGTTTGCAATAAGGTGTCCGGGCTGTCGATAAATTTTTTCATGATTTGCCTCCGCTGTGTTGGCGTGGACCGAAATTAAAGAGTGTTAGTACGCAATATGGCGGTAATGTCGCGGATGTCCGGCACGACCCAGGTCGGTCCGAAATCGGCCGCCGCGACGTCTTTTTCGGTGGATACGCCGCTAAGTACCATCAAACTGCGGATGCCTGTGCGCACCGCGCCGAGAATATCGGTGTCCAGCCGGTCGCCGATGGCGACAGTATAGGCCGGGTCAACATTCAACAGGCTCAATGCTTGCCGGTAAATAATAGGCTCCGGTTTGCCGATAATCATCGGCTTAATGCCGGTGGAAGCAGTCAAGCCTGCCAAAATAGCGCCGTTGCCATGTGTTTCACCGCGTTCGGTCGGTAGAGAAAGGTCGCCATTAGTGCCGATAAAATGCGCGCCCGCCCGCAGATTCAGGGTGGCGGTCGCCAGTTTGTCCCAGCTCAGCTCCCGGTCCATACCGCACACCACCAAGTGCGCGCGCTGGTCGGGTTCGGTCTCGTAGAGCCCGGTAAGCTTAAAGCCCATATCCAACAGCGGCTGTCGGGCGCCGATGCCGCCTATGACAAATACGCGCGTCATCTGTGGATCGTAGCGTTCGGATAGATACAGCGCGGTGGCCATGCCTGAAGTCAGAATCTCGTTCAACTCGACCGATACACCCATTTTCGCCAGCTTGCCGACATATTGTTCCGCTGTCAGGCTGGCGTTATTGGTGGCCAGAATGAACGGCAGCTTTAGGTCGCGCAAAGCTTGAAAAAAATCAACCAGGCCGGCTTGAGCTTGGTCGCCGTGCCACAGTACACCATCCATATCGATGATCAGGGCGCGGATGTCGGTAAAAGCTTGCATAAAGGGTCTCGGGTATATGGGCGATTTGAAAAATAGACGTGTGTACTGCTGGTGTCAGATGTTTCATAGTTGAAATGCAGATATTCTGCGCTGCGCAAGAATTGCACAAATCGTCGCTTACTGTCCAGCGAGGCGCCGCTAAAGGTATTTTCCTTGACTATTCGTGTATAACCTAGTTTAATGTGCGGCTCTTGACGCCCAGGTAGCTCAGTCGGTAGAGCAGAGGACTGAAAATCCTCGTGTCGACAGTTCGATTCTGTCCCTGGGCACCATGTTTTCTTTTTCGCTTAGATCGCCGCCCAGGTAGCTCAGTCGGTAGAGCAGAGGACTGAAAATCCTCGTGTCGACAGTTCGATTCTGTCCCTGGGCACCATGCGAACAGCTAATGGCGATAATCAGCCGGTTCGGCTAAAAATTTTCAAGTTCTGTGTTACACAGTGCCGAGCGTTCGATCAATTGTGTCTCCTGGTCTCGAGAGCCAAGTCCGGTACATTGTTCCCGACAAAATTCATATCCGATCCGTCCTTGACGTAATTTTGTTCAGGCGGTTGAAATGGTGTGACTGCCGAAAGCCGGCTTCTGTGATTGCTTCCAGAATACGCGACACTTTGGGCTTGTTATCCGAGGAAGACGGGTTAAGCTGTTTAATGCGTTTCGTTTTCTTAATCCAGATTGTCGAGCTGTCTGGTAATGTTCGTTTACATTTGTAGGGAATTCCGTTACAATTCGGTTTTTATTTTCTGTCGGAAGATGTTCTGGCGGGAAATTTTTCCAGGATCGCGCGGCTTCAAGATTGAAAGTCTGTCTAAGCTGCATTAAATCCTGGACGCTGGCTACCAGCGTGGTTTTAATAAATAAAGCCCCTATTTGGGGTTTTTTGTTTTGTGGGCTTTCGAAAACGTAATGCCCATGGGTTTTTGGTTGTTTATGGAAGAGCCTGCGGCTCTTTTTTTTTGGGTTTGAAAAGGCGAGGCGTTAATGAAACAGGCTCCTGAACATTTGGTGGATTTGATCGAGCCAATTGTGGAAGGTCTTGGCTACGAATGCGTGGGTATCGAATATAACCCGCATCCGACACACGGCATGTTGCGCATCTATATCGACAGTGAAAACGGTATTTTGCTGGACGACTGCACCAAGGTTAGTCATCAGCTTAGCGGTGCGCTGGATGTTGAAGATCCGATCCAGGGGGAATATCAGTTGGAAGTATCCTCGCCCGGCGCGGATAGGCCGTTTTTCAAACTTAGTCAGTTTCAACGCTTTTTGGGTAGTACCGTGCTGGTGAGCCTGTTCAAGCCTATCGATAAGCGTCGCAAAATTACCGGACAGATCAAGGCCGTCGAAGGCGAGACTGTTCTGCTGCAGGATGGTGAACAGCTGTTAAGCGTTCCGTTTCAGGCAATGAGCAAGGCACGTTTGGTGCCGGATTACTTACTCAATAAAGGAGGTCGCAGTGGCAAATAAAGAAATTTTATTAGTAGCAGACGTTTTTGCTAATGAAAAAGAAATAGACAAGGAAATTATCTTTCAGGCCATTGAGTCCGCATTGGAAGCTGCGACTGTCAAGCGTTACGAAAATCCGATCAAGGCTAGGGTGGCCATTAACCGTCAAACCGGCGATTATTTAACTTACCGGCGCTGGCAGGTGGTAGATGCCAATCCGGAAATTAATGGGGACGTCGAGCACCCTGGCTGGCAGATATTGTTGGAAGCGGCGCAAATCGACGATCCCAATATTGAGGTCGGCGATTATGTCGAAGAAGAAATCGAGTCGGTCGATTTTTGCCGGATTGCCGCGCAAACAGCCAAGCAAGTGATCATCCAAAAAGTGCGAGAAGCCGAGCGTAAGAAAATTGTCGAAGCTTATCAAGACCGCGTCGGCGAATTGGTTACCGGCGTAGTGAAACGTTTGGAGAAGGGCAGCGTTTATCTGGATCTGGGCGGTCATGTTGAGGCCTATATTGCTCGCGAAGATATGATTCCGAAAGAGCCGGTGCGGATGGGCGATCGCGTGCGCGGTTACCTGAAAGCCGTGCGTTCCGAACCGCGCGGTCCGCAATTATTTGTTAGCCGCACCGCGCCGGAGTTGTTGATTGCACTGTTCCGTCTGGAAGTGCCGGAAGTCGGCGAAGGTTTGATCGATATTTTGGCCGCGGCCCGTGATCCTGGCTCCAGGGCGAAAATCGCCGTCCGAGCCAATGACCCGCGTTTGGATCCGGTGGGTGCTTGCGTAGGTATGCGCGGGTCCAGGGTGCAGGCTATTTCCAACGAATTGGCCGGTGAACGCGTTGATATTATTCTATGGAATGGTAACGATGCCCAATTCGTCATCAATGCGATGTCGCCGGCGGAAATTCAATCCATCGTGGTGGATGAGGACAAGCACAGCATGGATGTCGCGGTTGCGACCGACAGTTTGTCGCAAGCCATAGGCCGCGGCGGTCAAAACGTGCGTCTGGCCACCGAGCTGACCGGTTGGGAATTGAATATTCAAGATGCCGCGCAAGTGGATAAAAATCACGACGAAGCGGCCGCCAAATCCAAGCAGCAGTTCATGGAGCTGTTGGATGTCGATGAAGAAATTGCCGGTATTTTGGTGGATGTAGGTTTGAATAATATCGAAGAAATCGCTTATATCCCGGTCGATGAAATGTTGGAAATCGAAGGTTTCGACGAGGAGTTGGTGGAAGCTTTGCGCAGCCGCGCTAAAGACGCATTGTTGATCAGTGCGATTGCTTCCGAAGAAAAAATCGAAACCGCGGAGCCGAGCGAGGAGTTGCTCGCTATGGAAGGGATGGACGAAGAATTGGCGCATCAGATGGCGACCAAGGGCATCGTGACCTTGGATGATCTGGCAGAGCAGGCGATAGACGACATTATCGAATTTACCGGTATGACCGAGGAGCGTGCTGGTAAACTAATCATGAAAGCCCGCGAATCTTGGTTCGCAGAGGATAAGGGCTGAGGCAGGAGGATACTATGAGTGATAAAACAGTACAGGAATTGGCAGAGGTTGTTGGCATCCCTTTGGATCGTTTTTTGGAACAATTGAAGGAAGCCGGTTTAACCGCCAGCGCGCCGGACGATGTGATCGATGATGACGAGAAAGTTAAATTACTCGCGCATTTGCGTAAACGTCACGGTAAGTCGGACGCCGATCAGGAAGCCGCCGCACCCAAGCGCATCACCTTGAAGCGCAGTACCAAAACCGAATTAAAACAGTCCACACCGCCGGGTACCGCAGTGAAAACAGTCAGTGTTGAGGTGCGGAAGCAGAAGACTTACATTAAGCGTAGTGACGCGCATGTCAGCGATGAAACGAAGCAGGCCGAGTTAGCCAAGCAAGCCTTGGAAGAGCAAAAACGGCAGCAGGTTATCGAAGAGGAAAAGCGCAAGCATTTGCACGAGCAGAAGCCTGCCCCGGTTGTCCAGGAACAGGCTGTGGCCGGTCAAGATGGCGATAATGCCAGCGAAGCAACGCAATCAATCCCCGCGGAGCTGCCGTCGGCAGCAGTAGTTGTCGAGCAATCGGAAGTCGAAAAGCCGCAAGCGGTTGCGGAAGTTCGGCCGGAAACGGTTGTCAAGGTTGAGGCTCCTGTTGCAGTCCCTGCGCCGGAATTAACCGAAGAACAGCGTTTGGAGAAAGAAAAGAAGGAAAGACTGGAAGCCGCAGTACAAAGAACCGCTGAAAAAGTCAAACAGAAAGCCGAAGCCAAACAACAGCAAACCACGCTGCACAAGAAAAAAGCCGAATTTAAACCTACCCGTGGTCCGGCGACTGACGGTGATATCGGTGGCGGCGGCGATGCAGCGCGGCGCGGCGCCAAAGGCAAAAAAGGCAAAGCGCCTTCCCGTCGCGAGAAGCCGGAATTTGAGATCGATATCAATCAGGCTCGGCATAAATTCGAAAAGCCGGTCGCGCCGACTGTTTACGATGTGACCATTCCCGAGACCATCGTGGTTTCTGATTTGGCGCAAAAGATGAACGTCAAGGCCGCCGAAGTTATCAAGCATTTGATGAAGCTGGGCATCATGTCCACGATCAATCAAACCATCGATCAGGAAACGGCGGTGATCTTGGTCGAGGAAATGGGCCACAAAGCCATCATGCAGAGCGAGGACGACTTCGAACAGGAAATGCTGGCCGAAGTACAAGGCGAAAGCGACGAACGTAAAGTTCAACTGAGAGCGCCTATCGTTACCATCATGGGTCACGTCGACCACGGTAAAACCTCCTTGCTGGATTACATCCGCAAAACTAGGGTGGCTGCCGGCGAAGCGGGCGGGATTACTCAGCATATCGGTGCTTACCAGGTCAAAACCGACCATGGCGCGGTTACCTTCCTGGATACTCCGGGCCATGCGGCGTTTACCGCGATGCGGGCGCGTGGCGCGGAAGTGACCGACATCGTCATCGTAGTAGTTGCGGCCGACGACGGCGTAATGCCGCAAACCAAGGAAGCAATCGATCATGCTCGTGCCGCTAATGTACCCATTATAGTTGCGTTGAATAAAATCGATAAACCGGAAGCGAATCCGGATAGAGTGATGCAGGAATTGGCTACGCTAAATGTGGTGCCGGAAGAGTGGGGCGGAGATGTGCAATTCCTTAAGGTATCGGCCAAGGTTGGTACCGGTATCGACGAATTGATCGAGGCGTTGATCGTACAAGCCGAGATTTTGGAATTGAAAGCGCCGGTCGATGGTATTGCTTCCGGTATTTGTATCGAATCTCGTCTGGATAGAGGCCGCGGTGCGGTAGCCACTATATTGATTCAGAAAGGTACTTTGAGCAAAGGTGAATTTGTCCTTTGCGGGCACGAGTATGGCCGGATTCGGGCGATGTTCGACGAAAATGCACACGCAATCAAATCGGCCGGCCCCAGTATGCCGGTGGAAATTCTCGGTTTGTCCGGTACCCCGGACGCTGGCGATGAATTCCTCGTCGTACAAAACGAACGTGTCGCTCGTGAACTGGCTGCTCACCGGGAAGACCGCAAGCGCTCCAATCGTCACGCCGCGCAGCACGCCTCTAAACTGGATGACGTGTTCTCGCGGATGTCCGCCGGTGAAACTTCCACGCTCAACGTCGTTATCAAAACCGATGTTCAAGGTAGTTTGGAAGCCTTGCGCGAATCCTTGGTCGGCTTGTCTACCGAAGAAGTACAAGTTAAATGCATCTTCGGCGGTGTCGGCGGTATTAACGAAGGCGATGCCAACTTGGCATTGGCGTCCAGCGCGATTCTGATCGGTTTCAATGTCCGTGCCGATGCGGTAGCCCGCAAATTGATCGAAGAAAAAGACATCGATTTGCATTATTACAGCATCATCTACGAAGCGATCGACGAAGTGAAGCGGGCTATCAGTGGTATGTTGGCACCGGAGATCCAGGAAAAAATCGTCGGTCTGGCCGAAGTGCGGGATGTATTCCGTTCGCCGAAATTCGGCGCGGTTGCCGGTTGCATGGTTATCGACGGTTTCGTCAAGCGCAATCTGCCGATCCGAGTTCTGCGCAACAATGTGGTGATTTACGAAGGTCAGCTGGAATCCTTGCGCCGCTTCAAAGACGATGTTAATGAAGTGAAAATGGGCATGGAATGCGGTATCGGCGTGAAAAACTACAACGATGTGCAAAACGGCGATCAGATCGAAGTCTTCGAGCGTATCGAAGTCAGACGGGAAATTTAAGTCATGGCAAGAGAGTTCGGCCGCAGTCAGCGGGTGGCGTCGGAAATGCAGAAAGAGTTGGCGTCGATACTGCAACGTGATGTCGACGACAGCCGCTTGGGTTTTGTCACCATCAACGACGTTGAGTTGTCCAAGGATCTGGCGGTTGCCAAGATTTACGTGACGGTGTTGGATGCCCAGGACGATGCCGCTAAGCGTGCGAATGTGAAGGTATTGAACGAGATATCGCCGTTTATCCGGCATGAGCTGGCCAGACGTATGCGTTTGCGGCATATCTCCGAGTTGCATTTTTACTATGATCATTCCTTCGATACCGGTATGCGCGTTGCCGAATTGCTTGGCGATTTGCATCACGACGAAGCGGCGGAAGCTAGTTCGGCGCCGGAAGCAGGTGCCGATAAACCGCAACAGGACGATTAATGGCAAAACGTAAGTCCGGGCGCGATGTGCATGGCATTGTGCTGCTCGACAAGCGATTAGGCGCATCGTCCAATCAGGCCTTGCAGGAAGTCAGACGGTTGTTCAATGCCAACAAGGCGGGGCATACCGGGGCGCTGGATCCGTTGGCGACCGGTTTGCTACCCTTGTGTTTTGGCGAGGCCACTAAAGTATCGGCGTTAATGCTGGATGACGATAAACGTTATCAGGTGACGATGCAACTGGGTGTAATGACCGACACCGGCGATAGCGAAGGTAAAATTGTTGCCGAAATGCCGGTGCCGTTGCTGGATGACGAACGCTTACAGGCTTGTTTGCAGCATTTCACCGGGCCGATCGAGCAGGTGCCGCCGATGTATTCGGCGCTTAAGCATCAAGGCAAGAAATTGTATGAATTGGCTAGGGAAGGCAAAACCGTCGATAGGCAGCCCAGAGCCATTACAATTTATGAAGTGCAGTTATTGCATGTCGATGTTGGGGCCGGGCAATTGAGTTTGGATGTATTTTGCTCTAAAGGTACTTACATTCGATCGCTGGCGGAAGATATTGGGCATTGGCTAGGCAGTTGCGGTACGGTAACCGCGCTACGCAGAACCAGGGCCGGCATGTTCGGGTTGGATCAGGCTCATACCTTGCAGCACTTGCAGGGCATGGACTTCGCGCAATTGCAGAATACCTTGATCCCGCTGGATATGCCTCTTAAAAATATACCGGACGTGTCCTTATCCTCGGAGCAGGCTGAAAAGATCAAGCAAGGGCAACGCATAGCCTTTAGCGGGGGTATGGCCGGCCAGGTCAGAATATACTCGCCGCAGGCCTTTTTGGGGTTGGGGGAAATCCTAATGGATGGTAAACTAGCGCCGAAAAAACTGTTTCATTTGGATAGCCAATTAACTTGATTATCCAGGAAAATACCGCAAAGTTTCTACACCCTATTGTGGAAATGCGGCTACACGGTCATCACACGATGGCCTTTATTTAATCAAAATTAATCGATAGGGATTAAGAATGTCATTAACCGCAGAACAAAAGAAAGCAGTCGTTGAAGAATACCGTTTGTCGGACAGCGACACTGGCTCAACCGAAGTACAGGTTGCTTTGTTGACCGCCAATATCAACCAATTGACTCCGCATTTCGCTGCTCACAAAAAAGACAATCATTCGCGCCGCGGCTTGTTGCGCATGGTAAACCAACGCCGTAAATTGCTGGATTACCTGAAAAACACAGATGTGGCCCGTTATCGTTCGTTGATCGAACGCTTGGGTATCCGTAAGTAGCACAAAACTGGAAACGGCGCATCGGGCGCCGTTTCTGCTTTAAGGCAAATTTTTAGCATAACCTTTAAACAAAGGAACCTTATAGTGAATCCTATCAGGAAAGAATTTCAGTACGGCGATCGTCTCGTCACCTTATCCACCGGTGAAATTGCCCGCCAAGCCAACGGCGCGGTAATGATCGATGTCGAAGGCACCTCGCTGCTGGTGACAGTGGTCGGTAAAAAAGAAGCTAGCGGTGGCGATTTTTTCCCGCTCACCGTTAACTATCAGGAAAAAGCCTTTGCGGCCGGTAAAATCCCCGGTGGTTTTTTCAAACGCGAAGGCCGTCCCAGCGAAACAGAAACCCTGATTTCCCGCCTGATCGACAGACCGATTCGTCCGCTGTTTCCGGAAGGATTCACCAACGAAGTACAAATCATCGCCACGGTAGTGTCGTTGAACCCGGAAGTGGATACCGAAATTCCAGCCTTGCTGGGTGCTTCCGCCGCGTTGGCCGTATCCGGCTTGCCTTTCAACGGCCCGTTGGGCGCGGCTTGCGTCGGATATAAAGACGGCGCCTATTTATTAAATCCAGACAAACCCGCGCTGAAAGAATCGCAACTGCAATTGGTAGTTGCCGGTACTCAGCATGCGGTATTGATGGTTGAATCCGAAGCGGATTTGTTGTCTGAAGAAGTCATGTTGGGCGCAGTATTGTTCGGTCACGAGCAAATGCAAGTGGCCATCAATGCTATCAATGAATTTGCCGCTGCAGTTGGCACGCC
The DNA here is from genome assembly GCF_052474515.1 of Methylomonas sp. 2BW1-5-20. NCBI lineage: Bacteria > Pseudomonadati > Pseudomonadota > Gammaproteobacteria > Methylococcales > Methylococcaceae > Methylomonas > Methylomonas sp. 2BW1-5-20. The sequence goes on along the minus strand of NZ_CP184127.1, from coordinate 2,224,714 downwards.
AGCTGTCGCCTGGACGCCAGCGGAAACTAACACCGAATTAAAAGCGGCGGTAGCCGCCGAAGCCGAACAAAGCATCAAAGCGGCTTATCAGGTTGCGGAAAAACTGGTTAGACAAGACACGCTGAGCGCAATCAGAAGCGCGGTAGTTGAAAAACTGACTGCCGATGGCCTGTATAACGAAAAAGACATCCGTAACGTCATCGAACATTTGGAATACGACGTGGTGCGTGGTGCGATTCTTAATGATCGTAAACGTATCGACGGCCGCGATCTGACCACCGTCAGACCGATCACCGTTAGAACCGGTGTGCTGCCCAGAACTCACGGTTCTGCGTTGTTTACCCGCGGCGAAACTCAAGCCTTGGTAGTAGCGACCCTGGGTACTGAACGCGATGCGCAAATCATCGATGCGTTGTCTGGTGAGTACAAAGATCCGTTCATGCTGCATTACAACTTCCCTCCGTATAGTGTCGGTGAAACTGGCTTTGTCGGTTCGCCGAAACGTCGGGAAATCGGTCACGGTCGCTTAGCGAAACGCGGTGTGGCGGCAGTATTGCCTAACATGGCGGAGTTTCCTTACGTGATCCGTGTAGTCTCGGAAATCACCGAGTCCAACGGTTCCAGCTCCATGGCTTCGGTCTGCGGCAGCAGCTTGGCCTTGATGGACGCCGGGGTGCCGATCAAAGCCCCGGTTGCCGGTATTGCGATGGGTCTGATCAAGGAAGGCGATAAATTCGCGGTATTGTCCGACATCCTGGGTGACGAAGATCACTTGGGCGACATGGACTTTAAAGTGGCCGGTTCCGAAAACGGCGTGACTGCGCTGCAAATGGACATCAAGATCGATGGCATCACTGCCGAAATCATGAAAGTCGCGCTGGAACAAGCTAAACAAGGCCGTCTGCACATTTTGGGGGAGATGAACAAAGCCTTGTCCAGCACCCGCTCCGAAATGTCCGACTTCGCGCCGCGCATCATCACTTTCAAAATCGATCCGGCTAAAATCCGCGAAGTGATCGGTAAAGGCGGCGTCACCATTCGCGCCATTACCGAACAAACCGGTGCCAGCATCGATTTGACCGATGACGGCGTGGTTAACGTTGCCTCTGTCGACAGAGCGGCCGGCGAAGAAGCCAGACGCATGATCGAAGAAATCACCGCCGAAGTTGAAGTGGGTAAAACCTACGAAGGTAAAGTCGTGCGTCTGATGGACTTCGGTGCGTTCGTGACCATTTTGCCGGGCAAAGATGGGTTGGTGCATATTTCGCAAATCTCCGACGAGCGTGTGGAAAAAGTCAGCGACAAACTGTCGGAAGGCGATGTGGTAAAAGTCAAAGTGCTGGAAATCGACCGTCAAGGCCGGGTGCGCTTGAGTATGAAAGAAGTCGATAGCGAGTAAAAAGCATAAGACTGCGAAATAGAAAGGGCCGTAAGGCCCTTTTTTATGGACATAGCTCAGGCTAAAGTGGAAAGATAAAATACACAAGCCGAGCCAACCATCAATTGCCCGTTAGCCTTTATTGCCAAAAAATGTCGATCGCAAACTACTTCAATCAAGACTGTAAACAATGCTCACGACTTGCGGAATTTCTCTGCGATGTGAAGAGCAAGTATCCGGTTTATCATGCCCAACCGGTGGCGCCGTTCGGCGATGCCGACGCACGGCTCTTGATCGTCGGATTGGCGCCCGGCATGCATGGCGCTAATGCGACAGGCAGACCGTTTACCGGCGATTATGCGGGTCTGTTGTTGTATCAGGCCTTGTATGATTTCGGTTACAGCAATCAACTGCACTCTACCGATTTGGCCGACGGGTTAAGGCTTAGCAACTGTCGGATAACCAACGCCGTCAAATGTCTGCCGCCGCAAAACAAACCGACCGGTGACGAGATCAAGCAGTGTAATCCTTATCTGGCCGCCGAGATAAAAACGCTGCCGCCGCGCTCGGTTATTTTGGCGTTGGGCAATATCGCTCATCAGGCCGTATTGCGCGCGTACGGTTTAAAAAGCAATGCAGCTAAATTCGCTCATCATGTAAGCTTCGGCTTGCCGGACGGCAATACTTTGGTCAGTTCTTATCATTGCAGTCGCTATAACGTGCAAACCAAGCGCTTGAACATGGAAATGTTATCGGCGGTATTTGCCACCATTCAAACTTTGTTGGCAACATGTGACTGAGATGGAGCAAGTCAGCTTTGACGCCAAAGCGTTTTTAAAGACCTTGACCCAGCGTCCCGGCATATACAAGATGCTGGACGATAAGGGCGAGATTATTTATATCGGCAAGGCCAAAAACCTGAAGAACCGGGTCTCCAGTTATTTCCGGAGTCAGGGCGCGTCGCCCAAGCAACAGGCCATGGTAGCCAAGGTCGCCGGGATAGAAATCACGGTGACACATACGGAAGGCGAAGCGCTACTGCTGGAAAGTCAGCAAATTAAGCGTCACAAACCGCGTTACAACATTAGTTTGCGCGACGATAAATCCTATCCTTACGTTTTTATTTCCAGTTTTCACGAATTTCCGCAACTAGCCTACCATCGCGGCGCGAAGAAGCGGCGCGGCAAATATTTTGGGCCTTATCCCAGTGCCAGTGCGGTGAAGGAAACTTTGAAATTGTTGCAGAAAATTTTTCCGGTGCGCCAATGCGAAGACTCCTATTACAGCGCCCGCTCCAGGCCTTGTTTGCAGCACCAGATAGAGCGTTGTACCGCGCCTTGTGTCGGCTTGGTGTCCAAGGAAGACTATGCCAGCGATGTGGAAAACACAATTTTGTTTTTGGAAGGTCAGGGCGGCTTGTTAATAGACCGTTTGGTCGGCAAGATGGAGGCTGCGGCTGCGCAATTGGAGTTTGAGCAGGCTGCGTTTTATCGGGACCAAATTGGCCGATTGCGTGCCGTGCTGGAAAAGCATTGCGTCGAAGGCGAAAAAGGCGATGTCGATATCTTGGCGTGCGCGGCAAATGTGGGCATGGCCTGCGTGCAGGTGTTTTTTATCCGCAACGGTCAGCATTTGGGCAATCGGCAGTTTTTCCCGAAAGTTGACGATGAAAATCAAGTTGCTGAGATTCTACAAGCGTTTATCGCGCAATATTATCTGGATAAAACGGTGCCGCACGAGTTGATCGTCAGCCATGCGTTGCCCGAATCGGCTTTAGTGGCGGAGGTGCTCGGCCAGCAGGCCAAGCATGCGGTAGCGATAGTTAATAACGTCCGCGGTGAACGGATGAAATGGCTACAAATGGCGATGACCAATGCCGAAAACGCCTTGGGAGCTCGATTAGCCGATAAGCAGGGATTGCAAGGGCGCTTTATTAGTCTGCAGCAAGAGTTGGGTTGTGCCGCCACACCCAGTCGCTTGGAGTGTTTCGATATCAGCCATACCCAGGGAGAGCAGACGGTGGCGTCGTGCGTGGTGTTCGATAGAGAAGGGTCCGTAAAGTCCGACTACCGGCGCTTTAATATCGAAGGCATTACCGCCGGCGACGATTATGCAGCGATATATCAGGCGGTTTCCAGACGATTTAAAAGGCTGAAGCAAGGTGAGCATCAGGCGCCGGATATTCTTTTTATCGATGGGGGTAAAGGTCAAGTGGCGGAAGCTGAAAAGGCTTTGGCTGAATTGGAGATAAACGATGTTATGATAGTCGGCGTCGCCAAGGGGCCTGATCGTAAAGCCGGCATGGAGAAAATCATCCTGGTGGGTAACCAACAGCCATTGGATGTAACACCTGGTGCGTCCGCGTTGTTATTGATTCAACAAATTCGCGATGAAGCGCATCGTTTTGCCATTACCGGGCACCGGCAACGACGCGGTAAGCTTAAAAAGCAGTCGGTATTGGAAGATATTGCCGGGCTGGGGCCGAAAAGAAGACAGGTTTTGCTGAAACAGTTTGGCGGATTACAGGGTGTATCCAGCGCGGGTGTGGATGCTTTAGCCAGCATAGATGGCATTAGCCGACAATTAGCGCAGCGAATTTACGATACATTTCACCACCAAGATGGCCATTAGATTCACCATTCCGACCTATTTAACTTTATTACGCATCGCCCTGATACCGTTGTTGGCGATTGTGTTTTATTTGCCGTGGCATTATGCCAATGTTGCCTGCACCGCCATTTTTTTGATCGCCGGTTTTACCGATTGGTTGGACGGTTATCTGGCGAGGAAGATGAATATGCAAACGGCATTCGGAGCGTTTCTGGATCCGGTGGCCGATAAATTAATGGTTGCTTTTGTCTTGGTATTGGTAGTGCAAGCGCAGGGTAATCCATATTTGGCTATTCCCTCCGCAATCATTATCGGCCGGGAAATCGCAATCGCCTCGTTAAGGGAATGGATGGCGGAGATCGGTCAGCGCGCCAAGGTCAAGGTGTCGCAATTGGGGAAATGGAAAACCACGGCGCAGATGACAGCTGTCAGCTTGTTGCTTTATCGGGACGATTTATTAGGCCTACCTATCAATGTTATGGGTTACTGGTTGTTATACTTGTCGGCGATATTGACCTTGTGGTCTATGGTTAATTATCTTATCGCGGCGTTCTCCACCATCAACGAATAATAAAAGCAGTATCGATACTGCCACAACAGAGAGTAAACAGCAGGTAAAGCTGTATATAAGAGCATGGAACAAGAATTAGAACTAGAAAATACAGAGATCAAAACCGTCAGTCAGGATGAAGTGTTGCAGGCAGCGTTAAAACTATTTGCGAAGAAAGGGTATTTCAATACTTCATTAACTGATATTAAAGAAGCCGCGGGTATAACAACCGGTAACGGCATTAACCAATTTTTCAAAACCAAGCAAGCGATAGCACAAACGCTGCATGAGAATATTCTGGATAGTCTGAGTATCTCCATTGACGATATTCGCCGCAGGAATCGAAAAGCGGCAGAGCAGTTGCGAGAAATCGTCGACTTGCTATTCAAATTAACCGATGACGCCCCGGAAATTGTCCAGTTTTTACTTTTTGTCAAAAGTGAGGAGTTTTTGGCGGAACCCAAGCCGCTATTGGAAAGTGCGGCGTTTATTAAAATAAAGCGGATTTTTCAAAACGGTGTCAAAGACGGTGAAATGAAAGCTATAGATCCATTATTGGCCTACACTTATTTCTTCGGCATCATCAACCACACGTTAGGCATGGTGTTGGGCGGCAATTTGCCAAAAACGGCGGAAAGCTATCAGGCTCAAGCCTGGTTGACGGCATGGGGCTGTATCGTCAAAAAATAATTTAGTGTCATTAATACTCAAAGCTGGGCAGAGGAGGAGTTACTAGATGTTAGATAACATTAAAATCGGCATGATTGGGCTTGGTTACGTGGGATTGCCGTTAGCTGTCGAGTTTGGTCGTAAATATCCAACCGTGGGTTTCGATATCAATCAGCATCGGATCCAAGAGTTGCGTTCGGGTCGGGACCATACCCTGGAGGTGAGCGAAGAAGAGCTCGCCGATGCCAAGTTGTTGACTTATAGTGCGGATTTGCAGGATATTGCCGATTGTTCGGTTTATATAGTGACGGTGCCCACGCCGATCAACGAGCACAAGCAACCGGATTTGACACCCTTACAAAAGGCCAGCGAATTACTGGGCAAGGTAATTAAAGCCGGTGACATCGTCATTTACGAATCGACCGTATACCCCGGTGCCACGGAAGAAGTTTGCGTACCCATTCTGGAAAAAGTATCCAGTTTGGCATTTAACCGGGATTTCTACGTCGGTTATAGTCCGGAACGAATAAATCCTGGCGACAAGCAGCACCGGGTTACCAATATTCTGAAAGTGACCTCGGGTTCAACGCCGGAAATAGCGGAAAAAATCGACGCATTGTATAAAAGCATTATCACTGCCGGTACGCATAAGGCAAGCAGTATCAAGGTTGCCGAAGCCGCTAAAGTGATCGAAAACACCCAGCGCGATGTCAATATAGCGTTGATCAACGAACTAGCCTTAATTTTTAATAAGTTGGGTATCGACACCGAAGAAGTGTTGTTGGCCGCAGGCACTAAATGGAATTTTTTGCCGTTTCGGCCGGGTTTGGTTGGCGGACATTGTATAGGTGTCGACCCTTACTATCTGACGCACAAAGCCCAAGCCATAGGCTACAACCCGGAAGTCATCCTTTCCGGCCGCCGAATTAACGATGGTATGGGAGTGTATGTTGTATCACAGTTAGTAAAGCTAATGCTGAAAAAGCGCGTGCATGTGCAAGAAGCCAATGTACTGATCATGGGACTGACCTTCAAAGAAAATTGTCCGGATATACGAAATACCCGGGTGGTGGATATTGTTGCGGAGTTGAAAACCTATGGTGTAAATGTCGAGGTTTACGATCCTTGGGTCAACCCTCAGGACGCGGAACATGAATACGGTATTTCGCCGGTCGAGAAACCAGTCCCAGGCAAATACGACGCGATTATTCTGGCTGTCGCCCATGACCAATTCAAAAAAATGCCAATTTCGGAAATCAGGGCTTTGGGCACGCCGCAGACCATCGTTTACGACCTAAAATACTTGTTCCCTACTGATCAAACCGACGCAAGGCTTTAAGAATGAAGATCATGGTGACCGGTACTGCCGGGTTTATAGGTAATCATCTGGCACTGAGACTATTGGAGCGCGGTGATGAAGTCATTGGCGTCGATAATCTGAACGACTATTACGATGTTAACCTGAAATTAAGTCGGTTAGATCGGATCAAGGATTTTACCGGTTATACCGATGTCAGGCTGGATATTGCCGATAGAGCCGGCATGGATGAACTGTTCAAAAAACATCAGCCGCAAAAAGTGGTTAATCTGGCCGCTCAGGCCGGTGTACGTTACTCCATCGAGAATCCGCATGCCTATATTGATAGTAACATCGTCGGTTTTATCAATATATTGGAAGGTTGCCGGCATAATCGGGTGGAGCATTTGGTGTATGCCTCCAGTAGTTCGGTATACGGTGCGAACGAATCGATGCCGTTTTCCGTGCATGACAATGTCGATCATCCGCTTAGTCTGTATGCGGCATCCAAAAAAGCCAATGAACTGATGGCGCATACCTATAGCAATCTCTACCAACTACCTACGACGGGTTTGCGCTTTTTTACCGTCTATGGTCCTTGGGGACGCCCCGACATGGCTTTGTTTTTGTTCACCAAGGCTATTTTGAACGGCGAGAAAATTAATGTATTCAATTTCGGCAAACATCGGCGTGATTTCACTTACATAGACGATATTGTCGAAGGTGTGATTCGCACGCTGGACCATAATGCTTTGCCCAATCCTGAGTGGAGCGGCGCGAGTCCCGATCCTGGCACTAGTAGAGCGCCTTGGCGAGTCTATAACATCGGCAATCAAAGCCCGGTGGAATTGATGTCTTATATCGAAACCTTGGAACGCTTTCTCGGCAAAACCGCGGAGAAAGTATTGCTGCCGCTACAACCGGGCGATGTGCCGGATACGTTTGCCGATGTAGAGGCGCTGGTTGCCGATGTTGGTTACAAACCTAATACTACTATAGAGCAGGGTATAGAACGGTTTGTTACTTGGTATCTCGATTATTATCGTTAAGTAGCTTTTTCAGGTTGCGTAATATAGGGTTTAATTCTTAAATCGCGCAACCTGGAAATCCGTGTTATACAATTCAAATACATGAATTGTTTACCGTAAATAATGGGTCGCTTTTCAGAAAGTCATCCAATACGGCTTTAAGATTTGTAAATATATCGGGATGTAAATCTATTACATCTTGATACGGGTCTTGTTCTAAATCATATAGCTGGTAAACGGGTTCGGTATAAGTGGCTATATAAATTAGTTTCCACTTTTCGTTTTGCACAGAGCGGCTTTTTGCACGAATAACGGTAGGGTAGTGTTTTTCATTGACTACTAACGTACCCGTTTTTTCATCCGGAATATCCAATAATTCGACAATATTAGGATAAAGAATTTGCTCTGGATGTAATCCCGGGACTTTTCCTAACCAAATTCCCGTTTCCTGAAAGGCAAAAAGCTCTGGCGATTTCAGTGCATTAACATAAGGCATCAAATTAACGCCATCCAAGTTTGTTGGGATTGGAATATTCAATAAATTCAACAAGGTCGGCATTACATCGATTGAGCGGGTGACGGGCTCGAAATTTATACCTTTAGGCACTCCAGGACCTTTGATTACCAGAGGTATTCTGCCGCTGGGGTCGTCTCCAACCAAGGTATTGCCTTGGCCCCAGCATCCGGTCTCAAAAAAGTCTGCGCCATGATCGCTATATATAATTATGATGGTGTTATCAGACAGACCCGATTTATCAATATAATCGACTATTTTTCCAACTTCATCATCGAATTGTTTGACGCAGCTGTCGTATAAATTAATGATTTGTTGTACATCAAAAAACTCTGCGCCTCGTTCTTGTTTGTTGACAATTTCTTCCGCGGAAGCCAGTCGGGTCATGATAAATCTGGACTCGCCTTTGTAATTTTTCGGGGTGAATAGATTGTAATAAGGGTATTCCGAATTGAAAGGAACGTGCGTGGACGAAGTAAATAGATTAATAAAAAAAGGTTGCGAATTTTTCGCTGAACGTGCGATCGCTTGACGGCATTCGCGGCCTAAACTACGGGTTAAAGGTACGCCGGCCAGATAATAAAATTCGGGTAAAAAGCGTTTTCCCAAAGGATTATTTGTGAATAAAGACAGGACGTTTCGAATTAAGGAAGGGCCTTGCCGCAATAACAGCTTTATATTCCATTGATCTTCCGCTACGGAAGTTTCCTGAAAGTTGAAACTTAACTTTGCGAAATCCGCGCCGCACCAATCTGATATCGCTGCGGTGAGGTAACCGTGATCGTTCAAGATGTCCACTAAAGAAGCTTGCGGTAGTTTACAGTCTACGTCCGCAGGATAATTGTCCCGAACTTTATGGTTATGAGGCCATAGTCCGGTGAATAAAGATGCCACGCTGGGAGCTGTCCTGGCGAGAGGTGTAATACATTTTTTTAGGCGCAACCCGTTGGCGGATAATTTATCAATATTAGGGGTCAGATTTCTATGATAGGTCCCTCCGCCTATTCGGTCATGGCGTAATGTATCCGAGCCTATCATTATTACATTGGGTTGTGCCTGAGATGGCGAGTGCACGGCGGCCGGCTCAGTGCTGATTGCTGAATAATAAATAAAGGCGTATAGAAAGGCGACCGTTAATATGTAAAAAGTGAACAGGGTATTGTTTTCTTGAGCGGCAAAAAATAGAGCAATCACCGATGTGGCAAGAAATAGTAGGGCTAATAAGTATTTTATGCCGCTTATTAGTCCCGGTGAAAGTACTTTCCATAAAACAAACAATCTGGAAAATCGATACTGAAAAGATAGCTGAATAGTGCCTGGAGTATACAGTAATTGATATAAAAAAAAGTAAGAAGTGATAGCGGTTGTCGATAGAAAACCACCAAGTAAGCCGGATATAAAGTTAAATTCAATCGACGGCGCCAGCTTTGATAAAGAATATGCAGCAATAGTGCCGGATAAAGAGGTCAGGAAAAATATTACAAACAGCCATAATGCAAGTCTGGATAATGCGAAAGCTACATAATAGCCAAATTTTTTTTCTATTTCTTTTTGGATGCCTGGGCCGGTCCGAGAGTAGTTGTGTAATGTAAGTAGTATTAATGTAATAGTACAAAGCAGTGCGGTAATGGATGGGCAGTAGAGGGATAATAGTATTTTTTCCATCTCTATTTATTGTATTAGGTTAGGGCGATAGTTGATCAAATAGCGAGCTTTCGATTTTTTTGGGTTTTCTGATCAGCTATTTTCGCTTTTTCTGAAAACTCTTCCAGTGCGAATTTTTTTATTAATACCGATATAAATATTAAATGATATAGCAAGTCCCAATAGGATAAGCCGAGAAAAGCTGTACCAACCATATAGCAAACTATCGATGTTCTGACCATTAAGCTGTAATGATTAACCCACTCCATGCCTTCAATGCGCTTTGCTTGTCTGGATAGAATGGTTAAATTAAAAACGCTGCCCAATATCATGGAAATCCAAAGGCCGAATGCAATAAAGCCGTGTTCCGCTAGCATTTCGACATAAGAGCTATGCCAGTCGCGCATGGTGACGTGTATCCAGCCATCGAATCCCGCGCCGGTAAAGGGATGGCTCAGGGCATAGTTCCAGCCATCGGTCCAAGCCTCGATTCGGGACATTGCGGAAAGATCTTCTTCGTAAGTTTCAAGGGTATGCATTCGTCCGAACCATTCGTCGGGTAAATAAGGTATGACGAAAAACGTACCGATAATGACTAAAGGAATCATCATGTATTTGCGCTTACTGTTTGAAATCAATGTAAAGGTTAGCGCAATCATGGTCAGCAAAGCGCCGCGAGACCACGACGATAAGGATGCGGCGTAAATAACTGGAATGGATAATAATATTCCCTTTCTTAACCAATTTTTTTGAACTTCTTTTTCCCAGATTAAGATAAGGGGGATGGCAATAAGCATGGCTACAGCGAATAAATTGTTATCCTCGAATTGGGTATTTGGCGGTCCATAAACACGATGGCTAAATCCGGTCAAAATTGCAAAAATACCGCCTTTAACAGCGACAACGCCAATGGATGCGCCTATTGTGGAAATTAAATAATAAAGTTTTTCCCTAGTGTTTATGAGAACCCAGGTAAAATAAAAAGGTAAGAATATTTTACAAATTAACCAGAATTTACTTAAAGATATATCAAACAATGGCGCTTGGGTTGTGGTAAATGCAAAATAAAACCAAAGCATGATAAAGGTGGTTATACGCCAGTCCTTGGGAATGGGTTGTTTGTCTTTTGTCCACATGGTGCCAAATGCCACTACTAAAAACAATACGTAATAAACCGGCAGGGAGCGTACGAATCCCCACGCATAGGCATGGGGATTCAAGTAGCTGAATACGGCTAACGACAATACGCCCCACCACGGTTTTTTTATCGCGGCAACTATGCAGGCTAACAAAAATATAAAGACAACTATGTCGCGCAAGGAGTTTTTTAGGTATGTTGAATCAAGAAAATAAGCTTTTTATATCGATTTAGCCGGCTTAGCTTTCAGATGACTTTTTTTTCCACCGCAAAAAACAGCCGGAAATTTGTCCTAAAGAATAACTAATATTCATAGCCTGTCGCAGACTATTTTTCAGTGAGCAGGCCAGTAATAACCACTGCCATATTTGTCTGATAAGTTGTGCGACTAAGAATGGCGGTATGCCGAGGTGAGTACGATTATATGCAGGAAAGTCATTAATTGCCCCACGGAAACCGGCAAGAAAATGTACCTTGATGAAATAGTGTCGCTGGAGCCGCCAAGGTTCCACCGCATGAAGTATTGCCATGTCCGGGCGATAACGGATCCTGCGCTTTTGTTGAAGCAGAAGATTAAACATCATTAAATCTTCGCCGCCGCCTATGGTCTTACCTTTGCGATCGTATCTTCGATCGAAACGCAATGTCGGGTCTCTGCGGAACAAGTCCATATCGTAGGCAATGTTACCTGCCCAGACGGGTGTTGTGTTGTCTTCTATCCAAAAGGCGCAGTCTCCATGATCCAAGGCACCAAGAAATCCCAGTAATTCGTCGTCGAGCCATCGTGGCCGATTTTGGTTGGAAAAATCTATATCAATACGCCCACCCACGCATTCGGCGCCTTCGTTAATGACGGCATCCACTGTAGCATTTAATAGCCCGGGAAGTGGTAATTCGTCATCGTCAACAAAAACTAGAATGTCCGAATTGAGAGCTTCTTGGATGGCTCGATTGCGTGCCGCGACAATCCCCTGCGTGGGTTCATGCACCCAATGCAATTCGGGGCCAGCTAGCTGAGTGAGTTGATTTAATATGTCACTTGTGGAGTCGCTACTGTTGTTGTCGATTGCAAGAATTTTGAACGGAATCGGGCACGATTGAGCGCGCATGCAAGCTACCAGTTTCTCCAATCGTTCCACACGGTTAAAAGTGCAAAACGCGAATGTCAGGATCTTGTCAGTTTTTTCCGGGCTCATTTGCGGTATTAAGGGTCGGGTGTAATGAAGTGTTGTGCGCCACAAAACACGTTTTTTGACCGGGAGGATTGGGTCGATGCCAAGGCTATGGAAAGCGAAATGATTTTAGTCAACAGAATCCCTGGAGATTTGCTCATCGTATCTATGTTAGAGGGTAGTGGCTGAAAACGTGGCTCGGATTTGCACTGAAATTTCAATTCCAAGAACTGCGAGATAGTTTATCCCAGGCCCGGCCGGCATAATATCGCGCCATTTTTTTCCAGGAGACATCGTTGTCTGCAAATGTTAATTTGCGGGCCAGGGTACTTGCGCTGTCGCCGGAAAATATTGCAATTCGCCTAATCATATAGGGATTGTTTTCACTACCGAACCAGCCGGGTCGGGTGGTACAGGCAAGGTTGTATCCGGTCTTTTCGGCCGCAGTTACCGAATCGGCGTTAAATCTGCCAAACGGATAAGCCAAGCTGGTTACTTGGGTAGATAACAGGTCTTCGAGTACGCTTTTCGCCTTTGAAAGTTCAGCTTGCTGTTGATTTAAGCTAAGTATTGAAAGATCGGGATGCGAACATGTGTGTGAAGCAATTTCCATCCCTGCGGTATGCATTTCAAGTAGACGTTCCGAATTCAGCATTCGGGTTTGCATGGATGGCTTGCCCAGCCAGTGCGCATGGCCGCTTATACAGTCGGTCGCGATAAACCAAGTGGCTTTCATTTCGTGTTCCAATAGTGGTAAAAAAGCACCGAGATAATTATCGTCATACCCATCGTCGAAAGTTAGAACAACGCTCTTTTCTGGTAGATTTTCGACATTTCGCAGATCCTTAAACAGTGCGGTTTTCCAGCCCGCTTGCTTCAAATACCCTAAATGTTTGGCAAATAAGTCGGCGCGGATCGAGTAATGGGAATCGGGCTGGCTGTCGGGAGTGCCGTGATACATCAAAACGATGGGGCTGCGGTATTGGCTCATGGCTTTTTCTGCTTGGATAAGGTTTGCAATGGCATTGGTGGAAGTGTATTGCATATAAGCAAGAATTTCAGGGAAAAATTGTCGGCAGCTGTTTGGCTTCGATGTCGGAGATTCTTAAAAGATGGTTTGTGGTATGCGGAGGCGCCCTTAAAAGATACGGTGGTATCCGAAAGTAAATTTTTAATAACCAAGTTATTTACTCGGGATTTAAATAAGACTAAAATAGTCCTAAATGAAAAGAGAGAGTAATGTTACGGCTAAGTAAGTTAACGGACTATGCGACGGTGATCTTGAGCTATATGGCCCAGGACAGGAGTCGCGTACATGGCGCTCTGGAAATCGCCGAGGCGACAGGCATCGCGCAGCCTACGGTCAGCAAAATATTGAAAATATTACTCAAGGCCGGTGTGTTGAGCTCCATGCGTGGTGCTAAGGGCGGTTATGCATTGGCAAGAGAGCCTAGCCGAATTACCGTGGCAACCGTAATTAGTGCTTTGGAAGGGCCGATTGCTCTGACTGAATGCACTGTGTCGCACAAGAGTTGCGACCAAGCCAGCGGTTGCCGGATTCAAGGCAATTGGCATTTGATCAACCAAAAGATCGCCAATGCACTCGAATCGGTGACCTTAGCCGATCTGATTTTGCCGTTTAAGCCGCCGGAAGAAGTCTCGATTCCGGTTAACCAGTTGTTTCGCTAATTATTGAAAAGATTATGTCTACAAGCGCACAAGAAATTGAACATCTCATCAGTCAGGAATACAAACAAGGCTTTGTGACCGAACTGGAAGTCGATACGTTTCCGCCAGGCTTGGACGAAGACGTGATTCGCCGGCTTTCCAAAGTCAAAAACGAGCCGGAGTTTATGCTGGAGTATCGCCTCAAAGCTTTCCGGCATTGGCAGAGCATGCCATCGCCGGACTGGGCGCAACTTAAAATTGATCCGATCGATTACCAAGCTATCAGTTACTACTCGGCGCCAAAATCAAAAAAAGCCGGTCCGAAAAGCCTTGACGAAGTCGATCCGGAGTTGCTGGATACCTATAAAAAGCTGGGCATCCCGCTCGACGAACAAGAGCGTCTGGCTGGCATTGCGGTGGATGCGGTGTTCGATAGCGTTTCTGTCGCCACCACCTTTAAAGGCAAGCTAAAGGATGCCGGGGTGATCTTTTGTCCGATTTCCGAAGCCTTGCAGGAATATCCCGATTTGGTGAAGCAATATCTCGGGACGGTGGTTCCGCCTGGAGACAATTTTTTCGCGGCTTTGAATTCTGCGGTATTTACCGACGGCTCCTTTGTTTATATCCCTGCGGGCGTTCGTTGCCCGATGGAGTTATCGACCTATTTTCGGATCAACGCCGCCAACACCGGTCAATTCGAACGCACCTTGATCATTGCCGACGCCGGTTCGCACGTTTCGTATCTGGAAGGCTGCACCGCGCCAATGCGCGACGAAAACCAGTTGCATGCGGCGGTAGTAGAGCTGGTAGCCTTGGACAATGCCCAGATCAAATACTCCACCGTGCAGAACTGGTATCCAGGCGACAAGGACGGCAAGGGCGGCATCTATAACTTCGTCACCAAGCGCGCCGAGTGTCGCGGCCACAATTCCAAAGTGTCTTGGACCCAAGTCGAAACCGGCTCCGCGATTACCTGGAAATACCCAAGCTGCGTGTTGCTGGGCGACGATTCGGTGGGCGAGTTTTACTCAGTGGCCTTGACCAACAACCTGCAACAAGCTGACACCGGCACCAAGATGATCCACATCGGCAAAAACACCCGCAGCACCATTGTGTCCAAGGGTATTTCCGCCGGTCGGGCGCAAAACACTTATCGCGGTTTGGTGAAAGTGGCTAAATCCGCTGAAAATGCCCGTAACCATACCCAGTGCGATTCGCTGTTAGTGGGTGATAAATGCGGCGCGCATACCTTTCCCTATGTGGAAGTGAAACAGCCGACCGCGCAGATTGAGCATGAGGCGACCACGTCTAAGATCAGCGAAGATCAATTGTTCTTTTGCCAGCAACGCGGATTATCTGCCGAAGATGCGGTGTCGATGATTGTGAATGGGTTTTGTAAGGAAGTGTTTAAGGAGTTGCCGATGGAGTTTGCTGTGGAGGCGCAGGCGTTGTTGGGGATTAGTCTTGAGGGGGCTGTGGGTTAAAAGGGGTTTTTCTCGTTCCCAAGCTCCGGCTTGGGAAAGCGATCTTGAAAGCTCTAGCTTGCATTGCTGTTTGAGGTGTCGCTGTCGCGACGGGTTTTTTATAAGTCGGGTCTCGGCCCGACAGCCGAGATACTTTCTTTTGCTTGGCAAAAAGAAAGTATCCAAAGAAAAGGCCACCCGGAATTCCGCCTTAATCCTGCGCTTCTTGCTTTTGGCGAGGGTTTTCGGAAGGGCCATCCTTGGCCCTCCGAAAACGAGCGGCATCCCTGCCGCTCCCCTGCGGGCCAATCTCGCCAAAAGCTGCGATGCTCGGGGCGGAATAACGGGAAGAACCCCGTCGCGGGATTGATAGTGGTTAGATTATTTTGTTTGTGTTGGATGTGGGATGGAGTTTTAAGATGCTGCCGACGATATGAGGCGCATCGTTCGCGACAGATGCGCTTCACTCCGTTCAGCACATCCTACGTATTTTGATTTTTTAGCATGGATAGCTTCGGCGGCGGATGGTTTTGGTCCTGTATGCCGCGCCGAGCACCGGAGCTTTTGAACGGAATAGCCCGTAGGGGTGCCGCATGGATGCGGCGCGTTGCCGAAGGGGCAGGAAGCCCCTTTCGGCAACCCCGTTCAAAAGCGAGGAGCGCAGGGGATAAGCGGCATCCGGGTCGCCTTTTCTTTGGATACTTTCTTTTGGCGACGCAAAAGAAAGTATCTCGGTTGTCGGGCCGAGACCCGACATTAAAAAAACCGTCGCGTCAGCGACACAAATTAAAGGTTTAAATGCTGGGTTTCACTTCGTTCTACCCAGCCTACATTTTAAAAACTTAGGTAAAAAACGTATGCTCAGCATAAAAAATCTCCACGTAACCATCAACGACAAACCTATATTAAAAGGCCTAACCCTGGACATTAACCCAGGCGAAGTCCATGCCATCATGGGTCCCAACGGCGCCGGCAAGAGTACCTTATCGCATGTGTTGTCCGGCAAAGCCGGTTACACGGTCACCGAAGGCAGTGTGACCTATAACGGCAAAGACTTGCTGGAATTGGCGCCGGAAATCCGCGCCCGCGAAGGCGTTTTTCTGGCCTTCCAATATCCGGTGGAAATCCCCGGCGTCAGCAATATCTATCTTTTAAAAGCCGCGCTGAATGCGATGCGTAAACATCAAGGCCTGCCGGAAGTGGATGCGATGGATTTCCTGACCATTGTGAAAAGCAAGGTCAAGTTGTTGCAAATGGACGAGAAGTTTTTATATCGGGCGGTTAACGAAGGTTTTTCCGGCGGCGAGAAGAAGCGTAACGAGATTTTGCAGGCAGCGATACTGGAACCCAAGCTTTGCATCCTCGACGAGACCGATTCCGGTTTGGACATTGATGCCTTGCGTATCGTCTCCGAAGGCGTGAATTCCTTGCGTAACGCCGAGCGTTCTTTCTTGATGATTACCCACTATCAACGCTTATTGGACTACATCAAGCCTGACGTGGTGCATGTGTTGGCCGACGGAAAGATCGTCAAATCCGGCGGGCCGGAACTGGCATTGGAGTTGGAAGAACGCGGTTATAGCTGGCTGGAAGGGCAAGCGGCATGAGCGGCGCAGCGTATTTAACAGAATATTCTGGCTTGGCGGCGAGTCTGCCGGGGCTTGACTTGCCTTGGCTGCAAGGCTTTAGAAAGCAGGCCTTGCAGGTGTTTGGCGTCAGTGGCTTTCCTGGCAATCGCGAGGAAGAGTGGCGTTACACCAATTTGTCGGCGCTAAACAAAACCTTGTTTGCACCCAGCGCTAGCCAGATTGTCGATGAGGACTGGTTGAATCAATACCGGTTGGACGATGCCGCGAGTGTGGTGTTGGTCAACGGTCAGTTTTCCGCGTCGCTGTCACGCCTGCAGGACTTGTCAGGCCAGGTGTCTGTTTCCAGTCTGAAACAGGCTCTGCAAGACCGTCCGGCCTGGTTGGAAAGTCGTTTGGGACAAGCTGTTTCCAGTTCCGAACACAATTTGGTGGCGTTCAATAATGCCTGGTTTGCCGATGGTGTGGTGATCGAAGTGGCGGCCAAGCAGCAATTGGAAAAGCCTCTGCAGATTCTCCAGGTGGTTACCCAAGCCGATGCGCTGGCAGCAACCCGGAATTTGTTTGTCCTGGATGAGCAAGCCGAAGCGGAAGTGATAGAAACCTATATTGGCAGCGTCGATAGCTATTTCACTGCCTCGGTCAATGAATGTCTGTTGGGCAACAATGCGGGTTTGACGCTGTATAAAGTGCAGCTTGAAGCGGAAAAAGCTCAGCATTTTGGCGGTACCTACGTAAAACAGTCGCGAGATAGTCGCTTTAACCATCACAATTTTGCCTTGGGCAGCGGGCTGGCGCGCAGCGATATTCATAGTGATCTGGATACTGCCGCGGAATGTTCTCTCAACGGTTTGTTTGTAGCCAGCAAACGCCAACATATCGACAATCACACCCGCATCAACCATCTTAAACCGCACGGCATTAGTCGCGAGTTTTACAAAGGTGTGCTGGATAACAAGGCGCGCGGAGTGTTTCAAGGCCGGGTGGTCGTGGCAGAGGACGCTCAGCAAACCGATTCGGAAATGAATAACCGCAACCTGCTGTTATCGGCGGACGCGGAAGTAGACACCAAACCGCAGTTGGAGATTTATGCCGACGATGTGAAATGTTCGCACGGCGTCACGGTGGGGCAGTTGGAGGAAAAGTCGGTGTTTTATCTGCAATCGCGCGGTCTTGATGAAGAGGCGGCCAGAAACATTCTGACTTTTGCGTTTGCCAATGAGATGGTGGATAAGGTCGAGAACGCCGAATTAAAGGCTTTGCTGCTGAAAGAGTTGTTGGAGCGGTTTCCGGCGATCAGTTTATAAGATCGAAGCGATTGAGACTTCAAGCTCCGGTAAGGCCGCTAGTTTGATGCTATCAGCCTTGGTCAGTACGGATTTATCCAGATAATCGCCGTCCTGCGGTTGCCGATACACTTCCAGGCAATTGTCGATCAGGTTGACGATCCAGTATTCGGTAATACCGTGGGTAGCATAGAGCCGCAGTTTTTGGGTGCGGTCGAAGCGCAGGGTACTGTCTGAGACTTCGACCAGTAGCAAGACGTCAGCAGCGGCAGGGTGACGGGTAGTGTAATCATCGGCATCGGGTTTGACTAAAGTCAAATCCGGCTCCGGTTCCGATAGGTCGCCAAGTTGGATTGGGCTTTGGACGCGGACGTTTACACCTTCATTCCATAAACGGGCAAAAATACGATTTAAACGATTAACGTGACCAGCATGATTGAATCCTATCGGCGCCATAGTGAGAATTTCTCCTTCAATCAGTTCCAGTCGGCTTTCGGGCGGAAAAATCCCGGCCTCGCCCATGCGATGCCATTCGGCGATGTCGGTGAGGTGTTTTTGCGGAAAGACGGCGACCATAGTTTTATCCCATTAGCGAATCGACTGGCTCGATTCTAGTGTTTAGTAAAAACGAAATCAATTAAACCAAATAGTTAGCGATGAGCATATTTCCAGTAGAACAAATCCGCGCCGATTTTCCTATCCTCGGCGAAACCATTCGTAACAAGCCTTTGGTTTATTTGGATAACGCCGCCAGCTGTCAGAAGCCGCAAGCGGTGATCGACAGTATCGTGTACACCTATAGCCACGAATACGCCAACATCCATCGTGGCGTGCACACTTTGAGCGTGCGGGCTACGGACAAGTTTGAAGGTGCTCGGGAAAAGGTCAGGGCGTTTATCAACGCCGCCAGCACTAAAGAGATCATTTTCGTGCGCGGTGCCACCGAAGCGATCAATCTGGTGGCGCAGAGTTACGGTAAGTCGCAGCTTAAACACGGCGACGAAATTGTCATTAGCGCCATGGAGCATCACGCGAATATCGTGCCTTGGCAAATGCTTTGCCAGCAAATGGGTGCGGTATTGAAAGTGGCGCCGATGAATCAGCAAGGCGAGTTGTTGTTCGACGAGTTTGAGCAGTTGTTGAATGCCAAAACCAAGCTAGTGGCCATCACCCAAATGTCGAACGCGCTAGGTACGATCAACCCGGTGGAAAAAATTATTGCTGCTGCCCACGCTAAAGGCATTCCGGTATTGCTGGACGGTGCGCAGGCGATTCCGCATATGGCGGTGGATGTACAAGCCTTGGATTGCGACTTTTATGTGTTCTCCGGTCACAAGCTGTATGGGCCATCGGGCACCGGTGTGCTGTATGGCAAGCAGGCATTACTGGAAGCCATGCCGCCGTATCAGGGCGGCGGCGACATGATACGGCAGGTCACTTTCGAAAAAACCGAATACGCCGGCCTGCCGCATAAGTTCGAAGCCGGCACCCCGGCCATTGCTGAAATCATCGGCTTGGGCGCGGCAATCGATTACGTCACTGCCATCGGCATGGATAACATCGCAGCGTATGAAGCCGAGTTGTTGGATTACGCCACCCAGCAAGCCGAGCAGATCAAAGGCCTCAACATCATCGGGCAAGCGGCGCATAAGGGCGGCATTTTGTCGTTCACGCTAGATCGGATTCATCCGCACGATATCGGCACCATGCTGGATAGTTTGGGTATCGCGATTCGGGCCGGCCACCACTGTGCGATGCCGGTGATGGACTTTTACGGCGTACCGGCCACGGCGCGGGCTTCGTTTGCCATGTACAATACCCGCCAAGAAATCGATGTGTTGATGCAAGGCATCAAATCCCTAATAGAGGTATTCGGCTAATGTTTGAAGATTTACGCGATCTATATCAAGAGGTCATATTCGACCACAACCGCAATCCCCGCAATTTTCGGGTGATGGACAATGCCAATCGCCAAGTGGAAGGCTTTAATCCCTTGTGCGGCGATAGGCTGACTTTGTTTTTGAAAATAGATGATCACGTCATCAGCGATGCCAGTTTTCAGGGCTCTGGTTGCGCGATTTCCACGGCGTCGGTGTCTTTAATGACCGAAATCGTCAAAGGTAAAACGGAAGCTGAAGCCGATACCTTGTTCAAGCAGTTTCATGAAATGACTACCGGAAAAACCGAAGATATTAATCTGGAAGCGATTGGTAAATTGGCGGTTTTAGCGGGTGTGCGCGAGTATCCGGCGCGAGTGAAATGTGCGACGCTGGCTTGGCACACTTTAGATGCTGCCTTAAAAAACGAAGCCCAGTCTATTTCTACCGAGTAACTTATACTGCGTGACGAGTTTGTCGGAACAAGGCGTGGTGGTCTATGCCGATGACGCGTTATTTGCCCCCAGTCAGGCGCTAGCCGAGCGTTTGGGCTGGCCCTTGCTGGCTTTGCCAGCGCTATCCGCAGAATCCCCGCAAGCGTTTTTCCTTTGTTACCGGGATGCTTGTCTGAAGTTATTGGATAAACAGACCCTGAAAAAAGGCGGTTTGGCTGTCGATGTCGATCCGCGTCCCGGCGAGCAACACTCCTATCCAGCCCCCAAAAAAGACTTGTTAGCCCAGGCGATCGGCAAGAAAACTAAAACAGTCGTCGATGCAACGACGGGCTGGGCACAGGACAGCTTGGCTTTGTTTCGCATGGGTTATGACGTGCAATGCATTGAGCGATCGCCGGTAATGGCCGAATTGATTCGAGATGGCTTTCAGCGTTTGGCGCAAAAAGACTGGGTGCAGAGCCGGCAATTGCAAAGGCCTGCTCTGATGGTGGGTAACGCAATTGAGCTGTTGGCCCGTTTGCCTGATGCGCCGGATTGCATTTACCTGGACCCCATGTTTCCTCCCAAACGTAAGCAAACCGCAGCGACGCGCAAATCAATGGCTATCCTCCGCGAAATTTTAGGCGACGACCTGGACAGGGCCGATCTGTTTGCGGCTGCATGGCAGGCGACGGGTAAGCGGGTTGTAGTCAAAAGCCCGGATTATGCGGAGCCGCTGGGCGGCAAGCCAAGCGAAAGCTATCAGGGCAAATTGCTCCGATACGACGTTTATCTAAAATGAAATTGCAGACGAAACTTAAAC
The DNA here is from genome assembly GCF_052474515.1 of Methylomonas sp. 2BW1-5-20. Classification (NCBI taxonomy): domain Bacteria; kingdom Pseudomonadati; phylum Pseudomonadota; class Gammaproteobacteria; order Methylococcales; family Methylococcaceae; genus Methylomonas; species Methylomonas sp. 2BW1-5-20. Next base: position 2,203,577 of record NZ_CP184127.1, on the reverse strand, counting down.
CCAAACGAGGCAAGCATGAGCGATTGGATTGATGTAGTGACCGAATCGGCACTGGCAAATGGCGAACATGTACTGGTTGATATCGACGGTACCGATGTGGCAATTTTTAAAATCGATGATCAACTTTATGCAATCGAAGACGTGTGCACCCATGACGGTGCTGAAATCGCTAGCGGCGAGCTGGATGGCGATGAAATTGTCTGTCCGCGTCACGGGGCGCGGTTTTGCGTTAAAACCGGCGCCGTCAGATGCGCGCCGGCTTATGAAGATGTCGCCACCTTTCCGGTACGGATCGTCGACGGCAGAATTCAAGTAGCCGATCCAAATTGACCTGCGCAAGATAAACGGCGAAAAATCCCAGTCGGCGTTAGAATCGCCGATCATTTGCTTAAACCGTACCCACTTTTCGCATAATCATGGAACATTTGATCTGGAATATTGACCCCATTCTCGTCGATTTCGGCTTTCTGAAAATTCGCTGGTACGGCTTGATGTTCGCATCCGGCTTTGTCGGCAGTTTTTTGACCATGCAATGGATTTATCAGCGCGAAGGTAAAAATATCGAAGAGCTTGATACGCTGCTTTGGTATATGGTGATCGCTACCATCGTCGGCGCGCGTCTGGGGCATACCTTGCTTTACGATCCTGCCTATTATTTATCGCACCCTTTAAAAATTCTGGCAGTCTGGGAAGGTGGATTAGCGAGTCACGGCGCGACGCTAGGTATCATTTTGGCCTTATATCTATATCGGCGCAAATACGGCGATAGCTATTTTTGGTTGTTGGATAGAGTCAGTATTCCGACTGCCTTGGCCGGCGCCCTAATCCGCGTCGGGAATTTCTTTAATTCCGAGATTCTTGGGGTGCCCTCCGAGCAACCGTGGGCCGTGGTGTTTTCTCGGATCGATCCACTGCCGCGTCACCCCGTACAGCTTTATGAAGCGGCTTGTTACCTGTTGATATATATGGTTTCCCTGGCGATTTATAAAAAACAAGCCGACAAGCCAGGCTTTGTGTTCGGTTGTTTCATTAGCATGCTGTTCACTGTGCGTTTTTTCCTGGAATACTTCAAAACCGAGCAAGCCATGTACGATACCGGTGTGATGTTTACCACCGGCCAGTTGCTTAGCGTGCCGTTTGTGTTGGCGGGCATTGCTTGCATCGTCTGGTCTTTAAAAAACCGTCAGCCCAACCCGGTGGCGTAATCGTTTATAATCCACGGTTTTTTGAATGCGCCGGGCATAGGTCGGCGTCTCGTGCCCCGTGTGGGTATTGGCTTGGGTTTTGAGGTTCATGCAAGAAATTAATCCGATTAAATACAAGATAGCCGACCTGCGCGAGCGCAGTGCGGGCCTGAAAAGCTATCTTGATTTCGACAGCAAAAGTGAGCGCCTGGTGGAATTACTGCGCGAGTTGGAAGATCCGGCGATCTGGAATAAGCCGGAGCAAGCACAAGCCATGGGTAAGGAACGGGCCATGTTGGAAGGCATCGTCAACACTATCCTGGAATTGGAACAAGGTTTGTCCGACGCCGAAGAGTTGCTGTTGATGGCGGTGGAAGAAAACGACGAAGAAACCGTCGATACCGTCGCTGCCGATCTGGAACAATACGAAAAGCAAGTGGCCGGTCTGGAGTTTCAACGGATGTTCTCCGGTGAGATGGACGCCAACAACGCCTTCCTGGATGTTCAGTCCGGTTCCGGTGGTACCGAGGCGCAGGATTGGGCATCAATGATCGAACGGATGTATCTGCGTTGGGGCGAAGCGAAAGGCTTTAAAACCGAATTAATCGAGGAATCGCCGGGCGATGTGGCCGGGATCAAGAGTGCAACTATCAAATTCGAAGGTCCGTATGCCTTTGGTTGGCTGCGTACCGAAACCGGGGTGCATCGTTTGGTCAGAAAGTCGCCATTCGATTCCGGCAACCGCCGTCACACTTCTTTTGCCTCTGTGTTCGTCTCACCGGAAATCGATGACGACATCGAAGTGGATATTAACCCTGCGGATTTGCGCATCGACGTTTACCGGGCCAGCGGCGCCGGCGGCCAGCACGTCAACCGGACCGAATCGGCGGTGCGGATTACCCACGGTCCCAGCGGTATTGTGACCCAATGTCAAAGCGATAGGTCGCAGCATAAAAACAAAGACACGGCGATGAAGCAGTTGAAAGCCAAGCTGTATGAGATGGAAATGCTGAAACGCAGCGAAGGCTTGCAAGCGATTGAAGACTCCAAATCCGACATCGGCTGGGGCAGCCAGATTCGTTCCTACGTGCTGGATCAATCCCGCATTAAAGACCTGCGCACCAACGTGGAAACCGGGAATACCCAGGCGGTATTGGATGGGGCGCTGGATCAGTTTATTGAGGCTAGTTTGAAGAGCGGGTTGTAAAAGTGCCAACTTACTTTATCCATTTTCTCAGAATTACCAATTTTAAAAGTATCGATTCCTTGGTGTTGGAAAATGTCCAGCCGTTTTCGGTATTTGCTGGTGCGAATGGTTGTGGAAAAAGTAATTTTTTTGATGCTTTAAACTTTATCAGTTTGTTTGTTCGAAATGGTATTCATGATGCGCTGAGGAAATACGGTGGTTATGAGCATGTCCATTCACAAAAGCGTCGTAAATCAAAGGCTCGTAGATTTGATTTTGAAATTGATGTTAGTCTGGAAGATCATGGGCATACAAGTCGATTTAAATATTTATTGAGTATTGATGGCTTTGATAAAAATCCATCAATTTCGGAAAGTCTGTATTTAAATAATACACCTCTATTTAAGCGAATTAGGAGTGACTTCCCTGTAGTAATTCAAAATTATAAAAACGGCGAAGCCGAATTAATAGCAGTTGAGGGAAGTTATGGTGCTTTGGAAGTAAAAAATTTTCCTGTTGATTATTCGGCGTTGCTTTTGTTTTCCGAAACACCTATAGGCCTTTTTCTTAAAAACATACGTCTCTATAGAATCGATCCGATTAGATCAAAAGAACCAAATAGTTCTGATCAAGATCCTTCTAATTTGAATAGCAAGGGCGATAATCTTGCAAGTGTCTTGGGACGTCTGGAAGGAGACGAGAATTTTCGCGGTATTATTCTGGAGTGGATGGAAACCCTGGTTCCGGGTATAGAAAAGATTAATACTGAAAGGCAAAAACTGGATAGTAAAACCGCTATTTTATTCAAAGAGCTAGGTACTAGACGGCTATTTCCGGCAAATATGGTTTCGGACGGAACTATTTATGTATTGTGTTTGCTGGTGGCTGTATTGGATAGCCCTGAATATGGTTTGACTTTAATTGAAGAGCCGGAAAGAGGTTTGCACCCCAAAGCTATTAACGAGTTGGTGGGTTTGATCCGGGAATATAGTCGGCCTGGGTCGGCAATTTGGATGTCGACACATAGCGAAGCCGTCGTGCGAGCCTTGCAGCTCAAGGAATTATGGTTGGTCGATAAACAGGAAGGCAAAACCCGAATGAGAAATGCCGTCGAGCAAGGATTGACGGACGAAGATTTAGCGCCGTTGGGATTAGATAAGGCTTGGCTATCTAATTTGCTCGATGGAGGATTACCTTGGTAACGGTTGGATTCGTTGTTGAGGGTGCTTCTGATAAAAAACTTGTTGAAAGTCAGTCTTTCAGGGACTGGTTGATTCAAGATTATCAATTGCAAGTTATCGATCAGGTTGTCGATGTAGGAGGCAACGGGAACCTTTGCGCTCGAAACATCGCATTCTATGTCAATTTGTTTAAAAAGCAGCATAACCCAGATAAGGTCGTTGTTATTGCCGATTTAGACCCGGAGAAATGCGCTCCATGTATTACCAAACGAAAAGAAATTATCGGTAGCGAAAATATCGATTTGGTGATTATTGCCCGTAAAGCAATGGAGTCTTGGTTTTTAGCTGATACCGACGCAATGAAAAGCTGGACTAAGCGAGGTTCGTTTTTCGAGGAATATCCGGAGAAAACGCTTTCTATGCCTTGGGATAGATTAAAGGAAATTGGATTGCAAACTATTGGTCGTGGTCCCGGAAGCAGCAAAATTGCTTTTGCTGATAAATTTATCAAACATCATAGATTCAGCGTAGTAAAAGCTGCTCAGCATCCTAATTGTCCTAGTGCTAGGTATTTTGTAGAGAAATTGGAGCTATTGGGCTAATCGGATTTTTTATTAAGCATTAGAAATTTACTAAGAAAACATGTCAGAACTCGAACACGACGAACAAGAACAGATCAAACAACGCCGCGAAAAACTTAACGCTCTGCGCGAAGAAGGTATCGCATTTCCGACCGATTTTCGGCGGAATGTGGTGGCCGGCGAACTACTGGCCGAATACGGCGACAAAACCGAGGAAGAGCTGCTGGCCGAGCCGATTCGAGTGAAGATAGCCGGGCGAATGATGACGCGTCGTATCATGGGTAAGGCCAGTTTCTGTCACTTGCAGGATATGTCTGGTCAGATTCAGGTTTACGTCGCGCGCGACAATCTGCCGGAAGGCGTATACAACGATCAGTTCAAGAAATGGGATATTGGTGACATTGTCGGAGCCGAAGGTACTTTGTTTAAAACCAAGGTCGGCGAACTGAGCGTTAGGCTGGACGATATTCGCTTGCTGACCAAAGCCCTGCGGCCCTTGCCGGAAAAGTTTCATGGCATTGCCGATCAGGAGATCAAATATCGTCAGCGCTATTTGGACTTGATCATGAGCGACGAGACGCGCAAGACTTTCCTAATGCGATCAAAAATCGTCAATTACATCCGCGAATTTTTGATTGCCCGCGACTTCATGGAAGTGGAAACACCGATGATGCAAGTCATCCCCGGTGGCGCGACCGCTCGGCCGTTTACTACTTTTCACAATGCGTTGGATATGGAACTGTATTTGCGCATTGCTCCTGAACTGTATCTGAAACGTCTGGTGGTCGGCGGTTTCGAACGGGTGTTCGAGATCAACCGTAACTTCCGCAACGAAGGTTTGTCCACTCGGCATAATCCCGAGTTCACGATGATGGAGTTCTACCAAGCGTACGCCGAATACGGCGACTTGATGGATTTGACCGAAGCGATGTTGAAAGGCATCGCCGAAGATGTGGTCGGCAATAGCGTTATCGAATATCAAGGCGATCAATACGATTTCGGTAAGCCGTTCGCGCGGATGACAGTGTTGGAATCCATCCTGCATTTCAATCCGGAATTGACTTTGGTTGATTTGACGACTCGCGAAGCGGCGGTCAAGGTCGCCGAGAAATTGAAAATTCCGGTTAAAGACAGTTATGGTTTGGGCAAGGTACAAATCGAAATTTTTGAAAAAACCGTCGAACACCGCTTGATGAACCCGACTTTCATTACCGCCTATCCGGTGGAAGTATCGCCGCTGGCGCGCCGTAACGACAATGATCCGCATGTCACCGATCGTTTTGAGTTTTTCGTCGGCGGCCGCGAGATTGCCAACGGTTTTACCGAGTTAAATGATGCCGAGGACCAAGCCGAACGCTTCCAGAAACAGGTGGAAGAAAAAGAGGCCGGCGACAATGAAGCCATGCATTTCGATGCCGATTATATCACCGCGCTGGAACACGGCATGCCGCCGACTGCCGGCGAAGGTATCGGTATCGACCGTTTGGTGATGTTGTTCACCAATTCGCCGAGCATCCGCGATGTGTTGTTGTTTCCGCATATGCGCCCCAAAAACTGATAATGCAAGCAGACGTTTGTTCTGCGTTATTGCTATTGACGATTGCTGCTTAAGTAGTAATCGTCTCAGGACCTAAGAGAAAATTATGAGCGTTGAAGCCAAACAATTTAAAAATGCCCTCAAGTTGTGGGCCAGCGGCGTGACCGTGGTTACCACTCGGGGTCGCGACAATCAGCTTAGAGGTATGACCGCGACTGCGTTTAGTAGCGTGTCTCTGGAGCCGCCGCAAATTCTGGTATGTCTAAATCAAGCGACCGATACCGGTGCTGCCTTATTGGAAAGCCGCCATTTCGCGGTGAATATTCTCAACAGCGGGCAAGAAAGCGTTTCCAACCAATTCGCGGGCAGTATTACCCAAGAGCAGCGTTTTGCCAGCGTTGCCTGGCAAGCAGGGGAAAGCGGCGCGCCGATTTTGACCGAAGCCCTGGCTGCACTGGAGTGCCGGGTTGTGCAACAAATTCAGGCCGGGAGTCATTGGGTGATCATTGCTGAAGTCGATAGCGTGGTTTGCCGGGAAGGCGACCCTTTGCTGTATTACAATTCAGCTTATCGTTCGGTCGCGGCGCAAGATTAAGTCAAAACATTCCGGCAAGAGTTTGTTGCGTCAATATTGTCGACAATTGTCGTGTTTGCTACAAATATCCTAGTTTTTGTGGGTGAATAGATGCGGCTTTTTAGATGCGTTTTTTGTAACTCTATGAACTGCAAGCGAATTAGCTGGCTTTGGAAAATGGCAGTTATTTTGCATAGATAACTTTGGATTTTATCCATCCTTCAGAGTTATCACGGAGTTATCAATGTCAATTAAGGTCATCAAAGAATTTTCTGAAAAAGCCAAGGGCGACGAGGGGCTGAAAGAAAAGTTGAAAGCCTGCGTCAAAATTAAGGAAATGCTGTTATTGGCTAAGGAAAACGGGTTTGAAATCGAGGAAGATGAACTGTACCCACCTAACGAACCGCAATTCGTTGAAGAACAGCTTTCAGAAAAACTTGCTAAAGCTTTACTAAGAGTTTAGCGACTGAAATTGCCATCCTGCCGCCCGGCAGGATGGTAGCCCGTTGGTTGTATTGTTTAAAACGGCTAGCCGGTAAATTTAAAAATCCACTCGACAACGGTAAACTACAGGTTTGCTGCTATCGAGGATTTTTAAAGCATGTTTAACGCGATCGACAGACCCCAATTAATGGGGATACTCAATGTCACCCCCGATAGTTTTTCCGATGGCGGTAAATTTACCGGCTTGGCGGCGGCGATAGCGCAAGCCGAAAAAATGATAGCCGAGGGTGCGGATATTATCGATGTCGGCGGCGAATCGACTCGGCCGGGCTCGGATCCTATATCCGCTGATGAGCAAATCCGCCGGGTTGTTCCGGCAATAACAGCGATCAGGTCTATCGGCTCTACTGTCAAAATCAGCATTGATACTACTTCAAGCCAAGTGGCGGCGGCCGCTTTGGACGCCGGAGCAGGTATCATCAACGATGTCTCAGCCGGGCAGGGCGATCCCAATATGTTGGCTTTCGCGGCTTCGGCCCAGGTTCCCATAATCCTGATGCATATGCAGGGTACTCCCAAAACCATGCAGGATCAGCCGCACTACGAAAATGTGCTCGCCGATGTGATTGCCGCATTGCAACAACGTATCGCTGAAGCTTTAGTGGCCGGCGTATTAGCCGAAAATATTGCGATAGACCCCGGCATTGGTTTTGGCAAAGGTAAGCAAGACAATATTGATCTTTTAGCGCATTTGCGTACATTTGTCGATTTGGGTTACCCGGTGTTACTTGGTACCAGCCGCAAGCGCTTCATGGGCAGCATTTGCAATGTCGGCGAGCCAGCGGAATTGGTCACTGCGACGGCCGTGACCACCGCGTTGGGAGTGATGTCCGGCGTGCAGATGTTTCGGGTACACGATGTTAAAGCCAACCGCCAGGCGGCGGATGTGGCCTGGGCGATCAAACAAGCGCAGTGACGGTTTTACATCCTCGCCTGCAAGCTTTAGAACGGCAACTGCATCCCTCGCCGTTGACCAGGGTCGTAGACACTGCGTTGAGCAGTCGCGGGCTGGCGTTGTGGATCAAGCGCGACGACATGCTGCATCCGATTATATCCGGCAATAAGTGGCGCAAACTGAAATATATTCTCAACGACGCGTTATACAGCGGGGCCGATACCATTGTCAGCATGGGCGGGGCCTATTCCAATCATTTACACGCTCTGGCTTTTGTGGGGCGGGAATTGGGTCTGAAAACGGTCGGCTATATTCGAGGTGAGCGCCCTGCTCAACTTAATCCCACGCTTAGTGACTTAATCGATTGGAATATGGAGTCGCGTTTTGTATCGCGTAGTGACTTCCGGCAATTGCGAGAGTATACACAACACGAGAGCTTTCCTGAGCTGCGGCAAGGTCAGTATTGGTTGCCGGAAGGCGGCGCCACTGAGTTAGCCTTGCGGGGCGTTGCCGAGTTGCTTGATGAAATTGAACTGGAATTTGATACATTGGCCGTGGCCTGCGGTACCGGTACGACCTTGACGGGTCTGGTGGCCGCTGCGCCGCCTGCCAGCCAAGTACTGGGTGTAGCGGCTTTGAAGGGCGGCGACTTTCTGGCCGACGATGTTAAGCAAATGCTGGATACCCGGGGTATCACCGCTTACGCGGACTGGAGGATTTTATTGGATTACCATGGCGGCGGCTTCGGCAAAACTTCGTCCGCATTGCTAGGGTTTATTCGGGACTTTCAGAATCGGCATGACGTGGAGTTGGAGCCAATCTACACGGGCAAACTGATGTTTGCGATTTATGAGCTGATCCAGCAAGACTATTTTCCGGCAGGGCAGCGGATAGTGGCTATCCATACCGGCGGTTTGCAAGGCAAGCGAAAATAGTATTCACAGTCGTTTTACCGGTTAAAAATCAGATAGATATTGAGTCGTAACTCAAAATAGTGATAATAGCCATTGCCTAAAAATAACAAAAAAGGTGGCATTGTGGTGGCGCAGATCATTTCATTTCCCGAGCAGAAAAGCGGCAATAAGCTGGCGGTATCCTTCCGCTTTTTACTAAGTTTGTATGCGATTGTGCCTTTGTGTTTGCTGGTACTTTGGTTGGACAGGTTCGGTTTCAATTACGCGCTTCGAGATATGCTGCCCAGCAGCCCGACCCATTTTTTGTTGTTTCAAATTCTGTTCGGTACGCCGCATATCGTTGCCAGCAATCTATTACTGGTCAGTCAAAATGAGTATCTGCAAGCCTTTAAAAGCAAATTGATCCTGATGACCTTGGTCATCATTGCGTTTTTTGGCATCGGCAGTTTGTTTATCCCTTACCGCGTGCTTTACATCATTACTGCCTGTTGGACGGTTTACCACGTTTTGAAGCAGCAGCACGGCATTGCGAAGGCGGTTTGCCGTTTGCCGAGTTGGGCGTTTTATTTGCAGTTATGGCTTAGCGTCAGCGCCGGAATTTTTATTTATATGGGGATATTTCTAAAAAATAGCCTGGAGCCGGACCAAGCCGCGTTGGTGTTACAAGTGGCTAGTGCGTTAACGATGGCATTAGCGATCAGCACGTTAATTTGTCAGCGCATTGTTCCGAGCCGTTTCGGCCAATATTTTCTGTGGGCCAATACCTTGCTGGTGGTGAGCAGTTGGTATGTTTACAGCGAGCAATATTATTTTCTGGCCATCCTGATGCCGCGTTTGGTGCATGACATTACGGCCTACAGTTTTTACGTCAGCCACGACGTCAACCGCCACGGCGAACAGCCGCAGAATAATTTGTTTAGAGCGGCCACGGCCTTTAGATTACCGGTCTGGCTGGTATTGCCTTTACTATCTTTCCTGTTGACCTATTTATTGCAGGCCTATGGTGACGATTTGGTCAATCTGTTGCTGCAGACTTTGTTTGCCACTCAAATTTACAAAGCCGTAACCCTAGGTTTTCTCGGCTACTTGGCCCTGATGCATTACTACACCGAAGCCTTCGTCTGGGCTGCGGGTTCGCCGCTAAGACGCTATATTCGCTTTAGCGGCATCTAATCGGCTTAGTGTGGTAGCGTGTAACCCACTTTAATCGTCACTTGCCAATGCGCGACTCTGCCGCCGTCTATATGGCCGCGGGTTTCGATTACTTCAAACCAGCGCATGTTTTGGATGGTCTCGCCGGCTTTGGCCACGGCGTTTTCGATGGCTTGCTGGATGCCTAGGCTGGATGAGCCGGTCAGTTCGACTTTTTGATAGACATGTTCAGGCATGATGTTTACTCCGGTGGCTGGTTGAATAGGGCTTGGTAGGCGCGCGCCGCCGCTTCCGGTTCATGGTCGAAAACGCCGCCTATCACCGCCAGTAAGTCTGCGCCCGCCGTCAGTAACTGTCCACCGTTTTCCGGCAGAATGCCGCCGATAGCGACAATGGGGACGGTTATCGATTGTTTTGCGCGTTCCAGACTGATAATTTCGGCCGGCGCAGCCAGCGGTTTGGTGCCGGACGGGAAGAAGCGGCCGAAAGCCACATAATCCGCACCCGCTACGGCCATGGCCCGGGCTTTTTCAACATCGTTATAACAAGATACACCGATGATAGCGTTCGGACCCAGCTTACGCCGAGCCGCGGAAATTTCGCCGTCGTCGCGGCCCAGATGTACGCCGTCTGCGCCGACCGTCAATGCCAGCTCGATGCTATCGTTAATTAATAGCGGAGCATCGTAGGTGTGGCAGATTTCCAATAACAGGCTCGCTAATTGCGAAGCATTCACCGGGTTTTTATCGCGGTATTGAATCACTCTTGCGCCGCCGCGCAAGGCAGCTTCCACGTCTTTTACGACTTGGTTGATCGTTTTGTTTTCCGGTTGGGTGATGGCGTACAAGCCACGGCGCGGAAATTTCATGCTTCCACCCAAAATAACCGGTCCGGATTGTATTGGCCTTGTCCGGGGCGGTAAGCGGCGGCCAGCGACTGCCAGGTAAACTCCTGGGCTTCGCTGACGGCGGTAAACACGTCCAGGCCTTGAGCAAGCAGGGCTGCGCTGGCGCTGGCCAATGTGCAGCCAGAGCCGTGATAGCTGTGTGGCAGACGCTCCCAGTTAAAGGTTTCATGCAGACCGTCAGGCATGTACAAACGGTTATGCACCAGCTCCGAGCTTTCGTGGGTGCCGGTGATCAGCACGTATTCGGCACCCTTGCCTCGCAATAAACGGCCGCAGTCGCCAAGATCGCTTTGCCCTGATAGGCTGCGGGCTTCTTCGCTGTTGGGTGTTAATAAGGTGGTCAACGGCAGTAGTTGCTCGACGATCACGTCTATCAATTGCTGGTTGGCTAATTCCGTGCCGCCACCGGCCGCTAGAACCGGGTCCAGTACTACCGGTATAGCCGGATGTTGCCGCAAAATTTGCGCAATCGCTTCGGCTACGCCGGCATCGCCGATTAGGCCGATTTTGAACGCGGAGACTTTAACGTCGGCCAACAGCGTTTGCGCCTGGCTGAGAATGTCTTCCGGCCGTTGCGGAAGCAGCTTCTTCACGTTACGGCTGTCTTGTTCGGTTAAGGCAGTAATCACGCTTGCCGCATGGCATTGATGGCCGATGATGGTTTCGATGTCGGCTTGCACGCCGGCACCGCCGCTGGGATCGTGACCGGAAAAACACAGTACCACCGGGCGGTTGCGGCTCATAGGTCATCTCCGGCCAGTAATTTCAGAAATTCCTGCTCAGTAATAACAGTCACGCCTTTTTCTCGCGCAGTAGTGATTTTGTTGGCGCCGACATTGTCGCCGGCTACTAGATAGTCGGTTTTCGCCGATACCGAGCTACCGACTTTAGCGCCTTTGGCTTTGGCCTGTTTACTCAAGTCGTCGCGGCTACCGCTGTGCAAGGTGCCGGTGAATACCAGCGTGTTGCCTGCTAATGGATGGGCGTTGTCGGTGGCCTGGTTTTGTGTTGGTGTCAGAATAAAACCCAGCCCGATCAGAATATCGAACAAGGGTTTGATTTTGGCAAAGCCTTCCGTGATCACCGCTGCGGTTTTTTCCGCAAAGCCTTCGATGGCGACGATGTCGGCTTCGCTGAGGTTGAAAATATCCGGCAAGGCATAATGTGCTAGCAGCCGTTCGCAATTGCCCAGCCCCATTCGAAACACCCCAAACGCCGCCAGAAAGCGCCAGTCTTCAATGGCTTCGTTACGGCTGCGCACCAATTGATCGACCAGGTTTTGCGATTGCTTGGGGCCGAAGCCCATGCTTTCGAATTGTTCCGCGGTCAATGCGTAAATTTCGTCTACCCTGCGGATGCCGTATTCGTAAAGCTTTTTGATCGTCGCGGCCCCGAAGCCGTCGTTGTTTTTCAGCACTCGGAAGAAATGCTCCATGCTGTTACTGATTTGCGCCGGACATTCCAAGTTATTCGGACAGATCAGATAGTCGTTGTCCCAAATTAATTCGTGCCCGCAGCTCGGGCAGGTGCTAGGTATTTCCGGTTCGGCGGGACGCAGAACTTCCTCGATTTTGGGTATTACTTCGCCGGAGCGAGCTAAGCGGATCAGCGCGCCGGGGCCTATACCTTTTTCAACCACCATTTTGTAATGATGGGCGGTTGCTCTGGATAGCAAGGCGCCGCTAAGACGGACCGGTTCCAGTTCGGCAACCGGGGTGATGCGGCCGGAGCGCGAGGTTTGCGGCGTGACTCCGATGACGGTGACTTCGGCAGTTTCCAGGTTCTCCTTATAAGCCAGCTGCCAGCGGTGATGGTGGCGGGTGGCGCCCATCGCTTGCTTGAGTTGCTCGTCGACGATTTCCAGAATGACGCCGTCGACGTCGTAATCCAACTTATGCCAGATGTCTTTGACGATGGTTTCGAAGCTATCGATCAGGTCCTGCCAGATGCCGGTCCAGCAGGGCAGTATCGCAAACGGATAAAATACTGCGGCATGATCGGCGATGGCGCGTTCGGCGTGCTCGTCCAATTCCTTTTCTTTGATGACGCTGGCCTGGAAATTACGGGCATTGTCGAAAAACTCTGCCAGATTCTCGTCGAAATAACTGCGGCTGACCACGATTTCGCCGGCACCCAAGCCGCGTGGGCCCTGATTCGCGACTTGCAAGCCGCGTTCGAATACGCGGGTAATATCGGTGCCTTTGCGACCGTCGCCACGGGTATACAGCATCTGTCCATCGTCGTAGGCGGCGTAGCCATCCAGCTTGGGCGTGACCTTAAAGATCAGCTCGGCGAAGTTTTTGTCCAGATCGATAGCGGCTTTTTCGATACGGCCGGCCCAGCGTTCCACTTCTTCGCGGTTGTAGGCTTTATCGGTGGACAGCATGATGGTCGGCAGATCGACCGTTTTGCCGGCGAATGCAGGTTCCGGTTCGACGGTATCCAGCAGCGGATGCTCGGGCTGGCGTTTTTTTAACTCCGCCAAATACACAAAATCGTAATCGGCATCGCTGATGATCGGTTCGCCGCCGCGATATAAGGCGTTGGCTATTTGCAGGAATGCGATTAATTCGCTATCGGTTGCGGTATTCAGCAAATCCGCTTGTTCGCATAATTCGCAAAAACGTTGCTCGCCAATAGCGTTCGGATCGAGGGTGGTTTGCAAAAGAATGGTTTTTTGACTGTCGGTAAGCATGCAGGATAGATGAGTCTGGTCGGGCGGCGATTATAGGATAATACCGCAAAAAAAAGGCGGGAGAGAAACTCGCCCGCCGAAGCATCTATCTTTCAAGAGGATCATGTCAACGGTAGGAAAGCGCGTGACATGGGCTTAATATAAAGTTTTTTGCCGAACGGGCGTTGATCTGGGTCAATGTTTATCGGGTTTTTATGCGGGCGTTTTCGCAAGACTATTGGCAACGGATTTGCAAGACTTACATAAGCCGTGAATTTCGATGGTTTTACGTTGCGGCATAAAGCCGGCCTCGCTCAATTCGCCGGCAAGCGCGCTTAGCACCAACGGCGCCGACCTTTCTTCCACGGTATTGCAGGCGGTGCAGATCAATAACAACTGATCGTGCTGGGTGCCGGAACAGTGGCAACCCACGAAGGCATTTAAACTTTCCACGCGATGAATCAAACCCTGTTCCAGTAGAAAGTCCAAAGCCCTGTAGACCGTGGAGGGCTTTGCGGCATCGTTCACCGGTCTGATTTGATCGAGCAAGTCGTACGCTTTAACCGCCTTGTGGCTATTCCAGATCAGCTCCAAAATCTTATGTCGAATGGGGGTTAGCTGCACGCCGCGTGACAAGCATAGCTGTTCGGCTACACTTATGGCCTTATGTATGCATATGCTATGGTCGTGCTCAGGTTCCGGGAGGAGTGCTGTGTCGGTCATTTTAGAAAGGGTGATTAGGTTCATTCATTTCGGAAGCTCGGTAAGTTATAGTGCCAGCATAAACAAGCCATTTCAATTTGTATTGTTGAATCCCCAATATACAGGTTTTTAGTGGTTAGTCGGGCGCCATAGTATGGTTGTTTGGTAGTCCTGGATGGATTTTAGCGAAGCGGCTATAAGCATTTTCGAGGCAATAAATGAGAAGGATTACATTCCTGGTTTATACAGTGCTATGGATTTTATTGATTAGCCTGAATCTCTACCAGCAAGTAACGGATACCAAACAATACGCGCAAAAGATTGCCACCCGGCAAGCCGAGATGTTTTTTGATCATATTGTGTCGGTCAGAAAATGGAATGCTTCGCATGGCGGCGTCTATGTGCCGATTACCGAAAAAACCCAGCCAAATCCCTATTTGGACGTGCCGAACAGAGACGTCGAAACCACCAACGGCAAACGGCTTACCTTGATCAATCCCGCTTATATGACTCGGCAGTTAGCGGAAATGAATGAAGGTAGCTCTGGAATTGCTTTTCATCTGACCGGTTTCAACCCGCTTCGCCCGGAAAATCGGCCCGATCTCTGGGAGTCCGAAGCGCTGCTGGCTTTTCAAAAAGGCCAAAAAAGCGTCAGCGACATGGGCACGATCAACGGCCGATCCTATTATCGCTATATGGCGCCGCTGACGGTCGACGAAAGTTGTCTCAATTGTCACCAAGGTTATAAGGTCGGAGAAGTGCGCGGCGGAATTAGCGTCAGTATTCCCAGCGCCAATATGGATGCTTTCGTTAATGAGCGCCTGGAGCATCTGATTATTACCCATGCGATTGTGACCTTGATCGGTTCGATCGTTTTGCTATTGTCTTATTTGGCGCAGGCGAGGCTGAGCCAGCGTCTGGATAAAGCCAAAAGCCGTTTGCAATTGGCCTATCTGGATTCTTTGACCTTGCTGCCCAACCGGCGCTACTACGATGCTTTTGTGAAAAGAGAATGGAAACGGGCCTTGCGGCATCAGTATCCGATTTCGATGATCATGATCGACATCGATTTTTTCAAGTTATACAACGACAACCTCGGTCATATCGAAGGCGACCACTGTTTACGGCAAGTGGCCAGAACTTTGAAACGATTCTTTCGTCGGCCGGGCGATTTGATTGCTCGCTATGGCGGAGAAGAGTTTTGCGTGGTCGCGGCCTGCGATGCCGAGCAAATCATGGTGCTGGCGGAGATACTCAGAAAAGCCGTGGAAAGTATGCGCTTGCCGCATCCGGCTTCAAAAGTCTCGGAATTTGTCACGATCAGTTTGGGCGTGGCCACCATCGTTCCGGGAGACGATCAAGCGTTTGAACGTTTATTGCATTGCGCGGATCAGGCGCTTTACGACGCGAAAGCTTCCGGTCGAAACCGGGTTGGTCAGTATCGGGGCTAAATTGGCAAAGGGCCGGCGTAACCGGCCCTAATCATGCTGACTTGCTTAAGTACGTTTTTCCAGAAGCTTGGCGTGCGCCGCCGCCAAGCGCGCCACCGGAATGCGTGGCGCGGAACACGATACGTAGTTCAAACCCAGGTCGTGAACAAAACGAATCGAGCGTGGGTGCCCACCATGTTCGCCGCAGATGCCGATTTTTAAATCGGGCCGTTGTTGACGCCCCAGTTCCACGGCCATTTTCATCAGCTTGCCCAAACCTTCTACGTCCAGCGTTTCGAATGGATTATCTTCCAACAGGCCGGATTCTTCATATAAAGGTAGAAATTTATTCTCGGCATCTTCGCGGGAGAATGAGAAAGTGGCCTGGGTTAAATCGTTGGTGCCGAACGAGAAGAATGCGGCGGTTGCGGCCAACCGATCGGCGCGGGTACACGCCCTGACGGTTTCAATCATGGTGCCGAATTTGAAGTTGAGTTTGAGTTTATATTGAGCTTCCACTTCGGCTTGAATTTCGTCCACATAGGCTTTGACGGTTTTCAATTCCTGTGCGGTGATTACTTGCGGTACCATAATCTCCGGTTCCACTGGAATCTTCTGCTTCACGCAACGCGCCGCCGCTTCCAGAATCGAGCGGATCTGCATTTTGTAAATCTCCGGATAGCTCATGCCCAATCTGACGCCGCGATGGCCCAGCATCGGATTGACTTCGTAAAGTTCCAATACTTTGTCCAGCATCATTTGCTTTTTACCGATCGCTTCCAGGATGACGTCTTCATTCAACATATTGAACGGCGGCGGCATTTCGGCGGGATGCAGCAGGGTATCCAGCGTCACGCGCTGGCCTTTGACGATGGTCAGATAATGTTTCAGCGCATCCAGTTCTTCGATTAGCTGATGCTCGTTGGGCAGGAACTCGTGCATCGGCGGATCGAGCAAGCGCACGGTCACCGGATGCGGCGACATGGCTTCGAACAATTGTTGGAAGTCGTCGCGTTGGATCGGGAACAATTTGGCCAATGCGGTTTCGCGTTCCTCGGTGTTGTGCGCCAGAATCATATCCACTACTAATGGCAAACGGTCGGCGGCATTGAACATGCGTTCGGTCCGGCACAAACCGATACCTTTGGCGCCGTAACTGACCGCTAAGCGTGCGGTTTCCGGCGTATCGACGTTGGCATGTACCCGCAGGCGGGCGATGCTGTCCGCCCAGCCCAGCAAGGTTTTAAGTTCCTCTGAGAATGAAGGCGGAATGGTCGGGATACGGCCCAAATAAATATTGCCGTTGCTGCCGTCAATAGTGATCAGGTCGCCTTCTTTGATATGGATGTCGCCAACGATGGCCAAACGGGCGCGCACATCGACTTTGATATCTTCGGCGCCGGCCACACAGGCTTTACCCATGCCACGCGCCACCACTGCCGCGTGCGATGTCTTGCCGCCGCGGCTGGTCAGGATGCCTTGCGCGGCGAAAAAGCCGTGGATGTCCTCGGGTTTGGTTTCCTCGCGCAGCAGAATCAGGTCTTGGCCAGTTTTGCCCAGACGGACCGCGGTATCGGCGTCGAATACGCAATGGCCGCAGGCGGCACCGGGTGAAGCCGGTAGGCCTTGCGCGATGGCTTTGAGCTCGTGGTTGGGGGCCAATTGCGGATGCAGCAGCTGCTCTAGCATATCCGGGTTGATCCGCAACAGCGCTTGTTCCTTGTTTATCAGACCCTCGGCGACCATGTCGATGGATGATTTTACCATCCCCGCCGCGTTCATTTTACCGTTGCGGGTTTGCAAGCAATACAGAATGCCGCGTTCGATGGTGTATTCGTAGTCTTGCACTTCGTGATAATGAGCTTCCAGCTTGTTGCGCAGTTCGACCAGTTGTCGGTATTGCTCGGGCATTTCCTTAGCCATTTCATGCACCGGTTTGGGAGTACGAATGCCGGCTACGACGTCTTCACCCTGAGCATTGACCAGATATTCACCGTACATTTCGTTAATGCCGGTACCCGGATTGCGGGTGAAACCGACGCCGGTGGCGCAGTCATCGCCCATATTGCCGAACACCATCGTGACAATGTTCACGGCGGTGCCATTAGCAATGTCCGGGGTGATGTGAAATTCGCGGCGATAATCCACCGCGCGTTTACCCAGCCAGGAATTAAATACCGCGCGGATGGCGATTTCCAGTTGTTGGTACACATCTTCCGGGAAAGGCCGGCCTGTTTCTTCGTGAACCACTGTCAGAAATTGTTCGCTGATCTCTTGCAGTTGATCGGCTGTTAACGCGACATCGGCTTTTATGCCGGCAGCGCGTTTGACGTTATTGAAATGCACGTCGAATTTTTCGTCGTCGATGCCCAGCGCGACTTTTCCAAACAATTGGATGAAACGGCGATACGCATCGTAAGCGAAGCGTGGGTCGTCGGTCATTTCAATTAAGCCGGCCAGGGTTTGCTTGTTCAAGCCTAAATTCAGGATGGTATCCATCATGCCGGGCATCGATATGGCGGAGCCGGAACGTACCGAAACCAGCAGCGGGTCGGTTGCGCCGCCAAAGCTCTTATTGCTGGCGCGCTCGATTTCGGCGATTTGCTCACGCACTTCGTCCATCAGATCGGCGGGTAATTGTTTATTTTCCAGATAGGTCAGGCAGGTTTGCGTAGTAATCACAAAGCCGGGCGGTACGTTAAAACCCATTTGTGTCATTTCGCAAAGATTGGCGCCTTTGCCGCCCAGTAAAGCCTTGTTTTTGCCGTCGCCAGTATTGAATGAATAGCTGTATTTTGGAGTCATTATGGCCTTGTCGAAGTGTTGAAGTTGGGTGATGGCTGCGGGAAACGCGTCGGTCAGAGGATATGCGTCTCGGTACCCTGGGGTTTCCGGTTAGAATACCCTACTTTTTACCGATTTTTTTATGTCTTTACAAGCAATGCTCCATGGATAAAGCAGACGTCGTTATTGTCGGTGCCGGTGCCTCCGGTCTTATGTGCGCTATCGAAGCCGCCAAGCGTGGTCGTCGGGTGCGGATACTGGAGCACGCCAATAGGCCGGGTAAAAAAATTCTGATGTCCGGCGGGGGGCGCTGTAATTTCACTAACTATAGTATCGAGCCGGCAAACTACATCTCGCACAATCCGCACTTTTGTAAGTCGGCGCTCAGCCGCTTTACGCAATGGGATTTTCTAGGGTTTGTGCAACGCCACCAGATAGCGTTTCACGAACGCTTGCACGGGCAATTATTTTGTGACCACAGTGCCAAAGACATTCTGGATGCGTTATTGAAGGAATGTCGGGCAAACGGCGTGGCCCTCGACTCAAATTGTCGGGTGGAACAAATAGAGAAACTGAGCGAAGGCGATTTTTTATTGCATACCGGTAATGCTGAGCTGACAGCGTCGGCATTGGTGATCGCCAGCGGCGGTTTGTCGATACCCAAAATCGGCGCCACACCCTTTGGCTATAAGGTGGCCGAACAGTTCGGCATCAAGGTTTGGCCGACTCGCGCCGGTTTGGTACCTTTAACGCTACAGCCTGACGACAAGCAACGATTTACGCCGTTGACCGGTATTGCGGTACCCTGTCGGGTAAGCTATCAAAAGCAGTCGTTTAAAGAAAATATTTTGTTTACCCATCGCGGTTTGAGCGGTCCGGCCATCCTGCAAATTTCGTCGTATTGGCAGCCGGGCGAGGCGCTGACCTTGGATTTGTTGCCGGATACGGATTTGCTTCGTGAGCTTAAGGAACATCGCCGGCAGGGCAGTAAGCAAAAAGTACAAAACCTGTTAGTCGAATATTTACCGAAACGTTTGTTGCAGGCTTTATTGGACGAACGCTATCTGGAGATGACCGTTGCCAATTGCGCCGATAAAGACCTGAGCGCTATAGCGGAAAGTTTGCACAACTGGACGATCAAACCCAATGCTACCGAAGGTTATCGCACGGCAGAGGTGACCGTCGGCGGTGTCGATTGCGATGCTATCTCCTCGAAAACCATGGAGAGTTTGCAGGTATCCGGTCTATATTTTATCGGCGAGGTTTTGGACGTGACCGGATGGCTGGGAGGATACAACTTTCAATGGGCCTGGTCTTCGGGCTGGTGCGCGGGTCAGTATGTCTAACTTTGTTGGACGCTGTTTTTTATAATACAGCCAAAAAATAGGCGGAATGATTGCCCATACGCTGAGCAACGAACATGTGTCTTAATTTGGGATGCATTAGTCCACAAGGGTTTGGCCTAATTGGCTGCCTGTGTGATAATCGGAACCAACTGCTAAGCTTCTGCTAACAGAAAACTGAGGAAACCATGTCAAACGATACTTTACTGGTCAGGCGTAATGCCACCGGAAAAGAAGTGGAATATCCGTTGTTGAAGGGGTCTTTGGGTGCAGATACCGTTGATATTCGCTCTTTGAACAAGGATTTGGGGTGTTTCACTTACGATCCGGGCTTTATTGCTACTGCCGCTTGCAAAAGCAAAATTACTTATATCGACGGCGATAAAGGTATTCTTTTGTACCGCGGTTATCCGATTGAGCAACTGGCGGAAAACTGCGAATTCACGGAAGTTGCCTATCTGTTAATGAACGGCGAGCTGCCTGACGCGACGCAGTTGCGCGACTTTAACGAAGAAATCAGCGACCGGGCCATCATTCACGAAGCCTTGCGCAAGTTCTTCGATGGTTTTCACTACGACGCTCATCCAATGGCGATGCTGGTCGGCGTGGTGGGGTCCCTGTCCGCGTTTTATCATAGTGACCTGAATATCAAGGACCCCGCTAGCCGCAGAGTCTGCGCGACGCGCATGATAGGCAAAATGCCGACCATAGCCGCCGCATCCTATCGACATTCGATCGGTAGGCCGTTTGTCTATCCGCGTATGGATTTGAGTTATTGCGAAAACTTCCTGAATATGATGTTCTCGCGTTCATCGCAAAACTATATCGATCAGGAACACTATATCGATCCCAATTTGGTTAAGGCGCTGAATCTACTGTTTATTCTGCATGCCGACCATGAGCAAAACGCCAGTACTTCGACCGTGCGTATGGCGGGCAGTACCGGGGCCAATCCTTATGCCTGCGTTGCCGCCGGGATAGCGGCACTATGGGGACCCGCGCATGGCGGCGCCAACGAAGCCGTTTTGAATATGTTGGCGCAAATCGGCAGTGTCGAAAACGTACCGAAATATATTGCCAAGGCCAAGGACCATGACGATCCATTCCGTTTGATGGGATTCGGCCATCGCGTCTATAAAAATTTCGATCCGCGCGCCACCATTATCCGCAAAACTTGCTACGAAGTATTAAGTCGAACCAACACCAGCGATCCGCTGTTCGAATTGGCATTGGCTTTGGAAGAGTATGCGTTGAAAGACGAATACTTTATCGAGAAGAAGCTTTATCCCAATGTCGATTTTTACTCGGGTATCATCTACAAAGCCCTGCACATCCCAGTCGATATGTTTACCGTGATGTTTGCTATTGCCAGAACCGCGGGCTGGGTGTCGCACTGGTTGGAAATGATGGAGGATACGGTGACGCCGATCAGTCGGCCTCGACAGCTATATGTCGGCCCGCCGCGACGAGATTTTGTGAATATCGGCAATCGCTAAATAGTCATCGAACCATATGAATTCGGACCAAACTACGCAACAAGAATCGCTTGAAGGCGCACTGCCGAAAACGGACAAAATCTTGCCGGATGAAAAGTCTGCTGCAGTTCCGGAAGAAATCAACGGCCCGAAAGGGCCTGAGCCTACGCGATTCGGCGATTGGGAACGAAAAGGGCGCTGTGTCGACTTTTAACGATCTATTTTTTCAACTATCACCAAGGGTAAATCATGTCAGCTAACAGACCACTTTCACCCCATCTGCAAGTCTATCGATTGCCCTTAACCGGCTTGGTTTCCATCACGCACCGCATGACCGGGGTCTTTCTGTCCATGGGTCTGGTACTGTTTGTGTATGTGCTGTTCGCCATTGCTGCGGGCGAAGGCGCTTACGGCGCGATGCAGAGCTTTATGGCATTCTGGTTGTTCAAGCTGGTTTATTGGGGCTTTATCTATGCGCTATTTTTTCATTTGGTGCATGGTATTCGCCATTTGATTTGGGATACGGGTAAGACTTTTGATCGCGTGACCCTGGATAAGTTTGCGGTTTACGAATTGATTGCGTCCGCATCGCTGACGCTGATCACCTTTGTTGTGTCTTAAGAAGAGGCTGTTTATGGATTACAAAGCATCGCTGGAAAAAGCCGCCGATTTTTTCTCGGTACATAGCGGTTCAGGACATTTTTGGTACCAGCGGGTGACCGCCGTGGCTTTGGTGCCATTGTCGATTTGGTTGATTGTTTTACTAAACAAAGCCTTAACTGCGCCGTATGCGGAAACGGTCAATTGGTTGTCTTCGCCGTTCAATACCCTGGCGATTATCGCCTGGACTGTGGCGGTGGTATATCACGCCGCTTTGGGTGTGCAGGTGGTGATCGAAGATTATGTGTCCACAATCCCGGTAAGAAACTTGGCGATACGCGCCACTAATCTGACTTTTTTAGTTTTGGGCGTTGCGGCATTGCTCGCGATTATCATCATTCTTTTGGCAAGGTAACCCATGGCCTCAGCATATAACATCATCGAACACCAACATGACGTCGTGGTGGTTGGCGCCGGCGGGGCCGGCTTGCGGGCCACTTTCGGCATGGTGGAAAAAGGTCTAAAAACCGCTTGTATCAGTAAAGTGTTTCCCACCCGCAGTCACACCGTGGCGGCACAAGGCGGTATCAGCGCCGCGCTGGGGAATATGGGCGAAGACGATTGGCGTTTTCACATGTACGACACGGTAAAAGGTTCGGATTGGCTGGGCGATCAGGATGCCATAGAATACATGTGCCGGGAAGCGATTCCGGCCATCATCGAATTGGAACACTATGGCGTACCATTTTCGCGGACTGCGGAAGGGAAAATCTACCAGCGGGCTTTCGGCGGTATGTCCACGCATTACGGCAAAGGCCAGGCGCAAAGAACCTGCGCGGCGGCAGATGTGACCGGGCATGCGATTCTGCACACCTTGTATCAACAGGCCTTGAAGCACAAAGCCGAATTTTTCGTCGAGTACATCGCACTGGATTTGATCATGGAGGACGGCGAGTGTCGCGGCGTCCTGGCCTGGTGCCTGGACGACGGCTCCATTCACCTATTTCGCGGTCACCAGACTGTATTGGCAACGGGCGGATACGGCCGTACCTTTTTGTCCTGCACCTCGGCGCATACGGTGACGGGTGACGGCAACGGCATGGCGTTACGGGCGGGATTGCCGTTGCAGGACATGGAGTTTGTGCAGTTTCACCCTACGGGTATTTATGGTTCCGGCTGTTTGATGTCCGAAGGTGCGCGCGGGGAAGGCGGTTATTTGACCAACTCCGAAGGCGAGCGATTTATGGAACGTTATGCGCCGCATGCCAAAGATTTGGCCTCTCGCGATGTGGTCAGCAGGGCGATTACGGTCGAGGTTAACGAAGGACGCGGTATCGGGCCTAAGAAAGATCATGTGCATTTACATTTGGAGCATCTCGATCCGGCGATTATCCACGAGCGTTTGCCCGGCATCACCGAAACAGCCAGGATTTTCGCCGGTGTGGATGCGACCAAACAACCGATTCCGGTTTTGCCGACCGTGCATTACAACATGGGAGGCATTCCAACCAATTACAAAGCCGAAGTCGTTACCTTGAAAGACGGTAATCCCGATTATGTGGTACCGGGCTTGATGGCAATCGGCGAAACCGCCTGCGTTTCAGTGCATGGCGCCAATCGTTTGGGTTCTAATTCTTTACTGGATTTGGTGGTATTCGGCCGGGCGGCGGCGATTCGCTGCACCGAGTTAATCAAGTCTGGTATGCCGCATAAGCAGTTGGCAAAAGACGCCACGGATCAAGCGCTCTCTCGCTTCGATAAAATCAGACACGCCAACGGTAGCCGTAAAACCGCAGAAATTCGTATGGATATGCAGACGGCGATGCAGTCCAAGGCTGCGGTGTTCAGAACTGAAGCTACGCTAAACGAGGGGATTAAAGCCATAGGTGAAATTGCCGCATCCTTCAATGACGTAAATGTTGGCGATAAATCGTTGATTTGGAACACCGATCTGGTGGAAACCTTGGAATTGGACAATTTGCTTGGTCAAGCTCAGGTTACCATTACCGCTGCCGGTAATCGCCAGGAAAGTCGCGGCGGTCATGCACGCGAAGATTTTCCGAAACGCGACGATAAAAACTGGATGAAGCACACCCTGACTTGGCGCCACGACAATCAGGTTAAGATCGACTACCGTCCTGTCCACCTGTATACGCTCACCGACGAAGTCGAAGTCGTTGCGCCTAAAGAGAGGGTTTACTAATGGTTGAATTTACACTGCCCAAAAACTCGGTGATTAAAAAGGGTAAAACCTATAAAGCCGAAGGCGCCACCAACATCCGTCATTTCGAAGTTTATCGTTGGGATCCTGATTCCGGTGAGAATCCGCGCATCGATACTTATGAAATCGATATGGACCAGTGCGGTCCAATGGTGCTGGATGCGATTCTCAAAATAAAAAATGAGATTGATAGCAGCCTGACGTTTCGTCGCTCCTGTCGCGAAGGTGTCTGCGGATCCTGCGCGATGAACATCAACGGCAAAAACACGCTGGCGTGTACCAAAGCGATTAGCGACTATAAAGGCACCGTGAAAATATTCCCGTTGCCGCATATGTCGGTGGTCAAGGATCTGGTCGCGGATATGACGCATTTCTTCGAGCAATATACGTCGATAAAACCCTGGTTAACCGCCGAATCGGCTGCACCAGCGGAAACCGAACGTCTGCAAAGCAGGGATGAGCGTGCCAAACTCGATGGCCTTTACGAATGCGTACTCTGCGCTTGTTGCTCAACCAGTTGCCCAAGTTATTGGTGGAACAGCGATAAATATTTAGGCCCTGCGATCTTGTTGCAAGCCTATCGCTGGTTGGCCGATAGCCGGGACGAAAACGATAAAGAACGTCTGGATGAGCTTGACGAGTCGTTTAAATTGTATCGTTGCCACACCATTATGAATTGTACAGATACTTGTCCTAAGGGGCTTAACCCTGCCAAGGCGATTGCCGAGATCAAAAAATTATTG
The DNA here is from genome assembly GCF_052474515.1 of Methylomonas sp. 2BW1-5-20. Classification (NCBI taxonomy): domain Bacteria; kingdom Pseudomonadati; phylum Pseudomonadota; class Gammaproteobacteria; order Methylococcales; family Methylococcaceae; genus Methylomonas; species Methylomonas sp. 2BW1-5-20. The sequence continues at coordinate 2,178,990 of NZ_CP184127.1, read as the reverse complement.
GTCCAGCGCGACCATCTGTGAGCGAAAATATTAACAAACTGCGCTGGCGTTGCCGGCGCGGAACCCTAGAGCTTGATTTGATGCTGCTAAGGTATTTGGATAGTCGCTATATTGTTGCCGATGGGGCTGAACAGCTGGCTTTTTTGCAATTGTTGGAGCTGGAAGATACCGATTTGATGAGGTATTTGATGGGGGAGCAGTTGCCGAAAGATCAAAACCTGGTGCGGCTTGTGTTAGCCATAAGGGCTTTGACAGCTTAAATCCGCAAATTCTAAGTATTGATTTCAGATAAAAGTGGCATATCTTACGTCAGTGTCTCTCGTTTAAGTCTTTATCATTCCCAAGCATCTTTTTTACGGCCCGCCGGTAGCTAACCGCGTAGGGTGTATCCAAATTCAAAAAACATTTTATGAAAAAGAGCGACTTTAATTACCAGTTGCCTGAGGGACTCATTGCGCAATATCCGTTGCCGGAACGGAGTTCTAGCAGACTGCTGCGCTTGGACAGACAAGCAGCATGTATTTCCGATTGTCGGTTCGCCGATTTTGTCGATATGGTAAGCAGCAAAGATTTACTGGTGTTTAACAACACTAAGGTGATCCCGGCCCGCTTATTTGCAAATAAGGCGAGTGGCGGAAAAGTCGAAATTTTGATCGAGCGTCTCGAAGATACACAGTGTGCGCTTGCTCATGTCAAGGCGAGTAAATCCCCCAAAACCGATACGCTGTTACATCTGGAAAACGGCTCGCTCTGCCGGGTGCTTGGGAGAGAGGGAGATTTGTTTCGTTTGCAGCTTGAATCCGAGACTAGCTTGTTGGAGTTGTTGGACGAAGTTGGGCATATTCCGCTGCCGCCTTATATCAGCCGTGCCGACGAAGTCAGCGATTTAGACCGTTATCAAACCGTCTTTGCCGATCAGCTTGGCGCCGTTGCAGCACCGACAGCTGGTTTACATTTTGATCAATCGATATTGGACCGGTTAGCGCAAAAAGGTGTGGCCCGCAGTTTTGTGACTTTACATGTCGGTAGCGGGACTTTTCGACCGGTACGTGTCGAGAACTTGTCCGACCACGTAATGCATAAAGAGTTTTACAGTGTATCTCAGGCTTGCGTGGACGCAATAAATCGGACCCGAGAGCAAGGAGGGCGGGTACTGGCAATCGGCACTACAGTCGTCAGAGCGCTGGAGTCGGCTTCGACTAGTGGTGTTTTGCAGGCTGGATTTGGCGATACCAATTTATTCATTACACCGGGTTATACTTTCAAAGCGGTCGATGCCTTGCTGACCAACTTCCACTTACCGGAATCGACTTTGCTGATGTTGGTGTCGGCGTTTGCTGGTTACGATGTGGTGATGAACGCTTATCGTCATGCCATCGAGCAGCGTTATCGGTTTTTTAGTTATGGGGACGCGATGCTGGTGATTTAGTATCAATATAAGCTAGCTGCAATTAGTCCCATTGAGTTTCATCGGTATCTAAAAAGTCGCCATCATTGTTTCTATCCCAGCGTCTTACCCCCGTATTTGTAAGTTCAAGTACTCCGTTTCCAGTCTGAGGACCAGTGGGTGTAGCTCTTAACGTGTAGCTGGTTGTCGATGCCGCGCTAATGATTATTGTGTAATATTTGGCAGTGTCAATTGGTATGGTGTAGATAGAGGGCGTTCCTGTATCTTCTGTTCCAGTGCCGCAATTAGCTACCAAGGTGCCCCCGGCTGCACTATCACAGTAATTATTATTTTCAGTGTAATGCCGTTCCATAGCATTTCCTAACGCCAATAATGCACCAGTTGCATCTGCTCGACGTGATTTGCTCACACTAGCCTGATAGCTTGGAATTGCTATGGCAGCAAGCACTCCAACAATCACCACTACCGTCAGTAGCTCAATTAAAGTTACGCCTTGTTGTTTCAGTTTCATAGTTAAATTGTGTACTTTATGAGTAATTTTTGAATTCCAGGGATATTTCTAACCGCTACGGCCAAAAATATCCCTAAGTCTAATAAAATTTTTGGCTGGTTATCTTAATTGGCGCCAGGAGACTCTTTTTCCTGAAGTTGAACTGCCGGTTGTAGTGGTAGCGCTACTTTTTAACGTAATATTTCCAAGATCCCCACTAGAACCGGAAGCGTATCCATGTGAGGCAACGATACTCAGGTTTTTGTGTATGCCTATTCCCAAGTCAATACCTGACGCCGCAATTAACTTACCGTTCACTTTAATTAGATCCGCATTATCTACTTTGTTATCTTTTGATAGGCTGGGTGAAGACGCTGTACCACCAAACAGATCAAAGTTGGCGCTGCTTGATCTTTTGCCAGTAACTGCTTCAAGGAGCATTAGTCGGCTCTGTCCTCCACTTGCACATGGATCTGCACTTGGAATAATGGTAGAAAAAATTACCATATCTTGGTACATGACAGGCGGCGTTACAACACGCTCCCCTTTCGGAGTATTTGCGGGTTTTACTATCAAATCTATTAACCAGCCGCGCTTTAGGTTTGATGAACTACAAGTGGTTGTTAGTGTATCGTCATCGTTTGCCGGAGTAGTGGATGTTGAATAGCACACTGTATTTCGAGACGTTGCACGCACGACTGTCGAACTTGTCGAGCCTGAGTTGTTAACAGCTACACCTTCAAAATCGATGGTTTGTGTCTGAAGATTTGCTCTATCGGTGATTTTTCCAGTGTTGTTATCCCATAAGCCGTAAAACGTTTCCACTTGCGGATTCGTTGGTACTATCCCATCGGACGTTTCAAAATATTTGCCGGTGCCAAAGTAAACCATAATGCCGGCAGACTGATCAGGGCTTATGGCGCCAACGCTAGGTTTGCCGGTGATAGGTTGAAGATCACTTGATGAACATGTCGCGCCTGCTGCTGCACAAGCAACAAACAGAGGCGATCCACTGTTGGCTACAGCCCAACTGGTGGGCGAAGTGGCGCTGACATCGAACTTCCATAGATTTCCGTAAAGATCACCCGCATAAATCACATCAATTTTCTTATCGTTATTTGTGTCTACGGCAACTGGAGAGGACAGTCCGTTCTTATTCGTCGAAGTACCCACGCCAGTGTCAATTTTCTTGATTAGAGCGCCTGTTTTTGCGTTGAGGATAAACAGTGCGGCATGACCCGCATCACTGTTATAGCCATTAGCGGCGATGACAACCCAACTGCCGTCATTCATTTTTCCTAGAACTGGCTGCCCAAAGGTATATCCTAGATCACTGTCATTGACGTTGGTGAATTCCCAGAGCGCGCTGCTGGTGCCAAACGTATCGGGATCAGTCACGTTGAGGGCGAATAAGGCACGACCACCGGCGCCCGTAGCGCCTGCCAGTAATGTATGCCATGCCGAATCGTAATATACGTCAGAAACATTGGAGATCCCATCCACGTAGTATTGGTGTTGATAGGTGGGTAATGTCAGTTTGCTCAATTCAGGAAATAAAGCATTGGGAACATACGCAAATATTTCTTTACCGCCCCCGGTAAAAGTACCTGTATTTTTTCTCGCATCAAAGCCATGTAACATCCCATCGTTAGCCCCCATATAAACCATAGGCCTACGATTTACGTAACTACTACTCGCCCGAAAAGCCGTGTAATCGGTGCCCTCAGCGCCTGGTAAACTGCTAAAGCCAAAATCATCCGTGCCAACGTAAATCGGATCTGAGTTGACGATATCGCCTAATTTATTGGTCTTGATAGAGCCATCGGCTAGATCTGTTGCAGACGTAAGAAAGCTGTCGTTCACAAAACGCTTGATTCTATTTCTAAAGGTACCGCCTAAACGATATTCTTTGGAATTGTCGCCGCGCAACCAGTTAAGGCGATCTGAACCTTTCGTATCGGGAACGCCTGATAATTGATTCAAATAGTCTTGCTGAGATGTGCCGCTGGGTGTGCTGGTTAAACTGGCCCAGAGGAATGGAATACCTCTTGATCCGGAGGTCGCCGCCGGGTTGTAAGTGTATATATTCCGGTCTGATGCCGCGGGCAGGACAGTTGCAGCTTCCCAGTTTGGAGTTGTAGTGTCAGGAATGCCGGTAATTGAATCTACAGCGAGAGCCAACAATTGTCCACTCCAATCTCTAGGGTCAAACCGGGCCTGATAAACAAGTGTGCCAGTATTTAACTTGGTAGTGTTAGCAGCCACGGCTGAAGCTGAACTTACGATGTTGATCAGGCGTGCAAATGCTTTGCCCAACTGGACGGAGAGCTGGCTAGCGTTGGTGACCAGAAAATAGCCGTCCGGTACGCCATCAGGTAGGCCATTGGGGGTTGTATTGTTTTCTGCGTCCCATTCGTTGGTGTCGAGAATACCATCGCCATTTTTATCTGCTACGCCCCATTTGGCGGCATACCAAAGCGGATCGTGCGCAACGAAGCTTGCAGAGGTATTGGTGCCTAGCGAATAATTTCTAGTATGCGTAGTGGGTAAGGCTACACCTGATCCGCGGTTGTGTGGAGTGTCTAGGTAATAGTCTATATCACTACCGGAAGCGGTGTCGGGGTCTCTTACTTCTAAGTAAGTGCCGTCGGCGGATGTGCCCGAAATAACGTATCCCATATGCTGTATACAACCTCCGGCTGCATAATTTGACGCAACCTTGACATCCACGGTGTTGTTTGAGTTTGCCGTTAACTCGTACTCGGCAATTGCATCCATGTCGTGATCCGAACCATATTCTGAATCTTCGTAATTGATTCTAAATTTTGCATAGGCCCTACCCCCGTTTACCGTTGAGTCAACATTTGATACGTCGGTGTTTTTAATGGTATCCACATAAAAGTCGACAATAGTATTGGTAGGTTGGTAGCTGCCGACGGAGGTTGAGATACTACCGCACCCACCAACGGTTTTAGCGAATGGCACCAGTGTAATTATACTGTTGGCAAGTGGAAATCTAATACGTGGTAGCGGCGACGCCAAAGCGACGCTCAGCGTATCTGGTTGTTGCTTGCCGGTAGCCGGATTGACATCATTAAGTCTACCGAATAAGCCAATACTTCCAGGATAGTAGCCGCCTTGTTGTGTTGGTCCTTCCGGAGCAAGACCGCGTATATTGCCAAAACTTGTCACTGTTTTAGCTGTGGGTGCGCCATCGTAGGTGCCGCCAGATTGCCCAATAAACAAAGATTGAGACGAGCCATACTCTGTTGCCCAAATGGTATCCGCAAGGCTTTCAACGTTTAAATTCGTAATATCGCCGGTAAATGTCGGAGTAGTTGAAGGTACTGTGTATGTGTGTCTTCCTGGTAATAGATCGGTGTCGTAATTTGGGTTGATGTCGCTAATTACTAATTGCGATGGCTTGGCGCAGGAAAGGTAACCGCCTGATGCGGTACTCCGATAAGGATCCAACCAGGTTGGTAGCGGCAATCCCAGATTACTGTCATCGGTACCGGTACTTGCTATCGAAAACTCGGTCGTAGGTGTGGCTTTCCCAGCAAAATACCGCAGGCCTTCATACATCATTTCGCCAGTAGGGTTGCCCCACATACGGCAGCGGCCTTCCGCCAGTGGGCCGCCCACTTCAGGAACGCCGCAATTATTGTTGTAATAATAGTCTCCGGCAAAGTCGACGATTTTAAGGGCGTTAATTGTCTTAATAACGCCGTTGGTACTGGTGAATACGCCCGTAGCTGCGTCAATCTCATCGGTTAGGGAAGATATGTTTTTTCGTAGGACGCCACCTGAGACATTTTTGGCATATGACCCCGTAATCAAACCAAATGCCATCTTGTCACCCTCGCCGTATTCCTGTAAAAGTCCGGCGGGTTTATATGAAGTTGGGGCCGTAGTAGGGTAACCTCGGCATTGGCTTTCTAATAAGCCACTTACACAAGCGTCGACTCGTACCACATAATCGGTTATTACAGATGACGGTAGGGTTTTTTGCCAATACAGGTAATAATTGTCCCCTCCTGTGTATTCCTGATGACGAAATCTGATGGTGTGGCTTCCTTCAGATAGAAATTTGCTAGCGGAGTGACTGGTAAGCGAACTGCTACTATTGTTATTCCCGTGACCACCATACCATCCGACTAAAACACTGCCATCGATAATCACCTCGACGGCGTCGTCACCATCAACCGCAAAACTGTACGTTCCACCCTCTCCATTAGGAATGACCAGATTTCCATCGAATATGGTTAGATAATTGTCTTGTGAACCACTGGCGCCTGAGTTTGGATTGCCGCTACCGTTGATTTGGTTAGCGGTGGTAGTGCCGAATTTCTTTGCAGTAATCCCGTAAGTACTAACTAGAGTGTCAAATTGGGTATGGTCATTTGGCCATGTATTGTATCCGGTGGTGTTATAAGTTGTTTGTGTGAGGTTTGAAAAGTAACTGCTAGGCACAATAACCCAATTGGCGATTGCAGCAGCAACAGCACAGTTACTGCGTACATTATTGCCGGTTGCACATTGAACCCCTGCTACCGGGCGCTCAATTGAAAGCCATTCCCAAACTCGAAAAGCGGTGTCGTTAAGCACGCGTAACAAAGGCAGACCTGAGTTGCTGTTGCAACCCGGATCTGAATTGCCGGATGGACAGAGTAAAGTGGTATTTGCAAACAGGTGGCGAGTTCCGTTTGTCGGTTGTAAAAGAGGGGTATAGTCAGTAATTTTGTAGCCATCAATTAATTCGCTGGTATATTCCTTTCCCCAACTGTGAGCGTCTTGAGGAATGTATGAGCGTTCAAGTATTGTGCTCGTCGTAGTATCGGTACTGCGTTTGCCACCGTATAAAACGCGACGCAGCGCGTCCATGCGAGAGGTGGTCAGGTAATTGAGAAAATCTCCACTCCAGGCGCTGGAACATTTTTTATTCAAAGTGACTGTTGCGGGCGTGAATTTACCTGATGCGTAGCTGTAACACTTATGTGAGTCGAAATAGCCAAAATAGTCGATTGCCGGGTTATAGCGAACATCTAGTACGCCGTCGCCATTGATGTCCGACGCGTCATTGTATGCTTCATAGTAAAGTTTGTGATCGCGTTCCATTGTCAGCATGACGATAGGAGGCACGCTGGATGTCAAGAACAGAGGTTCCTTTGCGATTGTTGCCGCACCAGCCTTGAAAATCGGGCAATTCAACATTACAAAAATTAAAAAAACTGTTGTTTTCATTGATGGAGCAAGTTGTATCTTCATAATCGTCGTCCTCGATTTCTGTCTGTCGTAAGGGACAAGACGGTCTAATCGATTAAATTTGATAAATTGATTGCAGCATAACAATCGTTTCCGCTGAACCACCGATGGCACGGGCAGTAACTCGGTAATTGTGTACGCCAGGGCAAGCAGCGGGTGCGGGAAGGCAGCCTAGGTCTTCGATAATATAGCGGGGGTTAGCGCTTAAATTGGATAACACGCCAGTGTAGGCAACCGAATCAGTACTTGCCCAGGTGATGCTATCCCATACTTCGCTAGTCTCAGCTGTGCCGGAATTGCAGTCTTTGTCGCGTGGGTTGAATCTGCCGCTTGTTGGAGTACAGGTAAATGTATTGCTCGCAAGCCACGATTCCCCGGCGTTTAACGCTGACTCTGCGGCTTGAAATGCCAAATTGCGATCACGCATATTGCCGGCCATTTTCTCTTCAAGCCCCGTCACATTAGAGCCGGCGACTCCAATGACAGTTAGTAGAAGCAGCATCACCAGGGCGACAATAAGCACAACACCGGATTGGGTTTTGGAAATATGTCGTTTATCCATTTTCGCGGCTCCAGGTTAATTCAAGCGATTTCGCACAGCAATAGTTGCCTCAAAAACGCGGCGGATGCGATTATCGGTAGGAATAATCCCTGTCGTGCCGTTATAGTCGTAAGTAAGTGCTTGTGATGCGACATTGTTTCCGGTTCGCGCTAATAGCGAGACGCGGATGCTCACGACATTAGCCATATTGGTGACATTGGGTGCAATAAAATAGCGGTTGGCGACGCCATCAGCGTCAGTGTCTTCACCGTAAAGAATTTGCATGTTTTCTATTCCTTCGATTAATTCCAAAGGGTTAGTGCTGCTGGTAGATATAGTGTTGTCATATCGCCATAACGATGGCTCGCCGCTCGTACCCGTGCGTATAAAATAGCTGTAGCTTCGATAAGCAAATACTTCGGCTTTGGCTGTATAACAAGGTGGAGTGGTGCAAGTGGCTGGCAATGCTGGGGTGTGTTTTATTAAGGTAGAGGTTGTGTTGGCGGCTGCACGAAACATATCGGCTTTCGCGCAATCAGATATCATGACGGCATCCCCGCTGCTTATTCCGCAGCTATTAGTCGCCGGAATGGTCACATCTGCTGTCGAACTTGCCATATCAGCAGTTAGATATCCCCCACAGCTTTCCCCATACATAACACTTATAACGTCTGTGCCGTAAGTAATAGTCGGACTGCTTAAACCGGACAAGGTGGCGGGTAATGCTGGCGTCCATGTGCTGGTGGCCGGCGATGCCTGACTACCGTCATAACCAACAAGGACGGTGGCAGTCGTCGGGGCTGAAACGGTAGGCGACGTAATGGTACTTACCGGCGTTATGGATGTTACGGATGAACAGCCTTGAAAACCACTCAATCTCAGGTCTTTCCCCAATACTTCAAGAGCAAAGCGACTACTTTCTTGCAATCTGGAAAGATCTTCTTCCATGCGGTAAGTTTGTTTGGCATTAATGAATATGTTGATTAAACCCCCAAGTAGGAATGCACCGAGTAGCAATGCCACCATGATCTCGATGAGGGTCATACCTGACTGAGCGTAACGGGCAGAGTGTCTTTTCATGGCTGAAAACTCATAACAAATCGCTGGGTTGTAACGCCATCCTGATTGGCATCGCCGATGTCGTCCGTCCACCAGATTTTGACCGCGAATGTCGTGCCTGATCCGTCGCAAGCAGGGGTGGCGGACGTTCCGTCGAGAGGCGTATTGTCAAGGCAAACAACACCGGCCCCACTGGGCAGGCTAGCTAAATGGCTATTCCATTGCGTCAAGTCGTAACCGGCCATTTGCGTTGGAGTGCAAACATTCGCTAGGCAGTCGCTATTGGTGCCGGCTTGATTGTTATAGTTTCCAAGCGGGTTGGCGCGAATCCGATCGGTAATGTCATAAGCAAGCTGGGTTGCCTGTGAGCGCATATAGGCACTTTGGTTGTTTCTAAGTGTAGCTGTCTGTAGGCCTGCCAATCCGAGCAAACCTATAGCCAATATGACGACTGCTACCAACACCTCTATCAATGTAAAGCCGGATGCCTTGTTAATCATTTTAGAACCCCGAGGTGCAGGAACTGATTTCGACGCCACCATCTTTTTCCGGGATGCCGTCGTGGTCGGCATCGGGTGCTATTCTGATTCTCCCCGTACCTTTAATGATGATTAACCTGGACTTGGCAACATTCAGGGCATTGCAGATTACGAAACTGCCGCCACCAGGATTACTTAAGAAGCCAGTCGGGGTATACCGGACAAAATATGTGAAATTATTGTTTCCTCTTAAACTATAAGAAGAGGGTAAAGCTGCGAAAGTTTTAATCAGAATATCGCCAGTTTCAAAACTGCCATCACCATCCGTGTCGGTAAACACATCCCACCCATCTTCCCAGTTCGCGCCACTCCAGTTGGCGGTGTCTCCTGAATGGGTTGACGAGTTATCGTCAACTTTACGGACTGTGACAGACTGACCGCGCCTAATCGCTTCACTACGTGCCAAATTTAATGCCGAGATCAACTCATTGGTAGAAGCGGTCAGCCGGCTGCTCGTGATGATTGATTGGAAACCAGGAACGGCAATACCAACCAGAATGCCGGCGATGGCGATAGTGACCATCAACTCGACCAGGGTAAAACCATTAGGTTCTCGCTTAGTCATGGTCTTCATAAGCTTTGAATTGGCTACTGGGGCTTTGCAGCATATTTTTGTTCTCCGATGGTTGTGTTGCCCCTTAGTCTAAATATTTCCCGCTAAATTCTAGGGTTCTGCTAGGCAATATGTTGACGAGTCAAAATCCAGCTTCAAGATAGCACAGGATTTAACAAAGATATGCGAGTTAAAGCACAATCGTAATGTGCTAGGCATGGATTTCGCTAATGTCTGAAACTAGTGCGGACTTGGCAAATAAAGTTTCTGGAAATGAGGATTTTTTGGCAAGAACGCGTTTCTGTGGCTACACTCCTGGGGATACTTAAGTAAACTTTGATATGGATTTGAGGTGCCCGTTATAGAGTTTTGGATGCGTACACTCAGAGTTAAAGAAAAGGTTTTAAAAATATTTGATTAAATTGGAGGAGAAAAACGTGGCAACAATTCTAGCTGTAGACGATTCCGCCTCGATGAGGCAGATGGTGGCGTTTACCTTAAAAGGCGCGGGTTATAACGTGGTTGAAGCGGTAGATGGAGCGGATGCCTTGAATAAGGCTAAGGCGCAAGCATTCGATTGCGTTGTTACCGATGTGAATATGCCAAATAAAGACGGAATTGAGTTGATTAGAGATTTGCGCGCTTTACCGAACTACAAGTTCACGCCCATGTTGATGCTGACGACCGAAGCCGGAACCGATAAAAAACAGCAAGGTAAGGATGCCGGCGCGACGGGTTGGATAGTGAAGCCGTTTAATCCCGATCAGCTGTTGAAGACAATTAAAAAAGTGATGGGTTAACTGTTAGCTTTTTCAGAGAATCCATCAAACGGGTAATTCTATGGCTATCGATATGGCACAGTTTCATCAGGTTTTTTTCGAAGAAAGTTTCGAAGGGCTTGATGCGATGGAGTCGGGGTTGCTGAATCTTGATTTAGGGGATGTCAATGTTGAGGATATCAACACGATTTTCCGCGCCGCACACTCGATAAAAGGTGGCAGCGGCACGTTTGGATTTACTGCCGTGTCCGACTTTACGCACGTCATGGAGACCTTACTCGATGAAATGCGCGATGGGCGCCGAAAAATCACGCAACCGGCAGTCGACGTTTTGCTGGGGTCGGTCGATTGCCTGAGGGATATGTTGCAATCGATACGGCACGGTAGCGCGATTGACCAAACTGATGTGGCTGAGCATAAGCAAGCTTTGGACAACGAACTTATTAATGCCACACCAGCCAGTGTTCCTGCCGAAAAACACCCGATTAAACCAATCTCAGAAGATTCTGTTTCGCGGGTTAATGCTTTCTCGAACGTCGTGGGGTGGAAAATTGCCTTTAGCCCGCACCTGCACTTGTTAAAAACCGGTAACGAGCCGGTGAGGATGTTCCGGGAACTGGCGACTTTAGGTGAATTTACGTCGACAGTGGATCTGCAAGGTGTCCCCGATTTTTACGATTTGGATCCGGAGGAATGCCACTTATCTTGGAAACTTGAGGTAATGGGCGATATACCCGAAGCCGAAATTGATGAAATTTTCGATTGGGTCGAGGACGATTGCGATTTGGCGAAACAGCCAGTCTATAGTGCCGTGAGTCCGACCGCGGATGCGCCAAGCACCCGGCAAACGGCGGCGGAAACTTCCACCGACGGCGGTCAAACCGTAAATGCCGAGCTTTCTTCCAATAGTGACGAATTGAATTCGAACTTGAAAGATCGCGATAGCGGCAAAAAAGAAGACACAAAAACCGCAACCAAGGGTTCCAGTTCTATCCGTGTGGACACCGGTAAAATCGATACCTTGATTAATATGGTGGGAGAGTTGGTTATTACACAATCAATGCTCAGTTTACTTGGCGAGCATTTTGAATTGAATAAATTGGATCAGTTAAAAAACGGCCTCTCCCAATTGGAACGCCACACCCGCGAGTTGCAAGAAAGCGTGATGAACATTCGTATGTTGCCTATCAGCTTTGTGTTCAGCCGATTTCCCAGATTGGCGCACGATATCAGCAGTAAATTAGGCAAAAAAATTGAACTCAAATTGGTCGGTGAAAACACCGAAGTCGATAAAACTGTTGTCGAATTACTCAGCGACCCTTTGGTTCACTTAGTTAGAAACAGCCTTGATCATGGCATCGAAATGCCAGAAGTCCGGCTTGCCGCCGGCAAGCCGGAAACGGGCACCGTTACACTGGAAGCGTATCATCGCGGCGGCAATATTGTGATTGAAGTGGCTGATGACGGCAAAGGCCTGGATAAAGACAAACTGCGGGCCAAAGCGATAGAGAAAGGCTTGATCGATGCAGATGCGATTTTGAGCGATAAGCAAACCTACGAGTTGATTTTTATGCCCGGTTTTTCCACTGCCGAAAAACTCACGGATATTTCCGGGCGTGGCGTGGGAATGGACGTGGTGCGGCGCAATATCCAGGCTTTGGGCGGCAATATTGAAATACTCTCGGAGTTGGGCAAAGGCTCCACAATATCCATACATTTGCCGCTAACCCTGGCGATATTGGACGGGCAATCGATTGCTGTCGGCGATGAAACCTATATTTTGCCGTTGGGCTCCATTATCGAATCGCTTCATGTGAAAGAAGATAGGCTGAATCGGGTAGCCGGCAAGGGCGAAACATTCTGGCTTCGCGGTCAGTATCTGCCCATCATTAGAATGCACGAGATTTTCAATGTACCTAGTGCCAGAACCACAAAACTAACAGAGGGACTTATAGTCGTCGTCGAAGGACAAGGGTTGCGTTGCGGTTTGTTCGTGGATGATCTGCTTGGACAGCAACAAGTTGTGATCAAGTCTTTGGAAGCCAATTATCGGCGTATCGAAGGCGTATCCGGCGCGACTATTTTGGGCGACGGTTCGGTGGCTTTGATCCTGGATATTCCCGGTTTAGTGCGTTTGGCCAATCAATAATCCGATTCGAATACATCATGTCAGAACTAATCGAACACAGCAGCGCGGACCGGCAAGACGGAAAAAGACAGGAAAGTAGTCTGCAATTTCTCAGCTTTACTTTAGGCCAGGAAGAATACGGCGTGGATATTCTGCGGGTGCAAGAAATCCGCAGCTGGGAACCGGTATCGAGAATTCCGAATGTTCCGAGTTACGAAAAGGGTGTTGTCAATCTGCGAGGGGCCATTGTGCCTATCATCGATTTACGCGAGCGCTTTCAATTGCAGCACAGTGATTATTCGCCGTTGACGGTGGTGGTCGTGTTGCAAGCGAAAGTCGCCGATAAAACCAGGATCATTGGGGTAGTAGTGGATTCAGTTTCCGATGTGGTAGATGTCAATAAAAAAAGCATCCAGAGCGCACCTAATTTTGGAGGCAAAGTCAGTACTGAATTTATCAACGGACTGGTTTCGGTAAATGGCCGAATGGTGATGCTACTGGATGTTGATAAATTATTAAAACTTGATGGCTTGGATGGTGAAGATGAAAGTTGAAAAAAAAGCTATTTATGGCTGGGTTGTAACGGAGAATATGCAATGAAACTCAATCACCCTGTGACCGATCGCGAAGTCTTGATGAAGCCCGGCACCATTTTGGTAACGCGTACCAATTTGAAAGGCATCATTACTTATGCAAACGACGCTTTCATCGAAATTAGCGGTTTTGGCAAAGACGAGCTAATCGGTGCCAACCACAATATGGTCAGGCATCCGGACATGCCGCCGGCGGCGTTTGAAGATTTATGGGTGTGTTTAAAAGCCGGGCGTCCCTGGACCGCACCGGTTAAGAACAGAACGAAATCGGGCGATTACTATTGGGTGGAAGCTAACGTTACGCCCGTCTTCAAAAACGGCAAAGTCCAGGAATATTTGTCCGTACGTTACGCGCCGTCACGTGAGCAAATCCAGCAGGCCGAGTCCTTATACGAAAAACTAAATGCCAATAAAGCAAGCATACGCCCGACAGGGATCAAGGCAGGCGTCAAAAATTTGCTGAAATTAGGTTTGTGGAAAAAAGTCGGGATAGTTTATCTGATCTTTTTGTTACCGATCGTCAAATCGATTTACGATCATTATGCCAATGAAAGATATATCGAAATGTCGGTGTTTTTGGGCTTGGCTGTGTTGGCCTCAATAATTGGGTATTCGGTGATTCGGCATGTAATCGATGCCTTGGAGAAATCGAGAAGTATTTGTTATCGCATGGCCGATGAGCAATTCAGGAACACCATCGACCTGGATCGTGGCGACGAAATAGGCGATTTCTATCGGGCTCTGTATGGTATGCAAGTTAAATTAAATTCCGATTTGGCTTATTCCAAACAAGTGGCTTCGGAGGCGATGCGCATTAAACAGGCTCTGGACAACGTACAGTCCTGCGTAATGGTGGCAAACAACGATTTAGACATCATTTATATGAATAAAACCGTTGCCGATATGTTTCAAAACGCCGAATCCGACATTCGCAGGCAATTGCCTGAATTCGACGCCAGTAAATTGATGGGGGCCAATATCGATCAATTCCATAAAAAACCGGCTCATCAACGTGGCCTGCTGGCAAATTTAGCAAGCACATTTAGTTCTGCATTGGTAATTGGCGGCAGACATATGAACATCGTCGCCAATCCAGTCAAGAACGAAGAAAACGAGCGAATTGGGGTTGTGGTCGAGTGGCTGGATAGAACGCACGAAGTAAAAATCGAGCAAGAAATTGCCAGCATTGTGGAAGCGGTTAAGGCCGGTGAGTTGTCCAGCCGAATAGAGTTGGCGGATAAACATGGCTTTTTCGAAACCCTTAGCGAAGGCATTAACGAACTGACCGATGTGATTGAAAACGTGTTTAGGGATGTCGGCAGTACCATGCAAAGCATGGCGGCAGGTGATTTAACCAATCGGATCACCAGCGATTATCAAGGCGTCTATTTAAACTGCAAGAATGATATCAATGCCACTATCGATAAATTGAACGAGATTTTCGGCCAAGTTAGCGAGTCGGCTCACTTCATCAACAACTCATCCCAGGAAATTGCCAGCGGCAATAACAATTTGTCGCAACGTGCGGAACAGCAGGCAGCAAACTTACAACAAACCGCGGCCAGTATGGAAGAACTGACCAGTACCGTAAAAAACAATGCGGACAATGCGCAGCAAGCGAATTTGGTCGCCAATAATGCCAAGGAACTGGCTGAAAAAGGTGGTAACGTGGTGAAAGCTGCGGTCTCCGCCATGCAAGAGATCAACGAAAGCAGCAATAAAATTGCCGATATTATCAGTGTGATCGATGAAATTGCTTTTCAAACCAATTTATTGGCCTTAAATGCGTCGGTGGAAGCTGCCAGAGCGGGCGAGCAGGGCCGAGGATTCTCGGTAGTTGCTACGGAGGTCAGGAATCTGGCGCAACGCAGTGCCACCGCTGCCAGGGAGAGTAAGGAACTCATTCAAACCAGCGTGCAAAAGGTAAGAGCCGGCACCGAGTTTGTGAATGAAACCGGTAAAGCGCTTAACGAAATCGTGGCCGGTGTGAAAAAGGTTGGCGACATAGTCGCCCAAATTGCCGATGCCAGCGTCGAACAATCCTCCGGTATCGGACAAGTCAATCAAGCTGTTGCGCAAATGGATGAAATTACCCAGCAGAACGCCGCATTAGCTGAAGAGGCATCGGCGGCCAGTGTTTCGATGAGCGATTTGTCGACAAATATGGTTGAAATGTTGGCGTTCTTTAAAACCGATAAAAAAAATGTTCAGCATCAGGGGATACATCATGCCGAAAGTACCAGTGTTGTTCGCGCGGAAGCCAATAGAGCAGCGATCTCGCAGCCGGGCCGCCAATCCAGCGCATTCAAGTCGGTAGCACAAGCCGATGAAGAATGGCAGGATTTTTAGCGAAGAGGATCGATTGACCATCATATCGTATAGGAAACTACAGCCATGACAGCCGACTTAGGGTCTGATAAACAAGTTGAGCAATTTCTGACCTTTGAGTTGGAAGGTGAAGCGTATGGCATTGAAATCTTGAAAGTGCAGGAAATAAGAGGCTGGGAGCCAATCAGAAAAATCCCAAATACGCCGGATTTTGTGAAGGGAGCTTTGAATTTACGTGGTTCCATTGTGCCCATCATTGACCTGCGCGAGCGTTTTCAGATGGAAAAAGTCGAATACACACCGATTACCGTGGTTATCGTGATGAGTGTTAGGACCCATTCCGGGACCACTGTAATGGGAATAGTGGCGGATGCGGTGTCAGACGTTCTGGATATTAATCCGCAGGAGATCAAAGAGGCTCCGAATTTGGGGTCAAAAATCAACACTCAATATATGCGCGGAATGTTCGTGGGTAAGAAAAATATGGTGATGCTGTTGGATGTAGACAAATTACTGAACCCCGAGGAGTTTGTAGAGATTTCGGGGCTTGCGATTATGCCAGAGGGTAAATGAGCGTCAGGATTGTAGCGGTCCTTAATCAAAAAGGCGGTGTTGGAAAAACCACAACTTCGGTCAATTTGACTCATGCTCTGGCTAAGCTGGGTAAAAGGGTTACCGTAATCGACCTGGATCCGCAGAGTCATTTGGCCGTTTCGCTGGGGGTGGTCGATTCCCGGAAAAGTGGTATCGATGCGGTGATGCTGGGGCTTTGTAGTCTGCAGCAACAACTCATTCCGGTAAGAAAAAATCTCAATTTGGTGGTTGCCGGTCCGCGCTTACAGGAAATCGAACAATTAATGGATGGCGGCGCCCGGCGTGGCGATTTACTGCGCAACGCCTTGCTCGACGGCTATTTCGATCAGGATTTTATATTCGTCGATTGTCCGCCTTCTTCCGGTGTGTTGGTTGCCAACGCCTTGTTTGCCGCCGACGAAATATTAGTGCCAATGACTAGCGATTATTTGGCGCTGCAAGGCGTTTCACATTTGATGGGGACCATCAAAAAATTCGAAAATGCTCTGAAAAAGCCATATAAATTTTCTTTGGTCATGTCGAGATATATTCCGACGAGACGCATTTCAAAAGAAGTATTGGGTGTGTTGCAAAAATATTTTCCAGGACAAATTTTGGCGACGACTATCCGCGAAACGGCATTACTTGCCGAATGCCCTAGTTTCGGCAAAACCATATTTGAATATCGTCCGGGTTGTCGTTCGGCGAGAGATTTTACTGCGCTTGCGAAAGACTTTTTGGAAGGGAGAATGATGTGATGGCGGAAAAAGACGAAGAAAGTTTGATCGGTTACGATCCGTTGGCTTGGATGCATCAAACTGATTTTAAGCAAGTGTATCAGTCGGACGATATTCCTAATTTGGAATCCGGGTCCGCAGCCAAGTTTTCAGATTTAAGCCCTGAAAACGTTATGATTTCAGAAACAGAAACAGAAACAGAACAGCGCCAAAATCTGCCGGGGAGCTTCGCGGATGACGGCAACGAAACAGGGAGGATAGCATTAGCCCCGGTGCTCAATATTCAAAATGTTACTGCTTTGCATCAGCAATTGGCGCATATGTTGGCTAATTTCGATCTTATTGAAATCGATGCATCGGCAGTTACCATGATAGATACATCCACTTTGCAACTGCTATTAATCTTGAAGCAGACAGCCATTGGCTTGCAGAAGTCAATATCAATCGATTTCCCATCCGATAAATTTATCGAAGCAGCCGAGTTGTTGGGTATCGCCGAAATGCTGGAAGTCGATCAGGCTGCGTCCGGCTTATTCTAATAGCGTCGTTTCGCTTAACTGCTAAGGGCGATCACTAGATAATGAAAGAAAAGTCACGCGAATTTGAATATACCCAAGCGGATTTTGATGTCTTAAGGAAAATATCCAACCAATATTCCGGGATTTTAGTCCCGGACGATAAATTCGATATGTTTTATTCGCGGCTGTCGAAACGTCTCCGCATGTTGGGATTTACCCGTTTTCAGCAGTATTGCCAGTACTTGAAAAATAACCCGGATAGGGAATTTACCGAATTTATTAATGCGGTCACCACTAATCTCACTTCGTTTTTTCGCGAAAACCATCATTTTGAATATTTAAGCCTAACGGTTGTACCCGAGTTGCTTAAAAAAAAGGCTGCCAAAAAACAAATTAGAGTATGGTCTGCCGGTTGTTCAACCGGCGAAGAGCCTTACTCCCTGGCCATGACATTGAAAGAATGCGTTCCTGCGGATTGGACCATTATTATTCTAGCTACCGATCTGGATACCAATGTGCTGGCGACGGCTTCGGCAGGAATTTATGTGGCCGATCGGGTCTCTGGCATAGCCGATCACCGACTAAAACGCTGGTTTCAAAAAGGTGTGGGCCGGCAGGCGAACAAGGTAAGAATTAAAGCTGAGTTAAAAGAGTTGATAGAGTTTAAACAATTGAATTTGATTCAGGAATGGCCGTTTAAAGAGTATTTCGATTTTATTTTTTGTCGAAATGTGCTGATTTATTTTGATCGGGAAACCAAGATAAAGTTGGTTAACCGATACTGCGGCTTATTGGAAGAGGGGGCGTATTTGTTCATTGGACACTCAGAGTCCTTGCATCAACTTGATGCCGGATTCAGCTTAATAGGAAATACCATTTACAGGAAGTCGAGCAAGTGAGCCATATACAACCTGTCGAAAGATCGCTCATTGCAGGTTTCGAAAGCGTCAACCGCTACTGGGATCAGGAAAATCAGATAATCGCAGCGAAATTGATGCCGGGCGACTATTACGTCACCAAGCAAGACGAAATGATCACAACGGTACTGGGTTCTTGTGTCGCCGCTTGTATTCGTGATGCCGTATCCGGCGTAGGCGGCATGAATCATTTCATGCTGCCTGAAACCAGTAAATGCCGCTTAAACGATAGGGACGAAGCGGTGGTTGGCAATGCCTTGCGATACGGGAATTACGCCATGGAACATTTAATAAACAGTATTTTGCAAAATGGCGGCAAGCGTAAAAACTTGGAAGTTAAATTGTTTGGGGGCGGCAAAATCATAGCCACGCTGGGCGATGTCGGTGCCAGAAATATCCAATTCGTATTGGACTATGTCGATACCGAAGCATTGAATTTGGTGTCGCAGGATTTGGGCGACATATACCCGCGTAAAGTGAATTTCTTTCCGCATAGCGGACGGGTCAGAATGAAAAAGATTAAAGACCTGCATAATCAAACTATCTTCCTACGCGAGAAACAATACAGTTCGAGTATCAAGGATGCGCCGGTTGAAGGTAGCGTTGAACTGTTTTAGGAAGCGTAAATGAAAAAAATTAAATTACTGATTGTTGACGATTCGGCATTGATTCGCCAAATGCTGACCCAAATTTTCAATGAATCTGGGGACATTGAGGTCGTGGGGACTGCTAGCGACCCTATTATTGCCAGGGATAAAATAAAGGCGTTGAATCCCGATGTGTTGACCCTGGACGTGGAGATGCCGCGGATGGACGGGTTGACCTTTTTACGGAATTTGATGCGCTTGCGGCCCATGCCGGTGGTGATGATTTCGACGTTGACGGAAAAAGGCGCGGAAGTGACGTTAGAAGCGTTGGCGTTGGGCGCAGTCGACTTCGTCGCCAAACCCAAGGCCGATGTGTCTCATAGCTTGCGCGCCTACGCCGATGAAATAGTCGCTAAAATCAGGATGGCCGCTCAGGCCAAAGTGAAAGCGTTAGAAACCAACAAGGCTAGTAGCTCGGCGACTAGTGTTGTCAACGACTCTGCGAACCTCGGGATGAAAAGACATTTTAAAACCACCCATAAAATTATTGCCGTGGGTTCGTCCACAGGCGGCACCGAAGCAGTCAAGCAATTGGTGAAAAACTTGCCGAGAACGGCGCCGGCTATCGTAATTTCGCAACATTTGCCGCTTGCTTTCAGCGCATCGTTTGCCAAGCATGTGGACGAGGCATCCGAGATGACCGCTTGCGTGGCAAACGACGGGCAATTAATCTTACCGGGGCATATCTATATCGCGCCCGGGGATCAGCATTTGCTGGTGGTTCGGGATGGTGCACGCTATGCGTGTCACCTGAATGACGGGCCGCCGGTTAATCGGCATAAACCCTCCGTGGACGTATTGTTTCGATCGATTGCCGAAAATGTGGGCAGCAACGCCATAGGCGTGATGTTGACCGGAATGGGAGCCGATGGTGCAAGATGCATGTTGGAGATGCGAGATGCCGGTGCAATCAATATAGTTCAAGACGAAGCATCCAGCGTGGTATGGGGTATGCCAGGGGAGGCCTATAAACTGGGCGCCGCTCATCATGTGTTATCCTTGGATAAAATAGCCGAAAAAATTCTGGCCCTGGTGGATTGAGTTTATGTTGCAGTTCCTCAAAGACAACGCTCTACTCGTTTTATTGACGGTTGTCGTTTTGTTTTTGCCGCTTTTGTTTCCAAGCCCTCTTGCATATGGCACAGCCGAGGTATTTGCGACATTGTTGTGGGTTTTTAAAGCTTTTCAATTGCATTGTTCCGGATTGATCGCCGCCACTATCCAGGGCGAAAACAATGAAGCGGACTTGGTGCGGGCGATTGACGGTTATTTACTAAACCTCAACGACTGCATCGGCCAAGAGTCAGGTTATTTTCGCGCTGAACTGAATCAATTGAAGTCGATGCTCGCCGATGCGGTGAGGACCATGTCGGACAGTTTCAATAGTTTGGCCAGTTTGACCTCGGGGCAATCGTCGATCGTTTATTCATTGGTAAACGATTTAGAAGGCACTACCGATAAGGGGCAAAATAGTCTGAATTTCAGCGGTTTTACTAGGGAAACCGACTGTGTCTTACAGTTTTTTATCGACCATATTTTGCAAATCAGTAAGCAAAGCATGGAAATGGTGGCGGTGATCAATGATGTGGGCGGCCACATGGCTCATGTGGAAAAGCTGCTGGGCGACGTACAAAAAATAGCCGATCAGACTAATTTATTGGCATTGAACGCGGCGATAGAGGCAGCCAGAGCAGGCGAGGCCGGCCGTGGGTTTGCCGTGGTTGCCGGCGAAGTGCGGAATTTATCGAAAAACTCGGATAAATTTAGCGAAGAAATAAAGGTGGTCGTAAAAGCTTCCAAGGAAAATATTCGCGATGCGCAAAACATGATCGAGATCATGGCGTCCAAGGACATGAACGTGGCGATTAGTTCCAAAGCCAATATAGATAAGATGATGGACGATATAGCCTTGATCAATGCCAATATAGGCCGGAATGTTGGCGAGATTTCGCATTTGACTAACAAAATTGAAATGAGCGTTGGCAATGCCGTGCGGGGTTTGCAATTCGAGGATATGGCCAGGCAGCTCATCGAATATTTGCAGTTCAACTTACAGCATTTTGATGCACTCTCCGATGAGATCGGTATCGGATTGGGTGCGTTCAAAACCGGCAATAAGTCCACATGGCGCGAGCAACTGCTGCAAGGTACGGCACGTTTGCAGGCCATGAAACAACAGTGGCAGGTCAGAAAATCGAATATCGTTTCCCAGTCTTCAATGGATGAAGGCGATGTGGATCTGTTTTAGTAAAAATATGGGGCAAGCATGTTAAATGTCGAGGACAGGTACTATGGCTATTGATGCACGGGTCGACTCGGGTGTACTGACCATTAAAATAAACGGCCGGTTCGACTTTGGTGTGCACAATGAATTTCGCGAGGCGACCAAACTCGTGGAAAGCGGTGTGAAACTGATAGAGGTTGACCTTGGTGGTACCGATTATCTGGATAGTTCGGCGTTGGGAATGCTGTTAGTGCTGCGCGACAGGATGGCTGGCGATAAATCGGCGATTCGCATAAAAAATGCACGTGCCGAAGTTAAAAAGATTTTGGAAATCGCCAATTTTGATAAGTTGTTTACGCTTTCCTGAGCAATTCCGCATTCAAACCTAAACTTAGTGGCGTTATTAAGCCGGTATCATATCGGCGAATCGCTCGGCCCTCATGACTCAACAAACTGATTTTTCCAGCTCCGATTTCATCAGAAATTTTTTCCAGCGATTTCTGCCCAATTCCCAAGTAGTCTCACTGGCCATTGTGCTGTTGGGCGGCTTTTTATTGATATACGGTTTGCTGGATTTATTAATGCCGGTGTTTGTGGCGATTGTTTTGGCTTATCTGCTTGAAGGATTGGTGGTAAAGGCGGAACAACGCCAACTGGGCCGCTTGATTGCCGTGCATCTGGTGTTTTTTGCGTTTTTGGCAGCGCTAGGTTTTGTGTTGTTTGTGTTGGTGCCCATGGTGTCGGAGCAAACGGTGCAACTCGTACAGCATATCCCGGAGATAGTTTCCCGCGCGCAACTGGAAATCATGCGCTTTCCCGAGCGTCATCCCGAATTGATTTCCGATGCCCGCATTCGAGAGATCATGTACTCCATCCAGAAAGACTTGCTTAAGTATGGACAGGATCTAATCTCCGGTTCCGCCCAATCGTTCGTAGGTTTGGTCGCGGTGATCGTGTATTTGTTTCTGGTCCCCCTGATGGTGTTTTTCTTCCTGAAGGACAAGCAGGTGCTACTCGCTTGGTTTGTACAGTTTTTGCCGAAAGACACCAGTCTTAGCTTGCGGGTATGGCACGAAGTGGACCGGCAGATCGCCAATTATGTTCGAGGCAAGTTTCTGGAGGTCTTCATCCTTTGGGCTATCAGTTTCGTAGTTTTTTGGTGGCTGGGTTTGAATTACGCGATGTTACTCGCGGTGTTGATGGGTTTGTCCGTTGTCATTCCTTATGTCGGTGCCACGTTGGTGACATTCCCGGTTTTGGCGGTGGCCTATGTGCAATGGGGCGTCGGCGGCGGGGATCAGTTTATGTACGTGTTTATAGCCTATTCGGTCATACAGGCTTTGGATGGGGTGATTCTGGTGCCGCTATTGTTTTCGGAAGCGGTAAATTTGCACCCGATTGCCATTATTGTGGCCATCCTGTTTTTCGGTGGGCTGTGGGGCTTTTGGGGGGTGTTTTTTGCGATACCTCTGGCCACGCTGGTTAAAGCGGTATTAACGGCGTGGCCAAAGCTGGAAAGCGAACGAACGCTAGCTTGAGCGCTTATAAGTTGTCGGAGGCAAAATCGGCTAAACGCGAGCGCTCGCCACGGCGTAAGGTGATATGCGCGCTGTTAGGCCAGGCTTTGAAGCGATCGACTACATAGGTTAAGCCTGAACTGGTCGCGGTGAGATACGGGGTATCGATTTGCGCCAGATTGCCAATGCAAATGATTTTGGTACCCGGACCGGCGCGCGTGATCAATGTTTTCATTTGTTTCGGCGTCAGGTTTTGTGCTTCGTCGATAATCAAATAGCGGTTAAGGAAAGTTCTTCCGCGCATAAAATTCAGCGAACGGATTTTTACCCGGTTCATCATCACGTTTTGCGAAGCACCCTGTTCCCACTCGGTGCTACCGGAGCGGCTGCCGAGCAATTCCAGGTTGTCCATCAGCGCGCCCATCCACGGTGCCATTTTTTCTTCTTCGGTGCCGGGCAGAAAGCCAATATCCTCGCCGACCGGCATCGTTTCTCGGGTCATGATGATTTCCAGATACAGTTTGCTTTCCAGCGTCAGCGACAAGCCGGCAGCCAAAGCCAGCAAAGTTTTACCGGTGCCGGCGGAACCGATCAGCGTGACGAAATCCACGTTGGGGTCCAGTAAGGCATTCAACGCAAAGTTTTGTTCCCGGTTTTTGGCGGAAATACCCCAGATACTATTATGTTTGGTCCGATAGTCGCGGGCCAGTTGCAGCACCGCCGTATCGCCCTCGCGGCTTTTGACGATGGCTTCGAAATTGTCGTCACCGTCCATATACAGATATTGGTTGGGATACCATTCGGAAACCAGCGGACCGTTGACCCGGTAATAGGTATGATCGTTTTCCTGCCACGATTCCATCTTGCCGCCATGCTCGTCCCAGAAATCGTTATCCAAGGCCATGGTGCCGTTGTAGAGCAGATCGATGTCTTCAATGGTTTGGTCGTTGTGGTAATCTTCGGCGCTAATCTGCAAGGCTGCCGCCTTGATGCGCATGTTGATATCCTTGGATACCAGGATAACGTTGACATCGGGATATTCTTTTCCCAAGGCCAAGACGATACTCAGAATCGAGTTGTCGGCGATCTGGCCCGGCAGATCGTCAGGTAATAAATGCGATAATTGCCGGGTTTGAAAATACAGGCGGCCGTCGAATTCCCGTTCGCCCGTTGGGTTATGTTCGATGCGCGATAGCGGCAAACCCTCGTTGATGGTCTTCTGATCGGCGTCGCGAATTAACTCATCCAGGAAGCGGCTGACTTGGCGAACATTTCGAGATACGTCGGATAGTCCTTTTTTCGCATGATCCAACTCTTCCAACACCACCATAGGTATGAATACGTTGTGTTCCTGAAAACGGAAGATCGAAGTAGGATCGTGCATCAATACGTTGGTGTCCAATACGAACAGTTTTTTACCGGCGGATTGAATATTCATACTTTCCTTATAAAGGTGATCGGGAGATGGTTTCAATCAGGAAACCCTGTGCTGTACGCGTCTTTCTACCTCATCTGCGGAGTTATCGTCAACTTGGCCGTCGCAGGGGCTTAAGGGACTTGTGGGCCGGTTATTAGCGATCCGAAGAATGCGGAGTTTTCGTCAAATATCGGATTTTTCAAAAAAACCGGTCTATAAGCCTACGTCTCGTCTAGTTTTTCTATACTTAACCCAGCGTCATTCCGATCGCATAGTCGGTTACAATATCGCCAATTCGTTGCGACCACTTATTTTGAATCTGTAATTTTAGGATTGCCATTTATGACTTTTTCAGCATCAAATCAACCCGACTTGGATTGGAGCCAAATCCGCGAAACCATCAAGCTATTGACGGTATCCGTCGCGCAGGTTGAGGGGAGTATGAAAGCGGGCGACGAATCGGTGACTGCCTTGGCCGACTCGTTTAGCGGCATGGTCGACGACATGAAAAATATTCATGAAATATTGAGCGGCTTGCAGCAAAGCGATAGCCGCGACCATGCGTTGAAGCATTGCGAAGCTACCCAGTTCAGGATTAACTCGGCGCTTGTCGCGTTTCAATTTTATGATCGCTTGCATCAGTGCTTACAGCATGTTTCCAACAACCTAAAAGGCTTGTCGGTTATCATCGATACCCCGCATAGGTTATATAATCCCGTCGAGTGGGCTAAGTTTCAGGAAAACATCCGTAAACAGTACACTATGGAATCTGAAAAAGTCATGTTCGATGCCATCCATCAAGGCAAAAGTATCGACGAAGCTCTGGCTTTGTTTGAGGAAGCAAACCGGCAAAGCGATGATAACGAAATCGAATTGTTTTAATTTTTACGTGCTTATTTAAATCGTAGATGAATAATAAATCTCTATTAGTGGCGTGTCCCCTGTTACTGACATTAGCGGCTTGCACCAGCATGTCCGGCTCGGAACCGCCTGCCGTCAGCAACGCGCCCGCTAAAAAAGCGCCTGCCAAAAAAACGGCAAACAACAAGCCAGCCGCTCCCGCCGTAGCCAAAAAACTGGCATCCAGTCCGAATACGGCAACTTACGCCATCGAAAGCGTGACCAATAATTTTAAAGACGAGCCGAATTTGCCGGCATTTCGTGCCGAGCCGTTAATGCCGCCGGCGGATATTCCGCCTACCCCAACGCCAGCCCCGGAATCGGTGCCGGCAGCGCCAAGTACAGTTGCGACGGCCGCGGTGCCTCGATTCTCGATCGAAGATGCAACCATCCCCAATGGTACCCCGCCGGCTGTGTTGGCCTTGATCAGCGAGTCGGACCGCAGTCGCAATAGTGGCGATCTGGATGCCGCGGTGGTGGTGATGGAGCGTGCCCTGCGTATCGATTCGCGCAACCCGACCCTGACCTACAAACTGGCTCAGCTCAGAATTAAGCAGAACAAACCGCAACTGGCGGAAGAATTGGCCGGCAAGGCGGCATTGCTGGCCGGCGGCAATCTCGATCTGAAACGCAAAAGTTGGCTGTTGATTGCCGAAGCTCGGCAAATGCAGCAAAATCCGCAAGGCGCCAAAGAAGCTAAAGCCAAGGCGGACAGCTTTTTCGGTCGCTAGTGGCTGAGGGTTCCAAGCCGGCGCTTACCAGCGCCGCCGCAAAATTGGCCGACATTTTTGGCGACGGCGGCGCCTTGGCAGAAGTTATTAACGGTTACTTGCCGCGTGCCGCGCAGATAGAGATGGCGGAGCAGATTGCCCATGCCATCGAATCGCAGCAAAATTTAATTGCCGAGGCCGGTACCGGTACCGGCAAAACCTTTGCCTATTTGATTCCCGCCATTCTGTCCGGCAAGAAAGTCATCGTCTCCACCGGCACCAAAAATCTACAGGATCAGCTGTTCAACAAGGACTTGCCAGTGATCCGCAAAGCCTTGAGCAAGCGGCCGTTCAAAGCCAGTTTACTCAAAGGCCGCGCCAATTATTTATGCACATACCGGCTGGAACAGGCCTTGAACTCCGCGTTCGGTTATAGCCAGGAAGACGCGGCGGCGTTGGCGCAGATCAAGGCCTGGTCGAAACGCACCAAGGCCGGCGACGTTTCGGAAGTGGCCGATGTGCACGACGGCGATCCGGTCTGGTTTCACGCGACTTCCACGACCGATAATTGTTTGGGGCAGAATTGCCCGGACTATGCCGATTGCTTTCTCACCAAAGCGCGCAAACAGGCTCAGGAAGCTGACATCGTTGTAGTCAATCACCATTTGTTGTGTGCCGACTGGTCGATTCGCGAAACCGGTTTCGGCGAGCTATTGCCCGACGCCGAAGTCGTTGTCATCGACGAAGCACATCAACTGGCAGATACCGCGTCCAATTTTTTGGGGGTGACGATCAGCGGTAAGCAGTTGGTCGATCTGGCCGACGACAGTCTGGCCGAATATTTCACCGACGCCAAGGATATGCCGGATTTGCGCACTGCCTGCGAAGATTTGCAGCATGAGGTCAAGGATCTGCGTTTGGCGTTTGGCCTTGAACTGCGGCGCGGCGATTGGCAGGACATCGAAACCAACCCGAAAATTGCCGGCGCGTTGGAATCCCTGCAAAAACAATTGGCCCGGCTGACCGATCAATTGGAACGCGCTTCTGTACGCAGCAAAGGCCTGGAATCGTGCTTTGATCGGGCTGAAGCACTGGACGCGCAGTTGGAAACCCTGATCAACGACAAGGACGGGCAGTGGATCAAATGGTACGAGACTTATAGCAAATCCTTCACTCTCAGCCGCACACCGCTGGATATTGCCAAGGAGTTTCGCGGCTTCATGGCCCGGCATAAAGCCACCTGGATTTTCACCTCGGCGACGTTGAGCGTGGCCAACAATTTCGTGCATTTTTCCAAGAATCTGGGTTTGAGCGGCGCGCTCAGTCAAAGTTGGGAGAGCCCGTTTGATTATCCGAACCAGGCCTTGTTTTATCATCCCAAAGGTTTGCCGCAGCCCAGCGATCCGGATTTTACCGATAAGATCGTTGAATTCGCGTTGCCTGTGCTGGAAGCCAGCCGGGGCAGGGCGTTTTTTCTGTTTACCAGTCACCGCGCCTTACAACGCGCCGCGCAATTGCTGGAAGGCAAGCTCGATCATCCGATATTGGTACAAGGTACTCGTTCCAAGGGTGTGTTGCTGGATCAATTTAAGGAATTGGGCGACGCGGTATTGTTGGCAACCGCCAGTTTCTGGGAAGGCGTGGACGTGCGCGGCGATGCCTTGTCCTGCGTAATCATCGATAAGCTGCCGTTCGCTTCGCCCGGCGATCCGGTATTGAAGGCCCGAATGAATGCGATGGAAAAACAGGGGCGTAACCCGTTTTTCGAACATCAATTGCCCAGCGCCATCATCATGTTGCGTCAGGGTGTGGGACGTTTGATTCGCGATGTTAACGACCGTGGGGTGCTGATGGTCTGCGATCCCCGCTTGTTAAAACGTTCCTACGGTCAGATGTTTCTGGATAGCGTGCCGGCGATGAAGCGTAGCCGGGAGATCGAAGACGTGCGGCAGTTTTTTGCATTAGAGGAAAGCAGTTGAAATTATTGGCAGTAGAAACCTCCACCGACGCCTGTTCGGCGGCTTTGTTTATCGATGGCGAGATTCGGGAAAAATTTGCCATAGCGCCCCGCGAACATACCAAGCTGATTTTGCCGATGATCGATGAATTAATGGCCGAGGCCCAGCTCAGTCCGCAACAGCTCGATGCCATTGGCTTGAGTCGTGGTCCGGGGTCTTTTACCGGTGTCAGAATCGCTGGCGGCGTGGTGCAGGGTATTGCCTATGGCGCCGATTTGCCTGTGGTGCCGGTATCGACATTGGCGGCAATCGCGCAAGATTTTTTCAACCATCGTGCCGGTGCCGAGCTGAGTTTCACCGCGATGGATGCGAGGATGGACGAAATCTTTTGGGGCGTGTATCGGCGTAATGCCTTGGGGCTTGCCGAACTGTTGGGAGAGGAAGCGGTCACGCCCGCGAGCGAAGTGATCTTTCCCGACCTCGCCGGCTTCGGTGTCGGATCCGGTTGGGGCGTTTATGCGGAGCAGTTGGGTCAGCGTTTAGGTGGTTGGGTGGGAGGTGTCGAAGATGATGTTTGGCCGCGCGCCGGTTGCGTCGCTCAATTGGGCGCTTATGGATTTGCTAGCGGTTTAGCCGTGCCTGTCG
This sequence comes from Methylomonas sp. 2BW1-5-20, assembly GCF_052474515.1. Taxonomy (NCBI): domain Bacteria; kingdom Pseudomonadati; phylum Pseudomonadota; class Gammaproteobacteria; order Methylococcales; family Methylococcaceae; genus Methylomonas; species Methylomonas sp. 2BW1-5-20. Next base: position 2,150,544 of record NZ_CP184127.1, on the reverse strand, counting down.
AGCAGGCCATGCCGGTCTATCTGCGCGATAAAGTCGCCAAAAAACAATCGGAAAGATAGCGGGCTTCGTGGCGATAACCCTTCGCCGAAACTGTCTCGGGACGTTTTTAGATGCCTTCTAAGGTACAATGCTTAATTTTAAGCCGCAACTTTTAGCCGATGGCGCAATATTTCGAAATTCACCCGAAGAACCCGCAGCCGCGTTTGATTCAACAAGCGGTGAATATCCTGCGCGATGGCGGTGTCATCGTCTATCCCACTGACGCCTCCTATGCACTGGGCTGTCAGATAGGTGATAAAGCGGCGATGGACCAGATTCGCAGCATCCGCCGCCTCGATGACAATCATAACTTTACCTTGCTGTGTACCGACCTGTCGCAAGTCTCCACTTTTACCAAAATGGGCAACGAGGCCCATCGCCTGATTAAAAAGTTAACCCCGGGACCGTTTACGTTTCTGTTGGACGCGACGCGGGAAGTACCGCGCCGTTTGCAGCATCCGAAAAAGAAAACCATAGGCGTCAGAATCACCGAACACCCGATTGCTCAGGCTTTGGCCCAACAACTTGGCGAACCTTTGTTAAGCTCCACCCTGATGATGCCCGGCGATAGCGAGCCATTGGCCGACCCTTACGAGATCAGAAAACGGCTGGAAAAAGAGTTGGCGCTGGTGATAGATACCGGGGTGATCGAATATCAACCTACCACCGTCATCGCTTGCGGCGATAAGTCGATTGAAATTGTGCGACAAGGCATCGGTATCGCGCCGATGTTGGAGTGAGGCTGCCATGATGGACGAATTAACTCTGATACAAAGGATCGTAGTCTGGATTTTGCCGGTCATTTTTGCGATTACCGGTCATGAGGTAGCGCATGGTTGGGTGGCAAAGAAGCTAGGCGACACTACTGCCTCCGACCAAGGTCGCCTGACCCTGAATCCGCTGAAACATATCGATATTTTGGGTACGTTGATTATCCCCGGCTTGTTATTACTGACTTTCACCGGTTTTGTGTTCGGCTGGGCCAAGCCGGTGCCGGTCGATCCCCGCGCGTTTAAAAAGCCGCGTCAAGCGATGGCGATTGTGGCGTTAGCCGGTCCTTTATCCAATTTATTGATGGCGGCGGCCTGGGCTTTGCTGGCTAGAATCGGCGTGACGCTGGAAATCGAATATATCTCTTTCCCCTTGATCTACAGCGGTGTAGCCGGCATCAGCATCAACTTGGTCTTGGCTTTAATCAATCTTTTGCCGATTCCGCCCTTGGACGGTAGCCGGATATTGTCTGGGTTGCTGCCGGATTATTGGGCTTGGCAATACAATCGCTTGGAGCGCTTCGGGTTTATTTTTTTATTGATTCTGTTGGCGACCAATGCCTTGCAATACATCCTGGCTTATCCCATGTATTACGTCCAACAGTGGTTTTTTAGTCTGGCGGGCATGTAGTTTTGAACGACGTGGTATTACCGGTCGAAACCGCGCTGCCGCCTCTGGCGCTGGTACAAGGCCAGCCCTATCAGGATTTACCGGACGACCTTTACATTCCGCCGGATGCGTTGGAAGTCTTTCTGGACGCGTTCGAAGGACCGCTGGATTTGCTGTTGTATTTGATTCGCCGGCAGAATCTGGATATTCTCGACATCCCTATCGCCCAGATCACCCGGCAATATATAGCCTACATCGACATGATGGAAAATATGCGTCTGGAACTGGCCGCAGAATATCTGGTAATGGCCGCGCTGCTGGCGGAGATCAAATCGCGGATGCTGCTGCCCAGGCAGCCCGAAAGCGAAGAAGAAGAGGAAGATCCCAGAGCGTTTTTGATTCGCAAATTGCAGGAATACGAAGCGATCAAAAAAGTCGCCGAAGAAATCGATCTGTTGCCCAGAAACGAGCGCGATACCTTTGAATTTGGTGTCGATACCTCGACTGTGGATGTGCAGCAAATTTTGCCGGATGTGCAACTCAAGGAACTGCTGCTGGCTTTCCAGGACATATTGAAGCGTGCCGAGAGGCTTAGTCACCATCAAATAACCAAAGAACCCCTATCAGTCCGTGAACGAATGGCAGCCATTTTGGAAAAACTTAACGGAGCAAATCAGCTCCCTTTCGCAGCGTGTTTTACCCGAAGTGAAGGAAAAAACGGAGTGGTTGTCGCGTTTCTTGCCATCCTTGAACTCTCCAAGGAACGCATCATCGACATCTTCCAGTCCGAGCCTTACGCCGGCATCCAAGTCAGAATCCGCGTCGATAGCGGCACCGGGGACTGACCCGCAGTTAGCTGAAACCGTCGTCGATGATGTTATTCCCGCACCCAAACCCAGAACGCCCCGCAAGCCTCGGATTAAGCCCGAGCCGGTCACGATATTCGTGCCGGTCAAGCGGCGGGCTGTGCGTTTTCCGGCTATCTGGGCTAGAGAGCCGCGCGTTGCGGTTTTACCAGTCATCGAGCCAAGTCAACCAGTCGCTGTGCCCACGTTTCGTCGGCGAACGGCGCGCCTGCTGCCGGTTTGGCAGACTAGCTGGCAGCCAGTTACGCCGGAGCCTACGGCTGTTAGCGCGGTTAGGCGCGCAAGCCGTTTACCGGAACGTTGGGCGGAAATCATTCGCGCCAGTACTTACGAACCTATCCTCGTCGAACGCCACCGATTACAGCCCGACAGAATTAAAGAGTGCGATATGAATACCAAGCGCATCGTAGAAGCCATTTTGTTTGCCGCTAATCGACCGATGACGATTCGGCAGATCCAGGAAACGTTTCCGGAATTGGAGCAACCCGATACCTTGACCGTGCAAATGGCTTTGGAAGACATCTCCCGCGACTATGCTGATCGACCGATTGGACTTCGGCAATTGGCCAGCGGTTATAGGTTTCAGGTGCGCGAAGGTCTGTCGCCTTATGTCACCCGCTTGTTCGAGGAAAAGCCCGCGCGTTATTCGCGTGCGCTGCTGGAAACCCTGGCTATCATCGCCTACCGCCAGCCGGTGACGCGCGGCGAAATCGAAGACATCCGTGGGGTCAGCGTCAGCAGTTCCATCATTCAAACCCTGTTGGAGCGCGAGTGGATTCGCGTCATCGCCCATAAGGAAGTACCGGGCCGACCGGCCTTGTTCGGCACCACCAAACAATTTCTGGATTATTTCAATTTAACCTCATTGAGCGAATTACCGACGCTGGAAGAAATCGTCAATTTCGATTTCGGCAACTCGCCTCAACCGCAACCCGAGCAGGACCACAGTGAAAGACCGCAAACCGCCGAGATCGAACAACCCGTCAGCCCCACAGGACAAACGGACCCAGAAACCGCAATCTCGGAAACCGAGTTCGACGCCCAAACCGAAGCCGGCCTCGGCGCCGAAAACCTCACCCTCCACTAGCAACACCCTGCCCGGTGGCGAGCGCATCCAGAAATTGCTGGCGCGGGCCGGCGTCGGTTCGCGGCGGGAAATCGAGCGCTGGATAGAAGAAGGCAAGCTCACCGTCAATGGCAATCCGGTACAGCCGGGTTACCACTTAAAGCCCGACGATCATTTGCAAATCAACGGCCGGGTGGTGAAATGGGAAAAATACGCCGAGCAACCGACCCGGGTGCTGGTGTACCACAAACCGGTCGGCGAACTGGTCACCCGCCGCGACCCGGAAGGCCGCCCGGTAATCTTTACCCAGTTGCCGCGCTTGCAAGTCGGCCGCTGGATCGCGGTCGGTCGCCTGGACATCAACACCTCCGGCTTGATTTTAGTCACCAATAACGGCGAGCTAGCCAATCGCTTGATGCACCCTTCGCGGGAAGTGGAACGCGAATACGCGGTGCGGATATTAGGCGAAGTGGACGACGCGATGCTGGCGCGTCTGAAGCAGGGTGTGGAATTGGAAGACGGTCCGGCGCATTTCGAAGACGTCAGCTTTTATGCCGGCGAAGGCGCAAACAAATGGTTCTATGCCACCGTGAAGCAGGGTCGGAATCGTTTGGTGCGGCGCTTATGGGAATCGCAGGGCGTCAAAGTCAGCCGTTTGATTCGGGTTCGTTACGGCGATGTCGGCTTGCCGGAGCGGGTTAGGGCGCATTCGTTTTATGAACTTGAGCCTAAGAAATTGCAGGGGTTGATGGAGTTTGTGGGCTTGTAGATCATGATTTTAAGGAGGACAAGCTAATAACTATAGCTGATGCCATTCGGACTAATTGTTTGCGCTGGACCAGTGTTTTATTTTGTTGACTAATTGCGGACTACCATGCCTATTGGTCTGGTGTTTATTTAGATGCTCGGCAAAGGTTCAGAATGGGCTTCGGCAACAGACAAAGCGAATGCAGATTTGCGACGCTCCTTGCTTATTATTCATATAGAGACTTTTCGGTTAGATTCATCAAATAATCTGCGATAGGTTTTGGTATAAATGTCGTCATGAAAAACACACGTCAGTGACTTTAGAACTAGATTAAGTCCTCGGGTTTGAAAAAATCCCCGTTGGGTGATTTTGAACTGCTTTAATAGATCTGTAGATGTCGGTATCCATCTTCTAAAGCCAAATCTTCCTTTAGAGCTCTGGAAATGAACGTATAAGTATTCACAGCCAATTTTGCTATCAGTAAGGCAGCCATGGTCCCAACGGACATTAAAGCATTTCCTAAAAGGCATATCTGGATCATTGACAATTGGTAAGCCAAGATGTGCCTTTAGCATACCGGAATCGCGCGCGACCCACACCACTTGGCTCATCGCTTCAAGTGCTCCTTCCGTCCCTAACGTGAAGCCTGGAAAATGCCAGATGGCTGATGGACCAAGCTCGTCGAAAGCCGTATGATTGTCCGTAGATAATATATAGTCAATGTCTTTGCTTCTTTCAAATAATCGCTGTGTTAGACCTTCATTTCGAAATACTACAAAATGGCCGGCCAGACATCCATTGCCTGATGAGATTACATCGTAAGATTTTAATAGCTCTTCTGTTAAAAATCGACGTATATTACCCAGGATAATGTCGACATCGCAGTATCCCCAAAATCCTGCATCTTTCAGTTGTTCTGAAAAAATCGCTCCCATCATCGGTCTAAAATCGCAAACTCGCCTTGCGGAGACTATAGATATCTTTTTCCCGAGGCGATCAGCCGCAGCATTGCTAAATTCCGACAAGTTCATCGGAATCCTGTAGACATTTGGGGGAAATAGTGGATCGAAAGAAGCGTCGTCTCCGATCAACGTAAATTTCACGCTTGAATTGGCAGCGCAAGATGTTAAGAAGAGTCCGAACCAAGGCGGCAGTTTACCAAAATAAGGTATTAGCAAATGAATTGTAGTCATGAGTATTGGGCCACTTAAAAAAATCTTATTATATTGTTAGATGGTAGCACAGTTGTTTTAAACTTAATGGTAGGAGACGCTTCTGAAGAGGCTTCATTAAATGGTGCGGCTTTTTGATTCAGCTCATGGCTTAATGAAAATCCCTGGATTTACTCTCCAAATCGCCAATCCAACTGCTCCAATCCTCCAACTTACCGGCCACCAAATGCAGCACGCCGTCCTCCTGTTGGATCGTCCCGCTCACCGACAGCAGGCGGGCTTTCAGTAAGGGTTTGCGCTGAGCCAGAGCTGTGGCGGGCCAGACGACTAGGTTGACTTGGCCTGTTTCATCTTCCAGCGTTACAAAAGTCACGCCGGATGCGGTCATCGGTCGTTGCCGGCAGATCACCAGACCGGCGACCTGGGCGATGCTGCCGTTGCGCCGTTGCCATAGGGAGGCGGCGGTGGTCACGCCGCGGCGGCGCAAGCGTTCGCGCAGCAGGCCTAGTGGGTGTTCGCGCAGGCTGAGCCGGGTGCTGGCATAGTCCGCCAATACCTCTTGGCCCGGTTTGGGTGCTTTTAATAGCGGCGTCGCTTCGGTGATTTCCGCTACACCAAATACCGGGGTGGCCGTTTCCGCGCCGCCGGCCGCCCAAAAGGCGCGATGCCGGTTGCCGGCCAGGGTTTTCAAGGCATCGGCTGCGGCCAAGTGTTCCAAATCTTGCCGATCCAGGCCGGCGCGGGCGGCAAGATCGGTAACATTGGCAAATGCTTGCCGGCCTCGGGTTTGGACAATTTTGATCGCCGCTGTTGTCGATAAACCTTTTACTTGATTAAACCCCAAACGTAAGGCTGGCGCGGCGTTGGCGGGAAATTCCAATGAACATTGGGATAAACTGTTTTGTACATCCACCGGTCTGACCTCCACACCATGCCGGCGGGCATCCTGCACTAATTGCGACGGCCCATAAAAACCCATCGGCTGGCTGTTCAGCAAGGAGCAGCAAAACGCCGCCGGATGATGGCGTTTCAACCAGGCCGAGACATAAGCCAGCAAGGCAAAGCTGGCGGAATGCGATTCCGGAAAGCCATAATCGCCAAAGCCTTTGATCTGTTGGAAAATCCGCTGGGCAAATTCCTGGCTATATCCACGTGCGCGCATGCCGTCCAATAATTTACGTTCGAAGGGTTCCAGGCCGCCCTTGCGCTTCCAGGCTGCCATGGCTCGGCGCAGTTGGTCGGCTTCGTCGGCAGTGAAGCCGGCCGCGACCATGGCTAGTTGCATGACTTGTTCCTGAAAAATCGGGATGCCCAGGGTGCGCTCTAGCACGGCTTGGACTTCCAGGCTGGGATATTCGACTTCCTCCAATCTCTTACGCCGGGCCAGATAGGGATGCACCATCTCACCCTGAATCGGGCCGGGACGGACGATGGCGATTTCAATCACCAGGTCGTAATAGTTTTCCGGTTTCAAGCGCGGCAGCATGGTCATCTGCGCCCGCGATTCGACTTGGAACACGCCGATGCTGTCGGCTTGTTGCAGCATGGCGTAAACGGCCGGGTCTTCGGCGGGGATGTCGGCCAAGGTCCAGGTGCGGCCGGTGTATTCGCCAAGATAGACTAAGGCTTTGCGAATCGCGCTGAGCATGCCCAGCGCCAGCACGTCCACCTTCAACAAGCCCATCGCTTCCAAATCGTCTTTTTCCCATTGAATCACAGTGCGGTCGGCCATTGCGGCATTTTCCACCGGCACCAACCTTGATAATTCGTCGCGAGCGATCACAAAACCGCCGACGTGTTGCGAAAGATGGCGCGGAAAGCCCTTGATTGCCTGAACCAGCATGGCCAAGCGTTGTACGGTGGGGCTGTCCGGGTCGAAACCGCATTCTTTTAATGATTCCGGCATCAGCTGATACCCATCCCAACGATCCACGCTGTCGGCTAGGCGTTCCACTTGTGATAGGTTCAAGCCCAGAGCTTTGCCAACGTCACGCACCGCGCTACGAGTGCGGTAAGTAATCACCGTGGCAGCCAACGCGGCTCGATGCCGGCCGTATTTTTGGTAGATATATTGAATGACTTGTTCGCGGCGTTCATGTTCGAAATCCACGTCGATGTCCGGCGGCTCGTTACGTTCGCGAGACAGGAAACGCTCGAACAACAGATTCATCCGGCTCGGATCGACTTCGGTAATCCCCAGGCAAAAACACACGGCCGAATTAGCCGCCGAGCCACGGCCTTGGCAGAGTATGCCTTGTTCGCGGGCGTATCTGACGATGTCTTGTACGGTCAGAAAATAAGGTTCGTAAGCCAAGTCGGCGATCAAGGCTAATTCGTGCTCGATTTGCTGACGTACTTTTTCCGGCACGCCATACGGCCAGCGGTTTTTGATGCCGGTTTCAGTCAATTGTCGCAGCCAGGAAGTTGGGGTATGACCGTACGGCACCAGTTCTTGCGGATACTCGTAGCGTAATTCATCCAGAGAAAAGCCGCAGCGTTTCGCGATAACCAAGGTTTGCTTCAGCCATTCCGGTGGATAAAGCTGGGTCAGTCGGGGCAAGGGTCGAAGATGCCGCTCGCCGTTACCGAACAAGGCGTAGCCCAGTTGCGACAGAGGTTGTCCTAAGCGAATCGCGGTGAGCGTGTCTTGCAAGGTGCGGCGCGAGCGGTGGTGCATATGCACGTTGTTGCAGGCGACTATCGGAATGTCTAATTGCCGGGCTACGGCTGTGGCTTGTTGGTAATGGATTTCGTCGTAGCCCGATAAAAATTTGCCGACGCCCAGCCAAAGATCGTCGGTAAACAGCTGTTTCAACCAGCGGCCATCGTCTGCTTGAAATTGATCGTTGGCTAACCAGATCGCCAGACAACCTTGCGGAAAGTGGCTGGCTAAATCGGTTTGACTCAGCCGATAGCTACCTTTTTCGGCTTGACGCCGGCCAAGGGTGATCAAGGCGGACAGGTTGCCGTAGCTGCTTCTATCCGTCGCCAGCAAGATCAGTTTTAGACCGCACTCCAACACAAATTCACTGCCGATGATCAGTTTGATAACGTGTTTGCGGGCTGCCAGATGCGCGCGCACCACACCGGCCAGCGAGCATTCGTCGGTCAGCGCCAGTGCCTGGTAACCCAGCCGGGCGGCTTCCGCGACCAACTCTTCCGGATGCGAGGCACCGCGCAAAAAGCTAAAGTTGGACAGACAATGCAGTTCGGCAAACCCGCTTCCCGGCTCGATGGCATCATCCGAACAGGCCATGTATAAACCACTGGTGTTTGGTGTTTAAATCGCGATAAACCCATAGCTTGCGGCCGCGCGTGTCCTTAGCGATGTAGTAGTCGCGGCGTATAGATTGATCGTCCCACCAACCCGATTCGATGCGTTCCACTGCGGACAGCAGATGAATATCGTCGATCCCTATCGGGTCGGGATTAGGCAACAGCCACAACGGCCGCGGCGGCAAACCGGGATTTGCATTCAACAGGTTTGGCGTGTGGGTCATGGCGCGTTCCGGGCGATGGTCGGCTTGCGTACCCGGAAAGATCAAGGCGTTATGGCCCAGTCTGGCTTGTAATTGATCCAAAACAGCTTGCCATTCCGCTTCGCCGTTAGGTTGTTCACTGTTGTTAAACAGGCTGAAGCGCTCCGGCTGAAACGGAACTATGGCTGTGCCGAGCAAGCTAACGCCCAGCACCGGGGCTGGCAACGGCGAACGTTCCAGTTTCTCGTACAGCAAACCGCACCAGTGTTGGAGGTCGCGGCTGCCGGCGCGAAAATCCAATGCCAACCGAGTCGCCGAGCGGCCGTGATGATGCAGTTCCAGGGTGATGTCTAATGTCGTGGCGTCGCCAGTTTGCAGAAACGCGGCAAATTCGCCGGCCAGTTGTTCGATGGCCGGAAAGAAATGCTCGATACGTTCCAGCTCGATCGGCATCTCTCGGCTGGCCTGGAAGCTTGGCGGCCTATGGAAGGCTTGCAAAATTTGGGTTTGCTGGCCGGCCAGTCTATCCAGTTGTTGCAATAACAAGGCACCATAGCGCTTGGCCAATCCGTCGCGCGGCAAGCGCCACAGGTCGGTGAGTTGGCGAATGCCGGTGCGGAATAGCCGAAGTAAGATTTTATCGTCCAGTTCCAGAGCGGTTATGGGCAGCGGACCCAGTGCCGAGCGCAAGGCCTGGCGGTCGCTGATGATGGTTTCCAGGCTTAGTCTTGCCAGTAAGGTGCTGGCAGTTGGGGATGGACTAATGGCGATGACGGGTTTATACCCGCCGGCCTGTAAGGCAAGTCGCAGTTTATCTTGTAAGCGCTCTACACCGCCGAACAGGGTCAGACAGGAACGAATTTCCAGCAGCAGGCAGTCCGGCTGATCCAGGCTGACCCAGGGGCTGAAATTTAGTGCAATTTCGGCTAGTTGTTGTAATGCCCGGCGTTCGGCGAGCGGATCTCGACTACGAATAATCAAGCCTGGGCATAAAGCCAGAGCGGCAGCGGGGGCCATGCCCGGCTCGACCCCGGCTAGCCGGGCCGATTCCGAGACCTTATACAAACGAGTTTGGCCTTTGCTCAGCACCGAACTGGCGACGGCCTGATCTAAATCCAAATGCAGCGCTGCCAAAGCCAAGTCGGGAAAATATGCGCATAGCCAAAGTTGGCTGTTGGCCGCGTTGGGTTTTACGAGAGCATCGACTCGGTCGGTCGGCGTGGGTAATAGTGCCCTGGCGGTTGCAGCCATGTTGGGCTTATAGCGGCAAAGTTAAGGATGCGCGTTGCAAGCTGCCGCGCGCTTTCAAAATGTGCAAGGCCAGACCGGTCTCCGCGGGCCTGACTTCCAGACGTAATGCCGTATAACCGCTGCCGCTACGTTGTTTGGGAAACAGTACTGTCAATGCGGAGCCGGCTTCGGCGGCCAGTTGTAAACGGCGGATTTGATGATCGCTGAGCCGGCGTGGCCAAGCCAAGGTCATGCCGCAGCGGCCGCTACGCAGCAGTTTTTCCAGACTCCAGGGGATGTCCTCCGCTTGCCGGCAGTCCACTACCAGAACATAAGCTAAATCAATGCCGGCCTGTGCCAAGGCCGGTGCGTAAACTTGCTGCGGCGGTGCGATCCAGGCTATCCAGCGTTTGGCTTGTGTCATGCCGGCCATGGCCGGCAGCAGCAGGCTTAATTCGCCGATACCTAAACAGGGCGATAAGACTTCCAATACGCCTCCCAGCGGCCAACCTCCACCGGGCAGCAAGGCGTCCAACTCGGTAAAACCGGAGGCAATTGTCCGCCAGTTTTGCTGCTCCGAATGCAATCCGCGCCAGATCCCGGTTTGGGAGCGTAAGAGTTGGTTTAGGGAGCTTACGTTGTTCATAGCCCGCTGCGAATCACGCCGACTACCACGCCTTCGATTGCCAACGGTTCGCGTTGCAAATTAACTTCAATGATCGCGAAATCCGGATTGGCCGGCTCCAGATAAGCCATGTGGGCTTGGGTGTCCAGGCGCAGTCGTTTTACCGTGGCTTCATCGTGAATCCGGGCGACGACGATTTGGCCGTTGCGCGCTTCCGGCGTGCGTTGCACGGCTAATAGATCGCCGTCCAAAATGCCGGCATCGCGCATGCTCATGCCGTGTACCCGTAGCAGATAATCGGCGCGGTTATCGAACAACTCCGGTCCCAGGCGGCAATAACGCTCGATATGTTCCTCGGCCAGAATCGGCTGGCCCGCCGCCACTCGGCCGATCAGCGGCAAGCCTTGGTCGGGATCGAGTGTCGGCTTGAGTAGGCGGATGCCGCGCGATGCGGCCGGCACCAGTTCGATTGCGCCCTTACGCGCCAAAGCCTGTAAGTGGCCGCGGATGCTGTTGGTCGAGCGCAGGCCAAAGGCGTTGGCGATTTCGGCGATAGTCGGCGGAAAGCCATCCTGCATCAGGCTTCGTTCTATGAAGTTCAGGATTTCTTGTTGGCGGTCGGTAAGTGGTTTCATGTTGTTTTTATAGATACTGCTTTTATAGGCAGTATAGGTTGGCCATTGGATATGTACAAGAAATTAAAATATGCCTTAGCCCCTTAGCCCCTTAGCCGTAGTGGCGATATCATAAATTGGCGAAAGCCTGCATTTATCGATTGCGCGAGGATGTAGCAAACTGCGTTTCAAACGCTACAAGTATTTCTAATTAAAACAATGCGTTATTGTGTGAGATAGAAGTTATGCTCAGCGTATTTATATTACAAAGTACAGCGAAGCTCTTGAGCGGTGTATGCCTTTCACGCTTTGTATGGTTTTATAGGTAACGATGTATCCAGTAAACTAGCGGCAGCAGTAAACTACAGGCCGACTTTATGCTTTTCAACTCTTATACGTTCATCCTAGTTTTTTTGCCGGTAACGCTACTGGTATTTTTTACTCTGGGTCGGCATGCCGGGCGCCGAGTGGCCATCAGTTGGATGGTAGCCGCCTCGCTGTTTTTTTACGGGTGGTGGAACCCAGCCTATCTGGGGCTGATTGTTGCATCAATTTTGTTTAACTACTCAATAGGAACCGTACTTGGTGACGAACGCCGCCAAGCTAGCACTCGCCACCACACGTTCGTGTTTGCCGTGGTGGTGAATTTGGCGGTATTGGGTTACTACAAGTACGCTAATTTCTTTTTAGAGAATCTCAATGCCGTGTTGGAAGTCGGTTATGTCCATACCGACATAATTCTGCCCCTAGGCATTTCCTTTTTCACCTTTACTCAGATTGCCTTTCTGGTAGACGCCTATCGGGGCGAGGCGCGAGAATACAACTTCCTGCATTACGCCTTGTTTGTCACCTATTTCCCGCACCTGATTGCCGGCCCGGTATTGCATCATAAGGAAATGATGCCGCAGTTTGGACAAAAGAGCATTTTTCATTTCGATGCCCTGAATTTCTCCGCCGGACTGAGTTATTTCGTGCTGGGTCTGTTCAAAAAAGTCATCGTAGCCGATAGCATTTCCAGTCTTGGTTCGCCGATATTTGCGGCCGCAGCCAAGGGCCAACCGATTTTGACATTGGATGCCTGGGGCGGTGCTTTGTCATATACTTTTCAGCTGTATTTCGACTTTTCCGGCTACTCGGACATGGCCATTGGCCTAGCCTTGATGATGGGGGTACGCTTACCTCTAAATTTCAACTCGCCTTACAAAGCCGTCAATATCATCGATTTCTGGCGCCGCTGGCACATGACGCTTTCTCGGTTTTTACGCGATTATTTATACATCTCGCTGGGCGGCAATAAAAAAGGCCCCGTCCGACGGTACGCAAATTTATTGATTACGATGCTGCTGGGTGGTCTCTGGCATGGGGCGGGTTGGACTTTCATCATTTGGGGTGCGCTACATGGGGCGTATCTGATCATCAATCATGGATGGCATGCTTTTCGTCGGCAGTTAGGACACGATCTGAACTCATCTAGCCGTCTGGGTCGTGGCCTTTCCAAGATATTGACGTTTCTGGCGGTATTAGTCGGCTGGGTGTTCTTTCGCGCTAACGATGTTGCATCTGCGCACCGCATTCTGAAAAGCTTGTTATCATCGTCGGATTTTCGACTCTCGCCATTTTATGCGGATATAGTGATGCAATCATCGTTGGGACATTGGGTTGGCGTCACCGGTATTGCTGCTAGCGCGGAAGTAGTATTGCTGTTAGCGCTAACAGTCATAGCTGGCATTACTTTTTACTCCCCCAACACTCAGGAAATCATGGGGCGCTTTTACTTTACACCGCGTGGTTGCGAGGAAGTGACCGCATCGGTTCCCGCCGCCATCTGGGCTCCCACTTTAGGTTGGGCCTGTCTCATCAGCGTGGCGACGGTCTGGTCCTTGCTTGGCCTGACCCAGATCAGCGAATTTTTATACTTCCAGTTCTAAAATGGGATAGCCATCATGAAACAGGCAAACAACTATTTACGGTGCTGGAGCGGTTGCGTGGTCGGATTACTATCGCTGGTCGCCGGCATGAATTGGTTTGTGAATCCATTCAGTATATTCAATCCGCCCGCCATTCCCCATTTCAATGTCTATAAACCGGACTATGCTAGCCACTTGCGCTTAACGCATGTTTACCGCGTCGAAAATCTGAAACCGGACTGCATTGTGCTTGGTACATCCCGAGCTGGGCGTGGTTTGTCTCCCAATCACCCATCGCTGGCAAACTTAAATTGCTACAATATGGCCGTGCCATCGGCAAGTATGTATCAGCTACATCGTAGCTTTCAACATGCGCAAGCCATCAATCCTCAAAAACTGGTTATCCTGACTCTGGATCTTCGAGTGTTTCATCCGGAAAATGACACCAGCGGCGCTTTTTCTGACAAGCGTCTAATCGTCGACGAGGCAGGGAAAAAACAATTTAACTTATTTTCCGCACGGCTACCCGATCTGGCTTCATCGCTGATCTCGATATCGGCTTTGCAAGCCAGCTTGACCACAATTCGCAAGCAATCCTGGGTCAAAGATACTCTGGCGACAAATGGATTTTGGCTGCCATTGACGGACGAATTTGACCATGTCAAAACCTTCAATTTCTATACGCGCACCTATGTGGGGCAGTTTAAGGAAATGCGCCAAAACTTGGCGGGTTTTCAGAAAAGTCTGGACGATTTTCGGCTGTTATTGCGAGATGCATATGCCCAAAATGTGGAAATGAAGCTAATCATTCACCCCGCTCATGCTTGGCAATGGCAAACACTTTGGCTATCGGATTTATGGTCGCGATTTGAAACCATGAAATATCAAATGGTTGAGATTAACGCCCAAGAAGCAAGTCGGGCGAGCCTGCAACCTTACCCCATATGGGATTTCAGCGGTAGCTACGGTCCGGCGTTGGAACCAGTGCCGACCAAACAAAGTGCATTAATGCATTGGTTCTGGGAGCCAGCCCATTACAAACAAACCCTTGGAGATTTGATTTTAGATCGAGTGTTCGAAGAGAAATCTTCTTCCGACGCAGCATTTACAGACTTCGGTGCACGATTGGATAGTGGTGGGCTTGAACCGCATCTTGCTAAGCTACGCGATTTTCAGGAAGTCTACGCGACGAATCATCCGATAGACATGGCGAAAATCCAATCGATAGTTAACGAAGCGCAGAATAGTTTAAATAACGCCAACACGGTAACGGGATTTTAGTTGATATGACTGTTCGGATCGTGTTAGCAGTTGTTTTGATCGCGTCTTGTGCCTATATCGCGGGAGCTAAGACTTACCCGATGCTATATAACTGGTTGCATCCCGCAACTGTCTCTGAGCCTTTCAATTGGCCCGATGGTTTTACCGTTTGGGATATCCCTAGCTCTGTAGATGGTAACTTGCAAAAAGCCTATTTTTATTCTGCACCTGGTGTAACAAAACGACCCTTGTTGATTAGTCTGCATTTCTGGGCGGGAGATTACGCTACGCCTGATCCTCTTGCGGCATATGTAAAAATGCATGGCTGGAATTATATTCATCCGGATTTTCGCGGACCTAATATCGGGACTAATAATTGCCTAAGTGATAAGGTAATCGCTGATTTAGATGATGCAATTGAATTTGCTTTACAAAATAGCATCGTGGATACGCAAAACATTTTTGTGGTCGGTTTTTCCGGTGGCGCCTACGCGACACTGGGCTGGTATGCCAAAACTCGTCATCCGGTCAAGGCTTGGCTGGCATGGGCGGCGATCTCCGATTTGGAGACATGGCAACGTGAAACTGCCTCGCATGGTCACATCGAATTGAGTGAAAATGTGCTGCGTTGCACAGGAAGCGGCTCGCAAATCGATGTGGCCGCTGCAAGGCGTCGTTCGCCGTTGTATTGGACTCTACCCAATGCCCCGCACGGGCGAATAGAGTTGTATGCGGGTATCAAGGATGGACATAAGGGAACCGTGCCCATCTCGCATTCGATCGGTTACTTCAATACGCTGATGAATCAATATGGCAGATTCGATGCGGTGGTCGATTTGAAAGAAGCGATGCCGTTACTTACTCAGGGTGCAGCTCCCACCTCGCTAAGCATCGGTGATAGAACGGTATTTCTCAGACGTGATATTGGTTTCGCCGCGTTGACCGTGTTCAACGGCGGGCACGAAATGCTGCACGGTTATTGTTTTGAACATCTGCTCGAATTAGCACGTTAAGAAACTGCGGATGACCAGGGGTTGCATGAAAATCAGAGACTTTCGGTGTGTAAAACCAAAATCCCGCACGCTGTCCTTGAACATGGTCAATCGGGTTCCAGCACTCGAAACAACATTTCCTTCACGGTCTGCGGGTCGAAGGGTTTGTCGCAGATTGCCGAAACCCCGGCTTTATGCACGTTGCTGAGACGGGTTTCGTTTTCTTCGCTGGTGACCATCAAGATCGGCACGATGGAATTGCCTAAACCCTGGCGGATGGTTTTAATCAATTGCTGACCGTCCATTACCGGCATATTGTAATCGGTAACAATCAGATCGAAGGCGTTCTGATCTTGGCTGAAAATGTCTACGCCTTCCTTGCCATCCTGGGCCTGGGTAATCTTGACGATCCCCATATTATTCAAGACCCGGCTAATGTGCTTGCGGGCCAGCGGGCTATCGTCCACCACTAAAACTCTCACGTTTTCGATGTCGTAATGCTCCAGGCTGATTTCTTGCGGATCGATGAATTCGATAGTCGCACGCAACGCGTTTTTTAAATCGTCGTGAGCGAACGGCTTGGGCAAAATAGCCACCACGCCGGCCTGGCGTATGGTATCCAGCACCGCAAAGCTGGACTCGCTAGATATCAGCATGAAGGGGACATGGTTCAAAGTCTCGTCGCCGCGCAGACTTTCGACCAGTTCGGTCGCCATCATATCTGGCAGATACAAGCTGCTGATAATTAAGTCCGGGCGGTGGTTTTGCAAGCTTTCCAGCGCCGCCGCCGCATTGGCGACGCCTTCTATTTTGGCGATACCTTCGTCGCGTAAATGTTGCATGATGACTTTTAACTGTGTGGTCGAAGGTTCTATCAGCAAGATCGATAAGTCGGCAATATCTATGGCGTGCATAATGGTGTGGCCCGGTTAATGTTGATCGAGAGCATCCTGCATGCGTCGGCGAGAAAAAAAATCCCACAGCTCAGCCGGCGAGATTAAAATTGCGCGCTGGGTTGCCGGTAAAACGGCAACATTTCACGCTTCAGGATAGACCTAAACAACCATGATTCAAGAAACCCTCGTCACCACCGTCAATCTGCAAGGCGATACGCACATCGCGCCGATGGGGGTGCATGTTGAACAAGATCAATACATTATCCTGCCGTTTCGGCCTTCGACCACGCTGGATAACCTGTTGGCGACCGAAACTGCCGTGATTAATTATTGCGACGATGTGCGGATTTTTGCCGGTTGTCTGACAGGGCGTAGGGATTGGCCCTTATTGCCGGCCCGGCAAATCGCGGGGTATTATTTAGCCGATACCTTGGCGCATACCGAACTGAAACTCATCCGGATCGAAGATGACGACATCCGGCCGAAATTGTTCTGTCGGGCCGTGCAGACGTTCAATCATCAGCCGTTCCAAGGTTTTAACCGGGCGCAATATTCGGTGCTGGAAGCGGCGATTTTGATCAGCCGGCTGGATCGGTTGCCTTGGGAGAAGATTCAAGCCGAACTGGATTATTTGCGCATCGGCCTGGAAAAAACCGCCGGTGAGCGGGAGCGGGAGGCTTGGGATTGGATCATGGCGGTTATCGAGCAACATCGCCAGGGAGTGCAGGTATGACCGCGATGTTGGCAAGCGTGAATAGTCTGGCCGAAGCGTTGTTGGTTGAAGCCGCCGCTGTCGATATTATCGATTTAAAACAGCCGGCTCGCGGGGCATTGGGCGCGTTGGATGTTGTCACGGTAGCCGAAATTCTTCGAAACTTGCAACCGGGAAGCTGCGTTAGCGCTACTATCGGCGATTTGCCGATGTTGCCCGATCTGGTGCTCCCGGCCGTGCAAGCCATGGCGGCTACCGGCGTGAATTATGTAAAGATCGGTTTTTTTCCCGGTGGCGATTGGCAAGCCTGCATCGATCGTTTGCAAGCCGTTGCCGCGCAGGGCGTGGCCTTGGTCGCGGTGTTGTTTGCCGATACCCGGCCCGATTTTGCAATTGTCGAAACCTTATATAAGGCCGGTTTTCGCGGGGTGATGCTGGATACTGCCGATAAGCAATGCGGCCCGTTGACGCAGTTGATGACGCTCGACGAGTTGCAAAGCTTCGTCGAGCGAGTCAATGGTCTGGAACTGTTGAGCGGTCTGGCGGGATCGTTGCGGGCCGAAGATGTAGCGCGGTTGCTGCCGTTGGCTCCCGATTATTTGGGATTTCGCGGCGCCTTATGCCGGCGGCATTGCCGCACCGAGCAACTGGACGTCACGCAAATTGGCAGGCTGAGAGGCTATTGGCGGGGCTTAAGCCATTGATACTCACCAAATTTGTTGTAGTGTCTCAGCGTTATCAAACTGAAAATAGCAGTCACTAATAGATTCAGTTCTACATAATATCGGCAGGCGGGCAAAGCGTAAGGGAACTCTGTGGAGCAATTTAGCGAACGAAACCAGGCAAGATCTCTGCTTTGGACAGTGTTAATCCTGTCGCTGATCCAGTTAGGTAGCCTCTATTGTCCTCTCTCGGAGCAACTGCAGCACACCGTTAGCCAATCGTTGGGCGCCCATACCTTAATGGAGGGTTTCTCCATCGTGATTTCCGCGTTGGTGTTTGCGGTTGGCTGGAGCGTTTACCAGAAAGAAAACTCCGCCGGTTTCATGATATTGGCCAGTTGCTTCTTGGGCGTCGCCATCCTGGATTTACTGCATACTTTGGCTTTTCAGGGGATGCCGGCTTTTATTACCGAGAGCGATACGGAGAAAGCTATTGCCTTTTGGCTAACGGCGCGCGGATTTGCGGCCTTCGGCTTATTGATGGGGTTGCTGATACCGCGTCGGCAAATAACCCCCGGCATGCGCTGGCTGATGTTGGGGGTGGTGTTGCTCAGCATTTTGCTGATCTGTTGGCTGGTGTTTTTCCATCAAGCTTGGTTACCGCATACCTTCGATAAAAATACAGGTTTAACCTCATTCAAAAAAGTCTGCGAATATGTTCTTGCCGCTGTCTATAGCTTCAGTGCCTTAGGCTATTTACGCCAAACCAGAGGCGGGGCATCGCATGACCCGGCCGGTCTGGCCGCAGCGGCGGCCATCATGGCGATGAGCGAGTTCTTCGTTACCTTTTATGCCAGCGTTACCGATTTGTTCATCCTGCTCGGGCATGTCTATAAACTTATTGCCTATGCCCTCATCTACCGTTCGGTTTTTCTCAACAGCATTCAATTGCCTTATCAAAGGCTCTATCAAGCCCATCAAGCGTTGTCGGGCAGCGAAGCCAAATTTCACGCGATTATCGAAGAATCGCCAATTGCGTATGCGCTGCATGATAGTCAGGGCAATATCAACTATTTGAATTCGGCTTTCGTCAAAACCTTTGGTTATACGCTATCGGATATTCCTACCTTGGCGGAATGGTGGTGGCATGCCCATCCAGATGCCGATTATCGGCAGCAAGTCATTCAAAGCTGGCATACCTATCAGCATGTACCCAATTCTATAGACGAGTCGGCCGAATCCCCGGAGTTGAAAGTCTGCTGTAAGGATGGCCGATGCCGAATGGTGTTGATCAACATCGTATTGCTGGGCGATAACTTTGCGGGCAATCAATTGCTTATTTTGCGGGATATTACCGAGCGTCTGGAAGCCATGCGCAAATTGGCCGACTCGGTGAACATGCTGCAAACCGTCATCAACACCATCCCCAGCCGGGTTTTTTGGAAAGACCTCAATTACCGCTTTTTAGGCGCCAATTTGGCGTTTAGCCGCGATGCCGGACTTAAGAGTCCGAGCGAATTGATTGGCAAACTCGACGACGAAATGCTTTGGCGTGATCAGGCCGCTTCATATCGTGCCGACGATAAACAGATCATCGACAGCAACACCGCAAAATTGGATTACGAAGAGACGCAAATAGGTCCGCAAGGGGAAACCCTATGCGTGCGCATCTCGAAAGTGCCCTTGCGAAATTCGCAGCAACAGGTGATCGGTGTATTGGGTGTTTATGAAGACATTACCGCGCGGAAGAGTGCCGAAGAGCAGATGCAGCTGGCGGCCATGGTGTATCTGAATAGCAGCGAGGCGATGATGGTTACGGACGCCAAAGGTACCATCATCACGGTTAACCCGGCGTTTACCACGGTTACCGGATATACCGCCGACGAAGTGATAGGTCGCGCGTTCGCCAAAGCGGTTGGAGATCTGCACGATCAGGCGTTCTATAAAACCGTGTTGCGGGTTATCAATACCAACGGACATTGGGCCGGCGAAATCAGCGGGCGCCGCAAAAATGGCGAGGATTGTATTCAATGGGTAACGATTAATTCCATTCTTAACGAAAGCGGCGGCGTACACAGACGGGTGGCGTTGATCGCGGATATTACCGACCGTAAAAAATCCGAAGAACTGATATGGCGCCAAGCCAATTTCGATCCGCTTACCGGTTTGCCGAATCGCAATATGTTTTTAGATCGGCTCAACCAGGAAATCAAGAAGGCTTTTCGCCGCGGTCAGCGGGTGGCCTTGATGTTTTTGGACTTGGATCGTTTCAAAGATGTCAACGACAGTATGGGCCACTTCATGGGCGACGTGTTGCTGAAAGAGGCGGCGCGGCGCATTGCCGGCTGCGTGCGCGAGTCCGACAGCATTGCCAGACTGGGCGGTGACGAATTCACCGTCATTTTGGGGGAGCTGGATCATGTCGATAGCGTGGATCGGATTGCCGGGGCTATTTTGCAGCGGCTTGCCGAGCCGTTCAGATTAGGCAACGAAACGGCCTATATCTCCGGCAGTATCGGCATTGCGCTGTATCCGGACGATGCGATGGACACCGAGGCCTTGTTGAAAAATGCCGATCAGGCGATGTATGCCGCTAAAAATCTGGGCCGGGATCAATACCATTATTTCACGGTCTTGATGCAGCAAAATGCCCAATTACGCATGCGTCTGGCCAACGATTTGCACGGTGCGCTGGCCAGGCAACAGTTGTTGTTACACTACCAGCCGATAATTGAGTTTGCCAGCGGCCGCATTGTGAAAGCCGAAGCCTTGCTGCGTTGGCAACATCCGACACTGGGCATGGTCAGTCCGGCCGAATTTGTTCCGATTGCGGAAGATACCGGAATTATCGTCGATATTGGCGATTGGGTTTTTGACAGCGCCGTGCGCCAGGCAGGACTGTGGCGGCAAACCTATATGTCGGATTTCCAGATCAGCGTGAATAAATCGCCGGTGCAATTTCGTAAGCAAAGCGCGGAAAGCAATCGCTGGTTAACCACTCTGCAAGAGCTGACTTTGCCGGGACAGTGCGTAGTTGTCGAAATCACCGAAGGCTTGTTGCTGGATGCCACCAACACGATACGCGAGCAATTGCTGGCATTTCGCGAGGCCGGTATTCAGGTGGCCTTGGACGACTTCGGCACCGGCTACTCGTCTTTGGCGTATTTGAAGAAATTCGATATCGACTATATTAAGATCGATCAAACTTTCGTTAGGAACCTGCTGGCCGGTTCCAGCGATATGGCATTGTGCGAGGCCATCGTAGTGATGGCGCATAAACTGGGTATTAAAGTTGTCGCCGAGGGCATCGAAACCCCGGAACAATACGATCTGCTGCAGCGAATGGGCTGCGACTACGGTCAAGGTTATTTAATTTCCAGGCCGGTCCCAGCGGAACAGTTCGAACAATTACTCCTCAACGCAGTAGCGACATAGATAAAAGTTAACGCCAAAAAGCCAATGATCATGACTTGCCATACTCTGAATATCAAAAATCTTTAGGGGATTACGATGAATTCGAAACAAACGGAATTGCACGCACTTTATGTTCACAGCGATAAAGTGATGCTGATGGTAATCGGCTTTTTATATCTGTTTTCCCTGGCTTTGGCCGACTGGCACGATACTTGGGGAATTGCCCTGTTGATTGGGTCTCCGGCCGCTATATTACCGGCTTTGCTGATATTTTCGGCACCCGGTTCCGTGCCGACCCGTCTAAGCGTCAGCGCGTCCTTCATGGTGTTTTCCGCGCTGGAAATCCAGCAGGCTAAAGGCATGATAGAAATGCATTTCGGGATTTTCGTATTGTTGGCTTTTCTGCTGTACTACCGGGATTGGCTGGTCATTGTGGTCGCGGCAGGAATTATAGCCGTGCATCATATTTTGTTTAATTATTGGCAGAGCATGGGCTATCCCATTTATGTGTTCGAGCATGAGCCGAGCTGGCTGATGGTGTTTACGCACGCCGCTTATGTGGTGTTTCAATCCGCTTTGCTGGTATACATGGCGATACAAGGCGCCACCGAAGCGAAGCGTAACGAAGAATTGCTGGAGATTAGCAAGAATTTTGCGATTGTAGACGGCAAGATCAATCTGGCCTATCGAAAAGCCAATGCCAACAGCGATTTTGCGAAAGATTTTAACGGTTTTATGCATGCTGTCGATCAGGCTATCGGCAGTTGCCAAGATGCGGCTACTCGATTAATTTCAGCCAGCCATCAGTTACATACCTTAAGCCATAGCGCCAGGGAGGAAGCGGAATTGCAGCGTGGTAAGTCCACGCGCATTGCGGATTCGATCAATCAAATGGCCACTACCATTCAAAGCGTTGCGAAAAGCGCTACCGATGCGGCTTCTGCAGCCAGCCAGGCCGATCAACTGGTGAACACCGGAGAGAAAGTGGTCACGCAAACCATTTCCTCGCTCGACGGCTTGGCGACCAGCGTCGATCAAGCGTCCTCGGTGATTCAGCAGTTGGAGCAACATACCGCTAAAATCGGCACGGTACTGGAGGTCATCAGAAGCATTGCCGATCAAACGAATCTGTTGGCGTTGAATGCCGCTATCGAGGCTGCGCGGGCGGGTGAACAGGGCCGCGGTTTTGCCGTGGTGGCGGACGAAGTAAGAACGCTTGCCAGTCGTACGCAAAAGTCGACCGAAGATATTCAGGATATGATTCAAGACCTGCAAACTCAAGCCAAAAATGCGGTTAACGTCATGAAAAATGGACGAGAACAAGTGCATGCTGGCGTTGAACAAGCCTCGCACACCAATGCCGCATTCAATTCGATCGCGCAATCGGTAGCCGTCATTAATGACATGAACGCGTCTATCGCCAGCGCTGGAGAACAGCAAAGGCGGGTCGTTGACGAAATTCAAACCAATATAAAGCAGATTACCTCGATAGCCAGCGACACAACCCACGACGTGGGCGTTATCGATACGCTTTGCCAGGAACTGGTCGGCTTGTCAGATCAGTTGAAGGCATTGGTGGACAAGTTTACCGTCTGATTTTTTTAGTTGGCTAAGCGGCGATCCGGCCGCTTTAGCCAACTGTCCCGGCCGCCAGCCTGCTAAAATGCGCGGCATGAATACAACCTTGATGCAAATGACCGTGCTGATGCTGTGCGGCGCCGGTTGGCGGGTCTTGACGCCTAACCGTCTGTCGGCGGATCAGACCCGGCTGGTTTTAACCACTGTGGTTTACTATTTTTTCCTGCCGGTTATGGTCTTGGATGTGTTGTGGCAAGCCAATATCGGTTGGCAATCCCTGCAATTCAGTGCTTTGGGCGGCGTCAGCGTGTTAGTGGCTCTGGGCTTGAGCTGGTTAATTGTGCGTCTCTGCCGCTTTAAAAACCCGCAAATCGGCGCGGTGATCTTGGCGGCGGCTTTCCCTAACGTGACTTACCTGGGTTTGCCTGTGTTGGAACAGGCTTTTGGCAGTTGGGCGCGGTCGGTTGTGATTCAAATCGATTTATTCGCGGTAGCGCCCCTGGTATTCTCCATTGGCATCATGTTGGCCCGGCATTACGGCGAATCCGCCGAAGCTAAACCCAAATCGGTATTGGGTTTTTTGAATGCACCGCCATTCTGGGCGGCATTCCTGGCGGTGGCGTTAAATCTGAATCAGGTGCCTATGCCATTCTGGCTGGCCGGCTTGCTAAAAACCTGTGGCGGCGCGGTAGCGCCACTGATGATTTTTTCCTTGGGATTGGCGCTTAGCTGGCGGGACGTGCACGTGCGCAATCTACCGTTCGTGATTCCGGTGGTGGTAATTAAATTGCTGTTGATGCCCTTGTTCGCCTTATGGTTGGCCGCGTATTTACAGCTGACTGGCCAGTTTAAAGCCGCCGCTGTGATGGATATTGCCATGCCCAGCATGGTGCTGGGCATCGTATTGTGCGATCGTTATAAGCTGGACAGCGGTTTATACGCGATGGCGGTAACGGTGACGACGGCTTTGAGTTTAGTGAGTTTGCCGCTCTGGTACCAGTTGTTATGAAACCGCTTGCCGAAATATTCTCGCAAGGCGAGGAAATCGTTTGCGGGCAGACCGTGGACAGCAACGCCGCCTGGCTATCTCAGCAATTGGTCGAGCTGGGCTTCACGCTAAAACGCCATACTGCGGTGGGCGATAACTTGGAAGATTTGGTGGCGTTGTTCACGGAAATCGCCGAACGCGCCGATTGTTGCATCTGCACCGGTGGTTTGGGGCCGACTATCGATGACTTAACCGCAGAAGCGGTCAGTACCGCCAGCGGTCAACCCTTGCAATTCGACGCCCAGGCGTTTGCCGAAATTCAACAGTATTACGCCCGCCGCAATCGGGTGATGCCGGAAGCCAATCGCAAGCAAGCCATGTTGCCGCAGTCCGCAGTAAGTATCGACAATGCTTACGGCACTGCGCCAGGCTTTGCCTTGCAATTCAAGCGTTGCTGGTTTGTGTTTCTGCCGGGCGTGCCGTCGGAAATGAAACAGATGTTTACGGCCTTAGTACGTCGGCAACTGCTGCAACGCTTTCCCCAGCAGCCGGATTGTCTAGTGACCTTGCGCAGCATAGGCATAGGCGAATCGGCGATTCAGCAATGCTTAGCCAATTTTGCTTGGCCCGATGGGGTACAACTGGGCTTTCGTGCTGCGCCCGACGAGGTGCAAACCAAGCTGTTATTTCCCGGCGGTTTCCCGGAAGCGCACAAACAGACTTGCGTGGCCGACATTGCGGAACGTATTGGCACTTATGTGTTTGCTATCGACGGTTTAAACGAACAGCAAGGCGATCTGCTGGAGGTGGTAGCCAGCGCGATGAGCGCAAAACGCTACTCCCTGGCGCTGCTGGAAACCGCCAGTCAAGGCCTGCTGGCCGGCAAATGTCTGGGGCGCGAGTGGTTGACTAGTGTTGAAGTCAATCTCGATTGGGGACGCAACACCGGATCATGGTCAGGTATTGCGGGTGCCGGCGATTTACAGCCCATCGCCAAAGTTTGGGCCGAACAACTCAAAGCCCGCGAGCAAACGGTTTTCGCTTTGGTGCAGCTTTATAGCGGTAGTGCCGAAGACTATAGCGATAAAGATAAAACCATCGTCCTTTATAATGCCCTGGCCACGCCTACGGGCGTGGTCTCAACCAAGCTCAACGCCCACGGCACCCTTAAACACAAACAAAACCAGGCCGCCTTACTGGCGCTGGACTTACTTAGACGTTACCTTCAAAACAAATGCCATTAATCCGCTTAACCAATGTTTCCATCGCCTTCGGCACTCATGCGCTGCTCGATAATGCTGCTTTTCAACTCGATGCCGGCGAACGGGTCGGCCTGCTGGGCCGCAACGGCGAGGGCAAGTCGACATTGATGAAAATCATCGCCGGCGATATTCATGCCGACCACGGCGAAATCTGGAAGCAGCCGGAATTGCGTTTAGCTTGGCTGGAGCAATCGCCCAATCTGGACGAAAACGAAAGCATTTACGAAGCGGTGGCCGGCGGTCTGGGTGAGTTGGGACACTTGATTGGCCGTTATCACGAACTATTGCGGCACATGGACGGCAGCGAGCAGTCGCTGCAAGCCTTGGGTGACGTGCAGCACAAGCTGGAAGCCGACAACGGCTGGGAGTTTCAAACCCGCGTCGAAGCTGTGTTGAGCAAATTGCAATTGCCGGCGGATGTATTGGTCGGCAGTTTGTCCGGCGGTTGGAAGCGGCGGGTGGCCTTGGCGCGGGCTTTGGTGATCGACCCGGAAGTGTTATTGCTGGACGAGCCGACCAACCACTTGGATTTCGAAAGCATCGCCTGGCTGGAAGAACAAATCCTGGCCTTTCAAGGTGCGGTAATGTTTGTCACCCACGACCGGGCGTTTTTGCAAAAACTGGCGACGCGCATTATCGATTTGGATCGCGGCCAATTGACGTCCTGGGCCGGTAATTACCAAGATTATCTGGCGCGCAAGGCAGCGGCTCTGGAAGATGAAGCCAATCAAAACGCTGAATTTGATAAGAAGCTGGCTAAGGAAGAAGTCTGGATCAGGCAAGGCGTCAAGGCGCGGCGGACGCGTAACGAAGGTCGGGTCAGAGCATTGAAACGCTTGCGCGCCGAACGCTCCGAACGCCGCAATACCCAAGGCACCGCCAAACTGAGCCTGAACAAAGGCGAAGCCTCAGGCAAGAAAGTTGTCGAAGCCATCGACGTGAATTTTAATTATGGCGATAGAACTATCATCAAGGACTTTTCGTTGCGCATCGAACGCGGCGATAAGATTGGTTTGATCGGCAACAACGGCGCCGGCAAATCAACCTTATTGAAATTATTGCTCGGTCAATTGCAACCGACCACCGGCACCATCGAACTGGGTACCAATCTACAAATTGCGTATTTCGATCAATTGCGCGAACAACTTGATCCGGAAATTTCTGTGGCCGACAGCGTGCTGGATGGCGGTGAGTTTGTCGATACGCCGGATGGCAAGCGCCACGTGATGTCTTATCTGGCCGATTTTCTGTTCGCGCCGGCCCGCGCCAGGTCGCCGGTGAAAAGCCTGTCCGGCGGCGAGAAAAACCGCTTGCTGTTGGCGCGCTTGTTTACCAAAACCGCCAATCTGATCGTGATGGACGAACCGACCAATGATCTGGATTTGGAAACCCTGGAGATTCTGGAAGAAAAGCTGGTCGAGTATCAGGGCACGTTGCTGTTGGTCAGCCATGATCGGGAGTTTCTGGATAACGTTGTCACTAGTGTGTTGGTGTTCGAAGGCGAGGGCAGGGTGGAAGAATACATCGGCGGCTACGCCGACTGGTTTGCGCTGATGGAACAGAACAAAAAAGCCGAAGCGGTAAAAGCCGCCGAACAGACGGTTAAAAAGGAAAAACCCAAAACCAGCCCGGCCAAGAAGCTGAGCTTTAAAGAACAGCGGGAACTGGAACAATTGCCGGCGCTGATCGAACAACTGGAAACTCTGCAAACCCAGCTGACAGAGGAAATGAATGAAGCCAATTTTTATAAGCAAAGCCCGGATGCGGTGGCCGCCAAACTGGCGCAATTGCAAATCGCCGAGGCGGATTTAAGCTTGGCTTATCAGCGTTGGGATGAATTGGAAGCCATGCAGGGCTGAGGGGCATTCTAAGACAGTTCGATATTCAGGAGAGTAACCAAGCTGTTGGGTTGGCCTTGCAGGAGTTTGAGGATCTCTGTCCTGGCCGCGTCGGTTGCGATATTGCGGGCTTCCAGGGTTCGCAACATATTGTCGAAAGCCAGACGTCGTTTTAGGCCGGCCGCGCTTTGGTCGCGCCGGCAACCGAACTCGTCCATGAGCGTGGAGCCGCAGCGGCAATTTCTGAATACTTCGACCAGGATCAGGCCGTCGTCCTCGATGGCAGATCGCAGCGACGAACGGCCTCTGGGCATGTCTTGGGTTTCGATAAAAAACTGCTCGGCGGAGATGTAGACATAGCCGCAACTGGCACAGACTTTGGGAAATGCCGAGTCCAGCAATGCGCGCAAGCCTTCGAAATCTTGAATTTCCATGCAAATAAACCTGAGTCTTGAAAAATCCGGCAGAGTAGAAGGGTTGTGCCATAATGCTGGAGTGGGTAATCAGCCAGGACCCTTCCGATAACGGATCGCAGATGAGTATTTTAACGTGGAACGATCAGCTGTTGGTCGGTATAGACAGCGTGGATAATCAGCACCGGCATTTGGTGACGCTGATTAATCGGCTGGACGAATTAAACGCGGTAGGCGCGGACTTACAGACTGTCGTCGATACCGTTAAGCAGCTGGTCGATTACACGGTAGATCATTTTCAGCACGAAGAGCAACTGATGGCGGAGGCTGGGTTTAATTCGCGGCTGCAGACCGAACACCGCCAGCAACATCAAGAGTTTATCGAGAAGGTGCAACAGGTGCATATCGGGGCGCAATCCGATGTTTCGGTGCTTTCCAAGGATCTGTTGGATTTTTTGGTCGACTGGCTCTGCCACCATATTTTAAAAACCGACAAACTGATGGCGATCAGCCTCAAGCAAGGTATAGACGCTGAGCAAGTGAGTCTCAACAGGGACGAACATGTCGATATTCTGCACAGCAATTTGTACTCGGCATTGCGCGAAAGCGAAGAGCGTTTCAAGGAGCTTGCCGATAATTTGCCGGCCCTGATCTGGGTAACCAATGCCAAGAATCTGCCGATTTTCTGCAATCGTTTTTGGTTTAAAACCTTCAACATCCAACGCGGATTTGTCGATCGGCGGCAATGGCTGAATACGATCCACCCCGAGGACAGGGATAGGGTGGTGCAGACCTATCAGCAAGCCGCGCTTGAGTTGACCAAATTCAGGATCCAGTATCGGTTGTGTCCGCCGGACGCCGGGGAACTCTGGATTTTGGAAACCGCCGTGCCGCGCGTCCGCAAGAACCGGGAATTTGCCGGCCTGATGGGCTGCGGTATGGACATCAGCACGCAAAAGCAGGCTGAAGAGGCCTTGCTGAAAGTCAATCAGCAATTGGAAGAGCGGGTCAGGGAGCGTACCCAGGCGTTAACCGCGGCCAATCAAACCTTGGAACGGGAAAAGAATCAGCAAACCCTGCTCAATCAGCAACTGCAAGAGACTCAGGCGCATTTGGTGCAGTCCGAAAAAATGGCTTCTATAGGTCAGTTGGCGGCGGGTGTAGCGCACGAAATCAATAATCCGCTCGGTTATATTTATTCCAATCTGAACAGCCTGAAGCAATATATAGAAGAGCTGACCGAGGCCGCTGAATTGGCGGAACGTCTCGCCGGGCAATTACCCGACAACCATCCGGATGTGCTAGCCTTTAAGCAGTTTAAACAAACTATCGATTTAGCATTTGTGAAGGGCGATGCCGCCGACCTGGTGGCGGAGTCCATGGAAGGCGCGAATCGCGCCAAGAAAATCGTGCAGGATCTCCGCGATTTTTCCCGGATCGAAAAGCAGGGCAGAGATATGTTCGATCTGGAAGCCGGCATCGATGCGACGCTGAATATCGTTAACAATGAACTGAAATACAAAGCCGAAATAGTAAAGGAATATTCCGGTATCAAGCCTTTTGAATGCGTCGGCGCGCAACTGAACCAAGTGTTCATGAATCTATTGGTGAATGCCGCGCAGGCTATACCCGATTTCGGCAAAATCACGGTACGTACCGGCTATCAGGATGCCGATTGGGTTTGGGTGGAGGTGGAGGATACCGGCCAGGGGATCAGCGAAGCCACCCAAGCCCGAATGTTCGATCCGTTTTTTACTACCAAGCCGGTTGGTAAGGGTACCGGTTTGGGCTTGTCCTTATCGTACAAAATAATCCAGGATCATCGCGGCCGCATTGAGGTGCATTCCGTGGTCGGCCAAGGCACGAAATTCCGCATATATTTGCCGACTCGTGCGCCTGCCAGTTAACCATTATCGAAAATGTGCCCATGACTGCGCTTCCCTTGGATACCGACACCATAGCCAATTTGCTCTTCGTCGATGACGAGCCCAATGTATTAAAAGCCTTGCGGCGGCTGTTTCGCGGCGCCGAATATAAAGTACATATGGCGGAAAGCGGCGCCGACGGCCTGGATATATTGGAACGGCATCCTATCGATCTGATTATCTCCGACATGCGTATGCCGCAGATGGACGGTGCGGAGTTTTTGACGCGCGCCGCCGAGCGCTGGCCGGATGCGGCGCGGATTCTGCTGACTGGCTACGCCGACATAGAATCGACTATCGCGGCGGTTAACAAGGGCAAGATATACAGTTATTGCAGCAAGCCCTGGGAAGACAACGAGCTGAAAATACTGGTGAACAACGCATTGGCACAAAAGCGCCTGCGGGACGAGCGCCGGCAACTGTTCGATATTATCAACCGACAAAATCGGGAGTTGAAAGAGCTGAATGCCGGTTTGGAGGAAAAGGTCGAAAAGCGTACCGAACAACTGAGAAAGTCTTTGCAGTTGATCGATCAAGCGCACGATGCGTTGAAAAAGCAGTACGCCGATTCGGTCAAGGTATTTGCGAAAACCATCGAAATGCGGCCCGGCATCAAAAGCGGTCATGCCAAGTACGTTGCGGAAAACGCGCGAGAAGTCGGGCGGCGGCTGGGTATGGATGCAGCCGATTTAAAAGATCTGGTCTACGCCGGCTTATTACTGCAAATCGGCAAAATGAGTTTGCCGGACAGCCTGTTGACGCAAGCCTTATTAGGCATGAACACGCAGCAACGTAAACGCTATTTAAATCATGCCTTGGAGGCTCAGGCTTTGTTGAGGGGTCTGGAGCCCTTGCATAACGCCGCCGAATTGATTGCCGCGCAATACGAACATGTTGACGGTTCCGGGCAACCTCTGGGTTTGGTTGGCCGGGAAATCCTGTTGGGTGCGCGGATACTCACGGTAGTTCGCGACTATATCAATTATCTGGACGGTTCGATTACCGGCACCGCGATGACGACCGAGCAGGTGAAAGCGCGCTTGCTCGGCAAAAAAGACAAAGATTACGATCCACTGGTGGTCGATACGTTTCTGGATTTGCTCGCCGAGTCCGAAACCGTCGACGAACGGCCGATTATCGAAATTTCCTGGACCCAACTACAACCGGGCATGGAAGCGGCCGAGATTGTTTGTAACGAAGTGTTGTATCTGAAAAATCAGATTCTCAGCGAAAAAAATGTCGAGGACATTCTGCAACTCAGGAAACATGCAAAAAACCTGATTTTGCGAATACGCATGGGCAGCGACCAGGGAAAAGCGGATATTGCCCGCCGTTAGCGCCGAATCTGGCGGCAGCGGGCGTCGATTGCATCTGATTCAATCCAGCTTTCCACCAACGGAAACGTCATCTTAGTGAGGCCGGTAACATGAGTAAAAAACACGAACCCAAAGTCGGTAAACAAGTGTACAAAGACACCTTGCAGCAGCTGCAGGTGGAATTGGTGAAGTTGCAGAATCACATCATCAGGCATGGTGACAAGATTTTGATTATCCTG
This sequence comes from Methylomonas sp. 2BW1-5-20, assembly GCF_052474515.1. Lineage (NCBI taxonomy): Bacteria > Pseudomonadati > Pseudomonadota > Gammaproteobacteria > Methylococcales > Methylococcaceae > Methylomonas > Methylomonas sp. 2BW1-5-20. The sequence continues at coordinate 2,119,923 of NZ_CP184127.1, read as the reverse complement.
GAAGGCCGCGATGCCGGGGGCAAAGACGGCACCATCAAGCGCATCATCCAACATCTCAGTCCTCGGGAAATCCGGGTGGTGGCGCTGGGTAAACCGTCCGACCGCGACCTAAGCACCTGGTATTTTCAACGTTATACGCATTATTTGCCGGCCGCTCAGGAAATGGTGTTGTTCAACCGCAGCTGGTATAACCGGGCCGGGGTGGAGCGGGTGATGGGGTTTTGCAATGACGACGAATATCACGAGTTTATCGAAACCGTCGCGCATTACGAACAACTGCTGGTGCGTTCCGGTATCACGTTGCTGAAATATTACCTGGACATCAGCAAAGCCGAACAGAAAGAGCGTTTAAAGCAGCGGGAAAAAGATCCGTTGAAACAATGGAAAATCAGTCCTATCGACAAGGAAGCGCAGAAACACTGGCAGCAATACAGCGAGGCGCGCAACATCATGTTTGCCAGAACCCACCATTTGTCGGCGCCCTGGACCATTGTTAGATCGGATGACAAGCAAGCCGCGCGGATCAATATCATCAAGGATTTATTGTTTCGTTTGGATTACAAGGGCAAGGACGAAGCATTGGTCTTGCCGGATGCGAATATCGTGTTTAACTACGAAGAAAGCTATTTGCACAATGGTATGATTGCGCCTTGATTTGAAATTGATATGGTGTAAGCCCTGTGGGTATCGCGCCTTTAATCCTGGCCGAGCAAGTTCGGCCAAAACCCGCCAGACGAAACAAAAGCGCCAATGTCAACTGTCCAGCCAAAAGCAGCTGTGGGGTGTGGTGAGTTTACGAACCGCACCAATCGCGAAAGATGCGCTTCAAACTGTTCAGCACATCCACAGCCCTACAGCCTAAACCTGGATGCCAGTTTGTCTAGGATTTCTGCTTGGCTAGCCAGTTCTTCCGAGTTCTTTCTGGTTTTGGATACTGTTCTCGAGAGTGATTCGGCCCCTTGTGAAACCGTCTCTACCCGTGATGTCATATCGTGTGTGGCGGCGGTCTGTTCTTTCAATGCTCGGTTAATACCGTTGATTGAAATCGTTACCCTGGATTGAGCTTCAAGTATTTCCTTTACCGATTTTCCGGCTTGGCTGGATAGCTGTACTCCCGACTCCACCCCTTTTACCCCGCTTTCCATTGCTAAAACCGAAGCCTGAGAAGCTTCGCGAATCTTCTCGACCATGACTTTGATTTCATTACTTGAAGTACTTGTCCGTTCCGCAAGCGTTCTTACTTCATCAGCTACCACGGCAAACCCCCTACCGTAAGAGCCGGCGCGAGCCGCCTCGATTGCAGCGTTAAGAGCCAGCAAATTAGTCTGTTCAGCAACACCGTGTATCACATCAACAATTGTGGTGATTTGCGAGCTGATATTTTCCAAATTACGGATATAACCCGCGGCGTTGAGCACCAATTCAGAGATTTTATGCATTTCCTTAGCAGAATTCTCTATGACCTTGGTTGAATCTTGGGCGCTTAGCCCTGATTCAGTCGCTATGCGTATGGTATCGATTGCGTTCTCATTAACCTGATCGAGCGAAACGGAGAGTTGCTCAATGGAGGCGGCCATGCTGCTAGCCGCATGCAATCCATCCAACGCGATAGTGTCACAGTCCGCGGCAGCCCTAAGCAATTCGGCCGAATGTCTATTCAACTGAACGACACCATTTCGTATTTCATAGATCAGAGAATGCAATTTGTCACGCATTTCGTTCAGTCTTTGAAACAAAAGACCTATTTCATCTTGACCGTAGGTCGGCACAGAAACCGTCAAGTCGCCATCGGCGATAGCTCGCGCCACTTGGCCGGCTAACGCCAAACTTGCACGGATTTGTTTAGTAATCAACAAGGCCATTGCCATGGATACTATTGCGCCAATCAACGCTAGACCCACAAGAAATCCAGTGGTAGTACTGACAACGCTATTTAAATTGTTAAGGGTATCTGCGGCAAATTTCGTGGAACTATTGACGGTTTTATCTACGCCTTGTCGGTGCAAATCATAGTAATTGTCTAACTTGGTCATTGAGTCATTCTTGGATGCTCTATCGCCACGTTCAATAGCAGGGAGGTAATGCTCCTCGACTTCCTGCCACCACAAATCAGCATATTTTCGCTGATCACCGAGCAGTTGCTGCTTTATCTCGTCTGTTAAATCATGGTTGGTTTCCCAGTAGCGATTACGGGCGTCATAATCAATTTTGAGTTCCTTCAAACGTTTAAGTAAAGGTGACATATCACTATCATGGACCATACGCTCCACAATTAATTGACCTTCCACCAAGTACAAAGGTGGAGGAAGAACATCGGCGACAACATCTTTGCCTTGACCCATGCGTTGAGCGGCATCACTTACGCTTTGTAAAGAGTGGTATCCAAGAAAAGCGACCCCAACTAAAACCAATGAAGCAACCCATGCCATTAATTGTAATTTGGCTGCTAGCGGCAAGCGGTTAAGCATGATTTTGGCACTCCGTTGAGTTCTACTGCCCGTCCAACAAAAGTAGACCAGATTTTTCGGTAATGCAATGTAAGATTTATCTGTCAGATAACGTAACCATGGCGTACATATTCCGATGTAAACCTTTTGTAGCTGGGTTTTGGCCGAATCTGGTATTGAGTAACCGCAATGCGCCAAGAAGCGGACATCAGAAATTTAGCCGGAAATGACCGATCAGGGTCGGTTTTGAGCCTTCCCATCCCAATTCCGAATAGTATTTGTGCTGAAAGTTTAGAGTTCAAATAGGCGAAAAAACAAAAGCCGGGACCAGAGCACCTACTTGATAACACAATCGCTCCGGTCCCTGCCTATTCGCAATGAAAGGCTTACTTAGCCGGTTCCGTAGGCTCGGCTGGAGTCGCTGCCGGAGCAGGCGCATCAACTTTAGCTGGCGCCGCTTTTTCCTCAATCTGGGCTGCTTTTTCCGGTTCTTGCTGAGGTCCAATATAGCCTTTATGCCAAGCGTAGGCCGCGCCGGCTAGCAGGATCAGCAAAAACACGTAGCTTTTCCAATGGCTTTGCTTTTCGCCGAATGGATCGACCATTTGCATTTCCGCGTCTTTCGGCAATTTGGCGACGCCGGTCAACAAGCGGCCGAATGGGATGTTGATATAGGCTTTGGCGTTTACCGCCCAGCCGCAGGCGTCCAGTACCGGCGCCAGATTGCGTTGGCGCAGTTTCAAATAGGCAATAAACATGGATGGGCCGGAAATCGCCAGCATCACGCCGATGATGGCCAGCGGCATTTGCCACCATTGCAAGCCCATGAAACTGCTCATCACTGCGGCTAGTGCGGTGCCGATGGCGCCGATTGCCAAACCGATGGCGGCGAAAATCCCGGCAAATTTACCGACATCGAAGGGCGCTGGCGGAGTTTTACCTTGCTCGGCATGCGCACCCGCCTCGGAAATACCTTTAAAAGCATTGGCGTTAGCGGCTTTGTCGCGGGCCGCTGCGCTTTTTTCCAGTTGTTCGTTAATCATGCGCGCGACGCGTTTGTACGGCGACCAGAATGCTTCTTGGATACTGATCGGATTTTCGATGATTTTGACGATGGTCGCGTCCCAATCCAGGCCGCTGCGGTCGTAAAACACGCCGTTGCGGCCGACGCGTAAATTGTCGCTGTCGCCGCCGGTAACGGCTGCGGCAATGGTCAGTGTTTCGTCGCTGCCTTGTCGACGGCAGACACAGTAGGCCAGAAAGATTTTGCTCAGTTCCGCCAGTTTGCTGTGGCTGTCCACGTCATCCACTTTTACGCACAATTGACAGCTTCTGCCGTCCAGATACAAGGTGCCGGCCTGGAAAATACCATGCGGCTCGGCACTGTAAAAATCGCGAAACGACACGAAGTTATTTAATAAGGTGTTCAGATCGCGGTAGTAATGCAGCAAGCGCACGACCGAGTCGATGGCTGTGGCTTGCGGTTCCAAGGCCAGATCCTGTTCGATCAAGCCGGTCAATTTGGCTTGCGCATCGCTTTGCAACAGGGTTTTGATGCGCTCCAGGCTTAAGCCTTCCACGGCGTTGGCCGGTTTTTTCTGTAGCCAGGCTTGATAATCAGCAAACTGACCGACCACGCTTTGCCATTGCGCATAAGACAAGCTGTCTGTTGCGCCCAGCAATGGCGCCAGCACCGTGGTTTTTAACTGATCTACCGCTGCCCGCCAAGCCGGATTCAAGCCGATATTCAACGGCAAGTTAGCGCCGGCGACGATGGCGGCCAGCGGCAATTTAGCCAGTTCTTCGTTGCTTGCCGACAGATCGATGCCGGCCAGTTCTTCGTAGCGGCTGTCGGCCGGATTCAACAACTCGGTCGCGCCGGTGTCGAATTCCGCCAATTGGCAGCGGGTAAAAAAGTCGTCTATTTTCGGTTTTAATTGGGCGAGCAACGCTGCCGCCACTTCGGTGTCGGCGATTTGATTGCGAATCCGCACGGCTTCGGCGTCGCTCTGTTGCCACCAATCGAAATTAGCTCTGGCATCCTTGAAAAATTGCTCGATTTTTTCCAGATTAATGCCGGGTTCGCCGCAGCGATCCTGAATCTCGCCCAAGCAGTTGATGATGTCCGTGATGGCTTGTTGACCGGCCTCGTCGCTTGCGGCTTTAACCGGAATAATGCCGTCGCCGTTGAATTGGGTGTTGGCGAAAATCTTGGTCATATCGGCCAGATCGTCGGCAGTGATTTCGGTAGCGTCGGCCTTGCCCAAGTTTTTTAGGATCTCAATCGCCGATGCCAACAACTGTTGACCTTCCGGATCCTGATCGTTAATCGCCGCCAGCGGCAAGGTGGATTTTTGTTGAATTAAATCGGCCGGATTTTTTAGTACCTTGCCGGCCCAGCGCACTGCGTCGATAACTTCATTGGCTCTGATTCTGCCGTCTTTATCGGTATCCAGCAGGGTCAGGGTTTGACTGTCGAAAAACAGGCCGTGCGTCGGGCAGCTCAACGCGGCCCATAATTTTTGATCCAGTTCCGGCAGTCCGAGTAAATCGCTACCGCGCTTTAATTCAACCTGATCGAAACCGCCGAGTCTGGCAAATCGCCATTTTTCGGTAGCTGCAGGGCTGGATATTGGCGTCATAATCTATCTCCTGATCTGAGTTTTTGTTATGTGTATCACGAAGTTTTGCTAGTTTTACAGACTTAGGTCGCTTGACGCAACTTGCGTTGCTAGATGGCATCCGAATGGATAAAACGGCTTTTACGCTGTCGAGGATTTATCAGCGGGCCTATGGAAAAATTTAAGCGGCAATTTAAATCGGGTTGTAATGACAGTCTGCTAATTTATACGAGGGCGAGTCAAGCGCCGGTAAATATCGAAAATGGTTCACAGTAAATCCGGTTACTATTAGATCTAATGATACTTTTACTCGGGTGCGGCAACATGCCGCACCTCGAGCATCCCTGATTCACGGAAAGCCTTAAGGTTTGTCCGCACAAATAAGTTAGAATTCCCGGCGGCGGCGCTCCCTTATGGCGGCTAAATAATCAAACGCAAGACTCATCGAGAAACTAATGACAACGAAACAAAATTTTTTAAAAAATCTAGGCATTGTTGTGTTATCGACCGGCTTGGTGGCCTGTAACGGCGCCGATGAACGGAAAGCGAAATACATGGAAGAAGGTAAACAGTTATATCAAGCGGGTGATTATGAGAAAGCTTTGCTCGCCTACAAAAACGTGCTGCAAATCGATCCCAAGGATTGGGAAACTCACTTTCAGATTGCGGAAGCGTTGAGTAAGCAAGGCAAAATTGAAAATGCCTTTAGAGAGTACAGTACTGTTGTTGCCGGCAATGAAAATCATGTGATGGCCCGGGTTCGGGTTGGGCAGCTGCTGTTACTGAATCGAGCGGTAGACGATGCCGAGAAAATGGCCGGAGAAGCCTTGGCTAAGGAACCGAATAATGTTGAGGCTTTGGTATTACTGGCGGGGGTGCAAGCAGCCAAGAATAACAGCGACGGTGCGATCATGACTGTCGAGCGCGCCTTGAAACAGAGTCCGGACGATGTGCCTGCCACTTTGATGATGGCTTCTATTCAAGCCAGGTTGGATAAAGTGGATAGTGCGATTACCTTGTTAAAACAGGCAATCGAGAAGAAAGCCGACAATGTGGCTTTGCGCAGTATGTTGGCGGGTCTGTATGCCAAGAAAAATCAAGTGGCCGATGCCGAAAATGCGTTGGCGGACATCATCAAACTTGAGCCGCAACAATTACAACATTATAGAACTTTGGCCTTATTCCAAGTCGGTACCAATCAGGTGGATAAAGCCGAGTCCACTTTGCGTAATGCGGTACAAACCTTGCCGGACAACGATACCGCGAAAAGTTATTTAGTGGATTTTTTGCTGGAAAAACGCAGTCCGGAAGTGGCGATCGCCGAATTGCTGCCGATGATAGAGCAGAAACCGGAAGCCTACGAATTGAAGTTCAAATTGGCAAATATACATTTGGCCAAGAAAGAAATAGACAAGGCTGAAGCGGCCCTGAAAGAAGTGGTGGATCAGGATAAGTTGGGTCCCAGCGGCATAACCGCGCGTAACAAGCTGGCGGCTTTGTACGCAATGACCAAGCGCGGCGACGAATCCAAGGCCCTGATTAAGGAAGTGCTGGACAATAATCCACGCGATGCCGAAGCCTTGACGTTACGCGGGCAATTTGCATTGGGTGAAAATAAAACTCCCGAGGCCATAGCGGACTTTCGTTCGGTATTGGTCGATCAGCCCAATAATATCGGCGTGTTAAAAATGTTGGCGGCGGCTCATCTTCGCAATAACGAGGAGGAATTGGCCCGAGAGAATATGGAAAAGGTAGTGGCTGCGGCACCGGCCGACGAAACCGCTCGACTGGATCTAGTGGGATTACATCTGAAAGCCGGGCATCAAGATCAAGCTAAACAGCAGATCGAAGCGCTATTGAAAGCAAATCCGCAAAGTATAAAAGGCTTGGAAGCCTTGTTTAAGATCGAGTTGTCGCAAAAACATTGGGATAAGGCGCAGGAAATTGCCAAGCAAGTGCAGACGTTATCCGATAAAGACGCTACCGGTTTTTATATGTCCGGTCTCGGATATCAGGTCGAAGGCAAACTGGAGGCTAGTGCCGAAGCATTTCAAAAGGCATTGGCGCGTAAGCCGGATGCTATAGAACCATTGACCGAAATGGTGAAAAGCTATTTGGTGCTTAAGCAATCCGATAAGGCTATTGCCAAACTTCAGCAAATTATCAAACAGCAGCCGGATCATTTTATTGCCTACAATTTGTTGGGCGGGGCTTATCTAAACGAACAAAAGTTTAACGAAGCCAAAGCCGCCTATACCAAAGCCCTGGATATTAAGCCTGACTGGTACAGCCCGTATCGCAATTTGGCTTTGATTGAGTTGGCGCAAAAAAATAAGCAGGGGGCAATAGATATCTATAAAAAAGGTATCGATAAATCCAAGGGGGCTTTGGAGTTGGTCGACGACTTGGCGCGCTTGTATCATCATGAAGGCCAGCACGAACAAGTTTTGGCCTTGTACGAGGAGTCTTATAAACAGCATCCGGATTCGCCTGTCGCTATAAACAATCTGGCCAGCTATCTGTCGGATTTCTCCACGGCGCCGGATAGTTTGCAAAGAGCGGCTACTTTGGCGGAGCCATTGTTGAAAACCAATAACCCTAATATGTTGGATACGGTCGGCTGGATTGCCTATAAACAAGGCAATTACGACAAAGCTAAAGAACAATTGCTGAAAGTACTGGAAATGCTGCCTGATTCAGCAATCAGTAATTATCACTTAGGCATGATTTACTTCAAACAGAACGATACGGTTAAAGCCCGTGAGTATCTGCAAAAAGCAGTCGATAAAAAGGCCGAATTTGATGGCCTGAACGAAGCCAAGGCTGTTTTGAGTAAACTCTGATAGGAAATGTTGAAAGGTGTGGCTGCGGCGCGGCCACACCCGATAGCTTTTTTATACCCCGGTAAAGCTGATTTTGTTATCGGTAGCTTTATTGAATACCGTTCCCAGCACGTTAGTATCTTTCAGCAAAGTCGCTGCGTGTTTCAATTCGTCGGTTTTGGTATGGCCTTCGTCGATTACCAATAACACGCAATCTACATAGGGTGAGAAACCCAAGGTATCGTCGTGCGACAGGATGGGGGGCATATCGAAAATGATAATCCGGGATGGATAACGGCTTTTTAATTCGTTAACCAGGCGTACCATTTTCGGCGAACGCAGCATTTCCGTGGAGTTAAACAAGGGTTTTCCGGCCGGCAATACTACCAAGCGTTCTATGCCGGGATTGATCAGCATCGAACTGAATTCGGTATCGTTCAGCAAATAATCGCTTAAGCCGGAAGTGGCTTGTATGCCGAATAGTTTGTTGATGCTGGGGTTCTGAAAATTGGCGTCGACCAGCAAGGCGGTGCGGTCAAGCTCCATCGCCATACTGATCGCTAAATTGGCGGCGGTCAGGCTATTGCCGGTGCCTTCGCCGGTGCTGGTGATCGCTACCGTCTTCCATTCCATCGCATCCATTTGCTGCAAGCAGCGGGTGCGCAACATCCTATAAGACTCCAGCCACTTGCCGGGCGAGGTTGCGGAAATGATTCGATTTTGCTTGAGCAGATTCTGATCGGGGCTGTGTACCCGAGTCTGGGTATAGGCGATGCTAACCTTGTCGCCGGGTTGGTTGGCTGATCCGGCAGCTGTGGGGTTATTTGTTTCCGTTAGGGTTTGAATGGAGTTCATGAATTTTCCCTTGAGTGATTAGTTGCCCACAACACGCAGTAATTTGTACCAAAACACATCCAGCGGCATGACGATGAAATGAAAGGCCAGTATTGCCACCACTACGGCAATAGCACAGCCGATCAATAGTATACGGCGTTCGTTATTGCGGTCTTTGTGCTCGGTTTGGCTTTCAAGATAAGGGATGGACGCCAACGGTTCCACGCCCAGGATGGCTGTGACTGCTTTCGGACTATTGATAGTCGAGTCGAGCATTTCGGCAAGCGCCACGGCGCCGAAGCCGCTGGCTAGGGCCAGCACGATGCCCAGCACCAGGATCGCGATCCGATTGGGACTAACCGGTTCTAGCGGTTCTTGCGGCGGATCGATCAGGGTGAAACGCTCGCCTTTCCTTTCCATTTCCAATTGTTGCGAAATTTGCGCTTCCATTTCGCGGGTGCTGACTTCGCGGTAACGCAGATTGGTGTTGTCGAGGTCTTGGATTAAATCCATATATTCTTTTTCAACCAATGGGGATTGCCGCAAACTTTGGCGTAACTCTTCCATTTTGCTTTGCACGCGGCCGCGGGTGAAATTCAAAGACTCGATTTCGGTATTCACCGAAGCCAGCTGAGACTTTAAGGTGATGTAAGCCGGGTTATCGGGTTGTATATCGGTATTGCTATACTCGCTTTGCTTGGTATTAGCCAGGCTTTGTTGTAGGGCGGAGATTTGCTTTTGCAGTTTCACGACGTCCGGATGTTTATCGGAATATTGCTTCAATAACAAAGCCAGCTCGGCCTTTCTATCGGTCAGTTCGGCGTTCATTGAATTGACATCGGTATTGGAGCCGATTTCTTTCTGCAAAGACTCAATCTCGCGTTTGATCTTAATCACATCCGGATGGTTCGCCGAATGGCTGGATAACACCGAAGGATATTGCGATTGCAATTCTTTCAGCCGGTCTTTCATATCGAAAACCCGGTTGCCGACAGCATTGGTCGCCATGGCATTGGGGTCGATTTGCGCCAATTCGCCTTCCAGATAAAAACGGCGGTCTTGTAGGGAGCGTTCTTGGCTGTCCAGTTGCAATAATTGGTTGCTTAGCGAGGTTAGTTCTTGTTGATTGAGGGCACTGATTTGCGGCAATTGATTCAGGTTTTTTTCTTTGAAAGTGGCTAGGCTTTGCTGGATTTCCTGAATTTTGACTTTCAACCGTTTCGATTCCTCGCTCAAAAATAAGGCTGCATTTTCCGCAGATTCGGTACGCGATTTGATGTTTTCTTTGAGAAATAGGGAGGTTAATTCATTGGCCACTTTTTGCGCCAACGAGGGCGATCTATCGTCGAAAGTCAGCGTGAAAGCGATAGTCGCTTGTTGGGCCGGTCCGCTTTTGTTATTGGCGACATCGGCACTGATGGTTTCCACCTTGATGCTTTTACGCATTTTTTCCAGAATCACTTCCTCCGGCTTTTTTTTACGGTCATCGGCGTAAAGGTCGTATTTTTTGATGATTTCGCTCAAATTCGGCCGGGTCATGATCCGTTGGCTGATCATCTGAATGCGTTGATCCGCAAAGGTCGTGACGGTGGAGTGCACCAGTTCGGCGGGAATTTCCTGGGCCTCGATCAAAATTGTCGATGTGGAACGGTACAGGGCCGGCAGCAAGACCGCCAGCAATACACTGATAACCGCTACGACTAGAAACGGAATCAACAAAAACTTTCTACGTCGCTTGATGATTTTTAGATAGTCCTTGATGTCGATGGCTTGATTTTCCACGCTATTTCACCTGACGATTGATTTGAGGTTGATAAGAGAATTGCAGCTGCACGCTATCGCCGACCGCGGTTTGGTTGGTTGACTCGTAAACTTGTTGCCGATAACTGTAAGAAAAGTCCAAATTGATTTCCGGGGTCCAGCGCCACTGAATATTCGGTGATAGCGTTATGTAAGTTCGGTTATTACTTCTGCTAGTGTTGTTGCTAAAAGCGGATACCGATTCGGATAACAAATAATTGGCGTTGAACCCCGTGGATAAGCGTTCGGTGAGATTGTAGCGACCCTGAGCGGAAAAGGTGGTAGATGTTTGCTGTTGGCCGGTGCTGGCTGGGTTGAGCTGTTGTCCTGCACTCAAGCTAAAGTTTCCCCATTCACTTTTGCGAGACAGGTTTGCCGAAAACACGTTGCCCATGGAGTTTTTAGACGAGGAAGACTGTTGGCTAAGCGGAAACGGAATTGTGGTGTTTCGGAAATATGTGAATTGAGTGCTTTCGGTGGTTGTGTCGCGAATACCCGCTGACAGTGCTAATTGAGTTTGTTCGTCAAATAGATATTGCAGGCCAGCTTGGTAGGTAAACGTTGTTGATTTTTGACTAAAGCCTGAAGTTATAGGTATTACTCCTAAAGCTAATCCTGGATTTTGGTTTGCCGATTCATAGTCCGAATACGCCCCCGTCAGGTTAAACGATAGGCGTTCAGTGTAAGTGTGGGTAGCCGTTGCCGAATATTGTTGATAGCTATAGTCGGAGTAGTTTAAGCCGTTAATTAAATTAGGTTTCCGCTCATATGCTACATCCGTGTAACTATAACCTAGCTGTATGGAGTTTTTTTCACTTAGGCTGTAAATCACTGTCGGCGCAATGGATTTGGTATTGCGAGGTACCAGTGTTTGTACGCCGCCTCTTTCATTGATTTGGGTCGGATCAATTTGGGTGGGGTCCAATTGGGTATTGATCGAAGACTCTTCGGCGTAGCTTGCAACCAGATCGGTTTTGAAAAGTTCGCCCTGGTATTTATGATTTAGGTTGACGAGTTTTTCGGAAAAATCTAACGCCGAATCGCTACTATAAATCAACTCATTCCATTTGAAGCGTGTATTCAATTCGTTATCGTCTGCAAGGTAACCGAACAATACTCCAGGGGAAATAGTGCTGATCAGATTGCTATGATTTGGATGAATCTGCATGCGCACGTTATCGTCATAGCGTTCCTTAAAGCTGAACTCGGGCTTAAACAATAAATCCAGCGCAGAACTGTTACTGCTGAACAAAACCAGCGCAGATAGTAAAAAATCCGTTTTTATCTTCATAGATAGCGATTCTATCTAATTCCGCTTAGGGTACGGTGACCGTGTCTCCCGGTTCCAGCAGGATGTTTTGTTCCAGATCCTCGCCATCAATCACATCGCTATAGTCGAAAGGAAACACTTTAACTTGATCGCCGCTGCGGCGAATGATGCTGATTGAGCCCTCTTTGGCAAATATTGTCAAACCGCCGGCGAGGCTGAGGGCCTGCAATACATCCAGGCGTCTGCCGGAGAACACTTGGCCGGGTTTATTGACCTTACCGATCACGAATACGGAATTGCCTTGGTTATTCAGTAATTTGACGGCAACCGAGGGATCGGAGATATAGTCGGAAAGCCGGGTGGTGAGGTTGTCTTTAAGTTCGGTAATGGTTTTGCCGGCTGCGCCAACAGTGCCGATCAAGGGGAAAATAATGGTGCCGTCCGGTGAAATCAAGATCTGTAATTGTTGCAAGCCTTCTTCTTTCCAGACGGTTACTTCGAGTGCATCGCCTGGCGACAGTAGATAAGAGGCATAATTGGTTTGCTCGATAATCACATTAGGTGCCGAGCCGATTGCGGCGTTGACTGATTCTATCGGCGGCGGCGGGATTTGAGTTTCCGGGGCCGCGAAAGCGGCATTCGAGCAAAGCAGACAAAACGATAAAAGAGTAATTATCTGTTTCAAAATGTATTCCTTTATGATGTTATTGAGGTTGCAATCCGTAAGATCCGAACCAGCCGACAGGGCAGTGCGCGATTGTATTAACGGAATATAACAATAATAAGACGATCCCGAACTCAGCCCGCAGTGACAAAATAATGCGGACTCATGGCTCGATTATAACTGTTTATGCCGCCGTTTTGGTCAATTCCGGTGGCAATGATTCGAATAATAAGGGAAATTAAGGGTTAAGCCAATGATGCTGAACGATTTTTTACAACGCGTTAAAACTAAACAAGATATTGATTTTCAAGACACCATGGCAATAATTGCCGAACATTACCATTATCAGCCCACCGAATTCAGCAACGGGTTGCATCAGCCGCTCGTTAACGAAGCCGGGCGCAACGAAGGATCCTGCAAGATTTTTGCGTTTGCTCAATTGCAGCAACTAACTGTCGAACAGACTCTGGCGCTATTCGGCGATTATTACCGCAAGGATGTGTTGCATAATCCGGCCGGCAACGACCATCAAAATATCAGAAATTTCATACGCGACGGTTGGGATGGCATCGTGTTTAAAGGCGAGGCCTTGCACGCCAAATAATCCTGATGCAAATCGATGTATTGCTGATTGGGCAGGGGTTGGCCGGTAGTTTACTGGCTTGGGAGTTGCTTAAGCGGCGTCTTCGGGTGTTGGTCGTGGACGACGGTTTGCAAAATGCGTCGCAAGTCGCTGCCGGTTTGATCAATCCTGTGACCGGGCAACGTTTAGTCAAACAACCGGACATAGAAAGCTTGTTGCCGGCCGCCTTAACGGCTTATCGGCAACTCGAATCGGATTTTCGGCAGAATTTCTATGTGCAAGTGCCGATGCTGAAAATTCTGCTCAATCGCAAACAACGGGAATTGGCCGAGCGGCGTTTGGCGCAGCCGGATTATTTTGCCTATTTATCCGATATGGCGCCGGCGCCTAAAGGCATAGAAGCAGCGTTCGGCGCACTGAGGCAACGGCAAACCGGTTACCTAAAGACCGAGGCTTTATTGACAAGTTTGCGCGATTTTTTGATCAGTAATGGTTGTTACCGGCAGACGGTGGTGGAATACAGCGATATTAGGCTGGAAAATGATTTACGATGGGGAGAGCTTAAGCCTAAGCATATCGTGTTTTGTGAAGGGCATAGAGCTTTGAGCAATCCCTGGTTCGGCGGTTTACCGTTTCAATTGGCGAAAGGCGAAATATTAAGCTGCCTAAGCCGGCAAGACATTCCGGATCACATTTTGAATTATGGGCATTGGCTGATTCCGCTGGAAACTCGGCGCTTTAAAACCGGCGCCACTTTCGAAGTCGACCGGATAGACAATTCACCGACGCAACTCGCGCAAACGGTTTTGCTGAATAGCTTGCGGTCGGTTTATCCGCTGCAGCAATCCTGTGAAGTCTACCAGCACCGGGCCGGAATTCGGCCGGCTACGCTGGATAAACAGCCTTTTATCGGCACTCATCCCAAGTATAAACAGTTGCATATTTTTAACGGTTTCGGCGCCAAGGGCAGTTTGGCGATGCCCTGGCATGCGGCGCGCTTTGCCGAATACTTGCAACAGCAAGCCGGCTTGCCGAAAGGCTGCGATGTAAAACGCTACTATGAAACGCATTTCGCTACTTGAGCTTGCACACAACATCGCCGGCTCATATCTAAAGCCGGGCGATATCGCGGTGGACGCCACCCTGGGAAATGGCCATGACACCTTGTTTCTGGCTCAAAGCGTCGGGGTGAAGGGGCTTGTGTTTGGTTTCGATATTCAACAACGAGCGTTGATCAAAAGTTATCAACGTTTACTGGAATACGACTTGCAGAGCAGAGTGAAGCTATGTCTCGCCAGTCATGCCGACATGCGGCGTCATATTCCCGAGCAATGGCACGGTAGGGTGAGGGTGGCGATGTTCAATCTCGGTTACTTGCCGGGAGCCGACAAAACCGTGATTACGCAAATCGATTCGACACTGGCTGCGTTGCATGAGGCTTGCGCATTGTTGGCGCCAGTCGCGGCGATCACCGTATTAGCCTATCCCGGACACCCCGGTGGCGAATTGGATGCAGAGCAATTGGCGGCATGGTGTCAACGATTAGATAAAGCCAATTTTACGTCGGAAGAGATTTTGAGTCATCACGATAAGCCCGGCGCACCCCGGCTTTTTGTTATTCGTAAACAAAGCGATCTGCTATGATTGCGCTCCTTTTTTTACTAGTAATAGATTTACATCATGTCAGAATTCAATAATGTCACTATCGTCAAACAGGCCAACGTCTATTTCGACGGCAAAGTGAATAGCCGCACGATTCGTTTCGCGGACGGTAGTTCGAAAACCTTGGGATTCATGCAGCCCGGCGAATATACTTTTAACACCTCTGAGCCGGAGTTAATGGAAATCCTAGCCGGCGAACTGGAAGTATTGTTGCCGGGTAACGATGCCTGGCAAGCCGTGAAAGGCGGAGAATCTTTCAATGTGCCAGGCAATGCGCAATTCACGATGAAAGTCAGCACTGCCAGCGATTATTGCTGTTCTTTTTTGAAGTAAGCATTGGATGGAAAAGGTAGCGATTTTTGTCGACGTTCAGAATATTTACTACACCACCCGGCAACGTTACCAGAAACATTTTAATTACAGCGTGTTTTGGCAGCAGGCAACCGCGGGCAAACAGGTTGTCGCTGCCTTCGCCTACGCCACTGACCGTGGCGACAGCAAGCAGCAGGGGTTTCAACAAATCCTGAAAAATATCGGTTTTACCGTCAAGTTGAAACCTTATATTCAGCGCCGCGACGGCACCAGTAAAGGCGACTGGGATGTGGGGATTACCTTGGACGTAATGGATTACGCGGCCCAGGCCGATCGAGTTATTCTGCTGTCGGGAGACGGGGATTTCGAGTTGCTGTTGCAAAAGATTCGCAACGATTTCGGTACCGCCAGTGATGTTTACGGTATCCATAGCCTGACCGCCCCGGCACTGATTCAGGCCGCAGACAACTTTATCGCGATTGCCGGGGCGCTGCTGCTGTAAAGCGTGTCTACGAGTCGGTTTATTTTTTGTCCGAAGCTTCTTCCACTGTTTCTTTGTCTTTCTCCGTAGAACTTCCGGCTTCTTTCTGCTCGTTAGCTGCTTGATTGTTTTTGCGAATGGGGGTGTCGGGTTCCCCGCCGAATAAGCCGCTGACTTTTTCCCACATCGAACGCTCGAGATCGCGTTTCGGGACGTCGACGCTGGTTTCCGTGGATTCTTTCACCACCGGTAGAGCACTGGGTCTAAAGTCGCCTTGTACGCCCATCAAATTGTCGCCGTTGAAAAATAGAGAGATCCGCTTTTGTACTCTATCTTCGCCGCCAGATTGTTCCGAATATAAATAATCCCAGCGTTTTTCATGGAAAGCGTCCGCCAACATCGGCGAGCCCATGATGTAAAGCACTTGCCGTTTGGTCATGTTCGGCCGCAGCTGGTTGACCATGTTTTGATCGATAATATTGCCTTGTTCAATATCCAAGGTGTAAACCCCGGGCAGATTATTCAGGATGGTGTTGCAAGCGGTAAGGGGCAGGCTGGTGGCGGCCGCAAGCAATAAAAGCGATTTTTTCATGAGGAGTGGGTTAAGTCCGACGACAAACGATGAGGCATTATCCCATAATTCTGTCAGCGGCTTAGCGCAAAAAACGATACAATGCGACCGATTATAGGTTTAAAGGAGACGCGCTTGTGGAAACTCAGGATTTGCGTAATGCGGGCTTAAAAGTGACATTGCCCAGGATCAAAATTCTGGAGATTCTGGAAAAGCAACAAGACGACCGGCATTTGTCGGCGGAAAAGGTCTATAAAATCTTGCTGTCGGAGGGCGAGGAAATCGGTTTGGCCACTGTCTACCGGGTGCTGACCCAATTCGAGGCAGCCGGTTTGGTGGAACGGCATCATTTCGAAGGCGGCAACTCGATTTTCGAATTGAATAAAGGCAACCATCACGATCACGTGGTCTGTATGAAATGCGGCAAAGTTGCTGAGTTTACCGATGAGATCATCGAGAAACGCCAGTCCGAAATCGCTCAGAAATTAGGTTACACACTCACCGATCACAGCCTTTACCTCTACGGTTATTGCGCCGCTTGTAAAAACCCTTAAATCTCATAGCATGTTCAAACCACTCATCCTGTATATCGGGTTACGCTATACCCGTGCCAAAAAACGCACCCAATTCATCTCCTTCATTACCTTAACATCCGTGCTCGGTATCGCGCTGGGCGTGACGGCTTTGATCACCGTGTTGTCGGTGATGAACGGTTTCGAAGCCGAATTGCGCGAACGTATTCTGGGCATGACCGCGCACAGCACGATTACCGGCCGTTTCGGTCAGCTGGACGATTGGCAGGCTTTGGAGCAACGTACCAAAAACATGCCGCATGTCGAAGGCGCCGCGCCATTTATCCACGGTCAAGTGATGATCAATGCCGACCGCCAAGTCAGCGGGACTTTGCTGCAAGGGGTTTTGCCCGAATATGAAGCCAAGGTATCGGAAGTGGCCAGTAAAATGATGTTCGGCAGTCTCAACGATTTAGTCCCCGGCGAATTCGGCATCGTGCTCGGAGCCGAGCTTGCCAGTTATTTAGGAGTGATGATGGGCGATAAAGTGACCGTGATCACGCCGCAAATCAACTCCACGCCGGCCGGAATTTTGCCGCGCATGAAACGCTTTACCGTGGTCGGTGTGTTTAAGGTCGGTATGTACGAATACGACCGGAATATGGCCCTGATGCATCTCGACGATGCCGGCAAATTATTCAGACTGGAGCAGGCTGTATCCGGTTTGCGTTTGAAATTGGATGATCTATTCAATGCGCCGCGCATCACCCAAAGTCTGGCCGACAGTTTAGGTGACGAGTTTCGGGTCAGCGACTGGACTCAAGCCCACAGCAATTTTTTCCGAGCGGTACAAACCGAAAAACGGGCGATGTTCATTATTTTGCTGCTGATCGTCGCAGTGGCGGCATTCAATATTGTCTCCACGCTGGTGATGGTGGTGACGGATAAGCGTGGCGATATTGCCATTCTAAAAACTCAAGGATTGTCGAACAGGTCGGTGATGGGTATTTTCATTGTGCTGGGTTGCGTGATTGGAAGCATAGGTACGCTGCTAGGCACGGTCGGCGGCGTGTTGCTGGCGCTGAACGTGGAAACCATCGTGCCGGCTATTGAAAAAACCTTTGGCGTGCAATTCATGGCCGCCGATGTCTATTACATCAGCGAAGTACCCTCCAAACTAATCTGGACCGATGTCTACTGGATAGCCTGCGTGGCTTTTTTGCTGTCCCTGCTGGCGACGCTTTATCCGGCCTGGCAAGCAGCCAGAGTCAATCCGGCCGAGGTATTGCGTTATGAATAGCCCCGTCATTTTACAGTGTCAAAAACTGACCAAGCGCTATGCGCAGGGCGACCTGAACGTCGAGGTCTTAAAAGGCGTGGACTTGGCTATTCATGCCGGCCAACGCGTGGCGATCATGGGCGCCTCCGGTTCCGGTAAAAGCACCTTGCTGCATTTACTAGGCGGCTTGGAAAAACCCAGCTCCGGTTCGGTGATCCTCGACGGCGCGGATTTAAATCAAGTCAGCGCTAGCAAATTAAGCCAGTTACGTAATCGCTCCCTGGGATTTATTTACCAGTTTCACCATTTGTTGGGCGAGTTCACCATTCTGGAAAACGTGGCGATGCCTTTATTGATAGGCAATCATTCGATTAAGCAGGCACAGCAGCAAGCCGCTGAGCTGCTGAAACGTGTGGGTTTGGGGCATAGGCTGTTGCACAAGCCCGGCGAACTGTCCGGTGGCGAGCGGCAACGTGCCGCCGTGGCGCGGGCTTTAATCAATAAGCCAAAATGCGTTTTGGCCGACGAGCCGACGGGCAACCTGGACAGTAAAACCGCGGAGCAGATTTATCAGCTGATGTTGGAGTTAAACCGAGAACTACAGGTAAGTTTTTTGGTGGTTACGCATGATCCGGATTTGGCGGCGCGTATGGATCACGTGTTGTATATGGAGGATGGTTTGATTGTACCTGATCGGATTCATCACTCTTAACTGGCTCTGACTGTTGCTGTCTCATCGGTATCGCCTTCAGGACTGATATGAAGGGCGAGCTAGACGGAAGGCTTTTGCATTAAATCTCGCTATCGTTTTGGGTAGCGTCAGAAAAATCCAAGCTGCACTTATTTACTAAGCCTGATCGAATGCTGCGTAAATAAAGGCAGCCGCCCTATAGTGGCTTTGCTTAGGCGCTACGCCGGACTGAGCGGCTTATGTTGAGAAATAGACTTTTTTCACGGCCTATTTTCTTTTGGGCTCATGGCAGGCTGTTTCTTATTTTCTTTATTACTTTTCGGCGCTGTGCTCATCATGTTCATTCCAAGTTATTAGTGGGATTTATGCAAATACTGGAAATGATGCCTGTACGCCATTGAACATCATCTAACCGATACAATTCGAAGCCAAGCTATACTTCTTTTCGCCGACAGATATAGACATTGTTGCCGGTTTGCCGAATGGGGCCGTTGGCTAATTGTTCGGTTTTGCGAATGAAGTGCTAAATTTAGTAAGTTAGGTACTATTCTAGGGATAGGAGGCTAGCAGCCGGGGGTAAGCGCGTTTCGGCGCATCCCAATAACAGGCCTAAACATTTACATTATTTTGTCCCATGAATGAATTTACCTACGACGTTAACAGTTTACTGATAGCCGGATTGTTGTTCGGCTCCATGGCGCTGGCGATTGAGCTGGGTTATCGGTTGGGTTTAAGGATCAAGCCGAAAGTGGACGATAACTTTAAATCCCATGTCAATTCGGTCTCGGGTTCTTTGCTTGGCATATTGGCGTTACTGCTGGGGTTTACCTTTTCGCTGTCCTTGCAACGCTACGACAGCCGCAGCGAGGCAGTGGTTGACGAAGCCAATGCCATAGGCACCGCGTATTTGCGCGCACAATTATTGCCGGCGGCGGTGCGCGAGGAAGTAATCGGCTTAATGCGCAACTATGTGGATTTACGGGTGCGTACCGGCTCCGTCGACCTCACGGAGCATGATCGCCGCGCCGCGCTGATCGCAGAGGCCGGAGGCATGCAAGCCAAGCTCTGGAATTATGCCCGGCAAGCGAACGAAACTGCGCCGAATCCGGTAACCACCGGTCTGTTTATTCCCGCCTTGAACGATTTGATCGATAACTTCGGTAAACGCGATGCCGAGATTAATCGGCATGTACCTGAGTTAGTGCTGGTGTTGTTATACACCACCTTCGTGATGAGCGGCGCTATCGTCGGGTACACCAATGGTTTGGCCGGGCATCGCACGTCTTTCGTTACTTACATCATGGTGTGGTTGATTGTGGTCATGGTGTTCATTATTCTGGATTTGGACCGTCCCTATCGGGGCTTGATTCAGGTCAGCGAACAGAGTCTGATCGATTTGCAAACCGCGATTCGCGAAGACGCACTGTCCCAGATTCGCCGCTGAATCATTCCTGTCATTAACGTGGATGGTAGACGCCTCCAGGCGCGGCAAATTTTTAAACACTCACGTCAACGTTGTATTCGTTGCCGTCTGTTAGTCTGCGGAATGGACATACCAATGTCGGAGATGCACCTTCGAGGTTTGAGTTGGCGCGTTCGAAGCCTTGGAATGCATGGGCGAAACTTGCGAACGCACATTTGCAGCCTCAGAGCGCACCTTCACGGCTTGCGTTGACTCGCTCGTAGCATTGGGATGCGCCTTCACAACTTGCGTGTCTGCGGCCGGCAGGTTGGAATATACCTTCGCGCGATTCGGCGACGCATTTGCAGTGCCAATGCGTCCATTCGAGACACGCGTAGGTGCATTCGAAACATTTGGTGGCGTCTATGAAACCGATCGTAACGGCAAAATATGAGCGGTGGATGTGGCAGGCAATCAAACCATCGATAGATACTTTTGGGCGTGGACGACAGCATCTGCCGGCACGCCCTTAAAGTTTACAAAGGTTTTTACTTGGGATCAGGCTCGTTGTTTCAGCCAATACAAGGCATAAATACCGGCAATCAAAGAATAAATGCTTAGCTCGGTTTTTAGATCGTCAAACTTTTCAGAGGTCTTGGTATGAAGTGTGGGTAAGGTGCTGGCAGGGATTACGTTTTCCGAGAATGATTGCGGCTGAGCATTGACGCCGTTTGCGTTCAGCACATTCAACATTAAAACGCCGCTTATTATAATTATTTTGCGCATGGGTGGCTCTCCGATAAATGTATTGCATCGATATAGTAGCGATACAATATCTTTTGTGCAAATAGTTTTTTTGAGGTCATTCGCGGGTAAGCTTTGCCGGTAATGCTCGTAAAAGCGTTAGGTAAGCATGGTGCCGTACATTTAATCTGGATCGGGGAACATGGATAGCAGGGTATGCAGGGCTAAAGTCGGGCTGCGGTGTCTCATGTTGCTGACGGTGCTTGCCGCAAACCTGCCGGCAAAAGAACGTGCCGATGCCGGTCAGCACAAAAAACCTGTGCGCAATATGCCGGAAATCGATGCTACCGATGTCGGTACTATCGATATAGAGCAGGAAACCAATATTTTCGCCTCGGCAGCCGTTGCCAATATTTCCGCAAATTATGGTCTGGCGGCCGGTTGGGATTTGGGTTTGAGTTTGCTGAACGGACAATTTGTTTCCACAGCCGTACCTTCGGTACCCTTTCAGCCGGATGTGATGCTGAGCGTGGAAAAACACTGGTTGGCGCAAGATACCCAATTGATCGCCGGCACTCAGAGCGGCCTTGGCATGCTGACGCAAGCCACATTATTTATGAGTTTTTCCTACCTGGAATATCAACGGCATTTGCCGGACTGGGACACCGACGTCGATACCGGCCTGTATTACGCCAATGCGGCGCTGGCCGGCTTTCAAAGCGTGGGGGTGCACCTGAACATAGAAGCGCCGATGTTTGAAAAGCTGCGGATCAATGGCGATTATTTATCCGGCAGCAATGCCTTGGGTGCGGCCACGGTCAAATTGCTTTATCCCGTCGTCGGCGACTGGCGACTAGGCCTGGGCGTTCAGCGTCCCAATGTCTATACCGGCGATCATTGGGTCGGATTGGTCGGGATTTATTGGCATTAAAGAAAGATTGCCGGCAATCGCCTGGTTGCGGCTTTTGTTAAAGGACTCTTTAGTGGTCAACTTCTACAACAGGCGGCGGGTATATTCCGTATTGGTTTACCTGCCACCCATTAGCTAGCCATGGAAATGGCAGATAAACAACCTCATCTGGGGTCCGAAAAAACCGACTGCTACAATTTCGCACGACGAATGACACACGCTGGTCTGCTTTAAGGCTCCAAAACGCTTTTTTCTTCTTGCGTTTCGGTTGCCGGGAGTTCGGTCGCGGAATCCTTGGAATCGACTTTACTTTGCTCGCATTTTCCCTTCAATAAATCGATAGCGCCTGCCCAGCAAGAAGCCTCCACGTAAGATTTGGCATACCAAAGAAAGGCAACGCCTGAACAGTCTTCATAGACAATTTTGGCCGGAACGCTTACATCGTCGTCGTAAACTCTTTCAACTTTGCAAAAGTTGACCGGTTCAGACCACGCGATATTCGTTGTCAGACATAAAAGTAATAGAGCAGATGTTTTTTTAAGGAGCTTCATCTTTGTTATCCGAAAAGTCTAAATAGTAGAGGCAATAGTCGGCTTAACCATCTCGATTGTCAAAATTTACACATGATCTGCTGCGCAAAAAGCCAAAAAAGTCAGTGAGGTTCTGCCGAAGTGTTTAGCGCGATAGCATTTACCGTTTTCGATGGTGGGTGAAGGGTAGAGCTTAACGATGAAGGATGATGGCGACATGGCTCGGCATAAAAAATTGACTTGCCCCCCGCCTCGAACGCATCGCCAACAAAGTCCCGGAAACTTTGATATTCGGTTCTTCAGGACGGATAACCAGGCCGCTACAGCGGTAACTATTGGATTGGCGACTTGGCTGGCGGAAAAGGTTTTTATTACGCCGTTAGCTATCGATGTTATCCGTCTGCTGGCTCTGCAAATAAAGCGCCTCAACCTTTTGCCGCGCCCACGGTGTCTTGCGTAAAAACTTCAGACTGGACTTAACGCTGGGGTCTTTAGCAAAGCAATTGATGTCGATGCGGCTGGCCAATTCCGCCCAGCCGTATTTTTCCACCAGAAAAATCAACAGCGCTTCCAGCGTGATGCCGTGCAGCGGATCTTGTCTGCCGGGTTTAGTCATCGGCAGCTTCGCCCGGGTTGGTTTCGGCCTTTTTCACGCGAATGCGATTGCCGTCCATGTCCAAACCGTTCAGGGTTTTGATGGCGGCCTTGGCTTCGCCGGCTTTGGGCATCTCCACAAAGCCAAAGCCTTTGGAGCTGTTGGTGTCTTTGTCCATCACCAGCGAACAGGATTGCACGCTGCCGTGTTCCGCGAACATGGCCCGCAGTTCGGTTTCGGTGGTGGTGCGGGGAAGATTGCGGATCAATAGTTTCATAGGCTTGCTTGGATATCGATGTTGAAGGTTTGCAACTATACAACTTATCGGATGAGCGCTTTTTGTTAAATAGGCACCGTGCTGCAATCGGTTTAGGTTTTGTCGGATAAGCGACAATCCAATCTCGACCGCTCGGGCGTAAATACAGCGTAAATCTGCATAGACCCTACAATTTGCCGATTCGGGTTACTTTGCTAATGGCCGGCTAGCGTGGTGCGATTATTGCTGTAATCTAATTTTCCATCACCGGATCGGTACTATGCGCTACGAACCTTACCAAGAAGAATATGATGCGGCTCAATCGATGAGCGATGAAGAGCTGTTGGAGTATTTCATGTATCGCATCATTGAAATGGACGAAGTCTGGGGTTTGAAAGAAAGCCGGCAATGGATTTTTCGGCAGGTGGACGGTCATGAAACCTTGCCGGTCTGGCCTTACCGGCGTTACGCCGACGAGGCGGCGGTCGGCGAGTGGGAAAACATGATAGGCGTGGCGGAGACGCTGGACTTTTTTATGTATCAGGTTCTGAACAAGCTGACGGCGCAGGGCGTGCTGGTAGAAATCATGCCCAGAAAAGCGGCGGCCGGCTGTTTGATTGCTCCGCAACGGTTGTTTAATTTTCTGGAAGGCATGCGCGACTCGCGCGATTTTGTGGTTGACGATTAATACGGGGTGATCCGGAGCACCGCCCGGTGTTATTAGATTGTCAATCGTCATCGTTAGCCGCAAGTATCGGACCCGGTAAAAATGTTAGAGTAAACGCCTTCTAATCGTTAATCAGAGGTGTTATGCACTATTGGGATTTCTCCCGCAGCCGAAGTCCGGCGGCTTGGCTGTTACTGGCAATTTTGGTTTCCGGGGTCACTCAGGCAGACGTTTATCGTTTGGCAATTTCGGAACAGTCCATCAATCTGATCGGCGAAGCCCAGCAGGCTGTAGTGGCGGACGGAGCCTTGCCGGCCCCTACCTTACATTGGCGGGAGGGCGAGGACGTCACCCTGCAAGTCAGCAATCAGCTTAAAACGCAAACCTCGATACACTGGCACGGCATTATTCTGCCGTACCGAATGGACGGCGTGCCGGGCATCAGTTTCGACGGCATAGAACCCGGTCAGACCTTTACCTATCAATTCAAAGTCAAGCAAAGCGGCACCTATTGGTATCACGGCCATTCCGGCATGCAGGAGCAGCAGGGCTTGTTCGGCGCGCTAATCATAGCGCCGCAAAACGAGCAGCAAACGGTAGATCGAGATTATGTGGTAATGCTATCGGACTGGGCACGCGCCGATCCGGAACGAACCATGGCGCGCTTGAAAAAGCAAAGCGACTATTACAATTTTCAAAAGCGCACGGTCGGCGATTTTTTTGCCGATATTCAACGCCTGGGTTTTTGGGAAACCATTAGCGACCGCCTGGCCTGGGGTGAGATGCGTATGGAGCCCACCGATCTGGCTGACGTAACCGGCGCCAATTATCGTTTTTTGATCAACGGTCAAACCGCTGAATCCAACCTGCTTTACCTGTTCAAGCCCGGCGAAAAAATACGTTTACGTTTCATTAATGCTTCGGCAATGACGCATTTTGACGTGCGTTTGCCGGGTCTGAAAATGACGGTGATTGCCGCCGACGGGCAGCCCGTTGAGCCGGTCGATGTGGATGAGTTTCGCATTGCGGTGGCGGAAACCTACGATGTCTTGGTACAGCCGCAAACCGAGCAGGCTTACAGCATTTTTGCGGAAGCGATGGATCGCAGCGGTTACGTAAACGCGACCCTGACGCCGCGCGCCGATCTGCCGGCCGAGTCGCCGGCAATGCGGCCCATGACTCTACTGACCTTGGCGGAGATGGGCGGCGCACATGCCGGCCATCAAACATGGGCTGATGCGACTGCCGACAAGGGGCTTAGTCATGCGCATACCGAACATTCCGCTATGCCCGAACAGACCATGACGGAACACGCCGCTCATCAGCATGCGGCAGCCGAGGTGCCGATAAGTGCGCACGCCGGACACACAATGTCTGACGCCGATAGCGGCGACAGAACAAAGCCATTGAGTTATAGCCAGTTAATCGCCACGCAACCCAATCATTCGCTGATGGGGCCGCCGGATCGGGAAATCACGTTGCGGCTAACCGGCAATATGCAACGCTACATCTGGTCGTTCGACGATATCAAATACGCCGATGCCGAGCCGATCCGGGTCAAATTCGGCGAGCGGATTCGTTTTACTTATGTCAACGAAACCATGATGAATCATCCGGTCCATTTGCATGGCTTATGGCAATATCTGGACAACGGTAACGGCATGTATAACCCGCAAAAACATGTGATCAACGTCAAGCCCGGCCAAACCGTCAGCGTCGATGTGCCGGCCGACGCGGAAGGCGAGTGGGCCTTTCATTGTCATTTGCTGTATCACATGGACAGCGGCATGTTTCGTAGATTGATCGTGGAAAGGGCGGAACATGTGCATCCGTAAGGTTTTGTTTAGCCCCCGAAATGTTTGGTTTTGTCTGACATTGTTTTGTTCCGCCGCAGCGGGGCACGACAGCGCTATGGTATTTAATCATTTCAAGGCCGACAGGCTGGAATACGAAGGTAATCAAGGCTTGCATCTGTTCAAATGGGATGTGCAGAATTGGACCGGCACCGACGAAAACAAACTCTGGCTGAAATCAGAGGGGGACTATTCCGCCGATCAGAATATCTTCGGCCGAGCCGATTTGCAGGTGTTGTACAGCCGTAATATCGACACCTTTTGGGATTTTCAAATCGGCGCCAGGCGGGCAATTGAACCGGAGCGTACCTTTGACGCAGTAATCGGCTTTCAAGGATTGGCGCCGTATTTCATCGAAGTGGATAGCGCGATGTTCATTAACGAAAAAGGCAACGTATTGGGGCGTTTGACGCTGGGTTATGAAATGCTGTTGACCCAGCGGCTGATTTTTCAGCCGCGTGTGGAAGTGAACGTGGCGGCGCAGGACATACAAAATCGTGGCGTGAAATCCGGGGTTACCGAATTCGAAGCGGGCTTTCGCTTGCGTTACGAGATCGAACGTGAGTTTGCGCCATACGTGGGTATGGATTATGTCGAGGAAGCTTCGCTACGCGAACACCAGCATAGCTTACGCGGTGTGGTGGGGGTGCGGGTTTGGTATTGATTGCCGCGACGCCTATTTTTAACTGTACCTGATTATGAACCGTATCCGGTAAAGCTTTGTCAAAGCCAGTGATCGAATAACTAAATAAAAATAAGTTATTAGCTTTAACTAAACGAGGAGAACGGATATGAACAGATTTACAGTCGCAGTAGCCGGATTGTTAATTTTTTCCGCAAGCGCCCTGGCATTGGACCACGCCAGCCCGAAACCGAGCAATGTGCCGGTATTGCCTTATCCGGCAGAGCAAACCGTACAAACTTTTAGTAAGACCGTGCATGGCGGTGTCCAGCATATCGTGGCTAAGGCCGCCGACAATGTGCAGGTCGTTAAAGCCATCCAATCGCATCTCTTCAAAATTGCCGGTGATTTTAGAAAAGGCGATTTTTCCGTGACCGAACGTCTACACGGCGCGAATATGCCGGGTCTCGCACAATTGAAAAAGGCCGAGCAGGGCGATATTCGCTATGAATACAAATCCCTGGATAATGGCGGACAAATCCATTACTCCAGTGAATATCCGCAGTATGTACAAGCCTTGCATGAATGGTTCGACGCGCAGGCCAGCGAACACGGCGCCGCTGTGGTACCCGGACATAATCAACATCATCTGACTCCCGCGGAATAAACCGGACGCCACGTATCCGCCGGCAACGGTTGCGTGGCGTTTGTTCGGCAGGGCCGGCCAAGTGCTAGTGAGCGCGGCTGCCAGCTGAATATGGCAGAATGACGTTCGTCAATTGCTACGTTGATGGTAGGCGTTGTTAAATTGGTTTAGAGCAATAACTCATGCCTGCACCACTAACACCAATAATCCAGGCCCTTGTTGCTGGAAGGATAGCTGTTGCATGGGAATTAAAAAGTAATTTCCCTGGCCTAAAATAATATTGTAATCACGAGGAAAAGTTTTTTGAAGCAATCTTTTTACGACCTAAATTATTCTGATTTAGAAGCGATTATAAATCAGAATAATTTAAACTGCTCGGCAGCGGCAGTGCTGTTTAATTGGCATTATAAGAAAAAAGAAACGGCGCAGTGCCATGACAATATTGCCAAAAGCTCATTGGCCTTTATTGAAAAGAATTTCGACTTTTCTCTGCCCGAAATCGATTTGGTTCATGAGTCGACAAAAGATCGAACGGTAAAATTTCTTTTTAAGCTTAAAGACCAGCATAAAGTCGAAACTGTCCTTATTCCGTTCAATAATAAGTATTCTATTTGCCTTTCGTCGCAGGTGGGCTGCGCAATGAATTGTTCTTTTTGCTTTACCGGGGAACAAGGGCTGAAAAGAAATTTGATTACCAGCGAAATTGTTGGCCAGTTTCTACAGGCTTGGCGTTGGTTGGCACGCAATAGGCCGGGAGAAGAGCGGATTTTAAATATCGTTTTTATGGGGCAAGGCGAACCTTTACATAATTTTGATGCCGTTAAAAAAGCCTGTGAAATTTTTTTATCGCAACACGGCACGTCAATTGGCGTGCAAAAAATTACGATTTCGACGGCGGGTTATATTCCTGGGCTTAAGAGATGGAGCGAAGAAATTCCTGGTGTGAACCTGGCGCTATCGCTGCATTCGCCGTTTGCGGAAAAGAGGAATGAACTAATTCCGATTAATAAAAAATATCCGTTGGATGAGGTGTTGACGTATATCGACAAGATACCTTTAAATAAAAAGCAGTTTATTACTTATGAATATATTCTGATAAAGGATTTTAACGACTCAGCGGATGATGCGGAAAAATTGGGAACGATACTGGCTGGTAAAAGTGCGTATATAAACTTAATTCCGTTTAACGCATTTCCCGGATCGCGTTACGAGAGTCCGGATTTGGCTAAAATTGAAAAATTTAAAGAAGTTTTAGATACGTTTAAAATCCCGACTTTGATAAGAATCGCGAAAGGCGACGATGTATTGGCGGCATGTGGCCAGCTCAATTCGAATAATTAAATGGCCATCAAGTGCCGGTGCATGGGAGCGGAGAAAATCGATCGGATCGGGTCTGCGCACTACCGATTATGGATTCAGCTTCGATGTTTTCATGGACTCTTTCATCGTTAGAGCCACGATCAGAGACAAGGCGGCACAGGCGCTGACGTAATAAGCAAACCACTCAGGATGCCCCTGGCTTTTCATCCATAAGGCCAGATATTCGGCGGTGCCGCCGAACAAAGCCACCGTCAGGGCGTAAGGAAAACCCACCCCCAGCGCCCGGATATGCACCGGAAATAATTCGGCTTTGACTATGGCATTGACCGACGAATATCCCGAGACGATCAGCAAGGCGCAGATATACCAAAACAAGGCGGATTCGATACTTTGCGGCTGAGACAGCAAGGCCAGGATGGGCACCGTAAAAACCGTCGCGCAAGCGCCGAATGCGATCAACATAAAGCGGCGGCCGACAAAGTCCGAAATCAAGCCAAAGATCGGTTGTATCAGCATAAACGCGATCAGGGCTATCGTGCAGATCAGCGTGGCGTCGTCCTTACTGAAGCCGGTGGTGTTGACCAGAAACTTCTGCATGTAAACCGTAAAGGTATAGTAGGACAAGGTACCGCCGGCGGTCAGCGCCACGACGGTGAAAATCTGCTTAGGGTATTTAAGTAATTCCCGCAAATTGGCATGCCGGCTGGAATAGGTGTGCTGCTCCACAAAGGCGGCTGTTTCCGCCATATTGCCGCGCAAACCCATGGCGACGACCGCGAGCAGGCCGCCGACGATAAACCCAATCCGCCAGCCCCAATCATGCAGCTCTTCGCTGGTCAAAAGACACTTTTGCAACAGCATCAACAACGCTAATGCCAAGATCTGGCCCAAAACGATGGTGACATACTGAAAGCTGGAGTAATAGCCGCGGCGATTTGCCGTGGCCATTTCGCTGAGGTAGGTTGCCGAGCTGCCATACTCGCCGCCGATGCTAAAACCCTGCAACATGCGGGCGAACAATAGCAAGGCCGGCGCCCAGCCTCCGATCACCGCATAACCCGGCGTACAGGCGATGATTAAGGAGCCCAAACACATCAGGCTGACCGACAAGATCAGTGCACTCTTGCGGCCTTTGCGGTCCGCCAGACTGCCCAGCAACCAGCCGCCCAAGGGGCGAAAGATAAAGCCCACGGCAAATATCGCCGCGTTATTCAGCAATTGCGCGGTCTGGTCGCTTTCCGGGAAAAAGGCGGGGGCAAAATACAAGGCAAATGCGGCATAGATTGCCCAGTCGAAGTATTCCACCAGGTTGCCGACCGAACCGCTAAAGATATTCAGCAAGCGTTTTCTGTGGGAAATATCAATAGTTTGCTGCTCAGGACGATTAGGCATATTTAAGAGATAGGCAGGTTTGCGGCAACGGGGGATTCGACATGCTAAGAGGCAAGCCTGGGGGGTTCTTTATGTCCACGCTCGACAAATTTGCCGATGACCGGTAGGAACCGATTGAAATGAATGTCGGCGGGTTTTGCGATTACCAGGATGTTATTCATAAAGCCGGTTCATGGTGGTTATGCCGTTTGTTGTTACGCATCATTACCTCTCTTCGCAGTTTACGGATTTCCGTTGCGCCCGCCTAATCCAATTGGCCAAATAGTCTCAGGATTGTTCAATTATCGCAAAGCGAACCGGCATGCACTTGCCGTCGGAGGCTGCTTGCGTGTGATGATAGCTAATCGGCCGCTTGCTCGTGCTAGACTCTGAGCAGACCTTCGGTACTTCGTCAGGATAGCAAAATGACAGCTGCGCGAACCAGCCATACACACCCTCTTCAGATCGCGGAAGTACGTGCGAGCCCGTCGCATGGACGCATAGGAATTACCTTCTGTCCCGGCAAACACGATCACTTTGCGTACACCGGTGCCTGGGAGCGCGACCTCGGCATCGATTTGGATGCCATCGCTGCCTGGGGGGCGAAGCTGGTGCTGACACTGGTCGAACCCGCTGAACTCAAAGCCCTCAAGGTGCCGCAGCTTGGTCATGAAATACGCAGACGCGGCATAGCCTGGCTACATCTGCCGATTGCCGACTTTTCCGTGCCTACCCAGGCATTCGAACAGCAGTGGGCCACGCAAGGCCATGAGATCCGCCAACTATTACGCAATGGCGACGATGTGCTGGTGCATTGCAAGGGTGGTTTGGGGCGGGCGGGCATGATCGCCGCGCGGCTAATGGCGGAATTGGGCATGGACCCCGAAGAAGCAATCCATGCCGTTCGTCGCGTGCGTAAGGGCGCCATCGAAACGCCGGCGCAATTGGCTGTGGTGCGGCGAACCAAGCCGACTTCCTGAGCCGGAGCAGAACGATGAACGCAGACACGCCAATGATCGACACCACCGCCATGCAGCGGATTGGCGGGCAATTGGGCACTAACCCGGCGGGTATTTTTCAGGACGGCAACGGACGGCGCTACTACGTGAAGACGCTGGAGTCTCCGGCGCATGCACGTAATGAACTGATTGCCGCCAAGCTCTACCAATTGGCTGGCGCGCCGACTTTGACCTATATAAACACAAAAGCGCCGGAGCAGATCGCGACCGAGTGGGTCGAACTCGACAAGAAATGCATCGCACATCTCAGCGAAAGCGAACGCAAACAGGCGCAGCAGTGGTTTGCTGTGCATGCCTGGACCGCCAACTGGGACGCCGCCGGCTTCAATGGCGACAATCAGGGCGTCGTCAACGGCAAAGTACTGACGCTTGATGTAGGCGGCGCACTGGCATTCCGGGCTCAGGGCGATCCCAAAGGCAAAGCCTTCGGCATCCGCGTCGACGAACTCGACGTGCTGCGCAGCGACGACGGCAACCCGCATGCAATCAAACTCTTCGCTGACATGAATGCTGACGACATCAAACAGGCCATCATGGTAGTGGTACAAATTCCCGATGAAAAAATGCGTAGGGTCATTATTGATAACGGTGGCAGTCACGCGCTGGCCGAGAAGATGATTGCACGTAAAGCGGATATGGCTGGTAGGTAGTTAGTTTTCTCATAAGAACTGCGGTCGGCCGCCTCCAGCCAAAACCGCCGGAAGAAGCAAGGCTATGTGCCTTGATAACTGAGGCTTTTGGAGTTTTTCACCGGCCTGTTAGACACGGCTTGTAGAAGTATATATTTTACAAATATAGAGCGGCGTTAGGCAGGCGGTTTGGCGTAAGCATCCAACGGCTCCACCTATTTAAATTCGTCGAAATTGTCGATGCTCAGCCTTTTTGATGAGGCAAAGCAATGGCATATCAGTGGACTGGGGTCAACAAATTCAAGCTTGGCAGTGTAGTGGATTAAGCCAAGCGGCGAATTGCCGGCAACAGGGATTAAACTATGGCAGTTTACCCCGCGTTTATCGGTGTATCGTAAACAGATGTGTGATGCGGCTGCATCGTCTGCGCCCGACAAGACACTGATTCCGGTACAAATTCAGTCACCCGTCACGCACGCAGCGCCGTTGGATTATGACGTGATTCGGCTGATGCACTCAGGAAGCCAAATAGAATTGCAGATGTCTACGCCGGCGGGTTGGCGGGCCGAGTTGTTGCGATGTCTGGTTTGATCGATTATCCGGCGCAGATTTGGTTAGCAGTGGCACCGGCCGACATGAGACGCGGACTCGACGGTTTGTCGGCCATCGTGCAACTGGCTATAAAATAAGGGTTCTGTTCTTAAAGCTACACTAAGCGACTAAGTATAAAATATGGTAAAAAACTCAAGGCGATGTATTTTAAATCTTTAAAACGCCAAATGCCAGATTGAAAAATTTTTCGGAATAAATGCTGAGCGGAAACTAAATCTCTTTTCCAAAATGCTGAATAAGCCTGGGTAAAAACATAACCATCTACTAATTCAGTTATTTTTTCCTTGGAAAGGTGTGAAATTAGTTTTGGATTTTGCAATACGAAGTCTTTTCTAACTTGCCAAGCATCCAAAACTTGTCGCCATTTTATGGAGGATATTTGTCCGTGATTATGCCATCGATAAAATGCCAAAACCTCAGGTACTATGGCAATATTCTGTGTGATGGCGGAAATGCGGATCCAGAAGTCGTAGTCCATGGCGCTAAAACAGCGCAATGAAAATCCTTCGGCTTTGTCGATAATTGAACGGCGAACAAGCGCCGCATGTATGGGCCATGGGCAGCTTGAAAGAAATGATTGAAAAATATCGCCTTTTTCGTAAGCTGGTGGAACATATGCTGGACCATTCTCACCACCCTCCACAATATTTTGCCACCCGCAATAAGTGAGGTCCGCATTTTTTTCTAATAAGTTTTTTAGAAGTTTCTCGAGGAATTCCGGAACCCAATAGTCGTCGGCGTCCAAAAAAGCGATAAATTCTCCTTTAGAATTTGCCAAGCCTAGGTTACGAGCAGGAAATGGCCCGAGATTTTCTTGCTTAAAAACAACTAGTTTCGGGTACTTTTCTTGGCAGCTAGTTAAAATATGAAAGCTTTGGTCATTCGAGCCATCATCGACGACAATCAACTCGACATTTGGATAACTTTGTTCAAAAACACTTTCAATTGCTTTTTCGAGGTAAGCTTGAGCATTGTAACAAGGCATAATTATCGAGATGAGCGGTTCGTCCATTCCGAACTCCTTATTATTTTAAATATTTAGATATTTGTGGGCATTGTTCTAGAATGCAATAAGCCCACCGCTTATTTGGAATAATATTTGCATGTCTTAAGTAGCCGTTTTTTTTCCAGGCAGAAAAATTATTTGAGTTATTTAGCCAGCGCCAAATAGGAATAGTGAAACCGGTTTTGGGGCGTTTTATAATATTTTCATCGAGTTTTGTCGATAATGAGCTGGGTAATATTTCTTTTTTGTAGCCAATTTTTCGGTTTGCTGCTAAGCCGACCAGTGAATTCAGCAAAACATGATCGACCAAGGGGACGCGTATTTCCAAAGAATGTGCCATGCCTATCCAGTCAGTATCGCGCAACAATTGATTCCGCATGTATTTCTTGGATTCGAGCGCAACAATTTTCCCAAAGTCCGAATCAATGTTACTGACAGATTCGAATTCAGCTGATTTTGACAATCTATTAATGCCTTCCAGCATTATATCGTAATCAATAAGATGCTTAAGCTCCCAGGGCATGAATAGACCTTTTTTAAGTTGATAAGCCGATGTTATATTCCTGGACATATTCAAAATATCGGAATTATTCGGATTTAAATGGCTAAAATTAGTGGCAAAAAAATAATGTATATTAAAAAATAAATAATTTAGGAGTGGATTTGAGTTATATCGGGCTGAATGATTGACAATGTCCGGAATTGTCTCGAAGGTGTCATAACCGCCAAGCATTTCGTCACCGCCCAAGCCGGATAAAACAACTTTTAAACCTGCGTTTTTGGCGGCTTTGCTGACAAACCAAGTGTTGATGCCATCAATACTTGGTTGATCCATAGTATTTAAAAAAGTAGACAACTCATTTTCGACCTCGTCCATGCGCGCTGTGACGATGTTATGTCTGACTCCCAGAATACGTGCTATTTCCGTTGCCACAGGAACTTCGTCTAGTGAACGTCCAATAAATTCTTCAAAAGCAAGGGTTATAGCTGTAACGGGTTCACTAACAAGTTCTTGCGCTAGGCCTGTGATGGTTGCGGAATCCAGTCCGGCGGAAAGGAATGTACCAATTGGTACATCGGCTACCATATGGGCTTTGACGGAGTCTCGAATGCTATTTATGCCGGCGGAAAAACTTTCTTCGGGTGATGCGTTCAGTGAGTTTTCAATCGCAGTATTGACAATTGTGTTTATATTCCAGTATTGACGAATAGTTTGCTTACCTGATTCGTCGATTTCCAGAATATGGCCTGCATTTAATAAGCGGATATTTTCATAAATGCTAAACGGTTCGGAGATACTACCCCATAGTAGAAAGCTTACTAATCCAGCTGGGTTTATTGTTGAATCGATGGCATTGCTGGCAATTAAGGATTTTGTTTGAGATGCGAAGCGAAATATTCCGTTGTGATGAGTGTAATAAATAGGTTTGATGCCATAAGGGTCACGAGCTATAACCAACTTTCTGTTTTGATTATCCCAAATTGCAAACGCAAACATGCCGCGCAAATGGTTAACCATTTCGGTGCCGTGGTAACGATATAGTTGTAATAGTACTTCAGTATCGCTATGACTTTTAAAAGTAGCTCCTTTGGATTCTAAAGTTTTTCTTAACTCTTGATGGTTGTATATCTCGCCATTGAAGGTAATCGTTAATTGACCATCTGTTGTTTGCATCGGTTGAGCACCTAACTCTGTCAATTCGATAATTGCCAAGCGTCGGTGTCCAAAACCGATTCGTTTGTCGGCGGAAACCCAGGTGCCGAATCCATCTGGCCCTCGAGCAAACATGAAATCTCGGGTTCTTTCCAGCTCTATTTGGTCGACAGGCGGCGCTTGGTTTCCGTAGGCGTATATGCCGTTAATTCCGCACATGTTTAGATACCCTTGCCGGCAGAAAATTCTGAGAGCTCATCGCGAATAGCTTCAAGATAACCATGACCATGCTTTTGATCGGGTTCTAAATAATTGCCTTCTGCCCATTCGTTCCAAGCTTTTACGAAAACGATACGTTTTTCCGGGTCCTGATTTTCAATTAAAGATAATGCCCGGTGGAATAACTGGCGAAATAGTTCAGGCGTGGAGTTGTGGAATACTAGGCCGCGCTCACCTGCTCGTGGAGTGTTGTCCCAATTAGGTAATACGGTTGGGAAATCAGGGAATTCTGGCGCGGTTTTGCGGATTAATTTATCGAGTATGTCTTCGTAATCATGAACCGTTAGCAGAGATTTTTTTCCGGATAAAAACTGTTTGATTTTCGTGGAAAAATATCGGTTTGGCATATGTCCGTCTTTAGGTGGCAATGGTTGCAAAGTAGATGCATCCAAGCCCACACTAAGCGGATTCCAATCAGGTCGTAGCTTATAGTTGACTCCCACTAGATACAGTCCTTTAAGTCCCGCCTCGGCTGCTAGTTTACGCCAGTATGCTATTACGTCGGCAAGATTGGGAATATCGGTAGGACTATAAATCAAGAATAGAGGCTTACCCTCCACAGTTATGTAACGCCGATCAGTAAAGGCTTTGAGTAACCACTCAAAATGCTCTCGATGGTCGTCCATGCCAGGATAGGTTTGTTCGACTAGGGTGCGGTCTGCAACGCCTTGCCAGATATTATTCCAACTATGATTAGCCCAGCACAGGCAAAAAGGAAAATCCGGTTCTCTACTGGCGAGAATCTCATTAACAGGGCGTTCCAGCATCCTCCGCCCATCACCAAACCAGTAATGATAGTAACAAAAACCTTCGATACCGTACTCTTTAGCTAGCTCCGCTTGAGCATGGCGCGATTCCGGCAAGCGTAAGTCGTAAAAGCCTAGGTCAGCTGGAATATGCGGTTGATAGTGACCAGGATACAACTGTTTTGCTTTTGCAACGTTTGTCCATTCCGTAAACCCCTTGCCCCACCATTCGTCGTTTTCGGGGGTGGGGTGAAATTGGGGGAGGTGGAAGGCAATAATTCGCGCGTTATTAGTCATATAGAGAAACAGGAGTTGAATTTTTCAAGTATTGAGCGCCAAGCCGCAAGGATCTCTTGTTCTTCAAGTTCCGGAGAATAGGTATCATGGATATAGCTTGCGGCCCTTCGGCCTTTTTCAAGAATAGGCTCTGGGTTTTGGTTGTATGAGTGGATGATTTCTTCTACGGTTTTAGCGAAGCTCAGTATATCGCCTTGTTCAATAGGGTAAGAAAACTCGGGGTTAAAAAACTCCTTGCCGCCACCACCATGAAAACCGATCACTACGCAACCTGAAGCCATAGCTTCTGCTGCTGGCAGACCAAAGCCCTCTGGATACCCGAAACTAAGAAATAGCAAAGAGTCTTGATAAATTTGTGCAACTTCCGATTGCGGTAAATTGATGAACGGGACAATATCAAAGTCATGAAGTGCGCCGCGAAACTTGAGAATATTTATCACCTGCATCGCATCGGCTTGGTTTTTTATCCGTGAGAAACACAATTGCTTTTTTTTCGTAGCTTGAAATTTAAATCGCTTTGGGTCAATGGACAGTCGGAATCGATATAAGGGAAGATTTGGAAAGGTATGTTTGAGATACAGCGCGCCGTCCTCAGAGTTAACCAAAGTAGCCAATGCATCTTTATGATGATAAGGACTTATTAATCGATCCTTATTAAAGGAGTAACCATTAAATGTTAGGTAGCAGTTTTGATTCAGAATCACTTTTTTGATGCCACGCCCATAAGCGGCAGCTAAATCAGGGCCATACATTTCCGGGATAACCAAAATATCAGAAGCACTAATAATTGAGCGTTGCCCACCTTTAATCGGTAATTCCACAACTCTATTTGGGGCGCTACGCCGCTTGTATTTAGCAATCAATCGATCCAAAAACGTATCGCGCCAGTAGACTATCGGTGTCTGGTTTTCAAACCAATTCACTCTAAAGCCTTTAGTTTTGTGTACAACATAAGCGGGTATACCATTGCGATTTAAAACATCTACGTGTTGGTAGATAACGCGCACGCCGCCAACCGGGGTGGAGTGTTCTGGGCAAAGGTAATAAATGGTCATTTATTATTCTCGATATTCAAATCGTATTGATATTGCCGTGTAACGGCAGTGTTTTGGGCTTGGTTGAGTTTATTGTTACTAGTAAAATGGTTTAAAACTTAGATGCTCTCTAAATAAAAAAACCGTTTTTAAATAGTATGCTTATATTATGTTTAGTATTTTTTAAATCGCCATAGCAGATGCTTATTCAATAAATCTTGTATCCGCTTTTTTAAACCTTTCCACCCGAAATAGTTAAAATCCTGTTGAGCTTTTCGCAATGCCAATAAATTTGTAGTTTTATTCTGATTGCGGCGTTGTAAAAGTCTTTTTTCATCTAAAATGACCTTGAGTTCATCCATAAAATCGAGTCGCTCAGCAGTTGCATGATATGCCTGGGCATCCCGCATGGCTTGTAATCCAATCCGTTCTCTAAGAGCGGGATCGCTGGCGAGTGCTTTCATCCAGTCGGCTGCCTCATCTAGGTGGGGGGCTGCCCAAACTGCTCGTTTGCCCAATTGATCTGGCCCATTGGCTGCCATGCCTGTGTAAGGGACTAAATCATATCCCGCCAAGCACGAATTCGTATGTTTCATAAACGACATAACGCCAGACCAAGCGGTGGCAATGACTGGTTTTCCTATCGCCATGCATTCCAGCGACCCTAAGCCCAGGCCTTCCGCACGATGCATCGATACAAAAACGTCGCAACTAGCGTACAGACTTAAAACTTCCCGATACGATAGAGATTTGGCAAGAAAGTGAACACGAGGATTACCCGCACATCGTTGTTTCAATTGTTCGATAAGCGCCATGGGATCAACATCCTTGCTTTTGATTTCCGCATTGTTCAATTTAACAACCAGGTGAGGTAAGTCATCAGCAGAATGTTCCGGAAAGGCTTTTAGAAAAGCGTCAACCGCCCCGAATGGGTTTTTTCTGGCCACATCATGATGCGGATCGAAGCTGGAAACGAATAACAAACGGTTTTCTGGCAAACCGAAATATACGCGGTTTGCCTCGATACCCGCAGGCAGGAATAATGGATGTACACAATCCAAAGTTAATACGTCAGAGAGATTGGTATCGAAAACTTGTTTGACAAAATGAGACCCAGCCAATACTACATCAAACAAACGTAAGGCCTCGCAATAGCGTTTCGGAAGAATAGTTTCTTCGCACCAGATCAACCCAGCATTCAATCGTTCAGTCGAAAAAATGCCGGGTGGAGGATTTAAGAACAGATTCGGTAATTGCCCCATCGATAAAAAAAATAAATTGATTGAATAGGGTAGCTCAGCCGCAGTTTTTACACTGAGAGACTCGTATTCGTATACGCGGGCATCCGGTGATCGCTTGTAATCGATATCATAGATTGCAACTGGTATTTCTTTGTTGAGAAACAGTTTTATGAAATGACGGGCGGTAATGCCGAGGCTGACATTACTACTGACATAGCCGATTACATTGATGCCGAAGGGAGAGGTCATTTGAATAAATTGGTTAAAATTGGTTTATTAGGTGCGAAAACGCCAAAGTAAATGTAGTTCTGCTTGTTGTCGTAGAAAGCTTTTTAAGCGTCTCCAAAGCAAAGTCAGCCACGGTCTGGGCGCTGCTTCCAACGCAATAAACTGTTCGATGATTCTATTTTTAACCACTGCTTCGGAAAAATTACTTTCCAAAAACTGACGACCTGATAGGCTAATTTTTGAGTGCAGTACCGGGTCTCGAAGTAAATTGATGATGTGATTGGCTAGGTCTTGAGGTGTATCGCCAACCAGCACGTCTTTGCCAGGGGTCAAACCGAAACCTTCTAGACCAATCGAAGTAGTCACCACAGGTAGCCCATAGGATAACGCCTCACCAATTTTTCCTTTGACACCGCTACCATAGCGTAATGGCGCGACTGAAATATACGCATTCAGTAAATAGGGTTGCATCTCCGGAACGCGCCCTAAAATTTCAACTGCACCACCGTTTAGATTGATAACTTCTTCAGGGTAGTCTCCGCCGACCACTTTCAAACACGCTTGAGGAATTTCTTTTAAAACTAAAGGCAAAACTTCTTTGGTAAAGTAAAGCACAGCATCAACGTTGGGGCCGTAAGCGCCCCAGCCCACAAACAATAACGATTTTCCGTCCCTGGCGTATGTTGGGGTAAATTCTCCCATGGGGTGAATATTTGGAATTATGCCAATTCGCTTTTGGGGTAATTCGGGAAGCAATAATTGCCGTTCGGGTTCCGAAACCACAATAATGAAATCCGCCTCTCGATACGCAGCGAGTTCTTCCAGTTTAACTTGCTCCGCATGATCAAGATCCCGTTTGTCTTGAGTTAGTCTAGCTTTGGACTGATAACGACCGAATTGTACGTCCACCGAATCGATCACCAGGCGAGCTTTGGGTGCCCAGTAATGCACAGCAGCTATATTTTTTGGTGTAGCCGTAACGAATAGAATGAATATTACTGTATCGAAACTATCTGATTTTAGTGCGGAAACTAGCCCAGAATCTGCAACCTTGACTTCTTGGTCGATCAAGGCGTGCCTATAAAAATTGACCGCTGCCTCCCCTAGTTCTTGCCTCATATAAGGAACGTCCAATGGGCACAATGTAACTTGATGCGTTTGCGCCAGAATTTGCACGAACCTAGAGAATCGCAGCTCGTAAGAGGATCGATCAAAGGCGGGATAGGAGTCTGATACGATGAGTATATTCATTCAATGTGTTTGTTTGGTGGTCTGATATTAATGCTAGAAAGGGAGGGGAATAGTTTTAGCGAATGGGCGCTGCTATTTAAAAATCTCATTGATACAAACGTTAAACAGGAAGGTCAGATTTCTTAGTTCGGAAACGCCAGAATATTCGCCGATTAATTTCGTGTTGGAGGGTCAATAAAAATCGTTTAAATCGGCTAATTTTTCGTAGATATTGTGCGTACTCAAAACGTCCCTTACTTTCATAAGCGTTTCTAATAAGAATCTCTTTATTCCTTTTCGGTAAAAAATTTTGGCTTTCCCAAATGGCTTTTAAGTCTTCGACGAAAAACGCTTTGTTAGCTGACTCATTGTATTTATTTGAATCTAAAGACGCTTTTGAACCAATTTTCACTCTAAAGTCAATGTCCTCGGCTAATTTTTGTAGCCAAGCTGCTGCTTGAGTAATATTGGGTTCAGCCCATTCACATTGAATACCAAGAAAATCTGATCCGAATGTTTGTGAGTTCGGGTTTACCGGTACAAAGCTAACTTCAACTAAACATGCATTAGTGTAGTTCATGTAACTCATGTTTCCCGACCACGCGGTGGCCACTACCGGCTTTCCAAGGCGCATAGCTTCTAAGGGTACCAATCCCAAACCTTCCGAGCGGTGCAGGCTTATAAAAGCGTCGCAACTTGAGTAAAGGCACAGCAAATCGCAATAACTGAGAGCATCCTGTATTAAAATAATTCTAGCGTCTGTTCTTACGTAAGCATGCAATCGTTTTAAGTAGCCTTCAACTTTTTCAGTATTGTTGTCAGAGCAATTAGCCTTAACGACCAAATACCGGTCAGCTTGATCAGGAAAAGCCAATTTGAAAGCTTCTATAGCGGCGTAGGGGTTTTTTCTATCAATATTGCCGTATGGGTCAAACCCCATATATACAATAAAACCATTATCAGGTAAGTTGAAACGTTTTCGATCTGGATATATTTGATCTGGAAGTGAAATTGGATGGGCGGCTTTGAGGATGGGGATTCCTGTCACGTTATTGGAATATACTGAATACAAAAAATCAGAGCCGGCAAGGAATACATCAAAGACCTTGGCCGCTTCGATAATATATTCTGGAATTCCAGTTAACTCCCACCAAGCAAAAGCAACATTCAAGCGATTTTCGGTAATTAGTCCATCGGGTGGAGAGAATACAAAAAAGGGTAGGTCGGGTAGGCCTATTATAAAGATATTGACCGCGTAAGGTAAATCTGCGGCAGATGAAACAGTCCATTTTTCTAAACTTGTATCAAATCCGCTGCGATTATACCCAGGTTCTAAATCTAAAACGCTGATATTCTCGCCTCGGGCCAGAAGACATTTAACGAAATGTCTAACCGTATTACCCAAACCAAGATTTGCACTGGCATAACCAATGATGTTGAAGCCGAATGACGGTTGTTTTAGCTGCATATTGAAGGGCTAATAAATGAGTCAATTACGTTTTACGAAAACGCCATAGCAAATGGCGTTCTAATTCATCTATGGTTTTAACTTTTAGCCTATCAATGACGTCCAAGCTTCTCAAATATTGTTGGTGTTCAAAAAACTTTTTGGACTGTATGGCTTTTTTTGTAAGGATACTCTTATCTTTTTTAGGCAGAAACTCTTGGCTCAGATAAATTGATTTTAGCTCTTCAACAAAGTCAACTCTGCATGCGCGTTCGTGATAATTTTTAGCATCAACTGCGGCGATTGCGCCAATATTTGAGCGGAATGTAGTGTCCTCAGACAATTTTTGTAGCCATGCGGCAGCTTGTGTAACATTAGGTTCCGCCCATTCACATTTAATGCCCAGGTCATTTGAACCATAAGTTTGCACGTCTGCTTCAATTGCTACTAACTCGAAATCTACCAAACAGGAGTTGCTGTAAT
This sequence comes from Methylomonas sp. 2BW1-5-20, assembly GCF_052474515.1. Taxonomy (NCBI): domain Bacteria; kingdom Pseudomonadati; phylum Pseudomonadota; class Gammaproteobacteria; order Methylococcales; family Methylococcaceae; genus Methylomonas; species Methylomonas sp. 2BW1-5-20. The sequence goes on along the minus strand of NZ_CP184127.1, from coordinate 2,078,553 downwards.
TCATAAAACTCATGTTGCCGGACCAAGCCGTCGCGACCACAGGCTTGCCAAGACGCATGGCTTCCAAGGGAACCAAACCTAATCCTTCGGAGCGGTGTAGGCTTATAAATGCATCGCAACTCGCATAGAGGCAAAGGAGATCATGATAGGATAGGCTTTCTTGTATAAGATGTATACGCAGGTCAAGTTCGGTATAATTTTGTAACCGTTGCAAATTTTCTTCTATGTTTTTACCTCCGCCGCCAGAATAATTAACTTTAATTGCCAAGTGACAGTTGTAATTATAAGGAAAAGCAAGTTTAAATGCCTCTATTGCAGCGAACGGATTTTTTCTATCTATACCGCTATAGGGGTCAAATCCCATAAAAACAATAAAATCATCTTTTGGTAGTCCAAATTTATTGCGGTCAGATTGAATATTATTAGGTATCGATAAAGGGTGTGACGCTTGGACTGCAGGAACTCCAGTTATATTATTGTTTAGCGTAGCATGTAAAAATTCTGATCCGGCAATGAATGCATCGTAAAATTGTAAGCCATCGATCAAGTGTTGAGGAAGATTGGCTAATTCCCACCAAACAAAGCCAACATTCATTCTGTTAGTGGTTATTAACCCTTGAGGAGGGGTAAATGATAGTTTCACTAGATCAACTACGCCAAATATTAATAAGTTAATGGCGTAAGGCAGTTCGTTTGCAGATGATACAAAGAGATGTTCCTGTCTTTTGTCGAGATCACTATTGCCATTTCCAGTATTGATGTCGAGGATACATACTTTTTCACCACTGGCGATAAGATTGTCTACGAATTGGCGAAGTGTATTTCCTAATCCACAGTTGGCGCTTGCATATCCAATAATGTTGAAACCAAAGGGAGGAGACTTTTCAAGCATGGAAATCTAATGTTAAACAAATAAATATATTGCAGCTAAGTGTTTGGTAAGAATACGCGTATGTCATTGATATTTTAAGTCATTTTTCTGAATAAATGATTAATTAGATAGGTGTGGATGCCGAGAAAATATGATATCCATGTCTTTTGTCTGCATTGGTGTATCTATTTTAGTGTTGTCATCTATCATGTTTTTCATTTCCTCAATTATTTTGTTGACCGGTATAAGACATGGAGCAAAGTTTGTTGAATCTTGATTTCGTTCATAAATTGCGCCATAGGGAAACTGCTGAACAACTTTAATAAGTTCATCAGGACAACAACCAAGCTGAAGAAGTCCATACGGCCAGAATTCAAGGATCAAGTAGTCGACCTTCTTAAGAAAGTGTTCGGCACCTTTTAAGACCTGGAGTTCAGCGCCCTGAGTATCAAGCTTTATGACTATGGGTGATAAAAGATTTTTTGGATCTAATATTGTATCCAATTTCTCCGCTTTTACCTTTATAACTCTTCTTCCGGTTTCACCATATACGTTTTTTTGTTGGAGTGATGAAAAAGCTCTGATACGATGGTCACCTAAGTTTTCATTTGATAGCTCAAAATCAAGTGTTGCTTGTTCTGAATATAATGCGCAATTTATAGCAGTTACCTTAGATTCAACTGAGTTAGCAGCAATGTTTTTATGTAAAAGTAAATAATTATTCGGTTCTGGTTCAAAAGAGTAGATTGAAATGTCTTTCTTTATGGCTAGGGGTATTGAAGTTAATCCAATGTTAGCGCCTATATCAATATAAGTACCGTGACCCTTTTGAAAAATGTGGTCTGATAAAATTTCTTGGAGGACAGGTTCCCAAGTACGATTAAATAAATAACCGGGGAAAACCCATTTATCTTCTATATAGCCCTCGTAGGTTCCTAGCTCTCCAGAGCATGTGTACGAAAGTACATTTAGTCGTCTAGCCGCCATACGAAATACTTTCAACTGAGCAGATTCGGATATTTTCCATAAGAACCATGAGAATGCTGTGTCGATTATTTTTTGCGCAAATAACTTAAGTTTGTTATGCATGGGTATCTCAATAATTATCTATTAAAGGTTAATTGATGTTTTTGATAGAGTTAGAAATACTCCATTCACCACCAAAATTAAAAAAACCTTGATTTACAGTGCGGCTTCGACTTAAACTGTCTGAATACACTTGAAAATGATAAAGGTTTTCTCCGTAAAATAACCCGAAGTCACTATCTTTATGCGCTATGCCTATTCTTAATGAATAAATTCCGGGAAGTAAGGAAAATTCTGATATCTGATAATTAATTTGAAATATTCCCGATTCTATTGTGCATTCTTTAGAGGACGAAAGGCTGCTGTCATCATTTGCTACGAAGATCATGTCAGGGGTATGTGCGCCGATTCCAAATGCAAGGTTTTTTAATGCCCTCTTCGCTTTGAATGTTGCGCGAATTGTGATTTTTGAACGATACCTAATGCGATCACTTTTGTGATTGTTTGAATCTAAAATGCTAATGTCAAGAAGTTCAAGCTCTCCGTTAGAAGAAATTACCGAATTGGACTTAGTAGACTGTTGAGTATGAATGTTTTGTAATTTAATTTTTTCGTCGCTTTGTTCGTAGAATTTATTGCAGGCAGACGACGAATCTCCATCCACAATTATTTTTCCTTTGTCAAGTAGCAATACGCGCTTACAGAGCCTTTCGACCTGTCTGATATTGTGACTTACTAACAAAACTGTTTTTCCTTGCTTATTAATTAAGTCTTCCATTTTGTCGAAGCATTTTCGCTGGAATGCCATATCGCCAACCGCTAAAACTTCATCAATGATTAATATATCGGCATCCATGCTGGTGGCGATGGAGAATCCCAATTTAACCGTCATCCCAGAACTGTACCGTTTAACTGGCGTATCGATAAACTGTCCCAATTCTGAAAAATCAATTATCTCGTCCAGTTTTTGTTGAATAATCTTTTTGGGGATGCCTAAAATAGCACCATTTAAAAAAATATTTTCTCGTCCCGTCAGTTCCGGATTCACGCCTGCGCCTACCTCGATTAGCGGCGCAACGCTGCCGCGGACTATAACTTCACCCTTTGTGGGTTTGCTGATATTCGCGAGGTGTTTAAGTAAAGTGCTTTTTCCCGCTCCATTATGGCCGATAATACCAACCACTTCACCTTCTCTTATATGAAAATTGATATTATCTAGAGCTTTGAAGCGTTCGCGCTCATGTATAGGTCGAAATGTCAAGCGACTTAAAGTATTGAGCGCAGTTTCTTTTAAACTCGAGAGGTGCCCCAACTGGTATTCTTTAGTAAGATGATTGACTTCTATGATGGCCATAAATTGGGTTGAGGATGTTTTAATGTCGAGGATGTTGTGTTGGTTTACTAGATAACGTCTGCAAACCAGTTCTCAGCACGTTTAAAAAACCAATAGCTAAAAGGTAGTATGATTAGCGTTAGAATCAATCCTGGATATAACGCAACAAAATCAGGCTCCGCGTTTTTAAGTAGTACTCGCTGAAAGCCGTCGATAATGCCCACTAATGGGTTAAGAGTATATAGAGTATACAGCTTATCTGACCATTCTCCCGCAACTTGTTCAAGTAATAATTTCTTTTGAACCAGACTTAAGGGGTAAATAACTGGTGAACCATACATTAACAGAGATAGGGCAATTGGTATGGCCTGAGCAACATCCCGATAATATACATTCATCGCCGCACCAAAAAAACTAATGGTTAGCGCAACAATCATGGTGTAAAGAATGAATGCAGGTAACCACCAAGCGTAAATGCTCGGCAATACCTTATAGTAAATCATCAGACCAGCTAGTATGACAAAGCTAATCGATAATTCGACTAGTTTAGTCACCATGGCTGTCAGCGGAAAAATTTCGCGAGGGAAGTAGATTTTTTTTATGAGCGCAGCATTCGATGTGACGCTGTTTATGCCCTCGGATACCGATTCTTGGAAAAAAATCCAGGGGATAAGCGCTGCAAAAGTAACCAGTGGGTAGGGCAGTCCATTAGTTTCAATTTCAATAAAGCTCTTCATCAATGTAAAAACTAGCATTAACATAACCGGCTTTAAAACTGCCCATAAAATGCCGAGATAGGCCTGTTTGTAACGTATAACAATGTTTTTATACGTTAATGCCGAGATTAATTCTCGATATAGGTATAGGTTTTTTACAATTCCGATCATATTTTATGTTTAAAGTTACAGGCGGCGACTGTCGCAGGCAGTTATTTTTTTAATTTGGCTAAACGTTTTAAAAGCGGCTTTGAGTTTGGTTTGTGCTCTAAACCTTTTTCCAAAACTTCTATTGCTTCTTTGTTTTTATTTAGTTTGGATAGCAAATCGCTCAATGCGGCATAAGTCATCCACACTTTCGGGTTTTTCTGGACGCTTTTTTGATACGACTCGATCGCACTTTGATAATCGTCCAGTGCTTCCTGAACTTTTCCCATGTCGTAATACATTTTAGGTAGTAACACAAAGTTTGGTGCTATGCCATGATCAAAGGGATAGCTCATCTCATTTAGTGCCAGTTTTAACTTATAGATTCGGTCTTGGTTGTTGTTTGTTTTCCATGCCAGATTATATGTAAATAGCCCAGCACAATAATGATGTATCCCGCCGTTACCTGCTAAGCGTTTTTCCCATTGTAACGCACGCGCAGTGCCTTTATAGGTGTCTTGATGCATTTCCTTGCAATAAATTGGTAAACCTAGATAATCGTAATCGGTTTTTGGGTAGTCTGCTTTAGCGTTTACAGAAAGTAAAGAACTGATTACCGAAAATATTGTTAAAGAGGTTGTTAGATTAATTTTCATAGAAGCAATAAATTAAACCGTTAATTGTTTGTTTTCTTTATTGTCGAATGGCCAAAACATGGCTGTAAATATCCTGAATTTTCTGGGTATGCGCGGTTATTGAAAATATATCAAATGCTTTCTTGTGAGCGTTTTTTCCTAACTTTTCTGCAAATTCAGGATTTTGATGTAATTTAATAACCGACGCAGAAAAGGCTTCAGCATTTTTGGCTTCAAACAAGAGGCCTGATTCGTCGTGATCCAACATTTCCGGAGCGCCCCCGTGATTAGGGCCAATTAACGGTCGTCCCATTGCCATCGACTCTATAACTACTGTACCAAGCGGTTCCGGGGTGGTGGAAGCTGATACAACAATATCTAATCCGTTATATACGCTTTCCATTTTTCCAATATGACCAGTGAATACGATAGTGTCTTGAAGGTTTTTAGTTAGTACCTGTTTTTTTAGCAGGTTTTCATATGATAAGCAATCATCCGGGGTGCCGCCGATTATCATCATTTTAAGATTAGGTATTTTATCGGCTAGCAAGTTTGCTGCTTCAATGAATAGCTCTTGCCCTTTCCAGGGGATTAATAATCCAACTAGCCCAACGGCAAATGCGTCATCGGGAATATTAAACTGCTCTCTAAACAGTCTGCCGTCTGCATCCAGATTTAGTTTATCAAGAGCGATACCATCATAAACCACGCTAATTTTTTCCGTGGGAATGCTCAACTTTCCTCGCATAGTGTTTGCAACCCAATGCGATACAGATATGAAATGGTCGGGTAAAGAATATGCCCAACGGCCTAAACGGGAGTCAATTGGATCGCCGCGCACGTGGCAAACGCTCGATATATGCAGAATCTTGGCAACCAGTAACGCCGCTCTATTACAAAGCGGTTCGTTGTTGGCGTGAATCAAATCGGCTTTAAAGCGCCAACAGGTCCAAAGTAGGCGAATAAAAAAGGGTAAAAAATTAAATAAGTCATCGCTTCTGGCAATCAACTGATTGACTAAAAAGCGAAGCAGAGGAACTTTATTCAGCCATTCTATCGACTCGGCTTTAGTCCGCCAGGATACGATATCGATATGACGGTCCGGGATGTGTTTCCATATGGCTTCATCGGCGATTTCCTGGTATTGCGGACCGTTACGGCCCGTCACCACTAAAGGTAGGAAGCGATCGCGATCCAGTTGTCTAACTAAATGACGTAGACAGATAATGGCGCCGCCGTAACCGATACCGTTTTCCACGTAGACAATTCTTTTGGGGGCGCTATTGCTTGGCATTGAATAGGAGTTTGGTGGTAATCATGGAAGAAGTACTATGAATGAATGTTCTCATATACTCAGGGTTTTGCGAATTTTTGTTTAATGCTTCGTAGCGTAGCGATCAAACTGGCCGGAAGCCCACTGAAGATCAGATAGAGTAATGTGCGGACTCTAAATTTTTGCTTTAGGCTGTCGAGAAAAGCCTGTCGTGCTTTTGCGGTGTTGCCGCGGGCAAAATACCAGTAACCCAGTGTCCATTGCGCGTCCGCTACCATGCCGTTGGGACATACGCCTTGCTGAACGAGTTGGATCGATGCGTAGCTGCGAATTGAGCCGGTGACTTTAGTCAAGTCGATTAGCATGCCTTCACTGGCTTGGGTGGCGTTGTTGCCGTGCTGGCGGCGTAACATCAAAATATCCGGCAGGCAGCTAATGGGGTGATGGGCGGCGATTTTTGCCCATAACTCCAAATCTTCACCAAAGCGAACATCGGGATTGAATAAACCTGCGTCAACTACCGTTTGGCGTTTAACCAAAACCGTGCCGGTCGGGATGAAGTTTTTCCTCATTAGAGCTGCCAGCGCGTAGGGGACCGGTTTGCCGGCCAGTTGCCGGAAATTTTCCAGCAACTGGTGCTTAGCTAATACGGATTCAGTAATCAGTTGGTCGTTGATATCGATTTCCGCCATATCGCCGGCGATGAGATGAAGCTCCGGATAAGCTCTTAAAGTGGCTAATTGTTTGGTGATTTTATCCATGGTCCATTGGTCGTCGGCATCCAGAAACGCAATCCAGTCGCCGTGCGCCAATTCTATGCCTTTATTTCGTGCGGCTGATGGGCCTTGATTGGCTTGTTTGTGGTAGATGATGGTTGTTGCGATGCCGGTCACGACTTGTTCCGTGTTATCCGTCGAACCGTCGTCTACCACGATAATTTCATCTACCGCATGGCTTTGCGCCTGAATGCTGTCGATTGCGGCGCGAATAAATTTAGCGCTGTTATACGCGGGAATGACGGCGCTGATTTTCATATTTCGCTATGCAAAATTTTCGATAATTTAAAGTATTTATGAACTGGTTTTGCAAATCAGCCACGCCGGAACAATCAAGCCTGTGCAATAACCGATCAACACTAATTTTTTATGCCGATAGTATAGACGGTATAAAAAAGCCCCGGTTTTACGATAAGCCCCAGCCATTTTAAGCGCCGGCCATTGCCGCTGATTGAAATGATTAACGATATCGCCGGTTTTTTTTTGCAAAAACTCGCCCAGTTCCGGGGATGCCAGAAAGCGAACATGGGGCAACTTCGTACTAATTTCTGTTAAAAGCTGATCCAGCCCGGCAACAGCCTGTTCGCACTGCGTTTCCGAACGTGTGTAATTATAGCGGTGCGTGGAAATGCTGACGGGCAGGGCTTGGCGGTATGCGATTTCGGCTTCGGCAAAGGCACTGTTCGGGGTGTTTTTACCATCGACCGGTTCGAACATGACATTGCGCACCAGATAAATCTGGTTGTAGCTGTTGGTGTTGCCAAGGCGAATTAACGGCGGATTCTGTAAATATTGTCCGGTGTGATCGCGCCCGGTACATCGGTAGCCTGCGGTTTGAATGGCGATGATGTTTTGCCGTTGCCAACTCTGTTCGATTTCATCGTTCCATAGGTAGCAAGGAGCGACGGTACTGATGCTGGGATAACCGAACATGCGCGTGAAGCAGCGCATTGCGTCGGCGACCAATGCGTTAGCGTCGGACACATCGATGGGTTTGGTGGGTAAATCGCGTCCGTCGACATAATGGCCTTGCAGCGGCGAATCCAGTTTTTCCCAGTCCCACCAATCATTAGTCGAGCGCGCGGCTGCCAAGCGCGGGTCTTGCTGTTGGCATAATTCGGCGAACGCTTTGCCATTTAGATGCTCCATGCCATGGAGTTGCGGTACCAAGGTGTCTTGCTGTATGCCTTGCTGTAGGGTTTGATAGATGTCGGGGAAATCTTTGTCAAGTAGGCGTCTGTGGTATTGGCCGGTAGTGTCCGACTCGATTTTTTCGATATCCGGCACAGCCAAGACCATGTCTGCCGTCAGTAAAGCAGAGCGATGCACGGAGTCTGTATGCTTACCAAGCATCCTTAGCAACTGCGCCAAGCGGTCCGCATGGAAGTCGCCGCCAGGTCCCCAATCGTCACTTTCGATCAAAACCGGTGTGTCGGCAAAATAAGGTTCTCGCCAGGTAGCGATAAATAAAGATTTTTTCCACAACCAGAGTGCGGCTAGGCACATGGGCCAGAGACCTAAAAAAAACAGAACTGCCATAGATTTTGTTTAATAATTAAAAAAGCTTGATCGCTACGTCGGCTAAAACGCTAGACTTAAATCCTAGCAGAGATCGAAGGTAGCGCCGAAACTCTAAAGTAAACTTTAGAAGCAGTCGATACATCGTCTGTTAATGATAGCAGCGGTAAATTGAGACGAGTTAAAAATTGGAATTGGTCTAGGCTCGTCGCTGTATACCCCGGTTTTTATCCGCGAAGAGTTGTGCAAGGTTGTTTAATTACAGAGGAAAGAAGATGTTAAAAACGCTGGAGCTGCCGGAACAATGGCGGAAACCGTTTGCGGCCGTGTTATTGGTTACGTTGGTTTCGATAGCAGTTTTTTATCAGACATGGGAGTCTATTGTAGCGATTTGGTCTCGATCGGAGACCTTTGCGCATGGTTTTTTGGTGGCACCGGTTAGTTTTTGGTTGATTTGGCTGCGCCGGAACAATTATCGAGAATTGCAGCCTGCCTTCAGTAAAGCCGGCTTGCTGTTTATTGTCGCTTGCGGATTCGTTTGGTTGATTGCCGATCTGGTTCACGTGTTGGTGATTCAACAATGGGCGGCGGTCGGCGTTTTAGTCTGCGGTTTCTGGGCAGTGTTAGGCAGCCACGTTATCGCGCAAATGTTATTTCCGACGCTGTTTTTATTTTTGATGGTACCGTTTGGGGAGGCCTTCATCCCGCCTTTGATGGAGTATACCGCTAACTTTGTGGTCGGTTTAATCCGTTTGACGGGCATGAGTGTTTATCGCGAAGGCTTGTTTTTTACCCTGACGTCGGGCAACTGGTCTGTAGTCGAGGGCTGCAGCGGCTTACGTTATTTGATTTCCTCGCTGACCTTGGGCACGGTATACGCTTATTTGAACTTCAGCAGTTACAAAAAGCGCAGCATATTTATTGCAGCTTCTTTTTTAGTTCCCATTTTAGCGAATGGCCTGCGCGCATATTTAATAGTGATGATCGGCCATTTTAGTAATATGAAATTGGCGGCGGGTGTCGATCATATCGTCTATGGATGGGTGTTTTTCGGCTTGGTCATGTTTGCCTTGTTCTACGTGGGTTCTTTTTGGCACGATAAGGAAGATCAATTGGTATCTGTTCCAACGATCGACTCAACGCTAGAAGCCAAGGGGGCGGATTCCAAAATTGGCTACAAGTATTATTGGCCGGCGCTCGCGGCGACAATCCTATGTGTTTCGATTTGGCCCTTTGCTTCTCAAGGATTATCGGCAATGCAAGCAGTTCATGTAGAAGTGCCCGCGCGCTTTAGCCAGCCGGCTTTGCCGGAATGGCAGTTGGCGATTGCGCCGGATTGGGGGTGGGAACCCGGCTTTCAGGGCGTCGTAGCCGACGCAAAAACCTATTTGACCGATGGTCAAACAGTGGTGGGGATGTATTTTGCGAATTTCGGCGACGAAACTCAGGGTGGTGAATTGGTTAACTCGCAAAATTATTTGGTGCCGCAAAAGCACAAAGTGTGGCGGATAGCCCAAGACAATATCGTCGAACTAAACGATACGCTCAATTCGCTTGGTGAGGTTGAAGAGTCTGTATTGGACAGTTCACAGCGGGCTTTATTGGTCCTGCGATGGTTTCGCGTCGGCGACAAAAGTACAGCTAATGCGTATGTAGCCAAATGGTGGCAATTGTTGAAACGTTTGTCCGGCGACGCGTCACCGGAATTGCTGGTGGTGTTGTTCACCGATATAAAGAATGAAGATCACGATACGGTCAGGCAAAAATTGAGGAAATTCGCAGAGGCTTGCTGTAGTTAGCGGTGGCAGCGGGCAAACGAGCCAAGCGTCGATTGCCGGCGATTTTTAAAGATTCAGCACCGGAAAAAATTCGGAGCAAGCTAATATGTCAATTTAATGAAAGCCCTGGCCTTACATACTCGGCAAAATATGCCGGTAGGTAAGGGCTTGACGCTGGCTGTTGCCCTGATGTTAGACTAATCCAACTTTTATTTTTAGCCCGTAAGGAAAACGACATTATGATCCCGGTAGTTTTATCAGGTGGTTCAGGAACTCGGCTATGGCCATTATCTCGTGGCCAGTATCCCAAGCAATTTTTACCGTTGGTTTCCGGCAATACGATGCTTCAGGAAACCATATTAAGGCTCGATGGCATTGCCGGATTGCAAGCGCCGATCGCGGTTTGCAACGAAGATCACCGGTTTATGCTTGCGGAGCAAATGCGCGAAATCGGCGTAAAGCCGGCAGCGATTATTCTGGAACCGGTGGGCAAGAATACCGCGCCGGCGGTTGCAATGGCGGCATTGAGCGCCAGTTCGGAAGATGATGTGTTGCTGATCTTGCCCGCCGATCATGTTGTCGGTAATCGTGCCGCCTTTCATCAGGCCGTAATTGCTGCGCGGCAACTGGCCGAACAGGATTTGCTGGTGACTTTCGGCATTGTGGCGACCGAACCGGAAACCGGCTACGGCTACATCAAACGCGGCGATACTCGTCATGGTGCGGCATATCAGGTAGCGGCCTTTGTCGAAAAGCCGGATTTACAGACCGCGCAAGCTTATCTGGACAGTGGCGAGTATTTTTGGAACAGCGGCATGTTTGCCTTTAAATCCGGGTGTTTCCTGCGCGAATTGGAAAAATTTAACCCGCAAATGCTTGCGGTCTGCCGAGCGGCTTTAAGTGCGGCAAAGCCTGATTTGGATTTTGTTCGCTTGGATAAGGAGATATTTTCGACTTGTCCTTCCGATTCCATCGATTATGCGGTGATGGAGAAAACCGATAAAGCGGTGGTCATTCCTTTAGATGCTGAGTGGAACGATGTCGGCTCCTGGTCGGCGCTTTGGGACGTGACCGAAAAAGACGCTGCCGGCAATGCCATTAAGGGTGATGTGCTGACGGTAGATACGCGTAATTCTTTCATTCACTCCGCCAACAAGTTAGTGGCCGTAATTGGAGTGGAAAATTTGGTGGTGGTCGAAACCGACGATGCAGTCATGATCGCCGCCAAGGACAGAGTGCAGGATGTCAAGGAAGTGGTCGATCAACTGAAAAAATTAAAACGCAGTGAAGCCAACGTGCATCGAAAAGTCTATCGGCCCTGGGGATACTACGATTTGGTCGATAGCGGCGATCGTCATCAAACCAAGCGTATTGTTGTGAAGCCGGGCGCCAAATTGTCGGTACAGAAGCACCATCACCGTGCCGAACATTGGGTGGTTGTGAAAGGTACTGCGTGGGTCGATAAAAACGGCGATAAAATTTTGGTCACGGAGAACGAGTCGATTTATATTCCGTTAGGAGTTGTGCACAGTCTGGAAAATCCGGGCGTTATTCCACTGGAAATGGTTGAAGTTCAATCCGGCAGTTATCTCGGTGAAGACGACATCGTGCGTTTCGAAGATCAATACGGCCGAATTTAGTGCTGATTGGTTGGCGAGCCTCGCCTATCAGCGCGAGGTTTGCCGATCGTTATAAATTGTTGATTATCTGTTTTAACGGGTGATTTACACGAATATTACGATTGATGCGTCATCAAAATTAACTGTAGTTGTCTAATTTACTGAAGTTCGTCGTTCAGCAAAGAACGGCGACAGGCTTTTTTGGCAGCGTTTTGGTTTAAAGTTAGCCGTTTTATAACCGCCGAATAACAGTTTTGGTGCTTACTTTATTCCGGAGTTGTTCTTGTCTCTACAAACAGTCAACGATCTGTTGAAAAAACATAAGCTTGTCGAAGGCATGCTGAATAATCAGGCGATGCCTCGGCGTAAGCTGATCACAGCCTTGGTACAGAAGCAGCACATGGTCGAGCTTCGTAGCGTGTTGGCGAAGCTGAGCGCTATCGAAATCGGGCAAATACTGCATACACTGGAGTTGGAGGACGCGCTCCTGGTTTGGGAGCAAGTCGAGGAAGCCAGACAGGATCACGTGCTTTGGGAGCTCTCCGATGCGCTACGAGAACAGCTGGTGGGCGATCGCGAACCGCACTGTGGTGTCGGTCAGATGAGTGCCTTTGAGTTGGTCGAAGGCCGTTTATCCAAAGTGGCGATTACATGCCGGCACGATTTATATGCAATCAAGCCGATCTGGATCGATTTGCTGGCGCCCAGTAAGGCGCAGCGCTTGCTTATAGGGCAACATTACGGCTTAGAGTTACCCGATCCGTCGGATCTAACCGATTTGGAGGCTAGCGCGCGGTTCTATGTCGAGGATCAGTATGAAATTCATATTCATTCGGATTTTCTACTGGATCGCGAAGGTAAGTCGCGCAGTGTGTCGGTGGCGTTTGTGTTGCGCGGCGATATGCTATTTTCGGTGCGTAGCGAAGAATTGCCCGTGTTTCGTTTACAGCGTTTGCGGGCACGTACCCAGCCGGGTTTCGTTTCGGATTGCAAAGATATGTTGCTGGATTTATACGGTGCCGAGGCGGAATATTCCGCCGATGCGTTAGAGAATATTTACGAGCAATTGGAAATCGTCAGCAAAAAAGTATTGAGCCAGGATATTAGCGATGAAGAGGCCGCGGATATTCTGACCGATATCGCGGAGGAAGAGGACTTGAATGGCCGAATCCGCCGAAATATGCTGGACACACAGCGCGCGGTATCGTTTTTGATTCGACGTAAATTGCTCAATGCCACGCAATTGGAAGATGCTCAGCAAATCCTGCGCGACATCGAGTCCTTGAACAGCCACACCGCTTTCTTATTCGATAAAATTAACTTTTTGATGGATGCGACAGTCGGGTTCATTAACATCAACCAGAACAAGGTGATCAAAATTTTCTCGGTTGCTTCGGTGGCGATGCTGCCGCCAACATTGATTGCCAGTATTTATGGGATGAATTTTGACTATATGCCCGAATTAAAATGGATGCTTGGTTATCCTTTTGCATTGGGATTGATGACTGTTTCGGTGTTGCTGCCGTTTATTTTCTTTAAACGCAAAGGCTGGTTGAGGTGATGAATAGTCGGTGAGCGATAACTCGAATTGACTCCTGCACAGGCTGCGACAATATGCCACATTTTAATTTGTGATTTGACCAATTATTATTAGCCTAACTTTTTCGTTTTGTTTGACAGCTAAAAGTTGCGTTATATTTCTTCCTATTGCTTCAAGGCGGTTATTTTAATAACCGCCTTTTTTTTGCCAAAAAAATGACCCTTAGCGTTTAGGATTGAATTTTATAAGTTTAATGGCGTTTTCGTCGCGCTTTATTATTTCGATCACGTGTCCGTGTAGTTTGACGCTAGTGCCTGGCTCCGGAATGGTTTCCATGTATTCTATAACCAAACCGTTGAGGGTTTTTGGACCCTCGGTTGGTAAATCCCAGTGCGTGATGCGATTAAGTTCGCGAATGGTTACGCCAGCGTCCACCAGATAACTGCCGTCTTTCTGCATCTTTATATTTGGTTCTTCGGACACCAATTCACCGACAATTTCCTGCAATAAGTCGTCAAGCGTCACCAAACCCTGAACATCGCCATATTCGTCGACTACCAGGCCTATACGCAGTTTTTCAGCCTTAAAGATTTGCATTTGTTTGTGAATGGAAGTGCTGGCAGGAATGAAGAAGGGCTTGGATAGACTATTGGTGATATTCTGTTTATCGAAATCCGGTTGACTAATCTGCGACAAAATTGTTCGTAAATGTAGAAATCCGATAACTCGATCTATGTTTTTTTTGTACACCGGCAGCCGAGTATGCGGACTGTTTTGCAATTGTTTAATAATATCCGCAACCGATTCTTCCAGATCGATACCGACGATGTCGTTACGATGAGTCATGATATCGCTAACGCTCGCAGATTCCAGATCCAGAATGCTCAGCAGCATGTTTTGGTAACGCGCAGGCATCAGATGATTCGCTTCCGACACAATGCTTTTTAGCTCGTCCTTGTTGAGTGATTCGACAGTAGGGCTATTGGTGCTTTTGATACCTAATATCCATAGTAACAAACTGGATATGGAGTTAATGGCCCATACCAAGGGATAAAAGACTTTCAACAAGGGGATATAGACCCAGGACGATAGAAACGCCAGTAATTCCGGTCTAAGTGCTCCTAGGGTTTTTGGCGTTACTTCCGAAAAAACCAGCATGCCGATAGTCAGCAAAGCGGTCGCTGGTGCTATTGCGTTATCGCCGCCAATCCGGATTGCGATTAGCGTCGTTAACGATGAGGCTAGAATATTGACAAAGTTGTTGCCAAGTAAAATCAGGCCTATCAAACGATCCGGCCTTTTTAGAAGTTGATGGGCCTTGATGGCACCCTTATGATTTTTTTTGACCAAATGCTGCAACCGATAACGGTTCAGCGTCATCAAAGCTGTCTCGGAACCGGAAAAAAAAGCGGAAAGTATCAGTAACGCCGCTAGTATACCGAACAGTATACTCAGAGAGATGTCGTTCAAAGCAGCAATGCTCTTAGTTGTTTAACATCCGGCTAGTTTCTATGTTGCGGAAATTTTGTCAAGTTACAAAATAGCAGCCCTTATTAATTATTCTATGTAAACAACATGAACTAAACTATGCAATAGCTTGAAATGGAGCGATTTTGACAATAACCGGATTCGATGCTTAACTTAAAAATTAGCAATATCCTTCCGACTTAACACGTAGTTTGCAGAGAATACACGCATGGCTTTGCCAGAAATTTTGCTGATTGATGACAACACCAACCGCATTCAACAAGTGGAGTGCGTACTCCAGTTTTTAGAATATCGCGTTGAAACGGTCGCCACCGGCAATTTTGAGGTCGCGCTCCAGGGTAACGAGAATCTCGGCGCGGTGTTTGTCGGCGGTGGCGGCGAAAAACAAGCCAGCCTGATCAAAACGGTATCGGAAAGCGCGGGTGATATTCCGGTGGTTTTATTGCTGGAAAGCGGTGCGCCACAAGTCGTTAGCGCCATTCAGCAAATGGTCGATAAAACCCTGGAGTGGCCGACCGTCTATTCGCAATTGATTCAATTGCTCGACAGTTTGCCTCAGCCGACGCAAACCGCGAAGAAGTCTTTGCCGGACAAGGGATTAGCGGGAAAAAGTAAAGCCATCCAGAAAACCCGGTCCCAGATTGATCAAGTTGCCAAATCCGACGCTACGGTGCTTATTTTGGGTGAGTCAGGCACCGGCAAGGAAGTGGTGGCCCAGGCGCTGCATCGCGCCTCTTCGCGCAGAGACAGGCCTTTTGTGCCGGTCAATTGCGGCGCTATTCCGGGCGAACTTCTGGAGAGTGAATTATTCGGACATGAAAAAGGCGCGTTTACCGGTGCTTTGTCGTCGCGCCAGGGCCGCTTTGAAATGGCGGAAGGCGGCACCTTGTTTCTGGATGAAATCGGCGATATGCCGATGCCGATGCAAGTGAAGTTACTAAGGGTTCTGCAAGAACGAACCTTCGAGCGGGTCGGCAGCAATAAGACCATTCATTGCGATGTCCGTATTATTGCGGCGACGCATCGGCATTTGGAGCAGGAAATTGCCGAAAAGCGGTTTCGCGAGGATTTATTTTATCGTCTGAATGTGTTTCCAATTGAAGTGCCGGCCCTACGGGAAAGAGCGGAAGACATTCCCTATCTGATCAACGATCTGGTCGCCCGCATGGAGGCGGCTAACCGCGGAACGGTGCGCTTACTGCCTCGAGCGGTTGCAACCTTAATGCAACATACTTGGCCTGGTAACGTGCGTGAGCTGTCGAATTTGATCGAACGCTTGGCCATCATTAGTCCGGACGCTAGTGTCGATGTCGGCGATTTGCCGGAAAAATTTCAGGCCTACGAAGTACCTGAAGGACTACAGGTTTCACTGCCGGAGCAAGATATTCATATCGTGCGGCCGGCAGAGCGGGAGGCATTGGCGATGCCGTCACCGGGAACGGCCGCCGCGATCCATTTGCCGGAACAGGGCATAGACTTAAAGGAATACTTGACCGATCTTGAAAACGAATTGATTCGTCAGGCATTGGAGGAGTGTAACGGCGTAGTGGCCCATGCCGCCAAGCTTTTGAATATGCGTAGGACGACATTGGTGGAAAAACTGCGCAAAGTCGATGCCGCCTAGTCTTTTTTGACAGCAACCGTAACATCTTAAGATATGATCAACATCGCTGCCGATTCAATTGATCCGGCTATTCTGAAGGCCAACCTAATACCCGAGATAGCGGCCAATATTGGCGCTATTCGCGACCTGCGGCGCGATATCCATGCCTATCCGGAGCTGTGTTTCCAGGAGCTGCGTACTTCTGATTTGGTTGCCGAAAAACTCAGCGAGTGGGGCATTCCTATTCATCGTGGCCTGGGTAAAACAGGTGTCGTGGGGATTATCAAGGCCGGTAGTTCCGGTCGAGCAATTGGCTTACGCGCCGATATGGATGCCTTGCCGATGTATGAGCAAAACAGTTTTGCGCATGCCTCTCGGCATCCCGGCAAAATGCACGGTTGCGGCCATGACGGCCACACCGCCATGCTATTGGCCGCAGCGCAATATTTGGCAACCCGGCGTGATTTTGACGGCACCGTATATTTGATATTCCAACCGGCGGAAGAGGGCGGTGGCGGCGCCGACGAGATGATTAAGGATGGCCTGTTCGAATTGTTTCCGATGCAAGCGGTTTACGGTATGCACAATTGGCCCGAGCTGCCTGCTGGACAATTTGCCGTTAGCCCTGGACCGGTTATGGCGTCTTTGAATACCTTTCGCATCGTCATCCGCGGGAAAGGCTGTCATGCGGCTCTCCCGCATCTTGGTCTGGACCCGGTGCCGGTAGCGGCGCAACTTATCTTGGCGTTGCAAACAATCTTGACGCGCAACGCGAATCCGTTGGATACCGGGTTGATTTCGGTGACTACGGTGCATGTCGGCGACGCTACGAACATTATTGCCGATACCTGCGAACTGGCCGGTACGGTGCGCACGTTTTCCGATCAAATGTTGGATTTGATCGAAACCCGCATGCGGGAAATTTCACTGTATACCTGTATGGCACATGGCGTGACATGCAATTTTGAATTCAATCGTCGCTATCCGGCCACGGTTAATCATGGCCAGCCTGCCGAAGTGTCTCGGCGTGTAATGAGCGCTATCGTTGGCGAACAGCAGGTGCTGGAGCAAAAAGCCACAATGGGCGCGGAGGACTTTGCGTTTATGTTGCAAAAGTTACCGGGCAGCTATTGTTTTATTGGCAACGGTTCCGGTGAACATCGGATTCCAGGTCATGGCGCCGGGCCTTGTACCCTGCATAACACCAGTTACGACTTTAACGACGATATTTTGCCGCTGGGCGCGACTTACTGGGTAAAGTTAGCGGAACATTGCCTGAGCTTCGGATAGTAGCAAGCTGCGATCATCATGCCACTCATCCCCAAAGCGTCTTATACGTGAGATTAAACCTGCCGGAATTGTGACAAATCTGGCAGTTTTTCTGACAGAAAAGCCAGACTGCGAAAACATTGAAAAGTAATTCATTGTTCGTTTGTTTTCAATATGTTGAATAACCATTAGATAATGAAATTGGCGCGGATTCTGCTGATTGATAGTTGGGTTTATCCAGCAAGCAGGTGAATGTCATGAAAACGCCAAACGAAATCAAACAACTCAGCAACACGCGTACCCTGTTCATCGAAACCCTGAGTCAGCAATTTATCGCGTTGACCGGATGCGGCGTGTATGTGTATTTGAACCCGGTCGATATAAACGGTTTATTCAGCCAGTACTTAAGCGATACCCTGTCTATTGATACTTTTGCCAGGCAATGTGTGAAAAACGTATTGGAATAGAGCCGGCAACTGGCATTGGGGTATAAAAATCCGATTTCGGAAGCGGGGGTATGCTACTTACTCCTGCTTCCGCACCCGTTGCGGATGCTGACAAACCGGCTTTAGTTGCGCGCGAATGCGACCTGATAGCCACTTAAAAAGTCGCAGCGTTCCAAACTTTCCGCTATGTCGGGTATTGATATTTTCTGGCTGCCGGTCGCGATAAATACCAGATGCCACTCTTCTTGACTCTTCTCGCTGATGACTGTGATGGAGCCGACCGCCAAGCGATAACCGCAAGCGCGCGCCAGCTCTTCGATTTTAGACTGCTCGGGGTGATAGCCCGGTTGAAAATGCAAAATGACCGCGGCAGCATGACGCGAAGGTAATATTGCTTCGATTTGTCCGCCCCAGATCATGGTTGCCGACGCAATCAGCGATAACATGATCGCGGCAAAATAAAATCCGGCGCCGCACAAGATGCCAATCGCGGACGATGCCCAAATCGAAGCGGCCGTAGTCAGACCGCTGATATTCAGACCTTCCTTCATAATGACACCGGCACCTAGGAATCCGATACCGGTGACGATGCCTTGAATTACTCGCGTGGGGTCCGCGGTAGCAGTGAGCGGCAATAAGCCGCCGAACCAGAACTGCGGATAGCCCACGATCACCGTTACCGCCGCGGACGCCATGCACACCAGCCCATAGGTGCGCATGCCGGCGGCGCGGCCGTGGTAGGAGCGTTCGTAGCCGACAATCATGCCCAAAAACAAGGCGCCGACGATGTTCATCAAAATCACCAGGCTGGCTTCGATTTGGGCAGTTGACCAGTAGGAAATCAGACGCTCGGGCGAAATTGGGTTCATGATTCAGTTCTGCAAGGTCGGCGGCTAATGATAAAAGTCGGTCGGATGCTATTGAACCGTTTCGACTTCAATTTGCATGGGTTGCTGGATATAGATACCGGACAATTTTCGTTTGAATTCGTCGGTAATCTCTCTGGCATCTTGACGGCTTTTCATGACACGGGGAGTGAGCAACACTACTAGTTCGGTTTTATCATTATTTCGAGTCGTACCTCCAAATAGTGGCCCTATTAAGGGTATTTCATGCAATAACGGTACCCCGTCACGTAGGTAGTTGTTCTTGTCTTTAATAAGACCTCCAAGGACGATAGTCTCTCCGCTTTGAACTGCAACACTGGTCTCGATTTCTCGTTTTTGTATAGTTGGAGAATCGATAGTTTTGCTGGTTGTTGTTTCGGTCGCTTCATTTACACTTTGTAAAATGTCCATCAGTACTAATCCGCCGGCATTGACTCTGGGCCTTACCGCTAGATTAATACCGGTGTCTATCATCTGAATAGAGCTAGTTTGAACGATACCGGCAGTGGTGCTACTGCTTAAATTACTGGAAACTGATGACCGAATCGGCACTGAATCACCGACCTTGATAGAGGCTTCCTGATTATTTAGGACCATGAGCGATGGTGATGAGATCACATTTATATTGTTATTCGTTGCGCTGGCATTCAAAACTGCCTGTATGTCTTTTGATCCGCTGGAGAACGCATAGGAAAAACCGCCTGTTGACAGAGTTTTTGCAGTTTCTGTTGTCAGGTTAATTAAATCTATACCCTGAGCTGATCCACCATTTATGTGATTTGCTCCCCCATTATTGTGACTAAAATACCATTGCAATCCATATTTCAGATCGTCGTTCAGAGTCACTTCTACAATGGTCGCATCAATCATTACCTGCAACGGTAACACATCCAGTTGTTTCAATACCCGTTGAATCACCGCATACTCCTGAGCGGTCGCGACGATGATCAGCGCGTTATTACCTTCGTCGGCAATGATTTTAACGTTGGGCATGTCATTGCTGTTACTGCCGCCGGTCCCGCCATTGCCGCCGCTCAGGTTGCCGCCCACACCGCCGGTGCCGCCGGTGCCGCCGGTGCTGCGATTGGTATTGGTTCTGTCGCTCAAGGTGCGCTCACTGTTGGAGTTGCTCCCGGAATTCATGCCGGTACTACTGCCAGTGGCGCCAGTGCCGCCGCTATTATTGCTGCTACCGGATTTTTTATTGCTGGCGGACAAGGATTTACGCCCAGAGGCGATAGACGCTTTACTGCTGCGTCCGGTACCGCCGCTGCCGAAAATACTGCTCAAGGTGTCGGCCAAGTCCGCCGCGCTGACGTGTTGAGCCCGATAGACATTGACGCCGCCAGCGGCCGCAGTGTTGATTCGGTCCAGGCGTAACACCCAATTTTCAATATCCTTCAAATAATTGGCTTGGTGGGTAATCGCCAATACCGCATTCAAGCGTTCTATCTCGATAAACCGGAAAAAGCTGGATTCGTCCTCCTTGGCTTTTTTGCTGTTGAAGATTTCCTCCAGCTCTTCGATGATCTTGCCGGCGCTGACGTTGGCCGGCGTAAACAACGCGAAGGAACGGCCTTTTAGAATATCCACATCGAAGGTATTCACTACCTCCAATGCTCTGGAAATCTCCGTGCCGGAGCCGGCTATCAGGATCAGATTTCGATTCGGGTCGACGTGCAATAAAGACTTTTCCGGCAGCAGCGGCTTTAATATTTCCGCCAACTCGGCGGCCGCGACATTTTTTACCGGAATTATTCTGACCTGATAGCCGTTGGGCATTTTTGCGCCCGATAGCGAGCTGATCGAACTGCTGTATAAGGCTTCGTTGGACGGCTTGATCAAATACATGCCGGCTTGCTCGGTCAGCGCGGCATTGTTCAGGCTCAACAACATGTCCAGGGTTGGAATCAATTCGTCTTTGCTTAACGGTTTGGATGTTTGCAAGGTCACTTTGCCCACCACTTGGGGACTGATGGTGTAGTTTTTGCCGAGGATGTCGCTGAGTATCACCTTAGCCACTTCGCCAAGATCGGCGTCGTCAAAATTCAGACTGTATTCGCCTTTACCGCCGGTTTTGCCGCCGGTGGAATGGTTGACTTGAGGCGCGATACTGGCTTCGCCGCTGGGAAACAATTCGACTTTAGTGGTTCTATTTTCAGCCGCTTTATTGGCGTCGTTGGCCAGTTCGGGAATCAACACGGCCTCTTCCTGGGCGGGTTTGTTGTCGGCAATTGCCAGTTTTTGATGTAGCTGCGGACCGATAAACTCACAGCCCGTCATGGACAGCGCCAACGCCAACATAGGAGGAATGTTGATTTTTTTATTTCTCATTGATGTTCTCGGGATTTTCATCGGGTACTGGTTCGATAGGTTTGGCAATGGCATTGGGTTGAGGCGGTCTAGGCGGTACCGCGGGTTTGCCGGGTATCGGCGGTTTGACTTGCGCACGGGGTTTTCTCAATACAACGGATCTCTCCTGACCGGCTTGTAGCAGCAATACCCGGTCTGCCTGTATTTGTTTCAGCTGCCAACCGGCGATGGTTTGGTCTTCGCTAATTTTTTGAAATTTTCGGGCTTCGTTGCGTTTGCTAAACAACGCTATCGGTTTTTTGTCCTTGATGTAAATCCCGATTAAGGCCCAGTCGTCGATTTGCCCCGAGTCTGCATTTTGTAAATTTTCGGTCGGGCTGGCTTCGGCTATTGGCTTTCTACCTTCTATGAATAAGGGCCGCTCGACGATTTCGCTATACGTTTCTATAGAATTCTTGCTGTCGGCAATGCTGGGCAATTCCTCGGCCTGAAATGCAGTTTGGCTGCGCGGTTCCAGCAGACTCTGCAATTCCCGAGCGGTGAACCGGCTATAAGCCCATTCTGCCAATAAGGCGATGCTCAGTATGCCGCAACCCAATAATTGCAATCTGATCAGCTTTTGGTTCATGAGGTTTTGGCTCGCATAAAGCTGATGACTTCGAAACTGACGTTCAATTGTGCGCTGGGGTCCATTTTGTTGGTGGTGCGGTTACGGGCGCCGCGTACCGGCGAAATATCCAGTTGATCGACCAATAGCAAGGGTACGTTCGCATCCAAACTATGCAATACGGTGCGCAAGGCTTCGATGCTGCCGCTCATACGGACTTTTACCGCGATTCTGACAAAATCGTTTTCGGCTCTGCCGGGCATGCCCTGGGTACTGGTCAGCTGACCGCCGGCTTCGGTGACCGCGGTTTTGACGATGTTTTGCAGTTCGGCCGACGCCAGCGCTTCGGTATCGCTGTTGCTCAAGTAGCCTTGCTGTTGATATTGCTGATTCAACAGTTCCAAATTTTGCGCGACGCTGTCCCGACGAGCGACGATGGTTTGTTGCCGCTGTAAACGAAACAACAAATCGTTTTTTTGTTCCCGATAATCCAGCCAACTAGTCAGCAGGGGCAGCAAGACTAAAAATGTTATTGCCGATAGCACCACTATCAGCAGCGATACCGCCAGCCAGCGTTGATAGCGTGCATCGTTCATTGCATGGGCTCCATTTCCGGTGTTGCCGTTGGTCCCGGTTTGTTTTCTGCGGGTGATTCCGTAGCCGGAGTGGTAGAAACCGGCGGTACGCTGGTGTCCATGCTGATTTGAAAGCGTTCTCTTCCGGTCGCTTTATCCTGAGTCAACGGGGAGACGAAGCTGACATTACTGAAAAAGCCGGAGCCTTCCAGCAAGCCGATCAACGAAGATGCGGCCGGCGACTGGCCTTGGATCTGCAGGCGTTTTTCCGCATATTGAAAGTGGGTTAACCAACTGTCGTCTTTCAATAGCGTGCTGAGTTCATTCAATACCGCTACCAGAGAAGGCGTTTGGGTTTTGACATCGATCAAGCGCTGGGTTTGCTGGCGCAAGGCATCGATTTCATGTTGCTTTTCCTCAATGACGCGGGTTTCTTTTTCCAGGGTTTTGATTTGGTTTTTCAAGGTGTCGACGGTTTGGCCTTCTTGCCAAACCGGCCAAATCAGCACAGCCATAAACAGCAGCAACAGGACGCCGTTCAGCAGCCAATGCAGGGCTTGAACCAGCGGATTGCCGCGCGGACGATAGCGTTCCGGGAGTAGATTGTACGCTGGTGCCGTTGCGGGACAGGTAGTACTGGCCTGGGAATAATCCACCCGAGCGGGCTGTACTCCTAAGGTTTGCAATCTGCCGAGCTGCTCGTCGAGCAAGGTTCTGGGTGTAAATACCAGCAATACTTCAATCTGTCCATGCTCGGTTTTACCGAGCGGGACGGCGGTAAAGTAGACTTGTTCGGCCTTGAACGGCGTATAGCGATCCAACTCGAAACCGACCACTTGCTGCAGGTTTTCCTGCGCCGCGGCGGGCAAATAGACGATCTTTTTCAGAGCTTGGGAATCGTGCAGCCGCAGTATACATTCGGCTTTTTCAAAATCGGGATTTTGGGTCTTGACCGTTTGATAGCTGTCGGCACTATTTGCGTCCAGGGGCCAAGTCGTAGGGTTGGACTGGTCGGCGTGATTGTAAAAGCGGATTTGAAAAGCGGTGTCGGCGGCAGTCAATACCAATACGCCGGATTGGTCGCTGAATAAGGTTTTTAGCTTATTGGGCACCAAAAACGTCAGCTCTCGCCCCCACCACTGGAAAAAACGTTTCAGGTCGAAATCAATGGTCGTTTGTAAATTCATCTTGAACGGTAATTAACTGGGATTCCTTCGCCGGGTCGAATAACGACAACACTTGTCGACCTTGTTTCCAATCCAGGATTTGAGAAGGCGCTTGGCTGGGATCTTGGTTCTGGACTTTTAATACTGCTTCGATAGCGGCGGTAGCCTCATCCTCCTCCAGCAGTGTTTGCACCTCAATAGTATACGTTTGTGGTGCATCCGCCAATCCGGGATCGCTCTGATCGCTCTGGTTATCGCCGGTTTGGGAGGTGTCGGCCACGCGTTTTTCCAAGTATACATCATGAATATTCTGTTCCTTCAGCCGTTCGCCGACCATTTGCAACAATTCCGGCGCCGCTACCCTTAAGTTCAACTGAGGTGCGCCGGAATAAATCGTTATCCAAGGTTGTAAGCGCTCAAAGATATCGGCGGTAAAACCTTGTACCAGTTGCAGCTCTTCCAGCGCTTGAAAGGGTCGGTTGCTGGGTTGATAGGCCAGGCCAGCCTGCCGGTATTGTTTTTTTTCGGCGCCTTGCGGCCGCGGCTCGTCGTCGGCATCGCGCCAGTCGAGCAAGGCGTCTAACAGCTGCTGTTGCTGCTTGCTGTCGTCGCTAATCGAATTGATCACGGCTTGCAGCAAGGGTTCCTCCGCGGTGTTGATATCGACCTTGCCGGATTCCGCGAGAATTCTGATGCGGATTTCGCTATCGCTGCGCGCAATGCGGTAGAGGGTGCCATCCGCCAGCCAACGTTGTTCGGGGTCGGGATTTTGCAACATGAATTGGGCGATGCTGAGGCCGGTCTCCGCCAAGGCTTGGGCCTGGGCATTATTTTTCAATGCGCCGGCCACACTGCTTTCCCGGCGCATGCTCAGTGCAAAACTACCCGCCATCAGGCTGAGCAGCGTTAAAATCCAAATCACGATTACCAGAGCAAAACCGCATTGCCGCAGACGGGGCGGTGGATTGATGCGCATATCAGTTGTTGTCTATGCTGGGCAGATTTTGTTCGCCGGCGAGCGCATCTGCGCTGGTCTGCCCGGATATTTTCAGCGGAAATATCATGTCGGGCCAAAAGCTGCCGTCTTCCAGTGTGATGCCGATCTTGACCAGTTTGGGCAGCTGAGCGGCATCTTGCCAGTTGTCCAACCAGCTGCCCGTGCCGTCGTTAGTGTCTATCGCCGAGCCGAGATAGCTGATTTTGAAATTTTTTATCCGTTCCAGTAAAACTACCGGATCCTGGTCAGCCGAATTATTTTCGGTTTGTCGGTAAGGGCTTAGCCTGACTTTAAGAATGGACGGTTGGCGTGGGTCCAGCTCGACCTGAAATATCTGCAAACCCTTACGCGCAGAAGCCGCGGACAGGGCGGAGACAAAGCGGATACTTTGCGGCAAACCTTGAAAAGCCAGCTTCGGCGGCTCTTGCGTATCTTGTTCCTGGCTTTGCAGCGTCGGGTTATCCTGGATTTCCGGCAGTGGTTTGACGTTGCTCAAATGCCGCTTGAAAAACTGATACACCACGGCTTTTTTGTTCACTTCGCTGATTTTAGCTTCGCCGCTATTCCAGCTTTCGGCGGCAATCCGTAAGCTGGCGAATAGCAGCACCACCATAATCCCCAGCAGGCTAATGGCAATCAGCATTTCGATCAGCGTAAATCCGTTTGCATTCCAGCGCTTCAGCACTATCCCTGGCCTTGTTGTTGCAGTTTTAAGGTATTCAATTCAATGCTGCGGGCTTGTTCCTCGTCGCCCCAACTTACCCGCACACGTACCGACATCAGTTCCGCTGCCGGCGTTTGCTGGTCCGACTCTTCGTCTTTCAATCTGCGTTTGGCGGCTGGCGGCGTTGCGGGGCTGACAACGACTTGCCAGTCGTATTTATCGCCTTCGTTGCCCTGGCTTTCGCCGGCTGTCAGCGCGGTTTCGACGCCGGTGCGCGCCATCAGCGATTCGGCGATTTGCACCGCGATAGTGTATTCCTCGGATATGACGGCATTGTTAACGCCGGTGCCGAAGATACGCAACAATACGGTGAGGGCGATCGCCATGATGGAAAAGGCGACCAGAATTTCCAGTAACGAGAAGCCTTTATGCCGCCGCATCGGAAATACTGACTTCGCCGGTAATCCAGTTGACGTCTATACGGCGCAATTGATTGCCCCATTCCAGCGTGATCCGGCCGCCGGTGGAAGAGCCATCGCCGAAGAAACGAATATTGCCTTGTTCGCCCTCGGAAAACTCTTCCTCCGCGACCACCAGCGACACGTCGATATCCTCGGCAAACGGGTAAGTCTTATCGCGGTTGCTGATCGAATAACTATTGTCTTGCAGATCGATGGCCACGCTGACCGGTTTTTGCGTCATCAAGGCTTGACCATGGGCGTATCTCAACGCCGATGCAATGTCTCTGGCCACGGCTTGCAGTTTGGCGCTACGGTTACCGGAGCCGATATTGCTGCCGAGTACCGCAAAACCCAGGACGCTGATCAATAATACGATGATCAACTCGATCAACGTAAAACCTCGATTATGATTCGGCAAGCGTCCAGAATGCGGCTGTTGCAAAGACGCGAAGTCCGGTGTCGCTATCGGCGTAATGCTGGGCAGGGCGGTCATTTATTCCCAGCTGTTAATGTCCTGGTCTTCGCCTTCGCCGCCTTCTTTCTCGTCGGCGCCAAAACTGAACAAATCGAATTTGCCGTGTTGGCCGGGGAAGACATAGTGGTAGTCCTGATTCCACGGATCTTGCGGAATTTTGTCCTTGCGCAGGTAAGGCCCGTTCCAGCGTTTCGCGTCCGCGGGCCTTTCCACCAAAGCGGTCAGACCTTGCTGGCTGGTGGGGTAACGGCCTTCATCGAGTTTGTACATATCCAGCGATGCTGCAAGATCCTCGATTTGTACCCTGGCAGCCTTGGTTTTGGAGGCGCCCATATGTTTCATCACCTGCGGTCCGACAATCCCGGCCAACATGGCGATGATGCCCAATACCACCAACAGTTCCAGCAAGGTAAAACCGCGGTGGCGGCGTAACATGTGTCTCATTTGAAAAACTCCTTCTATTAAAATTTGGATTGTAGGGGGCGAGTCGATTCGCCGACGGGCCTAAACAGCCAGATCGTTCACGCTCAAGATCGCCAGCAGAATCGAAACGATGATGCCGCCTATCATCAGGCCCAGCGAAATAATCAAAGCCGGTTCCAGCAGTGCCAACATGCGCTGGATGGTGGTCTTCAGCTGCTTATCGTAAATCACCGCAACCCGCATCAGCATTTCTTCCAGCCGGCCGGTTTCTTCGCCCATTTTAATCATCTGCACCGCCAGTTTGGGAAACAAGTTTTGCTGCGCCAATGCGTCGGACATGGTGCGGCCTTGTTTGAGCTGCGCTTCGGCGTTTTCCAGCAAATCGGCCAGCACGGTATTGCCGACCGTTTCGCGGACGATGCCCAAGGATTTTAAGATGGACACGCCGTTACCCAATAAAGTGCCGAAGGTGCGGCTAAAATTAGCGACTTCCATAGTCAGAACGATGTCGCCGAACAGCGGAAACTTCAGCAGGCGGCCGTCCCAGGCTTTCTTCCCGGCCGGATCTGCCAACTGCGATTTTATAGTTTGCACACTGCCGAGCACGACAATCAGCAGCACCCACCAATAACTTTGCAGAAATTCGGCCAGACCGACCACAATCTGGGTCGGCACCGGCAAGGCCTGACCGGCGCTATCGAACATCTCTTTGAATTGCGGCACCACGAAAGTCAGCATCACAAACAAGGATGCCAGCGACATTACCAATAAAATCGCCGGATAAATCAATGCAGTGCTGACGGTGTCTTTCAATTCCTGCGAGCGTTCCATGTATTCCGACAAGCGCAGCAATACGCCGCCGAGATTGCCGCCCATTTCGCCGGCGCGAATCATGTTCAGATAAAATTTGGAAAATACCCCGCTCTGGCTTTCCAGCGCATCGGCCAGCGCTTTGCCGGCTTTCACCTTTTCCAATACTTCGCCGACCAGCTTATTCAGTTTCTGATTTTCCTCGGTCAGCTGCATCAGGATCGTCAACGAGCGGTCCAGCGGCAAGCCCGATTCCAGCAAGGTTGCCAATTCGCCGGTCAGCATGCCGATTTCTTTCTGGGAAAGCTTGACCCCGGCGGACTTTAATTTAAAACCCAGGAAGGTTTTATCCCTGGCCAGTTCGATGCGGATCGGAATCAGTCCTTGGCTTTGCAACTCGATTAACAATGCCTGCTCATCGGCGGCATTACGCACGCCTTCTTCGGCAATGCCCTGGTTGTTGACGACTTTGTAGGAATATAAAGGCATGGAATGGGTTAACGATTGGCGATTAGCTGGATTTGCGGTTGGTAGAAGGCAAGGTTCACGTCGGAAGAAATAATCGGCATATTTTCATTGAATAATGGTGATGCTCTATTTGTTTGCCGAATCGCAAACTGCGACGTGCGCTCAACAAAGCCACTAAGAAGAGGGATGCCGGAATAGAAGGAAACCCCTGCTCCAAGGATGAACACAGTGTCTGTCATTTTTTATAAAGTTAAGCTGATCAGGCAACACCGCATGAAAAATTCGAAAATAAAACAGACAAGCCAAAGGTTGGCACGATTTAATACCCACGCGGAATTTAAGCTGTTGCTATAAATGGTGGGTAGAAAAGCGTTGCCTACACTGATAGACATCAGGTTCATGCTTCCGTCGTCACTCGCAACACTTCCTCCAGCGTCGTAATGCCTTGCAAGGCTTTACCCACGCCATCTTCATACATAGTCTGCATGCCTTCCTGGATCGCGGTTTGCTGGATCACGAAGGCTTCTTCGTGTTTCATGATTTGTTTGCGGATGGTGTCGGTCATCGTCAAAAACTCGATGATGGCCAACCGGCCTTTGTAGCCGATGCCGTTGCAGGCCGGGCAGCCGACGGGTTTGTGTAGCAGGATTTGCCCGGTCGGTTGCCAGTGCCGCAGGTTCATTTCCTCGATCAGCGTGTCCGAAGCCGGATGGGCTTGTTTGCAATGCGGACACAGCCGTCGCACCAAACGCTGAGCCAAGATACCGTTGATGGTGGAACTGAGTAGATATTCTTCCAGGCCCATGTCCTGCAAGCGGGTGACGCCGGCGGCGGCATCGTTGGTGTGCAGGGTCGATAATACCAAATGGCCGGTCAGCGCGGATTGCACCGCGATTTTGGCGGTTTCCAGGTCGCGCATCTCGCCGATCATGATTACATCCGGGTCCTGGCGGACGATGGAGCGTAGCGCCGAGGCGAAGGTCAATCCAATCTGCGGTTTGGCCTGGATCTGGTTGATGCCTTCCAGCTGATATTCCACCGGATCTTCGACGGTGATGATCTTGCGTTCCGAGGTGTTCAGGGTTTTCAAAGCAGCGTACAGGCTGGTGGATTTACCGCTACCGGTCGGGCCGGTAATCAGCAGGATGCCGTGCGGTTGAGCCAGCACTTCGATAAAACGCTCGGCTTGTCTGCCGACGAAACCCAGGGTTTCGAAATCCAGCACCGCGTTTTCCTTGTCCAGCAAGCGGATCACGACGCTTTCGCCGTGCAGGGTAGGGATGGTCGAAACCCGCAAATCCAGCTCCTTGCCTATCATTTGCAGCTTGATGCGGCCGTCTTGCGGCAGGCGGCGCTCGGCGATGTTGAGCTTGGCCATGATTTTGAGCCGCGACAGTACGGCGGCGGTGGAGGCGACCGGCGGCGAGTCTATGTCCTGCAACACGCCGTCGATACGCAAACGCACTTTCAGGCTTTGCTCGAACGGCTCGATATGTACGTCGGAGGCCCGGCTTTCCACGGCTTTTTGCAGAATGAAGTTCACCATCTTGATGATGGGGGCTTCGCTGGCCAAGTCTTTTAAATGTTCCAGGTCTTCGCTGCCTTCTTCCTCGACGTTGAGGTTATCCATCAGCTTATCCATTTGCGACTTGCCTTCGCCGTATTGCAGTTCCAGCGCGGCGTCGATTTCCGAAAGCTGGCCGATTTGCAGCTTGATCGGCTTGCCGGTCGCAAGTTGCAGGGCTTGGCTGACATAGTCGTCTTCCGGATCCATTACCGCGACCTGGATTTGATCGTCGTCGGCCGTCAGGCCCACCGCATGATATTGCTTTAAAAAGCGTTGAGATACACTGTCGGGTAGCGGCGATTGCGGCGGGTAGTGTTCCGGTGTGACGCGGGCGATACCGCTGGCTTCGGCGAAGCTGACGGCAATGTCGCTGTCCGAACATAAACCCAGTTTTATCAGCAGTTGCGGCACGGAGTCGTCCAATGCCGTTTTCTGCATGCGGCGGACTTTGCCCAGGTCACTGTCGGAGAGTTTGCCCTTGCTTTTTAATAAGCTGAGAAAGGCGGCGTATTTTTCGGATTTTTCGAGGGTTTCCATGTTCACTGTATCAGCCTAAACTTGCAGAACTCGGGCGCATTGTAGCGATTTTCCAAACAGTCCGGCAGTAATTGTTTAGAGGGCGGCGGCGACTCTTGCCGCGCGCTTGAGAGGGAATATTGAGCCGCTCGAACAGATCCTTATTTTTTGGGATGGCGAGCGTGAGGGTATTTGACTCGCTTGAGTTCCCGCGTTTTTCAGACCGCACCGTTGTGAAATGAAATCTCAATACTGAGAAATGCTTTGCCGGTTAAGAATGGTGGCAAGCTTTAATTGGCTGGCATCGACCCTAAGCCGCCCATAAAAATTCACTTGGGTTTATGACGGCTCTCTGATCATTTTGCGGACAGTTGATTATCCTAGCATTAGTCTTACATGAGACACGAGAGCCATCTTAGGAGAATAACCATAATTAATTGCAAACAAGCTATGGAAAGAAGATATACCTATGCATTCATCATCTGCTATATTTTTACTATCCGAAGAAATTGTACTTTTGAAGTAAACTTATGTTATTTTTGAGTTTTTAGCTCATGATGAAATTGATTGAACTGTTTTAGATAAATTTAAATAAATGCTGCGTTTTAAGGAGAATAACATGTCGTTTTCTGTCCTTTCTGATGCGCCTGCTAAGCGCGATCTTCTGAACTTTAATCGGTATTCTGAGCCGTTAACTTCGGTATTGATTAATCCTGCATTGGAAACTCCTTTTACTATAAGCATATTTGGTAGTTGGGGAAGCGGAAAAAGCACATTATTACATATTATAAAAAGGAACTTATCTAAGAAAAATGGAAATCGATTTCTATTTGTTGAATTTAACCCTTGGGTATATCGTCGCGAGCCCAATATGTTAATTCCACTATTAAACTGCCTTCATGACGCATTGGCAAATAACAAAATTACGAGAATACAGCAGTCTGCTGACAAGATAGTCGATGTTCTTTTACACCTAGGTGCTGATTTATTCTTGAAGAGCGTTTCAGCTGGTACGATAGATTTAGAGAAACTTGAAAAACTTGAAAAAACATATCTCAATCGTAGGATGCAGCTTGATAGCCAAATGAGAAATTTGCGATTAGCTCTCGCAGAGCTTGCGAAAACCCTTGGCGAAGAAGGTACCCGCATCGTATTTCTAATAGATGATTTAGATCGTTGTGATCCAACTGAAATTATAGATGTGTTGGAAAGCATGAAATTGTTCCTAGACCTAGAGAATGTTGTACATATTCTTGCTCTAGATAAAGAAGTTATTGATCGAGGCATAGAAGTCAAATATGGAAAGTTTGCTTTTGGTGCCGGACGTTCAGCAGTTCTCGGCTCTGAATATCTTGAAAAAATGATCCAAATGCCGGTTTATCTATTCCCGTTGCATCCAGAGCAAGTACGCGGCTATATTGAGTCGATCGATGCTTCGTCGTGCATTGGGGAATATCTAGAATTACTAGTATCAAGTCTTAGTCCAAATCCCCGGAAAATTAAACGTGCACTAAACATGCTTGCACTAACAAATCAAATACTTGATAGCTCCCCAGACAAATATGGAAAATTTGACCGTTTTGTCACAACCGCTTTGACTATTCTTAGGATTGAAGAGCCGGAACTTTATCTAAATGCCGCGGTTTTACCCACGTTATTGCCTGTACTCGAAGATGTTTACTTAGAAGAACGTAGTGTTTCAAATGCCGATAATTTCATTGATTTTGGGATGGACAAAACAACCATCCAGGCGATTTGCGAAAAGTATTACCGCCCTTCTAGTTACCTAGCACATATCTTTAAGAATCCAGATCGAAATTTTCGTCTTAATGCTGGTCAGTTAAAAAATCACTTCTCGGTTGTGGGAGGATTTTAAGTATGCCAAGGATGTGGGCTCGTTATGGTGTAGAAGATGATCCGTTTAGTGGACCAGTTCTTGATTGTGTTCAGAACACCAAGGATCAAGAGCGTTTCGGGAGTTTACACTTGGATACAATAGACCGGGAAAAGCTAGGTAAGTTCTTGGCTAGTGCCAATAAGGAACAGCGAAATGCTTTTTTAGTTGTTGTTGGGCCAAACGGGTCAGGTCGCACTGCTTTTGCTCGGTATGTGTGCGCACTATATGCTGAGCTAAATTCAAACAAGAAATTCGTAAGAGCTGAACATGATCCTAAACAAAATGTGAGTACTAAACAGGTACTCCTTGACCTGTTAAGTCGATTAGTCGGCGCTACTCGCCGGCTTGGACCAACATTTTCAGAGGGGCCGGCAAAGACTCTAACAGAAGAGTTAAAGTCTGAATTTGGTGGTAGTTTCGAGATAGAAAAACAAAACGCACTTGAGAGTTTTTCGCAGGTACTCAATCGTGCAAACGGGGCATTTTGTTGCATTTTAGAGAATATCCCTACGAGAGAAATGCTGACGGCTACTCACACGATATTCGAAAGATCTAATAGTCTCGTAGTATGCACAGTTACGGATCAGCAACGTGAAGAGGTTGCGTCAGCTTTCTTGAAAGTACATTCTGATACTGTAATGGAATTACGATTATGCCCTCTACCAGCCGCAAGTGTCTTTCAACTAGCATCTCACAGATGGGAAAAATGGGGTGCAACCATGCCTTTGCCATTTGAACGCTCTGATCTTGAAGCAAATTTTGAAAGCCCGCAAAGAACAGTAGGGCGGGTATTGTCCTTATTGAGCGGTATTTTTGAGATTAAGCTTGTTAATAACTCAGAAGGGGATCCTTGGCCAGTAGCTGAATTAAAACTAACTGGAGATCAGATCAAACAATCAATTAAGGTGATTGAGAAGTTGGAGAATAAATGATGTCCGAACAAATAGGAGGTTATCCATCAAGAAATCCATTCCCTTACTTGGGCACACTACGTTTAGCTGGTCAGCGTCTTGAAGGAGGGGTCCCCGTTATCGGAGATTTTCGAACATTAGACCGAGGACCAGTTACGAAATTAATTACGAGATCAAATGAGTTTATCGATCGATTTGAACCGAAATGGAGTAACCAGGGAGAAGTAGTAGTTATACGTGGAGCTCATGGTTCAGGAAAAACACACACTATTTGCGCTACTTGGCGAATGCTTAGGAAACAAGCATTTCCAATTTACGTTCTCCTGCAAAATTCAGATTTCCTTTCGCTGTATACGCAAATTGTTCAAAGACTTTCACCAACGCTCCTAAAAGAGATGAGCCTTAGCTTTCTTGGTGCTATTACTGCGGAGCAGTTAGCCAGTCAGGCAGGAAGTTCTGAACCAACTACAGATTTAAACTTTAGGCTTCAAAACAGTCCCGATCTCGTCGCGTCCCTTTTTAGTAGTTATAAAGTTGAAGAACGTGTTGCCGTAGCGAGGCAGGAAAAAGCTTTAGATGAGCTTAGCCAGGGTGAGAAGAACCTACAGCGAGCAGTTTTTTGTTTGCAGGGCGACCAATTCGATAATGATGCTGCTGCATGGTTTAGGGCTGAACCAGTTGCGAGGGAAAGGCTCGATGCAATGGGAATCTCCTCTGAAATTGAGACTCCTGAACAAGCAGTGTCTGCAATCCAGATGCTGGCAGCCTTGTTTGCAATATCAAATCGCCCCCTTGTACTATTCATAGATCAAATAGAAAGATTGGTTGTTGATGACGACTCAGTCACTGCAACTGCAAACATGGGATATTTACGCTCAATATTAGAAATGTTTGTGTCCAGAAACGCCATGCTAGTGCTTTCTGGTAATGAAGAAGCGTGGAAGAAGCTGCATGTTGACTTACGATCTCGAGTCGCCCTAAGTGTAATCGATTGCCCGCTCTTAGGTCTAAATGAAGCCATTGATATTGTAAGACTTTACGTTATGCCGCTAGGTACTCAATTTAAACCGGGTGCCGGTAGTTTATATCCTTTTACCGAAGGCGCCGTGCGTACGATGTTGACTCTTGGTGCGGGCAATCCGCGTAGGTTTTTGCAATTCTGTTACAGTGCATTTGCCAAGGCAGCATCGTCTAATACCGTTATCGATGAATACTTAGTGACATCTATGACCCGTGAGGAATACAGCGAGCAATTTTTCGATCGTGCTCAAGTTGATCAGGAAACTCATCTTCTCCTTTCTCGCGAACCATTCCGATTTGAACAGCGACTAAATTTGCATGGAATTACGTTTGACTATGCTCTTCTGAGCAATACTGGTGGTCCCTTGCTTCTCTTAGACGTTAAAGATGCAATTTTCGCCGATGAAGAGGCCGCTAATGCCATTTCAAGTGCTGATGTCGCTGAGAAACTAAAGGCATTTAATTCAACCGCTTATTATGTTGTAGTGGTGAAAGGTTACGTAAGTCCTGAAATTGTGGAAAAACTACGTAATGCTGTTCACGAACTGATAATTTATACGAAAGATACATTTGAACAACAACTGAATGCTTTGCTCATGCGTGTTCGCGAGAGAGCTTTAGGTATTCTGCGTGAAAGCAGTCCATCCGAACAAAGTATCCGAGATATTCGTGAAGCCTTGCTCAACCTCAAATTAGAGAGGGCCGGTGAAACAAATTTAATAAATTCTAGAGTCGAGGATTTTTCTAAATCACATACCAGACGTAGGTATGAAGAACGTTACGAAAAAGCTCGTTCAGAATGGATTGCTATGAGGCGTAAAATAGAAGAAGACATTATGAAAGGCCGCAAGGAATGTGCAGAAAAAGCAATTTCTGAGATGAATACACAGACCCATCAAAAACTTCGTAATCTAAAAATTCGCAGTGCAGTGATTTTTTTTAGTCTCTTTTTCTGGATATCTTCCAATGTTGCCATAGATTTTAATGATGCACTGAAAATTCAATCCATTTCTGAAATTAAAATCGCAGATTCTTATAATTCTATAACCAAAAATACTATGGATTCTGCCGATAAAGCAGAGATTCCTGTAGGCAATATTTACCGTAGTATTCTAAGAGAACACATTATTAGAAATCCGTTTTCACTGATATTAATCTATTATCTAATAATAGAGTGGCTCCCGGTTTTTATATCACCAGGATTCACGCAGCCAATTAAAGATTTGCGACAAATAGAGCAGTTTTTAATGAGCCGTCGTGGATTTTACGTAAAATTATTCCCATTTATTTCTGGATTTCCTGCTATTAGGCTTTATAAAAAAGCAAGCCGTATTCGTAAGAATATTGGTTTTACAGAGTTAGAAGAGTTAGTGGTTTCTGAGCCGCTAAGCATTCTACGTCAGCTATTATGCAAAATGATCAGTGGTAAGGAAATATTTAACCCTAAGGGTTTAGTTGTGGGTGAAGAGTTGATGCGAGTCCCGGAGATTTCTATTCTAATACAGAAAAAGCATTTCTTGGAAAACGTTTCAACTGACTCCTTACAGCATCCAATCGATCTAGTATATACATTAGCGACTGGGAAAATAATTGAAAAACCTCGCCTAGCGATGACTCTATGCGCGCTAATAACAGATAATTATGAGAACACCTCCAATATAGCGAATGCATTTCGAATAGGTTTAGATAAAGCAAAACTAGAAACATTGTCCTTTCTTTCTGAAAGAGATATTCAAGGGGCTATTCGCGATTTAACACCATTTGAATCAGGTGGTTTAGGGACTTACGATTTTCTCGATAATATCAAGCGGATAGATGAATTATTTCTATTTTGTTTGCAGCTTAGATTATATTATGAATATGACTTATTGCTAGAGGGCGAATTATAAACAATATATAAATCATATGATTTTTTTAATAAGGCTGTATGGTTGTCAGACATTTTTATAGCACTCTGACGCTCATTTTTTTTGAAAAAATTATTTATTTACAATAATTTTAATGCAAAATTGAGTTTTGTTAGGGTTTGAAAATATAGCACTTAGTTGTGCTGAGTCAAAATTAATAATAGTGACCATCGGTTAGCTAGGTAATGCTTTTTTGAATGAGATGCCATAGTTAGTGAAATTTAAGGCATTGACTCTAAAGGAATTTGATTTTTCTCAAACGTAACTTTGCTTATTTTAAGAGCAGTAACAATGTCTGTTTTGCGATCGGATTCCGGTCATTCAAAGTATTTCATTCAAACAAGATTGAATGTCGCATAGTGGCCGATTGTGTTGAAAAACTCCTAAGATAACTGGTTTCGAGAGGAGTAAAATAAGGCCTAACTCGGATGAGATCGAGAGGTGCCGCCATGATGGGACAACAATCCGGAATACAGGAACAACTGTTTTTCTGTTTCAGTCTGGAAAACCACGTGCCGAAAGATCATCTGTTGAGAGGGATTCACCGCCTTCTCGATCTAGGAGATTTCCGCCAGCAATTATCAGCGTTTTATAGCCCAATAGGGCGGCCATCAATCGATCCCGAATTGATGATTCGGATGCTGATTCTTGGTTATTGCTTTGGCATTCGTTCCGAGCGCCGCCTCTGTGAAGAAGTCCATTTAAACTTGGCATATCGCTGGTTCTGCCGTTTGGATTTAGACGATCCCGTGCCCGATCACTCGACCTTTTCCAAAAATCGCCATGGCCGTTTCCGTGAGAGTCAGGCCTTCCGCTTGTTGTTTGAAACCGTCTTACAGCGGTGTATGGCTGAGGGTTTGGTGAAGGGTGAAGGTTTTGCCACCGATGCCAGTATTATCAAAGCCGATGCGCAACGGCAACGCCGGGTTGAAGGTGGTGAGACGGTAGACTGGGGCGATCCCTTACAAGCCTCTCGTCCAGTGCGTGAATACCTGGCCGCGTTAGAAGACATTAACGATCCCAAAGAGTCCGCACGGACCTTGTCATTGACCGATCCAGCAGCGCCTGGCGGCCCCGCTTTCTTTGCATTTTGCACGAATTATCTGATCGATCTTGAAACCGGTATCATCCTCGATGTCGAAGCGTCTAGGGTCAACAAAGCCGCCGAAGTAGAGGCGACGCGGACCATGATTGACCGAGTTGAAGACAAGTTTGACCTCAAGCCCGAGCGGCTGGTCGGTGATACCAATTACGGTAGCGCCGCCATGTTGGGCTGGTTAGTCGATGAAAAAGGTATAGAACCGCATGTGCCGGTCTTTGATAAATCGGAACGGACTGACGGCACCTTCGGCCGATCCGACTTTACCTTCGATGCTGACAATAATCGCTATATCTGTCCTGCGGGGAAATTCCTCAAGACATCCTGGCGGACCAAGAAGAAAGATCCATTGCGTTATCGTGCCAGCCAATATGATTGCTTAGCCTGTCCGCTGAAGGAACAATGTTGCCCCAACACCCTCAACCGCAAAATTGTCCGCAGTCCTTTCGAATCGGCTCGGGATGTCGCACGTGCCATCACTAAAACCGAAGCCTACAAACAGTCCCGCAAGGAACGCAAGAAAGTCGAAATGCTGTTCGCACACCTCAAGCGTATCTTGCGATTGGATAAACTACGATTGAGGGGATTCACTGGGGCACAGGATGAGTTCCTGCTGGCGGCGACTGCCCAAAATCTGAGGCGAATGGCGAAAAGGTTGGCAATCCATGACCCATTAGCCCAAGTAACGCCCGCGTAACGGCCAATCAGGCCGTCTTTTACCCACCGAAACCCAAATTAAGCCAGTTGGTATCCGATAAAACGGCTCAGCCGCGCAATTGGCCGCCGTCACCCTCCCGAAAAAATAACGACTTTTTCAACAGAATCGGCCGAGAGTTGCCAATCATGATTCTTTTAACGAGTCTATAGGTTTGGGTGAGGCAGCGATCCCCAACATCTCGACCGGCACGACCTTCCAGTATCGATGGCTGTTTGCTGGATTGATGTCTAGCTGTCGGAGTTTGCTGGGTAGATGGGGCTTGTCGTGTTGGGGTTCCTGCCGTGAACCGACAAGCTAGTATTTTGTACCCAGTCTTGGTATTGATCGTTCCTAATTGGGATTTTGTAAGGTATTTTTGCCAGTCGCGAAAGGCTTGGCGGCTTGCGCGCAAGCTTGAGTTGCTTTGCGTTTTGAGCGATTTGGCTGGCGCGAATAGCTTTTTACCTTGCGCGCAAGCTTATCCTGGTTGGCGATTAAAGCGATATACCATTGACGGGCGCCGTTTTGGCTTGCGCGCAAGCTTGTGTAGCTTTGCGTTTGCAGCGATTTGGCTTGTGTGAATAGCTTTTTACCTTGCGGGCAAGCTTATCCTGGCTGGTGATTAAAGCGATTTGCCATTGACGAGCACCATTTTGGCTCGCGCGTTGGCTTATGCAGGTTTGCGACGGTAGCTATTGGCTTGGCGCGAATGGCCTTTCGGCTTGCAGGTATGTCAAAATGCTTGGCGGTTAAGGATAAAAGGTATTCGGGAGCAGCGAAAAGCGGATCTCGGCCAATCGGCTTAGACATTTTGCTGAGCCGTCTTCCGCAGCCGGCTGCGAATTTCGCCACAAAGCAACAAGCAATTAGTCCGAACGGAATCGAGGGTTCACAGCCGAGACCGGCCGACCAGGTTCTTTTACTAGACAAATACCACAGTGTTTGCGGCAAGGATTAAACTAGGAATCTTTTATACAGAGGACGTGGAGGCGGGAATATGCGAAGAATTAAAGCTATAAACTGTGTGCCCTTGGTGTTGGGTTTGTGCAGCGCTTGCAGTGCGGATTGGCCCCAGCGTCTTGGCTATCATGCGCTGCAAAACGCCGGACAATTGCAGTGCCAAAAAGCCATGTCTAACGATTGCGAACGGCGGCAGAGCTACGACGCGTATCAGCGCGAGCGGGAGCAACTGCAATAGCGGTTAAATACTGTTTAACAGGGACAGTTCAGCCGGATGCGGCAACATGTAATAAGAGTTGTCGATAAACGCGTCAGGCTCTCTACGGAAATGATGGCGGAGTAGGGTGAGCGGCACGATCAGCGGCAATAAACCGATCCGGTAATTTTCGATGGTTTCCACCAGTTCCTGCTTGTCGTCGCTGTCCAGCTTGTGTTTCAGATAACCTTGAATGTGTTGCAAGACATTGACATGGTTGCCGCGGGTGGCGACGATTTTCAGACAGGTCATCAGCGCGGCAACGTAGGCGGCGCCTACACTTTCAATATCAGCGTTGGTGACGCCGGCAATAATCCGCCCCAGATCACGCGCCTGGTTTTGTTCGTGACTCATTGCGATCAATTTATGCCGGCTGTGGAAAGTGATCAAACCGTGCGCGGTCAAACCTTGTTCGCATAGATCCTGCCAGCGCCGCATCACAAACACGCGTTGGATAAAGTTTTCCCGTAAACCCGGATCGCCCAGCCGGCCTTCTTCTTCCACCGGCAGGCTGGGGAAAGTACGCTGCAGATAGTCGGCGAAAATGCCGGTGCCTTGCCGCGCGGGTATGTCGTTTTTATAGACTTTAACCCGGGTCATGCCGCAACTTGGCGAGTCTTTTTTCAGAATGTAGCCGCACAAGCCGCCCAGCCAATCGTGTTGGCGGGCGGAAGCGTCTTCCAAGCGTGCCGTCACGTCCAGGCTATGATCCTTGACGCCGACGCAACGGATGCCGTCGGGCGTTTCCCGCAATTGTACGCAGGGTCGCGGGATGCCCAAGCCGGCCTCGACTTCCGGGCAGAACGGTTTAAAGTCGAAATACTGGCCCAGCGTGCGTTCGATGTAGCTATGGTATTTGTGCGCGCCGTCGTAGCGTACTTCATGACCTAACAGGCAGGCGCTGATGCCGACCGCAATTTTCTGCATGCTTAATCCTTAGTTACTGCTTGGGGTGGGTGTCGAAAATCAGTTTTTCGGTGGCAAATCCGAGTGCTTTCGCCTGCTGAATCAGGTTTTGCCGGATGTCGGGTTCCAGTTCCGGACCGCGAGCCAGTATCCATAAATAGTCGCGATCCGGGCCGGCGATCATCACGTAACGGTAGCCGGTTTTATCTAGCGCAATGATGTTATAGGCGCCGTAAAACGGACCGAAGAACGAGACTTTCAGGCGGCCAATGTCCGTTTTATCGATAAAATAAGCTTTGCCTTCAGCAATTTTACGTTGGCCTTGCTCCGTGTCGTAGCCGCTGTTTAACACCTTCACCCCGCCGTCATCGCGCAGACTGTATTCGGCGCTGATGTCGGTCAGCCCACGTTCGAAGCTGTGATCCAGGCGGGCGATTTCGTACCAGGTGCCCAGATAGCGCGGTAATTCAAAACCCTCCACCACTTTTACGCCTTCGGGGACGCCGGTGCAGGCGCAAAGTAGGCTTAACAGCACTAACGATAAATTACGCATGATTTATTCTGAGTTAGTTGCGGTGGCGGGCAAGGCTTTGAATTGGGCTTTGATCGATTGGCTTTGCACGGCATGATCGACTCGCGGCGCGGGGTAAGCACCGGCTTGCGGATGTTTTTCCCATTTATGTATTACCGCAGCCGGATAGCCTTGTAATTCCGGAATCCAGGTCTTGATATACAAGCATTGCGGATCAAATTTTTTTTGTTGCAGCCACGGGTTGAAAATCCGGAAATAAGGTTGGGCATCGCAGCCGGTGGATGCGGCCCATTGCCAGTTGCCGTTATTGACGCAGGGGTCGTAATCCAGCAGATGCTGCGCGAAATAGCGTTCGCCCCAGCGCCAGGATACATGTAAATCCTTGACTAAAAACGAGGCGACGATCATCCGCAAACGGTTATGCATCCAGCCGGTTTGGTTCAATTCGCGCATCGCCGCGTCCACTATCGGGAAACCGGTTTGACCGTTGACCCAGGCCCAAAAATCGTCTTGGCCGTTGCGCCACAGCAAACCGTCGTAACGGCTGTCGAAGGCGTGACCGAATACATGCGGAAAATGAAAACCGATATGGGTGAAAAAATCGCGCCAATACAGTTGGCGCAGCAATGGGTGATCCGGGTCGAGCTCGGTTTTGATGCTGTGAAATGCTTCGCGCACCGAGCAGCAGCCGAATTTCAGATATGCCGATATCTGACTGGTGGCAGCCATGGCCGGAAAATCCCGCAGGTTAAGATAGTTTCTGCAGTTGCCGATGACGGCCAATCTGTTCAATGCCGCCTGTCGGCCGCCGGGCAGCGCGTTATGGTGAGCTTGTTTTAGTCGCGTTAGCAGTTCTGGTTTATGGCCGGCATAGTCTTTGGTGAAAAATTTGCCGGTCGCCAGCTTTTGCGGCGACGCGACCGGCTGCTGTCTAGCTTGCCGATGGAAGGCAGTAAACACCTGATAAGGTTCGCCATTGTGTTTGAGGACGGATTCGGGTTCCGTCAGCAGCAAATCGGCATGGCTGTGAAAAGCCAGGCTTAACTGTGCGCAGCGTTGTTGCAGTTCACTGTCCCTCTGTCGACTGAACGGACTGTAATCGCGATTGACGAATACGGCCTCGATACCGAAATCCAGTTTCAGCGGCTCCACCAGATGTGGGGGCTGATCGTTGAAAATATAGAGCAGGGCGCCTCGCTGTTGCAGTTGCTGCTGCAAATCCGCGAGAGACTCCAGCATGAATTGCAAGCCGGGCGTGCTTTGGTAAGGATGCGCTTGAATTTGCCGGGGATCGAAAATAAAACAGGCGATGACTTGTGCGGAATCGCGCAAAGCTGCGTTGAGGCCGTTGTTATCTTCCAGCCGTAAATCGCGGCGGAAAATAAACAGCGAGGTTTTATAGCGCTTTGTTGCCATCGGTGTTTAGCAGTCGCCCCAATGAATAATCATCTGCTGGCAACTGAACAGGATGTTGGGGTAATACTGATAAATCACCCAACGCAGCAGCAAGTCGAAATAGGCCGCCACGGTCAGCATGCGAGCCACGGCCGC
Source organism: Methylomonas sp. 2BW1-5-20 (assembly GCF_052474515.1). Taxonomy (NCBI): domain Bacteria; kingdom Pseudomonadati; phylum Pseudomonadota; class Gammaproteobacteria; order Methylococcales; family Methylococcaceae; genus Methylomonas; species Methylomonas sp. 2BW1-5-20. Next base: position 2,036,850 of record NZ_CP184127.1, on the reverse strand, counting down.
CCAAGCTCTGGAAGTGCCCTTGTCCGAACAGCGCCACACCGCGCCGGTCCAATAGATCAGCGGCATCGCCATGATAATGTGGATAGTCACCCAACTCGCTACGGTGAAATTGCCTTCGTCTATCCGATAATCGATAAAAAAAAGCACTGCGTTGTACAGGATAAAAAACGGATAAAACGCGTCTTTCAGTCTTAAATACCCCAGCCAGCTCCATTGCAGATAAAAATACAGCGTTGCCGGCGTGCGCTCTTCCCACTCATGCGCGGGTGCGGGGGTCAGATAAAACACCAGCACACCCAATGCCAGCGCCACCGACAGCGCTTCATACCAAGTGATAAAAGAGGTAAAGGCAAACAATAAGGAAAGGCTGTCGATCAACATAGGAGGTTCCCGTTGTTTATCTAAGATTTATGCAGGATATTGCGCAACGCGGTACCCAGTTGCGAGTATTTAAATTCAAAGCCTTGTGCCAGCAAGCGCTCCGGTATTACGCGTTGACTACCCAGAACCAACACGGCCATCTCTCCCAGCAATAATTTGAGGGCCTTTTCCGACATCGGTAACAGCTGCGGCCGCTTCAATTCGCCCGCTAAGGTGGCGCTAAATTTCTGATTGTTAACCGGATTGGGAGCCGTGGCATTGTAGGCGCCGCTCATTTTCGGGTGTTCGATCATTGTTTCGACAATGCTCACCCAGTCGTCCAAGTGTATCCAGGACATCCATTGCCGGCCATTGCCCAGGCGTCCGCCCAAGCCCAATCTGAACGGCAGCAACATGCGTTTCAGTATGCCACCATTATCGCCCAGCACCAAGCCGGTGCGTATCAGGCAGACGCGGCTACCGTGTTTTTCGGCCTGCAACGCCGCCGCTTCCCAGTCCGAGCACAATTTCTGCGAAAAATCAGTGGTATGAAGCGGGCTGATTTCTTTGAGCACATCGTCGCCGCGATCGCCGTATACGCCAATGGCAGAGCCGCTTATCAAGATCGGCACGGGCTGAGCGGAAGCAGCAATCCAGGCTACCAATTGATTGGTTAGATTGATGCGGCTGTCGCGTAATAGCTGTTTACGGGTTTCGTTCCAGCGCTGATCGAAAATGCCCGCGCCGGCCAGATTGACTACAGCTTTAAAGTTACCGGCATTCGGCAAATCGGCGATTACGCCGATAGCCTGCACGTCGGGTCCGAACGTCTCTATCACTTTTGCAGGGCTACGGCTGAGCACCGTGACCGAATAGTTTTTTTGCAGCAAACGCTTCGTCAGCGCGCTGCCCAAAAAGCCGGTGCCGCCGCTGATTAAAATAGAATTTTGGTTCATGGGATTACACTCCGGAAACTGCTCCGCTCAAGCAATAGCGCGAGCAACACAGGGCATGGGTTAATCGGATTCCGTATCAACGGGTTCGCGGCGCTTGGGGATCATCATTTGGCTTATTTTTCTGTTTTTGAGCCAGTTCAAAGCCCGAAAACCCAACAGCATAAATATGATCAACAAATAAAACAGAGGTTCGGCCAGATTGCTTTTAAGTTGCCAGAAATAGTGAATAATCGCTGCTGTAGCGGCAACATAAATAAAACGGTGCAGTTTTTTCCAGCTTTTTCCTAAACGTTTTTTCGCAGACTTTGGCGAGGTGATTGCCAGGGAAAAAATAATGATATAGGCAATTAAACCAAACCAAATATAAGTGCTTTCGATAATATCGGTGCTTATCATGCGCCATTTGAAAACATGATCCAGTGCTAAATAAGCCAGTAGGTGCAGACTGGCGTAAAAAAACGCATAAAGGCCGAATAGTTGCCGATAGTCAGTCATGCCGCGCCACTTAGTAACCGTTTGTAACGGTGTTATCGTCAATGTAATCCACAAAAAACGTAAGGCCCAGTCGCCTAACCGAATATGCAGGGCCTGAAGTTGATTGGCGCCCAGATTATCGAAGGCGATATCGAAAAAAACCCAGATTAGCGGTATAAAACAAGCCCCGATGGTTAAAGAACGCAAATGGTTAATTTGCATAGCCATTAGAAAAAGTGCCTTAAATCCATGTCGCGATACATGTACGCAACTTGCTCGCCGTAGCCGTTAAATAATTCGGTTTGCCGGCGTGGGGTAAAAAAGCCGCTACCCAGTGGCCGCTCGCTATTTTGGCTCCAGCGCGGATGCGGTACTGCCGGATTGACATTGGCGTAAAAGCCATATTCGTTGGGAGCGGCCTTGGTCCAACTGCTAATGGGCGGCCTTTTCAATAGTTCGATTTTGACTATGGCCTTGATGCTTTTAAAGCCGTATTTCCAAGGCACTACCAGACGCAATGGTGCGCCGTTTTGTTTGGGCAAGTGGTCGCCGTACATGCCGACCGCCAAAATGGTCAACGGATGCATGGCTTCGTCGATACGCAGACCTTCGACGTAAGGCCATTCCAGCATGGTGTTGCTACGTTGCTTGGGCATCGTATCCGGTTGATACAAAGCGGTGAATTTGACGAATTTGGCTGTCGATAAGGGCTGAACGGACTGTAACAAATCGCCTAAGGCAAAACCTATCCAGGGCACGACCATGGACCAGGCCTCCACGCAGCGAAAACGGTACACATATTCTTGTAATGCCGACTGCCGCAAAATATCCTCCAAGTGATAAATGCCGGGCTTTTCGACTTCGCCGCCGATTTCGACCGACCAGGGATCAATGCGCAGATTTTGGGCCAGACCGCTGGGATCTTCCTTGTTGAAAGCCAGTTCGTAGTAGTTGTTGTAATTCTTGACATGGCCGGCGGGCGTGAGGTCCAAGCCATCGCCGGACAGCGGACTTTTAGGCAAATTGTTCCAGATTGCCTGGGGTGTGTCGCCCCAACTGGCCCTTAGGCTGCCGCCGGTCAGCATCATGCTCGCCATTGCTTTGAGAATGATGCGGCGCTGCCGGAAAATTAGTGGATCGGTAATCTCGCTGCCGGGAATATCATTTGTTGTTTTTATTATCATGGCTTTACTTTCCGGCAACTTATGCAGAGCGTTTCATTACTTTTTGCCTTTTGGAATCCAGCTGAATAATTGCCGAATTTTTCGTTCCGTGATAAACGCCAGCGAAAATAACTGAATAAAATTTTCCGCTTCGATTAAGTCCAAACCGACATTGGCCGGTATCAGTTCTTTTCGAGTGCCGAATATTCGGTCCCAAAATGCCAATACGATGCCGTAATTACTGTCGTGTTCCGAACGCAACGTGGAATGGTGAGTGCGGTGCAGGGAAGGTGTGATAATGACTTGGGAAATGGCGGCTTCGTTAGGTACGCGGATATTGCCGTGGTGAAAAAAAATAAAAAATAATTCGATAATTTCTATGGAAAGTACTAGATAAGCATCCACGCCAATGACCACAACGAATACGCACTTATAAACTATTTCCAACAGTAAATCGAAAACATGGAAGCGAAATCCGGTGGAAACATTAAAACATTTGTCGCTATGGTGAATTTTATGAAACCGCCACAAATATTCGTATTTGTGACTGGCGTAGTGCCAAATATAAATGGCAAGATCGAAAAAGGCGAAAGCCAAGAGCCATTTGAGCGGGCCGTTATCCAAACCGCTTAATAAACCGAAACTGGAAAATTGCTGAGCGATCAAAAATAAAGACGATGCCCTAAGTGCGGTTAAAATCAAGTTATTAACTAAAAATGCCGTGGTATTGGTGACGAAAGACTCTTTATAAATTTTGGCCGGAAACTCGCGGTAAGGTTTGGTTTTTTCGATGACCAGCAACACTACGAAAGCCAGTACGGCCAAACCGAATAAGGCTTCGTTAAAAAACAGACCATCGTTGGCATTAGCAGTTGTATTCATCAAATTTCTCTACAGTATGAATGTATTTATCGCACGGTAAATTAATTCCCTTGTATGGCGTTCAATAGACTTGTTAATTCTTTTATTTCATTGTTGGCATTTATTTGCTGGGTAATATCATATTGAACTCCTAGATAATAAATTACACGATTTTTTTTATCCAATAATGGGGTTATCTTTAAATGATTATGAAATAAAGTGCCGTCTTTTTTATAATTTCTTAACGTCACTTCAACCGCTTCGTGGTTTCGCATGGCTTCGGCAATTTTAAAACGTGCCTCTTGTTCTCTATCGTCGCCTTGCAAAAAACGGCAGTTGTGACCAATTATCTCGTCATGACCATACCCGGTTAAGCGTTCGAACGCCTTATTGGCGTAAATGATGGGCGCATCTTCCAGGTCCGGGTCCGCCAAAGTGACGCCGTTTACGCATTCATCCAAAATAGCGGAAAGTACTTGCGGAATTAGTCCGCTATCTTTTTCAACAATAAAAGCCATGGTTAAACTCCCGGTTTTATAATAATTATGAGTTTTTATATACTAGTTGCATTCTACTAGAATTAAATTCTTGATATTTTCGACTGTGTTTTCCGCACCGTCTTCTATTGCGCAACGAATGAGCTTTTCAAATGGGCGCATGAATACTTCAAGTTCCAAAAACTCGAAGCGGAAAGTCAAGCGCGTAGATTGATGTTTTTCTTGGTCGGACGCTAAAAAATAGCTGTGCTTATAGGGCTGTGTGATACCTTGAAAGATAAGCGAAGATTGAGGTTGATAATCGGTAATTTCAAAAACCGACTCGATTTCGTTATTATTGTCTTTACGGATTTGTTTGGCTTTGGCGCCGACGAATACCTCTTTGCCGTCGAGTGGTTCGAAGTCGACGACTTCCACCGCCCATTTGGGATAGTTTTCAAAAAAGTTTTTGCCAATGAAGTGAAAAACATCGTCAACTTGTTTGTCGATGTCGACGCTGGCTTCGCCGGCAACGGGTTTTTGTGAGTCGAATGGAAATTTAATATGCATTTTACCCTTCCCCCTCGCTGAACTTGCTGTTCAGCGTTATTATAATTTTTCCTGAAAAATTAAAACCTATCGAACCGTTTTAAATTAACAGAAATATTGCTTTTAGCCGATGTTAGCGCTATGCGTTATTGCTGAGTATACCTCGTAGTTTTACGGATGGAGATAAATTTTATTAATTTGATGAAGATGAGTCAGTCATTTTTTAATTACTAGGCCCGAATAATCGGCTTCTCGCTGGAATTATTGTTCCTTTGTCTTAACACGTTCGTGCTGTTCTTGCCGCATTGCCGCGCAGCCACCGTAAATCAGGTGAGACAAACCGGAATAAATAAATAATTGGCTATAGTTTTCATCGATTTCAATTTGATTTATCGAGCAGTAAAACTGGAGGGAGCCTATTAGTAACAAAAGAAAAATACCTAAGGCGGCTAGCGCTTCCGGGCTATTGCTTAATTTATAAAAACTATAGGTCGCAATTTGAATTAAACATAAATAAAACATCATTAAACGCATATTATTTGCTAACGGCCCATACAAGTCGCTGTTGTCTTCAAAAAACAGCGTATTACCCAGTATGGTCGCGGCGCCGCTAATTAATAATAAAATCACCGCGACATTCAAGTTAATCTGCAACAGCAGTTGCAGTAAATTCATGGTTTTTGTCGTTATGGATCGAGTATGCATAATGCTGCCACTGAAAAAAGATACCCTCCAGGAGTACAGCGTTTGGAGGGTATATAGAGGAGGACTTTTAGGACGCCAGCACTTGTCCTTGAGCTGGCTGTTCGCCGGTTTCGTCGTTTATGGCGTCTTCAATCTCTGCAAACGATTGCGGTTCTTCCACTTCCGGTTCCGGCGGAGCAATCATGCGGCCTTGCAATAGTTCATCGATCTGGAATTTATCGATGGTTTCCCAATCCATTAAGGCTTGAGCCATGTTGTGCAGGATCTCGATATTTTCTTTCAAGATGGTTTCCGCCCGGTTGTAATTGGCGTCTATCACCAGCCGTATTTCTTCGTCGATAGTTTGTGCCATTTTTTCGGACATCGGCTTGGATTGCGGTCCCATATAGCCGCCTTCGCTGTCGCCGTAATCCATTGGGCCCAGACGATCCGACAAACCCCATTTGGTCACCATGTTTCTAGCCAATTGCGTGGCGCGCATGATGTCGTTGGAGGCGCCGGTGGTGACTTTGTTTTTACCGTAGATCAATGCCTCTGCCACCCTACCGCCGAACAAGCTGGCTATTTGGCTTTCCAGTTTGTCCTTGGACGCGCTGTATTGGTCTCGCTCAGGCAGGAACATTGTGATACCCAAAGCGCCGCCGCGCGGCATGATGCTGACTTTATAGACCGGGTCGTGCTCGGGCACTTTACGGCCGACGATGGCATGGCCGGCTTCGTGATATGCCGTCATTAGCAGGTCTTCTTTAGTCATTACCATGGTGCGCTTTTCCACGCCCATAATCATTTTGTCGCGCGCCTTATCCAGATCGTTCATCGTTACCACGCGTTTTTTGTTGCGTGCAGCGAACAATGCGCCCTCATTGATTAAATTGGCCAGTTCCGCGCCGGAAAAGCCGGGCGTGCCGCGAGCCAAATCGTTGATATTGACGTCGTCGGCCAGGGGCACTCGGGCGCCGTGTACTTTTAGGATTTGCTCGCGGCCCTTGATGTCCGGCAAGCCGACCTGAACCTGGCGGTCGAAACGGCCGGGCCGCAACAAGGCTTTGTCCAGCACGTCGGCGCGGTTGGTGGCGGCGATGACGATAATGCCTTCGTTGCCGCTGAATCCGTCCATTTCCACCAAAAGCTGGTTGAGGGTTTGTTCGCGTTCGTCGTTACCGCCGCCGATACCGCTACCGCCACGTTGGCGGCCGACAGCGTCGATCTCGTCGATAAAGATGATGCAAGGCGCGCGTTTTTTCGCTTGTTCGAACATATCGCGAACCCTGGAAGCACCGACACCGACAAACATTTCCACGAAATCCGAACCGGAGATGGAGAAGAAGGGCACGCCCGCTTCGCCGGCAATCGCTCTGGCCAGCAGGGTTTTACCGGTGCCCGGAGGCCCAACCATCAGCACGCCGCGCGGAATTTTGCCGCCTAGTGCTTCGTATTTGCCGGGATCTTTCAAGAAATCGACCATTTCCACGACGTCTTCCTTGGCTTCTTCCACCCCGGCTACATCGGTAAAGCGCACTTTCACTTGATCTTCGGCCATTAATTTGGCCCGGCTTTTACCGAAGCCCATTTGACCGTCGCGACCGCCCATCGCCGCCTGCTTGCGCATGAAATACACCAGCACCATGATCAGTAACAGGGTAGGGGCCCAGGAGATGAGAATATTCATCAAGGTGGACGGTTGTTGTGGCTTCTCGACTTTGATTTTCACTCCGTATTCCAGCAACTCGTCGATCATCCGGGAGTCGTTAGGATTATAGGTGGCAAAGCGGGTGCCGTTTTGGCGGTGGCCGTCGACGTAATTGCCGTTGATCACCACTTCCGTGACGACTTTGTTGCGTACGTCTTCGATAAAGTCGGAGTAGGAGATTTCATAATGCGGATCGTATTCCGGCATGTTGCGGTTCATTACCGCCGACACCACCAATCCAACCGCCACAAGAATACTGAGAAAAATGAACAATTTTTTCATGATAGCTATCTCCTAACTTACTTTTCGCTGGAGAAGTATTTGAAAAAGTCGGAGTTCGGTTTTAACACCAAGGTATCCTGAGTTTTTTCAAATGAGGTTTGGTATGCCTGCAAGCTGCGGTAGAACGCATAGAACTCGGGATTTTTACCGTAGCTTTTCGCGTATATCTCCGCCGATTGCGCATCGCCGCGGCCGCGAATGTTTTCTGAGTCGCGTTGGGCGTTAGCGACGATCACGTGTTTTTGCTTATCGGCTTCCGCACTGATTTGCTCCGCGCTTTCCGCACCTTGTGAACGAAATTCTCTAGCCACCCGTTCCCGTTCGGCGCGCATCCGCTGATACACTGAGCTGCTGACTTCCGGCGGCAAATCGATGCGTTTGACGCGAATATCGATCAATTCGATGCCGAATTTTTCCGCAGTGGGCGACAATTTGCTGAGTAAGGTTTGTCTTAACTCATTCCGGTCTTCGGAGATCAATTGCTTGATGGTCCGCACCCCGAATTCGCTACGCATCGCGTCTTTCATGATTTGATCGAGGCGTAAATTGGCTTGAAATTCATCGCCGCCGACCGTGGTATAAAAAAGACCCACATCACCGATTCGCCATTTGACGAACGAGTCAACAATCACGTTCTTCTTTTCGGAGGTAAGAAAACGCTCGGATTTGGCATCCAAGGTCAGCACACGCGCATCAAATGTACTGACGTTATTGATGATGGGGGTCTTGAAATGGAGCCCTGGCGTGTAATCGGAGGTAACCATCTCGCCGAGACGAAACAGAATGGCTTTTTCGTTTTCTTTTACGTAAAAAACCGACATATAGGCCAGAACGCACAGGGTCAAACCGGCCGGAATTAAAACTTGGGTGGTTTTGCTGCTCATGGTTTGCTCCTGCTAGGACGTAATTCGTTGCCGGCGGATTTACGGACGCTGTTTTTGTCGTTGTGCGGTTCGGCGTTAAGCTCCGGTTCGGTGTTGTTTGCGGCGGGCTGCGCATGTTGCGTCATGGTTTGCGGCAAGGGCATGTACATCATCGGGCTGGACTGATCGTCGTTCAGCATGATTTTATTGGTACCGCTGTACAGTTTTTCCTTGGCTTCCAGATACAAGCGTTTGCGGGTGATGGCCGGGCTCTTTTCGTATTCCACCAGTAACTGATCGAAGCGTTCGGTTTCGCCCTTGGCTTTAGCCACTTTCTCGGCTTCGTAGGCTTCGGCTTCTTGAATGATCCGCGATGCCGCGCCGCGCGCTTTTGGAATCACTTCGTTACTGTAAGCTTCGGCTTCGTTGATCAAGCGCTGCTTGTCTTCGCGGGCCCGAATCGCATCCTCGAAAGCGCCTTGTACTTCTTCGGGCGGTTGCGCGTCTTGCAGATTGACGCTGGCGATGCTGATACCGGCTTTGTAGCCGTCCATCGCTTCCTGAATTTGCTGTTTAATTTCCGCGACGATTTGGCTGCGGCCTTCGGTTAGCACGAAGTCCATATTGTTGCGGCCGATGACGCCCCGTTCCACGCTTTCGGTGAGCTGTTTCAGCGTGTTTTCGTTATTTTTAACGTTAAACAAATAATCGCGGGCGTTATTGATTTGATATTGCACGGCCAGACGCACGGTAATGATGTTTTCGTCGCTGGTCAGCATTAAGGATTCTTGCGGAATAACCGACGATTTGTTCACCCGGTTAGTATCGGTGTAACCAACCTCGATAAAACGTTGTTGTTCGACGTTGACGATTACGACGTTTTCGACAGGCGCTGGAATATGCCAATGCGGGCCGGGCAATGTGGTTTCCGAGTAGGCGCCAAAGCGGCTCACCACGCCCCGGTTGCCTTGGTCCACGATATAAACCCCGCTGGCCAGCCAGACCAGAGTCAAGGTGCCGCCTATGGCCGAGGCTATTTTGGTTAAAGAAAACATCTCTTTATGATCGTTAAAGTAGTCGCCGGCTCTAGAGGAGACTTGCTTCCACTGCTTATCTAGTTCCAACTTCCAGTCGGACTGCGGCGTTTGCTTACTGGTATTTTGTTTTTCTGATGACATAATCACTCCTCTTGTAGTGTTAGCCTGACCTGGGTCATTGATTGTTATTGTTAGCCATCCTTGGGTTCGAGAAATAGCATAAGGTCAAAGCCAAATTGTTGTTTTAATTTTTTTAAAGCTTCGTTTTGAATTTGCCTGACTCTTTCCCGAGTAACATGCAGCTGATCCGCCACCGCCTGCAAGGTCATTTCCGTGTGATCGCGCAGACCGAAACGCATGGTTAAAATCGCCGCCTGTTTTTCGGGCAGCGACGCGACTGCTTTGTCGACATATTGAGCAAGGTCCTGATCAATTAGTTCATCGAGCGGCAGACTGAATTGATGCTGCTGCATTTTTGCCATCAATTCCAGGTTATCGTCGTCATCGCCGATAGCGGCATCCAGAGAGTGGGTGGCCTGGTAATAACTGCTAATGGTTTTAATCTCTTGTTCGGATAAGTCGCAGGCTGCCTTTAGCTCCGCGATACTTGGCCAACGTTCATATCTAAGGTAGCAATTGCGCATTGCCTCGAATACGGTGGCGGCTTTCTCCGCCAGAGCGACTGGTAGGCGTACGATTTTTTCCTGTTTAACGATCAAACGAGATATAGCTTGCCGTATCCAATAGATAGCATAGGTAGAAAAACAGATGCCGCGATCCGGATCGAACCTGTCCACGGCTTTAATTAAGCCCACCAAGCCTTCCTGCATTAAATCGTCGAAGCTTAGATTGCTGGTTTTGTACTTATGAGCCACAAATGCCACCAAGCCGGTGTTGGCGGAGATCATTTGCTGGCGCAAGTTTTTCAAATCGCGTTTGGCTTGGCCCAGACGTTTTTTAAAATCCGCGCCGTCTTCGGTGTCGGTGCTTAATACTCCATCCGCTTGCGCCGCGCTGTCCAGTAAAAATACCGGTAATAAATGCAGGCTGTACAGCAAACGGTTGACCGAGCGGGCAATCAAGGATTGTTGTGCAAATTCCGATCCCATAAGTTGTACAACATTCTCGACTTGTACAACTTTACCGTGTCCGTTATTCTCACCGAAAACAACCTGATGCTGTTTAGCAGCCGCCTGGCTGTTGACCAGCAATTGCAGCAATCTTTTATAGTCTTCGGAGTTCTTGGCAACGATCAGATCGGAGCAGTCCACTCCCGAATTAAGATCGTGCAAAAATCTGTTGATTATCAAAGCGTTGGTTTGCTTGTTTTCCAGCAATAACGCTAGCAGAGTCTGCCTGGCCTGTTCGACTTGAACGGCAAGTGAGTTGGGTTGGGATTCTGCTCCGGAATCCATCTCGCTATCGATTGGCAATGCGGCTAAGTTGGACATAATCAATTCACTTGGTGATTTAAGGTGTTGGCAAATAACTTACTAGATTGTAGAATGTTTGTCAAAATATATTCTATACAAAAGTTGGACAATGTACTCAATTAAAGCGATTACCTCCTTAACCGGATTGACAGCGGAAACACTTAGAGCCTGGGAACGTCGCTACGCCTGCATCACGCCGGTGCGCAACGGCACCGGTCGGCGGTTCTATTCGCAACAGGATCTGGAAAAACTGACGCTGTTGGTCAATCTGACCCGGAAGGGTCATCCCATCGGCAAGCTGGCGGCTTTGGACAACCAGCAACTGCAGGATTTTCAGAAGCAAGTCACCGTACAGCCGGCACCGGAACAATCGCCGCTGCTGGCGCAGATCATCGATTCGTTGAAACAGTACCGAATCGAGCGCTGCGAACAGCTGTTAAAGAAGGCTCTGATAGCTGCCGAACCGTTGGACTACGCCAGAGACATTTTGTTGCCGGCCTTGCAAACAGTCGGCGAACTTTGGCATGACGGGAAGTTGAATATCGCCCAGGAACATATGTTTTCGGGCTGTATCAAGCGGATAGTATTGAGCATGGTGAACAACTTGCATCACCATTCAAAGAATAATCCGGGGATGTTGTTTGCCACGCCAAGCGGCGATCCGCACGAATTCGGGATTTTGGTAAGCTGCCTGATCGCCGCCAATCAGGGCTACAACTGTTATTACCTGGGCGCGGATCTGCCGGCCAAGGATATTATCGAAGCCGCCCAGCATTTAAAACCGGACGTGATTGTGATGGGCTTGGTAAAGACGCCGCCCGAGCAGGTTACCGTCGATGAGCTGCAGCTGATAATCGACGCGGTTAGCGGCGAGGCTACAAAAGTCTGGCTGGGCGGTAGTGGAGCCTGTTTTTACTACGCGCAATTGCAAAAAGATTTAAGCAATTGCGTGTTGATCACCGATATCGATCATTTCAACGCCAAAGCCCAGCAACAACAACTGACCAATTGACCACCTATAAGGCTGGCGCATCAAATTAAAAGGCTAAGGCAAAGGCCGACGCTTTACGGATATATTCCCAAGCCAAGCCTCCGCTAGGTGTCAATCGCCGAATAATTGGCAATTTCGCGATTTTGCCAGTAATCTTGAGTGGACAATACGATACGAATTTCAATTGTTCCGAGCGCTTATGATTATTTTTGTCAGAAACATTCCGGCAAACAGCCACCCCAGCGAATTGCAACAATATGTCGCGTCGGCCGTGAAACGAAATTTCTTTTTCCGTTCCGGAAAAATCCTAAAGTGTGAAATTCTGGTGTTGCAGGATAAACGCACCAAAGTCTTGGAGTTTCATGGCATGGTGCATGTCGACTCCGATCGGGCGGGCGAACGGGCGATACAGCAATTGAAGGGACGGCGCTTTAAAAACAAATTGGTAATTGTCAGAGAATATAAATGTCGCAGCTGGCATAACGACCGCCGCCTCATACACGAGGGAGTAGCGTTAACCGTCAGCGAAAAACTCCTTACCGAACGTCGGCGTGGGCAGGGTGTGGAAATTATTAAGGACATTTCCAAAATGTTCAGTTCGCCCGAGGATTTTGCCCGTAAGCTAATTTAGTAAGGCTCGGACGTTAACCAATCCAATACTTTCAATTCAAACAGGTAATAGGTGAGCAGTATGAACGAAGATACGTTTAATATGGAAATCAGAAAATTTCTGAAAACAGTCGGCATCAGCTCCCAACGGGAAATCGAACACGCGGTGGCCAAAGCCCTGGAAGCCGGAACCTTAAACGGCTCGGAAACCGTCTCGGTGAAAATGACCTTGGAATTGCCCGCCGCCGGCATTAATCACTTTATCGAGGGGACGATTGCGTTGGAATGACTATAGGCACGGCAGAGTGGTTCGCCATTCCGACGCTGCTTTCAAGTGCGTATTCCGATCAAAAAACGCGCATCTGTTCCGACGACTGGCAGCCACAAATGAGTTGTGCCGACGTAAGAAGGCATAACAGTCGCGAACGATGCTCCTAACGGCAGCATCCTGTTGGTTACCAGGATTTAGAGCAGGTTATCGCATTAAAATATTAGGCAAAAGGAGTAAAAGTTGGCCTCTCAAGATATATTCAAAATCGCTCAGACACTTGATTCGTATACTACATACGAATCGGAAGGTGCAGATGCGCTCATTGAGGCTGCAAGTGAAATAGGGAAATCATGGTCAGGCTCTTGGCTTGGTTACCACTCTAGAATCTATTACGAAAATTTTCTGGCACCGCCACCTGGTGCGGCATTTAGTCAAGAATGGGGACTAATGGATTCATATTCAATGGGCTCTCGTGGCGCTTGGTGTGAGTATAGGTTTGATGACGTTGTATCACTTATTAATAGCAAAGCTGGTAATCCGTCTATTGAAAATTTATTTGAGCTAGGAAAAAAGGCTGAGGAAGCATTTGATCAAGCCAAAACAGCGACGCTATCTCTAATTCATGCTCAACAACACAATTTAGAAAAAGACAAGTTTCTTACGAGTCTTGTGGAAAAAATTGAACAGGCAAAGCTCTTAGATGAAAGTGATTTCATAGATTATTGGCGTCCTAAAGGACAAATTATATCGCGAGATATGGTGGCCATCGAAAAAGGGCAACTAGTGCCTCCTCACTTTTCTGTTTTGGCGAGAGTTAATGCAGCTATATTTCCTTTTAAGGCATGTGAGGAATTGAAAAAGAAAATTTTCAAGGTGGCTAGCCATATTAAGAATTTAGAGGCCAACGCAAAAAGAGAAGAGCGTATTGGAACAAATATCTTCATCGGCCACGGCCGATCGCCAGATTGGAGAGAGTTAAAAGATTTTGTAAGTGATCGCCTTAAATTGCCCTGGGATGAATTTAATCGAGTTCCGGTGGCCGGAGTAACGAATATTACTCGTCTTGCTCAAATGCTCGACCAAGCTTGCTTTGCTTTCTTGGTAATGACAGCAGAAGATGAGCAAGCGGACGGAAATCATCACGCGCGCATGAACGTCATACATGAGGTTGGTTTGTTTCAGGGGCGCCTTGGATTTGAAAGAGCGATAGTTCTACTAGAAGATGGTTGTGAAGAATTCAGCAATATTCAAGGACTTGGCCAAATCAGATACCCGAGAGGAAAGGTCTCTGCGATATTCGAAGATATTCGTGCAGTTTTGGAGAGAGAAAGCATTGTTGAGTAATTTGCCTAACGAGGCCGTTAACTCCGATGCATTTTTCGTTCGTTGCACTAACTACAAATGCGCCGGTTACGGCCGGCGTTAAAAGGCAGCCTTTGAATGCTTACCTACTGTTAGTAGAACTATTTCGACAGACAGCTTTTGGCAGGTCGGGGTCAACGGCGGATTTCATCGGAAAACGCATCTAAGGAACTGCATTACGGTGACCCCGCAGAGCTTTCGTTTACTGCCCCCAAGCTGCCTTCAACCGTAAAATTTCCGGCATATCGGCCATAAATAACGCCAGCAAGCGCGGATCGAAATGGCTACCGGCCATGTCTTGCATCGCCTTTAGGGTGTCGGCCAATGGCCAGGGTTCTTTGTAGGGACGTTTCGTGGTCAAGGCGTCGAACACGTCGGCAATTGCAACAATTCTGGCTGATTCCGGAATCGCTTCGCCGGTCAGGCCCAGTGGGTAGCCGCTGCCGTCCCATTTTTCATGATGATAGCGGGCGATTTCCGCCGCCAATTTGAAGACCGGATTGTCGCTTTTGTTCAAGATGTCGTAGCCGATTTGCGAATGCGATTTCATGATGGCCCATTCCTCTTCGTTCAGCGCCCGTGCCGCCTTCAGTATGCCGTGCGGAATGCCGATTTTGCCGGTGTCGTGGGTGGGCGCGGCCAGTTCCATCATCGCAACTTGGGAAGATGTCCAGCCGGCAGCGCGGGCCAGTGCCGCCGAATAAGCGGCCATGCGCCATATATGATCGCCGGTGTAAGGGTCGTTATAGTGGCCGGCGTCGCCAAGCATTTCGATAGCGGCTCGCGCCAATTGGTCCAGTTCGTCAACCCGTACCAAGGACAGATGCGTTTGCACCCGGCGTAACACGATAGGGCCGGAGACCGGCTTTTGGATGTAATCGACCGCGCCGACATCGAAGCCGCGCGCCTCGTTTTCCATTTCCCCCATCGCCGTGACGAAAATGACCGGGATATTTGCTGTGATCGGTTCGGCTTTTAAACGGGTGCAGACTTGGTAACCGTCCATATCCGGCATCATGATATCCAGCAGGATAATATCGGGGCGATGTTCTCTGGCTGCTGCCAGGGCTTTTTCGCCGTTGATGGCAAACAGCAGTTGAAAGCGGTCTTTGAGTATTTGCTGGAGCACTTTTAAATTGTTCGGCTCGTCGTCCACCAGCAACACTTTGTAACTGTTTTTCATATCTAATCTCCCTTGGGCGTGTTCGCCAATTTATCCAGCAATAGTTTGGCCTGGGTTTTTGCGCCGTCGAAATCGAAACTGTCCACTTCGAAACGTATCGGTTTCAGCTCGGATGCGCCGAGAAATGTGGTTAGTTGTTGCAGAATCGGTTCGACATGATCCGGATTCAACGCATCCAGTGCGGTATTTAATTGCTGCAAAAGACTGCCGACCCTTTCCACATCGAACGCTTCCGTGGAAACTTGCGCCGGCTTCAGCGGCAGTTTTAAGTTGCGAATGTTCCGTGCTGCATCGTTTAACGCGTTGTCCAGCTTATCGATAAGTTGAACAATATTTTGCGGATCGGCTGTTTTAAATTGGGCGTCGATTTCGGTTGCCAAACCGGCGACAGCCGATAGCGCCAGATTGCCGGCTACGCCTTTTAAGGCATGGGTGATGCGTCTTACCGCTTCCGAGTTATCCGGGGTTTCCCGCAGGGTGCGCCGCATCTTCACGGCGTCTTTGCTATGTTGCTCGGCGAAGTTCAGTAAGGCGTCGGCGTATATCAAGGGGTCCAACCAGGTTGCCAAGCCTTTTTCGTAATCGGCGACACCGGCCAAAGGCGTAAAGTCCACCGCAATTTTCGGCGGTTCGGCGATGCTGATGCCTGTATTGGCAATGCCATGGCCTTTGGCCACCAGTCGTTCCATCTGCGTCAACAAATCGTCTACATCGATAGGTTTGCCGACAATAGTGTCTATACCGGCGTCCAGCGATTCCCGGCGTTCATGGCTTAACACGCTGGCGGTCAGGGCCAAAATCGGGATATGGCCGCCATTGGATTTTTCCAGCTCGCGAATTTGCCGGGTGGCGGCGATACCGTCCAGTACCGGCATTTGCAAATCCATCAAGATCAAATCGTAGCTGCCGGCGCAAAAGGCGTCCACCGCTTCCTGGCCGTTTTTTACCCAGCTGACTTGGTGGCCTTGCTGTTCCAGACGCAAACGGGCCAGATTGGCATTGGCTTCAATGTCTTCGGCCAGCAATACCTTAAAGCGGCGCGGCGAGAAATAAGCCACGGTATGCACGGGGTTGACGTCGTATAGGCAGTTTTCCGCGCTGGCCGATTCCGGCATATGCACGGTGAAATGAAACACCGAGCCGACACCGATTTGGCTCTCCACCCATATTCTGCCGCCCATCAATTCGACAATTTGTTTGCTGATGGTGGTACCCAAACCGGTGCCGCCGAAGCGGCGGCTGGTAGTGGCGTCCGCTTGCGAAAACGATTCGAAGATGCGCTCGGATTGTTCCTGGGTCATGCCGATGCCGGTATCGCTGATCGCAAAATGCAACATCTCGATGCCTTCCGCGCGCTTGATGGTTACGGTGATATTGCCGGTGTCGGTGAATTTCACCGAGTTGCCGACCAGATTCAAAATCACCTGCCGCAAACGGTTCGGGTCGCCGACGAAGTGGGTGGGTAAACCGGCTTCTATCGCCAGATCGATACGCAAGCCTTTTTCGGCAGCGCGCAAACCCATGATTTGCAGCGCCTCTTGCACCGCAAACGGCAGGTTGAAACAGACTGATTCCAGTTCGACCTTGCCGGCTTCGATTTTGGAAAAGTCCAGAATGTCGTTAATGACGCTCAGCAGATGCCGGCCGGAACTAAGGATGGTTTTTATGTGGCCGCGCGTATCGCCGGACAAATTTTGGTCTTGCAACGCGACTTCGGCAAAGCCGATGACCGTGTTCATCGGGGTGCGGATTTCGTGGCTCATATTGGCCAGGAAATTGGCTTTAGCTTTGGCGGCTGCCTCCGCTGCTTCCTTGGCCAGTCTCAGTTCCTGCTCGGCTTGTTTTTGCAGGCTGATGTCGGAAATAAAGCCGACGAACAAATGCCGGTCCTCCGAGATGATGCCGTGACCGACCGCCAGATTGGCGGGAAAGCGGCTGCCGTCCTTGCGCTGGGCGATGACTTCCCTCTCGATTCCGAGAATTTTAGCCTGATTGGTGGCCAAGAAATGTTGAATGTAACTGTCGTGCGCGGACGCATCCGGTTCCGGCATCAGTAGCGAGACATTTTTGCCGACGATCTCGGCGTTGGTCCAGCCGAACAGTTTTTCGGCAGCGGGATTGAACATACGAATCAGGCCACCGCTGTCGATGGAAATCACACCGTTCACCGCGGTTTGCACGATGGCTTTGACCTCTGTCGTGGCCATTGCTACCAGTTCTTCCAGGTGCTCGCGATATTTCAGCAACTCCGCTTCCGCCGCCTTGCGTTCGGTAATGTCGGTGATGGAACCGACCATGCGCACCGGCTGGCCGCTCTCGTCGCGCAAGGCCTCGCCGCGATCCAGCACCCAGCGGTAACTACCGTCCTTGTGGCGTAGACGTAGCTCGGTGGCGTAACGCTCGTTGTGTTCCAAATGGCGCCGAAAGCTTTCGGCGGCCCGGTGTTTGTCGTCCGGATGTATCAATTCAAAAAAAATCGATTCCACATTGGGCAATTCGCCGTCGCCGTAGCCCAAAATTCTGTTCCAGCGCGGCGACAGATAATAATCGTGGGTGACAATATTCCAGTCCCAGATACCGTCGTTGACGGCGCGTTCGGCCAGCATATAACGTTCTTCGCTGGTACGCAGGGCTTGTGTGCGTTCGGCGATTTTCGCCTCCAGATTATGCTGGGCATCCGCCAGAGCATCGGTCATATGATTGAAGGAGCTGGCAAGTTCGGCAATCTCGTCCAAGCCGTATACTTCGGCTCGGACGGACAGGTCGCCGTCGCGTATGCGCCTGGCGGTGCAACTCAAACGGGAGATCGGCCTGACGATGCGCCTAGCCAAGGCATTGGCGATGGCGGTTGTGAAGACGATGAAGAGTAATACGATTATTAGCATTTGCCGTTCCAAGGCCTTAATCGATGCCAAGGCTTCGGCTTGCTCGATATGCGCCATGATACAGCCGCCGCCGGTTTCTGGAATGTAGCGAAAACCGTGAATAATCGCGTGGCCGCGATAGTCGCTATCCATCGTTTCGGCATTTTCTTGATTCAAACAGGCGTGCATCGGCCGAGCCGAGATCGGGTGACTATGGTCTTGCGTGCCGGGATAGCGGGCGCTGGTGACAAAAAAGCCATTGTTGTCGGCCAGAAAGGACTCGCCGGATTGACCCAGATCAGGATGAGCGGCAAAGATGCTTTGAATTAGACTGACCGGGTAGCTAACCAGCAATTGCCAGGGTAGTTTTGTATCCTTGGCAACCACATAATACAAACGCTGCTTATCGGCAGCCGGTTGGCTGAATCCGGCTAATTGGCCGGGTTTGAAGGGCTGAATATCGGCCACAGCCACTGTTTGCTCGCCGACGCTGACCGGCATGGTCTCGGCGGTATCACGGCGGAAAAAAGTCGCGCCGCCGGCACCCTCGGTGAGTACGTAGTCGTTTAAAAACGCCTTGGCGCAATCTTGATTCAATTGGTCGGCGGCCACGCATTTCATTAACACTTCGGCCAGGAATGCGTGAGCGCGGCTGTCGGCGCGTTGCAGCACCAGATTGAGCTGTTCGTGCCGGCTTTCGGCCACGCGGCCGACAATCTTGAAACGATCTTCGCGGATGTTGTCGATGGCAAACCGATACGCCATATAGCCAACCAGCAAGGTGGGCAGCAGGATCAGTAACAACAGCAGAGCAATCAGGCGTTTTTGCAGCATGTTGGCCCCCGGATATGGCAAATAGGTTCGTCCGCCGACGTTATGCCAAGAACACTGGTACTGCTAAGATTCCTTAGTGCCGAGAATTGTCAAATTGGCGTTAACGAGGATTCCGGGTGTTCCATAGTTATGTATTACCTGAACGAGACGGGGTTGCTCGTGACTGGAAAATATAACATCGTATAAATATATAGGTAAATGAAACCACCTGCTACCTTTTTCAAAAGGCGGCAGGTCAGGCTTCTATGTTACTAACTTGTTTGATATTTCCCCCTTATTAGCTTATCGATTCTGTATCTTGACGTTGCTTGGATATGGGTTTTCTGATATGAATCGTCGGAGAAGTCCAAATCGGATGGCGGCGTTCCTGGCGGAAATAGGTTTCGTATAGCGCCTGATAAACCAATTCCGATGCGCTCCAGCGTTCCTTGAAAAAACTGCTCAGCATTAGTGTTGCGATAAGTCCGCAAACCAACGCCAGTAAAAACAATTTGGCCAGTAGCAGTACCGCAGTAAAGATAGCCAAAATCAAGCTTAAACTTCTGGCGAGTTTGGATTGAATTTGCATTGCATCAACTTGGGCGACGATGGGGTTATTGTTGTCCCGGAGTCTGCCAAGTGCCTCATGGTATTTGCTGAGTAGCGGGTCGTTAGTGGATAAGGCCAAATTTTGCGCGCGCCGATACCAGCTATCGGCTTTTAGGCGTTTACGGTCGCGATAAAAACGGTCATATGTAGTGTTCAACACGTCGTGAGATAGTCTTTTGATGACCAGAGACAGCGCGAGCGTAAGGAATAGGAAAATTAGCGCTCCCGAGGTACTGGCGGCGAAAGGGTCGGGTAATTGCTGAAGGGCCGGGTGAATCCGCTGCCGGTAACAGAAAAAGACCGCCACCAATGCGGCGGACGGTAAAGCTATGCCGACCTGTTCGACCGGATCCGTGAATGTACTGCCGATCAACTTGCTAAGGGGGGTTGACATTTTGTCCCTCCATTCAAAGTTGGGAAAAATGAGTTGCTGGACGCAGGGCGTCCGGTTTGCCTTGATCGGTATTCATTAAATAGCAAACGCAGCCGAACAGCAACTCTATTGATATAGTGATTGTGCAAGATTATGGTTTTTCTTGATGTACGAAATTACCTAAAGCTTGGATGCAAATTTCACTCTCCGGCAACGGTTGTAAGTTTGGCGCGGGCTTGAGGGCGGCGTTTATTAGTAATCTCGGTGCCGATTGATTACTCCCCAAAATCTGGTAAAACAGGAGTAGAGTGGAGCAATAAAACCAATGTCGGGGGCAATGCATCATGATAGATAAGCAAAAACTAACTCAGCTTTATCAAGCGTTAATCGAGTGGTTGCGCGTGGTTTGGGTTTGGCTCAAGTCAACCTGGCAAGCCCGATCAAAACCGAAGCCGAATTCCGAGAAACCCGAAGCTAGCGAGCCTAAACGTTCGCCTGTATGGCTCTATGTATTGCTGGGAATTTTCGTGCTGTCGCTATTTGCCGGCGGCGAACGGATCCAAGGCCAGGAGATTCCGTATAGTCAGTTTCTGACACTGGTCAACGACAGCAAGGTCGAAAATGCCGTCGTCACACAGCGTTTCATCAACGGTACGTTAAAAGAAGAAGACAAAAAAATCGGCAAACATTTTTTTACCGTACCTCTGTGGGACGAATCGCTGGTTAAAAATCTGCAAGAGCATAAAGTTGAGTATGCGGTCAGAAGTGGCGATAACTGGCTGAGTAATTTGTTGTTTAACTGGGTGATTCCGCTGGCGATCTTTGCCGGTATCTGGATGTGGTTGCTGCCGAAAATGACTGGTGGAGCAGGGCGCGGCTTTTTGAATTTGGGCAATAAAATCAGAATTCAGCAGGAAACCTCCAACACGACCTTCGACGACGTCGCCGGTGCGGAGAGCGCGAAGCAGGAATTGAAGGAAACCATAGAATTTCTAAAATCCCCGGAAAAACTGCAAAAGCTGGGCGGACGCATGCCGAAAGGCGTGTTGCTGGTCGGCTCGCCCGGTACCGGTAAAACCCTGTTGGCGCGCGCGGTGTCCGGCGAAGCCGGGGTGCCGTTTTTTAACATCAGCGCCTCGGAATTTATCGAAATGTTCGTCGGTATCGGCGCGGCGCGGGTGCGGGATTTGTTCGAACAGGCCCGGCAAAAAGCCCCTTGTATCATCTTCATCGACGAACTGGACGCGATTGGCCGCTCGCGCGGCGGCCCGGCGATGCTGGGCGGCAACGACGAACGCGAACAGACCTTGAATCAATTACTGACCGAAATGGATGGCTTCGACGCTACTTCCGGCGTGGTGGTGATGGCGGCAACCAACAGACCGGAAATACTCGATAAAGCCTTGCTGCGTGCCGGCCGTTTCGACAGGCAAATTGTGGTCGATAAACCCGATTTGATCGACCGCGTGGCTATTTTGAAACTGCATAGCAAAGCCATGCAACTGGACAAAGACATCGATTTAAACACGGTCGCCAAACGCACCCCTGGTTTCGTCGGCGCCGATCTGTCCAACATCGCCAACGAAGCGGCTATTATGGCCGCGCGCGGCGGCCGAGACACCGTCAACATGGCCGATTTCGAAGCCGCTATCGATAGAGTGATGGCCGGGCCGGAAAAGAAAAACCGCATCCTCGGTCCGGACGAAAAGCGCCGGGTGGCTTATCACGAAGCCGGTCACGCCTTGGTTGCCGAAAACGTCCCCACCGGTCAGCCGGTGCATAAAATCTCCATCATCCCGCGCGGCGTCTCGGCGCTGGGTTTTACCTTGCAATTGCCTGTTGAGGAAAAATATCTGTCTACCGAAGCCGAATTAAAGGATCAACTGGCGATTCTGCTCGCTGGCCGCGTAGCCGAACAACTGGCGCTGCAAAGCGTCTCAACCGGTGCCCAAAACGACTTGGAAAAGGCCAGCGAAATTGCCCGCAACATGGTCTGCTTCTTGGGTATGAGCAAAAAACTGGGTCCGCAAATCTACGGCCAACGCCAGCAACAGCAATTCTTGCCAGGCGATATGTCAGAACAACGCAACTATAGTGAAGAAACAGCGCAGGTGGTGGATGCCGAAATTAAAACCTTGATCGAAGATGCTGAGCGTCGGGCCCATCAAATCTTGAGCAGCAAGCGCGGCTATCTGGACAAACTGGCCGAGTTACTGCAAGAGAAAGAGGTGATTCAGCGCGAAGAAATGGTCAAGCTGTTTGGTGGTGGAAAATAACGCTTTAGTTAATAGACGTTTTCGATACCCCCCACGCCCTTCGGGAGAATGGTCGAGGGGCGTATCGAGTTTAAAATCTTAAACCATAGAGGACTTTGTCAATCCCCTCCTTGGCAATCCGTGGCCTTGCCTAGTAATTGCGTCTTGATCAGTTTGCGGTAACTGGTGGCGTGGTGTTGCAGCAGAATATCCGGGCGGTCGCCTATAGTATAGCAATCGCCGCCTCCAGTCAGACCGAACACCGGTACCAGCTGGCCGGCCAGCGTGTAATTAATGACGGTAAACCCCGGCTATGCTGGGGGACTCCCAAAGGTTTGACCTATGAGGCGGTCAATCGGATTCTCGGAAACTTGATCAATAGTTTGGAGAATCCGAAATGAGGGAGTACCAAAGTCTGAGTCACACGAGATGGAATTGCAAATATCACGTCATGTTTATTCCGAAACGCAGGCGAAAAGTGATGTTTGGTCAATTGCGCAAGCATTTAGGATCGGTATTCCATGAGTTGGCGAAGTAAAAGGGGCTGTGAAATTGTGGAAGGGCATTTGATGGCTGATCATGTTCATATGTGCCTGAGCATCCCGCCCAAATATGCGGTATCGAACGTTGTAGGCTTTATCAAAGGCAAAAGTGCGATATCGATTGCCAGAACATTTAGAGGGAAGACGAAGCACTTCACGGGTGAAAATTTCTGGGCAAGAAGTTTCTTTGTTTCAACGGAGGGTCTGGATGAAGAGATGGTTAGAAATTACATCCGAGAGCAAGAACGTGAAGAGGAACGTTACGAGCAGTTGAGCCTTTGGAAAAGCTGATCGCCTTCAGGCGATTCCGGTAATCGGCCCCTTTGAGGGGCTAAAAATAATAAGCCCCCGGCTTTGCCGGGGGTGATTTAACTGGGCTTGACTTTAAGGGCGAGACGATGGCGAATTATTATTGTGTTTCCAGGTTGATATTATCCGAAGCCTATCAATCAAATACCTCATCTCCAGTCGGCTCTATATGAGTAACCCCATTCATGTGCTGGCGGAAGTTGGATAATTCGTAATATAATCTGAACCGGACTCGATTCAGATTGCCCAGTGGCCGATGTTCGGGCAAGCAATGCCAGGGATTCATTTTCAGCCGCTTGGTGAATTCGATTAGGGCTTCCGATTCGATTTGTTGCTTAGGTATATGCACGGTGGCCACCGGGATGAAAGGCGACAGTTTCTCCGGCCAGCGTACCGAACTGTCTTCGATGGGCATCAAATGCGGGTCGGTTTGAAACTGGATCATCAGTTCGAATTCCACATCTTTCTCGTTCAATGTTTTGATCATGTTCTCCCGCAGATAATTGAACGGTACTTTACCGAATGGCAGTCCCGGTATTTTTGTGTAGATATCTTTGGTTTTTGGTACGAAAGAATACATAACAGCTTGACCATCACCTAACAGATAAGGTGTACAACTCCAGTAACGTTTGCCTAGCGGGTTGGACTGGGTTTCATTCCATAGGCTTTGCATTGCCATGTCCAGAAAGTGGGAATCAAATGGATTAATGAAATAATAGAGCGTCATGTCCATCAAACTCCAATACTGCAACTTGGCGTTTTCCCGTGTGTTGGGAGTCACGAAGGTGGGACCGCCGCTGGTGGTGATAATGTCCTGAGTGAATTTCTCTTCATCCATCAATTTGTCGCCGGGTACGTCCATCAATTTGACCGCCATGCTCAAAAAGCCGACATCCTGAATGTCGGAAGGCACATTCGGGCCGGGGCCGGCGTAGCGCACATAGGCCGGATAACTGCGCTGCTCGGCAAAAATGCCTATGCGGCAACGTTCCGGTAGGTTGTCGTGTATGGTGACGGAGGCCTTCACAACACCGTGCGTTTTGGTGTTGCCGCCCCGTTCGTAGCCGCCGGGCTTGAACCGCCCGCGCATCTGGTCGGCCATCAGGTCGATGATTTTATTCAGACTGCCCTCTTCATCGGCATCGAATTTTTCCTCCGCAATTTTCAGACCTTCTTCTTTCCGGCGTCGATTAATCAAATATTGCACCAATCTGACGGATGGCTCGCGGAACAGTGCGTTCAACTGGGGGCGAAACCAGGGTTCGAAGCGGCGTTCGATGTAGAGAAGTTGCAATAAAAAACGGTGAATGGTCTTAAGTACGCATGTTTTGATCGTCATGGCGCGGTATCACTCCCTTGGGCAGGTAAGCTTGCAATATATTTCAGCGCACTCAATCCAGGCATAAAAAAATAAGCGCCACCACGCACGCGGACAAACTGCGGCAGATGGCAGGTTTTCTGCGTTGGACCGGAAAGGTCTGGGCGATGGAATTGATCGGTGGCAATGCCGCTTTTTAGTGCTTGGCGATGCCCCAGTAAGGGATCTCGTTCTTGCTGGACGCCGCCGAATTTGCTGCTCATCATCCAGGCATTCTGTACAAATTCAAATTGTCTGTTGATGTTGGCAACCAGACAAATAAATTGCAGTCCGCGCTCGGCGGCGGGCGCATTGGCTTTGGTGGCGTTTCCCGGGGTCAGCACCTGACCGTACGCGCGACCGCGTCGCAGTAAACGATGGAAACGCGAGGAGCCTACCAGATCCTCATCGGGGTATTTTTGGCCGAATCCCAGGATTTTTTTCAGGCGGGAAAAAAAGCTGTCCACGCCGGGAGGTAAATCACCGGTGCGCGGGTTGGCTCGACGAATATGTGCGCCTATCGGGCAGCGGTTGCCGTAAGGGTCCGCCGCGTAATTAAAGCTATTTAACTTGTCGTCACTTGGGATTCCGGGAATGTGCTCATCGGCAAGGGGCAGTAGTGCCGAACCGTCGCGTTGTCGGCCCACCATGGCCGCGGCTAATTGTTCGCGTTTTTCGGGATCACCGCCACTCGTGTGATCTAAAAACTGCCAGAAGCCGGGAACATCTTGATCCAGGTGGCGGAGTACCAGATAACTACCGTTACGGCCCAAATCTTTCAGCGTCGGTTGATCTTCCGCGTCCGGCAAGTTTGCTGCGCATGGGTCGGTCTTCGGATCAATCAGTGGTCTGGCTGTGTATTGCTGGTATTCGTTACGGTAGCCCAGCACCACCTCGCCCACTCCTAATAGATTGGAATAGCCGTCGCGGTCATGCGGGTCTGTACTTTGTTGTTGCGACCAATCAATTGAGGGCTGGCTGACGCCGTCAATAAAACCGAAAGGCTCGATATTGCCGATATCCAAGGTGGGCAATTGCCGTATGAGTTTAAAAGCCGATGCAAATTGCTTGCCTTCAACTGTTTTCCGCCAAGCTTTTATGCCATTTTTGGCGGCATACAGCAGTAATAGAACGTGCGGCACTTGTTGCGCATTGCCGCCCCAATCCCAGTATTCCGGGGAATTAGCGCCTATATCTCCCAAGCGGCGGGAGCGGCTTTCATCGCCCGACATACCAGTGATGAATTCATCTGAAAAACCGTCCAGCAAGGATTGCTTAACACCCAATACTTGTAATCCGCTGACAGAAAATGCGATTTGCAAGGCGGTATTCGGCGGGGGCTCCGTAAACTGGGCGGCGCTAATGGGCGCATTACCAAGCCACCGTTTGGCCGCATCCGTGTCCACAACATTAAGCAACAGAAAGCAACTGTCTGTTAAGTTTTTGTGGCCGAAGCGCAGCAAGGCTTGTAGATCAGCAAAGTTGAAATCGTCGGCATGCTTCATCGGTTTGACTCTCCGTTCAGATTAAACTTAGCCATTCGCGAATTTCCGCATCGTTCGATTGGCGAACTTCCACACCTCGTCGAATCCGGCTGTTATGCGCCAAATCAGTCGCAGTTAAGTCCGGATAGGCTTTGTACCAAACTTCCGAGGGCAATTGATGTCGCCGTTGGGTATATTTGAATTGCTGTTCTCGCTCCGCGCCTTCCTTGATTAGCCAACGAGTCGTTGGGTAACCCACGGCATTTCCGAAAGCAATGTTCAAACCCCAGCCAGCCTTGTTGATGAAGTCGTCCATATAGCTTTCATGGCTACCGTCGTAATTACTGGCAAAAAACGCTCTGCGGTTATTGTCCATGAATACCCAGCGGGCAAAGTGTATGGACCTAATGCGGGTCAGGAAGCCATGGTTGTATATATGTCTGGCGACATAGTCGGTCAACAGCATCAAAAACTTGAAGGTCAGCAGGCGGAACCAGCCCGGTTTTATATCGCCGAATACATTAAACTGGTTGGTGACATCCCAATCTTCCAGTGCCGAGAGTGTCCGGATATGCTCGCGGGTCGGGCGGATGAACAACTCGGGATCGGAGCTTTCCAGCATCCGTAGGCGTATCGCAAAAAAAGGTGCTGCCAGCAGGAACAACGGCGACAGCAGCACCAAGATGAGAGGTAGGCCAATCTTGTGTAGCAAGTTAAAGACTTTCCAGCAGAATGGGGTGCACGCCGGCGGTGTTAATGTTAGCCTGCCAGCCTGTTTTTCCAGCTCGACATGCGACAACAGTTTTTGTCGTAAATCATAGATATTTTCCCGTCCGAGTTTATCGACGATTAGCGGTAAATATGCGGACAAGCTCTGATGCAGTGCGGCCTCTTCATGAATTTGTTTGACGGTTCGGCCCAACCAGTTGACGTAATTGGCGGCGGGTTTGATGTTATGGGCCTGCATCCATTGCAAGAGGGTATTGCTATTGGCATCTGGAAAGCCGAGACAGAACGAAAATATCTTTTCCAGTCCCGGGCCGGCGTGCTCTGCAAGTTCTGCTAGAAAACTGTCTCGGTCGCCATCGCAATCGCCAAGAAATGCCAGCGCTGGTTGCCAGGGCCTTGGGGCGACGCCGAAAGCTTTAATTTCCTCGGCGGTGATCGCTTCGATGATGGTAAAACGCGCAAAATGCAGACGCTCAAATCGACCGAAAGGTACTAAGGCATTCTCCGGATCGGCTAGGCCAATACTTTTGTTCATACCGGCAAGCAAGGCTCGCAGTTTGCCTAGCTGGCCGTCATGAATGGTGGCAACAATCATAAAATTAGACTGAGGTGTCATGGTAATGTGCTCAATCTGCAGCGTAATCAAGTTCTATTGAGTAGTGTTTCGGGTCAATGCAAAATCCAGAACGCGCTTTTTCCCCAACCAGACTTTGCCAAGATACACACCCGGTTCGATTTCGCGAATTTCGTCGCGTATGGTTCTGGCGAGAAACGACGTGCGCGAATAATCGATAACGATAGTGTCGTTTCCATCCAGCCAGCTTTTGTCTCTATAGACCTTGGCGACGATAAACTTCAAGCTGAACGGCGTAATCTTGTTGACCAAAATTCCTGCCTGGCCATTAGGGCAAAACAAGTCAAAGACTTTTCCTTGCCAGGCCAACCAGCGGGCCAGCAGTGCAACTAGCTTAGCGAATGACGACCCCGCTAAAATAGCCGTGCCGCAGGTATCCCCAGTAGGTATTTCGCCGGGCGTGGCGTTGCGATAGATGTCATCGAGTTCATCCTTCGATTTGCTCAACCAGCTGTTGACGGTTTCGTTCATTTTTATTGCTCCTTATTGCGAAATGCCGCAGCGTTGGCATAAACCAAGCGCCGTACCTGATTCATTCTGCCAAGTGGTTCATGCGCCTCTAGACTTTGCCAGGGGTTAAAACTGCTGCGTTCGCAGGCAGCTAACGATCCGGGATTATCAAAATCCTGTTGCTCAATTTTGATGGTTGCGACGGTTTGAAACGGCGAAACAGTTTCGTCCCAAATCACCGAAGCATCCTCAATCGGCATCGAGACCGGATCGGTTTGTTTTTGCACCGCAAACTGAAACAAGGCCGGACCTAGCTGCAAATGAGCTTTGAGCGCTGCTCGCAGTTGGTTTACGCCCGGTTCAACCGCTTCAGTGGTTTGATAGCTCGAACACGGGATGACCGAATATTTGACGACGTGACCGTTTGCACTACCAAAACGAAAAGGAACCGTACTCCAATACCTTACGTCAAGCGGGCTTAAGTGTTTTTGACTGGCTTTAAACGCAATCCATAGTGACTTCAGATGGGGAGCCACGGGATTTAGGAAAAACAGTAATTTGTTGTTCGCCTGCCTAGCGCGAGTAAAGGCGAGAAAATCCTCCGGGGTTGCCACAAACAGCGCTGGATAACTGTTTAGGACAAAGTCCTGTAAGCCAGATTCACCCCATAGTGCCGGGCCTTCAACTCCGGATAAGCGAATGGACAAGCCGCGAAGATCCTTTTTGGAGTCATCGCGGTTGGTGGCATTGGCAAAGCGCAGTTTGGCCGGGTAAGTGTTAGGTCGAGAAAAAATACCCTGCTTCAGATCCTCCGGAATATCGTCATGCACAATAAACTCGGCATTGACACAGGCAATAGTCTTTGGCTGATTGAATCTGGGAATAACATGGTCTTCCGCTTCCGCCGAGGTAATAGCTTCGATACGCTGGCTGAATTCGGCAACCAGTTCATCAATGGCGATTTCTTCTTTCATTGAGTCCCCCCGCAAATCATGTAGCGCTCGTTAACGAAAGCTTTCGTCTGCAACAGATTCGGCCTTAGCTTTCCACTGCAATGAGTAATATTCGCCTCTGTCTCGCGCCCATGGATCGAAGATATTGACCACGTCGGCAAGTTGGCCGGCCAGTTCAGGCATGGTACGCAGCATGATCCGTTTTAGGGGTGAAACTTCTACCTTATGGCCGTTGGACATATTGGCTTCCCATTGTTTTCCGCCTGGCCCGTTGTCCATCACCCACTGCCAGCCCAGCGTCGTGTAAAACTCAGGCCGAAAGCTGGATGTAAAGAACCTATCGCTGAATAAACGACGGGACGCATTCAGAATAAACACATGGAACTGAGTTTCGGAGATCGCGAAACCATGAGGGCGGGTAAATTCTGACAACCAGCCCACCACGGTATCCAAGTCTTCGATATTGTCGACCATCGAGCCGTTTGCATGTCCCAGGCAATCGTTGATGGCAGAACCGTCTGCATTCAATTGTGCATCGGTTATGATTTTGCCGGCATCGCATTTATGCTGGCCATACACTTCTCGAAGCAGACCGATTAGACGTTCCTGCTCTTTGCGTTCAGGGCTGTCAGCTTTGAGTTTGCGATCAAGGAAATCATCAAAGCTGGTTAATTGGGTTAAACCGTATTGTCGGCGAAATTCGTTAAACCGAGGCACACCACGTTCTCGGTCACGAATCAAATCCAACGCGGGTATATCGATTTTATTGGTTTCGGTTTGCAAACGCGGCATCTCTAAATTTTGTAGAAACTGCGCGTGATTTTGTAAAGTAAGCAAGCCAAGCCGTTGTCGCCCCAAACTCAATGCCCAATTGCTCAATCCGCCATCGGTCATGGCTTGAGTAGCCTTGCCACGGAAGGTGCTGACCACAGGCACTTTTTTTACGATGTCATTCGGTTTTTGCAAATCTCGGAATTCAAGCAGATCAGGTATTAATGGGTGTAAGCGATAGACAGTGGGAAATTCTTCCGGAAAATTAAACGGTGAACCGAAGTGATTGACACCGCCGTTGATATGCTCAGGATTACGCAAATCCCAGATATCTTTCTTACCGGGCAAATAGCCGAGAAAACCGGGAAGATCTTTGTAGCGATGACTACCTAATCCAAAGATACCCGCGCCAGAGGCAAACACGGAATAAAATTGGTTGGCTTTGGTTTCGCTGGGCGACTTAGCTAACCGATTAACCACGATTTTTCCTAGAACGTTGGAAACCGGGTTATCTCTCTCAAGTAAGCCGTTCCAGTTGGCATTCATTCCCAAAAACATGGGTTCGCCGTAAAGAAGTTGTGTTGTCCATTCGGTCGTATGAATTTTGGCTATTTCCGCCGCTACTACGAGTCTTGCAGCCTGATATAACTCTTCATCACTAACGTTTTTGTAGGTGATTATTTGGTCAGGTTTTACGGGATTACGCAATCCCGAGTCGGCTTGAGGTGTTGCCGCGGCTTTTGCCCGGAACGCATCCACAAACAAGTTATGCTCGCGGACAAACAGGTTGTGATAAAAACTCAAACCGACCGTCCAGTTATCCGCAAATGCCGCAGCTTCCTGACCTTTCCAGGCCGGATTAATCGGATCGGTCACACAATCAGTACTTGAACTGTCGCAACTATTGAAAACCGGGAGATAACCGAACTTTTCGCCGGCCCCGCTATGGCTACCACGCGGCGCCATTTCAAGTTTTGCCCCATCTTTTGGATCGCGTTTCACGCGCTTAATGGAGGTCTCGTCAAATCCATAAATTTGCGAGGCGTCCCACCAGGCAGTTACGGTGTTTTCCGTGGTTTTTGGGGCCCGCTGCAAATAGGTTTTGCCGTCGTATTCAAAGCTTGGTGCCGGATTTTGTTGCGCAATAACGGCCGCATCAACTTTGTCATTTGGTCGGCATCCCAGTTTGGCTGCCTGCTCCGGTGTAATCGGCTGTTCCTGGTTATTGACTAACTGACTGGCACATCCGACTGATATTTTGGTCGGGCTATTTTGGCCTTCACGCAGGTGATAAAACCAATCGTGAGTCATGAATTGAATCCAGTAAGCGGCCAGGACATTAAAAAATGGGGCTTTTTTATAGTCGCATTGCGCTTCTTTGGCGTTATCAGGAAGACCTTGACCAAAGTTACAGGCATCCGGCTTTTGCTGAGCACGTGTAAATAGTTTGCGCGAGATGACCTGTGGATCGGGCTTGAGCAGACTAAGTCGATCAGCATGCCGATTACGAGCCAATTCATTCTCTCCCAGGTCTGGGAAAGTGGCTTCAAAACGCATGTTGCGAGCGAATAGCTGATTAGTCGAACCCATTGCCGGGTTGTAAATGTCGTTACAGATACCCGTTAAATTTCGGAAACGAATCAGGTCGTTTTTACACAACTGTTCGCCTTTTTCGTTTGAAACTTGTTGGAATTGCGGATGGGTGGGTGGTAGGCGCATTTCCTCCCAGGTTTTTATTACTGGTCCTGCTATGTTACCTTGACCTTTGATGTAACTTTCAAAGGTTTTATTGTCATAAAGATTAAATCTTAGCAGCTCCATCCGCTGGTATTCCAAGTCCATCAACGCACCATCCACGCCCCGCCCATTGGGGTTGAGGTGTTTGCCTAATTTAGTCAAGGTCGGCAAGCTTTGCGCTTTACTGCTGCTGTCGCCAGTAGCCCAGTAATTAGCCCAATCGACCCAAACAGTGCCGCGATTGGCCAAAGCCTTCTCGCCGCCTCGGCAATTCGCCGCAGCCTCACTGACTTTACCGAGAAAACGTTGCACCTGTTGCTCGGCTATGGGACGTAACCCCTTGGCTGCAAGCTCGACACAGGCTTTGTCCGCGTCAATCAATTCCTGACTCACGAAAGGCTCTGCCAAGCAAGTAGAGGCCAACAGCCAGGGTAATACAAAAACGATCCGCAATTTATGATATGCCTTCATTTTCCAGCCTCCCAAATACACGAGACGCTCTGCAAGCAGAACTAATTACTATTGCAGCCAGCTTACAGTAAGCGTTATCAAATCGTCATGACCCAAATGGGTCAATGTGCAATTTTTTCATCTATTTAGCTGTGAAAAAATGACGTATAAATCAGGTAATAAGGACCAGTTTTAGGCGATGAATCTCAGTTAATCTGTTGCTGTTAGAGGGCATTGGGCAGGCTGATCTAGCCCGATTTGTTGAGCAATAGTGGCAAACATCAGGCCTAAACCCTATGGTATCGGGTTCGGGCATTCAAAAAGTCAGTTCAATCTAGTCGACTTATCCGATTACGTGATGTACGCTTGAAACTGAACGCCAAATCAGTTTTCACTCAAAGCCCGTGGTTTTAGGCATCAATAAAAATTATAAGGAGAACTCAATGGATCGCACTGCTGACAGTTCGCATCTCAGATCGATACTTGCTAAGGCACCTGGAAACTCTTTGATTTGGAAACAGTTTCTTGTAGAACTTATTCGACAATTGAATTGTGACTCCAGCGCGTTACTGGTTACCGATCCTGTTAACGGCGATAAAACACATTTTCTTTTTACGGCGCAAATTCCCAAAGAATATCAAGAACTCTATGAAACAAAATTAAGTGGATTGGACTTGTTTAATAGCTTTATTAGTAAAAATTCATGGAGGGCATTTTATAATCAGTCCTTAGGCGATGAGTATGTCGAGGATAATAATAAAGGTTTTATCCCCGTATGCGATCAAACTCATCGTTTTGGTATATCTATTCCCTGTAACCATAAACATGCTATTAGCCTATTGTTAAATCGTAATAAGGCGTTTACTAAAATAGAGCAACAACAGATCGTTAGTGTTTTGGAAAATATTGTTGAGCCTATGGATGAGGCTATACATGCGGAACAACGGCATAAAATACATAGTCAGCTCACTCATTATATTGATGGTCATTTTGACGGATATATTATTGTTGATCATAAATTAAATATTATATCTTCTGACCCAGTTTTTATATCAATAATTGGTCAACTGGATTGCGTAAAAATCTCACAAGACCGGTTTGGGATGAAAGCACTGGCCATTGAACAGAGGTTGTTATCGCTTATTCAAAGCAATCAAGGGGCTGCATCTATTCATAGCCACTGTAATTCTTGTCAGATTACGCTTATTCCCATGTCTTACTTAAAAAACCTTTATCAATGGGAGTGTTATAAGGATGGGTTTATCCTTACATTTACCCACGAAAAAGAAAAAAATCCGGCAATTAAGCGACTGATAGAAATTTATCACTTGTCGCGATGTGAGGCGATTTGTGCATTGCATTTTGTGCAGACTCCTTCAATTTCAGATATTGCGAGCAATACTTATCGATCGCAAGAAACTGTCAGAAATCATATAAAACATACCATGCAAAAAATGGATGCACATAGTCAGGCGGAGTTGATGAAAAAATTGATTACACTGACTGCGTTGTGATTAGTGGTTTTGCCCAAAAATAAGGATTGCATGCAACGCATAAAATGCTTTGCAATATTTTGAGAATAAAAAGGCATATTTCATTGTTTGGAGGGATTGTAGGACAATGCAATTTATGTTGTATTTCTTACGTGATAAAAATGAACAATATTAAGAATATGCGGGCTCGAGTATCTGTTCGGGTCGTGCCAACAAAACTATACTCTCTTATCTCCGGCCTGATATTGGCCGGAAATTCATCGGCGTCCGCGCAAACGCTCGATCAACAAATTAGAAATTTGTTAGAGGTGGAGGGCGGTCAAAATGTTTGCGGAAAGTTGGTAGGAAACTCGGCGCGGGATTCGCAAACTTTGCTTCCGCTGAATTTCGGGCCGCAACTGGCCGGTATTTGCCGAAATATTGCGGTATCGCCCGAACCGCCACCAATGGGAGCCGGGCCAGGTGGTGGCGCTCAAGGCGGGGCTGGCAGCACTGCTTTTTCCGCATTGGGTCAAGCCGATCAGGTTTTGAAAAAACGCAGACTCAGAACCGGTAAAAATGAAGCGCCGCCAGCTGGCGGCGGCTCCGGCGATGCCGACCGGATGACGTTGGCATCGAATATCAATTTGTTTTTCAACGCGGATTATCGCGAGTTGGATCGGCGGCAAACTGTGTCTGAACAGGGTTATAACTCCGATGAAAAAGGCTTTACCTTGGGAATGGATACGATGCCGGCCGACTGGCTATTAACCGGTGTGGCTTTCAATTATGCGCATTGGCGCGGCGAGCAAATAAACGGCGGTTTCGAGACCGATTCTTACGGCCCGACCGTGTTTGCCTCGCTGTTCCCATGGCAAGGTTTTTTTGCCGATCTATCGTTTCAATACACGCGTAAAGACGGCTCAAGTAGGAATCAGCGCAACTACACCAGAAACTCCACTCTATACGGCGGTGCGATCAGCGGCAGCCCCGGCGCCGATCAATACGAAGGAAATTTTAGTACGGGTTACGACTACGCCATTGGCGGCTTGACGATCGGTCCGCGTGCTACGGTACGCTATCGTCACGCCAATATGGATGCTTACACGGA
The DNA here is from genome assembly GCF_052474515.1 of Methylomonas sp. 2BW1-5-20. Classification (NCBI taxonomy): domain Bacteria; kingdom Pseudomonadati; phylum Pseudomonadota; class Gammaproteobacteria; order Methylococcales; family Methylococcaceae; genus Methylomonas; species Methylomonas sp. 2BW1-5-20. Next base: position 2,002,672 of record NZ_CP184127.1, on the reverse strand, counting down.
ACATGGCGGCTCGGGCCTGGAATTAAGGTTTCAGGAAGATAAGTTAAGCTCCTTGCAATCCAGTATCGGGGCACAGGCTTCGTTTGCAATCAGCACCGGCTGGGGCGTGTTGGTACCGCAAATCAACGCCGATTGGACCCACGAATACGGCAACGGTCAACGTTCGATTTTTGTGCAGTTTGCCCAAGACAATCGGCCGGTGCCCACTACTTTCGGTTTTCAAACCGACAAGCCCGATCGCGATTTCTTCCATTTAGGCACCGGGCTTGTTGCGGTACTGCCGAACGGTTGGCAAGCCTTTGCCAATTTCGAAACCTTGTTAGGCCACGCTTATTTCGATAATTATGTCGGTACGCTTGGCATAAGGTTGGGCTTATAACAGGCGCGTGCTTGGCTTGAGTGCGATAGACTCGAGCGTACAGTGTGTCGAGCTTGGGGTAGGGCTAAAAAAGCAGCGATTGGTGCACCAGCCGGAGGATACTGCGTTTTGGTGTTTTAAGCGCATGCCGATAGAATTGCGGCTGTTTTTTATTCTTGTGCACACCGCCGAAATTAAGCTTATGACCAACGCTATTGAAACGCACGCTTCCAACGATATTTTTTCCGAAGCCTTCTTGCTGGGCAATTTAGGTGCGCCGTTTATTCTGGGAATGGCGGTGGGCTATTTCGCCAAAAAAATGCTACGCACGGCCTTGTTTGTGGGAGGGGCGATTGTGTCGATTTTGTTTGTTGCCGAATATTACGACCTGATCAATATCAATAATCTGGCTTTGGAAAATGCGGCCAGTTCCGCCGCCGAGGCCGCCAAGGAGTCCGGCGGTTTCTTGCTGGACCGCCTAGCGGTATTTAGCGCTCGGGGCGTTAGTGGCGCGGGCGGTTTTTTTGTGGGGTTTAAACTCGGATAAAGCGGTTTTTATTTGCTTTGTTGCGTGTGTAACTCGGGGCGTTCATATTTAGAATCTAAATCTATCAGGGGTTTTATGCCGGTTTTCATAGTTCCCACAGTCTAATGGCACTGCGATTTAGTTAAGAGCGGAAGGTTCCCTCTCCCTCCAGGAGAGGGTGAGGGAGATAAATAAAGAAGCTTTGTTTTGATCCCCTCATCCCAACCTTCTCCTTGATGCCCCGTGGGTACGGAGGGACAAGGGGCTTCTTCCATAACTAATTGGCAGTGACGGCTGGCTGTGGGAACCATCAGTGTTGTGGCCCCCCCGTCAAACTATTCGCATACACAGTGCAGATTTATACGATTCCAGCCGTTAATTTCGGCTAGGAAAAATACCTTGCGTGGCTACACAATATTTGACACCCAAAACAGGGGAGCGGATATATAGCGGCTGGTTTCCGCCCGCAATGCCGACCGCGGTGGTTGCTGAGGCCGAAGTAGTGATGGCGCCTTGGCCCAGCGAGGTATTAGGTGTCGCGTTCGAATAAAGATTATCTCTGGATGCCGAGGTTGCCAATACTTTTCCGGATGGATTGCTTGTGTTGCCGGCACTGCTCACCGCGTTAATCGAAGTCGACACAGTAATGTCGGTGTGGGCGGCATGGCTGTGCAGGGGCATTTGGCTTTGGAGTATCGTGACAAATTCCGCGCCGGTTTCTTCGCCGACCTCGATAGGTGATAGCCCCGGGCCTTGCCCAGCGCCAATCGGCGAACGGCCGCGCAGATCCGGCAAGGCAAAGGTCTGCCGCCCATCCCCGCCAAACTGCGTGCCCAATAGCGAAAACAAGGCTGAATTTTGCGCAATACTCAGGGTCTGCCCAGCGGCCTCGGTGAAGCCTTGAGGGCAGAAGTTATAGGTAAATGTGCAAATTTCGCCGAGAAAGGGCTGCGATCCGCAAGCGGCGGCGGATAGCGGTAAGCCGGTGACGGCGACCATCGCCAGTTTCAATAGTGGTTTTTTGAATGGTTTTGACATGTTGAGTACCTTTAAGTTGAATTGAAATTAATTGAAAGCGTAGCTACGACGTTTGCTGGTAAGGACTGAGACCAAGCCGATAGCCAGTAGCCAAAGCGTTTCCGGCTCCGGTACTGTGTTATTGGTTTGCTTGGTGACCGAATCGACTGTAATCAGGCTGGAAGCGCTTATCGAAAATCTGCCTGAGTCCGCGCCACCAGATATCCTCAGATCGGGGTTGCTATCGCCAAAGCTGATTAAATCGCCTGGGTTCAGCAGAAACGACAACAGCAGAGTGCCGACATCGGACAGCGGACCGCCTTTACCGCTACCTATATTGGTATTCGGATCGCTGGGTATGCGTTTTTCGTTGCCGAAAACGGTATCCGAGATGACTTTGGAAAATGCCAATTCGGTGCCGTCCGCTTTGTAAAAGGCAATCAGAGATTGTGCAAATTCGCCGTTATCGTTCGCCGGGAGGGTGTCGGTTGCTTCGACTTGATGGCTAAATTGGAATTGCAAACTCACGATAAAACTATCCATGGCAGACTTATTTTCAATTGAAAAGGTATAGTCGCCGAACAGCGGACTTATGCCGGACGGCTCTGTGCCTGAGGTGCCACTGGCGTTCAAACTGATGCCGAAGCCGTCGCCGATCTGGCTTAGGGTGCCCGACAAGGGATCGGGGCCAGTGACAGTGGAGCCGTTTAGCGTGGTGGTGGACGTGGAACCGGCGATAATACTGGTCAGCGAGCCGGTCTGCGTAGCGTTTATCGGACTGGCTGGAGAGCCAAAACTATCAAACTCCGCCGAGCCGCGAATGACAATATTGGAATCGAAAGCAGCGGCAGACGTGGTCGCGGAGTACCCGCCTAATAACAGCGCCATCGCCAATGCCAAACCGGACAATTTTCCGCTGCCGTGGTTGATCGGTGCGAAGTTTGCGGGCAGTGTTGTCTTAATATTGCCATTCCTGTATTGCTTGAATTTAATTGGGTTCATTTGATACCTCTAATTTAATTGAGTAGATTTATTGCGCTATGTTTTATTAATAGTCTTTAAAAATTAAACCAAGACATTTTCTAAAAAAGCCGAGTGATTGTCGGTAAGTTTTTGCTAAAAATATAACCGACAGCCAACCATAAGCATTCAGTATTAATTTAGATATTTCTTATTGTTTTATCGAAATATCAGTTATTAACTATTCAGTTTTTATCGAGAAATTTATCTTTCCCGGATTGATAGCCAATTCTTGTGCCAGTTGTTTTCATAAAGCTGATTTTTTATTCAAGTGATTGTTATTAAAGTAAATATTATTTATATTTTGAAGCTGGTTCAAACGAAAATGGCTTGGCGTGAAGGCGCATCGGCACGATATGCCGTTGAGCGATACGAAATATCGTTTTTTTGACGGGTGAGGCGAAAGATATTGAACCGTTAAATTTAGCGGCTGACAAAAAGCTGGAAGGTAATGGATTACAAATAATTTGAATTTAATTATGAGTTATTAAACGACGGCAAAATTCCACGCCGCACCAGATAGTCGGTAGATGGGAGATTTTTAGGCCCGTAGTTAAAGAATTGGGTGTTGAGCCTGTTCCCAAGCTTTCGCTTGGGAACCTTGTATAGAAGCCTGGATTGTTGAGCATGGGCGTGTTTTACCCATGGCTTTTTACGCTTGGTTTAAGGCCAAGCTAAACCCGCTAACTATGGATTGTGCGGATGCTAACGGTACGGTACCCGAGGCAAATCGCGTTCCACCTTGGGGTTGCTCTGCGATAAAGGAATATATTCCGGAATTTTGGGAGCCGGGGTAATTTTGATTTCGCCGCCGGACACCTGATTGACCTGTGCAGCTGAAATCTCATATCCAGCTTGGTCAAATCGCGGTTGGCTCTTAACTATTTCCAAGGATTTCGAATGATTTGCCGAGGCCTTATTCGAACTAAGCGATCTAATCTGTTGATTCGGATTCATTTTTTCTCTCCTGATGGCTTTGCGGAAACGAATGGGCGGGAAATTGGTCCGATGAAAAGCCTTGCTCTTGAAAGAGCCTAAATCCCGTCCATCTCGCGACTTCAATGTAGGCAATAGACTGTACGGTTTCTATTGATTAGTGCACGAGCTGAGTACGCAATAGTTCACTGCGCTAGGCTGTTTTTCCCTGGGAAGTAACTTAATGGCATTGATGATTAGGGCCGGTTTTCAATCACTTTGCTTTTTGAGAAGAATGGTGCGCTGTTGATCTGTCAGCAGGCGGTCAACAATCGTTGTCCGTTCCGCAGCATTTTGGATAGGATCAAGAGCGATTTTTTTATCCGGCAGTACTTAGGCGGCGCCATTGGCGCGAACAGCCTAAGAATTTATGCCAGTAGTACTCGGCATGGAAACTGCTGCTGTTAACCGTTGCCTAATAAGGCGTTGATTTCAATTGCGGCGCCAGGCTTTTTGAGAGGTTTAAGTGTTCATCCGTAAATTAAATAGTTTGGTTCTGCTTTTTACGCTGATATTCATCGCGCAGTCGGTTTTGGCCGAGCCGGGGCCCGAAGCTGCCACCGAGCAAGTACGAGCCACCTTGATCGCTGCGGTATCCGCTGTGCATCCGGGTGATGAAATCCTGATTGGCGTGCATCAGCAGATTATTCCGCATTGGCACACCTACTGGAAAAATCCCGGCGATTCCGGCCTGGCCACCAAGATTCAATATCAGTTGTCGCCTGGTTCGACGGCGAGCGAGATTCAATGGCCGACGCCGAGCAAGATCGTATTGGGGCCGGTGGTCAATTACGGTTATCACGATGCGGTGACTTTATTATCCACTTTGCGGGTTGCGGACAATGCCGAAGTGGGCTCGGAATTGCCGATCAATGCCAAGGTGAAATGGCTGGTTTGCGAGCTGACCTGCATCCCGCAGCAAGTCGAATTGGCGCTGCGGCTGCCGGTGGTGGCGAAAGGCGTAGCGGTGGCGCCGGGCAGCCCGTTGGTTGAAGTGGCCAAAGCCAATTTGCCGACCGATTTACCCTGGAAGGCCACCCTAAACGAAGATGCGACGGGGCTGCTTTTACGATTGACTGGCGAAGGTCTTGCGGCGGCGCAAAACCAGGCCGTTTTGTTTTACCCCGAGCAATGGGGACCTATATCCCATGCCGCGGAGCAGTCGGCGGCATTTACCGAAAACGCCATCGAATTACGCTTGAAGCCCGGTGACCAACCGCTGCAGCCCGGCCAGACTCTTAACGGAGTATTGGCGATCGGTCCCGATGGCGCCGCGCGCGGCTATCTGGTCAGCGTGGTCTGGCCCGGTGTGATCAAGCCTGTAGCCCCTCCAGTGGCGGAAACCGCCGATTTGGCCCTGCCGTACGCATTATTGCTGGCCCTGGCCGGTGGTCTTATTTTAAATTTGATGCCTTGCGTATTTCCGGTGCTGTCGATCAAGGCCTTGGCGGTGTTGCAGCAGGCTGGGCATGACCGTTGGCAGACCCGGCTGCACGGTTGGGCTTACGCGGCGGGAATTTTGGTCAGTTTTGCCGGTCTGGCAGGTTTGTTGATTGCGCTGAAAGCCGGTGGCGCCAGCATCGGCTGGGGCTTTCAATTTCAATCGCCGCTGTTTGTATTGGCGGTGGCATATGTGATGTTCGCGGTCGGCTTGAGTTTGTCCGGCGTGTTTACCATCGGTGCCTCGGTGTCGGGCATCGGTTCGGGATTGGCGGCACGATCCGGGTATTCAGGGAGTTTTTTCACCGGAGTATTGGCCGCTGTGGTGGCGACGCCTTGCACCGCGCCGTTTATGGGCGCGGCGATAGGCTTTGCGTTGAGTCAGCCGGCCCTGGTGATGTTGGCGGTATTTTTAAGTTTGGGCGCGGGCTTGGCCTTGCCTTACTGGCTATTGTGTCATTGGCCGGCCTTGCAACGCCGTCTGCCCAGGCCCGGATTGTGGATGGAATATCTCAAACAAGGCCTAGCGTTTCCTATGTATGCGGCTGCGGCCTGGTTGATTTGGGTCTTGGCGCGGCAAGCGGGTCCGACTGCGGTAGCTGGGGCTTTGATCGGCTGCGTGGCGATCGGGTTTGCGGCCTGGCTGTATCAAATCAGCCGCAATTCAAGCGATGGCAGACGCCGCTTGGGCGGGGCCAGCGCCGGTTTGTTGTTGGCGTTGGCGGTCAGTGGCGGCTATTTTTCGGTCGATGCGCCCGCTCTTACCGCGCAGTCAAATCAGAGTTCGGATAAAAACTGGCAAGTCTATAGTGCCGATGAGTTGCGGCGTTTACGTGCCGAAGGTAAGCCGGTGTTTGTGAATCTGACCGCCGACTGGTGCATCAGTTGTCTGGTCAACGAACAGGTGGCATTGAGCGGCGAGGCGGTGTTGAACACCTTTCGCGAGGCAGGCGTGGTTTATCTGAAAGGTGACTGGACCAACCGCGATCCGGCCATCGCCACTGTGCTGGCCGAATACCGCCGCAGCGGCGTACCCCTGTATTTATATTTCGCGCCCGGCGCGCAGACTGCGGAGGTATTGCCGCAAATTCTGACGCCTGACATCGTCATCAATGCCGTCAAAGGCATCGTCAAACTTTAAGCTAACCAAGGAGTGTTTATGTTTTCGCAACGTATAGTGGGTTTTTTCGTATTGGGTTTAACTTTGTTATTGGCCGCCAGCCCCGCGCGGGCGGAGCCGGTAGTCGGCCAGCCTGCGCCGGCCTTTTCCGGAGCCGCCGCCGAGGGTGGAACGCTGAATCTGGCCGACTTGCGCGGCAAGACCGTGATTCTGGAGTGGACCAATCACGAATGCCCGTTCGTGCGTAAACATTATGAGTCCGGCAATATCCCCAAGGTGCAAAAACAGGCTGCCAGCCAGGGTGTGGTCTGGCTGCAAGTGATTTCCTCCGGGCCGGGTAAGGAAGGTTTTGTGGATGCTGCCACGGCCAAAAAGCTGAATCAGGAACGCGGCGCCACGCCGGCCAATGTGGTATTCGATCCCAGTGGCACTATCGGCAAGCTTTATGCCGCGACCAATACTCCGCAATTGTTCATCATCGATCCTAAAGGCGTGTTGCTTTACAAAGGTGGAATAGACAGCATTCCATCCGCCGATCAGGACGATATTGCCACCGCCGAGAACTATATTTCCTCGGCCTTGAAAGAGCTGGCAGCGGGTAAACCGATCAGCAAAGCGGTAACCAAACCTTACGGCTGCACAGTTAAATATGCCGGTTAATTAAATATGCCGGTTAATGCTTTTGTTAGTTCAGATTGTCTGTTATCGGAAGGGTAGGGATGCAAATCTTGCCTCTCTACAATAGTCACTACCCTATGCACAGATTGCTGTTCGCCATGCTGCTATTGCTGTCGGCTTGCGCTCCGAAGGAATATTTTCGTACCGAGATCGGCGCTACGCCCTGCTTAGCCAGTGCCGGTACGGATTGCAGTGCCGCTAATTTAGTCGTCGATCAACAAGACGATTATGCGTTGGGTTTCGTGGAGTTCGACGACGACGGCGGATTCTACGATCAACGCCAGGCCGAAGCCGTGTTAGCGTGGTTGCAAGACCGCGGCCAGCCGCAATATGTGGTGCTCTATACCCACGGCTGGCATCATAACGCCAAGGACAGCGACAACAACGTCCGCCGTTTCAAGGAAAGTTTGCGCGACATCAAGTTGCGCAATCCGCAATACAGAGTGATTGGCGTGTACTTGGGCTGGCGCGGCGAAACCGTGGAAACTCCCTGGTTGCGGGCTTTGACCTTTTGGGGCCGGCGGTCGGTCAGCGAACATCTGGGACAAAAGCAATTTTTGGATTTCTTGTTGGATGTCGAAATTGTCGTCAAACGCGATGCCGCGCCGGATAACCGCTTGCTGACTATAGGCCATAGCCTGGGCGCTTCGGTGATTTTAAACGCGTTGCAGCCGGTCTGGCTGCAACGCTTGCAACAGGGGAGCGGCGACCGGGAGGCCCGCTTTGGCGATTTGGTGCTGCTGGTCAATCCGGCGATAGAAGCTCGGCGCTTTGCCGACCTGCGCGCGGCGATCCGTCGAGTGGGTTCGACAAATAGCCTGGCGCATGCAAATCCGTTAGTAGTGGTTGCCAGTTCGGAAGCGGATACCATCACCAAGAACATGTTTACCTATAGCAGGGCCGTGCCTGCCTGGTTCGAGTCGGTATTGAATCCTGTGGAGCAGGTGGACATGCAGGGTGCCTCGCAATGGGATTTAGCCGTGACCGCCGTCGGGCATTTTCGCAGCTTTATCACCCACAGGCTGGAAGCCACAGATTCCGCATTGGCGAATCAGGCCTGCATAGCCGATTCGACTATCGGGGCTAAGACGTCGGCCAATTCCTTAAAGGTAGCGGGACCGAATGGGGTCATGACCAGCGCTTTGGTTTGGCATATAGCCGAGGGTTTGCAATTGCGTCCCGTAGCCGATGCGCCGACGGACAACCCGCTATGGGTGGTGCAAACCGATAAATACGTGCTCCCCAATCACGGTTTCATGGCGCAGAAGCCGTTCTGGTGTTTTATCGACGGTGCTTTGAGTCTTGCCGTTAGCCGCGATCCGGCGTTGGCGCGCAATTAAGCAGCCTGCTGGAACCTGCTGAGAATGTTGTGTTGTAGGGCATATGCACCCCACTTACGGCATGTTTTAGCTAATAGATGCGTTGAGTTAAATAAATGATTATCACGGAGCGTTTAATAATCAGAAGTTTTGAAGATGCCGACGGAGAAAAACTAATCGCAATGCTTCAAGACCCTGTTTTTATGGAATATTCCGATTCCGGGGCCTTTGACGCTCATTCAGCTGCTATTAGATTTGACAAGATTCTCGACAACTCGCAATCAGGATTGGGCAAAAAAGCTTTAATTTTAAAGGACGCAAACGAAATTATCGGTTATTGCGGGATCGAGCCATTCGAACTTGATGGGACGCGGGAACTAGAGCTTGGTTATCGTCTGCTTGCCTCATATCGGGGTAAGGGGTTTGCAACTGAAGCTGCACAAGCTGTGATTTCTGTATTTATAGAGGCTAAATTGTTCGCGTATGTCGAACCAGAGAATATCAACTCTATAAGAGTTTTACTTAAACTGGGGTTTGAAAAATTGGGCTTGAGACAAATTAAGGAGAAATCATGCCTGCTTTTTCTATATCCCCGAGACTCATCGCAGGCATCTAGACCAGTTCATTAAACGTCTAGGCTATTCACACCCAAGGGCGAAGCCCGGCTCCAGCTTTGGCGGGCAACTGTCGTGCCGTTGACGGGGAAATGACGTCACGGAACGCGCAAGTCAAGCGCTAGACTGTAGGCCAGTGATAAAAAAGGAGTTCCAAATGCTGATACAAAAACTGAGATTGCAACACGGCTGGTCGCAACAACAACTGGCCGATTTAAGCGGCATCAGCGTCCGCACCATTCAACGCATCGAACGCGGACAAACGGCAAGCGTGGAATCCCTGAAGTCACTGGCGGCGGTCTTTGAGATCGATTTTTCACTGTTAAATTCGGAGTCGGGCATGAACGGCACTTTAAGTCAGGGCATTAGTAAAGAAGAAATCCTCGCGCTGGAACACGTGCGCAAACTGCGGCGGTTTTATACGCATTTGATTCAATACATCGTGGTTATCGGTGCGTTGGTCATTTTGAATGCAGTCCAGACACCCCGCCATCTCTGGGTCATCTGGCCGGCGCTGGGCTGGGGTGTGGGCTTGCTGACTCACGCTGCGTCGGTATTCGACATTCTGCCTTTCTTCGGCGCGGACTGGGAGAAAAAGCAGGTTGAGAAGCGACTGGGGCGGTCGTTGTAAATTGCTCGTGGCACGCGGGACCGAGTATGTTATCGACCCTTTAATTTAGAGCCAAGTTTAGCGCTTGCAAGGGTGGGCACGCTTGTTGTGCCCACGCGGCGGCATTATTATTTCTAATTGCGCGTAAGTGCTAATTTACTTAGAAAATGCCGCAATAAAACGGTCACGCAGCTTGTCCATACCCCATGCCGGCGCCTTCTCGGCCGGCAGCATGCCGTCGCTCCATTGCCAATCGTTGATCGCGTTCATCACCTTGGGATCGCGGCTGATCAGATGTACCGGCACGTCGTGATTACCCGATTCGCCGGTGACAAACGGCGCCGGTTGGTGGTCGCCCAACATCAGGAGCACGAGATTGTCGTCGCCGTACTTAATGACATACGACACGATATTTGCCAACGCATATTCGATGGACTTTCGATATTGCTCGCGAATGCGTTCGGTATTTTGCCAGACTATCTCCGGCGTATCGCCGGCTCGGGCCTGATTGAAAATGCTGCCGTCGCCGACTTGCTCCCAATCCACTAACTGCGGCAACGGGGTCCACGGTGCGTGTGACGAGATCAAAGCCAATTCGGCCATTAGCGGTTGACGGTCGCCCGCTTGGCGCTCCAAATTCTGCAAAGCCGCCAACGTGTATTGGTCCGGCATGGTGATCCAATTGAAGGACTGGCCTTTATAGCCCAGATCTTGCGCGGCGTAGATGCGGTCGTAACCGAAGTATTCGCCTTGCGGCCAGGCCATGGTATGCGCCGGCTGTACCGCTATGGTGCGCCAGCCGGCCCGGTGGAACAGCCGGTTTAAGGAGGGGCGTCGGCTCATCACCAAACGGTCGTAACGGGTCTGGCTATCGATCCATAAGCCGGACATCAGGGTGCCATGCGCCAGCCAGCTGATGCCGCCGTATGTCGGCGACGTCAGATAAGCGCTACGGACCGCTAAACCGTTTGCGGCAAGATCGGCGCTGCTTTGCTGCAGCAATGGACGGATATGGGTGGCGTAATCGGCTTTGTCGAGTACGGTTCTGCCGTACGATTCGACGAACACCACCAGCACGTCCTTGCCTTTCAGTTTCCGGAACAATTCGCTGTCCGCTACTTCGGCATAAGGTTCGCTATCGACGATACCTTGAAAGTTTTTCAGATCGGCGGCAGTACTACGGATATTGCCGACATGAGCCGCCAGCAGCTCGTAAAACGGTTTGCCGGCATAAGACCAGCCGGCGAAGCCGCCGCCGGTCCAGACCAGTGCTGCCGCGAGCAAGCCGGCGCCGTAGCGCTTCGCCGAGGATTGCACCCGAATTTGGAGCCGGCGCAGCAGGGCGTTGGTCAGCAGGAATATACCGAGCAAGAGCGCGACTATCAGACCGGCAACGACAAACGCGCCAATCCGGCCGATGCTGCCTTGCAACAGATTCATGCCGTCGGCCTGGAAGCGGGAGTCCAGCACCGGATTGAACGGCCGGCCGAAAACCTGATACGCCGCCAGATCAGCCACTTTAAAGATGATCCCGGTCGCCAGCAGGCAGGCGGCGATTTGGCGGAGCAGAGAGCCTGTTGTGCCCGGCACTAGCAAGACTAGACCGAGTAAAACCCCCTCCAGCGGTAAGCAGGCAAAAACCGACGGTTCGATCAAGCTAATGCGGTTGGGGATAACTAAGGCTGCCAATACATAAACCAAAGCAAAAATTGTCAAGCCTGTGCCGGCGCGGCTGGGTCCGCCGCTATTGAACATCCTGATATTACTTAACATGCATGTCCTTGCCGGGCGGAATCGCGGAAATTGAGACCTAAGACGCTTTGTTGCCGGCGGAGGATAAAATTTAATAAGACGGGCATGTTGTTTAAGTAACAGTTGATTGCCGAGCGACGGCGGATAATGTACGCGGTTTTATAAGCAAAAACGGCGCCATACTTATTGCTTGAATTTCGATTGCAAAACGCTTCGTAAAATTTGGCACGTCTCATGCTTAAGCATATCGATTAATCTGACGCTATTTACAAATATCTATGCGGCCCCTCCAAGACGTAGCCTTTAATACTACGAAACACGAATTGCAAGCGATAGGCATGATCGGCGTTGGCATTTTGTTAACGGGTTTTTCCGCGCTATTGCTGTTTAAGTTCGATTGGAGCGCTGCCGGCCAATGGCTGCTGCAGGCCGGGCTGATCTGGGTATATGTCTTGGTCTGCGCGTGGCGGCGACTGGCGCTGAATCGAGCGGACGCGGAATCGCCGCTATATCGCAGTCTCGGCTGGGGTAATCGATTGACCATTCTACGGGGCGGTTTGATTGCACTAACCGGCGGTTTTTTGTTTATGCCGCAAAAACTTGCCGATCTGGCATGGCTGCCGGCGTTGTTGTACACCTTGGCCGCTAGCCTCGATCGCCTGGATGGTTTCGCCGCTCGCCGAAGTGGGCAGGTAAGCCTGCTGGGTAACGAGCTGGATATTACTTTTGATGCCTTGGGTTTAATGGTGGCGCCGCTGCTGGCTATCGAATTCGGAACGCTGCATGGCTCTTATCTGCTATTAAGCGCGGCATATTATGTTTATCGCTGGGGTCTGCAACGCCGCCATAGACTGAATTTGCCCGTGCAGGCACCGCCGGAAAATCCGCTGCGCCGGACTTTGGCCGGCTTTCAAATGGCTTTTGTGGCGCTGGCGCTTTGGCCGCTGCTGAACCCAGCGCTGACTGTGGTGGCGGGTATTGCCGTCATGTTGCCGGTGTTGTTCGGTTTTGCCGCGGATTGGTGGGTAGTATGCGGGCGCTTAAGGCCGCAGACTTACAGTCGCATGGCCCAATGGAACGCGCAATTCCTGCTGCCAGGGTTGCGGTTATTGTTGTTGTGGCTGTTGTTTTTGCAGATGCCGGCTGCAATCGATTCAGCCGGCAATCTACCGCTCTCTGGATTGGCGCTAGGCGTTGGTCTGATCGCGCTTGGCTGTGCCGGACGCGTGGGGGCGCTGATTTTGATCGCTGTCTTGAGCGAGAATTTTCCAAGCGGCTATGGTGTTGTAATCAGTTATTTATTGATCTTCTCCGCCAGCTGGATTTTGTTGTTGGGTACCGGCCGCTGTAGTTTGTGGTCTTGGGGTGACGAATGGATTCAACGCTATGACGGCGCCTGATGTCCTGGCGTAAAACGGTTCCGGTTTTGTGGTGGTTGCCGGCATTGATTCTGGCGGGATTGGTGCTTAGCCAACTGCCGCTTGCCGCGATAACCCGGAGTATCGGCGCGTTATCGTTTGTGCAATGGCTGGCTTGGGTGGCGCTGAATCTTGCAATTATTCTGCTGGCGACCCGGCGCTGGTGGGTGCTGAGCGATTTGCTGAATTTGCCCGTCGGCTTTGGTGAGTTAGTGGCGATACGTCAGGCCGGCCAAGCCGTCAGTTTCATAACGCCAGGCCCGCAGTTTGGCGGCGAGCCATTACAGATCTTTTGGTTATACCAGCGTTGCCGCCTGCCCTTGCACGGCGCTTTATTGGCCTTGGGGCTGGATAGATTTTACGAGCTGTGGATCAACTTCAGCATCTTGCTATTGGCGGTACTGTTACTACTGGTTTCGCCGGCCGGCAATGTGGCCGACTGGCCGGCAATCCTGCCGATACTGAGCGGTATATTGCTGACCTTGTCCTTATTCGGCGGGATTATGCTAAGGCAGCCGCAACGGGTATTTGCCTGGCTAAAGCATCTGGTCCGACGCTGGCAACATCATCCTCGATTACAAAATCTAGAAACGCACTGGCAGTTGCTGGGTAGCAGCTTAAAGGATGCCGTAACCGAGCGTAAGCCGAGGGTGTAAGAATTTTTGTGTAAACGGTCATTAGGCAGGACACTGCCCTTACTTTGAGGAGTAACCATGACCGAAACCCAATCTATCCCAACTGACCTAATCGATACCTTATTGTCCGGCTATCAAAAACCGGAAGACCTGCTGGGCGAAAATGGCCTGCTGAAACAACTCACCAAGGCGCTGGTGGAGCGGGCTTTAGAAGCTGAAATGACCGAACATCTGGGGCATGGCAAGCATGAGTCTGTCAGTAATGCTACGGGGAATACGCGCAACGGCAAAAGCCGTAAAACGCTGAAAGGTGATTTTGGCGCATTGCCGATTGAGATTCCACGTGATCGTCATGGTCAGTTCGAGCCGCAAATCATTGGCAAACACCAATCCCGTTGGACGGGCTTTGACGACAAGATTATTTCGCTTTATGCCCGAGGGCTGACGGTCAGGGAAATCCAGAGCCACCTGGAAGAGCTGTATGGCACTGAAGTGTCGTCGAGCTTGATTTCCTCAGTGACGGACGCCGTGATTGAGGAAGTGAAAGCCTGGCAATCGCGACCGCTCGATCCGATTTACCCCATCGTTTATCTCGACTGCATCCACGTCAAAGTGCGTGATACCGGTGCAGTGCGGGTCAAGGCTGTTTATCTGGCGATTGGCGTCAATATGAACGGCGAAAAGGAAGTGCTGGGCTTATGGATAGCTCAAACCGAGGGCGCCAAGTTTTGGTTGCAAGTCGTCACCGACCTCAAGAACCGCGGCGTCCAAGACATCTTCATCGCCTGTGTCGATGGCTTGAAAGGCTTTCCCGAAGCGATTGAAACCGTCTATCCACACACAGCCGTTCAACTGTGCATCGTGCATTTGGTCCGCAACAGCCTCAACTATGTCGGCTGGAAAATGCGCAAACAGATCGCCGCCGATCTCAAACAGATTTACCAGTCAGCCACCGTCGCCGAGGCGGAGCAGAAGCTGGCTGAGTTCGAGGTGCAGTGGAACGATGCCTATCCACCGATTGCCCAAATTTGGCGACGTCATTGGGATCGGATCATCCCCTTTTTCGACTATCCGCCGGAGATACGCCGCATCATTTACACCACCAATGCCATTGAGTCGGTCAACATGAGTTTGCGGAAAATCACCAAGAATCGCGGTTCATTTCCCAGTGATGAAGCCTTGTCGAAATTGTTCTATTTGGCCCTGATGAATATCAGTAAAAAATGGACCATGCCTTTGCATGACTGGAAAGCCGCGTTGAATCGGTTTAGCATTCAGTTTGAAGACAGGATGCCCAATCGATAATTAAATCCCGTTTACACAAAATTCAGGACACCCTCTGGCAATGAGATGGAGTAGTGTTTGGTTTCTATCCGCCAGATTTACCGTAAAAAATAAGTGCCACCTTGGACACGATGGCGACGGTATTCGGTCATTTTTATTTTTTCAGGATAAATTTGAGGTTAGCGATGGGTTTCGCTTTGCTCTACCCATCCTACGGAATTGTATTTAATTTGTTAAAACATGCCGTGGCTTAAAACTAAAAACGTTGTTTTCCAAACACCCAAGCAACAGTATCAGCATCGGCAACAACATTGATTTGCCAGTCAGGCATAACAAAGCCAGTCTTGGCACGGCTTAAAAACATGGCATAAATAATGATAGGAATTAGCTTATATCAAGACTTTATATTGAAAAACCATGTTTCGAACCGAACGATTTCTATCCGTGGTCAATCCTAATACCGGGCTACCTACCTGGTATTTTTTGACCCGGGAAGGCCGCAAAGGGCCGTTTTCCTCTAAAACCAATGCGCAGGTGGCGCTGCATCATTACATCGATGGCTGCGCCCGACAGGGACTTGCCAGCCGGCGTACACGATTATTGGCCAACGGGTGATCGTTTATCTGCTTTGCCAGGGGTTGAATTGGCTGGATAAAAAAGCGCGGATGGCGGCGCAACTTGCCTCCCATTGGGGCTGAGCAGTGTAGGCTTGCAAGGCGTTAGCGCCCAACTGCGCCAGTAGCGGCCGATCATGATGCAGGGTCCGTAACAAATAGCCTAGGGCGTCATGCGCTTTAGGTTCGATCAAATAGCCGTTTTCCCGCTCACGAATAATCTCCCAGGCCGCGCCGGCCTTGGTGCCGATCACCGGCAGACCGAATTGCTGGGCTTCCACATAGACAATCCCGTAACTTTCGTAAGCGGACGGCATCACCAGTAGATGATGTTGCCGGTACAGATCGGCCAAGGCTGCGCCTTGCACGGCACCGAGTAAGGACACGCTTTTTGCCAGTCCGGCTTCGCGAACCAGTGTTTCAATCTGCGACACATAGTCGGGTTCCATATCCAGTCGCCCGGCCACGCCGAGTTGGTAGTCGTCTACAGGTAGTTGGCTAAGGGCTTTTAGTAGCACATGCAAACCCTTACGGCGGATAACATTGCCTACCAGTAATATTCTTAGCGGTCCCGGCCCCAGCGCGCGGTTTAACACGGCTATGCGATCGATATTTACATCGGCAAAGTTGTCGCCGGCCGGTACGGCAATGCAGTGCGGTGGTAAGTCGCCAGCCAGTAGCTGATTGATTTGGCTTAGCGTGGTCTGGCTGTTGGCAATTATGCCGTCCACCGTTTGTAAATAACGGCGCTCGATAATCCGGTACAGCCGGGCGCTATGCCAAGGTGCTTGGTCGATGTTGGCCAGTAGATGCACCAGGGCGATTAGCGGGATGCCGAGTTGTTTTCTGATGCGCCGATTCAAATAAAACACGGCCGGATGCACCATGGTGTCTTGAATCAGAATATCCGGCTTGGCCGCGGCGATGTTTTCCAATAAGTCGCCGGTAATATTCTCAGTCAGCTGCCGCCAATAATTGCGCGGCGGCAGGCTGATGATGCTGACCTGATCGCCCTGGTTTTGCAGGTAAGCCACCAGCTTGCGGTTATATAGATAGCCGCCGCTGACGCTATCCATGTCGCCAACGATCAGCAAGCCTATGTGCATGATGTTTGCCGGTTTAGAAAATTAAGCGGTAAGCCGCCCAGCAAGTGGCGTTTTCCCAGAGCTTTACCCGCAATCTACCGGTTCCGGGCGGATTAATAGCGGTGGCAATTTTTTCGCAGATAATGCGACTGAAATGCTCGATGCTGGGATTTAAACCGGCAAACTCCGGTTTGTCGTTGAGCATTTGATCTCGAAAATCCGCCAGGATAGCGTCCAGCGCGGCTTCGATCGCTACGATGTCCACCAGGTAGCCATGCCGGTCGAGTTGCTCGCCGTCGATACGCACTTCCGCGATGTAATGGTGGGCATGCGGCTGATTTTCGCTGCCCCAGTCGCCACCGATCAAGTAATGGTTGGCGATAAAGTCCCGGCTGACGGCTACGCTGTACATAGTGGTTTTCCTAAAAGTGTTGGTTGCTAACTCCTCTTTGAAAAAGAGGGGTAGGGGGAGTTTTTTAATAAATAAAAATGGCTTGTAAGACTTGTTCCGGCGCTTGATCCAGCAGCTCGTAAATGTCTGCGGCTTGATCAATCGGGATCCGGTGGCTGATTAGTGCTTGCGGCTTCACTCGTCGAATCATCTGCCAAGCCTGCTGGAAACGTCGGGCTTTATCCCAGCGCCCGGATAATTCCGGCGCAATACTGCTGACCTGACTGCTGATGAATTTGATGCGATTGCGATGGGCCGCGCCGCCCAGTTGCACAGCAGCAGATTTGTTGCCGTACCAACTGCCGATCACGATACGGCCGGAATAGCTGCATAACTCGATAGCCAGATTCAACGCTTCCGGTGCGCCGCTGACTTCGTAGATCAGATCCGCGCCGGCGTTCGGCGTTGCCGATAGTTCCACGGGCAAGCGTAAAGCGTCTTTCAATTCCGCTATTTGCATATCTGACTTTGGGTCGAAAGTTCGATGTACACCCAGCCACTCGGCGTAATTGCGGCGTTTGCCGATTTCATCCAAAGCAAGCAATTGCGCCAAGGGAAAACGGGCCAGTATGCTGGATAGCAATAAGCCGACGATGCCTTGCCCTAAAACCGCGACTCGTTCCCCCAGGGCCGGATTGCCGTCCAGAACCAGATTTACCGCCGTTTCCATATTGGCTAAAAATACCGCCGCCTCGGGTTCGACATCCTCCGGCAAAGCGATCAGTTGATCGGGTGCCGCAATAAAATGACTGGCATGCGGCTGAAACGAAAACACCTGCTTAGTTAACCAAGCCGCATCGACGCCAGCGCCGATTTGTTCGACGCGGCCGACACAGGCGTAACCGTACTGCAAGGGATAAGCGGCTTGCTGCTGCAACGCTGTCAATGAGGCATCCAAAGCAATATCCGTGGGCAGTTGTCCACGGTAAACCAGCATCTCGGTGCCGGCACTGATCGCCGAGCAAAGACTCTTTACCAGCATTTTCCCAGATTCCAGCGGCGGTAAGCGCTGCTCGAGGATTTCCACGGCACGCGGATTGGTAAACCATAACTGACGGGCTCTCACGCTAAGGCCGGCTCCCGATAGTGCAGATTGCCCCACATGATCAAATCCTCTCCCAGCATCTGTGAATGCAGCGGGCGAATTTGCGGGAGCTGGCTTTTGCAATCCAATTCCAAATTGCCGACGCCTTTGTATCCGCCCACTAACGTGGGGGCAATGGTCAACACCAACGCATCGGCCAGTTGCGCTTTTAAAAAGGCGGTGATCACCTGGCTGCCGCCTTCCACCATCAGCGTCCGAATGCCTTTCTCCCACAGCAGTTGCAGGGCTTCGGACAAATCGACGCGCCCATTGCTATCGCCCTCAAGGGTGATGATTTCAGCATTGCCGTCGAATTCGCTATCGTCTTTTAAGCGGGTCAACACCCAGCAGTTTTTATCGGCGCGTTGGCAGAGGCGGGCCGTGGGCGGCATCCGCAGCTGGCTATCCAGCACGATGGGTTGCGGATTGTCGCCGCGCCATTCGCGCACCGTCAATTGCGGATCGTCAGTCAACACCGTGCCGATTCCGACCAGGATGCCGTCGTGCAGGCTGCGTAGTTGATGAGTCAGGCGCCGCGATTCGTTACCGCTCAAACCCAGGGTTTCGCCGGCGCGGGTAGTGATGCTGCCGTCCCAGCTTTGCGCATAACTTAGCGTGACAAACGGCCGTCTGGCTGATTCGGAAAACGCCTGTTGGGCGTTCAGCCAACGTTCAATCTGCTGGTTCACAATCATGCGCGGTTCTCACGCTTACCCTGGCAGCGGCAGGTTTGATTTGCAACAGGTGATCCATGCGCCGGGCCTTGGTCAGCAGATAGCCTTCGTTGTCCGCATTAACCGTGGCTTCCAGCGGAAAACGGGCGTTGACCCGGATACCTTCGCTCTCCAGGGCTTGAATTTTTACCGGGTTGTTGGTCATCAACCGTATCGAGTTGATACGCAAATCTTCCAGAATACGCGCGGCCAGCGAATAATCTCGCTCATCGGCACCATGTCCCAATAGCAGATTGGCATCCACCGTATCGTAGCCTTGGTCTTGCAGATTGTAAGCGCGCATTTTTTGCAAGAGGCCGATACCGCGGCCTTCCTGACGCAGATAAACCAAAACGCCGGCACCCTGGCTGGCGATCAATTGCAGCGAACGGTCCAGTTGTTCGCCGCAGTCGCAGCGTCTGGAACCCAGCACATCGCCGGTAAAGCATTCCGAATGGATGCGCACCAATACATTTTCGGCGTCGCTGACACTACCCATCACAAAAGCCAGATGTTCTTTGTTATCCAGGGTATTGCTGTAGTAGCAGAGTTGAAAGTCGCCATACGCCGTGGGAATGCGGGCGCTGGCGAGTCGGGAAACGGTGGATTTGGACATGTTGTTCAATAAACGCTTAATTCCTTTCAATAGTCAATTTGTATGCCATTTTTCAAGTCATTGTTTACGTGGATAAAAAATGAGGCAGCTGTAAATGATGTGTTGATAATGAAACAGTAATTGTTGAATGGTTGTTGGTTTATAAACTTATCGCCAGCATTGTTGCGATAGGCCGGGGAGCTTTAGCTGTAGCGGGTTTTTATAAAGTTATCCATAAGTAATTCATGGCTAAAAACCAAGTCGAGACCATTAGTTTGGGCATGATTCGTGGCATGTTCGACCGATCCAGCGCGTAAAGCCAGGTTAAAGCGGCCACACCAATCGCGCCCAAAGGCAGTACTAATGCCGCGCGACTGCCCAGAATAGAGTGCAGCACCGTGATTGGTGCCAGCGCCAGCAGCGAAAACAGTGTTTCCAATATCAGCAGATCGGCGATCAGTAAGCGTCGTTGGCCGATGCCCAGCGAGGCGTATAAAGCTTGTATGGATTTGCGGCCGTTACGTAGCGTAATTTCCAGGCACGCGGTTTGTAGAATCAGCGGCACCACGCCTATTAGCAGTAAACCGATAGCCACCGGCGCATGTAAGCCAAGCTTTTGCCAGATATTGCCGAACCAGACAATGCCGCCCGGATAAATCAACAATGGCAAACGGACGCTGAGCTCTTGGTGCTGTACCAAGGCGTGTAGATTGATCAGTAGCAAATTGGAGAGCGGATGATAGTGTGGGGACAGCTTGCCGAAACGCCGTTTCGGGCTTGGTTTTCCGGCGGTTATCCGCTTATCCCATTGTTTTTGTAATCCGGTCGCAACGATTGGAGCGCTTAATAGCAAGCCTAGCACCGTAACGCCGGATCCTCGATGACCGTGTATTTCTAGTGCCCATAGCGAGATAGCGAACGTGAAAAATGCGCTTATTAGCTGCGCGCCGCGCAATAGGCGTTGTTGCATTAGTAATAACTGCATTGCCAACGAGGCTGCCAGCAGGCAGTCGAATTCAAAATCCCGAGTGGTTCGATAGCGGCTGAATTCGTAAGCGATAAACGGCAGTAACAGCGGTAAATCGGCGATTAGCAGCAGACACGCATCGGTCTTAGTTTCCAGTGTCGCGATATAGGGTAGTGAGCACAGATAATTCCAGGGCGCGCCACCGCGCAGCGCGTCGGCTTGTACCGAAGTCCAGGCTGCCGCCAGCACCGATACGCCCAACCAAGCCAAAAGCGTATCGTCCCCGGTCAACAGGTAGTCAACCGGTTTGGCCAAGACCTGTATTTGCGCGGCAAACGGCATATCTGCCGGGGATAGGCTAAACAGCAACAAACACCAGATTTGCCAGCGCCGAATCAACAATTTCAAGCTGGCATCGGCGTAAAAGCGTAAACGCCAGCCCAACAACTGAAAAAACAATACCCTGCCGCCGAAGGCTAAGGATTTCACTGCAAGGACAGGGTGCGCTCCCGGCTGATGTCAAATCCCAGCTGCTGTGCCGGCTCGTGGCATGACAGGATAATCAGACGTTGCCGGGCCTGTTCCCTCAAGACCTGTTGCAGTGCCGCCAATGAGCCGGCGTCCAGACCGTTGCTGGGTTCGTCCAATAGCAATATCTCCGTATCGGCGGCGATGCTGCCGAGCAAGAAAATCTTGCGGGCCGTGCCGAGCGAGAGTTGATCGAAGCGAGTGCGTAGGTGCGCGTGCAATTGAAAGCCATCAAGCAATTGATCCAAAACCCGGCGATTTAATTGCCCGCGCACTGACGTTAACAGCCCTAGCCAGTCTTGGCCGGTGAGAAACGGAAACACCGGGCAGTCCGCCGGACAGAAGCTCAAGCGTCGCCGTGCCGTCAACGGGCTGGTTCTGAGGTCGGCGTCGCCGACAAATACCTCGCCGGCGTCGGCGGCCAGCGCGCCAGCTAGTACCGCCAGCAAGGTCGATTTGCCCACGCCATTGGGGCCGGCGATCAAATAAATACCGGGGGCAGTCCAGGCAAACGAAAAGTCTGCAATGACGTGTTTTCCGGGGAAATGTTTCGACAAGGCAACGGCGCGTAACATCGGCAAATTAAGCTGTGAGGGAAGTCGGATTATCGATGGTCTATTTTACGATCCGCTTGGAACATGTTTTTGTCGCACGCCAGTCGCAGGGCCAATCTAAATGCGAAATTTGCCCAAACGTTTGACCGCTTCGTGCAAGGTGGCGTCGTCCTTGGCAAAGCAAAACCGGATCAAGCCTTCACCGGCGCTGCTTCGGTAAAACGAACTGCCCGGCACGCTGGCGACACCGGTTTGCGTCAAGATAGTTAGTGCGGCGGTTCTGGCATCGGCAAAGCCCAGATGGGCGATGCTGGCCAATACGTAATAAGCGCCCTGAGGCACTAGCGGCGTCAGTCCGGCTTGGTGCAGGCCCTCGCAAATAATGTCGCGTTTGCGCTGGTATTCGTTGCGCAGGCTTTGAAAATATTCCGGCGGAGCCTGCAAGCCGGCGGCGGCGCCGTATTGCAAAGGCGACGGCGCGCAGACATATAGCAAGTCGTTGACTAAATTGATGGCCTTGGCTAAAGCCGCGTCCG
This sequence comes from Methylomonas sp. 2BW1-5-20, assembly GCF_052474515.1. NCBI lineage: Bacteria > Pseudomonadati > Pseudomonadota > Gammaproteobacteria > Methylococcales > Methylococcaceae > Methylomonas > Methylomonas sp. 2BW1-5-20. Next base: position 1,980,779 of record NZ_CP184127.1, on the reverse strand, counting down.
CCACTGCATAGCCCAGGCGCCAGCCGGTAATGCTGAACGTCTTGGAAAATCCCATGATGCTGACCGTACGCTCTCGCAAACGGCCGACACTGGCCGGCGAGATATGCCGCCGCTCGTCGTAGGTGATGTACTCGTAGATTTCGTCGGAAATGATCAACAAATTGTGATGCTCCGCAACGCGCTCGACGATAGCCAATTCCTCCGCGCTAAACATCTTGCCGCTGGGATTGGAAGGCGTACACAGCACCATCGCCCTGGTATTCGGGCGAATGGCGGCTTTCAGCGCGGCTTCATCCAGGCTAAATTCCGGCGGCGTTAGAGTAAGAAATTGCGGTTCCAAGCCATTTAACAAAATGGTGTTCAGATGATAACCGTAATAGGGTTCCAACAATAAAATGCCGTCGCCCGGATTGAGCAGGGCGGTTAAAGTCGCGGCGAAGGCCCCGGTAGTGCCGCTACTGATCACGATTTCCGTTTCGGGATCAACATCCAGACCGTTGTGGCGCTTCAGTTTTTCCGCGATGGCCAGCCGTAAAGGCGATACGCCCTCGGATGGTGTGTAGGTATTTTGCCCTTCCAGAATAGCCTTGATCGCTCCATCCCTGACCAAGGGCGGCGTCGGTAAGTCGCCTAAGCCCTGACCTAAATTAATGCCGCCAACGCGCTCGCATTCTTTGGTCATTAAGCGGATGTCGGAGGGGCGTAAATCGGCAATGCGTTGGGCTATCGGAAAATTCATGTGATAGTTGATCGATGACAATGCGGTGGTCGGCTGTTTATATAGCCGGTATTGGTTTAATGACGGCAGTTCCGCCTATGTAGACCAGCATACTGAAACGCCAATCTCGCACCAAACGATAAGATCAGATATTCATATCACCTGCGGTAAAAAGAGCAGTAGACAGATTTGCTACGGCAACCTGATTGCCCTGCAAAATTCGTCGGACTGCAAAGCACTTAAACGGTATTATCTGTTTCAGCTTCTTTATCTCCTTCGATATTCTTATGGGAGCCTCTAACAGTTCCCTCTCCCTCCGGGAGAGGGCTAGGGTAAGGGATGTAAATAATTGACTTTATCCCCTTATCCCAACCTTCTCCCGGAGGGAGAAGGAGCTTTTTTGATTCCAAGAGATCCACTTATGTCCAAGCCCCTGATTTACAAAGGACGTGCCAGCATCAGCAATGCCGCCGGCCGCTTTGAAAAGCAGAGCAGGGCAGCCGAGGACGATGGTTGGGGCAGCTCGGACGCAGAACTGCCGCCGTTGGCAACCGAAGTCATCGTCGATAGCAGCAAGTCGGTGATTACCTATAACGATTCGCCGGATATACCGTTCGACAGGTCGATCAATCCTTATCGCGGCTGCGAGCACGCTTGTATTTATTGCTTTGCCAGACCGACCCATGCTTACTTGGGCTATTCCGCCGGGCTGGATTTCGAAAGTCGTATTTTGGTCAAGCCCGACGCCGCCCGGCTGTTGCGCGAGGAACTGGTTAAACGCAGTTATCGCTGCGCGCCGCTGGCTCTGGGAACCAATACCGATCCTTACCAACCGTTGGAACGGCAACAGCGCATCATGCGGCGGATTTTGGAAGTGCTGTTAGAGACACGGCATCCGGTCAGCATCGTGACCAAGTCGGCGTTGGTTGAGCGCGATATTGATATTTTGACGGAGATGGCGGGGCAGGGTTTGGCTTCCGTCTACCTGTCTATTACCACGCTGGATAGGACGCTGGCCCGAACCCTGGAACCGCGCGCCGCCGCGCCGAAACGGCGGTTGGAGGCGGTTGCCCGCTTGCGGGCAGCCGGTATTCCGGTTGGGGTGATGGTGGCACCGCTGATTCCGGTGCTGACCGATTACGAATTGGAAAGCATTGTCGGTGCCGCCCATAAGGCCGGCGCGCAGAGTGTGCAATACATCCTGCTACGCCTGCCCTTGGAAACTGCGGATCTATTTGAAGAATGGCTGCAACAAAATTATCCATTAAAAGCCGAGCATGTCATGAATCGGGTGCGGGATAGCCGGGGCGGTAAAGCCTACGATGCGGCGTTTCATCAACGTCAAACCGGCAGCGGCAGTTATGCCGATTTGATCGCGCAGCGCTTCAGGTTGATTACCAGAAAGCTGGATTTGGCGGGTTCGCTGCCGGCATTGCGTAGCGATTTGTTTCGGCCGCCAAACTTAGGCGGACAGATGAGCTTCGATTTTTTCGATTGAGCGCCGATCAGGCATCGGTTTCCTCTTCCTCTCGCCGTTCCAACAAGCCCTGCTCGCGGATCATCGCCTTAAAGCCTTTCATCACCGGCCGGGAAATTGCGGTTTCCGCCATCAGGCGCTTTTCGTAAATCAGGTTTTTCAAAGCTTCGTCATTGTCGTTAGCGCGGGCCGTCGCTATCAAGGGATGTAGATCGGCTTCCAGAATTTGCCCTGGCAAGTGTTTGACGCAGTCATAGAGCAAGGCCATCACCACTTTTTCGGTTGGCCGCATTTTGCATTTGCCGTCGATGATTTTCAGCATCACCGTCACCGCGCAATCGACATGGATAGGACTTAATGGATGGCTGGTCACCCATTGCCGCACGTGCTCTGGCGTCATCCGATCTCCTCGCCGGCGGCGGTGCGTTTGGCATAGTTCAACAAGGATTCCTCGACCGCCGCGTACGCATATTCCGAAACCGCGCGCACGCCGATAGCGTGCACTTTTGCGGTGGGCCCGTCGCCGATGCGCGCTACAAACACCGCATAACAATCCTTGATCGTTTCCAGGATGCCGGGCATTGCCGACTCGTCGGCATGTTGGCCCAAACAGTAGTTAGCCACTTCCCGGGTTTCCAGCAGTTCGCAGCCGGTTTCGGAGACGCTGTACACGGAAAACTGCTTGGCATGGCCGAAATGTTCGTTGATGGAAATATTGTCCTTGGTGGCGACGGCCAGTTTTAACGGGAACTCAGGCATGCGTTTTCGCTGGTTTAGATTTCATTTAAGAGGCTCTTGCTTAGGTTTGGTTAAACGCAAGCAAGACCAATACCAAATTCGCCTAGGCCTTAATTTCGGGGGTGTGGCAGGATTAATGCGGAGAATGGGGTAAAGATTTGTCGAGTTTACGACAAGCCTCGCCGACAAACGGTTTAGTCTTCGTGCTTTTTTAACGTGTTACCGGCCGGCTTGAAGGTATGTAAATCCACGGCCGGCTCGGTGCCTTGCGCGGCGCAGCCCCAGTTGAGTTGCTGATCCTGGGTGAAGCGCTTGCCCAGTTGCCAGGCGATTTCGGCGCGGGCCAGTTCCACGCCCAAGTAAAAGGCATGGCCGCCGTCGGTTTCGACATGCAGCTTGGGATAAAGATCGAATGGGTCTTGCGCGGTATGCAGGCCGTCCCGGTTAAACACATGGATGCCGTCGCTGCTGACTTGGATGCGATAGCTGGGGTCTTTGATTTCCGCCGCCAGGCTTTCGATTTCTTCGCGGCTGTTCAAAAATGGCGAGCTGTCGTGCACGGTCAGCAAATCCGGTGCAATGTGTTTGGGTAGGGCGTTGTGCTGCTTGGCGGTGTACATGATACGGCGGGCGCTGTCGGCTTCCTTGATCGCGCGGCGCGCGTGCTTGCTCACTTCAGTCGCCAGAATGTGGTTGATATTCAGTTCCGAGCAAATCCCCAGCAGCATGGCATTAATGCCGGAGGTGTCGGCGTGGGTCAGTTCGGTGAGGTTACCGACCCCCATCATCATCTCCACTTCCGGATAGCGGCGGCGGAATTCGTGATTGCGGACGATGGAGTCGGTGAAGCCGAAGTGGATAGGGTCGAGGATGGGATCGACGATGAAGGCGCGGCCTTTGCGTTGCAGAATCTCAATGGCGGCGTCCAATGTACTCAAGTCGCCGTGCGTTTCCGGGATCAGAATCGGTGTGGTCGCCACTTCGTCGGCAATCCACAGGCTTTTGCCGGTTAAGCTCAGCATGTAATCAGCGCCAGCCTGGCCGCCGGCCAGTAGGTCGGCGTCTTCCAGGGAATCGATGCTGACGCTGAAGCCTTCCTGTTTCAAAGTGCGGATGCACTCGGCCAGATGCGGAAACGGCGTGCCGGGCAGGCAGCCGATGTCGATTACATCAGCGCCGTTGGCTTTGTAGTAGTAAGCACGCTCGATCACCGCCTCGACGCTGATGTTCGGGGCGTCGGTGATTTCCGCGAAAATTTTGGTTTGGTATTGGCTAAGATCGTAATGCTGGGCGGCCATGCCGAAGTACTGCGGTAAATCTTTGATTTCTTCCGGGCCGCGTTCGAACGGTACGCCAAAATGTCGGGCCAGGGCATCCAGGTCGCCCCGGCAGCGGCCCGGCAAAATCACGCGGTCGGCGCCTTGCGCATCGGGCATGCGGCGGATAATCATATCGCTGGTAATCAATGCGGCTACCGTCACGCCCATCACATACACTTTGTACTGAAAGTCCGGCTGCATTTTTTCCAATACCTGCCGGACTTGCTTTTCCGCCAGCCGGCCGGTGATAAACAGGATGCGCTCGGTCATAGATTAGCCAGCCTGGCATTGACTGCAACGATCAGTTGCTCGACATCTTCGACTACTTGGGTATAAGGAAAACTGCGGATTTTGTCGGTGGCTTCCAGATCGATGGGGCGCGGATAGACCATGAATTTTTTCTTGCCGGGTGCGGTGGTTTCGATCTCCGGCATGGTGTCGCAAGGGTAGACGATACTGGGCACGCGGCATTTGCCGGCCTGGGAGTACAGATTGGTCACCAATGAATCGGCAATTCCCAGCACGCATTTGGCGATGGTATTGGAGGTGGTCGGGGCCATCACAAAGGTATGGTAATAGCCCTTGTAGAACAAGCCGACCGGCGGCGCCGAAGCGGCCTTGTCGCGGTAGACCGGCATTTTTGCTCTGACATCGTCCAGGCGAATCCCATACATTTTCAACACTTCCTCGCCGGCCTGACTCAAGTACAGATCGACATTGTCCAGCGTCAACATGAATTCGAGACATTCTTCTATATAGTGTCCGGAGCCGGTAATAGCCCAGGCGAGACGCGGCGTGGTCATGGCAGGTGTAGTCGTTTTGTGGACGTCGCATTATACGTGAACACAGGTGCTATCGACTATCCCGCGACCAGAGGTTAGCATGCAGGCCGTTCATCCCGCATTTCTGCTGTCGCGCGATAGATGAATTTGTAAGTTTGGACTTACAATTAATGCCTTGGATGCCGACTAAACTACCTCTTTCCTTGCCGTCATGGACAGTCTAAATTCTTTAATGCCTAACCCCGCCCAAACCGAGAAAAAACCGCAGGTCATTGCGTTTGCCGGAGCCAAGAACGGCGTCGGTAAAACCAGTGTGGTCGCCAATGTCGCGGCGGCCCTGGCCTTGCGCGGCAAGCGGGTTTGCGTCGTTGATGTCGATACCGGCCTGTCCAATATCAACGCTTTGCTCGGCTTGCGGCCGGCATATCGCTTCGATCAGTTGCTAAGCGGCGAAAAATCCCTGGCGGAACTGTTGCTGAAAACCAGCGACGGTGTGGCAGTGTTGCCGGCCGCTTACGGAATCGGCACCGAGTTGCCGTCCGGCGAGCAATTGTCTCGGCTGACGGAAGCGTTGAGCGAACTGGAGGCACAATACGATTATTTTCTGATCGACACGGCCGCGACGCTGACCCCTAGCGTGTTGCGCTATATCGAATTCGCCCGGTCCGCGTTTGTAGTGGTGAGCGGCGACCCTGCGGCGCTCACCGATGCCTTTGCCTTGCTGAAGGCCTTAAATGCCCGGCAGTATGCCGGCAATCTGCGCGTGGTTGTGAATCAGGCGGTCGATTATCCGGCGGCGACCGACACCTATCGGCGCTTTGCCGCCGTGGCGGAAAAATGCTTGAAATTGAAAGTGGAATACGGCGGTTTTGTGATTCGCGACGAGACTTTGCCCAAAGCCGTGGCCTTGCAAATGACGGTGGTGGATTTAGCCGCCAACTCTCCGGCCAGCCGTTGTTTGTTTGCGTTGGCCGATAACATTATCAAGCATATCGGTAGCGATACGGCTGGTGGCGGGCTGTTGGAATATTGGCAAACTTTGTTAAACGCCGAATCCGCGCATCATGCGGCGGCGGCCGATGGCGATAACCAAGCTTTACCGAGGGCGAATTCGCCGATTGCGGCCGATAAGACGGAGCCTGGCATCGGCGAGTTGAGTCGGCGCCTGCTGTCGGCGATGAAAAATCAATTACTGGATCAGCCGGAACTGGAACGTTTTACCGGCGAATTTGTAGAGTCATATTGTGAGCATTTCGGGCGTTTTCCCAGCGCATTTAAACAGCTGTTTTATCGTTGGTTGGAAACCGAAAATTACGCGGAGTCGCGCTTGGTCGAGTTGGCCGCGACCTTGGAAGCCTTGCACGCCATGCGTTATCAACGGCCGATGTTTAGCCTGGAAGAAAATGCGGCGCGTTTGGTGGCGCAATTGCAAGGCCGGCAACAACAGCATCGCGACTTGGTCGAGCAGTTATGCGCGGCCTACCGGCAGGCTTTTCACGAAGAGGTGTTCGATGCCGAGCAGGTCTTGTTGGAGCGCATGCAAGCCGAGGATTTTACGGAACAGCATTTCGAAGAGTTGTTGCAAAAATTGCGAAACGGCTTTCAAGCCCGCTTCCATCGGCCCTATCAAAGCCGGTGTGAGGTTACTCTGGCCTCTACCGTCGAAGCCTTGCAGGCGATGGGGATCGATCAACAAAATCTGCAGGATGAAATCACCATGCTGATGCACGGTTTTCAGCTGCTGGGTTCGCGGCGGGAAAAATTGCTGAACGCGATCAATACGGTGCAAAATGCCGACGTTCCGCCCATGCCTTCCGACGCCCTGGATGGCTGAAATACGGTATTAGCCGCAGGTGCCAATTCGGCTTAGACTCGCCTCTTGCAGGTTTTTAACGGGGCAGGGGCGTTATCTCGGCAATAATCGCAACATATTCAACTTTACCGGCTGAACGGCCCGAAAGCTAAGCCGTCTGTCTTCGACTCCGCCGCTCCGGCAGCCGGCTTGGCTTTGCATGCCTGTGTGGGTAAGTCGGACATGATGCGGCCGGGTTCGCTATCATCCATTTAACCTAACGGTATTTCTGATGCCGCATAACCGCTAAATTCCCGACTTTAAAGCGTTTCGATAAATTGCGCCATATCCCGCATGTAGTGTGCTATTTGCCGGGCTGTTATCGCTTTGATGCGTAGTATCAATAAGTTGGGTGTTAGAGTGAATGTGCTGAAATCCGCGATTTCCCGCATTCGTTGTACTTAAGGACAATTCCCAACCGATTTCCAGGCGCTTGATCCTCGCACTCAGCAAAATCGCTTGTTTTCACCTTTCTTCAATAAATCAATTGCTTACCGCCAATTCGTCACTGTGTTGGCACCCGTTGACTGGCCCCGTCGGCATCCTGCTTCGCTTTTGGTAATAACTTAAGCTTGGCACATGCATTGCTAAACCTCCGGAAACACTGAGTGGACTTTCGTCGATAAAAACCGTCCAGGTCAATACCCAGGCCGGAAAGGCGTTCGGTACCACGGAATCTGTTCAATACCGGCGCTGTTACCCAAACCGGTAACGGCAACCGTCATTTAACATAGGATAGGTTACGCGCTCATGCCCATAAAAAACCGGCAGCTTCAACAGACCCGCGCGCCCATATTCTCGTTTGTGCCCGGCCCGCCGCTGTAATCGAAACCAAGCCATTTCCGGCATCGCTAACCCATCGCCCCGCAAACCCAGGAACTTAATATGCACACACCGTATTGGCCCTCCGCCTTTTGCCGCACCCGCAACCGCCAACAAGCCGTGCGCCGCGTATCCACCGCCCGGATAATGCTGGCGCTGCTGTGGCCGTTGCTGCCGGCCACCGCTTGGGCGGCAACAACAGCCGCAGTGCCAGCCACGGTTGCCGCCGCCCAAGCCACTATCCAATTCAGCCAAAGTAAAACTCCGGGTGCGGAATTACAACTCAACGTCAAACAAGCCCTGTTGGCGGACATCATTAAAGAAGTCGCCGCCAAAACCAAAGTAGATATCCATTATTCCGTGCTGCCGGCACCCCCGGTCACCGCCACCTGCGTCGCCGACAAAGTCCAACAGCTATTGGAATGTCTGGTCGGCAAGCAAATCGGCGTCGTCAGCCAAAAACCGGAAGGCAGCCCGCAAGAACAAGTCTGGCTGCTCGGCTCCAGCATGGGCGGCTGTCCGGCCACGACCGCCAAGGCCCAGGAAGCGCCGGCCCCCATCGCCCCACCCACGCCGGAACAACAAGCCGAAGCCGACCAGGCCCAACAAGAACACACCCAGGCCATGCTCAAGCAGGCCAAATCCAAAAACCCCGACGAGCGCTTCTCCGCCCTTGGCAATCTGGCTGACCCCGGCAATCAAGACCCGGCCATCGACCAAACCCTGCGCGACGCCTTGAAAGACAAGGACGCCAACGTCCGTTCCCAAGCCGTGGCCTCGATGGCGATGCGCGGCAGCGACGACATGCTTGAACAACTAGGCCTGGCCCTGCAAGACGCCGACGCCGGGGTGCGCATGGCCGCCATCGGCGCCACCAACGACAACGGCCTGCTGCAACAAGCCCTGCGCGACAAAGATCCAGCCGTTAGAGGTTTGGCGCAAAGCCGTTTGAACCAATTGGAGCGCACCGCCGCCCGGCAAAACCAATAAGCAGGCGCGATAAATGAAGGGCTAATTGTCAGCAAAGTTGGCTGGGTTTACCCAAGGGCATAAAAGCACAGCGTAACCCAGCATCATCAAAACATACGCTCCCTCTCCCTCTGGGAGAGGGTTGGGGTGAGGGCGTGAGGTTAACCCAACAAAAAAGCCGCACGCCCAACGGGCGGCGGCGCAAGGGAATCAACGCCACGGACGGCATTGGCCCAGGGCCGCAAGGCCCTAGGCAAGCGGCTCCGGAAATGGCAGTTTCCGGGGCCAAACGCCGGCAAGTCGCAAGACTCGGCGCATTTTAGTGTTGTAGTCATTTAACCGGGCTTAACGCCCAAGGAAATTATATGAAATTCAATGCAATAAAACTGGCTTTATCCGCAACCGCTCTGTTGGCCGCTTCGGGCTTTGCCATGCAGGCGCAAGCGCATTGTTTAAATCAATCCATCAGCACCGCCAACCCCAGCGCCTTTCAACAAGACGTATATATGTTGGTTTGTCCGTCGGGCACCGCCAGTTTGCAAGGTAGGGCCAGTTTGATTTCCGGCACCCAATTGGCCTACCAGATCGGCAAGGGTGGATTTACGGCGGCATCTGTGACCGATACCGGCTCTTCAGCCACTGCCACTTGCGGCACATTATCCGATGGCACCGGCAGAGAAGGAATTACGACCGGTACGCCCACCAGCTATATCAGCGTGAATGGTGGGGTGGGCGTTTACACCCTGGTGGCATCTAAAAGCACCACTGCCAGCGCTACTTACGGCATCGAATTTCATTGCATGTCGGGTAACAATGGGACAGGTAGCGAATTGGGCGCCGTTGTCTGGGAACAAGGTGGACCGTTGTCGGTAGCCGGTACTGGCCTGACCGACGGCTTGGATGCGGTTAGCGGCAGCAGTAGCGCCGCTAACGATACCAATACTGATGTCAACTTAGCTATTAACCACTAAGCATCCGCGCTTGGCCGCGCCCGTTTGGGCGCGGTTTTTTCAGTCCCTCTCTGTTTCGCAATCATAACTGGACTTTCATTGATGACAGATTTGAATTCTAAAATTGGCGGCTATTTAGGCAGTGCTCAGCCTTCTTTAGTCGCCCTGACTGCCGCCGCGCTGGCCTTGCCCGGCCTATTGGCCGCGCCGCCTACGCTGGCCGAAGACGACGAGGTGGATTTCAGTTACAGTCATTACCAGGAAGGCTTGCGCGCTTCATCTGGTGTTTACCTGAGCAATGCTAACACCGGCGAATTTAAGCGTTATACGTTACCTAGAAGCGCGCCGATCGAAGCTGACACGATACGCGGCGACGCCCGAGTCAGTCTGTCTGATCGTATCAAATTCGGCTTCAATTACATCGAAGATACCTGGTCGGGTGCAACGCCTTTGGGCAGCGCGCCTGAAGGTTCGAGAGCTTACGACCTAAAAAATCTTCCCTTTCCCGACGCCAACGGCGATTATGGTGTCCTTACTACCGCTTCACCGTTAGCAAAAGATGCGGGTGTGGCATTTGTCGATGTTCAACGCAACATAAATGTCCGAAGCGGTTATGACGCCGCGAACGATAGGAACCTGTATACCACGGCGCATCCAATACACGTGATGGGCTATGCCTCGCCGGAAACCCGCAAGCAGGGCGATTTTAAACTCAGTTACGACTGGGACAACGCTCAGGCTCGTGCCGGCGGCGGAGTCTCCGACGAGCGCGATTTTTATTCGCGCTTCGTCAACCTCGGTGGCCGCCTGGATTTCGACCAAAAGCGCACCAGTTTGGATTTGGCCTTGAGCTACACCGGCAGCGATATTGATGCCATCCGGTCAAACGGTATCTTTCCTTATAGCCTGGACCCTACTACTCTCGAAGGTCATTCGAATACCCGCGTGCGTGGCAATCGTCAGGACTGGAGCGCGCAACTGGGTCTGACTCAGGTGGTCAATCCCAGCGGGGTATTGAACTTGGGCGCGGGCTTTAACCGCAACACCGGCTTTTTGTCCAACCCCTATAAAGTGACATGGTTCGGCGGTATCGACCCTACCGAAGATTTGCAGGACGGTTATCAAGTAGCGCATCTACGCGGTTTTTACGACCACCGCCCGACCGAGCGCAACCAGTGGAGCGGCAACCTGGGCTGGACCCAATACGTGCAACCGTTGGATGCGGCCCTACATTTTAACTACCAGTTTTCCCACGACGATTGGGATGTCAATGCCCACACCTTTGATGCCGATTGGGTGCAACCCTTGGGGGAAGGATGGACGTTGACCCCGCGAGTGCGCTATTACTCGCAATCGGCGGCCAGTTTTTACAATGCCTTTCCATTGGTCGGTTACGACAACGCCAATACTCGCTGGAACGTGCCGGCGCACTTTAGCAGCGACCAGCGTCTGTCCGGTTTCGGCGCGCTCAGCGGCGGCGTGGTACTGGCCAAGCAATTCGCCAAGGGCGTTAGTTTCGAGACCGGTTTCGAGTACTACAGTCACAAGGGCCACTGGGCATTGGGCGGCGGCGGTGAGCAAGCCTTTGCCGACTACGACTACTGGGTGGCCAATGCTGCGCTCAAGGTCAAACTGTCGGCGCTGGGCCGAGCCTTCGACAGCGGCGGGGCAGGCGATGAGCATGGCCGCCATGCCCAACACGCCAACGTCCCGGCTGGCTTGATGTTTGCCCATACCCTAAATAAGGCCGGCGACGTAATGGCCGGCTACCGTTACCAGCACACCCGCCAGGCCGGCGATTATCTGCACGGCTCGCGCAGCGTCAGCCAAGACCAATCCGCGCTCAGCGGTTGCCCGCGTATGCTCACTAGCGACGCGGAGGGGAATAACGTGTTGGGCGGCGCTTGCCCGATGTTGCCGACCGACATGACGCAAAGCATGCACATGCTGGAGCTGATGTACGCGCCGACCGACTGGCTGACCTTGATGTTGATGCCGCAGTTCATGGACATGCAGTCAACGATGACGATGCCGCAAGCCTACTTGCGCGAACAAAATACGGTGGGAATGAGTATGGAACCAATGTTGATGGAAGTCGGCGGCATTGGCGACACCGGATTCTATGCGCTGGTCACGTTGTTCGATACTCCCAACCACCACCTGCATGCCGGTTTCGGCGGCACCGCGCCGACCGGCGATGTAAAGCGGAAAGGGTATAACAACCCCGTCTCGGGGTTTTTCCAATACGATAGAGATTATAGCATGCAACTGGGTAGCGGCACGTGGGACCTGAAACCCAGTTTGACCTATATCGGCAAGGCCGAGGCCTGGAACTGGGGCGCGCAATTGGGCGGCACCTGGCGTACCGAGGCCCGCAACGCCAACGGCTACAAATTGGGCGACCTGTTCGAGACCAGCGTTTGGGGCGGCTACGACTGGACCGACTGGCTGTCGTCCAGCCTGCGCCTAGCCTACACCTGGCAAGGTGCGATCAAGGGCCATTTTCCGCAGGAATTGCAAACAGTTCCCGCCTGCAACCATGACGACTTCGTTTACGACGATGGTACCGGCAACCTGGTGTTTGATCAGGACAGTTACAACGGTTGCTTGCAATCCATCGTCAACGCCAATGTTACTAATCAAAGTTTAAGGCACGTGAGTTCCCAAGACGAACCCCGCAACTACGGCGGCCACTACCTGGACCTGGGGCTAGGTGTGGCGGTGACCATCCCCAACGGCGCTTTCGCCGGCCACCGCCTGGCCTTCGAATGGCAGCAACCCTTGTATACCAACGTCAACGGCTACCAGCCCGACCGCGATCACGCCCTGACCTTTACCTGGAGTTACGGGTTTTGATGGCCGGTTCGCGTAGGTCGGGTTAGGCGCGAGCCGTAACCCGACAACTTAGCCGATAGATGTGGTGTCGGGTTACGCTTCGCTTTTATGCTCTCGGGCAAACCCGAGCTACGCCTACGCCGATTCTGTAAAAGCTGTTAATCGTTTAACGGGAGAAAAGTACGATGACAAAAACTGTTTTAACCCTGGCCGTGCTGGCAACTCTGGCCGGCTGTGCCGCGCCGCGCGATCCGCAAATTCCGGCGGCACTGAGCCGCGATCTGGACGGTGCCGATGCCAAGCAAAAGCTGGCGTACGCGGCGGGCTATCAACATGCCAAAACGCTGCTGGCCGCCAACAATCGGTTCGACAAGGATGCTTTCAGCCAGGGCTGGTACGACGCCTTGCTGGAGCGCCAGCCGCGCTTGGCGGTCGGTGAGGCCGAGCAGGTCGGTATCGGCCAGTCGCTGATGCAATTCAATTTGGACGCGGCCCGCGAGGTGGCGTTGAAGCAAGGCCGGCAATTCCTGGCGCAAAATAAAACCCGGCCCGAGGTGAAAACCCTGGACAGCGGTTTGCAGTATCAAATCGAAGCGGCGGGCGCCGGCAATCGTTCACCCAAGCTCGAAGACAGTGTGCAGATTATGTATCGGCTGACCCGCATCGACGGTAGCGAATTGGCTAAGGACGCCTTGCCCGGCCTGAGCCTGCGTAAATCGGTGGTCGGCAAACTACCCAAAGGCTTGCAGGAAGCCTTGGCCTTGATGGTGGAAGGCGCCAAGTGGCGCTTGTACCTGCCGCCGGATTTGATGCACGGCGCCAATGGCTCGCTATCTCACGGCATTTTGCCGAATGAGACGCTGATTTGCGAGTTGGAGCTGGACAGTATTCAGCCGGGTCAGCCGTAGATCGGGTTAAGGCTCGCACCTAACCCGACAAAGAAAGCCGTCAAGAAGCCATTCAAAAAAATAAAGGAGTTTATCAATGATCAAGCAAGGCATTTTGTTATGCGGCGTATTGGCCGGGTTGGCCGGTTGCGCCGACGTGCAACCCTGGGAGCGAGGCAATCTGGCCAAGCCGCAGATGGCCATCGACGCAGATCCGCTGCAGAGCGCGATCCGCCAGCACAACTACAGCAGCCGCGAGGCGGCCTCGGCCGCCGGCAGCGCCCAGGGCGGCGGTTGCGGCTGTAATTGATGGCCGCCTTGGGCTGTGCTGGAACATTTCACTCAGGGGGCATCATGAGCAAATCCGCCAAGCAAACCATAACCAATGCGCCGCCGTTCGAGCCCGGCTTGTTTCCGTCGGTGCGTTATTTTCAGGTGCATTTTGAATATCTGCACGAGCAGTTGCAGTTTGCGTCCCGGCAGATGGCGGCGTTGGCCGAACAGGTACAAGGCCTGGAAGCGCAATTGGCCCGGCAGCGCGAGACGACTACGCCGTGGCCGGCCGAGGGACGGGCCGACGTCCGCCCGGTTAACCGGCGGCGTTCGAGTTAAAACATACCGGTAAACGGGTTTTGCCGCTGGTGTTGCGGATGTCGGTGGTGGCCTGTGAGGGTGGGGTGTTCGCCGCTTTTAGTAGGTCGGTTTTACCCGAGGGCATAAAAGCGAAAGCGTAACCCGACAACCTTAATTTGGGATTTTGTTTTGAGGACGGCCGCCGGTTGTCCTTATATCCGCCGGCGGCTGGTCCGCCGGGTTTTCAATCTAGAACCAGGAGTGTATCCATGTCCAACGATAATCTGATTTCCGCCAGTATCAGCAACGACGATATTCAAGCCATCAAGGATGCGCTGGCCTTGATACGCGGTAAGTTGCCGTTTTTGGTGTCGCTGAGTCCGCAGGATCGGCGGGAGATGGTGAAGATGGGCGAAAAGTCTATCGGCTTCGATGAAAAATGCACCTTATACATGAGTAACCATACCGAGTTTGTGCCGGGTTTTCTGGACATGGAAGAGGTGGCGCGCGACCGGGCCTTGCGCGCGCAGATTCTGGGGTTTTGGAGTTCCTTGCATGCCTTGACCGAGCAAGTGGACGATACCTTGATGGTGGTGAACCAGGATATCTGGATGGCGAATCTGGCGTATTACCAAAGCGTGCGCGAAGCCGCCAAACGCGGCCGGCCCAATGCTCAAACCCTGTACGAGGATATGCGTACCCGTTTTCCCGGCAATAGCAGCGCCAAAGCGGCTGCACCGGCAGCCACTTAGATTAAAGAGATGGGGGTCAGGAGAAAGCCTTAATGCCATTAAGTTAAGAAAATCCAGAGCTTCTCGCTTCTGCAGTTGTCCGTTAGGGCGTTTATATAAGGCCATGGGATAAACTCGAAACGGGCAATCGCCGGCTCGACGGCGAGATTTATTTGTTCGAAGCGGGAGCTCCGATACTCGACAGGCTAGTTCGTATACTCGACGAGGCCGCTCAAATACTCGACGGGGTAGCTCCGAGCTACCCCGTCGGTGAAATTTACTGCCCGGCCGGGTATTTGAATTGCGGCGCCGAGCGGCGGAGACTGCTCGCCGAACGGAGTTATTACCCGGCCGATATTTTGTACTGCCGGCTCTACGCCTTTTTGACGGCGCCGATGCCGGCATTTTTATTAACCTTGGGCGGCGTAAAGCCGGAGACGGAAAAAATTATGATGCAAATTCAATGGAAAGCCAGCCGGTATTGGCTGGCGACCGCCGCGGCGGCTTGCGGTTTAGCGCTATTACCGGTGGCGGCGCGGGCGGGAAGCGTCAATCAAGCGGCCCCGGTCTGCGCCTTGCAAGGTATGCAGGGCGGCCAGCCGTATCAATTGCAACAGTTCAAGAACAAAGTGGTGTATGTGGATTTTTGGGCCTCGTGGTGTGGCCCCTGCATGCAGTCGTTTCCGTTCATGAACGAGCTGAGCCGCTTGCATAAAGCCCAGGGCTTGCAGGTGGTGGCGGTTAATCTGGATGAAGAAACCCAGGAGGCCGAGGCGTTTTTGGGTAAAGCGCGGCCCGATTTTACGGTAGTCGCCGATCCGCAGCGGCAATGCGCCAAGGATTTTGCCGTGGAAGCCATGCCCTCGTCCTATCTGATCGACCGCCAGGGCCGGCTGCGTTACATCCATAAAGGCTTTCGGCCGGGCGAGGTTGACGAGTTGCGCGGCGTACTCAAACAGTTATTGGACGAACCGGCAAGCCTGTAACGATAATTGCAGGGTTACGTAACGCAGTTATGCCCTTGGGTAAATCCGACTACGGCTAGTCCGCATCCGCAAGAAGAGAGGTTTATTAGAGCTTCTCTTTATCGAGGAAGCGGAATTTGTTTAAATCCTCGGCAAATATTATTTCAACGCCAGCCCCGTGAAACCCAAAAAAACCAGCAAGAGCCAGCCGCTTAAATACTATCGCCGCGAATTTAAGGCGATGGGGACACCCTGCGAAATTCAGTTGTTCGCTGTCAGTTCGGCCGCGGCCAATGCCGCGGCAGCCGCGGCGGTGGCGGATGTGCAGCGCCTGGAGGCGCGTTATTCCCGTTACCGGGCGGACAGCCTGTTGTCGGAGATTAATCGGGTGGCGGCGGTAGGCGGTTCGATACAGGTCGACGACGAAACCGCCAGCCTATTGGATTATGCGGTGACCTGTTACGATCAAAGCGAGGGCTTGTTCGACGTGACCTCCGGGATTTTGCGCCGGGCCTGGAAGTTCGATTCCGGCCGCTTGCCGGAACCGTCGGCGTTGGCGGCTCTGTTGGAAAAAGTCGGTTGGCGCAAGGTGTCCTGGCGGCGGCCGGTGTTGTCGTTTACGGTTGCCGGCATGGAGATCGATTTTGGCGGCGTGGTCAAGGAATACGCCGCCGATTGCGCGGCAACGATCTGCCGTAGCCATGGCGTCAAGCGCGGGGTGGTGAATTTGGGCGGCGATATTCGGGTGATCGGTCCGCGCGGCGACGGCAGTCCCTGGCGAGTGGGAATCCGCGATCCGCGTCAGCGCGACGGTTTGCTGCAGACGCTGACTGTTTACGAGGGCGCGGTCGCCAGCAGCGGCGATTATGAACGCTGCATGGTGATCGATAACGTCCGTTACGGCCATATTCTGAATCCGAAAACCGGCTGGCCGGTGCGGCATTTGGCGGCGGTGACCGTGGTTGGCGATTTTTGCGTGGTTGCCGGCAGCGCTTCGACGATTGCAATGCTGAAGGAGGCGGACGGCGTCGACTGGTTGAGCCAGCTGAGTTTGCCCCATATCTGGGTGGATGTGCACGGCGCTAGCGGCGGGTCGCTGTTTTCGGATGCGGAAAATCTTGGCGACCGAGTCGAGCCGCATCGATAACGATTGGATGTGTCGGGTATTGGTCGGGCCTGGGTTGGCCGTATCCCCCGAGTCGTTGAATTTTTTCCGCGGGGCGTGAGCACGCAAGCGCGGCTCGAAACCGGCGGTTTAAGCCCGGGCGCAAACCCAGACATCCACCCGGCCGACACCGGCGCGTTTTAACGCCGATGCCATTGCGGAGGCGGTGGCGCCGGTGGTCATCACGTCGTCGATGATCGCGATGTGGCGGTATTTTACAGGCTTTACCAATTCGAAGGCTTGGCGCATGTTTTTCCGCCGCTGTTTGGCGGGTAAGCCGGTTTGATGAGCGGTATCGCGTTGGCGGATGCAACTGCTTAAATCCAGCGGAATGCGGAGTTGCCGGGCTATATGCCGGGCAATTTCTATCGACTGATTGAAGCCTCGGTCCCGATAACGCTTGGGATGTAAGGGGACGGGCATCAGGCCATCCGGCAACTCCGCGTTGTCGGCGATGTGTTCGGCCAGCAAGGTAGCCAGTAAACGCGCATTTTTATAATCGTGGGCAAATTTTAACTGTCCGACTAAATAGCGCATCTCGCTTTGGTATAAAAACGGTGCATGGGTCTCGTCGAAAGCCGGCGATTTTTTTAGGCATCGGCCGCATAATTGTGGGACTTCGATGGCGATTTCGAAATGTTCGCCGCAGCGGTAGCAGCTTGACAGGTTACGCGGCAGATCGGTCAAACAACCCGCGCATAAGTCCATGTCGCCATATCCGGCGCTGCCGCATAACACGCAACGTGGCGGCAGCAATTTCTTCTGTATAATGTTCAGCCAGTTGTTTACCATAATTTTAAATATAGGTTGATAAGTCGGTGCTTGGCGCCGCTTTGTCCTTACTCTCGGAGATTATCAGAATGTCTGCAAGCCAGAAACCCTTGGAATCGGCGGCTACCATCCGCCACGACTGGCAATTACACGATGTCGAAGCATTGCTGGCGCTACCGTTTAACGATCTGATTTTTCAGGCGCAAAGCGTGCACCGGGTATTTTTCGATCCTAACGAGATACAGGTTAGCAGTCTGTTGAGTATCAAGACCGGTTCCTGCTCCGAGGATTGCGGGTATTGCCCGCAAAGCGCGCGCTACGATTCCGATCTGAATCCGGAGGCCTTGATGCCTGTCGATGCCGTGTTAAAAGCCGCGCAACAGGCCAAAGAGCAGGGTGCATCCCGGTTTTGCATGGGTGCGGCCTGGCGCAGCCCGAAGGACAGAGACATCGAAAGAGTCGTGGAAATGGTGCAGGGCGTGAAGGCGCTGGGTATGGAAACCTGTGTGACATTGGGCATGCTTAGCGATAAACAGACCCAAGCCTTGAAAGACGGCGGCCTGGATTATTACAACCACAATCTGGATACCTCGGAAGAGTATTATTCCGAAATCATCACTACCCGGACTTATCAAGACCGCTTGGATACGCTGGAGCGGGTGCGCGATGCCGGTATTAACGTTTGTTGCGGCGGTATTGTTGGGATGGGCGAGTCGGAAACCGACCGGGCCAAATTGCTGTTGCAACTGGCGAATATGCCCAAGCATCCGGAAAGCGTACCGATTAATATGCTGGTGCAGGTGGAAGGCACGCCCTTGCACGGCATTGATGCGTTGGACCCTATCGTGTTCGTGCGTACCATCGCCGTCGCCAGAATTTTGATGCCGCAGTCGCGGGTGCGTTTGTCGGCCGGGCGTAAGGCAATGAGCGACGAGATGCAGGCCTTGTGTTTCCTGGCGGGTGCTAATTCCATTTTCTATGGCGATAAACTGCTGACTACCGATAATCCGATGACCAACCACGACCAGCAGTTGTTCGAGCGTTTGGGTGTGAGGATGGGCGGCTCCAGTTACGCCTAATGGCCAACGCTTTTTACGACTTTGCCGGTCAACTGCGGCAACTGGAACAGGATGGCCTGTATCGCCGGCGACGCGTCGTCGACGGTCCGCAAGGCGTATCTGTGAATACTGATGGCCGGGAACTGATCAATTTTTGTAGTAACGATTATCTGGGGTTGGCCAATCATCCCCAAGTTATTGCAGCGTTTAAAGCCGGGGTCGATCGCTACGGCGCCGGCAGCGGTTCCGCGCATCTGATCTGCGGTCATAGTAGTGCGCATCATGCCTTGGAAGAAGAATTGGCGGCTTTTACCGGACGGGAGCGGGCCTTGCTGTTTTCCACGGGCTATATGGCTAACCTCGGTGTGATTTCGGCATTGTTGGGCCGCAGCGATACTGTGCTGGAAGACCGCTTGAATCATGCTTCGCTGCTGGATGGAGGCTTGTTGTCGCGGGCGCGCTTTCAACGCTATCGCCACGCGGATATCGAAGATTTGCGGGCTAAACTGTCCAGTGCCGTAGGCAAGGCTTTAGTGGTCAGCGACGGCGTATTTAGCATGGATGGCGATTTGGCGCCGTTGCCGGCAATGGCCGATTTGGCAGAACAGCACCACGCCGGCTTACTGATCGACGATGCTCACGGTTTTGGCGTGTTGGGAAAAAACGGTGGCGGTATAGTCGAGCATTTTGCTTTGACTCAGGATGAGGTGCCAATTCTGATTGGCACTTTAGGCAAGGCGTTTGGCACGTTCGGCGCGTTCGTGGCTGGTTCCGAGGATTTGATCGAGATGTTGATTCAAAAAGCCAGGAGTTATGTGTTTACGACCGCGCTGCCGGCGGCGGCGGCCGAAGCAACCCGGACCAGTTTGCGCTTGTTGCAAGCCGAAACCTGGCGCCGCGAACAGTTGCAAAATCTAATCCGCCGGTTCCGGCAAGGCGCGCGGCAGCAAGGCTTGCAACTGATGGACTCTTTCACCGCGATTCAACCCATCTTGATAGGCGACAGCGGCCAAGCTATGGCTGCGAGCCGGTGTCTGCGGGAACAAGGATTCTGGGTCAGCGCGATTCGGCCGCCGACCGTGCCGGCCGGCAGCGCCCGTTTGCGGATCACTTTCGCCGCCGATCATACCGAACAACAGGTCGACGCCTTGCTGGATGCGCTGGGGAGAGTTTTGTCATGACCGGTATTCATCGGGAAATATATGGCCACGGCCGGCCGTTGGTGATGCTGCACGGATGGGCGATGCATAGCGGGATCTGGCGCCAGTTTGCCAGGCAGCTGGCGCAACAGCGTCAGATAATATGCCTGGATTTGCCCGGTCACGGTCGTAGCGCCGAATTGGAATCGTTCGATCTGCCTACAATTGCTAATGCGTTGCTGGATGCCATTCCGGTCAATCGGTTCAGTGTGTTGGGGTGGTCGCTAGGTGCCACGGTGGCACTGGAGATGGCGGCGCGTTTTCCCGACAGAGTGCAATCCTTGTCGTTGTTGGCCGGTAATCCGAAATTCGTCAAAAGCTTTGGTTGGCCGGGGGTACGGTCGGAGGTGTTGGACGGTTTCGCCGGTCAACTCGGCGAAGATGCCCGGCTGACCTTGCAACGTTTTTTGAGCTTGCAAGTCCAGGGTTTGGCTGAGAGCCGGCAGCTGTTGCAACAGTTGCGCTTTGCGGTGCATGAGTGCGACGCCCCGGCTATCAATGCGTTGCAGGGCGGATTGCGTATTTTGAAATACAGCGATTTGCGCAAAGCCTTGGCGGGTTTGCGTTGTCCGATTACAGTAGTGCAGGGCGATAAAGATACTTTGATACCGTTGCAAACCGCGCAATCGATAAAGAAGCTAAATCCGCGCGTTGATTTACATGTCCTGGCAAATGCCGGGCACGTGCCGTTTTTATCGCATTCACACCAATTGTGCGAGATCATCGCGGCGGCTGTATGAGCCTTGCGGTATTGGATAAAGCTGGCGTTCGGCGCTCGTTTGCGGCGGCGGCCGGTAGTTACGATTCGGCGGCGATGTTGCAGCGCCGGGTAGCGACAAGCTTATTGCAAAAGTTTCCGTTGCAGCCGGCTCCCGGCAGGGTGCTGGATTTGGGTTGCGGCACCGGTTTTCTGACGCGGCAATTAATGGCGGATCGGCTTGCCCAGCCTATGCTGGCCTTGGATATTGCCGCGCCCATGTTGCAGGTGGCGCGCATCAATAATCAAAAGTTACCAACCGCTTATATCTGTGCCGATGCCGAAAACATGCCGTTTATCGGCGATAGCGTTCGGCAAATCTACTCAAATCTAGCCTTGCAGTGGTGTCAGAATTTGTCGGCGGTTTTTGCCGATGCCCGGCGAGTATTGGCGCCGGGTGGTCAGTTGGTGTTTTCGACTTTCGGGCCGGCGACTCTTGCGGAACTGAAAGCGGCCTGGGCGGCGGTTGACGACTTCGCGCACGTCAATGATTTTTATAGTCTCGAACAAATCAGTGAGTTTTTACAAGTCAGCGGTTTGGCGGCTGTTGATTTGGAATCCAAGATCTATCGATTGCAATATCCTTCGGTATTGGCTTTGATG
Source organism: Methylomonas sp. 2BW1-5-20 (assembly GCF_052474515.1). Lineage (NCBI taxonomy): Bacteria > Pseudomonadati > Pseudomonadota > Gammaproteobacteria > Methylococcales > Methylococcaceae > Methylomonas > Methylomonas sp. 2BW1-5-20. The sequence goes on along the minus strand of NZ_CP184127.1, from coordinate 1,959,608 downwards.
CGGGAATTAAAAGACCTGGGCGCGCATAACGTCAGTCAGGCCAGAAAACGGCGGCCGACGACGCGTCGGCAGTTGCAGCGGATGATCGGCCATTATGAAAGCGGCGCGGGCGGTGAGCGGATTACCGCGAGTTACGAAATTCTTTTCGTACGGGCGCGGGTATGAAAGCCGGATTTTTTGTGACCGGTACCGATACCGATATAGGCAAAACCTGGACGACGATTGCCTTGATGCGCGGGTTTCAGCGGCAGGGCTTGACGGTGGCGGGGATGAAGCCGGTTGCAGCCGGTTGCGTGTGGCGCGACGGTGTCTTGCAAAATAGCGATGCGCTCATGCTGCAAGCCTATGCGTCTCAGCTTTTACCGTACGACCGGATCAATCCTTATGCATTCGAGCTTGCGGTTTCTCCGCATTTGGCTTGCGGCGACGTAGAAGTCAGGCTGGAGGTTATCGGCGACGCCTTTGACCGGTTGCGGCAACAAGCCGATATCGTGTTGGTGGAAGGTGCCGGCGGCTGGTATTCGCCGTTGAGCCGGACGCTGGATAATGCGGCACTCGCCCATGCCTTGGGTTTGCCGGTGATTTTGGTGGTCGGTATCATGCTGGGTTGCATCAATCACGCGCGCCTGACTGTTCAGGCTTTACGGCAGAGCGGTTTGCCGTTTGCCGGTTGGGTTGCCGTGCAAATTGTCGAAGTTATGCCCGGGTTCGAGAGCAATCTGGATTTTTTGCGGGAAGTGATCGATGCGCCGTTGATAGGAGTTTTGCCGCATTCGGCCAATGCCGATTTTGAAAGTCTGGCAACGCATTTAAGTCTGCCAAACTGGCGGAAATTTGATTTACATCAAAATATTTGACCGGCAGATGTTCAGAATGACGACTCCATTACAAAAACAACCAGGAGACGTTTTATGGCTTTAATTACTTGGACTGCGGCTCAGTATGGCACTAATGTCGGATTTGCCGACCAAGAACATCAAACCTTGTTCGGTTTGTTGAATAAACTGTACGATGAAGCCACGGGTGGCGCTGCGCGCGCTACTGTTGGCGCTTCGCTGGATGCTCTGATTGCCTATGTGGTCGATCACTTCGCGCATGAAGAAAGGGAAATGGTCGCTAAAGGCTTTGGCGGTTACGATCGTCATAAAGCCGAACACGAAGCGCTAATCGGTATCTGTGCGGATTTGCAGAAAAAATTTCATGCCGGCGAGGCGGAAGTGACCGAAGATGTCGGGCAATTGGTGAAAAGCTGGCTGGATAACCATATTCCAAAATTTGATATGGCATATTCGGATGCGTTGAAGTAGTGACAGCTTAAAAAACCGTCCCTATCAGATGGTAAAAGGCTTGCGAGCAGCGATGCTCTCAAGCCTTTTTTATGTTTATTTTTTACAAACGGGAAAACCTCTTCTGGTCTGCCGGTGAGTCATGGGTTAAAATTACCCAGTTAATTTATGATAATTATCAGTAAAAGGAATTGTGGCCTGCTTTGTGTGGTGCGACAAGATTACGAAGATATAACGCATACAAGTTTATAACTACTAATGGGGAGGCTGCTCCGTGAAGAAAACAAAGCAACTGCTCGCTTGTCTGGTCTTGATGGCTTTGGGCCTGGGGACTGCGCATGCGGACTATACACTCAACCTGATGAAGGGCGTGACGCAACTCAGTAACGAGCTTTACGATTTGCACATGCTGATTCTGTGGATCTGCGTGTTTATTGGGATCGCGGTGTTCGGCACTATGTTTTACTCGATTTATCATCATCGTAAATCAAAGGGTCATAAAGCCGAGCAGTTTCATGAGAATACGACTGTCGAGATTATCTGGACCATCATCCCCACGCTGATTCTGGTGGGTATGGCGATTCCCGCAACCAAGGCCGTTATCGATCTGGATAAGGTGCAGGATTCCGAGATGAGCATCAAGGTCACCGGTAAACAATGGTATTGGGAGTACGAATACTTGGATAGCGGTGTACATTTCGAAAGCCATTTAGACGAGGCTAGCGAAAAAACGCACCGGGTTAGCACCATGGATCCGCGTAACGTTCCCAACTATTTGTTGAACGTCGACAAGCCGCTGGTAGTACCGGTCGGTAAGAAAATCCGCTTCCTGTTTACAGCGGCCGACGTGATTCACTCCTGGTGGGTACCGGATTTGGGTTGGAAAAAAGATGCTAACCCCGGTTTCATCAATGAAGCTTGGACTTCTGTCGACAAACCCGGTACTTACCGCGGCCAATGTACCGAGCTTTGCGGTCGCGACCACGGTTTTATGCCGGTGGTAGTGATTGCGATGGAGCAGGATCAATACGATGCTTGGGTAAAAGCGACTTTGGATAAGCAAAATCAGAAGCCTGACTTGAGCGATCAAACCCGCAATACGCTGATGGCAAAAGGCGAGTCTGTTTATCTGAAAAACTGCGTGGCTTGCCACCAAATCGATGGTAACGGTATCTCCGGTTGGTTCCCCGCTTTAAGAGGTAGCGCCAAAGTCACCGGCAATATGGATCAGCTGATCGGTTTTATTCAGGCAGGTACCAGCAAAATGCCGGCGTTCAAAAAATTGCCGGATGATGAATTGGCGCAGCTGATTACTTACATCAGAAATGCGCCGGCATTGGGTAACAACGTGGGCGATGAGATTCAGCCTAATAAAATCACACCCAAATGGGACGATGATGAGTAATTCACCGATTTTCGCGATCAACTCATTTTCTAATTTTTGCTGAGGTATAAAGTATGACTGCTGTCGTAGCTGAACATGATGATCATCACGATCACCACGATCACGGCCCTGAAAAGGGCGTTTTACGGTGGATATTCACCACCAACCACAAAGATATAGGCACCTTGTATCTGGTATTCGGTCTGATAATGTTTTTTGTCGGCGGTACCATGGCTTTGATCATTCGTTCGGAATTATTCGAGCCGGGTCTGCAATTTGTCGATCCCAACTTTTTTAACTCGATGACCACCATGCATGCCTTGGTGATGGTATTCGGCGCGGTCATGCCGGCTTTCGTCGGCTTAGCCAACTGGATGATTCCGATGATGATCGGCGCGCCGGATATGGCTCTGCCGCGGATGAACAACATGAGCTTCTGGATGTTGGTGGCCGGCGTGTTGTTGTTGGCCAGCACTTTGTTCATGGAAGGCGGCGCACCTGCCGGTGGTTGGACTTTGTATCCGCCGTTGGTGTTGCAAACCGGTAAAGCGTTTCCGTTTGCGATCTTCTCGGTGCATTTGCTGGGTATATCTTCGATCATGGGTGCGATCAATGTCATCGCGACCATTTTCAATATGCGTGCGCCCGGCATGACGTTAATGAAAATGCCTTTGTTCGTCTGGACTTGGTTGATCACTGCGTTTTTGTTGATCGCTATCATGCCGGTATTTGCCGGTGCGGTAACCATGTTGCTGACTGACAAATTCTTCGATACCAGCTTCTTCGATGCAGCTGGCGGCGGTGATCCGGTGTTGTATCAACATATTTTCTGGTTCTTCGGCCACCCTGAAGTGTATGTGATGATTCTGCCGACCTTCGGTGTGGCTTCCACCATCATTCCGGTATTTGCCCGTAAGCCTCTGTTCGGTTATGCCTCGATGGTGTATGCGACTGGTGCGATTGCGTTCCTGTCTTTCATCGTTTGGGCTCACCACATGTTTACCGTGGGTATGCCTGTGGCCGGTGAGTTGTACTTCATGTACGCTACCATGCTGATCGCGATTCCGACCGGGGTGAAGGTGTTCAACTGGACCGCGACCATGTGGAAAGGCTCGATGACGTTCGAAACGCCTATGCTGTTTTCGATTGCGTTTGTGGTGCTGTTCACAATGGGTGGTTTCACCGGTTTGATGATGTCGGTGGCGCCGGTGGATTTTCAATACCACGATACCTATTTCATCGTCGCCCACTTCCATTACACCTTGGTACCTGCGTCCATTTTCATCCTGATGGCTGCCGGTTATTTCTGGTTGCCTAAATGGACCGGCAATATGTACAACGAGAAAATCGGCAGACTGCATTTTTGGTTGTCGGCAGTATCGGTGAACATCTTGTTCTTCCCGCAACATTTCTTGGGTTTGGCTGGCATGCCGCGCCGTATCCCTGATTATGCGATTCAATTCGCAGATTGGAATATGGTGTCCAGTATTGGTGCCTTTATCTACGGTTTCAGCCAGTTGTTGTTCGTATATATCGTCATCGACACTATTCGTGGCGGTACTGGTGAAAAAGTCAGTGATGAGGTTTGGGAAGATGCCAGCAAACACAGTTTGGAATGGACTGTGCCTTCGCCTGCACCGTATCACACCTTTACGACACCGCCGGCAAGAATCCCTACCGAGCATTTTTAATGCTTAAAATGAGTGAACGAGACGCGTCATGCCTTTGTGCATGGCGTGTCGGGTAACGATATGGACACAAAAAAGAAAAACATTTTGACGGCTGTGGTACTGACTGCGATTGCTTTAACCATATACGTATTCGCGGTACTTAAGGCCATCTCGCAATGAGCGATGATCTAGGCCAAAAGAATGCCAAGCTGGTCCGTAAACTGGCTTTGGTTGCGGTGGCTATGTTCGGGTTTGGTTATGCTTTAGTACCGCTTTACGATGTGCTTTGTGATTTGACCGGTTTGAACGGGAAGGTTGCGGGTCAAGCTGTACAGGAAACCGAGTATGTAGTGGATAAGAGTAGGGAGGTGACTGTGGAGTTTCTCACGTCCTTAAACGAATCGACGCCTATGCTGTTCCGCTCCGAGGTGAAAAGTATGAAAGTGCATCCGGGTGAATACTACACGGTTAATTTTTATGCCAAGAATAACACTGATAAACCAATGATTGCCCAAGCTATACCCAGCATTACGCCGGGATTGGCGGCGGAATTTTTTAAAAAAACCCAGTGTTTTTGCTTTACCGAACAAACGTTTGCGCCTAACGAAGAAAAAACCATGCCGGTCCGATTCGTTGTCGAACCGAAGTTGCCCGATCGCTATAAGACCGTCACGCTTGCATACACTTTTTTTGATAACACTAACATCAGTAAAAAATAGAGGGGAAGGATATGTCTACACACGATAGTTATTACATACCGCATAAAGCTGTGTGGCCGGTCATGGCTACCGGCGGCCTGATGATGACGCTAGCCGGTTTTGCCAATCATCTGAACGGTTCGTCGATAGGTCCCGGCATGATGCTCACCGGCTTTGTGATATTTCTGGTGATGCTGGGCTTGTGGTTCGCTTTGCAGTCCACCGAGAGCGAATCCGGTATGTATAATCACGGCGTCGGTATTTCTTATCGTATGGGCATGATGTGGTTCATTTTTTCCGAAGTCATGTTTTTCGCGGTATTTTTCGGTGCCTTGTGGTACACCCGGAATATCTCTGTGCCGCATTTAGGCGAAGGCGGCATGCTTAGTGGTCCGGGGCGTTCTACTCACGATGTGTTGTGGCCGGCTTTCGAAGCGGTATGGCCGACTAACGGTCCAGGTAAGGTCGGCGGCGATTTCGAACCCATGGGCGCGTTCGGTTTGCCGTTCCTGAATACCTTGTTACTGTTATCTAGCGGCGTAACCTGTACTTGGGCGCATCACGGCTTGCTGGCAAAAAATCGCAGTCAGCTGATCAAAGGGTTGCTGGCTACTGTTGGCCTAGGCTTTTTGTTTGTGGCTTGCCAAGCAACCGAGTATTACGAAGCCTATCACGAAATGGGTTTGACATTGGGTTCCGGTATTTACGGTTCAACCTTTTTCATGTTGACGGGTTTCCATGGTTTCCACGTTTGCGTCGGAGCGATTATTCTATCCGTCGTTTTGTTCAGAAGTTGGAAAGGTCATTTCACCCCGGAAAACCACTTCGCTTTCGAAGCGGCTGCTTGGTATTGGCATTTTGTCGACGTGGTCTGGTTGGGGCTGTTCGTGTTTGTCTACATGATGTAAAACCGGTAGGCTAAGCCCTAAAAAGCGCGATCTTTGCGGATCGCGCTTTTTTTTTGTCGAATTATCAGGGTTGCGAGTTTGCGGCTGATAGATTTGGGTTGGAGTGAATACGTGTACCGATACCGTGCGGTTGAATCAAACCGCTGGCATAGGCAATAAACAGCAAAATGAACAAAGCCAGCGATATGCCGATACGAGTGGTCAAAGCTTTTGCGGTTTTACGCGAATCGTCGTCGCCCTTATGTTTAACGATATGAAACAGCGCCGAACCGAGACTAATGACTATGGCCAGGAATGCAACGATAGTGAGTGTTTTGATAAACATTGGGGAGCTTTAATAAATAAAAACCGGCATTCTGGACGATTAGATTACGCTTGCCAATAGCGCATATTCAAAGCAGGAGTTATTACGTATGATCAAATTTAGTATTTTCGGTACCGAATTCCGCAGCTCACTACCGGCTTTGGCGACTTATTTGCTACTGACGGGTGTGTTGTGCAGCTTGGGGTTTTGGCAGCTGAGTCGAGGCGAGCAGAAGAAAATTTTGCTGGCGCAACAACAACAGGCCGTTAGCGCGGCAGCGTTGGACTTGAATCGACAATCCGAAATCGACAAAGAAGCCTTGCGCTACCGGCCGGTATTGGTGACGGGACATTACGATACTAGTCATCAGATTTTTATCGACAATCAGATGTTGGAAGGGAAACCCGGTTATTTGGTTTTAACGCCGTTTTTGCCCGATGGCGGTCAACCCGGCATATTAGTCAATCGCGGCTGGGTCGCCTTAGGCGCTTCGCGCGAGGTCTTGCCTGATATCGCAATCAATTCGGCCATTCAACGAGTGCAAGGTAGAATCAACAATTTCCCCGAGCCGGGCTTGAAGTTGAAGGGGGCGGAAATTCCGGGGGAGCGTTGGCCGGTCCGAGTGCAAATTATCGATAGCAAGCTGCTGGCGGACAAATTGGGTTATGCATTAGCCAATTACCAGATAGAGCTGGACTCGACACAGCCCGAAGGCTATCAACGGCAATGGAAAATTGCCGTCGCAATCCCGCCTGAAAAACATCTAGCCTATGCAGTACAATGGTTCGGTTTGGCGCTGACGTTAACAGCTCTGTTTATTTGGATTAGTAGTCGAAAAACACCACGTGGATAATCAATATAAAAAAAATCGTATCACCATCGTAGTGATATTCGCCATGTCCATTATTCCGTTCGGAATAGCTTGGTTTCTGGCGAAAAACCCTGACATCGTTAAGCTAGGCACTAATCACGGCGTGTTGATCGCTCCGCCGCAAGTAACGGAAGCGGAAGAGTTTGCGGGATACGACGCCTTTTCCGCCGAGAATATGCGCGAACTGAAAGGGCACTGGGTTTTAATCAATCCCGTGCCTCGTGATTGTAGTGAAACCTGCCGGGATGCGTTGTACAAAACCCATCAACTGACGTTGATGATGGGTAAGGACATTGCCCGGATTCGGCGACTGGCGCTGCTGTTCGACAAAGTGTATCAGCTGCCTGCCGAATGGCGCGACGACGGTCGTTTATTAAAAGCCTTGCCGGCCTCATCGTTGCGGGAAAAGTTAAATAAGTTAAGTGCGCAGGCCTTGCCGGAAGGCATGCTGTTAATTATGGATCCGTTAGGGAACCTGATGATGCAATACGCCCCAGGCTACGATCCTTACAAAGTCAAAAACGACTTAGGCAAGTTACTCAGAATTTCACAAATCGGTTAAGAAACATGTTCAGAAAATTGACCCTGTGCTGCGCGTTTCTGGCGCTGCTCGTTATCGTCGTTGGCGCTTATGTCCGACTAACCCACGCCGGCTTGGGCTGTCCGGATTGGCCGGGCTGTTACGGCAAGGCCTTCGTCAGCGATAGCGCGGAATTTAAAGCCGATGCCGCTGCCGGATTCCCCCAATACGCCGTAGATACCGCAAAAGCCTGGAAAGAGATGACTCACCGCTATTTGGCGGGCGGCCTGGCGGTACTGGTGTTGAGTTGGTTCGGCTTGGCGTGGCGGGAAAAACCGCGTTTCCCCGCAGTGACGCTGACCTTACTGGTATTGCTGTTGATTGCCGGTCAAGCCGGTCTCGGCATGTGGGCAGTAGCATCGGGTACGCGACCCGGCGTGGTAACGGCGCATTTATTACTGGGCTTTTTCACTTTTTGGACGATAGGTTGGAGTTACTTACGTTTGAACCCCGCTGCCGAGTTAAGGCCGGTCAGATCCGGCCCGCTGGCATTTACCGGTCTGGCTATTCTGGTGTTGCTGATCCAGATTTTGTTGGGTGGTTGGGTGAGTAGTAACTACGCTGGCTTGGCCTGTAGCGATTTCCCGCGTTGCAACGGTAGCTGGTTGCCGAATGCCGAATATCCGAGCATTCTTGATCCGTTCCGGGATAGCGGTTTATCGGCGGATGCAAAAAGCGCGATACAGGCGTTACATCGAGTGCTTGCCGGATTGACTTTCATCGTATTAAGCGGATTGATGTTGTCGGCCACTTCCGAGCGTTATCCGAAGCCGGTACGTTTGGCCGCCAATATACTCAGTCTGCTGTTACTGCTGCAGATAGTGTTGGGGATTTTTAGCGTCAAATACCAGCTGCCCTTGGCATTGGCTGTCGCGCATAACGCAGTTGCGGCACTAATGATGCTGCCCTTGCTTGCAATTTTATTCTACAGTCGATATCGCACTGGCGCCGACGGTGAAAGTTCGGTCGGCGAAGTTGAATCTTATACCGCCGAGCAGGTACCGGAAAAAGTTTCGCAGCTAAGCAGTCAAGATTCGCTATACCTGCGTTTAACCAGTCAGCTGAAAAAGACCCGTAGCGGTCTCGGCGGCGTGCTTAGCAGTTTGGCATTCGGGCAAAAAGCGGTTACCAAGGAGCTGCTGGCGGATATCGAAGCCCAATTGTTGATGGCCGATATGGGCATCGAAACCACCACGCTCTTAATCAAACAACTTACCGATAGTCTGGAGCGCGATCAACTCAGTGACGGCAAGGTGCTGAGCCAAACCTTAAAGCAAAATTTACTAGCCATGTTGGAACCGTGCAGTTTGCCGCTGCAAATTCCGCAGCAAGAGGGGCCGTTTGTGATTCTGGTGGTGGGTGTTAACGGTGCCGGCAAAACGACCTCAATCGGTAAACTGGCCAAACGCCTGCAACAACAGGGGCATAGCGTGATGCTGGCGGCGGGCGACACCTTCAGAGCCGCAGCGGTGGAACAGTTACAAACCTGGGGCGAGCGTAACGATATACAAGTCGTGGCGCAACATACCGGTGCAGACTCCGCGTCGGTGATTTTCGATGCCTTGCAGTCCGCCAAAGCCAAAGGGGTGGATGTGTTGATTGCCGATACCGCCGGACGTTTGCATACCAAGTCCAACCTGATGGACGAATTGAAAAAAATCAAACGCATCATGACCAAGCTCGATGAGTCGGCGCCGCACGAGGTGTTGCTGATACTGGATGCCGGTACCGGGCAAAATGCCTTGTCGCAGGCTAAACTATTCAACGAAGCGGTGGAATTGACCGGTATCGCCTTAACCAAGCTGGACGGTACCGCCAAGGGCGGCATTATTTTCGCGCTGGCTAATCAACTGCATATTCCAATCCGCTTTATCGGGGTGGGCGAGCAGATTGACGATTTGCAGGATTTCAACGCGCAAAACTTTGTCGATGCCCTGTTTGTTCAAGAATGAAGCTTAAAAGATTGATTTTATGTTGAGATTCGAGCACGTATGCAAGCGTTATCCGGACGCCGGGGAGGCGTTAACCGACGTCAGTTTTCACTTGCAACGCGGCGAAATGGCATTTTTAACCGGCCGTTCCGGTGCAGGCAAGAGTACGTTGTTGAAGTTGATCGCGATGATGGAACAATGTACGCGCGGTACTGTGTCCTTGGACGGCCAAGACATTAGCCGGATCAGCGAGCGCAAGATTCCTTATATACGGCGCAATTTGGGCCTGATTTTTCAGGATTACAAACTGCTGAACGATAGAACCGTGTTTGATAATGTGGCTTTGCCGTTGGTGGTGTCGGGTTATAACCATCAGGAAGTGGCGCGGCGGGTAAGGGCATCTCTGGATAAAGTCGGGCTTTTGGGTAAGGAAAGGAAGCATCCCTTGGCGCTGTCCGGCGGGGAGCAACAACGTGTAGGTATTGCCCGCGCCATTGTCAATAAACCCAAGTTAATTTTGGCCGACGAGCCGACCGGAAACTTGGATCCGGATCTTTCCGCCGAAGTCATGTTCATGTTCGAGCAATTCAAGCAGGTCGGCGTGACGGTGTTGATAGCCAGCCACGATATAGAGCTAATTAATCATCTCGGCCATCGCGTGTTGACGCTTGATAAAGGCCATTTGATAGCGAGCTGACAATGAAACATAATCACCGCAAACAAGCAGGTAGCCGCTTAGTTGAATTGTTTCACGCCTATTTGCTTAATCATGCTCACGGTCTGTTTTCTAGCCTGGGTCGTTTAAGCCGCACGCCATTCACTTCGACGATGACTATCTTAGTGTTGGCTATTGCCATTTCTTTGGCAAGCAGCTTTTACATCGTCGTTGCCAATATCCAGCAATTGACCGGCAATCTGGAGTCCAGCAATCAAATGTCCTTGTTTCTGCACGATAACATTACCGATGCGGCCGGGCAGAAACTTGCCGAGCAAATACAACAAAACGGTAGTGTCGTCGAAGTTAAATTTATCAGCAAAAAACAGGCGTTGGAGGAATTTAAAACCAATAGCGGATTTAGCGACGCTTTAAATGCGCTGGAACGCAACCCCTTGCCGAGCGTGATTCAGGTCGTGCCGAAAAACGCGCTGGAGAGTAACGAAGACATCGAAAAATTAATGACCGATTTTAAACAATTCCCGCAAGTCGATTTCGTGCAGGTCGATATGCAATGGGTGGCGCGTTTGCAAACTATCATGTTGATTGCAGGGCGCGGGGTGTTGCTGGTCAGTTTGTTATTGGGTTTCGCGGTGACTTTTATTACCGGCAATACCATACGTTTGGAGCTGCAAAACCGGCAGGATGAGGTATTTATATCCAAATTAGTGGGTGCTACCCATGCTTTTATTCAGCGCCCTTTTTTATACACCGGCTTTTGGCTGGGGTTTATCGCAGGGTTTCTGGGTTGGTTGATCGTAACGATTATGTTGTTAATTCTGGAAACACCTGTCGAGAAACTATCGACCTTGTATAACAGTTCCTTCGAGCTGCTGTTTTTGAGTTTTTCGGAATTCGTCTTGTTATTGATGATCTCGTCGGTGCTGGCGGTAGTCGGTTCATGGGCGGTGTTACATTACCAACTGCGTCAACTCAAACCTCAATAAAATCGTGAAATTCTGGGAAACGAAGACCCTGGCGCAAATGAGCACGGAAGAGTGGGAGTCGCTCTGTGATAACTGCGGTAAGTGTTGTTTGAATAAGCTGGAAGACGAAGACACCGGCGAAATAGCCTTCACCAGCGTGGCTTGCGATCTGATCGATTTGGAAACTTGCCGCTGCACCCGTTACAGCGAACGCTGCACATTGGTGCCGGAATGTATCGATTTGAAACAGCACGACTTCGCCGAATACAACTGGTTGCCGGCGACCTGCGCGTACCGCTTGTTAACCGATGGTGAACCTTTGCCAAGCTGGCATCCCTTGCTAACCGGGACTAACGAATCGGTGAAAGAGGCGGGCGTGTCTATCGGCAGTTATGCGATCAAGGAATCGCAGGTTACCGATCTGGAAGATCATATTATCGAATGGTTGCAGCCCTGAATAAGGGCTGGCTGGGCCGCCGGTAACCTTCGTTTTCCGGCGGCGACAGGTGTGAAGTATCCGGGATGCTTATCCCTTGGATGCGGCTTTTAGCTTATCCTTTGCCGGGCAGCATTCCTACCGTGCCTGGTTTGATCCGTTTACAACTGACAACGACATCTTGCTGACGGCATTTTGCTTCCTCTGGGTTGCTGCAGGTGTCGCAAACCGTATTGCCGGTGCTTTTGACTTCATCGACATGCCAGCCATAGCCTTGGGATTGGCAGAACTTCTTGCTGAATCTGTCGATATTGTAATGCTTGGAAGCATTTTCCTTGGCTTTGCCTTCAACTTGGCAATGCTCCGGTGCCAAGGTATTTGCCATTATGTCGCGGTAAATATATTCGGTGGCCTGAACTGGGCTGACTAACAAAAGCGATGCAAACAGCGTACCGATAAAAGTTGTTTTAATCATAATTAATCCTCGCGGTTGCCGATGACACGGATATTCATTAAACGGTTTTCTTCGGCAATTTGATCTTTGATGGGCGCAAATTTTTCGTTTTCGCTCATCTTCACCGCCAGGATGGCGCCAACGACGACTGCCGTAGCCAACACCACATACAACACGAAGTTATCTTTTTCTTGTTTTACTTCTGTCATGGTTTTACCTCTTGAAATAGTAAATCGGCCAGCGCCGAACCGAAATTTAAATAAAAGACCTGATTGCCCAACACCCGGGGCCGGCACTGATTTGACGTCCGCCGAATCTTCCCTATCGATGCGACGTGCCGGTTTGGCCGTGCCGTATCGTATTTAAGGTTGAAAGGCTTGAGTTCATCAGTCAGGGTTTGCTTTACACCTCCACGGAAGGAGTAATCGGCCAGATAAAAAAGGGCTTTTGGCATTGTCGATTCTCCATTATGGTAGCGAATCGAAACAATAAAAGAAACGAGCGGACTTGTCAAACAAATATCGTATCAATATTAAAAGCTTGACAATGTTTAAGCAAGGAATTCCTGATTTACGGATTTGGAGTTTGCCGGTTTTCGCAAAACCTTCATCTTGGAGTAACCGGGTAGCAAACGGTAATTCGCTTGAGTTACAGTCTTTGACCATAACTTGCTGCATATGCGCGATTCTTAGTTGCCGTCACGCAAGGTTGCATACATCTGCCGCGCTGAGTCTGGCGGGGACTGCATGTTTTAAAATTGCGTAATAAGCCTTGGCTGGTTGAGAACGCAATTTTACTGCGCTGTTATGCGATAATTAGCGGAATTGATAAAGGCCTTTGGGCTACTAAATAAAGGAAACACCATGTTCTCACTGCAAACCATCTTCGGCAAAGGCGATAAATTTTATGGTTTACTTGAAGCGAGTGCCGAGTCGGCGTGTTCGTCGGCCAAAGCCTTAATCGAGCTTCTTAGCCCTGCCGCCACGCAACAATCGCTAGAAAAATTCAAACAAGCCCGCCGCCGAGAAAAAGATTTGTTTGCGCAAATCAGCGAGGAGTTAGTCAATACCTTTGTTACTGTGTTGGACCGAGAAGATATTGAAGCGCTGAATGGCGCGCTGTATAAAATTCCTAAAGTCGTGGAAAAATTTGCGGAACGTTACACGTTGGCGTCGGGACGTATCGGCGATGTGGATTTCAGTAGTCGCGCGGCTATGCTGGAGCAGGCATGCCAAGTACTGGCGCAAATGGTTGGACAGTTGCGGAAAGGCATGGATTTGGACGAGGTGAAGCGATTAAACGATCAGTTGCAAACGATTGAAGCTCAAGCCGACGATCAAATACTTGAATTGTATCGAGACGTCTATGCCAATGAATCCGATCCGATTCGTTATCTGGTCAAAACCAATTTATTTGAAATCCTCGAAAAAGCTATAGATCGCTGCCGCGATGCCGGTAATGTCGTTTATCACATTGTCTTAAAAAATTCATAACAGGATTGTCATGCTGACATTGCTTTTGCTGGTTGTTCTCGCAGCGCTGGTATTCGAGTTTGTCAACGGATTCCACGACACCGCCAACTCGATTGCGACCGTGGTTGCCACTAAGGTATTAACCCCCACTCAAGCGGTCATCCTCGCCGCCGTGACTAATCTGGTTGGCGCATTATCCGGGACTGCCGTAGCCAAAACCATATCATCCGGATTGGTCGATACCGGCGTGGTCAACATCACCTCCGAAGTTTTGATCTGCGCGTTGGTCGGGGCTATTATTTGGAATTTAATTACGTGGGCCTTGGGGTTGCCGTCTTCTTCCAGCCATGCTTTGATTGGCGGCTTATGCGGGGCGGCATTGGCGGCGGGAAATAATAATCCCGACGTGCTGATATGGTCGAAAACCGCATTAGTCTGGACAGAAAATAAAGGCTTGCTATGGAAAGTAGTGATCCCGATGATCAGTTCGCCGGTTGCGGGTTTTACGCTGGGTATTTTTATCATGGGTTTATTGATGGCGATTATTAGCGGGATGAATTCCGCGGGTGGTCTGATGGCGCGAATGGCGCGGCCGAAGTGGGTCAACGTAGTATTCGGCAAGGCGCAACTGTTGTCGGCGGGCTATATGGGATTTGCGCACGGCAGCAACGATGCGCAAAAAACCATGGGTATTATTGCCTTAGCCATTTTTACGGCAAACAACGCCGGCACGCTCGATCAGTTGCCGCAATGGGCCGAGTTTCTCAAGCCGGATGGCGGAGAAAAAGATATCGATACCTGGGTGGTATTTACCTGCGCGCTAGTGATGGCACTTGGCACATCGGTAGGCGGTTGGAGAATTATCAAAACGCTGGGTCACAAAATGGTCAAACTACACCCGATAAACGGGTTTGCGGCGGAAACCAGCTCGGCAACGATTCTATTGACTGCGGCCCATTTCGGTATGCCGGTTTCCACCACGCACAGCATCTCCACCGCGATTATGGGAGTGGGCTTTGCCAAGAATCCCTACACGCTCAAGCTTTCCGTAATTGAACGGATTATCTGGGCGTGGATTTTGACGATTCCCGCTGCGGGCGGTGTTGCCTGGGGTATGGTGAGTTTGTTGTTTTTATTACACTAAAGAAAGTCGAAACCCCTTATTCCCTATTCAAGTAGCCGATTTTTTAGAAAATAACAAATCTGCAGCCGCTCTTACATTAACGCCTTTCTACAGGCAATAAACCACAGGTGTTTACGGAGCGGAAGGCGATAGATAATCGTTTTTCAAGCGCACATAATGTTTGGCCGAATATTCCAGAAAAGCTTTTTCCTCATCGGTCAATGCCCGCATTTGCTTGGCTGGGGCGCCGACATATAAATATCCGCCCTCCAGCTTTTTGCCTGGCGGTACCAATGCCCCGGCACCCAGCATGACATAGTCTCCAAGTTCGGCATCGTCCATCACAATCGCGCCGATGCCTATCAGGCAATAACTTCCTATTGTGCAAGCGTGTATCACTGCTCGGTGGCCTATGGTGACGCCTTTGCCTATCGTTAAAGGATGTCCTTGCGGCGAATAATCGCCGGCGTGGGAGACATGTAAAACCGCGCCGTCCTGAACGTTAGTACCGTCGCCGATGCTGACGGCTTCCACATCGCCGCGTATCACCGTGGTTGGCCAGACCGATACATCGTCGCCGATTGTCACATCGCCGATCACGACCGCTGCTGCGTCGATATACACGTTTTTGCCGACTTTTGGTTGTTTGCCTTTATATGTTCTGATTGCCACCGCAACTCCCGTTTTTTGCCATAATTAAACCGCGATGTTACGCAATTAATCGATTCTTCTCCAGTCCAGCGAGGGTAGTAATGGCATTCATAGACGGTATCAAACGGCAACTGCGTTCGGTTATCGAATGGGAAAATCCCGATCCGGATCTGTTGTTGGCGCAATGGACTGAAAATGGCGACGAAATCAAAAATGCCTCCAAACTGATCGTCGGTCCGGGGCAGGGCTGTATTTTCGTGTATCAGGGTCAGGTCAAGGGGGTTATCGAAGACCAGTGCATGATCAATCTGGAAACCGATAACGTACCGTTCTGGACCACGATCAGGAAATTCATGCAGTTTTTTGAGAGTGAGCACAAGGTAGGGATTTATTTCTTCCGCAAAACCAAGATTCTCGATCAGAAGTGGGGTACTACCTCGCCAATCAAATATCAGGACCCTAAATATCATTTCCCGGTCGCTTTAAAAGCTTATGGCAACTATAGCTATCAGATAGCCGACCCCGGGGATTTCTTCGTGAATATCGTCGGCAGCCATAACCAAATGCGCATAGACGATTTCCGCAATATTCTCTCGGCGCGGATCATCAATCCCATTTCCGATTATCTGGCGGAATGTCAGCATAGCTTCGCCGACATCGATGCCAATCGCGACGAAATAGCTCGGGGCATAGCCATTAAACTGGCGATCGTGTTTCGCAAGTTGGGTTTTAGCATTAGCGATTTTCGCATCGAAGGGACCGATTTCGACGAATACACCTTGCGCCGTATCAATCGTATTGCCGATCTGACCGCTGAAGCGCAAGCCGCGCAAGCGGTGGGTCTGGATTATGCCAAGGTGCAACAGTTGGATGCTTTGCGCGACGCAGCGCGCAACGAGGGTGGCGGTGCCGGTCTTGGCATGGGGATGGGGGCCGGCATTGGCTTGGGGCAAGGCATGGCGCAATCACTGGGCGCGACAACTAATCAGGCCGCAGCTGACAGTAATCAAACTGTCGCCAAGCTCACCGAGTTGAAACAGTTGTTTGACGCGCAGCTGATTAACGAAGCCGAATACGCCGCCAAGAAACAACAAATATTGGCTAAGTTTTAGCATGGCCAACTGCACGAGTTGTTCCGCGCCGTTACCAGTCAATACGCAATATTGCAGTTATTGCGGGGTCCGCAATGATATCGACTTGCAGGGCAAGCACGATTATCAAGTGATTGACTCCACCACTGAGCGGGTTTGCCCTGAATGCGCAAAAATCCTGCAAACCATTAATCTGGATGCCGCCGGTTCCTTGCATATAGAGCGTTGTGCCACCTGTTACGGCTTGTTTTTCGATCCCGGTGAAATAGAAACATTGCTGGATAGCGCGGTAGCGCCGGTCGTTACCGTTAATTTAGAGCTGCTGAGCAACATCAATCAGGACCGTTATCCGCAAAATGCCACTGTAAAATATCTTAAATGTCCGGTGTGCCAGGTGTTAATGAACCGGGTGATCTACGGCTACCGCAGCGGTGTGATTATCGACCAATGCAGAAGCCATGGCATCTGGCTGGATGGTGGACAGATCAGCCACCTGTTGGAATGGAAAAAAGCCGGCGGCCAGATCTTGACTCAGCAAAAAATCGCTGCCAAACAAGAAAAAGCCAGTTCCGAGCAATTCAAAAAGGCCTTTCGGAAAGACTATTCACGGCCGCAACAAAGCTACGGCGAACAAAGCGTTGATGGGGATTTGGTGGCGTCGGTAGCGGAAGTACTATTCAAGATTTTTGAATAAACGACTTAGCTGTTTCCGGCAGGTGTTCAACTGCCGGCGCCAGCACCGCAGGTAAAAAAAACTCTGCCACCAGCAACGGTTGCCGATGGATCGCGTAAACCGTGCGACGCCCCCAAGTAGCATCTTCAACACCAACCGCCGTTTGCAGACCTGGCGACCAAATGCCGCTGTCGGCCCGGCTAAATTGCCGCTGACGGCGCTCCAAATCCGGATAGGCGAAAATCACTTCGCCCAACGGCCGGGTGCCGAGGTGAGATAGATTACGGTGGGCGATTTCTATCGTGGGTTCAGGCAGAATAGTGCGGGCCAGCACCAAAGGCACGCCATTGGCATGTAACATCACTTCGCGGATCAATTGATAGCGGCACGGCGGCAAGCCCAGTAGTCGGCATTCGTCTATGAAAGCTGGCTTCCAGCGGTGGAATAACACTTTTACGCCGAAACGGTAGCCATGTATGTCGCGCAGACGTTTGGTCAACGAACCAGTTTCATTGAGCCAGGATTGCAGATCGTTCGGTAATTGCCGTTGGCTGCTCTGTTCGTGGCTTTTCCAGATTGGCGGGCGGCTGAATAAAAAACTTTTGTCGGGCAAGCGCTAAACCTCGGCGTAATGGCGGGTATGGCCGATCCAGCGTTGGATCAGCGGTTGAATGGCGTCTGGGTGGTGGCGATGGATTAATTGCGCGGCGGCCGGGATCAGTTCCAGCAAGTCGCTGTCGCGGCTTAAATCGGCGATTTTGAACTGAATCTGCCCGGTCTGGCGGGTGCCCATTACTTCGCCGGGGCCGCGTAATTCCAGGTCTTTTTCGGCGATGACGAAGCCGTCGTTGCTTTCTTTCAGGATAGCCAGACGTTGCTTGCCGGCTTGGGAGAGTGGTGACTGATATAACAGCAAGCAATAGCTATCCTGATCGCCGCGTCCAACTCGACCGCGTAGTTGATGCAATTGCGACAAGCCTAAACGTTCCGGGTTTTCGATGATCATCAGGCCGGCGTTCGGCACGTCCACACCCACTTCTATCACGGTGGTAGCGACTAATAAATCGCACTCGCGATCTTTGAACGCTTGCATCACCGCGTCTTTTTCAGCGGCTTTCATGCGGCCATGCACCAGACCGACGCGCACGTTCGGCAGAGCTTGGCACAGATAAGCGGCGGTTTTCTCGGCGGCTTCGCATTGCAGAACTTCGGATTCCTCTATCAAGGTGCAGACCCAATAGGCTTGGCGTTGCTGTGCGACCCAATGCTCGATACGGCCGATTACTTCTTTCCGGCGTTCCGAGGAAATCACACTGGTGGCGATGGGTTTTCGTCCCGGCGGTAACTCGTCGATGATGGAAATGTCCAGGTCGGAATATTGCAGCATCGCCAGCGTGCGAGGAATGGGCGTGGCGGTCATGATCAATTGATGCGGACGTAATCCGCCATGCTGGCCTTTTTCGCGCAGGGCCAAGCGCTGATGGACACCGAAGCGGTGCTGTTCGTCGATGACGATTAAGCCCAGCTTATGAAAATGCACGCTGTCTTGAAATAGCGCGTGCGTGCCGATCACGATATTGGCCGAGCCGTTCGTCAGGGCGTCTAAAGTGGCTTGCCGGGCTTTACCTTTCAATTGGCCGGTCAGAAACAGCACTTGGTGGCCGGTTTCGGTGAACCATAGGCTGAAGTTACGAAAGTGCTGTTCGGCCAATAATTCCGTGGGCGCCATGATTGCGACTTGATATCCCGAGTTCAGCGCCAGCAAACTTGCCAGAGCCGCCACCACGGTCTTGCCGGAACCAACGTCGCCTTGAACTAGACGCAGCATGGGTTGTGCTTTGCGGCAATCGCTTTCAATTTCGGCGCTGACCCGTTGTTGCGCACCGGTCAACTGAAACGGCAAGCCTTGCAGGAACGCCTGTTTGGCAGAGGTGTTTATTTCGAAAACCGGCGACTGCCAGCTTTTATAAGCCAATTTGCCTTGCAGCAGCGCCAGATGGTGGGCCAAAAACTCTTCAAACACCAGGCGTTTTAACGCGGGCAGGGAGCCGCCGCTGATGATTTCCGCCGACAAATGCGGTGGCGGATTATGCAGGGTTTGCAGCGCGTCGTTCAGGGAAGGGTAGTCATGCGCCGCCAACAAATTGTTGGGCAGCCAATCTGTGATCGCGCTGTCGCTTGCTAAACATAGCGTTAACGCCTGTTTGATAGCTTTACGGAGCGTAGATTGGGAAATGCCTTCGGTCAGCGGGTAAACCGGCGTCAGTGTAGTTTCCAGTAGTTGCTCGGCGGCAGAAACGATTTTGTATTCCGGATGCACCATCTCCAGGCCGTTGTAGCCGTAACGAATTTCGCCGAAACAGCCGATTAGGGTGCCGGGTTTAAGTTGTTGGCTTTGTTGGACGGTGAAGTGAAAAAAACGGATCGACAAACTACCGCTGTCGTCGGCGATGCGGCAAATCACGCTGGGGCGACCGCGCTGGATGCTGTCGGTGAATTCCACCGTGCCGCAGACCAACGTGGTCATGCCCGGTAATAAGTGGGATATGGGCACGATGCGGCTGCGATCCTGGTAACGCAAAGGCAGGTGGAATAATAGGTCTTGCAGGGTATGGATGCCCAGTTTTTCCAGGCGGGCGGCGGATTGTGAACCGATGCCTGTCAGCGTGGTGACAGGCTGTTTATGCGGTTCCGGATGATTCATGAATACTCAAATGAGGCGAGTTAAAACGCCCCTCGGACTGGATCAGTAGTATTCGTTGCGCAATACCATCACGCCGTCCATTTCCACGCCAACGCCTTTGGGTAGTGCCGCAACGCCAATCGCGGCACGGGCCGGGTAAGGTTGGCTGAAATATTCGGCCATGATTTCGTTGACGATAGGAAAGTTGGTTAAATCGGTCAGAAATACATTAAGTTTGACGATGTCGTTGAAGTCGCCGCCGGCGGCCTCGGCGACTGCTTTCAGGTTATCGAATACGCGGCGAATGTGCACAGCGATGTCACCGTCCACGACTTGCATGGTTTCCGGGTCAAGCGGGATTTGTCCGGATAAATAAACTGTCTCGCCGACTTTGATGGCTTGCGAATAGGTGCCGATGGCTTGCGGTGCAAGAGGTGTCGAGATAATTTCCTTGTTCATGCTATGCCTTGATGCGAGTAATTTTTAAAACGATGGAGAGTTTTTTTAGTTTGCGAATGATATTGGCAAGATGTACGCGATCCTTCACGGCCAGGGTCAGCAAATCTACCGAAACGCGGTCGTCTTGACTGACCACGGTAATGTTTTCGATATTGGAATCCATGCTGGAGATGGTCGAGGCGATGGTGGCCAACGAGCCGCGTTGGTTTAACAATTCGATACGAATTTCGGCGGGGAATTCGCCGCTGGCTTCCGGGCTCCATTCTACATCCAGCCAGGTAGTCTGTTTTTTTCTGACTTCGTTGCTGTTACGGCATTCGTGATGATGGACGACGATACCTTTGCCGGGATTGAAGAAGCCGATAATCGAGTCGCCCGGAATCGGCCGGCAGCATTTGGCCAAGCTGACGACGATGCCCTCGGTGCCTTTGATGATTAAAGGGGTTTTATGCGTGGATTCGTTGTCGTCGAGTTTGACGGCTGCGTTGACGTCTGTTTGGCTAATGCGTTTAGCCACCAGGAAGGGCATGCGATTGCCCAGACCAATGTCTTCCAGCAATTCGTTCATCGAGTGTTTTTTCAAGACCTGCAACACCTGGATGATGCGGGTGTTATCGACATTTTCCAGCTGAATGTTCAGACTCTGCAATTCTTTTTCCAGCAAGCGGCGGCCAAGATTGATCGCTTCTTGTTGGTTGAAGTTTTTTAGGTAGGCACGGATGCAGCTGCGGGCCTTGGCTGTGGTGACATAGTTCAACCACAATGGATTCGGTCTGGCCCAGGTGGCGGTGATTACTTCCACCGTCATGCCGTTTTCCAGCTTGGTTTGCAGCGGCACCAGTTTCTTGTCGATGCGCGCGGAAATACAGGCGTTGCCGACATCGGTATGCACCAGATAAGCAAAATCGACGATGGTCGCGCCGCGCGGCAGTTTGATGATCTTGCCCTTGGGGGTAAACACGAAAACTTCTTGAGGGAAAAGATCGACTTTTAAGTTATCGATGAATTCCAGCGAATCGCCGGCGGATTTTTGGATCTCCAATAAATCGCGCAGCCATTCGTTGGCGCGGGCCTGAATGGTTTCGCTTTTATCGTTGTCGGATTTATATAGCCAGTGTGCAGCAATCCCCGATTCAGACAGACGATGCATTTCGTGGGTGCGAATCTGAATTTCGATAGGCACGCCGTAAGGGCCTATCAAGATTGTATGTAGAGACTGATAGCCGTTGGCTTTGGGTAGTGCGATGTAGTCCTTGAAGCGGCCGGGTACCGGCTTATATAAATTATGTACGCAGCCTAAAGCCCGATAACAGTCGTCGACTTGTTGGCAATAAATCCGGAAGGCGTAGACATCGAAAACATCGGTAAAGGAAATGCGTTTGCTGAGCATTTTTTGATAAATGCTGGCGATGTTTTTTTCGCGGCCGGCGACGGCCCCATCCAAGCCGGCCTCTTTTAGCCGGTTTTGGATTGCATTCTGGATGGTGTCGATAATTTCCTTGCGGTTACCGCGCGACTTTTTCACGGCATTGTTGATGGCCGTGAAACGGTTGGGGTAGAGCGCTTTGAAACCCAGCGATTCCAGTTGATGCCGCACGTCGTTCATGCCCAGCCGATTGGCGATCGGGGCGTAAATTTCCAGCGTTTCCTTGGCGATGCGGCGTTTTTTGTCGACCGGCATGTTGCCCATGGTTTGCATATTGTGCAAACGGTCGGCGAGTTTCACGACAATTACTCGCAGGTCTTGCGCCATCGCCAGAAACATTTTTCTGACGTTTTCCGCCTGTGCTTCGGCGCGGGAGCGGCTGTCGATTTTCGAAAGTTTGGTGACGCCGTCGACCAGTTCCGCAACTTCCGAACCGAACTGTTCGCCCAGTTGCTCCTTGCTGATAGGTGTGTCTTCGATTACGTCGTGCAATATCGCAGCCATGATGCCATGGTGGTCCATGTGCATGCTGGCCAACGTAATCGCCACGGATACCGGATGGCAGATATAGGCTTCGCCGCTTCTGCGGAACTGCCCGGAATGTGCGGCCGCGCCGAAATGATAGGCGCGGACGACATCGTTGATTTGTTCTTGGTCGAGATAGCTGCGCAGGACTTCGCAGAGCTGGTGAAGAAGTTTTTCTTCAGGATGCTCGATAGCAGGTAGCGAAGGAGCTGGTTTGACAGCTATCTCGGGCATGTGGCTTAGATTTCCAGATGGGTTTCCGAAACGTATCCGGTGCGATGCAAACGGTCGATGTTTTCTTCGTTGACAAAGCCCGCGGCTATTTCGCGCAACGCTAGTACGGTATCTTTGTCTTTGCCGCGCGGTATGAATTCATCGGCGCCTTTTTCCAGTTGCCGTGCTCGCTTGCTGGCGAGTAACACCAATTTGAAACGGTTTTCCACATTTTCTAAACAATCTTCAACGGTAACGCGTGCCATGATTAAACCTTGATCTGAGTTTGCGGGGGAGCTTTGCCCGACAGACTGTAACAGTATCGAGCGAAGAAGGCTGGATTATAAAATAAATGGCTGGCTTAGGCCAATCGGGCGGCTGCCTAAGAGTAGGCCGAGATAAAACGGCAGGCAATAAAAAGCCCGCTATGCGCGGGCCCGTCCTGTTTGTTGTAATTATTATTGTAGTTATGTTGGACGCCTGCCTAGGGCAGTTTAGTCAAGCAGTTACTGTTTTATTGTTATTATTATCAGCCTTTTTCACAGGCCGCTTCCCTCCCCCTCAAAGATGCAACCGGTTAAGGTTGAATGCACTCCGTAAAAGGTGGGCGAAGTTTATTTTAAAAAAAACCGGGTGTCCAACAAAAAAAGCCAATTTTTTTTGAGAAATGGTTTCGGCTCGAAAATAATTTTTTTAAACAAAAGCTTAGCAACAATCAGAGTTGTCTAATGTTTAAAATTAGCGTTCCACTCGGCGCGCTTCTTCTTCGCTTAAATAGAAATTTAAGCGTTCGTTAAGAATTGCCTGAAGTTGAAAACTCAGGTTGGTTTCTTGTTTGGCCAGTCTGATTTGCATGATTGCCGCTTCTGTTTCGCCATTGGCGTAATAGTATTCGGCCATATAACGGTGCGATTCGCCGGGTTGTTTGAGATCGGCGAAGATCTGCGCCAGCAGCTCATAATAAAAAGGTTGTTCTTTTTGACTGTCGGATAAGCTTTGCAACACTTGCTTGGCGTGCTGTGGCTGAGCGGTTTTTATCAAACTGCGGGTGTATTCGATTTTGACGGCATCGTTGCTAGGAAAACTGGCAATAGCCTTTTCGTATAATTTACCTGCTTTCTCGTATTCGTGGGCTTCCATGGCGGTTCGCGCTAACGCGGCAATATATTGCGGTTGCTCGGGATATTGCTCCGTCAGTTTTTGAAAGATTTCGCTAGCCGCAGGGTATTGCTGGGTTTCCAATTGCACCAAGCCCATACCGTATCTGGCTACGGCTCGTTGTTCCGGAGTACCTTGCATTTCCAGCGTTGTGAAATGTTGCATTGGCGTGCGTTTGTCTTCAGCTGATATCACGGTGAGTTTGGCCTTGGTCAACAAATAGGCCAAAGAGTCCGGATATTGCCGATAAGGATAGATTTCGGCTCGACCTCGGGTATCGGCGACACGGTTTTCAGAAACCGGGTGAGTCCTTAAAAATTCCGGTACGCCCTTGCCGTAATAACGCGTGGATTGCTGTAGACGTTCGAAAAAAGTCGGCATGCTGCGCGGATCGTAATTGGCGCCGGCCAAGGTTTGCATACCCACACGGTCGGCTTCCTTTTCGTGGTCGCGAGTAAAATCGATCTGAAACTGAATATTGCCGGCTTGTATCGCCATCAATGCCGCTTGACCCATGTTCGGCGATTGGGTGCCGATCAAAATGGCCGCCAGCGTCGCGGCGACGGTAGGAATCGACATTTTGCTGGCTTTTTCAATCGATCGATAGAGGTGTCGTTGGGTAACGTGCGCAATCTCGTGAGCCATAACGGAAGCCAATTCACTTTCCGCTTCCGTCAATAGAATCAGGCCCGAGTTGACGCCGATATAACCGCCGGGGCCGGCGAAGGCGTTAATGTTGGGATCCATCACCACGAAAAAATGAAAAGGATTGGATGGTGTATCGCTGTGGGCGGCTAATTGCCGGCCTATGGTTTGAATATATTGCTGAATTTCCACATCCTGATTGATCTCGGCTTGTTGGTGCAAGTTTCGAAAAAAAGCCTCGCCGAATTCCTTTTCCTGAAGCGGCGAAATTAATGCGCCGGCGGAATCGCCCATGTCGGGCAGTTGGATTTTTTCGATGTCCACCGCACTCGGTTGTGTGGAGTACAGGATTAGGCCTAGGCTAAAAATGAGGGGCTTAAGTTTCATGGGGGCTGAGACCGGAAGCTGTAAAGTTGGTTCAATTGCAACGCGATTTGCAGCAAAAACGGGCACGTCGGGCAGGCTCGTATTAAAATGCGGCGAATGCTTAGTTTATTGATTATTTTACAGCGCGATGAAGTACGCCGTACAAGTTAATGCCAGTCCTTACGCCAGCAACGCCGGCTACAACGCCTACCGGTTTATCGAGGCGGCATTGCTGGCGGATCACCAAGTATTGCGCGTGTTTTTTTATAAGGAAGGCATCTATCATGCTTTTCGCTATGCAACCCCACCTGAGGATGAATTGCAGTTTGGGCAAAACTGGTCGCAACTTGCGGAGCGGTATGGATTGGATTTGGTGGTGTGTATCTCCGCAGCTCAGCGCCGAGGCTTGTTGTGTCGCGACGAAGCCGTAAGGCAAGGGAAGCGGGACGACGATTTGGCGCCGGGGTTTCGCATAGCGGGGCTAGGTCAATGGTTGGAGGCGACTTTGCTGGCTGATCGTTGCATTGTATTCGGTTGAGAAAGTATGAAACGCTATCTGTTTATCATGCGTCGGCCGCCGCACTGCGGCAGTCATCTACAGGAAACCCTGGATGTGATTTTGACGGCGGCAGCCTTCGATCAGCAGGTGGCTTTGCTGTTTGCGGACGAAGCCGTATTGCAATTGAAAACACATCAAGGTGCGGATGGAATGGCGCTGAAAGATACCTTGGCCATTTTTAAGGCTTTACAGATTTACGACGTCAATGATTTGTATGTGGAACAAGAGTCTTTACATGCCGCTGGACTGGATACTGACAATTTGATTTTGCCGGTCAGCATTTTGCCGCGCCGGGAAATTAAACACTTGATGCGCGGTTACGATGTGATTGTTCCGGATTAAAATCGCAGGATTGCCCTGTCAGGGGCACTTATTAAGCTAAAATTCTTGGCTTGGAATATATAACTCACCAAATGTACTGAGGAAGAACGTACCATGGCGGATGAAATTGAAGAAAAAAGGCGCTATTTCCGGGTCAACGACACGATAAATCTGCTGCATAAAGTCATCGATAAAAAAAATGTAAACGCCTTGAGCCATGTTTCCAACGACGTGCTCGGGAATTGCTCGTTGACGGCGGCCCTCGACGTGTTGACTCAAGAGTCGCGTATGCTGTCGCCGCGCTTGGAGCGCCGCGATCCGGAAATGTTCGAATATTTGAAAATCATCGACACCAAGATCAATCTGATTGCCCAAGCGCTGAGTGCGCAAAACGAACAATTCTCCGAACATGACACTCGAGAGGTGAGTCTTAGCGCTACCGGCCTGGCTTTTAGCAACGATATAGCCATAGCTGTCGGCGAGCTCTTGGAATTACGTATGCTGTTGACGTCGTGCATGGCTGTGATCGTTGCCTACGCCCGAGTGGTGCAATGCAAGGATATTTCGGATGACAACCCGGAACGACCGTTTGCTATTTGTGTTGAATATGTCAATTTGACTGATGACGATAGAGAGTTATTGATCAAACATGTCATCAAAAAGCAGTTGCAACAATTGCGGGACAAAAACGAAGTTGGCTAACGGTTTGCATATTTACAGGCTGGTCGGTGGCATTTACGGCAGGCTGATGCCTTGATCTCTCCAAAACTCAAAATGCTTTTACAGGCTCTGGCCGACGGCCGATTCCATTCGGGGACCGAGTTGGCTCAGTTACTTGGCATTAGCCGTTCCGCTGTTTGGAAACAACTAAGCGCCTTATCCGAATTGGGTGTCGAGTTGCTGGCAGTGTCTGGTAAGGGGTATCGTTTGCAACGTCCCTTACAGCTACTAAATCTCCAGCAGATTGAGCAACATCTTGATGCACGTGCCCGGCAACTGCTTGGACAACTGGAAATTCACGACCAAATTCATTCAACCAACGCGCACTTGCTTGAGTCGGCACGATTGGGGGGCGATAGCGGTCTGGTGTGTCTGGCCGAGCAGCAAACTGCCGGCAAGGGGCGGCGCGGGCGACAGTGGGTTTCGCCGTTTGGACACAATATCTATTTATCCGTTTTATGGCGCTTTCAAGGCGGACCGGCAGCAATAGCCGGCCTGAGTTTGGCTGTGGGTGTGGCGGTAGTGCGCGTTTTGCGAAGTTTAGGGGTTACCGATGTCGGCCTGAAATGGCCGAACGATATTTATTGGCGGCAACGTAAATTGGCCGGCATTTTAATCGAAGTTTCCGGGGAGAGCAGTGGACCGTGCCATGCGGTGATGGGTTTGGGCTTAAACGTGTATCTGCCGGAGCAACAAGCGGAAAGCATAGAGCAGGACTGGGTCGATTTGCACAGTATCCTGGCCGAATTCGCTCACGGAAAACGCAACCGCTTGATTGCCGAGCTTTTAAATCAGCTGCTACCAATACTTGCCGACTACGAAGTGCGTCCGTTGGCGCATTATATTGAGGAATGGCGACGTTACGATTGCATGCAAGGTAAGCAAGTGAATATTTTCATGGCCGAACAGGTGTATAGCGGCGTGGTGAGCGGGATCGATGAGCAGGGACTGCTGTTGTTAAAACAGGAAGGCGGCCAAAATCGTGCGTTTGCGTCCGGCGAAGTAAGCTTTAGACAATCATGATTTTATTGATCGATATTGGTAATTCGCGTCTGAAGTGGGCTCTGGCAGATGCAAGTGCAATTCGGCCCACAGTTTTCATGGATTATCGGCAATTTGGTTTTCTCGATCATTTGCGGCAACTTTGGCGCGATCTCGACGTTCCCCGACAAATGGCGATAGCTTCGGTAGCGGAACCAAAGATGGCCTTGCTACTCATCGAGTTGGCTCGGAGTCTTTGGCCGCGCATCGATGTAATTAGTCCCAGAGCTTCGGTTGCGGCGTTTGGGGTGAGAAACGCTTACAGTCAACCTGAAAAATTGGGCGTGGACCGTTGGCTGGCCTTGCTGGCAACCCACTGTGAGTACGCCGGTGATTATTGTATTGTCGATTGCGGTACTGCTATTACCGTCGATTTTATCGACGCCGATGGGCTGCATCGGGGTGGATTGATTAGTCCGGGATTGGTGTTAATGAAAAAGGCGCTTACCCAAAATACCGCTGCTTTGCCATTTAGCGATACCATGCCCGATACCAGACTTGCTTGCGCCACTGAACCGGCGATCAACAATGGTAGTCTGTTGGCGGCTGTAGGCTTAGTGGAAGCCGCGTTACAGCGGCAGCCGCGCACTTACCGTCTGATTTTAAGTGGAGGTGATGCGGAGACCGTTGCCGAACAATTGTCCGTTCCTTCTATCATTGACCACAATCTGGTCTTCAAAGGTTTGCTTTGCTATAGCCAAAAACAAACCGCCGTATGAAAGCGCTGTTTTTTCTCGTTTGTTTGTTGAATATATGGTTTTTTTTCTGGGAGCTCCATAATGGTGCGTTCACGCCGCCTCAAGAACCGCAAACTGGCGTACCCAGTTTATTACTGGTGAGCGAAAGGGAAACGGCAAGGCGCGGAACGGAAATTTCTCGACACCTAGATAGATCCGTAATCGAATGGCAAACCAAGCTGATTACCGACATTTCGCAACGATTAGATTCGCCCCGTGATCAGTATTTACTTGCAAATGCTAAACGAATAGTCCAGCCGAGCGCCGCCGTTCAGCATGCGCCGCCTCCCGATAAATGCTACGAAGCCGGTCCATTTAACGATCCGGCGGAATTGCAGCGTTGGGCCAGCACCGAGCATTTAAAGCTGTTCAAGCCGATTTATAAAAGCTCGGTAACAGCTAGTGATTTTCAGGTTTATTACCCTGCGGCAAAAGACAGCGAGCAAACACGTATCAATAAACTGATGTTGCAAGCTAAAGGTTTTACCGATATTTGGACTGTGATTGATGGTGAGATGAAAGGCGCGATAT
Organism: Methylomonas sp. 2BW1-5-20; assembly: GCF_052474515.1. Classification (NCBI taxonomy): domain Bacteria; kingdom Pseudomonadati; phylum Pseudomonadota; class Gammaproteobacteria; order Methylococcales; family Methylococcaceae; genus Methylomonas; species Methylomonas sp. 2BW1-5-20. The sequence goes on along the minus strand of NZ_CP184127.1, from coordinate 1,931,051 downwards.
CGTTGGGTGTTTTCAACGATAAGCAGCGAGCAATGTTGTTTAAAACTCAGTTGGCTGAGCGCGGCATCAAGGCCGAAATCCGGCAGCGCACTAAAACTCGAGAGGAGCTGTTTATTCGATTTATGGCCGGTGCGTTAGTTTCGCCTAAGCCTTCGTATGTAAATTTACCGGCTGCCGATTGTGAAAACGCCCTGAAATAGTGCCGTTTGTCATCCAAGTGTAAAAAACAGCGTAGTAAGTGTCGGTTAAATTTACGATTTCCAAAGGCTATATTTCTATGTAATTGATAATAAATAGTTTTTATTATGGCATGGTATTTGTATGATAACGAGCGGGCTGGTATGGTTTGTATACCAACCCCCCTTCGTAGCCGATATTGAGGAACAATTTCGGCTACAAAGTAAGGTGGTCAAATGGATGACCGTTTGTTAACGTTAAATAAATGGGGAAAATCAATGAAGATGATTTTATCTTTAAAACACTGGGCTGCGATTTGCCTGTTTGCTGTTTCAACCGCTAGTTCCGCTAGCGTTTGGGCGCCTACAAGCAATGTTGCTTCTTTTTTTGCGACTAATTTACTGGGTCAACCTGTATTTACTGGTACGTTTGGTATTTTTGAAGATACTGCCGATATCAGCCAAGGCAATTTTGTCGTGTCATTTACAGGGTTCGATGCAGTCACATTTACCGCTAATGGTGGAAATTATGATGTGTCGACATTGTTCTCCAAAAATACCGGTCAATTATCCGGGTCAAGTAGCTTTAAAATAGGTTACCTGTCCAATACCGGTTGGAAATCGGAGTTGTTCAATTCGGATGAAGTTGAGCCGTTCATTACTTTTGGTTTTGGAACCGGCAATAGCTTTAATAATTTGAAGCTATTGGTCGCGGCTGGAATTCAAGCGGTTGAAAGCCCGATAACGGCAGTGCCTCTCCCTGCATCTGTATGGATGATGACTAGCGCTCTGTTGGGTTTGCTCTACACAGGACGCCGTAAAGCTGTAGTTAATGCCTAATTGATTAGGCATTGAGCCGGGGGTAGCGGTTTCCGTTACTCCCGGCTTTTTTATGCGCGATGCAAATTCGCCCGGCTTTAACGCGCCAAGTTGGTGATTTTTACCCGATAACGGCGGAATCAGCCCGAATTCTGTCGGAAAAATTTACAAATATCGTGTTCTTAATTTGGTAACTTATTGAAATCATGATATTAATATGGTTGGCATATTTTTTGTTAGGTATATACTGAGCTAATGCGGGATTTTTGTTAACACCGCTCCCCCTGCTCTGTCTTCGATGTTTATAAACATCAGATGCTATAAAGCGACCAAAAGGATGGTCGTTTGTTAACGTTAACTTGCAAATTGGGCGAAATCAATGAAACCGATTTTATCTTTAAAAACATGGCTTGCTGTTTGTTTGTTCGCCGTATCCGGTACTAGTTTTGCTAGTGTTTGGGCGCCGAGCGATGGAAATAGCAATTTCTATCCTGATACGGCATCGTCGTTTCCATTTTACTCATCGGATACTTTTGGTATTTTTGAAGACAATGTAAATTTAAGTACAGACGCTCCCGTGCTAACTTTCACTGGAGCTGCTTCAGTGACGTTTGCTGCCATTGGTGCGAATTACTCGGTAACTAGCGGCTCGAGTACTGGTACATTGTTAGGTTCAAGCAATTTTCAATTGGCTTGGTGGTCTGGGTCGAGTTGGAAATTTGAGATTGAAAGTCTTGTTCACCCACTTGGCAATGTATTGCTGTTTGCTAATACGTTGAATCCGAGTAAACAAGATATTCATAGACTGCTTGCGGTTGACATAGTGCGTTCACATGCGACTTCGGATGGTCCAAGCGCAGTACCTCTGCCGGCTTCCGTATGGATGATGACCAGCGCGCTGTTGGGACTGTTGTACACGGGCCGTCGTAAAACTGCGGTTAGTGCTTAATTGTTAGATTGATTAAGCCGGGTGGCGATTTTCGCCACCCGGCTTTTTTTATGCCCGAAAATTTATGGTGGGATATTGTAAAAGTTATTCTAAATCAAAGTATTGTTGGATTTTAGAGCGTGCTTATTAGCAAAATTGCAGTCTTTGAAAGAACGCTAAACCAATCAGCCAATGAATTAATCTTTCTTTTTATAGGGAAAATGCGTGATATGCCATATTAGTGCGGGAAATCACCGGACGTTGTCGATTTTCGGCGATTTGCATGAAATGGCTGTTATCAGAAGAGGAACTTGCCAATGAATACATTTTGTACCGTCAAATTCGGTTTAAAAGCCCGGATTTTAAAGCCGATTCAATTGCTGGCGCATTTTTGGGAGTGTGTTCTTAAATAATTGGACATGCCCCGTGTTCAGTTATAGGGCGCTCGCTAGCTGGATTCGGTTGTAGGCTTCGTGCCTCAGGCTAGTTCGGCAGTTATTGGCATCTGTTGTCGAAATCTTTAGCGAATATCCGTTTACATTATGTGAATAAATGCTTTGCAGAAGTCAATAATTCATTTTATTCAATTGCTTATCAGCCGCTGCGCTGAAATATCTTTCCCATTTTGCGGGGCTTTTCCGTTTAGATACATATGCCGCGCTAAATGCGTTTTTATGTGAAGGCGTTGAAAAAGAAATGCTTAGATATGACAAAAAACATAGTTTAATTGTGTGCTTTTTTATCTTATTGATTTTAAACAATTATAAATAGGCATGATGTTTGCTTTTGTGTTGTTGCAATTGAAAGCGTAGTTGTCGTTGCCGGGAAAAAGCCAAACCTGCCGTGAGGAGGATGCGGAAAATCAGGGGTCTTGCCTCAAAGAGCGCCTGATCGCCCCTAAGGGAATGATCTACAGAAAGTTCTAACATCATATGAGGCAAGTAAATGATAGGCATGCAAAAAAATAAATTGCGTAAATCCATTTTGGCAATATTAGGCGTATCGGCAATGGCCGGCTATTCCAGTCAAGCTGCGGCGATCAGCCCCGCTACACTACCGGTATTGACCGCAGGCAGTACGGATATTTTGCAATCGTTATCCGGTGTCCCGGCCACCAACCTAGCGCCGAAAAGGGCTTGGTCCGACTACGGCACGAATTTCAATTATGGTTGGACGCACACGGCAGCATTCAGGATATTTCAAGTCGGCAATGCTGCGGATATCGCAAGCGGTGCGCGTTTTGACGTGACGGTGGATTTGCAGGCCAAAACAGGAGTTACCACGGGCGCTGCATTAAATCCGGTTGCGCCGATGAATTCGCCTGCTTTCTCTATTTGGACCAGTGGTACGAATCCGCTAGTTACGGGTGCCGCCACAGGTAGCGGTTACGGCCATGAATGGAGTCAAGTACGCGGCGCTCTTGATGGCGGCGTAGCGGGTTTTGATAGAGAAGCCGTCGATCCGAGTTTGGGAAGCAATGGCTGGCTAGGCTCGGGCGGTGGCGGAAATCTGGTCGATGGTCACGACGGCTGGATTGGGTATGCGAATGCGGGCTATTCGTTTACCAACGGCGACGGCGATAAAGTTCAAGGCCGATTGGCTGGTGCCAGCAATCCGACCAATATCGGTCAATATGGTGGCGGGGCCGGCGATCCGCTCAACGGTCAGGCTTTGACCAATGTCAACGGTTCTTCCCCATACGTTTACACTGGTTTTGCCACTTTGAGTGCGGGGAATGCCGCTTTGAGCTTGACAGGCTTAAAGGCGGGCTATTACTTGATCGGTTGGGCCGGCGCTTGCGCGGATGATAATGCAAATGGGCAAAATTGCAGTGCGGCCGCGCCACAAGCCTATAAGTTGACAATCAGCAATAATGGTTTGACGACAGTACCTGTCCCAGGAGCGGTCTGGCTGTTCGGTTCCGCTGTGCTTGGCATGGTGGGCTTCGGGCGCAGGAAAATCTGAGTCGCCTAATCCAGGGGCAAACATTGGGTTTGCCCCCTTTCTGCAAATTCGAACGCATCCCAAACGCCGAGCTTTCCGTTAGGGAGGCGGCACGGAACGTTAGACTGGATATGTTAAACGGCGTCGAGAAATTCACGAGCTCGAAATGCTGCCTGCTTACCCCCCAAGAGGTAAATGATGAAATTAAAGTTCAAACTCTTAGTGCTACTGGGCGGATTGTTCCCGACGTTACCGGTATTTGCGCATGGCCCCGTGCCGGTATCGTTGCACAATGTGCCGGTACCGCCAGTTCCGGGTCTTTTGGACGGGGCCGATCCTATCGTCATCAATAAAACGGCTGCCATAGCGTTAGGTAAGGCTTTGTTTTGGGATGTGAATGTCGGTAGCGACGGTATGGCTTGCGGTTCCTGTCATTTTCATGCCGGCGCCGACGGCCGCATCAAAAACCAGATTAATCCCGGCGCAAAAAGCGCGCTTCCAAGTGGACAAACGTTCGACACCTTACGCTCCGGTAGCGGGGGGCCGAATCACGTGCTCAGCGCGGCCGATTTTCCCTTGCATCGTTTTACCGATCCCACGGATAAATTCAGCGCCATCGATTTTACAACCGACGATGTGGTTGCGTCGTCGGGGACATTCAGCGGCCAATTCTTAAATGCCCCGCGGTTCACCGGTAACGACGACGAATGTAGCCGAAGCGCCGATTCGGTGTTTCACGTGAACGGCGTAGGTATGCGCCGGGTGGAACCTAGAAATGCGCCGACTGTGATAAATGCGGTTTTCAATCACCGGAATTTTTGGGACGGTCGCGCCAATAATATATTTAACGGCAGTAGCCCCTGGGGCGAGCGCGATCCTGGTGCCGGCGTTTGGGTTAAGGTCAATGCCCGAACTGTGTCCAAACAAAAACTGCATTTAGAAAATTCATCGCTGGCTTCGCTGGCGACCGGCCCCGGACTGAGCGACACCGAAATGAGTTGCAGGCAACGCAAGTGGCAGGATGTCGGGCGTAAATTGTTATTGCGTCAGCCTTTGCAAAATCAGAAAGTACATAACGAAGACAGCGTTTTGGGGCCGTTGAGTGCAAGTACCGTAGGCAGTTTAAAAAACGGTTTGAATACAACATACAAAAATCTGATTTCCCAGGCGTTTAACCAGAAATATTGGGCATTTAGCGGTATAGGTCCGTTTGGCGCGCCTGCCGGCCAAACGCCTTACAACCAGATGGAAGCGAATTTTTCCATGTTTTTTGGTTTGGCTTTGCAGCTTTATCAGTCAACCTTGATCTCAGACCAATCGCCTTTCGATTTAAGTCCATTGGATGCGAATTTACGTCCGACCTGGACCAATGTGGTTGGTGCGACGCCTGCCGAGACTGCGGCAAAGCGGGCCCAATTAACGCGGGGCGGCAATCTGTTTTTCAATAACCACTGTAATCTCTGTCATACCGGGCCTAGCATGAGTCTGGCGGCCGTTGCCGCCAATGCCGCCTTGTTGACGCCGACCGCCGGAGCCACATTCGGACCGCCCGCCACGCCGATAGCTTACGGCCCGAACGCCTTTGGGCCGGGATATGCCGCCAAGGCCGCGGGTATGACGCAATATGTGAACGTGGTGACCCGCGACTACAATGTGGATATTACGCCAGTGTTGATGGATTTAGGATTTGTGAACACTGCCGTCGGCGATCCGAATGCGGATCCTGGTATAGGCGGCGTTGACGATTTTGGGAATCCGTTGTCGTTCAGCGCGCAATATATCGATTACTTGTTGGATAACGCCGCTGGCGTTCATGATGCCGCTGTTAAAAATGTGAGGTCCTGCGATTTCATTGCCAGTCTGGCCATACAAACGGATTCTCCGGAATTTTATTACTTCACAACGGCCGACGGCTTGATTGCCGATGGTAGTCGAGAAGGGACATTGCGTAATCAAAATTGCGCCGACCCGGCGACAGCCTTCATTCCTAGCGTGGCGGCCGCACGGGCCGGAGTGTCGGGGCCGAAAATGGCGTTTGCCACCAAGGCCGCGTTTAAGGTGCCTACCCTGCGCAATATCGAGTTGACCGGGCCTTACATGCACAACGGCAGCATGGCAACCTTGGAGCAGGTGCTGGAGTTTTATGCGCGGCAAGGCAACTTCTACAACGAAAATCTGCATTTTCAAGTTAGTGGTATTTCTTCGTCGGTGAATTCGCCAGCCAACCGCGCCGATCTTATTGCTTATTTAAAATCGTTTACCGACGAACGTGTGCGTTATCAAAAGGCGCCGTTCGATCACCCCGAGGTCCTGGTGCCGCATGGCCAGATTGGCGATGAGCAATTCGTCACGCCGGGCAATCCGTTACACGCAGATCTTGCAAAAGACGAAACGCTCGTGGTGCCGGCGGTTGGCGCGAACGGTACAGTTGATCCGGTGCTGCCTTTCGAGCGACTGTTGCAGTAGCGATTTCTAAGTTGCCGGTCCTCTCTTTACGGTGTATCCGCCCGAGGAAGAGCGGCGATTTCAAACAAAACTGGGAGGATGGACTGCGCGGGATAAAGTTGACTTTGCCCGCGAGCGCCTCCAAATATCTAAAAGGATAGGTTTATGAATGTTTTTACCAAACAAACCAAGACGACTTTCTTGGCGTTGGGTTTCGGTCTGCTCGGGTCCGGGGGGGCACTTGCCAGCAGCACCTTTAACAGCTCGGCTGCCTTAACTTTTGTTATCGATGGTATCGAAAATCAGACTAATCCGGGTAGTTTGACGGGGCTGGAAATACTCGGAACCTTCGATCAAATAGACGCGCCCGGTTATGCCGGCGGCGATTATTCCCTGGTCGGTATTGTCGGCGACGGGCAGGTGAAGGCTAATAATCCGGCAATTGCTCAAGCCGGCGGATTTTCTAAAACCTTTACCGTTAGCGGCATCGTGTCGAACGGATCTATCGATTCTCATCATTTGGGCTGGTATGGTTTGACATTCCAAAACACAGGGATCGACGTCTATACGATCAGCGCGCATTTCGATTATGAGTTGCATGCCGGCATCGGCGGCGAGAACGGCTTTAGCAGCGTGACCGTCGATTATTTTAATGAAGATGGCCTGTTATTGTCGGGATACGATAGTGCGGATGCGGCGTTTATTGCGCCGAATGTGTTGAAATCCGGTACATCCGGCCTGTTTAACTTTAGCTTAGCGGCTGGCGCGTTCGAGGGTCTTTATGCCGATGTGGTTATCGATGCCCATTTACAAGCCTCGCCGGTTCCGCTGCCGGCAGCCGTTTGGTCGTTCTTGGCAGGGTTGTTGGGTATTTTAAAGATGAAAAAACGTGCAGCCGATGCATCAGGACTCGATCAAAAACTGGAGGCTAAATTCACTGCTGGTGCTAAAGGATGGTCGCAGTAAAATTTGTTCGAACCTAAGCCACGCGATCGGGCAGGGCTTTGCCGCTGAAAAACGCGGCCAGGTTTTCGAGCACCTTTTCGCCCATCGCCGTGCGCGTCGAAATTGTGGCGCTGCCTAGGTGGGGGAGTAGGGAGGCATTGTCCAGTGTCAAAAAGCCGGGATCTATATCCGGTTCGCCTTCGTAAACATCCAGACCGGCGCCGGCAATACGTTTTTCTTGCAAGGCTTTGATCAAGGCCTTGCTGTCCACTACATCGCCGCGCGCGGTATTAATTAAATGCGCAGTCGGTTTCATTAATTTTAAGGTTTGTTCGTTAATCAGATGTCGTGTCTCGTTGCCGCCTGGGCAATGCAAGGACACGTAATCGCAATTCGGTAACAGTTCTTCCAAAGTATTGCAGCGCACCGCCTTTAACTCGTCGACGATGGCTTGTTCCGCCGGGCTGGGTTTGAGGTACAGAATCTTCATACCGAAGCCATGATGGGCTTTCCGCGCCATGGCTTGGGCGATGCGGCCGAAGCCGATTAATCCCAGGGTGGCGCCGGTGACGTCGCTGCTCATCATATGTGTCGGGCACCAGCCGGTCCAGGCGCCGGCGCGCACCAATCTGTCGCCCTCGGCGCCTCGGCGCGCGGACATCAGTAGTAAGGTCATCGCGATATCGGCGGTGCTTTGCGTCAATACGCCAGGGGTGTTGGTAACGATCAGGCCTTGCTGTTTAGCGACGGCAATATCGATATGGTTATAACCCACGCCAAAATTACCCAGAATTTTGCAGCGCTTATTTGCGACATTCAGCACCTCGGCCGGCAGCGAATCGCAAACGCTGGGACATACCGCATCGTAATTTTGCAGCGCGGCTTTAAATTCATCGGCGCTGAAAGGGTGGTCGTCGGCATTCAGCGCGACATCGTAAAGCGCTTGCAATTTAGTTTCGACGCCCGCCGGCCAGCGGCGGCTAAGCAGGACTTTGGGTTTGCTCATCGGATTACCTATCGTAAAAACACTGTTCGCGTTTAAGCTTAAACTGGGTTCCTCAAGGGTCGACGGCCGGGTTGGAACGGGTGATCCCGCCGCTGCCGTGGTCGCGGTCATAAGCCCTCAATCGGGCGGCGCGCAGGTTGTTAATGCTGGCGATGTTTTGATCGTGCTGCTGTAAAGACCTTTGCCGTTGTAGCGTTAAGTGTTGGTCTTGCTGTTCTTGCAAGGCCATCGCCATGGCCGGTTTTTGATATTGCAGTTCGAGTTTGCGTTCGGCGAGGTTTTGTTCCTGATCGCGCGCTTCTATGTTCAGATGTTTTTCCAATAAATCCAGGTTGCGCGCCTGATTTTGCAATTGCTGCTGGCTTAGCAATTTGGCGTCGTCCAACTGTTGCTGGCTGAGTCGAAGCTCGTTTTCCTGGCGTTTTGCTTCTTGCTCTTGTTGTTGCTGGGTGGCTATTTGCTGATTATCGTGCAGCAATTGTTCTTGTCGGCTTTTTATAGTCTCGGTGGCGGCAAGCAACTGGGCGGTCTGAATATGCTCGCGTTCGGCTTGTTGCTTGCTTTGTTCGTTATTGTGATAAATCCACGACGCTATCGGAAACAGTAACAGGAGGGCAATAGCCGTTCTTTGCAACCAAGGGGTCGCGAAATTGCGGTGAGATTCAATTTCAACGGGCTGTATACGGCTGGCAGCCAGTTTACGATCATAGGCGATGCGCCGACTCGTATCGGATAGGATCACAAAGGCTTCGCGCGCCCGGTTCAGGGTATCGAGCGCGGAGTCGTCTCCGCGTTTTGCCCAATGTCGCTCCATATCCTTGAACGCGCGATGAATTTGCTGATCGTTGGCGGACTCGGGAATGTTTAACAGTTGATATAAGGTTTTTGCCATTTTCGCATCTCCCAACGCTTATCGTCTAATGATCGGGAGATAGTCGGCGGATCCCCTGAAAATGCCGGTGCTGAATCAGCCGCCGGCATTGGGGACTATAAAGAATTGAAATTCGAAGCGCAAATACCCGGTAAAAAATTGTTAATCAGTCGCGATTACCGGCTTCGCTCGGCGTCTCCGTATCATCGCTAGCGTACCCAGTATGCAACCTAAAACAAACCAAGTGAGCGTGGCTAGCGGCATCGACGATAAACTCCTGTCACCAGCCGCAACGCCGATCTGCATGCTCGGGTGTTCGTCGGCCGCTTTTTCCAGTAGCAATTGATAGCCGATGTCGGGGATAAACGACCAAGCCCCGCTACTGATGGCGGGATAATTCATTACCGACCAATTCACCGATCGGTCGTAGTCAATCTCGTTGTAATTTTGCCGGTTCGATAAAGGGGTGGGAGTGGCCATGGCCAAGCAATTCTCAATATCGCCGCCGCTATGCTTGCCGGTAGCATTGGAGGATTGCCAGCATAGTGCTTGTTTGAACAGGTCCGAACTCGGTGCCTGACTGGCGTTTAGCAAAGTTAGGCTATGGGTTTCGGTAGGATTCCGCTCATCGAGTTCCGCATGAGCAGGCTCGGCCAGTAATGCAAGTAGTAACAGGCTGTGTCTCATGATTTTCTTCCTCGCTATGGAATGAAAATATAACTCGAGATTATTTTTAGCAAATATAAGGCCGCTTCTAATAAAGCTATTTAATTTAGAGGGTTAGGATTTTTCTGGTCGTTTTTTGATGCTGAAAGACGGAGTTTTTGAGGTATTTTGGTGCAACAGACGAGTGTTTTTGGTGCTATTCGTGCAGATCGAGAGGCCCGTCTTGCGATTTTAGGCGTGGCAAACGGAAACTGTATCGCATGTAGGAGGTGAGGGCGATCAAGCCAATTAGCGAAAGAATCGCGGTTAGATCTCATGATTGGGGCTGGCAAGCTTAAACTCGCCAGCCCCGTTACGCGGGCGTTATTTTGCTGTCGAGCGGTAGTATTCGACAGCCGCAGCCACGCCGCTGCCTGGTTTAATGTCGAAGCCGTTATCAAGCATAGCCATTTCCACGCCGGCAATTGCACCCAGCAAGGAAACGTCATTCATATCGCCGACATGACCGATGCGGAACACTTTGCCGGCCACTTCGCTCAGACCGGCGCCCAGCGAGATGTTGTATTTGTTGTAAGCGGTGCTAATGACGTGGCGGGCATCCTTGTCGGCGGGTACCACGATTGCGGTGACGGTATCGGAATCCCAACCTGTTTGCGCGCAGGTTTGCAAACCCCAGGCCGCAACCGCGCGGCGCACGCCTTCACCCAAGCGGTGGTGGCGGGCATAAACGTTTTCCATGCCTTCTTCCAGCAACAATTCCAGTGCTTTACGCAGGCCATACAGCATTGGGGTAGAGGGTGTATATGGGGTGTAGCCGTCTTTATTCGATGCAGCCATATCTTTCAACGAAAAGAAAGAACGCGGAAAATTGCTGTTATCGATAGCAGCCAGCGCTTTTTGGCTAAAGCCCAGAATCGCCAATCCGGCCGGCAACATAAAGCCTTTTTGCGATCCGGCGATGCTGGCGTCCACGCCCCATTCGTCTTGACGGAAATCCAGGCTACCGATGGAGCTGACGCCATCAACGAAGAGCAGGGCAGGATGGCTGGCCGCGTCCAGCGTTTTGCGCACACCTGGGATGTCGCTGGTTACACCGGTTGAAGTTTCATTATGTGTTGCCAGAATCGCTTTGATTTCGTGGTTTTTGTCTTCTTTCAGGCGCGCTTCCAGGTGATCCAGCGGAATGCCCTTACCCCATTCGACTTGGTGGATTTCCACGTCAAAGCCCAGTTTTCTGGAGGCTTCGGCCCACAAGTGGCCGAACTGACCGAAACGGTAAATCAAAACCTTGTCGCCCTGGTTCAAACAGTTGGTCATCGCCACTTCCCAGCCGGCGGTACCGGTGGCGGGAAACACGAAGCATTGGCCGGTCTCGGTGCGGAACACTTTTTTCAGATCTTCCAGAATGGGGCTCAGCAGTTTGGGGAAAATCGGCGAGCGGTGATCTTCCATCGGCACATGCATCGCGCTCAGAATTTCATGAGGGGTATTGGTTGGCCCTGGAACAAAAAGGTGATTGCGACCTGCCATCTGGTTTCTCCTAGATCGGTGATATTGAATGAATCGGTGAAAATCGCGGGATGGTGCCACATTAGCCGGGATTCGGCAAGTCGTTTACCGGCTCGAACCGGCTGCGAAGCAGACAAGCGCAATTGACATTGCAGGCTCTGAAAGTAAAATGACGTGTTCTTTAATCCATGCTCGGCGCGGCTTCTTGGCCGGCCAACCAACCGAAGGAAACATAAATGAGTCACACACTTTACGAAGCCAATGCCCAACGCGTGCAACGTTGCGAATTGGCGGTACCGGGTTCCAGCCCGGAAATGTTCGAAAAAGCCCTGAAAAGCGGTGTGGACTTTGTATTTCTCGATCTGGAAGATGCAGTTGCTCCCGACGATAAACTGCAAGCGCGAAAAAACGTGATTCAGGCTATCAACGATCTGGACTGGAAAGGTAACGGTATCACCCTGTCGGTGCGCATCAACGGTCTGGATACCCAATACATGGTGCGCGATGTGGTCGATCTGGTCGAACAAGCCGGCGCTAAAATCGATACGCTGTTGATTCCTAAAGTCGGCGTCTACGGCGACGTTTATATGGTGGACGCTATGTTGACCCAACTGGAAATGCAGGAAGGCCTGAAAAACAAAATCGGTATCGAATGCCTGATTGAAACCGCTCTGGGCATGGCCAATGTCGAAGACATCGCCAAGCAGGGCGCCATCGGCGGCCGGGTGGAAGCCTTGCATTTCGGCGTTGCCGATTATGCCGCCAGCAACCGGGCGCGTACCGTCAACATCGGCGGTTTGAATCCCGATTACCCCGGCGACCAATGGCATGCGGCGATCAGCCGTATGACGGTGGCTTGCCGTGCTTATGGCCTGCGTCCTATCGACGGCCCATTCGGCGACATCAAAGACCCGGAAGGTTACAAAGCCGGCGCCCGCCGTGCCGCCGCATTGGGTTGCGAAGGCAAATGGGCGATTCATCCCTCGCAAATTGCTTTGGCCAACGAAGTATTCACCCCGCCGGCCGCGGAAGTCGAAAAAGCCAAACGCATCCTGGTTGCGTTGCAGGAAGCCGCCGCCCAAGGTAAAGGCGCTGCTGCGCTGGACGGTCGCTTGATCGATGCCGCTTCCGAACGGATGGCTAATAATATCGTCCGTGCCGCCGAGGCGATTGCCGCGAAAACCCGATAAAAATTATGTAGGTTGGGTTCACCCTACTGGCGTAAAAGCGTAGCGTAACCCAACATTTAATGCCTTCGTGTTGGGTTACGGCTGACGCCTAACCCAACCTACATTTCAAAAATCACGAGAGAGTCCATGGACATTCATGAGTACCAAGCAAAGCAGCTATTGGCCGACTACGGCGTAAAAATAGCCGATGGCGGTCTGGCCTACAGCCCGGAAGATGCGGTGCAACGCGCCCGCGAAATCGGCGGTCACGTCTGGGTGGTTAAGGCGCAGATCCATTCCGGGGCGCGTGGCAAGGCCGGCGGTATCAAGATTTGCAAAACCCACGACGAAGTCAGCGATGCTGCTGAGTCTTTACTGGGTAAAAAATTGGTGACCCACCAAACCGGTCCGGCCGGTAAGCAATGCTTGCGCCTCTATGTCGAGGCCGGTACCGATATTGCGAAGGAATTGTATTTCAGCCTGCTGATCGATCGCGCTCAGGAGCGTATCGTCATGGTCGGTTCCGCGCAAGGTGGTATGGAAATCGAAGATCTGGCGGAGAATAACCCGGATGCGATCAAAAAAATCTATATCGAACCTGCTGTAGGTCTACAGGACTTCCAGGCTCGGGAAATGGCGTTTGCCTTGGGCCTGCACGCCGATCTGATCCCGCAAGCGGTGAAACTGATTCAAGGTTGCTACCGTGCCATGCGCGAATTGGATGCCAATATGGTCGAAATCAATCCGCTAGTCATCACCGGCCACGATGAATTGATCGCACTGGACGCGAAAATGGGCTTCGACGATAACGCCTTGTTCCGCCGGCAAAAAATATCGGAGTTGCGCGACAAGTCGCAGGAAGATCCTCGGGAAATGGCGGCTGCTGACCGCGGCTTGAGTTACGTCGGACTGGACGGCGACATTGGGTGCATGATCAACGGCGCCGGTCTGGCGATGGCGACGATGGACATGATCAAACTGGCGGGCGGCGAGCCGGCCAACTTCCTGGACGTGGGCGGCGGCGCTTCCGCAGAACGTACCGAAAAAGCCTTTAGGATGGTATTGCAGGACAAAAACGTCAAAGCCATGCTGGTTAACATCTTTGCCGGTATCAACCGTTGCGACTGGATTGCAGAGGGTGTGGTGCATGCTGTGAAAAAAATCGATATGCAAGTGCCGCTGGTCGTGCGTTTGTCCGGTACCAATGTCGAGGAAGGTCGCAAAATCATTGAAGAGAGCGGTTTGCCTATCATCACGGCGGACACCTTGGCGGAAGCCGCCGAGAAAGCGGTACAAGCACGTAACGAAGTAGTCGCCGGTCGCTACCAGCCCCCCGCTTCACGCGACACTGTTACATCTCTGTAAGGCGCGCAAGGTAAAGGAATTCAAATGGCAATTTTTATCGATAAACAAACCCGCATCATCGTTCAAGGTTTCACCGGCAAGATAGGCAGCTTCCACGCCCAGGAAATGATCGACTACGGCTCTAATGTCGTTGGCGGTATTACGCCGGGCAAGGGCGGCCAAACCCACTTGGACCGTCCGGTATTCAATACCGTAAAGGAAGCCGTGGAACAAGCCGGCGCGGAAGCCAGCATTGTGTTCGTGCCGCCCGCTTATGCGGCCGACTCGATCATGGAAGCCGCCGAAGCCGGCATCAAATATTGCGTGTCGATTACCGACGGTATTCCGACCCAGGACATGATGAAAGTTAAAATCTTCCTGAGCAAATTCCCCAAGGAGAAACGCATGGTGCTGACCGGCCCCAACTGCGCCGGCACCATCAGTCCGGGTAAATCCATGCTGGGCATCATGCCGGGGCACATTTACATACCGGGCAATGTCGGTATCGTCGGCCGTTCCGGCACTTTGGGCTATGAAGCTGCCGATCAAATGAAAGCGCTGGGCATCGGCGTATCGACTTCGGTCGGTATCGGCGGCGACCCGATTAACGGCAGCTCGCACCGCGACATTCTGGAAAAGTTCGAACAAGATCCGGAAACCAAAGTCGTGGTGATGATAGGCGAGATCGGCGGCCCGCAAGAAGTGGAAGCCGGTATCTTCGCGAAAGAACACATGACTAAGCCGGTGGTGGCTTATATCGCCGGATTAACCGCACCCAAAGGCCGGCGCATGGGGCATGCAGGGGCGATTATTTCCTCGGTTGGCGAGTCTGCCGCGGAAAAAGTCGAAATGCTGAAAGACTTGGGCGTGATCATTTCGCCAACGCCGGCGGCGATGGGCGAAACAGTAGCGAAAGTATTGGCCAAACTGTAATTTCTTCTCGCTGCAAAAAGCCCGCTTCGGCGGGCTTTTTTATGTGTGCCGATTTCAGGTTCTTTAGCTTGCCCGGCCAAGCTGGTAACATCAACGCTTTTGTCGTTTTGCCGGAATCATGCAATCTTCACGTTTACTCGAACGCCTTAAAACTTATCGGACACTGACGGCCGAGCAACAAATTATTTTGAAGGTGCTTGCGGTCTATTACGGCTATAGCTCGCTGATCAATTTGGCCAAATGTCTGGCGAGTTTGGGGATCAGGGAAGGCGATAAAACCCTGAAATCCGAAGCCGTCAAAGCCCGCTTAAAACCGCTGATCAAAGAAGGTTTGCTGGAAGAAAACGTCAAATCGGGCGGTACCCGCTGCTGCCGTACGCTGGCCGAAGTACTTACCCGGCAAGCCGTTGTCGACAAGGAATTTGACTTGTTTGCCGGTGCGGTGCAGATGCAAAATCCACCCGGCCTCGGTTATTACCGCTATAGCACCGTGGACGATTGCATCCGCGAAGCGCGCATTCAGTTTTATCGTGGCGATTACGCTAAAGTCGACGAATGTCTGGAATCCGGTGCGCATTATTTAGGCAAGCTGCCGCCGGTTAATGAACTTTATCTGTCGTGGTTTTTGAACCCGCTGGATGTGGCCTGGTTCACCACTCATCATCCGCAATTATTGTTGGGCCTGGCGGGTTTCTCGGGTTTGCATCAACTGCTGTATCTGTATGCCGACCAAAAGTTGGATAATTTTTTACAGCAGTTGCTGTTTGTCGGCCAGGGTATGCAACAAGAACTGCTGAATCGCATCGCCCTGGAGTTGCGCTTATTGCGCGGCGAATGGGACGAGGTCGAGCAGTTGGTAACGGATCAGGACGATCCGGAACTGCAAGCCATCACGGCCGCGTTGGTTTTTTTACGCGGCGATTATGCAGCGGCCGTTAACCGCTTCGAAGCCGCCTTGCTGCGGCTGCGAAAATCGTCCGGCCAACGTACCGCCTATTTTTGCGGCTTGGCGGGAGTGTTTTATCCGCTGGCTATCCTGAAAAACAACGATGCCAAACAACGCGCCAAACTCGGTACCTTGATCAACCAGGCGATCAAGGCCGACAATTATTGGTTGGGCGTTTACCACCAACTGGCTTTGTTCCAGCGCTTTTTACAGGGCGATTTATCGCTGCGCGATCAATTATTGACCACGGATTTAAACTATAAAATCGGTAGCGGTTATCGGGAAAGCGGCTCCCCGGATACCGTGCACACGCCGCCGTTATTGCTGCATGTGTTTTTGGCCCTGATCAAATTTTGGGTTAAAGCCGATCAATTCAATCATGTCACACCGCTCAGCCAAAAACTCTATCGGCATTTGTTGGACAACGGTTATCGCTGGCCGGCGGCGGAATTGGCGAAAATCTTCACCAGCATCGAACCGTCCCGTTCCATGCAATGGGATTGCGGTTTTTTCGAGGCGCGGCCGGCATTGGCGGATTTGTTCGCCAGCCGTCCCGATTGGGATCTGGCCTTGGATGCCTTATTAAACCTGCCGAAAACGGAAAAGAAAGCCGACAGTGCCGTACAAAGCGATAAGCCTACGCGATTGGTTTGGCTGCTGAGCTACGACGATGCCAGCCATCAGCTGGATATCGAGCCGCGCGAACAGAAACAGCAAGCCAAAGGGGGCTGGAGCAAGGGTAGGGCGATTGCGTTGAAGCGCTTGGCGCACGAAACCGAAAGCTTCGATTACTTGACCGAGCAAGACCTTAAACTTTGTTCGCATATCAAAGAGTATCGCGATAGCGGCTGGTACGGTAGCGGTACTTATTTTGAATTCGACAACAGCATGCCGCAAGCGTTGTTGGGGCATCCCCTCTTATTTTGGGCCGATGCCGCGGAAGTCAGGGTGGAAGTGGTCAAGGGTGAAGCCGAACTGCGGGTGAAAAAACTGGAAGGCAGCGATAAGATCAAAATCAGTCTGGAGCCCGTGCCCGGTTACGAGCAAAAATTTTACGTGACCAAGGAAACGCCGACGCGGCTGAAGGTGCTGGAATTCTCCACCGACCATCATAAAATCTTTGCGGTGCTTGGCGCCAAGGGCCTGGAAGTGCCGGTGTCGGCGCAAGACCGGGTGTTGCAAACCCTGACCAGTATTTCCGGCCTGTTGACGGTACATTCGGATATCGGCGGCAGTTCCAGCAGCGCCGAGCAAGTTCAGGCCGACGCCACGCCGCGCGTGCATTTATTACCCTGGGGCGAAGGCCTGCGAGTGGCGATGTTGATCCGGCCGTTCGCGACCGGCGGCGCCTATTATCAGCCCGGCCACGGCGGCGAAAGCGTGCTGGCTGAAATCGACGGCCGCCATTGTCAGGCCAAACGCGATCTGGCTCTGGAAAAACAGCGGGCGCAGACGGTTTTGCAAGCCTGCGACGTGTTGGAGCAGGCGGAGCGCGATGGCGCCGGCGATTATTTGCTGGACCAGCCCGAACAATGTCTGGAGCTGCTGCTGCAATTACAGGCATTGCCCGCCGAGCAAGCCGTATTGGAATGGCCGGAAGGCGTCAGGTTTCGGCTGTTAGGGCAAACCAACGGCAGCGGCTTTAGCATGCAAATCAAGCGCGACAACGACTGGTTCGCGTTGCAAGGCGAATTGCAGGTTAACGAAGATACCGTTATCGAAATCCAGCAATTGCTGGGTTTATTGAACAATCGCGAAGGCCGCTTCCTGAAATTGCAGGATGGCCAGTTCATCGCCTTGACCGAAGAGTTTCGCCGCCGCCTCGATGATTTACGGGCCTACGCCGATTTGCACGGCAAGAAAGTTCGGATCAATCCATTGGCGGCCCTGACGCTGGAAGACTGGCAGGACGAGGCCGGATTCAAGGCCGATAAACATTGGCAAGCGCACATGCAACGGCTAAAGGACTCGCGCGATTATCAACCCAAAGTGCCGTCCACCTTTCAAGCCGAATTGCGCGACTATCAAATGGACGGATTTCGCTGGTTGGCGCGTCTGGCGCGCTGGGGCGTTGGCGCGTGTCTGGCCGACGACATGGGCTTGGGCAAGACCGTGCAAGGTTTGGCTTTGCTGGTGGACCGCGCGCCTAATGGTCCCAGTTTGATCGTCGCCCCAACCTCGGTGTGCATGAACTGGGAAAACGAAGCCGGCCGCTTTGCACCAACGCTAAACCCGCAAATTCTGGGCAGCGGCGACCGCCAGCGCTTGCTGGACAATTTAGGACCCTATGATTTGCTGATTTGCAGCTACGGCTTGTTACAGCAGGAACAAGTCGCCGAAATGCTGGCGAAAATCCAGTTTCAGACCGTGATTCTGGACGAAGCGCAGTGGATAAAAAATATCGCCACCCGCCGTTCGCAAGGGGCGATGAATCTGCAAGCCGAGTTTAAACTGATCATGACCGGTACGCCGCTGGAAAACCATTTGGGCGAGCTGTGGAATTTGTTTCGTTTCATCAATCCGGGCTTACTGGGCTCTTTGGAACAGTTCAATCAACGCTTCGCC
Organism: Methylomonas sp. 2BW1-5-20; assembly: GCF_052474515.1. Lineage (NCBI taxonomy): Bacteria > Pseudomonadati > Pseudomonadota > Gammaproteobacteria > Methylococcales > Methylococcaceae > Methylomonas > Methylomonas sp. 2BW1-5-20. The sequence goes on along the minus strand of NZ_CP184127.1, from coordinate 1,912,785 downwards.
GGCCCTATCGAACGCGACCGCAGCCAGGAAGCACGTTATCAGCTGAAAAAGTTGATCCAGCCTTTTATCTTGCGCCGCACCAAAACCCAGGTATTACAGGAATTACCGCCGCGCACCGAAATTCCGATTTATGTCGAACTCAGTAGCGAGGAAATGGCCTTTTACGAAGCCTTGCGCCGGGAAAGTCTACAAGCCTTGGCCGGCGCCGAGGCGCCGCCGGGGCAAAAGCAGTTACAAATTCTGGCGGCTATCAGCAAATTGCGCCGCAGTTGCTGCAACACCTTGCTGGCTAATTCCGCAGTTTCCCTACCCAGCAGCAAGCTGGCGGCGTTCGGCGACATCGTCGACGAATTGCTGGATAACAAGCACAAAGCCCTGGTGTTCAGCCAGTTTGTCGATCACCTGCAATTGATTAAAAACTATATCGAGCAGCGCGGGATTCGTTATCAATATCTGGACGGCAGTACGCCGGCCAAAGACCGCCAGCAGCGAGTAGACGCGTTTCAGCGCGGCGAGGGCGAGTTGTTTCTTATCAGTTTGAAGGCCGGTGGTGTGGGCTTAAATCTGACCGCAGCGGACTATGTGATTCATATGGACCCCTGGTGGAATCCGGCCGTGGAGGATCAGGCCTCGGATCGGGCGCACCGCATGGGCCAACAACGGCCGGTGACCATCTACCGGATGATTGCGAAAAATACCATAGAGGAAAAAATCGTCGCGCTGCATAGTCACAAGCGCGATTTGGCCGATAGTTTGTTGGATGGCGCCGATATTAGCGGCAAAGTCTCTGCCGACGAGTTGTTGAATTTGATGAAAGGCGAAAACTAAGCAGGCAAAAAAATCCGGCTGTTACGCCGGATTTTTTTAAACCAGAGATTAGTCCCGTCTTAAATTATGCTTCTTGCGGGCGATATTGCGGCTGGCTTTATTTTGTTGATGGGTCAGGCGGGTTCTTTCTCCCGCAGTCACCACGCCGTCAGCTTTCGCGGCTTCTTCTTGGCGCTCGATGCGCATTTGTTGGTGTTCCAGGCGGCGTTCTTCACGGTCGGTTAATGCCCCGGATGCTTCGCCTTGTTCAATGCGTCTTTCCTGGTTTGCCTGACGCTGGTCGATGCGCGGCGTTTCCAGGCCGGCGTAGCAAGGCTGTGCCAAGCCGATAGATGCCAGCAACGCGCTCGACAGTAAAAATTTGCTGATGTTATTCATGTGTGCCTCGGTAATGTAATTTTAGGTTGCCAACCTCATCCTCAAGCCGGGATTTTGCAATCCGCTGCAAGCAGCTGGCGAACTCATTTTAGTCAGAAATATTAAGCATGCCTTAAACCCTGAAGTCTTATCGGTATCCGCTGCAGAGATAGGCCGTTTGAGCGGCAAATTGTTGCGCGCTTGCCGGGTGTCCGGGGGGTATCCGCGTCAATTTGAAATTAAGTGCCGGCGCTAACTCCTTGAGTTAAAAAAACAAAGCCCTAAGCGGGGCTTTTTAGTAAAAATATCCTGCTGACAACACAATATGTTGTGCTAGAATTTTCCTATAAACACTATATGCAGTATAAGGCTGCGCTGCGGTGTTTTCGATTTTAATCCAATAAAAATTAGTATCTTAGCCGTGTCGGCGCGGCGCTACAGCCAAATAACCATTCAACTAGAAAAGGGAATCCACGAATGACCGCAAAACTTCATGTTGTGACGCAAAACACCACCGAAATCCCGCTACAAAGTGCTTCCCTGGATATTTGGGACAGCAAATACCGCTTAAAAACCAAGGACGGCAAAGCTATCGACGACACCATCGACGACACCTACAAGCGCGTCGCCAAGGCTCTGTCCAGCGTCGAAAAAACCAAAGCGCTACAAGAAAAACACTACAAGGAATTTTTGTGGGCCCTGCGCAAAGGCGTGATTCCGGCCGGCCGTATCGTCTCCAATGCCGGCGCGCTGGAACACAAACCGGCTACCTCCACCATCAACTGCACCGTATCCGGCATCATCGAAGACTCGATGGACGACATTCTGCATAAAGTCCACGAAGCCGGTTTAACCTTAAAAGCCGGTTGCGGGATCGGTTATGAGTTTTCCACCTTGCGGCCGCGCGATGCTTACGTATCCGGCGCCGGCGCTTATACTTCCGGCCCGCTGTCGTTCATGGATATTTACGACAAGATGTGCTTCACCGTCTCGTCCGCCGGCGGCCGCCGTGGCGCGCAAATGGCGACATTCGACGTGGCGCATCCGGACGTGGTGGACTTTATCCGCGCCAAGCGCGAAGACGGCCGCTTGCGTCAGTTCAACCTTTCATTGTTGATCACCAGCGAATTCGTGGAAGCGGTGAAAAACAACGGCCAGTGGCCGCTGTCTTTTCCGATCACGGAGCGGGAAGCCAATGTCGATAAACTGGACTTAACCGATACCGGCAAAGTCGTCTGGCGTGATCTACCCAATAAAAAGGGCTATGTTGTCAACGACGCCGGCCTAGTGGCATGCCGTATCACCAAAGTCATGCCGGCGCGCCGCTTGTGGGACATCATCATGTCTTCCACCTACGATTACGCCGAACCGGGCTTCATCCTGATCGACAAGGTCAACGAGATGAACAATAACTGGTTTTGCGAACATATCCGCGCCACCAACCCCTGCGGCGAACAGCCTTTGCCGCCTTACGGCAGCTGTCTGCTCGGCTCGATCAATCTGACCCGCTTCATCGATAAACCCTTTACCAAGGAAGCCAGCTTCGATTGGGAAGGCTACCGCAAAACCATCCGCATCTTTACCCGGATGCTGGATAACGTCGTCGAGATCAACGGCCTGCCTTTGGAAAAACAACGCGAAGAAATCATCGGCAAACGCCGTCACGGCATGGGTTACTTGGGTTTGGGTTCCACCATCACCATCCTGGGCATGAAATACGGCGATGAAGAATCCCTGGAATTTACCGAACAAGTCACCAAGGAATTAGCTATCGAAGGCTGGAAAGCCGGCCTGGAACTGGCCAAGGAAAAAGGCCCGGCGCCTATCATGGACCAGCTATTCACCGTTACCGGCGAAATGCTGCATAAACGCCCGGAAATGAAAGCCGACGGTTACAAATTGGGCGACCAAGTGCCGGGTAAAGTGCTGCACGCCAAATACAGCCGTTACATGCAAAAAGTCGCGCAGGAACAACCGGAACTGGTTGCGGAACTGGCCGAAGTAGGCTGCCGCTTTACCCACCACAGTTCGATCGCGCCGACCGGCACCATCTCGCTGTCCCTGGCCAACAATGCCAGCAACGGCATAGAGCCCAGTTTTGCCCACCATTATTCGCGCAACGTGATTCGCGAAGGCAAAAAATCCAAGGAAAAAATCGACGTATTTTCCTTTGAATTGCTGGCTTACCGTCATCTGGTCAACCCGGAAGCCATGCCCTATAGCGAAGATCCAGACCAGCAATTGCCGGCTTACTTTATCTCCGCCGACGAAGTCACGCCGAAACAGCACGTCGACATCCAGGCCGCTGCCCAGCGCTGGATCGATTCATCCATTTCCAAAACCGCCAACGTGCCGACCGATTATCCGTATGAAGACTTTAAGTCCATCTACGAATATGCCTATGACCAAGGTCTGAAAGGCTGCACCACCTTCCGCTTTAACCCGGAAGTGTTCCAGGGCGTGTTGGTGAAGGAGTCCGATCTGGAAAACACTACCTACCAATTCACATTGGAAGACGGCCATGTAGTGGAATTTAAAGGCAATGAAGAAGTGGAATACGACGGCGAAATCCATACCGCCGCCAACTTGTTCGATGCCTTGAAAGAAGGCTATTACGGCAAGTTTTGATTTTTAAAAAATGTAGGTTGGGTTAGGCGCTAGCCGTAACCCAACACGACGGCGTTTAATGTTGGGTTACGCTAACCCAACCTACAGATTACGGAATACCCATGACCCTACACAAAATCAACAAAAAAATCGTCAGCTACAAAGTGCTGACCAAAGAAAACCTGGAAGCGGCGGCGCAGGCCGAAGCGGAAGTGGCAAAACCCTCGCTGGAAGAAATGCACGAAAATCTGGCGCGCCCGGAGATGCTGCTCGGCTCCACCTATAAGATCAAAACCCCGCAGTCCGAGCATGCCCTGTATATCACCATCAACGACATCATCCTGAATGAAGGTACGGTGCACCAGGAACGCCGGCCTTATGAAATCTTCATCAACTCCAAAAACATGGAGCATTTTCAGTGGGTGCTGGCGCTGACCCGCTTGATTTCGGCGGTGTTCCGCAAGGGCGGTGACGCTACCTTTTTGGTGGAAGAAATGAAAGCGGTATTCGACCCGCAAGGCGGTTATTTCAAAAAAGGCGGAGTATTCATGCCGTCCCTGGTCGCCGAGATCGGCCACGCCATCGAATCGCACATGAAACACATCGGCATGATCAAGCCGGAAAAACTCAGCGATCACCACCAGCAATTGCTGGACGAAAAGCGCCGGGAATTCGAAGCCCAGCATGGCGCGTCGGAAGGGCAGGCGTTTCCTGAGAAGGCTGTTTTATGCAACAAGTGCAGCACCAAGGCGATGGTGTTGATGGATGGGTGTATGACTTGTTTGAATTGTGGGGAGTCGAAGTGTGGGTGATGTAGATTCCATCATTACGCGGCTTGGCAGAGTAACTAGGTATTGAACGCTAAAACGTAACAATTTAAGAAAGTAACTATGCAATGTGATTGGCAACTCGACAACCCTCACTTCTTTCAATTTGGTAGCGGAGTATCGCGCACGATAGTCAGGCTTGCGCGCGAATGTCTTCCCGAGTTTTTAGAAATGTTTCCAATGCAGTATGGCTGGGAGATGAGGTGTTATTGTAGTGATAGCTGGTTTGCTGCCAAAATCACTAGCAATCGTGGTTCTTCTATTCCCTCTATCAATGAGTTTAGTCAAACCGAAATGACAACAATTCGGGAGCTTCTTCCTTTTAGGCCAAGACGGCACAACGAGCTATCTGAGATTCTAGGTTCTGATTGGTTTAACAATGATGTATTTACTTATATTGGCCCGTTTCAAGCGTCAAAGGCATGCTATCAAGATGTATGCCAACATCTCATGGATTGGCTGAACACTTACGTCGTTCCAGACATTGAAAAATGGAATCGTTTACGTGTGATGAGGGCCATACCTGAGGCTCCCCAGTTTAATATTGAACTGATACGGAAACATTTATGGGTTCTAGAATGCGAGGATTCACTCAGTCAAGGTACGGCGTTTTCATTGGAGGGTGTAGGACTTGTTACATGTGAGCATGTACTCGGACCTAAAACTCACGCTTTTCGACCATCGGATTACAATACAAAGTTTCCAGTTCGCATAGTTGCTGCAAATAGAGATATTGACTTGGCTGTTATCAGCATTGATCCTTTACCCGTCGATGGGCTAAGTAAAGGAACGTCAGACAATTTAAGTGAGATGGATCACTTAGCCGTTACGGGGTTTCCAAATTATCGTATAGGTGACTCAGGGGTAATATCTCCAGGTTTGGTTATTGGGTTTCGAATATCTTCAGGTATTCGGCGGATACTGACAAATGCACCAATTGTTGCTGGTGCGAGCGGTGCGCCAGTTTTGGATAAGGGCAATAATGTTGTCGGTATTGCTGTAACCGGTTCGGATAGTATTGCTACTGCTCACAATACAGAAAAGCATGGAATTATTCCCATTGATGCAATCAAGTTTCTTGGATTAGCTGGGTAGGGTGGGCACGGTTTTTGTGCCCACGCGTAATTAAAAGCTTGCATGAATATTGTTTCGCTATCGCGAAGCCCGATTTAATGCCGGTTCGCGGACCGGCAACCGCGATACTTTTCTTTGCTTGTCCAAAGAAAAGTATCCAAAAGAAAAGACACCCGAATGCCGCTTGTTTCCTGCGCTCCTCGCTTTTGCCGAGGGTTTTCGGAATGGGCTTCCTGCCCCTCCGAAAACGAGCGACATCCCTGCCGCTCCCCTGCGGGCTGTTCTCGACAAAAGCTCCGGTGCTCGGCGCGGCATACGGGACAAAACCAACCCCCTTGAAGATTCCTCGTTCCCATGCGCTGCGTGGGAACGTTGGGCTTGCCGGCGCTGCGGGCCTAATCGCCGCGGCTTAATCATGGTTACCACTCGCCGAGCGGTAACCATGAAAAGGTCGGGCTGGTAACTAAGCTCCGGCTTGGTTACTTGGTCTTGGAAGCTCTGGCTTCCCAATCAAATCAACGAAAGCTGGAGCTTTCAAGATGGTGTTCCCAAACTGGAGCTTGGGAACTAGGGCAAAGAATTTGCCAATATCGCAGTATTTATACAATTAGTGCCCATATCCACCAATTTGCATACCACTCCAGCCAGTAAAAAATAAGATAAATAAAGCAACGCATGAATATAGGATAAAATTAAAATACCTTGCTGTATCTGAAGCCATTGGGTCGATTAATACAGAAAATGCTCCAGCCAAAAAAGCTAATAAACCAACTAACGCCACTGAGCCTTCCACAAGATTTCTTGATGGATTATCGAATAACTTTCCGTAAAGAGAAAAACAGTATCCGGCAAGTATCGGTGCCCATAACGGAGAACTAAATGCTGCAAATCGCAATATAGAGGTCAAATAATTATGATTCTTCATGCTGTGTTAAAGTCCACATAAGTTCAATTGTCGGTAGCATACTCGGATGAATATTTCCGGCTTGGTTACTCGGTCTTGGAAGCTCTAGCTTCCAGATCAAATCAACGAAAGCTGGAGCTTTCAAGATGGCGTTCCTAAACTGGAGTTTGGGAGCTAGGGCAAGGAAACGTCCATGAAATGTCCTATTTTCCTGCGCTCCTCACTTTTGCCGCTCTCCCATGGGCTAGCTAAGTCTCAAACGAGACGCTGTTAAGCGTTTTTTAGACTGTTTTTCCTGGTCCAACCGGCTAGCAGTGCTGCGAATGGCCAGATGAGGTTGGGAATGGGCACTGGACTGGCTTCGATATGATAGAGATAGCCACCTGTGAACTGTGTCGGTGTCGTCGGTTGATGGCCGTCGAAAACGATTTTATCGTCTAATAGTTGACCGCTAAGTGCCGAGATCGCGCCGGTGTTGGTACCTGAGCAACTGGAATCAGGGCCTAGAGGTTGTGAACATACGCCGTTGCTGCCAACGAAGGCGCTAAATCCAAAAACGCTGCTATAGAATCCGGGGAATTGGAAGCCGCTCGGCAACCCATTAGTGGTGAGCTGAGGATTGACGAACCGCAGCCAGTCCGAGGTATACAGATAAATGTCTTGATTTCCCGGGTCTTCGCCGCCTTGCTGATAAGTCCACCAGTAATGGAGAAACTCGACATCGAAGGTGCCTGCCAAAGATCCCAGTTGGGTTGGTTGCGAAGTAAGATTGCCGTTTTCGTCGAAGCTCAATACACCAGAGGAGTAACTTAGCTCAGAGGTATTGGTATCTATCGCGTAATGTCTGGTGACGGTATCGATTCCGGAATCGACTATCACGATGGCCTGTACTTTGGCGACTGGCGCTAAAATCATTGCCAGCGCGTATAAAGCTGGCTTCATGCCATTAAACCGCATACTCATGTTATTTCTCCAAGTTTTATTGTAAATACAGGGGCTCAAGGCAACTGATGATGGAGTATAGATTTTGATAGCTAGGATCGTCAATACGCGTGAGAATTGATGTTAAGAATTCTGGCGGTTTATTTTCTGGCTTGAGATGCAGACCCCAAGGGTGGGCACGGTTTTTGTACCCACGCGGGATTACCGGTTTGGATCAATAATGATTCGCTACCGCGAAGCCTGATTTAACGCCGGTTCGCGGACCGGCAACCGCGATACTTTCGCTACGAAAACCATTCCTGGTTTTCGCCCTTCGGGCCAGCCTATCGGCTGTTCAAATTCGCTCCAGGCGAATTTGTGCGTCGCCAAAAGAAAGTATCCAAAGAAAAGGCGACCCGAATGCCGCTTGAATCACTCGGCACATCCACGTGCCTCGCCCTTCGGGTGCAAAGCATGCAAATCGGCTATCCTGCCGATTTGTCCTGCGCTCCTCGCTCTTGTGCCCCGTGGGTATTTGCCGAGGGTTTTCGGGGGGGCTTCCTGCCCCTCCGAAAACGAGTGGCATCCCTGCCGCTCCCCTGCGGGCTGTTCTCGTCAAAAGCTCCGGTGCTCGGCGCGGCATACGGGGGAACTCCGTCCCAACTCATCAGTTTTGGGCTGGTAACCAAGCCCTGGCTTCCCGGTCATTTCAACGAAAGTTGGAGCTTCCAAGATGGCGTTCCCAAACTGGAGTTCTGAACCAGGGCAACTGGCAAATGGCCGTGGATGTGTTGAACGAATTCATTCGGCACACCCTGTGCCGAGACTAACACGGCATCTCCAATCTCTTTGGCTTTCCTTCAATCCTCAGTAGAAAGCCCTATCAATTGCCGAATAAATTCATTAACGTTTTCATTGAAAACATCGTTGTGGTCGGCAATGATTTCTTCCGCTACCCGGATATTCAGATAAGGATTTTGCGGATTGGTATTATTCAGATGCGTCAGTACATTTGAACCGAATTGGGTGGAACCGCCTGGGGTTTGGGTACTCCAGATGTTTTTAATGTTCTCGTAGCTTGCTAGTCTCATATTGGTTTCTTGCGCCAACGGTGTCAAGGTGTGGGTGATCAGTGGCAGATAATGGCCCACGGTATTTCTGTCGGCTTCACCTTCATCTAGGGCCAGCGGGTGTTTGCAGTCGTTGCGTTCGATGTTGTGATGGGTTTCGAAAACTGTGGAAAATACCCGGCCCAGCGGAAACAAAATGCCGGTGGCGTCGTCCGCTTCTGAAGTCAAAATCGTTAGACGCGGCACTTGTTCCGGGAAGTAGCTGCATCGGGCTTGTGCCAGGTCGTAAAACGGTGAGTATCTCAGTGCTTCGAAGGCCGGATTAAGTAGCACGACTAAATCGCCGAAGCCTTTGGCAGTGTCGGTAGAACCTTTGCCCTCCTGGCTGTCGACGAATCGGCTGGCGAGAATCTGTGAGGTTGCGCTAAAAACGACAGCACCGCCAAAACTGTGGCCAATAACAACCAGCCGACTTTTAATCGAAGGCTTCATTGAATTACGCACGTTGGCGATTTCTTCCAGTTTGATCAAAAGTTCGCTAATACCAAGATAACCCACATCCTGGGCTGTGCTTTTGCGGTCCCAGAACGTCATATAGTTGAACGGTGGGACGTCGATCGATTCGCCTCGCCAGCCGATGTAAACCCCGGCAATTTTGCGGGCAGGTCGTCTCAGGGTTTTGCTGCGCTGATTTTCGACTTCGCTGAGCTTGGCCAGGTTATTCTTGAAACTTTCGATATTCGGATCACCTGGGCGTGCGTTGTGGTGCCAACCGTGTACGAACACGGTCAGTAAAACGCTCTCCTTGCCGGCTTTTTCGTACAGCGTGTCCAGCAAGGCTTGCATTTGCTTGCGGTCGCGCATTTGGCCTTGGTCGTCGATTTCAACGAAACCCAGGGTGTATTCGTTTTCCGCACCGGGATTGTATAGGTGTAGGGAGTTTCGTTCGCAGGCATTGTTCGAAGAAACACTACACGGTTCGTAAATGCTGCGATAAATTTCGTTGGATGCGCATCCACTCAGTAGAGTTGTTATGCAGATCAGGATTTGTAATGTATTTATTTTTATTAGGTTCATGAGCGCTTCCGGTTGATTGGGAAAAATGCCGATTGCGGACTCGGCATTCGAAAAGTCTAGCGCAGACAAGCATAAACCGTGGATGGAAATTAGCTTATTTCTATCATTCCCATTTGTTATTTTTGGAAATAACGTAAGGCTACTTGAGCTTGCTGATCAAACACTAATAATGCCGAATAATAGTGGATGCTTCGCAGAGTGAAATGCAGCAAATGGCGGCTAAACTTCGCTAAACGGTCCATCATAGTAAACTACCAAATCCCTGCGCAGATACAGTTCTGGCAGGAAAGGCACGGCTTTTGAGCACACGGGACCTTGTTGGCTTGTAACAATAATGATTTGCTGGCAACGTTAAGAGCAGTAAACGCCAAACGGCTGATTAGGCGCCATGTTCATTCTTGAGCCGCCAAAATAATGCTTCCCGCCGCTTCCCGCGCAATCGACTTCCCAGGACGCATTCTCTGGCGTTAATTTTACATTGGAGATAGCGTTGATCTCGCAATGCAGAGCGCTTTTTGAAACTTGAATGAGATTGGGGGCTGTCGTGGTGCATCCGGCAAGTAACGCGGCGAGTAAAATGGCTGTGAAATATACTGCTCATAAAGCAAGTATTGTCACTGGCCAGCATATTGACATTCTGGGTGCCTGAAGAAAGATTTCACGATATCCGGGAGTTTCTGTAAGCGATGCATGGCAGATTGAACGAGTTTCTTTAATTCGATTTTATTTTCCGGCATCTGCTTGGCAACACGTGGCTTGATATAGCCCCAAACCTGTTCATCCGGATTGAGTTGTGGCGCGTAGGGTGGCAGAAAAACCAACTGCAAACGGCCTTGCTGTTGCTCCACAAAAGTTTTCACAATCTTAGCCTTGTGAATCGGATGGCCGTCGACGACCAAGATGATCGGCTGTTCTGCACCGCGCAGCAGACGTTTCAGAAATTCGACAAACACGTCGGCTGTGACGTTGCCTTGGTTAGATTATTTATGCAATAGTTAAGATATTGATCGTAACCTTGATTTTTGGGGTCCCCGGAAAATTCAACTATCGATCTGGCTTGGTAACCGCAGGTATCTTTAAAAAATAAGCTACTAATATTTCTGGTTGAACCTTCAAGCAAAGATTTGCCCCAATGCTGTCCATCAGGAGCGCGATAGTTTTGGCATTCGGCGGTTCTAAACAATGGGTCCACCCTCGCATGAGATGCGGCGGGATCATATAGATGTTCGTCTATTACGGCGCAGCCGCCCATGGTTATTACATTCAGTATTAATGAAGCTAAGGCGACAAGTTTTTTATTGGATGCCATTTTTATAATGTGTTTTTTATTGTTTGAATGATGCTAATAACTATTCAGCGAGTTTTCGTTTTCACCTGTTGCCGGCTTCGAAAAAAGGCTGCCGTCGAGCCGAAACCTGGTTCTCAGTCAAGGTGTTCCAAGTCCGTCACCCCACGACAGTAGGCAAGTTGGAGGTGTGGCCGTTAACCATTGACCTGGAATCAAGGTTTTGCGTAGCGGCTTGACGGCTCTGAATCTCTAGTCTTTTTGCATCGTTAGTCAAAACCCTCCGGTCAGACGTCGCTGTGACTTGGCTCGAATTTTCCGGAAACCAGCGCTGTATAGCCAGTTGCTTTTCGTACCAGTACAAACGTACTGGTACGGTAGCCATTTATCCCCGTTACAATATAACCCGCACCGATTTAAGCCGGCCTTTATACGCTTATGAACGTCCTTCTCATTGATGACCATTTTTGTGCCCGCGAGGGTGTGGCGTGTTTGTTGAAGCTAATCATCCCTGAGTTACAAGTATTCGAAGCTGAGAGCTTTGACGATGGGTTGCTGTTGGCTAAGCAAACGCCGTTGAATCTGGTCATGTTGGATGTGCAGTTACCCGGCAAAGACGGGTTGACAGGCTTGACGGAATTGAAGGCAGCCTTTCCGGATTTGTGTGTGGTGATGTTTTCCGGGCTGGAGGAAAGGGAGTTGGTATTCCGGGCGCTACGTTTGGGAGCAATGGGGTTTATCGTCAAGACGGTGTCTCGGCAGGTGTTTGTCGATGCGTTGCGGGACGTATTGGCAGGCAAGGTGTATTTGCCGGCGTCGGCGGTGGGGTTGCAACCTATCGTTGATTTGCCCGCTGGTGGCGTTACACAGCTGCCCAACGTAACCGATTCGGCCAGTGTAGGTCTGACACCGCGAGAGTTCGAGGTGTTGACTTGGTTGGTGCAAGGGATAGGCAATAAGCAGATTGCCCGGCAATTGGGTATCGAAGAGCAAACCGTGCGCAATCATTTGCGGCCGATTTATCAAAAATTTGGTGTTGCTAAGCGCACTGAGTTGTTGGTGAAGGTGTTTGAGCGGGGGATTGTGTTTGGGAAGCCGGGGGTGGGGAATTGAAGCACTCGGCAACCGCTCCCTGCGTTGTCCTACCTCCCGTATCCATGCAAGCGTCCATCAGGCGCTTAACTTAACGACATTGGGAATTGACGGCGGCGGGTTAAAATTTGTGGGTGTGATTGCCCCCAAAGAACCCGTTAGCGGGCCGACTCGCTGCTTTTATCGCAGGAAGATTTGGTTATCTGCATGGTGTTAGCCATGGCATCCATCAGGGTTGTGGCGCCGGCGGGTTTGCGCAGAATAGCGGTGTGTGGCGGCAGCATGGTTTTCTCGTGGTCCGAGATGGCGCGGGCGGATAGAATCATGGTCGGTACCGGTCCGCAAGCGGAGTGAACCGCAGCGATGACGTCATGCGCGGTTTCGCGGTTGCCCAGATAAAAGTCGGTGATCAATAAGTCCGGGTCTCTATCATTTTCGCTTAGTAACTCTAAGGTTTCCGCCAGAGACAAGGCTTCGTGTACTAGGCAGCCCCAGGTTTTCAGTTGCTTGGCGATGGCTTGTAATACCTCGGCATCGTCGTCCACCACCATCACAAAGTAGCCGGAGAAGTCGCCGCCTCTATCTAGTCCGCTGTTTACAGTCGGCATCGGCTCGGCAACCGGTAGTTGGAGTTTAAAGTCGCAGCCAAAACGCGAACCGCACACCAAGTTCAGACTGTGATCGGGTAAACATTTGACGGCGGCGGCCACGTAAGCCAAGCCTATGCCCAATCCGGGTACTTTGTTGTCGTTCTGGCGGCGCTGGTTACGAACAAATTCCTTGAATACCTCTTCGCGCAGTTCGGCAGCAATCCCAGGGCCGCTGTCGCAAACATGCAATGTCAGGTGTTGCTTGCCGGTATTGACTGCCGACACCAGTATCCAGCCGCTCTCGGTATATTTAATGGCGTTATCGAGCAAATTACCGAGGATTTGCCGCAGGATATTGATGTCGCTGCGGATGTTGTATGGCTCCTGGCGGCGCAACACAACTTTAAGCCGAACGCCGCGCTTGGCGGCTTGCGGGGCATATTGATTTTCCAGGCTGGTCAGCAATGTATTGATATCGATGTTGGCCGGTTGCGGAATTTGCCGGCCGGTTTCCAGGTTGGCGATGTCTAACACGTGGTTAAAGGCGGCATTTAATTCGTCTATTACCAAGCCCATGCGGTTGAGCATAAACGCCGCGCTATTGATGGGCTGGTTGGTTCGCGCGGTGTCCAATACGGCGGCATAGCAGGCCAACGCTTGCAACGGTTGGCGCAGATTGTGCCCCATCTGCTGTAAAAAACGGGTTCTATCTTCGGCACTGAGTTGGGCTTTGCGTTTTTCGCGGAAGGATTTGCGGGCGTAGGCTTCCAGTTGGCAACGGGTACAGACCCCAAACACGTTTACGATAAGCAGGTTGAGGATAGAAGGGATTAAATCTATCATGGTCAGCCCAAGCCAATAGCCGGCAAGCGGCATGGCTAGCGCTGTGCTCCAGCCAAAACCTATCGTTGCCCGCAACGACATGAACATTTGTCCATAGCTGAAAAAATACATGGGCAACAGGGCCGGCCAGGTTTCCGCGTAGTAGCGGGGGTTGCCGTCATATAACAGAAAGGCGATTAAGTTAGCGGCGGAAAGCCCGGCGCTGAGTTTGGCGATGGTGTTGATTTTTGAGACGGCATCCAATCCAACATATAAGTATCTGAATAAACCCAAAAGCACCAAGACGATGGGAAGCCTTAACAAGAGTTCCGAGCTGGAAACATGGCCGATGTGCAGATCAAGCAGAATATAGGCTAGGAAAGCAGTAGCGCCCAAGCCTAAGGCCCATCTTAACGGGCTTAGTAATACCAGATAGCGTTCTTCCCAAAATCGCCGTTCGCTGTCTTCGTCAAACAGTGGGATAGCAAATAGCTTGGTGGGGCTTAACGATTGAAGGGTACGCGGAAAATGCTTGAATGGGCGATGACTGACCGGAGCCCTGAAAAATGCCTTGCTGGAAAAGTGGTCGATAAACGGATTTGGTTTGCGCATACCAGGTCCCAGTCGCAACCATCGTATTCGGCGCCGCCCAATGGCGCATTAGCCTTTCCGATAGCCAAGTTATTGTTGTTTTTATTTCTTGGCTTTATTCTCTCTGTTCCGGCAGGCTTAAGCAAGCAATCTTAACTAACGCATAAACATGTTCGTCTGGTTTTAAATACTTAATCTCCAGCGTTGATAAAGAATGCTTAAAATCAATGCGCATTGCAATACAGCCGAGATCAGAGCACCGATTGCCGAATCGGCCCACAGCGGAAAAAATAGCGCCGATATACTTCTCATGCCGACCGCACTGAACAGCCCGGGTAGAATGCCGTACAGCAGTGCGGCGGACAGCAAACTTAGGCTGAATGCACGTTGCGGGTTTTTGCCGTAGCAAAAAAATAGGTAGATAGCGCAATCGCGTAAAACCAGCAAAGCGATTGCTAATGGATAAGCGTGCAAGGAAATGTCGAGCCAAGCCAGTTGTTGCTCGCGGAAACTCAGAAAGACTGCAAACGGCAGACTAAGCGCAAAACTCAATACACCCAATGGCAATTCTTCGCCAACTCGGCGCCAGTTGGCTTGTTGCCAATAATCCAGCAAGCGTTTGATGCGCATCGGCTCGTGCCGTTCGACGATGGCACCGACGTATGTCAGCGCGGTGCAAACTACAAAAGCAGCCAGGGAAAACGAATAACCGGAGCTGGGTATAAAGCCGCCCAAATAAACGATCAAAAATAGCGTAAAGCCAAACCAGGCCCAAGGCAAATTCCGTATTCCCAGGTCTTGCGCCAGCAGACGATAGTCGCCCATGATGCACCAGAATAATGCAAAAAATAGGCTTATTTGGTGCAAGGTCTGCGCGGGAACTCGTATGTTGTACCAAGAATTGATTAGCGAAGTGCCGGGCAAATAATTAGAAGTATCGGTTAAATCCGTCAATGATGGCGTGACGATAATAAAACCTACCAAAGCCAAAACCAGTATCGATCCGGTTTTCAGTTGACCGCGTTGTACGGCCAGCAAACCTATTAGCAAGCCAGCACTTTGCACCAGTAAGGCCGTGCCTATCGCATAAAAAAACAATAAAGGCAGGGTGGCGGGGTTATTGGTGGCCAAGGCATGAACCAGCAGACAGATGCTGGCGCAGTACCAGACCATACTGGTGCTGCCGAGCAGTTTGCCCCAGGCCATTTGCCAAGGTCCCAGCGCGGAGAGACGCTGGGTATCCCAGGTGCGGTCACGATATTCCTCGACGATACTGTCGAGGCTTTGCCGCGTACCCCAGAGGAGGGTGATCAGTAAGAATAGCATCAGCGCGGCTTGCGCGGTTATGGTGCCCAGACGGTAATTGTCCAGAAAATACGTTAGGCTGAATACGGCTCCCAACATGGCCGGTGCGCCGACTAGTCGGGCCTGGGAGCATTCCAAAATCAGCTGGCGTTGAAATTCGGGATTCAGATTCATGAGGCGTCGCGGATGGTTTGTAGATAAGCGTCTTGCAGATTGCTGCTGGCGGGGGCGAACTCGCAGACCGGCAAATCCAAAGCAAACAGGGTTTTCAGTGCTTGGTGTTGTAGGCTTGCGTCACCGTCGATTTGCAACAAGGCTTGCTGTTTGTCGTCGCAATTCAACACCTTAAAACCGGTTTGCGTTTGTAAAAGGCTGAGCAGGTTTTCGACCGGTTTGGCTAGCAGCAATTTAAACGGTTTGACTAACGAAGGGACTTTGACAGCGACTTGTTCGACGATACGGCCTTGGCGCAGCACCAGCATATCGGTGCAGTAGGCTTCCAATTCCGCGAGGATGTGCGAAGAAACCATCAGCGTCATGCCTTGGGATTGCAAATCCAGAAACAGCTCAGCCAGTTCGTGGCGGGCCTCCGGATCCAGGCCGGAGGCTGGTTCGTCCAGCAAGACTACCGGCGGTTTATGGATGGTGGCTTGCGCAATCGCTACCCGCTGGCGCAGGCCGCGAGATAACTCGACCGGGCTGTTTTCCAATCTATCTTGAATATGCAAGCGCCGGCTGACATCGTCAATAGCGGCAGCGCAATCGGATTCTAAAATGCCTTGGGCGCGGGCTACATAGTGCAAGCACTGCCGCACGGTCAATCGTTGATAAAGGCCATAAAAATCAGATAAATAGCCGATGATACGATGGCAATCGCGTGGTTGTTCCAGGACGTCGATGCCGGCGATGTTGATTGCGCCGCTAACCGGCTGATCTAATGCTGCCATGCAACGCAATAGCGTGGTTTTGCCGGCGCCATTAGGGCCGACCAGCGCGGTAATGCTGCCGGCGGCGATTTTGAAAGACACATCGTCCAAGGCGCGCAGGCCGGGGTACTCGAAAGTCAGCTTATCGACGGTGATCATGGCTGGTATTTTGGCAGAAATAACTGCTATCGATCATACCGCTTTTTTTACTGTGTTGATGCCGATTATTGGTCCGTGACTTATCTGTTTTAATTGGGCATGAACTTTGCTGAAATTATTGGCAGGGCGGCTAGGTGCAGTTTAATTTGAATGGAAATTTTGTCCAAGGTTCGGGTGTGGCAAATGCCGGTTCCCTGTGCGGTGAGCGGTGAAACTGTGTATCATTCATTACCAATTCGCGATTTATTGCCGGAGTGAATTTACCGCCATTTATAATATCGATGTCGTTCGATCGGGTGAGTGCGTTCATGACTACCGCTATCCGCCGATCCACCCGCGTGTAACAGTTACTCGATTTTTAAACATAAACTTAGGAGATATGAATGCATAACGTCACGTTGATTAAAGGTGATGGTATTGGCCCTTCGATCATGGATGCCGCAGTGGCGGCGATTAACGCATCGGGTGCAAAAATTAATTGGCATGAGGCGGATGCCGGCATGTCGGCTTACGAAAGAACCGGTACGCCGCTGCCGGATGCCACGATGGAATCTATCGCGCAAACGCGGGTGGCGTTTAAAGGCCCACTGACCACGATGGTCGGAGAGGGCTTTAGAAGTATCAATGTCGAACTGCGCAAACAATACGACCTCTATGCCAACGTGCGGCCGGCAAAAAGCTGGAAGGGTGTGAAAACCCGCTACGACGATGTGGACATCGTCATTGTGCGCGAAAATACCGAAGGTTTGTATGTGGGTTTGGAACATTATCTGACCCCGGCCAAAGACATTGCCGAGAGCCTGGCGGTGGTCACCAAAGTCGGTTCGGAACGTATCGTTGAATATGCCTTCAAATATGCGATTGATAACGACCGCAAAAAGGTCACGGTTTGCCACAAGGCCAATATCCTTAAATACACTCAGGGCTTGTTTCTGAGAGCAGCGCGGGAAGTGGCGGCAAAATATCCGGATATTGAATTCGACGAAAAAATTGTCGATGCGGCCTGCATGCACATGGTGATGAAGCCTGAGCAATTCGATGTGGTGGTAACCACGAATATGTTTGGCGACATTCTGTCCGATTTGACCGCTGGTCTGGTGGGTGGGCTAGGCTTAATTCCGGGTGCCAATATCGGTGCCGATGCCGCCCTATTCGAAGCGGTACACGGCAGCGCGCCGGATATCGCCGGCAAAAATATTGCCAACCCTACGGCGGTAATGATGGGTGGCGTGATGATGCTGAACCATTTAGGCGAACACGAAGCCGCCATCCGCATGCAAAACGCCATTGAAAAGGTCGTGAACGGCGGTGTTTATGTGACCCCTGATTTGAACTCCGACAGTAAATACGGCACCAAGGAAATGGGGCAAGCCATTGTCGATGCGATGAGTTAATTCGGTTGGAGGCGACAGTCATCAGTTAGTTTTTTTAACCGGTTCCCAGAGCGGGAGTACCGTTTTCTCCAGGATAAATCTATGTTAGAACAATACCGACAACACGTAGCCGAACGCGCCGCCGAGGGCGTAGTGCCTAAACCTCTGGACGCCGAGCAAGTCGCGGCATTGGTTGAGTTACTGAAAAATCCGCCCGTCGGCGAAGAAGTGTTTTTGCTGGATTTGCTGGCAAATCGCATTCCCGCCGGCGTCGATGAAGCCGCGTATGTCAAAGCCGGTTTTCTGACCGCCGTTGCAAAAGGCGAGGCAACTTCACCTTTGCTAACGCCGGAAAAAGCCACCGAATTGCTCGGTACCATGCTCGGCGGTTACAACGTAGCACCGCTGATCGAATTGCTCGACAATGCTGGGTTGGCGCCGATTGCCGCCAAAGCACTGTCGCAAATTTTGCTGATTTTCGATGCTTTCCACGATGTCCAAGAAAAAGCCGAAGCCGGCAATGCTTACGCCAAACAGGTATTGCAGTCCTGGGCCGATGCCGAATGGTTTACGGCCAAGCCGGAAGTGCCGGAAAAACTGACAGTGACGGTATTTAAAGTCACCGGCGAAACCAATACCGACGATTTGTCGCCTGCGCCAGACGCCTGGTCGCGGCCGGACATCCCGTTGCACGCCAAGGCCATGCTGAAAATGCCGCGCGACGGCATCACCAATGCCGAACAGCAAATTACCGAACTCAAAGCCAAGGGCTTTCCGGTGGCCTACGTCGGCGACGTGGTCGGCACCGGCTCCTCGCGCAAATCCGCCACCAACTCTGTGTTGTGGTTCATGGGCGACGACATTCCGTTTATCCCCAACAAGCGCGGCGGCGGCGTCTGCATCGGCGGCAAGATCGCGCCGATTTTCTTTAATACTATGGAAGATTCCGGCGCACTGCCGATCGAATGCGATGTCACCGGGATGGCGATGGGTGATGTGATCGATATTTATCCTTATCAAGGTGTGGTCAAACGTCACGGTACGGATGAAGTTGTGTGCGAATTTAGTTTAAAAACCGAAGTCATCTTCGACGAAGTTCGCGCCGGCGGCCGGATTCCATTGATTATCGGTCGGGGTTTGACCGACCGCGCCCGCCAATTTTTGGGCTTGCCCGCTTCCACTGTGTTCCGCCGCTTGGGCGTGGCTCACGACAGCGGCAAGGGTTTCACGCTGGCGCAAAAAATCGTCGGTAAAGCGTGCGGTGTCGCCGGGGTTAGGCCGGGCAGCTATTGCGAACCGAAAATGACTACGGTCGGCTCTCAGGATACTACCGGGCCGATGACTCGTGACGAGTTAAAAGACTTGGCATGCCTGGGTTTTTCGGCTGATTTGGTGATGCAATCCTTCTGCCACACCGCCGCCTATCCGAAACCGGTCGACGTGCAAATGCAGCACACCTTGCCGGACTTCATCATGACGCGCGGCGGCGTGTCACTGCGTCCCGGTGATGGCGTGATTCACTCCTGGCTGAACCGGATGCTGTTGCCGGATACCGTCGGCACCGGCGGCGATTCGCACACCCGCTTCCCAATTGGCATTTCCTTCCCGGCCGGTTCCGGTCTGGTGGCGTTTGCGGCCGCGACCGGCGTGATGCCGCTGGATATGCCGGAATCGGTTTTGGTGCGCTTTAAAGGCCAAATGCAGCCTGGGATTACTTTGCGCGATCTGGTCAACGCGATTCCGTATGCCGCATTAAAAAGCGGCTCGCTGACCGTGGCGAAGCAGGGCAAGAAAAACGTGTTTTCCGGCCGGATTCTGGAGATTGAAGGTTTGCCGGATTTGAAAGTCGAGCAAGCATTCGAGCTGTCCGACGCGTCAGCGGAACGTTCTGCCGGTGGTTGCACCATCAAGCTCAACGAAGCGCCGATTCGCGAATATCTGAACTCCAACATTACCTTGTTGAAATGGATGATCGCGGAAGGTTACGGCGATGCCAGAACTATCCAACGCCGGATCAAGGCGATGCAAGATTGGCTGGAGAAGCCGATATTGATGGAAGCGGATCAGGATGCGGAGTATGCGGAAATTATTGAAATCGATTTGAACCAAATCACCGAGCCATTGCTGGCTTGCCCGAACGATCCGGATGACATCAAGCCATTGTCGGAAGTGGCTGGTACCAAGATCGACGAGGTGTTTATCGGTTCCTGCATGACCAACATCGGTCACTTCCGCGCCGCCGGCAAATTACTGGAAAAAGCCGGCGCGTTGCCGACCCGCTTATGGGTTGCGCCACCGACCAAAATGGATCAAAACCAGCTGATTGAAGAGGGCTATTACGGCACCTTTGGTAAAGTCGGCGCGCGCACCGAAATGCCGGGATGTTCGTTGTGCATGGGTAACCAGGCGCGGGTGGCGGAAGGCTCGACTGTGGTATCGACCTCGACGCGTAACTTCCCCAACCGCTTGGGCAACGGCGCCAACGTCTATCTGTCCTCGGCGGAATTGGCGGCGGTATGTTCGCTGCTGGGCAAAATTCCGACGGTGGCGGAGTATATGCAATACGCCGCCAGCATCGAACAAACCAGTGCGGATACCTATCGCTATCTAAATTTCGATCAAATCGACAGTTATCAAGACAAAGCGAAACAAGTGGCCTAATGAGCATCGGGCAGTTCCTGTGTATGGTGTGGGAACTGCTTTTTCCCTGTGTTTTACCGCTAATAAATAATACCGGTGATATAAAGTCGTAGTCGGATTGGGAGTGTCTATTGGCCCACACTTTTTCTGCGAAAACTGCTAGTCTTATCGACTTGATTCAGCGGGTGGGGTTGAGCTTGGAACAGGATATAACGACAGATTTGCGGGTGTTGGAAAGTCATTTGGACGGAATGCTCAACCGCGTCCAACATAACAGCCTGACCTTGAAGCGTTTACAAAATTTTGAAATGCGTCTGCTGGGGCTTAATTCGCTGGCGGAAATGATCGAGTTTATTCTCGGGGAGGCCAAGGCGCTGTTCGATCTGGACGTAATTAGCTTGTGTTTGATCGACTCGAAAAACGAAATAGCCGGCTATCTGGAAGTGGATAATTATAATTACCGGGACAGGGAAGGGCTGTTTTTGGCAAGTAGCGAATGGCAATTGCGCCATAGTTTCGGATTGTCCGATCAACCGTTTTTGGGAAGCTATCAAACCACGGTCTGCGAAAAGTTTTTTTCCGAATCCAATCAACAAAAGCCGGCGTCGGTGGTGATTGCACCGCTGATTCGTCGGGATAGGTATCTGGGGTCTTTAAACCTGGGCAGTTATCATAACGAGCGCTTCATGCAAGGTATGGCCACCGATTTTGTCGAGCATATCGCCTCGGTCATCAGCATTTGTTTGGAAAACAATTTAAACGTCGAAACCATGCGTCGTACCAGCTTGGTCGATCCCTTGACCGGCGTGAACAATCGGCGTTTCTTGGAGCAGCGCATAGAGGAAGAACTGGATCGCAGTCAGCGCAATCGCGAGCCGTTGTCTTGTCTATTTCTGGATATCGATTTTTTTAAGCGCATCAACGACGGTTTTGGGCATCAGGCTGGCGATCATGTGTTGGCTGTCGTAGCCGGTATTATCAAGAAGTTGCTGCGTAATAACGATGTGCTGGCGCGCTATGGCGGTGAAGAATTTGTGGCCTTGCTGTCGCAAAGCGACGAAAGCACCGCTTCGGAAATCGCCGAGAGGATCAGATTTAGTATTGCCAATCTGCAGGTGAAATACGGCGATCAAGCCATCCCGGTAACTATTTCAATCGGTGTGGCGACTTACCGGCCCAGTCGATCGCAGAAAAAACCTGTCGCAGAGATTGCTTTGCAATTGGTGCAAACCGCGGATGCTGCCTTGTACGAAGCCAAACGCAAAGGCAGGAATCGGGTTGAAAACGGCGGTTTGGTATTAATTGCCGAGTCGGTTTAGTTATAGCCGTTGGGATTATTTTTCTGCCAGCGCCAAGTGTCGGTCATCATCTGCTTTAAATCCCGTTCCGCTTTCCAGCCTATTTTCTCTTCCGCTAAACTCGGGTCGGCGTAGCAAGCCGCAACATCGCCGGCTCGACGTGGTGCGATTTTGTAGGGAACGGCCTGATCTGTTACTTCGATAAAGGTGTTGATCATTTCCAATACGCTGTAGCCGTTGCCGGTCCCTAAATTTATTGCATCGCAAACCGCAGTATCGGCAGCTTTGCCGAGCAGGTATTGCAAGGCTTTGATATGGCCTTGCGCCAAATCCACCACATGAATGTAATCGCGGACGCCGGTGCCGTCCTTGGTGGGATAGTCGTCACCGAATACCGATAGAATCGGTAATTTGCCGATGGCTACCTGCGACAAAAACGGCATCAGATTATTGGGTATGCCATTGGGATCTTCACCTATCATCCCGCTACTGTGCGCACCGATCGGGTTGAAGTAACGCAGGATTGCGAATTGCCAGGGTTGGTTGCTATTAAATGTATCGGCATTGCTGACATCCCGCAGGATTTCTTCGATAAACAGTTTGGTGCGGCCGTAAGGATTGGTGGCTTGCAGCGGAAAGTTTTCCAGAATCGGCACACTATGCGGATCGCCGTAAACGGTCGCGGACGAGCTGAAAACCAATCTTTTCACCGCAAATTCGCTCATTGTCTCCAGCAGCACTTGGGTGCCGTAGATATTGTTGCGGTAATAACTCAAGGGTTGCTGGCAGGATTCGCCGACGGCTTTCAGGCCGGCGAAATGAATCACTGCATCGATTTTATGCGCTTTGAAAATCGCGCGCAGTGCGGCTTGGTCGGTTATGTCGGCTTGATAGAAAACGGGTTTTTGCGAGGTGATAGTTTCGATGCGTTTCAGCGATTCAAGTTTGCTGTTGCGGAGATTATCGACCACGATGACCTCGAAGCCGTTATTCAGTAGCTCTACGCAGGTATGGCTACCGATGTAGCCGGCGCCGCCCGTCACCAAAATTGTATTTTTCATCGTTGCATTCCATGGTTAGCGTTCGAGGATGTCCAGTCCAGCTTCGTCAGAGACTACTCGCGGCAGGTTTGATTCGGGATCGCGGCGTAGCCCGGCAAAATCGAACAGGCTGGCATCCGCCATTTGCGACGGTGCGATATTTTGCAGGCTGGCGAAAATGGTTTCTATACGGCCGGGGAACTGTTTATCCCAACCGGTCAGCATTTGCTTCATGGCCTTACGTTGCAGGTTTTCTTGAGAACCGCAAAGATTGCAGGGAATGATCGGAAACTGTTTGAAAGCCGCGAAGCGGTTGATGTCTTTTTCCCGGCAGTAGGCGAGTGGCCGAATTACGATGTTTTGCTTGTCGTCGCTGAGCAACTTTGGCGGCATCGCTTTTAATTTGCCGGCGTAGAACATGTTCAGGAAGAAGGTTTCGATAATGTCGTCGCGATGATGACCGAGGGCGATCTTGGTGATCTTATGTTCCTTGGCAAATCCGTACAGCGTGCCGCGGCGTAGCCGGGAACACAGGCTGCAAGTAGTTTGGCCTTCCGGGATGATGCGTTTGACGATGCTGTAGGTATCGTGCTCGATGATGTGGTAGGGCACGCCTATCGATTGCAGATATTCCGGCAGCACGTGTTCCGGGAAACCCGGTTGCTTTTGATCCAGATTGACCGCAAT
The DNA here is from genome assembly GCF_052474515.1 of Methylomonas sp. 2BW1-5-20. Taxonomy (NCBI): domain Bacteria; kingdom Pseudomonadati; phylum Pseudomonadota; class Gammaproteobacteria; order Methylococcales; family Methylococcaceae; genus Methylomonas; species Methylomonas sp. 2BW1-5-20. The sequence goes on along the minus strand of NZ_CP184127.1, from coordinate 1,889,312 downwards.
GATCTCGAAATTAATCGGCGCGGTTTTCTGCAGGTTCAGCAGAATGTCCAGCATCGTATACGAATCCTTCCCGCCGGACAGGCAAACCATCACCTTGTCGTCGGGTTCTATCATATTGAAATCAGCGATAGCTTCGCCAACGCAACGCCTCAGGCGTTTTTGCAGCTTGTTAAACTGGGTGCGGGATTTGTGTTCTGGATCGGACATGGATGCGATGAGGGGCGGCTGAAATTGATGTTCCAGCCGCCCAAAATTAGCCGTTATAGCGTTGGAAAATCAGCGTGGCATTGGTGCCACCGAAGCCGAAGCTGTTGGACATGATGGTGTTCAGTGTCACGTTATCTTGATATTCTCTAACAATCGGAATGCCGGCCGCGCCTGGGTCTAACTGATTAATGTTGGCGGACGCGCTCAAGAAGTTTTCTTGCATCATCAGCAAGGAATAAATGGCTTCGTTGACGCCAGCCGCACCCAGGGCATGACCTGTTAGTGATTTGGTTGAACTGACCGCTGGTACGCCGTCGGCACCGAATACCTCGCGCATCGCTTCCAATTCGCGGGTATCGCCTACCGGGGTGCTGGTGCCGTGCGCGTTGATATAGTCGATTTTTTCATGAACGGTAGCCAAGGCTTGTTGCATGCAGCGCACCGCGCCTTCGCCGGAGGGTTGTACCATGTCGTAGCCATCGGAAGTGGCGCCATAGCCGACCAGCTCTGCGTAGATTTTTGCGCCGCGCGCTTTGGCGTGTTCCAGTTCCTCAATCACCAAAACACCGCCGCCGCCGGAGATCACGAAGCCGTCGCGGGTTTCGTCGTAGGGGCGTGATGCCGTGGCTGGCGTGTCATTATATTTTGAAGACAGTGCGCCCATCGCGTCGAACATCACGGACATAGTCCAGTGCAGTTCTTCGCCGCCGCCGGCGAAAACGATGTCTTGCTTGCCCAATTGAATCAATTCCATGGCGTGGCCGATGCAGTGGGCGCTGGTCGCGCAAGCGGAACTGATGGAGTAATTAACACCTTTGATTTTGAAAGGCGTGGCCAGGCAGGCTGTGTTGGTGCTGGACATGGCGCGGGTCACCATATACGGACCGACTTTCTTCACGCCTTTGGAGCGGAGAATGTCGGCTGAATCCACCAAGTTGGAGGTCGAAGGTCCGCCGGAGCCCATCACTAATCCGGTACGGACATTGGAAATTTGCGTATCTTCCAGGCCGGAGTCGGCGATAGCTTGTTCCATAGCCAGATAGTTGTAAGCAGCGCCGTCGCCCATAAAGCGTTTTATTTTACGGTCTATCGCTTCATCCAGGTTGATGTTGACCGGGCCGTGCACATGACTGCGAAAGCCCATCTCTTCATAGACGGGAGCGTGAACGATACCGGAGCGGCCCGTTCTCAATGAATCGACCACTTCGTCCCGGTTGTTGCCGATGCTGGAAACTATCCCTAAACCTGTTACAACTACGCGTTTCATGACGGTTTCCTTAGAAATCTTGGGTGGAAGTGAATAAGCCGACTCGTAAATCGGTCGCTTCGTAGATTTGTTTGCCATCGACTTCCATCGTGGCATCGGCGATGCCCATGACCAGCTTGCGCAGAATCACGCGTTTCAAGTCGATTTTATAAGTGACTTTTTTGGCTGTAGGTAGTACTTGGCCGGTGAATTTAACTTCGCCACAACCCAGCGCGCGACCTTTGCCTGGGCCGCCCAACCAACATAAATAGAAGCCGACCAATTGCCACATCGCGTCCAAACCAAGACAGCCGGGCATGACCGGGTCGCCTTGAAAATGGCAGTCGAAAAACCATAATTCGGGGGTAATATCCAACTCGGCGATGATTTCGCCCTTGCCGTATTTGCCGCCTTCATCGGAAATATGGACGATGCGGTCCATCATCAGCATATTGGGAAGCGGTAGCTGCGCGTTCGCCGGGCCGTATAACTCGCCGCGGCCGGACATCAATAATTCTTCGCGCGTGAAACTGTGCTGCTTCTCCATTCTAATTCTTACCTGGTTGGTGGGTTCAAAAACTGCGGCATTATCTAATAATCGGCTTAAAAAATCAGCTCAATTTTTATCCGGGCATTACCTCGCGCAGTAGATCGTCGATCTTTAAACTGTCGCGTTGCAGGCGCTGCTGATAAATCAAGCTATACATTAATACCGACGCGACATAGCCTCGAGTCTCTTTATAAGGTATGGTTTCTATCCAAATATCGGCCGGTAGCGGGCGGTTTTCGGGCAGCCAGCGTTTGACTTTATTGGCGCCGGCATTATAGGCGGCGGCGGCTAGCGGTACGTGTCCGTTGAATTGCTGCAACAGCTTTTTAAAGTAAAACGAGCCGTACTTTAAGTTGAGTTCGGGTTTGAACAGGTTGTAGTCGCTGTCCCAGCTATCGTGCAAGTCGGCGGCGATTTGCTTTCCGGTTTTCGGCATGACCTGCATCAAACCCTTGGCGCCGGCCGGGGAGTCCGCCAATTCGTCGAATGCGCTTTCCTGGCGGATCAAACCCAGAATCAGGGCCGGATCCAATTGTTGCGCCGAGGCGTTACTTTGGATTTGCCGGATATATTCCAACGGGAAACGCAGATTGACGTCGTCCCAATGATTGGCCTTAGCTATCGTGGAAATCGCTAGTGCCGGCTCGTGCCACTGTTGCGCCAATTTAGCGGCGGCCGGCAACAAGCGGTTATCCAGCTTGCCTACTGCGTACCACCATTGCCGCTTGGCTTCTGGTTTACGGTCTATGGCTATCAACTCGGAAACTATCTGAAAATCGGTCTGATTTTGCAGATAATCGAGATCCTGAGCGGGAACCATTAAGGGGCGATCGACCAGCGAGATGGATTGCCGCAGTCGGCTCGCGGCCAGAAAGCCGTAAAAACTGCGATTTTTTGCGAGTTGTTGAAACAGAGTGCCGGCCGCCGCGTTCTGGCCGGTTTCCGCCCAGCCGCGCGCTTGCCAGTATTGCCATTTTTCCCGGGATTTTTCTTCTTCATTGAGGCCGGCAATCGCGGTGGCGACATCTTGCCAGTTTTGCATGTTTAAAGCCGCTCTGACCCGCCATTCCCGCGCCGATTCGTCGCTGTTTTCCAGCTTCGACAAACGGGCGTAGGCGCGGTTGTCGCGTTTCAAGGCCAATGCAACAGCTATGCGTTTTTCGATAAAAGCTGCCGTTGCCGGCGGCACAGCGATTTGCGATTTAGTGTTGTCCCAAGTTGTTGTCGCCGCTTCGACGTCGGTTTCCAGCCAGCGATCAATCGCATGCGCAAGTAACTCTCCCGCTTGGTCCACGTATTTACGCCAGCCGGTATCGGTGGCAACCGCTTCAGGTTGCCGGTGCAGTGTTAACCAAGTATTTGCTAGATCGAGTTCCGGACCGCTAAAGAATCGGGTTAAGTGGCCGGCCAGGTTTTGATTGTCGCGATTAAGCGCAGCGTGAAATCGCTGTTTTATCAGCTCGGTATTAAAATATGGCGATGCTTTAAAAATCTCGAACAAGGCATCGCAATTATCCGGCTGCGATTTGCCGCTTAACCACAAGGCGCGGGCTTGATTGAATGCTTCCAAGATTTGTCCGGTTTGGAATTGCGCCAAACCGGCATAGCATTGCAGTTCCGGGTCGTCGCTGCCTTGATAGTTATTCATTAACAGTTGCCACTGCTGCTTTTTACCCAAGGCTAGCAACCACCTCTGCCGGAGCCCGGCCGCGTATCGGCTGGCGGCGTGGTCGACAAGAAACTGCTTGATTTCGCTATCGGCATCCAGACGATTTTTTAGCCACTGGTATTGCAGATAAGGATATAGCGGGTAGCCTTTCAATCCCGGCGCCAGCGCCAGATACTCGGCATCGCGATTTTGGTTCAGCGCTTGCTCCGCGCGCAAAAATTGTTGACGTTGCGTGACTAGCGAGATTTCTTCCGCCCGGGCACTGTTCGGCAAAACGCCGGTCAGAGCGGCAAGCAGTAAAAAACACGGGATAAAATGCATATCAATTTCCACTATAGCCGGCACGAAACGCTGCGCAAGAAGTTTTTGCAAAGTAGGCCGGACCATTATAATCGTTAAACTTCATCGAATTCGTTTCATTACCTTGAAAACATCAAACCGCGCGGCGCAAGCCGAATATTCCTGGCAATACATATACCGCATCGCCTTACAGCATAAAAAACAACTGATCAACGGGCATTTGATTGCAATATTGGCAACGGCAGCCAGCGTACCGGTACCTCTATTGATGCCTTTGTTGGTCGACGAAGTATTACTGCATCATCCGGGTATGGTGCTGCGGAATCTCGATCCCTGGTTGCCAAGTGAGTGGCGGCAACCCATGGTGTATATCGCGATCATTTTGTTGATCAGTTTGCTGCTGCGGTTGTTTGCGTTGGTGTTGAACATTATTCAAACCCGGCAATTTTCCAATATCGCCAAGGATGTGATCTTTCGTATTCGTGAAAGTCTGGTGAAACATTTGCAGCATATTTCGATGTCCGAATACGAAAGCCTGGGTAGCGGTACGGTCAGTTCGCATATGGTGACCGACTTGGACACACTGGATAATTTTATCGGCACCACGATCAGCAAGTTGTTGGTGGCGGTGCTGACGGTGTTCGGTACAGCATTGATTTTACTGTGGATGCATTGGCAGCTGGGTTTGTTCATAATTTTTTTGAATCCGCTGGTGATTTATCTGGCCAGAGCCATAGGCTCCAGAGTGAAGGAATTAAAGGCCAATGAAAACAAAGCCTATGCGATATTCCAGCAAGCCTTGAGCGAAACCCTGGAAGCGATTCATCAGATCCGCGCCAGTAACCGGGAGGAACATTATTGCCAACAGCTGATAGGCAGTGCACTGGCGGTGAAAAATCATTCTACGGTGTATGCCTGGAAAAGCGACGCGACGGTGCGCCTGAGTTTTTTGACCTTTTTATTCGGTTTCGATATTTTCCGGGCGACCGCGATGCTGATGGTGTTGTATTCCAACTTGACCATAGGCGAAATGCTGGCGGTATTCGGTTATCTCTGGTTCATGATGGCGCCGGTGCAAGAGATACTCAGCATTCAGCAGTCTTTTTACGCCGCCAAGGCGGCCCTATCCAGGGTTAACAAACTGACCTTGTTGCAACGCGAACCCTATTATCCGCATCTGGAAAATCCGTTTACCGGGCATAAGACAGTGTCGGTCAGCGTCAAGGATCTGCATTTCAGTTATAAAGACGAACCGGTTTTGAACGGCATCAATCTGACGATTCCGGCCGGCGAAAAAATCGCACTGGTCGGCGCCAGCGGCGGTGGCAAATCCACCTTGGCGCAAACCTTAATCGGTCTGTATCCGCCTGGTAGCGGCATGATTTATTTCGATGGCGTACCCTTGGATAGGATCGGCTTGGACGTGGTGCGCGAACATGTGGCGACGGTATTGCAGCATCCGGCCTTGTTAAACGATACGATACGCGCAAACCTGACCTTGGGCCGCGAGATCGCCGACGCGGAACTGTGGCGCGCGTTGGACATCGCCCAGATGAAACTCACGGTCGAGGAGCAGCCGCAGGGTCTCGATACCGTAGTTGGCCGGCAGGGTATGCGCCTGTCCGGCGGCCAGCGGCAACGGCTGGCTATCGCGCGGATGATCGTCAGCCAACCGGCGGTGGTGATTCTCGACGAGGCCACCTCGGCGCTGGACAGCGAAACCGAGTACAAACTACATCAGGCCTTGAATACGTTCCTGGAAGGCCGCACGACTATCATCATTGCCCATAGGCTCAGCGCCGTGAAACAGGCCGATCATGTGTATGTTTTCGAACAGGGCCGAATTTGCGAACAAGGCAAACACGATACCTTGATCCAACAAAACGGCTTATACGCCAAACTTTACGGTGATTATCAATAGTGTCGGATATATATGATTTACACAGCCATTCCACCGCGTCGGACGGCGCCTTATCCCCGACCGAACTGGTGTTGCGCGCCCAACAACACGGCGTTACCGCGTTGGCCTTGACCGATCACGACACTACCGCGGGTTTGCGGGAAGCCACTCAGGCCGCTGAATGCGCCGGAATCCGGCTGATTCCGGGTATCGAGCTTTCTGCTAGTTTCGAAAGCCATTGCCTGCATATCGTCGGTTTAAATATCGATCCGCAGCATCCGCAGTTGCTTGAGGGTATTGCCAAGCAACAACTGATTCGCGATCAGCGCGCGCAAAAAATTGCCGAAAAACTGGCGAAGAAGGGCATAGCCGATGCTTACTCGACACTGAAGGACGTAGCGGGCAATGGCGAAATTACCCGGCTGCATTTTGCCGATTTTCTGGTTAGCCGAGGTTATGCCGAAACCGCGCAGGATGCCTTCGATCGTTATTTAAGCAAGGGTAAGCCGGCTTATGTGCCGACGGTGTGGGCCAGTCTGGCCGACTGTGTCGGCTGGATCAGGGATGCCGGCGGTGTCGCGGTATTGGCGCATCCCTTGCGTTATAAACTCAGTACAAAATGGATAAACAAGGCTTTAGTGGCTTTTAAGACGGCGGGAGGCGAGGGCATAGAAGTGGTGACCGGCCGGGCCAGCGTCGACGATATCCGCTTGAGTTATTTGCATGCGACTAAACATCAGTTACGGGCATCTGTAGGTTCGGATTTTCATGCGCCCGGCAATCAATGGTTGGAGCTCGGCCGGCTGGCGGCTTTACCGGACGGTGCCGCCCCAATTTGGCAATTATTTTAAGCAGGGCGGATATTAAGCGCCGGGATTAAACAGCCGGGCGAATTTGTCGGCGGGTAGCGGTTGGTTCCAATAATACCCTTGGGCTTTGCGGCAGCCGAGTTGTTCGAGTTGATCCGCTTGTTCGCGCGTTTCCACGCCCTCGGCCAGCGTTAGCAGGCCTAGCGTGTCGCCTAATTTCACAATGGCTTCCACGATGGCGGCGTCTTCGGCTTTGCCGGAACACAAATCCCGAATAAAAGATTGATCGATTTTTAGTTTATTCACTGCAAAGCGTTTCAGATAGCTGAGCGATGAATAACCGGTCCCGAAGTCGTCGATGGCAAAGCTGACGCCCAAATCTCGTAATTGGGCGATAGTGTTGATTACCACCTTGGTATCGAACATGAGTACCGACTCGGTCAATTCCAATTCCAAATATTGCGGCGCTAGGCCGGACTCGGCCAGCGCTGTCTTCACCGATGCCAGCAAATCGCCGCGTTTAAACTGCAAGGCCGAGATGTTGACAGTAATCAGCAGTTGCAAGCCGGCATCGTGCCAGGCTTTATTTTGCCGGCAGGCTTCGCGCAACACCCAGTCGCCTATCGGTACGATCAGGCCATTATCTTCGGCAATCGGGATAAATTTGGCCGGCGGAATCATCGGGCCTCGTTCCGGCTGCCAGCGCAGCAAAGCCTCCGCACCGATTATTTTATTCTCGCGAATGGCATATTGCGGTTGGTAGTGCAGCCGGAATTCGTTGTGCTTCAAAGCCAGGCGCAGACCGTTCTCGATATTCATTCGCTCGATCGAAGCCAAGTTCATGTCGTGCGAAAAAAAACGGAACGTGTTGCGGCCCTCGTTTTTTGCCGCGTACATCGCCGTGTCGGCTTTATTCAGCAAACCGTGAAAATTCAAGCCATCGTTAGGATACAAACTGATGCCTATGCTAAACGAGGTGCATAAGGTGACGCCTTCGATCAGAAATGGTTGATTCAACTGGTCGAGTATTTTCAGCGCGATTTGGGTGATGGTCTCGATATCGGGTATATCGGTGAGGATGATGATGAATTCATCGCCGCCTTGCCGGCAAACCGTATCCACTTCGCGCACGCATTGCACCAAGCGCTCGGCAATGCCTTGCAGCAAGCGGTCGCCGACGTCGTGGCCCATGGTGTCGTTGATGTTTTTAAAATGGTCCAGATCCAGGAACAGTAAACCTACCAGGCTGGAATTGCGCACGGCGTGAGCTATGGCTTGATCGAAGCGGTCACGCAACAAGGTGCGATTCGGCAGATTGGTCAAGGGATCGTGGCGCGCAAGGTATTCAATTTGCGCTTCCACCGCTTTACGCTCGGTAATGTCGGAGAAAATACCGATGTAATGGCTAACCGCGCCTTCACTGTTATAGGTGACGGAAACGCCAAGCCACGCCGGATAGCGTTCGCCGTTTTTGCGGGTGTCCCAGACTTCGCCTTGCCAATAACCGTTTTCGCGGAGCGCCTGCCAAATGCGTTGATAGTGGTGTGGATCCAGATGCTTTGCGTCCAGCATCGACGGCATTTCCCCCAAGACTTCTTCGGCGCGGTAGCCGGTGATATTGCTATAAGCCCGGTTACTGGATACGACGCGGATGTCCGGTGTGCATAAAAAGATCGCCTCGCCGCTGTTCTCGAACACCTTGGCCAGCAGATGCAGACGTTCGGCGGCGATTTTGCTATCGGTAATATCGGTATGAGTGCCTAGCATCCTTAGCGGCAGGCCGGCTGCATCGCGTTCGACGATACTGCCTATGGACAGTATCCATTTCCAAGCGCCATCGGCGCAACGTTGCCGATATTCCGAACGGTATTCCTTAAGCTCGCCGGCAATGTAGCCTTGGAATGTATCGAGAGCCCGTGACCGGTCATCGGGGTGTAAGCGTTTTTTCCACGCATTGAGGCTGGCTTCGAAATTCGTTGCGTCGTAGCCCAGCATGCTGGCATATTCGGTATTGACGATCAGGGATCCGGTTAGTGGGTTCAGATCGTAAAAGCCTTGTTTGGCGGCTTGCATGGACAGGCGTAAGCGTTCTTCGCTGTCCGCCAGCGCCGATTGGGTACGTCGCATTTCGGTAATGTCATGCGCCAAACCGTTTACCGCAATCACCCGTTGCGCCGAGTCGAACATTGGCGATTCGTTGAGGTTCAATAAGCGCAGGCTGCCGTCTTTACACCGTACTTCCACTTCGTAGTTGGCGGGCTTGATGCCGGCCAGGCATTGTGCGGTATAGGCTCTGGCCAGTTGATTGATCGGATTGTCGGTGACAATGTCGAAACAGTTCAGCAGTAACTCATCCGGTTTGTAGCCGAGAATATGCTCTACCGAAGGGCCTAGATACGTGAAAATGCAACCGGCATCGTGAGAGTAAAGAAAGTACTCGCTACCGATACTTTCCACCAAATCACGAAAGCGTTGCTCGCTTTGCTTAAGCAGCTTTTGTTGCTCGATCAGGGTTTGGGTCGTGCGATGCGAGCGCAATACGTAACTGATACGGTGCGGCAGCAGCGGCCATTGTATGGGTTTACCGATAAAATCGGTGGCGCCCAGCCGGAACGCATCTTCGACGGCTTGCGTATCTTCTATCGCCGTCATCATCACGATAGGCACTTTTTGCGACGCGGCGCGCATCCCTGTCAGGCAACTAAAGCCGTCCATTTCCGGCATCATCACATCCAGCAAAACCAGGTCCGGTGCGAGTGCGTTAAATATCGCCAGTCCTTCCCGGCCGTGTTGCGCTTCAATTACCTGGTAGCCGTTTGCCAGCAATACTTGATTGACCAGCAAGCGGATCATCGGGTCGTCGTCGACTACCAGAATACGCGGTCTTGCCGTCATGTCATACGTCGCTGCTTAGCACTAATTGCGAGTCGAATTTCCGCACAAAAGCCGCAAATTCATCGGCCGGCATCGGTCGGTTGAATAAAAAGCCCTGTACCACTTCGCAACCGCTGTCCAACAGAAATTTGGCCTGTCTTTCGTTCTCGACGCCTTCGGCAACCACCTCCAAGCCAAGTGCATCGGCCAATGCCAATATCGCGGCGGTTATTGCCATATCGTCTTCGTTATGCGGCAAATCGCGAATGAAACAGTGATCCACTTTCAATTCGGAAATTGGTAGTTTCTTTAGATAGGACAAGGATGAATAACCCGTGCCGAAGTCGTCGATGCTGATTTTCACGCCCAAGGCCTGTAAATCGCGCAATGTGACTAAGGTCTCCTCGATATGATCCAATAAAATGGTTTCAGTCAATTCCAGCTTCAGATAGCTAGCTTCCAAGCCAATATTGGACAATAACTCGCGCACATGATTGCCAAAGCCGTATTGGCGAAATTGATTGGCGGACACATTGACCGCCATTACCAAACCTTGACAGAGCCCGTTCTGTTGCCAGGCCAAGGTTTGCCGGCTGGCCTTCTCCAGCACCCAGTCGCTGATTTGGGCAATCAGGCCGGAATCTTCGGCTATCGGAATAAACTGCGATGGCGCAATCAAGCCTAACTCAGGATGTTGCCAGCGGATTAAGGCTTCGCAACCGATCACTTTTTGCCGGCGCAGGTTGATCTTGGCTTGGTAATACAGTTGCAGTTCGTTGCGTTCGATGGCGCGGCGCAGACTGTTTTCCATCGCCAGTTTATGAAACGCCGCGACGTTGAGCGATTTACTGAAAAATTGATAATTGTTATGGCCGTGTTCGCTGGCATGATTCATCGCAAACTCGCCATTCTTGATAAAGCTGTCTTCATCCTGGCCGTCGCCGGGATAAACCGCTATCCCGATATTGATGCCCACAAACAGTTCTGTGTGATCCACGGTAAACGCTTGCTGCATGGCATGAAAAATACGTTTGGCGACTTTTACACTGTCGCGCGTGTCCTGGATATGATTCAGCAGCACGGTAAATTCGTTGCCGCCCAGCCGCGATACGGTCATGCCGGCCAATTCGTAATCCGCATTGGTCGAGATATAGTCGCAATCCCTTAGCTCGGCCACTACGCGGTCGGCAAACATTTTCAAGACCTGGTCGCCGATTTTGGGGCCCAGTGTCTCGTTGATGCGTTTGAAACGGTCGATGCTGATAAACAAGGTCGACAACACGGTGCCGTGGCGATTGCAATAAGCCATCGCCTGCGCCAGGATTTCCTTGTACAAGGTCCGGTTCGGCAAGCCGGTTAACGGGTCGTAATAGGATAAAAATCTTACCCGTTCCTCGATATGCCGACGCTCGGTGATATCTTGCACCGTGCCGTGGATATGCGTGACCCGTTGACCTTCGAGGATGGCTTCGCCTTGGATATGCACCACATGATTAGCGCCGTTCCCATGGGTAATAGGCAGTTCCAGGCGAAAATTGTGTTTGCTGCGTAGACACAATTCGATGGCTTGTTGAAGTTTGCCGACTTCCGACGGGTGCACCGATTTAAATAAATCGTGGCGTTTGTGTTCGAAGGTGTGGCGGCTGACGCCGAGAATATTGAACACCTCTTCCGACCACTGCATGTTGTCGGTTGCCACGCACCAATCCCAACTGCCCAGCTGCGCGATTTTTTGTGCTTTACGTAGCTCGGCCTCGCTTTTTGCCAGCTCTTCCAGTGTCGCGACAGCGCGGAGTAAATAGCGTAAGCGGTGCGGCAGGGTCGGCCAGTTGATAGGCTTGGCGATAAAATCCGTCGCGCCCAATTGAAAAGCCTTATTCACGGAATCCAGATCGTCCATGCCGGTCAGCATCACCACGGGCAACATGGCGTTTCCAGGCATGTTTCTGATGGTTTGCAGGCAGTCGAAACCATTGGTGTCCGGCAACATCACATCCAGCAATACTAAGTTGGGGCGTTTTTCCGAGACCAGTTCCAAACCTTGCCGGCCGGTTGCGGCACAGATAACTTCGAAAGCTTCTCGTTGCAGAATGTCTTGCAACATCAGACGCACCATATCGTCGTCGTCTATCGCTAAGATCAGGCTGTGTGCAGGTAATCGTTCCATCGTTAAGGTCTGAGTTGCGTAAGCCGCTGAAGAATTTCTTTATATTCGCTTTGCAAATTTTCGGCAAGCCGGCTGTCGAATTGCAGGGTATTGTCGCGCGCAGTGTTCTCCAGCTTGCGTGCCAGTTCTGTCAGATAAACCGCGCCGATATTGGCGGCCGCCGATTTTAAACTATGCGCGGCTTCACGTACGGCATCGCTATCTCTAGCAAGCAAGGCGCTAGTCAGTTTGGCAATTTGTTGCTCGGCATTGTCGCGGAATAAACGCAATACGTCATTGACGAGTGTGTCGCCGCCGATCTGGCGGAGCGTATTTAACGGCGATGGATCGAGTTTAGCGACCGGCGGGTTCAGGTCGGGAATAGTCGGCGCGGTGGCCGGCGATTCCGCGACGACGGCAACCAGCGATAGAATCTTTTCGTGCAAGGTTTTTTGTAAAATAGGCTTGCTAAGATAATCGTCCATGCCCGCCAGTAGGCAGCGCTCCCGATCGCCTTCCATGGCATTTGCAGTCAGAGCGATAATCGGTATTCGGCGAAAGCCGCCGACGCGCTCCCGATCCCGGATATGTTGGGTAGCGGTGTAACCATCCATTCCCGGCATCATGCAATCCATCAGGATTAAATCAACCGGTTCGCGGCCGATAATGTCCAGAACTTCGCGGCCGCTATTTGCCAGCAGTAGACTGTAGCCGAGCTGGCGCAGCATGGCGCTGCAGACTTTCTGATTGACCGGATTGTCTTCGGCCAGCAGAATTCTTATGGTTGATGGTTCAGGCTCCGTACAGGCGATTGCTTGCGGTTTTTGGCCGAGCAATGCCAGCAAGGCGTCTTCCAGGGTGCGCCGATGCAAGGGTTTGTTCAAATAGAGATCGCAGTTGCTGTTTCTAATCTTGGCTAGTATCTCTTCTTCGCTGCTCGACGTGATTATTACTATGCGTATTCCGTTAAATCGGCTGTCGCGGCGCATCTGTTGGCTCAACTCCGCGCCGTTCATTCCCGTCATTTTCATATCGAGCACGGCGATATCGTAAAACAAGCCCAGGCGAGCCGATTGGTCCAGAATTTCCAGGGCATGAATGCCATTTTGGGCAATGCGGGTATACATACCGAAATGAGCCAAGTGGTTCTCGAGAATCTTGGCGTTGGTGGCATTGTCTTCGACCAGTAATACCTGTTTGCCCTGTAGCGAACTGCCTGGCACGGCGCTGGGCACGGTATCCAGGGCTCTGCGCAACGGGATGTGCAAAGTAAACACCGAGCCGATGTTAGGTTGACTTTGTACTTGGATGTTGCCGCCCATCAATTCACTTAACTCCTTGCTGATGGCCAGGCCCAGCCCGGTTCCGCCGTATTTACGGGTGGTGGAGCCGTCGGCCTGACTAAACGATTTGAACAATCTCGACTGAATGTCCTGGGTTATGCCTATGCCGGTATCGCTGATGCAAAACTCCAGGCAGATATCGCCGGTAGTCCCGCATTGTTGATCTGAAACTGTCGCGACGTGCAAATTTACCGAGCCGGTTTCGGTAAATTTAATGGCATTAGACAGCAAATTGGTCAATATTTGCCGCAGGCGATAGGGGTCGCCTCTGACATCCCTGGGGGCTTTGCTGTCCACCCGGCAAATTAACTCTATGTTTTTGCTGCTGGCGCGTTCGAAGAACAGGGCTGTGAGTTGCTCGGTGAGATTGATCAAATTAAAGTCAATTTCTTCCAGTTCCAGCTTGCCGGCTTCGATTTTCGAGAAATCCAGAATGTCGTTAATCACTGTTAGCAGGGAGTCCGCGGAACTGAATACGGTTTCCGCGTATTGGCGTTGGGTAGTATCCAACTCGGTACCCAATAACAATTCGGTCATGCCCAGCACACCGTTCATCGGCGTGCGGATTTCATGGCTCATGGTGGCCAAAAATTGAGATTTGGCTACGTTCGCCGCTTGGGCTTCGGTAACGGCCATGCGGAGATCGGCGGTACGCAGGTCGACTTCTCGCTCCAGCGTGCCGCGCTGGCTCTCCAGTTCGGCATCGCGCTGTTGCACCCGTTCGATCATCTGGTTGAAGCTTTTGACTAATTGGCCGATTTCGTCTTCGCCTTCGCCTTTCGCCCGCACCATATAATTATTATCGACAGAAACCTGTTTGGCTAAGGACGATAAGCGTATCAGCGGCGCGGCGATCGATTCCGCCAAGCGTCGGCCGAACCACACCGCCAACATAAACGATACCAGCATGGCCAGAAAAATTTGGCTAAGACTGATCGTCACCATGCGCCACATCGGCTTTAAGTCAATCAATAAGCGCAGCGTGCCGACGATGTCGCCGTTATCGTCGGGCAAGGGATATAGGATCACCTGACTAAATATCATCAGCCCCTGCCGACTAAGCTGTTGCTCCGCGTCCGCCAAAGTTCGCGGAAAACTGGCGGGATCGGCCTTGGCCGGATAGTGGGCAAACATTTCGCCATCGTTTTTATAAAGTTGCGCGGAGATGATTTCCGACTTGCCGCGCAAGGTGGCCAGAATCTCCGTGCCGGTTTTGGTATCGCCGAACAGCAAGGCCGCGTTGGCATTGAAACCGATCATTTTGCCCAGTGAGCGTACTTCAAGGGATAGTTCGCCTTTTTCCTGCCAGATATGAGTGAAGCTGGTTATCAACAAGGTAAATAGTAAAGCCAAGGCTAGGGTGATGGCCTGCAAGCGTTGCAGCTTATAGGTCATCGGCAGATTGGCTAGTTTGTCCCGGATCATGGGCGATTTCGCAATATCATCGGAATGGCGCTGTTTATTTGTCGGTGACGATATTTTTTGCCAGCTTCAGTAACTGGGCGCTAATACGCGTGTTGCCGGTATTGGCGATGTCGAGATTGACTTCGAAGCTGAGCCGGTTGCCGTCTTGAATTAAGCCTATCGTGCCGCCCTGGTTAATAAACCCGGGTTTATCGCTGACGGTTACTATCGGCATGCCTTTTAATTCGCGCGCATAATCGCCGGGATTGTCGGCAATATCGATGAATAAAATATGGCAGGATTTTAGATCTTTGGCGGAAATATTGCGGATTATCTCCAAGGGTTTGCCGTTCACTGCTTTACCCTCCAACATCAATAAATGATCGCCGAAATCTGTATGGTTGCTCAGGCATAAAGTGTAGCGGTTTTGACCGGTAACGGTTTCCGGCCATTCAATAAATTTAAAAAAATTGTAAAGAAACGCCACTTTTACCGCCGCTTCACTGGCCGCTTCGGCAAAACAGAGTGGGCTGGCAAGTAGCAAGGGCAATAACAGCAGCTTGCTAAAACGGGAAATAGCAAAGGTTGCCGCCGATGTGCGCGATTTCAAACATAAGGTGCGCGTTCGACCGAAATAGCGGCAAGCACTGCGCAGCACAGCGCAGGCTTCTTGCAATAGTCGGAGCGTGTTCGGCATTTGCATGAGGTTTCGTTGCCGCCTAGAAATGCCAGCGCAAGGTGCCGTAAACCTCGCGTTGCACGGCCGTGGCCGTCGAAAACATATCGGCGCCGTATTCGAAGTGACTGCTATTCAGCAGATTGCGGCCGACCACGCCAAGTTCCACACCCGCGCCCATATCCCAGGCGAGGCGGGCGTCCAGTTCTTGGTAAGCTCTCGTTTGCGTACCACTGATACCGATGGCGTCGGAATAATGCCAATTCAAATCCAGTTTAAGTTTCGGCGTTAGTTGATGCATGGACCAAAGCATGGCTTTATGTGCCGGATAACTGTCGCCCGATGTCATCGTGGTATTGGCTGGCGCCATTGGCGCCAGCCGAAATCGTTCTTCTTCATGGCTGTAGCTGGCGCGGAGTTTCCAACCCTCGCTAGCCTGCCAATCGACGCTGACTTCGCCGCCATAGACTTGCACATGCCCGTAATTGTTGTAGTCCAAAGTCATGTAGCCGGAGAGGGCATGAAGGTTAGGCGTCAAACTGGAGTAATCGTCGTAACTGTAATGGTACAGAGCCACGTCGGCGCTAAGTTGGCGATGCAATTGACCGCGCCAGCCCAATTCGAAGCCGATCATTTTCTCGGCGGAGACGTCCGGGTTACCGGTCAAGCTGAGGAGCACGGGTACCGTGTTACCGCCGATTATCTGCGGCCGGATTTGCAAGCCGTAAGAAATATTTTGTTCCACCCAATTGGGTGTGCGTACCGAGCGCGATACCGAACCCCAGAACGAATGTTTGTCGTCGGGCGTCCACAGTAAGCGGGCATTGGGTTGCACTTCGAATTGCGTGACCGGGTTGTGCTCCAGTTTACTGCCCAAAGTCAGGTGCCAGCGCTCGGGTACCAGCGTAATATCGTCCTGGGCGAACAGGCTGTAGATGCGGTCGGTGCGATTGTTTGCACTCATCGCAATCTGCGTACTATCCTGGAAGTTATTCAAATTGAAACGGATGCCGCTGCCCCAGACCAGCATATGGCTATCGTTTAGCCTGTAGTTGTGCTGAAAATCGACATCGATATTGTCTATCTGATATTTGGAAGACAGATAAGGCGATTTCCGGCTATGTCTGTCCCAATACATGCGCAATACCGTGTTGGAGTCGGCGTTTTGATATTGCTCCCAGCGGCCCTGTATAAAATGACCGGAAAATAGCTGATCGGTGGGTAATAACTGCGAGTAGGGCGGTGCCGATACTGGCGTCATATGGGATGACAGTGACGGAAAGCTTTGTAGGGCGCCGTCGCTTTCGCCAAGAAATGCATCGCCTTGCAGCGTCAATTTATTGGTGATGTCTATGGCTTTATCGTAACGAAAGCCGATTTTACTCATCTCGCCGGCGTCGGCGGCGGAATTGGCCGAGCCCTGCGTTTTCGAATCGTTGTAGTTTGAGTGGCGACCGTAGAGTTTTAGATAGGCGTCGTTGCCGAGATCGGCGCCGTAACGCAAGCCGCCGCCGTAACGTTGGTTGCCGATATTGCCAGCCAGCAGACCGCCTTGGGTGTCCTTGGCGGATTTGGTGAGGATGTTAATTACGCCGTTGACCGCGTTGGCGCCCCACAGACTGGCGCCGGGGCCGCGGATCACTTCGATGCGGTCGATGTCGTCCATCATCACGTCCTGCTGATCCCACCACACCCCGGAAAATAGCGGGTTATAGACGCTGCGGCCGTCTACCAATACCAGTAACTTATTCGCAAATTGGCTGCTGAAACCGCGCATGGAAACAGCCCATTTATTGCCGTCCACCTTGGCAACGTGCAAGCCGGGTACCACGCGTAAAGCCTCGGGAATGGAGGTGGCGCCGGTCCGGCGAATTTCTTCGTTGCTTAGAACATAAATGGCGGCGGGAACTTGATTGACGTTAGTTGGGACTTTCATAACCGAAGTTACGTCCAGCGTCATCAATTGTTCGACGCTGAGATTGGTCAAGTCGGGTAAGTTGTCGTTCTCCGGCGTTTGATTGGCGGCATGTAAAGCGCCCTGAGCGAGGCATAAGGCAGCGCCCAGGCAAACAATCCAGGGTTTTGATTGGTGGAACGCTTTGCTCATGATCGTCACCTTCTAATACGTCAGTTGCAATTTCAAACGAAACTCCCGGCCGTTCATGTGCAATAAATCATATCTATCGCTGTTGACGAGCATCTCGTAATGGCTGTCGAATAGGTTGTAAACTCCAAACGAAACATCCAAACCGTGCAGTAATCGATCGGAGCTCAAATTAAGGTTGACCAGATTGTAGGCATCGGCCTTGCCGCTCTGAAAAGCCTTGCGGTCGCCGATATAAATATTTTCGATACCGAGTTTGACAAAGTTATCGAACAGCGGCTCGGCATAATGCAGTTTGAATATGTTTTGCGGTGAACCGTAAGCCCAGATGCCTTGCCTGGCTTCGTCGGTAAACAGACTATAGGTATAGGACGCCTTGAACATTCTGCCGCTGTCCCAGCGTTTTTCCGCTTCCCATTCCGCGCCGTAGGCATGGTATCTGCCGACGTTGTCCAGCAAATAGGTGTTCGGATTGGCTTGCAATAATTGCGAAATGTCGTTGTAAAACAAAGATGTCAATATCTTCAGACCGCCGTGCGAATGCCATTCGACGATGGCTTCGTAACTTTTGATTTGCTCTTCTCGAAGTGTCGGATTGAGCCCGTAGTAGTAATTGTTGTAGTCCAGATTCCAGGCATGTGGCGCGCGAAATGTCGAACTATATAACAGCTTGAATGTGGTGCTGTCGAGCGGGTTCCAAATCAGACCCAAGCGCGGATTGAGCTGTAGACGTTTGAGCATATGGGTCTGATCTAAGCGCAGACCGGCGCTGAATACCAGATTGTCCAGTACCTGAATATCGTCTTGGGCGTAAAGTTCTACGCGATGGCCGCTAAGGTCGCTGTCTTGGTAGATTTGATAAGGCTGGGTAACATAGCCGAATTGGCGCTGAGTTTGGTCGTATTGATATTCCAAACCAAAAAGTAGTCTATGTCTATCGAATACGCTAGTCGTTAGTTGCGCTTCGCCACCCCACCAACGGCCGCTGCTTTGGTCGTGATAAATGTAATTGCCGAGATTGTTGTACGGATCTTCGGCCATGTAGTCGTAGCCTTGGTAAAAGCCCTTGGCCATAACCGTGGTTTTTGCGCTCAGGGCTTTTTCATATTTCAGATTGGTGAAAAACTGTCTGTCGTAAGTGTGAGATCTGGGGTCGTTGAAAATGGAGCCGTACGCCGCTGTCGGTACGCGCTTGTATCGATCGACAAAACCGCCGCTCAGGGTAAACTCTTCGAACTGCATCCTGCCGAACAAACGGTCCGAGCGTTCGGCGTCCATGTTATGGGCGATGCCGTTATTGGTGTCAGGCGCGTCGAAAGCCGGGAAATACAGGTTTTCGACGCCGCCGGTATCGTAATGCGATGCCGAAACCAGTACGTCGGCGCCGTTGTCGAATTGTTTGCCGTAACTAACCCGGCCTTTATAGGTGTCGAAACTGGCAACCTCACCGGCGAGTTGCGCCCCATTCACCGCTTTACCTTTCTTGGTGATTACGTTGATCAAACCCAAAAATGCGTTGGCGCCGTAAATGGTGGAGCCGGAGCCAGGGATAAATTCGATACGCTCCACCAAATCCATATCCAGCATGAATTCCTGGCCGATATTGGCGGAGTCGAAGATGTTTTCGTTCATGCGTTGGCCGTCGATCATGAACAATACGCGTGAATTGTAATCGCCGGGTTGAATGAAGCCCCGTACGCCGACGTAACTATAGTTGCGGTCGTTGCTGGTAAACAAGCCGCGCATGCTGTTCAGCGCGTCCGCCAAGGTCCGCCAGCCGAAAGTGCGGATGTCGCTGGCGGTTAATATTGAAACCGAACTTGGTGCCTGACTGGCTTTTTGCCCGAGCCTGGAGGCGCTAATGATCTCCAGGTTTTGCAGTTGCTCGATGGAAAGATTGGTTAAATCCTCCGGCGCTGTTTCGCGAGCCGCTACCGAAGCGCAACATGCCAGCAAAATGGCCGAAATGCTCAGCTCACGCATGAAGAATACGGGCGGTGGATAAAGCTAGATACGGCACGATGAGGACTTTGTTGATGGAGATTAAGGGAAATTCTATTAACTATTTAAATTTTGCTGTCGAAAGCTGTGGGCTGTCATATTATCCATTATTACCATTATGGTAGTGACGAATAATCATCGCGGATTCGTCAGTCCTGCTTTGCCAATACATGGGGCGTCGGCACGATAAGCAAAGCTATAGCCTTCTAGACGGCACTGAGGCGGGAAGCAGTCTCGATTTTACCTAAAAAACGCATCGTAGCCGGTTTTTAAGATCAAACATCCGACCACAACTACAAAAATTCGTCGCACAAAGGACGGGCCATGTTTTAACGCCAAGCGGGTTCCAATCAAACTGCCGGTAATATTCGCGCCGGCCATGATCAAACCCAGCTGCCACCAAACATGTCCCTTACTGGCAAATAGCAGCAGTGCGGCGCCGTTTGCCGCCACATTCAGCAACTTGGCCGCCGCGGAGGCATTTAAAAAGTCGTAGCCTAAAATGCGAACGAACAGGAAAATAAAAAAGCTGCCGGTGCCCGGCCCGAAAAATCCGTCATACCAACCGACGATAGCGCCGATGAGGCAGGCAATCGCTATCTCGCGACCGAGGGGATGAAGCGGGGCATGTACATGACCTAAGTTCTTTTTTGCCAGCGTATAAATAAAAACCGCTGATAACACGACCGGTAAAAAGCGCCGCAAAAAATCGGGATTGACTTGCGTCACCGTCCAGGCGCCGCTAAAGCCGCCAACTAGCGCGAATAGGGCGGCGGGAATCAGCACCCGCCAGCGCATATCAACGCGTCGCGCATATTGTAGCGTGGCAATACTGGTACCCCACACCGATGCGCATTTATTGGTACCGAATAGCGTGGCGGGAGGCGAAGACGGGAAGGTGGCAAATAATGCCGGTACCAGAATCAAGCCGCCACCGCCGACGATGGAATCGATTAAGCCGGCAAACAGCGAGGCGATGGACGCAATGAGGATTTCCATATCAGTTCAGTCGGATCTTGTCCTTAAAATTGGTCCACGATAGCATGAATTGGGCGGATGGGATTTCATCGTTCGCAGGACGCGGGGATGCTAACTGCACCACAAATGCGACTGGCGAGGTCAATTTCGACTGCCGAAAAGGTATGCGGACAAGCTACTATGGGAAGAAATTGGATTACATTTGCGCCAATTTGATTAAACGGAGCGATGTTATTTTGCCGTAGCGTCAGCGATCCCCAATAAATAAAGAAAAAGCGCACGTTGAGATACCTATCTGCCTGATCGGCAGGAGGGTGTAAGAATTTTTGTGTAAACGGCCCTGAGGTAGGAAACTACCGATTCTGATAAGGAGGAAACCATGACCGTATCATCAAAAGCCATACCGGATGACCTACTCGACGCCTTGATGTCGCACTCTCAAAAACCCGAGGACCTGATCGGTGTCGATGGCCTGCGGAAGCAGTTGACCAAAGCGATAGTAGAACGGGCCCTGGAAGCGGAAATGACCGCGCACTTGTGCCACGGTAAACATGAGGCGGTGACCAACGCCAGCAGCAATGCCCGAAACGGCAAATACCCAAAGGGCACAAGAGCCGGAAAACGCTGAAAGGTGACTTCGGCGACTTGCCTATCGAGATTCCCCGCGACCGTCATGGCGAATTCGAACCGCAGATCATTCCTAAGCATCAACGGCGCTGGACCGGTTTCGACGATAAGATTATTTCGTTATATGCCCGAGGACTGACGGTACGGGAAATCCAAGCCCATTTATTCGAGCTTTACGGCACCGAGGTATCCCCCACCTTGATTTCCTCGGTGACCGACGCGGTACTCGAAGAGGTGGGCGTCTGGCAAAGCCGCCCGCTGGATCCGATTTACCCGATTGTGTACCTCGACTGTCTGCATACCAAAGTGCGCGATAGCGGCAGCGTGCGGGTCAAGGCCGTCTATCTGGCCATCGGCGTCAATCTGGACGGCCACAAAGAAGTGCTGGGGCTATGGATTGCCCAAAGCGAAGGCGCCAAATTTTGGTTGCAAGTGGTCACCGAACTCAAGAACCGTGGCGTCAACGACATCTTTATCGCCTGTGTCGATGGTCTGAAGGGGTTTCCGGAGGCTATCAAAACCGTGTTTCCCAAGGCGGCCGTTCAACTGTGTATTGTCCACTTGGTCCGTTATAGCCTCAACTATGTCAGCTACAAAAGGCGCCAGTCGGTTGCCGACGACCTCAAGCGCATCTATCAATCCGCCACCGCCATGGAAGCCGAGCAAAAGCTGACCGAATTCGAGGCCAACTGGCTGGAGACCTATCCCACGGTCGCCCCCATCTGGCGACGAAACTGGGGGCACATCATCCCGTTTTTCGACTATCCGCCCGAGATTCGCAAGGTGATCTACACCACCAATACCATCGAATCGGTGAATCGAAGCCTGAGAAAAATCATGAAAAACCGCGCGGTCTTCCCCAGTGATGACGCCTTTTCCAAACTGCTCTATTTGGCGTTGCGCAATATCAGCCAAAATTGGACCATGCCCGTCTACGATTGGAAAGCCGCTTTGAATCGGTTTAGTATTCAGTTCGAAGATCGCTTCCCTAGCCATTAAACCAAACTACCGTTTACACAAAATTTGGGACACTCCCCTTACAAACAATCTCGGCGGGAACGTAAGAAGGTCGAAATGCTGTTTGCTCATCTCAAACTTATCTTGAAGATGGACAAACTACGTTTACGAGGATTCAGTAATGCCAAAGATGAGTTTCTATTGGCGGCGACAGCCCAAAATCTAAGGCTAATGGCCAAGAGGTTGGCAATAGCTGAACCAGTAACCCAATTGATACCCGCATAACGGCAATAGAGGTCGTATTCATGCACCAAAAAGCAAAAAACTCACCTGCCAGCTTTTGAAAAACAACGGCAATCAATCAAAACGCCCTTCCGACTTCCTCCTCTCAGAATACCGCCTTTTTCAACACAATCGATCGATTGCATTCTGTCGGCTGCGTCCGGAGGCGGCTCGTTCAAAACGTAACGGATACTAAGACGAGAACAAAAAAGCCGGTTTTACCCGGCTTGATGGTTAATGAAGATGCTACGTCTTAATTACTGATGTTAAAAAGCATAACCAAAACCGGCTCTTACAGTGGTGTAGTTTGTTTGGCTTTTGGGTTCGTAGTAGGCCGAAGATGGGCCGGACATCTCGGACTGACCGTAATCAAATCCTATGTATTCTGCTCCCGCGTTAACATGGAAGTTTTGGTAAAAAGCATAATCCAAGCCCAAGCCTACTTTATAGAAAACCGAACTGCCAAGGTGAAGCGTCCCGGCTCCTCCATCGTTACCAATTGCGCCAACGGCGAAATTATTAATGCCGGAAGAGGCCATGGTCGATGAAAACGTACTTCCAACCATAGCATTGGCAGTCAAAACCAGCTTGTTGATTGGTGAAAGCTGAAACATTGAGCCGAATGCGTAGTAATAGTTATTGTAGCTTTCTCTTGAAACAGTACTGGCAGGTGCTATTGTGAGGATCGGAATTTCGGAATCGATGTGTCGTTTCCAGTTGTGATGCCCGACTTCCACAAAAGGCGTAATCATAAAGGAATTGCTAAGTTCAAAACCCTTACCAAATCTGCCGCTAAAATCGACCAGCTTGGCATCATTTTTTTGAGTTAGACTCCCATAAGCGCCAAGTGTTGGGCCAAGAATCACAGGCACGGGGACGTTACTAGAGCCTACGTAATTAGTCTCGCCATGCAGCTGGCTGAACTGAAAAGCAAAGTAAGCGTTATCGACTATTAAGTTCTTCATAACGGATAGTGAAATTCCAAACCCTGGAACAAAACCTCTTTCAGTATCTGCCTTTATCCCCTCTTTAGAAGTTTCAGTGTAATCGACATCCGTTGTAACAAAATGGACCCCAATCTGACTGTTGGAGGAGACTATATCGGCCACGTCCGCGTTGGCTGACTGCGATAACGCCCATGCCGCACCGCCTAGTACCAAGGCGATGTTTCTGAGCGAGTTTTTGTAATTATGATTTGAATAATTCATGTGCGCAGTTTTTAGAAGTTGATAGGCAGGTGTAAAAAATATAGCAGCAAATTAAAATTATCCCCATCGCCGGTATGATTTTAGCTATCCCATGGTTAGAGTTGGAGTAGGTTTTGATGAAAAAACGCGCGATAAATCGGATGAGAGTCCCACGAAGGGATTAGGACTCGGTGCCGGACAGTTTAGCGGTGTTAAACCTTTGTGGAGTGGACTGAAAACTAAACAGCGGATTCGACACAAAGTCCCAGTATTGAAATGCGTCTAATATTGGCAGTAGCCTGTTTAGCTACTGCAATTTGTAGGGGTTTTTAATTTCAATTAAATCAAATGGTTGAAGTATATATAATATCGGCAGCCCAGCTACCGGACAAATCAACGGCTTGAGACTAACGGCCTCGGCGCATTTTGCGCTTTATCAGATTTTACTCAGAACAAACACACGGCATGAAGACACGTGCAATATTGATCATAGCAATACTGTCGGCAATATCGGCAACTTCCTCGGCAGCCCAACAAAAACGCAGCGAAGCCGCAAAAAACGCTTTTAAACATGCCAACCCTTGTCCTTCCAATGGAAGAAATTACGGGGCCTGTCCGGGCTACGTCATCGATCACATCATAGCTTTAGCGTGTGGCGGTGCCGACGATCCCAGCAATATGCAATGGCAAACCGTAACGGCGGGGAGAGCAAAAGATGAATGGGAACGGAAGGGTTGCAAAAGCTCGCCAACCCCAACCACATTCAATCGCCGTTATTCTTCGCGACCCAAGCCCGGCTATTACCTAGGTCCCAAAGGCGGGTGCTTCACCTATTCGGCTTACGGCAAGAAAAAATACGTCGAACAGGCCTATTGCAGTCGATGAATCCACTAAATACCCGTCTTATGGTGAAAACTTAATCCAGGTTCGGAGTTAGGCTTAACCGTTCGCAAAATGCGTCATTTGTTTGCCGCTATTTCGACCGCCGGCCAGCCCCCGCCCAACGCCTTATAAAGCGTGACGGTATCGGCAAGGATTTGTTGCCTGAGAACCGAGAGGGATTGCTGAACTTCCAACAGCCGACGTTGCGATTCGAACATCTCCAGCTGCGTAATCAAACCTTCCCGCAATTGATCTTGCTGTTTTTTGACAACCATACTGAGATTTTCGAAGCGTACCTTCAGTGTTTCCTGCTGAACCTTCCGATTAGCCAAACTGGCCAAGGTGTTTTCCACTTCCTCAAATGCGGCGATGACGGATTGTCGATACTGTTCTTCGGCGATTTTGGCTCTAGCTTGATTGATCTCGACTTGAGCGATCAGGTTTTGATCGAACAGCGGAATGTTCACAGCCGGCCCCATGCCGTAAGTCCAGACTTTGATAGCAGTGGACAGCAGGTTACTCATGCCGCCGTTGGCAGTAGCGGAAATGGTTGGCAGCCTTGCCAGCCGGGCTTGTCCAACCAGATTGTGCGCTTCCAGTACCCGGTATTCCGCCGCAACGACATCCGGGCGTCGCGATAACAAATCGGATGGCAGGGCTGCCGGCACGACCGGCAATTTTAGCGTTTGTGTAGCAGTATCGTATGCCGGCACACGCATCGATCCGGCGGGCATGCCCAACAGACTGGCCAAGCCATTTTCGGATACTGTGCGCCGTCTTTCGAATTCCAGCATGCCTTGCTGCAAGACCTTGTTTTCGGCTTCCTGGCTCAAAACCACCGTGACAGGAATAATACCTTCGGCGACCTGGTTACGGTAAATATTTAGAATGAACTGATTGCGCTCGATGGCTTGTTTTTGCTGGACTATCTGTTCGTCGATCTGACGGATGAAAAAGTAGAGTTCCGCCACATCGGCTGCGGTTTTCAACCATGTCGCACGCCAATCGGCTTCGGTCGCATCGTGGCTGGCCTGTTGCGCATCGACGCCCTTTTGAATTTTCCCCCAAAAATCGATTTCCCAATTCAAATTGGCTGAGGATTTGTCGGCCAACCCGGATTGCGAAACGGAATAGGTATTGCCTAAATCCCCCCCGGGATATACCTGCCGCGTATAGGTGTGTGGCGCGGAAAATCCGAGATACAAGGTGGGCCACCAACCTGCGCGAGTCCCGTTGAGGATAGCCTCGGCTTCCTCAATGCGGTGGGCCGCAGCCCGTAAGTTAAAGTTGCAGGTGATGGCTTTTTCCATAAGCTCATTAAGATCGCTGTCGCCGAAACTCTTCCACCATTCCCGGTCAACTATTTGTTCCGTCGGTGTGTTAGCGCCTAACCATTCGGCTTTTTGCGGTATGTCGGGACGCTTGTATTCCTGGGTTTCCAACAGAGAACAGGCGGCAGTCGCCAGTGAAAGCAGGGCAGTAAGCAACATGCTCCGGCACGATAGGCGACGCCGGCCCGGCGAGATTGGGCTTCCTGACCGGAAGCGGCAAACATCGGCAGATAATGTCGATTTTTCGTAAGGGCTGGACATTGCTTTTCTCGAATCAAATGGCGGAATGTGACCGCCATTGAGCCACCAAGTTTCGCAAACGGCCTATGACTTATTTCACTTCGCTATAAGCGTTCGAAATGCAGAATAACCTTAAGACAAAAAATCCGTTAATTTGCAAGGTTATTGCTTTGCAGGGTTAAATGGTTTCTAATTTTTAAAAATTCGTTGGGTCAAAGTGGATATAGTCTGAATAGCACGCTAATTCCCGATAGTCACGTAGGGAAGTCCTGTAGCTCGGTTTTCCTTCCGGAGATCGTTCAAATCGACAATCACGACAATATGGAATTGCATGAGGTCTAGTTTTTCGATAGGGGTAGTAGCATTGTCGCTGGGGTTGTCGGTGAGCGATGTCCGGGCGCTGGGTGGAGCTGAATCAATGGATCGTCCGAGCGCAAGACCCTTGCCCTTTCCCGAAGATAAGCCTGACAAAGCAGATGAGGTGTTTAGCCTGCCGCCGATAACAGGCTTGCAGCCGCGGACAGTCGATAGCCGCAAGGTGCCGATTAAGCGCATTTTGCTCGATGGCAACACCGTGTTTACGGAGCAAGAGCTCAACGTTTTGATAGAAAACTATCAGAATCGCTTGGTCTCGATTAACGACATTGAGCCGCTGCGGCAACGACTGACTCAATATTATATAGACCGCGGCTATATCAATTCCGGTGCGGTAGTCGCCGCCGACGCACTGCAAGACGGCGAACTACGCATTCATCTTGTGGAAGGCAAACTAAGCGAAGTTAGAGTCAGCGGTGAGGAACGCCTGCGCGAGAGCTATATTGTCAACCGGTTACAGGCCGATGACCAAGCACCGCTTAAGCTCGACGAATTGCGCGATAGGTTCCAGACCCTGCTATCCGATCCGTTAATAGAACGAATGAATGGCCGGATGTTGCCCGGTAATAGTCCCGGCCAAGCGATTTTGGATGTCGAGGTGACTCGCGCTAGACCCTATCAATTAAGTTTATTTGGCGACAATTACCGGCCGCCGTCGATCGGCGCCGAAGCGTTCGGCTTGAACGGTTGGGTGCGCAACCTGACCGGATTGGGCGATGTACTGGATTTTAACTTTATCTACAGCGCCGGATCGTCGCGTTACTTCGGTGGTTTCAGCGCGCCGGTCACGGATAGCGGCACACAGGTTTTCTTTCATTTCGACGAAGGCGATTCATCGGTGATCGAACAACCGCTAAAGTCCTTGGATATTCAAAGCAAGGTGCATAATCTCGAAGGTGGGTTCAGTTATCCCTTGATCAGCAGCTTTCGCAAGCGTCTCAGTGTGGGCTTGACGCTGGCGGTGCGCGAGAATCAAACAAGTTTACTGGGGTTACCGTTCTCGTTTACGCCGGGTCAAGCCGGCGGACGCAATCAAGCGACGGTCTGGCGCATTTTCCAGGATGGTTTATGGCGCGGCGAGCGTCAGGCGCTGGCGGCGCGCTCGTCATTCAGCGTTGGCATGAATGCGTTGGGCGCCACTGCCAAAACGTCAGCTCGTTATCCGTCCAGCGAGTTTTTTTCCTGGCTAGGGCAAGCGCAATACGCGTACCAGGTGTTGGACGATGGCAGCCGAATTGTATTGCGCGGTAATGCTCAGTTCAGCGATGCACCGTTACTACCGCTCGAACAAATAGCAGTGGGCGGAATGAACAGCGTGCGCGGCTACCGTGAGAATCATTTGGTAAGAGATAACGGCTACAGCGTATCGTTGGAATTTCATTATCCCTTGTTTAAAGAGAATGGTACCGATACCCGGCACCGCTTGAGCCTTATTCCATTTTTCGACTACGGTGCGGCCTGGAACAATGCCAAAGCAGTCAATAACAGGCGCGATGCGCTTTATTCGGTCGGATTAGGGCTCAGTTGGCAATTCAGCCGTCTGTCCGCAGACTTTTTTTACGGGTATGCGCTGAATCGTAGCGATATTGGCAGTCGCGGCGATTTACAAGACGACGGAATACATTTTCAGGCCCGTTTCGATGTTTTTTGAGCGCGAGGATTGGCAGCCGTGTCGGGCTATCAGAGATTTAATCTATCGCTAAGGATGTCGCTGGCAATATTCTGCGGCTGGTGTTTACTCAGCGCAATAGCCAAACCGAGTTTTGCTTATGCAAGCTTTGACAATGATTTGGCTCAGGGCAAGGCCCTCTTGCGGCAAGGCCAATTCAATCAAGCGCTGGATTTCGGGATCAGCGCCGGGAGCGCGGCGGCGACAGCCGAACAAACCGCGCAAACTGACGGTTTTCTCGGCCTGGTGCATTTCCAAATGCGCCATTATCAGCAAGCCGACACACTTTTGCGCCGTGCGCTTACTACGGAAAAAGGTCCGGACGCAGATCGCGCGCGATGGATGGCTACATTGGCCAATCTGGAATTCAATCGCGGTCGCCCCAAAGATGCCAGTCACCTATATGCGGACGCCTTAAAGTTGGCGCACAACGATCAGGCTTTAACCGCCAATATCCGCCTGGGTCAGGCCAATCTGCTGTCGCCGGTCTTGCGTTTGACGGAACTGCAAAGCATATTCGACTTGCTGCCTAAACTAAATAATCCGCCCGAACAGAGTCGTTTTCTGATTAACATCGGTAGCCAGGCCGCCAGCCTCGGTCAAGCAGGCGTCAAGTTGGCTTACAACGCGTATCGGCAAGCAGAGCAGTTGGCTACGGGACAACCGCACTTGGCAGCGGAAGCTTTGGGCGGCCTGGCGCAATTGTATGAAGACGATCAGCGCTGGGAAGAAGCGCTGCATCTAAACGATCAAGCCATCCGGTTTGCGCAAACGGTCAATGCCAGGGAATTGTTGCTGAATCTGGAATGGCGCAAGGGGCGGCTGCACCGCGCGTTGCATGAATCCGAATCCGCGCTGGCCGCCTACCAACGGGCCGTCGAGCATATTGAGGCGCTACGCCTGGATATTCCGGTCGAATATCCCGATGGCCGGTCTTCGTTCAAGGAAACCTTACAGCCCATTTATTTGGGGTTGGCGGATTTGCAAATCACCCTGGCGAAGCAGCAGCAAGGGAAGCTGCGCACTCAACTATTGCAAAGCGCCCGTCAATCCGTGGAATCCCTGAAACAATCGGAAATGGAAGACTTCCTGGGTGGCCGCTGCGCGTTGGCAAATTCCAACAGAACCGTGGTAGATGCCGTGGAAGCCAGGACGGCATTGATCTATCCGCTTATTCTTGCCGACCGTTTGGAAGTGTTAGTCAGTATTGACGGTGAGGTCAGGTTGTTCACCCAAAATCTGCCGGCGACGACGATTCAAAGCCTTGCCCGCAAATTTTCCAAGGCACTGCGTAACCTGAGTCCTGACGCCAAGAGCCTAGCCCAGCAACTGTACGGTTGGCTATTGGCTGCGCCCGAGCCTTGGTTACAAGAGCGACAAGTGCGGACTATTGTGACGGTACCGGACGGGGTTCTACGCTTAGTGCCATTTGCGGCGCTGTACGACGGCGAGCATTATTTGATAGAGCGTTATGCGGTGGCAAATTCGCCGGGATTGACGGTATTGGATCCGGTTCCGCTGCAACAAGTTGGCGGTAAGGCCTTATTGGCCGGTTTAAGCGAGCCGGGGCCGGTAGTGGCCGATTTGCCGGCCGCTTTTTTTAGTGCCGTGGGCAATCCGAGCGGTCGAGACCTCACTATTGCTCAAACTCAGTCTTCGGCGGGCGCGGAAGACGCTGGTGCAAATCAGCGCCTGAAGCAGCAGCTTCGCTTGCCCGGCGTCGCCAAGGAGATCGATAGCCTTAGCCGGCAAATGCCGAATACTGCGTTATTGAACGAACGTTTTACGGTGAACAATTTCAAGACCTTGGCTGGTGAAAACCATTATTCGATAGTCCATATCGCTTCGCATGGCGTGCTTAGGGATAGCGAGGAAAGCAGTTTTATAATGGCCTACGACGGCGTTATCCGCTTCAACGATCTGGAGCGATTGTTCCAGTCGGAGAAATTTAAGGAACAACCCATACAGTTGTTGACCTTGAGTGCGTGCCGAACCGCCGAGGGCGACGACCGCGCGCCGCTTGGCTTAAGCGGTATCGCGCTTAAATCCAAGGTACGTAGCGCGGTAGGCAGTTTATGGCCGGTGGCGGACCAGGCCACCTACGAGCTAATGGTCGAATTTTATCGGCGGTTATCTTTGCCTGGCCTAGGCAAGGCGGAGGCTTTGCGGCAGGCGCAGCGAACTTTGCTCGGCGATGCGCGTTTCGAACACCCCTATTTCTGGGCGTCGTTTATTTTGGTGGGCAATTGGTTATGACGAGGCATCCGCTGGGTTTAACCAAAAATAGATTGTCACTGCTAGTCTGTATTCTTCTATGGCAATCCGATGTTATCGCGGCGGACGGCATCGCTACGGATGGCAGCGTGGGCGGCGCTGCCCGGGTGTTGAGCGCGCCTAATGTGGCAACGAACCTGGAAATTCGACAAAGCGACGGCCAGACGCATGGGCACAATTTATTCCACAGCTTTTCGACGTTCAACATCGAAGCAGGGCAAACCGTCACCTTTACCGAAGATGTTCCAAATAGCCTGGACAATGTAATTTCCAGGGTAACCGGCGGCAGCGGTTCTCAGATCAACGGCATCCTAAAATCAACGCCTCTCGGACATGCCGATTTTTATTTGATTAATCCGTCCGGCATTGTTTTCGGGGCAGGGGCCCAGGTCGATGTGCCGGCGGCCTTGCATGTCGGCACGGCTGACGAGGTGATTTTCAACGACGGCAAACATTATCGCGCTGACTTAACGTCGGCAAGCGAACTTAGCAGCGCGGCGCCGACAGCGTTCGGATTTCTCGGCACATCGGTCGCCAACAACGGCCTGATCGAAATAACTGGCAGCCATTTTGGCGTAAAAAACGGGCAAGCCGCCGATTTCGTCGCCGGCGACATCCATATCGACAGCCAAGCGTTGTTGACTGCACCGGCCGGCGAATTGCGCTTGGTGGGCCGGCATGGTGCAGGTGAAGTTAGCCTGCAGCCGAGCGCGGAAGGTTCGCTGCTGCTACCGGTAGAGACACCCGACGATGTAAATGCCGGCTCGATACGCATCGACAACAGTTCGCTGATAACCGCCGGCAGCGGCAGTGGCCGTATCGCATTTTGGGGAAGCGATGTGGATTTTCGCAACCATGGCGCCGCGGTTGCGATAAATACCGGCGCGGCCGCTGCCGGCACCGACGCAGGTGTGTCAGTCCGGGCAAAGACCTTACAAATCACGAATGGCAGTCAGCTGGCCAGTACCGCGAATGCGGCCGGCAATGCCGGTGGATTGAGCGCTAGAGCGGAAAATATTCTTATCGACGGTCAGCAAGCCAACGGTTCCGGTATCGATACCGGGTTTTTATCTTTCGCCAATCCAGGCAGCAGCGGTAGAGCGGGGGATGTGAATATTGCCGCAACCAACCATTTTGAAATGCGGAACGGCGGAGAAATCATCAACGGCACTTCGGGATTGGGTAACAGCGGCGACACCACGGTTACTGCCCACAGTCTGCGCATTGCCGGCCCGACGTTTACCTGGTTTCGCACTACCGGCATCAAATCGGCCAGTTTCGGCCCCGGCGATGCGGGAAATATAAGCGTCGCGGCCGATAGCCTCGAAATCGACGGCGAATATGCCGCAACCGGCGGTGTAACCGGTATTATGTCTTTCGCCTCTTCCAGTAGTTCCGCCAAGGCCGGCAATGTGACCATAGACACCAGCGGCGCCGCGAATATTCTGAATGGCGGGCTGGTTGCCAGCGGCAATTGGGGCTTGGGGCACGGTGGAGCGCTTTCGGTGCGGGCGGCCGAGTTGAATATAGCCGGGCCGTCGCGAAACGGCTTCGGACTTACCGGGATCTACTCGGGGAGCTATGGCGGTTATTCCAGTCCGACCCGAGACAATGCCGGCGGCGACATAGACATTCATGTTGGCGGATTGAATATCGGCAACGGCGGCAGCATTTTTAGCGCCACATTCGGAAACGGCGACAGCGGCGAGATTTCGCTAACTGTCGATGTGCTGAGGATCGATGCGGCTGCTGGCGGTGAAACCGGGGTGTTTTCTATCGCCAAACGTAATAGTAGCGGCAATAGCGGAGCAATAAATATTCGAAGTGACGGCGCGGCGGCGATTCTTGACGGCGGCATGATCAAAAACGCCACATTCGGTTCCGGCGATGCCGGGGATATTAGTTTTACTGCCGGTAGTTTACTGATCGATGGCAGGCAGGCAAACCCCTTAGGCATGGCGACGGGAGTGTTTGCCAATATCCAGCAGGGCAGCACCGGTAAATCCGGCGATGTGTATGTCAAAGCCAACGGTGCCATAGATATTTTGGAAGGCGGGGAGATCAATCTCGGCAACCTGGGTGCTAGACAGGGCGGAAACGCAACCATCAAGGCCGCCAGCTTGAATATCGACGGCAAGGGCCATTTTTACAACGATAATCCGACCGGCATCCTGGCTAATGCGTTTCATAGCGGCAATTCCGGATCAATCGCCGTGCAAACCCAAACTTTGAATATCGCCAATACCGGCAGGATTTCCACATCGACATTTGCCGGCGGCGATGCGGGCGCGATTAATGTTTTGTCGGAAAATATATCGATAGACGGCAATGGTCAAAGCTTGCTGACCGGTATCGCCTCCCGAGCCAACCCCGGCAGCAGCGGCGCCGGCGGTTTGATAAATGTAACTGCTATCGATACGCTGAGCCTGAAATCCCAGGGAAACATCAGCACGTCGACCTTCGGTGCCGGTAGTGGTGGCAGCGTACGGATAAATACCGCAAAACTGATCTTGGACAATGCCTTCGTCACCGCGCAAGCCGTGCAGGGTTCGGGAGGGCGGACCGGAAGCATCGGCATCGCGGCCGAGCAATCGATTATATTGACTAATCGGGCGGATATCAGCATAGAAAACGATGCCTCGGTCGGCGATCCGGACGCCATAGCACCCAGCCAACTGCAGGTGTCGGCGCCGACCATCCAGCTCTATAACAGCGATATAACCACGCGCTCGACGGGCAATGTCGCGGCTGGGAATATATCAATCGATTTCAGCGAGTTGCTCTATCTTGATCCATCCTTTATTACGACCGCTGCCAACAACGGGAACGGCGGATCGATCGTCGTGACGGGCGGCGGTTTGATTCATTTGCTGGATTCCGGATTTATCACCACGGTGGATGGGGTAAGCGGCAACGGCGGTAATATCGAGCTAAGCGCGGGGCTATTGCTGATGGAAAACGGCTTGATCCAAGCCAATACCTCGGCTGTCGGCGGGGCGGGCGGTAGTATCAATTTAAGCCTGGGCGGCCTGCTGTTCAGCGGCGATACCTTAGCTGTCGGAGGTAATAGTCCGATAAGTTGGCAGCCGGGGGTTTTCGGCTTGAATGTGATTCAGGCCGCTGCGCCGAGCGGACTCAGCGGCACTATCAATTCCTCCGCGCCGCGCCTGAATCTTAGTGGTGACCTAGCCAACCTAGGGCAGCCGCAATTTGATAGTTCGGTACTTAGCCCCGATTATTGCGGCTTGGAGACCGGTAGTTCGCTAACCCGCGCGGGTAGGGGCGGTTTGCTTCCAAAAGCCGACGAATGGTCTGCCTATTAGCGGTTTACCCTACATTTTGGCGACTGTGAAAAATTTCATAGGTGCTTGCTGGCTGTCATGTCAATTTAGGTAGAAATTTATTCCGTACTGTAAATCAATAGTCGACAACATCTTCGCTGACACGCCAAGCGGAAGGAGTGCTAAATCATGCTGAGTCGCCGCCGTTTAGTTTTATTGGGATTGCTAATGCTATGTTTAGCGCCGCTTGCCGATTTGCTGGCCGGCGAGAATGATCGCACTTCGTCGCCAGCCTACAAACCGCCGCCTTTGGGTGCTCCGTCGCCCAATATATTGGTCGGAGGCGGTACCCGGACTTTGGATTTTGCGGAACAAGCAGACCCCGATTCCGCGGCCGGGCAGTCAGTCGTTGCCTTAGCACCCAAACAAACTGGCTTAACAGCTCACGCCGAGCCGACATTATTTTGGTGGACGAAGCACACCGTACCCGTCATTTTGACTCTTGGTTCTTCGACTCAATCGTCGACCGTGCAATTTAGTGTCCCTGAGCGCGATGGGGCAACAAATCAAGACTGGTCCGGACTGGGCCGGATTCCGTTGGCCGAGCAAGGTTTTCGGCTCAAGCAAAATGTTGAATATCGATGGGCGGTGGCATCCGGCGACCGGAGAATCACGACGCAGTCGTCCGGGACAATTGTCTACCGGGAGCCGTCGGCCGAATTGAAAGGAAAACTCGATCACGCCGATCGCTTGGAACAAGCGCGGCTTTATGCCCTGGCGGGCTATTGGTACGATGCCGTGCAGATCTTATTGGAGTTGACGGAGGCTAAGCCGCAAAACAGCCAAAGGCCGCGAGAGGTATTACTCCAATTGCTGGCCGATGCGGAATTGGAACTGCCGGGGTTGATACGAATTTCGCCGGTTTATCCTAATCGGTAAAGGCTTGCCTTGACTGCCGGATGGATAAACCATGCGGCGAATATTTTATTTGGTCAGTAATTCGAACACGGTAATTGCACGGCCCTTGCCGCGTAACCTGAATCTGCCCAATGCCTGCCGGGAAAAATCAGGCCCTAGTTCCGCTTCGGTGGCTTCCCCCATTAATATACGGGTAGGGCGTTGAACACAATCGGGCACGAAGGTTTTTTTATCAAGTTGTTCAAGCCGAGCGGCGATATTGACTGCGTCGCCATGGACAGCAAACTCGCGCCTCGTCGCAGTGCCCAGACTACCGGCTATCAATTTGCCGGTGTTGATCCCGATTCGCATACCTGTTACCGGTAAATTTTGGCTTTGCCATTTGCGATTGAGTTCCTGCAGCTTGCGGTTCATCGCCAATGCGCAAGCGGCGGCCTGTGCGGCTGTTTCGCCTGGCTTGGAACATTGGCTTGCGCTGAGCGGTACGCCGAATACCGCCATAATGGCATCGCCGACAAAACGAACGATAACGCCGTCGTGGGCGTGTACGCAGTTTGCCATCGAATTTAGATAATCTTCCAACCAGGCAATGGCGACGGCCGGATCGAGTTTTTCTACAATCGAGGTAAAACCGATCATGTCGGAAAATAACACGGTCGCCGTGGCCGCAACCGGTTCCGGCGGCATATTTTGCAGGATGCCGTCGCGTCCGGCCCAAATGGCTTGAGCGACTTGGGGGGAAACGAATTGTTCAAACAATCGCATCGTCTCGGTTTTTTGCCGTTTCTCCCAAACTGCGGCATAAGTGCTCATCGCGGCAAAAGCCACGCTCCAGCCGCCGGTTGGCAATATAACCGGCAACCAGTATCCGGCGCGAATCGCCAACACGGCAAAACCTATCGTCGCCGCAATCCCCATTAGCCACAGTAAAGGCAGACGCCAGAGCGAAATGGCGCGAAAACCAACCAGGCAGCCGGCGGCGATCCAGATCGACAGCCATAGCGCTTCGGCGTATTCCGGCAAGCTCGGATTCGGGCGGCCGCCATCGATAGCCAAACGCAGCAACTGGCCGATTATGAATGCATGCATGCGCACACCGGGCGTTTTACCGATTGCTTCGAGAGGGGTATGGAAATAGTCTTTGACGCTTTGGGCATCGGTACCAATCAGTACGATGCGTCCTTTTAATGTTTGCGGCGGGATGCGGCCTGCTAGCAGATCGCTTAAGGAATAGCTGATGAAGG
Source organism: Methylomonas sp. 2BW1-5-20 (assembly GCF_052474515.1). Lineage (NCBI taxonomy): Bacteria > Pseudomonadati > Pseudomonadota > Gammaproteobacteria > Methylococcales > Methylococcaceae > Methylomonas > Methylomonas sp. 2BW1-5-20. Next base: position 1,853,838 of record NZ_CP184127.1, on the reverse strand, counting down.
TGTCCGGGGCGTCGCGGTAATCCAGCATAAACTGGTAGCCGGCGGTATCGGCGCCGCTATAGCCGCCGGCGTTGGGGGCGAGCGGTGGAAAGGTACTGTGGCCGAGCTTAAGAAAGGCCGGGTTGCCGGCATCGGCTACCGGTAGTATGCCGTGCCGTTCCAGGAAGCGTAAGCTTAGCGTCAATCCGAACGACGGCACCATATCGTCGCCTTGTTGCAAGTAAAGCAGGGCTCGTCGGGTAACGCCGTCTGGATCGACAATGATGTCGTTAAATCCGATCCGGCCGCTATTCCGCAATGGCGGCGGCGCGCCAACGCCGTGCAATTGCGAGCCGCTCCATTTATAGGTGGCGATAATATTGGGGTGACGCAGCAGGGTGGCGCTCAAGGCTTCGTGTCCGGGAGGTATTGCAATATCCCTGTACATGTCCAGGCCGATGGCGAGTGCTTGTTGCTCCGTTTCCAGCGTTTCCAACACCGTCGCGAGTGTGGCGTCGTCTATGGGCCAGCGGCCCAACTGTTGGATTTCTTCTTCGCCTATGGTGATGAGTGCGATTCGATCGTTCGCCGGCAGCTCGGAGCGGAAGCGTAGTAAACTATCATAGGCTTTCAATTCCGGCGCTTCCAGATAGCCGCCTTGCCAGATGCCGGTCAATAGCAGTATGGTGAAGATGCATACCAGCAATCCCGCCAGTCGCGCAGACTTGAATATGCCGGACAAAAAGTTCAAAACCGCTCGTTGGGAAATATCAGATCACTTCGGCGAACATCTTAAAATCGGGAACCCGCAAGATCGAAATGCTATCGGTTTCCTGCAGGATAATGCCATCGCTTTGCCACGCTCGCAGCTGTTTATTGACACTTTCCCTGGTGGCGCCGATCAGGTTGCCTATCTGGCGCTGGGACAGCGTCGATCTGATTTTAAGTACCTTGTTATCGCTAGTGTCCTGGTGACTGGTTTCGGCCATTTGCAGCAGCAATCTGGCCAGACGGGCGGGGATGCTGAGCAAACCGATGTTTTCCAGGGTATTGCTGGTGTTTCGGAGTTTTTCGCAAAGCAGGCTAATCAGCTGTACGGCAACTTCCGGATGTTTTTTGATATACGGCAGAAAATCTCGGCGACGGATGATTAGAAGTTGGCAATCGTTGAGCGCGACCGCATCCGCAGAGCGCGATTTGCCGTCCAAGAGTGCAATTTCGCCGAACACTTCGCCGGGATGGATAATATTCAATACGATTTCCCGGCCGTCCGCCGAAATTGCGCCGATCTTCACTTCACCGCTCAGCACGATCATCATGCTGTTGCCTTCTTCGCCTTTCTGGAAAATTATTTGACCGGCCGAAAATTTCCGTTGGATTGCCAAGGTGAGAATATTGTCTATTTCGTTTGCTTCGAGTTGGCCGAAAAGAAAATGATCGGCAAGTAAGTAGCGCTTATCGGTGGTCTGGTTTTGCAACATCATTCGCCTTATGTCACTGAACAAAAATTCCAATTTTATTCAAGGATTGTCATGACTTACGCCAAGTAATGTCAAATTTATATTCGGTGAATATTCGAATTCGGCAGTTTGGCAAATTCCACTGTTTTTACTTAACGTTGCTTTTGGCACCGGGGCACATCCGGAGCATTTGCTGGTTAAGCGGGTTGGCGGGTTGGTGTTAATAGTCGAGCAGGCTAAACGGTGGGGCTGCGGTACAAATGGATCAATATGCGGTCAAAGGCCGATCACTAAAAGACGTTGCCAAACAGCCCGCTAATCTTTCTGTTTGCCGCTGCCATTCGAAGACATTGCCAACATCATCAAGCAGAATAAGAGCAGTATCGGCCAGGAATAGGGCGCGACCAGGAATATGCCTAACAGTGCAAAACCCAGGGCGGTGAAAAATATCAGCATTCCCACGCCCATTATAGCCAACGCGGCTAGCACACCGATCAGCACCGCTACACTTAGTAAAACCGGAATAGCGGCTAATCGGTACAAGGGGTCGGCGACCGGCTGGCCGTTGATTAGCAGATTAAACTGGCCGACGTCGGGATGGAAAAAATACACCATGCCGGCAAGCAAGCTGCCGAGCAATAGCGTCTTTAACAGCAAATGGCGGTTGTCGGGTCGCGACATGGCATCTTCCTCGGGGTTACAATTGTTCTTCGATAAAGCCGTCGTCGTACAGTCTGAATCTGGTGGGGCGGTCTTTTACTTCACCTATGATATCGAAAAAGTGCACGTCGACCGATTCGGTTTCGGTGACTTTAATACCGGGATAACGTGCCTCAATTGCTTGCATTTGCGGATAGCTAAGGGAGAAATAGGGGACTTCCTTGGTTAACTTCATCAATTTACCGTTAGCGGCGACCACGATATCCCAAGTCATTAGTTCCTGCTTGTTCTCGATTTTGTCTGCCTCGATCTCGAACCTGATCAGATTGTTGTCGTTGATCTGGCTGATTCTGCTGATTTGCGACCTGTCGAGAATCTCCGACACGGTGTTTCGTACCGGTTCCGGCAACTGATCGAATTGCAAGGCGGTGGTTTCGGCTGACGCGCTTGCTGTCGAGTGCAAGAAAGCCACCAAAACGGTGGTTGAAAATAGTCTGTATTTCATCGCTGTCTCCGGTAAAAACCATAAGCCGTAAGGGTAGTTCGCCTCTGCCAATGAAAATACCATGCCAACTTTAATCCGTATCGGCTTTGTTGCGACGACATCGCGGTCGGCGTCGGATAGCGCAATGCGGCGGTGTCGATGCCGATGGCGGCTATTTATCGCCATTCGGCGAAAACCGTCTAAGCGGCGTTTGCAGGCAAAACATCCGCGATCCCGACCAATCTATCCGATCACGTACCAGCATTTATCATTCGCCTTGCCGGTGATTATCAACCAATCGCATCGGTGATAATCCCCATTCGACCGAATATACTAGGTAGCAATATGGCTGATCGTCGTGCTACGGATTGTATTGGTCAACAAAAACCGGACACCTGTTCAGGCAGTGTTTCGATAAAATTCCCGCTCGAATTCGATTGGGGATTGATAGTCCAGTGTTGATCCTTCTGAAAAAACAGAATTCGAGGCGAGTTTTTGATGTTTTCGTTCGAACATTTTTGCCTGTCGAACGGCTGACAATAGCGGCGCTTTTCGTGTTTTTATTGCTGGTGGGGTAGGGGTGGCGACAGTCTCTAGCGGCCTTACGGCTTCTTTCGTGTCGCTTTCGGCTGAAGTTAAATCAAGTGAATCAAAACAGGTTGTTGAACTTGTCTTGCCTGTGTTTAGGTCGTGCAAAAGTGCTTTGAAATGTGCTGCAAGTTTTAACTTTCGGCGCGTTGTTTCGTCGCTGTCTTCGGTTTTTAGGCTTTTGATAATTTCGCGAGATTTGACGATTTCGCGAAGTGCAACGGGAACGCCAAGACGGAAATAAAAGACATTTTTTCGTCTTACTAGGTAGGGGATTTTTGCCATGATAGCAAGCCTCTTTGTAGCATCGTTTTGTAGCAAACGTCGCTCATTGAGGCTTTAAAACAAAAAAGACCTTGATTTACAAGGCCTTTTCAGTAATATGGCGGAGAGCTAGTCCGCCTAACAAAAGTCCGATATTGTTTTTTGCCGTCCTAAATTCTTGTTAAAAAACGATAAGTTACAAATTTATTGTCCAACTTGGTTCGATAAAATATACTCCAATCCGATGTCGAAAGTAGGGTAGGAAGTAGGGTAGGATTTATGAGCCGTATTTTGAATAAGCTGAACGCACGCAAGGTTGTGACAATCAAAACTCCTGGTTATCACAGTGATGGTGGTGGTCTTTACCTACAGGTTAGTCCGACACTTTCAAAAAGCTGGATTTTCAAATTTGTCAGGAATAAAAAGGCTACCGAGATTGGTCTGGGTAGTTTTGGCGATATTTCGCTGGAAGCAGCCAGGGAACAAGCATCTGAATACCGAAAGCTGCTCAAGCAAGGTCTGAATCCTCTGGTGGAAAAACGGAAAATTGAACGCGAGCTTCATTTGTCCGTCGCCAAGTCAATGACATTTGCAGAATGTGCCTCCGCTTACATTGAAATTAATCGCCATGGCTGGAAAAATCCTAAGCATGCTCAGCAATGGTCCAATACCCTAGAACAGTACGCATATCCAACCATTGGCAAACTCCCGGTCGCAGAAGTCGATACGGCACTGGTTGTTAAATGTCTTGAAGGAATCTGGACGTCCAAAAATGAAACGGCCAGCAGATTGCGAGGTCGCATCGAAACGGTGCTGGATTGGGCGACTGTAAGCAAATATCGAGAAGGTGAAAATCCAGCTCGATGGCGTGGTCATCTTGACAAGATATTACCTAAACCATCCAAAGTTCAAAATGTCGAACATCACGCCGCATTGCCTTACACGGATATATCGGAATTTATTGTAAAACTAAGAAATCAACAAGGCATAGCCGCGCGATGTCTGGAATTTACGATCCTTACCGCTGCCCGAACCAATGAATCCATTGGCGCAACTTGGGATGAAATAGATGTTATCAGTCAGACGTGGACCATTCCCGTCGAACGGATGAAAGCCAACAAACCTCATCGAGTGCCCTTGTCGCCTCGGGCAATGGCTATCGTTCAGGAGATGAGTCTACTCAAAACGAATGAATTTGTGTTTCCTGGGTTAAAAAGAGGTTTGTCGAATATGGCCATGCTGCAACTATTAAAACGCATGGGCCTACCGGAACTGACGGTTCACGGATTTCGATCTAGCTTTAGGGATTGGGCTGCTGAAACAACCCATTATCCCAATGAAGTAGTTGAAATGGCATTAGCCCACACGATTAAAAATCAGGCAGAGGCCGCGTATCGCCGAGGCGATTTGATGGAAAAGCGATCTCAGCTCATGGCCGACTGGACTAGGTATTGCGAGCAGGGTAACCAGGCTTTAAGGTAGTGTTCCGGTTAAGTTCAAATAGTAGCGCGTATGTTTGCGTTCTCCCGTTCTAAACAATAGGCCCTTGGCGACCAGATCCTGCAGATCGCGCGTGGCCGTTGCTGAAGGTGCCCCCGTGATGCTGCGATATTTGTCTGCACTGAGTCCGCCGGTGAAGCCATCCGGACCTTCCCGAAACATTCTCGCCAACGCTTTTTCCTGTCGCGGATTCAGTTGCCCACGCACGTGGTCGTAGAGTTTGGTTTTTTGAATTAAGAAATCGATCCATTGATGGGTGTATTCCTGAGCGGCCATCACCAACTCAGCAAAATAAACCAGCCAATCAGTCACGTCGATTTGCTTGTTAGCCAGTTCCAAAGCAGTGTAGTACGCATTTCGATGGCGTTCGATGGTAAATGCCAGAGCGATTAATGTCGGTTGACCCAGGCATTGCGCCAACGCCTTTTCGGCAATGGCGCGACCGATGCGACCGTTACCGTCTTCGAACGGATGGATGCTGACAAAATAAAGATGCGCGATCCCCGCGCGCTGTAAGGTCGGCAAGGGCGTGTTTCCATCAGGTGCCGTGCTATTAAACCAATCAATGAACTGATCCATTTCCGGCGTCATTTGGCAGGATGGCGGCGCCTCGAAATAGATCTTGGGCGCATAAATGGGACCTGAGACAATTCGCATCGGGTCGTCGTGTGTTCGATACCGTCCGACATCCTGTAGGTCGCTACGACCGGCCGTAATCCAAGTGTGCCAGCGATACAACTGCTCATGACTTAGTGGGGTAGAAAAATGCTGGTACAAATCGACCATAACCTCCGCGATGCCTTGCTCGGCTGGCGGGACTTTTCGATGATCGGTGGTTAAACCGAATTGACGGCAAATCGAAGATTGCAGGCTGTCCCGGTTGAGATATTCGCCTTCAATGGCTGACGTTTTCAAGGCTTCATTGCTGATTAGCTCGATGGTCAAATGCCGCTTGTCGTCTTCAGACAAATGCTTGATCGCGCCGAATGACACACCGGCGCCGAGCAACAAGCGCTTTTCAAAATCGTCCAGCTGCGTCGCGTTGTAGGTGAAGCGCGGCCAACCCGCCAGTTGCCAATTCCAGATCATGATTAATACAAAATGATTTTATCGATCATAAATATATCATTTATTGAGCGATAAAGGACCTGTTTAAACATCACGCAGCCTGCATTGCGACTCTGGGAACACCCGAGCACTGTAACTGTTGAAAATGAGATTACTGGTATTACCGGTGTTACCACCCTGTCTGGTGTAGGCTGCAAAGGATATGTCGACGGATTACCTAGTGTTACCGGTATTACTCGCAGACGATGTCTATAAATAAAATATGCCTCCAGATCATCGAGGTCTCTCTCTTATCGAAATCGATTTTGGCGTCACCCCAGTTTTTAATACCCCGATTTTCAATGGCGGTTGGTGCGAAAGTCATTCATGTCGTTAAATCTGAATTGTCCAATAAAATCCAACGCCGTCCAGCCTGTATTCATCACTTAAGCAATTGAAATAAAATGAAAAAACCATTTGACAGTCGCTTAATTTCAACCCCAAAATATCCCCGCACGTAGAACTTTTCGGGACGAAATTTTCATAGACTGCACTTCGGCAGTATAAAAAGCGAAGAAGTACCAGCTACATAGTCCCTAGTGGGATGGCAGAGGAACGCCGCTGGATGTACTGTGTCCGTTGGGCCTTAGGGTCATGCGTCCACGCTTAAATATATTTTTTTGGTGCAGATGGAGTTTTGAAAACGCTCTATCTGGGTCGGCAGGGAAAATGCGCCTTGATGAAAGGCACTGTCGCTGTCGCTGTCGATAGTGAAGCTCGTTTTAAAATCATCAACGATCGTCTGCTGATCGCTGAGTAATCAAAAGCGCCTCAATGGCGCAAACCAATAGACCGCGCGAGTAGAGTTTCGAAAGGCGGTGTTGCCATTGCGCGTTTGCAGGCGCGCAGAAATTTTGTCTGGAACCCTGGTTCCGCAAAATGGATAACTGAAAGGTCGTTTGACCGCTTCGGTGGTGGCAATCTTATAGCTAGGGTTTTTATATCAATCGTTCCGATCTGGATCGGCGTCAGGCGACTGCCTGCCCACCAGAGCAAGGCGATTGAACGTCCCTTAAGAATCCCGTCGTCCCGTTTTCACATCGGTCTGTGCCACCGGCAGTCGCGTTTGCCGGCGTAACAACCGATTTCGTCACGCGGATTGGATCTGGATTCCCTTCAAAGTCATACCCGGACGGACGTTTGCATAACGTCTTCCGGTAAAAACCCAAGCCCGCTGTTTCGCCGTTTCTAAAAAACAGAAACAGAACGGGATTCAAGCATTTCCATCAAGTTAATCAACCGGATACCTGCGTAATAGCCGCGGGTTTTGCCGGGTCAGTCTGTCTCGAACGTGTAAGGGGCCGAGTTTAGCGTCGCAGGTGGACGCTGAATCCGTCTGGCCAGCACCCCGAGTTCGTCATCGACCGACACCAATTACTCGCCCGCGCAGCGAGTCATAAGCCGCGCACCTCACACTGGGTATACACCTCCGCCGGGTAGGCAACCCGTGCGTCAACACTCATCGTCATGAGTTTGGCCTTGTATACCAAAGTGGGGTCGGAGCCGGGGTCCCCCGCTCATGACGAAAGAAAAACTGTTTTAACAAGGCCACCCCGGCTCCCTTGTTCAAAGCCGACTGCTGATGCGCATGGCGTTGCCCATGAAATCAGTCCCAGTCCGCTTTGGACAAGGGAGTCTGTTGCCCACTTTTTTCTGGAGGTTAACCATGCCAATCGATCGACCTGACGAATACCAAGTAAACCAGACTGGCACAGGCGCGCGTGTCAGTCCTCCTGATGACCAAGCGCCAAAACCATTGATGGCGAGTCGAAAGCGAGGCCGCAATCTCGGTCTTGGCAGTCGCAATCTGACCCGAGCCGGAAAAACCTGCGCCCATCAATCGGGCAAGGCCTTCGCCACGCGCGGCACACTCGCCGAGCGCTGGTCGGTGTTTGCCAAATGGCTGGAACAGGCCCAAGGTATCAAACGCATGGAAGACATCAACCGTGAGCACGTGATGGCTTATGGCCTGGCGTTGAAAGCCAGAGTGGAACGCGACGAATTGAAAGCCTCGACCGCGCAACTGTACGTCTCGGCAGTCAACAGCATCATGACGTCTGCAACGCAAGGTGAATGGCAGACGGTCAGTCCAACGCGTGATTGCGGCATACCCAAGCGGCGCTACATTCCGGAAACCAGCAAAGCCATGCCACAGTTGCAGCACGAACAGTTGCAAATCAGCGTCGACGACGAACGCATTACCGTCTTGCTCAATCTGCAACGGACATTAGGCTTGCGTTTCAAGGAATCGGCCTTGCTGAATGCACAAAAAGCACTTCGCCAAGCACAACGGGAAGACCGCATCACCGTCTTTAGCGGCACCAAAGGCGGCAAACGGCGCCACGTGCCAGTATCTGCGGAAGCCTCGGCGGCACTGGAAACAGCAGCCAGTCTGCAGGATGGACCATCGATGATTCCCGCCAATCTGCGCTATGTCGATTTTCGCAACCACTGCTACCGCCAAGCGCAACAACAGCCATTCCAGTTTCACGGCCAGCGTCATCATTACGCCCAACAGCGGTACCAGGCATTAACCGGCGTACCGGCCCCAATCAACACCAACATTGCAAAATCAGCCTGGCATGCCTATATGGCCTCCCAACTCAACATCGATCCCGAAGTCGCGGAAAAACTGGATCACCGCGCACGAAGCATCCTGTCTCAGGAACTGGGCCACGAGCGTCTGGAGGTGGTGCGTGTCTATATTGGTTAAACAGATCCAGTCCCTGGCCCATCACTATGTCCGACAGGGTTCCAAAGCCCATCGCCGCTTGCAGGTTGGACGCATGATCAAGTTCGTGGATTTTATCGAACAGACTGAACGGCCGCACAACCTGCATGAAATCGGCAAACGCCACGTCATTGCCTTCTGGAAAGCCCACCGCGACCTGGCGCCAAAAACCGCTCATGCCTATTGGCTGGCGTTATGCGTGATCTGGGAATGGACTGACAAACCTGGCCAGCCACCCAAACCGCTGTGTTTTACTAAACCGATCACAAATGCCACAAATGACTAAAATCGCTTTCGATATTGACAGTCTAAATCCGTTTGCGTCTGTTTTTACTTTGCTTACACTGGCTTAAAAATGCTAGTTTCGTCTTTTTTGCCACTCTCGATACTTGGTAGTACTGACTTGGCAAGCGGATTTTAATAAATTAAGGATATATGCAGACGCCAAACCACTTACCACGTTACCAACTGAGTCAATGGGCCAAGTGGTTTGCTAACGATCGCTTCTTTCACGCCTTTGCTCTCGACCAAGAAACGCTGGTGTTGACGGACAAGTTTCAAAAGAAACATCAACATCACGTACTGAGTATTCAGCCAACTATTGGCATCGAATCCGGTTGGTTTTGGGACACATTGCTGATTTCGCAGATAGATGGCCAGACCTTGCGTTTTGGCGGCGTCGGGAAAAAGCAATCGGCCTTGTTACAAGTATCGATGAAACACCACGTCAGTCAACGCATCCAGCGTTTCTACCAAGAGTTTGCTCCTGCCCTGATACAAGCAGCCCAAGAAGCCATATTGATCTTTTCCGGCCAACGGTATATTCGCCGCGCCATGGCGGCTCATTGGTTCAGACGCCATGCTGCGTTAGCGGCAGGCCTCAAGCGTCCTGATGGTTTACAGTATTTGCCGGGCGCACTGCATCAAGACTATCAGCATGTCCGTCCGCTAATAGACAACACGGATGAACAGATCACCCGTTTCAATCAAGCGTTTATCGATCAACAAGCCCAGCTGTTCAGTGATTTTTTTGATCAGGTCGAAACCAATCCGCTGACCGAGGCGCAACGTAAGGCCTGCATCATCGACGAACAGCACAACCTGGTGCTGGCCGGCGCGGGTACCGGTAAGACCAGTACCATGATCGGCCGCGCCGGTTATTTGATCAAAGCCGGTCTGGCAAACCCAGAACAGATTTTGATGTTGGCCTATGCCCGTAAAGCGGCGGATGAAATGGGCGAGCGCATACAGTCCAAATTAGGGATTCAAAACCTGACGGTGAAAACCTTTCATGGCTTGGGTTTAGACATCATTAGCCAGGTTGAAGGCACCAGACCGGTTATCGACAAAATGGCGGAAGACGACACGCTACGTGCTGCGTTTGTCGATAGTCAAATTCAAAGCCTGCTGGACGATGAACGCTATCGCTCGCGGCTGTTGACCTATTTCCTACGTTTTGCCTATCCCTATAAAAGCCAATTCAATTTCAAGAGTTTGGGCGCTTACAATGCGTACATCCTCGAAAACGATATTCGTACACTGCAAGGCGAGCTCGTCAAAAGCTACGAAGAATGCGAGATCGCCAATTTCTTGTACCGGCAAGGGATTACTTACCAATACGAAGCCAATTACCAGGTCAATACCTCCGGCCCGGACTACCGCGTCTACCAACCGGATTTCTTTCTGCCGGCTTACGGCATTTACATCGAACACTTTGCGGTCAACGAGCTGAATCAAACGCCGCCCTTTATCGACCAAACAACCTACTTGGCCGGCATGACCTGGAAACGGGCGCTACACGCAAAATATCAAACCCCGTTGATCGAAACCTACAGCTATCTGAAACAACAAGGGCGATTGACCGAAGTACTCAGCGAAAAATTACTGGCTGCCGGCGTTCAGTTCAAACCCTTGCCGCAGAACGAGCTACTCGACCAACTGAATCAGCTGGGCCGGGTATCGGAATTCAGCAAACTGATGGTGCAAATCCTCAGCCTGTTCAAAGCCGCTTACCTCAGCATCAAACAACTGGTGGAAAAAGCCGATAAACACGAAGACCAGGAACGCATGCGCGCCGCCGCGCATTTATTTGAACCCATCTACCAAGCCTATCAGCAACAGTTGCGCGACAACGCCACCATCGATTTTGACGACATGATTGGCCGGGCCATCGACTACGTCGAATCAGGCCGTTTTTCATCGCCGTACCGATATTTGCTGGTGGACGAGTTTCAAGATATTTCCGCCAGCCGGGCGCGCTTGCTAAAAGCCCTGATGGCGCAGCAAGCGGAGGCCAGCTTATTTGGCGTTGGCGACGACTGGCAATCCATCTACCGTTTCACCGGCAGCGATGTCGCGCTGACCAAACACTTTCAAGCCCACTTTGGCGACACGGCAACCAGCGTGCTGGATCAAACCTTTCGCTTTAACAACAAAATCGGTGAAGTGGCGTCACGCTTCGTCATCCAAAACCCCAGCCAGATCGACAAGCAGATTCGTAGCCTGCGGCTTGTCGAACAGTCGGCCGTATCCCTCATCAAAACCGAACAGGATTTGACCGGCATACATGCCGCACTCGACGTCATCGCCGGCAAGGCCAAGCCAACCGCCAGCGTGTTAATGCTTGCACGCTTTAACTTCAAACGGCCCGATATCGCAGCCTTAAAGCGCCGTTATCAGCAATTGTCACTGCAATTCATGACTGTTCACGCCTCCAAAGGCAAGGAAGCCGATTACGTGATCGTGTTTGGCTTGGAGAAGGGCGAACATGGCTTTCCGTCAGAAAAAGCCACTCATCCCTTGCTGGAATTATTGCTGCCTAAAGCGGAGGCCTTCGCACATGCCGAAGAGCGGCGCTTGTTCTATGTGGCTCTGACGCGGGCAAGGCATCACGTCTATTTAGTCACCAACGGCCTGAACCCGTCGCCATTCATCAGAGAGTTAGTCGACGGCGACTATGCCGTCAGCATCGACGAATTTACCGGGCCCGGCTTTCAAGAGCAGATCGCCGACATTCCCTGTCCCGCGTGCAAAACCGGCTGGATGGTACCCCGAGACAGCCAGTACGGCAGCTTTTTTGGCTGCAACCAATATCCACTCTGCAATCACACAGAGCGGGCTTGTCAATGGTGTGGTGGTGGTTTGAAAAACCAAGGCCGCTTTCGCGTTTGTGAAAATCGCCGTTGCGACTTTGTCGAACCGATCTGCCCGCGTTGTCAAGGCGCCATGGTGTTGCGTAAAGGACCGCACGGCCAATTTTGGGGCTGCTCGCATTACCGCAAAAACGCAGCGTTTTCCTGTTCACACACCGAGCAATTTATCGATTTACAGGCGGCCAAGGTTAAATCAAGCGTCAACGCTGCTTAAGAGCGGCTCCGGGCATGGTCTAAACTTGGTCCGATCTAACTAGAGAACTACAGAGATGAGTGACGAGAAACATCTATCCACCACCCAACTGGCCAAATTGCGCGGCGTGTCCCAAGAGCAAATGTTCGGGCAGTTGACTGCACTGGGCCTAATCGAAAAACAAGACGACAAATGGCAGTTAACCGACGCAGGCACAGCTGCTGGCGGTGTCTATCTGACTGGTAAATACGGCCAGTACATCGCCTGGCCCGAAAATTTTCAATTGCCAACCGCCGCTGCCAAACCGGAAGCGGCTAAGTTGCTAACCGCCACGGTGTTGGGGCAACACTTTGAGCTGTCCGCCAACAAAATGAATTACATCCTGTCGGAACTGGGCTGGATTAAAAAAGGTTTGAAGGGCTGGTTGGTCACCGAGCAAGGATTGGCTATGGGCGCCGAACAAGGCGAAGACAGTCGTTCCGGCATTCCCTACGTGCGCTGGCCGGAAAAAATCACCCGCAACCGGGCGCTGAAAGACAATATCGACAACATTAAGGGCGTCGACAAACCCAAAACCGACGCCGATAAAATGGACAGCTTCCGCCACAAATTCGAAGCCACCCACCGAACCACCGATGGCCACTTCGTCCGCTCCAAGGCTGAAATGCTGATCGACAACTGGCTATACATGGCGGAAATCGTACACGCCTATGAACGCAAACTGCCGATCGAAGAGGAAATGTACTGCGACTTTTACATTCCCACCGGCAAAGTCTATATCGAATTCTGGGGTTACGAAAACGACGCCAAATATCAAGCCCGGAAACAGGAAAAACTCGCCATTTATCAGAAATATAATTTCAACCTGATTGAACTGACCGATAAGGATGTGCTGAATCTGGACGATATTTTGCCGAGGTTGCTGTTGAAGTTTGGGGTGCAAGCGTATTGATTTAGCGTCTAAATACTTAGTAGAGTTATTATATTTAATATTTGAGGCAACAAGGTTGTAAGTTACTAATCGTCCCCTTCACGATTGATGAGCATCGTTATCGTTCATCTTATCCTACATCCCTGATTTCATGATTGTGTGACGAGAAAATATTTGTGGATCATTATATTTTATAAGCGATAGAAGGAATTTAACTTGAAAAATAAGAAAGTTCTTTTGCGACTTGAGCAAAGAAGATTTGAGATAAGGCTCAAGCGAAAAAGAAAAAAAGCTCGAATTAGGCGAGTAGTTCATCAACGTTATATAGCGACGAAACATGTCTTACACAATGACTTTTCATACGAAAACATTTTGGCTACATGGCTCCCAGTAAATATCAAATATTTGTTAAATTCCGACAATACTAGTTTTTCTTATGCAAATCTAAAGAAAATTGCTTCGAAAACATATCAAGTTTTAAAAGTCCCTTCTGTTTTTTCGATAATTGACAATAGACGTGATAGCTATAAATTTATAGAGATGCTTGCTGCCTCACTGATAACTCAAAAATACCGCGAGATAAAAATTGATTACAGCGAATGCGTAAAATTAGATTTAGGCACACAGGTTTTTGTTGACATAATTATTAAAGAGATATTTGATTTTTTCAACAAATGCGATAGCTGCCAAAAAACAAAAGCGAGGGTTTATGCGATTCAAGGTGTCAATATCAATAATATTGATGTTAAAAAGCTATTGTTTTCAGTTGGATCACCTGCGATTCATGCAAATAAATGTTTAAATTTTGATGATATTATTCCATACAAGCTTTGTTCCTACAATAGAAAGCAATGTGCTTCTAGAATCAGTAGTGAACAAAAAGATATTGATACAACAAAATTGGTCGATTATGTGTTGGATAGCCTAAAGGCTGTAAATAAAAGCTTAAGTCCAGAAAAAATCGATGATTTATGTACTGTTATTGGTGAAACTCTGATTAATGCGGAGGAACATTCAACTACAAAATGTAGATTTTCGATAGGTTATTTTCATAAAACAAATAATGATGATGCTCATTGTGGCATTCTTCGGTTGGCAATTTTGAATTTTGGGAAAAGTATTTACGAAAAATTTAAAGATCCAGAATGTCAAAACAAATACATTGTTAACAAAATGAAGGAGCTTTCGGATAAATACACAAGAAAAAATCTATTTCAATTTAGAACTTTTGAAGAAGAAACGTTATGGACGCTTTATGCCCTTCAAGAAGGAGTTACCTCGGTTGCTCCAGAAGAGTATAGAAAAAGAGGTAATGGATCTATCCAGTTTATTGAAAGTTTTTTTAATATGAAGACACCTGGAAAAGATAAAATTTCAAGGATGACAATTTTATCTGGAAACGCAAGTATAATTTTTGATGGGACCTATAAAATCGTCGAAAAGACTGTAAATAATGATCAATATAAGTTTATGACTTTTAACAAAAGTGGCAACATTGAGGACTCACCTGACAAGAGTTTTGTGAGATTTGTGGATGATTATTTTCCTGGAACCCTGATTAGCGTAGAAATACTATTTAATGGAGATAATATGCATCATGAGTAACGACAAATGTTATGCGATTAATTTGGAAGATTATAGAGCAAAAGACTCTAAGGTTTTCACTGGAAGAGATCGTGGAAAAGCTGTAAGAGAAGCGTCAAAAATTGATGAGATGGAGAAAGTATTCTCAGAAATTAATATTATTATTCCTGATAACATATACTCTATTAATCCATCTTTTTTTGAAGAGTTATTCTTAAATGTTGTAACCAGTCTTGGTAAAGACAATTTTTTGAAAAAATTTAAGTTTACATCGCTGGGTAGCTACGCTTATTCAAAACCTCTCAATGAGGCCATTGATAGGATTTTAAGAAACAAAACAGCGATAGGTTAATAAAAATGTCATGCATAATTCAGTACTTGGATGTTCTTTCTAAATTAGCTATTGTTTTAATTGCGGTCATTAACTTTGTTTTTGCTGTTTTTGTGTTTTTCAAGAAAAATCATATCGATAGGTTGGAAAAAGAATCTGATAGAAAGATAAATTGGCTTAAATCCCTAATTCTCGATCATAATTTGGATCACTTTTACGAATTTTTTGATCGCTTAGATGCCGAGCTTGCTAAATTAAAAGTACCTGGTATCGATGAAACTGCTAAGCAAGAGATTAACGATTCTGTTTCTGAGGTTTTTATTTATTTCAGGAGAAACCTCATAGATATGTTTTTGGCTGTTGATATAGAGCTTTATAATTTTTTTATTGCTTCATCGGACTCGCTTCAGGACCATATAACTGAATCTATTTTTGATGCCGGCATAAACTTGAGCCACACAGCAAAATTTGATGAAGTGCTTAACAATAAAGTGATGGAGACAAAAACCAATTTAATAAAGAGATTATTTGAATATCGGGGACATGTATAATTATCCTTCCAAAGGAATTCTTAGAGAATCGTAGGGACAAGTAAGCGAAGAGCTACCGAAATATCAAATACACATTGAACAATGTTATGTATCGTGACTTATTAGTCTTCGGCAAATGCTGGCTTCGATTTGCTAGCGGCAACGTTTAATCTTGTTTGTGGTGAAATTATTGTAGAGGTTGTTAACAGGCTGTTGAAAATCAGTTGAGTAGCCGTTAGCTGAGCTGAAAAGTCACTATATATTGTGTCCCTGTAGATGGCTTGTCACTAAATATGGGCTACCTGACGCGTCGATTATAGAAAATCAACAACCTGTTAACCGGCTTAAAATTCCGCATGAAATCAGCGACCCAATATAGTTATTCGTATTTATAAGAAACTCGTTGTTTTGGGCCATGACGCCAACTTCCAAATTTCGATTAAACGCATCGTCCGTCAGGTTTGCACTGGAAATTAAAACCGTATCGTCAACAATTGCTAACTTAGCGTGAAGTTTTCCTGGACGCCCCGCCTGGTTTCTTTCGCGCTTCTCTAATGGCCAACAATAAACTTCAGTATTCTGAACAAAGGTTTCTGGAAATGCTTTCAACGCATCGTAGCTTAATTGCCCCTCAGAGCTTTGTTCGAACTCAAGGATCATTCGGATTTTTACACCACGCTGTCGAGCATTGACCAACTCATTAACAAGCCGCTGAATTCTCGATGCAGCAAATGTAACCAACAAGATTTCGCTTTTAGCATTAGCAATTAAATCGTATAGCGCCTGATCGATTCGGCGGGCAGGAATCTGTGCAACCGGTGTTGGGCCTGACCAAAGTAATTCGATACGTTGAGAGGCTAAGGTTTGTTGATAAACTTCACAACTCGAATCAAGAGCCCAGCTCAATGCCTCCCACGACATGATGTTGGAAGCCATTCGCACCGTTTCGCCAATCAAAAATGAAAGATCGGCATTATTCGTTGACGGTAGTTTTTTGATAACCCAGTCTGATGATGCATCAACATCAATCGACTGAAGTATTTCGCATGCGGCTAACATCCAATCAGCCGGTGCTTTCTTGACTAGCTTATCAATCAATGCAAATAAATCTTTGCGCACTTTGGTCATTCAAAAAAACGCTGTGCCGCGGGCGGAAAATGTATCGACAAGTACTGATCGATCCAGATACCTATTGCCTCGTTCGCATGACGTTTCCGCGGCAAATTGGCAAGCGTGGCAGCAAGCACCGTGAATGCCGCGACCCAACGTATCGGGGCGGTGTTCGGAACACAACGGATCAGACGCACATAAGCGCATGCTCTCTAGCGCTTGTTGAAGGTGCCGGCCTAAAGTGAGTGGATCACCCAATTCGACTAAACCTCCCAACGTGCCTTCACTATCCGGCGCCGCGGTGTACAACAATATGCCAGCCATGGGCCCGCCATCCTCTCCAGGGTTACGTGAATACAAGCGCTCACGAACACTGGAAGCCGTATACCCACAGTCCAAAACGATTTGACGCATCAACGCATGGGATAACGAGTGCAAAAGAATCAGCCGGATACCTGGAAAGCCATCTTGCACGGGTTCAAGTTTTCTCAGTCGGCGCCATGCCTTATGTGACTCCAAAAACTCTTGCTCAAGTTGCTTGACCTCATCTTTGGCTTGCCAAGCCAGAAGTACTTCTTCTCGGATACGCAAAAACAAGCCTTCGCCACGTACTTCCGCTGCGGGCAACCAGCTTGGATTTTCGCGACAAAGTTTGGTCATACGACCATCTTGAATGATTGTTGCTTCGGCAAAATCAGCGTTAGATTCGATGCGGGTAAATCCCAACAAGGTCCGCACTTCCCGGATTCGTTCCACTAAGACCGTGTCTTCGAGAAACGCCTCAAACCCTTTTGGCGGTGATACTCGCTTTAATTTGAAATCTCGATTTTCCTTGGATGAATCCGGATTTGAGAAAGCCATCCATTCCGGCAGCTTCAAATCTTCTGCAGGCAGCGCACTTTGTTGGCCCGCGCGTTTTTCTTCAATGGCCACCCAGATTTCTTCGTCAGAAAATTCCGCCAATAACGGAATCAGCGATTGGTAGTTCTGCTGTTCCTCTCGATAAAAACCCAGCTTTGCTAACGAATTCGCATTCATCAGCTTGGCCCACTGTTCTTCAACCAATTTCCCCAATTTGTCAGTGGCACGCGGGATGGATAACGCGGATAGAGCAATTGGAAACCAACTATTCGACGCGCCAAGCAAAATGGGTTTTGCTTTTTCTTTGCAGTCATTTTCAACCAGGCGCAAATGCGGATGATGACCTGCGCATGCATATTCGGCCGCCGGATCAAATGCGTCGGCCATGCGCCGTTCAGTTCCACAGGTATGACACTTCACAATAATGTCAGAGGCGTCACCTGAGGCGCCAAACTCCCGCATGCTCAATGTCGCCGGACGACATGGGACATTGCCTTTGTGAACAAAACTTAACCAAGAAAAATCGGTTAAATGCCCCTCGCGACATGCCAATAAAAATCTCACCGACAAAGCCGATGGAGAGCGTCCACCTAGGCTTTTCAAACAACCTTGATGGACATATTCCGTCCGATCCGGGCGATAAGGGTCTTGAATCAATTTAAAAACCCCGGACTCCACTGTCGCCAAGGTGTCACATAACGAACAACGCAACCAGCGCGGAAATGGCACCACCGGTACGCCGATGGCCGGCGCAGTCGGATCACGATCCATGCTGTCCAATTTAATCGGCGGCATGTAAAGCCTATTCATCTGAGCACCGAGGCGCTTTTGTACCGCGGCGACCAAACGGTCTTCTTCGATCTCCTTGCAATACCGGGTATCCCAGTCATCCAGCCCCATCACCAAAGCGGACATATTCGGCAAATCGACTAACGAGCCAATGCCAAAGGTAAAAATTAACTGGCTGGGGCGCAGTTCTCCAAGTTCGTTCATCGTCGTTTCCTTAATCCGTGTGTAAACCTGTGGTGCGCTGATCCAGCACCAGATCGACTGTGCCTTCCACGTCACGCAGCGAACTCAGACAGGTAAATAGCTTCCACTCTTTGTCATCAGCCAATTCGAGCAAGCCGACAGTCGCGCCTCCCTCGGAGCGGTAACAAAGCTGATGATCTTTTTGGTTATGCACCCGACACAACCATTCATCCCGGCGTCTATCCAGCATATCCTTGACGCGTTCGGCGACAGCAGGATCATGAGTGGCATTAACGCCTCGCTTGGCTAAAACATCAGCCATCATGTTCCAAAATGCGTCAGTATCCGCTACCAGGCCAGCCGCGGCATTTTCGTTCAAATGCTCATCCCATAAGCGCATCAAACCGACCATGACACCTGACAAACCACGATCCAGCGCCCTCGCGGAAAATGGCGTTACGGACAAGGCCTCGACATGCTTGTAAAAGGTTTCATGATAGTGTTCAAAGCGTTCGTAATGCGATAGATCGCGTGGACGCGCCCAGTTGAATACCGTGCAGACCAAGCCAGGCCCGTCCGATGAACGTCCCACACGGCTGGTCGCCTGAATATATTCAGATGTGTTTTTGGGTTGACCGGCGACCAGCATGAGACCTAAACGGTCAATATCGACACCGACCGAAATCATGTTGGTTGCCAGAATTACGTCGTATGGCATCGAAGAGCTAACCGGCTGATTGGCTTTACGCTCCGCAGCACGCTGTGCTTCCAATTCCTTATCAAAAACAGCTTCCAGCCTGTCCATTATCTTTGGAATATCCGAGCCGGATTTACGCGAAGTCAGCTCTTCCACCGCACCCATTCGCACACGACGCTTTGCCAAGCCCCGTTGATCGGCATCGCGGAGACGGGAGCGGATATCATCTTCGACCAGTCGACGCGTACCGGCCAATTCGCGTATGGAATTGAAGTATCCAGCCAGGGTCATCCATGGATCAGCCAAGCGACCGTATTTATCATAAAGCGCTTGCGCCGCAGCCATATGCGCCACATAGCTACGAATCATCGCCACCGGATAACGCCGACCAAAGGCATTGATACCTAAATACCGACGACCAGGATACTCGGCTCCCGTTGGTCTTTGAATGGCGAAAAAGCTATCCCTAATACTGGTACCTTGCGACGGAAACACTTCCAGTTTACGCACAAACAGTTTTTGCACCTGATCAGGCGCACGACGAATCGTCGCTGTCGAAGCCACGACCTTAGGTCGCACTTTTTTGCCGTCGACTTGCCAAGAGCACAGCTCGTCAACCGCCGATTCGTAAAGCCCGACCATTGAGCCCAATGGCCCGCTGATCAAATGTAATTCGTCCTGAATAATCAAATCCGGTGGCCGTAATGCGCCATGGGGCCGATTTTTGACTGACGGCAAACCATTACGGGAAGGATGGGATTGCCCATCATCGATTTCCGGCGACAAAAAGCCGTGCCGATCACACACCTCCGTAACCTTTCCAAACAGCATTTGCGTTTCGCCTTTCCAGGGCATTTGCGCAAATTTATCGACAGTGGCAATTAATAGCGAGGGCGGCCGGCGATAGATTTCTTCATCCACCACCATCACCGGCAAACCTTCCTTCGGTGCTTTGGCTTCGGAAAATTCGCATCGCCCTAAATCGTCGCCGCAATAAGTAACGCAGCGGCCAATGTCGCTTGGTGCTTCATAGACCCGCAAATGTTTTTCCTTGATCTCACAACCACACCAAGGACAGGACGTGATTTGTTGCGGTGTACCGGAAGCCGACGGTCTGCCGCCGACATTGCGCTGCCTTAAAGAATTGGCTGCAGCGGCAAGGGTATTGGGAGTGGTTTTATTACCCACCCACAGTCCCAAGCGGAAGGGTGTTTCACCCCATTTGCCAATATCAGCCCGGCGAATCGACTCGCAGGCACACATTAATGCCGCAGCCCGTTGAAACTGCTGTAACGTCAACAAGCGGAGGGTATAGCGCATTAAAACCGCCACGCCATGATCGCCGCGTCGACCCTCGATTTCGCCTTGTAAGCGTCTTAATGCCAGGGTATAAGCCGTCAAGCCCAGATATGCCTCGGTTTTACCACCACCCGTGGCAAACCACAGCAAGTCTGCAACCGCATCGGTTTCATGACTACGATCGGAGTGATGTAAATCAGTCAGGCTCGGCAAATTCAATAATACGAATGCCAACTGAAACAAACGCCAGCTGCGGTTTTTGGCAACGTCCAACGAAGAGGTGCCATCTTCCAGCGTGATTTCCTTTTTCCGTACCTTTCGGGAAAAAGTGGTGTGAATCCGCTGTTGCCACATCGCCCGATTGGCAAATCGAAATGCCTCCTCAGCCAGTGGGTTGTTTTCAATCAGATCGATACCGGCCTTGATCCGTTGCAGTGCCCGAGTACAACGCTCCACGGCTCGGCGCGCAGTTTCCTCATGACCATCTAGTTTCTCAGACGGCAAAGTCAGCTTGTTGGCCTCTGCCTTGATCCACACCCGGTAGGCGGTCTCGATATGGCGCAAGCTGGCAATCAAGCCTTCTTTGGGTAAATCCGCCAGGGCCTTCATGTCCATACTCAAACCGGCGAGGTTTTCATCGTCTGCCGCAGACCGCGGGGTTTGTTGCGGCACTTCAAAACAAGGCACCCATTCGGTTTCCACCTGGATGGCACGCTCTGCCAATGGTTCGGCTAACGAAGCATGCACTGAAATGCCGTGACCGACGGCAAACTCGCGTTGATGCCGGTAAAGCATTTCCAAGGTTTCGGATTCCTCCCGCGTCAACGGGTCCATTTTCGACAGATCAAGTTTGACGTTTTTGCGCTGCACAAAAATCGGCTGACTATCCGCGGCATACACTTTTAGCTTGGGTTGAAATACCCACACCTCGTCTTTTGGTTCGTTCCGGCCTTTACGTTCTTCCTGTTGATTGATCATGAATAACGTAACGACCCAACCGTCAGCAGTCGAACGGATGCGTCCTTGCAGCAACACTAAGGGGTGATCGGGATGAAGCGCTTGTGGGGCAATATTGCCTTCCTTCAACACTAACGGTAACTCTGGCGCAACCACCGGCCTGCGTTTCCAGACATTGGCAGGATTACCGTCTTTGTTCTGTTGATTATCGCTTTTGATCCGCAGGTACTGCCCCCATTCGGCAGCAACCAGAATGTCAGCCGTTTCGGTTGCCACCACAAAACTCAAACCCATTGACGACGGAAAATAGGTGCTGCCCGCGGGTACGCCGGCATCGGTGTTGCCTTCTTCCCCCTCGTCACCGTCGCCCGTTGCCAATTCGTCCAGTTCGCCGCCGGCTACCTCCTTGTCCTTCGGTGCCAACATGCCGACCAAATAGCGCTGGTAGGCATGGTCTTCGTATTGGTTTAATTCTTCCTCAACACCACGGGCAGGGCCGAGAAGATCGCGAATGACCATCTGTGTGAGTTCATCGCGAATCGTCGTGGGGGTTGGGTTAGGCAAGGTTGCCAGGGCGGTAACAGCGGTGCTGTGATCGGTCATACTTGGCCTATTCAATCCGTAAATGGGTTTAACAATTTGACGCCGGAGCGCTGTACATCATCGACATTGCGTGTGACCAGCGTTAGGTCGTGTTCCAACGCCGTCGCGGCAAGTAACGAATCAATGACCGGCAATGGATCAGGCGCATTTAGTTGTCCCCAGCGATCAGCGATAGGTGTGGTCACCGGTAAAATCCGGCCAGCCATGTCGTTTTCTACCTTGGACAACCAGCGATCCAGGTTTTCGGCGGCAGCAGGATCGCGACGACGCAAGCGTTCAATGCCATTACGCACTTCGCCGATAACCAATACTGACAAATACAGACTTTTGCCATCGACACTGGCAAACCACTGTTTAACTCCGGTATTGGCGCGATCCTTCTTGCGTAATTCGGACAGGACGTTGGTGTCAATCAAGAATCCCATTCCGGTACCTCTCTGCCCATGTCACGAGAACGAGAAAAATCCACATCGTCGCCAACATCCGGCATCGCGGCCAGCAGGTTTTTGATGTCTTGTCCCGCGGTATCGATAACACGATCATAAATAATCGCGACTCGCACCGGGCCAGCAGGTATTTCCGGCGGCAGTTGCAAGTGCAGGCAATGGTCTAACGGAATCTCTGCAACGGCTTCGTAATATTGGGCGGTCATAGTGGTTCTCCTTCTGAATGGCATTCAGAAAAGTTGGAATTGTTCGGGTTCATTGGCTGCAGCTGGCTCGGTTTGTTTCTTGCGGCCACGGCCAGTTCCGGCAGATTTGGCTGATTTCTTGTCGTGCAAACCGGCGGCGACTTCTTCGGCGTAGCGTTGGTGATTGAGTTCTAGCAGGCGGTCGAGGATTTCGCGGCGGGCGGCTTCGCTGATGGTGTAGCGAATGCCTTGTTTGGTTTCATAAAAATCATGATTCAAATAAATATCCTTCCAGCCATACAGTGAGAGAATATTTATATCCATTAAGGAAAAAGCATCTCTTAATTTATTGATTTGTACAGTACTACTATTAGGGCTATCAAATTGGTGCTGCAATTCATTTGGGCTCAAATTTTCCTTATAAAAGGATAACCGCAACTCATGAAAGTCCCTCCCAAGTTCGCTGACTGGAGATGTATCAATTGGCCATGGAAATGTATCAAAACATTCACTTGGAACGTACATTTTGTTTCCGCTTGCCATCGAAGCAGATTTTGAAAAAAACCATTCAGTATGCAAAGACGACTGTAAAACAGAAAAATCCCCCCATTCTTGGGTGCAAAAAACAACTACGTTAGCTGAATAAACAGGGCCAATTTCAACTGGCACGATAATATGAGCACGGCTTACAACAGAACGTGCAAAGGCAAACTCAAGGTTATTTAAACTTTGATAAAGTTCACGCGCGTGTCTTTCGAACTGCCACCAATACGTTCGCCTGACTCTGTCGCTATCTTTAATTCTCTCCGGAAGTACATTTTTACGTACTATTTCCATGCACTCGTTATATTTTTCAGCCACATCCAATGACCAATCTTTGAAATTAATAATCCAGCGTGCATCATTAGGTGGGAAGTTTGCATTTAAATCGGCACCAACAAAAAACTCAAATAAACATTCTGAAAGAATTTTGTTTTCAAAAAGTAATTTTTGAGCCTCATCTTTTTTTATTACAAACCCTTCTCCATAAGGCTTTGCTCCTATGCCGCAATAAAACGGCTGTTTTGATAATGACCTGACCAATGATAAATCAACTTCATCAGAAAGATTGGAGCCAAGAAAATCAACTTTTTTATCATCATAAAATACATCTCCATTCCATTTTGATTTTGAAACCCAGACTAATAGAACTCGAACACCGGCAGATCCTGGCCAAAGAAATTGACTCGTTGCTCTGTAGGGGCAAGCACCACGACTGATCAAATATTCCAATGCGGCACGTCTAGTATCACCTTCAACAATAGCATTAGAAACGATCAGTCCTATATATTTGGAATGAGATACTAATTTAAAAGCTTGGCGAACAAAATATGCTATTAAATCTGTTCTGTCACCAGTCATGGGATAAATTTTAACCAAACATTTTAAATACTCTTTTCCCAAATAGGTTGAAATTTTGGTCCCTCCTTGAAATGGAGGATTTCCAATAAATGCATCAAATCCACCGCGATGAATGATCTCTGGAAAGGTTAGTGCCCAATGAAAGCAACGGCGTTCGCCTAGTTGGTGTCCTGCATAACCTTGTAATTCTGATAGCCCTTGCGCCCAATAAACCATCATATGGTCGGCCAATTCATCACGCTTGGCTTCGTAAGCTCTACCGCTTAATCCCTGCAATTCCAGCGCAATCAACACATCGGCGGCGGCATTCAGTTTAGCGACCGATTCCTCCGCTTCGGTAAACAACCCCATTTTGGCCGCGATCTGCTCCGGCGTATCCGACGGCATCGCTTCCAGGGCTTCGCGTTTGCTTTTCGCGTCGTCGATATGCCGCCACAAATTCAGTGTCGCAAACGAAGTTTGCTTGGTTTCGTCCGGCCGCAAGCTGAAATTTTCCAATTGCGATAATGAAGTAATGCCCAACAAGGAATCGCCGCATTTGAAGGCATGATCCAAAAACGTAAATGGGCGATGTTTATCGACGGTAATCAACCACATCGACAATTTGGCCATTTCCACGGCCATCGGGTTGATGTCCACGCCGTACAAACAACGATCAGCTACGACCCGGCGGGCGATGGCAATGCGCTCTGCTGAATCTTGCGGAATCAAGCGTTCGCTGGGTGCGGCTTTGGAAAACTCGCCTTCCGGACTGGTCAATACTTCGCCGGGATGGCGTTTTTCCTCGCTCTCCCAGGCCTCCACCAAACGTTCGGCCAAATAGCGGCAGGCTTGTACCAAAAAGGCGCCGGAGCCCATGGCCATATCGCAGACTTTGAGTTCCAAGATTTTTTTGGGTGATTTGAGTTGCCATTGCTCGCGCGGCCAGCCTTCGGCAGGGCCTTGATACACCAAAGGCTCCAGGGTGTGCTGAACCACCGGCTCAGTCAATGTCGGCGGGGTGTAATGGGTGCCGGTGCTACGGCGGGTGGTGCCGGCGGTGACATAGGTGCTGCCGGGCAAGACCACCAGCGGCCGTTCAAAGGAATCGTCGCGGATCATGCCAACAAAAGGGCGCAAACGTTTCAACAAGGTTTGATCCTGTCCGCAGGCGAGCAATAGTTTGTGTTCGTCCAGCAAACTGCCTTGTTCCATGGCTTTACGCAACGCCGACGCGGAACGGCCGGTTTCGTCTTTGAGAAAGTTGATGAGTTTATCTTGGCTTTCCGCCAGTAGGGCTTCCAACTCGGATAATGGTATTTCCGGCTCTTTTTTTCGGGTGCCGGCAATCCCCAACACGACCTCTTGGGCCCGCACCGCGGTGTGATCGAGCAAACCTTCGTAAACATGGCCGATTTGTTCCACGCCCAAGGCACGAAACGATACGCGGCGGGTTTCTGCCATGCCTGTGGGACCATTTTTACTACGCAGTCGTTGCAAGGAGTTGAGCAGGTGCAAAACCACCCGGTTATTTACCGCCAAGGGCTCGGCGACGCTATTGCGCCAAGTGCTGCCGATGCTACGCCCCTCCAGGAAAGGATAACGGTCAGGATCGAACAGCGAACCGCCGTAGGCTTGCATCATTAAATCCTGGTGATCGACACCGCCATGGACCGCGCGAAAAGTGGCTAATAACCGAGTCCAGGCATCGTAACGTCTTTCCAAGACTTCTTCGCCATAACGGTCGGCCACTTCCTGGAGTTGTTCCTGCAAGGTGGAAACGGCATAGTTTTCGTCATAAAGCGGTTTGCCCAAATGCAGCAGGTCGCGTTCTTCGGCAGAAAACAGGAACACCAAGCGCATCATGATGGTGAGTGCGGCTTCGTACTGGCTTTTAGCGCTGACACCTTTTAATAAGACGCGGTTGCTTTCCTTGTCCAAGGCATCAAAGGATTGCACCAATACTTCAACCGCTTCCCGGACTTGGTAACCGAGTTGGTCGGTGACTTCCTGCTGATCTTGTGCGCTTTCTTTAAGCATGGCTTGCAGCGTGCTGCCTTCGGCGACACCAAAGAAGCGACGGATGCTCAGCAGGGAATGGAAAGCGCGCAGGGTAATGGGTTCATCTAGCCAAAGGCTGGCATACCATGAGGTATAGCCTGTGATTTCACCACGGGGGGCATAGACCAACATCCATTGTTCGCCATTACTGACCAGCCCCAATGGCACATCGGCACCGTGTAGCAATTCCATCATGCGGGTGGCGGGGGTGGCTTTCCAGAGTTTTCCCATCACGGGTTTATCCAGCGACTGCTCGAACGGGTAAATCATTATCAACATTTGTGCTTTGCCCGGTTTGTCGGAACCCGCCGGGCTCACCAAGGCAAAATCTGGACGCAGGGTTTCAGCCATTTCCGGCAAGCTGGCTTCGATGCCAGCAGGTAGTGTTTGACCTTCGGCAATCAGATCACTCGGATACCCCAAGAGTTGGGTCAGGACATGCAGTATCCAGGTGCGCTGTTTGCCGGGGCCATTGGGGTTGTCTTGCCATTCCTCATAGGCGGCGCGTAACACTTTGGCTTGCGCCGGATCGCGAGCGTCCAGACCATGTGAAAAGGTTTTGAGTAATACCGGCAGCGAGACGAATGGCCCTGAGACTTCGACCAGCGACAGCCAGTCCGCATGATGACGCGAAACGTTGGGCTGGCTCATGCTTTACCCCCGGTGATTTCGAGTACGGCTTTACGCGGGATTAACCAGGTAACGGCGACCGGGAACAGTCGGGCATGGGGATTCGTGAAGCGCGAGCGGATATGTCGTGATTCGCGTTCAATTTCTTCGGGAATTTCCTCTAGCCGTCGACGCAATGCGGATAGATCGCGTTCGCGCTGTTGTTTGCCAAGATCGTCACCCAGAAGAAACAGATCTAATTGTTCGATTTGGTGTGGGGCGAGTTCTGCTTGAATCGAGCGTTGTAGTTCGGTCATGATGGCGGTCAGTTTGCTGACTTCTTTTTCGGCGCGTTCTTCGAGGGTTTTTTCCAGATTTTTGGTGCGGTCGACGCGTCGCGCTTCCAGGGCAGCCAGTAAGCTATCAGCGTGTTTTGGCCATAGCGCTTGGAAGCGGGCTTCTATTGCAGCCGGTACGGGTGTATCGGTAGCTGATTCTACAGCGGCTTTGGTTTCGCCGACATTCAAACGATTAAAGCGGCCTTCAATCAAGGCACCGCCGGCGGTGATGATCTCTTCATGTAGTCGGTGGTTATCGCCACCCAAAACTACAATCCGGCCATGGGCAATCACCACGGGATGGCTTAACGCTGAATCATCGACGATGCAGGCCGATACGCGCGACAAATGCTGGGTTTGGGTGTCCAGTGACCAGATTTCCGCTCGCAACAGTCGCAAGCACATTTGCACCAGACGATGATTGAGATGAGCCAAAACTACATCGTCTCGACCGGTTGCCAATGCGGCATCAAACACAATCGGGCGAATGGCTTTGCTGTGTGGATGGGCCAGACCATCGGTACATTGCGCCCAACTATTCGATAGCGCCGGTAAATGAAATACCGGGCAAGTTTTCCGCAGACCGGTCGGGTCGGGCCAAATGCCGTCTATCTCGACCGGAATCAGTGCAGGCTGACCGGCGAGCTCCAGGCCAACTCGAACCACGTTTTCGATATGGTCGGGCGTGAGATTGAGGTCGTGCTGGGTTTCGTGTAATTGAGCGGCCAGTTTTTCGAGTTGCTCGCGGAGTTTGCGTTCGAATTTCAGCATGCGGCGCACGGGTTCTGCTTCCTGCTCAGCACGGCTGGTATCAAGGCGCTGGCGTTTGCCGAGCATGGCTTCTTCGACTTGTGTGGCGATTACCGGGCCAACTTTGCCGAGGTCTTCGCGTATGGTTTCCACCTTGAGTGCAGCGCGCATCAGAAACTCTAAATCGGCCTCCAGGTCGCCGACCTTGGCAGTAGATTGAGCCTTATCAAAGCCTTTGCCGACAAAGTGATAAATATCCACTTCATCCGCTTTTTGGCCGTGGCGATCCACCCGGCCGTTGCGCTGTTCCATACGGTTAGGGTTCCAGGGGATTTCAAAATGTATCAGCTTGGAACAATAATTTTGTAAGTTGACGCCTTCCGACGCCGCATCGGTTGCCAGTAGAATCCGAACTGTCGAATCTTTGGGGTGAGTCTGGAATGCGGCTTTGATGGCTTCGCGCTGTTTGTTGTCCATGCCGCCATAGATCATCTCCAGGCGTTCATTTTCGGCAAAGCCTTCGCGGGCCAGAAGGTCATAAAGCCATTTTTGTGTGGCGCGGTATTCGGTGAAGATAATCACACGCTCTTCATTCCATTGCCCGCCTGGACGTAAGGAGTTTTTGAGCCAATTGATCAGGGTCTCGGCTTTGCTGTCCGGCCGCAAACTGGTTTTGACAGCATAGTTGCTGAGTTGGCTGAGCAGGCTTTGCTCTTCGCTGGTCAAGGCTGATAACGATTGGCTGACTGAGCTGACGACTTCGCCGGTTTCGAGTTCGTATTCATCGTCGTCTGCATAATCATCGGAAAAGTCGGCAATGTCGCGGTTGGCAATTGCTTTACCACTTTGCTTACCGACGGAGGCGATGTGCTTTTCCAGAGTGCTGCCGAAAGCGGCTGGCGAAGAGAACAAGCGTTTTTTGAGCAGCTTCAAGACAAATTCGGCAGCCATGCGTTCGCCGTCTGAGCTGGCGTGTTTAAGACGCAGTTCCGAATAATGCTGCAAGGCTTGGTGAGCCAGTCGTTCTTCATTTGTATATGGCACTTCCAAATGTTTGACGAGTCTTTCGGCAAAACGACGACTACCATCCCAGCGTAATTTAAGTTCGGATTTCATTCGCCGAACCATCACGGCGTCTAATTGCGAGCGATCAGGGGTAATGGCGCGAGCAAAGCGCTGGCTGTCCAACAATTCCAATAGCGCCGCAAAGCTTTCGCGGTAACCGTTATGCGGTGTCGCGGAGAGAAATAATTTATGCTCGAAATGCGGAGTTAATGAGCGAATGGCTAAGGTACGCATCGAGTCCGTGGCATATTTGCCGCGGCCAGATGGGGCAATGTTGTGGGCTTCGTCGACGATGAGTAAATCGTATGCCCGCGGGTAAGTGGGTTGATCGCCTGCTGGCAAGGTTTCCCGAAAAGTCCGTAACGGACGCTCACGTTTCAGATAGTCAACCGAAGTGATCAACCGCGGAAAATGTGTCCACGGATTGACATGAATGCCGCGCTTACGGCGCAATTGACTGATGGTATTGCTATCGATAATGCGGAATTCGAGACCGAACTTATCCCGCATTTCTTCTTTCCACTGCACTTGCAAAGACGAGGGGCAAACGATCAATACTGAACGGACACGGTGGCGCAGAATCATTTCCTGTACGACTAGTCCTGCTTCTATAGTCTTGCCGAGACCGACATCGTCGGCAATTAACAGATTGACTCGAGGCATGGAAAGCGCCCGGACCACTGGGTCGAGCTGGTAATCGTCTACTTCAATGCCACTACGAAAAGGTGACTGTAACGCTTTGTCATCAGCTTGCGAAACGGCTCCCCAGCGAACTGCATCCAGAAAGGCTTGCAAGCGTTTGGGATGATCAAATGAGTCTGGGTTTGGAAGCGTAGACTTTTCGTAAACCGAGGTGCCTGGCTCCAGCTCCCATATAACTTGCAGCTCCTCTCCCAATCCATCGTCTTCGACCGACGAGAGTTTGATCAAGTGGTTGGGGTTATCTCGTCCAATTCCGGGTGCTGCCGGAATGATTTCCGTAACAACGAAGGGGCGCTTGCGAACGATAGCAAGTTGACCAATTTCCGGTGTTGTCTGCATTTTCTTCCCTAATTCAAAGCTGTGCTAGTAAATAATGGCAAATGCTACACCAACATCAATTATTGCCTGCGAGAAAATTAATCCGAGGGGTCAGTAACGAAGGTTCAGGGGGGGATTCAAAGTGTTTGGCGAACCAACAACAAGGTGGAGTCGGAGTCACTTGTTCATCCGCTACCAATGCGCTATCAGCAAGTGGTTTCGTATCTCGGTGTCAGCTAATCAAAACCAGCTAATTTTATAGACGCTTTTACGCAGTCGGGTTAGTACAAAAAATTTTGGCCAATTATCGAAATCGCAATAATTATCGCGATTTCGAAGACGACCTTCCAAATTTACTCTTCACAATATTCCCCAGGACGTTTCCGGACGGCTGCCATCGAGTTGAACCCCGTTTAACAGGCATTGGCCGGTACCCATCGAAAATTTTTTTCGTAATCTTGCAGTAAATTGCGAAATCGCAATTTACTGCAAGCAGCTTTCAAAATTTTTGCTGAAAAATACGTCCTCAGATCGCATCAGACAAATTTAATTTTCCGATCTTGCAGCTGATGGCAAATTCATCGTCAGCTGCAAGTGAGTGCACACTCGATTTGGATATTCTGTCCGACGCGACATTACGCAATCCCATGGATTGCAGACTGGGCCGGCAACGGTCTGAGTAGGGGGGATAGGTCTCTTGTATTAATGACTATCGCCCCATTTTTTCCGATGATTATGAGGTTAATAGACATGAGTAAATTGCCCGAAACTGGCTTTCTGCGTTTGAAACAAATTATTGGCGATCCAAAGGCCAAGCCGCCCATTTCTGGATTGCTGCCCATGAGTAAATCATCCTGGTGGGATGGGATCAAAAAAGGCATCTTTCCTAAGCCGATCAAAATGGGCACCAATATGACGGCCTGGCGGGTGGAGGATATTGCCGAGCTCATTGCGCGTTTAGGTGCTCAATGTACCGGCAACGCGAATGCCTGATCAACGACTGCCGTTGCCGCCGTTTGCTAAGGAGCTGATCGCACGACTGCAATCTACGTCGCCGCCCTGGCCGATTATGATTTGCTTTGGTCGTGATGCCTGGCAACGCGCGCGGCAATGGCAATCGAATCCCACCGTATGGGCACTGGTATGTCCGTCTAACTCAGCGCCGGCTCATTTTCGTTGGCCGGTGCTGGGCCTGATGTTAATCGTCGACTGGCAATGTGATCACGCGACTGGTCGTGATGAAGTGATGGCGCTGGTCAAGGTGCTGCTGGGCTACGGCGCCGAATGGGTGGCCGTCTGGCCAAGTTGGGTGGATTTCAGTCAACCCGCGTTTGAATACGATCCACGTTTGCCGGTGGGCCAGCGTTGGGTTCAGGTGCGGGACGAGATTGTTGTTTATCGGCTGAACGAGGAGTCAGGCGGTGGATGATCATGCTGAATCACTAATGTATGAAGAGGTTGATGGCGGATTGGCATCCGCCATTAGCCGATTTCTGCCTGAGAAGTTGTCGCCTTCGGATTTGGCCGAGATCCAACAAGCCCGTCAATCAATGGTTGCTGCCAAATCCGAGAAGGATGCGGCAGCGCTATTTCCCTGCGCCGACAGTCGGCCATGTTACCAAGTGTATGAACACACCTGCGGCCTGGATCATTGCTGGCCCGCCGGTGTGTATTACCATTTTCTCGGCAAATCGTCTGCCAAGGAGCCGCCGGCGCTGCGCGATGTCAGAATCTGTGGCGTGTTGAAGGCGGTGGCCATTGCCCGCAACCGACAAGGTGGCGACTTCGGTTTATTACTGGAATTTCGCGATCGACTGGGGCAACTCAAACAGTGGAACATGCCGTTCCGTTTAGTCGCCGGCCGCGGCGATGAGCTGCAGAAAGCCTTGTTCGATCAAGGCCTAGATATTCACTATCCGCAACGCAGTCGGCTGGCGGATTATCTGTGTCAGCAACATCCAGATCGAACGGTCTGGATCACATCCACACCCGGTTGGTTTGATAACGTTTATGTGCTGCCGGATCGTAGTATTGGTGATTCAAGTGATGCCGTGATTCTGCAGTCCGAGGGAAATATACACAGTAGTCTTTATCGGCAAGCTGGTACCTTGTCCGCCTGGCAACAACAGGTGGCGGGTTTATGTCCCGGTAATCCTTTTTTGCTGTTCGTTGTCTCGCTGGCCTTTTGTGGTCCTTTACTGGCTAAATGCCATTTGGACAGCCTGGCCATTCATACTTATGGTCCTTCCAGTCAAGGCAAAACCAGCGGCATGCAGGCCGCAGCCAGTGTCTGGGGCGAACCAAAAAGTTTCCAGCGTTCCTGGACCGCGACGTTAAATGGCCTAGAATCAGCGGCTGTTCAAGTCAACGACGGTTTGCTGTGTCTGGATGAGATGAGTAAAGCCGATGCTCAGGATGTCAGCAAGTCGCTGTATCTGCTGGGCAATGGCGTTGGCAAGCAACGGGCCACGGTCAGTGGTAAAGCCATGGCGCATCAGCATTGGCGGGTAGCGATTCTGTCTAACGGCGAAGATTCGATTGAAGCGCATCTGAGTAAGGCCGGGATTCCGGTCAAAGCCGGCGAATTGGTGCGCTTTCTGCAATTGGCGGTGTTTGGTCAGCATGGCGCCTTTGACCATCTGCATGACTATGGCAGTGGTCGTGCCTTTGCCAGCGAGCTACATCAGCACACATCGCAGCAATATGGCACAGCCGGCATCGCTTTTCTGGAACGCTTGACCCGCGATTCACGCGATTTTGCCGCCTACCTGGACCAGTGTTTACGCATTTTCGAACAGCGCTTCGGTCCTTTATCGGCTCAGGAAGCCCGCGCGGCTCGTAGCTTTGCTTTGATTGGTCTGGCGGGCGAATTGGCCAGCGAATATGGTGTTACGGGCTGGCCGGAACGCATAGCGATGGAAGCGGCATTGATCTGTTTCAAACATTGGCGTCAACAGCGTGGAACCGGTGAACTGGAACCTCAGCAATTGGCCAATGCGTTACGGCAGTACGTCGAACTCTATGGCGACAGCCGCTTTACCAAAACCGACGATCCCAACCGACTGCATGGCGAGCGTTCCGGCTATTGGCGTCCAACCGAACGAGGCCGACAATGGTTGTTCAGCACGGCCGGATTTAAAAAGGCGATTGGCCATGCCGATTTGGCATTGGCGGTCAAACTGTTGATTGGTCAGGGCATCCTGAAATCCGGTCCCAATCCGAAAAAACATGTCACTCAGGTCAAAGTCCACGGCGGTTCAGCCTGGTTTTACGTGATTCAGTTTGATGACGATCATGTTGGCTGATGTGATACGGCATTATCTGGCGGAGGCAACCGACCTGCAGTCTCAACCAGACGATGAACGTCAAGCAACGCAAAGTAAAAATGTTGCAGCGGTAACGCCGGTGTTACCTGACTCGGAATCGGTAATACCGCCACAACCCGCGCCAGAATTGACGGTAACACCCGTAATACCGGTAACACTTCAAAATAGCGAATACCGACAAAACAACGTTAACAAGCTCAACGCCCAAAACCAAGCCAGACTTATGGCCTATCTGAATGCCATTGGTGAAACCGATTCATCGGTCATCGACGAGTTTCTCAGCGAATGCGCGGTAAGCCCCGACATCCTGCATTACGCCTTGCAACTGGCCGAAGATACTCTGCGAATTCACCATGGCGATACTCATGGTTTTGTGCGCTGCGCCAGTTGTCGATTCCTGCAAGTGTCAAAACAACGATGCAGCCAATTCGGCTGGCGGATTGTGGTGGATAAATGGCGGCGATGTAGGAATTTTGAGCAACGCTAAGTTCCATAACAACTAAGGCTCATCATTGATCCAGTGATACTGTTTGAACAATGGCCTCGAATTCCGCCAAGAATTCCGGCTGCCTGTGCTGCAGAAACCTTTTTATTGCTGGGTTTTCAAGTAATTTGGCTAAGTAGCCCTTAGCCAATACCAAATTGAGGACATCTTGCCCGTAGGTCTGCTCAACCATTTTGTATCGTTCTTGAAGATTGCTCATTTCTCGCTCCATTTTGGCTATTTGCTCCGCAGTTAGACCGCTCAGCTTTTTGGGCTTTTTGCCCTCAACCAACATCGACAAAGGAGTGGCAACCAATAGTGCTTCAGCATAATTTATGGTGATGGTATTGGCTGATATCATGAGCTCGACACATTCAAGCTGACGGGTCGGTTTCATTTTTCGCAATACCCGTGACAGATCTGTTGGAAATTGGTGATCTTTCAACAATTCTGCTGCCTCGGGGCATATGCCTTCCAATAATGCCGCTTTGCGCTCAATGGTGCGGGGATCGACACTAAGCGCCTTGGCCAGCCGTTCTGGGGTGACGCCACGTTCGATAGCCCGGCGAATCATGTGATGTTCCTGTATCGTCGACAAACGGTTTATGCGACTGTTATACGTGTAACTCTCGTCATCAGTAGCAATCAGACATGGAACCTCGAGATATCCCAACTCCTGCAATGCGATCAGTCGGATGTGACCATCCAGTAAAATGAGCTGGTCAGTTTTCGCATCGGCAGGCCCGACCGATAGAGGCTCAATCAGTCCAATTTCCTGAATTGATGTGCGTATCTGCAAATATTTTCGCGAGGTGGTAACGCCAGTAGGCGTTCTCCGTGAAGGCAGGATATTATCTACGGGCACTGAAATCGGTTCGAGACTGAATCCCAGAAATATATTGGTCATATCGTGCGGCCTCCCGACAAGACGCGTTCAGCGAGATATTTCGGCAGAGAGTCCAAGCCCTCTGCCCGCAGAAGAGTCGAGAAATTCTCATCGTCAAATAGTTCTCGGAGGGCACTGACGACGAACAACAAGCGTTGTTGAGTCAATTGAGCCTTTTTAACGACCAGTTTTTGGCGGTCGACTTCCTTTTGGTAGACTCTGACCAAACTTGCGGTCGTGACATCTTGCGCTTTTCGCGGCGTACCTTTGGCAACCGATGGTCCTAAAGTTTGTCGGCGTTCGATAACTCGTCGCGCCTGTATCAATTGTTTTCCGCGTAGTTTTCCAGTTTCGTAGGCTTCCTGTAGGGCAGCCTGGATGGCTTGATCGTCATCACCAGCGCCGACAATGGATAAGGCTGCATTCAATGGGATTTTGCCTTTTTCCACGGCAACCAACAAACGTTCTTCGCCTTTCATCAGCAAGGTAAGTATGCCATGTACATACTCGACGCAGAGTCCGGTTTTTTGGGCGATGATTTTTTTGTCGTATCCCTGTTCGTGAAGTTGCTGAATACCTGCCAATAACTCTAACGGTCGATAATGGCGGCGAGCGATATTTTCGGTCAAGCTCATGATGAATGCATTTTCGTCGCTGACTTCGATAACCAGGGCAGGAATTGTTGCTTCACCCAAAGCATGAAATGCCTTCATTCGGCCTTCACCGCACACCAAAAGATAGCGGTCGGTGCCGTCTGTTGCGGGTCGCGGTGTCACAGTGATCGGCTTCTTAAGCCCGATTGTTTGGATATTGGTGACGATCTCCTCAAATACACGCTTGTTTCTTTCTCTTGGATTGAGGACATCAATCAAATTAATTGGGATCATTTGCATTTGGCCAGTCTTGATTGTTTCTGTCATGCTGCTCTCCTCAAGCGCGTGTGTTCCGCCATTCCGTACAGATAGTCCAAACTGTCGAAACGGTAGCTTTCGAATTCTATGGGATTATGTTCGGCAAGGCGGATGCGAGGTTGATCGAAATCCAGTCGCGGTAATAGGTAGTAATCGAGCGCGGCATGATTTGTCTCATCAAGGCGAACCGCCACGGTAATGTCAGGGGCCAAGCTGGTATCAAACCGGACCTTCCAATGATGACGACCACTATCGGTACTCTGGCAGCGCGCCAATACTATGGAAACACTGAATTCATTATTGACTTGCAGCAGATCCGTGCCAGCGTCGCGTTTGACGGTGCCGCCCAATGCCATGATCTGGCGTTCAGTTTCATTGACGGTTTCTGGGTGAAAACGACGGAGGAATTGGTTGATCTCCAGATATCGATAGTCGCGGTCTGGTGTGAAACCGACCATTTGGTAGGCTCGCACCAGGCTGCCGAAACGATGCGCGTAAACGGACGTGGATGGCATGCCTTCGGATTCGTTGATGATCAACCCCGACAGAAATCCTCTGCGCTGGTAAAGTTCTCGCAGACGCTCGATTAATTCCTTGTCGGTATATCGGTGAACTCTGGCTCGAATGATTCCTTGCGCGGTGTAAAACAGTTCAGGCGGTACGATAGGTTCGAATGCGCCTTCTTTTTTGATCCACATATCAGAAGGATTAACCACTCGCAGCTTTTTGAGCTTGAAGGAAATGCGGTTATAGACATTGTTACCAATGTATTTTTCGTTGGTCAGGATCTCTTGCACCGTTGCGCGAGTCCACTGCCGGTCCAGGTCAGTCTGTATTCCCATGCCGTTCAAGCGTTCGGCAATTTCGGACTCGACCAATCCTTCCTCGATGAACCAGTGATACATCAAATTGACGGTGCGGATTTCCTCCTCGGGACCAGGCATGAGGATGACACGGTCGGTTTGCAGGCTTTTATGTTCGCCTCTGGCCAGTTCGGCTTTAATGGAACCGTTTTGATCGAGTAATACCCGGCGGAGGCCATATCCAGCAGGGCCACCTTGACGAAAACCGAGTTCAATTAGTCGAGACTGACCGGCGAAAACCTTAGCCGACAATTCTCGGCTGTATTCACCCGCCATAGCCCGTTTAACGCCTTTGACAATAGTGGAAACAGGTGAACCGTCGTTTTCAAACTGTTCGGCACAGTAAGTAACTTGAATACCAGCTTTCCGACACCGATATTCATAATATGCGCTCTCATCAGCATCCTGGAATCGTCCCCAGCGGCTAACGTCATAAACCAAAATCATTGAAAAGTCGGCAGAGCCACTTTCAACATCTTTCAACAACTGTTGTAGCGAAACTCGGCCATCGATGCGCAAACCGCTTTTTCCGGCATCGGTGTAGGTTCGGACGATCTCAATATCATGACGAGCGGCGTATTCGCGGATTTTGTCAGACTGATTTTCTGTGGAGTACTGCTGGTGCTCGGTCGACATTCGCACATATTCCACTGCGCGTAATTTGACGAACGTTTCTGGCTGTTCTTCGTTGGATTCAATTTGATTTATCAAACCTGATGATCCCCGATCGCATGAAAATTAGGCTCTCGCTAAGCCACTTGCGGATCGGAGCAATCTTCTAAGCAGGGACAGCCAAATCCAGGGTTTACCAAGAGCGAACTGACAATACGGTATAAGAATCAGATTGGTTTGCCGATCAAGTCATCTATTTGCAACACTGGCTTATGGCCGACATTCGCAAGCATGTACCGTGATTTCTACGGTCCAGACGTCCATCTTTGCAATATTGGTTTCTGTCACCAAACTTAGTCTGTAAATCCCTGATGGCAGCAGTTTTTCTGGAGTTGACGCGTCCATATTTGCAATTCGAATATTCTTGGCTTTGGCGTTGCGTGTCCGTTGCAAAGTACGATTACGATCAACATACTTTGGATGAGATTCACGGTATTGACGCCAATAATCAGGATTGCGCTCTATCCACGATTGTTGAGCCCGTTGTTGGTTCTCTTGATAATCAGGGTCTGTTTGCAGTTTGTTGCGGTGCCATTGCCGTTTACGATGCTGTTGGCATGAAGGCGCTGAGCAATAGGTTTGCAGTGGAACTTGTGGACGTGGTTGAAAAGACTGGCCGCAAGCGAGGCATTGTTTAATCGCCATTGAAGGCTCCCTACACAAAAATGCGTATTGAGCCGAATCAAATGAGTTAAAAGACTAAAATAAGACTTTCTTGTGATTGAATTTTTGCTGATGTCGTAGCTATGAGTTAGTTTCGGCAGGGGGCTAATAATTTTTCTAGCCTTGGCTCAAATGATGTGCAGATTCAACAAATGGCAGATAATGATTCTGTCTCAAATAACGCCGACTGACATGGAGTCAGTGAAAGTTATTAGAATCAAAAGTAGGGTAGAGAGTAGGGTAGAAAAAATTAAGGCCTTGATAAAACGTTATTTATCAGGGCCTTAACTATATATAATGGCGGAGAGCTAGGGATTCGAACCCCAGGAAGGGATAAACCTTCAACGGTTTTCAAGACCGCCGCTTTCGACCGCTCAGCCAGCTCTCCAACAGCCGCATATTATTACAGAAAATTTTTTAAAATCCAGCGTTTTTTGTCGCGCTAATTTTACATGGTAGTCGAATGCAGTCCTCTTTAACGTCCAAGTGTTTGTTAGTCATCGCCAAATCGGCACGGATGCTGGTGCAAATGTGCGTTAATTTGGGTTGCGAAGTTGTGGCTATCGATTGTTATGCCGACAGCGATACCAAGCAAATGGCAAAGAAGGTGTACCAAGTGACTTCGCTCGCTTTGAGCGATGTGCGAGCCGCCCTGGAAGCGGCCGGTCGGACTTATGGGGTTATTGAATTGCTCTATGGCAGCGGTCTGGAGTCGCAACCGGAGACGTTGGCGTATTTGGAAAACCATTGGCGGATAATTGGAAATTCCGCTGCAATTTTTCAAAGTGTGCAAGATAAGTGCAATTTTTTTGCCCGACTTGCCTTGTTGTCGATACCGTACCCCGAGGTTGTTTTCTCTCGGCCCGCAGAGAATGAGGACTGGTTACTAAAACCATGGCGCGGCGAGGGTGGCTTGGCGATAAGGCGTTGTTCAGTTGACGATAAAGCTGTACCCGGCTACTGGCAGCGATATATTAATGGCCGTTCGATATCGGTGTTGTTTGTGGCCAATCCCGGTGGGATTGAGCTGATCGGTTTTAATGAACAGTGGCTTGCCGATTGCAATAGCGAACATCCTTTTATGTTCGGCGGGGTTTCGAGTAGCGTAGAAGTTCCAGACGCCGTGCAGATGCAAATGACTGAGTGGCTATTAAAACTATCGGCAGCCTACGGACTTCGAGGATTAAATAGTCTGGATTTTATCCTCGATGCGGGGGATTGTTATGTGCTGGAAATCAATGCAAGGATTTCCGCCAGTGCTCAGCTTTACGGCAAATCGGTGCTGCTCAAACATTTTCAAGCCTTTCAATATCACCCGGATGACAGTGTTGAGGTATCCGTTTTGCCGAGCGCTTATCAGATTGTCTATGCGCGGAATTCTGTGACGATTTCGGAGGGATTTGAATGGCCGCCATGGACTGCGGATAGACCTAATCCCGGTGCAATTGTTGCCACAGGCGAGCCGATATGCAGTATTATTGCCAACGGAAAAAACTCGGGGCAGATGCTGGATAATCTGCATCGCCAACAACGCATCCTTGCAAATCTTTTGGAATCAGGTCTTTAAAACTCATGCAATACCAGGCAAGCGTCAATAAATTTTCCCAGCCCTTGGTTCAACAACTGTTGGATAACGCGGATAAATTACGGTTGGGTATCGAAAAGCTGGAAAACGGCTGCACCATTATCGATGCCGGCATCAAAGTGCCGGGCGGTCTGGAAGCCGGACGGATTATTACCGAGATCTGCATGGGCGGTTTGGGTACCGCAACGATCTCGCAAAGCCCGTATACCACCAATTGGCCGCTGACGATCAATGTCCATGCCAGCAATCCGGTGTTGTCTTGCCTGGGTAGCCAATATGCCGGTTGGAGTTTGTCGCACGGCAAATATTATGCTTTGGGTTCCGGTCCGGCGCGGGCTTTGGCCACCAAGGTTAAGGATGGTACTGTCGAGCCGGTGGAAGAGCTTTATAAAGAACTGGAATACCGCGATAGCGCCGAGAAAACTGCGTTGGTCATCGAAAATGACGCGTTACCACCGGTGGAAATCGTCGAGAAAGTTGCGGCGGCTTGTGGCGTATCGCCAGCCAATTTGACCATTATCGTTACACCAACCAGCAGTCTGGCTGGTGGTGTACAAGTAGTCGGAAGAGTATTGGAAGTGGCGATGCACAAGGCCCACGCGCTGCATTTTCCGCTGGAAAACATTGTCGACGGTTCCGGCAGCGCGCCGATTTGTCCTCCGCATCCGAATTTCGTTAAAGCTATGGGCAGAACCAATGACGCGATTTTATTCGCCGGACAAGTGCATTTGTTTGTTAAAGGTAGTGACGAAGCGGCGGAAAAACTGGCTAAGGAATTGCCTAGCTCGACATCAAAAGATTACGGCAAACCGTTTGCCGAAATTTTCAAAGCCTACGAATACGATTTTTTCAAAGTCGATGCGATGTTGTTCAGCCCCGCCAGCGTTATTGTCACCGCGGTCGAGTCCGGCAAAAGCTTCCGGGCCGGCAAGCTTGACAATGCCTTGCTCGATCTATCGTTCGGCGCTTAATTCGCTTTAACTCTCTTCGACGGCTAGCTGCCCTTGTTAGGCAAGGTCAGTTAGCTTGTATTGCTAACTTTTTCGACTTACATTCCCTTGCGCCGAATTGCAATAATTACCGATGACCCGGGTTGGCACGGCAAGCAATTGTGCTTGGCTTTTGCCGAGCGCGGTTATGCAGCCGACTACGTGTCGCTGACTGCCTGCAAATTGCAGTTAACGGTCGCCGAGCTGCCAATTGTTATTCCCGGATTTGAGCAAGAATTGCCGGAGGCGGTCTTCGTGCGGGGCGTTCCCGGTGGTTCGCTGGAAGAGGTGGTGTTTTATCTGGATGTTTTGCATGCCTTAAAAATACTGGGCGTACCGGTTTATAACGACGCCGGCGCGATCGAGCGTAGCGTCGATAAGGGCATGACCAGTTTTTTACTGCAGCATGCCGGATTGCCGACAGCGTTGACCTGGGTGTTGCGGGATCATGACGCAGCACTGATGATTGCTGCGCAACAGTTACGCGAGGGCTATTATCTAATCAGCAAGCCTTTGTTCGGTTCTCAAGGCGAAGGCATTCGGCGTATCGAAAAATCCACCGATTTGTTGTGGTTGACCAGCAGTCGCGGTATCTATTATTTACAGCGCTTTGTCGAATGCGCGGGCGACGGTTATTCGGATGTGCGGGTGTTTGTGATTAATGGCAGGGCGGTTGCCGCTATGCGGCGGCGCGGTATTTCCTGGCTGAATAATGTGGCCAGAGGCGCGTCTTGTGAATGCATCGAGCTGGAGCCTGACTTAGCAGAGTTGGCGATTGCCGCTGTCAATGCGTTAAAAATGGATTACGCCGGTGTGGATGTCATTCAGGATGCGGACGGTTGTTATCGCATCATCGAAGTAAACAGCGTGCCGGCCTGGAAAGGCTTGCAAAGTGTTTGCGAGATCAACATCGCCGAATGCCTGGTGACCGATTTGCTTGATCGTTACTGCGTTCAGGACAAAGTATGTTGAGCAGGCAGCAATTGATGAACGCTTACCTGCAAGCTTGCGAAACCGAGTTACAAGCCTTCAAGCCCGGTAATGTCAGCGTTTATAGCGCTGCCGACGATATGACGGTTGAGGATTTTCGTGTCAGCGCCCAGGTCAGCAGCGCGCCGATCACCGATCCGCAATATAGCTTGGGTGAAAAAATATATTACGCAGTCAAGGCAACCCGTGAAGCGGTGGCTTGTAATACCAATCTAGGTATTATTCTGCTCTGCGCGCCTTTGTTGCAGGTGGTTGCTGGCCTGAATAATGGCGAAAACTTGCGCGATGGTTTACGACAACTCTTGGAAAATACTACCCGCGAGGATGCCGATTGGGTTTTCAAGGCTGTAACCTTGGCCGCGCCGGCCGGCTTGGGTGAATCCGCGCAACACGACGTACAAAAACCGGCCGATGTAACGCTGACCGAGGCCATGGCTTTTGCCGCTGACAGGGACAGAATTGCGCTGCAATACACAACAATTTTTAAAGACGTTTTTGATTTTGGCGTTTTACGATATAATCGTGCTTTCGTTTTGTCTGGCGATTGTGGTTGGGCTGCGTTAGCGGTTTTTGCCGCTATGTTGGCTCAATATCCCGATAGTCATATTGAGCGGAAGTATGGAGAGCGGTATTCAGAGTGGATCAAGGCTGAGATGGAGAAGCTCGAGAGAGCGATGCAAACAGCCTGTGAGCCTAAAGAGCTTTTGCCAGTATTGT
This sequence comes from Methylomonas sp. 2BW1-5-20, assembly GCF_052474515.1. Classification (NCBI taxonomy): domain Bacteria; kingdom Pseudomonadati; phylum Pseudomonadota; class Gammaproteobacteria; order Methylococcales; family Methylococcaceae; genus Methylomonas; species Methylomonas sp. 2BW1-5-20. The sequence continues at coordinate 1,811,905 of NZ_CP184127.1, read as the reverse complement.
ATGATCTGGACAAAGCTTTTAAGGCACAAAGGATCAATCCGGGTACAACAGCTGACATAACTGTAGCGACAGTACTGGTGGTGCTTCTGGAACAACTTATCGGTGAAGGAACCGGTGAGTTATAGAGGGAACTAAGCAGAAACTACAATCTTGAGACATGAATGTGTCTATTTTTTTGGTTCAATCTTATCTTTAGGGGATAAATTTAAAATGGCAAAAATCAATAACTTGCGTGTTGGCGAATCTTTGGTTGGTGAAGGCAACGAAATTGCTCACATCGATTTGATCATCGGCCCACGCGGCTCAGCAGCTGAAACTGCTTTCGCAAACGCTTTGACAAACAACAAAGACGGTTTCTCTACTCTGTTGGCTGTTGTTGCTCCTAACCTGTTGGTTAAGCCTGCAACCATCCTGTTCAACAAAGTAACCATCAAAGGTGCAAAACAAGCTGTCCAAATGTTTGGACCAGCTCAACGCGCCGTTGCTATGGCTGTTGCTGATTCCGTTGAAGACGGCACTATCCCTGCTGACGAAGCTGACGATTTGTTCATTTCTGTTGGTGTTTTCATCCACTGGTTGGCTGAAGACGATGCAAAAATCGAAGAATTCAACTACAAAGCCACCAAAGAAGCAATCGCTCGCGCTGTTGCCGGCACTCCAACTGCTAAAGAAGTAGTTGCTGCTAAATCTGGTGCAAAACACCCATTTGCAACTAACAACGTATAAGTTTTTAGTTTCAAAGGCTGTCGAAAATACCTCGGTTTACCGGGGTATTTTTTTGTCTAAATTTTTTCCAGGGCGTCGGCGTCGATACTGCCGTTATGCAAGGCGCTCGCCAGTAACACAGCGGCAATTCCGATAGTTTTCAGTCGTATTAAATCGTTAATATCGCGCACACCGCCGGCCGCGACAAAACGTTTATCGCGATAATCCGTGCAAAGCTTGCTTAGTTTTTCAAAGTCCGGCCCCTTATTGCTGCCGACCAAATCCAAGGTCATCACCACAATAGTTTCCGGCCACAGGTCCGGGCTTTCCAGCCAGCCCGGATGACCCAAAGCTTGGTTATGTTTAAAATCGAGGGATAGGATGAGATCAGCGTTTTTTAAAGATACGGGTAGTCGTTGCGATTCGGTGCCGATGACCGGTTTATAGTTACTTGGACGAGTGGTCGTAGTTAGAGCTTGATAGCTACTGCCGTTATCCAGCCAAAATTCCTGGTTTGGATATTGGCTAAGCAAGTTGTTGATGCCGTCATCGTGATTGCCGTTGCCGCCGATAGCGTCAAGGTCTGCAATATAAAAGGTTTGAAAGGGATACAGTTTTAAAAAACGGGCTACCACGTGGTATATCTCGCTGCTATCGCATAGTGACGAAGTGCGATGTACGGGTTGATAGCCACTGCGGTCACCGCCGGCGGCATGCACCACTTGGTCGCCTTTTAAATCAATGACTGGAATAATCTGCATAAGCCAAGCGAGTTTTAGATTTGAGAGTTCTGGTATTTGAATATATCACCGGCGGCGGTTTGGTCGGGCAGGCGTTGCCCGCTTCGCTGGTGGCGGAAGGTGGGATGATGTTACAGACTTTAATCGCCGAACTAAAGTGTCTGGACGCTATTCGGCTTTACGTACCGCTGGACGAACGCTGCGCTAGACCGCTCACGCTGACAGAGCGCGAAATCGTAAAGGTAGGCCCGGATTGCGACATCTTCGCGCTATTGCGGGATTTACTGGTAGACGTCGATTTGTTTTGGCTGATTGCGCCGGAAAGCGACGGCATTTTGCTAAACTTGGCCCAACTGGCTATTGCAGCAAATGCCGAGGTTTTGCTATCCAACCCAGCGACGCTGGCAATCTGCGCCGATAAATTTGCAACCTGCCAAGCACTGGTAAAACGGGCAATTCCGATTGTGGAAACTCGCTTGCTCGGCCAAGGGGCGGATGGCCTGGACGATAATGTCGTAGTGAAAATTGCTGACGGCGTAGGATGCCTCGATAGTTTTCAAGTCAACGCCGAACAGTTACCGGCCGCTGTTGCCGAATTAAACGATCCGCAACGTTATGTCTTGCAACCTTATATCAGTGGACAGGCCGCCAGTTTGTCCTGTTTGTTTAAGCACGGCCAGGCTTGGCTTATCTGTTATAACCATCAGCAAATCGTTTTGGAGCAGGGCCGATTCAGTTTGCGAGGCTGTTTAGTCAATGTGCAAACCGATAAGCTGGATTTTTATCGAAACCTGATAAATGAAATCGCAGAAGCGATGCCCGGTTTGTGGGGCTATGTCGGTATCGATATTATCGAGAGCGCCGAACTGGGGTCACTTGTGCTGGAAATCAATCCGCGCTTGACCAGTTCTTATGTCGGCATCCGGCAGGCGACCGGCATCAACGTGGCCGAACAGGTTTTGCGCATACGACACGCCGAACCGGTGTTGCAGGCCAGTCGAAACGAAACGATTCAGATCAGTATCAATTAAAAGGCATAATGAATAAACAAATAGCGGGTTGGGATATTGGCGGCGCGCACGTCAAACTGGCATTGCTGGATGAAACCGGCCAAATTCAGGCAATTGCTCAGCAAGCTTGTCCGCTATGGAAGGGGGTGGACTATCTGCATCGCGCGCTGGCCGATTTGGCCGGCCAATTCGATTTGCAAGATTGCCAGCATGCCGTCACGATGACTGGTGAACTGGTGGATTGCTTTACCAGTCGCGAACAAGGCGTCGATGCCATCGTTCAGGCAGTTTGCGAGCATTTTATTGCGGAGCGAGTATCGGTATTTGCAGGCTTGCGCGGCTTTTTGCCGGCAGAGCAAATTCAGCCTGCCGATTGTATGGACATCGCGTCTGCTAATTGGCTGGCCAGTCTGTTGCTGGTAGCAAAGCGCCAGCCAAATGCCTTGTTTGTGGATATAGGTAGTACCACAACCGATATTCTGCTGGTCGAAAACCACCAACTTAAAGTGCAAGGTTTCACCGACTATCAGCGCCTAGTGTCCGGCGAGTTGGTGTATACCGGCATTGTGCGAACTGCGGTGATGGCGATTGCCCAAGAGGCAGAATTCAACGGCCAGCAAATGGGTTTGATGGCCGAGTATTTCGCGACGATGGCCGATGTGTATCGTTTGACCGGCGACCTGAACGAAGCGCACGATCAGAGCGACACCGCCGATGGCGCGGAAAAGTCGGTTTTGGCCAGTGCCCGCCGTTTGTCGCGGCTGACCGGTTACGAATTCGCTGAGGGCGATCACGCGTTATGGTTGGCATTTGCCCGGCACTTAAAAACCAAGCACACAAGCAAGATTAGTCAGGCTTGCGTCAGGCAGTTACAACGGGCGGAAACCCGCTCGGCGATTAAATTAGTCGGCGCCGGCGTCGGCCGGTTCTTGGCGCGAGACATTGCCCGGGATTTGGGAGTTGATTATCTGGATTTTACCGATTTACTACCGTCAATCGATAAAACCGAGGCTATCGACGCCGCCGACTGCGCGCCGGCCGCCGCCGTAGCTTATCTTGCCGGCGGGTTTGGTTAAAGTTTGCGGCTGAGTTAAAATCGACATAATGCAAATCATGTCCTTGCGGCACATTCCGGCTGCTTAAAATCACCTCTTAATGCCTTTAGCAAAACCCATTAAACAGTTGCTGCCGTATTTTCCGGACAGTGCGCAATTATTTGCCCCGCTAGCGTCGAGATCTTGGGCGGTTTTGCTGGATAGCGCTCAGCCGCACAGCAAGCAGGATAGGTTCGATATTATCGCTTACGCGCCAGTAGCGACTTTGCAAACTCGCGGCAATATCACCCGCATCGAACGTGACGGCGTGGTGAGCGAAAGCGCAGCGGATCCTTTTGAATTATTGAAACAGCAGTTAGGTACCCCATTAGCCAGTGTCGACGGTTTGCCGTTCAACGGCGGGGCGATCGGCTATTTTGCTTATGATTTGGCTAGGCGCATCGAACGTTTGCCGGCCATGGCAAGCGATGCCGAAAATTTGGCCGAGATGGCGGTAGGCATTTACCGTTGGGCGGTGATAGTCGATCATCAGCGTCGGCAAAGCTGGCTGGTCAGTATTGACCTGCCGGAAAGCGAGCAACAAAGACTGATCGCCGAATTCAGTACAATCACTACTCCGGCAGAGACAGCGCAGTTTAAAGTGCTGCAAGCGCCGCGCGCCAATATGGACAGGGCGGCGTACGCCACGGCTTTTCAGCGCATCAAGCATTATCTGAAAGAAGGCGATTGTTATCAGATTAATTTGACTCAGCGTTTCGAGAGCCCTTGCCAGGGCGACCCATGGCAAGCCTATCAAGTACTGCGGCAGATCAACGCCGCACCGTTTAGCGCCTATCTGAATTTCCCGGATGTGCAGGTCTTAAGTTCTTCGCCGGAGCGCTTTTTAAAAGTCACCGACGGCGCTGTGGAAACCAAACCCATCAAAGGTACCCGGCCGCGCCGGAGCAATTGGGAAGAAGATCAGGCGCAGATAGAGGACTTGGTATCCAGCACCAAGGACCGGGCCGAGAACGTGATGATCGTCGATCTGCTACGCAACGATTTGGGCAAGAGTTGCCGGAAAGGTTCGGTGTGGGTGCCTAGCCTGTTTTCGGTGGAAAGCTATGCCACCGTGCATCATTTAGTCAGCACTGTGACGGGGCAATTAGCCGCCGGCCAACATGCCATCGATTTATTGCGCAGTTGCTTTCCGGGCGGCTCGATTACCGGCGCGCCAAAGATTCGGGCGATGGAAATCATCGAGGAACTGGAGCCGCATCGGCGTGGTATCTATTGCGGCGCGATCGGTTACATCGGTTTCGACGGCAATATGGACACCAATATCGCGATTCGCACGCTGGTGCACAATCAAGGCACGATACGCTTTTGGGCGGGCGGTGGCATCGTTAACGACTCGGTATTGGACGAGGAATATCAGGAATGCTTTGATAAGGCCGCCGCCTTATTGCAGTTGCTCAAGCAGTTTGGCGTATGACGTGTGTGATCAAGTTGGGTGGCAGCTTGATGGAAACAGCCGCCTTGCCTGCTTGCCTGGCGGCGATTGCAAATCGAGCCGGCCCCATTGTCATTGTGCCCGGCGGCGGGCCATTTGCCGACCAAGTGCGCACCGCGCAAGGTCAGTGGCATTTCGACGATGTGGCCGCGCATCGAATGGCAATTCTGGCGATGCAGCAAATGGCCTTATTGATGCACAGCCTAATGCCCGAATTTGCTATTGTCGCTGATGCAGCGAGTTTACGTTTCGCATCGCAAGTAAAGCCTGTTCTGATCTGGTCTCCACAAGCCGAGCAATTGGATGAAGCCAATATAGCCGCCAGCTGGGATATTACCTCCGATAGTCTGTCTGCATGGCTGGCTGGCTTCATCCAAGCCGACGAGCTAATTATTGTTAAATCGGCGCACATTCCGGAGCAAGCGAGTTGGCGGGATTTACAACTGCGAAGCATCATCGATGCCGCTTTCCAGGGTTTCGCCGCCCAGGCTAACTACAAAATCACCGTGATGAATAAAGACCACTTTCTATCCCGCCATGATTAATTTTATAAAAGCTATTCTGAACAAGCGTTTGCGCAAGGCTTACTATCAAAGTCGGGAATCCTTGCTGGGCCATCAAAAGCGTGACATTGTGGTGATGCAGGTCGGGCAAGCTTGCGAGAGTTTGAAGGAAAGCCGGGATCAATTCGTCGATGCGTTGGATAAATTTAAAAGCATCGTCCACTTGCCGGATAGTTCGCTGGAACAGCGCTATCAACAACTTAAGCGCCGTTACGATCTGTGCAAGGGTAAGGCCGATCAAGTCGGTCAGCGCATCCAGGCGGTGGAGGAAATTAGCGAGGCCTTGTTTGCGGAATGGGAAATGGAACTGGCTTTATACAGTAACCGGGCTTTGAAGGCGCGCAGCCAGCAGCAGTTGAAAAAATCCAGGCAGCAATACGTGCGATTATTAAAAGCCTTGCAGACTGCGGAAACTCGCATGCAACCGGTGTTAGCGGCGTTTCAGGATCAGGTTTTGTTTTTAAAGCACAACCTTAATGCGCACGCCATTGCGGCTTTGCGGCACGAGTTTATGGAAATTGGTGTGGATATTTCGAAATTGATCGACGTGATGGAAAAAACCATCAGCGAGGCCAGCCAGTTTGTTGCGGTTCTGGTGGAACAGAAACAACTGCCGGCCCCGGTGCGCAAATAAATTACATGGAATGCATTTTGTAATCGACTCGAGCCGGCGGGTTTTTATCGCGGGCATCAGGGGTTTTTTTGCGGTTTTGGTCGATACGTTCTTGCGAGTACTGCGCAATCATTTGGTCCCAATTGGCGTACTGTTCATAGTCCTTGGCGCCGGCGGCTTTGCGTTTGGCAAACAGTTCTTTACCGTTCTCTATCAGCTGCTCCGGTGTTTTGCCGTCGATCGCGTCCAAAAACTCCTTGTTATTACGGATTTCATCGCGTAATGTCCAGAAAGACACTTCAAACTCGATACGCTGATCCAGTGGCAGTTTTTCCTTGATTTGGCTTATCGATCTGTTGACCGTTTTCAAACTACTGCCGTTGATTTGATTGCTTTTATTGCAACCGGCTAATAACGCACAGAGCAAAAAAACTAAAACAGTTGACGCTTTTCTCATGATGCAGCCCCCCAGTGGCTAAATAAACAAACCCGAATTTTGTATTTATAATGGTTGCAACGCGGGTTACCAAACAAACCAAATTACTCGGTAATTAAAAACACAAGCTTACCACATGCTGGAATTTATCCAACTTCTCAAACAGCGTTACCAAACTGTGCTACAGCAGCTGGATAAAAAAAATCCCCAGTACCTGGATTATCAGCAACGTATCGAACAATTATTATACGGTGAGGCCTTTATTCGCAGAGGCGAACTGCTGGATGGCAATCCCGGTTTTCCGCTGCAAATCGCCGTCATCGGGCCGACGCAGGCCGGTAAAAGCTCCGTCGTGAATCTGCTGTTAAATGCCAATGCCGCCGGCGTGAGTCCGCTGGCCGGTTATACGGTGCAGGCTCAGGGTTTTTGCCAGGGCCTGACGCCGGACGACTGCGACGGGATGCAACATTATTTCGGCCGCTTTCAACGTTTGGAGCAAACCGAATTACGGCCGGGAAGATACGATTGCTATTCCCTGAGTTCAAGCGCCGCTGCTTCCGCTTTGCTGCCGCCCTGCGTTTGTTGGGATACCCCGGATTTCGATTCGATAGATGCCGCCGATTATCGGGAGGGAGTGATTCGCACCATTGCGCTGGCCGACATCGTGGTATTGGTGGTGAGTAAAGAAAAATACGCCGATCAATCGGTGTGGGAAATGATGAAAGCCATCGAGGTTTTCCAGCAGCCTACCTTGATTTGCGTGAATAAACTCAACGAGGGCAGCGAGCCGGTGATTCTGGATTCGCTGCGGCAAAAGTGGTTACAAACCCGGCAAGATCCCTTGCCCAACCTGGTGCCCTTGTTATTCCAAAAAGCCCCGGCCGTACCGAGCTGGCCGCAATCGGCCAGGCAAGCATTTAACGAGCTGGCGAAAAAAGTCACCCGCCATAAACATGCCGCACGCCAGCAGCAATTACTTAGCCGCTATTGGCTGGATTGGCTGCAACCGGTGTTTGCCGAACATTATGCTCAGCATCATTGGCAAACCCTGGTCGATCAAGCGTTGGCGCAGGCGGTTAAGGAGTACCAGCGCGATTATCTTAACCATCCGCATCATTACGAAACCTTTCAAAACGCCTTACTAAATTTACTGACATTGCTGGAGATCCCCGGTATCGCCAAAGCTTTGGGCAAGACCCGGCGGGCCATGACTTGGCCGTTTCGTAAATTATTCGCGTGGGGCGGCGGCACGCCTATCAATCCTAATCAGGAGCTCGGGGTGCTGAATCAGCTGGGCGAACATCTCTTGATTCAAATCGCCGACCGCTTGTTGGAAAAAACCGAAACCGAACCGACGGATAGCCGCTGGTGGAAAGAAACCGCGATGGCGCTGAGACAAAAGCGCGTCGATCTGTTGCAAATTTACCGGCAGGCGGTAACGGACTATCACAGCGATTTTCAACAGGATGTGGAAGCCTCGGCGCAGCGTTTATATGTAAAGCTGCAAGAGCAGCCGGTGATTCTGAACAGCCTGCGCGCTACCCGCGTGACTACCGATGCCGGCGCCTTATTGCTGGCGATCCAGGCCGGCGGCATCGGCATCCACGATTTAGTAATCACGCCGTTGATGCTGACCATTACTTCCTTATTAGCCGAAAGCGCCATCGGCAGCTATATGCATAAAGTCGAAGCCGAATTAAAACAGCATCAGCTCAACACCGTGAAAACCGCACTATTCGATGTCTGCCTGAAACAGCGGCTGTACTTATTGCCGCAAGGCGTGCAGTCGCCCACCCGTTTTAATATCTCCGAACAACAATGCCACGTCGCGGAACAGATGCTGAAAGAGAAGAAACATGGCTTACGATTACTCTGAATTGCTGACTCAAGCCCTGCGCTGGGCCGAATCCGCGCAAGTCGAAGGCCGTTTGAGCGCGGAACGGGCGCAATTATTGGTCACGATAGACGCGCGCAGCACGGACAGCCTGTTTGCTGCGAGTCAATCCGATCCGGATAGCAGACCGTTGATTGTGGCTTTTATGGGCGGCACCGGCGTCGGCAAAAGCAGCTTATTGAATCGGTTGGCCGGGCAGGCGATAGCCCGGGCCGGCATCGAGCGACCGACCTCGCGGGAAGTAACCTTGTATCACCACCAAAGTCTGGCGATTAATAAATTGCCGGCCGGTTTGCCCTTGGATAGCATCAAGATCAGCCAGCACAAAGATGCGGCCAACAGTCATATCGTCTGGATCGACATGCCGGATTTCGACAGCGTCGAACTTGGCAACAAACGCCTGGTACTGGAGTGGCTGCCGCATATCGACGTGTTGTTATATGTCGTCAGCCCGGAACGCTACCGCGATAACAAAGCCTGGCAACTGCTGCTGGCGGAAGGTACGAAACACGCCTGGTTGTTTGTGATGAATCAATGGGATCGCGGGCAGCCGGTACAATATGACGATTTTAAACGGCAGTTGGGTAAGGCCGGTTTTACCGATCCCTTAATCTTTCGCACCAGTTGCAGCGAACCGGACGGCGACGAATTTGCCGCATTGCTGGAGCAGTTGCGACAACTGTCCGGACAGCATAGCGTTGCCCAATTGGAGCAACGCGGCGAGCAATTACGTTGCCAGCATTTAAAACAGACATTGCAGGAATTGGCTGGCGATTTTTCCGGCCAAGACTACGCGCAATTACAGCAAAATTTTGCCGCGCTGTGGCAGCATACCGAAGCTAGCTTGCATCAAGGTCTGGCCTGGCCGATCAAACAACTCGCGCAATTCTGGGCGGAAAACCTGGGGCAAGCAGCGGACATCAAATTGTGGGACGACTGGGCGCAAAACCGTCTGAACGATTTACTGGATGATTTGGTGTTGCAAGCGGCGCAAGCCAACATTCCTAGCAAACCCTTGAAAAGCGCATTGCAAAATGTGCGCGAGCAAACCGAGAAAAATCTCACCGCCCAGACCGAGCTGGCCGGCAGGCAGGCTTTACTTAAGCCGGGTAACGGCGCTCAGCGTTTCCTGCTGAAATTCACCGCAATCTGTGAGACTGTTTTGCCGTTGGCGGCGATGAGCGTGGTCGGCTACCAAGTATTCTCCGGCTATTACCATAGCGCCGCCGACGCCACCGCATATCTGGGCAGTGATTTCGCCATTCACAGTGTGTTGCTGATTGGCTTGAGCTGGCTGATCCCGTTTTTCCTGCACAAAAAAATTCAACCATCCTTGCATAAGGCCGCTTTAAAAGGCTTGCAGAAAGGTCATCAACAAGCATTGTCGATGCTTAGGACTGAAATCGAGCAAATATTGCTGGCCGAGCAGCAACGCAATGAACGCTTACAGCAGCAATTACAAAACATATTGGTAAAGTGCGGCACGGGGCCCGCGGTAGCGATAGAGCAGGGCAGTTTGTTGGGCCGGGTTTTGTTGGCGGAGTGAAACTCCTAGCGGCGTCGCAGCTAATTTCTTCAACGTTTCAGTTCCGAACCACATCGTTGCAGTTATTTTGTCCAATGCTCAAGCTCCGAGCCGCAACGCTTGAGAAACTTTCTTGAATGATCGAGCTTAAAGCTCGGACGACCGAGAAATTTTCTCCAACGTTTCAGTTCCAACCCGGAACGTTGGCGTTATTTTGTCCAATGCCCGAGCTCCGAGCGGCAACGATCAAGAAATTTTCTTGGATGATCGAGCTTGGAGCTCGAATGACCGAGAAATTTTCTTCAACGTTTCAGTTTCAACCCGGAACATTGGCGTTATTTTGTCCAATGCTCGAGCTCCGAGCGGCAACGACCGAGAAGTTTTCTTGAATGTTCATGCTCCGAGCTCGATCATTCTGGCTATTTTCTCCATCATTCCGCCTCAGAGCCTCATTGTTTGAGCGCCGACTTAAAACACCTGCGTTATTTTGTGAAATGGCCAAGAGAAAAGCACGATCTCTGCGGAAAATGACTGGAATAGATGGCGATCGGCCGGGTGTGTTCCAAATTTTGTGTAATCGGCGGTTTAGCCAAAAAGCAGGGTATGATGCGTTTACGTGTTGCACCGATCGCGGCGATGAGTTTCACGCCGTTCAGCTGTTCCCGCGGCCTCTCATTTACGTATGAGTTTTTAGAAGGGTGCTGGCAAGTTGGCGGGCTTAATTACCCTAATGAATCATGTAGCCCGCCCAACCTCCTGCAATACGTTTTGCAATGCCTCTATCAACACAGACAGTTCTAGGGTAAGGCCTTTGCAAAGTTGTTCAAGCTCAGCTCGCGCTGTACCTTGCTTAATTGCGAAATTTACGGCTTCAGCCGTTTCTTCGATCCCCGTCGCTCCGAGGTTACCCATAGCCCCTTTTAGGGTATGAGCCAGACGTTTTACTTCGATTAAGTCGTTATCTGCCAGAGCTTCCGTAATCCGCTGAGCATCGTTACCGTGATGCTCGACTAACAGCCTTAACACTCTGAGATAAGCTGGCATTTTGCCGCCGACATTTCTTAGGCCGCGTTCAACCTCCAAACCGGGAATTTCCAACAAACGCTGCCGCCAGTCGGATGGCTCGACTGCTTCGCCATTTGCGGACGCGGCGTCGCGCTTGCTTGGGTTAATTGAAAGCCATTTTGCGAGTGTGGCGTAGAGTATTTTGGGTTCAACCGGTTTAGCCACGAAATCGTTCATCCCGGCGTTCAGACAGGCTTGTCGATCCTCATCGAAGGCATTCGCAGTCATGGCGAGAATGGGTATGTCTTGTCCGCCGGGCAAGGTGCGAATGATCTTGGTAGCATCCAGCCCGTCCATCTCGGGCATCTGCACATCCATCAGAATAAGATCGAAATGATGGTTGCGGGCATTTGCCACTGCCTCGAGTCCATCATTGGCGGTCTCGAGGATCAGCCCCAGTCCGCCTAAAAGCGTCAACGCCACTTCCCGGTTGATAGCGTTATCTTCGGCCAGAAGCAGGCGGGCTCCGGCGTGCCGGCTTCGAAGATCGGCTTCCGCCGATGCCGGAGAGACTGAGATTTCGACGGTGGCAGGTCCTCGACCTCGTTGCAAGCATGCGGTGAACCAGAAAGTACTGCCGTGACCGGGTCGGCTTTCCGCACCCGTCTCTCCGCCCATCAGTTCGGCAAGACGCCGGGTAATGGCCAGCCCCAAACCGGTGCCGCCATATTTACGCGTGGTGGAAACATCGGCTTGTTCAAAGGCATGGAACAGGGAGGGTAGTTTCTCCGGGGCGATGCCTGGGCCGGTGTCACGGACCTCGAAGCGTACCCATAGTCTGTCCGTGTCCTCATGCAACAGACGCGCGCGCAGGCTGACAGCCCCATGGTCGGTGAATTTCACGGCGTTGCTGGCGTAATTCAATAACGCCTGCCGCAGCCGCGTGGGATCACCTTTGAGCCAGAGCGGCACGCTATCGGTGTCAACTTCCAAGGTTAAGTCTTTACATAGTGCTTGCTCCTTGATGAAGTCCCGCACCTGATCAAAAATTGAGGCCAACGGAAAATCGACGTTTTCCAAGACTAGGTGCCCAGCCTCAATTTTGGAGAGATCCAAAATGTCATTGATGATGGCGAGCAGGTGCCTGCCGGCAGTGTCGATTTTGTTGATACGCTCCATTTGCATGGGGGTGGGCTGTTCGAGCTGCAGAATGTGGGTCAAGCCCAGAATGGCGTTCATCGGTGTGCGGATTTCATGACTCATGTTAGCCAGGAAAGCGCTTTTGGCATGATTGGCGGCGTCCGCCAATGCCTTGGCTTTTTCCAGTTCGGCTGTCCTGCTGGCTACTAATATTTCTAACTGATCACGGTGTTGCTTGAGTTCTTCCTGAGCCCGTTTGCTTTCCGTAATGTCTTGAACGATGCCCACGGCGACCTTACTTTTACCATCCGTTCTAGTTACGCGAAACCGCCCGGCAACCATAATCCAGCGAATCTCTCCATCTGTTCGGCGAATTCTGCATTCGAAATGCCTTTCACATCCAGTGCTATACGCTTCCTGGAGTAATGCCGAGACGTTGGGCTGGTCATCCGCCAGCACATGTTCCAGGAACTTCTCGGCGGACCATGCAGACTCTAAATCAGAATAGCCAAAAATACGGGCATGTTCTATCGAACGATACGCTGCATGCGTTTCCAAGTCGACTTCCCAAGCACCTGTATTACACATCTCCAGAGCGAAGTGCAGCCGTGCTTCACTCTCACGTATCGCAAGGTCCGCTTCTTTTAATTCTTGTATGTCGGTACAGGTGCCGTACCACTTTTCAATCCGGCCTTGCTCATTTAACAGCGGCACGCCGCGGATCAACCACCAGCGATAAACGCCGTCCGCCCGCCGCATGCGGCATTCGATGGAGTAGCTGTCATTATGCTGGGTCGCACGCTGCCAAGCCTCCCATGCGAAATGTCTATCCGCCGGGTGTAAAACGGAAATCCAGGCATGACCATAACTTTCCTCGAGTGTAAGCCCGGTATATTCGACCCAGCGTTGGTTGTGGTAGATGTTCCAGCCGTCTGGCCGTGTTGCCCAGACCATTTGCGGCATTGTTTCCGCCAAAGAACGAAATTCGCGTTCCGCTTCTTGGATGCGTAACTGGGTTTCGGCTTCATTGCGCAACCGGGAGACGCCAATGCACGCGCCAACATGGGCCAGTAATTCGCGGGCGCTGAAGGGTTTTGTCAGGTAGTCGTCGGCACCGTGTTTCAGTCCTTCGATGCGCGCTTCTTCGCCTGCCCGAGCAGACAGTAAAATGATGGGAATCGTGCTGGTTTCTTGATTTTCCCGCAGGGCGCTAAGCAAACCGATGCCATCCAGGCGCGGCATCATAATATCGGTCAGGACAAGCGCGGGGCGAAGTTCGCGCACGGCTGCTAAAGCGGCTTCGCCGTCATGCACGGCAGTGACATCATAGCCCTGTTCTTGCAAAAGCCGGGTAATATAACTGCGCATGTCGGCGTTATCGTCAGCGAGAACGATGCGAGTACCGACCCTGGAATTTAGCGCTGTTGATTGATCTGTTCCGGTTTGCTCGCTTGTGTCATTTTCAGTCTCAAGTTCCCAGTGGAATGCTTCATCGGCGAAAAATTCGGCTCCAATCGAATAAGAGTGCGGTGCCAAGGATGGATGGATGTGCTCCGCTGGCAAATGCGCGGTGCCGGTGAGGATCATTAAGGTAAAAGTGCTTCCAACACCTGGCGTGCTCGTTACACTGACTTGGCCGCCATGCAATCGGGCTAATTCCTGTACCAGCGCCAGACCGATACCAGTGCCCTCATTAGTGCGCGAGTGAACGTTTGGAACCCGATGGAAGCGGTCAAATACATGTTCAAGCTGGTCTTCCGCTATACCAACACCGGTGTCGCGCACTGTCAGTTCAACCCAGTGTCCGCACCAGCGCAGTGCCAGCTCTATTTCGCCTACGAAGGTATGCTTATAAGCGTTGCTCAGCAGATTGAGGACTATCTTTTCCCACATTTGCCGATCCACATACAGTGGTTCCGGCAATGCGGGGCAGGAGACGATAAACTGCAAGCCCGCCTTGTCGGTGGCAGAACGGAATAAACTGGCGAGTTCGGCGGTATAGGAGGCCAGATCGGTCGCTTCATAAGCCGCTTCCATTCGGCCGGCCTCGATGCGCGAAAAATCGAGGAGCGAATTCACTAATTTCAGTAGACGCAAGCTATTCCGATGCACGAGGCTAAGCTGCTCGTACTCGGTTGCGGCGGGGTTCATGCCATCGGGAGCGAAACGGGCCAACAACTCCTCAAGCGGTCCCAGCACCAGCGTTAGCGGTGTGCGAAATTCATGGCTGACGTTGGCGAAGAACTGTGTTTTTAGGTCATCCAATTCCAGCGTTTTGGCATACAACCGGGACAACTCCTCGTTGGCAGCCTTTAATTCAGCACTAGCCGATGCGATCTCTTTACTGCGGGCGAAAAGTTCAACTTCCATTTTTACGGCCTGGGCGCTTAAGGCTTCGTTGAGCTGGCTTTGTTCAACGCCCTGCTGTTTGACGCGGATAAAATCCGTTAAATCTTCAGCCCGATGTATAACGTAGGCGACACGACCGTCCTTGCCGAGAATGGGGATATGCATCGGACTCCAATAGCGCTCCTCAAAGCCATCACCGTCGGGTTTGGGAATATCGTATTTCTGCACCGGCATGGTGTCCGGTTTGCCTGACAGCAAGACGCGCTGCAAGGATGCTCGTAAATTTCGCTGACCTTCCGCGGTAGGGTCATCAGGATTATCGGGAAATATTTGAAACATCGTTTTCCCCAATATATTCTCCCGACAGGTTAAGGTAGCGCGGGCGTAGGCATTACTGACTGCGACAATCTCTAATTTCGCATTTAAAACCAGATATAGATCGGGCGAAGATTCGAATAGCAAGCGAAAATCCAAATCGTCATCTATTGGTTTGAAATTATTCATTATTTGAAACAACCGTTACCTAATTTCCATTAAAGATATAAAAAACTGAAATTCCGATTTGTTGAATGCCATTTATATCGTCAGCTTTTTTGTGCGTTGCAAAATTGGATTATGGTGCTGCATGGTCGATTGATATTAAAGCTATTTTTCATTATTTATTTCACACGATATATCCACCTGTGACACAAATCATGAAAAGCTTCGGATTTTGTGCCACGAATATTGAAAAATTTCGAACCCTTAAATTCTGACAGTGCAGGGTCGGCCATTAAAAAACGATCAAGATTTTCAATGTTGAAAGTTAGGCTTTCCTGACGCCATACCACAGGCATAGCTTTCCCCATAAGCGTAAGCTAAGGTCATTTCGGATTTTCGATTTCTCCCCTAATGCGTCTGATTGTCTTATCAAAACTCATTGCTGAACGGTCATCGACCGAGGGGATAAAGCGAGAATATGTAAATGCTCAACCCTCCAATTGTCGGATATTAACTGGTCAACCAATTAATTACTGTCAAAGGCTGCTCCGGATCGGTTTTGCTCCTTCAGCTCTGATAGAGCAAGTATGGCCATTAGGTTGGCGGTCAGGGATTTTAAATTTTCCGACTGCTGAAGGCTCTAGAGCGGCCGCCGGTCATATTGCAATGGTGATCGATTGATCATAATGCTCACGAGAGAAATTAAGTTTCTTCAATACCGTCACAACCTTTCCGAAAGAAGCTTGAAGAATTTAGCTGCATTATTTCTAGTCAATAAAGGCATTCTTTCCGTCGAATCAGCTCACTCGCTCAGCTTTTGTCAGTACGCTTTGCAGGGCAGCAATTAATGCCGACAGCTCCGTGACAAGTACTTCAATAAGTTGTGCGATATCAGCATGAGCCTTCCCTTGTTTAATTGCAAAATTGACCATCTCGGTCATTTCTTCGACCCTTGTCGCTCCGAGGTTACCTATGGCCCCTTTTAAGGTATGCGCCAGTCGCTTTACTTCGGTTAAATCATTAACTGCCAGAGCTTGCGTAAGTTGCTGCGGATCGTTCCCGTGATGTTCGATCAACAACCTTAATATCTTGAGATAAGTAGCCATTTTGCCACCCACATTTCTCAACCCGCGCTCAACATCCAAACCGGGAATGTCCGACAAATGCTGTTGCCAATCGCTTAGCTCGACGACTCCGTCGCCTCCGGGTTCGGTGTTAAGCTTATTGCGAGCGAGCGAAAGCCATTTGGCGAGATTGGCGTATAGAATTTTGGGTTCCACCGGTTTTGCCACGAAATCGTTCATGCCGGCGTTCAGACAGTCCTGCCTATCTTCATCGAATGCATTCGCAGTCATCGCGAGAATGGGGATCTCTTGCCCACCCGGTAAAGAGCGGATAATCCTGCTGGCATCCAGTCCGTCCATCTCAGGCATCTGTACATCCATCAGGATCAGGTCGAATGACTGGCTACGTACCTTTTCCACCGCTTCCAGCCCATCTTTAGCTGTATCAAGGATCAAACCAAGTCCGCCTAAAAGCTCTAACGCCACCTCCCGGTTGATTAGGTTGTCCTCCGCCAAGAGCAATCGAGCACCGGCATGCTTGCTCCGCAATTCGGCTTCCGCCGCTTCCTGAGAGATCGAGTTATCAACGGTGGCTTGCTCTCGACCTCGCTGCAAACGCGCGGTGAACCAGAAGGTACTGCCGAAGCCAGGTTGGCTTTCAGCGCCCGCTTCGCCGCCCATCAGTCCGGCCAAGCGCCGGGTGATAGCCAGACCCAAACCCGTGCCGCCGTATTTACGCGTGGTGGAGGCATCGGCTTGTTCGAAAGCATTAAACAGGGTGGTTAGTTTCCCAGGCGCGATTCCTGGGCCAGTGTCCCGGACTTCGAAACGTAACCCTAGCTCTTCGGCATTCTCACTCAGCAGGCGCCCCTTGATGCTGATCGTACCGCGATCCGTGAACTTAACGGCATTACTGGCATAGTTCAGCAGCGACTGACGCAATCGGGTTGGATCACCCTTAAGCCAGAGCGGCAAATGATCAGTGTCGATCTCTATTGCCAAGCCCTTGCTCAGCGCTTGTTCCTCGATGAGGTTGCGGACTTGGTCAAAAACAGCGGTTAGGGGAAAGTCGATGTCTTCCAGAATCAGGTGGCCGGCTTCGATCTTGGACAGGTCCAGGATGTCATTGATGATGGAGAGCAGATGCCTGCCAGCGGCGTCGATTTTGTTGATGCGCTCCATTTGAGTAGCATTCGGCCGGTCACGCTTCAGAAAGTGAGTCAATCCCAGAATGGCGTTCATCGGCGTGCGGATTTCATGGCTCATATTGGCCAGAAAAGCGCTCTTGGAGCGATTGGCGGCATCCGCCGACGCCTTGGCCTGTTCAAGTTCAGTCGTCCGGCTTGCTACCAACTTTTCCAGATGATCGCGGTGTTGCTTGAGTTCTTCAAGTAGTCTGCGCTGACTACTGATGTCCGCTTGCGTCCCAATCATGCGTAGCGGTTTACCATCCGCATCCCGGCTTATCACCATACCTTGGGAATGTGTCCAAATATATTTGCCACTGCGATGTAGCAAGCGGTGCTCGGATTCAAAGAATGCTGATTCACCACGCTGATGATCTTGTAATGCCGTTAATGCCATAGGCAGGTCATCCGGATGCACAAGGTCAAGCCATTCCTCGTATCGGCCGGAGAGTTCACTTTCGCTAAAGCCCAACATGGCCTGCCACTGCTTGGAAAAAAATACAGTATTGCTTACCAAATCCCAATCCCAAACTCCCTGATTGCCGCCTTCCAGGGCAAATTGCCAACGCTTTTCGGCAATATTAAGTGCCGCCAGTTCTTCGGTTCGAGCCTTTATATTTGCCTCAAGCTCCGCATTCAGTAATTCCAATTTTTCCTGTGCGCGCTTACTATCGGTGATGTCTTGGATAATGCCTACTGCAACTGTTTTATTGCCATCCAATCTATTGACGCGAAATCGCCCAGCCCCCATAACCCATCGAATCTCGCCATCTGTCCGGCGAATTCGACATTCGAAACGCCTTTCGCCGCCGGTGCGAAACGCTTCGGTGATTAATGCAGCCATGTCTGGCCGATCTTCCTCCACCACATGTCCCAGAAATATTTCGGCCGACCAGGGAGACTCCAAGTCCGCATACCCAAAAATACGGGCGTGTTCTATCGAGCGATAAGCCGTGTGCGTCTCCAAGTCCAATTCCCAGGCACCTGTATTGCACATTTCCAAAGCATAGTGAAGCCTGGCTTCGCTTTCACGTATAGCGAAGTCCGCTTCTTTCAAATCTTGAATATCGGTACAGGTGCCATACCATTTTTGAATCTCACCTTGTTCATTTAGCAGCGGCACGCCTCGGATCAGCCACCATCGATAGAGGCCATCAGCGCGTCGTAACCGGCATTCCACGGAATAAGTTTCGTTATGTTGCGTCGCACGTTGCCATGCTTCCCAGGCGTGTTGTCTATCATACGGATGAACTGCGTTTATCCAGCTATGGCCATAACTTTCTTTAAGCGTAAGGCCGGTATATTCCATCCACCGCTGGTTGTGATAGACATTCCAACCGTCCGGCTCAGTCGCCCAGACAATTTGCGGCATCGTTTCCGCCAGTGCGCGAAATTCGCGTAAATTTTCTTGCAAGCGCAATTGAGTTTCCGCGTCCTTGCGTAGCTTAGAAATTTCCAGGCATGCACGGACTCGCGCCACTAATTCGCGTGCCCCGAAGGGTTTAGTCAGATAATCGTCAGCCCCTTGCTTTAGTCCGTCTATGCGCGCTTCTTCTCCGGCCCGAGCTGACAGCAAGATAATAGGGATCGTGCTGGTTTCCGGATCTTCCCGTAGCGCGTTAAGCAAACCTATCCCATCCAGACCCGGCATCATAATATCGGTCAGGACCAGGTCGGGGCGATGGTCGCGGACCGCGGCTAAGGCGGCTTCGCCATCATGTACAGCAGTCACTGCATAGTCTTGCTCCTGCAACAGCCGGGCGACATAACGGCGCATGTCGGCGTTGTCATCGGCTAATAGGATGCGCGCACCGGCGCTGGAGGAGGGTGCTTGAAATTTACCCGTTCCGATTTGTTTAGCCGGGTAATTCTCATGTTCCGTGCCAATTGCCCAACTGGATGCTTCATCTTTGAAAAAGTCAGCGGCGGTCAGATGGGCGTTAGGTGTCTGGGAAAGATGGATGTGTTCTGTTTGCAAATGCGCCTTGCCGGTCAGGATGCTCACGGTAAAGGTACTGCCAACGCCCGGCTGGCTTTTTACATGAACTTCGCCGCCGTGTAATCGGGCCAGTTCCTGTACCAGCGCCAGACCGATGCCGGTGCCCTCATGGCTACGTGAACGAACGTTTTGTACCCGATGGAAACGGTCAAAAACATGTACCAGCTGATCTTCCGCAATACCGATGCCGGTGTCGCGCACAGCCAGTTCCACCGATGTTCCGCACCACTGTAGCGTCACCTCAATCTCGCCTTCAAAGGTATGCTTAAATGCATTACTCAAAAGGTTGAGAACAATTTTTTCCCACATCTGCCGATCCACATACACCGGCTCCGGTAAGGCCGGGCAAGACACGATGAGCTTCAGACCGGCCTTGTCGGTGGCCGACCCGAATACGCTGATAAGTTCGGTGGTAAAACCGGCCAGATCGGTAGGCTCATACGCAGCATCCATCCGGCCGGCCTCGATACGCGAAAAATCCAGCAAGGCGTTGACCAGCTTAAGCAGGCGCATGCCATTTCGATGTACGAGGCCCAATTGCTCGTATTCGTCAGTGGCGGGATTGAGGTCATTCGGAGCGAAGCGAGTTTGTAACTCTTCAATCGGCCCGAGCATCAGTGTGAGCGGCGTGCGAAACTCATGGCTTACATTACTGAAAAATACCGTTTTCGACCGGTCCAGTTCCATTAGGGCTTCGGCCCGACGGCGTTCTTCCTCATAGGAATGCGCCTTAACCAAGGGAATTGTGGCCGAAGCTCCCAGCATTTCATAAAAATTTCGATAAGCGTCGTCTAGCTCACGGCGCGAGCTTATTCCCGCCACCAATAGAGCATCGGGACGATCTTGGCCCTTAAAGCATAACGGCAGTATTAGCGCGGACTTGGGTGGTTCGGGATAAGGTTCGCAGCAGAACGGTTCAAAGCGCACCTGTAAATCGTCCACTTGCTTGCACTTCCCGGTTTGCGCTACTTCGGCAAGCGGCCAGCCTGATAACGTCTCCAATGCCATGTCCACGTGTTCAGGGGTACAGTCATTGTTATGCTGAAGCCCAACGTTTTCGGCCAATATAGCTTGCCGGTTTTCATGATCCAGCTTAAAAAACAGCGCAAACGGGACATCAAGAGATTGTCCGGCAAGGGTTAGTGCAAGTTGAGCCAGGGTTTCGTCGATATTCCTCGCATCGGCGGTGTGGCTGGCAATGTCGCGCAGTATCTGCAAGCGGCGCTCGGCCAGCGATTGTTGGGTCAGTTCGACAACCGGATGAAATAAACCGCCTATAGCCCCGGATTCATCGTGAATTGGGCTGAAAGAAAAGCTAAAGAAGGTTTCTTCCAGATAGCCGTTTCGATCAATAAACAGCCTTTGGTTGGTCAGGAACGCACTCTTTCCGTTGGTTGCGCTTTCAAAGGCTTCGCCTATTACAGGCCAGGCGGAGAGCCAGCATTCCTTGAAATCTTGACCCATCGAATACGGGTGTTTGGCCCCGCAAATAGGCCAGTATCCATCGTTGTAAATTTGCGTCCGTTCAGGGCCCCAGGCGATAGATATTGGAAAATTGGAAGAAAGACAAAGGCTGACCGTGGTTCGCAAACTTTGCGGCCACGATTCGATCGGTCCGAGTGGGGTTTTAGACCAATCCTTCGCAGCAACGACTCTACCCATTTCGCCGGCATTTTGCAGCCAATGTGGTGAATTGATAACGTTTGTCATTGTTTCCTTAACCGGCAAGTAATAGAGCCTTTGGATAAAGGTAATTTAATTAGACAGTATAGATCGGCTTCCGTACGCTGCTAGGGAACATCTGATTAATGCGGTTTTCAAAAAAATCGATGCGTACATCATTGATTTAATTGGTTCTTAAATTCTAGATAACGAATTCATCATAGGTTTTTTAGGGTTTTGTCTTGAGCATTTGCTGAGTTTGGAATTTGTAGCCAGACGAAAAAAATTTAAGTGATTCTTTTAATTTTCAATGAGCGCAAACTAATTTCCTTTTTAAACATTTGTTTTGATTACCGGCTTTATGTTTATTAGCCGCCGATGCAAGTTAAATTATAATTGGCAGTGAGGGGCGATACCGCCAATCCACTAATTTTAAAAAGCAGACATTCAACCAGCACCATCATATCTCTGAATGCGCGGCCTGTGGCGTGAACGATATTAGCAGTTGTTTTCGAGCGGAATAGACAGCCGTATTAGATAAGCATGCGCTCCGTGGATCCGCTATTTTCAATTGGTTTTCAGTTGTCCCGGTTTATTCTGTCTTTTGGTATATCTCTTGCTCCGTAGCTAGCTGAGCTTTGAAATGGCCGGAAATTCAAGCATTTCCTGTCGTCTTCATAACATTGCTCAAGCTCGAATGTTCGATGGCCGACAGCCGCTCGGTGGAACGAGTGGGCTGGCGGTTGCAAGCGAATGTCCGCATAACAAATTTCAAGAGGATTAGACCATGGCTGAATTTTTTATTGAGATAAGTGCCCAGGAAACCGGCGAGCATCTGGTTCACAAATCGACTTGCTCGGCGCTGCCGGCCAAGGATGCGGTTTACTACCTGGGGTCGATCAGCAATGTGGTAAGCGCGGCGAAGAAAGCCAGTGAGCGATTCACCAAACCTACCGCATGTCCGCAATGTTCGCCGGTGTGATTGTGTCGATGCCACGCGTTATTGCAAGTTGAATAGTCTTTGACGGGCGGATTGCCTGCCGGCAATTCGCCCGTCACTGCGTTACGGATTAACGGCTTCGCTATCGATTACCGCCGCCGGCCTTTGCTCGCCCTTGCCGATTTCCAGTAAATCCCAGAATAACAAGCCGCCACCCACCGCGGTCATCAAACCGAACACCATGCGCCAGACCATTGCCTGTATGAACCACGGGTGATTTTGCGCGGCAAAATAGCCCGCCCAGGTTGAGCCTTCCACGGCCCGTTCGATAAAGGATTGTTCGTAGCCGGCGATCAACAAGGCTACGGTCATGCCCATCACGCCAAGATTTAATAGCACTGCAGCGGTTTTCCAGCGCCAGCCATTGGCAAGCCCGCCGCCCATCCAGACGTTACCGCGCGCGTGCTGCGCGGCCAGATAGAAGAAAGCGATATTGATCGTGGCGTAGGCGCCGAAGAAGGCTAAGTGGCCATGCGAAGCCGACCATTGGGTGCCGTGGGTATACAGATTGATTTGCGGCAGCGTGTGCATGAATCCCCAGACGCCGGCGCCGAGGAAGTTGCCGAAGGCGTGAGCGATGATCCAGGCCAGGGCTGGGTGGTTGCTGTTTTTAAATTTATGCGCACCGGCGTCGTAAATAGAATGCACTACCATCGCCACCAGCGGAATCGGTTCCAGCGCGGAGAAGAAACCGCCGATGGTAAACCAGTATTCCGGGGTACCGATCCAGAAATAATGATGCCCAAGGCCCAAGATGCCGGAGCCGAACATCAACGCCACTTCGATATACAGCCAGGTTTGCACGACCTTACGGCGTACGCCCAGCAATTTCATCAAGCTCCAGGCCATGATGCAGCCTACCAGCACTTCCCAGGTAGCTTCCACCCATAAATGGATTACCCACCACCACCAGTATTGATCGACGGAAATGTTGGTGACGTAAAACATGCCGGCCATATACAAGCCGGCCAAGGCTACCAAATCCAGCGTCAACACCCCGGCTATCCCCGACCATTTGCCTTTGGCAAAGGTCGCCGCCACGTTGTAAAAGAAAGTCAGCATCACCACGACGATGCCGATGTCGGCCCAGCGCGGCGCTTCGATGTATTCGCGGCCTTCGTTGATCAGCCACAATGAGGTGTCGGTGCCGCTGCCGATTTGAATGAGCAGGTAAACCAGTACAACGATGGTGACAGCGCCGGTGAGCACCCAGAATGCCAGTTGTCCCCATTTCAGGCCGACAATTTCGACGCCGCTTTCGTCTTCCAGAAACCAGTAAACCGAGCCGAGAAAGCCGTACAGCATCCATACCACCATGGCGTTGATATGCACCATGCGATTGACGTTGAAATCCAGGATTTCATAAAGAAAGCTCGGGAAGATAAATTGCAATCCGGCCAGCAGGCCGAAGAGCAGCTGGGCCATAAACAGTACCATGGCGACGGTGAAATAATGTACCGCCAGTTTTTGGCCGCCGCTTAAATGCGGATTGGTCATGAATGCGGCGTAACCTTGCTTGCAATTGGCTGCGCAAACCCCGGCTTTTTCTTGATAGGCTTGTAGCGTCATTTATTGATCCTCTTCGCCGAGTGCGATGAAATTATGCGGGAAGCCGTTGGTGTCGATAGACGACATCCATTTCAGGAAAGCGACGATGGCTTCTGCTTCCGGCGGCGTGATGTCCAGATTCGGCATTTTGCGATTGGAGCCGTAAGTGCGGGCGTTTTTCTCAGGATCGAGCAGGAAATTCACCATTAATTGTTCGCGCGACTCTTTCGCTCCCCAGCCCTGATCCAGCCAGGCTTTGGTCAAGTCCGGCGCGTAATAGGCGCCGTTGCCGAGTAGGGTATGGCAGTTCATGCAATTTTTGGCTTGCACGGTTTTTTTGCCGTGATCGACCAGTCTTTCGGCTTCTGCTTCGCTCAGGGTTTTGCCGAACAATGGCGCGTCGTCGCCTATAGTTGGCTGATAGCGCTGCTTGGCCTTATCAAAACGATAACTGACATCTTTGTTAATCACGCTGTACGCCGGCACCCGCGGCCCACCGGCGCTGATCTGCTTTAGCGAATCGAAGGTTAAAATCACCAACAGCACGAAGGAACCGCCGGTGACCCAAATCGCGGTTTTTTTCCAGAATGTTTCCGACGCCCAGCGCGGGACTTGTTCAGTCATGACGACCTCCAGATTGATGTGAGTTATGAGTGTCTTCGTCGTGCGTCGCGGCGCACAATTTCCAGATCAGACGGGGCATCCAGCCGTAGCCTAGTACCATTAACAGCGACAGCAGCAGCCAATAATCGTTAAAATGATTAACGTAGCTGAACACGCCGACGCAAATCAGCAGTGCGGCGTAGACTAACCAGGCGGCCATTCCGAATACGCGGCGCCCGCTGATCTTGCACCAGGCGTACAACGCGGCGTAGATAGTGGCCAGTAATATGATCAACGCCGCGCTGAAAAAGCTCAGGAAAAAATCGGACAAGGCAACGGGTTCGATCAACATTAAATTTACCGCCGGAAAGTTTTATAACATGCTTTTAGAATGCAACTTTAAGCAAGTGTAGGCGTCATTAACATTTATTTCAAATACAGCTTTAACTGAACTCATCGACATGCAATTGACTGCACACACCGATTACGCGCTCCGCGTACTGATTTATCTGACTATCAACACCGATAAACTGGTGACAATTACCGAATTAGCCGAATTTTTCGGCATTTCCAGAAACCATCTGGTCAAGGTGGTACACAAATTGGGCGTCAGAGGATTTGTGCAAACGGTGCGGGGCAAGGGGGGCGGCATTCGTTTGTCGCGGCCGGCAACGGAGATTAGCGTCGGTAGCGTGGTGCGGGAAGTGGAAGGGCACTTTCAGATGGCCGAGTGTTTTAATCCAAAAAAGCAAGGCCATTGCGCCCTGCAAACCGGCTGCGGCTTGATAGGCCTATTAGGTGGCGCGCTGGAGCAATTTTTACAGACGCTGGATAAAGCGGTATTGAGTGACTTGGTGACCGGGCCTATTGTCGGGAATGAAATACCCGGCCTCGTTGAAATACAGCGCCATTCGGGTTAAGGCGCGAATGTTGCGGCAAAGGTAGCTGTCGTGCCTGTGGGGTTGATTACTCGGACTTGTCAGCGATACGCGCCTACATAAGGATTACTGCGCATTTCCGCGCCAAAGGTAGACATCGGGCCGTGGCCGGGGATGAATTTCACGTCCTCGCCCAGGGGCCAAAGTTTTAACTGGATCGAGTCGATCAAGGTTTGATAATCGCCTTTCGGAAAATCGGTACGGCCTATCGAGCCTTTGAACAACACATCGCCGACCAGCGCCAGGCGTTGCTCTTCACAAAAAAACACTACATGGCCGGGCGTGTGGCCGGGGCAATGGATCACCTGTAACACTTCGTTGCCAACCTTTACCGTATCTCCGTCGTTCAACCAACGCTGCGGGGTAAATCCGGCCGATTCCGGAAAGCCGAACATCCGGCATTGCTCCGACAAGGCCTTGATCCAGAAATCGTCTTCGATATGCGGGCCGATGATCGGCAACGCGAGTTTTTCAGCCAACTCGGCCACGCCGCCGACATGATCGAGATGGCCATGGGTGACCAGAATCGATTCCAACTCCACGCCTTGCTTTTTGACTTCCTTCAGCAATACATCGATGTCGCCGCCCGGATCGACCAGGGCAGCTTTATTGGTTTGTTCGCAGACCAGTAAGGTGCAGTTTTGTAGATAGGCGGTGACGGGGATGATGGTGTAGCGCATGCTTGGCGAATGTTGGATTTGCGGGACTCCCGTTTGCACGGGAGCGAGAGTTCGGTATTTATCGGTATTTAGATGTTCAACAGCAAATGCGCCGGTGCTTCCAGGCATTCCTTGATAATACCTAAAAACTGCACCGCTTCCTTACCGTCCACCAAACGATGATCGTAAGACAACGCCAAATACATGATTGGCCGGATAACGATTTCGCCGTTTTCCACGACAGGCCTGTCCTTGATTGCATGCATACCCAGGATCGCGCATTGCGGAGGATTCAGGATGGGGGTGGATAGCATCGAACCGAAAATTCCGCCGTTGGTGATGGTAAAGGTACCGCCGCTCAGGTCTTCGACGCTGATCGAGCCGTTACGGGCTTTGTTGCCGAAGTCGTGAATGCCTTTTTCGATGCCGGCAAAATCCAGCTGATCGGCGTCGCGCAGAATTGGCACGATCAAGCCGCGTTGGGTGGTGACGGCAATGCCGATGTCGTAATAGCCGTGATAAATGATGTCGTTGCCGTCGATGGAGGCGTTAATGGCCGGGAAGCGTTTTAGGGCTTCTATCGAGGCTTTGACGAAGAAAGACATGAAACCCAGCTTGATATTGTGTTTGGTCTCGAAACGGTCTTTGTATTGATTACGTAAATCGATTACCGCCTTTAAATTAACTTCGTTAAAAGTGGTGAGCATCGCCGCGTTTTGCTGGGCTTGCAGCAAGCGCTCCGCGACTTTGGCACGCAAGCGGGTCATCGGCACGCGCTGTTCCGGGCGCAAGCTGGCGATAGCGGTAGCCGATAGCGGCGAATGCGTGGTCTCCTGAGCGGACGTTGATGTTTGCGGCACCTCTTGCGTTTGCTCGTTCAAGAATCCCAGAACATCGCTCTTTAGAATTCTGCCGTGCTTGCCGGAGCCTGAAATGGCTTGCGGGTCCAGGTCTTTTTCGGCGACTAATTTGCGCACGGAAGGGCTCAGGATAGCCTCTTCGGATTTTTCGGCCGTGGCGACAGGTTTAGCTTGCTGTGCGTCCAGTTTTGCCAATAGTTGGCCGCCGATCACGGTTTCTCCGTCCTGCACGACGAGCTCGACCAGCGTGCCGGATTTCGGTGCCGGCACTTCCAGAATGACTTTGTCGGTTTCGAGATCGGCCAGATTATCGCCTTCGTTAACCCACTCGCCGGCTTGTTTGTGCCAGGCGACCAAGGTGGCGTCGGACACCGATTCGGGAAGGCTGGGGACCAGAATTTCAAAGCTCATGTGTATTTCCTTCGTTGCTGCCATAGAGCGCGGCGTGGACCACCGCGCGTTGTTCGTTGAGATGGGTTTTGTAATTGCCGACTGCCGGCGCCGCCGAGGCAACTCGGCCGGCGTAGCTAATCGGAATATTCTTATCTATCAGGTCGAAAAAATGGTGTTTGCTTTGGTACCAGGCACCTTGGTTTTTCGGTTCTTCCTGACACCAGACGATATGTTCAATATTAGGATATTTATCGATTTCCCGTTTGAATTGCTCGTTGGGGAAAGGATACAACTGTTCGATACGGATGATGGCGACATGGCGCAGTTGTTCCTGTTCCAGGCGGCGAGTTTCCAACAGATCGTAATATACTTTGCCGGCGCACATGACTAACCGAGTCACGTGGTAAGGATCGATATCGTCTTGTTCGCCTATTACATTCAGGAATTCGCCGTCGGTCAAATCGGCTAAGGTCGATACCGCCAGTTTATGGCGCAACAGGCTCTTCGGACTCATCACGATCAACGGCTTGCGGTATTGACGCAGCATTTGCCGGCGCAGCAAGTGAAAAATTTGCGCGGGCGTGGTGGGGATGCAGACCTGGATGTTTTGATCGGCGCACAGCTGTAAATAGCGCTCCAGACGGGCCGAGGAGTGCTCCGGGCCTTGACCTTCGAAGCCATGCGGTAACAGCATTACCAGGCCGCTGAGCTTGCCCCATTTGGTTTCGCCGGAGGCGATGAACTGGTCTATCACCACTTGCGCGCCATTGGCGAAATCGCCGAATTGCGCTTCCCAAATCACCAGTTTGTTCGGTTCAGTGGAACTGTAACCGTACTCGAAACCCAATACGCCGGCTTCGGACAATAGCGAGTTGAAAATCTGCGCTCGGCCCTGATTTTCGCTTAAATGTTTCAGCGGGATGTGGTTTTCGCCGTTGGCCTGATTCAACAAAATCGCGTGGCGGTGCGAGAATGTGCCGCGGCCTATGTCCTGGCCGGTTAGGCGCATATTGTACTTTTCCAGCAGTAAGGTAGCGTAAGCCAGATTTTCCGCGAAGCCCCAGTCCATGGGAATTTCGCCGGCGGCCATTTTATTCCGGTCTTCCATGACCTTGGCGACTCTTGGGTGCAATTCAAAACCGTCCGGCAAGCTTTGCAGTCGTTGGTTACAGAACTGGATATAGTCCAGCGTTACCGAGGTGTTGGCCGGGGTATCCCAATGTTTGTTTTGATAAGGTACCCAGCGCGCCGAATAGGAATATATGTTGTTTTCAATAATCGGCCGCGACACGGGCTGGCCTTCATTGAGCAGTTGTTGGTAATCCTGCTCCATTTTTTGCACCATGTCTTCCGTGATTACGCCTTCCGCGATCAATTTTTGCGCGTAGATTTGCGGTGGGGTTTGGTGGTCGCGGATGGATTTATACATCATCGGCTGGGTAGCGGCCGGTTCGTCGGCTTCGTTATGGCCGTGGCGGCGGTAGCAAATCAGATCTATTACCACGTCTTTATGAAAGGTGTTTCGGTAATCCAGTGCCAGCTGCGTGACGAAAATCACCGCTTCCGGGTCGTCGCCGTTAACGTGAAATACCGGCGCCTGGATCATGTTGGCGACGTCGGTGCAATACAGGGTCGAGCGGGCATCGAACGGGTTGCTGGTGGTAAAGCCGATTTGATTGTTGATGACGATATGCACGGTGCCGCCGGTAGAGAAGGCGCGAGTTTCCGACATGTTTAAAGTTTCCATCACAATACCCTGGCCGGCAAAGGCGGCGTCGCCATGGATCAGTATCGGTACGATGGCGTCGAAGCCGTCGACGCCATGTCTATCCTGGCGGGCTTTTACCGAACCTTCCACTACCGGATTGATGATTTCCAGGTGGGACGGATTGAAAGCCAGTGTCAAATGAATCGGGCCGCCCGGCGTGGCGATGTTGGAGGAAAAGCCTTGATGATATTTGACGTCGCCGGTCAGCACGCCGGGAGAGGAGGTGTGAGTGCCTTCGAATTCGCCGAACAGCACCGCCGGACTCTTGCCCAATATATTAATGAGTACGTTCAAGCGGCCGCGATGGGCCATGCCGATCACGATTTCCTTGCCTTTATGTTCGCCGGCGCGCTGGATTAATTCGTCCAGGACCGGAATCAAGGACTCGCCACCTTCCAGTGAAAATCGTTTTTGGCCGACGTATTTGCGGTGCAGAAATTTTTCCAAACCTTCAGCGGCAATCAACAACTTTAAGAGCCATTGGCGCTTTTCTGGATGGCTGCTGAAATCGGGTTTGGCGCCTTCCAGTTTGTCCTTGATCCAGCGTTTTTTCTCGTCGTCAACGATGTGCATGTATTCGCTGCCGATGCTGCCGCAGTAAATTTCGTTCAGCGTCTGGATAATGGCTTTTAAGGGCAGGCGATCGACGCCGCAAAGGCCGCCGGTGTCGAATAGCGTGCTCATGTCCGCTTCCGTTAAGCCGTAATAGACGGGCTCCAAATCGGCGGGAATGCTTTGCGATTTGCCAAGCGGGTTATTAGCGGCTATCTGGTGACCTTTTACGCGGTAGTGATTGATCAAGCGCGCGACGGCCGATTGCTTTTTCACGCTTTGCTCGGTGAATCCCTGCATCCTGGCCAGCCGCCCAGGCTCGGCGATCGCCAACTTTTCGAAGCGTTCCACAATGACGCTATGCGGCGTGTCTTCCATCGCGCCGCTGCGAATGTGGTCGAAGCGCTGTCGCCAGCTTGGGCTGATGGCTTCGGGATCGCTCAGGTACTGTTCGTACAAGTACTCGATGAAGTGGGCGTTGCCTCCGTACAATGAGGAGGACTCTTCGAATTGTTTAAGCAAGCTACTCATGCAAACATCCAGGTTTTCGGCAAGTTGAACCGATTATGTTAGAACTAAAATGTTATATTACCAAGGACAAAGTGTAGCAACGGGCTAGTGAATAAAATGATTCCAGTATTATCTGGTCGATTCAGTATCGGGAAAAAAACATGGCTGATAATAAAGTAGTTATCAAAATAAATTACGATAAGAAACCTGCAAGCTTAAACACGGTGCCGCAAACGGTAACGGTTTGGCATATTCGCCGGATAGTGATTGCGGCTCTGGTAATTGTATTGCTGATAATATTATTAATTTCATGGTTTAGCGGCGATAACGAAGGTAGCCATTCTCAGATCGATTCCGCGGAAAAAGTTCAACAATTTAATAACCCCGTGGCTGAGCATGATGATCGGCAAGCGCTTGTCGCGCCTGTTGCGCCGGAAGTGCCGGCTGCCGTTATTGCACGAAAGGAACCGGCGAATCTCGAAAGTGTTAAAAAAGTCGACACTATAAAAAGGCCTGCAGCCGTTATATTGGACAGCAAAGTTATCCGGGCTTCTTTGAATGGCCGGCCGAAAGATAACGAGCCGGGCGAGCCGATAAAGTCGCCGGTTAGAATCTTGCCAAATCAGCCCTCCGAGTTGTTTTATTTTAGCGAAATAAGAAACATGCGAGGTAAGACGCTGTTTCATCAATGGTTGCGCAATGGCCAAATCGTGCAGCAAAAACAGTTGGATATGAAAGATAAAATATCCAAGGTCTGGTCTAGTAAAACCTTGTTGGCTAAAGATAAAGGCGCATGGCAAGTGCAGTTGACGGACAAAAAAGGCAAGGTATATTCCGAGGTCAATTTTTTAGTAAACGCCGAATAATAGTTTTATTTGCAAACGCCGGGTGATAGAATCAGTTGCGTTTTTTGATTAACGAGGAAAATATGACTGACTTTAATAAACTCTCCGAGGCCGAATTACAGGCTGTTATCGATAATGCCGAAAAAGCATTAAAAGAAAGACAATCCAGTAAACGCAAAGAAGTTATTGCGCAAATAAAGGAATTAGCGGCTTCTATCGGCGTAACTGTCGATATTCAAGACGGCGAGAAAAAATCTGAAAGAAAGACCGGTAAAGTTGCGGCAAGATACCGCAGCCCTAACGATGCTTCCCTAACTTGGTCCGGTCGCGGATTGGCACCAAAATGGATGCAGGAACTGTTGGCGGCAGGTCGCAATAAAGCCGAATTTGAAATTAAATAATCTTCGGGTTTAAACCGTTGGCTGGTTCAGCCAGTCTTTTAAGCGGTTTGCTACCCAGGCTCCATCGTCCAGACACAGATCATGGCCCGCCCACGGGTGCCTGAGGATGTCGATTTGCCATTTTTTATGAATGGCGTCGGAACAAGCCGGTGCGACTAAACGGTCGCCCCGGCCATTCAATAACAGCAATGGCGCGTTCGGTTTTTCGGTACCAGGCCTATACCGAGCCGCTGCTGTTATCTGTCGCACACAATTTGCAAAACTGATTGGCCGCGCGTGTTGTATGGCCGTCCAGGCGTCAGCCGTTTCCGGATATTGCTCTCGCCGATTGCCGACCAGTCGAATTATTGCCAATTCTCTTTTGTATAAATCCCGCTCCAGTAATAGACCAAGAAATTGCGGATAACTTTGCCAACGCATACGCCGATAAAACGGGCTTAAGCCGGCAAAGCTGGTATTGACCAGAACAGTTGCCGCAATGTCTTGCGGGTAGCGCTGTAACCATTCCCACGCCACCATGCCGCCGAGGGACAATGCCAGTATTGTAACCGGTCTTGCTAACAGGCCGTTTGCTAAAGCTTGGCGGCGGACTTGTTCCGTTATGGCTTCAATGGTGTCCGGGCTGCATTCCTGATAATACTCGCCGGTGCCCGGCAAATCGATGGTGCTGACGCTTGATTCCTGAAATGTGTTTTGCAACAACTCCGGAAACTCCCCCCAATGCGCCGCTTCTCGACATAAGCCGCGCAGCAATAGCCAATTTTGACCGGCTAAGGACTTAGGCATACCAGAGATCCATAGCCTGTAGCCGATTATGCTCTTGTTGCTGGTTGTTTAACATCGCCCATTGCTGCGGGTAGAGTAGGCTGCGGTACAAGAAGTCGAATAAGGTTAAATGCCGGCGCAAAATGCGTTGTTGGCGATGCGGCAGCAAGGGGTGGAACAAACCGTGGCGTTGAAACAAATGCGTCGGACTCTTGCGCAGCCAAAGCCAGGAACCCATTTCCAGCGTTAAGGGCAGAAACACCCGTTGCTTGCCGTGACGGTCGATAAACTCGTCGTACAGATAATCCCATAAATCGCCGCTAATCACGTATTCCTGGCTCATAGGCTCGATTTTATAGAAATGATGCGGGTAGCAGCGGTCGAATAGCCGTTTTAGCGCGTAGGCTTGAGCCACGCCGGGAAACGGCGTCTGACATGATGCATAGGGAAACCATAGCCTATCGTGGATACCAAATCCGGAATGTAGATCGATAGCGATCGACAGAGGGGCGTCGAACAGATGTTTATGAACTACCCGGCATAAAGCTTGTGCTTCTTTTTCCATTTTCGATTCGTCGCCACGATACCAGGGTAACTTGGCACTGAAACGCTGGCCGCTGTATAGCCGGGTATTGCCGACACTTTCGATCGGCGAATTACGCATCAAATCCACACCATGGCCGTTACAGCGAGTGCCGCGATAAACACCGACCGGGTTGACGATGGGTACGAATACCAGTCGCGAATGTTGCAAGCGGGCATTAAATTCCTCATCCCAATCCAGTAGTTGCAGGATGGTTTGCAAGTAAGCCAATATTACTTCCGAGCCGATTTTCTCCAAACCGTGTACGCCACCAAAGAAAGCCAAAGCGGGGGCGTCGGGGCTGCTTGAGCCCAGGCTGATACAATGGATCGGAAATTGCGACTGTTTGTAAGGTATCCATTCGACGATCTCGCAATAAGCGCGGTCACCGAACTGCTCGATCAGCTTTTCCAGCTGCTCCAGCTCCGGGAATGAGCGGTTTTTCATGAATGTCAGTATCGCTAACCGGCCAGCGTCTTTTCGATATAGCGCTGTCTTTTCTTGGGTGCAATTTTATCGACTTCCACCATGATCAGGCTGTCGATGCAGTTGTTAAAATCGGGATCGATGTTGAAATCGATGAAATGGCAGCCTTTGTCGACGCATAATTCCACGTATTGTTTGTAAAGTGTCGGGACTTTTACACCCAGTTTTTTCAGTTCGCTGTTTAGGATTTTGAAGCTGGTGGAGTAGTCGGCGCTAAATTCATTGGTGGCAAATGCCTTGCCTTCCTGAGAGATTACAAATGGGGTTCTGGCTTTGGTGTGCTGCAAATCGGAGGCAAACTGTTGTTGATAAAAACCGATGATCAGTTCCTTGGCGGCCTGCGGATAGGCATTGCTGATACTGACCGGACCGAATAGATATTTGATGTCCGGGCGTTCGCGTAAATACGCGCCGATGCCGTACCAAAGATAATCCAGGCTGTGTTGTCCCCAGTAGCGCGGTTGTACGAAGCTGCGGCCCAGTTCGATACTATAGGGTAGATAGGCTTCAAATTCGCTGCGTAAATCGAACAGGGTCTGCGTATAAAAACCCTCCACACCGTGGCTGGCCATAATGGCCGGACCTTCGCCGACCCGATAAGCGCCGACGATTTCCAGATCGTTGTCGTCCCACAGCACGATATGGCTGTAGTAAATGTCGAATTTGTCCAGATCCAATGCCAGGCCTGTGCCTTCTTCGACGGTTCTGAAGGTCAATTCGCGCAAGCGTGCAATCTCACGCATCACCGGGCAATCGTCTTGAAACTGGTACAAAAAGATCTTCTTGCCGTCGCGGGTTTCGCCAAGTAGGCGCGATTGGTACAGCGCTTTTTTAACGGCTTTGGTGTCGGAAGGATGTACTACGGTGGCGACGGTTTCGAATAGTGCCGGCTTGTTTTTTTTGCCCAGGTTTTGCACGTGCTTACGAAAGCGTTGACTGAGCTGTTTATTGCTTTCCTCGCTGTCGGCGATGACCTGGTAAGGTACCGGCGCACCGACCATGAATTTGATTTCCTGGCCCTTTTTATTGAACATCTCTTTAACCAGCAGCATCGTACCCAGCGGTTTGTAAAGCGTCGAGGCGCTATAGAACAAGGCCGAGTTCTTGGCCTTGATAAAGATTGGCAGGATAGGGCACTGCGCTCTGCGGGCCAGCTTAATAAAACCGGATTGCCAGGCACCGTCGCGGATGCCTTTGGGTGTGATACGTGAGACTTCGCCGGCGGGAAAAAAGATGATCGCCTCTTCGTTTTCCAGCGCGTCCAGCATGACTTTATAAACATCCTTCAGTTTTTTCTTATCGGACAGCACGTCGACCGGTAAGAATATCGATTGCAAAGGCTCCATATGTGACAAGACCCGGTTGGCGACAATGCGCACGTCGGGCCGCACGGATCGAATCAATTTCACTAAGGCCAAGCCGTCCAGGGTACCAATTGGGTGATTGGCAACGATCAGCAAGCGGCCTTCGGAGGGGATATTGTTATAACAATCGTTGCTGACGTGATAATTGAATTTGAAGTAATGCAGCAATTTGTCCAGAAAGGCAAAGCCGCGTAGGTGTTGGTTTTTACGGATAACGTCGTTGAAGTCGTCTTCGTGGATCAGTTTTTTTAAAGCTTTTACTACCAGCTTATTGTCTTTGCCAAATTTAAAGTCGGGATAGGTTTCTTGCAGTATGCGTTCAGCATCGATCATCGCTTAGTGTCCTGAAAAAAGGCGTATGCGGGGATTCTAGAGAGCGAATATGTCAGAAATATGTCAGCCGCTGACCGATGAAACAGTTTGCCAAGCAAGGGTGGTGGGCGCGTGGCGAAGTACGCCAAATAGCTGGCGGACTCCTTGTTGATGTCTATTCTGAAGAGAAGAGTGCGGATCGGAATATCTAACATTCACGGGCCGGGACAGGATGTCCGACCCGCTTTTACTGTTACAAAGCCGCAACCACAATCAGTGCGTTTTTGGGCTGGGTTTGTCCGGTGTCAATACGGTGTTTTGCGGCGGCTGGCTGCTATCCAGATCAGGATAATCCTTGGTGTAGTGCAGGCCGCGGCTCTCTTTTCGCTGTTGCGCGCAGCGGATAATCAGCTCCGCGACAATAACCAGATTACGCAGTTCCAGCAGGTCGCTGGTGATGCGGAACTGGCCGTAGTATTCGGCGATTTCCTCTTTTAAAAGTACCAGCCGGTTCATTGCGCGTTCCAGACGTTTATTAGTGCGGACGATGCCGACATAGTCCCACATGAAACGGCGCAATTCGTCCCAGTTGTGAGAGATCACGACTTCTTCATCCGAGTCGCTGACTTTGGATTCGTCCCAGTCAGGTAAGGGCAACGGTGCCGGTAATTGAGCGAATGTGCGGCGAATGTCTTGATTGGCTTGTTCGGCGAATACCAGACATTCCAGCAATGAGTTGCTGGCCATGCGGTTAGCACCGTGCAGTCCGGTGCAGGCCACTTCGCCGATGGCGTATAGGCCGGGGATGTCGGTGCGGGCGTTGGCGTCGGTCAATACGCCGCCGCAGGTATAATGCGCCGCCGGTACCACGGGAATCGGTTGCTGACTGATGTCGATATCCAGTTCCAGACATTGCATATAAATGGTGGGAAAGTGTTTTTGAATGAACTCCCGCGATTTGTGGCTAATATCCAGGTAGACGCATTCGATACCGTGTTTTTTAATCTCGCTATCGATGGCGCGGGCGACGATGTCGCGTGGCGCCAGTTCCATGCGTTCGTCGTAGCGGCGCATGAAGCGTTCGCCGTCAGGCAGGATCAAATGCGCGCCTTCGCCGCGCACCGCTTCGCTGATTAAAAACGAACGAGCTGTCGGATGATAAAGGCAGGTCGGGTGGAATTGCATGAATTCCATATTGCTGATCCGGCAACCCGCGCGCCAGGCTAGCGCGATGCCGTCGCCGCTGGAAATATGCGGGTTGGTCGAATACAGATAAACCTTGTTGGCGCCGCCGGTCGCCAGCACCACGACTTTGGCGGCTATCGATTTGATGCTGCCGGATTTGCTGTTTAGTACATAGGCGCCGCAGATTCGTTGTTCGCTAGCGCCTAATTTGTTAGCGGTGATCAACTCTACTACGTTGTGGTATTCCAGCAGCGTAATGTTCGGGTTCGCCTGGGCGCGTTCGATTAAAGACAGCGATACCGCTTTGCCGGTAGCGTCGTCGGTATGCACGATGCGGCGGTGCGAGTGGCCGCCTTCGCGATTTAAATGCAATTGCTTGGCGCCGTCGGCGTTACGCTCTTCGGTAAAATTCACGCCCTGTTGGCGTAGCCATTCGATGCTTTGTCGACCTTGAGCGACGGTGAGGCGGACGATTTCCGGATCGCAAAGACCGGCGCCGGCGATCAAAGTGTCTTCGATATGCGATTCGATGGAGTCGTATTCGTCGTCGAATACCGCGGAGATTCCGCCTTGGGCGTAATAAGTGCTACATTCGGTCAGCGCGAATTTGGCGAGCACAGCTACTTTATAGGTATCCGCCAAATGCAAGGCCAGACTGAGTCCGGCACCGCCGCTACCGGCAATAAGAATGTCATAATAAGATTCAGCGATGTTGGTGAGTGGGTTTGCTGTCAATGTGGTCAACTTTACGGACGGATGAGTAGGTTTAGCGATTTTTGAATAATATCTCGTTTTAATGTTGCGGTAATTTTTTTTGTGTTGCTAGAACTAATGCGGTTTAATTCTGTCCATCTCATTATCAAAATAGAGCAGTGAACGAACAAGTTAGGAATACCGAAGATCTCGATCAAGAATTGGTGCAACGTGTGCAGCAAGGGGATAAATCTGCCTTCGATCTTTTGGTGATCAAGTACCAACATAAGATTGTTCACTTAGTGAATCGCTATGTTAAGGATCCCAGCGAGGCGCAGGATGTCGCCCAGGATACTTTTATCAAAGCTTACCGGGCCTTGGGCGATTTTCGGGGCGAAAGCGCGTTTTATACTTGGTTGTACCGGATTGCGATCAATACGGCCAAAAATTACCTGTTGTCTCGTTCTCGCCGCCATTTTGATTACGAGATTGATGTTCAAGATGCCGAACAAGTAGAAAACTCACCTCAGCTAAAGGACATCGAAACGCCGGAAAATTTGTTGATGAATGAGCAAATAATCGCGGTGATTAAATCGGCTATAGAGAGATTACCGGAAGAAATGCGGATTGCAATTACGCTCAGGGAATTTGAAGGGATGAGTTACGAGGAAATAGCGGAAGCGATGGATTGTCCGATCGGTACGGTGCGCTCACGGATTTTTAGGGCTCGCGAAGCCATAGACCAAAAATTAAACCCATTGCTCGACTAAAGGTGTATCGATGCAGGAACAACTTAACGAAAAACTTTCACAATTCATAGACGACGAGCTCGATAGCGAACAGGCGCTGTTGCTGTTGAAAGCGGTGCAGGACGATGAATTGCTTAAAGACAAGCTTCGGCGTTATCAGATTGCTAGTCAAGTGTTAAAGAGCAACGAATATTCGCAGGTAAGCAGCGATTTTGCCGATAAAATCCACGAACAGATTCGCCAGGAGCCCATTTACTTCATGCCGCGTAAAAAGCCGATGCTTAATTGGCAAAAAGCGGCTTTGGCAATCGCCGCCTCGATAGCGCTAGCGGTAGTCTGGGTAAGCAACAAAGTCGATAAGCAGATGAGTAGTCCTTTCGCGACTGTCGAAATCGTCGCGCATAGCAAGGTGCCGGGTGACGCGATGGACGCTCGTTTTAACGAGTATTTACAAGCGCATGATAACGCGCTGTACGTAAATAATATGCAAACGGCGCAGCCCTATGCGCGGGTGGTCGGCTATCATCAGGAATAAGGGCGTGAGATTTATAACGGCTTTTTTGCTTTGGGCGATTTATAAAATTGCTGTTGCCGACGGCGAGCAACTTTCAGCCGGCCAATGGTTGGATAAAATGAATCAGGCCATGAAAACCCTTAACTTTCGGGGAACGGTGATTTTCATGAAAAACGGCCAGCTCGATACGATGAAGTATCAACACACTGTTGAAAACGGTGTCGAACAGGAGCGTCTGGCTTCGCTCAATTCACCGATGCGAGAAGTGACTCGAAAGTCCAACGAAGTCACCTGCATATTCAAGGAAACCAGTCAAAAGGTGGTGAACCATCATCCGTTGGACAGCTCTTTTATCGTTAATTTGCCGCAGAACACCGGCGTATTGGACAAGTATTATCAATTCGGATTGGCGGGGCAGGAATCGATCGCGATGCTACCCACGCAGATTATTAATATTCAACCCAAGGATGAATTGCGTTACGCCAGAAAAATCTGGATTGATAAACAGCACTTTTTGCCTTTAAAAGTCGAAGTTTACAATTCGGACGGCAACATCCTGGAGCAAGTGGTCTTTACGGATTTAAATACCGATGCTGTTGCCGCATCGAATATTAGCGATATCGATGAAAACAAATTTCAAGTCAAACATATTCATGCCACCCAGGCCGAACCGTTTGAAAATGCCTCATTCTCGTTGAAAAATTGGCCGGCGGGTTTTGAACCGGTATTTTTTATCCGCAATTCCATCCAGCAATCTCAGAAAGCCGTGGATCATCTGTTAATCAGCGATGGCTTCTCCACGGTTTCCGTTTATCTGGAGGCAAAGGAATCGCAAGGTATCAAGGGTTTACACAGTCTAGGTTCGGTAAACTCATTCAGCATGGTAATTGGCGATAAGCAATTTACCGTACTCGGCGAAGTACCCGCCAAAACCGTTGAGCTTATCGCCGACGGCATAGCATCGCGCTAGAGCATCCTTTTTAGTAACAAATCAATGTATGACTGGAGATTACATGCTTAATAAGCTGTTTTATGGAGTTTTGATGTTTTTATTGGCGATCGACGCGAGCTATGCGCAATTGCCCGACTTTACCGAAATGGTTAAAACCAATGGCGATGCGGTGGTGAATATCAGCACCACCCAAAAAGCCCCCGATCCGCAAGCCGGTGCCGATCAGCAGCAAATGCCCGAGGATATGCCGCCGGAAATGGAAGAATTTTTCAGACGTTTCTTCCAGGGGCCGGGGCGTGGTTACAGTCCGCGGGAAACTAACTCCCTGGGGTCGGGCTTTGTGATTTCCAAGGACGGTTACGTATTGACCAATCACCATGTGGTCAATAACGCTTCCGAGATCGTGGTTAAATTAAAAGATCGCCGGGAGTTAATCGCAAAACTGATCGGTTCCGATGAAAGCACCGACGTAGCCTTATTGAAAGTGGAAGCCAAGGACTTGCCGGTCGTGGAAGTCGGCTCCCCCGAGCAATTGCAGGTGGGCGAGTGGGTGCTGGCAATTGGTACCCCCTTCGGTTTCGATCAATCGGTAACCGCCGGTATCGTCAGCGCGAAAGGCCGCAGTTTGCCTGATGGCAACTATGTACCCTTCATCCAAACCGACGTGGCGATCAATCCAGGCAACTCCGGCGGCCCCTTATTTAATATGCAAGGCAAGGTAGTAGGGATAAATTCGCAAATTTACAGCCGATCCGGCGGCTATATGGGCTTGTCGTTTGCGATACCTATTGACGTGGCGATGAATGTTGTCGAACAAATCAAAAGCAAAGGCAAAGTCTCGCGCGGTTGGTTGGGTGTGCAAATCCAGGATGTGACCCGGCAGTTGGCGGAGTCGTTTGGCATGGATAGACCGCATGGCGCACTGGTTTCGAAAGTGATACCGGGCGGGCCGGCGGAAAAGGCCGGGATACAAATCGGCGACATTATTGTGGAATTTAACGGCCAAGTCATTGAAACTTCCGGCGAGCTGCCGCCTCGGGTGGGCATGACGCCGATTGATGAAAAAGCCAAGGTTAAAATAATAAGGCAAGGCGATAAGCAGGATATCAGCGTCAAAATCGGTTTATTGCCCGCGCAGGCTGCGGCGGCGACAAACGCCCCAGCGGCGGTGCCTGAAACGGCAGTAAATCGTTTGGGCCTGGCGGTTGCGGATTTAACCGCCGAACAGCGTCAACAATCTCAGGTTGAAAAAAATGGCGTATTGGTACAAAAAGTTAACAAGGGCATTGCGATGGATGCGGGGATTCAGCCTGGCGACATCATTTTGCGGATTCAAAATAACGTAGTGCGCGATGCAGCTGAGTTCAATTCTATTGTTGCGAAATTACCGGTTGAAAAATCGATAGCACTTTTGGTACAACGTAACGGCAGTCCGGTATTTTTAGCGTTTAAAATCGAGAAATAATTGAGGTAACTCAATGCCTACCGCCAGTAATGTAACGCAATTGATCGGCAATACGCCGCTAGTGAAATTACATAAAGTCGTTTTGGAGAACTCCGCTACGGTACTGGCAAAGTTGGAATCGAGAAACCCCGGCGGCTCGGTCAAGGACAGAATAGGTCTGGCCATGATTCAAGCCGCCGAGAAAATGGGACGCTTGCGCAACGGCGGCACTATCGTCGAGCCGACCTCGGGTAATACTGGGATTGCCTTGGCTATGGTGGCCGCCGCGCGCGGTTATCATTGTATATTGACGATGCCGGAAACCATGTCTGTCGAGCGCAGACAATTGTTGGCATTGTACGGTGCTGAAATTGTATTGACCCCCGGTTCCGAAGGCATGTCAGGCGCTATTGCCAAGGCGCAAGAAATTGCCAGGCAAACGCCGGGGGCGTTTATGCCGCATCAATTTGAAAATCCGGCGAATCCGGAAGTACACAGACAAACAACTGCCCAGGAAATTTGGTCGGCTACCGATGGCCAAGTCGACGCTTTTGTGTGTGGGGTAGGTACCGGTGGTACTATTTCCGGGGTTGCCGATGTGATAAAAAACCGGAAACCGCAATTTCAAGCGATTGCGGTGGAACCGGCCGAGTCGCCTGTCATCTCCGGCGGTACGCATTCGCCGCATAAAATTCAAGGCATAGGTGCCGGCTTCGTGCCGAAAAATCTGGAAGTCGATCTGCTGGACGGCATTGAATTGGTCACGACCGAGGAAGCCTTTGCGATGCGCAGACGACTGATAGAAGAAGAGGGCATTATGGCCGGTATTTCATCCGGTGCGAGCGTGTGCGCCGCCGTACGAGTCGCTGCAAAGTTAGGTGTTGGCAAGACCGTGGTGACCATTATTCACGATACCGGCGAGCGCTATTTAAGTATGAGCTAACGACGTTTTACCCTGCATTCTGCTGGAGCAAAAAATAATAACAATGACAAATCCCAGCATAAAAATACGTTCTACCGGCCTTGGTTATTTTATTAACCGCATGCAGACGCTGTTCGTCAGCATGCTGCGGATCTGGACGATACCTATCGTCTTGATGCTCAGTCTTTCGTCCGGCTTTACTACCTATTACGGATTGTCGCACTTCATCACCCCCTGGATTGCGCTGGTGATT
This sequence comes from Methylomonas sp. 2BW1-5-20, assembly GCF_052474515.1. NCBI lineage: Bacteria > Pseudomonadati > Pseudomonadota > Gammaproteobacteria > Methylococcales > Methylococcaceae > Methylomonas > Methylomonas sp. 2BW1-5-20. Next base: position 1,770,687 of record NZ_CP184127.1, on the reverse strand, counting down.
ACCGTCGCCATTCAGTCCATCATCGTGATCTGCTCCCTGGAAATGGCGGGTATTCACTGGAAAGCCAACAGAATGCGCTACTTTACAGTGGTGGCGTCGTTGTCGGTGGCGATTGCTGCATCGGTGACATTTTCTTATTTCAAGTTCTACGAAATATCCGAGCAGGAAACCCTGCATATCAATCGATTGAATCAACTGCGGCAGCAAACCAAGGATTATCTGGACAGCATATTGCTGGTCAAAAGCCAGATGTTGCACCAACAAAAACTGGATTTGGAAAAAGCCTCGCTCGACGCCAGCCAGGCATATTTCGGCACGCATGACCAGATCGGCCCCGGCTATAAAAATCAGGTGGGCGAGGGCCCGTTTTGGCGTCATTACAACCAGATTTATCAAGAAAAAAAGCAGTTGTTACAACAGCAGGAGCAAGCCTTTCAGGCTCTGGATAACAATATCCGCCTGTTGCAAACCAACCTGAATCAGCTGGACGTGACTAGCGATCCGGAAGCCACTTATTCGCAGTTTTTAAAAAATTATCAGGATATCCAGCTGGATGTGAATCAACTGGCCAGCAGCATGGGTATGGCATTACCCGATGCACCGTTGCTGATGACGTATAAGCAGTTCATCGAGGAAGTAAAGCCGTCTTTTGCGATGTGGCGCGGTTTTTCCTGGTTTGCGTTTGCTTGCGCGGCGATGGTGGATTTTTTTACGGTATTGTTGTCCTATCGGTTGGAGTTCACAGCGCCGGGCCCGTTGACGATTCAGGAAGAGGAGCTGGTTTTCGAATGTCTTCGGCAATTTACCGAGTTTCGGATCAACGAAAACGACGAACTGGAAATGGTCATCGAAAAGTCGGAACTGGAAAAAGCCCGGCGCTACTCGGATTGGTCGCGGATGTTTGTGGTCGGGCTACTACTCAGTCGCGGATTCTTGCGCAAGGTGGACGACAGGACCGTGGAGTTTGCGCCTAATCTTTATCCGCTGATTGCGGAAAAGATGTCCGACAAAATCGCCGCGCTTAAACAAAAAGCCGCTGCCGCGGCAAGCGCTGTTAGCCATGAATAGCCCCGGAACCGAATTGGAAGCCTGGCTGGCGGGCGGCGACTTGTTCGAAGAGTCGCTGGCCGATACCGAGCAGTGGGTTGCCGGTTTCGACGCCGATCGGCAAGTGGTGCAGCTAAAACTCGGGCCGTATAAAAAACTGTATTTACGGCCGAAGAAATTCGTTAAGCGCTTTTATCACCATATTCACCCGCTGACGATAGAAAGCTGGCAGTATCGGCGCCAGCTACATATGTTCGACGACTTTTGCACCGTGGACTTGGCCTTGGATTTGCGATTTCAGGCCACCTTGGCTTATGTGCTGAAAAACAGCGAAATGCTGTCCACGATTAATCAACACATTAAGCAGCTTTACGCCGAGATTATCGACGATGTGGTGAATCTCGAGCTGCAAGCGCTGGCCGATGGCAACTGGATTCAAACCGGCCTGATCGACATCGAAAAGCGCATCGCGCTGGCCATTAATCAAATGTTGATGCAGCAACAAATTCAGTCGCAAGCCTTGTGCAGTTTGACGGCTAGTTTTAACGAATTTCCGAATGTGCAGTTGGGCCGCGACAGCGTTTACCTCAATGTGTTGAAAAAAACTTTCGAGCTAAATGAAGAACGCACTAGGGAGCTAGCCAGGCAGCAACGAATGTTGGAACAGGAAGAGTTACTGGAAAAGCGCCGTCAACTGGAGCATTTGCAACGAGTGTCGGATCTGGAATTGCAGATTCAAGCGCAGGAAGCCGAAAAACAGCGGCGTTTGTTGGAAGACAAACAAGAACAGCTCGTGCAGCAATTGGAGCTTGAACGCCGCTTGTATGCGGAACAGCTGCGCCACGAAAACGAATTAAAAGAAATGCGATTGGAAGCCGAATTGATAGGCCAGGAAAAACAATCGGCCAGACAAAGACTAACGGAAAGTCAGCAGCTCAGCGATCAATTAGCCCATCAAGCCGTGTTACACGAAAAAAAGGTACTTGCCGATATTCGTTTACAACAACGTACGAAAAGCTTGTGGGAGGATAACGGTGCAGAGGACGAAACAGGGAGCGATCATGCGCAGCAATAAAATGACAGTTTTAAGTTACCGTATCTTGGTTTTGGTATTAACCGCGTTGTTGGCAGCCTGCAGCATGGCGCCGCGCCCCTTGCAATTTCGGGCGGAAATCGATTCGCTAGCCGCCGTTAATAATTCGCAGAGCAATATTCGATTTGTGCTGTTGCCGGGCAATGCCGGCGCTAATGAACAGGATTTGCAGTTTATCGAGTTTAAAGCGTACATCGAGAAAGTACTGGCCAATCGCGGCTATAGCAAGGCCGCTAGTATGCAGGACAGTAATTTGGTGATGTTCTTGAGTTATGGCGTCGGTGCGCCGGAAGTGCATCAATACAGCTACGAGGTGCCGTTATGGAACGACATGGGCTATTACTACCCATACCGAATGTCCAGGTTCTACAACGGCTATTACCCCGGTTTTGGTGTCGGCGGTTATGCGCAACGTACCGAATCCTATACCACCTTTCGCCGCTACTTGGTGTTGGAAGCGTGCGACAAGGACGCTTACCTACAGCAGCAGCAACGTAAGCAGCTTTGGAAAACCAGTGTGCAAAGCAACGGCGCCAGCAACGACTTACGTCTGGTGTTTCCGTATATGGCGGCGGCGATGCAGGCCTATATAGGTAGTAACACCGGGCACATGATTACCGTCGATATAGACGAAACCGACCCCTTGGCGCGCAGCCTGCTCGGCCCTTATCAACCGAGTCTACCGCAGGCTCAATAGCGCTTGGCGATGCTTTTCACGCCGCCTGACGTTCGTATCCAGGCAAAATCTTGACAAATACCCAGGGCTGGACGCAGACTGCCCATGCAGCCTTGCAAGTCACGCTAGCGCTCCCGAAGGCTTTAAGTTGGCGTTAGATAACACCTCGCCAAGGCTCGCGATAGAACCGCAAACTTAAGGATAAAAATTAACAATAATAATCAGGAGGGCACCATGAAAATAATCGTTTTGGGGTTGATTCTAGCGTTCAATAGTCTGACCGTTCATGCCGCAAAATATGGCCTTGAGCCCGGCGATGCGGTGCTGACCAATTGTCACGAAATTTATACCAGAGGCGTGGTCAAAGCCAAGGTCGATGACGGCTACACCGTGCATTTTCCGAAGAACAGCGGTCCCATCCAATGTCCGCCGTTTCGTTGGCACGCCGAGTTTGTGCTGCCGTTTCAATCGGTTCCGGAATACCGTCTGAAATTTTTGGGCGGGTTAAAACGCGACATCGTGTTTCAAGTCGGCGAGCCGGTGACTTTTCGGGTCGATACCGACAAACGCGTCGTCAAGAACAAATCCAGCATCGATATAGACGCGCAGATTACCGACATCAGCAGTAACGGCGCTATAGCCGTGAAATTAATCAGCACCGACCCGGAAGCCGCGGCGACCTTTTGGCAATGGATAGGCGGCAACTACGTGGATTTACGGCACAAATATTTGGAACTGGAACGGGATAAAAGATCGCGGTAATCCGGATGAGTTGAGTTAAGGATTTTCATGTATTTGCCAACTCAAGCGTTGGCAAGTTTTAGCTATTTAGTGAATCGCAAAACTCTGCAAATCGCCGAGAGACTCGTGGGAAGGAGAGTTACTTGTCATTCCCATAGTTCCCTAGCTCTTGATTGAAAGGGAGATCAACTCAACTTGAATCCTGGTTTGCTTATTTTCCTTATTTCCCATACGCTTTCGGTCAAACACACTGAGGCGACATCACCATCCATTTAAAGATGATCGTAAACATTTCGAGTGGCCGGGTGGGGAATATTGGTGGAGACGGCATGAGTTCAGCATTTTTCCATTTGACAATAGTTGATCGGGCCGTCGATGCCGGTGAAAGATAACTTCAACATTACCATGGATCAGTTGCGGATCGGGTTGTATATCCAACTCGATCTCAAGTGGTTTGATCACCCTTTCTCGTTCAGCAATTTCAAGATTAAGAACGAGGCACAGATCAAGACCCTCCAGAGTCTCGGCCTCAAGTCGATTCGCTACGATCCGGCCCTCAGCGATTTCAATCCATTACCTCAAAAGACACAGCAGATACAAGAAACACAGGTACAGGTTGCAGCCAAACCGGATATGTCGCCGGCGTTGGCGGCCAAGCTCGCGCTAGTCGAGCGAATTCAGCTGCAGAGAGAGGCGGCGGCGCGGATTGAGAATGCCTTTGTCAATACCGCTAAAACGATACACAGTATCGAGAAAAACCTGTTCACCATGCCGGCGGAAACTGTGCGAACCGCGAGAATATTGGTAGACCAAATTATCGACTCGCTTCTTTCCGCGCCTGAACTCGCTATTCACGTCATGATTGGTAAGGCAGGTGCCGAGGAAATGTATTATCACTCCTTGAATGTCACCATGCTTTCCCTGATGATGGCTCGCGACATCGAGTTGCCCCAAGAGGTCGTCAGCACCTTGGGCATAGGCGCACTTTTCCACGATATCGGCCATAAGGAGATTCCCTCCAAGATACTAATGAAAAAGGACCCGTTCAATCAGGCTGAGCGCCATTTATTCGAAATGCATTGCGAGTACGGCGTGGGTATTGGTCAGCGACTCGGGCTTGCACCAGCCGTCTTGACCATCATCCGCGAACATCACGAATTGTTCGATGGGACTGGCTACCCCAGTAAACTCAAAGGCGAAGCTATCGGTTTGCTTTCCCGCATTGTCGTCATTGCCAACCATTACGATGAACTTTGCAACCCGGTGAATATTAACGATGCGCTGACGCCCCACGAGGCTCTTTCGACGATGTTCGCCAAGTTGCGCAACAAATTCGATCAGAAACTGCTTCAGGTCTTCATCCGCTGCCTTGGGGTTTATCCTCCCGGCACGATCGTGCAGTTTTCCAATGGTGTGATCGGCATGGTTGTTACGGTCAATACCGCCAAACCGATGAAACCCTTAGTACTCATTTACGACGCAGATATTCCCAGGGATGAAGCAATCCTGGTGGACATGGCGTGCGAAGCGGATGCCAATATTGCGAAGGCGATCAGACCGGCACAGGTGCCGCGGGAAATATACAACTATCTCAGTCCACGCAAACGGGTCAATTATTATTTCGATCCGAGCCAACCCGGGCAGGAGCAAGCCGCCAGATGACCTGCCTAGAACATTTGATGATGGATTACAGCCAGAACATGATGCTGCTGGTCGAACCCACTGAGTTGCGGATCATTGTTGTCAACAAGGTGGTAGAAAAGATGCTTGGCTATTCGGAAGAGGCATTGCTTACCATGGCCATCACCAATATCGAAAGTTCATTGCAAGATGTCTTTTATTGGGAAGATGTTCGTAACGGCCAATATCTCGATATCGAAACCCAGGATGGACTTTACCAATGCGCCGATGGTTCGTTGCTGACGGTAACGAAATCCGTCAAGGTCATTCACCATGAAGGGAACCCTCTGATTCTGATACAGGCCAGGGATGTACAGAACGAACACAAGGCTGAGGATGCCTTGGCCCAGATATTGTCCCAACTGAGAGCCACGCTGGAATCGACCGGCAACGGCATTCTGGTCATCGATTGGCATGGCAAGATCGCCAACATGAACCGTCAGTTTAGTAGCATGTGGGGTATTTCGGACGATTTGCTGCTTGAGCGGGAGGAAGCGGATATTCTCGAGTCCATTGTCGGCCTCGTCGTCGAGCCGGAAGCATTTCGTGTTCGCCTCCAGGAACTCGTCGGCAACAGAGAAACCGAAGATATCCTGTATCTCACGGATGGCCGGATTTTCGAATGCCGATCGCGGCCGCAATATCTGGGTGAGCACATCATTGGCCGCGTCTTCGGCTTTAACGATATCACCGAGCAAAAGCGGGCCGAGGAAGCTTTGCGCGATTCCCGAGACGAACTCGAAGAGCAGGTGCATAAGCGTACTGCTTCACTGCAAATGGCGAATACGCAATTGCTGGCCGAAAAGGCGCGGCAAGAGGATCTCATCAGGCAGCTTGAAGAAACCCAGATGCAACTACTGCAATCCGAAAAAATGGCGTCGATTGGCCAGCTCGCCGCCGGCGTGGCCCACGAGATCAATAACCCCATTGGCTTCGTCAACTCCAACTTGAGTACCTTGCAAGAGTATGTCGATGGGATGCTCAGGCTGCTGGCGGCTTACGAACAGATCGAAGGTACGTTGGTGAATGAGGCCTTGCAAGATATCACGCAGCTGAAGCAGGAAGTTAATATTGGGTATCTGCGCGGAGATATCGGCGATCTTCTGACAGAATCCCTAGACGGCTTGCAGCGAGTGCGGCGCATCGTAAAGGATCTGAAGGACTTCTCTCACGTCGGCGAATTGGAACAGCAATCGGCGAATCTTGAGTCGGGTCTCGACAGCACGCTTAACGTAGTATGGAACGAAATCAAATATAAAGCCGATGTCGTCAAGGAATATGGCGGAATCCCCGAGGTCAACTGCATCGCGTCCCAACTCAACCAAGTGTTCATGAACCTTTTGATCAATGCGGTGCAAGCGATAGAGGATCATGGCCGAATTACGATTCGCACCGGTCATGACGAGAAAAATGTCTGGGTTGAGGTGGAGGATACCGGCAAGGGCATCAAGCCCGAACAGCTCGGAAAAATCTTCGATCCGTTCTTTACCACCAAATCGGTCGGCATGGGCACAGGTCTGGGTCTATCGCTATCCTATGGGATTGTTAAAAAGCACAATGGCTGGATAGAGGTGAAGAGCGAACTGGGTAAGGGCACTTGTTTTCGGGTATTTTTGCCGCGGACTAGCTGACAGGCGTTCCGCCATTTTGCCGTTATGCCTATTCCCCCCCGCAAATGGCGGACAGCTGTTCGGTTCTGGGGAATGGTTTCGGAATTAGACTTCGTGATTTCGTTTCCAATCGGCAGCGCTCGAGTTATTTTCTCCATCGATCAAGCTCTGAGCTCGGATGACCGAGAAATTTTCTTGAACGACCGAGCTGCGAGCTCAATCGGCCGAGAAATTTTCTCAATTGATCGAGCTCTGACCCGGAGCGGCCGAGTTATTTTCTCGATCATTTTCACTTAGAACTGCATCGTTCAGGCTTCAAGCTAAAACGTTGGAGTTATTTTGTCCAATGACCGAGAAAAAAGCTTGGCCGTTGCAGAAAATAACTCCAAGGGCCGAGAAAATAAGTCAAATCGGGGGGGCGATTAGTGAACGGACGGGGTATTTGCCGCAGCCGTCGCGCTCGTCGATCTTCTGACGAAGCGGAGGCTTAAACCGTCCAGGTGTTGTTCCAGGGCGCCATTTTTGCCTGCCAGTTTCGCCGCTTGATAGACCGGCAAGGTCTGGCTGTAAATATCGCTGCCCGTAGCCAAAAACGTATCCTCCAGCCGGCCGTGCAACTGCGCCAAGGCCATCACCAAACCCTAGTCCACAAACGCCCGGCGCTCGTCGGCGTTTAAATCGATCAAAAACGGCAACAGGTTTTAAATTTGATTGATCAAATCCATCGCGACATTCTGCTGGTCGGCGGAGAGTTTGCCCTGGATTAAATCTTTGTTCTTAATCGCTCCTTGTCAAAAAAAATGATACCGATATGCCTGTCGATGCCTGCATCGAATGGATCGAATTCCGGTAAGTTAAAGGGAGGGTAGGGAGATGGCAGTCGCTGCATGCTTAAACTGCCTATTTACACAATCGAGCAGCAAAATATGTTGAATAAGAGTCTAATATGAGCCGCCCATCGGTTGCCAGCCGGGTGTAGTGGAAAATCGGCAAGGATTCAAACCTATCCGAACCCGAATATTAAGAGGGGTTGATTTGTTAACGGATTGAAATTTGGTCGTAATGCTGGTGAGTCGTTTGGTTGGGCTGATGGCTATCAAGGTCAAATGCTCGAGTTCGGCCATATTGCGACACTCATACTGGTGAAAAATATTACTCAAGAACGGCAGGTTTTGAGTAGAAAGCTGACTGATCGCTTCGCCAAGTCCGCAGATGAATTAAAGATGCTACGCTTATACGGCGAATTAGTTTGAAAGCTTGGTGTTGGAAACAAAAAATTAACGAGAACTGCATGTTCATTACAAATGGAAAAAATCTTGGCACAGGATTGTTAACACTCCCCACTAAATTCATCGGTGGACTCGAAAGTTCCTTTGTCCTCGTCATTCTAGCTATTGCGTTGCAAGCGCCGAGCACGACGTTGGCAGCTGGACCGTCAACTTCAAGTTCCGATGCCAAGTCGCCTACTGGGTTGGATACACCAGTGCCCGATCTGGTCTCGCAATACCCAAGCCCGCCAGTTGCTGCTGGCTTGGTTGAAAATGCCGACTGGCCGAAAAACCGCTATGCCAAATGCCGCGCTCAACCCAGCATGGCGTGTCTATTCGAACAGGTGTCCGAAAATTTACCGTATGATTCACCTGATGGGCTTGCTCACCGCAACGGTTTTAGTCTTACGGCACTGGCATTAGGGATTCCTGAGTGGGCGCGGAAAACATATCTATTGGATACCAATAGTAACTATAACCGCTATTCCTGGCTTGCCGAACCGACCAGCCTTTTGGCGCGGGCGGAATGGGCATTGGGATTAAATACAGAGGCTCAACTTTCGACAAAGCAAGCCTTCGACATCGCTTTTACAAAGCGAACCGGCACCTCCACATCAACGTATCTCAATGACATGGAATCCGTTTTGCCGTTGTTTTTAGCAGGTGATAGCCCGGTGAGTGCCGATAACGCCATCAGTTATTTCAAATTTGCCGAAGCCGAACACGTTCCGAATGCCTTTAGAATTCTGGAAAACGCCGGCATTGCTCAGGCAAGACACGGTGATATCCAGGAAGCATTGCGTTTGGCGGACGCTTTGTCTGCGGATGCCAACGAGGACGCTATTTCTGTTACCAGTCTGCGCGTGTTGAAAAACAAAAAGCCCGATATTTATACTTCCGTGATATTGGCCCTGGCTGAAGGCCGCCTCGACCGCGGTGACGCCGCCGCCGCCCGTGAAGCATTGAGCGAATTGGAACAAGGCGAACCCAATTTCCTAAAGGAAAGTCAACTCGCCGCGCGTCCAGGCGTTTTGTATGCGCGATTAGGCGAAACTGACAAGGCCGTTGGCGCCGTAAAAAACATAACCCGGCCCCATTTTCAAAGCGGTATGGATGACGTTGCGGTTGCGCTTTGCAAAGCCAACAGATATGACGCAGGACAAGCTTTAGCCGAGAAAATAATCGAACTTGAAAAAGCGATGGGACTTAAAAGAGTTTCGTTCATAACCAAAGCCAAATTGGCAAAGATAGCGTTTTTCTGCGGAAATCCGAAAAAAGCCAAAACCGATTTTGTCGAGGCATTAACCGAAGCCAATGGCTTTCATTGCTCTACAGACAGTTGCACTAGAGAATACCGAGACATAAAGAATATGAAGCTCGATGTTCTGGCCACCGGTTGGTTGGAGCCGATTTGGCAACGCGGTCGCTTCGAAGATCCACTTATCAGCTTAAAAATTGCCGTGCAACGTGCCGAGCAGGGCGACGCCTCGGCCGCACTGGCTCGCCTGGATGATCTAGCTGCGATATACCCAGGAAACCACGGCGATGGTTTTCCTCATTTGTTTGTATTAGCCAAAGCGCAGGTATTCGCCGCTCTCGGCCGCAACAGCGAGATGGAAACCGAACTCGCCACAGCGCGAAGCATCGCAGTCAACTACGACCATCACCGTAGGCGTGCGCGTGGTTTGCTAGAGGTAGCGGAAACACTGCTTAAACTAAAACAAACCGATAAGGCACAGACATATGCCATGGAGGCGGCTAACGAGCTGGCGAATAATATGTCTACAGGCCAAGGCCAATTCGTATATAGCACGCCCGGCGATGAAGGTATCGTCAAATTACTCGCCCAAACCGGAGCTGATGCCGATGCGCTGAACACGGCTTGGTCATTTCTGGAACCTGATCGCCATGGTCAATTGGGAGGGCAAAAGCAAGCTCGCCAGAGGGTTTTAGCCGAAATTGCCTTGGCGCAATTTAAACAAGAGCCGAATACGCAGCTTCTCGACGCGATTTCTAAAATCGGGTCGCTCAGTGATCGTCTGAGCAGTTGGCTGCAGGCACTGACTATCGCCGCGACCCCAGAAAACGAAGAAGGACAAGATTTTGTCAAATCGGCCCTTAGAGGTGAAATGCAGAAATTAGCAGATTCGCTGAAGGCCAGTATGAAACCCTCGGATCGGCGACAAGCGATACATTCGATTGCCACGCTTTTGCAAGCGGATACTCTGGTACTTGACGAAGCCCAGAAATTAAAAACGATTGGAACGCTCGCCGAATCTGCCCGCGCGATGACCGAAAGCCAATATGGAGCCAAAGCCTTATGCGAATTGGCTTACACCGCTCATGCCATTCGGCAGCGAGCGTTGGCAAGCGCTTGGTTTGAAGAAGCAAAAAATCGAGCGGACAAAAAATATTACTCATATAGCTATCCCATTGAAGAATCGCCGCTAGGAGCCTGCGCTTATTGGGCGAAGACTGCGGGAAATACAGAGCTGGCAGACATGTTCGTAGCGGAACTGCTCAAACCACTGCCAGAAAAGCTGGATAACATTCATTCTCAAATTCATACCTTGCTAAACGTTGCGATTGCCTACGCCGAATACGAAAAAGGCGAGGTTTTCTGGGCGGAATATGGCCGGTAAATCCGCTTCGTGTTTCAGCATGTATTCAGTAACTAAGTCTAAACAGGTTATTTGCAACACGGTCCGAACGTCGGCTTTGACCAAAGCTTGAGACATTCGATTTCCGAATGTCATCAGGCAGCTTAGGGTCGAAATTTGCCCGTCAAAATCATCACATGGCTTTTGGGCTATCTAGCCATGGCAGTTTGAATGTCCCACCAGCGGGACAGAATATCAACTCCCATGCCGAACCCCTCAATTCATATTGCGGCAATGGAAAACGTTCCGGGCGGGCTGAACAATCCGCCCGATTTTTAAAGAGAAAGCCCGCCGTCGTGTTCGACGTAATTGCCAACAATTAAAGTTGGCAATTACGGGCCGATAGTCGTTCTCAGCGTTAATCCTGCAAAGCTTTCAACAAGCCTTGCAACTTGTCGTTGGCATCGCCGAACAGCATGCGGGTGTTTTCATGCACGAACAGCGGGTTGCCGACGCCGGCGTAACCGGAGGCCATCGAGCGTTTCAGCACGATGGTAGTCGCGCCTTTCCAGCATTCCAGCACCGGCATGCCGGCTATCGGGCTGTTGGGGTCGTCCAAAGCGGATGGGTTGACGATGTCGTTGGCGCCGATAACGATGGAGACGTCGACATGCGGAAAGTCTTCGTTGATTTCGTCCATTTCAAACACGATGTCATACGGGACTTTTGCTTCGGCCAGCAAGACGTTCATATGGCCCGGCATGCGGCCGGCGACCGGATGAATCGCAAATCGGACTTTTTTACCGTGGCTGGTCAGATATTTGGTGATTTCGTTGACTGTGTGCTGAGCTTGCGCCACCGCCATGCCGTAGCCGGGGATGATAACAATGTCTTTAGAGTCTCGCAGTAATTGAGCAGTCTCTTCGACTTCGATAGCTTGCACCTCGCCGACCACTTCCGCCGCTTCGCCGCCGGCACTGCCGAAACCGCCGGCGATCACACTAAGAAAGTGCCGATTCATGGCCCGGCACATGATGTAACTCAGAATCGCGCCGCTGGAGCCGACCAAGGCGCCTGTAACGATTAATAAATCGTTGCTGAGCATGAAGCCGGTGGCCGCGGCGGCCCAACCCGAATAGCTGTTCAACATCGATACCACCACCGGCATATCGGCGCCGCCGATGGCCATCACCATATGCACGCCAAACACCAGGGCAATTGCGGTCATGATCGCCAACGGCAGCAAGCCGCCGCCGGTTTCGGTACCTTCGAGAAAGTTGCCGCCCAAGATAAAAGTGACAACGAACATGGCCAGATTCAGCCAATGCCGGGCCGGTAATAGTACCGGTTTGCCGCTGATGCGGCCGCACAGCTTGCCGAAGGCGATCACCGAGCCGGAAAATGTCACTGCACCGATGAAAATGCCGATGTAGATTTCCAGTTCGTGTATGGTTTTTTCCGCGCCTTCCAGACTGGTGGAATGGTCCATGAAGTTGGCATATCCCACCAGCACCGCCGCCATACCGACCAAGCTGTGCATTAAAGCCACCAGCTCCGGCATTTGCGTCATTTCCACTTTGGCGGCGGCTTTGGTGCCGATAAAGCCGCCAATCAGCAGGGCGATGGTCAGCATCGTATAGGCGGTGACGCTGCCGCCTAACACGGTGGCGACAATCGCAATCGCCATGCCGGTCATGCCGAAGTAATTGCCGCGCCGTGACGTATCTTGCTTGCTCAGGCCGCTAAGGCTGAGAATGAAAAGAATCGAGGCTGCAATGTACGCCATTGTAACTAGACCGTTTGACATGTAGCTCTCCTTATTTTCTGAACATTTCAAGCATGCGGCGCGTCACCAGGAAGCCGCCGGCAATATTGATGGACGCGATCAGGATGGCCAGCGCGGACAAGATGCTGACGATGGCACTGGGCGCCGATACCTGCACCAATGCGCCGATCACGATAATGCCGCTGATGGCGTTGGTGACGCTCATCAGGGGTGTGTGCAATGACGGCGAGACATTCCAGATCACCTGATAACCGACGAAGCAAGCCAGTACGAATACGGTGAAATGGGATAAAAACGAAGTGGGCGCGACTGCGCCGACTCCGAATAGTGCCAAGCCTGCCAGCAAGATCGGCAGCCATTGCTTAACCGGTTCCGGTAGCAGCGATTTGGTTTCGGCGGCTGCGGCAGTTTCGCTTGCCGCAGCTTGTTTGGGCGCCGCGGAGAGTTTGGGTGGTGGCGGCGGCCAGGTAATATTGCCTTCCTTGATCACGGTAGCGCCGCGAATCACCTCGTCTTCCATATTGATGACGGTGTTGCCGTCTTTGCCGGGTGTGAGATCGGTCAGCAGATGACGCAGGTTGGTGGCGTAAAGTTGGCTGGATTGATTGGCCAAGCGGCTGGGCAAATTGGTGTAGCCGATGATGGTTACATCATGTTTGACGACGACTTGGTTTTTCTCGGTCAACGCGCAGTTACCGCCTTGTTCGGCGGCTAAATCGACGATGACGCTGCCGGGTTTCATCGATGCCACCATCTCGGCGGTTATCAGCTCGGGAGCGGGCTTACCGGGGATCAAAGCGGTGGTGACGATGATGTCCACTTCCTTGGCTTGCAGGGCAAACAAGGCCATCTCGGCTTCGATAAACTCCTTGGACATGGTTTTGGCGTAGCCGCCTGTACCGGAGCCGTCTTCCTGGAAATCCAGCATCAAAAACTCGGCGTCCATACTTTCGATTTGTTCTTTCACTTCCGGCCGGGTATCGAAGGCGCGGACGATAGCACCCATGCCTTTCGCGGCGCCGATGGCAGCCAGACCGGCGACGCCGGCGCCGATCACTAACACCTTGGCCGGTGGGATTTTACCGGCGGCGGTTATTTGACCGGTAAAGAAACGGCCGAAGTGCTGAGCGGCTTCCACGATGGCGCGATAGCCGGCGATATTGGCCATGGAACTCAGTGCGTCCATTTTTTGGGCGCGGGACATGCGCGGCACGCTGTCCATCGCCAGCACCGTGACTTTCTTCGCTGCCAGTTTTTGCATCAGCGCTTCGTTTTGCGCCGGCCAGATAAAGCTAATTAATTGCTGGCCTTCGCGCAGCAAATCGGCTTCGTCGATAGCCAGTTGCGGATGAAATTCGGGAGCCCGGACTTTCATGACGATATCGCTGTTTTGCCATAATTCCTGCGCCGATCCGACAACCTGTACGCCGGCCGCGCGATAAGCCTCATCGGGAATATTGGCATCGTCGCCGGCACCGCTTTCCACCAGCACTTCAAAACCCAATTTGATGATTTTTTCCGCAGCCTCTGGCGTGGTAGCGACGCGCTTTTCGCCGTCGTGAACTTCTTTGGGAACACCGATTTTCATGATTTCTCCTTTAGTGTGGAGGGAAAGAACGGATGGTTATTAGGCCGAAAAGCCAGCGGGCGAGGATAGGGGATTGAACCGGTTTTATCAATTGTTTTCTGTGAGCGTGGCGATTTACGCTAAAATCCAGGTGCCCGCTTAAGCCAACTTGAACAACAATGAAAATTTTGGTGGTCGACGATAGCAAAGTGATCAGACAGCTGGTCACTGAATGCCTCAAGGAAATGGGGCACGAATTGGCTTATGCTGAAAACGGAGCCGAATCTTTACAGTACGTGGCTGACCATGATGTCGACTTGATTTTGATGGATGTGGAAATGCCGTTTCTAAGCGGTTTCGACGCCACCAAAGCGATCCGCGAGCTAAAAAAAGCCGATTGGTTTCCAATCATTTTTTTAACCGTGTACGACGACGATGAATCGTTTGCCAGCGGCATTCTGGCCGGCGGCGATGCCTACTTGCCAAAACCGCTGAATCCCGCACGTTTGCGACTAACCGTTATCGCCATGGAACGGATTTACGTGATGCGGCAAAGACTGCAAACAACTCAGCTGGAATTGGAAACCGCCAATCAGGAATTGGAGCGTTTGTCCTTGCGCGATCAATTGACCGGCCTGGGCAATCGCCGTCATTTCGATAGCAATTTAGGTATGCAATTTGCGCTTTCCCGGCGCAATAAGTCGCCGTTGTCGCTGATCATTTGCGATATCGATTACTTTAAAAACTACAACGATTCCCTGGGACATCCGCAAGGCGATGCTTGTCTGATAGAAGTTGCCAAAGTGATTAGGGAACAGCTGGAACGTGCCAGCGATCTGATTTGCCGTTACGGTGGCGAGGAGTTCGTGGCTATATTGCCGAGTACGTGTTTAGCGGAGGCGAGAACCTTGGCCGACAGTATTCGCGAGCAAGTCTGCGAAAAAAACATTGTATACGGAGAGTCGGACAGTAGGTGCATCAGCCTGAGCTTGGGCTTGGCAACTTATGTCGGCCAATATAAAACCGAGCGGGAACTGTTGGAGGCGGCTGATGCGGCCTTGTACAAGGCCAAGCAAAACGGCCGTAACCGTGTGGAAATCAATTAAAGCGTGTATCGAGCCAAAGACTTTATAGAAACCGCGGAAGGTTTGATTTTCGCGGTAGTGGCCGAAGGCCTGGAAGCGGGGAAGGCGTTATGTTTTCTCCGCTACCTGTGTCTGGATGATGTGTGGCGTAAGGTAGATACCGAGTACGCCAACAATTATCTCACTCAGCATCATCCGCAATATCTACACTATTCGACATCGCTCGACGCGCATTTGCATGCAGTGCCTGTTGCCGCCATCGTTCGGCATTACCGGCCGCAAAAAGTCTTACAAGACTTATTGGCTGATCAGCCTGCGGACCAAGTAATCGCCGATTTGCATCGTTTGTGCGATTTGTTGCGGACCCACGGTTTGGGGCTAGATCAATTTGGTGTGACCGGGTCGCTGCTGGTGGGCATGCAGAAACATAGCTCCGATATCGATCTGGTCTGCTACGAGCGCAGCGAATTTCATCACGCGCGCAATATCGTTCAAGCTTTAATTGGCGAAGGCCGCTGTCAGGCATTAAGCGACGAGGATTGGTTGGAGGCGTATAAGCGGCGAGCATGCGACTTTGCCTTTGACGAATATGTCTGGCACGAGCAGCGCAAGTACAACAAGGCCATGATCAACGGACGGAAATTCGACTTATCCCTGACTATTTCCGCGCCGGGTGCGGCGGGAAGAAAATATCGCAAACTGGGTTTTGTCAGTATCGATGCCGAAGTCAGCGATGATCGCTACGGTTTTGATTATCCGGCGCAATTTTCCATCAAACATCCGGAAATCGAAAGCGTGGTGTGTTTTACCGCCACGTATAACGGCCAGGCGCAAACAGGCGAAAGAGTGCACGTCGCCGGACAATTGGAAGCCGATCAAAATGGGACACGCCGCGTAGTAGTGGGCTCGAGTCGGGAAGCGATAGGCGAGTTTATCAGGGTGATTCGGTGAGTGCCCGCCGCTTGCGTGCGGTCATCTTCGACATGGATGGCTTGGTACTGGATAGCGAGCCGACTTACGTGCATGCGTGGCGGCAGGCTGCCGCCGAGCTTGGTTTCCCGCTTCCGGATTCATTTTGGACGGATTTATCCGGCTGTTCCGGAACGATGGTCAGCCGGCGCTTACTGGATAGATGCGGTCTTGGGTTCGATCTGGAACGGTTTCAGACCTTAAGTGGCGCTTACTGGCTTGCTCATGTTCAGCGATATGGCATAGCGGTAAAGCCCGGTTTTTTTAACTTATTGGAAGTGCTTTTCCAGCGTGACTTGCCGTTTTGTCTGGCAACCAATAGTGCGCTCACGGCGGCGCAAAAATGTTTGGCCAATGCCGGTCTGGCGGACAGGTTTCCTTGTATCGTTGCCGGCGATACCGTGTCTGCCGCAAAGCCGGCACCGGACATTTTTTTGCGCGCGGCCGCCGAAATGGAGCGGCCGATTCAGGATTGCCTGGTGTTGGAAGACTCGCCTATAGGCATCCGCGCCGCGCTTGCCGCCGGCGCGCCGTGCATTTTCGTGCCGTCTTTGAAACCGGCCGATGCCTGGGCTGCCGAGCATGCCGATTATCTGATGGACGATCTGCAGCAAGTGGCCGATTTTATCTCGGCCGGCTAACATCATCCGCTATAATGCCCATTCCTTAGTGTTCGACGGAATCCAGGTAGTGAAAGCGCGGTACCAAACAGTTACAGTCATTGCTCCTGCTCGCTTGCATATGGGCTTTATCGATTTAAGCGGGGCGTTGGGCCGGCATTTCGGTAGTATCGGTTTGGCGCTGAACGAAATCAATACCCGGCTGACCATCGCCGGGGCCGATGACTTGCAAGCTAGCGGCCCCAGCGCCGACCGCGCTCTAAAATATACCCGGCAATTTTGTAATTTACTGGGGGTTTCCGACTTACTCAATATCACTATCGATAACGCAATTCCCGAACATATCGGTTTAGGGTCCGGAACGCAAATGGCTTTGGCCGTCGGTGCCGCATTAAATGCCTATTACGCTTTGGGGCTGTCGGTACGGGAAATTGCGCAACTTTCCGATCGCGGCGTGCGTTCCGGTATCGGTATCGGTACCTTTGAAAAAGGCGGTCTGGTGGTGGACGGCGGCCGTGGGCCGGATACCAAGACCCCACCGATGATTGCGCAGATGGATGTCCCCGAAGACTGGCGGTTTATTCTGGTGTTCGATGAGCGCGGCCAAGGTTTGCATGGCGAACAAGAAGTCAGCGCCTTTCAGCAATTGCCGCCGTTTCCGCAAGCGCAGGCGGAGCGTTTATGCTACCGCTTGCTGATGCAAGGTTTGCCCGCATTGGCCGAGCAAGATCTTGATAAATTTGGCGAGGTGATTAGCTCGTTGCAACAAGCGGTCGGGGAACATTTTGCGCCGGTGCAGGGCGGCGTATTCACCAGTCCCGATGTTGCTGCGGCGATGGCGAGTTTGGTCGCGCAAGGCGCGGTAGCGGTTGGTCAGACTTCTTGGGGGCCGACTGGATTTTGCGCGGTTGCCAATCCGCAACGCGCGGCGGAGTTGTTGGCGCGGACGGCGCATCAATTTGCCGAATCGCCATTGAGTTTCCTCGTAGCCAGCGCCAGGAATCAGAAGGCGGAAATCATCCTCAGCTAGCGTTTGCCTCAGTCGAGTATATGTTCGACGCTGTCTCGGGTTTGTTGATTATCCGTCCACTCGACAGTTAGCCTGTCGCCGCTCGTTCCCGCTTTTAATCTAAACGTAAAAAACGGATTTTTGGAAATACTGCCAGCCATGTTGGCGGTTAGAATGATGTCGCCGTTTAGTTTAATCAGCACTTGCTCGATAAAATGCGCCGGAATCAACTCGCCGTTGGCATCGCGGTTACGGCCATTTTCCATCGGATGCGCGATCAGCAATTTGATTTCCGTATAGCGCTCCCGCCGCTGGCTTCTAATTTTAATACTGTCAGTCATTTAGCCTGTCCCGCAGCCCCCGCGCATCACATTCACCCAGCGGCTGGCGCGCAGTAACTGTCCACGGTGCTGAGCAAGCAAAATCACATTGCAAGATTCAGCCAATTTAATCCTTGCGGTAAAGTACGGGGCGAGTTGCGGCGTAAGCTCGAACTCCGCAAGCAGCGGGGTCGGATTTTTGTCGGCGAATAGATAAAATTTCTCGATACCGTCCAATTTGCTGGCGACGCTCACAGGCACCACGGCGCCATCTTCGGCAATCTCCGGCAATATCAGATCGATTTCATCGCTATCCCTAACCGGTTGGTTATCGATAACTTGCTTATAAATTTTAGTAAAGTCGTTAACGGCGAAATGATCCGCCAATCTGCGGGTAACCGCGGATACAGGTTTGCCGGCCAGCAAAGCGCCCAGCATCAAAATGCCCGAATGTTTCAGAAAAAGACGGCGAGAGCTAGGCATGGACTGCAATAACCAGATAAAGCTTGATGTATATCAAAAAATTTAGAGGCTTGTTTGTTATCTTTTGCCGCGTTGAAATTTTTTCAGCACCACCACCACAAACAACAAAAGGAAGGTACAAAATGAGTGAAGTACAAGAAAAAGATAATTTCTGGCTCTATATCGTCATTGCTGTCGTATTAGTAGCTGGCGCGGTGTTGATGGTTAAAAACGCCGAGCACGATAAATATGCTACTGCCGCAAAAAATATCGCCGAAGACTCTTCCAATTCAGCGTACCGCAATGATGTACTTCACAGCGGCGGCAACAAAAAATAAAGGCGCTCCTGTCTTGCGGGAAATGTAATCCACATCTCCGCACTCGCGGATTTTGGCGGGCATCCGGGTCCCGTCAAAATCCGTTTCCGTTTCTGCTAGTCGTTAAACAATACCGTTGCTTTCAGTAAGGCGATGGCATTGGTCATGCCAACTTCCAAGTTTTTCTCGATCTCGGCCATGGTGATTTCACCCTCGACCACACCGGCCGCCCAATTGGCGACGACCGAAATATTCGCATAAGCCAGGCCCAACTCGCGCGCCAAAGCGGCTTCCGGCATGCCGGTCATCCCAACCAAATCGCAACCGTCGTTAGCCATGCGTTTGATTTCGGCAACAGTTTCCAGCCTCGGTCCTTGTGTGCAGCCATAAGTGCCTGAGGGCGTTATTGAAATGTTTGCCTGCTGCGCGGCTTGCATAATGCGCGCGCGAAGCGACGGTGTATAGGGCTCGGTGAAGTCGATATGCGTGACATGCTCTAGATCGTCGGCAAAAAAAGTATGTTCCCGGCCGTAGCTGTAGTCTATCAATTGCTCCGGAATCGCTATCACGGCGGGAGTCATGTCTGCACCAATACCACCCACCGCCGCGACGCCGATAATCTCGGTCACGCCCAGCTGTTTTAAACCCCAGATATTGGCCCGGTAGTTGATCTTGTGCGGCGGAATCCGATGCGGATTGCCGTGTCTGGCCAGAAACACCAGTTTTTTGCCGTTTAGCTCGCCAATCAAGTACGGCGCGGAGGGTTCGCCGAAAGGGGTGCTCACGCGTTCTTGACCGGTGATGACTAATGCTTCGATTTGGGTGAGACCGGTACCGCCGATAATTGCCAATGTCATAACACTTCCTTGCAGGCAAACACGCCTGGCGCATTTCTAAGATAACCCTTGTAATCCATGCCGTAGCCGAACAAGTAATGATTAGCGACCGTGAGGCCGATAAAATCCGGATCGATAGGTTTGGTGACTTGCAGATCCTTGTCGAACAGCGCGGCGGTGTATACGGCGCTGGCGCCTTGTTCCCGGCAATATTTGACGATGGCATGCAAGGTATGGCCTTCGTCGAGAATATCGTCGACTATCAAGACCGTGCGGCCGGCCAACGGTGTCGTGGGTTTAAACAGCCAATGTATGTCGCTGCCCGAGGTGGCGTTACGGTAACGGCTGGCGTGGACGCTATCCAGATTCAACGGAAAGTCCAGGCGCGGCAGCAACTTGCCGGTGGCGATGATGCCGCCATTGATCACACACAGTACCAAGGGATTGCTGTACTGTAATTTATCAGTGATCGCCGCCGCCATGCTATCCAGCGCGGCTTCGACTTCCTCTGCACTATGCAGCAATAGCGCCTGCTGTTTAACGATGGCGATTTCTTCAAGCATGGGATTCATAGAACTCCGAAATTTGTTTGGAAACTGTCTGCCATTTTTCATTTTTTACCAGGGCGTCCTTGTCGAGCTGACATTTGCCGCGCATGGCTTGCAGGCGTTGTTCGCGTTTACTGTTTTGGCTGATAGGCAGCTTGTCCAGCACTTGTTCGGCGGCTGCCGAATTGTTGCAAACCAGCAGCATGTCGCAGCCGGCTTGCTGGGCGAGGCCTGCTCGCTCGGTGAAATCGCCTATGCTGGCCGCGCCTTCCATACTTAAATCGTCGCTGAAAATCGCGCCGTCGAAAGCCAGCTCGCCGCGCAAAATAGACTGTAACCAAATACTGGAAAAACCGGCAGGGTAGCGATCCACTTGCGGATAAACCACGTGAGCCGGCATGATGGCTTCCAGGCCTTGCGCTATCAATTGTTTGAAGGGTAGTAAATCTTGCTGGCGGATGGTTTCTAAGTCGCGCTCGTCGACTGGCAATGTCAAATGCGAATCCAGCGCGACCGCGCCGTGGCCGGGAA
Source organism: Methylomonas sp. 2BW1-5-20 (assembly GCF_052474515.1). NCBI lineage: Bacteria > Pseudomonadati > Pseudomonadota > Gammaproteobacteria > Methylococcales > Methylococcaceae > Methylomonas > Methylomonas sp. 2BW1-5-20. The sequence goes on along the minus strand of NZ_CP184127.1, from coordinate 1,749,922 downwards.
AATGCTTGCCGGTGGCCGCCATGCCGGCGCTACGCATGCCTTGCCTAAACGCGCCGGCCAGTTGTCCGGCCAACGCCGCATCGCGGGAGAATGAACGGTTGCCGATAATTTCGCTGACCCCGCAATCCACGTCCAATACCGGCGCGAAACTGAAATCCACATCCACCGCCAGCAGTTCGCTGGCCATCAGCCAGCCCGAGGCTTCGGCCAGTTCGGGTTGCTCGGCGTAAAAAGCCGCTGCCGGCAGACGGGTAAAACCGGTTTGAAAGCGTTGTACCCGGCCGCCTTCCTGATCGACGGCGATCAGGATGTCGCCATTGCGCGCTGACCGGATCTGTTTTATCAAGTCGGCGACTTGCCGCGGATTGTCGTAATTTCTGGCAAACAGGATTAAGGCGCCGGTATTGGGATGAGCGATTTTTTCCTTGTCCAGCGCGCTGAGGCTGTGGGCCTCGATGTCGATCATGACCGGGCCGATAGCTTGTGGTTTCATGGTGTTAAATGTCGAAATTGGAATATACTTTTGGTCTCACCATTACATTATATGAGGAATCCGTGCGAACATTTATTTTGTTGATCAGTTTGATGCTGTTGCCGATGACGGTTTGGGCCAATTCCGGCGAGAAGAAAGCCGACGAGAGCGCCGGTCCGGTTATTGAGTATGTGGAGATGAAACCTAAGTTCACTGTCAATCTGGCCGAGCCTAAAAAATATTTGATGCTGAATGTGCAACTACTGGCGGAAGGCGCCGAACACGTCGAAAAAATCAAAAAATATATGCCGGTTTTACGTCATGAGATGATCATGATGCTGAGCGGCATGAAGAGCGAGGATCTGCAAACCATGGAACAGCGTGAAGCTCTGCGCTTGAAAACCAAACAATTGATAACGGATTTATTGACCAAAGCTAAAAATAGTGACGGTTTTCGCGACGTATTCTTCTCGGAGTTCTTAATCAATTAAGCCGCGCAGCGGTGCAAGAGGCATCGAGGATAACAAGGCTTGCAGCGATGTGAGCCTTTTTTATTTGTGCTTACCCGAGAATATTATCGCTAAGCGCCGGATATACTTTTTAGGTCATCGAGCCTATGGTTTTTCGAAAGCGAGTGAGTGCAAACAAAAAGAAAACGCCGCCTATCGCCAACAGTGCTAGAAATTGCGGCCAGACCACGCTGAAACCGGCGCCGCGATACAGAATGGCTTGAGCCAGCGCCACGAAATGCGTGGTCGGGGCCGCGAGCATGATATTTTGGATTAGTGCCGGCATGCTCTCTCGCGGCGTCATGCCGCCGGACAGCATTTGCAACGGCAACAGGATGATCAGCAATAATAATCCCAATTGCGGCATCGAGCGCGCCAGCGTACCCAGCAGAATCCCCAACGAGGTGGTGGCAAACAGATAAAACATCATGCTGGCAATGAACAAGCCCAGCGAACCTTGCAGCGGCACGCCCAGCCAGCCTTTGACCACGATCAAGATCGACGCGGTGGCCACCACCACCACAATCAAACCCATAGACCAGACTTTTGCCATCATGATTTCCAGCGGCGTGAGCGGCATCACCAGTAAGTGTTCAATGGTGCCGTGTTCGCGTTCGCGGATCAGCGCGGCGCCGGTGAGGATGATGGACAGCGCGGTAATACTGTTGAGTAATTCCATCACCGAACCGAACCAGACCGAATTTAAATTGGGATTGAACAGTGTGCGGATTTCCAGTTCAACCGGCAAGGTCGATACCGCGCGATGCCCTTGAACGAAGGTAGCCACTTCGCCGTTGACGATGGTTTGGACGTAGTTATTGCCGATGAAGGCTTGCGAGATGCGGGTGGCATCGACATTAAGCTGCACCGTGGGCCGCCGCCCGGCCAGAACGTCGCGTTGAAAATTGGGCGGAATATCCAGTACAAAGGTATACAAACCGGCGTCCATGCCAGGATCGGCGGCGTATTGATCGATGATGGCCGGCGCCAGAAAATGCGGTGGATAGAAAGCATTGGCAATGCGCTCCGACAACGGCGAGCGGTCTTCGTCGACAATGGCTATCGGCGCCTTGTTTAAGGATTGCGGCAGGCCGGTGGCTATCACGTAAATCTGGCCGCTGAACGCAAAAACGATAATTACCAGCATCAGGGTATCGCGGCCCAGACTGCGGATTTCCTTGATACCCAGATGAAAAATATTCGACAAGGCGTGCATGCTTAACGCTCCTGTTTGTCGAGCAGGGTGACGCTCAACCCAACTACCACCAAAACAGCTATGGCCAGCGGCATTAGGTAAGGGCTTAATTCTGCGAAACCCAGCGATTTGGAGAAAGTGCCGCGGCAGATGGTGAGAAAGTGTGTGCCAGGGAAAATTTCGCCGACGAAGCGTGCGCCGTCTTCCAGCGACGAAACCGGGTCTATCATGCCGGAAAAGCGATTGGAAGGAATAAACGTGGCAATGAAAGTGCCAAAGATGGCCGCCACCTGGCTGCGGGTAAATACCGAAACCAGTAAACCGAACCCGGTGGCGAAGGTTACGTACAACAAAGCCGCCACACTCAACATTAAAAAATCGCCTTTATGCGGCACGCCGAACACCCACACCGCCATCGCGCAGAGCAATAGAAAGTTGATCATCCCCAGCGCAATATAGGGTAATTGTTTGCCGACCAGAAATTCCAGTTTACTCACCGGCGTGACATATAGGTTCAAGATAGAGCCGAGTTCCTTTTCCCGGACTACGCTCAATGCGCTAAGCATGGCCGGAATCAGCATCAGCAAAATCGGAATCACCGACGGCACCATGGCCGGCAGGCTTTTGACATCCGGATTGTAGCGGAAGCGGGTTTCGATATTGATCAGTCCGGCCGATATTCGGCTGGCATTGCGCCGAGCCTGTTCCAGTAACCAAGTTAGATGCATGCCTTGGACGTAGCCGACGATATTTTCGCCACGAGTCGGCATCGCGCCGTCGATCCAGGCGCCGATTTTCACGTTCTCGCCGCGTTGCAGGTCGCGAGCGAAGTCGGGCGGAATTTCCAAGGCCAGACTCAGTTCGCCGCTCCGCATGCGTCTATCGAGCTCGGCGTAATCGTTGATCGGTGCGTGGGCGACGAAGTAACGCGAGCCGCCCAAGTCCAGTGCATAGTTACTGCTGAGTGAGGTCTGATCGCGGTCCAGTACCGCGAAACGCAAATTTTCCACATCCATGGTGATGCCGTAACCGAAGGTCAGCATTAGAAACAATGTGCCGAACAAGGCAATCGATAAACGGATCGGGTCGCGGCGCAATTCCAGCGCTTCGCGGATGCTGATGCTGAATAGGCGCAGCAGGCTGAAGCGGTTGTCGACTTGATGACGGGTTGCCGGTGCGGCGGCCGGCTTAGCCGAATCTTCTGACGTATTAGCGGCATCAAGCTCGGCTTGCGCTTCGACGCCGCCGGCTTGCTTAAGATAGGCAATGAAGGCTTGCTCCAAGGTATCGTAACCGCTATCCGTCACCAGTTTTGCCGGGGTGTCGCTGGCCAACACTTTGCCGGCATGCATCAGCGAAATCCGATCGCAGCGCTCGGCTTCGTTCATGAAATGGGTGGAGATAAACACCGTAACCTTGTCGCGGCGGGCCAAATCTACGATCAATTCCCAAAAACGGTCGCGGGCCACCGGATCGACGCCGGAGGTCGGTTCGTCCAGGATCAACAGGTCCGGACTATGGATCACTGCGACGGCCAGCGATAGACGTTGGCGCATGCCCAACGGTAACTCGTCCGGCAGGCTGTCAAGAGCGTTCTCCAGCATGAAACGCTGCGCCATATCGGCAACACGCGCGGTAATCCCGGCTTCGGGCAAATGAAACAGCCGGGCGTGCAGTTCCAGATTTTGCCGTACCGTCAATTCGGCATACAGCGAGAAAGCCTGCGACATATAGCCGACTCGTTGCCGAGTCGCCATGTTGTTGGCGTCGAGAACCTGCCCGAACAGTTTGGCTTCGCCGGTGCTGGGCGACAGTAGGCCGGTGAGCATTTTCATCGTGGTCGATTTACCACAGCCGTTGGAACCGAGAAAACCGAAGATCTCGCCGCGCTCGATGCGCAGGCTGACATTATCGACCGCGACAAAATCGTCGAAGCGCATCGTCAGTCCCCGCGCTTCGATGGCGATTTCTGCAGCATTGCCGTTGCTGCTGCGTGGCGGAATGACCACGGCTTTGTGGCCTTGGCGTTTTGCCGCCGGCAATAAATCGATGAAAGCGGCTTCCAGGGTGTCGGCATTGGTTTTCGCACGTAACTCGGCGGCGCTGCCGGTCGCCAGTACCTTGCCGTCGTCCATCGCGACCAGCCAGTCGAAGCGCTCCGCCTCGTCCATGTAAGCGGTCGAAACCAGTACGCTCATCCCGGCACGCCGAGTCCTAATGCGGTCTATCAATTCCCAAAATTGCGCGCGCGACAACGGATCGACGCCGGTAGTCGGTTCGTCCAGTACCAATAAATCCGGATCGTGAATCAGCGCGCAACACAAAGCCAGTTTCTGTTTCATGCCGCCGGATAATTTGCCGCCGGCCGGTCGCGGAAAGGGGTCAGACCGGTGCTGTCCAGCAATTCGGCAATGCGTTCCCGGCGCTCGGTTTGTTGTTGTCCGAACAGGCGGCCGAAAAAGTCGACGTTTTCAAATACCGACAAGGTCAGATACAGATTCTTGCCCAGTCCCTGCGGCATATAAGCGATGCGCGGACAAACCGCGCGCCGGTGTCCGCTGTCGGCAATGTCGCCGCCCAGGGTCTCTATCGCGCCTTCCTGCAATTTACGTGCGCCGGTCAGCAAGGACATCAGACTGGATTTACCGACGCCGTCCGGACCAATCAGGCCAACCATACGGTTACCGGGAATTTCCACGCTGATGTTGTCCAAGGCCAGCATATTGCCGTAGCGCAGGTTGACGCCGCTGATCCGAATGACGGGGGCGGATGCGCTCATTGCGGCAGCTTGATTTCCAAGTTTGCGGGCCAGGCCGCGGCCGAGTCGATTTTGACGTAAGCCACGCCCGGTACGCCGGTTTTTACCTGATTGATATGCTGTTTCAATAATTCGACATCGATACGGGCGCGGACCCGGAACATCAATTTCAGGCGTTCGCTTTCGGTTTCCACGGTTTTGGGTGTGAACTGCGCGACGCTGGCGACGAAGCTGGCCTTGGCCGGAATCACGTAGCCGGGCAGGGCATCGAACACCAAACGGATGTCGCTGCCCAGGGCCACCTTGCCGGCGGCTGCAGTGGGCAGGAAGAAAGTCATATACACGTCGGACAAATCCACCATGTTCAGCACCCGGCCGCCGGCGTCCAGTACTTCGCCGGGTTCGGCGACCCGGTACTGAATGCGGCCGTCTATCGGGGCTTTCAATTCGCTGTCGTTGATGTCGGCTTGCAGCCGCACCACCGTGGCTTTAACCGCTTCGATCATCGATTGCGCCTGCACCACTTGCGATTTGGCGGCGGCGATGCCGGCCTTGGCCGCTTCGACCTGAGCCAGTGCGGTATTGATCGCGGCCTGCATGCCCAATACCCGGGCATTGTTGTCGTCAACCTCCTGCTGCGGGGTGGCGCCTTCGCCAACCAGTCGTTGCGATCTATGCAGGCGCTTTTCCGCCGCATCGAACTCGGCACGGCGCTGGGCGACCACGGCTTGCGCGGCGGCATATTCGCTTTCGCGCTGCACGACAATGGATTTGGCGGTTTGATAGGCATTTTCGGCTTCGCGCACCTTGGCTTGCGCTTCGGCTTGTTGAGCTTGCAACACCTGGGTATCCATGCGCGCCAGTATATTACCCGCCCGTACAAAATCGCCTTCCTTGGCACTAATATCGACAATGCGGCCGGGGATTTTGGTGGCGATATTGATTTCGGTGGCTTCGATTCGGCCGTTGCCGGTGGCGATGCCGGCCGGCAATCCGGATGGGCGTAAACCCCACCATAGTGCCGAAGCCGCGATAATGGCGATCAATACTAGCGTCAATGTGCGCTGTTTGCTCATTAGTCCTCCTTGGAGCGGGTTTATAAACGAGGCTGCATGTTCGAGGTTTGCGTTAACAATCGAAAATTCATTTTTCAAAGGCGTTTTACGATAGGTCTATCGCATTGGCGCCGCCACCCAGCGCTTTGTACAAGGCAATTAAATTCGTCGCGGTTGCCGCCTGCGAGCGGGCTAGATCGATCTCCGCGCCGTACAGGCCTCGCTGCGCGTCCAGCACATCCAAAAAGGATATTACCCCTTCCTGATAGCGCAATTGCGACAATCGCACCGACTCTTGCAAGTCGGCCACCGCACGCGCCAGCGCTTGCCGGCGAATTTCTTCTTTTAAATAACGCGTCAGTATGGTTTCGGTCTCTTGCAAGGCTTCCAGCACCGATTTTTCATAAGCCAGATAAGCTTCTTTTTGTTTGGCTTCGGCGATGTCGATGCCGGCTTGAATTCGGCCGAAATTCAATAGCGGCTGTACCAGGTTGGCGGCCGTACCGTATGAGAATGCGGCAGATTTGAACAGGCTTTCGATGTCGGTGTTGCGCAGCCCGAAAAATGCCGACAGCGATATTTTCGGAAACAGTTCGGCGATTGCCGCGCCTTGCATCGCGGTCGCGGCGGCTAGTCGGCGTTCGGCGGCGCGCAGGTCGGGCCGATGCCGAATGACGTCGGAAGGCGACGCTAAAAACACTTGTGCCGGCGCCACCGGCATTGCCGCAGAGTCCTGCAGTTCGGCGGCCAATGCGCCGGGCTGTTGGCCCTCCAATACCTCCAGTTGCCGCAGGGTAGCGGTCAGGCCGGCTTCCAAGCTTGGAATCTGCGAGGCCGTGGTCTCGACTTGGGCGCGGGCGCGCACCACATCGTGCCTGGCGCTAACGCCTTCGTTGAACAGTTTTTCAGTCAGCGCCAGCGTATGCTGCTGCGATTCCAGATTGGAGCGAGTGATGCGCAATTGATTTTGCAGGCTCCGGTACTCGATGTAGCTGCGCGCCAATTCGGCGCTTAAAGTCACAATCGTCTGCCGATATTGTTCGCTGGCCGCATCCAGTTCGGCCGCCGCCGACTCCGAGCGGCGTTGCAATCGGCCGAACACGTCGATTTCCCAAAGCGCATCGAACCCCATTTCGAACATATTGTATTTAATGCCGGAGGCCAAACCGGGGAAGGGGTTGTTTTGCCGTTGGGCACCGGCCGTAGCGTTAACGCTTGGGAATAGTTCCGCGCGGGTGCCGCGGCGTTCGGCGCGAGCCTGATCGACGCGCGCCAGGGCTATCTTGATGTCGAGATTGCCGGTTAAGGCCCGCGCCATCAAGCGATCCAGCTCGGCGTCGCCAAAGTGTTTCCACCAGGTTTGCAAATCTTCCGCATTCGCTTGCGGTAAAGGCTGTGCCGGAGCCGCCTGCCAGTGATCCGGCACTTCAGGCGTTACCGCGCGGTAATCCGGTCCCATCATGCAACCGGTTAAGCCGCTTAAAATCAACAAATAGCTGGTTTTACGCATCATAACCATGTCCTTTTTAAATTGAGGCATCGCAGCGAAGATTAGACGCTGATTTGCCGTTTCGCTCAGGCCGGTTCGGAAACCCGCAGACCGCGAAATTGTTGGCTGACTTTTAACATGTCCAGAAAAAATCGGCTCGATTTTTCCGGATCGGCGGCGGCAAAATGTCGTCGGCTTTGTCGATGGAAATATCCGTAGCAGCTGCGAATAGCCGAGTTTAGGTACTACCGCTGATAATTTGGGGTTGGGTTAAAAGCCGTCATGTAATTCGTTAGCCAGCGCGGTTCGGAGCTGACTGATGCGCTGTTCGGGCTGATCGCCGGCGTACGGCAATTTCGCAAATTTTCCCCATACCGGTGCCGGCCAGGCTATATCGGTTTGGTAGCGCACGACATGATGCAGATGTAATTGCGGGACGAGATTACCGATGGCGGCGATATTTAATTTGTCTGGCCGATAAAGATCAGCCAGGGTTTCCGCGAGCAGGCAAGATTCGTTTTGCAAAGTTTGCCTATCCTGCGCACTAAGTTGATAAATCTCTTTTACATTGGCGCGCCTGGGCACCAGGATGAACCAGGGATATTGGCTGTCGTTCATCATCAGCAGTTCCGATAAACTAAAACTACCCACTTTAAAGCAATCTTGCGCCAGTTGTTGATGGAGTTGGAAATTGGACATTGCCGCCTCTGCTTAGGATAAAGGTTCATTGTAACGATTTAGCAAAGATCGCAGTTTGGTTTTTGCACTGGCCCGGAGTCTAATGGCCGGCATTATTATCAATGCAAAACGTTGGCTGTATTCGAGCATTATTTTTTTGCCGGAATATATTCCGGAGTAATCCGGTAGGTATTTTTCTAGTCGGCTAGGCTATTTAGCGCGATAATCGGTTCATCAGTATTTAAAACGTGTGTTAATAGATGAATATTGAAATATATCCTTATCCATTGGCGTTGATTATTCGCAACTGGATTTAGGTTAAAAGCAATTTTTAAGGGGGAGAAATTTTATGAAAATACAGTATAAGCATGGGGTAACACCGATCAAGACGCGATTTGGCGGCAGTCTGCCGGTTTGCCTGAAACTCGGTGCCGCGCTGCTGGGCGTTGCCGGAACCGCAAATGCGGATACGATAATAGGGCTGATTCAAGATACGCCGGGGATTAACAACACCCAAACCAATATGGCGCGGGTGATCGAAATTGCCTGTCCGTCCGGCCAGAACGAAAGCGAATTTCAGGCGCGCTGCAATGCGTTGGTAGGAGCAGCTTTGCAAGAGGAAGGCGCCACCGCTATCAATACCAATCCACTGCAACAGGTCTCCCCGGAGCAAATACCTTCGCAAGGCATCACGGCAACCCGTACCTCATTCAATGCGATAGCCGGCCGGCTCGGGGCGTTGCGGGCAGGCGCCAGGGGATTCCAGGTCGCCGGCCTGGGTAGCGGCGCTTTGCCTGTCAATTTGGCATCGCTGGCAAACCCTTTGGGCGGCGCGGCGGGCGATAGCAGCGGCGTTTGGGACAAGTTGGGCGGTTTTGTCAACGGTAACTATAACACCGGCAACGTCGATTCCAGCTTAAACCAATTGGGTTACAACCTGAATAGCGGCAGCATCAATGCCGGGCTTGATTACCGGTTTAGCAGCGATTTGATTTTGGGGGCGGCATTTACCTATACGCGTGCGGAGTCCAGTTTCGACCACAACGGCGGCAGTCTCGACAGCAACGCATACACGGGCGCGCTCTACGGCACCTACTACGCGACTGATAATTTATATTTCGACGCCATTACCAGCATCGGCGCGATCGATTACGCCTCCACCCGGCAAATATCCTATGTGGTGCCGGAAGTAGTGAACACTCAGGCCAAGGCCGCGCCTACCGGCAATCAATATTCGGTTAGCGTCGGCAGCGGTTATAACTTTGCGGTAAAGCAATGGCTGTTCAACCCCTATGTCAAAGCCAATTACATCAAGCTTGACGTGGATAGGTTCAGCGAATCCGGCGGCAATGGCTGGGGCATGGCATTTTCCGATCAAGGCGTCGAGTCCGTCACCACCACGGTCGGCAACCAGATTTCATACGCCTTCAGTACCTCGTGGGGCGTGTTCACACCCAATGTGCGCGGCGAGTGGCATCATCAATACAAGGACGGCAGCCGCAATATCGCGGTACGGTTTTTGGGCGACACCACCAGCGGCTTGTCTTTTAATACCGTCACCAACTCGCCGGACCGCAATTATTTCACGGTCGGTACCGGGGTATCCGGCACCTTTGCCCGGGGATTGAGCGCGTTCCTGAACTACGATGCGTTAGTCGGCTATCGAGACGTGGAAAGTCATTTGTTTACCATGGGCGCCCGCCTGGAATTCTAGCCAAGTAACATACTTGGTTTGTACCGGCGGAGTTGACCGGCTCTTGCGGTTTGAATCGGGTAAGCCGGATGAATTAAGGTTGGCGTAACAGCTGTTCGCACAACGCCGGCAACGGCGGAGGTGGCAGCGGTACGTTTTTCGACGGCGCCTTGGCTTCGGCGGAAAACCACCAAGCCAGGCTGGCGTCGCAACCGTCGCCCGCCGGTAGTGGATCTTGCGCATCGCACTGCGGACTATGCGGTGGGCATTTCAAACGCACATGAAAATGATCGTCGTGTTTCCACCAAGGGCGAATCTTGCGCAACCATTCCCCGGTTGAGGCGGCTTTGTTGTTACATAGTTCCTGTTTGATACTGGGATTGACGAAAATCCGGTCAACCTCCGGCAAACGCGCCGCCGCTTCCAACACCTTGGCTTGATCCAGCGACCAATGCTTGTAATCGACCGTATCGTTTTGTAAATCGACGACCGACGGCGCGCTCCAGGTTTCACGCTCGTTGGCGGTTAACGGCCGATTACTGGCTGGTTCCGATAACAAAAACCAAATATCCACGTCCAAGCCAGTTTGATGGCTGCGATGTCCGCTTAAGGTCGGACCGCCGCGCGCTTGCCCTAAATCGCCGATTAACAGCGAGCCCAGCTTTTGTTCGACGCTGAATTGGCCCAGTTGCTGGATAACGCCGATTAAACTGGGATGGCCGTAGTAGCGATGGCGGGACAAGCGCATCACTTGATAGCCGGGGCCGTCCAGGGGTAGGGTGGCGGCGCCGCTGATGCAGCCGCTGGTGTAGGTGCCTATGCTTTGGCTGGGGGTATGGGTGGGCGTGTTGATTTTTGCCCAATCTTGCGCGGTCGAGCCGGCATTAGCCTCGCTAATAAAGCCCAAGGCGGCAAGGCCGAATAATACGGATGGAGTGACGGTAGCTAGTCGCATGATAAAGTCGGGAGTGAAAAAAGGCTGCAGGGCACGATTATAACTTTGGCGTACCGATGGCAGCTATAGCATCGGTCACGCGCCGTCCCAGGCTCATGCTGGGTATTTCCAGCCAGTGATAAAAGCACAAGGAGATGCCTTGCACGCAAGCCACCGTAATAAGCCAACCGCCAAACCAGAGTGCCAGCCGGTTGTCGATAAAGCCTTCGAGAACTTTCAATACATACGGCGTAACGCAAATCAGAATGGCCATATGGCTGAGATAAGCACTGTAAGACACTTTGCCGATTTGCCGCAAAACCGGTTGCGATAATAATGTTTGTGCATCCGTAGAGCCCAGCACGAACATTAATATCAAACCCGCCCCTAAGCCGGACCCGAGCCAGACCGCCGTATCGCCGAATAGGCCGGATGGTACATAACTGCCGCAGGTATAAAGCGCCAAGCCGGCCAATAACAATAAACGCCGCTGCCAGCGCCGGCCGGACAGGTAACGCGTCAAATCGGTATAGTGTCTGGCGATGGTCATGCCCAATAAGAAATGCAGCAAAAAAATCGATACACCCAATAAACTGGTAGCCAGCAGGCCAAAAAACACCAACCAAGAACTGCCGCGCCCGGCCAACAACAGGCCTACCGGCAATAGCAGCGAAAGCACCAGCTCGATACTCAAAGTCCAGGCTTGCGGCAGTAATACAATTAAATCCGGCAATTTCAGTAAAAAGCTCTCGCGCAGCATATCCGTTGGGGTTAACGGAAAGTTATGCCACATGCCGGTGATCCAATCGGTGGCCGGCAACTGAGTCTTCAGGATTTCGCCGTGGAAGACGTTGACAAACAAGCCGGCACAGATCGTCAGTACCAACAAATACGGCAACCAGATTCTAAACATTCGGTTTATCAAGAAACGCGCCAGATGAAATTGGCTGAGATCGGGTATGTGTCCGGTGCGAAAATAGCGCAAAGACAACACCACGCCGCTGAGTACGAAAAACATCGATACCGCCGCCGAGCCGTCCCACCAGATATGCAGCGGCGAAAAATCCAGGAGCTGCTGGCACAAGGGTGCTTCGCACGGCAGGCCGTAGGCGATGACGAAGTGTTCGCTGATAACGGCCAGCGCCGCCAGGCCGCGAATGGTATCCAAATAACTGATGTGGGTTTTGGGAAGCACGCGTGAGAGTTTCTTAAGGTATAGAAGAAGTCAGGTATAGCAAGGCTTTGAGAATTCGGTTGGCTATCCGCGCGTTATCGGCTTGGTCGCAGTCGCGGGCGCTGAACGCATCGCGGCTTAAAGCCATTGCGACTTGCGCACATTGAAATTGCGGCCTTTGATTTTGCCGGCCCGCAAACAGGTCAAGGCTTTATCGGCGCTGCCGCGTTTCACGGCGACGTAGGCGTGTTTATCGAAGATGTCGATTTTACCCACTTCGCTGCCGCTTATGCCGTTGGCGCCGGTCAGCGCGCCCAAAATGTCGCCGGGCCGCATCTTGTCCTTGCGGCCACCGTCTATCCACAGCGTGATCATCGGCGGCTCGAACCGGTGTTCGCTGCCAAGTTTGAAAGGCGCGACTTCGTCCCACTTGACGGCGCTGGCCAAATATTCTTCGATGGCTTTGACCCGGTTCAACTCCGATTCGCTAACCAAACTTAGCGCCAGGCCTTTGGCTCCGGCCCGGCCGGTACGGCCTATCCGGTGCACGTAAACTTCCGGGTCCCAAGGCAGCTCGTAATTGATCACCGCCTGCATGTCTTTAATATCCAGTCCGCGCGCCGCCACATCGGTGGCAACCAGAATCGAACAGCTTTTATTCGCAAAGCGCACCAATACCTGATCGCGGTCTTTTTGCTCCAAATCGCCATGCAGAGCCTGCACCGAAAAACCGCAATTGCTCAAGGTATCCGCCACGTCCTGGCATTCGCGTTTGGTGTTGCAAAACACTACCGTCGATTCCGGGCGGTGATACGCCAGCAAATAGCCCAGCGCGTTCAGGCGCTTGGCTTTATCTACCTGATGAAAGCGCTGTTCGATAGGATTGTCTAGATGGCTGGTTTCCACGCTGACCGATACCGGCTTGAATTGAAACTTGTGGCTTAATGCTCGAATCGGTTCGGCATAGGTGGCGGAGAACAGCAGGGTTTGCCGGTGCGACGGCGCATAGGAAATCACGTCGGAAATGATGTCGGCAAAGCCCATGTCCAGCATGCGGTCGGCCTCGTCCAGCACCAATACTTTTAAATGATCCAGACGCAAGCTGGCTTTTTGCAGATGTTCCTGCAACCGGCCCGGCGTACCCACCACCACGTGCACGCCGTGTTCCAGCGAGCTGCGTTGCGGCGCAAACGGCGTGCCGCCGCATAAGGTCAGAACTTTAATATTTTGCGTGAAGCGGGCTAATTGGCGGATTTCCTTGCACACCTGGTCGGCCAGTTCGCGGGTAGGGCAGATCACCATGGCCTGCACTTTAAAGCTGCTCAAATCCAGCCGTGACAATAAACCGATGCCAAACGCCGCAGTCTTGCCGCTGCCGGTCTTGGCTTGCGCGATGACATCCTTGCCTTCCAGAATATGCGGCAGACTTTCGGCTTGGATGGGCGTCAGCCGGGTATAGCCCAGCGATTCGATGTTTTCCAGCAGGGCGGGTTTTAATGGTAGGGACGAAAATTCAGGTGTGTTCACAAAGACTCTGGGCAATCAAACGATGCGGCCAAATCGCCGGCATCCGGTCAGCAATGATAACAGAATTAAATGCCTTGCCCCGGCCGCCATTGATGCTTGTTCTAGCCGTCTTATCCTAAAGTGCTTTATAGGCACGCTGGGGTCAAAATAGATTTATCGGCACTAAAGGCTGCCGATTTTCGTGGCAATCTTTTGGAATTCGTCTTCCATGGACCAGCTTATTTGCCCATTATCCAGCTCCAATTCCAACTCGGTCATTCTTTTTTTCGCGGAATGGGCGCCTTCGTAGCCGCCGGAATTGGGGTCGGTAAAACTGCGGCTTTTACTCTTTGCCAGCTCTTTATTCAGGCCGATAACATAGTTAATGTAAGTATCGCGGCCGGCGGGGATGATATTTTTTGAGGAAACGTCTTTCAAATAATCGTTTTTGAATTTGGTCTGATAACTATCGATCACTTTGTCGGGACCGACGTTATCGCTTTTTAATTGCGGCGTAGTCGCGCCAGACACCGTCCGCAGTTTTTCGCAGTAACTGCGTAAAGTAGGAGAAATCGGTCCCGTGATATCGGTTAAAAACAGATCGCACAAAAAGCTGGTATTGCAAAGATGGGCCGCATCGATTTTTACGCCGGTGTCTTTGGAATACACGCCCTCGCTGACTTGCACTGCCGCCGTGTCGCTCAGATATTTCTCAAACGATTTGGAGGGCTTGTATTTAACACAAAGATGCGCAACTTTATGCAGCAGATAACAAAACATCTCGGCGCGCATTTTGACATGATCGGCGTATGTCGATTTATCGTCATTTGGCATCAAATAAAAATTGATGCCGCTTTCCTCCATTTTGCGCTTCATTCTTGTGACTCCCGATAAATTGGATAATGGCATTAACGCCGCGATTGGGTCTGGTGATAGAGTTTAGTCTGTTTTAATTAATCCCTTAAAACTGGCAGCGTGATGTTTCAGATAAACGACTACTTGCAAAGAATAGGCCTTAACCAACCGGAGCTTAATGTGTCCGGCTTGGCGCAATTGCAGCAGGCGCAACTGCGGGCAATTGCCTTTGAAAACATCAATCCGTTATTGGGTATGGTGCCCAAACTGGAAACTCCGGCCTTGGTGGAAAAACTGCTGATTGACCGCCGCGGCGGTTATTGTTTCGAGTTAAACGGTTTGCTGGGATTGGCGCTGGATGAGCTGGGCTTTACTTACCAAACCATCATGGCCAGGGTGCGGATGGGGCGTAGCGAGGGCGGTCCGCGACATCATTTGGCGTATCTGGTGGCCGCGGAAGGGGAGTCCTGGCTGGTGGATGCCGGCTTCGGCGGGCCGAGCCATTTTTATCCGCTGCAGCTGGATGGTGGACAGGCGCAACAACAGGGAGATGATACCTTTCGTCTGCGTTATGAAGCGCATAGCGGCGAAACCGTGCTGGAACGGCGGCATAAAGACGGCTGGTTTGCGCTCTATAGCTTCGACCGGGCGGCGGTGCGGCGCTGTGATCTGGAGGCCGCGAACGTGCTGTGCGCCACCTGGGAGCAATCCTTGTTAGCCAAAAACCTGCTAATGTGCCGCAATACCGAGTTTGGGAGGATTCAGCTATACAACAACACTTTTTCCGAATTTCGCGGCGGTGAGCATTTCAATACTGCCGTCGAAACGCCGGAGCAGTTGGAAATGCGGGTGCGTCATGATTTTGGTATCGCGCTGACCGGCGCGGAACTGAACGGCATTGCCAGGCATTTGGGACTGATTTAGCGATAACCGTACTAGCAACTGTCATCGCGCTTTTTGGCGGTAATTGCTAACCAGGGCTGCTCCGGTCTTGGTTTGCCCGGCGGCCGGTAATAATGATCCAGGATCTCGAAGTGCGCGTTGGTCAAAAACACCCGGCTGGCGTCGAGTTCCATGAAGTTTCCATAGCGCTGCCCGGACCAGCCTTCGCCGCTGCCGCGGGGGTTGGAAATAAACAAAATTCCCGCCGGTCTTAATGCCGCGTATAGCTCGTTCAACACTCTGGGGAGTTCCCGGCTCGGGACGTGGAAAAGGGACGCATTGGCAAAGACGCCATCGAAGCCCTGTGCCGGCAAATCCAGGCTAAGCATACTTTGCTGTAAGATCCGGCAGCCGCTGTAGGCGCGCGCCATCCGGCAAAACGCCTCGCTGCCGTCCAGACCGACCGGCCGATGGCCCAGTGACTTGAAATAAAACACGTCTCTGCCCGGTCCGCAGCCCAAGTCCAAAATATCCAGCGTTCCCGATTGCGGCAACGCGCCCAGGAAGGCCGTATAGTTTTGCGTCACGTCGTGGTCCTTGGTGCCTTGCCAATATGATTCGGCGTTTTGGTTGTAATGATTTAGCGTAGCGGCTTCGATCTGCGCTAATGGCGAGGTTTGCGTTTCCATATCGATGGTTTGGTGTTGCGTGGCGCTTAAGTATCTCGCGCAAAATCCGCTTGGCCAAATGTTTTACAGTGACGCCATGGTCAAGGCTAGTTGGCTGGGTTGTATCGTTAACACAAACCCGGAAATGCCGGCAGCTGGGTCTCGTGTCGCACCACTCAGCCTAATAAGCTACGAACTTTCCTATTGCCTTCATGCGGATGAAGAATACCGGCGTCCTGCCAAGCATTTGCCAACAGGTCAACATACGAGGTAAAAATCGGGGGAGATCGAAAAGTGGAAGCGGGTCGAAAAAGCCTTTCCCTCTTAGGTGCCGCGTAGTCTTCGACATGAGCCGGAGAATACGCGGCGAGAGGTAAGCGTAATACCGTTACTCAGGCACCGTTATCGGCAAAACGCGATCTGATCCTGCACCGTAGACAAATTGTTGTCTCCGGTGGTCAGCAGGTATGTCGCGGAAAGCGTCACCAGATAAGCGCACAAAGGGTCGGCAGCGGCGAAGGTATGGGTCACGGTACCGAACATGTCCGGAGTAACCGCTGGTAACGGCAACGGGATGGTGCCGGTTGGGCCAGTCAGGCTCAAACTGGCGGCGCCTAAATTGGGATGGGCGCAACTAAATAACACATCCACCTGATTGGTGATTTTGGCACAACCGGCCACTTGCAATTGCTGGATATCCACCATGCACACGCCATATTCGTTGCTTCCTCCCCAGGGGCCCCATTCCGGGTGATGGCTCATGCCGTTGTAAAGCGTATTGTCGATCGCCAACCGCGTGCAGCGGCCGGCTTCTGTGATCGTGGCGTTATTGCCTTGTTGCCTCACCAGCATCCTGACCGCAAAGACTTCGTCAGCGACTAGCGGCTGGCCGGTGTATGTGGCGGAATTGCCCGCCACCAGGCCGCTCAAATTTACCGGCGCGAACGCATCCAGTTTTACCGAATTCAAGTTGATCTGGTTACCGTTCGCGACGAACATGCCAACGCCGGCCGGATTCAACGGATTGTCATTCTGTTGCGGTACCAAAATCCAACCGTCGGCGGCGATGGGGACTTGAATGGAACCCGGCACCGGCACCGGGCTGACGATACAATCCGTGTAGTCGTAGTGGTACCAAGGGCTAGGATGCGAAACATCGGCCGGCATCAATGTAGCCTTCTCGACGTAGCCGATATTGGTCTGGTCGATTTTATCGGCCAACACTCTGGTCCAGTTGATCGGCTGTCCGGCGCCGTTATATTGCTTGGTGTATTCGAAGCAGTATTCCAGCGCAACAGCGCTCAAGCGCTGTGCCAAGATGCCGTTCAGGCGCAGACTGCTGAAAAACGCATAGTTTCCGGTGGTCAAACCGGTCTCGCCGACGTGACTGCGAACCTGCGTGTCGTAGTCGTAGCCGCCCACGCGCAAAAAGGCCGGAATCGGCGTCGGTTGCGGCGGCGTGATATCGGTTTTGGCGCACAGATTTACACATAAGCAATAGCCGACGTTTTTCCGATTGTCCGCGCTGGTTTCGCCGAGGATTTCCACGCCGCCAATCTCGGCTTTGAAATATACGTCCGGCCCGCTTTGAAAAGTCAAGGGCAGGCCGGGGTCGGTTTCCACGTTAATCCAGGGCGAGAGAAAGGTCTGCTTGAATTGGATGGACGTATAATCTATCCGGAAACGGCCGCTGGCGTCCGTTACCGCACTGCCCAGATTGTCGTCGGTCAGAAAATCCGCGTCCCAGGCCGTAACCCTGGCATTGGGGATGGCAGCTCCGGTATCGCATGCTCGCAAGTACCCGCAAATAACCCAAGCATCGAAATAATAGCCGCGGATATAGCACCACCATTTCTCGGCGATACAGTAGTCCCAGCGGAAGAAATAGTTTTCCTGTTCCCTGTCGATACGCCATTGCGGCAACACCGTCGTCAGGTGAAATTGAATTGGCTCGTTGCGCGGCGGTTTTGGCGGCGTGCGCGGTACGTTGCCGCAGCTGAAGTCGATATCAAATGCCGATTCCCGATATTTTTCGTCCAGCTTGAACTCGAAATTTCCGTTTTCGTCGGTTTGAGCCGTGGCTAGCAACAGCCCTTTTCGACTCTCGGCTTCCTCTTTCCCGACGACGTGAAAAGTTTCCTTGGTAGCCGCCATCGCAGTCGCCAGCAATCTGTCCTGCCGCCATGGCAGGTACAGCAAAACCTCCATGCCGGACAGGGCTTCCGAACACTCCCGGCAGATCAAGCCGCACAACGAACCTTTAAATACATATGACATGACACGTTCCTCCCGGATGCACAAGACAGTGCTTCCGTCCGTTTTATATGATCCGCGCCGACAGCGGATTCCGCTGCCGGCCGGTATTGTCTCGGATGTGGGGCCGTGCCGGGCTGCAGCATGGGCCTAACATCGAAGCTGGCTGCAGTGTAGGTGGATGTGAAGTCCCCGGCAGTTAGCTAATTCACCGCGAACTTGTGAAGAAATGCCAATTTCGAAGCGCCCGGCTCTCATTACCTGGTGATTACGGCGTATTGCCTTGCGTGCAAAGCATAAAGGCTAACGCGCAAGCCGTTTTGGTTTGCGTATAAGGCTAAATACCTTGCCTGACAGGATTTATTAACTTGTGATTGTGGCAAAAAGCCTTGCGCGGATGGCAAAAAGGCTGGCGACGGCATTTGCTAAAGGGGCTTTTCGCTTTAGTCGGTACCTCTGCGGCCTTATTAGGTGATGATTTCGATGTCTAGTCGATGTATTCAAGCATTTTTGCCATAAGCGCAAGATTCAGAGCTATGCGTGCAAGCAAATTAGAGCTGTGCGCAAGGCATTTCTTGATTCGCGCAAAGTTATTTGCCTTGCGGGTGAGGCTTTTTTCCTTGCGCGCAAACCATTGAAGCTAGCGTGCGAACCAAAGAAGGTTGCGGTTTGGCCTCAATGCTTTGCGCTTAAGCCATTTAGGCTTGCGTTTATTGCAAATCTCCTTGCCCGAAGCAATTTACCTTGCGGGCAAGGATTTGAAAGTGGCGAGCAACTCTAATAAGCTTGCGGCTTTAGCGGAAAGGCTTGCGAGCTATGCTTTTATCTTTTCCGCTACGGGATAGAGCTTAGGCAGCAAGCCGGAATGCCTCGCCGGGTAGACATTATGCTTAACTAGTTTAGCCGTTAGGTTGGGTGGCTTGGGTTTTTGCCTTGGCGCCACGGTTAAAGCGAACAGACATTGCCTGTCGCAGCGTTTCCAAGCCCGCGCCTTTGCCGGCGATTTTCAAAGAGGCGTAAGCATCCAGGCTAAAGCTATAAATATCGCTGCCCAGCGCCATGTCGGTATCTTCGCCTCTGCTCATTAAATCACGCAAGCGGTGTAGGCGAGGGCGGAGCTTATCGAGCGTCACCAAATCGGCTTGCGCTTCGACGACATCGAGACCGGGCGGAATGGCATGAGTGTTTTGGGTGGCCACCGTCAGCGTCTGGCGGCAGAACGCTTCGGTTTTATCACCCATCTTGAGGATGGTGCGGCGCTCTTCGGGTGTTAAGACCAGGAAGCCGGCGAAGCGGTCTTCCAATGTCTTCAGGGCGGCGTCGATGTCAGTCAGATCATTGTCGGAAAGGCTTAAAGAAATCAGATGTTGACTCATGTTTATCTCCTTTTAGAGTGGCTGATAGTGCGGATGATGGGGCGGTGTCCGCAGAAGAAAAGCGTAGGCTATATTCGGAAAAGCGCGTTATTTTATTTGTTAGATACTTGGTTTGTTTTTGGTTGATTCTGGTTTCCAAACTCTGGCTTGAAAACTGGAGTTTTTAAGGCTAAGTTACCAAGGAAGAGGTTATTAACTATTGAATTCAAAGCGCGGAAGGCTAACGCCGGAACATGAGAATGACAAATTTTAGCGCGTACCGGGTTCGGTTGGATTGCCAAACTGTTTAAGTTCCTGACATAGTATCGGCTAAAGAATTTTACGAGGTGATTATTATGGCTGAATCCCAAGCAAACGGACATGGTGTCTTGTCGGCCAACGACAGTGCGGTTATAAAAACCCTGGAAATGTATCAGGCCATCATCACCCGCATGGCAACTAACAGCGCAGCTTGTAAAAATTGGTGTACCCCTTTGATTACCGCGATCTTGATTTTCGCTGTCAAGGAAAATAAGCCGCAATTGATCGGTTTAACGCTCATTCCACTGCTGATTTGTTACCTGCTGGATGCATACTATTTGATGCTGGAAAATCGGTTTCGCGCAGGGTTTCAGTTAGCCGCAACCAAAGTCGCAGACTCGAGTTTTGGCTATGATGATCTTTTCAAATTGATGCCTACAGGCAGCAAGTCCGGGTTATGGCGCAAAGCCCTGTTTTCATTGGCGACTTGGCCGGTTTACTCGGGCTTACTTCTACTGATTGGTCTTGGGTACAAAATAGCTGGGGGATGCTGAGATGGCGGCTTATCCCATCCATGCTTATCTGTCCTATCGATGCGCTTTGGATCAGGATAAAACTGCACGCGACAAATTGAAAGGGATTTGTGAGGCCAACAAAATTGCACTTATTTACGACGAAGTCGAAACCCAGGAAGGGGATAGTTTGATCAAGTTTATGGATGACTTGACCTCCGCACGGTTTGTGTTTTTGTTCCTTGGCCCCGATTACTTTAAATCGGCTTATACCCTTTACGAACTGGTCAAGATCAATGAGTGGGCAGATATAGAACAACGCTTCATCCTGCCAATTCGCATTAGCCAGGATATGGTCACCTACCAATGGACGTCAGCAAAGAACTATTTTGACCAAAATCCGGCTGTACAAAACGAATTAACACGGTTGTTAAAAGTTCAACCGTACTCTGCCAACGAAATTTGGCTGAGAATTGACAAGGCATGGAATCGGCTGATTTTTCCCTATTTGGACAACTTGCATACCGCTTTGACCGATGAGAATAGCCAAATCTTGTTGGCCGATCAGGTTAAGCAAATTCAGCAGCTGATAGAACAAGCGATAGCAGACGAAACTCAAACTCTGCAAATAGTAGTTACCCAAAAAATCGTCAAAATTCTTAACCGAAAGCAACTGCGTATCGATCTATGCCGTGACGAAATGGATTTGAGCGATAACGCCGCAGAACAGGATGTCGCTAAAACCTTAGTCGCTGGCGACGTGGGTACGGCGTTGGTGACGCTTACTAGAGTTATCAAGCGTTTAAAAATACTGACCGCCAAAGAGCAAAGCCTTTGGCAGGCGTGCTGCCTAGACGCTGAACAGTTGTGCGGCTGGTTGCTCCTAAACAGTGTGGATCCGGCTTGGTGGTATCACAATCAACAAGCCTTAAAAAAAAGTGCGGAGACGGGAATCAATCAAGAATTGACTTTAGATGATCCAGCATACTACGAAGTCATTGTTTCCCGGAGTTTAAAGCAGTGCGCTCAGTACACGCTATCGGATAAAAACAAAGCCAAACCGGCGGGCGAAAAGACCGATTTTTTGCTGTTCGATGCGATTTCACCCGATGCTCCATCTGAGCAACTGCTGCAAGGTCTCTACACGGATGTCTATGGCAAGCCGCCACCAAATTTAAGTTTGGACGATCTGAAAAAGCATATCGTCGAAAGAGCCGGAGCTCAAGTTAAATCCCGCCTTGGAAAACCGTTGTATTATTTAGTTTCAAAGGAATTGATGAATGCGTTTATCGATTGTTTTGCCGCTAGGCTGGATCAATTAAAAGGCGTTCTGCAATTCATTTGCTGCGAACAAGCAAATGGCAAGGCCAAGGGCAAAGCTTGCCGGGAAGATCAAACCGAATTGCTAGAGCAGGTTGCTTATCTTCTATCATTAATCAATGAAGCCTAGGAACAGGCCATGTCCAACTCAATTACTATTAAACGTTTCCACCCCGAGAAGCTAAGAATTTCCAATTCGGAGGAAAATTTGCACCACATCTTCGAAGAAGCCGACTGCTATGCGTTGTGGTCAGCTTATGCTGCCGGCCGGCCCTTGCTGGTGCGCGGCAAGCCTGGTACAGGCAAAAGCCAAATGGCGCGGGCGATTGCCGAACAACTAGGTTGGGCCTTTGTTTGCGAAACGATCATGGGTTCTACCGAACTCAGTGACTTGCATTGGCATTTCGATGCTATTGGCCGTCTCGGCGAGGCGCAAAGCCTATCGGTATCCAAGGGATACGACCTCCACGGCAAAGCACGAGGTAAATTTGTTGCCAAGCGAAATAATCCCGTTTTGGAAAGGCTCAATCCACTGAACTTTTTATCACCGGGTGCGTTTTGGTGGGCGTATCACTGGTCGTCGGCGGAAAGCCAATATCAGCGTTGCGTTACCCGAAGTTCGGCTAAACCGTATTCCCCTGAAGGCTGGACACCGGAAACCGGCGGTGTGGTGTTGTTGATCGACGAAATCGACAAGGCCGAACCGGATTTGCCAAACGGTCTATTGGAAACCCTGGGCTCCTACGGCTTCACGGTGCCATATTTGGACCAAGCCCCGGCTAGTTCGCAACTTAATCCAATCAAAGCAGATCCGGCAAAATTACTGGTGATCATCACCACCAACGAAGAACGCGAATTGCCTAAAGCCTTTGTGCGCCGTTGTTTCGTGCATACCTTGAAAATGGAGGAATCCATCGAACTAATTGACTCCGATGCGGAGTCGCCATTAAGCAAACGCTTGCAATGGTTGATCGAGCGTGGGCAATTGCATTTTGGCAAAACCATTGCCAAACCGGTGTATCGTCAAGCCGCCGAATTGCTTTGGCAAGACCGCGATGAGAATCCGCACACTCAGTATCCACCTGGCTTGGCGGAGTATATCGACTTGCTCGCCGCACTCAGTTCATTGGGGCGCGAAGAACAACAACAGCGCCTGGACAAGATATGCCAATACGCGTTGAAAAAGGAATTGTCTTGATTGTGGGCAGCTTGTTTTTGGGCGGTTTATTCGCTAAGGATTGACGATGACCAATAAAGCCAACGCATGGAGTCGATTGGCCTTAGTCGAAGCGGCCGGAGAAGACGATGCTTTTTTGGAAAACTTGGCAAATCATTTTGGTTACTTTAAACACCACCAAGTTCAGTTGGCTGGGACACTAATAATTAAGGGACCGATCTTTAGCGGTAAACCGGCAATTGTTTTTACCTCTGAAGCTGAAGTTCGCCGTCCGCCAGCGCTTTTTCCGCGCATCTTAAGCATAGAAAAACTGGAAACTCGGCACGAGGACACGCAAAAACCGGCGTTTTTGTCCGATCCCCGCATGGTGTTGCGCCCAGAGGATTCGCCGCCAGGCACTTATAGCTTCGAGCCACCGCAACCCTTGCTGCCGCCGTGCCGTTTGTTGCCGCTATTGTTCAATGCCCTAAATCGACCGAAATCATCGCACAAGCTGGACACCCGGCAATTGGTCCGGCGAATCGCTCGTGGGCAGCCCCTGCAAAAAATACAGAAGTCAGAGCAAGCGCGTTGGCCGCAACGCTTGCTGATAATTGTCGACGCGAGCACCAATCTGGAACCTTATTGGGCGGATTTCGTATATTGGGTAGGGCAACTGCAAGCCTTGCTGGGTCAAGAAGCAGTGGAGGCCATCCGTTTCGATGAGGAAAGCCTCGGTGAGCCGTGCAGCTATGCTAGCCGTTGGCCGGGGAAAGCGGAGGAGCCCTGGTTTGTCTGGCAACCGCCGGCAGTCGATGTGGCGGTGCTGATTTTCAGCGATTTGGGAGAAGGCGACAGCCGTCGGGCAGTGCGATGGCGTCGGCAATTGGCATGTTTAAATAACCACACGGCGCCGGTATTAACCTTAAGTCCTGCTGCTAGCTCCGATGCTAATACTTTGGATTGGCTATGTCCCAACCCATATAACGACCAAGTCACCCCTCGCCATCCTTACCGCAACGGTTTTAAGTTGGACGGGCGGGCACCGGATTGGGAAGGGATATTGGCCTGGCTGTCAGCGCTGCCCTTGGTCGACGCTGGCTTGTTTCGCCGGCTGCGCCAAGAACTTAACTGGGGCGACAGTGCGTTGGAGACGGCGATCTGGAACCATCCAGAGGTGCGCCATATCGGGCTGGGGATTCGTTTGCAGGAAGCTGTCGCCGAAAAATACCGCCTGATTTATCGTCAGCGCCTAGCCGGTAGCAAAGGTGCCGAAACCTTCTGGCAATGCGTCACCAGCCATCACCACAACGCCTACGCCGGCCTGAAGCATCTGGAAAGCCTAAATCGTTGCTGGTTGGAAGACACCGAAGACCCTGTAATGCGTGAGTATTTTCAGAGATTGTGCAAAACGGCGCTGGACGAAACTACCGACATCAGGCATCAAGCGTTATTTCAGCAACAATGCCGCACCGTCCTCGACTCTCGTCCAAAACAACTCTGGCAAAGTTCGCTGGGCGAACTGCTATATCCGATCTATGCGGCTGCCCATGCCGATAGGATTCGCGCCGGCGAGTGGCCGGCAGAATTGGAGCCTGGTTTTCAGCCCGAGCGTCTGGCTTGGCTGATCGGGTCGGACGCGCCAGATAGCTCCTTGGTGGCGTGGAATTTTGTGCAAATCGGCAGCCAAGGAGAGCTTCAATGTCAGCAAGCGCGTGACACTAATCCCGATCAACGCTACCTGTTTCAAATCGTTGCACCAAAATTCTTGCCTCCGCGTTTGATTCACAAAGCCGCATCGACGGCGATACAGCAAACCCTGGCCGATGGAGCCAAGTTTTCAATCCCGGAGAATGAAAGCGTTGCGATTGAGGCAGGCAATTTTCGTTATAGACTCGACGCAATTCGCAAACCAACTTGGGCCAGTTGTATTAGCTTGAGTAATGCCGATAGCCGCGCAGCACGATTGTCCGTTAGTATTTCCTGGGTAGGAAGACAGTTCGATAACATTGGCTGGTATGTCACAGAACAGAATAAGGGATGTTGGTCTTTGCCAACGCCGTTTGGGGAAGACGTCTACGGTCTCTACGCCGACCTCACTGTCAATAATGTTACCCAGCGCTTTCGCTGGATAGAACCCGGCAGCTACATGATGGGGTCTCCGCCGGATGAGGCGGAACGATACGACAAAGAAACTCAGCATCCGGTGACTTTAAGCCAAGGCTTCTGGCTGGCCGATACCACGGTCACTCAGGCTTTCTGGCTGGTGTTGATGGGTGGCGACAATCCCAGCTATTTTCAGGACAGTCCGGAACATCCGGTCGAGCAAGTCAGTTGGGATGATGCTCAGCGCTTTGTCGAAACCTTGAATGCGGAAGTGTCCGGTCTGAGTGCGCAACTGCCCAGCGAAGCGCAATGGGAATATGCCTGCCGGGCCGGCACCACCACGCCGTTTTCCTTTGGCGACAACATCAGCCCGGAACAGGTCAATTATGACGGCAATTCTCCCTACGCCGGCGCTAAAAAAGGTGTATATCGGGAAAAAACCGTTCCGGTAAAATCCTTGCCGGCCAACCCTTGGGGTTTGTACGAAATGCACGGCAACCTCTGGGAATGGTGTCAGGATGTCTGGCAAAAAGACCTTGGCAGTGCGGCAGCGGTCGATCCGCTAACGCGGCCGGACGTAGACACGGGTGGTGCCCGTGTGCTGCGCGGCGGCTCGTGGCGCTACGATGGCAGGTACGTGCGTTCCTCCATCCGTAACCATTACGAGCCGGACTATCGCCGCAGCTACATCGGTTTCCGGCTTGCCTTAGGTCAACCCGAACTCAAGCCAGGACGAGCAGGCGGAGCCGTAAAACTGACAATGGCCCAGGACGCGCCCGGGCCGGACAGCGGCGTCGCGGAGCAGTCACGGGCCGAATTGGGTGGTTTTCTGCGGGATAAAGTGCTCGGAAAGGGGCGAAAGAAAAAATGAAATATGTTTTCTTCCGTATCCCGGTAGCCGATTGGGCAAAAGCCGAATTCAACCCATTTTGTACCCAGAATAGAGTTGTCAGCATCGATAAACAGTTTGTGGTCGCCGGTGCCCACGTAACCTGGGCATTCTCTACTGGTTTCCCGCGTTCCTGCGTGGAATGCTGGTTTAGAAGCGCCAACTTCGCTAATCAACATACATAATGGTTATGTCTAACCGCAATTACTTGTCACCACCCGTCTTCCCCTGCCCCTGGGCTTGCGAGTGGGGCGAAGATGCATGCGGCTTATGGCAGACCTTGATCTATGGCGGCGTTAGACAGATGTTTCGCTGGATAGAGCCAGGGACGTTTATGATGGGGTCGCCGCCGTATGAGTTAGGGCGGGAGTGGCTGGGCGAGGGATCGGAAACACAGCACCCGGTCACCTTAACCCAAGGTTTCTGGCTGGCGGACACGACTGTCACTCAGGCTTTCTGGCTGGCGGTGCTGGGTGGCGACAACCCAAGCCGTTTTCAGGATAGTCCGGATAATCCGGTCGAGCGAGTCAGTTGGGACGATGCCCAACACTTCATCGAAGCCTTGAATATCGATATCCCAGGCATGAGTGCGCAATTGCCCAGCGACGCGCAATGGGAATACGCCTGTCGGGCGGGCACCACGACGCCGTTTTGCTTTGGTAATAACATCAACACGGAACAAGCCAATTATCATGGTGAAACCCCTTATGCCGGCGCTGAAAAAGGCGTTTATCGGGGAAAAACCATACCGGTCAAGTCCTTGCCTGCCAACCCTTGGGGTTTGTATGAAATGCACGGCAATGTTTCGGAATGGTGTCAGGATGTTTGGACTGATGATTTGGGAACGACACAGGTCATTGATCCGCTGAGCAGCGCTGTGGAAGCAGGTGGCGACCGAGTGGTGCGCGGCGGCTCGTGGGCCAACGGAGGGACTGTAATGCGTTCCGCATTCCGTAGCCGCGCGGAGCCGGATTATCGACTTGGCACCACCGGTTTCCGGCTTGCTCTCGCTCATACTTAGCTTAGGCCTGGTCAGGTAGTAGGAGCCGAGTAAATCAGCGGACGTCGCCACGGACAGGCCAGCGCCAGGCTTTGGCTTGTGATCGCCGAGTTGGCCCGCTAGCACTGCCTTTTCCATGCCAAGTCCGTATAATCGGCGCTTTTTTAACATTCTGTTCTGATGTCCGCTTCTGAAACCCTGAAACAACTCGCCAAAAATCTCCAGAACTGCATGGGCACCGACCGCCACGGTTTGAAGCGGCAACTGGATCGCTTGCGCAGCGAGTCGAGTAAGGGTAAGGATGTCAGCGGGGCCTTGCAGCAAGTGGCGGACAAGATCGAACGCTCGGTAGGACGATGCAATCAGCGCCGCGCGTCGGTGCCGGTGATTAATTACCCGGACTTGCCGGTCAGCGGCAAGAAGGACGAGATTGCCGAGTTAATCCGTAATAATCAAGTCACCATCGTCTGCGGCGAGACCGGTTCCGGCAAGACTACGCAGTTGCCGAAGATTTGTCTGGAGATCGGTCGGGGCTTGACGGGGTTGATCGGTCACACCCAACCGCGCCGCATTGCGGCCCGCACCGTGGCCGACCGCATTGCCGAAGAACTGGGCCAGCCCATCGGTCAGGCAGTCGGTTACAAGGTGCGGTTTCACGACCAGACCCATCCCAATTCGCTAGTAAAACTGATGACCGACGGCATCCTGCTGGCCGAGTCGCAGAACGATCCTTATTTAAATCAATACGACACCATCATCATCGACGAGGCGCATGAGCGCAGCCTCAATATCGATTTTCTGATGGGCTATCTGCGCTGGTTGTTGCCCAAGCGTCCCGATTTAAAAGTGGTGATTACCTCCGCGACCATCGACCCGGAGCGTTTTGCCAAGCATTTTAATGATGCGCCCATCGTCAACGTTTCCGGTCGTACCTATCCGGTGGATGTGCGGTATAGGCCTATCGAACTGATCGAGGAAGACGACGAAACCTCCGCCGATTTACAGCAAGCCATTCTGGATGCGGTGGACGAGTTGTATCGGGATATGCGCGGTGACATTCTGATTTTCTTGAGCGGCGAGCACGAGATTCGCGAGACTACCGAATCTTTGCGCAAGTCGCATAATAATGCCCGCTACGAGGTGTTGCCGCTGTATTCCAAACTCAGCGTCAGCGAACAGGAGCGGGTGTTCAAACCCAGCGGTAACAAACCGCGCATCGTGCTGGCGACCAACGTGGCGGAGACGTCCTTGACCGTGCCGGGCATCCGCTGCGTGATCGATTCCGGTCATGCCCGTATCAGCCGTTACAGTCATAAAAGCAAGATTCAGCGCTTGCCTATCGAGCGTATCTCCCAAGCCAGCGCCAACCAAAGGGCAGGGCGCTGCGGCCGGGTGGCTGAGGGCATTTGCATCAGGTTGTATTCGAAAGAGGATTATCTGGCCCGCCCGGAATTTACCGAACCGGAAATCTTACGAACCAATCTTTCGTCGGTGATCTTGCAGATGGCGGCTTTAAAGCTGGGCGACATCGAAGATTTTCCATTCGTCGAGCCGCCGGACGACAAGATGATCCGCGACGGCAAGAATGCGCTGTTTGAAGTGGATGCGCTGGATAAGGCCGGTCAGTTGACCGATACCGGGCGACAGTTGGCGAAAATCCCCACCGATCCCAAGCTGGCGCGCATGTTGTTGTCAGCTGCCGAATTGGCGTCTTTAACTGAAGTGGCGATCATCGTTTCTGCTTTAAGTATCCAAGACCCGCGCGATAAACCTGCCGATAAAATGCCGCAAGCCGAGGCCAAGCACGCCCAATTCAAAGCCGAGGAGTCGGATTTTCTGACATTGTTGAATCTCTGGAATACCTTTGAGGCGCAGAAAAAGCATCTGACCAATAACAAGCTGCGCAAATATTGCCAAGATAATTTCTTGTCTTACATTCGCATGCGCGAGTGGTATGACATCCATGCGCAAATTATGCAGGTGGCGCGCGGTGAATTGAAGTTAAAGTTCAACGACAATCCGGCCAACTACGAGCAGGTTCATTGCGCGCTGTTGCCGGGCTTGCTGTCCAATATCGGTTTTAGGCATGAGCAATACGAATACCTGGGTGCGCGCGGGTTAAAGTTTTTCATCTTCCCCGGTTCCGGTCAGCACAAACTAAAGCCCAAGTGGATCATGGCCGCCGAGCAAGTGGAAACCAGTAAGGTTTACGCGCGCACAGTAGCCAGAATCGAGCCGGAATGGATAGAAGCCGCCGCGCAGCACTTGGTAAAACGCAATTACTACGACCCGCATTGGGAGAAAAACGCCGGTCGCAGCGGGGTTTACGAGCGCACCTTGTTGTACGGTTTGACTTTGCAAGCCAAGCGCAAAGTGCCATACGAAAACGTCGATCCCAAAGCCGCGCGGGAGATGTTTATCCGCCACGCACTGGTTAATCACGATTACCACAGCAACGCGCCGTTCTTTAAGGCCAACGAGGCCTTGCTGGAAGAGGTGGGCTACATTCAGCATAAGGGCCGCCGCGTCGATTTGGTGGAAGACGAGGAATGGCTATATCAGTTTTACGATAAAAAGCTGCCGGCTGAGGTGGTCAGCGGCATTACCCTCGATCAATGGCGCAAGCAGGTTGAACGCGATAACCCGAAAATCCTGTTTTTAACCAAGGCAGATTTGACTCGCAGCGACGACAATCAAATTAATGATTGGGATTTTCCGGACAGCAAAAAAATCGGCGACTTGACGATTGAATTGCACTATCGCTTCGAGCCCGGCCACGACGAAGATGGCGTCACGGCCATCGTGCCGGTGCATCAACTTAATCAAATCCGCCAAGCGCCGTTCGATTGGCTGGTGCCGGGCATGCTGGAAGAAAAAGTTACGGCTTTGATCAAGTCGCTGCCCAAGCATCTGCGTAAGCATTTCGTGCCGGTGCCGAACACTGCCAAGGCTTGCCTGGAAATTGAGCCGGATTTTAAGGGCTCTCTGTTCGAGTGGTTGAGTGGCCGTTTGCGCAAGCTGACCGGCGAATCGATACCGCTTAACGAATGGCAGCCGGATACGTTGCCGGACCATTTGAAAATGAATTTCCGCATCGTCGATGATCACGGTCGAGCCTTGGGTTATGGCCGCAATCTGATCAAGCTGCAAACCGAGCATGCCACCACTGCCGGTGACAGTTTCGATAAGTTGGCGCAAGAAGAGATGAATCACACCGGCTGTATCGCCTGGGCTTTCGACGATTTGCCGGAGACCTGGCAGTTCATGCAAAAAGGTCAGACTTTCATCGGCTTTCCGGCGATTGTCGATGAAGGCGACACAGTGGGGGTGAAGATCCTCGATACTCAATATAAAGCCGATCTGGCGCATTTCGATGGTTTGACCAAGTTGTTTCAATTGCAATGCCGGAAGGACGCGCAGTATTTGTTAAAAAACAGCGGAGTCCAGGCTACTTTGCAATTGGCCTACAACCAATTGCCCAAGCATCCCTTGTTGAAAGAACGGCCGGGCGGAGATTTTAAGGAAGATCTATTATTCTTGATATTTAGTAGCGTGTTCGTTGCTGATACCTCAATCCGCAGTCAACAGCAGTTCGACGCGGCGCTGGCGGCTAAAAAGTCGATGTTGGTCACGGTTGGGAATCAGGTGGGCAAGCACGTCACCGAAATCATGGCAAACTATCAGACCGTCAGGCAGCGGCTGAAACAGCCCGGTGTGGCCGCGAATTTACGAGAGGATCTCGAAAAACAATTAAGCCTGATGCTGTTTAGCGGTTTTTTACGTTACACACCCTTAGCGCAGGTGCAGACGATTCCAAGATATTTAAAAGCAATGGAATTTCGTCTGGATAAGCAGAAGCCGGATTCGGCGGATATACAAGGTTTGCACAGACTGTCTCAGCGCTTTTGGCAGCATGTCGAAAAGCAAACGAAGACGATGTTGCCGATGCCGGAGCGCGATAGCTTCCGCTGGGGGTTGGAAGAGTTGCGGGTGTCTTTGTTTGCGCAGCAACTGAAAACAGCATTTCCGGTTTCTGTGCCGCGCTTGGAAAAGATATGGAACGAAAAATTTTAAACAGCCTCTGATTTATGTGCTCACTAATTTAGGAAGCCGAAGATGATACCCATTCGAGATTCGATACCGTGTAACACCAAACCTTATGTGACATGGGGCATCATGGCTGTCTGCATTGCGGTGTATGTGTTCATGCTGTTTATGCCGGACGAAATGGGCCAGCATTTTGTCTACATGTACGGTATGGTGCCGATTCGCTATTCCAATCCGGATTGGGCTTATAGCTTTGGCTTGCCGCCGGATTATTATCTGTCGTTTTTCACCAGTTTGTTTTTGCATGGCGGTTTTGGTCATCTATTGATGAATATGGTGTTTCTGTGGATATTCGCGGATAACATCGAAGATTTGATGGGGCACAAACGATTTGTGGTGTTTTACATTTTGTGCGGCTTGTTGGCAACTTACGCACAATGGTATTTCTACCCGAAGATGGTGGTGCCGGTAGTTGGGGCTTCGGGAGCGATTGCCGGTGTATTGGGGGCTTATTTTTTCCGCTTTCCGCACGCTACCGTAGTGATATTGGTACCGATCCTGTTTTACCCATTGTTTTTCCAAGTCCCTGCGATTGCGTTTCTAGGGTTTTGGGTGATTATTCAGATTGGCGATGTCTTTACCGCTGCGTTTTTCGACAACGTGGCCGTAGACTCGGCGTGGTGGGCGCATTTGGGCGGTTTTGCAGCCGGCGCCTTGCTGCATCCGTTTTTCATCGAAAAAAAACATGAAGAGTATCAATACTAGCCGCTAAATTGTGCTTTGAAGCCACGCTTTGCCGGCAAAAAAGCAAGAAACACTAGGGCTTTTATTTTATAATGCGGCCGATTGGTTAACGGCTAAAAAGGCAATACAAATCAAGACCGTTGCCTGTGTTTGCAAAAGATTCTTCCTTCATTCGAGACAAATAAACATGAAAAACCTTAATGTCGCACTGGTAAGACTGCTGCAGTTTGTAGTGTTCGCGCTGTTCACATTCATTGTGTTGTTGTACTTCGGTACTTTGATTCTGTTACCGCTGGATATTGTGGTGCTGATTACTAAACTGCTGCACTTGGTCGGTATTGGCACTCTGTTTGGTGCAATTGTCGCGGTGCCGCTGGTTGCTTACCTCGGTAAAATTGTTTACGGTATTCCTGGCTTGATTCAGATGATCGTCGAAAACGGTATTGATCTGGCTAACACCGGCAAACAACGCGTAGAAGCGTTTAATAAAATCGCCGAGGCTGTAAAGTAAGGCGATTAGTATGAACGGAAAAAAGGGGCTTTTGGCCCCTTTTTTGTGCCTGATGCCTAGCTATAGCGGTTTGTAAATCGTGTCGAAAGTTTTTACAGCGGTGTTTTCTAGAAAATGGTATGTCATGCGGTGATTAACCGAAACACCCGGAATATATCGGTGCCGTACCGGTAATATCTACTAGATATAGCCTTAGGAGGCAGTATTCCTGGATGACAGGTAAAAGCAGGGAGCTTGGGCAGCTTGCAGTTCAAGTCGGAAAATTTTACAGCTCGCTATTAATCCAAGCCGTTTTTATTGTATTACTGGAACAAAGTCTTTTATTAACATTACGTTACGGTATTTGTGTATGTTTTTTGCTTAAATTTGAATGTGACAAGTTTTGTTAAATAATCATGCATTTAAGCACGAAGCTAGGGGAAGATTATGGACACAAAAAAAACCGAAACATCCGCCAAAAGCCGCAACGATGATTGCAATCATCCGTCATTGACAAAAGAATTTGTATCAGGCGTACCGACAGGAAATTTTGTTTGTGCACAGTGCGGCCGTCATTTATCCGCAATTTTAAAAGCTTCCAGAAAATAAAGCTTTTCTGCCGCTTAACACGGCTTCAAGGCGTGTTAAGCGGCAGATGCAGCAAATCTATGGACAAGCGAACGGTGGCGGTATCGCCCACCCAGGGTGGTAAAAAAGCAAGCGATTTAGTCATTCGTCTTCGCTTATATCCATGCCAATAAATCAGGCCTTTCTTTTTGACCGCTTCTCGTATGGTTTGAAGCCGAAACAGGGTTTGTGTTGGGTTATGTTTTTCGCATAGCTTTGGGCGCATTGCCGACGTCGAGAATCAAACCGGTTTAGCCCGTTAGATCGCCTTGCAAAGTTGCAAAATCTCTTGAAGAAGAGCAATCTGACATACGTGGAAACACAGACTCCCCGATCTATGCTTGAACTGTTTATAATTGGCGCATGTCTTTTGCCGAGTTGAACAGTCTGCGATAAAGATGATGTAAAATCTGCAAGCTGACCGGATCACCGGAAGCCAGTGTACCAGTGCGCACACTGGCTTTTTTTTGGCCTTATGAAATGGATGGATGATGATATGACATACTGGTACCCCGATAACTCTCAATCGATCGGCAAAACGCCGCTGGTCAGACTTAACCGTATTACCGATGGCGCGCAAGCAACTCTGCTAGCGAAAATTGAAGGGCGTAACCCTGGATATTCGGTGAAATGCCGGATAGGCGCGGCCATGATCAATGACGCGCAACAACGGGGCATATTAGGCCCAGGCAAGGAGTTGATCGAACCCACCAGCGGTAATACCGGCATTGCCTTGGCTTTTGTGGCCGCCGCGCGCGGAATTCCATTGACTTTGACCATGCCGGATACGATGAGTATCGAACGCCGTAAATTGTTGGTGGCGTACGGCGCCAAGCTGGTATTGACCGAGGGCGCGAAGGGCATGAAGGGGGCTATCGCCAAAGCCGAGGAAATTGTCGCTTCGGATCCCGAACGCTACGTACTGTTACAGCAGTTTAAAAATCCCGCCAATCCGCAAATTCACGAACAGACGACCGGACCGGAAATTTGGCATGATAGCGACGGTGCAATCGATATTTTCGTCTCGGGCGTCGGCACCGGCGGCACCATTACCGGCGTGACGCGCTATATCAAACACACGCAAGGCAAGCCTATCGTATCCATCGCGGTGGAGCCTGAAGCCAGCCCGGTATTGACCCAATTCCGTAACGGCCAGGACATACAGCCGGCGCCTCACAAAATTCAAGGTATCGGTGCCGGATTTGTGCCGGATATATTGGATTTATCCATCGTCGACGCCATCGAACAAGTCAGCAACGACGAAGCAATAGCTTATGCCCGGCGTTTGGCGCGGGAGGAGGGCATACTATCGGGGATATCCTGCGGCGCCGCCGTCGCCGTCGCCGTGAGAGTGGCAAAACGCCCGGAAAATGTCGGTAAAACTATCGTCGTGGTGCTGCCTGATTCGGGTGAGCGCTATTTAAGTTCTGCTTTGTTCGAAGGCCTGTTCGATGCGCAGGGAGTTGCGGTATGAGTCTGAGCGATTCAGACCAAGCCTGGGGTATTGAAGCGCTGGTAGTCGAGTTGCGCGAGTTGCGCTTGCGTTCGCTGGAAAATCGGCAGCGCCGCGAACATCCACCCAAGTTGCCGTCACGTAAGACGTTGAGCCAGATCATTGAGAACTTGGGCGCGGTACTGTTTCCCAACCGGCTGGGAATGCCGGATCTGAACGACGAAGGTATCGATTACTTCGTCGGCCACACCCTGGATAGCGTGTTGCGACAACTAAACCGGCAAATTACGCTGGAGCTGCAATTTATTGCCGAACAACAAGGCCTATCGTCCGATGTTCGGCAACAGTCGGTGGATATTACCCGCCAGTTTGCCGAGCAACTACCGGTTATCAGAGTGTTGATCGATAGCGACATTCAGGCGGCCTATGAAGGCGATCCTGCTGCCAGAAGCGCGGACGAAGTGCTGGTCTGCTATCCCGGCATAACCGCTGCTATTCATCACCGTGTCGCCCATGTGCTGTATACCCTGGGCGCGCCATTGGTGGCGCGGGTCATTGCGGAGCTTGCGCATTCCGCTACCGGGATCGATATTCATCCCGGTGCGCAAATCGCGGAAAGTTTTTTCATCGATCACGGTACGGGCGTGGTAATTGGGGAAACCGCAGTAATCGGCAGCCGGGTTAGGGTTTATCAGGCGGTCACGCTGGGAGCCAAACGTTTCGATAAGGACGACAACGGGATGCTGGTTAAAGGCAACGCCCGTCACCCTATCGTCGAAGACGATGTGGTGATTTACGCCGGTGCCACTATCCTCGGTCGAATCACTATCGGGCGTGGATCCACTATTGGCGGTAATGTCTGGCTCACGCACAGCGTTCCGCCGGGTAGTCATGTGTCGCAAGGGCAAACACGCACCGAGGTTTTCGCGGCGGGTGGCGGTATTTGATTCGACGCAATGCTGCCGGGGCAGGTAGTTAGCTGATCGGCTAACTACCTGCCCCGGCATTGCCTCCGGATCGAACCACTCTAGCGATGCCGATTTAGTCGCGCCGGTATGCAGCCGAGCCTATCGATAACACGATTGCGCTACTGCCAACCGCCGCCCAGCGATTTGTAAAGATCGACCATCGCGCCGATTTGCTTTTCCTTGGTTTCGATCAACTCTTTCTTGGCTTCCAAGGCATCGCGTTGCGTCAACAATACCTCCAGGTAATCCGCTCTGGCCGATAAGAACAATTGATTGGCAACTTCGATTGATTTCACCAGCGAATCCACTTGCTGCCGCTTTAACTGGTAGCTTTTATCCAGGTTGTCGATATTCGACATTTGATTCGCAACTTCGGCATAGGCATTGATAATGGTTTGCTCGTACTCATATGCTGCCTGTACCTGTTTGGCATTGGCGTTTTTGTATTCCGCGGTAATGGCGTTTTTATTGACTAGCGGCGCCACCATCTCGCCCGCCACCATCGCCGCCAGTGATTCCGGCGTATTGATCAGATATTTCAACGCGAAGGCCTGAAAACCCACGCCGGCCTTGATCCCAAACGACGGATAGAAATTGGCTCGGGCTACGTCGATGTTCAGATCGGCGGCTTGCAATTCGAGCTCTGCTTTGCGAATATCCGGGCGGTTTTGCAACAACTCAGACGGTACGCCGGCGCTCAATGCTTTGGATTTGATGTCCATGAAGCCGCCCGATGCGCGTTCTATTGGCTGCGGCGTTCTACCGAGTAAAGTGTTGATTCGGTTCTCGACCACGGTTATCTGCTGCTCGATCTCGTATTGGCGGGCTTGGTTTTTCGCCACCTCGGCCTCGTAACGCTTGACTGCCAAGGCATTGGTTCTGGCATAGGTTTGCAACTGCCTCACCATCAGCAAACCGTTTTGCTGGATCGCAATGTTCTGTGCCAGATTTTGCAATTGGTTGTCCAAGGCCAGCAGTTCGTAATACGCGTGTGCCACTTCGGCAACCAGGTTAGTCAGCAGAAAGTTCCGGCCTTCGGCCGATGCCATGTATTCATACACGGCCACTTGCGTTGCGTTTCTCAGTTTTTTCCAGATATCGATTTCCCAAGTCGAGAATAAACCGAACTGGTAATCGCCGAGGAAAGCCGGAAACGCCTGGCCTTTGGCAATATTCAGATTATCCTCCACCGCGCCGTTGCGGGTGTATTGGCCGGTTTTGTCGCCACCCGCCGCCGCGCCAAATCTGACGAAGGGCAGGTATTCCCCTTTGCGCGCCAGGATCTCGTTTTCAGCAATGCTGATCCGTTGCAGCATGATGTTGATTTCCTTGTTATTGGCCACGGCGGTATCGATCAGACTTAATAGATGCGGATCGTCGAAAAACGCCTGCCATTTCACCGTTGCCGAGCTGGCCTGACCGTTCGGTCCGGATTTGAATTGTTCGGGCAGCTGAGTATCCGCCGTTTTCTTCGTCATATCGGGAATGCCGCAGGCTTGCAGCATCGAACCCATTACAGCGATTGCTATCGCAAAATTCGTTTTACTCTTCGACATCATGGGTCCCGTAATGATAGGTTTCGGTAAATGGATTCACGTCTTCGTCCTTGATCATGCGTTTGCCTTCGATTAACTTGGCGAAGATGTAGTACAGCCCGGGAATCAATACAACGCCGAATACCGTGCCGAACAACATTCCGCCCAATGCGGATGTACCGATGGTGCGGTTGCCGACCGCTCCGGCGCCGGTGGCAAAAGCCAACGGCACCAGACCAGCGATAAAGGCGAAGGAGGTCATCAGAATCGGCCGGAAACGGGCCTTGGCGGCTTCGATGGCCGCTTCTCTGACCGACAAACCTTGCTCTTGCCGCTGCACTGCGTATTCGACGATCAATACCGCGTTCTTACCCAGCAAGCCGACCAACATCACCAGACCGACTTGGGAATACACATCGTTGGCCAAGCCCATGGTTTTTAGTAATAGGAATGAGCCGAAAATACCTGCCGGCAACGAACAAATCACCACCAAAGGCAACACAAAACTTTCGTACTGGGCTGCCAACACCAGGTAGACGAACACCAAGACCACGACGAAAATCACCAGGGCTTCGTTGCCGCGCGCCGCTTCGTCGAACGATAAACCTTCCCAGGCCACATCGTAACCTTGCGGCAACGTGGTCTTGGCGACTTCCTTGATGGCCGCGATGGCGTCGCCGCTGGTGTAGCCAGGGGCCGGTTCGGCTCGGATTG
This sequence comes from Methylomonas sp. 2BW1-5-20, assembly GCF_052474515.1. Taxonomy (NCBI): domain Bacteria; kingdom Pseudomonadati; phylum Pseudomonadota; class Gammaproteobacteria; order Methylococcales; family Methylococcaceae; genus Methylomonas; species Methylomonas sp. 2BW1-5-20. The sequence continues at coordinate 1,712,624 of NZ_CP184127.1, read as the reverse complement.
CCGCGGAGTTATATAGGTTGTATCGGGTCAATTCGTTCGGACCTTGCTGTTGATTGACGGTCATAAAAGCTGAGTAGGGCACCATTTCGCCGGCGTCGTTTTTGACGTAATACTTCAATACATCGGTTGGGAATCGGCGGAATTCGGGCAAGGCTTGCACATAGACTTTAAAAAAGTTGTTGAAGCGGATAAAGCCTTGCTCGTAGGTGCTACCGATCATGATGTCCAGGTTTTCCATGGCCTTGTCGATATTCACCCCTTTTTGCATCGCCAGTTTGTTGTCGATTTTCAGCTCGTATTGGGGGTAGTTGGCTGCGTAAAAGGTAAACAGACCGGTCAATTCCGGGCGTTTTCGCAGGGCGGCCATGAACTCCTGATTAAGCTTGTCGAACTGGAAGTAATCGGTGCCGGTGGTCTTATCCAGCAAGCGGAAGGCCAGACCGGAAGCGGCGCCGTAGCCCGGGACCGCCGGCGGTTGGAAGAATTCGATCACGGCGCCGAAATCGTGGGTTTTTTCTTCCAGTTCGTGAATGACGTCTTGCACCGAACTTTTGCGTTGCGACCAGTCCTTGAGGTTGATGATGCAAGTGCCGGCATTGGAGCCGCGGCCCTCGGTCAGCACTTCATAGCCCGCCAATGACGATACCGACTGTACGCCGTCGATTTTTTCGGCGACTTCTTCCAGTTGCCGTGCGACTTTGTTGGTGACCTCGATGGTCGAGCCGGGCGGGGTTTGGATGATGGCGTAGATCATGCCTTGGTCTTCGCCGGGAATAAATCCGGCCGGTAAAGTCTTATTGACGGTAAAAATGCCGAAGGAAAACGCGGCAAGTACCGCAACGGTCACGATGCGGCGGGTAACGACGACATTCAGCAATTTGACGTAGCGGCCGGTGACTTTTTCGAAAAGGTAGTTAAAACCTTCGATAAAAAGGCTGATAGGTGTTTTGCGTTTCGGCTGTCCATGCGTGTTTTTTAGAATCATCGCGCATAACACCGGCGCCAAAGACAACGCGACAACGGCTGAGATGATGATGGACGAGGCCATTGCAATCGAGAATTGCCGGTAAAACACCCCGACCGGACCGTTCATGAAGGCGATAGGTACGAATACCGATACCATCACCAACGTGATGGCGACGATGGCGCCGCCGATTTCACCCAATACCTGCCGCGACGCGACGTAGGGACTGAGGTGTTCCGCTTCCATCTTGGCGTGCACCGCTTCCACGACTACGATTGCATCGTCCACCACCACACCGATCGCCAGCACCAACGCGAACAGCGTGATCAAGTTGATCGACAAGCCAAAAGCCGACATCACCGCGAACGAGCCGATCAACGATACCGGCACCGCCAGAATCGGAATCAAGGTTGAACGCCAGTCACCGAGGAACAGAAACACCACTAAGGTCACCAGCACGAAGGCTTCGCCCAAGGTGTGCAACACTTTATGAATCGAGGCTTCGACGAAGCGCGATACGTCGTAGTTGATCTCGTAATCCATGCCTTCCGGAAAGGATTTTTTCAGTTCCTCCAATTTGGCCTTAACGTCTTCAATGACTTTGGTGGCGTTAGTGCCGTAGTTTTGTTTCAGGACGATGGACGCGGACGGGAAAGAGTCCTTGTCCGAATATATGTTGTAAAACTCACTGTCCAAATCGACTTTGGCTATGTCTTTCAGGCGCAGGATCTCGCCTTCCGAGTTGGCGCGGATGATGATATCCGCGTACTGCTCCGGCTTGTTATACCAGCCTTGGTAAATCAACACATATTCCTTGGATTGCGCGGCCATGCCGGTACTTTGACCGATCCGGCCCGGCCGGCCGATGATGCTTTGCTTGGCAATCGCGTCCATTACTTCTTCGGTCGAAACGCTGTAGGCGCGCATCCGGTCCGGATTCAGCCAGATCCGCATCGCGTACTGCCGGGCGCCCAGGATTTGCGCTTGGGCGATGCCGTAGATACGCTGGATTTCCGGTATCACGTTGACGTAGGCGTAGTTGAACAAGAACTTTTGGTCGGCGTTCTTATCCTTGCTGTACAGGTTGACGTACATCAGCATGCTGGGCTGGACAAAATTGACGATCACACCTTCCAAACGCACCAGATTAGGCAATCGGCTCATCACCTGATCGACGCGGGTTTTAACGTTGACCATTGCGATATTCGGATCAACACCCAGTTCGAACAATACCTGTATCGTCGCTTCGCCGGCACTGGTTGCATCGGAAACGATGTATTTCATGCCGGGTACGCCGTTGATGGCGCGCTCGATGGTAATCAGCGACGATTTGACCAATACGTCGGCGCTGGAGCCTGGGAAGGATAAGGAAATCGTCACCCGCGGCGGTGCGATATCGGGAAACTGCGATACCGGCAATGAGCGGATGGCTAGGAATCCCATAAATAGGAAACTCAGCGACAATACTATCGCCATGACCGGTCTTTTTATAAAGATGCTAAACATAGTTGATCTCTGGCTAAAGAATTACTCTGTATATAATTCCAACTCGGAGCGGACTTTTTCCGGTGGCTGTAAATTGATTTCCACCTTTTCGCCGGCGTGCACCTTGCGCAGGCCTTCCAGCAGAATTCTGTCGTCGTCTTTCAATCCGTCTTTCACGATAAACAGATAGGGTAATTCGGCTTCGATATTGATGAGCCGTTGTTCCAGTTTTTCTTCGTGGTTGATGACGTAGACATAGGTTTTGTCCAGGATTTCGAACGTCGCTTTTTGCGGAATGAGCAATGCGTTTTTATAAGGCTTGACCATTAGGATGGTGCCGGTTTCGCCATGCCTGAGCAATTTGTCCGGATTGGCAAACGTGGCGCGGAATTCGATATTGCCCGCGGTATTGTCGAAGTCGGCTTCGATGGTTTCGATGGTGCCGGTTTGATCGAAAATCTGGCCGTTTGCCATTTTGAGCTGCACTTTGGTTCTGGCATCTTCGTGTTTGTGCATTTTGTAATCCAGATATTCTGATTCCGGAACGTTGAAATACACCCATAATTTGCTGATATCGGAAAGGGTTGTTAACAGCGAACCGTCTTCAACCAGACTGCCGTTACGCACGTTGAAATGGTCCATAATTCCTTCGAAAGGAGCGTTGATGTCGGTGAAGCCCAAATGGGTTTCCGCTAATTTGACTTCCGCGTCAGCCTTATCCAGCTTGGCTTTGGCCAGCGCCAACTCATTGGGCGAAACGATTTTTTGATCGGCCAAACCCTTGGTATTGAGGTATTCAATATTCATGGTATTGGCTTCGGCTTTCGCTTTTAAAAGATCCGCCTGATAAATATTGGGCATGATTTTGAACATGGCTTGCCCTTGATGCACGAGTTGCCCCTCGTCCACGAAGATATTCTGTAAATATCCCCTTTCCAGCGCGCGAATCTCGATATGCCGAATGGCATGAATCTGACAGACATATTCTTTGGTAACTGCGGCATCCTCACGTAACGGTTTGGTTGCTTCCAATTTGGGAGCCTCTTCTTGTTTCTCACTGTCGGCCTGACGGCAACCGCTGAGCAAAATAACGAATAGGCATAGAAAGATAGGCATTTTATTTGTCATCACGTTTTCTCAGGGCGAATATAAATAAACCCGTTAATAAGGCTGGGTGTTTTCGATAAAGCATGGGGTCTCGATTGATAGAATAGCTATTTATTCCAAAAAAATTGCTAGGTAAAAAACTAATCCTGCATATGCTGGTTTTCCAATTTGGGTTGACAATATTTCGTCAATAATTTGATAGCAAACAGGGTGCCAGTTATTTTTGTATTTATAATCAATTAGTTATTTGAATGTGATGTGAGATGGGGCAAATTGCCGGTTGGGATCAACCAGGCCGGGGGATATTGCCCGGCAATTTGCGGGAATGACGCGGAGGTTATTTGTTAGCGAATGGACGCTATGAGGTCGTTTATGGGTGAAATGAATAAACAGATATTTGCATAATGGAAGTCAAACCCGCTGAATTTGCTGGGTTTGATACGCTTGTTGGCGGACGTGGTCGCTTGTTTCCGCGTCCGGCGATACCTTTTTAACGAGTTGTTGGCATAAAAATCGCTCATCTTGGCTGCGAGTCTTTGAATAGCAACCCAAAGGGCAAGGCTCGTTTTTCGCCAACCATTAAGGAGTAAGCGATGAAAAACCATATTCACCATCTTGCAAAATATACCGCGCTGATATTGATTTCGGCATTGCCGTTATCGATAGACGCCGTGGCCAATCCGGACCAAAGTTATAAAACGGTGTCGCTGGAACTCAATGTCGATGAAGAGGCGGTGGAACCTCCTTCCATCAAAGAAAAAGAGGATTAGCCGGTTTATCGGTTTGACAGAATGCGATTGTTCGGGCCAATGGACTGGCTTGAACGATACCAGGGGGTGACTGAGCAAATTTCAAATTAGCCAGGTGAGCCGGCCTTAGTTTGGGCGAGGAAAAGCCTGATTCAAGCTCACTGACAACCCGCACATACTTCGAAGCCTATCAGCATGTGGCGCGTTTGATTACAAGTTGTTGCACTTCTTCCCCTAAGACGATGACGCGATCCGCCGAGGCGATGGTTTCCTGGCGATGAGCCACGATGATGCGTGTCAAATTTAGCCGGCGAATCGCATCGTTAACCGATTTTTCGCGGTTCACATCCAAGTGGCTGGTAGCCTCGTCAAGAAATAGGATTTGCGGATTCTTATATAGTGCTCTTGCCAGTAACACTCGCTGCTTCTGGCCGCCCGAGAGGATAGTTCCCATGTCGCCGATTAGGGTGTTGTAGCGCATCGGCATTCGTTCTATGTCGTCGTGAACGGCGGCGATTGCCGCGCAGGCTTGAATTTTTTCGGCAGCGGGGCTGGGGTCGAAAAAACAAATGTTGTCGGCAATGGAGCCCGCAAACAATTGGTCTTCCTGCATCACGGTACCCAGCATTTCCCTGTATCTGCTAAGGCCGAATTTATTGAGCGGACTTCCGCCGACTAAGACCTCGCCGTCATTTGGCGGTAACAGTCCCAGCAATACTTTTAACAAAGTCGTTTTTCCGCATCCGGACGGCCCAATGATGGCAACGGATTCGCCGGCTTCGATTCTAAAATTGACATTTTTCAGTATCCAGGGCTCAGACTCGGAATAACGGAAGCTAAGGTTGCGCACCTCAATTTCCGCGGGGATATTGTCTTCTTCCATCAATTCCATAAACACCGGCGTATTCTGCTCGGGCTCGGTCAGCGCGATATCGGCCACGCGCTCGCTGTGCAGACTCAACATTTTCAAGTCAATGCCCTTTTCGATGAAACTGACAATACGGGTAATAAACTGTTGTTTGTAAGACATGAACGCAAATAGCATTCCCACGGAAAACGCGCCGTCGAGCACCATTAGCGCCCCCAGCCAGACCACGGCGATATTTTCAATAGTGAACAGTGCACCGTTCAGTCCGCGAAACAAGATGTTCAATTTTTGGATGCGGATGCCGGTATTGAAATTGTCCACCAACAAATTTTGATACAAGGTTTGCCGGTAAAGTTGCCGGTTGAACAACTTGACGCTTTGAATGCCTCGTACGCTTTCGATGAAATTGCTTTGCTGTTTGGCGGCGCGCAGGATTTGCTCTTCCTGGGTTTGCCGCAACGGGCGATACAGCGCCAGGCGCAGAACGCCGTACAATAACGCCGCTCCGCAGACGATCAGGGCGAGTTGCCAGCCGTATACGCACATCATAACCAGTGTAATGACAGCCATGATGCCATCGACAATCGCCTCGACCACGCTGGTGGTCAAAGTGCGCTGGATAGCTTCTAAAGATTCGAAGCGGGACACCACATCGCCGAGGTGACGTTTCTCAAAAAATGCCATCGGCAAATTTAGCAGTCGACGGAATAGATTGCCGAACAAACGCAGGTTTAAGGTAGTGCCCAACACCACGACGACCCACGAACGTAAAGCCGTTACGCCGATTTGAACCAGTCCCAGTAATAGAAAGCCGACGCCCAGCACCACCACCAAATCCCTATCTTCGGCCACAATGGCATGATCCACGACCAATTGCATGAAAAACGGCGCCAGCACCGACAGCACTTCCAGAACGACGGCTAACACGAAAATCTGGGCGATTGTGCCTTTCAAACCCGGCAATCCGCCCAGCAATTGACCAAAGCGAATCTTTTGCCGCTCGCGCCGAGGTTGGAACTCCTGCGTGGGCGCCAATTCCATGGCGACACCGGTAAAGTGCCCCGAGATCTCGTCCATTGTCATCATCCGTTTGCCGCGTGCCGGGTCGTGGATTACCATGCGCCGCTCGTTAGCTTGGGACAACACGACAAAGTGATTGAAATCCCAATGCAAGATCGCCGGCAGCGTCATTTTGCTTAGATCGCTTAATTCGGCTTTGATGGGCCGGGTCGCCAGATTCAAATGGGTGGCGATGCGAATCAAATCGTTCAGGGTGGCGCCCTTCATCGAGATGGAAAACTGGCGGCGCAAACTGGCAAGATCGGTATCGAAACCGTGATAAGCGCTTACCATGGCCAAGGAAGCCAGCCCGCATTCGGCGGCTTCCGTTTGCAAAATAACCGGGGTTGTTCGTCGTCCGGTGAAATTCAGCGTTTTATAGGTACTCATGATCAGATTTTTCCGGTGATACTGAATAACGGATCGAATATCCACTCGATCAGGCGGCGGTGATCCAGGGCCACATCGGCATCCAACAGCATCCCGGATTGTAAAGGGATAACATCCCGATAGGCTTGCACGGTTTGCGAAAACAAGGTCACGGTTACCCGGTAAACCGGTTCGTCCAAGGAGACGGGCAAGTCGATTTCATTAGGGCGGATCAGGGTTTTGGCGATCTCTTTCACTTCGCCTTTGTGGCTGCCGAAGCGTTGGTAGGGAAATGCTTGATAACGCACGGACACGGATTGTCCGGCTGCAATAAAGCCGATGGCGCGCGACGGTATCAATAGTTGAGCCTCCAGTGACGCGCCTTCCGGCAAAATCGACAGCAACGGCGCGTTGGATTGGGCCAGTTGTCCTCGTTCGGCCAGAATGGTGGTAACCACCCCGTCACGCGGTGCGGTAATCACCAGGTTTCTGCGCGATTCCGATTCGGTCAATTGTTGTTCCAGCGTCGATACCTCCCGGCCGATTGCCGCCTGATGGTTTTTGGCCTTCAGTTCGTCGGATTGCACCTGCAAACGTAACTCCTTGATTTCATGGTCGCGGGTCAAACGTTGCCGCTCCAGTTCTTGCAGCCGATATTCCTGATTCAGGAGTTCCTGCTGTTTATCCTGGGCTTGCAAATCGGAGACCGACTCGGTCGCCTGTAAGCGGCGGAAGCGACCCAATACCTCGCGCGAACCATCGACCAGTTGTTTCTGCAGATCGATTTCAGCATCGATTTTCGATCCCTCCGCTTCCATGCCTTTAATTCTTTCGGCCAGCGTATGCTGTTCGATAACGGAAATATTGCCTTGCTTGCTGAGTTCTTCTTTCAAGCTGTCCCGGCGTTCCTGCAATTTGGCAATTGCCGCTGCCTGCGCTTCCGGCGTTACCCTGGAACTACGTTCGGTAGATAACACGAACAACATGTCGCCGCGCTTGACCATTTGTCCTTCGCGGACGTGCTTCTCGATAATCGTGCCCGGTTCCGGCGCATAAACCTTAATTAAACCCATGTTCGGAGCCAGATAGCCGCTAACATGGGCCTTGCGGGTGTATTCTCCCCAGGTCGCAAACGCTATGACGATTACCGCAATCGCCGCCGCGCAGCCGGTTAACAGGGAAATCGATAAGGGTTGATGTAGCGCGATTTCGCCAAACTGGCTATCGCGACTGGACTCGAGTGCCTCCTCTCGGAACAGAGTTTGACGCATGCTTAGGCCTATACAGATCGACGTTTAAATTTCCGACGTTAATGTCAATTAAAGCGCTCGCGGGAGTGAGAACAGATAATTCCCACTCCCGAAAGCGCGGTTTACCGCTAGCCAATTACCACGTCGCGACCATACCAGCTATCGTAAACAATAACGGGTAACCAATATTTTGCCTCGCCCACCGGCACGAATTGTCCTCCCGCGACTGCATTAATTTCATTCGGTGACAATGTGATGTTGCCGTTGTCTAACTTAAGTAGGCTATCAGCTTGATTTTGGCCGGAAAAATGATTGTTGCCATGCATGATGATTCTCCAAACAATGAGTAAATGAAACGATCCTGGCGCGATTTTTTCTAACGCCGAACACATTAAAGTTCCCTTTGTACGTTCGCCCTATGAGACATTTCACACCATGAAGAAATTGGATAGAAAATTTGTCGGTATCAAGTTTTTAAATGTTATTAATAAGGAAGTAATGCGATATCAGCCTGGCGAGATGTATAGAAAAAAATTAAATCTATAAAGAATTATTAATGCCTGGAATGCCATATGGCATTCCAGGCGTATACTACTTAACTATTCAAACTTTTCCCCCAGACCGCACCCCAAATGAAGGCGTCAAAAACTACTAGGCCACCGATTATCAGAGGAACAAAACCACCGCTAACGGCTTCCATCTCGGTAACGTTTAACTCAGTACCTACCGCAAAATTTTCAGTTTTGAAAATTTGATTTTTAGTTGAGTTTATGTCCGCGGAATCTTGGTTTTTTGCATGCATATTATTTCTCCGAATGAAAAGTTTATATTACGAGTAATTTGACAGCATTACTTGGCCGTCAATAGTATTAAAACGCTGCTTTGCTTTTGCCGCGTATGAAAAATTTCACAGGGTGTAACATCCGGATTTACTTAGTTTAAAGCGCTAAAAGTTTAATTAGACAGGCAGACATGCTATAACTTGCGGATAATATAGGAAGCAAACTGCGTATAGTCATGTTTGGCTTATTCGCTGCACACTGTCTCGTTCACATCCATCCTAATCAAGTTTTTGCCAATAATGACCATGAAAAAACTCATACTAGCCGCCGCATTGTTAGCCTGCGGCCTTACTGCCGCCTTTGCTAACGACGGAAACCCGGTGCAAATCCCGAAAAAAGCGGATGCCGAAAAATGGTTGGAAGAATTCACCGAGGCGCAAGACATGACGCGTGATGCGACGTTTCTGGAAAGCTTTCAAAATCGGCAGGCGCATAAGCAACTGTTGATTGATTTGCGCGAGAAAGCCGAGAACATCTTCGGCGATGTGGTGAGCCCTTATGGGGATTGTACGAAAACGGCGGAATCAGTAAGCTGGTACTGGCAAACACAACTCTCGCTGATAAGCGATCCGACAAATAACACCAGCATCAAGGCGGCAAGTTTGGTTACCTTGGCCTGGGAAGCCGGTGAATATTATGCGAAATGTCGACAAATTATTAACACTATTAAATAAGTCGTAGCATATCCAGTCCAAAACATATTCCAGCTAACCAACTTAGGATGGATTTATGAGTAAAATCCCTTTTTTTTCTAAACTGGTCTTTTGCATCTTACTGCTGCTGGTGTTGATTGCTTTACACATAATACCTTTGCCGATTTTGGAAACCTTGATTTTGTACGTGATGATTTTTCGGCCGCCCTGGTTTAAAAATCTAGTGGACCAGCTTTATGATCGATAGGTCTAGCGAAAATAGACCGGTCGGCAAAATGTACGTAACTCACGAAGGTACGCTTTAATATTTGCAATTAGTTTTTGGCTTATTTTGCTCGGTATCGTTTGCCAAATCCTCATCTGGCCGCAAATGGTATTGTCGCTTTGAAATTGCGAGTTTGATTCTGTCGCCCGGTCTTGAGGCGATGGGTGGTTTTATCTCCGTTAAATAAGTAAACGAACAGACGATTCGGTCGTTTCACATTAACAAACCGCTGAGAAGTCTGTGTTGGATGCGCTCCGGAGTCCGCAAACGATGTGCCTAAATGTTTGCCGATTCGGAAAAATGTGGTATTTTTACAACATAAGTTTGTGGAATTTGCGATTCTCTTTGATTTTTAAAGCTTAAGTTTTAACGAGCTTGGCTTGCGTACAAAATTTTAGCGGCATCGGAATATCAAATCTTTTATTAGTAATGCAAGGAGTTTTTATGTTGAAAGCAAGATTATTGGCGGCAGCCACAATCACGACGCTCGGTTTTCTGTCGGCGGCGCGAGCCGAGGAATTCCTGGATGACAGATGGTACGCGGCGCCATTCGGCACTTTCGTGCAGCCGGGCGGCGATCGTAGCGCTCATAGTGGCTGGGGTGGTGGCTTGGGCTTGGGTAAGATCATCAACGAACATCTAAATATCGAGGTCAGAGGTTTATACCAAAACCTGGAAGGCGCCAAAACTAACGGTAACTGGGATTTGACCGGCGGTACGGTAGATGCGCAGTATTATTTGTTTAGAGATAAATTTTCGCCTTATGCAGTAGTCGGCGTGGGCGGCATCAATTCTACGCACAATGGCGACAGCGGCGCGGGCTTCATCGGCGAAGCGGGTGCGGGTTTTACTTATGAACTGCACGATAATTTCCTGATTCGCAGCGACGTTCGATACCGTTACAACAACAATTTCAACGCCAAACTACAGCCCGGCACCGAAGAATTTCATGACATGACGGTTAATCTGGGTTTCGTGATTCCATTCGGCGAAAAACCTAAAGCGGCCGTGGTTGCAAAAGCCGAGCCGACTCCGCCTCCCGCTGCTCCAGCGCCGGCTAAATTGGATTGCTCGAAATTGGATGACGACAAAGACGGCGTAAATAACTGCCTCGATAAATGCCCGACTACCTTACCGGGTGTTGAAGTCAGCGTCTTCGGCTGCTGGATCGTTGACGTTAAGTTCGATAACGACAAAGACATTATCAAACCGCAGTATTTCCCAAAACTGGATAAAGTCGTTGACCGCATCAAACAGTACCCCGATATGGCTTTCGAAGTTCAAGGTCATACCAGCAATACCGGTTCGTACAAACACAATTTGAACTTGTCGGAGCGCCGGGCATTAGCAGTTAAAAAATACCTGACCAAAGGCAGTGCTTCGCCCAACATTACTTCACACGGTTATAGCTGGGACAAACCGATCGACACCAATGAAACCGAGGAAGGCCGCGCAAATAACCGCCGCGTGCAGTTGGAAGTTGATGGCAAAGCGCAACAGCCTTTGAAAAAATAAGAAATCCAAAGCCAATTAACTTGGTGGCAAAACAAACCCGCTGCAAGGCGGGTTTTTTGTGTGGCAAGCAGAGTTGCCGGATCTCGGTTATGGGGCCAAATTGTGTTGCCTATATATACACCGGCTGAGTAGCGAAATCTATATCGTCGGTAGCTACTACTTAGATTCTCGGGCGCGCAACCATTCCTAATAGCATTGCGCGCCTATTTTAGATTAAGGCCAAAATCCTAGTGTGCCTGGCCTGCGGCTGTCGCTTCAGGCACTTCGATCAAACGGCCGGTTTTGACGTCGTAGACGTAACCATAAACCGGAATTTCACCAGGCACCAGCGGATGGGATTTGATGCGCTTAACGTCTTCCAGCACGCTCTCGGCTTGGTTTTTGATGGTTAGCCAGTTGATGTATTTGCCGTCTGTCGAACCGGGGCCTTCGCCGCCGTCGTGCCAGCCGGTGGCATCGACGCTGGCGGTTTTCAAGCTGCTGGCCAACAAGTCGCTCATGATCTCGTTGGTAAAGGTCTCCATACCGCAGTCGGTGTGATGGATCACAAACCATTCCTTGGTGCCGAGTAATTTGTAGGAAATAACCAGGGAGCGGATTGCGTCGTCGCTGGCGCGGCCGCCGGCGTTGCGAATCACGTGGGCGTCGCCTTCGGATAAGCCGGCATATTTGGCAGGGTCCAGGCGGGCGTCCATGCAGGTCAGTATGGCAAACTGGCGAGCGGGCGGCATAGCCAAATCGCCTTTGTTGAAACTGGATACATAATCGCGGTTGGCTAACAGTACTTCGTTGTGAATTTTGCTCATAAAAACCTCGGTGGGTGAAAAGACGTCTGGCCTAAACTGCAAACCAGACGAGGTAACGACTATCTCCGGGCGGCATTGTAGCCAAGCGGCATTCTGGTTTAAAGACGCTATTTGGTTTATAAAATATAAACTTTAAGTTTATATTGAGTGCCGTAATGGATAAGTTTAACAACATGCGCGTTTTTTGCCGGATAGTCGAGCTCGGGACGTTTTCCGCTGTTGCCAAAGAGTCGAAGCTTTCGACAATGATGATCAGCAAATACATCGCCCAACTGGAAGCTTCACTGGGTGTGGTGCTACTACATCGCACCACCCGTAGCCTAAGTCTGACCAGTGCCGGCGAAGCCTACTACAACCGCAGCAAACAATTGCTGGAAGACTTGGCCGATTTGGAAGCCTCCACCGCGCAGCTGGGCGAGCGGGTGAAGGGCACCATTAAAATCAGCGCGCCTATCGATTTTGGGGGCATGTACATGGTGCCTGCCATCGAAAGTTATCTAAAGCAATATCCGGAAGTGAAGATTTTAATGTCGCTGGATAATAGACCGCCGAATTTGCGGGTCGGCAGTTTCGACATTTCCTTGTTAGTCACCGATACCCTGGATCCGGGCGTGGTGGCGCGCAAGATTGCCGAGACCGAATTGTGTACCTATGCCTCGCCGGCCTACTTAGCAGAAAAAGGCTGTCCGCAAACCATAGACGAACTGAGTAATCACCAATGCCTGCACTACGTCGATACCCCGCATGGCGAGTTTTGGTTGTTTAATGTCGATGGCGAGCTGAAGAAAATCAAATCCGATTGGGTGTTGGCGTCCAATAACGGTCGTGCACTATGCGAGGCTGCTGCACTGGGTATGGGTATCGTGCAAGCGCCGAGATTGTCGGTGGCGCCGTATTTACAAAGCGGCGAATTGGTGGAGATCCTCAGGCAATACCGCCGACCGGCGCTAGCCATTTACGCCACTTATCTACAACGCCGCTTTTATCCAGCCAAATTGACGACGTTTATCGATTTTTTACTGGAGTATTTCGAGCGTTAACCGGCTTTTGGTATCACGTCACTCGATTGGTGAAAGCGGACGAATGATTTGGAAGAGCAGTTGGGCCTGAAAAATCTCGTTCGTCCTGAGTTTTGTCGAAGGGCGAGCGAGATTTTTCAATCACCCGGAGGGTGAGGGTGTTGTAGGCCGTCCATGCTTCGACTTTGCTCAGCACGAACGGCCTACAACACCCTCCAACTGCTCTTTTTAGGATAAACAATTGCGTCACGCCGCGAGAGACTTAGCCAACGCGGCGGATGACTCCCCGCTCAAAGCATTTAAGCTCGCGCACGCGGTCATTTGCTACCGTCACGAAGCTTTTTAGCTTGCACGCAACCCGTTTGAGCTTGTGCACGAGATATTTTGCTATCGGCGCAATCTTTTTTACCTTGCGTGCAAGCCTACCTAGCCTGGCGACTAAACCTAGTTGCCTTGTGGGCGAGGCAAATTGATTCTCCCGTCCGGCAAAACGCCTTGCGAGCAACCCGTTTCAGCTCGTGCACGAGGTATTTTGCTATCGTCGCAATCTTTTTTACCTTGCGCGCAAGCCTACCCAGCCTGGCGATTAAACCTAAAAGCCTTGCGGGCGAGGCAAATTGATTCGCTCGTAAGGCAAAACGGCTTGCGCGCAACGGGATTAAGCTCGCGCACAAGGTCATTTGCTATGGTCGCAAAGCTTTCTGTATTGCCCGCCAGCTTACTAAGCTATGCGGCAACGCATTTTCGCTTGAGTCCAAGCGAACGGGGTTTTCGCGAATAGCTCAATGCGATTGGCGCTAGGCTTCAAGGGCCGTAGGGCGGATGCCGATAGGCGATCCGCCAATCAGACGCCACCATACGGCGGAACCGCGATGCGTTCCGCCTTACGCGGGTTATAGCCGGTATCCCAATTTCCACCTTTGGAATCAATTGGGATTCCAATCTCGCGATAAATATCTTTCCGAGAATAGTGACTGTCAACCCTAAAGTCGTACAAATTTTCTCCTCTGTCCGAAGGGGCCGCCTAACGCCAAGTTGATACGCTGGTTAGGCATATTTTTCATTTAGTGAATGCAGCCTAAGTAGTTTATACCGAATCTCTTCTTGGCAGCAGCAGCCAGCTCTTCGGAACAACTGTCGGCTATATAGAGTCCGTAACCGTCTACCATAAAGAACGGGTTTGCAGGATCGTCCGGAGGTGGTGATAGCCCCTCAATATACTGATTGTTGCCAATCAATGCATAGCGGAGACTAGCCCATAACTCAAAACCCAAATCCAGCATATCGTCAGGGTGATACCCGGAATTCTCACCAGCCCTTACTTGTTTTTTTACAATATCCATTTCTTCAAGCAATATACCTCCTAAGGCATGTGATGCGTGATCAGCCAGCTGTATTCCTGCTTCCAATTTTGAATCAGAATTCAAATACAAGTTAACCTTAGAGTCCTCTAACATAGCCTTAATATTTTTATCAATGAACACATTTTCATCTATGTATAGTTCGTGTGATTCATTTCTTAATTTCTTGGTATCAAGCAGTTGTAATACTAACGCAACACAATAATTGCCTAACTGTCTTCGATCATGGTTTGGTAATACTAGTAAGGCTAATTTGGAACTATGTACTAGGTAACTAATAAACTTTCTTTGCTTAACAGATACTTCATTGTTGGCTTTTATAGCAGAGCTTTTATATTCGTCATCATTCGGGTTTAAGCCCATGTTTTCCCACTCCGCCCTTATTCGAGAAGATAAATCTTCCTCAGAGATCACTAAAGTACCAATTATAAATGCACCGTTATCTCTAATTGACTCATCAAAGTATAAGTTTGCCATTATTGATGCCCAACTAGTAATCAGAAAGCTCTATTTACCCACAGAGAAATGACCTTCGACAAGATAATTTATTGATCAGCATATGTTTTTCCCTTCTGTATATCATCAATGACAAGCGGCTATGACTGGTAACAATTCAATCGCTGTCATTGAATCACGTTAGGCGATAAACAGCAACGGGTCGATTGCGTCATTCGCTCTTTCCAAATAACCTGATTCTACGCTTGCAAAAACCTATGGGAATTGATGGCAGACAATTCACCTGAATGCACAGTAGTTTTTAATTTGGATACAACTCAATCAGAGTGTAATTTGCTAAAGCCCGGCTGAAAATAGGCCTCCCATTCAGGCGCCAAGCATCAATTCCACTCGCTTATTCATTATTTGCATTACTCGATAGTTGGATTGGCAAGAGGAATAGACGCAAGGTCTCGTGTCTTTTCTATTCTGATTCACCGTTCGCCGACCAGCTAGCCAGTAAGTTCTGATGCTCACTCAAGCTAGGTAATCCCGGTCTCGCCCCTATCCGCGAGCAGCAAAACGCGCCGGCTACACTGGCGTAACGCAATAATTCTATCCAGCTCAATCCACGGGCAAGGCCGGCGGCGAAGGCGCCGTGAAAGGCGTCGCCGGCACCGGTGGTGTCTATGGCAACGATAGGCGGCGCGCTTAGGCTACCTCGTTCCTGGCCGCGTTGCCAGATCAGGCCGCGCTCGCCCAAGGTAATGATTACCACCGGGGCAACTTTCGCCAGTTTGGTTAAGGCTAGGTTTTCATCGCCGGCATATTGCACCGCAAATTTTTCCGAACAGACCAGATATTCGGCTTTGTCCATCAGAGCCAAAGTGCCGTCGTGCAGCGAGCCGGCGTCTAACACTGAATGTACCGGTTGGGTTAACTGATTCAGTAAGCGAAGGGAAATATGCGGTTCGTGTCCATCGAACAACAACACTTTGGCTGCTAAGGCGTCAAAGTCGATAGCGGTGGCAGGCAAGGCGCTGGTTTGCCCTTTGTAATTGATTAACGCGCGCTGCCCGTTCGGTTTGACCAGCACCGTGGATAACGGCGTTGGCGATGCGCCGCGTACAACAAGTTGGGTATCGACGCCATGGTCTTGCAACTCCCGTAAATGACTGTCGCCATACACGTCGTCACCCAAATAGCCGCAAAACCCGGCCTTGCCGCCCAATTTGGCGACCGTGACGGCGGCATTGGCAGCCGGTCCGCCACCGCAGCCCAGCAAGTCGTCGGCGAATATTTTTTCATCGGCGCCGGGATGGTGCGGCACGGAAAACACCAAGTCATAACTGGCATGGCCGACGCAGAGCACGTCGAGCGGTTTATCGATCATTGAGCAACGCCCTTGCTGCGGTTATCCATCCGTCGCAGGAATTCGCTCATGATGGCTTTGTAAAGTTCATCGCCCAGATATTTGTCTTCCACGCCACTGTCGATGCTGGGGTTGTCGTTGACTTCTATGACATAGCCTTTGCCCTTGATTTCTTTGACATCGACGCCGTATAAGCCGTTGCCTATCGGTTGTGTGGCCCTTAACGCGGCGTCGAGTACGCCTTTGGGTACTTCAAAAGTAGGCAAGGTATCGAAATTGCCGCTGTCGGTGCGTTTGGCGCCGTGCCGGTAGATTTGCCAATGGTTTTTCACCATGAAATAGCGGCAGGCATACAGAGCTTTTTGATTGAAGATGCCTATGCGCCAATCAAAATCGGTGTACAAAAATTCCTGGGCCAGCAACAGCGCCGATTGCTCGAACAGTTCGGCAACTTTGCTTTCCAGTTCCTGGCGGTTATGCACTTTGACGATGCCGCGCGAGAATGAGCCGTCCGGAATTTTGATCACCACCGGGTACCCGGCGATGGCTTCCAAATTATCCAGGTGTTGGGTATTGCCCTTGTGCAATATCCAGGTTTTCGGCGACGGGACTTTATGGGTGCGGAACAAGTCGGCCAGATAGACTTTGTTGGCGCAACGCAAGATAGAGGTCGGATCGTCGATCACCACCAAGCCTTCTGCTTCGGCTTTTTTGGCGAAACGGTAGGTGTGATGGTCGATGGCAGTGGTTTCGCGGATGAATAAACCGTCGAACTCCGGCAGGCGGCCGTAATGATTCAGGGTGATCAGTTCCACATCGATACCCAGTTGCCGGCCGGCATCGATAAACTTTTTCAGCGCGCCGCGATTGCTGGGAGGCAATTGCTCGGACGGGTTGATCAGAATCGCCAAATCGTAACGCGCGGTCTTTCTGGCCCGGCTTTTCCGCCAGACCTTTTTGCTAAAGCGATCCAGCGCGTCGGCAAACAAAGTCTGCATCGCGTCGTCCAGTTGCTTGGGCGAGACGGCTTTTAGGTCGGTGATTTGCCATTGCTGCTCAAAGCGCAAAACAATTTCCAAAATCGGGCAGGCGAAACGCTCGAACAATAGCCGCGCCAATTCTTGAAATGCCGGTTCCGGCGTCGTGCCGAAATAGCTGTACAGGGTAAATTCGCCGTTTTTGTTTTGATGTTTGAAGGCGCGGGCCAGCGGCTGGTTTAAGTCTTCCAGTTGCAGGCGATACAGGGCATTTTTGCCCAAGTCGTTGATGACTTTAACCGAAGGAATGACGTGGTGATTCCGCGCCTCGGCCAGCAGCGAACAATAATAGCCGTCGGACAGATAGGTGTAACTGCTGCACAGGTTTATTACCCGCACCCGCTGATCGGGGTCGGTTTGTTCGCTGGCGAGATAGTCTTCAAAGCTGACCACCTGATCGCTAGGATAGTAAGGGTTCCAATCCGAAAGGTCGTCAACGACCAGCAGCGTGCTTGCCATGGTAAAAAATGCTCGGTAGGTTTAAATTAGGCGGGGATTTTGAAACCAGTCGAGTTTTAAGACAAGCCGAATTCTGCGATTCCCTTTAAGAATGCCTATTGCTTGCGGCTGAGGGGTTTGCCACACTGTACAATTATTGTCTCCGAACATTTGAGTATGCAGATGAGTTTGTCCCCATACGGCACTGAAATCGACACCGGCGTATTCCCGGCTAGTTATGCTACTGCCCGCCAGACTTGGTTGTCGCTAATCACAGAGATGGAACACCCTGTGCGGCATGAGATTTATCAATGCGCCGGACTGGGGCCGGACGGTGAAGCTCTGTTGACAGATATCGCATGGATAGGCGATGAAAATGCTGACAATCTGGTGGTGGCTATTGCCGGCACGCACGGTGTGGAAGGCTTTGCCGGCAGCGCGATCCAGCTTGATTTGTTGCAAGGATTACGCAAGCGTCAGTTTGACATTCCAAACGATACCGCGATATTGCTGATTCATGCGTTAACGCCCTGGGGATATGCCTGGTCGCGGCGCTGCGACGCCGACGGCGTGGATTTGAATCGCAATGCGGTGGATTTTGCACAGTCATTACCCGAAAACCCGGATTATGACAATTTGCGAGAATGGCTATTTGTGGCGGATAGTAGCCAAAGACAGCAGGCATTTGCCGAGTTTAGCCGGCAATACGGCCGAGTCGCGCTGGAAAAAGCCATCAGTGGCGGTCAATACCGAGACCCGTCCGGACCGTTTTACGGTGGCGGGGCGCCGGCGCATGGACGTATGGTCTGCGAGGATTTGATTCAACGTCACAATTTGGCGCAACGCCGCGTGGCGGTGGTGGATCTTCATACCGGTCTCGGTCCTTATGGTTACGGGGAAATTATTTGCGATCACAACCCGGATAGCCCCGGTGCGGCGGTTGCGCAAAACTGGTATGGCGATTCGGTGGCCCTGCCGCTGGCGGGTACGTCCAGTTCGGTGCCCAAACTGGGCTTGTTGGATTATCTGTGGCACGCCAACATGAATCCGCAAAGTTGTTATATGACGCTGGAGTTTGGCACTTACAGCACCGACCATTTGTTTGAGGTTTTGCTGCGCGATCATCAACTTTGGGCGGTAGAGGATAATCACGATCAACGTTTCGCGCATAGCATGGTGATGCGGCATCATTTCTGCCCCAACGACAACGCCTGGCAGGAAATGGTGTTATTTCGGGCTCGGCAAGTGCTGGGGCAGGCGTTGCGCGGAGTGTCGTCGTGACCGCTTTACAGGCCGTAGCGAATACGTTGGCGGTGCGCCCGGCGCAAAGCGCGGATCTTGAAGGCTTGGTGGCTTTGGAAAATGCCAGCTTCGCGACCGATAAATTAAGCCGGCGCAGTTTTCGGCATTGGCTGAGTTCCGAACATCGCGCCCTATTGGTAGCGGAATGGGAGGGACTGGTGGCAGGGTATATTTTGATTATTTATCACCCCGGCACTCGTTTGGCGCGGATTTATTCATTGGCGGTAGCGCCGCAGCTGCGCGGCAAAGGCATAGCCAAGACTTTAATGCTGGCCGGCGAGCAAGCGGCGCGCGACGATGGCCGCCTGTATCTGCGTTTGGAAGTCAGCGTGGATAACACCCCGGCCATCCGCTTGTACGAGGCGCTGGGTTTTCAAAAATTTGGTTTGTATCGCGATTATTACCAAGACCATAAAGATGCGTTGCGTTACCAAAAGCGGATTCGCCGTTATCGCGATACCCCGCAGCATCGTTCCGTACATTGGTTGCGGCAAACCACGCCGTTTACCTGCGGCCCGGCGGCTTTGATGATGGCGATGCATGCGTTGGATAAGAGTTATTTGCCGTCGCGCGAGCAGGAAATCGAGCTATGGCGCGAAGCGACGACAATTTTTATGACTTCCGGACACGGAGGTTGTCATCCCATCGGTTTAGCGCTGGCCGCAAAACGCCGGCAGTTTTCGGTGGAAGTCTGGATCAATCAAACCGGCTCCTTGTTTATCGACAGTGTGCGCAGCGAAGATAAAAAACAGATCGTCGAGCTGGTCGATACCTGTTTCAAGCGCGACGCGGCGGAGCAGGGCGTGGCGATCCATTACGCCAACGTCACGCAGAACGATTTGATAGCCGCGTTCGAAGCCGGGGCAATACCGCTTATTCTGATCAGTACTTTTTCGATGGACAGGAAAAAAGCCCCGCACTGGGTGGTGATGAGCGGTTTTGATAAGGATTGTTTGTACATGCACGATTCCGATCCGGACGACGGCCGGCAGAATGAGTTGGATTGCCAGTTTATTCCGATTGCCCGCGAGGATTTCGACCGCATGTCCTGTTTCGGCAAATCGCGGCTGCGGACGGCGGTCATTGTGCGACCGGGTGCATAGTGCGAGCTTTTCGTTCTCAGACGACGGTGTAAACGGTACAATTGCGTATGCAACAACGAATATTCAAGAGACCTTGCCCATGAACGACCATAATCAAGACGACGGCAGCAAGAAAGTTAAAAACATTGCGGCAGTGCTTTACCTGTTGGTACTGACGTTTCTAGTCGGCGGCTCTTACCTGCATCAGCAGGAAGCGGATGCCGGTCAAGTAGCGTCAACAACTGCCGTACAACCCTAAGTTTCGGTCGGTAGCGGTTTTCGACCGCATCCCGTTGCACCGTAATTGACATCGCTTCGCAACAACAGTACCTTAGCCGGCTTTTCTTTAGAAGCCGTCTCCAAAACCAGAATCTCAAGAGTCATTAATGGAAGAATTTCATCGCATTAGCCGTCTGCCGCCTTACGTTTTTAACATCGTCAACGAGCTGAAAGCCAAAGCTCGAGCGGAGGGCGAGGACGTTATCGATTTTGGTATGGGCAATCCTGATCAGCCCACGCCCAAGCACATCCTCGACAAGATGTTGGAAGTGGCGCAACGCGATGACACCCACCGTTATTCGGTATCCAAAGGTATACCCAGATTACGGAAAGCAATTTGCGGTTGGTACAAAAAACGGTTTGATGTTGATTTGGATTTCAACACCGAGGCTATCGTCACGATAGGCTCGAAAGAAGGTTTGTCCCATCTGGCCCTTGCGACCCTCGGGCCGGGCGATGTCGTGCTGGTGCCGAATCCGGCTTACCCGATACATCCCTATGGCGTGGTGATTGCCGGCGCGGATATTCGGCATGTACCGTTGACGCCAGGCGTCGATTTCTTCGAGGAATTGCGTAAAGGCATTGCGGAATGCTGGCCCAAGCCGAAAATGTTGATTTTAAATTTTCCAGGTAATCCGACCTGCCAATGCGTGGAGCTGGATTTTTTCGAGAAAGTGGTGGCGATTTGTAAAGAGCATGGCATCTGGATCGTCCACGACATCGCTTATGCAGACATTGTATTCGATGGATATGTGGCCCCGTCGATTTTACAAGTGGAAGGCGCGAAAGACATCGCTGTCGAATTTTTCTCCTTATCCAAAAGTTACAACATGCCCGGCTGGCGCGTTGGTTTCATGTGCGGTAACCCAACACTGGTAGCGGCCTTGACCCGGATCAAATCCTATATGGACTATGGTACGTTTACACCTATCCAGGTGGCGGCGATCACCGCATTGGAAGGCCCGCAAGATTGCGTGAAAGAAATATGCGATATGTACAAGGCGCGCCGCGATGTGCTGTGCGATGGTCTGAATGCGATGGGTTGGCATGTGGAAAAACCGAGGGCGACCATGTTTGTTTGGGCCAAAATTCCGGAAGCCTATCGGGAAATGGGTTCCATTGAATTTGCCAAGAAGTTGATAATCGACGCCAAGGTAGCGGTATCGCCCGGCATTGGCTTTGGTCAACACGGCGACGACCATATCCGCTTTAGTTTGATCGAAAACGAGCACAGAACTCGCCAAGCCTTGCGCAGCATCCGCAATATGCTGAAAAAAGACAACGTAGTATAATCGCCGCCATTTTGGGTATAACGCTAGGAGTCAGGTTTGAAGCCGGTAACAGTTGGGGTTTTGGGATTGGGTACCGTCGGTGGCGGTACCGTCAACGTACTGAAAAGGAATGCCGGGGAAATTGCTCGCCGGGCCGGCCGTGAAATTGTGGTCACCCGCGCCTCCGCGCGCGATCTGAACCGGACGCGGATTTGCGCTACCGACGGCATTGCCTTGACCAGCGATCCGTTCGAGATCGTCAACGATCCTGACATCGATGTGGTGGTCGAACTGATCGGCGGCTACGATCTGGCTAAACAACTGGTGTTGACGGCGATTGCCAACGGCAAGCACGTGGTCACCGCCAATAAGGCTTTGATCGCGCTGCATGGCAATGAAATCTTCGCGGAAGCCAGTAAAAAAGGCGTAATGGTATTGTTCGAAGCGGCGGTGGCGGGCGGCATACCGATCATCAAAGCCATCCGCGAAGGTTTGGCCGGTAACCGCATCAAATGGCTGGCCGGCATCATCAACGGCACCGGCAATTTCATCCTCACCGAAATGCGCGATAAGGGCCGTGACTTCGCCGATGTGTTGGCCGAAGCGCAGGCTTTGGGGTACGCGGAAGCCGATCCGACTTTCGATGTGGAAGGCATCGATGCCGGGCATAAATTGACCATTTTGGCGTCAATCGCCTTTGGCATCCCGCTGCAATTCGAAAAAGTCTTCACCGAAGGTATCACCAAAATCACCCGCCTGGATGTGGAGTACGCCGAAGCGCTGGGTTACCGGATCAAAAATCTGGGCATCGCCCGCAAAACCGAGGATGGCATCGAGTTACGTGTGCATCCGACGCTGATTCCCAAGCGGCGCTTGATCGCCAATGTTGATGGCGTGATGAATGCCGTCTTGGTGTGCGGCGATGCGGTTGGACCGACCTTGTATTATGGCGCCGGTGCCGGCGCTGAGCCGACAGCTTCAGCCGTAGTCGCTGACTTGGTAGACGTGGTCAGAGCGATGACCAGCGACCCGGAAAACAGAGTGCCGCATCTGGCGTTCCAGGCCGATGCGATTGCCGACATTCCGGTGTTGCCTGCCGAGCAAATTCGAACCGCTTACTACCTGCGCCTGACCGCCGAAGACAAACCCGGCGTATTGGCAGACGTGACCCGGATTCTGGCCGCGCACAATATCAGCATCGAAGCCTTGATTCAAAAAGAGCCGCCGCAAGGCGAGACTTCAGTGCCGATCATTATGTTGACGCAACTGACGCTGGAAAAAGAAATGAACGCCGCGATTGCGGCCATCGAAGCGCTGGCGACGGTCAGCGGCAAAGTGGCGCGCATCCGCTTGGAAACTTTAGGATAAACAATGGCAACCCAAACCCTTTACACAGGTATTATCGAACGTTACCGCGACCGCTTGCCGGTCTCCGCCGACACCCGGCTGATCAGTCTTTGCGAAGGTAATACGCCGCTGATTCAACTGCAAAATATTCCGCGATTGATCGGCAAGGATGTCGACATCTATGTGAAATTCGAAGGCTTGAATCCGACCGGCTCTTTCAAGGATCGCGGCATGACCATGGCTGTCACCAAGGCCGTGGAAGAGGGCAGTCAGGCCATTATCTGTGCCTCGACCGGTAATACTTCAGCGGCTGCCGCTGCTTACGCGGTGCGGGCTGGCATTCGTGCCTTCGTGTTGATTCCCGAGGGCAAAATTGCTTTAGGCAAATTGGCGCAAACCATGATGTACGGGGCCAAAATTATTCAGATCAAAGGCAATTTCGATGCCGGTATGGATATTGTCAAAAATATTACTGCGCATGCGCCGGTGACCATCGTTAATTCGATCAACCCTTTTCGACTGGAAGGCCAAAAAACCGCCGCTTTCGAGATTGTCGACGCCTTGGGCGCGGCGCCCGATTTCCATTGCTTGCCCGTGGGTAACGCCGGCAATATCACGGCCTATTGGAAAGGCTATAAGGAATATTCGACCGATAGCGCGACGCATAAAGCGGTGACCAACAAACGTCCGGTGATGTGCGGCTATCAGGCTGCCGGTGCCGCGCCATTTTTGGCGGGCCACCCGGTGGAGAATCCGGAAACGGTTGCTACGGCTATCCGCATCGGCAATCCGCAATCCTGGGACGGTGCCTGGGCCGCGCAGAAGGAATCCGGCGGCTGGTTCGAAAAGTTCACCGACGCACAGATTTTGGCCGCGCAAAAAATGTTGTCGGCCTATGAAGGTATTTTCTGCGAGCCGGCCTCCGCCACTTCGTTGGCTGGTGCCTTGCACGACATCGCAAATGGCAACATCCCGGAAGGTAGCAAGATCGTCTGTACCTTGACTGGTAACGGTATCAAAGATCCCGATACCGCTATCGCTCAGTGCAAGGACGATCAACCAATAACGATAGACGCCACGCTGGATGCGGTGAAAAAAGCTATTCTGGATTCGATGTGATTCTAACGATGAGCATCGTAAAGCCGGCAATTGCCGGCTTTTTTATTGTCTGATATGTATCTGCAAAGCGTAAAAAAAGTAATCGTACCGAGGCCAGAGTTGGTCAAGCATTCGCATTTCGGCGAGATGGATTCGGTCCTGCAACGCATATTCAGCAGTCGCGGTGTACAAAATGCCGAGGAGTTGGATCGTAGTCTGGCGAGTTTGCCTTCGCCGTGGTTGTTGACCGGCATGAAGGAAGTGGTTGAGCACTTGGTTTCGGCTATCAAGCAGCGGCAAAAGATTACCGTAGTGGCCGATTTTGATGCCGATGGCGCCACCAGTTGTGCGTTGGCCTTGAAGGGCTTGAGCTTGCTGGGAGCCGGCGCGGTGGATTTTGTGGTGCCCAATCGTTTCGAATACGGTTACGGTCTGACCCCGGAAATCGTCGAACTGGTGAAACGGCAAACGCCCGACATTATCGTCACGGTCGATAACGGCATTTCCAGTATCGAGGGTGTCAACGCCGCTAAAGCTGCCGGTATTAAGGTATTGATCACCGATCACCATTTGCCCGGTCTGGAATTGCCGGCTGCCGATGCGATCGTTAATCCTAATCTGCCGGATGACAAATTCCCCAGTCGGCATATCGCCGGTGTGGGGGTGATGTTTTACATCTTAATGGCCTTGCGGATTCGTTTGCGCGAGTTGCATTGGTTTGAAAAAGCCGGCATCGCCGAGCCGAATCTGGCACGTTTGCTGGATTATGTGGCATTGGGTACGGTGGCGGACGTGGTGGCTTTGGATCAAGTTAACCGCATCTTGGTGCATCAGGGCTTGTTGCGAATTCGCTCCGGGCAATGTCAGCCCGGTATCAAGGCTCTTGCTGAAGTCGCCGGCAAGCAATTGTCCGGGATACACGCCAGTGATCTAGGTTTTTCCATCGCGCCGCGTTTGAACGCAGCCGGGCGGATGGACGATATGTCCCTGGGGATTCAGTGTTTGCTAACCGACGATGCCGGGCTGGCGCATGACATAGCCGAGCAATTGCATGCCTTGAACCAGGACCGAAAAGAAGTCGAAGGGCAGATGAAGACCGAGGCTATGGCTTTGCTTTCGGAAATGAAAGCACTCGACGAAAAACATGTGCCGGCAGGGGTTTGTTTGTACGACGGCAATTGGCATCAAGGGGTGATCGGTATCCTGGCATCACGCATCAAAGACCGCTTACACCGGCCGGTGATCGCATTTGCGCCGGCCGATAATGGCGATATCAAGGGTTCGGCCCGCTCCATCAATGGCGTGCATATTCGTGACGTGCTGAGCGAGATTGCCGCCAAGCATCCACAGATTTTAAGTAAGTTCGGCGGTCATGCGATGGCGGCTGGTCTGACGATAAAATTGCACGACTATCCGCATTTCGCGTTGGCTTTTGCCGAGACGGTGGCGGCGAAACTGGAATTAGTAGACCTGGAGCAGAAAGTCTATTCCGACGGCGAACTGGACGAGCAACACATGACTTTGTCCTTCGCGGAAATTCTCCAGCAAGCGGCGGTATGGGGGCAAACCTTCCCGGAGCCAGTATTTAATGGCGTCTTCGATGTGATTCAATGCCGGATCGTCGGCCAGCAGCATTTGAAGTTTGTGTTGCGCTTGCCGTTCAGCGGCCAGTTGTTGGATGCGATAGCGTTTTTTGCCGATCACCCCGAGAAATGGTTGGGTTGCCGGAAAATCAATGCGGCGTATAAGCTGGATATTAACGAATTTCGCGGGCAACGCAGCCTGCAACTGTTGTTGCATTATCTGGAGAAATGGGAATAACAACCTATGTCTGAGAGATTGTTACGCTGGATAGATGGGCATACGCTGGCCTTGCTGTTGGCGATTATGCTGTTGCGCGGCGGGTTTTTGCTGGTCAATGGCTTTGATTTGATTGGCGACGAAAGCTATTACTGGGATTGGTCGCGGCAACCGGATTGGTGTTATTACAGCAAGCCGCCGATGATAGCTTGGCTGATCGGCGTGTTTACCTGGCTGTTGGGCGATTACACATTTACCGTGCGTTTGCCGGCACTGCTGTTGGGTACGGTATTTCTATGGTTTTTTCACGCCACAGCAAAGGCATTTTACGGTGCGCGCGGTGGCGCTTTGGCGCTGTTGCTGGTGTTGGCGACGCCGATCAATGTCTTGGCCAACTTTCTGATGACCATCGATGCGCCGCTGTATTGTTTCTGGATGATGAGCATTTATTACCTGAGGCAGGCGCTGTTCGACCAACAGGCGCGCGCCTGGTTTTGGGCGGGTCTAGCAAGTGCAGCGGCCTTGCTGAGCAAGCAATCGGCATTGATCCTGCCGTTGATGTTGGCGATCTTTTTAGCCTTGGATGGTCAGCGGCGCGGCTTGCTGAAAAAAGAATTTTTTGTCTATTTAACGCCTATTGTGATCGCGGCAGTGCCGATTTTATGGTGGAACCAGCAACACGATTGGGTGATGTTCGGGCATAGCAAAAGTCATTTCGGCAACCATGAAACAGTCAGTTTGCTTAAGCATTTACAGTGGGCCGGGGAGTTTTTGCTCTACCAGATTTTATTAGTCTCGCCGGTGCTGTTTGTAGTGGTAGTGGTGAGTAGTGTCCGGGCGTCGTTTAATTTTAAATGCTTGCCCGCCGAACAACGGTTTTTACTGTTGCTGGGGCCGGCGACATTGTTAGGGGTGCTGCTGTTAAGTGTTTTGCAAAAAGCCCAGGGCAATTGGCCGATGCCATTTTATTTTACCGGCCTGATTTTGTTGGCCGGTAACTGGTTGGCAGGTGCTTGGAGAAAGACCTTAAAATACGGCATCGTGCTGGGTTATGCGATGGTGCTTTTGACCTATCTGTTGCCCATCGTTTTGCAAGTCTTCAAATTACAGAATACGGCGTTCGATCCCACCAAGCGTTTCAATAGTTGGCGGGAGTTGGCGATTAATGTGCATTTCGAGCGATTGATCAGCTTACCCAATCTGGATAACACCTTTGTGGTAGCCTTGGGCCATCGTTATCTAGCCAGCGAGTTGGCGTTTTATTTGCCCGATCATCCCAAGGTTTATCGTTTCGAAACCAGTGGCTTGGTGACGTCGCAATACGAGGTCTGGCCCGGCCCAGAAGCGTTCGTCGGTAAAAATGGCTTTGTGATTGGCGAATTCGCCGAGGAAAATCTGCCTGTTGAATTGACTGCAGCGTTTGAGCGTTTTCGATTTTTGGCTCAAATCCCTAATCCCGGCAAGCCGGCTTCGCCGTATTACCTATATTTGGGCGAAAACTTGAAATTTTGGCCGCAAACCGTTCGTCTAACGCGAGACAAGGAAAATAATGCCCCATCGGAAAATTAAACGCGCGCGCCGCGAAATGTTGATAGTGTCCGTGTTGGCGCTGGTGACTACTGCGGTATTTTGGCTAACCGATCTCGATTTGCGTTTGGCCGCACTGTTTTACCGGCCGGAAAACCCTGCCGATGTTTGGCCGTTTCAGCATTGGTGGCCCTGGAAATTACTATACGACTACGCTTTTCCGTTTACCGTCTGGTCAGGTTTGATGGCATTAGCAGTGTATATCGTCAGTCATTTTCATGCCTATACCGCCCGTTTTCGCAGAAAAGCTTTGTATATATTGTTGGTGATTGCGCTCGGGCCCGGCTTGGTGGTCAATTTGATCGTCAAGGATCATTGGGGGCGGCCGCGACCGGTGCATGTTACGCAATTCGGCGGCCAATATGCCTACGTGCCGCCGGCCAAGTTAGGTCATACCGCGGATAAGTCTTT
The DNA here is from genome assembly GCF_052474515.1 of Methylomonas sp. 2BW1-5-20. Taxonomy (NCBI): domain Bacteria; kingdom Pseudomonadati; phylum Pseudomonadota; class Gammaproteobacteria; order Methylococcales; family Methylococcaceae; genus Methylomonas; species Methylomonas sp. 2BW1-5-20. The sequence goes on along the minus strand of NZ_CP184127.1, from coordinate 1,684,853 downwards.
CGTCTGCGGGCATTGCTCGGTGGGCTATACGTTTTTTGTGTTGTATTTTCTGTCGCAAAACCACAAGCTCATCTATTTTTTACTGACCTTGGTGTTGGCCTGGACCTTGGGTTTTACTCGAATGACATCGGGCGGGCATTTTGTTTCCGACATATTATGGTCGGGTTATCTAGTGTTTTTGGTGGCTTTTGCCTTGTATTACGGCTGGTATATTCGGGTCAAACCGTTAGCCAAGGCTGCCGATTGAGCAGGCCTCTTAAAATTTGGGTAGACGCGGATGCGTGCCCTAATTTGATCAAAACGGTATTGTTCCGGGTTGCGCAAAAAAAGCAGCTGGAATTGCTGCTGATTGCCAATCAGACAATTGCCGTGCCGCCGTCCCGATATATTAAATCGATTCGGGTTGGCGGTGGTTTCGACGTGGCGGACGATTACATCGTCGAACATTTGCGGACCGGCGATTTGGCGATTACCGGCGATATTCCGCTGGCCGCGAAGATCGTAGCCAAGCAGGGTTTTGTAATCAATCCGCGCGGCGAAGCCTACACTGTAGAAAATATCGGCGAAAAACTCGCAATGCGCGATTTTATGGAAGGCTTGCGCGATAACGGCTTGGCGGCGGGCGGTGCGGCGGCCATGGCGGCGAAAGACGTACAAAATTTCGCTAATGCGCTGGATCGGTTTCTGACGGCCAGACAAATATAACAGGCTGAGTTTTCAGGGTTAGCTTGATATAATGGCTCAGTTTTGTATACCTAAATACGAGAGATTTGCATGATTCAAGGTAGTATCGTTGCGTTGGTAACCCCTATGACGGAAGATGGCGCGGTGGATGAAGCCAGCTTAAAACGGTTGGTGGAATTTCATATAGAACAGGGTAGCGACGCATTGGTCGCTGTTGGTACTACCGGTGAGTCGGCGACTCTCGACGAAGACGAACACTGTGCGGTCATCAAGTTTATCGTGGATTGCGTGGCAGGCAGGATTCCGGTGATTGCCGGTACAGGCGCCAATTGTACCCGTGAAGCGATACGTCTAACGCAAAAAGCCAAACAAGCCGGTGCCGATGCCTGTTTGTTGGTCACGCCGTATTACAACAAGCCGACTCAGGAAGGCTTGTATCTGCATTACAAAGCCATTGCCGAAGCAGTGGATATTCCGCAAATCTTGTATAACGTACCGGGCCGCACTGCTTGCGATTTATTGCCGGAAACGGTGGGCCGGTTGGCGAAAGTGAAAAATATCGTCGGCGTGAAAGAAGCTACCGGTAAATTGGAGCGGGTCAAACAGATAAGGGATTTAACCGGCTACGATTTCGCCATTTATACCGGCGACGATGCCTCAAGCTGCGAATTTTGTTTGATCGGCGGTAACGGTAGTATCACAGTAACCGGTAACGTAGCTCCGAAACTGGTCCATGACATGCTGTTGGCGGCGATGAACGGTGATCGCGCTAGGGCCGAAGCGATCGACGCCAACCTTACCGGTTTGCACAGTAAGCTTTTTATTCAATCCAATCCGATCCCGGTTAAATGGGCAGTGGCTGAGATGGGTTTGATCGGTAAAGGCATTCGTTTACCTTTGACTTGGTTAACCGAGGATTGTTTCGATGCGGTGCGAGCGTCCATGCAGCAGGCCGGCGTTATATAACTATGAGAAAAAGCTCGTACGGCCGTTTGGCGGCGATTGCCGCATTGGTGCTGAATACATCCGCGTGTAGCTACATCAAGAGCCTGTTTCCCGATAAGGAAAGGGACTATCAGTTTACGACCGAAATTCCCGAATTGGTGGTGCCGGACGATCTGAAAACCAAGACAATAGCGACACGTCCGGCAGCGAACGTGGCTGCGCCTGTCCCCGCGCCGGCGCCGCAAGAATCAGCAAAAACGCCGGTGGCGAGTGCCGCCGAATCCGCGCCCAGGAAGACCGAACCCGCCGAACCGGAGGCCGCCGCCCCCAATCGTAGCGCGCAAAGTACCGGCGCTAGCGGTGTCAGCAGTTTGCAAATCGACCAATCGGCAAACCAAGCCTGGTGGACAGTCGGTAAGGCATTAAGCCGGCAAAAATTGGAAGTAGTCGAGCGGAATATGGATAAAGGCTATTTCTTCGTAAAATACGATCCGGACGCGATTAAGCCGCAAGACGGCTCCATTTTGGACGAGATCAATTTTTTATTCGGCGACGATCCCAGCCAGGAACAAGAATATCGGGTGAGTTTGCATGAGCTCGATGCACAGCTAACCGAAGTTACCGTGCAGGATAGCGCAGGCAAAACACTGTCCAACGTTGCCGCCACTTCCTTATTAAGATTAATTACGGAAGGTATCAATCTGGATTTACCGAAGAGTACCGGGGAAAATTCAGAGAGCGTCACCGAGAAGCCGGCCGCACCTTAGCATAGCAAGCAGTTGCGACTCCGGATTGTCTCCGCGTTTTACATGAAGAATGCCGTACTGTTAAGTTTCGGCATTTATTTTTCAGCTTTAGAAATCGACTCAAACACAGCCCATGTTGACCATTTCCGGAACATCAGCACTCTCCCGTTTTCGCATTGAAAAACTGTTCACCGAACTGCAATCCGTTACCGGCGAAATTACGGCTCTCAGCGCCCGGTTTCAGCACTTTGTGCAACTTGACGGCGATTTGAACGCTGAACAATTGGAAATGTTGAAACGCTTGTTGGATTACGGTTACGCCGCTGATGGCATCGAAGCCTTAAATTCCGCGCCAACGGCGGATATCAGTTCAGAAGCGGCGGCCGAATCAAGTACCGCATGCCTATGGGTTGTGCCGCGTTTAGGAACGATTTCACCCTGGTCGAGTAAAGCTTCGGAAATTGCCGAGCGTTGCGGTCTGGTAGCGGTAAAACGCATTGAGCGAGGCATTGAATACCGCTTTACTTGCAATGCGCCTTTGAGCGACACCGTCAAACATCAATTAGCCGGTTTGCTGCATGACAGGATGATACAACAAGTCGTGTTTCATGCATCTGAGCTCGATCTATTCGCTGAGCACGATCCCAAGCCCTTGCAAAGCGTGGCTATCATCGAACTGGGCAGGGAGGCATTAGTTCAAGCCAACACCGAATTAGGCATGGCACTGTCGGCCGACGAGATCGACTATCTAACCGATAGTTTTACAAACTTGGGCCGTAATCCAACCGATGTCGAGTTAATGATGTTCGCCCAAGCCAATTCCGAACATTGCCGGCATAAGATCTTTAACGCCAGTTGGACTATAGACGGCGAAGAACAAGCCAAGTCCCTGTTCGCGATGATCCGCAACACGCATACCTTGAATCCGCAAGGCGTGCTATCTGCCTATAGCGACAACTCTTCAGTACTGGAAGGGCCTACAGCGCAAGTCTTTATCCGCGATGCCAACACCCATGCATACGGCTATGTCGAGGAAGAAGCACATATGCTGATGAAGGTGGAAACCCACAATCATCCTACCGCGATATCGCCGCATCCCGGTGCGGCCACGGGTTCCGGCGGCGAGATTCGCGACGAAGGTGCTACCGGACGCGGTTCCGCGACTAAGGCCGGTTTAACCGGTTTCAGCGTTTCGCATCTGAAAATTCCCGGTTTTCCGCAGCCTTGGGAAGCCGACTACGGCAAGCCCGAGCGTATTGTTTCGGCCCTGGATATCATGCTGGAAGGGCCGATAGGCGGCGCGGCGTTTAATAACGAATTCGGCCGGCCCAATATCGCCGGCTATTTCCGTAGCTTTGAGCAGCCATCGGCAACCGGGGAAGCGAATCAGTATCGCGGTTACCATAAACCGATCATGATCGCCGGCGGCATGGGAAATATTCGGCCGATGTTGGTCGACAAACAGCCGATTCCGGCCGGCTCCTTGATCGTCATTCTCGGCGGTCCGGCAATGCTGATCGGTTTGGGCGGCGGCGCGGCGTCCTCGCAAACTTCCGGTGAAAGCGCGGCGGAATTGGATTTCGCTTCGGTACAGCGCGAAAATCCGGAAATGGAGCGCCGCTGCCAGGAAGTGATCAATCACTGTAATTCCCTGGGCGCAAACACGCCGATTGTCTCGATTCACGATATCGGCGCCGGCGGCTTATCCAACGCGGTGCCGGAAATTATTCACGACTGCGATCGCGGTGGCAGCTTTGAATTGCGCAAGGTACAGAATGCCGACAAAGGCATGTCGCCGATGCAAATCTGGTGTAACGAAGCCCAAGAGCGCTATGTGGTGGCGATTAAACCTGAGTCTTTGGCGTTGTTCGAATCGTTCTGCAAGCGCGAGCACTGTTTGTACGCGGTAATCGGTCACGCCACCGACGAAGAACATTTAACCTTGAGTGACGAATGGCTAGGCGGCAAGCCGGTCGATCTGCCGATGTCGGTGCTGTTCGGCAAGCCGCCGAAGATGCATAGAAACGTGCAGCGTTTGACCAAGGATTTGCCCGCCCTACAACTCGACAAAGTCGAATTGGCCGAAGCCGTCAAACGGGTTTTGGCATTCCCGGCCGTGGCCGACAAGAGCTTTTTGATTCACATCGGCGACCGTTCGGTGACCGGCTTGGTCGCGCGCGACCAAATGGTCGGGCCGTGGCAAGTGCCGGTGGCCGATGTCGCTGTCACCGCCTCTGGTTTTTATGCCCATACCGGCGAAGCCATGGCGATCGGCGAACGCACGCCCTTGGCGGTGATCGATGGTCCTGCCTCGGGTCGAATGGCGATAGGCGAGGCCCTGACCAATCTGGCCGCGGCGCGGATCGGCAAACTCGATGACGTGAAACTGTCCGCCAACTGGATGGCGGCTTGCGGCAGCCCCGGCGAAGATGCCGCGTTGTTCGATACCGTCAAGGCGGTGGGCATGGAATTATGTCCGGAATTAGGAATTGCGATCCCTGTCGGCAAGGATTCCTTATCGATGAAGAGCGTCTGGAAAGACGCAGGCGGTGAGAAAACCATGACTTCCCCGTTATCGCTGATTATCACCGCCTTCGCGCCGGTGCTGGATGTGCGTAAGACGCTGACACCGGTACTCCAGGACGCTGATAGCGTCTTGTTATTGGTCGATTTGGGACAAGGCCGGAACCGACTTGGCGGTTCCGTGCTGGCCCAGGTTTACAACCAGCTCGGCAACCAAGTGCCGGATCTGAACGACGCCGGTTTGTTCAAACGCTTCTTCGATACCATTCAGACTTTGAACGAACAAGGTTTGATCTTGGCATATCACGACCGCGCCGACGGCGGCTTGCTGGCAACGGTCAGCGAAATGCTGTTCGCCGGACGTAAAGGAATCGATTTGGATATTTCCGATCTGGGCAATGACGCATTGGCGGCCTTGTTCAACGAAGAATTGGGCGCGGTGCTGCAAGTCAAGGTCAGTGAACTGGATCATGTGGCGCGGCTTTTGGACCATGCCGGACTGGACGATTTTACGCATATCATTGGTAAGGTGACCGATGGCCAACACTTGCGCGTCGCCCAAAATGGCAGCGAAATTTACAGCGCCGCTCGCGCCGAGTTGCAACAGACGTGGTCGGAAGTCAGTTATCGGATGCAGGCGCTACGCGACAATCCCGATTGTGCCGGCCAGCAGTTCGAATGTATCGCCGACGACAATGATCCGGGGTTGTCCGCCGTTCTGACCTACGACATCAACGACAATATCGCTGCGAAATTTATTAACGGGCAACGCCCCAGGGTAGCTATTTTGCGCGAGCAGGGTGTCAATGGTCATGTCGAAATGGCGGCGGCATTCGATAGAGCCGGCTTCGCGGCCATCGACGTACATATGACCGACATCATCAGCGGCCGTGTTAGCTTGAGGGAATTCACCGGTCTAGTTGCTTGCGGCGGCTTTTCCTATGGTGACGTATTGGGCGCTGGCGGCGGCTGGGCCAAGTCGATTTTGTTCAATCCGAAAGCGCGTGACGAATTTGCTGCGTTTTTTGCGCGTCCCGATACCTTTGGTTTGGGTGTCTGCAACGGTTGCCAGATGATGTCCGGGTTGAAAGACATTATCCCCGGCGCCGAGGGTTGGCCGCAGTTCAAACGCAATCTTTCGGAACAATTCGAAGCGCGGGTGGCAATGGTGAAGGTACAAGCATCTCCGTCGATTTTCTTCCAAGGTATGGCGGGTTCTATGCTGCCGGTGGTGGTGGCGCACGGTGAAGGTAGAGCGGAGTTTGGTTCGCAAAATCCCGCCGATGCATTGGTTGCAGTTAATTACGTCGACAATTACGGCAACGAAACCACCGCATTCCCAGCTAATCCGAACGGTTCGCCGCTAGGTATAACCGGTTTAACCACAACCGACGGCCGGTTCACGATAATGATGCCGCACCCGGAACGTTGTTTCCGGGCGATACAAAACTCCTGGCATCCGGACGATTGGATGGAAGACGGCGCTTGGCTGCGGATGTTTAGAAATGCCCGGGTGTGGGTGGGCTAAGCCGCCGATCAGTGTTAGGCGCGATTTCGATGTACTTATGGGGCAGGTCGATTGACATGGATATTGCCGATAAGCGCTTGGTGCAGGGCTGATTAGCAATTCGTCAAGGAATGCGAGGAGGGTGTTTGAAGACGCGTAATAAGGTTAATAAAGAATTTTTCCTATAGCTGCATGGGAAGCAAGGCGGGATAATGCCGGGTTTATAATTCACTTGATGTCATGAGCCTTCGTTACCGGATTATTTGCCGCATCCTGTTGTCTTCGATTTGTATTCTGGTGCTGGGTGGGGCGATCGCAATATGGCAGGCGCGGCAATCGGTCGAGAAAGAAGTCGATGCCTCTATCCATTTGGCGCTGCAACTGATTACCTTGGGCATCGCCGACACTCCGGTGTTTCAACAAAGCGACGACTTATCTCGCTTCAGTGCCTTGCGGCAAACGCGGCACCTGAGTATTCAACTACAGAAGCCGGATGGGCAATTGATCCATTTCGCCGGCGAAAATCAACCCAGTAATCCCGAAGAAATGCCGCCTGCTTGGTTTATTCGCTTGGTGAAAGGCGATTATCCCAAGGTCGAGCATCAGCTGAAAACCCGGGATGGAAAATTGTTGAAGTTGATTATCCAAGCTCAACCGCTTGACGAAATCACGGAAGTTTGGCAAGAGAGTGTTGCATTTTTCGCGTCGATTTCCTTGCTGGCCATGCTGACCTTTTTGGCTGTCAATCTGGTGTTCAACAAATCCCTGAAATCGATTGCGGTGATCGTCGATGCCTTGCGTCTGATCGAAACCGGCCAATATCGACAGCAATTGCCGATGTTTGCCACGCAGGAATTCGACGATATTGCGAAGGCTATCAACCATATGACGGTGGAGCTTGAAAAAACTCGTCAGGAAAATCGGGCGCTGACGCAACATTCGCTGGCGATTCAGGAAGAAGAACGGCAGCGCCTGTCGCAAGAATTGCACGACGAATTCGGCCAATCGTTGACGGCTATAAAGGTGATGGCGGTGACGGCAGCGCACCAAAAGGCCGATACCGCTAAAATCACGACGTCTATTACGGAGATTTGCGATCATTTGATGACTGTGGTGCGGTCGATGATGCAACAGCTGCACCCTTTGGTGTTGACCGAATTGGGTTTGAAAGCCACGCTGGAAGAAATGGTCAACCATTGGTCGGAACGTAATGCCGATTTGGAGTTAACGATCCGCTGTAGCGATACGGTGGACTATCTCGACAAGAATCTCACCATTCAAGTTTTTCGCGTGATTCAGGAATGTTTGACCAACGTGGTTCGCCATGCGCGGGCTCATCGGGTCAATATCGATCTGGATAAGTTGGATGGTCCGCAAGCTTGTTTGCAACTGACCGTACAGGATGACGGGCAAGGCTGCGATTTGCAGACTATTAATCGAGGTTTTGGTTTGTTAGGTATGAAAGAACGTATAAAGTCCCTGGACGGCGAATTACAGGTGTTGTCCCGGCCTGGCGCCGGCATGACTGTTAACGCGCGTATACCGCTGTTATGAATAATAAAATAAGAATCGTTCTGGTCGACGATCATTTGGTGGTGCGCGCCGGTTTTAAAATGCTGTTGGCTGCCGGAGATAGTGTCGAGGTGATAGGCGAAGCCGAGCGCGGCGAGCAAGCGATTCAGCTATATCAAGAGTTGCAGCCCGATATGTTGGTGATGGATTTATCGATGCCGGGTATCGGCGGCTTGGAAACCATACGGCGGATCATCCAGCGCGATAGCGAAGCGAGAATTCTGGTGTTCAGCGTTCATCACGAACAAGTTTATGTTAGCCGGGCTTTGGTGGCCGGCGCACAAGGCTATATCACAAAAAACAGCGCTCCCGGCATCCTGGCCGAAGCGATTGCGGCGATCATGAGCGGCCAGAGTTATGTAGAACGCGGATTGATACGAGATAGGGGCGAAGCGACGCAGTACGCCGGACATCAGGCGATAATCGCCGGGTTCTCGCCGCGGGAGTTCGACGTTTTTAGCCTGTTGGCTCGAGGGTTGACGGTGCATAAAATAGCCGATCAGCTTTGTCTGGGCCATAAAACCGTGGCGAACTACGCCACGCAAATCAAGAAAAAGTTGCAGGTAGACACCACGACCGAACTTGCCCATATCGCGGTTAATTTGGGATTAACCGCGAGTTGATAGGCTGCTATCTATAACCAGTACAAATTAAAATTTTTTAGCGGGCGTTGACGAAAAAAGCGCTTGTTTAATCGAGCAGGCCGTCCAGCTCTGATTTGGCATTCAAAACTTCCGGTAACTTATCTTTGACTACTTGCTCAGTCAGCCCCAATTGCTCGATAACTTGCGTCGATAACGAGGCTAAAATTTGCTCCGCTTCTAAACCCTGATCTTGATAGTCGCTAATCGAATGGGCTAAAAAGACCGCGCAAGCCAATTTATCGGGCTGGTCAGACAGCAGAGGCTCCGCTGATTGCTCAATGGTTTCAACCAATTGATCGGCAAATTTCCAACGCCGGCATAATTCCGCGCAGGTTGCCTGACTGGTAAAACCCAGCCGGCGTTTTTCAATTTCCAGTCGGGAGTTGCCGGCTTTCACATGCTGGTCGATTTCGTTAGCTTCTCTAGGACTGCCGATATGAATCAGAATATTACCGAGATTACTAATCAAACCGGCTGTATAAGCCACTTCAGCCGGCAGGCCGGTTTGTGCCGCAAACCAGCGTGCATAACCTGCGGTGCGAAAGCTGTTGCGCCAACTTTGCTTAATGTCGAAATTTTCCAATTGCGGCACCACGCTGACAATGCCGGTAGCAACCACCAGGGTTTTCAACTGATTCATACCGAGCATTGTGATCGCTTCGTCAATCGAGCCGATTTTACGGGATAAGCCAAAATGCGCGGAGTTAACCAGGCGAAGAATTTTTAACGCAATAACTTGTTCTTTTTCAACGTTTTTTGCTATATCCAGCATATCCACGTTTGGATTGTTGAGTTGGTTGATGATGTGTCTCACCACCTCGGGGACTTGCGGTATTTTATGGATTTGATCGAACAGCTGGTTCATTGGTGTAGGCATTTCTAGGTCCTTAACGTAAGAAACGGGTGATTAAGTGCGATAAAAATATGAAGCATATAGATAGGCGCGACGCTGTTAGGCATCGCGCTTTCTGTTTATGCGTCGATTAAGTTTTAAAGTTTCCAACCATGGAGCGTAGTTGGTTAGCCAGTTCGAGCAATTCGTGGCAGGCCTCAGCGGTGTTTTTCGCGCCTATCGACGTTTCCTCGGATACATGGCTGATATTACTGATATTGCGATTGATTTCCTCGGCAACAGCAGTTTGTTCTTCGGCAGCGCTGGCGATTTGGTTGTTCATATCGTTGATAGTATCGATACGTTCACTGATCGTTGTGATCGAACCGCCCGCGGATGCGGCTTGTTCCACGCTTGACGTGGCACGGGCTCGACCGTTCTCCATTACTGCGACGGCTTGTTTGGCGCGATCTTGCAAGCGCTCTATCGTTTTTTGAATTTCCAGAGTGGAGTTTTGGGTGCGGCTGGCCAGGGTTCTGACTTCGTCGGCCACCACGGCAAAGCCGCGACCTTGCTCGCCGGCCCGAGCGGCTTCGATGGCTGCGTTCAGTGCCAGCAAATTAGTTTGCTCGGCTATGCCTTGAATAACCCCTAGAACTTCACCGATGCTATTGCTGTCGTTTTCCAGTTCGTGAATGACATTCGCGGCATTTTCGACTTCCGACGCCAAGCTGTTAATGCCGTGTACCGCATCTTTTACAATGTTTTTTCCCGTTGAGGCTTCGCGGTCGGCAATTTCAGCCGCTTCGGACGCGCGGACAGCGTTCTTGGCAACTTCCTGGACCGTGGATGTCATTTGCTTCATCGCATTCGCCACTAAAGTGGTTTCGTGCAGCTGCCGTTCGACACCCGCTTGCGTGGACTGTGTAATATTGGCCAGTTTGTGCGAAGCGCTGGCAAGCTTTTCGCTAGTTACACTGATTTGGTCTATGGTTTTGGCGATTTTACGGACGAACGAGTTAAAACTCGATGCGATCCAGGCAAATTCCGATTTACCGCTCGCGTCCAGTCGGGCGCGCAAATCGCCGTCCCCGCTACCGATGTCCTGGAGTTTTAAGGCTAAGGATGTCAGCGGGCCAATGATGATTTTGCTCATTGTAAAATAACCGGTAAAGCCAATAATGATCAAAGTTAAGCCTAAAAAGCCGATAGCATAATAGGTGCTGGCTTTGAGTTCGCTGAGGGTTACGCTGAATGGCGTAATGATTTCAAATGCGCCGTGCAAATCGCCGGCACGACGATTTTCCATGGGATAACCGAGCAAATCCTGGCCTTTGTCGTTGTTCCAGAGGGTTTGTGATGTTTTAGGGTCACCATGGCACAACTCGCATTGCTTAACCATTTTTACGGGACGCAAATAACGTACTTCTTGCCGCTCTTCGTCTACAAAGCTGTAGTCTTTCGCCGAAGGATTGCTCCGAAAATATTCCAAAGCTTGCCGTTCTATCTCGTCGGCGGCATTTCTGGGGTTTCTGGGGATCAGCGCGGGGGCTTTAAAACGGAAGCCATGCTCCTTGGCTTGAGCTTCTATCACATCCCAGGCGTTGGCTGTCGGTACAGTGGCGATGACCAAATCTCTGGCTTTGGAGCTGCCTTTTTGTTCGACCAATTGCATGAGTTGCTCGGGTGTGTAAATACCTGTTTCCCATTTTTTTACTACATTGTCGCGGATTGATTCTGATAGCACGAGTAATTGGCGCGAGGCTTCGATTTCCCGGTCAATCAATTTTTGCTTCTCGACACTCGAGTAAACAATCAAAATTGCTATGCCAACCAGTGTGAGTACCGACATGGTTATGGAAACCACCTTTACCCCCACAGAATGCCAGTTCATCATCAACATTCGAAACTCCTCAATACGTTCTAATTTTTCTTAATTTACCCGACTTTTCAGTGCCACCCTAAAGACAGGCGATCTGAGTATAGCTTACAATTTAGCGTCATCTATTTTAAAAGCTTTATAACTTATGCGGAAAATCAAGGTTCTGTTTGTCTGTATGGGCAACATCTGCCGCTCGCCAACCGCGGAAGGGGTTTTTGCTCATTTGGTCACGGCCAATAACCTGTCGGAACGCTTTGAAATTGATTCGGCAGGAACTCATGCCTATCACATTGGCGATGCGCCGGATCTGCGTGCGCAAAAAGCCGCTCGGGATAGAGGGGTTGAATTGAAAAATCTGCGGGCACGCAAGGTTGTGTCGGCCGATTTTGAAGCATTCGATCATATATTGGTGATGGATGATGAAAATCACGCCATATTAAAGGAGGCCTGTCCGGTTGATCTCAGTCATAAGATTCGGCATTTTCTCGATTATGCGCCGCACTTGAATCAACGCGAAGTACCGGATCCTTATTATGGTGGCAGTTATGGTTTCGAGCGGGTACTCGATATGGTCGAAGAAGCCTCTGCGGGTTTTTTGCAGGCCTTGCAACAGACTGGTGAGTTGTGATTAACAGGATGGGGAAAAGCATATGGCGATGATCTCCAATACGGTCAGTTATTTGGATCGCGATACGGTGCTGGAAGGCTTTTTCGCCTATGACGACGCGATTGCCGGGCAGAGGCCAGTCGTTCTGATACACCATGCCTGGGGTGGGCGAGATCAGTTCGTGGCCGACAAGGCGGTTAAGCTGGCGGAATTGGGTTATCTGGCGTTTGCCACCGACATGTATGGTAAGGGCGTACTCGGAAAAAATCCCGAGGAAAATGCCGCATTGATGCAGCCGTTTATAGAGGATCGGGCAAAGTTGCAGCAGCGTTTACATGCGGCGCTGTCAACGGTCAACCTAATGCCGTGGGCCGATAACGCTAGGGTGGCCAGTATCGGATTTTGTTTCGGCGGCTTGTGCGCGTTGGATTTGGCTCGCACCGGTGTCGATATTCGGGGGGTAGTGTCGTTTCATGGATTGCTTGGAGCACCCGAAAACATTTTAAATCTGCAGATCAAGGCCAAGGTGTTGGTGCTGCACGGCTACGATGACCCGATGGGGTCGGTGGAGCAGGTAATCGCACTGCAAAAAGAATTGACCAAAGCCGGCGCCGATTGGCAGTTACACAGTTACGGTCATACCATGCATGCGTTTACCAACCCTGTTGCCAATAATCCTGATTTCGGTACAGTCTATCAACCTGTTGCCGATCGCCGTTCCTGGCAAGCCATGCAAAACTTTTTAACTGAGATTTTTGCCTGACGCCAGCGAGTCGCGTTTGCTATAATCGACGGCTTTATAAACCTGTTAGCAATGCTTAAATGGAATTGATAATGCAGGCTAACCCGTCGATCGATAAGCTTTCGACTGCACTGGAACCACGGACCCATGTCAGACTTCGCTAAAGAAATTATCCCCGTCAATCTCGAAGACGAGATGAAACAATCCTACCTCGATTATGCTATGAGCGTAATCGTCGGCAGGGCGCTTCCCGATGTCAGAGACGGCCTCAAGCCGGTGCACCGCCGCGTACTGTACGCGATGAACGAGTTGGGAAACGACTGGAACAAACCCTATAAAAAATCGGCGCGTATCGTCGGTGACGTGATCGGTAAATACCACCCGCACGGCGACACGGCGGTTTACGACACCATGGTGCGGATGGCACAGCCGTTTTCCTTGCGCTACATGCTGATCGACGGCCAAGGTAACTTCGGTTCGGTGGACGGCGATTCGCCGGCGGCGATGCGGTATACCGAAGTGCGGATGTCGAAAATCGCCCACGAGTTGCTGGCCGATCTGGACAAGGAAACTGTCGATTTCGTCGCCAATTACGATGAATCAGAATCCGAGCCGACTGTCATGCCAACCCGGGTACCAACCTTGTTGGTCAATGGCTCTTCCGGTATCGCTGTCGGTATGGCTACCAATATTCCGCCGCATAATCTCGGTGAAATTATTAGCGCTTGTCTGGCTTTAATCGAAAACCCCGATTTGACTATTCCCGAACTGATGCAAATCGTGCCGGGACCTGATTTTCCAACCGCAGGCATCATTAACGGCGCGTCCGGTATCTTTGAAGCTTACGCCACCGGTCGCGGTCGTATTTATCTGCGCGGCCGCAGTCATTTTGAAGACATCGGCGATAGCGGTCGCCAAGCGATCATTACCACCGAATTACCGTATCAGGTCAACAAAGCCCGCTTGTTGGAAAAAATCGCCGAACTGGTAAAAGAAGGCAAGCTGGATGGTATCTCCGGCCTGCGCGACGAATCCGACAAGGACGGTATGCGCATGGTTATCGAACTGCGGCGTGGTGAAGTGCCTGACGTGGTGCTGAATAATCTGTACAAGCAAACCCAGATGCAGACCGTATTTGGTATTAATATGGTTGCTCTGTACGACGGTAGGCCGCATTTGATGGGGCTGAAAGAGATTCTGGCGGCGTTTGTCGATCACCGTCGCGAGATCGTCACCCGCAGAACGATTTATAACCTGCGTAAGGCGCGGGAGAGGGCGCATATCCTGGAAGGTTTGGCGGTTGCGTTAGCAAACATCGACGAAATGATCGAATTGATCAAAACTTCGCCGAATCCGCAAGAAGCTAAAGTAGGGTTGCTGGCACAAACCTGGCAAGCCGGTTTGGTGGCCGCATTGCTGGATAGAGCAGACGCCGACCGCTCGCGACCGGACGATTTGTCAATCGAATTTGGTCTGGTGAATGGCGCCTATCGCCTGTCCGAAGCCCAGGCTCAAGCCATTCTGGATTTGCGTTTGCATCGTTTGACCGGTTTGGAGCAAGAAAAAATCGTCAACGAATACAAACAATTGCTGGAGTTGATCGACGAATATCTGCATATTTTGGGTAGCGATGTGCGCTTGATGGAAGTGATCCGCGAAGAGTTGGAAGAAATCAAAACCCAATACGGCGATGCCCGTCGTACCGAAATCGTGCAGGATTACTCCAACCTGTCCGCCGAAGATCTGATCACCGAAGAAGATATGGTGGTGACGATGTCGCACGAAGGTTACGTGAAAACGCAACCGCTGAGTGATTACAAAGCCCAGCGCCGCGGCGGTCGCGGTAAGTCGGCAACGGCGACGAAGGAAAACGATTTCGTCGAAAAATTAATCATCGCTAATACCCACGACACCATTCTGTGTTTCTCGTCGGCGGGCAAGGTTTATTGGTTGCGGGTATTTAATTTGCCGGTCGCCAGTCGGGCGTCGCGCGGTAAGCCGTTCGTAAATTTGCTGCCGTTGGAAGAGGGCGAGAAAATCAACGCGATGTTGCCGGTCCGGGAGTACAGCGCGGATAAATACATCTTTATGGCAACCTCATCGGGCACCGTGAAAAAAACTCCGTTGCCCGAGTTCGAACGACAACGCAGCAATGGCAAAATCGCCATCGATTTGAACGAAAACGACACCTTGGTGGGCGTGGCGATTACCGACGGTCAACAAAACGTATTGCTGTTCAGCAGTGACGGCAAAGCGGTTTGCTTCAACGAAACCGACGTGCGTTCGATGGGCAGAACGGCTACCGGTGTGCGTGGCATTCGCCTGCAGGAAGGCCAAAAGGTCATTTCCCTGATCATTGCCAGTGAAGGCACGGTCTTGAATATCACCGAAAACGGCTACGGCAAACGTACCAAACTGGAAGAGTTTACCCAGCACAGGCGCGGCGGTCAGGGTTTAATCGCGATTCAAACCTCCGAGCGTAATGGCGCGGTGGTCGGCGCGGTATTGGTGAACGACACCGACGAAATCATGTTGATTACCGACGGCGGCATATTAGTGCGGACTCGGGTTAAGGAAATTTCCGTGGTCGGTAGAAATACCCAAGGCGTTACCGTGATTCGTCTGGATAAGGGCGAAAGAGTGGTCGGTGTGGATCGAATCGATGGTCTCGGTGATGAAGACGACGATGCCGAAGGTGATATCGACGAAAGCGATGTCTCTGCGGACAGCGCCGAACAACAAGGCGGAGAAGAGGAATAAGCATGACAAGGATTTATAACTTTAGCGCCGGACCGTCGATGTTGCCGGAATCGGTTTTGCGGCAAGCCCAGCAAGAGATGCTGGATTGGCAAGATAGCGGCATGTCGGTGATGGAAATGAGCCACCGCGGCAAGCATTTCATGGCCATAGCCGAAGCGATGAAAAGCGATCTAATCGATCTGCTCGGCATTCCAGCCAATTACAAAGTGTTGTTCCTGCAAGGTGGTGCCAGTGCGCAGTTCGCGATGATTCCGCAGAACATTCTCAACGGCAAAACCAAGGCGAGTTATGTGAATACCGGTGCCTGGTCGACTAGTGCGATTAAAGAAGCCGGCAAGTATTGCGAAGTACAACTTGTTGCTACCTCGGAAGCCGAAAAATTTACCACTATCCCAGCGTTCGATACCTGGAATATCGATAAAGACGCTGCATATCTGCACTACACATCCAACGAAACCATCCACGGTGTGGAGTTTTCCGAGGTTCCCGATACCGGCGATTTACCGTTGGTGTGCGATATGTCGTCGAACATTTTGTCGCGTCTGGTCGATGTCAGTCGCTATGGCATCATTTACGCGGGCACGCAGAAAAACATGGGGCCGTCCGGCGTGACCGTAGTCATCGTTCGAGATGATTTGGTCGGTTTTGCACCGAAAACCGTGCCTGCGGTATTTGATTACCAGCAGCAGGCAAAAGCCGATTCCATGTTGAATACCCCTGCTACCTATAACTGGTATTTGCTCGGGTTGGTACTGCAATGGCTGAAACAGCAAGGCGGCATTACGGCCATTGAACAACAAAATATCAGCAAGTCCGGTAAATTGTATCAGGCGATTGATCAATCCACTCTCTACAGTAACCCTGTCGTGAAAGATTACCGTTCCAGAATGAACGTGCCTTTCGTGTTGGCTGATGCCGCCCTGGACAAAGAATTTTTGGCGCTTGCCGAGAAAAATGGTTTGGGTTCATTGCCCGGTCACCGCTCGGTCGGCGGTATGCGAGCCAGTATTTACAATGCCATGCCGGAAGCCGGGGTCGATGCCTTGATCGACTTTATGGCCGAGTTCGAGCGCACGCACTAGTTACCGGTATGACGGCGATTATTCCCCTGACTGAATTGCGCGAGCGTATTGACTCCATTGACAGGCAGTTGTTGCAACTGATCAATCAACGGGCCGAATGCGCTATCGAAGTGGCACGGACCAAATTGGCGGAAGGCGAGACCGGCAGTTTTTATCGTGCCGATCGCGAAGCCCAAGTATTACGCAAAATCAAAGAACTCAATCCCGGGCCTTTGAGTGATGAAGCTTCGGTACATCTGTTCCGGGAGCTGATGTCGGCTTGCCTGGCTTTGGAAAAACCTTTGGAAGTGGCGTTTTTGGGGCCGGTTGGCACCTTTACCCAGCAAGCGACGTTCAAGCATTTCGGGCATGCGGTGAAAGGTATCCCGGCGGCGACCATCCCGGAGATTTTTCTGGCGGTGGAAACCGGCCATTGCCAGTTTGGCGTAGTACCGGTGGAAAATTCCACCGAAGGCGTGATCGCGCATACGCTGGATCGTTTTATGACCACGTCACTGCAAATTTGCGGCGAAGTGGAAATTCGGGTGCATCAAAACCTACTCGGCAAAATGGATTCGTTGGCGGCGATTAACGAAGTCTATTCGCATCAGCAATCCCTGGCGCAATGCCGGCAATGGCTAAATACCTATTTGCCTGGCGTACCCTGCACTGCGGTAAGCAGTAATGCCGAAGCGGCCAGGCTAGCGTCTTTGGATCACAATAAGGCTGCGGTAGCCGGTTTAATGGCGGCCGAATTGTATGAGTTGAACATCATCGAACAGCATATCGAAGATGAATCCAACAACACCACGCGCTTTATCGTAGTAGGTAAGCAGCAACCGGCATCCACCGGACTCGATAAGACCTCTATTTTAGTGTCTACCGGCAATCAAGCCGGCGCCTTGCATAAGATTTTGGGGCCGTTTGCCGAATACGGCATCAGCATGGCGCACATAGAATCCAGGCCATCGCGGCAAGGCTTGTGGGAATACGTGTTTTTTATCGATATTGACGGTCATCGCGACGATCCCGATGTCGCCAAGGCGCTGGAAACCCTGCAAAACAACGTCAAAATGTTGAAAATCCTCGGCTCTTATCCAAAAGCCGTCATTTAAATCTTAGGTCGATGAACAAATTTTTAGAACTTGCTACTGCCGGTGTTCAACAGCTGGTGCCTTACGTGCCTGGCAAGCCGGTTGAAGAATTGCAACGCGAGCTGGGTATAGCAGAAGTCATTAAGTTAGCGTCCAATGAAAATCCCCTGGGCACCGGTGCGAAAGTTGCCGCCGCCATCCAGGCGACATTGCCCGAACTAACCCGCTATCCTGATGGCAGCGGTTTTGCGTTGAAAGCCGCACTATCCGCTAAATTAAACGTGGTGCCCGAGCAAATCACCCTGGGCAATGGTTCCAGCGAGATTCTGGAACTGGTGATGCGGACTTTCGTCACCCCGGAATTGGAAGTGGTGTTCTCTCAGCATGCGTTCGCGCTTTATCCGATTCTGACTCAGGCTGTAGGTGCCAAGGCCAAAGTGGTGCCGGCTAAAAATTACGGTCATGATTTGGCCGCGATGCGCGAACAGATTAGCGATAAAACGCGTTTGGTGTTTATCGCCAATCCCAACAATCCAACCGGTACCTTGCTGGATAAGGATGAGCTGGAAAAGTTTATCGCGTCTTTACCTGCCCATGTGTTGTGCGTATTGGACGAGGCTTACTACGAGTTTGTCGATCCTGCCGTGCGGACCGAATCGCTGGCTTGGCCGAATCGTTACCCGAATCTGATTATCGCGCGTACTTTTTCCAAAGCATACGGATTGGCGGGTTTACGCATCGGTTATGGGATTTCCTCGCCGGACATCGCCGATTTGTTGAACCGGGTGCGTCAGCCATTTAATTGCAGCATGCTGGCCTTGGCCGCTGCGGAAGCCGCGCTGGGTGATACAGACTATTTGAATGCAACGGTTTCGCTAAATAACGCCGGCATGGCGCAGCTGACTGATGCTTTTAAGGATTTGAATTTGTCGTGGATTCCTTCTTCCGGCAACTTCGTTTCGGTCGATGTCAAGCAGGCGGCTTTGCCGATTTACGATGCCTTATTGCGCAAGGGTGTCATCGTGCGGCCGGTGGCTAACTACGAAATGCCCAAGCATTTGCGGGTAAGTATTGGCACCGAACGTGAAAACGCGATATTCATAAAAGCATTGCACGAGGTGCTGAGCGGTGTTTAACCGCCTGTGCATCATAGGCATAGGTTTGATCGGCGGCTCGATTGCCAGAGCCGCCCGTGCTCAAGGCTTATGCCGTGAAGTCGTTGCATACGGCCGGGAGAAAAATCTGCCGAATATGCAATTGGCCAAGCAACTCGGCGTTATCGACGAGTTTTACACCGATATTGCCGCCGCACTGGAAAATACCGATTGCGTGATTGTGGCGACGCCGGTTGGTAGCATGCGAGCGATTTTCGAGCAGATTAAACCGCATTGGAATCCGAATGCGATCTATAGCGACGCCGGCAGCACCAAAGGCAGCGTGGTATCGGCGCTGGAAGCGGTTTTCGGCACCGTACCAAGCAACTTTGTGCCGGCACATCCGATTGCCGGTGCCGAGCGCAGCGGCGTGGATGCCTCAACCGTCGATTTATTTGTTAATCGCCGCCTGATTCTGACGCCGTTAGCAAATACCGATAAACAGGCGCTGGCAAAAATTCATTCATTTTGGGAAAAGATCGGCTCCAGCGTTTCGGTGATGTCGGTGGAGCATCACGATACCGTTTTAGCCGCCACCAGTCATTTGCCACACATACTGGCCTTTGCCTTGGTCGGTCTGTTGGGGCGCAAGGACGAACAGCGCGAGATATTTAAATACGCCGCCGGCGGTTTCAGGGATTTTACTCGCATCGCTTCCAGCGATCCGACCATGTGGCAGGACATTTGTCTGGCCAATAAACAGGAAATCCTGCCTTTGATTCGGCAGTTTCAAGCGGAATTAAGCCAAATAGAACAATTGCTGGTTGAGGATCAATCCGCGCAACTGTTCGAAACCTTTACGTATGCCAGAAATGCCCGGCAGCGTTTTCTCGATCAACAAGAAGACTAAGAAGATTAACATGTCACAAACCATTACTTTTCAAGTGCAGCCGGGTGGTAGTTTGCGCGGCGAGATCCGTGTGCCAGGCGATAAATCCATGTCACACCGTTCCATTATGCTGGGCTCTTTGGCGGAAGGCGTCACCCATGTCACCGGTTTTTTGAATGCGGAAGATGCCATATCTACCCTGGAAGCTTTTCGCGCGATGGGGGTGAAGATTGAAGGTCCAGTCAATGGCGAAGTAACGATACACGGCGTAGGCAAACACGGTTTGCAAGCGCCGGCAAAACCTTTGTATTTGGGCAATTCCGGTACCTCGATGCGATTGCTGAGCGGTCTGTTGGCGGGGCAACCATTCGATACTGTTTTGACTGGTGATAAATCGTTGGAATCGCGGCCGATGAAGCGTGTCACCGCGCCTTTGGCGCTGATGGGCGCCGAGATTATTACCCAGGAAAACGGTACTGCGCCACTGCATATCATGGGTAAGGCCGGCAAATTGCAGGGCATTCACTACGATATGCCTATCGCCAGCGCGCAGGTCAAATCCTGTTTGTTGCTGGCCGGCATGTATGCAGAAGGCGAAACCAGCGTCACCGAACCAGCACCGACGCGCGATCATACCGAGCGCATGTTGAATGGCTTTGGTTATCCCGTTACACGTGAAGGCAGTACCGCACGCATCAACAACCAAGGGAAATTAACTGCCGCACGGATTGATGTGCCTAGCGATATTTCCTCGGCGGCGTTCTTTTTGGTCGGCGCCAGTATCGCGCCTGATTCCGATGTGACTTTGCGCCATGTCGGTATCAATCCGACGCGCACCGGTGTGATAGATATTTTGCGTTTGATGGGAGCGAATATCGAAGTATTGAATGAACGAGAAGTTGGCGGCGAGCCTGTTGCCGATTTGCGCGTGCGTTCTGCGCAATTGAAAGGGATCAATATTCCTGAATATTTGGTACCGCTGGCAATCGACGAGTTTCCAGTCTTGTTTGTGGCCGCGGCTTGTGCCGAGGGTCAGACAATTTTGACCGGAGCCGAGGAATTGCGGGTTAAGGAATCCGACCGTATCCAAGTAATGGCTGACGGTTTGCAAATTCTGGGTGTCGACGCGCAACCTACCAAGGACGGCATGATAATAAACGGCGGCGGCCATATCGGCAGTGGCGAGGTCGAATCGCATGGCGATCATCGCATAGCGATGTCGTTTTCGATTGCCGGTCTGCGGTCGTCTGGTCCCACCACAATTAAAGACTGCGCGAACGTCAACACATCGTTCCCCGAGTTTCGTGATTTAGCCACTAAGCTAGGTTTGGCGCTGACGAGCTTTTAAGATGCAAGTACCGGTATTGACGATAGACGGTCCAAGCGGGGCTGGTAAAGGCACGGTTAGCCGTGCTGTTGCAAAACTTTTGGGCTGGAATTATCTGGATAGCGGCTCGATTTATCGCTCGTTAGCTGTTGCGGTCTTAAAATCGAGCGTCGAGTTAACGGACGTAGCCGCTATTTGCCGCGTCGCTGAAGCTATGTCGTTAGAATTCGATTGCGGTGACGAGTTAATCGTTAAGCTAGATGGCGCTGACATTACCAGCCAACTGGGCACCGAAACCACCGGCAATACCGCGTCCGTCATTGCCGCGTATCCGGAAGTAAGAGAAGTGTTATTGCAAAAACAAAAGGATTTTCAAAGGCTTCCGGGTCTGGTTGCAGACGGTCGGGACATGGGTAGCGTGGTGTTTCAAGATGCCAAAATCAAGGTTTATTTAACCGCCAGCGCCGAGGAAAGGGCGCTTAGGCGATATAAACAGTTGATTGGCAAGGGGATTGATGCTAATCTTCCTCAAATCACTCGGGAAATAGAAGAACGCGATCGTCGCGATCAGCAGCGGGCTGCGGCTCCGCTCACCGTGCCGGAAGGTGCGCATTATATCGATTCATCCAGTTTGACTATTCAGCAAGTGATTGAACAGGTAGTAAATTTAGTCGATTAAGGCTATTGGTGGTTAACGAATTATTTTCGGTGACTTTATTTTAATTTCAGAGAAGAGAAAGCTTGCTTGAGTCTTAGCAAGTTTGGGAAAGAAGAGATGGGCGAAAGCTTTGCAGAGTTGTTTGAAGAGAGTTATGCCAAGACCGAAATGCGTCCTGGCGCAATGCTAATTGGTACAGTTGTTGATATCGAAAACGAATTTGTTATCGTCAGCACACAAGCCAAATCAGAAGGGGTCATTCCTAAATGGCAATTTCTGAATGCCGACGGCGACCTAGAGGTCAATGTAGGCGACGAAATTGAGGTTGCTCTCGATTTATTTGAAGATGGCCTGGGCGCCACTCTTCTTTCCCGTGATAAAGCCAAGAAAAGTAAAGCTTGGGCGGAACTGGAAAAAGCCTTTGAAACGCAAGAAACCATCGTTGGCCGTATCAACGGCAAAGTACGTGGTGGTTTCACCGTTGCAGTTGGTGCATTACGCGCTTTCTTGCCAGGCTCATTGGTTGACGTTCGTCCTATCCGCGATACTGCTTTCCTGGAAAATCGCGATCTGGAATTTAAAGTCATCAAAATCGACCAAAAACGCAACAACGTTGTATTGTCTCGCCGTGCCGTCGTCGAAAGCGAATACAGCGCAGAGCGCGAAGAATTGGTTAAAACGCTGCAAGACGGCGCGATCGTTACCGGTATCGTTAAAAATCTCACCGATTACGGTGCGTTTATCGATCTCGGCGGCGTCGACGGTTTGCTGCACATCACCGATATGGCGTGGCGCCGTGTACGTCACCCGTCCGAGTGTGTAGAAATCGGTCAGGAAGTTAAAGTTAAAGTCCTAAAATTCGATAAAGACAAAACTCGCGTCTCGTTGGGCATGAAACAAATGGATGAAGATCCATGGCAAAACATCGCCCGCCGTTACCCAGCCGGCACTCGCGTGTTCGGTAAAGTTAATAACCTGACCGACTATGGCTGCTTCGTGGAAATCGAAGAGGGCGTTGAAGGGTTGGTACACGTATCCGAAATGGACTGGACCAACAAAAACGTCAATCCATCCAAAGTTGTCCAATTGGGCGACGAAGTTGAAGTTATGGTTCTGGAAATCGACGAAGAACGTCGTCGTATTTCACTGGGCATGAAACAATGCCGTTCTAACCCTTGGGATGAATTTGCCGCTACGCATAACAAAGGCGACAAAATCTCCGGCAAAATCAAATCGATCACCGATTTCGGTATCTTCATCGGCCTGGACGGCGGTATTGACGGTTTGGTGCATATGTCCGACATTTCCTGGAACGAGAACGACGAAGAAGCCATTCGCAATTACAAAAAAGGCGATGAAGTTGAGACTGTGATTCTGGCTGTTGACTCCGAGCGTGAGCGTATCTCCCTGGGTATCAAGCAACTGGAACAAGATCCTTTCCAAAACTACATTGCTGTTCATGAAAAAGGCAGCTTAGTCAAAGGCGTGATCAAAGAAATCGATGCTAAAGGTGCGGTTGTGACCTTGGCCGATAACGTCGAAGGCTACTTGCGCGCTTCCGAAATTCAACGTGACCGCGTCGAAGATGCGCGTACCTTGTTGAAAGAAGGAGAAGAGATCGAAGCCAAGTTTGTCGGCGTCGACAAAAAGACTAAATCTATTTCTCTGTCTATCAAAGCGAAAGACGTCGAAGAAGAGTCAAATGCCATTAAAGATTACTCGTCACAAAATGCTGGCACAGCCACATTGGGCGACATCTTTAAACAAATGGACAAGTAGTAAAACCATCTCCAAGGGTGGCATGACTAGCTCATGTCACCCTTTTTTGATTATTCAGGGCTGGATGTGACGAAATCAGAATTGATAGAGATGCTGGCACGAAAGCAGCCTCATCTCGCGCTTAAAGATGTTGAATTAGCAGTTAGATGCGTTGTTGATCACTTGAGCGATACGCTGGCAAGTGGCGAGAGGATAGAAATTAGAGGTTTTGGTAGCTTTTCCTTGCATCATCGTTCCGCTCGACTGGGACGCAACCCCAAAACCGGTGATTCCGTATCTTTAACAGAAAAGCATGTGCCGCATTTTAAACCGGGAAAGGAGTTACGGGATATGGTTGATGCTTCCAGGGAGAAATTTAAAATTGTCGATTGATAGCATACTTACTCTTAATGCTAATAACCGGCAACGGCGCGATACTCGCGTTAAGTTAAGTTGATTTTTGAGTGGTGACTCAGTCACCACTTATCTTTCCCTCCTCCTTCAAATTAGAGCTAAGTCCGAAGGCTTAAATTTCTATCAGGCCAGTGGCAGTGAGCGCTTTCGATCATTTTTACAGCTACGATCCAGGTTATGGTTACAGTCTTGACGATTTGTTAAGTGTTCCCACACCGCAGGAAGTGCGCAATTTCAGTCAATTCTGGCGGGAAAAGTATCAAAAAACCTTACTAGCTTCTCCGCTGTTATCATTGAATTATCAATGTTTACGCGCCGGCTACCGGGTTTACGACATAAATTATCGATCCACGGACGGCTACGATATTGGCGGATGGCTGCTGGAACCGGATTCCCAAATTATTACGCAAGCCATTGTTGTTGGGCATGGTTACGGTGGCAGAGAGCAGCCGGATTACCATTTAAGAATACCCGGCGCGGCTTTGCTTTTTCCTTGTTTTCGCGGCATTTCCCGTAGCCGTTGCGATCGCTTGCCCGAACAACCTAACCAACATGTTGTACACGGCGTTGACGACCCTGAGAGTTACGTAATCGGCGGGTGTGTAGAGGATCTATGGCTGGCTGTATCCGCGCTAATAGATCATTACCCGGCAGTTACCGATAGTATCGGCTACATGGGCATCAGTTTCGGCGGCGGTATCGGTGCGTTGGCGGCTCCTTGGGATGCTAGAATAAAAAGGATTCATCTCAATGTGCCAACCTTTGGCAATCAACCCTTGCGCCTAAGCTTGCCGACTAGCGGTAGTGCGGCCGCGTTAAGAGCTTACAGCCAACACCATCATCACGTGTTTGACACATTAGCCTATTACGATGCAGCAGTTTGCGCGCGCTATGCCTTGCAACCGTTGCATGCAGCTGTCGCACCGTTTGATCCTGTCGTTGCGCCACCGGGACAGTTCGCAATCTATAATGCTTGGGCTGCGGAAAAAGTCCTCTTCGTGCTCGATGCCGGGCATTTCGATTACCCCAGACAGTTCGAGCAGGAACGGCAGCTTATTGATGCATTGCAGAGATTTTTCGGAGTAACATCACTTTAATTTATGAACCGCGAGTATCATCACTGGTATAGCCCGCGCTTGGGTAGAGACATGGAGTTTCTGGTTTTTGGTCATGCCGGCGCCAAAGTGTTGATTTTTCCAACGAGAGACGGCCGTTTTTACGAGTACGAAAACCTTGGCATTGTCGAGCGTTTGCGTAATAAAATCGAAGCCGGGCACATACAGTTGTTCTGCGTTGATAGTATCGACCACGAAACCTTCTATTGCTTTTGGCGGCGGCCGGAAGACCGCATTCAGCGGCACATGTTTTTCGAAGACTATGTGTTGAACGAAATTATGCCGTTCATGGCCTTGAAAAATCCGCATCCCTGCGTCATTGCCCACGGTTGCAGTTTAGGCGGTTATCATGCAGCCAATATCGCTTTCAGGCATCCGCATTTGTTTAAAAAATTGGTGGCGTTTTCCGGACGTTTCGACCTTACGCTGGAAGTCGAATGTTTCAAAAACTTGTTCGACGGCTATTACGACGATCATGTCTATTTTCATACGCCAAGCCATTTTTTACCGAACCTGAATTGCGAAACGCAACTAACGCATTTACGGCAAATGGAGATTACGCTGGTAATTGGTAAGGATGACCCTTTTTTGCAGAACAATCATGAATTGAGTCAAGTACTGATGCAGAAGGGTATTCGTCATGCGCTGTACGAATGGGAAGGACGTGCGCATCAAGGCCACTATTGGCGGCGTATGGCACCTCTGTATATTTGATAGACTGCTGATTTCCACTTAAGTGAATTATTTTGCGCATGACTAAACGTATTTTACTGGTCTTGTTGTTGACCATTCTGATTCTGGGCGGCTTGTTTGGCATGAAATTTTTTCAGATCAAACAAGCCATCAGCCAGGCGCAAGTACCGCCGCCTCCGCTGATCGCTGTTGCGGAAGTTAAAACGGAGCAATGGCCTGCTTCATTGACGGCGGTCGGCAGTTTACGCTCGGTGGCAGGCATTAATATCAGCAATGAAGTGGCCGGACAAATCAAGGCGATTCATTTCGAATCCGGGCAAGCAGTCAAGCAAGGTCAGTTGTTAATCGAATTGGATAACGCAACTGATCAAGCGGAATTGCGAGGTCTGCAAGCCGAGCAACGCCTGGCGCAAATTCGTTATCAACGCAGCGTTCAATTGATAGATAAAAAATTTATAGCTCAATCCGATTACGACCAAAACAAAGCCTTGCTTGAAGAAGCAAGCGCCGCCGTCAGTAGCAAACAAACTTTGATTGCCAAGAAACAGATAAAGGCACCTTTTGGCGGCGAACTAGGTATACGTCAGGTGGATATAGGCCAATACCTGCCGGTCGGCTCCGCTATTATTTTGTTGCAAAAGTTGGATCCGATCTTTCTGGATTTCAGTCTGCCGGAACGTTATTTGAATCAAATCAGCGTGGGTCAGTCAGTAACGGTCAACGTTCAGGCTTACCCCGATGACGCTTTTAGCGGTGAGATCATGGCGATTAGTCCGGCTGTGGAGCAACAAAGCCGCTCTTTGAAAGTACAAGCGCGCTTAAGAAATCAGGATAGACGGTTGCATCCCGGTATGTTCGCCCAAGTGCAAATCGTTTCCGGGCATCAGAACGCGGTATTAACCGTGCCGGATACGGCTGTAACCTACAATCCCTACGGCGAGTCCGTCTTTTTTTTGGTGAATGACGACAAAGGCTTTACCGTACAAAACCGGCAGGTGCAAACCGGGCAAAGCCGGGCGGGTAGGGTAGAGATTATTAGCGGGCTCAGTGCCGGCGATAAGGTTGTTAGTGCAGGGCAGGTCAAATTACGCAACGGCATGCCGGTTGCTGTAGATAAGCAAGCGGCGCCGGGCGAGCGCGGGGCCGTGCAGTGAAGTTTACCGATCTATTTATTCAACGGCCGGTGTTGGCCAGTGTAGTCAGTCTGTTGATACTGATTCTCGGATTGCGGGCGTTGACGGTACTGGAGCTGCGGCAATACCCGGAAACCGAAAACACCGTGGTGACGATTACCACCTCGTATCCTGGTGCGGGCAGCGAGCTGATCAAGGGGTTTATCACGACACCCTTGCAGCAAGCCATTGCCGAAGCTAACGGTATCGATTATCTATCCTCCAGCAGCCGCCAAGGCAGTTCGGTAATCGAGGCGCATATGCGCCTGAACTACGACCCGAACGCCGCCGTCGCGGAAATCCAGGCAAAGGTGGCCAGCCAGCGCAACGTCCTGCCGGCCGAAGCCGAGGATCCAGTCATCACCTCGCAGACCGGCGACGACACGGCTTTGATGTATATCGCGCTGTACAGCGATACCTTGCAAGCGGCGCAGCTCAGCGATTACATGCTGCGGGTGGTTCAGCCCAAGCTGCAAGCGGTGGCCGGCGTCGGCAAAGCCGCGATGTTGGGCAATAAGACTTTTGCGATGAGGATTTGGCTGGATCCGGAGCGGATGGCGGCATTGGAAGTCACCGCTGGCGAAGTCGATCAAGTCCTGCGCGCAAACAATTACCTGTCGGGGGTGGGAGGCACCAAGGGCAATTACGTCAAGCTCGATTTAGGTGCCACCACCGATGCGGTGAACCAACAGCAGTTTCAACAATTGGTTGTCAGCAATCGCGGCGGTACATTGGTGCGGCTGGCCGACATCGCCAATATCGAACTGGGTAGCGAAGATTACGATTCGGTAGACTGGTACAAAGGCAAAATGGCGATTTTCATGGGTATAGAGCAAGCACCCGGCGCTAATCCGCTCACTGTCGCCAAAGCCGTTAAACACCAATTGCAAGAAATAGAGCGGGATTTGCCCGATGCGATGCATATCTTGTTGCCGTATGACGCCAGCCAATTTATCGACGACTCCATCCATGAGGTATTCAGCACCCTGTTGGAAGCCGTGGCTATCGTTTTGGTGGTGATCTTTTTGTCCCTGGGCTCCTTGCGAGCCGCCTTAATCCCGGCGGTGACCGTACCTTTGTCTTTGGTGGGCGGCGCGTTTTTGATGTTGGCGATGGGATTTTCCCTGAATTTGTTGACCATGCTGGCCATGGTTTTGGCCATCGGATTGGTGGTCGACGATGCTATCGTCGTGGTGGAAAACATTCACCGGCATATCGAGGATGGCCACACCCGGATGCAGGCCGCCATTGAGGGCGCGCGCGAACTCAGTTTACCTGTCATCGCGATGACCACCACCTTGGTTGCGGTATACGCGCCGATCGGTTTCATGGGCGGGTTGGTGGGCACCTTGTTTACCGAGTTCGCTTTTTCGCTGGCCGGCGCGGTGTTGATTTCCGGTGTAGTCGCGCTGACCTTGTCGCCGATGATGAGTTCGCGCTTTCTGAAAGACGCCGGCCAGCCCGGACGTTTCGAATTGGCTGTCGAGCATTTTTTCGACGGCCTTGCCCGCTTCTATTTGCGTTTACTGCACAAGGTGCTGGAATTTCCGGCGGCAATTATGATGTTTGCATTGCTGGTTCTGGTCAGTATTTATTTCATGTTCACGTTGTCCAATAAGGAGTTGGCGCCCACCGAAGATCAAAGCTTTTTGTTTGCGATTTCCACCGCGCCGCAAACGGCAACTTTGAAATACAACGAGGTCTACGCGCGCGAGTTGATCAAACAGTTTGAGAGCGTTCCTGAGCACGAAGAAAGTTTTTTGATCATGGGTTTCGGCGGCGATGCCAATACCGTATTTAGCGGTTTCAAAATGCCGTCCACATTTCAGCGCCAGCGTTCATTGCCGCAGATTGTGCCGGAATTGCAAAGCAAAGTGGATAAAGTGGCCGGTTTTCAGAGCGCGGTGATTCCGCCGCCCAGTTTGCCCGGTTCCGGCGGCGGACTGCCGATGCAGTTTGTGATCACCAGCGATGCCGATTACGTCAAGCTCGATCAAGCCGCCGATCAATTATTGGATAAGGCTATGCAAAGCGGGCAATTTGCCTTTCTGATGAAAGACGTTTCCTTCAATCGGCCGAAATCGACACTGGTGATTGACCGTGATCGCGCAGCCGATCTTGGCATTACCATGCAGGATATAGGCAGTAACTTGGCCACTTTGTTGGGCGGGCAGTATGTCAACCGTTTTAGTTTGCAAGGCCGCAGTTATAAAGTGATTCCGCAGGTGGAGGACGCTTCCCGCCTGGATGTCGGTAAACTGGATTCTTACTATCTGCGTACCGCCTCCGGCGCGCAAATACCGTTGTCCTCGCTGGTAAAAATCGAAAAAACGGTAGAACCCGGCAAACGTAGCCAGTTTCAGCAGTTAAATAGTCTGACTGTCAGCGGCATGGTAATTCCAGGCGTTGGTTTGGGCGATGCAATGGCCGGATTGGAAAAAATTGCCCGTGACGTATTTCCGCGCGGTTTTGGTTGGGATTACACCGGCGAATCCCGGCAATATTTGCAGCAAGGCAATGTATTGATTCTCACCTTCTTCATGGCGCTGCTGATTATCTATTTGGTGTTGGCCGCGCAATTCGAAAGTTGGCGCGATCCTTTGATCATTTTAATTTCGGTGCCGCTATCCATTGCCAGCGCGATGGCGTTTCTGATGCTAGGTTTTGCGACTGTCAATATTTACACACAGGTGGGACTAATAACTCTGATCGGTTTGGTCGCTAAGAACGGCATTTTGATCGTCGAGTTTGCCAATCAGTTGCAAATTCGCGACCGGATGGATAAGCATTCAGCCATCGAACAGGCCGCCAGTATTCGCTTGCGGCCTATCTTGATGACGACTGTAGCGATGATCGTGGCAATGCTGCCTTTGTTGCTGGCCACAGGGCCCGGCGCCGCCAGCCGGTTTGCAATCGGCTTGGTGATCGCTACCGGTTTAGGCTTGGGCACCCTGTTTACTTTGTTTGTGGTGCCGGCTTTTTATTTGCTGTTGGCTGGCGACCATAATGTGGCGCAATCGGATTAAGTAATCGATTTGCCTGAGGTTTTCCCGGTTCTAAGTCAGGTAAAGCCGTTATTACTTGCCGTTGATTTTAGCGGACCGAATCCGTACAGCCTCGTCTTTGGCTACGGATGAGCCGCCATAAGTTTATCTGACGGTCGTGCAAAGATTTTATCCCCGATTAAGCGGGTTCGGCTCGATGATCCGAGCGCGCCAACAATTTTTCAAATTCCTCTGCGGGCATCGGTTTGGCGAATAGATAGCCTTGCCCGAAATCGCAGCCGATTTGCTTGAGAAAGTCGCACTGCGCCTGAGTTTCCACGCCTTCAGCGATGACTTTTATGCCAAGTTTATGCGCCATTACGATCATCGCTTCGCATAGCACCATGTCGCTGGATTCCGGGCTTAAATTGCGCACGAAAGATTGATCGATCTTGAGATAATCGATGTCGAATTTTTTCAAATACGACAGTGACGAGTAGCCGGTGCCGAAGTCGTCGAGCGCTACTTGCGTACCGTTATCTCTAAACTTAAGTAGTTGATTGCTGATATTTTCTCCGGCCTCCATGAGCAAGCCTTCGGTAATTTCTATGACGATGGCGTCGCCAGGCAAGCCGAGGCGGGCCAAATGCGCGAACCACGCTACGTGTTGCGAGCCGGCGCCTTTAAACTGAACCGGCGACTTGTTCACGCTGATTTGAAAGTTCGGATGATAAGTATCACGCCAATGCGCGGCTTGGTTGGCAGCTTGCAGATATACCCAATCGCCAATTTCGATGATTTGTCCCGTATCCTCGGCAATCGGGATAAATTCCGCCGGGCTTATCAAGCCGTGTTTGGGATGCAGCCAGCGTATAAGGGCTTCCGCCTTGCGGATATCGCCTGTGGCTAAATCCACTATGGCTTGGTAATGCACTTTTAACTGATTGTCCGCCAATGCCTGATGTAAATCGTTAGACAGTCGCACCCTGGCGTTAGCCCTATCTTGCAGCGCAGGGGTGTAATAGTGAAAACAATTTCGGCCTTGACGTTTTGCGGCGTACATTGCCTGATCGGCGTTGCGGAGCAGAGCGGGCAGATCGGCGGCATCTTGGGGATAAACGGTAATCCCGATGCTGGCGGAAATGTAAGCCAGTTCGTCGTTTAAACGATAGGGTGCCGCTAAACTGTCCAACAGTTTCCGCGCGATACGCTCAATGCAGTCTATTTCGTCAAGTTCGTTCAAAATTATCATAAACTCATCGCCGCCCAGACGCCCCACGGTATCTGTCTCACGCACGCAACTCAGCATGCGCCCGGCGGCGTCTATCAGCAAAAAATCGCCGATGTCGTGGCCGAGGGCGTCGTTAACTTCCTTAAACCGATCAAGGTCGATGAATAACAGCGCAATCGGCTTTCGTGTTCGTAGCGATTTTTTGATTTCCTCTTTCAGGCGGTCGCGCACCATTTGCCGGTTGGGTAAATCTGTTAATACGTCGTAGTTTGCCTGCCGCCAGATTAAATCGTCGTGTTGCTTCTTTTCAGTGATGTCGGAAAACATGCCAACCCGACGATGCAGTGAGCCGTTATCGTGGTAGATACTGTTGATAGATAACCACTGCACGTAGGTTTCGCCGTTTTTGTGTCTGCTCCATAACTCTCCCTGCCAATTGCCGGTTGTTTCCAGCGCTTGCCAGACCGCTTCGTAATTTGAGTTATTTTGCTTGTCGGAAATGAGGATTTTTGGGTTTTTGCCGATTGCCTCAGCGGCCGAGTAGCCGGTTATCGCCGTGAAAGCCGGGTTTATCGAAATTATATTGTTATCCGCATCAAGCACCATCATGCCTTCGTTGCTGGCTTGATAAACCAGCGCGGCGATTTTCATTTCTTCTTCGGCGTGCTTTCGCGCGCTGATGTCTTCGACGATGGACCAGATATATTGCTGGTTATCGGAGCCCTTCACCAGCATGCCGTTTAAGCATAGCGGCACCAGGCTGCCATCTTTTCGCAGATATTCTTTTTCATAGGGCCCGTAATGACCGGTGGAGCCGATTTCCTGTAATTGCGCGGCTTCTTCTGTTTGGTATTTTTTGGGAGTCAGCGCCCAATAATCTAAATTCCGCAGTTCTTCCGCCGAGTAGCCGCAGATGCGGCGAAAGGCATCGTTGAATTCGATGTAGCGGCCGTTCAAATCGTTGAGTGCAATCCCCAGCGGAGATAGCTCGAAAAGGCCGCGCAATTTTTCGGAATCGGATTGCAGTCTGCGCAGGGTGCGAATCAACAGCCATGAGCAGACGCTAGAGGTAACTAAAAAGATCGTGATTAGGGTCGCGGCAATCCTGACTTCCTCGTGCCAACTCCTTAAGTAATCGTTTTCGCTTAGACCGACATCGATGTAGAACGGATACCTGTCGAATTTTAAATAGGCGTGAATATGGGGGGAACCATCTGCGTTACGGTAGATGCCTTTGCCGGGGTCGGCTTGTAAGGCGTGTGCGAAGGATGCCGGCAAGATCCGGCTGCCGATGTTTTCATCAGCCAGCTGCTCTGTCGGGTATCCGCCAATCAAAGCAAAATCCTGGTCCAGTAGACTAATGGTCGTGCTGGGGCTGGCCTCGAGAGGCGAGAGAACATGCTCGAGATGCCGAAGACGAATTTCGGCAAACACTGCGCCGGCAAAACTTTGTTCCGGATGCCGTATCTTTCTGGCAAAAACGATAAGCCATTGTT
This sequence comes from Methylomonas sp. 2BW1-5-20, assembly GCF_052474515.1. NCBI lineage: Bacteria > Pseudomonadati > Pseudomonadota > Gammaproteobacteria > Methylococcales > Methylococcaceae > Methylomonas > Methylomonas sp. 2BW1-5-20. Next base: position 1,652,423 of record NZ_CP184127.1, on the reverse strand, counting down.
TGCTGGTTTTTTCAAAGACCGGTTTGGCAATGAAAAGCCCGGTTTGCGTGGCGTCCCGTAGGCTCCGATAAAACTCCGGGCCGGCGTAATTTGTCTCGGGTAACAACGAAAAATCCGATGCACAACTTAAATCACCATGTTCATCTATGAACCCGAGCTTATCGACATCGGGTAGGCGCTGTTTTTCGGTGTTAAGCAATCCGGCGATGAGCTTAAGGTCTGTTGCATTTAAAACTATTTGCCGTTCGATCTGTTCGGCCGCGATTTGCAAAACCATATCGGTTCGGTCTATTAAACCGCTGAGCGAATACTCCAGAATTTGCGCTAAATTCCGTGCGTCGGCAGCGGTGAGTTGCGCCGAATGTTGTCTGCTTTGATAGAGTGAGAATGCCGAGAAGGAAACGATGGCTAAATTCAGCAGGAATAAGGCGAGCAATAGTAGTTTGATAAGACCGCTGGGGGTAGACGTACCGAGAGAGGGTTTAGCATCCCGCATTTCAATCGACTCTGAGTCCAATTCCAATTACCTCAACTTGGCCGGGACGGATTGGCGCCCCGGCGCGTTCTTGCCAAACAATATAACCTTAATAATATCCGGTTTTTAAGCTTTCAACGGGTAATGTGCCGAGATCTCTGCATTCCTTGTGCCGGAAGCAGTATCAAGCGGCAATGGAGCCGATGAATTTGCAAGATTTTGGCGTTGTTTCAAGCGAAAAACGAGAAGACGATCAGGACTCGTCAACCGCCAAGGCCAGATTGGCCAAAAGCTGTAACGCGTCCCGGTATTGGATTTCGGAATCGGCTCTAACCGTGGCATGCGCAACTTTACGGCCTTTGCGCGGGGTTTTGTCGTATAAATGAAGATGCGCGTTGGGAATGCTTAACAGTTTCGCGTCGTCGGCCAGACCGCCGATAAAATTCACCATGCCGGCATAACCGCGCGGCTTGGTGGAGCCTAGCGGTAAGCCTAGGATCGCGCGCAAGTGATTTTCGAATTGGCTGGTTTCGGAGCCTTCTATCGTCCAATGTCCCGAGTTATGCACGCGCGGCGCAAATTCATTAGCCAATAGTTCGCCGTTAAGATCAAACAATTCCAGCGCTATCACGCCGACATAATCCAGTTTTTCCAGCAGTAAGCTAACGTAGTTCTCGGCAATGGTCTGTTCGGGATCATTAGTGCTGCATTCGGCGATACGGAGAATGCCGCCGCGATGTTGATTTTCCGATAAAGGGTAGTATGCAATTTCGCCGGACGGACTGCGGGCGGCGATAATCGATACTTCGCGCTGAAACGGCACGAAACCTTCGACAATAGAGGCTGCGCCTTGCATGCTTTGCCAGGCTGATTCGAGTTCGTCGGCCGATCTTATAACCACTTGACCTTTGCCGTCGTATCCCATGCGCCGGCTTTTCAAAATAGCCGGGTAGCCGATTTCGGGCATTGCTTGTTCCAAATCCGCCAAGCTATCGATCGCAGCGAACGGTGCGGTGCGTATGCCTAAATCTTTGAAGAAATTCTTTTCCAGCAGGCGGTCCTGCGCGACGGCCAACGCGCCGGCCGGAGGGTAAACTTGGGTGTGGCTGGACAGAAATTCGGCGACATGCGCGGGCACGTTTTCGAATTCGTAAGTCACGATGTCGGCTTTTTCGGCCAGTTCCGCCAGCAAATCCGGATCGTCGTAACCACCCAGTAGATGCTCGCTTAACCCCCCAGCGCCGGCATTGGGATCGGGATCGAGGACGATAAATTTCAATCCCAATGGATAACCGGCTAAGGCAATCATTCTGGCGAGCTGGCCGCCACCCAAAATACCAATTTTCATCCTGCCACCTGTCTTGGGTCGGGAGTGGCGATCACGCTGTCGGTTTGTTGTTGACGATAAGCATCGAGAGCCGGGCGATATTGCGGATGTTTGTTACTGATAATCGCAGCGGCCAGCAGTGCGGCATTGATGGCGCCGGCTTTACCGATGGCCAGAGTGCCGACCGGAATGCCGGCCGGCATTTGCACGATGGATAATAAAGAATCCATACCGTTTAACGCCTTGGATTGCACCGGCACACCCAATACCGGCAGTGCGGTTTTCGCGGCTGTCATGCCCGGCAAATGCGCGGCACCGCCGGCGCCGGCTATAATCACTTCCAAACCTTTGCCTTCCGCGGTTTCCGCATACTTAAACAACTTGTCGGGGGTGCGATGAGCGGAAACCACTTCCACTTCATGCGGAATATCAAGATGTTCTAGGGTTTGCGCTGCATGTTGCATGGTTTCCCAGTCGGATGTGGAACCCATGATGATGCCTATCAATGCGGTCATGCAAAATCTCCGGTATCTGCAATAAATCGAAACGGCCCGATTATCGCATAAATGGGGAGATTTTCTCTGTCGGCGAATTGCGAACAAAGCCGGGCTTAATGATAAGATAGCGCCCCTCGTAATGTGTCAACCTAAGGATGGATGAATGGACAACTCGCAACACGCTTCGCTGCTAGCCAGTGAATTATCGTGTTTTCGCGATGAGCGCTTGTTGTTTTCCAATCTGAGTTTCGCGTTGCAAGCCGGGGAAGTGCTGTTGCTGGAAGGTGCAAACGGCAGCGGCAAGACGTCGTTGTTGCGCATTCTGTGCGGATTTCGAGAAGCCGATGCCGGCGAAATTTACTGGTGCGGCAGCAAAATCGCCGACAGCAGTTATTACACCGACATGGCTTATGTCGGTCATGCCGACGGCACAAAAAAGGAATTGACCGTGTTGGAAAATCTGAAGTTTGCGTTGGCCTTGGGCGGCGTCGGCAAGTACGGTATTGAACAAGCATTGGACAAAGTGCAGCTGGCCGGATTCGACGATAACCCCGTGCATACCTTGTCGGCAGGCCAAAAGCGGCGCCTATCGCTGGCACGCTTATTGATTACGCATAACCTGCTGTGGATACTCGACGAACCTTTCACCTCGCTGGATAGGCAAGGCATCAAATTGATAGAATCGCTGATGGCCGAACATATTGCGCAAGGCGGTATGGCGGTTTTGACCTCCCATCACGATTTAAGCATGGCCGATCTCAATCTGAAACGTATTCATCTGCAAGCATGCCAATAATTCGGGCTTTTTGGGCAATCATCCGCCGCGATTTATTGCTGGCGTTTCGGCGCCGGGCGGAAATGGCTAACCCGCTGTTTTTTTTCGTGCTGGTAGTGACTTTGTTTCCATTGGCAGTGGGCGCGCAACCCAATTTATTGCGGGCGATGGCGCCGGGTGTGATTTGGGTTTCCGCGCTATTGGCGGCTTTGTTATCCTTGGATGGCTTGTTTCGTAGCGATTTCGAAGACGGTTCGCTGGAGCAAATGCTGCTTAGTCCGCATGCCTTATCGATATTGGTGTTGGGCAAAATCATTGCCCATTGGCTGGTGACCGGTTTACCGTTGTTGCTGGTTGCGCCGTTGCTGGCGGTGTTTTTGGGTTTGCCGGAGCAGGCCATGGGAACTTTATGGCTGACATTGATCTTAGCTACTCCGCTGCTGAGCTTGATTGGTGCCATCGGCGTGGCGTTGACGGTCGGTTTGCGCCGGGGCGGCATGTTGTTGTCCTTATTGGTATTGCCTTTGTATGTGCCGGTATTGATCTTTGCCAGCGGTGCCGTCGATAGGGCCGCCAGCGGCTTGCCGGTTGGCGCCCAACTGTATATTTTATTGGCTATGTTGTTGTCGGCATTGGTGTTGGTGCCGCTGCCGACAGCGGCCGCGTTAAAAATGAGTGTTAATTGATGTCTTGGATACCCGCGCCGGTTAGCCGGTTTTTTCATCGTACTTCCTCGCCGCCGCATTTTTACGCGCTGGCGGATCGTTTTATTCCCTGGTTGACGGTCATTTTTCTGATTTTGTTAGTTTCCGGCCTTTATCTGGGCCTGTATCAGGCGCCGACCGATTATCAGCAGGGTGACAGTTACCGGATTATTTATATTCATGTGCCGGCGGCGTGGATGTCGTTGTTCATTTATGTGCTGATGGCGGTGATGGGCGGTATAGCCTTAGTCTGGCGCATGAAACTGGCCGAGGTGATGCTGATCAGTAGCGCGCCGATCGGCGCCGGTTTCACCTTTGTGGCCTTGGTAACCGGTTCCTTGTGGGGTAAGCCGATGTGGGGCACCTGGTGGGTGTGGGATGCGCGTTTGACCTTCGAATTGATTCTGTTGTTTCAGTATTTGGGCGTCATCAGCTTGTACGGCGCAATAGAAGACAAGCGCTCGGCGGCGCGGGCGGTATCGATATTGGCATTGGTAGGCGTAGTCAACGTCCCCATCATCCATTATTCGGTGGAATGGTGGAACACGCTGCATCAAGGCCCGACCGTTAGCAAGATGGATAAACCGTCGATACACGTCAGCATGTTGATACCGCTGTTATTGATGGCGGTGGCCTTCAAATTTTATTATCTGATCGCGGTGTTGCAGGCTGCCAAACTGGAATTATTGAAACGTGAGACCAGTTCGCAATGGGTCAAAGCGCTGCTGGAGAAGCAAGCATGAGCTGGGAAAGTTTTTTATACATGGGTGGATACGCCATTTACGTCTGGCCGGCTTACGGCGTGACCGCACTGGTATTGGTCGGCAATATTGTTTGGCCGGTACTGCAACGGAAGCAGTTGTTACGACAACTCACTATTAAACAAAAACGCACGCAAGCTCGATGAAACCGATAAGAAAACAACGTTTGATATTGATCGTTTTAATGTTGGGGGTGCTGGGCTTGGCCGCGACCTTTGCCCTAAAAGCGTTTAACGAAAACCTGATGTATTTTTTCTCCACCAGCGATGTGGCGGCCGGCAAGGCGCCAGCCAATTCTCAGTTTCGCTTGGGAGGCATGGTGGTCAAAGGCAGCGTGGAACGGCCCAACGCCGATTTGTTGGTGCGCTTTAAACTCAGCGATTTCGAAAAGGAAGTGACAGTGGAATATTCGGGGATCTTGCCGGATTTATTCAGGGAAGGGCAGGGTATTGTTGCCAAGGGTGCGCTGGATGGTCGCGGCGTGTTCGTTGCCGAGGAAGTGCTGGCCAAACACGACGAAAATTATATGCCGCCCGAAGTAGCCGGTAGCCTGAAAAAACCGGCGGCGCAACCATGATCCCGGAAATAGGCCACTTCGCATTAATTCTGGCTTTGTGCATGGCAATAGTACAAGGCATTTTACCTATCTTCGGCGCAGCCAAATCGATCACCGGTTGGGTGCATGTGGCCAGACCCGCTGCGTTCGGACAATTGCTGTTCATGGGCGTGGCTTACGGCTGTTTGACCGCCAGCTTCATCAGCCACGACTTCTCGGTGGCCTACGTCGCGCAAAACTCCAATACCGCATTGCCGCTGATCTACCTGATTTCCGGCGTCTGGGGTGCTCACGAAGGTTCCTTATTGTTGTGGGCGCTGACGTTGTCGATCTGGACCGCGCTGGTGGCGGCATTTAGCACCCATATTCCCGATGCCACCCGGGCCAGAGTTTTGGGGGTGATGGGCTTGGTCAGCATCGGCTTTATCCTGTTTTTATTGCTGACCTCTAATCCTTTCGAGCGTTTGTTTCCGTTCCCGGCCGAAGGCCGCGACTTGAACCCGTTGCTGCAAGACCCGGGCTTGGCAATTCATCCGCCGATGCTGTACATGGGCTATGTCGGCTTCTCCGTTGCATTTGCGTTTTCTATTGCCGCCTTGCTGGAGGGCCGACTAGATGCGGCCTGGGCGCGCTGGTCGCGGCCCTGGACCAATATCGCCTGGATGTTTTTAACCCTCGGTATCACTCTGGGCAGTTGGTGGGCGTATTACGAACTGGGTTGGGGTGGCTGGTGGTTTTGGGACCCGGTGGAGAACGCATCGTTCATGCCTTGGCTGGTCGGTACTGCTTTAATTCACTCTCTTGCAGCCACGGAAAAACGCGGCGTGTTCAAAACCTGGACCGTGCTACTGGCGATTTTCGCTTTTTCCTTAAGTTTGCTCGGCACCTTCCTGGTCCGCTCCGGCGTACTGACTTCGGTACATGCCTTCGCCAGCGACCCTGCGCGCGGTTTGTTTATCCTAATTTTCCTGGCTGTCGTTGTCGGCGGTTCGCTGCTGTTGTACGCGATTCGCGCGCCGCAGGTGAAAAGCCATGCCCGTTTCGAGTTGGTATCGCGGGAATCGGTGTTGCTGGTGAACAATGTGTTGTTGGTAGTCACCGCAGCCAGCATCTTGTTGGGTACGCTATATCCTCTGGTGGTCGATGCCTTGGGCTTGGGTAAATTGTCGGTGGGCCCGCCGTATTTCAATGCGGTGTTTATCCCGTTGATGGCGCCGCTTGCCTTGGTGGTTGGCCTGGGTGTATTGATGCGCTGGAAGAGCGATGATCTAAAGGCTTTAGGCTTGCGCGTACGTTGGCTGATTGCCGCTTGCGTCGCTCTGGCGCTGTTGACGCCCTTACTGATGCCGTTTTACTCATGGGGCGCGGCCTTGGGTACCGGTCTGGCTTTATGGACCTTAGCCATAACCGGCTTGGCGTTCAAACAACGCCTACAAAGCTGGTCCTGGCAGCGCCTGCAACAAATCCCCGCCGGTTTTTACGGCATGACTTTGGCGCATTTCGGTATCGCGGTGTTTGTGATCGGCATTACTTATACCTCGGTCTATAGCATCGAACGCGACGTGCGTTTGGCGCCCGAAGAAACTTTGGATTTGTTCGGTTATGTGTTCCAGTTCCATGGCGTGAAAAGTACCGAGGGACCGAATTATCGTGCCGAGCAAGCCTATCTGACTGTCAGCCACGACGGCGCCATCGTTGCCGAACTGTCTCCGCAAAAGCGCGTTTATCGGGTACAAACCATGCCGATGACCGAAGCGGCTATCGACGCTGGCGTATTCCGCGATCTGTTCGTGGCCTTGGGCGAACCTTTGGATAAACAAGGCGCCTGGAGTTTGCGGGTTTACTACAAAGCCTTTATCCGCTGGATCTGGATGGGCGGGGTGTTCATGGCTCTGGGTGGCCTGATTGCCGCCAGCGACCGCCGCTATCGTTTGCTTAACAAACCCCTTTCGCAAAGTTAATGAAATATTTGTTGCCGCTTCTGTTGTTCATCGCCTTATCGGTTTTTTTGGCGATCGGTTTAAAACTCAATCCACGGGAAATTCCGTCGCCGCTGATCGATAAACCCGCACCGGCCTTTAACCTGCCGATTCTAGCCACGCCGGAGCAACGCCTGAGCCAGGCCGATTTTAAAGGCAAAGTCTGGTTGTTGAATGTCTGGGCGTCCTGGTGCGTATCTTGCCGCGAAGAACATCCTTTATTGATCGAACTGGCCAAGCAAAACAAGGTGTTGCTGGTAGGCTTGAACTACAAGGACGAAGCGCCGGCCGCCAACGCATGGCTAGGCAAACACGGTAACCCTTATAACGTCAGCGTGATGGACGCTGACGGCCGCGTTGGTATCGATTACGGCGTTTACGGCGTGCCGGAAACCTTCGTGATCGATAAACGCGGCGTAGTGCGATACAAACATACCGGACCGGTCCAACCCGGCGAACTGGAAAGCATTTTCCTGCCGCTGATTGAAAAACTCGAGGCCGAAAGCGCATGAAAACTCTCTACGCCTTGATCTTGTCTTTGTTTACGTATCAAGCCCAAGCCGAGATCGAATACCGCGATTTCAAACAGCCCGAGCAGGAACAGGCTTATCAAACCCTGATTTCCGAGCTGCGCTGCCTAGTCTGCCAAAATCAAACTATTGCCGATTCCAACGCCGATTTGGCCAAGGATTTGCGCCGGCAAGTTTACGAAATGCTGCAACAAGGTAAATCCCGCCAGGATATCGTCGATTTTATGACCGACCGTTACGGCGATTTCGTGATGTACAAGCCGGCTTTGAAACTGAAAACCATGCTGCTCTGGCTGGGGCCGGTGCTGTTCCTAGTTGTCGGCTTAGCAACAGTTTGGGTATTGCGCAGCAAAACCGGCAGCAGCGACGAACAGCTAACAAAAGAGCAACAGGCCAAACTAAACAGTATTTTGGAAAAAGGTGACGACGCGTGAATCTTGAGTTTTGGCTAGTCATAGCCGGTTTAATCGTACTCGCGTTGTTGGTGCTATTGCCGCCCTTGTTCAAAAAAACTCCGTTACGCTATGCCGATGGCGAACAACGCAATACCGCAATCGCCCGTCAACAACTGGCCGAGCTTAAACTGCAATTGCAAAACGGCGCGTTGTCGCAAGAGCAATACGATGCGCAGTATCGCGAATTACAACTGACGCTGCTAGACGATCTGGAAGCCGACTCGCCGGCGATGCCCAGTGCTAAAACCGGCCGCTGGATAGTGCCTGTTGTGGCAATCAGCCTACCGTTGTTCAGTCTGTTTTTGTATGGCTTGCTCGGTGAGCCGCAAGCCTTGGTCAAAGCCGAATTGGCGGCTAACAATCAAAAAGTGGCCGACAACGTTAAAAGCATGGTCAACAAGCTGATAGAGCGTCTAAAACAGCATCCGGAGGATCTGGAAGGCTGGATGATGTTGGGACGTGCTTATGTCTACGCGCAGCAATATCAGGACGCGGCTAATGTGTTTGCCGAGCTGAACCGGCGTAAGCCTAACGATCCGGCGGTAATGTTGCATTATGCCGACGCCTTGTCGATGGCTCGTAACGGTCAAATGAGCGGGGAGCCGGCCGAGTTGGTTGAGCAGGCGCTAAAACAGCTGCCGGAAGACCACACCGCTTTATGGCTGGCCGGTATGGCTAAAGCCGAAGCCGGTGATTTCGCGCAAGCAATAGTGCACTGGAAGAAATTGTCCGGTCTATTGCCAGCCGATGACGAAAACCAGCAGCAATTGCAAAAAATGATACAAATGGCCGAGGCGGAGCAGCAAAAGCCGCAAGCTGCACCATCTGCTGCGGCGGCTATCGATATTACTGTCAAAGTGGAGTTGGATGCGGCGCTCAAGACCAAAGTCGAGCCGCAACACACCGTCTTTATCTACGCGCAGGCAGTGAATGGCCCAAAAATGCCGCTGGCCATCATCCGTAAACAGGTAGCCGATTTGCCGGCCAGCGTGGTGCTGAACGATAGTGTGGCGATGCAACCGCAAACCCATCTGGCCGATTTCAAGCAACTGCGCATCGTCGCCCGCATTTCCAAAACCGGTAATGCGATGTCGCAACCCGGCGATTTGCTGGGTACGGCACAATTGGATGCGGTGTCGGGTAATCCCAGCGTCAGTATTACCATCAATCAAGAAGTGCAGTAATGGATCAATCAATCAAATTCGACCTGGACTTGATTAAACGCTACGACAAGTCCGGTCCGCGCTATACCTCGTATCCCACCGCACTGGAATTGCACGAAGGCTTCGGCGAGGCCGAGTATTTACAGCACATTCAAAAATCCAATGCCGCCGGCGGGCCGCTGTCGTTGTATTTTCACATCCCGTTTTGCGACACGGTGTGCTTTTATTGCGCCTGCAACAAGATCGTCACCAAGAACCGTGCGCATGCGGTGCCGTATCTGGAAAACCTGTGCCAGGAAATCGAGATGCAGGGCAAGCTGTTCGATAACAGCCGCTCGGTTAATCAATTGCATTGGGGTGGCGGCACGCCGACGTTTTTAAGCTACGAGCAAATGAAGCGGTTGATGGACACCACCCGTCAGCATTTCAATCTGCGCGACGACGACAGTGGCGAATACTCCATCGAAGTCGATCCGCGCGAAACCAACGATTTGACCATCGCTCAATTGCGCGAACTGGGTTTTAACCGTATCAGTTTAGGTTTGCAGGATTTCGATCCGGACGTGCAAAAAGCCGTGAATCGCCTGCAAAGCAAGGAACAAACCTTCGCGGTTTTGGAAGCCGCCCGCAAGGAAGGCTTCCGCTCGACTAATATCGATCTGATCTACGGCTTGCCTTTGCAAACCGAACAAACCTTTGCGACCACGTTGGATCAGGTGCTGGCTTACGCGCCCGACCGTTTTTCGATCTTTAACTATGCGCATATGCCCAGCCGTTTCAAAACCCAGCGGCAGATCAACGACAATGATTTACCGACAGCGGCAGTGAAGCTGGAAATACTGCAAATGGTCGGCAAGAAACTGACCGATACTGGTTATGTGTACATCGGTATGGATCATTTCGCCAAACCGGACGACGAACTGGCGGTGGCGCAACGCGAAGGCAAGTTGTACCGAAATTTCCAGGGCTATTCCACCCATTCCGATTGTGACTTGGTCGGCTTGGGTGTGACTTCCATCGGCCGGGTAGGCGATGCCTACATGCAAAATTACAAGGAACTAGACGAATACGACGCGGCGATTTCACAAGGCAAGTTGCCGGTGTTTCGCGGCGTGGACTTGGATGAAGACGATAAACTGCGCCGTGCGGTAATTACCCAGTTGATTTGCCATTTCGAACTGAGCTTCGGCAAAATCGAAGCCGAATTTAATATCGATTTTTCCAAATATTTCGCGGCCGAATTGGAAAGTTTGCGTCTGATGAAGGAAGACGGCTTGCTGGAACTGACAGCCGATGGCATTAGAGTGTCTTCCGCCGGGCGCTTGCTGATCCGCAATATCTGCATGGTGTTTGATAAATATCTGGCGCAGAAACAGCAGCAATTTTCCAAGGTGATCTGAGCCTAAACGCAAGAGTAGTTTACTGCTCGAGCATCGCGTTAAGGCTGAACCACCGGCTCCGAGTCGGGTAAGGCTATCCAGGTTTGCACTTGAAGCCAATCGCTTCGTCCGCCAAGGATTTTTGCTTGCGGGCAAGCTGGGGTAGGCCGGTGATCGAAGCGGATTACCTGTTTTGAATAGTATCTCGGGTGTCGCGCAAGCTCTTGTAGGTTTGGGCTTGAACCGATTTGGCTTTCTCGAATAGCTTTTTAGCTTGCACAAAAGCCTATCCAGGCTTGCGATTAAAGCTATTTGCCATCCGCGAGAAGCATTTTTGCTTGCGGGTTGGCTTATGCAAATTTGCGATAGAAGCAATTTGCCTTGCGCGTATTGGTATTTTGGGGTGCTGGCAAGCCGAAATGCTTGGCGGTTAAAGATAAAAGGTTTTCGGGAGGGGCAAGTAGCTAGCCGGTGATAGCTTTTCGCTTGAAGTGCCTGGTTTCGGGCCAGCTGTTCCACGCAGCCGGCAGAGAGGCTTGAGAGGGGGAAGGCTCAAAGCGGCCAAAGCCTGCCAGACGAAACCATAAGTACCAACGGCAGCTGTCCAGCCAAAAGCAAGCGAAGGGTGTGATGAGTTTACGAACGGCACCAATCGGGAACGACGCTGTGCAATTTTTTATGGCATATTGAGCCTGAACAGCCACCAAGTCATTCAACGAATAATATGTTCATGTAGGCTGGTTGCACCGAGTTCTTTTCGCACCAAGCATCAAAGCGATCACGATCAATCGCCACGTAGCCGCTCCCATCATTATTAGTTAGAACGTGAGTAACACGAGATTGGCCGCAAGTTCTCGCCGTCCTTAGCAAAGGCTCTGGTTTGAAGTAACGATTTGAGGGTGTAAGAATTTTTGTGTAAACGGTCATTAGGCAGGAAACTGCCCTTACTTTGAGGAGTAACTATGACCTTACCCAAATCGATCCCAACCGACCTAATCGATACCTTATTGTCCGGCTATCAAAAACCGGAAGACCTGCTGGGCGAAAATGGCCTGCTGAAACAACTCACCAAGGCGCTGGTGGAGCGGGCTTTAGAAGCTGAAATGACCGAACATCTGGGGCATGGCAAGCATGAGTCTGTCAGTAATGCTACGGGGAATACGCGCAACGGCAAAAGCCGTAAAACGCTGAAAGGTGATTTTGGCGCATTGCCGATTGAGATTCCACGTGATCGTCATGGTCAGTTCGAGCCGCAAATCATTGGCAAACACCAATCCCGTTGGACGGGCTTTGACGACAAGATTATTTCGCTTTATGCCCGAGGGCTGACGGTCAGGGAAATCCAGAGCCATCTGGAAGAGCTGTATGGCACTGAAGTGTCGTCTAGCTTGATTTCCTCAGTGACGGACGCCGTGATTGAGGAAGTGAAAGCCTGGCAAACGCGACCGCTCGACCCGGTTTACCCCATCGTTTATCTCGATTGCATCCACGTCAAAGTGCGCGATACCGGTGCGGTGCGGGTCAAGGCCGTTTATCTGGCGATTGGAATTAACCTAAGCGGGGAAAAGGAAGTGCTGGGCTTATGGATTGCCCAAACCGAAGGTGCCAAGTTCTGGTTACAGGTGGTGACAGACCTGAAAAATCGCGGCGTCCAAGACATCTTCATCGCCTGTGTCGATGGCTTGAAAGGCTTTCCCGAAGCGATTGAAACCGTCTATCCACACACAGCCGTTCAACTGTGCATCGTGCATTTGGTCCGCAACAGCCTCAACTATGTCGGCTGGAAAATGCGCAAACAGATCGCCGCCGATCTCAAGCAGATTTACCAGTCAGCCACCGTCGCCAAGGCGGAGCAGAAGCTGGCTGAGTTCGAGGTGCAGTGGAACGAGGCCTACCCTCCCATTGCCCAAATTTGGCGACGTCATTGGGATCGGATCATCCCCTTTTTCGACTATCCGCCGGAGATACGCCGCATCATTTACACCACCAATGCCATTGAGTCGGTCAACATGAGTTTGCGGAAAATCACCAAGAATCGCGGTTCATTTCCCAGTGATGAAGCCTTGTCGAAATTGTTCTATTTGGCCCTGATGAATATCAGTAAAAAATGGACCATGCCTTTGCATGACTGGAAAGCCGCGTTGAATCGGTTTAGCATTCAGTTTGAAGACAGGATGCACAATCGATAATTAAATCCCGTTTACACAAAATTCAGGACACCCTCAACGATTTAACAACTTGTTCTAATGTATGGTTGTGTTCCTTTTTCAAGTACACATCCATTCCTAAATCAAGGGGAGGTAGCCGCCCTGCATTGCCATTATGTTAATGGCAGATAATTCTGCGGCCCCAACTTTTGAGGGCTCCCAAGTCGTTTGCTCGCCTCGCACAAGACGCTTTTCTTTGTATTCGGTTGAGTTGTAAGCCCAGCCAACTTGTTCCCCTACTTCGTGAGGCTCTGCGATCAACAGAGGCGCGACAGTCTCCATATCCAGGTCTGAGCCATACGGCATTTTTACATCAAAATGACTCGAAATCTTCGACCATATTAACTCCAAAATTATTCTTGCGGGATTGTGTCGCGTGGAAAAAATAACCACCCACGAATTTGTGTCCCTAATGACAAGATAAGGGTAGCCATTCCCTTTAATTACACAGAAATTGTTGGATGTTACCAATGTTGGCAGACTAGGGACACCGAGCCCCTGGCCACTTGTTTTTTCCCGTTCTTCGATTATGTCAATAAAGGCAGTGCGAAGTCCTGCTTCGGTCTTGTATCCTTCGTAGCCATGCACAATACTTACTGGTGCATGCTGTTCTTGAACTAAGGTGTAAAAAAGTATAGCTTCTGTTTTCGGGAGTTGATGTATACCAAGATAATGAGTTGGAGCCATCTTTCCTGTAAGTTGAGCGAACGCCTTCCTTGCTTGGGAAATATCTGGTTCAAAATTGCCACCCCTCAGCTTTTCCTCGAAGTGTTCTGCAAATTTTCTTCTGATGTCTCCTAGATGATCAAATGCGTCGGAATAATCTGCTTTAGTAAGCGTTTTCTTAACTTCAAAGATGCAAAGAATGCAACTTATATCATAGATGTATTGGTCGGTTATTCCGTACTGTCGACCATTGCCCTCTACTAGCATGCAATCGATCTGCTGGGGCAGCATTTCACCCGCGATTTCTATAAATCCACTAACAACACGGAGATTTAGGGACTTGGGTATTGCAAAGTTTTTGTCGATGCCTTGTTTCGTTATTTCCTCGTAAGCACTTCCTAGGGTTGGCATGTGAGGCATGACGACACCGTTGAGTTTCTTTTTTCCTCTTCAATGAAAAGTGTCAGGAGTTCAGATGCATGCGTGATCATGAGGATAAATTGAGGGAACTTATGGCAAAGTGAAGTAGGGTGGGCACACTTTCTGTGCCCACGCGGAAGCCCCCTTATATAGGTTGGCAGAAAAATCATTGCCTACCCTACGCATTTGCCTTGTTTTGGGGGCGTTTTTGCAGATTACTTTGCCATCAAATCGAAATCGGTTCATCGAGTTTTCAAAATCAATTTAGGCCGATTCCTAATAAAACGATCATCGTGGTCAAGTCGTTCCAGGGGGCCGGATCGATCTTGGAACACTCTAATCCCTCACCCATTCTTCCACCAGCCGGCTAGGCATATGCGTGGACTCGCTGGATTGCGGGTAGTTTTTGCCGGCGAGGATGCAGTAGATCACCCGTAAGGTATCTGCCAGCAACAGCCAGGTGATCAGCATGAACAGGCTGGTCAAGCCGGCATTCAAATAGTCGTTGAAGATCAGATGCGGAGCAGCTTTGATTTGTTCGGCCGGTAGTGCGCCGTTGGCGAGTTTGGCGGATAAATCGGCGGCGTGAGACAAAAAACCTACCCGTAAATCGGCGGCAAACAATTTTTCCCAGGCGGCGGTGCTGGTGACGATAATCAACCAGGCCAAAGGGACGGCCGTTACCCAAGCGTATTTCAGTTTGTCCGACTTCACCAATATCGTGGTGGCGACGCATAAGGCAATCGCGGCCAGCATCTGGTTGGCGATGCCGAATAATGGCCACAGGCTGTTGATGCCGCCCAACGGGTCGATGGTGCCCATGTATAGAAAGTAACCCCAGGCACCCACCACCAAACCGCTAGTCAGTAGGATGCTGGGATAGCTATTGGTTTTTGCCAGGCCAATATTGCCCAGCATATCTTGCAGCATGAAACGGGCAACGCGGGTGCCGGCGTCGAGCGTGGTCAAAATGAATAAAGCTTCGAACATGATTGCAAAGTGATACCAGGCTGCCAGCAGGTGTTCGCCGAACACTTGCGCGAACAAACTGGCCATACCCACCGCCAGCGACGGCGCGCCGCCGGTGCGGGCGAACAGCGTCGATTCGCCCATGGTTTTCGCCAGGGTTTGCATCTGCTCGACACCAACTGGAAAACCCCAACTGCTTATCTTGGCGACCGCATCGACCGCTTCCTTGCCGACGATGCCGGCCGGGCTGTTGATGGCAAAATACACGCCCGGCTCCAATACCGAGGCGGCGATCATCGCCATGATCGCGACGAAGGATTCCATTATCATCGCGCCGTAACCTATGAAGCGGGCGTCCTGCTCGTTAGCCAGCAACTTGGGCGTGGTGCCGGAGGAAATCAGTGCATGAAAGCCGGAAATTGCGCCGCAGGCGATGGTGATGAATACGAAGGGGAAGAGCTTGCCGCCGAATATCGGGCCGGTGCCGTCTATGAACTGGGTGAGGGCAGGCATTTTCAACTCCGGGCGCAGTACCACAATGGCAATCGCCAGCGCGGTGATGGTGCCCAGTTTCATGAACGTGGATAAATAATCGCGCGGAGCCAACAATAGCCAGACTGGCAATACCGCCGCCGCAAAGCCGTACAAAATCACCATTAAAGCCAGTTGCGGGGCGTCGTAATCGAACCAGCTCCGTATGGTTGGGCTATCGTCTATCCAGCCGCCGCCCAGGACCGCAAATATCAGCAAGGAAACGCCGATCAGGGTGGCTTCCAATACCCGGCCTGGCCTTAAATGATGTAAGTAACAGCCCATCAGCACCGCAATCGGGATCGTCGCCGCCACGGTGGAGGTGGCCCAGGGGCTATGCTTCATCGCGTTGACCACCACCAGGCCCAATACCGCGATCAGTATGATCATGATCATCATCACGCCTATCATGGCGGCGGTGCCGCCGATCGCGCCCAGTTCGTCCTTGGCCATTTGTCCCAGGGAACGGCCGTCGCGGCGGATCGAGAAAAACAGCGTAACAAAATCCTGCACGCAACCGCCCAAAACCGCGCCGATCAATATCCATAAAGTACCCGGCAGGTAGCCGAATTGCGCCGCCAAAGTCGGGCCGATCAACGGGCCGGGGCCGGCAATCGCGGCAAAATGATGGCCGAACACCACCCATTTGTGAGTCGGCATGAAGTCACGGCCGTCGTCGAAGCATTCCGCCGGTGTGGCGCGGCTGGGGTCTAACACTAAGACTTTAGTGGCGACAAAGGCGCTGTAGAAACGATAACCCAGCGCATAAATGCAAATCGCCGCGACGATCAGCCACATGCTGTTAATGCTTTCGCCGCGTTGCAAGGCGATGCCGCCGAGCGCGCAGGCGCCGGTCAGGGCCACGCAGGCCCAAAAGAAAGTGGAGGATAGTTGCTTGTTCGGGCCGGGCATGGCTGTTCCTTTCGAAAGTAATTCAGGGTATTGCGTGATAAAGTTCGCAAAATGGTAGCACGCCGGCAACGATTGCTGTAGCCGGTTAATAGCGGTTTTCCGGCGTTTCGGCATTTTTAGGCATCGGGTATGAGCCGCCGTCCGGGATAATATTGCTCGCGCGTCGAGTTAACCGATAACATTCCCAGCGTTATAAATAGACTTTTTTCAATGCTTGACTAAGGAGGACGATGATGAATAAAAATACTTTCAGCATGATGTTGTTGGCCGCTACGGCTATTCTGACGGCTAAGCCGGCATTCGCCGACACCGCGCCGGCCGCGAAACCGGAACATGGCGAGTACCGGGACTGGCGTTTGCTGGGCGTATCGCTACGTCATGACAAAAGCAGTATGCGCGCCATCGTCGGTAACGACATCGCGATCAACGCCGCGCGGGCGGGGAAAGTGAAACCCTGGCCCGACGGCTCCGTCATTGCCAAGATCAAATGGGGCGAAAGAAAACATCCCAACTGGGAACAAGCCACGGTCCCCGGCGAATTCACGGCGGCCGAAGCGATGGTAAAAGACAGCAAAAAATACGCGGAAACCGGCGGCTGGGGCTTTGGTATTTGGGAAGGTAAAACCTTGAAAATGCTGGATAAGGAAAAATCCGCACCTTGTTTTGCCTGCCATTTGCCGATGAAGGACAGCGATTACGTTTACACTTTGCCTAATCTGCAATAACCGTCTTTAACTTGAACCGGAGGCTGGCTTATTCGCCTCCGGTCGCGATAGACATTAGACTGCCGACATGCGCCGCGACGCTGTTTGCCAATGCCTGCAAATTGTAGCCGCCTTCCAACGCCGAAATGAGCCGGCCCTGACAGCAACTGTCGGCAATGGCGATCAATTCTTCGGTAATCCAGCGATAATCGTCCTCCAATAACTCCAAGGATGCCAAGGGGTCGTCCCGATGGGCATCGAAACCGGCCGAGACCAAAATAAGTTCCGGATTGAATTTTCTCACCGCCGGCAAAACGATCTGCCGATACTTTTCCCGGAAGACTTCGCCGCCGCTGCCGGAAGGCAGGGGCACGTTGATGATATTGCCCACGCCGTTTTCCGAAGGATGACCGCTGCCCGGATAATGCGGCCATTGATGGCTGGAGGCGTATAAAACTTGCGCTTGTTCGTAAAAAGCCGCTTGGGTGCCGTTGCCGTGATGAACGTCGAAATCGACGATGGCGATGCGCTGCAAGCCATATCGGTGGCGGGCATATTCCGCGGCTATCGCGATATTGTTGAACAGGCAAAACCCCATCGCATAATCCGGCATGGCGTGGTGGCCCGGTGGCCGTAACGCGCAAAACGCATTAGTATTTTGCCCGCCGCAGACCCTATCCACCGCATCGCATACCACCGCTACTGCCCGCAGCGCCGCTTGCTTCGAACCGGGCGACACTACCGTATCCGCGTCTAAATTGGCGTATCCTTGCGCGGGTATCGTTGCGAGTACCTTGGCAATCATGCTTTTACTGTGAATCAACGCAATCTTGTCTTGAATATCGCTTGGAATTTCCGGCAGAAGCCGAACCAGACCGGCAAACTCCGCGGCGGCAAGCGCTTGTTCGATCACTTGCAAACGGTCCGCACTTTCCGGATGCGCCCGGCCGGTGTCGTGACCCAAGAAATCGGGATGCCCATAATAAAGTGTGCGCATAAGCTTAATCCCCCGGATTTTGCTCAGAGCCATTCTCTTTGCGGTTTGTTAAGTGCAGTGTATATCAAGCGGACTAAAAAAAGCCATGGATATTAGCTGCTTAGCGCTGGTTTTATTTTATGCTGGGTATTTTCCGGTTGCGATTAAGTTAGCCGCAGCCGATAGCATGCGCCCGATATATCGCAAAATTCTTGCTTTGTGAATTAAACGAAACTACGGCCGGCGGAATAGGCACTGTAGGAAGGCCCGATTGTTGGGCGAAGTGTTTCTGTCGGGCGATTCGAACAAACCCGACGCAGTTTTCCGGGTTGCTCGAACCTATCCAAGGTTTAAAGCTCTCTAGTCGGACTAAAGCTTATGTCCGGCCAACGCTCTTCGGTTAATTGTAAATTGACGCGACTGCTTGCCAGATACACTAAGTAGCCGCCGCCATCTTCGGCCAAATTTTCGAAGGCTTTGTTTTTAAACTCTTCCAATTTGGCCTGGTTTTTCGAGCTGATCCAGCGCACGGTGTTGATAGGCGACACATCGTAGGCACATTCGACGCTGTATTCGTTTTTCAAACGATGAGCCGTAACGTCGAACTGCAAGATGCCTACCGCGCCGAGTATCAAATCGTTATTCTTCAGCGGTTTGAATAGCTGCGTGGCGCCTTCTTCGGTCAACTGAATCAAACCTTTCTGCAAAGCCTTCGCCCGTAACGGGTCTTTCAATACCACGCGCCGAAATAATTCCGGTGCGAAATAAGGAATGCCGCCAAATTTCAGGGTTTCGCCTTGCGTAAACGTGTCGCCGACCTGAATCGTGCCATGGTTGTGCAGACCGATGATGTCGCCAGGGTAAGCTTCTTCGACGTTTTTGCGGCTGTCGGCCTGAAAGGTAATGGCATTGGCGACCTGAATATTTTTACCGATCCGTACATGATTGACTTTCATGCCCTTATCGAATTTACCGGAGCAAATCCGCATAAACGCCACACGGTCGCGATGGGCGGGATCCATATTGGCCTGAATTTTAAACACAAAACCGGTGAATTTTTCCTCGTCCGGCTGAACTTCGCGTTGTTCCGCCTTGCGCGACCGGGGGCCGGGCGCATATTCGGCAAATGCGTCCAGTAACTCAATAATGCCGAAGTTATTGATCGCGGAACCGAAGAATACCGGCGTTTGTTCGCCGGCTAAATATTTGGCGTGATCGAATTCATGGCTGGCGCCTTTGACCAATTCGATCTCGTCGCGCAATTCTTCCGCCTGATAACCCAGTAGTTCGTCGAGCTTGGGATTGTTTAGGCCTTTGATGATTTCGGCCTTGGCAATCCGGCCGCCATGGTGCGGACTGAACAGCAAAATCTCGTCCTTATAAAGCTGATAAACCCCTTTAAAGCGTTTACCCATGCCGATCGGCCAAGTCATTGGCGTGCATTGAATTTTCAATACACTTTCCACTTCGTCCAGCAATTCGATCGGTTCGCGGCCTTCGCGGTCCAGCTTGTTGATAAAGGTCAAAATCGGCGTATCGCGCAAGCGGCAGACTTCCATCAGTTTGATGGTTCTATCCTCTACACCCTTGGCGACGTCGATCACCATCAAAGCCGAGTCCACCGCGGTCAAAGTGCGGTAAGTATCTTCCGAGAAGTCTTCGTGGCCCGGCGTGTCCAGCAAATTGATGATGCAATCGTTGTGTTCGAACTGCATCACCGACGTGGTGACGGAAATGCCGCGTTCCTTTTCCATCTCCATCCAGTCGGAGGTGGCATGACGCGCGGCTTTTCGGCCTTTAACCGAGCCGGCCAACTGAATCGCGCCGCCGAACAGCAACAGTTTTTCGGTGATAGTGGTTTTTCCCGCGTCGGGATGCGAGATGATCGCGAAGGTTCGGCGTCTATTGGCTTCTGCGGCAATTTCAGTGGTCATGATGCTTAGGTAATTGGTATATCAATTGCTTATTATCCCGGTTTTTGCCGGAAAAAATAAGGGGCTATACGAGAGTCCCGGTCGCCATGCCGGGGTTTTTATCCGGGGCGATGGCAGAACCAGCGACAAGTCGGCAAATTACGCCACGAAATACTCGTGCGCGACTCACGCCGGTTAACGCCGACCGTCCATGCGTTCGGGATAAATTTGCTGCCGCATCAATGTGCGCTAACGTACTGACGTTATACTTGGTAGGCGTTAGTCTGTGCTAAACAGACTGTATGATTCCCATTCCAATATGTTATCCGGGCTCGATGCGGCGAAGCGACCCGCGTGCCGGCGCTAACGACAGGCAAAAATCTGGTGATATGATTCGCCGCCCCTATATCCAATCGAGCTGAAACATGGACAAACCCCGAAATGCCAGACTAGGCTCCGACGCGTTATCGTTAGTTCGCTCCACCCATAAAGCCGATAAACCCAGCAAAGCGTTAAAGCTCGGGACCGATGCCAATAGCGCGCCACCTATCGTCGCCATAGGCGCATCGGCTGGGGGCTTGGAGGCTTTGGAACAGTTTTTCGCGCAGGTTCCCGCGGCCTGCGGCGTGGCTTTTGTGGTGATTCAGCATCTTGATCCCAATCATCAGGGTATGTTGCCGGAACTGTTGCAGCGGGGTACGCCGTTGACAGCGGTTCAAATAACCGACCGTATAAAAGTGAAGCCGGATTGGGTGTACGTGATTCCGCCGAATAAAGACTTATCGATTCTGCACGGCAATTTGCATTTGCTCGAGCCGCTCGCACCTCGGGGTCTACGCTTGCCCATCGATTCATTTTTCCGGGCTTTGGCGGACGATCAGCACGAACGGGCGATTGGTGTCATCTTATCGGGTATGGGTTCCGACGGTACCTTAGGGCTACGGGCAATCAAGGAAAACGCCGGTTTGGCGGTGGTACAGGAGCCAAGCTCGGCGCAATTCGATTCGATGCCGCGTAGCGCCATCGATGCCGGCCTGGCGGACATTGTTGCTGCGCCGCAAGAATTATGGGAAAAGATACTGGCTTATTTAAAGCGCAGTCCGCGCGGCTTGCACGCCGTACCGGAAATTGTCTTGGAAGCGAAAAGCCAAAGCGCGCTGGAACAAATCGTGATTTTGCTGCGCGAGCGCACCGGAAACGATTTCTCTCTGTATAAAAAAAACACCATTTATCGGCGCATCGAACGGCGCATGGGCTTGCATCAAATCGACGCCATAGCCAACTACGTGCGTTATCTGTGCGAGAACCCGCAGGAATTGGATCTGCTATTCAAGGAATTATTGATCGGCGTGACCAATTTTTTTCGCGATCCGCTGGTTTGGGAATATTTAAAAACCGATGTCATACCGGCGCTGCTGGCCGAATATCCAGCCGGTAAGGCTTTGCGTGCCTGGGTGCCGGCTTGTTCGACCGGCGAGGAAGCGTATTCTTTGGCAATAATCTTCAAGGAAGTATTGGCCGCAAACCAAACCCGGCAGCCGTTTAAACTACAGATATTTGCGACCGATCTGGATCAGGACGCCATCGACAAAGCCCGGCAGGGTCTGTATCCGGCCAATATCGCCGGCGACGTTTCTGCCGAACGCTTGAGTCGGTTCTTTAGCGCGGATGGCGGCGGTTATCGAATTAAAAAAGAAATCCGCGAAATGGTAATTTTTGCGCCGCATAACGTGATCATGGATCCGCCGTTTACCAAACTGGATTTGCTTTGCTGCCGCAACCTGTTGATTTATCTAAGCCAGGAATTGCAGAAAAAACTGGTTTTGCTATTCCATTACGCGCTTGCCAACCAAGGGGTTTTGCTGCTGGGCAACGCCGAAACGACCAGTAATACGGCGCATTTATTTAATGTAATCGATAACAAATCCCGGCTTTACCGGCGGATAGGCACGCCTTTTCCGTTGGACGTGGATTTTCCTACCAAGTATTTCCCCATCACCGCCATGGCAAACGACACCGATAAAATTCAACCTATCGCCAATCTGCAAACTTTGGCCGACCAGTTGCTGCTGCAGCACTTTGCACCGGCGGCGGTTTTGGTCAATACCGGCGGCGATATTCTCTATATCAGCGGCCGTACGGGTAAGTATTTGGAACCGGCGGCCGGCAAGGCCAACTGGAATATCCACGCGATGGCTCGGGAAGGATTGCGGCACGAATTAATCGGCGCGTTAAAGAAAGCTCACGGCCAAAGCGAAGCCGTTCATGTGCAGGGACTTAGCGTCGGCAACAATGGCGGCAGCCAAACCGTCAATTTGACGGTGCAAGTGATTACCAAACCCGAAGCCTTGAAGGGCATGTCGATAGTGGTGTTCACCGATGTGGCAACGCCGGCAAGCGGCACCACCAGCAGTAAATCGCCCAGCGCGGCGCAGAAATCATTACAAATCGAATTGCAGCAAGCGCGCGAAGATTTACAGACTTTACGCGAAGAAATGCAGACCTCGCAGGAAGAATTGAAATCCGCGAACGAAGAATTGCAATCGACAAACGAGGAGTTGCAATCCACTAACGAGGAACTAACTACGTCCAAGGAAGAAATGCAGTCGTTGAACGAGGAACTGCAAACCGTCAATGCCGAATTGCAGATCAAAGTCGACGACCTGTCCAGGGCCAGCAACGACATGAATAATTTGTTGAACAGCATGGAAATTGCCACGGTGTTTCTGGACAACACGCTCAATATCCGCCGCTTTACCAGCCACATCAGCCATTTGTTCAAGGTAATCGCCGCCGACGTTGGCCGGCCGCTGTCGGACATTGTGACCGATTTGGACTATTCCGAATTACAACAGGATGCTCAGGAAGTACTACGTACGCTGGTGTTCGTGGAAAAACAGGTTAGAGCCCGCGACGAACGCTGGTTTAAGGTGAGAATTATGCCTTACCGTACCCAGGATAATTTAATCGACGGTGTGGTGATTACCTTCATCGACATCTCCGAAACCAAAAAGCTGGAAGCCGAATTAAGGAACAGCAATGAAAAAACGCCATGATTGCAGTCGGAGCAATGGAGAATTACGCGGGCGCGCCGAGCGGCAATTGGCGGAAACCGCGCCGGGTAACGCAAACGAAGCGGACCACAAGTTGGTGCACGAGCTTCAAGTACATCAAATCGAATTGGAGATGCAAAACGAGGCGCTACGCGAGGCCCGGATGACTGCCGAACAAGCCTTGCAACGCTACGCCGAACTGTTCGATTTCGCCCCTGTCGCTTACTTTACCTTGAGTAGCGACGGCGGCGTGAAGCAGACTAATTTCAACGGCGAACGCATGTTGGGCATGGAACGCAGCAAGATTAGCGGCCGGCACTTTGCCAATATCGTCGCCAGCGAATATCGCACTTCGTTTCAACGTTTTTTGGAACAAGTGTTTACCAATCCGGGGGCTCAGCATTGCGAGATCGTGCTGGAGCCTGGTGGCCATCCTTGCTGGGTAGCTGTCGAGGCGAT
Organism: Methylomonas sp. 2BW1-5-20; assembly: GCF_052474515.1. Classification (NCBI taxonomy): domain Bacteria; kingdom Pseudomonadati; phylum Pseudomonadota; class Gammaproteobacteria; order Methylococcales; family Methylococcaceae; genus Methylomonas; species Methylomonas sp. 2BW1-5-20. The sequence continues at coordinate 1,629,012 of NZ_CP184127.1, read as the reverse complement.
TGCCGATAGCGACCGCCGCACCTGTCTGGCCGCCATGGTGGATATCAGCGAGCGCAAACGCGACGAACAGGAGCTGCAACTGGCTGCCACCGTCTATCTGGCCATAGACGAAGCCATCATGGTGGCCGATACCAACGACTTGATCATTGCCATCAATCCGGCATTTACCAAGCTTAACGGGTATTCAGCCGCCGAGGCCATCGGCCAGACCACGGCCTTATTGAAATCCAGCCGCCACGACGAGGCCTTTTTTAACGCGATGTGGACGCAGCTAAATACCACGGGCCAATGGCAAGGCGAGATCTGGAATCGGCGAAAAAACGGCGGCGAATATCTGGCACGCTTATCGATCAGCACGGTCTTTGACGGCAATGGCCGGGAGATTCGGCGGGTGGCGATGTCGTCCGACATTACCGAACAACGCCGTGCCGAAGAACTGATCCATCAACAAGCCAATATCGATCCGCTCACCGATCTGCCGAATCGGCGGATGTTTCTGGATCGATTGCAGCGGGCCATCAACAAGTCGCACCGCGAACATCAAAAACTGGCCGTAATGTTCATGGATTTGGATCATTTCAAAGACATCAACGACACGCTTGGTCACGACGTAGGCGACCGGTTGCTTAGGGAAACCACGCAACGCCTGATGAGTTGCATTCGCGAAACCGATACGTTGGCCCGGCCGGGCGGCGATGAATTTACGCTGATCATGAGCGAACTGCATGAACTGAACAGCATCGACCGGGTGGCCCAGGCCATGTTACGAACCATGACGGCGCCGTTTCAGCTAAAGAACGAACGTTGCTACGTATCGGTCAGTATAGGTATTGCCTTGTATCCGGACGATGCCGGCACTTTGGAAGACTTGCTAAAGAAAGCCGACCAAGCTATGTACGTCGCGAAAAGCAAGGGGCGCAGCCAGTTTTGTTACTTCACGCCGGCGATGCAGGACGCGGCGGAAATCAGATTGCGGCTGACTAACGACCTCCGGCACGCCATTACCGACAATCAATTCTGGGTGGCCTACCAACCGATAGTCGATTTGGCGACCGGCGAAATCAAAAAAGCTGAGGCGCTGGTGCGTTGGCAGCATCCCACTCGCGGCTTGATCAGTCCCGCCGAATTTATCCCGATAGCGGAAGACAGCGGCCTGATCACGGAAATAGGTTCCTGGGTATTTCATCAAGTTGCCAATCAAGTAGCGAATTGGCGTATCAATCACCATGCCTTGTTTCAAATCAGTATCAATAAATCCCCGGCGCAGTTTCACAATAACAGCGACAAAATGGCCGATTGGTTTGAACATTTAGCGCGCTTGGGTTTGCCCGGCGGCTGCATTGCCGTAGAGATTACCGAAGGCTTATTACTGGAGAATTCCAGTATTGTGTCCGATAAATTAATGGCCTTTAAAAACGCCGGTATGCAAACCTCGTTGGACGATTTCGGTACCGGCTATTCCTCGCTGTCTTATTTAAAAAAATACCACATCGATTTTTTAAAGATCGACCAAGCCTTTGTCTCCAATCTAGTTGCCCATTCCACCGACATGGCCTTATGCGAAGCCATTATTGTGATGGCGCACGTGCTAGGGATGAAAGTGATCGCGGAAGGCGTGGAAACCGAAGAACAACGCGACTTGCTGTTGAAAGCCGGCTGCGATTACGGCCAAGGTTATTTATTTTCGAAACCGGTGCGGGCGGAGGAGTTCGAAAAGTTATTTCAAACCGGAGAGTTCGACAACGCTGCAAGCGTATAGTTAGTAAGTCTAACGCCTGCGGTTGAGACTTGGCGCAGTCAGCAGATTTTGCTAACTAGCCGAATTAAGATTCTTCCGGTGCGAATTTTCAAAACAGATCGGCATCTCGTATCGGCGCATAGCAGCTGAAATTGATCCGCATATGCCGCCCGAACAACAACTGGTGGCGCCGCTTTGTTCGTTACCGTACAGACTAACGCGGGTTCCGTCCTTAGAATCAGAGTGAGCTTTCAAGCAGCCGGGCGTGCTGGATTAGTGTGGATTTTACACATGTCGTTACCGGCGCCTTGTCCGTAAACACCACTCAAAAAGGAACCCGTCATGAAAACCTCATCCATTAACTTATCCGATAAGCTGTTTGCTATTGGATGTATATCCGCCGTGTTAGGACTGGTTGCGTGTCAACCGGAAGGGCAGGCGGAAAAAGCCGGGCAAAAAATCGATAAAGCCGTGGAAAACCTCGGACAAAACGTCGAACAATCCGCGGACAAGACCAGCCAAAAAATCGAAGCAGTGAAACAATCGATAGAGCAGCAGGCAGAAAAAACCGGCGCATCCATCGATAAAGCCGGCGAAACCTCTAACGAGGCGCTGGAAAAAGCCGGTAAGCAGATAGATCAAGCCATTAATAACTCCGAAAGACGCATCGAAGCCGCCAAGGATTCGGTAGTGGATAGCACTAAGGCCACAAGCGAATATCTGGACGACTCGGTAATCACCGCCAAAATCAAGACGGTGTTGTTAAACGACGATTTTCTAAAACTGGCACCGATCGATGTGACGACAGTTGATGGCGTGGCAACCTTGCGCGGTACCGTCGATTCCGAGCAAATGGCGGCGAGGGCGATAGGCTTGGCGAATAGTCAAGAGCACGTTAAATCGGTGCAAAATCAGCTAACAATCAAAACCAGCGTGCCGAGTAAATTATGAATATTTGTCATCCGATTATTGTTGCCGGGACCGTAATACTTGCGGCGCCAGCGGTGCAGGCTACGGCTGCGGACGATGCCTATATCGCCGGCTATGCCGCTGCTGCTTTGAAGCACGACTTAAACCTGGATATGCCGGCACTGGCAGTCAAAGACGGCGTTATCACTCTGCCGGCTGCTAACTTAAGCGGGTCGGAACGCGCCCAAGCCAGCAAAGTTTTAGCGGAGATTCCCGGCGTGAGTGCAGTCAAAATAGCCGAAACCACCGATGTACATGCCAGAGAGGCCGCTGGGTTTGCCGGCGATTCGACTACCTTGACCGCAACCGATACGCTGGTGTTGCCGACCGGATTGTTGCCGACCGGGCATTTGTTCAAAGGGTTACTGGCCGATCCGCGCTGGGCTCATTTTTCCGCGGCTTACCGGAATTACCAAAGCAATAATTTCGACGGCCGCGATATAGCCTCGGTAAGCTTTGGCGAAACCATCCCGTTTTATCGCGCCAATTTCGGCCGTTCCGCCGCGCAATGGGAAGCGGGTCTGCAGGCCGGCGTTTTTAGCGACTTCAACCTGGACGCAGCGTCATCCGATCTGGTGAATACCGATTTTATTGCCTCGGTTTACTCCAGTGCACGCGTCGGCCAGTTTTCAGCGTTCGGCCGGCTCTATCATCAAAGTTCGCATCTGGGCGACGAATTTTTGTTGCGTAAGGTCAACACCACGTTCGAGCGGGTTAACCTGAGTTACGAAGGTGTGGACTTGAAACTGTCTTACGAACTGCCTTACGGCGTGCGGATTTACGGTGGCGGCGGCGGCTTGTTCCATAGAGAGCCTTCCGCGTTGAAAAAATGGTCCGCGCAATACGGTATCGAATTCAGAAGCCCATGGCGTCTGGATTTTGCCTCGATGCGTCCGATCATCGCCGCCGACATCAAGAATTACGACCAAAACAACTGGAGCGCCGACATCTCGGCTCGAGCCGGCGTCGAATTCGATAATGCCAAAGTACTGGGGCGTAAACTGCAAATTCTGGTCGAATATTTCAATGGCTATTCGCCTAGCGGCCAGTTTTACAAAGACAAAGTGGAATACGTTGGCTTGGGCGCGCATTACCATTTTTAGCGCGTAGGTATAAACAGACGAAGCGCGTCGTTATCGGCGCGCTTCGTCTGACACGAATATTGGCCGGCGCTGTCGCGTACCGTCATCAAGATCTAATCCTAACTTTAAATAACCTTGGCGTTACCGATGCAAACTGCCGAAGAATATGCCGCCACGCTGGCGGCAATCGATAAAGCCCTGCGCTTTTCGGAAGCACGCTTTCGCCGGCTATTCGAAACGGCGCAGGACGGGATTCTGCTGTTAAACGCCGAAACCGGGATTATCGAAGAAGTGAATCCCTTTCTGATGCTGTTGCTAGGCTATTCGCATGAAGAGTTTCTGGGCAAAAAGCTCTGGGATATTGGCGTGTTCAGGGATAGCGCGCTTAATCGGGCCGAGTTTAGCGAACTGCAGACCAAGGGCCATATCCGCTACGACAACCTACCCTTGGAAACCAAGGATGGGCGCAGCATTCCGGTGGAGTTTGTCAGCAATATTTACGAATGCGACGGTATTGACGTCATCCAGTGCAATATTCGCGATAACACCAAACGCCATCTGGCCGAGATTGAGTTAAGGGCAACTTCGCGGGCATTGAAAATGCTCAGCGAAAGCAATGTGGCCTTGATTAAAGCCACCACCGAAACCGATCTCTTAAACGAATATTGCCGGATTGCGGTGGATACCGGCGGCTACCGTATGGCCTGGGTGGGATTTGCCGACTGTGGCCCGGACAAACGCGTCGACGCGATAGCGAGCTACGGTCACGATGACGGCTATTTAGCGGGCGCTAACATTAGCTGGTCAGACAGCACCGCGCTGGGCAACGGGCCAACCGGCCGGGCAATTCGCTCGGAAAAAGTCCAGTTCGTGGAAAATATCGCGACCGATGCGTCTTATAAGCCTTGGCGCGAGCAGGCATTGCAGCGTGGCTACCGTTCCGCGATATCCTTACCCTTCAAGCTTTCTAATGAAGATGTCGCCTGTTTGAGTCTTTATGGAGAAAGATTCGATAACTGGTCGGTAAGCGAACGCCAGCTATTACAAGAAATATCCGGCGATATCGGTTTCGGTATCGCCGCGCTGCGCACCGCGATTGCAAAATTTGAGTATCAAGAACAACTTCGTGCAAGTCTGGAGAAAACCATCCAGGTGATCGCCGATACCGGCGAAGAGCGCGATTCCTATACCGGTGGTCATCAACGGCGGGTAGCTAACCTTTGCTCGCAGATTGCCGCCGAATTAGGCCTCGACGCCGATAGGATACATGGCTTGCATCTGGCGGCGACGATACACGATCTGGGCAAGATCGGGATTCCGGCGGAAATATTGGCCAAGCCCCGGCGATTGACTGCGATGGAATTCGGACTAATTAAAGAGCATCCCGTCATCGGCTTCAATATTCTGAAAGACGTCAGTTTTCCCTGGCCCATAGCCGAGATTATTCGACAACATCATGAACGGATAGACGGCTCCGGTTACCCGCGGGGACTGACGGGCGATGATTTATTATTAGAATCGAAGATTCTGGCCGTCGCGGATATAGTCGAAGCCATGGCCTCGCATCGCCCTTATCGCGCGGCATTAGGTATCGATGCCGCGCTAACGGAAATTACCAGACAACGCGGGCTTAGTCTGGACGAACAAGTGGTCGATACCTGCCTGCGTGTGTTTCAAGTGCACGGATATATCATCGAAGACTAGATATTCGTGCACCTGCGCCAGCAATACCTAGGCCATTACCGCGTCCAATAGGCTGTTTAAGGTACGTAAATGCCGTTGTTGTGCCGGTAACAGCTTTGTTTCGATTAAGGCACGAATCTCGGACGGCAGCTCATGATCTTGCAACGCTTTTTCATAGTCTTCGGTGCCGGTTAATTCGCCTTCGCGTAATACCTTTAGCGCAGCTTGTTTACCCAATAAATTAGCGCCGGTCATGATTATTTTGGCCCAAGTTCCCCAGGCTCCGGAATCTTGCACGGATGAGCCGCCCAGTTGTTGTATTTTGCCCTGCAAACCGCCAGCCGCTGCCTTATGTTCCTCAAAAGAAGACATTAAAAAATCTAATTCTCCCAGTGCGGTTTCCTTCCGGAATTTATTCAACGCCATTTGATAGATTTCTACTGCGGATAATTCGTTTTGTAGCAAACTGGTTGTCGATTGTAAGTTGTACATAGTATGACTCCACAATAATGGTATTAAGCGGATATTTGCATTATGGAAATTCCGCCTGTAAGTAGTTTTGTTAATTAAATCGTCTTCGCAATTCAGATAGATTGGCATATGCGATAAGTATTTTCCTATCCTAGAAGTCCATAAATATGTCTATCTCTATCAGTAGGATGGCTGTCTATGGCTTTTTTTTATTTTTACTCTGTAGTTTCCAAGGTTATTTTCTATTTTGTCCTGCTTACGGCGTAAATATCTTTCGAGCTCGCTGTCATCCTGATTTAAAACATATTCGCCGGAATCTTCCGTACTGGCCGTAGCCTTGTGAATGCCGTTTTGCCGATTGTCTTCGTTCATAAACAACTCTCCGGTAATTTGGTATAGCCCGTGAAAATCTCAGAGCGCCGTTGTTTGCGCTCGACGAAAACTTTACAAACAAAACTTGAATTGATCGGTGCGTTAGCACACAGATGAAAAGCTAGAGTGCGCGCCTCGTGCCTCTGGTTTATTGGTGTCCTCATCCTAATCTTATTCTTTTATGTCCCGAGGGGGCGGAGGGAGAAGATATTATCGCAACAGTGAAAGGTCTAACTTGAGGGCATTGGGGGAAGGCAGTGTAAGACTCCGATTTAATTCTATAATCCGGGGTTTTGACGCTAAGGATGCAGGTTGTCCCTATAACTTTTAGATGTTTCCGTAAGCCTTTCGCTAACTGACATTAATAGAAATTTAATAAGACAAAAATATGTGTGCCAACGAACCGACTTAATTCAGGTGAGGCTTATAATCATGCCTGTTGGATAATATAATAATTTTAAGTAATTTATAAAATTATTGGCAACTTTAAATTAAACCTAAATCTTAAAAAACATATTAATATGAAAACCAATAAAACAAAAATCAGTGCATCTAATAATGGCAATCCGTATATCAAAATTATTCAAATGAGTTTGATGCTGGGGCTTGGTGTTATCGCCATTATTAATCCGGTCAGTGCCGAACAATCGCAGATTAAGCCAGTCGCGAAGTCGGCCGATGGCAAGGGGAAATTACCTACGTTTGCCCAAGCCGATATTAACGGTGATCATCTGGTCACCAAAAGCGAATTGCAAAATTTTCCATATATGTTGCAAACTTTCGATAAAGTTGACGCCGGTAACGACGGCAAACTGGAACAACACGAATACCAAAATCTGAAAATGGAAACCAAACGGGAAGGCGAGGTCAAGTAGTCAATTTATAGCTATTGGCACGCTCATATTTAGAATTTATTTGCCGACTCCCCATTGGATATATTAATGCTATCCGATTTCGGCTTTGAATTTTTTCTTAGCGTCGTACATTCTCAAATCGGCCTGATTAATCAGCAAATTAGGCTCTTCGAATTCGTCCGGACCGGTTTGTGCGATGCCGACGCTTAAACTGACATCGTCCAACTCTTGTTTTATAACTGCGTTGAGACGAGTGATGTATATATCTTGCGCCTGGGTTTCCCGGCAGTTTGGCAGTATCATACAAAACTCGTCGCCGCCATAACGAAAGCAGCGATCCTCCATCCGGGAAACTTTTTTTATTGCCGCCGCGACGATGCGAAGAATTTCATCACCGCGGCGATGGCCTTTGACGTCGTTAATCATTTTGAAATCGTTAATATCGATGTATGCGATCGACACGGGTTCGGAACGGCGCTGCGCCGCACGCAAGGTTTGCGTCAGTGTTTCCGTTAGATAGCGCACACTTAGCAGACCGGTCAGGGAGTCGGTGCGCGTCATTTGTTCCAGTTGTTGGGTGCGCTCACGCACTTTTTCTTCCAATGCGCAGGCATAGCGTTCGGACTTTTGCTTGGAAATTTCGATTTCGGAAACCAGGCTGCGAATATAGGTTTCGAATACCAGTGTGATGTCGAACAAAAACAGTTTATCCAACGCCGCCACCATGGTCTGGCGTTCGGCATTGTCGCTCAACGTCTCAAAAATAATTTCGCTTAATAAGCTCTTTAGCGTGCTGATCGCCGATAGGTAGAGTTTGGGTTCTACGCCGATTCGCTTATGGACCAGACCGATACGCAGGCGGTTGTTGACATAGTCCATATCGTAAACGCCGCTGAACAGATCGAGCACGTAACGCCGTTGGGCATTTTCCAGGCGGTGTAGGGTATCGGCATCGCCGATCAGCAGTGCTATTTCCGGGATGCTGGTTTGCATTTCGTAGAAGCGGGCGACCAAAGAATCGATACGCGCGGCGATAACATTGCTAAAGCTACTTAAGACCGTAAAGTCGTCTTCGGTCAGCGACAGCAAGGTTTTGCGATTGGCAATATCGAATTCGGTAATTTGCAATTGTTCCAGCAGGGTCTGTTCGGTTTGCTTCACTTACCCTCCAGTTTATTCAACTAGTTAATTGCTAGGCTTTACATTATAGCCTGTCGAATAAAGGAACACGCTGTATAGCGTCCGTTCTTAACTAACAGTATTGATTAGGGGATTTTGCGAGTCATGGTCACAAACTCTTCGGCGGAAGTAGGGTGGATGCCGATAGTCGAATCGAAGATGGCTTTGGTTGCACCGGCGCGCATCGCCACAGCCATGCCCTGGATAATTTCCGGCGCATCGGCACCTATCATATGCAAACCGATTACCCGATTGCTGCCGCACTCGACAATCATCTTCATCATAGTGTTTTCATCCCTCCCTGACAGCGTATTTTTGATGGGTTTGAATTCGGTTTTAAATATATCGATGTCGGGATATTTTTCTCGCGCCTCGGCTTCGGTCAATCCGACACTGGCGATATTGGGCTGGCAAAACACCGCAGTGGGGATGTTGTCGTAATCCACCGGTTGCGCACGCTCGCTATACAAACGCTGAGCCAGCGCTTCGCCTTCGGCTATTGCCACCGGCGTCAGGTTGACCCGGTCGGTGACGTCGCCCAGCGCATAGATAGACGGCAGATTGGTTTGATAGTGGGCATCGACTATGATCGCGCCGTTGTCGTCCAGTGCCACGCCGAGCTGTTCCAGGCCGAATCCGCGTGAATTCGGCGTTCTGCCGGTGGCGTACATCACCAAGTCGGTGATCACGGTGTTGCCGTCCGCCAAACTGACGCTAAACGCAGTGCCATTGGCTTCGATAGCCAGAACATCGCAATTAAACAAAATCTTGATACCCTGCCGGCTCATGGCGGCTGCCAGATAATCGCGAATATCCTCGTCAAATCCTTCCAGCAGTTTCTCTCCGCGCTGGCAGACAGTGGTATCGACGCCAAGCCCGTTAAGAATGCTGGCAAATTCCACAGCGATGTAGCCGCCGCCGACAATCAAAATCCGCTCCGGTAGCTTATCCAGGGAAAACATGTCATTTGAGGTAACGACATGTTGTTTACCGGCTATATCGGGTACAAAAGGCCAGCCACCCGTGGCGAGTAAAATGCGTTTGGCCGTGCATTGTTCGCCGGCAACCGCAACGGTATGCGCATCGAGTAATTGTGCTTTGCCGTTGAATACGGTCACGCGCGATTGTTGTAAATGCTTTTGGTATACCGCTTGCAAACGCTCGACTTCCCGGTCTTTGTTGGCGATCAAACTTGGCCAATCGAAGGAGGCGTTATCCAGCGTCCAACCAAAGCCGGCAGCAGCGGCGAAGTCGTCTTTAAACTGCGAGGCATACACCAACAGCTTTTTCGGTACACAGCCTAAGTTGACGCAGGTGCCGCCAAAATGACGAACTTCCGCAATAGCCACCCGCGCCCCTTGATTGGCAGCCATATTGGCGGCACGCACACCGCCGGAGCCGGCGCCCACGACGAATAGGTCGTAGTCGTAGTCGGTCATGACGGCTCCCTGGCGCTATTTAAGTTAATCACTGTTGCCCCGTAAATAAGCCAACAGGGTGTCTGCATCGCTCACCGTAAACGGATCGTCGGGGCAGTTATCGCTTTGGCCGGGTTCGCTGAAGACTTTCAGAATATTTTTATCTTTTACCAGCATCGAATAACGCCAGGAACGACTGCCAAAACCGACGTTATGTTTTTTAACCAGCATACCCATCGCTTCCGTAAACTCGCCGTTGCCGTCAGGCAGCATTTTTACGTTGGCGATTTTTAGATGCTGACTCCATTGGTACATGACAAAGGCATCGTTGACGCTGAGGCAATACACCTCATCGACACCTTGCGCGATCAGTTCCTGGTATTTCGCGTCGAAGCCGGGTAGGTGTTTCGACGAGCAAGTAGGGGTATAAGCGCCGGGTAGCGCCAGCACCACGATCGTTTTGCCTTTAAAAATATCGTCAGTACCGACATCTTGCCAGCGAAACGGGTTGTCGCCGCCGACACTTTCGTCGCGAACGCGGGTTTTGAAAACAATATCGGGGACAGTGCTCAGCATGGTGTGACTCCTTGGAATTTTATACAACTAACGGGACGATGTGCTTGGCAGCTTAAGCCGCCAATGACCCCATCAATTGATCGAGTGCTTGTATATGCGCGTGTTGAGCGGGCAGCAGTGTTTGTTCTATCAAGATCCGTATTTCACTGCCGAGCTCTTGATCCAGCAGCGCTTTTTCATAGTCACCCAAGCCGCTTTTTTCGCCTTCCTGCAACATTCTGAGCGTAGCTTGTTTACCGAAGGCATTAGCGCCGCTTTGAAACAATTTAGCCCATGCGCCCCAGGCGCCGGATTCCTCGGCTGGCGTACCGCCGAGTTCTCGGATTTGTGTTTTTAAACTGGCAACCGCCGTTTTATGTTCTTCGTAAATCGGCAACAAGGATTCGGTTTCGCCTAGCGAAACTTGCTCGCGTAATTTTTTTAACACCTGGAGATAAGTCTCTGTGGCCGCTAATTCGTCTTTAAGTAAGCTGTCTATGGTATCGATGCTATGCATAATAAAATTCCTGAGTATAAAGGGTGGGAAAAGGCCAAAACGCCTTAAACGATGACCGATACTTCTTCCGAAGAGGAAATGTCCTGGGCGTCGGCTTGTCGGAAAATAGTATTGGCGGAATCACGCGTATCCACGTTGGCCGTATTGACTACGATCAAGGTAAGTCCGCTCTTGATTTTTTCTTGATAGTGCTTGGCTTCCTGCCCCGGAATGCCGACACCGACGAGTGCGGTCATTAAATCTACAACACTGTCTTTTTTCGGTGTGCGGCTTAACTCAACCACAATAGGTCCGCCGGCAACGAACCGGCCGCTTCCGGGTATTTCCAGGCTAGCGATTCCGCTGATCCATTCCAGATCGAGGCGATTTTCTTCTGCGCTGGCGCCGTTTTCGCCGGGGTTTTGTAGCGGTGTTTCGGTATTTGCGGATTCGGAAAACAGCAGGGATATTTCGTTGTTGGAAAATCCCGCCATTTTAAGATTATTGACGATAGCGGCTGTCTGACCGATGCTTTGGCAAATACAAAAAACAGGCTTATACATAATATGCTCTTCGATCCGAATAACAGCCTGATTTTTAGCTGTTATTTTGGTGATTTTTACAGCGATTTCATTAATAACCAAAGAATGATCAGGCTATTAATAATTTATTTATTGGCTGACAAGATACTTAAGCGTTAATTAATATCTTGTTTGGAGAAGGTAACAATACAGCTAAACGACCTTACTTTCGGTACGCTGCCACACATTCGCGGCGAATGTCGTCAGCGGCGCGAATCAGGTTTTAAGAAACGTAAGCAAGTCATTATTCAATTGCTCTTTATGCGTGTCGGCCAAACCATGCGGACCGCCCGGATAAATCTTCAACGTCGCATTGCTAACACAGCTTATGGCAGCCAGCGCCGACGCAGTAATCGGCACAATTTGATCGTCGTCGCCATGGATAATCAGGGTCGGTATAGCGAATTTTTTTAGATCGTCGGAAAAGTCGGTTTCTGAAAATGCTTTGATACAAGCAAGTTGATTTAGCAGGCCGCCCTGCATCCCTTGGCACCAAAACGCATCGAGTACACCTTGGCTGATCGTCGCGTCCGGCCGGTTGGCTCCGTAAAACGGGGCCGCAAGATTTTGATAAAACTGCGAGCGGTCAGCGTAAACGCCGCTACGAATGTCGTCGAATACCGAGAGCGGCAGGCCGATCGGGTTATTGTCGGTTTTTAGCATCAGCGGCGAAACGGAACCGACCAACACCGCCTTGGCAACTCGCTGGCAGCCGTGGCGGCCAATGTAGCGCGCCACTTCGCCGCCACCGGCCGAGTGGCCGACCAAGCTGATGTCTTTTAGATCGAGCGTTTCGATCAGTTCCGCCAAATCGTCGGCGTAGGTTTCCATATCGTTACCAAGCCAAGGCTGATCGGAACGGCCGTGGCCGCGTCTATCGTGAGCGATGCAGCGGTAACCGTTTGCGGCCAGATGCACCATCTGGCTTTCCCAGGCATCGGCGCTTAGCGGCCAGCCGTGGCTGAACACCACCACCGGTCCCAGGCCCCAGTCTTTATAGTAAATGCGGGTGCCGTCTTTGGTGACTAGCGTACTCATGATGGATACTCCTTAACTGGCGTGATTAATTCCGAAAGCTTACTGTCGTTCTCAGCAGAAAACTTGATACAAGCCGGCGCGGCAAGTGATTTTGCCGAGCAGGTTTTCTTTACTTGCGTTGTTGTCGGACGAGGCGTCGGCTGGTAGTGAAGGAGGCGCCGGCAGACCTGTAGCACAAGCTGCAAGCGCCATCGCCATAACCGCGAATATCAATAGAGATCTGGAGCCCATGCTGACGAAAGACTGGCTTTAATGTTGGGTGCTAAGCATTTGCCGGCAGCTGTCGGCGCATTGCTGGCAGGCGACGACACAATCTTTCATATCGCCGATTTCATCGCATTCGGCTGCGCAGGCTTCGCATATTTCCGCGCAAAGTTCGTGCAGGCGATGTAGAAAATGCGAGCCGGTCAGTTGAAAGTTCGCTGAAGTCTGGCAAATCTCCGCGCAGTTCAGCATCAGGCGCAGATGCTTGGCTTTAATATGTTTGCCGCCGGTTTCAAGGCAATGGTTCATCGCGGTTTGCAGACAAATTTGGTGACAAACACTGCAGGCCGCTATGCAGGCTTGCGTGGCATGTTCGGAGTGAGACGTTTGATGCATGGGATTCTCCCGATTGAAGCGTTTGATCTGGTCTACGAAAGGGCAACAAGATTGTTAATCGAAGTTGTAGAGACGCAATATTCCCGCGTCTCTACAAGGTCGCGCTCGCCGCTAGCCGGCCGATTAACCCGCCAAGAGGGGGAGGCGAGTCGTCTGCATAGATAGCGGCTTTTCCTTACTTGCCTTCTTTAATGTCCTGCTTAATATCGCCATAGCCCTTTTGAGCTTTGCCGAGATTTTTTTGGACATTGCCTTCCACTTCCATGCCTTTGTCATCGATTATCTTGCCGGTGACTTCCTTGACCTTGCCCTTGGTTTCTTCGACCCGGCCTTCCACCTGATCTTTGTTCACGGGCGTGTCGTATTCATGATTTGCCGCGTAGGCGGCAACAGAGCATGCAGCCAGCAGGATGCCGGCCCATAAAACGGCAGTTTTGTGATGAATTGGGTTCATGATAGTTCTCCGCGTAAAGTCATTATCCTGTGTTGAAAACATAAACTTGCGCGGTGTTACTAATCGTCTACAGCCTTTTTCACTTTATCTTTAAGATCGCCGAAACTGGATTGGACTTTGCCGGTATGTTTTTGGACATTGCCTTCCGCTTCCAGGTCTTCGTTGTCCAATAGGTTGCCTGCTACTTCTTTGATTTTGCCTTTGGTCTCTTCGACGCGGCCTTTTACTTGATCTTTGTTCATGAGAATTCCTGGTGATTGTTTTAATAATGAAACGAGCGAGTACCGGTGTTTTCGGTGCTCGAAGCAAACCATACTCGTACTGCCAATTAGGGTCGGTGCGTCACCGCACATTGCCCTAACGGCTGCTGACTGCAGCGTTTTGATGCCCGGGCGGTTTGGTACGCTAGCGCACAGACTCGAAAATTCCGGCAGTGCATCGTATCCATATCGATTGTCCGTTTTTGTTAATACATATGTCAGTTCCCCGGAAAAATCCCCAAACTCGTGCCATTAAAATACCCGTTGATCTAATGATGCGGCAGCCTGCGCCTACGGGGTTTTTCATTAAATTTTTGCGATTGGCGGGGCCTTTTTGGCGATCGGAACATAAGACGCGTATCTGTAGACGCACGTTGAATTTACTGGTGTTGACGGTGCTGCAGATTATCATTGCCGTGATGATTACAGAGTGGAGTGCGGCACTGTTCGATGCGCTGGAACAACACAATATGGCGGGCTTGCAGACGCAGATTCGCGATTTGCTTTTAATTTTTGCCGCCAGTATGTTGGTGACGGTGTTGCATTTAAAAATTAAACGGGATTTGCAAATCAGTTGGCGGGCTTGGTTGACCGCTCACGTTATCGGCCGTTGGATGCACAAAGGCCATCATTACCAAATTGCCCAGATACTGACGGTGGGCCACGATAACCCGGACGGACGGATTGCGGAAGATATTCGCGTGGCTACGGACGAAGCCGTGAATCTGAGTTTTACGCTGTTCTATTGCTTGCTATTGCTTTGCAGCTTTACCCAAATTCTCTGGACGCTTTCCGGTAGCGTCATACTGAATTTGGGGTATATTCAAATACCGATATACGGTCATCTGGTCTGGTTGGCGTTGTTGTACGCGGCCTTGGCTTCGATATTGGGTTGGTGGGCCGGTCGCCCGCTGACCCTCACCACCAACGCGATGCAAACGGTCGAGGCCAATTTTCGCTTCGGCCTGGTCAAGGCGCGGGAAAATGCCAAGATCATTTCCGCGAACAAGCGGGAGGCTCATGAAAAAAAGCGCTTTTTAGGCCTTTTTCAAGACATTAACGGTATTTACGACCTGCAAACCCGGGCTTGGGAGCACATCATTTTGTTCAGCTCGGGTTATGCGGTGCTGTCGATGGCATTGCCTATCCTGATCGCCGCACCGCGCTATATCCTGGGCAGTATTACTCTCGGCGCATTAATGCAGTCGGTACAGGCGTTTCAGCAAATGGCGGCGGCATTATCCTGGCCGGTCAATAATATGCCGGTGATCGCCCAGTGGCATGCCTCGGTGGACAGGGTGTTGGGTTTGGTCGATGCCTTGCACGATTTGGAACAACAAAGCCTTGTCACCGATCCGGCAAGCGATGCCGAATGATCGTGGTAAATTTACACGGTCGCGGTTTGTTACTTGGGATTGCCGATTGCAGTTTGCCATGGGCTGACCTAAAAACGGCAAAAAAAATGCCCGGTCCGACTGGCGGTGGGCATTATGGAGGCGCTACACAGGAAGCTTGTAAGGCCTACAAAGGCAAATCTCGTAGGCACGAAAACAAATAGCGGACCTTAAGCGGGTACTGATGCCTCGTCGGTATAAGAAATATCCTCGGCATGCGCATGCCCGAAAATTTCCTTGATCTGATCAATGGCTTCGCCGCTGCCGGCATGCACCGAAATCAAAATGCCGCCGCCCTTGATTTTGCCTTCGTAACGCACGGCTTCATATTCCGGAATACCCACGCCGATCAAGGCGCCGCTCAAACCGCCAGCGGCGGCACCCAGGGCCGCACCGCTTAGGGCCGCCATAATCGGTCCGGCGGCGATAAACGGTCCCAAGCCCGGAATGGCCAGGCTGCCGATACCGGCCAGCCAACCCAGTACAGCACCGGTGCCCATGCCTACCGTTCCGCCAAGCGCCGCGCCTTCCGGGGCTTTGGTGTGTTTTTCATGGGCAAAATCCATAGTGGTGTTTTTATCGGGTAGCAATACGGAAATATCGTTGCTGGCAAAACTGGCGGCCTTCAACTGGTTCACAATGCTTTCGGTTTGCTCGATGGTTTGAGCGATACAAAATACGGCTTTAGTCATAACTTACTCCCACGCCTTCAAGGCGCTTTAGTTTCAAGTTGATTGTCTACCTGCAGAGTACCGGCCGTTTCTCGACTGATTTTTTGCAGTTTTATGCTTTCGTCCGTCGTTGCAACGGGGCCGCGTAAGGTCACCGACACCGCATATGTGTCTCGTCACAGCGATCGATAGAGTCGTTTTCAAGCAAAAATCGACAGTAGCGCCAAAATTTACTGGAGCTGCCGCACCGCGTCGGTGCGTTGGCCAACATTGCGGCCAAGCACGTAAGATGGGAACTCGTTGTCGGCGCATATGGCTTTACGATATCGAGCGGTGGGATGTCGACCCGGAAACTGAAGCGGAATTCATATGGGTGAACCGGTATCAACCTCGCTCTTTATGTTCGTTGCCGTACTGTGTTTTCTCCAGGCGCCGGCTAAGCTCTATGTGTATCATTCGCCGTCGATAAGGAATAATCATGAGACAGCTGGTTTTAGGTTTCCCGGCGATACAGCCGCTATATCGTCTTTCTTTGGCTCTGCTTCACGCAGTTCGCGGTATCGGCTGTGTGGGTAATGAATCGGAAGATCCAGTGCCGGCAAACGGCGGCAGGGTAAGCGCAGTGATGTCTTGATGAACGATTTTCCTGTCGTTTGTGTGGGTGGTTCGGCGGGCGGGCTCGATGCTTACATTCGGTTATTGCAAAATTTACCGGCTAACTTGGATGCGGCTGTCATCATTGTTAATCACATCACCAAAATGCCGACCATGCTGCATGAAGTGCTGCCGCGCTTCACCAGCATGCCGGTTGAGCTAATCACGGAAAGTTTGCTGATCAAACCTAACTGCGTGTTTATCATTCCAGCCAATCGGGATCTACACGTCACCGATGGAAAGTTTCACTTAAAGTCCATATCAAAGCCTCGCGGCTGGCCCGATGTCATCACGGTCTTCCTGCGCTCTTTGACTCAGCACTGGGACGGTAAGCTGATTGCTGTGATTGTCTCCGGCTATGATGGCGACGGAGCCGATGCGCTTTGCGGCATCAAAGAAGTTGGCGGCATCACTATCGCGCAACAGCTCGATACCGCTATACAGCCGGATATGCCGGAATCAGCCATTGCCAGTGGTTGCATCGATTTTGTCCTGTCACCGGAAAATATCGCTCAAGAAATTGCGCGCATCGCCCAACGGGAATTGTAGTGACCGTTGAATAAACGCATCGACCAAATGTTTGGTGACTAACTTTTAGGGCTTTGGAAAACTTAGAATTTGAAAGCTGATTGTTAAGGCTTTTTCTATAAAAAGCCAAATAAACAAGCATTTAAGTGTGGTACACCGTACAGACCCCAAGCGCTAGGTGTCGGATGATCTTTCGATCATAAGCCGACACGCTAAATCCATTGGGGATGCATCATGAGTAAAGCAAAAACACCTGTTTCAACCGTAGCTAATGCATCAGCCCAGGGAGGGGAGGGAGCATCGATAATCTCGATCGGCCATGGCGGCGAGTGGCACCAGTCAGCCATCGCCGACCAGCCAACTTTGACGACAAATCAAGGTTTACTGATTGCCGATAATCAAAACTCCCTAAGAGCCCATCCGAATGGCCCGACACTGCTGGGAGATTTTATTCTGCGCGAAAAAATCACCCATTTCGACCATGAGCGCATCCCGGAGCGCATCGTCCACGCCCGCGGTACCGGTGCACATGGTTATTTCGAGCTCACCGAATCCCTGGAAAAATACACCACTGCCAAAGTGCTGACCGAAGTGGGCGCACAAACGCCGCTGTTTACACGGATATCCACGGTTGCCGGCGGCTCCGGGTCCGCCGATACGCCGCGCGATGTACGCGGTTTTGCCGTCAAGTTTTACACCAAGGAAGGCAATTGGGATTTGGTCGGCAATAATATCCCTGTGTTTTTCATCCAGGACGCCATCAAATTTCCCGATCTGATCCATGCCGTTAAAATGGAGCCCGACCGCGGCTTTCCGCAAGCGGCGTCGGCGCATGACACCTTTTGGGATTTTATTTCGCTGACGCCGGAAGCCATGCATATGGTGATGTGGGTGATGTCTGACCGCGCCTTGCCGCGTTCGTTACGCATGATCGAAGGCTTCGGCATTCATTCGTTTCGTTTGATCAATACCGCGGGCGAATCGACCTTCGTGAAATTTCACTGGCGGCCGAAACTCGGTTTGCAATCCACTCTTTGGGATGAGGCCGTGAAGATCGCCGGCGCTGATCCGGATTTTCATCGCCGCGATATGTTTGACGCGATTGGCGCCGGCGATTTTCCAGAATGGGACTTGGCGGTACAATTGTTCTCGCAAGAAGAAGCCGATGCCTTCCCGTTCGATCATCTCGATCCGACCAAACTGATCCCGGAAGAGTTGGTGCCGTTGCGCGTTATCGGCCGCATGGTATTGAATCGCTGGCCGGACAATTTTTTCGCGGAAACCGAACAAGTGGCGTTCTGTCCATCCCATGTCGTGCCCGGCATCGATTTCTCCAACGATCCCTTGTTACAGGGGCGGCTGTTTTCCTATCTGGATACGCAACTGTCCCGGCTGGGTTCAGCGAATTTTCACCAAATCCCGGTCAATGCGCCGCAGTGTCCCTTCGCCAATCAGCAACGCGATGGACATATGCAAATGGCGCAACCACAAGGACGGGTGGCCTACGAACCCAATACGCTGGCAATGGATTCGCCACGCGAACAAGCGGAAACCGGCTTTCATAGTGCGGCAATTGAAGAAAGTGGTGCCAAGGGGCGGATTCGACCCGAGAGCTTTGCCGACCATTACAGTCAGGCCAGGCAGTTTTATCTAAGTCAGTCTGCCTACGAACAATCGCATCTGGCCTCGGCCTTGGTCTTTGAGCTATCCAAGGTAGAACATCCGCATATCCGTGTCGCGATGGTCGGTCACTTGCGTCACATCAACGAGGACCTTGCGCACCGGGTTGGATCGGGCCTAGGCCTGATTGAATTGCCACCAGCGCCAACTGCGGCGGTGGCGCCCCAGGAACTGGAGCCATCGCCGGCGTTACAGCTGATCGGGAACATGAAGAATACACTTGAGGGCCGGAGTGTTGGGATATTGATCGCGGAGGGTTCGGATGCGGCAAGTATTGCCGCTGTGCAGCAAGCTGTGACCGGTGCCGGCGCAACCAGCAAAATTATCGCTACGGTAATCGGTGAAACGACACTCGCTGACGGCTGGCTGATGAAAGTCGATGGCCAATTGGCGGGTACGCCGTCAGTAATGTTCGACGCGGTCGCCATCCTCCTGTCCGAACATGCCGCCATGCTATTGGGAAAGGAAGCCGCCGCCATCGATTTCGTGCGCGATGCGTTTGGTCATTTGAAAGCGCTAATTGTTGACGAGGGCGGCGCAGTCTTACTGACCACGGCGAATATTAAACCCGATGTCGGCGTGTTTAACATTGATTGCGTGGATGATTTCATCGCTGCTGCCAAGACCCGGCAGTGGGAGCGCGAAGCCAGTATCAGAACATTGGCTTGATCACTGCGACTTCCACAGCTTGTGCCGCACCTTTAACTTCCAGGCGTAAAGCGCTTAATACGTCTGGTTTGTTGAAGGGGGCATTGTTGAGCGTTTCCAATGGTACTAATCAAATTGCCACACTCTACTGGTAGGATTCACAAACATCCGATGAATTTCAAACTGATAACCCTAAACCGGTTATTTTTGGTCATTTTACTGATAGGGTTATTTGCCTTTGGCAGTATGCTAATAATATTTTCCTATTCCGATAACTTTAGAGTCTGGTTTATTGAGAATAGCGTTAATACCCAAAAGCTAAAACTTGATATAAAAGGTGAAACTGTTTTTGAATATGGCTGGCAACCTGAGCTCACTCTTCATAATATTTCAATCAAAAATACGGCTTGGCCTAGTCCTGAAAACTTTGCACAGATAGATAAAATATCATTGCAAATTTCTATTTCAAGACTGTTCCATGGCGAAATATTCATTAACGATTTAAGCATTAGCAAGCCCGAATTATTTCTTTTAAAAAATAAGAAAGGTGATGCAAATTGGCGTTTTACGGGCCCGAAAGCTGATTCAAACGCTCTTGAGTTGCCGGTTATTTTCGAGAATCTGCATATTGTTTCCGGAATATTTCATTATTATGATGAAATCCGTGATATGAATTTTGAAGGAGATATAGATTCCTTGAAAGGCTCTGGCGGCTGGCAGCTGCCGATTATCATTGAAAGTAAGGGCAGCTACCAACACAAAACGCTAAATATCCAGGTTGACGCCGGTTCCTATGCAGAATTACGCTCAGAAAATAATCCCTATCCTGTCAAATTGAATATGGTGTTCGGCCAAACGGAAATAGCAATCCGCGGCACAGTGACTCATCCTCTACAAGCGCCCGATCCAAAGCTTAAGCTTTCTTTTTCAGGAGCTGATATTGCCGAATTATTTCCTTTAATCGGCATTCCTTTACCACCCAGCCCTGCCTATAAAATAACGGGGGATTTAAGCCGTCAGGATCGCACTTGGCGCTTTGACAATTTTAATGGTGAAATTGGGCATAGCGATTTGCAAGGAACAGTTCTCATCAATCCAACACGTGAGCTCTTGTATTTCGATATGGATTTGTTCGCCAAAACGCTTGACCTTGCCGATTTAAGCGGATTCATTGGCGGCGAACCCAACCTGACAGATCAGCGTGTTACCGAAGACAATACTTTGATCCCCGAGCGTCATTTCAACTTTAAACAAATTCGTGCAGCCAATGGCAAAGCTAGGCTTCGCGCCACAAATATCATTAACAAGGAAATCCCCCTAAGCAACTTTGACGGTCAAATATCGCTCAACAACGGTGTGTTGACATTCGAACCCGTCACCTTCGGAATTGACGATGGACGGATAAACCTTTGGATGTCAGCCTATGGATCGCAAAATCCGCCAGACGTTGATATCCAAATTAATGTGATTGATCCGCCTTTAAGTAAGCTAATTGGGGAAGTTAAAGATATTCAGAACACGTTGGGGAAAATTAACGGTAAATTGAAAATAAAAGGGGAGGGCAATTCGCTTAAAGATATACTTTCAAGCGCCAACGGAGAAGCGTATTTAGTGCAATACGATGGCAAAATTAGCGCTTTGATAGTAAAGTTGATAGGCTTGGATATTTTCCACGCTCTTGGTTACTATATCTCGGGAGATATTCAAATTCCTATTCTCTGTGCGATTGTTGATGTGGATATTAAAGACGGGGTTGGCCAGTCAAAAACTTTATTGCTCAACACCAAGGATAGTGTTGTTCATGGCAATGGCTATTTGTCATTTAAAAACGAAACCTTTGAAGTGGCGATGACCCCTTATCCTCGTGAATTTAGTCCGCTTACCCTTCGTTCCACCTTAAATGTTTCCGGCACTATATTAAAACCAAAATTTTCAATTGATCCTTTGTCTACTCTCATGCTGCTACCGCCGATTGATATAGGTGAGGTTGAAAAGATCGATTGTCAAAAAATGATACGCGGGGCAAGGGACTAAACTCTGGTGCGTTTATATAAACGCTAAAATCCGTCAACATTCACCTATCAAACGCAAATATCGCTTCGTTGGGATTAGCTTTTTTGAATAGTATGTCCCTAATTATTTCCGCGGCAATGACCGAAAATGTTATGCCATTGCCACCAAAACCCAGAGAAAATAAACCATTTGGTTTGGGTGCATAATGCCCAATATAGGGAAGACCATCCTTTGTGACTCCAAAAGTACCGGACCACGAAAACTCAGGCTGGAAACGGAGTTTAGGAAACAGTTTGGCAAAATCGTCTGCTAATTGCCGCGTTTTTAACGCCAGTTTAGCTTGCCTGATCTTTGGGTTATTGGTTTCTTCATCCCGGCCTCCGAGCATAATCCGTTTATCTGCTGTTGTTCGTAAATACAAGTAAGCTTCTTTGGATTCCCAGATTAGACAGTTTTGGTACCAAAATTCTTTTTGGTGTTCTATCTGCTGACTAACAATGGCCCAGGTACTCTGTAGCTGAACTATTTTTTTATCGATTAAGTCAACCACTTCAAAACCTGTGGCATAAATCAGCTTATTACAATGAAGTTTATGTCCTTGGATGGACTTAAGGGTAACACCGCTCTTACTGTGTTTGATATCGACTATTTCTGACCGATCATATATTTTTAGTCCTTTTTTGATGCAGTACTGAAAAATCAGATGGCATAACTTATAGGCATCGATTTGCGCGGAATGATTGCTATAAAGTGCAGCCGGAGCGGAAAATCCCATTTTTTCTTTAACCGTATTTTCATCCCAATATTGAATATCCAAACCAAGCGATGTATGCAGTTCATATTCCTTTTTTAGCATAGCTACATCTTTTTTATAGGATGCAAAATATAAGCTGCTTTTCCTTTCAAAATCGTCGTACCCCACTTTTTTACTGATATTGGCCAAGGTATCAATCGACTCGGCACATAGACAATACGCCTTATTCGCATGCTTTTCGCCGCGTAGTTCAATTAATTTGCTCAAAGGCGTGTCGATCTGGTATTGCAAAAGAGCGGTCGTGGCAATGGTGCTACCAAGACCGATGCTCCTTTTTTCTATCAGAACACAGGGAATACCCGCCTCAATCAAGATAAAGGCATTTATAGCGGCAGTAATGCCGCCGCCAAGGATTATCACCTCGCATTTAATATTTTTATCTAATTGCGGATAATCGTACGGTAGCCCATTTTTGACCAGCCAGAAAGGTAAGCCTGTTGAAAGATCCATATATAAAAAACTAATAGACTCAGTTCTGGTTCAGGTATTGTTAGTACTGCCAGCTATACCTGCTGTAGCGATAAAACGTAGTGCATCCTCAACAGACATATCAATTCCTACTACATGTTCGCGTGAGATCATAACCGTTTGTCCACCCACCTGATAACTAAATGGTATATATACTGCAATCTGATCATCGGCGATAAATGTATGAGAAGTTTCTTCAAAGTCAGAAACTGTAATAAAACCGATCTGTTGGCTATTGCCAGGCGGTGTATTTACCAAAACAACTTGCTTAAATTTACCTTTATTCTCATGGGAAAATAAAGAGGTAAAATCACGCATTGTGGTATAGATGCTTTTGATAAAGGGAATCTGGATCACCTGTTCTTCAAAGGTGTTAAACACTTTTCGGAAAGATCGAGACTCCAAAAAACATCCGAAGAAAAATACCAGCGGAATAGCTAACGCAACGCCAAAACCTCTTATGTACCAATTGTCGGGAAAGAAAAACTTGAAAATATATCCCAGCGCCATCTCCAGTGTGCCTGCGAACCAGAAGAGCAAATAAAGGGTAAATATTAGAGGGATAATGGCAATTAATCCTTTGATGAAAGTTCTTCTGATTGACTTCATTTTTTATGTCCAATGAGTTTTTTTGATAACCAATTTGATATTAGCGGCATATTGCTTGGATATCCAAGGCCGTTCGTGATTCGGTAACAGAAGGCTGCACTGGAGTGTTTTGAGCGTCGCCAGGGGCTTCCAAGCATAGGCAAGGTGATGAGCAGAACAAATCTGGCAATTAATTTATACATGTTGGAACTCCCTCTAAGAACGGTTTTCAAGTTAAAGCGATTACACCGTAGATATATGCCTGCTGCTGTAACTAGTCTGTACGATTAATCACATAGCATTTTCGGTGTGCAGTTGCGGATGTTCGCGTTCGGATGATTGGTAAGAATTTAGCTATCGCAACAAAGATATGGCCCGGCAAAGGCCGAGAAAAGTTAGCGTTTTAAAGCTCCAAAACGGCTTCGATGATGTTCTGGAAAAATCAAGGAATCCCCAAAAAACGCTTGGCATTCAGCGGCTCGAACCGCCTCATAAGGTTGGTCTGGTTTGTTTCAAGAGGCGTTGCTACCAGAGAAACTTTAAGTCGCAAGCATGGTTTGTTGACTACGGTAATTCTGGATATTTCCGCTACCAATGTTGGATGCCGAACGGATCAGAACCACCAATCTCTAATAAGCTATGCTGTTGAACAGTGTGTTTTTTCAGACGATATATCAGGCCTTAGCGTATATCCTCGTAGCGCTGGACTTCATCTCCCGAATTAAACAGTTTCGGGAACTCTTTAATGCAATGATAAGACGCCGAAACTATTCATTTGCTTCAAGTTGGTTATCATGCAAAAAAATACTCCTTATATTCTTTTTCTAACCTTCGTTTTGTTAGTGACTGTATCTTTTTTCCTATTGATTAAAGATTTTTTATTAGCCTGTTTTTGGGCCATTATTCTGGCGGTGGTTTTTTATCCTGTTTACCAGTGGATTAACCGCTATTTTAAAAACTCGGAAATACTGCCGTTGATTTTGACCATGTTAACGATTATTCTGGTATTTGTTATTCCATTATTGATGATAACCTTGATGATAACGGAGGAGAGCACAGCCTATTATCAAAAAATCCAAAGTGGGGAAATTAATCCTCAAGTTTATTTTCAAGATACTCTCGCGCTTCTTTTGCCAAAATTCAATAAATTGTCTCATATACAGGAAATAAGCGTTGAGCAGATAAGCGCCTCGGCAGGGAATGCCTTTACTCAAGCAGTACAATATATAGCGCAACAACTTCCCGCATTGACCCAGAACCTATTAAATCTTATCGTCCAAGTAGCCTTGTCCTTCTACATTCTGTTTTTTCTATTGCGGGACGGCCAGCAATTGATTAGAAAATTCATATCGTTAATCCCGATTGGTGACCAAATTGAAATAGAATTATTTGAGCGTTTTACCAGCGTGGCGCGAGCGACTGTCAAAGGCGGGTTACTAGTCGCTGTCCTTCAGGGTAGTATCGGGGGTTTATTATTTTGGTTTGTGGGTATTCCTGCGGCTTTTTTATGGGGCATGTTAATGATAGTTTTATCGTTATTGCCGATAGGTAGTGCGTTAATTTGGGCTCCTGCTGCGGTCATTTTATTTTTACAGGGGCACACGTTAAAAGCAGTCATTCTGCTATCCGTCGGTATTTTTGTCATTGCTATGATAGATAATTTTTTACGGCCAAGGCTGATAGGTAAAGATAGTAAAATGTCGGATTATCTGGTACTGGTATCAACTTTGGGTGGGATAAGCTGGTTTTCATTAACAGGATTTGTATTAGGCCCTATTATTGCCGCTTTATTCATAACTTTTTGGGACATACTGGGAAAATATAATCAGGCAAGTAATTCGTAAATGGAGACTGTGTTAAACCTGGGGAGGCAGTGAGTCTTAGCGTTAATGCCGCCGCTAGCCCTCATTGTTTGCAGTGATAATTACTTGTCCCGATCAGTCGCGCTGAAGATTCTTGCTAATTAGGTTTATTTATAGGCCGGTAACAGAAGCAAGTAAGCCAGCGCGAATCAATTTGAACTCACGCTGACTTCGTTTAAAACTGCGTACTTAGGACCTGAAACTACTCAGTTTCGACGGCCAAAAGCCGATCCAAAGTTCGAATATGCTCTTGTTGAGCCGGTAAAAGTTTGGTTTCAATCAAAGAGCGGATATCCAAAGGCAGTTCGGTTTTTTGCAATGCTTCTTCATAAGCCTCTGCACCACTTTTCTCGCCGCTCTGCAAGGACCGCAATGCCACTTCTTTACCCAGCAGATTAGCGCCTCCCTGGACTATTTGCGCCCAAGTGCCCCAAGCGCCTGAATCTGCGCTCGGCGTTCCGCCCAACTGACTGATGAGTGTCTGTAAACTCGAAACGGCCTCTTTGTGCTCCTCGTACAGGAGCGTAAGGTCTTGGCATTCGCCCAGTCCGGCGTCTTCAGACAGTTTGGTCTGTACCTGTTGATAGGTTTCTGTTGCAGATAATTCATCTTCTAAAAATTTGTTGAGTGTGTCTATGTTATGCATGATAAAACTCCTGGTTGATTATATTTTTTGATGACATGCGATAGCTGCCTCTAGCTTAAACTGACGATTCGCCCGTCGAGGAAATGTCCTCGGCGTGAGCCTCCTCAAAGACTTTTTTTGCCAGATCGACCGCTTCGCTGTTTGTGGTATGGACAGAAATCAAAGCGTTGCCGCCGGTGATTTTTCCTTCATAGCGTTTAGCTTCATATTCGGGGATACCCAGCCCGATTAAAACGCCAGCCAAGCCGCCGGTGGCGGCACCTACCGCTGCTCCGCTCAACGCCCCCATAATGGGCCCTGCAGCGATAAACGGACCGACACCTGGAATAGCCAAAGCGCCGATCCCGGCTAACAAGCCAACTACCGCGCCGGTGCCTAAACCCACTGACCCGCCGATAGCGGCCCCTTCCGGCGCTTTGGTATGCTTTTCATGCGCAAAATCCTGGGTATTGGATTTGTCGGAAAACAGCACCGAAACATCATTATTTGAAAAGCCAGCGGTAATCAGGTCATTAACAATGCTCTCGGCCTGATCGGTGTTTTGGGCGATACAAAAAACTGCTTTATTCATGTGATTCTCCAACGCCTTTATGGCGCTTTATATTCAAGGTTATTAGTTACCTGAAGTACACCAGGCGTTTGCTTGGCGATATCTTGCAGTTTAATTTTTTCGGCTTCATTTTTAACCGGCCCACGTAAAGTCACAGCGCCATTACGGGTGATGATCTTTACATTCTGTGCATTGACTGATAACGACGCATTTTTAACCACAGCCTGCCGGATGGCCGCTGTGACTTTAATATCGCCCTCTGTTTCTTTTTGATCTTCCGGGGTTAACGTCGAGTTATCCTTATCGCGAGCGTTGATCTCGGTGTTTTCCAAGGTTGAGTCGGCCGCTAGATAAATGGCGCTGTTCTGTTCGGCGCGAACAGTCCCCGTCATCATTATTAAACTGCCAGTCAAAGTGAACATAACTAACAATAGATTTGTGGACATAATAATCTCCTAAATAGTGAGTGTTTCTTTTTTGAAATAATTGAGCGGCATTGGTCTTATCCTGCTGATTTAACGTCCACTCATTAACCGACTTAATAGAAAACCGGCTCCGGCAGCGATACCCAATGAAGTTGCGGGATTTTTATCAATGAAACTGCGGCAATCTTCTAAAAACTGCTGCTCTGCATTTTTCAATTCCTCACCTTTTTGACCTAGCGATTCTGCCGCCTGACTGGTTGCATTGGCTACTTTGTCAACGGCCGAGTGAACACCTGATCTAAGCCGGTCAACGGTGTCATCGATCGAGTTGGTATTGTCTGTTGCTTGCATAATGGAGTCCTTATAAAAAATGAAAATCATAAATTAGTTTTAAAGTATGGTTATTTCAAAACTCTAATGATTAAAGATGGCACACTGACCTTTACAGTCTTTTAAATAGATACAGATCAACTGAACGATTAATGATTGAAAAATAAATAAATAATTATCAATACAATCGTCGGCACGCCCAGTATCCAGCCTATAAAATATTTGCCCATGACTAATCTCCGAAAATATTTGTGTATAAAAGTCTGCTTATTGATTTTTGTTTACATTAAAACAGGGTGTTTAAAGACATCAAGAAGCAAGCTAGGCAAAGTTTCTATTAAAATCGTCTTAGAGTCGGTGTGCTGTCGCACATTGAAGAGGAATTGCTTTATCTAAACAGGTTCAGGTTTTATGAAAAATATTTTGCCCGCCCAAATTTCTCTTTAGGTCAATATTCATCCGGTAAATAATCCAATATTTATGTAGATGACAAGGTACGGCATTTCAATTTTTCTCCAATCTGGCTTTCAATGCGTACTTTTCGCGGTCGATTTCTCCTCGGGTCCGAATGCCCAAGCGGCGTAATAAGGGTAAAGGCGGACACCAGCCTTGTAAGCCGTGTTGAAGTAGAAATGGCAAAACTATCCCCGGCAAAAACAACCATTTGCGATTGGCCGTTAGCCCCATAATCAGGCCGGTTAGGGCTAAAGTCGAGGCATTGACCTCAAGCAACCTCTCGATATCCCATTCTTTATCCAAGGCTTGAATACGCTCCAGGGTTTCCGCCCGATTTTTGTCTTTGTATAACTGAATATTGAGATCCGTTTGATGATCTATTGCTGCGTTTACATGGACGGCAGTAGATTTACGCACGCGATCAGGACTAGATTTTGTTGAATCTTCGGCTTTGAATAATGACATGATACTTCTCCAATTAAGGTCTGAATCCAACGTCAATTTAATGATTGAGTGTTTTTGCGCAACGCCAATGGGCCGCATTAAAATCGACTTCCGCGCCGGCTTCTTTTTCCATGCAAAGCCAATATTTGGCCGGCTTCAATTCCGTTTTGCAAGAAGCGGAGAGCGACGCGAGTGCAGCTTTTCCCGTTCCCTTATCTTTTTCCTGTTGTTCGAAGCGCTGAGTGGCGCGTAAGCAGATCTCGTAAGCTACGCTTTGCGTGTCGGTAGCCCCTCCGTTGGTTTCTCCGGAGGTTTCGGTGGCGGACGAGCGAACCGGAGAACGTTGAGCGCTGGTAGGCACTTCGGCCTGACAAAGCAAGGGCAATGTGATGATCAGTAAAAATCCGGCAATTGATTTACGCATGTTGGAACTCCCTCTAAGAACGGTTTTTAAGGAAAAACGATTTCACCGTATGTATATGCCTTGCCGCTTTAGGTAGTCTGTACGATTAATCACATAGCGTCTTGTGGTGAGCAGATGTTGGCTTGATTGATCAAGTTTGAAATGAGATTTCGGGATATACGTCTTTTAGTCGATTCGTTCTAATTCGGCTGACGAAAGAGATGCGACCTATCAGAAGCGGAGACTACGCCAGGCTTAAAGCCGAGTTCTACAAGCAGTACCGCACCGATCAATAGAAAAACTTAGTCCGCGAGCATTTTTCTTGGTTTACGGCGATTCTGAATAATTCCGCCACCAATGTGGGATGCCGAACGGATCAGAACCTTCAATCCGCTTATAGTCAGTGACAGTCAAAGGGTTTTAATAAAACTCGCTATTCATTCGATGAGCGCCCGGCGACATGCAGGTCAAAATACCGAGCCGGTAATTTCAAAATGACTGGCTTTAATTAAGCCAAAAGGAGAAGCACTATGATTCGTCCCGACCAGATTAAACCCGATATGCCTGTTGTCTGCTCAGAAGACGGCCAGTTTGCCACCGTCGATCATATGGAAGGCAGCAATTCTATTAAACTGAAAAAAGATGAAGCCGGTCAGCATCATTTCTTTCCACTGTCTTGGGTAACTTCGACCGAGCACGGCAAGGTTAAGGTGGACCGTCCGGGTGATAAGGCTATGCAAGAATGGTCTACAGTCTCCCCAATACTTTAAACGTATTAAAGCCCGAGCAATTTTTGTTCGGGTAAAAACGTTATCGCCAACTCAAGCCAACCATAGTCCCAATATTGTTACTTGACTGCGGTTGAGGTTCGGGTCTCGGGTTTAAATGCCAAATTTGATCGATCAAGATAGACCACGGTCGCTCAGTAGTATCGCTTATTACCGGTTAACACCGGCCAAGATTGCGGGCGTCGGCTATCTTTAATTCCGAGTATTATTTTTAGGTTCAATCGGCATCGCCCGGATGCGCGATTGCATTTTTGGAAAACAAATAAACCTGAAGCTTATTGGAGAAGCGCGAGTCCTGGCGTTGAATCCACTCCAGCAGCATCGCCGCGTGCTCCTTTTCTTCGTCCCGATTGTGTTCCAGAATAGCTTTTAGTGCTGTATCCACACACACATCGGCACGTTGATTGTAATTGTCGATGGCGTCCAACTCCTCCATCAACGACACCAGAGCGCGGTGCATGTCACGTGTCTCAATGGATAGCGCTTCTATAGGTTCCTGATACCCGGTACTGGACATTGCTGTCTCCTGTTTGCGGTGAATGTGAATGCCAAAATGGCTAGACTAGGGATTGGTAAACTAGTCCGCGTAAAGGTGTGTTGTACTATTGCGGTGCTAAAGCCGTAACCCGCCAGATGGTATTGCCGACATCATCGGCCACCAACAATGCCGCCCGTTTATCGATCGCAACACCCACCGGTCTGCCGTAGGCTTCATCGTTTTCGTTAATAAAGCCGGTCAAAATATCAATGGGTGCTCCGCTGGGTTTGTCTGCCTGGAAGGGCACGAAGATGACCCGATAACCGCTGCGCGGCTCGCGGTTCCACGAACCGTGTTGACCGATAAAAACGCCGTTATTGAACGGTGCCGGCCAATGGTTACGGTGAGAATAAACCAGACCGAGCGATGCCGTATGCGGCCCGAGTGCATAGTCCGGCGCTGTGGCTGTTGCCACCAGATCCGGCCGTTGCGGCTGTATGCGTTGATCCAAATGGTTGCCGTAATAACTGTAGGGCCAGCCAAAGAAACTGCCTTGGGGGACGGAAGTCAGATAATCCGGTACCAGATCGCTGCCGATTTCATCGCGCTCGTTAACTACCGTCAAAAGTGCTCCGCCGTCCGGCTCCCAGGCCAGCCCGTTGGGATTGCGCAGGCCGGACGCGTAAATCCGGTAACTGTTTTGCCGCGGATCGACTTCCCAGATGGCGGCGCGCTCTAACTCTTGATCCATACCATTTTCGGCAACATTACTGTTAGATCCCACCGTCACATACAGCCGTGTGCCGTCGCGACTGGCCAGTAGATTTTTCGTCCAGTGATGATTGATAGGGCCGGCCGGCAGATCTAATACTTTGACGCCCGGTCCAGCAATATGTGTTTCGCCGTCGTTATAGCGAAACTTCAGCAAAGCATCCGTGTTGGCTACATAAAAATCGTCTCCGATCAGCGCCATGCCGAACGGGGAGTTGAGTCCCTCCAGAAATACCGAGCGGGTCTCCGCTATGCCGTCGCCATCGATATCTCGCAGCAAAGTGATGCGATTAGCGCTGGGCGTTCCTGCACCAGCCTTGCTCATCACCCGCTGCATCAACCAGCCTTTAATGCCCCAGCCATCGTCTGGCCGTTGCGGGGCATTGGTTTCGGCCACCAGCACATCGCCGGTCGGTAGCACATAGAGCCAACGCGGGTGATCAAGCTTTTCGGCAAAGGCATTGACCGTCATGCCGGATGCAGGTATCGGTTTAGTATCGGCTGGCCAACCCACTGCCTGGGCAATGTTTACCGTCGGTATTACGGTGGGATTGGGTTTCGGCAATTGCGGATGGGGCCCAATGCCGGCAGAAATCGGCAACTGGGCCGATTCGCCGCACGCCGATAGCGTGATCGCCAGCGCCACGCTTAACATCCCATGCTTACTATTCGGTAGTGTGATCATGGAAACCTTAGGCCTCGTGCTGGGTACTGAGTATTTGCCGGCAACTGTCGGCGCTGTTCATCATCAGCTGGAAATGTTTGGCTTTGACTGGTTTGCTACATGTTTCCGGACTGTGATTCATCGCGGTTTGTAGGCTAACCCGATGGCAATTGCAGCAAGCATCTATAAAAGCTGGCATGGCATGTCCGGATGGGGAATATTGATGCATGGACTACTCCTGAAGTAAAGGCAGCCAGCGCGACTCTGTATGGATATGGCATATTCGATCTGGAGTCGGGTGCCAGCGCCGGCAGTATTCGCAAACAGTTGAATGTGATCGCTTGCTTAGCGTTTCGAAGATGTCGGCGGATCCAAGTTACCGGTCTTTCTGTGCGGTGTCGGTGCGGTATCAAACATTCCGGATATTCCGTCGAACAGTACCGTTTTCAGACTAGACATCCGGCCTGAGTTTTGCGCGTCTCGTTTATTTGGACCTTAAGGACCATCGGTCCGGGCGTTGGTTAGATATCGCTAAAAACCGGCATGGATGAACGGGCTGCGCTTGGTATTTACGGTCTAGCGACTCAGAAGACCGTGTTTTGTCTTTGCCTAAGCCTAGTCTATCGTTAAGTTCGTTAACGCACAGAGTTATTCCCTTTGGTTCAGTATGCTTTTTTTGAGTTTAGGCGAATTGAAATATAAGTCTGATAAAACCGTTTAAAGCGAACTCATTAGAAAAAACATAGGGAGCTACAAAGTGACGACACCAGAAAATCCTAGACAAAATTTATTATTAGGTGCGCTACCGCTGGACACCTATAAACGACTACTTCCACATTTCGAATTGGTACATATGAACTATGGTCAAGTCATTTACGAATGCGGGCGTGCGCTGAATTACGTTTACTTTCCGACGACTTGCGTCGTGTCGAAGGTGAATTTCATTGAAAACGGCACATCGAGCGAACTTGCGTTGGTCGGTCATGAAGGCTTCGTGGGGCTTGGACTTTTAATGGGGGGAGGGACGATGACCCATCAAGCCATTGTCAGCCGCGAGGGTTATAGCTACAGGCTGCGAAAGCAACTTTTCATACAGGAGATCGATCGTCATGCCGGACAGTGTAACGATCCGGTGTTGTTACAGCTGTTATTACGCTATGTCCAGGCGATGATTACCCAAATAGCGCAGACCGCGGCTTGTAATCGCCATCATTCAATTTACCAGCAGCTATCGCGTTGGTTACTGGTCAATCTCGATAGACAATCCTCGAATGAATTGATTGTGACTCAGGATCACATCGCCGCTATGCTGGGGGTGCGCCGTGAAAGCGTTACCGATGCAGCGGGAAAATTACTGCAAAAAGGTTTGATTAGTTACAGTAGGGGGCATATTAAAGTCTTAAGCCGCCCTGGCCTGGAAAGTCAGGTTTGCGAGTGCTACAACGTGGTTAAAACCGAATACGACCGCCTTGCGCCAATACTTTCCGACATAGCCGCTTAAAACATTAAGTCCGGCATTGCGATAATAATCGCGATTATTCAACCAGCGCCTTGGTTCATCTGTCGGTCGAAAAATCGATCCCAAGGCCAAACCGCCACCATCAAACAACGTCATTATTTCGTGGATTTACGTGCGTTACCGTACTGTGTTTATAAGTTCTTCCGCCTAATCTGAGCACAGTAATTTACTGGGCAGCTTTACCGTGTGGCGCTCCATACGCCGCAAGCAGCTAGCACCGAATTACTGTTAACTTCCATACCGCTACCGGAGAACTCAGATGAGTCACCAACTTAAATTTGCAAATTCGCCAGTGAAAGCCTCGAATATCATCGGCACCCCTATCGCCAATCCGAAAGGTGAAAGCCTGGGCGATATCAAAGAAGTCGTTATCGATCCCAACTCCGGCCGAGTAGCCTATGCCGTCGTGTCGTTTGGCGGTTTTCTGAGCATGGGCGAAAAACTGTTCGCGATTCCGTTTAGCGCGTTCGAATATAACTTGTCGAAAAATCAGTACATTCTTGATGTTTCGAAAGAGCGTTTGGAAAAAGCCCCCGGTTTCGATGCCGATCATTGGCCTTCGATGGAGGATGAACAGTGGAACCGCGATGTGTATGACTACTACGATCGTTCGCCTTATTGGGAATAGCGGTCTCTCGGGTTCTAATCAGGAGTAATCATGACAACATTAGATCAAACTGTTTTGGATGCAACGCCGGATACAACAATATCCGGCGTATCCTGGGCTTCGATTTTTGCCGGCGCGGCCGCTGCGGCCGCGCTGTCATTAATCTTGCTGATTTTAGGCGTGGGCTTGGGGTTCCCGGCGATTTCGCCTTGGTCTCATCAGGGGGTAGGCGCGACGGCTATCGGTATATCGTCCATCCTCTGGCTTAGCTTCGCGCAAATCGCGGCATCGGGTGTGGGCGGTTATCTGGCCGGGCGGTTGCGTGTCAGGTGGGCCAGTGTGCATGGCGACGAAGTATTTTTCCGGGATACTGCGCACGGCTTATTGGCTTGGGCGGTCGCTTCGTTGGCGACGGCCACGCTGCTGGGAACAGTGGTCGGTAATGTCTTGGCGTTTGGCGCATCCACTACTAGCGATGCCGTATCGACTGCAAACGGGATAGCTGCCGTTCGTGCGGTGACTGCGGAGAAACCCAGTCATACGCCGCCAATAGAAATAGATGCCGGCAACGACAAAGGCAATGGCGAATTGGGCTATTGGTTTGATTCCTTGTTCAGATCAAGTCAAGCGTCGGACGACGCGGCACAAAGAAACTATGGCTTGGTCAGGCACGAGGCTGCGGGAATTGTTGTTAACGGCCTGCGCTTGAATGGCTTACCGGCGGAAGACCAAAAGTATCTGGGGCAAATCGTTGCCAAACAAACCGGTTTGTCCTTGGCCGATGCCGAAAAGCGCGTAATCAATGTGTTTGGTAAGTTGCAGGCTGAGATTGCAAAAGCCGAGCAGCACGTTAAGCAGACGGCTGACGCTGCGCGAAAATTTGCCGCTTATACGGCGCTGTGGATGGTGGTAGCGCTGTTGCTGGGGGCTTTTGTCGCCAGTCTGGCTGCGACGTTTGGCGGCAGACAGCGCGATAGAGTGACTTCTACGGATAGCGTGGCCTTTAGCTAATGGTTGCAGGCTTAGTCATATCTACACTTAACCTAAAATCAGGAGAAGACTCATGCGTTCGCTTTTACTGTTGTTGCTGGGTATACCCATTCCAATCATCATTTTGATTGCATTGCTGACCCATTTTTGACTAAAAATGACCGCGTTTCATTCCGAACGCGGTCATTATCGTTTGTCAGCACAGCCGAATTTATTGCAGCCAAGTGGCAAACATCGCCAATACCACAATAGTCATGCTCGCGGTTGCCAGCCAGCCGAAAATCCGTAGCCAGCGGCTAATCACAAACTCGCCCATTACATCCTCGCGCACGGCTATCAGCAACATGACGATCATAATAGGCACCGATATGACACCGTTGATCACCGCACTCCAAAACAAGGCTTTGATCGGGTCGACCGGGGTAAAATTTAGTGCCACACCGAGCACAGTGGCGACGATGACAATCGTATAAAAACCGCGTGCCTGTAACAGCTCCAGCCCCAATCCGATATGCCAGTTAAAGGCCTCGGCAATACCGTAAGCCGCCGAACCCGCCAAAATCGGCACGGCAAGAAGTCCGGTTCCGACAATGCCTGCGGTAAAGAGTACGAAGGCGAAATCGCCAGCCAGCGGACGTAAGGCCTCTGCCGCCTGGGCGGAAGTCTGAATATCGCTTATGCCGTGCAGGTGCAAGGTGACGACCGCCGTCAACATGATAAAAAAGGCAACCAGATTGGAAAACCCCATGCCGACGTAGGTATCGATATTGATGCGTTGCAATTCGGCTGTTGCCTGTTCCGGCGCATCCACTAGCGGTTCCTCGCCGGGCGCGGCGCGTTGGTCTTCAACCTCTTGCGATGCTTGCCAGAAAAAAAGATAAGGGCTGATAGTGGTCCCGAATACCGCGACCACGGCGAGCAAGTAATCTGCTTTGATCGATAACGACGGCATGACGGTCTGATAGAGGACTTCGCTCCACGGCACCTTGACCACAAATATAGTGGCCACATATGCCAGTAGCGCAAACGTTAGCGCTTTCAGTATGGGGGCATACCGCGGAAACGGCACGAAAATCTGTAGCCCTAACGAGAGCATACCAAAACCGATGGCGTACCAATGGGCCGGCCCACCGATGAGTAGCTTGAGGGCTGCGCCCATAGCGCCAATATCGGCGGCTATGTTGACGGTATTGGCGATCAGCAGCAGCAAGACAATGCCGTACAGCAGCCAGGGCGGATAGTGTCGGCGGATGTTTGCCGCCAAGCCTTGCCCGGTCACCCGGCCGATGCGGGCGCTGATGGTTTGGATACCCACCATCAACGGGAAGGTGAAGAACGCGGTCCATAGAATTGCGTAGCCAAACTTGGCGCCGACTTGGGAATACGTGGCAATGCCGCTAGGGTCATCGTCGGCGGCACCGGTAACCAGGCCTGGACCAAGTTTGGCCCAGAATGACTGTTTTTTGGGGGATGCAGTTGCTTTGTTCAAGGAAGGCTCAAACCAGCGATTCCAATTGCTGTATTGCTAACCGATTATCAGGGTGAAATTGATTATCCGCTTAACGGCCGGTCAATATGCGGCTCAGCAGAAAACCGACCGCTGCGGCAATGCCTACCGATGTCATTGGGTGTTTACTGACATAGTGGCGGCTAGTCTTCATCATTTGTCTTTCTGCCGCCAACAAGTCCTCGCCTTTCTCGCCCAGTGATTCCGCGGTGTTACTAGCGGCTTTGGCGACCTTATCGTAAGTCTCGTGTGCATAATTTGATGCTTTGTCTAGTGTGTCCATTATCGTTTCCTATCGAAGTGAGCCTTGCAGCGTTCAGGCTTGAAGTATGAATGTGCAGTCCGTGCCAACATTGTGCTGTTCGACTGCATACATGGCGTTGGTTTGTTAAAAACCCTTGGGTTAAAAGCGAGCAAATCGCGTGCGATGGCTTTGTCGGCCATTAAACGGGTAAAAAATACCCACGCATTTCAGGCGTGGGTATTGGACTTTTAAAAGTTAAGGCTTTACGCGATAAAACTGGCCGAGTGCCTCGCGTTGTTCTTCCCATTTTTCAGAATTCTCCGGCCAATGCTTTTTGTCGAAACCGGGAGCCTTTTTTAAGGTGTCTTTATCCAGATCGAGGACGTAATAATCCTTGGGACTGGTCCAATGCAACGCTCTCCAGGGGATGGCAAACAGCTTGTCGCCCATACCCATCAGGCCGCCGAAGGACACCACCGCATAGACGACTTGACCATTCTCGGGATCGATTACCAAATCCTTGATGTCGCCAAGACTGTCTCCCGTGGTGTTTTTTACTTTGGCGCCGGTAATCTTGCTGGCCCTGCTCACCTGTTGCATCGACTTGTTGGCTTCCTGTGCGCGTTCTACCGCGACTTCCTTGTTGGCTTGATTAAGTTCGACTTGCTTTTCTTTGACCTGTTCTTGTTTTTCGAGAACGTCTTTTTGTTTCTCTTTTAAGTCGTCGGCGTAGACCGGACTTATAAATGCCGCGCTCAGCACAGACACGGCTACTGCGGAAATAACTTTTTTCATACGATTCTCCATTTTGGATAATGAGCAGTGTGTTGCTTGTTTGACGGCGCGCCTTGCAAGGCTCCGCAAACTGTTTCCACTCTATCCGACCGGGCCTGCGCAGTCGGTACGCTGTCGAACATACCGACTGCGCAGGTCTAAGCGCTGTCGCATTGGTTCAGATCGTTAAGGTCTAGACAGGTTATTCAGCCGCTTTTTCGTATGCAATTTGCTTTAAACCGAGCGATGACCAATGCGTTGCGGCTTTCCGTGTTTTTTATGCCAGCTGTAAAAACCTTTTTTGGCCAGTTCTACTACGAACAGATACGACACCGCCATCGCCGCCAGGATTAAATAAAACCGGGCGGGCGGCGGTACGAAGCCGAAATAAAGGCCTAGCGGGGTAAACGGCAGGATGGCGCCGATCAACGCAATCGACAGCGAGGTGGCGACCAGCACCGGATGTGCCCGGCTTTTGAACGGGTTGCCACGCGTGCGGATGATGAAGATCACCAAGACTTGGGTACACAGCGATTCGACGAACCAGCCGGTTTGGAATAGCGCTTCGTCGGCTTTCAAGACCGTTAACAGAATGTAAAAGGTCAAAAAATCGAATGCGGAACTAATTGGGCCGATCACCAGCATGAAATTGCGGATAAAGTTCATATCCAAAATGCGCGGGGTACGGAGTTCTTCCGGATCGACCTGATCCAATGGGATAGGTATTTCGGAAACGTCGTACAGAATGTTGTTCAGCAGAATCTGCGTCGGCAGCATCGGTAAGAAGGGCAGAAATAGCGCAGCGCCGGCCATGCTGAACATATTGCCGAAGTTGGAACTGGTGCCCATCATGATGTACTTCAGAATATTGCCGAAAGTGCGGCGGCCTTCCAGTACACCGTCGTGCAGAACTTGTAAGTCTTGATCCAGCAAAATCATATCGGCCGCTTCCTTGGCCACATCCACCGCCGAATCCACCGACAGCCCGACATCCGCCGAATGCAAAGAGGGTGCGTCGTTAATGCCGTCGCCCAGATAACCGACCACATGGCCGCGTGCTTTCAGAGCCAGAATCACCCGGTTTTTCTGCGCCGGATTAACCCGGCAGAACAGATTGGCTTTTTCGACGCGGATGCGCAGGGCATGGTCGTCCATCGCCTCTATGTCCTTGCCAGTCAACACGCCGGTGATTGGTATGTTCAATTGTATACAGACGTGTTGGGTCACCAAATCGCTGTCGCCGGTGACAATCTTAACAGTCACGCCGCTATCTTTTAGAGCGGCCAAAGCCGCGCCGGCACTTTGCTTGGGCGGGTCGAGGAAGCCGGCAAAACCGGCAAAGATCAACTCGCTTTCATCGCCGACCACTGCATGCGGATGATCTTGCGGCACTTCGCGCCAAGCGATGCCCAACACCCGAAAGCCTTCCCGTTCCAGCGCATTATGCTGCTCGTGGATGCGAGCTCGACTGGCTGGATCGAGCGGCACTTGCTCGTCGCTGCCTTGTTGCTCGTAACGGGTACACAGGGTGATGATTTCTTCGGAAGCGCCTTTTACCACCAGCAAGCGGCCGCTGCCTTTATCCAGCAGCACTGATACCCGCCGCCGCTCGAAATCGAACGGCACTTCGTCGATCTTTTGCCAGGCGCTGACGTCGATGCTTTCATGAGCCAAAATTGCCTCGTCCAGTGGGCTTTTCAGTCCGGTTTCGAAAAAGCTGTTCAGATAAGCCAACTCCAGCACTCTGGCACTGGGTAGGCCTTGCGGATCGACATGTTGTTCCAATTTGATCTTGGCCTCGGTCAGGGTGCCGGTCTTATCGGTGCACAGCACGTCCATCGAGCCTAAATTCTGAATCGCCGCCAGACGTTTGACGATCACCCGTTTTTCGGCCATGTGCATCGCCCCGCGCGATAGCGTGACCGAAACCACCATCGGCAATAGCTCCGGCGTCAAGCCCACCGCCAGCGCCACGGCAAATAAAAACGACTCCAGCCAGGGTTTGCCCAAATAGGCATTCACCAATAACACGAACAACACCAGCAGCACGGTCAGACGCATGATCAGCAAACCAAAGCGATGGGTGCCGACTTCAAACGCAGTCGCCGGCGGCTTACTGGTCAGGCTATCGGCAATAGCGCCGATCGCGGTGCCGGTGCCGGTTTTGATGACGCGCATTTTGGCGCTACCGCTGATTACAGTGGTGCCCATAAAAACCGCATTGCTGGCATCCTGCAAATCGGTGGCATCGGCCGGCAATTCGCCCGGATGCTTTTCGATGGGGTAGGCTTCGCCGGTCAACAAGGCTTGTTTCACGAAAAGATCGCAGGCTTCCATTAACAAGCCGTCCGCCGGCACCATATCGCCGGCCGAGAGCAGGGCGACGTCGCCGGGTACCACCTCGGTCACCGGCACATCGGCGGGCTTGCCGTCGCGCATCACACGGGCTTTGACCGAAACCGAATGCCGCAGACTTTCCGCGGCCTTGCCGGCGCGATGTTCCTGGACAAAATCCAGGGTCACGCTGAACAGCACCATAATACTAATGATCACGAAGTTGGTGATCTCGCCGGTGAACGCGGAAATCGCGCTGGCTACCAATAGCAGTAGCACCAACGGGTTTTTGAAACGCGCCAGAAATTGCAGCAACAAGGCTTGCTGCTGACGATCACGGAATAAATTCGGGCCGAATTCCGCCAGTTTGGCACCGGCTTCGGCGCTGGATAAACCGACGGTATCGTTAGCACGGGCAGTGCGTAGTTGCGAAGCGGATAAAAGCCACCAAGCCGTATCGCCGGTAACGGGTTTTGTTCGGATAGACTTTTTCATAGGCTTAACACTAGGGCAGGTGATCGGTAGAAGTGGTCGGCGCCATTGGGAGCGTGCAGCCGGTTTATCGTTTAAGAAACGCTGAACCTATCGGCTGCTTAGATTGCCTAAATGTAAGCGCAACGGGCAATTCGGGTCTGTGCGTTAGCGAACCTACATGGGCTGTGAAGCTTAGTATCCGTCATAATTTTCAACACCGTGGCGAATATGTACGATGGCGTACAGACATCGATGGATTTTAGGCCTAGGCTGGCGCAAGCGGTTTGGCAAGCGGTTTGGCAAGCGGTTTGGCAAGCGGTTTGGCAAGCGGTGCGAGCCGGTGCCGAGACCACTCTATTTTTTCAGATGAGGTAAGTATTCATGAACACGACCATAACTACCGAAAAAACCACCGAAGATTTCGCCGCGCTGAAAAAGCTGACTGCAACGGTTTACCTATGCCAGGTATTGACTTTTGCCTTCGCCGGCTTGCCCTTATTAATCGGTGTAGCCATTAATTTTTTCTATCGTAGCAATGTGAAAGGGACTTGGCTGGAATCGCATTTCAATTGGCAGATCAAAACTGTCTGGGTCACTTTGGCCGGATTTGCTTTGTCCGGTTTGGTGTTGATGGTGGATATCCAGCTGAGTTTGATTATTCTGATTCCCACGTTATTGCTGCTAATCTATCGAATTGTCATCGGCTGGACCAACCTAACCGCCGAGAAATCCCTGCAAGATTTGAGTTAAACCGTTCCGCACCCGCTAGTCCGACACCGGTAAAACCGGCGTCGGACTAGTCTGGTTTTATTCGCAGCCCAGGATTCGATCGTAGGTCGCTTTCTCGGTTTGATAACAAGCGCAAGCCGCCGCTTCCAAGCCCGCGCGATCCAGAATCGTAATGTCGCCGCGCCGGTAACTGATCAGTTTTTTTTCCTGCAGGGAAAGCGCGGCTTTGGTGATACCGACCCGCCGCACGCCGAGTATATAAGCCAAAAAAATGTGCGTGACGTGAAAGGTATCGGCATGGGCGCGATCGTGAGTCATCAGCAACCAACGCGCCAGCCGCGACTCCACCAGATGAAAGCGGTTACAAGCCGCCGTTTGCGCGAGCTGGCTCATCGATACGTATAGATAACGTTTTAATTCCAGCTGTAATGGTTTGCTGCGTTCCAGCTCCTGCAAAAACAACGGCAGTCGAATCCGCAGTGCCGGCCCCGCGCCTTGCACCAGCGCTTGAAACGGGGCGATGTCCACACCCAATATCAGGGTGATACCCAGTATGCCTTCATTACCGATCAAGCCCACCTCCAAGCCCGAATCGCCATCCACCGGTGTTACCAGGGAAATGATGCTGCCGGTCGGAAAATACACGTGCGGAATCCTGGCGCCCGCCAAGTAGAGGACTTCGGCAAAAGCCAGATCCACCGGTTCGCAATGCGCGAGTAAATGCTGACGATCGAGATAAGGCAGCGCGGCCAGGAGACGATTGGCCGCGGGTACTGCAGGTATAGGCGACACGGGCGTTCTCCGGCGATGGATTGGGTTTGGCCCGACAGGCGTTGGGATGCGAATAGGTCTGAACGCGGTGCCGGCACATGCCAGAGACATTACTCCAACTGGTCTGAGCCCGAGATTACCGACTAAGGCGTCTGTTGTCTGTATGTTAGCGCACGTACTATCGGTCTGACGGTCGGCGTTATCGGAATAATTGTTCGAATCCGGAGGCTATGTACTCTAGCGCACAGACTTTCGCGAGACGCTGCCGTAATCTAAACCCAGCTTAGGTGACATCACCCAGCAACCGGGATGTGGACGGCCAGTTGCAGTCTTAACGTCGCGGATTCAGAGCATTATGCCAATTCGTCAGTCGCTAATTTACAGCGATCGAAGCGTGCCATCTTGCACCTATATAAAACATACACACTAGGTAAATTTATGACAATTAGACCCTTCTTGATGGCATTGCTTTTGTCTCTCGGCTCTTTCGCGGTACAAGCCGCTGGCAGCCCGTTGAACGAAAGCTTCACTAACCTGATTGCCTTATCCAACAATGCATTGGAAATCGGCAAGAAAGGCGATACCCAAGCGTTTATCGATAGCGCGACCGTCGCTTGGGAGGCACTGAAAGAACAAAACGAGAAAGGCAGCTCCATTCGTCTGCAACGGGCTAACGCCAAGCTAAAAGCCGCCATAAAGGCAGCTAAAGCCGGCAACTTGCAAGAAGGCATAGCCGATGTTGAACAAGGTATTGTGGAAATGCAGCTGGAAAAAAAATAAACTTGAAGCCGGCATAGCGGCAGGGAATGTCGTCAGCTTCAGAATAAATCGCTTTTGGTAAGCGCGTTTTAAAGCCGGTTAACACCGGCTTTTTTGTGACACATTGTCTAATATATTGCTTAAAGTAGGGGCTTAGTTCTGTAAACGCTCTTTAATCATGCGTTGCTATTTAGTTATATCCTAAGCTCCGCGGACGGT
Organism: Methylomonas sp. 2BW1-5-20; assembly: GCF_052474515.1. Lineage (NCBI taxonomy): Bacteria > Pseudomonadati > Pseudomonadota > Gammaproteobacteria > Methylococcales > Methylococcaceae > Methylomonas > Methylomonas sp. 2BW1-5-20. The sequence continues at coordinate 1,587,060 of NZ_CP184127.1, read as the reverse complement.
TTGCCGAGCGGAGTCGAGGCATTGCTTTATCAGAAGGCGCTTAACTCAACGGGGGGGGGAGAAGCCTATCGGATTCCGCTTTTACCACGTGGTAGCATTCGCAAACCCGTTCTTCCAGGCCCGGTCGATCCAGCACGGTAATGCGGCCGCGGCTGTAATGGATCAAGCCGGCGTGCTGCAATTTACCGGCGGCCTCGGTGACGCCTTCGCGGCGCACGCCCAGCATATTGGCAATCAATTCCTGAGTCATGGTCAATTCGTTCGACGGCAGCCGGTCCAGGCTTAACAATAACCAACGGCACAGTTGCTGATCCACCGAATGATGCCGGTTGCATACCGCGGTCTGCGCCATTTGCGTAATCAAGGCCTGGGTATAACGCAGCAACAGGTGCAACATTCCTTCGTAGCGGTTGAACTCCTTCATCAATAGTTGCCCGCGCAAGCGGTAAGCATGACCGGCACTTTGCACCACGGCGCGATTCGGCATGCTGCCGCCGCCCATAAATAACGCTACACCGATGATACCGTCGTTGCCGACGACGGCGATTTCCGCCGACGCGCCGTTCTCCATTACATATAGCAAGGATACGATGCAGGTACAGGGAAAATAGACGTAACGCAGTTCGGCGCCGGATTCGTAGATTACTTCGCCGAGCGGCATCTCCACTTTTTCCAGATGCGGTAACAAGCGTTCGTATTCGGCCGCCGGTAACGCTTTCAGCAAATGGTTGTATTGCGGGCTATCGGGATCAGTCATTTGCTACCTTGAGGTTATCGGACAAATATAGATTGGCTCCGGCAATCGAGGCTAGTGTAAACCTTAATTGTACCGAGAAATAAATTTCCGCTCCGTGCGTTAGCGAACAGAGCGCTGTGCGAGTTAAATGTTAATGCAGCCCCAGCGAAAGCCCGCTTATGTACGGTAGCGTACAGACCGAGACCGTCAAGGTCTTTAATCTGTAATTTCCGATGTCGGTGACAGCTTGTTTAACCGAGTCGCCGGCAACGATGTTTAGGTTTCGGGCAGCCTCCAAGACCATGCGTGCCACTCGCCGCAGCAACGTTTTTTTGTTGCGGCGGTTTTTTTTGCGTCCATAAGCCGCGGCGGACGCCGCTAGCCATTCCCGTTAAATCAGAGAACTAAAATCATGCTGACAGAAAACTCTTCACCGCCCGGTTCGGATGTTGGCGACTATGCTTTCGGCAAGACGTCGGTGAATCTGGATCAGGCCATTACGCTAGCCAAACGGCAATTGCTGCAGTTGCAGGACCCAGCCGGCTATTGGGTATTCGAACTGGAAGCAGACTGTACGATTCCCGCCGAATACATTCTGATGATGCACTACATGGCCGAGATCGATACGGCGCTGGAAGCCAAGATCGCCAATTTTCTGCGCGGTCAAGCCGCTGCCGACGGCAGTTACCCGCTGTATAAAGGCGGCGCGGGCGATCTCAGCTGTACCGTCAAAGTCTATTACGCGTTAAAAATGGCCGGCGACGCGATAGATGCGCCGCATATGTTAAAAGCTTGCGCCTGGATACTGGCTCAAGGCGGCGCGGCCAAGGCAAATGTATTTACCCGCATTATGCTGGCGATGTTCCGGCAAGTGCCATGGCGGGCGGTACCGTTTATACCGGTGGAAATCATGCTGCTACCGCGCTGGTTTCCGTTCCATCTGGATAAAGTCTCGTATTGGTCGCGCACGGTGATGGTGCCGCTATCGATACTGTGTACTTATCAGGTTAAGGCGCGCAATCCGCATAACATCGATATTGCCGAGTTATTCGTCACCGCGCCGGGTCAAGAAAAATACTATTTCTCGCATGTGAAAACCCCGTTAGGCAAGGCCATTCTGGTATTGGACCGGCTTGGTCGGCTGATGGAGCCTCTGATACCCGGCTTTATCCGGCGCAAGGCCACCGCCAAAGCCACGGCATGGTTCATGGCCCGTTTGAACGGCTATGACGGTTTGGGCGCCATATTTACCGCGATGGTCAACGCTTACGAGGCGATGGATTATTTGGGCATTCCGGCGGCAGACGAACAACGGCAAATCGCCCGAGCGGCCATCGATAAATTGTTGGTGGTGAAAAACGACATGGCTTATTGTCAGCCCTGCGTGTCCCCGATTTGGGATACCGGACTGGCCGTATTGGCCCTGCAAGAAGCCGATATTCACGATCATGACAGCCACAGCGGCCAAGCCACACGATCGGCCCTAAATTGGCTGGCGGATAAGCAATTACGTGAAGAACCGGGGGATTGGCAAGTTCAACGTCCGGGCTTGGCTGGCGGCGGTTGGGCTTTTCAGTTCGGCAATAGTTATTATCCGGATGTCGACGATACGGCCGTGGTGGCCTATGCGATGACGCAAGCCGACACGCCGGCGTTTACCGGGCATATCCGGCGGGCGGCGGACTGGATTGCCGGCATGCAATCGCGCAACGGCGGTTACGGGGCTTTCGATGTCGATAACGACCATTATTATTTAAACCAGATTCCGTTTGCCGATCATGGCGCGTTGCTGGATCCGCCAACCGCCGATGTTAGCGGCCGTTGCATCATGCTGTTGGGTAAATTGGGCGCCCGGCAATTGGAATACAGCGATGTAATCGACCGTTGCGTGGCCTATTTGCGCACGGAACAGGAAACCGATGGTTCCTGGTTCGGGCGTTGGGGTACCAATTACATTTACGGCACCTGGTCGGTATTACTAGGGTTTGCCGCGGCCGGTGTTGCCGCGGACGATGTCAGTGTGCGGCGGGCGGTCATTTGGTTGAAATCCAAACAACGTTCCGATGGCGGCTGGGGCGAGGGCAATATCGGCTATCACGATCCGACGATTCGCGGCGAATTCGAAACCAGCACCGCCTTTCATACCTCATTGGCCGTGCTGGCCCTGTTGGCGGCAGGGGAAACGGGATGTCAGGCAGTCGCGGACGGCGTCGGTTACCTGCTAAAAAATCAACAAGCCGATGGCTTCTGGCATGACGACTGTTTCAACGCGCCCGGCTTTCCCAAGTTTTTTTATCTGAAATATCACGGCTACGACAAATTTTTCCCGCTGTGGGCCTTGGGCCGCTACCGTAACGCGCAAAATGCCTCTCTTGAAACTCCCGTATCAGTCTAAACCGACAGCCGAATTCTTTTATGCCATTTCCGACCGCAACACGAACTAGCGCATTCATTGCCGGCTTATCGCTATCGGCGCCGCTGACCTTGCTTGCCTGCCTTAAAGCCGGCGGTCTCGTCGGCGTTGGCATTGACGATCCGCGAGTGGTAGGTTTTTCCGTGATCTACGCGGTGCTGACCGGGGCGGTGTTCGTGCTTGATGTCAGAACATTTGCGCCTAAACAGCTGAAAACCCGGATGCCATTGGTCTATTTCCCCACCGATAAGGCAGGCGTGGATTTTCTGTTGGCGGTATTCGGCAGAATGCTGGTTTGGCTTTTGGGCATGGTAGCGGGCATCGGTTTACTGGCGCCGCTCTGGTATTTTGTGCAAAAGCGCTAGGCCCAAATACCCGTTACCGGCTTGACGCAAGCTTGGCTTTGCTGCGTTTTACGGGTTTTTTCCTGGCGATCTTGGTCTCGATTTTGACTTGGGCCGTGCCGTCTTGTTTCATATCGAGTTTATTGGCCGCGCCGCTGGAAAGGTCGATGGCTCTATCCTGTTTGGTCGCCGGGCCTCTGTCATTGATGGTCACATCAACTTTTTTGCCGTTATCCAGATTGGTGACGGTGGCTTTGGTGCCCATCGGCAAACTGGGGTGGGCGGCAGTCAGCTTTTTTTGATCGAAGGTTTCGCCGCTGGCGGTTTCCTGGCCGTGGAATCCCGGCCCATACCAGGATGCCTCGCCGACTTCTTTGTGAGTCTCAGTGTTGGCTGCATCGGGTTTAACAGCCGGCTGTTCCGCGTTTTGCTCGGTCGAGCGGTCGGATCTGCAGCCGATAACAAACCCTAAACTAACCGTCGCCGCAATTAACAAAGCAAAATGTCTATGTCTTAAGTTCATGTCGATGCCCCGAGCGATTTCATGATCACGGTGCGCCGAATCTTTGGCAAAGTCTGTACGCTAGCGTACCAATTCGCAACTGCTGCAATGTGGCCTGCCGTACAGACCGGCGCGCGGGAGGCCTTCATACTGATGGCTACAATGATGCCGCCTGATTATGACCCCTGCGGCGTCGAACCGACGCGTTTTCAGTTAAGCCGGCAAAGGAGGGGAGATGAACGCCCAGGAATTGCGTACGGAATCGCGCCGATCGGCGCAGACTCGGCGTGTCGCCGATAGGCGGCAAGTCCCTTATGAATTCGGTTCGGCGGAATGGCTGGAAAACGTCAAAAATGCGTATGTGGCCTGGCCAATATCGGATAGGCGCGATCAAAACCGGCGCGCGGAGGACAGGCGCCTGTCCGATCAACGTATGGCGCAGGCATCCGAACAAGCCCGCTCCGCGCAAAAATATTCCAGGCTGTTGCTTACCCAGGACGAGAGGCGACTGATTGAAAGTCTGTATTCGACCGAAGCTGATTAGCAGTGGAGGGTGTTGTTATATCAAGGCCAGGATGCATGAAGCTCATCAGTCTGTGCCAGTTGGTCATCGTAATGCCATAAACGACTTTTACCAACAGTCTCACACTGGCCCATTGAATCAGTGTTCGCCGATTTCGCTCAGAAACACCAGCAACATAATTTGTTGTTCCGCAAATTCGCGGCGGCGGCAAGCGAGATGGGCATGAAACACCGAGCCGTCGCTGCGTAACATAGCCAGTTCGAACGATAAGCTTTTAGGTTCGGCTGCATCCATCATCTGCCGAAACTGGCGATACCACTGATCGCGGTCCGTGCCGGCGACAAAAGAGGAGAACCGCGATTGATATAACTGCTCGCGAACAATGCCCAGCATAGCCGCGCCAGTCAGATTGATTTCGTCGATTTGGTCCGCGGAGTTGACAACGATATAGCCGGCCGGCGCAAACTCGTATAAATCCTGATAACGGTCTCGCGATTCCGCGATGACGGCATGAGTTCTTTGCAGTTCTTCATTCTGCATTTCCAGTTCGATTTTGTGCACCAGCAGTTCGTGCAGCAACATTTCGGCCGGCTGGGTCTGCATGTCAGCGGGCGATAGGCTAGCTACCAATGCTTCGGCCTTCGTGCGTAAGGATTTACGCCGCTCGATTCCATCCCATTTTTGCTTCATATAGCTGGTTCTCCTGATCGATGTATCGACGTTTGTTACCCGCCACGTCGGGCTTATGTACGCTAACGAACTGTGTTGTATCGCACAAAGGCGTTTAATCGATATCGACGCTTTCCTCAACCAGTTCTCTTCTCATCCTATCACCCGCTTCGGGACGGAGCATGAAAATTTCCAGGGACGCTGAATTCATCCGGCGCAAGAGCATGGATCGGAAAGCCGGGCAGCGATGCTATTCGATGTTTAACTCACAGGACAACAATCATGACAACAATTAAATATCCCGGAACGTCTCGGACGATATACGGCATTGGTTTGGCAACGGCGGTGTTTGTCGCCGGTTGCGCCAGTTTACCGCCGCCTACCGAACAAATGGCGGTTTCCAAGGCGGCGGTGAACAGTGCCAGCAGTGCCGGCGGCAACGAATACGCGCCGATACCCTTGAAAGCCGCCATGCAGAAAATGGATGCTGCGGAGCGGGCGATGACCCAGGAAGATTATCTGCAAGCCCGGCAATTAGCCGAACAAGCTCAGGTCGATGCCCAACTGGCCGCCGCGACGGCGCGTTCCGCCAAGGCTCAGAAAGCCGCGCGCGAATTGCAGGAAAGCAATCGCGTGTTGCGCGAAGAAATCGACCGTAAAGCCCAATAATCCTCAATGGAGTTCATTATGCAAACCTACCGCGTTTTTCCGCTGACGCTGATCGCCGCCGCGATAATATCGGGCTGCAGCGCAGTGCCCAATGCATCGTTAATCGATGCCCACAATACTTACAATAACGCTCGTATCAATTCCGAAGTGGGGACGCTGGCGGAATTGGAAATGAAGCAGGCCGACGATACCTTGAAAAAAGCCGACCGGATATACGCCGAAGACGACGAGGATGAAGCGGTTACCCATCTGGCATATGTCGCCACGCAACAAGTCGGCATTGCACAGGCAACCGCCAAACGCAAAACCGCTGAAACAGCGGTGAATGACGCGGAAGCCAAACGCAATCAAGTGCGTCTCGACGCCAGAACGGCGGAAGCCGACGCTGCGCATCAGAAAGCCGCGCTTAGTCAGCAAACCGTGGATCGGCAAGCGACAGAACTGGTGCGGGCCGGCATCAACAGCGAACGCGACGAAGCCCTGATTGCTCAACAGAACATCTTGATCAACGAATTGAATGCGAAAAAAACCGCGCGCGGTCTGGTGATCACATTGGGCGACGTGTTGTTCCGTACCAATAAGGCCCAATTGCAAGCCGGCGGCCTGCGCAACGTCGATAAGTTGGGCGAATTTCTGATGCAATATCCGGACTACAAGGTATTGGTCGAAGGTTATACCGACAGCCGGGGCAGCGACGAACTGAACCAGGAATTATCCGATCGCCGAGCCTACGCGGTGCGCACAGCCTTGGTCGATGGCGGCGTGAATAGCGACCGGGTCAGAACTCGCGGTTACGGCGAGGAGTATCCGGTGGCCGATAACAATACCGCGGCCAGCCGGCAATTGAATCGGCGGGTGGAAATCATCCTGTCCGATGAAAAAGGCAATATTGTATCGCGCTAGCATGGCGCAAACAGGCGACTTAACCGCCGAATCCTAAAACGGGCGGGGCTTTTGGGCCCCGCTATGCCAGATACCAAGGAGCAAGAACGATGAAACGCATACAACTAATGCATTTTTCGCTGTGGATTCTTTACAGCTGCTCGGCGCTGGCCGACTCATCCATGTTAGAGGAGCGGAGCCAAGGCGACGTGAACTTTATTAGCGGCGGTGTCGGCGGCGAGGAGCGGGCGGCCTTGAAAACCGTCCGTACCGATTACAATCTCGGCTTGTTGTTCTCCATGCAAGGCACCGGCGAATATGTCAGCGATGTGATCGTTGGTGTCAGCAACGCGAAAGGCGAGACGGTGTTGGATACCGTATCGGAAGGGCCGATATTATTCGCCAAGCTCAAGCCCGGCCGTTATCGGGTAAGCGCCGACCACAACGGTCAAGTACTTCGCAAAGCGGTAAAGGTAGACAGTAAACACCGCGCGTCGCTGGCGTTTACCTGGTCCGGACATTGATGTTGGGCAACGCACCGACGCCGCCGACTATTGTCGTTACATTGCCGAAACCGGCTCGCGGGCCTGAAGCGTTTTCTCGTCGAACTCGGCATTGTCGTTTTCCCACCTCTACATAAGTGAAATCCATGAAATCCAAAAACGAATACATCGAAGACCTGTCGACCCAGCTGCGAGAATGGAGTGCTCAGATAGATCAATTAACCGCGGAAACCGAGAAAGCGGCGGCGCTGGCGAAACTGAATTATGGCGAAGACCTGAGCGCCTTACGCGCTAAAAAACAATTGGCCAATCAAAAACTGCAAGAATTGGAAGCAACCAGCTCGGAAGGTTGGGAGTCGCTAAAAGATACGGCCGACAATGTTTGGGACGATCTACGTATCGGGTTGGCGGACGCCGTGGCCAAATTTAAATAAATTCGGCAGCGCCAACACGGCAAGTAGTTTTACCTCGGGCGCCTGATGTTTTTGACTAGTGACGCATAACTACTGGGAATGCGCCTGGATATTCCGAATTGACTCCGAACATCGAGTAACCTAATCCAACTCACGCTCAGGCAAATCAATATGCGCAAAAATTCCAAGGCCTATCTGGTGGGAGGCGGAATCGGCTCATTGGCCGCCGCCGCTTTTATGATCCGGGATGCCGGTCTGTCCGGCGAGAATATAGCCATCCTGGAATCGGCGCCCGCCATGGGCGGCAGTCTGGATGGCGCCGGAGATCCAGTAAACGGCTATTCCATGCGCGGCGGCCGGATGTTAACCACCGATAATTACGAATGTACCTGGGATCTTTTCAAATCCATCCCTTCGCTGCAAATCCCCGGTAAGAGCGTATTCGACGAAACCGTCGAATTTAATGCCGAACATAAAGCCTATTCGATGGCCAGACTGGTGGATAGGCGGCGGGCCAAAGTACCGGTATCGTCCATGGGGTTTTCCATGCGGGATCGCATCGAATTATTGAAACTAAGCGAAGCCGACGAAACGGATTTGGCCGCCAGTTGTATCACCGACTGGCTGTCGCCGGGTTTTTTCGAAACCGAATTCTGGTATATGTGGGCCACCACCTTTGCCTTTCAGCCTTGGCATAGCGCCATCGAATTCAGACGCTATCTGCATCGTTTCGTGCTGGAATTTTCCCGTATCGAGACGCTGGCCGGGGTCAAGCGTACCATTTATAACCAGTACGATTCCTTGGTACTGCCCTTGCAAACCTGGCTGCAAGGGCAGGGCGTGCGTTTTGTTGCCGATTGTCTGGTTACCGATGTCGAACATAAAACCGTCGACGACGAGTTCATCGTCACCGGTCTGCATTGCCACCGTAATGGCGAAACCGAAGTGCTGGACGTAAACGACAATGAGTTGGTGTTTATGCAAAACGGTTCGATGACAGACGCTTCCAGCCTGGGTTCCATGACGACTGCGCCGGCCAAGTTGAATAAAGTGTTTAGCGGCGGCTGGCTGCTGTGGGAGAAACTGGCGCAAGGCCGGCCGCAGTTCGGTAAACCTGAAGTGTTTAATAGCTGCATAGCCCAATCCTGCTGGGAATCGTTTACCGTTACCCTGCGCAATCCGGCGTTTTTCGAACAAATGCTGCAATTTACCGGCAATCAAGCGGGTACCGGCGGCTTAGTCACTTTCAAGGATTCGAATTGGTTACTGTCGATTGTGTTGGCCCATCAACCGCACTTTCCGAAGCAACCGGAGGATGTGCAAGTGTTTTGGGGCTATTCGCTGTTTCCGGACCGGATAGGCGATTTTGTGGCAAAGCCGATGGCCGACTGCAACGGCGCGGAAATCTTGCAGGAACTCTGTGGTCATTTGCGTTTTGATTTGGAGACGTTGACATCGGCTAACTGTATTCCGTGCCGGATGCCTTACATAACCAGCATGTTCATGCCGCGCAGCCGCAAAGATAGACCGTTGCCGGTGCCGCGCGGTTCGAAAAACCTCGGTTTCATCAGCCAATTTGTCGAAATTCCGGAAGATGTGGTGTTTACCGTGGAGTATTCGGTACGGGCGGCGCAGATCGCCGTTTACGAATTATTGGGTATCGATCGCGCCATTCCCCCCGTCACTCCGCACGATCAATCCTTACGCGCCCAGTTCGAGGCGTTGATTAAAGCCTTGAAGTAGATTAGGCTCGCCTTTACCTGTTTTAATAAATTCGGTTCGGTTTTTAGCACCGATAGGAGTGAATAAATGACATGGCTAAATAGTAGCGAACGTTACGGCCGAATTTCCATGGCGCTGCATTGGATGATCGTATTATTGTTTGTCGCGGTTTACGCCAGCATCGAACTGCGCGAATTATTCCCTAAAGGCAGCGATCCGCGCGAGGCCATGAAAACCTGGCATTTCATGCTGGGTTTAAGCGTGTTGGTATTGATTTGGCCGCGCTTGTTGTTCATGTATCACGGGCGGTTTCCGATCATCCAGCCTGAGCCGCCGCGCTGGCAACAACTGCTGGGCAGAACTATGCATATAACGCTTTACGGACTGATGATAGTCATGCCCGTATTGGGATGGCTGTTGCTCAGCGCCAAAGCCAAACCGATAGTCTTTTTCGGTCTGCAATTGCCGGCGCTGATCGGCGAGAGCAAAACCCTGGCGGAATCCATAGCGGAATTTCACGAAACTATAGGCAACTTGGGCTATTTTCTGATCGGTTTGCATAGCGCCGCCGCACTGTTTCATCACTACCGGTTACGCGATAATACCTTGCGGCGCATGTTGCCACAGCGCTTCGACACCAATGGTGATTTAAATAATTAGCGGTATCCGCGTAAGTAAACGGCATTGTGGGTTTAGCTCTCGCAGAAACGAGACAATTAGTCATTAACTTGGCCGCTTCGGTGTTTATGGCTCGCCAATCCGGCTGGTATACCGGCCATGGTCATCGTCGGGCAAGCGATTTACTAACAAATCCCGATGTGCCAAGAAATACGCCATGCTATCGAGCTTCATGCTCCAGCGGTTTTAGTTCGGAACTCGGCGGTTCGAGTTATTTGCTGCAGTGTTCCGGATTCACGCTCGGCCAACCGAGCTTTTTGCGACAAGGTTTTAGCTTAGCGCTCGGGCGGCCGAGCTTTTCGCTAAAACGTTTCAGTTTCAAGCTCGGCGATCTTCGTTATTTGCTTCGAGGTTCGATTCTCGAGCTCGGCTATCCGGGCAATTTTCCGCACCGGCCGAGTTTTGAGCTCGGTTGTCCGAGCTTTTTGCGACAACGTTCAGGCTTAGAACTCGGCGGGCCGAGAAAATAACTCGAAAGTTTGGGTAACGGACCGGATGCTTGCTGTTCGGAACCGGTCGAGCCGGCAGCGGACGTCGAACTTGTTAAACTCATGCCAACCCCGAACGGATTTTTCTATCCGGACTGGAAACAGGGCGTTAATAAATTGGTTTCTACACCGCTGTTTTTGATACGAGATCAATTGAATAAGGCGGGAAGTGGCTGTAAATCGCTGAACATTAAAATCCCTTGTATTAGTTAGCGTTGGCGCGAGCCGGTTTAGCGCGATGACAACCCAACTTATTTAGATCAATTTAGATTTCTACTGATGTTAATTGCCGATTTGATGCGGAGAATCAAATCTCGGGGCGAGAAGGGCTTTGTAATGTAATCATTGACCCCAACTTCAAACGCGCGAATCCGGTCATTTTTTTCCGCACGTGCGGTCAGCAGAATAACGGGCAGCATGCTGTACCGCGGATCGTTTTTTAAACGTCGAGTCATTTCGATACCGCTGATACCCGGCAGCATCCAATCCAGAACCAGCAAATCCACCTCGGTTTTTGTCAACGATTGCTGTGCTTCTTCCGCCGTTGCAGCAGTCGTAACATTCATCCCGGCGTTTTCCAGCGCCATCATCAGCATCTCTCTGATGGATTCCTCGTCGTCTACGACAAGAATATTTAAATTAGGCATAATTTTTCATCGTGAAGTGATTGCTGATAGCCCCCATGTTTGGCTACGCACAATGCAGACTAAATATTGAATTACTTGAGTAGGCGAATTAATGAGTCGGTAAAATTGCGGCGCTGAATGGCATTATCCAAAATACAGCTGTTTGGAATATGTCAAGCATACGACCGATATATGACAGAAATATGACATATCAGGAGCATCTCGGCAAACGGTGGTTTGAACAGCGAATTGAAATGCTCTCGGACCAGCCGGCTACCAAGTTTGTAATAAGCTATTACAGGCAAAGCGCGCGGCTAAGGAAGCCAAAGCAAACTTGGGGGGCAATGCCTGCTTAATGCGCAAACGGATTATTAATCCTTCGTCGAGCTGGGGCGGCCGGTCTGCACTTTTTCCACTTTTTCCATGGTTTGCTTTAGTGCTTCCGCGTCTAGTTGCGTCAGTAAGTACAAGCCGGCCCGGAGTACTTCACTTTTCTTGACGTGCATGCCGGCGGATAAGCAGGCTTTTTTGAGTTCAGAAATTTTTCGATAATCGGATTCAGGAAAGGAAAAGCTGTCTCTAATGACTTTGGTTTTTCCTGACTTTCTTTTTTTTATCGAAGATTTTTCTTCGCCATCGGCCGTTTCAAACGGGGTTTCAGGTTCGGGGTTTAAATTCGATTCAGCAGTAACCGGCTCGTTTATGGTCGATTGGATTACTTCATGCTTTGTCTTTGGCTTCTTGCTATTCATCACTGTTTTCCATCAGGGTATCGGAGCTATCAGTATAAACCGTTTATACTGTTTTGTGAGGAATGAATATTACGCGGTGGGAATATGCTGAATCAAATGCGATTAACTCAAATATTCAAGATCAAAAATTGTTATTAGCCGCTAAGAGGTTCGTATTGTCCGCGCAAGTTTTTCAAGCCACTTTAAATTGGGAAATCAAATGCTGTAATTTAGCATTCACGGTAGAGATAGCGGTGGCACTGAGCTTGTTACTTTGCGCTTCGCTGGAGGTTTGCTTGGCCAGATCGGCAGTGTGCAGGAAACTGCCGGCAATTTGTTCGCTTACTTGGGATTGTTGCTCGGATGCTGTGGCAATGGAATGGCTCTGACTGAAAATATGGCTGATCGATTCCTTGATACCGCTAAAAACTTGATGAACCGTTTCGACCGCTTGGGTTGTATTGCGCACGGCGGCTTGCTGACTCGCCATTAGCGTAACGGTGTTATTCGTTGCCCGATTCAGTTTTTCCACCAGGGACCGAATCTGATCCGCCGAAGACGCTGTCTGCGTGGCGAGTTTTCGGACTTCATCGGCCACAACGGCAAACCCCCGCCCGTGCTCGCCGGCCCGGGCCGCTTCGATTGCGGCGTTTAAAGCCAGTAGGTTAGTCTGCTCGGTAAAGCTTTGAATGACGCCCAACACATTTTCTATGGCCGCCGCATCGTTTTGTAATAAGGTCAGGGCCGCCGCGGTTTCCTCCATCTCCCGTACCAGAAAAATGACATGTTGATGGGTGTTTTGCATTTGTTCCATCCCCTGATCGGTCAAGTTGCGTGCCAAAGTCGTTGCTGTTTTGGATTCGGCGGCATTTTGCGCAACATGCCTGAACGAACTGGACAATTCTTGCATTTGATAGGCGGCTGCTTCGGTTGCCGTTTGCTGATCGGCAATAATGTTCTCCAGACTTTGCGCAACCAGCAGGATATTTTGTCCGTAGTTATCGAGCACCGAAGATTCGTGATTGATGCTTGCAATTAATTCGTTGAAATAATTATGCAGTTTTGTCAGAGAATACGTGAGCGTCTGTATTTCGCTGATTTTGCTTTGCAATACAAAGGCTATCCGTAAATCGCCATTGGCCAATTTATCGATATAGTCGCTGATTTGACTGATGGCGGCGGCTAAATGCCGTTTTAACGCAATCATCATAGTGCTGATAACGATTAGCAACAGGGCGCAGACGCCTATGATGATGTATAGCGTACGTTCATAGAATTGATAATCCTTGGTAACATCCGCTTCCAACACCGTTAACTTCTGCTGTAGTTCCTGCATTTGTCGACCGATTTTGGCCTGACTTTCCAATTTTTGCCGATATAGCCGCTGTGCATTTTCCAGCTCTTTACCATATCGCTGGGTAAGTCCGGCAATTTCGCTAAGAGGTTCAATCGCTATATCTTCGGCTAAAGAGGATTTAATCTCTCCGAGACTGAATTCATCCGAATCGCGCTTTTGCTTGCTCATTACCCCCAATAGCGGCAGCTTTTTCAGCTCTTCCACTTTGACCAGCATGTCTTGCAGCCTGCGACTAATTTGCTCGGGTGATGCCCCTTTGCCCGCGGTAAAATAACTTTGCCTGGCTTTGGACAGGTTAAACAAGCATCCCTGAATTTGCCCCAGGAGTTGCCAATAGTTTTGCTTATCCGTTTGCGGGGCTGAATGCGCTTGGGCAACATAATTTAGTAAGGTCTGTAGATGAACGGATAATTGGTGCTCATTATTTAGCAGCAGGACCTGAGGATCGGCCAACTTACCCGCTGAAGTCAATTCGACGCCGATGGATTGCAGCACGGCATTCAGCAAGGCGATAAACGGGGTTTTCACATCACCGGACAGATCGGCTTTTTTTTGCACATTCTCGATAGCTTGTTGGGCGTTATGTTCTATGTCGTGCAGCAAAGTCGTTTCGCCGCTAGCAAGATAAGCGAAAATCGGCTGACTGATTTGAGTATAGAAAATAGCCTTTTGCTGTCCAAAAAACTCCACCGTGGCGAATGAGTGGCTTAAATGCCTGAGCGACCAGCTTACCGAAATCAAAAAGCCAAGAAGAATGACGATCAACGAGAAGCTGATGAGCTTGGAGATGTGACTGATTTTCATAAATACAGGGAGCGGTAGATAGGCTGCCAATGTAGCCATCCTCTATGACAACTTTGTTACAGGCTAAATAGCCGACAGCCGATTTGTGATGTTTATAGCAATTATCGACTAAGTGGTGTACGCCACTGCCGAATCTACCGGGCGAAAATGTGTTGCAGTGGATTGCATTTTTGCCGCAGGATGCGATCAAAATCATGGTCGAAGATAGCTGGATTACGCTGTCCGGTGTTGCCTGGGAGTAGCGCTATCGAGGCCGACCTTGTAAGGGCGTGCGCTTGAAATAAACGCGCATATTCCGAGTAACAAACAATTTTTGAGTTGACCTATGCCGAAAACACGAACCGTTTTCTTATCCGTCATTTTTTTGCTAATCGCAGTTGCCGGCCTGATGTACTGGACGCTGGCCGCCTCGTTGCCGAAACAGAACGGCGAACTGAAACTGCCCGGTTTGACAGCCGCCGTTAGCGTTCAGAGCGATACCCTGGGCGTGCCGTTCATTGCCGCCAACAGCAGAGAGGATGCCTTTCGTACCCTGGGTTATCTTCATGCGCGCGACCGCTTGTTTCAAATGGAACTGATGCGGCGCAAAAGCGCCGGCCGTCTGGCGGAATTGTTCGGCGCATCGGCACTTAAACTGGATCGCAAGCAACGGACTTATCAGCTGTCCCGAACCGCCGCTACCATCGTCAAGGATTTGCCCGCAGGGCAGCGGCAGGCCCTGCAAGCTTATGTCGAGGGCGTCAACGCCTATATACTGCAAGCCCGTGTGTTGCCACCGGAATTTCTGGTATTGCGGCATAGCCCGGAACCTTGGCGAGCCGAGGACAGTATTTTGGTAGCGTTGGGGATGTTCCAAACCTTGAACGGCCAGGAGCAGGACGAACGTATGGTGAGCGTGATGGAACAAGCCCTGCCGGCCGATTTGTTAACGTTTTTGACGCCCGATACCGATACTTTCGCCACTGTGTTGGTTGGTGGTAATAGTTCGCGGCGTTTCAGCGAAACCATCCCGGTGCAAGCCCTGGCGGCTTTGCCGAATGTTGACGCAGATCTGGCTTACAACCGCGTCGATGCCGAGAATGTGGTTGCCGGTTCCAACAATTGGGTAGTGGCCGGCAGCAAAACGGTGGATGGCCGAGCCATCGTGGCGAACGACATGCATCTGGGTTTGGGCGTTCCCAACGTGTGGTACCGCGCGGATTTGAAGTATGGAGACAGACATATCTACGGCGTTACGCTGCCCGGTCTGCCCGCCGTAGTCGTTGGCGGCAATGACGATGTGGCGTGGGGCTTTACCAACGTCACCGCCGACTTGGTGGATTTGGTCCGGCTGGATATCGATCCCGCTAATCCCCAACATTACCGGACGCCGCAAGGCTGGCGCGACTTCACCGGCCACATAGAAACCATAAAAGTGAAGGGTGCGGCCGATGTCGAAATGAGCTTACAAGACACAATCTGGGGACCGGTTTCCGATCAGCTGTTGCTGGGCCGGCCGGTTGCGGTGAAGTGGGCAGCGCTGGAACCGCACGCGGTAGACCTGGGCTTGCTGGAGATGGATAGTGCACGTAGCACCCAACAGGCCATGATTATCATGAATGCCGCGGGCGGTCCGCCGCAGAATGTGGTGTTCGCCGACCGGCGAGGCCATATCGGTTGGACTTACATGGGGCGTTTTCCGAAACGAGTCGGTTTCGACGGCTTAGCCAGCCGCTCCTGGGCCGATGGCGGTCCGGCGTGGCGGGGTTATATCCCCCCGGAAGAATTGCCGCGCTTATTGGATCCGGCCGAGGGGTTTATTGCCACGGCCAATAATAGGACCTTAGGCAGCGAATACCCTTATGTCATCGCCCACAACTGGGCACTAGGCTATCGTGCATTTCGCATCGCCGAACTATTGCGCGGCCGCCAGGGCTTAACCGAACCGGATTTATTGGCTATTCAACTGGATAGCCGCAGCGGGGCCTTGGATTTTTATCGTCAATTGGCATTGGCCGAGATGGGCGGCTTAAATACCCAGGATACCGAGCTACAAGAAGTGAAACTTGCCTTGCAGGCTTGGGATGGGCAGATGCGGACCAGCAGCGTCGGCGCCGCATTTTTGCAAGAATTTAGAAAACGTTTGGCGGAACAGGTATTTGCCAAGGTCGTGGCCGCTTGCCGCGCGCACGATCCCGATTTCCATTACGCCTGGCGGGAAATGGAAACGCCGCTACGACAGGTGCTTACGCAGCGGCCGGCCGGTATGCTGAGCAGCCGTTATCATGACGACTGGCGGCAGATGATTACCGATACCGTCCGCCAAACTCGCCAGGAGTTGCACAGGCAATATCCGGACACGGATTTGAGGAACCTAAGCTGGGGCCTAACGCACGGCATGACTTTGCAGCATCCCTTCAGCAGAGTAGCGCCTTTTTTAGGCAATGTTTTGGATATGCCGGCTTTTGCCAGCGATGGTTGCGCCAGCGTATGTGTCAGAGTGATGGATAACGGTCACGGTGCCAGCGAAAGGCTGGTGCTTTCGCCGGCCCATCCGGACGATGCAATCTTTCATATGCCAGGAGGACAGTCCGGGCATCCCTTATCGCCGCATTATCGCGATCAACAGCTATTTTGGCAGAATGGAATTGCTAGCCCCTTACAAACAATTATCAAACCTTACACCTTGTCTGTTACACCTGAGTAAGAGGGCGAATTGTAGGATGGAAGATTGTTAAGTTTTCCAGTTCGGGTTCGGCCAATTGCCATCAGGCGTCCAGCTCGAGCCACTCGAGCTGTTGTGGAGTCTTGCCAGGAAAGCGGCTACGGTAACTACGGTAAACGCCTGCATCGGGTAAAAAAGCGATCATGAAAATTTCCGCAAGTTCGCTGAGTACTTATGCCATCATAACTTTTGAAGAATTTCATCCGGCCTCGGCAAGTTTGATTTTAGTGTCGAGATTTAAACGGAAAACGTTCTAGCGTTGCTGGTTAGCGAGGATTTCACTTTCTCGCCCTTTTTTACATGGGAAGCGCCTGTGTCTACCCCGCAGGAAGTGTTACTGGAAAAGATCAAAGCTCCGGAAATTGAATTGATTGCGGAGCTACAAAAACAAGAGGAAGAACTCTTTTACGAAATTCGCAAAAGCATATCCATTTCGATGAAAACCTCTGCTGGCAGATAAATTCAGCCTTTAGACGTGTGGGATTATTAGACCATTTCAAACCTTTCCTCCGCCCTTTAGGAGTACCTCATGCCCGTCGTAACATTGGTAATATTTTTGGTGATGTCGATGCTGCTGGTCGCCATGATCCAGGTACAGTTTTTTGAGATTGCTTTTACCAAGCTTGGATTGACGCCTCATGCCACGCTGATGGTATTGCTAGGTACTTTAGCCGGCAGCGGTATCAATCTACCGATTTTTAAGATGAAGACTCGGGAAACCGGGCATCTGGTGACGTTACCAGGGAGAAAACCGGTATGGGAATTGTTTCAACCGGCGCGTGAAGGCAGCACGGTCATCGCTGTCAATGTCGGCGGCTGTGTAATTCCGGTGGGCTTGTGTCTTTATTTCATCTCATTGCAAATGGTTGATCCCTTTAAATTGGGTATCGCACTCACCGCCGTTACCGCATTAAGCTACCGGCTGAGCCGTCCTGTTCCGGGCGTGGGTTTTGGGATGCCGCTTTTCGTCGCTCCCTTGGTGGCGGCCGTGTTGGCACTGATATTGGACTCGGAACATGCGGCTCATCTGGCCTATATCGCGGGTGTCTTGGGTGTATTGATCGGCGCCGATGTATTGCATCTGAACGACGTCGGCAGCCTGGGCGTTCCGGTCGCGTCGATCGGCGGAGCCGGCACTTTTGACGGTATCTTCATGACCGGCATCATTGCAGTGATTTTGGCCTAAGCTTGAACATTTTTAAACGGGCTCGCATTCGCTATATTCTGCACCGCTATCCGATTCCACATGCACTCTGGTTTGAGTTTGCCGAAACCTTACTGGTACTCCAAGGATTGACGGCAGTCGAAAAAGCCCATCTTAGAGAACTAGCCACCTTGTTTTTGCGTGAAAAAAACCTAATTGGCGCGCAAGGGCTAGCGGTAACCGACCGTATGCGCGTCAGTATTGCCAGTCAAGCCTGTTTGCTCGTCTTGCGACTGGGCCTAAGTTGTTTGTCGGGTTGGTCGGACATTATCGTTTATCCGGATGCGTTTCGAATCAGCCGGGATACCACCGATAGTGCCGGGGTAGTGCATCGGCAGGAAAAGGTCTTGAGCGGCGAATGTTGGTCCCGCGGCCCTATCGTTCTGTCATGGGGCGATATTGAGCAGGATCTTCGGGAATATCATTCCGGTCGAAATGTTGTGATTCATGAGATCGCCCATAAGCTCGACGGGTTGAATGGAAGTACCAACGGCTATCCGCCGCTGCATTATCAGATGTCGGTGCCGCAATGGACAGCCGCGATGAGTGCGGCCTACGAAGACATCCTGCAACGCTTGGAGCATAAGCAGTGCACGATGATCAATTCTTGTGCCGCAAGCAGTCCGGCGGAATTTTTTGCAGTCATCAGCGAATATTTTTTCTGCTCGCCTGAGGTGCTTTATCGGCATTTCGCCGACGTCTATCGGCAATTGCAACTGTATTATCGGCAGGACCCATTCCAGCGTCTGGATTTGAATTAGATCGCTTGAAGGCTAGGTTATGAAAATACTGCTTACCATCGTTTTGCTTTGGGCTTCCCCATCGGCCCATGCCGTTTTCTTTTCCGGTTCCGATCTGTTGCGATGGCTGGAAAACGACATGAACGGCATCGAAACCTACGAAGGCGGCATGGCCAAAGGCTATTTGATGGGGGCATTGGATATGTTGGCCGGCGCTGTGCCGCCAACAGTGTGCTATCCCAAAAATACCGGTATCAGCGCCTACGAGGTGAAATCGGTTGTTTATAGTTACATGCTCAGCCATCCCGATAAAATCAAACTCGCACCCGATAAAGTTGTCTATCATGCGCTGACGGAACATTGGCCTTGCAGATAATTAAGCGCGGGCGATAAAGTAAACAGGCGCACATCAATCGGCAAATCCAGCGCTGTCAAACGGCAATACGGAACTCGCAACTAACCGAGGTGCCATGCTGTATGAAAACAATTGCCAGGAATGCCATACCCAGCAAGTCCATTGGCGAGACAAAACGCTGGTAAGAGATAGCAAGCCGCCTATTCGCCGAAGTGCCCAGTTGGCGCCCCTATGCGCTTAGATCATCTGATTAGATTAATTTGGCAACTATTTTCCCGGCTAACGCGAATTTAAAGCGGCTAATCGAACCGTTCCAGCTCATCCTCATTAATCCCTCTGGCTGCTGAATAAGCAACAGCTTTCCAGCAGAATGCGTTGCGTATTCAACACATAGGTAATCCGCCAACTGCCACAAGGCACGTATTTTCTGCACGTTTCCGTTGGCACGTTAGCTGCAATCTTGGTTTCGAGCCGGCGCGCACAGTTTACAGGCGCCTGCTTGCTTGAATTTGGCCGGCGTTGTTGCTCACGACCAAATTAGGGATGTCATCAAAATTACAACTGAGAACGATATGAACGCAAAAAACGCTTTGAAGCTTTCTACGGCGATACTGGCCTTGGCTATGTCCGCCAATGCATCCGCCGATTTCGTCGGGGCATACGACACGGCTAACTGGACGATCAGCAACCCCGGCGGCGGCGCGGTGGACCTGAGCGCGGCTCCCGGTTCCATTACGCTGACCAGCGGCAATGCCGGTATAGCCGGGGATACGTTGTTTACCATAGCCGCTGTCAACGCCGCAACGGTATCGTTCGATTGGTCTTACGTAACTAACGACTTGTGGGGTGAGTCGGGCACCGATGCGTTCGGCTACGTGCTAAACGGCGCGTTTACCTCGTTGATCGATCCGAACCAGGATTTTACGGTTTCCACCCAATCCGGCAGCACGACATTCAGCGTAAACGCCGGCGACGTGTTCGGTTTTAACGCCAATACCTTTGACGGTCTATACGGTTCATCGGTCACGACGGTGTCAGCTTTTAACGTCGCCGCGGTACCGGTTCCGGGTGCGGTGTGGTTGTTCGGTTCTGTTATGGGCATGTTCGGTGTCGCGTTAGGTAAACGCGGCAGCCGTGGCTGAATCCCGAGCGCTCCAACATACTGCCGTTCATCTATTCATATCATTTAATAACAGGATTTGTTTATGCCTACCGTCAATTCGAACAAACGCAGCGTGCCGAATTTTGCTCGCACGCTGATCTCCGCCGGATTAAGTACCTCCATACTGGGCAGCGCATTTGCCCCGATATCCGTGGAAGCAGTGGTCCAAGGTCCGCTAGCCGCTTCAAAACCCAATATTTTGTATATTGTTGCCGACGATCTGGGTTACTCCGATTTGAGCGCATTCGGCGGCGAAATCCGCACGCCCAACCTGGATCAGCTGGTCAAGACCGGCCGGGTGCTGACCAACTACCATACATCCACCGTGTGCGCGGTGACTCGCTCGATGCTGTATACCGGCACCGATCATCACCTGGTCGGCGAAGGCACCATGGGCGCGCCGAACGACGAACGTCGCGGTCTGCCAGGCTACGAAGGTTACCTGAACAACCGGGCGCTGAGTGTCGCGGAACTGTTGAAAGACGGCGGCTACCATACCTATATCGCCGGCAAATGGCATTTGGGTTCGTTAACGCCAGGCGCGCAAACCGTTAGCCCGGCAATCAATAAAACGCCCGATCAATGGGGTTTCGAACGTTCGTTTACTTTGTTGGGCGGAGCTACCGGTAATCACTTCGGTCACGATCTGGCGACTGCCAGGACTTATACCGAAAATGGTCAATACGTGGGGATTCCGGCGACCGATGCCAACGGCAAACCTTGGTACGACACCAACGCCTACACGCAAAAACTGATTCAGTACATCGACGCAAACATCGGCGACGGTAAACCGTTTGCCGCGTTTGCCACCTACACTTCGCCGCACTGGCCGCTGCAGGTGCCTGAGCCCTGGTTAAGCCAGTATGCCGGATTCTATGACGCAGGCTACGAAGCGGTGCGCAATCGCCGCCTGCTGCGGCAAAAGCAATTGGGTTTACTGCCGAACGACTATACAGTTGCCAGCCAACGCTTGCCGGACGCCACCAGCGCATCGCCGGCCACCGCCAATAACGGTACCGCCAATGCCAGTTACATTAATGCCGATACGGTACAGACCGGCAATCTACAGAATGTCGATCACGGTGCGGGCAAGGTCAATCGCGACTGGAACAGCTTGAGTACGGCGCAGAAAAAAACGCAGGCGCGTTACATGGAAGTCTATGCCGGTATGGTATCCAATCTGGATTACAACGTCGGTCTGTTGATTCAACATCTTAAGGACATCGGTCAATACGACAACACCTTTATCGTGTTTCATTCCGACAACGGCGCCGAAGGCTGGCCGATTTCCGATGCGCAGGATACGACCAACTTCAACAACTTTGCCAATCTCGGTAAAGATCAGGCCTTGTTCCCGGTTGCTAATCGCACCAACATTCAGTACGGGCTGCGTTGGGCGGAAGTCGGGGCCACGCCATTCCGCCTGAGTAAAGGCTTTACCACGGAAGGCGGCACCTCGGTACCGACTATCGTGCATTTGCCGGGTCAAACCCAACAACAGCCAACCTTGCGCGACTTCGCCCATGTACGTGATGTAGTGCCGACGCTGTTGGAACTGGCCGGCATTCCCCAACCCAGCGTACCGTCGGCCAATGTCGGGGTCAACAATCTGCCGTTGGTGTCTTATAACGGTCGAGACGTTTACCCGATTACCGGTAAATCCTTCCTTGGCCAACTGGCCGGCACCAGCAATAGTCCGATTCACAACGACGTAGTGGGTGAAGAGCAATATGGCCGCGCCTATTTGCGGAAAGGTCAATGGAAGGCCTTGTGGGTGGAACCGCCTTACGGTCCGGCCGACGGCCATTGGCAATTGTTCGACATCGGAGCCGATCGCGCCGAAACCAAAGATGTGTCGGCCGCACATCCGGACGTGGTTAACGATCTGTATCTGGAATGGAAAGACTATCTGTACAGCACCGGAGGCGTCAATCCTAAGCGTCCGCTGGGTTATTACTAGGTCGGCGGCATGGATTTGACCAGCAAATCCCTGGCCGGCGCGGGCACAGCCTGCGCCGGCTTTGCCGTTCTCGGGTTAATCGCTTATGCCAATCTGCAACCGCTTTCCGCAAGCCCGTCGATGCCGATTCTCGGTGGCCGGCAGGCCTGCGAGGCCTATTCCGGACTGCCGGCCGATTGGCAGCGTAACCCACGTAGCGGTATGGTCCGCATCGAAGGCGGAGGCTTTACTTTAGGCACTCGCCTAGGCTACGAAGAGGAACAGCCGGAATTGCCGGCACAAACACAGACGTTCTGGATCGATCAAACCGAAGTCACAGTGGCGCAATTTGCCAGCTTCGCCGAGGCAACCGGCTATGTCAGCGAGGCAGAACGCGAAGGCGGGGCGGTGGTGTTTCATCAACCCAGTCAACAGGAATTACAACAACGACCTTATGCCTGGTGGGTCTATCAATCGGGCGCCAGCTGGCGACATCCGTCCGGTCCGGGCAGCACGCCGCTCGGCAATCGTCCGGTAACCCTGGTGACCTTTAACGACGCTCTCGCCTACGCCAAGTGGCTGGGTCGCGACCTGCCGACCGAACGGGAGTGGGAATATGCGGCCAAGGCGCATCGTCAGGACGGCGAATTGGAACACGAACCGCGCAATGCGCAAAATCAACCGCTCGCAAACTTCTGGCAAGGCAGTTTTCCGCAACAGAATCTGGCGGAAGACGGCTATAGCGGGCTGGCGCCGGTCGGTTGCTTTGCCGCCAATCCCTGGCAGTTGTTCGACATGATCGGCAACGCTTGGGAACAAACCAAAGATCCATATACCCCATCGCACGCCGTACTGGCTAATACCGCCGATACCGCTGCGAATCGCGCCATGGTGGTCAAAGGCGGATCGCATTTGTGCGGCCGCGACTTCTGCGTACGTTACCGACCGTCGGCACGGGAAGCTCACGAGGCTAATTTGCCGATTTCGCATATCGGCTTTCGCACCGTGATGCGCGAGACTGCCGAAACGGTCGCCGCCTTCGAGGTATGGTAATGGGCAAACCCGAGTTTACAATGGCTGCGGCATCGCCTGTTGCCGGCGACATCGGCTTCTCGTGCAACGCTTGCGGCAAATGTTGCAACAGCCCGCCGCTGATGAGTATCGGCGAACTATTGCATCACGAGGACCGGTTTATCGGGGCTTTAAATTTGCGCGGCGTGCCGTCGTTGCGGGCCGGCGACATTTACGCCGGCTATGTTTTATCCGACACCGATGCGGCAGCGTTTGACCGACTGGCCGAACAGCAATTGTTCAGCTTGCCGCGCGAGCAGCGTTATCGACTGGCGCTGATGACCCAGGCGGTCGATTACGAAACCTTGGCGCGCTGCCCGGCTTTGGCCGAAGACAATCAATGCGGCGTATATAACGACCGCAAACCGGCAGTCTGCGACATGGTGCCGTTCGACGCGCTCTACCCGGACGATTTGCAGCATCTGGTACTCAATGGCCGGCGTTATGACGCGGCTTGTATCGTGCAGGGTCCGGTGCCGGATAACTACGCTAAGGTGGTACTCAATCGCCGCGTCAACGACGATGGCTATCGTGAGGCATTGCAACTGCGGCGCAACGATTTGGCGCGGGAAAAACAGCTGTGGGGCGATGCCTTGTTTGCGTCACTGAATGCGGAATTGCTCGCCAATCCGGCGGCGTTGCGGCAATTTGGCGAGCAAAATTCGGCAATGATATGGCCGCTCGCACCGGTACTGGCCATTATTGCGGCCTATTCGGACGCCGCCCGCGAGCGCTGCCTACATTACGCCGAACGGCAACTGATACTACTGGAACAACAGATACAGCGCGCTATTGTGCGCAAGGTGCCGGCCGACAAACCGATGACCGCACTACTGCGCAGCTTCGTTCAGCAATATTCCGCGTTTATTGGGCAGGCGTCCGCCGGCGGCCCGACGGCAAGAACCGGCGAGCTTACCCTGTCAGAAATTCACCGCTATTTGGGTGCTTAAAAACGATACGCGCGAGCCAAGCACTCGTCGGGATAATTTCCGACGCCTACCGCTTTTTATCCGCACCTTTGACTTTGCATCCTTCACTGACACGTAGCGTAAATTTGCAAGGGGTTGGCTGTTGAGTTACCTGGCGGTCAACGCCGACAGAACAGCCCGCGTCTTCCATAATGGCTTGAGTTTCGTCTAAGGTGCACAACAGTAGTACTGCATAGGGGCTTTGATATTGCACTTTTAGGACATAGGATTCGAATTCGTCGGCCAACAGCTCAGGCTTGTGGTGGGTGGCTTCCTTAAGCAGGCTGCTGGGGTCCTTGCCGGTAGGCGCCTCATGTAGATCGTTAAAATATTGATCCACTACCGCACTCAGATTCGCCAATTTCGTGGTCAATAGGTTACGCAACTTCGGATCGGGCAAACTGGTCGGCAGATGGAAACCATAACATCCGGCTAATAGCGTGATAAAGCCGAAAATGATCAATACCCGGTGTTTCAACATGTCAATTCCTGTAAATCATAAATAGATTGCAAAGTGCGGTTTCATATCGCCATTACGGGATTGGAAAAAACGCACGAACCTTCTAAGCAGAAATCGCGCCTAAATAAAACAAGGCCCGGCAGCAAATGAAATTAACCATAGCGTTGCCTCATCTTGTTGTTTTTTAACCAATAAAAGTAAGTCACCTTCGATAAGTTTTGCAAAACCGCCTTTGTCGTTGCGCCGGGACAATCAGTCGGCTGCTTAAAGAGCAACAAAATTTATAAAAAATGCTGATTATGTGCTGAGTTTGAAGCATCGAACGAACTTCGGTCATTCGCAATTAAACCCGGATATCGTCTGATCACCTGGGAACAGTTCTGCTTTCGATATGCTCGACCAAGCCTCGGCTTGCAATAAGTAATTGCGGGCCCGGATTTGTCGGCGGCTCCCGTCGAAATGCTACGACGCTTGGCATAGGGATTTTTCCCAAATAAGGAGATTTCGGTTAATAGCCGATAAGGAACGGCAAGTGCGACCTGAAACAGGTGTGTGCGATAGCGTACAGACCCAACAGGCACTTGGCGTTAAGCTCCAATCTCCACTATTCGAGGAGGTTTATCATGAATCTGGCAATCGAACCCTTATTGGCCTTAGTAATCGGGATCTTGATTTTAATAGTCCCCCGGTTTCTAAATTATTTTGTGGCGGTCTATCTGATCGTTGTGGGGGTGTTGGGCCTAATACACCGCTAAGCAGTGTGTTTAGTTCAAACAATTTTACGCCGTCTCAAGTTAACGTCCTCACTCCATAAGGAGCACTACCATGTCACTTAGCACACTGATACTCATCATACTGATCCTGATGCTGCTGGGCGTAATCCCGGTTTGGCCGCACAGCCGTTCCTGGGGCTATGGACCCAGCGGCGGCTTAGGTTTGGTACTGGTCATCGTATTGATTCTACTGGTTCTCGGCAGAATCTAGTTAAACCACCTCTGAAGAAACGTTGGGTTCGATTTGCTTCGGCCCAACCGGTCTTTGCCAGCACCCTCCCAGCGAGGAACCAATCAGCATCGTCGACAGGCGATTCGCGACCACATTCATCAGATCGGAGCATTAATCCATGGCCAAGCGGCGAGAACAACGGCGGCATGTTAGAAGCGAGCATCCGGGAGGCGAGGAAGCACCGATACGCTTTGAATTGTTCAACACGGAACGCCTGGAACAGCACGCGGTAAGCCTGGCAAAAGCGCAAAAAATCACCACGCTGAAGAAAGGCCATAAATTGATTCCGCGAGTGCGCGAGAACGCCTTGGTATTGCTGGAAGCTTATAAGTCGGTCGCCAAGGCCGTGCGCGAGCAACACGCCATTACGCCTGCCGCCGAATGGCTACTGGACAATTTCCATGTCATCGAAGAACAGGTTAGCGACATTCATGTCGATCTGCCGGAAAGCTATTCGCGGGAACTGCCTAAACTAGCAGAAGGGGTGCTGGCCGGTTATCCGCGCGTTTACGGCATAGCTTGGGCCTTGGTGGCCCATACCGATAGCCGGTTTGCGCCGGATTTACTGACTTTGTTCGTTAAAGCCTACCAAAGTGTAGAGCCGCTCACGCTGGGTGAGCTGTGGGCGATCCCGATTACCATGCGAGTGCTGCTGGTGGAAAATCTGCGCCGTTTAGCCGTAAGTATCATGCGCTCGCAAAACGGTCGGCGCCTGGCGGACCAGTTCGTCGATCACGTCGAACAAATCGTCGCCCGCAGCGACAGCCCGGATCAGGCAATTCCAGCCGGCGTCTTACCGGCCGAGTCCTTACGGCAAGCCTATGCCGTACAAATTTTGCAACGGTCGCACGATCCGCATCCGGCAATAGCACTGTCATTGAAATTCCTCAGCGATTGGCTGGGCGAACAAGGGCTGAGCCTGGACGATATTGTGCACCGGGAACACGCAGCCCAAATCGCCGACAATATGACGGTGCGCAACATTATTACCAGCATGCGCGCGATCTCCGCATTCGAATGGCCGCAGTTTGTCGAGGATGTCAGCCTGGTGGATGCTTGTTTGCGCACGCATGAGGGTTATTTGGCCATGGATTTCCTGACCCGAGACCGTTACCGGCATGCAATCGAAGAACTGGCCAAGCGCTCTCCAGCCTCGGAAGTCGAAATCGCGAGGCGGGCAATTGCCGAGGTCCAAATCGCCGTCGATCAAGACAGCGGTGACGAACGCCAAATGGAGCCCGGTTACTACCTGATCGGTGCCGGCCGCTACGCTTTCGAAGCAAAAGTCAAATACCGCTCGACTTTCAAACAACGCCTGTTGCGCAGCTATGTTGCGCATGCCGGCTTGGCCTACGTCGCCAGTCTCGGCGTATTGACGCTGCTGTTGCTGGGATTGCCGTTAAGCGTATCGGCTGCTGCGGGACTAAACGGTTTTCAGTTGCTGTTGCTGGCCTTGGTATTAATGTTCCCGGCGTCGGATATCGCCGTTGGCCTGATGAATCATTTTATCGTCGCCGGTTTGCCGCCCAATCATTTACCGCGTCTGGAACTGAAAGACGGCGTGCCGGAAGCCTTGAGCACGTTTGTGGTGGTGCCGACGATGTTTGTCAGCGAAGCCGGGGTACGTCAACAAATCGAACAAATGGAAATCCGCTATCTGGCCAACCCGGACGGTGCGGTGCGTTTTGCCTTGTTGTCGGATTGGGCCGATTCGGAGCAGGAAACCCAAGCCAACGACGGTAAGTTGCTGAGCGTGGCTGTTGGAGCCATCAACGCATTGAATGCCAAATACCGGCAACAACGATTTTTTGTGTTTCACCGTAAACGCTTGTGGAATGCCAGCGAAAGCAAATGGATGGGTTGGGAACGCAAGCGCGGCAAATTGCAGGAATTCAATCGCCTGCTGCGCGGCGCCACCGATACATCATTTTTGCCGACAGCCGGGCAAGCGGCAGTCGCGCCATCCGGTATCTGCTATGTAGTGACCTTGGATGCCGACACCAAATTGCCAATGGGCGTGGTCGCGCAATTGGTCGGCGTGGCGGCGCATCCGTTGAACAAGCCCGTATTCGATGCCGACAGTCAAACCGTCGTGGACGGCTACGGCATCTTGCAGCCCCGCGTGACGCCGACCCTGCCGCAACGCCAGGAACGCTCGATGTTCCATCAAATATTTGCCGGCGCTTCCGGCACCGACGCTTATTCCAGTTCGGTATCCGAGCTATATCAGGACTTGTTCGGCTTGGGCACCTACAGCGGCAAGGGCTTGTATCATGTGGACAGTTTCGAGGCGGCGCTGGCCGGGCGAGTACCGGATAATACCCAGCTCAGCCACGATTTGTTCGAAAGCGTTTACGTGCGTTGCGGTTTGGTTAGCGATATCGAGTTTTTCGAGGAATTCCCGTCGCATACCGAAGTGGCGGCGTCGCGGGAACACCGTTGGACACGCGGCGACTGGCAGCTGATACCCTGGATTTTCGGCGCGCGCGGCAAAGGCATGCCGATGATAGGCCGCTGGAAAATGCTGGATAATCTGCGCCGCTCGCTGTCGGCGCCGGCGGCGTTTTCCGCATTGGTGGTTAGCTGGGCCATGCCGCATGCGCCGCTATTGCCCTTGATCGGTTTTGTATTGACGGCTCTGGCTTTTCCGGCGGTGTTAGCGATCACCGCCGGCTTTGCCGCACCTCGCCGCGGTATTAGCCTGGCGACGCATCTGCGCGGTGTAGGCGAGAACGTGGCTTGGGCGCTGTGCAATAGCCTGGTGGCGCTGACGCTGCTGGCGCAACAGGCCTGGTTGATGACCGATGCCATCGTCACCACCTTGATCCGGCTTTTTATCACTCGCCGCAAGTTACTGAAATGGGTCACGGCCCTGCAGGCTAAAGCCGGGGCAGGGCATGCGCTAAAGAATTTGATCCGTCCGTTGAGCCATTCGTCCTCGGTGGTATTTGGTGCCGGCGCGCTGGTAGTGCTGTTCAACCCGGACGCGATTGTGGCGGCCGCGCCGTTTTTGATGCTGTGGTGGTTGGCGCCTGTGGTGGCGCGGGCCTTGAGTCTGCCGCCAAAAATCGATAGCGCCGAAGCCTTATTGCCGGCCGATAGCGCGCAATTGCGTTTGTACGGGCGGCGCATCTGGCGATTTTTTACCACCTTTGTCACGGCCGAAGAGCATTATCTGCCGCCGGATAATTTTCAGGAAGATCCGCAGCCGGTGATCGCCCACCGCAGTTCGCCGACCAATTTCGGTTTGTATCTGTTATCCGTGGTTTCCGCCCGGGATTTTGGCTGGCTGGGTTTGAGCGATACCGTTACGCGCCTGGAAGCCACGCTGGCAACCCTTGCTGAATTACCTAGGTTACACGGCCATTTTTATAACTGGTACGACACCCGCGATTTGCAGATGCTGGAACCGCGCTATGTGTCCACTGTCGATAGCGGCAACTTGGCCGGCCACTTGTTGACGCTGGCGCAAGCTTGCCGGGAAATGGCCAGCCGGCCGCTGGACCTTAGCAACGCCCTGAGCGGATTGGCCGATACCCACCGCTTATTGCTTAAGGCCTTGGCGGACATAAAAGACGACCGCCGCACGCTGACCGTAACCTTAGCAGAATTACGACAAAAAACCGACATTCTGGGCAGGCTGTTAGCCTGTCGTCCAGTCGATGCCGCAGCCTGGAGTGCGTTATGGCAACAACTGACAATTTGCGCCAATGCCTTGCACGATCTAGCCAACGCCCATGCGGTCGAACGCGGCGACAGCCTGGACAACGAGGTATTGGCTTGGGCCGGTCAGTTATGCGATGACATCCGTTCGCATGCGCGAGACGTGGCTACTCTAATACCGTGGATTCATTTTCCGGCTCAATATGCTTCGGTCTGTTCGCAGGCTGCCGATTTAAGCCAACAATTCGGACTGGAAACGCCGCTTTGCCTGCTCGCCGCCAGTTATGCGCTTTGGTCTGATCACGAAGAGTGTTCGCAACCGGAACCGGCCGCATCGGAAGTAAAAGCGCTGATTGTCCTGCTACGCCGGGCCGGCGACCAAGCCAAGGCCTTACATGATCGTCTGGAAAGCATGGCCGAACTGCTGGAAGGCTTGTTCCGGGATATGGATTTCCGATTTTTGTACGATGCCAATCGGCACATGTTTGCTATCGGTTATCGGGTCGCGGAAGGGGCTATCGATCCCAGTTATTACGATCTGCTGGCGTCGGAAGCCAGACTATCCAGCATTATCGCCATCGCAAAACGCGACGTGCCGAGTACTCACTGGTTCCATCTGGGTCGGCGGGTGACTCGCGTCGCCCATGGCACGGTGCTGCTGTCCTGGTCCGGTTCGATGTTTGAATATCTGATGCCTTCCCTGGTGACATTTACCCCGCGCTACAGCCTGCTCGATCAGACCTGCCGCTTGGTGGTAAAACGGCAAATCGAATACGGCAAACAGCGCGGCGTGCCCTGGGGCGTGTCGGAGTCGGCCTTTAACGGTCGTGATTTGTATTTTACCTATCAATATTCCGCGTTTGGCGTACCCGGTCTGGGCATGAAGCGCGGCTTGGGCGAGGAACTGGTCATTGCGCCCTATGCCACGGCATTGGCGGCGATGTATCTGCCGCATGCCGCGGTCGAAAATTTCACTCGCCTGGAACGGGAAGGCGCGCAGGGGCGCTACGGTTTCTACGAGGCTTTGGATTTCACGCCGATCAGGTTGGCGGAAGGACAGCGCGTGGCCATGGTGCGTTGCTATATGGCGCATCATCAGGGCATGTCGTTGGTTGCGTTCGCCAACGTGGTACACGACGGTGTGATGCGGCATCGTTTTCATCGTGCAGCGCTAATCCAGTCGGCGGATTTATTATTGCAGGAACGCATTCCGCACGGTGCCGACACCAGTGTGCTGCCGTTGTTGCAGGAACTGTCCGATGTGAAGGAAACCGTGCAACCGCCGGTACGGCGAGTGCCGTCGCCGATGTCAGCCGTGCCGTCCACACTGCTTCTCTCCAATGGCCGTTACTCGGTGATGATGACCGCCGCCGGCTCGGGTTACAGCCAATGGCGAAACTTGGCGGTGACCCGTTGGCGCGAAGATACCACCCGCGATGCCTGGGGCAGTTATTTATATCTTCGCGACGTCGACAGCGGCCAGGTTTGGTCGGCTGGCTACCAACCTACAGTCGCAGCACCCGAACACTACGAGGTGGTGTTTGTAGAAGATAGGGCCAGAATCACGCGCACCGACGGCGCCATAGTCAGCACGCTGGAAATCGTGGTGTCGCCGGAAGACGACGCCGAAATCCGCCGGCTGAGTTTGACCAATAACAGCATGCATGAGCGTGAAATCGAAGTGACTTCGTATGCCGAAATCGTGCTGACGACCATGCAAGCCGATATAGCGCATCCGGCTTTTTCGAATTTGTTTGTACAAACCGAATATCTGCCGCAAACCCGGTCTTTGCTCGCGCATCGTCGGCAACGTTCCGCGGATGACCCGCAATTGTGGGCCGCGCATGTTTTGGCCGACCGGCAAACCGGCGACGGTTTGCAATACGAAACCGACCGCGCCCGTTTTATCGGTCGCGGCCAAACCCTGCGCGCGCCGCTGGCGGTGATGGACGGCCGGCCCTTGAGTAATACCGTTGGCTCGGTGCTAGACCCAATATTCAGCTTGCGCACGCGCATTAAAATTGCGGCCGGCGCTACCGAACATTTGACCTTTACCACGCTGGTTGCCGCATCAAGGCAGGCGGCGGCAGATTTGGCGGACAAATATCATAATTTGATGGCCTGGGAGCGCGTATCCGCCTTGGCCTGGACCCATGCGCACGTGCAATTGCACCATTTGCACACTAAGCCCGACGAGGCCCAGTTATTTCAGATGCTGGCCAATCGTTTGCTTTATGCCGACCCGTCCTTAAGGCCCGCCGGTAAATTGCTGCAAAGCAATACACTAAATGTGACCGGCTTGTGGCGCTACGGTATTTCCGGCGACAGACCCATTTTATTGTTGCGGGTCGGCGAGCCGGAAGACCGCGGGATTGTCGAGCAACTATTGTGCGCCCACGAGTATTGGCGAATCAAAGGCTTGGCGGTCGATCTGCTGATTCTGAACGAGAAGGAAGTGTCTTACGTCGAGGATCTGCAAAATTTACTGGAAAGTCTGGTGCGGGAAAGTCGGGCCCGTTCGGCCTCGGCGGAATACGAACCGCACGGCGCTATTTTTGTGCTGCAGGGCGGTTTGTTATCCCTGGAAGAACGGCGTTTATTGCAAACCTCGGCGCGGGCGATGCTGGTCGGCAATCGCGGTACCTTGGCCGAACAATTATTACGCCACCCTCGGCCGATCGCGTTATACGTTGCGGAAAGAACCGCGCCCAAGGAAACACCGGAACAGCCGCCGTTGGCCGTGCCGCCGCTGGAGTTTTTCAACGGTCTGGGCGGCTTTGCCGATGACGGCCGAGAGTATATGATCGTGTTGGACAAAGGCCAGAACACGCCCGCACCATGGATCAATGTAATTGCCAATCCCGAGTTCGGCTTCACGGCGTCCGAACTGGGCAGCGGCTGTACCTGGTGCGGCAATAGCCGCGAAAACCAATTGACGCCGTGGTCGAATGATCCGGTCGGCGATGCGCCGGGCGAAGTATTTTACATACGCGACGACGACAGTAACGTATTGTGGACGCCAACCGTGCTGCCGATCCGAGTCGAGAATGCCGGTTATTTGATTCGGCACGGCCACGGCTACAGCAGTTTCGAGCACACCTCGCACGGCATCCATAGCCAATTGTTGCAGTTCGTCAGCAAGGACGACCCGGTCAAAATCTCTTCCTTGACCTTGACCAATGTCTCTGGGCACCGCCGATGCCTGACCGTAACGGCTTATCTGGAATGGGTGCTCGGTGCCTCGCGTAGTGTCACCGCGCCGCATATCGTCACGGAATTGGACCCGGAAACCGGGGCCATGCTGGCTTACAACCCTTGGGATCAGGAGTTTGGGACACGCGTTGCCTTCGCCGATCTGGCTGGCAAGCAGACCGCCTGGACCGCCAATCGCACGGAATTTCTCGGCCGTAACGGCAGCCTGGAATCGCCGGTCGGCTTATTGAACCGCAAACCGCTGAAAAACCGGGTCGGTGCCGGTATGGACCCGTGCGCGGTTTTGCAAACCACCATTGAGTTGGAACCGGATGAGAAGATTGAGATAGTATTTTTACTGGGACAAGGCAAGGATAAACCACATGCGGCCGAATTGATCCGGCGCTACCGTATGGCCGATGTAACAGCGACGTTTGCCGAGGTCAAGCAGTCTTGGCGGACGATACTGGGAAAGGTGCAAATCAAAACCCCGGACCGCGAGTTGGACGTAATGTTAAACGGTTGGCTGTTGTATCAAACCTTGAGTTGCCGGATGTGGGCGAGGGCGGCGTTCTATCAGGTGGGCGGCGCCTTTGGGTTTCGCGATCAATTACAGGACAGCATGGCCTTGGCGGTGACCAGGCCCGATTTGACCCGCGCACATATTCTACGTGCCGCCGCCCGCCAATTCGAGCCGGGCGACGTGCAACATTGGTGGCATCCGCCCACCGGTCGTGGCGTACGCACCCGTTTTTCCGACGATCGGGTCTGGTTGCCGTTTGTGGTCGCGCATTACCTCAAGGTCAGCGGCGACATCCCGATACTGGAGGAATTACTACCGTTTCTGGAAGGGCCGGAGTTGGCGGCGGAACAGGACGACGCGTATTTTCATCCCACCGAAACTTCTCGGGAAGGCAGCCTGTTTGAGCATTGCGCACGCGCGCTGGATTTAAGCTTGGCAACCGGCGCGCACGGCCTGCCGTTGATCGGTAGCGGCGACTGGAACGACGGCATGAACCGAGTCGGCAACCGGGGGCAGGGCGAAAGTATCTGGCTGGCCTGGTTCCTGATCAAAACTCTTTCGGAGTTTGCCGACATTGCCGAAACGCGCGGCGCCAACGAACGGGCCGAACGTTGGCTAGCGCACGCCGGACAACTACGGATTGCCGTCGAAGCGGAAGGCTGGGACGGTGCTTGGTATCGGCGCGCCTATTTCGACGACGGATCGCCGCTGGGTTCGGCTGCCAATTCCGAGTGCCGCATCGATTCCATCGCGCAAAGCTGGGGCGTCATTTCCGGCGCCGCCGAGCCTGAACGCGCTCGGCGGGCGATGGAATCGGTACGGGAATATCTGGTGCGTTACGGCGACGATCTGCTGTTGCTGTTCACGCCGCCGTTCGACAAGACCGAACGCGATCCCGGTTATATCAAAAGTTATCCGCCCGGCATTCGCGAGAACGGCGGGCAATATACCCATGCGGCGATATGGTCGGTGATTGCTTATGCGATGCTCGGCGAAGGCGATCAGGCCGGGGAGCTGCTGCGCATGCTGAATCCGATCAAGCGCACCGCCAGCCGCACCGGGGTATATGCGTATAAGGTTGAGCCTTATGTACTGGCGGCGGATATCTATTCAGAAGCGCCGCACGCCCGGCGCGGCGGCTGGACTTGGTACACCGGCGCTTCCGGCTGGTTTTACCGGGCCGGACTGGAATCCATTCTGGGTTTGCAAGTGCGTGGCGACCGTTTGATGTTCGAACCGTGCATACCCAGAGCGTGGCAAAGTTACAGCATGGTTTATCGGCACGGCGCCAGTGTTTACCAAATCAGCATTGATAACCCGAACGGTGCGACCCGAGGTATTTACAGCCTGGAACTGGATGGCGTCGCGCAAACGCTTGGCAACGGTATCAAATTGGCGGATGACGGACAACCCCATAAGCTTAAACTGGTGTTAGGTTAGTTAGGGGTTATGCATTTGTTCGCTGCCGTACCGACAGCGCCTTGCATTTAAGCTATGGTACGGACTGAGCGTCGCAATAATTAGTCTTCGCTTTGGCCGTGGCCAATCCGGTTAAGGTCAACATTTCAAGGAGATCGCCGCATGCAAGAAGAATCTAAACCTAAAGATCGCATCCAACCAGCCAAAAACAATGTGATAGATATTACCGGCAATAGCCGGAACCAACAGTTAACCGGCAAGGAAGAAGACCTGGAAATGAACGCGGGCAAGGATAGGGTGGGGTTCGTCGCTCTTAGACGCAGCGCCAAGAAAGACGGCAAGAATGATCGCTACTAAGATGCCGCCTAGTTCAGATAACTGCCATATCAGACTGGGCGGATTATTTACCGGACTGGTTGTGACGATTTGGGCCGGCAACGCGTATGCAACGGAAAGTCATATGGCGCTCGCATTGCAACATGCGCAAACTGCCGCTAAAACCAACGATACCAAAGTCCTAGTCAATCATGCGGATGCAGCGAAAAGCCATCTGAACGTTGTTGACGAGCACCTGAAGGCCGGTAATTCGAGTCTGGATGCCGCCATAGAGCATGCTAAACAAGGTCACGCCGAGCTGGCGAAAAAGTCCGCGGAAGCGGCAGTGGAGCATTTGCAAGCCGCGCAATAGCTACCCGGCGTAATAAAAAACGGCAGTCTATTCGACTGCCGTTTTTTATTACCGAATTGCCACCGATTGCTGCGTCGAAAATAGCCGGACGCGCAATCCACGCGTCCGGCGCTAACGCCTAGAGTTTAGGCATATGCCACATCGGATTTACGGCGTCCGGAATACAACACGCCCAGCAATGCGCTGGTCATCAGCCATATAGAAGCAGGGAGAGGCACTGCCGTTATCGGGCTTTCAACCGATTGAATTCCAGCCGCGACCAATAGCTTCAAATTATTAAAGCTATTGCCGGTTCCGAAACCAAAAGTAATGAACGGCTCGACTTCATCCGAATTGAACAACTCCGATTTCCAACCGGTATTGGACAGGTAACCTATTTGAAAGCTACTTGATCCGGATAACTGACCGGTATTTTTGGAGAACAATGTCGACACATCATAATTTCCACCGTTAGCGGTAAATGTGACTGCATCGAACCCTGTAAATGACACGACAAAATTGCCTTGGCTGATATCGGCAGTATCTTCAAAAATACCAAACGTACCAGTAAATACAGGTTGACCCAGTAAATTAGTCGCAAACAAAGAAGCAACATTGCTTGTAGGCGCCCAAACACTAGCGGAGCTGGCAGTAGATGCGGCAAGCAGGCATACGGCTAGCGAGCTTTTTACAAAATGATTCATATTCATAGGTTTTTCCCAACAGTTAAACATTAACAAATGGCCATCCTGGCCGCCTTACCCCGCAGCCGGTTTTGCTTTGCAATTCCGGCTTTGACAGAGTTTTTTCGACCGTTTATTTCGGAGGATTACAGATCCGAACGGTCTTTATTCCGCTCGCAGCAAGCGTGTTGCCGAGGGAATAACCACCTGCCAAAAAATTTCCGCAGATAAAAAATTGTGCTTCGTGCGATTGATAAAGATCGTGCTCCACCACCGGCCAAGCCGATGCCGGCTAGCCTGCGCGGAATTACCGTCTGGAAATTTCTGAATTACTGCTTCTGTGCGCAACAAAAACGGAGCGTTGCGAATAATTCAGGAAGTGAGTAGGAAGTCTGGGGACTTTGTTGACCTGGGATTTGACCTCCAAGCTTAGAGTAAAAGTCTATATAACAAGTCCCTAGGTGTCGGTGCGTTGCCCAACATAGCTTGCTATGAGGGTGCCTGGCAGATTGAAAGCCTTGGAGAACGAGTTAGTGAGATCCACACTTTCCAAGGATAGATTGGACCTGGCAGAGAATTGGTGGACCTTTGACATAGCGATAGGATTTTGCCGGTCGATATGCCGAGTGCTGGTTATGGGATGTGAAAAGTACATTAGGATGCGATAGCGCTAACCGAGGAAGCCCTCGGCTGCGCGGAGAAATTTAACTGTTTTTAGCCGAGAATAATGCTGGCGTTTGCTTCAGGAAATCAAATAAGTCGACTGTGGTTCGTCGGCTGCCTCGAGTATCTGTTGCATGCTGACTTTATCGTAACCGCCGGAAAGCAGCACAATAAAGCGCTCGCGCAGCATCGGGCTTTGCCTTGAACGCAGGATAATATTATTGGCGTCTTTTTGTTCCAGAATCCGGTACCAGTTATAAATCATCTGGAAAATCCGCTCCATCGGCTCGCGGATGCGATCCTCGTAAGCACTCAATCGGGCTGCGCTGAAATCTTCGCCGTTAGCAAATCCGTCGAGAATGGCATCGGCGGCGAAAACGCCGCTGCGCATGGCCAGTGTCACGCCTGCGGAGAAAACCGGATCGACGAACATCGAGGCATCGCCGACCAGTAAAAAGCCGTTGCCATGAAAACGTTCGTTCATGTAACCAATGGAAGAAATGGTTTTGATCTCCATGGCTTGTTCGGCCCCTTCAAGCCATTCGCGCACGCAAGCGCAACTTTCTATGGCCTTCTCGAAGCGCTGCTGTGGCGAATCGCCTAGGCTTTTTGCAAAACGGGTGTCCAATACGGCGCCGACACTGGTGATATTGTTTCTTAGCGGGATATACCAAATCCAGCCGCCATCGATGGTGTGGATGTCGGTGGTCACCGAGCCGTCCATCACCTCGCCAAAATTGATAAAACCGTGCGGATTGCGGCGAAAGCCGCCTTTGAAATGGGCGAAATGGGCGATTTTGTTCAGTTCCGGTAAGGGCCGCCGCCAATTGAGTTTGCGGGCGATCATTGACTCTCGACCCGACGCGTCGATCACGACCGAGGCATGAATTGGCGCAGGGTCAGAACCATTTTTACCGGCACTGACACCAATCGCTTGCTCGCCTTCGAATAGTACGTCGGCGACCGCCCATTCCCGGCGTACATCGACACCGCATTCCGCAGCATGTTCCAGCAAGATTTCGTCGAAACGCGCGCGTTCGACGTGATAGGTGTAAGGCCGTTCGAAATATCCAGGGTATTCGGCTGTCAGTAGCAACACATCCGGCTTTTGGTTGAACATGCCGAAATTGGCTCCCTGTTTCACTGTAAACCCTTCGGCTTCAATTTTTTCCGTGACGCCGAGCCGGCGCCAGATTTCCCAGCAAGCCGGCAATAATGATTCGCCGATCTGAAACCGCGGAAAGCGCGAGCGTTCGAACAAGACCACGCGTTTGCCGGCCTTGGCCAATATGATCGCCGCGCTGGTGCCGGCCGGTCCGCCCCCAATAACTGCGGCGTCAAAGCGTTCAAATTGCGACATCGGATTTCACCTGTGTTTCAAAATAGTTTTTATATTGTGCTCAATCGCCTGACGGGTTTCATATCGCTTAACCCTTTGCTCAACGATAGACAACGAGTGTTTTGATCGGAGCAGCGGATTGTAAAACAGCTTCTTGTATTTTCAGTTCGTAACTTCTGAATTTTTAGGCAAACACTCGCGCACTTTGCTTAAACGCTAATTTTGCAATAATACCCGGCTAACGAACTACAACACTATTGGCCGATGAACACCACAGAAGTATTCCTGATTGCCGTCACCATTATCTACAGTCTGCCATATCTGATTTGGCGCATCGGCAGGACAGACTATTTCGCACCCTTGGTAGTGGTGCAGATCATTACCGGCATCCTGCTCGGGCCCGGCATTCTGGGTGCGGCATTTCCAGATTATTATGCCTTTGTGTTCAACAAACAGGTGATACAAGCGCTAAACGGCATCGCCTGGTGGTCGGTGATGCTGTTTGTCTGGGTCGCCGGCATCGAACTGGATCTGCGCCAAGCCTGGCAACATCGGCTGGAAAGCACCGTCACCGCCGGTCTGGCGCTGGGAGTGCCCTTGGGGTTCGGCTGTATCGCCGCTTTGGGCATGTTGATGTTCGACGGCTGGATAGGCACTAAGGCGATGCCTTGGCAATTCGTGCTCGGCATAGGCATGTCTTGTGCAGTGACGGCGTTGCCTATCCTGATTTTGTTGATGGAAAAGCTGGAAGTTTTACGTCAACCTATAGGCCAGCGTATCCTGCGTTATGCCAGCATGGATGATATTGCGATATGGGCGGTGTTGGCATTGATCCTGTTGGATTGGGAGAGGGTAGGCCGGCAGGGCGCATTTTTGATGGGTTTTGCGATTGCGGCGTACGGGCTTCGCAAACTGATGGCCTGGCTACCGGAGTGGGATCGTTGGTATGTCGGTATCATCGCCTTGGCGGCTACCGGTTTTGCCGCCGATTGGGCCGGGCTGCATTTTATGGTGGGTGCCTTTCTGGCCGGCGCCATCCTGGATGGCCATTGGTTTAATCAAACCCAAATGGACCTATTACGCCATCATCTGTTGCTGACAGTGATGCCGGTGTATTTCATCAGCGCCGGCTTGAAGACCAATTGGGCCATGGGCGGCACTGCGGTGCTGGTTGTTGCTGCGGTGCTGTTGTTTGTCTCGGTATTCGGAAAGCTGCTCGGTACGCATCTAGCCGGAAAAATCCTGAAATGGCAACGCGGCGAGTCGTCGTTGATCGGTTGGCTATTGCAAACCAAGGCTTTGATCATGATCATTTTCGCCAATGTCTTGCTGGATAAAGGAATTATAACCAGCGAGACCTTCACTGCTCTGTTATTGATGGCCGTGCTCAGCACCATGCTGACGGTGCCGGTGGTTTCGCCGAAACTGGCGCGGATGAAGTCGATTATTTTCCGGTCAAAATAACCTCTAAAAATTCCCTCTCCCTTTGGGCAATGCCGTTAAGTTAAGGTGGGCAGTCCCTTCTCCCTCCTGGAGAAGGTTAGGATGAGGGAGTTAAAAAAGGTTTTTTTGCTTAATTTGATTCTCCTCACCCCAACCCTCTCCAGCAGGAGAGGGAGCTTAACTTAACGGCATTGTCCCTCTGGGAGAGGGCTAGGGTGAGGGATATAAATAATTGATTTTAATTTCCT
Organism: Methylomonas sp. 2BW1-5-20; assembly: GCF_052474515.1. Classification (NCBI taxonomy): domain Bacteria; kingdom Pseudomonadati; phylum Pseudomonadota; class Gammaproteobacteria; order Methylococcales; family Methylococcaceae; genus Methylomonas; species Methylomonas sp. 2BW1-5-20. The sequence continues at coordinate 1,547,552 of NZ_CP184127.1, read as the reverse complement.
CATCCCAACCTTCGCCTTTATACCTTGCAGGTACTAAGGGAGAAGGAGTTATTTAAACTTAATCGTCCAATCCTAAATATTTCCAAAAATCTTCCTGTTTAACAATGCCGAGCACGGCTTGCGCGGCGAGCAGAGCCGAGACACTCACGCCCGCCACCCCGCCGCCCGGCCGAGTCCAATGGCCGGTGTGAAACAGGCCGGGCAGGGCGCCAACTACGCCGGGCCGGTTCGGGCCGATCTGGTCCGGACTGGGCGCAAAACCGTAGGCCGAGCCTTGCTGATTAAGCGTGTAGCGCTCCATGGTGCGCGGCGAACCGGATTCCACCACCAGCAAATGGTCGTTAAGGCCGGGAAAATGCCGCTCGGCTTTTTCCAGCAAGCGTTGCTGAAAGCCGCGCTTGGCTATGCGCCAGGACTGGCCAACATCGAACGGGCACAGTGTGGTCAGCATGATGATGCTTTGTCCCGGCGGTGCCAGGGAGTTATCGGTCATAGAAGGCAGCGTCGCCGAAAACCAGTTGCTTTGGCCGGCTTGGCTCAGCGAGTAGCTGGCTTCGTGGTCGAACGATTCGAAGAAAAAGCCCTCATGGGCATGGTCTTGTTCGGAGATAGGCAGATCGGTAGCAATATAGCTGGCGAAGATCGACAAGGACGGCGACAGCTTCGCCAGACTTTCGCAATAGCCGTTCGGTAGGTGCTCCCGGCCGACTAACAATTCGGCGGTGTGCCGGGAGTCGATGTTCGAAACCACGGTTTCTGCCCTGATTAACTGGCCGTTTTCCAAGACGATGCCACAGGCTTTGCCTTGCTCGACACAAATCCGCCGTACGCTGGAATTCAGCAAGACTTCGCCGCCCTGATTTTCGATGGTGGCGGCCAGTTGATTGGCGTAAATCTGGAAACTGCCACGGCAATAATAGCCACCTTCGTAAGTGTAACCCGCCATCATCGAGGCCCAATACAGAAAGGACAGTTGCGACGGCGGCAGCCCCAAGTAAGGCCAGAGCATCGCACAAGCGCTTTTCAGACGGGAATCGATCAAAAATTCGTCCAACGCTTCGGCCAAAGTAGTTCGACGATAGCGGAATAAATTGCCCAGCATTTGCATCGGCGAAACCCGCGTTGCCTTACTTTGGGCCAACACTTCCTCGGCCAGCATGGCTTCTTCCGCCAATACTTTGCAAAGCCGGATCAGCGCCAGCAGGCCTTCTTTTTCCTGCGGAAAATGCTCGGTCAAGCCGGCCACGAACGCCGCCTCACCGGCCCGCAACGGGATTTCCAATTCAGGAAAAACCGCGCGGGCGTAAGATGGGACCGGGATAAAAAGAGCCTCCGGATCTATGCCCACTGCCCGGCAGATCTTATTGATGGTGTTGCCGTTGCCGTAGCCTTTCGAACTGCAACCGCTGACCAAATGCACGCCGGAATCAAAATGAACGTTTCGGCGTTTGAAGCCGTGAGCATAACCGCCCGGCCGGTCGTGTCTTTCCACAATCAGCACGGACTTGCCGGTTTTCGCCAACAATGCGCCGGTACTCAGCCCGCCAATGCCCGCGCCAATGACGACGACGTCGTAAACTTCTTTTTCCGATTCCGTGTGAACGCCGCGCATTGAGTGTTTTGTATGAGAGTAAATAGCGGGCTAGCTTAGGAACAAACTTAACGAAAAACAAGTGTGTGGTTTTCTTCCCCGGGAAACCAGGATACAAAATTTGTTAGTGATCTAGCATTGCGCATAATTTAGCTTTTGCGGCGTAACACCCCCCAAATCGCCAACGCAGAAGTAAACAGGCCTAATGGTGCGGGTAACGGAACGGGGGCCGGAACGACGTCTTGGAAGGTGCCGGGTAAAGTCGCAACAGACAATCGCGAGAGAAACACAGCGCTATCCCACAGCGGGTCGTTGGAGTCGGCAATAACGGCTTCCAGGCTATGTTTCGTCAACGCCGGGTTTAGCAAGGCATTGACGGTCAGAACGGCGGTATAGCCGTCAAACTCGAAGGGAACTGCGGTGGCGCCGGCATTGGGCGTCAAAAAGCCGTTGTCGTTTTGAGTGGTGTCGGTGCAGGGATAAACACCATTACTACTGCAATTGTCCAGCACGACGAAATTCGAGGCGTCGAAGTGTGCGTAATTTATGCCGTCGACGACCAAAGCAAAGCCATCGCGAAAAATCCCCGTCCACTCCGGATATTCCTCGGAGGCAAAGACGAACTTGGAAGTGATGCCGTTTGCGCTCGAAGCCGAATTGTCGAGGGTAAAGTCAAAGCGCAGGGAGTTGGCATCGTAGGTAAATTGATTGCTGAGTTTGGAAACCGCGTAGCTTGCGCCGGTTCCGGTGACGCCGGTCGCCCCGCTGGATGTATTGGCGTTGGCGAAGTTGGCGTTGCCGGTGGTCAGTACGATGCCGTCGGTGTTAATTACACTGCCGAATTCGTTGCCAGTGTAAACACGGGCCTGGTTGCTCTGGCCGATATAGCTGATGTTCTGCACGAGAATGCTGCTGTTGGGCGCAAGCCAGGCATTGACCAATTGGCTGCCGCTGGCGCTGGAAACCGGGGTCTGCACGGGAGGTGGAGCCACCTGCAAGGCCTCTAGTTCGGTTTCGGTGATGTCGGGCGCGTCCGCGTCATTCTGCTTCTCCGCCCCATACTGCAACACGTAAAGATCCGAAGCAGACGGATTATCGTCCGCGGTGCCGCCGCCATTGCCGCCATTTCCTCCGCTATTACTACCTCCAGCCGCCAAAGTAGCACCCGAAGCAGCGAGCAGCGTCATCGATACGGCCAAATTCAAGATTTTCATTCTCATGTGTTACTTACCTACGGATAATGTTTAGATTGGTAAAGATTTGAGGTGATCACCGGCGCGTCTTACGACATCACTACTTGGCATCACCAACGCGGGTTAATTCGGAATTCCGTAGAAAAGGTTCAATGCTGTACAAATTTTATCGGCTTGTGTCCTCCACACGGGAAACACAGGGTCCAAGCAGGCTGATATTTAGCCCGGTAGGTCGGCTTGGCAAAGCCTTAATTTGCGCGATCTTTGCTGGCGAGTCTTTAATGCAGTTGGAGGATTGCGTTGAAAAACAAGCGCGCCAAATTTATCAAACCAAAATCGCCAACAGTTTTTCCAGCTCAACTTTCACCAATTTGCCCGTCTCATTGCGCGGAACCGCAGTAACGAAGTGAATTTTTCGGGGCAGAAACACCTCGTCCACATAGGGCTGTAAGCCCAGCCGAATGGCCTGGCTGTTTAGTTGACTGACCACGACAGCCGCCAATCGGCCATTGTCCTGGACATAACAAAAGCCATCTTCCACGCCGTCGATGTCATTCAAGCGCCGGTTCAGTTCGGTCAAGGAGGCGCGCTTGCCACCGATTTTCACCATATCCTGATCTCGGCCCAATACCGCGAAGCGGCCGTCTGCTTCGATTTGCAAGCTGTCTTGCAGCGGTACCGCTTTTGGCAAATGCTGAGATTCCAGTCGTGTCTTCCCGCTTGTATCTTGAATCAAACGGCAACCCGAGTAAGGCCGCCACAGGTTTTCGCGTAAGATTTCGCGGCTGGCAAATGACAGGGTTTCGGTGCTGCCATAGATTTCGCGCGGGGATTGCCCTAAAATTGCCGCGGCTTCGCCGGCCAGCTTTTCGGATAGAGTGTCCGTGGCGGAAATGATGCCAGCCAGATTGTCCCAAGAGGCTTCGGCTTTGATCAAGGAACGCAAATGGGTGGGCGTGGAAGCCAGTAGCGTGGGCCACGGCGCGGTTTTAATGGTTTGGCGAATGTCTTCGGCAAAAAACGGCCGGCCATCGTGTAACACCAACCGGGAAAACAGCGGCCAAAACACCGAGGTTTCCAGACCGTACATGTGTTGCGGCGGGGTGGTGGACAGCATCAACAGTTGCTGCTCTGCTAATCCCAGACTGCTTACCGCCATCTCGGCGGATGTTTTGAAAGTATTTAGGCTATGGTGGCAGGGCTTGGGTTTGCCGGTGCTGCCTGAGGTGAAGGCGATTACTGCACTGCGCTGCCAGCCGAAATCGGGTGGGGATGCGGTGGTTTTAGAATTCGGCGCGGCGACTTCGAACCAATCCAAACCCGCTTGCTGCGGAGCGTGTTCTCGGGCGATATACGCACCGGGATAATCTTGGAGAATTTCCAGGATTACCGCCATTTGCCCGGCGGGCGGCAGCAAACAAATCTGTCCGCGCGCCGCCGCGGCCAACAGGCAGATGCAAAACAGGTAACGGTTTTCGCATAAATTAAACAGATAGGGGCGGTCCGGCAATTGCGCGGCTATGGCAGTCACATCCGTCCATAAATTGCCACGGCTTACCAGCTGGCCGTTGTAGAGAGCAAACGGGACTGTGTCGGTCGAATCCATTGGTTTTTGTGGGGCGGGAGATTTGCGGGTTTCCTGCATCGAATGGGATTTTATTGGGGGTAATACCGCTAAGTTAACTCCCTATCTTGCTAGAGATTGTCGTAAAAGCTCCCTCTCCTGCTGGAGAGGGTTGGGGTGAGGAGAATAAAAAAGGCTTGCCTTCTCTTGATTCCCTCAGCCTAACCTTCTCCTTTATACCCTCGAGTACAGAGGGAGAAGGAATACTCCAATTTAACTTGACGGCATTGCCGTTGTTTCTGAATTTTGTGCTGGGCGTATTTTAACCGGATAAGAGGGTTGGTAAGTAAATGGATGCGGATGTATTGATTATCGGGGCCGGCCCCTCCGGCAGCCTGGCTGCCAAGATGCTGAAACAACTCGGCCACCAAGTGGTGATTTTGGAAAAAGAACAGTTCCCGCGCTTCTCGATTGGCGAAAGCCTGCTGCCGCAGTGCATGGCCTTTATGGAAGACGCCGATATGTTGCCGGCTGTGACGGCGGAAGGCTTTCAGTTCAAAAACGGCGCGGCGTTTTCCAGGGCCGGCAAACTGACCGAATTCGATTTTACCCAGAAATTTAGCCCAGGCTGGGGCACCACTTTTCAAGTGCCGCGAGCGCATTTCGATAAGGTATTGGCCGACTGCGCCGAAGCAGCCGGCGTGCCTATCCATTATCAACAAACCATCCTGGCCGCCGATTTCAGCGATCCAGGACAAGCCCGCCTGACCAGCGTCGATGCCAATGGCGTCCGCAAAGACTGGACCGCTGCAATGGTGTTGGATGCCAGTGGTTTTGGCCGGGTATTGCCGCGCTTATTGGATCTGGAAACGCCTTCTTCGTTGTTGCCGCGCCGGGCGCTGTTTACTCACATCGAGGATAGGATTACGGTCGCGGATTACGACCGCAATAAGATTCTGATCGCGATTCATCCTAAATTTCACGAGATTTGGTATTGGCTGATTCCGTTCAGCAACGGCAGATGTTCTTTGGGGGTGGTCACGCCCGCCGGCTTCCTGGACGAGCGTAGCGGTGAGCTATTGGAGGTGCTGAAAGAAATTGCGTTCGAGGAACCTCGGCTCGCTGAGCTGTTGGCGGACGCCCGTTTCGATACCCCGGCTAATACCATCGGCGGCTATTCGGCCAACGTTACGCAACTGTACGGTCAGGGATTTGCCTTGCTCGGCAATGCCGGCGAATTTCTGGATCCGGTATTTTCGTCGGGTGTGACGATTGCGATGAAATCTGCTTCTCTGGCCGTACCTTTGGTCGACCGGCAATTGCGCGGTGAGTCGGTGAACTGGGCCGTCGAATACGAGCGGGCCTTGCGCAAGGGCATAGAGGTGTTTCGGGCCTATGTGGAGGCTTGGTACGATGGCCGCTTCCAAAAAATCATCTTCGAAGAAAACAAGTTGGCCAGTATCAAGGCCATGATCTCTTCGATCCTGGCCGGCTATGCCTGGGACGAAGAAAATCCGATGACGCAGCGTTCCGCCAACAAAATCGAGGCCATCTTGGCAACCTATCCGACCGACTGATTGGTGTAGTTTTTGTATTTACATGATTTAGGCATGGTCTGCGACCTGGGCGACAGCAAGACTGATATTTTAGCCGGATGGCTTGCCGGGCGCTCTGCGCAGCCGATCCCGATCCCGCCGGATTGGCTGGATTCGGCAATTCCCGCATTCGGCGTGCCAACCGAGCTACCGGCCATTCCGAATAGCCTTAAACAATACGATTGTCGTAACAACCGTTTGTTACTGTCGGCGCTAAATCAGATCGAGTCATCGGTCGGCACAGCCATAGCCCGTTACGGCGCGGATCGGGTCGGCATAGTGGTCGGTACCAGCACCTCCGGGATAGCCGAGGGTGAAGCCGCAGTGCAGGTGTTGCGGGAAACCGGGAACATGCCAAGCAACTATCACTACAAGCAGCAGGAACTGGGTGGTGCGACGGAATTTTTAGCGGCTTGTCTGACTATTCGCGGCCCAGCCTATACGGTCTCCACGACCTGCTCGTCCAGTGCCAATGCCTTGGCCTCGGCACGGCGCTTGTTACGCTTGGGTATCTGCGATGCAGTCGTGGTGGGCGGTGCCGACAGTTTATGCCGCACCACGCTGGAAGGTTTTTTTGCGTTGGGAGCTCTCAGCAAAACGACTTGCAATCCGTTCAGTAAGAATCGCGACGGCACCACGATAGGCGAAGGTGCGGCTTTATTTCTGATGACCCGCGAGCCGGGCGACATTGCCTTGCTGGGCGTCGGCGCCAGTGCCGATGCTTATCATATTTCCGCGCCTCGCCCCGACGGCAGTTGCGCGTCACTGGCGATGCAGGCCGCGCTGGACGACGCGAGGCTAAAGCCTGAGCAAATCGATTACATCAACCTGCACGGCACGGCAACCTGGCAAAACGATGCGATGGAAAATCGGGCGGTCGGGCAGTTGTTCGGTAGCGAGACGCTTTGCAGTTCCAGCAAGCCGTCTACCGGCCATTGCTTGGGGGCGGCCGGTGCGCTCGAAGCAGGTTTGTGCTGGTTGCTACTGTCTGATTTACCTCAAGAAATTCGTTTGCCGCCGCATCTGTGGGATGGCGAGCCTGATCCCGATATGGTGCGGCTGAATTTGGTCGGGCTGGAAAACCAATTGCCAAAGCCGCTACAATACTGCCTCAGCAACTCTTTTTCATTCGGCGGAAACAATGTGTCCTTGCTCATTGGACATCCCTGACAGCTCAACAGTTTTTCCTTACCCCATCGAAACCCTAGTACCTCAGTCCGGGCGTATGGTGCTTCTGGATAGGGTGCTGGAAGTCGGTGACAGCCATATTGTCGCCGAACTCAATGTCCGCGACGACGGCCTGTTTTCCAGTGCTGAAAATAACGTGCCGGCCTGGGTGGGATTGGAATATATGGCGCAGGCCATTGCGGCGTACTCAGGGTATCACCGCAAGTGCCGGGGCGAAGCGATTGGTTTGGGGTTTTTATTGGGTACCCGTTACTTCGAGTGCTCGGTCGGTAGTTTCACTTGCGGCACGAAGCTAACCGTGAGGGCAGAAAAGATTATCGAAGCGGCCAACGATATGTCGGTGTTCGACTGCACGATAGCGGGGCCAAATATCAATGCTAGCTCGAAGTTAAATGTGCTGCTGCCACAGGATTCAAAAAAATTTCTCGCCGGAAAAGGAATATGAGCCAACCAACCATCCTGGTGACGGGATCCAGCCGAGGCATCGGCAAAGCCATTGCCTTGCGCCTTGCTCGCGAGGGCTACGATATTGTCGTCCATTGCCGCAGCCGGCTGGATGAGGCAACGCAAGTACAAGACCAAATTATCGAGATGGGCCGCCAAGCTCGCGTGCTGAGTTTTGATTTAGCCGACCGCAGCGCAGCTAAAGACAGTTTGGAAGCCGACATCCTGGAAAATGGCGCTTATTACGGTGTGGTCTGTAATGCCGGGCTATCACGAGACAATGCCTTTCCGGCGCTGAGCGGAGACGATTGGGACCAAGTGTTGCGCAGTAATCTGGATGGCTTTTACAACGTTCTTTATCCGCTGGTAATGCCGATGATACAGCGGCGTAAGCCGGGGCGTATCGTGACCCTGTCTTCCGTTTCCGGTTTGGTCGGCAATCGTGGTCAAGTCAATTACAGCGCGGCCAAGGCTGGTATCATCGGTGCGACTAAAGCCCTGGCGGTCGAGTTGGCAAAACGCAAAATCACCGTCAATTGCGTGGCCCCTGGTTTAATAGAAACCGAGATGCTGGAGGGATTGCCCCTTGAAGATGCACTTGCAGCTGTGCCTGCCAAGCGTTTAGGTGCGCCGGAAGAAGTCGCCGCATTGGTGGCGTTTCTAATGTCGGAAGATGCCGGCTACATTACCCGCCAAGTAATTTCCGTGAACGGAGGTTTGTGTTGACACGACGTGTGGTCGTTACCGGTATGGCCGGCTTTTCGCCCATCGGCAACGATTGGGAGGAAATACGCGGCAGACTTCTGGCAAAGCAATCCGGCATCCGTTACATTCCGGAATGGGAAATTTATAACGGCCTGCTGACCCGCCTGGCCGGGCCGGTGGAAAACTTCACACTGCCGGCGCATTACACCCGTAAAAACACTCGCAGCATGGGGCGTGTTTCTTTATTAGCGACCCGAGCTACCGAATTGGCCATGATAGATGCCGGTTTGTTGGGCGATCCGGTGATCAGCAGCGGCCGCACCGGTGTGGCCTACGGCTCGTCGGTAGGATCGACGCCGGCTATCGCCGATTTCGGCAGAATGCTGATTAATCACGACATCGGCAATCTCAATGCCACTACCTATTTGAAGATGATGGGCCATACCACCTGCGCCAACGTGGCATTGTTTTTCCAGGTGCGCGGCCGGGTCATCCCCTCCGTCAGTGCTTGTACCTCCGGTAGCCAGGGCATAGGTTACGCCTACGAGGCTATCAAATTCGGTTTGCAGGATGTGATGCTGGCCGGCGGCGCGGAGGAGCTTTGTCCCACCGAAGCCGCGCTGTTCGATGCGCTGTATGCCACTAGTACCCGCAACACAGAGCCTGAGCTGACCCCCAGGCCTTTCGATCGCGACCGCGACGGTTTGGTGATAGGCGAGGGTGCCTGCACCCTGGTATTGGAGGAGCGGGAACGGGCTTTGGCGCGCGGTGCAAGGATCTACGCCGAGATAGGCGGTTTTGCCACCAATGCCGACGGCGTCCACGCCACCCAACCCAACGCGGACACCATGCAAGTGGTTATGCGTCTGGCATTGCAGGACGCACAGCTTGAACCCGAGCAAATTGCTTATATCAGCGCGCACGGCACCGCCACCGAACAAGGCGATATTGCCGAAAGCCAAGCTACTGCGGCAGTGTTTGGCGGCAACATCCCGATTAGCAGTTTGAAAAGTTTCACCGGCCATACCTTGGGTGCTTGCGGGGCCTTGGAAGCCATGGTGGCGATTCAGATGATGCGGGATGGTTGGTTTCACCCTAACCTAAATCTGCACAATCCCGACCCGCGTTGCGCTGAGCTGGATTATCTGACCGGCGACGGCCGCAACATTAATGCTAAATATATAGTCAGCAATAATTTTGCATTCGGCGGTATTAACACCTCCTTGGTTTTCCAGCGCTGGGATACCTGAGTTGACCGACAGCATGGACGCGACTGGTTTGCAAAGCAGCCTGGTTTTTACGCTGAAACATTGGTGCTTCTGGCAATCGGCGCCGTATCTCGATACGAATAGCTGGCCGGACGGTGAAATATTGCCGTATAACCAGGGTAATGCCGATGTCGGATTTTTACCGGCAATGCAACGGCGCCGACTGTCGCCTTTAGCCAGGGCGGCCTGTGCTGTAGCCTGGCACTGTCGCAGCGAAAACGGCGACATGCCCTCGGTATTTTTCTCGACCCACGGCGAAAGCCAGTATTATTTCGAGATGTTGGAAGGTTTGGCCGAGGGCGAGCATGTTTCGCCTAGCCGGTTTAGTCAGTGTGTGCATAACGCCATCGCCGGCTTGTCCAGTTTCCATAGCTCAAGTTATCTGCCTTATTTGGCCTTCGCCGGCGGCACGGAAGGGTTGTTTTCAGTCTTTTCGGAAGCTGGCGGCATGTTGTTGGATGCGCCTCAGGTTTTAGTCGTCTGCTATGAACAGCCTTTGCCAAAAATTTACCAAGCCTATCTACCCGGCAGCCAAACCACCTGGGCTTTGGCGATGACGCTAACCAGGGCCGGCGGAACGGGGCGGCAATTGCGACTAACACGCGAGCCGGCAAACGGCCCGGCGTTGCCGGAAAATGGGCTGCCTAAACTTATTCAAGCGGTCATAGCCGGCCAGCGAAGCGGCTCTTGTCGGCAGGATAGGGCTATCTGGCATTGGCGTTTGGACGATACTTCATGATTTCGGCGTAAGCTATCTGCTGTAACCCAGGGTATAATCCATACCTGGCGTAGTAATTTATTCGCACAGATGGCAGAGACGCTTTTGAATTTGGCGTGGCTCCGCAGAAAATAAAATATCGACCGATACGCGTTCGATGGTACATGTTAAGCATTTGCTTCGGAACAAACCCTGCTCGGTTTTAGCGTGTCGCAATAGGAAACAAAACCCGTATGAAGACCCAAGAAGACGTATTCGCCACCTTAAGACAATTGATGTCGGAAATGTTCGAGTTAGCGCCCGAGGACATCACTTTGGAGGCTAATTTGCGGCAGGATTTGGATATCGACAGCATAGATGCCGTAGATTTAATGGTCAGGTTGCGCGAGATTACCGGCAAGCGCATCAATCCCGAAGATTTCAAAAACGCCCGTACCATTCAGGATGTGGTCGATACCGTATATCGGATCAGCGCTGAATAGGCTGGATGTTTAAGGACTTTCTCAACAACCGGGTTCCGGCCGAACGGCAGGAAAATCCCGACGGAAGTGTCTGCCTCAAACCTAAAGGCGCCCAGCAGCCAACCATCCTTAATGTAATTATTGGGGCGCTGACCGTCAGCTACCCCTTTTTGATTTGGTTTACCGCCGATTATTTTCAGCCGCGCTCCATGGCCTTGGGACTAGCCGGATTGTTTTTGCTGCGCTACTGGCTGCAAAAGCATGGCAAATCCGGTGGCGAAGCAGAATCTCGATTGATATTGGCTTGCGCGCTATTTTTGTTGATTGGTGCATTGGTTAACGATGCCGGCTGGTTACTGGCTTATCCGGTGTTCGTCAGTCTGCTGTTTTTTGCGGTGTTTTCGTTCAGTTTGATTCATCCGCCGACGGTGGTGGAACGGCTGGCTAGGCTGGAATTTCCGGATCTGCCCGCCCATGGCGTACTGTATACCCGGAAAGTGACGCTGGTGTGGAGCGGTTTTTTTCTAGGCAACGCGGTAATTTCTCTGCTGACTATTTGGCATGGCGACCGCTGGTTGTGGAGTCTTTACAATGGTTGCATCTCTTATGTGCTAATGGGTTTGTTGATGGCGGGAGAAATGGCGATCCGCCGCAAAGTGAAGGCCAGCTTTTGAATACAGTAATGCAAGGAAACGAACCGGTCGTTTTATTTCCGGAGATGCTAGTCGAACAAGTTCAGGCCGACGACGTGGTGCTGGCGCTACGTATTCCCAAGGATCTAACCTATTTCAACGGTCATTTCGATGAAATTTCGGTGGTCCCCGGCGTCGTGCAAATCCAATGGGCAGTACATTATGCCAGGCATTATCTGGGGTTAACCTGGATCTTCAGTCATATGGAATCGGTGAAATTTAAAGAGTTGTTGTTGCCTGGGCAAGAGCTGGAGTTGGAGTTGCAATATTCGCGGCAGGCCGGCAAACTCAATTTTTGTTACCGTTCGGCTGCCTGCGAATACAGCTCGGGTAGAATCTACTTTCATGACGGCCTTGTTTAATCCTTGTATCCTGATTCCGGTTTATAACCACGGAAAGCCGCTCCCCGGCATTGTTGAGCGTTTGGCTGTGTATCAATTACCTTGTCTGTTGGTGGACGATGGTAGCGATGCGTCCTGCGCCGAGGTTATTCGCGGCTTAGCCGAACAATATGCCTGGGTGCAAGGTATCAGGCTGGATATAAACCAGGGGAAGGGGGCGGCGGTCAAGGCCGGGATTCTGGCTGCTCAAGCCCTGGGTTATTCGCATGCGCTGCAAATCGATGCCGACGGCCAGCACGATTTAAACGATCTGGATAAATTTTTAAGCGCAGCCCGGCAGGCACCGGCAGCAGTTGTCATCGGCCGCGCACTATTCGACGCATCGATTCCTAAACTGCGCTATTACGCCCGCTACCTGACCCATGTCTGGGTGCATATCAACACCTTATCATTCGCCATCCCGGACTCGATGTGCGGCTACCGGGTTTACCCTCTGGCGTCTTGCGCAAAGTTGATTCAAAGCCTTGCCATGGAAAATCGCATGGGCTTCGATACCGAGATTTTGGTTAGGCTTTATTGGCAAGGCGTGGCAGTCATTTCCATTCCCACTCAGGTTCGTTATCCGCTCGACGGTTTATCGCATTTCCGGGCCTGGGAGGATAATCTGCTCATCAGTCGAACCCATGCGCGCTTGTTTTTCGGCATGTTGTTACGCTGGCCAAGCCTGTTGCTGAGGCATTTTCAATGAAACCCTCGAACATCGCCACCCGTCATTGGGCCGCTGTCGAGGAAAACAGCCTGCTTTGGGGAATACAGGCTTTGGTGTGGGTATATCGGCTATTCGGCCGTTGGGTATTTCGTCTATTTTTGCGACCTGTGGTGAGTTACTACTTTCTCGCCGGTCGGATTGCCCGTGAGGCATCACTTGACTATTTGCGTCACCTGACCCGGCATTACCCGGACTTGGATTTAAGCAGCGGGCTTTGGCAAAGTTACCGGCATTTCCTCAGCTTTGGTGAAACCTTGCTGGATAAAATTGTGGTTTGGACCGGCAATATCACGCCGGAACAAGTGGACTTTCCCAATCGTCAACTGCTGCTGGGTTTGATCGAACAAAAACGCGGCGCCATGCTGCTGTCCGGCCACATCGGCAATCTGGAAATCTGCCAGGCCATCGCCACGATGCGCGGCCACATCCATCTGAATATCTTGGTGCATACCAAGCACGCCGAGAAGTTCAATCGTTTGCTCGGCAGTCGCGGCAGCGCCACCATTCAACTGATTCAAGTGACCGAGTTAAGTCCGGCGATTGCGATTACCTTGCAGGAAAAGATCGAGCGCGGCGAGTTTTTGGTGATGGTCGGCGACCGGGTGCCGGTGCAAGGTGGCCGTACGGTGTCGGCCAGCTTTCTGGGAGAGGACGCCGAATTTCCGCAAGGCCCCTATCTGCTGGCCTCGCTGCTGCGTTGTCCGGTATATACCTTGTTTTGCTTTCCGGTGAACGGGCAGTTCAAAATCCATCTGGAACTATTTGCCAAAGCTATCCGCATCCCGCGCGGCGAGTCAAACAGGCAGTACATGCTGAAAACCCTGGCGCGACAATATGCCGAACGACTGGAAGCATATTGTCGGGTAGCGCCGCTACAATGGTTTAATTTTTACCCGTATTGGGGCAAGACTGCTGCAGCGGATACTAACCGGATAGCTGTCGAGGACAAGTAATATGCTGCGCGCCGAAGTGGAATTGACCGTGCCTTTTCATGACATCGATCTGTTGAACATCGCCTGGCACGGGCACTATTGCAAATACATCGAGATTGCCCGCTGCGCGATGCTGGACAAAATCGGCTACGGTTATATGACCATGAAAGAAACCGGCTACGTTTGGCCGATTGTGGATTTGCAATTGCGTTATGTGCGCCCCGCCCAGTTTGAGCAACGCATTCTGGTATCTGCGGAGTTGGTGGAGTGGGAATACCGTATGAAGATTAAATACCTGGTCGCGGATGCCGAAACCGGCGAAGTCTTGGCCAAGGGGCATACCATCCAGGCCGCCGTTGATGCGGTTAGCCGCGAAATGTGCTTTGCTTCGCCGCCTGTGTTTTTGGAAAAACTCGGGATTAAAATCGAAGCGCAATAACCAAACTCTGGCGCTAGCGATTCGGCGCCTGTTAAGGTTACTTGTTTTTAGGATTTTCCCCGCAGTACTATTTGATGTTTCTTCCCGGCGCTTTTTTAGGCGGGCGCCGGCATTTTCTTAACCTTTTGCTCGAGGGATTTTGGTGATGTTCAGAAAAAACTACATTTTGCTGCTGTTGTGTCTGGCTGTGCTGACGGTTGGGTGTAAAAAAGAGCTTAAACCCGGCGAAGGCGCGGCTGCGGCAGTCCAACCCGCTCAGGTTTACTATACGCAGTTCAGTCTGTTCCAGGAGCAGAACCGCTTTCGCACCACCAATTATCGTAAAGGCCAATTGATTCCGATCAATACACCTGTGGCGTTACTGTCTCTGAACACCGACGAGGCGGTACTCAGGATCGAATCTAGCGGTCAAGTGATTACGATCGAAAACGTGCAGAAATTTACCAAGGACGATATGCCGATTGCTTTCAGTAAAATCGCCGGCACCAGCAAAGTTGATCTCAATCAATTTACCACCGCCGAACGCGAAAGCATCCTGGCGGGGCAAGTTAAGAAAGATATGAGTAAAAAATCCGTGCTGGCGGCCATCGGTTACCCGCCGCAACATGTGACGCCTTCGTTGGACGGCAACGACTGGACTTATTGGTCCAACCTGTTCAACCGCTTTGTGGTGAAATTCAAAAACGGCAAGGTAGACAGTATTGTCGAATGAACCCCGATCGTTTTGATGCGGCTATGAACCGGCGGAGTATTCGCCGGTTTTTGCGATCGCACAAGCAACTAGCTCAAATCTTATTCAAACCCAAAACCCGCTTTTTTCCAGGCTTTGGTGCCCCCTTCCAGATTACTTAAATGTTCGTAACCCAATGCATGCAGCGTTTTGGCTGCGGCATTGCCCATTGGCCCGCCTTCGCAGTACAAATAAATCGGGGTGGATTTATCCTTGGGCAGCTTGTCCAGGTATTTCTCGACGTCGTTGTAGGGAATGAATGCGTCCGTGCCTTTGATGTGCGGTTGTTCGGGCACATGTACATCCACCAAAAAAATATCCTGGTTTTGTAACAGTTGGTTTAACTCGGGTGCGGCTATTACTTGCAAATAGTCCGGCGCTTGAAAGCTACAACCGCTTAAAAAACACATCAATGCGGTCATGGGAAGGTATTTTTTCATGGTTTAAATCTCCGCAAATAAATGCATTAAATTAACAGGATGTTTGTCGGCAGCGATCCAAACTTTCACCCAGCGTGACCGTACGTAATTTTGCGGTAGCGATGGCATCCAGCAAGGGCGGCAAGACTTCCAGAATCACCGGCTGGCCGGTGCTTGAATGGGCGACATTACTGTCGTGCAATAACAAAATGTCCCCCGCCTTTAAATCTTTCAATAGTTTTGCCAATACGACTTGCGGATTGCGCTCCACCGTATCGAAACCGCGCCGGGTCCAGCTCGCCAATTGCAGATTTAACCGGCTGAGTACCGGGTCCAGCAAAGGATTACGCAAGCCAACCGGCGGCCGGAAAAACCGGGGGCGGATACCGGTTACCTTAGTCAGAGCATCTTGCGCTGCGTTAAGTTCGGCCATCCAACCGCCGAGCAATAGAAACGGTAAATGGTATTGATGGTGCATGCTGTGATTTTCCACCGCATGCCCCCGCCTGACGATGTCTCGGCACAGTGCCGGGTAGCGCTGGGCTTTATCGGCGATACAGAAAAACGTGGCTTTGGCACCGTATCGATCCAGCACATCAAGCACGGCGGGTGTAATTTCAGGATCGGGGCCATCGTCAATGGTGATGGCGATTTCTCCGCGCTCTGTAGCTGCTGGCGGCAACGAAGTCCAGTTCGATCCCACCCAGGAACAGCGCGGCCAGAGTCCGGCAAAGGTTAGTAACAAGTGGTCGGCAACGACAACAGCCAAAGCCCAGGGCCAGATGGCAGGATGGATAGCAATCGCTGCTAGTGTGGCTATCGTCAGCAAAAACGAAGCCTTCATCAACGGTGTCGGCTGCCAGTTGCGGTAAGCGGAAAAATTCATCATGAATGGGGTTGAGGGTTAAGCCGGTAAGCGTCGCCGGTGCCAAGCAGGGCGGCGATCAAATTCTTCTGCACTTCCGAGCTGCCGGAAAACAGCCAGGCCACCGCGTCCTGTACCAGTTCGGCCATCACGCTCTCGGATTCCAAGCCGGTCGCGCCCATGATCTGCAACGCATCCAGACTGGATTGCAAAAAGGCCTCGGCCGCATAGAGTTTCGTTTGCGCCGACGCCAGCGTCAGCCGTTGCCCGGCGTCGCACAGCCGCGCGCATTCTCCCAACCATAAAGCTATGGTATCCAGCCGCAGCTTCATGTCGGCGATTCTATGACTAATGGCCTGATGCTTACCCAAATGCACGCCGCCTGAGCGCCGTTCCCGGCTGTAACGAACCACTTCAGCCAATTGCCAGTCCATGATTCCGGCGATGCCGGCAAAGACAAAGGCGCGTTCGTATTCCAGCGCCTTCTGGATCATTTGCGTACCGGCGCCAATCTTTCCCAGCAGGCGATCAGGGCCAAGCCGGCAGTCATTCAAAATTACGCTACCGGTGGCGCTGCCTCTACAAGCAGCCAACGAACCCTGGTTGTTGAAATTGCAACCGTCATCGTCGCGGGAAACCAGGAACGCGGAAATTTTGCCGTCAAGCTTGGCGTAAATCACTAACCAGTCGGCCAACGGCACATTGCTGATGTAACGCTTTTCGCCGCTCAATACATAACCATCACCAGTTTGCTCGGCGTGAGTGATCATCGCTTGCACGTCGGAGCCGCACGTCGGTTCGGTGATAGCATGACCGCCCAGCCATTGACCGCTTAACAAAGGCGGCAGAAATTTTTCTTTTTGCGCCTCGTTGCCGTACAACAGGATAGGAAAAACCGAGCCCCACAAATGGGCGTTGATCGCCAGCATCAAGCCGGGGTCGCGGCAGGCTTCACCAAGGCGGCGATGGGTTTTGACCAACGCGGCGAAGTTGTCGCCGAAACCGCCGATGGCTTCGGGCAGGGTATGGCGGAATACACCCAGGTCGGCAACGGCGCGCAAGCGAGAGTAGATTTCGGCTTCGTTCGGTGGGCCTACGTAAGCAGGGATGCCGGAAAAGTCAGTGGCTATAGTCATGGTTTAGGATGTGGGCAAACTCAATGAAGTTGCGTTGTATTGTATCGTTCCCACGCTCCAGCGTGGGAATGCAGCCTCAGACGCTCCAGCGTCCCGACTACCATACATCAATATCAATAGCCACCTTGTTCGGCATAATTAGACGCACTGGAGTAACGCCGATGCTCGGGTAAATTCACATAACCCCGCTTTACTAGATTGGCATGAATATAATCCAACTTGTCGCGCATCATCGTTTCGCTAAGAATCAGCTCCGCATGCACACCTTCCTGCCAAAACTGAAACTCCCGATCATGCTTGTGTGCGCATTTAGCAAACCGCAATCTCTTCAGCAAATGTTCTACTTGTTTTCCTGCAAATGATTGATGATCCGCCGCGCGGCAAAGGCTTTAAAGCTGGCAAAACATTTATCCAGCGCAGTACTCTGATCGATAAAATGCAGATGGTTTTCCAGAATCACGTAACCATACAGTTTCAAACCGACCTGTTGCGGTTGAAATTGCCAGCAGTCGAGCAGAATTTGCACGGTATCCGGCATGGTACACCGGCAACCATTCTACGACTGTAAAGGTCATGAAATGCGCTTGCTCAGGTTCAGTGATGACGTAACGGCTTCGGCCCATTGGATTTGTTTTGGACGCAGGAGCATCCGAGGAGGCGTTCCCAATAGGAATGCTTTTTTCTGACTACTTATATTTGACGCACCGCTTCCACAGTTCATCTACGTCAACTCCAATGCCGTGGAAATTCGGCTTTAGGTGGAAGATAGGGCCCTTTACGTGCTTGGCCTGCTCCAACATCTGATAAGCGACCTCGACATACATGTTGTTTTTCTTAATCCGTCTCTCAAACCCTGCGATTAGCCCTTGTTCTATTTGTCTCGGGAAATCGCTTATAAGTGACTCAATAATTGATTTCACCGCTTCCATGTACGCGGCCTTTAACTCATCTCTTTGTTCAAACGACTTCGTCTGAAATAACGTCTTAGCACTTGTGACCGTGTCCTGTTCCTTGCACAAGCTACTGTGGGAAACGACAAATTCTTTTAGAAAATCACATCGCAACTCAAATTCTGCGCAAAAGAAATTAGCCAGGGCTTGAAGTGTCATTGAAGAGTGCAGCAAGCCTCGGGCATTCATCGCGCTTTTCTCTCTAGTGACAGCTTGTCGAATGCAAGCATCTCGCTCCGAAAATTCCAGAGCGGAAATTTCTTCTAAATAGTGTTTGAGCATGGGATCTCTCGCTTACCTAAGGGAAAAATAACACGTTATTTAAAATTTCTGTATACCGTCTCTGATTGACTGTATCCAATCAATGAATCATATTTCTGGCTATCACCTGACTCTTGTTTCATCCTATAGCTTCCGTCAAAACCCGTATTCGCTGAAAATCCAACTTCTCATTAGCCAATCGCGGCAACTCCTCCAAAACCAAATAACGACTCGGCTGCATGTATGCCGGTAATTGGCGGCTGAGCGTTTTGCGAATCACACCGATGGTCATGTCCGCTTCCAAAACCACTGCTAGCGCCGGGCGCTGGCCGGCGGTGGGGTCGTCTATGCCGATCACGGCGCAGCCTTTTACACCGACGATGGCATTCACGACTGCCTCGATTTCCGCCGGCTCTACTCGATAGCCGGAACATTTCAGCATTCGCCCCAGGCGGCCATGGAAGCGGTATTCGTTTTGCTCCAGGCTGGTGCGGTCGCCTGTGGCATACCAGTCCTGGGCGTTTAGAAAAGACTGCACACGGCCGTCGTGCCAGTAACCACTGGCTAGCGTTGGGCCGCGTACCCATAACTCTCCGGTTTCTGTATCGATATGCAGTTCGCAACCAGCGGCGGGCAGGCCGATGGGGATGGATTGCTCGGCGACCAAGCGCTCGCGCACGACCGGCCAGTAACAGCAGACATTGGTTTCGGTGGGACCGAAGAAATTGTAAAGGGCCGTCTGCGGCAAACTGGCGGCCAGATCGATCAGGGCCGGGGTGGGAAACACTTCGCCGGCGAAGATTAAAAAGCGCAACGCAGCTAGTGGGGTTTGCGCCAGGTTGCCTTTATAGGTCAGGAAAGCCAGCAGCGAAGGCACGGTGTACCAGCCCGTGATAGCCTGCTCGCTCAGCCAGGCGCTCAAGCGGGCAGGGGCCATGGTCACACCGGCTGGCACGAAATGCAGGCTGGCGCCGGCGCCCAACACAGCATACAGGTCGAAGGTCGATAGGTCGAAGAAGAACGGTGCGCTGCTGGCGATACGGTCGGCCGGCGTTAAAGCCAGCAAGCCGGCGGCCCAGGTTGTAAATGCCAAAATCGCGCGGTGGCTGAGCGCCACGCCGCGCGGTTGGCCGGTGGAACCGGAGGTGTACAAAATCGCGGCCAGCGATTCGGCGGGGATTTCGATCGGTGTTGGAATGGCTTCGCTACAGCTGGTGATGTCTAGCCACAAACTTTCATCCAGCCAATCAGGCGTTGAACCCGATCCCAATATCGCGTGAACCTTGGCATCGGCGACGATAAAGCTCAGTCTGGCGATTGGGTTTTTTAGGTCGAGCGGCACATAGCAAGTTCCGCTCAGCAGGACGCCGAACAGCGCGATGGCTGCGTCTATGCCGCGATTGAGATAAATCGCTACCGGCTGGCCGGATTGGATGCCCTTGGCTTGTAAAGCAGCGGCGATGGATTGCGCCTGTTGCAGCATATGCCGATAACTGACTCGTCGATTTTGCTCTTGCAAGGCCTGCGCGTCGGGTTGATGTTGGCATTGGTGTAGAAAAGGTGTCAGCAGCATGAGCTAAAAATAATGGCCTACGGATGGTTTCCTCTCCTCAATACCCATGGGGCGTAAAGGCGAGGGTTGGGTAAGATAGATAAATAAGGAAAACGCTTTTTTAATTCCCTCATCCCTACCTTCTCCTGCGGGGAGAAGGGGCTTTGCCTTAACTTAATGGTCGTTACGCGAAGCGTCGGAACGATAATGCCCTAATGCCGTTAAGTAAAGTAGGCATAACCTTTAGGGTCGCATTTATTCGATTTGTAGCCGACAGTGCGAATGAGTTTGCACCTACAGTTTTAGCTCAACGGCGATGTTCGTCGTTCAGTTTTCATGGGTTTCCAACAACTCAGAGTTCATCCTGGCAATCACCGCATCCAGCCAGGCTTCGTCTACCGCCGGCGATAAGTAGCTATAGGACAAAACCAGCTTACCGTCGAGTTGGCTAGCCAATAATGCCAAACCCGGCGGCAAAGTCATCCAGCACATCAGGGATAGATTGGTGACCGGCACGCCGAGAAAGCCTTTCTTGCCCCAGGACAGTTCGCCGATATCGGAAAACCACAGTGAGCTCAATTCGCCGCCGCTGTGTTGTTTGCGTAGGACTTTTGCGTATTTGTCCGGAGTCAGCCATTGGCCCAGCCACATCAATGGCAAATAGGCCAGATCCAATTCATCGCGTACCACTTGTTTATGTTCGTTCAGCAGATGCGCGAATAAGCCTGTTTTGTCTCGAACTTGATCGCGGGTGGCGCGGGCGAACAGACAGCCAATATGGTTGCCAAACACCGGTGTCGGTGCGTTCTGCCGCCGCAGGTTAAACGCGTAAGGGATGCAATAACCGTCTTTTGCGGCGGGCGGGCCGACTAGTTCCATCGCCCGCATGAAGCAGCCGAGATAATACAGCGTGCGACCGCTCAGGCCGGTACTTTGATGCGCCAGTTTGGCAATGCGCTGAGACTGATCTGCGTCGAAACGCTGTACTTTCAAACGCAGGGTCTGCGGTCCCTGTTCAACTTGGGTTGGCAAGCAACTGTCAAGGCTATTGGCTACGGTGTTGTGGCGTTTAGCTTTGAAAAATAACTGTAGTTTTTTCCAGAAGCTCCACTGCGCCAATTTGGCTTCGATCAACGATGGCGATTCCTTGAAGCTTTCCGGGCGATCCGAAGACAGGAAATCCAGCAATATCTTGCAACCGCGCGCATCTAGCAGAGGATGCAACCAGATCAGTAGTAAAGTGCCGCCGTCTGTGCCGGCTATCCAGTGCACCGTCAGCGGACGGGACTCCGGCCGATTGAAAATATCCAGTAATAAGCGTTGCGATTCGTCCGCTTCATCCGCACCCGGCTGACATTCGTGGAGTTCCAGCGGGATAGGGCGGCCGGTGGCTACCCAAGCGAAGCGCTTGCCACGAGGCTGGATGACGGCTGATGCTTGCGGAAAGCGTTCCACCAGTAGATCCAAGCGCTGTTGCAAATTCGATAAGTCGGGTGTTTCAGCCAATTGCAACCCAAAACCGCAATAGCCGCCGGGCATGCCGGCGTTGCGAATTTCCTGATCAAGTACGTAGGTAAAATAATCGCCGGGATTGAAGAGCTGTGCCGCGGAATCCGTCATCCGGCATAACCGCTGCGGCGGATCCAGCTTTCTAAAGAACTCAGGCTGCCGACATTATCCGGTTCGATTTCCGTGTCCGGTAGCGTCACCCCGAATTCCTTTTCGGCGAACATGATCAGGCGCATGATGCCCATGCTGTCGAGGCCCGCGTCCAACAGGTTATCGTCGTCGCCGAACGAGGCTGGGTCTTCATGATAGATAAGTTCGGCAAAGATGAAGCTTTTGAGTTTTTCCTTCATGGTATCGATGTTGGTTGGGTGTGGGTGCAAATTATATTGAGTTTGGAAGCAGGCAAAGGTTTCCGGGCGTTTACTCGGAGTCCGAGGAAAAAGCCTGTAAGGCAAAGCCCCAGCGTGGGACTTTACGGCAATACGTACTGTAGGACACGCCAAAACGGCTGGCAAGGCCGGGTTCTTCATGAAAAACCACGGCAACATGAAAAAGCAGCGCTATCGAGCCGGCATAAATTAATAGGGCCGGATCGGTATACAGTAAACATTCAGCCAACAATAGTAGCAATACGCCCTGAAACATTGGATTTCGAGTCCGGCGATACAGCCCGGTAACCACTAGCTTCTTCGGCGGATCGATAGGTGCCGGGGTACCCAGGCCCTCGACGGCGAAGGCCCAGGCGCAATGCAAATAAATCGCTAGACCGAGGATCAGACAGACGCCGGCTGGCAGCGCCCAGGCCAAGTTGGCCGGTTGCAGGTCGCCGTTCGGATCGGAAAGCAGCCAGTAAGGCAAATAACATAACACCGTACCGGGAACGATTAGGGTGAATAGCAGGATCTTGAAGGCCAGGAAGGGACGCACGTATCTGTCTGTCGGGATTGGAATGGCTGATGATTCGGGTTTCGGCCAATTTTGGCATTCCCCGCGCCGCAATCCAAGTGTTTTTGAACCGCTTCGGGAATTTGTGTAGAATCCGGCGTTTGTTAATGGAACTTAAACAGCCATGTCAGATGACTTGATTCGCCAATTGAAAACCATGCTTATCGAGGGCTTGCTCCTGGAGGACATCGTGCCCGACGATCTTTCGCCGGATGCGGCTTTGTTCGGTGGCGGACTGGGATTGGATTCAATCGATGCGCTGGAAATCGGCGTGATGCTGGATCGCCAATTCGGTATCAAGATCACATCCGGCGACGAACGCAATAACCAAATTTTTCTATCTCTCCGCTCACTCGCAGAATTCGTCGCCGCTAACCGCACCCGTTAATCATGGGTCAAGTCATCAAGCCGATCCTCATTGCTTGTATTCTTATCGCTTACCCTTTCCTCAGCGCTTATCTGGCCGGCCTTGGTTTTGCCAGTTTTGAACTGATGGTATTCGCTGTTCTGACACTGTGGCGCGGTATTACGGCGACCGGTACGGTCGCGCGCTTGGGTAGTTTTATATTGGCGCTTGTCCTGCTGGCCGGAGCCTATTTCGCCAACGCCTATTTTATCTGGCTGGTTCCTTCGTTTGCCTATTTGTGGCTGGCGGTCTTATTTGGACATACCTTATGGTCACCGCCGTCGTTTTGCGAGCGCTTGGTGCGTTTGCAGTTCCCCGATTTAGTACCCGGTATTGCCGAATATTGCCGCGAGCTGACCTGGGTTTGGACCCTGTTCTTTGCCGTCAATATCGTGATCTGCGCCTTGCTGCCGGCTATCGCCGGACAAACCGTGTGGGCGCTGTATACCGGTGTGGTGGTTTACGGTTTGATGGGCTTGCTGGGAACCGGCGAGTGGTTTTACCGGCATCGGCGCTTTCCCGATCTGGAAATTCCGCCGGCGCTGGAGACCTTTAAATGCATTGCCATGAACGGTCATAAGGTATTCAAGGGATGAGCATTAAACGCAGCCTGCTTTGGTGCTTGGCTTTATTACCTGCTCTGGGATGGGCCGACGAAACCTTATTGAGCGAATTGTTGACCCGCATTCGCCAAAATAGCCAAGCGCAATTTCGTTACGAGGAAACTCGCATACTGGAACTGGCCGCGTCGCCATGGCACGGGCAAGGTTACATGCTGTCCGGCGCCGACGGCAGTCTGGTCAAGCTGCAGTTGCAACCGGCGCGGGTAATCATGGCCATCGCCGAGCAGCGCATGTATTACTGGGATCCGCAACAAAATCAACGCCACAGCGCGGCTCTGGATTCGGCAGGTCCTGCGGGCGAGCAGATCAAGGCATTCCGTTCCATTCTGCAAGGCCGCACAGATGAATTACAAACAAGCTATGATCTTGCCGCCGAAAAGCAAGGCAAGCAATGGAGCTTGCGGATGACGCCAAAACCGGAATTGAACGCCGATCTGATTCCGGCCATCGAAATTTCCGGCGACGACGAGGACAAACAGCGGCGCATCCTGATCAAACAAGCCGACGGCGAGTCCACCGAATACCGGATGCAGAAAGCCACCGAAGCCCAGCAACAAGAATACTCCATCCGCGGTTTGTTGCGGGAAGCCAGCGGAGAATAGGGCGTGTCTTTTGCTTGGAGAAAGCGCTGGTTCGTACTGCTGTTTCCGCTGTTGTTGGCGGTCACCGTTTGGCAAATCCGCGTAGAAACCGACCTGAACGCTTTTTTTACCGCGACCGACGACGAGGATTCCCGGCTGTTGTCCGGCTTGTTGAAAACAGGCGAACTATCGCGGCGCTATTTACTGGTAGTCGAAAAAGCGGTTCCTGCGGTTGACGCAAGCAATACCCCGGAGAGCTCGATTGCCGTTGCCGTGTTCAGCGCTCGTCTGATTCAGCAACTTTCCAAACTGGATGATGTGGAGTTGGCATGGCCGGCCGACCAGCCGCCCCGCGACTGGATCGACGCCGTGGCCTCTTACGCACCTTACCATGCCCGCATATTCAGCCTGAACCCCGGAACAGACGGCCGGGAGCTGTTAGACGCGGCCAAATTGGCGGCCAAGGCCGAGGGGCTCAAACAAGCCTTGTTGTCCCCGCAAGGCAGTTTTGTCAAAGCCATCGCCAAGCAGGATCCGTTGCTACTGTCTCTAAACGGCTTTAAGGATTTACAGAGCCAATTCCAGCAGCAAGCCAAGCTCGGTAGCGGCGGCGCGTTAATCTTGCAAAGCCGGCCGGCGGCGCTGGATTCCGAAGCGCATACCCGGCTGCAAGCGGCGATTCGCACCAGTTTCGACAGCCTGAACGTAGAAGCCGGCAGCGTTTTCCGGCTATCGATGGCCGGCGTGCCGGTGTTCAGCGTGGCCGCGCAAAGCGAGATCAGCCAGGACGTGACCCTGGTTTCGGCGGTGTCCAGCCTCGCCGTGGTCTTGGTGTTTTTATTCCTGTTCCATTCGTTTTCCGCCTTGCACTGGGTAATGATGGTGCAGGGCGCTTCCTTTGTAATCGGTACTTTGGCCACCGCGTTGGTGTTCCCGCAGGTCCACAGTTTGACGTTGGCTCTGGGTGCCAGCTTGATCGGCATCTCGTCTGATTATCCGATTCACGTCATGGTGCATTGCGCCAAACACCGCAATACACCGCTTGCAGCCGTTCGGTTGTTGTGGCCCAGTCTGGCCATGGGCGGCTTGACCACTATCATCGGTTACGGGGCCTTGGGATTAACTGGGTTTCCCGGCTTCGAACAAATCGCCGTGTTTGCGTTGGCCAGTATTGCCGGGTCCTTGGGACTGACCCGCTGGGTATTGCCGGCCCTGCTGACCAAATCCACGCTGCACTCAGCGCATTTGCCCGGCATCGCCGCTTGGGTGGATTTCTGCGATCGTCACCGAAAGGTATTGCTGGGGCTGTTTGTTGCTTGCGTGCTTTTAGCCGGGTTTGCCCTGCCGCAAATACGCTGGATGGACGATATGCAGAAGTTGGCGGTGGACATGGATTTATTGAAAAAACAGGATGCGGCCGTCCGCGCCCATTTCTCCAGTATCGAGCCGGGCCGCTTTGTGTTCATAGAAGCCAACGATTGGGAAACTGCGCTAATCCGCTCCGAGGCTGCCGAGCGGCGCCTGAAGGCACTGAAACAAGCTGGTGTCGTCAGCGAATATCACGGCTTATTTCCGTGGCTGGTGTCCGAACAGTTACAAACCGAAAACGCCAGCGTTTACGCAGACCGCGTCGGACCTGCGTTTCAGCAAGCCTGGCAAGCTGGATTATCCAAGGCAGGCCTGTCGCTGGAGAAACTGGGCACATTGTTACCCGCTATGCCCGAGCCATTGCGACCCGTCAAGGTTATGGATTCGCCGGTAAAACAGATATTGTCCGGGCAAATATTGGCAGGGCAAAGTGGCGTGATTTTGTCGCTGTGGCTGGGCGAACACGATCCCGAAAAACTGATAGCCGGCTTGGCTGGCTTGGAAGGTACGCGTTATTTCAGCCAAAAGGACCAATTGGATCATTTAGCAGGCAAGTATCGGGACAGGTCGTTAGTGATGCTGGGCGTAGGGATCGGAGTGATGGCATTTTTCATCTGGCTGCAACAGCGCGATATGCGTAAAGTATTACTCACCTTGCTGCCGTCCGTCGCCTCGGTTCTATTTATCTTCGCTACCTGGGCATTGATGGGGGAGGAGGTCAGTTTCCTGCATGTGATCGGCTTATTGTTATCGGTATCGCTATGCGTGGATTACGGCATATTTTTTATCGACAATCGCGGCAAGGATGCCGACGTTACTTATCATGCCATCGCGGCCTCCACGCTCACTACCCTGGCCTCTTTCGGCGCCCTGGGGCTGGGCAAGACGCCAACCTTGCCAATTCTGGCGCTCTCGGTAAGCTTGGGAGTGACCTTGGGTTTTCTACTCTGTCCTTTATTGATCCGTAAACCGAAGAATTAATGAGTATCTCCCCGCTGATATCTCCAGTTGCCGTTAAGGCCTACCAGTGCGTCAGCGCGGGCGGTGACGGTGTGGAAGCCTTGTATGCCAGCCTGATCGCCAACCGCACATGCCTGAAACAGCTAACGCTATTCGATATTTCTTTCGAAACCGTTGTCGGTGAGGTGACTTCGCCCTTACCCAAAATTCGCCCCAGTCTCAAAGCCTACGATTGCCGCAACTCCAGATTGGCGCTGAAAGCTTTGGAACAAGGCGATTTTCGGGCCGATGTCGAACGAGCAATCGTAAGGTATGGCGCCGCACGTGTGGGGTTGATATTGGGTACCAGCACATCGGGTATTTACGATTCGGAAAACGCCTATACCCGGCTTGGGCAGGATGGGGTGATGCCTAACAGCTTTCATTTTCTACAAGTGCAGACGGCGCAGGCTACGGGCGAATTTTTACAGCGGGAGCTAGGCTTGCGGGGGCCGTGTTACGCGATATCCACAGCCTGCTCCTCCAGCGCCAAGGCTTTGGCGGTTGGGCAGCGCCTGATTGCAACCGGCTGTTGCGATGCGGTTTTGGTGGCAGGCGTGGATAGTTTGTGCCGTTTGACGCTGCGCGGGTTCAACAGTTTGCAATTGATTGCGCCGGATGCCTGCCGGCCCATGGATGCCGAGCGCCAAGGTATCAACATTGGGGAAGGTGCTGCTTTACTATTGCTGGAAAAACCAAGCGCCGAAAACGGCCGGCCAAAGTTATTGGCGGTGGGCGAATCTTCCGATGCCCACCATATGAGCGCCCCGCACCCGGACGGCGTCGGTGCCGCCGTGGCCATGGCCCAGGCGCTACGGCTGGCGGGACGTGATGTTAGCGAGGTCGATTACATCAATCTGCACGCGACAGCCAGTTCGCTTAACGATCTATCCGAAGCCAAAGCAGTAGTGAGTTTATTCCCAGAACCTCCCCCCTGCAGCGGCGTAAAAGGTTTGCTGGGGCATACCCTAGGCGCGGCCGGAGCGGTGGAGACTGTAGTCAGTTTGCTGGCGTTGGAGCGGGGATTCTTACCTGGGACTTGCGGCTTGCGGCAAGCTGCTCCGCAATGCCTGTTCCCGGTTGTCGCCTCGCCGAACCTGGCAATCGGCCCTAGACTCTTATTGAGCAATGCCTTTGGCTTTGGCGGCAACAATGCCAGTGTCCTGCTGGAGGCTGCTTGATGGACCGCATGAGTCTGCTTGGTTTTGGCGCCTGCGTGCCGGACCCCGAATTTCGGGCCAGCCTGCCGTTCCCGGCCTTCGATATTAATCGCGAGACGATTCCGCCGCTGCTGCGCCGCCGTAGCAGCCAGGCGATGCAAATGGCGTTCAGCGCGGCGACCGCTGCCTGCGAGCAAGCCGGACGTTCGCCAGCGGCGCTACCGTCGATATTTGCCAGCGTCGCCGGCGAAATTAAGACCACCGATCAGCTTTGCAGCGAATTAGTCAAAACGGATGGGGTGATTTCTCCCGCCGCTTTTCACAATTCCGTGCAAAACACTGCTGCCGGTTATTGGAGCATCGCCCAACAATGCACCCAGCCCGCGAGCGCGTTGGCGGCCGGAGAAGATACCTTTGCCATGGCCTTGTTGGAAGCTTGGTGCCAGTTGTCTAGTCAGGGCGGGGAGTTATTGGTGGTGTGCTACGATGAAACCTGGCCGGCCTATCTGGCTCCGGACTCTGGCAATCCGGCATTTGCCTGTGCCGTGATATTTGCGGCAAGCGCGGCGGCTGACAGCCTTCTGCAAATTGGCATGCCGTATTATGGCGATACGGCGTTTCCGCAAGCCTGGACGGCTTTGGCGGAACGTATGCCGATTTTAGCGGCGGTTCCCTTACTAAGCCTGATTTCAAGCGCAGAGCAGCCTAATACTGTCGCCTTGTCTCCCATTAACCCCGGCTGGCAAGTTGATCTTGGCGTTTAGGCCTAGCTCAGGGTTAAACGATTCAATGCATAATAGACAATTTCGTTAAGTGAACTACTATTCGCCGTTACCGAAACTTAGCAAAAGGCATAAGCCGTGACACATTATAAAACTTTGGCATTCTTCACTGTTCTGGCACTGGGTACGGGTTGCGCATCCAGCAATAAAGCGCCTGCTCAAGCATCGACGCCAGCGGCGCAGTCGAGCACCGCACCGGAGTCGCGGATTGACGGTAATTTTCCGGCCAATAGCCCGTTCGCTAAACTCAAACTGGGCATGACCCAGGGCCAGGTTCACGAAATTTTGGGTCAGCCTACCGACACTAAGTCCTACCAAACCGGCAAAGCCTGGATACCGTTTTATTTCGGCCCCGATGTCATGCGGACCGACGAGTTTTACAAGGGAGTAGGCATTATTACTTACACGGGTGCCGGCATAGGCGGAGTGCATTGGACGGTGTTCCGCGCCATTTATAACGCGGCCGAAGACGGTTATCCGAACGATTAACCATTTAAGCATTCAGACGATGTTCGACAACATGCAAGACGGTTTCGACTATGAGGTTGTGGTTGTCGGCGGCGGCCCGGCCGGCTCGACGGCCGCGACGTTGCTGGCGCAGTATGGCCACAGGGTTTTACTGTTGGAGAGCGGCAGGCATCCGCGCTTTCATATCGGCGAATCGATGCTGCCGTTCAGCGAGCCGGTCATTCAACGCTTGGGGATAGATTGGAGCACGGGTAATCTATCGAAAAGCGGGGCGGTTTTCATGGACGAAGCCACCGAACAGCGTATGTATTTTCCGCTGAGCGTGCAGCGCAAAACCTATCAGATCGAACGCGCTCCGTTCGACCACATGTTGTTTGAAAACGCCGCTAAATACGGCGTCGAAACGCATCAGGAAGAGAAGGTATTGAACGTTTCCTGTCAGCCGGAAGGGGTAGGTATTGAGTCCGACAAGGGCCGATACCGCAGCCGCTATCTGATCGATGCCACGGGCCGTAGCGCGCTGATGGGCAGGAAGGGCAAAACCATCGAACGTATCGAAAACTTAGGTAAGTTTGCGGTGTATACCCATTTCGAGAATATTCCGTCGGGCGATGAGGCCGACGAACTGTTCCGTTCCGGCAATATTTATGTGCCGGTGGTGGATATAGGCTGGATCTGGGTCATTCCCCTGACCGGGCGACGCTTGAGCGTGGGCTTGGTAGTACAAAAAGATCGGCCCAGGGACTGTGATGCCGAAGAATTGTTGCGCCGTTATCTGGCAGCTTCACCTATCTTGAATAGCCTGCTGGCAGGGGCCGAGCAATCCGCATCCGTACGGGTCGAAGCGGATTTTAGTTATACCAACCAAAGCCGCTATGGCGCCCGCTATGCATGCTGCGGCGATGCGGCCGGCTTTCTCGATCCGGTATTTTCGTCCGGCGTATTTCTGGCGTTTACCAGTGCCGCCCGCGTTGCCGACCGGGTCCACCAGGGGCTTGCCGAAGGGCGAGAAACCGACCCCGAGTTACACGCCGAGGACGATCAGAATTACTTGCTGGGTTTCAACACCATGCGGCTGTTTGTGGAACGTTTTTATCAATCCAACATCGTGCATAACTTGTTTTTCGAGGCCGACCGGGATCCGGAATTGAAAGCCCAGATTGCTCAACTGTTGGCGGGCGATGTATGGGGGGTAGACAACAATTCGCTGCAGCAAAGCCTGCTGGCCGGCCGCCGCGGTATGCGCTAATTTTTCCGACGGCTTCCGGGCCTTATGCGCTGACGACGTAAGCACTCTCGGTTGTAAAGCATTTCCATGATAGCGGAATAGTCGCAATCTGGAATGCCGGTTAGTTTTGGGAAAGATTATTCCGCAAATACTGATTGATTTGCTCTAAGTCAGGCTCGCCCAAACTGCCGGCAGCTTCCTTAAGTTTGATGCCGTTGATCAAATAGTCGTAGCGGCTTCTGGCGTAGTCGCTTTTGGCTTTATATAGATTACGTTGTTCGGTGAGTACGTCTACCATGGTTCTAGTGCCCACTTCGAAACCGGCTTCCGCGGCTTCCACCGCCATCTCGGCGGATTTGCTGGTGGCATCGAGAGCCTTGACCCGGCTAATACTGGAAACGACCCCGCGGAATGCGTCTTTAACGCCACGATTTATACTGCGCTTTACTTTGATTAAATCTTCCTTGGCAGCCTCGTATTCATGCGCGGCCTGACGGCTACGGGACACGGTACCGCCGCCTTCGAATAAAGGCAGGTTCAATTGCAAGGTGACGCTTTCGTTATCTCCGCGTAAGCCGTAGCGGTTACCGTTGTCCTCTTCGCCGTATTGGGCGACGATATCCAACGTCGGCAGATGCTTGGATTGCTGCAAGTCCACGTTCTTACGGACGTATTCGGCTTGATTGATTTGCGCGACAATCGAAAAATTATTGTTTTCGGCCGAATCCGACCACGAAGCCAAATCTTCGGGAGCCGGAGGGCTGAGCGGAATCTGCGTTTGCAAACCGTTCAAATCCGCGGCGTTTTCGCCGATGATTTCCCGCAAAGCTTCCTTGCTATTATCGAGCTGGTTTTGCGCTTCGATTTCGCTGGCGTTGGCACGGTCGAAACCGGCTTGCGCCTCGTAAACGTCGGTAATTGCGATAATGCCCACATCGAAACGTTGTTTGGCTTGTTCGAGTTGTTTTTCGATGGATTTTTTTTCAGCGGTAGCAAACTCCAGATTGTCCTGGGCGGCGAGAATATTGAAATAAGCTTCGGCGGTTCTGCGTATCAAGCTTTGTTGCTTGGCCTGAAACTGTGCTTCGGCCTGGGCAATTTTATTGTCGGCCTGATCGAGCTGGATCCAGTGGTCCCAGTGGAACACCGGCTGCTTTAAATTAAATCCTAGCTTGTGGTCCCAATAGTGTTGCAATGTGGTACCCAAAAAGCTGGAGCTTTCCAGCCGATTACGGCTGCTATTGGCGTTAAAGGAAATATTGGGCAGCATTTGCGCAATGCTTTGCGATTTTATCTCTGCGGTAGCAAGTTTATTGATGTCCGAGCTTTTAAATTCGGGGTCATTTGCTTTTGCCAGTTGATAGGTTTCCAGCAGATCCTGGCTAAAAGCCGTTTTTGCCGGTATCAGCGCGACCAAAAACGTGAATAACAGTTTTGTCATTGCTAAATCTCGTACGGAGAGGTGAAAATAAACTTACATTATCGCCTAAAATAAGGACCTTACAGTGTTATTTTAAGAGTGCCATAAGGTTAGGCACACATTATCCATTCGTCAAAATAAAACCTAAACCCAAAAAGAGTCATTATGAGTCAGAAAATTACCAAAGCTGTTTTTCCTGTTGCCGGCCTGGGAACGCGTTCGTTGCCGGCTACCAAGGCCGTTGCCAAGGAGATGCTGCCTATCGTCGATAAGCCGTTGATTCAATATGCGGTGGAAGAAGCGATAGCCGCCGGTATCGATACCATGGTGTTTGTGACTGGTCGTAATAAAAACTCCATTCCCGACCATTTCGATAAGTCCTACGAACTGGAAAAAGAACTGGAAAAAAGCGGTAAAACCGAGCTGCTGAAAATGCTGCGCGAACTGTTGCCGCCCCATGTTTCTTGCGTATTTGTGCGTCAAGCCGAAGCATTGGGCCTTGGCCACGCCGTGCATTGCGCCAAACCGGTGGTCGGTAACGAGCCGTTTGCGGTGATTTTGCCGGACGATTTGATTGAAGACGGCAGCCGCGGTTGCATGAAGCAAATGGTGGAACTGTTCAATCAGGAACAAAGCAGTATATTGGGTGTCGAGCGAGTCGATCCGAAGGAAACCCACAAATACGGTATCGTGGAACATGCCGAAACCGCGCCTCGAATCGGCAAATTAAGTTCTATCGTGGAAAAACCGAAACCGGAAGTCGCGCCGTCCAATATCGCGGTGGTGGGCCGTTATATTTTGACCCCGGCAATTTTTGAAAAAATCGAAAATACCGGGCGCGGTGCCGGCGGCGAAATTCAATTGACGGACGCGATTGCGGCTTTGATGAAAGACGAACAAGTGCTGTCTTATGAGTTTGAAGGCAATCGTTACGATTGCGGCTCCAAATTCGGCTTCTTATTGGCTAACGTCGAGTACGGACTGTTGCACAAAGAGATTAACGCAGAGTTTGCGTCATATTTAAAACAACGCGTCGGCAAAATTTAAACGCCAGACGGCGGAATGGCGATCAAATGCCATTCCGTTGTTGCCGGCGGTTCACTACCTCGTAAGTCAACAGTGCGCACATAATCAAAGCCGTGCCTAGCATGGTTTTCACCGTCATCGGTTCATGGTTGACACTATAGCCTAGCCCCAAGGACATGAGCGGGGTCATCAAATTCATCATCGCGACATTGGTCGCTTCCATGTTATTCAAGACAAAGTAATACAACGCAAAGCCGATCGTCGTGGCTATGATTCCCAGATAGGCGATCGAATACATGGCACGAAGTGGGATTTTTACCGGAAAAACGCCGTCGTCCAGCCAATACCAAGTAAGGAAATACAAGGGTACGGCCAGCAATAAGCCGCCCGTCACTAACTGCAAGGCGGATAATTGCGCATGTATTTGCTTCACCCATACCGCGCTAGCCGCGTGGATAAAGGTGGCAAGCAATACGCCCAGCAAACCTTGTAGAGCCGGTTCGGCCAATTCCAGCGCCGAACTGAACATCACGACCAAACCGCAAACGCCCAGACTATATGCGCATAACTTACCCCAGCCCAGGCTGCGTTCTTTTAAATACGCTGCCGCCATGAAAGCAGTCAAAAACGGGCTCAAGCCGAAAATAACCGAAATCCAGCCCGACGGTACGAATTGTGCCGACCAGTAAGTGACCAGCATGCTACCGTAGAGCTGAACAGCTACAGCGAGATAGCTCAACAACGCAGAGCGGTGCCGGGGCAGGGGTCGACGCAACAACAGTAACAGCAAGGACAAGCAGACTAAACCGGTCGTCATTCGCGCCATTGCCCCAAACACGAAGCTGACGCCGATACTGCTCCATTTTATCGCCAGCGGCGTGGTGGTCCAGATCAGGATGACGCCGATATAAGCTAAGGCCAGGCGTGTCTTCACCTTAAGGTAATTTCAGGCGGTTGGCGATTAGTTGCTCGACGACAGACGGATCGGCTAAGGTTGAAGTGTCGCCGAGATCGTGGAATTCATTGGCGGCGATTTTACGCAAGATGCGGCGCATGATTTTGCCGGAACGAGTTTTCGGCAGGCCCGGCGCCCACTGAATCAGGTCGGGCAGAGCGATAGCGCTAATTTCCTCGCGCACCAAGTCCTTCAGTTCGCCTTTTAGGCTGCTGTTCCCCTCAATGCCGACATTTAGGGTGACATAAGCGTAAATCCCCTGGCCTTTGATCGGATGTGGAAAACCTACCACTGCGGCCTCCGCAACCAGATCGTGTAGCACCAAAGCGCTTTCGATTTCCGCGGTACCCAGGCGGTGGCCGCAAACGTTCAATACGTCGTCGATGCGGCCGGTAATCCAGTAATAACCGTCCGCATCGCGCCGCGCGCCGTCGCCGGCGAAATAATAGCCGGGGAATTTGGCGAAATAGGTGTCGATAAAGCGTTGGTGATCGCCGTAAATCGTCCGGGCTTGGCCGGGCCATGGGCAGGTCAGTACCAAAACGCCTTCCGCTTCGCCTTCCAGGACATTGCCATCCGGATCGAGTATTGCCGGTTTTACCCCGAAAAACGGCAAGGTCGCCGAACCGGGTTTTAACGCCGTGGCGCCAGGTAACGGCGTGATTAGAATGCCGCCGGTTTCGGTTTGCCACCAAGTATCCACTATCGGGCAGCGTTTGTTGCCCACCATCTGGTAATACCATTCCCAGGCTTCCGGATTGATCGGTTCGCCCACGCTACCCAAGATGCGTAATGAACTGCGTTTGGTGCGGGTGACAAAATCGTCGCCTTGCGCCATCAACGCCCGTATCGCCGTCGG
The DNA here is from genome assembly GCF_052474515.1 of Methylomonas sp. 2BW1-5-20. Lineage (NCBI taxonomy): Bacteria > Pseudomonadati > Pseudomonadota > Gammaproteobacteria > Methylococcales > Methylococcaceae > Methylomonas > Methylomonas sp. 2BW1-5-20. The sequence continues at coordinate 1,513,410 of NZ_CP184127.1, read as the reverse complement.
TGCGGTATAAAAAATATTGACCCGATGTTTATCGATGACTTGCCAGAAACGATCGGGATGCGGATAAGTCGGTACGCCCTCGAACATCAAGCTGGTGGCACCGTTACATAACGGTCCGTAGAGCACATAGGAATGGCCGGTGATCCAGCCGATGTCTGCGGTGCACCAGTAGACATCTCCCTCTTGGTAATCGAACACGTATTTGTGGGTCATTGCCGCGTACAGCAAATAGCCGCCGGTGGTATGCAGCACACCCTTCGGTTGACCGGTCGAGCCAGAGGTATACAGGATAAACAAGGGATCTTCGGCGTCCATCATCACCGGTTCGCAATCGCTTGATGCTGTTTGCATGGCCTCGTGATAGCAAATATCGCGACCTACTGTCCAGGGGATGTCGTGACCGGTATGCTTGATCACAATGACCGTATTCAGGTTGGGGCATTGATTGGCGGCTTTATCCACATTCAATTTGGAATGCACAATCTTGCCGCCGCGATAACTCTCGTCAGCGCAGATCAAAACCCGGCAATCGGCATCGATGACACGGTCGCGGAGCGCGTCAGCGGAAAAACCGCCAAATACTATCGAATGAACCGCGCCTATCCGCGCGCATGCCAAAATCACCACTGCCGCTTCTGCAATCATCGGCAGATAAATACAGACTCTATCGCCTTTTTGTACACCTTTGGCTTTTAACACATTCGCAAACTGACAGACTTGGGCATGGAGTTCGCGGTAGGTCAGTTTGCGGTCATGGGCAGGATCGTCGCCTTCCCAAATGATGGCCAATTGGTCGCCACGCTTTTCGAGGTGTCTATCCAGGCAGTTGACGGTGACGTTAAGTTTTCCGCCCAAGAACCACTGTATTACACCCTTGGGATAGTCGTATTGCATTACCTGTTGCCAAGGTTGATGCCAATCTAAAAATTTGGCCGCCTGTTCGGCCCAAAACGCTTCCGGATCATTGATCGACTGTTGGTAAAGCTGCCGATAATTAGCGCTATCGATATGTGCGCTGGCGGCGATCTGCGGGTTAACCGGATAAGTTTTTTGGTCTGACATAACGTGGCTTCCTTCGTTGAACGTTATTGTTGGTGTTTTAGATCCGAAACGGTTTGAGTTTTGGCCAGTCGCTCGGGCTGCCAATGAGCTATCGCCCATTCCAGGATACTGTCGATAGGAGTCATTCGCAAATCGAGCGGTGGATTTTGCTGGAGTAAGGTTAGCAGCAGAAACAAGGTTGGTCCGGCTTGATGTGGATTAACGGCTTCGGCCCGGGTTTGCTTGCTTAGTTTATTACCCTCTTGATCGACAATCAGCGGAATATGCATATAACTAGGCGTCTGGTAACCCAGCAACTGCTGCAAATATAACTGTTTGGGGGTGGAATCCAGCAAATCGTAGCCTCTTACCACCCGATTGACCGATTGCCGCTGGTCGTCGACGACACAAGCCAACTGGTATGCGATGATGCCATCCTTGCGTTTCACGACAAAGTCGCCGTGCTCGTTAGCTAGGTTTTGGCTAATTTCACCCTGCAGTTTATCAACAAAACGCGTTGAAATATTCGGGGTTTTTACCCGCAGCGAATGTGGTGCATTAGTCGATTGTGCTTTTGTGCGGCAATGGCCTGGATAAATCAAAGGCGAATTCGCCAATAAACTGCGGCTGCACGTGCAAGGGTAAAGTACATGCCGGCTTTGCAATTCGACAATGGCTTGTTCGTATTGGTCGAGATGATAGCTTTGATAATCCACCTCGCCATCCCAATGCAACCCGAAACTTTGCAGGCAATTCAGGATTTCGGCGCAGGCCCCCGGCATATTGCGCGGCGTATCGAGATCGTCGATGCGCAACAACCATAGTCCTTTATGCTGACGGGCATCTAAATAACTGGCGAGGGCAGTGTATAAAGAACCGAGATGAAGCGGGCCGGTAGGCGAGGGCGCAAACCGGCCGATATACGATGCGGAGTTGGGCAGAATTAACCCAGTTGTTTTTCCCTGATCTCATCGAGTGTTTTGCAATCGATGCACAGGGTGGCGGTAGGACGTGCTTCCAGACGGCGAATGCCTATCTCAATACCGCAGGTTTCGCAGTAACCGTAATTGCCGGACTCGATTTCCTTCAAGGATTCGTCGATCTTCTTGATCAACTTACGTTCGCGGTCGCGGGTGCGCAGTTCCAGGCTGAACTCGGATTCCTGCGTAGCCCGGTCGTTCGGATCCGGAAAGTTGGCCGCTTCGTCCTGCATGTGGTGGACGGTACGATCCACTTCCATCATTAGTTCGGATTTCCATTTATTTAAGATGGCGGAAAAATGGCTCAACTGCGCCTCGTTCATGTACTCTTCGCCTTCTTTTTCCTCATAAGGCTTAAAAGTAAATTCCGATGCGGCAGGGTTAGTATTGTTCATCCAATGACTCCTGGCGGTCTATAAAAAAATCGGGGCTTTTTAACAGAATAGCCGGGGGCAAGCAAGAAGTTTGTTATGATGCATGCGCTTTCTACTAACGGAATTTGTGCATGAAACACCACGTCGCCGAGCGAATGCGCGGCATCAGCTCATTTTATGTGATGGAATTATTACAGCGCGCCAAGCAACTTGAACAGCAAGGTCGCGACATCATTCACATGGAAATCGGCGAGCCGGATTTCGAGACGCCTCCGGCAATTTTGGCGGCCGGAAATACTTTCATGCAAGGCAGGGAAGTCAAATATACCGCCGCTGCCGGATTGCCGGAATTGCGCCAAAGCATTTCCGATTATTACCAGGCGCAATACGGTGTAAAGCTGGACCCGAAACGGGTTTTTATTACGCCGGGCGCTTCCGGCGCGTTTTTGCTGGCGTTTGGGATTAGTTTAAATCCGGGCGAGCAAATCTTGATGGCCGACCCGTGCTATCCCTGCAACGACAACTTCGTGCAATTGTTCGATGGTAAAACTCGCTTCGTCAATGTCGGCGCCGAAACCGCTTATCAACTCAACGCCGAGCTAATTCGGCAGCACTGGCAACCGGCCAGTAGAGGCGTATTGATCGCTTCACCGTCTAATCCTACCGGTACCATCATCGGCAACGATGCGCTACGCGATGCGATTCAGCAGACACATGCTTTGGGTGGCTGTTTTTATTCGGACGAGATTTACCATGGTCTGGTTTATGGCGAAACAGTCAACAGCGCGTTGGAGTTCAGCGACGAAGTGTTTGTCATCAACAGTTTTTCCAAGTTCTTCAGTATGACCGGTTGGCGCATCGGTTGGTTGATAGTGCCGGAAGATTTTATCGATGCCGTGGAAAAGCTGGCGCAAAATATATTTATCTCTACGCCCACTCATTCTCAGTATGCAGCTTTGGCCTCCTTTAGCCCGGATAATATGGCTGAATTGTATCGGCGCCGCGATGAGTTTGAAAAACGCCGGGATTTTCTTTACGAAAATTTGCTGCGCTTGGGTTTTAAAATAGCCTGCAAACCACAGGGAGCTTTTTATATTTATGCCGATTGCAGTGCGTTTACTGACGACAGTTTTGAGTTCGCCAAACAACTGCTAGAACAAGAAGGCGTAGCGGTAACGCCCGGCAAAGACTTTGGTCAATACCTAGCCAATCAGCACATTCGATTTGCATATACCGCTTCAATCGATAGAATGGCCGCCGCGCTTCAAAGACTGGAAAGATTCATATGCCAATAAGCCAATACACACCGCAACAGTTACAACAACACTTACAGGACGACCCATCGGTATTTTTACTGGACGTCAGAGAGCCTCACGAATTTGCCTACGCCAAGATTGCGGGAAGCGTATTAATACCGCTGCAGCAAATACCCGCGCGCTTCGACGAAGTGCCTGTAGATCGAGACGTGGTGGTGATCTGTCATCACGGCATGCGCAGTCAACAAGCCTGCAATTTTTTGCAGCATTCCGGATTTCAAAGGTTGTTCAATTTGAAAGGCGGTATCGATGCTTGGTCCGTCATTTGCGATCCGTCTGTCCCACGTTACTAAATAATAATTAAAGCTATGTTTTTGAAAGATTACTATGCCATCCAGGATGGCAGTGTCGCTATCAGCGCCGCACAGGCCAGCATGTTTGCCAAGGAAGTCGCCCACGACTTCAACCCCTTGCATGACGAAGACGCAAAACGTTTTTGCGTGCCGGGTGATTTATTGTTTTCTTTGGTGTTGGATAAATACGGCCTTAGCCGGAATATGCATTTCATTTTTTCCGGGATGGTCGGTCATGGTGTGCTGCTGAACTTTCCCGATAGTAGTGCCGATCGGATCGATGTTACCGACAATCAAGGTAAAACTTATTTGCTAATCGAACGCTCCGGCGAAGTAATCCGCGATTCTGCTTTAATCGAGACCTTGATCCGCGATTATGTAGCGTTTTCCGGGCAGAATTTCCCTTACGTTTTGGTGCCGCTATTAGCCAAAGAACAAGTCATGTTCAATATCGACAGGCCACTGGTGATATACGAAAGCATGACGCTGAGTCTGAGCCGGATGGATTTCCACGAACCGCGCCTGGAAATGTTGGAGCCGAAAATGGAAGTGAACGGTAAACGCGCTACGGCTTATCTTTATTTTCAAATCAAATGCGGCGAGGAAGTCGTCGGTTCGGGCTTTAAGAAGCTGGCGGTAAGCGGGTTGCGGGAATATGAGGCCGAACCCATGCAGGCCTTCGTCGATGAATATTTGGCCAGAAAGCACGGTTATTTGGGAAATTTAGCGGAAGCCAGCGTCTAAACGCGTTTCGAAATTCTTTTGCCGACAAGTTACGATTCATCGAGTTCGATAGTGACAAATGCCTGAAGGGAATGAGTGTTTTCAAAACGCTGACATTCAGCCGCTATGGTGGTTTTTCGCCGATTTATCTGTCTTTGATGAATCGGCAAATGCCGGATTTCGTTCCCACTAAGCACAATGTGTCGGGTTAGCGGCGAGATCTAAAGTACGGTCGCAAACGGTTCGACAATCACATTTTCGCCGGGTTCGACACCTGTGTTGTCGACATCCAGAACAATAAAACAATTGGCCATGCTGGCGATTTTCAACTGATGGGAGTCTTGCGGTCCGGCGATGTTGACTACTAACTCGCCGGTATCGGTTTGTCTGAGTATGCCTCGTTGATATTCCTGGCGCCCCGGCGATTTTTTAAGATGGCTTTCGCAACGAGCCCACAGTCGCAATGTTCTAGTCGCGGGTGCGCCTGCTAGCTGTTCCAGTGCCGGCCTGACGAATTTGTCATAAGTTACCAATACCGCCACCGGGTTACCGGGCAGGCCGAAGAACCAACAGTCGCCTATCTTACCGAATGCCAGCGGCTTACCCGGTTTGAGAGCTATTTTCCAGAAATTGACCTGTCCGCACTTTTCCAAGGTTTGTTTGACGAAATCGGCGTCTCCCACCGAGGCGCCGCCAGTCGATATCACGACATCATATTGTTTCGCGGCGTCAGTTAAGGTTTGCTCCAGTTGGGCTTGGTCGTCGCCGACAACGCCTAGATCGCAGACAGTATGATTCGAGTCGGCTAAGAAACCGGCCAATAGATAGCGGTTGCTGTCATAGATTTTGCCTATAGCAAGCGGGCTTCCAAGCGTAACTAATTCATCGCCAGTCGAGAAAAAACCGATTTTCAGTCGTCGTTTGACGCTGATTTTAGTAATGCCGGCCGCAGCCAGTAGACTGATATTGCGAGCGTTGAGCTTTTTCGGCGCGGTAATCAACACCTCATGCTGTTTGACGTCACTGCCGGCCGCTCTAATATTTTTATACGATTGCCAGTCGCGAGTAAGTGATACAGTAAGCCCATCCACTTCAACCTGTTCTTGGGGAATTACGCTATCCGCAAAATCGGGCACGACAGCGCCGGTAAATATTCTGACACACTGGCCGGAAATCTTCGGCCCGAGATAGGGCCGCCCGGCCCAGGACGTGCCGATTACTTGCAATTGTGAAGAATGCCCGGCTGTTAAATCCCCGGCAGCAAAAGCATAACCATCCATCGCGGCATTACGCTGCGGCGGAATATCGATCGGCGATATGACGTTTTCGCTGAGGATTCTGTCTTGTGCTTTCGCTAAATCGATTAGCTCGTTCTCGGCAACCGCAGTTATGGCGTGGCGAATCTCAGATAGCGCTTGTTCTACGCTTAGTAAGGTGTTTTTTTTCGGGTAGCAAATGTCAGTCACGTTGGTTTTTCAAAAAGGTGTCGATGATGAATGCGGTGATGGCTTGAGGATCGTTTAGATCAAGCTGCGGTAAGTTCGGCGGCGTCGATAAAGCCTGATCGCTTGCTATCGCGATAATCGATGGATCGCTCGGATAAAGCATTGGTTTACCCAGGCTGGGCCGGCATAATTCAATTTTCGGATAAGACTCGTGCCTGAATCCTTCCACTAAAATCAAGTCCAGACCCGATGAGGGAAATGCGGCAAGTTGCTCGGACAGTGAAATATCGATGGCGGGAGGTAATTCGCTAATGACCGCGCGCCGATAGCGCGAGACCAGCATTACCGGCGTGGCGCCAGCCTTGCGCAACTTAAAGCTGTCTTTATCGGGTTGGTCTATTTCGAAATCGTGGTGACTGTGTTTAATGACGCCTATTCGCAAATTTTGTGCTTTGAGTAGTGGGATTAGTTTGGTCAATAGGCTGGTTTTGCCGGTGCCGCTAGTAGCGGCAAAACCGAGAACCGGAGGGCTGAGCATGGTGTGTCTCTGCTGTTATCGAACTATGGGTATTCTAAGTTATTATGGCTTTTATTGGTTATCGCGTTTGGAGAGTTGGTGATACGCATAGTAATGCTGCTGTTAGTGATTTCCGGCGTTTTTACGCTGCATTGGTTTTTTAAGGCGCCTGCGGAAGCACGAAGCAAACGCTTTAAGCAAATAGCTTGGATCGTTGCAACGATTGTGGTGATACTGCTAGCGGTTAGTGGAAAACTTAGCGGCCTGATTGCGTTAATCGGGGTGATATTTGCTTTTTTTATGCGGTCGATGCCTCTTATTATCAAATACGCGCCGCATTTACACAGCGTTTGGCAGCGGTTCAAAGGCGGCGGAGCGGCTGGTACTCCCGCTACGCCATCCACTTCCATGAGTAAAGCGCAAGCATTCGATATTTTGGGGCTCCGGCAGGGTGCGACGGAAGACGAGATTATCCAGGCGCACCGAAAACTTATTTCTCGGGTCCATCCCGATCGCGGAGGTTCCGATTATTTGGCTGCGCAAATTAATCAAGCGAAGAAAGTTTTGTTAAGTCGATGATGACTGCGGGGCAATTACGCATCTGCAGTCGCAATCCGCAGTTTAATTAAATATCTGTGATAAACATCACCTTATTCTTTGGATAATTTAGAGCCAGTTCAGATTTTAGCTTGTTTTGGCCGATTTTGGCAGTTTGAAAAGATATTTTGAGGTAGTCAGGTAAAAATCAAAAAGGAGATGTAGACCACAAAAATATCAGTAAATTCAATTTATAAGACAAATCTTTTAAAGTTATACTGGCACTCGCCGTTAAGGTAATCGGCCTCGAGTCAACATCTAAGAAATTTAGAGCGAGAGGCGCGATGTTGTAAAGATTGTTTTGATGAATTAAGTGACTTTTGACTATTGCCAACAGATAACGAAAAGTTGGTTTTAAGCTTTCGGCATTTTAAATTGATAAGGGATTACTAGTTTACCCGGCTGGACACTTACCAATAAAAATAACAGAATCAGCAAGCCAAATACCTGGGAGATTAATCATGATGGAAGAAACGATAGATGTAATAAAAGATATGGATATTCCAGATTTCATTTCTTTTGAAGATGGTGATGACGAGATCGTCGAAATCGATACAAATGAAACGTTTAAACTGGCAGATATTGAAACTAATGAGTCGCAAAATGAGGGCACGTTCGATGCGACGCGAGCATATCTTAACGAACTTAGTAAATCTCAATTGCTAACTGCCGATGAAGAAAAAATTTATGGCAGACGCACGCAACAAGGTGACCCCAAAGCTCGAAAAATCATGATAGAAAGCAATCTGCGTCTGGTTGTAAAAATCTCCCGACGTTACCTCAATCGGGGTTTGCCGCTGCTCGACCTAATTGAAGAAGGAAATTTAGGTTTGATTAGAGCGGTTGAAAAATTCGATCCGGATCGCGGCTTCAGGTTTTCAACTTACGCGACCTGGTGGATCAGACAGACGATCGAACGCGCAATCATGAATCAGACGCGAACCATCCGTCTGCCGATTCATATCGTTAAGGAAATGAATATTTATTTGAAAGCTCAACGTAATTTAGCGCAGCAGCTTGATCATGAGCCGACTGTTGACGAGATTGCAAGGCATCTGGATAAACCCGCTAAAACCGTCAGTAAAATGCTCAAACTCAACGAGCGTGTTACTTCCGTCGACGTTTCGTTTGGTAAGGATTTCGATAAACCCCTATTAGAAACTATTTCCGAGGAAGAAAGCCGTAACCCAGCCGAAATCCTGCAAGACGATTTTATCCAAAATAATGTCACTTATTGGGTTTATCAATTAGCCGAAAAACAACGCGAAGTCATTTGCCGCCGATACGGTTTGTGCGGATTCGAAAACGCGACGCTGGAACAAGTGGCGCTCGAACTCGGCGTTACTCGGGAGCGGGTTAGACAAATACAAATGGACGGATTAAAGCGACTTAAAGAAATTCTTGAAAGTAGCGGCTACTCCTTCGAATCCATTTTTAGCTGAGCTAGATATATTGCATCAAGCCGATCTGGCAAACACTGTCAGATTAGGCTTGAATGCTACAAAGCCCATCTTTTATTCGGTCAGTGTTGTTGATACAGCGGTAAGTCGTTAATCCGGGCATCTATTTGCTGGATTACTTGGTTGTAGGCGGAACTGCCTATCGCATCAAATCTCAGCTTGAACGTTTGCTCATCCATATTCTCAGGTAAATCCAGCATATCCGGAATGATTGCTGAATAATCTTTTATGCTAGACATAATTTTCTGCAATTCTCGAGCCTCCTGCGGCGACGCAATCGCTAGTTGACCAAAACGGGTACCCGCGCGGTCAGCCATCAAGTCGATGAAGCTGAATCCGCTGCCTTTGTGCGCATCTCCCAATTCCTTATCAATCCCGATTTGTTCGCCAAGGAAAGAAGAATCCACGATAGCCAGTAGTGCGGAAGCAATAAAATGCTGAGGAATATCGACGCGTTTATAGGCAAACACCGGATACTCTTTGCTGTACACCAAGCCTAATGGCAAATAGCGCCTTAAATCGTGTTTATAAATGTAACTGCCGACGGCGATAATAATCGCGCGATTTTCTTGAATGGCATCGTTTGCAGAGGTTTGTTGATAAGCCGATAGAAACAGCGGTTGTAATAAATCGGTTAGCGACAAACGCCAGTCAGGATCGTGCTGGCTGACTATTTCGTTAATTTGCTGCTGATAGCGATGTAAATTGGGGTAATCCCGATGTTTCTGGATAGCCAATTGTTTGGCGGCATCGACGATAGACCCCAGATAGCTAATTTCCAAAGCTTGAGGATTGATGCGCACCTGCTTAACGTATTGGCTTAGCAATTGCCAGTGTTGTTCCAGCGGCGAGTTATGAACGATGGCAGGGATCAAAATATTTGCCGCCGGATCCGGAATCGAAATCTCCCCGACCTTTAATGACTTAATTAGGATCGAATCGCCTACCTGGCGCAGGCTGAAGCTAAAATCTAAATATCTGCCCCAGAGGCTTTTGGGTACGAATATCGCAATCTGGACAAGTAATCTGTCGTTAGCAATTTGAATCTGTGTAGTATTTTCCACAAAGTGATTCAGCAGATAACTCACCGCGATATTCAAATCCTTTTGATCGAGACTGACTGTTTTAAGCTGATTTCGCTCTTCGGGCGCAACATGCAACAGCTGCTTGGCGCGCTGAATATCTTCGCGATTCAAGCCTTGATGGATTTTTAACAGCGGCGTATCGTCAATCGCAAAAAATAATAGTATCGCCAGCAAAATCGCTGTCGTAAAAAAAGTGTACAGCAAAAATCTTAGCATTGATCGAAGATCAGGTTGAAACGAGCCTCCTTCAAATATTGCATTTCTTGTTTGAGATCGGCATGGGTCAATGGTGCCTGTTCCAGCCAATGTTCCGGAAAGTCGATTTTTATGTCGTTTTGATCTATCGAGATTTTAAAGTCCGGACGTTGACTGTGCCGATTTCGATGCAGCAGCGATGCCAGCCGAAATACGATGGCCATAATCGGCGCTCTTTGACGCCAAGGCGAGGGTAAGTCTTCGAAGCGGTTCAGACTCAATTTTTTGCGGTGGCTACGCACCAGTTTGGAAATCAGTAATTGATCCTGTTTGGAAAATCCCGCCAGATCGCCGTTTTCGATAATATAAGCGCTATGCTTGTGATACTGGCTATGCGCGATCTCAATGCCGATCTCGTGAAGCTCTGCGGCCCATTCCAAAAACTGCAAGCACTCGGGGTTGTCTTTAAAACAAGGATGGCTATCCAATTGCCGCGTGATATACCGTAAGGTGTCCTTGAGTTGTCCGCTATGCGCGATATCCGTATGGTAACGTGCTGCTATGGTTTGACTGGTTTGCGAGCGAATGTCGTCGTCGTATATTCTTCCCAGAAGATCCTGCACCAAACCTTCGCGCAATGCGCCGTCGGACACCGTCATTTGGCGGATATTTAAGGTTTTAAACGTGGCATAAACGATAGCGACCGCGCCGATAAACACCGGCCGCCTTTCGATACTCAAGGCCGGAAAGCAGATGTCCTCGATACGATTCAGCTTCAACAAGTGCGCCACCAGCTGTTCCAGACCTTCGTTGGTAATGCCGTTATTGCTCCAACCCATGGTTTGCAGCACGTTGCTGATAGCCTTCAGGCTCCCGGAGGCACCGATGGCTTCGTCCCAATTTTTAGCGTTAAAGGTACTCTGAAACGGTTCCAGATGTTGCTCGGCAAACAACATCGCATTACGGAAGGCTTTTTTGGACAGTTCGCCTTTTTTGAAAAAATATTGGCTCACGGTGACGCAGCCCATGTTAAGACTTTCCTTGGTATGCGCAACATCGTCGCGGCCGATAATGTATTCCGTGCTGCTGCCGCCAATATCCATCACAAAGCGGTTATTGGCATTGCTGCCCAAGCTGTGAGCGACGCCCTGGTAAATCAAGCGGGCTTCCTCGATACCGGAAATAATATGGATAGGATGTCCTAACGCTTTTTCCGCCTTGTTAATGAATTGTTGCGAATTTCTGGCGATGCGCAGGGTATTGGTACCGACGATAGCCACGCTATTGGGAGCAAAATTCCGAATGCGTTGGCCGAAACGTTCCAGGCAGGCTAGGGCTCGCTCTTGCGTGGGTTGGTCGAGATTTTTGTGCTGATCCAATCCGGCAGCCAGCCGCACCATTTCTTTCAAACGGTCGATAGTTTGCAATTTGCCGTTGTGGAGACTGCAAATAATCATATGGAAACTATTGGAGCCAAGATCCACGGCAGCAACACTGGTCGGTATTTGTTGAGGCAAGAGTCTATTCCTTTCAGGCTGCTGAGAATTTATGAATTCTGATAGAATCGGAAGGCTTAATTGGCGGTTTTATTTCGGATTACGCCAATTCCATTGCCAGAGATTATAACATTAGAGCATGACGGCTTTATCCATCCAAAACCTAAAAAAAACCTATAACAACGGCTTTGAAGCCTTGAAAGGCGTCGATCTCGACGTGCAGCGCGGCGACTTTTTTGCGTTATTGGGTCCCAATGGCGCCGGCAAATCGACCTTGATCGGCATTATCAGCTCGCTGGTCAACAAAACCAGCGGCACGGTCAGCATCTTCGGCCACGACCTGGATAAAGACAATGTTGCGGCGAAAACCTGTATCGGCGTAGTGCCGCAGGAAGTGAACTTTAATCAGTTCGAAACCGGCATGAGCGTAGTGATGAACCAGGCCGGGTATTACGGTATTCCGCACAAACAGGCTTTACAGCGGACAGAGCTTTGTTTGCGGCAGATGGAGCTGTGGGATAAGCGCAATACGGTGTCGCGCCGCTTGTCCGGCGGCATGAAGCGCCGCTTGATGATAGCGCGGGCCATGGTGCATTCGCCGCGCCTGCTGATTCTTGACGAACCTACCGCCGGCGTGGATATCGAGATTCGTCGTTCGATGTGGGAAATGATGCGGGAAGTTAACCAGCAGGGCACCACCATCATTCTGACCACGCATTATCTGGAAGAAGCCGAAAGCTTATGCCGCAACATCGCGATTATTAACAACGGCCAGATTATTGAGAAGTCGGCCATGAATAGTTTATTGAGCCGTTTGCATACCGATCATTTTGTGATGGATATTGCGCGGCCGCTGCCGGCCGCGCCCGTGATCGAGGGTTACGGCATCACGCTGAGCGCCGATACCGTATTGGATGTCGCCGTCCCGAAAAGCCTGGGTCTGAATAAATTGTTTCAAGAGCTATCCGCGCTGCATATCGAGGTGCTTAGCTTGCGTAACAAGTCCAATCGGCTTGAACAATTATTTTTGGATCTGGTGCAATGAACTATTCAGTCGCTTTTTTTACGATTTTAATCAAAGAAATCCGCCGATTTACCCGGATTTGGCCGCAAACCCTGTTGCCGCCGGCCATTACCACGGCACTTTATTTTCTGATCTTCGGCAAGCTGATAGGTGACCGTATCGGTCTGGTGCACGGCGTAAGCTACATGGATTACATCGTACCCGGCATTATTCTGATGTCGGTGATCAGCCATTCCTATTCCAACGTGGTGTCCTCGTTTTATTCCACCAAATTTCAGCGCCATATCGAAGAATTGCTGGTAGCGCCGGTGCCGAATTACGTGATTTTGGCCGGCTATGTCTGCGGCGGCATCGCGCGCGGGGTATTGGTCGGTATCGTGGTGGCGGGTATTTCGCTGATGTTTACTCATACCACGATTTTGCATTGGGGAATCTCGTTGGCGGTGTTTGTGCTAACCGCGACTTTATTTGCGCTCGCGGGATTCATCAACGCGGTGTTCGCCGATAGTTTCGACGATATTTCCATCATCCCCAACTTTGTATTGACACCTTTGAGCTACTTGGGCGGTGTATTCTATTCGGTGGAAATGCTACCGGGCATTTGGCAAAAAATAGCCCAGGCCAATCCGATTTTGTACATGATCAACGCCTTTCGTTACGGCATGATCGGTGTAAGCGATGTAGAAATCGAACTGGCTTTTGCGATGACGGCCGGATTTATTGTGTTTTTAACGGCGCTTAGCTTGCTGCTGTTACACAAGGGTATCGGCATTAAAAACTGATTTTTATTCCAAGGGCAGCAGCATATTTCTTAGGGCGCTTAGATCCTTGATCGCGATAAAACGGTTCTGCACCGCAATCAAATTTTCGTCCTGAAATTTCTTCAGCAAACGGCTGACAGTTTCCAGCGCCAACCCCAAATGATTGCCGATCTCCTGCCGAGTCAGCGACAGCTTGAATTCCGAAGACGAAAATCCGCGTCTTTTCAGGCGCTCCGACAAACTGATCAAAAAATAAGCCAGGCGTTCTTCGGCCGGTCGTTTGCTGAGAACCAGCTGATTTTTGTCCTCTATCATTTTTTCGCCGGTATGCCGGAACAATTCGCGCGTCAAACTAGGCATATTCCGGAATAGATCTTCCATATTGTCGGCAGGCAGGATGCAGAAGCTCATGGTTTCTAACGCAATGGCCGCGCAGCCGTGTTTTTCGGCGGATAGACCGTCGAAACCCAGCAATTCGCCCGGCAACAGAATATTCAAGATGTGTTCGTTACCGTGGCTATCGTTAGCCACCAATTTGGCGCTACCGGATTTTATCGCCAGGATGCCGCGAAAATTATCGCCTTCGCGATAAATGAAATCGCCGCGTTGCAAGGTTTTACGGGCCTTCACCACTTGGCTGATGTTATTGATCTCCGCTTGAGATAGGCCGCGCGGTAAACAAATATTATCCAGGCTGCAATTCACGCAATTGACTTGGTTTTTGATCGACACGTTGGATTGAGATTTCGATGTAAGAATTAGGTTGATTCAGCAGGCCGCGGCTTACCGCGTTTAATCTTGCTGGTGGTAGCTAATAATCCGCTCCACTTCGGTTTTTGAGCCCAAAATCAGCGGGACACGCTGATGAATACTGCCGGGCTTAATATCCAAAATCCGTTCGCGTCCTGTCGAACACATACCGCCGGCTTGTTCGATAATAAAAGCCATCGGATTGGCTTCGTACATTAACCGCAGCTTGCCCGGTTTGGACGGATCGCGTAAATCATGCGGATACAGGAAGACGCCGCCGCGATTCAAGATACGATAAACTTCGGCGACCAGCGACGCCACCCAGCGCATATTAAAGTCTTTGCCGCGAGGGCCGTCCACGCCGGCCACGCATTCGTCTATATAACGCTTGACCGGCGGCTCCCAGAAGCGTTGATTGGACATATTGATCGCAAACTCGCTGCTTTCCTCGGGGATTTTCATATTGCAGTGGGTAAGGATGAATTCGCCGACATCCTGATCCAGCGTAAAGCCGTTAACGCCGTTGCCGGTGGTTAATACCAGCATCGTGGACGGGCCGTACAGCACAAAACCGGCGCACACTTGCTCGGTACCTTTGCGCAGAAAATCCTCGGTTTCCGGCTCCACACCCTCGCGGCAACGCAAAATCGAGAAGATCGTCCCCACCGTTAAATTAATGTCGATATTGGATGAGCCGTCTAACGGGTCGAACAACACCAGATATTTGCCCTTCGGATATTGATTCGGAATTTTGATCGGATCGATGATTTCCTCGGAAGCCATTCCGCCCAAGGAACCGCTCCAATCCAATGCATTCACCATAATGTCGTTGGTGATGATGTCCAGCTTTTTCTGTACTTCGCCCTGCACGTTTTCCGATTCGGCACTGCCCAATACCCCAATCAACGCCCCGCAGTTAACGCGGTGCGAGATCTGTTTACAGGCCGTCACGATATTATTCAGTAACAGGGTGAATGTACCGGATGCGTCCGGCAAACCTCGCTGCTGTTCGATAATGAACTGGGTTAAGGTGACTTGCTTGGTCATGCGTTAAATCTCCGTGGCATCGGCTTTTGGGTAATGAGTAACTTTGTCGGACAAAGTAGGCGTCTAATGTGACGGACTCATGTAATAAAGGGGGCGTTAGCAACTCAGGGTTTTGCCTGTTTATCGCGAATTTGCTTATCCATCGGCGATTCAATGGCGTTGGTTTCCGGTTTCAGACTTTTTCACTTAACAGATTTTGCGGTGGCAGAGTTTGCGGGTTTGGTTGCGCGGGTTTGCCTTGTTGAACATCCATAAATCCAGGTTTTAATCCTTTTTGTTCGAATTGCTCTCGCAGATAATCCAGACGAGCATTGATTTTATCGACAGTATCTGTCGATTCGCTCCAGAAACGGGTATTTACGCTACCGTCGTAACAAGAGATCTTGCAGTGTATTGTAGCAAGTTCGGGGGGGGTAATGGTAATGCTCACTACCCAGTTTTTTTGACCGCTCTCGCCGGCGGCCTGTTTATCTTGCTCAACGATCAGTTGCAGGGTTTCCGGCGAGGTCTTATTGAAGAACGGCAATTCCAAAATCCAGACTTGTTTCGGCGAGTCGTCGCGCGGTAGGGAGTTGAGCTGATCCAGGGTTAGTCTGGCGAGATTACCTTCGGCTTTCTGCAAGGTTTCCTTCAGTAAGTCGCTATCAAGCTTTTGCGCCGATTCCGTATCTGCCGGCCCGGCAAGGTGAAAATTCAGCTGGGCGATGAGTTTGCTGAGTTTAAATTTGAAATCGTCTTGCAGATGCAAGGGAGGCGAGTTCGCCGTCTCCGCGTTGACTAACTCATGCTCCATAAACAAACCCGATTGCGCAATGGCTTGTTTTAACGTGCCCGGCTCGAATAACTTCGACTTGTCCGGTATCTGCAGCAATATTTCCCGAGCCAGTTGTTTGAGTATTTCGCCGGTGGTTTTATCGCTGTCAGCGGGTTTTAACAGGGGACCGAGCTGGGTAAGCAACTCGGCGGGCGAAACTTGTATGGGTAATAGCTGTTTAAAGGCAGACGTGATCTGCTCCTCGACGGACGGCACGGCCAGCGCCACATTAAATACCGGTTTGTCGGCATTTTTTACCAGCATTAAGTCTATCCGGCTGCCTGGCATCAAGGCTTGTTTAGCCTGCGGATCGTTCCACAACAGTTGCTTGCTGTCCAAGCTTATCCTGATATCGCCGGTCGAAGACGCCGTTTGCGCGCCTTGACTGGCGCCAGGCGATGCCGGAGTCAATTGTATGGTCAGGGTTTGTTTCCCGACCTGGATCACTTGCGCCTGCACGCGTTCGCCGCTAGCCAACGCCGCCGGGAGATTGCCGGGTAGGGGAGGCGTTGCAGCGGCGGTAGCGACAGTAGCCGGTAATAACTTCAATAACGTCGCTTCCGCTGCTTGAGCGGGTATCGCGTTCGATAGCGCCGGTTGCGTAGCGCCGACGATTTTAAATTCTAGCGTCGGCAGTAGTTTCACGACTTGCAACTGCAGGGTTTGCCCCGGTTGAAAAGCCAGCGCTTTAGGGCTTTGCAAAGTCACGGTCTTGTCGCCGATACTGACGGTCAGCGCATTCAATATGGCTTGATTGGTGACGACTTTGGCGTCCAGCACTTGATTGAGTTTCAGCTCAGGCAGGGCGCCAACCGACTTCTCGATTGTCATTGCAAGCTTGGCATCTAAGAGTAGCTTTACATCCATGACATTCTCACCTGGGCACGTTGGGGTTTAAACGTAGTAAACCAAATTTATCGGGCCAGTTAAACCCGGAATCCGCTGCGGATAGAAAGAATAAATGCTTGGCGGCGAATATTCACCCTAAGTCGGCGCAGTGCCGACGACACCGGACAACATTTCAGCACCGGCTTTGCCGGTAAAAATTCAACGTTAGATAAAACAGCCCAATTACCTCAATATTTAAGGGATTGACAGAGCAAGCACTCACGCTCTAGGCTCAGTTGACATTCAACTGGGGAGAGTGAGCCATGAAATTCATACGATTGGGTTTTATCTGTACGGTTTTTTGGGTTAATGCCGCGCTTGCGGTTAGCGTGACGCAACGCGCCGGCAACAATTTTCGCACCGCGGCCAACAATCAGGAATTCACGCTAAACAAAAGCAACGTCAACGCCGGGCAATTCGGCCTACTGCGTACTTACGATTTCAACGCCAAAGTCGAAACCCAGCCCTTGGTAATCGAAAATGGCGCCGGCTCCGACGATTTGGTGATCGTCACCACCATGAAGAACGAAGTGATCGGCATCAATGCCCGCACCAATGACACGGTCTATAAAGTCAAACTTGGTCCCGAGATCAGCTCGCAAGACATGGATATGTGGAAACACACGCCGACCTGGGGCATTTCCGCCACACCGATTATCGACCCGGCCAGCAACACGCTGTTTGTCGCCTCCTGGCAAAAGAAAAACAACGACAACCGGTTCCGCGATTACTGGGTGTACGCCTTAAATCCGCTAAACGGTAGTCAGAAAAGCCAGCCGGTGCGTATCTTCGGGCAATCGCAGGAGGGTAACGGCTGCTGGTTTAATGATGCCGGCGCCACATACCGGCAGAATAACCAAACCAAGCAATATGTCTATCCCAAAATGCGCGCCGGCTTGGCGCTGACTGCCAACAACGGCTTAGTCATGGCCTTTGCCGCCAACGGCGAAAGTTACCAAGGCGGCCGAAAAAATCCGCACGGCTTTGTAGTCGCCTTCGATACCAGGGCTTTGCTGGGTCAGCCCGGCTTTTCCAAGAATGCGGCGGTATTCTGTGCAACCGCGTTCAACTCCTGGGGCGCCGGCATCTGGCAAGCCGGTGGGGCGCCAGTCACCGAAGACGATATGGTTTATGTCGCGACATCGAACGGCACCTCGAATAACGGCGATGTCGATCTGGCCGAAAGCATGATCAAATTGCGCTTTAAACCCAGCGTCGGCGGCGCTAGGCCGGAATTGCAGAAAGTAGATTTTTATAAAGCCTTTCTGGACGAGCGCGTAGCCAAGAGTAAATGCTTGTGGCAAGACAACGATTCCGAAGTGTCCTGCGGCCGGGCAGGGGCCGGCAGTGCCGGCGCCGACTGGGATTTCGGCGCGGCCGGGCCGATGTTGGTGCCCGGCTCCCGCTTGCTGTTGCAAGGCACCAAGGACGGCATCATTTACTCCCTGGACAAATTCCAGCTGGGCCAAAACGACCGTTTCAATCAACTATTGTCTAAACCGCCCTTGGTGGCAACCTACTATGGCGGCGGAACCGCCGAAAACTGGGACCGGGTTCAGCATCTAAATCGCAGCTTACCGTGTCCGGCGGCCGGCAATAGCGACCACGGCTGGTTCGTGCCTTGCGGCGACCCGGAAAACAACAAAATGCACCATATCCATTCCCTGGCCTTGGCGCAACGCGACGAAACTGGCGGCGTGGTCTTTGTTTGGGGCGAAAACTCCCGCTTGAAAAGTTACAACTTTTCGACGCAGGACGGCAATCTGCCGACCTTTCGCGCCGAAGCCGACGACTTGGCCTCGGTCGGCGTCGAATCGCCCGGCGGCATGCCCGGCGGGCTGTTGATGGTATCCGGTAAACCGTCCACCACCAGCGGCTTTGCCCATGCCATCGATTTCGATTCGGCCATCGTTTGGGCGGTATTTTCCAAATTCGGCGACGCCAACAAAGAGTTCGCCGAAGGCCAATTAATTGCTTACGATGCCGCGACGACGCTGCCCGGCAATAAATTGCAACGTCTGTTCCGCACCGGCGACGACAATAACGGCGGCTTGGGCAAAATGTCGCGGATGATTCCGCCGGTCGTGGCCAACGGTAAAGTCTACGTCATGATTTACCGGGTCGGCACCTCGGACTGCACCGTACCGGATAATCAATTGCCGGTTTGCAGTCAGTTGAAGGTTTACGGCTTGAAATAGTCGGTAAACCTGGCGGTTTGCAAGCGATCCGAAGAAAATTTCCGCATCATTGCTGTTCGGAACTGAATCGCCGGCCTTATTTTCGCCGGCGTTTTAGCGCAGAGCCGAAACTTCCGAGCAATTTACCAAAATGGCCGAGCATTTAACGCGGCCGTTCGAGAAAATTTCTTCAATAATTCGGTTCAACGATCGAATCGTTGCCGCTTTTTTCGCAAACGATCTCGCTCGGAACCGCAACATTTCAGTCAGGCGCTAAAACCTTCGAGTTATTTTGGAACACGATCCGGAAAAAAGCCCGATTGCTGGGGAAAATTAGCGCAACCGTCAACCCTGGAACTCGATAAATGGCCCGCACCGGCTTTCAGCCCCGATTCGCCGCCACCTTGGATAAGCATGCCTATCGTACGACCGACCATTTTAGCCCTGGACCTGGAAGGCACGCTGATCTCAACCGCTTACAGTCAAATTCCCCGGCCCGGACTCAGACATTTTTTAACGCAGTGTAAAGACTGGTTTTCCAGGATTGTGATCTTCACTGCCGTGGAAGAAGCGAGATTTAGACCTATTGCTAAACGGCTGGTCGAAGACGGTTATGCGCCGCCGTGGTTTGCCGACATCGAATATATCCAATGGCAAGGCCCGGTCAAAGACCTGGGGTTTATTCCGGATGCCCAAGTTAACGATGTCTTATTGGTTGATGATTTCGAACCGTTCATTCACGCCCGGCAAACGCCGCAGTGGATCAAAATCGACAGTTTCGATCCACCTTACTCGGAAACGGATGCCGAGCTTGAGCGTGTATTAAAGTTGCTGGAGCATTTCCTGTCCTTCCTGAATTAGGCGAGTCGAATCTGTCGCGCAAACAATATCCCATTGTCGGTTCGATTAATTGCCAACCTGGGCTATATTTCCTAGGCTTCAAGCTGGGTGAGAGCAGACGGAAAGTTGCGGCTGTTCTCGCGGTGTGGTGGATCTTTAGCCGGAAGGAAAAATCGTGATGAAATACTTAAGTTGCTGTCTATTGCTTATTTTTTTAACCGGCTGCGCGACGCTTAGCCAACAAGATTGTCAGCGTGGCGATTGGTTTGGCTTGGGATTGCAAGATGGCCGAACCGGGGCGGCGAACGACCGTTTGCACGATCACCAAAAAGCCTGTTCCGAATACGGCATCGCGCTCAACGATACCCAGTATCTTGCCGGCCGCGAACAGGGCTTAAAAGAGTATTGCCGGATCGAAAATGCTTTTAAAGAGGGTTTGGATGGGCACGATTATCACCATGTCTGTCCGCCGGCTATCGATGCGGTATTCAGCCGCTACCATGCGGCGGCCTTTGCGGTACATAAGGAACGCGCCGAACTGGATAGGATCGATAGCGAACTCTCGAGCAAGGAAAACAATTTGTCGGATAAAAAACTATCCGACAAAGACCGGGACAGAATTCGTAACGATATCCGGCAGTTATCCCGCAACCGGGACCGGACTCGCGACGATCTCTACTACCACGAGCGGCAACTCGACGATTTTCGCCACGAGTCATTATCTTATCGTTGAGAACTTCAAGCCCGATTATGTCCGGTGATATTTGATATTTCAAAATCAGTTTCCTAACCAAAAAACTCAGAAATACCGGAGTTTAATCTTGCAGTTAATAGTCTGGAAGACTGCGTGTTTAATGCTGGTATCGACACGTTGTGGTCATTCGGTTATCAATTCGAATGCCGGCTTTAATGCGAATTTCAGTCATTGAGGATGCAAAAAATTAAAATGTAGGGTGGGCAATGCTTTTCTGCCCACCAATTGAAGGCAACTGCTTTAAATCCGCGTGGGCACAAAAAGCGTGCCCACCCTACCGGGCTGAGTGCATTTTGTTGAATGCAAAGAAACTCGTTTATTTCAAAGCATTTGCTGGGCTTCGCTTCTCTCTACCCAGCCTACGGCCCTATAGCGTTGAAGTGTATATAAACGACTTCCTGTTGTTATATTTATACACAGTACCATCATAACCGAAAAAAATTAGCATAACTTATGCCTCAGCCATTTAATGAAAGATATAAAGATTCACGCCCCCTTATTAAAGGTGGCAGAGATTGTCTTATTACAAGACCATCCCATGCTGCGTATATTGCTAATATCGCACATATGTGGACCCATATTGATGTATTGTTTGGTGTGCTTCTTGGAGTATTAACAAAAAGTGATGCATCTACATCCATGATGATCTACACATCTATAGTTAACAATGGTACAAGATTTGACATATTAAAAAAATTCGTCAACGCTGAACTCAACGATGAGTTAATCCAACAGTTCAATAAAATTATCAAAAAATATCGCGAACTAAGCCCGTCTAGAAACAAAATAATACATGGGATGTGGGCTATTTCAGATGAAAAACCAGATGAGATATATTTAGTTGATCCGAATTGGCACCTTAACAACCTCGCGTCATGGTTTGGTGGAGAGGTTGTTATTAAAAATAAAAGCAATATGGAAATAAATGTCTACACGATAAATGATTTTATTGACATTCAAGGCAATATAATAAACTTCGAAAAGTTATTAAATGAGTTTTGTTCAACTTCTGAAGTTTATATTTCAAGCAATTAGCAGGCTGGTGAAAAACTCCGAAAGCCCTACATTCCAAGGCCTGTAGGGCCGTAGTCATCCGCCTTAGGATGCCACTCGATGCATGACGCTATCGCTTATGCATCCTACGACTGCGGACGATTATAGGGCGGCAAACGAACAGTTAGATGTCATTGAAATTGCTTCAGTATGAGCCAGTTCTTGACTGGCAGGAGCCAAATTTGACGCAAGAACAGATCAAACTCAGCCGAGCTTATGCAGAGTCGAAACTCTCCAAGCCGTGTCGCACAAACCCATTATTTGTTAAACAACTCCGCCATCGAAATCACGTTCTTGGCCATTTCGCCGATGGCGATGTTGCGGTCCATCGCCAGTTTGCGCAGGGCGTGATAAGCCTGATCTTCCGTGTAGCCTTGCGATTTGATTAAAATCGCCTTGGCGCGATCCACCAGCTTGCGGTCTTCCAGCTGGGTCTTGGTTTTTTTCAACTCTTCTTTTAACGCATGTTGCTCCTTGAAGCGGGCGATGGCGATATCGAGGATGGCTTTAATCCGCTTAGGCTCCAAACCGTCGACGATATAAGCACTGACGCCGGCCTTGATGACTTTATTGATGGTTTCGGTTTGCTGGTCCTCGGCGAAGATGACCACCGGCAGCGAATAGCTGTGGTTGATGTCGACGATGGTCTTTAACACCGCTTCGCTGGGTGTATACAGATTCAATACCACTACGTCCGGATGCAAAGTCTGGACGATTTGCAGCATATTCAGCTCCTTCAACCTCAGCGTCAAAACCTCGCAGCCGTGTTGGCGCAGGGCCGCTTCCAGCAAGCGTTCGCTGTCGAATTCGTCGACGACTAAAACGTTTAGCGAGGCCATGTTCAATCCAAGACTATTTTCAACAAGGAGCCGTCAGGCATGATTTCGGTGATGTAGTTTTTCGGCTCCTCCAGGTAATAAATCAAACCCAGCAGCAGAAAGCAGGATAAACCCAGTATCAGAAAGAATTGGCTGGTCGAAACGAAGGTCAGCAATATTAAAAACACGATGGCACCGGCGTTGCCGTAAGCGCCGACGATGCCGGCCACCTCGCCGGTAATGGCGCGTTTGACCAGGGGCACGAACGCGAAAATCGCGCCTTCCGCCGCTTGCATGAAGATGGAACAAAGTAAGGTAACCGCGACCGTGATCGTGATCGACCATTGCGGCGAAATCATCGCCATCAGCCAATAACCGCCGGCCAGGCCGGCCACGAATAAATACAGCGACAATTTGCGGCCAATCTTGTCGCTGAGCCAGCCGCCGGCCGGGCGGGCGATGACATTGGTCACCACGAAACTGGAAGCCAAAAAGCCGGCATCCAGCATGCTGGTGCCTTGGGTTTCGTTGAAGGTCTTAAAGAAAAACATCGGCAGCATCGACAATACCGCCAGTTTGGAGCCGAAGGTAATCAAATAGGCTATCGCCAAGATGAATACTTGCCGGTACTGATAATGATGGATGCTGGCAATGGGTTGGCTGAGACGGTCAGCATTGTTGTTGACCAATTGAAACACGTGAATCAGGAACAGCAACCAGACGACTGCGTGGATGGTCAGGTTCCAGCCTTCGGTCAGGACGGGTGTGGCTGGTGTGGACAGTTTCCAGGCCAGTAGCGAGATCGTCGCGTACAAAGGCACCAGGCTGAGCATGTATAAAAACAGATCGCGGATACTGGTGACTTCCATCGCCATCGGCCGGCGGGTTTTTAATGCTGCAATTTCCGGCGGCAGGTTTTCCACGCTGAAATAATAAATCACCGAATAGACCAAGGCGATGACGCCGGTCAACGCAATCGCCGAGCGCCAGCCGTGTTCGGCGCCGAAATAAAAGGCCAGTCCCGGCAGGAAAATCGCCGCAACCGCCGAACCGAAATTGCCCCAGCCGGCGTAAATACCCTCGGCGGTGCCGACCTGGCTGGCCGGAAACCAGTCGCCGATGATGCGCACGCCGACCACAAAGCCGGCACCGATAAAGCCCAGTAAAAATCGCGACCAGGCCAGTTCGGTGAAATTCTCCGCCATCGCAAAACTGAAGCAGGGCAGGCTGCATACCGCCAGTAATACGCTGTAACTGAGTTTTGCGCCGAATCTATCCACCAGCATACCCGTGACAACGCGGGCGGGTATGGTTAGCGCCACGTTGAGCAGCATCAGGATTTCGATTTGGGTTTCGCTGATGCCGAGGTCTTGTTGGATCAATACTAATAAGGAGGCGTGATTGAACCAAATCACAAAGCTGATGAAAAACGCGATCCAGCTCATGTGCAGCACTTTGGCCTTGCCGCGCATGGAGAGTAATTTAAAAGGCGTAAAAGACATGAATTATCCGTGGTTTTGGCTATCCTTGGCTTGTGTTAGCAGCTTATGTGCCAGCTATGCGCCTACGGCAATCCTGATATTCGGCGCCAACATGGCGCCATAGTGGTGCAATTTGCAGGTTATTTTGCGTTATTTAAGTGCATCACTGCTCGCCGATACCGGTGCTTGGCTTTGAATGCCGGATAATTCGCAGGTTGTAGATGTTGGCATTAATTTTGTTAAAGATTTATCGAGTCTTGTCGTTAGACTTACCCCCGTATAAAACCTGGACAAAGGCGTCCTGCTTGAATGAGTTACTCATTCGATCAGGATGCCTTTTTTTTTGGCTCGAAAAAGGGTAGCGACGAGACCTTAGCTCATTTAACCGCGGTATCGCGCCAGTTCGGCCGGATAGCGCGCTTGGATAAATCCGAAGTAAACAGAGGCCCACAAATGAATATGAAACAAACCCTGGTTGTTATCGGCAACGGTATGGTCGGCCAGAATTTGCTGGCCGGGTTGGTCGCCAGCAGCGCGAAAGATCGTTACCGGATCGTCACTTTCTGCGAAGAGCCCAGAGCGGCTTACGATAGGGTGCATTTATCCGAGTATTTCTCCGGTAAAACCGCCGCCGATTTATCCTTGGTGGCCGACGGCTTTTTCGCGGAACACGGTATAGAAATTTATTTACGCGATAGGGTGGCCAGTATCGACCGGGAGCGCAAGCAGGTGACCTCCGCCAATGGCGTAGTCGTCGCTTACGACAAACTGGTATTGGCGACCGGTTCCTATCCCTTCGTGCCGCCGGTGCCCGGCCATGAAAGACCGCAGTGTCTGGTGTACCGCACTATTGAAGATTTGGAGGCAATGACGGTCGCGGCGGCCAAATCCAAAGTCGGCGTGGTAATCGGCGGCGGCTTGCTGGGTTTGGAAGCGGCCAAAGCGCTGAAGGATTTGGGATTGGACACGCATGTGGTCGAATTTGCGCCGCGCCTGATGGCGGTGCAACTGGACGATGGCGGCGGCGCGATGCTGAAACGCAAGATCGAAGCGCTCGATGTGAAAGTGCATTTAAACAAAAACACGACCTTAATCGACGACGGCACGGAATGCCTGCATAAAATGAATTTCGCCGACGGCGAAACCCTGGAAACAGACATCGTATTGTTCTCCGCCGGCATCCGCCCGCGCGACGACATTGCGCGCGGCTGCGGTTTGGAAGTGGGTCCGCGCGGCGGCATCGTCATCGACAATCAGTGCCGTACTTCCGATGCCGATATTTACGCGATAGGCGAATGCGCATTGTGGAACGGCCAGATTTTCGGTTTAGTGGCGCCAGGATACGCGATGGCTCGCACCGTAGTGGCAGATTTCAGCCGGCGAAGCGGGCAGCTTCACCGGCGCCGACATGAGCACCAAACTAAAACTGATGGGGGTCGATGTCGCCAGCATCGGCGATGCGCATGCCAGAACCCAGGGCGCCATGGTCTATACCTATCAAAACGGTGCCAGCGAAATCTATAAACGTCTGGTCGTCAGCGAAGATAAGAAACGCTTATTGGGTGCGGTGTTGGTTGGCGAGGCTTCCGGCTACAGCACCCTGTTGCAATATTGTCTGAACGGCATCGATCTGCCGGAAAACCCCGATTCCTTGATTCTGCCGCAACGCCACGACGAATCGGTGGGCCTGGGACCGGACGCATTGCCGGCGTCGGCGCAAATTTGTTCCTGTTACGACGTCAGCAAGGGGCAGATTTGCAGTGCAATCGAAGCCGGTTGCACCACGATAGGCGGTTTGAAAGCGGAAACCAAGGCCGGTACCGGCTGCGGCGGCTGTTCGTCGCTGTTGAAGTCGGTACTGGACAGCGAATTAACCAAGCTGGGCGTGGAAGTCAGCACCGATATTTGCGAGCACTTTCCGCATACCCGCCAGGATTTGTATAACCTGGTAATGGTGGACGAAATCAAAACCTTCGACGAATTGCTGGACAAACACGGCAAGGGCTTGGGCTGCGAAGTCTGCAAACAGGCGGTCGGCTCCATCCTGGCCTCGTACTGGAACGATTACATCCTGAAACAAGAGCATATCGGCTTGCAGGATACCAACGATATCTTTCTGGCCAATATGCAAAAAGACGGTACCTACTCGGTGGTGCCGCGCGTCACCGGCGGCGAAATTACGCCGGATATGTTGATCGTGCTGGGACAAGTCGGCAAAAAATATCAGTTGTACACCAAAATCACCGGCGGCCAGCGCGTCGATTTATTCGGTGCCCGTGTCGAACAATTGCCGCTAATTTGGCAGGAATTGATAGATGCCGGTTTCGAATCCGGCCATGCCTACGGTAAATCGCTGCGCACCGTGAAATCCTGCGTCGGCAGCACCTGGTGCCGTTACGGCGTCGATGACAGCGTGGGTCTGGCAATCGAATTGGAGAACCGTTACAAGGGCTTGCGCGCACCGCACAAAATCAAATTCGCGGTATCGGGTTGCACCCGCGAATGCGCGGAAGCCCAAGGCAAGGATATCGGCGTGATTGCTACCGAGAACGGCTGGAATTTATATGTCTGCGGCAACGGCGGTATGAAACCGCGTCATGCCGATCTGTTTGCGACCAATCTGGACAAGGAAACCCTGATCAAATACATCGACAGGGTACTGATTTTTTACATCCGTACCGCCAACCGCCTCCAGCGAACCTCGGTCTGGATGGAAAACATGGAAGGCGGCTTGGACTATTTGAAAAGCGTGGTGATAGATGATCGTTTGGGCATAGGCGAGCAATTGGAAGGGCAGATGCAGCATGTGATCGAGACCTATCAATGCGAATGGAAAACCACGTTGGCTGACGAGCAACGCTTGAAACGTTTCCGGCATTTCGTCAACAGCGACCAAGCTGACGACAACGTGGTGTTCGTCGAAGAACGCGGTCAGGTCCGTCCGGCTAACGCCATGGAACGCAAGCATTTCAAATTGATAGAGGAGGCCGCGTAATGAGTGCGTGGATAGACGTGTGCAATGTCGACGATCTGCAAGCCGATTCCGGCGTCTGCGCGTTGGTGCAGGGCAAACAGGTGGCTATTTTTTATTTACCGCGCCGGCGCGCCGTGTATGCGATTGGTAATTTTGATCCATTTAGCGAGGCTAATGTCCTGTCGAGGGGTATGATAGGCGATATCGGCGGTCAGCCGATGGTGGCGTCACCGATGTACAAACAGCATTTCAATTTACAGACCGGGGTGTGTTTTGAGGATGCGTCAGTTACGGTACCGGTGCATCCCGTGCGTATTGAAAACGGCAAGGTCGCAGTGATGGCCGCGCCGAAATATGCTCAACCCAAGTCGGCTGTGCCTGCGGCCTGTGAAATGGAGTAACGCGTGAAATACCAATACTACATCGCCGATGTTTTTACCGACCGGATTTTCAATGGCGCGCAAATCGCCGTGTTCCCCAAGGCCGACGGCTTGGATGCGGAGATGATGGCTTTGCTTGCCAAGGAATTGAATCTGTCGGAGACGGTGTTTATTTTTCACCGCACCCAAGATGAGGATGGATGCCGGCGTATGCGGATATTCTCGCCACTGGGCGAGATTAATTTCGCCGGCCACCCGATTATTGCCGCGGCTTACGTCTTGGCGATCTCCGGCGACATAGCATTAACCGATCCGCTGACCAAGTTGGTAATCGAACAAAATGCCGGGCGTATCGAAGTCAATATTTCCAGTAAGGACGGCCAACCCGGCCTGGTGCAGTTTAGCCGCAGTTCCGCTTCCATCATCGACCGCTTTGCGCCGAGCGACGACGAATTGTGCCGCTTACTGGGTCTGCAATTGGCCGATTTGGATCATAAAAAGTACTCGCCGCGCCTGGTTTCCTGCGGTTTCCCGTATCTAGTGGTGCCGGTATGGAATTACGAGTCGGTGCGCAAAGCTCGATTCAATTATGCGGCGTGGTCACAATCCGCCGCCCCGCAAACCGCGGCGCAGGAAATTTTATTGTTTGCCCCTAAGTCGTCGGGGCCGGAAGCGGACTTTAACGTGCGCTTACTCGGGCCGAATATCGGCATCCACGACGACCCGCCGGTCGGCAGTGCGATGCCGGCATTTTGCTGTTACTTGTGTTCGTTCGAGCAAACCCAAAAAGGCACTCACGTGTTTGCCGTCGAGCGCGGCGACCAATTTAGCCGCCGCAGTTTGATTCAGTTGGAAATGGACAACAAAGGCTTGGAGAATTTGACGATCAGAGTCGGCGGGCAAGCCGTGCTGTTTGCGGAAGGCTGCGTTAATTTGCCCAACTTCAATTAGCCCGCTTGCGCAACACCCCAAAGCTCGGGTTTTGCCGATGTTGGCGCCACAAATAAACCGCCCAGGCCACAAGCGCAATTTCCAAAGCAAAAGAGCGGTGCAATAGAAAATTTAACCACCAGGTGTCGTAAACGGTCGGTACCTTGAATAAGGAAAAAGGCTTTCTGATGAATGGTGCCAGCCAATAAATATTGGTGGAAATATAGTCCAGCAGCATATGTAGTAAGCCGTTTAACGCCAATATTGCCGCAAGTAACGGGTGCTTCTTACATTTGGCAGCGCGCTGAACAAGCAGCGTTAAACTTAACGTTAACAGCCAGACGCTTGGAAAATGGCTGAAATAACTGTGGTGCGGGTGGGCGCGGTGATCGAAAAAATAAAAATAGATCATGTCCAGATCGGGAGCTATCGCACCGAATAATCCGGCGCGAATAAAAGCCGAACGGGAAACGCCGTAGTTCTCGACGCGAGGAAAAAGCAGCGTAGACAGAATATAGCCGGCGGGCAGATGCGCAATAATCATAAATACCTCGAGTTTGCCGATGCGGGCCATCGGCCCGGTGTTAGGATTAAAGCGTCGTTATGTTATTCGCGTTGGTTTGTGCGAGGTCGTACCAATCCAGGCGCCGCGTGGTGACCATGGCCAATGCCAACAAGGCAAACATCAGCAAGGAGCCCAACATCAGCGCGTTGTCCTCGGATTCCAGCAAACCGTAGAGACAGCCGAACAATGCCGCCAACAAGCCGGCTGCCGCCACCCCGCGTCTGCGGCTATGCAACACCGCACTAAGATAAAAACCGATCAAACTCACGCATGCCGAAGTGGCTAACAAGTAAGCGATAACAAAGTCCAGGTGTTCCGACAGGCTCAACAGCAGTAGGAAAAACATCGCCAGCGCCAAACCGACCAGCGCGTATTGCGCGGGATGGATAGCCAGGCTTTTCAGAATTTCGAACAGGAAGATCGCCGCGAAGGTCAGACATACGAACAAGAAGCCGTATTTGCTGGCCCGGTCGGACAATGAATAGATGTTGATGGGCTCCATTAAGCGGATGCCAAAGCTGTCGAAGCAGCCGATAGCCCGGCATTTGTATAGGTTTTCCGCGACATTCGAAGCCATGGCATCGACCGTCCACAACGCATGGAAACCGGCTTGTCCGACCTGCTGAGTTTGCGGGTCCGGCAAAAAACGGCCGTAAAAACTGGGGTGTTGCCAAGGCGAGTTTATTTCCACTCGAGTTTGTTTACCGGCGGGGATGAAATCCAACGACTCGATGCCACGCAGTTTAAGATTGAAAGCAAACGGTACGCTGATTGGCCCATATTCCACCGGTAAAAGATCCAACTCGGCATGCATACCGTTAATTGCATCCATCGGCAACTCGGCGCCCTGTTCGAATGCATAATGTTTGCCCATCCAGTCCAGCCCCGGCGCTTCCAGGACGCCGCGCATATCGGATAGCATCACGCTGACATAGGGCGCGCCGAAACTGATCCGGCCCTTGTATTTGGGCTTAGGATCGCCAAAGTTGCCCGGAAGTTTAAGCTCGCCCTTGACGCTAATGTTCAGTACGTAAGATCGCACTTTGAACAGGCCGCGTTGTTTGGTTTCGGTGGATAAATCGCCGCTTATGTTCAATTGATCCGGCAAGAAATACAGCAGGTGATTGTCGGTATGCTGTACCTCTTCGCGTTTGGGGATACCGTCCTGGCGAGTTTCGATTACATCCGTCCAGTGTTCAGTGTACGGTACGACCAATAAGGGGCCAAACACCTGCTGCGGACCGGCCGAACTGGCGGCAATGTCGTTGACCGCTTGTTGCTGGCGATTCGCCCGCTCCCCGGACAGATCTTTTATCATGCCTATCGGTATCAACAGTAATAATGTCAGAGCCAGCATTATCGCGAGCTTTTGCCAAAGTTTTTTTTGCATCGAGATTCTCCATCGGATTTGAAAGACGATGCACAGCATGCGCCGGCAACGTGAGCGGACAATGATGGGAATGTGAAGCGAGGGTGAAGTGTTGCTTAAATCGGGCCGGCGAGCTTGCCGCAGAGCGATCAGGGGGTACGGCGAAGGGCTATAATACCGGGCTACGATAGGACGCGGCCCGGCGAGATTATTGACGTTTTATGGCTGATTTTTTCCGCGTTTCGATGGTGAACCGACGCGCTTTTTGCTTTTATCTTTTTTTACCAAAGCTGGATCGAATTTGGAAATATCCAAGGATTTACCGGCCACCCGGACTTTTTTCAAGGCTTGGAATAAGTCCTTGGGCATGCCGGCCGGTAATTCCACGGTACTGTAATGCTCCTCGATCTTGATGCGGGCGATATGGTCGCCGTCGATACCTGTTTCATTGGCAATGGCACCGACGATGTTGCCTGGTTTTACGCCGTCGCTATGACCCACTTCGATACGAAATGTTTCCATTTCTACCGCGCCTACCCGGCCTTTTTCCCGTCTTGGGCCACGATCACCGCGTTCATTGCGGTCGGAACGGCCTTTTTCCTCGGCGTCCTTGCGTGGCTTTTTGCTGGGCTCTTTCATCAACAAAGGGGTATCGCCTTGCAGCAACTTGGCTAACGCCGCAGCAACGTCCAATGCCGGTACATTGTGCTCAACCTGGTATTGGTTGATCAGCTGGTTGTAAAAACTGAGTTCTTCGCCGGCCAGCGTATCCGTGATCCGCTGTTTGAAACGATTGATTCTAGCGTTGTTAATGAAATCGGTCGAAGGCAACTGCATTTCTTCGACTTTCTGTTTGGTGGCTTGTTCGATATTGGCCAGCAAGCGTTTTTCGCGCGGCGAGACGAATAAAATCGCGTCGCCGGTACGGCCGGCGCGGCCGGTGCGGCCGATGCGATGGATATAAGATTCGGTATCGTAAGGAATGTCGTAGTTGACGACATGGGTGATGCGATCAACATCCAAGCCGCGAGCGGCAACGTCGGTGGCAATCAGAATGTCCAGTTTGCCGCTTTTCAGATTATCGATGGCCCGTTCGCGCAGGGCTTGCGACATGTCGCCGTTGATGGCCGAGGCGGAAAAGCCGCGTGCTTCCAATTTTTCGGCAACTTCGATGGTGGCGGTTTTGGTTCTGACGAAAATAATCATGCCGTCGAAATTTTCCGCTTCCAGAATCCGGGTTAGGGCGTCCATTTTATGTAAGCCGCTAACAAACCAGTAACGCTGCCGAATATTGGCGGCGGTGGCGGTTTTAACTTTGATCGTGACTTGTTCCGGATTGTTCAGGTATTTCTGCGCGATTTTGCGGATTTCAGTTGGCATGGTTGCCGAGAACAAAGCGGTTTGCCGGGTCGATGGGGTTTGTTCCAGAATCCATTCCACATCGTCGATGAAGCCCATGCGCAACATCTCATCGGCCTCGTCCAGTACCAGCGTGGTGAGTTGGTCCAATTTCAAGGTGCCGCGACGCATGTGGTCCATGACCCGGCCTGGCGTACCGACCACGACATGGGCACCGCGATTCAATTGGCGCAGTTGGCTGGTGTAATCCTGGCCACCGTAGATAGGCAATACATGAAAACCTTTGATATGCGCGGCATAACTTTGAAAAGCTTCCGCGACCTGTATCGCTAGCTCGCGGGTAGGGGCTAGTACCAAAGCTTGCGGGTCTTTTTGCTTAAGATCGATGCGCGATAAAATCGGCAAGGCAAACGCAGCGGTTTTACCGGTACCGGTTTGCGCCTGACCCAACACATCGCGGCCGGCCATCACGAATGGAATAATCTGCGCCTGAATCGGAGACGGGGTTTCGTAACCGACACTTTCCAAGGCTTTGAGAATGGGGTCTGAAAGCGATAACTCTTTAAAGGAAGGCGTGGCGGAGGAGGGGGTGTCGGACATTAATAATACCTGTAGAAAAAAAGAGAGTGGCCTGCCGTTGGCGAGCAATGCTCGGCATTGTACCGCAACTTGGCTTAATATTGCTTAACTTATTGATAATTACAGTAAAAATCCTAGCGCGCCCGGCTCGCGCTATTGCTTGAATAATTCAGGCAGATAAAGATAAAAAATTGCGCGCCGAAGATCAGATTAGCCATCAACAGATGCACCGGTTGGGCTAGGGCGGGGAAACCCAGTCTGTCCAGGCTGACGCCGGCCAAAATTGCGGTAACGATCAAGCCCATCAGCACGTAGGCCGTGCGTAGCAATAGACTGCGCTTATAGGCTTGCTGATAAATTTTCCAGGCCAACCATAGATTGGTGAACAGAATGACGGATGAAAACGAGCGGTGGACATAAAAAATGATTGGAAAACTGTCGCGCCAATATTGTCTGTCGATGTAACTGTGTTCATGCGCGATATAATCGACGGCCTCCCGGACCTGAGTGCCCATTGCTACTTGCAGCAAGGTCATGCCCATCGCAATCTTTAGCACCAAACCGAATCTGGGGGCAAGCCAATGGCTGTCAACCGCTTGTAGCAGCGATTTTTGCGATCTGGCGATGGCATAAATTAACAGCGCGACAATGAATAAAGCCAGCAGCATGTGCAGCGTGATCATCAACGGCTTTAAATTGCTGGCTACCACGGCCGAACCCAACCAACCTTGAAAGCCCACCAGCACAAAAACCGATAGCGCCAGATAAAAAATAGCTTTGTCGGCTTTAAGATAAACTCTTGAAGACCAAGCCGTGAGAAAGATTAAAAAACCGATGGTCACTCCAACCAATCGATTCGTGTATTCGGTCCAGGTTTTGACCGGGTTGAAGGCAGTGCTTTCATAACCGCGCGCCGCGTAAATTTCGTGGTAATTGACGGGTAGTTGCGATTCGTCGGTGGGCGGCACCCATTGGCCGAAGCAGGTCGGCCAATCCGGACAGCCCATGCCGGCACCGGATGCACGGACGATGCCGCCGACCAAAATAACAAAATAAACGGCAAAGATGGTGAGTGTGCCTAAGCGGCGAAAGCGTGCTGCGGCTTGAGTATCTATCATGGTCGGTGGAATTCTTAAAGAAACATGGAGTGAGCGAGTTCGATTTCTTCCGAGACCCCTTCGATTTCCAGAATTTCCGCATCGGGTTGGATACCGAGCTTAGCAAAAGCCGGCACTGTGCTCCAGTCGACTCGACAAGCCGGATGATCGGTGCCGGCTATGCTTTGCAGAAATGCGACTTGCACCAAATCCACATAATCGGCCTTGGCCCCGGAATCGCGTTGAAAATCGACATATTCGGAAGGCACCAGTTTGAGTTCTTCCGGAAAATTCCAGGTATTCATAATGATTTTGCCCACGTGAGGATGGGCTTTTTCCAGTAATTTATCCAGCCGGGATGGGCTGTCTCTAAATTCCGGAATTTTTTCGACTAGAGTCAGAATCGGCAATTTACCTATTTGGTGGATCAAGCCGGCCAACATGGCTTCGTCGGCGTTTAAATGCGGTACGAATGCACTCAAGGCGCGACTGATCGCCGAGACGTTAACGCCTTGTTCCCAGGTACTGCGAAAATAGCCTTCCAATAACGCTGTGGTAGGCGTGAACATTTGCTGCATGATCAAACTGGTGATCAAGGTACGTATCGTGTTGTTGCCGAGGCGGGTGACCGCCATTTGAATATTCTTGATTTCCAGCGTGCCTCGGTACAAGGGGCTGTTCGCGACTTGTATCAAGCGCGCGGAAATGGCTGCGTCGGTGGCAATGATTTCGGCCAGACTTTGTGCCGTGGCATCGCCTTTACTGACGGCATCGCGCACTTTAATGGCCACGTCCGGCAGGGTGGGTAGTATTAAACGGTTGGCGTCCAGTTCCGCTTGCACATGAACCAGAAAGTCTTGAACAGATTTGAATTGCATGGGTTGAATTTCCGCTATTGATCCGAAATTATCGCCACAGAAGTACGATACTCGTCATCAAGTATAAGGTTTTTTGGCAGACCATCAACTATTTGCAGGACTAACAGCAAACGGGTTGTGCCTACGTAACTGCTGTGCGTTAACACGCAGCCGATATTTTGCCCACTTGCGTTATCTAACACGCCGCAACCGGTGTTGATATCGCCAGACGATTGGATGCACTCGGCCACAAACAACGCACGTTTGACTTTTCCCAGATAATGCGTACGTGCGACGATCTCTTGGCCGGTATAACAGCCTTTATTAAAACTGATGCCGCCTAATCGATCGATGTTCAACATTTGCGGGATATGTTGCTCGGACTGGCTGCTGCCGAACCAGGGCAGGGAGGAGGATATATCCTGCTGCCGCCATTCTGCTAGACTTCC
Organism: Methylomonas sp. 2BW1-5-20; assembly: GCF_052474515.1. Taxonomy (NCBI): domain Bacteria; kingdom Pseudomonadati; phylum Pseudomonadota; class Gammaproteobacteria; order Methylococcales; family Methylococcaceae; genus Methylomonas; species Methylomonas sp. 2BW1-5-20. The sequence continues at coordinate 1,478,922 of NZ_CP184127.1, read as the reverse complement.
TGGCTCATAGCCGTGTTGCGAGGCCAATAATGCGCAGAATTGCTGGCTTTGCTCGGGTGAGCTAATACGCAAATAGCGATCTTGCCCAGGCAATCGAATCGTGGAAAATGGCGATTGCGCGACGGCGAAATTGTTGGCCGATGGAGTGTCATTGGTATCTGCGGGCAGGGATTGCAACCCCGTGAGCTGTAAGATTCCGGATTGGTCTTGCAATTGCACATCGGCACGCAACACGTACATACGCAGTTTTTTTAGCACCGTTTCCAGCAAATCCGTTGGCACGATTAGCAGAAACCCTTGCGGGGTTTTAGCGACTATCAGCGTAGTGATTACCCGGCCTTTGGCATTGCAAAACGCGGCAATACTGGCTTGAGACTCAGAGATATCGTTGATATTGCACGTTAACTGGCCTTGCAAAAGCTTATCGGCATCTTGGCCGCTTACCGCAATAAGGCTTAGACCTGTCGATGGAAATATTTTTCTAATCGCCGGCTTAACATCGGTTTTTTTAACAGTGTATTCGGAGTCCATCGGTTCTTCAGGTGTGGCGTTTTGGGGCATAGGTGTCAATATGAAAACAAATTTGCTGGGTAGTTTACCGTAGCTCGGAAAAGGCGCGACGATTATGGCGAAAAATCTTGTCTCGAATATGGATTTTACCGTGAGTCGTTCGCGGTTACTGAAACTGCTAATCCATGGCATTCATGGTTTTACAGTTTTAGCCTGTTGGCTTAATTCCTTGCCGGTGATTTACCAGGCAGCATTGTCGGTGCTGGCGCTTTTAAGTTGGCGGCATGGCCTAAAATCCCGCCAAACTGGCTTGTTTTATCTACGCTATACTCCTGACCGTGGATGGTCAATCAGTCTCGCCAATGAGTATCGACCAATAAAGATTGCATCGTCGACAACGATAAGTCCGTTTTTGATCGTTCTGCATTGGTTAGATAACGACAATGCCGGCGGTTGTCTGTTGATTGCAAAAGATGCAATGCCGGCGGACTCCTTCCGAAAACTGGTTGTCTGTTTAAAAACATCAGGTTACAGGCCTGTCTAATGAATGCCAAATTAAGGCAAGCTATTGAGCTACAAATGAATTCGTTGAAAAATTTGCCGGCTTTACCCGAGGCAAGCCTGCGGATTTTAGACGCTATTAATACACCGGATATAGCAATCGATGAATTAGCCGACGCGCTATCCTTGTCGCCCGGTTTAGTAGCCCGATTGCTTGGCTTAGCCAATTCAGCCTATTTCACCAGGGGACGCAGCGTGGCCGATATCCGCGCCGCGATATTTCAGGTTTTAGGCCTGGACTTAGTCAAGGCGTTGGCTCTGGCGATTATTTTTAACGTACAGTTCGATACCCGTAATTGCCAGACATTCGATTCGGAACAGTTCTGGATGCGCTCGCTGATGACGGCCGTATCCGCGCAAAAATTGGCGGCGGAAACGCCATTATTCCGAGAAATGACGCCATCTACGGTGTACGCAAGCGGTTTACTGTTGGATATTGGAATATTGGTGCTAGGTTATCTGTGTCCGGAAGCCTTAGATGCCATTTTCACAGATTGTAAACAAAACCGTATATCCGTCCGCGGCGAGATTGCCCGACGCATGGGTCAAAGTCATTTTCAATTAGGCTATTTCTTGTTGAATAAATGGCATTTACCCGAGTTATATCAGCTTGTTTTACAAAACTACGAGAACCAGGAGTTTGTTGGCCCGGAGCAAGCATTATTAATTTTATTGCGGATTAGTCAGCGATTAAGTGCCGCAGTCGTTGTCGACAACACAATTAATTCGGTAGAGTTCGACGCGGATTGCCGAAGCATTCAAGTCGGCATAGACCACTTGAATACACTCGCCGAACAATTAATGGAACATAAAACGGCTATTCAAAAACTTGCGTCTATTATGGGGAACTAATGAGCCAGTTTAGCGCGGGCATGCAAAACCCAGTATTAGCCGGATTAGGCATGCAGGATTTGCTTGTGGATTTGGTTAATGCGCTATCCGCCGTAAAACAATTATCCGAAATAGATTATCAGGTCGATGACGAAAAAAGCCTGATCAGACAGGCATTGGCTAGCCTTATTCAGTATCAGGACATGGAGCGATGTTCCTTTTTCATCCTGGATGACGGAGGCTTGTTAACCAACATCGTCGGCATCAGTATCGATGAATTAAACGAAGCTAAAATCGATAATCCGGCCCCTTTACGTTTCAAAATCGGCGAAGGATTAATTGGTGCGGCAGCCGCAAGCGGTATATTGCAGCATTGCCAAAATTGCCGCGACGATCAACGTTTTGAAAAAATCGCGAATCCCAAGCAAACGCCCGGCTCCGTTATCAGCGTGCCTGTGTTCACGTTAAATCGTAATTTGATTGGCGTTTTGAACGTATCTCATCCCGAAGTTAATTTCTTTACCGAGTGGCACATACGATTATTGGAAGTTTATAAAAATATCCTCGGGCAGTTGATCACGACGCGCCGTTTGGTTCAACACATGGAGCAGCAAATTGCTTCTAGAACTGCCGAGTTGGAGAGTTTGGTTGCGGAAACCAATCAGTTGAAAGACCATTTTGCCAGCATGTCCATGCACGATCAGTTGACAGGTTTGCATAACCGGCGTTTTTTTTATGATCAGGTGGAAGTTGTTATTGCCCATCATAAACGTTACAAAAATAGTTTTTGTCTGTTGGTGATGGATATCGATCATTTTAAAGTTATTAACGACCGTTTCGGCCATTTGTTCGGCGATCAGGTATTGATCGGTGTTGCCAATGCATTGAAAAGGCAGGTTCGTAGCAGCGATATTTTGGTGCGTTTCGGCGGTGAAGAGTTTGTAGCTATTTTTACGAATACGCGCGGCGATAACGGTAAAACTTTTGCGGAACGTATTCGGCAGGAAATTAAATCCCTGCAATGGTTTGTCGATGAAGAGCCGGTTAATCTGACTATGAGTATTGGTTTGTATTGTCTTAATTGCGATATGTACGCTCCGCAACAAATACCGGATATCGATCAGATGATTAATTACGCGGATAATGCATTGTACAAAGCGAAAGAGAATGGTCGCGATCAAACGGTGGTGTTCGACGGATCCGGATTGGAAGCCGGTTGACGTCACGCCGTCAAATCAGTTGTTGCGAACGTTTATCAACTTTACAATCTTAGCCAAACCATGCACAGTTTTTGCGAACTGAGAACAGAGGAGGGGGTATAAACAATGAAAAGAATTTTATTGCAATGCTTATTGATGGCGGTTTTAGTCGCTAACCATACTGTCGTAACAGCCGATCAAGCTAGCGACACGCAAAAAATGCTTAATGATCAAGTGTTGGCTAAACCTTTTAGCGTGGAGGACGAAGCAAAGTTAAACAGCTATATCGAGGAGGCGACTAAACGAGGCACACCACCCAAATCTCAACCCAGTAAATATTGGCGCCAAGGCTATACCTGCAACGATTTGAGGCGTTATTCCTGGAACGATTACCGCGATTGTAGTTATTACCATCATTATTACGGCTATTATTGGCCTTATTAAATTGATATTTTCAGTATTTTGGATAACTTTTTGGAGATTTAAATGGCAATAGAGAGAGCTAAGTTGGTTAAGGTTGCTGGCATTTTAGCGGTAACAACGTTGTTGGGCGGTTGTGCCGCCGTGCACACATCGATCGCAAAAAAAGACTTGGATGTGCAGACCAAAATGAGCGACACGATATTTCTAGACCCAGTTGGCCCGGAACAGCGCACTATTTATTTGGACGTGCGAAATACCTCCGATAAAGCCAACTTTGACGTGCTATTGCCGGTCAAGGAGGCGTTACAATCCAAAGGGTACATAATTTCCAACGATCCGGAAAAGTCGCATTATTGGCTACGTGCCAATGTATTGAGCGTTGATAAAGCCAGCCCGACAGCGGCGGAGTCGGCTTTGCATTCCGGTTACGGCGGCGCATTGGCCGGCGCGGCGGCCGGCGCGGCAATTGGCGGCGGACTGGGTGGCTGGTCGGGAGCCGGCATCGGCGGTTTGGCAGGCGTTGCAGTGGGCGGCGCCATCGAAACCATTGCCGATGCCGCAGTGAAAGATGTGACGTATATGGTAGTCACCGACATTGAAATTGCTGAAAAGGCCAAAAGTGGTGTCGTGGTAAGACAGGATAGCCAGCAAGACGCTAAGCAAGGTATCGGTGGCTCGCGCCGTCAAACTTCGTCGGAAGTTAGCGACAGAAAAAAATATCGCACACGTGTCGTCAGTACTGCCAATCAGGCTAATCTGGAATATGAAGCCGCAGCGCCAAGCCTGACCTCCGGCTTGGTGAGATCGATTTCAGGCTTATTCTAAAAGCCGTTCAAAACCCTACCTCCCCGTGATCTTCATGATCGCGAGGAGGGCGCTTTGGTTTTCAATTTTCAATTTCGCTGTATAATCCCGCCTCGCTTCAATTCCGGTATACACCGGAAATCTCCTTAAACTCATCTACTTAATGCTATGGCACTCTATTGCGGAATCGTTGGCCTGCCCAATGTCGGTAAATCAACTCTATTTAACGCGCTGACTAAAGCGACTATCGCCGCCGAAAACTATCCGTTTTGCACCATAGACCCCAACGTCGGCGTAGTTCCGGTTCCCGATCCGCGTATGGATAAACTAGCTGAAATTGTTAATCCGGAGCGTGTGCTTCCAACAACGATTGAGTTTGTCGACATAGCGGGTTTAGTCGCGGGCGCTTCTAAAGGCGAGGGCTTGGGCAACCAATTTCTGGGGAATATTCGGGAAACTGATGCCATCGTACATGTAGTACGCTGTTTCGTAGACGACAATGTGATTCATGTTGCCGGCAAAGTCGATCCGATTAACGATATTGAAGTCATCAATACCGAATTGGCTCTGGCGGACATGGCGTCTGTTGAAAGAGCTTTGCAAAAAGCGGCAAAAGCGTCAAAGTCGGGTAATAAAGACGAACTTTCTAGAAAAGAAGTCCTGGAACGAGTCCTGGAGCACCTCAATGCCGGGGAAGCGGTGCGGACTTTAGGTTTGACGGAAGACGAAACCAAGCTTATTAAAGAATTATGTTTGATTACCATCAAGCCAACATTGTACGTCGCGAATGTTCAGGATGACGGGTTCGAGAACAATCCGATGCTGGAAAAGGTTAGAGGCTTTGCTGAAAAAGAAGGATCGAAAGTTGTCGCCGTCTGCGCCGCGATAGAGGCGGAGATAGTGCAATTGGATGAAGAGGAAAAGAAAGAATTTCTCGATGATCTAGGGCTTGAAGAACCTGGATTGAATAGGGTAGTGCGCGCAGGGTACGAACTATTAAATCTCTCGACTTATTTCACGGCCGGAGTTAAAGAAGTACGGGCGTGGACGATCCCGGTTAATGCCACGGCACCGCAAGCAGCAGGCGTAATCCATTCTGATTTTGAGAAAGGCTTCATCCGCGCCGAGGTGGTGTCTTACCAAGATTTTGTTGCATACAAAGGCGAACAAGGCGCCAAGGATGCCGGCAAATGGCGCCTTGAAGGTAAAGAGTACAAAGTTCAGGATGGCGACGTGATGCACTTTCGTTTCAATGTTTGACAAGGGAAGCAGGGCATCCTATAATGCGCGTCTTTTCAAAGCCGTACCCAGTGGCGATATAGCTCAATCCGGTTAGAGCGCGGGATTCATAACCCCGAGGTTCCAGGTTCGATCCCCGGTATCGCCACCATTTATAGATTCAACAACGGTCAATAAGATTCAAGAAACCCGCAAGCTGCCTGGCACGGTGTTCACCGAGATTCATTGAAAATCACTTCAGAACAGGGGATAAGGGCAACCCATTTACCCCAAATGGAGTTACCCCCATGCTCATATCTGATATGGCTTGCAAGAACGCCCACAAAAACGAAAAAGCTAGCCAGGGCATCCCCTGGTTATTACGGCGCCTGCTTCCACTTGTTATTTTTCCTATTGCTACTATACTCTCGCCACCGCTCAAGGTTCCGGCATTTGCCTCAGCAAAACCGCCGTTATTAACCAAGCCGTTTCTGATCGCATCGCCGTGAACCTGGAATGGTGCCGCTGTTGGTGATACTACCCCCGCAACTGTGATCTGTACTTATTCTGTCGGTGGTAGGGCGTTAATGTTATCTGATGAGATAGATAGCGAGGTAGTTACTTCCCTCAGCTACAAGCTGCCGAAAAAGGTTTTCGGCCTGTATAAGTCCGCGAGTCTGCATACCAAGCAGGAACGCAAGTTGCCGGTTCAGTTGTATGTTCTGGCCGCTTGTGTGGTCTTGATGATCGTGATTGGTTCGCGCTTTAAAACCCGTTATGGTCACATTACCGCATCGTCCGAAGTGGCGGTCGCCAGTCCGGCGCCGGCCAGGGCTTACCGTTACGAAACGCCGGCGGTACCGCTAGCGAATCTTCGGCCGGCCGACAATTTCCTAGCGATCAATATCCGCCGCCACCTGATAGCCTGGCTAAGTTCGACTATAACCCCGAGCTGCCGAATGTGCCTGAATCCGCGCCGGCCTTTGCCGATCTGGCTAAGCCCGTGGTGTTTCCCAAGCTGTCCGGTTGTGTTGTCGATCGCAAGGAACCCGAAGGGTGCCGATGCTACACTCATCAGGCTACGCCGTATTTTGTCAGCCCCGATCAGTGCCGCGCGTTTGTGAAATATGGCCACTTTGATCCGTATAGGCCCGATGCCGGTGGTAGCGTAGCGAGTGCCGGTGCCGGTGGAGACACGCCAGGGCCGACAACACGCGGCCGGCCAGCGACAGCTAGCCGGTTGCAGGCTCGCCACCTCGAACCCGCCCCCCCCCCAAACCCACTCACTAAAAAACCGGTTTTGATGTTAAAAGACCGTGTTGCCGGTTTGGTTTTTCATAATCCCTCGACCTTGATCTGTGTCTAGGCAAGTTCCCATAGTCCGCTCCCATTCGCTTTTCCAGCTCCTCAGGCCGTGCAGCGGCGTAACAGAGCACCAGCGGTGCGAGACGGCCTTAATCGCAGGATATGCGCTCTGCCTCCGTTAAGGTGGTTACTGGCGTAGCCGTTGAGCTTATATCGCAGTGAGGTCTATTTCAGGTCTTTATCGAAGCGGGTTTTAGTGTGCCTTACCCTCACCCATGACTTCGCATAATGTATATTATGTAAAATAATAGGGGCTGTTGCCGTTTTACCTAGGCACCCAAATAAAAGCGCAAGCCAAAGTGATGACGCTTTCAAAATTGCGTTTCAGTTTGTCATAGCGTGTCGCGATGGCTCTGAAATGTTTCAGTCGCGCAAACATATTTTCAACCAGGTGGCGATATTTGTAGAGGTACCAATCCATGGCATCATTGCCAATGGTTGAATTCTGCTTTCTGGGAATGACGGGCATAGCACCTTTCTCTCGAATTTGAATCCGTAAGGGTTCGCTGTCGTAGCCCTTGTCAGCAATCATATAGTGAGCTAAGGGAAGCTTAGCCACTAATCCCGGCGCTTCTTTACAGTCGTGGACTTCGCCACCCGTGACCGAGAAATGAATAGGCAGCCCGCAGGCATCCACGGCCATATGGATTTTCGTCGTGTTACCCGCAACCGATTTTCCGATGGCTGTTTCCTGCGGATCGGCAGCGTCGCTACCCTGTTGATGCGCTTTCACGATACTGCCATCAATAAACACCCATTCCAAATCCGGCTCCACAACCAGCATCCAAAAGATACTCATCAATTTTTCTTGAAGCGACCAGGCATTGAATCGCTTATACACGGCATTCCACTTGCCAAACGTTTACCGGCAGATCTCGCCAAGGGCAACCTACTCGCAGACGATAAAAATCCCTTCTACCGTTTGCCGAAGCGTGGGCTTGTCGTAAACCCTCAAGCTCAACAGGAGGCTTTGAATTTATTCCAGTATTCATCCGTAAACATTTATAGTTTGCTTGCCTTTTGATTGAAAAATCAATCAATGAGGCAGAGCAGTTCAATTTCAAGGCTGTCGTTCCAAAATGGCAACAGCCCCTAATCTAAAAAGCAGATTAATCGTGACGCCGCGCATCCTTGGCTAACTTATTAAATAAAATGTTTTTTGCGATGCCGTAGCGCTCAGGATAATACACCGCAGCCAGATGTAAGCCATGCGGAGGTGCCGTCATAGCGGCTTGCGAGCGGTCTTTTAACGCCAGCAGTTCGAGCATCCACTCTACCGGACGCCGACCCATGCCGATTTCCATTAGTACGCCGGCGATATTTCTGACCATATGGTGCACAAAAGCATTAGCGCATAGATCGATTATCACGCGCTGACCGTCTCGATGAACATCGGCAAAATGCATCAAGCGGCTGGGGCTGACCGATTGACAGCTTTGAGCGCGAAACGAAGAAAAGTCATGTTCGCCAATTAAATGCTGTGCAGCCTGATGCATGATCTCGGCATCCAGCGTTTGGTAACACCAAGTTGCTTGACTGCGTAACAATGCCGATTTCATGGGACGATTTAAAATAACATATCTATAAGCACGGGCAATTGCGCTGTAACGTGCGTGAAAATCGCCAACCGCCGGTTGCGCCCAGGTAATGCGAATATCGTCCGGCAACTGACTATTGCCGCCCATTAACCAAGCGCGCATATCCCGCGCTACCCCGCAATCGAAATGCACCACTTGCTCCAGTGCATGCACACCTGCGTCGGTGCGGCCGGCGCACAGCACTGTAATCGGATGATTGGCGATTTTACCTAAAGCTTTTTCCAACTCGCCCTGCACTGTGGCCTTTCCTTCCTGCCACTGCCAACCGGCGTAATTGGTGCCGTCGTATTCGATGCCTAAAACTATTCGCGACATAGCAATTCGGCAAATAGGCGATTATTCATGAATCCATACCAAACAGCCGTTTGGTACCCGCTCGAATAAGGCAATTACGTCGATATTTAACATTCGGACACACCCGTGCGATTCGGGTAAACCAGTCATCTTTTCGTCCGGTGTTCCATGAATGTAAATGTAGCGCCAAGTACTATCCACCACGCCGTACCGGTTTTTACCCGGCTCCAAACCGCCAAGCCAGAGTATCCTGCTGAGGATCCAATCCCTTTCCGGATGTTCTAGCGCCAGTTGTGGGCTATAGATTTCGCCGGTCGCCCGGCGACGCACGAATACGCTATTGATCGGAAGACCACCGCCAATTTTGGCGCGAATCCGGTGCCAACCGGTAGGAGTGCAAAAACTACCCATTTTTTCGCCCGGACCGTTTTTTGCCGTTGAGACCGGATATTCGGCCACTACCATGCCGCTCTCCAATAAACGCATTCGCTGTTCGGCGATAGATATATCCAAATAATCCGTAGCGGTGACTAATGCATCCGCTCTTGTATTTGCGTCTTTCATTTCACGAACAAAGCTATCGACTCAACATGCGCGGTTTGCGGAAACATATCCATAACCCCGGCTTTCAGCAGTTTATAGCCCAGTTCATTCACCAAAATACCGGTATCACGCGCTAATGTCGAAGGATTGCAGGATACATAAACGATACGTTCGGGTTGCCAATGCTTTAAATTGTGCAGCACCTCCGATGCCCCGGCCCGGGAAGGGTCCAGCAAGACCTTGGTGAATTTTTGCTTCGACCATGGTTGATCTTTCAGGTCTTTGGTCAGATCGGCAACGTGAAACTCCACGTTGTCTAGCTTATTTAACTTCGCGTTTTCGCGGGCATGTTTGACCAGCGGCAAGTCCCCTTCTACGCCAACCACCTGCCCGGCTTGAGTTGCCAACGGCAGAGTGAAATTGCCCAGACCGCAGAACAAATCCAGCACCCTGTCGTCCTTGGTCAACTCCAGCGCCGCCAGCGCCCGCGTCACCATTTTTTGATTGATCGCATAATTGACCTGGGTAAACATCGCCGGACGGAAATTGAATTTAACGCCCTGCTCTGTCAGCGCATAACTCGGAATGACTTCGGGTTCGCCATCCAGAGGCACTATTGTGTCCGGCCCTTTAGGTTGCAGACAAATAGTAAGATCATGTTGATGGGCAAATTCGCGCATTCTTTGTTTATCGGCATCGGTCGGCGGCTCGAGTAGACGAAATGCCAACACACATTCCTTGTCGCCTATCGCCACTTCGATTTGCGGAATTTTGTCTTTCACCGTCAGACCGGCGATCATCTCGCCCAACGCGATCAATTTCTCGCCGACGATGGGGTTCATTACCTTACAGCTATCGATTTCCGCCAGAAACGGATTACGCCGTTCCCGAAAGCCCACCAACACCCTATTCTTTTTCGCCACCCATTTCACACCCATCCGGGCTTTGCTGCGGTAACCCCAATGCGGGCCGGTCAAGGCTTCCCAAATTTGCGGGATCTCTACTTTGCCGATACGCCGGAACTGATCGCGAAGTAAATCTTCTTTGAAGTTGATCTGTTCGGCATCGTCGACGTGCTGAAAACTGCAACCGCCGCAACTGCCGAAATGCGGACAAGCCGGCTCGACACGGTGTTCCGAGCGAGTCAATAAATTAACCACCTTGCCTTCTGCGTAGTCTTTACGGCTGTCGGTATACACAAATTCCAGAGTTTCGCCGGGCAACGCTTCGTCGATAAACACAACTTTACCATTGACGTGGCTGACGCCGCGGCCGTCGTGAGACAGCGATTCGATAGTGACAGTAACGGGATCTAGCGGGAGTTTTTTCTTGTGAGCCATTAAATATAGATGAGCGTAGGCCGGAATAAACGTAAGCATTCCGGCAAAAAAGTCTGCCGGCAAATCCCGGCCGAGATAAATTATGTCGGAAATACTCCGGTGGATAAATATCGATCGCCACGGTCGCAAACGATACTGACGATCAGAGCGTTTTTCACCTGCTTAGCAAGTTGTAGCGCTGCGTATACCGCACCGCCCGATGAGACGCCGGCGAAAATACCCTCGGTTGCCGCCAACTCCCGTGTGGTGTTTTCCGCATCGAGCTGATCCACCTCGATAATTTGATCGACGCGCGCGGCATCGTAAATTTTCGGCAGATACTCCTTGGGCCAGCGGCGGATGCCGGGAATTTTCGATTCGCCTTCCGGTTGCACGCCGACAATCTGTATCGCCGGATTTTGTTCTTTTAAATACTTGGACGTACCCATGATGGTACCGGTGGTACCCATCGAACTGACAAAGTGCGTGATCTGACCTTGGGTGTCTCGCCAAATTTCCGGGCCGGTGCCTTCGTAATGCGCACGGGGATTATCCGGGTTGGCGAATTGATCCAGAATGCGCCCCTCGCCGCGCGCTTCCATCGCACGCGCCAGATCGATAGCCCCTTCCATACTGCCCTTGGCAGGGGTCAGGATGATTTCCGCGCCGTAAGCTTTCATCGAAGCGATGCGTTCCGCGCTCATATTATCCGGCATGATCAAAGTCATTTTGTAACCTTTGATAGCCGCCGCCATCGCCAAGGCGATGCCGGTGTTGCCGCTGGTAGCTTCGATTAGGCGGTCTCCGGGTTTGATTTCGCCGCGTGCCTCGGCATGTTTAATCATACTGACTGCCGGTCTGTCCTTTACCGAACCGGCGGGATTGTTGCCCTCCAGCTTCAGCAATATAGTGTTGCCGCTCGCCACGGGCAAACGTTGCAGGCGCACCAATGGCGTATTTCCGACAAAAGACTCTATGGTTGGAAAATTCATGACTCTAACATCCGGTTATCGTTACGGCGGCGATTATAGCAAGTTCCAGGCCTTAAGCGCCGCTGTAACCCAAGGCTAAAAAATTTCCTTTATAATCGACTTACCGCAATCCAACCCGCAGCCGACATGGAATCCATCGATCTAACTAGCCCCGAGCTTTATCTCAACCGCGAACACAGTCTGCTGGAATTTAATGTCCGCGTCTTGGCGCAAGCCCTGGACGAAACCCTACCGCTATTGGAACGACTGAATTACTTATGCATATCCTGTTCCAATCTTGATGAGTTTTACGAAGTACGTGTCGCCAGCTTGATACAAATGGCGGAAATGGACCCCAATCTGGTTAGTTCCGACGGTTTGACCATTAACGAACAATTCGAAAAAATTTCAATTAAGGCCCACGAACTAGTCGCCGAACAGTACCGCGTGCTGAACGAAGTACTTATCCCGCGCCTGGAATCCGAAAATATCCGCTTCCTACGCCGCGACCGCTGGAGCCCGGCGCAGAAACTCTGGCTGGAAAAATATTTCAACGAAGAACTGCTACCGATTCTGACCCCGGTCGGCCTGGATTCCGCTCATCCGTTTCCGCGCATTCTGAATAAGAGTTTAAATTTCATCATCTCTTTAACAGGCAAGGATGCTTTCGGCCGCAACAGCGGCCGCGCAATTTTACAAGCGCCACGCGCCCTGCCCCGTATCGTACAACTGCCGATCACGGAGACTGATAGCGGACCTTACGATTTCGTGTTTCTGTCCTCCATTATTCACGCCTTCGTCAATGAGCTATTTAACGGCATGATGGTCAAGGGGTGTTATCAATTCCGGGTCACGCGCAACAGCGACTTTTTCGTCGATGACGATGCGATAGACGATTTGATGTTGGCCGTGGAAGGCGAGTTGGCGATGCGCAATTACGGCGACGAAGTGCGCTTGGAAATCGACGGCAATTGTCCGGAAGAAACCGTTAATTTTCTGTTGGCCCGCTTCGACTTAAAACACGACCGTTTATTTTTAGCCAACGGCCCGGTCAATTTGAGCCGTATCCAAACCATTTTGAACATGGTGGAACGGCCGGATTTGAAATTCCCGCCATTCAAATCCAGCCTGCCGTCGGCATTGGGCCGCAATAAAGACATTTTTGCCAGTATCCGTAAGCAGGATATTTTATTACATCACCCGTACGAGTCATTCTCGCCGGTGGTGGATTTCATTCGTCAGGCCGCTGCCGATCCGGATGTGCTTGCCATCAAACAAACTCTGTATCGTACCGGCGTGGATTCGCCCATCGTCGCGGCTTTGATCAAGGCTGCCCGCGCCGGCAAGGAAGTGACTGTCGTCATCGAGTTACGGGCCCGCTTCGACGAAAAGGACAATATCGGCTTGGCCGCCAAACTTCAGGAAGCCGCGGCGCATGTGGTGTACGGTGTAGTCGGTTATAAAACCCACGCCAAAATGTGCATGGTCTTACGCAAGGAAGGCGCCACGTTACGTAATTACGTTCATTTGGGTACCGGCAACTATCACCCGAAAACCGCCCGACTCTACACCGATTACGGTTTGTTTACCTGCGAAAAAGAATTGGGCGAAGACGTGCGCCGGGTATTCATGCAATTGACCAGCTTGGGCAAGGTGAGCAAGCTGAATAAGCTGTTGCAATCGCCGTTTACTTTGCATCACGGCATCATAAAGATGATCGATAGGGAAATCGAGCATGCCAAAAAAGGTAAGCCTGCGAAAATTATTATCAAGGTCAATGCCGTGGTCGAGGAACAAGCGATTCAAGCCCTGTATCGGGCGTCGCAAGCCGGGGTGGAAATCAAAATGATTGTGCGCGGTGTCTGCTGTTTGCGGCCGGGCGTACCCGGCGTTTCGGAGAATATCGAAGTGCGCTCCATCGTCGGCCGCTTCTTGGAACACACCCGCATCTACGCATTTTGCAACGGCGGCGACTGGTCCGTTTACGCCTCCAGCGCCGATTTGATGAACCGCAACATGTTCCGCCGGGTGGAAGTCTGCTTCCCTATCGCCGACCGAAAGATAGCCGAACGGATACTTACCGACCTGGATGCCTATTTGCGCGACAACTCTCAAGCCTGGCAATTGCAGAGCGACGGCCAATACCGGCATTTACGCGCCGATGATCAACCTGTTTACCAAGTACAAAGTGAATTACTGAAAGCTTTTTGCGGATAGGATAAAGTCATGAGTCAACGACCTCGCCAAATTCGGCAAGTGGTACTGGATACCGAAACCACCGGCATCAATCCCAAGGAAGGCCATAAGATTATCGAAATCGGCTGCGTGGAGTTGATTAACCGGCGTTTAACCCGCAACCATTTTCACGTGTACCTGAATCCGGACCGGGAAATCGATGCCGGCGCTATTGAAGTGCATGGCATCACTAATGAGTTTTTAAAGGATAAGCCTCGCTTCGCCAATGTCGTCGAAGACTTTATGCGTTTTACCCAAGGAGCGGAGCTGATTATTCACAACGCGCCGTTTGACGTTGGCTTTTTAAATCACGAATTAGCGTTGCTATCCGGCGAACAGCGCCGCGTCGAAACCAACAGCACCGTGTTCGACACCTTGGCGTATGCCCGGAAAAAACACCCCGGAGCACGCAACAGTTTGGATGCGCTGTGCAAACGCTACGGCATAGATAACAGTCACCGTGAGTTGCATGGCGCGTTGCTTGACGCGGAAATCCTGGCCGACGTGTATCTCCTGATGACCGGCGGCCAGGCTTCTCTGTTGGATGAGGGCGATCATGCGAGTAGCGGTAACGAACAAAGCATCGTGCGTTTATCCGGCGACAGGCCGGCATTGAAAATCATCACTTGTAGCGTCAAGGAGGAGGAGGCTCACCAACAAAGACTGGCTAAAATCGCCAAAATCAGCGGAAATTGCCTCTGGCAACAATAAGCTGTCAAAAGCCCCAGAACTCGGTATCTTCAAACGAAAAAAACGGCGTCTCGGGTGGCAGCTCAACCACCAGTTCGCTTAACGGCATCGGCTTATGTACGCCATAACCTTGGGCATAGTCAACGCCGATTTCTCTTAATAACTCACGTATATCGTTATTCTCCACATATTCGGCAATAGTGGCCAAGCCCAATGAATGCGCAATTTCATTCATGGATTTCACGATGGCAATATCGGCTTTATTATGCAAAATATCCTTAACAAACGCACCGTCTATTTTTAGATAATCGATATTCAAATTCTTTAGATAAGAATAGGAAGAATATCCCGAGCCAAAATCGTCCAGGGAAAATTTGCAGTCGAATTGCTTGATGGTGGCAATGAATTTATTCGTAAAATTTAAATTTTCCGCAGCAACCGTTTCGGTAACTTCAAAAATAAGCTTATTGGTCGGCACATTGCTTGAACGCAAAAACTCCGTTAAAAATATCAAAAACTCTTCGCTATTAATAGATTGACCTGATAAGTTAATAGCAAAGCCGTCAATATTGTCGAAATATTTTTTGTTGAATTCGATCCAGTGAAATACGTTCTCAATGACCCAACGATCTATTTCCGGCATGCGTTTACAGCGTTCCACGGCAGGTATAAACTGATCCGGCGGAATAATCTTGTCGTTTTCGTCTTTTATACCCAGCAGAATTTCGTAATGCTGATGACCGCCATTCGATTTATCTACCGGGGCAATCATTTGGCAACGTAAAAATAATCTATTGTCGGAAAATACTTTATCGATATTACCTATCCATTCATATAGTTTATTTTGCCGGTTTAAACTTTCATCGTCGTAAGCAAAAATCAGTACTTGGTTTTGCCCGGAACGCTCCGCAGCCATGCTGGCCGCGTCGGCATGTTGCAGTAATTCATTGACATCGTAATTGTCCTCTGAAAATGGAACCAAGCCCATGCTCACACCGATAGAATAACTCTTGTCTTGCCATTGAAATCTGGCGTCGCTTATGATTTTCACCAGTTTTTTCGATAGTTCATACCCCTCATCGACATTACAGCTTTTGAATAAAACGGCAAAGGATTTATCTCCTAATCTGCCGAACAAATCAGTTTCCCTTAACTGATCTTTTATCAATTGAATCAGATGTTTTAGGAATTGTTTAGAGCCAGATGGGCCGCAGATATTCGTAATATCCCGAAAATCCAAGACCTCTATATGGTTAAGCATGTGGGAAGAGTTATCAAGTTTGGCGACTTCAAGCTTAAGTTGTTTAACAAACTCGTCTCGAGTAAGCAGGTCGGTGTCGGTATCGTGAGTTGCGTTGTAAATCAGCTTACTATGCATTTTCTGCAACATTAAGTTAGTTGCGCGCTCCATTAGTGGTGCATCGAGACTTTCAATTCGACTGGCACCGCCGCTTTCCAAAAGATCGGCTAATTCTATTTTATTAAATTCCAGTTTATTTAAACCATCGCGATTAACAAATACGCAAATTGGAATAACATCGCCAATCCACACTAATTTCATCGGCTCAAAACCCTGTGAACCGTGAAAAATCATTAACCATTCGCCAACGCGTAGCGGCTCCAAATGCGCAGGCCAATCATTGTCCGCTAAGTGACGAGCCGGTTTCGAAGCATGAAACTTTACTGTTTCTATCGGTTTTCTAACTTTCGGTAAGCCAGTACCTAATAACTGGGCAGTTAACTCTTCTATAACATTATCGCGTTGAAATAAATTAGTACAGACCGAACCCAAAGACTCCTCTATGAATTTAAGCGTTTCTTCGATACTGATGGACTGCATTTTTAAAAGAGATTCTTGCTCGTAGAACCAAAACATCAAGTCGTCTATCACTTTTAAATATTTTTGCTTTTCTGCCGGATCCTGTTCTAAGTTCAATTCGGCTATGACCAACAAATTTTTCCACCCCGATTCCAATAAAGTCGGAATAATCGCTGGAACGGTCTTACCAGCCAAGCGCTTATCGATTTCCTGCCGAATGGAAAGCCTGGCGGTTTCCAGTTTTTGTTGGCCTTCGTAAGGCTCTACGGTACGTTTAATATTGATATCTAATGACTTGGCGACTTGTTTGGCGACGTTATCCAATTCATGTTCCACTTCCGCAAAAACCTTAGGGTTACTGATCGACTCATTCGAAATGCGGGCAATCGCTTTTTCTATCGTATCTTTAATATTAATGTTTTTAATGACTCGATTACTCTTTACCGCCGGCTCCAAAACCGCGAGCTGGTTGAGTATATTCCGAACCGGATGCGACTCGGCGTCGAGAAAATCATTGCCTTGCAAGGGTAGGGAAAGTAATGGTAAGTAAATGCTTTCCAGATAAGACTTTATTTCTGATGAAAATGTCAAATCGCCCAATAGGGTTTCAAAGAATTTTCCATAGACTTCAAGATGATGAACGTCTGCATTGGAAAGTGATTTCGCTGTATCGACACTATTTTTCAAGCTGTCGTTCAGATTTCTTTGCAACGCGCTGGGATCCAAATGAGGCAGGGATTTAGCCGTGACGTTTTTTTGTATTCTGGCGATTGCGGATAAAACCTCATCGGCATTAAAAAAAGAATGTGTCTCTTCTAAGGATTCTTTATTGTCACCGTATAAACCTGCTGCCGACATGACGGCGGTTTCATTTAATATGTTTAGTAATTTCCCCGTGACCTGCGCCAACGGTTGTTTGGAGCCATGACTCGAAAACGCTACCGGATTTAAAAAACTATCCTGTGAAACCGGTACTTGCTGCGAGAGCGGCTTTGGCGAATCTTGTACCCGGCTTCCTTGATAGCCGTAGATAGGCGTGACGATACTAGCCGACTTGCATTTGGCTAATATTGTTTCCGTCTTTTTATACAAAACAGGCAAGTTATGAACTAATGTTTTTCCAAAGCCGCTATAAATAGTTTTTTTGACGTTACCACTTAACTCCAGTTGCAAAATTATTTCGCGAAAACTATCGCATAGAATCGCTGGGCTAATCGGATTGTTGATGTCGGCATTCGATAAACGACCAAATACCCGGCAAAACTCTCTAACTAATAAGTTTAGCTCTTCATCAAAGTAGCTGTTAAGCTTCCTGATGATGGCAGACATATTTAACCAATCTTCAAAATCCTGTTTTTCGATCAACGCTAATGAATCATGAGATAAGGGGTCGTGTTTTATTTCGATACTATCGGAAATATAATCGACTTGATAGACAACAGAACAGCAAAATTCGCTGGCAATCAAGCCTCTATTCAGCTTTAAGGTTGTAACAAAGTCATCTAAAACCGAGCTGTTCTCAAATAACTCGAAATGTTCGTTAGCCCGCTCCAGATCTTCATTAATGGTTTCAAAAAAATTACCCAATAATATCGGTAATTGATCTAACAACATATTTTTGAAGGCGTGCTTGAAGTTTTCCTGATTTAACTCTTTTGAAGGAGCATCGAGACTCTCTGAAGAACCCGCGTTGGTAGAGGAATGAGCGGCTTTTTTTAGGGCTTCAAATGTCGCTACCGGCATGTGTTCCACGAAAACACCGACACCGGCGGCCGATACGCGGCATATTTTTGCATTGACTTCATAGGTCTTCAATCCAAATTCTTGCTGAATCGCGAAGCGGACTGTAATGATCTTATTTAAAGAAATGTCTGCGCTAGAATTTCCCAAACCCAGGAAAAAACCGCCGGTGCAAAAATCCAAAATACGGCAATCTATGGCGGTTAATTCTTCTATTATTAACAACGCCTTTAGGTCTATCGCATACCGAATATAACGACGACGTTTGCTTTTTATAATACTGGCCGGCATAAATCAGAAGAAATATAAAATCAAACTACGCAAATTCATTTAGCAACCACATCAGCAACCTGAGGTTAGGGAAAACTTCAAAGTTATCGATCAAGTCCTTCTGAGCCGGTAAGAATGACGGTAAAACTACCTTGTAGCCTAACGACAGTACTACCCTCACACTATACCATGTCCATTTAGAGTATATGTACCTGAACAAGCGCCAGATGCCGCTATTGTCGAATCAGTTTAGTCCAAAGATGCTTTACAGTTCAGCGCAGCGTAAGGAGGTGTTGTGAATTTACTTGCCGTTTACGCGCTAGTTTGGGATAAATGAAGCGAACCCTCAAACCACTCAAATCAAAGAGATCTATGAATTACTGGCTAATGAAATCCGAACCGGATACCTTCGGCATCGACGATTTATTCAAGCGTCCCGCGCAAACCGAGCATTGGGACGGTGTGCGCAATTACCAAGCTCGGAACATGATGCGCGACGACATGAAAATCGGCGATCAGGTGTTTTTTTACCATTCCAACTGCGAGGAGCCGGGTATCGTCGGCATCATGCAAGTGGCGCGCGAATCCTATCCCGACTTTACTGCTTTCGACCCGGACGACAAGCACTTCGATCCGAAAAGCAATCCGGACAAACCCACCTGGTACATGGTCGATGTTAAGTTCGTCAGAAAGCTATCGCGCAATATCAGTCTGCGCGAACTGAAACTGAAAACCGAACTGGCCGATCTGGCTTTGCTGCGCCGAGGGAACCGTCTGTCTATCATGCCGGTGAATGCCGAGCAATGGGCATTTATTCTTAATTTGGAGTAAGTCTAAGCTTTAGGATCGTTTAGGGACACGCTCATTACCGTCACGCGGTGGTCACGATAATATTCGTCGTCCATCGCTGTCCAGCCAAGTTTTGCATAAAAATCTACTTGATCCGGCGTGAACAGATAGAGTTTAGTAACCCCGGCTGTCTTGGCTTGTAACATGACATGCTGTACTAGCTTCGCCCCTATGCCCTGTCGGCGAAACTCGAGGGCCACATAAACGCTGGCCAACCACGGCGTCAGTTCGGGGCGGGTATCCATATCGCTTTCTATGATGGCTGCCGAGCCGGCTAGCTGGCCTTCATGTTTGTAAATGAAAGTACTCGGGATTAGTTTGTTACCTAGATAGGCTTGCATTCTTTCGATGCGCTGTTCGATGGTTTGGCCGGGATTCAGGTTTGACCACTCGGCTTGGTGCCATTGGGCTAGGGTTGGGATTTGGTGGGGTTCTTGGGAGAGGTTGATGATAGTCATAATTTGATGTCGCTACCGCGACGGACTGTTTTGAAGTCGGGTCTCGGCCCGACAGCCGAGATCCTTTTCTTTGCTTGTCCAAAGAAAAGGATCCAAAAGAAAAGACACCCGGATTTCGCCCTGACCCTGTGCTTCTCGTTTTTTGCTGGGGTTGGCGAAAGGGGCTTCCTGCCCCCTCGCCAACGAGCGGCATCCCTGCCGCTCCCCTCCGGGCTATTCCTGCAAAAAACTGCGATGCTCGGGGTCGAAATACGGGACCAAAACTCTCCCGATGACAAAAACCTCTTGATTAGCAACCTGCTTCAGCTAAACCATAAAGTCCGTCATGCCCGCTGGTAGCGGGCATCCAGTGCCATGGATGGCAAGCTTCTAGATATCCATGCAGTCTTGATTTCGGCATTCCCCTTGTGCCCCAGAGGGTATGCCGAAACGACGATTTACCGGATGCGTGAGGAATTTTTATAAATAACCAATACACATCTGCTACACAGCGGCGGTGTTCCCCCGTATGCCGCGCCGAGCACCGGAGCTTTTATCGAGATCAGCCCGAAGGGGCACCGCAGGGATGCGGTGCGTCGGCGGAGGGGCTGGGAAGCCCCTTCTGCCGACCCTCGATAAAAGCTTCGGCGCGCAGGATCAAAGCGGCATCCGGGCCGCCTTTTCTTTGGATACTTTCTTTTGGCGGAGCAAAAGAAAGTATCTCGCCTTCGGGTGCGAGAACCCGATTAAATTAAGCAGTCGCGATAGCGACACATAAATGCAAGCCAGCGCGAGCGCAAAAAACGTGAGCACCCGACTCAACTAGGCCCAGTAAGTTAAACGAATCATTTCGGCCAATCTCCAGCCAATAAAAAATAATGCCCCAACGATAAGCATTCGAAATTGCCAAATACCATAGAATTGAGCTTTACCGACATTATGAGAGATAGCCTTCCTTACATCTGAAATAGCAATATCTGTTAATTCCGGGTGCGGTGGCTGGTCTGGATGAGCCCCTAACATTAGCTGCAACAGACTGTAGTTTGAGTAAATATATGTTTGAACCCAGATCAAGTTCTTACAACCAAAATAAAAACTAATACCCCAGAACAAAATTGCCAACGCAGCAGGACTTAGCCACCAAGACAAGGTCATTCCATCAGCTTTCTGCACGGCAAATCCAATAGCCGCCCCAGCAGCAGTCAATAAAAAATACGTGTATTTTTCCTGACCAGCTTGGTGCTGTCTATGTAATTCAAGCAGATCTGTTTTATCTGGCATATGAATAAATTGAATACAAGTAGAGTTCCAAAAAACTATGCAACGACAGCTTTCAATCGATTAGAAACCCTCACCAAATCCTCCACCGTATCCACTCCCGCCTCCGGCGTCCTATCAACAATCTTCACCAAAACCCTCTCCCCATGCCAAAGAATCCTAAGCTGTTCCAACGACTCAACACTCTCTAACGGCGACGCAGACCAACTGCAGTATCGCTGCAAAAAGCCCACCGTATAAGCATACATGCCAATATGCCTGAGATGCGACAAACTGGAAGACGCTATATCGTGCTGATCAGGAAAAGTCGCGCGGTTCCAGGGAATCGGCGCCCGGCTGAAATACAGCGCATACCCGTCTTTGTCCAATACGACCTTAACCGCATTCGGATTGAAAATCTCCTCCGCATCCAAAATCTTCGCAGCTAAGGTCGCGATGCCAGCCTGATCCTGTCCCGCAAGAGCCAAAGCCGCATCGCGAATATAAGCCGGCGGAATCAAGGGTTCGTCGCCTTGCAGATTGACCACGATCTGCTCGTCGGCCCAACCCATCACCTGCGCAACTTCGGCGATCCGCTCGGTGCCGGATTGGTGGTTGGGATCGGTCATCACTGCTTGCAAACCTAAATCGCCGACCGCATCGAAAATGCGCTGGTCGTCAGTCGCCACCACCACTTGCTCGGCGTCGGCTTCCAGCGCGCGTTCGCAAACGTGCACGATCATCGGTTTACCGGCGATGTCCAGCAAGGGTTTACCCGGCAAGCGGGTGGAACCGTAACGAGCCGGAATGACGACTTTAAAAGCGGAGCTCATTTGCGCAGAGCGTCCGCTTCTTCAAAACTCAATTCGCGGGCTTCGTCTTCCAGCATCACCGGGATATCGTCGCGGATCGGAAAGGCTAAATTGTCGGCCTTGCAAATCAGTTCCTGCTTGTCTTTATCGTAAATCAACGAGCTTTTGCATAGCGGGCAGGCCAGAATCTCGAGCAGTTTTTTATCCATGAGCTTTGTCTTTGAGTAGTTTTAAGAGTTGTTGGGAAAATGCCTCGGGCAGCGTGGCATCGATAGGTAGATACCAGTGCCGGTCATTGGCGAGGCGTGTGCACTTCACCGCGTCTTTTTCGGTCATGATCACCGGGCGTTGATCTTTAAATTGCAAATCTTCGGCAGTAAACAAGTAATGATCGGGAAATGCGTGAGTTTGGCAATCCAGGCCGGCTTTGGTCAGTTGCGTAAAAAAACGCTGAGGGTTGCCGATGGCGGCGATCGCATGACAAGCCACGCCCTGAAATTCTAGCAGCGGCTTACGCTCGCCGGTTTTGAGATTGACCAGTTGCTGCCCCTGGCATTGCATCGGCCACTCGCCTTCCAGCAATTCTTCCGGGCCGTTGACCACCACCAAATCGACCTGCTTCACCCGTTCCGGCGGCTCGCGTAGCGGTCCGACCGGCAGGCAGTAACCATTGCCGAACCGGCGCTGGCCGTCTATCACCACAATTTCGATATCACGCGCCAACGCGTAATGCTGCAAACCGTCGTCGGAGATCAGGACATCGCAGGCGTGCGTAGCCAATAATTGCCGGCCTGCCGCTACCCGCTCCGCCCCCACCACTATCGGGCAAGCACAGCGCTTGGCCAGCAATACCGCTTCGTCGCCAACCTGGGCCGGGTCGCTGTCTGCGCTAACAGCTAGCGGGCCGTTACCGGCGGCGCCTGCGTAGCCGCGGCTGATCACGCCGGGTTTGTAGCCGTTTTGTTTCAGGAGCTCGACCATCCAGATCACCAGTGGCGTCTTACCGGTGCCGCCGACCGTGATGTTGCCGACAATAATCACCGGTACCGGCAATCTGGTTTTTTTCTTGATCCCAACGCGGTACGCAAAGCGTCGCAAGCGAACCGCATCGACATACAGCATCGACCACGGCATGAGCCAGGCGGAGATATACATCTCTTTATACCAGGCATCCTCAAACCATTTGACTAGCTTCTTGTTCACGGTTTTTCCGGTCTGTTAATGGCAAAGGTAATGTGATGAAAACCCAGCTGATTAGCCGCGTCCAGCGCGCTGACAACAGCCTGATGCGGGGCCTTGCCATCGGCGCTGATGATAAACGGCAACAGCCTGGATTCACCGGCGGTTTGCGCCAAGGCCGCCTTCAAGCCATCGAGATTCTGATTTACCAGCTCGTGAAACTGGTTGTCGTCGCCGGCCAAGGCATATGTGCCTTTAGCATCGACATATAAATTGATCACTTTACCCTGCTCCGTCGCATCGCTGCCTTGGGCTTCCGGTAAATTGATCTTCAATTCGGAATGATGGCGAAAGGTGGTGGCCACCATGAAGAAAAACAGTAAAACCAACAACACGTCTATCATCGGGATTAAACCGATGTCGACCTGCGTGCGGCGTTTGCGGCGGAATTGCATTAAATGTCCTCGCGCGCGCCTTGCATGATGTCGATCAGGCGCAGCGATTCTTCTTCCATCCGCACCACATGATCGTCAACCAGCCGCTCGAAATAGCGATGAAAAAACAGACTGGGGATAGCGACGGTTAAACCGGTGGCGGTACAAATCAAGGCTTCTGAAATGCCGCCGCTCAGCACGGCCGGATCGCCCATACCACCAATCGCGATGTCGGAAAATACCCGAATGATACCGTCCACGGTACCCAGTAATCCTAATAAAGGCGTGATAGAAGCGATGCTGCCCAGAGCGTTTAAATAACGCTCCAGCTCGTGAGTCACCTGACGGCCGACTTCTTCGATGCTGGATTTCATGATCTCCCGGCCGTGCTTGCGATTCAGCAAACCGGCGGCCAAAATCCGGCCCAAAGGCGAGCTTAGTTTGATGCGGCGTATTGTGGCCTCGTCCAACTTATGTTCGCGATGCAATTGCCAAATATAAGGCACCAGATCGTTGGGAATAATACGTCTACGCTGCAGGGACCAGAAGCGTTCCCCGATGATCGCCATCGCCACGATTGAACACAGAATGATGGGCGCCATCATCCAGCCGCCGTTTTTGATAACTTCAAACACTTTTATTATTCCTCATTGATGAAACCAGCCGATTTTAACCCAATCGCGGCCGAGTTTCGCGGGCCACGCCGATAAAGGCAATCAACAGCGCCAGGCAGCACACCATGGCCGCGACGATATAGACCAGCCGCCCGCCCAGCAAGTCCCAAAAATAACCGCTATATAGGCTGCCGATCATGCCGCCCAGGCCGAAACTAATGCTACTGTACAACGCTTGCCCCTTGCTTTGATGGCGTTCGCCGAAATACTGATATAACAATTGCATCGCCACCACATGCGCCACGCCGAAAGTGGCCGCATGCAGGATTTGTGCGGCAATAGTTAATGGCAGGGACTCCACGCCGTCGGCAATCAGCAGCCAACGCAATATGCTGAGTAATACCGCCCAGAGCAGCAAGGTACGGGGCGTAAACCATTTCAACAATTGCCGCATGGCGATGAATAGCAACACTTCCGCGGCGACACCGGTCGCCCACAGCAAACCGGTTTCGGTAGCCGAATAGCCGTGCTGTTTTAAATAAACCGAATAAAACACGTAGTACGGACCGTGCGCAATTTGCAGCAGCATGTAAACCAGCAAAAACGCAAGCAACTCCGGCTTCAGTAAAATCTGCCGGATGCCGCCGATTTCATTATGTGTGCGGCAGGGTTTGGCTTCCGGGGTCATCAAAGCCATCAGCCAATTCAGCAGCATCAATCCGCCGATAATCCATGGCAAATAAGCAATGCTGAAATAGTCCAAAAACCGACCTATTCCCAATACAGCGGCGATAAAGCCGATAGAACCCCACAGTCTAATATGGCTATAACGCTGCGGCTCGGCTTTTAGATGAAACAAAGTCGCGGCTTCGAACTGCGGCAGGGTGGCGTTCCAGAAAAAACTGAAAACTACAGTGACGCCGGCAAACCATAGATAATCGCTGCGGTACAAAAACGCCGCGAAACACAAAACGGATAACAGCGATGTAATTCTTATCAGGCTTAAATTACGCCCGGTCTTATCTGCCAACCAGCCCCAGTAGTTCGGTGCGATAATTTTGGTAGCCACCAAAAACGCAGTCAACTCGCCGATTTCTGTGGCAACGAAACCGACTTGTTTCAGGTATAAACTCCAAAACGGCAGGAATGCGCCCAGCGTGGCGAAATAGCAAAAGTAAAAGCCGGATAAGCGCCAGTACGGTACGCTCATTCAGCGCAGGATCGGCAATCCGGAATTTACATGCAGATTCTGCGCGCGGTGCCTTAACAAGTGATCCATTAATACTATCGCCACCATCGCTTCGGCGATGGGAGTGGCACGGATACCGACACAAGGATCGTGACGGCCTTCGGTGACCACTTCTATGACTTCGCCTTTGCTGTTGATACTACGGCCCGGCAAACGCAGGCTGGATGTGGGTTTCAAAGCAACCCGGGCCACGATGTCCTGACCGCTGGAAATACCGCCCAAGATACCGCCTGCATGATTGCTTAAAAAACCGTCCGGGGTGATTTCATCGCGAAATTTGGTACCTTTGGTATCGATGCAATCGAAACCGTCGCCAATCTCCACGCCTTTTACCGCATTGATGCTCATCAAGGCGTAGGCTAATTCAGCATCCAAACGGTCGAAAATCGGTTCACCCAAGCCGGGCGGCACATTGCTGGCAATCACTTCGATCTTGGCACCTATCGATTCGCCTTCCTTACGTAAGGCATCCATGTATTTTTCCATTTCTTCGACCTTGCCGGCATCGGGACAGAAGAAGGGGTTGTTGGGGATTTCGTTCCAATCGAACGCGCCGATCTTGACTGGACCCAATTGCGACAAATAACCGCGCACCAGGATGCCGTGCTGCTGAAACAGATATTTCTTCGCAATTGCGCCGGCCGCAACCCGCATTGCGGTTTCTCGCGCCGAGGAGCGGCCGCCGCCGCGATAATCTCTAAACCCGTATTTATGCTGATAGGTGTAATCGGCATGGCCCGGCCTAAAGCTCTCGGCAATTTTCGAATAATCCTTGGAGCGCTGATCGGTGTTTTCAATCAGCAAGCCAATAGGACAACCGGTGGTTTTACCTTCGAACACGCCGGACAAAATTTTCACTTCGTCGGCTTCGCGGCGTTGTGTGGTATGCCGGGAGGTGCCCGGCTTGCGCCGGTCCAGATCGAGCTGCAAATCGGCCTCGGACAATTCCAGCCCCGGAGGGCAGCCATCGACGATAGCCAATAAGGCCGGGCCATGGCTTTCGCCAGAGGTAGTAACGGTAAATAATTTTCCTATGCTGTTTCCGGACATGGTTATAAAGCGCTGGCAAAATGTGAATGATAAAGAGTGACTTGTACGGCAGTTAGTAAAAATACGCCGTCGCCGCCGCGCTCGAATTCCAGCCATTGGAACGGCACGTCCGGAAACATCTCCTGCAAAGTTTCGGCACTGCTGCCCACTTCGACGATCAAGATGCCCTGCTCCGCCAAATATTTTTTGGCATCGACCAGGATCCGCAATACCAGATCCAGACCATGCTCGCCGCCGGTAAAGCCCATTTCGGGTTCGGCGTGAAATTCGGCCGGCAGACTTTCCCATTCGGCGATGGCAACATAAGGCGGATTGCTGACGATAATGTCGTAAGGTTTGGCCGGCAATTCGTTAAACAAATCGGATTGATAGAGTTGGACTTGCTCTTCCAGTTGATGTTTTTCAATATTGATCTGTGCCACCGCCAAGGCGCCGTCGGATAATTCGACTGCATCGACTTGCGCATCGGGAAAAGCATAGGCGCAGGCGATCGCGATGCAGGCGCTGCCGGTGCATAAATCCAGGATGTTGAATACTTGCGTTTCATCGACCCAAGGTTCGAAGCGATCAGCGATTAATTCCGCAATCGGCGACCGCGGCACTAAAACCCGTTCGTCGACATAAAACGATAGGCCGGCAAAAATCGCTTCATGGGTTAAATAAGCCGATGGCTTGCGCTCGACAATACGGCGTTCGATCAGGCTGACGACTGCCTGCCGTTCGGTCATGGTCAACACGGCATTTAGATAGGCGTGATCCAGGTCGTATGGCTGATGCAAAGTATGTAACACGATGGCCGCTGCTTCATCCAACGGCGTGACGGTGCCGTGTCCCAAGAACACCAGGTGCTCGGCGAAACGGCTGGCAGCCCAGCGAATATAGTCTCTAATGCTGCTGAGGGTTGTGATAACATCCGGGCCTGTTATATTCATAGCGTGTGTATACTTAAAAATACGTTTAAAAATGCAGCAGCGGATTTTAAACCAATCCCCCGCCGCTTGTCCGAATAAAGCAAAGTTAATGACCGAGGCCCACTCTCATCCGCTGTCCGCCAAACTGGCCAAAAATCGTCTGTATCAGGATTGTTTTAAGTACATGCAATCGGATTCTTTGGCGTTGCCGACTATTCCCGATGTCTCGGTAAAAATTCGCCGCGCGATTAACGAACCGAACGCAAACAGCAATAAAATCGCCCGCGTGGTACAAATCGACCCCAGCATTACCGCGCGCTTGGTTAAAATCTCCAACAGTCCGCTGTACCGGGGCCGGCGCAAGATAGAAAGCTGCCCGGAAGCCTTGACGCGTCTGGGTTTAAAAGCCGCCCAGGACATCATTACCGCATTTGCGTTAAAAGCCGTGTTTAACGCCAAATCGCCGGTGATTCGCCGCAAGATGCAAGAGCTTTGGGCGCACAGCAGTTATGTCGCCGCGATCAGCGCGGTGTTTGCCCATAAAACTCCCGGTTTCGATCCGGACCGAGCCATGTTGGCCGGCTTGATCCACGACATTGGGGTGGTACCGATTTTGGCTTATGCCGATCGTCAACCCGAAATTCTGGCCAACCCCGGCGATTTAGCCGAAGCGGTGCGGGAGTTACGCAGCCCGATAGGCGTGCAAATCGTCCGAAAATGGGATTTTCCCTCCGATTTCGAAGACGTAATCATCCACGCCGAAAACTGGCATCGCGACAGCGGCGAACAAGCCTGCTACAGCGACATAGTCATGATTTCGCAATTGCACAGTTTTATCGGCAAGATAGACATCAAACAGATGCCCAAGTTGGACGAATTGCCCGCCTACAAAAAACTGGCTAAAGGCAATCTGGATGCGGATTTAAGCATCAATATTCTCGATCAGGCCAAAGACGAAATCGAGCATATCCGGCAAATGTTAAGTTAAAGCCAGCATCTATTAATTCTATGCGGCGTTGGCATCGGCCCAAACTTGCAGAACAATCTTTCCGGCCTAGCCGTCGCGTTTGAAAACAGCCGGCGAAGCGTTTTTTACTACCAATAATGGAGAGTTAGCTAATGAAAAACACGTTACTGTTTTCCGGTATGCTGGCGTCTGCGCTGGCGCTTCCGGGCTATGCCGGCAGCTTAAGCAACGGCAGTTGGCAACCCAGCGGATGCGGCACCGTACCCGAAGCGCCTACCGTGAGCGGCGATGGCATCGATTCTTACAACAAAAGCATCGCCGCTATTAACACTTGGCAACAAAAATCCCGCGATTATTTCGAATGCTTGATCAAGGAAGCCAATACCGATAACACTATTATCGCCGAGCACGCCAATCAGGCCCAAGCCAAGTACCGGCAAACCGTGGAAAAAATCGGCGCGGAAGCCGATGCCGCC
Organism: Methylomonas sp. 2BW1-5-20; assembly: GCF_052474515.1. NCBI lineage: Bacteria > Pseudomonadati > Pseudomonadota > Gammaproteobacteria > Methylococcales > Methylococcaceae > Methylomonas > Methylomonas sp. 2BW1-5-20. The sequence continues at coordinate 1,450,297 of NZ_CP184127.1, read as the reverse complement.
AAAAAAAAATTGGACAAGGAATAAAAGCTTAGGTTTGGCGTGCCTCTCCACCGTTAGGCGCGCCGCTCGCCCAAAGTCACGCGATGCGGTTTCCCAAGCTCGGCGTTTGTCATAAAATCCGCACAACAAAATAATCGGCCTGTAGCGCCGCGACTCGTCCTCTTTTCCCAATCTCTAGCAAACCCAGAACCAGGATATGAATAAATTCGACATCAAGCTGCTGATACTGTCTATCGGGGTACTGTTAACCGGTTGCGCCAGTCTCGGCAAAGGCATTACCGAAGCCATTCTGGAGAAACAGGAACAGGAAGACACCCGGATTTGCGAGATTAAAGGCGAAAAATTCGACGGCATCAAACCGCAATTGGAAGTCCCCGATCGCAAAATGAAGTTACTGATGGTGCACGGTGTCGGCAACCACTTGCCGGGCTACTCCACGCAATTCATGGAAAAGCTGACCAAAGAGCTTGGTCTGACGGTAACCAGCAGAAACGTAAAAAACATCCGCCTGTCCGATGCGAAATCCGAGGAGCGGCCGCTCGGCAATTTGCGTATACACCGTTATCTGGACGCCGGCAAATCCCAGGAAATGCTGTTTTACGAGCTAACCTGGTCCGAGATTAGCGCCAAGGAAAAAGAAGTGCTGTCTTACGATAACTCGGGAGAGCAGTCGTTTCGCCGCGCCGAAGTCAACGATCTGTTAAAGAAATTCTCCAACGACACCGGCCCCGACCCGATCATTTATCTAGGCGAGAAACGCGACGATATTCTGTCGGCGTTCGCTCAGTCCTTCTGCTGGATGATCCACGGCGACTGGAACAGTTTGCCGGATGCAGTCAAGCAAACCTGTTCCACCAAGAACGTCACGCCATTTTATAACGATAGCTACGCCTTCATCTCGCACAGTTTGGGTAGCCGCATTACCATAGACGGTTTGCAACAGATCGCCTCTAAGTTGAGCAACGGCGAAACCGCCGCGTATTACACGGCACTGACCAACGTCTTAAAGAATAAAGAGATACCGATTTACATGATGTCCAACCAACTGCCGATGTTGCAGTTGGGGCGGGCTCTCCCAGAAGTCGCCAATCAGGCCGACAACTATTGCCAAGCCGCCGGCAGCAAATACAACGAAAGAATCCTGGCCAAAACTTCGGTAATCGCATTCAGCGACCCTAACGATTTACTGAGTTATGCCATCCCGCACGACTTTGTGAATAAATATCTGGATTCGCGGCTCTGTATCAACGTCACAAATATCAACATCAATGTTGCCAGAGTCTATGACGCTTTTGGTTTGGGTAAACTTGCCAACCCTATGGACGCTCATATCGGCTACGACACCGACGACCGCGTGATAGCCTTGATTGCCAAAGGCGTAGCCAATGAACGCACCGCACCCCTTGTAAATGAACGCTGTCATTGGATAGAGACCATTCCATAAGCGGGGCGGCGGCGAAAACAGTACGTCGCCAGCGGGAGAGGATTCCAGAATATTAGCGCTGTTGGCACTACCGGCGTTCCACTCAGCAGCAGCGCCTAACCCCGTTCCATTTCCGCCGCGTCTCTGCGGCAAAAAAAGCCTTGCGGCTTAAGGGTTGGCCCTGATCGGCGTGATGCATTTGCCAATGCCGCAGATAACGCGCATATGCCGCCTCACCGTTCATATCCTGCCAAAGAATGCGTAACACCGAAAACACCGCGTGCTTGGGTTTAGTATCAGCCATTGCGATTGGGCACTAATTTCACGCATTCGAACATCAGGTCGTCGAATTCGTCTTCGCTGTGTTTATCGAGATCGTATTGCAAGCCACATTCGCGATCTTCGCGGATGTGTTTGATATTGCCGTGTATCGACATCGCCACCCGCGATTCCGGCAAGATAATAGAAATCCTCAATTCAGCTTCTTCCACGGTTTGGCCCAGCGGTTCTTTCAAGCGAATCTTGATACCGCTGTAGCTCATGTCCACCACTTGGCCGTCGATGACAATTTCGCCGGCGGGCGGTGCCGGCTCGATAATGATATGCGCCATCAGTCCTTCCGGATTAAAACGTATTCGGGTACGGTTTTCGTTCTCCACTGCAATGCTCCATATTGGGTTCTCGAGAGTATAGGCAGAAACCTCGGGACGGCAAAATTTATCTGACGACTACGTTCTGCCGATTCGATGCCGGCGCCATCCAGTATCGCTGACGAACTTCGCGCTCGGCGACCGTCCGCAGATGTTCCCGGTCGCTGTATACGGAAATCGCCCCGGTTTCGGCGACATTCATCCAGGGTATGCCAAGTTGCCGATAACGTTCGAGTACCTGCTGATGCGGGAAACCAAAGCGATTCAAATATCCGGCCGGGATCAGAATCAAATCGGGCCGAACCTGCTCTAGTAAAGCCTGACTGGATGAGGTTTTGCTGCCGTGATGCGGGGCTATCATGACCTGACTGTCTAGTTTGGCGCCGTATTCGCTTACCAACCAGCTTTCGGCGGTTTGCTCGATGTCTGCGGTCAGCAGATAACGCCGATGCGCGGTGCTGATCTGCAATACGCAGGAGTTGTCGTTTTCGCGCGTAAATGGGCTTTCGGGCGGCGACAATACCTGAAACGTCACATCGTCCCAACGCCAAAACTGCCCTGCCCGACAATACTGTCCATTTTCCCGTTCCGCCCATGCCGCGGCGCTGCTGATAATCCGCGTCACAGGCAGTTCCGCGATCACTGAATCCGCGCCACCGCTATGATCGTTATCCCCGTGACTGATGACCAAGGTGTCGATACCGGCAATACCTTGATGGTTCAGAAACGGGATAATCACCGAATCACCCATATCGGTGTATTCCGAATACCGGGCACCGGTATCGAACACCAAGGTGTGCTCGGCGGTCTGTGCGACTGCCGCCAGCCCTTGACCAACATCCAACACACTTAACCAAACGTCGCCGGGTTTGGGTTTATCAACGTCAACAAAAAACAGCGGCAAAAATAATATCGCACTTAGATAACGGCAGGGAAAACCGCGCGGCGCCAATAACAGCAACACGCCAGCTCCGGCGAACGGCAAGGCATACCAGGGTGGAGGCAGACAAGACATGCTGGCTAAAGGTAAGGCCGCCATCTCCGAGAGTAAGTACCATAACCATTGCAAAATTTGATCTAGTGCCTTCAGCAACAAAACGGCTAGCTGCGGCCAAACAAATAGTAAACTTACCGCCAGCAACGCCACCGGTACGATCAATACGCCTATTATCGGTACGGCCAACCAATTGGCGACGGGCGAAATTAACGAAACTTGCTGAAAAAATACGATTAGCAATGGCGACAGGCCGACAGCGGTTGCCAACTGGGCAAGCGTTGCTTCGCGCCAATACCCCGGCCGCGCCAACCTGCCCGCCGACACGTAAATCAATAAAGCCACAGCCGCGAAAGATAACCAAAAACCGACCGACAACACCGCTAAAGGATCTAACAGCACTACAGCTGTCAACGCCAGCAATAGAATCTGCGACGGTGCGGTATTACGCTGCCAGGCAATCGCGGCTAATGCGACACCGAGCATGATCACCGCACGCAAGGTAGGCACCGAATAGCCCGCCAAACCCGCATAAAATAAGGCGGCCAGCCAGGCCGCCACAGCAGCTGCACGTGGCGGCGATATGCTAAGAACCCCAATCCGCGCCCAAAGCCGCCGGCTAAAAACATAAACCAGACCGGCGATCAAGCTGATATGCGAACCGGAAATGACGATTAAATGCACCACTCCCGTAATTCTGAATACCTCCCATTGCCGCTGCGTGATGGCATTCTGGCTACCTATCGTCAAAGCTTTGATGACGCCTAACTGCTCGCTATCAGGTAAGACCGCGTCCAGCTTATCGGCGATTATTTGCCGGCAAAGTGCAAAATATCGGTTTAGGCTAGGTGCGGATTCGATAGGCTTAGGTGCCGGTTTGCTGCGCACATAACCAGTCGCGCCGATGCGGTTGGCAAATAACCAAGCTTCGAAGTCGAAGCCGCCGGGGTTAAGCCGGCCGTGCGGCTTGCGCAGTTTTACCGGAAGTTCCCAGCCTTGGCCTGCCGCTAAGCTTACGCCGGGGTGATACCAGCTTAGCCGAATTTTATTCGGAAAGTCTTGATCCGGATCGGTGACAATAAAATCGAAACCGAGCCGTTGTTCCTGTTGCTGCGGTAGACTGGCGATATAGCCCCGTACGACAAGCTCGCGATTTTGATACATATTAGGCAACCGGGAAGATACAAGCCAAATACCGTAGCAACTAGCCCATAATATGCCGGCAAGCAAGGCAAAAGGCCGCCAGTAGCGGCGGTAAGCCAGTATAAGGCCCAGGCAAATCAAACCCGTTAACTCAATCGCGTCGGGTAGGCGGCTAAATTGCTGCACGGCAACGATGCCGGCCAGAAATATCAGGCTGTTAAAATTCACTGTATCATCGGAACTAGTGCCATTTTTGCTAATGGGCATGCCGCTTTCATCTAGCGGATAAAATACGCGGCAAGAACGGATTGCCGCAAGTCTAGCCGAATTTTAAGAGTTGTTCTTGTTACCAAACACGAACCCGACTGGTTGTTATCGAACTAATCCTGCAAAATAGCCGGCTGCGGTCTTTGAAAATGTAATCAAACGACAAATACGGCGGCGATGCCGCATAGTTGGCCGCCACTATGTGTCGATACTACAAAACCCAAACCCTTGCCACGCATGTCTGAAACTCAATATCCTTTAATCGTTCGCCCGCGTTTCGTGGTTAATGCCCGCAAGTGGTGGCGGCTTTGTCATATTTATCTGGCGCTAAGCCTGGGCCTATTATTTGCGCTGATTGGCCTGACCGGCAGTTTAAGTATTTACCGCGAAGAATTGGATAGCCTGTTCAACCCGCAATTGCGCGTCGACGCCCCGCAAGCTCAATTGTTATCGTTGGATAAAATTATAGCCGCGGTGCGCACGGCCAATCCCGATCGGCATGGCTCCTGGACCTTGGAGCTGCCCCGAGCCGCCGACGGCGTGATCACCGCCTGGTTTGAAAAACCTAAGGAAAGCGTTGACGCTTTCTACGCGCCATTGATGGTGTCGGTTAATCCATACACCGGCCAAGTGGTCGATAGCCGTTTTTGGGGGCAGACACTAGGCACCTGGGTGCTGGACTTGCACACTCAATTGCTGCAGGATGGTTTCGGTCGTCATTGCGTGGCGGCGCTGGGCGGCCTATTGCTGTTGTCCGTCATCAGTGGTTTGTATTTGTGGTGGCCCGGTTGGCGTCGCCTAGGTATTGCCTTTAGCGTGCGTCACGATACCGGTTTGATGACACTGCTGTTCGATTTGCACCGATTGCTCGGTTTTGCGAGTTCAGGCCTATTACTTCTGCTGGCCTTTACCGGCTTTCATCTGGCTTACCCCACTCTACTGGAAAACCTGACCGCCGCGTCCGGCATGGGTCATGGCGATGCCGGACCAAATGTGCGCAGTACCGCTATCCCCAACGACCGGCCGGTCACCCTCAGCGAGGCGGTCTTGGTGGCGCGCGGCCCGTTTCCGAGTTCGGAAGTCCGGCGCATTACCACGCCGGCCGGAGAACTGGGCACCTATCGAATCAATCTGCGCCAACGCCACGAGATCAATCAGCACCACCCGTTTACTACAGTATGGGTTGATCGGTGGAGCGGGCAAATTCGCGATGTGCAAAACCCAAGCAAATTTTCGCCCGGACAAACCTTTACCACCTGGCTCTGGCCGCTACATACCGGCGAAGCTTTTGGCAACGGCGGACGTTTGTTGTGGTTTTTTGTAGGCTCTATGCCTGCCCTGCTCTTTGCGAGCGGTTTGCTGCATTGGCTGTACCGGCACGGATTCATCCCCGACCGGGAAATAGACTTGAAACAATCCGCGATAACGATACGGAGCCGTGGAATAACGCTGATACAACGAATTGCGGCGCTATTGAAACCTGTATTAAACAAAGCGGTTCAAGTAATATACGGCAGGTTAAGCCGCATAAAACGACTTAAATAACATTAAAAACGACTACCGAAACAGCACTTTGGCTAATTCCTGAGTCTTCAGCAACTGGTTCTGCAGATCGACAAATGTCGCGGCCTGACTGGCCTGATTGACCGCCAGTTTCTCCAGTAGGCCGACGGGCCATACAGTTTGGTTATCGAACAAACAGCCCACCATTTGCGCGGCAGCACCAACTACCGCCGCTTGCTGCCAATACTGCCCGCTGTAAACTAGGCTGCGGTGATGCCGAATCACGGTAACCAGCGCCTCGGGTATGCCCCAAGCCCCTGCCAGATGAGCACCGACTTCGCAATAATCGGTTTGCAGCACCTTGCGTAAGGCCTGATTCAAGTCCGCTTCCGGATTGGCCCGTTTGAAACGTAAAGCCCTATGCGTTTCTTCCGGCATGATGTCCGCCATGCAAAGCAAACCGATGTTATGTAGGATGCCGCCGGTATGCACAGTTTGGGCGAATTGATCCTTACCGCCTAATTCCTCGGCCAGTGCGCGCGCACCATGAGCTACCAGCATGCTGCTGACCCAATAACGCTTGATATCGAATCCCGGACAGCTCCGCACGTTAAACGGCTTCATCACCGCCAAGCCGATACCGACGCCGCGCACCACATTCAAGCCCAGTTTTAAGCAGGTTCGTTCCAGCGAAGTCACCGGTTCGCTGGAGTTGTTAAACCATGCCGAATTCGCCAACGCAATTAAACGCGAGGATATCGTGGCATGTCCCTCCAAAATTTTGGCTAATTGGGCATAGTCCAAATCGTCGCTGGACAAAGCTTTGACCACTTGATGGACATCGTGTGGCAACGATGGCAACCGTTTTATATCCAAAAACCGTTCCGGTAGTTCAAGATCAGTCATGCTCGATTCTTTGCCTGTCGTTATAAGCTTGGTTTGATTGAATAAACTCCAGCCGAAAATCTTTGTAAAACAAAGGCGGCAGTTCGCTCGCGGTAAGCGGCGGGCTGAATAAATAACCTTGAACGATTTCGCACCCCAAGCCGCTCATCACCATGGCCTGATCTATCGTTTCCACACCCTCGGCAATCAGCGAGAAATTCATCGCATTGGCCATGCCGATAATCGTGCCCAACAAAATGGGAGTCTGCGGATTGAACAACACGTCTTGCACGAAAACACGGTCGATTTTCAGACAATCCACCGGCATGTCTTTCAATGATGCTAAACACGAATAACCGGTGCCGAAGTCATCGATCGCGATTTGTAGCCCCATCGATTTCAGCCTCTTAAATATATCCATATCCACCGGCGTTTGCATCGCGCTCTCCGTCACCTCGAGTTGCAAATATTCCGCCGGCAATTGCGTTTGTTTTAGTATCTCCGCCACGGTACTGATCAATTGCGGATCGCGAAAATAGGTTGCCGAGATGTTTACCGCCACTGTCTTCAACGGCAATCCCTGTGCCTGCCAAGACATCATTTGCCGGCAAGCCTGACGAAGCGCCCAGTCGCTAATTTTGCCGATCAGACCCAGCGCCTCAGCCAGAGGGATAAATTCGCCGGGGCCGATCAAACCTCGCACCGGGTGTTGCCAGCGCAGTAAGGTCTCTATTCCTACCAGCCCACCGTCCAACATACTGACTTGCGGCTGGTAATACAGTTCGAACTGTTGATGTTCCAATGCATCCCGCAAGGTTTGTTCGTCTTGTAGCCGCTTAATGGCCAAGCCGGTCATTTCCGGGCGGTAATACGCATAGCGCTGTTTGCCGGCGCTTTTGGCTGAATACATGGCGGTATCGGCGGCTTTCATCAAATCGTGTTCGTTGTCGCCGTCTTTCGGATAAATGGCTATGCCGATACTCACCCGCGGTTTTAAATGATAGGTGTCGAGAATTAAAGGCCGATTGATTTCCTGCAGACAGCGCTCGGCAATATCCATGGCTTGAAATTCGTCGGTGATGCTGCTGGCGATAATACAAAATTCGTCTCCACCCAGTCTGGCGGCGAAATCCTCTTCGCGCACGACGCTTTGAATACGCTGGGCTATCGCTTTTAAAAACTGGTCGCCGATATTGTGACCGAAGCTGTCGTTGACGTATTTAAATTCATCCAGATCCAAAAACAAAAACGCGAATTCCTGTTTGCTGCGCGCAGCCGATTTTATGGTTTGTTGAATACGTTTGTGATAATGCACACGGCTGGCCAAGCCCGTCAGCTCGTCGAAAAACGCCAGATGGTGGATCATCCGTTCCGATTGTTTTTGCTTGGATATGTCCTGCACCGTACCAGTAACAAAGGTCTGCAACCCGCTACTGATCAATGCGGTATCCTGGCGCACATTGATTGCCTGATCCAGGTCGGGACGCAGCCTATATTCCACACATTCCACTTTTTCGCCTTGGGCGACGGCTTCTATCAGGCTTTGCACGATTTCGCGGTCGGCCCGATCGATCAAATCCAGATAATTGTGCAGTTCACCATTAAAGTAGGCTGGCGGTACCAAGCAAATTTCGGCTAAGTACGGTGATATTTCGAACTTGTTTTGCCGCGGATCCCAAGTCCAATATCCCAAACCCGCGATACGTTGCGCGGCGGACAATTGTTGCTTGCTGTTACGTAATTCGGCGGTATCGTGACTGGAGCGCAGCAAAAACCGAATATGATGAACCAGCACGATGTGGTTTAGCGGTTTGATTATGAAATCGGTAGCGCCGACCTTAAACGCGCGGTTGATCGACTCGATATCCTCCAAACCGGTGGACATGATGATAGGGATATCGGTCAATTCCGGCTTGGCGGACATGCGCCGGCAGGTTTCGAAACCGTCTATGCCCGGCATAATCGCGTCTAAGATCACCAGGTCGGGAATGGTCGAATCCAAATACCTCAGAGCCGCTTCGCCGCTGTCGGCTTCATCGACCTGAAACCCGGATGCTCTCAGTTGTTCGCCTGTGATCAATCGGAAATTAGGATCGTCATCGACCAATAACAAACGCAAGGGTTTTATCGGCGCGCCGGATTTGCTTGCTTGGGCAGATATTTGCGGTGTGGACGGTATCGACTGGGCGGCAATGGCATGCAGGGTATCAAGCGCCTGTTGTAACTGAATGTCGAAAGCTTCGCGTAACAACTGAATATCGTCGAGCGCGGCCTTCCGCCCTGCCTGCTCCATTGCAAGACAGGTCTTCGCCAACGCTTTCGCACCCAGATTGGCGCTTGACGACTTAAGTGTATGCGCCATACCGGCTACGAGGTCCGGCTTGCCGTCCGCCAAGGCTTGCTTCAGTTTTTCCGCGGTTTCCGGCGCGGTTTTCAAGTACAAATCGATAGCCTTGGTTAGTAAACTCACCCCGTCGGCATCGGTAATTTCCCGCAATTGCTCCAAGTCCGCAAGATGGATGGGGCCGTCATCTATAGCATCCTCCTCTGCTATCTTGTCCGCTGTAGGCGGTAAGGCCGGGGCTATATTTTCGGATGGGATGGGTAACCAATTGCTTAATAGGATGCGCAATTGTTCCTTACTGAACGGCTTACTCAAATAGCTATCCATGCCGGCGGCCTGACATTGATCGTGGATGCCTTTTTGCACATCCGCCGTCAAGGCGATAATCGGGGTTCTGTCGGTGCCGGATGTACGTTCATGTTCGCGAATTTTAGCCGTTGCCGAAAATCCGTCCATTACCGGCATATGGCAATCCATTAAAATCAGGTCGTAACTCCCCTGACAGGCCGCTTGCAAAGCCTCTCCGCCGTCTTTCACCACAACGGTACTGCAGCCCATATTTTCTAAAAAGCTTTTCACCACTTCTTGATTTACCAGATTATCCTCGGCAACCAAAACATGTCCGTAAAACTTATTCAGTTCCGGTTGCGGATCGGCCGACGGCATAGGCGTTGCGGCTTTAAAGGTGGCGATTTCCAGCAAGCAATTCAGCAAGCGGTTTTGAAAAACCGGTTTGTTAAGATAGAAACTGATGCCGTATTCGTGACTCAGTCCGGCTTTGACGTTGACGTTTTCGGAACTCAGCATGATTAATGCCAGCTTGGGAATGCGCCGGTCGCGTTGAATGGCTTTAGCCAGGGACAAACCATCCATAATCGGTAAGTGCCAATCCAGCAATGCCACTTGAAACAGGTTATTCAGGTTGGCCGCTTCCACCAATATTTTCAGGGCTCTCGGTCCACTATCGACAGTCGTCACGTGTGCGCCCCAAAGCGTCAACTGGTCGAAAAGTATTTCGCGATTGGTGGCATTATCGTCGACCACCAGAATATTCAAACCTTCCAATGCGCTGGTATCTGCTCGTTCTATCTCAACCTGAATCCCCAAGTCGAAACCCAGAGTGAAATAAAACCGGGAGCCGCTACCGGTTTTACTATCAAGCGTTAATTCGCCGCCCATCAATTCCACCAATTGCTTCGATATGGTCAAACCCAAACCGGTACCGCCATAACGACGGGTGATACTGCCGTCCGATTGGGTAAAACTATCGAAAATTTCGGCTTGCCTATCATTGGCTACGCCGATGCCGGTGTCTATCACTTCGAACAACAATTCCACACTTTCGTGCGCCGAATTGTTCGTGTTAGTTACTTTGAGCTGTACATCGCCTTGCTCGGTGAATTTGATCGCGTTACTCAATAAATTGAGCAGTACTTGCCGCAATCTTTCCGCATCGCCCTGCACAATGAAATTTAATTGATGCGGAATGTTCAGAATTAACTCCAAGCCTTTTCGGTGGGCTTGTTCCGCCATCATTTCCACCGTCTCTTCCAGTAGACGCCGCAGATCGAATTCCTGCACGATCAGCTGCAATTTGCCGGCCTCGATTTTAGAAAAATCCAGAATGTTATTGATAATGCCCAACAAAGAATTGGCGGAACGGTAGGAAGTTTCGGCAAAACGGGTTTGCCGCTCATTTAACCCGGAAGACATTAACAACTCTGTCATACCCAGGACGCCGTTCATTGGTGTTCTGATCTCATGGCTCATTGTCGCCAGAAACTGCGATTTGGCTTTGCTGGCCTGTTCAGCTTGTTCTTTTGCGGTAAGCGCTTCGGCAATACTTTTACTAAGCTCTTGATTTTTTTCTTCCAATTGCTGGGTGCGGTCGATTACTTGTTGCTCCAAGGAATTGCGATGCATGGCCAGTTGATCGTCGCGAAATTGGATTTCGGCAAGCATGGCATTGTACACATCGGCCAGATCGCCGAATTCATCGTTACTGGTTTTGTTGATACGATGCGAAAAACTCTTCTCATGGCCCACCGATTGCATCGCGTCCATGAGCTTAAGTAAGGGCGCCAGGAAAATCTGCTGCAATTTAGTCGTTAAAATGCCGATCAAGATCATGGTAAACACCACAATCAAACCCATAATCGAATAAAAGGTTTTTAAAATGGCATATAAACCACTTTGATCATCCACTAAATGCAAAATACCGACAACATCCCGATCCAAATAAATAGGACGAACAAGATGCAAATTATTTTGCGTATCGTACTCGAATATATCTCTGATGCCGGCCTGGCTAATTGGAACTTTATTATCAAGAAATAATCGGTTTAAGGCATAGCTGAATATTCTGAGTGGGTTTTCGGTAAAGTCAGCTTTATGCGGATCTTCCAAAATAGCCAATACTTTAGACGCTGTCCAATTTTCGCCACCGGCATTTCGTCCATGATAATCGGCAAATAATATACCATTCTTGTTATATAGCTCGGCATTTAAAATACTACCACGGGTTTGCATACTAGCGAGCATGGAGCTGGCGGCGGCCACATCTTCAAACACCAAGGCCGCTGAAATATTAGATGCAATAATATCGGCAATTAAAACTAATTGCTGTTCCGTCTCTTTTTTCTTTGCAAAATATTCATTAACAATAATTGCTGCCGTTGCCAGAAACAAAGTCAGCATAGCGGTAAACGTTAATATATATACCAATTTAATTTTAATTGGCGCATTATTAAACCATTTAAACATATTCGCTCATCTCGTCTAATTTTCGCCGACTATTTTCGCAAGTCGCAGTAGATTCGAGCTAATATTCAACCGTGCCGCTTTCGCAGCCGTCAAATTAACATATAGTTGAATCTTACCGTCCTTATTGATCATGCCTACCATACCGCCGGCATCCATGAACTCTTCGTCCTCTCCCATCGTCAAAACCGGGTGAGACTTAATGTCCATAAAAACTTGTAAAACCAAATTCTTTGCCAGTTCGCTAATAAATAACACATGACATTGCGTTAAATTACGCAACCGATCGGCGTAGATTATTTTAATCGTCCTCTCTCCAACACTTTTACCATTGATAGACTCAAAAGATTGCTGTACCAGATTATCACCGACCAGACATACATTTAGCGAGTCGCCGGATTCGGTAAATGCCTGCTCCGGCCATTGCGTGAATCGGGCAAAATTCAAGGTTAACGCCGCCAACACCGTATATTGCTCCATTGCCTGCGGTGCCGGGTTCGCTACCGGCGACGTCACTAAACATGCCGAAACCGCTAAATATCGAATTAACTTTTCCATGTTATTAGTGCGGCAACTTAGCATTCAAACTAATTATCGGACTGGTCAACAAAAACAATCGGAAAGACCATTTAGCGAAAGCCAAGGTTTATGGTTGCCTGCCAATCGATATAAATCAAAAACTCCAACTGACTTTACCGTACATGCCGCGATCAATTAAAGTTGGCATAATCATATTTTCTTGTTGGTATTCTAGATGACTCGATGTAAATAAATTCTGTCCTACTAACGACAGCTCCACTTCACGAACCGGTCGCCACGCTAGGCGAGCATCCATCGTCACGTAATTCTTAATATGGTTCATACCGTAAATTGTCACACTGGTATTGTTGTCAACGTACTTAAACCACAAATCAAAATCCAGGTCCTTACTCACCGATAATGCGCTGCGCAAGCTTACCCGCTGTTGCGGACTGACGCCGAATGGAGGGGATGTATCTTGCAGATCGGTTTTCAGCAAACTGTAACTGGCATCCCAACGCCACCAATCCAGCATCTGCCAAACGGTAGCCGCCTCAAAGCCGTAAGTCTTGGCTTTGTAGTTGTTTCCCAACGGGAGCGGTTGTACCACAACGAATCGCGTGGGATCGAAGTAATAAGCAGCCTGGATTGGGTTACGTAAATTATTGTAGTCGTTATAGAATCCGGTAATATCGATCGAGAGGGATTTTATAAATGTCGTTCTATAACCCAATTCGTAAGCAATCACATCTTCGGTGCGGAAATTACGGGTGCCTTGTAAATTCACCTCGGTCGGGAACGGGTTCAAACCGGACGGCGGCACCACGGTTTGCAACAGGGTCATGTTATGCTCGGCGCGAGACGGCGTGCGCACTGCCCTTGACACAGCGCCCCATATTCGATGTTGAGAATGCGGCGTCCACATTAAACGCGCGGTAGGCTGCCCCTCGAATCCGCTGTAGTCGTTATGTTCCAGTTTGGTACCCAAGGTCAGCCACAACATTTGTTCGATCAATTCCATTTCATCCTGCGCGAACGCGCTGAATAATTGATCGTTACGACTGGCGGGGTTTAGGCTTAATAATCTACCCGCGCGGGTATCGTCATGGGTGTACTGATAACCGAATCCCCAGATAACTTCATTGTTATCAAGCAAACTAAACCGGTGCTGAAAATCCAAATCCAGCGTATTCCTGCCCTCGCTGAACCAAGCCTCGTTGCGCCGGTAGTAATCGTAATAAAGTTGCAGGGAATAATCCGAGCTGGTTGAAACGGTATGTTGCCAGCGGCCTAGAATATTACCGCCATAGGTTTCCGCTTTGTCGCGAAAAGTATCGGCATAAGGCGCCGAGATCTGCGGAATCGTTACCGTTTGATTAAGGTGGCTGTGATACAAATCGCCTTGTAGCTTTAGTTCGTCTTTTAAGGTCAAATTGGAATCTATTCTAAAGCCGCCTTGCGCCTTGTCCCAATCGTCGCCGGCACCCGCGCCCAGTGCATTTGTGTTTTGGTTGCGTTTAAAGCCTTTCACATAAGCGCGGCCGGTGGTATCTTCACCCAATTGCGCGCCGTAACGTAAAGCACCAAAGCCTTGTTCCTCGCTGCCGCCACCGCCCGTCAGCAAGCCGCCCGCCGTTTTTGAAGAATGCTTGGTAATGATGTTGATAACGCCATTAACCGCGTTAGCCCCCCAAAGCGTGGCTCCCGGCCCTCTGATAACCTCTATTCTTTCCACGTCTTCCAGCATCACATCCTGGTTTTCCCAATAAACGCCGGAAAAAGAACGGGTATAGGTATTGCGGCCATCGATTAATACCAACAATTTATTGGCAAATCGACTGTTAAAGCCGCGCGCGCTCACCGCCCATTTATTCGAGTCTATTCTTGCCACGTCCAAACCCGGCGCCATCCGCAGCGCTTCTGGAATACTGGTAGCGCCTGTACGCTTAATGTCGTCGTGGGAAATAACAAATATCGCCGCCGCGGAATCGTTTAGGGCTTGAGCTTTCTTCGAAACCGACGTGACTTCGACATTCAGCAAATCCTCCACATTAAGTTCGAGAGGATCCTGAGATGCGGCCCGCAATAGGCAGATATGGCCCGTGAATAAAAAAAATCCGGCTATATATTTTTTCATAATGGCTTCTTGATCAGCACTATTAGCAATTCAGTAAATTCATTTCACCATCGTCCCATGGCTATATTCAGTATGTCGTTTTGACTAAAACATTGCCTGCAATGACTCTATCGTCATTTATTGGGTATATCGGCAAGTCTAGTTCAATTAACAAAATCGGGCAGATGATGTGTCAGTGGCGGGATGCAGCAAAGCCGCAAAAAATTGCCAACGCCTAGTTCAGTCGGCGCTTGCTTAGAAGTGTCCTACAGTTGATTTATGTGGGCAAACGCCCTTAATTGATTGCTTTTATATTTTCCGCGCCAAAAACCGATAATTGTTGCAATTCCTTGCCATGGGCGCAGATATATAGATTTTTACACGTTCCCATGCGCCGAACATCGGCCGCCAGCGGAATATTAAAGATTCAACTTATCTTCTATCTTTTGTTTGTAATTCAGAAAATGCACGGTCTGCAATTGCTCGAAATGCTCCGTGCCCAGGATCCGGCAGGGCACGTCGATTTCGGTGATATGAAACGGATAATCGTCGTGGTTTTTCCGATAACCTAGAATATGCGTTCGTATTTGTTTGACGCTGTCGGGGTTAGCGACGGAAAACTTCTCTTCGTTGCAATATACCGCCAGCGTACCAGCCTCTTCGCTGGCTATACGTACCCGCAAATCCATCACACTGCCGGCCAGTTTGACGGGAATGAGCTGACAGGACAGCACTCCCGCTGAATTTCGTTGAATCTCGTAAAACTTGACACTTAGTCCATCCGCTAATTGGCCGCGCGCCAGCAAAGTCTCCAGGAATACCGAATAATGGGTAACGACGTGTTCTGCATTAGCATTGGTATGCTGGTGGACAAACAGTGCGCCTTTTTCATCTAACACATAAACCCCGACGTGTTTGCTGGTAGCGTGATAGAACACCTGAATCACATCCGCGGCGTTGTGAATGTATAAAGAAGGGATATAGGTTTGATCCAGTACATAGGCATCAAAAAAAACCGCGGAAAAGCACGAATTAGGTTTGGCCAATTCTTGCAAAAGTTGGTTATGGGTATCCAGTCGGTAATACCCCAAGCTGCCGTTTCTGAGCTGGAACAGACAATAACCGCTCTCAGCGGCTACGATATAGCGCTGCGAGCCGTCGCAGCCGGATGCAAAAAACTTTAACAAATTGCCGACCAAGGCTTCGATACGCAACACGATGCTTCTGCCGCGGACCTGGTTGTAACACAAGACCTGCAATTTATCGGCCGATATGGGCGAGACACTATTGTTGAATACATCGACGAGGCAGTTAAAAATACCTTCTACACCAAGATAACGCTGCAAACTGGCTTCGCCCCAACTGGACACGGACAAGCGTTGGACACTCTGCACGAAACACTGCCGGCTATCGCCGTAACTTAACGGGTCCGAGCGCTCACTCATTACCAGTTGCAGATTATTCGAGTCGATAGCCAAACTTTCGCCGAGATTGATCAATAACAGCGAGGACGAGATGCGATTAGGCTCGCCGTAGACCTCCAGATCGTTCTCCCTCCCCGCTAAGTGCCGGTTTAAAAAGGCATTCAATTCGTTGAATAATTGATATAGCTCGTTAGTGCTTATTTTAAGACTCGATGTGACTAACTGTAGGTTAAGCGATTTTTTGTACAGTCCGTTGACTACCGCCCAACATAAGACTTCGAGCAAGCTCTCGCCGAATTTAATCGCCGTTTCCGGCGAGGCGTTTTGCGCAGCAATTCTATCGATATATAAACACCAGCTAGGCAATGCGTCGTCGGAGATTACTTCGACAACGAACAAAAGGTCCGGTTTGGCATGTACTGTGCCGCGAGTGGTTAACACTTCAATTTTGTCCGGCCGCAGATCCAGCGCCGCGCGTAATTTACGACCGATCAGCCTCAAGTCTTTATTCTCACGCTGAGCCTGATCCAGCGGTAAACCGGAAAACTGCAAAATCATCCGCAGACACTGTTGCAGCTGATCGCGAATCACCACATGCTCGGTGCTGGCTTTTTTTATATCCCAAAATTTTTGGCTGGCGAGATTGTCCAATAAATCGTCCGGCCATTGCCATTGACTGGCTACACTGTGCAGATAATCTTCGCGCTGTAAACGTATGCGATTCTCCGTGAGAGTTCCGGAAGCAGCCATGATCTTCATGTAAAAACATTCCCGAATCAGGCTCAATCGCCGCCTGGAATGCGCTTGCCGCAGATAGTCGTCCACTTTGCGATACATCAGTAAGTAAGGATCCAGGCTATCGACGCTAAAATCGCCCGCATAAACTGCTTGCTTCAATGACAAGCATAACCATTGCGGGTTGGGAAACTCGCTGGCATAACTTTCCATCAGCAGCAGCTTCAATAAAGATTTATGCGGCGATGTTAGCGACTTGTATATATGCCATAGCGTGGCACTGACGAATTCAGCCATTGGCATATCTTGTAAGCCGCCGAAATCGATCACATCCGCTTCCGAGACAAACCGGTTTTCCAGTAAATGCGCAACATACTGCTTATAGTTTCTTTCTTGTTGCGGGGGCACCAACCACCAAACCGGTACCCGACCGGCGATATAAATCGAGGTGCGGTAAAACTCTTCCAACAATAAATAATGTTGCGTCTCGCCACTGCTTTCCTTGGAGATAGGCGTATTTTCACCGCGCGAAAATTGCTCGGCATCGACCAGAAAAAAATGCGCCTCGATTTTTAAAGATGCGGCCCATTTCTCAATTTCTCGCGCTTTTTGCCGCAATTCGTTCAACTCGTCGGCAGCTAATGCCGGCGAATGGCAAAGCCAAATATCGATATCGCTATCTTTCGAAAATGCCATACTGCCAACGCTACCCATTAGAAAGACAGCTTGAATCGGATAGTGCCTCAGCGCCTTGCGTTTATAAACAAAGCCCTTGGAAAACTGCTTGGCGACATCGGTTGTTTGCTTATTAGGCGTGTAATCGGGGATGCCGGCGGGGCCTTCCAGCGACACGAAGCCGGGTAACAAGGGGTGGTTTTGATGAAACAGTAAAGGCAGGAGCTTTAAGAAGTCTTGCTGGCGCGGTTGCAGAAAACCCTGCACATGTTGCAGACGCAACTGATTGAAGTGCTTGAAACGTTGCGCTACCGCATACAGATCCTTTTTGCTGATCTCTTCGCCCGGCGCGCCCAAATGGATAGGTAGGAATCGATTCGTCAAAGTCGCCGCGCCAAAATCAAGTGTGGGGCAAGTATAGAAGAATCAACCCGGCTTGTGAAAGTTGAGCTGGACGAAGCGGCTATCGCCGTCGTCGAAACTGGTAAAACGGGTTAAACAGGCATGTGGCAAATCGATATGAAAAGTTTTGGCGACGGGCATATCGAAGACTTCGGCGAATAACGCCCTAATGACGCCGGCGTGGGTAACCACCAGCACCCTCTGCCCGGCATGGGCAGCCAATAAATTTTCCCATCCTTGCCGCACGCGATCCGCAAACCGTGAATAACTTTCGGCGTTCGGTGGTGAAAAATTCTCGGGATCTTGATAAAACGCCATCAGCGCATCGGGCCACTGACTTGAAATCTGTTCGGCGGATTGGCCTTCCCAATCCCCGAAATCAATTTCGCTCCACGCCGGTTCAATCGATAGTTGCAATTGCTGTTGTTCGCACCAGACAGCAGCAAAAGATCGGCAGCGCCGCAGCGGCGAACTGATCACCGCATCCCACTGCCCTTCCCCGCATTGCCGGTACATCTGATGCCAGCCGCGTTCCGTGAGAGGATCGTCGGTAGTACCCCTGTAGTAAGAACCGCCGCGGGCCTCGCCATGCCGCAAAAAATCGATTACCGTCGATTGATTCATCTGGTTTGACTCCGCTACGACCGCAGCATCTCAGGTATTTAAGGTATCCATTAAATCGATCATAAACTCCATTTCTTCGTCCTCGATCCGTTGCCAAGCGTTGAAGCCAAGTGCACTCAGTACACCGCTACCTTTTTCATCCTGATCCATTTCCACCAATATTTTTTGCATATCGTCGCGGCGGCTTTGCAATCTCGGACCTATCATCAGAGAATGGTAGATCACACTGATTTGACTGCGCACCAATACCCGTAGTTGTTTTTTGATCATACTGGAAAGGTTATCGTAGGCCTCCGCCAGAATAATGCCGACATCCGCCTCGCCTTTCAACAGATGTTTGGCGACCAGGACGTGGTTATCCGATAGCAGCGGGACGATATTGCCGGCATGCAAATCGGCGGGTTCCAGCATGATCATGCCCATCAGCCGCACATCAGGATCGTCGGTAAATGCCACGCGGGTATTTGGCTTTAAGTCGGCTACATCGTCGATACCGCTTTCGGCATTGACGGCAATGATCGCTTCGTCCGATTCGCCCTTGGCGCGCACCAAGGGCAAAAAACCCTTTTCTCTGACCAGCATCGCCGCATCGAAGGGATTGGCGTAAATCAAATCGATCTTGTCGGCCGCTATGGCCTGATGCAGATCCTGGTAGTGATTATACATTTCCAGATGGATAGCCTCGGCGCTTTGTTTTTGTAGCCAAGTATTGAAGATATACCAGCCGGAAAGGCGGTCCGGGGCAAAATCCGGGCTAACTGTAAACATGAAAGACATGATATTCCCCAATCAAAATAGTGTCGGATACAGCGCGATGCATTCATCGACTTTGCTGCGCGAAGGTTTTCGGCGCACCGAGGTATAGCCAACGACCTTGCCGCCGCGCACATTCGGAATTACCGTGGCTTTTACCCAATAATAACCGCCGTCCTTGCGTAAATTTTTGACGAATCCTTGCCATTTTTCTCCGCGTAGCACCGTATCCCACAGGTCTTTAAAAGCCGCCGCGGGCATGTCCGGATGCCTGAGTATGCAATGCGGCGCCCCAAGTAACTCGGCTTCGGTATAACCCGACATCTCCACAAAAGCCCGGTTCACATGACTGATGATGCCATCCGGGGTGGTTGTGGAAACGATCAATTTGCCGTCCGGATATGGGGTTTCCAGCTCGGTGTACAGCACTTTTCGGGATTTGCCATTGCAATAGGTAAGAGTCGCTTCCTGGTACTCGCCAACGATATCTTCGGGTTTCATATCAACGATCATGATTTGCTCCGGGTTGCCGGTTAGGGTTTACAACATTTCGGAAATACTCTCCGCCGCTCGCTTGACGTCAAGGAAGATTAGCCCGAGTTTGGCGTTGGGCTTGGCGAGCACCGTGAGCACGGCTTCGTTACCGGCATAGGTCATTAACACATAGCCCCTGGCACCTTTGATCAGAACCTGCTCCAAATTGCCGCGGTTTAATTCCTGCGCGGTTCTATCGCCCAAGGACAACATGGCAGCGCTCATAGCCCCTACCCGGTCCTCATCCATGCCTGCGGGCAACACCGATGCCATCATCAAACCGTCGGTGGAAATCACGCCGGATGCTTCTATATCCGCCGAAGTACCGTTCAGCTCGGTCAAAACCGACGTCAGCATGTCTGCTTTCATAATTTAATTCCTCTTAAATAATGGGTGATGGTGCGATGCGCTTAATTTGAAGCGTCAGCGGCTTTTGTTAAATAACGGGTAATCAAAGCCCAGGCCAAAGTCACAAACTCCGCCTGATTGAAATGCGGGACACCGGTTATCGCCAATACGAAGCGGTGCTTGCCGACGAACATCGGCCAAAAACCGATTTGGCTGTTACCGAAAGGATCGACGATGGCCCAAGCATGGCTGGATATGCCCATATTGTTTATCAATAATCCGGAGCGGCGTTTATGGACGGTCGCCAGCTCCGCGCTAAGCGCCGACAGCTCTTCTGCGACTTCATGGGCAAAGCCGCTACAAGCCAAGTAAAAACCCTGATCGTCGGCCAATAACACTTTGCCGTTCTCGGATATTGCCGCTAACAAATCGGGTAAAATTTCCTCCAGCGCGGTATGCGGGGCCAGTAAAGGTTTATCGACACCCTGCACCCAACCCAGCTTTTGACAGTACAACAGCAACTGCATGGCTTTGTCCTCGTCTTCGATTTCCATCAATTTTTGCAATTGCTCGATGTTCAACTCGGGGGTTTGCTCCTGCTGCAGCAGACGAATTAAAAACCGCCGCGGCTTGTCCGATTCTGGGGACGATATGGCGTAATAAGCGCCAGCGGGCGTAGGGTATAAATAGAGTCCATCGATTAACGTAAATCTTTCCATCGCACTCAACCCACCAGGCCGGGGTCCAGAGAATATAACAAGGCTTGCACCAGCAGCGAGACATCGTTCTTTTCCCGCGCATCCACCGCAAAAACCGGCGGCTTAAGACCGTATCCCTGCAATTGCGCGTGGTAATCTTCTATTGAAGGCGTACTACTCAAATCCATTTGCGTTACCCCGATGGCAACGCTGGTATCGTTGATAAACTTGCCGAAGGCATCCAGAAAAAAACGCATATCCTGAAAAGGATCCGCGCGAGTATTGTCTAGTAACAAAATTAAGCCGATACCGCCGTTAGTCAAAATATCCCACATGAAATCGAAGCGCTCCTGGCCGGGCGTGCCGTATAAATGAATTTTTTCGCCGCCCGCCAAATTCATCACGCCATAATCCATCGCCACCGTCGTCGATGCTTTACGGTTTTTAGTCATATCGCTGGCTGCCGCATCGGTTTTCACCGGCGGCACATCGCTTATGGCATTAATTGCAGTGGTTTTGCCGGCGCCCACGGGGCCCGTGAAAATTATTTTGTACTGACTCATCGAGATTCCTTATCGTTTCTAAGCGCCACGCAACTTGTTAAGAATTTTGCTTAATAAACCTTCGTTTTTAGGTTTCTTGGTCTGTTCCACGGCAATTACCGTATCGACTTGACGTTCGCTTTGTTTCAATATGCCTATCGCTTGACAAGCACTGATGAATACAAATACGTACTGCGGTTTGACATGTAACAGGCTGGCAACTTCTAGCGGTATTCTCGGTGCCTGAATCAACAATGCGGCAATGCGTAAGGCATCCGGCGTGATGACCAACCGGGTAAAATTGGGCCATCGGTCCAAAAAAACCGGGCGTTGAATATCCAAGCCTATCGGAAAGCGACCCTTGGATGTCCAAATTGCCAATTTCCAAACAAAGGCGTTCATATCCTGAAACTTATCCTCGGCCCTTTGTACCGTTGTTGCGATATCGACAGCGGTCAACATCATATTGCTGACCGAACCCTTACCCAACGGCATCCCGGCGAACGCACGGGTTTGCTTATCGTCGGCATCCACCCAAACTTCCTGATTTTCCGGAAAAATCGTCAAAGGCTTCCAAATCGAACAAAGCTGCAGGACGCGCGACTGTAAATTGGCGGTTTTATACGCCGACATCACATAGCCTAAAAAATACTGCCTAGGGTCGTAACAAGCGGTTAATAATTGCGCTTCATCGTCGAAATCGATATTACTCAGGTTTCCCAAAAATGCGGTAAAGCCGCCTTCGTTCAACTGCATCGCCGATTGATGTTTGCCTGCTTTGTGCTGCGCTGAGGATGCGGCCGCTTTAGTTGCCTTGGACTTATTGACATAAACCTCCATGGCCATTTTTTTCGGCGATTCGACTTTAGGCTGTTCCGGCACATCGGATGTTTTAGATAGCACCTGGGACATTTTTGTGGTGTCGGCGTCGGCTTTACGAGCCTGCGCAACCGCCTTGATTTTGTCTAGCACCGCCAACATTTGTTCGACGTTGACCGGCTTTTTAATGAAATAAGTATTGTCCAATTGCAGGTTTTGCAAAGACAGCAAAATTATCGGTCGATTCGGCGCCGCTGCTTTTCTGGCATCCAGAATATCCCTGGCTTTTGGATGATCCGCATCGATCATATCGATATTGGCGTCGACCTCGTCGACCACGACGGCAACCCCGCGACAGGGCCCCTTCAGATACATTTCCATGGTTTTACAGGTACGGCTATCCATGCCGTGAAGAGCGATTCGAAACGGTGTCTTAGTCGCCTTGTTCATGATAGCCGGCCTTCAAAAAAGTGTGCCAATACCAACCATTCGTTTACTAGCGCAATTCCAGCATCGCTGAATCGTTGCCGTTGGCCTTGAAAGCGCTCCCGGCTTTCGGTGGATTTGTAAAGCTCCAATAAGGCCAGCTGTAAATCCGCACGATCGGGATACAGGTCGATTCCGATTTCCAACACATCCATGGCCTGCTCTAGCTGGCTGTACTCGATAAAGTCGTTGGCTAACGCCAGATAATCGTGTTGGGTTTCCGTTTGCCGTTTAGACCTGACCAGTTCGCGGCTACCCAGAATACCGCTGCTAAACAGCGAATAACGATTACCTAGCTGCTCATATTCCGTCACTTTTTGCAATGTCTGGAATTGCCCGCTATTTAGCCGCGAACGGCTAGCTTGTAGCATACGGCGACTTAATAACGCACCTTTGCCCGCCAGAACAATCACCAAATCTAATAGAGCCGCATAGAGTTGCTCCGGCAAACGCTGTTCATAACAAAAATAAATCCGCCTTAGATGCGCCTGTAGATCTTTGGGATTTCTACTGACTTTGAAGACTAATGCTGTTAACGCCTGAACGGAGTTGCCGTCGGGGCTACCGAATAAGACTAATTCCCGGTCGCGCCAAAAACCGGATTCTTGCGGAATCTCATCGACGTTTTGTCCGGCAAACAACCGGGAAAAGTATTGGGGCATTGCCACCCTCCGAATCAAACGATGTTCGAAGGGTAGCAGTTAAATAACTAATTTCCGGATTTTAGTAGGGTATTTTGTCTTGCGTCACAAATTGCCTGACGAACCGCTTCCGGAGCTGTACCGCCGATATGATTGCGAGCGGCGACAGAACCTTCCAATTTCAGAATATCGAATACGTCGGCAGTAATCGTGTCGGCAAAGCCCCGCAGCTCCGTCAGCGCCAATTCCGACAAGTCGCGATTAGTTTGCAACCCCAGCCGCACCGCTTGCCCGACTACTTCGTGGGCATCGCGAAATGGCATGCCTTTACGTACCAAATAATCCGCGAGATCGGTGGCAGTAGCAAACCCTCGTTTCGCGGCCTTATACATATTTTCCCGTTTGGCCTGAATCCGCGGCATCATGTCGGCAAATGCCCGCAGGCAATTTACTAGCGTGTCGGCGGTATCGAACAGCGGTTCTTTGTCTTCCTGGTTATCCTTGTTGTACGCCAGTGGCTGACTTTTCATCAGCATCAATAACGAGACCAAATGACCGGTAACCCGGCCGGATTTGCCTCGCACCAGTTCCGGTACATCCGGGTTTTTCTTTTGCGGCATGATCGACGAACCGGTGCAAAACGCATCCGGAATATCGATAAAATTGAATTGCGCGCTGGCCCACAACACCAGTTCTTCGGAAAAACGCGACAGGTGCATCATGATCAGACTGCCGGCGGCGGCGAATTCGATGGCAAAATCGCGATCGCTAACCGAATCCAACGAATTATTCGACGGCCGCGAAAACCCTAGCAATTCGGAGGTCATAAAACGGTCGATAGGGTAACTGGTGCCGGCTGAAGGCCGCAGCACCCAAGGGCATCACATTCAGGCGCTTACTGCAATCTTGCAAACGTTCTTTGTCGCGCGTCAACATTTCGAACCAGGCCATCAGATGATGGCCGAATGTCACCGGCTGCGCCACTTGCAGATGAGTAAAGCCTGGCATGATGGTATCGGCTTC
Source organism: Methylomonas sp. 2BW1-5-20 (assembly GCF_052474515.1). NCBI lineage: Bacteria > Pseudomonadati > Pseudomonadota > Gammaproteobacteria > Methylococcales > Methylococcaceae > Methylomonas > Methylomonas sp. 2BW1-5-20. The sequence goes on along the minus strand of NZ_CP184127.1, from coordinate 1,425,989 downwards.
GCGTTCTGCCAAGTCCAGCAAGGCGATTTGCAAACGTTGCAGTTGCGCCAAAATCGTTTCGATTTCACTGCGCAAGTACAGCCGAATATCGGTCGCCACTTGGTCGTTGCGCGAACGCCCGGTATGCAGCTTTTTGCCGGCAATCCCGATCAGATCGGTCAGACGCGCTTCGATATTCATGTGCACATCTTCCTGCTTGATCGACCAAACAAACTCGCCGCGTTCGATCTCACCGCCGATTTGCGCCAGTCCGCGCTGAATATCGGCCAGTTCTTGTTCGGTTAATATACCGATTTTGCACAGCATGGCTGCATGCGCCAGCGAGCCTTGAATATCCTGGTGCGCCATCCGTTGATCGAAACCGACGGAAGCAGTGAATTCCTCGACAAAAGCATCGGTGGCTTCGGCAAAACGGGCGCTGGAGAGTTTTTCGGTGTTAACGGTAGTCATAAGCAATCAATCGGGGCAGAAAAAATAACAGGCAATTATACCGTTGCTGACGCGGTTCACCTCGGGAATTGCACATTTACCATCAAACCGCCCAACTCTGCGCAGCGTCCGATAGTCAGCGTGCCATGGTAAAATTCGGCAATATCTCGGACGATGGCCAAACCCAGACCATGCCCCTGCACCGCCTCATCCAGACGCAGACCTCGCTGACTGAGTTGCTGCATGTCAAACTCCGAACAACCGGGGCCGTCGTCTGAAACACTTATAATCATGCCATACCGGCTCTCGACGGTAAGCACGACATACCGATCCGCCCATTTGCAAGCGTTATCAAGTAAATTACCGGTCAACTCCAGCATGTCTTCCCTATCAAAATGGATTAATTGATCCGGCGCATTCACCTGAATCGTTAAATTTTTCTCGACGTAGATATTGTGCAGCAGCATAGCCAGGGCAGTCAGTTCTAGGCGCGGATTAAACACCGTTGCGGTTTGACTGTTGCCGGAGATACGCGCGCGTTTTAACTCCCGATCTATGCGCTGATGGATGGTTTGAGTTTGCTGCTGCAACTGTTTACGCAGTTCCGGATGATCGTTTAACAGCGGACTTTCGGCCAGGCGAAACAACATCGCCAACGGCGTCTTCAAAGCATGCGCCAAATTTCCGATCGCCGTACGAGACTGATGCAAGCGACGTTCGACCAGTACCAACAAACGATTGACCTCCTTGACCAAGGGCTTGATTTCGGCTGGCACTCGGGCCTGAATCTGCTGTTGCCGGCCATTGGCGATCTCGGCCAATTCATCGCGTGCGGCCTTCAACGGATTGAGAGACCGGCGCACATCGGCACTTTGCAGCGCAATTGCCGCCAGCAATACCAAAACTGTCAACACTAGGTACGCCAGCCGTATACCGTCTATGTCACGGCCAATATCGGTCAGGTCTTCAGCGATGCTGATACTGATTGGCCGACCAAAACGCTCAAAACCGCGGCTTAAAACCAGTAACGGCTGATGGCGTGGGCCGTCCTGAAAATGAAATTGTTGACTGGTACCAACCGACATGGCGGGGAACGGCAATGGCTGATCTTGCAACGATGTCGAATAATAGGTACGACCGTCGATATGGATCACAAAATAGTGTCCGGAAAAGGACTGTCCGTAAACGGTGCCCGCATGCGAGCTATCGAAAATCGGCTGACCGTCGCCATCAAGCGTTAAGGTATCCAGCACTGAGTCACCATCGTGCTGTAATCGAGTCATCATCTGTTTTTCGGCGACTGCGCGAATCACCCAGTCAGCTGCCAGCCAATGCCCTATAAACACTAGGCTGAGAATGATGACCAGGCCGCGGTTAAGCCGCCGCCGCAACGACATCATGTCTTTTCGCCGAAGACATAGCCTTGGCCGCGCCGGGTGGCGATAAGATCTTTACCCAATTTGCGCCGCAAGCGGTTGATATACACTTCGATGACATTGCTGGCTGGGTCGTAATCACACTCGTAAACGTGTTCCAGCAAATGGGTTTTGGTCAGTAGCTTTCCGGAATTCAACATGAAATAACGCAACAAACGAAACTCGATGGCCGTTAATTCTACCTGCCGCTCGCCATCCACGCAGACCGTTTGGGTGTCCTCATCCAGGGTCACGCCACTAGCGGATAACTGCGGCTGCGTCCTGCCGTGCAGGCGTTTTAATAATGCCTGGATCCGCGCCATTAATTCTTCGATGTGAAAAGGCTTACCCAAATAATCATCGGCGCCGGCTTTAAATCCATCGACTTTCTCGTGCCAAGCATCCCTGGCTGTGAGCACGATGACCGGGACATGATTCCCGGATTGCCGCCAGCATCGCAACACTTCCAAGCCCGACATCTTCGGCAAACCCAGATCAAGGATCACCATATCGTAGGTTTCCGTCATGCCCATAAACTCGCCGCTGACGCCATCGAGTGCCGCATCCACGGCAAATCCGGCCCTTTCCAGATCGGTTTTTAATGATCTGGACAAACCAGCATCATCTTCCACTAGTAATAAGCGCATATTATTTTGTTTTAAGTCAGCCCCGCCAATCTTCTGGCATTCTAATTCTTATTTTTCAAAGGGTGAATTTTAAGATTGGTTTCAAACGTGACGGGCGTCAGCCAAAGGCTGTTGGGGGTGAACCCACTACAAGCCTATCCCCTTTATAGATTCTTGTAGCCGAAGTTTCTCCAACCTTTAGTTAAACTCTCGGTTTACAGCTCATCAACGCGTGTCCAAAACCCCATTCGTAATCCGTGATTTTAATCACAGTTTAATCTTGGTTTCATCTCCATGTGCTGCAATGCGGTCGTTTTTCCTAGGCAATTCGATTTGTACTTTACAGCCCCTGAAACAATGGATCACAACATGCGAAAACTCATAATTCCGGCACTTCTTCTACTTGGTACCAATGACATAAGCGCCTCGACCGCTTACGGCTCGCTGGGCAATTTCGACGCGGTAAACGATACCGGCGAAACCTGCCATGGTTTTGAAATTGAAATTGACGATGTCCATAGCACCGCTATTGGAGGCACTTACTCGTGGAATCATTATGGCGTGCCAAAAATTCGCGAAGATAATAGCGATCCGGCTCACCCGAAAGTATTTGTGCGTTATGAGGCAACAAACCCGAGCGGCACCACTACGGGCTTTACCAACCCGGCGAATCCTGGCTCCATCTCGCCCACCAACGGTCACTTGTGCACCAATCCCGCGGTCAATCAAGGCTGCGAGCATTTCGGCGTAGGCATTTACGCGCCGGCCTCGGCCATTAAATACAACTGGTTAATAAAAAATCCGGCAGGTCAAATCGTTACCGGACCGGCCGTGTCTGTCGGCACACCTACTTACGCCTATCAACCGCCGGTATTCGTGCGCCCACCGGTCATCCAACCCAATCCGGTTCCAAATTTACCGCCTATCGTAATTGAGCCGGCAGTCGTACAATTTCCTGCCCAGGTAGTGGCGGCAATTCCGGCACCCGTCGTGCCGATTCCCGCTGCCAAGCAATTTGGCGAGCCGAGTTGGGTTAAAGTCATTAAAACCAAGACGCATAAAAAACGGGTTCTAGCACTGGAAGAACTGGTCGGTGACGACAAGGACAATGACGGCCATGCAGACTGGAGTAACGGCGAACCCGATGAAGTTGAATCGGAATGGTATCTTTTACAAACCAATAATCAGGGCAAAAGCAATAAATCCAATTTAGCAGGCAAAGCTGACGATATGGGCGACGGCAGAGACGTCGTCACCCGCCGTTATGAGTTTTATGAATACGTCGCCCCTGCCGCCTCGATAGACGGCGAAAACGGTGAAGCAATGTGCGATGCCGTGGGACCGGATAATATCAGCGGAGTAGATGTCGTCACCGTCACGGATATCAACGGCAACGACACGGAATTCGATTGCTCCAGCGTGGCCATCGTCGGCGCCTACCGTGGCGCGCAAATGGGCGAGTTTAATGCAGTAGCGCCCTTATCGTTAATCAACGACATTCAAAGCGGGAATGTCGGCGAGGCGTTTCCGAATAGAGCCGTGGTATTTGGCGGCAACACCCCTTACGTGACAAACACTAGCGGTGCTCTACCGAACGGTTTGGCCCTTGACTCTGCAACCGGCGTACTGTCCGGCACACCCGCCAGAGTGGGCGTATTCAGTTTTTTTGTTGAGTCCACCGATACCGACGGTAGCATCGTCAACAAAAACTACACCGTTAAAGTGACTGGTCCAGGCGATGTGGACGCCGACAATGATATCGACTCTGCCGATTTAGCGGTTATCAAAGCGAAATACGGCCAAAATGCAGCAGCAAAAGATCCCGCCGATGTAAATCGCGATTTGAAAATCAATATCCTGGATTATCGAAAAGCAGCATCGCTTTGCACCAAACCGCAATGCGGCTTGTAATCCGTCCGAAACTTGTACGATCTAAATAATGCCGAGCCAAGCAGGACTCGGCTTACTGATATAGGGAACCCAAAAATGAACAAACATATGCTTATTAAATTCATGGCACTAGCTTTCGTCGGGAGTTTTCAAATTGCTGACGCGGCTATTCCCAACCTGAGCGTGAAATTGCCAGGTAACACTTCGGTTTACACTTCATCGGTCGGTGCTGTTTTTAATGCCGATATTTACATCGATTCCGTTGACGATTTTGCACTGTTCGATTTTAACCTCAGCTTTAACAGTGCCAAGCTGGAAGCTCTATCGTTAACGAGTGCTAGCGTTTTTGGCGCAGCAGACACCGAGACATTTTTCAACGCTATTACGCCGGGCAAGGTACATTTTGCGGAAACCATTTCCGGCACATCCGCGCTAACCAGCGGTATCAATATCGCGGCGCCCACCTTGTTGGGAACAATTCAATTCAAAGCGCTAAGTAGCGGTATAAATAATTTTATTAACTTCACCAATCCCATCATCGCCACCTGGGATAGCACCTCTTTGGCCGGCAGCGCGTTACCCGCCAATGTCACCATCAGTCCAGCTGCAGCGGTGCCCTTACCTGCTTCGGTGTTTTTATTCTTGCCGGGCTTATTCGCGGTGTTCGCCGGTAGAAAGCATAAAACGCGACCGCTAATCTCTTAGCATGATCTGAAGCTCATTAACAAAATCATTTAAAAAACACAGACCTTCGGCGGAGTGTTTAGATCTTGTTCACTATTCGCCTCCGATAAGCTAAAAATCGGGGCGAATATCCGTGAAAAGGCGAAAACATACCTCAAAGCGGCGTGATTCGAATTACAAAAATAGCCAATACTGTCGCTTCGAGGAAAATCAAATATTCAAGTTCTTCAGCAGCATTTGTTCGGCTAGTTGCTTGCCAGCCTCGACCAATGGATGAATGACAAAACTGGCGCCTTGGCGTTTTAGTTTTTGCTCGTCTTCTACTTGGTAGCAAATGGTGCCGATTACCCCGGCGAAACCGTGTTTACGTAGTTGTTTGATGGCGTTCATTCGGTTGTCGTAAGACGGTAAAGTCAAAATGATACCCTTGACTCGCTCCAGCGGTAGTCTGCCCCAAATTTCACTCTCTACCACATCGGCGTAGACCACTCTACGTCCCGAGGCCAGCACGCTTTCTAAAACGGTTGGGTCCGAATCCAGCCCCACCACCCGCTGATCCTGGTTGCAGAGCGATTGATAGGCTGATACGCCTGTTCTGCCCATGCCCACAACCAGCCACTCGGCAACACCGAACGAATCCGGCAAGCGATCAGGATGCAGCGATTGTTTTTCAAATTTAATCAGCGCAGGCTCCAACCAGGAAAATAAGCGATGAGAAAATCGATTGAGCGGAGCCGCCAACGCTAAAGAGCCGGCAACTGCAAGGCTGATGATGGATTGCCATTCCGGCGGCAGTAAATGGGCCTGAACGACTGCGCCCGTGGTAATCAATGCAAACTCGGAATACGTCATTAATGCCAAAGACGCAACAAATGCTGTTCTGGCGCGCAATCGTGCCAGCAGAAATAAAAAGAAAAACAGCATGCCCTGCACAGGCAACAACGCTAACAAGATTAAGGCTAAATAGATTTGTTCCTGGTTCGGTAGATCCGTTAAGCCAATTTGCAGAAAAAACGCGACGAGAAAAAGCTCTTTCAGGCTCCATAATTTATTGCTTAGCTCATCAATCTTGGCGTGATTTGCCAAGGTGACGCCGGCGAGTAAGGCGCCGATATCGGCCGCGACGCCGACACTCTCGGCCATCGCTCCCCCGGCCAGCGCGAACGAAACTCCCAGTAACAGCTTCAATTCCGATGTTTGACTGGCTGATAACAGACGATGCGCAAGAGGCCGCACCAGCGGTAAGAGTATGACCAACAATGCCCAGGGTGACGGGTGCTTACCCTCCGCAAAGGCTAATAACGCAATGGCAACCACATCTTGCAAAATCAAGATGCTTAACACGCCTCGACCGTGTAAAGACGATAACTCTCCACTATCTTCCAATACTTTGATCGCGAAAATCGTACTTGAAAACGCCAAGCTGATACCAAGCACCAAGCCGCCGGTAACGTGCTTGTCTATCCATAGGAAAAACAACGCGGATGCCAGCGCCATAACCAATACATGCGATCCGCCGACACTCAGCACTTCACGGCGAATCAGCGAACTGGGTTTCAGCTTTAAACCTACCGAAAACAACAGTAATTCGATACCGATATCCGCCAGGTGACTTAAATTCTGTAGCGGGGAGACATGTAGAAAATGCAAAAAATAGCCGGCGACCAAGTAACCCACCAACGGCGGCAACATGAGTCGAGTAGCCAATAAGCCACTGACGAACGCAGTACTAATCCAAATTAATTCCATAACATCCAAGGCAATGTTTATCGGGATATTAGCATAGCCTCACAGGCGGCAGCGCTCCGCATTCGGCTTTTAAGGCGGGTTAAATAATTTAAAGCAAGCAGCTGTATTGTCCAGGCAACTTGGCTGGCGGCAAGATTTCATAAAACGCCAATACAGTCTAGTAACCTCGATCTTATGCGCCAGAGCCGGATTAGCCTTATTTGGCAAGCAGAGACAAATAAAAATGCCAAATTAATTGAACAACGATTAATTAATGTTTATAGTACACCCCGGCAAATCGCAATCTGTCTGCTAATATGCGCGCACGGGAGGAATACTATGTTAAAAATTGTTCTACGCTGGCTGTTGACGCTGGTCTATCGAGTGAAAGTCCACGGACTGGAAAATTACGCCAAAGCCGGCAATCGCGTGTTGATCGTCGCCAATCACACCTCATTTCTCGATCCATTGTTGTTGGGCGTGTTTTTGCCGGACGACATCACCTTTGCGATCAATACCCAAATTTCGGAACGCTGGTGGCTGAAACCATTTTTGCGTTTATCCAAGGTATTTCCGATGGACCCGACGCATCCGCTGTCTTTAAAGGCGTTGATCCATCATTTGCAAAACGACACCAAAACCGTGATTTTTCCGGAAGGCCGCATCACCGTAACCGGTTCGTTGATGAAAATCTACGACGGTACCGGTATGGTTGCGGACAAATCCGGCGCAACCTTGCTGCCGGTTCGCATCGAAGGCGCCGAATACAGCCGGTTTTCCAAATTGGGTGGCACAGTCCGTCAACAGTGGTTTCCGCGAATTACCATTCACATCCAGCCGCCGACCTTGATCGAGACTCATGGTGACGTGACCGGTAAAGCCCGCCGTAAACATAGCGGCCATATTCTGGCCGACATCATGACCGAAATGATGTTTGCCACCAGCCATTACCAACAAACCATCTTCGCGGCCTTGCTGGAAGCCCGCGCACTCCACGGCGGGCGTTACACCGTGGCGGAAGATCTGGAGCGCAAGCCTATAAGTTACGATGCGCTGATCACTCGCAGCATCATCGTAGGCAAACTGATCAAAGCCATCACCCAAACCGGCGAGAATGTCGGCGTCTTGCTACCCAACAGTTGTAAGACGCTGAATGTGGTGCTGGGTTTGCAGATTTATCAACGAGTGCCGGCGATGTTGAATTATTCGATAGGCGCCGCCGGCATGGCTGCGGCCTGCCGCACCGGACAAATCAATATTGTGCTAACTTCTCGCAAATTTATTGATTTAGCAAAACTGGGAGACGAAGCCGCGATCCTGGCACAACACGTCAAACTAATTTACTTGGAAGACTTGGCGACATCACTAACAGGTTTCGACAAATTGACCGGCTTGTTACAAGCTAAAACCGCAAGATTTTGGTACAAAAGCCACGACTACGATGCCGATGACGCGGCAGTGGTATTGTTTACCTCGGGTTCGGAAGGTTTGCCCAAAGGCGTGGTGCTGTCGCACGCCAATATCCTGGCTAATCACAAACAAATCAGGGCACGCATCGATTTCGGACCGGGAGACGTGGTGCTGAATTTTCTGCCGATGTTCCATTCCTTTGGTTTCACAGTAGGCACGATGATGCCGATTTTGAACGGCATGACCAGTTTTTTCTACCCGTCGCCACTACATTATGCAGTCATTCCGGAAATGGCTTACGAGGTGGGCGCGACCATTATGTTTGGCACCAATACCTTTTTAGCGGCGTATGCCAAAAAAGCCCATCCTTACGATTTTTTCTCCTTGCGTTACGTAGTAGCCGGTGCGGAAAAACTGCAGGAAACCACCCGAAGCACTTGGCTGGATAAATTCGGCATTCGTATTCTGGAAGGCTACGGCGCTACCGAAACCTCGCCGGTAACCTCAGTAAACACGCCGATGGATTACAAAGCCGGCAGCGTGGGCCGATTTATGCCGGATATGCTGCACAAACTTGAACCGGTACCCGGTATCGAAAATGCCGGCAAACTGCATGTCGCCGGCCCCAATATCATGAAAGGCTATCTGCTGCCGGATAATCCCGGCGTGTTGGTGCCGCCCTGCTCCGCTGTTTATGGTGAAGGCTGGTATGACACCGGCGATATCGTGCATGTCGACGAGGAAGGATTCATTCATATTCAAGGCCGCAGCAAGCGTTTCGCGAAAATCGGCGGAGAAATGGTGTCGCTGACCGCCGTCGAACAATTGGCCATCCATGCCTGGCCAGAAGCGCAACATATCGTCGTCAGTCTGCCGGATCCGAAAAAAGGCGAACAACTGGTACTGTTAACCACCCGACGCGATGCTAATGCCAAGCAGTTGACCGAAGCCGCCCCAGGCGTGGCCAGTATTAATCTGCCGAAGAAAGTGTTTGTGCTGGATAAATTACCGTTGCTGGCCACCGGAAAAACCGATTATCCAGGTGCAACTGCATTAGCGGCTCTATTGCTGGAAGGCGGCAAGGTTACGCCGGATTAAACCGGATATTCAACGGTAAACGACACGGTGTAAGCAATCTGTGCATTCGCGTCGTCGCTTAATCTTCCAATCAACTATCATCCCAGACCATGAGCAAACACCTCTACCCTCTGCTTATCGCGCAATTCCTGTCGGCATTTGCCGACAATGCCATTTTGTTCACGGTAATCGCAATGGTGATGCAGGATGCGCATCCCGTTAGCTGGTACGTACCGGCCTTACAAAGCGTATTTTTGGTGGCTTTTGTGGTCTTGGCGCCCTGGGTTGGTGGATTTGCGGATAGTCACGCAAAATCGAGGGTATTGATTGTCGCCAATCTGATCAAAGCCGGCGGCGCCGGCTTGTTGTTGGTAAAAGTGGAACCTTTGCTGGCCTATAGCCTGGTCGGGGTTGGTGCGGCGCTATACAGCCCGGCCAAATATGGCATTTTACCGGAACTTGCCGGTCATAACGGCCTGGTTAAGGCCAATAGTTGGATCGAAGGTTCAACGATATTGGCAATATTGACCGGCATGGTGGTCGGTGCCAAGTTGGCGGACTACTCTATCAGTTGGGCCTTGATTGCAACGATCATGCTGTTTTTGATTTCAGCGGCAACCACTTTGTTCTTACCGATGGGTTTACGTAAAGTGCCGCCATCCGGGTCGAAAATCTTGTTATTTTACCAAGAAGTCAAAACATTTCTGGCCATGCCGCGCTCGCGGTTTGCGGTGCTAGGCGCCTCCCTGTTCTGGGCCGCGGCGGCCTGTGTGCGGGTCATTATCATCGCTTGGGCGCCTTTGGTATTAATGACGCATAACGCCAGCGATATCGCCAATCTGACGCTATTTCTGGCTATTGGCATCATCGCCGGTTCGGTACTGGTTCCGCGCCTGATTCCGCTGGAACATCTGCGGCGTGCACGGATTCCTGCTTATTTGATGGGCTTGTGCATCATCGCCCTGAGTTTCACCGAAGCAGTGTGGCCGGCGCGTTTTGTATTGTTTTTAATGGGCATGGCCGGAGGCATGTTTATCGTTCCCATCAATGCCGCGTTGCAGGAGATCGGCCAACACAGCATAGGCAGCGGTGGCGCGGTGGCGATGCAGAACTTTTTCCAGAATGTAGCGATGCTGTTATCGGTCGGCGGCTACACCCTGGCTACGGCCGAACAGGTAACACCAATTGCCGCGCTGATCGGCCTAGGGTTATTGCTGTTGGCCGCTACTTTCCTGGTGGTATGGCATTTGCCTGAAGTGGAGCGGCCTTCCAACCTTGAATAAATGTATTGACCAATAAGTCCACGCTTTGTTTGGACGATGCAACATCGCTGCCCTGCGGTTTGGCGGTCAAAGATAGAATGCAGATACCGTGTACCCCACTCCACAGCGTTCTGGCCGCCAATCGATTTTGTTCGGCCGAGCTGCCAGGTGTTAACTGTTTGAACAATACTTCGACGATAGCAAACAGTTGTTCGATTTTTTGCTGATACCATTCCGGCGGCGGTTCTTCGCTTTGTACATCGAAAATCATCCGCCAGCGGTTGAAATGCAGGGCTGCAAAGTTCAAATAAGTCTCCGCCAAAGCCAGGATGTGATGTTCGACGCTGCTGGCTGGTACATAATCACTTAACTGCTTGGCCAGCTCATCCAAGGTACGCGCTTTCACATGTGTTGCCAAATCGTTCATGTTGGCAAACACCATGTAAATACTGCCCACTGTGTAGCCAATCTCCATCGCGATTTTGCGCACCGTCAACGCGTTAAAGCCATCCTCTACGACTATGGTTTCCGCCGCCACCAATACCATTTCCTTGATCTGTTCCTGACTATGTTCGCTTCTTCTGGCCATATGTTCTCTGCGACAAGCACTAAAAACGGCTACCATACACGACCTTGCTTCAGGAATCGATAGTCAAACATGCACAACGAACTTCTCGATGTTGTCGACACCGACGATGTTGTTACCGCCCAACAACCAAGAGCCGAAATCCACGCCAACGGCCTGCGGCATCGGGCCGTGCATATTATGGTTTTCAATGATCGAGAGCAGTTGTTTCTGCAAAAGCGCTCAATGAAAAAAGACCTGAATAAGGGCTTGTGGGACACCTCGGCTGCTGGCCATGTCGACGCCGGTGAAAGCTATGCCAGTTGCGCGCCGCGCGAACTACAAGAAGAACTGGGTATATCTGTCGATAATCTGGAGCCATTATTCAAATTGGAACCTTGCCCAGAACTAGGTATGGAATTCATTCAGGTCTACCGCTGCCGACATAACGGCCCGTTTAATCTGGCGGCCGAGGAAATCGACGAAGACTGCTGGCTGGAACTGGCTATCGTGGACAAACGCGTAGCCGGTAACGATCCGACTTTAACGCTTACGTTCAAGATAATCTGGCATCAGTTCCGGAATTCCACAAACTAAATAGATGCTTGAGCCATGAAGGTAGCTAAAGTTACCAGATGAAAACCACAAAGAAGTGGCGGAGCGGACGGGGCTCGAACCCGCGACCCCCGGCGTGACAGGCCGGTATTCTAACCAACTGAACTACCGCTCCGCAGTAGAGAGCCGCGCATTCTACAGCATATCATCCATGCGTCAAGCAAAAGCCTAAATTAATTATGCCGGCACTACCCTGTCCACTCTGTACCAGTAACGATACCCGCCTTTTTCACAAAGACTCAAAACGCGAATTCAGCCGTTGTCGGAACTGCTTCCTGGTGTACGTCGATCGTTCGCAACACTTGTCGCCAAGCCAAGAACGAGCCATATACGATCTGCATCAAAACGCTATTGACGACCTAGGCTACCTTAAATTTCTATCGCGATTGGCAAAGCCGTTGCTCGACAGATTGCCTGCCAATTCTCAAGGACTGGATTTCGGTTGCGGCCCTGGTCCGGCGCTGGCAGAACTGTTCAAAGCTCAAGGCCACCGAATGAATCTCTACGATCCATTCTATGCGGACTTTCCCAAACATCTGCAACAAGCTTACGACTTTATCGTTTGCACGGAAGTGGTAGAACATTTCCGTACCCCGAAAAGCGAATTCGACGCACTGTTTAATTTATTAAAACTCGGCGGCTGGCTGGGCATCATGACCAAATTGGTCATCGATGCCGAAGCGTTTACAAAATGGCATTACAAAAACGATCAAACCCACATTGCATTTTTCTCTCAGTCGACTTTTTATTGGCTGGCGGCGCGTTACCAGTGTCAAATCGAGTTTATCGGTAAAGACGTGATTATTCTGCAACACAATCCTGGCCGTTACAGCGATTGACCTCCACGGTGATATGGTCTAACTGTGCGAATTTCGCCAGCAGGGCTTTGTAATGATTGGGCGATTTAGGTTGTTGCGTAACCAAAACCACGATTGCCGAATAATGATTTGCGCTGACGGGCCAGACATGCAGGTCGCTGACGCGGCATTCGCCGTCTCCCTCCAACGCGGCTTGCATCGCCTGGAGATAGCGTTGATCCATGCTTTGGTCCAACAATACCGGACTGGTTTCTTTGATTAAACCGTAAGCCCAGACCAAGATAACCGTGGCACCGACAAAACCCATCACGGTGTCCAGCCAAACCCAACCATAATATTTACCGGCAACCAATGCCACAATGGCTAATACCGAAGTTAATGCATCTGCCATTACATGCAGATATGCCGCTCGAAGATTATGATCCTGATGATGGGGATGATGACCGTGGTCATTGTCATCGTGTTCGTCATGGTCATGGTCATGGTCATGGTCATGGTCATGGTGAGAATTATGCCCGTGTCCATGGTGATGATCGTGATGGTCTCGCAATAATAGCGCGCTTAACAAATTGATCAGCAAACCCACTTGCGCTACTAAAATCGCCTCGTCAAAGCGAATGATTTCCGGCATCAGCAGCCTTTGTACCGAGTCGGCAATCATCACCAAGGCCACCATCGCCAAGGCAATGGAACTGGCAAATCCGCCCAATACGCCAACCTTGGCGGGACTAAAAGCAAAAGTCTGGTCGTCTTGGTGAATACGGCTATAACGATAGGCGAAGATCGCAATCATAAACGCGACCACATGCGTCGCCATGTGCCAACCGTCCGCCAGTAGAGCCATCGAATGAAACTGCATGCCGGCGACAATTTCCACAATCATTGTCGCAAACGTCAGTAGCAGCACCCATTTGGTACGCCGCTCGCCTTTGCGATTAATCCGCGCGAAATCGTGCGAATGTTGCCAGTTACTTAATTGATGTTCATGCATCCGTAGTTCCTTGTTCTCCAAAGCCAAAACGTTCACCGAAGCGCCATTCTAGCGCAGCTTGCTGAGAAACACTCTCCGCAACGCAAAAGCTTCTGCAAATTGGTTAAAGCGCCGTAAAATAAGGTTTTTAACTGATTGACCCTCCACTCTCAATTATTCGATGAGTAATCCCGAGCATATATTCAGCGTATCCCAGCTAAACCGCGAAGCCAAACGTTTACTAGCCAGCCACTTTTTGACTGTACAGGTGCAAGGCGAGATTTCCAATCTCAACCTGCCCTCGTCCGGCCATTACTATTTTACGTTGAAAGATGCGCAAGCCCAGATCCGCTGCGCCATGTTCAAGGGCCAACAGCAACGCCTGCGTTTCAAACCGGCTAACGGTAATTTGGTCGTCGCCACTGCCCAGGTCAGTTTGTACGAGCCGCGCGGCGATTACCAGTTGGTGGTGGAGCAGTTGGAAGAAGCCGGCGACGGCGCGTTGCGACTGGCCTACGAACGCCTGAAACAAAAATTATTGCTGGAAGGCATGTTTGAACAAAGCCGCAAAAAGCCAATACCGCCATTGCCGAATCAAATCGGTGTCATTACCTCGGCCAGCGGCGCGGCAATTCACGACATCCTCAGCGTATTGAAAAGGCGCTTCCCAGCAATTCCGGTGCTGATCTATCCGGTGGCCGTACAAGGCGACAGCGCCAAATTTGAAATCAGCGCGGCACTGGAGACTGCAAATAAACAAGACTTGGTAGATGTAATCATCCTGGCGCGCGGCGGCGGTTCGCTTGAAGACTTGTGGGCTTTTAACGAAGAAATAGTCGCGAGGGCAGTAGCTGCGAGCTGGATCCCGGTGATTTCCGCAGTTGGCCACGAAGTGGATTTCAGCATCGCTGATTTCGTTGCAGACTTGCGAGCTCCGACGCCATCAGCCGCCGCTGAACACGCTGTGCCGGACCAATCCGTCTGGCTGAACCGTTTTACTAGTCTTGAACGCCAATTAGTTCGGCTAGTTCAAAGCAAATTGCAACAGCAACAACTGCGATTAAACTGGCTGAACAAAGCCCTGCAAACCCAACATCCCGGCGAAAAACTGCAACGCAATGCCCAGCGTCTGGATGAACTGGAACAACGCTTGAATCGTGCGATACAAGGCGGCCTCCATCGATATAAACAGCAACTAACATTAACTGAGCATCGCCTAAATCGCCAACAGCCATTGGCGGCGATTCATGGTTATCGTCAGCAACTTGACTTCTTCCAACGGCGTTTAAGCCATTCCGTGCAACTTAAATTAACAACTTTGAAAAGCCGGCAACAGGCGGCGGCACAAACCTTACACGCGGTTAGTCCTCTGGCGACGTTGGAGCGTGGTTACGCTATCGTGCAAAGACATGATAGCTCACGGTTAATCAGGTCGGTTAAATATATAGCCGAGGAAGAACTGCTCGAAACCCGGTTGGCTGATGGTCGCCTCGTTAGCGAAGTCAAGGAGATAATCCCAGATTAAATCACGCGCTGATTTAACCACCACTAACGATTAAATAACACGCTTCCCTCTCGCTTCTCGCCGACAATTACCAGGCACAAAACATGCTTGGTTGAAGTAGTTTACGAACCATACGAGTGCTTACATGACAATATTTGAAAAAACCACAGCTCTCACTGTTGGCTACGATCTTATCGATAACGATCACGACGTATTTATTGATTTGGTAAATCAATTGGATAAGGCCAACAACACCGACTTCCCCGGATTGTTTCAGCGATTGTATGAACACACCGAGGAACATTTCGAATCCGAAAACCGGTTAATGGCGCAATTCGGATTTCCGGCGGAAACTGAACATAAAGGCGAACATCAACGGGTTTTGGGCGAATTCAAACAGTTTAAAACTCGCATCGACAAAGGCCTGATTACGTTTGGCCGTTCATTTGTCAGAGAGCGTCTACCGCAATGGTTTGTGCTACACATTACCACGATGGACAGTGCGTTGGCCGCACATATAAAAATGCAGCAGGAATCGCGTGGCGAATGACAGCCAACAAAGAACTTAGGGTAATCGAGCATTTTTACGACACAGCCGAAAGCGATAGTCTCTATCGGCGTTTGCTGCTGGAACAAAATTGGCCCGGCAACTGTTACAGTGTTGCCGGTCGGGAGTTTATGTTACCGCGCCTGCAAACTTGGCATGCCGATCCTGGAATAAGTTATAGCTACAGCAATAATCTGTTACAAACTCGGCCGTGGACGCCATTACTGTCGGATATACGGCAAAACATCGAACACTTCTTAAATTTCTCGTTTAATTCGGTATTGGTTAATTTATACAGAGACGGCGAGGATTATGTGGGTTGGCATGCGGATAACGAGGCAGAACTGGGAGAGCAGCCTTATATCGCCTCATTGACTCTGGGTGCGACCCGGAAGTTTGCATTTCGGCATAAAAAAACTGCGGAAAGTGGCAGTATCTTACTCGGTAGCGGTACGCTATTGATTATGCAGCCGGATTTCCAACATCACTGGCTGCATAGTATCCCTATCGACCGGGAACTGACTCAAGGACGTATAAACTTAACTTTTCGGAAAGTTATCGTTCCCAAATAATTTGTTTTACGTCTCTAATTGCAGCGTTTAGTGTTGTTCCAACGCTTGAGCTTGTTCTGCTTCAAATTTCTTTCTTTTATCGCATTTTTCGCTGCAGACACAGTTACCGGTGCCGCCACAGGAACCTTTGATTGCGTTCCGACCGAAAATCACACCGACCGCCATTACCGCAATCACGATCAGCATAAATAAAAACGTTACTAAAAAATAACCCATCTTTTTCTCCTTTTTTTCTAATCGCTGAAACGAAAAAAGGAGCGATCCGAAAACCGCTCCCTGTTATTCGCGTCAGATTAATATAAATTAACCGCCGAAATCATCCAACATGATATTTTCAGGATCAACGCCATTGGCCAACAGCATGTTGATCACTGAAGAGTTCATGATTGGAGGTCCGCACATGTAATATTCACAGTCTTCTGGATTCGGGTGATTCTTAATGAACTCTTCGAACAATACGTTGTGAATGAAGCCGGTATAACCTTTCCAGTTATCTTCCGGTAACGCGTCGGACAAGGCCACATGCCATTCGAAATTATCGTTTTCTTTGGCCAGCATATCAAAATCTTCTACATAGAACATTTCGCGTTTGCTACGTGCGCCATACCAGAAGGTCATTTTACGCTTGGATTTCAGTCTACGTAATTGATCGAAGATATGCGAACGCATCGGCGCCATACCGGCACCGCCGCCGATAAATACCATTTCCGCATCGGTTTCCTTGGCAAAGAACTCGCCATAAGGACCGGATACGAACACTTTATCACCTGGTTTCAGATTGAAGATAAAGGAAGACATGATACCCGGAGGAATCCCATCCGGCGCTCCTGGAGGCGGCGTGGCAATCCTGACGTTCAGCATGATTTCCTTTTCTTCAGGATACGAAGCCATGGAGTACGCGCGCAGAGTCGGTTCCTTTACATCGGACACATAGCGCCACAGATTGAATTTATCCCAATCAGGACGGTATTCCTCGGCAACATCCATATCCGCATATTTTGAAATATGTGGCGGACATTCGATTTGGATATAACCACCGGCCCGATAGTTGATAGCTTCACCATCGGGCAACTGCAACACCAATTCTTTAATAAAAGTAGCAACGTTGTCGTTGGACTTAACAGTGCATTCCCATTTTTTAACACCGAATACGCTGTCTTCAACTTCGATGTCCATATTCTGTTTGATGGACACTTGGCAAGCCAGACGTTCGCCGTGCGCAGCTTCGCGCTTGGTGATATGCGATTGCTCAGTCGGCAGAATATCACCACCACCGCTATGCACTTTAACTTTACATTGGCCGCAAGTACCGCCGCCGCCGCAAGCTGAGGAAACAAACAGTTGGTTATCCGCCAATGCCGTTAGCAACTTAGAACCAACCGGTACACGGATTTTCTTCTCGTGATTGATCAGAATTTCCACATCCCCGGAGGCCACCAATTTACTCTTGGCGCCGATGATTAAAAACACCAGCGCTATCACGATGACCGTGAAGAAAATAACACCTAATGCAATTTCCAGCATTACGATACCCTTATAATTGAATTCCAGAGAAAGCCATGAAGCCCAGAGACATCAAGCCAGCGGTGATAAAAGTGATGCCCAGACCTTGCAATGCAGCAGGAATATCGCTGTATTTCAATTTCTCACGCACACCGGCCATGACGGTTATTGCCAAAGCCCAACCGAAACCACTACCTATACCGTAAACCACGCTTTCGCCAAAATTGTAGTCACGTTCGATCATGAACAAGCTACCGGCCAGAATTGCACAGTTCACGGTAATCAGCGGCAGGAAGATACCCAAGGCTTGGTACAGCGCCGGAAAGAATTTATCTAGAATCATTTCCAGAATCTGTACGATCGCAGCAATCATACCGATACAACTCAACAAGCTTAAAAAGCTTAAATCGACGCCGGTAATCCCAAGCCAAGCCAATGCATCTTCTTTCAACAAGGTTTGATAAATGAAGTTATTCGCGGGTACCGTCAAGGTTTGTACCACCATAACCGCAATGCCCAAACCCATGGCGGTAGATATCTTCTTGGAAACCGCCAAGAAGGTACACATACCCAGGAAGAATGACAGCGCCAGGTTTTCGATGAAAACCGCTTTAACAAATAGACTGATGTAAGCTTCCATTAGTGGTGCCCTCCTTCACCGTGAGCAATCGACATGATTTTGAACTCATTGTGTTCAACCTGTTTAGGTTTCCAAGTACGGAAAGCCCAAATTATCAAGCCGATGATGAAAAACGCGCTAGGCGGCAGCAGCATCATACCGTTTGGCACGTACCAGCCACCGTCCTTGACCAACGGTAACACGTCGAAGCCGAGCAATTTACCGGAACCCAGCGTTTCTCTGAACAGAGCCACTATGACAAGAATCAAACTGTAGCCCAAACCGTTACCGATACCATCGACAAAGCTTTGCAGCGGCGGATTTTTCATCGCATACGCTTCAGCGCGACCCATCACGATACAGTTGGTGATGATCAAACCGACGAATACCGATAGCTTTTTGCTGACGTCAAAAGCAAAGGCTTTCAACAACTGATCGACCACGATAACCAGCGAAGCAATAATGATCATCTGAACGATAATCCGAATGCTGCTGGGCGTGTGCTGACGTACAGCGCTAATCGCCGCACTGGAGCAAGCCGTTACCGAAGTCAGGGCCAAAGCCATGATCAAGGAGGTAGACATTTGCGATGTGACCGCCAGCGCCGAACAGACCCCGAGCACTTGTAAAGTAATCGGGTTGTTATCGACCAACGGCTCGAATAATACTTTTTTAGTTTCTTTATCCATTGTTTTGCCCTAACCGTTTGTTCTAATCTTGCTTAAATAGGTAGCGAAACCTTCCGCGCCCATCCAGTATTGGATCAGGTTGCTGACACCGCGACTGGTTAGTGTGGCACCCGCCAAACCGTCTACCTTGTAAACTGAATCGGGACGGCTGGAATCGACACCGCCTTTCACCAATGTCAAAGCCACTTCGCCTTTGTCGGAATAGACTTTCTTGCCTTTCCACAGTGCGCGCCAATTTGGATTGACTACCTCGCCACCCAGACCAGGGGTTTCACCTTGATCATACAAGTTGATGCTTTGTACGGTTTGCGCATCAGGCTCTAAAGCCAAAAAGCCGTACATAGTAGACCACAAACCGTAACCGTTGATCGGCAAAATGATAGATTGCAACTGATCGCCTTTCTTAACCAAAAACACTTTTGTGTATTTGGCTTTTTGGCGGATGCTGGCAATGTCCTTCTCAACCGGAATCAGTTCATTCTGAGCTGGATCCTTAGCGGCCTTGCGCTGATCGTATTCGTCGACATTGATATTGTCTACGTAATCACCAGTTTTAAGGTCGACAATCTTGCTTTCGATTCTGTCGGCGAAAGCTTGGTCGATATCAGTGCCTTCTTCAAGCAAACCAGCCACATCAAGAATATTCTTCTTCATGTCCAGGGCTTTGTTGTAGCCTTGCAGAGGACGTAAAGCCACCGTTGCAAGAGACACCAACACCGCGCAAACCAAGCATAGGGCCAAAGCCACGTTAACGGTTTTTTCCAGGCTGTCGTTGCTTAAAGCCAGGATACGGTCGGCATAAACTCTGAACTGTTCGTAGTACTTGCAGAGCTGCTCGTTAAACTTACCAGTATTTTTCTCAGCATTAAGCATGGCGTTTGATCCTTCTTCTAATATTTGCTTGGACAACAAAGTAATCAATCAATGGTGCAAACATGTTTGAGAAAAGAATGGCAAGCATTACACCTTCCGGGAACGCCGGGTTAATAACCCGAATGATGATAATCATCACGCCGATCATCGCACCATAAATCCAGCGACCGGTGTCGGTTACAGCCGCAGATACCGGATCGGTTGCCATAAACACAGTACCGAATGCAAAACCGCCCACAACCATATGCCAGTACCAGGGGATAGCGAACATTGGATTAGTGTTGCTGCCAATAATATTTAGCAAAGTTGACATCGCTATCATACCAATCAACACACCGCCCATGATCCGATACGAAGCAACGCGTGTATAGAGCAGGAACGCCGCACCCAACATACAAGCCAAAGTCGATGTTTCTCCCATGGAACCAGGAATGAATCCCAGGAATGCTTGTATCCAGCTAAAGCTTTCTTTAATGGCTTCCAAGCCGCCGGCGGAAGCCAGAGACAGTGCAGTCGCACCGCTATATCCGTCCACGGCAACCCATACTGCGTCCCCGGAAATTGAAGCCGGATAAGCGAAGAATAGGAATGCGCGACCGGTTAGCGCAGGGTTAAGGAAGTTTTTACCGGTACCACCGAAAACTTCTTTACCCAGCACGATACCGAAAGAGATACCCAGCGCCACTTGCCACAACGGCATGTCGGGCGGCAGGATCAAGGTATACAGCATCGAAGACACTAAGAAGCCTTCGTTAACTTCGTGTTTACGTACGGTAGCGAACAATACTTCCCAAACACCACCCACGGCCAACGTGGTGAAGTAGATCGGGAAGAAATACAGCATGCCGTGCACTAGGCATGAGAACGGGTTGTAAGGGTTGTAACCGAGCAAGGCCATGATCAGGCTGCGCCAGCCATTGGTCTCTTCCAATCCCATGCCCTTCATCGCCAAATTGGCTTGATAACCGGTGTTGTACCAGGCCATCAAAATGCAAAATGCCGTGGCAATGACCACAAAAGTCATGGTCCGTTTCAGGTCGTTACCGTCACGAACGTGAGTTTTACCGCGCGTTACATCGGCCGGCGTATAGATGAAAGTATCGACCATTTCGTACAGGCCATAATACTTCTCAAACTTGCCGCCCTTTGTAAAATGCGGCTCTATGCTATCTAATAAGTCTCTAGCCGACATTATCCTTCCTTCTCGATTTTAGTTAAATTAGCTCTCAGCACAGGCGCAAAATCGTGCTTGCCCGGATCGACAAACGTGAACAAGGACACGTCTTCTTCACTCAGCTCCAGGCAGCCCAAAGACTGTGCAGTATCCGTATCGCCGACTACAATCGCCTTCAGTAAAGGTGTAGCCAAGATATCCAAAGGCATGACGGACTCATACACGCCGACCGGCACGATGGCCCGGTTGCTACCGTTCTTATCGGTAGTTAAAGGGAACAGCCTGTTATCTTTGCGATCTTTGCTGGATACGTAAACATTCAATGCGGAGTATTTATCTTTACCGGGAACGATCCAACCGAAAAACTCGCGATCGCGACCTTCTTTAATAGCCGAAACTTGCAAGCTGTAAGCACTCAAAAATGCTGCGGACCCTACTGCTTCGTGACCGTACAACACCGAACCTGAAATTACGCGATTTTCAACATCTTGCAATTCGCCGACCACCAAATCGTCCAAGTTGGCGCCAACACGCGCACGAATCAGTCTTGGATTTTTTACCGTCGGACCTGCTAAAGAAACAATCCGCTCAACATTCAATTTGCCGGTGGTAAACAGCGCACCGATAGCAATCACTGCTTGATAATCGATATGCCAAACGAATTTATGAATATTGACCGGATCGATGAAATGGATATGCGTACTGGGCAATCCAGCGGGATGCGGACCGGAAAACTCGGCTACTTGAACGGCTTGATTGGCAACCATATCGGTACCGGAAGCCTTGCAAAGATAGGTTTTACCGGATGTCAACTTGGAGATTACAGTTAAGCCATTAGCAAAGTCGGCGGCTCGGTCTTTGATAATGACAGCTGGATCCGCCGCAAGCGGACGAGTATCGATGGCCGTGACAAAAATTGAACTCGGCGTGGTATCGGCGGCAGGTACTTTACCGTAAGGACGAGTCAGGAACGAAGTCCACAAACCCGATGCCAGTAAATTTTCCTTCACCTGCTCCTGAGTCAAATTGCCTAACTCGGCTTCGCTGTATTTCGCGAAAGACTCTTGCTGATTACCCTGCAATTCAATCACCACCGACAACAAAGCGCGTTTGTCGCCTCGGTTAATGGCTTTAACTACGCCTGCACCGGGAGAAGTGAAGTTAACGCCGGGATTTTTCTTGTCGGAAAAAAGGGCCTGTCCTAATTTGACCTTATCTCCTTCGGCGACCATCATTTTCGGCTTCAGATCAACATAATCGACACCCAACAGGGCGACCGATTTGATGCTGTTACCATCGCTTATCTTTTGTTCGGGTCCGCCCGTGATAGGCAAATCCAAACCTTTTTTAATAGTAAATTGCATAGTGAATACGCCTGCTCTCCAGACTAGTTGCAGCAAAAAGCCCCCTTGAGAAACACCATTCCCAGAGGGCACTTCAAGACATAAAACTTGATCATTACATCACAAGTTATCGGCTTTCTCAACGAGAAATCCTGAGCTTTGCCTACCGACACGTCAGTCGATAACGCCCAACTTGAGCGGAAATACAACTCAAATATCGACTACTTTATTAATATCAAAACCGCTCACAGCTTTACGTCCGACATAACCCCGGGTATTACTTAAAATTCGGGCATCCGCGATCCTGTAATCACCCAGATTATGTACATGACCGTGAAACCAGGCGGTGATTTCGAATTCGTGAAACAAGGGTTTTAAATCATTACAGTAGGCCAGTTTTTTCAAAACATTAGGCGAGTCGATCCAACTCCACTCCGTTGGCGCATGATGCGTAACCACCACCGTTCGCCCGGCATAGGGCAATGCCAATTGTTGGTTAAGCCATGATTTGGCGTCTTGATGTAAATCAGCAAAGTGTCTTGGTTCGAATAATTGTCCGGAGAATGACACTTTACGAAAATCATTCAATGTTTTTCCCAGCGCTTCGGCTTTTTCGGCACCCTCGATAAATAAATCGGCCCATAGCGTACAGCCCAGAAAACGCACACCCTGAAAAATTAACTGATCTTTTTCCAAAAAGTGAATTTGACTGCCGGCACATTCATTACGCAGCATATTGATCGTTTGCTGGTACTCGTAACCATAAAACTCATGATTACCTGCCACATATATGACCGGTTTTCCGATAGCCTTTAACCATTCGACACCTTGCTTGAAAATCCCAATATCCCCAGCGGCCACCACAATATCGGCGTCCGTATCCGGTAGACTCTGCTCACCAAACTCTAAATGCACATCAGAAAAGTAATTTATCCGCACAATTTGCTCTTTCGTCTCATAACTAAGGAGGTATAATTTAATCCTAAGTGATTTACTTGGTATTTTTCAGATAACTTTGATTTTTTGCAAACAACAATTCTATGTCGATTAGCCCCAGAAAACACACCCAACAGGTTTTGGTAGGAAACGTTAAAGTCGGCGGTGGTGCTCCGATTGTAGTTCAATCCATGACTAACACCGATACAGCTGATGTTGCAGGAAGCGTTCAACAGATCATGGAATTGTCGACAGCAGGATCTGAACTGGTACGGATTACGGTCAATACCGAAGAAGCTGCAAAGGCTGTGCCTGAAATCGTTAACCTGCTAGAGCAAAAAGGTTTTTCAGTGCCGATTATCGGCGACTTCCATTTCAACGGCCACAAATTGCTGGAAAAATATCCGGATTGCGCGCAAGCGCTCTCCAAATACCGGATCAATCCCGGCAATGTTGGCAAGGGAAAGGCTCGCGATCCGCAATTCCAGCAAATGATAGAATTTGCCTGCAAATACAACAAGCCTGTGCGGATCGGCGTCAACGGCGGCAGTCTGGATCAAGCGGTTCTGACCCGCCTGCTCGACGAAAATCGCCAGCTAGCGAACCCCAAGGAATTACCAGCCATCACTCGAGAAGCCATCGTGCTTTCGGCTTTGGAAAGCGCCGCAAAAGCCCAGGAACTTGGCTTAGGTAAAGACAAAATTATCTTGTCCTGCAAAATCAGTAACGTGCAGGAATTGATCAGCATTTACGAAGACCTGTCTAACCGTTGCGATTATGCGTTGCATCTAGGCTTAACAGAAGCCGGCATGGGCTCGAAAGGCATCGTATCTTCCGCCGCCGCATTGGGTGTATTGATGCAGCAAGGCATCGGTGACACGATTCGAATTTCATTAACGCCGGAACCGGGCGCGGCCAGAACCAAGGAAGTCATCGTCGGCCAGGAAATCCTGCAAACCATGGGTTTCCGTTCATTCACACCTATGGTTATCGCCTGCCCCGGCTGCGGCCGCACCACCAGCGACTATTTCCAAAGATTGGCGCAAGACATTCAAGGCTATCTGCGCGACCAAATGCCGGTCTGGAAAGACAAATACAAAGGCGTGGAAACCATGGAAGTGGCGGTAATGGGCTGCGTGGTCAACGGCCCTGGGGAAAGCAAAAACGCCAACATTGGCATCAGCTTGCCGGGTAGCGGCGAATCGCCGGTGGCACCGGTGTTTGAAGACGGCGTAAAAACCGTAACCTTAAAAGGCGACAATATCTCTGGCGAGTTCCAGGAATTGGTCGAGCGCTACATCCAATCACACTACAGCGCGCAATAAAAAGCGTTACTCAAAAAAAGGCGGCTATCAAGCCGCCTTTTTTATTGCCTCAAAACTTTAACCAGCCTGACCATCCAATCTCGGCGCAGTCAGTATCGGCGCATAATAAAATGCGAACAGCGAAAACGCCGCCAACCAACAATAAGTGGAAACCATCACCAAA
The DNA here is from genome assembly GCF_052474515.1 of Methylomonas sp. 2BW1-5-20. Taxonomy (NCBI): domain Bacteria; kingdom Pseudomonadati; phylum Pseudomonadota; class Gammaproteobacteria; order Methylococcales; family Methylococcaceae; genus Methylomonas; species Methylomonas sp. 2BW1-5-20. The sequence goes on along the minus strand of NZ_CP184127.1, from coordinate 1,401,252 downwards.
CCGCCGTACCAAGCCGGTAAGATGGCAGGAAACAGTACCCGAAACAAGGCTGCAAAATTAATCAGCACAAACGCCAACGCCATAACATTCGACGTTTTCAATGCCCGCCCGGTATGCCCCAACGCGACGCGCGCCATCATGCCCAGCGTCAAAACACCGATTCCGCCCACGGTAAAAGCATGTAAAGCCAAAGACTGCGGTACCATGCCTAAAGCGGACAAGGACACCAAACCAAAGCCAAGAATCAACCAGCCGTAACCTATATACAAAACCCACAACAACGGCACAAACCAAATCCGCGGATTGTACCAAGCCGCTACCCGCACAATATTAATCACAATCGCCGCTACCGCAGCAAAAGCTAACAAGGCACCGGACATATTCAGCATCAACAATACAAAAACCGCTAGGCTGACTGCGACGGCGGCAATATCCAACGCGGGGTTGCGGATACAAATGACTCCGGACAAGCCGCGTTCGGTGAAAAACGGAAATACCCGGCCGGCAATGACCAAAATCATCGCGACAATGACGGTAACCACCAAGATCAGACCGAGCGCGGCGCTATCGGCCATAAAACCCAACACTTGGGCATGAATCAAGCCATTACCCAAGGCCAATAACAGTAATAAGCCGATAAAAACCAAATTTCTGTAATTTCCGGTTTGTAAAATCGGCTTACTAACGAAATAAGCCAGCACCGGTAAAAAAGCGAAATCGACGCCACCAATCAACATATCAGGCAGTAATTCCGAATAAAACGGCAATACCCTGCCATAAATCCACAGAAAACAAAGCGACGCCAACTGGTCGGGACTAACTGTTTGCAGACCGGTCCAGTTTCTAACCGCCGTCAGTAAAAAACCGGCGATCACTGCCGTGGTGTAACCCAGCAACATTTCATGAGCATGCCAAGTACTGCCGGCGAAGTAGTTATCGATATGCAAAGAGCCGTTGGACATCGAGTTCCATAACGCAATCAAAGCCAGAGCAGATAGCCCCGCCAGTGCGAAAAAGGCCCTAAAACCCATCGCAAACAGCGGATAATCAAAAACCGGTTTGTTATTCATGCAAACGCTCCTCCAGCCAGTCAATTTCGTTATTCGAGAAGCCGGCGATTATACGCACTTCTCTATTAAATGGGCCCCTGGGTTTGCCCTGGTAATGGCTCAAAATCAATTCCTTATAATGCCGCTCCGGATCGAACCCCTCCATTTTTGCCAAGAGATTAAACCAATACGAGCCACGCTCGACATGCCCGACTTCGTCTTGATATATCCGTGTCAAGATCTCCACTCCGGTTTCATCGCCCATTGTTTTAAGCTTGCCTATCATTGCCGGCGTCACATCGAGGCCTCGGGCTTCCATGCAGCGCGGCACGACCGCCAATCTGGCCAATATATCGTCGGCGGTATCTTCGGCATGCGACCAAAGCCCGCGATGCGCAGGCAAATCGCCGTAATCGAACCCCAAGCTCTGCAGGTGCTTGCGAATCAACGCAAAATGCTGCGCCTCTTCGTCGGCAATGATTAGCCAATCCCGATAAAACTCATCGGGTAAACCGCGAAACCGGAAAATAATGTCCCAAGCCAAATAAATTGCGACAAACTCGATATGCGCCAGCGCGTGAAAAAAAGCCGCCTTACCCTCCATAGTATCCAGGCGGCGTCTGGGCATATCGCGCGGCATTAACAGTTCCGGTTTATCAGGGAATACGGTAGAAGCGATCAACCCTGGATCACCCTCCACCGGAAACTTTAGTAATCCGTTATCCAATATCTGTTTGGCTCGGTGAGTTAAAGCAAGCTTTCGCTCTACATCACCATCGAATAAACAGCACTCGGCAAAATCGAATATAGAATGCACGTGCTCTTCCAAAACCGAAAATCCTCTCATCCTGCTCACCCCGGCCCAGCATTCTAACGCCGGATGCGGAAAATCGTGACGACAGGAATACTCGAAAATGCTTATTTTTTAGACATGAAAAAGTAAACGGTTTGGCACTTCAACACCATAGTGCTGCCCGTTTTTTCAAGGGCTTCGCAGGTTTCCATTTTCGAACGGCCTGGCGCCGCCTGCTTGACAATTTTGCCACCTTCGACCGAATAATTAAGCACCGCGCGCATTTGATCGATTCTGGCGTGCGAATCATTTTCGTGAGTCATGCCTTCGATAGTGCCGTCCTCTTTAAAGGTCCAGGTGGTATTTGAACTGCGCGCCTTGCTGCCGTCGCTGGTATTCGATTCTTTATCGATCTGCCATATACCCAAGATCTCGGCTTTGGTTAGCTGCACTTCCGCTGCCGCAGTGAAAGACACAAACAACAAAGCGATAGCGGGGAGTTTAATTAATTGCATGGTAAAGCCTTATAAGGTTTATTTTTAGAGCCTGGATTGTAACATGTAGCCCAAGCCTATCCTTTTTAGTTGGGGATAGCCGCTATACTGCAGTCCGACTCAACGGCAAATGGACCTTGCCAGTCTTTGACACGAACCCATACAATCGCCGAAACCCTAGGCAAAGACATATGTCACTTGTTTAAAGTAATCGCACACCTGCTTGTGAAAACCTATGCCGAAAAACATCCTAAATTTCACCTATCGGCTAAGCGCGGCGGATTACGACAGCACCGACTTCGTCATCGAAGTCGACAAACATAGCATGACACTGGTGTCCACCCCGCAACCGCCATACCCATTTTGGACGGCGCTTTCGTATCAGCAATGCCGTAATTGTCCGTTACAGCCGGAACAGTTTTCGCATTGCCCTGTGGCGGTTAATTTGATGCCTTTGTTAGATCTTTGCGGCCATTTGGTTTCCCATAAACCCATGACTGTGGAAGTCTTAACCGACAGAAGGAGTATACGCGCCGAAACGACCGCCCAGCACGTCGCCAGCTCGATTCTCGGTTTAATCATGGCCACCAGCCCTTGCCCCCACACCGAGTATTTGAAACCGATGGCCCGCTTTCATCTGCCCTTGGCCGACCAAGACGAGACCATTTATCGCGTCACAGCCATGTTTTTATTGGCGCAATATTTTCGCTATAAAGAAAATTTGCCGTATTCGCTGGAACTGGACGAATTACTTTCGATTTATCATAACCTGCAGATTATCAACTTACATTTAACCAAGCGACTGAAAACAGCAATACGCGAAGATGCCGCGATTAATGGCATTATTTTGCTGGATTTGCTGTCAAAATCGGTTTCTTGGTCGATAGAAGACGGCCTTGAGGAAATTCATCATTTATTCAACAGCTATCGCAAGCTCCCCGAATAGTAACTAAACCGCCATAGCGCCTTACCTCCCCCCAGATTATCTTTATACGAAAACACGCATGGATCATGCTTGCTGAGCATTCTCTGCCGCAACGCCAAGTATTGTTATTAAAGGGTTTCGGCTTTTGTATGCTCTACGATTTATCCGACGAATGGCATTGGTCTTCCGTAGCGGGGCGCCATTCCTACGCATTGGACTGGCTGGTCGATAGTGTAGGCGGTTTGGCGGGCGGTACTAAATATATAAAAAGCAGTTAAGACCTGACGGCTTCTTTGCCCGACTTCTACGCCCTTTCGCGGGCATGGATAGTCTGGTTTGATTATTGTCGACAAGAACACTAAGCGACACATCTAGCCTACTTCTGGAGCAGGCTAAATGCTTACGGTATTTGAAATATTCCAGGCTTTATTGCTTTATTCTTCAATCCATATTAATTCGACACGGCGATTTTCCGCTTTACCGGCTTCGGTAGCGTTATCGCCGATAGGTTGGGTTTCGCCGTAACCTTTAGCGGATAACTTGTTAACAACGCCTTTCAGCTTCAAGTAGTCAACTACCGAATGTGCTCGGCGTTCCGACAGTTTCATGTTGTACGAGTCGCTGCCTTCGCTACTGGCGTGGCCTTGTACTTGGATTTCATTTTTCTGCGGAAACGCAATTAAATCCTTGGCAACACCGTCCAGCAATTCCTTGGCATTTAAGCCAAGCTCGGCGGAATCGTATTTGAAATGTTCTCCTTTCAGTATTAATCTGACGGCGCAACCTTTAAGGTCAACGGCGGCACCTTTAATCGTACCGGGGCATTTGTCCAAACAATCGTTGACACCGTCGGCGTCCGCATCAGTTTTACTACAATCGGCCTTTGGCGACGCTACAATCGGAGTAATCGGCTTGGGAGCATCGGATTTTGCCGCATATTTCGGTTTGTCGCCAAACGGAATCACCACCCCCAGATTGACCGTCATATCGTGAAATTCGTCTGTACCCGGTTGAACGTGAGCGTTGAAATTATTGTTGTAGCGGTAACGTACGTCGCTGCGAATCAATAGATTGTCATTCACTTCATAGCTGGCCCCGACGCCGGCTTCGCCGATAAAACCGATACCGCAATTGGCCGAGGCGCAAGTATTCATGCCGCCCAAACCTATCACCGCATACGGCGAGAATTTATCGCGAAACAAATAATATTGCACATCGGCACTGCCGCCCGCCAAATCCCAAGGGCCGTTATCGCCGCCAAAGCCTTGATAAAAACCTTTTAATTCCACATTGAAATGTTCGTCGATGATTTTGCCGACACCCAAGCCGCCGCCCCAACCGTCGCGCGCATGCCTGTCCCCGCCGCTATTGATAAACGTCGCAAACGGAGCCACATACCAGCGGTTATCCTGGCTTTGATCGGCGGCTTGAACGTGCGGCGCCATCGCTAATCCGACTAACGAGGCGAAAGGCAGTAAGCGTTTAGTAAGCATAAGTTTTTCCTATAAATGTAAGACTGAAAAGTCATGACACCTCACCGCTCTAGCAAATTATTTCGACATCGTTTGACGTAATCGATGCCGTCGGCACCGGCGGGTGTTGTTGTAAAAAAGCTGTTAAGTAGCTTATTCGCAACAGAGAACCGCTGTCGGTGCGGTACCGAACATAAGCGGATACCGCGCAAAATTTCTTGGCAAGTCTAATTATCCCATGTCACTTGCTGTCGGCCTAGGTATGTACGCTAGCGTACCGACTGATTCCCGATTTTTGCTTAAAGTGCTTTCAAGGTTTCATAGTTCCAATCCTGCTAAAACCTGCCGCCGCTCCCCATTCGCCTGAAACCGCTAAGTATTAGGCGGAAAGCTGCGTATTTATTTCTCAAATCCGGAGAGTTACCGATGAAAAATCTGACTAAATTATTATCCGCCTCGATTGTGGCCGTGACCTTACTGGTCGCATCGGGTTGCGCATCGACTCATAAACACGAAGGCACCGGTGAATATGTCGACGACAGTGTCATCACCACCAAGGTAAAAGCAATGTTGTTTGATGAACCCAACCTAAGATCAGGCCAGATCAACGTTGAAACCTTCAAGGGCGTCGTGCAATTGAGCGGTTTCGTCGGTACTCAAGCCGATATTAACAAAGCCGTGGAAATCGCTCGCGGTGTCAAAGGCGTAGATTCCGTCAAAAACGATATGCGCCTTAAATAAGCCAGGAAACCATTATGGAAACCATAGACAAAGCATCCAACTACGCCCATGAAGCGGTAGACAAAATAACCAACGCCTCGCATCAAGCCGCGGAAACCCTAGACCAAAAAAGCGAACAACTAAAAACCGCCGAGCAGCGTATCGTAAAAAACTGTCAAGTCTATATCCGCGATAATCCAGTGACTTCGCTAGGCATCGCGGTCGCCACCGGATTTTTGCTAAGCCGCCTATTGAGCATCCGTTAGACCTGAAACCTCGTGAAACCGGACGACATCGCGCAAAACCATGAATCCGCAGCCTCATCCACGCCTGACACGCCGTCCGGCGAAGCAGGCGTGCTGGCGGCAATTCAAAGCCTGTGGAATGAATTATACGGCTTAAGCCATGAGCGTTTGCAGCTCGCCGCCCTGGAAACGCGGCGGGCGGGTCAAAGCTTGGTAACGATGATTATTGCGGGAGTGATGCTCGCGTTATTACTAAGCGCGGCATGGTTGGGAATTTTGGCTGCCGTCGTATTCCGGCTAGTTGAATACGAGTTGCCGGCCAGCACCGCAATATTAATCGCAGTAGCTTCTAACTTACTATTGGCGTTAATGCTTTGCAGCATCATCCGCCACCGTAGCCGTTACCTACAGTTTCCGGCCACACTGCGTAGCCTTAAACCGCAAACCGGACAACGTTCGAGCCGGGGACATCAATGATACCGGCTTGGTTTAAGCACAATACGCCCCTACAAGCACAGATACGCGATGCAGAGCGACGCGTATTGCAACGTGAAGCCTTAGTCAGGCTCGGCAAAATTAAGTTACTCGAGAATTTACGCCACCAAATAACCTCCATTCCGAACTTGGCGCTGGCGGGCGGCATTGGTTTTATCAGCGGAGAACTTAGCAAATGCCCGAAGCGCCAATTATCGTCATCCGCCGTAAATGTCCCCAATACCGAAAAAACGCCTTTTAGAAATGCAATCACGCTGATTTTGATGGCTCGCACTTTCTACACCAGCTTTCCTGTGACTTGGTTAATAAAACGCTTCAAACAATCCGAAATCTCAGCACGAAAACCGGATTAAGGAATCACCGAAGCAAGCGATTTTCAAGACCGTATAGGGGTTGATTTATCCTACGTTTATATTTGTACCGTGATTAGTTTTTTGGCCAGGAACTAATTCTGTAACACCGAGGCATTGATGTGCTATATTGCGATTTAATGAGAACTATTATTAATTAGATTATATGTCGACATATCTAAAAGCGCTGGCGACTGGCGATACAGGCCGTATAGTTGGGTTCGACCAATCCGGCGGTGTCTATCGTAAGAAACTATTGGCGATGGGCTTAACGCCGGGCACAGAGTTCACTATTACGCGTTTCGCACCCATGGGTGATCCGGTTGAAATCAAAATCCGCGGATTTTCTTTGTCGCTACGTAAAAACGAGGCGTCAGTCTTACTCATAGAAAAAGTATGAGTACGGACTTCACCGTCGGCGTTGTCGGCAACCCCAATTGCGGAAAAACCACGCTGTTCAATGCCTTGACCGGCTCCAAGCAGCATGTCGGCAATTGGCCAGGGGTGACTGTCGAACAAAAAACCGGCGAATACACACACCAAGGCAAACACATCAGTCTGGTCGACCTGCCCGGCACATATTCTTTAGAGGCCGATGACGACAGCATATCGCTGGACGAAAAAGTTGCCCGCGATTACGTGGCTTCCCGCCAAGCCGATTTGATCATTAATATCGTCGACGCTTCCAACATAGAACGTAACCTTTATCTAAGCTCGCAATTGATCGAAATGCGGGTGCCGATGATATTGGTCCTGAACATGATGGACGCGGTACAAAAACGCGGCATTAAAATCGACATCGAAGTACTCGCCAAACAAATGGCCTGTCCGGTAGTACCTATTACCGCGGCTACGCGTTCGGGCATCAAAGAGTTACGGGATGTTATTAACAAAGCTTGCATCAGCAAACCGATTCCGGCCTTACAAGTCGATTACGATCCGGCTATTGAATCGGCTGTCAGCCAATTGCAACCGCAATTAGCCCAGAGAGCTGTTGATTTAGTATGCGATAGCCGCTGGCTGGCGCTACGTTTGCTGGAAAACGATACCTTGGCCAAACAATTCGCCGGCCCTGAATGGCAAGCGGCGGCTGCTCAATTGCGCGCCGAAATCGAAGAGCAAACCCAAGACGAAATCGATATTCTGGCGGCGGATGCCCGTTACGGGCTAGTTAATCGTCTTGTACAGGCCTGCGTCTGCAAGCTCAACGAAGTGTCCCGCAATACCACCGATAAAATCGACAGCGTTGTCTTGAACCGCTTCCTGGGCATACCCATTTTTTTAATGGTGATGTACGCGATGTTCATGTTCACCATCAACATCGGCAGCGCTTTCGTAGACTTTTTCGACAAAGCGGTTGGCGCCTTATTGGTAGACGGCTTAAATGAATTGCTGACTTCTCTGGACTTACCAGACTGGCTGGTGGTATTGACCAGCAGCGGCATCGGCGGCGGCATTCAAGTGGTGTCTACGTTCATACCCATCGTCGGCTTTTTGTTCATATTTCTATCGATGTTGGAAGACTCCGGATATATGTCCAGAGCGGCGTTTGTGATGGACAGATTTATGTGCATCATCGGCCTGCCCGGCAAGTCGTTTGTACCGATGATAGTCGGCTTTGGCTGCAATGTGCCGGCCATTATCGCGACCCGTACCCTGGACAATCAACGTGATCGGGTATTGACCAATTTGATGAATCCGTTCATGTCCTGCGGTGCGCGTCTGCCCGTTTACGCCTTGTTTGCGGCCGCGTTTTTCCCGGTCGGCGGCCAAAATCTGGTGTTTGGCTTGTATTTGTTCGGTATCGTGGTGGCGGTGTTGACCGGTTTAATCATGCGCCATACCTTGTTACGCGGCAACCCTACCCCCTTTTTAATGGAACTGCCGGCATATCATTTACCCACTTTACAAGGCGTTTACACCAAAACCTGGGAGCGTTTGAAAACCTTTATATTCAACGCCGGCAAAGTCATCGTACCGATGGTTCTGGTGTTGAACGTGTTGAACTCGCTGGGCACCGATGGCAGTTTCGGCCGGGAAAATAGCGATAAATCGGTACTAAGCGAAATCGGCCGAACTTTGACGCCGATATTCCAGCCCATGGGCATCGCCCACGATAACTGGCCGGCTACCGTCGGTATCTTTACCGGTGTTTTGGCCAAGGAAGCTGTAGTCGGCACCTTGGATGCGTTGTATAGCCAAATGGCTGCTTCCGATCAACCGGAGGAAGACAAAAACTTCGATTTGCAACAGGCGTTGCTGGAAGCCTGTCAAACGGTACCCAATAACCTGATGGCGATTGCCGACAAGTTGCTGGACCCTTTGGGATTGGGCATCGCCAACATCTCCGACCAGGCCGCGGCAGCCGAACAACAGCAAGTCAAACTCGATACCTTTGGTGTGATGCAAGTACATTTCGATGGACAAATCGGCGCGTTTGCCTATTTGTTGTTTATTTTGCTTTATGCACCCTGCGTAGCTGCCACGGCGGCAATATATAAAGAAACCAACGGCGGATGGGCGTTATTCGTGGTGTGCTGGACGACCTTTGTCGCGTATTTAACAGCAACTCTCTTTTATCAAGGCATGACCTACGCCCAACACCCAAGTTCGGCTATCGGCTGGATATTAGCGCTAACGATTATCTTCGCGGGTGTGTTGTTTCTGTTACGCTTTTACGGGGTTCGCCACACCGTGAATGGAGTTGTGCAATGATATTGTCCGACTTACGCAGCTATTTGCAGGAAAAACGCCGGGTAACCTTGAGCGATCTTGTTTTGCATTTTCATATGGACGCCGACGCCTTGCGCGGCATGCTGGGGAAGTGGATCAATAAGGGCAAAGTACGCTTAAGCCCGGCGGGCGGATCTTGCGGCACCAGCTGCTGCAAATGCGATCCTACGCTGACAGAGATTTACGAGTGGGTGGAATAGCATAGCGAGGCGCAAACACCTCGCTAGACTGAAATTTTTATTTGGCTTCCGCCAACCAGCCTTGCAGCGCTTCGATTAACTCTTGCGCCTGTTTTTCGCTGGAAATATTGAATTTCGATTTTTGCTGATATTCGCCGTTGCGCTTTTGATAGCGGCGAATACTAAATCTATCCTGGCTATATTGGTTTTTAGCCGGCTCCCAATCTTGATAACGGTAAATGACCGTGGCCCAAGCGCCCTTGCTCAGGATTTTTTTGTCCAGTTCCTTGACAGTTTCGACGCCGCCGTCTTCGTAACTAATGGTTAAATCTTCAACGGTTTCAGCCATATATTTCTCAATGAGGTTAGCAACGGCGCGCAGTCTACCATACAAGCGCGGCCATCAAAATGCCGAATCGTCTAGCGCGCGATGAACTCACCGAAGGCGCGGCTGCCCTCTCCCGTTTTGATGGTATTTATCACCTGCAGGGTTTTGGCGTCGATTACCGAAACATTGTTGTCGAACCAGTTAGCCACATAGATGTGCTGGTCGTCAGGGTGCGTACTTATACCTTCCGGTTTATCGCCCACGGCGATTACCTCTATCTGTTTTAGCGTCGTGGTATCCACTACCGAAACCGTACTGTCGTCCTGATTGGTTACAAACAGCAATTTATCGTTTGAAGCTAAGGCTACCGCATAAGGCCTGGCCCCTACCTTGATAGTCGCCAGACGCTTCAGGCTACGCGCATCCAGCACGGTCACATCGTCGCTTTCGACATTCGCTGAATACAAGCGTTTACCCTGACTATCCACTGTTATCCCGAACGGATGCGCTCCAACCTTGGTGGTGTTACGTATCGTCAGTTTTTTTATGTCAACCTGCGAGATGGAATCGTCGATGCGATTGGCGACGTATAGCCAGCGATTGTCCGGACTAACCGCCATACCGGATGGCGATTTACCGACGGTGATGGTTTTTTGTTTGACAAAGTTTTTCGTATCGAAAACTGTCACCGAATTTTCATACCAATCGGCCACAAATACCTGTTCGCCTTTTTTATCGGCGGTAATTCCCAGCGACGCGCCGCCCACTTTAACCGTACGCAGTTTGCTCAGCTTCTCGCTGTCCAATACCGCAAAACCGCCGCCTTCCGGCGTGCTGATATAAATTTGTTTCAACGGCTGATTGATTGCCACGCCCGCCGGTTTGCCCTCAACTTTAACGGTCTCTATGACCTGCTGGCGTTGGGTATCGATTACCGATACCGAGTTCTCCAGCTGATTGGTGATAAAGGCCCGAGGATCGGCGCTAACCTTAGCTTCGAAAGCACTTAACAGCGTAAAAGCCAAAAACGAATATCTGATGAGCATAGTGAGGATGTGTGGAATTTTGCAGCGGGAGGGTTCTCGGCCGAATACCGAGAACCGGATGACAGCGATTTAGCGTTTGATGTCGATTTCAACGGAAACAGCGCCCGCACCGACTTTTTTAGCGATAGATTCCAGGCCGGATTTCAACACGTTAGTAACTGCTTTGTCGGCAGCTTCCTCGTTCAACTCAGCAGGCGGGTTGTTGTTGACGTAAGCGCGGTAATAAGTTGCTACCCATTCCACTTCGGCTTTACCGCCTTTATCGGTAACTGAGATTTCCGCGGCGTAATTGCCCACCGGCAATACCGGAATATGCTCGTCTTGGCCGGCGTGTTTAATAGTACCGGATGAGCTCATCTCGGTAATTTTGTACTTATAGGCGAATTTGGCTGCATCATAGGCTTTCAGCTCTTCGGTGATGGTACCGCCACTGCTCAGATGCAGAGTGCGGACCGCACCTTTATTGTTGGTGCCTTCACCTGTTACGCTTCTAACGGCCGGCAACCAGGATAGATCGTCGTAGTTTTTAATCACATCCCAAACTTTTGCCGCAGGCGCATCAATGGTTACAGTCGCAGTTAGTTTTGCTCTAACCGGGCCATGAGCATTGGCCATGCTGGTAAACAAAAACAAAGCGGCTGAAACGAATAGCGAGGTTTTTTTCATAACACTTTCCTATGATGGTCACATAAAATGGAGTGGGCGATTATAAAATAAAATCCTTCCTCGGGTATCCGCAAAACCATATTTGCGGAAATATTCCCTTGACCACCCCTCCGCGTCCTCGAGCATCGAATGACTACAGCAACTTTTTTTTGGCACGATTACGAAACTTTCGGCATCGATCCGCAACGCGATAGGGCATGCCAGTTTGCCGGCATTCGCACCGACTACGATTTCAATATCGTCGGCGAACCTGTCATGGTCTATTGCCAGCCGGCGGACGACTATTTACCGCATCCGGAAGCTTGCCTGATTACCGGCATCACCCCGCAACTCGCCGCCCAAAAAGGCGTTTGCGAAGCTGAGTTTGCCGGCATCATTCACCGGCAACTCGCCGATCCGGGCACCTGCGGCGTGGGTTACAACAGCATCCGCTTCGACGATGAAGTCACCCGCAATTTACTGTATCGAAATTTTTACGATCCTTATGCGCGCGAATGGCAAAACGGCAATTCCCGCTGGGATATTATCGACATCGTGCGGGCCACCAAGGCTTTACGGCCGGCCGGCATCGAATGGCCGGTTACCGGGGACGGTGTCGCCAGCTTCAAACTGGAAGCACTCACCAAAGCAAATGGCATAGCCCATGAAGCAGCGCATGATGCGCTATCCGATGTGTATGCGACGATTGCAATGGCTAAGCTTGTCAAACAGCGCCAACCGAAACTATTCGATTATTTGCTGAGTAACCGCCACAAAAACGCCGCCTTAAAACTACTGCAGCTCGGCAGCTTTACGCCTTTGATTCATATATCCGGCCGCTTTGCCTCCCGCAACCATCATTTGGCCGTGGTGTTGCCACTGGCGCAGCATCCAAGCAATAGTAACGAAGTGATCGTTTACGACCTTTCGGTTGACCCGGCTCCATTGCTCGAGTTAAGCGCGGAGCAAATCCAGCAACGGCTATTTGTTGCCAGCGACGCATTGCCGGAAGGGATTGCCAGAATCCCGTTAAAAACCGTGCATATTAATAAAACCCCTGTGTTGGCGCCTTTGTCCGTGATAAGGCATGAGGACGCCGAGCGCCTGCAACTGGATTTGGCTTTGTGTAAATCCAACGTACAACGAATTCAGGCCGCGCCGTCCCTAACCGGAAAGCTCGCCGAAGTGTTTACCCGTAAATATCAAGAGCCCTCTAGCGATCCCGACTTGATGATTTACAGCGGCGGATTTTTTAGCAACAACGACAAGGCTATCATGGCCCAAATCCGGCAAGCTGAGCCAAGCGAGTTATCCGATTTCGATGCCGGTTTCGACGACGCCCGTCTGCCGGAAATGCTGTTTCGCTATCGCGCCCGAAATTACCCGCAAACGCTATCCGAGGCGGAAGTCCAACGCTGGCAACAGTATTGCCGGCAAAAGTTAAACGACGCCTCGACCGAAGGCATGCTCACGCTGGAACAGTTCACCGCCAAAATTGCGGCACTGCACGAAGAACTTGATGCGGATCGACAGGTACTGAAAGCGCTCGCGGATTATGCCGAAGAGCGGCGTTTAAGATTTCAAAATTAAGGACGCCGTGCCGATTAAAATTTGGTACTTATCTGCTCAGGAACAAGGCGATTTATGCGTTATGCCGTATAATGCAGCCCATTTGAGTGAATTTTCGATCGAGGAATCATGAGCATTACACTGTCCAACAGAGTTAAAGCGGTAAAACCGTCACCCACCCTGGCCATCACCGCCAGAGCGGCCGCGATGCGTGCCGCCGGAAAAGACATTATCGGCCTAGGTGCCGGCGAACCGGATTTCGATACGCCGGATCATATTAAAGCCGCCGCCATTAAAGCCATCAACTCCGGGTTTACCAAGTACACTGCTGTAGACGGTACCGCCGGCCTCAAAAAAGCCGTTATTCAAAAATTCAAGCGCGATAACGGCTTGGACTATCAGCCTAATCAGATATTGGTATCCTGCGGCGGCAAACAAAGCTTTTTCAATCTGGCGCAAGCACTGCTTAACCCCGGCGACGAAGTCATTATCCCCGCCCCTTATTGGGTGTCCTATCCGGATATGGTGCTGCTGGCGGACGGCGTCCCCGTGATTATTGAAACCGGTCAGGCGCAAAACTTCAAAATAACCCCTGCGCAATTGCGTGCGGCCATTACGCCGAAAACCCGACTGTTGGTAATCAACAGCCCTTCCAACCCGACCGGCGCCGCTTACAGTCTGGAAGAATTAAAAGCCCTGGGCGATGTGTTGTTGGATTTTCCCGAGGTGTTGATCGCTACCGACGACATGTACGAATTAATCCTTTGGAACAAAGGCGAATTCGTCAACATTCTCAACGCCCATCCGGATTTTTACGATCGCACCATTGTACTGAACGGCGTTTCGAAAGCTTATTCCATGACCGGTTGGCGAATCGGTTATGCCGCGGGTCCCGCGCCGCTGATCGAAGCAATGTGCATCATCCAATCGCAAAGCACCTCCAACCCTACCTCTATCTCGCAGGTCGCGGCGGAAGAAGCGTTGAACGGGGATCAAAGCTGCATCGACACCATGATGGTTGAATTTAAAAAACGTCACGACTATGTCGTCGCCGAACTAAACAGCATACCCGGTGTCGAGTGCTTGCCAACCGACGGCACTTTCTACGTGTTCCCTAACGTCGAAAAGCTATTAAGCAAACTGGACGGTATCAACGACGACCTGGAGTTTGCCGAATATTTAATCGAAAAAGCCGGCGTGGCACTGGTGCCAGGTTCCGCATTCGGCTGCCCCGGCCATATCAGAATCTCCATCGCCACCAGCATGACCAATCTGGAAAACGCCTTGATCAGAATCAAACAAGCGGTTTGATTGTAATTGGCGCCATATGCTTCGGAAACGATGGGCCGCATTAATTTGCCAATTAATAATTGACAAATTTAGTCGATGCTATAGAATTCGCGGGCTTCGCAGTTAAGCAGTAAGAATGCCTCGGTGGCGAAATAGGTAGACGCACGAGACTTAAAATCTCGCGACCGAAAGGTCGTACCGGTTCGATTCCGGTCTGAGGCACCATTTATGCATCCAAACGGGTGCAACCCAATCCAAAAACCCGCAAGTTTACTGGCTTCGCGGGTTTTTTATTGTCCGACGCAATCCAACGAAAACTAGCCAAGTACACACCAAATCGTGTATTTTTTCGTGTACTCACTGATAACCAGCATCAACGCCAAGCTATAGGCATCAATCGGCACCAGTCAACCACCTAATCGTCAGTGCCGCGCGTTGCTCGATCAGCTGTACGATTTGTTCGATCACCGAGTTTCCGGCGAATTCGTTATCCGCCGATGTCTGCAACCTGCGTGCAACAATGGGTAGCCTTTGGCACAAGCCGAGGACTCGTTTTCGGGTTTGCGCTACCGATAAACCCGCCGCCTCGGCAAAGCGATTGCACTTCGCTGAATTTGTATTTGCCACCCAACTGCATCGCCATCTGTGGCGTCAGGCTGGGATAAACGGCGGTTGACAATTCGTCGTAGAGCGGCGCCAAAACGGCACCCTTCTCTGCACAAGATAGAAAAGTTCTTGGCATCGGCGCCGTGGTTGCCGGTCAAGGCATTGAAAATAACCGCATCCTGCAAACGCAGTACCTGTGGCGCACTCGGTCGGGTCACTATATTCGGCAGGCCATCGAGCATGACCTGACCACCCAATGCTTCAATAACTCGCATCACCGTTTCCATACGCACGGCCGGCTTGCCGGCTTCGAGATCACGATAAAGCGAACGCCAACACCTGCCGACAACGCTAGTTCGGATTGGTTTAATCCGAGCCGTTTGCGAGCGGTGCGGAGCGCTTGACCAAGTTGCTGGGCAGATTGGATGTTGATCATAGTTTTTCCCGTTCGGGAAAAAACAGCCCTTTTCGGAGTCAGCTCTATTCAGCTCAGTCTGGCTGTGATGGTTAGCGCTGAATGCTGATGATATAAATTAGGGCACTTACCGAGCAATCACACACAACTGGCTAGTCAGTGGTGTAGCGGTTGATTGAAAAGCCGGAGTCAAACACTAGTCAAATCAGACTAAGAGCAGTTCTCAGACAATGGTCTAAACTGAGCCCGGTCTAACTAGAGAACTACAGCGATGAGTGACGAGAAACGCCTATCCACCACCCAATTGGCCAAACTGCGCGGGATTGCCCAGGAGCAGATGTTCGGACAATTGACGACGTTGGGACTGATTGAAAAACTAGATGACAAATGGCAATTGACTGACGCTGGCACTGCCGCCGGCGGCGTCTATCTCACCGGAAAATACGGCCAATACGTGGCCTGGCCTGAGGGTTTTCAATTACCAACCGCCGCTGCCAAACCGGAAGCGGCTAAACTGCTGACCGCCACCGTGCTGGGGCAACATTTCGAGCTCCCCGCCAACAAAATGAATTACATCCTGTCCGAATTGGGCTGGATCAAAAAAGGCTTGAAAGGCTGGTTGGCTACCGAGCAAGGGCTAGCCATGGGTGCCGAGCAAGGCGAAGACAGCCGCTCCGGCATTCCTTACGTACGCTGGCCGGAGAAAATCACCAGGATTCGCGCACTGAAAGACAGCATAGACAACATCAAGGGCGTCGATAAACCTAAAACCGACACCGATAAAATGGACAGCTTCCGCCATAAATTCGAAGCCACCCACCGCACCACCGATGGCCACTTCGTGCGCTCCAAGGCGGAAATGCTGATTGACAACTGGTTGTACATGGCGGAAATCGTCCACGCCTACGAACGTAAACTGCCGATCGAAGAGGAAATGTACTGCGACTTTTACATCCCCACCGGCAAGGTTTATATCGAATTTTGGGGTTACGAAAACGACGCCAAGTACCTAGCCCGCAAACAGGAGAAACTCGCTATTTATCAGAAGTACAATTTCAATCTGATTGAGTTGACGGACAAGGACGTGTTGAATCTCGATGATATATTGCCGAGGTTGTTGTTGAAGTTTGGGGTGCAGGCGTATTGATTATTCGTTAAATATTTATATAGGATTAAATTTGATGTTTTTAAAAACGTTCAAAGCAATAAATGTCTATGGTTATCTTGATTTTGATATTTCTTTTAACAAGGATATAAATTTTTTAGTGGGCGGCAATGGGACTGGAAAAACAACAGCGTTGAAATTGGTAAATGCGCTTTTAGTTCCGAACTTCAAAGAATTGCTTACAATATCTTTTGATTTAATTGAGCTAACTGTTGATCACAATGAAGATATTATTCAAATCCAAGCAAAAGCCAATGGTGAATACGTCGAGCTATCCATTAATGGCGTTGATGAAAAATTAGATTTACCCAATTATTCTAAAGAAGAGTTTGAATTTTATGCCGCAAAAAAAGAGGGAATGGATGAGCTAATTAATGAAACCAATAGAAAGTATGCTGACCATGCAATAATAAAGAAAATTTCAAAACTTCCCTCGCCAATATTTCTTGGCTTAGAGCGACGCCGAGAAAATGTAGAATCAGAGAACAGAAGTTATTATGTGGAAAGAGAGTTATGGCTAAAGCATTCTTCGAATAGTAGAGCCATTTCTGCAAAAAGATTGATTAGAGGATCCTTAGGCATTAGCCTTATGGAAACAGAGTTTCTAGTTCAAAATGCGTATCGAGAGCTTAAAAACAGTGAAGAAAAGCAAGCCGATAAACTAAGAGATAGCATTCTGTCATCATCATTTCAATATACCGAATTTGACTTCAGCTTGACACCTAATAAAGAAGATTTTTGGTCTGAAAAAACAAGCTTGTTGGCTAGACGCAAAGAAATTAAAGATGCTCTTTCAAAAATTGGCACTCGAGATAATAGATTAATAACCGAGGTTGATACATTTTTTGACCGATTAACATCACTGTTCGAAACTATGCAGTCACAAAAAGATGAAGGTGGTGTAACTATAGAATGGCTTACAAACAAAGCTCAGATTGACCGTATATCAAAGGTGGTTGAAGTAATCGACGAGCATAAATCTAAAATAGACGCTCTTTTCAAACCAATTAATGACTTTTTATCTACTGTTAACGAATTCTATGAAGACTCAAATAAAAAGCTTTCGATAGATACTGTAGGCCGCTTAGATGTAGAAAGGCCAGATGGCAAACATTGTAGCATAGAAGGGCTTTCCTCAGGGGAGAGGCAATTATTAGTGATATTTGCTCATGCATTTTTTAATCAATATGGTCGTAAAAATACTGTGTTTATTATTGATGAACCTGAACTATCGCTACACTTGGTCTGGCAAGAAAAATTTGCAGAAACAATATTAAAAATAGGTCCATCTTCTCAGTTTTTGCTCGCCACTCACTCTCCAGAGATAATTGGGATTAATAAAAATAAAGCCATTAAATGTAGGCAACAAAATGCTTCCAGAACGTAGTCTCGCTGCCAAGTCAGCCAAGTCAGTATTATTTGAAGAGTTTAACGATATTGATATATATATTGAAGATACCGCTGAAGGATATGAAAAGATATTCAAAGAGCTCTTTAGCCGCGTCTTCCAAGGACAGTACAAAGTTTCAAAAGTATTTCCTTTGGGGGATAGATATTCAGTAGTTAAGGAGCATCGCAAGCAATACAGCAGCTTAACAAGACCAACTCTTTTTATTGTTGATGGCGACCTATTTTTAATGCAAGAAAATAGATTAAGCAGCGAAAGAGGCCTGTTTGTATTACCCTGTTATTGCATTGAAAATATATTACTGGACATTAATCAAATATATCAATTATTGAACGAAGAATGCCACAAAGTTAGCCGAGATGAATTAATACATAATTTTAATTATACCCAGTGGCTTGAGGATAATTACAAGCATCTTCTTTATCTATTTATTGAATATGGAATAAGTTTTACCTTAACTCCAGAGTTACAAACTGTCAATTATCCAATAACAAAGTTAGTGTCATCAGATAGAGGAGTTGTAGATAAAGACAAGGTTCAAAAAAGGATAAAAGATTTAGGTAATGAAGTATTAAGCAAAGCAAGTCATGAAGAAATTGACATTTTAAGAAGAAAGATCGAATCGATCGTTCCCATTAACCAGGATAGTTTATTTACTTACGTGTCGGCAAAAGATTATTTATTACCCCTTCTATTAACTCGCTTCAGAACTGTTACTAAATCTAAAGCCACAAATATAAATATTAAGTTACGGCTTGCAATGAGGTGTAATGTTGAATTATTGAATGAATCCAAAAAATTCGTAGCCGCGTAGGACCGTAGGCTGGGTTAAGCAAAGCAATACCCGGTGCAAACACCGCCAAAGCTGGGTTTCATTGTATTCAACCCAGCCTACATTTGGTTTGGAAACAATATCTAACACCAAGCATCCCGTAGCGTGCGGTGAGGCAACGAACCGCACGGAACGCGCAATAGCCAATTCACGACCAGCGATATGTGATAATCCACCCCAAACCGCTCGACAAGTTTCGCCAATCGCTTGTCCAGTGTCCATAGCTTTGCGCCGGATGTGATTAAAACCGAGGCCAGCAACTGCAAATCAATTAACCCACAACCCAAGCCATATAGCGCCTCACGTAGTTCAGCACAACCTAAAGGGTGCAAGCATGTTCTCTTATCTGCTCAGATAAATGGCCTATTGGTGGGCTAACCTTCCAGTCTTACCAATCTGAGATTTTTCTCCTTCCCACGCACCACGAGGGAATGCAGCTCCGGCCGCGCGGCGACTTACCGCAACGCGTCGCCCGAGGATTACCAAACCATCAGGAATTATCGCAACGGTCACCACGCCAAATGCCTCAAGCAGCGTATATAGTGTTAACCCTAAGCCTTATTGCCGCCAGCTTGCTGCTTTGAAACCGCCAAGTCTCAAGAATAACTAGGCTCACAATGCCAATAGCCAAGACGGTAACCCGCAGAGGTAAACTCGCAAAGCTATTTACTAAACCGTTAAAGCAAAAAGCCTGACCCATAAGGCAAATAGCCCTGCATGCAAGCCTCACCATCCAGGCGATTAAGCCAAAATGGCTCGCGGTTCCGGCAAAAAGGCTTGCGGCTGAAGCAAAAGCCTCAGGCGTAAAAGCTCCATCACCTTGCGTTTAAGGCAAAAAGCCTTGTGATTAAAGCAAAATGACTCGCGCGCAAGTAAAAAAGCCAAAGCAGAATAGCTGCAAGCCATAAAGTTGAGGCAAATTGCCTTGCGAGACAGGCTTAGAGTCTAGTAAATGCCTCCAAGACTGAGGCGCCGCCAGAGTTGGTAATCGCGATCCAGTTTACGCGCCGCTTTGGCAAAGTGCAGACATTGCAGCAGACGTTCGGTATTTTGTTGCAGCAACTAATCGATGATTCGGCTGGCGGTAAAGGCTTTGAAGTCGGCAACGTATAACCCGTTACGCCGCCTAGTCGATAAAGTGCAGGTGTTTTCCGGCGTCACTGAGCCATAGACTTTTAACCCGGCGTGTTGACCTTAGTATTACCAATTCTCGAGGACGATTGTGCGGTTTCCGGACTCGAAGCGCATAACATAGAGTGGAGATTACTGTCTGAGCCAACACAAAAACGGATGTTCGAATTATCGAATCTATCGACGCAGGCCGCCCGGCTCTATTGCGAATGTGGGACAAACGCCAACATGCTATTATCGCCGCAGGAGATTTCCATCATACCGCTAAATATCACCCGCCCTTGCCCTGGGAAAGCCATGTTGGAGACCGTAACGCAAATCAGCTCCCATACATAGTAAAGCCCCGCCCATGCCGCTAAACGACAGCCCTCTCGCCAGAGAGCTTATTCTCGAAATTTTGCATATTTCTCCGAAGCCGATGGATTCTTCCCATCTGCTGCGATTAAACGAGTGCGATTGGGATTACCTAATCCGCATCGTTAGAATGCACAGGCTAGGCCCGGCTCTTCATGACGGCATCGTTCGTAAAAACTTACTGCCG
This sequence comes from Methylomonas sp. 2BW1-5-20, assembly GCF_052474515.1. Classification (NCBI taxonomy): domain Bacteria; kingdom Pseudomonadati; phylum Pseudomonadota; class Gammaproteobacteria; order Methylococcales; family Methylococcaceae; genus Methylomonas; species Methylomonas sp. 2BW1-5-20. Next base: position 1,380,821 of record NZ_CP184127.1, on the reverse strand, counting down.
GCCATTCCTCCCCAAGTCGTCAACGCAATACGGCAAGCAAAATACCGCCACACCCTACGCAATTTGGCCGTGTGCCGGGAGCTGATTACCGTTACCCGCTTACTTGATGCGGCTGCAATACCTTCGCTGGCGCTAAAAGGGGCCTACCTGGCAAACTTCACTTACGCGGAACCGGGACTCAGGCCAATGAGGGATGTCGATCTGTTAGTTTCCAAAACGCACGCCATTAGGGCATTCGACCTGTTAAAAGCCAACGGCTACCGGCCTAGCTACGAGGGTCTGCCGGAAGCCTATCTTGAAGGCAACAAAATTCATCTGCCGCCGTTAGTGCGGCCCAACGGTATCCCCGTCGAACTCCATCACCGCCTGACTTTCCCCCACCCTAACGGCGAGACGGCGGAATACGAATCGGCTCTCTGGGCCCGAAGCGTGTCGAAACCGCTAGGCAATACCGCCATAGGCTTCCCCTGCGCGGAAGATCTGTTGCTTCATCTTTGCTACCACGCCACGGAAGGCCACCAATTTTCCATCGGTCCTCTCGCTTTACTGGATTTGGCATTACTGATTCAACGCGATCCACTCGACTGGGACGAGATTCTGCAGATGGCTGTTAAGGGTTGGCGGCACTACCTTCTCGCCCCTTTGTACCTGGCAAAACTGCATTTGGGTGCAAATATACCGGAATGGTTCATGGATAAACTGGACCCGGAAAGCGACAAGGGACTGTGGCTGGAGAGTGCGGAATATTTATTGTTTTCGGAACTTGGCGACCACATGCTGTTAAATTCCGACATGCAGAAAATCTTGTGTTCGAAAAATCCGCTTGAACGCATTTCCGCCTTCAATAAAATCGTTTTCCCGACACGCGCCACAATTGCAACCCATTTCCCTATCCGTGCCGACTCCCCTATAGCCTTTCTATACTATCCGCGGCACTGGCAACGACTTGTGAAAAAGAAACTACCGTCCTTACTGGCTAGCCTGATGGAACAACCCCGCGAAATCGAGAAACTGGCCAGCCATAAACAGACATTCAGCCGCTGGCTTGGAGCCGACACCGGCACCGGCACCGGCACCGGCACCGGCAATAATACAGCTCAATAAGCGCCCTCCCCGGCTATTCCACCCAAAACCATCTTCCAAACGATTTTTATATTCAGGCTTAGCAAGCAATTCCGGACGCGATGAATATCGACATCCGCCCGCCGAAAGTCTAGGGATCTAAATCCGCGGAAGATAGTTAAGATGAAAATAAGGGCGGGCCATTACTTATCGCTATTGCCGAAATCTGTCGACAATCCTTTGTTTGCACCCAGCCGCGCGCGAATCAGCAAGCATAAAAAACAGAAATTGGTGCGCGCATAACATTCAAATAACCGCGTGGGTTCCTGGATTAACCGAAACAGCCATTCGAAGCCATAACGCTGCATCCAACCCGGCGCACGCCGCAAGGCACCGGAAACGACGTCGAACGAACCGCCTACCCCCATCCCAACGGACACGTCCAAAGGTCCCCAATATTCTTGCAAAAAACGTTCTTTTTTCGGCGAACTAATGCCTATAAACAGAATTCCGGCTCCCGATTGCCGGATACCGCGCACAACATCCGCCTCTTGCGCTTCGGTGAAATAGCCGTCACGAACCCCGGCGATTTTCAAGCCGGGTACTCGGTCAACCAAGCGCTGAGCAGCAGCCCGCACTATTTCGGGCTTGGCCCCCAACAGATACACACTGCTGTTCATTGCGGCCGCCAAACCACACAAATCGACCATTAAATCGATACCCGCCCGCCTTTGTGGCGGAACCGCGCCCAAAGCCTTAAAACCAAGGCTGATGCCGGCGCCGTCCAAATGCACCAGTTCGGCTTCGCGCAAGGCCGCCATCAGTAACGGATCGCCGCGCGCCTCCACCAGCTTGGCAACGTTTAAGCCTTCGATACGCAAGCGCGTCTCGCCGCCCAAAGCCTTGGCCGCAAGTGCTAAAATTTCGCCGGAGTCGATCAAATCCAGAGGACAATCCAAAAAAGTCGCACGCTCCCACCCCATCATAGCGTGCCTTTCATTGAACGGGTTCCCGATACAGGGCGGCAACTCGATGGGCGGTACACTCCCAAGTGAAATTATCCCGGACAGTGCGTTCGACTGTTTCGGATAGCGGCGTGGCAACTGCCTGTTTTATCCGCTCGGCCATGCGAAGCACATCTCCCAACGGAAACAACACGTCCAAACCCAGTAAATCGAGAACGGCGCGATTACCCGGAATATCGCTGGCAACCACCGGCAAGCCCATCAGCGTCATCTCGATCAACACTGTCGGCATGCCTTCGGCTGCGGAAGGCATGACAAAAACATCGGCGGCGGCGGCCAACCTCGCTACTTCCGCATCCTCGGCAAAACCGTAAAATTGCACACGCTCGCCAACATTAAGCTCATCGGCCAATGCGGCCAGCCGTTCCTGATCCGGACCGCGCCCGACAACGTGCAACACCGCTTCGGCAAGCGTGGTGCAGGTCAGGGCTCTGATGGCATCGTCAATACGCTTGACCGGGTCCAGACGTCCCACGGATAACAACGCCGGGGTTCCGCGCAGTTGGCCGCTGCGAGGGCGGCGGCGACCATCGACCTCGCTGCCGAGCACGCAATTGGGAATTATCGCCGGATGCGCCACGGACAACCGCCGCGCCGTTAAATATTGCAGCCAGTATTCCGATAGCAGAATCACGGCATCGCTGTACCGCAACAGCCAGCGTTCGCCGGTGGTATCCCACAAGCGCTTGCCCAGTGCCTTGAGCACCCCATCATCCTCATCGTAATAGCAATGCGGCGTGTAGATCAGCCGCCGCCCAAGTAAGACCGCCAGTAATGCCGCCAATACGGCATAGGGTTTACGCGCTCCGTGGACGTGGACGATATCGGCCCAGAGGACATGACGCCAAAACTCGCGCCATCCCGCCCGTTCGACCTGATAGGCTCCGCCGCCCGCACGGCAATCGACCACCTTAGCCGCCACCCGCACACTAATCCCGCGCGTTGCCAGTATTTCCGCCAATCCGGCGATATGCCTTGCCACGCCGCCGCCGCCTTTATCCGGCTCGAAATCGTTATACACGTGAAGAACATTACCAACCAATGACAATTCCCTTATTGTAGTTTTTTTGCAAATCGCTCATAGCGGCTCTGGATAAGTTTATCATTGCCCGCTCGCTACGAACGACAGGCTGCTCGAGTATTAGAAATCCACCTTCGCCTGGTTCGCTGCTCAGGCAACGCTGAGCACAACCGCTGCAGGAGTTTCTGAGTCAAGACCACTGCAAGAGTATAACCATAAGATTATCGGTGGCTATCCGCGACAGGCGTTTGCGCATAGTCCGCCGAAAGCGGCCCGGGCACACGGCCGGCAAGGCGCGCGGCGCGCACCAAGCCTCCGGCCATTATCCATGGCGCCGCCATGCCGGATAACGTCAGAATATGCTCGGAAGTTACAAATGTGGTGGCAAAACCCAACAGTAAGCTGACCAATGCCCGCGACAAGCCTTGCCCGACACGGCCTGCCGCCGCGAGCAAGCGAATACAATTAATATAAAACCACAGAAATACCAGTGCGCCCGGCAGCCCCAGCTGGAATGCAATCGAAAATATCGCGCCCTCTCCGCCACCGATTGCCGCTGCCTGACTTTGCGCGGCAATCGCCCCCTGCCGCCCGACGCCATCGCCAAACAGCCACACGCGGGAGAATTCCTTGAGATTTTTCAGCAAGGCATCCCGATGACCGACGGTCGAACTGTCGGCAACGATTAAACTGTCAGAGATCGTCCGATAAGACAACCATAAAGCGGCAACGCCCAGCAAGACCGCCACTGCCCAGCGAATCGCGGGCCGAGTCCGCAGCAAACCACTGTTTGCAGCCAGCACGCCGATTACGCCGATACTCTCCACGATAAAGGCACCGCGCGTACCGGACTGCCAAACACCGAAACTCATCGCTCCCGCCAATAACACCGCTGCAAATCGCCGGCGGCGGACGAGCGCGGCCAGCGTCATTACCGCCACGGTAGCCAGAAACGTTCCCTGCGCTAAGGGTGCGGCCAATATCCCCGCAGCCCGCCGCTCCTTGTCCACGCCCTTGAAAAAATTCCAGGGCAACTTGGTTTCCGGGTCCAGACCAAGCTCGACGCCCTTCACTTCAGACATATATTCCGGCAACCGCATGGTGTCGATCCAAAAATCGGTATGCTCGATATCCCACATACCGAAAACGGTACTAGCTAAACCCAGCAATATCCACATCGCCAGCACGCTGCGTAATTCCTTGCCGAAGCGTAAACAATAATACCCGACCAGAAATAAAAGCATCGGCAACACCAAGGTGCCTGCCGACGATATTGCAATCCGCATTGGAACGGACTTGAGCAAGCCCTCAATGAGGTAAATCGCGACAAAGGCGAAGTAAATGCATATGGGGCGCCGCAAGGACCTGGGGATGCGTACGGTCCAAAGACACAGCAGCGCTACGGCGATAATGGAAACATCCCGTAACACGCGCAGCATCCCGGCCAGCGGCAAACCGTCGCTGTACAGCCAAGCTATCAGCATGTCCAGTACTGGAAACACCGAGGCCAAAACCAGCACGTAACAAAATCTTAGGGAAGTATGCGGTTGTGCAATCACTGTCCATACCCAATTTCACGAAATCCGCTTTTCAGAACAAAAACTCCATAGCGATGAATATCACCAAATACACAGGCCATTAACCAAAAAAATCAATCCGATGGGAAGCGAAGCACGCCAGCACGGTAAATTGGCCGAAACTACCACCTCCGGAGACGCGGACTCGCCCGGCGGTTACCCAGGCGTGGGCATTCAACTCGGCTCCCGAGGCATCATGGCTAACACCGAAAAACAAGGTATAAGGCACGCCGTAAAGGCCGAGCAACACTCTCGCCGCGATAGCCTGCGGAAAACAGTTGGATTTCCATGGCGTATTTCTGGCCGCGGACTGGATTATCCTTGAAATAGCGTGTGCCATAACCTCTTCCCTGGCGTCGAGCACCGGCACCCACGCCACGGTTCCGTAAGGTGCTCCTAGATGCGTCGAAATTAGCCGAAAAGGAATAAGCAGGACCAGTAGCCGACATAATCCCAGCAAAAACCAAGCGGGCAACAGCCAAGCTTTCTCGAATGGCCTCAGCCGCGAAAAACTATTTATTTTACGGGTGATTAAGGATAAAAACATAGAAAATAGGAGGCGCGCGAAAACTCAATATTCCGTCGGTCACTTCATGTGTATCGGTTGCATCGTCACTCTCATCGACGGTTAACTCGGTAATAGATAAACCACTGGGTAAGCTGTTGATACTATCAAAGCTCCGTCTAAAGATTCAGTTTTAAATTCATGCAATAAAGATTACCCGTAGAATCAGCTAATCGCCGTCAATCCTCTACAAGTTGCGTTGGGTTTTTGAGACATCCTTGTTACCTTCGCCGATACATTTCCTGCCCGCGGCACAAAATCATCCCAAACAACATATCCCGAGCGCACGGGAGATTGGAGAAGGAGCAGTAAGTCCCATATAATTATGACAGCGGCGAATTTTGGTGTAAGCGGTGCTTGCGCCAAAATCTGGTTATTAAAAATCGCAGCCTAATCTATTCTTAACCTGTTAAATTTATTTAACTTTCATAGCCAATATCGAAAATATCCAATTATTCAAAGAATGCTTATCTCCCGGCTAACTCACCTATATCGAATATCGTGACGGCTATGACAATAACCGTTAATCCGGACACTAAATGACCGCCTTTCAGCCATCATCTACCTTCGAGAAGCCGGGTCCCTACCGACGCTTTGACAGTTTTATGGGAGAGGCCATGGTGGCCCGTCTGCTGGACTACGCCGCCGCGCGCGAGGGGGATTTCCAGCAAACCGGGGTCGGAAATGGGCAAGTATGCAAGATCAACTCCGAAATTCGTATTTCTCGCGTGCTGCGAGACTTGAGCGATCTAAAGAATGAATTAGAGACCCGCTTCACCGCCATCTTCGATTTTGCAGTCAAAGAATTGGGCATCTCTCGCATCGACTTGGCGCGCCTGGAATTGGAACTGGTCGCTCATGGCAACGGCGCTTTCTACCGTGAGCACATCGATACCATGACCCAAAGGCCCGATGCCAAATCCGATCGCGCTTTAACCGGGGTCTATTACTTCCACCGCCAGCCCAAGGGCTTCGGCGGCGGCGAACTACGCATGCATGCGATCACCAGACCGGAAGCAGGAGGACGCTTCATCGATATTGTCCCGGACAACGACACATTGCTGCTGTTTCCTTCCTGGGTTCCGCACGAGGTAAGACCGGTAACCTGCCCTTCGGGGAATTTCCTCGATAGCCGCTTCGCCATCAATTGTTGGTACCGCAACCGCCGGAAAATTGCGTAATGCCGGTTGCCTCGTCATTTCCCTTTGTCCGCAACAAATTCGTCGATACGGTGATCCGAGAACACGGCCAACGGCTCGAGGTTTCCTCTCACTCGCTTACCCGAGGATTCATCAAAACATCGCTCGTTCAAGACGAGGATACCGGCTTCGAAGCGGCAACCGCCCTGCTAGCCGGCAACGAAAGCATCCTGCCGCAATTGTCGCCCGACGAAGCGATGGCGCTGTGGAGAGCCGGACTCATCGTGCTGCCGAACGAACATACCCCGACTTTCGTGCCCGAGAGCGTTTCCACGCCGCGAGAATTCTACGCCACCAATGGCTACACGCTGATCGACGACTGCATCTCGCCGGCTATGACAGCTGCCCTGGTCGGTCATTATCGCGCCAAACTGGAAGCGGGGGCATTTATGCGCGGCGATACGCAAGCCGACCGCTATAAGGCCCACAACGACCCTGCGGGACGCGTGGTTCAACAGGCGCTATGTTCGGCGGTGGCATACATCGTCGGCTCTCCGATCAAAGCCAGTTACACCTACACATCCTTGTATTGCGGCGGCGCGGATTTGCCGATCCACACCGACCGCTCCCAATGCCAATACACGGTGTCCCTACTGATCGACTATCAACCGATACCAATCGATGGAATATCGCCGTGGCCGATTCAGCTATACCCCGACGCGAATGGTGCGACGGATTGTCATCAGCGCCTTGGCGGCGGGATATTATTTCGCGGCTGCGAAATTCGCCACGGCCGGCCGCGTCTTCCGGCGAACGATACTTGCTGGGTAGTACTATTGCATTACGTCGATGCCGATTTCGGCGGATCGCTCGATTGACTAGTCCCGCCGCTCCGCCCGCTTCGGGACGAAACAGGCCGGAGCCGGGGGCATGGCTCGCCCGGCGTTGGCCATGGGCCGGCAAAATATACCGTCTAAGTACCATGGGCTTTGCATTTATCCCCGGACCACCCACCGGCGAGACAATGGACCGGGTACGGCGCGCGGCGCGGCGCGCCATGTTCGCGGAAAAACCCGCCTGGCAACGCTGGAGCTTGCGCGTATTGATGACATTAGCCTGGCCGGTCGGGGCAGTAACGGAGACGCTGTACTATCTGTCGGTGCTGCCGCCGGACGAAATACCAAGGCGTGCATTGGCTTGGGCGGACCGAGGTGGCGATATGTTAGCCTTAGCTTTTTCCCGTAACGTGCCGCCGCGAGAATACTACACCTATCGCCTGCACCAGCCAGACCGACGAGCCTGGATTACCGCCTGCCTTTACGCGCCTGAAAGTTATCCATTACTGTCGTGGCTCAACCGTCGCAATGGTGCCGACAATAATACCGTCCAGGACAAATCCCGCTTCGCCGACTTATGCCGCCGTCATGAGCTACCCTGCATTGCCACGCTGGCGGTATTCAGGGATGGCTCTCAGCTTTGGCCGGCAACCCCATTCATTCCAGCACTACCGCTGCTGTGGGTGAAGGACTTGAGCGGAAGCCGAGGCGCCGGTGCCGCGCGTTGGCGCTTGGATGCCGGGCATTACCATAACGGCGACAAACAAATGACTTTTTCGCCCGAGGCCTTAGCGAGGCAATGGCTGCCGCGGGATTGCCTGGTTCAACCTTGCCTGGACAACCACCCCGCGCTAGCTGCGCTGTCGGACGGAACATTGGTGGATTTTCGCGTGGTGACCGGTATCCACCGCGACGGCTGGGTGGAAGTAGTCGCCACCCTGGGCCATCTACCATGTGGCGGACCGTCGGGACGCCGTTATATCGTCGGCGCAATTGACCGGAACAACCATTGCTTAATATCGCCGACGCTGAGCGGCTTTCAAATTATCAAAAATCATCCCGATACCGGGGCCGAGATCACCGCACAGCCTGTTCCATTCTGGCCGGCCGCATTAGAGCTGGTTGTTAACGCGCACAAGAAGGTGCCGGAGTTTTCCCGCTTCGTGTTCCTGGGTTGGGATGTGGCGATTACACCCGAGGGACCGCTGCTGATTGAAACCAATTCCGGATGGGGAGCCTTCAATCATCAACGCGGCATCGGCGCGCCGCTGGGGTGGACATGTTTTCCCGATATTGTGGCGGAATATCTGGATTTCTCGGAGCATGGAGATGCCGCATGCGATTGATCTGCGGTTTCCTGAAATTGGACGAAAGTCCCGCTGAAGAACGGCGCCTGGACGCCATGGCGACGGCAATGATCCAACCCGGTTTGCGTCCGCGCATCGCCAAATGCGTGGACGGCCCCATCGCGCTGGCTAGATTGGATTTCACGGCAAACCCCGACCAGTGCAAACCTGCAACCGGCCTGCCGCAAGGTCCAAGCGGCTTGATACTGGCTGCCGATATTCGGCTGGATGCCCCGGACCATTGCGCTGACGATTTCGGCCTGCTTGCCTTGCTGGAACGGGGGAAAAGCGACAGCCTTGAGCGGCTGGACGGCGATTTCGCCTTTGCCGCCTGGGACCCAACGCATCGCACCTTGCTGCTAGCCCGTGACGGCATGGGCGTGCGGCCACTGTTCTTGGCCCACCAGTCCGGCAGCGCATTCGTCTTTGCCTCCCTGCCGCGTGGCCTGCATGCGTCCGGTCTGATTTCCAAGAAATTGGAACAGTCGTTCTTCGTCAACGAATTATTGTTGCGATCGAACCAGCCGCAACACTCGCTGTTCTCCGGCGTGGAACGACTGATACCTGGCGATTGGTTACGGGTCGCCCAAGACGGGAAAAGCGAACAGGGGCAACATTGGCGACTCAATCCGGCGCCTGCGGGGCGGGCTAGGATAAGCGCGGAGGATGCGGCAACAGAGCTGTCCGCGCTGATGTCGGCAGCCGTAAGGCGGCGCCTGCCTGCGACAGGACCCGTAGCCTCCCATCTCAGCGGAGGCATGGATTCCTGTGCCTTAGCCATTCTGGCGGCGCGGGCGCTGCGCCCGCTTGGACGTGATCTGCTGGCCTATTCCTTGCTCCCAACGCCTTTTAACGAACACGTATTTGGCGGCGCGGGCCAATTCATCGCCCCGGTACTGCAGCAAGAGCCGGATATGATGTGGTTTCCGATACAAGCCGAGGATCCCCTGGCCTGCGTTCTGCCGCGGATGGATGAAGACCAACTTTTCCCCGCCGACCCAGGCTTTCCCGAAGTGCGGATTATGGCCGATGCCGCTACGCTCGGCGCGCAAACCTTGATTTCGGGCTGGGGCGGCGACGAAGGAGCCAGCTACAATCACCATGGCGTATTGGCCGAGGCGCTGCTGGCGGGGCACTGGGGCTATTTGACAAGGGAGTTGCGAGCAATGGCAGCTCAGCGGCAAAAGTCGGTGGCGCGGACGGCATGGAGCGAGATAGTACCCTATCTATGGTCGGGACGGCTCCATGCGCGGGTCGGACGGTTAGCGGGACGGGAAGCGTTGCCATCGTTTTCAAAGTTGGCGGTCGGCATGCTGCAACCGCATATAGTGTTCGGACACAACCTGTCCGTTCCCGCCCTACCGCCCGATGCCCGCCGTATCCGCTTCAATCTATTGACCCGCCCCGGCTTGCTTCGAAGAATAGAGCAATGGTCACTACTTAGCGCACGTTACGGGATGAGTACCGCCTTTCCCTTGCTGGATCGCCGGGTGGTGGAGTTTGCGTTGTCGCTACCCAGCGAACTTTTCCTGCGCGATGGCTGGTCGCGGCGGTTGTTCCGCGATGCCATGTCCGGCGTGTTACCCGATGAATTGCGCTGGAAACAGTCCAAGCTCGATCTGATTGGGGTAATGCCGCTTTATGTGGCAAGCCAACGACCGTTATTGTTGCAGCGTTTGGCGGCGTGGCGCAGTTCTCGCCAGATCGGCGAATTTTTCGATCTTGATGAGGTTGAAGCGAGATTACGCTCGCTGCCGCCGGCGGCCGATTTGGCAAGGCTACTGGATGTCGGTATTGGTAAATACGCTGATTTCAGTCAGGCCCATACCCTACTACGCACCTTGCAATTCATCGCTTTCCTGGAACAACACGGATAATGCTAGTTGTCGAGCAGGTCGCGTTCGCGCAAGGCAACCAAGAAGCTTTCCACTTCCCGCCGAGCGGTATCGGCATCCACTTCGTACTCGGCAGTCAACGCCGCCACCAGGCTATCGAGAGTAATCGGCTCGGCCAGCAGTTCCCAAATGCGCGTACCGACATCGTTCAGGTTGAAGTATGTACCTTTTTGCACGCTCATCATCAGTAGCTCGTCACCCACTTTTGCGGATAACGCCTCGTCGCTACGGCGCAAAGTAGTATTCGGTAGGGGATAGGCTTCTGTCATGGTTCGTCCTTCTATTGTTTTGTTTTATACAGTCCCACCATGGTCATTTTTTACATAGGGGAGGAAGAGAGAATTCACAAATAGCCAAATTCCGCCATCACCTCGCCGTGAGCGGCGGCGATAGCGGCTGCTTGTTCGGCTGTCAGCGCATCGGCCCATTCGCCGACGCGGCCGGAGCGGAAAAACGGCGCCGTCGATATAGCTTGCCGTTCGCAGAAACCCTTTTCCGCCTCCTGTTGCTGCAATTCGGTGAAATCGGCAAAGCCCACCGCTTTTTCCACGGCCTCTTGCGATGCCTCTATCTGCAAAAAGTCCAGAATACGGCTGAAAACCGTCGCGGTGTCGGCCCGCAAATCCTCGTAGCGGCAGACGTGAACCGGCACGTCGTACTGGCGGGTCCAGCTCCGCACATGACTGCTCCAATCAAGCAGCGGTTGCGGCAATTGCGCGCGTTCCGTGCCCAACTTGCCGCCCATTCGCGTGTCGGCGGAAAGCAACCTTTCTATTGCAGTATCGATTGAAAAACCGCAGTGAAAAGACAAGGATACCGCGACGTCGCGTGGATCGCGCACAAAATACAGCGCGCGGGCCGCAGCCTTACCCGTTAAGGGGGTGCCGTCATGCAATCGACGGTAAGCGTCATGCAGTTTGACGAATACGTCATTGTTTTCCGCCGCCGCTTGCTCGGCAATAAAGTCAGCCAGCAAAGGGCGCAGTGGATACGTTTCCTCTTTGCTTAAAAGATTCGTATCGATTAGCGTCAGTTCTTCGACATGAAGGCGGTTAACGATATTGCGAGCATTCACCGCAATCCGGTTAATATCCACTGCTTGGTTTTTGCCGGATAGCAGATTGGCCAGCAACAGGCGTACCCAGGTATTGCCCGACTTGGGATAAGAGGCCAACCAGACCACTCCCGCCATCAGGCCGGCGTCTCCATCAGTTTGGTCACCGCGGCCACGGTAGCGGGAAGCTGTTCGAGCCCTAGCGTCCGCTCCAGCAGAAACACCCGCGTTCCTCCCAACAAGGCGGCAATCTGACCGAACAGTTCGGCATCACGCGCCATCCGCTGGGCTAGAACTCCTCTGAAAACCTCTCCTCGCAACAGCGGCGCGGCATCCGTCAAATCCAACCGGGTTATTTTCGGCGGAGCCGGCGGCTCTATCGGCTCTCGCGTGCGCAGCAACAACACTACCGCCAAAGGCATCGGCTGAGGCTCGCCACCCGCTTCATACCCGGATGGCGTGACGTGGAATTTTTGCAATCGCTCCCGGACCGGAGCACCTTGCAGTGGTCCTAGGCCGAGGTGATCGACGGCGTCGGCCCACAGCCGGTGCTGGCGGCCATCGGGCACAACCATCGGCACACCTGCTTCGTCAAACCTGACCGCCGCGATGTCGTCGCCGACGAAGGAGCCGCCGCTCCGGCACAGTGCTGCCGCCAAGGTGGATTTACCGGTCCCGGTCGGGCCGCACAAGCCGATGGCGCGTCCTTCCCATGCAACCGTGGCGGCGTGTAATGCCAGAACGCCGCGCTGGTGCAGGATGGCGGCAAAGCCGGTTGACAGGATGAAGGGTACAACATCTGACTCCGTAACGCCCGGCGCCGGCTGCACCGCTATTTCGCGTCCATCGGCGACTAACATCCTGGCTATCCCTGGGAGATTCAGTAAAAAACGCTGTCCGGCTACCGTCCAGGTCGGGCCGACATAATCGGCTCCGTCAAGAGACTCCGGCACAGTAGCGCGGCATATCTTAATGTCGGGTGAGGAAGTAGCGGGAATAAAGCGCAACATTCCGGGCAACGGCAGAGCAGTCGCCACGGATAAGCCGCAGACTAGATAACTCGGTAATTCCTGTGTCATCGGGAGGAGGCCTTGGCGGCATTTGACGTCACTCAGGATGGCCCTGTGGTTGGATTAGTTTCGCTAGGATTCCCGGCCTTTCCTCCTTCGGTCTGACTCCTGATGCTCTGATCGCGGATTTCCGGCGTAGTCCAGGCTTTCTTGGTGGCGACGGTTTCGGTAGCATGCTGTAGGCTGTTGCTGGAGGTATCCATGGATTTTTCCCGGTAATTGACAGGCCCAGCATGCACTGGTCGGCGAATTTTAACATCGCCCCCCTGGGCTTACAATAAACAGTCAAAACGCCCCGCCCTAGCAGCTGCTAACTTAACGTCAAACCCGCGCCTTACGCTAATTACATCGCCCGGCCTTTCATGCCCGGCCTACCGCCTCGAAAGCGGGCTAAAGTGCGTAACATCTTGGTTACCCTGGCGGATGTTTAGTAAAAAACGCTGTCCGGCTACCGTCCAGGTCGGGCCGACATAATCGGCTCCGTCAAGAGACTCCGGCACAGTGGCGCGGCATATGCTGACGTCTGGCGAGGATGTAGCGGAAAAAGCGCGTAACATTCCGGGCAACGGCAGAGCGGTCGCCACGGATAAGCCGCAGACTAGATAACCCGGTAATTCCTGTATCATCGGGAGGAAGCTTTGGCGGCAGTTCACATCACTCAGGACCCTGGGCCTGTGAATGGAGAAGCTTCGGTAGGATTTAAACTCTTTCCTTCCGTCAAACTCCTGATGCTCTGGTCGCGGATTTCCGGCGTGGTCCAGGCTTTCTTGGTGGTGACGGTTTCGGTAACGTGCTCTAGGCTATTGTTAGAGGTGTCCATGGATTTATCCCGGTAATTGACAGGCCCAGCATGCACTGGCCGGCGAATATTAACATCGCCTCCCTGGGCTTACAATAAACAGCCGAAGCGCGCCACCCTGGCATCTGCCAACCCTACTTCAAACCCGCGCCTTACACGGATTACATCGTCCGATCTTTCATCCCCCGTTTACAGCCTCGCACACTGGCTAAAGTGCGGATACAAATCAGAACTGGGAAAATGTCGGCGATGCCGATTCGCAAGATAGAACTCCGAACATTGCGAACCCGTTATTGTTTGCATGATCGCCATGCGCAGACGACTGAAATCTGCGTATCCCTGTTTAGTTGCGGATCCGGCCCTGGCGCTAACGAACCGACGGATTCCTTCGTGATATTATCCTGCCCATGAATTCGGATCAATCTGACAGCAGCACTGGAGACCAAGGGCTTTTTCGGGCTTATCTACTGGAGTTTTTACTTTTTGACCCGCCGGCAATCCGGCGAGCCGCACTACTCAGCATGGTCACAGCGGCGACGGAAGGTGTCGGATTGCTACTGCTGTTACCGCTGTTAACCTTGGCAGGCGTGTTTGACACGGAAGGCAGCAACAACTTCACAGTGCTTAGCAGTCTTCTCGCCAACCTGCGGCTGAACTGGAATTTCGAGAGCGTGCTGATGATTTTTGTCGCGCTCATTTCCTTGCAGGCGTGGCTCGTTCTGCTCCGGGACCGGGAAACCCGCTCGCTACAATTGCGCTTCACCGACCATTTAAGACAAAGACTTTATGCCGCGATAGCGCAGTCTCGCTGGACTTTTCTGATCGGCCGGCACAGCGGCGAGATTCTCAACGTTCTAAGCTCGGAGATGCAGCGTATTGGCGTGGGTACCTTTTTCCTGCTGCGTTTATTTATCACCTCCTTGCTCGCGCTCGCCTACCTGTTCGTCGCTTTCCGAATGTCGCCGCCTCTTGCCCTACTTGCATTGGGCACAGGTTTGCTGTTGTGGCTGGTGCTGAGGAGTACGGACAGGGCGAGCCGCGAAAGCGGAGTACTTTTAGGACAGGCAAACCACAACCTGTTTACCCGAACTCAAGAATTCCTCTCCGCCTTAAAACTTATCAAAATGCACGGCGAGGAAGCGGGCCACATTCGCCAGTTCAACGACGCGGTCAGCGATGTTAGCCGGCGATTTATCCATTTCCAAAAAAGCTGGACTCGCGGGCAGATGGCATACCGTATCGGCGGCGCTTGCGCGCTTGCCTTGTTTAGTTACGCGGCACTCACCCGGCTGCAACTGCCCCCTGCCCGCTTGTTGGTAATGATTGCCATATTTGCCAAAATGTTGCCTCACCTTTCCGAAATCGCCGGCGGCCGACAACAATTGCTACACATGCTGCCGGCATTCTCGGCCTGGCAAAACCTGTTGGCGGAAAGCAAGGCAAACCGAGATTTTCCGCCGCCCGACAATCAGCCGGCGCCCTTGCGGCGGCAAATTGTCCTCGAGCGCGTGGCTTTCAGCCATCCCCAATCTCACCTTGCGTTGTCGGTGGAGTATTTAGCCATCCCCGCCAACAAAACCACGGCTATCAGCGGCGTTTCCGGTTCCGGCAAAACCACCCTGCTGGATTTGCTGAGCGGATTGATCGCCCCCGACAGCGGCGGCATTTGGATTGACGGCGTCGCGTTAAATCGGCTTAGCGGTTGGCGCAAGAGTATCGCCTATATTCCGCAGGAAACCCTGCTCCAGGACGGCAGCCTCCGCGACAATCTACTCTGGGGAAGCGCCACCCCGACCGATAAGGAAATTGAACTTGCCCTTGAGCGCTCCGCCTTGTCCGGGCTGGTTGCAAAGTTGGCGCTCGGCCTGGATACGCCGATAGGCGAACGCGGCGTTAAGCTTTCCGGCGGCGAAAAACAACGTTTGGCCCTAGCCCGCGCGCTGCTTCGCAAGCCGCAGTTGCTGATTCTGGACGAAGCCACCAGCGCGCTGGACGGCGATAACCATCGCCAAGTGCTGGATACGATCCGCAGCCTACACGGCAATATGACAATATTGATAGTCAGCCACCGCCACCAAGAACTGGCCGGATTGATCGACGGCATGGTGCATGTGACGGCGGGCGAGGTTGGCCCCTGGCGCCCGGTTTCGGGGCCCAACTAAACGCATGATGCTTCGGGCGCATCTCCGACCGGCCTCGGCACAATGGCTTGCCACGCTTTATGCGGCCTTGGTATCGCTGGGCATATCGGTTTTATTGGCGCGCCGCATGGGGCCGGAGGCCTTCGGCACCTATTTCTATATTCTGGGGACAGTCACGCTGTTGGCTACATTGCAAAACGCGGGATTTTCTACCCTGCTTCTGCGGGAAAGAATTTCGGCCACCCCAGCCCTGGCAGCATTGGCGCCGGTCCTGCCCGGACTGGCGCTGGGCCATTTACTGGCCGTTACGTTGGCAATGATGCTAGGCACATGGCTGTTGCTGCCGTTTCCCGAAGCAGTGAGACTTACCTGCGGTATCTTTTGCTTCGGCACAATCAGCTTGTCCTTACAGGTATCGGCTCGCCTTAAGAGTGCCGGCGATTTTTACGGGGAAGCCCGCTGGCAAATTTACGGCAGAACTTTCAGCGCCTTGTCGATCGCCGCCGTCGCAACCTTAACCGTTCCAACCTCAAGTGCCGTGCTGGCGTGCTGGGGCGGCGCATTACTATTGGCATATCTGCTGTGGCCATTCCGGGACAGCAAGGTGCGTCCGCTTTTTCATTTGGAGCCCGCGGTCTACAGGGCATCCCTGGGCTTTCTATGGATCGATCTGACCACCAATATCTACCATAGGATCGACATCGTGATTCTGCATCATTTCCTCGGAGATACGCCGGCGGTCGGTCATTACGCCGTCGCCTACCGTCTGTTTGATGGCATAGTGCTATTGATCGCCCCGATTGCCTCGATCTGCTTTCGGGAGCTACGGTTGGTATGGTTGAAGCCGGCCGCGCTGCGGCAGCTAAGCGGCAAGCTGCTGTTAGCGGCGCTGGGCTGCGGCCTTCTGCTCGCCGGTGGCGGTTATTTTGCGGCTCCAGCGGCAGTGAAACTGTTTTTCGGCGCTTCCTACAGTGGAGCATCCGCCGAACCGGCCGGCTGGCTGTTTCTCGGTTTGGCCTTCATCGTACCGAACGCCGTTCTCACCCAGCTTGCAATCGCGACAAATCGAGAAAGGTGCTATGCTTGGGCAGCTTGTTTTTCGGCGCTCCTGAATATTTTGCTCAATTTCTCCCTAATTCCCGCGCACGGCATAATAGGAGCCGCCTGGGCGACGATCATAACGGAAGCCGGCTTGGGGTTGACGCTTTACCTTGCTATGATCCGGCAACAAAGTTTTGCCGCCCCGCCGGCCTGACTTAAGCAACAAATTATTTGTTCGATTCAATTATTCATGCATACGAATTCTTCCGCTCCTTCCGCAACGCATTACTCGGATGAAATATCCCTGCACGAAGCCGCCTTGAAACTCTGGGCATTCTATCGCGGCTTTTTGGGCGCGCTGTTACCCGTCGCAGTATTCTCGGCCCTAGCGGCCGCAGCCTGGGTTTCGTTTCGGCCCGTTTACGCCATCACGGCCATTCTGGATACGCCACAATTAAGCTTGAACGAATGGCGCACTTTCTCGCCACTGCTGGTAGACAAGGCCGCGGTTGAAGCCTCGCTGTCCGCCCAGGAAGGCCTGAACGACCAGGAACGAGAATCCTTGATGAAAAGCTTTCTGATGCCGACATTTTGGGAATCACGCATTCAGTACAAAACCGCCCTCCGCCGCGACGATATCAAGGAAAATCCCAACGCCGATCCGAAGAAAACGGACACACTGGGCCTGGAAATCTCTATAACGGCAAACGACGAAAAAGCCGCCGCGCAACGTTTCGAGGCCATGGCCGAACACATCCGCCAAACCATGATCCGGCACAGACTGACAAACTATTTGCAAGAGCAAAGGCAAATCGTGGCGCACAAGCACGATGAAACGGCCATCGAACTGATTCAGCAGCAGTTCGCCATCGACCAGAGCAACCAGCGTATCGCCGACATGCAAAAATTGCTCGAGGCTTACCCCGAATTACGCCGCATGGATACGACTACCGTAGTCTCCGTCGAAAGCGGAGGCGGCAAATATCTTTCGCCACTGGCGCAAATCGTGGCGCTTAAGGCAACCATCTCCGAGGCCGAGGCCAGCATGCGCGCCATACGTCGCCAACAGGAAGAAATGGCATTGCGCGGCCGCTTCCTAAGCGAAGTCGGTAGCCCGCCGCCTGTTACGGGCAGCGACTTGGCCGCCTGGCTCTACGAACGAAAAACACATCTGTTTGCGTCAACCGACTCTCAATCCCAGATAGCGCAAGAAGTCTCTCACGACTTGGACTTGCATCTGCAGGACCCGGTGTTGTACGCCGACCTTTGGCGATATAAAACGCTGCCGGCCAGTTTTCATGCTCCCATATTGCTCCGGCGTCCCATGCCGGTGGGCATCATCACATTTCTGGCGGTCTGGTTGTCGCTACCGCCCGTCATGTTAATATTCCGCGCAATCCGCCGGCGAGTCGCCTTGAATTTACCTGCTGCGCTGTAAGATTCCAATCCATCCTAACTAAACTTAAGTGGATATTATTTTATCGACCGATGCCATCAGGCAGCCGCTGACAGGCATAGGGCGTTACACCAGCCAACTGGCTCGGCAACTGGTACAGCACCGGGAAATCGACGAGATTTGGTTTTCGCACGGCGGAACTCTGCTGCGCCGGATCCCCGAAGCGCGGCAGCGGCCTGCCGCCGTCAATTGGTTGCGCGACGGCTTCTCAAAGTACAGCCCGTTGCTCAATGCTTACCGCAAAATCCATTCTTTCGGCAAAGCCGGTTCCATCCGCCACCTTAAAAACGCCCTTTACCACGGAACCAATTACTATCTGCCGAAATTCGCCGGCCGGAGCATCGTTACTATTCACGACATATCGGTGTTCACCCTGCCGGATTGTCACCGGGAGGACAGGGTAAATTTTCTGCGAAAGGAAATGGCCTTGGCGCTTGAGCGCGCCACCGGCGTGATCACGGTTTCGGAGTTTTCCAAGCGAGAAATCATCGCCCAATTCAACTGGCCGGCCGAGCGGATTTACGTGACCCCGTTGGCCGGCGCCGGGATTTTTCATCCGCAACCCGACACGGAACTTACGCCTTTACTCAGGTCAAGCCAACTGCTTCCCGGCAGTTACTGCCTATCCGTGGGTACCATAGAGCCGCGGAAAAACCTCGGTGCCTTACTGGATGCCTACGCATGTTTGCCACTACGCTTACGCCGATTATTCCCGCTGGTGTTATCGGGACACTCGGGCTGGAACAGCCGTGCGCTACTCGACAGAATTCAGCGCGCGGCTCGGGAAGGCTGGCTGCGTTACCTGGGCTTCGTTCCCGACTCGCACTTGCCGGCCTTATTCGCCGGCGCGCGGCTCTTCGTTTTTCCGTCGTTTTATGAAGGTTTTGGTTTGCCGGTGCTGGAAGCCATGTCCTCGGGCGTTCCCGTTATTTGCGCCAATGCCGCGTCGCTCCCCGAAGTGGCCGGTAACGCGGCAGCCATGTTTGCGCCGCATGACACGAACCAACTTGCCTCGTTGATCGCGATGGGTTTGGAAAACGAGGAATGGCGCTCGGCAGCAACGGCAAACGGCCTGCGGCAAGCGGCGCAGTTCAGCTGGGAAAAATGCACGGAACAGACCTTGCTGGCTTATGCCGCCGCCTTGAGTGCCTGAGATTAAGGCCGGCGATGCGTATCCTTCATTTCTTTAAAACGGCGTTCCCGGAAACCATGGGCGGGATCGAACAAGTCATCGATCAGCTTGCCAGAGGCTCCAACAGACTGGGAATCGAAACCGAAGTACTGACCTTGACAGAGGGAACGGATACGCGGCCGATCGACATTCACGGCTATCGCATCCACCGTGTCCGCTGCGATTTCCAGCTCGCATCCACCGGATTTTCCGCCTCGGCATACGGGCGCTTTAGCCAGCTGGCGCGGCAGGCCGATATTATCCACTATCACTTCCCTTGGCCCTTCATGGACCTGTTACATTTTGCCGGCCGCATACAGAAACCCTGCCTGGTCACCTACCACTCCGACATCATCCGTCAAAGATTACTGCTAAGCGTCTATCGCCCGCTGATGAATCGATTTATGCGCGACGTCGACCAAATAGTCGCTACCTCACCCAATTACCTGGCGACCAGTTCGGTGCTGCAGAAATATGCCGCTAAGGTCAGCGTCGTACCAATAGGCCTGGACAAAACCACCTACCCGGCTCCAAACCCGGCGCGTTTGCGTTATTGGCAAGAAAAACTGGGGGAGCGTTTCTTTCTGTTCGTTGGCGTATTGCGCTATTACAAGGGCCTGCACATCCTGCTCGAAGCCGCCAAGGATACCAATATCGCCATCGCCATCGTCGGTGCCGGACCGACGGAAAACGAATTGAAACGCAAAGCCGCTCAGCTCAAGCTGCATCACATCCATTTTTTCGGATATCTGCCGGAAGAAGACAAGGCGGCTCTTTTGGAACTTTGCTACGGCGTGATATTTCCGTCGCATTTGCGTTCGGAAGCCTTCGGCATTTCATTACTGGAAGGTGCGATGTACGGCAAACCCATGATTTCTTGCGAAATCGGCACGGGAACCACCTATATCAACATCGGCGAGGAAACCGGGCTGGTCGTTCCTCCCAGCGATCCCACATCGTTGCGCGACGCGATGCTCTACCTGCTGCGGAATCCGGCCAAGGCCGCCGAAATGGGACGCCGAGCGGAAAACCGGTATCAGCAGTATTTTACGGCGGATAAGATGGTGCATAAATATGCTGCTTTGTACCGCGATTTGTACGCTAAGACATTACACTGATAGACCATGCACAACACTTACGTCTTGGGTACACGCCCCGAATTCATCAAACTTGCGTCGCTGATTCAGGCAGCGTCCGCGAAAGCTTGCCGTTTTCCGTTATCTATGCCAATCAGCACTACGCCGAACGGATGAACCGGGTGTTTTTCAACGAATTGGAACTGCCGAAGCCTGACCACCACCTGGGTATCGGCTCGCTTTCGCGCGGCGAACAAATCGGGCGCATGCTGACCGGCATAGAATGGATATTGCTAATGCGGCGCCCCTCCGCTATTGTCGTGCCGGGAGACACTAACAGCGCGCTGGTGGGCGACTTAACGGCCGATAAACTCTGCATTCCCGCCGTGCGTGTCGAAGCCCGCTTGCGCAGCTACGACCGCATTCACATCGCAGGCAACACCATCGCCGATGCCAGCCAAGGATATGCGGAGCACGCGCAGCAACATTCCGGCATCTTCTATAAAATTGGCTTAAGCAAGGGAGAATACAGCCTACTGACCTATCATCGCCCGTCGAACACCGATGACCTTACCCACTTTGCAGCCTTGATGGACGCGGTCGCCGACATTGAGGAAGTTTCCGGCTTTCCGTTGGTGCTTCCCATACATCCCCGCCTGGGCGAAAACCAACGGCACGCGGCCGCGCGTCACCGCCACATTACCTTGACCGGTCCGGTCGGCTATCTGGATATGCTGGCCTTGCTGCCGAACGCCACCCTGATTCTGACCGACAGCGGCGGCGTCTTGCCTGCCGGCCTGGAAGCGTCCGAACTGCGCTCGGCGGCGCAGGCATTGCTCCGGCGTCCGGTGGCCTGGACCAACCCTTTCGGCGACGGCTTCGCTTACCGGCGCATTCTGGACGGATTGACAGCCACCGCCGACCGCCTGCATTGACGCATGGATTTACGCAGATACTTCATACCGGTCGGCGCACTCATGCCAAATGGCATTGCCGTACTGCTATGCCTGGCTGCATACCTGCTGTTCGGCCTGCAACAAGTTGTCATATCCGACTGGCTGGGCAGCGGCGTATCCCTGGGCGCGACCGCCATTCGCGGCTTTGTAGGCGCCGCATCGGTCTGGCTGTGGCGGCGGCAAGGCATACCGCCGGTACTCCGCCTGCCGTTTCTGGCCATTCTGGCCTGCATCACCGCACTGGCGGCCTCGGTACTGATGTCGGAACATCCCGCTATCGCCGTGAAATTCGCGATAAAATACGGCACCGCGTTACTGCTGCTTTGGGCTTTTCTTAATCTCGCACTGGCTTTTCCCGCTTTCCCCTTGGCCGCTACCCGGGCGGCGTTGCTGGCCCTATGGGGCAACTTGCTGCTGGGCATCGGCGTGCGTGTGGACAATCCGGCCCTAAAGGCATTTTCTCTAGCCTTTCATCCGGAAGCGACCTTTAAATATCTGCCAAGGATCTCGGGGATTTACGAACATCCGGCCATTTTCGGCGCAACAGCGATCATGCTGGCACTATTGACCTTGCAGCTGTATGCTCAAGACCGGTTAACCAAACCGGCATTGTCGTGGACCGTCATCGGTGCCTGTCTGACCTTGTTGCTAACGGAATCCCGCAATGCCTTGGTTCCGCTATTGGCGTTTGCCGGCGGCATGGCGTGGCTGCGGCGGCGGGAACTCCTAGCAGCCGGCGCTTGGCAAATCGCCGGCAGTATCGGTTTGCTTGCCGCCTTTCTGAGCTTCATACTCTGGCGGCGTCATGCCGAATTGACCAGCGCCATTCACGAAAGTCCGCTGACGGCGTTCTCCCTGGGGCGCACCTACATCTGGGCCGGCGCTTTCGAGGCCTGGCGCACTCATCCCTGGTACGGATTGGGCGCCGGAGTCTTCCAGTTTTTGACCCCGGATTACACCGGCGGACGCTTCGACCGCGGCGAATTGCACGCCCATAATCTGCTACTGGCCATCTTGTCCGAAACCGGGTTGACCGGCTTGTCGGCCTACGCCTTGCTGATATACTCGCTATGGATGCCGCTGTATAAAGGCGGCATCGGCAGTAGCGGACGGGATTGGGTTTTACTTTGGCTACTCGCCTTACCCAGCTTCGGGCTTTTCGACTTTTACCTGCCGTTCTACGGCTTTTCGATGCATCTGGCCCTGATCCTAGCCAACCAATATGCCTTGGCCTATCCTAGCCATGAGCACCGAGCGAGCGAAAGGAACAAATCCGAATGAGTCCAACTTTGCTAATACCGCGAAAGGCCGGCTGTTCATGAGCGCATTTTCCCGGGTTTTAGTGACCGGCGGCGCTGGCATGATAGGCCGGCGGGTGCTGACGCAATTGCGCGAACTAGGCGTGGAAGCCGCCGTATTGGATAATCTGTCCGGCGGCCTGCCCATGCCGGAAACCGCCGCATTGGCGGTATGCGGCGACATTCGCGACAGCAGCGCGCTCGATAAGCTTATCCGCAACTTCCGCCCCGTAGCTATTTTACATTTGGCTGCCGTGCACCACATTCCCACCTGCGAAGCTCAACGTGCCTACTGCCTGGATGTCAACGTCACCGGCACCGAAAACGTACTGTGCGCCGCGGAAAACAACGGTATCGGACGGGTTGCCGTCGCCTCCAGCGGCGCAGTCTATGCATGGGAAAACAACGAACTGAGTGAGGACCATAGCCCGCTTTGGCCTTGCGACAATTACGCCCTCGCCAAAACCTGCAACGAATCGCAATTACGTTTCTGGACCCAGCGTACCGGCGGCATCGGCCGAGCGGCGCGTATTTTTAATACTATCGCCCACGACGACCCTAACGCTCATCTGATCCCGGATATCGCCGCCCAACTGCGAAACGACACCGGCGCCGCTATCCTACGTTTGGGCAATCTGACCTCCAAACGCGATTACCTGCACGCTGACGACACCGCCTCGGGCCTGATTGCCCTTTTACGCGACAACCGCCAAACAATCGCTTACGATAGCTTCAATATCTGCTCGGGCATCGAACGCTCGGTCGAAGAATTGGTGCGCGGAATTGCAGCGCTCTTGGGCCGGGAGATTCGCATCGAGAGCGACCCAAGCCGCCAGCGCAAAATCGACCGCCCCAGCCAGCTGGGCAACCCTGAAAAGGCTCGGCGGCAGCTCGGCTGGACGGCTCGCATGGCTTTCGACGAAGCCTTGTCCGCAACCATTTTGCAAAAATAGCGGCCACGGACAATGACAAAACAGACAGCAAAATCAGAACGCTTTCCGCGACACGCCGAGCCTGAGCTGCCATCCCGTCGGGGAATGGCCGACTTGCTTGAACAAACATCAAAGTTCCGCTTTCACACCCTATTGGACATCGGCATGGGAGACGGTTTAGCCTCAAGATATTTCGCCGCTCAAGGCAAACAAGTCACGGCAACCGGATTCGACATAGAGGCCTATCTGTCGTCGCCCATGCCGGACACTGTCAAGCTGGTGCCAAACGCCGACATATGCGACATGTCTTGTTTTGCGGATGGCTCGTTCGACGCCGTATGGTGTTCGCACGTATTGGAACATGTGCAGAATCCCGGATTGGCGCTCGCCGAAATCAGACGCGTGTTAAAACCGCACGGCATGCTCTTTCTCATTGTCCCCGAATACGCGCCAGTCCTGGTCGGAGGCCACGTCAACACCGGTTGGAACTTGGGAACGCTGATGTATAACCTGGTACTATCCGGCTTCAACGTCCGCGAAGGCGAATTCGTCAATCATTGCTGGAATATATGTGGATTTGTCGCGCGCGGCGAGCTACCTGCCGTTAGATTGCGCCGCGACAAGGGTGACCTTGAAATCTTGGCGGGTCATTTTCCGGAAGAAGCGCGAGTGCGCCAACATATGCGCGTAACCATGCTACAAATACGCTGGCGCTGGCATGAATCCATTCGCGCTCGCGCCGAAACAACTTTCCGAAAAGTCTATCTGCACCGGCTTATGCTCAGTTGGACCCCGCCCGCGCTTATAGACGCACTGCGCCGTTTGCGGCCGCGGAACTGATCCGCAGGGCGGCGCGCATGTCTTTCGGCGATAACCTACTCCTTACCTTGCAGCTCAAGCTTCCCAGTGTTTGAACGAATTCGCGCATCGCTGTCCATACGCCGTTATCCGTGGCAGGAACTGTCGTGCGCCGCATGCGGCGATACCCAAGGCGAAGTGCTGCTGGCACGCGACCGGTATTTGTTGCGGGTGAATGTAAAAGTATGCGCGGGTTGCGGGCTGATCTACACCGGCCGCAACCTCAACCGCGCAGCGCTTGATTCCTTTTATCGCGATGAATACAGAAGGTTCTACGAAGATATCGAGGGCATTTCTCCGGCCTATATCCACGACAATCGCGACAAGCTCAAAGCCTGCTATCGCCTGGCGCGCATCCGCGAGCGTGTCGGCACGATAACGGGTGTGGTCGAAATCGGCAGCGGTTTAGGATTTTTCATTCGCGAATGCCGGCAAAGCGGCATCGATAATGTTCTCGGCTTCGAACCCTGCAAACTCTCCGCCGATTACGCGGCCGGCCAATCCGGGCTAGCAGGCAAAATTATCGACACCGATTACCAAAGATATGACGGCAAGCTACCTCAAGCCAACGTATACGCGCTGTTCCATGTGCTGGAACACCTGCCCGATCCGGGCGAATTGCTGAGGTGGATTGGCGGCCGCATCGAAAACGGCTGGCTCGTCATCGAAGTGCCGGATATTGCGCATGGCTGGGAGCGGCTCGGCCTAATCAATTTCCATTTTGGACATCGCCACTATTTTTCTATCGGCTCTCTAGCGCAGCTCTTACAGCGCCATGGCTTCGGCGTTCTTGCGTTCGATGCCGATATTGACGATGGTATTTACCCTGGAAATCTGCGGGTGTTCGCCCGGCGTCTAGACCTGACGGATATAAAATTCGCGGCGCTGCCCGCCGAGGATAACCGGGAAATTTGCCGAAAAGTACGCGGTGTGGCGAAGGCCCCATGGCGCAATGGTTTACCGCGTTGCGCTGCGCGCTTGCTACGTCCATGAAGGATACCGGAATGCTTGCCGCCGACAGCCTCGTTCCCGGCAATATTCCGCCCAAACCGCCCCATGGCGGTCTTGGCGGCCCCGCCCTAGTGGGCGCCATGATCTATATTACCGGCCAGATCTGCAATCTCCTGTTCCAACTGTTGCTGCTCCGCGCATTGGGTTCGCAAACCTATGGCCATGTCGGCCTTGCCCACATCAGTCTTACCGCCCTATTGTTCGTCGGCGACCTCGGCTATAGCCTGTATTTCCTGCGAGAAAAACCGAACACCGCGCATTGGCGCAAGGCCTGGCGCTCGGCGCTCGGCCACCGTCTGCTGGCAACCCTGCTGAGTTTTTCCGCGCTGGCGGTATTCTGGGCAATACGTTACGGCAATACGGACGCAGGATTGCTTTACCTGGCCGCCGCCGCGCCGGCCGCACTACTGGCGTTGCTCAACTTTTCCGCGCCATTGCTGGCTGCCGGGCGTCATAACACCGGTTTTGTCATGCAGCAAATCGCCTGGCCGGCAGCCGCCGCTTGCTTCAGTCTCACTTGGCTGCTGCAAGAACAACCCTTGTCCCCGGTATTATTGGCCGGCAGCTGCGTCAGCATGGGTTATCTAATCCAGGCGGCATCCAATCTTGCGGTAATGCACCGTTTGAGCCGGAAAACGGAAAACGGCGCCCGCTTGAGTACACTGCTGATCCCCAGTCTCAGCCTCGGCAGTTGGGGCATGTTAAAAGCTTCGCTAACGCTCTCCTTGCTGGGTTTTCTCGGCTTGGCCAACGACCGGCTTACGGCCTTCCTGATAGAAGGTACAGCTATAAGCTTTCTGCCGACTTATCTATTGCTGGGACAAATGCTCGGCGGCGCAGCCGGTATTCTTAGCCAGTTCAACCGCTTACTGGTAGCGCACGAAGCCAATGGTCAAGATGCGGTATCTCCAGTGCGCGCGACGGCTCCCCTGGTACTCGCTCCCATGGCCTTGCTAGTCCTTGCCGTCGCGTTAAGCTGCGACAACGGCTGCGGGGAAGTGCCGGCCGCATGGGTACAACTCGGCTTACCGGTTTTGCTGGATTGGACGCTATCCGCTTTGGGTGGCTGCATGGCCGCAGTGCTGATTGGCCGCCGGCAGGAAAAAAAATTGGCGCGGGCCATTATTTTCGGGGTCGCACTCAGCATATTGGCGCAACTTGCCGGCGCCTGGCAGGAATCCGCGGATGCCGTGCTGTGGGCCCGGGTTACCGGGGCAACGTTGAGCTTATCGATCTCAGCACGGCTTGCCGGCATGGCCGTTCCCGTGACATTGCCCTTGTTCGGTCTGACCGTTGCCATGAGTTCAATTTCTCAAGCACATCTACTGCCCTGGCCGGTGCCGGCGGCGGCCAGCCTAATCGTACTGGCGACCGTCATGAGCCGGGATGCCGCATCATTCCGCCGGGTATTCGGCGCGATAGGCGCAGCTGTGCAATCCAAAAGCGGCAAGCCGCAGACAAACAACCGATGTGCGGACTAATCGCCCTGCGCGCCCATACCGCAACTCCCGATCTGTCCCGGCTCGGTCGCGCGGCCCTCGATACTTTGGCGCACAGGGGACCGGACGATGCGGACTGCACCCTCGCGGGCGATAATTCGTCCTGCCCGCCTACCTTCCTTGGCCACCGGCGTCTGTCCATCCTCGACCCGAGCCCGGCCGGACGCCAGCCCATGACCTGCCCCGTCACCGGCAATATCCTGATTTTCAACGGCGAAATCTATAACTTCATCGAATTGCGGCAGGAATTGGAAACGCAAGGCTGCGTTTTCCGCACCGATACGGACACGGAGGTTGTTTTGCATGCTTGGTGCGTCTGGGGTGAAGCCGCCTTCGAACGTTTCAACGGCATGTGGGCGCTCGTCCTGTTGGAGCGTACCAGCGGCAGCCTGATCTGCTGCCGGGACCGCTTGGGGGTTAAGCCCTTGTACTACGCCAGAGATAATAAGGGCGACGGGCAATTGACCATTTTGGCCAGCGAAATTCGCGCGATTGCCGAGGTGATGGGCGCTTACCCACCGCCAGAGCGCAAAGCTGTGTTCGATTTCCTGATGACCGGCGTGTCCGACCACAGTTGCCGCACTTTCTACACCGGCATCTCCGCCGTGCCGCCCGGCTGGATCATGCGTCTGGACCGCAACGGCGATCTGCACTGGCGGCGCTATCACCAATGGCCGGAATGCGACCCGGATAAGCACCTAGACCCGGTGGAACTGCGCGACCTGATCGCCGATGCCGTGCGCTTGCGGCTACGCTCGGACACATCCAGCGTTACGCTACTGTCGGGTGGCCTGGACAGCAGCATCATTACCGCGATGGCCGCCCGGGCCAGCCGGACGGAAACCCGCGCCTGTCATGCCGGCGCCTATACCTACGGCTATCGGGACGGTCAGATGGCCGAACACGATGAAACGCTACAAGCAAAGGCCTTTATCGCCGAATACATGCCGGGCACCCCCCATTTTATCCATCTCGCCGATGCGCAGCTCAGCGAGGCCGAATTGATGGAGCTGGCACACACCCACGACGAACCCGTAGCCACACCATCAATCCTCGCCGGTCATCGCCTATTCCGCGCGATCCGCGACGACGGTTTCAAAGTAGTATTGAGCGGCGAAGGCGCGGACGAGCTTTTCGGCGGCTACACCTCCCGCTACATGAGCCAACTGACACGCGAGCGCCTGCTCGGCGGCGAGATACGGCCCGCGTTGCGTATGCTGCGTAACGGCTCGGCCAAACCGCGGCAGGTCGCCAACCGGTTACTCTGGGATTTACCCGCCCGGGCCGTGCGAGATCTTCTGCGCCACACACGTCCAAGCGCACGCACCATGAGCGCTGGCTTGTGGAATGAAATGGCTCCCGAGTTCGCCGCCATTTATAAGGACCGACACGTCAGCCTGGAACAGCGTCTGCGCCGCGACGTAACCGCCACCAACCTACCAACGATCCTGCGCTTGGCTGATCGCAACAGTATGCGCTTCGGCATCGAGCTGCGTTCACCTTATTTGGACTGGCGCGTGGTTTCCGCCGCGCTGGCAGTACCGGCGATCGAGCGCATGGGAGATCGGCAGGGCAAGGCCGCACTGCGGAGGGCGTTTTCGGGCGAACTGCCCGACGAGGTAATATGGCGCCGCAAAACTCACGGCTTCGGCAATGCCGAACAATTTCAGGTAAACCATATCCGCTTTGACGCGCTATGGGACAGACTACCCGCCTGGACGGGTGACTTGCTTTCGCTGCCGGATCTGCGCCGCGAACTGACGCGCCCCGCTAGCCATACCACCTTATGGTGGGCCGTATCCCTCGCGCTTTGGCTGGCCACGGCCTATGGCGAACAATACGTAACAGCGGACCATGCAGCTTGAATTCGTCCCCGACATCGGCGGTTGCCGCCTGTGCAACGCCACCACCCGGCAACGGGAGTTCTGGCCTGAAACATACCTGGGAGCCGGCCAATCCTTACGCCGCTGCGGACATTGCGCCTTTCTCTACCTGGCCCCGGATTTCACGCCCGCCTCGTTGGAAGATTTTTATGCCCATCATTACCGTAAACTGTTTCTAACCGAGATCATCGGCAAAGACCCGGAATTGTTTTTCAAACAGCGTTTCGAGAACCGTATCGCCGAGCAACGTTTGCGCATCGTAGCGCCGCTGCTGCCGCTAACGGGACGGCTATTTGAAGTCGGCTGCGGTTTCGGCAGTTTTCTGCATACAGTGTCTCAAACCCGCCCCGATGTCACCCTATACGCTTCAGAGTACGATACCGCCCATCGCGGCATCCGCTGCGAGGGAGTGGATGTGCAATGGATACCCCATTTCCAGGCATTTCCCTCGGCCGGTTATTTCGATGTCGTGGCCGCTTTCCATGTATTGGAACATTTACCCCGGCCCGCCGCTTTCGCTCATTGGGCCGTTAACACACTCAAACCCGGCGGCCATCTGATCGTCGAGGTGCCGGACGCCGCTAGCGGCTGGCATACGCGCAAATTCGTGCATTCGGCCCATTTAAGCTATTTCACCGCCCATACCCTGCGGCGAACGTTGCAGAGTGCCGGCCTCGAAATCCTCGATTGCGGCGCGCACCCCTTGGAGGCAGCCTTTGCCGGCAGCTTGCTGGCCGTTGCCCGGTTGCCGCCGACCGGCGCGGTACCGCATCCTATCCCGCCAGCGAGTCCGCAAGAAATCGCCGCCATCGACCGGCACGTCGGCGCCGTGCGTTGGACACCGGCCGATACCTTGAAAGCACGCGCCAAACTCAGCATGGCGAAAGTCGTGGGGCCGGCGAACACCGGTGCATTTCAGCGCTGGCTCGAATATCGCCGCCTGAAAAAACTTTGGGACGCTTGATGGACTTCAGCCGCTTCGAACAAAGCCTGCGTCGGGCCTGGGGTGACGACGCCGCACTGGCCCGCCATGAGATTTATTTCATTTCCCGCCGCAAGCGCGGTTGGCTGCAAATTGCCCACGCAACGGCGGCGCTGTTGCGCGATGCGTGGCTTTGCGCGCGCCTGCCGCGCCACTCCGAATCCCTCTCCGCCACGGTATGCGCGGTCAGTCTGGCGGGTGCCAACGGCTGGGGCAGTATATCCCCGCTACTACCCAGCTTGCAGGCAACGGGCCAAGCCGTTTCGGTTTTGATACACCCGAAATTGCAAGGCACAATTCCCGGTTCGCTACCCGCCGCCCCGGATCGGATGGGATGGCAACTGGCTATCCTGGCCCTATTTAAACAAAGTCGGGCGACTATCCCCGAGGTGTCGCCCTGGACGGTGCGCTGTTGCTTGGCCCGCCGCCAACTCTGGCGGAGCGCCTTGCACAGCACCCTGACCGGCGCCGGCAGCGAGGTCAGGGCGATTTTACTGCACAACGACTTCGATCTGTTTTCCGCAGCCGCAGTGGAAAGCGCCCGGGAAATACCGCCGATTCGCAGCCTGTGCATCCAGCACGGCCTGCCAACGGACGAATTCTTTCCGACACGGGCTGACGTCCAGTTGGTTTGGGGAAATTCCAGCCGCGACGCCTACTTGTCCCACAACACCCCTCTCGATACCCTCGCTATTGGCACTTACCGCGCGAAACCACCGAGAAGCCTTCCCAAGCTCATCCCGGCACCACGGCGTATCCTGTTGATTTCGCAAACACATACGCCGGTTTACGGATGCAGCCTCGAACACGGCTTCCTGCGGCTGGCAATTCAACTTGATGCCTATCTGGATGACCAATCTTTCCGCATCCTATTACATCCGGAAGAAACTCGTCTCGGCCATCCCTATGGAATAGGCAATATGGCTTCCCGATGTCGCGACGCGCCGCATGCTGAGCTAGCTTTCCAAGGGGCACCGCTGTCGCAGCCGGCATTGGTACTTGGCTTTTGCTCGACCGCATTGGCGGAAGCTGCTCAGGCCAGGAACTTCGTCCTGGGCGTTAACTGGGAAGTGCCCGCTAGCAAGGCGGCATTGGCCGTAGGCTCGCCGCCTTTCAAGATTAACGATGCCGAGGCAGCGGTGGAATTGTTCAAACGACTCAGCCAAGACCATGAATTTCGCTCGGAATGGATGCAAAGACAAACACAGTGGATTAACGACATGTTTAAACCATTGCACGGGAACTGGCTACAGGAATGCCTAATGTCCGGCCACAGCATTCAGCCCGGCGAAGAGCAAGGGCCGTGACGGCAGCAGAGACAAATAGGCCGTTTATGCAACCGGTTGGCTTCCACTGATTCTGAAACAGCCAAGATGTCGCGGACGTGAGCCGATAGAATATCCTGCAACCTGAAGTTCGCAGGTAGTGGCATAATTGCCGGTGCTCATGTTTGACGCTCCCATCGCAACAGCTCGGCTTTGCGCTCCACGCCCCAACGATAACCGGACAAACCGCCATCAGAGCGAACTACTCTGTGGCAGGGAATCGCCACCGCCAAGGTATTGGCGGCACAGGCGCCGGCCACCGCGCGCACCGCCTTCGGTGCGCCTATGCGTTGGGCAATATCGGCATAACTCACTTTCTCGCCCACTGGGATTTGCAGTAACGCTTGCCAAACCCGTTGTTGAAATGCTGTACCTCGCATGTCCAGCGGCAAATCCAGGCCAATGGCGGGGGCTTCAACAAAACCGACCACTTTGGCAACCCATTGTTCGAACTCACTATCGCCGCCGATCAGTTCAGCCCGAGGGAAACGGTCTTGTAACTCCCGGGCTAAGCGGTCCGGATCGTCGCCTAACGCAATGGCGCAAATTCCGATGTCGCTGGCCGCCACCAGAATAGCACCCAGTGAGCATTCACCCAGGGCAAAACGAATTCGGCTATTGGTGCCACCGGCACGATAGTCGGATGGCGTCATACCTAACAGCTGCGGCGATTTTTCATAAAACCGGCTATTGGAGTTATAACCGGCATCATAAATGGCGGCGGTTACCGACTGACTTTTTGCCAGTTGAGTCCGAACCCGGTTACTGCGCTGGGCTGCCGCATAGGCTTTAGGTGTCAAGCCAGTGATCGCCTTAAAAAGCCGGTGAAAATGAAAGGTACTTAGTCCGGCAATAGTCGCCAACTCGGTAAGGCTAGGCTCGGTTTCCGCGGCTTCCAGCAAGCGGCAGATTTCGGCAACTTTATCGGCATGCTGTTCGCGCAAGTCAGGTTGATCCGGTTTACAGCGCCGGCAGGGGCGGAATCCAGCCGCTTCAGCTTCGTCTCGACTAAGATGGAACTGCACATTTTCCGGTTTGGCGGTACGAGCCGGACAAGACGGCCGGCAATAGACACCGGTAGTTTTCACTGAATAGAAAAAGCGACCGTCGGCTGCTGGATCGCGGGCAAGCACGGCTTGCCAACGAGGATCGTTCTCCGTGGGCAAAGCGTCAGTTTCAGTCGGGTTCGGCATGTCGGCTCCGGATTTCGTTCACGCCGCTACTTTACCCAATCCTCAGTTCTTGAACACTCCGAGTCTTGCTTTCAAATTCAAATTAGCTTTTGATCGGACTGTCTAGGGCGTTAAGGGAATTTGGAAATAGATATCGACAAATTGCCATCAACGATCCCTAGTGTAAACAGGTACAGCTGGGGACGGTTTACGGCTTCACGACCGTTAAACACTAGTGCAACTTCTCTCCGGCCGGTTCAATATGTCGTTATTAGGTTGCTGCCAAAACACGTTGCCATTCGGCGAACCAATAGGCCCTACTCTGTATTTTTCCCATGGTTACATACCAAGCGCCAGATAAACCGCAAGGCTTCCCCACAGGTTAATCGGGCTGACGAAGCAGTTATATGCATTCCGACTTGCAATAGGCCTTTTACGCTTATCGACCAAGACCTTTATACTGAGCCAGCTCATCGGACATTACGTCCCGCAGAAATAGCCATCCGCACACTCAAGCGTTTCGGGTTATCAATCGGCGTCGAAGTTTTGCCAATTTTAGGGCGAAGGGACGTCCAAATTTCTCCAAGCACCCTAGTCTTCAACCTTTGCCTACGCACTTGTATCATGCGAACGCCAAGTTTTATCGTAGCTCAACTATTCGGGCGCTTTCGTTTATACCAAAGGCAGATAAACATCGGTAACCTGTTCATGTTCTGGCGTTTCAGGCACCCGTTTGATGTAATGGAAAAATAGCGGAAACTCCCGCAATTCCTCACCGCTTTCCGGCAGCCAGTCCCGGTAAAGATAATAAACGCTGTCACTAATGCGGTCAGTCGAACCGATATGACGCACCACGGCGTAACGTCCTCCCGGAATCTGTTTGGTAATAACCCCCTGCGGGTTTTCCGGCACCGGTTGCTTGACCTCGCCGCAAACATCGAATCTGAATGATTCGGCGGGCGTGACCGCCGGGTCGTCATAGGCAATGCCAAATGTCCGGCTACTGGCTACCGGCGACAAACCACTTTGCTTGCGCCAGTCTATGAATTTTCTAACCGTTTCCATGAGCAAGCTGGGCGATCCGCGGTGCTCCAGAGCTGCGACTAGGGTTTCTGAAAAATCGACGGTGGTGACATTCATCTTGTGACTCCTGATGCGTTTGGGTAATTGCATGCGCTCATTCCAAGGCTGCCATGCTGGGTGCTTTCGAAATTGAGAGGGCGTTTGTCCGAAACATTTTTTGAACGCACGGGAGAACGATTCCGCATTGCCGAAACCGGCTTCCAAGCCAATATCGGTAATGCTTAGCAACTCCTGAAACACCAGTTGGTAAGACGCCTTACGTAAACGCAATAACTGAATGTAGCGCGTCGTACTCAGTCCGGTGTAAGCGGAGAACTGCCGTTGAAAGTGAAACCTGGAAAAATTTGCCTGTTTGCTCAGTTCATTGACCGACAGCGGCTCGAAAAGATGTTTGTCTATGTAATCGAAAACCCGATCGATGCGCATCGCATAGGCCGCACTTGCCATTTTTTTGTCCACTTTTAACCCTCCTCAATCGAGCGCTACTGTAACAAGCGTCGAACCATCTCGCCTGACTCAGCGTGCTAAATTGACAAGAGGAATACGTAAAACAAATTCGCTGACGACGCCGACAAATTCGTCGGCTTGGTCCTGCATGATGAAATGTCCGCTGTTCCTGACAATGATATGCCGTGAATTGCTGGACAGACGGGCCAGATCGTCCTGTTCGGCCTGTTGAATTTGGGCAAGCGCCTTTTCAGCTTCGACATCTTTGCCCGATCTCTCCGCTTCGAGCGCGACTATATCGAGGGTTACCAAATTGCCGGCGGTTAGCACCAATAACGGCAGATCGCCTAAATTGCCTGGAGGCGGCGTAGCTGGATCGAGTCCTTCACGCATCACGGCAATTTCATTGACCACCGCATGAGCGGTATCCGTACGGTTCTGTAACGCCGTCATCGCGGCCAGGATTTCCGCCGGCAGCGGAGACGGCCGGCGATCGGCATCGGCAATCCCCAGCAGCCTGACGAGACCAATTCGCGATAACGGCTCGGCCACTGCAATCTGCATGGCTTGTTTGCGGTAGTCCCACGCGGCATAGGGATACTGGTGCATCGGGCTTTGCTCATGCGTCGAATCGACAAGAACGATACCCTGCGTCTGTTCTGGAAACTGGTGATAAAAAGCACGCACGTAGATTCCGCCGCGCGAATGACCGACCAACACAAACGGCGGCGAAATGCCCGCATTGTTCAGTAGCGTATACAGGTTTTTAGCCACGTCTTCCGGCTGGATCGCAGTATATATAGGATCGCTCCAGCCCAGTCCAGGGCGGTCATAAGCGCAAACCCGCATGTTCCGTGCAAGTTTGGCTTTGACCGGATACCAGCTCAACACATTTTCGCCAAGGCCCGCTTCGAGAAGCAGCGTTGGTGAACCTGAGCCCATACAATCAAGATGGAGATTCACGCCATTCACTGAAATCATGCGCCCAGGTGGTGGGAATGCGGCAAGGTCGGCCGCGGTTGTTTCGGCTTGATAAACGGATCCCGACAGCGCTGCAACGCATGCGATTGCCAACCCGAACAGCAAATAGCGCACACGCCGCAAAAATACGAATGTCATGTTAGTCAAACGATTTCGCCGCATGCGGATCGCTGGGTTTACCGTAAAACCGGAGGTAACTGTCGAATAATGGAGTGAGTGCCTCCAGGTCGGACAGTGTTGCCTGGCAAACGTAACATGAGTTTATGACGACTTCTCTCAATGGTTGGACTCAGGATTTGGTTGCATCTGCGACCAAATTTGCCATGGCCGTCTGGGCGGATTCTCGCAAAGCATTGATCACGCTGCTTTGATTTTCCGGCGGCTGGTTTTGGCTGACTTTCCACTTGCCTTGCAGCCGCGACACGCTGATTTCTATGCCGATAATCTGTGTGATCAAGCGTTCGGTAAAATCAGCCGGGGCGTCCGCTACGGACCATGGCTCGGGGAAACCGGCTTCGAATGCCTGCGTCATAGCCTCCAATTGCCGGCGAATCCAAACTGGATCATCAATCACCCGTAGCCTGCCGTAAGCATGCACAGCGGCATAATTCCAGGTGGGCACCACCTTGTCGGTTTGGGGTTTGGTCGCATACCAGGATGGCGAAATATAGGCATTTTCTGCTTGAAACACCGCCAGCACTTCGGTTTGCGGATCGAAGTCCGCCAACAGCGGATTCGAGCGGGCGATATGGCCACGCAAGCTGCCGTAAGGCGAACCGCCCTCCTCTACCCAATGCAACGGAATATGATTAGCGTTCAGACCATTGGCAGATAAGGTGACCAGAGTCGCCAGTGGATAATCGCGTATCAATGTCTGCATGACATCAATTCTGGGTTCGTCGAAATGCTTAGGGATATACATGAGTGATTAATGGATACTTACCATTTAAGTGTTAGACATTGATTTTGTAGTTCAAGCTCACTTCGTCGCCGTGTATGCCCCGGAATCCCCAATTGCAGGCAGGGCGTTCATAAATGCAGGGATGTCCTGATGAGCAATGCCGATCCGCTCCTAGATAGTGTTGAACAGCGGATGGATGAGTTGTTTCTTGATAGCCGTTTCCCGGCCCGTGATCATGCTGATTTGGATAATTGCGTAAGCATCGGTACTACCGCCGGGCGGTTTTCCGATTAGTAAAACTACAAGGCATCGCGAAACGGCGCAATGCGGGTGTTCGCTGAAGGGTTCCGGTCTTTTGGTCTGTATTTGCATTGAACCGTTCACGGTTATCAGGTTATGCATTGACTAACAACTCGCGCGGAAATTGCTCAAAACTATCGATCACCGTCGAGACGCCCTGGCAGGCGAGAAGTTTGTTATGCGTGTCAAGCGGACCAAGACCGACAATATGGCCGATATTGGCGGCATGGGCTGATTGGAAACCGGAAATGGCATCTTCGACAACGACGCATTCGTGCGGTAGTAAACCAATATTGCCCGCCGCCTTAGCATACATATCCGGCGCTGGCTTACCGGGAAGAACACCGTCATCGTAAACAATCCGTTGCAGATCGAACCACTTATCCAAACGCAGGTGCTGGATGAAAAAATCCAGATTGGTTTTTTCGGAAGCTGTCGCGATGGTACGCGGTATATCCTTGCTAAAAACCAAGTCGAGCAGTGCTTCGGCGCCGGGTGACAAGACAAACATTTCTGGATTTTTTAAGCATAAATCTCGGTACATAGACTCTTTGATTTGGATCAGCTCAAGCAGCTCTTGCCCTTGAGGAGTTCGGCCGCTGAGATAGCTCAATATATGGCTATTGGTACGGCCATGCACATGGATTGCAAATTCGTCGTCGCTTAAGGGTGAGCCTCTGAGCCGTAGCGCCGTCGCTTGCCAGGCCTGAACGTGAAGCGGTGCATCCCAAAGCAAAACGCCATTGAAGTCGAAAATAATTCCTTTATATTTCATCATGATAGTGAGTATCGATATAGTTTGAGAGCCTGAGAGACCGGGCTAAATGACTGACTAAGACTTATCGTACCAAGCCAATTTTTAGTAGTGGATATTGCCCTAATTGACGCCATTTTTTTAAAGTGCCCCACCCAGCGATTCCTCGAGCACGATATCGGCATTGAGCCCGTACCAGCCATTGAACCGCTGACGATAGGATTCAAATGGTTCGCGCAGTGCTACACGCGAATCGTTACTCAGAGCGTAGGCCATGCCTTCGATCAGCCACTGCTCTCCGATTAATAACGTCAGGCTACCGAACTGATCGGCCTGCCAATAGTGAATAAGTTCGTGCGCCACGTAGTATGGCTGCCAGCCCCGCGGCGCGATGGCGAAACTGCCCAAGGTGAAGCCAGCCTTGTTAGCCAGCCCGAATGTAGACTAACATTTCGCCTTTTTACAAAAGATTATCTTCGGCTCGCCGATAGACAAGCTCCATTGTCTGGCAAGATAACTTTTCGAGTCCTTAAATAGAGATTCTGCCGCAGCAAGCCGAGATAAATCGTCTACGCATAGGTTTTGTTTGTTGCAATAGACGCCGAATGCTTCCAGAATCAGCACCCGAACCGGTTTGAAAAAAGCCAACGCAGAAATCGGCAACAGCAGCAGAATCACGACAGACCATTTAGTGTATTTCATCAACCTTCCTCCATGGTATCTAATGCAAAGTACCCGTTTGCTTAGCCAACTGTCGTTAAATACTGCCTCATTTTCCGACCGTCCACAGCCGCGAGACCGACCCCGCTGTTGCCCATAAGATCTAACCTAATCAATCAACAGAGCGCCGACACCCAAACTGCGAAACTCAGGAATAACGTAAAATGCTTGAATGACGCCTATATTGCCGCCGGCATATAAGGCATCCCTTTCTGTGATGGTCGAAACAGCCACTGGCATATTAGCCATCTATTAATATCGCTGACGCAACTTGCGCTCGCTGTTTCGCGAAAATCCCATCGTCGATAGATACCGCAACAGTAAACTCCATGCGCTAACCGACGACGCCAACGAACCCGTTTTGAAATGCGAAGCGGCAACATCCCAAAACACCGGGTAGCTCAGCAAAATATGGCTAAACCCCAGCGCCTTGGCCGACTCCAAAGAAGAGTAAGATCACTACAAACTGTAACATGGCATGCCGACGTAAGGTGCTGGCTGTTTTCCGGTGGCTCATCCGCTTACACCGGATAAATCATAACGCTTGATCTCGCCAACGTCTCACACTTTGGTTTTGCCTTTTAGCTCGAAGTATTGCGGTATAGCATGTATCGCTCCGCGACAGTCAACTGCATCGGGACAAACGCCACGCCATTATCTACGATGCCAGGCCCTTGCGGCTGAAAGCCTAGCCGCTTATAAAACGGCACGGCGGGCAGAGAGGAGTTGACAGTGAAGGTTTCCAGCGGACTAGCAGCCAGCGATAATTCGATAGCTCGCAACGCCAATGCTGTGCCGATGCCTTGGTATTGGAAAGCGGTCGCCACAAACAGATGAAAAACATGCTGCCCATCGCGGATGGCAACGACGCCGGCAAGCTTATCGTCAAACAATCCCAGCAGATAAAGGAAATTGGCATTGGAGATGTAACCGCCAATCGCCTGGGCGGAAGTGCTCGAAAAAAAACAACTCGGCGCCTTCGCCGGTTGGGTTAACCGTACAAAAACCGGCAACACTGCGAATCAGCCGGCTGATGTCGTCGGCATCTGTCGGCGCGGCGTGGCGAATGGTCAGCTGCGAATGCATGAATAAGCGGTCGTTTCGAGGTTCATTGGTTTGTAGCGGTAAAGTCCGGCAAGTTGTCGTAAACCTGCTCGACGGTTCGGTGTTCGGTTAGGGCTTTTACCACAGCCAGCAAGGGTTCGGCGCGAATGCCGGGCAAATCTTGTTCCAGAGAATGTTTCTCTAAGTGCCGCGTCAGCATGATGGGCGCGTGAGTTGGCGTTCAATACTGCGACCGGTTTGTAAGCAAAGCCCTCGAATGCCACCAGCTAATCCAGCGCGTTTTTGATGGTGCCGGTGGCACCGTGGGCATATTTCGGGCTGGCGACCAACAAGGCATCCGCCGAAGCCACTTCGTTGTGTAATTGCGCCGCGATGGCCGGAGGCGAGTTTTCCAAACCCGGATTGTATAAAGGCAAGTCGCCAAGTTCGGTAAACAGATAAACTTCAGTCGAGGCCGGTGCCAAACGCTTTACAGTGCCCAGCCCGCTGAACACCGGAAAACAAGCCTGAATGTCGGCGTCGATATCGGCAATGAAAATATCGAGGGTCATGGCATGCTTAGCAATCAAAAAGGTGTCTTTTGGCTTAAAACAAAATATGGGGCAGTTGAAACGCCTACCAACTTTGTTAGATTAGAGGCTGTTTACAATCTTCTAACAACTGTCAATGGTGACAGTGTATAACGCCATTCCGCTTTGCTGGTAAATCAGAATGTCGGCATATTTCCGTTTAGGATAAGCTTTCTAACAGTTTAACGTTGGTAAACCCATGAAAGGCTGGCAAGAAATTCAACTCCAAGCACTGCAAGCCAGTGATAGTGAACATCAGCTTTTACAAATCATTGTTTCGTTGGCTGCGGAATCGGGTTTTGATTACTGCGCCTACGGACTTCGATTGGCACTGCCGCTGATCCGACTATGATACCAGGGGCTGTGTAAATCCGAAGCAAAGACATATTGGTGGCAGTAGAATATGTGGGCGACATATACGATCCCCTGATTGACATTGGTTGCGGAATAAGCCTTGATTGATATACTTGCATTATGCAACCAATTATCCTGCTTCAATTGCAAAACGCAAGTAAATAAGCCAGATGTCCGAATCCAAGCTCGAACATAGATGTCCAATCGATTATGCCCTTGAAGTATTCGGAGACCGATGGACCTTGCTCGTACTCCGCGATCTGATGCTAAGCGGCAAACGGCACTACCGGGAGCTGATGACTTCGAAAGAAGGAATCGCAACTAACATTCTGGCTTCGCGACTGAAGAAAATGGAAGCGGACGGACTCGTTATTCGCAAACATAAGCCCGCAGACAAGCGCCAAGTGTTTTATGAACTAACGGACAAAGCGCTTGATTTGGTGCCTGTACTACTCGAGATTAGTCGCTGGAGTGTAATTTACGACAAACATACGGCAGCCCCACCGGATCTGATGCGTCGCTATCAAGATGAACCGCAGCAACTGATAGCAGATTTGCAGGAAGCGGCACGAGTTCGGCAAACATGATCGTTTTGGCAACAAAAACGAAAATTTGGATGCGGCTATCTACTCCTTTTGCCGAATCAAATTTGATATTGCTATATCCAACAAAAAATATTATTGATGCATCAACTGCTTACAAATGAATAACCCGAATATACAAGGCGCCAAGCAAGACGATAAAACCCAACACACTCCAATGATGCAGCAATTTCTGCGCATCAAGGCGCAACATCCGGATATTTTGCTTTTTTACCGTATGGGGGACTTTTATGAGTTGTTTTTCGACGATGCCAAGAAAGCGGCGCAATTACTCGATATTACGCTGACTGCGCGCGGCCATTCCGGCGGCCAACCCATTCCGATGGCCGGCATTCCTTATCATGCCGCCGAAAACTATATCGCTCGACTGTTGAAACAAGGCGAGTCTATCGCTATATGCGAGCAAATCGGCGACCCTGCCAAGTCCAAGGGGCCAGTGGAGCGCAAGGTGGTGCGTATTGTGACGCCAGGCACCGTCACCGACGAGGCCTTATTGGAAGACCGCAAGGACAATCTGTTAGTGGCATTGGCGGTATTCGACAAATTTTTCGGTTTGGCATCCCTGGACATCGGTAGCGGCAAATTCCTGCTGCAACAACTGGAAACCGAAACACAATTGCTCAGCGAAGTCGAACGTCTGAGTCCAGCCGAACTATTGTATAGCGAAGACCAAGCGCTGCCGGGCGCAATCAAGGAACGTCGAGGACTGTGCAAACGCCCGCCCTGGCATTTCGATTTGGATAGTTGCCGACAATTAATTCTAAAACAATTCAATAGCCACGATTTGCAAGGTTTCGGCTGCGAGCATTTACCGGCGGCGATTTGTGCCGCCGGGTGCCTGCTACAATATGTCCGCGATACCCAGCAAAGCGCCCTCCCGCATATTCAAGGCATTGTCGTCGAACATACAAACGACAGCATCAGCTTGGACGCGGCCAGCCGCCGCAATCTGGAATTGGATAGCCATCCCAGCGGTCAGTTGCAATACACGCTGCTTGGCGTACTGGATAAAACCGCGACCGCCATGGGCAGCCGTTGCCTGCGCCGCTGGCTGCACAGACCGTTACGCGACCAAGCTGCGGTCAACGGCCGTTATGCCTGTATTGCCAGCCTGCTGGAAAACGAACTTTACCAAGTATTACAGACCAGCTTGCGCCGAATTGGCGATATCGAGCGCATCAGCTCGCGGATCGCGCTGAAATCGGCCCGACCACGCGACCTGCTGACGCTGCGCCTCACGCTATCGGTACTGCCGGAGCTCCAATCGCAACTGACCGGCAGCAATAATACGCATTTGGAAACCTTGCGCGGACAGTTGCGCGAACATCCGGAGTTAGTTGATTTGCTGCAACGAGCGATAATTGACAATCCGCCGATGCTGATCCGCGACGGCGGCGTCATCGCGCCGGGCTATCATCCGGAACTCGACGAACTACGCAATCTCAGCCAGAACGCCGACCAGTTTCTACTGGACATGGAACAGCGCGAACGGCAAAGTACCGGCATAGCCACTCTGAAAGTCAATTACAACCGGGTGCATGGCTATTACATCGAAATATCGAATGCTCAAGCCGATAAAGTCCCGTTACATTACACCCGCAAACAAACATTGAAAGGTGCCGAGCGTTACATCACGCCGGAGTTAAAAAGTTTCGAAGATAAAGTACTTAGCGCAAGAGAAAAATCGTTAGCCTTCGAAAAGGCCTTATACGACGAATTATTAATCACGCTAGGCAATGCTTTAGTCGATCTACAAAGCTGCGCTACCGCATTGGCTGAACTGGATGTATTGGTCAATTTCGCGGAAAGGGCTGAAACTTTGAACCTGACGCAACCGTTTTTGACGCAGGAACCCGGTATTCAAATCGTCGGCGGCCGGCATCCGGTAGTCGAACAACTTTCAAGCCGGCCCTTCGTCGCCAACGACTTGGACTTTTCCGGCGATCGGCACATGCTGGTGATTACCGGCCCGAATATGGGCGGTAAATCGACTTATATGCGCCAAGCCGCTCTAATCGTCCTGCTGGCGCATATCGGCTGTTACGTGCCGGCACAATCGTTGCGCTGCGGACCGATAGACAAGATCTTCACTCGCATCGGTGCTTCCGACGATCTCAGCCGGCGGCCGCTCCACCTTCATGGTGGAAATGTCGGAAACGGCCAACATACTGCACAACGCCACCGCCAACAGCCTGATTTTGATGGATGAAATCGGCCGCGGTACCAGCACCTTCGACGGCCTGTCGCTGGCCTGGGCCTGTGCGGATTATCTGGCCCGTCAAACCCAGGCGTTTACGCTTTTTGCCACCCATTATTTCGAACTGACCACGCTTGCCGAAGAACAAAGTAATATCTACAACATCCACCTGGATGCGATGGAGCATGGCGACAAGATCGTATTTTTACACGCGGTTAAGGATGGTCCGGCCAGCCAGAGCTATGGTTTGCAGGTAGCCGCATTGGCGGGCGTGCCGCAATCGGTGATTGCCAACGCCAAGCATAAGCTGACGCAACTCGAAAATACTGCGTATATCGAACAGCAAAACCATAGCGAAGTAAATCAATTCGATTTATTTACCAGTCAGGAATGTCATCCCGCAGTGGTTTTATTGGAGGAACTCGACCCCGACCATATAAGTCCCCGGCAAGCCTTGGATACACTGTACCGGTTAAAGGCTTTGCTAAAGGTAAATAAGCGCTAAAGGTTTGCATATTGGGTAAAGGTTCCTAGGCGCCTTACCTGATCCGTTATTCCTGTTACCCAAAGAACAACGATTTCCCACAGCCGTTCAAAATATTTCTTTATTAATGAATTACCAGGCAAACTACTATACTTTGGACCCACTCCAATTAATCAATAGACGGCCATGGCGAAGCGCCAACTTGAAAAGTCCCTTATCGTATTGCTATTGGCGCTATTGACCGTCGGCCTAAGCTATACGGATGCGCTATGGCGCTTTGATCGCTGGATTTACGACGCCCAACTTAAATTACTGGCGAGTCCGGCGTCGCAAGACATTGTCATTATCGAAGTCGATCAAAAAAGTCTACAGCATCTGGGCCGCTGGCCCTGGTCTCGAGATATCCACGCCCGATTACTCGAAACCCTGCAACCGGCCCACCCCAAAGTTATCGCCCTGGACTTTATCTTCTCCGAACCGGATTTGCAGCACCCGGAGGCGGACGCGCGACTGGCCCGCGCGCTGACATCGGCTACGCCGGTAGTACTCCCCGTCGTTATCGAGCATAACGGTGCTACGGCGGTGGCGACGCTTCCCTTACCGGAGTATGCCAAAAACGCGGTGTTGGGACATGCCAACGTCGATCTGGATCAGGACGGCATCAGCAGAAGCATTTTGTTGCAAGTTGGCTTGAACCACTCGCGCTGGCCGGCGATGCCTTTGGCTATTTATTCTCTGTTACACCCGGAAATACTCACCGATTTGCCGGGTTTGCGCACAAACGAGTCTCAAGGCGAGTTACTTGGCGATTATCGGGTTTGGCTACCGTTTTTCGATACTAACGCGGATTTTGCCAGGGTTTCCTATGCCGATGTATTGAGCGGGGCGATTACCAAACATTTTTTTGCCGATAAATACGTGTTGGTTGGCTTAACGGCCAGCGGGATAGAGCGCGATTTACCGGCACCTTTGGCAATAGGCAACCGGCCGATGACGGGTGTGGATTTCGTCGCGGCAGGTTTGGACGGCTTTCTCAAACAACGTCTTTGGCAACCGCTACCGGGGCTTTGGCAGTTTTTATTTAGCTTAACAATTGCCGGTCTGGCAATTCAGATCAGCACCAGGTTTTCCCCGCGCTGGTTAGCAC
This sequence comes from Methylomonas sp. 2BW1-5-20, assembly GCF_052474515.1. Taxonomy (NCBI): domain Bacteria; kingdom Pseudomonadati; phylum Pseudomonadota; class Gammaproteobacteria; order Methylococcales; family Methylococcaceae; genus Methylomonas; species Methylomonas sp. 2BW1-5-20. The sequence continues at coordinate 1,337,027 of NZ_CP184127.1, read as the reverse complement.
TTGTCGTATCGATCCTCTCTATCGCATTGTTACTGTTCAGTTTGGTTTTACTGCACACCAGTCACTATTGGTTCGCGCCATCGACAGCGATAGCGGTATTGTTTTGCAGCTATCCCCTACGTAGCTGGCGGCATTTCGAAAAATTAATCCAGTCGTTATTCGCGGAACGAAAACGGGCTTACATTACATTAAACGCGATAGTGGACGGCGTCATTGCCACTAACAACCACGGCGATATCGAGTATATGAATGCCGCGGCGCTCGATATTGTCGGCAGTAAATTACCGAAGACGAGCAGTCGCAATGTCGACGATATTTTTCGGGTCGAATTTGACGGCAAGCCTCATAGAATCGGCGAGCTAATTAAGGAAAGCGTTAATAAACACGGCCTACTAAAATTCAACAGCTGCCAGCTATCAATATTCGACCATCACACGATGAATGCCAATCTGACTATCTCGCCTATTTTTGGCAGTAAAGGCATGTTAATGGGCACGGTGCTGACGATCAACGATATTGGCGAACGGATGATTATGGCAAAAATGCTGTTGCAAAAGTCCGAGGAACAAAGCGTGATGCGGCAACTGATAAATCGTACCGAACAAGTTAGCTTGGCCAAAAGTCAGTTCTTATCGCAGATGAGCCACGAATTGCGTACGCCTCTGAATGCGATCATCGGCTTCGCGCAACTCATGCAAATGGACGATCCCGAGCATCCGCTGGCAGACTCCCATCTCGATTCGGTAAACGAGATACTCAAAGCAGGCCTGCACTTGCTGGGCCTTATCAACGAGTTACTGGATCTGGCAAAAATCGAGTCCGGTAAAATTAGTCTGAATATCGGCCGCATTGCTTTAACGGATCTGCTGAACGATTGCCATACGCTGATTAAGCCATTGGTGCACAACAAAGGGCTGCATTTAGTTATCGACAATCAACTTGCTAATGACATAATGCTGAAAGTGGATCCGAAGCGGGCAAAACAAATTTTATTAAACTTTCTATCCAACGCGGTCAAATACAATCGCCCCAACGGCACAATTAGCTTGAGCTGCATTGAGGCCGGAACCGGCAGAATACGGATCTCGGTCACCGACACCGGAGAAGGCTTAGCGGAACAAGAACAACAATTGCTGTTTCAATCTTTTCAACGCTTGGGGGCGGAACACACCGATATCGAAGGTACCGGTATCGGTCTGGCTATTACCAAGCAATTGGCCGAACTTATGCAGGGTAGCGTTGGGGTAAGCAGTATTCAAGGGGAAGGCAGCACTTTTTGGGTAGAGTTAGCGGTCAACGAACCCAAAGACCATTAACACCGCAAACCGAAGTCCGCGCTTTCCGCCCAACCCTGTCTATACTTATCAGCTAAATTTCAATCCTCTGCGTTGGATTGCGAATTTTGATCTCCCCAAAAACCACCGTTTGTCGAGGCCATCATGAAACATCTTCTCCCGTATTTGGGCGTCGGTTTAGCCGCCCTATGCATATCAAACCCGGTAACAGCCGACGATGCCGTAATCGGTTATATCAAAACCATTAACGAGCAGACGACGATTTCAGAAAGTGCTGGCCCGATTAAAGCCAGCTTGGGATCGCCGATACACGTCGGTAATGTCATAAAAACCGACGAAAACGGCTCTGCCGGTCTAACGCTGAAAGACAATACGATTTTGTCGATAGGTCCAAACACCGAACTAAAGATAGAAGGCTATCAATTCGAACCGCAACAGGACAAACTACAATTAAACGCCAACTTATTGAAAGGGACCCTGCACTATATATCCGGCGTCATCGCAAAACTCAAACCCGAGGCCGTCACTGTCAAAACTCCCACGGGTGTGATTGCGGTAAGAGGCACACGCTTTTTAGTCAAGATTGAAGAATAAGCCGAGTATTCGCCATGAAAACAATTTCTCTACCCAAAACCCTAACATTCGCGATTGCGCTAACTTTATCCGGCTGTGCCAAGTCTTATTTGGTGTTGCTGGAAGACCACGACGGATCCACCGGCAAAGTCACTTTCAACGGCGCAGGCGGTGAAACGCTGGTAGAACAGGCTGGTTACGGTGCGGCCCTGGACAATTCCAAAACGGTCTTCAAGGTCGAACAACAACAGATCAATAAGGACTTTGGTAAAGCCCTGGCCTCCGAGCCCGTATTACCCGAAATATTTTTATTATATTTTGAAACCGGCGGCACCAAGCTGACAGCAGAATCGGCGGCACTAATCCCCAAAATTATCGAAGCCGCCGGCAAACATCCAGCTGCTGATATTTCTGTAATCGGTCATACCGATACGGTAGGCGACGCGGAGAAAAATGAAAAACTGGCTGACGAGCGGGCGTTGCAGGTCAGCAAACTGTTCGACCCCAGCAAGCTGGATGTAAAGGAAGTCTCGGTGACATCTCACGGCGAGAAGAATTTACTGATTAAAACCGCCGATGATGTTTCAGAACCGAGAAATCGTCGGGTTGAGGTGACAATAAGATAAAACGCTTTCGATAGGCCGCCGGTTACGGCACCGGCGGCTTTGTAGGCGTTATTCGTTAGCCAAAACTTTAGCCAGCTGCGGTGCGGGCACGTATCCGGGCAGGATATTGCCTTTTTGGGTGACTATCATCGGCGTACCATTCATACCGAACGCTTCGCCCAAGGCCATATGCTCGTCCACCGGATTTTCGCAGGTTTTTGCATCCAGGTTTTCACCCTTTTTCGCAGCGGTCAAAGCTTTATTCTTATCCGCCGCGCACCATACCGATACGGCCTTCTTGTAGGAATCCGAACCCTTGCCGGCTCTAGGGAAAAACATGTAGCGTATGGTAATACCCTGCGCCATGTATTGATCGATTTCCGAGTGCAGCTTGCGGCAATATCCGCAATCGATGTCGGTAAATATAGACACGACATGCTTGCTGGTTTCGGGTTTGAAGATAATCATTTTCTGCTCGCCGATTTTATCCAGCGAGGCTTTACGCACACTAGCCAATTTGGCTTCGGTAACGTTTTTCTTCGCTTCCACATCGAACAATTGGCCTTGTAACAAATATTTACCATCTTCGGATGCATAAAAAATATTGCCGCCCATCGTCACTTCATATAAGCCTCGGACTTCGGAGGATTTAACGGAATCGACCTGCCCCCCCGGCATAAATTCGCTTAAAGCTTTTTTAATGGCCGCTTCATCGGCAAACGTAACCGGACTAATTAAAGTCGCCGCCGCCAACGCTACAATATATTTAATTTTTTTCATGGTGTTACCAGGGAAGATTTGAAAGGAATGCGGTTGACAATAATGCAGCACTTTTGTTCAGCGTTATTGAAATAATCTGCCTATATCGAGAAACATCGCCAAACCCATCAGCAGCATTAGTAGCAGCATACCGGCCTGCTGAAAATATAATTGTACTTTTTCGGACACAGGACTGCCTTTGATTGCCTCAACCGCGAAAAATAGCAAATGACCGCCGTCCAGAACCGGCACCGGCAACAAATTCAAGACACCTAAACTGACGCTGACCAAACCTAAAAACTTTAAAAAAGCTGTCAGTCCCATATCTGCCGACTGGCCGGCATATTGAGCAATACTGATGGGGCCGCTCAAATTTTCGACGGAGGCCGAGCCGACCAGCATTTTCCCCATCATTTTTAACGTCGTGACCGCATAAAACCAAACCCTTTGTCCCGCCACCGGCAGGGCCTCCCAAGGCGATAGCGAATGTTTGACCAACATCGACTCCAGCAGCTCTTTAGGTGCATCGACCCCGGCACCGATCTTACCGACCGCCTTGCCATCGCTCTGTTGTTCCTTGCGCGGCGTAATGTTTAATGGCAGTTGGGCGCCATTACGTTCCAAAAGTAATTTGATTTCCACATCGGGCCTTGCCTGCACATAATCGACCCAATGTTGCCAATCGACGATCGGACTGCCGTCGGCAGTAAGAATTAAATCCCCACTTTGCAAACCGGCTTGTTTCGCGACGCCATCGTCCATCAGTTTGCCGATGACGGGCTTAATGCTAGGCGCCCAAGGTTTCAAACCTAAGCGTTTATGCAGGGTTTCCGGAGTTTGAGTGTCTTGTTCCGACAAGTGCAGTAAACGAACTTGCTGACTATCGTCAATAGCTTTGGTCAGAACTGCTATTTCCGTTTTGCCGTCAATCGCCAAGGTCAAAAGCCGATCCAAAGCTTCTATCCAGGTAGGCGTCGCCGCATCGTCAATACGCAAAATTTCGTCGCCTTTGACAAAACCAGCCTGTTCGGCCAGAGAGCCGGCTTCAACACCGCCAACCACCGGTTTGACACCAAGTTCACCAATTACCAACACCAGCCAGAATAGAGCGACTGCCAATAATAAATTGAATACCGGTCCGGCCGCCACCACGGCAGTACGGGCGAGCAACGGCTGACGATTAAATGCGTAAGGCAAATCTTCGGGCTTGACCGCTTCTTCACGCTCGTCAACCATTTTCACATAACCGCCCAAAGGAATGGCGGCAATGACAAATTCGGTATCGTTAACGGATTTTCGCCAAGTGGCTAGCGGCTTACCAAAGCCGATGGAAAAACGAATGACTTTGACACCCACCTTGCGTGCCACCCAAAAATGGCCGAATTCATGAAACGCCACCAGCACTGCGATGGCAACAATGAAATAAAACAGGGTATGCAAAGTTTCCATTGCTTAGTGTGCGAGCTGCGCGATCACAGCATGAGCGACTTCCCGGGCTTGGCGGTCGGCTTCCAGGATGTGTTCCAGTGTATCGGCAGTATCCGCGGTGAATTGCGCCATGCTGCGTTCGATGATGCGCGCAATATCGGTAAAGCGTACCCGTTCATTTAAAAATGCTTCCACGGCAATTTCATTGGCCGCGTTCAATACGGTAGGCATGATACCGCCGGCTTTAATAGCCTCGTATGCCAATCTTAAACACGGAAAACGCTGTAGATCCGGTTGTTCGAAATCCATATGTCCCACTTCGAATACATTCAACGGTGTAACACCGGAATCGAAACGTTCCGGCCAGGCCATGGCATAGGCGATCGGCGTGCGCATATCGGGATTGCCCATTTGTGCCAGTACCGAACCATCCACGTAATCGACCATGGAATGGATGATGCTTTGCGGATGAATTACTACTTGAATCGCATCGGGATCCATATTGAACAGCAGACAAGCCTCGATCAACTCCAAGCCTTTATTCATCATGGTTGCCGAATCCACAGAGATTTTTCTGCCCATGTCCCACTTCGGATGAGCGACTGCCTGTTCAGGGGTCACAGTATCCAAATCGGCAAGCGGCGTTTGCCGGAACGGACCGCCAGATGCCGTCAACAGGATACGCCGGGCTTGTTTCGCGGAGTGTCCGGTCGTGTAGCCGCCGGGCATACATTGGAATATTGCGTTATGTTCGCTATCGATAGGCAACAGCGTGGCGCCGTTGTCGGCAACGGCTTGCATGAAGATTTGCCCGGACATCACCAACGCTTCCTTATTGGCCAGCAACACGGTTTTACCGGCTTTTGCCGCCGCCAAGGTCGGCAATAAACCTGCTGCACCGACGATGGCCGCCATGACCGCGTCCACGCTATCCAAGGTTGCTACTTGCGTCAAGGCTTCGACGCCGGCTAATACCTTTAGGTCGGCTATGGGTGATCCCGCGAGTTTAGCTTTGAAGGCTGGAACATTATCCGCGTTAGCCACTACCGCATATTCAGGGCGATGAAGCAAACATTGTTCATACAACGCGTCAATATTACCGTTGGCGGTTAAAGCCACGACCTTGTATTGATCCGGATGGCGGGCAACGACATCGAGAGTGCTGACACCTATCGAACCGGTCGCGCCGAGTATGCAAATACCTTTCATGCGTAAAAAACCCTACCAATCAGTAAAATGCCAGCATAAAAAAACGGGGCCGCAGCGATAATACTATCGACTCTATCTAAGATACCCCCGTGCCCCGGCAACAAGTTACCGCTATCCTTGACGCCTTTTTTGCGTTTTATCAGACTGAAAAACAGATCGCCGTAGATAGAAATTAGTACAGTCATCACCGACAATATCAGCATATCGGTCCAAACCAGCCCGTTCAGAAATCTCAACATACCGGATTGCGCTTCTTCAGATTCCGCGGCCGTCATCCAGCCATAGACTGTAAAACCTATACCGCAAACTGCCGCCGCCGCTAAAGCCCCATACATCCCCTGCACCGTTTTACCTGGGCTGATTTCCGGAGCCAATTTGTCTTTACCCCATGTTTTGCCGGCAAAAAACGCAGAAATATCGGCTGCCCATATCAGCAGCAAGAAATACAGCACCATGCCCGGACCGTAATAAGCTCGCAATTTACTGAGGAACATCCATGCCGCAAGCAAAACTAACCAACCGCTTAATGCTTTAAAACCGGGTTTAAATTCCATATTAAGTAATTGCGGCCCGGCTTTTCGAATTAAAACCATAATCAATACCCAAAAAAACACGGGCGCGATCACAAACCATTCCAAAGCATCGGAATAATCCTTAATTTCAGGCCATTCCATCGCCTCGCTTAATAACTCCAGTAATACGGTCCAATAGGTGACGCCTAGCATCGGCACAATCAATGCCAATACAAAAAATATTTTTCTGGTAAGCGTGCTTACATCAGTCAAAGCCATCCATTCGTAAGCGGCTATTAGCGTAATTACTGCAATGAAAAGAGAGAAATAAAGACTTGGCAGTTGCAACACCGCCGTGATGACCACGGTGGCCAACACCAGCGCGGTTAAGATACGTTTTAGTAACATGTTTTTGATTTTTAATTATTATGGTTATAGAAAAATCCCTAGAGAACTCTGTTATCTATCACTTGTTCGCCGGTATGTCCGAAGCGTCGTTGCCGGCCTTTAAAACTATTGATGGCCTTGTCCAGCGCATCCTGATCGAAATCCGGCCACAGCGCATCGGTAAAATAAAATTCCGTATAAGCCAATTGCCATAACAGAAAGTTACTAATACGTTCCTCGCCCCCCGAACGAATAAATAAATCAGGTTCCGGCAACTCCGCAGTTACCAAATACTGGCTTATTAATTGTTCGGAAATCGCTTGTTCCTCAATACTGCCACTGCGAATATCCGCGACTATTTTCCGTAAGGCTTGGGTAATATCCCAACGCCCGCCGTAATTAGCCGCAATTAGCAAAGTTAAACCGGTATTGTGCTCGGTTTGCGTTTCGGCCGTCGCGATTTTCCCCTGAAGTTTTTCCGGAAACGCACTTTTATCGCCGATGATTTTTAGCCGGATATTATTTTTATCAAGCTTATCGACTTCGGATTGCAATGTGTTCATGAATAGTTCCATCAACAAACTGACTTCATCCTGCGGCCGCCGCCAATTTTCGCTGCTGAATGCAAATAGCGATAAAACTTCGATATTTTGCTTGGCGCAATATTCGACAATTTTTCTGACCGCCTTAACGCCGGCATAATGTCCCATAATCCTCGGCATCAGGCGTTTTTGCGCCCAGCGGCCGTTACCATCCATGATGATGGCAATATGCCGGGGATTGCCGTTATTTATTGCCGGTTTATCGTTATCAGCAGCAGTCATCTCGCCTCTCGATTACATGGAAAGTAAATCGGCTTCTTTTTCTTCAAGATGCTTTTCCACTTCTTTAATGTATTGATCGGTGAGTTTTTGGATCTTCTCTTCACCCTGACGGGCGTCGTCCTCGGAAATCAATTTCTCTTTTAATGCATCCTTGATGGCGGCGTTGGCATCACGGCGAATATTACGAATCGCCACCCGGCCTTGTTCCGCTTCGTTTTTGACGATTTTAACCAGATCACGACGGCGCTCTTCGGTCAATGCCGGCAAAGGCAGCCTGATCACGGTACCTTGCGTGGCCGGATTCAAGCCCAAACCGGAAGACATAATGGCTTTTTCGATGGCCTGGATCATGCTTTTTTCCCAAGGCACTACTTTCAATGTGCGTGCGTCCTCAACGGACACGTTAGCAACCTGCGACAAAGGCGATTCGTTGCCGTAATAAGTCACGCTGATTTGATCCAGCAGGCTGGGATGGGCCCGCCCCGTTCGAATTTTGGTAAACGCTTTTTGCAACGCTTCTATACTTTTCACCATTCGCGTCGCGGCATCTTGTTGAATATCGCTGATCATTCTGTTAGTTCCTCTCGATTAGGGAGCCTATATCTTCGCCGCGCATCAAGCGCATAACCGCTCCCGGCTCAAACACATTCATTACCCGCATGGGCAGGTTATTATCCCGGCACAATACCAGGGCGGTGGTATCCATAACATTTAAGCGTTGATCGATGGCTTCGTCATACGTCAATCGCGGATAAAACTCCGCATCGGCAACTTTATTAGGGTCAGCCGAATAAACGCCCTTAACTTTTGTCGCTTTGATCATTAGGTCGGCGTCGATTTCAATAGCACGCAAGCTGGCGGCGGTGTCGGTGGTAAAAAACGGGTTACCGGTGCCGGCGGCAAAAATCGCCACCCGGCCTTTCTCCAAATGTCTGACCGCGCGCCGACGGATATAGTCTTCGCACACTTGATTAATTTTCAGGGCCGTCATTACCCTAACCGGCTGGCCCAGATATTCCAGTGCATCCTGCATGGCCAACGCGTTAATGACGGTGGCCAGCATGCCCATTTGATCGCCTGTGACTCGGTTCAGTCCTTCCGAAGCCTTCTCGCCGCCGCGTAAAATATTGCCGCCGCCGATCACCAAGCCAACCTGGATACCTGCATCGCATAAGTCTTTCACTTCCTGAGCCAAGCGTTGAACAATCTCGGGATCGATACTGCCGCCCCGCTCGCTTGCCAGTGCTTCGCCGCTCAATTTAAGTAAAATTCTCTGACAAATCAATTGACTCATATTCAAATATCCACCGTAAACATGGGTTTAAAGCAACGAAATTACTATAAATAAACCCGGCGAACCGGGTTTATTCGAAGGGCTTTTAGCCTCTGACCTGCGCCATTACTTCGGCGGCAAAATCTTCTTCTTTTTTCTCGATGCCTTCACCGACTTCGAAACGGGCGAAACGCACCACGGCATTGCCTTTGGAAGTCAACAATTTACCAACCGTAACGCTGTCGTCCTTAATAAAAGGCTGACCCAATAAAGTGACTTCCGCCAGGAATTTATTGATGCGTCCGCCTATCATTTTTTCAACGATCTCGGCAGGCTTACCACTTTCCAGCGCTTGCGCGGCAAAAATTTCTTTTTCCTTGGCAATGACATCGGCGGATACTTGGTCGTCCGATACATATTCAGGTTTGGCGGCGGCCACATGCATAGCCACGTCTTTACCTAACGCCGGATCATTTTTAGCCAATTCGACGATAACACCAATTTTACTACCGTGCAGGTAAGCTGCTTGGCCGCCATCGGTAGTGGTGAATTTAACAAAACGGCGCACGGTAATGTTTTCGCCAATTTTAGCAATCAATGCACGACGGGTATCGTCTACGCTGATACCGGTGCTCAATGTCATTGCTTGTAAGTCTTCGTCGCTATTGACATTAGCGCTCAACAAACTGTTGACAACATCATTGGCAAAACCAATAAAATCATCACCTTTGGCCACGAAATCGGTTTCACAGTTAACGTCAACCATCACTACGGTTTTAGCGTCATCGGAAACTTTAACGCCGATTACGCCTTCAGCAGCAATCCTGCCGGATTTTTTATCGGCTTTTGCCAGACCGGATTTACGCATGTTTTCAATGGCCAGTTCCATGTCGCCATTAGCTTCGACCAGGGCTTTCTTGCACTCCATCATGCCTGAGCCGGTACGCTCACGCAATTCCTTGACCATCGCCGCACTAATACTCATCGTTTTTTCCTCAAATTTTATTAACTAAAAAAACGCCTCACAAAGGAGGCGTTTAAAAGACAGTCTGTTCTGCATACCAGATTCAGCAGCGCTCAACCACATTGGTCGAGCGCGTTTAAAACTTACGCTTCCGCTACGACTTCTTCTACAAAATCGTCGGCTTTGGCTGAAGCATCCATGCGCAATGCTTTGGCTTCCAGCACGGCGGCTGAAGCGCTTTGGCAATACAAAGTCACTGCACGGATAGAATCGTCGTTACCTGGAATGACGTAATCTATTTTTTCGGGCGAATTGTTCGAGTCAACCACGCCGACCACAGGAATACCCAATTTCTTGGCTTCCATAATGGCATTTTTTTCATAACCAACGTCCAGCACAAAAATAGCGTCGGGTGTGCCGCGCATATCTTTGATACCGCCCAGGCTGCGCTCCAATTTTTCAAGCTCGCGCTCCATGCCCAAGGCTTCTTTCTTGCTGAAACGTTGGTACAAAGTGCCATCGGCTTTCATCGCTTCCAGTTCTTTCAAACGGTTGATGGATTTTTTGATGGTTTTGAAGTTGGTCAACATGCCGCCCAACCAACGATGGTTGACGTAGGGCATGCCACAACGTTTTGCTTCTTCGGCTACTACTTTACGCGCCGCTTTTTTGGTACCGACAAACAAAATGGTACCTTTGTTGGCGGTCATTTGGCCGAGATAGTTCATCGCATCGTTAAACAATGGAAGAGTTTGTTCCAAGTCGATGATATGAATTTTGTTACGGGCTCCAAACAAGTATGAAGCCATTTTCGGGTTCCAGTAACGGGTTTGATGTCCAAAGTGAACACCCGCTTCCAGCATTTGACGCATTGACACTGCTGCCATTTACTTCTCCTAAAATTGCCGAATAATTCGGCGTTGGGTTACGCCTCCACTCGCCCCGACCAGTGACCGAAAACCTAAAACAGACTTTCAGCACCCCACCGACCGTGTCGACAAGTGTGAGTATTGGTTACATAGTGAACTTGCCTTTATACCATGATTAGAATTTCACAACAACTTCAAGTCTGATAGACTCCTGCTGAAAGGCTGCTTGAACGCGCGCACCAATTCAACGCAAAAAAACAGACTTCCACCCGCTCGAACCCCAACTATTAGCCACTCTCTGATGACAATTACTATTAAAACCGCTGAAGAAATCGAGAAGATGCGCGTTGCCGGAAAATTGGCCGCCGAAGTATTGGAAATGATTGCCCCGCACGTTACTGCAGGCATCACGACCGAAAACCTTGATCAAATTTGCCACGATTATATTGTCGATGTACAGCATGCCATCCCGGCTCCGTTAAATTATCGTGGATTCCCCAAATCAATCTGCACATCGATCAATCATCAGATTTGCCACGGCATCCCAAGCGATAAAAAGCTAAAGAACGGGGATATCGTCAATATCGATATCACAGTCATCAAAGACGGTTATCACGGCGATACCAGCCAAATGTTTTGCATCGGCGAAGTCAGTCCGCACGCCAAGCGTCTGGTCGAAATCACGCGGCAATGTTTGTTCTTGGGCATCGAAGAAGTTAAGCCCGGCGCGCGATTCGGCGATATCGGCTACGCCATCCAGAAACATGCGGAAGCTAACCGCTACTCAATCGTCAGAGAGTTCTGTGGTCACGGTATCGGCAAAAAATTTCATGAAGAGCCGCATGTCATGCATTTCGGCAAACGCGGCGACGGTGCAATGCTTGAGCCCGGCATGATCTTTACCATTGAACCAATGTTAAATCTGGGCAAACGCCACATGAAAATCCTGCCGGACGGTTGGACGGCCGTCACCAAGGATCGCAGTCTGTCCGCGCAATGGGAACACACCATTTTAGTGACCGACACCGGCTACGAGATATTGACCCTGAGACAGGATGAAAAGTGAGTCACCGGCTATTCACTGAAAGCGATTTTCTAGGCTGTTTCGAAACAGACAATCCGGTTGCCGCATTCAAAAACGCGATAATCGAGGAAAACTGCCATCTTAAAATGCGTTTCAATCCAGATCAGGCCACGGTCGGACTACTGACGGAGAAAGCGCATTTTATTGATAATTTGCTGAGTGCAGGCTGGATACATTTTCTTGAGAGCGCCGCCATCCAACACAGCTTGATAGCAACCGGCGGCTACGGCAGAAGCGAGCTATTCCCGCATTCCGACATCGATATTTTAATATTGCTCAGCACGGCAAATTCTATCGATTACCAACAGCAGTTATCCGGTTTCTGTAATTTTCTGTGGGACATCGGCCTTAAACCCGGCCTAAGCACTCGCAGCATCCCGGATTGCATGCTGTCAGCCCGAGACGACCAGACCGTGTTCACCAGCTTACTGGAAATGCGCCTGATTACCGGCAACACCGAACTGTTCAGCGAATTAAAACAGCAAGTCAATTCTGATGATCTTTGGCCTTCCGAACAGTTTTTTCCGGCCAAAATGGCCGAACAGCAAAAGCGTTACGGCAAGTTTCACGACACGGCTTACAACCTGGAGCCCAATATCAAGGAAGGTCCGGGCGGACTCAGAGACTTGCAAGTAATTAGCTGGGTATTCAAGCGCCACTATAATGCATCGTCTCTCAGAGAACTGATCAAATACGGTTTTCTGCCAAAATCGGAATACGACAACCTGATTACCGCCCGCGACATTCTCTGGCGCCTGCGCTTTGCGTTGCATGATCTCACCAACCGCTGCGAAGATCGCCTGATATTCGATTATCAGCGTGAATTAGCCAGTCAATTCGGCTATGTAGATCGTAACGACCAGCCCGATGTCGAGCAATTCATGCAGTTTTATTTCAAAACAGTCGTAGATATCGAACGCCTGAACGAAATGCTGCTGCAATTGCTTAATGAAAGACTGATCAGCAATAAGGAAAGCTTGACACCCATCCCGATTACCGCAAATTTCTCTTCGATAGACGGTTATTTGGAAGTCAGCAACAAGGACGTATTTCAAAAACAACCGTTGGCTTTGCTGGAAATATTTTTAATCCTGCAACAATCGCCCTCTTTGAAAGGAATTCGCGCCAGCACCATCCGTCTGATTCGTAAGAATCTGTCGTTGATTGATGCCGAATTTCGCACCAACAAACAGGCCAATCGACTGTTTATCGATATTTTACGCCAGCCGCGCGGCATCACTAGCCAGCTTAAACGCATGAATCGCTACGGCATATTGGCCGCTTATTTGCCCGATTTTGCGAATATAGTCGCCAGGATGCAGTACGACTTATTTCATATATATACTGTCGATGAACACACCCTGTTTGTAATCCGCAATTTACGACGCTTCTCACTGGCTAAGCACAATAAGGAATTGCCTTTTTGCAATAATATTTTCCTGCTAATTTCCAAGCCGGACATTTTGTATATCGCCGCACTATTCCACGATATAGCGAAAGGCCGCGGCGGAGACCATTCGACGCTAGGCGAAACCATTGCCTATAACTTTTGCCAACAACACGATCTGCCCAACCACGACACCAAAATCATTACCTGGCTGGTACGACATCATTTGCTAATGTCGATGACCGCACAACGCAAGGACATCAGCGATCCGGACATCATCCATACGTTTGCGCTACAAGTCGGCAGTATCGAACGTTTGAATTATCTGTACCTATTGACGGTAGCGGATATCCGCGCAACAAATCCAAGTTTGTGGAATGCCTGGAAAGACGTGTTACTCAAGGATCTGTACATATCGACTCATCAAGCCCTGCATCGCGGCTTGCAAAACCCGGTGGTTCGTTCAGAACGCATACAGGAAAATAAAAAGGAAGCGGGCGACGAATTGCTGAAATTGGGCGTATCCAATACGGCAATCAAACAATCCTGGCAACATCTCAGCGATGACTATTTTCTACGCTATTCGGCAGACGAGATCGCTTGGCATACCATAGCCATCGCGGCTTGCCAGGAAAGCGAATTGCCGCTGGTGTTGTTGCGTCCACAAACCCAACGCGGCAGTGCGGAAATTTTTGTTTACACTCGTAACGAAGCGCAGATTTTTTCGATTTGTACCGCAACACTCGATCAGTTGGGACTGACCATTCTCGACGCGCGAATCATCACCACGGCCGATCAATACGTGTTGAACAGCTTTCAAGTATTGGAGCAATCCGGAGAGGCGATCAACGATCTTTACCGAGAGGTACACATTTGCACATCCCTAAGGCACGGGTTGATTGCTAAAAAGGTTAAAGCCTCGAAAAACATCCACAAGCAGTCCCGACAGGCTCGGCATTTTCCGATAGAAACCAGCATCACCTTCCTTGATGACCCGTCGCATAAACATACCATAGTGGAACTGGTCACCACCGACCGTGCCGGGCTGCTATCGACCATAGGCCGCGCCTTCACCGAATTAAACATCCAGTTACACGACGCCAAAATCACCACCATCGGCAGCCGCGCCGAAGATATGTTCTATATCACCGACCAAAAATCACTGCCGATTAACGATGAAAACCAAAAGGCCCAATTACACGCGACGATGCTTAGATATTTGAATCTAAAGAGCTAACCGTCAGAGCGGTGTTATCTCGCAGCCAGACGTTCGCCGCGCGCTAATTTAGGCAGCCGTCCCTCCAAGCCCATGGCTGCCTTCATCGCTTTATTGCGCGCCGGCGTAATTCGCTGGGCCAAACCTAAGCCCAAATTTCTTAGCAATTTCAGCGGCAAAATGTCGTTGCTGAACGAACGGTAAAACACATCCATCAAGGTCATCATTTTAAGATTCTCGTTACGCCGCATCGCTTCATAACGCTGTAAAACCGTTAAATCGGCGATGTCCTTGCCCCGCTTACGCGCATCCACCAATATTTCCGCGAGCGCTGCCGCGTCTAGCAGGCCGATATTGACACCTTGACCGGCCAAGGGATTGATCATGTGTGCCGCATCCCCCACCAAGGCAACCCCGTGCTTAACATAACGTTGAGCATGCTGACGCTTGAGCGGAAAACTTGCGACTCCCAAAATTTGTTTCACCTCGCCCAGACAATCAGGAAAAGCGGCTACCAGCTCGGCTTGCAATTGTTCGAAAGGCAAGGCTTGCAAACGCCTCACTTCATCCGGAGACTGATACCAAACGATGGAACCGTAATTACCTGTTAACGGCAAAAATGCTTGCGGACCGCTGGAAACAAAACGCTGCCATGTAATGTCCTGCTGCGGATATGCGGTTTCTATATAGATCACCAAGGCATGCTGATTGTAATCCCAGCTGGTGACCCCTAAGCCAACCGCCTGCCTAACCCGCGACTGACCACCGTCCGCCGCAACGAGCACTTTAGCCTGCAACACCCGGCCGTTAATCAACAGCACTTCAGAGCTATGCCCGTCATAGTTGATTTTAGCGATGGTTTCCGGCATCAACAGCTCCACATTATCGAAGCTCGGCAATGTATCCAGCAAAGCCAACTGCGTCACCCGGTTTTCGACGATATAACCCAATTCAGCATACCGAATATCTTCGCTATTGAAGGTAGTATCTCCTGCGGTTTCCCAAACCCGCATACGCTTAAACGGGCAGCAACGCCGGGACGTAACGCCACTCCAGGCGCCAACCGCTTCCAAAATGTTTTTTGAGGCGATGCTCAACGCGGAAACCCTTAGATCATGGGGCTGTTCGGTGGAAAATGGCTCAGGCAATTGCGCTTCTATCACCGCAACTTTTAACTCACTGCCACCCAGACAGCTTGCCACCGTGGCACCAACCATGCCGCCACCGACTATCACCACATCAAATTCTTCTTTCATATTTCTTCACAAAGATTTAAAACTAAAGGCCGGACGAGAGAACAGCGCCGCCATTGGCTTTACGGAATGACAGAGACAGCGCCACATGGTATGATTACAAAGTTTCGCCAACTGAAATTCCGAAGTTATTTAGGGGTTCTCGCCGCATGGGACGACTCTAACACGCAGCAGGCAGAAAAACCATAAACGGCACTATCGGTAAGGAAAATACCGGGTAGCGCATTTAATCAGTAAGAGAGGATCTGGATAGCAATGATTAAAAACGCCCAGAAAATTAACGCAGTACACATGCTTTACGACGCCGATTTATCCCAGGACAGCTGCGGTGTTGGTTTTATCACCCGCAAGGACAGCAAACAAACCCACGACCTGTTGGTAAAGTCGCATGAAGCCTTGTGTACCATCCCGCATCGCGGCGGCATGAGCGCCGAAGGGATAGGCGACGGCGCGGGCGTTAATATCGATTTGTCTCTGAAGTTTTTCCGCAAGGTCACCGGGAACGCGGATCTGGAACTGGGGCAATTCGGCGTTGCCAACTTCTTCTTCCCGGAAGATCACGCCCATTACGATTCGGAGGCGCAAAAACTGGTCGAAGAACAATTTCTGGAGTTCGATCTGCCGATTATTAAATGGCGGGAAGTGCCGGTTGACAGTTCTGTATTAAATGCGGCGGCGTTGAGAGCACAATTACCGATCAAACAGGTGATTTTTGGTCGTCCAAAAGCCCTGAAAGATGCCAGCCACGACGCTTTTGAAAGACATATTCAGTCTGCGCTGTTAACGATAGAAGCCAATGGCTTTACCCGCCCGGAACTGAAAGGCTTTTATCCGTTGTCGATGAGCTCCCGCACGCAAGTATACAAAGGCCGCCTGAACTCGTTCGAAGTCATCCCTTACTTTGTCGACTTGTACGACGCCGACCACGATATCAGCACGCTATTTTTCCATACCCGTTTTTCCACCAACACCGCACCGGCGACGATGATGGCCCAGCCGTTCCGGTATATGGCACATAACGGCGAGTTAAACACCGACAAGAAAAACCGTCTCAGCGAAAACGCCATTGCCCGGCAAAACAACAAACACGTAGTATTTCCCTGCGGCCAATCTGATTCCGGCCGCCTGGATCAAACCCTGACCCGCCGGATCAACGAAGATCAGCTGGATATCGTCACCGCGATTTTAGCGATGATGCCGCCTGCCTGGGAAAACGATACCACCCTGTCGGAAGACGTACGCGCCATGCTGGAGTATTTCAGCCTATACGAAGAGAAAAACGACGGCCCTGCCGCGTTAATCTTCAATGACGGTATTCGCGTCGGCGCCCGTTTGGACCGCTTGGGCTTACGGCCATTACGCTCGGTGGAAACCGCTGAGTATTTAGCAGTGATGTCCGAAGCCGGCCAGATCGATTTTCCACCGGAAAAAGTGCTGAGACGCGGCCGCATTGAAGCCGGCGGCATGCTGTATTTCGACCATAACACCGGTGAGTCGTACAACAGCCACCAAGTGATGGAGCGTTTGGCCAAGGAAAGAGACTATAAAGCGCTGCTGAAACAAAGCTGCATTCATCTTAGCGAATTACCCAAAGTGGAGCTTGCGGAACTCAGCAACGAGCATGAACTGAATATCGATCAGCGGCATACTGCCTATTCGTTGAACCAGGAAAGCTTTAAATTTTTGCTGGACCCTATCCTGCAGACCGGCTTGGAAAAAGTCTCGGCGATGGGTTACGGCCTGACCCCGAATGCCTTGAGTGCCGCTGAAGGCGGCATGTCACGTTATTTCAGTCAACGCTTTGCGCAGGTTACCAATCCGCCGTTAGACTCCCTGCGCGAAAGCGACGGCATGACCTTGCGCGTAGCGCTGGGCGCCAAACCGACGTTTGCACCGCAGAACAGTAAACAATTGATGATCGGATCGCCAATTCTGCAACGCACCCAGTTGGAACAGATTCGCAGACAAAGTCAGGTAAAAACCGCGACCATCTCAGCGCTATACACTCCGAACTTTGAAAACGCCGCACAAAACGAACTGGCTTTGGAACAAGCCTTGCTGTCTGTCTGCTCGCAAGTTGAACAAGCCGCGCGCAGCAATACCGGCATCATCATTTTGAGCGACGCCAATATCAGCAAAGCCCAAGCTGCTATCCCGGCGCTGCTGACTATTGCCGCAACCAACCAACATCTGGTTAAACATGGCTTGCGCTTTAACAGTTCCCTGATCATGGAAACCGGCCAGGCTGCCAGCCCGCACGACGTCGCCACCATTCTGGGTTTCGGCGCCTCCGCGATCTGCCCGCTCAGCGTGCATAACCGCGTGATCACCGAATACGCAGATCCGGCCGCACAGCAAAAAGCGCTGTACAGTTTTCAAAAAGGCGTCGAAAAATCGCTGATGAAAACCATGGGTAAATTCGGCCTGTGTACAGCGGAAAGCTATATCGGTGGCGAGTTTTTCGAATCCAACTACCTGGATACCGACGAACCGAAACTAAAACCGTATTTCCCGAACATCAATGCCTCGGTGGGCGGGGTGCGCTACAGCGACATCGCCGCCAGCGCAACCGAATGGCACCATAAGGCTTTATCCGTAACCAGCGAAAGCGACATTCCATTTCTTGGATTATTTAAAGAGCGGAATGAAGGCGCCGGTCACACCTTCGGCAATACGGCGGTGCGCGAATACATCAACATGACCGATGAAGCGATTCTCTACATACCGACCTCCACGGACGGAGGAAGTGCGGCAAATGGTCTGGAACCATTGCCGCCTCAGCAGCAAGCTGCCGAGGCCAGCGATACCGCTTATCTGGATTTCGGCTACGAGAAACGCACACCGGCACAAATTGACGCTTTCGGCATCACCCCGGCTTATCGCAGTTTTACCCACAATCTGGCTCAAGAACGCGCCAACCGGCCTGCCGCACTGCGCGATGTAATGGAGTTTCCGGCCGATGTCAGCAACGCTAACAGCAAAACCGATTTTGATCGTTTATTATGCAGCCAGGATTTGTACGGTAACAATAACTACCTGATCCGCGGCCTGCATGTCGAGAAAACCAATGGTGTGGTTTTCAATATTCGGTTTACCGAGAATTCAAGTAAAGCGCGTCTGGAACAACTAGCCGAACATCTGAGAGCTCGGTTTGCCGGTAACGATTTCGGCTTGACGGTCGAAGCCGACAGCTTGAATCTA
Source organism: Methylomonas sp. 2BW1-5-20 (assembly GCF_052474515.1). NCBI lineage: Bacteria > Pseudomonadati > Pseudomonadota > Gammaproteobacteria > Methylococcales > Methylococcaceae > Methylomonas > Methylomonas sp. 2BW1-5-20. Next base: position 1,318,188 of record NZ_CP184127.1, on the reverse strand, counting down.
CGGACGAACGACAGCGACAGCCTGATATACAGCTATCTGAGTAACGTACGTCCTGCCCGCTCACGGATAGCGCTCGACAAAGTTCAGCCCGCCCACGAAATTACCCCGACCTTTGCTTCAGGTGCGATGAGTCATGGTGCATTGCTGGCAGAAGCTCACGAAGCCGTAGCGCAAGGCACTAACATTGCCGGAGGCATGAGTAACTCCGGCGAAGGCGGCGAACACTCCAGCCGTTTCGGCACGATCCGTTCCAGCAAAATCAAACAGTTCGCGTCCGGCCGCTTCGGCGTCTGGGCCGGCTATTTGGCCGATCCGAATCTGGAAGAAATCGAAATTAAAATCGGCCAAGGCGCGAAGCCCGGCGAAGGCGGCCAATTACCGGCACCCAAAGTGTCTGTTGAAATCGCCGCGTTGCGTGGCGGCACACCAAAAGTAGAATTGGTCAGTCCGCCGCCGCATCACGATACTTATTCCATCGAAGACTTGGGGCAATTGATTCATGACGCCAAGGCCGCCCGCGTGCGGGTGGTAGTCAAGCTAGTCTCGTCCGAAGGCATAGGCACCATCGCGGTTGGCGTTGCCAAAGCCGGTGCCGATGTGATCAACGTCGCCGGCAACACCGGTGGTACCGGTGCAGCAGCGGTCACCAGTCTGAAAAACACCGGCCGTTCGCCAGAAATCGGCATCGCTGAAGTGCATCAAGCGCTGGCGGCTAACGGTTTACGCGATAAAGTCATTTTACGTTGTAGCGCGGCTCATCAGAACGGTGCCGACGTGGTTAAATCTGCAATTTTGGGTGGCGACTCGTTCGAATTCGGCACGACCGCGTTGATGATGCTGCGCTGCGTGATGGCGAAAAACTGCAACATCCGCTGCCCGGCCGGCCTGACCACTGCCCACGAAGAATTTAAAGGCGACCCACGCGTATTGGCGCAGTTCTTTATGAACCTGGCCCACGAAGTGCGGGAAATTCTGGCTGACCTGGGTTACACCAGCTTGCAGGAAATTCGCGGTAAAACCGAGTTGCTGCATCTGATCGACCACCCCAGCATGGTTGGCCAAATTCACCTGCAAAAACTACTGGCGGAAGTACCGGTCATTAAAATCGAGAAACCGATTTATCTGGAAAAAGATTTCGCGATCGACGATTTGATCTTCGCCCGCGTCAAATCAGCCTTGTTCGAAGAAGGCCAAAAACAGGTGGTCGTCGAAGGCAACGAGTTCAAACTGAACAACCGTAACAAATCGGTCGGCGGACAAACCGCAGTCGATCTGGAGCGCTTGCTTGCTTATGAATTAAGTGAGGAACAAGTCGCTGCGTCGCACATCATCTATACCAACCAGCATGGCCGCCGTTATTTGGCCGACGATTCCATTATCGTCCGCACCCATGGCTCCGCCGGTCAAAGTTATGCCGCGTTCAATAACGACGGCATGCGTATGGAACATACCGGCACCTGCAACGACGGCGTCGGCAAAACCGCTTGCGGCGGCACCATAGTCATCAAATCACCCGGTGGCGGCTCCAAGTTGCCAGGCGAGAACGTGTTGATCGGTAACTTTGCTCTATTCGGTGCGTCCGGCGGCAAAACCTTTATCAATGGCGAAGCCGGCGACCGTTTTGCGGTACGTAACTCCGGCGCGATGGCGGTTGTAGAAGGCGTCGGCGACTTTGCCTGCGAATACATGATTAACGGCGCTGTATTGAATCTGGGCGGTTTTGGTAAAGGCTTCTGCACCGGTATGTCCGGCGGCAATGCCTACCAATACGACCCTGATAATCGCTTACACGATTTGTATGACGACACCTCGGTATCCATACACAGTTTGGCCGATGACAACGACGTAGCAAGCAGCCATGAGCAATTCATTTTGTACATGCTTGAGCAACATGTTGAACATACCGATTCGGAAAAAGCCAAGGCTATTCTCGCTAATTGGCCCAACGAGCGCCAGCACTTCAAATTTGCCTTGCCGCTCTGGCTGAACCGCACACAAACCGCGGAATACCTGAGCAAAGCCTTGGATCGCAAAGCCATGATTGAAGAGCTGTCCGTGGCATTTGCGCAAAAACAAATCGAGCAAATCAAGCAGGCTTACAAAAACAACACACCATTGTTCGACGGTGCTATCCCCGGCTACGGTGAAACCGACACCGATCTGACATTGAAACTGATCAACAGCTATGCGGTGATCGATAAAGCGCAACAAATAGCCCGCGATCAATTGAATAAAGCCGGCCAACCGGCTACCGAAGCCTTAGTCGATAAACATGCCTACAAATTAGTCATGGAACGGCCGCGCAAACTGCAAGACGCGCTGATTAAAAATATCCGCGAAGCTTACAGCCAATACGATGACGGCCAACTGGCGGCGTTGATGGCGGAAAAACGCCTAAACGACTACAAAACCACGCTGATGCTGCGCGACGTGCAAAGCATTTACTCGATAGGCTCCACGGCTTGGATCATCGAACAAGATAGATTCAATCGTGTGGCTTTGGCCGGCCTGCCGTCCATCGATAAAAATCTGGCGAGCTTGGAAAGCCTGTCTATCGTTAAAGACATGCTGGAAAGCGCGTCCGCCTAAGCCAATGGAGGGTGCATGCCACGCACCCTCCTCGCCGCAATTGGCAAGAACCAAATACAGTGACTGGACAGCCTGACACCTGTCCACAGATGGTAATGAAATGAAAGCACCTTTTATCCCTCAAAACGCTCCTTACAGTGACACCCAACGCGCCTGGCTAGGCGGATTTTTCGCCGGCATGCACAGCCACATGCTGCATAGCGCCGGTAGTGTCAATCAAGCCGACGCCCGCACCTTGCATATCCTCTATGGTACCCAGACCGGTAACTCCGAGTCGCTGGCCAACGACGCAGCCAACGCGGCTAAAAAGCATGGTTTGCAACCTGTGGTTAAAAGCATGGATGAAGTTGAGATCGGCCAATTGCCGCAAATGCAGTACTTACTCATCATTACCAGCACATACGGCGAAGGCGCGATGCCGGATAACGCCGAAATGCTCTGGGAAGCAGCCAATAGCGATGCGGCCCCGCGCCTGGACAACGTCAACTATTCGGTATTGGCCTTGGGCGACACCAGCTACGACCTGTTCTGCCAAGCCGGCATAGACTGGGATAACAAATTGGCGGCTTTGGGCGCGAAACGTCTGTTCGACCGTGTCGATTGCGACGTGGACTTCGAAGCGCCGGCGGAAAAATGGTTGAGCGAAGTAATTCCGTTGATGGCGGAAGGCGCCAGCACTGTTGCGGTAGTCGATACCGAAACTCCAACCGCCAAATCGGCCTACAACCGTAAAAACCCCTTCCCGGCTAAATTGCGCGTCAACCGCATCGTCACCGCCCTGGATTCGTCAAAAGAAACCCGGCATTACGAAATTTCGATTACTGGCTCAGGTCTCAGTTACGAAGCCGGCGATGCCTTGTGCGTGATCCCGACCAACTGCCCGGACCTGGTTGCGCAAATCGTTAAAGCCATCGGCTGCACCGGCGAGGAAGACGAGCCGGTCAATGGCGAACTGATGAAGCTATCGGATGCGTTGCGTACGCATTTCGAGATCAAATTACCCGGCAAAGAACTGATTGAAGAAATCGCCAGCCGTTCCGGCGATCAGGAGCTGAATGCCTTACTGCTATCCGGCGACAAGGAAAAACTGTCCGATTATTTGTGGGGCCGCGACATACTCGATCTGTTGTTGCAATTCCCCGGCGTGGAATTTTCCGCAGCCGAATTTCTGCGGCTATTAAAACCGCTACAACATCGCGCGTACTCCATTTCGTCCAGCGGTAAGAAGCACCCGGATAGCGTGCATCTGACAGTTGCCAGCGTGCGTTACGACGCGCACGGTCGCCAACACAAAGGCGTCTGCTCCACCTATCTGGCCGACTTGGTTAATGAAGAAAGCGACGTGCGGATATTTTTTACCCCCAATAACAACTTCCGCGTGCCGGCAGATGACAATCTGCCGATGATCATGGTAGGCCCCGGCACCGGTATCGCACCGTTTCGCGCTTTTCTGCAAGAACGCGAATTCCGTAAAGCCCCGGGCAAAAATTGGCTGTTTTTCGGCGACCGCAACGCTTCCACCGATTTCATCTATCGCGAAGAAATCGAAGCCATGCAAGCTAACGGCCTGCTAACCAAGCTGGATTTGGCTTTCTCGCGCGATCAGGCCGAAAAAATCTACGTGCAAGACCGTATGAAAGAAAACGGCGCCGAACTCTATGCTTGGCTGGAACAAGGCGGCTACTTCTTCGTCTGCGGCGACGCTTACCGAATGGCGAAAGACGTCGATCAAGCCCTGCATGAAGTGATCCGCGAACACGGCAAGAAAACCCTGATAGAGGCGGTCGAGTACATCAACCAACTGAAAAAAGATAAGCGCTACGTTAGGGACGTTTATTGATCTTAAATGCTCACGGGTACACGCTATTGGTGTACCCGTGAAAACGTCTAGAAATACGCGACGCTAAACAGCGTTTAATCGATAGTCATCCGTTGCCCGCTCTTTTTCAGCTTCTTCGCCAAATTTAACGTTAATACACCGTTCTCGTAGCGGGCCTTGCTGGCTTCTTCATCGATATCGGCGGATAGCTGAAAGCTGCGCGATACTTCCCCGAAATAGCGTTCGCTACGCAGCAATTTATCGTCTTTGTTTTCCGAATCCAGCTGGCTAATTTGCGCGCGGATGCTCACCACGTTGCCATCGATATCCACATGGATATTTTCTTTACCGGCACCCGGAATTTCGGCTTGGACGATAAATTCGCCGGGGTTTTCTTTCACATCAACCTTAATCTGCGCCGGCAAACCTTCGCCATGCAGCGGCTTGATGTAATAACCAGGATTAACATCGCGAAACAGTTCGTCAAACAGACCGCGACTAACAAATGGGCTTAAGTTACTCATGTCGATTCTCCTCTTTGTTGCATGTAAAAACCTCATTGGTCCTATAACAATATGGTGTCTTACCGCAAAAATTCAAGAGAACAAAACTTTAAAATTCAGCGCTATCGGATGAAAAATTTAAGTCAGAGGATAATCGGCGCGTTCAATATTTCGTTTGGATTCTCTACTCCCGACACAGGAAAATACTGCTGCAGTTGAACGGTTATTTGTTGAATTCCATCAATCACGCCTGGTTCAAATCGCCCCGCCCTAAATTGCAGTTCCATGTTTTGGCAAATTCGAGCCCAAACCGCTTCGCCGACCCGAGCATGTATACCGCGATCGGCGACGATTTCCACATCGCGGTCAGCCAGCAACAGATATATCAACACGCCGGTGTTGTGTTCAGTATCCCAAACCCGGCATTGCGAAAAAACTTCGAGCGCGCGCTGTCTGGGCGTAACGCCGTGCAGTAACTCGCCGACCTCCAATGCGCTTTCCACGACAAAACGTATTTCACCTAAATGTGATGTTTCGCTACTTCCAATCGCGGCTTCAATAGCTTGCAAGCTAAGCTTCGGGAACGCCAAGCGCACAAGCCAGGGGCCGCTGAAAATATGCTTCAGGCATCTAAACACTTGCATGGTCTACCATCTCCCCGACGCACCGCCGCCGCCAAACCCACCGCCGCCACCGGAAAACCCACCGCCACCGAATCCACCTCCACCAAAGCCGCCGCCACTACCGCCACGAAAACCGCGACCATTGCTTTGAGTCATAAGAAAGGCCACGAACGCCAGCAGCAATGCGAACAGCAATCCACCGCCCAATAACCACACCAGGGCACCCACCAGACCGCCATTAATCAACCCGCCGAGAAATCTGCCCAGCACCGCGCGCAAAATGCCGCCGCCAGCAATCGCCAGCAAAAATAGAAAGGGAAAGTATTGATTTAACCGGCCATCCAAAGCACGTGGAGCGGCAGGTGCCGGCAAAGGTTCGCCTTGAATCAAGCCGATCAGGCTATCTACCCCGGCATTAATGCCTCCCACATAGTCGCCCTGCCGAAAATACGGAATCATGATGTCGTCAATAATACGCTTGGCCAGCACGTCCGGCACTACGCCTTCCAAACCGTAACCCACCTCGATGCGCGTGGCGCGGTCATCCTTGGCCAGCAACATCAGTATGCCATCATCAACACCCTTGCGGCCCAGGTGCCATTGTTCGACCACGCGAATGGAATATTGGGCAATGTCTTCCGGCTGAGTGCTGGCTACGATTAATACCGCGATCTGAGTGCCTTTTTGTTGCTCAAAAGCCTGTAAGCGCTGTTCCAGCGCCGCTTGTTGCTGAACGGTTAAAGTTGCTGTCAGGTCGGTCACTCGACGCTCAAGATTGGGCACCGCTTGTTCGGCAATAACAGCCTTCGCAAACAGGCAAGCGACCAGCAAAACGGCGACTAGCAACCGTGGAAACCCGGCAGCCTCCCCCATTTTATTTACCAAAATCGACCACCGGCGCCGTGGATATGGCTTTTTCGTTTTCCACCGTAAACGATGGCTTGGTCTTATACCCAAACAGCATCGCGGTCAGATTGCTGGGAAAGGAACGCACGGTGATGTTGTATTCCTTGATCGCTGCGATGTAACGATTGCGCGCCACGGTGATACGGTTCTCGGTACCTTCGAGTTGCGCTTGCAGATCGCGAAAATTGGCATCGGCCTTCAGTTGCGGGTAATTCTCCGACACCACCATCAAGCGCGACAGGGCGGAGCTCAATTCGCCCTGTGCCGCCTGAAACTTGGCAAAGGCCTGTTCGTCGTTCACCAATTCCGGCGTGGCTTGAATACTGCCCACTTTAGCGCGGGAAGCCGTCACCGCTTCCAATACTTCCTTCTCATGACCGGCGTAGCCTTTTACCGTGTTCACCAGGTTCGGCACCAAATCCGCGCGGCGTTGATATTGATTCAGCACTTCCGCCCAACCGGCATTAATTTGTTCGTCTTGCGTTTGAAAGGTGTTGTAACCGCAGCCGGGCAGCATCAAGGTCACGATTAAAAGAAAAACCGTTACTATTTTTTGCATCGTCCACTCCGTGAATAGGGAAATGTAGTTAATGACAGGAGCATAACACGTAGCTGCTTACGCAACGTAAAGCGTCAGACAAAGGTCCTTATGCACTCTTCCGCAAAACCAATAGCCGGTTATTGGCGGGCATGGCGTTGTCTACCTGTAACTCCAGACCACTGTTTGCGGCCAAACTCATGATCTCCTCAAAATCCTTGATCCCGCTCACAGCATTCCGTTCTTTCAGCCACAGGTCGAAACGCGCATTGCTTTCGCTGGTATACGCGCCGGCGTAATTGAATGGACCGTAGATACACATCGTCGCCTCGGCACTCAAATAAACCGCCAGTCGCTCGAATAACAGCTTTACTTCGTCGCTACTCATGATATGCAGGGTATTCGCGGTAAACACTGCATCGATTCGTTCGCAAGGCCATAGCGTATCCGCTACATCCAAGCTTAGCGGCGGCAGTAGATTAGCCAGTTGCGCCTCGTCCCGCCATAAATGGATCCCCGCCAGATTCTCCGGCCTATCGGTAGGCTGCCATGACAAATGCGGAAGATTCTCGGCAAAATGGCAGGCATGCTGGCCAGTACCGCTGCCGATTTCCCAAACCGTGGTCGGTTGGTTAAAGACCATTTTGATGATCTGTAAAATCGGCTCCTTGTTGTTCTCGCAAGCCTGGGAAAATGGCTTCTGTATCGTCATGAGCGATGGTTTGATGGTATTTTGATGCTTTAACTCTACTGTGATTAAAAATGGAAGTAAAACAAATCCACAGCATGGCGCATATCGATGCCGCCGATTGGAATCGGCTGTGCGGACCCGACTATCCTTTTTTACGATATGAGTTTTTATCCGCCCTGGAACAAAGCGCAGCGGTTAGCCCGCCGACCGGCTGGGAAGCCGTGCATTTACTGGTCATGGACAATCAAAAATTGCTGGCGGCATTGCCGCTGTATTTAAAAACCCATTCCTGGGGCGAATACGTGTTCGATCAGCAATGGGCCCAAGCTTACCAACAGCATGGACTGGCCTATTACCCGAAATTAGTCAGCGCCATCCCGTTTACCCCCTGCCAGGGACAGCGACTGCTATTCGCACCAGAAACCGATCAAGCGGCGGTCAGCACCTTATTATTCAGCTTTATCCAACAACTTGCCGAGCGAACTAACATTTCCTCCTGGCATTGTTTATTTCCCGAGCATTCCCAGCTTGAGCTGCTGCAACCATTAGGTTTAAGCATCCGCGAGGGTGTGCAGTTTCAGTGGTTTAATCGTAACTACCCGACATTTTCGGATTTTTTACAAACGCTAAGCGCCGACAAACGCAAGATGATCAAGCGCGAACGACGCCGAGTGGATGAACAAGGTATTGAAATGCACCGTATTCCCGGGACTGATGTTACCGATGCCCAATGGCAGGTTTTTTTCCGGTTTTACGCACTGACCTATCTAAAACGCAGTTCTGAACCTTACTTGAATCTAGCGTTTTTTAAGCAAATCGCGCGCACCATGCCCGAGCAGTTGTTGCTGGTTCTGGCGGTTAAAGACGATGCGTACGTCGGCGCAGCCTTGAGCTTTATCGGTGCGGATACTCTATATGGCCGATATTGGGGATGCCAAGCAGAATACAACGCACTACATTTCGAAGCCTGTTATTACCAGGGCTTAGACTATTGCATAGAACACGGCTTGGCCCGTTTCGATTCCGGCGCGCAAGGCGAGCATAAAATCTCCCGTGGCTTCGAGCCGGTGACTACCTATTCCGCACATTGGCTAAAGGATGCCGGCTTTGCCAAGGCCGTTGCGCAATTCGTAGACCGGGAAAAACAGGCGATTCAGCATTACAAGCGAGATGCGGCGAACTATCTGCCGTTTAAGCGCATTCAGTAGCAGTAGAACTGGATCAGCCTTTTTCCAGCTCGGTTTGACACGACAAACAATATTTACAGGCAATCGCCTGACGCCGCGCTTCCGGTATCGGTTCGCCGCATTCCTCGCAATGGGTGGCGGATTCGCCGGTATAGATGGCTTTACGCGTCTCGGCAACGAAAAGCTCGGTCATCTTGTCCATTCTTTCCAAAATGGCGTCGGTACCGCCAGCCCAAGCCGTGGACATTATTGCTGCTCCTGAATATTCATATCTTTAACGATTGGCTTCCAGCCACAGACCAAAATCGTCGAACGAGATCGGCTTGCTAAACAAATAGCCTTGCGCCAGATCGCATTGGTAACTGGCGAGTTTGTCCATGACTTCTTGAGTTTCAACGCCTTCGGCCGTGACCTGTAAACCCAGGTTGTGCGCCAGGTTGATGGTGGCTTTGACGATCACCGCATCGTTCTCGCTTTTTAACAAATCCACGACAAACGATTTGTCGATTTTTAGTTCGGTCAACGGCATGCGTTTTAAGTATGCCAGTGACGAATAGCCGGTGCCAAAGTCGTCGATAGACAATTTATACCCCATTTCGTGCAGACGCTGAATCACTTCCATCGCCCGCTCCGGATCGGTCATGATAGAGCTTTCGGTAATTTCCAGCATCATCCAGCCGGGCTTGATATTCGCTGCCGCGGCGACACCGGCCATCACATCCGGCAGTTCCGGATCGTGTAAATCCTTGGCGGATAGATTTACCGAGATAATCAATTCCCAGCCGCGCTGGCGCCATTCCGCGCACTGCTTGAAAGCTTGTTTCAACACCCAGGATGTCAGATGCTTGATCACCCTGGTTCTTTCCGCCATCGGAACAAATTCGTCCGGTGCGATGAAACCGTGCTTGGGATGCTGCCAACGTACCAAGGCCTCCGCGCCGTAAACCTGTCCGGTTAATACCGACACTTTGGGTTGGTAGTAAATATGTAATTGCTCTTTTTCGATGGCCTGGCGCAATTCGCTCATCAGCGTCAAACGGCGCGGACTGTGATCGTCGTAAGACGGCGCATAAGTGGTGTAGCCTTCGTGCGACTGGCCGGCGACGAATAATGCCACGCCGGCTTTTTGCACCAAAGTATCGACATCGTCGCCATGCTCGGGAAAATTGACGATACCGATGTTACTGTGGATCACCAGACTCAGACGCTCGACTTTAAACGCCGGATCCAGAGCCGCCTGAATGTTCTTCGCCAAGGTCACGCCGGCCGTTTCGTTATCGACCGCGGACAACAACACGCTGAAAATATTGCCGTCGATGCGGGCGACGCTATCGGTGCCCAACACCACGCTTTGCAGGCGCGTGGCTATCTGTTTCAAGATCAGGTCGCTGCTGTTGCGGCCCAGCGTGTCGTAAACTTCCTTAAAATTGGCCACTTCCACCAACAATATCGACAGCATTTTATTCTGATTGCCGGCTGCTAAAATCGCCTGCTCCACCCTATCGTAAAACAACACCCGATTCGGTAAGTCCGTCACCGCATCGTGAGTGGTGGAATAACTGACTTGCTTCTCCAGCGATTCGGCACGGGAACGCAATTCCTGAGTTTGATCGAATATCATCGCCCCGGCTTGATAGGCGATCACCGAGCTGGAATATTGGCCCCAAAATCCGAAAATGAACGGAAGCGCCTCAAGCATCCACAAGCCATAGTTATCGGTTTGCGCTTGGATAACGCCATTCAACGATATTTCGCCGACGTAGTAATAGCTTAATGCCAGCAGCGCACTGACAATACTCGCCAGCGCAATCGCCACACCTTGATAAGTGGTTTTGGAAACTTCGCTTTTCAACACCCGAACGTTATCGTTCAGGATACTCTTGGCGGCAATCATTTTATTTCCCGCGTCCACAACATAATTTCACCGTCGCACCGACCAAAGTTCGTAGATTTGGTTACGGTCTATTCGGCTGACGTTTACCTTGAATCGAGCAGTGTCTGCCAACCTGTGTTTTAAAACCGTTTGTCTCGATAAATCTTGTCAACTATAGCTAGCGGAACGAGTTATTACAAACCCGTTCCAATCAAACCACCATCTCGGCCTGCAACAACTTTATCTGATCCCTAATCCGGGCCGCGTCTTCAAATTCCAGATTTCTGGCATGCTGATACATTTTTTCTTCAAGCTGCTTAAGCGCTTTGGCGGCCTGTTTCGGCGTCATCGCTTTATAGTTGCCGGCCGGTTCCGCGACTTTGGCGCGGGCATTGGAAATGGAACCGCCGGAACCGGGAATGGCCAGTTCCAGAATATCCGTCACCGATTTGAAAATAGTCTTCGGTTGAATATTGTGCTCTTTGTTAAAGGCTATCTGCTTATTGCGGCGGCGTTCGGTTTCGTCCATGGCAAGCTGCATCGAACGAGTGATTTTGTCGCCGTAAAGAATCGCTTTGCCATTAGCATTACGGGCCGCGCGGCCTATGGTTTGCACCAGCGATACCAGCGAACGTAGAAAGCCTTCCTTATCGGCATCCAGAATCGCCACCAACGACACCTCGGGAATGTCCAAACCTTCTCTTAACAAGTTGATGCCGACCAGCACATCGAACACGCCCAGCCGCAAGTCGCGGATAATCTCCACCCGTTCCACCGTTTCGATGTCCGAATGCAAATAACGCACTTTAACGCCATGCTCCATCAAATAATCGGTCAAATCTTCCGACATGCGCTTGGTTAAGGTAGTGACCAGCACCCGCTCCTGGACCGCAGTGCGTTTGGTAATCTCCGATAGCAGATCGTCCACCTGACTCGTCGCCGGCCGCACCTCGACGATGGGATCGACCAAGCCGGTGGGGCGTACCACCTGTTCGACTACCGCGCCGGAATGTTCTTTCTCATACGGGCCGGGGGTGGCGGAGACGTAGATACGCTGACCGCAGATTTGTTCGAACTCTTCGAAACGCAATGGCCTGTTATCCAAGGCGGAAGGCAATCTAAAGCCGTATTCCACCAGGGTTTCCTTACGCGAGCGGTCGCCTTTGTACATGGCGCCGATCTGCGGCACGGTGACATGGCTTTCGTCTATGATCACCAGCGCATCGTTGGGTAGATAATCAAACATGGTCGGCGGCGATTCACCATCCGCACGATTGGACAGATGCCGGGAGTAATTTTCGATGCCCGAGCAATAACCCACCTCCATGATCATTTCGATGTCGAATAGCGTGCGCTGCTCCAAACGTTGCGCTTCCACCAATTTATGATTGTCGCGCAATTGTTCCAGGCGTTCGGCCAATTCGATTTTGATTTTTTCCACCGCGCTGAGTAATTGATCGCGCGGCGTGACGTAGTGGCTTTTCGGATAAAGCGTGAAACGCGCCAAGCGTTGCGTTACTTCACCGGTCAGCGGGTCGAACATCGACAGCCGCTCGATTTCGTCGTCGAACAATTCGATGCGTAAGGCTTGTTCTTCCGATTCGGCCGGAAACACATCGATCACCTCGCCGCGCACCCGGTAGGTAGCCCGGCGCAGTTCGGTATCGTTGCGGGTGTATTGCATTTCCGCCAAGCGGCGCAGGATGTCGCGCTGCTTGATCATATCGCCGCGCACCAGATGCAACACCATCTGGAAGTAAGACTCCGGTTCACCCAAGCCGTAAATCGCCGACACGGTAGCCACCACAATGGTATCTCGCCGCTCCAGCAAGGCTTTGGTGGCCGACAGCCGCATTTGCTCGATATGCTCGTTTAACGACGCATCTTTGTCGATAAAGGTATCTGAGGCTGGAATATAGGCCTCGGGCTGATAGTAGTCGTAATAGGACACAAAATACTCGACGCTGTTGTCCGGAAAGAACTCCTTCATTTCGCCGTACAGCTGTGCCGCCAGCGTCTTGTTGGGCGCCATGATCATCGCCGGCCGCTGAGTTTGCTGGATCACGTTGGCGACGGTAAAAGTCTTACCCGAACCGGTCACGCCCAGCAAGGTTTGATGTAACTCGCCATCATTAATGCCTTCCACCAATTCGGCGATGGCGGTGGGTTGATCGCCGGCCGGTTGATAACGGCTTTGAATCTTGAACGGTTTATGCGCAGGGCCTTTTTTTAGCGGCTTCGCCTCTTCCACGCCAAGAACACCGCTGATCGCTGACTGGCTGATCTCCATACGCCGTTTATCGCTCATTCCTGTCCTCCGTGGTTTTAGACGACACCGGCTTATTTACACGCCGTTTCCGGCTGGTCGTAGCCTAAAGTATCCAATTCGGTTTTGGGATGTAAAAAGCCCTCTACCGGCGCGACAGCAACCAGCGAGCGCGGGGCGGCCAACAATACCGGTTGCCGTAATTGACCGTCCCAGGGACGGAACGATAAGGGCATGCCTTTGTAACCTTGCAATGCAAAAGCCTCGGAGAGCATATAATCCTTGATCGCTTGGGTCTGGTTCGATTTGGTGCGGACACTGGCCTCGCCTATGGCCCGCACGGCCAGATAGGCGGCGTAATCTTCTTCTTCCATCCAGCGGCCCACGGTATCCTTAAATCGGTTTTGCAGTTGCACCGCTCCCCATTGCTCATGGGTTCTATGCCAGGCGGTGGCAATCAAACCTTGGGTGCCGATTACCGGGCGCGGTTTCCAGGTTCTGTAGTCCAAATATTCGCCGAACAAGCCCTGCTCGTCCGCCACCACCAATACATCGTAATCCTCGACTTGCGTAAAAACCGCCACATCGGATTGCGCGGTGCGGCGCGCGTCATAATCGTTGGTCCAGGCTTTTTCCGCCACCAGTTTGATGCCGAAGCGCTTAACCGCGCGTTTGATGGCGGCGGCGTAAAGTTTGTCGGCCGGCGCGGGACCCACCACCAAGAACCAGTTTTGCCAGCGCTTTTTCAACATATATTGCGCCAGCGCATCGGCCCTCATGGCCCGGCTGGGCAATATATGCAAAACCTGATGCCGGCAATCGCCATTGCGCAATTCGTCGTCGCTGGTGGCGGCGTCGAATAACAATTTGTTTTTCGCGGCGGGCAAATCGGCGATTTTATTCAATTGGTCGGCTTGTACGTTCAAAACCACCAAACCAATATCGTCGCCAAGTTGGTTGAATGCCTGCTGCAAATCGCCGCCGACAGGCACTACCACCTTCTTCAATTCGAAATGCTGGCCGGTAAATTGGCCGGTGGTATTGTTATCGGCAACCGCCAGTTCCGCACCGACCTGGCCTTTATTCGGAATAAACGGGTCGAGATTGGAAAGCGCCGGCGGTGCAGGCAACTCTTGGCTGAAATAGCCGATTTTGACCAGCTGTTTTGCCGGTTCGGCCGGTTTAGCGGTCTGAACCGGTTTTGCGGGTGCTGCTTTCTTGGCCGGCGCAGCAATTATGTCGCTCATCGGCAGCGCGGCGATCCAACAAAAGCAAAACGAAATAAACGTACTTTTTTTCATAATTTGGAGCGGCAAGAAACAAAAGCGCCATTTTAACGGATTCAGTTATGGCGGGCTCGGTCAATAATCGTCAAGCTCTATTGAATTTTAGCGGTTTAACATCAATACTTAGCCACCTTTACATTCGCCGCGTTTGCCATGTCAGAGCCAGACTTCTCTTTAGATTTTCTCGATCAAGAGGTTACGATTGATAGCTCATGGTCTAACAAGCGCAGTGCGGTTCGCTATCTGCGCAACGACATCCGCGCCGCCATCAAGATCCATAGCCTATGGTTTCCGCGTTTATTTCCGGTAGCGTTGCGCGACATCAGCAGTCGCGGCGCAGCGGTGTTCAGCGAAAAAAAACTCGGCAAAAATAAGCGCATTTGCCTGTATCTGCTGTTCAACGACAGCGCCCGTTTCGATATTCAAGCCGTCGTGGTGCATTGCGATCACGCAAACGGCCGTTACGGCATCAAGTTCGATAATATCGAACAGTCTTTAGCCGAGCATTTACTGCACACTCAAACCGATCTGTTATTCAGCTAAGCACAAAATAACATGCCAGTACTCAGTCAAATTTATATATATCCGGTTAAATCTCTTGCCGGAATTCGGGTGGATCAGTGGCCGGTAGACAGCAAAGGCTTGCTGTACGATAGAAAATGGATGCTGATCGACAGCGACAGGCAATTCCTCAGCCAGCGCCGCTTACCGAAAATGGCGCTGATCAAAACCCGCATCGAAGGCGAGCGCCTGATCTTGTCCGCCCCCGATCAGCCGGATTTATCCCTGCCCTTGCAAGCGCAAGACGGCGACGAACTCGAAGTCGTAGTCTGGCACGATCATTGTCGGGCCAAAACCTGCGGCGATGCCGCGGACGCCTGGCTAAGCGGTTTTTTGCAAACCGATTGCCGGTTGGTGTATCAAACCGATGACGATGTTCGTAAAGTTGATCCTAACTATGCGTTGGATAGCGATCAAACCGCGTTTTCCGATGGTTTTCCGTTTCTGATCGTGTCGGAAAATTCCCTGAACGCCCTCAACCAAGCGATGCAGCTGGAATTTGACATGGTTCGCTTCCGGCCGAATTTAGTCGTCGCCGACTGCGACAGCTATGCGGAGGACGCTTGGCGGCGGATTACCATCAACGATATCGGCTTTAGATTACCCAAGCCCTGCTCCCGCTGCTCGGTACCCACGATAGATCCATTAACAGCGGAAACCGGCAAGGAACCGTTGACGACATTGAATCGTATGCGTAAATGGCAAAACAAAGTGTATTTCGGGCAAAACGCCTTGCATGACAAACCGGGCTTCTTGTCGGTCGGTCAGCCGGTGAGTATTGAGGAAATCGGCGAGCCGCGGCCACCGGTATCCGCAACTTAAAAATTCCGCCAATCCCACTGCTGGTTTCAAACTCACGGGACGGGGATGACGCTCCGCTTCTCCGCCCTGCGGTCCTATTCCGAGTAGTCTGTTCAAAATTTCAAACTGGCTGTAGGGCGGATAAGCGTAGCGTCATCCGCCAAATTGGCTAAACTTGGGTGATGCCAAACTATCGACGCAATCGCATTCCCGGCGGCACCTATTTTTTCACCGTTAACTTGCTCGAACGGAAATCGTCGCTACTGATCGAGCATATTGCAGCGTTACGAGAAGCGGTGCGAGTGGTCCGGGACAAGCAGCCATTTTATATCGATGCATGGGTGGTTTTACCTGATCATATGCATGCGATTTGGACATTACCACCAGGTGATGATCAATATTCCAACCGATGGCAAGCGATAAAAAAAGCCTTCTCGAAAGCGATACCTAAAACCGAATATCGCTCAGCAATCAGAATGAAACGCCACGAGCGAGGCATATACCCAAAGGGCACAAGTGGCAACGTCGATTTTGGGAACATACCATTACCAATGACGCCGACTACGCGGTACATATGGATTATATTCATTACAATCCGGTCAAGCATGGTTTGGCAGTCACAGCTAAGGAATGGCCTTATTCAAGTTTTCATCGTCTGGTTAATATGGGGATTTACCCATCAAATTGGGCAGGATTAGATTTGGCACCATTCGACGCGGTTGAACCGCATAATTGACTGTTTTAACGGCGGATGACGCTTTGCTTATCCGCCCTACGGCCCTGAAATTATACGGCTTATGAAATTGCTGAATTGGTATTATCGACCCGTTGCGGTCTGTCGTACGAAGTGATTCAATGGCTGAGAATTGGCAATTAGCAGCCATTAATTTTAATATATTGGTGACTCAGAATGACCACTTGCCAAAACAAATTGAAAGGTTGTTTCGGTAAAGTGCAAAAATGACAAGAGTTAAATTATGTCGATTCGCGCCGATTACAACTCGCTCAACACGAATAGGCAAAAGCAGTCTAGTTAAATCGTTAGTCAAATAAAGAAAAACCTATGCCTCAAGGATTAACCGAGTCTGAAAAATTTGTGAACTCTATTAGTGAAAGAGCTTTTCTTTCACTCTGGACTCATCCAAATCCAATAGGCAAAAAAGATAAGGAACTATGCGATTGTTTAATTGTTTGTGGAAATCATATCGTTATTATTTCTGTCAAGGATATCCAGTATAAAGATACAGGGGATCGGGCAGGATGGGATAGGTGGGTTAAAGCTGCAATTGATAAATCTGCTTCGCAGATATGGGGGGCAGAAAGATGGCTAAACTCCGCACAAAGCTTCACTAGACATGATGGCCGTCAAGTAGATTTGCCATCAAAAGAAGAACGCAAAATACACCGAATATCCGTTTCACTTGGAGCAAAACGGCAACTTGCTACAAAGTCTGGTGATCTTGGTAATGGGATAGTACATGTCTGCGATGAATTTAGTTTAGGGGCGATTTTTGGCTTACTCGACACTATCACGGATTTTGTAGGATTCTTAACTGAAACAGAGTATTTAATTTCTAGAGCGAATGTTATTTTTTCTGGTGGTGGTCTTGAAGACCTTTTAGCAATCTACTTAAACAACAATTATTCATTTCCTTTTGAAGAAGCTGATTTACTAATAATTGATGACACCATATTCAAAGGATTTATAGATTCTGATAGTTATAAGGCTCAACAACGCTCATTGAAGCCTTCATATTTTTGGGACAATTTAATTGAGCACTATACTAAAGATTTACTAACGGATGGTATGTTTGATTATTCAACTAAGGAAGTCACTGATAACCAATTGGTTCTAATCCAAATGGCATTACAGCCCAGAGAACATAGAGCGAAGCTTGCAGAATATTTTATTGAATTTTTAGAAAAGCCCGGATTGGAAGTGGCTTCTAGGGTAATCTTGGCATATCAAAATACTGCTTTCGTTTTTTTAGTTGGCGATAGTAGGGAAAGAGAATCCAGACTGAAAGAGCTGAGTATGAGGTGTCTAGTTGTTCGTGGTAGGCTTCCAAGCGTAGGCGTTGTGGTTGGAATTGCTACGGATAGACCTAGTGAGTCTAAAGGGCATTCGTCTGATCTGGTTTATATTGATATTCCAGAATGGTCAGACGAACTAGAAGCTCAAGTTCAACTCATTCAGAAAGAATTAGGTTATTTTAAAAATGTAGCTTGGAATTGAGTTCCAGCAAAATCCTAACAATGCACCAATTAGGATACAAGTTATACAGCGCTTCGTTTGCGCCGCACAGCTTTAACGCGAACGATGAATGTCAGGTAATTGAATCTCTGCGGACATAGAGCGCAAAGCTTCGAATGTCAGGAAGTGGCCGAACTCGAGCATTTGAACTGGATAACCGCACACGAACCAAATAACCATCAGAGATTCCCACCCAATTTAAACCGGCTATAAAAATAGCAACCCCGTGTAGCGTTCAGGTTCGGATGGGTTTGAATCCCTATCGTTTTTCAACTAGACTCAGTCCGCAACCCAATGGCGACTCATTTTGGCCGTTTACGCAAAATGCGTTGTTTGCCGGTTGTCGAAAGCGGCAGTTTAAGCGTGCTGCAACTGCCGAGCCACTCCCCTCTCTTTAAAATGCCAGGATTCAAGCCGTTCGATGCTTGCATCTGCATGAATCGCGGTATTAATTTTTTTAACCAGGAGCGATTATGAACAACGATTTAGTCAAGGGCGAACTCTCCGCCGACCAACAAAACGCCGTCATGGGTTTGATCGGCCAAATTCAGAACCTGTTGCCGTTTTTGACCGATTTAAACGCCGACGAACGCCGGGCCTTGCCCAAGCTTGGAGACAAGAGCCGGGCGTTTGTGGACCAGGGCTTGGTGTTGGCCGTGCAAAATCCCGGCATATTGCCGCGCAGTTTCGATCTGGACGAATATCAGCGCGACGTGACCTTAGTCCGGCAGTTGGAGCCGCTGGTTTTGGCCTTGGGCCAATTGCAAGGCCGGCTGGAGGATACGTTTTTGGCGGCGGGCAGCGACGCTTACAGCCAGACCTTGCTGGTCCATCAAGCGGCGAAACTGGCCGGCAAGAACGGCGCTCTGGAACAACACCTGGACGGCTTAAGCCGCCGCTTCGCCAGAAAATCGACCAGCTCTTCCTCACAGGCCGCGACACCATCCGCCCACTAAGCCGATAGCGCTAATTGACTTATTTTCTTGGCCGTTGTCCAAATTTTCTCCGACGGCCAAGCTTTTTTCTCGAGCATTGGACAAAATTACTCCAACGTTTTAGCTCGGAGCTCGAGCGATGCAGCGCTGAGGGAGAACGATCGAGAAAATAGCTCGGACGTTCTAATTCAGAGCTCGGTCGATCGAGAAGTTTTCTCGGCCAATTGAGCTCGGAGCTCGATCGTTCAAGAAAATTTCTCGGTCGTAGCGGTTCCGAGCTTGATTGATGGAGAAAATAACTCGAACGCTGATGATTTGATTGCAGCGCTTTAAGCCATGATTAAGCAAGCTTGGTTTTAATTCGCGCACACTTGTGGGGATTGTCGTATCGGCGGACAATTCTCGAGTTTTTAGGCACTCACGTTGGAAAAAACTATGACAAAAAAAATACTTATATCGGGCATCATCGCGGCATTAACCACGGCTTGCGCTAACAATCCCTACACCGGCCAATCGGGTATGAGCAATCTGGGTAAAGGCGCCGGTATCGGCGCGGCGGTCGGTGCCGGCGCGGGCACTTTATTTGGTGGTAACGACTGGAAAAACGCCGGCCTGGGCGCATTGGCCGGGGCCGCGGTCGGCGCGGGCGTCGGTTATTACATGGATAAACAACAGGAGGAAATGCAGCAATCGCTGCAAGGCACCGGGATTGAGGTGCAACGGACCGCCGAAAACCAGTTAACCCTGAGCATGCCCAGTACCAGCAACGTCACTTTCGCCTTCGGCAAGGCCGATTTGACCCCCGAGGCCCAAAACGCGCTGGATCCGGTGGCTAGAGTTTTAACCAGCTACCCTGAATCGACTATTTCGGTAACCGGCCATACCGACGACGTCGGTTCCGATGCGGACAATCAACGCTTATCCGAAGCCAGGGCGACCAGTGTGGCCAACTTTTTGGGACAACGCGGCGTAAACCGCCTGCGCATCTCCCAACAAGGCTTGGGCGAAAGCTCGCCTAAAGTACCTAACACCAGCGATGCCAACCGCGCGATCAATCGCCGGGTAGAGTTGGCGATTAACGCCAATCAAAATGCCGGTGCCGCGCAACAACCGCAGCAACAGCAACAAACCCAGCCTTATCAACAACAAGGTTATCCGCAGCAAAATCAACCGTATCAGCAGGGCTACCCGCAACAACAAAGTTACCCTCAGCAGAATCAGCAATACCAGGGTTACCCGCAGCAACAGGGATATCCGCAACAGAACCAGCAATATCAACAATATCCGCAGCAGCAGTACCAACAGCCTTATTATCAACAGCAATAAGGCTTTAGATATAGCTAGCCATCATAAAAAACCCGCTTCTTTCTTTGAAAAGAAGCGGGTTTTGTTTTTACAGAGGCCAAAGCGGCGGCTCAGCCTCTATCTATAGTTAATTTCAAGATTCGCCAGCCCTGACATCAAACTCGATTTTCCAGCGCTGTTGATCGCGTTTGGAAACGGCTTTTAACTCCAAAGTCCCCACTTCGGTGACTGCCGCCGACAAATGCACCGGGACGATGTCCCCGGCATGGCGGCCTTCTTCCGGCAAGGTAATCTCAATCTCGTCCAACTCTTCCAACTCGTCGTCTTGCCAATAATCCAGGCGTACACCCACGGCATCGTCGCGGCGGGTTTTTGACCCAAAAAAGCGGAAGCGCACCGGTTCGCCGATCACCAAGCCGAATTCGTCATTGGGCAATTCCTGTTCGCTGCCCTCTTCCATGCCGAACGGCGCGATGCATAAGGCTTCGATTTCCGCAGGTAAACCAGGCACTGCCGGCATGGAACTCTCGATCCCCACGTAATAAGCCGCCGCCGTGCCGCCCTTGATCCTGACGCCTTTGCCTTTGCGGACAAATCCGTAATAAGCCGCGCCGCGCGCCACCGCCAGATCCAGATCGGCGCCTTGTAATAGCCGGGCCGGCGCGGCTTGTTCGGCCTGCAACCAGTTATTTAGAATCTGCATCAAGCGCTCGGCCATCAAACCGGCTTTTAACACCCCACCGTTGAACAACACCGCAGTCGGATGCAGGAAACTGGCGTGTTGCGGTAACACATGATCGGATAACTCGCCGGTCGCTTCTTTTTGCCGCGATAAAAATGCGGCCAGATGGCGGGTGATGCCGGCATCCTGCGCATACGGCAAACCGGCGGTACGCAAACCGCTGCGCGGCCTGACCACCGGTCTTTCTTCAATGGGCACCCACGGTAAAAAGCCCTCGACCAAGATGCGGTTCAGCTCGTCCCGAGTCAATTCGGTGCGCAAAGTGCCGCCGATCAAGGACGAACCGCGACTCGCTACCACCAAAGGCATGCTGCCCAGCTCGGGTTGATTGAAGAGTTTTTCTTTCGCTTCCCGGCAGGCATGGGTCAAGGCTTGCAATTGCCAGGACTCCAGACGCTTACCGCTTTCTTGTTCCAATTTGGCTTTCACGGTATAGGCCAGGGCCAAGTCCATATTATCGCCACCCAACAGGATATGATCGCCGACCGCCACCCGGGTCAGTTGCAGATTCCCGTCCTGTTCGGTGACCGCAATCAGCGACAAATCGGTGGTGCCGCCGCCGATGTCAGCCACCAAAATCACATCGCCGATTTGCACGTGATTGCGCCAATCGCCTTCGCTGTTTTCAATCCAGCTATACAAGGCTGCTTGCGGTTCTTCCAGCAATACCGCTTGACCTAATCCCACGGCGCGCGCCGCTTCGACGGTCAATTCGCGCGCCGCCGGGTCAAACGAGGCCGGCACGGTGATGGTGACATCCTGATCTTGTAAATGCTGTTCCGGGAAACGATGATTCCAGGCATCGCGCAAATGTTGCAGATAGGCTTTGGTAGCCGCAAACGGCGAAATCCGTTCCACATCTTCAGGTGCTTCCACCGGCAAAATCGCTTGCTTGCAATCGACGCCGGCATGGCACAGCCAGCTTTTGGCGCTGGACACCAGCCTGATAGGGGTTTTGCTGCCCAGATTGCGGGCGATTTCGCCAACCAAGTATTCGGGTTTGCCGATCCACGGTAAAGCGGTTGAGCCTTCGGCGATCTCGGCCGAATGCGCCAGATAGGTGAATGAGGGTAATTGCGCCTTGTCTTCTATCGTGCCGGGACCGGTTAGTTGCGGAATCGCCAACACATCCAGCACTACTTGATCGTCGTCGGCTTCCAGATCGACATAAGACAAGACGCAATGCGTGGTGCCTAAATCGATACCGACCGAATAACGCGCGGTCATAATTCCACCTCGGCCGGCGCGACGATTTTGGCGTTATGGCCTTCGGTTAGTTTTGGTAAACGCAGATCGGTGATTTGCCAGCCTTTATGCACCAAAGTACCGGTAAACGGCGCCTCGCCGACGATATTGCCTGTCAAACGAAACGACGCTGCATCGAAGCCTTTGTTTAAAGTCACCCGGTTGCCTTCGGGATCGTTACTGACCGGCGCCAAGGTGAAATGCTCGCTGACGGCTTTGCTGCAGCCTTGATGCACCACCCGCGCCGCCGCGCCGATTTCGGCATCGGAAAAGGCGCTGACGTCTTCCTTGATAAAGTCGATAAAGCGGGCTTCTTTTTGCAACAAGCTCAATAATTGCAAAGCTGCGTCGGGAGTAGCCTCTTTCAAAACTACCGGTTCCGGTACCGGCGCCTGGACGATTTTTTCCACTTCGACAATCTTCTCAACAATTTTGACTTCCGGTTGCGGCGCCATGGGAGCGACTGTCGGTACGGCCGATTTACAACGGCGCATGCCCAATAGTACCGAGACTAAAACCACAATCAAGATCAAAGCCAACAGGGCGGCGGTACCGGCCAGACACACATGCCACAAATCGAAGGTGGTGGGACGCAGGGATAAATCGATAGTGTAGGTATTCATGAAAAACGGGTGATGATTAGTGATTGAAACAATGGCTTAACCGTCTCTTGTTCAAACTTGACGCAAACAGTTAAAACCGGTGCGGTATTAAACTTCTGCGAAATTTCACTTGGAGACCATATCAAGCGGAAGATCAGTTGCCCGGCATACCGGCTTTCTTCGCGGCTTCCGCATACATCAATTCCTGCAGCAAGTTGCGTGTTACTTGGATACGCATTTTTTTTAAATGCCGATCGGCTATCTCGCCCGGCACTTCGGCATCGGTATACACTTTACGTATTTCCGCCAGTGTCGGCTCGCAAGATTTAATGATTACATCGGTGGCATTGCGGCTTTCCAACTTGGCAAATTCAGGCTTTCGCATCGTATCCACCACACATTTTTTATAGGTGTACTGCGCCTGCTGAATTTTCTGGATCGTTTCGTCTTTTAAGGTGGTTTCGTTCCACTCTTCCTTGGCTTCTTCCGCACAGGCGACACCTGCGACCATCATCAAAGCGACAATTAAACGGTATTTCATGATTTGCTCTCCAATGGGGGCGTAATATTGGCTGGCGATTTTACGCGATGCCGGCTGAAATGAACAATCAGTCGGAACCGACAGCCCATCGGAAAATCTCTAGCCTAGTCTGCAAATACGCTGCGGCGTGTTGTTGATGTAGCCAAGCACCGGGCAAGTTCGCGCTTCAACGCCAGAACAGTAAGCTACCGGGTAGCGAGCAAAAAGCGACGGCAGGTGGCAAAACTCACCATTGATGAACTAATTATCAAATTCCTGATGGCGTTGCCAGACTGACGCTGCCATGGAGATATTAAGATGGGCCTGTTTTCATTTTCGGCACATCAGCTAGCGCCAAGGAAAACAAGAGAATGAACTGGAATACTGCAGAGCTTCGGATAGGTTATCCGAAAGGGGGAAAGCAACGTCGATTTTTTGCGGACAGCCATAGCAAAAAACGCATCGCCTCCCCCATTTACATCTACTAATTAATCACAACAATTGAAATACGCTTAAGCTGCCGCGTCGCAAACTTCTTTAAACTCCGGGATACCGGCGGTTATGCGAATGCGTAAGAAATTTAACTGTCTTTGCAATTCATCCTCGGCATCGCCGACGCTTTTAAACACCTGCACCATTTTTTGATCGTTCAACAATTCCGAATAATTGGCATCGATGAATTCAAGCACTTCCGAATCCATTTCAGTGATGCTACTCAGAGCAGCTTCCATTTTACCTAATACTGCCTTTAACTCTACCAGATCAACAGCCATACTAACCCCCATGTCAAAAATTCGATTATATCAGCGCCGGCGCGGGTTTGACGCAAATAACCGTAAAATTTTACCGAGAAAAAACTAACCAAAATGGTGCACTAATACCAAGCCCCACCGGCGTTCCAACATATGGTACGACTCTCCTTACAAAAACACCGCTTTTGTCGCATCCACGACATCGTTTGCCGGGTCCGGTTGGGGCAGTAACGCCCTTGAAGCCATGCCTTTCACGCCCATTCGGCGTCATAACAGTCAATTGGCCTCATTCTTGAATGCCTGAGGGCATTCGCCATCAACAACCCAATCATGGAAAACATTTTCCCTCTGCCCCGCCCGACGCCTCCCTCACTCAAACCGAACAAGCCGGTCATACAAGCGGGCCATCGCTACCGCATTGATACACAAAATCCGGCTGATAGCCTACTCGGCGACTTGGAGCACGATCTACAAAACGGTTTGCTCGGCGCCTACCAACTGAGCACAGATAAGGCAATCGCGACAGCAGTCGATATTAAGCAATCGCCCATACAAGCATTTGTTTGGAACAGCGAATTGCTTAACCCGTTACTCAAAACATGCTTGTCTATCGCTGCCGACCATCCGCAACAGCCGGGTCAAAACCGTTTAACCGTGTTAGGCACAAGCTTGGCGGGGCCTGAAGTAAGCTTAGTGAACAATACCCCCGTACTAAGCATTACGCCGCGTTTTGAACTGGAATGGGCTACGGCCGCATATGGCAGCCAACTCGGTGTATTGCAGTTGGTCGAATCGACCCGGACGGCGCATTTAGCCAACGGCGAAAACATCGTGTTACTCGACACCGAAGCAGCGCATGCCGGCCCGGTGTTATATCTACCGGGTACTTCAAGCAATTTGCCGATCACGGCGTTGGGTACGATGCAACAGCAAGGCCTATTGGACACCCTGCTACTCGAGCATGCAATCACGCAAACCATTCCGCCGCAAATCGCCGGCAGCAGTGTCGCTTCAGTCAGTGTTTTGGAAAAATATACGGTGTACTTCATGCAAAACGCCGGACCTGAGCAACCGAAGCGCTATATTTGGGTGCCGGTACATTTACCTATAGTTTGGGGTTGGAGCATTCGGGTACAGCAACGCTATGACGGTGTATGGGATGTTTTCCGTAAAAAGCTGATCATGCCGAGCGCATCCACCGAAGCACCGCAGTTGCCCATATGGCGCAGCAATTCCCTGTTGTGCGGGACCACGCAGGCGCTATGAGCCCTATGTTGGACGTGGCAATCGTTGGTGCCGGTTTATCCGGCTTATCCTTGGCGGAAAAACTGCAGCCTTACAAATCCAATATCGCCGTGTTTGAAGCAAGAGACCGTTGCGGCGGCAGAATCTTGTCCGAACTGATACCCGAGCAAGATTTTGCCGTAGACCTGGGCCCGACTTGGCTATGGCCGGCCGATCAACCGCGAATCTCGGCGCTTGCGGAACGACTGGGATTGACGCTTTTCCCGCAATGGGATCGCGGCAACAGCCTCTATCAAGTTAGCGCCGACGCCGCACCCGTTACGTTTGTCGACACTCAAACTCACGCGGAGGCTAGACGCGTCGAAGGCGGTTGCCGGCGGTTTATCGCCGGGCTATTGCAACGCATACAATTGGATATATTGCATCTTGGACACCGCTTGCAAAATCTGATCGATCAAGGCAGTCATGTCGATCTGGTCTTTTTAACCGAAGGGACGCGTCTTACTTACCACGCACGTCAAGTCGTATTGGCCGTTCCCCCAAGACTGGTGGCGGAAAACATTAGCTTCGAACCGGCACTCGCGCCCGAATTACTCAGCCTTATGCGGAACACGCCCACCTGGATGGCCGGGCATGCGAAGGCGGCCCTAGTGTATCCAAAGGCGTTTTGGCGCCAGCAAGGCTATTCCGGCAACGCTAGCGCGCCATACCCAAGCGCAATACTGGGCGAAGTCTACGATGCCTGCCCCGCAACTTATGGCGCCGGGAGCTTATTCGGCTTCTGCGGCCTTCCAGCCGAACTTCGAGAACGATATCGCGATAGTTTGCCGGCACTTATCGTTCGCCAATTGGTTGGCTTATTCGGCGAAGCGGCGGCAACCCCGCAAAATTTGCGCATTCACGATTGGAGCCAAGAACCATTTACGAGCACCGCACTGGATCGCGCCCCCATATTCGAGCATCCCGTGTACGGTCATCGAGCCCTACAGCTCGATCACTGGCAAGACAAACTGCATTTCTGCGGAACCGAAACAGCCGGCAAATCCGGCGGCTACATGGAAGGCGCCTTGGAAGCCAGCGATAGGGTTTTTACCGCATTAACACTT
Organism: Methylomonas sp. 2BW1-5-20; assembly: GCF_052474515.1. NCBI lineage: Bacteria > Pseudomonadati > Pseudomonadota > Gammaproteobacteria > Methylococcales > Methylococcaceae > Methylomonas > Methylomonas sp. 2BW1-5-20. The sequence continues at coordinate 1,291,839 of NZ_CP184127.1, read as the reverse complement.
TAATTTAGGACTTTGATATGAACGATCCAGCGCTCAACGCGGCCAGCATCGGCGAATTTAGCCGATTTATCTCCGAACAAAAAGCCGGTATGAAGAAACAGTACGATCACTTGTTGGCCCACGATCTGTCTCATCAGCAATGGGATGGTTGTTTTCAACGCAATGTGCTGATCGTTTTGGAAAAAACCTATCAGGACGCATTGACTCATTTGAAGACCCTGCCTTTCGATCATAGTGCCAGTGCCGTCAATCAGGGTTTAAGCGATTTAGCCAAAGCAGTATTGGCTAAATTCGACGGTTTCATCGACGAATTCCTGTTGCTAGTGGTGGATAAACATCGCACATCCTGCGCACTTTCCAACTTTCCCGACGAGCATAAACCGGATCAGGTTTACCTCAGTGCCGTGCGCAGCGATATCGCCCTGTTATGGCGGAATTTTGCGCTGGATGTTAACGCTTATTTTCTGGAATGCCGTTAAGGCCCACTTTTATCGTCAGGAAAATTTATGAAATTTTATTTAACGCCCGGCTCCTGCTCCACCGGCATTCACATTCTGCTGGAAGAGCTGGATCTGGTTTTCGAAGCCTATATGGTGAATTTGCTGGCTGGCGATCAGCATCAAGCCGATTATCTGGACATCAATCCCAAAGCCAGCATTCCCACCTTGGTCCGCAACGACGGTACCGCCTTGACAGAATTTCAAGCCATTGCCTACTGGCTGGCCCGCAGCTATCCCAAAGCCAAATTATTACCCGGCGATCCGGACGGCGATGCCAAAGCTATCGAGTTAATGGACTATGCGGTCGGCACTCTGCACGGCCAAGGCTTTGCCCGAATTTTTACCACGGAGAAATTCACGCCTAACCCTGCCGATTATGAGGCGGTTAAGACGCAAGGACTGGATATAATCAATAAAGCCTTTGCGATTTTAAACCAGCAGTTACCTGCCGAAGGCTATGCATTGGGCGCATTCAGTATCGCCGATGCCGCTTTGTTTTACGTTGAGTTTTGGGCTGATAAAACCGGCGTTACGCTGCCGGAAAACTGCTTGAAGCACTATCGTTTGATGTTATCGCGTCCGGTCGTTAAACGTGTGCTGATGGAGGAAGGTTATCGAGTGGACTGATTTTTTATCTCCGCGCCATCTGCTCGATAAGCAAAACCGTCTTCTCCATACCTTCGATTTACGGTGCGAAACAATTCGCACCCATACCCGTAAAACAAGCGCCACTGGCTCAATATCCCTTGTTTTTACAAGGTGACTAAATTGTCATCAACGCACGATTTACAAGACAAGCGCCGGATTTTCAAGGAAAATAGCTTTATCTTTACCGTTCGCTACACCGCATGTACAAATATGAAGGCTTGGTGGTACACCAAAGCCACGACGACGAAGGCGTCATAGAAATCGTTGACAAGGAAGGCGTCAGAGCCTTGCACTTCGGTTCGCATGCCCGGCAAAGCAGTATGCTGCTGGCCGAACCCGACCGACTCCATTCGCTGTATGCACGGGCCATGATGGCTGGCTTGATGTTTCACGACACGCCCCGCGAAGTATTGATGATAGGTTTAGGCGGCGGCACCATCGCCAAATTCATGCTGCACCAATTTGCCGACTGCCGACTCAAGGTGGTTGAATTTCGCGGCAGCGTATTAAAAGTGGCACGTAGTCATTTCGGGTTGCCGTTCGATCCGCGTTTGAAAATCAAGATTGGCTGCGGCGCGCAACATGTACGTCAGGCCAGTCAGGTGCAAAGCGAACAACACGACTTGATCGTGATAGATGCTTACGACCACGACGGCATGGCACCGGAAGTCAGTAGCGAAACTTTTTTCGATAATTGCCGAACCTTGCTAACCAAGGACGGTCTGCTGGTGATCAATCTATGGGGTACCGACAAAGACATGTTCCAACAAGTGGCCTGGAACCTGGGCCGCATATTCGACCGGCGCATGTTGTTTTTGCCGGTCCGCAGCCGCGGTAATGTGATCGGTTTTGCCTTTGGCGAAGCCATGGCAAAGCCCGGTATCAAGCAACTGATCGATAAAGCCAGGCATCTGGAGCAGATCTATCAGCTGGAATTTCCCACTTATCTGCTGGATCTAAAACGCCACAACCCCAACATCTTCAACCGGATCATAAAATCGTGATACACAACGCTCCCAACATCTTCGGCTACAAAAAATACTGGGCGCACCGCTTCGGGCCGGCGCCGGAATTGCCGATGACGCTGGCTGAAATGCAGCAATTGGGCTGGGATGCCTGCGATGTTATTCTGGTTACCGGCGATGCCTACGTGGATCACCCCAGCTTTGGCATGGCAGTGATTGGGCGGGTTTTAGAAGCGCAAGGTTTCCGGGTCGGGATTATCTCGCAACCCGATTGGCATAGTGCCGAGGATTTCAGACGGCTGGGCCAACCCAAGCTATTTTTCGGCGTGACCGGCGGCAATATGGATTCGATGGTGAACCGGTATACCTCGGATAAGAAAATCCGCTCCAACGACGCTTATACCGCCGACGGCGCAGCCGGTAAACGCCCGGACCGCGCTGTCAATGTCTATGCCCACCGCTGCCGGGAAGCCTATAAGAACGTGCCTATCGTCATCGGCGGCATAGAAGCCAGCCTACGCCGGATTGCCCATTACGATTATTGGTCTGACAAAGTGCGCAAGTCCATCTTGCTGGATTCCAAGGCCGATTTACTGGTGTACGGCAACGCCGAGCGACAAGTGGTGGAAATCGCCCAGCGTCTGGCAAAAGGTGAAACCATCGCCGATTTGAAAGGCATTCGCGGCACCGTGCATTTTGTGAAGCAGGTACCGCAGGGCTGGATGGAAAAAGATTCCACCGATATCGATAAGCCAGGCGCGGTTATTTCTCATGTGAATCCCTATCAGGAAATGCCGGCATGTGACGATAAGCCTGAACTTGCGGCAGATGAAAAGGTTATCCAATTCAAACCCATCGCCAACAAGCAGCGCACGCAAACCGTGATCCGCTTGCCGGATTACGAAGCAGTAAAAGACGATCCGATTCTGTACGCGCACGCCTCGCGCGTGATGCACGGCGAAACCAACCCCGGCAACGCCCGCGCATTAATTCAACGCCACGGCAACCGCGAAGTGTGGATCAACCCACCGCCATTACCTTTGACTACACCGGAAATGGACGGTGTGTTCGACCTGCCCTATTCCCGGCTACCGCACACGCAATATGGCAAGGCCAATATCCCGGCCTTTGAAATGATCCAGCATTCCGTGTTGATCATGCGCGGCTGCTTTGGTGGCTGCAGCTTTTGCTCGATCACCGAACACGAAGGCCGCATCATTCAGAACCGCTCGGAAGATTCCATCATTCGCGAGATTGAAGCCATCCGCGACACTTCGCCGAATTTCACCGGCCATATCTCCGACCTGGGAGGACCGACTGCCAATATGTGGCGATTGGCCTGCAAGGATCCGAAAATCGAAGAATCCTGCCGCAAACCGTCCTGCGTGTATCCGGGCATTTGCCACAACTTGAATACCGATCAGACGCCGCTGGTCAAACTGTACCGGCGCGCCCGAAAATTGCCCGGCATCAAAAAAATCTTTATCGCCTCCGGCCTGCGTTACGACATTGCCGTGGAAACCCCGGAATACGTCAAAGAACTGGTGACTCATCATGTCGGCGGTTACCTAAAAATCGCCCCGGAACATACCGAGCAAGGACCGCTGTCGAAAATGATGAAGCCCGGCATGGGCACTTACGACCGCTTCAAGCAGATGTTCGATAAATATTCGAAGGAAGCCGGCAAGGAGCAATACCTGATCCCCTACTTCATCGCCGCCCACCCCGGCACCGAAGATAAGGACATGCTGAACTTGGCGTTATGGCTAAAACGCAACGGCTTCCGTGCCGATCAAGTGCAGGCGTTTTTGCCGTCGCCAATGTCTATCGCCACCGCCATGTATCATTCCGGCAAAGACACCTTGCACAAAGTGGCTCGCAATAGCGCTGATATAGCGATTCCAAAGAGCATTAAACAGCGACGCTTACATAAGGCTTTTCTGCGCTATCACGACCCGAAAAACTGGCCAATGCTGCGGGATGCCTTGAAAGACATGGGGCGCGCGGATTTAATTGGCAATGGCAAGCAGCATTTGGTGCCGAGTTTTCAGCCGAAAAGCGATGACCAAACAGTCAAAACACGATCTAAAACCACACCGTTCAAAACCAAATACACCGGACTCCCCAAAAAACGATCGGTGCGCTAGCCTTGTGGTGGCCAATCGAAAGACCTCGTAACAGTTAGGCATTGGCATTGAAGGTATTCGCTTCCGCAAAAAAACTTCAGTTCCTTACAGCATTTCTACTACACTTGGTCGGTCATCAAACTCTAAATCCCGGCCCGAACTTGACCTGAGCCCATATCAAACTTCACGTAAGCTATTAGCCAAATTGCATAATCAAATGAGTACCCGGCAACAAATCGTTATTACCCCCAATAAAACACTGGGCGACTCGGGGCGTGAATTATGGGAATACCGGGACTTGTTTTATTTTCTGGCATGGCGGGACTTCAAAGTCCGCTACAAGCAAACCGCCATAGGCGCGGCTTGGGCAGTCATCAGACCATTGCTGACGATGTTGGTGTTCACTGTGATTTTCGGCAGAATCGCCAAACTACCTACGGAAGGCGAAGCACCTTATGCCATCATGGTGTTTACCGCTATGCTACCCTGGTATTTTTTCTCAAATACGCTGAGCGAAAGCGCCAACGCCGTAGTGAATAATTCGGCGATGATTAGCAAAGTCTATTTCCCCAGGATTATCGCCCCCACGGCGCCATTGTTGGTAAATATCGTTGACTTCCTGATATCCTTCGTACTACTACTGGCATTGATGGCTTGGTATCGCTTCCAGCCTTCGATATACATTCTGTTGATGCCATTGTTCCTATTGTTGGCCGCAATCACTGCCTTGGGCTTGGGTTATCTAATCTCGGCACTCAACGTAAAATACCGAGATTTTCGTTATGTTATTCCTTTTATCGTACAGATAGGTCTGTATATATCCCCAGTCGGCTTTAGCAGCCAAGTCGTACCGGAACAATGGCGTTTATGGTATTCGCTCAATCCTATGGTTGGTGTAATTGATGGTTTTCGTTGGATGATCATTGGCGATAGCGCCAATATATATTTGGATGGATTTTTGCTATCCAATGCAATATCTCTAACATTACTATTAATTGGTTATCGATATTTTATACACACAGAACGGCAGTTTGCAGATAGCCTTTGATAAACACGATTAAATTTTAATGAGTTGCGCAATTAAAGTCGAAAATCTCGGCAAAAAATATATTATCCAGCATCAACAGCAAAGCCGTTATCAATATAACAGCCTAGGAGAATCGCTCAGTCGCGGCATTAAATCTCTTGGCAATAATTTATTACATCCACTTCAAAGCAATGCTAAAGCCGAAAGAACCGAAGAATTCTGGGCGCTTAAAGACATTAACTTCGAAATCAAACAGGGAGATCGAGTAGGAATCATTGGTCGAAACGGTGCAGGTAAATCTACTTTATTAAAAATATTAAGCCGCATAACCCATCCGACAACAGGGAAAGCAACCATAAATGGGCGGGTATCCAGCTTATTAGAGGTTGGAACGGGATTCCATCCAGAACTTACTGGCAGAGAAAATATATTTTTGAATGGCGCAATATTAGGCATGCAAAAGCAAGAAATTCAAACGAAATTTAACGAAATAGTTGATTTTGCTGAAGTAGAAAAATTCTTGGATACCCCAGTTAAACATTATTCATCCGGAATGTACGTACGACTGGCATTTGCTGTAGCCGCCCACCTTGAGCCAGAAGTTTTGATCGTTGATGAAGTATTAGCCGTTGGTGATGCACTATTTCAACGCAAATGTTTAGGCAAAATAGACGAAATTGGTGCGCAAGGGCGCACGGTATTATTCGTTAGTCATAATATGCAGGCGGTTCAACAGTTATGTAATAGAAGTATTATTATTAGCAATGGCGAAAAAATATTTGATGGCGACACATCAATAGCAATAGAACGCTATCTAAGCGATGATCACAACAAGCTTTTTGCTCTAGAACAAATGCAAAAATACATTCAAAACCTCCCATTAGATCCTGCATTCAGGATGCACGGTATAGTACTATCTCAAGGGGGAGATGTCGTTTTCTCTAACATTGAAAATGGCAAGCCTTTAGAAATTAAGATTGACTACCAAGTATTCGTCAAAACGACAGGATTACGCGTATTTTTTGATCTATATGATAATCAAGAAATTTTGCTAATTCGAAGCTTTAATGACGAAGACCACGAAGGAATTCCCACAACAGAACCCGGACGATATACTTCACAAGTTACTATTCCAGCCAACTTACTTGCTCCTACTTCCTATACCTTAAGAGTTCAGGCGACTATTTTTAATATTCGCAATATTTACCCGAATGGAATAGACATTTCACTAGACGTGGAGCGAACTGGCTTAACCAATCGCGCATACTTATGCGAACCTATCAGAAGCAAGCTCGCACCGTTTCTACACTGGAAAACCGTTAAACTTTACGCCTTAGATGACGACACTAACGACACTAAAACACAAGCTTTCCAATAGATTGTTTGGTGGATTATTTAACAAACTTGATCGAAATTTGATTGAGTTAAACACCTATCGTGATTTACAAAATATCTTTAACTGGTCAGAAAACCCTATATTGGATCGACCTGATATTTATGATTTTGACTACGTTGAGGATGTCAATGATCGCCGGATACGTGATGCCGAAAGCTTGGCAACCGTAATAAGAAATATAAAGCCTAAAATTGCATTAGAAATTGGAACTGCAAATGGAATGGCAACGGTTTTGATGGCTGCAAACGCTCCAGAAGCGAAAATTTTCACGGTTAACATCCCGCCGGAAGATATTCATTCTGGCAAAGGCGGCGTACTGACCACGGTAGCAATGGAACGAGATCAAATAGGAATAGAGTTTCGCCGCAGAAACATTTCCAATATTACCCAGATTTATGCCAATACAGAAACATGGACTCCAGATATCGGAACTATAGATGTCGCATTTATCGATGGGTGTCATGACACTAAATTCGTTTATAACGATACCAATAAAATATTAAGCCATATGAAACCGGGTGGTTTTATCCTTTGGCATGACTTCAATCTAGACCTTGCAAAAAAATACGACTGGATAAACTCAGTATGCTTAGGCGTGGAATGTTTGTATCGTGATAAATTACTCAATGGCCGTATTTTTCACATTCGTGATTCTTGGGTGGGAATCTATCAAATGCCTGATAAGTAAGTCAACAACATGCAAGATTTAAAGATTTTGTATGGATATTCTTGGTTTGTTTCTTCCGCGTATGGAAATGTGCAAGCACTTAACCAAGCCTATATAAATAAATTGGCAAAAATTGGTTTCAATGTTGAAGGTTTTTGTTTGACCCTTAACCCTCCCGGTCCTTGCTTAAGTTTCTCTGAACTCGACGCTAGATGGCGTAGAGGAGACCGAGAGCTTTTGAATATGTACGAACGCCTAGAACGAGCTCTGGAAGGTAAGAATGTTTTGATCAACAGCTCTGGCATTAATCTGCATCCAGAGTTTGTTGCAAAACTGCCCGTTTTCACGGTATTCCAATGTTTTGATGATCCGGAAAGCTCTGCAGAACTCTCTAAGCCCACCGCATCTAGCTACGATTTGTGTCTAGTAGGCAATATCGCAGAAGTCGATACTTACCGTTCGTGGGGCGTCAAACATGCTGAATGGGTGCCGATGGGGTTACAACCAACAATTTACGATGCTTCGATAAGTTATGACGACGTACTCAATGGAAATAGGGAACTAGACTTATTCATGATGATCGATCGCACCGCCCCTGCTCGCAAACCTCGATTGGATAAGCTGGCGCTAGCTTTTCCAAATGCTAACTTTTATGGAAAAGGATGGCCAAGAGGATATTTGCCTAATAATAAAGAACTTGAATATTTGCGCAATGCCAAAATCGGTCCAAATTTACACAATTCATCCGGCCCTATTAACTATCGGACGTTTTATTTACCCGCTAATGGAGTTTTGCAAGTCTGTGACAATAAAAACTATCTCGGCAAGATTTACGAGTTGAATAAAGAGGTCATTGGATTTGATTCCATACGCGAATGTATCGACCTCTGCCGCTATTATTTGGCTCATGATGAGGAACGAAGAATTATAGCTGCAAACGGTTGGCAAAGAGCAACAAGCGATTACAATGAGTTCGCCGTGTTCGAACGTAATATTCAAATCATTAAGAATCTCATATCCCCAAAAATCTGCAACAAAAAAAACACCCAAATAGCCGTTAGTCACGCGAAGACCACTAATCTTCGGCGGCATCTTTACGATTTGTGGTCGTTTAAAGAGATAGGGCCACGAACAATAAAGCGGTTAGTGCCAAGCTATCGCTTATTAAAAACCACTTGGCATAACATCTATAACAACTTTATCTACCATAACCATAACCTTAATCTACCTCACGGCTTAATCGAAGAACTTGTTTCGAAATACTCGGCACAAAGTTGGTTTATTTATGCTGCCAAGGAACGCCATAGCCGCTGGCACATCCGCTGCCCGTCGGAGTGGATAGTTCGACACATACCAAAACATTCACTGATATTCGAAACTGGTGCTGGCTGCGGATTAAATCTAGTCTGGTTAGCGCAACAGGGGTTTACTAATTTATATGGCAGTGATGTTTCCGCCCAATCTATCGAGGTCGGACGCGAACTAAGTGCCAGATTATCGCTAACGATAGATCTATGGCAGGATGACGGACTCAAGCCAACCACATTGCCTTCGAATGTGGATATACTGCTCGCGCTCAACTGGACATACCATATAGAAGATTTTTCGTTACTCGACTTTTTAAAGTTGTACCGCAATTATCTTGTTAGCGGCGGTTTCTTCATTATAGATATCGTCGACAAAAGCTATGATTTGATTAAAGACAATCAATACCTTACTTCGGACTGGAACAAGCCTGAAAACGAAAGAAGGCCAAGTGAGTATAAGACCAGATACTCTGAAAATGAAGTAAAGGATGCGTGTCTATCATCTGGCTACATTATTACCGCCATCATTGAAAAACCGTCAAAAATTCCCCGCGTTGTTTATATTTTAAATAGATTACAACTGCAAACCTAAATTACAGAATTAGTTGTTATGAATATTTCTAAAGTAACCGAGCAAGCCCAAGCAATAAATCATATAAAGCAAAAATATTATTCTCAACTGAAAACCTTAAACCCTGACATAGAAAGCATATACAGTTCAGCTCGGAACTACTATAACGCAGAAATACTTCCGTTACTACCACAAAACAAGAATGCAAATATACTTGACATAGGATGCGGATTTGGTCATTTATTGCGATTTTTAATTGAAAATCATTATAAAAGTGTAGGAGGCGTTGAATTGGACGAAAATGTGTTTCTAGAATGTAGAAACCACATTGGTGAACAAGCAACTTTTTTAGAAAACATCGATGCACAAATTTTCCTTAAAGGCAGTGCCAATAAATTTGAGACCGTAATTGCTACAGACGTTATCGAGCATTTCTCCATGCATGAACTAATAGAATTCTTAGGCCTTATTAGAACCAGCTTGAGCTCAGAGGGCATAATTATTCTTAGAACTCCTAATATGGCTAATATATTTGGCACTTACTCTCGATACATGGATTTAACTCACCAAACTGGGTTTACCGAACAAAGTCTATCTGAATTATTAAGCGTTGCCGGATTTACTAATCCCACACTACATTTGCCTAACTGGAAACATCACCCCAATGGCTTAAAGTTTAGATGCAGCTCACTAATTCAAAAATCCTTATTTTCTCTTCAAGATCGCAGCAAGCCGCGCTGCTTTGATAAAAATATCGTCATGTGGGCAACAAAATAAGTTAAGCACTTTTCATGCGAAATTTTAAACGATTTTTTTCTCCTTATTTCAGAAAATCAAATAAAAGGAATCCCAGAGTTTTATTATTGGTCGATAAACCTCGGTGGGCCTTTGATTATTGTGCAACTCAAATTGCTCTAGCTCTTAAAGAGGATTTCGATTTTGAGATAAAATATGTGATTAAAAAACCAAAAATAAAGGCCGAAAATTATGACTTATTATATGTTTTCTTTTGGGGCGAGGAATACTATAAGCAGTTTGATTTTAATCCCGAGAAAATTATTAAGGAAGTATCCAGCCATAGATGGCAAGACGACCCACGGTATGGTCCGAACACCGCCATGGAGTTCTCCCACAAATACCTTAGTGATGCAAGCATTGTCATCTGTACTTCACGCCGTTTGCACGGTCTTCTTAGCGCTTGTCGGCCAAACACCGTACACGCTGAAAATGGTTTCAATCCGGAGCAATTCCGCCCAATCCAAAAGCGGAATGGAGCACTCGTTATAGGCTGGGCTGGTAATATCAATGACCCAGTAAAACAGGTAAAAGAAATTCTTTTACCTGCGTGTTCTGAAAACTTCGTCCTAAAAATTGCTAATGGCGATCTCAAGCAGAAGGATATGAATCGCTTCTATAACGATATCGATGTATTTACCGTCACATCAAAACACGAAGGATCGCCACTCCCCTTGATTGAGGCAATGGCTGCGGGCTGCTTTCCGGTCTGTGTCGACGTCGGCATTGTCCCTGAACTAATTAGGAACGGTGAAAATGGCTTAATTGTGTCCCCCACTATAGAAGCCTTCGAAGCAGCTTTTCATTGGTGCGATTCAAATAAGGATTTTATCCGAAAGGCTGGCGAGAAAAACGCCGAAATAATTCGAAATGTTAGGCCTTGGTATAAAACCGCAGATACTTTCAAAGTAGCATTGTCTAACGCGCTACAAATTGCAAATAAGCCAAAATTCCGAAATGATGATGTTTGTTGGGATACGCCACTGGACCGATTCCGCTCATTTTGTGAAATATTCCAAAAAAATGGCCTAACCCAATTACATGCGGTGACGCTTCGCGGTCAGTTATCCTCACGATACACATTTAACGGTGAACCGGCTGAATACAAAAATGAGGTTAGTATGGGGAAAATGTCTAATGATACGATTAGAAAACTATCTCAAAATCTTGATTTCACTGTTCGTAAAGAATTAATTGATTACCTTAACTCCACGAATGATAATATTGCGCTCCACGGCCTGTATCACACCGATTATTCCATGATGAGCTATGACGAGCAAAAAGCCGATATTATCTTAGGCTTGGAGTTACTGCGAAAAATATTTCCCAAAAAGCCCATTTGTTACTTCGTCGCCCCTTTTAATCGAACAAATACAGACACTTATAGAGCTTGCCGAGAACTAGGCCTGACAGTATTAGCAAAAGAAGGTATTCATCTTGAATCAACTCTCGAAGAACTCAATTTCACTCCAAAGACTTGGTATCGTTATCATCACCATCGCTTCTATCCTGAAAGTACTTTTAACTACTACGCCCTTTCGTTAGAAGCGCTTGACACCGCTCTTACACGCGGTATTCAACATTCCGAATTCGGTTAGCTCATGAGCGCGCAGTTCGATTCAATACCAAACCAATTAGCGCTAAAACTCTCTGGAAAAAACATCATCATAGTTCTACCTACGCTTGAAATCGGTGGCGCTGAACGACAAGCTCTGAATCTGGCTCAATATCTTCAATACGATCTCTGCGCAAATGTTCAAATATGGGGGCTCAGAGCGCCGGGCGCGTTGGCGGATCTTTGTGATCAATATGGAATAACATGGCGTCTAGAGCCATTCGAATTAACACGCCATCCATTTGCGTTTATCGCCAATTTGATTCGCTATGCTTACCGATTAAATCGCGCTAAAACCGACGTCATATTATCCTATACGACGTTTCCGAATGGCATATGCGCACTGGTTTGGCGAATGGCCAGAGCTAAATTGTGCATATGGAACCAACGTGACTCGGGTATTGAAAGATTTGGCAGACTGGAATGCTTAGTGGTTCGCAGCACCGTGCATTTTTTATCGAACTCTTATCAAGGCAAGAAGTTTTTAAATGAAACCCTAGGTGTCGCCAACCAGAAGATTCGGGTTATACCAAATGGGGTCCATTTAGCCTCTCCACGTTTCTTGCGTGGCGAATGGCGCACCCAACTCGAAGTACCCGAAGAATGTTTGATAGCTTGTATGGTTGCCAATCTGAGCCATTATAAAGATCACGCTACACTAGTTCGTGCATGGCAGCTCGTGATCCATAAATGGACTGATGGGAAACCACTACCAATATTGTTGCTTGCCGGTCGGTTCGACGATACCTATTCATCAGTTCGAGACCTAATTGACAACCTAAAACTGACCGAATCAGTGCGAATGCTCGGACCAGTGCACGACATCGCGGGGTTATTAGCTGCTTCGGATTTGGCACTATTCAGTTCTCGCTCGGAAGGAATGCCGAATGCGATATTGGAATATTTGGCCGCAGGCCTACCAATCGTATCAACCGACCTTCCCGCAATTAGGGAGATAGCAAGTAATCGAATGTGCGAATTTTTATCTCCGCCTAACGACGTTAATACAATGGCTAATAATATTTTACACATGCTTCTCTCTCCACAATTAAGGGGAGAAATAGGCAGCATTAATTTGAGAAACTCCAAGCTTTACTCTAGCGAGCTCATGTGCCAAAAAACCGCAGAATTAATCGCCGAATTAATCTGAATACCTAATACCCTTTAACCTCTTCAGACCATGCTCTCGCACTCAATCTCTTCCGGAAATAGCCCGAAAAAAATCGCTGTTATCGGTAAATCCGATGCCACAGGTGGAGGGGCCAGCAGATTAGCAGCCGGTTTAACAAAGATGTTAAACGAAACAATTGGGTATCAAGCACATCACTGGGTCGGCAGACCCGGAATTAACGCTGATTGGTACACATTCAAATTACATGGCGGTCAATGGCTTTCCCAAATTGAAGGTATGTTTTCCATAACATCTCGAGCCATTGGATTTCCAGATTTTTTTACTCCTGAGATATTGATTCACTTATCTCGGAAAGAAACTGATTACACACTCTACCATGTTCATGACATATCGTTTACGTTCTCGCCCATCGCGTTGAAATGGCTGGCCAAACGTAAGCCGGTTATATGGACATTCCACGATTGTTCACCTTTTACCGGGGGCTGTATTGCTCCAATGGGTTGCGAGGCATTGTATACGGGCTGTAAAAGCTGTCCTCAGTTAGCCAAACTGCCATTGGGGACAACCATTGACCGCACAGGGACCATGCAGCGATACAAAATCAATATGCTCTCTCAGGTCCCAATCACCGCAATCATGCCGTCTAATTGGCTATTACAAGAAGCAAAGAAACTCATCAACTTTAAAAACGATCCGGTGATAATTCCAAATTACGTAGACTTGGCTGTTTATAAACCACTAGACAAAACAGCTATCAGAAACATTCTGGGAATACCCCAAGATAGATTCGTCGTATTATTAACAGCAACTAGTCTTTCAGATTATCACAAAGGTAATCACTTAGCTATTGAGGCTCTGGAAGCGCTTGATCAAAATTTATACATTATTGCAATTGGAAAACTTGAGCAAGACAAAAAAAAGTTTTTTCGAAACCTGGATGTTCATGTTACTGGTTACATATATAACGACCAGTTACTAGCCCAATATTACGCAGCTTCAGATTTATTTCTTTTCCCAACATTAGCTGATAATTTACCCACGGTCGTCATTGAAACCATGGCTTGTGGCACACCGACCATCGCTTTTGCAACTGGCGGTGTTCCGGAAATTATCGAACATGGCAAAACCGGTTGGCTAGTTAAAACCGGCGATGTTCGAGGCTTGGTGGATGCTTTACATTATGTGATCGATCATCCCGATATATTGGAGGATTGGCGTATTGCGGGATTACAATGTGTAAAAGAGCGTTATACTAAAGAACAATTTCTGGCAGCGCATTTGAATATTTATCAGAAAGTTTTAAATAACGATTATGCAGACCTCTAAAGTTGCAATTGTCATCGTAACCTGGAATAAAAAAGCATTCGTTTTGGAGCTGCTCAATTCATTACAACATCTTAATTATCCAAATTACGATGTAATAGTAGTCGATAACTGCTCTACCGACCAAACAAGTGACGCGATCTTGGAATATTTTCCGGATACCATTATCATAAACAACCCTGAAAATACCGGAGGAGCCGGTGGTTTTAATATAGGCTTACAATTTGCACAAGATAATGAATACCCGTACTGCTGGCTGCTTGATAACGATGTAATCGTCGACAAAGATGCATTGATGTATCTGGTAGATACGTTAGATCATACTCCTGACGCCAGCATCTGCGGATCGCAAATATTAATAAACGGCAGTAAAATAGTACAAGAATGCGGCGGAAATATTAATTGGCGTAAGTCAAATGTAATTTTAAATAAACATGGTCAAACCAGAGTTATCGAGTCATCACCTGATACTATCCTAGAGGTTGATTACTGTGCCGCTTGTTCCATGCTGGTTAGAATGAGTGACGTTAACAGATACGGTAAGATTGATCCGGATATGTTTATCTTCTGGGATGACATTGAGTGGTCGACTCGAATTAAGTCTAATGGAAAACAGATACTCTGCAATCCAAATTCTGTTGTTTGGCATCATTTCAACGGTTACAAACCCTCAACCGCTTGGCGAGTGTATTACAGAATTAGAAATAAGTTTTATTTTTTCAATAAGTATTCAAAATCGAAAAACACTTTTCCGCTACTTTTATATATTTATGAAGAATTGTCAGTACTCTATAAACATCTACACATCTATGATTTTGCTTTTGCGGTAGATTCCGCTATTTTTGATTTTAAAAACAACATCCGCGGAAAATGGCAGATGCAAAACATTTCGCCGCAAGTATCTTTTATTTCGGAAATAGATACAATCCCACTTAATAATTATTTCGTGATTTATGACCATGCTTATGGAAGTTTAAACAGCAACTCCTTCCAAGAAAACACCACGCACAATGTCATTAGTAACCAATTAACACTGACCACTTTAGTACAAACCTTATTTCAATTGACATTTCAACCATCCATTGCTGTTGGCAATCAGTTAAATCTGTTCATGTTATTTTCTAACTTCGCGATTCTTCTTACTGAAGAAGGTACACGGATAATTCAAAATAATAAAGCTAAGAATTTACTGTTTATCTCATATCGTCTAGGCGTTTTTGTCTGGAAAAGACTTATCGCCAAATGAATGTTGTTTTCCTATGCAAACGCCACTATATGCAAAAGGACGTCATCGACGACCGTTATGCTCGGCTTTATGAATTACCGCACCAATTGGCTTTACGAGGGCACAATATCCGTGGAATTTGCCTTGGTTACCATCGCTGCAATACCGGTCATTTTAAACATCATCAAGATAAAATAGGTTTGTTGGAATGGTATGGTTTGGATGTGGGTGTTTTAATAATTCCAGGTCTACTGAAGTATTTTGTAAAAACATTTTCACTAATCAAACGCTTTAAGCCCGATATTTTATTGGGCAGCTCTGACTGTCTTCATGCAGTGATAACAGCGCTATTTTCTAAGTTATTTAATATCCCCTATTATCTCGATCTTTACGACAATTATGAGAGCTTCGGCTTAGCTAAATTACCGGGCTTATTACCTCTATATCGTATAGCTATAAAAAATGCTGTCGGAATCAGTTGCGTCAGTGAGCCTCTTGCCAATTATATTCGGCAACGTTACAACCATCGTAACGTCATCACGGTGGAAAGCACTATCAGTGGCGGCGATTTCTTTCCACAGGATAAAGATTTTTCCAGGCAGCAACTAGATTTACCAGCGCATGCAAAACTGATTGGCTTGGCCGGATCGTTAGACAAAAATCGTGGTGTCGATTTGCTCTACGCCAGTTTTTTGCAATTAGCCGATACGGACAGTTCGTTGAATTTGGTGTTAGCGGGGCCGACAGACGATAGCTGCCCTATTCCAAATCATCCGCGCGTTCACTATTTAGGTTTATTGCCACATACGCAAATTAATACCTTTTATAACGCTCTCGATTTGGCGATGATTTGTCTGCGCGATAGCAATTTTGGCCGGTACGCCTTTCCGCAAAAAACCTACGAAATACTGGCGTGTAATACGCCGGTTTTAGCCCCGCGACTCGGCGCGCTGGCGCAAACGCTTAAAGATTATCCGCAATGCTTGTACGAGCCGGACGATTCGACTGACATGCAACAAAAGATAATCAAGCTGTTATACCATCCTTGCGTTATCGACATTCCTATTCCTACCTGGGCTGATCAAGCAGCGCGTTTAGCTGTCTGGATGCAAATATGAAAAAACGCATTTTAGTGGTCGGCGCCGGCTTTGCCGGTGCAACCATAGCCCGTGAATTAGCAGACAACGGACACTATCAGGTGCTTGTAATTGACCGTCGCGATCATATTGCCGGAAATGCTTACGATCCGGTTGATGATAAGCTGCATCTGCGAATACACCGCTATGGCCCGCATATTTTCCATACCAATGACCAAGGGATTTTCGACTATCTATCGCGTTTTACGGATTGGCTTCCTTACACTCATCGAGTCGAGGCTTGGGTCGAAAATACCGGCTACGTGCCGTTACCAATTAACCGCCTAACGATCAACCTTATTTATCGACAACAATTAAGCGACGAAGCCACCGTAAAAGCGTTTCTGGATACGATACGCTGCCATCACGACAATCCAGCCAACGCGCTGCAAATCGCTGAATCATTGTACGGCCCGGAGCTAACGCAATTGTTTTTTGGTCGTTATACCCGAAAAATGTGGGGTATAGACTTGGCGGAATTACCTGCAGAGGTGTTAAAACGGCTACCGGTGCGTTACGACGATAATTGCAATTACTTCAATGACAAAATCCAAGCATTACCCAAGCATGGCTATTTGGGCTTGTTCAACAACTTGCTGGATCATCCGGACATTGAAGTCAAGCTAGGTTGCGCGTTCGATAAGAGCATGGAAGCCGATTTTTACCATATCTTTAATTCGATGCCCATTGATGTCTATTTTAATCAGCAATTTGGCGCACTACCCTACCGTTCAATAAAATTTGTCCACGAAACCGTCAACACTCACCAACAACCGGTGCCAACGATCAATTTTACCGACGATGGAGTTTATACCCGCCAAACCGACTGGAGACTGTATCCGGGGTGCGATTTGGGTGCCAAAACAGCATTATTAACTAAAGAAATACCGTGCAGTTACGAAGACAACAATTATGAGCGCTACTATCCCGTCAAGACCGTGGACGGCGCACCACAAAACCTGTACCGCCGCTATCGCGCTGACGCTGAAAAACTGTCAAATATCACGTTTATAGGTCGTTGCGGGCAATATATTTATTACGATATGCATCAGGTAGTAGCCAATAGTTTGAAAATTGCGCATACCTTCTTGGGCAAAGCCTAAATTCATCTTAAGCAGGCACATACAGCAATCTCTGGCCATATAAGTTCTCAAATTTTTCGCTTATCAGCTGCCAATCATACGTTTGCGCGGCCAACCGCCCTGTTTCAGCCAAACGCTGGCGCAGCCTTTCGTCCAACATTAATTCGGCAATCGAATCAGCAAGCTGTTGCGGATTATTCGGCTCGACTAAGTAGCCGTTTTTTTTATGCTCAATGATCTCTGCGATACCACCGGTGAAGGTACTGATCACCGCCGTTCCGCTGGCCATAGCTTCCAACAGAATTACACCCTGCCCTTCGGTATCACCTTTGTAATCGGTGATGGACGGTGCGATAAACAGATCGGCAGCCGCGTAGTAGTCCGGCAAGCTGCTATTGGGTAACTTGCCGTGAAAAATCACTTTATCGGCGATTTGCAATTCCTTCGCCAATATCTCCAGCCGATCACGCTCAGCACCATCGCCAATGATCCAACACTCCCCTTGATTGCGTAATTTTTCCGACAGTTTGGCGAAGGCCAGCAGCAAACTCGCAGTGCCTTTTTTTTCAACCAACCGCCCTACGAATAACAGAATGAATTTTCGTGGCTCGTTGGATCGGAACAGGTTTTTGGTATTTCCGGAGGCAAATTTTCGATAATCAATGCCCATGGGAATGATATGCGGCTTGGGCAAATCCGGGCCTACGGCATCGGCAGTCGCATTGGTGTTACTGGTCCAAGCTGCGCAATGCTTTATCGTCCAGCGCTTGATAGCCCCTAATATACTACCTCGTAACGCGAAGGCGTCACCGCCGTGGGCGGTAACCAATACCGTGGTTCGGAACAGTTTGCCTAGCAATACCGCCACCGTGCCTTGCGGAAAAATCCAGTGGGCGTGTATCAACGACGGACGCTGGGCAACCATAATCCAGGCTGCGGTAATAAACATGGACAGAATGAAAAAAGGTACTTGAAATAACAACCATGGCGCGGCCCGCAAGTTGGGCAAAATCCCCGAACCGTAGGCCAACATCTGCAGCTTACGCGACCAAAAATAGCGAAAATGGTGGCAGACTATATCGTCAGGCTGCGTAGTGGCTAAGATTTCCGGATGATCCGGTGAGAGGATATGAAGACTAACTTTCCGGTTTGCCAGCGCTTCCGCTAAATAGCGCAAGAAGACAGAAGCACTATCGTCCCTATTGCGAGGATAACTTGATGTCAGCCAAAGTACCTTGATAGGCTTATCCTTGACTGACTCAGCACACATAAAGAATTTTCGATGAGCTTAAGACCTAACGAACTAAGCTTAACAAAACCCCCGCCGCAACCGCAGAACCAATGACACCCGCCACGTTCGGCCCCATGGCGTGCATCAACAAGAAGTTATGCGGATTACTTTCCAAGCCAATCTTATTTGCCACCCGAGCGGCCATGGGCACTGCGGAAACACCGGCGGCGCCAATCAGCGGATTGATCGGCGTACTGCTAAAACGGTTCATCACTTTAGCCATCAGCACGCCACTGGCGGTGCCAATGGAAAACGCAACCGCGCCCAGGCCTAGAATACCCAGGGTTTCCATTTTTAAAAACGCCTCGGCACTGAGTTTGGAGCCGACCGATAGCCCCAGGAAAATGGTGACGATATTGATCAATTCGTTCTGCGCTGTTTTACTCAGCCTGTCAACCACGCCACTAGCATTCATCAGATTACCCAGACAAAACATGCCGACCAGTGGTGCAGCCGACGGCAGTAACATGGCGGTCAATACCAGCAGCATGAGCGGGAACACGATCTTTTCCGCCTTACCCACAATTCTGAGCTGCTGCATTTCTATCCGCCGCTCTTGTTCGCTGGTTAATGCACGCATGATGGGCGGTTGAATCAAAGGCACCAAGGCCATATAGGAATAAGCGGCCACTGCAATCGCGCCCAACAATTCCGGTGCAAGCTTGGAGGCAACATAGATCGCGGTCGGGCCGTCGGCACCGCCGATAATCGCAATCGCCGCCGCTTGCTTAAGCGTAAAATCCATCCCCGGAATGGCGTTCAATGCCAGAGCGCCGAATAAGGTCGCAAAAATACCGAATTGGGCGGCGGCACCCAAAAACAAAGTTTTGGGATTGGCAAGCATTGGCCCAAAATCGGTCATCGCACCGACACCCATGAAAATCAAGAGCGGAAATATACCGGCCTTGATGCCGCCGTACATGTAATACAGAATGCCGCCCTCGTCTATCATGCCGGCCACAGGAATATTACTCAACACCGCGCCAAAACCTATCGGCAATAGCAGCAGGGGTTCAAAGCCTTTCTTGATGGCAAGATACAGCAGCAAAAAGCCGACTGCCATCATAGTGATTTGCGGCCCGGTGACGTTATAAATACCCGTGCTTTCCCACAACAGTCTAAGATTTTCCATGAAGTATTTGTATTAAATCGGTTGATTGATCGGAATGGCCGAACCAAGACTAAAAGATATTGGCGCAATCGCTATCGAACTGAAAGCGACCGACTTAGCTAAAGCGTCACCAACACATCGCCTACCGCTACGGAATCACCTTGACGAACGTTCACCGCACTGACGATACCCGCGACTTTGGCGCGAATTTCGGTTTCCATCTTCATCGCTTCCATAATCAGCACGACATCGCCCTCGGAAAGATGAGAGCCTACATTGACATTCACTTTCAATACTACGCCGGCCAGCGGCGATTCGACAACGCCGCTGCCGCTGACGATAGGTGCCGTAGCCGCGAGCATTGGGCCGCTGTCCAAAACCGGTTGAACAACTACAGGCTTAACGACAATGTCCGCGCCACCGGGCGCAACCGCCACATGATAGTTTTTGCCATCGACGTTAACCGTGTAAGTCTCGGCTGAATTGCTGGACTGCGTAACCGCCGCGGGCGTCGGTGCCGGCGCAAGCTCCAATCCCGGCACCGGTTCGAAAGCCGCCGGATTTCCGCGATTTTGAATAAACTTCCAACCAATTTGCGCAAACAGACCATCGATTAACGCATCCTCTTCGACGTTATCCGCAAGCTTGACGCCCTCCGAGGCCGCTTTAGCCTTCACTTCGGCAATCAGTTTATCCATCTCGGCTTCGAGCAAATCCGCCGGTCGGCATGTGATCGGCTCGGCACCGTTAAGCACCCGGGCCTGTAATTCTTTATCTACAGGTGCCGGTGTCGCGCCATATTCACCTTTCAATACGCCGGCGGTTTCCTTGCTGATGGTTTTATAACGCTCGCCTGCCAGTACGTTCAGCACCGCCTGGGTGCCGACGATTTGCGAGGTTGGAGTGACCAGCGGGATATACCCCAGGTCTTTTCGTACCTGCGGAATTTCCTGCAACACCGCGTCGAAACGATCCGCCGCGCCCTGCTCCCTCAATTGACTTTCCATATTGGTCAGCATGCCGCCAGGCACTTGCGAAACCAGAATCCGGCCATCAACGCCTTTCAAGCTGCCTTCGAACTGAGCGTATTTTTTACGGACTTCGCGAAAATAAGCCGCGACTTTTTCCAACTTGATCAAATCCAAACCAGTATCGCGCTTCTGCCCGGCCATCGCCGCGACGATGGTTTCCGTGGGACTGTGACCATAGGTCATGCTTAGCGAAGAAATCGCGGTGTCGACGTTATCCACACCGGCTTCCACAGCCTTGATATACGTACCCACGCTTAAACCGGTGGTGGCGTGACATTGCATGTGAATTGGAATTGCCAAGGCTTTTTTCAGTTTGCTGATCAGCTCGTAGGCATCGTAGGGGGTCAGCAATCCGGCCATATCCTTAATACAGATGGAGTGCGCACCCATGTCCTCGATTTGCTTGCCCTGCTCTACCCACTTTTTAATGGTATGTACCGGGCTAGTGGTATAAGAGATGGTGCCTTGAGCATGGGCATCGGTATTCAGCACAGCTTTGATAGCCCGATCGATATTTCGCATATCGTTCATCGCATCGAAGATACGGAATACGTCAATACCGTTGACCACGCAACGTTCGACGAACTTATCCACCACATCGTCGGCATAGTGCCGATAACCCAAAATATTCTGCCCCCGGAACAGCATCTGTTGCGGCGTGTTGGGCATGGCTTTTTTCAACAAACGCAGTCGTTCCCAAGGATCTTCGCCTAAATAGCGAATACAGGCATCAAAGGTGGCGCCTCCCCAGGATTCAATCGACCAATAACCGATTTGGTCAAGCTGCTCGCAAATTGGCAGCATGTCTTCGATACGCAGCCGGGTCGCCAGAATTGACTGATGGGCATCACGTAATACCACCTCAGTAATTCCTAGGGGCTTATTTACCTTTTCCACTCTTTTCTCCTAAAGACTTTTTTGGGTCGAGTACTGCTACCTTGTGGGTATATCTATCCGTTGTTGTGTTTTTTGCGGTATTGATGGACTGCAGCGGTAATCGCAGCGATGACTGCTTTATCGTTTCCAGCGACGATGGGTTGTTCCGGATATTTGGCCGGTATTTCCGGAAAATAGCGACGAACCAGCTTGGACATCACATTGATTGCGACTATCAGCATGGCCAAAAACGCATACACCATACCCATGCCTAACAGCATTAGCTCAATCCCTGAGGACAGCATTTCGTTCATGTGTTTCGCCCAAATGATTAAAAACCGTGATCATTATCGCCAAAACCGCGGCATTAAACAATCCTGAGCGGGACGCAGGGTTTAATCGCTGACGCCCAACAAGATAAAAGGCGTTGCCGAAAAATTGCCTTTCCCGGCAGGCGCGCTACGGTAGATTACAAATCGATAGAGATGGACATGGCGCTAGGGCCCGCCCGGAGACATGCTCAACCGAGGTTTTGCAGATAACTCAACACGTCGGCGATATGGGTTTTGACCTGAACCTTACGCCATTCCTTGATCAACACACCGGATTCGTCGATAACGAAGGTACTGCGTTCTATGCCCCGGACTTGCTTGCCGTACATGTTTTTCATTTTGATGACATCGAACAATTGGCACAGGCTCTCTTCTTGATCCGACAATAAATCGAAAGGAAACTCCTGCTTACATTTAAAGCCTTCATGCATTTTTACGCTATCACGCGATACGCCAAGAATAACGGCATTCAATTGATTGAACTGTTCAATATTGTCCCTGAATCCTTGACCCTCTTGAGTGCAGCCTGGCGTGTTGTCCTTCGGATAAAAATACAATACGACTTTTTTGCCGCGATAGTCGCTAAGTTTGACAGTCTTTTCGCCGGTGGCGGGAATTTCGAAATCGGCAACGGCGTTACCGAGAGTAGCTAAGCTCATGAGGTTACCTTTTGATGGGTTCGAGAATGGCGTCGATATTCAAGTTATCGCAAAAATCCAAAAACTCCTCGCGTAGCGATAGAATTCTCACTTCGGGCGGCACCAGCAACACAAATTTGGTGGAAAACACGGGCGTATTAAAAAATGCGGCTTGATGGCGACTGGCTGTCACTTCTTCGATACAAATGCCCCGTTCCAATAAAAACGATGTCACGGCGAACAGTACATCGTGTTTATCCATGGAAATGGTTTCCAGCGTATAGGGCACGCCTTCCAGCACTGGCGAACTTTGCTCCGGCCGCAAAAAAGTCATCTGAATTTCAAAACGCACTTTTATCGCTTCCAGCATGCCTTCCAGCTTGGCAATGTGATTCCAATTACCGGCGATCAGAAAATAAGCCGCCGTAATTTGGGTCAGATTGGAAGTGCGCAACTCCAATACGTTACATTGACAAGCGCTCAGCGCCGCCAAGATCTCCGCGATAAACCCGTTGGACTTGTTGCCCAACACTGTAATAGCAAGTTGCATAATATAAGTCCTTGAATACGCCTTGCCCAGTGTAACACCAACCCCGCGAAAATCAGAACCGCGACATCTCCGTTGCTACTATCATGAATTTATCTCGGTAATAACCGCGTGATCGTCAAAGTGAACGGTTATTTTTTTGCTGGCTCGCGCCGTCGACAACTGTGCCGCATCGACTTTAAAGGTGGTTGTCAATTGTTGATCGGTAACCGGCGCGGTGCGTTTGGGCGCCACACTAGAGTGCAACCAGGACAGATATACGGTCCAAAACAGCCAAACGACAGCAATAATCGCCACAATCTCGCCGTACAGCTGTAATAATTCCAATAAGGTCTTATAGCCGCCGAACCAGCGAATTTCGTCGGACAGGCTTTTCAAACCCATTAGCCAGGCGCCGAGCGTAAACAAGGGCCATAAAAAATACAGCCACAATACCCAGCTTAATACCGACATAAATGCCGAACCGCATTTTTGCTGGAAACTTTGTAAATGCGGCTGGTTGATGATGATGTCTTTCATTTTTGTCGCAAGCCTCTATCCAAAGTCACCCACACCGCCCGTTGCCCGCGCTTTTTGCGTAAAGCCTTAATGCAGCCGTTAATCGTGGTGCCCACATTGATCAGCCAATAGATGATCGGATACCAGATCATCCAATAATAATGCTGGGCCGAACCGCCACTTTTGCGCTCGTAACTGGAATCGATAGTCAAACTGACCGCAAACTGAATCAAACAAGTCACACACAACAACATACTGGTCCAATGCGGCGACAGATCTTCCAAGGCTTCCTGCGGCTCGCTGCTAAACCACTCGAACGGTACCAGAGCCAGCATAGCCACCACCAAAAATGCCCAAGTCAAACTGATACAGCATTCCAGATACAGCGGCCACATACCGCGCGAACGCCAGCTGAACAGCGGCCGAAAATAGCGTAACAGCACTTCAACCCCGCCCTGAGCCCAGCGGCTGCGCTGCTTCCATAGCCCGTTCAGCGTCTCCGGCATCAATACCCAGCACAAGGCATTGGGTTCAAAACGGATCGCCCAACCGGCTAACTGCAGTTTCCAGCTAATATCGATGTCCTCGGTGACCATGTCCGGACTCCAGTAGCCAACATCGTGCAAAGCGGTTTTTCTGAAGCCGGCTATAACTCCGGAAATGGTGAACACATGACCATAAGAGCGTTGGGCGCGCTTGATCATGCCAACGATGGCGGAAAACTCCCCAACCTGGATTTTGCCCAACAAGGTGGAGCGATTGCGGATACGCGGATTACCGGTCACCGCACCAACGTGCGGATCCTCCAGAAAATGCCGGACAATCCAGGCCGTGGCATTCGGCGCCAACAACGCGTCGCCGTCGATACCGATCAGAATTTCGCTATTAGCCAGCAAGGCTGCGGTACGCAAACCCACAGCCTTGCCCTGATTACTGGCCAGATTGACCACACGAATTTGAGGATGTTGGTCAGCCAATTCGTGCAAAATTTCCAGCGTGTTGTCCTTGCTGCCGTCGTTAATCGCGATGATCTCGTAATTAGGGTATTGCTGATGCAGCAGATATTCGATGGTTTCCCGGACGTTCTCGCCTTCGTTGTAGCAAGGAATTAGAATCGACACCGACGGATATTCCGGCAACACCGGCAGATCGGACAACACATTGCCGCGATTGCGCTCCCAGCGGAAATAATAAATCATCCCGCCCAGCATCCAGACGTAGGCCATCAACAGCGGGTAATAAAACACGAAACGCGACAACCATTCGTTGAACTGCCACCAGGGCACTTCTTCCCATTGTTCGCGGGTTATTAACCACAAATCGACAAGGTGCTGCACCCACGCCTGAGACACAAAGTTTTCCATTACTCGATTAATCCTTGATCGCTACGGGAAAGTATTTTTTTAATTCCGCCAGCTTAGGCTGATCATGAAATACATTATCCGGATAATAGCCTATATGCCTGGCACCCAGTTTTTTCAGCAACTGAAATTGTTCGGTAAACACCGGCATCGGAATGTCTTGTTGAGTTTTCCAGTTCACGGCTTGCAGTTCGAACACCATTTTATCCAGCCCATCCGGATATTCCGCGGTTTTTTGCACCAGTTCGGTCAGCCATTGTTTCGGATTTTCGGCTTCTTCCATAAAAGGCATCGCTTCCACCGCAACATAATCGTAATGTTTTAAAAACCCCGGAAATGACTGCGCGTACCATTCTTCGCTATAGGGCTTCAACAGCGGTAAGGAGTAAAAATTCCGGGCGGTCTTTATATACGGCCGATAAAACCGCACTTTGTTGGCAAGATAATCGGTAAACTGCCCCATCAACTCGGTCTTATACTGCGCCCAACGCAGACGCAATTCGCTAGAAGCATGGATTTTATCGAACTCCGCCGGCAACCCCCACACATTGCGGGTAAACTCCATCGCCATCGGCGAGACGTCCTCGAAATCCGACAAAATGCCGTCATCGTGAAACAAAATACCGTTAAAGTCGCAATGCTTGGCCAAGTCTTCGTAAATCTCGCCGACAAACTGCCTCGCTTCCGGGTTAAACGGCGATAAACGCGTATACACATGCCGCGATAACTGCGGCTCGCCATCGCGCCATTCCTTCACATACCATTTCAGCGGCACGTCGCCCTTGTAGGCCATGATCGGCATCCAGGCGTAGACTTTGACATCGGCGCCTTTTCTCAGGCGTAAGGAGACATAATTGAACAAATCCCGCCGCACCGGCAAATGCCGGTTGGGAAAATAGAGCTGATCCGCGTTACCGTCGCCGTCAGGGTCGGAAAAAGCTTGTAAGTAAACGGTATTGGCGCCGCTGGCTTTAATGCGCTCGACCACCGCATCCAGGTTTTTCTCGGTCTGTTTTTCGTCCTCGTCGTAGATATAATCCATATCCACATGCGCCACCCGCAACTCGCGGCCCTTGCGCAGATTGGTAACGATGTTGGCAAAGCTTTCGGCCGACGGATCGTCGGTCATGATCATGCGCTTCATCACGCCGGTATCGGCCAAGGTATTAGTACCGTCGCTGAGGCCCATCGTCAACGGCATGCCGGCGCTTTTTGCCGCTTCCAATGCGATTTCGTTGTATTCGCCGTAAGGCCACACCATCACTCTGGGCCGTTTGCCGACAGCCTGCAGCAGTCGCTCCGAGCTGCGGTCCAGCTCTTGAAAAATACGTTTGCGATAGTCCTCGTCTTTTTCGTATTCGTCGTATTCGTTGCTGTACAGGCGAGTGGTAATGGTGCTCTGCTCGTTGCCTTGCGGATTGGCGACGATGCCATGATGCGCATCGAAACTGTGCGATGCAATTTCGACCAAACCGCTGTTCATCACTTCGCGAATTTGGGCCGGCGTCATCAGCGGCTTATTGGTCCCGGCGTGACTTTGCTGCTCCAGCCAATTGCCGACGACCGCCAAAGTAGCCGGGTACTTGTATTTTTTCAGTAGCGGCATCGCCCGCGTGTAAAAACTCAAATAACCATCGTCGAAAGTCAACATCACCGCCTTGCTGGGCAGAGACCTTTTGCCCTGCATACTGTCTATTAAGTCCTGGACGCTGATCACGTGATAATTATTTTTTTTCAGCCAGGCAAAATGATCGTTTAAGTGGTCTTTATTCACCGCCATCCGGTCGAACGGCGGCACCCGCTCTTCTTCTTCGAGAATATCGTGATAATTCAACACCAAAAAGCTGGAGTTGCCGGATTCGGCCGCCGACAACGGCATTGCGAGCAAACAGAAAAAGATAAAAATCACACGAGCAACGATGTGCATATTCATTAATTTTAAGCGGGAAAAAGATACTGGAAACAGCTGGTTCTCAGTGTTAAAAAGACCAGAATTGGACGTCACATTTTACCCGAATCATGCGGCTTGGCCCGTTTTTATTTGTCCGTGCGACGCACTGTCGCAGCCATACCCAAACACTTTGAATGACCTGCTGCCGTCGAAACAGCCAAGCAACAAGTCGCGGTAAAACCAAATTATCGGACGCAATCGCGTTCCCACCCAAGGCCACAAACTTGAAATTATTCGCATGAAACTGGTTATGATTAAGCAAAAAACGCCCCCAATACCCTGCCGGGGCAGACTATAAATACGGAGAATCGATGCCAAAATCCTCACTGACGCCCACTTTGCTGTCCCAAGGAAACAACGCCGGCCATTGGCGGCAAGATCTAATCGCCGGTTTTTTGGTGTTTCTAATCGCCTTGCCGCTGTGTCTGGGTATAGCTGTCGCCTCCGGATTTCCGCCGATGGCCGGCATCATTTCCGCCATTGTCGGCGGCTTACTGGTATCGCGCATCGGCGGCGCACAACTCACTATCACCGGCCCGGCAGCCGGTTTGATAGTGGTAATTTTAACCTCGGTGCAAACCCTCGGCGACGGCGATGCAATGGCAGGCTACCGTTACACCTTGGCGGCTATCGTCATCGCCGGCGCCTTGCAAACCTTACTGGGTTACTTCAAAGCCGGCCGGCTGGCGGCATTTTTCCCGGCCTCGGTGGTACACGGCATGCTGGCGGCCATCGGCATTATCATCATCAGCAAACAATTACCGGTGATGGCCGGGGTGCAAAGTCCAGGCGCCAGCATCCTGTCCGGTATCTCGGCTTTGCCACATAGCCTGATTTATTTCATGCCGCAGATCGGCCTGATTGCACTGATCGGCATCGTGGTGCTGATCGGCTGGCCGCAGATTCAACAGCCCTTGCTGCGCAAGATTCCGGCGCCAATCATCGTCATAGCCTCCGGCATCCTGCTCGGCCATTTGTTTCAGCTGGATCGATTGCAACCGGGTGCAGCGTTCATCGTCCCCAAGGACATCCTGTTTGCCCAGCACTTTCTGGTAACTTTTCCGGACAGCTTGCTGGCTAGTTTTTATCTGCCGGATTTCGGCAAACTGAGCGCGTTTGCTTTTTGGGATAGCGTGGTATCAATCTGCCTGGTCGGCAGTCTGGAAAGCCTACTGAGCGCCGCCGCCGTCGATAAACTCGATCCGGAAAAACGCTATTCCGATTTGAATAAAGAATTGCGCGCGGTTGGCATCGGTAATGTAGTCTCCGGCATGATAGGCGGCCTGCCGATGATTGCGGAAATCGTCCGCAGCTCAGCCAACATAGACGCCGGCGGCCGCAGCAGCTGGGCCAATTTCTTTCACGGCGGCTTCGTCTTGCTGTTTGTGGTGTTGTTTCCGGACTTGATCTCGACCATACCGTTGGCCTCGCTAGCCGCGCTACTGGTTTATACCGGCTTTAGACTGGCCTCGCCGCAAGCCTTTGCCAAAAGTATGGACCTGGGCAAAGAGCAGCTGGCTTTGTTCGTGATTACCATCTTCGCGATATTGGCCAGCAATTTGTTGATCGGCGTTCTGATCGGCATCGCCGCAAAACTGCTGCTGCACATCGGTCGCGGCGTATCCTTGGGCAACCTGCTGTCTATCTCTTACCAGCTACAAGCCAACAGCCCGAACAGCTGGATCATAAAAGTCAGCGGCGCGGCCTTATTCTCCAACTTTCTGGCGCTAAAGAGCCAGGTCGCCAGCCTGGCCGACGGCCAAACTGTGATCTTCGATTTAAGCGCTGCCGATTTGATCGACCACACCGTGATGGAGTTTATCGCCCACTACCAGGAAGACTACATCGCTCGCGGCGGCCGTTGCGAAATTCATGGCTTGGCCGACTTGGAATCCCTGGGCGACCATGCTTTAGCCGCTAGACAGCGCCGATAAAATAGAGGCTTAGGCTCAGAGAGTCCTCTAAAAATTACCCCCTTTTCCCTCTGGGAGAAGTCCGGGATGAGGGGATTAAAATCAATGATTTACAACCCTCACCCTAGCCCGATCGAGTGGGTTGGGGAGAGGAGAATTGAGTCAGCAAAATCGCTTGTTTTCGCTTCCTATACCGCTGTCGAGGGATTATTGCGTTTCGCACTGAATAATTTCCTGTTTTCTAAATATCTAAAAACCGCCCAACATGACCGAAGCCACCATCACCTGCCCCAATTGCAGCACGCAAGTACCGCTGACCGAATCGCTTGCGGCTCCTTTACTGGCCGCTACCCGCAAACAATTCGAGCAGCAGCTGCAGCAAAAAGACCAGGCCATCGCCCTGCGCGAACAAGGCATTAAAGACCAGGAAAAACAACTGGCCGAAGCCAAGCGCGGCCTGGACGATCAAGTCGCGCAGCAAGTCGCCAAACAACTGCAAGCCGAACGCCAGCGGGTCATCGAGGAAGAAACCCGCAAAGCCAAACAGGCAGCCGCCGCCGAACTAGCGCACAAAAGCCGGGAACTGGCCGAACTGAACGAAGTATTGAAAGTCCGCGACGCCAAACTCGCCGAAGCCCAGCAAGCCCAGGCCGAGCTGATCAAAAAGCAGCGGGAACTGGACGACGCCAAGCGCGAGCTGGAACTGACCATCGAAAAACGCGTGCAGACTAATCTCAACGAAGTGCGCAACCAGGCCAAACGCGAAGCCGAGGAAGGTCTGAAACTACGGGTGATGGAAAAAGACCAGACCATCGCCTCGATGCAGCAAAAGATCGAAGAACTGAAACAAAAAGCCGAACAAGGCTCGCAGCAACTGCAAGGCGAAGTGCAGGAACTGGAGCTGGAAAACCTGCTGCGCGCCAAGTTTCCGTTCGACAACATCGAACCGGTCGCCAAGGGCGAATTCGGCGGAGACTTATTGCAACGCGTGGTTGGCGGCTCTGGGCAAGCCGCCGGCAGCATCCTCTGGGAAGCCAAGCGCACCAAAAACTGGAGCGACGGCTGGCTGGTGAAACTGCGCGAAGACCAGCGCAACGCCAAAGCCGACATCGCCGTACTGGTCAGCCACGCCCTACCCAAAGGCGTGGAAAGTTTCGAGGTGATCGACGGCATCTGGGTCACCTCCCCGCGCGCCGCCCTGCCGGTCGCCACCGTGCTGCGCCACACCCTGCTGGAAGTCGGCATGGCCCGCCTCGCCGCCGAAGGCCAACACGGCAAAACCGCTTTGGTCTACGACTATTTAACCGGGCCGCGCTTTCGCCACCGGGTGGAAGCCATCGTCGAAGCCTTCTCAACGATGCAGGAAGACTTGGACAAGGAACGCAAAGCCATCACCAAGCAATGGGCCAAACGCGAAGCGCAAATCGAACGGGTAATGAACGCTACGGTCGGGATGTACGGCGATCTGCAAGGCATCGCCGGCAAGTCCTTGCAGGAGATTGATGGCCTGGAAATGCGGGCCCTGGGGATGGATGATGAGTTGGAATGACCTTTCACTAGCCTATTGAAGTTAACTAGCCGGACCGACCATTCTGGTTCCCAAGCTCCGACTTAGGAACCACAGCCTCGAAAGCTCCAGCTTCCAGTTTGGGTGTAGATAGGAAGCTAGAGCTTCCGAGATAGCGTTCCCAAACTGGAGTTTAGGAACCAGAGAAACCCAGTTCAAGCTTTCAATGCTGGTCTTGCGATACTCTACCCAACAAATAGCACGTTGAAACTCATGGCGGTTGAGCCGTTCAAAGTACTTAAACTTTGAACCGTGTGACCATTGCATGCATTTCATTCGCCAATTGGTCCATTTGGCTGGCGGTCTCTTTAATACGAAGTAATGATCGATTATTTTCATCGCTCATCCGTTCAATGCGGGTTACGGTTTGCGCAATATTCTCGCTGACAGCCGTTTGTTCTCTAAGCGCCACGGCGATATTTTCCGTGGCTTCGACAACCTGCTTGCTGCCGGAGCGTATCCCCGAAATGGCAGTACCTGCCTGCTTAACCCAAACTAAATTGCCGTTAACGCCATCAACCACTTTTTCCATATTCGATATCGCATCGCGAGAACTTGAGTGAATTCTGCTTACTAATTGAGTTATATCCTGGGTAAGCTTGGTCGTTTTCTCCGCCAGTTTACGAACTTCATCGGCAACGACGGCAAAACCGCGTCCTTGTTCGCCCGCGCGCGCCGCTTCAATTGCCGCGTTTAAGGCTAAAAGATTGGTTTGATCGGCGACGTCTTTAATAATTTGCACGATCCCGGTTATTTCCGTCGATTGCTGGCCTACTTGCGAGACTACCCTGGCCGTTTCTTGGACTCCTTGGGAAGTGGACTCCATGGCCGATATCGTTTTTTCAATCACCAAATTACCGTCGGAAGCCAGTTTGGAAGATTCGCTGGAGATAGCGTTAGCTTCCCGCGACGAATTGGAAATATGGGAAATACTGGCCGTCATTTCTTCAACGGCAGCAGCCATATCGGTGGTGGCGTCGGTTTGAGTATCGACACAAGTCGATAGGCTCGATACCGAATCCAGCATGCGAAACGCGTATTTCGACACGGAATCCGCGCCCGTATTCATTTGCAAAATGGCTTCTTGGATGCCTCGCAACAACTCGTTGAAACGCGATCCAATAATCGATATTTCGTCTTCACCGGTCACTTTGAGTTTTAATGTCAAATCCCTGTTTTGACCTATCCGCAGCATGGTTTCATGAAACTCGGACATTTGGCGGTTGATTTGCTTGGCCGAAATGAAAATGACACCGCCGAAGAAGCATAACAATATGCCAAATACAATGAGTTGAGCATTACGTATTTGCGAAAACCGGGCATCCATAATTTCGATTTGCCGGGAAATATGCTTGAATTCTCCCTGTTCGAAATCATTTGCCAGCCTAGTTATATCTTCAGTGGTCGCTCTATCCATCCCCTTAACCAATTTATCGATTTTTTTGCCGGACTCCATATCCTCTTTATCGAATTGATTTAGAGCCGTTCGATATTTTTGCCCCATTTCGTTGTGTTTGTTAAGCAGCAACGTGAATTCCGATGCTAGTGCCGAGTTATCTTGGGTCATTTCAGCAACGATTGTGGAAAGCGTCTGTTTAACGGTGTTCTCGGCCTCGTCAAAACCTTTGAGATATTTATTGAAACTGTCAGTATCATTACCCCGGATCAAAATGTTTTTCCATTCCTGCACTTGGGTTTTAAAACTAACATTGGCGGCCTGAATTTGGCTCAGATGTTTTAGCCCTCTCTGTACATCCTGCATATCGGTTTGGATTTGCTGCTGAATGCCGCTAAGCTGATAAAAGCTGATCGTCTCAAACACCAAAAATCCGCCAATTGCGCACACCAGAATTAAATATAAGCGCACTTTAATCGTTAAATTATTCATATATCCATACTCCAGTGTCCAAATTCAAAAAATACTAACGTCTCTAAAATCTACGGATAATCGTGGAAATGGCTATAGCCCTAATATAGCAGACAATAGAGGCTTTTTTTGTGGCTGGCTGGTGGGCTCGATCCCCTTGAGGTCAAACACGCCATCTGATTCAATGACAGCAAGATCAGGCTGGGTCTAACAAGGAGACGGACAGTGCGTGTAATGGTGCTCGTGAAGGCGACTGAAGACAGCGAAAAGGGCTTTCTCCCAACGGCCTGGGCGTCCGAGATGCTTGAGGCGATGGGTAAATTCAATGACGAACTGCGCAGTGCCGGCATCTTGCTCGCTGCCGACGGCCTCAAGCCTTCGATGTACGGAAAACGTATCACGTTCGATGGCACCGGTCGTACGGTCATTGACGGGCCTTTCGCCGAGACACGGGAACTGGTCGCCGGCTTCTGGCTTTGGGAAGTCAAGGACATGGACGAGGCGGTTGCCTGGGTACAGCGCTGCCCAAATCCCATGCCGGGGCCAAGCGAAATCGAAATCCGACCACTTTACGAAGCGGCCGATCTGAGCTGAAAACCTGCTCGGCTTCCAGGTGCAGCTTATTTGGGGCTCTACATGGCGGTTTGGCAATCCATATCGGTTATTAGGGGGTTGATTGGGTAAAACCGACCCATTTTTGTCACTCGCGCTTCTCCAAAGCGGCCAATCGGTCAAAGCCAGATTTTGAATTTGGAGGACTGCGAAGCAGACGTTCGCGACCTCAACCTATCGGCCAAAAGCAGTCTATCGAGCTGGATTTCTGAATGACCGGTTGATGCTTGATACTGCTCGTTTAACGTTCGACGTAACGGGCGGCCCGATTGCGGGACGTCCCCTTGACGGAGGGGTTAGGCAGTAATCGAACTTCAAACCTTAAAAGGTGAGGCAAGAGTTGACCATCTGTTATTAGCTAAACGGCTTGGAAACCAGCATCAAAACGTCATTGCGCTGATTGACCAATACGTGAAGGACTTTGAAGAGTTCGGAAGGGTCGCGTTTGAAACGCGAACCATTGATACAGCCGGTGGACCACAAAAGCAACGTGTCGCTCTTCTTAATGAAGATCAAGCTTATCTATTACTGACGTACTCCAGAAATACGCCAACAGTGATGGCTTTGAAAATCTATTTGGTGAAAGCCTTTGCCCGGTTCCGGCGACACCAACAAACCGAGGCGGACTATTTGCCCTTCTACCACGAACTACACGATCAAGTTAAGGTTATGCACGAAGTGGCGCAACTCAAGGGAAGCACAACACCTGAGAGGATATTTCACATAAACATCAACAAAATAATAAATGCCGCGTTCGGCTTGGAGTCAGGTCAGCGGCAAGGCTTGCCTGGTCATTTGCGGGCCAAAGTAACAGCGGTCAATGTATTCGCAAACGAAGCAATTCAAAAGGCTATTGAAGCTGGTCTGGATCACAAAACGGCTTTTCAATTAGCCAAAAGGGCTGTACATGCATTGGCTGGTGAAAACGTCATACGATTGACCGCTTAATCTTGCAAAGGGGGTGGTGTTTCGCCACCCCTTGCGACATTGAAAGGGTAAGATTTGAAATCCGCTCCCTTGTTTCTATCATGATCCTTGAATTCCAGGAACCTACCGAAATACACGGCATTGTTTGTGATGGGTGCCCTAGCTTCAATCTAGGTTCTTCTGATAAGGCAAAAATCTTTTATCCATGGATTCAAAAGATGGTTCAAATTTGAACCATGAACAAAATCAACTATATGGCTGACTTTTCAGCCATCCATGAAATTCAATCGGTTAGCCACAAAAAAACCGACGGCCTCACCCAAAGACCGCCGGCAGCATCCATGCAAATCATGAACTAGCAAGATCGCCGGCTCTGGCATGACTGGTACCAGAGCCGACATTGCGCTGTGATCGCCACCACAAACGCACATGAAGTATATCGGCTCGGCTTGGCTGGATCGGTGGCGCTTTCCGGGATTGAAACATCCGGCAATGGCTTTAGTTGGGGATTACCGGCAACGGCGGGGATTTTCCCGGCGTGTTTTGGTAGTGGAATATTCGCTGTTGGTTGGCGATTAGGATTCTCGCCGGAAGCTTTGGTGTTGATTGATATTCCCCGAATTCGCTTACTATTTGCTTACCGGAAACCTACAGGCAACAAAAAGGCCTAGGTCGTTAAACCTAAGCCTTTGATTTGTCTGGTAGCGGGGGCATCAACATTATATAAGTCTCAACTGTTTGATTTAATTGAAATAAGTAACTATTGAAAATAGTAGTTACTGTAAAAGTTACTGTGTACAAAGCTTGCAATACAGTAACTAGTGTTGTCATTGTATCCAGCGTTTCTACCTTCTACAACTTCAAACACCCATTGAAAAGCTAATTTATCTTTATCTCTTGCCAGAAGAGGTTGTTACAGCTCTGCAAAAGGCAACTGATCCTGGTTGTTATTTCCAAAATCGACACTAAAGAACATTCTTTAGTCGCTGGAACCTAGAAAGGTACTTCCTCAGGCTTTGCTATGAAGGTGTTTCTATAGAACATCATCGAAAAAAAGGCTTTGTTGCATAAATCGAGGCAAGGATAAACAGCCCTTCCCCAAATCGCCAGACGGATTTAGGGCATGACCACGGTGATCGGCGTTCCCAACTGGGTAAACCTATTCAATAGCGCCGCTCGAATTTGTAACTCAGCGACTTGGCTATTAAAGATTCGCGCCCTGACCCGTTCGCCCAACAGCTTGAAACAACGCATTTTGGTTTCCACCAGGCTGCGACGATGATAACCGCTCCATTTCTTCCAGATGGCTCTGCCTAACCGCTGCGTGGCGCGT
Organism: Methylomonas sp. 2BW1-5-20; assembly: GCF_052474515.1. Classification (NCBI taxonomy): domain Bacteria; kingdom Pseudomonadati; phylum Pseudomonadota; class Gammaproteobacteria; order Methylococcales; family Methylococcaceae; genus Methylomonas; species Methylomonas sp. 2BW1-5-20. The sequence continues at coordinate 1,256,469 of NZ_CP184127.1, read as the reverse complement.
AGCGTTTCATTTCGGCCTTGAGCCCCTGAGGTATTTTCTTTCCAGGGTTTGCCGTTCTTGCGCACAGGAATAATCGCTTCGGCATCCCGTTCAACGATGGCGGCGTGCGCGTTCTTGGTGTCATAAGCGCCGTCACCGCTAACCGAATCGATGCGTTCGTCGCAGGGTATCTGGTTTAGCATATCGGGCAACACCTGCGCGTCACCGACTCGATTCGATGTCACTTCAATCGCCCGAATTTCCAAGGTTTCAGCGTCAATGCCCAAATGAACCTTTCGCCATTGCCGACGGTATTCGGCGCCATGCTCCTGGGTTTTCCATTCGCCTTCGCCCAGCATTTTTACGCCCGTACTGTCCACCAACAAATGCAAGCCATTGGGGTTAGGACGATAGGAAATACACACCTGTAAGTGCTGTTGGCGACGGCAGAGTGTCGTGTAATCCGGCGTGGGCCAGTCTATGCCAGAGAGCCTCAACAAACTGGCCACCATGCCACTGGCCTGACGTAATGCCAGTCCGAATAAATTCTTAACCATCAAGCAAAACTGAATGGCAGCATCCGAAAACTTCTCAGCCCGACCTCGCTTACCGCTGCCAGGGGCTAACCAATCCATCTTTTTATCAATCCACAACAGCATCGCGCCTCTCTGCTTCAAAGATTGATTGTAATCAGGCCAGTTTTGGGTGCGGTATTTCTTCGGTTGTGGCTTGAGCATTCCAGTTAGGGATTAGTGAATTCCCTTGCAACATGGGGGCTGTTGTCGATTTATGCAACAAAGCCGTTTGAACCCTTCAACGTGCCCCGATAAGTCGAGTTATCACCAAAACCTTCAGCAACTTGTTGACCATAGGCAAGAATCAAACTTTCCAGTGTTGGCATTGGAAAATCCGTGTCATAACAAGCTCCTACATCATTAATAAATGTCTGGAATTTTTGCGCCAAGACGCCATCGGACGCGTCATAAGCAACCCAATCTGCCCACTGTCGAATAGGCTCTGGCAGCGAGTTTGATTGAATATCGACCGCGCATTGTAGCAATGTAGGATAAATAGAAGATTGAGGGCTACTAATCCAATGAACGCCACCAATTTCAGCCAGATCATTTACCAAATCGACAATTTCCCGAGTTTTCTGTTTAATTTCTCCTCTGATTTTATCGGCTTCTTTACTCCGTGAAACGCCAATTGCAAGAGGGGTCTCACTCTTCTCGTGAGCACACTCTTCACTTGTACCAACACCCCAAATCATCCAAGCGCGATGTAAACAGAAACAGAAAATCACCATCTGTTCCTCTGTCTCCAAAAGTTCACAAATCTTGCGTAATGACTTGGCGCAGTGATTTTTGGAGGCGATAAATCGATTGATTATTTCTAGGTGCCCACCATCGGCAACGTGATATACGTGAAACTTGCTCACAACTGCATATGCTTTACGAAAACTTGGGCTTGCATAGAACGGAAACCGAAACAAACAGCCCGCCCTGGGCGGCAGTTTTTGACTCGCCACCCACTTATCAATTTCGGTATCAGTCATACTGACCATGCTCACGTCAACACCTCTCAAGTGTCATCCCCACAAAAAGAAACCAAGCCAGACGGGTGAGAAAGCCGCTTTTCGCCCCGTCGGGCTAGGCTCGGTAAACCGGTTAAGCTGCCGCTGATCGAGGCGCCGGCGTGACGTTGGGGCGTGGTTTCTGGCGGGCCTGCCATAGGTCATACTCGGCCTGCATACGCACCCATGTTTCAGCAGTCGGGCCACTGGTCCAGGCTTCCAATCGAATCGCCATGTCGGCACTGATCGCTGCGCGGCCATTGACGACACGCGACAAGGCCACACGGGAAACCCCGAGCTGTGCGGCCGCCTCGGTAACGCCAATACCCAGTTCGGGCAAGATGTCCTCTTTCAAAATACTGCCCGGATGGGGCGGGTTAAACATAGCCATGCAAACACCTCGTCAGTGATAGTCCTGATAGTCGATCAGAATGGCGTCTTCACCCTCAAACGCGAAGGTGAGACGCCAGTTCCCGTTAACCTTGACCGCCCAATGTTCGCATAAATCACCTTTGAGCGGATGAAGTTTCCAGCCTGCTACGTCCATTTCTTGCGGACTTTTGGCGGCATTCAGCAACATCAATTGCCGTGCCAGCTTGCCGGCATGTTCGGCATTGATCCCGGCCTTTGAACCGGTTTCAAAGAACTGCTGAACGCCTTTATGGCGGAAACTCTTAATCATCGTTTAGTGTATAGCTACGCTTTACAATATGCAATGACGCAGATTTATCCGCAGCAGGTGCGACAAATGGTTCTCCTCGCTCATCGGCGATTTCTACAATCTCACGCAGTCGCAAGGCCGACACTTGGACAGCATCCGCCAATGCTGCTAACTCGAAACGATCCTTTATGGTGTCATCAGCCCAAAATCGATACGAAAGCATGCCGGCCAATTCCTCAATGCTATTTACCAATCTGTAGGCTTCTGGTTCTGCAATTTGTGTCATGGCTACGCTCCTTATGCGTTAATGGTTTGGTTGTTATTCCAAGTTTGAATACTGTGATCGATGGTCGCCAATTCATCTATTGCTACCCTAATTGCCGGCAGCAAGTCGCTGCTCTCCAAGGCACTAGAAACAAGCTCCAAAACGCAACGCGCCCGTTCGGTTTGAAGCATTACTGTGTCAAATAGCTCTATTAGGTCATCCGCATTACTAGGATTGTTGGTATCACGATCTTGGTTTTCTGTATTCACGGTATTCTCCTAATTATTTTTGCCGAATGGCGGCGGTCATGACGCGTTCCACCAGCTTTGATTTATGCTCGGTGGATAGGTGCGCATAGCGTTTGGTGGTTTGGGTGGATTTGTGGCCTAACACTTCGCCGACTTCGTATAACGAAGCGCCGGCCATCGCCAGTAAACTGGCGGCGCTATGGCGTAGATCGTGAAACCGGAAATTATGGATTCCGGCTTCATTTAGCGCCTTATCCCAGTGTTTTTTGAACTCGAACGGTCGCTCGGGCTTGCTGTCGCTGGCAAAGATTAACGCGGTGCCAACCTGACGCAGTGGCCGCAGTTGCTCCACTACAAAATCCGGCAATGGACACCAGCGGGGTTCGCCGTTTTTGCTGGTTGCCAACCGGGCCAGATTGTTTTCGAAGTCGATGTCGCTCCAACGTAGGTTAAGCAGCTCGGCTTTACGCATGCCGGAAGTCAGCGCCATCAACACCAGTAAATGCAGCCTATTCCAGTCTGATTTTTGACACGCACCCAACAGGCGCACCCGTTCGCCTTCATCCAGGAATCGATTAATCTGATTGTTCACCTTGCGAGCGGCCACACGGGCCACGGGATTGGCCACGATATAGCCCTCGAAGATCGCATACCTGAAAATAGCCGACAGCACGGTGCGATATCGATTGACGGTGGACGGCGAACGGTCGCGATTAATCGCCTTGGCCTTGCCGGCACCATCGCCACGTAAGGCCTTACCGGCTTCGAACCCTTTAAGCTGTTGGCGGATCATATCCGCGGTAATATCAACCAACTTATAATCGCCGAAGCACGTTTGCCAATAATGCGCCCGCCTGGCTTGGTTGACCGCATCCTTGCCTTGCCATTGGCCCATGTATTCATCGACCAAATCGGCAAACCGCAGACCCGCACCGCGCGAACCTAAGGCCTCCATCATCTCTTGGTCGGACTCGATGCGTTTTGCCCACGATTGAGCATCACCTCTGCGAGTGAAGGTTTTGGATTTTATTGGAATGCCGCGCTGGGTGATGATCGCTTTATAAACGACACCCGACTGGCGTTGGATTTTTCGGATGGTGGCCATATCCGCCCCCATCAATGTGAATTGTTGGATTTAAAAGCCATATGGGCAGCCCAAAATCCACCGGTTTTATTGTCGATAAAATTACACCCAACATCTTCAGCCATAACGTTGATGTCGTTTTGAAGTCCATCCGCAATAGCATTTATCTGTCTTAGTGCATGGTGTAAATCGTAAGGACGGCCATAAAAACCGGGGCTTTCCATCGCCAACAATAGCAACCCGGTAATAGCCGAAATACGCTCAACCGCCTCCTGGGACATGCAATCCATGTCTTTGACAGTTTGCTTTAGCCTGTCAATATCCGGATTGATGTTGGATCGGTTGGTTTTCGAAACATCCGCACTCACTGTCTCTGTGCGGTTGTCATGGTCGGCATCGATTGCCGATGGTGAAAGATTTTCTGAAAAATCACTGGACATAAAAAAAGCCCTCGATGTAACACAGGTTCTCTGGAACCTTTTTGAAAAAATCCACATGTGCCCTAAACGGTGCCCTGTGGCGTTTTTTTCAACGTGTTAAACCGATGGCTTTATGATTCTTATCCTTAAGAATCAATCAGTTATCTGGTAGCGGGGGCAGGATTTGAACCTACGACCTTCGGGTTATGAGCCCGACGAGCTACCAAGCTGCTCCACCCCGCGATTGATTTGGTTAATTATACAGGCTATAAAATAATTAGCAAGCAATAAACATGCTATTAATTACGAAAACGAAGTAAAGCCGAATAAACGGCCTTACCTCATACTCATTTTACGGATTGTTTCCGATAGGCGCGGTTAAGAGCAAACCGGCATTTTTGATGTGCTCAGTACCTATACATTTAGGATGACCAAAGCCACCCGCGCTTTTTCCATTGGCATCCAAGTCGAAGATAATGTTATCGCCCGCTGAGCCGGAAAGACCGGCCGGTACGAAATCGAGTTTCAAAGTATCACGCACACGCCATGCAATATTATGATCGGCGCAGGAGGTGTCACCGCTTACGCCCACAGCCCCCACTAATTTACCGCTCGCGTTATAAAGTGCCAAACCACCGCCAAAAACATTTACCCCGCCGACCCGACGACCATTCATCGGGTCGTCTTTTCTACCGAATTTTTTCGAATTACCAGCATATGCCCAATTTGTATCGACCGGATTGCTGTGTTGCAAACCAAACAGACTTCCACCCGGCTGCACCGCCGAATATAAATTGGCAGTCGACAACGCCAAGCCGTCAAGCGCCGCATTCGGATTCGCCCCGTCAGTTAAACTAAACGCGTTTGCTGTGTACGCTTTCTGCGCGGAAATCACCCGGCTACCCAGCCATTGCGCGTTAAGTCCGTTACCCGATTTAGCTACCGCGCAAACCACGCCATTCGCATTGACGACCGAAGCCCACATGTGAAAACCCAATCCGCCGTTATCAAGCGCCTGTGCCGATTTAATCGCACTTTCCAGAGCGGCATGGCTGACCGGACAAGCGCTTTCCGAATCGCCGTAGCTATCGTCTCTGTCGGCAAACGCCACGCTAGTTGTCGCAAGCGCAAAAATCGAAGCGCAAAGTAATAGTTTTTTATTCATAATTTCACCTTTTTTCTGGTTGTTATAAAGAGTGCGGCGATGTTTGCAGGAAAACTCCATTTTAGAAACCGTGTGCAACAAGATAACCTGCAAATCGGGGCGGATTGTAGTCGTCCAAGATATTTGAGGTCAACTGAGCTGCTTGCCTAATCAATCATTAAGCATCAACCGAAATTTAATTCATGAAAAACAAAGGTATATTACTTGGCGTGCTTTGTTTTGGAGCAATCGCTGTTTCCGCTATTCCCCATGTGGATGAGTTTAGCGCATTAGTTTTCGATGCAGATAAACACTTATCGAATACCGATACGCACCAGGCTCCGGCCGATAACTCGGAATCCAACCCGGCGCAAACTAAAGCTCAAGTTGAGTTTGTGCTTCAGCAGCAAGCCCAAAAAATAGCCAATCAAGAACCCGTTGAAGATCTACTAAGCGATAGCGAAAAATTGCAAAAACTGGATGGCGCATTACATCAATTGGATAACGCCGAAGATGAATACGACCGGGAACTGGCTGTAATGGAATTGGGGGAATTGACGAGCGCCGAAGCCAAGCAAGGCATAATCACGGCGCTGAATGACAACTCCCATTTGGTTGTCAGTCAAGCCATTCGGCAGATAATCAAATGGCAGGACCCGACAGACCGCACCGACATGCTGTTGACTGCGCTGCAAAGCCATAGCGACGACACTATCGAGCAAACCTTGTTGGTCATCAATTCGGTAGAAGATAAAAAACTGATAGCCCGCCTAAAACAGCTAAGCAAACACAACAACCGCGACATCCGGGAGGCGGCAAAACTGGCTTTAAATTTGGCTCCTTAATTACCTAAATATTTAAAACCAGATACGCATCATCAGCGCCGCAAAAACAGCCGCAACCACATCGTCCAGCATGATGCCAAAACCACCTTCCACATGCCGATCCAGCCATTTGATAGGCCAAGGTTTTACAATATCGAAAAAACGAAACAGTGCAAAACCCGCCAATAAACTCTGCCAGGAATAGGCAATACCCCACATGGTAATCAAAAACCCGGCGATTTCATCCCAGACGATGCCGCCGAAATCATGGACTTCCAGTTTTCTTGCCGCCCGGTCACAAATCAATATCCCGATAGCGACTATGAACATCGTGATCAGGAAGTATGCAATTTGGCCTGCTTGCAGCGCAGCCAAATAAACAGGTATCGCAGCGACGGTACCCATCGTTCCGGGCATTACTTTCGATAAACCCGAACCGAAACCAAATGCCAGAAACAGCGTTGGATCTTTGATGATCTGCCGCGCACTTAACCGGCTGTTGCCGTAATGATCTCTAAGAAAAATGCTCAAAACCTTTCGCCTCGAACGCGTCCACACGCCCTCCTCGCTTGACCCGGAGGCCGGGTTCGGCTTCAATAACACCCACGCAAAAGCAACCTTCCGGCAAGGCTTCCGCAAAGTCAGCCGGCACGGTAAAACACAATTCGTAGTCATCGCCGGCAACTAGCGGCAAACTCCAATCGTCGTTTTGCGCAATGTAATCTTGCATGGGGATAGATAACGGCAAGCTCTTCCATTCCAAACACGCGCCGACACCGCTTTTTTCCAGAATGTGTCCTAAATCGGCGGCTAATCCGTCGGAAATATCGATACAGGCATGCGCGATACCGCGTAGCGCCAAGCCTTCCGACACCCGCGGCCGCGGCTGGTTAAAGCAGCGCAAAGCCAGCTCCGGATCGGCACAGGCATAACCTTGTTTAATTTTCAGCCCCAAGCCGGCATTGCCCAGTTGCCCGGTGACATAAATCAGATCGCCGATCTTAGCACCGGAACGTAATAACGCCATCCCCTGCGGCACCACACCTATCGCTTGTACCGTCATCGTCAACGGTCCGGAAGTGGTATCACCGCCAATTAAATCGACCCTGTACTCACGAGCCAAATTGATAAAACCTCGCGAGAAAGCTTGCAGCCAAGTTTCGTCGACTTTCGGTAAGGTTAATGCCAATGTTGCCGCGAACGGCTCGGCGCCCATCGCGGCTAGATCACTTAGATTAACCGCCAACAGTTTATGACCAAGCTGCTCAGGATCGGCATCGGCGAAGAAATGCACGTTTTCGACCATCGTATCGGCGGTTACCGCCAATTGATAGCCGGCCGGGACGTCCAGCAATGCGCAGTCGTCGCCTATTCCTAATCGGTTGAACGGATGCTGCGGCGTATGTACCGCAAAATAACGCCGGATAAGATCGAATTCGGCAACAGCCATTAGCTTTGCGAGTTCGCCCTCTTCGCTGCAATCTCTACCGCGCGCTGTTTTTGCGCGACTTTATCGAGGATGCCGTTTACATATTTATGACTGCCGTCCGCGCCGAAATCCTTAGCCAGATTAACGCCTTCGTTGATGATGACCTTGTAGGGCGTTTCCAGGCGATTGATCAGCTCGTAAGCTCCGATACGCAGAATAGCGCGTTCCACCGGATCGATTTTTTCCACCGGCCGATCAACGAATTCGGCCAGCGCCGCATCGATCACATCCAATTGTTGCGGCACCCCATGAAACAGCTCGCTGAAATAGGTTTTTTGCGCGCCTTTCAGATGCTCTTCTTCCAGAAAATAGGTTTCGATGCGGATCAAACTCTCGCCGGACATTTGCCATTGATACAGTGCCTGTACCGCGCACTTTCTGGCATTGGTTTTTGCTTGACTCATTAAAGACCCAGGTTATTAAAGAGACTGACCATTTCGATCGCCGACAGCGCTGCTTCCGCACCTTTGTTACCGGCTTTGGTACCGGCGCGTTCGATAGCCTGTTCGATGCTGTCCACCGTCAACACGCCAAAAGCCACCGGCACATCATATTGCAACGCAACCTGAGCAATGCCTTTGACGCATTCACCGGCCACATATTCAAAATGCGGCGTGCCGCCCCGAATTACGGCACCCAGGGCGATAATCGCATCGTATTTTTTGCTGGCGGCAATTCGTTGCACCACCATCGGCAACTCGAAGGCGCCCGGCGCTTTTACCAGGGTGACATCGTTCTTATCTGCGCCATGGCGAACCAAGGCATCGATCGCGCCGCCTTCCAGTTGTTCGACAATAAAGCTGTTGAAGCGTGACGAAACGATGCAAAACTTGCCGCCTTGCGCGGAAAAGTTGCCTTCCAGAGTAGTGACTGTTGCCATGTGTTTACCTGTTGTTGAATGATTGAAATCGTAAGATGCGGGCGAATAAATTCGACCCTGCATTAATGCGTTGAATCGACATGCTCGACCACTTCCAGATCGAAGCCGGACAAACCTATATATTTTTTCTGGGCCCCCATCACCTTCAAGCGCCGCACCCCCAAATCCGACAAGATGCGCGAACCGGCACCAGTGGTGCGCCAATCCGCATCCGCGCTCAGATCCTGACTGTTTTTGACGCCATGGTCCTGCATTTGGTAGGTGTGAATCAGTTCCACTAAATCTTTGTTGTTTTCTTTTTGGCGGATGATCACCAAAACGCCGCGACCGGCTTCGGCAATATTTTTCAAGGCTTCCCGCACCGGCAGACTGCAATCGCTGCGCTTGGAAAACAATAAATCGTCGATCAAGTTACGGGCGTGGACCCTTACCAGTACCGGCTCGTCGCCAGCGACGTTGCCCATCACCAAGGCCAAATGCACGTTATCGTCGTTGCAATCTTGGTAGGCGTAAAGTCTGAAATCACCGAATTCGGTCGGATAGACGCATTCGCTGATCCGTTCCAGGGTGTTTTCGTGTTTGATGCGGTAGTGGATCAAATCGGCAATGGTGCCGATTTTCAGATTGTGCGTTTCGGCAAAGACTTCCAAATCGGGCCGGCGCGCCATTGAACCGTCGTCGTTCAGGATTTCCACGATGACGGCCGCCGGCTCAACGCCCGCCAGCCGGGCCAGATCGCAACCGGCTTCAGTATGCCCAGCCCGATTTAACACGCCACCGGCTTGCGCCATCAATGGAAAAATATGTCCCGGCTGCACCAAATCGCTAGGTTGCGCATTTTTTGCCACCGCCGCCTGCACGGTCAAAGCCCGATCGGCGGCGGAAATACCGGTGGTTACGCCGGTAGCCGCTTCAATAGACACGGTGAAATTGGTGGTATATGGCGTATTGTTGTCGGTGACCATCAGGGGCAAACGCAACTGCTGACAACGCTCTCGCGTCAAGGTCAGACAAATCAGGCCACGGCCGTATTTGGCCATGAAATTAATGTCTTCCGGCCGGGCAAACGCCGCCGCCATCAACAAATCACCTTCGTTTTCCCGGTCTTCATCGTCCATGATGATGACCATTTTGCCTTGGCGAAGGTCGGCTATGATTTCTTCTATGCTATTCATTTAATAAAGCCTGAGTTTTGTAATAAGGCCTCGGTGACGCCGCCTAGGCAATGCGCCGCAGCTTCGCCTTTCATTAAGCGTTCCATGTAGCGGGCCAGCAAATCCACTTCCAGATTCACCTCGCTGCCTGCTTCGGTGCTACCCAGGGTGGTTTCTTGTAAGGTATGCGGCACGATGTTCACGGAAAAATACGCGCCGTCCACACTATTCACGGTGAGGCTGATGCCGTTGATGCAAATCGAGCCTTTTTCGGCGATGTATTTGGCCAACGAATCCGGCGCCTTGAATTTAAACCGAATCGAGCGGCCATCGGCCTGCTTCTCGATCACTTTGCCGATACCATCGACATGGCCGCTGACGATATGCCCACCCAGCCGGCCGGATGGCGTCAAGGCCAATTCCAGATTAACCGGGGTACCGGTGCTCGCCGACTTTAAAGTCGTACGCGATAAAGTCTCATTCGAGACATCGGCGAAAAAATAATGCTCGCCCAACTCAACGGCGGTCAAACAAACACCGTTGACGGCAATGCTGTCACCTAATGCGCAATCGACTAAAGAAAGTTTGCCTGTGTCGATTTTCAACCGACAGTCGCCGCCGCGCGGCTGGATGCCGGCGATTCTACCGACGGCAAGTATGATACCCGTAAACATTGTGGCCTTTATATTCGCTAATTAAACGTCAGCCTGAGATCGGGGCCAACTTGTCTCACTTCAAGTAACTTTAACTGCTTTTTATCCGCCATTGTCCGTAAGCCCGGCAAATGAAACAATCCGCGTCCCTCATCGCCCAACACGCAAGGGGCCATATAAATCAGCCATTCGTCAACTAGGCCGCTTTCCAGCAATGCGCCGTTCAAGGTGGCACCAGCTTCCACCCAAACCGTGTTGATTTGCAGCTCTGCCAGTAATTTAAAAACCTGCGGCAAATCGGCGCGGCCTTCGACCGCATCGACCTGAAATACTTTGCAGCCCATATCGCGCAATCGTTGCAGTTTAAGCGCATCGTCGCTACAAGTAACGATCCAGAGCTCCTCGGCATTTTCTAGCAGCTTCGCCGTTAACGGCATCCGCAAATTCGAATCAAGCACGACTTTGATGGGTTGCACCACGTCAAAGTCGACGCGGGCGTTAAGTTGCGGATCGTCGTACAACACCGTACCGATACCGGTAACAATCGCGCTGCTGGCGGCCCGTCCAAGCTGCACGTCCTGCCGGGCGTGTGCCGAAGTAATCCATTGGCTCTCGCCCGAGGCCATCGCGGTGCGGCCATCCAAACTCATAGCCAGTTTGCTGCGTATCCACGGCAAGCCGCAGGTCATCCTTTTAAAAAAGCCTCGATTCAGTTTTTCGGCTTCTTGCTGTAACACGCCGACGACAACTTCGACACCGGCTTCACGGAGTTTTTGCAAACCGCGTCCCGCCACCAGAGGATTGGGATCCTGCATAGCCACCACGACACGACTGACGCCCGCCGCAATCAACGCATCGCTGCAAGGCCCGGTTTTACCGCAGTGACTGCAAGGCTCCAGGGTCACATAGGCGGTTGCGCCCGACGCATTAGCGGTTTTGGCAAGCGCGTCTATCTCGGCATGCGCAAACCCGGCCCGCTGCGTCCAACCTTCGGCAACAATATTACCTTCCTTAACCAACACACAGCCCACATGCGGGTTCGGATCGGTAGTGTATATGCCGTTTTCCGCCAGTTTGACGGCCCGCGCCATATAGGCCGCGTCTTGACTAAGCATCATGCTTTTGTAGATTCTCGATCATTGCGGTGAATTCGGAGACGTCCTGGAAACTGCGATACACCGAGGCAAAGCGCACGAAAGCCACATGATCCAGTGCTTGCAATTCCTGCATCACCAGTTCGCCCAGTTCACGCGCGGCAATCTCGCGTTCGCCCTTCGCCGTCAGGGCTTTTTTGATACGGCTAAGCGCCGCCTCGACCGCGTCGACCTGTACCGGGCGCTTTTCCAGGGCCCGCTGCATACCGGCCCGCAGCTTGGCTTCGTCGAAACTTTGCCGGGCGCCGTTACGCTTGATGATACGCGGCAGAGTCAGCTCAACTACTTCGAAGGTAGTAAAGCGTTCCTTGCAAGCCACGCATTCGCGGCGGCGTTTGACTTGATCGCCGTCGTCGGCCAAGCGGGTATCGATTACCCGGGTATCTTGTGCTGAGCAAAACGGACAACGCATAGTTAAAGAGCCAAGTCGGTGTTCAAAGGGCTGTTATTTTATTACAGAATGGTTATATATTGAAATCGACTACTGACGTGCGACTCATTCGTTCCATATTCCCTTGGCTACCGAACGGATATGTACATCGCGTTGCGGATAGGGTATTTCGATATGGTGGGCCAACAAGGCTTCATATATTTGCGTGTGCAACCGATGGGTAACTACCGTTCTATCGCTGAGTTCGCGGACGAAAACGTTAATTTTGAACTGTAAGGCGCTATCGCCAAAGCCGACAAAACTTACCACCGGCTCCGGATCGCAGAGAACCTCTGCCACGCTTTTTACCGCATCGGCCAAAATTTGCTCCACCATATCCACGTTCGTGCCATAGGCCACGCTGACCGGGACCACAACCCGCGTCACTGTGTCGGACAAAGTCCAGTTGATCAGCCGGTCGGTGATGAAGATTTTATTCGGCACCACCAACTCCTTTCTATCCCAATCGACAATATGCGTCGCTCTCATCTGAATCCGACTGACCCGGCCGGTTACATCTCCCACCGTGACAGTGTCGCCAACCCGAATCGGCCGTTCGAAGAGCAAAATAATGCCGGATACCATATTGGCAAAGATTTCCTGCAAACCGAAACCCAAACCCACGGAAAGCGCGGCGACGAGCCACTGCACTTGAGACCAGCTACCGCCCAGCTCGTTGGCTACCGCCAAAAAGGCAATCGCAGTCAAGGAATATCTCACCAACTGAATCAGCGCATAACGGCTGCCGGCCGTCATTGCGAACTTGCCGGCGGTTATCAAATCCACCAATGCCGGAAAATTGCTGGCGAACACAAAGGCCAAACCGCTATATACCAGGCAAATCGACAGATTTATCAAGGTAATCGGTTGCAATACCTCCTTACCCTCGACCGTCTGGCTATGCTGCCAAAGCACGACTTGATCGAACACCGTTAAGGCCGGCAAGATATCGCTCCAGATCATCCAGCAACCCAGCAACATAATGACCATCACCACTGTCGTCAACAATTTGTGGCTTTGCTGATTGATTTTAGAAATATCCAGTAACTCGTCTTCGAGCGGATGACTGCCTTCAAGGCTGGCGCTCGCGACAGCCGCTTGCTCGACTTGCTTACGTTTTTGCCGGGCATTTTTCAGCGCCAATTTCCGTTCGGTATTGCGCAACCAACGTAAAACCAACCCCTGGAATAATACGGTGATAAAAATCAAACGTAGCGTCATCACCAACTTGCCCTGCAATTCCAGCGCACTTTGATAGTAACCGGTTACGGCAAAACCGATGATGACCAGAGGCGTCAATACCGCAATAGCGTACCAGACGTAGCGCAGACGGCTAATCCAGCCCTCCGATTGCTGATAGAGATTTTTCCCCAATCCCGTTTGCGGTTGCGTCAAGCGGTGAAACATATACGTAAAGGTCAGCATCATCACAATCAACGCCGTCCGACCCAGCGCATAACTGTGTTCGGAAAACAGATCGGTGCCCGTCATCGCGATTATGAAGACGCTTGGCACCAATAGGAAACGCGCCCACTTCATTTGACCGTGCAGTAATCGGATGGCGTGGTCCGGCCAGTGAAACAAGGTGTCCGCCACGCCGTATGGCCTAAACAAGCGGTAAAAGAATTGCACCAAGCATAGCGATACGGCAGCGGCGATTAAGCCTTCCGCAAACGAATGGCTGAATAAGTTCGCTCGGGTATTCAATATCAGCACCCCGCCGATCCAAGCCATAAGCAAGGCGCCGTACAAAGACATCAACAACAGATAGAACAGGCTCGATACAATCTCGCCGAAATCATGACTAATCACTTTTTTGCTTAGGAGGGCCGCCAGTTCCTGTTTGATTCTAGCCCTGAAACGCCAGTGTAATAACAGGATACTCAAACCCACCAACACCAGAAAGGGAAACTGGCTAATACCTTCCCAAAATCCGTTTGCCACGCCCAGCCAATTGCCCGGACTTACAAACCAGAGTAAAGAGGAAACGATATCGTGTAGATAATGTTTGTCGATGACCGGCGCACTGGGCACCCACAATAAGCGCTGATCCAAATAGCCGCTGAATTTTTCGGCCATGCTCAACATCTGCTGCAAACTAAAATCGACATCGCCCAATATCCGGCCATATTCGTCATAACCGCCGGATAATCTTGCCACCAGATCTTTCTGGTCGTTCAACAGCATCCGTAGTTCGGTTCGAATCCGAAGCTTTTCCGAATCGTCGGTTTCCGCCGGCAATTGGGCAATACGCGTCAACAAGACCTGATTGATATCCACCAGATTTTTTTTAGCTTCATCCAGCTTGAACATTTCCAGACTGGCCAAGGCAATCTGACTTTGCACCTCTTCGCTTAAAGCGCTGTACTGTTTACGTTGCGGTAAATTACGGCGCTGTTCGCGCAGTAAATTCCCCAATGCGGGACTCAAACCAGCAAGGCTGATTTTTTGCTCGGCACTTTGAAAATCCTTTTCCAGTTGTTTATAACGCACATCGATTTCATTTTTCTGGAGCAGGTATTGCTCCGTATTTTTATTGATGTCCTGCAAGCTGTGGTTGTAATGCATATTTTCTTTAGTGGCGGCCTGAATCAACGGATGTTTGCCTTCCGCTTCTTTTTCCGCTTGCACCAGTGCAGCCTGTTCTTTGTCGATTTCCTGCTGGCGTCTATCCAACAGAAAGTTATCCAGATCGGCAATCAGCAGACTAAGCTGCTCCCGTTGCAAGGTCAGTAGATGCACGCGGTCTTTGCTGGCTTGTAATCGCAACGGATTGCTGAGGTTTTCCAATTCCAGGGCTTTCAGCGCACTGTTTAATAGCCGAATCCGGGTATCCAACAATATTTGCTTAGCTTCTTTTTGATATAGATTATCACCGGCCCTGGCCGCTAAAGCCTGCTGTTCCTGTTGGCTGGATGCCTGCTTGCTCTTGATTTCGGAGATTTTTTCCCTAATCATCTGCGGCCTGCCGCTCAAATCGCCAATCTGCGCTTCTATCCGGCTAATCTCAGCATCCAAATCGCTAAGCCGGGTTTTTTCGATGATTAATCGCTGCTCCAACTCATCGGTTGGAAAAATCGTAAACTTCTCGGATTTATGGTTCTTTAGGTTGTTCTCGGCATCGGCTATTTGTCTGGCTAATTGCTTGACTTCCATCGGCAAGCTATTTAAAGCCTGCTTAAACGATTCGGCTTGAGCGTCCTGAGCTTCCTGTTCGTTTAAATTGTCGTCGCTTTCGGAATAAGCGGCCAAAATTCGGGACTTTAACTCTTCCGGCAAATTCTGCTTATCTTTGACTGTCTGCATCCGTTGTTGCAAGTCGGCATGCGATAACGCTTTAATCAAAGATTTTTGGTTAGCGGCGTAGGCAAGGTTTACACTGATCAGCAGCATGAGCATACAAAATGCAAAGCCGGATTTTAAAAAAATTGGTTTCATGCGTTGGCTGTATAACAAATAAAGCTAAAAACTCATTATAAAAATGGAAAACACATTCGGCGAACAAGAAGGTGTCATTAAATATCGGCTGGATCATCGACACGCCGAATTAGCGGCGGACATCGACATATCGGAAATTAACGCTTGGCGTAGCGTACTTTACCGCTTGCGGTTGATCGGCCAAATAGCCGAAAAATATGCCGGCCTGGGGTTTGGCAATATCAGCCGGCGTCTGGTTCCAGGAAATCCGGAATTTTTAATTTCCGGCACTCAAACCGGCCACTTGCCTTGTCTGAGCAATCTACATTTCACCTTGATTGAAAGCGCTTCGCCGCAAGCCAATTACATTCAATCACTCGGTTTATTGCAACCATCGTCCGAAGCGCTGACACATGCCAGCGTCTATCAGCAACAGTTACAGGTTCAAGCCGTGATACATGTGCACTGCCCGGAGTTATGGCGGCAGAGCCGGACGCTCAACCTGCCCTGCATTGCGGCGGACGTGCCTTACGGCACGCCGGAAATGGCAAAGTCAGTTGCCGACTTGTTCGACTCCGGACGTTTACAAAATTGCGGCATATTCAGTATGCTTGGCCACGAAGACGGCATCGTGGCATTTGGGGCAACTCTGACCGATGCGGCAGTTTTGCTGATCACGCAATTCGCCGAAGCCATCGCTATTGAGCAAAAACGGTCGTGGCCTTAGAATACCGCCATTTATTAGCATTTATTAATTTTATCATGCCGGAAATTATCATTTACACCGCCAAACTTTGCCCGTATTGCACGATGGCTAAAAAACTTTTGGAGCGCAAAGGCGTCGGCTATACCGAAATCAATGTCGATGCGGAACCTGGGCTGCGTCAGCAAATGATGGAAAAAACCAAACGTCGTACAGTACCGCAAATCTATATTGGCGAGCGCCATATCGGCGGTTTCGATGATTTACATGCCTTGGATATGAGCCAGGAACTGGACCCGTTGTTGCAAGCATAAACGCGTCCACACCGGTAACGAAGGACCAGACCGGACAGAAAAACCGATCGGACGCCGTTCAATCGCGAAGGGCGTCAACTCCTAGACGATCCAAGCTTTGTAATAAAACCGAATACCGGCATTTTCCACAGAGCTGTCGATCAAAGACATTGGGATCCACTCAGAGCGTTTGGAACCCAATGAGGCGTTATTTAACGATGACCAGCTGTAAACCGAAACGTGTAACCAATTCGTTACTCTCGACCCAAACTACTTTGCCTAAAGCGCTCAAACCCGGCTCGTTAACTTGCAATTTAACCGGAGCGCCTACTCTAATACCGGGATGATGACCGGACAATTTCAGACACATCCCCTCGACCGAGCGATTGACACCCTCCGCGCTGACGCGTTCCTTGTCGATAAACAATTCGACCGTGAAGGCTTCGACTTTACGATAGCCGCGCCGTTTACGCCAAAGCTTGTGAGCATTGTGCACCACATCGCGAAACTCTAAGCCCATCATGATTCGGTTGCGCTCGCGTTTCACCCAAACGATATCGACTTCGCCCGCCAACATCAATTCCGCAACGAAAATCTCGGCCTGCCGATCTTCATTCAGCAAGGTTTCGAAATCCTGAATGGTGGTTAGCAAATCGCCCGGACTGACTTCCACCATGGCGCCTTTTAGCGAAACATCGTAGCAATTTAGCTGCAAGGTCTCGCCACCCACGAAGAGCTGTCCCTCGGCGTTAAAGTTTTTTCGGTATTCTTTTCTATCCTGAAACATGATCGGAATCTCTCTATAACGTCGGTCAAAGATAGCTTACTTTTCGATTTTCGTGGATCGAGGCGGCTCGCTTGGTTCCACGAACCGGCTTAGCACTGTGTTAACCCGGTTAGCAAATCGGCCTTGATATCGTCGATATTTTCCAAACCCACCGAAATTCTGACTAAGCTGTCTTTAATCCCCGCCTCGGCTCGGGCTTCCGGCGGCAATCGGCCGTGAGTGGTGGTAGCCGGATGCGTGATAGTGGTTTTCACATCGCCCAAATTCGCGGTAATCGACAACATCTTGGTGGAATCGATCAATTGCCAAGCCTGATCCTTGCCACCTTGCAATTCGAAACTGACCACCGCGCCGAAATGGCTTTGCTGCCGTTTAGCCAGCTCATGCTGAGCGTGCGACGCCAGACCCGGATAATGCACCTTGGCAACAGCTGGCTGTTGCTCCAGCCATTTGGCCAGCTCGAACGCATTATCGCAATGCGCTTTCATACGAAGTGCCAGTGTTTCGAGTCCTCCCAAAAACACCCATGCATTGAACGGACTCATCGTTGCGCCGCCAGTACGCAGATAGGGATACACGTATTTTTCGATCAATTCTTCGTTGGCTACCACAGCGCCGCCGACGCAACGCCCTTGTCCATCGATGTATTTAGTCGTGGAATGCACGACCAGATCGGCGCCCAAGGTCAAAGGCTGCTGTAAGATCGGCGTGCAGAACACATTGTCTACCACCAACAACGCTCCATGTCGATGGGCGATGTCCGCCAACACGCGAATGTCGGCAATTTCAATCAAAGGATTCGACGGCGTTTCCAGAAACAGAAAGCGGGTATTGGGTTTGATCGCCGCTTCCCAGGCCGCCGGATCGGTCAGACTGACAAAATCGGTCTCGACCCCGAACTTGCCGAAATAATTCTGGAAGGTCAGCACCGTATTACCGAACACGCTGCGCGAACACACCACATGATCACCGGCCTTCAGCAAGGCCATACCCACCGCCATGATTGCCGCCATGCCCGACGAAAACGCCAGACAACGCTCGCCCTTTTCCAGGCAGGCCAAACGCTCCTGAAACGCGCTGACAGTGGGATTGGTGAAGCGCGAATAAATGTTGCCGGGTTGTTTGCCGGTAAAGCGCAACGCCGCTTCCTCCGCCGACTTAAATACGTAACTGGAGGTGGCGAAAATCGGGATGCTATGTTCGTCTTCGTGAGTGCGTTTATGCCCGGTACGGATGGCCAGGGTTTCCGGGGCATAATCTTGCCAATCAAATTCGCTCATCTGTCGTCCTGTTATTTTGCGACTTGCATCTCTATGATAAAACTGCTGCTATTGCGCTGTTCCTGCGCATTATCGTTGCGTAGGGCTTCTATTCTGGCCAAATAGGCATCGTCTATATCCCCGGTAATGTAATCGTGGCTGAAGCAAGACGTATCGAAATGCTTGATGTCGGGATTACCCCGACCAACCGCTTCGATTAGATCGTCCAAATCTTGATAAATCAGCTTGTCCGCACCCAAGGCTTGGCAAACTTCGTTTTCGGTACGATCGTGCGCGATCAACTCATGCGCGGCCGGCATATCGATACCATAGACATTCGGATAACGTACCGGCGGCGCCGCCGACGCAAAATACACTTTCTTGGCGCCGGCATCCCGCGCCATCTGAATAATTTGTTCCGAGGTTGTACCGCGGACAATGGAATCGTCGACCAGCAACACGTTCTTGCCGTCGAATTCCAAAGAAATGGCATTCAGCTTTTGCTTGACCGATTTTCTGCGCATTTTCTGACCGGGCATGATGAAAGTCCGGCCGATGTAACGGTTTTTCATGAAGCCTTCACGAAATTTTACTCCCAGATCGTGGGCAATTTGCGAAGCCGCGGTGCGGCTAGTATCCGGAATCGGAATTACGACGTCGATGTCGTGATCCGGCCATTCCCGTTGAATTTTTTCGGCCAGTTTTCTGCCCATCCGCATTCTGGCTTTGTACACCGAAATATTGTCGATAATCGAATCCGGTCTGGCAAAATACACATATTCGAAAATACATGGGCAATGATCCACTAAGTCCGAGCATTGCTTGGTATGTAATTGGCCGTCTGCCTCGATAAATACGGCTTCGCCGGGCTCGATGTCGCGAATCAATTGAAAATCCAGCACGTCCAGCGCCACGCTTTCCGAGGCGATCATATAATCGATGCCGTCTTCGGTTTTGCGCTGTCCGAACACGATTGGGCGAATACCGTGCGGGTCGCGAAAGCCCAACACGCCAAATCCGGCAATCATCACTACCACGGCGTAAGCGCCGCGGCACCTTTTGTGCACGGCATTAACCGCTTGGAACACATCGTCCACAGTTAATTTCAGTTTGCCGAACTGCGCCAGTTCATGGGCAAACACATTCAACAGCACTTCGGAATCGGAATCGGTATTGATGTGACGTTGGTCGTCGACGAACACCTGTCTTTTCAACTCCTCGGTATTCGTCAGATTCCCGTTGTGCGCCAGTGTCAAGCCAAACGGCGAGTTGACGTAAAAAGGCTGAGCTTCGGCCGAACTGGTGCAACCGGCAGTCGGATAGCGCACATGAGCAATACCCATATTGCCTTTCAGCTTCATCATTTGCTTGCTGGAAAATACATCCCGCGCCAAGCCGTTATCCTTACGCAGATGCAAACGTCCGCCATCGCAGGTCACGATGCCGGCGGCATCCTGCCCCCGATGCTGAAGTACCGTCAGCGCGTCGTACAGATCCTGATTAACACTTTGATTGGAAACAATAGCGGCAATACCACACATAACAGACCCGAGTTATCGATAATGAATGTAATCCGCCAAACCGGCTGGCATATGGACTTTTAACCACACAGCCAAAGCTTGAAACGGAGGAATGAGAAGGGATTGTTTCCACCAGGGATCTTCCGGCAACGGCGTCAAGCCGGCCAGCATCACTAATAGGGAAATCAGCACCGCCCCGCGGGCAATACCGAATAACATACCCAGCAAACGATCACTGCCGGTCAAGCCGGTTTTTTCTATCAGTTGACTCAGTAAAAAACTGATTACGCTGCCCAAAATTAAGGTGGCGAAAAACAATAAAGCAAACGCGGCGGCGATTCGAGCGGATGGATACGTAATCGTCGCTTGCAACAATACCGAGACATCACGGCAATACTGGGTAGCCACCCACACTGCAGCCATCCAAAGCACCAACGCAAAAGCTTCTCTAATAAAGCCACGCAATAAACCCATTATCGCCGAAATGGCGATAATGGAAATAATGACGTAATCGACCCACAATAGCTTGGCCCAGGGCACAAAATCCAACATGATCTAGCCGGCCACTCCACACACTGCGTCATTCGCCAATTAGTTACTCGTCAGCCGAGACGAAACTATTTACGTTGATTTGCGCCAACTTGGCCTTGACTGCCTGGGCCTTGGCTTTATCGACGATAGGGCCGATCCGCACTTTAAATACCGTACCTTTGTCGCTGGCGACCTCTTTTATCGTTGCCGCAAAACCTTGTTGTTTCAAATTCTCTTGCAAACTGGCCGCATTAGGTTTCTGACTAAAAGTACCGACTTGCAAATACCAGCGATTGCTTTCCTCGGCAGACGGGGGCTGAGCTTTGCCAGCAGTTGCCGGAGCGGGAGTCGCGGCGGCTTCGGCTTTAAGTTCAGGCAATTTATTTACCGGCTTTAACACCTTCGGCACCGGACTCACAGCTTGCAACGGCTGGATTGCCGGAGCCGGCGACTTGGCAGGCTTGCTGACTACCGCCGCTGGCGCCACATCTTCAGCTTCGGCCGGTTCCTCGCCAAGTTGCGCAACCGCCGCCGATGCTGACGGCTTGGCAGCGGGCAGATTGTGCGGCACTGGCGCCGTTTCTTTACCCGACAGTCTGACTTTAGGCTTAGGTGCTTCCAGCGCGGCTTCGGATTCACCCTCTTCCAACACTTGCGGCGGTTCTTTCGGGGTATTCGCGGCCGGCAAGTTATCCGCCACTTCCTCAACCTTTTCCGGCAGAGGCATAATTTCCACATCTTGTGCCTTGGCCGGTAGCTCGGGGATCTTCAATTCATTGATGCTTTTGCCGGTTTCGTCGATCGGGTCGTCGAACAGCATGGGCACGAAAATTGCCGCCAATGCGGTTATCACCGCCGCACCAATCAATCGTTGCTTTAACTCTTGATCCATTCTCATCACCTCTAAGAAAATTTCGATAAATATTCGGATACCAGAAAAAAAGAACCAAAAATCAAAAGCAATTCGTCTGGCCCGCTATTTTGCCGAGCGGCATGAAATGCCTCGGAAAAATCGGCAAAACCGCTGCGGACATTGTCCAGGCCTTGTTGCTGAAAGATGGTTTCTAACATATCCGGACTAGCAGCGCGCGGATTAACCAGCGGCGCCAAATACCAGGTTGTAACCCTGTCGCGCATCATGTTCAATACGCCGGCAATATCTTTATCCCGCATCATCGCAAAAACTGCGTTTATTTTGATGGCCGGGAAGTATTCGCGCAAATAGTCGATTAAAGTTTGTACGGCTTGCGGGTTGTGGCCGACGTCGAGCAAAATCCTCGGCTCACCGGGAATCAACTGAAACCGCCCCGGCAACTGCGCGCTTTGTATGCCTTGCCGAATCGAGTCATCGCTCACTGCCAATAAATGCTGCAAGGTTTTCACCGCCATTATCGCCGCCGAAGCGTTTCGATACTGATGCTCGCCCTTGAACGCCGGCGGCGGCAGCTGGCCAACTTGCAAATCCCCCGCCCGCCAATCCCAGACCTGCGGGTGTTTTCGATAAGTGAAAGCCTTGCCCATTTGCAGCAAAACTGCACCGACTTGTTCCGCAACTTCGGCTATGGATATTGGCGGCTGCCAGTCGCCGACTATCGCAGCCACCCCAGCCCTGAAAATGCCGGCTTTCTCCCGACCGATCGCTTCTTCGGTGTGGCCCAACCAATCGAGATGATCCAGCCCTATCGTCGTCACTAGCGCGGCATCGGCATCGACAATATTCACCGCATCCAATCTGCCGCCCAAACCAACTTCGAGCAACTGTATATCCAAATTCGCAGTGGCGAAAATACTCAGCGCCGCTAAAGTGCCGAATTCGAAATAACTCAAACTGGTGTCGCCGCGCACCGCATCGATACGGCTAAATGCTTCACAAATCAATGCGTCATCCACTGGCTGACCATCAATACGAATCCGCTCGTTGTAACGCAGAATATGCGGCGAAGTATAAGCGCCGACTCTATAGCCTGCCGCGCGATAGATGGCCTCTAGGAAAGCCACGCAGGATCCCTTGCCGTTGGTGCCGGCAACCGTAATCGTCAGCGGCTGTTTTTGATCAGGATTAAGCTGCCGATACACGCCGGCAGCCCGTCCCAATCCTAAATCTATAGGACGAGGATGTAACTTTTCCTGCCAATCCAACCAGGCTTGCAGCGAATCAAAACGCGTCATTGCGACCGTATTCAATCCTGATACTGCGGATTATTGCTCTCACCCTGATTGCTTAAAGACTCGCTGTTTGAACGCTCTTCCACAGCTTTAACGTCGCGGCGCCCTGCGCACAGAATAGCCAGAATGCTGGCTATTTTATCGCGCATCTCGCGGCGATCAATGATCATATCGATGGCGCCGTGTTCCTGTAAAAATTCGCTGCGCTGAAAACCTTCCGGCAGCTTTTCGCGCACCGTTTGCTCGATAACCCTGGGGCCGGCAAAACCGATCAACGCGTCCGGCTCGGCGACATTAATATCG
Source organism: Methylomonas sp. 2BW1-5-20 (assembly GCF_052474515.1). NCBI lineage: Bacteria > Pseudomonadati > Pseudomonadota > Gammaproteobacteria > Methylococcales > Methylococcaceae > Methylomonas > Methylomonas sp. 2BW1-5-20. The sequence continues at coordinate 1,233,533 of NZ_CP184127.1, read as the reverse complement.
CCCAGCATGGCCAAACTGGCGGACACGCCCCCCATGGTTGGGTCTGTCATAAAGGATATATAAGGGATCCCGGCCGCGGCCAATTTGGTTAAAGCCGCACTGGTTTTGGTCATCTGAAACAGCGAGAACAAAGACTCCTGCATCCTGGCGCCGCCACTGGCGGTAAAGACGATGAACGGCACGCCCAGACGTAAGCTTTCGTTCACGCCGCGCACAAAACGCTCGCCAACCACCGAGCCCATGGAGCCCCCCATAAAACCAAAGTCGAACGCCGCGGCGACAATACCTGCACCTTGCAGCGTACCTTTCATCACGACCAATGCATCGTTCTCGTTGCTTTGTTTTTGCGCTTGGCTGATGCGGTCCTTGTAGCGTTTACTGTCCTTGAATTTCAAAGGATCGCTGGGCTTCAATCCGGCGCCGATTTCTTGGCGTCCGTCTTCGTCCAGAAACATATTCAGGCGTTTACGCGCCGAAATGCGCAAATGATGGTCGCATTTCGGGCAGACGCTAAAGTTTTTTTCCAGCTCGGCATTAAACAAAATCGCATCGCAACGCGGACATTTATTCCACAAGCCCTCGGGCACCGTGGTTTTTTTCTGCGAGGATTCGGTTCTAATCACAGAGGGAACCAGTTTTTCAAACCAACTCATTCGTTTTATTCTCCGCTTTGCAGCTTAAACATCCATGGCTAGACGCATGGATTTCAATAAGGCGATGATCTCTTGCTTCGCTTGCTGAGGATCGTCGAGATTTGCCTCGATTTTACTGATCAGCGCGCTACCCACCACGACACCGTCGGCAATAGCGGCGATGGTTTTCGCGGTTTCGGCATCTTTCACGCCAAAACCGACCCCAACCGGTAAACCGGTATTTTCACGGATCAATTGTAATTTTTGTTCGACATCCGCGGTATCCAGATGCCCGGCGCCAGTAACGCCTTTCAGAGACACGTAATACAAATAGCCGCTACCGACCGCATCCATTTTTTGAATCCGTTCGGCATTGGTGTTGGGCGCCAGTAAAAAGATCTGATCGATGCCACGCTCACGTAGCAAGCTGACGCAAGCTTCCGATTCTTCAGGTGGCAAATCCACGGTCAACACGCCATCCACATCGGCGCGTTGCACCGCATTGGCAAAGTCCTCGTAACCCATGATTTCTATCGGATTTAAATAACCCATCAACACTAAAGGTGTGTCCTGATCGGTTTTCCGAAACTCCATGGCCATGCTCAATACTTTTCGCAAGCCAACATGGTGCGATAAAGCCCGCTCACTGGCGCGCTGTATCACCGGCCCGTCGGCCATCGGATCGGAAAAAGGCACGCCTAGTTCGATGACGTCGGCACCGGCGACTACCATTTCGTGCAACAGCGGTACGGTAAATTCCGGATACGGGTCGCCGGCGGTAATAAACGGAATCAAGGCTTTACGGCCGGAGGCTTTTAATTCGGCAAATTTATTGGCTAAGCGGCTCATAGACTGATGCCCTCGCGTTGCATAATGGTGTGCATGTCTTTATCGCCGCGTCCGGACAGATTAATAATGATGATTTGATCCTTGCGCATGGTTGGCGCCAGTTTCATCGCATAGGCCATGGCGTGGCTGGACTCCAACGCCGGAATAATACCTTCCATTCTGGTCAAGGCGTGAAAACCCGCCAGTGCTTCATCGTCGGTGATATTCACATATTGGGCGCGGCCGGTATCTTTCAACCAAGCGTGCTCCGGGCCGACGCCGGGATAATCCAGGCCGGCGGAAATGGAATGGGTTTCGATGATTTCACCGTCGTCGTCAGCCATCAAATAAGTACGATTACCGTGCAGCACGCCCGGACGACCGGCGCATAGCGGTGCGGAATGGCGGCCGGTTTCCACGCCGTCGCCGGCCGCTTCCACGCCATACATTTTCACCGTTTTGTCATCGATAAACGGATAAAACAAACCGATAGCGTTGGAACCACCGCCGACGCAAGCAACCAACGCATCCGGCAAACGTCCGGCTTGATCGATACACTGTTGTTTGGCTTCACGGCCGATCACGGCTTGAAAATCCCGCACCATGGCCGGATAAGGATGCGGACCAGCAACAGTACCGATAATATAAAAAGTATTGTCGATATTGGTAACCCAATCGCGCAACGCTTCGTTCAGCGCATCTTTCAGGGTCTTGGAACCGGATTCGACCGGCACCACGGTGGCGCCCAACAACTTCATGCGATATACATTCAAGGCTTGCCGGGCAACGTCGACCGCACCCATATACACCACGCATTCCAATCCCAGGCGCGCGGCGACGGTGGCGGTCGCAACCCCGTGCTGACCGGCGCCGGTTTCGGCGATGATGCGGGTTTTGCCCATCCGTTTGGCCAACAAGGCTTGACCGACAGTATTATTAACCTTGTGCGCACCGGTATGGTTAAGATCTTCGCGTTTTAAATAGATCTGCGCGCCGCCTAAATGCTGGCTCCAGCGTTGAGCGTGGTACAACGGCGAGGGCCTGCCCACGTAATCTCTAAGATCGGCATCCAATTCGGCGATGAACTCCGGATCTTGCATATAGCGCTGGTAGGCTTCGTTCAATTCGGTAATTGCCGGCATCAGCGTTTCCGCTACAAAAATACCGCCGTAAGGCCCGAAATGGCCCCGGGCATCCGGCATATCGTATTTGTCAGTCATAGTTCTCAAGTCGCTTGATTAGTTTTTCTTATAAACGCAGCCATTTTCGCCGCATCCTTGATGCCTTTCCCGGCCTCGACACCGCTGCTGACATCCAGTGCATACGGTTTTACAACTTTGATGGCCTCCCCGGCATTATCCGGGGTCAATCCGCCGGCCAGAATAATCGGTAAGCTGCGGCACTGCGGGATTAAATTCCAATCGAAACCGCTACCGCTGCCACCCTGTATCCCCGGATGATAAGCATCCAGCAATAATCCCGCGGCATCGTGATATTGCGCCGCCAACCGGGCAATATCGGTGCCGGGCCGCATCCGAACGGCCTTTATGTACGATTTGTCGTAGGGCCGGCAGCTGTCGGCTGTTTCGTCCCCATGAAATTGCAGGCAATCCACCCTAACTTTACTTAACACCTCGCGAATCAGAGCCGGCTCGGCATCGACAAACAAGGCTACCACGCTAACAAAAGCCGGCAATGCCTTACTGATAATTGCCGCTTGTTCGATGGAGACGTTCCGCGGACTGGACGGGTAAAAGACCAAACCGATCGCATCGACACCCAATTCGGCGGCACAAACCGCATCCGCAACACTGGTAAAACCGCAAATTTTAACGCGGGTACGCATGATCGGCCTCACAAAAAACGGCGGCGTAGGATAACACAGCTATCCGATATGTCATGCCCGGCTCAATAAAAAAAGGCTGACCCTTGTCAGCCTTTGTCCGACGGCTTTCAGGTGGGCGTCAATGCGCATGATGATGGTCATGATGGTGGCCGGCACCGCCATGCGCTGCTTCATCTTGATGGCTATCGTCGTGTTTCACTTCCTCGACTTCGGCTTCCGAATGAGTTGCCGGCAAACCATGCTCATGGACGTCATTACCCTCATGCTCATGCGCTTGTGCCGCCGCTCGATTGACTTGATCGGCCGCTTCCACCGACACACCGTACTTATATACCATTAACCCGCCAAGGTCGGCGGTAAACGCCAACAGTCCGGATAAAACCGCCGCCAATAGCAAGTAAAAACTATTGGCCGGCCCGGCAATATGGCCTTTGCTCAGCAAACGCCAGACCGACAGCAACGCCGCCAAACTCAATACCGATATGCCCAAATGCTCGTGATGCTCCATAATTTCATGGACATTGCCGCCGTGAGCCACGGTAGAAGCGGCAGCCAAGCCGGCGAGCACGGCAACCCCGGCAAAGGCAGTACCCAAATACAAAAGCGAGCCGGCTATTTGTCGCCAATCCTGACGGTTAGCCAAGCTGCCGATCAAATCCAGCGCAAAAAACACGGTCAACAACGCAATCGGAAAATGTACAACCAGCGGGTGCAGGTTTTGCAGAGCGGCAATACCCGGCATTAACGCGCCGAAGCCTTCAACGGGCGTTTGCTGCGTCAATCCCTCTATAAATGACAGTAAACCCTCCACGCCACCAATAAATCCGCCGCCGCTATCGCCACCACCATGCACGGCAATGGTCAAGTGATCGTTTAAAGCCCACATAACTCCCCCCGGATCCAATTTTGCGCCGATACTACCACGAATAGACCTGCGCTTAGTTAATCGTCACCTGGGTAGACATGGTCAATGCGCGGGTTTTGCTTTCCACAAACTCGGTACCTTGCTGCTGGATGAACATCACCTGCAATTTTTCGGCATCGGCGATTTTCATCCCCTCGTCTTGCCCCAGACACAACAATGCCGTCGACCAGGCATCCGCCAGCGTCGGGCTCTCGTTAAATACGCTGACGGCCACCAGATCGTGCGATACCGGCATACCGTTGCGGGCATCCAGGATATGGCTATAACGCTTACCTTTCACGTCGAAATAATGCCTGTAAGTGCCAGATGTCATCACCGCCATCGGCGCGTCTTTAGGTAGAGTCACTACCTTGTGCATTTTTTGTTCGCCGGGTAGCGGTTTTTCCACCGCGATCCGCCAAGCCTTACCATCCGGTTTGTTACCCAGCGCTTTCAACTCGCCGCCGATTTCGACCAGATAATTCCGCACACCCAAATCTTCCAAAGTCCTGCTGATTTTTTCCACGCTATAGCCCTGGGCTATCGAGGACAAATCGACCCGGACTTTCGGTTGTTTTTTTAACATGTGGCTGTCGTCGACAAGCTCTAACTTATTCATACCGACATCGGCAAGCGCGGCTTGCAGTGCGGCGTCCTCCGGAATATGCAACTCGTCGCCCATAAACCCCCACAATTCAAATAGCGGCTTGATAGTCAAATCGTAACAACCCTGACTTGCCTGGCTCACGGTCTCGGCCACTTTAACCAAACCCACGATTTCGTCACCGACTAACTGACTGCTTGTCGACGCGTTGGCATTAAACTGCTCGATTACCGAATCCGGCCGATAGTTGGAGAGGGTTTTATCCAGGTCGGCGAAAATTTTTTCGACTTCCGTTTCTATCTGCTTGCCGTCCAAAGCTTGCGGGACCCAATAACTAATGTGATACGTCGTGCCTTGCGCAAAACCGGCCAGGGTTTGCACCGGCGGCAACGGCTCCGCGCAGCCCGCCAACAGCAACATTCCCAGTATGACCCCGCTCCATCCCTTCCGTAACATTAAACCCCCGTAAATTAACGCAAAAGCGCTGAAATAGTTTTGAAATGACTATGCCGGGCATCACGCAACCATTCGAACAGCACTGACTCATGACAACTTATCGTAGCGCCCTGTTGCCGTAACCGCTGCAATGCGCAGTCTCTATGATCCGCCCGGCGCGAACTGACCGCATCCTCCACGATGTGAACCTGATAATCGTGACTTAACAACTCAAGCCCGGTTTGCAATACGCAGACGTGCGCTTCCTGACCGATCACCACCACTTGCTTCCGACCGGTATCACTCAGGGCTTGCATGAAGCCGTCCGCGGCACAGCAGGAAAAACCGGTTTTGCCGAATATCCGGGTAGCGTCCGGCAGATAGTCGCCGATCTCGGATTGCGTGGGTCCAAGCCCTTGCGGGTACTGTTCGGTCAACAGCACCGGCACTTGCAATAGCCGGGCGGCTTCCAATAACCTGCGGCCGTGATTAAGCATCTGCTCCGCAGCGACAGCCGACATCGCCGCCGTCAACCGACCTTGAATATCGACCACCAGCAAAACGCTGTTGTCGGCGTCTAATAAATTGGGATGCGTCGCCATTGCGCTTAACCGTGCTTCATGATGCGCGCCCTGTCGCGCTGCCAATCCTTATCCTTGGACGCGGCACGTTTGTCGTGCAATTTTTTACCCTTCGCTAAACCGATTTTCAGTTTGGCGCGCCCCTTGATCCAATACATCGATAGCGGGATCAAGGTATAGCCCTTGCGCTCCACCGAGCCGATCAACTTGTTCAACTCGCGCCGGTGTAACAATAATTTTTTCTTGCGCACGGCATCGGGGTTGACATGGGTAGACGCTGACAACAAAGCCGACACATGCGCACCGCTCAGCCAAGCTTCGCCGCGTCTGATCTCGACATAGCTTTCCTTCAGCTGAATCCGGCCGTCGCGCAAGCTTTTGACTTCCCAACCTTCCAACACCAACCCGGCCTCGAAAGTCTCGTCTATGGTGTATTCGTGGGAGGCCTGACGATTAACCGCAATCGTGTTATCGGTGGCTTTGTTGTCCTTCTTGGATTTTTTGGCTGCCATTCTGTAGCGAAGATTTTTTAAACTGACTGAAAACGTGAATTTTGATATTTTACTCACACACCCGTTAAATAACGATATAAAAACACACAGGGCTCCCCAACATGACAGATAAAACCCGATCCATCCACGGCGAATGGTCCTCCCGCTTCGCCTTTATTCTGGCCGCCACCGGTTCGGCGGTCGGTTTGGGTAATATCTGGAAGTTTCCTTACATCACCGGCCAAAACGGCGGCGGCGCCTTTGTATTGGTTTATTTAATCTGCGTGGCCGCCATCGGCATACCGATCATGATTGCGGAAATCATGCTGGGCCGGCGCGGCCGGCAAAGCCCGATCAACACGATGCAAGCCTTGGCTGCCGAAGCCAAGGTCGACTCACGCTGGGGCTATTTGGGCTGGATGGGCATGATCGCCGGTTTTTTAATCCTGGCCTACTATAGCGTGATTGCCGGCTGGTCGATGGCTTATATCTTTAAAGCCTTTTTCGGCGGCTTCTTCGGCACCGACGGAGCAGAAGTGAAGCAAATGTTCGACAATTTGATGGCCAGCCCTATCCAGCAAATTTTCTGGCACACGGTGTTCATGTTCATCACCATGCAAGTCGTAATGCGCGGCGTGAAAGGCGGCCTGGAAAAAGCCGTGCGCTTTTTGATGCCGGCCTTGTTTGTGATCCTGATTATATTGGTCGCTTATGCGATGGCCTCCGGCTCTTACGCGCAAGGCATCCACTTCCTGTTCAATCCCGATTTCAGCAAAATCAACGCCGACGCGGTGCTGACCGCGATGGGCCACGCCTTCTTTACCCTGAGCTTGGGCATGGGTGCGATCATGGTATATGGCTCTTACCTGCCCGGTCATGTCTCCATCGCCAAAACCACCTTTTTCATCGCCGGCGCCGATACCGCCGTGGCCTTGTTGGCCGGCATCGCTATCTTTCCCTTGGTGTTTGCCAACCAACTGGAAGTCGCTACCGGACCGGGCCTGATCTTTCAAACCCTGCCCTTGGCCTTTGGTCATATGAGCGGCGGCTGGTTATTCGGCGTGTTGTTTTTTGTGCTGCTGTTTTTCGCCGCCCTCACCTCGTCAATTTCTTTGATTGAACCGGCCGTTGCCTGGCTGGTGGAAAACAAAAATATTGATAGGCAAAAAGCCTGCGTCTGGTCCGGCACCGCCTGCTGGGGCTTGGGCGTGGCCGTGGTGTTTTCCTTCAATGTCTGGTCCGACTTCAAAATCTTCGATAAAAACCTGTTCGAACTGCTGGATTATCTGACTGCCAACCTGATGCTGCCTTTGGGCGGTTTGTGCATCGCCGTGTTTGCCGGCTGGATGATGCAACAAACCCATGCCGAACAGGAATTGGAACTGCCCGCGCAAGGCTTTCAGGCCTGGCAATTTCTGATCAAATACGTGGCGCCGGCAGCGGTATTCATCGTCTTCCTGCATGTACTCGGGGTGCTGTAATGATCACGGTTGTGCAAAAAAGCGCCTTGGTCAAATTTTCCGCGAAGCAGATGTTTGACCTGGTTGACGATATCGAGTCGTATCCAAAATTTTTACCCTGGTGTGCCGGCAGCAAAATATTGAAGCGCGACGGCGATATCGTCGAAGGCCAAATCGACATCGCCAAGGCCGGCTTTCATAAATCCTTTACCACCCGCAATAAAATCGATCAGGGCGGCAAAATCCAAATCAGCTTATTGGACGGACCGTTTTCCTCGCTGGAAGGCTTTTGGAGCTTCATGCCTCTACGTGAGGACGCCAGCAAAATCTCGCTGGACCTGGAGTTCGAAATCTCCGGCATGCTGGCCAACCTGGCCTTCGGCCCGGTGTTCAACCAAATCTGCAACACCATGGTCAGCTCGTTTACCCAGCGCGCCAAAGCCCTCTATGGCGGATGAGTTGATCGCGGTGGAAGTGGCGTATGCTGCGCCGGATCGGCAACTGCTTATTCCTGTTAGCTTGATGGCAAATAGCACTGTCGAGCAGGCGATAGCTGCTTCAGGTATTTTGCGGGAGTTTCCGGAAATAGATTTGGGTCAGCAGAAGGTAGGGATTTTTGGGGTGGTTTGCAGTTTGGATAAGACCCTGAGCCCTGAAGATCGTGTCGAGATTTATCGGCCTTTGCGGCAAAATCCGATGGATGCGCGGCGGGGGCGGTTGCAGAAATAGTTTGGGTAAATTTGATGGTTAACCAATTTGATTTTGGCAGTGCTAAATGCAGACACACAGTTGAAATGAAAAGATATTTCTATTTTTTAAACTATTTAGACATCGTTTTGACGCAATGTTTTGCGTCATTTAGGATGGCTAATTGTAGTTAGGCAGCACAACATGCATACCGCGAGCGACTACGAAGACTTCGTCACCGGCGTACTGAACGAGTTCTTCGGGGTCGATGCCCAACGAGCGACTTGGCATGAAGGCCGAGTTACGCGTCGCCAGATCCAAGTTGACGCATCATTCCGGCTCAAGACTATTGGTGGAGCAAGCATCCTCTGTGTAGTCGAGTGCAAGCACTACCGCAACAAGGTCTCCGTCGATGACATAGAGGAGTTTCATTCGAAGCTGGACGACCTCGGCGCGCACAAGGGCATCATGATCACAACTGTCGGATACCAAGCAGGGGCTCGCAAGGCGGCGATTGGAAGGGGAATTGCTCTTGCCCTGCTGACAAAGGAGTCACAGCCTGGGGAAATCCAGTACATCGTCAACTCCATCGCACCAGTCACCGACAGACCGGAGATACCCGATGTTCTCCAAGGAAATGTTTGCGGTGTGATCTCCGACTTTGAGCCAGGCCTCCGGTTCAACGGCTTTGGGCAGCTTCTCGGCATGCTGCTAATAGATGCTCAGGCCAATCCACACCCAAATGGTGCTGCCTAACAGGTCGTTCAACCGGAGCGCCAACGGCATGTCACCTGGCCCGCGCGGCGCCGCCTGCGTATCATGCGCCGCGCGGGCCAGGCGCCACGCCGCTGTCGCCCGGTTAACTCTGCGTTATAACTCTCCGGAACTCTGAATTTGTTTCCTAAAATATTTAAGAGAGAAAAACCTAGAGTGTATTTAGGGGCTATGTTGGTAGCTTCTAGTGAAGAGTGGAAAAGCTTGGATGGTTGGGACCTATTTAAATCAGTGAACCTAGAAGATGGGCTTAGAAAAAGTCTTCATTCTGCCGTAAACCTTCCTCCTATAGATAGTAGAGAGGAAAGAAAAGAAAGCGATTTGGGTCTAGAGTTGGTGATAGTAAATTATCAAGGTGGAGAATTCAGTGCTTTTCAAACCACTGAGTTATTTATCCCGATTTTTTGGCGGCCAAAAGTGGAACTTAAGGCTAGATTATATAACTTAGCAACAGGAAAAACGGTTCATTCAGCTTCGTCAAAAAAGAAGACACCTTGGAGGCAATTCTTTAGTCGCGTATTTAGCTTTAATGGGATATTCAGGTTTAAACCTCTATTTGACGTAAAGGATATGGAAGTATTACTGTGTTTAGCCGCTATAGAAACGCTAGCAAAATTAACAAAAAGGTTATAACACGTCGCTCCACCCGACCAAAAACCGCTACGCGGTTTTCGTCGGGTGAGCTCAGCGTTAGGCTTAGTGTATGAGTTGCTATTCAGAATGTGATTGCTCGTGTGGACCGGAAGGAGAAAAGTTTGATTCCATAATTAGAAGTGAAACTAATTTTGGGATTACTTCCAATGACTTGATTCACTCTAACATGGGGTGGTTCTGCGGATTTGATAACCTTAAGCAAATTCGTTGGCCAATATCTAAAGATGATGGGGTGTATATTCTTTGGGAAAAGAATGATTATTGCTCTGAACATAACTTATTTCATTCAAAAGCAATTTATGTCGGGAAAGGGCAAGTAAAAACTAGAATTTATAGGCACGCGAAGAATAAGGGGTTCACAGAAGAAAACTTAGTATATTTTACCTTTGTAGATATAGAAAATAGAAAGGCAAAATATATAGAGCAACTGCTGCTAGATTTATATGACTTTCCTTTAAATAAGGCAGAAAAACGAGGTGTTAATAAGTTTTGTGGTTATATAACTCAAGGAGAAGCAGATTTTGGCTCCATGTAGAGACAGCTGCCTAACCAGGCAATTACACAGGGATGGCAAAAGCCACTTCGTCAGATGTAGAACGCTTTCCCACTGGCCAGCGTCACGCAATGCATATCTACCTACGGCAGTCGCTTGGCTCTGCTCACGACTGGGAGGCGGCAGAACTCGTGGCGCTAAATTGTGGGTGGTCGCAGGTTGAGATATTAAAAGCTGGAACTTTGCCCGCTGATACAGCGGAGCGCAAGGGAGAGCCTGAACGTTCCTGCTATTTATCCGCACTTGAAAAAGGCGATGCTATTTTGGTCTATAGGACCGTAGGCTGGCGTGAACAACGTGAGTACCCGCGCAAAAGCAATCAAGCTGGGTGTCGCTAACGCTCTACCCAGCCTACGCCTCCTTCGCTTACATGGTTATTCCTCAAATTTATCTGTATCGGCGTCTCGTCTAAACTTGCGGCATGCGCACTTATATTCGCCAGCGTGTTCCCGGTGGAACTTACTTTTTTACGGTTAATTTGGCCGAACGTCGAAATAACGATTTGCTGATTCGTTATGTCGATATCCTACGTGAGGCCTGCCGATACGTGCGGCAGCGTCACCCCTTCGAAATATCGGCGATGGTGATATTACCGGAACATTTGCATTGCATTTGGCGATTGCCGGAAGGCGACGACGATTTTCCCTTACGCTGGCGCCTATTAAAGACCCACTTTTCCCGCCATATTCCCAAAGGCGAACACATTTCCTCCAGCCGCCAACCTAAAGGGGAACGGGGGATATGGCAGAGGCGTTATTGGGAACACCTGATTCGCGATGATGTGGATTTTCAACGCCACGCGGATTACATTCATTACAACCCCGTCAAACATGGCTATGTGGAGCGCCCTCTCGACTGGCACTATTCATCTTTCCATCGCTGGGTCAAATCGGGCCTTTACGTGCCCGACTGGGCTGCCCCATCGAATCTCCTTGAACTGTCACGGCGAGAAACGTAGGCTGGGTTGAATGGAATGAAACCCAGCAATTGACTAAACAAACCAAGCTTTCAAAGCCACCAGCCATAACGCTGGGTTTCGCTTTGCTCTACCCAGCCTACGCGAGTAGGTTCTTAAGCCTTTACCGTATGCAATCCGCCACCGCGTGCAATACAATATGCCGTTATCGCCTTGACGTTGGCGACTGAAATTTTGTTTTAATTCAACCGCACACCAGCATGAGCAAAGACATCCGCATCCAGCGCCTCAGCGGCGAAGCCTTGATTCAATATATCCCGGAACTGGCGCGGCTGCGCATCGAAGTGTTCCGCGACTTTCCGTACTTGTACGATGGCGATTACGAGTACGAAAAGAAATACCTGCAAACCTATATCGACTGTCCGGAAAGCGTGATCGTGTTGGCGTTCGACGGCGAGGCGATCATCGGCGCCTCGACGGCAATACCATTGAAATACGAAACCGACGAAGTCAAAAAACCCTTCATCGAAAACGGCTACAACCCGGATGAAGTGTTTTATTGCGGCGAATCGGTGCTGAACAAGGCTTATCGCGGCCTGGGCATTGGCGTGCGTTTTTTCGAACAACGTGAAGCACATGCCGAAGATTTGGGCGGTTTCAAGCACATTACTTTCTGCTGTGTCGAACGCCCAGTCGATCATCCGCGCCGCCCGGCCGATTACGTACCGCTGGACGCGTTTTGGAACAAGCGCGGCTATGTCAAGCATCCCGAGCTGAAAACCACGTACACCTGGAAGGATCTCGACGACGCCGCAGAAACCGCCAAACCCATGACTTTTTGGTTGAGAGAAGACCGTGCCTAAAATCGCCAGCGCCCAATACGACATCAGCTTCCTGGAAACCTGGGAAAACTTCGAAACCAAGGCCCGCCGCTGGGTAAAAGAAGCTGCAGACAACAAAGCTGACATTCTGCTGTTCCCGGAATATGCCTGCATGGAATTGGCCTCCTTATTTCCCAAGGACATTTATTCTTCATTGAACGGCCAACTGGATGCCTTGCAAACTCTGCTGCCGGGTTATCTGGATCTGTTTAAAACCTTGGCCGCCGAATACCGAGTTTATATTCAGGCTGGTACTTATCCGGTCAAACATGACAACGGCGAATTCCGCAATCACGCTTATTTCTTCACGCCGCAAGGCGACGTGGATTATCAGGAAAAGCTGACCATGACGCGATTCGAGAACGAGCAATGGCATATTTCACGCGGGCTGGACATCAAGTTGTTCGATACCGTATTCGGTAAAGTTGCCATCAATATCTGCTACGACAGCGAGTTCCCGCATTACGCCCACCAACAAGCCGAACGCGGCGCAAGCTTGATTCTGGTCCCCAGCTGCACCGATACCGAAGCCGGCTATTACCGGGTACGCATCGGTTGTCAGGCCCGTGCTTTGGAAAACCAGTGCTATGTGGTTCAAGCGTCGTTGGTTGGCAATGCCGACTGGTCGGAAGCGGTGGACATCAATTGCGGCGCGGCGGCGATATACACGCCGGTGGATCGGGGTTTTCCCAACAATGGCATTCTGGCGATTGGTGAGTACAACCAGGCGCAATGGGTGTATGCCGACCTGGATTTGGCGGCGGTGGACACCGTGCGTCAGGAAGGTCAGGTATTCAATTACCGGGATTGGCCCAAACAGTTCGATTGCCGATAAGCGCCAAATACATCGTTAAGCCCGCACCGGAATATTGTACCTGGTGCGGGTAAAGTTCCCGGTAGATGCATTAAGCAGTGCTTCACTGAGCTAGCTTTCAATTCGGCAACGGCCGATCAAACCGCTGCCGAAGTCTTACTCTTTCGATTCCATTTACCAGCGATTTGTTTCGGTATTAGGCTTTCTTGGCTTTTCCGCCGATTATCCTAAACTTGCGCCCTACAAAAAAACAATGCGCGCAATAGGCAAAGCGCGGTTATCATTGAATCTTTGTCTATTTACATGCCCCGGCGGAGATAAGCATGCTTGACTCAATCGCTCTCGATGTCCAGGCTCTGGTCAATCTACTCAGCAGGTTAAGACCGGAATTACTGGATCAAATTTGCGCGAAACACCCCGGCTACACCGAAACCCTCCGGCCAGGAAAATTACTGGGGCAAGACAATGCATCACAGTCTCAGCTGCTCATCGATTTGGCGTTGAATACCAACGGCCTCATCAAACAGGAGTGCCTGAGCATCCATCGTTTGCTGACGGCCCGCCTGCAAGGCTCGGGCCGTTTACGCCTGATCGGCAGCACCATAGCCACGGTATCGGCCGGAGCCCTGATAGCGGCGCTAACGCTGGGCATTCCGAAATTGGTTATAGCATTTGCGGTATTGACGGTTTTTGCGACAGCCTTCATGTTGGTCGGCGAATGCCTAGAGGGTTATTTCGGCCGGCAGCGCGGATTTCGCGAAATGCAGGATCGCCTGCTGAAAAACCTGCTGGAGGTAGCCGACGTTGAAGCCGAACTGCGTTTGATGGAATTTCGGGGTAATTTCGACGGCATAGAACCGCAAATCCGCAGATTGAACGCGGTCGCCGTTACGACGCAGCAAATTCAACATCTGGCCGGCTGAACGCCCCCCATCGCGCTGCCGGTACTTTGTTTTGCGCCCAAGCCGAGCGTCCGGCACGCTCGCTGTCAGTAGCGGAATTTCAAATTGCACTCCCCAACCAGTCGGTTGGTCAGCGAACTGTTTTCGCCGGCAAACTGATTTACATCCACACCGCAACCCACATTCACCGGCCGGCTATTTCGCTTTTCAGTCTGCTGTGGATTTGCCGCACCCAGCGCAGAATTACTGAGTAAAAGATTTGCGCCATGACCGCTGTCGGCGGCAAAAGTTTGATCGGACGGCGTCAAGATCAACTCAGAAGCAGTGTTAAAATTTTCCGGCGGCGGTCCGGCATAGACATTTAGCGCACAAAACGCCAGTAAGCCGCCGATGATGGCGGAAATTGTGTTTGGGTTCTTTAGAAACAAAAAATCATGAGCTTTCATGACTTCCTCCTGTTCCAAAGTTGGCGTTACGAGCCCGGCGAACAAGTCGTCCTTCAACACAAACTTGTCGGAGAGCACAGTCGGAGCTACGCGCCGATGCTGACAAAAAATACTGCCCATCAATCGGCTACAGCAAAATCAGACACTTAATTAAGCATGCTTTGCTTAACATATTTTTAAAACCTTACTGCGAACCAAGTCTCAAGTGAGGTTTAAAAACTACACTAAATAATAGTCTGTTACTTGTTTTTTGGCGACCTTTAAATCGATTAATTTCAAGTTTTTCTTATTCAATGTCAATTGCTTGACGAATAAACCTCATCAACCTTCTAGCATAATCGGCGCCAAATTCCCCGTTGGACGCCATACAAAATATTTTCTTCGAAAAGTGGATTTAGTTTGACTGCAAAACATAAATTTATGTAGAGTATTCTACAAAATAGAAATAAGAGAACACATGAACACAAAGTCATGGCTGGTCTTAATCGTCAGTCTCCCCACGCACAATGCCAGCGGCCGGATGCGTATTTGGCGCGGCTTAAAAGCCATGGGCTGCGTTGCTTTGCGCGACGGCGTGTATTTACTGCCTAACCGGCCGGACTTTCGCTTGGCATTGCAACGTTACAGCGAGGAAGTGTTAGCGGGCGGCGGCTCTGCCCATATTTTGCTGACAGATAGCGAAGACGAAATTCAGCAAGCGGCTTTCGAAGCCTTGTTCGACCGGTCAGCCGACTATGAGATTCTCTTGGCAAGCATTGAGCAATTCGATCATGCGCAACAAGATGCAGGCAAACTGCAAAAACAGCTAAATCGACTGCGCAAGGATTTTGAAGCGTTGGCTAATCTGGATTTTTTCCCTAGCGCCGCTCAAACGCAAACGGCCTCGGCATTAGCCGAACTGGCGGATACTTTGTACGACAGGCTTTGCCCGGACGAACCGCGCACCGTGCTGAGGCCAATCCCACTACTGAACCGTGACGATTATCAAGGCCGCATCTGGGCCACCCGTCACAGACCGAAGATAGACCGTTTGGCCAGCGCCTGGTTGATCCGCCGTTTTATTGACACCAAACCGCATTTACTCTGGCTTGCCGACATCGGCGATTGCCCTGCCGATGCACTGGGTTTTGATTTCGACGGCGCCGCGTTTACCCATATCGATGCCAAAGTCACGTTCGAGGTTCTGCAAACCAGTTTCGGCCTGACGCAAGATCCCGCGCTGAACAAAATCGGCAACATCGTGCATTATCTGGATGTCGGCGGCATTGCCGTGGCCGAAGCGGCCGGATTGGAGACTTTACTAGCAGGCATGCGGCAAAACTGGAACGACGATGATCGTTTATTGGCCGAAGCCGAAAAGATTTTCGACGCTTTTCATCAAGCTTTTTCCGGAACAAACGCATGAATCAGCCTCAGCCACCCATCAGTCCGCCGCCACCCGTCAGCTTGAAACAGGCCTTTTGGTATTGGCTAAAACTGGGCTTCATCAGCTTCGGCGGTCCGGCCGGGCAGATTGCGATAATGCATCAAGATTTGGTCGAAAATAAACGCTGGATTTCCGAGCGCCGCTACCTGCATGCCTTAAATTACTGCATGCTATTGCCCGGCCCGGAAGCGCAACAACTGGCTACCTATATCGGCTGGCTGATGCATCGCAGTTGGGGCGGCATAGTGGCCGGTGGCCTGTTTGTATTGCCATCCTTATTGATTTTGATCGGTTTGGGTTGGATTTATCTGGCTTACGGACACCTGCCCGCCGTGGCTGGTGTGCTTTACGGCATCAAGCCGGCAGTAACGGCGATTGTGTTATTCGCGGCATATCGCATCGGCTCGCGCACATTGAAAAACGCCTGGTTATGGACGATGGCGGCGCTGGCGTTTCTGGCTATTTTCGCGTTGCACGCCCCGTTTCCGCTAATCGTGCTGGCCGCGGGATTACTGGGTGCCGTGGGCGGCAAACTGGCTCCCGATTACTTCAATCTGGGCGGCGGCCACGGCAAATCCAACCGGCATTTCGGGCCGGCGTTGATAGACGACGAAACACCGACGCCGGAACACGCCCGTTTCAACGCCAAAAAACTGGCAAAACTGGCTTTAATCGGCCTGGGGTTATGGGGCGGCGCGCTCGGCTGGCTTTGCGCCAACTACGGTTGGGACGGTGCGCTGACGCAAATGGGCTGGTTCTTCACTAAAGCCGCCCTACTCACGTTCGGCGGCGCTTATGCGGTATTGCCCTATGTATATCAAGGCGCGGTGGAACATTATCACTGGCTGACAGCAACCCAAATGATAGACGGTCTGGCCCTGGGAGAAACCACGCCGGGCCCGCTGATCATGGTCGTCACCTTCGTCGGTTTCGTCGCCGGCTGGAGCCAGGTCTTGTTCGGCGGCGAGCACCTGTTTCTGGCCGGCGCGGCCGCGGCAACAGTGGTGACTTACTTCACCTTCCTGCCCAGTTTTCTGTTCATTCTCAGCCGGCGGACCGTTGGTGGAATCCACTCACAACAATTTGAAATTTACCGCGCCATTGACCGGCATTACCGCCGCCGTGGCGGGTGTCATTCTAAATCTGGCGGCATTTTTTGCGTATCACGTATTCTGGCCGAAGGGCTTTGGCGGCGAGCTGGATAGCATCGCGCTGCTGATTGGCCTGACGGCTGTTCCGGCTTTGTTTCGCAAAGCCGGCGTTATCCCGGTCATTGCCTGCAGCGGTGCGGCCGGACTGTTATTGACCTTTCTAAAACCCTGGCTAAGCCAACATGGAGTGAACTTATGACTAACGATTATACCCGGAGAGATTTTTTAGCCACAGCCGCGGCCGGTGTAGCCTTGGCATCACTGAGCAGCAACAGTCACGCCGAAGACGGACCGGACATCAATACCAATTTATCATCGGCGTTCGGCACGGTTCAGGAAATAAAGCCGTTACCCTTCGATCCGGCCAAACTGGACGGCATCTCAGAAAAACTGATTCGCTCGCACTGGGAAAACAATTATGCCGGCTCGGTGAAGGCGCTGAACGCGGTCAAACAAAAACTGGCGGGTTTTCTGGAAGATTCGACGCTGCCGGCTTATATCTATAACGATCTAAAACGCGAACATTTGGTACGGACCGGCTCGGTGGTATTGCACGAACTGTATTTCGCCAATCTAGGTGGCTCCGGTAAGCCGGATGCTGCTGTAAGTAAGGCTTTGAACGAAGCCTTCGGCTCGGCGGAAGCCTGGGAAAAAGAATTCAAACGCATCGGTGCCGGCCTGGGCGGCGGTTCCGGCTGGGTGGTTTTGGGCTTAAACTTGCATACCGGCCTATTGGAAAATTATTGGCAATGGGATCATGCCACCGGCCCTAGCTCGACATTACCTATCCTGGTGCTGGACATGTACGAACATTCCTATCAAATGGATTACGGCGCGGCCGCCGGCAATTATGTCGATGCCTTCTTTCGCAACATCCAATGGGAAGTAGTCGCCAGCCGTTTACAAAAAGCATTGAAAGCGCGAGCTATTTGGGCCGGCTAAGCATCTGCTTAGATTTTCCGATAACAAGTTCGCCTTTCCACGCGGACCCGAGCACAAGGCTATTCGGTTCAATTCAGGCTTGTCACAGCCCGAAAACATAAACACCTCGAAGAACAAAATAGCCAGCGCTTAAAAGGCAAACAACATCCGGATACACTCGGGCGGTGGGCGCATTAGCACGATGCCCACCAAATTTCCGGCTCCCGCCCTATCGTCACACCGAATACATGGCCCGCAGAATTTGCTCGAATTTCTATAAACCGGTTTTTTTAGTATAAACTTCGCGTATTAGTTGCAGGTTAAAGGCTAAGTCTTTCAAAAAACAGGTAAAGAGTGAATAGACATATCATCGCTTGCTGTTCTGCAATCCCTCTATCGGCATTTTCTAACGGAAACCGCTCACAGTGCGCTTACTGCAAAAATTACTGCGAAAACCCAGCGTATCGCCCGGCATCGTCGCCATCAGCTTCGTCGCCAATGGGTTTGCGATAGCCATCACCCGTTATGCCGAACAAGAGCGGCCGCGTCTTCTGCACTGCGAATTTGTCGCCGGCAGCGAAGCACAGCTGTTGCCGCTGCTGGAAGCCTTGGTGAAAAACCATCAGCTGGAAGAATACGATTGCCATATTCTGCTGGCACCCGAGCAATACCGCGCTATCAGCATCGAGGCGCCGGCGGTTAATCCGGAAGAAATGAAGCAGGCGGTACGCTGGCGAATTGCGGATTTACTGGATTATCCGGTCGATCAAGCCGTCATCGATTATTACCCTTTACCGCCATCCAATCGTCCCAACACGCCGCAGATGCTGGAAGTGATCGCTTGCACCGAATATTTGATCGCCACCCTCGGCGCACGCTGCCGACAAGCCGGTTTACGGGTTAAAGTCGTCGACATTCAAGAGACGGCTTTGCGCAATCTGGCCACCTTATTACCGGAAAACCAGCAAGGCATCGCCCTACTGCACTTACAAAAAGACGCCGGCCGTGTCATCCTGCAAAAAGATGGCGCGATCCATTTATCCCGTAAACTGGTCAGCGGTTACCAGGCACTGGCTGAAGCCTCCGCCAATAACGAAATGGAATTGGGTTTTATGGCGCAAGACGGCCTAGCACTGGAAATACAACGGTCGTTCGATTATGTGGAAAATTTTTTCGATATTCCGCCAATCACGAGTTTGGCGCTGGTGCTAATGCCAATTGACACCCAAAAAATCATCAATTTCCTGACCATCAGCCACGGCATTACCGCGCGAGCCATGGATTTATCGGCAATAGTGGACGCCGATATTTTGTTAAGCGATGCGATGCAAAATCTTTGCGCACCGGTCATCGGCGCCAGTTTACGCCGCGCATTGGAAACCGACCAATGATCCAGCAAATTAATCTTTATCAGAATGGCGGCCAAGACCGCAGCCATGTTTTGCTCAATCCCTATATGCTGGCGCTTATCGGTATCTGCCTGTATCTGTTGATTGTCGGTACTCTAGCCAGCAATTCCCTGCGTAATCGGCAAGAGGAATTACATCAGCTGCAAGCCGAGTTAAAGCAAGCGCAGACCCACTTACAAAGCCAATATCCCGACCGACAAGTCGATGCATTATTGAGCCAGGAAATCCGTCAATCCCAAAGTCTGTATCAAAGCCTGTCGCACGTTCTGGAGCTGTTGGCCGAAGATCGAACGGATCAAGCCCAGGGATTTTCCGGCTATTTGTCGGCTTTGGCCGCGCAAGCGGATAGCGGCGCCTGGATAACGGGCATAAATATCGACAGTACCGACAACAGCATTCGCCTGTATGGCAGCGCGTTCAAACCGGAACAAATCGCCTTGCTGTTGCAACGCCTGCAAAACGTCGAGCCGTTCAAGGGCCGGCATTTTGCCAAACTCAGCATTCAGCAATCGTCAAAGGCGGCCGAACTCAGCGAATTTAGCGTTAGCTCCCGATATAAGGACGACAAGGAGACGGTAAATGCAGCTAAACATTGAGCAGTTTCAGCAGCGTTTCGCCAGACTTAGCCGCCGCGAAAAACTGATGGCGGTCGGCACCGCCATCCTGACGATATGGGGTGTCTGGGATTCCCTGTTTTATCAGCCATTGCGCAAACAGCAACAATTGCTGGATGCCGAAATCGGCGCATTGCAAAAACAACTGGATGCGCAACAAAAAATCGCCGACCAATTGCAGGAAATGGGCCGTAAAGATCTGAATGGCGACTCCCGCAAGCAATTAACCGAGATACAACAATCCGTGCAAAATCTAAAGCAGCAACTCAACCTCGGCGGCAAAAAATTCGTGCCCGCGCCGTTAATGGCCGCCGCTTTAAGAGATATGTTGAAACAACATGGCAATCTGAAATTAATCAAATTGCAAACCCTACCGGCCACTGGGTTCGGCAATGCCGAAGCAGAACCGATCTGGGTTTATCGGCACGCGATGGTCATCACCTTGCAAGGCGACTATTTCAGCACCTTAAATTACTTAAAATCCTTGGAAACCCTGCCCTGGCGTATTCATTGGGACAGCATCGCCTACCGGGTGACTGAATACCCGGTCGCCGAAACCCGGATTCAGGTTTATACCTTGAGTTTTGACGAGGATTTTCTCGGTGTTTAAACGCCATATCGTTTTATTAATATCGCTAATGCTGCCGAGCTTAACCCCGGCTGAATTACGCGACCCAACCCTGCCCGGCAATCTGCCTGCCAGCCCTGTATTGGAATCTCCGCATACCGAAAGCGTATTCAGCCTGACCGGTATCTGGATTTCCGATACCCACCGCCGCGCCACTATTAACGGTACCACCGTCAGCAAAGGCCAGACGCTGGCCGACGGCAGCCGGGTTTTACAGATTAAGCCCGGCTATGTGCTAATCAGGCAAAACGGTACCGATAAAAAACTCTACCTGGTCCCCTCAATTAAAAAACCGGTGAAACGAAACTAATGCCCAATACTTTTGTACTTGTTACTATCAGCCTGACCTTATTGCTATCGGCCTGTAGCGACACTGCGGCTATCAAAACGGCAAACGTCGATAGAACCTTTCCGGCCCTGCCGGCACCAAGCAGCCAACCCTCGCCTACGCCACCCACGGCGGTAACCGATGCGCTGATTCCCGATTTCAATCAAACCCTGCTCGGCGACTCGTTAACCAGCCGGCCAGCCACTTTTAACGTGTCGGTACACGAAGTCGATGCCCGCGAATTTTTCATGAGCTTGGTGGTGGATAGTCAGGAAAACATGGTGGTGCATCCCGATGTCACCGGCCGTATCTCCCTGGAGTTAAAAAACGTCAGCATCCCGCAAGTGCTCAGCGCGGTGCAAAAAGTCTACGGCTACGATTACAGTAAGACCGATATCGGCTACATCATTTACCCGGCCACCTTGCAAACCAAAATATTCAAGATCGACCGTATCGATTTGCTACGCGAGGGCAGCTCCAACACACGGGTGTCGTCCGGGCAAATCAGCAACGGTTCCAGACGCTCCAATCTCTACAACCAAGCAAATCAGAGCAGTAATCCGAATAATCCGAACAGCAACGCGCCTAATAACGCGACCTCGGGCAGCTGGATTACCACATCCTCAAAAACCGATTTCTGGGACGAATTGCAGCAATCGTTATCGGCCGTGGCGGATGTAACGCCCGCTGCCGGCAATGCCGACGAATTGCACAATCCACAGACCGGCACCAAAGTCGTGATCAACAAACAAACCGGTATCGTAGTAGTGCGCGCCAATCCCAGCCAAATGCGCGAAGTGGAAAAATTGATAAGCACTACCCAAGGGCAAATAGGCCGACAGGTAGTCATCGAAGCCAAAATCCTGGAAATCATCCTCGACGACAAACATCAAGACGGCGTCAACTGGGCGAATATCATGCACGACGCCAAGAATGCCTTCCTCAGCAGCGTCAATCCGCTGCCGATGGCGGCCTCGGTGACCAGCCAGGTGTTCACCATCGGTGTGCATTCCGGCGATTTTTATGCTTTTATCGAACTGATGGAAGGCCAGGGTAAAACCAATATTCTGTCCAGCCCGCGAATTTCCACGCTGAATAATCAAAAAGCCGTGATCAAGGTCGGTCAGGACGAATATTTCATTACCGACATCGCCTCCAATAACAGCCTCTCGGCGGCGACCAATACCGTCACGCAAGACATCACCTGGACGCCGTTTTTCTCCGGTATCGCTTTGGATGTAACCCCACAGATCGGCGATACCAACAACATAACCTTGCACATTCACCCTTCGATTACCCGGGTGGAAAACCAAACCAAAAAATTCACGATAAACGATCAGCCCAACGAATTGCCGATGGCGCTGAACACGGTGCGGGAATCGGATAGCATCGTCCATGCCGAAAGCGGACAAATCATCGTCATCGGCGGCTTGATGCAGGAAAACCGCGAAGAAAACAAACAAGGGGTTTCGCTACTTTCGCGCATCCCTTACCTGGGTAACGCCTTCAGGGAAAATCAGGGCACCGGCCGCAAGTCGGAACTGGTCATCCTGTTAAAACCGACCGTTATCAGCAATAGTCAGGACTGGACAGCGCCGATAGAGGACAGCCGCGAACGCATGCAACAGCTGGAACGTAAGCAATTGTGGAAGTAAACGTCGCCAATGACTATATGTACCTGCAACATTTCGGCCTGAACCAGCTTCCCTTCAACCTGACGCCGGATACGGAGTTTTTCTGCGATTTGCCAACGCATCGTGAAGCTTTGAACGTACTGATGATCGCCTTGCAAAGCGGCGAGGGCTTTATCAAGATCACCGGCCCGGTCGGCACCGGCAAAACCTTGTTGTGCCGGATGTTGCTGAACGAATTGCCGGCACCGTTTATTACCGCCTATCTGCCCAACCCACATTTGAGCGCCGCCGGCTTGCATCTGGCCGTCGCCGAGGAATTGGGCATCCGTTATTCCAGCAATGCCTGGCAAAGCCGTACCCTGACGCAAATCAACGATTATCTGCTGATGGCGGCCAAGCTCGGCAATAAAGTGGTGCTAATTATCGACGAAGCGCAAGCCATGCCACTGGAAACCCTGGAAAGCTTGCGCCTGCTCACTAACCTGGAAACCGAAAAACAAAAATTGCTGCAAATCGTGTTATTCGGCCAACCTGAATTAGACGAACTGCTACAAAGCAAATCGATCCGCCAACTGCGCCAGCGCATCAGTTTTAGCTACACCTTGCAGCCACTGAATAAGCAGCAAATTCGCGAATATGTGCAACATAGGCTAAACGTTGCCGGCAATACGCATACCGACTTGTTAGCGCCGCTAACCATCAACGCGCTGCATTTTTATACCCAGGGCATACCGCGTCTAATCAACATCCTAATGCATAAAGCCTTGCTGGCAGCCTACGGCAAAGGCCAAAGCAAAATCGGTTGGCGCCACCTACAACTGGCCGCGCAGGATACCGACGATACCCGCAATCGGCAATTGCCGTGGAGCTTTAGAAGCGTCTTCCTGTGGCTCTTGCTACTCTGCAGTTCGCTGTTTGCCTATTTTTCGCCATACTTAGCATTATGAGTCTGATCAATCAAATGTTGCGCGATTTGGAGCAGCGTAACCCGCAAACGGCAAAACCCGCTCCCAAACTCGAGCTGAGATCGACCGCTAGCGGTGGGCGTCGGCGCGGCTGGTTGTGGTTACTCGGCATTGCCGCGGCCTTGCCGATAGTTTATATCTGGCGGCAAACTCAGACCGATGCGCCGGCAGCGCAAGCCATCCAAGCATCTGCCCCAATTCAACCCGCCCCACTCTCCATACCGGCGCCGATTACCGCACCGCCTATAGCCAAGCCAACGGCCAAGGCCTCCACGCCTATGGAAAACGCCAGCCCACCGCCGGCCACAGCTATTGAACCGCTTGGAGTCGTCAATAAACCCATTGCACCGGAACTAGCAATCGCAGCCGCACCCACACCAATACCGCAGACGATCGCGCCGGTTTCGGCCAAGCCGGTTAAAGCCACCTCTCCCGCGCAACAGGCCGAGGCCCTGTACAAACGTGCCCGTGCCGGCACTGCCATGTCGTCTATTCGGGAAAATTTGCTCGATGCCTTAAAATTGGAGCCGACGCACCTGCCTGCCCGCACCTTGTTGTTGCAAACTCTGCTGAAATATCGCGCATCCCCGGCGGAAATCGCCGCTTTCGTCCAGGAAAGCCTGGCGTTATTTCCGAACAACCTGTTTTTTGTGAAAACCCAAGCCCATTTATACGTTCAACAAAAAAACTTTGCAGCGGCGGTATCGATACTCGAACGTATCGACAGCAATATGGTGGACGATCCGGCCTATCTGGCCTTGCTGGCCGCCGGCTATCAGCAGCAACAGCAATTCACGCAAGCCGCCCCCCTTTACCGGCGCCTCACCGAATTGCAAGCGGACAAAGCCGAATATTGGCTGGGACTGGCTATGAATCAAGACAAACTGAATCAAATCCAAGCCGCGGCAGAGTCGTACCGGCAAGCGCTGGACAAAAACACCTTAAACGCCGAGGTTGTCAGCTATATTAAACAGCGTCTCGACGCCCTGAATTAATCCCCAAGCCATGGAATATTCGCAAAAGAAAATCCGCATCGGCGATCTGTTAGTCCAGCACCGCATCATCAGCCACGAACAATTGATGACGGCGTTGACCGAACAGAAAAAAACCGGCCGCAAGCTGGGCCGGACTTTGGTCGATCTGAATTACATTTCCGAGACCGATCTACTCAGCTTCCTGTCACGGCAATTACAAATCCCGTTTCTGGATATTTCGCAATACAAGCGCAAGCCGGAGATTTGCAAGGAACTGCCGGAAAATCTGGCCCGCCGTTTTCGGGTGATGCTCCTGGAAAGCAACGCCAACGACGTCTTGCTGGCAATGGCCGATCCTACCGATTTGATGGGCCTGGACGAACTGAGCCGCGTGTTGAAAAAACGCATCCGTCAAGCGGTGGTGCGGGAATCGGATCTGCTCACCGCCATCGATCAAGCCTACCGCCGCACCGAAGAAATCAGCAATCTCGCCGATCAGCTCAGCGACGAACTGGCGGAAAATCAGTTCGATTTGAATGCCCTGCTCTCCAGCAGCGAAGTCAGCGATGCACCGGTGGTTAAACTGCTGCAATCGATCTTCGAAGATGCGGTGCAAACCAACGCTTCCGACATCCACATCGAACCCGACGAAAATGTGTTGCGCATCCGGCAACGGGTAGACGGGGTATTAAACGAACAGGTTCTGGATAATATCAACATCGCGCCGGCGCTGATGGTACGCTTGAAGCTGATGTGCGGCTTGAATATCTCGGAGAAGCGCCTGCCGCAAGACGGCCGTTTTAGTATCCGGGTCAAAAACAAAGCGCTGGACGTCAGGCTATCGACCCTGCCGATCCAAAGCGGCGAATCGGTGGTGATGCGTATTCTCGACCAATCCAAGGGTTTGCTGGATCTGGAACAACTCGGCATGCCTACGGAGTTGCTGGGCCGTTTTAAAACCCATATCCGCAATCCGCACGGCTTGATTTTAGTCACCGGCCCCACCGGCAGCGGCAAAACCACCACTTTGTATGCGGCGCTATCGTCGGTCAACTATCCGCAGACCAAGATCATCACCGCCGAAGACCCGGTGGAATACAGCCTGCCCCGTATCAACCAAGCGCAAATCAACGACAAGATAGGCCTGACTTTTGCCAGCGTACTGCGTTCCGCATTGCGTCAGGATCCGGACGTGATTCTGATCGGCGAGATTCGCGACCGGGAAACCGCCGAAATTGCTGTGCGCGCGTCGATCACGGGCCATTTGGTGTTCTCCACGCTGCACACCAACGGTGCGGTAGAAACCGCTACCCGCCTGCTAGATATGGGCATCGAAGGTTATATTTTGGCGAGCGCATTGAAAGTCATCGTCGCGCAACGTCTGGTCAGAAAAATTTGCGACCGCTGCGCACAAGCCACCGACATCAGCGAAGGCCAAAGCATCTGGCTGGAAAAGACGTTTAATATTCCAAGCGGCAATATCGTGTTTAAACAAGGCACCGGCTGCCAATATTGCAATCATATCGGCTATCGCGGCCGGATAGGCGTTTACGAATTATTGGAAATGCGTCATGAAACCCTGGACGCTCTGCGCCGCAACGATTCCGCGGGTTTTATTGCCGCCGCCCGCGCCACGCCGAGTTTCAAGACTTTCACCGAACAGGCCTTGGAATTAGTCAAACAAGGCACAACAACTTTGCACGAAATCATGCGTATTTCAGAAAGTTAAGATGGCGAATTTTGCCTACAAGGCCCGCAATCCGCAGGGTAAATTGATAATCGGCCAACTCGACGGCGAATCCGCGCAGGCTGTCGCACACACCCTGAATAGCCGGGGTTTGATCCCCTTGGTCATCGAGCCCGGCGCCAAGGACACCGACATCTTGCGGAAGTTTGCGCATTGGCGCGCTAAGCGGTCACTGAACATCAACGACCTGATTTTGTTCTGCAGACAAATGTATAGCTTAACCAAGGCCGGCGTGCCGTTGACCCGCGCTATTACCAGTCTGGCCGATTCCAGCCGGAATCTGGCGCTGAAACAGGCTTTACTGGGCCTCACCCGGAAGTTGGAATCCGGGCAAACCCTGTCGCAAGCCATGTCTCAATACGGCCAAATTTTCCCGTTATTGCTGATCAGCATCGTCAATGTCGGCGAAACGACCGGTAATTTGGAGCAGGCTTTTTTGCATATCGCCCGTTATCTGGAACGGGAAAAGGAGACCGAAAACCGTATAAAGACCGCGTTACGTTATCCCGGCATGGTCGTCGCAGCGATCAGCATGGCACTAATAATCGTCAACATTTATGTCATTCCGGCTTTTAAAGGTATGTTCGACAAAATGGGCTCGCAATTGCCCTGGCAAACCCGGCTGCTGATGTCGATTTCCGAATTCACGGTCCACTATTGGCCGCACCTATTGGCCGGCTTGGTAGCCGTAGCGATTTTGATCAGCAAATACCTGGAAAGCCCGGAAGGCTTAAGGCAATGGCATCGGCTATTATTGAAACTGCCGGCGGTCGGCAGCATCGTCGAACGAGCCACGATGGAACGCTTTTCCCGCGCCTTCGCCATGATTTTAACTGCCGGCGTGCCGCTGATTCAGGGCATTGCCATTGTGTCGAAAGCAGTCGGCAACGAATATATCGGCAGTAAATTGCATCGGATGCGTATCGGCATCGAGAAAGGCGACAGCATCAGCCGGATGGCGAAAAGCACCGGTTTGTTTCCGCCGCTGGTGATTCAAATGATCCTGGTCGGCGAGGAATCCGGCAATATTGCCGAGATGCTGCAGGAAGTGGCGAATTTCTACGAAGGCGAAATCGATGCGGAACTGAAGACGCTGTCCAGCGTCATCGAGCCGTTTTTGATCGTAGTGATAGGCATCATGGTATTGGTATTGGCCTTAGGAATTTTTCTGCCGATGTGGGATTTATCCACCAATATGCGTCGCTAGTAGAGTTCCCGCAGATAAATCTGCTGGCTGCTGCCTTTGTAGATGCCGAAGGTCGCCTTGGCTGTAGGCGAATTGTCATGCACGCCATTGTGATCCCAATCGAACAATAGCCACGGCAAGCTGTTAAAACTCCCGCTGACATCGATAGAACCGGTATTGCCGGCACCCGGCGCGCTAAAACTCAAACCGGCCTGCCCAGACAGTAGCGGTGTATGCGCGAGGCTTGCCGCCGATGAGCCCGCCGGCGGAATTGTCATCGCCGTGTTGCCGGTTTTTTGGACGCCGCCAGCCGTTGCCGAATTGCCGAGCCTGATCTGACTGCTCAAACTTAGGCCGGTGCAATTGTCAGCGGCATTGCCGACAAAAGCGCTGCCGTTGAAATACTCGCTGAACAGCGGCATCGGCAAAACGTTCAATTCCGAACCGTAGGCATTGCTCAATACCAGCCGCCCCCAGCGCTGGGTTTTGTTGCCGCCGCTAAAACCGATACCGTTTCCGGCGCTGGCCGCACCGAATTTAACCGGATTGCCACCCGTTACGCCGTTGACATTGGCCACCTGCACCGCGTCGGTATCTTGCAGCGTAAAACTCATTGCGATTTCGGCGTTAAACGGTGCTATAGGGTTGCCGCGAGTAACGGCGAGAATATTGCTGGCGGTGTCGGCAAAGCTCAAGCTGCCGCTACCATTACCGTTATCGGTCGCAATCGGTACACTATTGTTCAATACGCTTAAGGGCTGACTGGCTTCGCTATAACTGGGCATGATCCCATAACTTGCATCACTGGGGCTTATTTTCCATAAACTCCCGGTATAATTTACTGTCGTTGCCGCTGCCGCATTTTTTGCCGTTACGTTGGCGACCGGTTGCGTTACGTATTTTGTCGGTTGCCCCATATACGTAAAACTGCTGCAGCCCGGCGAAAAAATCGGCGTATTCAATGCGGCGTCAAAATGGTCGGGTACGAAACGGCCTATCGTAAATATCGTTGAACTTACCGTGCGTTCCGCTAAAGTTGAACCGTCTGTCGTATCAACCGCGGCAAAATTAGCATCGGACAAACTACTGCTGATAGCACCGACATCTGAATAACTGGCTGTTACGGAAGTGGCTACGCCCGCGCTATTGGAAAACGCTCCGGCTGAAAATGTACCAACCACGCAGGCGGTAGTTGGCAATAAACAACTAATAGTTCCGGCACCTGGCGTGCCGTTGTAGCCGGTGGTCAACGCACCGACCGCATTCTGAGCGGTTGCCCTTATCGTGAAAGGCCTGCCAGCCTTATGCGTTGGCGTAGCGGACGTGGTAGCCATATTAAGCGTTCGGCTGGTGCCCGCTGTAGTCCAGTTACTATCGCTCGCCACTGCAATTAGCTCGTATGGGCGAATGGCAAAATTATCCGAAGAACAAGCGATTACACTTGGACTGAAAAACGGATATTTAACTCTTACCCGCACATTCTGCCAGGCATTGCTTTCTGAGAAAGCGACCGCCTTTCGTCCGGCATCGGCGGCAGTAAAGTTAGCGATTGCCGCGTTGCCAATCGTCGGATAAGTACCGCAGGAGCCGCTTCTGGCATCGACTAACTCGATTGCAACGCCGCCGGTAAAACCAGTGGTTCTAGTTGTGCCGGCACTGTTAGTTGCTACGATATCCAGTGTAAAGCTGCTGCCGGCTACTTTCGTTTTAATGTATCCGGTATTGGCTGCCGCCGCGGTACTAGAGTCAAAGGCATTAAATGCGCCCGGCACCGTCGTCGTGGAACCGGGAATATAAAATTTGAAAGCGCTGTTATCGGTGGGAAAACCGATTGCGGAAACCGCATAGTCGCTGGTACTTACCTCCCAACCAATCTGGGCCAAGGCCGCGGCCGGACCGCGCACCGAACTGCCGAATTGATAAATAAACTCACCATTTTCTTGTAGGATGAGCTGTAAATCGTAGGCGCCGGACGCAGAATTGGTGCTGGTCCACTCCGGCACGTGATACCAAGTAACCACAAATTGCCGGTCCGGTGTGGATCCGGTGCTGGCGTAGCTGACGTAACAACTCGTTCGATTAGTGCAACTCGTGGAATAACCGCTGACTTCCGACTTTAAAGTAGGATCCAAATCGTTGCCATAAATACGCATGCTGTAATTAAGACCGGTATCCGGATAGGGGAGTTGAGTCACCGGGCTACCATAACCGCAGGTGATATTGTTGTTAAATTGAATACGCCCGTTGGACATTACTCGTAGACTGCTGAAATTGGTATTGCCGAATCTAAAGCTAAATCCTAGCGGGATATCGTCGCTGATGATGTCGTCGAGAATTGGCAAACTGCTGCCACAATTACTTATATTCGTAAATTTGTAGAGTGGCGAGTACACTCCACCAGTAGTCGGGCCCAATTTGTTGTGGTTACTGGCATCTATCCAGCTAAAGGCGTACGGAATTACAGCATAGGTCGCGGCAAGTGCTGAATAGCTAAATCCCCATATCAGAAAGAATAAGCTTAAGACCAGTTGTTGCCGAGATGTCAAAAGCATTCTTGCCAGAAAAGTTCGCAAATAAGATAACGGTTAATTTGCTGGGTTTTGACAAGCCGGGCAAATATGCCGGCCATCCTCGGTACAAAGCCACCCGGAATTTACAGCCAAATTCAATTCGCCTTCGAACCAGGCCCTACCGTCACTCAGGCGCCGGCCGACACGATCGCCGCCGCGCGGCGCCCGGCGAAATTCAATTGACCGTAAGCCTTGCGGGTTGCAAATATCGCAAAAAATAAATTTTCGAATACTCATATCGGAAACTATTGTATTTTAGAGGGGATTAACCAAAACCAAGCCAAAGTATAGCGTAGGACTTATCTTACAACCCCATACAGCGACCCTACGACACAGCGGCAAGTTTACCCAAAACGCATTTTTAGGACACACAATGACACTAAACCGGCAACAAGGTTTTACTTTAATAGAATTGATCATGGTGATCGTGATACTCGGTATTTTAGCGGCAACCGCCCTGCCCAAATTTTCCAACATGTCCACCAATGCCCGGGCAGCGGCCTTGGAAGGGGCACTGGGCGCCCTTAATTCAGCGATTACCATCGCTCATGCGCAGGCGCTGCTGGAAGGCAAAACTGCCCCCTCGGGACAAGCGGTCACATTGGAAGGCAGCAGTGTAGACCTGGAATACGGCTACCCAGCGGCTACGGCAACCGGAATCGGCGCAGCGGTCAGATTAACCGGAGACCTGACTTTTACCACCGCCGGCACCAAAATAGGTTTTAGCACAGGCGTGACTACCGCCGCCACCTGCGAAATTACTTATACGGCTGCTACCAGCGCAGCATCCCCGGCTACCGCCACCATCGTCAATAGCAATTGCTCATGATACAAGCCGCAAAAACCTCATGTGGGTACGTGTAATCCAATGTTTCGCGGGGCTACAAAGATAAGCAATGCCAGCCGTAATTTTGCGGAGTTTCAACCTGGCTAATCTTTCGGCGGCTGATTCGATGCGTCTATTACCTATCGGCAAACGAAGCAATGAAACCGGCTTTACTTTAATCGAGCTGGTAATGACTATCGTGATTTTGGGTATCTTGTCGGCAACGACGCTGCCCAAATTTTTTGATCTGTCGGTTTACCAGGAACGCACATTTTTCGACGATACGATCAACGCGATTCGTTATGCCCAAAAGTTGGCGGTGACAAGCGCTTGCAATGTCCAAGTGCAAATCGCCGCCAACCAATTCGAATTGAAACGGCCAACCGCAACAAATCGTAGCCTATGCGCGTCGACGAATCATGCCGACTTCGGATTATCGGTTGCGCGGCCGGGCTCCGCTGAATCCGATTACCGGGGAAACCAGTCCGGCATCAATTTAAGCGACGCCACGTTTTATTTCACCGCCAAAGGCGAAGCGTCCGCCGCGCAGCAGATTAATGTCGGCGGCAACGGCAAACAAATCAGCGTGGTGAAAGATACCGGTTTTGTGTATGACAGCTCGTCGTAAACCAAGTGCGAAGATCGCATATCGGCAGCAATCCGGCGTGACGCTGATCGAATTGATTTTATCGATACTGATCATCAGTATCGCGCTCGTGGGCATTTTATCCGTAATCAATCTGACCACAAGTAATAGCGCCAATCCGGTGGTGCAGCATCAAGCGGTGGCGATAGCCGAATCGTATCTGGAAGAAATTTTGCTGCAAGCCTATAGCGGCGGCTCTACCAGTGCCAGAGCCGACTTCGATGATGTCGACGACTACAATGGCCTCAACGATAACGGCGTTCACGATCAACAAGGCCATGCGGTGGCCGGCTTGTCGCAATACACGGTCTCCGTGGCAGTGTCCGCCAACACCTTAAGCGGCAGCGTTACGGCCAAACAAATTAGCGTTACCGTCAACGGCCCGGGAGTCAGCAATCTCACACTGGTCGGTTATCGAGCCAATTATTGATATGCGCCAAGCGAATCAGGGTTTTACATTAATTGAGCTGATTACCGTGGTAGTAATCGTCGGCATTCTGGCGGCGATGACCACGGATCTGATTACGCTGCCGGTGAAAAGTTATTTGGATTTGGAGCGCCGCACAGCCTTGGTCGATAACGCCGAATCGGCACTACGCCTGATGCAGCGCGACATTCGCCGCGCCCTACCCAACAGCATCCGCATCACCGGGGGCAAAACTCTGGAGCTATTGCATACCAGCGAAGGCGGCCGTTATCGCGCCAAGTTGGCTGCCGACGGCAGTGGCGATATCCTGGACTTTACAAACAGCGATGTTAGCTTCGATGTGATCGGCAGCTTGCAGAACGCGCCGCGAGGCGAATTGGTTATTTATAATCTGGGCAGTGGCGTTGCCGACGCCTATTCCAGTAGCAACCGCGCCACGTTAAAAAATACCTCAACCGCTAACCGGCTCTTTCTGGATGGCGTTAAACAATTTCCGCTGCAATCGCCCTTGCAACGATTTTTTATCGTCGATACACCGCTTACTTATCGCTGCGACACCGCCGCCGGTACCTTAATGCGTTACGCCGGTTACAGTATAAGTACTACGCAAGCCGATCCGCCCAATGAGGTTATCGGTCAATTGCAGGCCAATCATGTCAGCAGTTGCAACTTCGACTACAGCTCGGCGACCGCATCCCACTCAGGATTGGTGACCTTGGAACTGACCTTAACCGATAATGCCGGCGAATCGACTCGTTTGATTCGCCAAATTCATATAGATAACGCGCCGTGAATCGACAATGCGGCTTCTCCATCGTGATGGCTACCTTTGTCTTGGTAGTATTAGGTTTATTGGGTTCTTACATGGTTAGGTTGAGCGCAAATCAGACCGGTACGTCGATTAACGCGCTACAGGGAGCAAGAGCTTATCAAGCGGCGCACGCCGGCATCGAATGGTCTATTGCCCGGATTGCCGCCGGCGGCAATTGCACTGAAATAAACGCGCAAACGGCGCTTAGGTTTGCCGGCCTCGAGGGTTTTAACGTTAAACTAAGCTGTAGCAGTCAAACCTATAGCGAGGCGGATAAAAGCCCGATCATTTTTCGAATCACTGCCTTGAGTCAATTCGGAAACTATATATCTAACGATTACGTAGCGCGGGAAATTGAAGTATCGATTGTAAATTAATAGCCCCCTTTTAAATTTGCGGTCTTTGATAATTGCAGCTTTACGAGGTTAACTATTAAGGGGCTGTTGCCATTTTGGAACGACAGCCTTGAAATTGAACTGCTCTGCCTCATTGATTGATTTTTCAATCAAAAGGCAAGCAAACTATAAATGTTTACGGATGAATACTGGAATAAATTCAAAGCCTCCTGTTGAGCTTGAGGGTTTACGACAAGCCCACGCTTCGGCAAACGGTAGAAGGGATTTTTATCGTCTGCGAGTAGGTTGCCCTTGGCGAGATCTGCCGGTAAACGTTTGGCAAGTGGAATGCCGTGTATAAGCGATTCAATGCCTGGTCGCTTCAAGAAAAATTGATGAGTATCTTTTGGATGCTGGTTGTGGAGCCGGATTTGGAATGGGTGTTTATTGATGGCAGTATCGTGAAAGCGCATCAACAGGGTAGCGACGCTGCCGATCCGCAGGAAACAGCCATCGGAAAATCGGTTGCGGGTAACACGACGAAAATCCATATGGCCGTGGATGCCTGCGGGCTGCCTATTCATTTCTCGGTCACGGGTGGCGAAGTCCACGACTGTAAAGAAGCGCCGGGATTAGTGGCTAAGCTTCCCTTAGCTCACTATATGATTGCTGACAAGGGCTACGACAGCGAACCCTTACGGATTCAAATTCGAGAGAAAGGTGCTATGCCCGTCATTCCCAGAAAGCAGAATTCAACCATTGGCAATGATGCCATGGATTGGTACCTCTACAAATATCGCCACCTGGTTGAAAATATGTTTGCGCGACTGAAACATTTCAGAGCCATCGCGACACGCTATGACAAACTGAAACGCAATTTTGAAAGCGTCATCACTTTGGCTTGCGCTTTTATTTGGGTGCCTAGGTAAAACGGCAACAGCCCTTAATTCGGCCCCATTAAGTTTTAAGCGGCATATTTTACGACCAAGTCCCGGAGAGTCGCTATTTTTGCCGAAAGATTTTTTCGGGCATCCTGCTGGAAAAAATCGGCAAAAATTACGCGACCGTTTGTTCCTTCGGCGCCCCGATTCGTCCGCGTCACCTCGTTCCGACCCAGCAAGGGCTAGAAACGTTGGCTCTCGCATGACTTAATGGAATGGTCTACCCCACTTTCTAAGCGGCCTCAAATGGGCCACGATGTATTTTCCAAAACAGCATCGAATAAAAGTGAGATAGACCCTGAAAAATATTAACGCAACGAGCAAACGCAAAGTATTAAAAGTGCTGGGCATTGACCTGGCTCAACAAAGCTTTCAACTGCATAGTGTTGATGAATGGGGCATATTGATCTTGCCCTGATCTATCGGACACTCGGCTAAGAGAGTAATCTCTAACCCCGAGGAAAATCATGAAAGCCCAAAACGAATCAAAGATCCCCGTTGTCCGCAACAAATATACCGCGCAGTTTAAAGAACAAGCCCTGGAGCGTGCCGACAAGGATGGCATCCCAAAGGCGGCCAAAGATTTAGGGCTCGCCGAATCGATGCTGTACAACTGGCGAGCCAAGCGTCGCCAAACAGGACAGCCCTTCGAAGATCAAAAGCTACAGCAGGCCGAAATGGCGCGGCTTAAACGAGAAAACACCCGCCTGGAAGAGGAAGTCGCCTTTTTAAAAAAGGCGGCAGCGTACTTTGCCAAACAGCCCAAGTGAAGTACGCCATGATCAAAGCTAATGAAGATCAATTCCCTGTGGGACTCATGTGCCGCCTGTTAACGGTCTCACGGAGTGGCTACTACGACTGGAAGTGCAGGCCACTTTCCGATAGAGGCGAAGCGAATAAATGGCTAGCCAATGAGATTAAACGTATTTTTGAGGATGAGAAAGGCCGTCCTGGTTCACCCAGAATTACACAGCGACTACAAGACGAAGGAAAATCAGCAGGCCGACACCGGGTAGCCAGGATCATGCGAAGCCATGGCTGGAGAGCGAAGGCGGCTAAGAAATACAAAGCCACAACGAACAGCAACCACTCGTTACCGGTCGCCCCGAATCGGTTGGAACAAAACTTCACGGCAGACGGCCCCGATCAAAAATGGGTATCGGATATCACCTATATTTGGACGGAAGAAGGTTGGCTGTATTTAGCGGTGGTACTTGAGCTTTATTCACGTCGAGTGATCGGTTGGGCCATTTCCGAACGGATGACGGCAACGTTGGTTTGTGATGCCCTGATCATGGCGTTATGGCGTCACCGAATGCCTAAAGGCGTCATTGTCCATTCGGATCGAGGCAGCCAGTATTGCTCTGCCGCCTACCAGAAGCTTTTCACCAAACACCAATTGATTTGCAGCATGAGCAAGAAAGGCGATTGCTATGACAACGCCGCCATGGAAAGCTGGAACCACAGTTTTAAAGTCGAGGCGATTCATGGCGAACGGTTTTTAACCCGATCAGCCGCCAAGTACCAAGTGTTTGAATATATCGAAGTGTATTACAATCGAAAAAGGCTTCACTCCAAATTAGGCTATATCAGCCCGGAAAATTTTGAAGCTAAAAAAGTCGCTTAGTTGAGTGTCCGTCAAATCCGGGCAAGATCATATTGTCCTGAGAAAGAAACCTAGCCGCGGTCAGGTAACTACCTTCATCGAAGGTATCCTGAATTTTGTGTAAACGGGTTTGTTAGTGATTCTGCATTCGGTCTTCAAACTGAATGCTAAACCGATTCAAAGCCGCTTTCCAGTCATGCAACGGCATGGTCCATTTTTGACTGATATTCATCGGCGCCAGATAGAACAATTTGGACAATGCCTCATCACTGGGAAATGAACCGCGATTCTTGGTGATTTTTCGCAAACTCATGTTCACCGATTCGATGGCATTGGTGATGTAAATGATACGGCGTATTTCCGGTGAATAGTCGGAGAAAGGAATAATTAATGACGGTAAACCCCCGGCTATGCCGGGGGACTCCCAAAGGTTTGACCTATAAGGCGGTCAATCGGATTCTCGGAAACTTGATCAATAGTTTGGAGAATCCGAAATGATAGAGTACCAAAGTCTGAGTCACACGAGATGGAATTGCAAATATCACGTCGTGTTTATTCCGAAACGAAAGCGAAAAGTGATGTTTGGTCAATTGCGCAAGCATTTAGGATCGGTATTCCATGAGTTGGCGAAGTAAAAGGGGCTGTGAAATTGTGGAAGGGCATTTGATGGCTGATCATGTTCATATGTGCCTGAGCATCCCGCCCAAATATGCGGTATCGAACGTTGTAGGCTTTATCAAAGGCAAAAGTGCGATATCGATTGCCAGAACATTTAGAGGGAAGACGAAGCACTTCACGGGTGAAAATTTCTGGGCAAGAAGTTTCTTTGTTTCAACGGAGGGTCTGGATGAAGAGATGGTTAGAAATTACATCCGAGAGCAAGAACGTGAAGAGGAACGTTACGAGCAGTTGAGCCTTTGGAAAAGCTGATCGCCTTCAGGCGATTCCGGTAATCGGCCCCTTTGAGGGGCTAAAAATAATAAGCCCCCGGCTTTGCCGGGGGTGATTTAACTCGATCTCAATTCCGCCGCCAGTTCTTTGGCAAAGATACCCCCAGGGCATAAAAGGCCGAAACCTTTTTTAGCAATTCGTTATCCGCCCGCAGTTGCCGATTTTCCTGTTCCAGTTGCCGAATCCGCTGCTGGTCAGGGGTTAACGGCTTACCGATACCCGGTTGGCCGGCTTGCTCCGCCTGCACTTGCTTCAGCCAGCGACGCACCGCCACCTCACCCAGCTTGAAATCCTGACAAACCTGCGCGACCGTCAGCCCAGGGTCCTGAATCATCTTGACCACTTGCAGCTTGAACGCCGCATCAAAACTTCTCCTTTCTCGTTTCATTGTGTCCACCTTGATGGTTGATAGTTTATCAACCTATTCCGGTGTCCAGTTTTATTAGACCACTACATCCAACGGCTGGATGCAGGCTATTCAATCTAAGTAGGTAGACACTAAATCTGATCCGTGATTATCTTTTGTCGACCCATGGCGTCGACAGTCGCATTAAAACTGACTATACCTGCGGTATGCTATCAATTGATTGACAAGTATATAGTCGACTCATATAATACAAACTTTACTTGATTATACAAGTAATGCCGAGGTGGTGAAATTGGTAGACGCGCTAGCTTCAGGTGCTAGTAGGGGTAACCCTGTGGAGGTTCAAGTCCTCTCCTCGGCACCATCACTTATTTATTAAGTGATTGGTCATTAAAAATTAACTAACTATATGTAATTAATAGCCTTTTTATAGCTGTTACATCTTCAAGTTGGTCAATTTTCATCTAGCTACAGCACGTAGCATCAATAATATAAAGTAGTTACAAAGCTCCTTTGGCACAAATATGGCACATTGGAGTCCAGAAATGGCTACTATTCGCAAAAGACTTGGCAAGTATCACACTCAAGTTCGGAAAAATGGCAAAAGCATAACCAAAACGTTCAGCAACAAGTCAGATGCTCTTAAATGGGCTAAAGAACAAGAAGTAAAGATTGAACAAGGTACCATCACAACTAAAAGAGAAACCGTATCATTAGCGTTTCTATTAGACAGATGGGAAAAAGAAGTTTTAAGTTCTCTAAAAAGTTGGCCTGTTGAGCGTTATAAAGTTGCATTAGTCTCTAAGCAACTAGGTCACCTACCCTTACATCAAATCACAAGTAGTTTGTTAGCCTCATATCGAGACAAAAGATTAGCTACAGCATCAAATCAAACAACTAAACATGAACTAGGCTTGATTCGTAGAGCCATGAAGAAGGCGATTGAGTGGAATTATATAGATAGAGTTCCATTTGTAGCCGCACCTTCTCTAAAATGCCAAGCCGGAACTAGAAGATTTGCTAGGCTTTGTGGTTACATCAAGCGCTTGGTACCCAGAGTTCATACGCAAGAAACTGGAAGTTAATAAAACCTTTACAGAAACAGGGGAACTGAAGTTCGCGCTTGGGTCGGTAACTATCGGCTACCAAGGCCTGTTTGAGCTGATCTTCGTAGGACGTCAGTTTGGTCAGCGCCCCGGCGTTGATAAGCCGTTTCAGTGCCATTTGGCATTCTCAGCCATTTTTTGACGGTATTGCGGGACAGACTCGTGCGTCTGGCAATCTCATTGATGGATAACTTGTCGCGGAAATACATCCGCCGGATTTTAGCGTATAGGGTCATGATTATCACCCTCTAGGCTCCTGTCAAATGTTTGGACAGAACAGGCTAATAACCCTGGTCAATATTCAACCGGCATCAACATTTGTAGACGGCAACTCCAGAGGCTCGCTGGCCTATCCGAACCAGACAACAACACGCTATATTTTTATCCGCTCCCAATGCCTCGCAAACTCAATGTACCAAGCGTGGTCATCCGCCGCAAGCCTTTTAAAAAACACGGCATATCCCCTACCGTTGCGGCATAAGCCTTAATACCAGCTGTTTGGCATTGCCGAGACCCTCTAAAGACCCCGCCAAGCAAGAGCTCCCAGCTGGCACGGCTATTGCTCTATAAAATCGAAATTGAATATCGATTATTTTCGAAGTTTTAAATTGCAGCACTCCCAAGCGATCGCTGCTTTACCATCTAGTCGAGCACCAATCGTTTTCAGGAGTTAAGCAGAAGCCTACTTATGAGCTAGATGGCTTTTACCTGTCGTTAACAGCTGCCAAGGATGGCGGCACCTTATCAAACCGCTCGTGGCAATGAAGTCCGGCAACTCGAATCTGAGGAAATATGGCAATCAGCTACGACGCAATAGCTGGTTTACGCTAGACCGAAAGATGGGCCTGTAATGATGAAAGCCGAAGACAGTTCTAGCGCAGCCGTATTGAATAGCCGCTGAGTCCTGCTATTCCGGCAACTAGAGCAGATGCTTAATTGCTTGCCGTTCTTCTTTTAATTCGGTTTCATTTTGACGTAATCGCGCCAGACTAAATTCGTTAAGATCCAGGCCTTTGACGATGCCGATCTGTCCATCGACCACCATCACCGGGAACGAATAAACCAAGCCTTCCTCAATGCCGTAGCTGCCGTCGGATGCCACCGCCATACTCACCCAATCGCCCGGATCGGTGCCGAAGGCCCAAACCCGCATATGCTCGATTGCCGCATGTGCCGCGGACGCCGCGCTGGACTGGCCGCGTACCTTGATAATTTCCGTGCCGCGATATTGAACAGTCGGAATAAATTCGTCTACAAACCAGACTTGCTCAACCAAGGACAACACATCCATGCCCTTGACTTTAGCATGATGTAAATCAGGATATTGAGTACAGGAATGGTTACCCCAGATAGCGACATTTTTCACGTCCCGACTCAGCACGCCGCATTTTTCCGCCACCTGACTAATCGCGCGTTTATGATCCAGCATCGTCATGGCCGCAAAACACTCAGGCGCCAAATCGGGAGCGTTGTTAATGGCGATTAACGCATTGGTATTAGCCGGATTACCGGTGACCAACACCTTAACATTCCGACTGGCGACTTCATTCAGCGCCCGGCCTTGCGTGATAAAAATTTGAGCGTTGTCCAATAACAAATCGCTACGTAACATTCCCGGTCCGCGCGGTTTGGCACCCACTAGGAATGCATAATCGACGTTGTCAAACGCCACTTTCGGATCGTCGGTAACAATGATTTTATTAATTAAAGGGAAGGCGCAGTCGTTCAACTCCATCACCACGCCTTGTAACTGCTTCATAGCCTGCGGAATTTCCAGCAGGCGCAGCACGATAGGCTGATCGGGACCCAGAAGTTCGCCAGACGCCAAATGAAATAACAAGGAATAACTAATCTGGCCAGCTGCACCTGTTACAGCAATATCGACGGGCGTTTTCATCTGCGTTCCTCTTTGATTATTGGATTCATCCGCGCCCGACTTAACAGCGAGCTTTTCCAATATGACATAAAGTTTTTGAGCAAACAATCACTAATTCCAGCTTTCCCAAACCCGCTTGCATTATGAAGCGAGGCCAATATTATTCTGTATAATGCCGCCGGTTAACCGTATCCCGCCGGGCCACCATTTTTTAAATCAGGTAGCTTAATGAAAAAACTGCTATTTCAATTCGACACCGACAGCCACCCATCCGCTTTCGATACCGTAGTCGCTTACGACGGCGGCGCCGACCATGTCATCGGCTATGGCAATATTACACCCGATAACGTCGGCGGCTTGGTTGACGGCACGATCTTTACTCGTGCGCCAAAGGACAAAAAAAATACCGCGATTTTCATTGGCGGCAGCAACATCGAAGCCGGCCAAAATCTATTGGCGGCGGTACAGAAACACTTTTTCCCCGGTTTCCAAGTCTCGGTCATGCTGGACAGTAACGGCAGCAATACCACTGCGGCGGCGGCGGTCGCCAAGCTAGGTAGTAGCGCGTCGCTGGCAGGCAAAAAAGCCGTGGTTCTGGCCGGCACCGGTCCGGTCGGTCAACGCGCGGCCGCGATGATAGCGCAGGAAGGCGCGCAAGTCAGCATCACTTCCCGACATATATTTAACGCTGAAAAAGCCTGTTTCGCGATGAAGGAACGTTTCGGCGTGGAGCTGACGCCATTGGAGGCTGCCGACTACGATAGTCGCGCCGCCGCGATCCAAGACGCCAATATCGTCCTAGCTACCGGTGCCGCCGGCGTCGAACTGTTAAAACCGGAACACTGGCAAAACAATCCACATCTGCAATTACTGGCTGACGCCAACGCCACTCCACCGGTTGGCATCGGCGGCACCGACGTACTGGATCGCGGCGAAAAACGCCACGGCAAAATCGTCTGGGGCGCCATCGGCTTCGGCGCATTAAAGTTGGCCTTACACCGCGCTTGTATCGCTAAATTGTTTGAAAACAACAAACAGGTGTTCGACGCGGAAATTATTTTCGCACTTGCCAAAGCCATGGCCTAAAGTACTACAGGATCGCCATGTCCGCCGCCAAATTAAGTTCGCGCGAACAGGCAAGCACCCTATTTCGGGCCGGCGTGGCGGCGGCGGATCCGTATCTTGCGGTAAAAAATTTACTCAAGACCGAGGACACGCTACTTCATATCGGCTCGGCACAAACCGGCTACCGCAGCGGCACTTGGCACGACATTCATCTCATCGCCTTCGGCAAAGCCGCTTGTGCTATGGCGGATGCCGTTCAAGAATCGATTCCGGAGCCTTGGCTCATAGGTAAAGGCATTATCGTCACGACTTACGACAACGTCGATGTCGTGGAAAATTGCCACGTCTTCGGCGCCGGTCATCCTCTGCCGGATGCATCCGGACTACACGCAGCAAAAACCATCGCCAAGCGTTTAAGCAACACCAGGCCGGGCGAATTGGTATTGGTATTAGTTTCCGGCGGCGGCTCGGCACTGTTGCCCTATCCGGCAGGCAATATCCGGCTGGCCGATAAAATCGCGACGACGCAGCTGTTGCTGGCATGCGGCGCGACTATCAACCAAATCAATTGCGTACGTAAGCACCTATCCCGATTGAAAGGCGGCGGACTGGCCAAAATGGCGGCGCCCGCCGATTTACATGCATTGATTCTATCCGACGTACTCGATAACGATTTAAGCGCTATCGCCAGCGGACCGACTATCGCCGATGACACAAGCTTTGCCGACGCCATTGCGATACTGCATTCGTACAATATTTGGCAACAAGTGCCGCCCAACGTACAAATGCATTTACAGCAGGGCTTACAAGGCCTGCACGCT
This sequence comes from Methylomonas sp. 2BW1-5-20, assembly GCF_052474515.1. Lineage (NCBI taxonomy): Bacteria > Pseudomonadati > Pseudomonadota > Gammaproteobacteria > Methylococcales > Methylococcaceae > Methylomonas > Methylomonas sp. 2BW1-5-20. Next base: position 1,191,794 of record NZ_CP184127.1, on the reverse strand, counting down.
GAAACGCCGAAAAGCGGCGATCCGGTGTTCCAACACACCGGTCACACATTGGTTGGCAGCAACGCGAGCAGCGTGGATGCGGTTTTGGATTCGGCAAACAGCCTGGGCTACCAAGCTCAGCTTTACAGCAAACAGCTTTGCGGCGAAGCGCGCTCGGTAGCTGAACAATTGGTGCAACGTGCAACCATGCTATCCACCGGCCTAACGCAGCCGACGGTTCTAATCGCCGGCGGCGAAACCACTGTTACGCTAAAGGGCAACGGCAAAGGTGGCCGTAACCAGGAAATGGCCTTAGCCTTCGCATTGGCGGCTGAAGAGCAGGGTTTGAATTGCCCGTGGACATTTTTAAGCGGCGGCACCGACGGACGCGACGGCCCCACCGATGCGGCTGGCGGCGTCGTCGATAACCATACTTTACAACGCATACGCGACTCGGCTCTCGACCCGGCAGCCATGCTGAACGATAATAACGCCTATCCGGCACTTAAAGCCGCCAACGATTTACTACTATGCGGCGCGACCGGCACCAATGTCGCCGATTTGCAAATTCTGCTGCTGCATCCCAACGAATAACCCGAACATATATTAGGAGACCACATGTTTAGCAAATCGATGACCATCGAAGGTTTTGATAACGAATTATTCCGGGCCATGGAACAGGAGCGACAACGCCAGGAAGACCATATCGAACTGATCGCCTCGGAAAACTACGCCAGCCCCCGTGTGCTGGAAGCACAAGGCTCGCTGCTGACTAACAAATACGCGGAAGGCTATCCGGAAAAACGCTATTACGGCGGTTGCGAATATGTCGACATCGTCGAGCAATTGGCTATAGACCGCGCCAAGGAACTGTTCGGAGCCGACTACGCCAACGTGCAGCCGCATTCCGGTTCGCAAGCCAATATGGCCGTATTCATGTCGCTGATTCAACCGGGCGACACCATTCTGGGCTTGAGCCTGGCCGACGGTGGTCATTTAACCCACGGAGCCAAACCCAACTTCTCAGGTAAGATCTACAACGCCATCCAATACGGCTTAAACAAAGACACGGGCGAAATCGATTACGCACAAGTCGAAGCATTGGCGCTGGAACATAAACCTAAATTGATTATCGCCGGCTTCTCCGCCTACTCGCGCATTTGGGACTGGCAACGCTTCCGCGACATCGCCGATCAAGTCGGCGCATACTTGGTCGTGGACATGGCTCATGTCGCCGGCCTGGTTGCGGCGGGTTTATACCCCAATCCGGTGCCTATCGCCGACGTGGTTACCAGCACCACCCACAAATCCTTGCGCGGCCCGCGCGGCGGCTTGATATTGTGCAAAAGCAATCCGGAGTTGGAAAAAAAGATCAACTCCAATATCTTCCCCGGCATTCAAGGCGGCCCGTTGATGCACGTCATCGCCGCCAAAGCCGTAGCCTTTAAAGAAGCCCTGACTCCGGAATTTAAAACCTACCAACAACAAGTGGTGAAAAACGCCCAAGCCATGGCCGAAGTATTTATCAATCGCGGCTTTGACGTGGTCTCTGGTGGCACCGACAACCATTTGATGCTGGTGTCGCTAATCCCGAAAGGCATCACCGGCAAAGCCGCCGACGCCGCCTTGGGCCGCGCCCACATCACCGTCAACAAAAACGCGGTCCCCAACGACCCGCAATCGCCGTTCGTCACCAGCGGTATCCGTGTCGGCACCCCTGCCCCGACCTCGCGCGGCTTTAAGGAAGACGAAGTGCGCCAGATCGCGGATTGGATGTGCGATGTGATGGACAACCTCGAAGATGAAAGCGTGATTGCTGCGGTCCGGGAAAAAGTGCATTTGTTATGTGCACGCTTTCCGGTTTATTCGGCGGCATAGACTTGGCGAAGCACGCGGTTGTAGTTAACGATAAGAGGCCGGCAAGTGCTCGGGAGATACTGCGCAGACAGCAAATTTGACTGATCCCTGCTGCTCTACGGAAATACAACTGCTGTCCCGTTCGGCCTGAACGCTATCTTGCGTCGACAAGATGCTTCTGGCCTTTTATCTAGGTGTCTCCTCGATACCATTCCTGTACCAGAGCTGCTGCGACTCGTTTCAAAATCGCCAGGATATGGCTGCCTGTTAACAGTGATTGCTTTAGGTGAAACTTCCTCGGTTGAGAGAGGGAAACATCATGCGTCCGGCCATCCTCGGGATTTCGATACCTCGCTCGGCCCGGACCACGCAAAAATATTGCGCACCATTCATGTGCAAAAATCGCGCCCCGTCTCAATAAAGTGCATCATTTTAAGAAGCCTCACGATGCATTTATTAGCTTTATAGAAAACCAGCCCCACCTAAAAATACCTTATCTAATTGTTTAATATAGTTTTTTATAAACAACAAGCATTGCATTCAATAAACTGGCACCAGGTTTGCTTAAGCTTAAACAATACTCCAGCGTAGGAGTCCGACACAACTTATACGCTCATTGCTGAGCAATCGAGACAAAGGCGTCTATCGCCCGGTTTGATTTCAAATCGGGCATAGACGCCTTTTTTTTGGCCAATTTTTCTCAATCGACAGGAAACGACATGAAACGCAGCAGAATTTTTACACCCAAGACATTAGCGGCAGCCCTAAGCTCAGTCCTTGCTTTGGCGATATTAGGCTTTTCCCACCACAGCTTCGCCGCCGGCAAACTGGAAAAAGAAGACTTGAAATTCGGTTTTATCAAATTAACCGATATGGCGCCGCTGGCCGTTGCCGCCGAAAAAGGTTTTTTTGAAGAAGAAGGCCTGTTCGTGCAACTAGAAGCGCAAGCCAATTGGAAAGTGGTGATGGATAGAGTGGTCAACGGCGAACTGGATGGTTCGCATATGCTGGCACCGGCGCCATTGGCGGCTAACATCGGATTCGGCACCAAAGCCGACATCGTCGTCCCGTTCAGCATGGGCTTCAACGGTAATGCCATCACTGTTTCCAACGAAATCTGGAAACAAATGAAACCCAATATTCCAACGGAAGGCGGCAAACTGGTGCGTCCGGTCAAAGCCGACTCGCTAAAACCCGTCGTAGACAAATATAAGGCTGAAGGCAAGCCGTTTAACATGGCTATGACCTTCCCCGCCGGCTCCCACAATCTAAAACTGCGTTACTGGCTGGCTGCCGGCGGCATCAATCCCGGATTCTATGCGCCGCCGCAAGACATCTCAGGCCAAATCGGCGCGGAAGCCTTGTTGTCGGTAACACCGCCGCCGCAAATGCCCGCCACATTGGAATCCGGCACCATCTTCGGCTACTGCGTCGGCGAACCCTGGAACCAACAAGCCGTATTTAAAGGCATCGGCGTGCCGGTGATCACCGACGAAGAACTGTGGAAAGACACCCCGGAAAAAGTGTTCGGCGTCACCCAAGCCTGGGCCGACAAATACCCCAACACCCATCTGGCGGTCGTCAAAGCGCTAATCCGCGCCTCGATCTGGCTGGATGCCGAGAACAACAAAAACCGCAAGGAAGCCATCGAAATGCTCTCGCAAAAACAATATGTCGGCGCCGATGTCGAGGTATTGGCCAATAGCATGAACGGCACCTTCGAATACGAAAAAGGCGAAAAACGCGCCCTACCCGACTTCAATACCTTTTTCCGCCACGGCGCCAGTTATCCCTCTTACGGCAGCGCGGTTTGGTATCTGACGCAAATGCGCCGCTGGGGCATGGTCGCGGAACAAAAACCCGATAGCTGGTATCTGGAAACCGCGAAAAAAGTCTATCGCCCGGACATCTACCTGGCTGCCGCGAAAGAACTGGTCGCCGAAGGCAAAGCCAAAGCCGAAGACTTCCCGGCCGACACCGGTATCAAACCGTCGCAAAACTTTTTCATCGACAAGATCCCATTCGACGCCAATAAACCTAACGACTATCTGGCCAAATTTACCATCGGCCTGAAAGGCAAACAAACCGTCACCGGCGGCAAGATTGTCGACTAACCAACTCTGGTGGGTGCTCTAAACAAGGATCGTATGTTGATGCAAGGACGCATCTTTTTTACCGACGCCACAAACAAGCGAGCATAGACATGACTAATAAACTGATCAAATTCTTCAACATCACCGGCCTAACCTGGTTCGTACCCTTGGTGAAAATTGCCGCCGGTGAAAATCCTACGCTGCAACTGCGCCAGTTATGGCTGATCATGGGCGTACCCATCATTGCCTTTGTCCTGTTTCTAGGCTTCTGGAGCGTAACGGCCGCGCGCATCAACACCAGTTTGGGCGCCATTCCGGGCCCAGTAGCGGTATGGTCGGAAGTCGGCGGTTTGGTTAGCGAACATGTCGCCGAAAAAACCAAGATGGCCGAGTTTTATCAGCGGCAAGAACTCCGTAACAAAGAAAAACTGGCCGCCGACCCGACTGCGGAAATCAAGCCCAGACCCTATACCGGCAAACCGACTTATCTGGATCAAATTTTCACCAGCCTGCGTACCGTATTTGCCGGCTTCATCGTCGCCACGCTGATCGCAGTGCCTTTGGGTATCATCTGCGGGATGAGCCCGGTGCTGAACACCGCGTTCAACCCGCTGATCCAAATATTCAAACCGGTTTCGCCCTTGGCCTGGCTACCCATCGTCACCCTAGTGGTCAGCGCCATGTACGTCACCGACGACGACTCTTGGTTCGCCAAATCCTTCGTCACCTCGGCCATCACGGTAACGCTATGTTCCTTATGGCCGACCCTTATCAACACCGCCGTGGGAGTATCGTCTATCGATCGCGATCTGGTGAATGTCGGCAAAGTATTACGCCTGGATTGGCCCACGCAAATCAAACGTATCATTTTGCCTTCGGCTTTGCCTTATATCTTTACCGGCATGCGCCTGTCTTTAGGCGTGGGCTGGATGGTTTTGATCGCTGCCGAGATGCTGGCGCAAAACCCCGGTCTCGGCAAGTTCGTTTGGGACGAATTCCAAAACGGCAGTTCCAACTCACTGAGCAGAATCATGGTGGCCGTATTTACCATCGGTATCATCGGTTTCATTTTGGATCGGGTGATGCACTCGCTGCAGAACCTGTTCTCGTTCAAAAAAATCTAAGGATGACGTCATGAGCGCCACCCAAGCAAAAATCATCGAACTTTCCATGCACAAACAATCAGCAACCGCTGCCACGCCGGCCAACGACGCCTATAAACCCTTAGTGGAATTGAAAAATGTCTGTAAATCCTATGGAGAAGGCAAGGACAAAACCTCAATCCTGAAAAACATCAATCTGGATATTCGCGAAGGCGAATTCATCGCCATCGTCGGCTTTTCTGGTAGCGGTAAAACCACTTTGATATCGATGATCGCCGGTCTAATCCAAGCCGATAGCGGCGAGCTGTTGAAACAGGGCCAAGCGATCACGGAACCGGGTCCGGACCGCGGCGTGGTATTTCAAAGCTATTCCTTGATGCCCTGGCTGACAGTTTACGAAAACGTGGCGCTGGCCGTGGACGCGATCTTCAAGGACTGGACGCCGGAACAGCGCCACGCGCATACCGAGAAATACGTAAAAATGGTGAACCTGGGCAGGGCGATGGACAAAAAGCCGGGCGAACTCTCCGGTGGCATGCGCCAACGCGTCAACGTGGCCCGTGCGCTGGCCGCCAATCCGGACATTTTATTATTGGACGAACCTCTCAGTGCGCTGGATGCCTTGACGCGCGGCAATCTGCAAGACGAGATTCTGCAAATCTGGGAGCAGGACAAAAAGACGGTGATTCTAATCACCAACGACGTCGATGAAGCCATCTATATGGCCGACCGGGTAATCCCGCTCAATCCCGGTCCGGATGCCAGCTTCGGCCCGGCATTTACCATCAATCTGGAACGGCCGCGTGATCGCACCGCGCTAAACCATAACGAAGAATTCAAACGCCTGCGTGCGGAAATCACCCGTTATCTAATGAATATTGGCATGGAGAAGTCGCAAACAGAAGGCAGCGAGAAAATCAAACTGCCGGACGTGCGTCCCAATACCAGCAACGACTGGAAACTGGATACCTCGGCGCTGAAGCCCAGCGCGCGCGATCTGGGCAAGGCTCGCTACCTGGAGTTCGCCAATCTCTCAAAAGTCTACCCCACCCCGGACGGCAACAGCACCGTCAAAGTGGTGGACGGCTTCGACATGAAAATGAAGAAAGGGGAGTTCATTTCCATCATCGGCCACTCCGGCTGCGGTAAATCCACGGTACTGTCGATGACAGCCGGACTTAACGAGATTTCCGAAGGCGGCATCATTCTGGATAACCGGGAGATCAACGGTGCTGGCCCGGATCGCGGCGTGGTATTTCAGGCTCCCAGCCTGTTCCCATGGCTGACAGCCTTCGAAAACGTGATGTTGGGGGTGGATAAAGTCTACCCGCACGCCTCGCAAGACGAACGCGACGACATCGTCGAATATTATCTGACTCGGGTCGGTTTGGCGGACGCGATGTTCAAGAAAGCCGCCGATATGTCCAACGGCATGCGCCAGCGCGTCGGTATTGCCCGCGCTTTTGCCCTGTCGCCCAAATTACTGCTGCTTGATGAGCCGTTCGGCATGCTGGATTCATTAACGCGCTGGGAGTTACAGGAAGTGCTGATGGAAGTGTGGGAACGCACCCACGTCACCGCGATTGTGGTCACCCATGACGTCGACGAGGCCATTCTTTTGGCCGACCGCGTGGTGATGATGACCAACGGCCCGCACGCCAAGATCGGTAAAATCCAGGAAATCGACCTGCCCCGGCCCCGCACCCGCAAAGCGCTGCTGGAACACCCCGATTACTACAAATACCGGGAGAGCCTACTGAGCTTCCTGTCCGAATGCGACCACACCCACTGATTCCGTAATAGTTAACTAGCCTAAGGGGGCACTATGCCAAAACAAAAAACTCATCGTCTGTCGGCGCTGTTACCGGTCACGGTCTTATCGCTTTCCGTGGTCAGTTTACCGACAGCCGCTGATATGACGAAAGAGGTGGAGGATGCACTGAATTTCTATCATTACGGCAGTAATGGCGCGGTAAAAATGGATTTGAATTACCGTTGGGAGAACGTGGATCAGGATAACTCGGCTAAAAAACCGGCGACATTGGGCAGCAAACCGCTGGAAACCGCCAACGCCAACACCGCGCGCTTGCGTCTAGGTTATTTGACACCGACCTTCCACGATTTTCAAGGCTATGCCGAATACGAAGGACTTTATGCGGCGCAATCCGATTATGACCGCGGCGGCACCACCACAAACCGCGATAGAAACTATTCCGTTATCGCCGATCCGGCACGTAACGAACTTAACCAGTTCTGGCTGAGTTATAAAGGCATCGCCGACACCCTAATCAAAGTCGGCCGGCAACGCATCAAGTTCGACGACGACCGCTTCATCGGTAACGTCGGCTGGCGGCAAATGGAATCGACTTACGATTCCGTGCTGATCACGCATAACAACCAAACTCTATTTGGTTTGACCGTCAATGCCGGTTATTTAGACCATGTGCAAAATATTTTCGGCGAAACCGAAACTTTGAACGCGCCCGTCCTTAACCTGAATTACAAAGTCAGCGATTGGGGCAATCTGATCGGGTATGGCTACTGGCTGGATTACCGGGAACGGGCCAATTACTTTAAATCCTCGCAAACCTACGGCTTGCGCTTCGACGGTAAATCGCCGCAGTTTTGGGATACCGTGAATTTTCTGTACACCGCCGAATGGGGTAAGCAGTCCAATTACGCCGATAACCCTAATCATTACCAAGCCGACCGCATCAATCTGATGGGTGGTTTGACCGCGTTCAATGTTACGTTGCAAGGCGCGCTGGAACAGCTGAACGGCTATGGTTTGAACAAAACCTTTAACACCCCGCTGGGTACCAACCATGCCTTCCAGGGCTGGGCGGATTTGTTCATCAATCCGGTCGGCGCCGACTCCGCCGCAACCCGCGCCATGGGCCAAGGTATCCGCGATGTGTTCGCTACCGCCAGTTACAAAACCATGAACGATAGCCTGATCTTCACCGGCGTGTATCACGACTTCTCCGACGATACCGGCGGCGTCAAATTCGGTACGGAATGGGATTTCTCGGTGCTGAAAAAATTTGGTAAGCATTATTCCCTGCTGGCCAAGTACGCGGACTTTAACACCAATAACCCGGCATTCCCCGATACGCAAAAGATCTGGCTACAAGCCAACGTCAGCTTTTAGACGAACCGGTAGAAACGCGAAATTTTGCGTTTCTACCCAAACCGATTTTTCACAGCATAAGCCATTCAAAGCATCATGAAACTCAAATTGGTAGTGATAGGCAACGGCATGGCCGGCATGCGCACCGTTGACGAATTGATTCAAACGGCGCCGGAGCGCTACGACATCACCGTATTCGGTGCCGAACCGCACGGCAATTACAATCGCATCATGCTGACACCGGTATTGTTCGGTGCGAAAAGCCTTGCCGACATCATGATTCACGATTTCGATTGGTATAAAAAACATCAAATTACCCTACATTGCGGGCCTGACAAAGCCGTAGTGGATATCGACCGTCAACGGCGTTGCGTGATCGCCCATGACGGCACCCGCGCTGAATACGATAAACTATTAATCGCCACCGGTTCGCTGCCGTTGATTTTGGATATACCGGGGCGTAATGTCGAAGGCGTACTGGGTTTTAGGGACATTGCCGATGTGGAAACAATGATAGAAAAAGCCGCCAGCAAACGCCACGCGGTGATCCTGGGCGGCGGCTTGTTGGGGCTGGAAGCCGCCAACGGCCTGCTGCAACGCGGCATGCAAGTCAGCGTGATCAATCGCGCCGGCCATTTATTGAACCGACAACTGGACCGCAAGGCCGCCGTGTTTTTACAGCGGCAATTGGCCGACAAAGGCATCCGGTTTCATCTGGGCACCACGATCGAACGCATACACAGCCAAGACAATCATATCAGCACGGTAGAACTTAGCGACGGCAGCGTGTTACCGGCCGATATGCTGATTATGTCCACCGGCATCAAACCCAACATTAGCCTTGCCAAACGCATCGGTCTGGCGTGCCAACACGGCATCGTGGTCGACGACGGCATGCGAACCAGCGATCCGGCGATTTTTTCAGTCGGCGAATGCGTGCAGCATCGAGGAGAACTGTTCGGCTTGGTCGCGCCGGTCTACGAGCAAGCCAAAGTCTGCGCGCAACAATTGTCCGGCCGGGCCGACAGCCAATTTAAAACCTTATCGTCGGCGACGATGTTGAAAGTGACCGGCATCGATTTATTTTCGGTTGGCGATTTCGAAGGCGGTGGCGAATGCCAAATCCTGCAATTGATAGATCACGAACTGGGCGTTTATAAAAAAATCGTGCTGCGCGGCGACATTGTCGTCGGCGTCATTTTATACGGCGACACCAGTGACAGCGCCTGGTATCTGAACCTGGTCAAGGATAAAACCTCGATTGCCGCGATCCGCGACCGCCTGATGTTCGGCCAAACCCCGCTGGCCAACGCGGCCTAAACAGATTTAAACATGAACACCATCAAAACCACTTGCCCGTATTGCGGTGTCGGTTGCGGCATCGAAGCCACGGTAGAAGACAGGGCCACGCATAGGGTTACGATCAAGGGCGACGCCAATCATCCGGCCAATTTCGGCAAACTCTGCTCGAAAGGCGCGACGCTGGGCAATACCGTGTCGCTGGAAAACCGCCTGCTCTACCCGCAAATCCGCGGCCAACGCGTGGATTGGGATACCGCGCTGGATCACATCGCAGTAAAGTTTAATCGGATTATCGTGCAGCACGGACCGGAAGCAGTGGCATTTTATGTCTCCGGGCAATTGTTGACCGAGGATTATTACGTCGCAAATAAGCTGATGAAAGGCTTCATCGGTACGGCGAATATCGACACCAATTCCCGTTTGTGCATGTCGTCGGCGGTAGTCGGTTACAAACGCGCCTTCGGTGCCGATACCGTACCCTGCAATTACGAAGACCTGGAACAAGCAGAATTGATTTTACTGGTCGGTTCCAATGCTGCCTGGTGCCACCCAATCGCATTTCAGCGCATCCGCAAGGCCAAGGAAAATAATCCAAATTTAAAGATTGTGGTGATCGATCCCCGTGCCACCGCCAGCTGCGACATCGCCGATTTGCATTTGCCAGTCAAACCGGGCATGGACGCGCTATTGTTCAACGGCATTCTGGCTTATTTGCAGCAAAACGGACTTGTTAATCAGCCTTATGTCGATACGCACACCGATGGTTTCGAACTAGCCTTAAGCGAGGCTATGAAAACCGCCGGCAGCATCGAACAAGTCGCCGCCGGCTGCGGCTTGACTAGCGAAGCAGTCGGCACGCTGTTCGACTGGTTTGCCAACACGGACAAAACCGTCACCGTCTATTCGCAAGGTATCAATCAATCCAGCTCCGGTTCGGATAAATGCAATGCCATCATCAATTGCCACTTGGCGACCGGCCGCATCGGCAAGCCCGGCATGGGGCCGTTTTCTTTCACCGGCCAACCCAATGCGATGGGCGGCCGCGAAGTGGGCGGCTTGGCGAATACCTTGGCCGCGCATATGGATCTGGAAAACCCGGAGCATGTCGATAGAGTCGGCCGCTTTTGGGGCAGCGACAAAGTTGCCGATAAACAAGGCTTAAAAGCCATGGACATGTTCGACGCTATCGCCACCGGCCAAATCAAGGCGGTGTGGATCATGGCCACCAATCCGGTGGTTTCGATGCCGGATGCCGATAAGGTGAAACGCGCCTTGCAACAATGCGAACTGGTGGTGGTATCCGATTGCATCGCCAATACCGATACAACGGAACTGGCGCATGTGCTGTTGCCGGCCACCGGCTGGAGCGAGAAAGACGGCACGGTGACTAATCTGGAACGGCGCATCTCCCGGCAACGGCCTTTGTTTCCGGCATCCGGCGAGGCGCGGCACGACTGGTGGATCATCTGCCAAGTTGCACAGCGCATGGGTTTTGGTAAAGCGTTTAACTACCAATCCAGTGCCGAGATTTTTCGGGAACACGCCGCATTATCGGCGTTTGAAAACGATGCCGAGCATCAGCTGCGCGACTTCAATTTATCGGCGTTTGCCGAGATAGATACACTAGGCTTCGATGCGCTGCAGCCGGTGCAATGGCCGGTCATTGCCGAGCAAACAACAGGCACGGCCAGAATGTTCGCCGACGGTCGGTATTTCACCGCCAATCGTAAAGCCCGCTTCATCCCAGTCACACCGCGCCCGCCCGTAAACTCATCTGATACTGACTACCCATTTACGCTGAATACCGGCCGTTTGCGCGACCAATGGCACACGATGACCCGCACCGGCTTGGCCACCAAACTAAATGCGCATCGCCCGGAACCGTTCGTGGAAATACACCCGGCCGATGCTGAACGCTTGAAGTTAAAAGCTCGCAGCCTGGCGCAAATCCAAAGCCGTTGGGGCAGCATGCTGGCCCGAGTCGAAATCAACCCCGGCCAGCAGGTTGGCAGTCTGTTCGTACCTATGCATTGGACCGATCAAAACAGCAGTCATGGCCGGATGGGCGCTGTCGTCAATCCGGTGGTCGATCCGTATTCCGGACAGCCGGAAAGCAAGCAAACTCCGGTAAATATCGGCAGCTGGCCGGCGCAATGGTATGCCACAATCTTATCCCGTCAACCCTTGCAAATCGCCGCCGCCGAATATCAGGTCAGCGTGCGCGGCGACCGTTACTTTCGCTACGAATTGGCTTCTACCGAATTCGGCAAGGACTGGCGAACTTGGGGCCGTGCGTTGCTCGCCTGCGTGGAGCAGCGCGAAGACGATAACTGCTGGCTGGAATATAGCGACCCGCAAGCCGGCTATTACCGGACCGCCTACTTGCCTGAGCGGGAATTACGAGCCTGCCTGTTCGTCGGCCCGGATTGCGACCTGCCGGAATCTGGCTGGTTGGGCAGTTTATTCGCTAAATCCGAGTTAAGCAGAGCCGAGCGCCTCAGCCTGCTAAGCGGCGCACCGCCAAAAGGTGAAGCCGATATTGGCCGAATCGTCTGTTCGTGTTTCAATGTCGGCGAAAAAACTATCCAACAAGCGGTGCAAGCTCACCAATTCCAAAGCGTCGCCGACATCAGCGCCTGCTTAAGTGCGGGCAGCGGTTGCGGTTCCTGTGTTTCGGAACTGAAGGAGTTTTTACCGAAACCCACTTAAATTGATAGCCCAAGGGACGATGCAAGCTAAAACTCAGTTATTCCCATACTTTCAACCCATTATCTCGGTGGCAAGCGGCAAAATCGTCGGTTACGAAGCCCTGGCCCGCCAATACGACAACAAAGGCAAAGTGGTCTCCGCCGGCGCGCTGTTCTCTTCCGCCGATGTCGACGCCAAAACCCGTATCGAACTCGACAGACAGGTACGTTGGCAAGCCCTGGAAAAATTCTCGGCATTAGCCGACACCCAAAGCTATCTGGCGCTCAATATTTCCGCGGCCTGGATAGAAAACCTGCGGCAACTGAATACGCTGCCCACGTTGCGCATGCTGGATGAGCTGAATATCGACAGACGGCGTATCATCGTCGAGATTTCCGATGCCCATGTCGATCCGCACAAATTGAAGCAGATCGTGCAACGTTACCGCAAACACGGCTTAAGTGTAGCCATCGGCGATTTTGGCGCCGGCTCTTCGCAACTGGAACGGGTCATCGCGATTCAACCCGACATCATCAAAATCGACATGCGCTTGTTCAAACTGGCCACCAAGGGCGGTATCGCCGGCGACATCATTCATATGATTTCGCGCTTGGGTAAACGCACCGGCTGCCGGATCATTTGCGAAGGCGTGGAATCCGACGAAGCGTTTTTATTTAGCTTGAACTGCGGCGCGCAATTCATGCAGGGTTTTTTATTTGCTAAAGCCGAAGCCGATTTTCAGCCGGCAGACCTGTACGTACAACACATAGCCTCATTACGCAGTAAATTTCTGAAAAACACCTTGACCAAGGTGCAAAAGAAAGTCATCGCCATCAACACTACCAAAACCCTGATCTACAAGTTAGCCGAAACCTTGCAGGACGATTTCAATCTGAACGAACTGGTCAGCTGGAATTTTACCGATAGCGGCGTAATTCGCTTTTATCTGTGCAACAACCAAGGCGACCAGATTTCGCCGGATTTCAATTTTAAAGAAAACCAATGGTTTACCGATCCGCGCAAAATCGGCTTTAACTGGTCATGGCGGCCCTATTTCTTTCAATTGCTGGCGCTGGAAAATTGCGGCGATCGCGAACGCATCGTCACCTCCGAACGCTACCGCGATTTCGAAACCAGCCTGCTGTGTAAAACCCTGTCTTTACGCCTGGATAGCGAGCGGATTTTGCTGGTGGATACCGTTGCGGGCGATTGATTTATCTGACATAAACCGCCGCTAACAGCAAAAGTGTCAAGCTTTGGGGTTACAGCGAACATCGAATGCTTTTTCGCTGAACCCGTCAGTAATCAAGGTTTGCTGCGACATCTGATTCTGAATGTCTACATTGGCCTGGAAATCAACAATCCACGGCCGACTCGTGACCAGAATGAACGCTGCATGCCCCCCAAACAAATAGGCAGAAGCTTACAGTTTATGGCTTAGACCCGAGTACAACGATAGCTGTGCGACTGATTGCATGGCTTTACACGCGCCATAACAAGTTGCGTTTAATCTCTTGCATAACGCTAGCTGCTCACATACCTTAGCCGACCATAATTCGGTTCGCGCCAAACTCCGCAAAGAATTTTTTCAATACCTTTCTATAGATTGCGCGGATTCAAAAACGAAATGCAGTACCGCGATATTTATCTTAATCTTGCATTTAGTTGCGTTACCTCGTTCTTCTTAAAAGTATTCCACTTCCTCTTTACAGCTTTGGCCTGCAATTTACCTTCAATATCAGCCGGCGATCCGGAAAAAATTTCAAGCCCGATTTCCTAATTTAAATCCCGTAATTAGCACAGGCTTCATTGCTTCTTCAATAACAGATTCTGTTTCGTTACTGATGAATAAACAGCAAAAGCTATTCGACATCGTCAAATAGCTTTAAAAAAGCGCAAAACGCAATTCCCCCATATAAATATTATCAAAACAAATCAATTAGATAACTATATTTTTATCAAAATAAATTGCGGAAAAATTTTTGGCACATTAGATGCTGTAAAAACTTATCCACTTTCAAGGATTAGATGAAATAACACCTGATTCAGCGTTGGAGATATCCGATAAGAAGACCATGCAGTAAAGCGGAAATTACTGCTGATTCTTCTAAAAATACAGGCAAGTAAATAGACAAAACCTTTATAGCATTCTGGTCTGATGTCCAAATACGCCAACTTTGTCGCGCTTTAACTTTAAGGAGGAAATAAATGAAAAAAGCACGTTATCTCCAGCTATTTTTAATTCTTGGAGGCGTTGTTGGGAGGGCAGTATTTGCTACTTCTAACGATATAACGCCTGAGGTGGCGCAAAAAGTACCCGTACTTTCGCTAGCTAGTAAGCCGACCAAATCTGAAGCAGAAGCACCGCAAGTTTCTGTATCGCAGACTTCGCAGACCTCATCAACAGTGTCCGAACAGAAAGCAGCCGAGGATGCCACTGGCGTTAAAACAAAGCTATGGTCTTATCAACCGGTAAACGCTCCCACTATCCCGATTGTAAATCATCAAAATTGGGTGCGGACCCCCATCGATGCGTTTGTTCTCGCGCCATTGGAGGCAAAAGGACTTACACCGTCCACAGACGCCGATCGCGCCACTTATATCCGTCGCGCGACCTTGGATGTATGGGGACTCATCCCCACCCCCGAAGAAGTCGCCAACTTCGTCAACGATAAAGCCCCCGACGCATACGAAAAATTGGCCGATAGATTACTCGCGTCCCCTCATTACGGCGAACGCCAGGCCCGGCGTTGGCTGGACTTAGCACGCTATTCAGACAGCGCCGGCTTCACTCTCGACGATACGCGTCCCAACATGTGGCGTTATCGCGATTATGTGATTAACGCATTCAATCAAGACAAGCCCTATTCGCGCTTCATCCAGGAACAATTAGCGGGCGATGAAATAGCGCCTGGAGATCAAGATGCCTTGATCGCTACCGGTTTTTTGCGCGGTTACCCCGACGATCCGTTTTCCCGTTTAGTCGTGGATAGAAAATACATCAGCACCACCGATATTACCGATACCGTAGGCGAAGTGTTTCTGGGCAGCACGGTCGGTTGCGCCCGCTGCCACAACCATAAGTTCGATAAGATTAGCCAAAAGGATTATTTTTCGCTGCAAGCTTTCTTCGCAAATCTCAGCGCCAGCGACAAGATTCCGGCCGCAATCGGCCCGCAAGAGATTGAATATCGTAATAAATTGGCTAAATGGGAAGCCGCCAGTCAAGGTACGCGGGCAAAGTTGAAAGCCCTGCTCGACCCGATCAGGCAAAAAGCCACCGACTATTTCCGCGAACGATATACAAAGGATGTGCAAGCGTCTTTGAACAAACCACGCCAGAAATGGAGCCCTCACGACCGCTGGGTAAACCATTGGTTTTCCGAAGCATTTACCGAACGAAGCCTCCGCGAATGGCTGCAAGATACCGCCAAGGATAAAAATGCCCCCGGTTATGACCCCAAAAATCCGGAACGCTATAAACAATACCTTGCGCTGCAAGAAGAACTGAAAAAATTCGACGCTCTCAAACCTAACGGTTCCGACACCATTTCGGCGATGACTGAACTCGGTTACACAGACGCACCGCCGACGAGCGTGCTCTTCGGCAGCATTCTGGATCGTCCACTGGAAGAAGTGCAACCGGCATTCCCGGAAGCCTTATCCAGCGAAAAACCCGTGATCGTGCCCACGGCGTTTTCATCCGGCCGCCGTACCGCATTGGCTAATTGGATCGCCGACGAGAAAAATCCCTTAACGGCGCGCGTCTTCGTGAATCGGATCTGGGAACAGTATTTTGGCCGCGGCATCGTAGAAACCGTCAGCGATTTCGGTAAGGCGGGCACTAAACCGACCAATCCCAAGCTCCTGGATTATCTCGCGGACAGCTTCGTCAAACACAATTGGAGCGTAAAACAGCTACATCGCCAAGTTCTATTGTCCGGCGTTTACCGGCAATCCTCCGCGCATCGCGACGATGCCCATCGGGCCGATCCGGAAAACAAACTCTTAGCCGTTTTCCCGCGCAAACGCTTGGAGGCCGAAGAAATTCGCGATGCATTGTTGGTCGCATCCGGCAAACTCGAGGAAAAAGTGGGCGGTCCTAGCGTTTTCCCGCCCATCCCCGGCAACTTGGGAGTCGGCGACAAATGGGTCGTATCCAAGGATGCCCAGGATCATAACCGCCGTAGCTTATACATATTTACCCGTAGCAGCGTGCCCTACCCATTGCTGGAATCTTTCGACATGGCTTCCGCGCAGCATGTACACCATAAACGCGAGGTAACGACCACCCCACTCCAGGCGCTGACATTATTAAACAGTGATGTAGTCCTCGATTGGTCGCAAGCGTTGGCCGGACGGGTGATCCGTGAAACCGGCAACAACGAAGCGGCCCAATTGGACAGGCTTTATCAAATCCTGTTATCCCGGACCCCGGACGACACCGAAAAGTCAGCACTGCAATCCTTCCTGAGCAGCCAAGAACAAGTCATCAAGGAAAAAGCATTGACGGGCAAATTTGAGATCAGTGTCCCCACCGGTCTGACGGAGATTAAAGAATTGGATCCGATTCGAGCCGCGGCGTTTGTCGACCTGGTACATACCGTCGCCAATTCCAACGATTTTGCTTACCGCTTTTAAATTGAATCCAAAGGAATATCTTATGAATAATTCATCGCGCCGCGACTTCCTGATCAAATCCGGCTATGGTCTGGGCGGACTTACCTTGAGCGCCTTACTACCCGGCGGTGGCGTTTTGGCGACTAACGTCATGGCAGCCGAGCTGATCGATCCACTGGCCCCCAAACCTACGCATTTCCCCGCCAAGGTAAAAACGGTGATATGGCTGCATCAGGACGGAGCGCCCAGCAGTCTTGACCTGTTCGATTACAAACCGGAGTTAATAAAATTAGCGGGAAAAACCATACCCGCCTCCTTTTTGAAGGGGATTAAGCAAGGCATACGGGGAGGCAACGATGCCAAACTGTTTGTTTCGAATCGTACCTGGAAGCAACACGGCGAAAGCGGGGTTTGGTTCTCCGACTTGCTCCCCAATCTGGCCCAGCACGCCGACAAAATGGCCTTTATCAAAAGCAGTATCACTATTGGCGCCACCCATAATATTTCGGTGCAGAAGCTGAACACCGGCGATGTCAATCCCGGCCGGCCGTCACTTGGCGCCTGGATCCAATACGCTTTGGGTTCGGCCAATCCGGATTTGCCCGCCTATACGGTGCTTTACAACGACAAAAAAGTACCGAACGGCGGAGCCGCTACCCATTGGAGTGCCGGTTTCCTGCCGGCTGTTTACCAAGGTACGCCGTTCCGGCCCGGGGCATCGCCGATCCTACATTTGGAGAGCCCGTCATTAATAGCCGCGAAACAACAACGAGGTGAATTGGACCTATTAAAACGCTTGAATGAGCATAGCGCAGCCTCTTATCCGGAAGATACCGAGCTTAAGGCTCGCATAAATTCATACGAACTGGCGGCGCGCATGCAAACAACCGCCCCGGAAGTCGTCGACATTAGCAAGGAATCGGACGCCACCAAAACGCTATACGGTCTCGATGACGATGCCACTAAAGATTTCGGTACTACCCTGCTACGCGCGCGCCGCCTGACCGAGCGCGGCGTACGCTTCATTCAGGTGATCTCGGGTCCGTTGATGATTGATGGCGAACCATTAAACTGGGATGCTCACCGAGATCTGGAAAAGAACCATCGCGCCCACGCAAATGCTGTCGACAAGCCTATTGCCGGTCTGATTGCCGACTTGAAAGAGCGCGGTCTATTGGATTCTACTTTGATTGTGTGGACCTCGGAATTCGGCCGCACGCCATACGGACAAAGCGGTAACGGCCGCGATCACAATCCTTGGGGTTATACCCAATGGCTAGCCGGAGGCGGTATCAACGCCGGAACCACGTATGGACAGACCGATGAGGTGGGCTTGCAAGCAGTAGGTGAAACAGTCGATACCTATGATCTGCACGCCACGATTTTACAGCTGATGGGTTTGGATCACTTAAAAACAATTTTCTTGAATAATGGCCGCTCCGAGCGTCCAACCGTTGTATATGGAAAAGTGATTAAGGAACTGATTGCCCAGGACTTCTTTACAAAAAACATCGTTTCGGTCTTAACCCAGGCACTTTTATTTGTTGTGATCAATACAAGCACCTTTAAAGGTATTTAATCTTATTATCTCCAAATCAGAAAAGTTCATTATTGTTTATATATTTTATCGAAAACCGCTTATTTTTAAAAATTAAAAAAGTTAATTTGGTTATTTTTAAACACAGCATCCACAACGATTGTTTATATTTCACCAGACTTATCTTTCAAAATTACCCACATTTACTATTCCGCCTTATATTTCCTGGAAAAGCTGATAAATTGAAAATGGCACCTTATTTGCTAAAAGTAAATATCCCGATTGTTACTTTAGATTATCGTTTGATCAGCGACTGATCATTAAATTTTGACAGGTTAACTTGCCAGAAATAACTCATGTTTTTGACGCAGTAACAAGGGATGGAAACTTTAAAATAAGGAGAGTTATTAAATCATGAAATATATATTGTCAGATATTAGTTTAAATAGCCGATTCCGCCAGGAAGTACCTGGTGTAATTAGCTTACGGCGACAACTGTCGCTAGGTATCGCCACCGTCCTGGCCATTTCCTCTATGGTAAGTGCCAAAGATGTACAAGCGGCTTCAAAAAAAACCGTAAAAACGAAAGTATCCAGCGCAAAAATAACCGATGAGGAAAACTCTGAATTAGCCCGTTTGAAATTGCATTTACAGGCAATCGAGCAAAAAAATGAACAGTTGCAAAAAGAAAATGCCTTACTTAAACAAGGTGTAGCCACAACTCGCCCACCCTCGACCGACAGAGGCACATCGACCGCTGACTCAAATCCTCCCGCCGAAGCTGAAACAGTCGTAGCTAAACAAGATGCCGACGAACCCGCAGAGCTTGGCGAAGTGGTATTACGAGCGCGGCGGATTAGCAAACTAGAGAAGTTAAAGGATACTCCGAAATCCGTTTCCATCGTCGCCGGTGAAGAACTGGAAAAGCAAAACACCGTCGATTTTCGCGACATTATCACTCGTGTTGGCAACGTCCGACAGACCTATACCAATCCACAAGCGGGCAGCTTAATGATACGTGGCGTGGGCTGGGCAACAGGAGTAGGTCAGCTCGACCCCAGTGTGGGTATGACAGTTGACGGAGTCAGTTACGGCACAACTGCCATCGGCGCCACGGTAAACTTTATCGACATCGACAGCTTCGACGTCACCAGAGGCCCGCAAGGCACCCAGGGCGGAAAAAACTCCAGCATTGGACAGATTAACGTCAATACCCGAGCTCCGAGCTTTACATCCGATGCATCGGCATCACTGACATTCGGGGAGCGCAATACGATTAGAACCCAGGCTGCAGTTGGCGGGCCAATTTGGGATGGTTTACTGGCTTGGCGGGGAACGTTTTATCGTGATCAGGCCGAAGGCCAGGAGGTCAATGTTAACGACAGGAATTTCAGTTATACCAACACCGACCGAACATACGGTCGGCTCCAATTTCTGTTAACGCCATCCGAGGATGTCACAGCGAAAGTGAGTCTGGAATACACACCGGTCGGCCACGAAACATCCAACAATTACTTGAACTTTTTTCGAGCAACTCCGGATTTTTACGACTCGGTTAATGCCTCGGGAAATCGCATTGCCGTCAATCAGGCGCTCGAACCAACCGGCAGACTCGGTCGACGCTGGTTCGCACAAGAAAAGAACTACACGGTCAATGGCGATTTCCTCGGAAACAGAATCAACCGGCTGAATCAGAATACCAATAACTATGGCACAAAAGGTGGGACCTTCAACCTATCGTGGAAAGCCTTCAATCACACGCTCACGTCAATCACCGCTTACAAAGACTACTTTTTCGACTCCGGTGGCGGCCCAATCTCGGTTTTTGATATTGACCGCTCGCCATCGACCGGTCATGTCGAGTACCAACAGTTCAGCCAGGAACTGAAACTAAGCTCGCAAACCGGTGGCTTCGTCGATTACCAGACAGGGTTGTATTTATTCAAGAACGAAATTCCGGAGCGTTGGACGACTGCCAGATATGGTTCCGATGCGGGGGCGTACTACGCAAACGTGAATCAATACAACCGTTTGGACGCCAATGGTAACGGCCGTTATCTAATGTTGAATTCAATAGACCGCTTGTTTACCAAAACCAAGGACGACATTCGCAATACCAGTGTGGCTGGCTACGGCAATCTGGATTTCCACTTTACCGACGCTCTAACCGTCAACACCGGCGTGCGCTTGACTAGCGAAAATCGCAATACCACCTCGGAACGCCTCATCGAAGACCTGGGATTCGGCGCTGAATTGAATCCATCTTCTAGTAATAACGTGGCCTTGGGCGGGTTTAACAGTAATGCCAGTGGCGCCTTGACGACCAATTCTGCGGAACAGCTCGCATTGGCCAATTCGGTCGCGCAAAAGTACTTTAACGCGGCTAACTATGCGGCACTAACCGACGCGCAGAAACAACAAGTCGCGGATGCCAAGGCCATTCGGAATGCCCGTATAGGCGGTTTGTACCAAGCTACCGAGGCCGAAGCGTATCAGAAAGTACTACCAACGGCCACTTTCAGCCCAAGTTATAAAATCACTGCCGACCACACGGTCTACTTTACTTATCAGCACGGCGAAAAAGCCGGGATTTCCCAAATCGTCGGTGCGACAGCAAACGGTGGTAAGTCTGCGCTAGCCAAGGAAGAAATAACCAATAGTTATGAAGTGGGATTCAAATCCTCGTTCTTGGATAAAACCCTATTTGTCGCGGCGGACGTCTATTTAACCGACATCGACAACTACCTCCAACCGATGTATTTTGAGGATAAGGCACAAACGATCCTTAACAACGACGGCAAAATTGCCTATACCAGCGGCCTCGGCAACGTACCAGCGGTGCAGTCAAAAGGTGTGGAGCTTGACGTGACCTATTCCGGTCTCGACTACACCACCCTGCGATTCGCCGGCGCATATAACGATGCTCGTTACGTAGACTTTAAATTTCTCGCTAATCCGCTGGAACTCGGCGCTAATTCGACGCCTTACTACGATGCGAGCGGTAAAACCTTGCCGGGTGCCGCCAAGTTTAGCTTTAACCTTAACGCCGATTATGTACGGCCGATATTCGACAAGCTAAATTTCCATACCAACGTCAACTACCGCTTTACGACAAGCTATAACAACGATCCGTCGCTATCCCGTTATTCCGTGGTCGATGCTTTTGGCATTACTGATTTTGCGATTGGCGTGGGTAGAAGGGATAAATTGTTTGACGCCAGCGTCATCGTGAAAAACCTCTTCGATACCGACTACGGATTTAATTCCAACTGGAATACTTACGTGCCAAGTTTACCAAGATGGGTGGGTGTCATGGTCAGTACCAAGCTCTAATAATGTCGATTTAGATTCTTGGACAACCTTGTATCTTTACGCTTGATAACTGCCTAAGACGGCACTGGTTTTATACAGACCCAACGTTAAAACGCCGAGTGAAGCGTACATTCACTCGGCAACTCCGCTCCCGCTCTGCCTAGTCACGCATATCGATGCCTAATACCGGCATTCACTATCTATCTGAGATACACCGCCGCTAACAGTAATAAGGCCAGACCGGCATAACGCCAACCGATATCGACATTCTGCTGCCCGGACTTGGCGAACTCGGCTTGTTGCAGTGCCTGATCCAGGCTGTCGACATCGGTTAGGCGCCGATACTGTAAACCGCTCTCGGCGGCCAATTGGCGCAGGTAGCTTTCGTGCAGCCGGCTCATATGTTCGTCGCCGGTTGCCTCCTCGCTGCCGAACGGCGCGTTACGGGCGTTATAGCCCTGGATTTTCTCGGGATTCAAGTCGGATTCACCGAAGGATGACCGATGCGGTACGTCTTCCGGTTTATAAAAACCCTGGCGTTGGCCCTTGGCGTCGAACTTGGGGATAGGCGACAGTTGATCGCCACCGACACCGACGATGACGCCTTTTACCTGATCCTTGACTACCGACAGGTCCGGCTTATAACGCGGATTGGGCGGCGGCGCCTCCTGGCCGTCGCTGAAAAACACCAAGGTCTGGTCCTTGTCTTTCAGCATCTCCAGCGTACTTAATAAGCCGCTGGCGATGCGGCTGTCGGCGGCCCAGGCCATGCGCCAGTCCACTGCCGCAAGGGCCGCGTCTATTTCTGCAAAACCCGAGCAGACTTCGATCGGTTCGAACAACAGGGTCGAGCGGCGTTCGGTAAATACCCCCAAGCCTACCTGCGAACCGCATGGCAGTTTCAACAATTCCTGCCGCAATGCCTGTTTCACAAACTGCAAGCGGCCAACCGGCTGTCTGTCCAGTTGATAGTCCTCGGTATTCATGCTGCGGGTAATATCGACAATGAATGTCAGCCGGTATAGTGCGGCTGGCGCGCTGGTTTGCGGACGGAAAAATACCGCCAACAAGGACAGCAGCGCGATAGCCAACAGCCAGAAACGGTAATCCCTGAGATTGGGGGCGATAGTCATATAGCGAAATTATCGGTCGGAAAGATAAGCGCCCAATTAGGGTAAGCCACGCGGAAAGCCCGGCAAGGTGGTCCACAGCTGAGTCTTTTGGCTAAGATCGTCTTTATCGTCGCCGCTGCTGATTCTGTCCATCTCCGGCAACAAACGCATCGCCACTTCCAGATTATATTTGGCATCCCAAAAATCGCTATCCAACATCAGGGCTTCGCGATAGGCTTGCTTGGCGAGCCCCAGCAGGGGCATCGCTTCGTTGACATTGCCGGCCTGGGCTTTTTCCATAGCCTGCCGCAAATACAGATTGCCCAGATTATAACGGGTTTGTGCTTGCGCCTCGATCCCGGATTGCTGCAATAATAGGTTCAGCGTTGCCAAGGCTTCATCGTAACGTTGGTGCCGGCTGAGATACACGGCCCTGGCCATGCGCACTTCCGGCGCCGACCTCGCTAATTCATCTGCGCCGACATCTTTATCGGCCAGCAACTGGCCGATCAGCCGATTTTGACCGGCAAGCCCATACAATTGTTGCAACTGCGTCAGCGTCACGAATAAGGCTGCCGTCAGTGTGGCCCAAAGCAGCCAGTGTTTTAATTTGCGGATCACGGTCTGGCCTCGCAGAGTTTCACGCCCAGCAATAACAGCAACATCGCCGCGGCCCAGGCATAACAGCGCGTCGATAGATCCTGTTTCGGAATCCGTTCGAAATAATGCAAGGGCCGGTTTTCCAGGCGATTGATGTCGGCTACCGCCTGTTGCAAGGCGCCGGGCGTTTCGGCTTCGTAAGCCTTGTATGGAATATGCAGGCTATTAAAGAACAGATGCAGATAGCGTTCCGGCATGGCCTGGGCGTTGTCGTCGCGCGGGTCGTCGGGGATTTCGAACAAACCCGGACTATTGGCGGTGCGCAGGAATACCCAGTACAAACTGACTTGGCGCTGTTTGAACAACTCACGCAACGCGGCTTCGCTATCGGGATCGATCACCGCCGCGCCGTCCGACACCAACAACACGATACGCGAGCCGGTCACCGGCCGGCTATCGAAGAACTCCAAAGCCATGCTCAAACCCTTGCTGACGTTGGTATAGGCCAAGGCCGGCAAGGCGGTGGCGTCTATCGCGGCATGAATGGCGGCTTTATTTTCGGTCAGCGGCAGCACGAATAGCGGCGAGGTGCTGTATTCGGCGATACCGATCAAATCGTGTTCGCGGTGATCGACAAACTGATTCAATAAGCGGCGGGCAGCGCTGGCTTTGGATTCCTCGCCCTGAGTTTCCGGCGCCTTGCCGGCGAAGGTGTTGTCCATGCTGTTACTGCGATCCAGCAACATGACGATATGCGCGCCGTGACCGATACGCTCCACCTGCTGCTCTTGCAAGTACACACCGGCCAAACCCAGCGTTAGGGCGCCTATCGCCAACACGCCGAGCAAGCGGATTGCACCGCCGATGATCATCGATAGGGAATCTGGCGGCAAAATAGCCAAGTAAGGATAGGGGTTGGCTATCGCGCCCAGCCTGAATACCGGCAACAGACATAGCAATAAACCCAGCAAAGCCCACGGATACTCCAATCCTAAATTCATCGGCTGCCTCGCTCGATTTCCCGACAGTGCAGGCACAGCGTCTTTATTTTTTGCAGATCGTTTTCTTGCGGCATTGTCGAAGCGTCGCCGAAAAAATAACGGTTGGAATAGTCGAAAAACCAGGCCAATTCATCGGCAATGCTGCGATATTCCGGATGGCTCTGATAAAACTCGGCGAGTTTATGCAAAAACACCGGTTTACCGTGCAAACCGTTAAATGCCAGGTGTATCGCAGCCAGCGCTTGCGGCAATTGCTGCAGGCCGAGATTTTGCAGCTTACGCTGCGCCCGCTTGAATACGCTGCGTTTCGCCAGACCCGGTAAATAACCGTAATGCCAAGCCAAGCGCAAAGCGATGCCCAGAGCCATCGCCAGCGCAACAAATAAGCGCTGGACAATTGCCGCGTCGTCCAACAAGCTCGGCGCTTGATCCGGGCGGATGTACTCGCCGTGTTGGTCCTGCCTGACCACCACTTCCCGCAATGGCGCAACGGTAAAGCGCCAGGCCGCTACCGGCTGTTCCAGGGCTTGTCCGTGTTGCTGAAAACGCAAGGTAAAGGCGGGTATGCTCAGTTCCTTCACCTCTAGCGGTGCATAAAATTCCTGATACAGCAAATCGATTTGGTATTGCTTGCCGCCGCCGTTGTCTTGCTCGGTAACATTGATCTGGTTAAGTTGTAACCAACGATTCAGTCGGCCTTGCGTTGGCAAACTGCTACGCTCAAGTTCCATGCCCGAGCGGGTTTCGATCAAGATGCGGTGGCGTATGGTATCGCCGATCACATAGCCGAACGGGCGCGGCGTTTGCAATTGAAAATCGCGCAGTGCCCGGTTGGACGCACCGGAACAAGCTGCCAACAGCATCGTTACTATCACCGCCGCCAGACTGAGGCGAACCCGCTGCAGCGCCTGCATCACCCTGCTCTCCGTAAAAAATATTGTGTTAGCTGCGCCGCGCGATAGCCGTTCTCGATAAACAGCGGCTCGCAGCCAAACGCCCGAAAATGGTGTTGCAATTGGCTGCGGCGCCGCGCAAAAGCCTGTTCTATCTTGCGCTTCAATCCAGGACGCAACCATAAGGTGCGGCGCGTGCCGGTTTCCAGGTCCTGGAGTTGAAACAAGCCCCAGTCCGGTAACCGGCTGTATTCAGCTTGATCCCACAGCACCAGCGGAATCACATCGTGACAACTCAAGCTTTGCAAAATAGCCTGTAATTGTGCCAGCGGAAAGTGAAAATCCGACAGCAAAAACACCAAGGCCCGGTGATTAGGTAAATAGCGCTGAGCTTGCAGTAAGCCGGCCGATCCCGGCCGCAATACCAATTTTTGGAGGCGTTCGGCCAACGCTTGAATGCGCCCCATGTGTTTACCGGCCGGCAAATAGCAGTCGGTTAAAACTTGCTGGTTACAAGCGATAAAGCCAAAACCATCGCCGTGATCCAAGGCCGAAGCAGCAATCGATAGCAGCATATCGGCCAAAACACTGCGCTTGTTGTGGTTGCCGGCGAAGCCCATCGAAGCCGACAAATCGGCCAGCAAAAACACATCGACTGCGCTATGTTGCTGTTGTACCCGCACTTGATAATTGCCGAACGGGTCAAGCAGACTGGCGCGCAGATCGATGCGCCTGGGGTCCGGGCGGGCAATCAAAGTTTCATGGCGTTTGAACAATTGGCCGTTGCCGACCATTTGCCCCGGATGCGCGCCGGGAAACACGCCGACTACAGGGCGCGGCGGACGGTATTGGAAGGGTTGAATAGGATCCGACATTTTCTTAGCGGGTGATCGTTATTGACTAACGACCAAATTAGCCAGCACGGCCGTCACAATGAGGTATCCCGGAATGGAAAACCTCAGCGGCACTTTCATCAATAACGCTACCACGCCCGAATAGGTTTGCGGATTGCGGCTGTGGATGGCTTCCCCGAACAGCCACAGCAGGGAGTTGAGCAAGCATAAGGCCAGGATCGTGAAAAGGCCCACATCGCTGAACAAAAACGATTTGTTAGCCAATAGCGAAATACGTTCGCTGGTATCGATAAAATTGGCCGTCAAAATACCTATCATCAGACCGCCCTCGTCGAAGGCCACCAGAAAGAAGGTGTAGGTAAATCGCCGTAAGCGGCGGCTGAACTCCGTTAAGGCCGGAAAATGCAGTGACAGATATAACACCGGCAGGCTCAGACAAAACAGCAAAGTGCCGACCACCGCCAATAATATCCAGAACTTAAAGCCCACTGCGTCGTTCAAGGCACTGGTGTAATACGCGGCATAAGGCACATCGGCATGTTTATCCAGACTACTGGCGATAAACGAGCAGATAAAGCCGACGCCGGACCAGGTTAAATAGGTTTCCAATAGGTGGCCAAGGCCGGCATGCGGCAGCATGGCGTGCAGAGTCGCTTTAATATTCATGGGTGTTACGGTGCTGCTATTTGGTTGAGGATACTGTCTATCAGAGTGGGAATCAGTTCGTCTTTGCGATAGCTGTACATCGGATTCAGAAATATCCGGTGCGACATCGTCACCGCGTAGACCGACTGGAGGTCTTCCGGCAACAGGCTGTCGCGATTCTCCAGCCAGGCCCGGACTTTGGCGGCGCGAATCAAATAGCTGATGCCGCGCGGGCTGGCGCCGGCCTGCAGCAATTGATCCATCTCCACATCGATTAACTTGATGCCGAAGGCTAGCGGATCGGCGGTAGCTTTCCATAAATCCAACGCGTATTTGCGTAAGGCCGGTGTGGGCTGGATGCTTTGCTGAATAGCGGAGGCCCAGTCGTTGAGCTGATAATAAGGAATCTGGCCGGCGGCCATTTCGCCGATCAAGGCATCGACATCGTGGTAACGCGGATTGAACATCAAATCGTCCAGCACGGCATCGTCACGCGGCGTGTCGATAGTGATCTCCATGAAAAACCGGTCACGGGCGGCAGCCGGCAGCTCGAAGGTTTCTTCTTTTTCCACCCGATTCCGGTCGGCAAACACCTGAATGTGCGGCATCCGGTATTCGCGGTTGAATGCGCCGATGCTGCGCTCGGCCATCACCCGCAATAACAGCGAGTGTACTTGCGGGCGGGCGCGGTTGATTTCGTTAAAGAAAAATACCGATAACTGTTCGCCCTGCTTTAACAAGGGACCGGGATCGACACAGGGCCGACCCTCGCTATTCAGATAGGTATAATAAATCAGATCGGCCGGCATCAGGTCGATGGTACCTTCGATACGTTGGTATTGACCGCCCAGACCTTGGGCGACGGCCCGCAATAAGGTAGTTTTACCGACGCCCACCTGTCCTTCCAACAACACATGGCCGCGGGCGAATACCGCTATCAGAAGATTGCGCACCGCCGCCTGTTGACCGACCACGACCCGGTTGATTTGTTGTTCCAACTGCAACGCACTGGTACGCCAGTCGCTGAGAGTTTGCTTGCTTGTCATAGCTGATTTAGCGCGTTGATTAAAGCCAATACCGCAAAAAAAACTCCGGGGCGCGATGGTAATGCCGCAAAGTTAAGAAATACTCGCCACGCCGGCCGCGTTAACCGGTGGACTACTTAACTAATCGGCATCGCAACTGCCCGGAGCCGTGAGGTTTCGTTTAAAAGTTGTTTAAAGGCTACTGCACTCGCGAAGTTTTTAAACAGCTTGTATTTGTCCAGCATGCCGATGCACCGCACGCTATGTTGTGCTCGCGTCCGCGAAATAATGTCCGATTCCGTCCGTTTTTAAGTTGCCGCCATCCCTAGCGGCGTCCTAAGGGTTCGATTTTCTGGTTGAAATGTCCTCACATACATTTCAAGGACATTGTCATGACGCTACATGCGCTCCCAACCTAGCCAAATCGCTATTGGCCTTCCACGTCGTAAACAAATTTACCTGTTTTCGCCAGCACTTCAGTACGTTTGGCGTTGCGCGCTTCCATTTCCTTGATCGACTGAGCCTGTTTGTTCAGTTCGTTCGGATCGTGTTTAGGATCGTATTTGCTGCCGGCCACTTGCGCCGGATAGCCGGGTTTCGGCTCCCAGCAATTGCCAGCTTCTTTACATTTGGTACCGTCGTAGGCTTTTGCCGCGCCGGACAGTGCTAAAGCCAGCAATACTGTGCCTAACATTACTAGTCTATTCATGTTGATCTCCTCATTAATTTATAGGTAACCCTTTCCTCGTCCTCACGCGCTGCGCGGAAATTCAGGGCGTGGCCGCGCTACGGCAAAATAACCGCCGTAGCGCGGTAAATCAGCGTTCCCATTTACGCCCTCGGGTACGCGGCGCGTGGGAACGGCCTAGCCATTTATTTCAACCAATCGGCTTTCTTCGGATCGCCTTTATAGATGTGGCGAATGAACGCCATGATGTGCAGCATATCGTCGGTGCTGAAGTTGACGTACTGCGGCCCCATCATGCCGTTAGCACCGCCGAACAACAGCTCGAACAAGCCTTGGTCGGTGGAGTTTCTGGGATAGGTCCAGTAGTCGTCCGCCAATCCGGGTCCGAGCTTACCTTCCGCTTCGTGACCATGACAACCGGAACAGCCGGTCATATACAGGCTTTCGCCTTTCTTGATCGCTTCTTCGTCGGAGTTATAGGGGTTTTTACCGGTTTGCATAAATTGCTTAAACTTATCGGTGTGTCCGCCTTTTTTAGCAAAACTCAGGTCCAGCACTTCGCCGGTCAGAGCATGACGCAATGTGATGTCGGCTTGCGCCGTAGAAATGGTCATCACTGTCAGAGTCAGCGCCGCGCCGCTCAAAAGTGTTTTAAATTTCATTATTGATAAATTCCTGTTAGTTCATGGATAGAGCTGCATCGGGTTCGTCCAAAAGCGGGATACCGTCCGCTTCCAGAATATCCTCAATCTCGCTCTGTTGGTCTTTAATGATTTTGTTCAACTGCGACAGCAAGGCGGTATCTCCCTTACGCACGCCAATTGAAGTGCTGTAATGAAAACCGACCTTCTCGCCGTCGGCCCGCTTGTTGTTGTCCGGTATCACCGTCATTGTCAACGGCGTACTGGAGGCTTTGACATAACGCGCCGCCGCCGGTCCCCACAACACCGCTATATCGGCCTTACCGGTCGCCACTTCGTTAACCAGCTTGTCGTTCTCGTACTTGATGTACTGATTACGTCTGGATTTGAAGTCGACCAGTTCCTGTTGGTAATTGAACATATCGTTGTAACGGCCTATCACGCGCAACATGGTTTCCGCCGGCGTGCCGGGTACGAAAGCAATCCGTTGCACTTTGCGTAGCGCTTCGCTATCCCAATTCTGCAAATCGAGATTGTCTTTGCTACGACTGATAAATACGTAACCGGAACGATAGTAAGGTGCCGTAGTGGACAGCCGTGGATCGCCTTGATCGACGCCCATCACTACATCGCACAAACCTTTGTCGACATAATCCCGAATAAAGTAACGCGGATCGGTCCAGGTCACGGTTTCCAATTTGCGACCCAGCTTTTCGGCAACGTATTGCGCCAGCTTGTTTTCGAAGCCGTCGCCGTTTTTATTGGAATAAGGCATTTCGTTTTCGGCCGTGCAGACTTTCAAAGTCGACTGTTCGGCTTGCGCGGAAGCCATGCCCAAGCCCAGCGTTAAAGCGGTAAATATGCGTGTCGTTGTTTTCATGGTTTGGGATTCAACGTAGGGTGGGCAGGCAATGCCCACCGATTCGGTAAACAAGGTGGGCACAATGTGCCCACCCTACAAATGGCGTTCGTTCCGCGTTTACAGCGAGAACACCATCACGCCGCCGCCCATTTGTGTGTAATGCGCCAGTTCCTTGAAAGCGCCTACCGCACCCAGACCAGCTGTCGGATCGGCCAAATCGAATACCAGACCTACGCCGGGCCAACCACCGACACCGTAGTAAATCGCCACATATTGCTTGTTGTTGTGTTTATAGGTAATCGGGTGACCGATAACGCCGGAAGGCAGTTTGAACTTCCACAACTCTTCGCCGGTTTTGGAATGACGAGCCTTGATGTAGCCGTCCAGGGTGCCGTAGAACACCAAGTCGCCGGCTGTTGCGGTCGTACCGCCCCAGACTGCGAATTTCTCCTGCACTTCCCATTCGATTTTGCCGGTCACCGAGTTCATGGCTTTGACTTGACCCAAGGTGCCTTTAGGACCCGGATACATGTTCAAAGTCGCGCCCACGAAGAACTGACCCGCGCGGTATGGCAACATGAACGGTTCCCAGTCCATGCAGATATGGTTGGTGCCCATAAAGAACAATTGTTTGTTCGGATCGTAAGACTCGATACCCTGGTTGTGGTAACCCATCGCCGAAGGACAAATGCCGGTGGCTTGGTGGTCCATGTGTGTGGAATATTCTGGATCGCGAATTGGCAGACCGGTTTTAAGATCGACTTTTTTCACCCAGTTGACGGTATCGTCGATTTTGAATGCATTAACTAAAGTGCCGTTTTCGCGGTTCAAGGTGTAAACCAGACCATTACGATCCGGATGAGTCAGCAGCTTTGTTTTTTTACCATCGACCACTTGTTCGGACAGGCCCATGTAGTTAACACCGGCATAGTCCCACTCGTCGTGCGGGGTTTTTTGGTAACCGAACTTGGCTTCGCCGGTATTGACGTCGCGACCCCAAATGGTCATGGTCCATTTATTGTCGCCTGGACGCATGGTTTCGTTCCAAGGCGCCGGATTACCGGAACCGTAATACAGCATCTCCAGATCGCTGTCATAGGCATACCAGCCCCAGTTAGTACCGCCGCCGATTTTCCAGGCGTCGCCTTCCCAGGTTTTTAAACCCAGACCGAACTGGCCGTAATGCGGGTTGGCACTATTAAAGTCTTTGGACAATTTGATGTCTTCGTCCGGACCGGTCGCATATACCCGCCAAGCTTGTTTACCGTCCTTGATGTTATAAGCCGTGGCGTAACCGCGCACACCCAGCTCGGCACCCGAAGTACCGACGATGACTTTGTCTTTCACCACGAACGGCGCCACGGTTAACGTCGACCCCATCGCAATGTCGGAGTTTTCCATTTTCCACAGCAGTTCGCCGGTCTTGGCGTTAATCGCCACCACATGACCATCCAGCTGGTTCAGGAAAATAGTAGCGGGATAGTCCTTACCGGCCGGCGCATAGGCCAAACCACGGTTAACCACGTCGCAGCAAGCAACCGCGCGGGCTGCCGGGTTTTGCTTGGGCTTGAATTGCCATAAAATCTTGTCCGGCTCATCCAAGCTGATCGCGAATACATTATTAGGATATGGAGTATGCACGTACATAATGCCATCCACCACCAGCGGACCACCCTCGTGACCGTTCAATACGCCGGTGGAAAACGACCACGCCACTTTCAGGTTTTTGACGTTATTCGCGTTAATATCGATCATTTCGCTGAAATGCGTCGAACCGTAATCCTTGGTCTGCATCACCCAGTTGGTGTTTTGCTTGGATAATTGTTCCAGTTCTTTATTCGCTTGCGCCGATTGCGACACGGACATGGCCGCAGCCGTAACTAATGCCGTGGTCGTAACCTGCTTGGCAAACCGTGAAATTTGCATGAATCCTCCTGTGTTGTTTATTAGGTTGCATGGCTCGGCAAATCGGTTGGTTAGGGGAGCCTTCCGTTAAAAGCTGATACGCCATCGGCATTTCCGAGCAAAATCAATCGCAAACTGCGCTTAATTTTGGCGTCAATCCGTAACGCAAGATTTTGCTTTGCGGCGAAATCTCCTTCACTTTTCACATCAGCAATCTCGATCCAGTCGCACACAATATTGACTTAGACCTACCGGGCCATGCTGCGCAAATGGTAAAGAACGCGACCCGTTCGGCGTTACGGAATAATCCACGAATAGCACAGGAAAACATCGCAAAAAGCATCGGAAGTTTTCCCGCCACCTAAATCCCGAACCGCCAGGGAAAACAGGAAAAGCTCCCATGGTTTACCGGGCCGAAAATCGGCATCATGACAAGGCAAGAAACGTCCGCCGTGGATCGCATCAAACATATCGGCGGGTTTTCTTATCCCTCAAAGCAACAGAGCAGGACACAGAATTAGTGGCGAGCAAAATCAGCGTTTTATTGGTAGACGACCATGCGGTGGTCAGAGCCGGGTATAAGACTTATTTATCGTTGTCGGAACGGATAGGCGACATCTACGAAGCCGATAGAGGCGAAACCGCTTGTCAGGTATATGCCAAGCAAACCCCGGATGTGGTGGTGATGGATTTATCGATGCCCGGCTTGGGCGGCCTGGAATCTGTGCGCCGCTTGTTGAGCCGTTATCCCAACTGCAAGATTTTGGTATTCAGCATTCATAACGAGTTGGTCTACGTAACCAGAGCGATCAAGGCCGGCGCCAAGGGTTATATCACCAAGAATAACGAGCCAGACACATTGGTGACGGCGGTATGTACGCTGGCCGAGGGCGGCACTTATATCGAGCCCGATCTGGCGCAGCAATTGGCCGTTAATATGGCCGTCGGCCAAGATGAAGCCTTTAAAGTGAAATCGCTGTCGCCGCGTGAATTCGATATCTTCTGTTTGTTAGCCAACGGCCTAAGTACGCGCGAGGCCGCGGAAAAGCTGTGCTTAAGCTACAAAACCGTCTGCAATCACAGTACCGCGATCAAAGAAAAATTAAGCGTTAAAACCATGTCGGAGCTGACCTTGCTGGCCAGCCGCCAAGGCATCGTCAAAACCAGCACCGAAACCTTGAATATTTCCTGACAACACAAGAGCCGGAGCACTTCGTCGTTCTCTGGAACGAGACCAACCGGATAGGCTGCAAACCCATCCGGTCTGATTTAATTATTTCTCCAACTTCGCTTTCAAGCCATTTAAACCATTCTTGAAAAACTGCGTCATGGCTTTTACCGCCGCCTCGTCGCTTAAATTTTCCGGCGGCGTGTTGCCTGTATCGCCCCGGTAAAAGCGGCTTTTAAACGTTACCACGCTAGTGTCGGCGCTATCGCCTGGCGCCACTTTGACATCGACAGTGTGAGAACTGGTTGGGAAGGCTTTGGGATTTTCGGTTTTCAACCGGTAACTATATTCATGTTCCGGCTCGCTGTAATAATCCAGTTCTTCAACGATGGCTTCGCCATTTTGAAAGGTCAAGGTACGGATGCCGCCCGATTGGTTTTTGCCGTCGCCAACGCTTTTTTGTAGATCGGTTTGCCAATTGGCAATGTCGTCGAAATTTTTCAATTCCGCCCAAACCTTGCTAACCGCTGCATGAATGGCAATCGACTCCTTGGCTTTTTGCGGGGTCGGACCATGCGCCAGAGCCTGCGAAGCAAATAGCGAAAGTCCGATTGAAATAATGATGTGTCGCATGAGCTATACCGAGAGGTAGTGAAAAAGCCGGTATTATCCTTGCCAGCAAGCCATCACCATCGGGAACAATACCCGAAATAACCAGGGAAAATTCATTTAATCGAGCCCGCCTGTCCTTAGCGTGCCGTCATGCAGCCTTTCAAAAACAGACTAACCGTCTGACGCACCCATTGCTCTATCTCCTCGGCATCCGGGGTCGGTTCCAACCCTAATTGCAATCGTTGCAGACGCTCGCCGCGCACGGCGCTGATGAATTGATCCGCCAGAAAATGCGGATCTATGTCGGCGATGTAGCCGGTCTGCTGTTGGCGGATAAAAAATTGCTTCAACAGTTCGAGCGTACGCCTTGGTCCTTGTTCGTAAAACTGCGTGGCGAGATCCGGAAACCGCGGCGATTCGCCGATCAAAATCGCCCGCATCCGCAGCACATCCGGCCGGGTAATTTGAAATAGAAATTGCCGGGCGAAACTGAGTAAGGCCTCTTCTAATGGCGAATCGTCGGACAGGCTACCGATAAACTGATCGCTGCACCGCCGTATCAAGGCACCAAACAAACCGGCCTTGCCGCCAAACTGGCTGTAAACCGTACGCAGCGAAACTCGCGCGTCGCGAGCGATGGTTTCCATGCTGAGATTGCCGTATCCGTGTTCGAGAAAAAGCTGTAAAGCGGCATCAAGCAATCGATCCCTGCTTAACTGCTCGTCGCCCTTACAGGGACGTCCACATTTAACCATGTTATTTGCGCTCACAAAATTAATTGACTTGGACAAAGATCATACCCTAGACTAAATGGTAATAGATATTACCATTTTTACTTTAAGACTTTTGAGGCATTACGGAAATGGCGGAAAACACAGGCATCCAGGTGGCAATAACGCAAGCGGTTCCGCATGCGGAAGGAGTCCGTAAAAACGTTCGGCGACACGCCCCAGCAATACGCCTGTTTGGCTTTGCTAGTCTCGGTATCGCTATCCAACTGGGTATGTCAGGTTGCGGCGAATCCGCTAGTACACCGGCCGCGCCACCGCCGGTCAATGTCAAAATCGCCCAAGCGTTGAGTAAAGAAACCACCGAATGGGACGAGTACACCGGCCGCGTGGAAGCCGTCAACGCCGTCGATATCCGCGCCCGCATTGGGGGTTATCTGGACAAAGTCAATTTCGTCGCCGGCGCCAAAGTCAAAAAAGGCGACCTGTTATTTCAAATCGACCCCAAACCGCTGAAGGCTCAGCTTAACTATGCCGTCGCCGAGTTGGAGCGCGCTAAAACCAAACGCGAGTTGGCGAAGAACGATCTGAGCCGTGCCGAGAACCTGTTCAAAGCCAAGGCCATTTCCGCGGAAGAATACGACATGCGCAATAAGGGCCTCCGCGAAGCCGCCGCCGCGGTCGAATCCGCCGAAGCGAATGTCAACACCGCCAAATTGAATCTGGAATACACCGAAATCCGCGCGCCTATCGCCGGCCGCGTAGGCCGCGAACTGATTACCGCCGGCAATCTGGTCAGCGCCGATACCACGCTATTGACCAACATCGTTTCCACCGACCCTGTCTACGTGTACGTCGATGCCGACGAACAATCGGTACTCAAATATCGCCGTCATGCGCAACAGCACGGCAAAGGTTCGACCGACCTGAAAGGTACGCCGGTAGAACTGGCGGTAGCCGACGAAAGCGGCTTTCCACACCAAGGCCAGTTGGATTACATCGCCCCGCGCGAGGATGCCGCCACGGGTACGCTGAGCCTGCGCGGGGTATTCGCCAATCCTGACGAATTGCTCAGCCCCGGCTTTTTCGCCCGCTTGCGGGTGCAGGCTTCGGCTTCTTATCCGGCGATGTTATTGCCCGACCGTGCCATCGCCACCGATCAAGCGCAACGCTTTGTCTGGATAATCAATCAGGATAATCAGGCGGAATATCGGCAAGTCACGCCGGGTTCGCGGATCGGCGATATGCGCGTTATCCGTAGCGGGCTGCAGGCCGGCGATTGGGTAGTGGTGGAAGGTTTGCAAAAGCTCAAACCGGGCGCCAAAGTCAATCCGGAACGCATCTCGCTGGCCGATCAAGGAGCGCGCTAAATCATGGATAAATTCAGCCATTTTTTCATCGACCGGCCGATTTTCGCGGCGGTATTGTCGATAATAATAGTGTTGGTCGGCAGTCTGGCGCTGATCGGCCTGCCCATAGCCCAGTATCCGGAAATCGCTCCGCCGACCGTAATGGTCAGCACCAACTATCCCGGTGCTAACGCTAAGGTGGTGGCCGAAACCGTGGCGACGCCAATTGAACAGGAAGTCAACGGCGTCGAAGATATGTTGTACATGTCTTCGCAGTCCACCAATAGCGGCGCGATGGCATTGACTATCACCTTTAAGCCCGGCACCAACCTCGACAAAGCCCAGGTGTTGGTACAAAACCGGGTGGCGCTGGCCGAACCCAAACTACCCGAAGAGGTCAGACGCCAGGGTATCAGCGTGAAAAAGCGCAGCCCGGATTTGAGTCTGGTAGTAAACCTGATCTCGCCGGACAAACGCTACGACAGCGTTTACATGAGCAACTACGCGCTGCTGCAAATCCGCGATACGCTGGCGCGTTTACCCGGCGTCGGCGATATCCTGCTGTTCGGCGCCCGCGACTACAGCATGCGCCTGTGGCTGAATCCGGAAACCATCGCCGCACGCAATCTGACCGCCGCCGAAGTGGTCAATGCGGTGCGCGAGCAAAACGTGCAAGTGGCGGCCGGCGTGGTCGGACAACAACCGTCGCCGAACAATGCCGAATACCAATACACGGTCAGCACCCTGGGCCGGCTAACCGAACCCGAGCAATTCGGCGACATCGTCATTAAACAAGGTGAAAACGGACAGGTCACACGTCTGAAAGACGTCGCGCGTATTGAGTTGGGCGCGAAAGACTACAACTCCGGCCTATTCCTGGATGGCGAACAGACCGTCGGTCTGGCGATTTTCCAACTGCCGGGCTCCAATGCCATCGACACCAAAAAAGCCGTGGTCGAGGCGATGGAAAAACTCAAGACCCGCTTCCCGGAAGGACTGGATTATGTACTGGTCTACGACACCGTGGTATTCGTGCAGCAGTCCATCGACGCGGTCGTCAAAACCCTGTTTGAAGCGCTGTTGCTGGTGGTATTGGTGGTCATCGTGTTCCTGCAAAACTGGCGGGCCACGGTGATTCCGTTGCTGGCGGTGCCGGTATCGTTGATCGGTACTTTCGCAGTGATGTCGGCACTGGGCATATCCTTAAATACCCTGTCATTGTTTGGTCTGGTATTGGCGATCGGTATTGTGGTTGACGACGCCATCGTAGTGGTGGAAAACGTCGAACGTCATATTGCCGAGGGATTGCATGCCCGGGAAGCCACTAGACTGGCGATGTCGGAAGTAGTCGGCCCAGTGGTCGCGACCGCCTTGGTATTGGCAGCGGTATTCATACCCACGGCCTTCATTACCGGCGTCTCCGGCGCGTTTTACAAGCAGTTTGCGTTGACGATCGCCGTCTCCACCGTCATTTCGGCGTTCAACTCGCTGACGCTGAGTCCGGCTTTATGCGCCCTGTTACTCGACCGCGCCCATGGCGATAAAGACACTTTCACCAAAATCGTGGACCGCTTGTTTGGCTGGTTTTTCGTCAGTTTCAACCGTTTTTTTGATCGATTCAGTACCGGTTATTCGCGCCTGGTCGGCCGCTTGATTCGGATGACCAGTGTGGTGCTTGTGTTATACCTAGTCCTGAACAGTCTGAATTTCCTGGCGTTCGAAAAAGTGCCGACCGGATTTATTCCACAGCAGGACCAAGGCTATCTAGTGCTGTATGCGCAACTGCCCGACGCCGCCTCGCTGGCCCGTACTCAGGACGTGGTGCAGCAAGCCAGCAAAATCATTCTGGAAACCAAGGGCGTACAGCACGTGAATGCCTACGCTGGCTGGTCGATTTTGAGCGGCGCCAATCAGTCCAACGTCGCGACCATGTTTGCCCGCCTGGGCGCATTCGACGATAGGGCCGGTCATCCGGAACTACATGCCGATCAGGTGATCAAGGACTTGAGTCAACGCCTATCCAGCATTCCCAATGCCCGTATCGCGGTATTTCCGCCGCCGCCGATTCGCGGCATGAGTTCGGTCGGCGGTTTTAAATTGCAGATCGAGGATAGAAACAATGCCGGCATCGACGAATTGCAACGCGTGGCCAACGAGATGTTGGGCAAAGCCAATAAACAGCCGGGCCTGGTGGGCTTGTTTACCACCTTCGCATCCGGCGTGCCGCAACTGTTCGTGGACGTCGATAGAACCCGGGTCAAATCGATGGACGTGCCCTTAAAGGATGTGTTCGATACCTTACAGATTTATATGGGTTCCTTATACGTTAACGACTTCAATGCCTTTGGCCGCACCTATCAAGTGGTCGCGCAAGCGGACGCCAAATTTAGAATGTTGCCGGGCGACATTAGCGAACTAAAAACCAAAAATCGTCAGGGCGGCATGGTGCCGTTGGGCGCGGTCAGCGATGTGAAGGAAATCTCCGGCCCGGATAAAATTACCCGCTACAACATGTATCCGACCGCGGAAATCAACGGCAGCACCCTGCCCGGTGTCAGCTCGGGTCAAGCCATCAGCACCATGGACAAATTGCTGTCCGCCGAATTGCCGCCGGGATTCGACTTCGAATGGACCGAGCTAAGCCTGCAGCAAGTCTTGGCCGGCAACGTGGCGATGCTGGTTTTTCCACTCAGCGTCATCTTCGTATTTCTGGCGCTTGCCGCCCAATACGAAAGCTGGTCATTGCCGTTCGCGGTGATTCTGATCGTACCCATGTGCATTTTGTCGTCTATGACCGGCGTCTGGTTAAGTCATATGGATAACAATATTTTCACGCAGGTCGGCTTCATCGTCCTGGTGGGGCTAGCCAGCAAGAACGCGATCTTGATCGTCGAATTCGCCAAGCAGCGCCAGGAAAGCGGCCTGAACCGTTTCGAAGCCGCCGTGGAAGCCTCGCGCATCCGTTTGCGGCCGATTCTGATGACCTCGTTCGCCTTCATCATGGGCGTGTTCCCACTGGTCGTCGCCCAGGGCGCCGGCGCCGAATCCAGGCGCTTGCTGGGTACGGCGGTATTCAGCGGCATGATCGGGGTTACCCTTTTCGGTCTATTACTGACGCCTGTCTTTTATGTCGTGGTACAGAGCGTGGCCCAGCGCTGGCGCCCGCAGCGCAGACAGCCCGACCTAGCTCATCAACCCTCAACGGATGCATCGCAATGATTCGGCCATTAACAAGACGCCAACCCCGGCAGCGCGCTGCCTATACCGTTTTCGGCTTAATGTTGCTGAGCGGCTGTGCGGTAGGCCCGGATTACGAATTGCCGGCCACCGCCGATTTGCCGGCGAGTTTTGCCAATGCCAAACCTGCCGAATTCTCGGACCGCGATATCGAAGTTCAGTGGTGGAAACTATTCAACGATCCGCAACTGAGCAACTTGATCGATAGTACGATAAGCCATAACTACGAGCTGAAAGTCGCCCGCGCCAACCTGTCCGAAGCGCGCGCCCTCTACCTGGAAACCGGTTTGAATCTGTTACCGACCGTAACCTCGCACGCCAATTACACCGAGCAGAAGCGCAGTACCGGCTCATTCAATAACCGCACCGGGGTTTTTCCGCGCGAATTGAAGCTGTACAACACCGGTTTCGACGCGTCCTGGGAAATCGATTTCTTCGGTCGCGTGCGCCGCAATGTCGAAGCCAGCAACGACGAGGTCGAAGCGCAAGAAGCCAGTCTGCGCGACATCGGCGTCAGCCTGATTGCCGAAGCGGCCCGGAATTATTTCGAGTTGCGCGGCTTGCAAAACCAATTGGCCGTCGCCCAAAAAAATGCCGACAACCAAGCTCAAACCCTGGAAATGACCCGCGTCAAACTGGAAAACGGCCGCGGCACCGAGTTGGACACGTCCAGAGCGCTGGCGCAGCTCGAAAGCACCAAGGCCAGCATTCCGCGCCTGGAAAGCGCGATAGCGCAAGCCATCCATCGGCTCAGCGTATTAACCGGGCAAATGCCGGATGCGTTGACCGGCACTTTGACGCAGTCGGCGCCGCTGCCGAAAGCGCCGGATGCTATCCAGATCGGTAGCCCGGAACAACTGTTACGCCGGCGTCCGGATATCCGTATCGCCGAACGCAGTCTGGCCGCCGCGACCGCGAGAATAGGCGTCGCCACTGCGGACCTGTTTCCGCGCGTGACTTTTGTCGGCAGTCTGTCTCTAGAAGCCAGCACCCTATCCGGCATCGTTGCACCGGGATCGGAATCGTATTCGGTAGGCCCGAAAATCAGCTGGGCGGCATTTGATTTGGGCCGAGTTTACGCCCGTATCAAAGCCGCCGACGCCCGCGCCGAAGCCAGCCTGGCGCAGTACGAACAAACCGTACTCACCGCCCTGGAAGAAACCGAAAACGCGTTAGTCAACTATCGCCAAGAGCGCGCCCGCCGCAGCTCTTTGCTGGCGGCGGCTCAGGCCAGCGAAAAGGCAACCGAATTGGCGCATCTGCGTTACCAGGAAGGCGTATCCGACTTCCTCACCGTGCTGGACAGCGAACTGCGGCTATTGCAGGATCAAAGCCAATTGGCGCAAAGCGAAACTGCCACGGCTACTGCGCTGACCGCTGTTTACAAGGCTTTGGGTGGGGGTTGGGTGGAGTCATCCGAAACACCGGGCAAGCTGGAAACCAGTCTTGTCCAATAGACTCTTACGACCCACAGACGATGATGACCGGCATTTTGCCGATTTACGTGAACGGGTATATTGAGGACTGTAGGATGGGTAAAGCAACGCGAAACCCATCGACTTCAATCGCAAACAAGTCAGGAGATGGGTTTGCAGTGGTGGGCTAGGTTGAATGACAATGAAACCCAGCTCAGAGAGGGTGTAAGAATTTTTGTGTAAACGGTCATTAGGCAGGAAACTGCCCTTACTTTGAGGAGTAACTATGACCTTACCCAAATCGATCCCAACCGACCTAATCGATACCTTATTGTCCGGCTATCAAAAACCGGAAGACCTGCTGGGCGAAAATGGCCTGCTGAAACAACTCACCAAGGCGCTGGTGGAGCGGGCTTTAGAAGCTGAAATGACCGAACATCTGGGGCATGGCAAGCATGAGTCTGTCAGTAATGCTACGGGGAATACGCGCAACGGCAAAAGCCGTAAAACGCTGAAAGGTGATTTTGGCGCATTGCCGATTGAGATTCCACGTGATCGTCATGGTCAGTTCGAGCCGCAAATCATTGGCAAACACCAATCCCGTTGGACGGGCTTTGACGACAAGATTATTTCGCTTTATGCCCGAGGGCTGACGGTCAGGGAAATCCAGAGCCATCTGGAAGAGCTGTATGGCACTGAAGTGTCGTCTAGCTTGATTTCCTCAGTGACGGACGCCGTGATTGAGGAAGTGAAAGCCTGGCAAACGCGACCGCTCGACCCGGTTTACCCCATCGTTTATCTCGATTGCATCCACGTCAAAGTGCGCGATACCGGTGCGGTGCGGGTCAAGGCCGTTTATCTGGCGATTGGAATTAACCTAAGCGGGGAAAAGGAAGTGCTGGGCTTATGGATTGCCCAAACCGAAGGTGCCAAGTTCTGGTTACAGGTGGTGACAGACCTGAAAAATCGCGGCGTCCAAGACATCTTCATCGCCTGTGTCGATGGCTTGAAAGGCTTTCCCGAAGCGATTGAAACCGTCTATCCACACACAGCCGTTCAACTGTGCATCGTGCATTTGGTCCGCAACAGCCTCAACTATGTCGGCTGGAAAATGCGCAAACAGATCGCCGCCGATCTCAAGCAGATTTACCAGTCAGCCACCGTCGCCAAGGCGGAGCAGAAGCTGGCTGAGTTCGAGGTGCAGTGGAACGAGGCCTACCCTCCCATTGCCCAAATTTGGCGACGTCATTGGGATCGGATCATCCCCTTTTTCGACTATCCGCCGGAGATACGCCGCATCATTTACACCACCAATGCCATTGAGTCGGTCAACATGAGTTTGCGGAAAATCACCAAGAATCGCGGTTCATTTCCCAGTGATGAAGCCTTGTCGAAATTGTTCTATTTGGCCCTGATGAATATCAGTAAAAAATGGACCATGCCTTTGCATGACTGGAAAGCCGCGTTGAATCGGTTTAGCATTCAGTTTGAAGACAGGATGCACAATCGATAATTAAATCCCGTTTACACAAAATTCAGGACACCCTCAGCTCAGAAGCTGATAAGCTTTCTAATCCAAAGAGCGGTTATAACGAAAAGAAATTCTGTTATTTGAAAGCATTTTCTGAGTTTCGCGTTGCTCTACCCAGCCTAATGTCTATACTTCTTTTTGCTTTGTAAGCTAATGGACGCATTTTATATAAATGACAGTTTAACTATCACTTAAGCCTTCCTCGTCCAAGGTAAGATTGTATCTCCTTAGTCTATCGCATTTTAGTCTATCCGATAATTCGGACATTAGCGCAGTCACTCTTCCTGGCTCATAATCTTTCCATTCTTGCACATCATTCATGATATTGTGAAAAACATCGTCGCGAAGCCTGTGTCCCAGTTGAATTCCAAATACGCTTGGAAAAATTGTTTTAAAGCCCTCTCGAACTTGACTGCAGTTTGGTGACATTGCTATGTAATTTAGAATGTACTCTGGTTTCATAATATACTGAGCTCTTTTTGTTTTAACAATATCTACAGTATGGCGAAGAACCCTGGTTTGATTTGTCATCCACCACGTTTTTAATCCAAACTCGGATACTGAGCTTTGCTCCTTATACTTTGTTCGTAATCCGTATATACCGTGAACAAGTAATGCTGTATTGTGGGCCAGTGCAGAATTTTTTTTATCATCACAAGTCAACATAGCTTCTGCTAGTGAATTAACTGCATCACCATTACAACAGGATTCGAGTTCAGAGTTTTCAATAAAACTAAGATTATATTCAGAAAGTAAGTATTTTTTTAGCTCATCTATGCCATATTGATTATCAATATTAGAATAGGTAATAAACTGCCCTAAATAGGCGGTCCAACTTTTGACACGACCTTCTTCTTTTGCATAAAAATATGATCTGATTAGTATTTTTCCACTATTACGGGCTATCTCTTTTGTTATGTACGGCTCCATATGACAAAAATAGTTAATAAACTCGTAGTATGTCCCTTTAATATGCTGAAACACTTCTTCCAGAACACACTCTGATAAATACATTTTAATGCCTGAGGCAGATGCCATTTTTAGCAAGTTCCTCGCAACTTGATCTTCGTTGTCTAAATAACGTTCTGACAAAGCTTTTACCAGAATATCACTACCCAAGAAAAGACGGAATGAAGCCGCCATAGAGCTAAAATATTCAATTATTTTTGGATCTGCCTGTAAGGCGAATAGCAAAACATAAGTCCTTGATAAGTTGGTTAGATATTCGCGCTGATTGGGTGATGCGTGATAAAAAACCTTCCTAATAATTGTTTCCATATGCTCGCGATAATTAATGGCAGAACTATTGGGATATCCCGCTCTTTCAATCGCATCATCAATGCAGTCAGAAACAATTGGAGGTGCAATATTTTTTTCATTGGATACTAGAAAATGAGAAAACAATAGCCCCTGTTTTTCAAAAACAGAGTGAACCACTTCGCTACATAGATCGGCTATTTTTTGATACTCGCCATCATCAGAGTCGAACAATTCCGATGCCATTAGTTTAACTTCCTCGATGAATTTTATTTTTAGGCTCTCATCAGACTGATTTTCTTCTTTTATAACTAGTCTTGTATTGTAGGGTAGGCAATACTTTTTTTCTTTTTGATACCATCGCACTTCCCGTCCTGCTTCGTCCTTGGTTCGTAATTTTTCTAACCGTTGTTGAATTTGGTTTTTTAGTAATTTTGTTGTCCAAGGAAAACGGTCGAATATTTTCGATGTTATTTCAGATTCTGACATAAGTATGCTAGTATCTGGATCAGTTTCAGATAAGGCCAATAGGATCATGCTATCAGTTAAAGAATGAATTAACTTTCTATTTCCTAAACGATTTGTGACCTCATGTTGAAGAAAAACAAATGCCGATGGGTCTTGAACATGGGACGATATAAATGATTCATCCGATCTGGCGACACGCTCTAGAAACTGTGTGAATACCGATAAATGATTGTTGTACGCAGCAATAGTACCTATTGAATCATTTATGTGGCTAGATATATATTTTCTATCTCTTATCTTAACTCTTACATCCAGTTCTTCAGATAAAAGATCCTCCTCTTTGTCTATGTGAGGTATAACCCTTGGAGATAGATAATAAAGTGTAGTGACCGTCCTGCCGAACTCATTTAAACGTTCAACTGTTTTTCTTATTTTGTTTCGATGATTTTCTTGCTTTGTAAATTGATAAAAAATCCGAGCGTTCTCGCATTGATAAAGCCCATCAGCTCCGCCGTCTTTAGTTCCACCCAGCGGTACAAAATTTCGTCCTTCAAGCACAGAAAGGAAGTCTTGCGCGAAACTCTCAAAAGC
The DNA here is from genome assembly GCF_052474515.1 of Methylomonas sp. 2BW1-5-20. Classification (NCBI taxonomy): domain Bacteria; kingdom Pseudomonadati; phylum Pseudomonadota; class Gammaproteobacteria; order Methylococcales; family Methylococcaceae; genus Methylomonas; species Methylomonas sp. 2BW1-5-20. Next base: position 1,147,591 of record NZ_CP184127.1, on the reverse strand, counting down.
TAAACCTTCAACTTTTTCCAGCGCCACTTGTATAAGGTCTGGGTGTACATTCTTGTCTTGCATAGTCATGCATATTTCCTGATGATTCTGTGCCGAAATAAATGTTTTTCTAGCGAGACATATTTTAGGTGAATTTCAATATGCCTAGTAGCAAGTAACAAACTATAAAAGAAGCAGGCGTCGATACAAACAAGCTTAGCGACCGTTTTCAGCCCGGCAGGATGCGGTAAACAACGTGCACCGCATCGTTCGCGATTGGTGCGGTTCGTAAACTCACCACACTCTGCGCATCTGCTATTGGCTGGACAATTGTTCGTTTCACCTGACAGATTTTGACCAGCACTTGCATCGCCCGTGAGATTCTAAGTGTCTAATGAAATTTTTTAACATTTTCTGGCAGGATCTACGGTATTTTCTAAATCTTTAGAACCGGACTGCCCTTAACGAATTTCGATATACCAATCCCTACCAACCCGCCTATCCTTGTTACATGTTTTTTGGTTCCTAAAAACATAATTTGTTGTCTATGATGCAGTTCCGGCCCAGCTACCAGCAACTGGATTTGCGATATTTTATTCGACCACAATGACGCCACCATGATCCAGCCTAACTATTTCCATGCCGGCGAAAACTGTTTCGTCATTGAGCAATACAACGACTGCGCGCCTTTCGCCAGCTTTTTGCCCGGTATAGCCGGTATGCGCGGACGTCCGGCCTGGGTGTTTTACGTCAATCGCGGTCAGGCCATCGCCAGTTTCGGGGTACGGAATAAGGACGGCGCGTTTTTGGAGTTTTTCCCGGCGGATAAGGCGTATCAACTGACGCCGTCGCGCGGTTTTCGCACGTTTCTGAAAGTCGCCGATGGTCAACAAACCCTAAATTATGAACCGTTTCAGCGCGGCGCCGGGCCGGAGGTGACGCAACGCCTTTATGTCACGCCGCACGAGGTGGGCGTTGAGGAGATCAATCCCAAGCTCGGCTTACGCTTGCGCGCCGACGTGTTCACCTTGGCCGAGGCGCCGGTTGCCGGTTTGCTACGCAGAGTGGAAGTTGTCAATACATCAGGGAAGACCAAAAACATCGAGATCGTCGATGGCTTGCCGCAAGTCCTGCCCTTTGCGATGAATCAATGGATACTGAAATTCATGAGCCGCACCTCGGAAGCCTTTATGCGCGTGGAAGGTGTCGAAGACAACCTGCCGTTTTATCGTTTGAAAGTCTGGCCCACCGACAGCCCGCAAGTGGAAGCCGTCATCGCCGGCAATTTTTTCGCCGGCTTTTTCAAAGGTAAGCGCTCTTCGGTAATCGTCGATCCGGAACACATCTTCGGTTTGGCCGGCGACTTTTCCCGGCCGGAACGGTTTTTCACCGATCAGCCGCTTGATTTAACCGAACAAGTGGCTGCAAACCAAACACCGTCTGCCTTTCAAACCATCGCCATGGCATTACAACCGGGCGAAAGCCAAGTGTTTTACGGCATCTACGGTCATGCCGCATCGCCGGAAGTGCTGGATCGGTTTTTGGCCGAAGCCGAACTCCCCGGCTATTTCGAGACCAAGCGCGATAGAAATCGGGGTTTGATCTCGGACATTAGCCAACGAGCCTTTACCGCCACTGCCCTCCAGCTTTTCGATGCGCACGCCCGGCAATGTTATCTGGACAACGGCTTGCGCGGCGGCTTTTCCATGCCAGTCCCAGGTGGCGCGCATTTATATTTGTTTGGCCGCAAGCACGGCGATCTGGAGCGGGATTACAACGATTTTTTATTGCAAGACACGCCCTATTCCGAAGGCAACGGCGACTTTCGCGATGTATTGCAAAACCGCCGTGTGGATCTGTTCTTCGATCCGGCTTTGGATGCGAAAAACATCCGTTATTTCTTTAATCTGATTCAACCTGACAGCTATAACCCCTGTTCCTTGCGCAATTCGCGGTTTGCGTTGGCTGCGCCGGACGAATTTGCCGAGTATTTCACGCGTTTTCCCGGCCTGGAGCAGCTACTGGCAACGGAGTTTAAATACGCTGAGCTGGCGCAAGCGTTGGAAACGGCGCCGGATTCGGAGGCGATAATTAGCGCGATTTTGGCCCAGACCCAGGAAGTGGAGGATGCCGAATTCGACCGCGGCTATTGGTCCGATCACTGGACGTATTTACTGGATTTATTGCTTAACTACGCGGATATTTTCCCGGATCGGCTGCCCGGTCTATTTCTGGAGAATACCTACAGTTTTTTCGATCCCACACATTTTGTCGCGCCTCGCGCCGAAAAATATACGATCACGGCCAACGGCGTCCGCCAATACGGCGCGGTGCAATTCCTGCCGGAGAAAAAAGCGCTAATCGATTCCCGCAAGCGGCACCGCTATCAGGTGCGTGGACAGGCAGGCCAGGGCGAAATCGTTTACACCAGCCTGCTGGGCAAAATCCTGACTTTAGTGGGCAACAAACTGGCCACGCTGGATCCGTTCGGCGTCGGCATTGAAATGGAAGCCGACCGCCCCGGTTGGTGCGATGCGCTGAATGGCCTGCCCGGTATTTTGGGTTCGTCGGTGAATGAAACCATAGAGCTAAAGCGCTTGGTGGACTTTACCCGGAGCACACTCGCGAATATAAGCTGTTCCTGCAGTTTACCCGTCGAATTGGCAAACTTCTTGACCGAGCTTGATCTGTTATTACAACAAAGCGACCTCACGGCCGAACGGTTCTGGCGCGAAAGCGGCTCGCGCAAGGAAGCCTATCGGGCCGATGTATTCATGGGTTTTGCCGGCCCGGAACAGTCATTGCCGATAGGCGACATTCAAAACTTCCTGCAACGGGTTTCGGCGTATTTGGATGCCGCCATAGCCAAAGCCCGCACGCCGGCCGGCATCGTCACTTATTTTACCTATACCGCGGAACAATACCGGGAAATTGGCAACGGCAAAGCGGAGCTTATCCGGTTTCGGCAAGAGCCGCTGCCACTGTTTCTGGAAGGCTTCGTACATGCTTTACGCATCGCAGATCCACAAGAGGCCCGTGCTTTATACCGAGCAGTGCAAAATTCCGATTTGTTCGATAAAAAGTTGGGCATGTACCGCGTCAACGAACCGCTTGGAGAGCACGCGCTGGATCTGGGCAGAATCGGCGTTTTTAACTACGGCTGGCTGGAAAACGGTTCCGTGTTCTTGCATATGCACTACAAATTCGTGCTGGAAATGGTACGGGCCGGCTTGACCGACGAGTTTTATGCGCATATCGAGGACTTGCTGGTGGCGTTTCGCGATCCGAATCAATACAAACGCAATCCTGTCGAAAACTCCAGTTTCCTGGTCAGCAGCGGCTTTGCCATCGATCCACGCCAACACGGCCGGGGCTGCGTCGCCCGGCTTTCCGGCTCTACCGTGGAATTTTTACATTTGTGGACTCATTTATTCCTGGGCCCCAATCCATTTGTGTACGAAGCTGGACGGTTATTGTTCAGGCCGCGGCCGATTCTGTCCAAGACCTTCTTTAGCTTTGAGGAAAAAACAGTAAAACCATTTGGCGCGACCGAAACCTTGCCCACCGCCAGCGTAGCCTGTGCCTTGTTCGGCGATAGTTTGCTGGTTTACCTCAATCCATCGCGCCGGGATACCTACGGCGCCGATGCGGTAAAGCCTTGCGGCTTTCAATTATTCGGTCGCGACGGTAGCGTGCAGACCTTGCAAGGCCCGGAACTGGAGGGCGGTATCACCGCAGCGCTAAGGGGCGGTCAGTTCCGCCGGATAGACGTAATTTTGGCTTAGTTTGCCGGCCAAACATAAGTTGCCACCGCGCCTGCAGGCAAAGTGGCAACAGCATTTTTACCTTGATACCAAATCGCCAGATCTTGCGCTTCCGCACCGTCGTTCAACACAATCAACACGATATAACCGGCCGGTGTCAGAAACGCCACGTGTAACAAACCAGTTTGGCCATCCGAACGAATTCTTACCGAACCCGGTCTGACGAACTTCGCCGCATGGGCGATGATGTAATAAGCAACATTCCGCGTAATTTGATTACCGTCGATAGTCAATGCGCCGACACAGCGCGCTTCGCCGCCCGGCGTATGCGGACCGCAGAACGGATCGGACGCCAGATTCCACTCCAGGACCACCCTACTCCAGTGACTGACCGAGCCAATCAACACATGTCTGGTGTGCCACAGCAAATCCCCGCCGAATTGTCCGTCCGAACCCACCCATTGCTCGGTAAAGTACAGTTTCATTTCGGGGTAGGCCCGATGCATTTCGGACAGTACCGAAATATCGCCGCCATATAGGTGCCAGGCGGAACCGCTGAGATACTGACGCGCGTCGGCGTCGGCAAACACCGCCAGCGGATAGTCTTTCACATCGCAGTTGTGGTCCCAGCAAAATAATTCCACATCCGCCAAACCCGCTGCCAGCAAAGCCGGACCGAGATGATTTTTAATAAACTCGGCCTGCTCGGCGGCTTCCATCACCATGCTCGGCTCATTTTTTTGATTCAACGGCTCGTTCTGCGGCGTGATGGCGTGAATCGCGATGCCGCGCTCGCGCATGGTTTGCAGATATTTGACTAGATACGCGGCGTAAACCGCGTAATATTCCGGCTTAAGCTTACCGCCTACGAAGCCCTGATTGGTCTTCATCCAGCACGGCGCGGACCAGGCGGTGGCGATGATGCGGATGGCGGGATTGATAGCCAGTATGTCCAGCAACAGCGGAATGACTTCGACATCGCCGGCATCAAGATCGAAATTTACCAGTTCCGAATCGGCTTGACCCGCCGGCAGGTCATCGTAAGAAAAACAGCGTTCGCTTAAATCCGAAGCCCCGATGCTCAAACGCAAATAACTGATGCCGATTCCGTCGCCTTCTGCCAAAAACAATTCCCGCAATAATGCCTCTTTTTTCGCGCCCGCCAACCGGCTAATCAGCATCGCGCTACCACCGGTCAGGGAAAAACCGAAACCCTCTAAGTGCTGATAGCGGTGCCCGGCATCGACCTCAATGCTTTGTATTTCCGGGCTGGCGTCGGTAAATTGGCCGAGCGGTATTTGCGGTTCAAACAAATAGCTTTGATCGGCACTGGTCAACCAAACCGCCAAAGCCGTTTTATCCGCCGAAAGTAAATTGGTGACATCGCTTGGTTCAGACATAACGGCCCTCTTATCGGTTAGCGCAATAAACTTCCGCCTCTCGTTGGCGGATAAATGGTGCCTATTGTCTATTTTTTACCTAAAGCGGTCTGCTTAATTTTTAAGGACGAGCCAAGTAGCCCCAATGGCAAATCGGCTTTTTTGCCGGCGTTGATCATTTAGGACGTAAAATCGCCTATACTCCGGTTTCCGTTCAACGCATGGAGATTGGCTATGAAAAAACTGGTATCAATTCGCGCGCTAACTGCCAGACTGAATCGTAAGTTGGCGAAGGAATCGAAGAAATTATTGAAGTACAAGCCGAGGCTTCAGAGCGACGACCCTATTGTCGAGTACGCCGTAGTCGATTTAAAAACCAACGCCATCGTCAATTACCATATGGCCAGCGAGATTCAGGAATTTGCCCGAGGACTTGGCTGTTTAGCCAACTTGGAAGAAGTGTCTTTCGAATAACTGGAAGAACGCTTACCACGCCATATAAAGCCGGGTAACACCGGCTTTTTTGTAGCCGTCACCTCGCTTAAGGACTGGCTACAAAATACCGTTGTTTCCGCGATGCCTAAAGCCAATCCCCTACTCATAGGTATCAATTTGCCGAGGGACGTTCGGCCTGGGAAGACTTATAGCTGCCGTCAGCTATTCGATCCGAATAGCGTTGGACGATATCTTCCATTTCCACGCTCTGAAATTGTAACAAGGGTTCGTCTTGCAATAACGAGGCGACCGATCCTTTGTTTTTATAGCGATCCAGCAATTCTTTAGCCGACTCCACCAACTTGGCGTTGTGCTCGCCGCATATGCCCAACTGTTGTTCGGTTTCTTTCTGCTTGCTGCTTAATGCCGCCAATTGCGCGTTTAAATCGGCCTTGGCCTGGCTGACTTCCTTATGCTTTTCGATGACTTCCAGTAATCTGGCGTTAGTTTTTTCCAGACGGTCCCGCACTTCACCATTCGAATTTTTCTGCGCCGACAGTTCTCCGCTGATTTGCTCCTTGGCGGCAACGGCGGCCGAATGATCTTTTTTCAGCTGCTCGAACTGCTTTAGATCTTCGGCCAACTTAGTCGATTCGGCTTTGGCGGCGTCGCGCTCGGCGGTCAAGCTCTTGACCATTGATTGCAGCTTTAAAACGGCGGCGTCGTTTTTACCGGCTTCGCGAGGAGCGGCTTGTATAGTTGTTGCCCCTCCCCCCACTGACAGCAATACAGATACAACCAACGACTTGATAATTCTATTCATTACAATCTGTCCACATTAGAATCGGGTATTGATATCGACTTGCAGTACATCGACACCGAAAGGCGGACCTTTAATGACGTCACCGCTCAACCAGCGCCCGGTCAGCCAGACGTTCTTCATCAAACCATAGTTGGCCCCCAACCACCAGCCTTTAACATTGGTGCCGCCAAGATGAAAATCGGAATCGGTAAATGCATCCAATACGGCATCACGCTCCAAGTATTTATAGGCCGCAAATACATTCCAATTGCCGGCAGTTTCAATTTTTGACCAACCCAAATCAACTTTAAACTGCCATGCGGTATTTTGTTTAGTAATATCCAAACCCGTATTAGCCAATATTCGGTTGCGACTGAATCCAATATTCTTGGCGTAGTCGGCACTTAACTTTAGGTGTAATGGCGAAAAAAAAGTCATATCGTATTGAGCATTGATATTCAGGATTTTGTAGTCGGACGCTAGGCCGTATAATCCTGAATATATCCCCGGATTGAGTGCCGTACCTTCGGTACAAATACCTACCATGCTATTACCACCCTGTGTAAATTGCGGCGCGGATTGAATCAAATCGGCAATATTTGAGTCGCTGCAATACGTTGCGGCGTTTTTATTTACTTTAGCCCGGACATTCTGATAATCGTAATAAGCAGCCGCAAGCTTTAGGGAATCTTGATTATCAAATCCCCAATCCAGACCAGCTTGACCACCAAACAGCCATTTCTGCAGCGAGGTAAGACCAGTAAGAGGATTTTGCGCCTGTAAAGGGAAAATACCGGCGGTAGCAAATACTTCCGGTCCTTTCCCTCCAATATCGTCCGATAACTCCGAAAACGCCAGACGCTGGCGTACACTACCCGCCAAACCTTCAAACGACAAATCCTCATCCCATACCAATTCGCTGCCCGCGGTAAAGAATGGATTTGGCGTGCGCCCGCCCATTAATGTTAGCCAATTATATTTATGATCATCCACGGCGTTATAACGAAGGAACGCCCGATCGATTGTAAACTCGTATCTAGCGCCAGTATTACCAAGGGTCTGATTAGTTGAAATAGGATTAGGGGTGTTGCCCGAAGATAGGCGGATTCCGGCATCCACCCCATCGGTAACCGCCGCGTCGATGCCTAGCCTGAAGCGTTCGCGCGCCAGATTTTGATCTTTTTTAGTATTTAAACTGGCATTCTGGCCTAAATTAGTTCGGGTGGGCGCTCCCGATGCATTGTTAGCATTATTGATTGCCTGATAATTTAAATAATAAGGCGTAAGCAAATTGTCGATATTGTCGCTAGCCATCAGACTGGACTGCTCACGCAAACGGATATCGCCTGACAGTTTGAAGCGTTTCGTCCATTCCGGCAATGCATTCGGCAAGCCCCATTGCTCGTTCTTGGCTTTCTGCATGACGTCTCCCACCACTTCCTCGCGCAGCTCGCTGCGTACTTGTTGGCGAATCTCATCCTTCACAAAGTCCGGCACGTAAGCCACTCGCACTTCGTCGGCGGGCACTGCTTCATTGGCGCCGGCAGCTTTGGCTTCCGCAACTTGCTGACCGGCTTCCACCTCGGCCTGCTTGATCATCTCGTTTGCCGCTTTATCGGTAATCACACCCTGTTTAACCAATTGCTTGATCAAATTCGTGGTGGTGTTGCGCAGTTTCAGTAACTCTTCCTTTTCTCCGGCCTGCACGGTACCGATCAGCCCTGATAGCGCAAGCGCCATCAGCTGTTTTTTGTTCGCCATTGTTCTACCTGTGGATATTAAATACGTGATGAAATCTTTAACTTGATAGGCTGCTGCATACCGGGCGGCGGCGCTTCGGCCACTCTGTCAAACTTGTTCAGCAAGCGGCTTAAAAGCTCATCGATGTCGGCATCGTTACTGCCCTTGGTCAACTCGATCCGCTCCACCGCACCGTCGGCCTTGAGCCAAACCTTGACGATGGCGGTGTAACCCTTGCGGCGCAGTTCGTCATGACTACTCAAAACATTCAGAATGCCGTTTTTAACCAAGCCGCCATACCATGCAAACGGATTACCGTTGCCACCGCCAAACAAACCGGTACCTCCCTTGCGGGCCGCCAAACCGAAACCGTCCGACCCGGCGGTTCCTTCGGCATCCAAACCGAGATCGCGGGGCGGCGCTTCGTCTGGCGGTGTATCGGGAATCGGTTCCGGCTCGGGTTCCGGCTGCTCTATCTTTTCCTTGATTTCAGGTTCTGGCGGCTTTTCCACTTTAGGCGGCGGCGGAGGTGGTGGCGGCGGCGGTTTCAATAAAGTGACGGGCTGGATCTTTTTCTCATTTTTCGCCGGCTTTTTGTCGACAAACTCCACAATCACTTTCACAACGTAAAAAATGGCTAGCGCGGCCAGCAATCCGCCGATAATTCTAGGGATGTACACCCTTAAGTGTTTGCTCTTGGACATGGCTGTGCAATGCGCTATTTGACAAGACTTTGCGTCACCAAACCCACCTGGGTGATTTCCAGCTTGCCCAGCAAAGCCAAAATATCCACCACGCTTTGATACTGCACCGTGGCATCGCCTTTTACGACGACAGGTAACTCAGGATTAGCTGCCTTGTACTGCATCAAGGTCGATTCGAGTTGCTCCATGGTCACCGGAAAGGTATCGAGAAACAGTGTGCCGTCGGCGGTGACGGTAATCGCCTTGGTTTGCGGCTTCGCCAAACTCGGCGTATTGCTGGCCTTGGGCAGATTGACTTGCACGCCCTGCACGGCGGCGGTTGTCATCAAAATAAATACCACCAACAAGACATACGCCAAATCCAACATGGGCGTAACGTTGATTTCGTCGTAGGCGGCGTTTTCTTCTTGAACTTTCATGTTTGTACTCGATCGGTCCGGCTAGGTTTATATCGGCGCTGCTAATGCCGCGCTCGACCCGCTAAGCGTTTGGTGATTAATCAGCTATGCTGCTCGGCTAATTTGGCAACGAATTCATCGACAAATACATGCATATCGGCAGTGATCATTTTGATTTGACTACCCAGATAGTTGTATGCAAACAGAGCCGGGATCGCCACCCCTAGGCCGGCAACGGTTGCCGCCAACGCCGCGGCGATACCCGGTGCGATGGCGTTAACGTTAACTTCACCGCTGGCGGCAATAGCCGCGAACGTAATCATTACCCCGACCACCGTTCCCAACAAGCCCAAGAACGGACCGCCGGAAATAGCGATAGTCAGCAACACCATTTGTGAGTTAAGTTTTTGCAACTCCCGCACCAGCACGCCATCCATCGAGGCTTTAACCGCATTCAAGCCCTGCGCCGACAATATCTGCTCGGCCGATTCGGCACCCACGGCTTTGGCCAAGCGCTTATTCATTTCCTGCACACCGACATGGTAAATGCGATAGATGGAAGAACCGGCAAACGCCGCGTGATTGCCGGTCAAGGACAACAATAACGGTGACTCGTCGAAATCCGTCTCGTCCTCTTCGTCCTGGCGATCCAGGTTGGTGATGTTTTTAGTGCCTAACTGGCTGAACGCTGCTTCAAATTTGCGGTTTTCGCTGCGGGTGCGCCCCAAAACAATCGCTTTACTGACAATTACCAGCGTACTGATAACAAACATCACCCCCAAAATGCCGATGATCACCCAACCGTCAATCGTCACGTTATCGAGCGTAGACATCAAATAGGATTCACCGCCTTCCTCGCTGTCCGGCGTGCTGTCTTCACCGTAGTTCAGCAGAGCCGAGGATTGGCCTTGCATCATCGCCGCAAACTGCAGGTAGTTCTGATCGCGGGCGACTTTGGCAATGCCGAATTCGTCGATCGCACCGACAAAACCCCGTGAACCGTCCACCGCCGCGCCGATGCTGATATCACCCAGCAATGCCGGGACGCTGGCCGGCAAAAGACCGGCAGGCTTGCCATCGACATACAAGGTAAAACCGTCCTTATTTCCGGCAACCGCCAGATGCTGCCAAGTCGCCAAATTCAGATCGACCGGGCTGACCAATTCCTTGCGGTTTAGCTCTAAAACCGGGGTTTGTCCTCTAACAGATAAAATCAGGCCATCACGCTGAAAGATGACGCCGTCCGTTTGTGCCTGGTCAATTTTCACCCAACCCGACACAGTCCAGCCGAACTCGACGGCCATTTGTATCCCAGGGGTGGCGGCGATTTTGATCGACTGGCTACCGTCGAAGCCTCCAGCCTCGCCGGCCGCGCCGCCTTCGACTACCGTCTGCGTAGCCGTTGCCGGTTGATTGTTGTATGCAGTGGCATCCTTAACCGGGCCAGCCTCGAAATGATAGGCAACGGCTTGGGATACATCGAAAACACCAGCGGACTCCTGGCCGTCTACCGCCTTCGGATTACCGTAGTACATCCAAAACATAGGCACTTCGGCCGTGGCTATATCCTTGGGTAATTTCACCCAAATCAAGGCCATTTCGTTGATCGGATCGATTTTCTCGATATAAAACTTCAGCGGCGTTTTGTCATCGCCGGCCATGAAGCGCAAATCCTTGCCGTTTTCGCCGAGATCGGCAAAAAAACTGAAATTACCGGTGTGCAAACGCACCAGCACCAAGCCTTCCGCTACCGGCTTAACCCCGGCCTGTTGCAATTGTTGGGCATCGATGGTTATTTTCTTTCTATAGCCCCAATCGTCGTTCCACCAGGCTTGCGCATGGGAGGAAAACAGCAAAAAAAATAATACTGACAAAACAAAGCGATTCATGCTTACCTCAAACCAATTGTATGAGGGATATTATGGCGAGCCTTCTTTACAGCTTTGTTACGCGACTCAACTTTAGGAGCTAAAAATACTATTTTTGCTAAAAGATCTTTCTAAAATTCGAAAGAATATTTCAGCATGAAGCGCACGAAATGATCGGGCCGACAGAAAATCGGCCACTATCTATTTCACGGTTTTTTCTTGAACAGTCGCCAATTAATACCGGTGGTTATAAAGAGCTAATTACGATTCCAATTTAGTTAATCGCCAAATCCTAGAACTTCAACATTGAGTATACCCAAAGCCGACGAGGCTTTAACTCTGCTTTCAGAAACATCCTTGCCAACGTCGCTGGCACTCTCGATTGCCTTGGTTACGCTTGCTGTAATGCTGCTTGCCCCGACCAATCCGACCGATACGCTGGCTGGCGCCGACGATGGCGCTCCTACCGATACGCCGGTTGTCGAGATATTCGCGACGTTTTTAAAGGATGAAGCGTCGAGAAAGAGATTACCCCCGGCAATACCGGCTTCGCCGGCATCAATGACGCCGCGCGGCGCGAACAATACGATGGGCCCAGGCTTAACCTTACTGCCGCTCGGACTTGCTGAACGAATACCGCTGGTACTGACATCGGGTGGGAATGTGATCAGCGGATTACTGTTTGGATCGTAGCTGACGCTCGCAGTAATCGCGCTGGCGCCGGCCGTGCCGCGTCCTGCATCAATGCTGCCTTCGGTTGAGCCGACCACAACCGAGCCACCGCCTGAGGTCATGACGCGTGTCAGATTGACCGCAAAATCGTCGCGCAAGATTGCAGTCAGATCGCCTTGCTGTTGCACCATGATACCGAGCTCGGCTGCGCTTTTGCTGAAACCAAGCGAGGACGCCGCCAAACCGGCGTCTATGCCGCCGTTGGGTGTATAGATATTTAAGTCACCGCCGTCCATGGTTTGAATCGTGCTGAAAAACAAAGCCAGTTTACCGTCCGACGGCCTTACCGCGTCTTTAATATCCGGCCGGGCTGAAAAAATATCCATCAGCACGGACTTGCCATATCCCGAATCCGCCGAACCTTCGATTTTCGAGATGGCCTGATCTATTTGGACGCTATTACCCACATCCAAGGTCACCGTGTTTCCATACAGCCCTTTAATTGCCTCAAGCAGCCTAATATCCATGCCTCGAATGATTTCACCGTAGCTAGTCGATGAATCCACCGTCCATCCCCTGCTGGCGTCATAGGTATAGTTTGGGTTGCCGCTCAGTAAGGTCGTCCCTGGAAACAGATTTTCCACGGTCGCCAGCATTGCAAACTCCAGTCTGTCCTTATCGGTTGTTAACACCGCCGCGGCTCTCTCCTGAGCTAAGGCCTGCAATTCATTTACGTAAGCTTTCTCAACAAATGGAAACAATAACATTTCATAGGATGCCTTTTTACTATCGACGAGTTGCTCAAATCGGCTCAAAGCCTGTTCGTAGGTCAAGCTGCTATCGCCACTATCATCGATCATCAATTGCAGCAAACGCGATTTATAACTGCTGAACAACGCCGAATTGGCTGCAAGACTAAAGAAGTTATTGGCAAAGCCGGTAACATTCAGTTGTTTACCCGCCAAACCGGCAATAACGTTCAATGACGCCCCACCCAGCGGCAAATGGGTATTAACCCCAAGGTTACCGACCGAGCGAATGCCGTTGGAAGCCCCCAAATCGATATTACGGGCACTGACCACGGTTAATTGACCGGGACCGCTGACCTGAATATTTTCACCACTTGAGCCAATCGGAGCCCCCAACGCATCGCGTTGAATATCAAAAGTGATGTCCCGCCCGGACGAGATCAAGGAATTAGAAAGCTCATCATCATGCTGTATGTAAAAACTGACGTTGCGGATATCGTTTCCAGCCTGAACGCGTGCCTGTTTGGCAAGATAAAACGCTTCAGTTTGAGTACTATTATTGGCTCGAATATCGCCGCTACCGGTGCTAATCAACACGGGTGTACCGTCGCCTTTATGTAACGGATTGACCGCATAGGCGGTCTTGGAGTTTGGATCGAGCCGTTGCAGCGCATCGCCATAAGGATAGGCTGTAGTGCCATTACCCGCTGCCGGCCGTGCCACGGACGGCAAATAAGCGGGATCTGCGTCTGACAAAATCACGCTCACCGCATTTTGATTGTCCGCGGTGTTCAACAGAATACTTTTGTCTGCGTATAGTTGTAAATTACCGTTTGGGCTGGGAAATAAGGTCAAACTGTTACGAATATTCAAATCGCCGCCCAAAGCGTTGACTGTCAACGACGCCGGATATACCGTCAAGGCTGCCAGATAGTTGCTGAGGGTCGCTTGATCCTGAGGCACCCTGGTCATATTCGCGGCAATTCCAGTTGCGTCATTGGACAAGGTAATGTCGCCGGCCAATGAGTTTAAACCGACGGCGCTGGCGGCACTGTATTCAAAAAATACGGTATTGCCGAGGCCGGTACGGTTTTGTGAGCCATTTGCCGATTTCAATTGCGGTACTATCATCGGATTCAAAACCGTCTCTATCGCCAAATCGTTTACGGCCGTAACCGTTATTTGCGAGTCACCCACGGCCAAAATCGGATTGAGGGTGTTGCTGCCGGCCGATACCGAACCGCCGGCATAAATGTAGGCCCGGCCGTTCGTTACGCCCTTGCTAGTACCGTCCACATAAAATACCCCACCCTTAATATCGCCACCGGCCGATAGGTTCAAGTCGCCGCCGCCTTGCACCAAAATCCGGTTGTCGGTGTATTTGTTATTGACTAAAGACGGAGAAACATTACTGGTATGTACCGCGGGTGTGTTCTCGCCGATTTGCTTACCGGTGGTAGGTATCGCCACGGATAGATCGGAAATGTTGCCTCCGGCTTTTACCGAGACATTACCGCCACCCAGAGCGCCCAAGCTCTCTCTATAAAACGTATTGGCGGCCGTAAACGGACTTTGGCTGGCGGAAGACAAGTTGCTAAGTTGCAGCCCCCAGGCTGTTGGCATCGTGTTAGCGCCGGTCCAGTTACCGATACGCACCAGCCACTCGCTGATTAATTGAGTCGAAGCCACACCGCTGATGTCGCGACCCGCTTCAACGTTGACGTCGCCGCCACCGCTTGTGTATTGCGCCGGGAAATAAAGCGCGGCAAAGGCCTTGCTGAAGCCGTATGGATCGACAGCGTCCGTCTTGCCGGCCGTATAAATAACCGAGGTATCGCTCAGGTATTTCAGATCCCGGGCCACTTTAACCGTAATATCGCCGGTACCGGTACGAATAGCGGTATTTGCCGCCAGAGTTAAATCCCCTTTCTCGGCCTGCGCTTGAGTACCGGGATCGATAGCCAAGCGATTGGCGGCGCTTAAATCTGCGCCGGCAATCAGATTGTAAGTCCAAGAATCGCCGCTTTGAATCATATCCACGGTGCGTTTTGCCCCAGAATAAATCGCGCTGCCGTCCAAATTGTTCGAGCTGATTTTGAATCCATCGGTAATGGACTGGTTAACGGTCAGATTGCCGGCAGCCCGTAAATTCAAGACGCCTGGCGTGTTTTGGTTAGCCCCATAGCGCCAACCGGCTAAATCCCAAAGACCGTTAACAACCAAATCGCCGGCACTATAGACCTCGATGCCCGGCGTAACGGTATAAGCACCATTGATTCGTCCCGCCAGATCGGCATTATTGGACAATGCGGTCATATAGCTGTTGGTGTCCGTCTTGATATTGCTGATATTGCTGGCGGAGACATTGGTCAAACTATAGTATTCAACGGCTTCGATAACCGGCGTCGCGCCGACTATCGTTCCTGCACTAGTCACGTTGACGTCGTTCTTGTTGTTAAGCAACATACGGTCGGCGCGCAACCTCACATCGCCATTTTTGCCGCCCTGCGCGGAGACGTCGATCATCGCTCCTGATGCTATCCGAATCCCCGGCGTAGATTCGACACCGAATACTTTCGGCACGGAGGAGCCGGCATTGCCGGTATCCTCCGCGGTTTGATGTGCCGTATCCAACAACACCGACCCACCATCGCCAGCGGCCTCGGTGGCATTGGCCAATAATTTGGAGCCGGTGTTTAGATAGACTGCCGTGGGCGCGGACAAAACAATCGAACCGCCGCTAGCACCGCTTGCATCCAAAACGCCGTTGACAGTGATCGAACCTGAATCCGCCGAAATGTTGATGTTTTTAGCGGTTACTATTTGATCGTTATCGATAAGAATATCGCCTTGACGCAGCCGCAGCCCAATTTGTCCGCTCAGACCGGCGCTACTCATCAGGCTGTTCAACTCGCTAAAACCATTGGGATTCAGCGAGTTATCCAACGCCAGGACATCCATGTTCAATCGACCGCCATGCGCGACATCGGTACCGGCAGCACTGACCGTACCCACAAGGGTTGCCAAGCCACTAGCCGCATTGATATTCAGACTGCCCGCGGCAATCCCGGACAAATTTGAACCAAGCAACAAGCGACTGCCGGCTTCTGTTTTAATGTTTTGCTGCTGCGACGACAGCGTGATATCGCCGCCAGCCAGTTTAACCGGCGCATTCAATCCCGCCGCCAAACTGACGGCCGAGACATCGACCACGGCATGCTCGCCAAGATTCAACGAATATACCCCTTCGGTAAGGCTACCACCTTGCAGAGCGGTCAAATTGACCGAACCGGCACGATAACTCAGGGCGGTATCAACCAAAAGCGTATCTGCGGCGACGTTCAGTTTGGCTCCAACACCGGCCGAAGCCATTTCGCCACCGAGGGTTTTGCCTAGCACCAGATTGTAACCGGCAGCGTTTATAGTAGTTGATGCTCCGGAAATGCCGGTTATCGAGCCGCTATATATCTCGCTATCGGCCTCGAGATTCAAGCGACCATTGCCGCGGCCGGTGATGGAGTCGCGGACATTGATTTGCACTGCCGGCGCCGAACCGTTGGCGGCAAAACCGGACAATGAATAATTACCGCCGGCAAGAATCAGGTTGTCTGCTGTGATCAACAAATTACCGCCGCCAAGGACGCTCGTACCTGTCGCGGCACTATTTTTTAAGGTCAAAGTGCCGGCGTTGATCAGCGCGGTTTTGCCTTCATTGTTGTAGCCGGCTAGACCCGCGCTATCCAGTAGCAAATTACCGAATTTTTCCAATACGGTATTACCCTTCGCGTCTAACACGACAGGTCTGAGGTCGCCATAGATATTGATCATGCCGCGACTGTTCAAGGTCAGTTGCGATAGATTATTCAAGCTGCCGAGTTGGCTGTTAGACAGTGACACGCCGTAAAGAGCGCCGGCATTTTCGGTTTCGCCGAGATTTACCGCGTTCGCGCCGATGCTGAGCGAACCACCGGCGTTGCCATAGGCAAAACTGCCCGCCAGCGTGGTGTTACCGGTAGCATCCATCAATATTGAACAGTTACCCGTGCAATCATTGATTCCGGTACCGACCGATAATAGCGCCCCGGAGTCAATCGACAAGTTACCGGTACCGGAGCTCGGAGCATTGCTTCGCCGCAATACATCCTGACCTCCCAGCGCCACACGCAACATGGCATTATCGCCATCCACGCTGAGCGTGGTTGCCACGATACCCGAGCCTAAACCCCGAGCCGAGACTACGGCGTGGTCTGTCACTCGCACCTCCTCGGTAGCACCAAGTAGCACTTCGGAAGCCTGTAATTTGACCGAACTGACGCCATCGCCAACAGTTACCCGGCGGGCGTTGACAGTCAATTGGGTAACACCGGTTGTGACGTCCTTACTACGCGCGCCCCCCAAAAATAAACTGGCTATCCGATTGTTTTCAATATCGGAGGCCAATAACTCCACAACACCGTTGGCTCCGGTCTTGGCGTTGACAACGCTAATTTCGTTGGCGCTGATATCGACTTGCGCGCCGACGACCCCGGACGTACGCAAAGTCGGCAAATCCAAA
Organism: Methylomonas sp. 2BW1-5-20; assembly: GCF_052474515.1. Classification (NCBI taxonomy): domain Bacteria; kingdom Pseudomonadati; phylum Pseudomonadota; class Gammaproteobacteria; order Methylococcales; family Methylococcaceae; genus Methylomonas; species Methylomonas sp. 2BW1-5-20. The sequence goes on along the minus strand of NZ_CP184127.1, from coordinate 1,130,546 downwards.
TAACTACCCACGTTGAAAGCCAATTGTCCGGCATCCTGGGCCAGCACCGGCGTTGCCACTTTATTTAACGCGGCTTGGGCCACTAAAAAATCGTTACCATGGCTAATGCTGTATTGCGACCGTGTATTGGCTGCGCTACCCGCTTCGACGACAAACGCAGTGCGGCTTTGCGATTGCAAATCGGTGCCGGCGGTGCCGTAGTAGCCACTGACCACCTGCGCACCATCGATACGGCTGCTGGAATAATCGCTGGGAACAACGCCTTTAAATGCCTGCGGGGTAATCAAGTACGCACCACTCAACAAGGCGTAATGCGCCGGCAGCAGCGTATAGTCGCCCGCGGCCAAGGCACTGCCATCCGCCAATAGAACGCTGCTATCCAGATGGATACGCTGACCAAGACTCAGCCCCGAAACGGATGACAGGAAAGGGTCGTAGGGTGCAAAGCCGGTCAATCCCGGCAATATCGCGTAAGAAGTTAGTCCGCCAATGCCATTGCCGCTTGCCAGTACATCCTTGGTGCCGCCGTTGCCCGGTACGAATTCATAAGCCATGATATCGCCGCCACCGGAAAGATCGATGACCGCACCATCCCCTTTATGAACGGTTTGCGCTTGAACGGAGACGCTCTTTTGAGCGCCCTGAATAATCAGGTTTCCGGCTTCAAACGGATATAACCAAGTACCGGCAGATGTCGTGCCGAATGGAATGATCGCGCCGCCGGCCGATACGGACGTCAAACTGTTGGCGCCGAACGTGATATCTCTATCGGCAAATAGATTGATAGTACCCAAGGGGGCCAGCAACCGACCATTTTGCTGGATGTTTGGCGCATTGACGGAGAGACTCCCCCCCGCCGAGAGCAGTGGACCGCTGGCGCCGGCAGCATGACTATTGAAAGTGATGGCACCGTTGCTGTCACCCAAAACTTGCAGCGTAAACCGGCTGAGTGTGTCCGGATAAATTCGATCAGCGGTCAGCGCTAACTGCGAATAAGTAGTAAATCCGCCGCTATAGACCCTTTCCGAATTCGTGTCGGCCACGACATGGCGACCCAGTAATTGGATATCCTGAGCAGCCTCAAGGCTGACAGAACTAAATCCACTGGCGACCGACCGGCCTTGCAGTTCAATCAGATTTGCCTGGACCGCCAACCGCCCATTACCCGACGCCGGATTCTCCGGAACTGGCGGCACCACTTTCAAACTAGTCGAATCGAAACCGATAATAGCGGAATTGGCCTGGAGTTTGACATCGGTTCCGACACCGTTATTTCGTTCCCAGCCAAATTTGGGGGCATCGAGTTGCAGGCTATTGTTCACTTTCAGATCGACATTGTCCTGAAAGCGAATTTCATTATCGGCGTGCAGTTTTACGGATGAAAAACTGCCAGCCTGAATTTTGCTCGCCGAAATATAGGCCACGCCATCCATTTCACTGGCAAGGCTATCGCCAGGATTAGCAAAATTGCCGGTGAATATCGAGACATCATTCTCGGATACTTTGACTATACGGTCGGTGATCGGGAAGTTAGTGTTGGCAATTTGAGAAATATCGCTGATACGCTGGTTGCCATCCAGCGAAAATATCAAGCTACCACCCGCGGTGTGTCCAGCATTGCCGGCTGTGGACCGTAACACGCCCTCGAAAAACAACCCTTCAGCCGCTTGCAACGTGATCGCGCCGCCATTGGAACCAACGGTTTGCGCGCGATAATTCAGGCCGTTTGCTGTTTGTTGAGGCAGATCCAACATGGCCTGAGTACCGGATGCGTCGATCACAGAACCGCTCTGCGCGGCGATAAAACCGCGCTGAGCAATCAGTGAGACACTGCCGCCATCGTAAACGCTGCCCACACGATGGCCAAGGCTGTCTTGTTGAACCACGCTGGTGCCCGAAACATCGATAGCCGCCTGGTGTCCCAGCCAAATACCCTGATTCGATACATAAGAAAGATCATTGTCGGCGGACACCGGTTTGACGATTTGCATGGCCACGCTGCCACCATGAGCCGTGATCCCACCGTTAAAATCAATCGCCGTGTCGGAATTCAAGTTCACCGTGCTTAAATTATCCGCCAGAATGTTGCTGCCGGTGCCAACCCGCAATCCCGCCGGATTATTATCGATGAAACCCACCGTGTGAAAGGCGTTCAATGTCAACGAACTAGGTTGCCGCTGTTCTACCGGTAATCTGGCAATAGTGGAAATCGCCGCGATATTGTCCGCGCTTGCCACAGCCAGATACCCGGTGTTCAATTGGCGATTAAGCTGACTCAAACTGATTGAAGTCTGCGCCGCCAGTTCCAGCCCGCCAATATTCGAGGTTAACGTGTAATTGGCAAACCCGCCGCGTCCAAAAAAGCCGCTATCGAGTTGCAACGGCTGTAAACCGGTCAGTGACGAACCGGCTGAGCCACCGATGCGAATCGCATTACTCTCCAGGGAAAGCGAACCACCCTTGCTCAATCCGTAGCCAATGAGCGCGCCGTTGATATTCAGATTCGAACCGTAATAAGGCTTGGTATTGTCGTTGGCCGCCGCCGCCAGACTGATCGACCCGGCATCACCCGCCTTAATCGCGCGATTGGCCTGTAACCAGGCTCCGCCACTGACGTCGATACTGCTATTCGTATTCAGATTGACGTCGCCCTGCGCGTTAACCTTGAATGTCCCGCCGGCAATGCTCAGCACGGAGTTGTTCGCCAGATAGCCCTGGTTAACGCTGTCGTTAATCCATAAACCGCTGAGATCGATTTTGCCGGCGCATGTAGCATCCGCGCAACCAATGTTCACATGACCGTCGCCACCAATATTGGTTTGTAAGCTAACCGTAGCGCCGGCGCCTCGTATATTGCCCAGCACATCAATCGAGGTGCCTTGCAATGTCAGGCTGCCGGATGACGCTACTTGTAGCGTGTTATTGGCCGCTATACTGATGTTCTGACTGGTTTTGAGGGTCGCGCTCTGGATGCCGGAACGGATAAACATGTTCGGATCGAATAACAGAGTATTGACGGCGATTTGCGTCGAGTTGTCGAACAAGATGTTCTGCTCAAGCAGCCCGGTAATCGAAAGTGCGCCGCCGTTCGCCCGCTGATTGACTGCCCGCTGATAGGTGCCGCTTACGGCATGAGCTTGTAGGGTGGCATCCATCACGGCGCTTCTGGCGAAAACACTCAAACTGCCGGCATTGGCGCCCTGATCGTAAGCCTGCTCGAATCTGCCGGTATTAATGGCGTCGTTAAGATTCCAGGTCGAGGTGACTGCCCATTTTGGATCGTTTATGCTGACTTGTCCGTATATGCTATCAAAAGTCATCAACGGATTCGCGCTGCCAATATCATAGCTGCGACCGCTCGACATCAGCTTGGAGGTGTTGATATAACCTGAGTTGTAGTGAACCGTGCCTCCGGAAAAATTCAACTGACTCTGACTTTGCGCCCTGACACTGCCTTCGGAATTAAGATTGATACTACCGCCGTTACTCATCCGCTCCGCCAACGTTTGCGGGATGGAGGCCTTTAGAACATTCAGATTTACCAACGGCGAACCGGTACGCAGATCGATTTGAACTGTCTTGCCGAACAATATTCCGTTTTTTTGCAAAGGTGCATCCGCCAATTCGTTGGACTGCAGCTTCACCGAAACGACGTTACTTTCCATCGTTTTATAGGCATCCAGCCCCGACACATTGATGCTGGCGCCAGAACCGATCGATACCGAATTGGTGTCGGTATCAAGATTTGGAACCGCGCCGCCCGAAGTGAAATAATCAACCCAGATCCCTGGATTCGAAGTGGCGGTAACATCCACCTTGCCGGCCGGCAAATCAATTTTCGCACCGCTCCCCGTTGCTCCCGCGCCTTCCAGTCGCACGTCGTGCCCCATGATTTCCAGACGCGACTGAACTTTTCCCTGACTGATTGGCGCAGTCGTTTCAACGCCGTCTACATACAGAACCTCCGGAAGAATCTCCGTGGTGCTGGCGGCGCCCAGCGTGACAGTGGCGGAAGTGCCAAGGCCATCGCCATTATCCGCATCGCGTTTGGTGCTGGTAGTACTGGTATTAAGCGTTCCGGTCGGTATCGTCGGCGTGGGCAAAATCGCACTACCGCCCTCCCGCGCCAACAGCCGAATAGTGCCGTTCTCGTTAATAGAAGTACTCGCCGAGATCCGGCCTTGCTGATTGACGGCGTAGCCCATCAGGGTGACATTGCCGTGATTGGCGGTAATCGACCCCAGGTTTTCCACCTTACCGCCGGTTTTGACTTCGACCAACAAGCCCCTGACATCGCTGTTATAGCCAGCTGAAGGTGCTTCCTGCAAATACACCTTATCGGTAGCGGCTGCCAAAATCACTTGTCCGCTGCTGGTAGCGTCAGGACTTTTTACCTTGATATCGCCTTCGTTACTGATCACCGGAGCGAACATCATGATCGCCCTGCCGTTCTCCGAAGTAATTTTCGCGCCCGGCATGATCTTAATTTCAACCGGTACTTTCTTGCCGTTAATGTCAGCCGTATAACTGCCGTCGGCGTTCTTCTTCACCAACTGTCCGTTCGCCAGATAGAACTGACCATTCGAGGCGAAGGCCTCCTTACCGGTCAAATTGACCTGTTTACCCAGGGCACCTCCATTATTGCTGGTAATGGAATTAATGACGTCATCACTCGGCTTCAATGTCGAGGCAACCAAACCGTGAGTATCGACTACCGAATTCGCACCGAACACGAAACCGTTGGGATTGATCAGATAGACCTGGCCATTAGCGTTAATCTGACCGAGAATCTGGCTGGGCGCAATATTGCTGGGCGCAATCTGATTGACCGCAATTGCGGTTTCCGATGGCTGAATAAAGTTCACCGTATTGTTGGCGCCAACATCGAAGCTTTGCCAGTTGTAAACCACCCCGGCATGCGCCTTTTGATCAATGTTCATGGTATTGCCGACCGTTTGCATGGTGGCATCGGCCGCGCTGCTCCAGGCCTCGGCAGCTACCGGCAACGGGTGCGCAGGTTCGGCTTGCACCGGCTGAATATTCCCCAAAATCACGCCGCCCGCCATAACGGCCCGCACCCAATATGCCAGAGGATTTAATCGAAATATCTGCTCCAAATTCTGGCTATTATTTTTTTTACGGGTTTGCATGACCATACCAATACCTTTTGCGTTTCTATACGGCCGGCTTATGGCACGGCCACAATTCGACAATAAAATCTATTTAATCAACCCATTTCCCAGGATAACGCTGTTAAGTCATGTAATTTAGTATTCACTATTAACCTAACGACATTTAACACGGAGGAAAAATGGTATATTTAACTCACAGGGACACACTAAATATAATCAATATGTCACTGACAAACCATAACCCTTTAGTACCACTAATTTATTACAAAAATATTACAAACAAAGTATCTAAACACTTAAACACCCGGTATATTTGGCAACCGGATATAAAGCCTGATATTCCTTGTCACAATATCGCAATAAACTGACATTTAAAATTCGGTGAAAACTTGAAAGTGCAAGCGCGGATTTCCCCGCTCGACGCGAGTCTGATTAGTGAATGGCACGGCAATGTCAAAGTTCGCGGTTAGCGTTTTCCATAACTGCATCCTGAATCCAGTGCCGACACTGGCCAGATCGAACTGCGACGGACTGCCATTCAGAGTACTTTTCAGCCAGCCTCGGCCGGCATCGACAAACACCACACCCCGAATATTCTCTTGCTCGGCCCAATCCCAAACATCTAGTTTTGGCGAATATAATTCCAATGAAGCTTGTACGCCGTCATCAGCCAAAACCTGGGTTTCGTAATAACCGCGCACACTTTGTTGACCGCCAAGCGAAAATTGCTCATTCGGGATTAGCGGCGAGTTAGCCACCTGGCCGTTAAACCGACCCTCAAAACTCATGCCATGGGGAAGATTATGTTTATATTCGACACCGGCCGTTAAATAGGCATAATTAGCCTTGGCTTGATAACGGGTATTATTAAATTGCGACTGACGATTACCCAGATTGCGAATTGAGAAATTAGCATTGATATTAAAAGACAACCTGGATTGTTCTTCCTGAATATTTCCGCTATATCCCAGGATAAAAGGAACATAAGTAATGGGCGTTTGCCGAAATAACTCATTGACGGTCGCTCCGTTCAGATTCTGTTTAAAATCTTTATAGGTAAAACCGGCAGTCACGGTCTGGAAGTAATTTTTGATAGGCGTCGCAATCGGACTAACGTAACGCAAGCCGTACAAGTCGCCGGCACCAACCACCGAAAGCGCACCGGCATTGGCCACCGAATTGGACGAGGAATTGACGGCGAAAAACGCCAAGCGTTGACCGCTTTCAAATACCGGCATCACATAACTGCCGACCAACACTTCGACCTGTTTCGGATTTTCCGGAGAAACCTGATACATGAAAGAGGCACTATGAAATTTCTGCCAGAGATTGTCGTAACGCAAAGTGGCGGCGGTACGCAGCCGTTCGGTGCTAGTGGTATTCCGTCCGTTAACTTCCACTTTGCCATGCAAGGGTAAGTCGTCCTTAACTTTAAGATCCACTTCCAATGTGCCTGGGGTTTCGCCAGCGCGTAGCACCGGAGTAATGGTCCTGTCCGTGCTTTCCTTGGCCAAAGCAGCCAACTGCTGTTGCATTTGCGGCAAATTGGGCACCGTGCCTTCAGCCAATGCCGGGACTTTTTCCTTGATGGCACCTTGCGAGAAATAACGGGAATCGGTCACCCGCAATCGTGCAATCTTTCCTTCATTGACCTGCAGATAAACCACACCATTTACGACGTTCTGTTCCGGGATGTCGATACTGACCGTTTGAAAACCTTTGCTGTGGTAAAGCTCCTCGAGGGCCAGACGCGCCTGCTCCACAATATCGATACTCTTTTGTTTGCCAAGATATGGATACACGCAACGTTCGATAGCGTGCCGGTCCAAGACGTTATTGCCCTTGACCCGCAGCTCCAGCAAGTCGAAACGACTGACGGCAGCCTCCGGATTCGCGGCTGCACTAGCCGGCGATTCGGCGGCGACCACGGTGTTCGATAAAGATGCCGTTAAACCGGCACTCAGAAAACTACAGCAAACGGCAATAGTGTTAAAACGGTGGAAACGCATGTCTTACCCAGTGTAACGAAAACTCGTGCAGCGCCAATATGCAGCCTGCTCAATAAATAAAGACAGCCTTCGCAAGCGAAGGCTGTCGTATTGGCGCATCCTGGCGCCTTGATCCCGTTGCGGAAATCAAATCCAGCGCATTGGCCGCTTATTTGAACGGTACAACGCCTGAACCGTTTGGTACGGCTGGGATGGAGCAGTTGTCCAATACGCCGTTAGCTGCGTGGGTGTAAGGCAGGACCGGATTGTTGACATCCAGGCTATCGCTCCAGGTGTTAGGCGCAACGGCCAAATAACCGGAAACACCGAATGTTTGGTTGGCTTTGGCCACGTCAAACGCACCTAATACTGCCGGAGTAGCGGCATTTTTGATCAGGTAAGTCGCCAGGGTTTTCTTGTCGTTGCTCAGACCTGTTTTTGGATATTGCCAGGTTGACTCGGCGAAATCGATATATTTACCGGCAAACACGTTGGCCAAGGTTGGTGCGTAGCCGTCGATTTTGATGAAGCGGTAGTCAAACGCCAATTTGTTGCCGTTGCTGGCAACCGGCAGGTTTTTCTCCAGCGACTGCTGACCGAAAGCCCAAGATTTAGCAGCACCTTGGTTAACGATCAGATAATTATCGTTTGGCTGACTAGGATCGAAAAATACTGAAGTTGGGCTTTTGTAGTTTTTAGCGGTTTGAGTACCTTTGCTGAAGTCATCCAAACACTTTTCCATATCACCGGAACCTGACAAATCGGTTACCTGTGGACCGGTATCAGCATTAGAAGCAACTGGCAATCCATTTTCAGTACATGGGGTATTCAGGAATTTGGCATATTGCTGCGCACCGGTGCCGGAACCGCCGATACGTTTGCAAAAATGCACCAGATTATCATCGGGCGCGGTAACGCCAGGGAAGCTGGTTAACGGCACATAACTGCTTGTCGAGGAATCGAACAATGTGAACTGATCCCAGGTCGAAATGTTGCCGGATACCAAACCGGAGATTTGCGACTTAGTCAAGCTTGGCAAGCAAGCTTCGGTATAATCCGCATTAGGGTTAGCAACAGTTGCAGTACAAGCGCCACCAGCGGTCAGACCTTGAGCGATTTGCAAGGCTTTATACAAATTGTAAGAAACCGGCACACCGAATACTAGGGCAGCAGCTGGTGTGACAGTCAGTTTAGATTTAACCTGCGCAGGATCAACAGCAGTAAAACCATTGTCGGTTTCGGTATTAACACCTACGAACAACTCAGGGTTAACATCGGAAATTCCCAAGTCAGAGGTCTTGGTGGTCAACGTTGGGCAATTGTACAGATTGGTGCCCGCGGACGTACAAGCACCAGTGCCGCTCGCGATAATAGCCAGCTGAGAAATAGGTAAGTTGCTCAGCAACGGCACCACACCTTGTGACGATCCTCCATTGGAGCGCTTACGGATCAATACATTAACGGCACCAGTACCGGACAAGCCTGTAACCTTAGTTCTGTTAACAGTACAGGTGAAAGCGGTGTAATCGGTTGTCACCGTGGTGTACTGATACTTATCAAAAGTACCTGCTTGACAAACATTGTTTTTGACCAAGCTTTCCAGATTGTTATCTTGAGCTGTGGCACCGGAAATATTCAGTTCCAGGTTGATGGTCGCGCTGGGCGCAAGAGCGAAAGAGCTTTGTGAAAAACCGCCGAGAGACAACACAGCAATCGCTGCGGATAATGCTTTAACTTTCATTTTTAAGGTCCTTAAAAGAATTGATCGCAGATTGACCGCACCGGCCTAGGCCGGTGCGGCGCACGGTTTGATTAAACAGCGCTTTTACGACGTTTGAATGACAACAAGCCCATTACACCGGACAGGAACATCCAGGCGGTGGCAGGAAGTGGCACTGCAGCTGGGATCGCATCATAAGTCAGCGTACCTGTGGTAACACCACCAACGGTGTTCAGCGTAAAGTTCCAGACATTGTCATATTCGGTATACACGGGCTTAGAAGCTGTGCTTCCGCCGACATACTCAAAATGCATTGCTGTACCAACTAGATCCAGGTTGCTAGCGACGCCCCCCATACTTCCTCCGATGTTGCCGCTCCAGTTTTTGCCAGCATATGCAGGTTTATCGGATGTCTGAAAATCGCTCAGGTTTTGAGCCACATCAACCACACCACCTTGAGCTGTATTAACCACACCCAAATAGGTAGATAATTTCTGCAGAGAACCATTCAAGTTGGTCATGTTTGCAGTTCCGTATCTACCTTGTAAATCGGCTTGAGTATTTTGCGAATTGAGCGTGGTGTACAAACCGTATCCGACAGTAGGATATTCCGCTGCAGATGAAGCTTTTTGTTGACCGCCGACTACACTGTACTGAAGACCTGCAAAATCCGCATTAGATAAAACTGAAGCGAAATTTGCATCAGTACTGCTGGAAATAGTCCAAGAGTGTGGTGCGGTTACGTCGGCTTTGAATGCCGCAACAGTCAAGCCCAAATCTAAAGTATAGGATTTGGCACCTGCTTGGTCCCACAAAGTCAAGATAAACTCTGAACCACCTTTAAATGCATCGGTTGACAATTGCACAGACGCCTGCGCGCCAGAAGCACCGACCAACAGAGCTGCCGCTACCAAAGTTTTCGTAAATTTCATTTGTTTATCCTTATGTTTAAAAAATTGATTAACACAAGGTGACAACCCAGCCGCCTTTCTCCAAGGCCCGTTGGCTTTCCGTCCTTGCCTCGCGACAAGTTTGGCTTTTACACGCTTCCTAACTATCTAACACCAAGACGGTGCCGCTCTCCCCGCTACCATTTTGTTTGTTGCCACTACCTACTCCCTAACCTCTTCCATCGCCCACTCCTTTTGCATGCCGTCCCTGCTCCTTTTTGCTCCAACTACGAGGCAGCCAATCCGTATCCAGCCACCCTCAATTGCGGCGAATTATTCCAAACCAAATCGACGGTTTCGGTTACACGACTATGACAATTTCGTGAAATGTATTACCTCGACTAACACCCAGCCGGCGCGGCCAATAAATGAAAATGTCTGAAGGAAGCCGATACTCTGCGGAATTACTGGCCTTTGCGGACGATAAGAAGAGACGGACCGTAGCGGCCGCGTAGCACCTTGCCTCTAAGTTCAAGCCTTGCCGGACTGCAGCTCGGACTGCTAAAGTTTTGGTTTAAGCAACATCTCGCCATACAGCCAGCACCCCAAGGACATTAAACATGGAAGACTCTCGAAAGCTTCTTGACCAGGCCTACACGGAACAAGCACACGCTATCGACACGGCCGGATTGGCCAAAGCCTTGCAGGACTGGTATCTCAAGTACCCGGCACATCATTTTCTGCATCCCTGCATCATCGACGGCAAACCGGCCTTGGTTTGCAGGGCAAATTTAGGTAAAACCGGTCCGGCTGCATTTATCGAATTGCAGGACATTGCCCGGCGCCACGGCCTGTATTTAAAGGAAGACAGCCGCAGCCGAGATATGGCGCCCGCCAACAACCGGCGGCGCAACGTCGGTTTGGTCTTGAGTTTTTGCGTAGGCATGCTGGCGACGACGCGCACGGTAACAGCGGACGAGTTGTACAGTGCTCAGCCGTTACAAGCGGTCGCTGGCCAACTCATCAAGCCAGGTAATCAGTTGCAGACCAACATGGCATTGGATGAACAAGGCAGCCCGGTCATCCGTCTGCGGCGAATCCAACCGCCGACCGCCGCCGAGGTACTTGCCGCATACACGGCAAAGCAGACCGGTTTACCCGGCGATAGCGCCGCGGCCGACGCTATTACAAGCTTCTTGCAAAATAGCTATCAAGCCAACTCCGCCGACCCGAAAACCATTTCCGCCGATTTAAGCGAAATCGCGGCGTATTACTCGCACTATCCGCAAATCATCAGTTTGATTAACGAGCTTCGCGGACAAAAATTAAGCCTGAAATATCAAGCCGGGACTTGGCAGACCGAAGCCTGGGGCAATCAATTTGGCGTGGATAGCGCTACCATCTATTTCGATACCCGATTGGGCGCGCAATTGCTAAACGATCCGGGCTGCGACAGTACCCCGGCCTGCGGCATCTCCCCGGCCGACGCCTTGTTGCATGAGTTACTGCACGCTAAATTGATGCTGTTGGATGCCGAACACTTTATCGACACCGGCGGCATGAGCCAGACTTTGTATCCGTTCGAACACGAGCGGGAAGTGATCGGCCGGGAAAATCAGCTATACCAGGATATGAATCAACTCGACGGCCGCGCTAGACCATTACGGCATCGTCATAGCGGAGAATTGCTGCAAGTCACCTGCCCCGCCTGTACGCCGATCAGACATGTGGCATCAAACGAGTAATGGCGCAGAAAGCTTGATAACTGTTATATGACAACGACGGGCGGGGACAAATAGCTCCGACACGCTTAGCGACTATTCCGGCATACCCGAAAATAGGATTTTAGCCAGCTTGCGCAGCCATCCGGCCGAGTCGCCTAAGCTTGTTAGCTAAGGTCGAAATCCGTCCTGCCGCACGAAAACACCCATAAAACTCGACCATTGTTATAAAACTGTAACATGAGTGATTTACTGTTACCGGATAATCAGAAGGTCAGTGACAAGGATCATCCATTGAAAGCTAAAGAGTCGAGTCTAGACGACAAAAAAAACATCGTCTCCATCCGCCTTAGCAATGCGGATCGCGATGCCGTTCGTATTGCCGCGGCACGGCTGTTCGTCCGCGAATCCGAGTTATATCGTTTTGCCGTCCGTCATCTTTTAAACCGCCTGCATCACCTGCTGGACGAAAGTTTTACCGGTTGCGAACTGCTACCGCTGTTTTTGGAATTCAGTGACGAAATAAATGCCGAATTGGGGCTGAAAAAACACCAACTATTCGAAATTTTAAACCGCCGCACCGCCGGGCCGGAAAAGTTTGTGGCTATGAGCGACGTAGAATTGCTGCTATTGCCGCAGCACGTAGTTCGCCAACGTTTGCTCCACATTAGCGATGCTTCCCCGCATCGTCACACCGACACGCGTATTTGGCTAGAGCAGTACTTTCGAACCAAATACCTATTACCCGAGAGCTTCCCGGAGCAGTCGGAGAGTAATAATTTGTTGGTGTAACGCAAACATACATCCCCAGCGGTTGCCGCAGGAGACCTATTGCCATGGGCATAATTAGTGAATAGTTGGTCACCGCTAAAGACTAAAGACTAAAGAAATCATGACATTTAGTTAAAGACCAAACGGAATTCACAAATATTGTAATTTATAGCGGATAGACACCGCTAATCGCTGAAAAACCTTGTTTGATCACGGTAATTTCTTGCCAAACAGCTTAGCCTTGCTGGCATAGGGTGTGCTGTAAAAAAACGGGGCACCACTTGGCTTCAGACAGGGAAAAACTAGCGGCGGCATAGTCACGAAAATGACTGTTTTGAAACGCTATTTTAGAGTCTTTATCAAACAAAACTTTACTGAGTTGGATCGGTTGGATTGCTCAGTAATTTTAATCCAATAAGGTGACCGAAATGAAAACGCATAATGCCGTAAAAAATGCTGTATGGGCTGCGGCTATCGCCCTCGTTCTTTCCGCCACCGCGTATGCAGAGGTTCACGTCAAAGGCGATCTATTAAAAGTACAACCCGTGGCGGTGTATCACGCCGCCAGAGGCAGCCAACTGGCGGAAACACTAGCACAGGTGGCGCAACGTTCCGGCATTAGCTTTAAAATCAACACTGACTTGAGCAGAGACCTTGTACAGCAGTCGCTTGCCGCCGACAACTGGAATACCGCAGTCAAGTCCTTGCTGGCGGGCTACAACTATTCAATTATCAACGTAGGCGATCAGATTAAAACCGTGATCGTCATCGGCAGGAGCAATGCGGCGGCGGGAGCGCCGGCCGCCCCCCAAGCCTTGACCGCAAACACCGATGACGTGATAGTCATTAACGCAAAAACGCAGCCGCTGCCCCCCAAATATAAAGACTTCCCAGCTGGTTCGGTAACGGCGATCGACCTGCCCGTCGATAAAATGATGAAGATCGATGACGGATCGTCCGTCACCTTGGATTTACCGATGGGGCAATTCGATGTCGCGCACGACCATACGGTCGCCGAGCCAGACGGGAGCAAAACCTGGGTCGGCTATCTGCAAAACGAAGGTGAAGGTTACCGGGTGTATTTATCTCAAGGCGCGGCCGGCACCATGGGCATGATGACCACGCCTGACGGCACCTACAACATAGAATCCAGCAACAACAGCACATATCTAGTCGATACCGCGAAGCTGCAACATGCCGGTTTTGACAATGACCAAATTACGCCGCCGGATGCGATATCTAATCAGATTGCGCTGAACGCGGAGAGCATAAATGCGACGCAAACCGAAATCGATCAACTACAGGCAGCTGCAGATGCAGCGAAAAAAGCACTGGATGCCGCTAACGCTGAAGTCACGAAATATACCGACTTGCTTGCCCAATACACGACGCAATTGAATGCCGCCGCGAATTTGGCATCGACACTGGCTGCGGCAACGGCGGGAAAAAATACTGCCGCCAAAGCCCTGGCAGAAGCCACCACCACTAAAAATAGCGCAGCGGTGGCACTAACTGCTGCTACTGCCGCCAGAAACAAGGCAGCAGCATCTTTAACAACTACGACGAACGCTAAAAATAGCGCTCAGCTGGCCTATGACACCAAAAATAACGCCCTAACGAATCTGAAAACCGCGCTGGATAAAGCAATCGCCGAAAAGGCTGCCGCGCAATCCCTGATGAACGATGCCTTAGCCGCGAAAACTGCCGCCAACGCAAAAATGCAAGCGGATCAAAGTGCCAAGACAGAGGCAGCCAACGCATTAAAGGCTGCCACTAGCGCGAAAACAAAGGCCCAGTCGGCAGTAACAACGGCCAACGCAGCAGTGAGCAAAGCGCAGAATGCGTTAAATGTGGCGCACACGGCACAAGCCACTGCCAACTCCCAGTACTCTAACGCCAAAACAGCGAATGCGAAAACGACTGCCAGCGCAGCTGTCGCTAAAGCCAATACGGCGGCAAGCGACGCCGAAGCCAAATACGACGCCGCGGTCGCGACGCTGAATAACGCCAATGCCGCCCTGGCGGCAGCGACCGACAACTACAACGCGGCGGCGGCAAATGCGCAAACGGCTAATGCCAATTATCAAGCGTCATCGACTGCCTATAAAACTGCAAGCAGTGCTTATACGGCCGCAAGCAGTGCGTACAATAAATCGGCATCGACCGCAAACAGCGCCAACACAGCTTACACTGCGGCGGTCAATGCGGCCGTAGCCTTGCAAACCGCGTTAAATAAAGCGATCGCCAACTACAATTCCGCGGCGGTTGCAAATAGTACCGCCATTGCCGGTTTCGATGCGGCCTCCGCCGCGTTGGCTTCGGCGACAACCCGCTTCAACAACGCAGTCACCGATTTAGCTGCTGCAACCGCCAATTACAACGCGGCGCTTGCCGGTTCCAAGAGCAACACCGGCGCGTTACAAGCCACTATCAATGCCACCAAAGCTACTTTGGATCAGAAAACGGCGGCGGCGCAAACCGCGAAGACCAACTACGATCAAGCCCTAGCCGCTTTGAACACGGCAAAAGCGGGCGGCATCGACTCCGGCAACAATGCCGGGGGCGGTGGTACATCGACTGGCCCGGTAGTGGATGTGATGATGCTGTATACCACGGTCGGTCAATCGGCGGATTATGCGAAGCAACGCATCGCGTTGTTGACCACTGCCAGCAATCAAGCTTACAAGGATTCCGGCATCAATATGACCTTACGCGTGGTGTACACCGAGCCCACCAACTACAGTGAAAGCGTCAGTAACTCCCAAGCGTTGGATGACTTGGCCAACGATAGAACCGTATTTGCCGGGGTAGCGGCAAAACGGGTTCAGTACGGGGCGGATCTGGTGTTTTTGTTCAGGCCGTTGTATGCGCAAACCCATGGCTCTTGCGGTACGACCTACCTTGAGTTTGCGAACGGTTCAGCTGCTAATAAATGGCTGGGCTACGGCACCATCGGCGACGGCAGCTCGAAGGATGCACAAAAAGGCTATTACTGCGCCATTAATACCTATACCCATGAAATCGGGCATACCTTGGGCTTGGTACATGACCGGGAATATTCCAATGCCTCGGGCGTGTTTTACTATTCTTATGCTTGGGGTAATCAAGGCTCCTTCGGTACTATCATGAGCTATAAATCGCCCGTGATCATGTACTTCAGTGCGCCCGCGTTGACCACGCAATGCAAGGGCGATCCCTGCGGCTACCCGGAGAGCGACTCAGCGCGTAGCTCGGATCAGGCCAAATCGGTGAATTACACCGCGCCCATAGTGGCTAACTTTATGCCAGCCACTGTTGCTGCTCCGATACTGAAATAAGCCGAGCTTACAGCCGCTTTCTTTAAACAGCTTTACAAATTTAAGCCGTCGATTCGTCAAGCGTCGACGGCTTTTTTGTAGCTCGCACTTTTGTAACAAAAGGACAATCGCCAAACTGCTGAACCGCGCCGATTTTCTCGGCGGTGCCAAGCTTTAATAAACTTGATGGTTGGGATAATTAAAAAATTAGGGCAGACTGTGCAAAACTCACGAACCCTGCCGACCACCATGCCTATCTTCATCGTTTGCTGTTTAGTGTTAACCACGCTGATTGAAACCCAAAACGCTTACTTGCCCCTGCTCAATATCGAGGTGGTTTGGGTTGCCGGCGCTTGCGTGGCCGTGCTGTTTCTGGGTGCAGGTGTTTTGAAATTAGCGCCCGGCAGCGTCTGGCACGACGGCTTCGCCTGTTCCTGTTTATGGACTTGGTATGGCTACTGGAAACCGATGTTCAGCGAAGGCTCGCCGCAGTTCAGCGTGTTTCCGGTTTATTTCGCCTTGCTCAGCAGCTGGATGCTATTCGGCTTTATCAATAGAAGCCCAAGATTCGATTGGGAGTCGCAAGAGGCCTTGCGCTATTTTCAAACATACCTGTCCCGCTTCGACACCCGCTTAATCGCCGGGCTACTGCTAATCTGTCTGGCCTTGCCCGAACATTATTTGTCATTTCCGCTGGTCATGACCTTCTTCATTGTCCGCAGTGCGTTTCAACGCTGCCTGGAAATTATCGAGCGCTTGTGAGACTTTTGGCATGCATACCGCTGGTGAGATAGTCGCCGGTTAACCCTCCAATTGCTTGCCGATCACCGCCGGCAGTTGTTTGGGAGCCTTAATCCGTAATTGTTTATTGACATTGTACCGGCCGAATACCACTTCAATATCGGCGGTCGTCACCGCAAATTTTTTTGCCAGAAAGCGCACCATATGATCGGTGGCCTTCCCGCCTACCGGCGCTGCGGTGACACTGATCTTGAGTTGCGGGCCTTTGGGTTTGCCGATCGCATCCTGCTTTGCGCTAGGCGTTCCCAACACGTTCAAAACCAGCACATCGCCATCCCATCCGCAAAAACCATCCATAGCCAAACCTTTGCCCGTCTCCTTACTGCCGTCCTTTACCTTGATTTTTTTAGGTTTTGCCATGGAAATGAAATTTAACCGTTGAATATCGAATTTACTGCTCATAAAGCAAGTATTCATATCGCTTTATATTTTCATTCACTGCATATGGAGCGAAGAAGTAAGTGCGTTTAATAAATTTATTGCGACCATGGCATTGCCTGGGATTTCGTTAATTATAGGCTTTGTTGCAATAAAACTGATTGAAACCCTTGATAAAAATCAAAATGAGAAGATGGAGAAATTGTCTGGAATTATTGTACCTCTAATTGCAGCTATTTACTTTATCTATCAAGCCACTTCCGGTTCATTCTTTGCAACCACATCAATTACGCTAGAAGCGAAACGAAATACTGATAACGCAAATGAAGTGGTTATTACCGCTAACATCGAGCGTGGAGATAATTGCTTAGTCGAAATACTAGAAAGCAAATATCAAATCACGGAGCACCCAGGCAATAGGACTAGCGATTGGAAAAGCATTGCCTTTCCTTCACGAATCGAAGGTAGTACTGCAATTTTGCGCCTAGCGCTAAAAGAAAAAACACAAACAAGGCGGATTCAAAACCGAAGTGCAACACCCCAAACACCAGTAAGGTATGCACATGGAATCCACCTCAAAACATTATCAACAGCTTCAGCGAGGGTGCAAGAATTTTTGTGTAAACGGTCATTAGGCAGGAAACTGCCCTTACTTTGAGGAGTAACTATGACCTTACCCAAATCGATCCCAACCGACCTAATCGATACCTTATTGTCCGGCTATCAAAAACCGGAAGACCTGCTGGGCGAAAATGGCCTGCTGAAACAACTCACCAAGGCGCTGGTGGAGCGGGCTTTAGAAGCTGAAATGACCGAACATCTGGGGCATGGCAAGCATGAGTCTGTCAGTAATGCTACGGGGAATACGCGCAACGGCAAAAGCCGTAAAACGCTGAAAGGTGATTTTGGCGCATTGCCGATTGAGATTCCACGTGATCGTCATGGGCAGTTCGAGCCGCAAATCATTGGCAAACACCAATCCCGTTGGACGGGCTTTGATGACAAAATCATCTCGCTCTATGCTCGAGGCCTGACAGTCAGGGAAATTCAGAGCCACCTGGAAGAGCTGTATGGCACAGAAGTGTCGTCGAGCTTGATTTCCTCAGTGACGGACGCCGTGATTGAGGAAGTGAAAGCCTGGCAATCGCGACCGCTCGATCCGATTTACCCCATCGTTTATCTCGACTGCATCCACGTCAAAGTGCGTGATACCGGTGCAGTGCGGGTCAAGGCTGTTTATCTGGCGATTGGCGTCAATATGAACGGCGAAAAGGAAGTGCTGGGCTTATGGATAGCTCAAACCGAGGGCGCCAAGTTTTGGTTGCAAGTCGTCACCGACCTCAAGAACCGCGGCGTCCAAGACATCTTCATCGCCTGTGTCGATGGCTTGAAAGGCTTTCCCGAAGCGATTGAAACCGTCTATCCACACACAGCCGTTCAACTGTGCATCGTGCATTTGGTCCGCAACAGCCTCAACTATGTCGGCTGGAAAATGCGCAAACAGATCGCCGCCGATCTCAAACAGATTTACCAGTCAGCCACCGTCGCCGAGGCGGAGCAGAAGCTGGCTGAGTTCGAGGTGCAGTGGAACGAGGCCTATCCACCGATTGCCCAAATTTGGCGACGCAATTGGGATCGGATCATCCCCTTTTTCGACTATCCGCCGGAGATACGCCGCATCATTTACACCACCAATGCCATTGAGTCGGTCAACATGAGTTTGCGGAAAATCACCAAGAATCGCGGTTCATGTCCCAGTGATGAAGCCTTGTCGAAATTGTTCTATTTGGCCCTGATGAATATCAGTAAAAAATGGACCATGCCTTTGCATGACTGGAAACCGGCTTTGAATCGGTTTAGCATTCAGTTTGAAGACAGGATGCACAATCGATAATTAAATCCCGTTTACACAAAATTCAGGACACCCTCGCTTCAGCCTGAAGATCGCATCACGATCAGCAGCCTGAAGCAACAAAACTACAGTCTTCGGGCGATAGCACGGGTTCTGCAACGGTCCGCCAGTACCATTAGCCGAGAGCTTCGTCGTAATGGTGCGGGCGATCATTACATCAGTGTCCAGGCACAGCAAACCTGTCAACGTCGTCGGCGTCAATCGCGTCCACGAGAGAAGCTGCATGCTGAGGGACTGCTGTTTGGCGTCGTCCAGTATTTTCTGCAACTTCGCTGGTCGCCGGAGCAGATCGCACTGGTGCTGGCACAGCTTTATCCCAAAGGCCATGAGTATCGCGTGTCACACGAAACCATTTACAACTGCATCTATGCGCAACCGGTCGGCGAACTAAAACGTGACCTGATTGCCTGCCTGCGCCAGGCTAAAAACAGACGTGTCCCCCGCAGCAAAGGACAAGACCGTCGCGGCCAGATACCCGACATGCTCAGCATCCATCTAAGACCACCCGACATCGAAGATCGCCAGTTTCCGGGACATTGGGAAGGCGACCTCATCAAAGGCGCGGCCAACGCCAGTGCGGTGGGTACCTTGGTGGAGCGGACCAGTCGCTTGCTAATGTTGATCAAACTACCCCATCCGCAGCCTGCCAGTGCCGCTAACGTGCTGCAAGCCTTTACCGACATGCTCAACCGCATTGCTCAACCAATGCGGTTGAGCATGACCTATGACCAAGGCCGCGAGATGGCTTTACACAAGCAGTTAACTGCGAATACCGGCATTGCCGTGTACTTCTGCGATCCCCATAGCCCTTGGCAGCGCGGCTCCAACGAAAATATGAACGGCTTGATCCGTCAGTATTTACCTAAGGGCACCGATCTATCAGGCTACACCCAGCAACAACTGGATACGATTGCCGATCAAATTAACGCTCGCCCTCGAAAAGGTCTTGGGGTACGCTGCCCGCTTGCTGTCTACAGGGAATTACTGCTGAACAGCTCACAACCGTCAAATCTCATTCATTAATAGCGTGGTGTTGCACTTCGGTTTTGAATCCGCCCAATCATTATTGATCAATGCGAAACCGCTTGCTTTATTACTGCTAAAATTAAGTACTTCTCAGTGGGCTGGCCTATTGCGGCCGAAAGTTTTTCAAAGACATTTGCTCCTAAAAATGCAGTTAAATGAGTAAAAAACCATAACCGACCCTGCCCGCCAATAGTAAACGGAATAACATCACACTACTACTCATTTATCTGCCTCGGTATAATGTTGAGTTAATTATGGCTGTTATTGTTGGATAATTCCATAGTACATTAATGGCAATGTGAACATAACTAAAATAATTTCAGCACTCTTAAGGAAAATTATAATGAAAAAGTGTTGCATCGGAATTTCAACACTTTTTATTTGTAGTAAGCTTTTTTCGTTAGGTGGTTATATAACATCGACGAAATAAATAGCCACCCTACTAGAATTTTTATTTAAGAAACTCGTAATGCTGATACTTGCTAAAGTTGTATGCCGAACGCTTTCTTCAATCTACACACTTAGTATTTTGCAGAACACCTAACGGCTTCAGCCCTAACAGGCTGGTGAAAAACTCCAAAAGCCAAGCGATCCAAGACTGATAACGGCAGGGAAGGGGTAAAATAGGCTACCTAAATTTGGAGCCTTTCAATGCGCGGACACGATGCCATTCAAAACAGCTGGTTCAGCAAGGATTGGGTCACCGCCAACCCCGGCAGTCCGTTGATTTTCAAAGACGGCCAGTCTGTGCGCTTGGTTCCGCTATACGGAGAATGCCAAAACACTGAACAAACCGAAGCCTATCCCAGAGGTTTGTTCGACCTGGAGAGCAGCGAATTTCAAGACCCTTTGAAACGACGTATCACACGCCTCGTTGATAAAGCCAAGGGCCGTTTCAGCCCGACCGGGATTTTTCCGCAGCTTTAGCTTTATCTGCAACCTTTATTCGAGAATTCCAAAGAAGGTTTACAGACTAAGATCAATGCTTGGTTGAAGGCCTCGTTGACGGAATGGGGACTTTGAAACGAATTCACCAAGATCCCCATCCTTTTTAACCTAGATAATCCGGTAATCGTTCATGGCCAAAATCACGCTAACCCCAACCCTAAAAACCGAATACGAAAACCTATTCAACGCCTGCTGTATCATCGCCTCCAAACTCTTGCCCAAGGTTGAAGAATTGTGCGGAAAACTGGCCGCCAATCAGGACCGCTACCGCGCGGTCGGCGATAAACTGGGCATACCCTGGTTTTTCATCGCCGTGGTGCACAACATGGAAGCCAGCCAGAGTTTCAAGGGGCATTTGCATAACGGCGAGCCGTTGAAAGCCCGTGCCGTGCAGGTACCGGCGGGGCGGCCCAAATCCGGCGAGCCGCCGTTTACCTGGGAGCAAAGTGCCGAGGATGCCTTGACCATGCGTGGACTGGGCGCGAATGTCGACTGGAGTTTAACCGGTCTGCTGTACCAAATCGAAGGCTACAACGGCTGGGGTTATCGTTTGCATCACCAGCACGTGTTGACACCGTATTTGTGGTCCTTTTCCAATCACTACGTCAGCGGCAAGTATGTCGAGGACGGTACTTGGTCGGATACGGCGGTATCGGCGCAATGCGGCGCGGCGGTGTTGCTTCGGCGACTGGCGGAAACCCACGTTATCGAGTTTGCCGATCAACCTAGGCCGACTGCCGGCGACGCGCCATTGCTGGTGACTTATTCGCCGCGCAAATCCGAGGATGCCGCCGTGGTCAAGCGCGTGGAGGATTTGCAACGCTGGCTAAACACCTTTCCGGGTATATTCGTCAAGATCGACGGTGTACCGGGCGACAAAACCGCGCTGGCTTATAGCCAGGTGACCGGCTCGCATTTGCCGGGCGACCATCAAGCCTAGATAGCGAAAATGATGAACGCCTTCTCCGCATCGCTGAAAACCCTGTTGGCCTTCGCCCAAACCATCTTCACCATTGCTATTGTGGGCATCGTCGCCACAGTGTTGTTGTGGCTGGGCCGGCAAATTGCGCCGGAAGCGGCGCTGAGCGAACTGCGCAACCCGGAATATGCGCAGGGGTTTATCACCTTTCTGGTGACCTTGTTTACCATCGTCTTCGGTGCGGTGATGATATTGACCGCGCTGGTTTTCTCCAATAACGAGCAGGAGGATCAAGGCTTTCGCCGGGCCAGGGAAATTTTTACCGTTTTTACCGGCATATTGGATACGGTGATCGGTTTTTATTTCGGTTCCGCCGACAAGCCTGGATGTAGTGATCAACGACGAACGCAGCGCCGATGGCGTCAGGTTGCTGGCCTATGCTTCCGGCGGCAATCCGCCTTATCGCTACAAACTTTCGTTGGACGGCAAGGAAGTGAAATTGGACGAGCCGATTTCCAAGGACGGCTGGTTTCGGCAGGAACTCAAAGCGATAACACAGGATGTCCCGTTAAACTTGCAGGTGACGGACAGCCGGGATTTGCATGCGGATAAAGACTATTCGTCTAAAGCATCCTCTTCCCCAAACAACATTGCACCAATCAACAACGGTGGCAATGATATACCTGATTAGCAAGGTGCTTCAGATGAAAAGAATAGATCCATTCTCCCATCGGGAGAGGGCTAGAGTTGGTGGACGCCGTACGTACTGCGTTTGAGCCGTTTGCCCGACCACGAACTATTTTATTTGGGCAGCAATATCGGTTAAAACGAAACCCATAATTTTCCGGCAGGTGCGACCGGCGAGATAACGATAAAAGCGAACGACCCGTCGTTTTTGTTTGCCAACGATCTTTGGTATTTTTATAGTAACCACCACCGCGTCGACAGTTTGGTGATGTTGGTTAACATACGCCGAAGCGCTTAACGCATAAATCGCCGGCAACGTTTGGCTACCACAACCCTTCGCCACCGACAAAACCGATGGCGAATCACTCTCAAACCTTGAGGAAAATAATAATGAAAAAGCTCATAGTATTTTGCGACGGCACCTGGAACAGCGCGGATCAGGAATCGCCGGACAACAGACCCTGCCCGACCAACGTGGCCCGGTTGTTCGAAGCCACCACGGAACTCGACCGGCGCGGCAATCCGCAACTGGTGCATTACATTCAAGGCGTGGGTACGCGCTTTGCGGAGCGGATTACCGGCGGCGGTTTCGGTTTCGGCATTTCCGATAACATCAAGGACGGCTATCAATTTATTTGCAGCAACTACGAGGAAGGCGATCAAATCTTTCTGTTCGGCTTTAGTCGCGGCGCTTTTACCGCACGCAGCATTGCCGGATTTATTCATAATTTGGGCATCCTCAAGCGCAATAACTTTTACAAGTTGAATGAAGCTTTCAATTATTATCGGGACAAATCGCCGGAGTGGAAGCCGAACTCGCCCAACGCCATGAAATATCAGGCGGAAAATTGCTGGTCCACCAAAACCATTCATTTCGTCGGCGTCTGGGACACAGTTGGCGCCTTGGGCGCGCCTTATGGCATTGTGTTAAGCACCATCATCGACAAGCTGTTTAGATGTGGATTTCATGACACCAAGCTCAGCTCCAGCATTCAAAGCGCTTATCACGCCCTGGCAATTGACGAACATCGCTGGCCGTTTCGTCCCACGCGCTGGGAATTAAGCGAACAGCACCATGACCCGACTGACTTCCAGGAAAAGTGGTTTCCCGGCGTGCATTCCGACGTTGGCGGCGGCTATCCAGACTCCGGTCTGGCCGATGTCGCGCTGGCCTGGATGGCGGATAACGCGGAAAAGCACGGCCTGCAACTGGACCTAGGCAAAATCGCGCCGCTGCCGCCGTTTGCGCCGAACCCTAATGCGGCACAGCACAATTCGCAGACCTGGTTCTATCGGTGTGCCACCTTGATATTCGTAAAACTGCCGGCGTATGTGGGCATAGCGGTGCCCGGCGCGAGTAGTTTGTTAATTAAGCATATAGACCTAAAAGGCGATTTTCACCGACCGCATCCCTAAGCAACGCCACGACACGCAATGACACCTATCATCAACTTTCTGCTTCCCGCCGCGCCTGCAAGCAGCTGGCACGACTAGTCAAGGGCTATTGATATGAAACTCGAGATTAACCAAACCGTTACAAGGGATGTCGACCCGGTCGAACGCTACTACCCAACCGATATTGAGGTGGCACTTGGCGAGCAGTATCGCTTTGCCGCGCACGGCACCTGGCAAGATGCTTCCCACGTATGCGGGCCAACCGGTTGGCGAAATAGGTGGACGCCTTATATCCTGCGTTTGAGCCGATTGCCCCAACAGGATTTATTCTATCTGGGCGGCAATATTGCTCGGGACGAAAGCAGCAATTTCCCGATCGGCAGCGGTGCGGGTGGCGATAAAAACATCGACAGAGCTGGCGAGCTATTTTTATTCGCCAACGATCTCTGGCTTTTTTACGGCAATAACCTCCGCGTTCCGACCCAACCCTTATTGGTTGACATCACACGGGTCGCTTGATGCTTAACCTGAGAAGTGCCCTGACGCTGACCGCAGCACCAGCCGCACCCCAATGTCATTGCACCCTGCCCAACGCCGATTACTTGGCGTTGTTATCCGCTTACAACAACCCTTTCCGGCTACCGGAGGAGTGAAATACCATGACCAGCAAAAACATCGTCCTCTGTTCCGACGGCACCGGCAATAAAGGCGGTTACGGCTCGGACAGCAACGTATATAAAACCTACAAAGCCGTCGATGTCACATCCAACCGCGCCCATCAGTACACGTTTTACGACCAAGGCGTCGGCACCGACAAAAGCGACACCAGCAAAAATAAATATTGGACCGCGATGTCCGGCGCTTTCGGTTTTGGGTTTCGCGACAACCTCTTGCACTTGTATCATTTCCTGGCCCGCAGTTATAAACCGGGCGACCAGATCTTTTTATTCGGTTTCAGCCGCGGCGCCGCGACAGTAAGGGCTTTTGCCGGCTTTCTGAACGCCTGCGGCTTGGTCGATATCCGCCACGCCCAAGGGCCTAGCGGTTTCGATTCCGACTTGTTCGAGAACTTGGTAAAAGAAGCGTTTGCCTGTTACCGCAGCAAGGACGCCGCCAAGCAGCTAGTATTCAAGAACCAATACGCAGTCACCGGCGACGGTTACGCGCCGAACAGCAATCTGACGATCCATTTCATCGGCGTCTGGGACACGGTCTCGGCCCTAGGCTTCCCCAAAGACTTCAGCTGGGCGCTGGAATACTTTTTCGGCGCACTGGATAAATTCACCGATCAGTTTCCACCGCTGGCCCACAACTTTTACGACTTCGAGTTAAACAGCTCGATCCAGCATGCCTATCACGCGCTAGCCATTGACGACGAGCGCCAGACCTTTCATCCCTTGGTGTGGGATGAGCGCAACTTCAACAACACTGTCGAGCAAGTCTGGTTTGCCGGCGTGCATTCCAATGTCGGCGGCGGCTACCCGCGCACCGGTATGTCGGATGTGGCGCTGGTCTGGATGCTGGAAAAAGCCCAAGCGCACGGCTTGGTGGTGTATGACGACGTGCTGACTTCATATCGGGAGAGCGCCAACATCTACGACAAACTGTACGACTCGCGCGACGGCATGGCCTTGTATTACCGCTACGGGCCGCGCAATCTCTCACAATTATGCAAGGACAAGCTAAACGGCAAAAAAATCACCCTTCATTACAGCGCCTACCGCAAACTCAAGGAATTCAGCGAAGGCTACGCGCCGGATGGTCTGCCGTCGCGTTTCGATGTCATTGATGCCAAAGACCCGCAAACCCCCAACGTTAAAGTGACGCTAGCGGTCGACGCCCTCGAAAACTACAGCAAACTGCAAAATCCGGATCGACCCAGTTGGCCGCAATTGGAGACAGAGGGCAACCGGATCATTCAATCCCGGAAACACCTGTACCGCGCATTCGCCGAAATCACGATGCTGATCATGCTCGTGGCCGGCGTGTTTTGGAAAAACCCGCCCGATGCGGTCGTCGCGCTTAACGATTGCGAAGCAACCCATGTGCAGATTGCCCGAATTCATGTCGAGTCGGGTAATCAAACTTGCGATAACGCGCCGCTGGCCAGTAACGACTATTTCAGCATCCAGCAAAAAGTCGTCGATTTGCCGGATTCGGTCCAATACCAAGCCTGTAAAAACGGGAGCGAGCCGGCCTTCTGCGCGGCGGCCAATAACCGGCCGTTACGTTTGATCGGCGACCTGCTGCGTTACGTCACGCCGGTGTATTTCGAGAACTTCATTACTTATGTCGTCGAGGTCTATCCGCTGATATCGGTACTGATGCTGACGATTTTGTTAGCGATGCAGGAAGCCCGCAAACGTTTGGTCAACAAGTTGGACAAAATCTGCCGGCAAATGACGGACTTGTTGTAACGCTAAACCCACGCTGTCGGGCCCGGCGCCCGGCGGTTATCGATCACTGATAAAAGAGGTAGCAACATGATAGACGCCACGTTAATCAAATCCGCTCTCCCGCAGTGCAAAGCCCCGGATGTCTGGGCCGATGCGTTGAACCCGGCCATGGAGCAATTTCAAATCAACAATCCCGGCCGCATCGCCTGCTTTTTGGCGCAAACCGGCCACGAATCCGGCCAATTCAATCGTTTGACCGAAGGCTTGTACTACAAAACCGCCGCGCGGCTGGTGGCGGTCTGGCCCAAACGCTTTCCAACCGAAGCGGTCGCCGCGCCCTATGTGGCCAACGAGGAAAAACTGGCCAATTACATCTACGCCAACCGAATCGGCAACGGCCCGGAAAGCTCCGGCGACGGCTACCGGTTTCGCGGCCGGGGCTTGATTCAAATCACCGGCCGTAGCAACTACACCGATGTCGGCAAGGCCCTGGGCGTGGATTTGATCGCTCAGCCGGAATTGTTGATCGAACCGAAATGGGCAGCATTGAGCGCGGCCTACTTTTGGTTCGGCCACGGCTTGAATGCATTGGCCGACGACCAAACCGACGACAACGATATCGAGGACTTCACCGCGATCACCAAAAAGATCAACGGCGGCACCGCCGGTTTGCAGGATCGCCTGGCCTTGTATCGCACCATCAAGCCGTTAGTGAAGTAATCGCGAAACAATCACTCTCGCCAATGAGGACAAATCATGGACTACTTCAACTTTGCTAAGACACCCCTACTTCCCTGGCTGTTAACCGCATCGACCTGCTTATTCGCCGGTTGCACCACCGTTGGCCAGTTGCCGGACGTTGGAAAAATTCAGAGCAAACTGGACGCACTGACGCTGAAAATTCAGAATTCGAATGCCAATATCGATGAGTCCCGCTTCGTCGGCTGCATGGCACCGTTAACCTCACGCCTCGAGCCCGGCTTAGCCAAACTACTGAGCGAGGTCAAGGGCAAAACCGACGACCTTAAAGCCAACGTCGACGAACTGAATGGCTTGGAAGATCACAATCTATTCAGCGACCATCCGTTGATTTCGGAACTGCTACTTAAATTGACGACCGCACCACACCTGGACGGCCCAGCCGGCCTGGCAGAGAAAATCAAAACCGATCTGGAGGCACGCCGTAAACAGTTTCATGATCGCCTGAAAACCGATACCGCTCTGCTCGCCGCCGACACCCAACAAACCTTGAAACTCGAAGAAATCTATCTAAAAGCCTATTTCAAAAAAGGCGGCGCGCAACTAGTCTCACAGGTCATCCAAGACCCCGCCGAACAAACCGAACTACAACAACAAGCCGCGTCGCTGTTAAAGCTGAAAGCCGACGATCCCAAGTTGGAGAAAGTGCTGGAATTGGTTAACAAGCAAATCAGCAAATCCGCAGGCAAGCTGGCGCAAAAAAGCACCGGTTTCGTTGGCCGCGACGGCACCCAATACGGCTTCCCCGGCATCGTCGAAACCGGCAGCCAAGTCAGCATCGACCACAGCCAGATCGCCGCCGACACCTTGCGCATCCTGCTGGAAGCCATCCGCGACCATTACGCACCGTTGCCGGTACTGCCCAACACCACCCCGGCCGGCAGCTTGACGGGTTATGTCATCGATTTCGGCAAACCGTTCGACTGGGTTTACGACCGGCACGACGGCGCCTCCGCCAAAATCACCATCGACGAAGCCGGCTTCCAAGAGATAGAGGCCCAAGCCCGCAAGGCCGAAGCCAGCGTGGCCGGCGCGGTGGGCAAGGCGATCCGCGGCGGCTCCTGGGGGTCGTTGAACAACGAAGCGATCGCCAAATTAGTAGAAACCGCCGCCGGGGTCGTCGCTCGCCATGTCACCGAACGCGCCCAATGGTGCGCAAAAGCCCAAGCTGGAGAATCCCATGCTGCCGCTTCGCAATGAATCCAACGCCCTTAAACTGAGTTTGGTTTTATTTCCTCTACTGGTAACAGGATGTAACCCCCTACCCAAAGACCATTCCATCGCCGCCTATCAACAGCTCAGAGACAACGGCTTGCCGCCCGTGCGGCCGGCCTAGGTGGATTCGACGCCAACGAAGCAGCCTCGCTGCTGGAGCTTTGCATAGAACTGAACAACCAGGACGACCGCAACAACCCCAACAAGCCCGATCCCAACCATCAATACCAAGCCAAACCGGTGGGCTGGCAATTGGTGTTTGACAGCCGCCATCCCGGCAATACCGAATGGAACAAAATCTGGCCCTGGGACGGCAGCGGCGACAATCCCAACGATATCAAGACCAACGGTTTGCACCCGCTGAACAACGCCTGGCTGATGGCACAATCGGCTAGCGATCCCGGTCATATCGCGATTGCGATACGCGGCACGGTCAGCGAACGCCGCAGCATATTGGCCGACGCCTACGCGGCCACAATTCCCGCCTACGCCGGCCTCGAATACCCCAAGGACACACCACGGCCCATCGCTTTCGCGGCCACCCCGGACGCCGAGGTGCATATGGGATTCGGCTACGCGGCGTTTTCGCTGTTGTTCGATCCCCAGCATGGCATTCTGGCCCAGCTACAGCAAAGGCAAACGCAACAGCCGATCACTAAAATCACGATCACCGGTCATAGCCAAGGCGCTGCGGTAGCCACGCTGATCCACGCCTTTTTATATTACGCAACTGTCGACAGGCATAATCCTTACCAACTAGCCTTCGCCGCCAAACCAGCACTGAAATCCTATCTGTTTGCTCAACCCAAGCCGGGCAATTTACAGTTTGCCCAGGATTTCGCCCGAATTGCCGCGGAAACCGCCTACGTCATCAACAACGACAGAGACCCGGTGCCGCAGGTACCCTTGAGTTTGGAAACAGTAACGGAAGTGTCGGAATTTGTCGAAGAGGACAATGTTAGTGTCGGCAACCCGCTGGATCATTTGATCGACGGCGTTATCACCATCAAAAATAGCGTGCGCGGTTCGATCGCCGAAATGTTCACCAGCCACGTGGCCGATGATTTCGAAGATACCGGCATTGCCGCCTCAGTCCAGCGCTATTTCGGCAATTCAACAGTTACGCTGCCGGATCTAAAGGCCAGATCACTGAGTTAAATCACCCCCGGCAAAGCCGGGGGCTTATTATTGTTAGCCCCTCAAAGGGGCCGATTACCGGAATCGCCTGAAGGCGATCAGCTTTTCCAAAGGCTCAACTGCTCGTAACGTTCCTCTTCACGTTCTTGCTCTCGGATGTAATTTCTAACCATCTCTTCATCCAGACCCTCCGTTGAAACAAAGAAACCTCTTGCCCAGAAATTTTCACCCGTAAAGTGCTTCATCTTCCCTCTAAATGTTCTGGCAATCGATATCGCACTTTTGCCTTTGATAAAGCCTACAACGTTCGATACCGCATATTTGGGCGGGATGCTCAGGCACATATGAACATGATCAGCCATCAAATGCCCTTCCACAATTTCGCAGCCCTTTTGCTTCGCCAACTCATGGAATACCG
Organism: Methylomonas sp. 2BW1-5-20; assembly: GCF_052474515.1. Lineage (NCBI taxonomy): Bacteria > Pseudomonadati > Pseudomonadota > Gammaproteobacteria > Methylococcales > Methylococcaceae > Methylomonas > Methylomonas sp. 2BW1-5-20. Next base: position 1,101,037 of record NZ_CP184127.1, on the reverse strand, counting down.
ATCCCAAATGCTTACGCAATTGACCAAACATCACTTTTCGCCTTCGTTTCGGAATAAACACGACGTGATATTTGCAATTCCATCTCGCGTGACTCAGACTTTGGTACCCCCTCATTTCGGATTCTCCAAACTATTGATCAAGTTTCCGAGAATCCGTTTGACCGCCTTATAGGTCAAACCTTTGGGAGTCCCCCGGCATAGCCGGGGGTTTACCGTCATTAATTACATAAAATGCTTCCACGGTGATCTATGCGGCCCGAGATACCAGTTGCCTTTCGTTAATTCCCACTTCCGCTATGACTTGCAAATCAACCACCCTATCCACCGAAGCGATGGTTTCCGGGCGATGGGCGATGATGATGCGTGTCAGTTTTAGTTGCTGCACCGCGCCGTTCACCAGCTTTTCGCGCGCCAAATCTAAGTGACTGGTAGCTTCGTCCAGTACCAGAATTTTTGGGCGTTTGTATAAGGCACGAGCCAGCAACACCCGTTGTTTTTGCCCGCCGGACAATACCGTACCCATGTCGCCGATCAGCGTGTTGTAAGCCATGGGCATCGTCATCACATCCTGATGCACTGCCGCCAGTTGCGCGCAAGTTTCGATCCAGGCTTGATCCGGTTCCGGATCGAAGAAGCAGATATTGTCGGCAATCGAGCCGGCGAATAATTGATCTTCCTGCATCACCGCCGCCACCATATTGCGGTAATCGTGACTGTCGATACGATTTAAGCGCACGCCGCCGATCAGGATTTCGCCGGCACTAGGCTGTAACAAACCCAGGATCAGTTTAGCCAGCGTGGTTTTGCCGTAACCGGACGGACCGATGATGGCCACCGACTCACCTTCGGCAAAATCCAGGGTCAGATTCTTCAGCACCGGCGGTTCGGATGGCGCATAAGTGAAATCCAAATTGCGAATTTGTATTGATGCCGGTAATTGCTCGTGACGGGTGCCGCTAACATGCTCATCTTCGGCTTCCGCCAGCGCTATATCGGCGACGCGCTCGGTATGCAAACCCAGCATTTTGAATTCGATACTTTTTTCTATTAAGCTGCCGACCCGATGGGTGAATTGGTCCTTAAAGGACATGAACGCAAACAACATCCCCACCGAAAAGCCTCCATCCAGAATGAACAAGGCGCCGAGCCAGATCACTGCAATATTTTCCACGCCAAACAACAAGCTGTTCAGTCCACGGTAAATGATATTCAGCTTTTGCACGCGAATACCGGCGTTGAAATGATCGACCATCAAATTTTGATAGCCGTGGCGGCGTTGCAGCTGTCGGTTGAATAATTTCACGCTTTGCATGCCCCGCACCGTTTCCAGCAGATTGGTTTGCTGCTTTGCCGCGCGCAGGATTTGTTCTTCGCTGGCTGCTCGGAGCGGCGCGAACGACGCCAGCCGTAATATGCCGTAAAGCAACGCAGCCAGACTGACGATGGCCGCCAATTTCCAGCTATACACCAACATCATGCCCAGCGTCACCAATGCCATCACCCCGTCGATGATGGCTTCCAGAAAGCTAGTGGTCAGGGTTCTTTGAATCACGTTTAAGGACTCGAAACGCGAGACAATGTCGCCCAGATGGCGCTTCTCGAAAAAATTCATCGGCAACTGCAATAAATGCCCGAACAGATTGCTCATCATCTGCAAATTAACCGAGGTGCTCAACACCAATACTACCCATGAGCGCAACGCGGTAATGCCTATCTGAATCAAGGCCAGCAGTAAGAACCCCAAACCCAATACCGTCAGTAAATTGGTATCCCGAGCGACCACCGCGTTATCCACCACCAGTTGCATAAAAAAAGGCGCTACGATTGCAAACACTTCTATGGCTGCAGCCAATAAAATGATTTGCAAGGTAGCGCTGGAGGCACCATTCAACTGGCCGATGAGGCGGGATAGCTTGATTTGTTGACGTTCGGTTTTTGCGGTAAAGGCTTGAGTGGGCTGCAACTCCAACGCAATACCGGTGAAATGTTTGGAGACTTCGGTAAAAGGCAAGTTGACGGTGCCTTTGGCCGGATCGTGTATGGTCGCCACACCGCGCTTAACCTGAGTCAACACCACGAAATGATTGAAATCCCAATGCAAGATGGCCGGCAGGCTGAGTTTGCTGAGTTCGTTCAAATCCACCCGTACCGGCCGCGACCCCAGATGTAATTGGTTGGCGATCTGAATCAAATGATTCAAGGTCGAGCCTTTCAGCGACAGCGAAAACTTCTGCCGCAGGCTAGCCAAATCCACCCGGTGCCCATGAAAATTGGCCACCATCGCCAGGCAAGCCAAGCCGCATTCGGCCGCTTCGGTTTGCAAAATCAGCGGGGTTTTTTTCCGGCCAGAAAAGTCGAGGATATGTTGTATAGTCATGATTAGACCCGTCCTAAGATGCTATAAAGTGGATCGAATACCCATTCGATCAGGCGGCGATGATCCAGCCAGATATCGGCATCCAGCAGCATGCCGGATTGCAGCGGAATATCCTGGCGATAGGCTTGCACCGCTTGTTTATCGATCTCGACGGTGACCCGATAAACCGGCTCTTGCAAAGTCACCGGCAAATCGGCTTCCTTGGGCGTAATCAATGTTTTAGCGATTTCGACGATGCGGCCTTGATGACTGCCAAAGCGTTGATACGGAAAAGCTTGATAGCGCACCGAAACAGTCTGTCCCTGCTCGACAAAGCCCACCGCACTGGATGGCACCAATAACTGCGCTTGCAATTTGGCGCCTAGCGGCAGGATGGACAGTAAAGGATTGGCGGTCGTGGCGTTTTGTCCCTGCTCCGCCAGGATCGTGGTAACAGTACCGTCGTGCGGTGCGGTAATCACGATATTGCGGCGCGATTCTGATTCGGTGATGTTTTGCGCCAAGGTCGAAATATTGCGTTCGATGGCCGCGCGCTGATTTTTAAATTTCATCTGGCTACTGTCCGCTTCCAGCTGCGCCGAGCGAATGTCGCGTTGTAAGGTCATCTGCACCCGTTGCAAGGCTTGCAGCTTGGCTTGGTGATCCAGCCATTCGTCTTGTTTTTGCTGCGCTTGCACTGCCGAAACGAATTTCGTGCTCAGTAGTTGCTGGTAGCGCTGCGAAGTCGCGGCGGCGCCGGCCAGGCGCTGTTGCTGAGTATCTATCTCACTACTAACTTGTTGCAACTCCCGTTGCATGCCGTGCAGTCTATCCAACACGGAGCGGTATTGAATCTGATCGATTTGCTCTTGTTTGATGAGTTCGGTTTCCAGGCTTTCCCGGCGCTGCTTCAATTGCTCTATCGCCGCCGCCTGGGCTTGCGGGGTTTCCCGTGAACTGCTTTCGGTGGACAACACGAACAGCGTATCGCCGGCCTTGACGGTTTGCCCTTCGCGTACGTGTTTCTCGATCAGGGTGCCGGCTTGCGGTGCGTAGACTTTGATTAAACCCATGCTCGGCGACAAATAACCGTTCACATGGGATTTGCGGGTATATTCGCCCCAAAAGGCAAAGGCCATCAGCACGAAGGCACTACCTACGGCTAAAGCAGTGAGAAAGGAAAACGACAAAGATTCCACGTGAATAACCTCCCCTAAGGGCTTGTCTTTTTTAAAATCCAAGGCTTGTTGTCGAAATAATTCATGTTTCATAGCGCCGTTTCCTTCCCACCATTTTTGACATTCAGACCAAAGTCCTCAGAGAACGCCGTAGTCGGCCGCCCGCCGCATGTCTTCGGTCGGCTTGAGGTTATTGGTCACCACTTGCGGACATCTAAAACACGCCGAGCGGCCTTCCTGTAGCCACCAGCGACAATCGGCACGAATCGCGCAAACCGGCAATTGCTCGGTGACCGTCGGCGTGAAGCGCACAACTTTTTCAGCTAGCCGGCATTTGGATTCCGCCTCCGCATAGTGCCCGCAACCCGTGCAGGCGCAGGGCGCGGAAAAGCGGAACACCTCCGCTGGGCTGACCGGACCGGCCAATTCGAGCAATTGCTCAGTCACGGGTTGCGGGGCATTCAGATAAGCCATTTCCGGCTCGTCCGCGGTGCCGGTCATCACCCCGATGACTTGGGCACCTTCCCACTCCGGCTGCGCGCTGGGGCATAACACTGGGTTATCCGAGGTCATGGCGCTATCAACCCAGCAGGGTTGCTCCTTGAATGCCACCTGCCAAGCCACCGGCACCAGGGTTGGTGATGACGTTGTTAAAGCCCTTAATCTGATCGAACCATGGGCCGCCGGCGATAATACCTCGGCTAAGCAGAGCACTTAAGCCGCCGCTGACTTGATCCAATTGGTCCGGATTCAACTCAATACCGGCAGCCTCGCGGGCTTGCAAGGCGCGCTCGATGCCTTGCGCGGCAAAAGTTGAGAGTTCGTCTGAAGAAATTCGAGTGGTTTTGTTTGACATAACAATTCTCCTAAATAAGTAAAAAGGGCCTTATCTCGTGACGAGATTGGCAACAGCGACTTTAATGTTGAACGCACCGGGATTGATCACCGGCCAAAATTTGCGCGGAAATTGGCTTAAATCTTGATCCGGACCAATCAAACCGCCGGACACCCGATTTAAATCCTCTGCTTGCAAGACTTTCAGGTCTTGATCGAATTTGGATTTTTGAGACATTGTCTTTCTCCTTAATAAAGTTATGAAGCCGGCAAGCCGCCGGCCCAACGACTGCGATACCGACAAAATTGCTTGCCAGCCGCATCCCCATCTACCGGTTTGTGAACTTGAGCGGGTATTGATAATTTAGGCGTCAGCCCTCCGAAAAGCTGTGACAAATTCCACTCCCTATCTGGGTAGTTTTTCATTCGATGCGCGGGCTTCGATTTGGCAGAGCTGGCCTTGAGGTCAGAGCCAAAGGCATGGCAAGCCCAATCAGTTCGGAACTAAGCTGCCTTTGTATGCGTTTTGAATAGATATTGAAAAAACTGAAAATCCGGCATCCCGATCCATACCGGACAGAATTGGGATTTATGCGAAGGAAGATGGATTAAAAATTCGGAACCGGCTTTGCTCAAACAAGGAAGACTGGTCGGCGGCAAAATACGATGTTATACGTCCGGCTAAATGCCATCACGTGATAGCGAAAACAGTACCGGCATTTTGACTTGGTCAGTCGGCGTGAATAATCATGCCGAATATGTTGTCCGCCGGGTTTTGCATCGCCGATATCGATACCCCGGCGGCTTCCAGCGAAACGACAGCATCGCCCTCATCGGTCTGAGCCAGTGGAGTCCATAAAGTATTCGTCGCAAGGTCGCTGCCGATAGCGGATTCCTTTGATTCGAACATATCCGTCGGTTCAGCCGATTTCGTCTCGGCTTCGGCTAAGTCCTTGCTTGCCGCAACGTCCGCACCGAGACTGGCCAGCCACTGCTCGCCTGCGCGTACCGAGACTGTTGGCGCCCCTCCCAAACCTATCGTTACCCGCTCCGGGCTCTCAGTGTCTAGGTCAGAGCCGTTTTTAGGCAGGGATTCGAGCAAGCCAAATCGCCCTACGCCAATTCCGCACAAAAATACCAGCATCAATATGACGGGCTGGAGATAAACAACAAACCGAAACATACCGACCTCTATATCGAATGAATATAAAACACGGAACCGATAAAGCATCGGTAGCGGGTCCGGCGAATTCGTTTTCGGAAATTCGCACGAATTCAAGGCGTTGACACAATGCGGAGTCTATTACCGCAAAAGTTGTAGGTCTGTGATTTAATTGCTGGAAAATGTGTGAAATACTTCACCTTTGCAACGTCCTGTTATCAGAACTCGCGTTACAGACCTAACAGACCGTTATCGATTTGCGGCTTCGTTTTAAACCCAAGCAGATATAACCGATCATCATGCAAGCAGAAGTCATCGCCAGTCTGAGCAATATCCCTTTCCTCGCCGATTTACCGGAGGATGCCCTGGAAGCGTTGGCCTCCAAGGCCAAGATCATTAAATTTCCGAAAAAAGCCATGATCGTCGCCGAGGGCGATCAAACCAGTTCGCTGTACGTGATTTTATCCGGCAAGGTGAGGGTTTTCGGCAGCAACGACAAAGATAAGGAAGTCACTTTACTGATACAGGAAGCCGGTTCGTATTTCGGCGAACTGGCGCTGTTGAGCGACGAACCGCGTTCCGCCGCAGTGGAAGCTCAGGAGAAAACTGTGTGCGCAGTCATTGCCAAAACCGATTTCATCTACTGGCTGAAACAGCATCCCGATGCGGCGATCGCCCTGCTCAAGGTATTGTCCGAGAAGGTCCGATTCCTGACCGAGAAAGTCAAGCAAATGGCTTTGTCCAACGTTTACGAAAGAACCATCAAAATCCTGCAGGACATGGCCGAGAAGGAAGGCGACGTTTATGTCATTCATAACCGCCCCACGCAACAGGAACTGGCCACGATGGTGGGCTCATCCAGAGAGATGATCAATAAGGTGATGAAGGAGTTAACCAAGGGCGGTTATATCAGCGTCGACGAGAAAGTTCTCAGAATCGAAAATACGCCGCCGGCTGCCTGGTAATATCCTTATAACGGATTTCCGCGTAAGCGGCCAAATTGCACATTCAGGCAATTGACAAAAATAAAAAAATAACAGCGAAAGTTAAATATTACCTTGATCAGTTAGGGATTCAGACTTTATCATCCGGGAAAAACGCCTTTCGGAGATAAAATGCGCCACCTTGTGATTTGCTTCATGGTTTTATTTACGCCAATGTGCATGGCGGAAACCGATGCGGCCGAAACGAGCTGCAGCGAAGACAAATCAGCAAAACTGGTGTCGCTGCAAGGCACACTGTTTTATGACGCCGGCGGCAACGGTCAATGGCAACCTGCAAAACTCGAGCAAAACTTTTGCGAAGGCAGCCGAGTCCGGGTCGAAGCTTACAGCCGAGCGTCGTTGCTGCTACCCAACGGCATTACCCTGCGTCTGGCCGAGGGTACGGTGCTGACGTTAAACGGCATCGCACCCAACCAGCTTACTCTGCTGGATTTGGTAAAAGGCTTTGTGCATTTCATCAGCCGCACCCCCAAACAACTACAAATCACCACCCCTATCGCAAATGCCGGACCGGAAGGCACCGAGTTTGCATTATGCGCCGACGATGCCAGCGCCGAGTTATGGGTTTACGAAGGCGCGGTGCGCTTTTTCAATCCCCACGGCGACGTACATCTAAAAGCCGGCGAAGCCGGACAAGCCCTGCTCGGCCAAGCCCCGCGCGCGCAAATCGACCTCAAGCCAAACGACGCGGTGAACTGGGCCTTGTATTACCCGCCATTGTTGCCGTATTCCGAGCGCGACGCGAATACGCCCCCTGCGATACGGGCCGCGATTCAGGATTATCGCCAAGGCCGAATCGACAAGGCTCTCAGCGCGCTGGACAGCATCCCGCAGCCGCAAATGTCAATCGAACTGTTGAAAGCCCGCGCCGCAATCAGACTTAGCGCCGGACAAAGCGCACTGGCGACGCAGGACATTCAAGCCATACTTGCCAAACAGGCGAACGACGCCGAAGCCTTGGCACTGGAAAGCATACTGGCGCTGACCCAGAATCGCAAAGCCGACGCGCTAAGTCTGGCCGAACGCGCGGTAACCGCAAATCCGCAATCGGCAACGGCTTATTCGGCCTTGTCCTACAACCAGCAAGCGGCGTTCGAATTGGAAAAAGCCTTGGGATCCGCACAACATGCCGTTCAGCTCGCGCCTAACGACGCGCTGACTTGGGCACGGCTATCCGAGCTGCAATTGGCACTGGGCTTACGCAGCGACAGCGCGCAATCGGCGACCAAAGCTTTTACCCTTGATCCGAATCTGGAAAGAACCCAGACCGTGCAGGGCTTTTCGCAATTATTCCGGGTGGAAACCGAACAGGCCTTACGGCATTTCGAAGCAGCGGTACAGTTGGACTCAACCGCCCCCCTGCCGCGCCTGGGTTTGGGTTTGGCGAAAATCCGCGGCGGAAACCTGGAAGGCCAGGCGGGATCTGGAAATAGCCGCCATTTTGGACCCTAACAACTCCCTGCTGCGCAGTTATTTGGGCAAAGCCTATTACGAGGAAAAACGCGAAAACCTTGCCGGCGACCAATTCGATCTGGCAAAACAACGCGATCCGAAAGACCCGACGCCCTATTTTTACGATGCCCTGCGCAAACAAGCCGGCAACAGGCCGATAGAAGCGTTGCAGGACATGCAGCAAGCCAAAGACTTGAACGACAATCGCGGCGTATATCGCTCCGAACAGTTGCTGGACGAGGATGCCGCAGCGCGTAGCGCCAACTTGGCCAGGATATACAACGACCTGGGATTTGGGCGCGTGGCCTTGAAAGAGGCCTGGAACTCCCTGGGCCAAGACGCCACCAACCCTTCCACCCACCGCTTTCTATCGGATTCTTACGTCGGCCAACCTCGCTATCGGGTCGCCCGCGCCAGTGAATTATTGCAGGCGCAGTTGCTGCAACCGATCAACATCACCCCCGTGCAACCGCAGCTAACCGGCGAAAATATCGGCATTTTGAATAATACCGGGCCGGGCAGTTTGTCCGTCAACGAATACGATCCGCTGTATACCGCCAATGGGCCGCATGTGTTGTTAAATGGCGCCTATGGCAGCAATAACACCAAAACCGACAGCGCCATTGTCTCCGGCGTTTACAACAACCTGTCGATGAGCCTGGGCCAGTTCCATTACCAAACCGACGGCTTTCGCCAAAACGACGATTATCAGCAGAATGTCTACGATGCCTTTGCTCAATATGCCTTTACCCCAGATTTTAGCTTACAGGCCGAACTGAAATCGGAAAACGTTAGGGCTGGCGACGTAGCAATGCGTTTAAACGAATCACACGATGCAACTCTGAGACAAACCATCAAGCAGGATACTGCGAGGATTGGCGGTCATTATCGAATCAACCCCGAGCAAGATATTATCGCCTCGGGTTTCTATACGTCACGGCGCGATGTAACTGGCAATCGCTTCGTCTATATGGATCCGGAAGACGATTTTTTTAGTTACATACAAGATAACTCGGTGGGAAGTAAAAACAACGGTTATCAAACCGAGTGGCAATATTTGTTTCACCCACATAATTTCGAACTGATCTCCGGGGTCGGATATTCAAATCTGGAAAACCATTTTAGCGAGAATAAACTCACCAACTTTTTTGCGCCACCACCTCAACTACAATACCCCACCACCCGACAACAATTTGATACCGATCATTTCAACGGCTATATCTATTCGAAGCAATATTTTATCCCCGGCTTGATTACCACCTTAGGTATCAGTTTCGACTCGGTAAACAACCATCTTAATAACTTCCAATCCTCCACCTTTTATGAGGACGGCACGTCAGACCCACTATACCCGATTCCAGCTCTACTTAAGCGCCAGCAATTCAATCCAAAATTCGGCATCACCTGGAATCCAATCGAACATTTGACCCTGCGCGGCGCGGCATTTAGAACCCTGAACCGCCGTCTGACCGCCAACCAGACCATCGAACCGACGCAAATCGCCGGTTTCAATCAATTCTTTGACGAAAATAACAGCGCCAGCGCTTGGCGCTATGCTTTTGGCATCGATTATCAGCCATTAAAAAGCCTATTCCTTGGCGGAGAAGTCAGCTGGCGTGTCAGTCAACAGCCCGTGTACAACATCGGCACAGGCACCACTAACCCGCTAAAACGCAACGAATCGTCTCATTTAGCCTATGGCTACTGGACACCTGCGGAGTGGCTGGCGTTTAAAACCGAATATCGTTACGAATTGCTTGATCAGGAATTTTCACCTGCCAATTCTCCCGCGAATTTCCCCCTCAGCATAGGTACTCATCAAGTACCACTTTCGGTAAATTTTTTTCACCCTAGCGGTTTGTTTGCCAGAATTAGCGGCACCTATGTCAGTCAACATGTCGCCAACATCAGTGAACCTTTGGTTTATGGTAGTGAAGATTTCTGGACCTTCGATACAGCACTCGGTTATCGTTTCCCCAAGCGGTTGGGCACAATCAATTTTGAAGTTAGGAATTTATTCGATACAAAATTTAACTATCAGAGTAATTTTGACGCCAGTGGCCCACAAATCAGCCCCTTTATTCCCGAACGGCAATTATTCTTAAAACTCAGTTTTTTTTATTAAATTAATTGTCAAGAAATTTTATAACTAGGAGAAATAAAATGATTATAAAAACCTGCCATAAATCCGCCATATTGCTGATACTAAGCAGTAGTTTCATACTCGGCTGTTCGCCTGATAATCCGCTTCAAACACTTACAGATAACAGAGCGGCATTAGCCACGGGCATCAATTTCGTAACGACTAAAGTGGTTGCGCTGAATCCTGAGAACGGTAGCGTGGTTCCGGCCTGTATCAAGCCTGGGGACAACAGTCAGGTAAGTCGTACTACCGAAAAATCATCCACTGACGTAGACTCGAAATGTAACGTTGAGTTGGTTATCAACGACAATACACAGGCATTGAGAACCGCACTGGAATTGAGCAAGCAACCGATACAGGGCGAAATCAAGAAAAACGGTGAGATAAAACCAGCGCGATTTGTCGTCACTGTTACCGCTCTTTATGAAGGTTCGGATTGCAACGGCGTTTATTCCGGTGGCGATCAGGTCGTGAATTGCACCAAACCCAAGCGCCGCCCATAACTTTAGCAGACAACTCCGGGTATTTCCGGTGCAGACTGGATGAATAAGCCCGGAGTAAACAACCTGACCCAGATGTGTTCGGGTTCCGCCAGCAACTGTTCTCCGTGGTGAATACTTAAACCTACCAATTGATGAAACGCTTTTGTTTCCGTGCATTGGTTGTCACCTCCCTGACATTACTGGTGGCTAGCCTTGTCAACATCTCCGCCGACCTGGAATCTTCCCTGGGTTTGGACACCTTATTCCAAATTCGTGGCAACCAACATCCGCCCACCGATGTAGCCATCGTCGCCATGGACGAAGCCTCGGAACACCGGCTTGGCGTTGGCCAGGACCTGACCCGCTGGCGCGGCTTTCACGCCGGGTTGATCCGACAATTGCAAAAACAGGGTGCGCGTCTAATCGTCTTCGACCTGCAATTCATTCAGCCCCACCCCGCCGACGACGAAGCCCTGACCGCAGCCATGCGCGCTGCCGGCAATATCTTGCTGGTGGAATGCGTACAAAAATTCCGCCACGGCGACCAGGACTTTTACGGCCGCGAGGAATGTTCCGACAGCAATAGCCGGCCGGCAATTTCCCGGGAAGGCGATTCGAACATCGAACTGCCCGAGCAACTGGTCGCCATGCGCAAAGTGTCGCCGACACCCGCCATTGCCGCAGCGGCTTTGGACCGCACCCCGTTTTATCTGCTTAACGACGCCGAAAACGCCAGCGTTCGCGAAATCTGGACTTTTTTCGACGCCCTGGCCGAGACGCCCAGCCTGCCGGTGCTGACTTGGTTTTACTATTTGCAGGATAGCGGACAATTAGACGGCGCCAAGCAACCGCTTTCGGCGTGGCTGACCGAACGCCGCCGCGCCTGCAAAACCATGATCGATCAGCCACAGGCTGAAACGCCGTTGGAGCGCCAAATCGACCGCCTTGTCTGCGACGGCGACAGCCGTTATCTAAATTACTACGGCCCTCCGCGCACCTTGCGCATGGAATCCTACGCCGACGTATACGAAGGCAAAGTGACCGATTTACAAGACAAAGTCGTTTTCGTCGGCCGTGCCAACCGCCAGTTTTCACCGGGTAAATCCGATTTCTTCCAGACGCCTTACTCCGACTCGCGTAGCGGCAAAATGGCCGGCGTAGAGATCATGGCCACGCAGTTCGCAAACTTGCTGGAAGACCGCTTTCTCGAAATACCCGCGCCAACCTGGCTGGTATCTGCGGCGTTTGGCTGGCTGCTCGCCCTGTTGCTGATCCGCTTTACCGGTTGGCCCGGTATCGTCCTCAGCCTGGTCTTTGCCCTGGTTTACGCAGGCACCGCGATCGGCTTGTTCGGCCAACGCCATTGGTGGCTGCCGGTCGCCGGGCCGCTGTTAATTCAATTGCCGCTTTCCTGGCTGCTGAGCTTGGCCTGGTCGCGCTACGACCTGATGCGCGAACGGGGGCGCATGCTGGCATTCGTGCGCAGGGTGTTTCCGCAATGGGTGGGTATGCTGCCTTCCGCACCAGGACAATGGACGGAAGCCGGCCACTTTGCGCCGGCAAGTACGGAAAAAGATGTCAGCGGTTTATGTCTGGCCACCGACATAGAGGGCTACACCAGCATCGCCGCCCAACACTCGCCAAGGGAAATGTGGACGCTATTGAATACCTATTACCAGGTGTTAGGCCATCCGGTGGTATCGCACGACGGCGTGATTGCCGACGTCACCGGCGACGCGATGATGGCGGTGTGGTTCGATGCGCCGGCAACACAACAACGCCGCGCCGCCTGCTTGGCCGCACTGGAAATGGCCACGGCGGTGGAAGCCTTTAACCTATCCTCCAGTCTAGCCCCGCTTGCCACCCGCATTGGCCTGCACGAAGGCGACCTGACGCTGGGCAGCCTGGATGCAGGCAGTTCCAGCCATTACCGGGCCATCGGCGATACGGTCAACATCGCCTCGCGGATTCAGGGGGTGAACAAATACTTAGGCACGCGAATTTTGGCATCGCACAGCATCGCCGCCGAATTGGACGACATCGTCTCCCGGCCGGTAGGCAAGTTTCGCGTAGTCGGCCGTACTGAGCCGGTGACGCTGGTGGAAATCGTCGGACTCAAGCACTGCGGCGATGCCCAGCCGAACGAAGTACATGGTTTGTTTAACGACGGTCTGGCAGCCTTTCAGCAAGGCCGGTGGCCGGAGGCCGCCAACCTATTTCAAGCGGCACTCACTCGCGACGCCAACGACGGCCCCAGTCGATTTTATCTGGAAAAGGCTTTGGAATTTGGCGAGGTGCCGCCGCTTGATTGGGATGGTGTTGTTGTATTGGATGGCAAATAAACGCCGACGCTTACCCGCTATCGGTGAAAACGGCCAATAGGCGCCAAATATAACAAAAGCGTCAACAGCAAATGTCCAGCCAAATGCCGACCTAGAGTTTGGTGAGTTTACGAACCGCATCAATCGCGAACGATGCGCTTCACGCTGTTCAGCGCATCCTACTGTCCTACTCGAATTTTCATTCAGCATTTATCGAGTGATAGCTTGGACAATGCTCTCAAGCCGCTGGATTGGCTTTCAGAAACTGTATCAAGACTTGGAATTTGGATTGGGCGTTACCGGTTGGATCGACGATGCTATTACTGAAATATTTTTCAATATTGGCAGGCGTAATTTCCGTACTGAGCGGATCATAAGTCGTGCCGTTCGCACCGCTGGCGGTGTTGCCCATCATGCGGATCAGCCCGATCTGGCCGATTCCAGCAGCCGCCTCGGTGTTGCCGCTGGCTACAGCCTTGTTATAAAGCGACTTTTCCGCTGGACTGAGGTTTGCCATGGTATTAACAAGTCCGGTCGCCTTTTGCACGTAATCGATTTCTTCTGCGGTGAGTTGATCGGGCGACTTGCCTTGGGAAGTGATTTCTGCAAGCTTCTTGTCGTTGGCGAAAAGAAAATCCTGGTCTTCCTGGGATCTATTCACAGGCCCCTTAGCTCTGATGGCAGCAAGACGGGATTCAATCGATTGGTCGGCATCCGCAGTAGCAGCGGAAGCTGAATTATTCGAAGCGGCGAGGGCTTCGCGTGCTGCATTGGAAATGCTAATCGTATCGGCATTTTTTGCTGCTATTCCTGCGCTTGCCGGCGCTGCTTGCCGCCTGACGGATGATTGTAATAGTGCTCCGTAAGAGGATGAGATGTTGTTTAGACCTTGGATGCTCATTTTCTTACTCCTAGACTACATAATTTTCCTGGAGCAATTAACACGCCAAATGACCAAGTTTATGTGCGCATGTCGGCCCAATAATTTCAGGAGATATTTTTGAGTTATCAAAATCTGCATGAATAGCTGCAATGACTTATCGGCTTACGCGCCAGGTGTAACAAGGCTTAGCGTGCGTTATTTTCCATTTTCCGAGGTCTTTCCAACTAAGGATGTTTGCTAGATGCCGTGATCATCTCCCATGACAAATCGATGTCCTCTAACATTAGGCAACGCCGACGCCACTTAACGGTTTTCCTGATGACCGCCGTACATTGAGACCTCCAATACATCGAGAAACTAACAAGCGGCAAGAATTTGCCGCAAGGGCGAATAAGCGGAGCGCTATCCGCCATTTGAAAACATTTCAATCATCCAATTCGCCTAACTCGAACGCTTCGGAAATATCGCCAGTCCATTCCAAGGGATACATGCCGGCACATTTCCGCTATCGGCCAATACCGGCACCGAACTAAACCACTACTAATGAATATGGACACCAGGACAACGATATGGTCCAAGTATTTCGGAATATGGGATAAATTAAATATACGAAAACGGCCAATTGCCGCCTGTCGCGATTGGTATATTTGTTAATCCAGAATTGCTAAAAGCGGACACTAATTTTCAATTATTATTTGCCGAATTTTGAACAAAAGTTTATTTGTAAAATAACTGCTCGGCAAGTACAAATCGCTAATGTTTATCAATTTCTTATTAAGCAACACAGACATATTGTGTTATTTAGCATAATGACTTTCACATTCGGCTGGTGAATATAAAAAGACAACCTTGCAGTAATAATACAATAAGAATTATTTTCTATTATCAGCGGCATTTTGTTTTCTTGCTTCTGATTTTTTTAAATTCATACTTCAAGCCTGATTTCAGTAATTTATCTTTTGCAATTTTCGCGGTTGGATCATTTAAAGAACTGGCGTCCATAGCATACCAGCTTGAAAGAATTCTAATAATATTTTTATAAATGGTATTTTTATCTACACTACCGTTTAATTCTGATAGTTGATTTTGCAACTTTGTCCTAAATGTTTCTGCTCTTTCTTTAATCTCTGATTTTGGGATTTCAAATCGTAATTGATCTGCACGAGAACCTGTTGGTGATATATCAGTTACTAAAGGGGTTGCTCCTTTTTTGTCCACATTTATTTGTTTATTGTGTTTTTCCCAATCCAACTTTTTAGACATAAAAACCCCAGATAACTTTGTTTATTTTTAATGAAAAATAAAGACATTTCGCCGCAATGTTTCTATATTGTTACTTTACCAATGACTGGTTTCGGTAGGCTTAAATCCATATCCGAATGACTGGAGTGGGTCGTAAATACCAATTCACTGACACAATGATACCTTAAAGCAACATTCCCGACGGTCAACTTCCTGTTCAGGATCGAGACATGTGGAATTCTTCCGCGAAAACCAGCAGCGGATGCCATATCGAGTACTCAACACACCCGTTAGCAAAACGATCAACATCAAGCCTCGGTTGTTCTTACTAACGGGTGCCGCGCTTGGATCAAGACGGAACAAGCAAATTTTCTCGGCCAATAACCGGCTATCGATTTGAATCCTTCGCCAAGCTTTTCTATACTCTGCCCGACAACTTCTGGCGAATCAGTTTAGGCGTTTATTCCTATTCCGATACTCAGCGGTTGTCGGCGACCACGGGCGAACTGTTCGCCCCGCGTCGTCTGCCCCACCTCCCCTTATCTTATCCGGGATACCGCCGCGCCGCCGTTCGGTTGCCGGTCGATTCCGGTTGTTATTTTCAATAAAGGAGCGACTATGAATACCGATTTAGTCCAGGGCGAATTATCCGCCGACCAACAACAAAATCTGCTGGGTTTGATTCAGCAGTTTCATCAGCAACTGCCGTTTTTAATCGATTTAACCGCCGAGGACCGCCGCACGCTGCCCAAGCTTGGCGATAAAAGCCGGGCCTTTGTCGATCAAGGTTTGGTGTTGGTCGGGCAAAATCCCGAGATATTGCCGCGCAGTTTCGATATCGACGAATACCGGCGCGACGTGGCGCTGGTTAAGCAATTGGAACCGCTGGTATTGGCGCTGCGCCAATTACTGGGTAAGTTGGAAGATACGTTTATCGCGGTGGGCAGCGATGCCTATAGCCAGTCCTTGCTGGTGTATCAGGCGGCGAAACTGGCGGGCAAGAACGGCGCGTTGGAACAACACTTGGACGGTCTCAGTCGGCGCTTCGCGCGCAAGACTTCTAACCCGGCAGCCACTGCGCCAGCCAGCGCTTCCGGCTGATAATACGGCAGCGTTCCGCCTTGGAGGCCGGGTGATCGAGTTATTTTCCTCGGCGTCCGCGCTATAAGCTCGGCCATTTCGCAAAATTGCTCGGACATCCGAACTCGCTGGGAGAATGTCCGCGCTTTTTCGGAGAACGGCCGAGCAAAAAGCTCGGCTGTTTTCGCCGCGAGCCGAAACATTTCGGAAAATTTCTCGGCCGTTTTGCTGCGCGGCTAAATCGTTGCGGCAAATTGGCTCGACGTTTCGCCTATTTAGCAGAATGGCCGAGCTCCGAACCGGATTGTTTGTGCTCAGAGCGGGAAATTGCTGCTGGCAATTGGCGGCGATACCCTGGCCAGTGTGCGGCGGGTCAATTCTTGTAAACTGTAAGGGGAAGATTAGAAATCCTCGGCTACCGCCGGAAGCTTTCAAAACAGTCACTTCTCCCTCTGGGAGAAGGTTAGGATGAGGGTAGATAAAACGATAGTTTATTGATTCCCCTCACCCCAACCCTCTCCCGTAAGGAGAGGGGGGTAGCGCAATTTCCTACGCGCGAGCGACGATATTTATTCGGGTTATAAAACCCCAATCAATGCCGATCAATTTCCTTAGCTTGCGCCCCGGTATCGATGGCTTTTTCAATTAACATCAGGCTGCCGCGCATCAAGGCCGCGAACAGCAATATGGAAAAGACCAATCCCATCGGGATTATGTCCAGCAAGCCGGCCATGACCACAATCAGCATGGCGATGCCGGTATTTCCTAACTTAGCGATCTTCATTTGGCCTCCAGGACCGTTTTTCGGTCGAAACGAAAACTCGCTTTCACTATATCCGCTTATTAAAAATCAACAATACCCGCAACCGGCAATTTATTGTTTTACTTAATAAAACAGTATTATCTCTAATGTATATTACTCAACCGGCTACGAAGCCTATAAACCGCCGCTTTACATCAATCGCCGCTCGGTTTTTAAACTAGGCGGCTTCGTCCAGTAATTCCAAGCCTCTAAACACCGAACAGCGCTTGAACACTTCCAATTCCGGCGCCAGTTGTTTTTGCTGGCAGAACTTGGCGACCAGTTTGGTCAGGCCCTTGATGTCGCGGCCGGTGGCGCCGGGAAAGATGGCGGCCAGTTCGTCTATCAGGCTTTCTTCAACCGGCAAGGCAAATTGTTCGGTCATCACCCGCCAGATTTTGCAGCGATCTTCATGGTCCGGGGAGTGATAGCGCAGCATAGCGATGCAGCGGGAAATAATGGCTTCGTCGATGTCGTCCACCCGGTTGGTGGTCAGAAACAGCAGGCCGTTGAAATATTCCAGCACCCGCAAAAACACCCCGACCACGGCATTGGACGCCAGATTGTCGGCCCGCTTTTTAATGTAAACGTCGGCTTCGTCGATCAACATCACTGCGCCCCAGCGCTGAGCGCGGATCAAGGTGTCCTTCAGGGTTTTTTCCATCTCGGCCACGTTCAATCCCAACTGACCGGAATGCACCCGGTACAAGGGCCGCTTGATGATTTCCGAATACACTTCGGCGGTCAAGGTCTTGCCCACGCCGGCCGGGCCGGCGCACAGCACCGTGGTGCCGCCGGATTTGCCTTCGACAATATCGTCCATCAACATATCCATTTCGGCGGTGAGAATGTCGATCAAGTCGGTCTGCTCCGGCGGCAGGATCAGCTTGGTTTTCAACTCCGGCTGATAAACATAGGGCCGCAGATCGTCGACATGCACCCAGACATGGTGATGCAATTCCAGATGAAACAGCAGGATGTAACCGTGTACCGGCAACTCCGTGAACAAGCCTTTGGTAATCTCGGCCTTGCTGGCTTCCATCGCGCTTTCGGTTTTGCTGTCGTAACGCATGCTTTTGCCGGCCTTGCGCAGATAGTTGCCGAAAATATCGCCGGAGGCATCCAGGCTTAACGCGCGGTCGGCCAGAATGTTTTCGTCGTTGACCAA
Source organism: Methylomonas sp. 2BW1-5-20 (assembly GCF_052474515.1). Lineage (NCBI taxonomy): Bacteria > Pseudomonadati > Pseudomonadota > Gammaproteobacteria > Methylococcales > Methylococcaceae > Methylomonas > Methylomonas sp. 2BW1-5-20. Next base: position 1,082,930 of record NZ_CP184127.1, on the reverse strand, counting down.
ACGGCAGGCGCCGCCGCCGGACGACAGCACCACGGTGTTTTTACGAGTCCAATCGTTGCTGCGGTGGCTGGCGGTAGGGTCTTCGGCGTAATGGCCGGTACCCCAGCCGGAAAACTGTTCGCCGTAGCGGGCGCGCCAGTCGAAATAGCGGCTGGAGGCCTCGTCGTAACTGGCGATCAATTCCGGGGTTTCTTTTAAATAGCCCTTGCCGGCAAAAATTTCCGGTATGGTTTTATCGGCCAGGTCCTTGCCGCGGATGATCAAGGTCTCGTTGGCGATTTTGCCTTTGCTGTTGGCTTTTAATTCGATCAATATCCGGCCGGCCTCTTCCTCGCCGGGCGGCGTGTAATCCAGGCGGGTGATCAGATACGCCAAGGTACAGCCGCCGCCCACCACCTGAAAAAACCAGCCACGTATCGCTCCGTCCAGCAAATACTGGGCGATGTCCGGCAACAACATCTCCAATTGCTCGGCGTTGTAGCGTTTGGTGTTATCGGCCATGGCTTGTTGCAAGGCCGCCAACAAGGCCGCTTGTTGCTGCAAGGCTTCGCCGGCTTGCTGATAAATTCCCGCCAGGCTGGCCAGTTCGTTGCTGCTGAGTTGATCGAACGAGACCTGGGCTTTATTGCCCAACCGTAGTTGATCGCTCAGACTCTGTAAGCGCGGGTGATCGGTAAGCAGTTGTTCGAGATGACGTTTGTCTATGGTTAATTTCATCGCATCAGTCCTGTGACGGTAAGGCTAAACAAAGTACTTCGGCTAAATGCAGCGGCTTGGCGAAGCCGCCATTGCCGATCTGCTGCTGACAAGAAAAACCGTTGCTGACCAGTAGCGCATCGGGTTCGGCGCGCAATGCCGGAAATAAAGCAAGCTCGGCCATGGCTTGGGCTTGGTCGTAATGCTCGGCTTCGACGCCGAAATTGCCGGCCATGCCGCAGCAGGACGATTCGATCAGTTCGAACTTAAGATCCGGCAGTTGTTTCAGCAGCTTGCGTACCGACTTGATCGCGCCAACGGCTTTTTGATGGCAGTGGCCGTGCAACAGCAAGCTGTTGACGCCGGGAATGGCTTGAAACTCGATAGGCCAGCGTTTGCCGGCTTGTTCGCGGACGATAAACTCTTCCAACAGCAAGATCTTTTCCGCCAGTTTTTGTGCCGGCTCGCCCAAACCCAGCTTTAAATATTCATCGCGTAAACTGAGGATGCAGGACGGCTCCAGGCCAATTATGGTACGGCCGGCGGCGACATGATCGGCCAGCGCCGTGACCATGCGCGTCGCTTCGGCACGGGCTTTGTCTATCAGACCGTTGGAAAAATAAGTCCGGCCGCAACATAGCGGCCTATCCTGCTCGTCGTCGGCTAAGGGGGTGGCAATATGCACATGATAGCCGGCGGTATTCAGCAGTTTTTTAGCGGCTTCGGCGGCGGCCGGATTGAAGTAGTAATTGAAGGTATCCACCAGCAACACGACTTGCTTGTCGGCCAATTCCGGATGCAATATCAACTCGGATTGTCTGGGCATCTGAAACGGTTGTGCCGCCGGCTCCGGCAGCCGGACTTTGGCGCTGATACCCAGCCAGGCTTCGCCTAGACGCGCCAGCATGGGAGACCGATTTCGCCAATTGATCAAGGAACCGAGTCCGCGCCAACGCAGTAGTTTCGGTAACTCCGCCCATAGCCGCCGCCGTAGCGTCAGGCCGTTGCGCTGTACCTGCTGCGCCAGAAACTCGGCCTTGATCAAAGCCATGTCCACTTCGTTCTCGCACTCGCGCTTGCAGCCCTTGCAACTGACGCACAAGGCCATGGTTTCGGCTAAATCGGGATTGAAAAAAGCAGTGTCGTTATCCGCGTTCAAGGCCGCTTTCAAGGCTTTCACCCGGCCGCCCGGCGACAAACCGGGATTTTGCGTGATCCTAAAGCTCGGACACATCACACCCTTGGCATCCCGCTCGCATTGCCGGCTACCGATACACACCGCCACGGCTTTGGCGAAATCGGCGCCATGCTTGGGAATATCGGCATAGGCATCGCCCATTCCGGCGTTTTCGTAAGACGACCAATCCAGAAACAGTTTCATAGGCACTAGGCTGATTAAAAACCTAGTCCAAGCAAAAACAAAGCCAGCGAGACCGATTCGGAGCGAATAAGCTTAGTTGCTGAGCCGCCGCCGCAAATTCAAGCAATTCGAGATGTAGCAAACCCGACAATCCACGGCAACGGCGACTTATTTACCACAGAGTTGTCAGGTTAAATGGCCGGCAAAGCCAGGCAATTCGCGCCGGCTATTTCGGCACAAATATTGCGGGAATTGGTTTTTTAACCTTGGAATACCGACGTGGAATTGGAAAACTGCGACTGCCGCTACTTCATCAGCTATAGCGGCGTGAAACTACCTTTAAAACTGGTCAACGAATTGGAAGACGAAAGCCATCTGGAAAACCGCAATACCTATTTCCGCGGCTGTTACGATACCGATCAGCGCCTGCTGCTGTTGGAAAAACTGGTATACGGCGATGTGGAATTGCGCCATGTCTACACCTACCACCCTAACGGCATCCTGGCGGAAGCGGAAATTACCGATGCCGACGGCGAGATCGATGTATTGCGCTTCGACGACACGGGCGCGCCGTTGGCGGCGGGTTAAGCCAAGGGCTTGTGCTCAGCAATTCCGCTCTGGCATAAAAGGCGGGCCTGCCCTACGCGACTTAGGGTGCGGACTGGCGTACCGCGTTGGCCAATTCCTCGCTAAGCCGGGCCAAACAACGGCTTTGCGCGGTGACGATGGCTTCCGCATTATCCGCGGCAGCTTCCGTGCATTCGAAGCGTTTACCGATAGCAGCCTGTTCGGCTTTTTTCAATTGCCATTGCACCGATAGCCTGCTTTGGCCGGCGGCGGCTTGGTGTAACTCCAAGATGTCGAAGCTGAGTTGGTAGTCGACGTGTTGACGTGGCGACCACGGATAACGAACCACTTGATCCACGCCCAGTTGCTTGGATAGGGACTGGCTTAAAGCTCTGAGGATGTTTTCGTCCAGCCGTTCCGCCCAGCGATTGTGTTCGTCCAGTTGGTACTGATGCGCGCTCAGCGCGGTAACCAATTGCGGCCGGTCCAGATATGCCGGTAAATGAATCGGGCCCAAGCCCAACACGCTGCCGGCCGGCAGCGCAGTGGCCGCCGGCGCGCCGGATTCGGCATTCAGCATATAAAACTGGATGGGCGTACTACTGCAAGCGTTGAGCAACAGCAGAGAAAGTAGCGTCGATAAATAAATTAAATGTTTCATATTCATCCGGTTTGGCGGAAATACCTTTAAAGAGACCTATCCAGCGACTGAGCAGATAGATTCGCCCTATTTGCCGTATATCAGCGACTCCGGCCGCCGTTCCAGCGACTCGGTCAAATCCTTCAAGGAGCGCGAGGCGTTGCGCATTTCCACCAACGCCTGACCCAGTTGCGAATCCGGCGTCGCCAGGGTCTCCACGGCATTCAGCGTATTTTGCGATTCATTCAAAATCTTGGTCGCGGCGCTCAAACTTTGTTCGGCGGCTTTCAACACCGGCAACAACTCTTTGTTAAAGTCCTGCAAGGTGGTACGGGTCTCGGTCAGAGCGCCGTTGGCGTTAGCCATAAGCGGTCCGATTTGGTCGTTGAGCGAACCCATCAGGCGCTGGGTCTCCTGCAAGGATTTAGCCAGCGCGGCGACAGACTTCTTGGTGTCGTCCGACTCCAACAAGCTGTGCATCGCATTCAAGGTCTCCGCCATATTTTTCGTAATATCCTCCAACGGCAATTGACGCACTCTGTTGAAGATTTCGTCGGCCGTATTGCGGATTTCGTCGACTGTCGTCGGTACGCTAGGCAGTTCCGGCAAGTTTTTGTAATCCAGCTGAACCAGATTGACCGGCTTGTCGCTGTAAAAATTCAAGTCCACATACAACAGGCCGGTCAGCAAACTCTGCGTCTCCAGGCGCCCTTTCAAGCCGGCATCGATCAATCGCTTCGCATCCTGCCAACGTTGTTTTTCGTTATGGCTGTGGGAGTCCTGCCCGGACAGATCGCGCAACAGCGCCGGATCAATTTCGATCACCACCGGTTTGAAGATACGCCGGGTATCGGAGTCCATCATCAACGAAATCTCGCTGACATTACCGATCTGCACGCCCTGTAATTTAACCGGCGCGCCGACATTCAAGCCATTCAGCGCCGAGTCGAAAAAAATCACGAAGCGTTTTTTATCCTTGAAAAAATCGCTGCCGCCAAAGATCATCACCCCCAACGTCAGCAAAGTCACCGCGCCGACCAAAAATGCGCCGATGGCGAGTGGATTGGCCTGTTTGCTCACGCCGGACTCCTCATGTGTCGATTGTTACTGGTTTGCTCGGTTTGGTCGCCGCGATTCAAAAATCGAATCACGTTGGGGTGTTTGGATTCATGCAGCAATTTTTGCGGCGGACCGCCGTCGATATTGGTGCGGGTTTCGGCATCCAAAAACACCGAGTTGTTGCCAATAGCAAAAATACTGTCCAGATCGTGGGTAACCACGACGATGGTGGCCGACAAAGCGCTGCTCAAACTCAGAATCAGATCGTCCAGCAGTTTGGCGGTGATCGGATCCAGTCCGGCGGAAGGTTCGTCGAAAAACAGGATTTCCGGGTCCAAAGCCATAGCCCGCGCCAGACCGGCGCGCTTTTGCATGCCGCCGCTGAGTTCGGAAGGATAATAATCTTCAAACCCGGCCAATCCGACCAAGGCCAGTTTGTAGGAAACAATCTCGCGCACTTTTTTTGCCGGCAATTGCGTGGCCTCGGTAATCGGCAGGGCCACGTTTTCGGCCAGCGTCATCGAACTCAACAAGGCGCCGCTTTGAAACAGCACGCCGGTGCGCGCCAAAATTTGCTGCCGCGTCTTCGGGTCGGCTTGCCACAGCCCTTGCGCGCCGTAACAAACATCGCCGCGCGCCGGTTCTTTCAAGCCTATCATGTGCCGCAGCAAGGTGGTCTTACCGCAACCGTTGCCACCCATGATGATAAACACATCGCCGCGATTGATCGTAAAATTCAGATCGTGCTGAATCACGAAATCGCCGTAAGTCATGGTCAGGTCTTTTACCGTAATACAAGGCTCGGCCATGGCTTATATCCCCAGCCGGTTGCAGATGACGGTCATCACCGAGTCCGCAACCACGATGAACACGATGGCGGTCACCACCGCCGAAGTGCCGGCATCGCCGACTGCAGATGCACTACGGCCGCATTGCATACCGCGCATGCAACCCGACAGCGCGATCAAAATCCCGAACACAGAGCATTTGACGAAGCCGATGATAAAGTCCTTCATCTTGACCGCGCTCGCCGTGCGATCCATGTATTCGGTTAAGGAGACGTCGAAAAAATTGACCGTGACGAAACCGCCGCCGATGATGCCCATCAAGTCGGCATACAGACACAACAGCGGCATGATGATGATCAAGGCTAGCATGCGCGGCAGCACCAAAAACGCCATCGGGTCCAGATTCATGGTTTTCAGGGCATCGATTTCACTGTTGACGTGCATGGTGCCGATCTGCGCGGCATAGGCGGCGCCGGTGCGGCCGGACATGATAATCGCGGTCATCAAGCCGCCCATTTCCCGGGTCATGCCCAGACTAACCAGGTTGGCGATATAGATTTGGGCGCCGAACAAAGACAATTGCACCGCGCCGACGAAGGCCAGAATCAAACCGACCAATAAACTGATCAAGGTGACGATGGGCAGCGCCGACGGCCCGCATTCCTGAATATACAGCCATAAGTCCTGGCGCCGAAAGTGGGCTTGCCCTCGTAGCGTGGCGAAGGTACTGACCACCATTTCGCCGACGAAGACCAGCATCTCCTTGCCATGCTGAATGGCCTTGCCGGTACCGACCGTTAGCGCCTGTACCCAGGAGCTTTGCTGTTGATTGCGGTGGGCATCGACGCGTTCCGGCACCGCGTTAACCAGATTCAACAAACCTTGGATCGCCGCGGGCAGCGTGGTTTTATCGACCGCTATGCCGTTACGGGAGGCGCAATCGATCAGCTTGATCACTTCAGTGACCAGCATGCTGTCCCAATGGCCCAGGTTTGTAGTGGAAAATGTTAGTTTTTCGATCGTATTGCCGGCTTCAATCTCAGCCAACACCGGTTCCAATGCCGGCAAACGCGCGCTCAATACCCAGTCGCCGCCGAGGGCAATGTCCAAGATTTGCTGTTGGCAACTTGTCGAGATAGTGCAGGATGGGCCGCTGGCGGCTTCGGGCTGTAGGTTTTTTGAGGTCTTCATCCTTGTTTTTTACCGGTAATACGTGCGGACAAGTATGCTCAGAACGCTCGCGCATAGCAATACTATTTTTTGTGCTCGATCTTAAGCGGTATCCGGTTTCGCTCCACGCCGATTCGGCCGGTTTGCCCAGCGGCTAAGGGTTTGCAAAATTCGCGGCTTTGTTACGCAAATCACCTCAAGCCCTTGGCTCGATCTCGGATGCCTGAAAGCAAAATCAAGGACCGGTATAGCAAAAAGCCTCTTTTACAGAGGCTTGATTGCACTTTCTTTACATTCTTGTCTAAGGTAAGGGTCAGAACGGGATATCGTCGTCGAAATCGTCGTACGCAGCCGGCGCCGATTGCGAGCCCGAAGGCGCGGACGGGCGATTGTCGTAGCTGCTGGCCGGCGGCGTATTGTTGTCCGAGTAGCTGGCGGTACCGCCGCTTTTGCTGTCCAGCATATGCATGTTGTCGGCAACGATTTCAGTCGTATAGCGCTCCTGACCGTCCTGCCCCTGCCACTTTTGCGTGCGGATGCGTCCTTCTACGTAGCATTGGCTGCCTTTCTTAAGGTATTCGCCGGCTATTTTCGCCAAGCCGCTAAAAAATACCACGCGGTGCCATTCGGTTTCTTCCTTGCGCTCGTTGGTGTTGCGGTCTTTCCAACGGCGGCTGGTGGCCAAGCGGATGGTCGTGATGGCGTCGCCGCTCGGCATATAACGTACTTCCGGATCGGCGCCGAGGCGGCCGATCAGCATGACTTTATTCAGCATGTTTGTCTCCGTGTAAAAATTGCGATGAACTGTGTCTTACTGCCACTGTTTTAAAAAAATACCTAATTGGTTTTTATCGAGCTGCTGGTTATCGACTTTCAAATACGCGGCATTTTCTTCGAAATGCAGCCGCACTTCCTCGATACCGTCGATTGCCAGCAATTGTCTGGAAAATTCCTCGCCGCGTTCCGGCTTAACCGCTTGCAGCGGCAACAGCAGGTTGGCCCAATAACGTGGCGGCGACATAAATAAGGCGACCAGGATCCAGCTGGCGGCGATCCCCGCCGAAAACATAAATACCGCCGCCGCACCGAATTCGCCGTACAACCAGCCGCCGGCACCACCGCCCAAGAACGCACCAAGGAATTGGGCGCTGGAATAAATACCCATGGCCGTACCTTTTAAATCGCCGGGCGCGGTTTTGGAAATCAATGACGGCAAAGTCGCTTCCAACAAATTAAAACCACAGAAGAAGATCCACAAGCAGGCGATCAAGCCGATCAATTCGCCGTGCAACATTACAAAGCCGACGTTGGCAATCACCAAGGTAACAATCGCGCCGATAAAAACTTTCTTCATTTGCCGTTTTTTCTCGGCAATGATCACGAACGGGATAATCATCGCCATCGACGTGACCAACACCGGCAGATACACCATCCAATGGCTGCCGCCTTGCAGACCGGCATCGCGCATCAGTAGCGGCACCACCACGAAGCTGGCCATCAAGATTAAATGCAAGGCAAAAATGCCGTAATTCAGCCGCAGCAGATCGGCATTTTTGATGACGGAACCAAGCTCGGAAGGAATATATTCGGCATCGCGGTGCGTGGTAATTTTTTCCGGGTTAGGCACGACGAACAAAATCACCAGTATCGCTAAAGCAGCGAGTACCGCGATCATCCAGAAGATACCGGCGATACCGAAATGATGGGCGATTACCGGTCCCATCGTAATGGCCACGCCAAACGACACGCCGATGCTGGCACCGATGGTGGCCATGGCTTTGGTGCGATGCACTTCCTGGGTCAAGTCGGCCAGCAACGCCATTACCGCGGCGGAAATCGCCCCGCAACCTTGCATTGCGCGGCCGATCAAAACCCCGTAAATATCGGTCGCCAGCGCCGCCCAAACACTACCGGCCACAAACAAAACCAAACCGATCACAATCACGGTCTTGCGGCTGAAACGGTCGGACAACAAACCGAACGGAATTTGCAGGATGGCTTGCGTCAGGCCATAGATACCCATCGTCAAACCTACCAGCTTCGGCGTCGATCCCGGCATTTGTTCGGTGAACAGCGACAGTACCGGCAACAACATGAACAAGCCCAGCATTCTGAGCGCATAGATACTGGCCAGCGATACGGTAGCCCGCTTCTCCATGGCCGTCATCGGACTGGTAATATCCTGAACCTGTGTCAAACCCCAACTCCCCTTTGCCTTAAATCGATAAAGGCGGCTATAGTACCAGTTAATTCAAATCGCCGGAATTCACGACCGCCACCTGGCGCCGATTAAACCTCCCAACTTCGATCTACCAGAATCGTTGCCTGAGCGTTACGAGTACGACGATGATGTACCCATCGCAAAAATCAGGCTGAACCGTCAAACAAGCTCCCGCTACAAACGCACCGGGTAAGCGCGAAGCACTGCAATTTCGCGCACCTATCTGGTGCGGGCGCACCAATATAAACATTGGCCGCAATCGCCCTATCAGGTTTAATGCCCCGGTCGCGCCAAATTCGGTAATATGAGACAGATATTACCGTCGGCACAAATCCTGCTTTACCATCCGACGTACCTATTATCAGACTAATCCTTGCTACCCAATACTCTAAGGCAGATGCCTTTTTCCAAGATACCCGGCAATTTAAGCCCCACCCTGCAAAAACTGCTGCAGGACAGGGAGCGTATGTTAAGCACTTTGATGAGCAATCTCAAAGGTATGGTGTATTGCTGCCTAGTGGACGAACACTGGACAATGGCCTTTGTCAGCGAGGGTTGCCAGGAACTTACCGGCTATGCCGCCGAAGATTTATTGTTTAATCGGCACATTACCTACGAAGCGCTGACCCTGGAAGACGATAGAGCCTGGGTACGGGACCTGATTAACGCCGCAGCGAGCTCCGGCGATCATTTCGAGTTGGAATACCGGATCAAACACGCCGATGGCGGCATTCGCTGGGTTCAGGAAAGTGGCGGTCCGCTGTTCAACGATATGGGCGAATTGGAAGCGCTGGAAGGCTTCATACAGGACATCACACGCCGCAAGCACAGCGAACGCCTTGCGCAAGAAGCCGAAGATCGCTATCGCTCCATTTTCGAAAACGCTATTGAAGGCATTTACCAAACCACTCCCGCCGGACAATACCTGAATTTCAATCCGGCCTTGGCGCGAATTTACGGATACGAATCGACGAAAGACCTGATGCGCGCCATCAGCGATATTCAACGCCAGCTGTATGTGGATCCCAACAAGCGCGCCGAATATATCGCGATGATGAAGATCCACGGCCGCGTGCTCAACTTTGAAGCACAGGTTTACCGGAAAAACGGCGATATTATCTGGATCACCGAGAACGCGCACGAAGTCCGCGACCCGGACGGCAAACTGCTGTTTTACGAAGGCACCGTGGAGGACATTTCCGAACGCAAGCAATACGAGCAGCAAATCGAATATCAGGCGACGCACGACATCCTGACCGGTCTGCCGAATCGCACCATGCTTGCGGACAGGCTGCAACAGTGCATGCACTTTTGCGACCGTTACTCGAACAAACTGGCGGTGGCGTTTCTCGACCTGGATCAATTCAAACTCATCAACGACAGCATGGGCCATCATGTCGGCGATCAGTTGCTGGTGACCATGGCCGAACGTTTAGCCGGCTGCGTGCGCGAGTCGGATACGGTCGTTCGGCTAGGCGGCGACGAATTTGTCCTGCTGTTGACCAGTTTGCAAAAAGTCGAGGATATCACCCAGACCATGCACCGTATCCTGGCTGCGGTGGCCGCCCCCTGCGTGATTGAAGATCGCGATTTTATCGTGTCCTGCAGTATCGGCATTGCGATGTATCCCGATGACGGCTCAGACCCGAACACCTTGCTCAAGCACGCCGATTCGGCGATGTATAAAGCCAAGCATTCCGGCCGCAATAACTTTCAGTTCTATACCCGCGAGCTGAACCGGGCGTTAACGGCACGGATGGAGATCGAATACCGTCTGCGGCACGCTATAGAAAACGAAGAATTTATACTGCATTACCAACCCAAATTGGATTTTGCTTCGGGCAAGATCTGCGGCGCCGAGGCGCTGATACGCTGGCAACCACCCGGAGAGTCCTTAATTTCGCCGTTAAGCTTTATTCCGGTCGCCGAAGAAACCGGGCAAATCGAGGAGATCGGCCGCTGGGTATTGATCAATGCCTGCCGCAAGTCTTGCGAGTTTCAGCAATCGACCGGCTGGGCATTTCCGGTCGCCGTCAATGTCTCTCCCAGGCAGTTCCGCCAGCTCGATCTGATCAACACCGTACAGTCTGTATTGCAGATTACCGGCATAGATCCGCAACACCTGGAATTGGAAATCACCGAAAGCAGTCTGGTCCACGATACCCGGCACTTCATCCACACCTTGCATGATTTGAAGGCGCTGGGCGTCAAACTGGCAATAGACGATTTTGGTACCGGCTATTCCAGCATGGCCTATTTGAAGGACTTTCCGGTAGACCGCCTGAAGATTGACAAAGTGTTTGTCGGCAATCTGGAAACCGAATCCACCAATATGGCGATTCTCAAGGCCATCATTGCACTTGGTCATAGCCTTGGCTTGAAAGTGGTCGCCGAGGGCGTAGAAACCGCTTATCAATTTTCTTCTTTGCGGGACATGGGTTGCGACGAACTGCAAGGCTACTATTTCAGCAAACCCTTGGCTGCAACCAGCTTTATGGAACTGCTGCGGACGCACGGTCAATCTTAAAGACGGTAGATCCAGCATTAGCCGGAAACGGCTCTTAAGCGCTGTCAAACACAAATCCCCCTTTGCCCAACTGGAACCATTCCCCGTATAGTATCCAGTTGTTAAAAACTCCAGGAATGCACAACAGTGGACACCATCAGCATACGCGGCGCCCGCACTCATAATCTGAAAAACATCGATCTAGACTTGCCGCGCGACAAGCTGATCGTCATCACCGGCCTGTCCGGTTCCGGGAAGTCTTCGTTGGCTTTCGACACCATTTATGCGGAAGGCCAGCGCCGCTACGTCGAATCGCTTTCAGCTTACGCCCGGCAGTTTCTGTCGATGATGGAGAAGCCGGATGTCGATCATATCGAAGGCTTGTCGCCGGCGATTTCCATCGAGCAAAAATCCACCTCGCATAATCCGCGCTCCACGGTCGGCACCATCACCGAGATTTACGATTACTTGCGCTTGTTATACGCGCGGGTCGGCATTCCGCGTTGCCCGGAGCACGGCGTATCCCTGGAAGCGCAAACCGTCAGCCAGATGGTCGATCAAGTGCTGGCCCAGCCGGAAGGCGAACGCTGGATGCTGCTGGCGCCGGTGGTTAACGACCGCAAGGGCGAACACGTGCTCCTGCTGGAAGATTTGAAGGCCCAGGGTTTTTTACGGGCCCGCATCGACGGCGAAGTCTACGAACTGGACGAGCCCCCTGCCCTGGATTTAAAGAAAAAACATACCATTGAAGTCATCGTTGATCGCTTCAAAATCCGCGAAGACATGGCACTGCGGCTAGCCGAATCTTTCGAAACCGCATTGCGCTTATCCGAAGGCCTGGCAATTGCCGCTTCAATGGAAAACGATCAACAACTGCTGTTCTCCGAGCGCTATGCCTGCCCGCATTGCGGCTACAGCCTCAGCGAACTGGAACCGCGCATCTTTTCCTTCAACAACCCGAAAGGTGCTTGCCCCAGTTGCGACGGCCTGGGCATGCGCCAGCATTTCGATCCACAACTGGTGGTACATAACCCGGAAATCAGCCTGGCGGGCGGCGCGGTGCGCGGTTGGGATCGACGTAACGCCTATTACTACCAAATCATCTGCGCGTTGGCGGAGCATTACCATTTCGATCCGGAAGCGCCGTTTTCGCATATTTCCAAGGATATTCAGGCCGCGATTCTGTATGGCAGCGGCGAGGAAAAAATCAGCTTTACCTTCCAGATGGGTAACGGCAAACCCAAAGCCAGCCGGCATGCGTTTGAAGGCATTATTCCGAATATGCAGCGCCGTTACCACGAAAGCGACTCGCAAATGGTCCGCGACGAGCTATCCAAATACCTGGCACAACAAACCTGCTCGGTGTGCGACGGCGCCCGTTTAAATCTAGGTGCGCGCAACGTGTTTGTCGATGAGCAACCCTTGCATCACGTCACCCGCTTGCCGATTAAACAAACCTTGAGCTTTTTTCAGGGGCTGAATATCCCCGGCCACCGCGGCGAAATCGCCGCCAAAATCAACAAGGAAATTCAGGAGCGGCTGGAGTTCCTGGTTAACGTCGGTTTGGATTATCTGACCCTGGATCGCAGTGCCGACACCCTGTCCGGTGGCGAAGCACAACGTATCCGCTTGGCCAGCCAGATCGGCGCCGGTCTGGTAGGGGTAATGTACGTGCTGGACGAACCGTCGATCGGTTTGCACCAGCGCGACAACGAACGCTTGCTCAACACGCTGTATCGATTGCGCGACTTGGGTAACACCGTCATCGTCGTCGAACACGACGAAGACGCGATCCGCGCCGCCGACCATGTGGTGGACATCGGCCCCGGCGCCGGCGTGCATGGCGGGCAAATCGTCTCGCAAGGTACACCGGCGCATATTCTGGCCGACCCTAATTCCTTGACCGGCCAATATTTGTCCGGCGGCTTGAGCATAGACATCCCCAAAAAAACCACGCCGCGCGATCCGAGCAAACAGATCACCATCCGCAAAGCCAGCGGCAATAATCTGCAAAACGTCGATGTCAGCTTCCCGGTGGGTTTGATGACCTGCGTCACCGGCGTCTCGGGTTCGGGCAAATCGACGCTGATCAACGATACTTTATATAGCCACGCCGCCCGGTTGATCAACGGCGCCAGCTGCATCCCGGCACCCTGCGAAGCCATTGAAGGCCTGGAACAATTCGACAAGGTGGTGGACATCGATCAAAGCCCGATTGGCCGCACCCCACGCTCCAACCCGGCTACTTATACCGGCATTTTCACCCCGGTGCGCGAGCTGTTTGCCGCAACACCGGAAGCCCGCTCGCGCGGCTACACGCCGGGCCGCTTTAGTTTCAATGTCAAAGGCGGCCGCTGCGAAGCCTGCGCCGGCGACGGCGTAATCAAAGTTGAAATGCATTTTCTGCCGGACATCTTCGTGCCCTGCGACATCTGCCACGGCAAGCGCTACAACCGCGAAACCCTGGAAGTCCGCTACAAAGGCAAGACCATCCACGAAGTGCTGGAAATGACCGTGGAAGACGCCACCCAATTCTTCTCCGCGATACCCAGCCTGACCCGCAAGCTGCAAACCTTGATCGACGTGGGTTTGAGTTACATCACGCTGGGCCAGAACGCCGTGACCCTATCCGGTGGCGAGGCGCAACGTGTCAAACTGGCGAAAGAGCTATCCAAGCGCGACACCGGCACCACTCTTTACATTCTCGACGAACCGACCACCGGTCTGCACTTTCATGACATCAAACAATTGCTGACGGTGCTGCACACCCTGCGCGACCACGGCAACACCGTGATCATCATCGAGCACAATCTGGATGTGATCAAAACCGCCGACTGGATTGTAGACATGGGCCCGGAAGGCGGCAGCGGCGGCGGTATGTTGGTGGCGGAGGGCACGCCTAAGCAGATTGCCAAGCATAAGAAGTCGCATACCGGGACGTATTTGCAGCGGTTTTTTTCGTGAATTACCGCTGAAACCATGAACGAGCTGCAAGCAGAAATAAGCCAAGCGATTCAGGCTCATGCCGCAGTCGATGCGATTTATCTGTACGGCTCCCGCGCCAAAAATACCGCCCGGCCCGATAGCGATTGGGACATTGCGGTCATTTTCAGCGACTTCGAGACCGATCCGCTGGAACGCGCGGTGCGTCCGCAAATGCTGGAAGCCGAAGTCGAACGCGAGTTAAAACGCTACAAGCAAATCAGCATCGTCGATCTGGAAACCGCGCCGGTCTTGCTGCAAGTCGGCATCTTGCAGTCGGCTGTCAAATGGTACGACCGCAACGTGCCGCATGTCAGACGCGTCGAGCAAAGCATCTGGTCGAAATGGGAAAAGGATTATGAGAGATATTGCCTATGAACAGGCGCTGATGCGCCACCGCCGCAAAATGCTGCGTATCCTGAACGAATACGGCCAAGAAAATACCAACACCTGGACCGAACGCGATCTGCTGGCGATACAGCGCGCACTACAAGTCTATATCGAAGCCTTCATTGGTATGGCGCGTTATTTCGTGGAGCAAAAATACCAGCTGACAGTCAGCCAGTCGCGGGAAGCGTTGGACGAATTGAAAAGCCACGGCGATTTGCCGGCCGATCAGCATGCCGAGTTAATGAAAATCCTCGGCTTCCGCAATGTGCTGGTGCACGACTATCTGGACCTCAACGACGGCATCGTGCAAGCCATTGTCACCAAAAGGCAGTATGCGATTTTGGAGGAGTGGATGGTGGTTTGGCAACAGAAGTTGGATGAATGTGAGCCGAAATGAGTTTAATCGTTCCAGCCTTTCTAGTTACCGGCGCACTGCGTCGTAACCCGAAAGCACTACGCTGCGATGCCATAATAACCGTAGCGCGGTCAAACTGCGCATTCCAACGCAGTGCGTTGGAACAAGGAAAAGAAATTTCCGACAACGAGTTCGCGCAAGCCACCCTAGTTTCTACACCTTTACACTGCTCGCTCTTAAGATCACCAAAATATGGCTAATAAGGTAATTAACATCAAAAGAATTGAAGAAACAGTCCTATGGAAAAAACTTCAAATTTTAAATGATGAAAATGCAAAATCTCTTGTTCAAATAATACCGACTATTTGCGAAGAAGCTGCAGACAGAATGAAGGCGATGCCAACAGCATCGCCTCAATATACGCTACATGATGAAAGCCATTTTCTGCGTGTCGTTGAAATTATGGCAATGGTATTGGGAAAAACAGTTGATCAATTAAACTCAATTGAGCTGTGTCTTTTGATTTTAACCGCTTATTATCATGACCAGGGAATGGTAATGACTGAAGTGGAATACAGTAATTTATCTTCTAACCCAAAATTTCAGCTTTTTCGTGAAAATTGGTACGTCGATTACCCCAACCAAAAAGAGATTCAAGAGCAATTACAAAACGCAGAAATAACAAATGATGAAAAGACTCGTTTGGCGGGACTATTATCCGAGCTTGAAGCCGCCATGTTAACGGATTATCTGCGCGAAACTCATGCCAAAAGATCATACGAGTATGTTATTGACACCTTTTCCGTAGACAAACGTTTAGAAATTTATGGCATAAACTTGTCTAGTATTTTAGCCAAATTGTGCGAATCTCATTATTCTCACACTCATGAATTGACACCAGGTCATGGTTACTTATACGACCGCCAAGTTGGCCGAGATAAAATAAATTAACCTTATATTGCTATTGTTTTGCGTCTTGCGGATATTTTAGATTTTGATGCCGACCGAACTCCAGATGTGCTGTTTCGAACCATCCATTTTTCATCTAGTATTAGCCTACGTGAATGGGAAAAACATCGGGCAATTTTAGGATGGGAAATCAACGAAAACGTAGTTCGTTACACAGCTGAATACACTCATCCTGCATATCAATCTGCCGCTTTCAAATTTATGGATTGGGTTGATAAAGAACTGAGCGAGTGCCAAAACTTATGTCGGTTATTCCCGGCAGAATTCCAACGCTATAAGCTTTCTTTACCTTCCAGCACTGACCGTTCAAGGATAAAACCTAAAAATAACAGCTACATCTGCCATGATCTTGAAATAAGTTTATCACGCAATGAAATCGTCAAATTACTGATGACCGATAAACTCTATAACCGACCTTACGTTTGCCTCAGAGAATTGTTGCAAAACTCATTGGATGCGCTCCGTTACAGAAAAGCGTTATTCGCATGTGCTGATATGGACTGGAACAATGGACGGGTAGACTTTTTACACACTCTGGATGACAACGGCTATGAGATCGTCCAATGTAAAGATAATGGTGCGGGGATGGATGAAAATATCGTCACTCGCTTTTTTACTAAAGCCGGCCGCAGTTTTTACCGTTCACCAGATTTTGAGCGAGAACGAGTAGCTTTCAGAAAAAAAAGGATTGATTTTGACCCGTGCTCCCAATTTGGCATCGGCTTTATGTCTTGTTTTATGCTAGGTGATCGAATCAAAATCGAAACCCGCCGAGATTATGGCCAAGGAAAACAATATGGTAAACCGTTAGTCATAGAGATTAACGGCTTAGGAGGATTAATTGTTATCAAAAAAGGCTCTGATTCACAAGATATTGGTACAACTGTAACTATCACTTCCCGTAAAAAGCCATCATTCCTGGATAGATGGACAGACAGAGTTAAGCTAATCACTGTACTAAAACATTTTGCAGTAAACACCGAATTTCCAATATATGGAAAATGCAAAGTTGAAGAAATAAAAGAGGAAATTGCAATTCAAACCTCCCTGTCTTATTTACCCACTTTAATGGAAAAAATGGGTATACCTATTGAATCGTATATTACTATCTCACAGCACTTTAATGAAATTGATAGCTGCTTAAATGGCCACATTCACGAATCGTTTTTAATAGACAATGAAGGACTCCCTACACTAGAAAACAAAGTCGCTTCTTGGCAAGTTCTTCCGAAACACAATCGAGAATATTTGTCGCTTGTATATGAAGGTAAGTCTTTTGAGCTTGACTATAGAGAACAGTCGCAAATATCTATTGATGGTATTTTACTTTGTGGATCACCTGGAAGACCGCAATGGCAACATGAGTTAGAAGTGAAAATGTATTTAGGTTCACGCCCAACTCATATTGCGTGCAATCCTTACTCAATAGATGTTAGGGCAGATTTAAAACCTGAGATTACGCCAGCAAGGGAGCCAGCAGATGATTTCAGACATGTTACTCGTTTGCCAAAATGGAAAGCGCTCAACAACATTGTGCATCAGTCAGCCGGAAGAATATGGTTAAAACTAATAAACGAGTACTTGCCAAAAAACTTATCTAGCGAAATATTCTGGAAACTTCTAGTAGTTCACAATGGTGAGGCTCATTACATTCCTTTGAAATCTCTTTGGCAAAACGTATGCATACCTTTGTATATTGGAGAAAAAGTCTCCTGGCAAAGGATGTCAGAAATTCCGACTTTGACCATATCCGGCGACCAGGAAAACTGGAAATTTAAGACTATAGAAAATCAGCATATTGATCTTGCCCTGATCTATCGGACACTCGGCTAAGAGAGTAATCTCTAACCCCGAGGAAAATCATGAAAGCCCAAAACGAATCAAAGATCCCCGTTGTCCGCAACAAATATACCGCGCAGTTTAAAGAACAAGCCCTGGAGCGTGCCGACAAGGATGGCATCCCAAAGGCGGCCAAAGATTTAGGGCTCGCCGAATCGATGCTGTACAACTGGCGAGCCAAGCGTCGCCAAACAGGACAGCCCTTCGAAGATCAAAAGCTACAGCAGGCCGAAATGGCGCGGCTTAAACGAGAAAACACCCGCCTGGAAGAGGAAGTCGCCTTTTTAAAAAAGGCGGCAGCGTACTTTGCCAAACAGCCCAAGTGAAGTACGCCATGATCAAAGCTAATGAAGATCAATTCCCTGTGGGACTCATGTGCCGCCTGTTAACGGTCTCACGGAGTGGCTACTACGACTGGAAGTGCAGGCCACTTTCCGATAGAGGCGAAGCGAATAAATGGCTAGCCAATGAGATTAAACGTATTTTTGAGGATGAGAAAGGCCGTCCTGGTTCACCCAGAATTACACAGCGACTACAAGACGAAGGAAAATCAGCAGGCCGACACCGGGTAGCCAGGATCATGCGAAGCCATGGCTGGAGAGCGAAGGCGGCTAAGAAATACAAAGCCACAACGAACAGCAACCACTCGTTACCGGTCGCCCCGAATCGGTTGGAACAAAACTTCACGGCAGACGGCCCCGATCAAAAATGGGTATCGGATATCACCTATATTTGGACGGAAGAAGGTTGGCTGTATTTAGCGGTGGTACTTGAGCTTTATTCACGTCGAGTGATCGGTTGGGCCATTTCCGAACGGATGACGGCAACGTTGGTTTGTGATGCCCTGATCATGGCGTTATGGCGTCACCGAATGCCTAAAGGCGTCATTGTCCATTCGGATCGAGGCAGCCAGTATTGCTCTGCCGCCTACCAGAAGCTTTTCACCAAACACCAATTGATTTGCAGCATGAGCAAGAAAGGCGATTGCTATGACAACGCCGCCATGGAAAGCTGGAACCACAGTTTTAAAGTCGAGGCGATTCATGGCGAACGGTTTTTAACCCGATCAGCCGCCAAGTACCAAGTGTTTGAATATATCGAAGTGTATTACAATCGAAAAAGGCTTCACTCCAAATTAGGCTATATCAGCCCGGAAAATTTTGAAGCTAAAAAAGTCGCTTAGTTGAGTGTCCGTCAAATCCGGGCAAGATCATATTGAGTTCCCTCCATACATTGTTGAATGGGAAAAGAGAGGCGTTCAAAATCCAAACTTACAATCTCAACTTAACACTTTCGTTCTTTCATGCTGTTGTTTGTCACTAGATAACAATCAGATTGTATTGAATGTTAGTCGGCCTGATGATGAAGTAATAACGGCAATGTCAAAAGCAATTACTGGCGAGATGATGTACATTCAAACTTTACCTTATGAAGGGATCGCGAATGATTTAATCACCGTTCAGACACCTCTGAGAACGGCAAATTATGTTCACCCTTTAGTAAAAGAATGCCTGAAAGCACCGAGGAACGATCCACTTTCTGAATTTGCAAATACTTTTGTTCGCTGTATAACGGATTTGGTTTGTTCGAACAAACAAGATAGGACTTTCGACAAACCTGACCGTTGGATGAAAATCTCCGCACATGAATATTTCGCAGTTGATTGGTCTAAATATCAGGACTCGGAATTGAAACCACCGTATAAGATTTGGTTAAAAGACAAAGGCATTGTTGAAATAACCAAGAGGCATTTTAAAGATTGGCTTTACACATGACATTCGGCCTAGGCGGATTCAAAACCGAAGTGCAACACCACGCTATTAATGAATGAGATTTGACGGTTGTGAGCTGTTCAGCAGTAATTCCCTGTAGACAGCAAGCGGGCAGCGTACCCCAAGACCTTTTCGAGGGCGAGCGTTAATTTGATCGGCAATCGTATCCAGTTGTTGCTGGGTGTAGCCTGATAGATCGGTGCCCTTAGGTAAATACTGACGGATCAAGCCGTTCATATTTTCGTTGGAGCCGCGCTGCCAAGGGCTATGGGGATCGCAGAAGTACACGGCAATGCCGGTATTCGCAGTTAACTGCTTGTGTAAAGCCATCTCGCGGCCTTGGTCATAGGTCATGCTCAACCGCATTGGTTGAGCAATGCGGTTGAGCATGTCGGTAAAGGCTTGCAGCACGTTAGCGGCACTGGCAGGCTGCGGATGGGGTAGTTTGATCAACATTAGCAAGCGACTGGTCCGCTCCACCAAGGTACCCACCGCACTGGCGTTGGCCGCGCCTTTGATGAGGTCGCCTTCCCAATGTCCCGGAAACTGGCGATCTTCGATGTCGGGTGGTCTTAGATGGATGCTGAGCATGTCGGGTATCTGGCCGCGACGGTCTTGTCCTTTGCTGCGGGGGACACGTCTGTTTTTAGCCTGGCGCAGGCAGGCAATCAGGTCACGTTTTAGTTCGCCGACCGGTTGCGCATAGATGCAGTTGTAAATGGTTTCGTGTGACACGCGATACTCATGGCCTTTGGGATAAAGCTGTGCCAGCACCAGTGCGATCTGCTCCGGCGACCAGCGAAGTTGCAGAAAATACTGGACGACGCCAAACAGCAGTCCCTCAGCATGCAGCTTCTCTCGTGGACGCGATTGACGCCGACGACGTTGACAGGTTTGCTGTGCCTGGACACTGATGTAATGATCGCCCGCACCATTACGACGAAGCTCTCGGCTAATGGTACTGGCGGACCGTTGCAGAACCCGTGCTATCGCCCGAAGACTGTAGTTTTGTTGCTTCAGGCTGCTGATCGTGATGCGATCTTCAGGCTGAAGCTGTTGATAATGTTTTGAGGTGGATTCCATGTGCATACCTTACTGGTGTTTGGGGTGTTGCACTTCGGTTTTGAATCCGCCCTATTTAAAAAGCTAGAACGTAATTACCTAAAATTTAAGTGACGAAGACAGTGCCCACCTGCTGGATAATCGCCGGCCCCAACGGCGCGGGTAAAACCACTTTCGCGTTGGAATATCTGCCCTCGGTGGCGGGCTGCCGACGCTTCATCAACGCCGACTTGATAGCCGCCGGCCTGTCGCCGCTGGCGCCGGAAGAACATTTGGCCGCTGCCAGCCGTTTGTTCCTGCGCGAAATTGAAGATTGTATAACCGCTAGCCAGGATTTCGCCTTTGAAACCACACTGGCCGGACGCGGCTACTTGAAATTGATAAACCGCTTGCAAACCGAAGGTTGGCGGGTGGAATTGGTTTATCTGGCCTTGCCTAGCGCCGAAATGTCTCGCTTGCGCGTAGCAGAACGGGTTGCTCACGGCGGCCACAATATCCCGGACGCGGATGTGGCGCGGCGTTTTCCGCGCAGCCTATATAATTTGCTACATCTTTTCGCGCCCAGAACCAATCAAACCCGTTGCTTCATGAACAGCGCGGCGTCCCCAAGTTAGTTTTCCACCAATGTGGATTGGCGCGTGGAATAATCAATTCCGAACTTTTTTTCTTGTTACAACAACAGGCACGACCATGAGCGAACAAACAAAACCCTTCCTCAGCACCGAAACCCAAGCTATGCTGGATTGCTTACAGCTCGCCGTCAATAAAACCTTGGAACGTAAACGACGCCTTGGTCAATACGTGGTGCAATGGGACGGCAAAGGCCCCATTGCAATTGGCGACGATGCGCCGGAGGAATTAAAACAAGTACTTTCCGACCCCACATCATGAAATACTGGCTTCGTTCTGCCATGGTAAATCAGTACCCATCGTTTTTACCAAATGGTTTACTCTCCCACCGTTAGCCGCCGCCTCTCGCTTGCAGCAAGCATGGCCGATAAATCCTCGGCTGGACGAATTTCCCAAGGCCCCATCTTGGTTCCCGGATGGTTGGATATTAACTGGATGGCGTGGTCCATATTCGTCGCTTCCAAAATCAACAGTCCGCCCAAAAGCTCTTTGGTTTCGGCGTAAGGGCCGTCGGTGCGGAACACCTCGCCATTTCGATGGCGTAAGGTAACGGCGGTATTGGGGCCTTGCAGCCCTTCCCCGCTTACCCAATTGCCGTTTTTCTTCAGGATTGCGTCGTAGGCAAAGCAAGCGTCGATCATGGCTAGTTGTTCGGCCTCCGGCTTACTTGTCCAGTTTTCGACGTCCAAGTAGCCGAAGCAAATATATTTCATGGTTTTCTCCCGAGTTGATTGAAGATAAGGACACTGTCTTCAAATAGTCGTTTGGGAAGCTTCCAAATCGACAACGGCTCGAAAAATTATTATTCGATTCCGCAAAGACTATGGAGACCGTTGACAGTCTTAATAGTCGGCAGGGACTTGATTCAGCTTGCTTACCTGTATCGGCTGTTACTTTAATTCCATCGCTCTCAAGCTCGGCGTAAACTAGCGCCGAAATGGCTACTGAAACCGAACCCCCAATTACTCACCGTATCGGCATCATCTCCGACACCCATGGTTTGCTGCGGCCCGAAGCGCTGGCTGCTCTGCAAGGCTGCGAACTGATTATTCACGCCGGCGATGTCGGCAAGCCCGAGGTATTGCAAAAGCTGAACGAGTTGGCACCGATGACAACGGTGCGCGGCAATAACGACAAAGGCGCATGGGCCGAGGCACTGCCGGTCAACGCCAGTGTGATGATTCAGCAGGTTGGAGTTTACCTGATTCACGATTTGGCCGATCTGGCCATCGATCCGGTGGCGGCGGGCGTTCGCGTCGTGATTTCCGGCCATTCGCATAAACCGTCGCTTCAAGAGCGCGGCGGCGTGCTGTACCTAAATCCCGGCAGCGCCGGTCCGCGCCGTTTCAAATTGCCGGTTACCATTGCCGAATTGACCGTCCAAGGCGGGGAAATCGCAGCCAGGATTATCCATTTGCCGATAGATAGCCAGCTCACACACGCTGCAGACGATTTAATCTACCCCTGATTCAATATTCGTCTGCAGCGGTTTAGGAACAAAAAAACTTTAACGCTTTACCGCCAAGGTCAAACCGTCGGCTATCGGCAACAGGCTGATGCTGACCCTGGGATCGGCGTGGATTTTTGCATTGAGGCGGCGAATCGCTGCGGTATCCGCATCCGTAAAGTTTGGATCGGCAACCTGACCGTTCCATAGCACGTTATCGATTACCAGCAAACCGCCGGTACGCAATAGCATCAGGGATTGCTCGTAGTAACCATCGTAATTGGTTTTGTCGGCATCGATAAAGGCCATATCGTAACTGCCCGCATGGCCGGCGGCGGCAAGGCTGTTCAGCGTTTCCAGCGCGGGCGCCAGCCGCAGATCGATTTTATCGGTGACGCCGGCCCGCGCCCAATAGCGGCGCGCCACATCGGTGAATTCTTCGTTGATATCGCACGCCGTGATCCGGCCATCCTTCGGTAATGCCAACGCCAGCCAGGTAGAGCTGTAGCCGGTGAACACACCGATCTCCAGAATTTTTTTCGCGCCTATCAGTTCCACCAACAGCGCCATGAACTGCCCTTGCTCTGGTGCAATCTGCATCATGCTGTGGGTATGCAGTGCGGTTTCCTCGCGGAGTTGTTGCAATACCTCCGGCTCGCGCAGCGAAGTCGAAAGAATGTAGTGATAAAGAGCGTCGGTCACCGAAATACTTTTTATTGTCATCGTAAATTTGCCATGTTGGAGTCTGTTACTTTCGAGTGTGCGCTGATTTAATCACGTCCCGAAAGCGGTTAACGTTGAAGTGCAATCGGCCATTTTAAAATTGCCCTTACCATTATTTTTTACTTGATACATGGCCTCATCGGCGCGGTGGATCAGGTCGGAGACGGTCATGCCATCATACGGAAACAAACAAAAACCGATGCTGGCCCCCAGATCCACCTCATCCGGGATTCCGGGTATTGGGCGCGTGAGTTGATCCAGTAGCTTTGCGGCAAAGCCAGTGGCCGCCGCTTCATTTCCAATATCCAAAGCCAGAACGAAGAATTCGTCGCCGCCGATTCTGGCGACCGTATCGATGCTGCGTACCGTCGCAATCAGTTTTTGTCCCACCTCTCTTAACACCCGGTCGCCCACCTTATGCGAGAGTTTATCGTTGATAGATTTAAAACCATCAAGATCGAGAAAGAAACCGCAATGTATCGATCCGTGACGTTGCGCCTCCGACATTGCCTGCGTAATACGGTCGTAAAGCAGATCCCGATTCGGCAAACCGGTCAGGCCGTCATGCAGCGAACGAGTTAAATGATGCTGCCGCTGATTGTCCAACTCCCGTTCCCGCAAGAACAGTGTTCTGCGTCCATGTTCGGCTAGGTAGCCGGTCGAACCGCCGATCAAATTGGCCGAGACAATAAAAAAGTCATGGCTGACCATTATTTGCAACGGATAAGCCATCAATTTACCGAATAGCAGGTTGTAGGCAACTAGCAGCATCAGATCGACGCCAAGCGCAAACGCAAAACGCGTACCGATAAAGTTGTAGGTGTAGAAGGTTACCAACACCATCATCGGGTAGTAATAAGGCGAGCTATCGAACGGCAGCAGGATCTGCATGCAGATTAAGCCGACACCGGCCGCAAAACCGACGGCGGCTAATAGCAGATGGCATAACTTGGAAAACCAGGGGGTAAAGGTCACTAGCATGACGAAAG
The DNA here is from genome assembly GCF_052474515.1 of Methylomonas sp. 2BW1-5-20. Taxonomy (NCBI): domain Bacteria; kingdom Pseudomonadati; phylum Pseudomonadota; class Gammaproteobacteria; order Methylococcales; family Methylococcaceae; genus Methylomonas; species Methylomonas sp. 2BW1-5-20. The sequence goes on along the minus strand of NZ_CP184127.1, from coordinate 1,058,765 downwards.
TCGGCACGCACAATGCGGTAAGGCGCGTTCGCCAGACGTCATCGACCAGCTCCGCCGGCGCAAACCAGTGGTCGATAATGCCGCAGAGCAAATACACCAACATGCCAACGATCATAGCTGTTCGGCCTTGATAGCGGGTGCGGTCGAACGTAGCCCGCAGAAAAGCCTGTTCCAATGTTTTATCGTTGAAGGATAGCGTAAGCGAATTAATCAAAGCCATACGATTAGCATATCATGCGTTATTTGTGCCTTTAGAGTGAAAACCGACTCAATTTTAAATCCTCCCGGAAACGGGGAAGGCAGACACCACAGAGATTCTATGGTTTTTGTCAAGCCGCATTATTGAGGCAGTCTATTTTTTGAGCGTCGAATCTGGCACCGGCTTGTTGCCAAAGCGAGAATGCGATGCGTAATAATTTTCTGGCGATAATCACCAGTGCCTGGGTTGCCGAGAACTCTCTGGCTCGTAACACTTGGTAATAGGGTTTCCACACAGCGGTTTTGGCGGCTGCTTGGGCGCAGTTGTACAACACTCTTCGCAGTTCGCCGGGTCCGCGTTTAGAGAGGCGTCGGCGGCCCCGCTTTTGTCCTGAATCACAGGCTCGTGGATCCAGCCCGACAAAGGCTACCGCAGCATCGCTACGGCTTAACGGGACTCGGTCAAACAAGACAGCCAGCTGTGTTGAGGTTTGCCGGCCAATACCCGGTATGCTTTCAAGACGCCGGGCCTCGGCTTTCAGTGCGGGCTGTAAAGCCAATAAGTCATCCAATTGCTGATCGATATGCTTCAGCAAAACGTCCAAGGCGGCCAAGGTGTCAACGAGTGGCGCTTCGAGTTCGTTCACGCTTCGCAGGGCTTTTTGCAACGCTTGGCGGTGCTTGACGACAGTCGCTCGACGCCGTTGCAGTAAAGCCAATTGATGCTGGATCGCCGAAGCGGGTTGATAGGATCGTAAATGACCCCGTTCAGCGGTGATAAATCGCCGGATCATTTGGGCGTCCACTCGATCCGTCTTGCCCCGTCGGCCCAAACCAAGGGCATAATGGCGCATATCCCGCAGGTTCAGCACATAGACAACCATGCCCTTGGATACCGCTCGCTCTGCCAGGAGTTGATGATAATCGCTGGTGGCTTCCAGACCAATATAACTCTCGGTCGGTAACGTCTTCAGCCAGGCATCAATGGCCTCTGCCGTATTGGCAAGCGTCAGCAAACCCTGCTCTGAATCAATCACCAGCTCGTCTTTTGCTATTTATGCCCTCTGGGTACATCGATACCGATCAACATTTCGCTTGTCATACGTCCTCCACCTGTTGAAAATAAGAGAGTCGGGGTGGTGCGTCTACCGAGTAAGCTTGTGCACAAATCGGCGGTTAAACCGCTAGATTCTTCATCGACTCTGGAAGACGCGATGGGATGAATTCTCAGCGTGGTCTGTCTTAGCAGATACCTGTCGACGTCCCTCCATCCCGACACCCAAAGTCTCCCCGATTCTCTTAAGCTTTACCATACAAGCCTGTCGAAGCCGGATGGAATAATTCCTCACGCAGGATTGGGGAAATGCAAAAAGTTACAGTCCGCCGCCGATAACCGGCGTATCCGCTGAACGGAATCAGGCTTCGGCTATTTCGGCTGTCTAGCTACCCATTCGACACGTCTCAAGAGCTATTTATTTGAAATGTCTCGCATCGCCGGCACAACTGGATAAAATACCGAACGCTCATAACACGGCAAAACAGGAGGCAAGACCATGGCTTTGGCATTAAAAGATCGGCAATCTCATACTTACGGCGATTATTTAACTTGGCCGGACGACGTGCGTTACGAGCTGATCGACGGCGATGCGTATTTAATGTCGCCCGCGCCGGATTTGCCGCATCAGGATGTAGCGGGGGAAATTTATTACCAAACGCGGCAAGCACTACAGGGCAAATCATGCCGCGCATTTATCGCCCTGGTCGATGTGCGTTTACCCAAAGCCCAGGAAACGGACGATAGTATCGATACCGTCGTACAACCCGATGTCCTGGTGGTATGCAACAGCAACAAGCTGGATAGACGCGGAGTGCGCGGCGCGCCGGACTGGATAGTGGAAGTATTATCGCCTTCCACCGCCGGCCACGACCAAATCAAAAAGCGTCAACTTTACGAACGCCGCGGCGTACGCGAGTACTGGCTGGTTCATCCGGTCGACCGGGTGTTAACTATATATAAATTGGCAGATGGGGAATTCGGCAAGCCGCAGCTTTATCAATTGGAAGGGGAAACCCAAGTCGGCATTTTGCCGGAAATTGTGATCCGTTGGGATGAGCTGGCAGCGCGCTTACCCAAGGACTATTGAAAACAGCCGGGCCAAGTATCGACTTATCGCATTAGGTAGCCAATTGCTCTGAACAGGCCGCCGATAAATATCAGCCGTCCCGAAATTAAGCAAGGGGTGTTCATCGGCTGCACTTTCCCCTGTTAGCCTGGTGGGTGCTGAGGGGTTCGAACCCCCGACCCTCGCCTTGTAAGGGCGATGCTCTCCCAGCTGAGCTAAGCACCCGGCTAAAGGCCGCGCATTGTATACAAAATACCGCTATCCGCAAAACAATTTTGTAAGCCTTTACCGCACTAAGGATTTACGCAACCCCCGAGCAATTTTTCACCCCCCATTCGAATTGACATAATACCTGCATGATAGAACGAGGCTGCGAACTTAGAAATTCGTTTGCCGATCTGGATAATCACATTTTGTTCGGCTTACAAACCCAATCTTCTTTTTAGCTGTGATTTAATCCACAATGTTGAAAAATTCTATTTTTAAGTTACTTTTACATAGAAGAGTCGCTAATTCCGCCGAAGGATTTTTTCGGGCATCGCGCTGGAAAAAATCGACTCCCCGATTAGTCCGCGTCACCTCGTTCCGCCCCAGCAAAGGGTCGAAACTTTGGCTCTCGCATGACTTAACGCCGTTTCGCGATGCCGTACTAGCACTCCGTTTCCGAGATTTTCAACGTAGGCATAAGACTACAGATCATTTTCCGACAATCAGCCTCAAACAGCCATATTGGAAAGCCAGTGCGAATTCACACGAATCGAGCCTGAAACAGTTGTCGGGCATGAGTTAGAAAAACCGCCGATTGCCGGCATAACAGACATATAGATCACCACTTAATTGGGAATCGCATGAACAACAGCACGTCTTTTATACCCTTTTACGATTTCTCCCCTACCGTTAACGCCGCTTATTTAAAAGAAATCCTGCCTTTGCTGGTTCGCCACAATGTCGCAGCCAATCCGATTAATTACGCTATCTGGTATGACTATGTGGTCGGTAATAACGTCACATTGACGAACGCGGTTAACTCGATAGTGACGGAGCAAGGTGTATTCGACTGCGAAACCAGTGTGGAGCTGTATAAAAAATATATTTGTAACGCATCGCTGGAATCGTTTGAACATATCAATCGGCAAATTCATAAAGTTATCGAGCAAGCCACGACGGCGATCAACGACACTTATCACAAAGCCGAAGAAACCAACGACAGCTTTCAGAAAAAAACCGTTATGCTGGAAAGCCTCCCCGAAACCGGCGGTTTGAAAACCATATTGCGGGAGATCATTCAGGAAACCCAATCGCTCGCCGTCACCAGTCAGGCCATGCAAGGCAAACTGACCGCCGCCAATAAGGAAATGGAGCAGCTGCGGAAGGAATTGGCGCAGGTCAGACAAATCGCCACTACCGACGGACTGACCGGCTTGCTGAACCGGCGCGCCTTCGATATGACCCTGGCCGAAATAGTCGAGCAATCCGAACCGGATAAAACCTGTCTGTCGATGTTGGACATCGATCATTTCAAACGTATCAACGATACTTACGGCCACACTATCGGCGATAACGTGATCAAGTATGTGGCGTCGCTGATGAAAAAATACGCGGAAGGGCATCACCACGTTGCCCGGTACGGCGGCGAAGAGTTAGCCATCATCATGCCCAATACCAGCCATGAAAAAGCCCTGGAAATTTCCGAAAACATCCGCAGTTCAATGGAAGCCAGCCGTTTGCAACGTAAAAACGATAATCAGTCCTTAGGTTCGATTACGCTGTCGATCGGCATCGCCAAGTTACAGCCGGGCGACGATCCGGAAAGCTTTATCGTTCGCGCCGACACTGCCCTGTATAAAGCCAAGCAAAGCGGCCGCAATAAAGTGGTGCATTACGATCAGCTCGATCGCCGCTAGTATCGACTTTTTGGCTGTCGCGAGGCATCAGGTCAGGCGTCTGATTGCCGTTCGGTCAGACGCTGCACCACCAGACTACCGACCATGTCCCCTTCGACATTCACCATAGTCCTAACAGTATCGAGCACGCGATCTATTGGTAGCAATATCGCAATGGCTTCCGCGGGCAAACCGACCGACTGCAACACCATCACCATCGTTACCATTCCCGCACTCGGAATACCGGGTGCCCCGATGGCGGCAACCATGGTAGTAAAAAACACGATCAATTGCTGAGCCAGATCGAGCTCTATGCCGGCCAAATTGGCGACGAACAACGCGGCTGAGGCTTCGTACAGCGCGGTTCCGTCCATATTCACGGTGGCGCCCAACGGCACCACGAAACCGGCGATGCCGGGCTTGACATGCAAATGCTGTTCGACGCAACGTAAGGTAACCGGCAAGGTTGCCGAACTGGAACTGGTGGCGAAGGCCGTAACCAGAGCCTCGCGAGAGCCGCGAAAGAACTTTAGCGGCGACATCCCGGTTACCAGAAACAACAACAGCGGCAACACCACAAACCCATGCAGCAAAGTGGTACCGACAATCACCGCCACGAATTCGGCCAAACTACTCAGTAACGCGGTGTCTTGCGTCGCCAGCAACTTCGCCAACAAGGCCATGATTCCGAGCGGCGCCAAATGCATAATCCAGCCGACCAGACGCAGCATCAACTCCAAACCTTCCTGCATCAATAACAATATGTTTCGATAGCGGTCGCCGCCCACCACCAACGCAATACCCAGCAATAACGCAAACACCACAATCGCCAGCACATTAGCTTGCGCCAGGGCCGCGAAGGGATTGACGAACAACCCGTGCAGGAAGCTGGCGATAAACTCGGCAAAACTCATTTGTTTTGCGGCAAAACCCTGAGCGGCGTTGCTGAACAAATCCAGGCTAAGGCCTTTACCAGGCTCGAATAAATTGGCGGCCGATAAACCCAATACGATAGCGAGCGCCATCGACAATATAAAAAAACCTAATGTAGTGAGCCAAACCCGATGCAATTGGCTATGCAGACGCAAATTAGCGACCCCAACCGAGATCGAGGTAAACACCAAGGGCACCAGCACCATTTTCAGTAGATCGATGAACAGATTACCGAGGAGACCACAAATATAAGTACCGTGTCTAGTGGCTTCGGCATCCGCCCCCAACTTCGCGAACCCTAGGCCCAGCGCAATACCCACGGCCGCCCCTAGAAAAATTTGGGTGTTTAATGCTATTTTCACCGCCGCCTCCTTTAAAACGAATTTATCTATCCTTGCCCGTGGCACAAAACCGTGCCCTGGGGGGAACAACGATCATATCTGCGTCAATTGGCATTTGACTTATCTATTTCGGTAAAATCAAAACCATGACGACAATCAACGACAACCCCGACCCTTGCTTGTGCGGCTCCGGCCTAACTTATGCTGAATGCTGCGGCTATTACCACGCTGGCGAACGCAAGCCGCCGACCGCCGAAGCATTGATGCGTTCGCGTTTCAGCGCCTATGCGCGCCGCGATGTCGACTATTTACTAGCAACCTGGGATGCCGACAAAAGGCCGGCAACTATCGACTTTTCCAAGGAAACGGCGCAATGGCAAAAACTGGTGATAGTCGGCACCAAAAAAGGCGGCGCGCAAGACAGCAAGGGCATTGTCGAGTTTAAGGCCTATTACGCGCAGGACGGTGAAAATTATTTCATGCACGAGATCAGCCGTTTCGTTAAATCGGGCTACTACTGGCTCTATCTGGACGGCGTTATCAAAGCTGCCGGCAAAGTCAGCGTGACCAGCGATAGCGGCAAGAATGCACCCTGCCCATGCGGCAGCGGCAAAAAATTCAAACGTTGCTGCGGCCGCTAGACGGCTGGGCTTTTAATGGTCCGAACGCGACGCATCCTGAAAGCCCAGTTGCTTCCACGCTTCGTAGAGCACTATCGCGACCGTATTAGAAAGGTTGAGACTGCGGCTTTCCTTGCGCATCGGCAAATAAAGCTTTAGTCCGGCCGGATGTTGCTTAAGAAACTCCGCCGGCAAGCCGCGAGTTTCCGGGCCAAACAGCAAGGCATCTCCGGCCTGATAACGGACTTCGCTGTAATTAGTGCTGCCTTTGGTGGTCAATGCAAATAAACGCTTGGGCTTGGCTTTTTCGACATAATCGTGCAACGAGCCATGCTGGCGAATATTCACCCACTCATGATAATCCAGCCCGGCGCGACGCAGACGTTTGTCGTCCAAATCAAACCCCAGCGGCTGAATTAAATGCAGATGCGCGCCGGTATTTGCGCATAAACGGATGATATTGCCCGTGTTTGCCGGAATTTCCGGCTCGAACAATACAATATCGATCATTGTTTAGTATTTTTCCACGTCCACTGGCGACAGCTTCCAAATCTCGCGGTTGTATTCGCTAATGGTCCTATCGGTGGAAAATTTACCGCTGGCCGCCGTATTGAGAATACTCATTTTGGTCCAACGATCCTGATCGCGCCAAGTTTGCTCTACACGTTTTTGCGCTTCCAGATAACTGCGAAAATCGGCGATTGTCATCCAAGGGTCGTGCGGACTTTTGATCGAGGCAATGATGTCGTCGAAAATCCCCGGCTCGAACTGATTGAAATGTCCGCATTCCAATAAACGCATCACGCCTTGTAAATCGCCGTCCTGATTGATGAACCATTGCGGATCGTAATGCGGCCGCAACGCTTCCACTTCGGTTTCGGTTAAACCGAACAGGAAGAAATTATCGGCACCGACTTCTTCGCGAATTTCAATATTGGCACCGTCCAAGGTACCGATGGTCAGCGCGCCGTTCATCATAAATTTCATATTGCCGGTACCTGACGCTTCCTTACCGGCGGTCGAAATTTGTTCGGACAAATCCGCGCCCGGACAGATTTTCTCCATCGCCGACACGCAGTAATTGGGCATAAACACCAATCGAAGCTTACTGCCTACATCCGGATCTTCATTAATCACGCTACCGACATTGTTAATCAACTTAATGATTTTTTTCGCCATCACATAACCGGGCGCCGCCTTGCCGCCAATCAATACGCAACGATCCACCCAGTTTTGGGTATCGCCGCGTTTAATCCGGTCATAAAGATGGATCACATGCAGTACATTCAGAATCTGCCGTTTGTACTCGTGGATACGCTTAACCTGAACATCGAATAAAGCGTCAACGTTGATTTCGATGTCGTGCTCTTCTTTTTTGTAATCGACCAGACGCTGTTTGCTGGCGCGATTTAAGTCGTACCATTTTTTTCTGAAAGCCGCATCTTCAGCATAAGGCGCTAATTTTGACAATTGCGAGAGATCCGTGATCCAAGCATCGCCGATAGTCGCCGTAATGAACTCCGCTAACTCCGGATTACATCCGGCCAGCCAACGCCTGGGAGTCACGCCATTGGTTTTGTTATTAAACTTTTGTGGCCAGAGTTCGTAAAAATCTCTAAACAATCCTTCCTGCAACAGTCTGGAATGCAGTTCAGCGACGCCGTTCACCGAAAAACTACCGACTATCGCCAAAAATGCCATTCTCACCTGTTTTTGATAGCCTTCTTCAATAATCGACATCCGCGCCATGCGCGGATTGTCGCCAGGCCAACGCGCCGATACTTCCGCCATGAAGTGCGCGTTGATCTCGAAAATAATCTCCATCAAACGCGGCAGCAGATGCTGCATCAGATTCACCGACCATTTTTCCAGCGCTTCCGGCAACAAGGTATGGTTGGTGTACGCCATGGTATTGCGCGTGATATTCCAGGCTTCTTTCCACGGCAGACCATGAATATCCATCAACAAACGCATCAACTCGGCAACCGCGATGCTGGGGTGGGTATCATTGAGTTGAAAGCAGTTTTTCTCGGCAAATTTGCTGAAATTATTGCCGTGGCGCCCCACCCAATTGGCGATCACGTCCTGCAAACTGGCCGACGCCAGCAGATACTGCTGCTGCAAGCGCAAGGCTTTGCCGTTTTCGTTGGCATCGTTGGGATACAACACCATGGTGATGTTTTCGGCGGTGTTTTTTTCCGCCACTGCTTCGGCGTAATCGCCGGCATTGAATTCCTGCAGATTGAACTCTTCGGTGGCAATGGCTTTCCACAAGCGCAGGGTATTGACCGTACCGTTTTTGTAGCCCGGTACCGGCGTGTCGTAAGGCATGGCAATCACATCGTGCGTATCCAGCCAACTCGTGCGCTTGTTGCCTTTTTCGTCGATATGGGTTTGGGTGTGACCGCCGAATTTGATGCGGTGCATGTATTCCGGCCGCTCTATTTCCCAGACGTTACCCATCCGCAACCAGTGATCCGGCCGCTCCACTTGCTCGCCGTTGACGATTTGCTGCGAGAACATGCCGTATTCGTAACGCAAACCGTAACCGGTTACCGGCAATTGCAAGGTAGCGCAACTGTCGATGAAACAGGCGGCCAAACGCCCCAGGCCGCCGTTGCCCAAACCGGCATCGGGTTCGCTTTCGATCAGTTCCTCTGCTTCAAGACCCAGATCGTACAAGGCCTGGGTCACGATATCGTCAATACCGAGATTCAACATCGCGTTACTCAAAGAGCGGCCGATCAAAAACTCCATCGACAAGTAAAAGGCTTTTTTACAGTCGGAGTCTCGATAGACGTTATAGGTTTTCTTCCAGCGTTCGACCAAACGGTCGCTGATTGCCAACGACAAGGCTTCGTAGGCGTAATGCGGCGAACGGCAATTTTGATCGCGTCCGAGCCGATGGCTGTAATAGTGCTTGAAATCGGCTATGAAATGCTTTTTATCCATGCCCAACTTAGGGAGCTTGGTAATATCGGCGGCGGGGTTACTTTTATTAAAAACTCTATGCGGCATAGTGATTACCCTTGAAAACAGTGAATTTTAAAAGCTATGGGCCGCGGATTTTGCAAAGGCTGGCAAATCACGCCATGCAAGAATGGACCTCTAGTTCGGTTTGTCGGGTAAACGTGACGCCGCCGTAGCGACGTCGCCTTACCGTCAATTTAATTTGCCGTGACATTGCTTGTATTTTTTGCCCGAACCGCAAGGACAAGGGTCGTTACGTCCAACTTTGTCGCTGTGCCGCACAAAAGGCTGCTCCGCAATCGGCGCTTCCGGTTCCGATTCAAGTTGCGGCGCGGGTTCCGCCTCAAAGATAGAATGCGCTTCAGCATGCTCATAATGCATTTCCAGCGGCGCCTGGCGTTGTTCGTCTATCGCTTGTACGTCTTCCTCGCGGGCAACTTGAACTTTGGCGAGTATCCCGACCACTTCCTGCTTAATATGAGTTAACAAACTGGTAAACATTTGGAAGGACTCGCGCTTGTATTCCTGCTTGGGATCTTTCTGCGCATAGCCTCTGAAATGGATGCCTTGACGTAATTGATCCATCGCCGCCAAATGCTCTTTCCAGCTATTGTCCAACACCTGCAACATCACCGATTTTTCAAAATGACGTAATACTTGCACGCCTACCGCGGCTTCGCGGTCGCGATTTTCCTGCTCGGCTTTTTCAATGATCAGCTGACGTATTTTAGGTTCGTTCAAACTACGGTCGTTGTCGAGCATCTCAACCAACGGCATTTGTAAATTGAATTCTTGCTGCAAATGCAGTTCCAGGCCGCGCACATTCCATTGTTCTTCCATTGTTTTCGGCGGAATGTATTCGGTAATCACGTCGTTCAGCACATCGGCACGAATCGCATTGATAATGTCGTTAATATCTTCAGCCGCCATCAACTCGTTACGTTGCGCGTAAATAACCTTACGCTGATCGTTGGCAACATCGTCGTAGGCCAGAATTTCTTTCCGAATATCGAAGTTACGGTTTTCCACCTTACGCTGCGCGCTTTCGATGGAACGCGTCACCCACGGGTGCTCAATGGCTTCGCCTTCTTCCATGCCCAGTTTTTGCATCAAGCTGGCCACCCGCTCCGATGCGAAAATCCGCATCAAGTCGTCTTCCAGCGATAGATAAAAGCGGGTGGAGCCGGGGTCGCCCTGGCGGCCGGAACGGCCGCGCAGCTGGTTGTCAATCCGCCGCGATTCGTGACGCTCGGAACCAATGACATGCAGACCGCCGCTGGCCAACACTGTTTGGTGCCTATCCAACCAGGCGCCGCGCACTCTTTCTTTATCGGCTTCGCTGGCATCAGGCCCCAAGGCTGCCAGTTCCGCATTCAGATTACCACCCAATACAATGTCGGTACCGCGACCGGCCATATTGGTGGCGATGGTCACCGCCCCCGGCATCCCGGCATTCTCGATAATATGCGCTTCGCGTTCGTGCTGTTTGGCGTTTAATACTTCGTGCGGAATGTTTTGCTGCTGCAACATCCGGGAAATCAATTCGGAATTTTCGATAGAAGTGGTACCGACCAATACCGGCTGACCGCGCTGCACACAATCCTTAATATCTTCGATGACTGCGTTGTATTTTTCCCGAGCCGATAGATAAACCAAATCGCCTTTGTCTTTCCGAATCATTGGTCTGTGAGTAGGAATAACCACTACTTCCAGACCGTAGATTTTGTTCAACTCGAACGCCTCGGTATCGGCGGTACCGGTCATGCCGGACAATTTGTTGTAAAGACGGAAGTAATTCTGGAAGGTGATGGAAGCCAGCGTTTGGTTTTCGTTCTGGATTGCCACGTTTTCCTTGGCTTCCATCGCTTGATGCAAGCCCTCGGACCAACGCCGGCCGCTCATCATCCGGCCGGTAAATTCGTCAACGATGATGACTTGACCATCCTTAACCACATAATCCACATCTTTTTGGAACAGCACGTGAGCTCGCAACGACGCGTTTAAATAGTGCATCAAACGAATATTGGCCGCTTCGTATAAGGTCGAGCCATCGGCTATCAAACCGTGCTCCGCCAACAAGCGTTCCACATGTTCGTAACCGGCTTCGGTTAAATGGATCTGCCGAGATTTTTCGTCGACCGCATAATCGCCGGGCATTTGATCCTGCTTCTCCGGATCGTCGGCCTTTTCCTGCTTGGTCAAATAGGGAATGATTTGATTGGTTTTCAGGTAAATATCGGTGCTGCCTTCCGCCTGACCGGAGATGATCAACGGCGTTCTGGCTTCGTCGATCAAAATCGAGTCCACCTCGTCGACGATGGCAAAGTTCAGGTCGCGCTGAACTTTTTGCTCAAGGCTGAAGGCCATATTGTCCCGCAGATAATCGAAACCGAATTCGTTGTTGGTACCGTAGGTAATATCCGCTGCATAGGCAATCTGGCGCTGTTCGTGGGTCAGATCGCTGACGATGACGCCGGTGGTCAAACCCAAAAAGCCATAAAGTTTGCCCATCCACTCCGCGTCGCGGCGCGCCAAATAGTCGTTGACGGTAACCACATGCACGCCTTTGCCGGGTAAGGCATTCAGGTAAGCGGCCAAGGTTGCCATCAGGGTTTTACCCTCACCGGTTTTCATCTCGGCTATCTTGCCGCTATGCAAAACCATACCGCCAATCAGCTGTACATCAAAATGACGCATGCCGAACACACGGGTCGAGGCTTCCCGCACGGCGGCAAAGGCATCTGGGATTAAATTGTCGAGTTTTTCGCCTTGGGCAAGACGGTCGCGAAATTCCTGTGTCTTGGCTTGCAAAGCCGCATCGGATAATTTTTCGTATTCGGCGGCCAAAGCATTAACTTTCTTGACTAGCTTGCGTTTCTTCTTGACCAGCCTGTCGTTACGGCTGCCAACTACCAATTTAACCAGCTTACCCAGCATGATATTTCCAGAGTGAGAGTGAACCAAAGTTTGCGATTATAAACGGTATGGGGTAGTTGTGACCAGAAAACAAGCCTGATAAGGCAGCTGTTTGAAGCTCTCGCTTTACTTCAATTATCCGATAGAGCCTAACTATCCGCCGTCTAAAAGGCAATTTCCCGCATACATTCGAAGTCGAGCGCAACAAATCCGCGAACTCCGTTGCCGGGAAAGCGGAATCGCGCGAACGTGGACAAGCCAAGCGATAGGCGTATAATTCGTCGGCTTCGGCCCTTGCGGCAAGAAGCATTAGACATCATTCTTCTGGCTTTAAGAACTTATGAAAATAGTCATTCTAGGCGCCGGCGTTACCGGCTCTTCAGTTGCCGGCGCTTTGGCCAGTGAAGAAAACGATATTGTCGTTATCGACAAAAACGCGCATTTGCTCACCGCGTTAAAAGGCCGCCTGGACATAGCCACTGTCGAAGGCAATGCTGCCCATCCCAGCATCCTGGAACAAGCAGGAATTCAGGACGCCGATATGGTGATTGCGGTTACCGACCGTGACGAGACCAATATGCTGGCCTGTCAGGTGATCAACACCCTGTACAGCAAGCCCAAAACCATTGCCCGTGTTCGCGCCATCGACTTTTTAAACCATCCGGAATTATTTGCTCCGGGCGGCATCGACATCGTCATCAGTCCGGAACAAGTAGTCACCGAATCCATCCATAATCTGATCAAATATCCCGGCGCGCTGCACGTGTCCGAGTTTGCCGACGGCTTGGTCAGACTGTTTTCGATTCGCGTAGTACCCACCGGATTTCTAACCGGTAAACGCATCCACGCCGTAAAAGAAAAACTGGCCGACAGCATGATTCGGGTCGCGGCGATTTTCCGCGACGGCAAGGCCATCGCGGTGAACGGTGAAGCGGTTATCGCCACCGGCGACGAGGTATTCTTCGTCTGCCCACGCGACAAGGTACGTAAAACCCTGGTGGATTTGCATAAGCTGGAATCGCCGATCAAAACCATTATGCTGGCCGGCGGCGGCCACGTCGGCAAACGACTGGCGATTGCGCTGGAAAAAAACTACCAAGTAAAAGTCATCGAGCAAGACATCGAACGCGCCCGGGAAATCTCCAACGACTTGCGCAACACGCTGATTCTGCATGGCGACTGCACCGACGAATCGCTGCTACAGGAAGAAATGATCGAAGACATCGATTTGTTCTGCGCAATCACCAACAACGACGGCATCAACTTGATTTCCGCCGGTTTGGCGAAAAAACTCGGTGCCAAAAAAGCAATATGCCTGATCAACAACAATTCCTACCTGAAACTGCTGGACGGCACCGAAATCGATCTGGCGATTCAACCAAAACTGGAAACCTTGGGCGGCATCCTGAAACACGTTAGAAAAGGCGACGTGGTTGGCGTCAGCTCGGTATGCGGCGGCAGCGCGGAAGCGATCGAAGCCATCGCCCACCGCAGTAAGAACTCCAGTTCCGTGGTCGGCTTACGCGTGGATCAGGTCAATTTGCCGGACGGCGTGATCCTGGGTGCCCTGATCCGGGAAAAAGAAGTGATTCCGGTGCATCACGACACCGTGTTCGCGGAAGGCGATCATGTGGTGATGTTCGCGTTGAACAAGAAAATGATCAAAGATATCGAAGGCTATTTTCAGCCGATTTAATCCGCCAAATCCGCATCGATAAAGGCCAACGCCCGCTGCGGCAAACCCTCCTTGCCCTCGCCTTGCAAGGACGCCTGACTGTCTTCATGCACCGCCGTCATAAACTGCAGTAATTGCATTTCGATTTTTAGTTTTTCCTGCGGTTCTTGCGCATCCCACATCCGGTTTAATAGCTGTTTGGCGTGATGATGTATCGTGAACGCCACCGCTTCCGGCAAATGCGCATAGCTGCTGCGTAGCGAGTCCTTCAATTTATCCAAGGACTGCAGATATTGCTGATAGTCTTTTAAATCCTGCTTGCATTGGGTTTTCACCATCGCCAGCTCGTTGCTGTTGCGGGCTTTATTGACAGCCAGTTCATGCGCCAGTTGCTGCGACTGTTTTTTCAGTTGCGCCACCAAGGCCTGTTCCGCCAGAGCCTTGGCTTGCTGCAAATCGGCCACATCTTCATGTCTGGTCAAATGCCACTGTAGGTTATCGTCGCGACTGCGCCGTAAAAACGCCAGCGCCTCGCCCAGCCAGCGACTAATCGACGACATGGAGTTGTTGGCGAAGCGCCAGCATGGCCGATATATCGGCTTGTTTGCGATATTTGCGTAGTGTCTTACGTAAATATTTATATTCGGCAGTCGGCAGTTGCGACCTCACCGTGAGTAATTCCTGGTTAATCGAAGCCGACAGTTCTGCAGCCTGCTTGCGGTTGTCGGCGGCTAACAAGTGTTGACGTTTAAGCCTTTGTAAATAGCCTAATTGTCGCCATTCCGCCACTTTAAGCCGAGCAAGATCTTGTCGGCGAATCTGCAAGGATAAATATTGCCGCAACGCGGCGGATTTGCTATTGAAATAGGCACTCATTTCGCCATACACGGCTTTAAATAAGGCGGCGACGCCCAACAACGCCAATACACTGAAAGCCAGCAACATGATTTTGTTAGCCAACAGATAAAACAAGCTCGTCAACAAGCTTAATCCATACTGAAAGCAGACAAAACCGGCCAGAAATAGCAACATTGCCAAACTGCCTAATAATAATCCGCCATAAAAAAACCGTCCGAACATGAGAAATCAGGGCCGTTCGATAAACTCCAGCGCATTGCCGTCGCGATCGCGGCAAAACAAGGCCTTACGTCCCGAGATGCTCAGGGTATAAACCACGCCGGCCTGTTCCAAATCGTTGCGCAGGAGCTCAACCGAATCGATATGCATCGCCACATGCCGGTCGCGGCCGCCGTGCACAGGCCTACCGGTGGTCGGATCGGGATTATCCAGTTCCAACAAATGAATTTGCTGCGCACCGATTTGCAACCAAGCGCCGGGGAACGGCAGATTCGGCCGCTCGGTCTGCTCCATCCCCAACACATCGCGGTAAAAAAGCAGCGATTGCTCGGTATCGGAGACGATCAAACTGGCGTGATGAATGGTGAAATTATGCTTGGACATGGTAATGAACCGGTGATTTGAGGCCAGACGATTATACCGCCCGATTATTTTACAGCGTAGGTTTTCAGCCAATCCAAACTACTGGCGGTGTCGACAGTCGGCCTGTACTCGGCACCAACCCAACCTTGGTAGTCCGCCGCAGCGATAATATCGAACAAGGTAGCGAAATCCGTAGCGCCCGTACCCGGCTGACCGCGCCCAGGACAATCGGCGAATTGAATGTGAGCAATCTTATCCAAATGTTGGCGCAAAAATCCGCCACAGTCTTCGCCCATGCGGCTCATATGATAAATATCGTATTGCATGAATAAATTCGGATGATCGACTTTAGCCAGCACATCCAGCATCCCGAAGCTGCTATCGACGATAAAGCCAGGCATGTCGTGGCTATTGACAGCTTCGAAGGCTGTTTTGATGCCTATCTCGGCGAATGCCGATGCGGCATACTCCAGATTCTCCAGCAAGGTAGCTTGATATTCGCCCAAACGTTGCAGGTCCAGGCAGCGACCCGGTAACACATTAATAACGTTCGGCTTTAATCGCTCGGCATAAACCAGCGTCTGCTCAACCGCCGCTTTAAACTGATCCCGCTTTTCCGGAACCGCCGCCAATCCCTCGCCGCCTTGCAATAAAGTATCGGCATCGACATTGAACAGCACCAATTTCAAATCCTGTTGATCCAGTAAATCCTGAATTTGTGCGGCCGGTAGCGTGTAAGGAAACTGAATTTCCACCGCATCGAAACCTTGCCGTTTAGCGGCCTGAAACCGTTCCGGTAACGGCAGTTCGCTAAACAATAAACTTAGATTGGCGGTAAAACGCAGCATTAATCTTGGGTATAAAGCTTGATTAGCGTTGAGGGATCCTGCTCCAGAAAACCGCCACTACCGTGTAATTGCATCAGTTGCGCGGCCAACCCTGACATGGGTATCGCGCTACCCTGATTGCCTGCTAAATCGACGGCCATATTCAGATCTTTCAATAGAGTTTTCACGCGCCACTTTACCGGTTCGAAACGATGATCGGCCATTTCCGGACCTACGATTTGCAGCGGCTTGGAATCGGCAAAGCCACCGGCCAGTGCCTCGGGAATTTTCGCAGCATCGACGCCGGCCGATTTGGCCAACGCCATCATTTCCGCGATCACCAATACATTGCAACTGACGATCATCTGATTGCAGATTTTAGTGGCTTGCCCGCTGCCAACTGCGCCCATATGGGTCAAACGGCTATACAGCGGCTTCAATATCGCCCTGGCAATCTCGATATCTTGTTCGGCGCCGCCAGCCATGATCGCCAAGCTACCCTGCTCTGCCCCTGCCGTTCCGCCGGACACCGGCGCATCCACCCAGCGCATGCCGCATGCGGTCTGCAACTCAGCAGCCAATCGGCGGGTAGCATCAGGCTGTATACTGGACAAATCGATCAACAATTTGCCGGCGCTGCCGTTGGCGATGATCTGCTCGCGCACCACCGTTTCGACTACGGCGGTATCGGCCAAACAAAGAATCACCACATCCGACAGTTTTACCAATTCGGCGACACTGTTGCACACATTGGCTCCACCAAGACTGACATCGTTTAACTTCGCGGCAGTGCGATTCCACACATTGACCCGGAAGCCGGCCGCCAACAACCGCAGTGTAAGCGGTTGCCCCATCAGACCAATACCGACAAACCCGAGGGTGTACGCTTGTGCTGGCATGATGCTAACGAACGAGTTTATTCGAACAACGCCGGACTTAAGTCCAAACGTTCGGTATCGCCGCGGCCGCCCATCAAATGTTGATGCACGATTTGGAAGGCCTCGTCGAAATCCGCATTAACGAAACGCTGCGACAAGTGCGCGCAAATCGCATACAAACCCGAATAATGCACGGTCTCGCCGGAAGTACATTGGTTAACTTTATCGGATAGCACTCGCATCACCGATAATACCGAGCCATCCTGCCGCCAATTGGCCGACACCGCGATAACATCGTCACCTCGACTTGCGATAGCAGCCAACGCGTTAAAGGATAAATCCACCAAACCGGCCAAAATCTTGATTAAATCACCGCTGGCGATAGCTCTGAAGGTCTCACTAGCGCAATCCAGCAGCAAGGCTTGACGCATCACGATATCCATATTGGACAAATGCCCGGTTTCGCCATCTTCGGGCTGCTTAATATCGAATTTCCGATGAAAATCTCTAACTTGTTGTAAATGTTTATTCATAGCTTTGCTCTGGGTTTAATTCAAGAATGAGGGCGCCGAGGACGCAAAGTCCGGCAATCCCGCTCCGCCGCTATATAGGGCATGAGTGCGACACTGCGAAACACGGAGAGTGCATTACTTAATAAGTGTGTACTAACGCAATTGCCCGCGCGATTCAATCAGCGACAAACTGACGATGACGATTAGCAACAACAAGGAAGTTTCCAAAAGTAAAAAAGCGGCTATTTTGAAATAGGCAAAGGCCGGATCGATATAGCGTACCAACCATCCCGCCGCCTCGTCGGCTATTGCCGCCGCATAAACGATTGCACTAATCCAAACTTTCATCAGGGTAGGCAACGAGGTCATCAACATCAGATGCGTTAGCGTCAACACCAACATACCCATAGCAAACAAATGAAAATGGCTAACTTCCAACAGGCTTTGGTAACTTCGCGGCTGGGTGAAATCGCTCTCCGAGCCCAGATAATAAGCTACCACCGACTCCGCCGTAAGACTCATTTTATGAAAATACATCAAGCCATTGCTGATCCACAGTAGGGCGATATAGGCCAGAAACATGAGGATCAGCGAATTGATCAAAAGCTGGCGATTCTGCTCGCCGGTCACAAAAAAACGCATCAGTGTGGTTTGTTTTGGATAAGAACCTGATAAATCGCCAATACTTTGCGGGCGCTATTGATCGCAGCGCGGGTACTAAGTGTGGCACCGGCTACGCCTTGAATATCCTTGTTCAGACTTAACTCTTCGATGGAATGATTCGCCAGCAATGCCATCCAACGCTCCGGCGGCTGATATTCGGGCGGCTCGTGAAACGCCAATGTGTACACATTGCGCAATTTGCCTTCCAGACTCAATACCAACAGTAAAGTTTCCGGCTGCGTTCTCACCGTATGTGAGTCTATCATCGCATAACCAACCGCAACCCCTTGTTTTTTACCTACAAACACACTGATCAGATTGGAGTCCAATTTTACTTTGGCTAGCTGTTCGATTTGTGAAACTTCTTCCGCCGATGGAAAAAGCGAGATTACCTCAACATTAGCGTCTTCTCCGAACGCGAGCTTCATCGCCTCATCTTTACTGTAAAACACCGTAGCAAAGCAAGGCATCGAAAACACGCCCAAAATCGCGACGAGCCATAAAAAACCGAAATATTTAGTTGATGACATGGTGGGATCGAGAGTTAAAACGCCCTCTATGATAATTACCGCGTGCGTTTTTGCCAAACTATTCCCCATTTTCATAAGGTTTGATGAAACTTAAGCGATCAATTTCTGGTTACCACCTAATGACCCGCTTCCTTTAAAGCGTTCGCCATTGGCGGATATTCTGTCAAAGACGTCTTTATCGTCAGCCGTATTCAATATTCCGATCTCGCCCTCCGCAAAAACCACCGGTACCGATTTCTGGTGCATCAGAAGAAGCACTTCGCTTTTTTCTGAACAAACGCTGCCGCGCCCTGTGTAGTGATTTTAAACCATACAAATAACCAGGCAAATAAATTTGCTAATGAGAATAGTTAGCATTTATTATCTTTTCAACACTAAACCACAACTGAGGCAACAAATCATGAAATCAGCCCCAAAAAAGAAGACAACGTTATGTTTGACCACGGCAATCGGCATGGCATTTGGCTCTGCGCACGCAGAGCAGAAAATGCCCGGCACAATGGAAGACATGTGGAAAATCATTCAACAGCAGCAGAAAGAAATCGAAAATCTGAAAAGTAAGTCCTCCGAGAACGAGGTGCTAAAGCAAGAAATAACGACATTAAAGGAGACCCAAAAAAATCAGGAAAAAGTGTTATCGCAAACTGCACCGAACCAAACCGGTGCGGCTACCAGCAAGCAGGCCAACGGCGAATTGGAGCATAAAACCAATGTGCTAGCCACCGAAGTGGAAAAGCTTAAGACCCAGCTATACATACCCGAATCCCGACAATATAAGAGTCAGTATGGTTTAGGCCCTGCTGCGTCGGGCGTATACGGCGTAAAGCAGGGGCTATCGATCGGTGGTTACGGTGAAATGATGTACACCAATTACACCAACCCCCGAGGAGATAACGTCACAAACAAGGATACGGCAGATTTGGAACGCGCGGTTATCTACCTTGGTTATAAATTCAATGACTGGATAATTCTGAACAACGAATTTGAATTCGAACACGCATCAACTGGAGAAGGCGGCGAGGAAAAGGGTGAAGTCTCGGTCGAGTTTTCGCAACTGGACTTTTTGCTAAACCCTAAATACAACATCCGCGCCGGCTTGATGTTGGTGCCGATGGGCTTCATCAATGAAATGCACGAACCAACCACCTTCCATGGCGCTCACCGGCCGGACGTAGAGCGCTACATTATCCCATCCACCTGGCGGGAAATGGGGGCTGGTTTGTTTGGTGAAATCTTGCCCGGATTGCAATATCGGATGTATGCAATGAATGGTCTAAATGCCAGAAAAGATTTTGACGCCCGTTTTCAAACTTCTGGCATTGCCGAAGGCCGTCAAGGCGGAAGCAATGCCAGCGCCGAAGATTTTGCATTTACTGGTCGTTTGGACTATTCGCCGAATTTCGTCCCTGGGTTATTGGTTGGCGCTTCTACGTTTTTGGGTAACAGCGGACAAAAAAACATTCAAGATGCTGACGGCCATAATGTCGATGTTTTCACTCAACTTTACGAAGGCCACGTTCAATATAAATACAGAGGGCTCGAACTACGAGCCCTGGGCGCATGGAGCAAAATTAACAACACAAACATCCTGAACAATCTAAATAACGATACTGTTGGTCAGGAAAGCTTCGGCTGGTACGTGGAAGCAGCCCATGACATCATGCCTTTCCTCTGGAGTGAAAGTAACCAATACTTAGCTCCGTTCGTTCGTGTCGAACGATACGATACTCTCGCCTCAGTTACCAGCGCTCCAGATACTTTCAACGACCAAACAGTTGGGTTGGACCGCTGGATCTACCAAGCCGGCCTCAGCTACAAGCCAATTCAAAACATCGTCATTAAAGCCGACTACCGCAATGTCCAAGACCGCAAACTCGTAGCGCCGCTAGGCATCCCATTCGGCGACGAGTTCAACCTTGGCGTTGGTTTTATTTACTAAGTTAGCCCTATAGCCCGGCTATGCCGGGCTACCATTCCCACGAGGTTCACATGAAATTCCGTTTTGTACTAGCTTGCCTGTTGGTATCGGGCATTCCGGCAACAACAACCGCCGGCGTTCCCAATCCGCCACTACCAGGCAGCGCCAATCTAAGTTCCAAAGCGTTGCTCGGGCAGCAACTGTTTTTTGATACCAACCTGTCGCAACCGGCAGGACAAGCTTGCGCCAGTTGTCATAACCCGGCAGCCGCATTCACCGACGCGGACAAAACTAAACCAACATCAAAAGGTGTCAATCCTGCATTGTTTGGCAATCGCAATTCGCCGACTGCTATGTATGCGGCTTATTCTCCGGCGTTTTATTACGACAGAAAAACCGGACTGTACATGGGCGGACAGTTTTTAGACGGTCGAGCTTCCACGCTGGCCGAACAAGCTAAGAAACCGTTTTTAAATCCAGTCGAAATGGCAAATCCGAATGCAGCGGCGGTAGTCACCAAAGTCCGTAACGCCAATTACGCCAGCCAATTCAATACGGTCTATGGCGTTGGGGCGCTGAACAACAGCACTGCCGCGGACATCGATCAAGCCTACGCCCGAATAGCTGACGCCATAGCCGAATACGAGCGCAGCCCGGTGTTCAACCGCTTTACCTCCAAATACGACTTTTACTTATTCGGCAAGGCCAGTTTTACGGTTCAGGAGGTTCGCGGCCGAGCTGTCTTCGAATTGGCCACTAAAGGCAATTGCGCGGCGTGCCATCCCAGTCGCTCCGCAACCGCCGGCTCGCCGCCACTATTTACCGATTTTAGCTATGACAACATCGGCGTGCCGAAGAACCCGGACAGTTTGTTTTACAGTCTGTTACCAGCATATAACCCGGCTGGGGCTTATTTCGTTGATTTGGGATTGGGTGGCAGTTTGAATGTACCGGCCGAAGATGGCAGATTTAAAGTCCCAACGCTACGCAATATCGCAGTAACCGCGCCCTATACACACAACGGTTACTTTAAAACCTTGCGCGGCGTCGTCGAGTTTTATGCCACCCGCGACACGAAAAAACGCTGTACGAATGCTTGGACTAACGACACCAACGCACTAGCCCAAAAATGTTGGCCTGCACCTGAAACGCTGGCTAACGTTAATCATGCTGAATTGGGAGCTTTAAAACTTACGACACAAGACATTGACGACTTGGTAGCGTTTCTAAACACCTTAACCGACGGCTACCAAGCCACTTCCCCTTGGCCTTATAAAGCACCTTAACGTTATCTTAAGCGGCGGGAGAATTTAGCTGCTACAGCCTTCTCCTGCCATCAACGCCGCATCAGAGGGAAAGCGCCGAATTTGTATCAATCAAACAGCAAGGTATCGACTTCAGCGATCAAAGACAGTTTTTCACGTCGCGACATTTTCTTGATCGCCACTTCTCGTCTACTTGCTGAACGCCTGTCATGCCCGCCTTCCCGATAAGCTATCTGCACCGGCCGCCGAGTTCGAAAAAATTTCGCGCCGAGTCCGGCTTGATGCTGACGATACCGCCGGTCTACATCGGTACTGATGCCGGTATACAAACTACCGTCATCGCAACGGATCATATAAACCGACCACACCGTCATCGGCAGCTTATTGGGAACCGCTGGATTTATTCAACCAGCCGTTCAGCAACGCCGCCACCGACACACCAAAAATTATATAGGCGTAGCGCACTATAAAAATCAGCACACCGCTCTGGTTATGGCTTGCGACATCTTTAATACCCGGCGTAAGCAGCAAAGTCCACAACAATGCCACCAAAAAATAAAGCACTACGCCGGACACCGCCCACGAGACAGGCGGCCGACCGGAACGCGAAGCGGTGTTGTAAAACCAGATACCGACTAAAGCCGCTGCTATCGAACCTAACATGTGTTTTCCTATGGCTTGCGCTCAGAAGCGCGTCAAATGCTCTATACCTAAATTGGCGAGTTGGTCGGCACGCTCGTTGCCTAAATCCCCGGCATGCCCTTTCACCCAAACCCAATCGATATTGTGACGCTGTATTGCATCATCCAAACGCCGCCAAAGATCTTCGTTTTTAACTGGTTTATTCGCGGCCGTTTTCCACGCACGTTTTTTCCAATTGTTTAGCCATTCCGTGATGCCTTGTAAGACATATTTAGAGTCGGTATGTAATCTAATGCTGCACGGCTTGTTTAAAGTTTCCAAGGCCTGTATGGCAGCCATCAACTCCATACGGTTATTGGTGGTCTCGGCTTCCCCGCCGCATAGTTCTTTTTCATTACCTTTATATTCCATGCGCACTCCCCACCCTCCCGGCCCGGGATTGCCCTTGCAGGCACCGTCTGTATAAATAATTACCTCAGCCATGATCATCCGTTTTATGTAATCTCGCTTCAAAACTCAATCCCGCAGCGGCCAACTTCGTTTTACGCCGCTGTACCGCCGCCAAAGGAATCAGGGTGTATTGTCTTTTCACTGCTTTAACGCCGTATGCCATTCCAAACAAAGACCCGAAACATAACTCGAATTTGCCGTGTGCAATGGTGTAGCTATCGAGACCGAACTCGGCGGTCGTTAATACTTCAAAATTCATCAATTTCAACCAATCCAAAACCCTGGCCTTGGTAATAAAGTGAGCTCGCCATGAATCGGCTAGCTTTCTGTCCCATAAGAACTGAAAGCGTACCGATAAACTGAACGGGTTGAAATTTAGCATAATCAATTCACCACCCGGTTTTAGGACGCGGTTAATTTCGCGCAGGGTTTGGAATCGACGTGCGTCGAATTCTAAAATATGCGGCAATATTACCAAATCCACAGATTCTGTTTGGATTGGCAAATTGAACGCTTTGGCAGTGACTTTCAACGCACTCGCGTCACCCATAGCCTTACCATCGAGAATGAGATAATTCCGATACAAGGAAAAGTCCACAAATTCGCTTTCCCAACCCAAACCACCGATTTGCAGTTGTTGTTGCTTGCAACTGACAGTTATCGACCGTTTCAGATAATTGGCCTCCATAGTTTGCAACAGCTTCCCCCTGGGGGTTTGGTACAACGCAAATAGAAATTGTCTCTTCATTTATCCACACGCTAAGGGTATGTTTTTTTGGCTATTTCGGAAAGCCATGCTAGGATCTAATTTTTTTATTTTAGCGAGTTCAGACAATGCCCCGCTCAATTTCCAAAAAATCAGGCCGTCATCTGTCTTATCTACTGCCTATTCTGCTGGTAACCGGTTGTAGCCAACAGGCTCAGAAAGACCATTTAACCCAATCGTCAAATAGCAAGTTTTCCGTATTTACCCGCAATAGCAACAGCGGTAACCACAGCAAAAAGCAGGCTGAAGCAAAAGAACACACTACCATTTGGGACAGGATGCTATCCCTATACGCCTTACCGGAAATCGATAATGCCAGAATCGACCGCGAAGTAAACTGGTATCTGAAAAATCCGGAATATTTGACAAGAGTCCAGCAGCGCGCCGAGCCGTATTTATATTTCATTCTGAATGAAATAGAAGCCAAAAACATTCCCGGCGAACTGGCCTTACTTCCTGCCGTCGAAAGCGCTTTTCGGCCGGACGCAATGTCTCCGGCCCAAGCTTCGGGCCTTTGGCAATTCATTCCCCCAACGGGCCGCCTTTACGGTTTAAAACAAAATAGCTGGTATGACGCGCGCCGCGACGTAGTGCAATCCACCCAAGCGGCCACTACTTTTCTAAAAGAACTGAGCGAGACTTTCAATAACGATTGGTTATTAGCCCTGGCATCTTATAACGCCGGCAAAGGCAACATTAAAAACGCGGTAGACAGAAATGTCGAACGCGGTCAGCCTACCGATTTTTGGTCGCTGGATCTGAATAACGAAACCTCGGCTTACGTCCCCAGGTTACTGGCAATAGCCAAGATTTTCGCTAATCCGGAACGATACAATGTCAACCTACATCAATTCGCCAACCAGCCCTATTTCGAATTGGTCGATGTAAAATCACAGCTTGACTTGGGCAAAGCAGCCGAAATGGCGCAGACGCCTCTGGACCACTTCTTAAAACTCAACCCCGGTTAT
Organism: Methylomonas sp. 2BW1-5-20; assembly: GCF_052474515.1. Classification (NCBI taxonomy): domain Bacteria; kingdom Pseudomonadati; phylum Pseudomonadota; class Gammaproteobacteria; order Methylococcales; family Methylococcaceae; genus Methylomonas; species Methylomonas sp. 2BW1-5-20. The sequence goes on along the minus strand of NZ_CP184127.1, from coordinate 1,034,247 downwards.
AACCGCTGGAGTACCGATCCAAACGGTGCCCAACATTTATTAATCCCGGTGGACAAAGCCGATTCCTTCAAAGAAAAATTGGCAGAATTGCCGCATGAAGAAAGAATCAAATGGGAACATCACACCGTCGGCAAGAAAGAGACGCTGAAAAGCATAGCCAGCAGACATAGCACCACTGTCGAAGAGATTATCAATGTCAATCACCTCGAAGAGGAGACAGTCGCTCAAGGTAAAATCCTGCTAATCCCAGTCTCCTATCAATCGCAAAAAGGCGAGTCCACAGCGACTGCAGCATCGTCCGCGCCGCAATCGGTCCCGATACCGTCTCAATCAGCTAAACAGCTATATACCGTTAAAAAGGGCGATACTTTATGGGAGGTTTCGCAACGCTTTGCCGTGGACAAGGACGACATTCTGAATTGGAATAAGTTACCTAAAAAAGCCGCGCTGAAACCCGGTCAAAAACTTACCATTAAGAAGACCAGTGGCAACATAACCGTCGCGTCGACGGCGCCGGCCATCAAACAAATCAGTTACACAGTCAAAACCGGCGACACATTGGCGCAAATTTCAAAGAAGTTTAATGTCAACGTCACCGAATTGCGCAAATGGAATAATGTCCCCAAAAACAAGGCAGACATCAAACCCGGCTCAAAATTGAAAGTGATGATTGAAGCCGGCCATCCGTCAACTTAAAGCCACCTGCGACAAGCATTCGCTCAAAACCGATACAAACCTAAGCCAAGTGGCTTAGGTTTGTATAGTTAGCCTTATAGAGGCAACTCATCCGGCCAAACTGAAATTCCTATCGGCCACAACAAATACCTTGCATCAAGATACTCAAAGAGTTCGTCGAAAAAAGCGATTGAAACAACGATTAGATTTTTCAGCTTGCATATCAGCTTGATATGCAAGCTGAAAAATTGGCGTCCCCACGGGGGTTCGAACCCCGGTTACCGCCGTGAAAGGGCGGTGTCCTAGGCCACTAGACGATGGGGACTAAGGACTGTTTGCAGAAATGAACTGCTACTTTTACGAATTGCCGGAAGAACCGGCTTAGCCATATTGGCGTCCCCACGGGGGTTCGAACCCCGGTTACCGCCGTGAAAGGGCGGTGTCCTAGGCCACTAGACGATGGGGACTAAGGACTAAATCAACTAATTTGGTGGAGCCAAGGAGGATCGAACTCCTGACCTCTTGCATGCCATGCAAGCGCTCTCCCAGCTGAGCTATGGCCCCGTAGTTGAGTCCTCGTATTATACGGATATTCTGAACTTTGTCTAGGAGTTTTCTAAATTCTTTATGTATTGAATAGCTCGCTCTATTCGTTGCAGGGTTTTTTCTTTGCCCAATAAAGCCAACGTAATATCGATAGCCGGCGACACACCGCTGCCACAAACGGCCACGCGCAAAGGCTGCGCAACCTTACCCAAATTGAGCTGCATATGCTCGGCGCTATCCAACACAACTTGATGTAGACCGGCTGCTTCCCAGTCACCAACTGCGCCGAATTGCTCCGCCAAATGCTGCAGCACGGCGTCTACGCCCGGCTTAAAATTTTTCTTGCTGGCTTTCTCGTCATAGGCGTCAAACTCTTTATAAAAATATTCACTTTCAGCAGCCATATCCACCAGCGTTTTACAACGTTCGCGCTGCGCTTTAACGACATCCGCCAATGCCGGTCCGGTTGTCGGATCAATGCCGCGCTCCCCCATGTGCCAAGCCAAATGCCTGCCAACATGCGCCGGATCGCTATTCATGATGTATTGATGATTCAACCACAGCAATTTCTCGGTATTGAACGTGGATGCGGAAACATTAACTTTTTCCAGCTCGAACAGCGCCACCATCTCTTCCAAGGAAAACAATTCCTGATCGCCGTGCGACCACCCCAAGCGCACCAGATAATTCAATAAGGCTTCGGGCAAATAACCGTCATTGCGATATTGCATTACACTGACCGCACCATGGCGTTTGGACAAGCGCGCGCCATCCGAACCTAAAATCATCGGCACGTGTGCATACACCGGCAATTGCGCGCCCAAAGCTTTCAGAATATTAATCTGCCTGGGCGTGTTATTGACATGATCGTCACCGCGTATTACATGAGTAACCCCCATATCCATATCGTCGACTACTACCGTCAGGTTATAGGTCGGCGTACCGTCGGAACGGGCAATAATCAGGTCATCCAGCTCCTTGTTGGCGACGACGATACGTCCTTTCACCAAATCGTCTATAACCACCTCGCCCGCCTCCGGATTCTTAAAACGTACGACCCTCTCTCCCTGCGGATTTTCGACACCATGCCTACACTTACCGTTGTAACGCGGCTTTTCCTTGTTGGCCATTTGCTGTTCGCGCAACAACTCCAACTCGTCGCGACTGCAGTAGCAATAATAAGCATCGCCCTGTGCAAGCAATTGCTGAATTACTTCTTTATAACGATCGAAGCGATGCGTCTGATAAAACGGTCCCTCGTCATACTCCAAACCTAACCAAGTCATACCCTCCAGAATCGCATTAACGGATTCTTGACTGGAGCGCTCCAAGTCGGTGTCCTCAATCCGCAAAATAAACCGTCCGCCGTGCTTGCGGGCGTATAACCAGGAAAACAAAGCGGTTCTCGCGCCGCCGACATGTAAATAACCGGTGGGACTTGGGGCAAATCGGGTTCTAATACTCATCGTTAAATTACTTAGTTGTTAAAAATTTCTTGGCATATTCGCCGGGGATAGACCGCGACGCATTTAACCGCATCGCCTGATAATTAAATTGCACACTGCCTTTGGCGGCATCGTTTTTGCCTAGAATGGCTAAGGATGTACCGTGACCTTGCGCAGCGGCCTTTTCATACCAGTGGGTAGATTTGTCTCTATCCGCCGTTACCCCCAGGCCCCTGTCATACATGGCTGCTATCGCTACTTGCGCGTCGATCAACCCTTGATTAGCGGCTTTTTCCATCCATTCCGCGGCCTTTTTCTCGTCCTTTTCGATCCCATCCCGGCCGAGCAGATACTGAGATGCCAACTTAGCTTGCGCCTGCGCATCGCCGCGCTCGGCCAATTCTTTTATGCCTCCCGCCCAGACCAGATTGAGCTGTAAACACAGCAAACAGAAAACTAAAATCTTGTACATTAAATTCCCCAAGAAAGCCTACGATAAAAACGAACGGGCATTATTTCACGCCGCTCCCGGAAGATGAACGCACTATTTAAAAATAAGGGATTGATGTTAGACTAGCAACACCAAGGCAACTCACTCGGCCTTGCCGCTACAGAATAACAATCAGGAGACTCCAAGCATGAAAAGAAACCTATTATTCACGGCCACCTTGGCGGGCGCCCTATTATCAGGCTGCGCTACCCAGTCAAGCAATAACTTCCAGGCCTTCCAGCCGGAAGATCTGAATGCACTGGTCAAATCCGGAAAATTAGTTCAAAAAACCAACAGCTTTTTGGTAGTAAACGATTCTTCTTCATCGATGAGTCGTACCTATGTTAACTCTGCCGAATACAGCGGCACCAAACTCGATGTCGAAAAAAACTTGTTGAACAAATTCAACAAAACCATTCCGTCTATCCCTTTGCAATCCGGCTTGCGCAGCTTCGGCTTCGGCCCTTGCCTGGGCTGGAGCGCTACCAAATTGAACCAAGCAGTACAAACCTATAGTCAAGCCGGATTTGATGGTGCGATTACGTCACTGCAATGCTCCAGCGGCGGCACGCCATTGGCTGATGCGCTACAAGCAAGCGGCACCGATCTGACTTCCGCCTCCGGCAATATCGCTCTGATCGTGTTAAGTGATGGTGTTGAAGAAAGCTCGCCAACGCCTACCGCCGAGGCATTAAAAGCGCAATACGGCGATAAACTTTGCATCTACACAGTCTGGGTCGGCAATGACGAAGATGTCGCAGGCCAAGCCACATTGCAAAGCATTGCTGACGCATCCGGTTGTGGATTTTCGACCACTGCCGATGCTATTTCCAGCGCCAAAGGCATGAACGATTTCGTTAAAAACGTGTTCCTGAAAGCCGGCACACCGAAGGTCTCGGATTGTTCAACACTCGATGACGACAAAGATGGGGTTAGTAACTGCGCTGACAAATGCCCTGACACCCCAAAAGGCGCCATCGTCGATAAAGACGGTTGCTGGGCGTTCCATGGCGTGTTGTTCGATTTCGACAGCGATAAAGTCAAATCCAAATACGAGCCATTGATTCAAAATGCGGTCGAGGTAATGAAATTGAACCCAGGTTTGACCGTCGAGATTCAAGGCCATACCGACAGTTACGGTACCGATGCGTACAACGAAAAACTGTCGCAACGTAGAGCTAACGCCGTCAAGAACGAGTTGATTAAACTGGGCGTTGATGGCAAACGCCTGACTACAGCCGGTTTTGGCGAATCACAACCGGTCGACACCAACGAAACCGATGAAGGCCGCGCTTACAACCGTCGCGTAAACTACAAACGTACCGACAAGTAATCGCTAATAGATCGGGCGGGTTGCAAAACCCGCCCTGCAAGAAAAAAGGGAGGTGTTGGCCTCCCTTTTTTATACCTGCAACTTTACCGTTACGTGGTTCAATACCTAACCTGAACAGCCTCGAACGACAATAAGCGTCTTAAGCGCGTTAATAAATCGTCGCCGGGATGTACTCGCCATTCGTCTCCCAATTGCAGATTGGCTTTGGCCTCGGCTCTAGCAAATTCAATGCTGATAGGACAAAGTCCGCCGCAAAACGGCCTTAATACATCCGCCAACTCTTCGACAAAACAGCGCTCAGCCGGCCATTGCCTACTATCCCAATGCAACACAATAGCCCTGGCAAACATTTCCCGCGCCTGCTCCATGCTATAAAGCTTTTCGGCAGTCATGCGCAGGCTATTGGTAAAGTCGTCCATCGCCAGCGAACCTTCCGCGACCAGCAAAGTATCCTTCGCCAGTAAGTTCCGGTACTTATCGAAAATTCCGCTGAACGCCGCCACTTCCAATCGGCCGGTACGGTCGTCCAGCGTCGCAAATCCCATCATCTTGCCCTGCTTGGTTTGCCGGGTGCGCATTTCCACGACCAAACCAGCAACCCGCCCTTCCATTTTACCCTTGGAGCGCCCGGCATCGACTTCCAGACTGGCTAGCGAGCCATGGGTGATATGTTTCAATTCTGGCAGATACTCGGCAATGGGATGCCCCGTCAGAAATAGGCCCAAAGTCTGCTTTTCCGCTTCCAGCTTTTCTTTTTCGGTCCAAGGCTCGACCACCGTGGAATAGGCTTCCGCCTCGCCATCGCTGACTTCCACCTGTACTGCCAGACCAAATAGATCGTTTTGGCCAGCCAGCGCCATTTTTCCATGCTGTTCGGCAACCCTTAGCGCCGTCGTCAGTTCGGCCAAATGCGCGGCGCGATTAGGATCGATGCTATCCAGGGCCCCTGCCCTGATCAGCGCTTCCAAAACTCGGCGGTTGACCTTACGCAAATCGACGCGCTTGCAGAGATCGTACAAACCGGCAAACAATCCGTTGACGGCCCGTTCTTTCAGTAAATCGTCAATCGCGTTTTCGCCGACCCCCTTGATGGCGCCGATACCGTAAACGATCTGCCCTTTGTCGTTTACGGTGAAGCGGAAGTCGGAAATATTAATGTCCGGCGGACAGATCTCCAGTTTCATTTCCCGGCATTCGTCGATCAACACCACCACTTTGTCGGTGTTATCCATATCCGACGACATTACCGCCGCCATGAACGCAGCCGGAAAATGCGCCTTCAGCCAAGCAGTCTGATAGGCTACCAGAGCATAGGCCGCCGAATGCGATTTGTTGAAACCGTAGCCGGCGAACTTCTCCATCAAGTCAAAAACATAAGTCGCAATCGAAGCATTGATTTGATTTGCTACCGCACCCGACATAAATTTTTCCCGTTCCTTGGCCATTTCCTCCGGCTTTTTCTTACCCATCGCCCGCCGCAACATATCGGCACCACCCAGGGTATAACTGGCTAATTCCCGGGCGATCTGCATCACCTGTTCCTGATACAGAATAACCCCATTGGTGGGCTTGAGGATGGGTTCCAAAAGCGGATGCGCGTATTCAGCCTTGGCGCCGTGCTTGACGTTGATGTAGTCGTCCACCATCCCCGACTCCAATGGTCCGGGACGGAACAAAGCTACCAACGCGATAATGTCGTCAAAGCAATCCGGCTTCAGTTTTTTGATCAACTCCTTCATGCCCCGCGACTCCAGCTGAAACACGGCGGTGGTCTGGGCATTCTTCAATAATTCATAGCTTGGCAGGTCGTCGCGCGGAATCTGGGTAATATCCACCGGCTCTTCACCGCGCTGCGCGCGCTGGCGATTAATGGTTTGCAGCGCCCAATCGATAATCGTCAGAGTCCGCAAACCCAGGAAGTCGAATTTGACCAAGCCAACTGCTTCGACATCGTCCTTATCAAACTGCGTCACCAGATTGCCGCCGCCCTGCTCGCAATACAATGGGCTGAAATCGGTGAGCTTGGTCGGTGAAATCACCACGCCGCCGGCGTGCTTGCCGGCGTTACGGGAAATCCCTTCCAGCGAACGCGCCATGTCGATCAACGATTTGACCTCTTCCTCGGAATCGTACAAAGCCTTCAACTCGGCACTGTCTTGCAGGGCCTTATCCAGGGTCATACCGATCTCAAATGGAATCAATTTTGCCAGCCTGTCCACGAAACCATAAGCATGCCCCATAACCCTGCCGACGTCGCGAATAACCGCCTTGGCGGCCATCGAGCCATAGGTGATGATCTGTGATACGTGATCGCGGCCATAATGCCGAGCCACGTAATCGATAACCTCGTCACGGCGCTCCATGCAAAAGTCGATATCGAAATCGGGCATGGATACCCGCTCCGGATTCAAAAATCGCTCGAACAGCAAATCGAATTCGATAGGATCGAGGTCGGTAATCTTCAGCGCATAAGCCACCAGGGAACCGGCTCCGGAGCCCCGCCCCGGACCCACCGGTATTGCATTATTCTTGGCCCACTGTATAAAGTCCGCGACGATCATGAAATAGCCGGGAAAACCCATTTGAGTAATCACACTCAGCTCGACTTCCAAGCGCTCGTCATAGACTTTGCGGTTTTCCTCAAAACAGCCCTTGCCTACCGGCGGATATTGGATCAAGCGCTCCTCAAGCCCTTGACGGGAGGCCTGCTTGAAATAATCGTCCAGGGTCATACCCTCTGGAACCGGAAAATCGGGCAAATAGTTTTCGCCCAGCGTCAGCTCGACATTGCAGCGTTTGGCAATTTCCACGCTATTGGCCAAGGCCTCCGGAATATCGGCGAACAATTCGGCCATTTCTTCGGCAGTCCGCAAATATTGCTGAGCGGTATAGTTTTTCGGCCGGCGGCTATCGTCCAACACCCGGCCTTGATGAATGCAAACCCGCACTTCATGCGCGTCGAAATCGTTCCTGCCGATAAAACGCACATCATTGGTTGCTACCACCGGCAAATCCAACTCAGTTGCCAAATCCGCCGCCAACTTGATATAGCGCTCCTCATCTGTCTTGCCGACCCGCTGCAACTCTAGATAAAAACTGTTTTCGAACAATTGCATCCAGTATTCTGCGCACAATTTGGCTTGCTCGGTGTTTTCCGCCAATAAGGCTTGCCCAATATCGCCGTCCATCGCGCCCGACAAAACGATCAGACCCTCGTGATTTTCGGCTATCCATTCCTTCTGCAACATAGGAATACCTTGATGCTGACCTTCCTGGTAACCCCGGGAAATCAGCTCGGTCAAGGTCACATAGCCTTTTTTATTGCGCGCCAGCATGGTTAAGCGAAACGGCGAGGCCGGCTCGTCGGGATTGAAGATCAGCACATCGGCGCCGATCAACGGTTTGATGCCGGCCCCTTGCGCGGCTTTATAGAATTTAACCAGTGAGAACAAATTGCTCTGTTCGGTAATTGCAGCGGCTGGCATGACATACTCAGCCAGTTTCTTCACCAAGGGCTTGATCCTGACGATACCGTCAACCAGGGAAAACTCAGTATGAATACGAAGATGAACGAAACTCGGCGTCATGGCTGTTTAAGCAAGATACTTTTTAACGGGAGCAAACGATTTTCGATGTTGCGGAGTAATGCCGAATTGTTGCAGAGCGGCCAGATGCTGCGCTGTTGGATAGCCTTTGTGGACCGCGAAGCAATAACCGGGATACAGCCTATCCAACGTCTGCATTTCCTCGTCGCGCGCGACTTTGGCTAATATCGAAGCGGCGGAAATTTCCTCGACCAATAAATCACCTTGCACAATTGCTTCGCCCGGCATATCCAGCGTCGGCAAGCGATTGCCATCCACCTTTACCCAATCCGGGCGGTAAGCCAGTTGCGACACGGCCCGTTGCATTGCCACCATCGTCGCTTGCAGAATGTTAATACGGTCTATTTCACTGGCTTCGGCGCGCGCAACGACCCAACACAAGGCATTGGCCTTGATCTGTTCGGCAAGTAGCTTGCGTTTCTTTTCGCTGAGCTTTTTAGAGTCGGTCAATCCGGCAATAGGCTTGGCGAAATCGAGAATCACCGCCGCCGCTACCACCGGACCGACTATGCAGCCACGGCCAACTTCGTCGATACCGGCTATGCGTAGGGCGTTATCGGAGGATGCCGCGCGTGACATTGCGTAGAAAGCTGACCATATTGGAAAGTTCATTGCTTTCGCCGGCCATATCTTCCATTTCTTCGATAGCGTCTTCCAGACGCAGATTGTTTTTGTAGAGGATTTTGTAGGCTTTGCGAATCTGCCGAATCACTTCCGGCGGCACGCCATTGCGCTCCATACCGACCGAGTTGATACCGTGCGGCCGAGTCGGTCTACCGCCTACCATCACGTACGGCGGAATGTCTTGAGTGATTGCACTACCCATGGCAGAAAAGCTGTATTCGCCGATTTGAGTAAACTGATGCACCAAGGTAAAACCACCCAAAATGGCATGATCGCCGAGATGCACATGACCGGCAATAGAGGCGCCGTTAGCCATGATCACATGATCGCCGATCACGCAATCGTGAGCGACATGGGTATAGGCCATGAACAAATTATCGCTACCTATCAAAGTCAAACCCTGATCTTGCTGCGTGCCGCGATGCATAGTGCAAAACTCGCGAATCACATTGCGGTCGCCAATTTCCAAGCGGGTGATTTCGTCGGCGTACTTCTTGTCTTGCGGGTCCTCGCCGATTGAGGTGAATTGATAAATCGTGTTGTCCTTACCGATTGCCGTGGGTCCTTTGATCACCACATGCGGGCCAATCTCGGTGCCGGAATCGATTTGCACATCGGGACCAATTACCGAAAATGGCCCGACTTTAACGTCTTCGGCTAATTCGGCATTAATATGAACAACCGCTCTGGGATCTATCATCTAAGCCTCTGCAGCAGCGGCTGCGCACATGATTTGCGCACTAGCGGCCAATTCGCCGTCCACTTCCGCGCGGCAGTCAAACGACCATAAGTGCCGTTTGTGCTTGATATAAGTAACTTCCAGGTGTAATTGATCGCCCGGAACCACTTGTCTTTTGAAACGGGCATTGTCGATGCCAGCCAAGTAATACGTTGTACCTTTGCCCAGCCTATCGTCGCTCTGCGATGTCAACAATGCGGTGGCTTGCGCCAAAGCCTCCATAATTAATACACCGGGAAAAATCGGTTTGTGCGGGAAATGGCCTTGAAAGAACGGCTCATTAAAAGTGACGTTTTTCACGCCCAACAGACGCACGCCAGCTTCGCATTCAAGCACCTTGTCAACCAGCAGAAAAGGATAGCGGTGCGGCAAGAGTTCCTGAATTTGTAAAATATCGAGTGTTCCAGCCATGAATGTATACTTGAGGGGAATAGAAAGCGGGAAGCTTCGTACTAACCAAACTTCCCTGCTTGTGAAACAATGACTACCTTCCGAGCGGAACCGGAAAGCATCGAGAGGACTTTATTGCGACAATGTTTCCAGTTTTTGCTGAACGCGACTGGTGACATCGATTTGATCGTTGGCATAAATAACGCCGTCGGTCAGCAGCAAGTCGAACGACTCTTCTTTAGCTAGCGCTCGCACCGCTTCCACGATTCGTTTTTGCAAATTACCCAACTCTTCGTTTCTGCGCATGTTGAAATCTTCGCTGAATTCCTGTTGAGCACGAGCTGCATCGCGTTTTTTATCCAGAATGTCCTTCTCGATTCTATGACGCTCTTCTTCGCCCATTACGGCCGAATCCCTGCCCAATTTGTCTTCCAGTGTTTTGATTTCTTTTTGTTGAGAAACCAGCGCTTTGTCTCTTGGTGAAAATTCAGTTTCCAGGCGAGTTTTTGCTTTTGCTGCTTGCGGCGCTTTTTCCAAAACTTTGGCCACATTGACAAAACCGATTTTTAGTTCGGCGTGACTTACTCCAGCAATCATCATCAGCATTAGAAACAACGAAATTCTATTTTTCATGGTCAAAACCATCTCCGGTTAATTTTTGAGTTTAAGACAGAACGCAGTGGCGATTATAGGGCAAATCGGCCGCAAACTAAACTAAAATCCCGAGCCGAAGGTAAACTGGAATGCCTGAGTTCTGTCGGTGCTCTCCGAGTTCAGCGGCTGGGCAACACTGACCGCCAGCGCGCCAAATGGCGACAACCATTCCCCCGACAAACCGACCGAATAGCGGAAATATTTGCGCAAGTCACCGGTACTCAGACCGGGAGCCAGAGTACCAGCATCGACGAAAGAACCGATACGCACCGATTTCACATCGCTTAAAAACGGCACAGGGAAGAACAGTTCCGCCTTACCAATCATCTTTGTGGAACCGCCGATAGGACGGTTGTAGGTATTGGCGGAGTTAATATCGTTGGTGTCAATGACGCCCAGGGTATTCTGCATAAAACCACGTACGTCGCCCGTACCGCCCGCAAAATAGTTTTCAAAAAACGGCAAACCGGAACTGCCACCGTAGCCACCGCCATGTGCCACCTCGCCCAACAAGCGGAAGGTGAAATCGTTGGACAGCGGAAAATAATGCTGATGCTTATAGCCTATTTTGAAATATTCTAAATCGCTGCCGGGAACCGTAATCAAACCCGAAAGCCGTTGTTGACCGCCACTGTGGGCAAAAGTCGCTCTATCCAAAGTATCGTGGGTCCAGCCGGCGGATGTTGACAGCGTATCGAAACTTTTGGATCTAATAGCCGAAACGTCGTCCCCTTTCTTAAACCCTAAGAACTTCAGAATCGTATCTGACGATAAAGTGGTATTTTCGATCTCGGTGCGTTTCAAATCGATATCAAAACCAATTCTGTCAAACTCGTTCAGCGGAATACCGAAATTGATGCCGGCATTCGTAATAGTCGTATTGTAAGCAGCCAAGTTAGCCGCGTAGGCGTTACGCGAGGTATAACCAAGGTTATAACCCAGTGCCACACCGTCCAGCGTATAGTACGGATCGGAAAAACCCAAATTGTACCGGGTCAAAATACTACTGTTGTTGAACGCGAAGTCGAGCCGCTTGCCGGTACCAAAGATATTATCTTGCGAGACGTTGGCATTGAAAATGATGCCTTGCACCTGGGAATAACCGACCCCGGCCTGCAAGTTACCGGAGGCTTTTTCCTTGATCGTGTAATTTACGTCGATTTGGTCGGCCGAGCCCACTACAGGCGGCGTTTCCACACCCACCTCCTCAAAATAACCCAATCTATCCAAACGGGTTTTAGTGCGCTCTATCTTGCTGCTGGCGGCCCAACTGGACTCCATTTGCCGGGCTTCCCGACGGATAACTTCATCGCGGGTCTTGGTATTGCCTTTAATATTAATCCGCCGCACGTAAACGCGCTTACCAGGGTCGACAAAAAAAGTCATCGCCACGGTTTTTTGCGGCTCGTTGATCTCCGGCACCATATTAACATTAGCAAAGGTATAGCCTTCGTCTCCCAATCTATCGGATATGGCTTTAGAGGTTTCCGTGGCGTTCTTCCGCGAGAAAATTTCCCCCGGCCCAACCTTGACCAGTTTGATTAATTCTTCCGGCGGCACAATCAATTCGCCCGACAGCTTGACCTTATCCAACATGTAAACATCGCCTTCCTTGACGTTGATGGTGATGTAAATTTCTTTTTTGTCCGCCGTAATATCGACCTGGGTAGATTCAATGGAAAAATTAATATAACCGCGATCCAGATAATACGAGCGCAACTTCTCCAGATCGGCTGACAGTTTTTGCTTGGAATACTGGTCGTCTTTGGAATAAAAAGACAGGAAATTGGTGGTGCTTAATTCAAACTCTTTCCGCAACACATCGTTGGCAAACGACTTAGTACCCACGATATTGATCTGCTTGATTTTGGCGACACGGCCTTCGGAAATATCGATACGAATCGCCACCCGGTTACGAGTCAACTCGGACACTTCAGTCTTGATTTTCAGGCCGTATTTACCGTGGCTGAAATATTGCCGGCGTAGCTCTTGTTCGACTTTATCCAAGATTTGTTTGTTGTAAACCTTGCCTTCCGCCAAGCCGATTTTTTTCAAAGCCTCAGTCAAATCTTCCTTTTTAATGTCCTTGTTGCCCTCAATGACAACCTTGGCAACGGAAGGCCGCTCCACAACATTCACCACCAAGGTGCCGCCATCGCGTTCCAGCGATATGTCTTTGAAAAAACCGGTGTTGAATAAGGCTCTGATAGCCGCGGCTTGTTTATCGTCGGAAAAGGTTTCGCCGACGTTAACCGGTAAATAGTTGTAAACGGTACCAGCGGAAATTCTTTGTAATCCCTTGACCTGAATATCCTCAACTACAAAGCTGCTTGCATGAGCGGCCTTGCCGGACAGCATACTCAGCAACAGTATTTGTAATAGCGGTTTTTTCTTCACGCAGTCAACCATGGAAAATGAACAGGCGCGATTGTAACACGCAGTTTTCGGATTCCCGCGCCTTCAATGGTAAATACTCGTAAATTCTGGCCGAAAAATTGCTTTCTTATTCAGTTTCAATTGCAAAGAAAAACAATTCAAAAAAAATTACAAAAAAACAACACAAACTATTGAATTAAATTGTCTTTGGATAAAAACGCCGGTTCAGCGAAATGTGTCGGCAACCAAGCTCCGATAAACCGTACGCGCGTAATCCGCTTCCAAAGCCGCCGCTTCGACGTCTGCGCGCACACTGACACCACCAGCTCCTTTTACCGTCGTAATCGCGGCAGCGGCATCCAGTTTATAAACGCCGGCCACGGAAATCCCGTGTTCAGGGGCGATCAGGCTATAACAGGTATTCAACCAATGCGGTTCCGCGACAGGCTTCTGATTGATCAGACTCGTCACCGCCAACGCGCAGGCCTTAGCCTCGGAGTTAGCGGCAAAGGCGGATTTGGGAATAGGCGCATAGTTCGCGGCGTCGCCGATGACGTGAATAAACTCGTCGAACAGAGATCTCCCGGTCAGCAGTTGCACCGGACACCAGCCGGAGGCATCGGCCAACCCGCTCCGAACCGCAATACCGGCCGCTGTTTGCGGCGGAATGATATTCAACACATCACCGTGGAAGTGGTCGCCGAACTCGCTGGTCAGCACCCTGCTCTGCTGGTTCAATTCGAGCAAGGGATTATCCGCCAGACTATGCCATTCGATCAGACTATTAGTGGTGCCGAAACCGTAATGTTTTGTCCAGCCGGCTTCGAACAGGGCTTGTTTGGAAAAGCTGCGCTTGGCATCGAGAATGAGTATTTTCGAACGCGGTTTATGCTGCCTTAGCCAATAAGCCATCATACTCGCTCGTTCGTAAGGACCGGGAGGGCATCGATAAGGATCGGCCGGCACCGCCATCAACACCACCCCGCCATCCGGCATTTCCTGCAACTGCCGCGCTAACAGTGTGGTTTGCGGACCGGCCTGCCAGGCATGCGGAAATTGCTCTGCGGCAGACTGATCGTAACCGGCAATCGCATCCCAACGAAAATCGATGCCGGGCGACAAGATTAGCCTGTCATAGCTAACGCTTCGCCCGTCGGCCAAGCGCAAACGCCGTTGCGCAGCGTCCAGACTACTGACACTATCGACTAACAGCTTGACTCCATACCTGTCTTGCAAAGACTGATAATCGACCGTCAATTGGTCCAGATTGCTCAATCCGGCAAACAGCCAATTGCTGCCGGGACAGGTTATGTATTTGGCTTTGGGTTCGATCAGCGTGACTTGAATATTCGCATCCAGCAAACGCAGATATTTCGCCGCCGTCGCGCCGCCGAAACCGCCGCCGACTACCACCACATGAGCTTTAGAACCTTCTCTAATCGTCAAGCCGGCGCAGCCGCTAAGGACGCCGGCTCCCAAGCCGGCAAGGCCTTGCAAAAAGCGTCTCCTGGATAAACCGGCCATCACTTGCGACTCAAATATTCGGCAACCGCCGCCAATTCTTCGTCGCTATAGCCTTTGGCAAGACGCGGCATCAATGTGGCGGGCTTTCTGTCATATTTAAAATCCAGCAAGGCTTGCCGGATCTGTTGTGCAGATACATTTTTTAGAGAAGAGATTGAGCTTTTGGGATCCAAGCTCGACTCGGTGTGACAATTCCGGCAGTTAAAGGCAATCGCTCGCGCATCGATTTCGGCATGTACAATTGAGCTTAACGAACCGGCAACCAGGACCGTAGCATAGCAAATCCGTTTCATGCCGTTTAAGCAAGCAGTTTCTGCCGAAACACTTCGTACAACAATACGCCAGCCGCCACCGATACGTTCAGGCTTTCCACCTGCCCGGCCATCGGGATTTTCACCAAAAAATCACAATGCTGGCGGGTTAAATGGCGCATGCCGGTACCTTCCGTGCCCATCACCACCGCCAAGGGCATATCCAGTTTCATCTGAAACACGGTTTGTTCGGCTTCGCCGGCAGCGCCCATGATCCAGATGTTCTGCTCTTTCAACCAGCGCAGGACTCTGGCCAGATTGGTGACCTGATACACCGGCACCGTTTCCGCCGCGCCGCTGGCTACTTTACAAACCGTCGGCGTGATACCGGCGGCATTGTCCTTGGTGACGATCACCCCTTGGGCACCCACCGCGTCGGCGGTGCGTAGACAAGCGCCAAGATTATGCGGGTCTTGCACCTGATCCAGCACCAGATAAAACGGCGTGACGGTCAACGCTTCGACATCCTGCTTGAGCTGGTCTTCGCTGCGCATCGCCGGCAATTCCACGGCCACTACGATGCCTTGATGATTCTTGCCGTCGGCCATCTTTTCCAGCTTTTTGCGCTCGGTTTTTTCCGGAACGATGCCAAGCTTGACGAGATCGTCAATCACTTGCTTTAGACGCAAATCCTGGCGCTGACTATCAACCCAGGCACGGCGAATTTTCTGCGGGGAATAATCCAGCGCGGCTTGTACCGCGTGGATGCCGAACAATTGGGTTAAATTCATGAGCGCCGGCGTCTTTTGGCTTTAGGCTTGTTTGGGGCTTTTTTATCTTTGTCCGACTTGGCGGCTTTAGCGCCAGCTTCGGTTTTTTTGCGACTTGACGAAGACTTGGCTTTAGCGATTTTCTTGCCCGATTGTAGCAACTCAAAATCGATTTTCTTGTCGTCCAAATTAACCCGCACCACCCGAATCTTCACCATATCGCCCAAACGGTAGCGCACGCCGGTGCGTTCGCCGTACAACTGATGCTTGCTGGCATCGAAGGCAAAATAGTCCTGCACCAAAGAGGCGATATGCACCAAGCCTTCCACATAAATCGACTGCAATTCGACGAAAAACCCGAAACCGGTGACGGCGGAAATCACACCATCGAACTCTTCGCCGATCTTGTCCATCATGTATTCGCATTTCAGCCAGCTCACCACATCGCGGGTGGCGTCGTCGGCGCGGCGCTCGTTCGCCGAACAATGCTCGCCCAGCAACACCATATCGGGATGCGTGTAATGAAAACTATCCACCGATTTGCCGGCCAGACAATGGCGAATCGCCCGATGCACCAGCAAATCCGGATAGCGGCGGATCGGCGAGGTGAAATGCGCATAGGCATCCAGCGCCAAGCCGAAGTGGCCTTTGGTTTCCGGGCTGTAAACAGCTTGCGACATGGAGCGCAGCAAAATGGTCTGAATCAAATGCGCATCGGGCCTATCCTTTACTGACTCGAGCAGATGCATGTAATCCAATGGCGTAGGTTGAGCCTTACCGCCTAGAAATAAGCCCAGTTCGCCGAGAAAGGTTTTCAGCGCCAGTAATTTTTCCGGGCCTGGTCCATCATGAATCCGCAGTAGGCGCGGCATCTTTTTCTTGTTCAAAAACCGCGCGGCTGCCGTGTTGGCAGTGATCATAAATTCTTCGATTAACTTATGGGCATCGTTGCGTTGCAAAGGCACGATCTCAGCGATTTTGCGTTCCGGCCCGAAGACGATCTTGGTCTCCTGGGTATCGAAATCCATCGCCCCGCGCAACTCGCGCTGATTGCGCATGACTTTGTACAAGCCGTATAAAGTCTGTAGATGCGGCAACAAAGCGGCATATTTTTTTGCCAGTTTCTGATCGCCGTCTACCAGCATTTTTGCTACGTCGGTATAGGTCAAACGCGCATGAGAGCGCATCACGGCTTCAAAAAACCGCGAACGCAGGACATTCCCTTCATCGTTGATCAGCAACTCGCAGACCATGCATAAGCGATCCACGTGCGGGTTCAAGGAACACAAACCGTTGGAAAGTATCTCCGGCAGCATCGGTATCACTTTTTCCGGAAAATACACCGAGGTACTACGATTTTTGGCTTCGGCATCCAGAGCGGTATCGACTTTTACATAGTGTGAGACGTCAGCAATCGCTACCAACAGTTTCCAGCCTTTCGGGGTTTTCTGCGCGTAGACGGCATCGTCAAAGTCGCGGGCGTCTTCGCCGTCTATGGTTACCAAAGGCAGTTTGCGAATATCTTCCCTACCCTGCTTGGCGGATTCGGGCACTTGCGGGGTTAATGTCTTGATTTCTTCCAATAAGGCATCCGGCCACTGATTGGGTAAATCGTGCGAGCGTATCGCCATTTCGATTTCCATGCCCGGCGCCATATGCGCACCCAGCACTTCGGTGATGCGGCCCAAGGGCTGGCAATGCTGGCTGGGTTGCTGAATGATCTCGGCCACCACAATCTGGCCTTTTTTGGCATGGCCGACGTCTTCCTTGGCAATCAAAACTTCATGGGCGATTTTCTTGTTGTCGGGCACCACATAAGCCACACGACCTTCGGTAAAAAACCGGCCAACCACATGATGCGTATTGCGCTCGCTAATCTCGATTACGGCCGCCTCGCGGCGACCGCGCCTATCGATACCGGCCACACGAGCAATCACTCGATCATTGGGCATCAGCGGTTTCATTTCCCGCGGCGACAAGAACAAATCTTCGCTACCATCGTCAGGCTTCAAAAATCCGAAACCTTCCGGATGCCCCAGCACTCGCCCGGCAATGGTATTTTCACCCGAGCCCAGGCAATATTTTTGCCGACTGTTGAAGCTTAGTTGACCATCGCGTTCCATGGCTCGCAGTCTGCGGCGCAAGGCCTCCAATGCATCGGGCGTTTCCAGGGAAAATTGTTGGGCAATCTGTTGGCGCCTTAACGGCTTGCCGGCTTGTTGAATAAGCTGGAGGATCAGCTCGCGGCTGGGGATGGGGTTCTCGTATTTTTCAGCCTCACGTTGGGCGTGGGGATCGACGAGTGCGGAAAAATCAGAAGTCTGATCGGAATTTGATGTCATTGAATCTGTTTGCTGGGTTCTGCCGCCACATCCACCTCGGAAACGGCCGGCAATCGTGTTTGTTATATAAAATCATAGCCTTTTTTCTTGCTCTGAGCCGGAATCACGTCGTCCAGAATCCTTCGGCATTCGAACTGCCAATAGCCCAGACCTATATTGCGACGGCCGTTCAAAATGATGGGAAAATTCTCGTGTCCCATAAACATTCTCAAGATATCGCCATCTTTCAAGCGAAAAGAGTCCATGATGATAAAGCTTTTTTCGCCTTCTTGATCTCTAGTGCCGTAAATCAAGGCTTTTTTCCGCTCGGCGTCGGCTTCCGCATCAAGGGCCTGATAAGCCACCGGGAAGGCTTGAGCGGCAATTACCATCACCTCGTATATCAGCTTGGAATCCTGTTTCGGCAGTAAAATTTTACAGACCACACCAAGGGAGCGTTGTTGCGGCATCGCGTCGATTTTGCGAAAACTCACCAGACTGCCGATAGACAGAACGCCTTCCTTGTCGAAATTGCACGATAAGGCTCGCTCCGAGTCCGTCTCCGCACGTATTTCCAGCCCTGACTCCAGGCCGGGTCTACCGGTTTCCAGTAGATCATAGGTCGTTTCCAAACCAATAGCCACATATCTGTCCAAACGGTCGGCAAAATACACGGTGCCTTGCGGCTCCTTACCTTGCCAGCGCTGCATTAAATAATCGAACAGCTCGGCGGAGAGTTTTTGATGATTATTCTTGTCAACCTCAAGGGAGCTAAAACGCGCCTCGTCC
Source organism: Methylomonas sp. 2BW1-5-20 (assembly GCF_052474515.1). NCBI lineage: Bacteria > Pseudomonadati > Pseudomonadota > Gammaproteobacteria > Methylococcales > Methylococcaceae > Methylomonas > Methylomonas sp. 2BW1-5-20. The sequence continues at coordinate 1,015,715 of NZ_CP184127.1, read as the reverse complement.
TTGCTGCAAAGTTTGTCGGCCTGCTTAATGACTTTACCCAACTTGGTGAGGTTGAGATAAAGCATCGCCGAATCGGATCGGCGGTCATTTGGCGCGGCATTCAGTAAAAATGCCGGAGGCAAGTCTTCGTCCATTAAAATCGCGCATTGCACGGCTTGCTCCGCAACCGGTTTGGTTTCGATTTGCAAAAAATCGCTGATTTTCTCCAAAAACTCATAAACCAATTGAAACTCTTTTTGCATCAAGCCTGAGGGATAGGCCAAACTCAGCAGCAATATTTGCTTGTAACTGTCTTCAACCGAAGACAGCTTACTGAAGATTCCGCCCTGATCGGCCACCTTGGAACCGGCCTTGTCCAATTTCACCGCAAGCTTGTACAGTGAATGTAAATCGATCCAAATCCAGTCCGGCACCGGATAACTCATCATGTAATGACTGATGACGATTCGACTCAAGCCCCGAATGGTGCGCTGTATCGCCAAGGCCGTGGACTTACCCTGCAGCCAACCGACGTCGCGGCGCGTTAACTCCTTTACCACGCTCCAATAGCCGATGGTAAATTGTCTTTCGATTGCGCAGGCTAAACCGAATATCTTTTTCTCGACCTCGCCTTTCGGAAAACCGAACTTGATCAAGCGCGAACGCAGGTAATCGTCGATTAAATAAAAGCTGTCTCTAAGCAATTCCAAGGCATGCAGACGTTTTGCCGCCGGCATTTCCACCGAAATCAATTCCCCCAGCAATTCGTGAAATAAGCGCGCGGCCAATCCCAGATTGGCGGTCGGCAGTTCGGCGACCCATTGCCGCAAGGCGTCGTCGGTAAACGACGCCAATAACTGCGGTTCATTTTTTTGTTCGGGGATGACCAGAAAAAAAGAGTTTTTCACGGGCAATCCAAAAAGGCAAAATGCGCCGCGAGAATATCCCTATCTGGCAAAGGGTACGGACCTAAAACGACAAAACCAAGCCTGTTCAAACTAGATGCGAGCGCCAACATTGACTAAAACAATCCTTCGTCATCGACCATCAAATTTTGCAACGCATTCATGTCTTTTCTGAGCTGCTTCCTCGTCAGCAACTTGGTTTGCACTCGCTCGGGAAGCTCGGTAAAAATCAATACTTGATTAGCGACCAGTAAATCCACCAAATCGTCGATTACCCTGACCATATCGTTATCGGTGGCAGATAACGCTTGCTTGGCCTTATCGCTGGAAAGCCGCTGCAAAAATGCCACCACTTCCACATCTTCGACGTCGAGCCATTCCTCGCCGCTATCACGCAGTTGCGTAATCGCTCCGGTCCGATCCCGAACTACAAACGGCATGATCCCCCCATAAACCTAAGGTTCAGCAAGATATCAAACCTAACGGCAGCAACCAGCCATGATAAATCGGCTCATCGAGGCGAGATAGTTAAAGCGCCTAAAGTTACGCCAATGTCGATACCGCGCCCATTGCCCGATAAGGCCAGCGAAATTTCACCGCGCGTCAATAGCTGTCCGTCTACCGACTTAGTGGCTCCGGCATGACCTTCAAAAGCGACGAAACTGCCGTAGATTTCATTCAGATTTTTAACCTCGGAAAACACCCCGGTACCTTCGATCTCGGATTTGCCTATCGTAAAACCGATACTCTTCGAAGCGAGCGCAACTTGGGCACGCTGACCGTTGCTACAGCTGATATTGCCAATGCCGTCGTATTGTTTGTAAACCAATGACCAGCCGCTGAGCTTGTAGGTCATGGTGCAAGAGGTTAACGGCGCAGCTACCGCCGATGTAGCGAAATACAGACTGCTACCCGCCATAGCGGCCAGCAACGGCATAATTCGAAAAAAATTGGTACTCATTAGGTCTCTCCTTTTTTATAAACCTTCAGGAACAATCGATACGATGCTGCCTGGGCAGAAAATCCGATTATATTACAAACACCGTGCGCACCCTTTACTGCGACGCGTTCAACGAAAGCACCGATTTAATTCCGTCGGCCGTTTCTTCCAGGTTAAGCTCAGTTGCCAAAATATAAACTCTATCCCTGCTGATACCGCCGGGCTCGGTAACATACTGGGCAATGTGATTGGCTCTTGCTACCGCCAGATCGTTAAGGCGTTGCGGATCGGGCGGAAAAACACTTTCCAGTTTCTGCCGCGCCACACTATAAAAATCGGCGTTCGGATCGCTTTTGATGCGTGGCGTACCCAGCAAGGAGCGCTCCAGTTCCTGCGGAAAAACCTCACCAAAAAATTTGGCTAATAAGCGTTTATAGTCATCATCGGATAATTCCAAATATTCATGACGAACCTTCTCGCCTTTGTCTCGCAATTCGCCTGACTTCATTTTTTTCAATACATCCTTCAATGCCTCGAAGCGCATTGCCGGCCAGTCCAAACTTTGATAAGCAATACCTTTGATTTCTAAAGTCAACTCAGGTTTACTGCCCAAAGCCTTATTGAGTTGATCCAGCTTGGCAGTTTCCTCACTAGCCAGTTCCGCGCCGCCAGGAGCAAAGGCTACCGCGCTAAAATCCTTGTCATCGCCCAATAGTGACGCGATTGCACGGAAGGGCGAAGTCGCAACCTTGGTAACCAGATTGACCAACACATCGGCAATCAAGGAACCGACACTAAACTGCGGATCTTCCAAACTGCCGGTAATCGGAAAATCCAGATTGATCTTGCCGTCGCCGTCTTTCAACAAAGCAATTGCTAGGTGCAAAGGCAAGGATACGGCATGCGGATTTTCCACGTGTTCGCCCAAGGTCAACTGGTCGATCAACAATTTATTCTGTACGGTAAGTTGCCCTTGCTTGATTTTGTACTGTAAATCCAGCGTCATTTGGCCTTTTTCGATTTTGTACCCGGCAAATTCCGCCATATAGGGCGTGATTAAAGGCAAAGGCATGTTGGCGAAATTTAGGGTAATGTCCGAATTGCCATTATCGAACTGATATTTGCCTTTAATCCCGACCGTCGCCATATCGTAAACCTTGCCTTTAAGCAGCAGCTTGGCCTCGGCGTCTTTATCCGAGGAAAACCCGCTGACTTCGCCGTTAAGACTATTCATTTCCGCGACAAATGGCAGGATCAAGGAATAATCGGCAAAATCCGATTTACCATCCTTCAGTTCCACTTTACCGATACTCACGCGTGGTTCGTCTGACTTGACGGCAGCGGTTTTGGCTACCGGCTTAGTCGAAGCCGTGGTCTTTGTCGGTGCGGATTCCACCATGAGGTCGTCAATGTTGGTTTTGCCGTCTTTTTTGATATTAAAACGCAGGTAGGGGCGATCGAACATCACCTTGCCCAGCTTGAAATCCTGCTTGTTCAAATCGATATCTATGCCGGTGAGCGCCAGATTAGACCATTTCAAAAAATCCTTGTTTTTGATCTGATCGCGAGTAATCAACCCTTCCAAGCCGGCGTCGCCGCGGAAGGTAAGTTGCAGTTGCTCGGCCACTGCCAGCTGCAAATTACCCTTGCCGCTAAAATCGCCATCCACCAGCTCCAATTTCAAGAACGGGTCGAGATAAGGCTGGAATACCTTCAGATTGACATCATCAACGGCCACGGCCCAAGTTGCCACAAAAGGCTCTAAACTCATTTCGCCGTCGATTTTCAAACTGCCGGCATTATTAAAACGGCTAGCGAATTGCAGCGGCAACCCGCCATTTTCCTGAGTATTGAATTTCTGCAATTTGCAGTTCAATTCGCTCAAATGCAGCTCTACCGGTTTTTTCTGACTAAAGTCGGTAAAGTCGATGGCATAATTGTAAAGCGCAACTTCGTCAAGTTTGATCGCCCATGGCTTAGCTTCCGCTGCCGATGTGGCTTGGGGCGCGGAAGCAGTATTAGATGGCGCGGTATCTTCGGCGAACAAGGCTTGATAATTCACCACGCCGTCGGCTTGCAACCAGGATTTGACAACTGCATCCCTACTCGAAATCGAAGCGATACCGACCTGTTGCTTATTGACGTCGACGACAATCCCGCCCACCGCTAACGCAGGCATGTTAACCAAAGGTTTACCCTGGTTTTTCTCGGTAATAGCCAGCTGTTTTATCTCGATACCGCCATTCGTTAACATAGCGGCCATGCCTGCATCTGTCGCCGTCAACACGTAATCGGCTTGCAAACCCAGATGACCATCGGCTATCTGTATCGGCAAAATTTGTTGCAAAAACAATTGCCAGACTTTTACCAATCCGACGCCATCCAGCTGCAAATGCCCTTTCGAAGCCAATGGCGCGAGCGTCAAATCGCCATGCCATGCGATGGTGCCGCCGGACTCCAGACCCAAGTTCAAATCGCCGACGGCGCTAGTTGCAGCTTGGGTACTGAGTTCGTTGAATGTCAGATTCACCGGCAATACGGTTTCGGACAACACCTGACCCGAACCGGCGTCTTGCCAGCCTATCCTGCCGTCTTTAAGCACGATTTGATGTATCAATAGCGCCAAGCTCTCGCCGCCGCTGTCCGGCTTCTCGGGTGCCGGCTCGGACGGTTTAGCTTGAAGATCGGCAAGATTAAATGAGCCATCGGCGCGGCGCTCTATGTTTACCTGCGGATTGTCCAACTCGATGAGGTCTAAAACCACACCGCCGAGTTTTGCCGATTCCAAAACATCTAGATCGACTGCCAGACGCTCGAAACCGAATAAACTTTTACCTTCCGGCACCGATAAGGCAAATCCTTCGATGTCGAGCGTGAAGTTAAACGGGTTGAAATGGACCGCTTTCAACTGGGCTTGCTGCCCGGTGTTTTCCTGCAACAAGGCCGGCAGTTTTTTCAGCGCAAAACTTGGTAATGCATAAAATCCTAATAAGGCATAAATAATCAAAACCGCCAGTACGCCAGCCGTCGCAATCAACCCTTTTCTCCGGCTCATGCTCATCACCGACCGTCAACAATTAATGCAGCTTATTCAACAATTCGGCGTCGATCCGGCAACCGCCGAGATCCGGATAATCGGCCAGATTTTGTTCGAAATCGCGGAAAGTCGGATGCTGGAAGGCCAAACGGGCAATTTTGCCTTGCACTAACTCAAACTCCAGGGCACCGCCCTTTTCGCGCGGACTGCCGGGCTTGGTAATAAACAGCATGATGCCGATATTCGCCAAAGGCTGGCCTTGATCCTGAGCCGGACGCGCACAACTATAAGTCTCGACATTTAGCCCGCCAAACACCCCTGCTAGCTGGCCGGCATTGATCAAAACGCCTTCATCCGGCACAGAGGGTAACTGCAACAGCGCTTCCAAACCAAAGTTACTCAAATGGTTCTGCAACAAAACCGTGCCGTTACCGCTCTTCTCGGTATTCAACAGCGGATACAATTGCCGGGCAGTCTCATCTTTGTTCGGATTTTGCAAAGCCGATAAAAACTGCCTAGCCGTCGATTGAATAGGACTGATCACACCTTCTTTCTTCTGTCTGGAGTTGGTTAGGGCTTCCCAATCCTGCTCGGTGTTAACCGGAAGCCGCATACTCTTCATCACTGCATAGTCCTCGCTTGCCAAGCAAGCTGAGAAATCCTTGGCGCGATATTGCTCCAACAGCTTGGGGCGGATTTCATCGGTCATCGCCCGTTGAACGGAGATATTGAAATTTTTCCAATCCGGGGACGATTTGCTCAGAAAATAATAGAGCACCGCATTCCGGTCGAATTTATTAAACCCCAGATCCTTCATCGCTAACTTCAGCCGCCGGCATTGGCTTTCCACGTCCGGGTAGTTCTGCCAATCGGGTTGTAGATTGGGCTTGGCGGCTGGATCGATTTGCTCGATCAACTGGCGCAGGCTGAGTTCGCCGTTGGCGGTCTGAATCGGTGCGCGCCATAATTCGTCCAACGACAAATCGTGCGCATCCGGCGTGGCGTCGCCGGCAGTTTTTAGTAACAAGGACGAGGAGATTTCCGGGTATACGCGCAACTCGCCCAGCAATTTAGTCTCGGAAACCCAAGCCTTCAAGCCGCCTTCAACCACTTCGTAAACCGCCAAGCGGCTTTGATTAAGATTGCCGCCATCGCCCGACAACGCCACGCTAGCCGGCAGGGAATGCGTTTCGGAACTGTATTTGCCGTTAGCCGCTGGGGTTTTGGCTACCACTTGCGGGTTGCTCTCCACCCAATTGCCAGCCAATTTGCCCATCACCGCCATACCGGTGCCGACACCGGTCAAGGCGAATAAACTACTAGCGGCGTTGACATCGCTGACTAACTGCGAAAGGTTGGCTTCGTGACTATTGCTAGTCAAAAAATTGTAGTCGATCAGCGTATCCTTACCGGAATCCAGCCGCAACCATGGCGTCAGATACGCTTTTTTGGTTTCCAGTTTGAAATTACATTTACCGGTGGTCGCTTGATACAAAAAACCGCTGGCTTCGCGCTTAAGTTTTAGCGTGTCGTTATGGATACTAAACACTACCGCTGCGGACAAATCGCCGTTCTCGTATTGGCTGCCGACATCGCTGCAACCGCCTTTCAAGGCGTTATCGCCTTTAAATTCAAAATCGGAAACCAATTGTACGTAATAGTCGTCGCCGCTGACGTTAGTCTGGCCGCGTATCGGCTTTATCGGCAATGTTTCGGTTTTAGGATAATCGACCGCAATCTGCCGGGTCGTGGCGCAGCCTGCCAGCATACCGCTACCAAGCAAGGCAATATTGATGATAATAAAACGGCGTATCGACATTAATGATCCTATGGTGTCACACAATCCGGACTCACATGCCGGCGGCATTGCGTCCGAAGCAATATCGTTTAAATTTAGACTGAAGTTCTTACGCGGCGCTTAATCCCGAATCCGACGCCAAACGAACGCTAATCCCCTGCGATTTAGCCGGGAATGATAAATTGAAGCAAGTGGTGTGGCTATTGTTTTTGTTCGACGCAATAATAGCGGCTAGAGCGCGTCCTGTTTGAAGCGATGGATTTGACGGCGTTGCTTTTTGTTGGGTTTATGCTCGCGCTCGGATGGATGTTGCAGGGCCTGTTGCTGTTTGTGCAACTCGATCTGCTTAAGCCGTTTGGCTATGCTGGCCTGATCTTCGCTGTAGAGCAAGGCCGCTTCCTGCGCCGGGCGGCGTTGCTTATTGAGATCGGTAACCCGAACCTCCCAACTGTATTGATCCTTACTGATAACAATCAAATCGCCTACTTTGACTTCCTTGCCCGGCTTGCAGCGCTGACCGTTAACATGCACTTTACCGCCGTTAACTGCTTCCGCAGCCAAACCGCGTGTTTTGAAAAAACGTGCCGCCCACAACCATTTATCGATGCGGACTTCGTTTAACTCACTCAACGCTAAATCCGCTCTCCGCCCAAGCTTTAAAGCCACCGGCCATACTGACCGCATTGCTATAGCCCAGTTGCTTTAACACCTGAGTCGCCAACGCCGATCGGCCGCCGGTTTGGCAATACACCAAGATCTCGGCTTGCTGCTTACTTTGAAAATCGGGATGACTATCGATTTTAAATTCCAACAGACCGCGCGGAATGTTCACCGCGCCCGGTAAGTGTCCGGCAGCATATTCGGCCGGCTCTCGCACATCCAGCAACAAGCCGGGTAAGCGGTTTTGCGCAGCCTCAACACTGATTTCGGTAATCTGCTGCTTGGCGGCAGCGACAAGTTCCTGGGCGGTGACAGTCATCGACGGGCTCCAACGATATAAAAAAGATCAAGCTTCCATATGTTTTTTCAATTCTTTCGGAATCGAGAATACCACTTTTTCTTCAATGCCTTTATTTTCACGAACCTGGGTTGTTGCACCACCCCATTCTTTCAGTTGGTTGATCACCTCCTGTACCAAGACTTCGGGTGCGGAAGCACCAGCAGTAACACCGACCACATCTATACCATCCAACCATTCCTGTTTAAGATCCTTGTGGGTATCGATCAAGAAAGCCGGCTTACCCAACTGTTCGGCGATCTCCCGCAAACGGTTGGAATTAGAGCTGTTCGGTGAACCGACAACCAAGATCAAATCAGAAATTTTCGCTAAATCATGCACAGCATCCTGACGGTTTTGCGTGGCGTAGCAAATATCGTCTTTCTTCTGTTCTTTGATCGACGGAAATTGTTCTCGCAACGCGTCGACCATTATTTTGGTGTCGGTCATAGACAGCGTGGTTTGCGTGACATAGGCCAGATTGTCCGGATTGTTGACCTTCAGATTCTTCACATCTTCCGGGGTTTCCACCAGATAAATATCGCCGTGCTCGGTACACTTGTCGTATTGACCCATGGTGCCTTCCACTTCCGGATGGCCGGCATGGCCGATCAGGATCACTTCCCTATCCTGTTTGGCGTGCTTGGCAACTTGCATATGCACTTTGGTTACCAGAGGACAGGTTGCGTCGAATACCGTCAACTTGCGCTCTTCGGCTTCTTTTTGTACCTGCTTGGAAACGCCGTGGGCGCTAAAAATCAAATACGAACCGACCGGCACGTCGCTGAGTTCTTCGATGAAAATCGCGCCTTTTTCCTTCAAGCCATCGACTACCGTACGGTTATGCACCACTTCGTGCCGCACGTAGATAGGCGCGCCGAAGGTATCGATCGCTTGATCGACAATTTCAATAGCCCGGTCGACGCCGGCACAGAATCCACGAGGGTTAGCGAGTACGATTTGCATATTCTTGAGTATTTTACTTGGTTAAGACGAAGCGATTTTAATCCAATTTTGTTTCCGAGACGATAATTCCGTCGCTATCGGCATAGAGATAATGATCTTTTTTAAAATTGACGCCGGCAAACGTGATCACCGAGTCGCGGTGCCCATGGCCGTGCTTGCTGCTACAGAGCGGATGAGTATTCAGCGCCATCACGCCAATCGGCATTCGGTTAATCGCTTCCGAGCCGCGGATACTGCCGTATACCACTATCCCCTGCCAGCCGTTTTCCACCGCCAAGGCCGTTAAGGTATCGCCCAACAACGCGCAGCGTTTCGACCCGCCACCATCGATCACCAGCACCCGATCGGATACCTTCTCTTCCAGCGCGGTGCGCACCAAGGTGTTGTCCTCAAACACTTTCAAAGTCGTGATCAGCCCGCTGAACTGACTTTTACCGCCGAAATGCCGAAATAAAGGTTCGGCGATTTGAAAATTTTCTTGGTTGGAAAACCGATCGCATAGATCGGCGGTAAGAAATGGCATAGCAGCCTCCAAGGGCTAGTAATATCGCGCCAGCAATCCGTATTGGCAATCGACATCGGGTAGCGGAATCTTTACTTCATAACCGCCGCCGGATGCTTCCTGCATCGGTTGGCCGTATTTATCGACCATATTCTCGACGGTTATATCCCGATTGCCGTGCGGCAGAATCAATTCCAGCTTGTCGCCAAGCGAAAACTTGTTTTTGACGCTAATATCCGCCCAACCGGTTTCCGTGTCGTAATGGGTAATTTCCCCGCAAAACTGCTGTTGATGGCTTTTAGAATAACCGGACAAGTAGTTTTGATGCTCGTGGGTGTGATGGCGTTGATAAAAACCGTCGGTGTAACCGCGATTCGCCAGATTATCCAGGACACCCAGCAACTCGGGCTGAAACGGCCGACCGGCCAAGGCATCGTCTATCGCCTGCCGATAGGTTTGCGCGGTACGCGCCACGTAAAAATGCGATTTGGTGCGACCTTCAATTTTCAGGCTGTCGATACCGATTTCCACCAAGCGCTGCACGTGCTCAATCGCGCGCAAATCCTTGGAGTTCATGATATAGGTGCCGTTTTCATCTTCCATCACCGGCAGCAATTCGCCCGGACGGCCTTCTTCCTCCAGAAAATAGATATTGTCGGCCAAAGGATGCCGATCGGCGCCACCGCAACTCGCGGTATTCAGTCCCTGATTCAAATCATTCATGGAAATGACCGCGCTATCGGCCAACAAATAATCGCCTTCCGCATTTTCCACCGCGGGCTTGGTATCGTATTTCCAGCGGCAGGAATTAGTGCAAGTGCCTTGATTCGGATCACGGTGATTGAAGTAACCGGACAATAAGCAACGACCGGAATAGGCAATACACAACGCCCCATGCACGAATACTTCCAGTTCCATGTCCGGGCATTGCTGGCGAATCTCGGCGATTTCGTCCAGCGACAATTCCCGTGACAGAATCACCCGCTCCACGCCCATGCTTTTCCAGAATCTGACGCTGGCGTAATTGACGGTATTGGCTTGCACCGAGAGATGAATCGGCATATCCGGCCATTGCTCACGCGTCATCATGATCAGACCGGGATCGGCCATGATCAACGCATCCGGCCCCATAGCAATGATCGGCTCAATATCTTTAATGAAGGTTTTGACTTTGGCGTTATGCGGAATCACGTTGGCAGCCAAAAAGAACTTTTTGCCCAATTGATGCGCTTCGGCGATGCCTTTAGCCAAATTGTCTGCCATAAAATCGTTATTGCGTACGCGGAGGCTATAACGCGGCTGCCCGGCGTAAACGGCGTCGGCACCGAACGCAAAAGCGTAGCGCATATTGCGTATGGTGCCGGCGGGAGAGAGAAGTTCGATGTGTTTCATGTCTGTACTAAAAAATGAGCTGGCAGGCATTCTAACAAAATATCCATTAACCCGATGCCGCCAAGTTAGCTAAAAAGCGATCTGGGTAGAATGCAACTCACTCACCTGAATAGCAACTTCACACAGGCTTGGACCAGACTGTACGATTAATGTAATCGACATAACTCAACACAACTCGTAACACCTGTTTTGAAACCGGCCCCGCCTCATAATCCAAGACCGGCCGCATAACCGCTTGCTTCTTATCATGCTGGGAGACGATGACACGCACGGCGTCGAGCACCCGTTGACTTTTCAAACCGCTCATAATGAGCGTTCCAACGTCCATGCCCTCCGGGCGCTCATGCGCATTACGAATAGTGATTGCGGGCAGATTTAACAAAGAGGCTTCTTCGGTAATGGTTCCGCTATCGGAAACCACGCAATAGGCTTCCAACTGCAACTTGATGTAATCGCAAAAACCAAACGGCTTCAGGAAATGAATATGCGGACTCAGCTCGCCAAGCTGCAAGGCATCCAACCGCTTTCTGGTACGCGGATGAGTTGAGACGATCACCGGCAATTCGTAGGTCTCGGCCAGTGCATTAAATGTGTTGACCATATCCAGCAAATTCTCGGGGGTATCGACATTCTCTTCACGATGCACGCTGACCAGAAAATATTGACTTGCCTCCAGACCCATACGCGGCAAAACATCGGACTTTTCTACTTGCGGCATGTAATGTTCGAGGACTTCGTGCATGTGCGATCCGGTCTTAATGATCGTTTCCGGACGTATTCCTTCGGCAAGTAAATAGCGTCGGGCATGTTCGGTCAACACCAGATTAATATCGCTCAAATGATCGAGCACCTTGCGATTTAATTCTTCCGGCACGCGTTGATCGAAACACCGATTGCCGGCTTCCATATGAAAAACCGGTATTTTTCTGCGCTTGGCGGAAATCACGGATAAGCAGGAATTGGTATCGCCATACAGCATCAGCGCATCCGGCTTTTCGCGTTCCAATACTTCGTCGGCTTTTTCGATAACCCGAGCAATGGTTTGCGCGACGGTTTCGCCGACGGCTTCCAAAAAATAATCCGGCTTACGAATACCCAGATCGTCGAAGAAGACCTGATTCAGTTCGTAATCGTAATTTTGTCCGGTATGCACCAAGATATGCCGGGTATGCCGGTCAAACTCTGCTATCACCCGGCTCATCTTGATTAACTCGGGACGGGTGCCGACGATAGTCATCACTTTAAGCACGCAACTCTTCCTTTATTAAATCCAGCTTCAATAACAATTCTTTTATCTGCTCGACATTCAGGCGCTGAGTATTGTGCGACGTGTAATCGTCCAGATTGGAAATTTTTTCCTCGCCCTCGCTAAAGAATTGCGCATAATTCAGGTCGCGATTGTCGGCCGGAATCCGATAATAGCCGCCTAAATCCACTGCCTTGGCCATCTCTTCGCGTGATATCAATGATTCGTAAAGCTTTTCCCCATGCCTGGTACCGATCACTCGAATCGGGTTGTTCCTGGCGAATAGTTCTATCAACGCTTGCGCCAAATCCGCTACCGTAGACGCCGGGGCCTTCTGCACAAAAATATCCCCTTGTTGACCGTGTTCAAAAGCGTATAACACTAGGTCGACCGAATCTTCCAGCGACATTAAAAACCGTGTCATATTGGGATCGGTGACAGTGAGAGCCTTATCTTCCTTGATCTGCGACACGAAAAGCGGTATCACCGAACCGCGCGACGCCATCACGTTGCCGTATCGCGTTGCACAAAGCACTGTTTCACCGGGAGCTTGCATTCTGGCCTTGGCAACCATGAATTTTTCCATCATGGCTTTGGAAATACCCATCGCATTGATGGGATATACCGCCTTGTCGGTACTCAACATCACAACGCGCGAAACATTGCGGGCAATAGCCGCCTCCATCACGTTTTCCGAACCCAATACATTGGTACGCACGGCTTCTTGAGGATAAAACTCGCAGGACGGGACCTGCTTTAACGCGGCGGCGTGAAATACGTAATCCACGCCTTTCATAGCCTGATAAATGCTAGCGTAATCCCGGACGTCGCCGATATAGAATTTCAGCTTCGGATCGTTCAATTCGATCCGCATTTCTTCCTGTTTCTTTTCATCGCGGCTGAAAATCCGAATTTCGCGAACGTCCGTAGAGAGAAAACGTTTCAGTACCGTATTTCCGAACGAACCGGTCCCACCGGTAATCATCAAAACTTTGTCTTTAAACATGTTTACTGCCAGGATTGTTGATATTGATGCATGGTACGCACCAGCTGCGGCCAAGCAGGCGCTTGATAACCGGTAGCCAATTCAAAGCGTTCGGCATTTAAGGAGCGATCTATCTTCACGCAGTCGTCCGGAATAATCCGGATACGTTTGCCATAGGCTTCGGCGATTAATTTAAGCAGATCGTACTTATTGATCGGTTGTGAGGCGACATGATACAAGCCATGAAGTTCGGGGCGGGCGATCACAATATCGCGAACTACTTCGGCTAGTACAGCGGTTGGCAATCCGGAGTAAATGGCATGGGTATAGCCCTTGCATTGCTCAGTCTGCAATAAAAACCAGCCTACCAAGCTATTTGCTCCTTGCAACTCATGACCGATAATAGAGGTACGTAAAGTAATGGCATGCGGATAACTGACTTCACCCAAAAACTTGGATTTACCGTATAGGTCTTCGGCATCGGAGGCGTCTGTTTCCCGGTAATTGCCTTGTTTGCCGGAGAACACGCAATCGGTACTAAAGTGTACCAGCCTCGCTCCCGCCAACTCGCACAACCGAGCTAAGCGGTGAGGTAACAAAGAATTGATTGGAATTGCCGACAGAGGATCCTTGGCGTCGGCAAGCTGCTTGATTAGTCCGATACAGTTGATAACCACATCCGGCTTATGATCCAAAAACAGTTTAAGCAAAAGATCGCTGTTTTCGACGTCAACCCCGATAATCAATTGTTTAGCCAGAGCCGAGGGAAAAAACCTTGTCACGCTGCCAGAACGCGCCACACCGCGTACTTGCCAATCTTCACGACTACTCAATACCCTAAACATCGCATTGCCGAGCATGCCGCCGGCACCTAACACCAATATCTTCATCACTTACGTTCCTTACGAATAAGCTCTTTGAAATGTTCAATCAATTCATCCACCAATTCTTCATGGTTAAAGTGTTTCAGAAAATATTGCCTGCCATTTTCACCCAGTCTTTTTTGCTCTTCCGGCGTTTTTCGATACAGCTCCAATATTACGGCGGCAAGCGCCTTACTGTCTTCGGCTGGCGCCGACAAGCCGGCTTCCGCCTCAAGCACCAGCCGAGCCCCTTCCCCATTTAGGCAGGCAATGATAGGTCTGCCAACTGCCATGTAAGCTTGCACTTTGCTGGGCACCGTGGCGGCAAATATCGGCTGATCAGTCAGCGTCACCAATAAGGCCGACGCCCGCTGCAGAATACCCGGCATAGCCTCGAAGGGAAATCGCCCCGGCAAGTGTAAATTAATCAAACCCAGCCGCATTGCCTCCTGCAACATATGCTCTCGGCGACTACCTTCACCCAACACTAAAAAATGAATGTTCTCAAATTCGCGCAGAATACTCGCCGCTTCGATGATCACATCAACGGCTTGAGCCGCGCCAATATTACCGGCGAACACCACCGAAAACCCATCCCCCAATCCGGCGATATTCGGCGCATCACTGTTTGCTGGCTCCGAGAAGGAATTGTCCACGGAATTTGGGTAATACACGATGGGAGTTTCGCCGGCGAATTCGCGTACCGGCTTGATAAAGGCTTGGGATTGCACCATTAGCAAATCCGCGTAGCGGTAGATAACACGAACAACACTGCGCACTAAGCCTATCACTAACGGGTTATCGACATGCCCTGTGGCTGACAAACTCTCGGGCCATAGATCTTGCACCCAAAGCGCAACCGGACAACATTTTACCCAACCGAGAAAAATGGCGGGTATGGCTTGCAAAATCGGAGAGGGCGCAAATACAAAAATCGCGTCGAATGACCGGCCTCGCAGCAGGCTGGGCGCGAATATTAAACCAGTCAACACAAAAGACAGATAATTGAACGCCAACCGCCAACCGCCGCGTCCACGCGGAAACAGCGGGATGCGATGAACAGTAACACCTTCGTAAACCTCTTTCTGATATCCGCGGACTCTATAACCTGGAAATATGTTGCCGCCGGGATAATTCGGCTTGCCGGTCAATACTTCAACATGCACACCTTTTTCCGCCAATGTCTTAGCGACATCGCTTATACGAAAACTTTCCGGCCAAAAATATTGGCTGACAATCAAGATGCGCAATCTATTCCGCCCACTCTAAAACCGACGCCATAAAAGCCGTGGCGTCCATTAAGGGCAACGGCTCCTGCTTTACGCCCATAAATTGCTTCACCGCCCTGGCAATGGAAGTTGCGGAATTCGGATCGAAGGTTTGCTCGGGATCGATTAAATCGCGCACATAATCCAACTCCGGCGCTAATATCGGCAATCCTGCCTGCCTTGCTTCTATCAACGGCAAACCAAACGATTCGAATGTAGACGGATAAATCAATGCGTCCACCGTTTTATAAAGTGCCAAAATATCGCGATGCGAAAGATTATCGAGATTGGTAATATTTAAGCCGTATTGCCGGCGTATAAACTCAATTTGCTTGCATAATCCGGAGAATCTGCCTTCATCCAACGTCAGAAATAATGTCGGAAATAATCCCTGTTCGGCTAAATTGCACCAAGCCTGTATCAGTAACTTGTGGTTTTTATGCGGCTCGCCGGAGGCCACATAAAAAAAACTAAAATCTTTAACGGGCGCCCCCTCTTCGGATAACTTGATACTACGAATAAAACCGGATGGATCAGCAACGAATGGCAGTACGCGAATTTTAGCTAGCCCGCGAGTCTTGTCTTCAAGCAAGCTTCTCATCGTTGGCGTTTGTACAATAAACTGGTCGGCGTTAGCAATTTTGCTTAACAACCAAAGCCGCTCAATAAAAAGCCTAACTCGAACTTTCAACGGAAAGTGATCCAGATCGATATTGTCTATTAAGTATCTATTCTGCAGAAATACTATCACACGTCCGCGCAATTTGAAGAGTGGCGGCAGATTACCAAAACACAAAACAATATCATCCGCCGCCACGGTCCTAGCCAACCATAACTCCGCGGCTAATCTATTTATAATCGATGGCGCAATGCGTTTAACTTGACTAATATTACTGAAATCCCTCGTTGCGGGCATTCTAGCATCGACGCTTAATACGTAGGTAGTTTGCGTATTAAGCGTTTGCAGAAGCGCATCAAGTAAGACCCAGCCGCCACCCTGATGCACATTCGCTGCATGTATATAACACTTTCCGCTCATAATTTAATTTTGAATTGAAAAATGATCATGAGTGTCTGACACGCAATCTAATTTTCTCAACTCTTTTCCCAATAAAAGCATCCAAAACCATTGCGAATAAGAGCGATAACAATACGACTAATATCACATTGTAAATAGGATCGATCCCACCTATTTTTTTTGAAAATTTTTCTATGAAACCGATCACGAAAACGTGAATGAGATAAACAGGGTAACTTAGATTTCCGATTTCATTATCAAGCTTACTCTGATTTTGAAAAGAAAACAAAAAAGGTAAAACAGCCAGGAATAACAAAAAAAGAATGATCGTCCTGATCGCGTCATTTACTGGAATAAACGAATAAAAAACCACATAAAAAACCGTCGATAAAGTTGCAATTTTCGAATAATCTCGATTAAAAATATTTTTATATAACGGCACTAAAATCTGATGCGCCAATGCACCGGCCAAAAAAAACACCAATTCGGCCGGAAAAAAACGATATGTCCATGGATCTTTCTTTCCTAAACCGGCAAAAATCAGATACCCTCTAATAATAACCGACAAAATAAGCAATAAATAAATTAGCCGTCTATTATTTAAAACCAAAGGCGCAATCAAATAAAAACTTAACTCCACACCCAAAGTCCATGCTTGCGGTACAAGCAATCCCAAATACAATAATT
Organism: Methylomonas sp. 2BW1-5-20; assembly: GCF_052474515.1. Lineage (NCBI taxonomy): Bacteria > Pseudomonadati > Pseudomonadota > Gammaproteobacteria > Methylococcales > Methylococcaceae > Methylomonas > Methylomonas sp. 2BW1-5-20. The sequence continues at coordinate 999,132 of NZ_CP184127.1, read as the reverse complement.
GTTCGCTTTTACTAAAATCTTCGATAAAGACCAATTTACCATTTTCGACACCAGAAAAAAGCACCCAGTCTTGACCAAATAAAAATATATTGGAAAAAATCAATAAGAAATCCGCGGATGCGGGAGCATTTTTATATATTTCAAAAAACCCACTCTCGCTTATTGTCACAAATATCAAGGAAACTATCGCTACGGCAACATAGATTGGATATAGCCTTAAAACTCTATTTAAATAAAACTTAGTTATCCTATCGTAAGAATTTTTTTCGACCAAAACATAGGACATCAAAAAACCTGAAATAATATAAAAAAGCTGGACAGCATTCCTTCCGCCGATAAAGATCAAACCATTATGCCAAGAATGACCGATCACAACAGAAATAGCCAATAAAGTCCTTAAAGTTCCCATAGAAAACTAAATTTATTAATACCTGTTTATCAATGCGATATCGCAGCTAGGTCTTTGTCCAGTACGGAGGACGACCCATTATTTTTCTACCGATATCCATCAACTTTCTGGCCGAGTTTTCTCCAACAACTTCCCATAAAAACAAGCGGATATAAATCCGAATCACGGCGGAAAGCCATACAGGCCCGGGAAAAACCTGACCATGTAGTTTTTGCGCGCGCCTAGCATCCATTAGCGACTCGAGAGAATTAAAAGGCGTACTGCTTAAACCACCTTGCCGCATAGCAACGGTAATAAGATCGGGAATAAAAAATGCCTCAGCAGTTTTTAATTCGCGTAACAAAAACTCATAATCTCCACCAATACGAAAAGACTCATCGAATTGCCCTTGTCTCTCGAATAGACTGCGTCTATGCATTAATCCGGGGTGCGGAACGGACATTACCTGTTTAAACCGCTGTTTTACTGCGCCCCATGGATCACCGATTGGATAAAGCGTGTCGCCCTGACTATTCAGTAACATAACACTTCCGTAAGCCACCGATATACTTGAAGAGACGACAGCCAACTCTTGTGCCATACGCTCCAACACTTGGTTATTCCAAAAATAATCATCCGCACCGAGAAAACAGATCCACTCACCCTTAACATGAGACAGCGCTTTATTCCATGCGTTGTATACACCTGTATCCGGTTCCGAAATCCAATAATTGATTTGTGAATTGGCCTCCAATAACTCAATTGTGCCATCGCAAGAACCACCATCAATTACTATCAATTCCTTATTGGCAAATGTTTGAGATAAAACGCTATCGATACATTGTTTTAAGGTATCCGCTCCATTGTAAACAGCCACCACAATTGAAATCATTGGCAAATTCATATCGTGTAGTTTTATATTGGCTTCCAAAAAACAGTCTATGCAAATTATTTTTTACTTGAGAAGTCTGAGTGGTCTTTTATGCGCCATAGTTCATCAATCTTGTGTCTCAAAGCCGGGTATACGACATTACCGTTTTCGCGCCCAATATCCCAAACATAAATAAATTTCATTATAAAATAACAAATATAAGCTAATGATAATGCAACCCCATCCCATCCCAAAACAAAAGCACGACGACGAAATATTACTGTTACCATAGATTTAAATATCTCGAAAAACGCTTTTTTAAGAGCTTGACTACGACTAACAGATTTTTCATACTGAGCCTCATACCGCGTATATCTGATAACTCTATCAAAAAAATCATCCGCATTCTTGTGCGTGCAATGATATAGCAGTTCGCCCTCAGCCATGAACGGCATATCAAATATTCTATTGCTATTAAAACTTATTTCATTGTGCAATTTCGAACTTAACTGAAGAGAGGACCTTCTAATCAATATGTTTTTTCTTACAGCAGTCCACGGAGAATATTTACTATTTATACCAAATGAATACATACCATAGGGCAAACCGATGACATCATAATTAAAACTGTTATCGGAAGTAAGCTTTATTATTTCATCAGCTAAATTCGGATGAATCAAACTAGATGCGGTGGGAAACAAAACCCAATCGCACGATTTTCGGCTTGAAATATTTTTCACTACATTTTCACTAGCCTGAGAAAAAGGCACTAAAACAATTTCCATAGCGTATTTTTCAGCAATTTCCCGCGTACGATCGGTAGAGTGTTTATCAAAAACGACTATCTCATCCGCCCAAGAAAAACTTCTTAAACAGGACTCTATACGTTCTTCTTCATTAAAAACTTCTAGAAAAACAGTTACGTTGGATTTCGACATGTTTAAGAATTCTTATACTCGATAGATTCGTTATTCGCATGTTTTTTGCCACACACGAAATTTAAATACATAAAAAAAACAACCATCCATTGCGAAACTAGCAATGGTACACCAACGGTGGTAAGCGATATTTTTGATACCCAATATAAATAGCCAAAGCTTATTTCCATTACCAAAAGCCCTAGCAATGAAAATAGAATTATTTTTTTTGTATTACCAACCAAGGTAGTATGAATTATTAGCGCACCTATGATCAAGTTACTGCCATCTGTTAGCACCCCGAAAAGCAACAACTTCCAATGCGGCTCAAAATTGGAGTTAGTTAAAATTTTAACAACAAACTCACCAACTCCGAAAGAAGCCAAAGCCACGCCAATTAAAACCGCTATTGCACCTTGCAAGTATCTAGCAGTAAATTCTCCCGCAGTTTTATATATTAGTGGCGTAAACTGCTGACTATAAATAAGCGAAACCGCACTGATTGCCGCGCTACCCACACTGGATAAAGTTGCAAAAACACCAACTTCTTCCGTAAAACCAAGAGGAACTAAAATCAGGCGATAACCTTGCAACTGCAACCAATTACAAACAGCCCCGATTGAAAAAGGATATGAAAAATTATATACATCTTTGGCGACGATTAGCGGCACATTAGAACCGGAAAATATTTTTATTTTATACGCCTTATAAACCAAATAAATCGCCGACAAAATCAATGAAATCAGCCACGCCAAAATTAACAGACTTTCATCCGCTTTTAAACAACTTACCAAGCCATAGAATACTAAAACCTTTATAACGGCTTCTTGAATAAAGCTTACCGATACAAAACCGCGAAATTCAAGATTATTAAAAACATTTCTCAGCACCTGAACCAAATATAGAAAAAATGCAAACACCCACACAATTGCAATATAAACCGCGTAATCCGGGCGTATCATCATACACCCGAAAATTACTAATAGAAAAAATGCAAAATAATATGCAGCCAGAGCTCCATTAAACCTTAAAAATGGTCTCAAACCTCCGGACTTGGACATTATCTCCGCAAGCTTAGCTTGTTGATAATAATCAACCGGAACAAATAACAACGCATTTGCGGAATATGATATTGTCAATAAAAAAAATGAAAAGCCAAGCTGATCGGCACTCAGAAAATGGGTATAAAGCTTTATATTTATCAACTGCAGCCCAACGACCAAAACCCTCGATATCGCGTTAAAAGCAATACCTTTCATGCTGTTATATAACACTCACAACAAATAAAGAGACGCCCACCCGAAACAACAGCAGTGTGGTAACACTTACAACCGAATCTTTTGCAACAAGGACTTATGCAAAAAGACGTCGTCATAAAAACCTATTCTGGAAAAAAACACATAGCCTTTTAATCGCAAAAACTCCCGAATTTCCTCAGAACCAAATAAGTTCACGGTATTATTCTCGATAATCAAACACTTTATTAACACTCTTTCAAAGTCAATTCCTCGGACGACATCAAGTTCGACACCTTCAACGTCAATCGACAGTAGCGTGACGACTTCAAGTTTATGCTCGGCAATCACCGAAGCCAAAGTAACGCAGGGTACATCTCGCACCACACAATTAGTACCGCTTATTTTGGGATTGTTTCCGGTTATGGAACTAAACATATCGTCATAAAACGATCCCGACTCAGGAATACTTAAAGATACTGTCCCAGGCAAACTTCCCAAAGCCGTCGCTATGAATATTGCTTCGGGCCGTAATTCTTTCCATAACTCCCTATATTCCTCAATGGGATCAATCGCAATCGTTTTACACTTGAAATATTTCTCAAAGAACTTGGAGTTAGAGTATTTTTCCGGGTGATTGCAGCCAACATCCACGACATATCCACCCGCCGAACTTTCCAGCTCACTGAATAGCAAGCTCGACAGATATAAATCCTGCCCTTCTTGTGAATAATATGTGCCGATTGTTAAAGGCTTAACAAATAGCACTCGCGGATTTTTGATTCTAAACTTAAGAAAATCAATTTGTCGGATCAGCCAATTTATTAGTCTTGTCGTAAAATTCATCAGTAATCTAATTATTTAATAAGCTTACCTGACTCTATAACTATACCTTCAAGGGAAGTTAATTCAGGCTTGTATCCAAAATCCGCAGCGCGATGATTAAGCGAATAATAATAAGGTTTATTGCCAGTCGAATTAAGACTGGGATCGACCTCGTTAACGTCATAACGCAAACCGAACTTATCCCGCATTGCGGCGAGCAAACTTGGTTTATCAATCGGTGCTTTACTATAACAATCGACAACAGTATTGATGGCATCGGTTCCCAGTAATACACAAACTAATTTGTAAAAATCGGACGGATGCAAAAAATCACGCACGATATAATCCAACGACACCTTAAGCTCGACATTGTCTCGGATGGCCCGCAACATATCGGTTATTAGAAACCGTGCATTGATATCCTGGGTATGACTAAAGTAGTTAAAAACTCGAATATCGATAATTGCAAAATCAGGACTCGCGCGGTGCCGGCATTCAGCGTAAAGTTTGGCTACACCATACCACTCATGAGGCTCTAGTCGATTAATATTGACTACTGCACGAGTATCTGATGTTACAGGCTCGGTAAAACCACCGCCATACGCAGCACCGCTACTAAGGAACAAGTAACGGCAGTGAGGATGCTGGCACAAATATTCCAAAACCAGATTGTCGAAATATTCGGTGATCTCAAATATGCCATTACCCAACGCCACAGCTTGCGCCGGGTTTCCAACACCGACAAAGTTTATAACCGCTTCGTAATCAATCTTGGGAAATTCGGAAAACTCGTTGGCAGGGTAATATTCCGACAAACCAACGGAAGCCAACCAATTGCTCACTTCCGCAGGACGACGCGCAAACAAATATAATTCAGTGTCTTTGTTGCCTGAAAAGGAAACAATTAAATCCTTGGCTATCTGACTAGTGGCGCCAAGAATGGCTATTCGCATATTCAGGTATCGCTTAACTAGTGAGCTTCGGAAACTGCTCATCCAGTTTCGAACCGAATGCCAGACGCGGCCTGCATTCCGCGGCACCTTCCATCATCAGTTCGATAAGTAACGGGCCTTCATGACCGGGGATCAGACTCAAAATGCGATCCAATTCTTCCGTCGAATTTATGCGGTGAGCCACAATGCCGTAGGCGCTGGCAATATCAGCAAAAACCGGGCTGCTGTAACCTTTCCGGGTAGATTGGTCGCGTCCATCGAAATACATATCCTGAAAGTTTTTCACCATGCCCAGCATCGAATTATTCAGCACCAATATGGTTAAATCCACACCCAAGCGAGCCAGCGTATCAAGCTCCTGAATATTGATTTGCAAACTGCCGTCGCCGGTAATCACGACGACTTTACCGCGAGATCGCAGCGCAATTCCCAACGCGGCAGGTAATGCAAAACCCATGGCTCCCATGCCGCCGCTGTAATGCACGGACTGACGCGGAGACAGCCTTAGACTTTGCGCCGCCCACATCTGATGATTACCCACATCACACACATAATCCACGGCGACATCTGCTAAAACTCGATTCAGCTTTTTAAAAACTTCGCTAGGACTGATCGTCCAATCCGGATACTCATTGCCTTGTGCGCGCTCACGTTGCGCGTTTAAGACGCTTACCCAACTCTGATCGATATTTCTAAACGTGTCCGCCGAAACCGGGAAAAGCTTAAAAAAACTTTCCGCATCGGCGACAATATTTAAATCGGCTTTAACCCGATTATTCAACTGCGCGTGGTCGACATCTATTTGCACAATTGTCGCCTGACGCCCAAAGTCATCCACATCCGCGCCGGTTTGCCGCACATCTAGCCGGGCCCCAATAACAATCAACAAGTCGCAATTTTGTATCGCCCAATTTGCTTCACGGTTGCCATAACTGCCGATCATATTGAAGTAACGGTCTCGGGCTATTACTCTCTCGTGTCCCATCAACGTTGATACATAGGGAATGCCTACTTGATCGACATTGGCCAGCCACTGTTCCATCGAATCGGCCCATCGACCGCCACCGCCAATGCAAATTAACGGACGCCGCGCGGCCGCGCACAGCGCCGATAATCCTTTCAGATCGTTCTCGGCAACGTTGGATTCCGTAAAAACATCCAATGGCTGACTTAGCCAGTTCTCAACCGACTCGTCCGGAATATCGGCTCGCTGGATATCGTTAGGAATATCCAACAACACCGGGCCTTGCCGCACACTCAATGCCGTCGACAAGGCTTTATGCAATTGCGGTAACAAACTTTCGGCGCTATCAATTCTGACCGAAAATTTGGTCAGCGATCGGGCAACTTCGACGATATCCAATTCCTGAAAGCCCTGCTGCCTGACGCCTAACTCCCCTTTTAGCTCGTGAGTATTAACTTGGCCGGTAATAAACAAACAGGGAACAGAATCGAACCAGCAACTGCCGATACCTGTCAGTAAATTAGTCGCTCCCGGGCCGCTGGTGCCCATGGCTACGGCAAGTGTTTTGCCTCTTGCATGTCTCGCCACACCTTCCGCAGCGAATGCGGCGGATTGTTCGTGATGCATGGATACGATGCTAAAACCGCCGGATTCGGCAAAACTATCCAAAAGATGGGTAATCATCCCTCCCACCAGTTCAAAACACATTTGAACGTTATGGGCTAACAAAAACTTGGCAACTGCGTCGGAGGCTTTCAAATTCGTTCCGTTTCGTCTATATCAATCATTTATCCGGAAGAAATCTTCCAGCTTTTGAACCACAAAATTCAACATCTCTTCGGTCAAGCCCGGATACACACCTATCCATAGGGTATTGTTCATTACCTGGTCGGTAGTGTGTAGATCGCCGCTAACCCGATAGATTCTGTCTTGAAAATAAGGCTGACGCGTCAGGTTTCCGGCAAACAACAAGCGGGTACCGATTTTGTATTGGTCCAGATATTTCAGTAGGTCGACGCGAGCGAAGTCGGCGGATTCGCGTAAGGTGATGGGGAAGCCGAACCAGGAAGGCTCGCTGTTTGGCGTCGCCTCCGGCAAAATTAAAAACTGCTCACAGGATTTTAGACGCTGTTTCAGATATTCGAAGTTACGCTTGCGTACCGCAATAAACTCCGGCAACCGATCCATTTGCGCCAATGCGCAGGCTGCCTGCATATCGCTGATTTTCAGGTTGTAGCCCAAATGCGAGTAGGTGTATTTATGATCGTAGCCCTTCGGCAATGTGCCCAACTGCCAACCGAAGCGCATACCGCAAGTATCGTCGCAACCCGGCGCGCAATAACAATCCCGTCCCCAATCGCGGAACGACTCGATAATCTTGCGCAGTTTGCGATCCTTGGTAAACACCATGCCGCCCTCGCCCATCGTAATATGGTGCGCCGGGTAAAAACTGCAACTAGCAATGTGGCCGAACTGCCCCACATGCTGGCCTTTATAGGTTGAACCCAGGGCATCGCAACAGTCTTCGATAACCCACAAATTGTACTTGTTGGCTATGGCCATTACGGCGTCCAAATCAAACGGGTTACCCAAGGTGTGAGCAATCATGATGGCGCGCGTGCGCTCCGACACTGCCTCTTCAATTTTTTGCGGATCGATATTGTAAGTCGGAATTTCCACATCGACGAACACCGGCACCATGCCCGCATGCAAAATCGGATTGACGGTAGTCGGAAAACCCGCCGCAACGGTAATCACCTCATCGCCCGGCTTTAACGCCCGCTCGCCCAACTTGGGCGAAGTCAAAGCGGTAAACGCCAATAGATTTGCGGAGGAACCTGAATTGGTCGTCAATGCATATGGCACGCCGACAAATTCGGCAAAACGCTTTTCAAACGCTTCGTTGAATCTTCCCGTCGTTAGCCAAGCATCCAGGGAGGCTTCAACCATGTTTTTTAGTTCGCTGGCACCGAGTACTTTGCCGGAAGGCGGAACACTGCTGGTTCCGGCCTGAAACGATTTTTCCGCAAAATGTAACGCGCTATATTGCTCTACCAGATTGAATATTTGCTGCTTCAACTCTGTTTTATCCACTTAAATTTCCTGCTTGGTGTTTTTGAAAACCCGGTTGTATTGATCGATCTGCTGCAAGGTTAATGCACGCATGTCGCATTCGTCGCGATATGCTCTGTGCCACTCGACAATCGAAGTCAATGTCTTTTCGAGATGCCATCTAGGATGCCAGCTCAAATGCGTTTTTGCCTTGGCACAATCCAACTTCAGATAATGTGCTTCGTGTGGATGATTACCGTCATCCAAAATCCAATCCGCGCCCTCGCCCCAGCTCGTAGTCAAGTTTTCCACTATCCATTGCACGGGTTTGGCATCGTCCTCGCTCGGCCCAAAATTCCAGGCTTCCGCATAGCTTGCACCATAGTCATAGAGCTTTTCAGCCAGCAACAAATAGCCTGACAACGGCTCCAATACATGCTGCCACGGGCGAATGGCGTGAGGATTACGAATATTGACCGGCCGGCCTTGAGTTATCGCCCGCATGATGTCCGGAATCAGCCGGTCTTCCGCCCAATCGCCGCCACCGATGACATTTCCCGCTCGCGCGGACGCCAACGCTACGCCATGGTCGGAATATTTGTCCGGGTGAAAATAGGAATTGCGATAGGCAGCTGTTACCAATTCCGCACACCCCTTGCTGTTACTATAGGGATCGTACCCTCCCATCGCTTCGTTCTCGCGATACCCCCAGACCCATTCGCGATTTTCGTAGCATTTGTCGCTGGTAACATTGATTACCGCTTTGACGCTTTTGGTATGACGCACCGCTTCCAGCAGATTGACCGTTCCCATCACATTGGTTGAGTAGGTCTCTACCGGTTCGCTATAGGAGTAGCGCACCAAAGGCTGAGCCGCCATATGAATCACAATTTCGGGTTGATGCTCGGCAAATACAGCACGCAATTTCGGCAAATCGCGAATATCGCCAATGATGCTGGTCATACCTCTCTCAACACCGGCGGCCTCAAACAAACTCGGGGTTGTCGGTGGAGCCAAGGCGTACCCGATCGCTTGCGCTTGCCTGGATTGCAGCCACAACGACAGCCAGCTACCTTTGAAGCCGGTATGGCCGGTCAACAAGACTCGCTTGCCTTCCCAAAACCGAGCGTTCATTACCATACCTTCCAAGGCGGATTACGGCTCCATAAATCCTCAAGATGATTTTTGTCGCGCATGGTATCCATCGCCTGCCAAAAGCCGTTGTGATGATAGGCGGCCAATTGATTCTCAGCCGCCAGGCGTTGCAGTGGCTGAGCTTCCCAGCTAACCAGATCGCCATCGATATAATCCAAAACAGACGGTTCCAGCACAAAAAAACCACCGTTAACCCAGGCGCCATCGCCGGCGGGCTTTTCCTGGAAATCGAGCACGGCATCGCCGGCAATATTCAGCGCACCGTATCGACCAGGCGGTTGAATTGCGGTCAGCGTCGCCGCTTTGCCTTGCGAACGATGAAACTGAATCAAGGTATCGATATTGACGTCGGCCAAACCGTCACCATAGGTAAAACAAAAGGTTTCATCGCCGATATAATCTTTCACGCGCCGCAATCTGCCGCCGGTCAGCGTGTCTTGCCCGGTATCGATCAGCGTCACTCGCCACGGTTCGGCGTTTTTTTCGTGCACTTCCATACGATTATGTTCCATGTCGAATGTGACATCGGACATGTGCAAAAAGTAGTTGGCAAAATATTCCTTGATGACGTATCCCTTGTAACCCAAGCAAATGACGAAGTCATTAATGCCATAGCGCGAGTATATCTTCATTAAATGCCAGAGAATCGGCTTGCCGCCAATTTCTATCATAGGCTTGGGCTTAAGGTGCGACTCTTCGCTGATGCGAGTGCCGAATCCTCCGGCTAGGATGACTGTTTTCATTCTGATGCTTTTATAGAGAGGAATTAATGTTGGACTTGCAAATAGCGCTTGATTTTAGCCCGAGAAAAAATGAGGCATGATAACCCAGCAGCAAGCCCAACAAAAAGCCTAGAGATAATTACATTGCTAAATTTCAAAGTTAAGACTGATTCTGAAAGGATATATATCGGATTTGATCTGGCAATAAATAAATTGACTCGACGACACTTACCGAAAGCCACGTTCATTGACAGGCAAATGACGAGTTCTAACACAGCAAATTCATTTTATTAAGTCTTCAGGCTCAAGCCGAAACGGTCTTGGATTAAATCCCAGATCGCGGCTGGCATCTTGATGATCGAAAACCAAATCTTGGTTCGTTCTCTCCATCATTGAGAAAGACCAACTGCGATAGCGTGGCAAGATTTTTAGAGCGACGAAGCCAATCCGCATTAAAAACAAAGGAATTTCAATAAAACGCTGTTTAAGCCCCATGGCATTAAATATGCGGGCAACCATCTCCTTGTAGCTCAACACCTCCGCACCGGACAGATTGTAGCCTTCACTCACTACATTCTCGGCAAACAAAGCGGCGACACAAGCCCGCGCCACATCACGGCAATGAACCGGTTGACGTAGCCCCTTGGCGTGCCCTAATAAAGGAAAAAAGCCTAAACGGCGAATCAAGCGCGCAATTTCACAAATATTTTTATCCCGGCCCAAGCCATAAATTAATGTTGGCCGCAGAATGACACATTCGACTCCAGCGTTGGCTGCCCATTCTTGCAAATCAATTTCTGTTCTTACAAAACGCCGAGCAAGCATTTGATCCGACAGATCCGAAGAACCCTGTTTAGTAAAGCGGCTGGTCGAAGACAACACTACAACGCGCTTCGCATGATTGGCGAGAAATGCGGCAAAGTAATCCGGCAAAATCCAGATCGGCGCCAAACAAATCCAATAAGCGACATCTACATGTTCGGCCTGAGATATTAGAGAGTCCGCCGTTCGCCAGACAATTGTAGAAGTCGAAGCTGTCACCTTCCGCCGGGAGTAAGCTATAACGTCAAAACCCGCCTTTGTGAGCAAGGGCAAAAGCGCCAAGCCCACATGGCTGCTTGCCCCCAATACGCCTATTTTAACTTTATGAGTCATGCTGCCCGCTACGATTTACGGAAACGGACGAAAGAGTGGTAACCCGCCACTAACACAAACCTGAACCAGACACCGAGTATCACTAAGCCCATCAATATCCCCGGATATTGATGTTGAAAAAATTTACGGTAAAAACGCAACATCCCTTTATGTTTGTGCCATTCAACAAATAAGGGACGCGAGCGACCGCATGCACCTTGTTCATGCACAATTTTCGCTGTCGGCACAAACAAAATTTTCCAGCCTTTTTGCCGAAAACGCATACACCAGTCGAGATCCTCACAATGCAGAAAATATTCTTCGTCCCATTCTCCGACATCCAATATCGCCTCGCGCCTGACCATCATGCATGCACCGGAAATAGCCTCCACCTCAACGGCATGATCCGGCAATGGTTGATTGTGCAAATGAAAGTCAAAAAACAGTCGGGGCCATCGATCCGCGAAACGAACTAACCCAAATGCCCGGGTGAAAGAACGCCAAGGAGTAGGAACTGCTCTGCGGCCGCCGGCCTGTTCGGTTCCGTCAGCATTAACAAGTAAGCCGCCGACCATACCCACGCGGGCATCCGCCTGCATAACATCTAATAATTTGGTTAGCGTATCCGGCTGAAAGGAGCAGTCCGGATTGAGGAAAAACAGAAAGGGAGCGGTAGCGATGCGTATGCCAATGTTACAAGCTTTAGCAAAACCTAGATTGCTGGGGTTTTTAATGACATGAATGTTTGCTAAACCGACTAACTCATTCAAACTGCTATCAGTCGACGCATTATCCACTACAATAATTTCGATTTTCAATGGGCAAGCCAGCAACGAATCGATACAGCGATGCAGCAATGCTCCTGCATTGTAATTGACGATGATCGCTGAAATAGCTGCACTCATATTTCTTTTTTCGACGTTTTATAGTAAATGCCGGGGTCTTGCATATCGACGCAGTTTTCTTCGATAGAGTCTTTGCTGTTTATACCCGGCATCACGATATCCACGCTCTAAATCGCTTAAATGTGCGGTACGCCATTCTAGCAAGCAGCCTTCGCACATTGAGTTGGCGCTCCACCCAAAGAGCCCATTCATCGCTTTCGATAGAAAAATTGTCGGACAAATCAGCGGGTGTTACCTTGTCTAATTCCGTAGCGTTAATAACAGCATGAAGATTCTCCACGCGATGAAATTTCTCATATTGGCCGCGACTTAGCCGACTCAACGCACCAAGTGTTTCCGGTGTTAGCGATGCGCAATAAGTTAATAACTCGTCCGGCGAACGCCAACTAAAAGCCTCAGGATAAGCAAGATCAATTCCGCTTAAAACTCTGGAAAAAATATGCCTATGCAAGGCTACCGGAATACCCGCCCCCATTGCTTCAATCAATGTCAACCCGCCGCCATACGGGAAAGATGCCACATACAAATCAACTCGAAAATCGTGTAGAGATTTCCAAACACTGGGCACCCAAGGAATATATACGAACCGATCAGATTGAATCCCATAACGTTTTAAGCCTCGTCGAATCTTGAAAAGCGCCCACGGCGTCAATCTTCCAATATGGATATGCTTACCTCCGGTTGCCTTTAATAGCTCGGGTATTAAACCAAGATAGCTTACGAAATAGGGAATTTCGATTTTATTCGACCTAGCCGCAGTACAGGTAGTTAGAGTCCCGTCAGACATAAAAGGCCAATCGGTTGGGCGATCATCTTTATCCTCGACAGTGAGAGGGATGTAGATATTTTCTATGCCCAGCACATTCCGGCAATTATGATACCCCATTGGATGGGGATCTATGTGCTTAAGGTGGGATAAATATACGCCTAAACACAAATGATGATCGCCGTGATGATAAAAACTGGCATCCAGATGCATTTCCGGCTGTATCGCGGCAACAGCCACACTATCCTGATGGTGGTTAAACAAATACGTTTTTTTCGGCGCTAGTGCTACCAAGCGCATCTGTAACCACGTCAGTCTTTTCTGATAGTTTACTTTTGGACACTGCTCCAAAACGACGTTAGCCTGCTTGGCGAGCACATTGTTCAGATATTCGACATCCGATTTGCCATCGAGCTCTGTCGATAAAATGGTGTGTTGTCCGACGGGTTGCGTCTTGATGAAATCCTCTATGACGCGGGTATGCCCACCCGACTTTTGCAGTTTGGTGACTATGTAAACAAACACAGGCAAACCCTGAGTATTAACTGGCGTTTCATGCGTAATATTTGCAAGATTGATACGGCCAATACGCATACAAAGCTCATCCAGCGTCTTTGAGCCAAACACATGAGAGGTACACAAGGGCTCAGTGATGATTCGCTCCACCAAATGATGGATCTGCTTAAGCGCTTGATCGAGCTGCCTGTCATCAATTAAACGAATAATGTCACTTTTAAATGACACAACCGATTCATGGCTTGCAGCCCTCATTTAATTAACCAGTTGATTTTTGAGCCGCCGGTTGCAATATCTAACGGCCAGAAATAATAAAGACAATTGGGGACAGCCATCGCACTTTTTCCGATAAAATGATCCAGGCATAAAACCAAACTAAAACACGGAATAGGTATTAGGCATATCGTCTTTCTAATTTTGGCTGTTCTTGAGAGCAATCCGGATTTTTTCAATTCCAGCGGTTTTTTTTTCTTCATCGGTAGAACTACAGAATATTCAACGTTAGCCACTTTAAAATTAGACCCTACGAATTCCTATTGTTTTGAGCACCTCAAATGCTAGCGCTTCGTTTGAGTCGATTACAGAAAGATGCCCCCAAATTTCACTTTGGCTAATGATACTTAACTCGGTGCACGCCAAAACAACTGTTTCTGTCCCGGATTCTATTAATCGACTTATTAGCCTCAGGAGCGACGTGTCCAAGTAAGAGTTTAAGTATGGAGAACATTTGAGATGCGCAATACATTCGTTAAGGAGCTCCTGTTCATCCGCTTGAATCTCAACAGTTGTATGCCCTGCATTTGCAAGTGCTTTTTGATAGATCTGACTTTCAGCGACGTAGCGAGAACCGAGAATAGCCGTATTTACGTGACTAGAAACAGGCAACTGCCGGACAGTTGCCTCAATGATACTTATAACCGGAATGCGGGTTTCCTTACCCCATCGATCGAAAAGGATATGTGCAGTATTGCACGGTACAACAGCGAGAGTTGCGCCTGCGTCGGCAAGTTCGTTGATCGTAGATTTAATAAACGGTGACGGATCGCGCTCACCCAGCTCAAGATGCCTACCTCGACTTGGAATCTTAGTGTTGGCATCAATGATGAGCCGCGGATATTGCCAGTCTTTGGTCGCATGAGTAAGCTCATAAATCTTGCGACAGAAATCCAATGTCGCCCATGGAGCCACACCGACAACACCAATCGCGCCTTCATTTTGCGGCCAGCTGACGTCAATATATTCAGGCAGTATACGAGGCATCAGATTTTATTGAATAGAAAAAGTCGGAGTCTGGTTTCAGGGTATTTGTTTAACGGATGGCCCTCCGCGAACATATTCTCATCCTGAATCAATTTGAATCCTGCTGAATTAAATAGCTGGAGATATTCTTCCCGCGTCCGATAAGTGGCCGAGTAATCCGCTTGCAAATGTTCCGAGAATTTGTTGTTAATTTCATATCGACTAACAATGCTCGATCCATCCCGTACAAGAATAATAGAATTCTCATCCATGAATTTCTTAAGGTTGGAAACCAGCATTTCTGCCTGATCGTCATTTAGATATACGAAAAGCCCCGAAATGAATATTACATCGTATTTCTCGGTGGTTTCGAACTTTTCAGCAGGAGATACCACAAACTCTATATTTGGAAAATCTCGGCGTACCGCCTCATTCCGCCCTATTTCCGCGAGATTCTCAGAGAACTCCACTGCGGTAATTTTTCGTGCTTGTCGCTCAGCAAATCGAAATGTCCATTGCCCAACACCGGCACCGAGATCAAGTACGCTTTTGTTGCACAGGTTAGGGAGCCAAGCGAATACTTTACTATTTTCATCACGGATCTTAATTTCAAGATTCTCGGGGTTTTGTTCCAGGTTGGCGATGCTCTCGAATGCAACTGATTGAAAGGTACGGGACCTGCTATCCCAGAATTTTTTAACTTTAATTGGGTCAAGCATATAGGCCTCGAATGAATTAATTCGGATTGGTTTGAAAATATTGCCAAACAGGCTCATTGGAATAAAGTGTGGAACCACCTGTATCGATTTCCATCACACGGCTGTCACATAAAAAATCCAGATTGAATTCAGTAAATTCGTTAACCGCCTTGTTTGGAATCGGCAGGAGGCGCACGCCTAGGGGCTTTTTCAGTCTGACAGCCAGCGCAGCAGTATCAAGAATAACAGCCGCAATATCTTCGTGGAATGTCGTTCCGGGAATAGGAATCATGTCAAGGCCACATCCACATAATGTGGAGTATGCACTGAGCGAGTTAATGGTTATCTTCCGGCAGTTATTTGCCTGGGCAAGATAGTCATCTTCCAGGATCGAATACATGACGCCATTAAAACCCGTCACTAGAGCTTGGCTGCGTGCGATTGCAGACCGGATTGCATCAGTGAGTAAACTGGTCAGAAATAAAGTACCGTGACTGCCTGCGGGAGAAGCGCCCAGATTATCCAGCAATCGACCGATTGAGGTTTTGCCGTTGGGAAATGGCGCAAGCGCAGCATCAAGTCCAGCATATTCGACTCCGGAGACTATTGCCAGATGATTACCGAAATCGTCTATCTCTTGCAAACGCTGCTGAAGCGCAGACACAAAAGTCTCTGAAAACTCTTTCAGCCCAATTTTTCTTTTTTTTACCAACTCGGAAATATCAAGAGCTATATCCGTTGTTTCGAGGGCGAAACTGAAGCGAAAACGATCCCCCTCGTGACGAGAAAATGGGAAGAATGGGGCATTCGGTGGGCAGTTACAGGATACACCTACCCGGAAATTGTCGAATCCGTTATTACTCTTTCGAGACACATTCAGCATGAGTTTTGCAACTTCTGTTGCCGCGCTAATACCGATTTTTTGCTCATCCGCCACCATAAGATTTAGGAACATTTTGCGTTCCCGGATAAGCGACTCAAATGCCATGTTTAGTCGTGATTTGAACTGACTTCCACTCAAAAGATCGACAGGTAGACAAAACCAACGTACCCCACATTTATCAGCAATCCGACTGATCGACGCAAGTTGGGAGGGTAAGGCATGAACTTGGTCTTCATGCTCTTCACGTAGTGGAGGGAGTGTAATCCTGGCAGTTCTTGCTGGCCATTGTCGTTCCGCTATCAATAACTTCGTTGTTTCTTGATAGCTATGTATGGTTTCCTCAACTTCACGAATTGATGCGGTAGTAATAGGAACCCCGAGAGTAATTGCGCGAATCATTGCCTTATTGTCTTGTGGATCAGGCGAAGGTAATCCGCCGGGGTGTTGATTTCTTCAAAGGCGTGCGAACCAAGAAGTTGTGAGTGAATTGGTGCATGGTGACATGGCAATATTTGTCCAGCGAAAAGATTGCCATGGCGAATACAAAGCCTGCGCCATTCTTGAAGAGTTTTTGGTTCACTAATTTTGAACAGCCCGATCGCTTCTGGGTGCTCAATATTCCTGATCGGCCCTTGGTAGGTTTCGCAGATTAGACCGCTGGTGTTTGTCACGCAGTGTATAGCTGTCAATGATCTATTTTCCCGGTTTTCCGTCAGCGCGAGGTTTTCAGGAGCAGCATCCAACATCGAAATAAGTGACTTCGAGAAAAAAATATCCCCTGATACCACGTAGGTTGGTTCTTCCGTCAGAGCCAGCCCCAGACTCATGGCATTGTTTGTCAGTGCCCAATCGGGATTTATTACGAAGTTCAACCGCGGATATGACTCCATTATCTGGATAGCGCGAAATCCGACAACCACTGTAATATCTTTTCCTTCAAATGCCTCAAGAGCATGATCGAGAATCGTTTTTCCAGTTTCCGGATGCCGAACCAACACCTTATTCACGCCATCAAGTTGAAAGCCTTGACCAGCCGCAAGAATGATAGCCTTGTTAACAGGCATATCCCAATTCCTTCAACGCGAAACTGCAAACAGGCAAGGGCTCGGTGAAGTTATGCTTTACGGTTTTGTAAGGGTATATATCGCCCTTGAGCGCTTGTTCAGTTACCTTAACCCAATCGAACTGGTGTTTAGGGCGCAATGTCTTCAATGGCACATGCGCATAGTTATAACGAACGACTGGAACCTGTTTCAAACCCAGCCGCAACGCGGCCTCCATCCGATGCTGCCCGTCCAGTACCAAGTTATACTCCAGATCAAGCGCCAATGGTTTTGACCAGATCCCTTCTGCGAGGATTTTCTTACATAACCAGTCTACACGGCGATTACTGTATCCCTCGATGTGCTTGAGGAGTATGGTTTCACAAAATTCGATTTTCATGATGTTACTTCGGGAAATAGTTTCGAATACTCAAGACAAGCAGGCGCGTAATCGGAGATAGTGTTAAATGAACGTACGTATAGATCTGCTAAGTCTACTGCAATACATGGTAAATCTTTTGCATGTCTAATCCAAGGCATCATGTAGTACTGCGCACAGCTTTCCCGGATCGCTGTTTTCCTGTGACGACGATCGGAATTCACTTGATCAGGTGAAACACTCAGAATTCCAACCATCTTATGCCATCCCTCGTAAGCTTTGTCATACTCAGGCACATAAGCTATATGATCTACGGCATGATTGGCTGCCGACACATGCACGATTCCCCCAGTCAAACTGGTATTGTAACGACCACTGGTGACCCAAAAACTGTTTTGGGTCTTTTCCGCGCCATGAATAACCTGCCAGGCTGAAGGCTCGAGAAGGATATCGGTTTCAATAATGGTGTAGCCAAGCTCTGGTTTTTTCAATGCGTCAACACCAATATCCGTAGACAGAATATTTACGTCCTCAACATAATTTGTATTGTGGACGATTTTTATTCTGCCCGTCGGGTAGTGATTTTTCACATGTGCTTCCAGGCTTTCGGCTGAATAGCCGGCTACAACAACAACTTCCCTGTCTGTCTCTGTCAGCAGATTTGGCAGAATGGTGTCGATAATCGTCTTGTTGCCTATAGGCAATAGACATTTGGGTATGCCTTCGGTGAGTGGGCGAAGGCGATTTCCTTGGCCTGCTGCAAGAAGAATTGCAGATCTTTGATTGAACATAATTTTGAGTATATCAGTTCGGAATATCGTTAATTCAGAAATCGAACCGATGTGTTCGGTACATGGTTTGAATTATGGTGTATAGAAAGCTATTGTAGGTTCGCTCTGGGTAAAAGCCATGATTAGATGTGGGCATATCTTCTTATCACCGAATCCCACTTCTTCTTAGAGCACTGTCTTAACAGTCAAACTGCAGAACAAATAATTTATTGACCCACTGTCTTTCAATGCTCTCCTTGATCAGAATTTCTTCCCTAAGCGCAAAGCCGCGACGCTCAAACAGTCTGCGATAGTCATCGATGACTCTGTATTTTGCGACATATCCGTTTTGATCTTTAGCGTTCTGTTCGTTAGCAGTCGAAAGCGTATCAATCAGGAGCAGATAAGCGCCCTGCCGGCATAGAGGCCTTAACTTATCGAGAAAGAAAACAAACTTTATATCGTCGATAATGCAGCTTGTTACTCCCATGCAAGCGACTAGGTCGTACTTTGCAAAGGGTGCGATTGCCTCCAGTTCCTGCACTGAAAAAGTGACATTAGTCGCGCCACAAGTACTAGCGGCTTCTCTGGCTTTGTCAATGAGTGCCGACGATATGTCGTAGGCAAGAATCTCCTTGGCAAATTTAGCCAGCTGAAAAGTGAATTTTCCATCACCGCAACCTATGTCGATAGCTTTTTCAATAGGCGGTAATCGCAGCAAAAACTGCTGCAGGATAGCTTCTTTAGCCTCGTAATAATCGGAAGGCGCTAGATAAGTGTTAGTAGAATTCTTCCAGTATGTCTCGGAGTCATTTTGTAATGAAGCCCTTTGTTTGTTAAGCCGCGGAAACCAAGTATCTCCAGCCGTTATTGATGAATAAATACTTTGGGCAATCTTCTCGCCTACGTTTACATCAAGACCCGAGAGGAATTCCGGCACTATTGCTTCACGCTCAGACTTTTTCGGATCCTGCCCATTAAAGACCATCTCGATAAAATACTTGATATCGTCGGAAGTTGAGGCCTTGTAAAGAAAGTTTACTAGTTCTCCGTCGTCGTTCATTCCCAGGCCATCGGGAAGATTGAGATAGAGTAATGGTTTTCCGGTTGGCAGGTATTCGAGTAAAAAAGACCCTACGTCAGTCATAAGTCCATCGGATACCGAAAATGCAGCATGATAATCCGGACTTTCGTCAAGTTCGACATTCGAACTCTCTTTGATAGCCTGCCTGAATTTCCGTTCACCTTCAGCATCCCAAACCCCGTGTTGCAGCATCGCTTTGAAAAAAAGCGGATGAGGTCTTAACAGAAGGAACAAATCTTGACGTTGAGTGAACTCAGAAAAAATATACTCACTATACCGACGATATGTAGACCAGGCGGGGACATCCGATACTGAAAAATGCGGCGTCCAGAGAATCACCTTACGTCCAGCGATTTTTCCAGCTATTTCATTAGACGGAGGTAATTCTGATTTGGCATTCACAGCATCAAATTTTGGATGGCCGGTGACTACAACATGACTATTACCGGCGTGGCAATATTTGCCGTACATTTTTTTATGGCGTTCAGAACGGGCAAATATTTTCCAGGCAGTTCTATGAAGCGCGGAATCAAACTGGGCGGTAATGTTCCATGCTCCTCCCCCCACTTCTAAACCATATGGAATATAGGCAACTCTTATTCCTTTTTCAGCAAGACACTCCGATCTCAAGTGCTCCGGCCGGGTTTCATCATAAGGATTCTGAAGAAACATTAAATGGGGCCGGTATGTATCAATATTGAAATAATCAACTGTACAAAACGGTATATTTGCATCGATAAAGCACGCTCGCATCTCGTCCAACGTCACGGCTGTCGAAGAAAATGGATGTATAAACGGTGACAAAACAATTTTTACAACAAAACGTGGATCCTTATCCATCGCCTGCCAAACACTTCGCCAACTGGGCCAGATTGATGGATGTTGAGCGACAAATACCACTCTGACAGACTCGCCCGGCTCTAAACTTTGTCGATCAAGGTATTTTTCTGCTGCTGAATCAACTGCAGCCTCTCCCGACATCATAGATGCCGTGAGAACATCAATTTTATTATGCATGACATCCAATCTTGCCTGATAAGCATCTAGCCCAAGCAATTTTCTTCGAATTGAACGCAAACCGGTAAATATCGATTTCATTTGTGAGCACTCGTGGAACAGAAACTAAGATTCAGATCAAATACGCAATTTATTTCTAAAGTATCGAAGATAGAAAACACCTGCAACCGAAACAACTTCCACCCCGCATTAACACACATAAGTTACCTTATGAATTCTTTTATCAGCCATAACACCACCGCCATCAAATACAAGCAATTAAGATAAGCCTTTTAAACTATTTTTCAAAATTTATTCTTTCCTTCTCAATAACCAAGGGCATGTTGCGTATTTGGGTGTGAATCGATCCTATATACTCACCGAGCAAACCAATAAAGAAAGCTTGAATAGCTCCAAAAAAGAATACCCCAATTAACAGAGGAGCAGTACCTAGCTGAAATGAATCCCAATATAACAACTTTGCTATAAAAAAGGAAAAGGCAACCAATAAGCTAAATAGTGCAAGCAGAAATCCGCTTATGGTCATAAGACGTAATGGAACTTTTGAATGATTAGTGATACCTAGCATTGCAATATCATACAAAGTATAAAAATTGTTTTTGGTAACACCGCCCTTCCGCCTGGGCTGTTTAAATGGAACCGTCGCTATGGGAAATCCTATTTCGCATAACAACCCTCTAAAGTACGGATAAGGATCTTGAATACTGCGTAGAATATCGACAACTGCTCGATCAAACAGGCCAGCCCCAGTTGCGTTTTGCACCAATGGCACATCGGATATCCTGGCCAATAGGCGGTAGTAGGCTTTTCTCAAGCCAAACATCGCCGATGATTCTTCACTTTCCGGCTTGACTGCTAATACCGTCTTGTATCCTTGCTCCCATTTATTGATAAATTCAGCGATCATTTCAGGTGGATCTTGTAGATCGGAGGCAATCAATATGCAGGCATCGCCGCTGGACTGTTGTATGCCATAGTACGGAGACCTGATATGTCCAAAATTTCGCACATTGACGATTAATTTTATGCGTTTATTCTGCTGCGCGATTTCTTTTATTTTTTCTACTGTTCCGTCGGTTGAACAATTGTCTATACAAATATGTTCATACTCGTAAGGCTGTGCAGCCATAACCGTAGCGACACGCTGACAAAGCTCTTCAATATTATCAATTTCGTTGTAACAAGGAGTGACTATACTAATAAGCTTATCGTTTTTCGTCATTTTTAAATACCCAGTAATTCATCAAAAACCAACTAAGAAGCACACTCAGTGGTATACATAAAGCCTGCCCAATATAAGGGTTGATTTGTAAGTTATTAATTAATAATTTCAGAGCAGTCGCATTTATGCAATATACCAACCCATATGCCGCAATAAACTTAGCAAATGTATGCGCCCCACTTTTTGACTTAAAAACCAATCGCCCAATGCTAAAATAGTTAAAAATCACGCCCACAATGGTTGCCATAAGAAGCGCGCCTAAATACGGCATGTTAAATAAAATTAAGAGCGCATAAATTGCGTAGCCAAAAACCGTATTAATTAATCCCACACCTAAGAAGCGAGCTATTAGTTTTATTCTGCCGCTGTTTGATCTTATTTGGCGACCCGCCGGCTTATCTCTTCGGCCTGATTTAGGCCGCCGATCCGTGCGTTTCTTACGTTTACACTTTGGTTTAGAACGCATTTTCATCCACTACTGCTTTCGAGCACCGAGTAATATTTGTTTTTCAATCAGAATATCCTCAAGGGACAACACCGAGCCAATATCTGCAACGCAGATGTTCAACCGAAAGTGAGGCGGGCTCTTTGCCGCATTAATGCCGGCAGTTGTCTCGGTTATTTCAAAAACTAAACCAAATTTGTCTTGCATGATTAACCACGGCTTCGATATGACAATCGGCGCTAGACTGTAGCAATGGAGCTTAGCAGCGGTAAAGGATTGACAAAGCAAGGTGCCGACCATCCAATAGAAACTGGAGGGACGCGGAAAGCACATGGAAATATCTTGTGTGCGACTGAAATAATTGAACACGCGAATATTGATGATAACTAACTCAGGACACCGGCAATGCCGATATTTTGCGAGACGGTAAATTTAGTCTAGATCCACTGCCGAAAAGCAAGCAAAGACCAGCGGTGCGCGCGTAACGCAAATTAAGTGGCAAACCATAAACGTGCAAGTTAATGTCAAACATTGATCCACCACCCGCCATTGTCTGCGCCGGTTTGCCCCCTTCAAAATTGATGACTACATCGAATTCTTGCTTCGCAAACCCGTAAGCTGGCTTTACCGAAAAATACCGCGACAACCGCCCAAAAGCTATCAAGAGTTTTGCGACTTCACCGGAACGGTGAACGACAACAGCTCTGACGATTCGATTGGTTATACCGAAAATAGCTATTCGAATCATCATTAATACATTGTCCAGCCCTTCAACTAGGAAAGGTGCTCATTCAGTTTCGACGATCCAAAACCCCAGTAGGGTCTACTTTCCGTCGGCACGGACAACAATAAAGTAAATGAAAACAAGCTATACATTTTAATAAAGAAAAAATAGCGCACTTCAAAGTGTGAAAACGCAATGATGACACAATGCGCGGCCACCAATCCCAACGACACCCCAAGCCACGCAGGCGCGCCATTAGTGTCTCGAACTCTCCAAAGGGACCACAACATGCCAACAAAACAGACCAATAAGGCACCTTTTAGCAATACATCCACTAAGTCCGGCTGAGCGTTGGGAACCGTAAGAGAAGTTGTAGGTGCAAACCAATATCTTGGCAGCAATTTCACCTTTCCTTTGATCCATTCATATGGATGCCCTAGGAAGATCCTCCAATAAACACTACTGCTTGTTTCGCCGCAATGCTCCGGAGCAATATGGCAAGCCATATTTATGCCTCCCTGAGCCAAAAATCCGCCGCCTTTTTCCTGTAAAGCAATATCCGTAGAAAGACTTGCTTCAATTATTAAAGGACCAGTATAAACCCACCTTAAATCATGTCCTTGATTTAAATGATATATCCGCCACGGCAGCATAAAAAGTTGCGCGACAAGCAACGCAATCAATAAAAGTCTTGATGCCTGCGACCAATTGTCCACACCCTGTTTTTTGCGAAGCGATGACACTATTGCCAAAGCAATTGAAACGAACAGCATCACATTCAGAAAAAACTCGAATTGCGATCTAGCATAAGCGGCAAACGCGAAAAACATCCCGGCCAATATGGCTGCTTTTAAGGTTGTACGCACCAATAACAAGACCGCCCAAAAGAAACACGCTATGGATAACCATTCACCAAACATCAGTCCCAAAGGGCTGATTAAAAAGACACGCGCCTCTGCAAAGCAAAAAATTAACAGTGGTATCAACCAAGCCCATTGCCCAAATGAGCTAACTAAAATACGGCGCATTTCCATCATGATAGCCGCAAAAAGTCCGGCGCTTATCACGAGCAATAGCAACGGCATGGGCGCGTTACTGCCAAACAACGTTAATAATAACGCTTCAAGCAAAACAAACCCTGGCGGCCATAGATTGAATATCCAGCTGGTATTTTGGGTAACCCAGCCTTGGGAACTCACATCCATGGCTGCCGACGCAAACGAGTTTGGATCGCCATAATGGGTTTCCCTTGCCGCTTCAAGCAAGCTGTGCCCCCAAACATCTAAAGAGGTAATTGTCTGGAACACAGCGATAACCAGCAACGCCAGGAAATAACATGCCCATACAAACCAACAACAATTAATTGCACCCAAGCCTACTTGGCCAGTCTCGGTAGTTCCTACCTCGCTCATTTTTTTTAATCCAAAAAGGGGGTTAAGCATAAGATTTGTCAATTTATGAAAGGCAATCATTCCCACCCTTACAAGCCCACCACGGGATAAACAGGGTGAGATATTAATAAACGCCGAGTGGTCACTAATGGGCAGCCTCATTGCTTGCCAAGGATATCGCGATGGTCCGGGCCGCAAATTCAACCTCATCAACCGTCATTGCCGGCGAAATTGGTAAACTCAACACTTCATTCGCCAACATTTGCGCTACCGGTAAGGCGAGCTCTCGAAACCCGACATAGCACGCTTGTTGATGTGGCGGAATTGGATAGTGGATAATAGTCGACACCCCTTGCTGTTCGAGCTTGGTCTTTAATGCATCCCGTTGTTTGCTGCGAATGACGTAAAGATGCCATACCGGTTCGGCGTAATCAGGAACCTGGGGCAAGTCAATATCCGTGCCCGCCAAGAGCTTCGAATAACGGTCTGCGACATCTCTGCGGCGGCCGTTCCATTCATCCAGCAAAGCCAGTTTTACGCGGAGGAAAGCTGCCTGCATTTCGTCTAAACGGCTGTTATAACCAGCAATATCATGGCGATATTTGATTTTTGAACCGTAATTGCGGAGTTGTCTTACCTTGTTAGCAACAGCGTCGTCATCGGTAAGTACCGCACCGCCGTCACCAAGCGCTCCCAGATTTTTACCGGGGTAAAAGCTGGTACCCGCAGCGTCGCCAAGCGATCCGACACGCCGCCCTTTATAACGAGCGCCTTGTGCCTGAGCGGCATCTTCGATAACGATAAGTCCATGCCTGGCGGCAATTTCATTGATCGGATCCATGTCGGCAGGCTGACCATACAAGTGTACCGGCATGATAACCCGTGTGCGGCTCGTCACAGCTGCTGCGATCAACGCCGGATTAATGTTATGGGAATCAATATCAGGCTCTACCGGGACCGGAGTGGCTCCACACTGAGTTACCGCCAACCAGGTAGCGATAAAGGTGTTTGATGGCACAATGACTTCATCGCCGGGTCCGACGCCGTAGGCCTGCAACAACAGATGCAAAGCTTCCAATCCGTTACCAACCCCAATGCAGTGCTTGACTTCACAGTATTGTGCAAATTCAGCTTCGAAAGCTTCCAATTCGGGACCCATGATAAACCAACCGGAATCCATCACACGGCTATAAGCAGCATCAAGTTGTTCACGAATAGAACGATGTAATCTTTCCAGATCAAGAAACGGTACTTGCATTATTGGGCTACTCTTTTGGCGTCGTTAGTAAATTCGTTATAGTCGCGATAATAATCTAGTTCGTCATAGTAGTTAGAAGCCAGAACCATACATACCGCTCCCGATGAGAAATTATCGATTTCTCGCCAAATCATTGGGCACACGTAAAGGCCATAATAACTGCGGTTCATATGTACGGTCTTCTTCGAATATCCGTCATCAAGATGAATATCAAACGAACCCGACATCGCAATGATTAGTTGATGGAGTGCTTTGTGCGCATGGCCTCCACGCTCTGCGCCGCCTGGAACATCGTATAGATAATAGACCCGACTGATGTCGAACGGTATGTGGCGGTTTGCTTCAACAAATGTCAAGTTACCCCGAGGGTCGTTAATTCTTGGTAAATCAATAATTCTGCAATCTTCTATCATTGCTGCTCTCCGTTATTTAATGCCCAATGTTCCGTTATCGAGGCCGGATAGCCACGCGAGAAGTGACTCGTCCATGGATAGGCCGGTCTGCCGGAACCATCACGCAACTTAATGGAACCAGTACTGCCAATAATGCGAGCGGGGACACCTGCCACAATCATATTCGGCGGCACGTCCTTGGTGACGCACGCTTGGGCCGCCACCAAGGAATGACGCCCGATAGTTACCCCTGGCAACACAACCGATGCCGCTGCGACACTGGCATAATCCTCGACGGTACAACCAATCAACACATTACTTGGTGGAGTTGGGTCGTTAGTCAGCACTACACGGGGCAATATCCACACAAAGTTGCCGATAGTGGTCATTTTTCCGACAAAGACATTCGACTGAAACCTGACATAGTCGCCCACCTTGCTGTCTCCTTGAATTTCAGTAAATGTGCCTATCTGAAAACTCAATCCTGCTATTGTTTTTTCTCTGACAATCACGTGATGACCAGTAATCAGACCCGGCCCGAATGAACTGGACTCATAAAACACCGACTGCGATCGAATTAAAGAATCATCGCCAATAATCAGTGGCGTTCCGTCGCCCAAGGGAGTGGATATTCCCATTTCACAGTAGGCTCCGACCTTTACTCTATCGCCAAGAACAACATTGTCATGGATGATAGAAAATGGGCCTATTTCAACGCCATCCCCAAGTTTTGCCGCAGGTGATACATAAGCAGAAGGATGAATGCCTTTCATTCTGTTTGCCATGCCTTTAATAGTTGATAAATATTATTGCTGTCGATAAAAAAGTCTCCATGGATACCCAACTCCTGCTTTTCAACTATCTCTCCGAGTACGTACGACACATTCACTTGTAACGGCGAAAGCATATTTAACCAATATCTGTAAATCATATTTTCGTGTTTCGCCATAAGCACGCCCAAGTTAGTCCCCAAGTTGCAGAAAATGGTATTGGATAATGCGGCACCCGTAGATGAAATAATTTCCTTGGCATTTCTGAATAATTGAATTTGCTGTAAAAACGTTAGCTTTTCCGGCTCAACAATTACATAACCCTGGTGAATTAATAGCTCTTCTAATTCTATTGTATTCGTGATTTGTCTTGTGCCGGAATTGCGCCGCAGATATATTTTTTCCGGCCAAGCCTGATCAGGTAGCTTTTCCATAAAGCCGGAAACTTGCATTCGAATGACCTCGAATGCCCCCGGATTAAATTTGCCATGCGAATGCCCGGCTAACTTAGTGTTACGCCGTTCGAACGGTACGTAACCGGCAACCGATGTGAGATAAAGCTCCTCGATATGAATTGCCCTACCGATGGGTAAGGTGATGATTGTCCGCTCTCCTCCCGCCACCAGGAACAAGGACTCCATAATGTTTTTGTGAAGTCCTTCATTTACGACAATAGGAACGTCCTCGAATTTTTTCTCACGACAAAATGCGGCAATTCGCGGCAACACCTCCGTCAACCAATGAGCATAATTCACTGCACAGGCATCTACAAAAACCGCAGCGACAGGAAGAAACTCAGGGAAGTCGTCGTGTAACAGCCAGCGAATTCTGCCTTTTTCCGGATC
This sequence comes from Methylomonas sp. 2BW1-5-20, assembly GCF_052474515.1. Taxonomy (NCBI): domain Bacteria; kingdom Pseudomonadati; phylum Pseudomonadota; class Gammaproteobacteria; order Methylococcales; family Methylococcaceae; genus Methylomonas; species Methylomonas sp. 2BW1-5-20. Next base: position 971,569 of record NZ_CP184127.1, on the reverse strand, counting down.
AATCAGATTGCGGCCGTGAAGCTCTTCACTAGTGTAATCCCGTTGGAAATCGTAAAGATCATGACAAATGACCTCATCCCCCATCAAAACGAGATTAGTACCGCCATAAATTGTCCCTTTACTGATCTTCGCCACAAAGACGGGCGGTAATGAGTAATGTTCTTGAGGCGAAACTAAGTAGCTTTCGTCGCTAAGCGGGAAAACTTTGGGCGCCGGCGTTTTAACCAGTTCGGCAGCTACCAATTCGACGGTCGGAATATCCCTTGTTTTCGCAAACACACTCAATTTGACCAACTTACGCCAGCGCCACACCCGTCTATTTAGCGGATGTGCAGCAAGCAGCTTAACGTAAAGCTGATAGCCATTGCGCCAAGTCCAAATGACTAACGTACGAACGATGGGGTGGGACTTGAGATAGCTAGAATAGAACTTACCCAATCCGGTCGCTTTGAGTCGGGCAAGAACATCACGCGTATTATCCTTACGCTGTTCGATCTCCCAAACTTTTGGCGCTACAACGTTTGACACGGTCAAAATTGTGTCTTCGGTTACCGACCTGAACGCTAAGGGATGAGGAAATTTATCGATCGCCTCAGACGCGGCTTGATTGGACTGCGGAAGAACGGTCATGACGGCAACCGCTCCCGAAGCTCTACATAAAAACACAATATGCTGATATCGAACGGCATTTTGCAGTTAGTTACAGTCTATTAAGGGAAATCATATTACTAAGCGCCTTTTCGGCCGGCCAAATAGCGCTCGACGATTTCTTCCGGAGCCCCATCCGCCAATAATTTGCCGTGATCCAACCAAATCACTCGATTGCAGAGGGACCTGATCAACAAGTGATCGTGGGAGACCATTATCATAATATTTGCCTTGTTAATCAGGTCGTGCATGCGTGCCTTGGCCTTGGTCATAAACGTCACGTCGCCACCGGCAAATACTTCATCCAACACCAAAATATCGGGATGCATTGCTGTTGCCAGCGAGAACGCCAGTCGCATATACATACCAGTGGAATAATACTTAACCGGGGTGTCAATAAATTCTTCCAATTCGGCAAAAGCGATAACTTCAGGCTCGATTTCTTTTAATTGCTGCTTACTGTAGCCAAGAATGGAACCATTCAGATAAATATTCTCGCGCCCAGTGAATTCCGGGTGAAAGCCCGCCCCAATTTCCAATAGCGGCGCAATACGCCCGTTGACTAAAACCTTACCATACGCGGATTCATAGACTCGACATAGGGCTTTTAGTAAAGTACTTTTGCCAGCGCCGTTGTGACCGACGATACCAACCCGGTCGCCGGCTTTGATTTCAAAGGAAACATCTTTGACCGCCCAGAAGTCCGAATAGGCGACCGGCCCATTCCGTCTGAACAGATTGGCAAAATAATCTTTTAACGATGGCGACCTGTCATGGTAAATACGAAATTTGATCGACAGGTTTTCAACACTGATGCTCGACATATTGCTCACAGTCTAAAAACGATTTTTTTCTCTTGCGACCGAAAAACGCATAATCCGCCGACCATGGCCGAGAAGGAAATCACAAGTGCTTGCATCATAACATCGGTACTGGGCAGCACAGCGTGATAAAGCGGTTCACGAAAAAGTTCGATAAACGGCACGACAGGATTCAAGGCTACCAACCAGCCAACCTTGCCCGCCAATGCGTCGTGCCTATATAGAATCGGCGTTAAAAAGAACAATCCTTGCATTACTATTAAAATGACATGCTGTAGATCGCGAAAAAACACAGTCGCGATTGACATGATCAAGCCAATCCCAAACGTAAAAAAAAATAATAACAAGAAGGATACGGGTATAAATAATACCGCCCAGGATAGGGAGCCTCCGATGACGAGTATAATCGCGAATAAAGCCAAGAATGAAAGCATACTATCTATCAACAGTGCAAAAGTAATACTCAATGGAAAAATCGCCTTGGGCAAATATATCTTTTTGATTAACCCTTCGTTATTGATCAAGGAGGAACCGGATTGAGTAACCACCGAATTGAAAAAATTCCACGGAATCATCCCTGCAAACAAAAAAACTGCAAAGCTTTTTAAATCTGTTTTGAATAGCGTTGCGAATACCAAAGCCATCACGGACATCATCAACAGCGGGTTAATTAGCGTCCATAAATAACCGAGCGTGGTACGACGGTATCGCAATATCAATTGCTGGAAAACTAGCTGTAACAGAACGTTTCTATTTGCTATTACTTCTGTAAAAAAAACGGCCAAGCCTTTAATCATAAAAAAACCTGCGCATCCGAAAGATTAAATCCGTCCTTATCTTTCGCCGATATTGTGGGTTTATCTGAAAACGGCCAACTGATATTAATTTGGTGATCGTCCCATTTGATGCAGCGTTCAAACTCTGGAGAGTAGTACTCAGTAGTTTTGTATAAAAACTCAGATGTTTCCGTTAACGACACAAACCCATGGGCAAACCCCTCAGGAATCCACATTTGCCGTTTATTTTCCGCAGATAGTATTTCGCCTACCCAATTGCCAAACGTCGGCGAACTTTTCCGAATATCGACGGCCACATCGAATACCTCTCCTTGCACCACACGCACCAATTTGCCTTGCGCCTTGGGCGGTAGTTGGTAATGTAAGCCACGCAAAACCCCTTTTTGCGACTTCGAATGATTGTCCTGCACAAAATTAACTTTTAAACCGGTTAGTTCCTGAAATACCCGTTCATTAAAACTTTCGAAGAAAAAACCGCGTTCGTCGCCAAACACCTTGGGCGTAAACAAAACAACGTCCGGAATGGATAATCTAGTAGCCTGCATTGATTTACCTAATGATTGACGGACAAACTCAACCATTACCTATTAACGAAGATTCGGATGAACAGTCGTTTGGTTTTGGTTGAATCGTTAGAGATTCTCGAGAATATTCCAGAATTCGCGCAGCCACTTTATAAAGTACTGGCGTCTTGGCATTTCGGACTCTTATAAATAGATCGACATTAGCGCCTTTCGCCTGGCGGCTATGCAATCGGGAACCAAACAAGTACACAGCAGCATCAGTTTTTGCTAAGCAGTATATTGTTTTAACGGTTAACTGGGTTCGCTCCTTACTTAAACGCATCTTTGCTATAACTTGCCCCAAATGTATTAAGGAATTCTCTAAAAATGCCCTCCTCAACTGTCTCTCAATTAGGGACGGAGATTTTTAGTGTTATATGGAATCCCCTTTAAGCATTTAGGCTTAAAAAACCTGTTTATTCAACAACGCAAGAAGATATTGTCCATAGCCGTTTTTCGCCAACGGTTTCGCCAGTTTTTCGATTTGCTCGTCGCCAATCCAATTACTACGCCAAGCAATTTCTTCCGGACAAGCGATTTTCAAGCCTTGGCGAGTTTCGATGGTTTCAATGAAATTGCTGGCTTCAATTAAACTGGCGTGAGTGCCGGTATCCAACCACGCATAACCGCGCCCCATAATTTCCACGCTCAGTTGTTGCCGGTCCAGATAAACTCTATTCACATCGGTGATTTCCAACTCTCCGCGCGGCGACGGTTTTAAATTAGCAGCAATATCCACGACTTGATTATCGTAAAAATACAAGCCGGTCACCGCATAATTGCTTTTCGGCTGTAGCGGCTTTTCTTCCAAGGATGTCGCTCTGCCCTGCCCGTCGAAACTGACAACGCCGTAACGCTCTGGATCCTGCACATGGTAAGCGAACACAGTAGCACCGGATTGTTGCGCGGTGGCGTTTCTGAGCTGCACATGTAGATCATGACCGTAAAAAATATTATCGCCCAACACCAAGGCGCTTGGCCGCTCGCCGATAAAATCCTTACCTATAATAAAAGCCTGCGCCAGTCCGTCGGGACTAGGCTGCACTGCATATTGTAAGTTGATCCCCCAATCGCTGCCGTCGCCCAGCAAATGCTGAAACAGCGGTGTATCTTGCGGCGTGGAAATAATCAAAATGTCGCGGATTCCGGCCAGCAATAAAGTACTGAGCGGATAATAAATCATCGGTTTATCGTAAATCGGCAGCAATTGCTTGGACACCGCTTTGGTCACCGGATAAAGCCGAGTGCCGGAGCCTCCTGCCAGGATTATGCCTTTGCGCTGGTTCATCCTCGCGTTCCGTATAGTTCTGACAGCATTCGTTCGACACCCAGTTGCCAATCGGGCAGCTGTAAATCGAACACGGTTTTCAATTTTTCGGTATCCAAACGGGAGTTTAACGGCCGACGCGCCGGAGTTTGGTAGGCGCTAGTGGGAATGGCCGCGACCGCCTGCTTGTCTGTTTTTAGCTCTATGCCGGCCTGTCTAGCGAAATCAAAGACGAAATGAGCATAGTCGTACCAACTGGTTTCGCCACCGGCAGTCAGATGATAAATACCTGATACCTCCGGTGATTTCAGTGCCGTTCGAATCGAATGCGCTGTGATATCCGCCAGCAATTCTGCTCCGGTAGGCGTGCCGATCTGGTCGTTAATGACCGATAACTGCTGACGCTCTTGCGCCAGCCGCAGCATGGTCTTTGCAAAATTATTACCTCTGGCGGCGTACACCCAACTGGTACGGAAAATCAAATACCGGCTCGTGCCGGCTTGGATGGCCTGTTCGCCGGCCAGTTTGGTTTGACCGTAAACACTCAGCGGACCAACCGGATCGTCTTCCCGCCAGGGTTTATCCCCGCTGCCGTCGAATACGTAATCGGTGGAATAATGTACCAGCCAAGCCCCGCAACGTTTGGCTTCTTCAGCCAGAGCGGCGGGCGCCAAAGCATTCACAGTATTTGCCAGTTCGGTCTCGGTCTCCGCTCTATCAACGGCCGTATAGGCAGCGGCGTTAACGATGACATCCGGCCCCACCGCGCGGACAGTTTCGGCAATTCCGCTTGGATTGCTTAAGTCGCCGCAATAATCTTGATCGAATCTATCAAGCGCGATCAACTCACCCAAGGGTGCCAAGCTCCGTTGCAATTCCCAACCAAGCTGACCATTTTTACCGAAGAGTAAAACCTTCATGCAATTACCCGCAACTCGCGGCCGAGCGCGGCAAACAGGCGCCGGATACATATATCATGCAGTACGCCCCGCATAGTTTTTATCCAGCCAGGACTGGTAGTCTCCGGACAATACGTTGCCGACCCACACTTGGTTATCCAAATACCATTGTACGGTTTTGCGAATACCGGTCTCGAAAGTTTCCGCCGGTTTCCAACCGAGCTCACGTTCCAACTTGCCGGCATCGATGGCATAACGCCGGTCGTGACCCGGCCTATCGGTAACGTAGGTAATCTGCTCGGCATAAGACTTACCGTCCGCGCGTGCTTGTAGTTGGTCGAGGATACCGCACAGGATGTTGACCACGTCCAGATTGGCTTTTTCATTCCAGCCGCCGACGTTATACACCTCGCCGACATTGCCGGCTTCCAGCACTCGGCGAACTGCACTGCAATGATCTTTGACATATAGCCAGTCGCGGATTTGTTGACCGTCGCCATAAATCGGCAAGGGCTTACCGGACAAGGCATTTTGGATACAAAGCGGTATCAGCTTTTCCGGAAAATGATACGGGCCGTAATTGTTGGAGCAATTCGTGGTCAGGACCGGCAGGCCATAGGTGTGGTGGTATGCACGCACCAAATGATCGCTGGCGGCCTTGCTGGCCGAATAGGGACTATTGGGCTGATATTGATTGGTTTCCGAGAATGGCGCATCGCTCTTGTCCAAGGAACCATAGACTTCGTCGGTAGACACATGCAATAGACGAAAACTCTGTTTGGCGTGTTGCGCCAAATTGTTCCAATACTGACGCACAGCTTCCAACAAGCGGAAACTTCCCAGGATATTGGTTTGAATAAAATCCTCGGGCCCATGAATGGAGCGATCGACGTGCGATTCAGCCGCAAAATTAATCACAGCCCGAATTTGGTGTTTTTCCAACAAACTCAACACCAAATCGTAATCGCCGATGTCGCCTTTTACGAAGACGTGCCGGGCATCGTCCTGCAGGCTGGCAAGATTCTCCAAATTACCTGCATAGGTCAATTTGTCCAGATTGATCACCGGTTCATCGCTCTGCGCCAGCCAATCCAACACAAAATTGCTACCGATGAATCCGGCCCCGCCTGTTACTAAAATGCTCATGTTTAAAGTATTTTTAATTTCTTATTCGCCCGCCCGGCGAAAAACGCTGAGCTAATTCTTGGACATTGTACCTTAGTACCATCGTTCAGTGTCCAGTCAAACAGCAAATTTCAGGGTAAAAATAGCCTGAACCTAGCCCCCCCCAAACGGCTGCGATTGTCCACCCGCACATAGCCGGCTTTCCCGGCATTTTTATGCAAACGCGCCATCTCCGAGACAAAATACAGACCCAGGCCGGTATTTCCCGAGACCCAATCCAACTCCGCCGGATTGTTTAAATCAGCATCTAAAAAGTAATCGGGGTAACCCTGACCATCGTCTTCGATCGATACGATCAGATAACCGTCCGCTTCGAGCGCCGAAATCAAAACCGCTTTTTTTGTGTAACGCAAAGCGTTATTCAACACTGCGGCCAAGGCATTGCTGACGATGGCGTAATCGCAATAGCAAACCAAATCTTCCGCGCAGTCCAGTTGCAGATCGATATTGTGCAAGCGGGACAAACGCGCCTGCTGATCGAGCGCCTCATTGACGATATCACTAACCGCGCATTCCTCGATCACTAAGCTGAACTTTTGCGAATCGACCTTATACATCACCAACAACTGCATCAGGCTATGATTGATCCGCGCGGCCTCGAACTCCAATTCGTCCAAACTATCGGATTGACCGTTTTGCCTGACCGCCGCTTGCCGAATCAGCTCCAGCAAGGTGCCCAAAGAGTTTTTGATATCGTGAACCGTCGAAGCGAGAATCGTGGGAAACAAGCCGTTGTTGTTAGTGTTCGTCGCCATGATCCTAGGATTTAACCGCTTGAGATTGCCTCAATTTCGCATACTCCACCTGTAAAATCCCCAACTTATGTTGATCGACGCCGATTTGTTTGGCCTTCCTGAATAAGGCCTTGATGCGGTGATTTTTTTCTTCGCAAGACTCGTTCACCTTCAAATCGTGAATCATGATCTTGAGCATGTTCACTATGATGGTTTTATTATCCGGCATGGTAAGAATCGCCCGTTCGAACAAATCCAAAGCCTCCTGGAATTTACCCTGTTTATATAACGCCACGCCCTTATTGTTGGTGGCAATCAAGGATTGTTTGGTTTTCTGAATCAGGATTTCCGAGTGATTATCCATGCCAATACCGCTTTGCATGCGGCGCAGATCGTTTAAAAACTGTTCATCGTCGATATGCGCATGGATCAGATCGTAAAGTATTTCTTCGGCTTTGCCGTGTTGGTCGCTCAAAAAACAGTTTTTGACTACTTCCAACTGCAGATCCCTGGGCACTTTATTGCCCAGGCGCCCGCTTATTTCCAAGGCATTTTGCAAAGCCTTTTGCGACAACTCCTCATTCCCCAGGGTTTTGTACACCTCGGCCTCTACAGTAGAAGCCCGCAACTCCGCCTCGGGATGATTGGCATACTCTTTACGCATTTCTTCCAGTGTTTTTAAGGCTTCGTCGGCGGCATTGGTTTTGGCATACAGCTTCGCAAGCCCGGAAAAATCGCTACAAGAACGATGCACGGAATGCTTGCCCAACTTTACCACCGATTTATAAGCTTTTTCGGCGGTTTCCAGATTGCCGTTTTTATCGGCGGTCTCCGCCAATTTCTTTTGCCTGAGTATCGATTGCGGCGACAATTGCAACGCCTGCTGCAACACGCTCTCGACATCGTTATATTGATCCAGGGCCTCATAAGCCTTGCCTAGCCAATCGTAGCTCTCCATCAGCATCGGATTATCGGCCACCAGACTTTGAAAACCGGCAATCGCTTGTTCGATGTTATTGTTTTGAAAATCGATCACTCCCAAACCTAACCGCGCCCAAGGTAATTCGCGATGCAGCAACACCTCGTGGTAGATTTGTCTGGCTTTCTCGAAATCGCCCGCCGAAATGGCCAACTCGGCCCGAACTTTCAGTAAATGCAGCTGCATTTTCTTGTCCGCCGACAACAGCAATGCATCGCATAACTGAATCGCCTTGGGCAAATCGCCGCCGGCAAGCGCCTTGTCGATACCGGCCATGAATTCCTTGCGGGCAAAATTGCGCGTCAACCGGCTCATCAGCTGCTGCGCATTGAAGGGCTTGGTCAAATACTCGTCGGGCTTGCTGTCCATTACACCCAATACCGCACTGGTCGTTTGCTCGGCGCTGATCAGGATAAATACGCACCGGTAGTCGATCAGCTTGCGGTGCCTCGCTTCCTCCAACACCTGCTGGCCGTTTTTACCCATTCCCAAGTTGTAATCGCATAACACTATATCGAAAGTACTTTTGCTCATCGCATTAATCGCGGCGATACCGTTGTCCGCCTCAACCACGGTATCGGCGCGCAAGTTATACAACATGTCGCGCATGGCTTTACGGAACACGGGATTGTCCTCGACAATCAGAATATTTTTGCCGGTTAAACTGAAATTCATTAGTTGCGGAATGCCATTAAAACAATCAAGAAATCGACTCCAAAAAAATCCGTGGATCAGGTGGGCTTGAAAAACAAAATTACCATCCCCAACTCGCCCGAGTCCACTTTACAACTAAATGAGTATAGACATGACTGTTGAGGCAAACAAACAAACCCTAGGTTTTCAAACCGAAGTAAAGCATTTGCTGCACTTGATGATTCACTCCTTGTACAGCAATAAGGAAATCTTTTTGCGCGAGTTGATCTCCAACGGTTCCGACGCCGCCGACAAGCTGCGCTTCGAAGCCTTGGCCAACGACAGCTTGTACGAAGGCGACAGCGAATTAAAAATCCGCATCGATTTCGACGAAGCCAAAAAGACCATCACCATCAGCGATAACGGTATCGGCATGACCCGCGCCGAGGTGCAAGACCATATCGGCACCATCGCCAAATCAGGCACCAAGCAATTCTTCGAACGCTTGACCGGCGACCAGGCCAAGGACAGCGAACTGATCGGCCAATTCGGCGTCGGCTTTTATTCGGCCTTCATCGTCGCCGATAAAGTCACGCTGATCACTCGTAAAGCCGGCGCGCCGGCCTCCGAAGCGGTACGTTGGGAATCAGCCGGCGAAGGCGATTACACCATCGAGTCGGTCAATAAAGCCACGCGCGGCACCGAAATCGTCCTGCATCTGAAAGAAGGCGAAGAGGAATTTTTAAACAGCTGGAAACTGCGCTCCATCATCAAAAAATTCTCCGACCATATTTCCCTGCCCATCGTGATGAGCAAGGAAATTCCGGCCGAGAAAGACGAGGAAGGCAACGAAACTGCGCCGGCCCGCGTCGAAGACGAAACCGTTAACAGTGCTTCGGCCTTGTGGACGCAATCGAAAGACTCGATTTCCGAAGAAGAATATGCCGAGTTTTACAAACACGTCTCGCATGACTTCCAGGATCCGTTAACCCACGTGCATAGCCGCGTCGAAGGCACCAACGAATATAGCTTGCTGTTGTATGTGCCAAGCCGCGCGCCGTTCGATATGTGGGACCGCGACGCCAAACACGGCGTGAAGTTGTACATCAAAAAAGTCTTCATCACCGACGATGCCGAACAATTGATGCCGCGCTTCCTGCGCTTCGTGCGCGGCGTGATCGATGCTGACAGCTTACCGCTGAACGTCTCCCGCGAGATTTTGCAGCAAAGCAAGCAAATCAGCGCCATCAAAACCGGTGCGGTGAAAAAAGTATTGGGCATGCTGGAAGATCTGGCCGAGAACGACGCCGAGAAGTACCAAAAATTCTGGGAGCAATTCGGTAACGTCATCAAGGAAGGCCCAATCGAAGATCACAAGAACAAAGACCGGGTTGCCAAGTTGTTGCGATTCTCTTCGACTCATACCGACGACAAAACCCAAAACGTTTCGCTGGCGGACTATGTCAGCCGGATGAAGGAAGGTCAGGATAAAATCTATTTCGTCACCGCCGACAGCTTTGCCGCCGCGAAAAACAGCCCGCATCTGGAAATCTTCCGTAAAAAAGGTATCGAGGTGCTGCTGCTGTCCGACCGCATCGACGAATGGCTGGTCTCCAGCCTGACCGACTTTGACGATAAGCATCTGCAATCCATCGCCAAAGGCGAACTGGATCTGGACAAATTCGATACCGAAGAAGAGAAACAGCATCAGGAAGAGATAAACAAGGATTTCGAGTCGGTAATCAAACAGATCCAAGACGTGTTGAAAGACAAAGTCAGCGAAGTGAAAGTCAGCCACCGTCTGACCGACTCCCCTGCCTGTTTGGTCACCGGCGCTTACGACATGAGCTTGAACATGGAGCGGATCATGAAGGAAGCCGGCCAATCCATGAACATGATGGGCATGGGTGGTAGTAAGCCGATTTTCGAGATCAACCCCGAGCACGCCATCGTCAAAGCCTTAAAAAACGAGCAAGACGACGCTCGTTTCGCGGACATCAGCCACATCCTGTTCGACCAAGCCATTCTGAGTGAAGGCGGTCAGCTGGATGATCCGTCGGCTTTCGTCCACAAACTGAACGGTTTGTTGCAAGGACTGTTGGGTTAAAAACTCAACACGCTAAACAAAAGGCCGGGTAACCGGCCTTTTTCGTTCGGCAACGGTTAACTTCAAATCGCGCGAACACCATCCTAACTATCGAACAATATCCGCTTAAACCTACCGCAATTTTTATCTAGTCGATTTTTCTATTTTAAAACTGCCCAGTCCCCGACATAATTGGACGATAGCCTGGTTACAAGGCCTATTAGCCCAATACAGGCAGAGTATGTCGGATGGTAGAATCGCCCCATCTTTTCCTTTCCGATCACGGCTTTCAGGAATGATTGTGAGAATTCGCATCGTCGCGTTATCTCTGCTGCTGTTGGCGAACCTCTGGTTACACACCGGTGCGGCCCAACCACGCATTGCGGTCATCGTGCATCCGGACAGCAGTTTCACCGATATTTCGCCTAAACAGGTCGTCGATATATACATGGGACGCCTGCTAAGCCTACCCAACAACCACATCCCGCTGCCGCTGGATCATCAAGGCGGCTCGCCGCTGCGCGAACGTTTTTACGAAACCCTAACCGAACGACCGCTGGCGCAAATCAATGCCTATTGGGCGCGCTTGATGTTCAGCGGACGCGCCACGCCGCCGCGCATGCTGCCGGACAGCCTCAGTGTATTGCAGGCAGTCTCGCAAAACCGCGATGCGATCGGTTACGTGGAAGACGACAAGGTCACCCCGGCGGTCCGGGTATTGTTTTATATCGAATAGCAAGCAGGAGTTCAGCCGATGAAAACCATCACCACTCTATTTGCCGCCTGCGGACTTCTGGCCGCCTCGGTCGGCGAGGCGGAATGGAATATCGATCTCAGTGACGAAGCGCGGCTGCGCATCAGCGGTTTCGGCACCTTGGGCCTGGCCACCAGCGACCAATCTCACAATGCCTTGACCCGGGACATCGCCGATCAGGAAGGCATCAGCAGCAGTACCCTGCCACTGTCCACCGACAGCCGGCTGGGCATGCAGATCGACGCGATCATCAACTCCCGCTGGTCCGCTACGGTGCAAGCCGTATTGAAAGACCGGCCCGCGCAGACTATCGAAGAAAGCCTGCAATGGGCATTTATCAGCTATCGACCCAACGCCAATTGGCAGATTCGCGCCGGCCGGGTGGGCTTGGACATGGGCTTGGTGTCGGATCAGCGCAATATCGGCTACAGCTATCTCTGGGTACGTCCGCCCATTGAGTTTTACGGCCGCTTACCGCTGTTTCATTTTAACGGCGGCGATGTGACCTACTCTTTCGACTTGGATGAGGTTAATTTCAGTATCAAAGCCTTCGCCGGAGAAGCCTCGCCATTTTATCCCAGCACCCCCAATTACAAGATCCAGATCGCGCCGCTATGGGGCGGCAACGTCAATCTGCGTTGGCGAGACTGGCATGCGCAATTGTCTTACGTCGGCACCCAACTGCAATCCAACCATCCGGGTTTGCAAGAGTTACAAAGCAATATCGAACAACTTCCGGCCTTTATCTATCCTGATGCCGCTAGTCTGAGTAACCGCTACACCTTACGCGGTACCCAAAACCATTTTCTGTCGGCCGGTTTGGCCTACGATGGCGATCCTTGGCGCGCCCAGTTGGAGTTCGGCCGTCTGTTACACGGCAATGGCTTTATTACCGACGTTTATATGGCTTACGCCTCGGTCGGGTACCGGATAGGCTCGATTACTCCCTTTATCGGCTATAGTACACTTTGGCCTTCGAATGGCCGCCCCGCCACGCCAAGTCCGCTTCCGGACCCAGCCCTGCAGGCTGCGGCCGAGCGGCCATTCGCGGAAAGCTATTCCAACCAGGAAACGTTTTCCGTGGGCGGACGTTGGGATTTTTACAACAATCTGGCTCTGAAACTACAATACGATCTGGTACACGTCAGAAACCGCGACGGCATCGGCCTATGGCGTACCGACCAAGCCGGCATACCCCAACCTCAGGAATTCTCGAATATGTTTTCGGCAACACTGGATTTTGTGTTCTAGCTCAGGCGTTTTCCCCATCGACAATCCGACCTAATGCAAAATGAAGTCGCCCATAGCCTGAAAACCCGCCTATCCTTGCTGGTGTTTTTGGGTATGCTGTTGCTCAGCACATTAATCGTACTGGGCGTTTACAAGCTGACTTTCGACGACGCAGAACACGACGCCAGAAAACAAGCCAGCGAACTGGTCGATGCAATGGAATATTCAGCGGCAATTGCCGTTTATGCCGGCGATGCCCAGATCGCCGACGACGTGGTACGCGGCGTGTTACGCGGGAGTTTTGTGGCTTCCGTACATCTGTTCAACGATAACGGCCTGGATGTAAAGCGCAGCACCTACCTAAGTTATCCGGCGCAACCCTTGATTAAGCGTTCACTTAAATCGCCGTTCGACAGTACCGAAGTAGTCGGCACCTTGGAAGTCGCGCTGCATCCGCCGGAAATCAGCAAACGCGCAGCCGCCAGCGCCAAAAAAATGGCAATAGCCTTGGGCGGCATTGTGTTGTTTCCCACCATGCTATTTTGGTTGATCATCAGCCGCATGATCAGCAAACCCCTGTTAAAGCTTTCCAGTCAACTCGCCACTATTGTGCCCGGCAGCGAGCAGCGTTTAAGATTGATGGGCACCCAGCATCGCGACGAACTGGCCGCGCTGACGGACAATATCAACGCGCTGTTGGCGGCCAGCGCGCAATCGATGCGTAAAGAGCGCAGTTTACGGTTACACATCCAAGCCTTGGAACAACAATACGAAGCTATTTTTACTCAAGCATCCACAGGCATCGCCCTACTCGATCAATATGGCCGCTGCCTGATTGCCAACCCGGCTGTCAGCGACTTGTTCGACGATTGGCGCGATCAAGTCCAAAGCGTGTTTTCCCTGCTCGCCAATTGGGAAACAGAGCTGTTTTCCGAGCCGGATCAATTTCGCTACCTACTGACGCAAGCCCTGAACAGCAATATACCGCAATCGCAAGACCTACGTTTGCAGCGCCGCGCCGCCGACAAGCAAGACTGGGTACATCTCCTGATTTCCCGCCATCCGCACCCGGAGCATACCGTGGTTGCGGAATGTTTATTCATCGACGTCAGCGACCGGAAACAGCAAGAAGACGAAGCGCGTTTTCAATCGCATCACGACTTACTCACTCAATTACTAAATCGCCGCGGCCTGGAAGCCCGCCTGAATCTGACGTATGCCGCCCGCGGCAACGACAATGTCACGCTCGTATTGCTCGACCTGGACCGTTTCAAACAGATTAACGATGTCTGGGGCCATCTGGCCGGCGACAAGGTATTGGTGGAAATAGCTCAGCGCATGAAAACCCTGGTACGCGGTATCGATCTCCTGGCCCGTTTGGGTGGCGACGAATTTCTAATTTGTTTACGCCGGCAGCCCGGCGAACAAGCCTTACATCAGTTTCTGATTCGTCTGATCGATAGCCTGGGCCAAGAAATAGAGTTGGGTTTTATGCAAAGCGATTACGTCGGCGCGAGCGTGGGCGTGGTGCAGTACCCGCAGGATGGCAACGACTTGGCGAGCTTGTTACACAAGGCCGATGCGGCCTTGTACGAGGTTAAACATAATGGGCGCAACGGCTACTGTATTTATTGTGACGGTAGTTTGGCGCCGGTGATTCTGGAGCGCGGATAGTGGTGTTTCGGATCTTGTCTTCAGAAACTGGAACCCGGTTGTTTTAAAAATTCAAGCTCTTCGACCGTTGAAGTACGACCCAGAATTTGGTTGCGGTGCGGGTAACGGCCGAAGCGATCGATAATCGCCTTGTGCTTTAATTCGAATTGGTAATTATCCGGCAAGCCATTTTCGCGGAAGAGCTTTTCCGCCCATGTATGCATGGTTTTGGACTCGCTGTGCATGAAGGGCAAGTATAGGAAACTCCGCTCGATAGATGACAAGCTTAGGTCAGCGCTCGCGGCAATCGCTTCCTGCGCCAGGACCAGTGCCAGCACATCGTGAGCGAATGCCAACGGCGTGTTGCGGTGGATGTTTCTGGAAAACTGGTCGATGACGATGACTTCGGCGAGGCGGCCTTTGGGGTCTTGCCGCCAACTGAATAATTCGCCTTTTACGGCTTGTTGGAGTGTGGATTCGAATCGGTGGGTGATGGTTTTATCGAATTCTAGATTGGTTGACCACCAGAGTTTGGAGGATGTTTCTTCGAACCAGAATTTTAGGATTTCTTGGTAGTTGGTCATTGGCTTGTAGTTGTGTCGCTGGCGCGACGGCTGATTTGTATGTCGGTGCTCGGACCGACGGCCGAGTAACTTTTCTTTGTTTGGCCAAAGAAAAGTCACCAAAAGAAACGCCACCCGGATGCCGCTTTTTCCCTGCGCTCCTCGCTTTTGAACGGGGTTGCCTGAAGGGGCTTCCCAGCCACTGCATGCAACGCGCCGCATCCCTGCGGCGCCCCTTCGGGCTAATCCGTTCAAAAGCTCCGGTGCTCGGCGCGGCATACGGGGGGACCATCCCGAAAGTTGGAGGAAACCTTGTTTATTTTCTGGTGGCACGGACATTCGGTAGGCAATACTTTTCTGCCCCCTAGTCGGCTAATCAAGTGACATATAAGCAAAACTGACCTTCAAGGGTAATCGGATAAGCATTGTTGATCACCATTTTGTTAAGAACTGTACCGTAGAACTTGTTTTCTTCGAGAACACCACTTGCTGAGGCCGACACACTTATAAGCATGTTGTCCAGTAGCCTAACCATTTTCCAAGTATTCATATCAAGTAACTCTTCGCCAGCGGGGAAAATGACTGATTTTGAGCAAATAAAACTCGTTGGCCTTGTGGGGTCAGTTGATATATTTGGGTCGCTGGAAACCATCTCAACTGTAGCCAAACCCAGACGCTCATTGAGTTCTTGAAATGAACGAGTTGGGGCACGCGATTCTAAAAAAGCGACCATTCTGTTTTCTGAATCCCTCTCTACCGCTCCAGAAGTTATCGATATTTGTAACGCCTCCAACGCTGGCATAGGGAAAGTACATTTTTCGTAATAAATATGTCCACCTGTTATCCGCGCAATTGACCTAAGGCCAGGACCAAGGGGAGGATATACATCAATAACTTGCGCTGGATGATCTCTGAGTAAAGCCTCAGGGGATAATACATTGAGTAAAATGCCTATGACGGCTTGATCACTTAGCTGTTCGTAGTCAAATGACAAAATAGGTTGCGATTCAGCGCCACGATTGGTTTGATAGACCAATAGACATTTGCCATTGCATATCGAAAAATAAACCGCTCGTACTTCTGGATGATTAGCATATGTCCATGCTTGTTCTATTTCATCTGCGTCAATAGCACAAGATGGCGCTTTAGCCTCTATGACCCAACGTACCTCTCCACCTGCTTCAAGTATGTAATCTGCCTTCCCTCGCAAGACCGGATCCTTTTTTGAATCCTTTCGTCCCAGATATATTCTCGGATAGCGAAGGGACTGCTCTCGTAAGACATTGTGTTCAGACGCTGATCGATAACCCAATTCACGAATCAATGGCGCAATAATTTCCTCGCGTACATCGGTTTCATTGAGCTTTGTAAAATCCATGTCGTAAATTCTCTTTGTTCTTTAAGGATTATTTGCCAAGTATACCTGTAGATTTAATACAGCCATAAATTCAGATGGTTAACTCAAAATATCTCAAAGCAAAAGCCTTATCGATAGATAATGTATTTCCAAACTTCTTAGGTTTTGGCTCCTAAAATTCAGTAGGTGTTCAAAATCAAATTTATACGATTCCTCCGCTAATTCTCGGATGGTTTTCTCCCGTATGCCGCGCCGAGCACCGGAGCTTTCGTCGGGATCAGCCCGAAGGGGTGCGGCATGGATGCCGCACGTTGACGAAGGGGCAGGAAGCCCCTTTCGTCAACCCCCGACGAAAGCTTCGGAGCGCAGGGAACAAGCGGCATCCGGGTGGCGTTTCTTTTGGTGACTTTTCTTTGGCCAAACAAAGAAAAGTTACTCGGCCGTCGGTCCGAGCACCGACATCTAAACAGCCGTCGCGCCAGCGACACAAAACAATTCAACGCTACCGAATAAAAACACAATCCCCTATAATCGAACTTACTCAAAAACAACCACCCCAATCATGCCAACCCCCTTCCAGCGTATCGGTATCATCGGCAAATGCGGCGATCCCGGTATTGCCTCGACGCTGAACGAACTTTTCCGTTATCTAAAAACCCGTGGTCACGACATCGTCGTCGATAGCCAAAGCGCGGAATTGATCGAAAACGCCGACATAAAGGCTGTACATATCGAGCGCTTGCCGGAGTTTTGCGACTTGATCATCGCCGTGGGCGGCGACGGCACTTTTCTAGCTGCAGCTCGCGCTGCGGCAGATTTCGAAACGCCGCTGTTGGGCGTAAACCTCGGTAGGCTGGGTTTTTTGGTGGATATTTCGCCGGAACAATTGTCTAGCCGCCTGGACAGGATTTTGGCTGGGGAATTCAAGACCGAGCAGCGCCAGCTGCTCAGTACCCATATCATCCGCGACCACGAAATCATCCATCAGCAAACCGCCGTCAACGAGGTGGTGGTGCACCGTTGGGTGACGCCGAGCATGATAGAGATTGTCACCAGCATTGATGGCGTGTATCTGAACACCCAGCGCTCGGACGGCCTGATCGTCGCCACCCCGACAGGCTCGACCGCGTATTCCTTGTCGGCCGGCGGCCCGATTCTGCATCCGGCCTTGAACGCCCTGGTATTGGTACCCTTGAACCCGCATACCTTGTCGAATCGCCCTATCGTCATCGACGACAACGTCGTTATCGAAATCCGTTTCAGTCAGACCAAACAGATCAATGCGCTGGTGACTTGCGATCATATGGAGATTCCGGACGTGCGCATCAACGACAAAATCGTCATCAAAAAATCCGCCAAACCGATTAAAATTTTGCATCCTGCGGATCACGATTTTTTCCATACTTTAAGAAGCAAACTCAACTGGAGCGGCTACCCCGCCTAAGGCCATGCTGTTAAACCTGAACATTATCGACCTCGCCGTCGTCGACGCCCTGGACCTGGACCTGGACCCAGGCATGTCGGTGCTGACCGGCGAAACCGGCGCCGGCAAATCGATCTTACTAACCGCATTGGGCCTGGCTTTGGGCGACCGCGCCGATTCCGGCTATGTGCGACCCGGCAGCAAGCGCGCCGAAGTGAATATCGAATTCGATTTAGCCAAGGCACCACTGGTCAAACAATGGCTGATAGACAATGAATTGGACGACGACGGCCAGTGCATGATCCGCCGTACAATCAGCGACGATGGCCGTTCCAAGGCTTACATCAACAACCGCCCGGTCAACCTGCAAACCCTGCAAGGCCTAAGCCGGCAACTGGTGGAGATCCACGGCCAACACGCACATCTGACCCTGCTGGACAGCGAGGAACAGCGCCGGCTGCTGGACGGTTTCGCCGGCAACCAGGCCTTGCTGGATAACTTGAATAGCTGTTACCAAAACTGGAAACAGGCGCATAAGCAATTGCAGCAATTATTAAAAGCCGGCAGCGATCAGGTCGAACGCGAGGAATTGCTGCGTTACCAACTAGACGAGTTACAACAGCTGGATTTGGAAAATTTCGATTACCGAGCCTTGGCTGACGAGCATCACAAGCTGGCTAACTTGGGCAAAATCCTCGGCGTCGGTCAGCAGCAATTGGATATTTTGTACGACAACGATCAGCAATCGGTGGCTGATATGCTCGGGCATGTGACTCATGCTATCAACGAGTTGGCGCAATATGCCGGCGAGTTAAAAGGCGTTTCCGAGTTATTGAGCGACGCGGAAATTCAGATTGGCGAGGCCACCCAACAATTGCGCCGTTTCCTGGAAAATCAGGAAGCCGACCCGCAGCAACTGACTTGGCTGGAAAATCAGATCGGCGTGATTCAATCGCTGAGCCGCAAGCATAAAATCCAGCCGGAAGAACTGCCGGAACTGGCCGCGCGCTTCGCTACCGAACTGGATAACCTCAGCCATAGCAGCGAGCGTATCGAAAGCCTCAATGCCGATTGCGAGCGGCTATTAAGCCAGTACCGCAAGTTGGCCGGTGAATTGTCCGCAAGCCGCCGTCAAGCCGGCTCGGAGTTGCAACAGCGCATTTCCGATGCGATCAAGGAACTGGGCATGCCGCACGGCGAGTTCATCGTCAACCTGCGCACCCCGGAAGACGCCGAACCGCAGCGCAACGGTGTGGACAGCATCGAATTTTTGGTCAGCACCAACCCCGGCCTGCCCGCCAAGCCGCTGGCGAAAGTCGCATCGGGTGGCGAGTTATCGCGGATCAGCTTGGCGATTCAAGTCACCACCAGCACCGACAAGACCACGCCGACCATGATCTTCGACGAGGTGGACTCCGGCATCGGCGGTGGTATTGCCGAGATCGTCGGCCAGAAGCTGAGACGACTGAGTGTGAATCGGCAAGTGTTGTGCGTCACACACTTACCGCAAGTCGCGTCGCAAGCGCATCAGCATTTGTTTGTCGCCAAGAATCAGAAAGCGGCGGTGACATCGTCGACGGTACGCCGTCTCAGCGACGACGAACGCGTCCACGAAGTAGCGAGAATGTTGGGCGGTGTGACCATTACCGAAAACACGTTGGCGCATGCGCGGGAGATGCTGGTATCGGGTGGCTTATCGCAGTGATATAGGGTCGAATTTCTTCGACCCAGTTCAAACCCATGCGAATCTATTCGCACCTACAAGTCACTTCCACGACAAACTCAACACCCCCACCATCACTAGCGCCGCCCCACCAATCTGAGCGGGCGTCAATTCCTCGCCCAGAAAATAACTGGCCATAAACAAGGTAGCCACCGGCCCCAAAGAACCGATCAACGAGGTATGACTGGAGCCGATCATTTTAATCGCTGCCGATAGCATGAACACCGGCAATACTGTCGAAAATATCGCCATCAACAAACTCAGTTGATACACCCGCATCGGCAACACCAATGCCTGCGACGGATGAGTGAGAAAAAATTGCATCAAGGTCGCCGCGCAAGCTACCAGCATCGCATAGGAGGTGAAACGCGAGGCGCCGATACGGGCCACCGTCTCGCCCGTGCCGATCAGATAAGCCGCGTAGGTCAGCGTGCTGGCAAACACGAAGCCGGCACCCAACGACAGATGTTCGGATTGAACGTTCAACTCGTCAAAAAACACCACGCCGATACCGGCATAACTCAGTAAGAGCGCAACGACTTCCTTGCGGCCAAAGGCTTTACCGAGCAGTAAAGCCGACAGCAAAACCACCATGGTCGGATACAAAAACAAGATCAACCGTTCCAGTCCGGCGGAAATGTATTGCAGGCCGATAAAGTCGAACAAACTGGACAAGTAATAACCCAGCAAACCTAAGGCAAACAGCCCCAGATAATCTCGGCCGTTGAGTGGGACCAAGTGTTTCTGCCCAGCATGGCGCCAGGCGACGACCAGAAAAAACGGCGCGGAAAACAACATGCGTAAGGCCAATAAAGTCACCGCATCCACCGGTTCGTAATACGCCAACTTCACCAAAATAGCCTTGCCGGAAAAACCGATAGCAGCCAGCGTCGCTAGGCCAAAGCCTAACAAACGGTTGCGGTTGGATAATGCGAGAGATGTAGTTGTTGCCATTAGGCCTCCTGGGTTGGTGCGGGCCTTAGGCGAGTGTCGAAACAACTGCGGATAGCCCGCGGTTGCTTGGATTTTTTAGAAAAACGCAAACACCACGGCAATGGGCATTGCCCAAGGCCATAGGCGTTTATTTAGATTAGCGATGCGATTGTTCATGGCTTCGGACTATATAGCCAAGCCGTTGTAGCTGTCAATCGCCACTCGCCGAAGCTAACGCTTGAATTTCCCAACCAGTTCGTTCAGCTGCGACGCCAGTTTCACCAATTCGTTACTGGCGGAATTGGTTTGCGCGGCATCCTGCGCGGTCCGTTCGGTCAGTTGTCCTATATTGGCAATGCTTTGCCCGACATGCTGCGCGACCCGGCTTTGATTATCGGCGGCTTGCGACATCCTCGAGTTCAACTGCCGAATCTGCGTGACCCGTTCGGCAATCGCACTCAAGCCCTGGTCGGCGCTTTGCACTTGCTCGCGGCGCTGCTCCGCACTGTTTTTGGCATTATTCATCACCGTTACCGCATCTTTGGCTTCGCGTTGCAATTGATCGATGATGCTTTGAATTTCCTCGGTTGCCTTATGCGAACGGGTTGCCAAGGTGCGTACCTCGTCGGCCACTACAGCAAATCCTCTGCCCTGCTCGCCGGCCCTGGCGGCTTCGATGGCTGCATTCAACGCCAGCAAATTGGTTTGCTCGGCCAGGCCTTTAATCACATCCAGCACCGCGCCGACGCCGTTGCTTTTCTGATCCAGGCGTTTAATCACCTCGGCGGCACGGTCTATCTCATTGACCAGTTCGTTGATGCCGTCGATAGCGTTTTTGGTGGTGGCCGCCCCTTGAGCGGCCTGTTGATCCGCTTCCACGGAGGCTTGCGCCGCGCCGGTCGCGCCACCTCGCACGTCTTGCACCGAGTCCTCCAGTTCGTGTATCGCCTGAATTACCGTCTCGGTTTCGCTACGTTGTTGCGTGGCCGCTTGCGAAGTTTGTCTGGCCACACCGGATATTTGGTTAGTCGCGGCAGCCAATTGCTGACTTACCGAAGATACCTGTCCCAAGCTACCGGCAAAATTGGTCAGCATGGTATTGAAGGATACACTGACCTGGCCGATTTCGTCGCCCGAATCGACTTGCAAATGCCGACGCAAGTCGGATTGTCCGGCAATGGCATTGACCGTATCGCGCATGGCCACCAGCGGATTGACCACGATTTTGCGCATCAGCATGTTCACCAACAGCAATCCGCCGGCAAACATTACCAAGGAAATAGCCGATGCGGTGACCAAATCGCGATTGATCTGCGCATCGAGATTTGCCAGTGAAAAACTCACCCGCACCGCTCCCAACACCGTCCCCTCGCTCACCGCATGACAAGTTAGGCAGTTGGTACCGCGAAAATTGGCGCTAGCCTTAATCGGCTCCAGCACGGTGATCAGACGTCCGTTTTTGTCGCTGCCCGGTTGAATAATGCTTTCACCCGCCAGTGCTCGGTCATCCAGATTATCAACGGCTCTTTGCTCGGCTTTGCCCGGGCCGTAAAAATCGGCAATCTCCTTGCCACGAATTAAACGAACTTCAGTGACATTGGCATGCGAAAGGGCTTTTTCACGCAGTACTTCGCCTTGCGCCATCGCGCCGGTCAACATCAGTGTATTTACGCCGTCGAAATAACTATTGGCAATATCCCGCGCTTTATCGGTCGCCAGAGTCTGTATCATGTCTTTTTGCCGTTCCGCCATAAACAGCGTGCTGACAAACATCAGCAATAAAAAAACGCTGGCTATGCTTAGTAAAATTTTGGACTGGATAGTGGCGTTCTTATTCATGGGATCGACCAATGTATTGTAGTGTTCGGATATATACTTTGGGTTGTCGGCAGCTTGTTGAAAACCTGTACATCATCCTAGGCTTACCTTTGTAATCCATACCTCAATCATAGAACAAATCCTGATCAGGCGTGCCGTTAATAGCCGTCCGTACAACAGGCGACTATGCTGAATATTGAACCCACTCGCAAATACCGTTCTTTTTTTACCCATTGACGTTTAACATGGTGCCTCGCCACGCTCAGCAGGCGAAAAGTAGACCTTATTGGCAGAGTCTGTTTACTTCACCCCAATCACTCGCCGTTTACCCAGCCCTGGAGAGTTGCCGTGGACGATTTTTTCGGTTTTATTGGTTTTATACTGGTTTTGGTACCTATCGTAATGATAGCGATGTTGGTCACTTTATTGGGGCGCCAAAAACGCAATCAGGACGAAATTAATCGGACCTTACGCAACATAGAGGCTGCGCTACGCGAAGACCGTAAGCTACTGCGGGAATTGTCGCCAGCACAGTTAAAAACGGTTACCGAGACGCCGCAGCAGCCGGCCATATTCGAAGCCCAAGCGCCGGTAACGGAACAGGTGATATTCGACATCGCCGCCAGCCAACTACCGGCGGAACCGGTAGCGCCGATTCCGGCGAGCATACAGGAGCCAATTGCGGCAACCGCCCAGGAAAATCCCTGGAGTCAAAACACCTGGCAACCCGCCGAGCCCAGCCGTTTCGAGCAGGCAGCGCAGAAAATCCTCAAAGAAATTTGGAACTGGATCATCGTCGGCGAAGGCCATCGGCCGGAGGGTGCGGCGATGGAATACGCGGTCGCCAGCAACTGGTTGCTGCGTATCGGCGTACTAATTCTGGTCACCGGCATCGGCTTTTTTCTGAAATACTCCATCGACAACGGCATGCTGGGCGAGCAAGCGCGGGTGGCGTTGTCAGTGCTGGCCGGTGTCGGCATGATCATCGGCGGCGTGCGCCTGGTCGGCGGCAACTACCATCTTTTCAGCCAGGGTTTGCTGGGCGGCGGCATCGCGGTGTTGTATTTCAGCGTGTTCGCCGCGCACAGTTTTTACCATCTGCTGGACGTCTATCCGACCTTTGCGTTGATGATTTTAGTGACCGCTTGCGCAGCGTTTTTGGCGATCAAGCTGGATTCCATGTTGGTGGCAATCTTTGCCATCATCGGCGGCTATTGCACGCCCATTATGCTCTCTACCGGCCAGGTCAATTTTCCCGGTTTGTTTAGTTACATGTTGTTGCTCGGTACCGGTATTTTGGCGATCAACTGGTACAAGCAATGGCATTTATTAAATTTCCTGAGCTTTTTCTTTAACTACCTGTTGTTCTTCGGCTCGATGCAAAACTATCAGGTCGAGTATTTCTGGCAGGTCTTGCCGTTTTTGACCGGTTTTTTTGTGCTGTATTCCACCACGGTATTTTTGTTTTGCCTGGTCAACCAAACCAAATCGACCCTGCTGGATTTAATCGGCCTGATCGTCAATGCCGCGATTTTCTTCGGCGCCGCCTACCATTTGACCGACGAAGCCTACGGCCAAATTTGGACCGCCTTGCTGACCGTGGCGCTGGCGGCATTTTATGTCGGCCACGTTTATTACTGCCTGGCCAGAAAGGTGGCGGATAAGGAATTATTGATCAGCTTCATCGGCCTGGCGGCGTTCTTCGTCACCATCACCCTGCCCTTGCTGCTATCCAATCAATGGATTACCGTCAGCTGGTCGCTGCAAGCACTAGTGATGTTGTGGATGGCCGGTAAATTGCGGAGCGCGTTTTTAAAGCAAGTGGCGTATCTACTGTACGCAATGGTACTGGTGCGTTTTTGTTTCATCGACTTGCCAGGTCAATACGGCATGCAAATGGATAGCCAGCAGTCGTTCGGCGCCTTTTTGCTGGGCTTGCTGGAACGGGTCATCAGCTTCGGCATTCCGATTCTGTCTCTAGCGCTGGCGCATACGCTGATCGAAAAGCCGGCGCCTGCCTCGCCTTTAGCTTGCGATGCCGGCAACGATGTGCCGCTATGGCTAAAAGACAATCTGCTGTTGCAAATCATCCTGCTGGCCGGCGGCGGCCTGTTGTTTATCGTGCTGCAACTGGAATTATTCCGCAGCTTTGCCTACCTGTACCCGCCCTTGCAATTGCCGGTATTAACGCTGATCTGGCTGGCGGCGTGCTGGCTGCTGTTAACCCGCTACGTGGCCGGCGCCGGCGATTGGCTGTTACAAGCGATGCGGCTGTTTCTGATCGGCGTGTTCGTTAAAATGCTGTTGTTCGATCTGCCGTCCTGGGATTTGACGCTGGGCCATATTGCGGTCGGCGACAGCGTCTGGACCCTGCGTTACGGCGGCGGCTATTCGTTCGAACTGGCTTTGATGCGTTTACTGGATTTCACCGCAACCATAGGCTTTTTGCTATTTGCGTTGCGCCGTCTGTCGGACAGCACGGCCGACACCGGCAACATCCGCCACTGGCTGGGCGGCGCGGCTTTGGTATTGCTGTTTACCTTTTTAAGTCTGGAAATTAACTCGCTGCTGTATCAATATGTGCCGGGTTTGCGCTCCGGCGGCGTGTCGATCTTGTGGTCGATATTTGCGTTGACGCTGGTGTTTAACGGCATCAAGCGGCAAATCTCCAGCTTGCGCCTGGTCGGTCTAGCGCTGTTTGCGCTCGTGGCCTGGAAGGTGTTTTTCATCGACTTGGCCCGGCTGGAACAAATTTACCGGATCGTCGCCTTTATCGTACTGGGCATGCTGGCGCTGGGCGGCGCGTTTTTTTACATGCGTTATCAACAAACTTTTATCGGCAATGCCGACCACGAAACATGATCATGATCGCCAAAATTGCAGTACTGGGTTGCCTATTATTTGCTCAAGCGCAGGCCAACGAAGCACCGGCTTACCGGTTTAGCAGGCCCGTGCAAGCCCCAGATAGCGGGCAACAAAACTTGCTGGCCGTGCCGCTGGACAGCGCGGTTTACGCCAACAGCGCCGCGGATTTTCGCGACCTGCGCCTGACCGATCAAAACGGCGTCGAGACCCCGTATTTGCTGCAAAAAATCGCCGGCCAAAAAACCGTAAGCCGCCGCCAACCAGCCCGCAGCGAAACGGTGGACTTGCAAAAATTCGGCGACGAGGGCTTCGTGATCACCGTAAAACTGGACAAAAACGCGGCCAATGCCGACGGCTTGAGTCTGGTCACCAGCCAACACGATTTTGAATACGCCTTACAAATCCACGGTTCCAACGACGGTGAAAACTGGCAGCTATTGGTGGATAAAGCGCTGATTTACGACTACTCACGC
The DNA here is from genome assembly GCF_052474515.1 of Methylomonas sp. 2BW1-5-20. Lineage (NCBI taxonomy): Bacteria > Pseudomonadati > Pseudomonadota > Gammaproteobacteria > Methylococcales > Methylococcaceae > Methylomonas > Methylomonas sp. 2BW1-5-20. Next base: position 946,165 of record NZ_CP184127.1, on the reverse strand, counting down.
TACATGAGCGTCGGCAAGCGCGATGTCGCCATCCCAGCCAACAGCTTCCGCCAGTTCAAGATCGTCGTCGCCAAAGCCAATCAAACCCGGGTAGCCGAACTCTTGGAATTGACCCGCACGCTGCGCGGCAGCGAGGAATTGCAGCGCCAGGAATCGACGCAATTACAAACCGAAGCGCTGCACGTCGAGCGCATCGATCTATGGCATCTCAACAGCGAAACGCTGGCGGCGGATAATCAATCTTTCGATTACCCGGTCAGCAGCTTCAAAATCAGCCAGGATGAGGAACATAAAACCAGCGTGGTCGATATCGAAACCCTGCGGCAACCTTTGACCGGCTTTAATTTGCAAATCATGACGCCGAATTTCAGCCGTAACGCGGAGGTACAAATCCCGCTGCAACAAGGCATAGCCACCCAAATGCAAACTATCGGCAGCGCTACGCTGGAAACCTTGCATTATCAAGACATCAACCGCGATCAAACCGGCATTTCCTTCCCGGAACAACGCCAACCGCATTACCGCATTCTGATCCGCAATCAGGACAATCCTGCATTGCATATCAACACGATCACCGGCACCGGACTAGGCTATCAATTGCTGTTTCTGCCGCAAGCCGGTTTGAGTTATCGCTTACAGTATGGCGCCGACCATATCGACGTGCCGCGCTACGACACCGCACCGATCCAAGAATTACTGCGCAGAGGCTATCAAAGCACGACCGCCGGCTTGGGCCCGGAAACCGCGTTGACGCCTAAAGAGGAAAAATTCGATTTTGCCAAGCTATTGAATAGCCACCTGTTCCTCGGCTTGGCGATCGGACTGATGGTACTGGTGCTGGCTTGGAGTTTATTTAGAGTCGGCAAGCGAATTGGCGGCCTAAGTGACGAAAATTGATACATCCGGCCGGACCAGTCGCGCTATTCCCCCAGCATCTGCCTGGCCAACTGATTGCCCGCCTCCACCAGCGGATGAATGACGAAACTGGCGCCGAGCTGTTTTAATTCCCGCTCTTCGCTACGGTGGTAACAAATCGTCCCGAGCTTACCTTCGAAGCCTCGTTTGCGCAGCTGACTGATGGCTATGGCCCGCGCTTCGAACGCCGGCACGGTGATGACGATGCCCTTGACTCTTTCCAAACGCAGCCCGCTCCATAACTCGTTATCTTCCACATCGCCGTAAACCACGCGTTTGCCGGTAGCCAACAGATTTTCCAGTACGGTGGGATCGGCATCTAAACCGACGACCCGCTGATCTTGGCGGGATAACGATTGATACGCAGACACCCCGGTACGCCCCATGCCGATGACTAGCCATTCGGCAACACCGAAAGATTCCGGCAAGCGATCCGGATTGCCGGATTTTTTTTCCCATCGCACCAAAAACGGTTCGACCCAGGAAAACAACTTGTGGGAATAGCGGTTTAGGGGCGCGGCTACCGCCAACGAACCGGCTACCGCCAAACTAATAATTGCGTTCCACTCCGCCGGCAGCAGTTCCGCCTTGACCACGGCTCCCGTGGTAATCAACGCAAATTCGCTGTACGTCATCAAAGCCAATGAGGAAACGAAAGCGGTGCGCGCCCGCAATCCGGCCAACAAAAACAGACTAAAAAACAAGACGCCTTGCATCGGCAACAGCAACAGTAATTCCAGGGCATGAAAAATCTGCTCGCGATTCGGCAAATCGCTCAAACCGATTTGCAGAAAAAATGCCACCAAAAACAATTCCTTCAAACTCCACAGGCGATCGGTCAATTCATTGATCTTGGCATGATTGGCCAACATGATGCCGGTCAGCAAGGCGCCGATATCGGCTGCGATACCGACGCGTTCCGCGGCCACGCCGCCTGCTAAAGCCAAGGACACACCCAGCAGCAGCTTCAGCTCCGACGAACTGCTCACGGACAGCATGCGATGCGCGAACGGCCGCAACAGCGGCAACAAAAACAAAGCCAGCGCCCAGGGCGTGGGTTGCTTACCTTCGGCCAAAGCCAACAGTCCTATCGCCACGATGTCCTGCAGAATCAAGATACTCATGACATCGCGACCATGTAAAGAAGACAGTTCTCCACTGTCCTCAAGCACCTTGATAGCCAACACTGTGCTGGAAAACGCCAGGCTGACGCCCAGCACCAATCCGCCGGTCACCTGTTTATTCAACCATAGAAAAACCAGCGCGAAGATTATCGCCATCAGGAACAAATGCAGCCCGCCGACGCTAAGCACTTCCCGGCGAATCAGTGAACTGGGCTTGAGCTTCAAACCGACCGAGAACAACAGCAATTCGATACCGACATCCGCCAAATGACTTAAATTGGGCAAGGGCTCGATATGCAAAGCATGTAATGCGTACCCCGCCACCAGGTAGCCCACCAGTGGCGGAAAAGTCAGGCGGCTTGCCACCAAGCCCATCAAATAAGCCGCACTAATCCAGATTAATTCCATCATATCGATCAACCAAAACATAAACATTGTTTAATATATTTGGGATCGTAACTTGTTTTGAAAGTTTTCTGGCTAAATTTTGCCGGTTACCGCCGATAGACGGTAGCCGGTGTTTTCCAGCTGGCAAATTGTCGGACGATTAGCTCAACTCTGCGGGTATTCAGAAATAGCACCTCATCGAAAGGCAGGGACAAGCTTCGCATGACCACCGTATCGAACTTACATGGCTTTGGTGGAAGGCCGGAAAACGCGGGTTAAAATGATTCCACCGCATGCCGGCACCAACAAGACCGTAACCGAATATGAACGGATCGTCGCCCACCAACCGGATACAAAGCCATGGAACCCGCAGACACTTACCGGCAGCAAGGATATTTAGTCGTTAAATCGCTGTTCAGCACCCCGGAAATCGCTGCGTTGACGAATATCGTCGACCGGATTCATCAGCAATGGCTGGAAGAAAACCACGCTAGTTATGTCGAGCAAGGATTGGTCAATATGCATTCGCTGACCAACCCACGCTATTTCACTCATCATGCCTCAGACCGGCTGCGTTTTTTTCGGCTCCTGGCCTCGGATCGCCTGACAGCACTTGCAACCGGCCTATTCGGCCCGCGGATTTATTTTCACAATACGCAGCTTTTCTTCAATCCTCATCAAAATCGCCGCCTGCCCTATTGGCACCGGGATTTACAATACAGCCCGTTGGGCGACGCCGAGCTCCAAGCCGAGCAGTTGAATTTGCTCTCGTTGCATATCCGGATTCCACTGCTGCCGGAAACCGGCATCGAACTGATACCGGGCACGCACCAACGTTGGGATACCACGTTGGAACGGGATGTGCGGCTGGAATTAAACGGTCATCGAAACAGCGAACAACTACCGGATACCTTGTTAATCGGCCTGGAAGCGGGCGATATTTTGATTTTCGATGCGCAAATGCTGCATCGCGGCAATTACAGTTTAAATTCGGCCAGAAAAGCCCTGGATCTTTGCGTCGGCAGACCGCACCGGTACGCCTTGCAGTATCTCGATGCCGACAATCTGCCGACATCCGCCGAACTGGAGGCCATCGAAAACCCGCAATGGTACAAACTAGCCCGCACTATGCTGCTAGAGCCCCGAGATCATCCGACAATTTGACGCCAAAATGCACCAAGCAGTAAGCAATAACGAATTTTTTGCCCGAGTCGGTTCGATATTCCAAGAACCGGGCATTCCGCCGGGCCTGCCCGCAAGCAAAAATTTGATCCCCTGGCCGGAGCCCGCAGTACTGGTCACCGCCGACATATCCGCGAACGGCCGAATTTTTCAGCTAAAACCGCCTGCCGCGGTCGCCTGGCAAGCACTCAAAGCCGCGGCGGCCGACGATGGCGTCGCCCTACTCATGGTATCGGCATTCCGTAGTGTGGAATACCAGGCTACCATCATTCGCCGAAAACTTGAGCGCGGGCTGAGCCTGGCGCATATCCTCACCGTCAACGCGCCGCCCGGCTATAGCGAGCATCACGGCGGTTGTGCGATCGACATCGGCAGTCCTGATTGCCCCGATATTGGCGAGGCTTTCGAAAACACCGATGCCTACCGCTGGCTGGCAGCCAATGCCGAGCGCTTCGGGCTGTATTTGTCGTTCCCGAGAGATAACATTTATGGATACGTCTACGAACCATGGCATTGGCGTTATCGCGGCGATGACAAGACCTAAAACGGATCGGCCGGGAATCCGCCGATAAATTATACTGATCGCATTTTCACTCTGCGGCGGCGCTGCCAGTAAACCCATGAAACATCCTGAATTCCCCTTAGTCGACGACTTGATCTATCTCAATCACGCCGCCGTGGCGCCCTGGCCGAAACGCACCAGTGCCGCCGTGATTCAGTTTGCCGAACAAAACTGCCGGTTCGGCTCACATTACTATCTTGATTGGCTGAAGAAGGAAAACGAAATCCGCCGCCAATTGCAAGCCTTACTCAATGCGCCATCGGCTAACGACATTGCGCTGGTGAAAAATACCTCGGAGGCCCTATCCTTCGTCGCCTTTGGCCTACCCTGGCAGGCCGGCGACAACATCGTCTCCAGCAACGAGGAATTCCCCTCCAACCGCCTGCCCTGGCAAGCCCTGGCCGAGCGCGGCGTGGGGTTTAGAGAAGCCGATTTGCATAGCGCCGACACGCCGGAAGACGCCTTGTTTGCGCTGGTGGATGGCAATACCCGTTTGCTGACCGTCAGCTCCATCCAGTTCGCCTCCGGCTTGCGCATGGATTTGGAACGCATCGGCGAGTTTTGCCGACAACGCGACATCTTGTTTTGCATCGATGCGATTCAAAGCCTGGGCGCGGTGCAATTCGATGTGCAAGCCTATCATGCCGACTTCGTGATGGCCGACGGCCATAAATGGATGTTCGGTCCGGAAGGCCTGGGGGTGTTTTATACCAACCCGGCAGCCCGCGACCGGCTAAAGCTCAGCCAATACGGCTGGCATATGATGAAAGACACCCATAACTACGAAAACCTGCCCTGGGAAGTTCACCCCGGTGCGCGCCGGTTCGAATGCGGCAGTCCGAACATGTTGGGTATCCATGCCCTGTCCGCCAGCTTATCCTTATTGCTGGAAACCGGCATGACCGCGGTGGAAGCGCTAGTCTTGGAACGTAGCGATTATCTGCGGAACGCTATCGGCGCAAGCGACGATCTGGTTTTGTTGTCGCAACCGCAAGGCATTTTGAAATCCGGCATCGTCAACTTTAAACACCATAAGATAGCGAACGACTTGCTGTATAAGCATCTACAGCAAAACGGCGTGGTATGCGCCTTACGCGGCGGCGGCATCCGCTTCTCGCCGCATTTTTATAATACCTTGCCTGAACTTCAGCGAGCGCTGACATTGGCAGCGGAGTATTCCTAAAAAACATCGCGCAACGGCGGCCACGATTAAGCTTCTTTGCTTGTAACAGAAGAAGTGGCAACCAATCGGATATTGCCGTCACAGTCCGGATTTGCATCTCCATGTTTACCGTGGGCTCGTTTGTAATCAGCCAGTCCGCCGGCACCAAATTCACTACGCTGTTTTTGCCAGAACGCAACGCCGGAAATACTCTGCGAAAACGGCTAAACCGACACCGATACAGCCGAAAAATTAAATTATTTTTCGGCTGTATCGCTTGCTTGGTAAATCCGACAATTTAATAACTTCTTGATTTTCTGTGTGCAAATTCAAATACATCAAATTCTTGCAGGAAGCTCTGCCGATTTAAATTTATTTACACACGCAAAGACCTTTGAATAAGGCTTGCAAAGCCCATTTTAATGGGTGTAAGGTTGGCTCCAACGGTATAAAAAAACAATTTAACACCGCATATAAGCAACGGCTTTTGCAAAAAAACGTCATTATTGTGGTCATTAAGCAACTGGCATTTTTTAATATTTGCCTGGGGTGTTTTCTTGTTTATGCCGTGATAATAACGACAGCGTAATAACTAAATGCGCGTCTATAAAAAATAATATCCTCACCATGAGCTTAGTTATGTCCAAATTTCCAATCGATCTTGGCGCTTATCAGCGCATTGCTTTAAATCCGAATAATTCAACCTTAACTGCCGAACAACGTGCCAGCCTCAAAGCCAATATTCAGCTTTGCCGGGATGCCATCGTATTTTTTACCGCCACCGGCGCGGCGCGCGGTGTAGGCGGCCATACCGGCGGACCTTACGATACCGTGCCGGAAGTGGTGATCATGGATGCCTTATTCCGCGGTTCACCGGACGGCTTCGTGCCGATATTTTTCGACGAAGCCGGCCATCGGGTGGCGACTCAGTATCTGATGTCGACGCTGAACGGCGACCTGCCGGCCGAGCGACTGGTGGAATACCGCGCCGCGCATTCGCATTTGCCGGGTCACCCTGAATTGGGTTTTACCCCCGGCGTGAAATTCAGTTCCGGCCGTTTGGGCCACATGTGGCCCTATGTCAACGGCGTGGCCATTGCCAACCCTGGCAAAATCCTATTCTGCCTGGGTTCTGATGGTTCGCAACAAGAAGGTAACGACGCGGAAGCAGCCCGTCTGGCCGTGGCGCAAGGCTTGAACGTCAAACTGATCATCGACGACAACAACGTCACCATCGCCGGCCATCCGTCCGAATATCTGAAAGGTTGCAGCACCGCCAAAACCCTGGCCGGTCAAGGCGTCACCGTGTTGGAAGGCGATGGCGAAGACCTGGATGATCTGTACAAACGTATCATCACCGCCATCAATACCCCTGGCCCGGTTGCAGTGATTAACCACCGTCCGATGTGCCCAGGCATTGTTGGTCTGGAAGGTTCGACTCACGGTCACGATGTAGTCTCCGTGAAAGTCGCGCTGGAATATCTGGAGTCGCACGGCCAACAAGCGGCCGCTGATGCTTTGCGCGAAGTAAAAGCGCCAAAAAATGACGCGGTATTTTTGGGTTCCAGCGACAAATGGGATGCCAACCGCAACGTCTTCGGCGATGCCTGCGTGGAAGTTTTGGGTCGTTTGACTGAAGCGGAACGGGTTGCCAAAGTACGGGTAGTGGACAGCGACTTGGAAGGCTCTTGTGGCCTGTTCAAAATCCATAAAGCCTTCCCGGAAGTATTTATCTCCTCCGGCATTATGGAGCGCGGCAACTTCTCCGCGGCAGCCGGTTTTGGTATGGAAGCAGGCAAGCAAGGGATTTTCGGTACCTTCAGCGCGTTCTTGGAAATGCTGATGTCTGAGATCACCATGGCCCGTTTGAACAAATCCAACGTGCTTAGCCATTTCTCGCACTCAGGCATTGACGACATGGCCGACAACACCTGCCATTTCGGTTTGAACAATATGTTCGCCGATAACGGTTTGAGCGACGGCTACGATACCAAGCTGTATTTCCCGGCTGATCCGCTGCAAATGAAAGCCTGCGTCGAAAAAGTCTTCTTCGATCCGGGTTTGCGTTTTATTTTCTCCACCCGTTCCAAAGTGCCGACTATTTTGGATAGCGACGGCAAAGAGTTCTTCGGTGGCGACTATAAATTCGTGCCTGGTAAAGACGAAGTCATTCGCGAAGGTACTGCCGGCTATATCGTCAGTTTCGGCGAAGCCTTGTATCGTGCGCTGGATGCGGTCGAACGCTTGAAACAACAAGGCGTCGATGTAGGCTTAATTAACAAACCTACGCTTAATGTCATCGACGAAGATATGCTGGCGAAGCTCGGCAAATCGCCCAAAATATTGGTGGTTGAATCATTCAACCGTAAAACCGGTTTGGGCAGTCGGATGGGCACTTGGTTACTGGAGCGTGGCTACACACCGAAATACTCTCATATTGCGACGCATAAAGAAGGTTGCGGCGGTTTGTGGGAGCAATTCCCGCATCAAGGTATTGACCCGGCCGGCATCATGGCCAGCTTCTTGAAGGGTTAATCCTCCCCACTCTTGGGGCACAAGGAAGTGCCCATATTTTTTGGCTGCGGTTCGTCGCAATATATGGTGTTGTTATCGGCAATCATCCAATTGGTCAAATTTGCAGGAAACCATAACTCTAAGCTTCAAAAAGGCACTACATGTCGGAATTAATTTATGTCTTAACGGTGCTGTTTTTTTCTTATGCCATTTATGTGGTTCTTGGAGACAGAATCTCGGCGCATCTTAAAAAGAGCTCGCAACCCAATTAATCTGTTCGCAGTACTGCTTAACTTTACGTAAGCAATTCAATATATCTTTCGGCTGTGTCTAGCAGTCTTGCACTGGGTGGAAAATGCAAAAACGAATCATCGGCAACGTTCGATCAGACACCGCGTGTTTAGCCGAAAACTGTCTAAGCCTGGCGGAACTTGCAGACGTTGAAGTGAGTTCCGAGGATTCCCGGCACCCTATCGAAGCCGCTTTATTGCCTGGTTTTAGCCAAGGTTGGCGAGCAGGAACCCCCGGCAAGCAAACCATTCGGCTGTTGTTTAACCAAGCCCAACCGATCAAAGCCATCCAACTGGATTTTCTCGAAGCCGACATCGCCAGAACGCAGGAATACACGGTCCGCATGTCGTCGGATAACGGCCGCTCGTTCTTGGAAATCGTCCGTCAGCAATGGAATTTTAATCCGGAAGGCGGGACCGCAGAATCGGAACGGCATATTATCGATCTACCTGCGGTAAGTATTATCGAATTAAATATCACTCCGGATATTAGCGATTCAAGCGTGTTTGCCTCGCTTGAAAAAATGCGTGTATTTTGAGTTTTTACTGATGCCTTTAAGACTTTAACAGCCTTGAAACACCAGGATACACCTATTAAACATATTCGGTCAGCAGCTTATTTTATCTGAAGATATGACAATGTCAGCGCCTACCCACAATATCCATCAACTTACTAAAAATACTATAGCTTTAATTCTTGCCGGAGGACGCGGTTCGCGCTTAATGAATATGACCGATTGGCGAGCGAAACCCGCCGTACCTTTTGGCGGAAAGTTCCGTATTATCGACTTTCCGTTATCCAATTGCGTAAACTCCGGTATTCGTAAAATCGGCGTAATGACGCAATACAAGGCCGATTCTTTGATTCGCCATATTCAAAAAGGCTGGGGCTTTATGCGCGGCGAATTTGGAGAATATGTCGACATAATGCCCGCTCAACAGCGCATCGACGAAAACTCCTGGTACAAAGGTACCGCCGATGCGGTATTACAGAATATCGATATTCTGAAAACCCGTAAACCGGAACATATTTTAATCCTAGCCGGCGATCATATTTATAAAATGGATTATGCGGCGATGTTAATCGACCACGTCGAAAAAAATGCCGATTTAACCATAGGCTGCCTGGAAGTATCGTTAAAAGACGCGTCTGCTTTTGGCGTGATGGATGTGGATGCCAATCGCCGAGTCAGAGCCTTTGTGGAAAAGCCGGCCAACCCGCCGGTCATGCCCGGTAGAACCGATACGGCCTTGGCATCGATGGGTATCTATATTTTTAATGCCGACTTTTTATGGCAACAATTAATAAAAGACTCTCAACTGGAAAACTCCACCAACGACTTCGGCAAGGATATCATTCCCGCCGTCATCGATGACCATATAGTGAATGCCTACCCCTTTTTGGATCTGCAAAGCGGCCAACAAAGTTATTGGCGCGATGTCGGGACTATAGACGCCTATTGGGCCTCCAATCTGGAATTAATCGGTGTCGAACCGGATTTGAATTTATACGACGCGAGCTGGCCTATCTGGACTTATCAGGAACAAACGCCGCCGGCTAAGTTTGTGTTTGACGATAACGGCAGGCGCGGTCAGGCGGTTGATTCAATGATAGCCGGCGGCTCCATTATTTCCGGCGCAACCGTCAAACATTCCATGGTGTTCTCGAATGTGGTTGTCAGAGAACACTCGTTAATCCAAGACAGCATCTTATTGCCGCAAGTACAAATCGGCAAAAATTGCCGTATCAGTAAAGCCATTGTCGAGAAAGGCTGCGAAGTTCCCGAAGGCACCGTGATTGGTGAAAATCCGGATGCAGACAAAAGTCGATTTTATGTCAGCGAAGGCGGTGTCGTGTTGGTAACTGCGGAGATGCTCGGACAAAAATTACATTACGTCAGGTAACCGGATGTAAGTGCGGCTCGCGGCATCAACCTTTTTCATAATTGAATATAAAACAAACGCATGACTGAGTCCGTCCCTCTCTACACTCTTAAATCCTTGCTTGCACACCCGGAGTTTTCGGAAGGACAGTATTGGTATCAACAAGCGTACGACGCCAATCAAGTGGTATTTTTAGAAGGCGATAAAGGCAGGAATACATACGTAATCTTAAACGGGCAAGTATCGGTCTGTACTCGCGTGGTCCTTTCCGAAAATCAACAGATGTTGTCCGGACTGTGCGAGCTATTCGACGGTGACGAGTTTGCCCATTCCTGTTTTTTTGATGACGAACCGCATAACGCCACGGTCAAAACGGTAAGCCCGTGTCTGTTGGCAGTCATCGATGCGATCAAGCTGAAGGCATTCCTGGACGCTAATCCCGAAATTGGTTACGGTTTATTGACACACTGGATCGGCATTATTTTGCCACGTATTAGGCAAGGCAATAAACGGCTTTCCAGTTTGTTTAGCTGGGGACTGAAAGCGCACGATATCGATAGTTTGTTTTAATCCGCGGCTTTTGGCTCCGGAGCATCGCTTGAAAATCCCCGGCTTTAACTTGATGGCCCGCACCGTTTGTTTCATTCCACGCGGTGCCGGCCACGTTAATCCACCGCCACTTCCACCCGGTTTCTGCCGTGTTTTTTGGCTTCATACATCGCTGCGTCAGCCCGTTTGATCAAGGAATCCGGGCTGTCGCTACCTTTTAACGTAGCAATCCCCAAACTCGCGGTCAGGTTCAGCACATCCATGCCGTAAGCCAAAGTATGAGATTCGATGTCGGCGCGGATCCTTTCGCCAATCACCATCGCGCCGTCGATATCGGTGTCGCTGAGCAAGATGACAAACTCTTCGCCACCATAGCGAAACACCGCATCGCTACCGCGTACGCTGTCTTTCAACCAACCTGCCAACGATGACAAGGCCAAATCGCCGCAACCATGACCGTAATCGTCGTTGATATGCTTGAAATGATCGATATCGACAAATATCAGCGACAAATGCTGCGAGTTGCGATGCGCGCGTTTAATCTCGCGCATTAAGCTGTCGTTGAACGCGGTGCGGTTGTTGGTTTTGGTCAATTGATCGGTAAACGCCATTTTCAGCGCTTGCTGAAACAGGGTGGCATTTCTCAAAGGGTAAATCAGACAGCACAGCAGGCTTTCCAACATTTTCAGCTCGTCTTTGCTGAAACGACTACTGCGGGTCAGTTTTAACTCGCCCAACTGTTGCTCTTCGACTTTCAAAGCGTAGTTGCAAAAGTGGCGGGCCATCACGCCGCGCTTGAATTCTAACCCAAACTCCTCGTTGATATATTCCACACCGTTATGCGGAATAGTATTTTGGATTTTATTGCAGAAAATACTGATCAGCTCGTTGAATTCCAATGTGGTCTGCAAGGCACTACTGATATCGTAATGATGCAAATTGACAGCGGTTGAAGCTTCAAAGGTTTTATTGCTGACAATGGCTAAATCGGCTGCTTTATCTTTCATGACGGTTCCCCGAGTCTTGAATCAAAGTTCAAGAACAAATAAGCCAGGAACGTGCCAAAACAATATTACAGTTACATAACAATTAGTTATATAAAATCAACGCACCATATTTGCAACAAGCGGCAATTTTCCGCCGCATCGCTGCCGCTCTATGCAAAAGCGGGTCGTTGCCGAAGCAACGACGGTCTAAAACAAACCCAACTGCACCTGTGCCACTTCGGACATCATTTCCCGCGACCAAGGCGGGTCCAGAACGACTTCGACATCAACCGAGCTAACGCCAGGCAAGGCGCGAATGCATTTCTCGACGTCGCTTTGAATTACCGGGCCCATGCCGCAACCCGGCGCCGTCAAGGTCATCTGCACATGCACATCGTTGCCGCCGCCGGCATTGGGGCTGGCGCTGCAGTGGTAAACCAAACCTAAATCGACGATGTTGACCGGAATTTCCGGGTCATAGACAGTTTTCATGACTTCCCAGCAGTTCTTTTCGACGGCTTTGCTGTCGGTTTCGGACACTAGGGTGTGCAGATGTTGGGGTTCCTTACCTAAGGCGTCGGCATCGATACCGGCGATACGCACCATATGACCATAGTCCGTGACTACGGTATAGTTGCTGCCTAAGGCCTGATGTATCGTGACTTCCTGACCCTTGTTCAAGGTGCCGTGATTGCCGTCCGGAATCGTCACAATGTTGACGTCGCGGGTTAAAAATACAACTTCTCTGTCTGCCATAAGATTCTTAAGGTTTAAAAGTTTGGGCGTCAATAATTTGACCGGTCTTACCGATACTGGCGTCGCTGAATAAATAAACATAAAGCGGCTCAAGGCTGCTCATGCTTGGAATGGCGGTTTTATCTTCCGCGGGATAGGCTCGCTTACGCAGCGGTGAATCCACCGGCCCCGGCACCAAAGTATTAACACGAATTTTTTGCGCTGCTTCCAGTTCGGCGGCCAGAATGCCGGCAAAGCCTTCCAGCGCGATTTTTGCTACGCCGTAAGCACCGGAATAAGCCTGGACTTTGCGCGCAGACGAATCGGAAATAAACACGATGGAAGCATGCTCGCTGCGTTGCAGCAAGGGCAGCAACACCCGACATAACAGGAAAGGCGCGCTGAGGTTGACGTTTAACGCGTGGCCCCAATCCTTGGTTTTGTAATTGGCGATGGGGCTATAGGCGCTAAATTCCACCGCAGCATGCAATAGGCCATGCAAAACACCGTAGCGTTGCTCGATAGCATCGGCCATCTCTTCGTATTGCGCTTCGCTGGCGCCGGCCAGATCGAAGGGATACATCACCGGCTCCGGGCCACCGCTCGCCACGATTGCATCGTAAACTTTTTCCAGCTTGGGAATGCTTTTATCCAACAGAATGATTTGCGCGCCTTGCTTGGCTAACGCCAGGGCCGCAGTCCCTCCCAAACCGCCGCCGGCGCCGGTGATGAGTAAAACTTTATCGCTTAATGACATAAATTCGCGTGTATCCATTGCATCAATTGCGGCGGTTGTTCTATCAACGCATCGGCACCCCAGGTGTGAGGTTGATCGTCGCTTTTCAGGTAACCGTAAAGCGCCGCCAGGGTTTTCATATTGGCTCGTTTGCCGGCGGTAATGTCATGAATGGCATCGCCGATATACACACAGTTCTCCGGCGATACGCCGGCTTGACGGCAGGCCGCCAGCATCGGTTCGGGATGCGGCTTGCTGTTGGCTGTGGTATCGCCGCTGACAATGCAGGCAGCCCGGCTGCTGAGTTGCATCGCTTCCATTAACGGAACGGTAAAGCGGGACTTTTTGTTGGTGACCACCCCCCACTTCAAACCCAGCTGCTCTATAGCCGCCAAACTATCGGCAATACCTTGAAAAAATTGGCTGTGTTCGGCAATATTGTTTTGATAGGTGTCCAGCATGAACGCCAACATCTGTTGCGCCAGATTGTCGTCCACGCTCACGCAATGCTTGATCATCGGCAAGGCCCCGTGGGAAATGAACGGCCGCACCGTTTCCGTAGGCGCTTCCGGAAAGCCGTGCGCCGCCAAAGTCTTATTCAAGCAAGCGATCAAATCCGGCGCGGTATCGACTAGCGTACCGTCGAGATCGAACAACACGCAATCCAGTTTAAATCCGCTCATGCGCCGTTACTCGGGACGCTGAAACGCGGCAATATAATTGACGCCGATATCCTTACCCAGACTAAAGCGCTTGCTGAAAGGACTATACTCGATGCCCACTATCCCTTGCAGCTCAAGTCCTACGTTTCTAGCCATCTGTCCCAGTTCGGAAGGTTTGATAAAGGTTTTATAGTCATGCGTGCCTTTCGGTACCATTTTCAGCACATGCTCGGCCGCGACAATAGCCAACAACCAGGCTTTCGGCACCCGGTTCAACGTCGAGAAAAACACCATGCCGCCGGGCTTAACCAGCGTCGCGCAAGCGGCGATGATGGATGCGGGATCGGGTACATGCTCCAGCATTTCCATGCAGGTAACGTGATCGAAGCCGCAGGCTGTTCTTCGGCGAGCCGTTCGGCGCTGATTTTCCGGTAACTGGCATTCACGCCGGTTTCCAGGCCATGCAAATCGGCAATATCCAACAAGTCTTCGCTTAAATCCACACCCAATGCTTCAGCACCGGCTTTCGCCAGTCCTTCGGTCAGAATGCCGCCGCCACAGCCAACATCCGCCACCCGTTTACCTTGCAAATCGGCGTACTGCTGAATAAATTGCAGCCGTAAGGGGTTGACGTCGTGCAAGGTTTTAAACTCGCCGTTCGGATCCCACCAGCGCTCGGCCTGCGAACCGAACTTATGAATTTCGTGGGGATGTACGTTTTCTGTCGCTGTCATAATGCCAACCTGTTCATAGGGCTATAGTTTACTGTATTACTAGGTTATTAGTCATGCGCCAACTTGCAACATAGTCGCCACAGTAACTGCGACCGGCGCTAAGACTTTAACTCCGAGGAAATTACCAATCAATCGCCCGGACGCTCCTGCAAGCGCTCCTGCCAAAGCTTGATTTTTTGCTTGAGGGCCGGCAAATCGAAGGACGTCAGCTTGCGCTTTTTCAACAACTGCTTGCCCGCTACCCAGACATCGGTGACCTGATGCCGGCTGGCGGCATAAACGATCTGCGCCAGCGGATTAAACATGGGTTGGGTCTCCAGTTCGCTCAAATCGATCGCCACCACATCGGCGGCTTTACCGATGGTCATCGAACCGATTTCGCCGTCCAAACCCAAGGCCTTGGCACCATTGATGGTAGCCATCTGCAGTGCCGTCATCGCCGACACCGCGCTGGCGTCGCCGGCTACACCCTTGCCCAGCAAAGCGGCCGTGCGCATTTCCGACAGCATATCCAGATCGTTATTACTGGCGGCGCCATCGGTGCCCAAGGCCACGTTGATACCGGCAGCCAGACATTGCGCCACCGGACAAAAACCGCTGGCCAGTTTCAAATTGGATTCCGGACAATGCACGATGTGGCCGCCGGTTTCCGCATAAATACGAATGTCTTCGGCGGACAATTGCGTCATGTGCACCGCGATAAAAGAAGGCGTCAGCAAACCTAAATCATGTAGGCGCCGCAGAGGCGTTTGGCCGTTTTTACCTTTTTGCTCATCCACTTCATGCGCGGTTTCGTGCAAATGCATATGCACGGTCAGATTCATCTCGTCTGCATAAGTTATGACATTGCGTAAAGGTCCGTCCGATACCGTATAAGGCGCATGCGGCGCAAACGAGGTGCTGATCAGCGTTTCGTGACGCAATTGCTCGTGCAGCGCCAAGCCCTTAGTCAAATATGCGTCGGCGTTTTCCGCCCATACCGTTGGAAAATCAAACACAATCAAACCGACATTGGCGCGCATGCCGTGCTGCATGGCCTGCTGCGCGGTAATTTCCGGGAAAAAATACATATCGTTGAAACAAGTCGTACCGCAGCGCAACATTTCGGCTATTGCCAGATCCGTACCATCGCGCACAAAGGCTTCGCTGACCCATTTTTGCTCGGCGGGCCAGATATGGTTTTGCAGCCAATCCATCAACTGCAAATCGTCGGCGATACCTCTCAGCAAAGACATGGCCGCATGGGTATGGCAATTTATCAGGCCGGGAATCAGCGCATGCTGATCCAGAATCTCGACGCTACGCGCCTGATATTTCAGAATCGCCTGTTCGGTCGGCAATAAATCGACGATTTTCCCTTCATCGACAACCAGACTGGAATTCTCATGAATGACGGATTCCGGCTCAACCGGGATAATCCAACGGGCTTGAATCAGAAGATCGACCTGCATCTGCGCTCCTGGCATGCAAATTGGCGATTATACCGCGTAGCCGATAAGCCCGTGCGCGGAGTAAAGCCTCTCGGCGAGTTTACCGGCATGCGCTTGCCATTCCCGGATAGCCGGGAACACTCGGCAATATTCGACAACGCCGACAACAATCGTTAAAACATCTTAAAATAGAGGCCAAGCGAAAAAACACGCTGTCAGCCAGGCAAGTGCCGGCTGACAAGCTCTCGAAAAAAACACCCGTTAATTAATTGATTTCATCTAAACCACCATGAGCACCATCCAAAAACTTTCCGTACAAGCCTTGCAATGGAGCGGCCATAGCTTAAAGGTACTGGATCAGCGCCGGCTACCGGAAACCATAGCCTACGACGAATACCGGGATGCCGCTGGCGTAACCGATGCCATTGCCTCCATGCGCGTGCGGGGGGCACCGGCCATCGGCATCGCCGCCGCCTACGGTGTGGTGTTGTCGGCGATGCGGCACTATCCGCAGCAGGGTTGGCAAACGGCTGTAGAGCACGATATTCGGCAACTGGCCGCCTCGCGGCCGACGGCGGTCAATCTGTTCTGGGCGCTGGATAAAATGCGCGGTTTACTGGCTAATGAACCGGCCGAACCCGTCGCCGCCCTGACACAACTGGCCGAACAAATACACGCCGACGACATTGCCGCCAATCACGCCATGGGCGAGCGCGGCGCGGATGTGATCGGCAACGCCAAAGCGGTGTTGACGCATTGCAACGCCGGCGCGCTGGCGACCGGCGGTTACGGCACCGCGCTGGGCGTGATCCGCAGCCTGCACCAGCGCGGCGAATTGCAAAATGTGTATGCCGACGAAACCCGGCCCTGGCTGCAAGGCGCGCGCCTAACCGTGTGGGAACTGGCGCAGGACGGCATTCCCGCCACGCTGATCGCCGACTCGGCGGCAGCCTGGCTGATGAAATCCGGCAAGGTAGACTGGATTATCGTCGGCGCCGACCGCATCGCCGCCAACGGCGACGTGGCCAATAAGATCGGCACCTATTCGCTGGCGGTATTAGCCAAACAACATGGGGTCAAAGTCATGGTCGCGGCGCCCTCTTCCACTTTCGACTTCAGCATGGAGAACGGCGACAGCATCGAAATCGAGGAACGCAACCCCAAAGAGCTGCTGACGGATTGTTACTTAAACGACGGCTCGTTGGTGAACGCCTGGAACCCGGTGTTCGACGTCACTCCGGCCGCATTGATAAATGCCATCGTCACCGAACGCGGCGTGGTTATCGATCCCGGTCTACACGGGGTAAGGAGCTTGGCACCATGTTAAATCTAACGCGCGGCAACAACCCCTTATTTGCGCTGGGCTGTTTGTGGCAAGGGGTAAAAATGTTGACTCACCCCGAGTTGCGCAAATACTTGTTAATCCCCTTGTTCATCAATATGGTGCTGTATACCGGCGCCTTCGTGCTGGGCTACCATTCGGTGTCGGCCTTGATTCATTCCTTTATCCCGGACTGGTTGTCCTGGCTGAATTGGATTTTGTGGCCGCTGTTTTTTATCAGCTTTTTGGTGATCGGTTTCTTTACTTTTACCCTGTTCGCCAATCTGATCGCCGCCCCCTATTACAGTCAATTGGCGGCCAAAACTCTGCAAATTATCAGCGGCGGGCAGATCGCCAAAGCCGATCTGCCTTGGGATAAAGTATTTTTTGGGGAGCTGCGGCGGGTAGGCTATCTATTACTGCGCGTATTGCCGCTATTGCTGCTGTTTTTGATACCGGCCGTTAACCTGATCGCGCCCTTACTATGGGCCGTATTTGCCGCCTGGGGCATCGCGATGGAATTTTTGGCCTATCCGCTGGAAGAGCGCGGCCTGCCGTTTCCCGAACAAAAACAATTCATGAAGCAAACCCGTTGGGGGGTATTAAGTTTCGGCGGTCTGACCGGTTTAGGACTGACACTACCCCTCGTCAATTTGTTGATCGGCCAAGCTGCGGTAATCGGCGCGACGATATACGTGCACAGCCTGTCGGAAAACACTTCCAACAATCCCAAATCTTGAGGAAAACCCCATGAAATATCAACCCTGTATCGACCAATGCACTTGCGAAGGCAGCCATTGCGAAGGCTGCGGCAGATCGCATCAGGAAATCACCGACACCAAAAAACTGGTGAAATCCGTGGTGGATTTTATCCGGGACCATGAATACGAAAACCCCGAAGAGTTTGTCGAGCGGATCGGGAAAAGTATTCTGAAAAAATTACAAAAACCTGCCTAATCTCCGCGCTGTTCCTGCCGGCAATGCCTTGGCGTTGCCGGCTAGACTCAAGTTAGAAACTCCCGATATTCATTCCAAATCCGCCGCCAAGCGGTAACCGACGCCGACTTCGGTCAATAAGTAACGCGGGCGGGCCGGATTGATTTCCAGCTTGTGGCGCAATTGCCCCATGTAAATCCGCAGATAATGCTGATCGTGAATATGTTCAGCGCCCCAAACTTCCGTCAGCAACTGCCGATGAGTAACGACCAAACCGGCGTGGCGAATCAGGATGCTCAACAGGCGGTATTCGATCGGCGTGATCCGTAGTTCGTTTTCGGCGATAAACACCTTACGCCGCGCCAGATCGACGCGCAACTGTCCGGTCTCGAAACTTTCGAAATTGCCGATACTGCGTGAAACCCGGCGCAACAAGGCCTGCAACCTGGCCTGTAATTCGCCGCTGCCGAACGGTTTGGTTAGATAATCATCCGCACCGGCATCCAGGGCCATAATTTTGTTTTGCTCCTGACTGCGCGCCGACAACACCAGCACCGGCAAGTCGGATAACTGCCGCAGACGCCGAGTGACCGAAATACCGTCCATATCCGGCAAACCCAAGTCCAGAATGACGCAATCGGGATGATCGCTTTTCAGCAATGCCAAGCCCGTTTTGCCGCAATCCGCCTCTATGATGCGCCAGCCTCGGTTACTCAGGCTGCTTTTCAGGAAACGCCGGGTTTGGGAGTCGTCTTCTATCAACAGGATCAAGGGTTCGGATTGATTCATCATTCGACTAGCCCGGTTTCCTTAAAATCCAGAGGCGGCGGTTCGTGCACGGGTAATTCGATAACAAATATCGCGCCTTTACCGGACAAATTGGCCGCGCTTATCGTCCCCTCGTGCGCCTCGACGATGGCCCGGCATAAAGCCAAACCCAGCCCTACCCCGCTTTGCTGGGTTTCGGCCACGGCCCGATAGAATTTATCGAATATTTTTTCTTCCATACCCGGCTCGATACCGGGGCCGTAATCCGATACCGCCAAACGCAAACCACGCACGGTTTTTTCGGCGCCGATATCGATAGGACTGCCGGGCGGCGTGTATTTGACGGCGTTCTCGATCAGATTCACCAACACCTGCTCCAACAGCACCGCATCGATCCAAACCAAGGGCAAACTGTCAGGCAACTGCGTGCGCACCGGCCTGTCCCGCAAATGTTTATTCAAACGAGTCAGGGCGCTGCCGACGATTTCTTCCAACGCATTCCATTCCCGATGCAGCACAATCTCGCCGCTACTCAGCCTGGCCATATCCAGAATTTTACTGGTCAACTCCGCCATGCGTTGCGCTTCGTCAATCACCGCTTTATATAAATCCTGTTTTTCATCCGCCGAAAAATCCCTCGCATTGTCGATCAATGCGCCGGCGGCACCGATAATCCGCGTCAGGGGCGTGCGTAAATCGTGAGAAATGGCGCTAAGCAAGGCATTGCGCAGGGCTTCGGCCTCCGCTTGCAAAATGGCATCCCTGGCCTGTCCCGCCAGATGCAATCGCTCCAGCGCTTGCGCAATCAAATTGCGGAAAGTATCGAATAGCGCACTTAATTCCGCATCGGACAAAACCGATACCGGATCGGGTCTAACCGCCAACACTCCCGGCCAGGACTGCGAACCTTGCAAGGGGTAATACTCCAAACCCGCTTGTTGTTGGACGGCACGCTGTTGAAACGCTTGCCTGGCAATTGCCGGGTCGGCGCCACGCAGGGAACAGGATAACGGACCGGCGGCGGGTAGATGCAAATCTCCATGCGCATCGGTAAACAGCAGCACCGTCCGCGCTTGGAATTGATCGTGAATATGTTGAATCGCGATGGCCGCGACCGTTTGATTATCCTGTGCGTCCGACAACGCCCGGCTCAAACGGTATAGCGCGTTGGCTCGGCTTTCCCGTTGCCAGGCGATTTCGGCCTGTGCGCGCGATTTATCCAGCAAATTGCTGGTCAGATTGGCAACCACGATCATCACCGCCAAGCCCAGCATGTTCTGTAGATCGGAAATCGCAAACGAGAAAATCGGCGGGGCAAAGTAGTAGGCAAAAACCGGCGAACTCAGTAGCGACGCGGTGATCGATGCGCCGCGGCCATAGCGGCTGGCCACCAGAAACACGCCCAGTAGAAACGTCATCAAAATACTGGCCGGCCCCAGTATATGGCGCAGCGGCCAGTCGATTGCGGTACAAATAAACGGCGCCGCTACACCCCAGAGGTAACCGTGCCAACGCTCGGCGCCGCTTATCGCCGCAGGCAAATGCGGCTCGACTAAGGGTAGCGGCTGTGTGTGCTTAGCCTGACTGCGCAAAATATTCCTCCACCATGGGTACTGTCAGCCCGATTTCTCAAAACGAATTGGCATTGACCAGAAAATGCACCCCAATGCTGGCGAAATAACCTAACAAAATCGCCGGACACCATTTCATATGGCTGCTAAAGGTGTATTGACCCTTGGCTTGGCCGAGCAAGCCTATACCCGGCGCAGAACCGATTGCCAGCAAACTGCCGCCGACGCCCAGCGTCAAAGTCAATAACAGCCATTGGCCTTGCGGAATATCCGGATGCATGGTCAGCACCGCAAACATCAAGGTACCGTTATCGACAAAGGCCGACGATAAACCGATCAGAATATTGGCCAGGGATGGGTTGAGTTGCCCGTATAAAATATGCGAAATGGCATCCAGATAACCGATATAACCCAGGCCGCCGATACCCATCATCGCCCCGTAAAAGAACAGCAAGGTATCCCACTCCAGGCGTCCCACTTTGTCGAAAATATCGAATCGGCTGGCATTAACCGCCGAGGCGTTCAGATCGCCGCCGCCGAAAAACAACGCAAACTCGGATTGTTGCTGGGCATCGGCTTTATCGGTTTTATGCATATAGAAATAAAAAAACTGCAGCAGCGACAAGCCGGCCATCATGCCGGCCGCGGCCGGCAAATGCAACGCCATGTCAAAGCCAACCGCCAACCCAATGGTGACGCCGAACAGCAAAATGATGCGTTTGGCACCGCGCGGCAATTCCACTTGCTCAACTTCGATAGTCGGTTTGTCCTTGGGCAATGCAAAATGCATCGCCATGGCGGGAACCAACAAATTCACCAGGCAAGGTACGAACAGTTTGAAAAATTCGGTAAAGCCCAACATGCCGTGTTGCCAAACAAATAGCGTCGAAATACCGCCCAAAGGACTGAAGGAACCGCCGGCATTGGTCGCGACCACAATATTGATGCAAGCCAAGGACACAAAGCGCGGACTATCTTTACCGACCGCCACCGCCACCGCTCCCATCAATAAGCCGGCCGTCAGGCCGTTGACCACGCAGGAAATGAAAAACACCAACAAGCCGGTGATCCAGAACAATTGCCGATAGCTCAAATTCTTCCGGACCAGCCAAACTTTCAAGGCATCGAAAATCCGCATGTCTTCCATCGCGTTCAAATAAGTCATCGACACCATAATGAACAGCAACAGTTCGATATACGTTTGCAAATTGCTTTTAAAGGCGGTTACCGCCAGCAAATCGTTGCCTTGCTCTTGATATACCAGGACGATGACGAACCAAATCAACGCCGCCGCCAACAACATGGGTTTGGATTTGCGCAGTTCCGTCGCTTCTTCGAACATCGCCGCGACATAGGCCGCCACCATCACCGTCAGTGAAAAATAGCCGGCCCAATGATGAGTCAGATCGAGCGGCTGCACGATCGCCGCTCCGTTCGTTTCGGCATAACCCCATTCGGGTAGCGCCAAAGCCGCCAATCCCAGCAGCCAAAATATACCTTGCACGATGCTCTCCTTAGATTGTTTGCCATTCGCAAATTCTAATCGGCGGGATATAAAAAAGGTGTAAAGAACCTGGGAGATTGCGGTTAATTGGCAGAAGCCAGGGTATGCTTTGGCGGCCTTCTCTATTCCGTTATTTCCCGCAGTTTCCAAAAACAAGCGTAGTATGCTCAATGCGCTAAATTTCGTTTCCTGAATTCACCCGGTGCACACCCCACCTCTCGGCGAAAGAATTTGACGAAATTCGTTGCTTCCTCAAAACCCAAGCTTTCTGCAATCAGCGACACGGATAAGTCTGTGTGGAACAAAAGCCGTTTTGCTTCCAGAGCTATACGCTGGGAAAGATAGGTTTTGGCATTCACGCCGGCGACTTCCAGTGTAGTGCGACCAAGCGTCTTTTCAGAGCAACCGAGGAATTTGGCATAGTCGGATACCCGGTGCCAATGGTAAAAGTGTTGCGCTATGGCCGATCGGTAACGTTTGAAGCGCTGTACTGCCGATGGATCAGCTCTCTCCAGTGAAGGTTTATCCGACTGATAAAGATACAGACGAATAAGCAGCTCATATAACTGGTAACGCAAAATGGCATGCACCACACCCCGCTCAGCCAAACGCTGCGTATCGGCGAACATGCATGCGATACTTGCCGCCATCCATTGTTGCTGGTTTTCGTCGAGCACCAATGCAATTGGTAAATCTTCCACATATTGAAAGACTTCCTGTTCATCGGCAGACATCGGAGTTTTCCTAGGCTCTCGAAATTCAGGACGATAAAGCATCACCCAACCTTGCCAGTCAGTCGCCATATCGAAACGGTGTACCTGTTCCGGCTGTAATATCAATAGCGAGCCCGGCTCACAGTCGATAAACTCGAAATCCACCATGTGTCGACAACATCCATCGCTGACATAAATCAACATGTAAAAGGCGATACGTTCGGCCAGTTGCAGCCTTTTCGCGCTCACTCTTTGCCTAAGCGCTGATATGGGGAAAATCTCCAAATCCAAATCATAGCCAGTCGGCGGCGCGTAGCCGATTTGGGCAATGGCGGCTTTTACAGAGCGGTGAGCCATGACAACCTCAAATTGTCCATTTTATACCATAAATCCCCCCTTAGTTACCTTGTGAATAATGCAGATGAAGCCGAAAATTTCCTTCGTAATTTTTTATCAACCATTTGAAAAACATGAAGGAGATTTTTGTCATGACCATCATCAAATCACGGCGTCTTATCTTGGCCTCGGTTGGGATAGGTGCAATTTTTATCCCTTTTATTGCCATGTCTAATGATTATTCCCAGGAGAAAACCATGTCCAGCCAGTACAAACAAAAAGTCGTCAGTTTGCTCAAAAGCATCGAATCCGGGGATCCCAAACCAGTCGGCTATATCAATCCTAATCAATACATTCAGCATAATTTAGCAGTAGCCGATGGCTTGGAAGGTTTTGCTGCCGTGCTTAAACTACTGCCGAAAGGATCGTCCAGAGTAAATACCCTCCGTGTTTTTCAGGACGGCGAATTCGTATTCGCGCACACTGACTACGATTTTTTTGGTCCGAAGGTTGGCTTCGATATTTTTCGTTTCGAGAACGGCAAGATTGTCGAGCATTGGGATAACTTGCAAGAAAAACCTGCTGCTACCAATCCAAGCAGCCACACTATGCTGGACGGCCCAACAGAGGTTACAAATCTGGATAAAACCGAAGCGAACAAAAACCTAGTGCATAACTTCGTTGACGACATTCTTGTCAATGGTCGTATGAATGTGTTGGCAACGTATTTTGACGGCGACCACTATATCCAGCATAACCCGCAGATTGCAGACGGTTTGTCGGGGCTGAGCGCCGCCTTGCAAGTCATGGTCAAACAAGGCATTACGATGAAATATCACCGTATCCACAAAATACTGGGGGAAGGCAATTTCGTTTTGGTGGTGAGCGAGGGCTATTTCAGCCGGCCGGCACAGCGCGTTCTATGATCTGTTCCGCGTAGAAAATAACAAAATTGCCGAACACTGGGATACGATTGAAACCATTCCATTAACGACCATGCATAAGCATGCAAACGGTAAATTCTGACTCAGGTTCAAGGGCATGATTGTCTCTGACCTTTAATCAACGGATTGATTTACCAGGCCAATTTGGCTGTTGATAATCAAGAGCAAATTGCCGGAGCTTAGTTGGCAAATATTGACCTATAGAAGGTGTCGGCAAACCTATCCGACCCTTTGACTGATACGTTTGTCTGTCCTCGGCGACGTATCGGTGGCCGTATATTTGCACGCCGACGCTATCATTCGACGGCCCTTGGACCGTTCGAGCTGAGCCTGTCGACGCACAAGCATCCCGTACGTTGAGCTTGTAGGTTAGCGGTTAGGCACGCCCCCCCTCAACATTGATGACCTTCAAATCATCAGTAACTTTGATTTCGCTTTGCCGATGGTTTCCGGGTGATTTTATGGCTGTCGCGTTGGCTTCGTGCCTCAATCTACGCTCCCCAAACCTTTTGTCGTTTTCGGGAGAAGCAGCGCCCCAATCAGCGGCTAATGTGCCGGTGCAGGTGTCGATAGCTAAAACCCTGCCGCAAATTGCAAAATTCCGCTACGCCTAGCACAGTATCCGATCTAAAAACGCAGCCCTTTAAAAGGCTGCGTTTTTTCCATCGTCGGTTCAACCTGCCTGCAGACCGTCAATTAACGAAATACGCCAGTTAACTTTCCGACTTTTGCGCTCCGAACATATAGCTCCCCGCAGTTCCAGATTCGTCACGCTCAACATCGCGATGAGATTGACGCTAACGAAAAAGGTCAGCAATAATCTTCTTCCTATAGGAATTTCAGGAAAATCAGGTTATGGAACAACTCACCGATCTCAAAGCCATCCTCCACTCCAAACGCGCCAACATCTACTACCTGGAAAAATGCAGGGTGATGCAGAAAGACGGCCGCGTGCTGTATTTGACCGAAGCCAAGGACGAAAACTATTACTGGAACATTCCCATCGCCAATACCACCGTTATCCTGCTTGGCACCGGCACCTCGATCACCCAGGCGGCGATGCGCATGCTGGCCAGCGCCGGCGCGTGCTGGTCGGTTTTTGCGGCGGCGGAGGCACGCCCTTGTTTAGCGGCTGCGAAATAGAATGGCTGACGCCGCAAAGCGAATACCGCCCCACCGAATATATCCAGGGTTGGCTGAAATTCTGGTTCGACGACGCACAACGTTTGACGGTTGCCAAAGCCTTTCAAAAAGCCCGAATCGATTACCTGCGCCGAGTCTGGAGCAAAGACCGCGACCTGCAAGCCGAAAACATCTTCGCCGACGACAGCGCCATAGCCGCCGCGCTGGACAGTTACGCCGCGCAAGTCGAACAAGCCGGCAAGGTCGGCGATCTATTGCAACGCGAAGCCTTGCTGACCAAACAACTCTACCGCTATGCTGCCAGAGCCACCCAACACGCCGATTTCAGCCGCGACCACGACGCCACCGATCTCGCCAACGGCTTTTTGAACCACGGCAACTATCTGGCTTACGGCCTGGCGGCCACGACCTTGTGGGTACTGGGCATACCGCACGGCTTCGCGGTCATGCACGGCAAAACCCGGCGCGGCGCGCTGGTGTTCGATGTTGCCGACCTGATCAAGGATGCCATCGTCCTGCCCTGGGCCTTTGTCTGCGCCAAGGAAAAGATGAGTGAGCAGGAGTTTCGCCAGCAAATCCTGCAAAAATTCACCGACCACAAAGCTCTGGACTTTATGTTCGAGCAGGTTAAGCGGCAGGCGTTAAAGGAAACGGATTAGCAAATGAAGGCGCCATACCTATGTGTGAATGAATGGTGTTCGTCGTTCCCGCGCAGACGGAAACCCAGAAAGTATCTGTTCCTGGATTCCCGTTCTCACGGGAATGACGGTCGGTCATCCTCGGGTTCTTTGCAATTAGGCAAGACTACGCGATCAGTTTACGGGCACGGAGAGGGCCGCCAACCATGATGGTCACCTTCGTCAGCCAATGCCAGAAAAAAGCCCTGGCCCGCACCCGCCGCGTGCTGGACGCCTTCGCCAACCGCATCGGCGACAACACCTGGCAAACGGTGATTACCGAGGAAGGCTTGCAAGCGGTGAAAAAGTTACTGCGCAAGACGGCGACGAAAAGTACCGCCGTGTCCTGCCACTGGCTCAGAGCGCGCAGCCGCAGCGAACTGGTCTGGATAGTCGGCAATCGCCGCCGCTTCAACTCGGAAGGCATCGTGCCGGTCAACAGCACGCAAAAAACGGTCGTAAACAATCAATGGGAAAGCGACTGGCACTTTCTGCCGCTGATCAAAGCACTGACCACTTTAGCGGCGCTATTTCACGACTGGGGCAAGGCCTCGCTGTGTTTTCAAAACAAACTTTTGACCAAGCAGCCGCCCGACCCCTTGCGCCACGAGTGGATGTCGTTGATGCTGCTGAAAGCTTTTATCAACGGCGCAACCGGCGATACCGAATGGTTAAAGCGTTTGGCTGACGGCGTGATCGACGAACATTCAATCCAGCAAGCCGTCCGGCAAGCCTGCAACAAGCCGATGGCCGACTTACCGGATGCGGCTGGCTTGATCGCCTGGCTGATTGTCACGCACCACAAACTGCCGGATTTTAAAACTAAGGACACCGCCAAAGCATGGCAAGACGAACCTGCTCCGAATCTACGAAAAACCCTCGCCTACATCACAGCCGACTGGGGCTACAGCAACGAATCCGACACCGACCGGCTGAACCAATGCTTTGAGTTTCCCCATGGTCTGTTGCGCCAGTCCGCGTCCTGGCTAACGCAACTAAAAACGGCGGCGGCCAAATTGCAAGCTTGCCTGCCTATGCTGGAACAAGCAATGGCCGACGGCGGCTACCGGCTGGTACTGCACTATTGCCGGTTGAGTCTGATGCTGGGTGACCACAACTATTCCTCGCAAGACGCCGATAAAAACTGGCAAAAAGTCGTGCCGCTTTACGCCAATACCGATAGGCACGGAGAACCCAAGCAATTGTTGGACGAGCACTTGGTGCGGGTTGCCAAACAGGCTGCTACCGTCGCTCGCCGCTTGCCCTTATTCGAATCCGAGCCGCCACCGGTGTATGACGTAAAACGACTGAAACAAAAAAGCGCCGATGCCCGTTTCCGCTGGCAGGAACAAGCAGCGGCGGCCATCAAGGCGTGGAAAGCCGCACGGAATTTGGCGGAAACTCGTTTCGGTTTCTTCGCGGTCAACATGGCCAGCACCGGTTGCGGCAAAACTCTGGCAAACGCCAAAATCATGCAAGCCTTGTCCAAGGACGGTGAAAGTTTGCGTTACGCTTTAGCCTTGGGTTTGCGGACTTTGACGCTACAAACCGGCGATGAATATCGGGCGCGCATCGGCCTGGATAACAGCGAATTGGCGGTAATAATCGGTTCCCGCGCGGTGCTGGAACTGCATAATCAAGCCCGGCAAAAGACGGAAGCCATAGCGGCTGACGAGAAAAGCGGCTCGGAATCGGCCGAAGAATGGTGGGACGACAACGACGTCGATTTCGACATTCCCGACCAAGCACTCAGCGCCTTAAGCACGCTATGGACGGATAGGACCGGTAAAATTGACCACCGTAAACAAAAATTCCTCTATGCCCCGGTGCTGACCTGTACCATCGATCATTTGATGGCGGCCACCGAAACCCGGCGCGGCGGACGCTACATCTTGCCGAGTTTGCGGCTGATGTCGTCGGATTTGGTCATCGACGAAATCGACGATTTCGACGGCGACGATTTGATTGCCATCGGTCGCTTGATTCATCTGGCCGGCATGTCCGGCTGCAAGGTGATGATTTCCTCGGCGACGATTCCGCCGGCCTTGGCGGAAGGTTATTTCAACGCCTATCGGGAAGGTTGGCGTTTGTTTGCCCAGGCTCGCGGCTTGCATAGCCAAATCGGCTGCGCCTGGATCGACGAATCGGGCTGCGAAGTTGCTACACTGCAAAATGCCGATATTCAAGCATACCGGCAAACGCATTGGAGCTTTGTCGAAAAACGTAGAGCCAAACTGCAAAACATCCGGCAAAGCCCCGCCAAACGCATCGCCGAGATCGTCGATTTTTCTCTGCCAGAGGATAACAACCTGTCCGTCGGACAGGTTTACTTTAAGACGATTCAACAAGCCGTCGTCGAGCAACATCGCCGCCATGCCGAGTCCGACCCACATAGTGGAAAACGGATTTCGTTCGGCGTGGTGCGGATGGCGAACATTCCTCCATGCATTGCGCTGACCCGTTACCTGGCACAAGCGCAGGATTGGCCGGACGATGTCGAGATTCGCATCATGGCCTACCATAGCCAGCAGATCTTGTTATTGCGCCACGAACAGGAACGGCATTTGGATGCGGTGTTAAAGCGCGACCAACCCGCCGCAGTGTTCAGCGAACCTTTAATCCGCCACCATATCGACCGCAGTCAAGCCGATAACCTGATCTTTATCCTGGTAGCGACGCCGGTCGAGGAAGTCGGTCGCGACCACGATTTCGATTGGGCGGTGGTCGAGCCGTCGTCTTATCGCTCCATCATCCAGTTGGCCGGGCGGGTGTTGCGGCATCGGCCACAGACGCCGAAAGCGCCGAATATCAGCCTGCTGCAATACAACTTGAAAGCGCTGTTGCAAGGCGACGATCTGCCGGCTTTTTGCCGACCGGGCTTCGAAAGCCCGCGCCAGCGCTTAGCGACGCATGACTTGAAACGGTTGATCCCCTCCGAACAATTGCAGGCTATCACCGCCGCGCCGCGTATTCGAACCAACGCCGAACTAAGGCCGGCCGAAAGTCTGGCCGATCTGGAGCACCATTGCATCCAAAATTTGCTGACCAGCTACGACAAACAAGGCCCGGAAAGTCTGCAAGGCTGGCTCGGCGGGTGCTGGTGGTTGACCGCCTTGCCGCAACATCTGGCCCCGTTTCGCCAATCCGATAAGCAGCGAATCTTATTCGACGTGCCGGACGAAAAAGCCGATTGGCAGTTCGTCGAGAAATTACCGCAAGGCGGCATCAACGTCGTTGAAGGCAATTGCAAAATTGAGCGCGTGGAACTGAGCAAATTGGAACGGGAAAGATGCTGGCTGTATCGGGATTACGCCGAACTACTCGAACGACACGCCGAGAAAAAAGGCTGGTCGCAAACCGACACGGCTTTACGTTACGGCGAAATCAATGTACGAATTGACGACAACGATTTGCTGACTGGCGAACGTTTAGTGTTTGCCTATTGCCAGCAATTGGGATTCTGGAAACCGTGAGTTTAGGATTGAACCAGCTTTTTGATGGCCGAGAACGGTAGGACCAAGCGGTTTTTGCTGGTGCTCAGGCGTTTAAAGCCAAAGCGTTGATAAAAACCGGCGGCGCGTTCGTCCTTGGCATCGACGATCATGCCGAAAATGCCGATTTTTTCGGCGGCTTCCACCGTGATTTTGAAGGCGTGAATAATCAAGGCGTCGCCCAAGCCTTGGCCTTGAAAGGCTTGATCGACGGCCAAGCGGCCCAACAACAAAAAGGGCAGTTCGTGGTAAGCGCCGGTTTTGGCTTGGTCCGCTAATTCATCGGTCGCCACCGAATACGCGCTGATCGAGTAATAACCGACTATTCGCCGTTGCTCGGCCAGCACGTAAACGCGTGACAAACCGCGGTTTTGGTCCTGATTGGCAAATTGCCGCAGATACAGATTGAGTGCCGTATCGCCGCAATCGAAGGTTTTTCGGTCATGCAAATCGGGTTGTAACCGCTCAAACTTCATCGGCAACGATGTTGTTGTAGGTCTGCAAAGCTTTTTTCATGCGTTCGGTCGGCTCAGGCGGGTTATCCAGCAACTCGAAAAACAGCCGCCAATCGTCCGCACTGAACTTGGTTTGCTCGTGCGCGGCGATCACGGCTTGGGCTTTTTCCCGAATGCTTTGGCGGATGAACTTACTTTTGTCCAAGCCGACATAGCTTCGGGCCTGCTCGAGCAGTTGTATGGTCGCTATATCCATACGAACTTTTAGAACGTCTTGTTTGCCTGCTTCGATTGTCATATTACGCCTCCTGAATGGGATGCATTGTACCCACAAACTAGGCTCTTTGTTCCTATTTAGGGGCACATAACCTGCCTGTGCGGCAGCGAATTTGGACAATACAAATACAAGCAAACATTTCTAAGCTGCCTACGCGGCAGGCATCAGTCAGTGTACTTCAAAAAATTAATGAAAACAAATAGAAGAAAACAGGATTGATAAATACAATAGTCTAGCCTACACTCTACGGCGCGAAAAACTGAACAAGGACTGCAAACATGTTGGAACCCTCAGTACAAAGTTTCCTGTCGGAACGCCGAACGGCGTGGCTTAAAGAAAAATTGAAGTTCGCCAAAACCGAAGCCGAGCAACAAGACATCGAACGCGCCGCCGCCGATAAATTCGACTTGGCGAATTGGTTGCCGGACGCCGCTAAGCGGGCCGGGCAATTGGCAATGGTCACACATCCCGGAAAATTCAGCCATCCCGGTGCCAAGACCAGTTCGGTGATAGCCGACGCCGAGCGAAAAGCGGACGGCTATCTGCGCACCGGTAACGTTGCCGCCGAATTTGACGTATTCGGCAACGCCGCGGCGCTGGACGTGCAAAAGTTTCTATCCTTGACGCTGAGCGACGGACAAACGGTGTTGGCGCACCTCGAACAGGATACCCCGTTGATCCATCAACAATTCAATATACCGACAGCCTTCCAGAAACTTCGGCAAGGCTTGCTGAGCATCAAATCCGGCGCTGCGGAAACGGTCAAAACCTCGGAAAAAATCAAACAAGTCTATTTCCCGGTCGACGACGGCTACCACTTGCTATCGTTGCTGACGCCGTCCGGGCTGATGTTCAAGCTCAAGGAACGCATCAATGTGTTGCGTTTTTCCGAAGCCGCCAAGCAAGCCCGCAATGACCGCCGCAATCAAATCCATCACGAACAAGGTTTCGATGAACTCTACAACTTGACAGTGATTGGCTTCGGCGGCACCAAACCGCAAAACATCAGCGTATTGAATAACCAAAACGGCGGGACCGCCTATCTTCTGCCTTCGCTGCCGCCGCCTTTGGAACTGCGCGCCACGCAGAAACCCACCACCAACTTCTTTGCACAAAGCCTGTATCTCAAGGATTACCAGGACAAATTCAAAGCCCTACATAAATTGTTTCTCGATGCGGTCCCTAACAACATCGCCGTGCGCGAGGGCCGGGATTACTGGATTTTGCAGATCGTCGAACAACTGATGGAAAAGGTTTGGGCGATTCGCGAACTGCCCGGCGGCTGGTCGGAAACCAGCGCATTACCGCCAGCGCAAAAACTTTGGCTGGACGCGGCAAACGCTCAGCGGCGCGACAGCGAAGACGAATGGCTGGACGAAATCATCGTTGCCGTGGTGTCTTGGTTGGGCATCGCTTACAAAAAAGCCGTTGGCGAGCAAAAAGCCATCCCTCTCGGCGACCCCGAATCCAGGGCGTTTCGGCAATTACTCACCGAACATCGGGAGGTACTGCGATGAACCGCTTCCTGATCATCCCGCGCCTGAAAATCCACAACGCCAACGCGCTATCCAGCCCATACACCATCGGTTTCCCGGCCATGACGGCCTGGCTGGGCGGCGTGCATGCTTTACAGCGCAAGCTTAATGCCGCGTCGTTAACCGAACTGCGCTTTACCGCCTGCGCCGTGTCTTGCCATCAAATCGACCTGCAAACCTACCAAGGTAGGGGCGATTACGTACATTCCATCGTTGGCACCGGCAATCCGCTGGACAAAACCGGCGAACGACCGTCTTTTATCGAAGAAGCCCGCAGCCGTCTCAATGTCACGTTAGCCATCGAATATCAAGGCGTGAGCATGGGCGAAACCGATGAGTTTTTAGCCGTCGTTCAGCAGCAACTAACCACAATGAAACTCAGCCGGCGGCGACATCCTGTCTTTCGGCAAGCCGGAATTGCTGAAAATCGACGGCGATATCGAGCTTGGCAAACTGACCCGCAAGCTGATGCCCGGCTACGTCTTGCTGGAACGCCGCGAGCTAATGGCCCAGGCCATGCAAGATGGACAAGATGCTATCGATGCCATGCTCGACTATTTGACCGTCCACCACCGCAGCCAAATCGACACCAACGGACATGTGACTTGGAGCGCCGAGCGCAAAACCAAGGGCTGGATCGTGCCGTTTGCCTGCGGCTTTCACGGCATCGGCGAGCTGGGCCTTGCCGAGCAGCAGCGCGACCTAAACACCCCGCACCGTTTCGCCGAAAGCCTGGTCACTCTGGGCGAATTCGTGATGCCGTATCGGCTTAAACGCCTTGATGACCTGCTTTGGCGCAGCCGCTACGACGCGCAAAACAAGCTGTATTTAATCGAACAACATTCCCGCAACGCTTAACAGCAAGGAAAACATCATGGCAAAAACAGACAAAATCGCCGCTGCAACCGTACTGGCTTTCGAGAAAAAACTGGTGCCGTCCGATGGCCGGCTTTACGGCACGCAGTGGGATAAACGGCATGAATCGGCGGAATCGCTGAAACTGCAAGAAAAGTCGGTGCGCGGCACCATTTCCAACCGCCTGAAAAAAGCGCTGCAAGACGACCCCGCCAAATTGGACGCCGAAGTCGAAAAGCCCAACCTGCAAACTGTGGATAGTTGCGCGCTGGGTAGCGAACAAGACACCTTAAAACTCAGCTTCAGCCTAAAAGTGCTGAGCGGCGTCGAGATACCGTCTGCCTGCAACAGCGCCGAATTCGCCGCCAGTTACCAACAGGCCGCAGCCGGCTATATCCAGGCCGAAGGCTTTAAAGAACTGGCCAAACGCTACGCCACCAACCTGGCCAACGCCCGCTTCCTGTGGCGCAACCGGGTGGGCGCGGAGCGTATCGAAGTGGTGGTCAGCGTCCGCAACGAAGGGCAGCAAACCGTCTGGACCTTCGATGCCAAAGCTTTCGACTTGAAAAATTTCGACCACGGCAGCCCGGATGTCGCCGCGCTGGCCGATAAAATCGCCGCCGCCCTTAGCGGGCAAAGCGAATTTTTGCTACTCACCGTCGATGCCTACGCTCAAGTCGGCCAGGCGCAGGATGTCTACCCCAGCGAAGAGTTGGTGCTGGACAAGGGCAACAGCAAATCCAAAAAAAGCAAAATTCTCTATCACATTGACGGCCAGGCCGGCATGCATTCGCAAAAAATCGGCAACGCGCTACGCAGCATCGATACTTGGTATCCGGTAGACGAAGACAATCCGTTCATCGGCCCGATTGCCGTCGAACCCTACGGCGCGGTGACTAATTTGGGTAAAGCCTTCCGCACGCCTAAAGCCAAGGCCGATTTTTACACGCTGTTCGATCGCTTCGCGCGCGGCGGAGAACTGAGCCAAACTGAGCAACATTACGTGATGGCGGTGCTGGTGCGCGGCGGCGTGTTCGGCGAAAGCGGTAAGGATTAAGCCATGCACTGTTATTTGGAAATCACCTTGCTGCCCAATCCCGAGGTTGCTCTCAATTTCCTCTGGTCCAAAGTGTTTCAACAACTGCATTTGGGTTTGGTCGAAGCACAGGACGCCGAAAAACGAGTACCGATCGGCATCGGCTTTCCCAAGTATCGGGCCGAGGATAAACGGTTTAGCCTGGGCGATAAATGCCGCCTGTTCGCCGCCGACGAAGCCGCTCTGGAACGCTTCAACGCGCCGCAGCGCTTAGCGCGCCTCAGCGACTACGTGCACTGCACCGGCATCCGGCCGCTGCCGAACAAAATAGCGGGGTACGCGGTTTACCGGCGCGAGCGGCCCAAAACCAATCCGATACGCTTGGCCCGGCGCTATGCCAAGCGGCACGGATTGGATTTGGAAACCGCGCTGAATACGACCGTGCAGTTGATGACACCGGCCGGCGATGCCGGCTATCCGACGACATTTCGTTATGCCGACATGGCCGTACCGTCGGTGGCGTTGCCGTTCATTCGGTTGCAAAGCCTGAGCGGCGGGCAGACGTTTTGTTTATGGATCGCCAAAACCGAGGTTGCCGCACCGGTGGCCGGCGGTTTCAGCGCCTACGGTCTAAGTAGCGTCGCCACCGTACCGGAATTTTGACCCAATATTTTCCGCTCTTTAACAATATGAACTAAATCAGCCGGTTACGACCAACGGTTTTGCGGATGGTAAAAATAGATCAAACCGCCCGCAAGCCTTGTCGTAACCGGCCTCCCGTTTCTTTATAATCAGTCAGCCACCGCACAGGTGGCTTAGAAAAAGCTGGCCGGTGACCAAAAGTTGGAAGAAACGTCAGCCACCGCACAGGTGGCTTAGAAAGTTGCCGGTCACTTCGCGTTTAGTCGTGCCGAGTCAGCCACCGCACAGGTGGCTTAGAAACATGTTAGAGATTACTGCGAAATGAAGGTCATGTCAGCCACCCCACAGGTGGCTTAGAAAAACCTGGGCTACCGTCCCGCCGGCGTGGTGCAGTCAGCCACCGCACAGGTGGCTTAGAAAAGCACACGGGCAATCGAGCCGGCGCGGATGTGGTCAGCCACCGCACAGGTGGCTTAGAAATCCACCAGGTTGTTGCCGTTTTCCACCTGGCCGTCAGCCACCGCACAGGTGGCTTAGAAAGACACGAACTGGGCATCGCGCTCAATGACGGCGTCAGCCACCGCACAGGTGGCTTAGAAATTACGACAATACGGTGCGCAAATTTCGCGCGGGTCAGCCACCGCACAGGTGGCTTAGAAAGTTTGCGCGAATGAGGTGAACAGCATTCGCCGGTCAGCCACCGCACAGGTGGCTTAGAAAGTCATACACAATAATGGAGCCGTTGCCGCTAAGTCAGCCACAGCACAGGTGGCTTAGAAATTTTCCATGGCCGTAGGCTTGTTTTTGTTGAAGTCAGCCACCGCACAGGTGGCTTAGAAAAATTTTGAAGCGATGGAGCACGTTGAAGGCAAGTCAGCCACCGCACAGGTGGCTTAGAAAATAATGAAAAACGTAGTCGCCAGTCGCGTAATGTCAGCCACCGCACAGGTGGCTTAGAAAACTACTGATTTGCTGCTGAAAGAAGATGGCGTGTCAGCCACCGCACAGGTGGCTTAGAAATTTTGACGCAGCTTGATTATTTAAGGCTTGCTGTCAGCCACCGCACAGGTGGCTTAGAAAAATGTCGAGGCGCAAACCTGTCCGGAAGTGAAGTCAGCCACCGCACAGGTGGCTTAGAAAAAGTGCTACGCCAAGGCGCCAACGACATGGCCGTCAGCCACCGCACAGGTGGCTTAGAAAGCTGGGCGCCCAGCCGGGCACGTTTACCCCTTGTCAGCCACCGCACAGGTGGCTTAGAAATCGAACAGATAGCCCAACATCAACGCTTCAAACGTCAGCCGCCGCACAGGCGGCTTAGAAAATCGCCTTGGCAACAGAACTCCAGGCTGTATTTTGGTCGATTGTGTTTTTTGCCGTTACTTATGATCACCTCTGCTGGCTGTATAAATTCTGCCTTTAGAGGTGTCCGGCATTATTAGACCATTGCAATTAAAAACAGGGAGTTGTTTTTGGCGAAATCCTTAGTTGCCTTTACGACGTTGGCCAAAGAAGCCAAATCCAGCTAAGGCAGAGCCGAAAAGCCAAATAGCGCCGGGAATCGGAACGGCGGCTACATTCAATACATACCCGTCATTCGTATCGTACCAAGTGCCGTCTCTAACGCCTCCCAGCATAATGGTGTAAATTTGACCTGCTTGAGCGGTGAAACGAATATGGTTGAGATTGACCGGCGTCGCGCCGGAAATATCCGTCGTGGCGACTATATCGCCGAGTGTGAAGCCAATATCGTTAGGCAGCGGCGTGCCATTGCCGTTTTGGTTCCAGTCTCCATGATGCACATAACCGCTGTTGTTGCTTGTCATGCCTTGAAAGATGGTAAAACCGTAATTGGTGCCGCTTAAATTGACACCATGTATATCCAGTTCCACATCCGTGGTCACAGCCGACCGGAACAAGCCGATGTCCAGATCGTGTTTCCAGCCTTGACCGGAGGGGCTGGCATTATCGTACCAAGCGCCTTTGGCGGTATCGATATTAGCCGATACCCCGTAACGACTCAGCGAATCCGCATTGGAGATTTGTCCGGAATCATTGGCTGAATTCAGTTGAATACCCCAGTTGAGGGAAACCGCGCCCACATAATTGAAAGGTGTTGTGGTTGACCCACTGGTACCTACCCAACCTGCCGTGGCAGCATTGGGGTTGCCTCCGGAATTACCGCCCTTATATGAATTCTCCGGAGTTGGGCCTCCCCACACCCAGCCGTCGGTTTGGCCGCCGGCAGCGTTAAACACGCCGCCCGGCTGGCCGTAGGCGTTGCAGGGTGCGCAAGGGGTGGCGCCGTTGTTGTCGTACAAATTGTACATGGTGGTGGCGGCCGAGGCGCTTGACACGCCTCCGGCAGCTAAGGTCAAGCCGCCAATCACCGAGGCAATAGCATTAGTAAGTTTTGTTTTTTTGTTCATATCCGCAAGGTGCCTTATCACGACTGATTAAAAATAGTCCTTATCAAAATTCTCCTGTTTATCAGTAGGCAACTTTCAAGCCACTAATATTTTTAGCGACCTGATTTTGTATCTTGTCGGATTTTATGGGGATTTGAACAGCTTAAACTCCTTTTTCAGCACATTATCATTTTTAGTAAATTGCAAATTACGGCATATGGCACATTTGTATGGGCATATGCCGTAATTTATTAGGAGAAAAGCAGCGTATCGGTTTTTCGGCAACAATCCGACGTTCGCCCCCAAGCATCAGTCAATTTTCGGCCGCGCTGCCT
The DNA here is from genome assembly GCF_052474515.1 of Methylomonas sp. 2BW1-5-20. NCBI lineage: Bacteria > Pseudomonadati > Pseudomonadota > Gammaproteobacteria > Methylococcales > Methylococcaceae > Methylomonas > Methylomonas sp. 2BW1-5-20. Next base: position 909,369 of record NZ_CP184127.1, on the reverse strand, counting down.
CAATCGTCATCCAATTAAGTCTGAGCTATTGCGGATGTTGTCGTATTAGGTTTTGGCTTTTATATAGAATTCAGCTGTTTTCGGTAATTCTAGTTGGTTTACAAGTCTGCAATTTAGTATGAAATCTTGCAATCCACCGCCGTACAGGCGGCTCATGACGACGGTTCTGTTTTCCAAATACCGCTAACAGTCAGGCCGCCGGCCGGCCATGCAAATTTATCGGAATGGACGATCAAACTTTTCGTCTGTTAATGCCGACAAAACCCGCCAACACGGAACCGAACAACCAGATCGCGCCGGGCACCGGCACCGCCGCCGGCGTTACGCTAATCAATTCGTAGCTGTATGAAGTTGCGTTATTGGCTTTATCGAATACGGCACCGCCGAATCCGCCAAAACCCATGCCGCTGTAGTAATCGAATCCGGTGCTACCAAAATAGTTGGTGGCTATCAGCTCCTGCTGTGCGCCGCCAATCTCGTCGCCGAGATAGGGGCTGCCGACGTTGTAAACCATGGCCGACAAATCCGCCAAGTTATGGGTAAACGCGCCGACGATTGAGTTGCCCGAGAAAGATAAAGAAAACGCGGAAATTTCGTTGAAATTCATCCCCCAAATAGCACTCCCCACATTAATCTGCCCGGAGTTATCGGCATCATTAACGGTAAAACTACCGGAAATGGTCGCCCCGTCGTCAAAACCGGTTTGCACAAAGTTATAAACTGCCGCATTCGCGCCGGACGCCGTCAGTGCGGCGACTACCGTCAAGGCTAGTTTTAAATATTTCGTTGTCATGATAAACGGGCCTTATTGCGCGGGGGTGGACGGAAGGAAGGGCGAGAAACGCGTCCCGGCCGAGGTGCCGAGCAGACCGAAGTTATTGGTCCATTGTCCGATAAACGATTGTTTGTCCGGGGTAAATTGCAAATCAAAAGATGAATGCACGGTGACGTTAGGCGCCGGAGAAAAGTCTAATAGAGCGACGGCCGAGCAATCGGTGTTCATGGTTGCGGTGCCGCTGACCGGGCCGGCGAATCCAGGAACGATCGCACCGTTTTGCGCGGTCGTGAATGCGCAGGAACCGCCAATCACGCCGTTAAGCACGGTGATTTCGCAACGTCCGGTATGCAGATTAGCCAGCGCCACGCTGTTTTGATACAGCACATAGCTTCCGTTCAAATTGGCAGCCGTGCAACCGGGCGCGGCTTGCGCTTGGGCGGAAACAGTCAGACTGGCGGCAAGCAGCAGATAGTGATAGGTTTTCATCGTGTCCTCTTTAAGATATTGATTGTTATTTTGCCGTTGGCGAAATAAACCCGGCCGACGACCTGGCACGTGGTGCCGGGACAGCCTGGGGTTTATAAGCCAGGATTGCAACGCAACCCGCACAGTTGATATCAATACTTATGCCACGAACCTATAACTGTTTGTAAAACAGCAGCATACGTTAGAAAAACATTATCTCTCACCGGTAAACCCCGGAGAGAGAAACAAATTTATTGTGAAAGTTAGTGTAATCTCGCAAATTATTATAAAAGTAAGCGATATGCCCGGTTACGCGGGCAAAGCCTCCGGCCCAAGGACATGACCAAAATCAATCAATCGGGATGCGAACGTTTAAACAGCGACGCGCTGCCCACGCAGCTTGTGAGTCCGCAAAATTACTTGCGCCAATCCTTGCCGGCCCGGCTGGGCGCGGGCAGATCGCTGATTTTCCAGCTTGATCCGGCATTGAGTTATATCGAAACGCAATACCAACCGTCACGCGATCTGGCGATTGGCAGCAAAATCGATTTCGGCGAACCGCGCCTGGTGATCACTTTGGGGATAGCGGGCCAATCCCGCTTCATCGACAGCAAGGGACATGAACTGCGGTTTAGCCAAGGCCATACCACGATCACCAGCTTTGACAGCAGCAGCGGCGAACGCCGGTATCAAGCCAATCAAGCCGTTAAACAGCTGCGATTTTCCATCGGCAAAGCCTGGCTGGGGCGCTATTTGGGCGAAAACGAATCGGAGTTTTTCTTTCGGCACAATGCGCTGCGCTTATTAAGTTGCCGGCCGACCGGCATGCAAAGCCTAGCAGCGGCCGGACAACTGCTGGCTTGTGATGTCGGCACGCCCTTAGCCCCGCTAATGTTAAACGGCCATACCATGACGATCTTGGCAAACGAGCTTGGCGAACTGTGCCGGCAAGAACAATACGGCTATTCCCGTTTCGACAGCGGTAGCCGCAAATTGGCCAACAGCGCCCGCGACATTCTCGCGCAAAGCTATCGAAACCCGCCGTCGCTGGAAAGCTTGGCAAGCGCGCTAGGCATCACTCCGTTCAAGTTAAAAAATTTGTTCCAGCATTATTTTAATAACACCCCGTATGGCGTGGTGATCGATATCAGAATGAACCATGCCTACCGTTTGCTGGAATCGAAGCAATTGCCGATAAGCGTGGTCGCGGAAGCGGTAGGTTATCGACATGCCAGTAATTTCAGTCTCGCGTTCAACAAGTATTTCGGCATCTCACCGAAGCAGGTGGCCCGGAAACGCTGAATAAGCGACGCTTCCCCTTTTCCGGAATTCTATTTAAACAAACACACCGGATTGTTAAGCGGATTTGCCAAAACTCGGCAAATTTGCGGAAATGGCGGCTTTTTCAACCACGGCTTGCGTTTTTACCCCCATGAACAACACCGACTTGCAGTCCCTCCCCCGTCACCGCGTCCCGACATTTCCCGGCTGGTGGGCCGCGTTGGGGCCGGGCGTAGTGTGGATGGCATTGGCGCAAGGCAGCGGCGAGTTGATCTGGTGGCCGTACATGATCGCCAAATACGGCCTGACCTTTTTGTGGCTGTTGGTGCCCGCCTGTTTACTGCAATATCCGTTAAACCTGGAAATCGGTCGTTATACGATGTTGACCGGCGAAAGCATCTTCCACGGTTTTATTCGTTTGCATCGTGGCTTTGGCATATTTCTCTGGCTGTTGATGACAGTCTCGTTCTTGTGGTTTGGCGCCTTTGCCTCGGCTGGCGGCACCGCGATGGCGGAACTGACGCATTGGCCAACAGACTGGACCCAGCGCGGCCAAAGCCTGTTTTGGGGCTATGCCTCGATTGCGGTATTCGTCACCGCTATTCTGGCCAGCGGCGTGGTTTACACGCTGATAGAACGTTTCATGAAACTGGTCGCGGTGGTCACCGTGGTCGGTTTATTGTCGGCCTGCCTGCAAAGCGATGTACTCAAGGCCCTGCCGACGTTTAGCCTGGGCCTGCTCGGCCCGATCGGCGAGATGCCCCGCCCGTGGGACAGCGGCGATGCCAGCAAACTATTAACCGCGATTACTTTTGCCGGCCTGGGCGGTTTTTGGATTTTGTTTTATTCCTACTGGTTGCGCGACAAAGGTGCGGGCATGGCTGGCTTGGTGGGCCGCATTACTGGCTTGGGCGGCTCCGAGGAGGCTGTTCTGAGTGATGGTTTTCTGCCGGCTGACGAAGCGGAAAGCGCCAAGAACTGGTTAACTTGGCGGCGCTTTTTAAGCGCGGATATTTTGGTGGGCATTATCGGCAACTTATTCACCACGCTGATGACCTGTTTGCTGGCTTATGCGCTGTTGTTTCCAAAAGGCTTGCTGCCGCAGGAATACGAACTGGCGGTAGTGCAAAGTCAGTTCTTCGCGGTGAGTTGGGGCGAGATAGGCCGGCTGTTATTTTTGGTAGTCGCGGCGGCCTTTTTAACCGACACCTGGCTCGCCACCGCCGACGCGGTGAGCCGCATCCAGGCCGACATCGTGCTGACCTTGTTCCCGAAAAGCCGCCGTCTCCCCGCCCGGCGTTGGTATTACATCTTTTTGGGCCTGTTGACCGTCATCACCTCGCTGACCATGCAACTCGACGCCCCCGGCCCGCTGATCCTGACCAGCGCCATCATCGGCTTTGTCGGCACCATTACGTTTCCGGTGGCGCTGTATTTGATCAACCACAAAATGCTGCCGCCGCATTTGCCGGCGTGGGCCAGACCTAAAGGCAAGCCGTGGCTGTTGGGTTTGAGTTTTGTGGTGTATTTACTGTTGGCAGTGTTGTATTTGAAAGCCAGTCTTAAACTTTGACGGTCTGGCGCGAACTTTAAAGCCGGCGGGTACCGAGCAAAAAGATTTTTTTTCGGTACCCTGCAATTTTCTTCATTAGCAATAAGGCGACATATTTATGAAACTCATTAAAATCACCCTGTTTAGCTTGTCCATGGCGGCTAGTTTCGGCCTTTGCTCCCCTACTGCCCTGGCTGCGGAAACCACGGCCAGCAGTTCGGTCAGTGTCAGCGAAACCATCTCGCATCTAGAAAAAGCGCTGGAGGAAATTGCCAAAAGCGATTTCAATACCGCCCAGGTGCATTTAAAAGCCGCTCGCACCTCCGGCGAGAAAATCACCGGCAACGAAACCATCGTCAAACAAGCCGCCGCGCTGGTTATTCAAGGACAAATCAAAGCCAAGTTAGGCGACATCAAAGCGGCGTCCGAGGAATTGCACAATGCGATAAGCTTGTACAAATCGCTTTAAGTTAGACAGGAACAGCGGATAAGATGTTGGGCGGGTTTACCATCCTCGATAGGCATTTTTAAGCTTGGGTCCTAGCCACCATAGCCTTGCGAATCAAGCTAAAAGCCTTGCAGCCAAGGCAATTTGGTTTACGCCCAAACCTACGAATCTTTCGCGAATAGCAAAATACCCTTAACGCCAGGCTACAAGGCTTGAAGTCGATCTGTCCCCGCGAACATTCGACCCGACACAGCCTAACCGTCACGGACTTGGCCGCCATGGATTGCTGTAAACAAGATTAAGATCGACCGCATGGATACAGAGGTAGGTTAGGGTGACGACAGGAACCCCAACACGAAAACAATTCAGCCATCAGCCCACCATGATAGAGGAACAACCCAGCCAATAACATCTCCAGCAAGCAAGCCATCGATAATGCAAGATCAACGTTACCAATAATATTAAACACCATGAGTATTGGGGTCGTTGCCTCAACCTACGCGAGCGTAACTTACGTGGCAAGAACCTCAGTCAAATTTAAAACTCCACTTTTAAAGTACCTAAAAAAGTCCGAGGTGCTGCCTGCATAATAAAGTTTGAATTCGATGTGTTGTAGTAATGCTTATCCAATAAATTATCCGCGTTTAATTGAGCCGTTACGGTCGATGGTCCCATTTTCCAACTATAGCCGGTCATTAGCGCCAACGTTGCATAACCCGGTAGTTGGTAGCTGTTGGCATTGTCGCCTTCGACTTCGCCGCGAATATTCGATCCGGCTCCGAATTTCCAACCTTGCAAATCACTTTTCTGAATCTCATAGGTAGCCCACAGATTCCCGCCGTGGCGCGGCACACCAAAATAGCGTTTCCCCTCGTTGCCGCGATTATCCGCACCGCCAGTATCCTTGGTAACGCGCGAGTTTGTGTACGAATAATTGCCGATCAGTTTTAGGCCGGGGTAAACTTCACCGGCAATGTCAACCTCCAAGCCGTTGTTATTCACCTCTCCAGTGGTTACTGAAAAACCGAGGCTTCGATAATAAGGATCGGGATCGGGCGATTGGATATTCTGCTTGGTTAAATCGAACCAGGCGACACTGCCTGTCAAGCGTTTGTCGAAGAGTTCATATTTCAAGCCAATTTCCTTCTGTTCCGCTGTTTCTGGTTTTAGCGCACCGCCATTCCTGTTACGACTATAGAGATTAACCCCACCAAAATTTTCCACGTAATTTGCATAGAAACTTAACTCAGGTAGGGCTCTCCAAAGTAAGCCAACGCGAGGTTTGATCGCAGTTTCGTCCAGTTGGTTACTGCCACTATAACCACCGCTTGAAAGATCACTCATTGTCGCCATGTCGTAACGAAACCCGCCGAGTATCTGTAGCCCGTAAGGCAGTTTAATTTGATCTTGTAAATACAAGCCGCGCCAGTCTTCGTTGATCTGGTATCTGTCCAACGATGCACTTGACGGCACAGCCCCGTCGATCCCGGTATAAACGGGGTGATAAATGTCCAAGGCATTTAAACTCCAGGACCACGCATCGCCGCTATCCGCTGCCATGTTCATGAAATCCCAGCCCAACATTAACGTATGACCAAGCGAGCCGGTTTGAAATTTTCCGGTCAGATTAAGCGAGGTATAAAACTGTTGACCGCTCCAATTATTCTTCATGGCTCCCAGAGCAACCTGACAGGACGACGCCGTGCATGGATCGATCAAGCCTCCCCAAAATGTCACGAATGGCGTCCGCATTGGGGCTGCATAGTTATAGGCATTGAAGTTTTGGCTCAGGGTCCAATTGTCATTGAACGCATGCGACCAGTTGAAGCCCAGCCAAATGGCGTCCGACTCCTGTTGTCCCGATCCGGGCTCGCTCAAATTCCGGCTGATCGGTAGGTTTGGAATTTGTCCATTGACGATGGGAATCCCATTGTCGTAAGTGTCATTACTGTGTTTATACTCTAATTCGAAAGTTGCCTGGGTCTGATCACTAATCTTCCATTGCAGTTTCGGGGCGAAAAACACGCGATCATTTTTTACAAAATCCCGAAACGAATTCGCATCTTCATAGGCGAAGTTCATCCGATATAACCAACTCTTGTCTTGCGTAACCGGTCCCGTTGCATCAACTGTCGTCCGGTAAAAATCGTAAGAACCGAATTGCTGTTGCAGCGAATAGAAAGGCGTGGCTAATGGCTGCTTGGTCACCACATTCACCATGCCGCCCGGTTCGATGCGACCGTATAAAATCGATGCAGGTCCTTTCAACACTTCGATGCGTTCTAAATTCGCGGTTTCGCGAAAGCCGTCTGTCAACCAAGACGGATTGGTTCTAACGCCGTCTCGATAGTAGTCGTAGGTTCTAAATCCGCGAATCACGAACGGGGTTTGCTGATGACCGTCTTGAGCCGTCGCAAATACACCGCTAACATTTTGCAAGGCCTTATCAATACGCACGACTTGTTGATCTTTCATCACCTGCTTCGGCACCACCTGCACCGAAAACGGCGTTTCCATAATCGGCGTATCCGTCTTAGTCGCCGTCATTGCGTTCGGCAAACTGTAATCCGAATTGTAAGGATCAGTGGCATCGTAAGCCGCCTTGCCGACCACTTGCACCGCCGGCATCGTCTGCGGCCCGAGATTGTTCTGCATCTGCTCCACTCGCGGCTGCAAGGTGATAGCCCCTTCGCCGGTCGTCACGGCTTGCAACGGCGCATCGCCCAATAAAATCCTGATCGCTTCGTCGGCGGTGTAGTCGCCTTGCAGGGAGCGGCTGCGCAGGTTGTCGGCGATGTCGGTGCCATACATCAATTGTTGCTGACTTTGCCTGCCGAACATCAATAAGGCCTGATTCAGCGATTGGGCGGGGATGTCGAAATGGTGTTTGTTGCCGGCGGCATCGCCAAGGGCGGTTTGCGAGATCAGAGCCGCGAGCAAGACGGCTTTGGCGGCATGGCGCCGGCCCTTGCCGGCTGAGAAAGGTTTGCAATGCTTTGCGTTGGACATGGGTTCTCCTGGTTTCGGTCTGGTTACACGGCAGCATTCGGGCTGGTGTTAGTTAAGACGGAAACTTTTTAAAAACCCACATCAGGCGGTGATCGAATTATTTCATCGGCAGAAATTAGCAATGCCGAATTGCGCCGGCGATGTTAATGGGGGGGCGTGCTTGCCGTGTAGTTAAGGCCGATTCGATGGTGTTATGCAGAGACTTTTCGTAACTATTCAGTACCCGTTCAACAGGATGGAGTTTACGCCCTCTCCAGCAGGAGAGGGTTTTTGTACTCCGCGCTGAATTAATTACGAGTTTCTCCCTCTTTGCAAAGGGGAAGTAACAGCGCCTAACGCACCACCACCAAATAAGGGGTGATATTGGTAATTTCCAATTCCGGCACAGCGGCTTTTAAACTGGCAATGGCTTGATCCAGCGCATCCAGCCGAAACAGGCCGCTGATCCGCTTGTCGGCCAACGCCGGATTCAGCAGCAGCACCCTGCCGGGCCGGTATTGATTGATTTGGGCGACGGCTTCGCGTAACGGTACGCCATCGAATTGCAGATAACCCTCGCGCCATAGCGCCATGCTTTCCGGCGGGTTTACAGTTTGTAAGGCAATATTGTCGGCATCAATCGACGCGGATTGTCCGGCGGTCAGCCGTTCGCGGTGCTGCTGTGCATTCCGGATTTCGACGATGCCTTCAAGCAGTTCGACCCGAGTTTGCGCGGACTGGCGTTGAACGTCGAAAGCCGTGCCAATCGCCCAAACTTCGCTACCGCCCGCGTTCACCACGAAAGGCCGTTGCGCATTTTTAGCCACTTCAAAAAACGCTTCGCCCGCCAACAACTCTACCCGGCGCACGCTATCGTCGAAGTGGACCGCCAGCGCGGTCGCGGTGTTTAGCGTAACCCGCGAGCCGTCGGCCAAAAACAGGCTGCGTTGCTCGCCCTTGCCGGTCAGATAGTCGGCCCGCCATGCCGGCGGCGGAAACAACACCGCTAAAGTCACTGCCAGCACCGCACTACAGGCGATAGCCAACGCCCACCTGGGAGGGCGATACGGCGTTTCACGGATTGGCCGCGATTGCGGTTTGCGATAACGCTCGTGAAGCAATGGCTCCGAGCCGGGTATCGCCCGGCCGCGCAGACCTTCCATGCCCCGCCATACCTTTCGCGCTTGTTGCCAGGCCCGATCATGAGCCGGATCGGCAGCGCGCCAGTCCTCAAGTTGCCGCTGTTCCGCCAACGAAAAGTCGCCGGAATGCATCCGGCTCAGCCAACCGCAAGCGCGTTCCAGCAGACGTTCGGCATCGTCCGGCTTTGGTTCGGTGGACATTTTCAGATCCTGCATGAACAGTGAGGGTGACATATCATAGAACAGGCCGGCAGCCGAAACCAACGCTAGCGCTAGGGTTGCAGGGTCTTGGCGCAATGCAATAGCGCCCGTTTGATGTTTTCTTCCACAGTGCGGACGGAAATGTTCAGCGTTTCGGCAATTTCCCGCTGTTTCAAGCCTTCGAAGCGGTTTAGGTAGAAGATGCGCTGACATAACGGCGACAAGGTTGCCAAACTGTCGATCAAGCTGTCCAGTTCCTGCTCCCCGAGCGCAACGGTTTCCGCACAACGCGTGTCTTCAATTTCCGGCGGAGCATCTTCCGGCCATTGCACCATCGCGGCATTGCGTACCGTCTGACTCCGATAATGATCGAACAACAGGTTCTGTGCGGTGCGAAATAGATAGGCTTTCAGATTACCGACATTCCCCAGGTCGTCGCTCCGGCACAAGCGCACGAAGGCTTCCTGACAGATGTCGGCGGCGGTTTCCCGGCAGCGCACGCGCGAAAAAAGCACGGCCTCCAGTTCTCCGTGACAACTGGCGTATAACGCATGCAGCGTTTCGTTAACTTGAGATGACATAAAGTGCTGGTAGACGGTTTTTGCCCGGACGTTTAGACCGCAAAGTACAAAGCAAAATTAAAGCCGTAAGCAGAATTTTAAGTTGAATCAGCCGCCTGGGTACTTGGTAAACGCGCCCCATCAGCCTTAATTTTAATAATCTGTGTTAAAAAACCCATCGCAATCATGCCATATCACCGCTTTTTATAGGCTCGGCATCGTGAACTGCTTAGCACAATATGTTGGATCAACCGCCGTGCCCAAGCTATTCGGACGTTTTCCGCGCGGCCTCCGCCAACAGTTCGTCGATAAAATAGCGGCAGTAATTCGGTACATACAATTGCTTCAGGTAGGCTATTTTCGTCGTGGAGCCGGGTATCAGGCGGGTCAAATCCCTGGCGATCAGATCGGAATCCTTACTGACCTCGTAAGAGGTGCCGGCAATAATGCCCACCCCCATCCCCAGCCGCACATAGGTTTTGATCACGTCGGAATCGGCGGCGGCCAGCGTGATATCCAGCGGCAGATGCAGGTTATGAAAGGCTTTTTCTATCGTCGTGCGTCCGGTAAATCCGGGCGTGTAGGTCAAAATAGGCTGCGCAGACAGACGTTGCAGGCTGATTTCGCCTTCGGCCAAGGGATGTCCTGGCGGCATCACGGCAATATGGTGCCAGTGATAGCACGGTCTAACGACCAGTTTTTCATCTTCGTCCAGCTTCTCTGTGCAGATGGCGATGTCGGCTTGATGCCGGTGCAGCAAATTAATCAGGGTATCCGGCGACGATTGCACCATGTAAATTTTGATGTCGGGATATTTACGCCGAAACTTGGCAATCGGCTCCGGCAATAAATATTTGGCTTGGGTGTGCGTCGTGGCGATGCGCAAGGTGCCGCTGCTGGTATCCAGAAAATCGTCGGCTATCAGTTGAATATTTTTTTTGGCCTGATTGATCAGATCGACTTCTTCCATGATCTTATCCCCCAGCGGCGTCAGACCGGTGAGCTTTTTCCCCTGCCTGATAAACAGCGGCGAGCCCAGTTCCGTTTCAAACAATTGGAGTTGCCGGCTGACCGCCGATTGCACTACATGCATTTTTTCCGCCGCCTTACTCAGGTTGAAATCGGTTTCTTGCAAAGTTCGCAGCAATTCCAGCTGGTTAAGATTCATCGTATAGCTCCAAAAAAACTTGCGGATCCAAAAAAATTTCGATTACTAACCTATACTCTAATTCGGTCTAACAGACGTAATCTATTCTTTCGATATAAAAATCACATTATATCGTTTTATTTTAGAGGATCCGCTCACTAACATGCTTAGTCGACAATGGGATTATGTCAACGATTGTTAGTGATGGGTAACCTCCTCCTAGCAACAGGGACGTTTTGATGGCGGGTTGCAAGACCCGCCATTTTTTTCAGCACACAAACCCGCTGCAAAATCCCGCCTCATATTGCGAAACCGTTCGACGGCTAACCCGCAGCCCTCGCGGTTTCCCGCACGCGTTATTCAGGAGTCAAGCAAATGCCTTTACAACAATTGGTAGAATATTTTAACGATAGACTGGAGCAAGAGCACAACAGCGGCTTTAGGCCTTTCATATTGCGCGATGGCAGCGTACACGCGCTGTTTGGCCCCATATGCATAGGCAGCGTGTTGAAACCCGTGCGTGAGACCTTACGCAGCGCGCATTCTATCGGTCACATGGCGCAGCTGAGCGTGGCCACCCATTCGGCGCAAACCATCCAAAACGGTGAACTGGAAAATCTGCTGGCCCTGTCGCCGGCGCCGGCCGGCCAGCCGGAATCGATCATAAATTTCGATCGTTTGTCGCGAGCCGTGCATATGCTGAATTATCTGCCGCAAGCCCATCGCGACGAAGTGCTGTTTCTGGATGTGGATCCTCGCCATATCCTCGGCGTTAAAGAAGATCACGGCGCTTATTTTGAAGAGGTTATTGTCAAATGCGGCCTGGAAACACGGAATGTGGCTATCAGCATGACCGTGAATAACGTCTATGCCCGTTACTACCAAGCGCTGCTGAAGGGTTTGCAGAACTATCAGCGGCGCGACTACCGGCTGGCGTTGAAGTTCGACTATCACACGCTGGAAAAGACCGCTGTCGAACTGATTTCCAGAGCCGCGCCGGATTTTGTCGGCTTGTCGGCGCAGCACCTGGAGCGCATTCGCGACAACAAACTGCCGGAAAAATTACAACAGCTTAACGGTTTGGTCGATTCGATAGCGGGCCGCAGCATTATGCTGGATGTCGACGACAAACGAAGCGCCGCGCTTGCCAGACAGACCGGATTCGATTTGGTGCAAGGCGAATATTTCGAACATTCCTTACCGGTCGCGGCCGAGCCGCCAAGCAGTGTGCGCTATGCGCAACAGAAACACGGCAGACTTTAAATCCGCCGCGCGCCTTGGCTAAGTTTCTACAGTTCTTTTGCGCTGTAGCTCGGCCAATAAAGCGTGCAGATTATCGGCCAAGTCTTCCGCCAAGGACACGGCATCCTCGCGTCGAGCCTTGGCGGCGGCTTCGGCCTGCTGGGCAATTGTCAGCATCTGTTTAACTTCGAAAATACCGGCAAAGCCTTTCAGATTGTGCGCGACGAATTTAATCGTCTCATAATCCCGCTGCGATGCGGCTTGGCGCAGCTTATCCAAATTTGCCTGTTGCGCGCCATCCAGCGCATTGCGAATCAGTTTATCGATAAAGGCCTGACGTCCGTCAAAGCGCTGCAGCATTGCCGGCCAATCGATCAATCCGTCGACATCAAGCTCTGTCGCCGCAATGGCGTTATCCGCCGTTACCGAGCCTTGGTCCGCCGAGGTTTGATGCTGCAAATCGCTGCTTTCCGGCGGCGTGTCTATCGAGACGTGTCTGCGCAATGCCGCAACCAACGCGTTGGCATCGATCGGTTTGGTAACCCGCTCCCGCATGCCCATTTCCAGACAGCGCTGACGTTCTTCCGGCATCGCATGGGCGGTTAAGCCGATAATCGGCAAATCCGGCGCAATTTCGATAATCCGCTTGGCGGCCTGATAGCCGTCCATCACCGGCATCTGAATATCCATCAACACCGCATCGAAGCCGGCATAACCCGCTTCTTCCAAGCGCTCCAGCGCCTGCTGGCCGTTTTCCGCGAACGTTACCTGTGCCCCTTCGTGGACTAATAAATCCTCCAACACCAAACGATTCAAAGCCACGTCTTCGGCGGCCAATATCCTGAATCCGCGCAAACGTCCGCCTTCTTGTTGATAATCGGTCGAATGCTCGACGCCGGCATCGGTGGCCGGCAACGGCAAGTTCAGCGTAAATTTGCTACCGGCGCCCAAACTGCTTTTTACAACGATATTGCCGCCCATCAGATTGGCGAGGTCGCGGCTGATTGCCAGGCCCAGGCCGCTGCCGCCGAACTTGCGGGTGGTGGAACTATCGGCTTGCTCGAAAGCGGTAAACAAGCGACTGACCTGCTCGGCGGTCATGCCTATCCCGCTATCGGTAACGCTGATTTCGGTCATGTCGCCCTGACGTAAAACGTCCAGGCTGACATAGCCTTGTTCGGTAAATTTCACGGCATTGGACAGCAGATTGACCAAAATCTGCCGCAAACGCAAGGGATCGCCATACACCCATACCGGCAATTCCTGGGGACGATATACGACCAGATCGAGTTGCTTTTCCTTGGCGCGCATATCCACCAGGCTAATCGCATCGTCGATCAACGCATCAAGCCGGAACGGATGTTCATCCAAGGTCATTTTGCCGGCCTCGATCTTGGAGAAATCCAGAATATCGTTGACCAGACTTAATAAATGCATGCCGGCATCGTAAATCCGCGTGCCGTTTTCTTGCATAGACCGTCCAAAATTATCGCGCACGCTAATTTTGGCCAGGCCGATAATCGCATTCAACGGCGTACGAATTTCGTGGCTCATATTGGCCAAAAACTCGCTTTTCATATGCGCCAGATGCTCCGCCTCCAGCCGCGCGGCCTCGCGAGCCTGCTCTATCGCCTTACGCTGGCTGATATCGCGCATCACGCCGATATAAGTACTGCCAAAGTCGTCCATCAATTCATTAACGCCCAGCTCTATCGGCACCAACACTCCGTCCTTGCGTTTGCCCACCACCTCTATCCGGCGGCCGATAATCACTCTCTCCTTACTATTATCCAAATGCCGGCTCAAATAGCCGTCGTGCTCGGAGTGATAAGGTTCCGGCATCAGCATCTTCACGTTTTGCCCCAATAACTCGTCTTCTTCGTAACCAAACAAATCGCCGATCGCATCGTTAACCAGTAACATAATTCCCTTGTTATCAATCAATACCACCGCATCGGACATGGTGCGCAGTACCGCCCTGGTTCTAGCCTCGCTAGTGACTAATGCCGCCTTGGCGCGTTTATTTTCGCTGACATCGCGCACCGTAGCCTGCAGCACAGTTTCGTTTTCAATCTCGACCCGGCTAAGTTGTACTTCGGCGTGGAAAGTCTCGCCGTTTAACCGCCTATGTACCCATTCGAACGTCGTTGAACCTTCGGCAATCGCCAATTCGAGCTTTTCCTTAGCCACGTCGGCGGATAGACGGCCGTCGGCTTGCCGTTCCGGCGATAAGGTAGCCGGGGTTTGGGCCAGAAACTCTTGTTCATCCCGGCAGGCGAACAGACTTAATGCGGCGGAATTGCCCGATATAAACCCGCGCTCGGCACTGAGGGTCATCAAAGCATCCCGCGAGGATTCGAATAAAGCCCGGTGCCGTTGCTCGCTGGATTGCAAGGTTTGCATGGCCCGTTTTTGCGCGGAAATATCCCGAATAAAGGCACTGAATTCGATGCTGTTTCCCAATTTATTCGGGGTGATGGCCAACTCAATCGGAAACTCACTCCCATCGCGACGCAAGGCCAACACTTCGATACGCCGATTCAACACCTGCCCGTGGCCGGTGTCCAGAAAATACCGCAGGCCTTGCAGATGAGCTTCGCGGTAACGCGCAGGCACGATTAATTCGTGCAACAAAGATCCCACGGCCTCGGCGGCCGGCCAACCGAAAACCTGTTCGGCCTGCCGATTCCAACCTTGGACGCGCCCGTCGGCATCCATTTGCACCACGGCATCTAAAGCGGTATCGATGATACTGCGAATCCGGATTTCATCGTCGCGCCGTGCCTCCAGCAGCACCGAAAAACCGTCCGCCATTTCGTTAAAACTCTCGGCAATCTGACCGATCTCGTCGCGCACCGTCAGTTGCATTCTTTGCCGGAAATCGCCTCCGGCAAACGCTTGCGCGGTTTTCGCAAGACTGGCGATGCAACGGCTGACGGCCAGGTGGGCGCCAATCGCGAAATAAATTATCAGTAAAAATAAAAAACCCGGAATACCGACGCTCAGCGCCAGCGTGGTTTTTGCGGTCTTAATTCTGGCCTCGATCAACTCTTCGGTAGCCGGAATAAAACTATCGTAAATTTCCGAATAAGCCGCATTGAGCGCCAAGGTAACTGTCGAGAAAAAATATTCGGGATTAATATTGAACTTTTGCTGAAGAATTTCGGCTATGACATGTTGCGTAATCAGATTCGATGCATTGACGATATTCTCCCTGGTAACGGTCAAAATCGGGTGTAACTCCGATTTGTAGCGTTGAAAATCGTGGGTGGTCTCTTCAATAACCCTGATGCTGGTTTCGATTCTGTCCTTTATGACCAAAATATCGATCTTTTCCTGCTCGCTAATCTGCTTTTTGGCCAATATCCCCACGCCGTAACCGCGCAACTGTGCAATGCCTTCCAGCGCTGTCGGCATTTGCTCCGTTACCAACATAATCAAATGGTAGGAATCCAGATTGGCGTCAGTAACCAACAAGGATTCTTCACCGACAAGTTCCTCCAGATCCAATAGCTTTTGCACCAGACGGCTGTGTAAGCGGTAGTTTTCTTCGGCACCGTAAATTGCCGAATTTTGCCGCAGTTGCTTCCATTGGCTATTAATCTCGGCTAATGCCGCCGCGGTAGCCGAATCGCCCAGCAAGGTTTGCCGCAAAGCCGATAATGACGCACCGACCTTGGTTTCCGCCCGATCGCGTTCGTCGCGTAAACCGTCTAAGCCGCGCAGCACCGCCACGGACAGACCCCGATGTTGCTGCACGAACTGCACGGTCTGGGTGATGTGCTTGATTTGCTCCAATCCGCGCAGTTCTAGCTCCGATTCGACAATTACCCGGTTTAAGCTTTGATACAGGTTATAAAACACCACCAATACCGCCAACAGCGACAAAAACCCTATCACTACAAACTTCTTGCTGAAACTTAAACGGTTCATCAGCGCCACGGCGGGCGAAAACAAAGCTTGCACGGGTAATCCTCGGCTTTATTGTTGGATTATGGGTATAGACGGCTACTTAGCAGCTTGCAGCCGCCGATAGCAGCAAGGCTTTTTGCTTTTCGACAATTTGGTTCAGGCGTAACGCCAACCTGCTATCGGTTTCGAACAGGTTATCCATCTGCGAAGTTAATTCATCGACATAACCGTGCAGCAAAAACTCCTGATTGTCGGTCAAACCAAGGTGAATAAACGCAGCCTCCATATTCATTTTGTGCTGTTCGGCCAAATTCACCATCTGCGCATGATTGGTGTGCTGATTTTCTTCAATCTCGATCAATAAATCGGTCAACTCCTTCACGCCTTCCAAGCGCGCGTTGACTTCCCGCAAACGCATTTGCTCGCTGATCATCGCTTCCACGCGAGCGCCGGCTCCTTCCGCAAGAATAGCCAGGTGGTCGCGCAAACGGCCGATGGCATCCTGATCTTCGACATCCAAGCCGGTTACCAACAACACCACATTCGAAAAATTGATCACCAAGCGATCGCCGGCCTGATAGATACGGCCCAATTTCGATACGTAGCTCAGAATCGACTTTTCCAGCGGCGTGCACACCGTTTCGGAACTAAAGTCGTACTCCTCGTCGCCGTTGGTCAATTTGACCAAACCGTCAAGACCGTATTGCTGCAAGCTGTCGATCAACAAGGCCCCCAACTCCTCAAAGGTGGCACACTGGAATGAGGCTCGCAAAAACTGCAACACCGTACCGGTTTCTCCCAAACTGGACATGGCGGTAAATGCGGTTTTCTGGGCATAGGACAATTGAGACTTCAGTTGCCGTTTCTGTTGCTCGGCTTCGATAGCCAACTCGACCTTGCGCAGCAACACGTCTTTTTTGGCATTTTTCGGAATGAAATCGTTTCCGCCCGCATCGAACGCCGTCAATAAAATCTCCAGATCGTCGTGCGCGGAAACGAACATGACCTGCACATCGTCGTTGCCGTCTTCGCGAATCTGCCGGCACACTTCGATACCGCTTTGCCCCGGCATTTCGATATCCAGCAAAATCAAATTCGGCGCCAAATCCATCGCCGCCAAACAGGCGGCACCATCGGCAAATTCGTGAATTTGATAATCGTGCCCTTGCAATTGATCGGTGATCACCAACCGCAATAGAGCATCGTCGTCCACTACAAAAATACAAAAAGGTTTATCGGACATATTGGTTCCTAGTTTGCTGAATTTGAAGCTGAAGCCATTTCGACCGCCGAGAAATTAAGGATAGCGCTTTACCCCATAAATTCTGCGTTAAATTATCTTAACAGCAGGAGGGATATTGCGGTCGGCTAACCGGAAGAACTGTGATCGCGACATCGGTTAAATCCTTGGTCTTGCGATGAGCAAGCACCGTTACTCAATCTGAGAGCTGAGCCGGTTGGCGGCAATCAACTGCTGTGCGCATTGGCGATACCCAAAGCCGCCCAATCGAAGGCCGGGCCTATATCCCATTTGTCGCTGCGAAAATTCACATGGCTGGCGATACCGGAATAATCCTGGAAATAATCCAGATCGCGCTCGAATTGTTTGGGTTTGGGCGGCAAGGTTTTCGGGATGGCAAACCGCCCGCATAAATCGTTCAGTAACAAGCGAATCGCTTGTACCTGCTGCGGCGGAAACGTGGCGAAGTACTGTTCGCCGCGGTAGCTGGTTTGCACATATTTATCGGTTTGACTTTTATCGCAGTATTGCGTGCCGAAAGGCTCGGTTTGACCCCGGCGCGGCGGCCACCAATTCAAAACCTCCGGCTTATCCGTCGCCGGCCGCAACGGACCGACATTGGCAATTTCTATCGCGATTGAGCGTTGATCCAGCCGGCCGTTGAACCCTTTCACCCCAAGATGATAAGCCCACTGTGTTGGGTCGAACACTTCATAGACCGTACCGTCGACATCGACCAAATAAGCTGCGGCGATATGCTGGGCATCCCCCACCCAGGTATCGAATGCCGATTTGGCCGACGAACCGGCGGTAAAATGCAAAACAATCAGATCCTTTTTCGGCTTCTCGGTAAAAAATTGCCCGGCGGGCAAACGGAAACGGGAACGGTTGATCGCCAACCCGCCGCCGGACGCTGCCGAAGTTTGGACACGGCTTATCATCGTGTCGGTATCGGCATCGCTTTCGTTAGCCAGCGCCAGCGCCCGCGGATTCGGCCTATCGGTCGCACCCGCCCAGACAAAATTGCCGTCTTTATCCTGATACCAATAGCCATTGCCGGACACGCTATCGCCGGCGGTAAAGCTAACGATCTCCACCTTACTGCCAGCATCCAATACCCTTACCACGGGCGCTGCGACAGAGGCGCGAATTCGCAGGTTGGCCCGACTCAGCAGCACAATATGCTTGCCAGCCAAGCCATTGACCGCCGAATCGGGCAAAGCCGCCCGGATTATGCCGGCAATATCCACAACCGGACCCGGACAGCTTACCGACGCGCGGATGGCACTATGCGGCAATACATGCGCCGCATCCAGGTCTATAGCCCAGCGGTCGGCAATTTCTCTGATCAATCTCGAACAAGCGGCCGTTTGTTCGGCGCTATGCTGGCCGAGCATAGGCGCTTCCAAGGCGACGCCAATCGAGAAAAAATTGGGATTGGTGTTGGGTCTTTGCTTGATAAAACCGGCTGAGGGATTGACCACCAAACCGGCGTGAAAGGCGGTGTCGGCTTCCTCGACATATTGGTGAATCTTACCGTTGTTACCTATGGCGTAATGCATCGACTGCAAGGCGCCCGGCCGGTTGTAAAGGATATCGGCCTCAGCCAGACTGCCGTCCGCTGAATGCAAGACGATGATTTCCGGCTTGAAACCGGCCGGGCGGCCGCTGCGAAAATTACCCTGAATACAGCCGATCCACTGCTTTTCCATACCGCCCCCTCAACCCAGCGCTTTCAGATCGCCGCGTTCACCTTGCAGCGGGTTGGCGGCCGGCGGATTATCCGGGTTCTGCGGATCGGTCACGCTCTGCGTGGTTTGACGAATATTTTTTTGCTCCTCGTCCTTGCGCGCCAAACCCGAACGCAATTGCAATAGCTTACCCAGCGCGTTATACCAAAACGGCCCGCCCAGACTGAGTAAAAAAATCGACAAAACCAAACCGGGCAAACTCATCGACCGCCAATGCTTACGCCAGCTTTCCCAATCATTGGGCAAGCTAATCAAGCCCTGCTCCGCCAGAAAATTTAAATAAAACTTTTCTTTTTCCGGATCGACGGTTGGTTGGGATTGAGCACCCTCTTTCGCTGCCGCTTCATCGGGCTGTTGCTTCTTATCCTGCGCCTCGTCCGCCAATTTGGGCGCCAACTCCACAAAAGCCGACCGCATTTTCTCGTCCATGGACAATCGGTTGATCAAGTTCACCGTGTCCAATTGCAATGCAACTGCCACCAAAGCCGCGCTGATAACGCTGACCACGCGGGTAGTGGCGATAAATCTGACACTGACTCGGTCTATCAAATGGTCGAAATTCAAACAGATTTTTGCCAGAAACTGGCTGGAAGCTTCCTGCAATAGCGCATTCGTCACGCGCACATCGTGAGCCAACTCCGGATTGGACTTTTCAAACTGCAGCGCCAGCATCCGCACGTTTTTCAAGGTGTTGCCGGCATCGGCGATACCGTTGTCTTGCAGGACTAATCTCAACTTATCCAATAGATCGATTTGTTTGGCGACAATTTTCTCCAGTTGCTGGTACTGCCGTTTTTTGGCTTCGGCCTTTTCCTTCTTGATTTTGGCAAGCAAGGTTTCAATGCCCAGCCGCTTAAAAAACAGCGGATATTCCAGCAATTTGGTTTCCAGCGCTTCCGTGGCCTGGCCGACGTTAAAGGTTTTATTCGCCAATCTGGCTTTGATTTGCTCGAATTCGGTTTTGATCGACACATCGTAGCAAGCCGCCAAATCCAGCAGGCTTTTGATGAATTCCTCGCGATGGATCACTTCACCGAACTGGAAAAACTGCAGCCATTCCGGCAATCGGCAACGACAGCGGCCACCGATAGTCCGCTGCATCAGCGTTAAGGCGGCGATGGCCTCGGCCTCCGCTCTGGAAAGCCTGGCATCCAGCAATTCCAACAAATCGGCCAGCCCAGTGCGCAAATTACGGCCGCGGCTGGCTAATAAATTCAGTATCCCCTGGCTGACCAAAGTCACCGCCATACTGACAATCAACATCACCACGGACAATCCCAGCAAAACATCCAAGGACTTCAACATCGGTCTTCTCCTTTGCAACATCGTCTTAGAAACGCCGCGGACGAAAGCGGTTTATGACTAGGCGTCCGGCGCTTCCGATAGCTTAGCCCAAATTGCCGCGTTTAAGCCTTGGGCTCCAGGGCCAAACGCTCCATCAGATAACATAAACAATCCTGGCGGATGACGCGCTCGTCCAGCGTCAACATGGACGGCATAGTCTGCCGAACGATTTGCACTTGTCCATCCGTAATCCTCAGAAATTGCTCGGTAACCGGATTGCCGTTGTTGTCTTTAGCGATCAAGGGCATCGATACAGAACGGGTGGTGCCTAAGACGGTACCGGCCGGAATCTCCGTGAAATTCAGGCTTTCCAGCTCCGGATCTAGTTGCAGGTCGGCCTTAGGATCGCTAAAGCTATAACCGACATCTTCGGCAACGGTGACTTGCGCCACCGTGTGATAAATATCCACATCCTGCCTCGCCACCGGCTGAGCAGGAAACTCGTGCAAATGCAGGCAACTGTCCAAAAACTCGAAAGCATGTTCGGTGCCATGCGGCTGACCGGGCCAGCCGCACTCCAAGGTCACCGCCGGACAAATCTCAGCAAACGCGCTGGACTGCGTGCCCTTGGGATGGGTGAAATACACCAGCAAGCGGCCGAACAGCGCTCCGAGATGCAGAAAGTCCTTATCCAGCTTGTTGATGCAGGCGTAATGCGGATTCAGGCCGGTGTTGTTATGCACGTCGATGCTGGCAAACACGCCGCGTTCACGCATGATATGGCAAATCTGAGCCGCCCAACCGGTCTCAGACGACTGCGGTAATGCAGTACCCGGCCAGATACGGTTGAAATCCGGCTGACCGTCCTGCCGTCTTAGATTAAAGCGGGCAGCCTGGGTATTGCCGAAAAACAAGGTCAAACCGCGCGGCAAACTTTGGCCATGATATTTTTGTAGCAGCTTTTGTACGGCCAGAAAGCCGGTGGATTCGTTGCCATGCAGCAGGACTGAGACGAACAGGGTTTCGGGGCGTTTACCGGGTAGGTGGAATAGTGTTGGCTCGGGGATAAGGGTGTATAGATCTGAGGCGTCGATATCCAACAGTCCGTTGGGAAGGTCGTTGCATTGCCTTAGGCAATGCTTGTTGGCTAGATTCAGTACCATATTTTCTTATTTACGCTGTTTTACACATTCTATAATCAGCTTTTAAAATTCACCATTACACTATCAAACTTGCTATCCCACAAATTTAGACACAACTCGACTGATAATCATGGACTGGACAGAAGGTTTAAAGCAAATATCTATATTAATTGCAGCTTGGGTAGCGGTTTATGGAATTGACTCTTGGAGGAGAGAGCATGCAGGCAAGCGAAGAATTGAATTGGCCGAAGACACCCTTGCTCTCTTTTATGAAGCGGTAGACGTCATCAACTGGATGCGACACCCAATGGCATTTGCTGCTGAAACCGAAAGCATAGAAAGAGGGAAACACGAATCGGAAGGAGATTACCAAGCTCGAAAAAATGCCTCAGTGGTCTTCGTGCGCTACCAACAACATCAAGAACTTTTCAATAAAATTCATTCAATGCGTTATAGGTTTATGGCACAAATAGGGAAAGATAAAGCAAAGCCATTCGAAGACTTAAGAGACATAGAAAATGAGATTAAGGCCGCAGCAAGAATTCTTGCTCGTCTTTGGTCCCGTGAACAATTTGTAACACCCGAACAATGGGAAAACCACCAAAAGCAAATCCAAAATTACGA
This sequence comes from Methylomonas sp. 2BW1-5-20, assembly GCF_052474515.1. Classification (NCBI taxonomy): domain Bacteria; kingdom Pseudomonadati; phylum Pseudomonadota; class Gammaproteobacteria; order Methylococcales; family Methylococcaceae; genus Methylomonas; species Methylomonas sp. 2BW1-5-20. The sequence continues at coordinate 887,612 of NZ_CP184127.1, read as the reverse complement.
AGCCGTATTCTGGAGTGGGATTGAAGAGGAAGATCCAATCACTCCGAAACTAAACTCCGTGATAGAGAAAATAGAGACAACTTGCCAAGCAGTTATTACTGGAAAAGGCAGTCTGCACAACATATTGAATAGAGATATGTTTTAAATCTTTTTATCATTCTCACGCTCCTGCATGGGAACGATGGTGTTGCAGTTATTTCATATTACCCACGCGAAAACAGGTTCTCCACTGCGCTGCCGTCGCAAATAATTTCACTAAGTTTTTTATTCGTCAAAACAAAGAGGTCATTGTGGAAGAAGATAAGACAGACAAGATTACCTATGCGCCGTTTATCCTCTTGGACTCGGGGGAGTATAGGTCTCTAATGCTTTCCGACCAGCACATGGTAGAGAAAATTCATGTATTCGAAGAGCGGGCTGACGAAGGCTGGAATGGAAACGGCTATGACTGGAACTCAATAGCCCAAGTCATCGTGACCGAACAGCTACCCGATTTACAAGATGAGCTCGATTTCGATCCGGAAGCCGGAATGTTTTCGGCGCAAGGATCACGTTTCGCGCTGGAACGTCTCGGAAAAGCAATGTCATTGGCCTTTCACAACGAAGAGGTAGAGGGTGTCCTGAATTTTGTGTAAACGGGATTTAATTATCGATTGTGCATCCTGTCTTCAAACTGAATGCTAAACCGATTCAAAGCCGGTTTCCAGTCATGCAAAGGCATGGTCCATTTTTTACTGATATTCATCAGGGCCAAATAGAACAATTTCGACAAGGCTTCATCACTGGGACATGAACCGCGATTCTTGGTGATTTTCCGCAAACTCATGTTTACCGACTCAATGGCATTGGTGGTGTAAATGATGCGGCGTATCTCCGGCGGATAGTCGAAAAAGGGGATGATCCGATCCCAATTGCGTCGCCAAATTTGGGCAATCGGTGGATAGGCCTCGTTCCACTGCACCTCGAACTCAGCCAGCTTCTGCTCCGCCTCGGCGACGGTGGCTGACTGGTAAATCTGTTTGAGATCGGCGGCGATCTGTTTGCGCATTTTCCAGCCGACATAGTTGAGGCTGTTGCGGACCAAATGCACGATGCACAGTTGAACGGCTGTGTGTGGATAGACGGTTTCAATCGCTTCGGGAAAGCCTTTCAAGCCATCGACACAGGCGATGAAGATGTCTTGGACGCCGCGGTTCTTGAGGTCGGTGACGACTTGCAACCAAAACTTGGCGCCCTCGGTTTGAGCTATCCATAAGCCCAGCACTTCCTTTTCGCCGTTCATATTGACGCCAATCGCCAGATAAACAGCCTTGACCCGCACTGCACCGGTATCACGCACTTTGACGTGGATGCAGTCGAGATAAACGATGGGGTAAATCGGATCGAGCGGTCGCGATTGCCAGGCTTTCACTTCCTCAATCACGGCGTCCGTCACTGAGGAAATCAAGCTCGACGACACTTCTGTGCCATACAGCTCTTCCAGGTGGCTCTGAATTTCCCTGACTGTCAGGCCTCGAGCATAGAGCGAGATGATTTTGTCATCAAAGCCCGTCCAACGGGATTGGTGTTTGCCAATGATTTGCGGCTCGAACTGCCCATGGCGATCACGGGGAATCTCAATCGGTAACTCGCCAAAGTCACCTTTCAGGGTTTTCCGGCTCTTGCCGTTGCGGGTATTGCCGGTGGCGTTGCAGACTGACTCATGCTTGCCATGGCCTAAATGCTCAGTCATTTCGGCTTCTAGAGCCCGCTCGACCAAGGCCTTGGTCAGTTGTTTCAACACGCCGTTTGCGCCCAGCAGGTCTTCGGGTTTTTGATAGCCTGAAAGCAAGGCATCGATCAGGTCAGTTGGGATAGATTAGGTTTCGGTCATGGTTACTCCTCAAAGTAAGGGCAGTGTCCTGCCTAATGACCGTTTACACAAAAATTCTTACACCCTCAAGAGGTACTTCGAGATCTTCTGTCACGTGCTGAACTTGATTGATCGGCTGGTGTAGATCGCGTGTTTATCGTTCCAACTCGTAACTCGTAAGGCGGAACGCGATAGCGGTTCCGCCAAATGATCACCTACCGATTTGGCGGATCGCCTATCGGCATCCGCCTTACAACGCCCACCCCGCAACCGCTTCCCCACTTCGTTGCCGCTGCAAATAAACCCGCGTCAGCTCCGCAAATTCGCCCGGATTTTCCTTGATAAACCGCCGCTGCCACACGCTGCCGGTTTGCTGGTTGGCGAGGCGCTGGCGAATCACATCCAGATAATTATCTCGGTCGGCGCTACTAATACCCAAAGCCTGCAATCCCTGGGCGGCGCGCGGCAACAACTCTTGATCGATCAAGATTGCCAGTCTCTGCTTATGTTCGCCAAACCAGACGACATGGCTATCCAAGCCATGCAGGGCGGCTTGATAAAAATTATCCTTGGCTTGGGCAAAGGATAACTCCGCCCCACCCGCCTGGCGTTCGTCGGCCAGATTCTTAACCAGCCCGTAATAAAACGCGGCGTTGGCGATCATGTCCAGCACGGTCGGCCCAGCGGCCGGCGTGCGGTGTTCGATGCGGATATGCGGGGTGCCGTCGGCGTCGAAACCGACCAACGGCCGATTCCAGCGCCAGATCGTGCCGTTGTGCAAGCGCAAGTGCTGAAATGCTTCCGGCGCGTCGTCAAAATGTTCGGGCAACAGAATTGGAAAATGCTGCTGGTTCTCGACAAAACATTCCAAAATCGACTGCCTGGCAAAGTCGGAACCGAAACTTACCCGGTGTAACGGCCCGTCGGCCGCGCCGGCGTAACCGCCGGTGGCGATAGCCTGCTCGAATAAGGGGATGCGGGTTTCCGCCCACAAATCCTTACCGAATAAAAACGGCGCGTTCGCAGCCAAAGCCACCATTGTCGCCGAAGCAATGATTGAGGCATTGTAAACATGATGGGCGATGCTGAGCGGGCATTGAATATGCAATTGAAACGAGGTGGTGGCAGCTTCCAGCATCACGTCGTGGTGCTGGATTTTCAAATGCTCGTGGCCGCAAATATCTAACACAATCGGCCTGCCCCGGCAGCGCAAAATTTGCTGATTTAAGGCCCGGTAGCGGTTCATATCCGACATATTGCCCAGATGCAGATCGCTTTGCTGCAGGGTCGGTAAGGTGCCTATCGTCAGCAGATTCAAACCCATCCGCCGGGCATGTTGTTGGGCTTGGCGCCAGGTGTTTTGCAAATCGCTGTGCATGCGGCTGAACGCATCGCAGGTCAACGGTAATGGCGGCGTATTAAGCTCGATATTGAATTTGGCCAGCTCCGGCCCAGCCATTGGGTGGGCAAAAGATTGCAGGTAGGCATGATTGGCTGGCGCCGGTTGCATGTTGTCGTTCAGCAGCCAAGCTTCGATTTCAAAGCCGGCCACCGGCGCGGCTTCCGAGCAGGCTCGGCTTTTAATCAGTCGGCCGAGTAGTTCTGTTTCTGTGGATAGGCGTTCCCGAAAGCGCTGAAAGTCGGCATCCTGATAGACTGCGGCATGAATTTCTTGACCCATGACTGTGCGCTCGTAATCCGGCGGAACAGGTTGAAATAGTAAGATCGTTAAAGGTAAAGCATGAATTTAGTCCAGCCAAGCGGATTGTTGAGCTGCCGATATTAGGAAACTAAATTTAAATATCGGCAACTGCCATCCTCAACCACCGCTCCAACACCTTACAAACATAGGTTTGTTCGGCATCATTCAACTCCCTGCCCTGCGGAATTTTATGCCATTTTTCCAGACATCCCCGGCAGCAGCAGGCCGTGGCGTGTTGCGCGACAAACACCGGATGGCCGTGAAACGGGGTTTGTTTGCCGTCATTGCGCGGCTCGGCGACGGCCAGACGTTTGCCGATAAAGTCTTGGGCATGGCTTAATACCGTTTCCAGACCTTTGCTGCGCAAATAGTCCAGATCCTTGTCGTTTAGACGAAACTGGCTGCGGAACTTGGATTTAGCCAAGCCGGCAAACAGTTCGTCCAAGTCCCGCACGGCTTTAACGCTATCTCAACACGCCGGCGGACGGCGTGTAACTGTCCAACACATGGATGTAATTGGCTCTCTCATACGCGCTAGGGTCGATGGCGTGTTGCTGGCTGACGCTGCCTTTTAACTGGCTAATGGATTCGTATTCGTGTTCGATCAACCATTGCTCCAGTTCCGCGCGAATTTCGCTGAGCTTACCCACGCCTTGCGCCAGTAATACACTGCACAGATGCACTACATCGGCCCCGGCCAACAAGGCTTTGATTACATCCGCGCTGTGATGAAAACCGCCGGTCACTGCCAGGGACAGTTTCACCCGGCCATACAGCAAGGCGGTCCAACGGATGCGTAACAAGGCTTCGGCTTGCGTGGACAATTGCAGCTTCGGCACCACCTCCAGCGTCTCCAGATCGATATCCGGCTGATAAAACCGGTTGAATATCGCGATGCCGTCGGCACCGGCCGCTTCCAGGCGTTGGGCAAAATGGATCGGCGAACTGAATTGCGGCGATAGTTTTAAAGTCAGCGGCACACTCACCCGGCTTTTTAATTCCCGCAAAATATCGAGATAGCGGTTCTCCACAGTTTCGCTGCTTTCGTCGGCATTGGCCGCCAGATGGTAGATATTCAACTCCAGCGCGTCGGCCCCGGCTTGTTGCAAAGCTTGGCCGTATTCGATCCAGCCACCTTTGGAAATGCCGTTTAAACTGGCGATCACCGGAATGTGCAGATGGCTTTTCAGCCGTTGCAGGTTTTCCAGATACTGTTCCTGATAAGTCAGAATCTGATCCGGCACCGGATGAAAGGAATCCGCTTCACCGTAACCTATACTCTGCCCGTAAAAAAAACGCTCCATTTGCTGCTGTTCGGCTTCGATTTTTTCTTCAAACAAGGAATACATCACCAAAGCCGAGGCCCCTGCATCCTCCAGGCGGCGGGCGCTATCCAGATCCTTGCTTAAGGGCGACGCCGATGGCACCAGGGGGTGCGCCAGTTTCAGGCCCAAATAATTTGTCGTTAAATCAACCATGTTGGCTCTCCTGAGCAAGATCGGCTTTTAGGGCGGCTTTGGCGGCGGCGACGCTGGTGGCATCGCTCCATTCCAGCGCGGCCAATTGTTGATAGTAGCGGTAGCGGTTCTTCACGTCCTGCTGCGCCTGCTTCAAAAATGCTTCGGCGTGGTCGGGATGGCTTTGCCAGAGCATACTGAAGCGGGTTTCGCTCATCACGAATTCGCGTAGCGGCACCGACGGCTCGGCGGAATCCAACTGCATCGGATTCTTGCCTTGTTGGATACGGCCGGGATTAAATCGAAACAACGGCCAATGTCCGCTTTTGACTGCCAGGTTTTGCTGTCTATGGTTGTTGGACAAATCCACGCCGTGCGCAATACAGGGCGCATAGGCGATGATGATAGACGGGCCATCGTGGGCTTCCGCTTCCAAAAATGCATTCAGGGTTTGCGTGTCCTTACCGGCGTAAGCGACATGGGCGACGTAAACGTTACCGTAATCCATGGCTAACAAAGCTAAATCCTTTTTGGCCGTAGCTTTGCCGCCGGCCGAGAACTTGGCCACCGCGCCCAGCGGCGTGGACTTGGACGTTTGACCGCCAGTGTTGGAATACACTTCGGTGTCCAGCACCAGGATATTGACGTTGCGGCCGCTGGCCAACACATGATCCAAACCGCCGTAACCGATGTCGTAAGCCCAGCCGTCGCCGCCGATGATCCAGACGCTTTTCTTGCACAAATAATCGGCCAAGGGCAACAAAGCTTGCGCCGCAGGTTGTTTTAGTGAGGGTAAATGCTGTTTTAATTCGGCGACACGTTGACGCTGATCGTATATGCCGACTTCATCGGATTGGTCGGCTTGTAAAATTGCATCGATCAACTCGCCGCCCAAGGTTTCCCGTAGCGATTCCAACAATTCGGCCGCATGCTCGGCTTGCTTATCCACCGCTACCCGCATGCCCAAGCCGAATTCGGCATTATCCTCGAACAAGGAATTGTTCCAGGCCGGACCGCGGCCGTCGGCATTTTTGGTCCAAGGTGTAGTCGGCAAATTCCCGCCGTAAATCGACGAACAGCCGGTGGCGTTGGCGATGATCATCCTATCGCCGAACAATTGCGAGGCCAGTTTTACATACGGGGTTTCGCCGCAGCCGACGCAAGCGCCGGAGAATTCGAATAATGGCTGTAAGGCCATCGATCCCTTGATGGTATTGGTTTTCAACAAACGGCGGTCGTATTCCGGCAAGGACAAAAAGTAATTCCAGTTTTGACTTTCCGGCTCGCGCAACGGCGCTTGCGGACTCATGTTCAAAGCCTTCCGGCTGGCGTTGGATTTGTCGCGGATCGGGCAGATGTCCACGCACAGACCGCAACCGGTACAGTCCTCCGGCGCGACCTGATAAATAATCGAAAGCCCGGCCGGAAAATCCTTACCCAGCATGGCAGCATGCTTAAAGGTCTCCGGCGCATCGCTCAATAGGTCGTTTGCGACGATTTTGCTGCGAATCGCCGCGTGCGGACAAACCATCGGGCACTTGCCGCACTGGGTACACAGATCGGTTTCCCAAACCGGAATCTCCAAAGCCAGATTGCGTTTTTCGTAGGCCGCCGTGCCGGTCGGGAATGTCCCATCCACCGGCATCGCGCTGACCGGCAAGGCGTCGCCGCGACCGGCGATGATTTCGCCGGTGACCCGGCGGATAAATTCGGGCGCGCTGTCTGCAATCAATGCTGCAATATCGAAACTGCTGTTGGCTTGCTTGGGCAGAGGGACTTGTTGCAAGCCGGCCAAGGTTTCGTCTATCGCTTTAAAGTTTAAATCGACGATGCGCTGGCCTTTTTTGCCGTAGGTTTTTTCCACGGCATGCTTGATCGCGGCGATAGCCTGATCTTGCGGCAACACGCCGGAAATCGCGAAGAAACAAGTCTGCATGATGGTATTGATCCGCTTGCCCATGCCTGATTTTTCCGCAACCGCGTTGCCGTCGATCAGATAAAAACGAATCTTCTTCGCCAGCATTTGCTCTTGCATCTTATGCGGCAAAGTATCCCAAACCTGCTCGACCGGTACCGGGCTATTCAATAGAAATACCGCGTTGTGAGCGGCATTGGCCAGCATGTCGTAGCGTTCCAGAAACACAGTTTGATGACAGCCGATGAATTTGGCGTCGTTTTCGGCTATCAAATAAGTTGAGCGGATCGGTTTGGGGCCGAAACGCAAATGCGAAACCGTGATGGCGCCGGATTTTTTCGAGTCGTACACGAAATAGCCTTGGGCAAACCAATCGGTTTCTTCGCCGATGATTTTAATCGTGTTTTTATTCGCGCCGACCGTACCGTCGCTGCCCAAACCGTAAAACATGGCTTGGAAGGTTTGGTCGTGGGCGTCGGTGCGATATTCGCTGTCCCATTCCAGGCTGGTATGGCTGACGTCGTCGTGGATGCCGATAGTAAATTGATTTTTCGGCCGCTCGCGTTTTAACTCGTCGTAGACCGCTTTGATCATGCCGGGGGTAAATTCCTTGGACGACAGGCCGTAACGGCCGCCGACCACTTTCGGCAAATCGGCAAACTTACCGCCGTTGCTGAAATCTTGCGCCAAAGCCGTCAACACATCCTTATACAAGGGTTCGCCGTCGGCGCCCGGTTCCTTGGTGCGATCCAATACCGCAATCTTCCGGCAACTGGCCGGTAAGGCTTCAAGCAAGCGCTCCGGCGCAAAGGGCCGAAACAAACGCACTTTCAACAGACCGACCGCTTCGCCCTGGCGATTGAGATAATCCAACGTCTCTTCCACCGCTTCCGCGCCGGAGCCCATCAGCACGATCACCCGTTCGGCATTCGGTGCGCCAACATACTCGTATAAACGATATGCCCTGCCGGTCAGCGCCGCGAATCTATCCATGGCTTGCTGAGCAATGTCAGGCAAGGCCGTGTAATAGGGGTTGACCGACTCCCGGCCTTGGAAATACACGTCCGGGTTTTGCGCGGTACCGCGCAGTACCGGCTTATCCGGTGTCAAGGCCCGTCCGCGATGCTCGCTAACCCAGGCATCGTCTATCATCGCTCGAATGACTGCATCGTCGACACTAACGATTTTCGACACCTCGTGCGAGGTGCGAAATCCGTCGAAAAAATGCATGAAGGGAATCCGGCTTTGCAAGGCCACCGCGTGAGAAATTAGCGCCAGATCCTGCACTTCCTGTGGCGAGTTGGAGCATAGCATGGCAAAGCCGGTCATCCGCGCTGCCATCACATCGCTGTGATCCCCGAAGATAGACAGGCCCTGGCAAGCCAGGGAACGGGCGGCGATATGAAACACTGTCGGGCTTAATTCGCCGGCGATTTTGTACATATTCGGCAGCATCAGCAGTAAACCTTGCGATGCGGTAAACGTGGTGGCAAGAGTACCGGCTTGCAACGCGCCGTGTATAGTACCGGCCGCGCCGGCTTCACTTTGCAATTCGACAACTTTGGGGACCGTACCCCATAAATTGGGCTGCCCGCGCGACGACCATTCATCTGCCCACTCTCCCATCGGCGACGACGGCGTAATCGGGTAAATGGCGATGACTTCGTTCAACTTGTGGGCAATGCCGGCGGCGGCCTGGTTACCGTCAATGGTGAGGGTGTGTTGAGTTTCCATGGGGAACAACCTTTTGCGTAATAAAACGGGGCCGGTCGGCCATTGCCGCCGGCTCTTCTGAACAGTACTAAGGATAGTCAAAAAAACGGCCGACCAATTGACTAATAATTAGTCAATTTAAAGCCGCTTCAAACAAGACGGGCACTGGAAAGCTTTGCCCACGATTTGATCACAAACTTATCCACAGCTTCTGTGTATAACTGTACTTTTGGACAATGGTTACCGCGTCAAAATAACCGCCCCACCTTGAAAGCGGTTAAGTTAAATTTGCCGCGGTAGCGTTGCGAACGCGAAATTGCCGACTCCCGGCTTATTCATCGCGTAAGACTATCGGCATGATCTTTTCTTCGACGCTGATCACTGCCTTATTTAGCACAAAGAAATGTTTGTCCTCGACAAATTGCACGCCCAACATGTAAAAAATCGGCCCCCAAAATGGATTGATCATCAAGCCGCCCAGCGTGCTTTTCAGAGTCCGTTTTAGATTTCTCAACGGATTAAAAGCAACCGCCAAAGTCTGTTGGGGATGTTCGTCAAACACCTGCGCAATCGGTTTTAACGTGTGTTGGTCCCGGCTTTCCAGTTCTCTCATGGACACCGTCAGTTTTTGCGCCATCTTATAGAAATGCAGACGGGCTAAGGTGGCCGAAATCGCAAATGCGATAGCCATCAACGGCAACAGAATAACGGGCGGCAATAAGGGGGCAAAAGCCGGCGCCAGCAATACCGAGCCATAACCCAGCATGATGGTATCTTCGCCGCGCTCCACATCGCGATCCAGATTTTTGACGATGGCAATCACTTGATTGCCGGATTGATCCAAATAACCTTTGTCTTGAGCCATATCAGTCTCCTTCAGGTTGAATTTGCAGGCCTCCGATTAGATGCCTGCCGGTAAAAAAAGTCAACCGGCGTTCCCGTGTCCGATTGACGCATCATATATCCACAACACCCCATTTCGCTTGTAAATACTCTCGGCGCGTGTCGAAAATCCGCTGCAATTTTTCGGCTATCAGCAAACCGTGCAACAGCCGCCCCAACCATCCCCAGCGCATCGTATAAAACACTATGTCTTCCAACAGCACCCCGCCGGGAATTTCGTTTAAAGCCACCTCATGGCTCCAAAAATTGAACGGCCCCACCCGCTGTTGATAGACGAACCGTCGCGGCTGGTCGCATTGGCTGACTTCGGAAAGCCAAGACATCGGTAACCCGAATACCGCTGTCATGCGGTAACTGATCAGCAATCCGGCATAAATGTCGTCCGGAACCGGGGAGGTAATCTCGACATGAAAAAAATCCGGCGTGATGCTGTTGAGATAATTCGGTGATGAGAAAAACGCCCAAGCCTCTGCCTGCCCGACGGCAAGACGCTGCTGGCGATGAATACGGTAAATTTTCATATTTCTGCGGTTAGCGAGAGCAAGCGGACGCGACTGTTAGCAATCTACCGCAAAATGAATTTTATGGTAGCTCGAAAGAGCATGATAAAGATTGAAACCGGGCTAACGATTCAGGCCTGATTATTAGCTGTCAGGGAACTGCTAACAAGTTGTTCTCAGGGAGAGGTCCCCTCACCAACCCTCTCCCAGTAGGAGATGGTGCATTGATTCTTTGGTGGCTCACCTTAGTAATTATTGGCTTTTTCGAAGCAGCAAAAGATGGGGCGGTACAGGGCGATAAACCGCTGGCACATCAATCGCCGGCGTGTTGCGCTTTACCGCTGTCTTCCTTGATTTCCGCAATCAAATCGCCGAGATTTTCGCGCTGCCGAAGTACGAAGTTTCTACTTTCCGCAGCAGTTCTACTACTTAACGAGATGATCTCCTTGCGATATTTATGCGCGAGATACCCGGCGAATATCCCACCGGAAAACAATGCAAAGGGATGCCGAATTTAGAGAGCGGGTAATGCGTCTACTAGCGTGCGTCAGGCCGGAAATGACGATACCCATTACCACGCCCTTTACCAGAATCTCACCATTGGTAGCCGGCGGCATCCGCAGGGCCTTGCTTTTGGGCTTGGCGATTTTTTAATTTTTTCGGCGACGGTGTATTTGGCTATTTTCGATTGCGTCATGTAAGTCAACCGCCATTATTCGGTGGCTCGGATTTACTTACTAACTGCTGTTTATCGGTTGAACTCCCGTTCAAGGCACTTTGCAGCAAGCCGTCATAGCCATAAATATCCAGATAGAACCGCGGTTTATTGTCCCGATCGACAAACGCCGTGGTATAAAAAAACAATACCGGTATCGATCTTTTCAGGCTCACTCGTTGGGTTTTAGGTCCGGCCATAGCTTGCTGTATTGTTTGCAGGTTCCATTCGGCTTGGTCGCCAAGCACGAACTCCGCCAGCTTTTCCGCGTCCGCAACTCGAACGCAGCCGTGACTGAGATCCCGGCGATCCCGGTTAAACGCCGATTTGCCCGGCGTATCGTGTAAATAGACATCGGCCTTGTTCGGAAAAATAAACTTCACCCGCCCTAACGGATTGTTACTGCCGGGCCGCTGTCTGGCACGCATCCTGCCGCTTTTGAGTTCGTCAACGATACTATTCTGATTTTCTTCATCTTCGCCGGCGGAGCGTTCGACCAGCTCGATATCCTGATCGTCCAGAAACCCCTCATTGTCCATGAGTTTCGGCAGCATTTCCTTATCCAGGATACTTTTCGGAATATTCCAGTACGGCATGAACTCCAGATATTTCATCTCTTCCCATAGTACCGGAGTCTGATTCTGCTCGGCTTTGCCGACAATCACTTTCATCGTCAACGGCTCCAGATCTTCTCGGGATTTGAATGCCCACAACTGAAACGCCGGGATATTCACAAAAATCCTTGGCCCTTCCGGCAGCTCCGGCATCCAGCGTAAACGTTCCATGGCTAATTCGATCATGGCAATTTTGTCGGCCGGCGATTGATTTATTAAGGCCAGGGTTTGTTTCCCGATCACGCCATCGGCTTTCAAACCTTGCTGCTGCTGTACGCGTTTTACCGCTTCCGCGGCCGCCGAATCGTAAACTGTTTCCGCAGGGCTAACACCTGTAATTTCCGTAGCCGTCAATTCGCCTAAATCGAGCAAATGTCGGCGTAATTCCGGCAATTGCGGGTCTTGCTCGCCGGGATGCAGCGATTTCGTCAACACCAATTTCGGCCACTGCATCGTGGTATTTTGCTGACGATACCCGGCCAATAAGGATTTTAACTGCCGATATTGTTTGATTTTCGGCGCCAACGCTTCCGGCAAATCGGCAAGGTTTTGTTGCTTAAGATATTGGTCGAGCAAAATCGCGATATCGCCAGCCGACTTAGCGGCAAACTGGGCGGGATAATCAAAATTACGCGGATCGACTCTACCGTTATATAGATCCCGCGCAAAATGCACTAACGCAATTGACAAGGCCACGTCGTAAGACGCCAATTCCGCCGTCGCGCTTTGCGGCAGCGTAACCGCGTGTTGCAAATAGCCGCGTAAACGTTCGGCATCGTAATTTAACGGATTCAGGCCATCTGCAGTTGCGTTGTTCAATACGGCCAACGCATCTTCCCGGTTTTTCGCCGACCGCTCAACACCCAGCCAGATCAATTGATTGGCATTCATCCGATATAACTGCTTCACGACTTCGCTGTGCGCGGAAAAATCGGCTTGCCCTAGCAAGGGATGCTGTTTGCTTGCCAGCAGCGATTCTATCGCCTGCCTGATGCCGGGTTCCGGACTTTGCGTATTCGCGGGTTGCGAGAAAAAATACAGCAATGCCAACAATGCCAGCATACGTGAGGCGTTGAGCGGTTTATTTGTATTTTGCGTCGGTGCGGCGTACTGCTTCATTATGCTTACGGTTTTATCTGCGGGTTATATTCGGCATATCGGCAAAATATGCATTTAAGCTCTGACTGTACCCGACGACGAGGCCGCGCACCCTGCTGTACTGCCAACAATCGGCACATACGGCAAGTAGGAAGTAAGCAAATATTCTCGCATACAAATAACCGAAGCCAAATCCGTCGCGCCATTTTATAACCCTCCCGGATACGGGCATCGCGACGACCCTGTTATCCGCTTAACCGTTTGCATGTCTAAGTAGAGGCAGTCATTTTTATCGAACTGTCCGGTTCCACTCCAATACATCAGGATTAACCGGCTGCGGCAATCGAGTTACGGACACTGGCAACGTACCGGTTAACAATTTGCCGATATAGACATGGCAGCTTCGCGTTAAAATAAGCCATCTGTTGCCGATGCTACACACAAGACTTAAGGTTTTGTCTTCTTAATGTATCCAAACCCGACATCTCATTCCACGCCCAATGCCGAGCAACTCAACAGCGATTGCCGCTGCACGTCGCTGAATCGCAAAGCGCTACGCGCCGAACTGGCCAAACTCGACGACAACGACGCCTTGTATCGGATGATTACCGAAGAACGCCCTCATCTGTTCGCCGAGTCCGCAGTGTTTATCGATCGGGATTGCCTGGACCGGCAATTGCATATCATCTCCGCGCTGGAACGCGTGATTTCGCTGCCCGCTTATCAACAACATGTGCTGACGCATGCACCCGACGCCGCGCAATTTTTTACCGAAGCGCAAGGCGTATTCCTGGGTTACGACTTTCATCTCAGCGCTGCGGGACCGAAACTGATAGAGATCAATTCCAACGCCGGCGGCGCGCTGATCAACGCCGTGCTGATTCGCGCGCAAAACCGTTGTTGCGAAATCGTTGAGCATAGGCAACCCGGCAAACTTGATTTACCCCGGCAGAGCAGCCACCCGGCGGAAAATTTATTCATGGACATGTTTTACCGGGAATGGCAGGCCGAACGCGACTTAAAGCCCTTGCGCAGCATCGCCATCGTCGACCACGACCCGTTGAATCAATACTTGTGGCCGGAGTTTCTGCTGTTTAAGCATCTGTTTGCACAACATCAAATCCAAACCGTCATCTGCGATCCGGCCGAGCTTAGCCATCGCGACGGCGCGCTGTGGCACGGCGATCTAAAAATCGATCTGGTCTACAATCGTTTAACCGACTTTGGCTTGGAAGCCGAAAGCTGTTTAGCATTACGCGAGGCTTACTTGACCAACGCCGTGGTACTGACCCCGCATCCGCGCAATCACGCATTGTATGCCGACAAGCGAAATCTGGCCTGGCTGGGAAACGACGCGTTTCTGCAAACGATAGGCGTCGACGAGAATACCCGTTCGGTATTGCAAGCAGGCATTGCGCACACGGTGTTAGTCGAGCCGAAAAATGCCGAATGGTTTTGGTCTAACCGCAAGCAACTGTTTTTCAAGCCCGCCAAGGGTTATGGCAGCAAAGCGGCCTATCGCGGAGACAAACTGACCCGGCGAGTATTCGAGGATATCCTGCAACACGATTATGTCGCGCAAACCCTGGTCAAACCTAGCGAAAGACATCTGGACGCCGGCGAATTGAAACTGGATCTGCGCCATTATGTCTATCGAGGCCAAACCCAGTTGATCTGCGCCCGCCTCTACCAAGGCCAGACCACCAACTTCCGCACGCCGGGCGGCGGTTTTGCCCAAGTGCTTGTGGTTTCGTAAATTAATAGTCAGTCTTGCCCCAACAGAGTGGCATTGGCGGCATTGACTATGGCATCGACAGTCAAGTCGGCTATATTGGCTCGAATTGCAAAAATCGAATGCGTCATAAAGTTCACGCTGAACGGGTTTGAACCGCTGAACGATAGTAACACCATATCGAAAAACGCCGGATAATCGTAGAATCGGCGAATTTATTGATCCACGGGAGTTGATATGGAACCCAGCAAGGCACTAATAGGCATTGGCGCTGCGATCCTGGTCATCGGTTTGATTTTGCACTACGCGCCCTGGCTAATCAATTGGTTCGGCAAGCTGCCGGGCGATATCCGGATTGAAAACAAAAACAGCTCGGTATTTATCCCAATCACCTCGATGATCGTGGTCAGTGTGCTGCTCACCCTACTGGCGAATTTGTTGTTCCGAAGATAAGATTGCCCGGCAAGGTATCAAGCATGGCTAAACTGATAATTTACAACCACGGCATGGACAGCATCCCTTGGGGCAAAAAAGCGCTGGCATTGGCGGAAATTGCCGAAAATCGGGGTTTTGAGTTTAGAAGCCCGGATTATCAAGCCAGCAACGATCCGGAGTGGCGGGTACAACAGCTATTGGCGCAAAATATAAGCGGATACGATAAAATTATCTTGGCGGGTTCCAGCATGGGGGCGTATGTGGCGACAGTCGCTGCGGAGATCATCAACCCGAACGGGCTGTTTTTGATTGCTCCCGCCTTTTATTTACCAGGATACTCTCGCACGGAGTTTAATCCGCAGACCGCCCGTATCGAGGTATTTCACGGCTGGCAGGACGACGCGGTCCCGCCGGAGAACGTCTGGCGCTTCTGCGCCGAACATCGAGCCCGCCTGCATCTGCTGGACGCCGACCACCGCTTGTTAAGCATATTACCGATCATGGCCGCGGCGTTCGACCGGTTTCTAGGCGAATGCCTAAGTTAATACCCGAGGATATTTTTCAATGAGCGATTACAAGAAATATCACTGCATGGAATGCGAACACATTTACGACGAAGCCGAGGGCGATCCGGACAGCGGCATCGCACCTGGCACCCGCTGGGCGGACATCCCCGACGATTGGGACTGTCCCATCTGCGGCGCGCCGAAAAGCTTTTTCAAGCTACTGGAATATTAACAATGTACAAGCTACGGCATCCTCAGTACATGCCGTTACCCAATAACGCACCAGCCGCCGCACCGATACCGGCGGCTATCGGGTCGCCGCCGCCAAACTGATAACCTATCGCGCTACCCACCATACCGCCCAACAAACCTTGCGGCGAACGTTGATCGTAACTGTTGTAACGCGGCGCGGGCGGCGGCGCATAGTAGCGGGGAGCCGGCACATATTCGACTACCGGCGCGGGTTGGTAATAAATCACCTCCTCCCGATACATCGGCCGGTCGTAGCCCTCGTAGTGATGATGGTGACCGTGATGCCCGCCCCAATGGCCGTGATGGTCCGCCAAGGCAGCCGACGAAAACAGTAATCCCAAAGCGATTAATTTAGATCTTTTCAACATCGCAAACCTCCTGTTAGAAAATTATTTGCTTGGGGTAAATTGTGTTGCAGGCAACTTAATCTTCGCTTAAAGACCATCGGCTATGGATTCCGAATCGATTTTTCTTAACGGTTCTTTGGCTCCACCCGCTTCAACAAACCAAATAAATCGCTATTTGTCGACAACACGATAGTGGCTTCGCCGTCTATCACTTTTCGGTAGGTTTCCATACTCTTCAAAAACTTGTAAAACTCCGCGGACTCGGCTTTCTGTCCGTAAGCCTTGGCATAAATCTCGGTGGCCTTGGCATCGGCCTCGCCTTGAATCTCCTGAACGCGTTTATAGGCTGTGGACTCGATTTCGTTGATATCGCGCTCCTTGTTGCCGTTAATCCGCGCCGCTTCGCCTTCGCCTTCCGAACGAAAGCGCTGGGCAATCTGCAAGCGCTCGCTGATCATCCGTTGATGAATTCGCTCCAATACCTGATGGTTGTAATTAATACGTTTGAAACGCACATCCAGCAGTTCGATACCAAACTCAGCCAATTTCGGCGCCGCCGCATCGAATACGTCTTTTTCAATCGCGGCCCGACCCACCCGTATCGGCCGCAACACGCCTATCGTCCCTTCGCCGGTCAGCGGCCCCAGGCTCTCGTCCTGCAAAGGTTTACGATCCTTATCCGAACGCACCACCTCGATTAACTCGTGGCGGGCGATCGCGGTACGGGTTTCGCTGCCCAAAATGTCTTCCAACCTGGATTGCGCACTACGCTCGTCGCGCAAGCGCAAGTAATACTGCATAGGCTGAGTGATCCGCCAGCGCGCGAAAGTATCGACCTGCACATAAGTTTTGTCCTTCGTGGACATCTCCACCATCGGTCCGTCCCACGCCAGGTAACGTTTGTCGAAGCTGTTGACCTGCTGGGTAAACGGGATTTTGAAATGTAGGCCGGGGCTGGTAACCGGCTCGCCGACCGGTTTACCGAATTGGGTGATGATGACTTGCTCCGCCTGATTAACCGTATAAGTCGATTGCATCAGCAGAAATGCCGATAAGGCAATTAATGCCCAAACTCTTAACGGGGAACTCATGGCGTCACCCCCGCTGTTTGACCGGGAAACGGCAACATCGGCAATATCTGCTGCACGGTATCGTCGACGATAATCTGCTGCCGGGCTTGCGGCAACACATCACCCATGGTTTCCAGGTAAATTCGGGTGCGGGTCACGTCCGGTGCTTTCAAATATTGCTCCAGAACCTGATTGAAGGCTGTCACATCGCCCTCGGCTTCGTTAATCCGCTTAAACCGGTAACCTTCGGCGGCGCGAATTTTCTGATCCGCTTCGCCGCGCGCCCGCGGCACGGCTTTGTTATATTCGCCATTGGCCAGGTTAATTGCATTTTCCCGATCCTGCTGCGCCCGATTCACTTCGTTGAAAGAAGGCTGCACCGGTTCGGGCGGGTTGACATTCTTCAACTGTACTTGGTTGATCGACACCCCTAGCTGATAGCGGTCGGCCAACATACGGGCACGCGCCAAAACGGTTTCCTCGATCTCCTGCCGGCCTATGGTAATAATCTCGTCGACGGTACGATCGCCGACCACTTCGCGCATGACCGCCTCGGAAATATCCCTTAAAGTCAGGCCTGGGTCGCGCACGTCAAACAAATACTTCTCGGGATCGGTAATCCGGTACTGCACGATCCATTCGACCAACGCCGAATTCAAATCGCCGGTCACCATCGATTTTTCCAAAGCCGGTTCGTCGCCGATTTGATCGGGATTGGTAAAACCCGGCGAAGCAAAACCGAACTCCAGCTTTTGCTGACGCTGAGTCGCAACGGTAATGACATTGTCGATGCCGAACGGCAACTTAGCGTGTAGACCGGACGGCACTTTTTCGATGTATTCGCCAAAACGCAGCACAATACCCTCGGACTCGGCCGGAATGGTATAAAACGACATCGTCGCACCAACCAGTACAGTAACAACCGTCAATATCGCCAATGGCGAAATCGGCAACGATTCGGGCAGGCTTTTGAAAATAGGATGAACGTCATTCACGAGCTAGCTCCTGTTAAATCGGCTAGAAATAGGGAAAAGCAAATCCCTAGACAACCCGGCATTCGGCGGTCAAGCATGAACGCAGTCGGGCATTTCGTCAATTTGGCGTGGTCTGACTCGTTTAAATGAGGGCGATCTCCGCGATCCGACTAAACCCTCTGTCTAGAAAACCTTCTCGGCATTCATGCTGCTCTGCCGTAAAAACGCTTCAAATTGGTCGCTGGGCATCGGTTTGCCGAATAGATAACCTTGTAGCTCCTGGCAGCCCTGTTCGCGCAAAAACTCCCGCTGTTCTATGGTTTCCACGCCCTCGGCGATGGTGCGCAAACCCAGGCTGCCGGCCAAGCTGATCACCGCGCTGACGATGGCCTTGTCTTCCGAATCGGTGCTGATGTCGCGGACGAAGGATTGATCGATTTTTAATTTGTATACTTTAAATTTTTTCAGGTAACTCAAGGACGAATAACCGGTACCAAAGTCGTCGATAGACATGCGCACACCGCGATGATGCAAATTATCCATCACCGCAATGGCGGCTTCGGGGTTTTGCATCGCCACCCCTTCGGTCAATTCCAGCTCCAAATACTCGGGCGGCAAACCTTCTGCGTCAAGTATGCGAGATACCAACTCCGGTAACGCCGGATGACTAAATTGGGCGGCCGACAGATTAACCGCCATGATGAAAGGCCCCAAGCCCTGCTCCAAGCAGTGTTTCGCCTGCCGCACGGCGGTTTGTAACACCCACTCCCCTATCGGCAGAATCAGCCCGCTATCCTCGGCGACAGGGATGAATTCGGCCGGCGAAACCATGCCAAATTCGGGATGCCGCCAACGCAACAAGGCCTCCGCACCGATGACTTGCCCGCTATGCATATCCGCTTGCGGCTGATAATAGACATGAAATTGCTGGCGATCCAAGGCATGCCTTAGCGCATTGACCAATTGCAGGTTGCGTTGGGCACGGGCGTGCATTTCCGGCGTAAAAAAGCGGTACCCGTGCCGGCCTTCGGTTTTAACTCGGTACATCGCCGCATCGGCGCTTTTGGAAAGGCTCTCCAAATCCCGGCCATCGTTAGGATACAGTGCAATGCCGATCGACGCACTCATCGTCAAATCGAATTGCTCGATCCGGCAAGGCAGGGCAATGGCATACAGCAATTTTTGCGCAACGTTTGCAGCCCCGTCGGCACCCGCTCCCGGCAGCAGGAAAATGAATTCGTCCCCGCCCAAGCGGGTCACGGTATCTTCGTCCCGCAACACCGCGCGCAAGCGATTGGCCAACTCCACCAGCAACGCGTCCCCGACGCTATGGCCCAGCGTATCGTTAATATCTTTAAAATGATCGAGGTCGAGAAACATCAGCGCCAAATGGCCGCTGCTGCGCTTTGCCAAACTCAGCGCATATTTCAAGTGTTCGTCCAGCTGACTGCGATTCGGTAAACCGGTCAGCGGATCGTAATTCGCCAAATAGTAAATATGTTCTTCGGCCTGTTTGCGTTCGATAGCCAAGGCGACAAAGTGCGCCACCATCTCCAGTAGGCGCAGTTCATGGCTATCGGGCACCGCGGGCTGGCGCTGATAGATGGCAAAACTACCCAGGACTTTCTTGCCGGAGGAAAGGATGGGTTCAGACCAGCACGCCCCCAAACCAGCCTGTTCCGCCAGCGGCAGATAAGGCTGCCAGAAAGGGTGTTCGGCGATATTCTCGACTATGGTCCGCTTCCCGGTGAATGCCGTATTGCCGCAGGACCCGAGTCCGGCGCCTATGGTGGCGCCGTCGATCGCTTGATTATAGAAATCCGGAAGACTGGGGGCAGCACCTATGCGTAAGCGCTGACCGTCATCCACAAGCAAAATCGAACAAAGACTACCCGGTAGCATCGTCTCAAGTTCAGTGACCACGTCCTGCAGAATATTCGGCAACGGTACGTCGCCGTTAAGACGTTCAAGCATAAAAATACGCAAGCTTTCCATTTGCCGGGCTTGTAAACGCTCCGCCTCGCGCTCAAAGCCGTTTAAAGCATGATCGATGTCCATGACCATTTCCATCAGCAGTTTACGCGCGGCGTCGTCAAAAGCATTTTCGGTGTCCGCATACAGCATAAAAGCGCCAATAGTCTTGCCTTTCAAATGTAAGGGCAAGGCCGCGGATGCATTCCAATCGTATTTGGCGCCCCGCTCGTGCCACGCGCTTGTCGCGGAATCGTGCTGAAAATCCTGACACCAGAACGGCCTGTCTTCACGTACGGCCGTACCGGTAGGTCCGCAGCCGGATGGCAAGTCTTCATCTATCGTTATTTCAATTCCATCCAGATATTCGGTACCGTTTCCGTAAGACGCCACCGGTTTAATCAGTTTGCTGCTTTCATCCACTATACCGATCCAAGCCATCGTCATTCCACCGAATATCACCGCGTCGCGGCAGATTTGCGGAAACAGCTCAGCTTCGCTGGTACACCTGACAATAGCCTGATTACACTGACTTAAAGCGGCGTACAACTGGGTCAGGCGTAGATTTTTCGCCTCGACATCTCGGCGTTCGGCGTCGACATTCGCCAATTTGAACCGGGTCTCCGATAGCCAGGCCATCACGCTATTTTCCAAGCCCTTAGCAACCGGAATATTTTCCGAAAAATCGCCGCGCCCCAGACGAACGATCTGAGCATGCAATTCATCGACCGAGGCCCCCAATATGACATGCAAAGTCCGATAGACCCGCCACAGCATCAAGACCAGCATCATGCCGAAAACTACGAATACGCCGCGCAATACCACAGCAACAAACTCCTTGGCCTGCACTTCCTTGAGCGTACGGCCCTCCATCATCTGGTAGGCCTCGCTGATCGGCCGCATGATCATGGCTTTCGCCTGATGATAGGCTTTATCCTGTAGTAATAAGCTGGCCTCATGACGCTTGGCTACGGACGAATCGCCTTCGGTAAGCGCCATTGCCGCGTATTCGATCTTGGTTAGGGCATCGGAATGGGCTTTCGCTTCCGCCATCCTCGCTAATTCCGCCTCGGTAAACCCGGCATGCCGCATCAAATCCAGTAAGGCAACGGCTTGACCGCTGGAATACTGGGGCGCCTGACCGTCGGCTATCATCAAATCCCAATACGCATATTGATAATCAAGCGGCCTCGGTAATCTGCCGTCGCGAATATCCAGAATCTCTTGGAAGTAACGCTTGTAGATAGGATCGCCGGTCGCCACGTAAGCGCGCACCATATGTGAAAGATCGTCCGACGACTGACGTAATTCGTCCATCAGCAGATGGGATTGCAAGCGTATTTCATTGACGCGGTCGATCTGCTTTTCCGAACGGACGTATATCGCAAATGTAATGGCGAAAACCACAAACACGGCCAAGGTCAGCCACAGGCTGCGAGAAAACCGGGAAAAGTAAAGGGGCCGCATCTTTGTGCTCATGCCGTTTTTAGGCGTCGAAATTGATTTTACTTATGCAAACTTGTATATGCGTCATCACGGGAACCATGAGTTCCACTGAAATTATTCTACACCCATAAGCACCCAGCCACTGAGAATTCCGCTAGGCTTGTCGGCTTAAATCCGCCCTGATTCGATTAGGAATTTCCGCGAGAAACGCCATTGCGGCACCCGACTTTTACGGAATAATCGGATTGAAACGCAATATGGTGATCACGCTGTTAAATTCAGCCGCCATTGCAACATCCTGCCTTACGGAGCTATTTTATGTATAAATCCAATGCCAGCCTTGGCCGATTGATTCTGACTTGTTTAATTTGTTTGCCGCTTCTCGCAACAGCGCAAGCCGACACGTTGCAGACCGGTCAGCAAGCACCGCTGTTTCAATTACCGGCACAAGACGGTACTAAAATAAGTTTAGCCGACCGCCAAGGTAAAGGCTGGACCGTGTTGTATTTTTATCCCAAAGCCGGGACACCGGGATGCACGACGCAAGCCTGCGCGTTTCGCGATGCCATTCAAGCAATACGCCGGCAAAATGCCGAGGTTTACGGCATTAGCACCGATGAATTGCAGGATTTGGCCGAGTTTCACCGGCAACACCAATTAACGTTTCAGCTGTTATCGGACGCGGATGCCACAGTTACGGAAGCGTACGGCGTGAAGATGCCGATACTGAATCTAGCCAAACGCCGGACTTTCATTTTAGATCCTAGCCTGACAATACGTAGGATAGACGACGATGTCGACCCTGCGCTGGATGCGCAACGCGTCGCCCGGATGCTTGAACAGTTACAGCTAGCCCCATAACCAATTCAGCCTTTGCAGTCGGCGAATTGTAGAGACGCAAAATTTGGCGTCTCTACAAGACATTTACTAAAAATCGGGCGGTTAGTGAATTCGGACCAAGTAACCCTCGGTTTTTTCGCAACCGGGTTTGCTATGAGCAGTAATGCTTAAACGCGCAAAACCGTGTTCGATAGGACGATCCAACTTGCCTTTAATTTCCAAGCGGCCGCTGGGTTGTTGAGCAATTTGTAACTCTTTAGGAGTGAAATGATATTTGGTTTCGCCGGCGTTAACATTGATCACCACCGACGTGAGCGTGGTATTGGACGATGCCACCAAGGAAAATTCGGTGAAGGATTGTAGATACTTATTTGTCGCGGGCTGAAACTCGGAAAAAACCGGTTTGTCACAGTGATGCGAACTCTGACTGCTGCCGTAAGCATATGCGGCATTGCCGCTCACGCTTAACAACAAGGCGACAGTGACTCGAATTAGGTTACTCATTAATTTCTCCGTGGACGGGATTTAGGGTTTTATTCGGAGTAGCTTACCAACAAATCATAACTTTGCTGGCCGTCATCGTTAATCAAGCAAGATTTCGTACTCAGTACCACACTCCCAGCCCCCGGCTTTAGCTCAATGAACTAGCAGTAATAGAAAGTATTTCCTGATACAAAACAATATGCTAAGCACTTTTCACCAAACTTTAGCACCTCAGAATATCTCTACGGAAAATTCTGAGGTGCGCAATCGCAACCGGGACGACCATTTTCGCTGCTCCCGCAAAACACTACCGATGCTTTGGTTTACCAGATCGACATTTGAAAATCGAGGCTACGTTCCGCCAACCAGACCAGAGCAACTCCGGCGATGGACACTGACCCCATTTTCAACACCAAGGCCGGATAGTAGCGATAACGGCTCAGATACGCGATCAGGGGCAAGGCGGCGCCGACAATCACTAACTGTCCGGCTTCCACTCCCAGGTTAAAGCCCAAAAGCGACAACACGCGTTGCGCTTCCGGCAAGCCCATATCCAGCAACACGCTGGCGATGCCCATGCCATGGATTAAGCCGAAACCAAAGGCGAACCAGGTGCGTCGCGTTGTAAATACAGAATAAATATTGTTGAAAGCGGCCAGCGCGACCGACGCGGCGATAGCCGACTCCACCCAGCGGGACGGTAGTGAGAGAAAGTGCAATACCGTCAGACTCAAGGTTAATGAATGCGCCAACGTGAAGGCCGTAACCACACCCAACACATCGTAAAATACCGGCTTAAAGCCGGCTTTAGGCAGCCAAGCCCCTTTTTCCCAAATCAAAGCCGCCGGCAGTAACAGGCTCAACAGAAACAGAATGTGGTCGAAACCGATCCAGATATGCCAAATGCCTTCGTCGCCAAAATGAGCCAGCACCCGCCACAAGGATGGATCGGCGTCCAACACAAACTCGGTGAGTTGGCGGTCGGGATTAAAGATCGCGGTATCGGTTTGACCTTCGTGAACCACGCTTATCAGCCCGCGATGCTGCGGATCGAGATCGAAAAACAAGCGGTAGCCTAGCGACAAAGGCCCGGAAGTTGACGAACAAGTCGCCTGAAAATTTAATACCGCGTAATGGCCGTCGCTGTGTTCGTCCACCAGTAAGTTTGAAGGTTGTAGCGAACAGGCTTGCTTACCCATATCAAGCTGCAATCGACTTAATGCATAGGTATAGATCACATCTCGGCTTTCACGCAACTCCGCCCAGGTGATATTGCCGTCGTCGTTTGCATCCAAGCCCAAAGCATAATCCAGGTCGCGCAAGGCAATATCCCATTGCCCGGCGATTTGCCGCCCGTCAACCTGCACCGTCAAATAACTATCGCTGGGCTTATGGGCTAAGGCACTAAAGCTTGCCGCCAGCAGCCAGATTGTTAATATCAGCCTTATCATGCTCTGCCTCCGTCTAGCTGCTGCAGCAATACTTGCAGCCGCGCATCCTGAAGCCTGGATTGCGCTAAAAACGTCAGCATCGGCTGAAGCTGCTGTCTTGTGTTGTCGCTGGCTACCGCCGCTTCCAGCAGAATGCGGGCGTCGCGTGGCTCTCGCTGTACGGCCCAATTGGCTTGCGCCAGCGCCAATGCGGGTTCGGGCCGGTTTAACACATACAGTAAAAAGCGCGCCTCATCGCCTTGATGACTGGTATCGCCGCGCATCCGACTGGCGTCAAAGCGGGCGGTCAGCGCGTCGATATGTGCATTGACCTTTGGCAAGTGCAAGGCCTGTTCAGCCAAGGTCAAACGTAGTAACAAACCGTCGGCGCGTGTATCGTCACCGAGCAATGCCACCACCTCCGAGTAACGCTTTTGTTCCAGTAAAAAGTCGGCATAGGTAGCCAACAGATAACCGTTACGGCGCTGTAATTGCAGAGCTTGCTGGTAATATTGTTCAGCCGCATCGGCATTTCCCATACGCTCCGCCATTTCCGCCAGCGTCGTCAACGCCCATTGTTTATCTTGCGGCTCGGCATGTTCCGCAGCCGGCACAAGTTGCGCCAGTTGACGATAAGCGGCATTGAGCTGCCCGGAAACACTTAGCGTCGAATTAACACAAACTTGGCCGATCAGCGGCTCGGCCAATTTCAATAAAGGTAAACAACTGTTGAGGGCATCCGCGTACCTGCCCTGTACTTCCAGAATCGCCGCCCGCGTCAACCAGGCTTGCGCCAAGCGTGGTTGACGCACCAAGGCCCGATTCAAATACTCCAGGGCTTGCGGAAACTCATGGCGATTTTGAAACAAGGTGGCCCGCAAAGTTAGAACCTCGGCACTCGGCTGCGCGACTGCGAGCCAAGGCGCCAAGGCCGCTTCCGCGTAGCCGTAATAGCGTGGGTCCGATTCGGCGCGGCCCAATTCGATATAACGCCGTACCAGCGCCAATGCCGGTTCCAAATTATTTGGTTGGGCCGCGACTTGTTTGCGCAAGTACCGAATTTCCAACCAACTCTCGCCTCTGGCCGGCAAGGTCTCAACTATTTCGTCGTCGGCCTTGGGTAAATACGGTTGTGCTCCCACATTACTGAATACAGCCGCGGACAAAATTAAACTTAAACTAAGCCAATACTTCATTAACGCCTCCTTCGGCACGCTTATCGATTCGGGGGCGAACGCAGCCGCCCCCTGCCCTCGTTAAAACGCTGCTTAGTTATTCGGGCAGCTACCCACAGCCAAGGAAACGGCGTCGAAACAACCGGACTCGCCCGGATCGACATGGCGGCTTTGCCGACCGCTATTGGCAAAGGCCACATAAGGAAACACTTCCTGATAGGTTCTGTCGTTAGCGTTGACGCCGTCGGCGATGCGGTTATTCGGAAAGCTGTTGAAGGCCGGATTTAACACCCCGGCCACCGCTTGTAAGGAAATATCGGTGACATCGTCGGATACCCGCCGCCCATTCGGGAAGCCGGCGGTATCGCCCGCCAGAAATGCCATACGTTTCCGCGCACTTAAAGGCGTCGGGCCTATGCCGGTGTTTAAGCGCAACAGATCCGCCACCGGCCCGCGCTGGGCCGGAGAACAGCCGGGACAAATCGGTGCGGCATAAAACACCAAGGGTCCCAAGTCGAAACTGGGATTGGCCGGATTCACACGCGGCGGTGTCGGAATCGGCACTACCCCGCCATATGCGGCATTGACGGCTCTAGCCAACAGAGGATCCAGCACATAGCCGGCGAAATTGGCATCATCCTTGGGTTCGCTCATGCTGAATTTGTCTTTATCGCCGGTACCGATCAACACTTCATTGACCAATGGGTTACCCATACGCTGGATCTGCACATAGGCATTGGCAAGTTTGGGCTTGCCGCCGGGTTTATCGGCATAAGCCTTGGTGCGCGGCCGCGAGGTGGTAGCGTAGGTGCCGATGACTGCCAAGGCTTCGCCGGCGCTATGTTGCTTGCCGTCTTGGGTAAGCAAGGCAATCGGCAGTTCGATGGCAATGGAATTGACGTTGAAACCGGCGACGTCGTCGGATGCGAAGTTTTTGGCTTCGGCGATATTTTGGTCTTCGGAAAACACCGCCGGCACACCCACGCCGGACGCGCCGGTCCGGTAATTGATGGTATCGAAAGTCGAGCTTAAGTCTATATAAAACGGGTCGTCGACTGTGCCGGCGAATACGCTAATCCCACCGCCCAAGTCGTAAATGCCTTGACTGGCCAGATTCGGATAATTGGGCATCGTGCGCGGCCCGACGTTGGAGGGAACCGCATAAAGTTTTTGTTGATTGGTCAAATCGATAACTTGCCGGCTGGCGCCCTTCCCTTTGATCAGCGTGACCGTATAACTCTGCCGCAAGCCCAAGCCTTCGGAGCCAGGGCCATCCAGCGCGGTAATGGCAGGCGGTACGATCAAGCTGCCTGGAGCAACCGGGCTCGGCGAATTGGCCGGCGCGACAATACCGTTATCGGCGCCAACAAATGCGCTAAAAACGCCGGGCAAACGATTTTCGGTTTTAAACCTGAACTGCAAGGTAATGTCTTCGTCGGCATCGAAATTGTTATCCACTTTCATTTCATACAGAATTTCCGGATCGAAAGGAAAATAATTCGGACCGTTGCTGGGCTCCAGCAAGGGATCGACATTCAGGATCATCGTCACCTTGCTGGGATCGTTGTAACTGACAAAGGCATACCAATCGGTAATGTCGGCCTTGTTATCGAGTGCCGTCAACGGCGCTTCGCGGTGGTTGGCGGCCTGAACCGGTTGCATCACAGCCAGCGCAATGCATAGCGCCAGCGGCCAGCGTGTGTGGTTAATTGGAGTTTTCATAATTTTGATTCCTATAATAAAGATAAGTGCGCATTGCCGGCGACAGCACAGTTAATACGCGCAAAATAGACAAATGGGCGTCAGGCGGGTGCCCGTGTCGATGCCGGCTTACCGTGGCTACCGTTAGCGCCCGAGAAGCGACCGCCCAATAAAAACAGACCGGACAAGCCAAGCAGCATCCAAGTTGGCGGCTCCGGCACGCTAGCCACGCTGGCGCTATCGACATTCAGAAAATGTACGTCCCATGCATTGGTACGGTTGGGTTCGACCGGGTTATTGTTGCTGTCCAGTAACGAACCTTCGCAGAAGCGGCCGTTGGAGCATCCAAAAGCGGCGGTGAACACCGGATCGGCATCGCGCAGAAAACCGTCGGCCAAAAGGCTGCTAAGCGAAAAGTTATCGTATTGCGTCAAGGTGGCGATGTAATTACCCGCCGCCAAATTCAGGGCGATATAACTGTCGAATTCGCCGTAGTTGTAATTGACGCCATTCGACACCAGAGCACCGCCTAAGCTGCCGTCATCCTGCTCCAAAATTTGATTTCCGCCGGCATCCCAGAGCGTTAAAATCGGATCGAAGCCGCCGCCCAGCCAGGACGAGGTGAACAAGGTCACCGCTCCGGGCAAACCGAGGCTGAAATCAAAACGCACGACATCATTATCTTGCGCAAAGCTGCCGTTAAAATCGAACGAGGCGGCCATCGTCGGTACGGGCAGCGCCGAAACGCCCGCCAATGCCGCTATAGCTAATATTTTTTTCATGTTTAATTCCTCCTAATGATATGAAAATTGGCAAGCGGCCTGGAGTTTCGCAATCAAAGCGGCCGAAGCACTCACCGGCGCTTGCAATCACAGATACGCGGCAAATCTCAATTTGGATGCATGGTCGACAAGAAATATCGGTAAAGGGATAGGCGAGATGCGTATTGACCCCGATCAAGAGAACCTGACAATGCCGATAACGCGGCGGATCGGAGCGCATGCGCCAATTGCTCGGTACTACGGTCTGCTTTATAGTGCGAAGCTCCAACGCCCCCAGCCAAGGCCTGTCGCCATGCACCATACCAATCGCCCGAGCCTACGGTTCGGCGCCAAACAGAATGCGCGTTCCGTCGCAGCGATTGCCTGCACGCCAAAAGAAGCTGCATCCGAATCAGCGTTTCTGGCGTATATCCCATAATGGAACAGGGCGGCGCGATGACAGAACAGGATAAGGATCATGACGAAGCAAGCGAGCTGAATGCGGACGCCGACAAACCGTTTCGGCCAGCGCTGGACGAGGCGCTGCTTCAGGAATGGATAGCCGCCGTCGTCGATCAGGACCAATCGGCCTTAAGCCTGCTCTACGATGCATTAGTTGCGCAGGTTTACGGCTTGGCGTTACGAATTACGCGGCAAACGCAATTGGCTGAGGAAGTGGCTCAAGATACGTTTTGGCAGGTCTGGCGCCAGGCGCCCAGGTTCGATGCCGAACGCGGCAGCGCCAAAGCCTGGGTGATGACGATCGCCCGCAGCCGGGCATTGGATGCGCTGCGTAGCTTGGAACCGGAGGAATGCGAGTTGGAACCGGAGACTTTGGCCTTGATCCAAGCTGAAGACAGCGCCATGCCGCCCAACCTGTTGATGGCGGTCGAGCAAAGCCATGGTTTGCACGCCGCGCTGGCAACGCTGGATGCGACGCCAAGGCAGCTGTTGTCCTTGGCATTTTTTCGCGGATTGAGCCACGACGAAATCGCCGAGTGCTGCGGCATGCCGTTGGGCACCGTGAAATCGCATATCCGCCGCGCACTATTAACATTGCAAGGTATATTGGCGGCAAACGCCGCCGAGCCGTATTAACCTTTTGAATAACCGAACCATGGATAACGCCAACGACCCCGAACAAGACCAACTCAACCGGCTGCTGCTGGACAGTTTGTCGCCTATCGAATTAGGCGCCGGCCGACATGACGCCCTAAAGCAAAGTCTACTGGCGCGCACGGCGCAAAGCGTCGCCAAGCAGGCCGGCATGTTGACGGTACGTGCCAAGGAGGGCATCTGGCAAACCCTGAAGGCCGGCGTTCGCATCAAACATCTCTGGAACGGCGGCCGGCAAGGTAACTCGGTGCTAATAGAATTCGCGCCAGGCGCCAGTCTGATGCCGCATCGGCATAACTGTCTGGAAGAAGGCATTGTGTTGCGCGGCGATTTGCAAATGGGCGACTTGCTGCTCGGCCCGCTGGATTACCACGCCTCGCCCGCCGGCAGCCGTCACGGCGGCATTAGTTCACAGCACGGCGCGCTGGCCTATCTGCGCGGCACCTCGTTGGGCGACACTCATGGGGTTTTGCTGGAAATGCTGGGCGGTTTGCTGCCGTTTGCTCAGGACCGGTCTTTGACGGTGTACGCCGAGAATAAAAACGCTTGGCAGGAAATCATGCCCGGCGTCTGGAAAAAACCGCTATGGCAGGACGGCGCCCGAGAGTCGTGTTTCTTTCGGCTGGAAGCGAACACCCGGTGTCCGGAACATCATCACCCGATAGAAGAGGAATGCATGATGCTGGACGGCGACCTATTTATCGACGACGTATTGCTGCGCGCCGGCGACTACCAATTGGCACCTGTAGGCGGCATGCACCGCGACTTGTATACCGATGTCGGCGCCACGCTGTTTGTGCGCGGCGCGAGGGAGTATTAAAACGGCCTAGACGGCACCTCGAAAATTCCCTCGCCCTCAGGGAGATGGCTAGGGTGAGGGATAAATTACTGACTTTATTACCTCATCCCAACCCATTCCTTTTGCACTGTGGATACAAAGGGAGTAAAAGATTTCATTAATTTTTAGAGGCCTTTGAACTTAACAAAGACGGCTTCAACCGCTCCAGGCCCGGCTTAAAACACTTTAGCTAATGTCCTGGCTGTTCAAATAATCCTCATAATTACCACTGAAATCGACGATGCCGTTCGGCGTCAGTTCGATAATGCGGGTCGCCAATGAGGACACAAACTCGCGGTCGTGACTGACGAAAATCAGTGTGCCGGGATAATTTTCCAAGGCGGCGTTAAGCGATTCGATCGACTCCATATCCAAATGGTTGGTCGGTTCGTCCAGCACCATGACATTGTTTTTTTGCAGAATCAATTTGCCGAACAGCATCCGCCCCTGTTCGCCACCGGAAATCACTTTCACGGATTTGTTTATTTCGTCATTGGAAAACAATAGGCGGCCCAGCGTGCCGCGTATGGTTTGGTCGTCGTCCGATTCCTTGCGCCATTGGCCCATCCATTCGATCAGCGGCATGTCTTCGGCAAAATCCTCGGCGTGATCCTGGGCAAAATAACCGACGTCTGCGTTCTCCGCCCATTTCACTTCGCCGCTGTCCGGCGTCAAATCGCCGACCAGGGTTTTCAATAAGGTAGATTTACCGATGCCGTTCGGACCAATCACAGCCACCCGCTCGCCGACCGCGATCATCATGTTCAAATTCTTGAATAATGGCTCCGCACCGTAGCCTTTTGCCAAATCTTTGGCTTCCACCGCCAAACGGTACAGCTTTTTAGTTTGATCGAAACGGATAAACGGATTGACCCGGCTGGACGGCTTGACTTCGTCGAGCTTGATTTTTTCCAATTGCCGCGCCCGCGAAGTCGCTTGCTTGGCCTTGGAAGCGTTCGCCGAAAAGCGCGCCACGAAGGTTTGCAGCTCGGCAATCTGCGCCTTTTTCTTGGCATTGCCGGCCAGCAATTGCTCGCGCACCTGCGTCACGGCGGTCATGTAATCGTCGTAATTGCCCGGATAAACCCGCAATTCGCCGTAGTCCAGATCGGCCATGTGGGTGCAGACGCTATTCAGGAAATGCCGGTCATGCGAGATGATGACCATCGTCGAATTACGCTCGTTCAGCACGTTTTCCAGCCAGCGGATGGTGTTGATGTCCAGGTTGTTGGTCGGTTCGTCCAGCAGCATGATGTCGGGATTGGAGAACAAGGCTTGCGCCAGCAATACCCGCAATTTCCAGCCCGGCGCCACCGCGCTCATCGGACCGTTGTGTTGTTCCAGCGGGATGTCCAAACCCAACAATAATTCGCCGGCCCTGGCTTCAGCGGTATAGCCACCGAATTCGGCGAATACCGTTTCCAGATCGGCGGCGCGCATGTAGTCGTCCTCGCTGGCTTCCATGTTGGCATAGATCGCATCGCGTTCCGACATGGCTGCCCACATCTCCGCATGGCCCATCATCACCACATCCAGTACCCGTTGGTCTTCATAGGCAAACTGATTCTGGCGCAAAATACCCAAACGCTCGTTGGCATCGACGCTGACGTTGCCCGATGTCGGCTCCAGATCGCCGCTTAGGATTTTCATGAAGGTCGACTTGCCGCAGCCGTTGGCGCCGATCAGGCCGTAACGATTGCCGTTGCCGAACTTGACGGAAACGTTTTCAAACAGGGGCTTGGCCCCGAATTGCATGGTGATATTGGCGGTAGAAATCAAGAGAGTGTCCGAGGATTAAGAGTAAAAAGAGCGTTGGCGCCGCTTGGGGCGTGTGACGAAATAAATGGGTTGACGCGAAAATGGGCTATTTTACCAGACTTTAATCGACGATCATTTACAGTAATGTGTCACCGGCATTCCGGCCGATAAAGAACTGACATTCAATAACCCCCCATATGCTTACATCACCCCCCACCACAGAACAAATTTATCCGATCTTTTACAGCTTCCGCCGCTGCCCTTATGCAATGCGGGCACGCTTGGCCATTGCCGTATCGGGGCTAAGTATCGCGCTCAGAGAAATCGAGCTTAGTAATAAACCAGAAGCGATGCTAAACGTTTCGCCAAAAGGCACAGTGCCGGTGCTGTTGTTGCCCAACGGTCAAGTCATCGAACAAAGTATGGATATTATGTATTGGGCCTTGGCGCAACACGATCCAAAAGATTGGCTTGGACAAACATCTGAAGACGCGAAGCAACTAATCGAACGGAACGACGGCGAATTCAAATACTATTTAGACCGTTACAAATATGCGGACCGCTATCCGGAACAAACGCCAGCCGATTATCGTCAACAAGGCGAGGTGTTTTTAACCAAGCTGGAAACCCGTTTGCAGCGGACCCGATTCTTATGCGGCGATAGTTTTGGCTTGGCCGATGCCGCCATTGCGCCGTTTATCCGCCAGTTTGCCGCAGTAGATAACGCTTGGTTTGCAAACTCACCTTACCCGGCTTTGCAACATTGGTTGGACAACTTTTTAACATCCAATCTGTTCGCAGCGGTTATGCGAAAATACCTGCCCTGGAAAGCTGACGACCCGTTAGTCCTTTTCGGGAACGAGGCAGGCCTCGTACCATTTAAATAGGTGTCCGACATGTTAAAAATCTACAAAAAAACCATCCGCATTGACGGTTCCGGAACGCATCCCCGCCTTGAGTCGCCTCCGCAAAGCAAGCTGTCAAGTCTACTGGCCATTCCAGCGATGATTGCCGGCGCGATATTGGGCACAGTGGTATTTTCGGCGTTCTTTGCCTTACTGCTGATTCCGTTAGCGATAATCGGTATCAGAGGCTGGTGGTTGCTGCGAAAACTTAAAAATGCACAAGTAGGCGACCAAAGTCTGGAGGCCGAGTACACCGTGGTCTCGGATACCTCAAAAAACCAAAAACCAACTAAGGAATAGCGTTTCGGTAAACACAAAAAAAAGCCCCCACCTTGAGCAGGATGGGGGCTGTAGAATGTGGAGCATTTACAACGAGGAGGTACTACGAAACACTTAAATCCTGACAGGTTTGGCAACATCCAGATTGCTGAATAATGACGCCGCGCCGAATAACATAGTGGAAAGAACGAACTGTCCTGACATAAAACTAAAGATGCCAACAGTGAAAAACAGTCCGGTAACGATGTCTCTGTACAGGTTGTCTGACTTGTTCATTTTTTCCGCCTTGACTGGGTTACAGTCGATTTAATGAAGACGGTTTAACTATAAGCCTTTGTAATTTATTTACAATAAGGCATTTATAAGATGATTTGTTTCTTATTTTGAAACAAAAAACTTTCTTGCTTCCGCCGCAACCCCAAGCCGCTGTCGTTTAAGCGTGCGGCCGAGTTGAACGGGGCGGCATTTCAGGCGTAAGCTGTTCACTTAACATTGGGGAGGATACCGCCATGAGCCACCATTTAAACCTGTTGCGCGCTATATTCCAGGATCCGGTTAGCGGTAATATCCATTGGCGGGAAATAGAATCCCTGCTGCATCACCTGGGAGCCGATATGCAACCCAGCCATGGCGCTCGCTTTCATGTGACCCTGAATAATATTGAAGGCGTGCTGCATCATCCGCATCACAGCGGTATTTGCAATAAACAAGAAATCAAACATCTGCGCGAATACCTGGCAAGCGCCGGCATCAGCCCGTCGTCGTATGAAGAACAACGAAATAAACCGCATTAACTCAAAGCCGGCGTTACCGTGTTAAACGGCTAGGATCGACATTGCCAATAGCAAGGATTGGATAGAACGACGAATGAAATGGATTGCAAAAAGCCTGCTGTCGACTGTGTTGCTACTAGCGTTATTGCTTGGACTGGCTCTGTTTCTGGCAATTGACAACACGCCGAAATTACAAACCCGAGCCGACCTGACGCCCGAACAAATTGCCCGAGGCAAACTGATTTTTCGGCAAAACGATCCGCGCAGCCTAAAGTCCGGCGCTATCGCCAGAGTCGGATTAGATCAACAGGAACTGGACCTGGCGATCAATTATCTGGCCAATCAATACGCCAACGGCGTGGCGGGCTTACGGATCGACGAAGACCGTGCCCTCATTGAAGCCACTCTGCACTTGCCGGCCAATCCCCTGGGCGGATACCTCAATCTGACGATGGAACTTAGGCAGTCAGCAGGTTTGCCAAAAGTAGATCACATGTCAGTCGGCAAACTTTGGATTCCCGGGATGCTGGCCAAACCTTTGCTGAATTTGCTGCTCGATACCATACAACCGGCGGCGGACCGGCAGGCCTTCGCCAACATCGTCAAACACGTGCAATTTCAACCGCGGCGCCTGACGGTCACTTATCGTTGGCAGGCGGATTTACCGCGCAAACTGCGCGGCGCTTTGCTGACGCCGGAAGATCAACTGCGCCTGGAGGCATATCAGCGGTATTTAGCCGAACTAAGCCAGACAGATAAAAAAAGCGCAAGTCTGACAGATTACAGCAAACCGCTATTTAAACTGGCGCTACAAAGGAGCGCCAGCGGCGACCCAATAGCGGAGAACCGGGCACTGATCCTGGTGCTAACGCTTTACGTCAATCAACAGCGTCTCATGAAAATCGTCCCGGAATCCCGTTTCTGGCCGCACCCCATTTGGCGGCAGATAACGCTGAACGGTCGCGACGACCTGACCAAACATTATCTGGTTTCGGCGATGCTGGCGGCCTATTCCGGCACGCCATTAGCGGATGCGGTGGGCTTGTTTAAGGAAATTGAAGATTCGCGCGGCGGCAGCGGCTTTTCGTTTAACGACCTAGCCGCCGACCGCACCGGCACCCGCATGGGAGAACAAGCCGTCGCCAACCCGGCACTGGCGCGGAAAATACAATCAATATTGGCCAGCGCCGATGAACATCAAATGATGCCGACCACAGCCGATTTACCGGAGTCGCTACCCGAAGCCGAGTTTATCCGCAGCTTCGGCGGCACCGACGGCGAAGCCTACAAACAACTGATGCAAGACATCGAAAACCGCATCGCCTTATTACCCGTTAACCGGAATTGATCCGAGCGTCAATCCGGAACCGACCCGCCGCGAATCGCTCGGCGCTTCCCGGCTATGACGTGCGCAATCGCCCCGCTCACGCTAGCAACACAAGCAACGCGCGTTTAACGGCCTTGGTTGTCGGCAAAGGTCTGCGCCAGCAACTCCGAAAGTTGTTCGGCAGCCATCGGCTTACCGAACAAATAACCCTGCGCTTCATCGCAGTCGTTTTGTAATAAATACTGTGCCTGCTGCTCGGTTTCCACACCTTCCGCGATGACTTTGAATTTCAGGATTTTGGCGATAGAAATGATCACCAGCACAATCGCGGCGGCATCGGCATCGTGCAAAATATTGGCGACGAACGAGCGATCGATTTTCAGTTTATCGAACGCAAACTGCTTGAGTTGATTGAGGCTGGAATAGCCGGTGCCGAAATCGTCTATCGAAATTTGCAGGCCAGCCTCCCTCAGTTTGGCCAGAATATCGCGCTTCCGTTCCGGATTGCGGATGAACAAGCTTTCCGTCAGTTCCAATTCCAGCGCTTCGGCGGGTAAACCGGATTCATTGACGATAGCAGTCACTTGCGCGACAAAATCTTCCTGATCCAATTGGCGCGCCGACACATTGACGGCCATCGTGAACGGCGAATAGCCGCTCTGCCGCCAAATCCGGGCCTGACGGCAGGACTCGCGCAACACCCAAGCCCCTATCGCCTCGATCAGGCCGATTTCTTCGGCTACAGGGATAAATTGATCCGGTGGAATCAAGCCCAATTCGGGATGCCGCCAACGTATCAAAGCCTCGGCACCGACAACCCGCCCGGAATCCAGATCGATTTGCGGCTGATAATGCAGGAAGAACTCGCCGCGCTGCAACGCACGGCGCAAATCACTTTCCAGACGCAGCTTGG
This sequence comes from Methylomonas sp. 2BW1-5-20, assembly GCF_052474515.1. Taxonomy (NCBI): domain Bacteria; kingdom Pseudomonadati; phylum Pseudomonadota; class Gammaproteobacteria; order Methylococcales; family Methylococcaceae; genus Methylomonas; species Methylomonas sp. 2BW1-5-20. The sequence goes on along the minus strand of NZ_CP184127.1, from coordinate 852,111 downwards.
CCGACACGGCAAACTCCATGCTGTCTTCGTAAAAGCAGTAAGTATTACCTTGCTCCTTGGCACGGTACATGGCGGTATCGGCGTGTTTGATCAGCAAACCGCTATCTGCGCCGTCGGCGGGATATAAGGAAATGCCGATACTGGAGCTGATATAAAACTCCTGCCCCATCAATCCGAACGGATGAGCGATCGCGATGCGGATTTTATCAGCCACATTAGCAGCGACTTGTGGGCTAGCGATGTTTTCCAGCAATAAGGTAAATTCGTCGCCGCCAAACCGGGAGACCAGGTCTTCCCGCCGCACACAGCCTTGAATCCGTTCCGCCGCAGCTTTCAACAACTGGTCACCGACATCATGCCCCAAGGTGTCGTTAGTGAGTTTGAACCGATCCAGATCCAGGAATAACACGGCATGCAGCGGATTTTGCGCCGTGCCGCTCTCGATCACCGAGTTCAGTCTTTGCATGAACTGCGTGCGATTGGCCAGATTAGTCAAGGCGTCGTGGAACGCCAAACGATTCAGGGTGCGTTGAGTTTGGCTGGCTTCCAGCAAATGCGCGATACGCTTGCGCAATACCGCGAAATGAATCGGCTTGGGAATGTAATCGTTGGCGCCTATCGAAAACGCCAATTCCACCGATTGTTCGTTTTCCAAAGCCGTGATCATCAATATCGGCACGTCGGCGCCGTGCGGCAAGGCCCGGATTTTCCGGCAGGCTTCGAAGCCGTCCATTTCCGGCATCATGGCATCCATCAAGATCAAATCGGCCATCTGCCGCTCGCACAGGGTTACGGCCTGCCAACCGTTACCCGCCAAATCGACCCGATAACCGTCTTTCTCCAGGACATCTTGCAAGGCAAAACGCATCGCTCTATCGTCGTCGGCCAGCAGTATTCGCGGACTCGATTGCGTAACCCGTTCAACGACGCTTGCCGTGCCAACCTCCAATGTCAGGAGTTGTTCGATAAACCGGTATTCGTCGCGCAACTGCTGCAGTAAAGCCTCGCCGTTCTCGATTTGGCCTAGCGCCGCCTGCTGTTCCAGTTGCCGGGCAATGGTCGCCAACTTTTCCGCGCCGAGGTTGCGACTGGCACCTTTCAGGCCGTGGGCCGCTTCGCGTAATAAAAGACGATTGTCGATGGCGAGCGCCGCGCCGATTTGCTCGATTTGCGCCGGCGCATCTTCCAGATAGTAACCAACCATCGTCACGAAACCCTGGCCGATTTCATCGCGTAATTGCTGTAAAACCGCATTATCCAGCGTCCCTAGCGCATGCTCCGGCTGTACGGATATACCGACGGCATGCGGCCGGCCTTCGAACCAACTCAGCAGTTTTTCCCGTAAAGGTTTCAATTTGATCGGCTTGGCCAGATAGTCGTCCATTCCGGCCGCCAGACATAAATCGCTGTCGCCCTGCTGAGCATTGGCGGTCATCGCCACGATCGGCACCCGGCATATAGGCTCCGGCAGTGCCCTGATGCGGCGGGTGGCTTCGAAACCATCCATGTTCGGCATATGGCAATCCATCAGGATCAAATCGAAAGCCTGCTGGGTCAAGCAGGTCAAGGCCTCCTCCCCGGAACCGGCGATTTCGTAACTGCAACCCAACCGATCCAGCATGCCCCCGGCCACCATCTGACTGGCCCGGTTGTCTTCGACGATCAGCACTCGCCGGCCCATCGCGGCGGTTGGCTCAGCTTCGCCTTCCAAGCCGGATCCGGGCGCGTGATAATCTTGCCCCGCCGTCAATATGAAATCATATAATTTGGATACTTGTACTGGCGTCTCCAATTGCGCGGCGACGTTCGCCAAGCGCGATAGACCGGTGGTGGCACCGGGCTCGGACAACAAAATAATTTTGACTGCCGCCAAATCCGGATCGGAAATAATCATATCGACCCAAGCGCTGTCGTCGACATTTTTCAGATCGATGATGGCAAATTGATAAGCCTGCCCCTGATCGTGGGCGGAGCGCAACATATCCACGGCCTTGATACCGTAGCCACTGTGACGGTATTGGATTTTCCAGCGTTCCAGGCTTTGCGTCAGGAATTGCCGCATTTTGTCGTTTTCGGTAACCACCAAGATCCGCAGATTGGCAAAGTATGCTTGCCGAGCCTCGGAAAATCCATGGTTACCGAGAGGCGGAGCGAACGGTACGGTAAACCAGAACGAACTGCCTACCCCTTCCCGACTGTGAACGCCGATTTGCCCCCCCATCAATTGCACCAACTGTCGGCAAATCGCCAGCCCCAGGCCGGCACCCTCGTAATGGCGGCTCATAGAGCCGTCGGCCTGGACAAAAGCATCGAAAATGCTGGCCTGCACCGCATCGGGTATACCCATACCGGTATCGGTAACGCAAAAACGCAATTGCAGAGGATCGCTTGCGGCCGCGTCTGCGGTTACGTCGATAGCGATGCTGCCTCGATCGGTAAACTTCAACGCATTGCCGACCAGATTGATCAATACCTGCCGCACCCTGGAGGCTTCGCCGTTCAATACCAGCGGAATATCGTCGGCTATCGAATAACGCAGTTGCAGATTTTTCCGGTGCGCCTGGCCGGACATCAACTCGACTACTTCATCCAACGTCTCGTAGAGTACAAAATCGACCGGTTGCCGCTTCATCATGCCGGATTCGATGCGAGAGAAATCCAGAATATCTTCGATCAACTTCAATAACGCCTCACCGGCATTGCGCGCCACCATCGAATATTCCAGCTGCTTGGGCGTCAAACCCATGTCTTGCAACAATTCCAGCATACCTAGCACCGCGTTCAAGGGGGTACGCAATTCGTGGCTGACATTGGCGGCAAATTCGCCTTTCAGCCGCGCCGATTCCAATGCAGTATCGCGAGCGCGTTCCAACTGCTTCTCCCGGGTCTCCAGCACCGCCATCATGGTATTGAAGGCTTCACCCATTTCGGTAATATCGCGCGGTCCGCTTAATTCGGCCCGGACGTTTTTTTCACCCGCGGAGGCTTTACCCATCCGCAAGGCCAACTGCTTGATCGGTAAAGTCAACCGGCGCGACATCACCAATAAAAACAACAAGAACAAGGCTGCGGAGCCGCTGGAAACGATCAGCGTGGAAAGGCGAATTTGATCCTTCAACAGATTTAAGGATTGTTTGCCCTGCACTAAGCGCACATAACCCAGCAACTCGGGCTCCGGCATACGCTCTTCGAACGGTGAAGCCTCTTGTTCTTCGGTTTTGCGTGCGAACACCGGCGCGGCAAAATACCAAGCCCGCTCGTTCTCCTGAACCAGTTCCACGGCGCCTGGCCAATACGCCTGGCCCGTAGGGTCAGGCATGGCCTGATCGCCACGCTCGAACAAGGGTATATGATCGGGATTGAAAATAGCCACGCCACGCACATCGGGAAACGCCAGAAATCGCCGGGCAGGCTCTTCGGCGTTTTCCCGGCTGGCATATAACAGGGCCAAGGCACTTTGAGCCGCGAAAGCTTCGCTGGTCTGCAACCCTTGGGCTATCCACTTGTCGCGTACGATATGATAGGAAAGCGTGGAAATAGCAAATGCCGACAGCACCGAAACCACCGCCAACCCGAAACAAAATGTTACGGTCAACTGTTGTAGAAAACTCACCCCTTTGAACCGGGGCCATCGCCAACGCTTCATATCCCTTATGGCACCGGGAAAACCATGGCAAATTCCCGGCGTGTCTGGTTGGAAAAGCGCAGTCCCAAGTGTTCCGCGGTGCGTAAATTCACGGCTACTAGTAAATCCTGCAATAGCTGCACCGATTCGGATTTTCCGCCCGCTTGTAGTTGTTGCTTGGCCAAACCGGCCAAGCTGCGGCCCATGCCGAAATTGTCCGGATACAGCGAAAATAACGCGCCTTTACGGACATGGTCGAGATTGCTGGAGAACACCACGAAGTTTTTTTCCCAAGCTTCGCGCAGCACTTCCGGCAGCAGGGCTTGCTCGTCCATAGCAGCGTTTTCGCGCGGCAGCCACAAAGCGATGGAATTGTCTTTGACTTCTAACAGAATCTGCCGGAACAGTTCGGACGAATCGTGTAAATTGCCGGTCGGCTGCGCCACCAGCGTCAGGCCGCGCTCGCTGGCGGTGCGCTCGGCATGCCCGATCTCCCAGGCCGTTTGCCGGGGATCGTAGATGACGGTCACCTTTTTTACCTCCGGCACCAATTTTTTCAAACGGTCGAACATGGCTTCCGGGGCCGGCGTCAGGCTGATACCGGCCAAGCCTTGCACTTCGTCCGGGCGCATCATGGTCGCACCGATCACCACCGGAAACTCGGCGGCTACCGCTTTAGCCACGGCCAGACCGGCCCGGCCCAGGGTTACCACCACATCGACCCGGTCGTTTTTCAGATCGCTTAGCAATTTTTGGGTGGAATTATCCCGTTCGCTCAACAGGTAATGACCAACCGGTTGACCCAACTCCTGTTCCATGCCGCGCGCAATCTCCATGAAAACCGAACGGTAAGGTTCGCGCACATCCGGATAAACGATGGCGACGCTGGGCGTTTGCGCCCAAGCGCCGCCGCCAATCGGCCACAGCAAGCAGAAAACCAGCCCTAGCTGAAAAAATAGTCGAGAGAACAAAATTACTCCTGAATCATTTGTATAAGCGCAACACAGTCACCGGCAACCCGGCTAAAAATTAATACTGACTTCGCCGTAAAAGCTGCGTGGCGCCAGCGGCAAATCGTTGGGGATGGCCGCCGGATTACCGGCGAGGCTGGGCTCACGCGCGCTGACATCGAACAGATTGCGCACCGAAAAGGCCACTTCAATATGCTTGGCCAAATTTTGCCGACGTAACGTAACGTCCACCCAAGTGTAATCGGCAACGGGCTTACGCGAATCGCCAAAGCTACGATCACGGCCCACAATCCATTTCGCTTGCGGACTAAGTTGCCAGTCAGGCAGAAACTGCCAATTCAAGCGCAGGTAAACCTGATGATGCGGGGCGTAGCCGCTATCCCGATCCAGTGCCTGATCGCGGCTACGTTGATAGGCGTAATTGCCGACAATTTTCAACGTGTCCGCAGCCTGCCATTCCGCTTCCAGTTCGGTGCCGTAGCCTTGCTGAGTCCCGGTATTTTGCGCCGTCGAGGTGGTGGTATTGGCATCCGGTACGAAACGGATGATATCCTTCCACCAAAAGTTAAAGAAATTCAAACCCAGGCGCAGACTTTCCGCCGGCCGATAGTCGAAACCCAGTTCGATATTTTCCATGGTTTCCGGACGCAAGGCAGCATTGCCGAGTTGCGCCGGGTTATTGATAATGTACATTTCCTGAAACGACGGCGCCCGAAACGCCGAGCCATACATCAATTTGGCGGTCAAATCGTAGCGGGCCTCCCAGATCAATGCCGCGCGCGGATTGAAGGTATTGCCGAAGTCCGAATAGCGGTCGTAACGAGCGCCGGCAGTCAAACTCCAGTCGTTGGCGAAGTTCCACTGATCCTGCAAAAACAGATAGGCCACTTTCCGATCCACCTCGGGGATAAACGTCGAGGCGGTGCCGGAAACGTCGGTCAACGGGATGCCCGGCAGCGACGGTATCGGCGTGCCGGTGGCGGGATCGATGCCGAAATTCTGGCTGACCCGCGCCTTGAACAGGCTGTCGTAATTAAAGCCCATGCCGCTACGCAACTGATGTTGTTGAAAACCGTTGTAAGCGAACGCTTGGCTGATGCGGACATGGCGCTCCCACACTTCGGGATTGCCGATGTAACCGTTCGGAAACGTCACCGGCGCGCCGGCGCCGATCTGGCCGTTGGCACCGATCGGTAAAGTAGTCCCGGCTGGAAACAGCGTTAGATTACGCTCGATTTCCTGGCTGGATTCGAAATAACTGACCTGCGTGGTCAAATCCCAGTTTTCGATTTCGTCATTGTGATAGGTCAAATCGGCGTTCCAGCGGTCGCCGGCATAGCGGTTGACCGGATCCAAGGCCTGGGCGACGCCGGAGCCGTTGCCGAAATCGCTACGGTGTTGCAATCCGCCGCGAAACCGCCAATTGCCGCGCGACAAATCCAGCCGGGCATCGAGATTATCGCGCGACATATTCAGCGGCCCCGGCGCCAGCGAGACACTGGTCCCCAGCAAGCGGTCGAACTGGCTTTGCAGGTCGGCATCGACGATGGCGTCCTGGCCGGCGGTTTTGTGGTATTCAAATGCCAACGCAACGTCGAAGCCGGCCCATTCGCCGCCATGCAAGCCCCAGCCGTCGTAAGTGTCGAAGCTGCCGACCCGTCCGCCAAGCTCGGTACCTTCGATATCCTGTTTCGTTTTGGTGATGACATTGATCACGCCGGCGAAGGCATCGGCGCCGTAGACTGCGGACCCCGGTCCGCGCACCACTTCGATACGAGCGATGTCGCGGATCGGCATACCGCCCCAAACCTCGCTACGGCTGCCGGTATAAGAATTGGTGATCGGAATGCCGTTGACCATCATCAGCACTTGCTGATTGAACTGCGAAAAAATACCGCGAAAGGTATAGATAGGGTTGTAGCCGATGGTGTTGCGTTCGACATGCAAGCCCGGCACGGTTTCCAGCACTTCATCGATGTCTGTGGCACCGATCTGCTTGATATCGGCGGCGGTAATCACAGTGGCGATAGACGGTGCCTTGGAAATCGGTTGTTTGTAACCGCTGGCGATACTGACCATTTCCTCGGTGCCGTAGATTTGCGAAAGGGCTCTTTCTTCTTCCTCCGGAGAAACCGGTTGCGCTTGAGCCGCGGCGCCTATCAGACAGCCGCAACAAGTAAGAAGCAACGGGCGGAACATCATGGCTAACTCCTGTTTCGAATTGTAGTTATAGGAGGATTACGCATTAACCCTGCGGGCTAGTCTTGCTAGAGAATAGCAAGCTGCGCGCAGCGTTTGTTAAATTTCAGCCCTTCATTTAATTCAGATCAAATCTTGCGGGTTTTCCGGGACAGTGCATAGGATAGCAGAGGCCAAAAAATCCGGGCTATCGTTAGGGGTAATGTGAGGCACTATCGCTTGATCAACAAAATCGCGATAACACAGGCCAAAATGAAGGCCACACCTTTCCAGAACGCCGCCGGGTTACGTTCCAGCAAAGCCGGCCCGGTATTAGTCAAGAATGCCGGATTGGGGTGGCGTAAATCGAAGATAAACTCGGACAGGTCTTCGTAGCGTTTATGCGGATCGGGATGCGCGGCCTTGCGGAGCGTGTCGTCGATCCAGCCCGGAATATCCCGGTTACGGTACAAGGTAGCGTCGTAGCTGAGTTTGTTTTGCGCGGCCCTGGATTTGCATTTGGCCACTTCCGCGCCGTAAGGCAGTTTGCCGGTCAGCATTTGATAAGCAATCACCGCCAAGGAAAACTGCTCGGAACGCACCGAGCCCGGCTCGCCCAGAAAATACTCCGGCGCGGTATATTGCGCGGTACCGAGAATTTGATCGTGACCGAGGGGAATACCCATTTCCATCACCCCCGCCACGCGCGTCGAACCAAAATCGATGATTTTCACCGTGCCGGTGCCGTCTATCATGATGTTGTCCGGCCGCAGATCCTGATGCAGCATTTCCAAGCGATGAAAACCCCGCAAGCCCTTAGCGATTTGTTCGACGATGCCGCGCACAGTTTCCAGATCCGGCTGCGGATGATCGATCATCCATTGTTTCAGGGTCTGACCGTCGATGAACTCCGTGGCAACATACAGAAAATTGCGTTTGCGGGTCTGCGCGCACGGCTTTAATACATGCGGGTTGTTGATGCGCCGGGCAATCCAGTCTTCCATCAGAAAGCGCTCCAGATAGGCCGGATCGCCGCGCAAGTCGATGGACGGGGTTTTAATCGCCACCTGCGCCTGGGTCTCGCTGTCCACCGCCAGATAAATATGGCTACGGCTGCTGGCGTGTAACTGCCGGACAATAATGTAACCGTCGAACACCATCCTGGCTTCCAACTGCGGCGGGAACGGCAAGTCGGTTAAAGACTGATACAGTTCGTTGGCACTGGGTAGCGGCAGCTGGTCGATGCGCACAATTTGTATCGTCAGATTGTCGCCGCTGCCATTTTCGTAGGCCGCCTGGACGATGGCTTTTGCCGCGTCGTCCAGATCATCGCCGGCCTGGCGGATGGTTTGGGTCACAAAACGAGAGTCGACATATTCGTAAACGCCATCAGTCGCCAATACGAACATATCGCCCAAGCTGACATTTAAGGCTTGATAATCGATTTCCAGACGCGAATCCATGCCCATCGCTCGACTCAGGTAACTGTTCTGCTGAGAAATCCACAAACGGTGATCGTGGGTCAGTTGCTCCAGATCGTCGCCATGTACCCGATATATCCGCGTGTCGCCGACATGGAACAGATGCGCGGTGGTGGATTTGAGCACCAGCGCGCTAAGGGTGCAAACATAGCCACGATCCATGTCGTAACAATCGCGGCTTTGCCGGGTTTGCGCGTACAACCAGGAGTTGGTGGCGGTCAACACCCGCTGCACCGACTTCTTCACCGACCAGGCTTCCGAGGTACAAAAATAATCCGCCAAAAAGCCGGTCACCGCCGCCTGGCTGGCAATGTGGCTGACTTCGCTGCTGCTGATGCCGTCGGCCAAGGCTACTGCAATACCTTTGGCGCTTAACTGCGGTTCCTTGGCGATATAAACGCCGTGAAAATCCTGATTCAGCGCCTTGCGGCCCTTATCGGAGTATTGACCGACGGCAACGCTTAATTGACCGGACATGGTCTACGGCAAGCCCGTCTCAGTAGCTTTTATAAGGCAGAAATTTCCCACTCATCACGATTTTGACCCGATCACCTTTCGGATCAGGTTCACGCTGCAAGTCCATACTAAAATCGATGGCGCTCATGATGCCGTCGCCGAACTCCTCGTGAATCAAGGCCTTAAAAGTCGTACCGTAGACATTTACCAGTTCGTAGAACCGGTAAATCAACGGATCGGTCGGCACAGCACTGGGCAGCGAACCTTTGTAGGGCACCACTTGCAGTTGGGCGATAGCCGCCGGCGGCAAATCCAGCAGCGCACCGATGGTGGCGGCTTGTTCGGCGTTCAAGGTCATCTGCCCCAGCAGCGCGGCGGTGGTCCATTCCTTACTTAAACCAATCGCCTCGGCTAGTTGCGCCCAGCTCAGTTGTTTGGCCAGTTTTTGCGTAACGACCAATTCGGTCACTTCGTTGCGTGTCATCTTTAACTCCTTTGCCCATTGAACAGCGAGAAAAAGGCCTCTGGCTTAACAGCGGCGAGGCCGGATCGAATAAGGATTAGTTGAAAGAGCGTTTCGGCGCGGTTCTGACATGCGTGGAATACAGCGTCAAGCCAGTAAAGGCCAAGCCGCCGACCAGATTCCCCAACACGGTGGGGATCTCGTTCCAGACAAAATAATCCATAATCGAGAAATTGCCGCCCATGATCAGGCCGGAGGGAAATAAAAACATGTTCACCACCGAATGTTCGAAGGTCATACCAAAGAACAGCATGATCGGCATCCACATCGCGATTACCTTACCGCTGACGGAGGTGGAAATCATCGCCCCCACCACGCCGGTGGATACCATCCAGTTACACAGCATGCCGCGAATAAATATCGTAAACCAGCCGGCGACGCCGTATTTGGCGTAACCCAGTGTCCGCGCTTCGCCGATACCGGCCAGCTTTTTGCCAACCGCATCCGGTTCCACGGAAAACCCATAGGTAAACACAATAGCCATCATCACAGCCACCGTTAAGGCACCGAGAAAATTACCTAAAAACACCAAGCCCCAGTTCCTGAGCACGCCAGACAAGGTTACGCCGGCACGTTTGTCTAGCCAGGCCAGCGGCGTCAATACGAACACGCCGGTCAGCAAATCGAACCCCAGTAAATACAGCATGCAAAAGCCGACCGGAAACAAAATCGCCCCAAAGATCGGCGAGTTGGTTTGCACGGTAATCGACACCGCAAATACTGCCGCCAAAGCCAGGATCGCCCCGGCCATATAGGCGCGGATTAAAGTGTCGCGGGTTGACATGAAGATTTTGGATTCACCGGCATCGACCATCTTTGTGACGAATTCCGAAGGGACCAGATAGGACATAACTCACCTTTTAAATGTGGGAACAAATTGAATATCGGCGTTTTGCAAGCACCGCCATTCGTTTGATTAAGCCTGTGTGCGCAAGCTAAAGGTCCCCTGGAAACGGGCGGGTTACTCGTAAGCGAAGGTCCTGAAGGAATTAAAGGCGGGCACAACGGACGAATAAACCATGCTGCGGGTATAAAACCAGCAACGTTTCAACGCCGTTGTTGAAGGGAACCGAGGGTGCGCCATTGCACCGGTTAATTTTCAGCACGGATTGTGCCAGCGTCTCGAATACAGCCTCGGCAAGCTTTGCGCCGCTAACCTAAGTAAGCCAAACCTGCATTGCGCACCAAAACGGACTGCCAACGCACCAAAACAGGCAAAGATAAATCTGAGATACGTTTGCCAGTAGCCTCCAAATCAGCATCGATAACCAGCGACAGACTCCCATCCGCTATTTTCAGCAAAAACGCCGAGTAGCGGCTATGCTTCGCCGACGTTTACCCAGTAACCGATTCTAACGTCATCGCCCTATGTAGCCGAGCCTATGCCATCGTCGTCGCTTAATAAAAAACTGGTCATTACTTACAGCTCCTGGAAAAAACTATTAGCTCTATTGGGATTAGCGCTAGCCTTGCTAATGGCCTGGGCCGGATTTCTGAGCAATTTTTTCATCCTCGAAATTAGTTTTATTTTGTTAGGCGCTTACTGGGCTTGGGCAATTCTTGGCATCGTATCGACTATATCGATTACTCTTTATCCGAACAAAATCGTCAAGCGCAGTTGGCTAGGCGAAACCACCATTCCAACCCATGCCTTGCTAGTAGCCGATAGCCTGGATCAGGGTAACGTGAAATCTTGGCGCTTTTTTCACGGATCGAACAAAAACATCCGCGAGTCTATTCAGGTGGCGGGCTATTTTTTATCGCCAGAGCTGAGACTATGGCTGGATTCTTATCGCCGCAACATCTATCGGCTAGGCAATTTTTCCAGCAGCCCGTTGAGCAGCAACAGCGCCGTCTGCGTGGAATTCGACAAAGCGGTGTCGTCTTTCCGTTTCATGGCCGTGCTGAGCGGCGTATATCTGTTGGTGTATGTGATTTATGCAACGATGCTGTACTGGCAATATCCGGTGTTTGCCGGCTATGCGCCGCAGTTACCGGCGTGGCCGGTGCGCTTATTGTTTGTTGCCATCGCCTTGGCGGCGTATCCGCTATTGCAAGCACTGACTAAGCTGCCAGTCAATGTGCCGAACTATTCCGTACGCGTTGCACAAGCCCAGCAGCAAGCCTTCCGTTCCGCATTGATCGCCAATGGCGTGGCCTGGTTAGGTCTGCCGCTGTTTCTGCTGTGCGGTAACAGACTGGATTTTTATCTGCTGTTGTCGATAGGCGCGATTTATCATTGCGACTTTTATCCCCGGCTATCCACCTGGGAAAGCGTGTTGCAAGCCGCCCCGGAAGCCCAGTCGGTCCAGGCGGCGGTTCCCCGCCGTTCCATGCAGGTGTCCTTGGCTTTATTAGGCGGTTTATCGCTTGCCAGCTATGCCGGTAACCCGAACGATTTTCGGATACGTCAACAAGATTGCGTCGACGACCAAGGCAACCCGGTCGAATGCCACAGCAGCGGCAGCCACGGCGGCGGTTCCGGTTCCAGTTATCGCGGTAATGGCGGCTCGGACAGCCATAGCTCGACAAGACGCGGCGGCTTCGGTTTCTTCGGCGGCTCGCACAGCTCCTTCGGCGGCTAGGCATGCAACGTATAGCGCTAACTCCCCGCACCGATTGGCAGCAGCGGGTTGAGGCCGTGGGTATGCATTATCACACCCTGGACGGCGACGCTTACTGGGACGAATCGGCTTGTTATCGATTCACGGCCAGCCAGATCGATGTGCTCGACGATGCCACCGCCGAACTGCACGCGCTGTGTCTAAAAGCCGTTCACGCCATCATAGGCCGCAATCTGTTCAAGCAACTGCTGATTCCGGATTGGGCCGTGCCCTATATCGTCGATTCTTGGGAGCGCCGCGAACCCAGCGTTTACGGCCGCTTCGATCTGGCCTGGGACGGCAGCGGCCAGCCCAAATTGCTGGAATACAACGCCGACACGCCCACCGCGCTGCTGGAAGCGGCGGTGGTGCAATGGTTTTGGTTGCGGGATTGTTATCCGGACGCCGATCAATTCAATTCGATACACGAAAAACTGCTCGGCTTTTGGCAACATTACCGGCAGCGCCAGCCCAGCCTGCATTTTGCCGGCGTCGATACCAGCGACGAGGACAGCGGCAATCTGGAGTATCTGCGCGACACTGCCGTACAAGCCGGCCTAAATACGCAACGCCTGGCTATAGACCAAATCGGCTGGGATACCAGCGGGCAACGCTTTGTCGATCTGCGCAATAAGCCCATCCGCGCGCTGTTCAAACTTTATCCCTGGGAATGGCTGTTACACGAGGAGTTTGGCCCTTACCTGCCGCAAGCCCGGCCCTCGATGTTGGAACCACCCTGGAAACTGCTGCTCAGCAACAAAGGCATCCTGCCGATTTTGTGGGAATTGTTTCCCGACCATCCCAATCTGCTGCCGGCTGAGTTTCGGCGAGCAACCGCTGCTGGGCGACTATGTGCGCAAACCACTGTACTCCCGCGAAGGCGCCAACATCCAAATTCGCCGTGGCGCCAGCGTCATCGAAACTGACGGCAGTTACGGCGGGGCAGCTTACATTTTTCAACGGTATACGCCGCTGCCCAATTTTGCCGGCAACTTTCCGGTGATCGGCTCCTGGATCATCGCCGATCAACCCGCCGGCATCGGCATCCGTGAAGACAAAACCGAAATCACCGGCAACAATAGCCGCTTCATCCCGCATTATTTCGTCGAGAATTGACTATGGAATCGCTAGACCTCACTCACATCCTGGCCGGCGCTAACGGCTTTTTTCTGCATTTCGTCGCGGCCGCTGCCCTGACCGGCGTGTTTGCTTTCTGCTATCTGTGGATTACGCCCTACGCCGAATTCAAGCTGATCCGCGAGGGCAAAACCGCGCCGGCGGTAGCGTTTAGTGCCGCACTGCTGGGCTTTGTGTTGGCGCTGTCCGGGGCTATCGCCAACAGCGTGTCGTTCATCGACATGTTGATCTGGGCCGGCATTGCTTTATTTTTACAGGTGCTGGTGTTCGTCGGCCTGAGATTGGCGTTTGCCGACCTGTGTAAACGCATCGCCGACGACGAACTGGGGCCGGCCATCGTGCTGGCCGGTTTTGCGCTGGCGGCGGGCTTATTGAGCGCGGCCTGCATGACCTATTAACGCTGTGTCTCCCGCCAAACGCATCTTAATCGTCGAAGACGAACCGGCGATTGCCGATACTTTGATTTACGTGCTGAACAGCAGCGGTTACCAGACCGAGCACGTCGGCTTGCTGCAAACCGCGTTGTCCAGGCTGCAAACCGACTCGTTCTCCCTGGCTATACTCGATGTCGGCCTGCCGGACGGCAACGGTTTTGACTTGTGCCGGCAGTTGCGCCGCTTCTCCGACATCCCGGTGATTTTTCTGACCGCGCACGGCGACGAAATCGACCGCATCGTTGGTTTGGAAATTGGCGCCGACGACTATGTGACCAAGCCGTTCAGCCCGCGTGAAGTGGCGGCCAGAGTCGGGGTAATCCTGCGCCGGCTGGGCACCGACACCAATAAGCCAACACCAACGCCAAACACCCAATTTGATTTGGACAGCCAAGCCGGCCGCATCCGCTATTGCGGGCACTTGCTGGATTTGACCCGTTACGAATTTCTATTGCTGAAATTATTAATCGAGCATCCGGAACGGATTTTCTCCCGCGAACAACTACTGGAAAGAATCTGGCAAGACCCCGGCGAGGTGTTCGACCGCACCGTCGATACCCACATCAAAACCTTGCGCGCCAAACTGCGCTTGGCCGCCGCCGACCAAGACCCGATACGTACCCATCGCGGCTTGGGTTATAGCTTGCAAAGCCGATGAAGTTATCGGTCCGGCTGTTTTTGGGATATTTCCTGCTAGTAGCAGTGACCGGGCAACTGGTGCTGTTACTGGTGGTAAAGCAGATCGGTCCCGGCGTGCGCACCGCGCTGGAAGCCAGCCTGGTTGATACCGCCAACCTACTGGCCGAACTGGCCGCGCCGGACTTGTTGCAAGGGCAAATCGCCGACGGCCATTTCGCCCAGGCGGTCAAGCGCTACAGCAAGCGACCGGTGTCGGCGACCATCTTCGGTTTTCCCAAACAAACTCTGGATTACCGGGTCTACGTCACCGACGCCGCCGGCATCGTCCGATTCGACTCGGCAGGTTCGGCGCTTGGAGAAAATTACGCTCTCTGGAACGATGTGTATCTAACCCTGCAAGGCCAATACGGCGCCCGTTCCACGCAAGCCAATCCCGGCGACAAAACCAGCTCGACCATGCATGTTGCCGCACCAGTACGCGACGGCGAAAAGTTGATCGGCGTGGTCACTGTCGCCTACCCCACTGCCCTGCTGCAACCCATTGTCGACGCCAGCAAGAATGCCATACAACGCGGCGCCTTCTGGCTGTTCGGCGGCGCTTTGCTGTTCGGCGCGATATTCAACTGGCGCTTAACCCGCGCCATCGATTTACTGGTCGGCTACGCCCGCAGCGTCGCGTCCGGAGGCAAAGCCAGTCCGCCGAAATTACGCAGCGTCGAACTGTCCACGCTGGCCCAAGCCTTGGAAACTATGCGCCGGGAATTGGAAGGCAAGCAATATGTCGAGCGGTATGTACAAACCCTAACCCATGAAATGAAAAGCCCACTGGCGGCGATACGCGGAGCGGCGGAATTGCTGGAAGAACCGCTGCCGGATGCCGACCGCCGCCGTTTCGCCGACAATGCCCGCGAACAAGCCGAACGCCTGGATCAATTGATCGAACGTTTATTGGGACTGGCGGAATTAGAGCAGCGCCAGCAATTATCCGATCCACGGATTTTGGATTTAGGCGAATTGCTGAATAACGTCCTGGCTGAAAAAGCCCCGCAACTGCTGCAACTACATTTGCAAACCGCCGTGGCGCTACACGAATCGCTACCGGTGCTAGCGGAAGAGTTTCTATTGCGGCAGGCCATTTCCAATCTACTGGATAACGCCTTGGCCTTTGCACCCGCCGGCTCGGTAATCGAAATCTACGGCCGCCGTGACGGCAAGCAAATCATCCTGCGCATCCGCGACCACGGCCCCGGTATTCCAGACTACGCACTGGAGAGGTTGTTCGAACGCTTCTACTCCCTGCCGCGCCCCAACAATGGCCGTAAAAGTACCGGTTTGGGCTTGGCCTTTGTTCGGGAGGTGGCTGTATTGCATGGTGGGGAGATCAAGGTTGGCAATGCCGAGAGTGGTGGGGCGGAGGCGGTGTTGAAATTTCCCACTGATCTACGAAAATAAAATAAGAAAAGAATGTTCTCACGGTTTGAATCTAGAATTGCAAATATTCCCACCTTATATCGGCATCTTTTGAAAGGTCTAACATGGCAAAAAAATATCAAGTATTCATTAGCTCTACTTACGATGATCTTAAAGAAGAGCGAGAACAAGTAATAAAAGCTGTCTTAGAAATGGGGCATATTCCAGTAGGAATGGAAATGTTTAGTGCTGCTGATGAGGAACAATGGAAAATTATTGCTCGTCAGATTGATGACGTGGATTACTACGCTGTAATTTGTGCACATCGTTATGGATCAGTAACTGACGAAGGAATTGGATATACAGAAAAGGAATATTGATCTTGCCCGGATTTGACGGACACTCAACTAAGCGACTTTTTTAGCTTCAAAATTTTCCGGGCTGATATAGCCTAATTTGGAGTGAAGCCTTTTTCGATTGTAATACACTTCGATATATTCAAACACTTGGTACTTGGCGGCTGATCGGGTTAAAAACCGTTCACCATGAATCGCCTCGACTTTAAAACTGTGGTTCCAGCTTTCCATGGCGGCGTTGTCATAGCAATCGCCTTTCTTGCTCATGCTGCAAATCAATTGGTGTTTGGTGAAAAGCTTCTGGTAGGCGGCAGAGCAATACTGGCTGCCTCGATCCGAATGGACAATGACGCCTTTAGGCATTCGGTGACGCCATAACGCCATGATCAGGGCATCACAAACCAACGTTGCCGTCATCCGTTCGGAAATGGCCCAACCGATCACTCGACGTGAATAAAGCTCAAGTACCACCGCTAAATACAGCCAACCTTCTTCCGTCCAAATATAGGTGATATCCGATACCCATTTTTGATCGGGGCCGTCTGCCGTGAAGTTTTGTTCCAACCGATTCGGGGCGACCGGTAACGAGTGGTTGCTGTTCGTTGTGGCTTTGTATTTCTTAGCCGCCTTCGCTCTCCAGCCATGGCTTCGCATGATCCTGGCTACCCGGTGTCGGCCTGCTGATTTTCCTTCGTCTTGTAGTCGCTGTGTAATTCTGGGTGAACCAGGACGGCCTTTCTCATCCTCAAAAATACGTTTAATCTCATTGGCTAGCCATTTATTCGCTTCGCCTCTATCGGAAAGTGGCCTGCACTTCCAGTCGTAGTAGCCACTCCGTGAGACCGTTAACAGGCGGCACATGAGTCCCACAGGGAATTGATCTTCATTAGCTTTGATCATGGCGTACTTCACTTGGGCTGTTTGGCAAAGTACGCTGCCGCCTTTTTTAAAAAGGCGACTTCCTCTTCCAGGCGGGTGTTTTCTCGTTTAAGCCGCGCCATTTCGGCCTGCTGTAGCTTTTGATCTTCGAAGGGCTGTCCTGTTTGGCGACGCTTGGCTCGCCAGTTGTACAGCATCGATTCGGCGAGCCCTAAATCTTTGGCCGCCTTTGGGATGCCATCCTTGTCGGCACGCTCCAGGGCTTGTTCTTTAAACTGCGCGGTATATTTGTTGCGGACAACGGGGATCTTTGATTCGTTTTGGGCTTTCATGATTTTCCTCGGGGTTAGAGATTACTCTCTTAGCCGAGTGTCCGATAGATCAGGGCAAGATCATATGACTACGCATCAGAGAAAGGTGTACCTACGTTAGGTTTTGTAATCGCACACGATGCAGCGTGGCCTGCAAATAAACGAGATGCTGAACATGAAAAACAACAATCACTAGAACGATTTAAAAGCAAAATAAAAAGCAAACTTGTTAATTTCTGGAGTACAAAAGAAGATCTGCACGGTAAGTTTTCGATATCCCTAATGAAAGCCATCACAGCAAACCCGAGAGTGGGTTGGGCGCGAGCAGATGAATCAGCAGGCCCAGAAGTCATGAAAGAGTTATTGAGGCTAAGCAGCGAAAATGCGGCTCTTCGGAATGAAGTAGAGGCGTGGAAACGGAATGATCTTGCCCGGATTTGACGGACACTCAACTAAGCGACTTTTTTAGCTTCAAAATTTTCCGGGCTGATATAGCCTAATTTGGAGTGAAGCCTTTTTCGATTGTAATACACTTCGATATATTCAAACACTTGGTACTTGGCGGCTGATCGGGTTAAAAACCGTTCGCCATGAATCGCCTCGACTTTAAAACTGTGGTTCCAGCTTTCCATGGCGGCGTTGTCATAGCAATCGCCTTT
Organism: Methylomonas sp. 2BW1-5-20; assembly: GCF_052474515.1. Lineage (NCBI taxonomy): Bacteria > Pseudomonadati > Pseudomonadota > Gammaproteobacteria > Methylococcales > Methylococcaceae > Methylomonas > Methylomonas sp. 2BW1-5-20. Next base: position 834,449 of record NZ_CP184127.1, on the reverse strand, counting down.
CTTGCTCATGCTGCAAATCAATTGGTGTTTGGTGAAAAGCTTCTGGTAGGCGGCAGAGCAATACTGGCTGCCTCGATCCGAATGGACAATGACGCCTTTAGGCATTCGGTGACGCCATAACGCCATGATCAGGGCATCACAAACCAACGTTGCCGTCATCCGTTCGGAAATGGCCCAACCGATCACTCGACGTGAATAAAGCTCAAGTACCACCGCTAAATACAGCCAACCTTCTTCCGTCCAAATATAGGTGATATCCGATACCCATTTTTGATCGGGGCCGTCTGCCGTGAAGTTTTGTTCCAACCGATTCGGGGCGACCGGTAACGAGTGGTTGCTGTTCGTTGTGGCTTTGTATTTCTTAGCCGCCTTCGCTCTCCAGCCATGGCTTCGCATGATCCTGGCTACCCGGTGTCGGCCTGCTGATTTTCCTTCGTCTTGTAGTCGCTGTGTAATTCTGGGTGAACCAGGACGGCCTTTCTCATCCTCAAAAATACGTTTAATCTCATTGGCTAGCCATTTATTCGCTTCGCCTCTATCGGAAAGTGGCCTGCACTTCCAGTCGTAGTAGCCACTCCGTGAGACCGTTAACAGGCGGCACATGAGTCCCACAGGGAATTGATCTTCATTAGCTTTGATCATGGCGTACTTCACTTGGGCTGTTTGGCAAAGTACGCTGCCGCCTTTTTTAAAAAGGCGACTTCCTCTTCCAGGCGGGTGTTTTCTCGTTTAAGCCGCGCCATTTCGGCCTGCTGTAGCTTTTGATCTTCGAAGGGCTGTCCTGTTTGGCGACGCTTGGCTCGCCAGTTGTACAGCATCGATTCGGCGAGCCCTAAATCTTTGGCCGCCTTTGGGATGCCATCCTTGTCGGCACGCTCCAGGGCTTGTTCTTTAAACTGCGCGGTATATTTGTTGCGGACAACGGGGATCTTTGATTCGTTTTGGGCTTTCATGATTTTCCTCGGGGTTAGAGATTACTCTCTTAGCCGAGTGTCCGATAGATCAGGGCAAGATCAGAAAGACTCGTCAAAGAAAGATGATGAATACCGAGAAGTTGTAAAAGTCCTAAGCAATAACAATGTGAATTTATATGTGTGGTACGAAGATAAATGGTCTGACCCAGAGCCGACGACACTACTTCGTATATTTGAGGCTATTGCTCCGAGCCTACAAGTAGAGAACTCATTAGAGAATATTGGCACCGATATTGCCCTGGCTCTAGCTAAACCTGGTTATCGTAGTAAATGGCCAGTTCCCACAAATCACATCAAACACTGGCTTTCTGATTTCTTAAGCTTAGGTTTGATGGAACCATCCAGTAAAAAACATTCGGTAACTGATAAATATGAATATTGGTCACTTTCCAAGTTTGGACGAGATGTTTTTTCCTCCCTTCGAAAGTTAGAACTATGGGCAGGTATATCGAAAGAAGAGGCGGCACCAGAAAATGAGGAACTTTGGTAACACAATCTGCCATTATTGCTGTCGTATCGCGACAACGTGACCTACGAAATCCGGTTCACTCAAAATTCAAAGCTTTTATGCTGTCGGGCGGGTGCTGAACGCCCCAACCCTTTGGATAGCGCCCCTTGGCGTGGTGAGCCAAAAACCACGACCAAGGGTAGTCCGCCGGATTAGACACCAACCGGTGTTTGACCGGATTGTAATGGATGTAGTCCGTATGCCGGTGCAGGTCGTCGATATCGCGAATCAGATGATCCCAAAATCGCCGCTGCCAAAGCATGACGGGTTGGGTGGCATTGTGATCCCGCTTCCAACGATGGGTGAAACGCAGTTTTACCGATTGCACGATACTGGAAATGTCACTATCTGGATCCGGCAAGATAAGCCAATGGAAATGGTCATCCAGAATGGCATAGGCTAACATCCGGAAAGGCATATTTGCTTTGACTTCCCGTATCACGCTTAACAACAACGCCTTTTCGGATACGCCGGCGAGTATCGGTTGTCGCCGATAACAAACCGCCGTAATGAAAATCGGCCGGTTGTCTGCGGGGTATCTGCGGATGTTGGTCATTGATGTTGGCAGTTTCTTATCAGGAGTTGCTTGGACATTTGCCAATGCGTAGGTCAGGGTGCGCACTAGCGTTCCCTGACAATTTGGCTTCTATTCGTCACGTAGCCGCTCGGCAACTGCTCCTGCGCTGCCCTACCTCCTGCATCCATGCAGTCGTATCGCGCCAACGTGACCTACATAAGTCACCCACAGAAGCTCTTCCAGTGCCCCATATTTTAGTCGCGCACCCTGACCTACACTTCTCAACATTAAAAATTAAATACTCCCAGTTTCTAGCCAGCAAAAATCCGGTTTTTAACGTATATTTTCCGAATATTTACAAAACCGATGATCACTATCGATGGAAGACGACTACGCGATTTTTAACCAGAAACAAATCGTTAATTATCTAACGGAAATCCAGCGGCGCAATTGCATTTTGTCCGCTCGCTACGGTGCGAATAATCAATCGTTTTTAACGGCTATCGTGCAAATTGACCTTAAGCATAATTCCTTGGCGATAGACATTGCACCGACGAAAGAATTGACGGACCGTTTGTTACTGACCAAGCATGTGCATTTCTTCACTCAGGTGGATGGGATAGAAGCGGCGTTTCAAGGGGGGAACATCAAACTGGCGCAAAGCGAGCATGGCGCGGTGTTAATGATGCCCTTGCCGGATAAGCTGCATTGGCGGCAACGGCGCAATTATTACCGGGTGAAAGTGCCGCAATCGCATGTAGGCACCTATTGTCAGTGCAGCTTTAACGTAACCGACGAGGATGGTCTGCAATCTTCCCTTACAAAAACCTTCAAGCTGATGGATATCGGTTTGTGCGGTCTGGCCCTATCCAATCCTGATCACGAATTACAACCCAATTTAATGTCTATTGAGGCGACGAGTTGTACCTTATTCCTGCACGACCACGAACATCACCATGCCGACATCGGACTGCGCGCCAAATACAGCGTTGACATTAAAACCAACACGATAACCACCACCCATCGGATAGGTTTTCAATTTACCTCCATTTCGCCGGCCTTTGAAAGCAGCGTGCAGATCTACATGCAATCCATAGAACGGATGCTAAAAAACATTGAAAGTCATTAGAGCTGACACGCCCTTTTCTGCGAGCAACCGACGAAAAACACCTTCCATGCCACAACGGCTGCGATTCATAGTTACACCCATTTTATAAGAATAGGCAAAGTTATCGTGTCAGTCATCAGACTATTAATACCCCAATGCGGGTTTGCAGGAATTGGGATTAATCCGGTCGAGCTTGAAAAACAGAGCATCGTCGCGGTACCAGCCGACTTTAATACCCCAGCATCGATGACTATTACAGCTTTCGACCTTGCTCTGATGAACGGCGATAAGGCATTGCAGGACAATCTGGACCTGATCGATCAAATAAGGCCCATTGCTCCGGCGTGTAAATTTATGGTCGTGCTTAGCCATTCAAGTGTCGACGCAGTTGCCTATATGCGGGCCGGCGTGATGGGCTTGTTGGCTTCATTTCCCGACGCGGTAAAGTTGGCCGAAATCATCCGCAAGATTGTTCAAGGCGAATATTACTTGGATCAAGGCATTGCCCAGCTATTAGCCATGCGGCAAATAAAAAAACAACTTGATCCGTTCATCTCGCTCAGCTCGCGCGAGTTCGATGTGTTTTGTCTGCTAGCCGAAGGCTGCTCCTTGCAAGCCATAGCCTCGAAACTGGGCATCAGCAGCAAAACGGTTTCCAATTGCCAAACCCAGCTCAAGCTTAAACTGGTTCTTGAAAACCGGGAAGATATAAAAAACTTTGCAATTAGCCATGGCCTGATCCTTGATAGAAGGGTATGATTCCCGTTGTTTGGGAATTTTTCCTTTTTTTGCGAGGTTGCTTATGAAAAAGTCATTGTTAACAATATCTGTATTGGCCGGTTTCGGCGTTCTGTCCGCTGTTGCCGTCGCCGCCGACTCGGGCCTGGAAAACTGCATTCAAGCAGTTAAAAAGGACAAAGCGGGCGAACTTGTCAAACTGGAAAAACTAACGGTCGCCGGCAAAGGCGCCTATGAACTGGAATTGCGCGACAACAACCGTCAGGAATGGGAGTTCATGTGCGATGCAGACAGCGGCAAGCTGACCGAAAAAGAATCTGAAGTGGCCGACCCCAATAGCCAGGCATTCAAAAAGAATGTCAAAGTCACCGAGGAAGATGCGGCGGCGATTGCGCTAAAAGCCAACCCTGGCAAGATTGAGGAAGTCGAATACGAAGTCGAGGAAAACGGCGGCTCGTCGTATGAATTCGACATCGTCAACGACAAAGGCGTAGAAACCAAAATTGAAGTGGACGCCGCCAGCGGCAAAATCATCGAATCCGCTACCGAGGAATGGGAAATCGGAGAAGAGGTTGACGAAAAACGTTAAACGCCAATCCTGCCGTTCTAACAAAAACCTTATCGCAGGGGCTCTCGCAAAGAGAGCCCTGCAGCAACCAAGCCGACTCGCCAAGTTAGGTGTTGATATCAAAAACTATCGCCTGCCGGTGTTTCTCCCAGGTTGTGTTGATACCGGTTGAAAATTGACTTCGTTTTGGGCTTTCATGATTTTCCTCGGGGTTAGATATTACTCTCTTAGTCGAGTTATCGAGTTTTCGCCAAACCGGGGCAAGATCAATTACACTTCTACACTTCGTACCGTCGGATAGGTGAGTCCCGTCAGTTAAACGATCATCATGACTTTGTAGCCTTTTTTATGCAATCGCACCACTTGCTTTCGCCTTTCGTGCACCTGCGTCAGGGGATGTTTTCTTGCGTCTTCTTTGTCCATGCCATGCGAACAAAACTTAGACCATTAAAGTTCAAACTTTATTGGGCCTTTTCTACAAATAGTGTTTGCACGAGCCGAAAGGCTTGCCCGCTCAGAATTCGACAAACTCAGCCCGAACGGAACACCAATATTGATAAGAAGCGGGACGTTCAGTTTCTAAGAGAAAAACAGCCCCGAACCAACAGCAACGCTATCCGTTACATATTGAATATCGATAATTTTTCATGGCTGGCCGCCGATTTGGAATTTTTTGGATAAATCTTGTAGGCTTTTCGTGTGGCGAAGGTCCGTCTTTACGGCCGGATTAATGATGTCCGAATCTATAGATCAAAAATCACTTTTGGATATCGATAAGAAATCGTTTTGGATCGATTGAAATACATCCACCAACTCCGGGTCGAATTGCGTGCCTCTGCCGCCAGCGATCAGCGCGGCCGCTTGATCGTGCGACCAGGCTTTTTTATACGGACGCGCCATGGTCAAGGCGTCGTATACATCAGCAATTGCGGTAATCCGGCCATACAAATGAATTTCCGTATTCCTTAAACCTTGCGGGTAACCACGGCCATCCCAGCGCTCATGATGGCTAAGTGCAATTATTTCCGCCACTTTCAATAACCGGCTGTTGGATCCCTTAAGCAGGTTATAGCCATGGGTAGTATGCTGCTTCATCATTTCCCACTCGATTGCATCGAGTTTACCCGGCTTTGACAGCACCTTATCGGGTACGCCGATTTTACCGACATCGTGCAACGGCGCGGTGACCAGCAGTTCGCGGACCGCCTGATCGCTTAATCCCATGGATTTGGCGATATGGGCCGCATACTGTCCCACACGTTGCATGTGGGCATGGCTATCCAAATCCTTAAATTCGTCAGCGATGCCCAAGCTTTCAAGAATGTCGTCTTGGGTTTTCAACAACTCAACGGCGCATTGTTCCGCCTGCCCATTGAGATTGTCGTTGAACACCATGTTCGCTAATTGGGGCAAATACATATGTTATAAGCATCTGTTTTTAAACAGGGTATTTGCGAAATGCCGCCACGTAAGTTCATATCGAAATCTTAACCTTGGAAAGTTGGAAATGCGCCGGCGCAATTGCCAGAATATCGTTTGGCATATTCCCACCCGCCCGGTTTAAGTACCTTGAAAACCAATATCCCGCTCAATCTTAATAGGCGGATCGCCGGTTTGAATTTACTGGCCGATTGAAATAAATGTAGGTCGCGCAAGACGTTTCCCCGCATACAAACCTTACGAAAACATTACATTATCGAATGTACAGGAATAAAGTTGCAAGCTCAACTATCGATAAATATTGACAAGTTTAGGAAAAGCCAATATTTCCGAGGAATTGCCTCTGACACAGAGTTCGGTAGTAGATCGTAATTACTATTACTTTAGGAAATTTCTAATGGACGTGCGTTGGCGAAGCTGCGTTAACAGCGCTCCTATCCGGCATTAGGAAAGTTTTTCTAGATAGCGGACCACTTGATCGGCCACCAGCGGGTGGGAAAACAGATAACCCTGCCCTTCTTCGCAGCCTTCTCGAAGCAAAACGTCAAGTTGGCCCTGAGTTTCGACGCCCTCGGCGATAGTATGCATATCAAAGCCGTGAGCCAGCTGGATAATTGAGCGTACGATCGCCAGATCGTGACGATCTATTTCCAGATTGCGGATAAACGACTGGTCGATTTTCAGTTTGTCGACGCGAAAGCGTTTCAGGTAAGCCAAACTGGAATATCCGGTACCGAAATCGTCGATGGACAACGTGAAACGCAAGGACTTGAATTTCTCGACGATATCCAAAATGTAATCGATATCTTGCAGCATGATGGTTTCGGTCAGTTCCAGTTCGATATATTGCGGATCCAGTTCATGCTCGTCGGTCAGATCGGTAATCATCTTGATGATATCGCCGCGTTTGAATTGCATTGAAGACAAATTCACCGCGATCCTGACCGGGCCGTAGCCTTGCCGCTGCCAAGATTTGGCTTGGCGGCAAGCTTCGCGTATCACCCATTCGCCGATGGGAACGATTTGGCCGGTCTCTTCGGCAATCGGGATAAATTTATGAGGCGGCAGCAGTCCGGACTCGGGATGATTCCAGCGAATCAGGGCCTCGAAACCGACCAAGCGCGAACTAATCAGGTCAAATTGCGGCTGGTAATGTAAAACAAACTCGTGATTGATCAGCGCCGCCGCCAGACTGTTGCGCATCCGCAGCCGTTCCAACGCATCGACATTCATTTTGTCGGTATAGAACCGATAAGTGTTACGCCCGCAATCCTTGGCATGATACATCGCCGTATCGGCAAGTTTTAACAAGGTCTCGAAATTATCGCCGTCGTGCGGATAGAGCGCGACGCCGATACTGGCCGTGGACGTCAGCCGGTATTCGTCGATTTCAAATTCTTCGCCGAGGTGATCCAAAATCTTTTGTGCCACATGCGAGATGGCCGGCGTATTAGGCATGTCGGTCAACACCACCACGAATTCGTCGCCGCCCAAACGGCTAACGGTATCGATCTCCCGCACATGCGCTTCCAGACGTTTAGCCACTGCGATCAGCAGGCGGTCGCCGACCTCATGCCCGAGACTATCGTTGATATTTTTGAACTGATCCAGATCCAGAAACAGCAGCGCCACCGAACCGGAGTCGTGGCGTTCGCTGACGCCGACTGCCTGGATAAAACGGTCTCGCAGTAATAAACGGTTGGGCAACTTGGTCAGTGGGTCGTGATACGCCAGAAACAGCAGTAAGGCTTCGTCTTCTTTGCGCTTGGAAATGTCGCTAAAAATAGCCACATAATTGCAGATACGGCCGTCGCCATCGTGAACGGTACTGATGTTCAACCATTTCGGATAGATATCGCCGTTCTTGCGTTTATCCCAAATCTCGCCGTGCCAAGTCCCTTCCTTAAGAAGCTGTTGCCACATCGCTTCATAAAACTCGTGATCATGCCGATGCGAGGCCAGGATACGCGGATTTTGCCCCATGACCTCGGCCAAGGTATAGCCGGTTATCCGGGTAAACGCGTCGTTGACGTAGACGATATTATTGTCTTGATCGCTGATTAGCACTGCTTCGTCGCTATTAGACAGCACCCGGCTCATCAACCGGCCTTGGCGCTCGTTTTCCAGACGATCTGTAATCTCCTGGCCCAGCACAATCAGCGCTTTCCTGCTGCCGTTGGCCTCGAATAACGGGGTTTTAACGATTTCGAACACCCGTTTTTGTTGATTATTCTCGTCCTGTGAAACGACGCTACGGATCAACTCCACGGACTGACGCGTCTGCCAAGCCCGTTCGTCGGCTTCCGTGCACGCCGCAAAATAGCTTTGGTAACGCTCGTCGCACAGCGCCGCCAATTCGCTACAGGTCTTACCCTGCCAAGGTTTGCCGAGTAATCCGTATAGCTCCAGCGTCGCGTTATTTGCGATCTGCCATCTGCTTTGCTCGTCCTTCAAGATGATCAAGTTACGCGTCGCATTGATCAATAAAAAGAAATTCTCTTCATTAACAAATGTCGCGGGCTTGCCGATCTGCCCGATAAAACGATAACCCTGGCCGTATTCGGTTTTAATCAGGGACTCGATACCGGGGCTTACGCGGCGCAGGGTCGATTTCAAAATCGACAGGCAACGGGAAATGCTTTCGTCCGACGTCGGGACATTGTTCCAGACGCGGCTGATCAAGTCTTCCTTGGATACCCGATTGCCGGCTTGTTTGACCAGTTCGAGCAACATTTTGAATTCTTTCGGGTGCAGACCGACAGGTTTGCCGGCAAAGCTAAGTCCTTGCTCGCTATCGATGACAAAGCCGTAAAAATCGGCGTGAAAATGCTTATCCATAGCTTATTGGCGCACCAGAATTGTTTGAACGGCGGTATTTGTCTGCTCTGTCATCTTGTCTTGCTGTCGTCGATAATGCCGGTTTTGCTGATGCTCGACATCTAGTTGGCCGGCCAAGATAACACTCGAAAAAATTTAAATCTTTATGAAATTTTGTAACAGTGTTGATCTGTGTGGATTTCAGCGGTGCTCGGCGCAATTGTAAAACCCGACAGGAAACCAGCCCACGATTCCGCAGCATATTGAGCCCTCCCTCGGCTTCCGGCAAGCGGCGGTGTCGCGAAACCGAAGGCGCTTCGGCCTCTGTTAGTCCGATCGCCGGGTATAGCGATGCTTCACCCCCGCCGGAAAGTAATCCGGATCGGCAAAGGAATGCAGAGTCACGTTCGGCAATTGCCGCTCGACCGGGGTGTAATTGGCAAATTCGCTATTCAAGCGCAGCAATTGCTGACGGATGGCAGCGGCTATCGTCGGCTCCATCGCCGGTTCCGGCGCCACACCCGGCAATAATTCCACCGCGATATGCAAAGCCTTGTCCCCATCCGTGCTTTCACGGGTCTGCAGCACAAATTTACCGGTCACCCATGGCGTGATATCCGGCTGCTCCAGCCCCACCGTCACATTTTCCGGATAAATATTGGCACCGTAATAGGACACGGTAAAATCCGCCCGGCCAAATACGTAAACGAACGGCAAATTGCGCGCTTGAAAATCGCAATCCAACCCTAACTCCCGGACCGACCCTACCCCATGCTGCCGCAAAAAATCCCACATTTGCGTATAACTCAATACACCGCCCTTATCGGCAATGTGATAGCGCAACAACGGCACGCTATTCTCGCCGGATACCACCAAGGTATCCCGGTATACCTCAAAAAATCGGCTATGCGGGTCGTATTGCACCAGCGTCGGCAAGCGCGATTCGCCGAACAAGACGCGAGCGGCTTCCGGCCGCTGCGCCAGCCAACGTCGGATTGCGATGCTGAACGGAGTTTCGTTGCCCAAAACGCCGCCGTCGGCGGTGCCGTATAGCGACGCGGAATCGAAACAAATCGAATCGGACCCGATACGCTGCGCCAGCAAACTGCGCCATTCCTCGCTAAATACTTCGCCGGCGAAAACCAGCTTGGGTTTGAATTGAGCCCAGTCTATGCCTTCGGCGGCGCCGGCATCGATCACGTCTTTCACAAACGGCGGGTAACCCAGCAGCACGGTCTGCTCGAAATGCGGCGCCAACTCGCGCACCACCCGAAAGATTTCGGCTTTATTATTGCCGGGCGTTGCCACCAGCATCGGATAACCCTTGCGCGCCAAATGCCAACAACAAGACGTGGTAAACAATCCGCCTACCCAATTACCTAGCGCAAAACACACCACCGCCAACGTGCTGCGTTTATCGGCCCGAAAACTGTCCGTGAATACTTGCTCGAAACGCACCGCCACGTCCAATTCGTATTCAGCCGAACGCGGCCAAAAGGTCGGCAAGCCGGTCGAACCGGAGGACACCGCCACTCTATCCGCTCCGCGCAGGCTGCCGCCGAAACAACGCTCAGGCAGCGGATAGGCTTGCATGTAATTAGCCTTATTGATTAAAGGCAAACGCTGAAAATCCACAAATGATTCAATTCGGTCCGAATCGATTTGGCTGGCTTGTAAAAACTGCCGATAAGCCGGAACCTCGGCCGCGCAGCGCCTAAATAAAGCCAAAATCTGGTCCTCGGCGCTGACGGATTGCGGTCCGGCCAGCAAAGTATCCAACGGCGTGGTCAAAAAATGCTGAAAAGCGGCTACCGAAGCCGCCATAGACGAAAGAGTCATTTGAGTCACCTGAAAATACGCTAAATCCAGGGTAGTAGATATACTCTGGGTTTGAATTTGTTGTAAACCACTAATGTTCCCGACTTCCTTCCCAACCGGACCAATGCAAGCCCTGACATTCGACCAACTTCTAAGTTATCGCGACGATATTGCCGCTCCGGCATTGACCACGGGCGAAGCGTTGATTGAATTACGCCTGGCCGGCATCTGCGCCACCGATCTGGAACTGGTAAAAGGTTATGCCGGATTTTCCGGCATTCTCGGCCATGAGTTCGTCGGCACGGTATTGGCGGTTGCGGACGACAAGGACCAAGAGTAGCTGCACCGGCGCGTGGTCGGTTCTATCAACATTGGTTGTAACGATTGCGCTAACTGCCGCGACGATGGCCCGGCACATTGCTTGAAGCGTAAAGTATTGGGCATACGCGGCAAAAACGGCGTATTCGCCGACTATTTCAGCCTGCCGGTAGCCAATCTGTTTGCGGTGCCCGACACGGTAGAGGATCAGGCCGCCGTCTTTACCGAACCCTTGGCCGCCGCTCTCCGCGTCGTCCAACAAATAGCCGGACTAAAGGCCACCGAGATTGCGGTCTTGGGCCCTGGCCGTTTGGGTTTATTGATTGCCAAAGTGTTGAATCTGGCTGGATACCAGGTCACGCTGTTGGGTCGGTCGGCAACTTCTTTGGCCTTACCCGAACAATGGGCGCTCGCTACAGGTTTAACTAGCGAGATCGCCGACAATAGCTTCCACTGCGTCGTTGATGCCACTGGAAACGCCGACGGATTCAGCCAAGCGCTAAGTATCGTCAAACCGCGCGGCACATTGGTTTTAAAAAGCACTTTTGCCGCTGACGCGGCGCTGGATTTAAGCAAAGTGGTGGTTAACGAAATCAACGTCATCGGCTCACGTTGCGGCCCGTTTGCCGAGGCTTTAACGCTATTGGCGGAGAACAAGCTACCGGTGGAAACCATGATAGACGGCCATTACCCGCTAAAAGACGGACTTGCGGCTTTCGAGCACGCCGGGCGAGCCGGGGTCAGAAAAATTTTGTTACGGCCTGAAAATTGCCTACCGCTCAAACGCCTAAGATCTAATTGCACAACAAAGTCACCGGCATGCACGTAATAGAAATCACCAAAAGCAGTCATAGACAATTAGTAAATTATGGTTTGGATCGGCAAAATGCGACCCATTGCTGTCTATCGTCAAATCTGATTCAATGACTGCTAGTTGCTGTTTATCGGCCAGATCTACTGGCTGCGGTGGATATACAGAACTTTCTAATCACTAGTTGGGCATCTCATCACGGAGGAAATAAGCAATGGCATTGACGGTCACTGAAGTTGAAGAACTTAGGCAGTACCTCTGTGGTGTCATGGCGCGCGCTGACCACCATGCAGGGAATGTGAAGGAAATCGCGCTGGCTCTCGCAGGTGCCATTCTGTGGCGCAAGGACGATGACAAAGCAATCAAAGTCATGGCGCACGGCGGCGATACTAAGAACGTTCTGTGGGTATATATCAGCGGCAAACGCTATGCCTTCTCGTACAACCACGATACCGGCGAGATCGAAATGCGCGAAGAAAATACCCACGGCCCAACGCTTCATACGTTCACAAACACCACGCCGCTTTCTTCTGTCATGGTAATCTTCAAGGCACTGTGACGCCGATGCTTAACCCGGCAGTCGTGCGGACCTGCGCGAAGAGCCGCGCAAGCCGCTTATTTCTACTCTAGGTCGCTATTCATGCCACGCAAACCACCTCCAGAAGAACGCAAGCTCATTCTCGCCCGAGACCAAAGGCGAAAATACGGAGCCCGCCTGGTGTTTCAGGTTCAGCGAGCGGAGCACATCGGTGGTCTAGAAAATGTCACTCTTCTCTTCGACGACGGTACGCTGGCAACTATTGAGTCCGGCCGCACGCTTGAGTGGGAGGGAGGGAAGCGATATCAGATTGAAGTCAACGCATTTCCCACTGCGAGTGAGGCTGAAGACGCAGGCATGCGTACCGCTCAGGCATTACTTCTGACGACAGTTAGCCTGAATTTTGGCTTGCGCTTGAACTATCACTCTCACGAACCGCCTACGGTCTTCGATCGAACTGTCTCTGCCGGGTTTGGTTTTTGGGGGTGAAGGCTTTGCATCATGGCCACAAGACGTAGTTTTGAATGAACTCACCAAGGCTCTCGCTGTTCCACTCCATGATCGCAGACTGCTACTTTCCATGGAGCTCTTCGTGGCAGCGGCACTGGAATCCAATGACAGAGCGAGGTTTGTCATGGCTGTGTCGGCGCTTGAACCGTTGGCCGTGCAGGAGCATCTCGGTCCAGAGGTTGCAGCAGTGGTCGATGATCTCGTAACAAGACTTGCGGCGGCATCAACTATCCCATCTAACCTAATGCACTCACTCGAAGGACGGCTGCGTCAACTTAAACGAGAATCGGTGCGTCAGGCCTTGAAGCGCTTATGTGCCCAGTGGCTACCTGGAGAAGAAGCCGCATGGGTTCAACTCGACAAGGCTTACGCATTGAGAAGTGAGATGCTCCATGAAGGCCGGCGGCAGGATTTAGACATTCTTCTATCTGAGGAGACAATAAAGGTATCCAATCTGCTGCGCCGCATTTATCAGCAAGCATATGGCTATCCCCTTCGTGCGACGGTTGCCGCCTAACCAGCAGCCGGTCATGTTATCCTATTCGTTAAACGACAGCTGACTGCCTTATTGCTGCCAGATACTAAAAAATCCTGAATGTCGCAAAGTGGCCGTTTATCACATCGAATACCCAAAAATTATCCACGTACTAGTGTCCGCTCTTTAAAACTGGCCGGCATAAAGCTTGCGAATAGTCCGCAGATTGATGCCCATCGCCACGCTCTCGGCCAACAAGGCCGGCCAAGCCTGCCAAATATAATCGTTGCCAATCCACGCCACGCTGGACGCCAACAGCGCGATACGCATATTGCGATTATTCAGGTAAAACAAAGCCAACGTGGTGTTGATTACGGCAAAGGCAGGCAGCAACGAGACTGGTCCTTGCCAGGAAAACGCCGTCAACCCGGTAAACAAGGCCACAAAACCTGCCGCAACCCACCGCTTATACATGCCTTTCTCCAAACGGCCGGACATTACGGTACGTAGCGCGGTGCTGGCCATGGTCAAGCCGGCGGTCCAGGCGCCCAATAACAGATACTGAACCGCCCAGAGCAAGGCGCCGGCAGCGGACCAGCGCCGAAAAGCCAATCCGCCGGACAACCAATAAGCCCGCCATTCCACCATAATGCCAACCCCGCCGATCAGATAGGCGAGATTCAGGTAAACCGCATCCAGTTGCAAATGCTAAGCCTTGTGAGACCTTACCATAAGGACTGGCAAGCGGATTCAGCCCGCATCAAACGGCTCAAACAGTGGCTTCCGCCGATGCGCCGGAATATTTGAAAGGCGCATACTCCGCTTTCCAGAGATTGGCTTCGACGTAGGCCGGCAAATCGATACCTTTTAAGTCCTGTCGAGTCGCGGAACCGTCTTCCAGCGCCACAGCCAGAACTTTGGCGGCGACATGCAGACTGACTTTTTTCAGATCGCCGACCGGCGGAAATATCAGGCTGGCCGCCATGCTGTGTTGCGCCATGTAATCCGCCAAGGCATACGCCGACTCCAAAACCATCGCATCGCTGATACGGCTGCATTCGCCCAAAACGGCGGCTACGCCCAAGCCCGGAAAAATAAAAGCATTATTGCCCTGCCCTATCGGATAGCGACGGCCCTGATATTCGACATCCGCCGAGGGGCTGCCGGTTGCCACCATCGCTGTGCCCTGGGTCCACTGAAATATATCTTCCGGCGTCGCCTCGCAATTGGCCGTGGGATTGGATAAGGGAAAAATAACGGGGTTAGCGTGGTTTGCCGCCATGGTTTTAACCACGGTCTCGGTGAACAATCCCGGCACGCCGGTCAACCCCAACAATACCGTCGGTTTGGCGTGGGTAACTACCTCCAGTAGGTCCGGAACTCTATCGTCCGGAATGTCCCAGTCGTGATAACTTGCCTGGGTATGCGACAGCGGTAATTTGTAGGTCTCGGTGGTGGCTTCCTTCACCACCAAACCGTGAGCATCGACGACGAAAATCCGTTGCAGGATTTGCTCCATGTTCAAACCTTCGCGCAGCATGCCTTTCTTAATGGCGCAGGCCACGCCAAAGCCGCCGGCGCCAGCACCCACCACCACCACGGTTTGCTGTGCGAGGGTTTCGCCTTTTATACGGCAAGCCGACAGCAGGCCGGCCAAGGCCATCGCGCCGGTACCCTGTATATCGTCGTTGAAGCAAGACACCCTGTCTTTATATTTTGCCAACAGGTCGAACGCGACGTTTTTCGCAAAGTCTTCCCATTGAATAATCGCTTTCGGCCAGACTTTCTGCACGGCCGTGACAAATTTATCGACCAATTCGAAATACGGCTGATCGTGCAGGCGTTTTTCGTGCGCGCCCAAATAGAACGGGTCGTCCAGTAGCTCGGTGCGGTTGGTGCCCACATCCAGATTGACCGGCAAAGTCTGAAAAGGACACAAGCCGCCGCCGACGGTATAGAGTCCGAGCTTGCCTATGCAAATCGCCAGCCCGCCCATGCCTTGATCGCCGATACCCAAAATCGACGAAGAATCGGTCACCACAATCATGCGGATGTCGCGCAGGACGTAATTTTTCAAAATCGTTTCGGCGCGGTCGATATTGGCCGTCGAAAAGGTCAAGCCGCGGGTGCTGGTAAAATTCAAACTAAATTGCTGTACCGCCAAGCCTATGGTCGGGGTATAGACTATCGGCACCATTTCTTCCAAATACCGCTCCAGCAGCGCGTAAAACAGCACCTCGTTGCGCTCCTGCAGAGCCCTTAGAAACTGATACTTGGAAATATCGTTCGCCTGTCGTTGATAATTGGTATACAAGCGATCGAGTTGCTGTTCCAGATCGGTGACTTGCGGCGGCAATAAGCCGTCCAATCCCAGTTCGATACGTTCCTGCACACTGAACGCGGTACCTTTATTTGTAGCCGGCAGCCGCAGCAAGCTCACGCCTCGAATCGAAACCTCCACATATTTATTACCGTCGGCATCTAGCCGGTAGTCGAAATAATCGCTTAGCGTCATCATTAAGGTTCCTTGAGTATATTGAATCGAACTCGCCGCATTCACCAACGAGTTCGAATGGCGCAAACTATGGCGCTTGTTCACTTTATAACAGCCATTCCGGCGATGCGGTAGCCGAAATAGCCCTGAAAAGGTATTTTTTTTATCCGCATGCCCGCCGTGTTTCAAGGCGGTGCGTTTATCCAGGGTTTACAATCAAAATGCCCCAGATTGGCGCTTATGAGATCATGTCGTAACCCCATTCCCACAAACTGAATTACGCCTTTTTCGACATGAAACAAAAAAACCTGTTTGGTCACCCCATCGGCTTGTTCGTGTTGTTTTTCACCGAAATGTGGGAGCGTTTTTCCTATTACGGCATGCGCGCCCTGCTGGTGTTGTATATGACCCAACATCTGCTGCAAGCAGCGCAAACCGATACCCACGTATTCGGCTTTACCGCGCTGCAGGCCGGGTTACAAGCATTATTCGGACCATTGTCCATGCAAGCATTGGCTTCGCACATTTACGGGCTGTACACCGGCCTGGTGTATTTCACACCCTTATTCGGCGGCATTTTGGCCGACCGGGTGTTAGGGCAACGCAGAAGCGTGATTTTAGGCAGCGTATTGATGGCCATAGGCCATTTTCTGATGGCCTCGGAAGCATTTTTCCTCTGGGCCTTGTTATTTTTGATACTGGGTAACGGCTGTTTCAAACCAAATATTTCAACCCAAGTCGGCAGCTTATATCCGCCAGGGGACCCGCGCCGCGACGGCGCTTTTACCATTTTCTACATGGGCATCAATCTAGGCGCTTTCTTCTCGCCGTTGATCTGCGGTACGCTGGGCCAGCGTTACGGTTGGCATTACGGTTTTAGCGCGGCCGGCATCGGCATGTTGGTGGGTTTATTGGTGTATTTGTGCGGCCGGAAGTATCTGGCCGCCGACCAAATGTTACCCAATACTGCAAACGCGGTTGAGGCGTCGCCGCTGATTGCAAAGGAATGGCAAGCCATAGGCGGACTGATCGCATTAGCCGTTTTGAATATCCTGTTCTGGGCGGTATACGAACAGCAAGGCAACACCCTGCAACTGTTTGCAGAGCACAATACCGATTGGCGTCTGCTGGGTTGGGAACTACCCTCGACTTGGTTTCAATCGCTGAATCCGGCCTTTATTTTTATATTGGCGCCGGTAATCGACCGCGTTTCCCGGCACCGCGCCGGTCAAGGCCGGCAAAGTTCCAGCGTCGGCAAGATGGCCTTCGGATCTGGATTATTGGGCGCGTCGTTTTTGATTTTGATCTTCGCGATTGACGGCATCGAAGCCGCCGAGAAAATCAGTTTTCTGTGGTTGGCTTTGTGTACCTTGATCTACACTCTGGGCGAACTTTATCTTTCCCCAATCGGTTTGTCCCTGGTCAGCAAAGTCTCGCCGCCGCGTTTGGTCGGGATGCTGATGGGCATGTGGTTACTTTCGACATTTTTCGGTAATTATTTGTCGGGTTATATCGGCAGTTTTTACGAGCAAGTACCGAAACAGCAATTCTTTATGCTGCTGGCGGCCTTAGGCGTTGCTACCGGCTTGGCGATATTTGCGTTTAAACCGCTGCTGAAAAAGGCGGTCGGCTCGGATTGAGCCTCACGGAGCAGGATTGGGCCAGGGCGCGCCGGCGCTGCAATTTTCGACAAACACCTGATTGTTACGGCTATCGTTCGGGATATAAACCTGATTCTCCGGGGATGGCTTATAGCTCAGATCATTGGCGCAATCCATGCTTTGTCCCGGACCGATCACCACCCGCGCCCCGACTTTGATATTGCAGACGGTTACCCGATCCAAAGCGCTCCATTCCGGACAAATCGCTTCGGCTTTTTGATAACTTTCCCGCGACCCGGCCGGATACGCCAGCGACCACCAGCTACCGTAAACGCTATAAGCGCGGCTACTGTCCCACACCCGGTAAACCGCAACTGGCATCTGCGCCATGAACACTTTGGCCTTACACAACTTGCCTTTACCGGGCTGGCCTTCCGCAGCGTGTCGCAATTCGGTATCGATCACTTCGACCAATCCGGCGGGGGGCTGTATTACATCGCCGGCACAAGCCGAATTGGCAGCGCTACCGGCTAAATCGGGATTGAGATTGGCGCAAGCCCCTACCAACACCAGCAACAGGCAGACACAACTTGTTTTGCATAAGACGCGCATGATCGAAACTCCAGTATTGGTCAATAACCACGTGCATAGAGCCTAGCCGAAAACCGGATAATGACCAATACTGCATTGAACCGGTTTTTAACCTTGCTTTTTAAACGGGTTTTAAACGATAGTTCTTACAAACCCAATAACGCCGGATTATCCGATGTCTCAATTTAAACCATGAATCCGCAAAACCCTAGCACGCTATCAGTCAAAATTAGCAGCCCCTCCGCCCGGCTCTACTTCTGGGTACTATTGGCTATCTTTGCCGGCGGTATGTTCGGATATCTGGACGGCGCACACGCTGTCTCGCTAAAACCCATAGGCGACGGCTTTATCAGCCTGATCAAGATGCTGATCGGCCCGGTAGTGTTTTGTACCATCGTGCTGGGCATCGCCGGCGCCGACGACATGAAAAAAGCCGGACGCGTCGGCGTCAAAGCCTTGCTGTATTTCGAAATCGTCTCGACTTTCGCACTGGCACTGGGCGTGCTGATCGCCAATCTACTCAAGCCCGGCCAAGGCTTTAACGTCGATCCGGCCACCCTAGATGCGCAAGCCGTTTCCGGCTTCGTCAAACAAGCCAGCCAGCAAAGCACCGCCGATTTTCTGTTACATATAATCCCCAAAACCTTTACCGACGCCTTCACCGGTTCCGGCGATTTGCTGCAAGTGTTGCTGGTGGCAGTATTGTTCGGTTTTGCGCTGCAACAAATGGGCAGCGCAGGAAAATCGGTGTATGTGTTTATAGAGGAATGCTCGCACATCTTTTTTGCGATGATGAACGTCATCATGAGACTAGCCCCTTTAGGTGCCGGCGCGGCGATGGCGTTTACCATCGGCAAATACGGCGTCGCTGCCTTGAAACCACTGGCCGCGCTGATGGGCAGTTTTTATGTGACCTGCGCTTTGTTCATTGTGTTGATACTGGGCAGCATCGCCGCGCTGACCGGCTTCAATATTTTTCGCTTGCTGCGTTATATCAAGGAAGAAATGCTGCTCGTGCTGGGCACTTCGTCGTCGGAATCGGCGCTGGTGCCGCTGATGAATAAGCTGGAAAAACTGGGCTGCTCGCGGTCGGTGGTGGGCTTGGTGATACCGTCGGGCTACTCGTTCAATCTGGACGGCACCAATATCTATCTAACCATGGCCGCGCTGTTCGTCGCTCAGGCCTTGAATGTCGATTTGAGTTTGACCCAACAATTGACGCTGTTGTTGGTAGCGATGCTGACCAGCAAGGGTGCGTCAGGCGTCACCGGAGCGGGCTTTATCACTTTGGCGGCTACGCTGGCGGTAGTGCCGGCTGTACCAGTGGCGGCACTTTCGTTAATCCTGGGGATAGACCGTTTCATGTCCGAAGCGCGGGCCTTGACCAATATCGTCGGCAATGCGGTAGCGACGATAGTGGTGTCGCATTCCGAAGGCGAGCTGGATAGGGAAAAGATGTACGCACAGTTGCGGCTGGAGCGGTCAGATCAGCGTTTCTAAACCCAGTAAACGCAGCCCTTGGCGCTGCCGATAGCCGATGACCGGCATGATGTTTTGCGCCAATAGATTATTCGCCTGCGCTTCGTTCAACACCATTTCCGTAGCCGGTTGTAATACCTGTTCGCCGTCCAGTTCGTAGCTAAACGCCGGCACATC
Organism: Methylomonas sp. 2BW1-5-20; assembly: GCF_052474515.1. NCBI lineage: Bacteria > Pseudomonadati > Pseudomonadota > Gammaproteobacteria > Methylococcales > Methylococcaceae > Methylomonas > Methylomonas sp. 2BW1-5-20. The sequence continues at coordinate 814,967 of NZ_CP184127.1, read as the reverse complement.
GGCAAAAAAGAATTGCTCCGCTGTTGTTTGGTCCTGTGCAGCCCTAAGCAATACGCGTGCCGCCAAAAAGGCCGGATTCCCCCATAGCAATTCATTGGTCTGCGGAACAGTGTCGCATTCTTCAAACGCAAAGGTTTGCAGCGGATCGCGTTTACTACCGTAGGGCAAACGCATCAGCACCCGCGGATAAGTCAGGATTACGCTGTCCGCCTGGATTTCCCGGCGATATGCCAGCCAATCCGGCGCATTCTGCAAAGCTCCGACCACCAAACCATTCCCAGCGCCGGCCAGAAAACCCGCGCCGCATTTGGTGGCTAAATCAGCGCAAAAACTTAGCAAGGCCTTGTCCTCCGCATTATCGGAAAACAGATAATCAGCCACGAACAAGGCGTCCTGCTCGCCGTCGCCGGTTTGAATATGCTGCTGCAAACGCTGGACCACGCTCTCGCCGCCTTTTTTCAGCTCCGCCAGCAACTGGGCTTGGCTAATATCCAGCAAATAGAGCTGTTGCGCGTCGGCGGCTTCTTCATGCACCAAGCCATCCGTCGCCCGCCACAAGGCCTCCAGCGCTTGAAAATCCCGGCGGTGCAATAATGCTTTCACAAGTTGCGCGGTCGCGGCGTCGATCAAATCGATTAAAGCCCGATGCTGCGGGTTGGCGTCCTTGGAGACATGCGGTTCCACAATTCGTTTCAACAGACTATCCAAGGAATCGGAAGCCGCGACCGCACCTTCCGGCTTTTTGCCTAACAAACGCTCCAGCATATCGTCCTGGCTTTCCGTTTTCTGTGCTGGCGCGGCTGGTTCGCTGGCGGTTACCGCCGGAAAAAATGCCTGAATTTTTGCAGCTGCTTGCGCGGCGGTAGCGGGATTGCCAAGTTCGGATTTTAAGGCCCGCAAATCGGCCAGCAGCTTGATTTTTTCCAGCCAGGCGTCGGGATGAAAATCGTCCAGCGACGCAAATTGCAGCGTGATCCCAGGGTTGACTTCCAGCGTCGGCAGGATTTGCGCCATCACTTGCTCGAAGTTATCGACATCGATTCTCCAGATTTTGCTTTGCTCCCAGGGCGCGGCGGCACCGGAAAAATTTCCGAAAATATAAACCCGGTAGCTACTGTCACCATTGCCGGCTTTGGCCGCTTTTCCCGTGTTAAAACCCATCGTAAAATCAATTCTGCCTGACATGTTTTCTCCTCGCGCCTTAAACACTTTCCCATCAACAGTAGCAGAGCAAGCCCAGTCCAACAAGCCAGCCGGTTTTTCCGGATAGCGGTATGCTTATCAACGTCCGTCCAACAGGTGATAGCCATGAGCAACGCAAACCGTTTAGCCGAACTGCGCCGGCGCATCAATCAAGTATTTACCCAAGCAGAGCCGCAAGCGGTCTCCGGCCTGATAGCCACGTTGGGCGAATACGATAGCCAGGCCATCGGCGCATTTTCGCAAGCCCTGATAGAAGCAGTACGCGCCAAGCATAAACAGCCGGGCATCTTCGAAGCCTTCTTGCACGAATACAGCCTGAATAGCGATGAAGGCATCGTGTTGATGAGCATCGCCGAAGCCCTGCTGCGGATACCGGACAGCGACACGCAAAACCTGTTCTTGCGCGACAAATTGGCCGATGCCGACTGGTATAGCCACTGGTTGCACAGCGATTCCGTAGCGGTCAATCTGGCCAGCGGCGCATTATGGATGGGCGGCAAAATGGAAGGCCTGATTCGGCCGCGGGTTTTCGAAGGTTTGTTAAGACGGCTGGGCGAGCCGCTGATCCGCACGGCAATCAAGCAAGCCATGCGGCAAATGGCCGAACATTTTGTTATCGCCGAAGATATAACGGCGGCTATCGAACAAGCCGGCCACAACTCGGCCTACCGTTATTCTTTCGATATGCTCGGCGAAGCCGCCTTGACCGAAGAGGATGCGGAGCGCTATTTCGCGGCCTATCGCCATGCCATCGTAACGCTGGCCGAATCTGCTGAGGCGGATTTATTTGCCAGCCCCGGCATTTCCATCAAACTCTCTGCGCTTTATCCGCGTTACGAACCCTTACAGTATCGCTATGCAGTGCCTGCAATCAGCAGCAAGTTGTTGGCCTTAACAAAACTGGCCCGCGCGGCGAATATTTCCGTGACCGTGGATGCGGAAGAAGCCGAGCGACTGGACATGTCTTTGGATATTTTCGCGGCGGTATTTAACGATCCGGCATTGGCCGGTTGGCCGGGTTTCGGCATGGCGGTGCAGGCTTACCAAAAACGCGCGGAGGCAGTGATCGAATGGCTGGCGGCTCTGGCCGAATCGCAGCAACGCATCATTCCTGTCCGCTTGGTAAAAGGTGCTTATTGGGATAGCGAGATCAAGCGCGCTCAGGAAAACGGCTGGGACGATTATCCGGTGTTTACCCGCAAAGCAGCCACGGACTTGTCTTATCTGGCTTGCGCCCGGCTGATCCTGTCTCGCCCGCAGGCCTTTTACCCGCAATTTGCCACGCATAACGCCCACAGCGTGGCGGCGATTTGCGAATTTGGCAAAGGTCATCCGGGGTTTGAGTTCCAGTGTCTGCATGGGATGGGCAGTGCGTTGTACGATGAGTTGATCCATCAACAGCCGATCAACTGCCGAGTGTATGCCCCGGTCGGCGGCTACCGGGAATTGTTGCCTTATCTTGTCAGACGCTTATTGGAAAACGGCGCGAATACCTCGTTCATCAACCAAATCGAAAATCCGCAGATCAGCGCCGCTAAGCTGTCCGGCCACCCATTGGTCCAGTTAAATCAAGTCGACTCTGAACCGTTGGCTGTACCCAGCGAGTTATTTGGCGCGCAACGCCGAAATTCGCAGGGGCTGAATTTAAGTAATCCTGATGTATTGGAGCAGTTGCAACGCGACTTGGCCGCAATGTCCGACCACAATTGGCAAGCCGAACCATTGGTCGCTGGACGGCACGTTTGGGGCGAACGGCATCCGATTTACAGTCCCTACGATCAACACAGCTTGGTTGGCGAGGTGGTATTCAGTTCTCAAAGTGATATAGAACAAGCCTTGCAACAAGCCACCAGCGCGTTCAATGACTGGCGCTTATGCCCGGCCGCAACCCGCGCAGGGTATCTGCGTAAAGCAGCGGATTTATTGGAACAGCAGCGCCTAGAAATGGCGGCACTGTGCATCCGTGAAGGCGGCCGAACGATGCGCGACGCGTTGGAGGAAGTGCGGGAAGCGATCGATCTATGCCGTTACTACGCGGCCTGCGCGGTCGAGCAATTCGCTCAGCCCCAACAACTGCCCGGACCCACTGGCGAAGATAATCAGTTGTTTCAGATCGGGCGCGGCGTGTTCGTCTGTATTAGCCCGTGGAATTTCCCGATCGCGATTTTCATCGGCCAAATCGCCGCGGCATTGGTGGCCAGCAATACCGTGATCGCCAAACCGGCATTGCAGACTTCGTTAACAGGCATGGCTTGCATCCGCCTGCTACTCGAAGCCGGAATACCGGAACAGGTCTTGCAGTTTTTACCCGGCGACGGCGCCGAGATTGGCCGGCACTTATTGAGTGACGATCGCGTCGCCGGTGTAGCGTTTACCGGCTCCAACGTCACCGCCAGGCTAATCAACCGGCAACTGGCTAAGCGTGACGGTGCCATCGCCACCCTAATCGCCGAAACCGGCGGGCAAAACGTGATGATCGCCGATAGTTCCGCGCATCAGGAACAGCTGGTGGCGGACGTCTTGCAATCGGCGTTTAATAGCGCCGGCCAACGTTGCTCGGCATTGCGGGTGTTGTTTCTGCCGGAGGCTATCGCCGACAGCGTCATTGCGCGGTTGATCGGCGCGATGCGCTTGTTGCGGCTTGGTTCGCCGCTGGATATTGCCACCGATATCGGTCCGGTCATAGACCAACGCGCACTAACGGCGCTGGATAGCCATATCGAAAAACTCAAAAGGGAAGCCAAACTGTTATATCAATTACCTTTGCCTGCCGACCTGGTAAACGGCTGGTTTTTTCCACCGACTTTAGCGGAAATCCCCGCCCTATCGTCGCTGGAGCACGAAGTGTTCGGCCCCATCCTGCATATTGTCCGCTACCCAGCCAATGAGTTGGCAAACGTGGTCGAAGCCATCAACGCCACCGGCTACGGCCTGACGCTGGGCATCCACAGTCGCATCAATGCCAACATGCGCTACATCCAGCAACACGCACGCGTCGGCAATATCTACATCAACCGCAATATGATAGGCGCGGTGGTCGGCGTGCAGCCCTTCGGCGGCATGGGTTTATCCGGTACCGGCCCGAAAGCAGGGGGTCCCAATTACTTGCAACGCTTTGCCCATGAACAAACCCTGACCACCAATTTGACCGCCATTGGCGGCAATCCTTGGTTGTTGCGAAAATGAGTTGTAGGCTTGATGCAGCAAGCCCAATGGTTAGAAATGCATTGAAATGATGGTCTAGCCGGCGTTACTATTTTTCCCTGATCGGCCATAGCGCCGGTTTTCCCGTCTTACCGTTTCCTGCCACCGAGAGAACACAGTATGCTCGCTACCAAACGCTATGAATATCTACCCGTCGATCAAATCGAATTTCATCACACGCTCACCAACCATAGAGAACTGGATCGGGCCAAGGTCGCGCATCTGGAAAAAGACATCGTGGTCAACGGCTTGTTCGAACCGTTAGTGGTTTGGGAGCGCAACAACCGCGAATACTATCTGGTTGGCGGCTTTCATCGCATGGAGGCCATTCAAGGCATCCGCCGCGCCAATCCCGGCTATTTCGATAGAGTGGACGTCAGAATCGTCACCGGCGATCCGGACGAAATCAAGGCCTTGAATCTGAAGCTGAATTCCGACCGCGTCGATACCCGCATCACCGATTATTTCCAGACCGTGATTTACTTGAACAATGCCAACTGGTCCAGAGAACGTATCGCCGAGTTCTTCGACAAAAGCGTCAGCTGGATAGACGACATCATTCGCTACGCGCCGCTGACCACAGAAGCGATGCGCGAAAAACTGGCGGGCGGCGAACTGTCCTGGGCCAGGGCGCGCGACATCTTGCGCAAAGCCTTAAACGCACCGCCCGGCAACGAAAAGGAGATTATCGAAAGCGAACTTTCGCGTCCCGCGCAAGCAGTCGCCAAACCCCTGCCCTTCCACACCACGATCAAGCGCCTATCCAGCTCCGTTAAAACCGATCCCAAACGCACCTTTAAAGTCAGTACCCAGGATATTTATGCTTTGGTGCTGACCTTGCGCGGTAAAAACGTCAATCAGGAGGCCATCGAACGGGTACGCAAAGCCTTCCCTATCTTATGGGACGATGAATAGTTCGATAACGGGAAATTAGCCATTCCGGATTTGTCATAAAACCGTCAGCCCGCATCAGCTAAGATAAGTTTGACTGGAACAATCCTCCGCTTTGCGCATCCTATGCGGGGATATTTTGGGAAATTCAATACTGAAACAATGTGTTAGCGATGAACAATCTTGTTTTGAAAATAGTGAACGCTCGCAGACCATATCGGAAACGCATACCGGTGTTGGCCGGCGTATTAGTGCTGCTCTCGCTGAGCGGCTGTATGCCGATGAGCTATCCGCCCGGCGCCAAAACTAACACCGCGCAACTGGGAGAAAATGCATTTCTGACGGAAGACGGTGCCAGTTTGCCACTACGCCGCTGGCTACCGGATGCCGAACCCAATGCAGTGATAATCGCGCTGCACGGCTTTAACGATTACAGCCGTTTTTTCGATTCGCCGGGAGACTATTTCAGCAAATTGGGCATCGCCTGTTTTGCTTACGACCAACGCGGTTTCGGCGCGGCACCGCAACGCGGTTTGTGGGCCGGCAGCGAGGCTTACGCGCAGGATTTAAAACAATTAACCCGATTGCTGAAACAGCGCTACCCGAACAAACCGATTTACCTGTTGGGTGAAAGCATGGGCGGTGCAATTGTGATCAACGCCATGCAGCAGGAAAATATGCCGGACGTCGCCGGTATCATCCTCGCCGCTCCGGCGCTATGGGCCAGATCGACCATGCCCTGGTATCAAACCAGTTTGCTATGGACGCTGGCGCACAGCATGCCCTGGTTGACCTTGACCGGCAGCGGGCTGGAGATTATGCCCTCGGATAATATCGATATGCTGAGGGCGATGGGCCGCGACCCGATGGTGATTAAGGCCACCCGTGTGGAAACGGTATACGGCTTGACGGACTTGATGGACGCTGCGTTCGACAGCGCCGGCTCGTTGCGGGCGAATACATTGATGCTGTACGGCGAGAAAGACGAAGTCATCCCCAAGGAACCGACCTACGCATTCCTGCAGCAAATGCTGACTACGGATTCCACGGAAAAAACCGTCGCCATTTATCGGAACGGCTACCACATGCTGCTGCGCGATCTGCAGGCGCCGACCGCCTGGAAGGATATCGAAACCTGGATAAAAACCGGACCGAACAAACTTCCCTCCGGCGCCGATAGCCGAGCAAGGGAATTATTGAGCAATGGATAAGCCAATTCTTTACCCTCAAATCGCTAACCTGCCTCTAAACCCATCGGCCGTTTAAAAAAACGCAGCATGCAGAAACGGCAATAAATATTTATCACTCAAAATCGTAGAAATATAAATCTTCTATCAACTTCCTCTCTTCTTGGGTTAACAGAATATGAGAATATTTTTGATTAGAACGATGTTGCTCGGACAGCTGCTGCTGACGCCGATCCGTTTCTCGCCTGTCGCAACCACGCCTGTCGGCTTGCCGGCGTTCGTGTTTGGGCCAAACTAAATAATGAGTTTTAATATTTTCTTCCCATTCGGTGGAACCGAATGGAAAATCCGCAACACGCCTATCAGCAACACGCCGATTCGGTTTCAAGCGGCGTTTGCCGTTGCGTAAGTCCGTTATATTCATCATTTTATCCCTCGGTTTTTTAAGTCGCGGAAAATAAAATCATTGGCGGTTTTGGGCGGAAACCGATTCGGCATTGCGCTCAATCAAGTGATCGATAACCACCTGTAATGAGCCGGTACGCTCTATATCGTTCTTAAAACTTGCCCGGTATGTGGTCACCAAACTGATGCCGTCAATCAAAATATCGTAAACCTTCCATTCTCCCTTGATAAAGAACATGCGGTAATCCACCGATACCGGTTGAATACCCGGCTGTATCACCTGAGTTTTCACCAATACTTTCCGGTCGTCCTGTTCGCTGTTAAGGGGTAAAAAATTGACCGTCCAATTTTTAAACTCAACAAAGGCTCGCGAGTAACTTCTAATCAATAAAGCTTTAAACTCTTTTTTAAAACTCTCCTGCTCGGCTGGCGTGGCGTCTTTCCAGAATTTTCCTAGGACTAACGACGAAATCAAGTCGAAATCGGTATACGGATTGATCACCGAATCGACAAATTCGGTGACTTTTGGAAAGTTTTGCGAAAAAACCTGATCCTGCATACGCCCCTGGATGCGAGTGGAGGCATCTTCAATTATTTTTTGCGGCTCGCTCAATTCGGCCGCCAAAGCACTGCCAAATATCAGCGAAAAGGTCAAGTAACCGAATATTAAAGCTCGGACCGTCACCAAATATATTTTCATTTCAAACCTTCAATATTATTTAAATAAACCAGAAAATCTTATCCCGAAAAAACAGCGATTAAATTAACAAAATACCGCCAAAGCGGATACTGCATTTTGGCTTTGAAAAAATCATTATTTAATCAGTTAGGATAAAATATCTATTTTGCTTTCTAACCAAAAAACCACATCAAAGCTAACTCCAAAACTTTTTCAGTCTAGCCATAGATGAATATCGTGGCGTTACACTTCGGCTTTGAATCCGCCCCAATACTATCTTAATAATTTAACCGTCAATTTTTGTGGCAGTAAGCGTAAACAAATCTAATGCCAACCGCGGTGCCAGCCGGATTTTGGATGATGCCAACCCCAACCGAATTGCGGATGGTATTGCCATACGTAACCATAACCCGGACTAGCGTAGCTGGGCGATATGTATGTCACGCCCGGCGGTGGCGCTACCGGACCTACCGGTGCAGACTGAACGACACACCCGGAGATTATCAGTGATAGAAAAACCGTATAGCCAAGACTTTTCACGAGATTACCTTTGTTAATATTTATGAAAATTAACTCAATTTATTAATTTACAGTTAATCAGCAATCAACTCATCCTGACTATTTTTTTAACAAAAAATTCAAATTTATTTACCGTTTTTCCTAAGCCTTTCCAGGGCAAAAACGATGAATCTATTTTTAATACGCGACGCGAAAAATATAATATATGCATACATCAGAAAGGCAAATACCGAACAAGAGAAGTTATCGTCAGAGGTAGTTAGGGCAATCGATAAATCGGCCAATAAAAACAGATGCAATAATTAATTTCCAAGCCATCCGGATTATGGATTAGCATTGCTCATGTCGGTCAAAGATCAAAAATAAACTCGGCAATAATTATCCAGGCCGATAAAACATGGAGATTTCAATTGTGCTTTGTTCAGAGCGATAAAAATACGGCCCGATCTTTAAACCGCACCAAACAAAACAAATTGCCAATCAAAAATTGATAAAAACCGATGCCATACCCAGGTGATGCATGGTCAGACTGGTTTTGCCGGTGGTGGCACTGACCGAATCCAAATACTGATTCATATAACCCAGCTCGGTTCTGACATTTTTATTAAACGTCCAACCAATCCCAGCAAACGCCCGGTTTTGATCAAAACCGGATTTTCCGCCCCAGGTGGTCGTGTTGACCCGGTAAAACGCTTCGTCCCAGGCAATCAGGCTCAGCCTAGGTTCAAATTCCATAGGGTGCATAAATTTGATCATTTGCCGAGGCCTTTCGCGAACTTGATTACCGACCACGAAGTTGGTCTCCCACATGGTGCGGAAGGTAAAAGTACCCACGTCGGTGGGCAGCACATAGCGGAATGCAGGCCAAACGTCCTGTTGCGAATAATAAGGTTTGCCAATATTCTGGGTTGGCAACCAAGTATAACCCGCCCAAATGGTAGCGCGATCACTTAGCGAATAGCCCACCGCAGTACGAACCATGCCTTGGTACCAATGATTCCAGTTGCCATCGAAACGCGATTGCCCTTCCAACCATACCCGCCCTTTCTTCAAGGACGGATCGATAAACTCCATACTGCCTTCCGCCACGGCTTGCAGCCATGCCCCGGTATCTTCGGCCAGTTCAGCGGCAGGTACGGCAGTGGCAGCACCCGACAGCGCTAAAACCGAACAGAGATAGAGGGATTTTTTGGTTACTTTTACAAACATGGAGCTCTCCGATAAAACAGTATCTTAATGTTATTTAAACGAATGAGTGGCTATCGGCCCTACCGCGAGTTCGACGGGGACGAAACGTCGATACCAGCCGTAATACAACGCAAATGCCACCAGAAAAACCAGGTAACCCGACCAAAGGATGTCGGATAAATAAGCCCACCTGACGTCATGCGGGTAAAACGCGATCCCCAGCGTAAGGATCAAATAAAAGTGCCTTGTATTGATTCACCAGAAAATATAGGGCAAAAAATGCATATTGATCCAGGTTGGTGAACCAAAACACCAGAGTGCTTGCCAAGGGCAAGCACCGTCAAGGCCATAAGTTCGTAGCGACTACACGCGATCCGCCTTTCATGCTGTTCCTGCCTAAAAAGCGATCCGGCGTTTGGCGGACAATTGGTGATTGGAGTAACTTTCGTGTTTATCCAGACCGACAATTTCGCAATGCCCGCCGGCATGGTTATAGTCTTCAGTGAAGTGGTGGATGAATTCCATCACTGTGTGGTCAATCAAATCCGTATCGCTCAGATCAAAAAACACCGTTTTGCCTTCTGGAAAATCAGCCAACAAGCTTTTCAGCGTAATGATATTGGAGAACACCGCTGCGCCGGACACGGCAATGTGGTAAGTGCCGGGTGCGGTTTGCCGCAACTGATAAGCCATTGAAAAGGTATTCCTGAGTTTTAAGCCGCGGCTAATGTGAATTGTCAGCTCGACCACAATACCGATCGCCACGCCAACCAATAAATCGGTGGTCAGCACGCCGATGATGGTGATCACAAACACCGCGAAATTATCGACTCCGATCGCCAAGGTTTTAGCGAACTCTTTCGGCGATGCCAGCCGAAAACCGGTAAACACCAGCAAGGCAGCCAGGGCGGATAACGGAATCTCGTGAATTAATTTCGGAAACAACGCCACAAAAATCAACAAAAACAGGCCATGAAAAAAATTGGCCCAGGCGGTCTTCGCACCGTTGTTGATGTTGGCCGAACTACGCACAATTTCCGCGATCATCGGCAAACCGCCAATCATGCCGGCGATCAAATTACCGGTGCCGACAGCGGCCAAGTCCCGATTCAGATTGGAATTGCGTTTGTAGGGGTCCAATTTATCCACGGCGGATGCGCTCAACAAACTTTCCAGGCTACCTACCAACCAGATAGTCACGACCGCGACCCAAAATTCCGCAGTTCCGATTTTGGAAAAATCGGGGAGATAGAATCCAGCCGAAAAGTTTTCCGGCACCGCGACTAAAAATGACGGACCGACGGTGAATTCATGATGCGGGAGAATTTCAGCATTCGGTAAAAACAAGTATTGGTGGACATGATCCAGATCGAAATACTGCCCTAGCGCCAAACCGACCAACACAACTAACAAGGGCGCCGGAATCATCTTCAAAGTCGGGTGTTTGATCAGGGACCAAACAATCAACAACAGCAAACCCGAAATGCCGATTAACGACACTTCCGGATTCAAGGCCGCGATGGAATGCGGTATTTCGGCAATAACTCCCAATAAGGCTTTGGATTCGGGTTTGACGCCAAGCAGGGTATGAATTTGCTTGGCCATAATAATAATGCCGATCGCCGCCAGCATGCCGTGCACCACCGAGGAAGGGAAGAAAGCGCTGAGTTTGCCGGCCTTGAATATACCCAACAAAATTTGCAATACGCTGGCAAACACGATGGCGGCCAAGGTATAACGATACCCTGCCATCGCATCGCCCTGCCCCAACGACTGCACGGCATCGACGATCACTACAATCAAACCGGCGGCCGGGCCATTGATCGTCACGTAAGAGCCGCTAATCCGCGAGACGACTACTCCGCCAATGATGGCGGTGATGATGCCGGACATCGGCGGAAAACCCGAGGCCATGGCGATACCCAGGCATAGCGGCAGCGCGATTAAAAACACCAGAAAACCTGACAGCAAATCACTACGCCAGTTTTCGATCAAACCGGGGATACCGATTTTAGGAGCAGTAGAGATGAAGGAATTGGACATGGTTTTTCTCTCAACAAGTGAAGGACAAATCCTCTTCAGCGATAAACGTGCCAGATTTCGACGTTTGCCGCCCAAGCCATGTGGAATAGGAGCTGCGTGCTGTTTGAGACGCACTCCCTGTCTACGAATCTGTGCAAAACAGGTGGAAAATCCCAATTTAACCATTTGGCTCCGGTTTTTTTGCACCACTACCGGAGTGAAGTCTGACCGATAGTGGAAAGCACAACGCGCAAAAAACGGGCTTGATTGCGCCGGTTTTACTTTGTCATTTGAATGTGTAAGCCCGGCGCGGCCAAAACTGTGATTGTATGCAACACAACAGCCATATCGTCCCGTCGAATTACAAGAAACTGAAAACCTGCGATTTACTGCTCTTAAAATTGGTCGCGCCTTTGGTTTAAAAAATAAATGCCGTTTAAGCGCAGAAATTTTAAAAGTCCCGACTAAAGCAATACTTTTTAAAAGAGCAGTATTAGCAGATTATAAATGGGATTTATATAGCAAGCCTAATTTATAGAGCCCATCGAAATGCTAGAGTGGACATATTTTTCGCCCATCAATATATAACGCTCGCCTTCTTTATTTTTTGCTTTCAAACTTGGAATAGTCTGAACCACATACATAATGCCTTTTGGAAAGACGCAAACAGGCGGAAGGCTATTTCTATCTTTTACCTGTATATTTTTGCCGGCGCAAGGACCGCCAATAAACGATATATTCATATTTTCCTCTCTGATAGTGCTATGTATCGCGATGAATAGTCCTATAAAATCTATCTATACTACATTTCACAAACACAAATTGACGTTGACGTTAGAAAGCCTAACGTATCAGTAATTGAGCGAATCTAACCTACTCACTCGCCAGCTATTCAGCAGAATTTATGCCACATTTAAAAACTGAACTTTTCGCCGTTACATCAGGCTTGGCAGTCAATCCGTTTGCTCGCCCTATCGAACGGATTACCCTCTCACGGCTGAAATTTTGGTTGTTCTGGTTTAATTGAACCGGGAAGAAAACAGTCAACGCCCGTAGAGTATTTTTTAATTGAAAAATACCAAAAAATTATAACCACAAACTGTTAATACTATTTTTTTTAAAAAAACCATATTGTAAAATATAAATAATTAATATAATACGAAAAAAAATATCCGACTAAATCAATGAGCAACGACTACCGCTATTTTTTTGGCGCGAAAATATACCGACGCTTCCCCATAAAACAAAAAACCCGGCGCATCGGGGATCGATGCGCCGGGTTTTTATGTAGCATAACAGCTTGGCAAGCTATTATGCAGCCGCAGAGCGTCGACGGAGACCGACTACACCGGCAATCGCGCTGCCGAATAACCAGACCGCGCCCGGTACAGGCACCGGTGACGTGGTTAAAGTCAACTTGTAGTTGTCGATCCCGGTATTCCACTTCGAGAAGCCGACACCGCCCAAGTAAATGGTGTAAATCTGCCCGGCCTGTGCGGTAAACGTGAAGTCGTTGGTGCCGGTGACGTGGTTACTGTAGCCGATATTGGTTAAACCGGCCGTTCCGGCAAATGGATTGTTTTTTGTGAACGGTGTAGGGGTTGCGCAAGCAGGGCAATTCCACGCGCCATGGTGGCTGTAAGCACCGGTTGCAGTATCCATTCCCTGAAACACCGTCACGCCGAAAGTGCTGAATGTGGTTGGCGTCAAGTTGCCGAGAGTTACCAAATTGATATGGACTTGCTGAGTCACATCCGATGCTATCAAACCAATATCGGTTTGATGTTTCCAGCCGGTTGGGGTTGCTGAATTATCTTGCCAAGCGCCGCCACCGGTATCGATTTCGGCGGCAACGCCGTAGCGTGCCAGAGAATCGGCGGCGGAAATCTCGGCGGTATCGCCGGCACTGGTCAATTTAGCTGCCCAGTTCAAAGAACCTGAGCCAATGTAATTGAACGGTCTGGTGTCGCCATATAAACCGGCTGTGCCGACCCAAGGCTGTAAAGCGCCGCTATTGGTAGTGCCGTTTGTATGCGTCCAACCATCGGTATTATTATTTAATCCGTTAACGTTCGGTATACCGGTCGAAACATTGGGCACACCGGCTGTGGAAAAAGTGTTGTACATAGTGTTCGACGCGAACGTAGTTGAAGCGCCCGCGGAAAGAACCGCACCAACCAGCGTCTTAGTAACGGCTTTAGCCAATTTGGTTTTTGTTAAGATCATATTTTTCACGTTTTTATGTCGTTATTTTAAATATCCAGTACTGTCTGCCAAACGCTTGGCAAAATTTACGGCACTGGGATTCTTCCTTGTTAACTCACGAATATGGCTGTCCGGTCATATTCGTAAAATCCAAGCCCTTTGTTTTAACCACACCGCCGAATAACAAGGAGGCATGAAAAATAAAAAGCCGGTGAATAGCGTCTGACAACCGATAGTCGGGTCACGATAAACAAGCCGCGACAGATTGTCAGTCTATCCGGCTTTAAATATCGCATTTTTCATGCCTATATTTAAAATAACGACAAGAACATTGAAAATCATATAATTAACAATAACTTAAAACACCCAAAACCCACTGAAGGACAAAAGATTTCATTATATTTTTAACCGAATTAATTAAACTTTGTTATATGAATATTTGTAATGCGGAAAACTGCATAAACTCTATGTTCAAGGGTACGTCCTTACCGATGGTTATAGAATAAATTAGGCGGAAACCTTGAATTATTGACTTATTCGGTTAAACAGGTAAAAGCATGCAATCCGGTGTAGTATCAACAATAGTCGGATCGGCGTGTTGAAAACCAGTTTTGGTGTCGATGATTTTTCACTGAAAGTTTTGCAACAGGGCGCAAACGGCGTGAATATTTTCTGTGGGGGAATTATAAAATTGTGCAAAAAAAAATCTGCGAAACCACTTATCTCAGCCTATAAAGCCAGCATATTGAGTAGCCGCTAAACGCAAAGCAGGCAATCAATGATAGCCAAATGCCGTTATATAAGGTTCTAAATATTGATTAATTCTGCGGTACTCCGTCTCATAATGTTTCCAACGGCCAACCGATGACGAATAAAGCGGCTGTGCCACCTGGCTGAAGCTAGGGCTGGCAATATATTTGCCAGCCGCGTTTTTGTGAAAGTCGGCTACCGATGCATCCCAGCTTAAGCCTAAAAAATCAAAGACTTTACGGAAAGCGGGTTCAAATTCAAACACGGCATCTTCATAGCGAAATTCTAGAAAATCCATCGTTAACCTGGGTTTAACATGCATCCACCAATCCATGACTTTTGCATAGAAGCTTGCCGTGTTTTGCCAGTCGATTAAATGCACCGTGGAGGGATTGGGGCGCATGGTTTGCAGGATGCAGCTCAAGCAAACATCGCGCGGGTCTCGAATTAAAAATATCAATTTGGCATCGGGGAATACACAATTGATCAGTCCCAGATCGATAGTGTTCATCGTGGTTTTGTCCAACAATAAGCGCTTGCCGATTTTTTCGCCGTAAAGCGTATTGGCTCTATCCCAATAGAATCTACGCAGGTGCAGCACACCGTCCAAATCCAGCCTTCGTAACTGCTGAGGAATATTACCTTGGCCCGACGACATTCTCGCCAGCTCCTTAACGACGGACATAATTAAATCGGTCTCGTCAGCGACAAACACATCGGGATGAGCACCCAACACTTCCTGGGTTAGCGTCGTGCCGGTTCGCATAAACCCCAATAAAAATGCCGGCGCCGCTTGTTCGGCTGGAAATTCGGTATTGGACCAACGCCCCAACAAATCGGCGTCGAATTCCGCCTTGTTGATGTCCAACATTTTGGGAACAAGACTCATGTCCAGGCTTTTAACTTCCGGCAAGCGAGGCGCAATCTCGGCGGAAGCGTCTAAGTGGGCGAAGACCTGTCGGTAATCGCCCAATTTATCGAGAAAACGGGCCTGCTCCTTATGGGCTCGAAACTTTTCTTCCGGTTTTAGCAATGGATTTTGCAACACTTTATCCAATCGCCGATTAGCGTCTTGCACCAGACCATCGCCCGCTTCCAGCGTGGCAAGTAAAATCGCCAGCATCATGTTGTCGGGCGCCAGTTTTAACGCTTGCCGCCCTGCCAACAAAGCGGCTTTTTTTTGGTTCAATCGGGAGTGACTTAATGCCAGTAACTGGAAGGCGCGAACTATGCGCGGATTGATTTGCGCGGCTTGTTTGCAAACTTCAAGTGCGCCGGGGTAGTCGCCCCAGTGCTGTAACTGATCGACCAGATCGAGCGTCAACTCAATGTCCCGCGTTTTACGGGCTTTTTTTAACAACAATTGTCCCGATTGGCGCAAATGCGAAATACCTTCGTCGAATTTGCCTAACCAACAAAACGATTGCCCCAGGCAAGCTTTGATCTGCGGATCTTTAGGCTTTTCCGCCGCCGCCTTGGCAAACCACTGAATGGCTTGTTCGAAATTCTTTTGTTGGACGGCCGCTTGGCCGAGCTGCAGGAATTGGCTCATGGTACTTATTGTTTTAGCATTAAACCGGCTATGACAGGGCTAGCCGGGAATGCTTTATCAGTAATGACTGCCACAGCGGCTGTCGGGGCTGCGGCTTTTAAGCTGCTCATAGTGCAAAAACCCGCCCGACACCAAGTGCGTATCCGGCGGGGCTTTTGCCGTTAATAGGCAACGGACGAACAGACTACGCGCTTATGCGCTTACGGCGTTGAAAACCAATCACGCCGGTCAACGCACTGCCGAATAGCCATACCGCGCCTGGCACCGGCACCTCGGCGGGAGTTTGAGATATGCTTAAAGCATAGCCGTCTATCGTATCGCCCCAAGAACCGTTCTTATAGCCGCCCAAAAATATCTCGTAAACTTGACCGGCAGTGGCGTTAAAGGTGATGGTGTTTAAGTTGCTCGGCGTTGCACCGCCAACGCTATAGGCAACGATATTGGCTATATTCAGCGCCAGCCCGCCGGCAAAGACTGCACCGGCCGGCACCGGATTTGACGCTGAAGTAAGACCCGCAGCGTTGTTGCCGCTATTCCATCCGCCATGGTGGTTATAGCCCGTGACGGTATCCATGCCTTTAAAGATGGTAAAACCAAAGTTAGTGCCACTCTGCAGGATGCCTTGTGCGCTTAGCGTTACCAGACCGGTGGTGTCCGACTTGAACAGGCCGACATCCAAATCATGCCGCCATCCGGACGCACCGCCCACCGCCGCATCGCTCCACGCGCCCTTGGCGGTGTCGATGTCGGCGTACGCGCCATAGCGGCTAAACGAATCAAGGGTGGAAATGGTACCCGAGCCACCGGCGCCGGCGGTGATTTGAAAGCCCCAATTCATGTGAGCACCGGTATAGCCGAAAGGCGCATTAGTGGCACCGCCGGTACCGGCCCATTTTTGATTGGCGATGTCGCCTACCGTACTGGTGGCGTTTGCATCCGCGCCATTGGCCCAGCCGTCGGTCGCGCCGGTTAATGCCGAGCTCCAGACGCCGCCCGCGGTAGGATTGGTAGTATTAGAACTCAAGTCCGCGGAGTTGCCGGTCGACAGATTGTACATAGTCGTTACGGTAGCGGACGCGGTTGACGCCGAACCCGCTGTTAGTGCAACGCCGGCAATTGCATATGCGATCGCTTTGGCGAGTTTTGTTTGTTTCATCATTTGAATATGCCTCTGGAATTAAATTGACAATTTCAGGCGATACGTCGATACGAAGCGATCCCGATCAAGTCGAACATTGTGTTTGGAAACAGGCAACGCGCCAATCCATGGTCGGGACTCGCGCATTCCGAACGTGCCTCGCGATAGGTAAAGCTTTCACTGTTCGTCACCCTCTTCTGCTAGGCGATAAGCTCGGCTCAAAAACCAGACCGACCCGAACTCTTATTACCAAAACCGATAAAGCACAGATTGTGCCACGTAAAACTTATGTTAAATCATATAGTTATATCGACACCCATTTGCAAAGTGCGGCAAATGCCTTATCAGATAGGTTATTTCCCGGATTTATGCGTTTAGCTTGTTTGAAAAAATCTATTTGATCCGGCAATAGAGCACTCATAACCGGACAGCCCTCGGGTAATATCTAGGCCGCAGGATAGAAGTTGCTTCGCACTCGGCGCAGATTGCCGCATATCAGGCCGCAAACGGAAGCGAAAACCCAGAATGCCGACGGCAGCGGAACAGGTTGCAAAGTCTCCGGCCGGAATGAAGTGAGTTTCAACAAATCGCCGCTGCCGTTTGCGGTGGCTAATCTGAAATACCAGCCGCTGGTATTGGGAGCGGAGCTGCCTTCGTTGGCGAGTAAACTGAAATCGCCGCCGGTATCGTAGCCTTTACCCCATTCGCCGCCATCGATGCTTTGTCCGACCAACTCCCGGGAAAAATCCAGGCTGCTGCCTTTGGTGTCCCAGATAAAACCGGCATAGTCGGTCAGGGAAAAGCTGCCGTTGCCAACCGAAGCGCCGGTGACAGTCAACGTCAAACCGGTGATCTCCAGACCAGGGACTAAGAAGCCGCCAATACTGTTGTTCGGAAACAGCGCGTCATCCACGGTCAATATGCCGTGAGCCTCCGCGTTATTGGAAAATATCGAGCCGCTCCAATCCAGCAGGAAGCTGGTGGAAGCCGCTTGCGCCGGTAAGGCAAAGGTTGAAAGTAATGCAGCGGCGGTTGCAAGACGGTGAATCGCGTTCATAAGGATTATTACCTAAAGTCTTTTAGTCATGTCCGGCGTTTTGACTGACGCCGAACTACGGTTGTATTTGATGAATCCCCCGCGGCGCTAGCGATGCAAGCGTCACGGGGGCCGAGGTTTTTAATAGCCGATTTCCGAGCAGTCGTATTGATTGCCCGCCGGCGGCACTACAACCGTCGCCGGCACGGCTGCATTCTGGTTGCAACTGGCGATGAGATTGCGCGCCGCCTGCTTTTGGCTAATTGCGTTATTGAGCAAAACGTTGCGTAGGGTTTGCGAAGGCGATAATTGGGCAAGGTTTTGGTAATAACCGGCTTGTTCCAGTTTTTTAACCGCATCCCATTGATTGCCCAGAACGCCGCCTTTCAGCACTTGAATCGCATCCTGATTTTCCTCGATTGCCAGTTTGGCCAGCTCTCGGGCGCTGGCATTATTGGCTATCTGTTTGGCTTGATTGTCCAGACGATCGGAAAGTCTGATATTTTCCAACGCGTTGATGGCACGTAGAAATGACGCTACCGCAACTATTTGAGTCGAATCCAATTTGACTTTGCGATCGGCGTTTTTGGATGTCAGCGATCCGGACGAACCGTTAAAAGCATCGCTGTTGTAGGCGGCGATCGCCTCTTCAAGGGTGCTGACGGCATTGTTATGGAAAAACGGTGCCGTATCCGCCGCTTCGATCAACGGCGGCGTGTTGAAGCGACCGTCGCCATAGCAAGGTTCGCCGTTGGGTCCGCATACGGCCGGCGTCGTGCCGAATCCGCCGTCGTAGGCTAAATCGGGCTTGAGCAGACGCGCCGGATGAATCTTAAATTGCTCGACGCCGGTATTGCGTGTCGGATTGGCGTTAGTGGTGGAGCTGCGGCCGCCGGCGTTTTGATGACAACCGTTGCAGTTCGCCGTTGTACCTTGCACGACACTGCCGCTGGCACAGGTTGCCGGGCCGTATTCGGCCAAAACCGGCGGATTGGCATTGAGATCGGCAACTCTGGTTTGATGGGTAACTTGTGCGGCGCCGTTGCTGCAGGGATTTTGTTTGGTGTCGATCAAAACCTTACCTGCCTGGGTCAACGGGTCGTTAAACGTCAGTTTATAAACCGGATAATCCTTGCTCCGCCCCAGCGACAGCATATAAGCCTCGACTGCATCCAACTCCGCATTGGTCGGTACGCGAAAATCGGTATCGGGAATCCGCTGAGTGTTTTTTGTCATATGTTGAGCCACGGCGCCTTTGGTAAATTCGCGCAACGAACCGGAGCCCGGTGCACCGTCTCCGCTCCAGCCGGTGGCATTGGCAAAGGCCTGGTCTGCCGGAAAATCGCCGCCGGCAACCAGTGTTTCGCTTCTGGCGGTGGTCGCTAGCGACAAGGTATGCGGGACGCTGCGGAAAATGTCGACATCGGGGCCGTCAACGTTGGTCAGGATCAAGGCGTGTTTGCGTAACAGGGTTGAGTCTTCCAGGTCTGCCAAGGCGGGGTTGGTTTCAGCGACGAACAAGGGATCGGTCGGCGGGAGCGTCAGAATGTAATTCGGATCCAGCGTGAAGTTGTTATCGGCCCGGTGGCAAGTACCGCAGGTTCGGCCGTTACCTTGGAAGGTTTCATTGTGGAAAATTTGCCGGCCAAGCGCAATTTGCGCGCCCAATACCGGGGTTAAATCCGAAAGCGTGTCTGCTTGCGCGGCCTTCGGCAATAAAAATTCAAAGCTGCTTGCCGGTTGCGGCACCACATTGTTGAAGTCGCCCATGGCGGTGGTCAGCCAAGGCTTATCCGCATAGTAAAGTTTGTGCATCAGATCCGGAGAACCGATGATGCTTAAGGCCTGTGCCGGACTGGCGTTCTGCGGAGAAACGACTACGGCGTCCAGAGTAAAGCCTGCTAATTGTTGACGTTGCAATTGCGTTGTAAACTCGCCCTTGCCGTCGGCGACGTGAAAGCTGCCTAATTGCATCATCTTGTCATTAGTCTTCGGCATCGCGGCGCCTGCGCCGTTATCGACAAGCCAAAGGCTGTAATCGCCGTTATCGAGTCCGCTGATTTTTAAATTCAGATTACCGGATTTAAGGTTTAATTCCATCAGTCCGCGGCCCGCGGTAAAGCTTTTGGACAAGACTTTTGAATAGCCCAGACTGAGTTTAAAGGTTTCCGGACTGCCGCCTTTGGCCTCGTAATTTAGTCTCCAGGCGTCAAGCGCGGTTTTAAGCGTTACCACATCGCCGTGGCCGACGGCACTCACGACTGACGCGGGTTGGCCGATAAATTGTGCGATCCTGCCGTCCAGGCCAAGCGCCAATGCCGACACCAGCGCCAGTGTTGCAGGTAATGCAAATGCTCTGCTTTTAATTCTTCTATTAACTTTCATGGGGAATCCTGTAAATTCAGACGTTTTGTCGGAAAGAATGCTTGCCGCAAATTAACTTTGGCGGACCTGCCATGGACCTGGCGGGCGATACAACGCCCGCAACGCTGTTCATGCTGTTATGCATTGATATATCCTCATCGGTTGATTGGTTGGCTGATGCGGCGAAGGACTAAACAGGCGGCTTTAGCAATATCCCAATGCGGATTGCCTGACTTTCGGGCGACCGGCTGCGCTGTATTTCGACATAACATCTCTCGGCTATCAGGCAATATCCATGCCTTCTTTCCGGTATTTTTAATTCTCAATCGGCATAAGCTTTTTAATCAATGCGTTACCGGCAAGCAGACCATAGGTTCTCCGACAAAAAATAGCGCTAGACCATTTTTTCCATATGTCAATAAATCCTTAAAATCGAAAATGCGTGATATGCCATAACGGCTAAGGGAAATGACGTATTTTTAGAAATACTTCGCAGTGAATTGGTGCATGAGTCGCTGCGCTAAGGGAAAAACCGATAGGTCGGCGACGAGCAAATGACGTTTATGCTCGGGCAAATTACCCAGGTTTAGCGGGCAAATTTCGGCTGATGGCGGAGCATGACTCCAATTATGCTGTTACTGCTTGTTTCATTTGCCAATCGGCACCACACCGCACCTTAATATCGGAGATTTCTCATGACGAACCACTGCTTTGACGACAGCCTGATTAACTGGCAAGTACTCGACGGCTTCGAGCACTTGCAATATTCGATACTGGCAATTGATGAACCTGGCAAAATCATCGACGTCTTGTTTAAATTTGCGGCGAACCAACAAATCGTCTTGCACCGGCATAAGGTCTTGAATAATACCTTTGTAATTCAAGGCGAACACCACCTGTATCACGCGGACGGTAACTTGAAGGAAATTAGGCCGACCGGCAGCTACACCGTCAGTCCGCCCAGCGACGAGCCGCATCGGGAAGGTGGCGGCGATATTGATGTGATTGTATTGTTCAGCATACGCGGCAGCGATGGTGTGCTCTATGAAATCCTGGATGACGAGCTGAACGTCGTCGCGACACTTGGCATGCCGGATTTTCTTGACTTGCATCGGAAACAGAAGCAACTTTAAGCGCGATACTGGCAACGCACGCCAAAATTTCCCACATGGCGAATCTACCGGAATAGCGAGTGTCGGCTTCCTGAGAGAAAGATTGCTAGCAATCTTTCCCACACCGCCACGTGATTGCCTCGGCCCCGCCCGTCCGCGTCACCTCAACTTTGACCCACCAAAGATTTTAAAGCCTTGATTATCGCTGTACCGTTATCAAACACGGCGCTGGCGATTATCCAGAAACAACTTGTCCGTAACATGAGACTTTTCACAGATTATTAGCTAAAGATTCAATAGTCTATTCTCCAGAGCTAACGAATCGGAGAAAAAGTCATGAACGCTATTACTCTTGATAGAAATGCCTTGAACGGCCTTTTTGAAAATCAAAAAAAGCTGGACGATTTGTTCGATTCAATTTTTGACGACGATAATTTTTTTATCGGCAGCACGCCATCGCCAGCTCAAGCCGCCACTTGCCACCTTGAATTTAAAAAAGTAGAGCATCCACGCGCGTATAACGACAGTAAGGGTATAAAGTCGTTTTACGCGATAAAACATCATCCGTTCTTTTTCGTCGTGCCGATTACGCTGGAATTAACTGTGCTTTATTTTGTGCTAACACATCTACTTTGAAGGCACAAAACCGAACTGAATCGCCCCGGTTTTCTCGGAGGCTCCAGCCTTTGAGAGAATGGAGCAAGAGGCCAACTATTATCGACAACTATCCGAGTCTGCTAAAGCAGTATGACTCACAACCCAAGGCCTCCCAGATTTCCGGGGCGATTCAGGCTCTCACAAAGAGAGTCCCTACGGCAACCAGGCCCACCCGCCTATTCAGGTATTGATATCAAAGCCTATCGCCTGCCGGTGTTTCTCCCAGGTTGTGTTGATACCGGTTGAAAATTGACGCGGATCGATGTAGATGCATTTCACCTGACCGGCATAGAACGGAACCAGTGCTTTCAAGGCTTCCAAGTTGTCGCCTTGCATCAGCATATTGCTGTTGCCGACATCGCCATACGACAAAGCCGACACTTCTTCCAACAAACGGTAAGCGCATTGGCTAACGGTTTTGACGGCCTGGTTTTTGTTGAGCCAGTGCAGAATTGGCAAGGTAGGGTCCTTTCGTAGAGTCGGTTAAAGTTACAAATTCAAGTCCGGAATGAATTTGAAATCCTTGGTATTCAGGGTGTACAGTGCCACATCATGGCTAAGCGCGGTCGCTGCAATCACCATATCGGGGACCGAGGCTTTATGGCTGAGCGAATAGCGCCGCATCAAGTCGACAAACAAGCTGGAAATGGCCGGATTCAGGCCTTAGCAATGGCACTGTCCGAGATGGCGTTCAATTTTGGCCAGTTCTTGCTTGTCTCTAGCGCCGTAAAACAGTTCGGCTTTGGTGATGACGCTGACCGCTATCTTTAGTTGGTCCAATGGTTCTGAGGGTTTGGATGATCTCCGGATTGCCTTTGTAAAATTCAATCAGGATATTGGTATCACAGAGAATCATCCGCGCCGATCCGGCCAGGCTTTGGCACGAATGAACGTTTGGTCGATGTCTTGATGTTCCCAAATGCCCGCATAGTTAAAGAAATCGTCTCCGGATGCAAGCTGAGCGATGACTTCCATTTCCTTTATCACTTCGTCATGCTCGATGACTTCGCCACGGTCAGCGGCGGTTATGCCTTGGCTGATTTTTTCAATTTGCCGGGCATGGGTTTTCAGATATTCGCGCAAGGCTTGATTGACCAAATAATTGCGGGAGCGATCCAATGCCCCGGCCATGCTATCGAGTTGATGCACGATGTCTGTTTCCGCTCTAACGGTAAATGCTTCGGTGGCCATGGTAGTTGCTCCGGTTAATGGTGGTTCGTTTGTAATCATATAGCATGGTTTAGCGCTTGGCTAATTGCGTATTTAGTTAGCTTCCAATTTGTCCGGTTACGATTCACTAATCGGACGCTGGCTAAATCATCGATCACTGATTTGACATATCAAACGGCGTTGAAAAGTTACCGAAAGCCCTTAGGTGTTCGCTATCACGCGGCACCGGTGCGCAACAAATGACCAACTCCAGAAGTGAACACGGTGACTTTTCAGCGGCTATACAACAGGAATAAATAACCAAATTTGCTATAATTTGTTATTCGTAGCCACAGCGAAGAACTCTAATCATGAACATTTCCCTTAACCCCCATTTTGAAGAACTGGTGAAGGCCAAGGTTGATAGCGGTCTTTACAATTCCGTTAGCGAGGTCGTGCGCGAAGCTTTACGCCTTTTGGAAGAACGGGATCAGTTACGAGCGTTGCGAATGGATGAATTGCGGCGAGAAATTCAAAAAGGGATAGACAGCGGCGATCCCGCCCCTTTGGACGTGGACGTCATTAAAGCCAGAGGCCGCCAAAGGCTGGCCGAGCGGAAACAATAAGGATAAAGATAAATGCCGCGTCTGCTCATCAGGCCAGAGGCCGAAAGCAATCTTGATGAAATCTGGTGGTATATCGCCCAAGATAGCCCGAACCAGGCCGACAAGTTTCTTTATCAGATTCAGGAAACACTATTGGCCTTGGCCGACTATCCGAAAATGGGATCCTGCCGCGACGAAATCAAAAACGGGGTGCGTAGTCATCTACATGACGGCATTGACATTATGCCGCGTGATGAACAAAGCGCGGGATATTGAAAACCTGCTCTAACATCAAAGAATACTATGCCTATTTTGTTCAGGTTGGCACGGAATAAGACCGTAGATACAAGGATGGAGCCGAATTTATTTTGATGGCTTTGGCCGGTAGCCTTTTTTACATTTATTGGCTGCCAGTGTGTCTTCCGCAGCTAAAGCTTCCCTTTCGTTGGCAAACCAATCTTTCCTCATCGTACCTGGTGAGCCTACCCTGCCCCACTCCCTAACCAACGACCAATCCCCGAAAACGCCTGGCGTCACAAACATCTGATAAAACCGGTGCAGGTTTTTTTCGGGGCCGTGGCGTTCCAGATGGATGTGACTCATGTTCTTGCCTCAAATATCAGCTACCAATTTACTCAACCGTTCCTGACCGGCATGGGTGTATATCTGCGTAGTAGCAATGCTTTCATGACCGAGCAAGGCCTGAATGTCGACCAGTTGCACATCTTTTTCCAGTAAGCGGATAGCGTAGGTGTGGCGCAGCTTGTGCGGCGTGACTTTCTTATCGATCCAGGCTTTCTCAATCAACTTCTTTAAATAAGCTCGCACGGCGTGGGCTGTTGGCGGTTTTCCGCCAGGTTTCTTGGCGAACAGGTATTCATCGCCGTCCTTCCCTCCAATTGATAAGGTCAGCACCCGGCCGAAGGCCTCCAGCAACGGGACTTGCCGCTCCTTGTTGCCCTTCCCTATCACGCGAAGGCTTTTGGCCACTCCATCGACCACGCGCACGTCACGGTTCTTCAAGCTCAAAGCTTCGTTGATGCGTAGACTTGATTTCTGGATCGGCTCGAACAGCAGCTCATAGCGTCGGCGGACTTCGAGCAGGCTTTCACGGCTGCGGCCAAAAATGTTTTCGGGAATGTCGTCGTAATTGCGGGTGGTCTTGATAAAGGCGTTTGCTCTTCGGTTTCCAGCCAAACCGGTATTCGGCGCGGACGTTTGGGTTTCCCGATCTGGTAGATGGGGTCTTCCTGGACTTTGCTATTACGCTTGGCTCATTTATAAAAGGTAGCCAGGCAGGAAATCTTTCTAGTCACCGCATGGGCACCTACCCCTTCGCGCGACAAATGCGAAACGAAATACTCAACATTTGTCGCGGCATAGTTTGCTTGCCTTTTGATTGAAAAATCTATCAATGAGGCAGAGCAGTTCAATTTCAAGGCTATCGTTCCAATATGGCAACAGCTCCTATTTGTTTTTAATAAACTGCAATCAATCGGAGTATTCCTATTAAAGACCTTCGCAAAAAAAATGCCATTTTCCTAATACAATATCAATTAAATTTAGGCGCTGAATTAGCATTCAATTTAGCTCACGCCCTGCAATTTATTCCATACATATCAAACAGTTGGATTTTTTCTCAAAATACAGACAACAAGCCGTCAAAAATCTGAGTTAACAAAAAGGCTAAGCCACTATCGATTTCAATAGTTGGAAGCGATGATATTGAACGGCGCCTGCTTGGTAGGTGTTAGCGCGATGTTATTTACGAAGCAGCTGGATATAAACTTCCTCAAGAAATTCGACTGCTTCATACGGTAGCAATGCTCCGTTAATTGAGTCGCCGCAGTCCATAACCGCCTAAGTGTTCCAGCGCACCGACTGAAACGCCAAAAACTTATACGCTGGAGGCGAGTCAGTCATAACTTGGAGAGATCACCATGAGCAAACCGCAAAAAAGCAATAAAGAAGACAAGAAGAAACCAGCCCACACTCAAAAAGAAAAAAAGGCGATTAAGAAAGCAAAGCAGGATTCAAATAATACTAGCGGCGGGTTGTTGTCCGGCAAATAACGGGAAGGGCGATTGTCTGGGTAGCGATTAACCGGGTACCCAAGAAGCCGAAGAACTTCAAGCGCTATTCCATGGTACTGAACTCGGACAATCGCCGGGGGCGCCCGACCCAAGTATTTTCTGTCGGAGAATGCTGCACGCTGTCGCCAAAATCAATTGTGCTAGCGATTTGTGACCGGCGAACCGGCCCGGCGCCAATGTTCGGAAGAATCCGGGCGCCGGGTCTGAATCTCGTTCTGCCGTATTGTCGAAGCCGGCGCTATATAGACGGGAAATTACTCGGAGGGCAGTCTACAGACGCCAGCTTTGCCGCAGCCGTCGTAGCGTCTGGCTTAGCGCCGGGCAAAATTAGAGGCTCTCTCCCCGGCGAGGAATTTCACCCGCAAAAAATCATCCCTTCAGGACTATAGTCTCCACTTCGTCCCCTCCTCTGGCAGACAGCGTTATTTTGTCTTCCTGCGCTAACCAACCGATACTCCGTTGAATAATGGCCTCTTCTTCCGGAAGCACATAGACTAACTTGGCAACCGGCGTGGCTCCGTTTTCCGCCAAATGATGCCAGATAACTCCAGCAGTCAGCCCTATCCGCTCATGCATAGAGACGACCACAGGCGCCGCCTTTGCCCCGGATTCCACAACGGGTTCCACTTTTGCGGCCTTCGTCTTAGGACTGGCTTTTTTCGGTGCCGCTTTAACAACGGGTGCCTCCGGCATTTTTTCGAGAATATTCGGGGAAACCGGCACCTCAACAGTTGGTTTGGGAGTTTCAGCAGCAGTCGCTTTAGGTTCGGCTTTAGTTTTGCCTGACGCAGCCGGAGCGTCTTGCGTTGCTTTAGCCGCAACCGGCTTGGCAGCTGTTTTTTTTGTCGCTTTTACCGGCGTAGACTTTTCGGTTGCAGCGACTGGTGTTTCAGAAACTGTCTTAGGTTTTTTCATAACGGTATTCAAATAGTTAAGGAGAGAAAAGTTTAAAACGTAGAAGCTTACTAGAATATCAAGCTACCGCGAGACTTGTTAAGTAGGTTTTCAAGCTTCAACAAAAAGTATATTCGATATTTAAGCACTCGGCTTATTAAGCGCAAGCCGCAAAAATTGTCTAAACGCTATTATTGGCTATTTCGTTTAAGTCCAAACTGGATAAGCCTACCAATTCGATCAGGGTTTTGTCAGACTTCGCCAGCAGATGAGAAAAAGCATTATGCAGTTTTTCCCATCCACGAAAGGAGATGAGTTCCCAACCTTGTGTGTTCCGGTCCCATTCGGTGTCGAACAGCACTCCCAGCGTCACCAGTTGAATGAATGTTTGATCGGATGGTGAATTGATATAAGCCTCCGCTGCATGCAGTTGGTCGAAGGAAACTAATCTTGTTGCGGGTTGGCCATTGCTAGCATGACGATTCGTATACATCACGTATCCGGGCTCGACGCCTACTCTTTGTAATTCATTGCAGTAGGTGTCGAAATGTTGCAGTTGAAACGGCAAATTGTGAGACATGATGGAAAACCTTATTTTTAAGCGTCTGGTGGCATATCGGTTAACTGGCCGAAGGCAGCTACATGTTTTCATCAGCTTATCGCAGAGTCAACACTGATAAAAATTTAGAACAGTTGTTTCCAGACAAAATTACCGACTTTTCCCATACCGGACTGGAGAAAACCGTCGTAAGCCGTATTCCGCAAGCCCTATAATCGAGAAAACCCATAAAAATCGCGCGTCTAATTCGGACAGCTTCAAAAGCGTCGCGGCGTCTCTATCGAGCGAGGTCTTAGAAAAAGTCATAAGCAAAATTGATTAATCTTGTAACTTTTTAACTCTCGGAATAATTTTGGTTCGGCGGTTTTAGGACTTCGGCTTGCGTCCTGAATGGAATCCGACATTGATAAGCCGAAGTTTGCGGCATCAAACCATTTGGTATTGCTCAACCATAGGCCTTGATACTCGACACCCAACTGCCGATTTATCACGACCGTTTTCCGCGCCAGAGCATCCATAAACACCATTCGGTTGTTTGGCCCTATTTTTGCCGCAATATACTGTTGAAAGGATTCGCTATGCAGTATTTGTGGCGTGCGCTGCAATAGTGGCGTCAAATAATCGTTCACCATATGCCAGCTGTCGGAGCGCCCTGGTATGCGGCAATGGATATTCAAGGTGCCATTATGCGCGACATAAATCGCTTTGGTCACTTGAAACGGATGTGTATT
This sequence comes from Methylomonas sp. 2BW1-5-20, assembly GCF_052474515.1. Taxonomy (NCBI): domain Bacteria; kingdom Pseudomonadati; phylum Pseudomonadota; class Gammaproteobacteria; order Methylococcales; family Methylococcaceae; genus Methylomonas; species Methylomonas sp. 2BW1-5-20. The sequence continues at coordinate 786,824 of NZ_CP184127.1, read as the reverse complement.
CGTCTTGGTAATATTACCCCGCGTGCGTAAACGCAGATGAATAACGCATTCATATTTTTCAACGCGTAAACAAGCACGGCGCAACTCGGCAAAATCAGTGTGGCGATGTCTGTGAATACTGATTTGCTGCGGCCCGGTGAGTGCCATTAAGCCATAGCCGTGGGGATTGTATTGGCTGGCCGAATACAATAAATCCGGGTGGACTTGAGCCCCTCGGGGCTTATGGATAATAAGACACATAAGCTATGCCGTGATTAATTCTATAGCTGCGGTAGTTGCTAAACAAACGCGCAGTCGGGTTGAGGTCAAGACTAGTGAGAACAAAGCCTTGACCTGCTCAAGCAATCGGATGTCCAAGCGTCCGCTGAGATTACCGGCCATAAAATGCGTTTGCTATGTAACAGCGAACTAATAGTTAGCCATCAACGGGAATTTGACCTTTCGCCTCTGGTTTTACCCTCAATAATTGCAAAACCGTGGGGTCTGCCATTTATCGGAACATTGCTATCAAGCTCCGGAATCGCGGCAATAGCAGTGCTTAAATCCAGTTCAAATTTCGGATCGAGCGTCAGCTTATTTTCGCTAACGGACAATACATGAACTTTATGATCGCCCTCAACTTGCACGATACCAATTGCTGAAGCATCGGCACCCAAGTTTTCATCGACAAAATAGTCGGTGACCACCAGCCGCTTTTCATCCCGGCTTAATTCCAGAAAATGCGGCCCTGATCCGGCGCCTAAATCGACTAAGCCTAATAATTTGGGCTTCTTTGGGTTCTCGATATTGAATTGCTCGACGCGTCCATGCTTACCTAAATAATTGAGGGTGATGAACAGTCGGGTACCTGTTTTGTTAATACGGATAAGATGCGGCCAAGGCGGGGTGCCGTCCGATTCGATAAAAGCAGGATGGGTATTAAAGTCGAATACCGGTATCGCGACACCTTGCCCGCGGTTACTTGTGGGATCTATCAGATACAATTTTCCGTCGATCACACCGCTGGCAAAAGCACGGCTTTTGTCGTCATCGGGAATCAACTCGACAGCAATCGTGCCCGCTTTACCGTCACCCACCGGAATAGTTTTACTGATTTGCCGGGTATCAAAATTCCAGTAACGCACACTGCCACGGAACAAATCGCCATTGCCGCCATCATGTTCGTGACCATATATTGTGTGTATCGGGCAGATAAAATCGCTCGTAACCAGCAGATTGCGATCTTCGTCTATCGAAATCCCGTGAGGATTAAAGCCGGCGGGGAGTTTGGCATCGTCTTTATCGGGCCATATTCCAACCAGATTGTGCGCATTATCGTATTCAATCAATCTTCCGGGTGCATTGCCTGACCAACTCCCCATGAACGTACCCAAAAAATTGCCATTGCTCAATGCCTTGAAATCATCTGCAATCGAGGCATAAGACAAACTGCCGTTTGGTTGCGCACCCTCAGCCGACACAAATTTTGGTTGTCGTGGATTACTGATATCAAAGAAAAAGGTTTGATTTTGTCCGTTTAATACGCTCAGCAAACCGCCGCCAATAAATGTTTTTTTATCAGCCGAAACACCAACATGATGCGGCTCGTTGCCGATGGCGCCGCCGTAATAATTGCCGGACTTATCAGTAATAGTTGCCCAGGGAGCAGAGGGCGCTGTTGGCAAAATGCCCGCGGGTAACGGTACTACATTCACCACTTTGCCATAGTTTAGGGAACGTTGATCAAAATCCACGACCGCGACGAAATCCGGGGCTTTATGAAGGGCGGATTCAAAACCGAAGTGCAACACCCCAAACACCAGTAAGGTATGCACATGGAATCCACCTCAAAACATTATCAACAGCTTCAGCCTGAAGATCGCATCACGATCAGCAGCCTGAAGCAACAAAACTACAGTCTTCGGGCGATAGCACGGGTTCTGCAACGGTCCGCCAGTACCATTAGCCGAGAGCTTCGTCGTAATGGTGCGGGCGATCATTACATCAGTGTCCAGGCACAGCAAACCTGTCAACGTCGTCGGCGTCAATCGCGTCCACGAGAGAAGCTGCATGCTGAGGGACTGCTGTTTGGCGTCGTCCAGTATTTTCTGCAACTTCGCTGGTCGCCGGAGCAGATCGCACTGGTGCTGGCACAGCTTTATCCCAAAGGCCATGAGTATCGCGTGTCACACGAAACCATTTACAACTGCATCTATGCGCAACCGGTCGGCGAACTAAAACGTGACCTGATTGCCTGCCTGCGCCAGGCTAAAAACAGACGTGTCCCCCGCAGCAAAGGACAAGACCGTCGCGGCCAGATACCCGACATGCTCAGCATCCATCTAAGACCACCCGACATCGAAGATCGCCAGTTTCCGGGACATTGGGAAGGCGACCTCATCAAAGGCGCGGCCAACGCCAGTGCGGTGGGTACCTTGGTGGAGCGGACCAGTCGCTTGCTAATGTTGATCAAACTACCCCATCCGCAGCCTGCCAGTGCCGCTAACGTGCTGCAAGCCTTTACCGACATGCTCAACCGCATTGCTCAACCAATGCGGTTGAGCATGACCTATGACCAAGGCCGCGAGATGGCTTTACACAAGCAGTTAACTGCGAATACCGGCATTGCCGTGTACTTCTGCGATCCCCATAGCCCTTGGCAGCGCGGCTCCAACGAAAATATGAACGGCTTGATCCGTCAGTATTTACCTAAGGGCACCGATCTATCAGGCTACACCCAGCAACAACTGGATACGATTGCCGATCAAATTAACGCTCGCCCTCGAAAAGGTCTTGGGGTACGCTGCCCGCTTGCTGTCTACAGGGAATTACTGCTGAACAGCTCACAACCGTCAAATCTCATTCATTAATAGCGTGGTGTTGCACTTCGGTTTTGAATCCGCCAAGTTCATCACCCGCCCAGAGTAATAGCGTATCTCCATTCCCGGAAGCTCGATGCTTACCCCTTGCTTCCGATGCCTCCGTGTTTTTGAATGAGAGCGCCGAACATATGATGACACCAAATAAGAAAAATAGGTGTTTATTCGATAGTTGACTTTCCTGTTCCATGTTTCCCCCAATTAATAATCAGGCGGATAAAAAATTAGTCCCTTTTTAATACCGCCCACTGACAAACAACCAAGCCGTTTCCAACACAGAAATTTCTGTTTTATGGTCGTGCGAGCAATGACAGCACTTTTGATGCCAAGTAATTAATTGTTGTAAAACAACCAGTTAATAGAAAACGACTTATCGAATGTTTCGGGGGAATCAAGGAATGCTGCTTACATGCCCATTTCCAAGCACTAGCAATATTGTTGGATTTTTGGGATAAATCCGATCGATGACCAGCGTTAAAGCCAGCATATCGGCTGTGTTAGTACCATCAACACAGCCAGTCGAATGAATGGGAATCCGACTTTGGCTCCGCCCCCAACGAGGCAAGCGTTAAACTAAAACGACCCGCTATTTCATCCAAGCGGTTTATATCGGCGGGAAAACGTTTGCCAATCAATCTCTACAGTTCCAAGCAACAAGCGGAAAATTCTCGCTTGGAAGTGCAAGATTTTAGCGCCCGAGCGGAGCGCTTATTTTGGGGAACATTTTGGTATTGAACTGAAACGATTGAGCTCGGCGGGAGAATCTGCCGCTTCCGAACTCGGCGACTGTCATTGATTGGCAGACACTGCCGCATTGTTGCAAACCAATGCGGCTTTTTACCGGACCTATGCGCTTATGAAAGCGATTCCCAGGCTATAAACAGTAATCAGCAGCATCTCGACCGCTGACCTAACAAGACTCTCAGATCGGCGTCAACATTCACCGCCTTTTCTTACTTCTTTGTTTACTCAATTGATCCAGTTTATTAGAAGCTTGTTCAAACGATTGCAGCATATTGTCAAAAGCCGTGCCGCTCCCAGAATTAAGTTCAGCCGGCTGGATAGGCACTTGCGCTCCGTCGTCTAGCTTGGTCGCAGTCTCCGGCACGGGCTTAGCCGCTTGGGTTTTAGCGGTCTTGGCATCGGCCGAGCCTTGAAGCGCGCTATCAACATCAACCTCATAGCTGCTGGCGTCATTTTTACCGTCATTGATCAAATTACGCCGATATTGCAGGAAAGACTCACGGGTGAACACATAGGGATCTAACGCGGCCTCGTTGATAAAGTTCAACGCGCCCTCGGCGTTTGCCCGGTCACTAATACCCTCGATAATACCGCTGCCCGGCACATAGGTGGCTGGGTTGGCCGCTTTGTCGATAATAACCGCACCGCCATCGCGTATCGTGGTCGGCCCCATAATTGGCATCACCAAATACGCGCCCTGCCCCACGCCCCAAACCGCCAAGGTCTGACCGAAATCCTCGACGTTGTTCGGCAGTCCAACTTCCGATGCGACATCGACAAGCCCTGCGACACCGATGGTGGTATTGGTTAAGAAACGTCCGGCATCCGAGGCGCTTTGTTGGAACTTGCCCTGCAGTACGTCATTCAGTACCACATTGATACCCTTCAGGTTACTGAAAAAATTGTTGACGCCGGTTTCCATAAAATCGGGGGTGATGAATTTGTAACCATCGGAAACCGGTTTAAAAAAATATTTATCCAGCGACAGATTGAAGCTGTACATGGATCGGTTAAAGCCTTCGTAAGGATCGGCTTGGTCGGCTTCATAGGCGGAAAGTCCGTCGTGTTTTTCGGTACTTGCACATCCAGCTACCAATAATGCGCTTGTCAATAAACACACTTCCGTCAAAAGTGCGCGGTTTTTGTCTGGATGCCATTGGGTAAACATTACGTAAAAATCCTGAAAGTATATTGTTTCTGCAAGCTTTAAATTTAGGGTCAAGACATAAGCAACCCTCAACAAAAGAATTGATTCGCTATTATAGCCTTTGCCGTCGTATCGCTGCGCCTTATCTCGAGTGTTCCATGCTAGGCGCGCAATTTCCACCGCCTCGTGTTTAATCTCCGCAGCTTCCCGCATATTTGACTAGACTAGCGCCTATACATCATAGCAAACCAGACGCATGCGGGAAGAACACAAATCCGAAGACCGAAAACTGGACATCAACCAAGTCATTAAATGGCTGCAAGAGGACGGCATGCTGTCCGCCAAGGATGTCGAGAAATGCCGGCAGTACGCAGTCGCCAAGATCAATCTGCACAAACACCCGTTAAAAGTGTTGGCCGAGTGCGAACTGACCGATCAAAGCCAACTGGGTATATCACTTAGCCAGGAAGACTTGACCCAATGGCTGGCAAAAAAACTGGCGTTGCCTTATTACTATTTCGACCCACTAAAAATCGACGTCCCCACCGTCACAGCCTTGTTTAGCAAGGCGTATGCCGCCAATTACAACATCCTGCCGATCAAAATCGACGCCGACGAAATTGTCGTAGCCACCGCAGAGCCCTTCATCCGCGCTTGGCAACTCGATCTGGCGAAAATGCATCAGGGCAAAATTCGCTGCGTGTTTTCCAATCCGGACGAGATCAAGCGCTATTTGGACGAGTTTTATAACTTTTCCAAGTCGCTGAAAGGCGCGCAAACCCATAACGATGGCCGCGCCGCGGAAGGCCAAAATTTCGAACAATTGGTCGAGCTGAGTAAAAGCGCCGATCTGGACGCCAACAATCAGCATGTGGTCAATCTGGTCAACTGGTTGCTGCAATATGCGTTCGACCAGCGCGCCAGCGATATTCACATCGAGCCGCGCCGCCAGCAGGGCAATGTGCGGTTCAGGATCGACGGTATTCTGCACAATGTTTATCAACTGCCGATGCCGATTATGAACGCGGTGTTGAGCCGCTTGAAAATTCTGGGCAGGATGAATATTGCGGAAAAACGCCTGCCGCAGGACGGCCGGATCAAAACCCAGAACAGCAACGGCAAGGAAATTGAGCTGCGGCTCTCCACCATGCCGACTGCGTTTGGCGAGAAACTGGTAATGCGAATTTTCGACCCGGAAGTGCTGCTGCGCGACTACGAGCAACTGGGCTTTAACAAGCAAGAGCTGACAATCTGGAACCGGATGACCGCCCAAACCCACGGCATTATTTTGGTGACCGGCCCGACCGGTTCCGGCAAAACCACTACTTTGTATTCCACGTTAAAACGGCTGGCCACCTCGGAAATCAACCTATGCACGGTGGAAGACCCGATCGAACAAATCGAACCGGCTTTCAATCAAATGCAGACCCAGGCCAATATCGGCCTAGACTTCGCCAGCGGCATCCGTACCCTGCTGCGGCAAGACCCGGACATCATTATGGTCGGCGAGATTCGCGATCTGGAAACGGCGGAAATGGCGGTGCAGGCCTCGCTGACCGGACATTTGGTGATCTCGACACTGCATACCAATAGCGCACCGGCAGCCGTGACCCGTTTGTTAAATCTTGGCTTACCCGGCTACCTCATCCAGCAAACCATACTCGGCGTGATGGCGCAGCGCTTGATCCGGGTGTTATGCCGGCAATGTAAGATCCCGGCGGCAGTGGACGAAGCGCAATGGCAGGCTTTGGTCGCGCCGTTTAAAGTCGCTGCCCCTAAGCAAATCTACAAAGCCGTCGGCTGTAAGACCTGCCGCAACACCGGTTTCGCCGGGCGCATCGGCATCTACGAAATTTTCGAAAACAACCCTGCCTTGCAAAAATTGATCGTGGAAGGCTGCGATACGCTTCTGCTGCAGCGCCTTGCCATTAAAGAAGGTATGCGACCGTTACGGCTAAGCGGCGCGGAGAAAGTCGCCGCCGGGATTACCACGATAGAGGAAGTATTACGGGTAGCGCCGGAGCGGATAGATTTTTGAGCTTCGCAATAGGCCAAAAACAAATTATCTTACCGATTGGGCAGCCGAATAGATCAAGCGTTGCGGGTTGCAGATTGACAATACTGTGTTTAGTCACCAGGCACTAGCGTGACGACATTTTCCCGGACAGAAACTAACTGCGGTTGATAAACGGCTTAAGGGGCGCGGGAAAACATCGGGCCTGAGCCCATGGATTGTTTCCCTGCTAAAGGTCTTTAGGCAGACGAAATCGTCGCAACTTAGTTGCGACTTTTTTTCCGATTGGCGTTGACGTTGCTGACAACGGTTGTGGTAGCAAATAACGCGGATGAAATAATAAATTCGCCGGACATAAAACCGATCACGCCGGTTATAAAAGCCAAGCCGTTAAGTATATCTTTTTGTAAGTCATTCATTTCTTCTACTCCATAATAAACACGCTTACACTATAAGGTAGAACTAATTTATTGACAATACCATTAAATATTCATTATTTGTTTCGCACAAAGAAACAATTGGAGATTAACACCAGTAAAATAGCACTCGCCTGCATGCCGTAACGCAGCCGCGTGCTCTTCGTCAATTAATACTCAGCGTCGTGATAAACGCTTTGCACATCGTCCAGATCGTTCAACATATCTAAAAACTTTTCGAACATCGCAACATCGTCGCCGCCGATAGAGGTAACGCTTCTAGGGATAAATTGAATTTCATCGACTTCGAAATCGATCTCTCCCAATAAATCAGTCAAGGCTTGCTTGGCTTTAGCGTAATCGGCGTGCGGCGTAAACACGGTCAACTTGCCGTCTTCGTTTTCGATGTCCGACACATCGACATCCGCACTCAGCAAGGCTTCCAGCACCGCATCTTCGTCGTCGTGTTTAAACGCCAGGATTGCCGAATGATCGAACATATGGCTGACCGCTCCCTGTGTGCCGATCTTGCATTTGGTTTTGGTAAAACACAGGCGCACATCGCCAAAAGTGCGGTTAGGGTTGTCGGTCAAACAATCGACGATAACCATACAGCCGCCGGGTCCGAAGCCTTCGTAGCGGGCAGGCGCAAAATCCTCGCCGCCGCCGCCCTTGGCTTTATCGATGGCTTTCTCTATGACGTGGGTTGGTACCTGATCCTTCTTCGCTCTCTCGATCAAGCCGCGTAACGCCAAGTTTCCGGACGGGTCGATACCGCCGGACTTGGCGGCTACGTATATCTCCCGGCCATATTTACTGTAGACCTTTGCCTTGGCATCAGCCGTTTTGGCCATTGACACTTTACGGTTTTGATACGCTCTACCCATACGGCTGTTGCTCCTGTGTTCGCTTGGCAAAAAAACCGGATTTTACAGATAAGTGTTTAGCCTGGGAATTTTTTGAACCGCAGGTCCGACCGGATGGCAATCTTACTTCGGTCCCGTTCGGAGTCGGGGTAGCCTTGCTTAGCAGCCGCCGAGCAGTTGCTGAAAATCGGCCAACGGCAAGGGCTTACTGAAAAGATAGCCTTGAAAGGTCTGACAGCCGTGGGTTTCCAGAAAAATACGCTGGTTTTCGGTTTCCACGCCCTCGGCTATCACGTCCAACCCCAGATTATTCGCCATGGCGATAATGGTTTGCACGATAACCGTATCATCGGGATCGACCGAAATATCCCGCACAAAGCTTTGATCGATCTTCAATTGATCGATTGGCAGCTTTCTTAGATTGGATAACGAGGAGTTTCCGGTACCAAAATCGTCCATGGAAAAACGCACGCCAATTTCCCGCAACTCATGCATCTTGCGGATCGTTTCATTGATGTCGTCCAGCACCAGACTCTCGGTCAATTCCAACTTCAACCGGTTGGGGTTGATGTCGGTCTGGCGAATGATGTCGGTTACCACGGCGACAAAATCCGCCTGCCGGAATTGCCGAGCGCTAACATTGGCAGCCAGCTGCAAATACCGGGTTTGCGCATTGCCTTCCCAGGTTTTGAGCTGGCGACATGCGGTTTCCAACACCCAACGACCTATGGGCACAATCAAACCGGTGTCCTCGGCCAACGGCACGAACTCCGCAGGGGAAATCAGGCCTCGCTCCGGGTGCAGGTAGCGCACTAACACTTCAGTGCCGATGATCCGCAAACTATGCGATACCTGCGGCTGGTAGTGCAATCGGAATTGATCGTTTGCCAGCGCCATGTGCAAATCCGCTTCCAAGGCGACACGCGCATTGATACTTGCCTGCATCGCCGGATCGAAAAAACGCACGGTATTGCGCCCGGCTTTCTTGGCCTGATACATCGCAATATCCGCTTGTTTCAACAAGCTTTCTATGTCCGCATCCTGATAGTTGAATAACACCGCGCCAATGCTGGGCGAGTTACGATATTCCTGATCGACAAGCATATAGGGCTGCGTCAAAGTACTCAGTATCTTGTTGGCCACAAACTCGGTCTGCGCGCCGGCGTCCACGCCCTCATCGCTCAAATCGGTCAACATCACCACAAATTCGTCGCCGCCCAAACGCGAAACCGTATCGCCCTCGCGCACGCAAGCCACCAAACGTTGCGCCACCAATTTCAGCAACAAATCCCCCATGTCGTGACCGAGGGTGTCATTCAGGGATTTAAAATTATCCAGATCGATGAACAGGATGGCGCCCTCCCGCCGACTGCGAGCGCTCGCTATCAGGGCTCGTTTCAAGCGATCTTGCAATAAGCGTCGATTCGGTAAACCGGTCAGCGCGTCGTAATATGCCAAGCGCTCGATTTCCGCCGCCGCAGCCTTGATAGCAGTGATATCCACAAAGGTAGCCACATAATTCTTCACGCAACCGGTCTGATCCTTGACCGTGGTCATGGCGAAATGACTGGGAAATATGCTGCCATCCTTGCGCTTACTGCAAATTTCTCCCTCCCAGCTCCCCGAATTATCGATCCGCTCCCACATCTCCGCGTAATACCTGACATCCTGCAAGTCCAACTCCAACACCCGCGGATTCTTGCCAACCACTTCCTTGCCGAGGTAACCGGTAATCCGGGTAAACGCCTGATTAACGCGCAAAATAAGACGATGTTCATCCAACACCACGATACCTTCCTGCGATTCAAACGCAGTCGCGGCAATCCGCAATTCCGCGTCCAGCAATTGCTGCTGCCGTAGCGCCTGCTCCAATCGGCTCTTTTGCGCCAAGCCCTCCGGCAAGGTCATCGCCAACATGCGGGCGATGTCGATTTGCACATGGGTCCAGGGTTCGCTACGGCCCAGCCACAATTCCGTCCACAGTTCGAAAGACTGGCGCGGAGTCAGCTGATGGTTACCGTCCCGATCTTTTACCAAGCCTTTTTCGGGTATGCCCGCCCAATTGACGGTGCGCGGCTTCTCCTTCCGCAACCAGACGATGCAATTCCGCATATCGCCGGGTAAAGGCGTGGTGAGGATTCCAGCAGCGATATGCGGATATTTGGCGGCCGGCGCAAACTCATACTCAAGATAATCGGTGCTAAAGATTTGCCCGCCGGGACGTTTGCCCAACCAGAGCAATAAGGCCCGCAGCTCGGCGGATTTGAGCATATCGCCGTATACGTGCCGCTGACCTTCGACCACCGCCACTATCCCGGTGGCATCCAACAATACCTGCAACTGCGGCAATAAGCGCTTCAATACAGCTCGCTCGTTGTCGATAAAAATATAGTTCAGCAATTCGCCGATCAGCCGGTTAGCGCTGGCAACACAGTTGTATTGTTCCAGAGCCTCTATCGACGCCAATTTCGACGACACCATGCGGCTGATCATGGTGACGGCTTCACGCTGAGCAATCGACACCCGTTTGGCGGTGAAATGATGACAGGCAACCAAGCCCCATAATCGGCCGTTTTGCAATAAGGAAATGACCATCGAACCTCGGGCCCCGATATTGCGCAAATATTGGATATGGATCGGCGACAGACAGCGCAAGGCCGAATAGGTCATGTCCAAAGGCTGTTTTGTAAACGGATTCAAGCTAGGTAGAACCGGAACCGGATCTGCGTCGATATCGGCCACCAACCGCACCAGATTGCAGGCATAAAGCCGACGCGCCTGCGGCGGAATGTCGCTGGCCGGAAAGTGCAGACCCAGATAAGACGGCGCATGCTCCACGCAATTTTGGCTGATCACTTGCCCGTTCCAATTGGAATCGAACCGATAGATCATCACGTTATCGTAGCCGCTCATACGCCGCACCAACAGCGCAACCTCATCGAAATAACGAGAAAAATCGCCCTGTGCGTCATCCAGCAGCAAGGACTCTTGCATCTGCATCAAAAACTCGGTCAATCTGGCTTCTTGGTCGGCATCACGATCCGGCACCAGTTCCAGCACGTTGAGACCGTCGCTGACATAGGCGTGCGCCTGAAGCTCCAGGGTGGCTTGGTGCCGGGAAATACTGAGCTTCCCGACCGAGGTATTTTTAAGCCGTGCCACCTGAAACAAAGGTTCTATTTGCGCCGCGACTTTTTCGCCCAGCAGTTCCGGCAGTGGGCGACCGTAAACATCTCCGGCCATTTCGGCAAAAAACTCACCAATATTGGCGCTGGCCTGCAACACCGAATAAGGATGATCGGCACTCAGCACCAGCAACGCGCCGTGCGGCTGAATCCGGCCGATCTGGTGAATCGGCTCCGCGGCGCATTTTTCCAGTGCTTCCGCCAAATTCTGTTGAGTTATTTCATCCATTACCGCAGTCCAAGGCCTTTTAGCTTAAGAGTACGCATAGGCGTCCAGCACATTGATAAACACTTGAAAAGTCTGGCATGCCGCCTGTTCTGCAACCAAGCATTCCCGAAGATCGCCGGCCAGGGTCTCGGCAAACCGTAGAAACGTTTGCCACATAATAACTGTCTCCACGCCGTAGCCATGGTAGAAGCAGGCTCCAGTTTCGCGGCTCAGTCCGTGATGCTTTGCCAGACTGCGGGCGATCATTTGTCCGCCCAGCATTGAACCTTCTATCACATACAACATGCCTACGTACGCGCCGATGCTGGTGATCGCCGGCACCGGCTGAATTTGCGTTACTGCGTGTTCCCGGCCATTACAGTCAATACCGAAAAACTCTAGATCGCGGCAAATCCAGGGGAGTTTGACGCGTTGCGCATAGTCAAATTGGTCAGCTTGGGAGCCCTGGAAGGCTATCAATCGACTTTCCAATGTCCGATAGAGATGATGGTAGGCCGTTAACAGTTGGCGATAATGATTCAGTGAATAGTCAGGTCGGAGTAATCCGGCTAGCAGACTATGTTGATTCAAGCAGTTGTGATATTCGTTGGTTGCGTCTTTCAAAGCGTCGCGCAAGGTCTGCTCAGGAGTTAACGCATTTAACTCGGAGGATTTCATCATGAACCCCAACAACCTTGTTTAGAGAAGGAACAGCCCCGGTTACTAAATATACCAACAATTCCAGATAAAACTAGGTGCATGCGGACTGGGGATAGCTCACGGCGATTACCCCAAAACCGCAAGCCGGAATACTTGGCCCTGTTTCTACTGATATAAAGCCAAAGTTACAGGCGCCGCTGCAAAATCTCGGCGATCTCCTTATCCGTCAATACGATGGGGTTGGTTTGCATGCTGCTGCCGCGGCTGTTGGCTACGATATGGGGCAAATCGTCCTGGTTGATGCCGTAGGCCCCCAAACGCGGCAGTTGCAACACATCGCTCCACTGGCTCAGCAACGCAATAAGCGCCGCGCGTGCAGCATTGTCGTCGCTATGCTTATCCCCAGTCAGTAGGCGGCCGACTTGCGCGTATTTTTGCAGTGCGGGATTGTTCGGTTCTCTGACTTGCATCGCCCGGATATTTACCTCGGTAGCGGCAGCGACCAAGGTGCCGCACACCACACCGTGCGGAATAGGGAAAAACGCACCCAGCGGCGACGCCAGGCCGTGCACGGAACCCAAGCCAACTTGCGCCAAAGTTATACCGGATAATAAAGCGGCATAAGCCATGGCCGCCCTACCCTCGCCGGCATCGGGCTCCATGCCGCGCCAAGCCGCAAAAAAACCCGATTCCACAGCTTCCATGCCGCTCCAAGCCAACGCATCGGTGAATGGATTGGCTTTGGCCGACACATAAGACTCCAGCAATTGCGTCAACGCATCCATACCGTCGGCGGCAATCAGTGCCGGCGAACAGGTAGCAAGCAAATCCGGGTCGATGATGGCATATTCCGGCACTAGGCATTCGTCACGAAAGGATTTTTTAAAACCTTCCGAGCCCTGCACGCTCAACACCGAGTTTTTTGTGGCCTCGCTGCCGGTGCCGGCAGTGGTGGGTATCGCAATAAACGGCGTGCTTGGACCGCGATAGGTCTTGTTTTTACCAACGCCTTCCAAATAATCCATCACGGAATCGCCGCTCGGCAACAGACCGGCGATGGCTTTGCCGGCATCCAGTACGCTGCCGCCGCCGATGGCGATAACCACATCGATAGCCTCTCCAAGAAAGCGCTGCACGGTTTCGTCCACCAAAGCGGGCGAAGGCTCACCGGCGATAATGCAATGTTGCCATTCCATACCTCGGGCCGCCAATGCCTCGGTAAATTGCCCCCAACGCGGCGTCGCGAAAAACGACTGTTTACCGGTCACCAATAACGCTTTGCTGCCGTAGGTGGCGGCCAAAGCCGGCGCATCGGCTATCCGGCCGCGGCCGAATTGAATCCGCGGTAGCCGTGCTATTGAAAAAGCTTTAAGTTGCATCATGGCTCAGGCTTCCGGAAACAGGCCATTATAGGCAATACCTTGCCGGGGCTGCGCCATCCAATCCGCCACCGCATCGCGCCAAGTCAAATAATGCGCGGTTTGTTTGTGGGCTGCGGCATCCGCTGCGGAAGCATAAGCTTCGTAAAGAATAAACCGGCCGGGATTTTCCGGCGTTTGCAACACATCGAATCGCTTATTGCCGGGCTCTTGAATGGATGCCAGATGATTTAATTGGGTAGCGGCGATGAAATCGTCGATATGTTCGGGTTTAACGTGGACGTGAACCAGAGTTACGTGCATAGCGGTGCCTAAAACAGATAATGGGAATTGTAATTATCGGGTCAGGATAGGCGATTTTATCGACGCTATGCAAGACCGGCGGGGAACTTGCCCACACGGTTTCAAAGTAGCGATTCAGCTATATTCGGCTTTGCTTAAAGCGAACAAGCTAAGCTGTTGGCTGGCGATACTTATACCCAGCCAACTTAAACTACGGCTGTTATCAATGCTTGCCCGGCTCCAGCTTCACCCCCCGCCGCTCATAGGTGACATAAGCCTGGATCGCGATCATTTTCGGATCGTCGGCGACCAAAGGCTGACCTTCCAGCGGATTACGCAAACACCAGTTGATCATTTCCCACAATGGAATGACTTTACCGATTTGCTTCTGAAACTTCGGATACGTCTCGGGGTGCGTGTTGGCGGCATTAGGGTGACATTGCGCGCAGACTACACCGTTACTACCCAGCGTTGGGCTGGTCCAAAGTTCCCGGCCCTGCTTGACGCTGTCCATGAATTGTTGTTGCCAGCGCTGTTCGTCGTCCTTGGTAAATTCGTCGGCTTGCGCTATAGCGCCAAACCCTATGCATAATGTCGCCGCAACCAGCATTGATAGTGTTAGCTTGTTATTTCTCATGTCATGCTCTCCTTTTACGCTGATCAATAGTGGCTTTGCGGCGGAATCCGGCTGGATTCGGCTTGATAATCGCTGTCTTCCGGGTGCTTGTTTTTAAGATTAAAGCGCACCGACCGTTCGCTGTTGTTGTACAAGGTAAAATTCAAATCGACCCGGCCGCTGGCGAGGTTGATGAACTGCCAGCCAGTGGCATCGCGTTCCTGGAACGGATCGGCCCGGTTCATCGGTACTGTTAACTTAGGCAAATATTGTTCGGCCTGTGCATAAGTCGACGGATACGGCCAGGGCCAGGCAGTGGCCATTACCGAGTTGAAGCTGATGTTACCGATCTGATTGTACTGAATCTGATGCACGTGGCCATAGATCACCGACACTTTGGCAAAGGGTTTGAGCAAAGCCTGAATCTGCTCTGCATCCTCGGTCCAGAAATTCCAGCCTTTGTAAATTTTTTGCAGCGGCGAGTGCGAGAACACCACTATTGGCGTAGTTTTAGCGACCTTGTCCAGATCGGCCTTCAGCCATTTGCGTTGCTCCTCGCCGACCATGAACGGCGAGCCGTTGGGATTGTCCAGCCCGGCCATTTCCGACATGCGTTGTTCGGCGGTCGGCCAACGCTTGTAAGTCCAGTCGTCGTAGGTGCGGATACTATTTAACACAATGAAATGCACGCCTTTATGCTCGAAGCTGTAAAACTGCGGTCCGAACAGTTTTTCCCAGTACGCCCCCAAATCCAGATAGTAATCGTGTTCGCCCATCACATAATGCACTTTGTGGCTGAGTGCCGACATGATCTCGGCGCCGTGATCCAGCTCGGGTTTGCTGCCCAACTGCGCCAAGTCGCCGCCGAACATCACAAAATCCGGCTTCGGCATTAACAGATTGGCTTCGGCGACTGCGCGTTTTAAGCCCTGGTCCCAATTGCGTACGAAACGATTGCCGCTGATATGCTGGATATGCGCATCGGAAATATAGGCAAACGTGAAATTTTCCGCGGTATCCGCAAACGCCATTTCCACCAGACTGATCGGCAGGGTGGTTCCTAAAGCCAAGGCTCCGCCGGTTTTGATGAAATTGCGCCGGCTGCTATTGATAATATTCATGACCTCTCTCCTTATTTGGCCGCCGCAGCGGTGGGTTGAGCATAGTGGGCGCTGGTCAAGGATTGCAGGAAAGCCACCAGATCGTCGATTTGGGCGTCGGTCAGATTCAAGGGCCGGATGCCACCACTTAAAAAGTCGTTGGGTTTGGCGCCGGCTGGCGTCACGCCGCCGTTGTTGTAATGGATCACGACCTCTTTCAAGGTTTTCAAGCTGCCGTCGTGCATATAAGGCGCGGTCAAGGCAATGTTACGCAGCGTCGGGGTCTTGAAGGCACCGATATCGGCCAAGGCGTCGCTAACGGCAAACCTGCCTAATTCGGAAGATTTCTTATCGGTCAACACGATTTTATCGACGTCGCCGCCTTTGCGTTTCGCCTCCAGAAATGCTTGCACCAGCGGCGTAATGTCTTGCTGCACAGCATTAATACCGACGCCGATATTGTGAAATCGGCTGTCGCTGAACAAGGCCTGATTCTGTTCGATAATATGGCAAGAGACGCAACGGCCTTGTTCCAGAAACAGCTTGAAGCCACGCTGCTGCTGTTCGTTAAGTGCAGTCTTATCGCCCTTGAAATAAAATCGGTCGAACGGCGAATTGCCGGCTACCAAAGTACGCTCGAAGCTGGCAATAGCCTTGGCGACATGATCGATCGTCACTTTCTGATCGGCGGCGTTAAATACCTCCTTGAAGGCTTTTTGATATTCCGCATCGGCGCGAATTATGTCCAACAAGGCTTGATGGTTGGGTAAGCCACCCTCCACCGGATTGACAAACGGACCTTTGGATTGCGCTTCCAAACTCGGCTCGCGGCCGTCCCAAAACTGCGAATGGTAAAATGCTGCGTTGATTACAGTCGGTGCGCTACGCGTGCCGGTCAAGCCGTGATGCCCTAACGAAACGGACAAATTATCGGTAAAGGCTTTTTTGTCGTCGTGGCAATTGGCACAGCTGACGGTGCCGTCTATGGAGAAGCGTTTATCGTGGAAGAGTTTATCACCGAGAGCGATTTTGGCGGGGGTTTGCGGGTTGTCGGCGGGGATGGGGATAGGCGGCAGGCCCAACAACTTGTCGCTGCCGCTCCCGTTAGTCTCGGCAACCGGTGTAGCCGGCTTAGCAAGCTCTTCCGCCTGCAAGGTAACGGCTAAACCCGCAATCAGTATCATCCAAAGGAATCGCATAAAAACCTCCTGATCAAAAAGCCAGCTGCCCAAAGGAGGTCAGCGGTTACAAGCTTTAACTGCAATCGATACACTGGCATCGGCATAGACGATCCGGCGGATCGGATAGTACTGTCCGGCGATTGTATGCCTAGCTAGCGCAGCTTTAAAGAAAATAATTCATGTTAAATATTTCGATGGCGCTATTGAAACTACCGTCGCCATACCCAACTTCGAAGGAAACTTTATAGACGGGCCGAAGTCTTTGCCAACACCGGCACTTAGCCGGATTACATGCTCATAACCAGGAGTAATTAGATGAATCCACAGGAACGCAACCAACTCAGTCAATTTCTGAGCCAATTGAACGAAGTAAGGCTACCGAGCAAGGATACCGAAGCCGAAGCGCTGATCCGTGATGCGGTTGCCAAACAGCCCGATGCCGCTTATTTGCTGGTACAGCGCGCTTTATTGCAGGATCAGGCCCTGAATGCCGCCAAAGCGCAGATCGCCGATTTGCAAAGCCAATTGCAAAACGGGGCAGGCGCGCAACGTGGCGGCTTTTTGGGCAACGACCCATGGGCGCAACCGGCAAGCAATAGCGCTACGGTACCTGGTGCCGGCAATTATCAAGTACCACGAGGCGCTCCGGCGCAAGCCCCAGGCTTTTTCGGCGGCGGGGCGGGCGGTTCCAGTTTCTTGGGCAATGTCGCCACCACCGCGGCCGGCGTGGTGGCCGGATCGTTTTTGTTCCAGGGCATCGAAAGTCTGATGGGACATCACGGTAACTCCGGCGCTTGGGGACAACAGGCTTTTGGCGATCATACGGCCGCGCCGGAACAAACCATCGTCAACAACTACTACGGCGACGACGCGATCCAACAGGCCAATACCGAAGACAACGACAACGACTATACGCTTAGCGATGCAGACTATAGCCTTCCCGACGCTAGCGACGACGACTCAGACTGGGTCTAACCTACCAATCCAGCTACACTTAGGGCAATCGAGCAGATTGCCCTTCTCTGCTCTCCCTCGGCTAAAGTCTTAGCCACTATCGCAAACTCGTCGAAACTAAATCTTATGGCTCTTGCCGCCATTAGTCCTTGAGCTTGTTCCATTCCCACTCGCCCACTCCAAAACCGCCGATTTCCCCAAAAAAATCCACAGCTAAAAATTGTCCGAACTTTTCCCTTGACTTAAAGATGATAATCATTATCATTTGTATCCGACAGTCATCTCTCGTACTGTCATTGCCGCACCTGCACAGCCTCCTAAGTTATCCAGCGTGCGGCAACTTTTTACTACCCTTAGCAACCCCCGAGGTCATCATGTTCGAAGACAACTCTATCAGCCTAGCGAATGGCCGGGATGTGGCACAAATACATGCCGCGACATGTTTGTTAATGACCCAATTCATCAACGGCCACCACAACCCCAAGTTGGCACATCTGATCGTACAGCAATTGAGCCGCCTGCTCAGCCATCCGGAGTTGGAACATAGTGCTTCCAGCCGCGATATGTACCTGCAATTATTGGAGCATTGGCAAACCGTTACCGGCCTGTTATTGGAGCGCAAAGCCGCTAGCCGACAACCAACGGCAACGCATTGATCGGTTTTAGCCTTTATCCGTCAACATTTTTAGTCCTATGAAAAATCCGTCAAACCAACCAATAGCGCGTTCGCCGACGGCCGAGGCTGCGTCCGAATTGCCCCAAGCCCGACCGCGACTAAACAGCCAATTACTGTTCGGGGCGCAAAACGAAATAGTGATCGAACATCAAGGCGACGAATATCGCTTACGCATTACCAGTAACGGCAAATTAATTTTGACCAAATAAACCGCTAGACCCGACAACAACAGCCAGCCAACCTCACGGTAGCCAGCCAATCGTTTTCAGATAAGTTAATCGAGAGGCCTGTATGTTACCGACCGCCAGTTTTCGCCAGCTTGCTTGCCTGGCCCCCATGCGCCTCGTAGCCAGCGAAGGGCCTTACAAATCGATATCCACGATACAAAAAACTGAATATAACGAACGCGGCCTGGGATTTCTCATCGCACTCGGCCTGCATTTAGCCTGGTTCGGACTGATGCCGAACAGCGAAAAGCAAGCGCCTGTCACACCTCCGCAGCCGATCATGGTGGAGTGGATAGGCGACGCCAAAACTCAACAAGCACCGCCAACGCCGCCGGCACAGCAAGCCAAAAAGCAGCCGGAAAAAAACCTCAACAAACCCAAAACGCCGCCCAAACCGGTCAAAAAACCGAACCTGCTGGCGACAGCCAGCAATGCGCCTGCAGCAATCGCGGCACCCGAGCCTACACAGCATCCGCCGCGCGCCGAACCCACACCAACGGCCACTGCGGCGGCACCTGCCCCGGCATCCAGTTCAGCCAGCACCAGCGAGGCTGCATCGACCCCAATGACTTTGCCCAACCTGAACGCCGACTATTTGAACAACCCGGCTCCGGCCTACCCCAGCGCCTCACGGCAACTCGGCGAGCAAGGCAAGGTGTTGTTGCGGGTACTGGTTAATACAGACGGCGCGGTCGAACAAATCACGCTGCGTAAATCCAGCGGCTACGACCGCCTGGATCAAGCCGCCCAGGAAACCGTTCAAAAATGGCGTTTCGTCCCTGCTCGCCGCGGCGAACAGGTGGTTTCCGCCTGGGTCGTGGTTCCCGTTTCATTCTCCCTCGAAGGATAAATCATGGCACTCAATCAAAGTCTCGACCATTTCCTGGCACAAACCGACAGTGTCGGCGCCTTCCTGTTTAGTTTGCTGCTGATCATGTCGGTAGCCAGTTGGTATTTCATCGTGGTCAAAGCCTGGAACGGCATCCAGGTCCGCCGCCGCGCCGAGCTGTTTTTACAGAAATTCTGGGCCAGCGACACACTGACCGACGTTGCCGGACACTTGGCCGACGGCGCCCAGGCAGACCCGTTTTCAAATCTAACCCGCCACGCACTGGCCGCGTCGCAACATCACGCCCGCCACGGTAGTCATGGCTTGCAACAGGCCGGCTCGACCACCGAGTTCCTGACCCGCTCGATGCGCCGCGTCATCGACGAAGAAACCGCGCAACTGGAATGGGGTTTGACAGCGCTGGCCTCCATCGCCAGCACCGCCCCCTTTATCGGTTTATTCGGTACGGTCTGGGGGGTTTACCACGCCCTGGTCAACATCGGCCAAGGCGGATTGGGTGGTCTGGACCAAATCGCCGGCCCGGTCGGCGAAGCGTTGATTATGACCGGCTTAGGTCTGGCGGTAGCGATACCGGCGGTGCTGGCCTATAACGATTGCGTACGCAGCAACCGTTTACTATTGGCCCGACTGGACGGTTTCGCCCACGACCTGTTTGCCTTTTTAACCACCGGTGCCACTATCGCCAGCGATCCGGCCGCTACGTCACAAAGCAAAGCCGCCGCAATCTCCGGCGTGGAACTGGCCTACGCCAGCGGAGAACAATAATGGCATTCGGCGGCTTCGATCAAAACAAGGGCGGCGGCCATACAGTCGCCGAAATCAACATGATTCCGTTAATCGACGTGATGCTGGTGCTGCTGGTGATTTTTATGATCACCGCGCCGCTGATGACCCATGCGGTGAAAATCGACCTACCCAAGGCTAGCAGCGTACCGCAACAACCCAGCGACGATCCGGTTGCGCTATCGGTGGATGGCGAGGGCCAGTTATTCTGGAACCAGGAAGCAATCGACCGCACCGTCTTGAATCAACGCCTGGCGGACATTGCACAATCGGCGCAGCAGCCGGAACTGCATATCCGTGCCGACCGGAACGTGCCGTACCACTTTGTCGCCGAAACGCTGGCGGATGCAGCCAAGGCCGGGGTCAGTAAAATCGGTTTCGTTTCCGAACCGGACAAAAAGTAAAGCAAGCCTTGGCTTTCCCGCCGATAACGGAAAGCCAAGGCCACACGAAGGAAAATAACGGCCGGTTTCGGGATGTCTGACCTAGGCAAGGCAAGGACTGCCGACTTGTAATGGCGAACAAAGCAGGATGCCTAAGCGTCAGACACCCCGAAACCGGCCGCACATAGCCCGTTAAATTTAGGGCCATACCCGTAAGCGCGACTTCAGCCGCGATTACAAAACCAAACAAAATAGCCACCTAGCCATTCGCGCCAGGCAGCCAGCATTTGAGACTGCACTGCCTGTTGGAATCGCTATGCCTTTATCTTTAAGCGCTCGACCTAGGTTGACCAAGCCCCGCGCGGACTACTGTGTTCGTGCGCGGCGTGACCAGACCGGCCGCCGCCCCGTTGTTAACGCATCGAAACTCAGCCGTTTCTATCCGCTCGCCGGCCAGACAATTTGCGCCCTGTTGCTGCTAAGCACGATGACCGCCAAGGCTGCCGACGATGCTGCATTAGACAATATCGATGAAACCGAGGATGTGGAACTAGCCCCCGTCACAGTAAAAGCCAAAATCGACCATCCGCCGGCAAAAGCCGTTCCCGGCACCGAATCGACGATAGACGCAGCAACGATAGAGCAGCGCATGGTGCGCAACATCAAGGATCTGATCCGTTACGAGCCTGGCGTAAACGTCGGCAGTGATCCGCAGCGCTTCGGCTCCACCGGCTTCAGTATTCGCGGTCTGGCCGGCAACCGGGTGCTGATGCAGGTCGACGGCATACGGCTGCCGGATAGCTTCAACATCGGTTCGTTCGCCAACTCCACCCGCAACGCAGTCGATATGGATGCCTTGAAAGCCGTGGAAATCGTGCGCGGTTCCGGACCGGCTATCTATGGCGGCGACGCGCTGGGCGGCACCGTCAATTTCGTCACCAAGGACCCGCGCGACTATTTAAAGATATTCGGTAAAGACTATTACACCAGCCTGAAGCTGAATTACAACACCACCGATAACGGCTTCGTCCAGACCGGCACAGCGGCCGGCGCAGTCGGTGGTTGGGAAAGCATGCTGCTGTTCACCCACAGCCACAGCAACGAAACCGATAACCACGGCGGCATAGACAGTCGCGATGGGACCCGGACGATGCCCAGTCCGCAGGACAATCAGGGCTACAATCTGCTCGGCAAATTGCTGTACCGCTTTAATGACGACAATGTGCTGCGCGTCAGCGGCGAATGGATGCACAAAACCTCGGCCATCGATGCGCTGTACGGCCAGAACCTGGACATTAGCAACCGCTTCGTTTACCGCATGCTAACCGACGACGGCCAGTCGCGCTGGCGCCTGTCGCTGGACCAGACGCTAAAACATCTGGACACGCCGCTGCTCGACGCCGCGATGTGGCAGTTTTACACCCAACGCTCGGCGACCCGGCAAGTCACCAACCAGGATCGGACCTCCGGCGCCAACGGCCATCAACTGGTCGAACGGATTTTCGATTTCGACAACGAGGACTTCGGCGGTCAACTGCGATTGGATAAACACTTCGCCTTCGCCGGCAGCGAACACGACCTGCAATACGGCGGCCAGATCAGCAAAAACAGCGTGGCGCAGCAACGCGACGGTACGCTGAACTGCCTTCAAGGCAGGCCATATAATCCAAGAACCCCGCGCATCCCCGACGGCGCTCCATCCCAAGATTGCCCCCAAGGTAAGGGGACCGTCACTAAAAAAATTACCCCGGACGAGTTCCCGGTCCGCGACTTTCCGCTCAGCACCATTACCAAGGCCGGTGCCTATTTGCAGGACACGATAGGCTTGTTCGAGCGGCGCATCGAACTGATCCCCGGCGGCCGCTGGGAATACTACCGTTTACTGCCGCAAAGCGATTATTTGTTCGAAAAAGCCTCCGCGCAAGCCGTTGACGAGGGCGAAGATTCCATCGTACCCAGCATCAAGGACGCCAACGCCTTCCTGCCCAAATTCGGCGCACTGCTGCACTTGAACGACAGCTTCACCCTTCACGGCCAATACGCTCACGGCTTTCGCGGCCCCAATTTCAGCGACAGCAACCTGGGTTTTACCAACGCAACCTTCGGCTATACCAGCTTGCCCAACAGCCAATTGCAGCCGGAAACCAGCGTCGGCGCCGAAGTGGGACTGCGCGGCAAGGGTAGCGCCGGCCAGTTTGACATCACCGTGTTCCGCAACGACTACGACCGTTTCATGTACGACGCGACGATTTGCGACCAGAGCAGCGGCTGCCAGTATCTGACCTTCCAAACCGTCAACGCTACAGACCCGATCCGGATGCAGGGCATCGAATTGAAAAGCCAGTTCTATCTGGATTGGCTGGATTCCGCATGGGCTGGAGCCAGTCTGTTGTTGACGGGTTCGTACACCGCCGGCCTCAACCTGCGCAGCGACCGAACCGACGACATCGCCTTGCGCAAAATCAGTCCGATGAAAGGCGTGCTCGGCCTGCGTTACGACCGGCCCGGGGGCGACTGGGGCTCGGAACTGATCCTGACCCTGGTCGGCCCAAAGCAAGCCAACACCGCGCCGACCGACGCCAGTTATTTGACCAGCGGCTACGGCGTCGTCGATTTCAACGCTTATTACAACGTCAACCGACACGTCAGCCTGAATCTCGGCGTATTCAACCTACTCGATAGCCGTTACATCGACTGGGAAGACGTCGACACCCAGGAAAGCAATCCGCACCGCAGTCTTGGACCGTTCGCCAACGCGGACATCCGTGACCGTTATTCCCGGCCCGGACGCAACCTCGGCGTCACTCTAAAAATCGCTTACTAGCGGAGAATCTGATGACTAACGAACATCGGCAAAACAGCCCGAAAAAGAAATTGGAAAGCCTATTCGACGATCTGCTGCGCCACGACGGTTTCGGCGATATGCGCGTAGAGATGCGGCTGCTGAAACGCGGCCAGAAGGAAGTGATTATTTACTGCGGCAAACAGTACCGCTATGTCGTGGACTTCGAGGACAAGCGCCCTGCGGCCGAAAACCCGCAGGCCAACCGCGAGGGTTTCGGCGGACCGCCATGAAATTTCGAAATTCCGCCACCGCGAAGGAATGTGGCATCGCGGATAGCCGGCACGGGGCCGAAACGGCGGAAGCTATTTTTGACAAAACCAACGGATCGTCTTCACGGAGAAGAGATACGTACACTCAATAACTTTAGGTACAAAAACATGAAAATCAACCAAAAACTGACTTTAATTGCCAGCCTAATGGCCGTATCCGGCATCGCGGCCGCTGACCTTACCAACGGTCCGGATCCTTATGCAACCGGCTACGGCTTCGACACCCCGACCGAAGCCGCCTGGGGCGGCTGGAATCGCGGTGATGCCGGCACTCTGTATGCGGAATGGGACTCCTTTGTCGACAGCTCTTATCCGGGTACCCGCACCGCCGCGCCGGACATCGGCAGCGCCGGCACCAGCAACGCCTATCTGGGCTGGAACGCGGGCACCTTCGTCAGCCGGCTCGGGCAATTTGTACAGTTTCAGCGTCGTGGAAAAGTTTGCCGCCACGATAGCCGGCAGCGTGGCCGCCGGCCCGTTGCGTGCCGCACTGCAATTCGAGACTTGGGGCATGCCTGCCGACTATTCAAGCATCCTGTTAAACGGTGTGGCGCCGACATTCACGGCGCAAACCTTTGACGATACCAATTACGCAAGTTCGTTCGGTAACGTCGAACTCATACAGTATTTGGCTTATTGGGATTTGTCCGCAGCGGCCTCGAGCTACGTGTTCACATTCAGCAGCAAAGAACCCAGCCTGAGCCTCGGCCAAGTCGCGCTGGATATCGGACCTAACACCGCCAGCGGACCGGTCTCCAGCGTACCGCTGCCGGCCGCAGTCTGGATGTTTGGCACCGGCTTTATGGGCATGCTGGGATTGAGTCGGCGTAAAGGTTTGCAGGCGTAAACCACCCGCCGATAAACGGCTTTGCGTTCCGCCTAGTTCGGCGCGAAGGCAAAGCCCTCCGGTCGCGATGTCCCGCAAGCGGACATCGCTATCGATTTACGGAGCTTAGCCAAATGGCAAAAACCATGATTAGACAGAACGAATCCATCGCGGAAACCTTGAAACAAGCCTGGCAAGAACTGCGCGCCGACCATCCGCACATGCGTATCCGCGACGCTGCGGCGACTTTGGGCGTCAGCGAAGCCGAACTGCTGGCGACCGGCTGCGGCAATCGAATCACGCGTTTGCGGGAAAACTGGCCCATGCTGCTGGACGCGGTCGGCAGCCTGGGGCCGGTCATGGCCCTGACGCGCAACGATGTTGCCGTGCATGAAAAAACCGGGCTTTACGACAAAGTGCACCATTACGGCAATGTAATACTGATTTCCGGACACAATATCGAGCTGTGCCTGTCGACCGGTGTTTGGCATTCGGGTTTCGCCGCTACCGAAGACACCCAACACGGTCCCCGCCACAGCCTGCAATTTTTCGGCACGGACGGCGAAGCGGCTCACAAGATTTATCTTACCGAGCAATCCGACGCCGGCCTTTACCGGCGCTTGGTCGATACCTTCCGAGCCGACGACCAGTCCCCAACCCTTGATTTGCCGCCCTTCAAAACCGAGCCGGCGCTCGGCGACCTGCGCCAACGCGACGACTTGCCGGAATACTGGAAGTGCCTGTTGCTTTGCAGCGGCCGCACCGAAAGCGAGCCGGACATTCACACTATTGGCCGGATTGCGCTACCACTATTCCGCGAGCTGTTGGCGCAATTGACGCAACTGATGCTGCCGATACAAATCCTGGTCGGCAATCGGGCTGCGATCCAATTGCATGACGGCCCGATTCAAAACCTGCGGATCACCGGGCCTTGGTTCAATGTACTGGATCAGAGGTTCAACCTGCATCTGAACGAAATGGCGATCGCCAGCGCGGACATCGTCACTGTCGCTTACCGGCAACACAATTTGACTGGCCTGCTGTTGCGCGATCAAAGCCACGGGACCGTGGCTTCGCTGTTCGGAAGCTATGACCAAGCGGAAGGCGAAAGCGCGGTTTGGCGCGACTTAATATCAGCCATGTCGATGACAGACCCTGTTTAGCGACGCCCGCAGCGTTGGCTGCTATGGACTTTCCCGTTCCACGGGCATCCGGCCACGGCATTTTTAGAACATCCGATAAACCCAAACTTTAGGACACAACCATGAACGATAAAACCATCGATCTCGAACAAGTCAGAGCAGCCTATGCCGCACTGCCGCAGAACTTTGCCTCCACGCTAATGGCCACAGTCAGCGCGGCCGGCGAGCCGGAGGCCAGTTACGCCGCCTATCTGCAACACGACGGCGATTATTACGTGTATGTCAGCGAATTGTCCGCCCACACGCAAAATTTGCTGACCAACGGCCGAGTCTGCCTGCTGTTCGTCGAGGACGAGGACAAAGCCGCGCATTTGTTCGCCAGGCAACGGGTGACTTACCACTGCTCGGCCGTGGAAGTCGACCGAGATACCGAGGCTTTCGAATGGATCCTGGGTCTATTCGAGGAAAAATTCGGCGCCTTTGTCAGACAGTTACAAAAAATGCAGGACTTCCATCTGTTCCGTATCCGTCCGCAACGCGGCAGTTTCGTGCAGGGCTTCGCCAAGGCCTTCGCGATCGAAGGCGAGCATCTGGAACAAATTCGCCATGTCAACGATGTCGGCCATAAGGAACGCCAACCCGAAAAACCCGCCGATGCGCTGACTTGATCGAACCGCCCGTTTTCACCTCGGCACTTCTCAAACTCACCGGTAAGGGCTGATTGGACAACGGCTAAAACCGATCCTGGCGGCGTAACCACAATTGCCGGACATGCAGTCCGATTCGATGAAACCATGCAATTGATCATCCGAAATTTATGAAAAAAATCAGACCATTACTTTGCCGGCTCGGCCTGCCGGCCTTGCTCGCAGCCGCGCTAGGCCTGCCGTTACCGGCGGCGGCCGGTACCCCGGCTCGCATCGTCTCGATCGGCGGCGCCTTGACCGAAATCGTCTATGCGCTGGACGGCCAGGCCAGTCTGGTCGGCGTCGATA
This sequence comes from Methylomonas sp. 2BW1-5-20, assembly GCF_052474515.1. NCBI lineage: Bacteria > Pseudomonadati > Pseudomonadota > Gammaproteobacteria > Methylococcales > Methylococcaceae > Methylomonas > Methylomonas sp. 2BW1-5-20. Next base: position 760,218 of record NZ_CP184127.1, on the reverse strand, counting down.
CCACCAGCTTGTGGCCGGAAGCCGCCAAAGCGCTGCCGCAAGTCGGTTATATGCGGGCGCTGTCGGCCGAAGGCATCTTGTCCTTGGCACCGACCTTGGTCATTGCCAGCGCCCATGCCGGACCGCCGCCGGTACTCGCGCAACTGCACGCCGCCGGTGTCGAAGTCAAAACCCTGACCGAAGAGTATTCCGAGCAAGGCATCGTCAATAAAATCGCAGACATCGCCGCAGTGCTTGGCAAACCGGTCGAGGGCGAACGGTTGGCGGCGCAAGTCCATGCGGACTTCAGCCGCCTGGCGCAATTGCGCGCCCAAGCCATCAAGCAGCCTAAGGTACTGTTTTTCATGGCCGTCTCGCACGGCGCACCGCTGGTATCCGGCCGCGACACCGCCGCCGACGCGATTATCGCGCTGGCCGGCGGCAGCAACGCCGCGGCCGATTTTTCAGGCAATAAGCCGATCGGCGGCGAAACGGTGATTGCGGCGGCACCGGACGCCATTTTATTGACCGAATTGACGCTGAATGCCGTTGGCGGTCTGGAGCAGTTTTATCAACTGCCGGGCATCGCCCATACCCCGGCCGGCCAAAACCGGCGGGTCATCGTGATGGACACCCTGAGTTTGTTGGGCTTTGGCTTGCGTAGCGGTCAGGCCGCACTGGACTTTGCCAAACAATTGCACCAGTTGCCGGCTGTCGCCGACCATAGACATTGATAGAGCCATGACCGTATCTTCCGTTTCGATAGTGCAACTGACGGCTATACGCCGGTTGAGGCCGGCAGTCTGGAATCGTTCCGCATTGTTGCTGGGCGTGGCGGCATTGTTGATATTAGGCAGCCTGTTCGCCCTTGGTCATGGCGCATTGACAATCGGTCCCGGAGCAGCCATGGCCATTGTCGCCGACCAATTCGGCATCGCCCTGCCCTGGCACTTTGCCAGAGAACAGCAAGCCGTGCTGTTGGCTATCCGCGCGCCACGGCTGGTGCTGGGGCTGCTGGTCGGCAGTTCGCTGGCGATTTCCGGCGCGGCGATGCAGGGCCTGTTCCGTAATCCGCTGGCAGATCCGGCTTTGATCGGCATCTCCAGCGGCGCGGCCTTAGCTGCGGTGGCGGTCATCGTGTTGCAACACAGCCTGTTCTCGGTGCTCAGCCTCTGGCTGGGCCATTATTTACTGCCGCTGGCGGCGATTGCCGGCGGCTTCGCGGTCAGTTGGCTGGTCTACAGGCTGGCCGACAGCGGCGACCGGCTGGACATCGGCTCGCTGTTGCTTGCCGGCATCGCCATCAATGCGCTGGCCGGCTCGGCTACCGGCTTGCTGGTGTATCTGGCCGACGACGATCAATTGCGCACGCTGACCTTTTGGAGCATGGGCAGCCTGAACGGCGCCGGCTGGGATAGCGTGATGCTGGGCGCGCCGTTTTTGTTGCTGAATCTGCTGTTATTGCCGCTGCTGGCCGACGCACTGAACGCGCTGCTGCTCGGAGAGGCCGAGGCCGGACATCTGGGTTTTCCGGTCGAGCGTATCAAAACCGCCATCGTGGCGCTGGTGGCGCTGGGCGTCGGTACCGCCGTCGCCTTGACCGGCGTGATCGGCTTCGTCGGCCTGGTGGTGCCGCACTTGCTGCGTTTGGCAATGGGACCCGACCACCGCTGGCTGCTGCCGGGTTCGGCGCTGTTGGGCGCATTGCTGCTGATCTGCGCGGACTATCTAGCCCGCAGCCTGGCCGCCCCCGCCGAAATCCCGATCGGCATCGTTACCGGCGTGCTGGGCAGCCCGTTCTTCGTCTGGCTGCTGTTTCGGCAGAAAATCATGGGGCATTGAGATGTTGACCGCGCAAAACATCACGGTTCGTATCGGCCGAAAAACCTTGCTCGATGGCGTCTCGCTGGCACTGCATCCGGGCGAGGTGCTGGCCGTGGTCGGCCCCAACGGCGCCGGCAAATCCAGTTTGCTGAAAACCCTAAGCGGCGAACTGGCACCGCAGGTCGGCAACGTGCTGATGAACGGCCGGCCGCTGGCCGATTGGGATACCCGGCAGGCGGCGCGGATGCGCGGGGTTTTACCGCAAACATCGGCCCTGGCGTTCCGCTTCAGCGTCCTGGAAGTCGTGTCGATGGGGCGCAGTCCGCACCGCCGCAGCCATAGCCATGCCGACAACGAAAAAATTGCCGGACTGGCGCTTAAACTGACCGACACCGAACATCTGGCCGAGCGCATCTATACCACGCTGTCCGGCGGCGAACGGCAACGGGTGCAGTTGGCCAGGGTGCTGGCGCAAATCTGGGAACCTTGCGGCCCGCTGCATCGTTATCTGCTGCTCGACGAGCCGACCTCGGCGCTGGATCTGGCCCACCAACACGCGGTACTGGCTATCGCCCACCGCTTCGCCGCCGCCAATGCCGCCGGGGTATTGGCGATTCTGCATGACCTGAATCTGGCTGCCCTCTACGCCGACCGCATCGCCGTGCTGCATCAAGGCCGGCTGATCGCCGTCGGCCCGCCAAGCCAGGTCTTGAACAGCGAACTGATTCAGCGGATTTTCGATTATCCGGTAACCATAGTCCGCCATCCGTTGTACCAGGATTGCCCGTTGATGATTCCGCACATCATGGGTCCGAACGGGCCGGAGGGCTGGATAAGCCACTAATGCCGGGGAAAACCCGGCTTGCATAACAACCCGGGCGCCGACGAGCGGCGCGGTATTGAATCAAAGCATTTGGTTACAACGGCTGCCGGCGAGCGGAGCGTTCTGACTCTTAATCTGACCGATAAGAAGGATACTCCGATGACAGCATTATCTGCATACCCCAGCTCTCCAAACTTCCGCGCAGCCAGCCCGGCCCTGGATATCGAAACCACAGCCAAAGCACCGCGCCGGCTCAGCGGACCTAGTCTGGCGCTATTGGCCGCGGCCTGCCTGGCCGCCGCACCCGCTCGGGCCACCACCATTGAAGTAGACGAGGACGTGATGACCTCCCCATTTTTCACCGGCAGTAATCGGGTCAGAGGCTACGACACCGATAACCGCGAGTTGCATCGCGTCTCGACCGACAGTCCATTTGGCGGTCCGGGCGCCGAAACCGTGTACTTGAGTTTCAACTACGATTTCGCCGGCAATTTTAGCGGTCCGGTTAAGGCCTTGTTGAACCTGCAAAGCGTCGAGGGCGGCGTTGCCGCCGACGCGTCCGCGGCAACGCCGTTTCTGGTCTCGGCACACGCGGTCAATGCCAACCCGTTAACAGCCATCGTCGATGATACCAATCCATCCGGCACCACCGACTGGCTGAGTTTCTACAACAGCCGAATCCTGCCGGCCGATGCCGCGGCCTCGACCAGTATCAGCGGTTTCGGCAACGTCCAATTCGACGTGTCGGCCATCGTCAACGACTGGATAAGCGGCGGCAACTCAATTTTCGTCATCGCCTTGACCGGCAAAAACGATAGTTCGGGCAACGATTTTTTGCATGGCTTTTTGAACAACTCGGCACATCCCGGCTCGACCTTTCTCAGCGTCAGTCAGGTACCGCTGCCCGGCGGTCTGATGCTGATGATTTCAGGTCTGGCGACCCTGGTGGCGGCTTCGCGCAAATCCAGGCCCGCGGCACTTTAGAGCGCTGCGAACCACTGCAGGTTTAAGGACGATCCGTTAACCCAGCCACAGGGATCGCGGTACTTAATCGAAGAGACGTTAACAAAGCTGCCAGGGATGGCGGCACCTTAATTTTCAAATTTTCGGAGCCATTTTCATGTCTTGCCTATCCAAACCTATTAACCAACGGATGCCCCCCAGCAAATCGGCAATACCGGGCCTCGGGCGCAATGCCGCCCGCGCCATGCGTCTGGCCGCGGCATTGGCATTACCGGCCATGGCCTTTCCGGCCCGGGCGATTACCGTTCAGTTTGATTATAGTTACGACACCCGCGGTTTTTTCACGGATTCCGTCAGCGGCGAACCCATTGCCGAACGCCGCGCCCTGTTGGAACTGGCCGCCGGCACTTACGCCCGCTTTAGCGACCACTTGACGCCGATCTCCCCGCAAGCCGGCGATACCTGGTCGGTGACCATCACCCATCCCAGCCTGGGCGGACCGCCGCTGACTTTGACCGACCTGTCGGTCGCGGCCGACACCATCCGCGTCTATGTCGGCGGCTCGCCTTCGGCCCCCGGCGTGTTGGGTTTTGCCGGCACCGGTAGCAATTTGAACGCCAACGGTTCCGCAGCGTTCGTTGCAGATGTCAATAGCCGTGGCCAAACGAACACCAGCGGCGATTCCGCCAGCGATTACGGCGTTTGGGGCGGCTATATCTGGTTCAACGCCGCGCAGGACTGGTACTTCGGCGCCGCCGCCGGACTATCCCCTGGCCGGCCGGACTTTTTAACCACCGCCACTCACGAGCTGGGCCACATTCTCGGCTTCGGCACCGCCGACTCCTGGTTCAGCCAAATCGACGAAACCGGCCATACCTTTACCGGTGCGGCCTCTACCGCCGTTTACGGCGGCCCGGTGCCGCTGGACAGCTTTTACAGCCACTGGGCGGAAGGCGTTAACAGCGACGTGGACGGTATTATCCAGGAAACGCTGATGGATCCCAGTACCGTGCGCGGTCAGCGTGAGCTGATGACCCGCCTGGATTACGCTGGCTTCAGCGACATCGGCTGGCAAGTCACAGCGGTACCGCTGCCCGCCTCTGCGTGGCTATTCGGCAGCACGCTGCTCGGCTGGTTCGGCCGCAGCCGGAGGAAATCCGCATGAAACGTTTGATATTGCTATCGGCGCTGGCGACTGGCAACGCCGAAGCGGCTTACTTTCCGATGTATTCCAGTTGGCCGCAACCGGCCGGCCCCGGTTCGGCCATCGAATTAAGCTACAGCTACGCCAATCTGCTGCACGGCAACATCCTGGATGCCCGTAGCGGCCAACCCATCGCTGCCGACTTGTTGCGCAGCGCATTCGAAGCGGCACTGCGGGATTACGCGGAGATCCTGCCGATCACCTTCCGGGAAGTCGCTGATGCCGGGCCTGCACCGGAAAGCGGCGAATACTATCCCACCGGCCTGGCAGATATTCGCATCGGCCAAGTCGCCCATATCGACGGCGCCAATGCTTACGCCTACTTTCCCCACGAAGGCAGCGGCCTGGCCGGCGACATCGTCTTTAACGCCGAACGCTTCGGCAACGACTGGTCGCTGGCACTGTTTTACGGTGTGGCACAGCACGAACTAGGCCATTCGCTGGGCATGGGCCATGCGCTGGACGAAAACGCTGCCGGCGGCGACGGGCAGCTTTCCGCCTACAACGGCCCGCTGTTTGCGCTGCAAGACGACATGATCAGCGCATTGCAGGCGGTTTACGGGACGGGACAAGGCAATGTGATTCCACTAACGCCCGCCACAGTGCCGCTACCGGCAGCGATTTGGCTGATGCCGTTTGGCTTGAGCCTGCTTGGCGCCGGCCGGTTCCACCGCCGGTCGGCGCGACAGTTAGCCGGCATCGTTAAACAATAACGGGAGAAGCTTTCATGAACTTAACCGTCACCGAAATCAAGGCCTTCGTGCCCGCCAAGGATTTCGAGCTATCGCTACGTTTCTACCGAGATATAGGCTTTACCCTGGCCTCTTCCGGCGACGGCGTCGCTTATTTTCACCACGGCCACGCGGCGTTTCTGCTGCAGGATTACTACCACCCCGGCTTGGCCGAGAATCTGATGATGCATTTGCTGGTGGAAAATGTGGATGCCTGGTGGCGGCAAATCGAAGCGCTGAATCCGGCGGAAAAATACGGCGTACGCCTTGAGCCGCCGGCACTGCAACCCTGGGGCATGCGCGACTTCATCCTGACCGCCCCCTGCGGGGTATTGTGGCGGATAGGGCAGAATGTGCCTATCAATCCTTCCGCTTAAACCGGCTGCGTACCGCCTCGGCAGACAGCATATTCAGCCAATCCAGCTCGTTAACGTGGATTTACATGGCCACATAATGTGGATTAACCACGCTATTTTTTAAAAGCCGGAAACGGATCGCCCAAACTACCCGCCTTCTAGCCGTTTTCTTTTTACTTATCCACAGCCGGTAACTCAAAATACCGGCACTAACACCGGATGAGTTCCTCCCAATAAGGATGTGTTTGGTTGCACGCATCAAGGCTGTGAACCGCCTTTCCGTAAGCCCAACACAGAATCCAGACCGGTGGCGTTTTTTAAACTTATCCCGTCGAAATTAGCGTGGCGAAAGTCGGCATCGGTCAATTCGGCACTGTTCAAATCCGCACCCGACAAGTCTGCCCATTGCAAGCGGGCTTTTCGCAAATTTACATTTTGCATTTTGGCGTAGGTCAATATCGCATGCGTAAAATTGGCGCCGCTCAGATCGGCGCCGGTCAGCACGGCATTATTCATCTCCACTCGAGCCGGCGCCATGCCTTGATTTGCCATATCCGCCCCCAAATCCGCACCGGAGAGTTGAGCCCTACTCAAATTAACCCCATTCGCCAATCCGATGATTCGGCTGTTGCTCAGGTTCGCGTCGGACAAGTCGGCATGATCCAGCACAACCGCATACAAGCTGGCGTTGGACAAATCGGCGTGTCTCAAAGTCGCTTTACTCAACTGCGCCCGGTTCAAGTTAGCGCCGCGTAAGTTCGCCCTGTCTAAATTGCAGCCGTTTAGGTTGGCGGAAAACAAATCGGCGCCTTTAAAGTCGATGCCCGACAGGTCCAGACCGGCAAGGTCTTTGTTGGCGAATTTGGCTGGCTGACGGCCGGCATCGTTAAGCATTGCTTCGACTTGTCCGCGGCTATATTCTGCTGCCCGGCAAGGAAACTGGTAAGCCGCGAATAATTGACCGGCAAATATCAACGGGTATACAAATAAAAACTTCATAAGGTCTCGACCGCGAAGGAAAAATGGCTTGGCTTGGCAGTGTAGTTCGGTCGTGACTTTGCAGGCAATCCGTTGCCGAAAAAAGGAAAAATGCCGCCAAACGTAGCGCTGCATGATTGTAATGGTGGGAGTCCAATTGGCTTGAAGACAATTTAAGGGCGACGCCCTTGGCCTTGACGACACTGAACTGTAATAGTCAACCCGCACGAATTGGATTGCCGTCACTTACAACTTGCGGCCTCCGGAGACTCTGCCGAGGCAGTAGCTTATTTTCGTCTGCCGCTTAGGAGGGTACCGGAGATGTAATCAATCTTTTTTCTTAAAAAAACCGAACCTAAAAATAGATTCCGCGACTTCTTGGATATTGGCCTGACCGCTAAGTACGCGGTCGATCAGCCTTTTATTACTTTTAGCGTAAATTGCCACGGCTATCGTTACCGCTGCTAACGCTATCCACATGACCTCCGCACCGTCGCCGCGAAATTCAGCGGCTATGTTCGCGCTGGTGTCGGGAAACAGAATTGCCGTAACGAAATAAAAAGATAGTGCGGCTGAAATCAACGCAATAAAGATCAATCCTGGATAGTATTTCATGCCCTCTCCCATTTCACTGTTGGCCCAAGGTAAATTCTTCAATTGAGCCTCGTGCTGGATTTAACGACGGTGAAACCCGCGCGTTTGCTTTTGTCTTTCCGGCCGGCTCTGGCCTGATGCGAGGCTTCCGCCATGGTATCGGCAAAACTCAGGAACTCGTTCACCTCTAGGCGCAAGGACATATTCTGTAGATGAAGGTGTACGACACCGCATTCGCGACAAATCAAGACTTTACTGAATTCGGTAGCCGCCAGACATTCGTGGGTACAGGGTTTCTTGCTCATACGTTTACTCCTTCAAAATCGTTAGGGATTGTGTAAAAAATTTAAAGCGCTTGATTTATTGCCGATCAGAACCGACTAAGCCGCGGCTGAGTTTGGCCTTTGCCTGAGCCAGAAACATCTTCCAAACGATCTGCTTCGAACCCAAATCCAGACACCGGAAATCCGTGGCATGGATTTCACCTTTTTCGACCAATGCCGCCAACACTTCAGGCGCAATTGCCAGCCTCACAACCGAAGGTTCACGAAATATAGGAAATAGTCTTTTCACGGTACGGAAGCTTAATTTGAACTTGCTTCAAATAATAATCATTCTCATTTAAAAAGTAAAGCGTCGCTTCCCCGTATGGATATTTGGAGGACGTTTGCCGCTTCCGTCCGAAAAGCTTGATTTGCGCAAGCCCTGAGGTTGCTAAACGCCTGTGCCAATCGAAAGCATCAAATGTATGGCGTGCTTCCAACGTTCGATTTCCATATGGGAAACAAACTGACAACCATTTCCGAAGTTGACATTACCGTCAAAAAAATTAAAATGAGAATCGTTATTATTTGAGAGTCAACTCATTTCCAACACTTTGGAATCGGTGAATCTCGAATACGGATCGATCGCCGGCCCACAATACCGGCACGTACACCGAAAATCTTAGCCACCCAGCATTCCCTGCCAGGCAGCCAGCAATATCACTAATGCTTATCAAGGGAATACTATGTCCGCAAACCGTTCGACCACCAAAAAAAACGCCGCCGCCAAATGGCGTCTGGGAGCGCTATTACCGCTGGGCGCGGCATTGAGCGGAGTGGCATTTGCCGCCGAGCCGACCGCCGACGTAACAGCCAACGACGACCAGGAAGTCGTGTTGAAAGACGTCAAGGTTAAAGCCAATCGCGATAAAAACACCCGCTTCAAGGCTGATTCCGCCACTACCGGCAGTAAAACCGAAATGGAATTGCGCGATATTCCACAATCGGTCAGTGTGGTGAAAAAGGAATTGATCGAATCGCAAAATGCCTTCAACTTGCGCGACGCCTTGAAAAACGTCAGCGGCCTGACCATCGCTGCCGGCGAAGGCGGCCGCACCGGCGACTCAATTACCCTGCGCGGTTTCGCCGCCAGTTCGGACCAATATCTGGACGGCGTTAAGGACAACGGCCAATACAATCGCGATACCTTTTTCATCGAAAGAGCGGAAGTCTTGAAAGGCGCCTCCTCGGTATTATTCGGCCGCGGCGCCACCGGCGGCGTGATCAATCAGGTTGCGAAGAAACCGACCGGCAAAACCGGCGTCAACGGCAATTTCACGTACGGCTTATACGACTTCAAACGCACCGCAATCGATGCGGAAACCGCCTATCAGGACCTGTCGGCCCGTCTGAACGTGATGTATCAGGATGCCGGCTCGTTCCGCGATTACAATCAGACCAGCCGCTGGGGCATCGCGCCGTCGTTTGCGCTCAAGATTACGCCGGATACCGACTTGTCGTTAAATCTGCTGCATCAACAAGAGGAAGGCGTATTCGACTATGGCGTACCTATGTATCGAGGCCGGCCAGCCGGTGTACCTATCAACACTTTTTACGGCTTTACCGACAACCGGATGATGGATACCGACGTCAACGTCGCCACCGTGGCGCTGACGCACCGGTTCAATGCCGATTTCTCGGTTAAAAATACGGTGCGTTACGGCGATTATGATCGCAAATATCTGACCCATTTATTTTCCGGTGCGGCGGCTCTGACCGGCGCCAATGTGGGAACGATAGCCCGCACCCAAGCCCTGCGGCAAAACATCCAGGAAAACGTCTACAACCAGACCGACTTCGTTTATAAAAAACCCTTGTTCGGCTTTAACAATACTTTGATGTTCGGTAGCGAATTCGGCTGGGAAGATTACGACTTCAAGTCCAAAGATTCGACGGGGGTAGATCGAATCTCGGTATTTAATCCATTCGTCACAGCCAGCGTTAGAGGCCTGGCCAACGATTTCAGCGGCACGCTGACCACCAATCGATTGACGCAAGCTCAATACTACGCCGGTTACATCATGGATCAAATCGAACTGACGCCGGAATGGAAGCTGCTCGGCGGTACGCGCTACAACGTCTTCGACGCGCAGCAGTTCGACCGCCTCAGCGCCGCCGGCAGTTTCAGCCGTAGCGATGCGCAATGGAGCCCGCGCGGTGGCTTGGTTTATCAACCCACCAAATCGCAATCCTACTACTTCAGTTACGGCAATTCGTTCAATCCATCGGCGGAAAGTCTAAGTATCGCGGCAAGCAATGCCAATCTGCCGCCGGAAACCAATAACAACTACGAGATTGGCGCCAAACTGGACTTCCTGAACGGCCGATTATCCGCCACCGGCGCATTGTTCAGGCTGGAAAAAACCAACGCACGGGTCACCGACCCCAACAACACCGCGTTACAAGTGTTGGGCGGCGAACAGCGCACGGACGGTTTTGAACTGGGTTTGGCCGGCGAAGTGTTGCCAGCCTGGGATGTTTCGCTAACTTATGCTTACCTGGATGGCAAAATTCTTAAATCCACCACCACCGCCACCGGTCAGGTCAGCGGCTTGCTGAAATCCATGCAAGGTATGACTTCGGTCAACGTGCCAAAACATAGCGGCGTGGCCTGGACCAGCTATCACTTGACCGAAAACTGGGAACTGGGCGGCGGCGTGTTTTACGCTACCGACCGCTATGCCGACAGCGTCAACGAAGCGGTTCTGCCGGGTTACGCGCGAGTGGACGCAGTATTGGCTTATCATCAAAAACATTACGACGTGCAGCTCAATGTGTTCAATCTGGGCAATACCGTTTACTACGAATCCGGCCAGCAAAACTCGGCCCTGCCCGGTGTACCGGTATCCGGCCAAGTCACGGTAAACTTTAAATATTAAGCAGAAAATATAATGAATACAGCTACCGACCCATTATTTCCGCCAGCCAGCCGCCCGCCCAAGAAAACCAACGGTGGCTATCTGTTTTTACCGAAAAACCTGTCACGCGGCGCGTTCCTGAAGTGGCTGCGCCGCACCCATGCCTGGTTCGGGCTTTGGGGCGCAGCCCTAGGTTTGCTCTTCGGTTTTACCGGGATTTTGCTCAATCACCGCGATGTGCTGAAAATCCCCATCGGCCGTATGGAACAAAAAGAAATCCAGTTGGCGCTGCCGGAACCCCGCCCCGCCGATCCCAAGGCAATGGCCGCCTGGCTGAGCCAAACCTTGGGCGTCGATACGTCCAACGCCAAAATTCGCAAGGAACCCGGCAAGACCGTGACCTGGAACAATCAAGCCGTGCAGCAACCGGCGTCCTGGCAAATCAACGTTCGTAACCCGCAAAAGATGCTGTCCGCGGACTATTGGGAAGGCAATGCTTTTGTCACGGTCAAGCAAGGCGAGGCAAACTTGTTGAACACACTGAACAATCTGCATAAAGGCACTGGCATGAGCGTGGGCTGGGTACTGCTGGTCGATACCTTGGCCGGCGGTTTGCTGCTGCTGAGCTTGACCGGGACTTTGCTATGGACCCGTCTGCACGGCAATCGCATTGCGGCAGCGGGTTTAGGATTTGGGTCAATGGGTTTGGCGGTGTTTTTTGCGCTGCAAGCCATATCGGGTTAAACCATGCTGATTGAAATTCCGGAAGTCCTCTCTCAAACCGAGCTGCAAACAGTCCGCGAGCTATTGGCCGATGCCCCATGGGCGGACGGCCGCATCACCGCCGGCAGTCAGTCGGCGCAAGTGAAAAACAACTGGCAATTACCGGAGCAAACCGAGCAAAGCCAGGCCGCCCGCGCCACCGTGCTGGAGGCGTTGAACCGCAACCCGCTGTTTTTATCCGCAGCACTGCCGAAAAAGATTTTCCCGCCGCTGTTCAATCGTTATTCAGGCGAACACAATACTTTTGGCAATCACATCGATAACGCCATCCGCCATTGCCAAATCAGCGGCGAACGGGTGCGCACCGATTTGTCGGCGACCCTCTTTCTGGCCGACCCGGACAGTTACGAAGGCGGCGAACTGATCATCGAAGATACCTACGGCGAACACGCGGTGAAACTGGCGGCCGGTGATATGGTGCTGTATCCGGGTTCCAGTCTGCATCGGGTGGAACCTGTCACGCACGGCGCGCGCTTGGCCTCGTTTTTTTGGCTGGAGAGCATGGTGCGGGAAACCGAACGCCGCCGCCTGCTGTTCGAAATGGATATGGCTATCCTGGAATTGCGCAACACATCGGGCGACAGCGCGCCGACTGTCAATCTGACCGGCTGTTACCACAACCTGCTGCGGATGTGGGCTGAGGTTTAGCGCCCCGCGCCGACGTCGTTGGCGCTATTTCCCTAACAGCCGGTTACGCCGCTAAACCACGACAGGCTCAATCAACATTCTGCCGCAAACTGCCGGCCGGCTGAAGCCGTATCACCGGGCCCAGGCGCCTCGCGTGCTTTATCCGGCACTCTCCCCGCCGTAAGACAACGCAAATCATCCGCCGATTTGACCGCACCGCAACCGCTGCCACAACACCAAACTTGGTCATCGGCATACCGTTAGCGCGAAAATCCGGCGCAAAACTTTGTGATAAATCCAAGCTACGCTACATTAACCACATACAAATCAATCAGCGAAGCGACATTGCCTCTCGATCCGCCTTTTGCATCATCAATGAAAAAACACCTTTGCGCCGTTTGGATGGCTGCACTCTACTTTGCTAAGTACGCGGCATCTGTCTCGGCCGACACCGACTTAACCGATTTGAATATAGAAGAACTGATGAAGGTCTCCATCACATCGGTTTCTAAAAAATCCCAAGCGCGCGGCGATGCGGCGGCAGCGGTATTCGTGATCAGTAACGACGATATCAAACGCGCCGGTGCCACTAATATTCCCGACGCGCTACGCCTGGCTCCCGGCATCGATGTCGGCCGTATCGACTCTAATAAATGGGCGGTCAGCTCGCGCGGTTTTAACGGCCGGTTTTCCAATAAGTTGCTGGTACTGATCGACGGCAGAAACGTCTACACCCCCGCCTTCTCCGGCGTGTATTGGGAATTGCAGGACGTGATGCTGGAAGACGTAGAGCGCATCGAAGTAATTCGCGGCTCCGGCGCGGCGCTGTGGGGGGCCAACGCCGTCAACGGCGTGATTAACATCATCACCAAACACTCCGCGGACACGCAGGGCGGCTTGTTCAGCGCCGGCGGCGGCAACGAGGAGCGCGGCTTCGGCGCATTCCGCTACGGCGGCAAACTGAACGAATACACCAGCGGCCGGGCGTATATCAAGGGTTTTGACCGCGACAGTATGAGCAGACCTGCCGGCCAGCCCGCCGGCGACGCCTGGAGTAAAATGCAAGGCGGCTTTCGGCTGGATTCAAACTGGTCCGCCGCCGACAACGCGACGCTGCAAGGCGACATCTATCATGCCGACTTAAACCAGCAGATAGGTTTGGCGTCGCTAAGCGCACCTTACCGCGAGACCATCGCCGACCAGGCGCAAGCCACCGGCGGTAATTTGATCAGCCGTCTGCAACACCGCATCTCCGACACCTCCAACTACGCGCTGCAATTATATTTGGACACCTACGACCGCAAGGAAAGCTATATAGAAGAACAACGCTATACCGGAGACGCCGATTTTCAACACCGCTTTGCGTTAACCCACTGGAACGAAATAATTTGGGGGGCCGGCTATCGCTACACTTATAGTGCGGTGACGCAGATTAAGGCTAACGTGTTTAATTTCAATCCCGTCAGTCGTGGCGAGAGTTATTTCAGTACTTTTCTACAAGACCAAATGGCCTTGGTCGACGAGAAGTTATGGCTAACCCTGGGTTCCAAACTGGAGCATAACGACTATACCGGCATCGAGGTGCAACCCACCGCACGGCTGCTCTGGGGACCGGACCCCAACCACCGGCTATGGGCGGCGGTCTCGCGCGGCGTACGTATCCCCTCGCGGGTGGACGCACATATGGAATTGATAGGCCAAGTCGTACCGCCATTTACCGCCCAAAATAACAGCTCATTGCCGCTGGCGCTGGCGGTAACCGGCTCCAACGCGTATCAGGCCGAACACGTGCTGGCGTATGAAACGGGCTACCGCTATACACCCGGCAACAATATTTCCTTGGACGTATCCCTGTTTTATAACGATTACAAAAATCTTCGCTCTTATCATCCGGGGGCGACGGACCTGTCAAATGCGCCGTTTTATATAAAACAGCCTTTCATCATCGACAATGCCGGCGACGGCAAAACGTATGGCGTGGAAACGGCAGCGGTTTGGAAGATGCTGGATTGGTGGCGCTGGGATCTGAGCTATAGCGTGCTGAAAACCGAACTCTCCAGCACCCCGTATTACCAGGAAGCTGTGTCGCCGCAGCATAAAACCTCTTTACGGGCACTGGTAAATCCCACGCCGGATATTACCCTGGACGCCTGGCTGCGTTATGTGGATAACGCCAGCGCCTTCACCCTGATCGGACCCGCGTACATTAAAGCCTACACCACGCTGGATCTGCGTCTGGGCTGGAAACTGAATCGCGCTGTGGAGTTATCCCTGGTCGGACAAAATCTATTGGACAACCAGCACCTGGAATACATCCAGGAAACCTTCACCCAAGCCGCCGAAGTGCAGCGCGGCTTCTACGGCAAAGTCGTTTGGGAGTTTTAACTCGGCAAGCCGGGCAGTGTATCGCTCGGTCCGGGCAAAAAATCTAAACAGACAACACGCTTATCAAGCCGCTAATACGGCCTTCCTACTCGCCGGACTTTAAGCAATGTTGTTCTTCATGTGGCAGACCGTCAACCAGCTCTCCGGCCAGATAGGCCGCAACGGCTTTTAACGGCGCAGTCTCGATGGTCGTATGCAATTTGGTGTTTCTCTCCAGCAGGTTACGCTTAACCCCTTCGCCGGCCGACCCGGCAATCGCCACATCGACATAATGCAGCGGATGGCGGTTGCCGTCGCCGCGCACATGCCATTCGTGCAGGCTGCCGATATCGGTTAAATCCAGCGTCCAAGCCAGACTCGCCTCCGCTTCGTTTCCCGCGACATAAACCAGCCAACGGGACGCCCTGCCGGCATGCGGCGCAATGCTCCCATCCTTTTCAACAGCCACGGCAATCAGTATTTCGTTCATCGATTCGGCACCTTTAACAAAGAAAACTCCTGACGGAGTAAACCCCCAACGCCGCAATTAGTCAACGTTATATACTTCCGCTAACCGAGCGGTTCCAGTAGTCTATGGATGACTATCTAAATCTATTGAACCGCACTACCCGCCGTTTCAGGTTTTAAAAATCGCAAGGTCATGCGATCGCTTTCGCCAATCGCCGCGTATTTATCCCTGTCCTTGCTGCCAAGACTATACGACGGCGGCAAAGACCACACGCCACCCTCGTGGTCTTTACTGTCGGCCGGGTTGGCATTGATTTCGCTGGCGGCCTGCAACACAAAGCCGGCCGCGCCGGCCCAGGCAATTAGCTGGTTTTGACCGATATAGCCTGAGAAATCGTCGTCCGTCACATCGCCGTTTGCCCGGTGTTCGACCAAACCCAGCGTGCCGCCGGGTTTAAGTACGTCGAAAAAGCCTTTAAACATCAATACGACGCTACCCGCTTCCCGCCAGTTATGGACATTGCGGAACGTCAGCACCGCATCCGCTGAACCGGGTTCACCGAACGCCGGCTTAGCCTCATCGAATAACCGAATCTCAGGACTGCCGTATATCCCTGGCGAAGCATGCAATTTGCGTTCAAGCGCGTTGATTTGCTTCGCATAATAGTTCTTGGTGTTGTCTTTGACGGCACTCTCAGGGTTTATCACGGCAGCGATGTAATGGCCGTTTTCTCGAAGTAAAGGCGCCAGAATTTCGGCATACCAACCGTAACCCGGCGTAATTTCGATCACGGTCTGTCGAGGGTTGACGCCGAAGAACTCCAGCGTTTGCAACGGATGCCGCCATTTGTCGCGAGCGGCATTGGCCGGGTCTCGCCATTTGCCGGCAACGGCCGTTTCGAGTACTAATGCTGGTTCTGCTTGGGTTGAGCCGGCGTTCTTGCCGGGACTACCTTCGTCCGATGACGTGCAACCGGCAAGTACTGCGATAACAGCTATAAAAATTGGTATGCGCATTGTGGCCGACTCATTATTCTCAGCGATTAGTTTCCACCCAAAGTTACCTTCCCGCCTTCCGTCACTTTGAATTGTCGGCGGAAATATCAACTACCTGCCTATCTAGCCACCTTTAACCGGACTCTGAATACGGCGGTATTTTGCCAGCTTACTTGGGTCCATCCGAAATTGAAAAATACACCGTAATTAGGCATTGAACACGCTTGCCTAGCTTCCAACGCAACCTCCGCCATGCCGTCCCGCGAAACCGTGATCCAAACGTAAACTGGCTCTTTTCCGATTAAGCTGAAAAATAAGTGATTTACCCTATTTTTATAATCCGTTCGTCACACTGGCGGGATCTTTATTGTCTGCCAGCGCGAAACTCCGCTCTGAACAGTGCCAATAATCATTTATAAAACAAAATCTTATCAATAAAAAGCGTATTCAGGAATTTCCAAATCAATTATGGTTTAAATTTTGCTGATTATTTTTACCGTATATAAGGAAACATAAAACCAGCTCGTTCGTTGAGATTTCCAGATAGGCGCAAACGACGTTTACTGTCCTAAAAGCATCAAAACGAATCAGGCACCCCCTTCAGCATGACTATCAATAAACTATTGGATAAATTATTTCGCCGACACCGTGAAGAATTGCTGGCCTTCGCGGAACGAAAAGGCAATTACGAATCCGCGGAAGATCTGGTGCAGGATGCATTTCTTCGCCTGCTGCAACATTCGGATCTGCCGGCAGTCAACAATCATCGCGCCTACCTGTTCAAGATCACCTCCAACTTGAGTGCCGACCAGTTCCGCCGGCCGTCGCTGGACCTGATCGAAGACGAGCGTTCAGATTGCGAAAACTATATTTGCCCGCATCCGCAACCCGACAGTATCGCCGAAAGCCAGGAAAAATACCGGTTAAGCATGCGGGCGTTACACGACTTGCCGGAGATAGTAAGAACCTGTTTTCTGCTCCATCGAATCGACGGCATTCCGCAAGCGGAGATTGCCAACGCCTTCAAGCTGCCTAGCCGCACGGTAGAACGCTATTGCGCCAAAGCTCTGGCGCATTGCTGCGCTACCCTGAAAGACCACCTCGATTGACTGCGGCCTTACCTCGCGATTTGCCGATTTAGCCGATAGATGCGATACACTCCAACCATGACGAACTCGACCGATCCCCAACTATTTGAGCAAGCCGGCCGCTGGGTATTGAAATTGCACAACACCGCAAGCTCCGATACCGAGCGGCGCGCATTTAAAGCTTGGCTGGCATCGGACCCGCGCCATTTACCTGCCTATCGGCATGCCGAAAGCCTTTGGCGGAGTTTCGATGCATCCTCGCAACAACCAGCCGACCCGCAATTGGTAAACGCCCGCGCCCGGTTCCGGGAAGCGCAAAAGCAGACTCAAAAACCTCGGCGCGCGCATTTACGCGGTATTGCCCTGGTAACGCTGTTAATCGCGGCAACGCCGCTAAGCTGGCAATGGTTAAACACCACGACCTATACCACCGCCAAAGGCCAGCGCCTTCGGATAATCTTAAGCGACGGCTCGAAGATCGAGCTGAATACCGATTCCCAATTGCGCGTCAAAGACACATGGCATTCGCGGCAAGCGACGCTGGAACAAGGTGAAGCGATGTTCGACGTCGTACACGATCCGATGAAGCCCTTCGAGGTTGCCGCTGCGGCCGGACGGATTCGCGACGTCGGCACCCGTTTCAACGTCAGCCGTTGGCACGACACCACCACCGTGAGTGTGCTGGAGGGCGAAGTGGAGGTATCCACCGCCAGTAGCACACTCCGAGAATTACTCCTGCCCGGCCGCCAAATCAGCTACGACCAGCGCGGCAGTTTGAGCGCTCAGGCCAAGTTCGATGCCGGCGAGGTTACCGCTTGGCAGCGGGATTTACTGGTGTTCAATAATACGCCGTTGGCTGACGCATTAAATCAACTCAGCCGTTACCACAATGTTGAACTCCGCTTGGCCGACCCATCGCTCGGATCCTTAAAAGTCAGCGGCGATTTTCCCAGCAAAAATCTGGACGCTGCTTTGCAAGTCATAAGCGCGGCATTGCCGGTCAAAGCGGCACAAAAATCGCCCGGCCTCATCGTCCTGGAACGTTAGCCTTTCCCATCGCTGCCACGCGGCAAAGCATGGCGGTTAGGTCGGACGGCACCTGCCGATAACACACTGTTACGATTCAAGGCGAACCGATTGTCGTAATATTTTTCGTCAAAAGTGGCGGTTGCGGCCGCCAAATCCCCTCTTACCGGATAGTGAAGCAAAAAATCACCACAGGAGGGAGTATGTATTCACTATCCAAAACCTTGTTGGGCGGCGTAATGGCAGGCGTCGCATTGAACGTAGCGGCGCAGGAAATTACCTTCGCACTCAGCATTCCCGCACAACCGCTGGCTTCCGCTTTGGGAATGCTACGCCAACAAACCGGTCTGCACGTGTTTTACGCCGAAGACATTATCAAAGGTAAGACCGGTACCGCCGTGGAAGGCCGTTTCAGCGCCGCCCAGGCCGTTGCCCGTTTATTGGCCGGCAGCGGTCTGGCACATACTTTCACCGCCTCCGACACCGTAGCGATCAAGCAAGCCGAAACCGGCGGCGATGCGACGCTACCGGCTGTGACTGTTCTCGGGAAAACGGTTTACGACTCGACCGACCCGTACAACGCCGATTACACGCGCGTCAGTACGTCCACCGCGACGAAGACCGATACGCCGATTATGCAAACCCCCGCCAATATCCAGGTAGTAACGCGAAAGGTGATGGACGACCAACAGGCAATTACCCTGCAAGACGCGGTCAAAAATGTCGCGGGCGTTCAACCGGGCTTCGGCGGCGGCCACTTGAACGACATTTTTACGATCCGCGGTTTCGGCACTGCCCCCTTCGACGTGTATTCCAGCACCAGCGTGTTTCGCGAGGGCATGTGGCTGTCTTTTGTGCCGCTTTCGACCGCCAGTCTGGACAGAATCGAAGTGCTAAAAGGCCCGGCAGCTGTGCTGTACGGCCGCATGGAACCCGGTGGATTGATCAATGCCGTGCCCAAGGACGCCTTGAAAACGCCTTATTATTCGCTGCAACAGCAATTCGGCTCCTACAATCTGTTCCGGACCAGCCTGGATGCAACCGGCCCGCTCTCTGCCGGCGGTGACGTACGTTACCGGACCAACGTAGATTACCTGGATAACGGCTCCTTTGTGGCCTGCGGCTTCAACCAACAATTGAATGTCGCACCCAATCTGACCTGGGACATTAGCGCCAACACTACACTCGAGTTGGAATTGAATTACCAGCATCAAAACCTTATCAGCAATCCGGCCCTTCCGGCGTTGGGACGCAGACCGGCTGACATTTCGATCAGTCGAAATCTGGGAGACGGTAAACTAGGCACCCATTTAGACCGCGACGACTACGTAGTTGATTTGGATCTGGAACACCGTTTTAACGACGACTGGAAAATTAACTGGAAGGGCGGATACGTTCACACCGAGTATAAAGAACAACAAACGGCGGGTTACTCCCTTGACGAAAACAGCGGCGACTTCAATCGATACTATTACACCGCCGACAGCGACCGAAACCAGTTTTTTACCTCATTGAATCTCACATCGTCTCGCAACGATTAAATACTCGAATCTATATCGCTAATGCCGCATAGCTGTCGTGATCGTCTATCGCAGCCGCAACTCTGGCGATCAATTCCAAATTACTGTGCTCATCCATCATGCCACCTATCGCCAACGTAACAATCATCGCTTCGAATGGGTACACCAGATGAGCGCGGTAACGCTGATAATACCTAACATCATCCAATCCCCCAATCCCGTGCTTGGCTAGCGAGATCAGATACAGTTCCAGTAATTGTTTTTCATGACGACGACGGCATTCCGGCTTGAGGGATGTCGCCATGAAGTAAGCAAGATCGCTAATGCCTTCACCCATGCGCACCAATTGCCAATCCAAAAACCCCGGTTCGCCTTGGTTCCAGAATAAATTACCGGGATGACAGTCGTGATGCACCAAAGTCTGTACGCCAGAAGCCAAGATTTTCGTAATTCGACGACGATCCGCAGCATAACGCAATGCGGAATGATGTAATTTGATGGGAACCAAGTTGCCGGCAAGAGTCAATCCACGCTTCATCAACGGTACGGCCAACAAAGTACCCATGTGATTTTCGATGTTATGACTAAATCCATTTAGCCAGCGGTGGGTTTTCAGTAATTCTGCTTTATTCCAATAATGAGCGTGAAAACCGGCCAGTTTCTCTACGACCCTGCGAGCCTGCTCCACAGTCAACGCATCGGCGGTATAACCGGGCTTACAGCCGAGTTCGTCCAGATCGGCCATCACTAACGTGGTACCACGGCCGAAACGGCTCTGCGCAGCGAGAATTTGCGGTAGATTAACCGGGGTCGAGCGCGATAGCGAGTTGTAAAAATGTACTTCTTTATGCAATAAGCGCGGCAATGCGGTAATCGCCCTGGACTTTATTGCCAGCGACGGTGTTTTTACAAACCAGCGGCTAGGGACTATTCCCGTCGCTTCATGATTGACGCTAAGCCGCAAGCGCGTCGACGTACCGATATTGATCGAATGAATATCGACGGACCTGACTTTGGCATTTGCCGCGTAGCGATTGACTATACGCTGCGCCCATTGTTTGGATAGCTCATCGGGGCGATGCACAACGATATTATTTTTTAGACTGTTCAGCATCGGATTAACACCGCCCCTGAATATTGATGAGACAAGCTGCCGTAGTTGCCGTATGCATTAAATATAAAACTCATTCGTCTGCCCTGTTTTTCGCTCAGGCTCCAACGCCAAGATTATTCCGATAGTAATTTATAATTTTCAGACAATAAAAAACCCGCCAAGTCAGGTAACTTGCGGGTTATGGCGAATTCTTAACAATAAACTTGGTCGGGACGGCGGGATTCGAACCCACGACCCCTTGTCCCCCAGACAAGTGCGCTACCAGGCTGCGCTACGCCCCGATGTTTATTGCTTAAGTCTGCTTCCGCGTAAGAAAGCAAGCCGCGCATAATATCATATTATTCAAGAATGACTATTTCAGCAGCTCTAAAATATCTTCAAGCTCGCCTATCATTTGATGAATCAGCTGCTTGGTGCGCAAGCTATCTTCTTTGGCACCGCCGCTCGCCAAGTGAGCCCGAGCGCCGCCTATGGTATAGCCTTGCTCGTACAACAACGCGCGGATTTGTCTGATCAGCAACACATCGTGACGCTGGTAGTAGCGACGATTGCCTCGCCGTTTCACCGGGCTAAGTTCGGTAAACTCTTGCTCCCAATAACGCAATACATGGGGCTTTACGCCGCAAAGATCACTCACTTCACCTATCGTAAAATAACGTTTGGCTGGAATAACCGGCAGTTCGTTGTTATTACTGGGTTCCAGCATATGCTTCCACTCGAGCTTTCAATTTTTGCCCCGTTCTAAAAGTCACGACACGACGCGGCGTGATCGGAATCTCTTCACCGGTTTTTGGGTTTCTACCTGGACGACCACTTTTATCGCGCAACTCGAATTTGCCGAACCCGGAGATTTTTACTTGCTCCCCACTCTCCAGACTTTTTTTAATTTCGTCGAAAAACAACTCTACGATTTCTTTAGCTTCCCGCTTGTTTAAGCCGAGATCTTCAAATAATTTCTCTGCAATATCTGCTTTGGTTAATGCCACAATCACTCCCTCAATTTTGCATTCAGTTTAGCCGCTAAAGTGTCCAGCACTTTGCGAAATATAGCATCAATTTCGATGTCGGTAAGGGTTTGTGCAAAATCCTGCAAAACCAAGGCTAACGCGACACTCTTGTATCCCTCCGCAACACCTTGTCCCCGGTAAATATCAAAGATCGATATTTCTCGTATCGCCGTCTCATGGCACTCTTCAATAGCGCCGGTAATCGCAGCAACCGATACGCCGTCCTCAACCAACAACGCCATATCGCGGCGCACCGACGGGTATTTGGATAAAGCGCTAAATTTAGGCGCTTGGCGTTGCAATACGGCGTCTTGATCCAGTTCAAACAAGAACACCGGACTACCAAAACCTAACTGTTTTTCCAGCGTCGGATGCAGCATACCCAATAATCCTATCGCTTCGCCGCGTCGATTGTTAATTTGCGCGGTTTGGCCGGGATGCAATGCCGGGTGTTGAAAGGCGACGAAATCAACTCTAAGGCCGGTCAGACCGAATAAAGCTTCCACATCGGCTTTTATATCGAAAAAATCCAGCTTTCTGGTTTTTTCACCCCACTGTTCAGCGTTAACCGTACCTAAGGCTAGACCGGATAACATTTTTCGCTGCTGAATTTGCCCATCTTTATAGAAAAACCGTAGGCCGGTTTCGAACAAGCGCACCCGATTCTGTTGGCGATTTAGGTTATACAAGGCTGCGTTTAGCAAGCCGCACCATAGCGTAGTACGCATCACGGCTAACTCGGAAGATATCGGGTTCTGAATCCGGATAAATTCTTCGCCGGGAGCCACGGCATTTTGCATCGCTTCATCGACAAAGCTATAGGTAATCGCCTCCTGATAACCGCGATCAACCAGGCAATCCTGCAATCGTGCCAGCGGTAGCTGCGCCTCGGGCGCCTTACCAAGCTCGGTACGCATTAACAAGCTGCTGCTGGGCAAATTGTTATACCCGTAGATTCTGCCAATTTCTTCCAGCAAATCTTCTTCGATGGCAATATCAAAACGAAAGCCCGGAGGGGTAATTTCCCAACCGTTCTCGACTACCTGAACCTGCATACCCAAGCCTTCAAACAGCACATGTACTTCATCGTCGCCGAATTGAATCCCTAATACTTTGGCAATACGCTGGCTGCGCAATTTGACCGGCGCTCTAGCCGGTAGCGCAGTAGCGCTAATCGCTTCTTGAACCGGACCGGGACTGCCTCCTGCGATCTCCAAAATCAATTGCGTCGCGCGTTCGATAGCGCGGCGCTGCAAATTAAAGTCCACGCCACGTTCAAAGCGATGCGATGAATCGGTATGCAAGCCAAATTGACGCGCCTTGCCGGCGACATTGATTGGCGTAAAAAAAGCACATTCCAGGAAAATGTCGCGTGTTTCGCCGAATACCGCGCTGTCCTTACCACCCATCACGCCGGCCAAAGCTAAGGCTTGCTGCTGATCGGCAATGACCAAGGCGTCGCCATCCAGCTCTATAGTTTGGTCGTTCAACAAAGCCAAGGACTCGCCGACCCGACTATGTCTGACCACGATAGGTGCGCTCAGTTTATTGGCATCGAAGGCATGCAGCGGCTGCCCCAGTTCGATCAACACATAATTGGTGACATCGACAACCGGACTCAAACTTCTAATACCGCAACGACGCAGACGTTCTTGCATCCACAATGGCGTGACCGCCGTAGGATTGATATTTTTGATCAAACGCCCCAGATAAACAGGGCAAGCGTCAGCCGCTTCAACCTTAACTTCCAAGGTTTCTTGGTGCTGTGGCTCGATAGCGGCGAATGTCGGCACTTGGAAAGACAGATTGTTCAGCACCGCCACTTCCCTGGCAACCCCTTCGACGCTCAAGCAATCGGCGCGATTAGGGGTTAAGCCGAGCTCGATCACATTATCGTTTAGCGCCAAATAGTCGCGAATATCGACACCCACCGGCGCATCAACCGGCAATTCCATCAAACCTTCGGAACTTACCGCCAGGCCTAATTCTTTTTCAGAGCACAACATGCCGAACGACAATTCACCACGCAGCTTGGATTCTTTTATTTTGAAATCACCGGGCAATACCGCACCTATCAATGCTGCCGGAATTTTCAAACCGGGCCTGACATTACTGGCACCGCAAACGATTTGCAACGGTTCGGCTTGTCCAACGTTGACTTGGCAAACTCTGAGTTTATCGGCGTTAGGATGCTGAATGGTAGATAATACTTCACCGACCACTACACCTGAAAATTCAGCCGCAACTGGCGTCACAGCATCGACTTCCAGACCGGCCATGGTCAGTTGCGCGACTAATTCGGCGGTGGCGACAGGCGGATTGACCAGTTCTCTTAACCAGGCTTCACTGACTTGCATGATTGCTACCCACCGTTACCTAAACTGTTGTAAAAATTTCAGATCGTTATCGAAAAACATCCGTAAGTCGTTGATGCCATATTTCATCATCGCCAGACGTTCGACTCCGGTCCCAAAAGCAAAGCCCGAATAAACTTGGTTATCGATACCGACCGATTTGAATACTTCGGGGTGAATCATGCCGCAACCGCCGACCTCCAACCAGCCGGTCTGTTTGCAGACGCGACAACCTTTGCCGTCGCACATGACGCAGGACACATCGAATTCGGCGGAAGGCTCTGTGAATGGAAAATATGAAGGACGAAAGCGCACGTTGACCTCCTTTTCGAAGAAGGCGCGCAGAAACTCAAAAATGACGCCTTTCAGGTCGCCGAAGCTAACATCGGTATCGACCAAAAAACCTTCCACCTGATGGAACATAGGTGAGTGGGTCATGTCCGAGTCGCAACGGTACACCCGGCCCGGCGCGATAATTTTCAAGGGCGGCTTTTCGGATTCCATCACCCGAATTTGCACCGGCGACGTGTGAGTTCTCAATACGGTATGCGCATCGAAATAGAAGGTATCGTGCATCGCTCGCGCAGGATGATGCTCGGGAATATTCAAGGCGCCGAAGTTATGGTAATCGTCTTCAATTTCAGGACCTTCGACGATACTAAAGCCAGCGTCGGCAAAAATTTTAGAAATCCGGCGCAAGGTAATCGTGACGGGATGCAAACCGGACACGGTTTGGCCGCGCCCAGGCAAGGTAACGTCGATAGATTCTTTAGCCAGACGAGCAGCCAATTCATCACATTCCAAAGTCAACTTCCGCGTTTCTAACGCTTCTTGAAATTTGTTTTTGGCATCGTTGATAACTTGCCCGGCACTGCGCCGTTGCTCGGGGTCCAGACTACCCAGCTCTTTCATCTGCTGAGTAAATAAGCCTTTTTTGCCTAGATAATTGACTCTGACCTGATCCAGCTGACTAAGGTCTGCTGCCTGTGCAAGCTCATGTAATGCCTGCGTAACAATATCTTCGATACTAGCCGACACGACTCAGCTCACTTTTGTCTGCAATTGAGGGAGATTCCAAAACGATAGGTTCCCGCCAAACGAGATGCGGCGGAACACTCCCCGCCAAAAACGGGGAGTCGAGCAATTAAGCCGCTCTTGCGGAGCGGCTTAATATTTTCCTTACGGTTTGCTTTGGTTAGCTATAGCCACTTTCGCGATCGCGCCGAAAGCGTCGATGTCACGAACAGCCAAGTCGGCCAATACTTTGCGGTCGATCGCAACATTGGCTTTATTCAGACCGTTGATCAAACGGCTATAGGAGATACCGTACAAACGTGCGGCAGCGTTGATACGCACGATCCACAAGGCGCGGAATTGGCGTTTTTTCTGTTTACGGTCACGGTAAGCGTATTGACCGGCCTTGATGACCGCCTGCTTGGCGACGCGGTAAACCCGGCTACGGGCACCGTAGTAACCTTTTGCCAGTTTTAAAATCTTTTTGTGTCTTGCTCTAGCGGTGACGCCGCGTTTAACTCTAGCCATGTTCTACTCTCTTCAATATCAATGATAAATCAACTGTACGGCAGCATACGCGCAACCAATGGCGTATCCGACGGATGAAGAATGGCTGTTTTACGCAGTTGTCTTTTACGTTTGGTGGTTTTTTTGGTCAGGATATGACGCTTATGCGATTGTTTGCATTTAAAACCGCCGCTTCCGATTTTCTTGAAGCGCTTGCCGGCACCACTATGGCTTTTCATTTTTGGCATTTGTTTTCTCCAATGATTAAAAGTAAAGTCCCTGAGATAAAACCCAGTGAGGCAAAATGCTTGGCCCCATTGAATTTCCGGACACAAAAGTATCCGCTAGCCGATTCGTTCCTGAATCGCGTTGCCGTTTTAAAAAACGGCAAAAACCGTGTGATCGAATTATTTCTTTTTCTTGGGGCCCATTACCATGACCATTTGCCGGCCTTCCAATTTAGGAAATTGCTCGACTATGGCCATTTCTTCAAGATCGGTTTCGATACGTTTCAACAAGTCCATGCCCAACTCGCGATGAGTCAGCTCACGACCTTTAAAACGCACGGTGATCTTGGTTTTGTCGCCTTCGTTTAGAAATTTGATCAGGCTGCGCAGCTTGACCTGGTAATCGCCTTCTTCGGTACCGGGTCTAAACTTGATTTCCTTGATCTGGATTTGTTTTTGCTTTTTCTTGGCGGCTTGCAGTTTTTTGTTTAACTCAAACTGGTATTTGCCGAAGTCCATGACTTTGCAAACCGGAGGATCCGCATTCGGCGATATTTCGACCAGATCCATATTAGCATCGTAGGCGAGCTGTAACGCTTCGTTTATTGAAACAACCCCGACTTGTTCACCTTCAGCACCTACTACCCGAACCCGCCTGGCGGTAATTTCGGTATTTAAGCGCGTTGCATCTTTTTTAGAGCTGATACCCTAATCCTCCAAGTTGTTATTATTTTCGATCCGCAATCTGGTTTCTCAAGCGTTCGCCAAGTTCGCCAATTGACAGACTTCCTAGATCCTCGCCCTGCTGCGTGCGTACACTGACAGTCCGAGTTTCTAATTCCTTGTCGCCGATAATCAAAAGATACGGCACCCGCTGCATGGAATGCTCGCGGATTTTAAAGCCTATCTTCTCGTTTCTCAAGTCAATTTTGACTCTAAGACCTTGTTTTTCAAGTTCTCGCCGCACCTGCTCGGCATAATCGGCGTGGCGATCGGTGATATTTAACACCACCAACTGCACCGGCGCCAACCATAGCGGAAAAGTTCCGGCATATTGCTCGATCAAAATCCCGATGAAACGCTCCAAGGAACCCAGGATCGCCCGATGCAACATCACCGGCACATGCCTGGCGCTATCTTCGCCTATATACGAGGCATCCAATCTTTCCGGCATCGAGAAATCTACTTGTATAGTACCGCATTGCCAGACCCGACCTATACAATCTTTTAAGGAGAATTCAATTTTAGGTCCGTAAAAGGCACCCTCGCCCGGCTGCAGCTGCCAATACAGACCTTTATTATTCAACGCCAACTCCAGCGCGCTTTCCGCTTTATCCCATACAGCATCGTCGCCCACCCGATTTTCAGGGCGAGTGGACAGCTTGATAATCACTTCCTCAAAACCAAAATCCTTGTACACCTCGAACAACAGATCGATAAACGTAGAGACTTCGGATTGAATCTGATCTTCGGTACAAAAAATGTGGGCATCGTCCTGCACAAAGTTTCTGACCCGCATCAAACCGTGCAAAGTACCGGATGGCTCGTTGCGGTGGCAGGAGCCGAATTCGGCCAAGCGCACCGGCAAATCCCGGTAGCTTTTAATGCCTTGGTTGTAGATCTGGATATGACACGGGCAGTTCATCGGCTTAACCGCGTAATCGCGGCTTTCCGAATGCGTGGTGAACATCATTGCACTGAATTTATCCCAGTGACCTGACTTTTCCCACAAGGTGCGATCGACAATTTGCGGGGTTTTGACTTCGCCGTAACCATTCACGCGCAATTTCTCACGCACGTATTGCTCGATCTGCTGATAAATAGTCCAGCCTTTGTCGTGCCAAAACACCATACCCGGCGCTTCTTCCTGAGTATGAAACAGATCCAGCGCTTTACCTATCTTCCGGTGATCTCGTTTTTCGGCTTCTTCCAGACGATGCAGATAAGCAGCTAATTCCTTAGCGTCGCCCCAGGCAGTACCGTAAATGCGTTGCAGCATTTCGTTTTTGGAATCGCCACGCCAATAGGCGCCGGCAATTTTCATCAATTTAAAGGCTTTTAATTTGCCGGTGCTAGGCACATGCGGGCCGCGGCACAAATCAGTGAACTCGCCTTGTTGATATAAAGACAAATCTTCATTAGCGGGGATCGACGCAATAATATCGGCTTTGTATTTCTCGCCCAAACCTTCGAAAAACTTTACAGCCTCGTCGCGCGACAACAGTGAACGGCTAATGGCAATATCTTGCGCAGCCAACTCCGCCATTTTCTTTTCAATGGCTACCAAATCTTCGGGCGTAAAGGAGCGCTCGAAGGCAAAGTCGTAATAGAAACCGTTTTCTATGACCGGCCCTATCGTTACCAGTGCGGAGGGAAATAGTTGTTTGACGGCTTGCGCCAGCAAATGCGCTGTGGAGTGGCGGATTACGTCAACACCCTCCACATCCTTGGCAGTGACGATTTGCAAACTTGCATCGGAATCGATCAGCGTACTGGCATCAACCAATTTGCCATTGACCTTGCCGGCCAACGTCGCCTTAGCTAACCCCGTACCGATAGACAAGGCCACATCCATTACAGACACCGCTTGGTCGAATTGACGCTGAGAGCCGTCAGGCAAAGTTATTACAGGCATTTTCGATTCCACAATAAAAAAAGCACCGTCATGCGGTGCTTTATGTTTTGGTAGGCGCGAGTGGACTCGAACCACCGACCCCCACCATGTCAAGGTGGTGCTCTAACCAGCTGAGCTACGCGCCTAAAGTCTATCGTTCGAGCCGCGCATTATAACGACCTAAATCGCTTATGCAAGCTTTTTCTGCCGAAGCCGAACAAATGCCCTGCTCAAGCCGTCGCCGATACGATAGAACCCGTACCGCCAGATACCGGCGCACTACTCTCACCGTTGCCCGCCAATTTATTCAAGAACTCCAACAAAGTTGGCTTTTTGCCATTCGCGGTAATACCGAGCGCGCTCATCAGGCTATCAAAACTATCCCGTAAATCTTTGTATTTGCCGCTAAGGCTGCTGGCGCTGTCGCTCAAGGCTGTTATTAAGCTTTGTAGGTTATCGGTGAATCGACCGTAACCGTTTCGCCCTACCGCTTTTAGGCCAGAGCCGCCATCGTCGCTATAAGACGACGCTTGACGCAGATCGCCGCTATATTTCAAGGCCTGCCGCAAATCATGTAAAAAGCTATGCAAGGCTTGGCGCACATCGGCCGCGGTTGCGCTTGTCGCCGAGCTTGCAGCTGAAGTTGTCGCGGCGCTTGGAGTAGCGACGTTATTCTGGGCGCCGCTTGACGCCGTTTGCCCGGCTGGCGTTGCAACTGTCGGCGTCACCGCGGCAGATCCGCTTTGTTGCAGCGAAGATTGCGCAACATTAGAGCCGGCTCCCTCACTGTTACCGGACTGTTGCACGCCGCTTTGTTTCAACACTTGCCGCAAATCCTGCAAAAACGTCTGCAGTAATTGACCCAGGCTGGAAGAATTAGTTTGCCCGCCGTCAGCATTGTTATTATCACTGGCAGACGAATCGCTATTACCACCTGGAATACTTAATCCAAAACTTTGCAAGGCTTGCACGACGTTATGCATAAACGCACCACCCGAGTGATGATGACCATGCTTCTCCTCCCCTCTGCCATTCACGGCCGAGCGCTGCCGGTCGTCGTCGTTTTGTGTGCTGGCGGTGCTGGATATACTGATAGTGGTTTGCGAAACATACAGGGATGTTGTCAATGAATTAATCGTAGTCATAAGATTCACCTAGACGCTGACAGACAAAAAACAAAACGGCAATTAAGCAGATCTAAACATCACGGACGCAACACCCAAATTCCGCATCCTTCAAGACCGTTAACACCATACCGTTTGTTATAGCGGCAGAATTTCTGTGAACTTTAACTAATAATCGAAAAAAAGCCTCAAGCCCACTTGACTATCGACAAACTCACATCTTTTAAATTTAACACTCAACAGACCCGGCCGCGCACGAGCAAGTAAAAACAGCTAGATCCCCAACCAATCGCGCGGCTGCAAATAGGAATCGTAAAGCTCCGCTTCCGGACTCCCCTGCTCCGGCTGCCAGTTGTATTGCCAGTGCGCCACCGGCGGCATCGACATTAATATCGATTCAGTTCTGCCTCCGGATTGCAGACCAAACAAAGTCCCGCGGTCATACACTAAATTAAACTCGACATAACGGCCGCGGCGGTACAACTGAAAATTGCGCTCCCGCTCGCCGTAAACATGGTCTTTACGCTTCTGCACAATAGGCAAATAAGCGTCCAAATAGTGATTCCCGACACTCTGCATGAAGGCGAACGCTTGCGCAAAATCCGGCTCATTCAGATCGTCAAAAAACAATCCGCCGACGCCCCGAGTTTCGTTACGGTGCTTCAAAAAAAAATACTCGTCGCACCATTTTTTATAGCGCGGATACACATCGTCGCCAAACGGCTGACATGCCTGACGCGCCACTTGATGCCAATGCAACACATCTTCACGGAATGGATAAAACGGCGTCAAATCGAAGCCGCCGCCGAACCACCAAATAGACGGCTCGCCTTCTCTTTCGGCAATAAAAAACCTTACATTGGCATGCGATGTCGGCACGTAAGGATTGCGCGGATGCATCACCAAGGACACCCCCATCGCTTCGAATTGCCGATTAGCCAACTCAGGCCGCTTCGCTGTCGCCGACGGCGGCAAACTGGCGCCAAACACGTGCGAAAAATTCACCCCACCCTGCTCAAATACTTCGCCATTCGTCAATACCCGCGACCGCCCGCCACCACCTTCGGCACGGTCCCAAGCATCCTCGACGAATCGCGCCGCAGGCTCCAGTACCTCCAAGCCAATACAAATTCGGTCTTGTAAATTCAACAAATAATTTTTTACAGCGGAGATATCGACATCAATCATGGTAAAGCGCGGTCCTGTTAGAAATCTGGGTTCGCCCGGCTAAGCGGCGGCGGATTGCGCGCAAATTAACACAAATTGCTTAGCCAAGACGCAGATAAACTAATCGCCCCCCGTCAAAACCCAACTTTAAACTTTTCCAGCAACTGGCTTACTTCCTGATTTGTCGCCGCCGAATCCTGGTAAACCGCGAAAATCGTGCGCCGAATTTCCGGATCGGATAAATATCGGGTTTTGAGCTTATCGCCCCGCTTCGGCACACTGAATTCCGGCATCAACGCCACGCCTATCCCGGCCCGCACCATGCTCAATATCCATTCCTCGCTGTTGCTTCTATAAGCCGCATAGAGATTGATCTGCCGGCCCAGGCAAACGCCGCGCAAGGTTTCGCGTAATTCGCAGTTTAGGCGATCCAGATAAGGCTCGGATTGGATGGTCGCCAAATCAATGATCTCCAATTGATTGAAGCGATGCTTGTCGTTAAAAACCACCACATAACGCTCTTCGTACAGCTTTAAGGACTGTAAATGCGCCGGCAGCGGCGAGGTCGGCGCACTGACCACCAGATCCAGCCGCCCGTCATCCAATTGTTGCAACAGATTACCCTCGCTATCCACCACCAATTCCAATTCCACATGCGGCCGTTCTTGCTGGAAGTCGGCGAAGAACGGGCTCATATGCTGCGCGGCAATAGTAGCCATCACGCCTATGCGTAGCGGCACGGTGTTCAAGCGGCTGAAACGGACAGCCTCGGCCTTGATGGTTTGCGCCTCGCGAAAGATCTGCCTCAGGGTCGGCTCCACCAAACGCCCCAGCGATGTCAAACGACAGCCGCTGCGTTCGCGGCTGAATAACTCCCCGCCCATTTCGTCTTCCAGCTTTTTAATCGCTTGCGTCAACGACGGCTGCGCGACATAAGCCGATTGCGCGGCCCGCGTAAATGACCCCTTATCGCATACCGCCAGGAAATAGCGTATTTGTTGCATTTCCATATTTGGCTCTCTATTGAATAGGAAAAACCTATTGTTTCATAGAAAACCGGTATTTTACTAATTCGCTATTTAGGAGTCTCATAGCGTCTCCCCTTTACAAAAACATTCGAGAAACCTATGAAAGCAGCAAAATTAATTGTGATGTACCCCGTACCGACCGATCTGGAAACCTTCGAACGCCGCTACGCCGACGAACACGTGCCGATGGCCGTGGAAAAGTTGGCCGGCAAAACCCGCTTCGTCGCCTCCCTGATTAAATCCAATGCCGACCAAAGCGCCGCGCAGTTTCATCGTATCGCCGAAGTGTACTTCCCAACCCTAAGCGACTTGCAAGCCTGCCTAAGTTCGCCCGGCGGCCAGGAAACGGCGGCACATGCGGTCGAGATTTCCAGCGGCGGCGCACCGACGTTTCTGATTTCCGAAGTGGAAACCTTCGATTTCTAATTGCATTGACCAGCTTAAGTTAAACGCTTTGCAGGAGGAAACCGATGAACACCGGACATAACAGCTATAAAAGCCAAGGAGCAAAGATAGCCTTGATCTTGGCGCTGGCGTGCCTGCCGTTGGGCAATGCCCACGCTCATCGCGGCCCGGCCGAAGAGGTCGATAACTGCAATGCGCGAGTGGGCTTTGAACGCGTGCATCTTACGGCGTATACCCCGACATTATCCGGCAACCGGGAATACTGCAACATCATTCCCGGCGTCGGCCCCACCAAGCTAGTGTTCGATTACGAGGGTAAAAGCCTGCGCCATGTCAGCGTCGAATTCGAGATCACCAAAGAGCCGGATGGTACGCGGGTGTTTTATCGGGAACCACAAAAAATCAAAACCGGTACGGCGAACGTCTCGGTGGACTTTAGCCGTTATGGCGCCGGCAATTACTTGGCGCATATTGCTATCGTTGATCAGGATAAGCGCCTGGATACCCATATTCCGTTCTCAGTCGGTCTGGAATCGGTGCCGGGTAAAAACTATACGCCGCTGCTGATAACGATAGCCAGCCTGTCTTTGCTGGCTTACGGCTTGTTCCGGGCCGCGTTAAAGCTTACGCCCAAGCAAAATCCGGAAGCCTAAACCAAGCGTCGAACCCATCAAGGGAGCCATCAAAATGAATATTGCGCAGTTAAAGTCTTATCTTCTTGAAAGCAATCGTTGGCAAAAAGTCTTGTTCGGATTGCCGGTAATAGCGCTGGTCGGCATGCTTTGGCTGGATCATAGCGGCGTTCCGGTGGAACTAGGGCAAACCGTTTACCGACCGGATATGCCGCGTGGCGCTTGCCAGCCGGATCTATTGAGTGGCGATACCGGAGAAACATACGGAGAAGAAACCGAAAACGGCATAAATTACAACGTCCGCACCCCTAAGAATTATGATGCATCGATTGCCCATCCTTTATTACTGGTATTTTCAGCGGCGGGTGCGAATCGCGCCAAAACGGAGAAGATGACAGGATTCACCTTACCCGCAACCCGCTCCGGCTTTATCGTTGCTTATGCCGATCATCCCGAGCTTTCGCCGAGCACCACCGTGGAACTGGGTACGATCCCCCATTCGATGGCCAAAAAATGGTGTATCGATGAAAAACAGGTATATGTAACCGGTCATTCCGATGGCGGCACCTCGGCAATGGCTTTAGCGTTTATGACAGGCACCCGGCACGTTCCTACAGCAATCGCCCCCAGTGCCGCCGGCGTAACCTATGAGGACTTACGCGACCGCAAATGCCCGGAACCCTTGCCGGTGATGATCATGCACAGCAGCAAGGACCGGCTGTTTCCGGGTTACGGACAGCAAACGGCCGGCTGGTGGGCGGCCTGTAACAAATGCGAGCCGATTCCCGATACGATAGGCAATGGTTGCGTGGCCTATTCCGGTTGCGCCAATGGCGTAAAAACCGTGTACTGCGAAGGCGACAAACCGCATGCGCAATGGCCGGAACAGCGTAGCGATGCCATCATCGATTTTTTCTTGCATCACCATACCAGTATGTAACCGGCTGCTGCGGGACAATGAACTCTGCAAGCCTAAGCGTCAGCTGTTAAGCGAGGTAGCGACGATTTCCAAATTCTATTTCACAAGTAGTGTACTGAATGCCGCCAAGCCGGCGTATCGGCTGGCGTTTCCCTCCCACAAGCGCATTATCCATGCCGCCCTGATCGACACCGGAATCGTTGCGCGTGCTTTTAAAAAACGCACATAAGGCTGTCACGGACACGAAAACGTTAACGGGCATCTTAGCGGACGGACCGCGCTACGCCCGTTATCGTGTTCAGGTCTAAAGGCCAAAAGCCCGCTTATACCTTAGGCATCGCCAGCAGCTTCTCGACCACCTTATCGCCAAACTCGACAGTGCTGATCATGGTCACGCCACTGCCGGGTTTGGACAGATCGGCGGTGGAATAACCGTCGGCAAACACGCCCTGCATCGCCGCCCAGACGTTTTTCGCTTCCGCTTCCATATCAAAACTGTTTTCCAGCATCATCGCCACCGAACCTATCATCGAATAGGGGTTGGCGATGTTTTTGCCGGCAATATCCGGCGCCGAGCCGTGCGATGGCTCGTAATAGGCTTTATCCGGGCCGATGCAGGCTGAAGGCATCAAACCCAAGGAGCCCAAGATTCCGCCGCCCTGATCGCTGAGGATGTCGCCAAACATGTTTTCCATCACCATCACGTCGAACTGGGTGGGTTTCAGGCACAACGCGGTAGCGGCGGCATCGACCAGCATATTCACCACTTGTACGTCCGGATAGTCTTTCGCCACTTCTTCCATCACCTCATTCCACAACACGCTGGATTTCAGCACATTGCTTTTATGAATGTTATGCAGCAATTTGCGGCGTTTGCTGGCCAGTTTGAACGCTTGCTGCATGATTTGACGAATTTGCGACTCGTCGTATTCCAGGGTTTCGCGCACATAACGCAAACCGGCATCGTTGACGCCCATTTCTTTTTCGCCGAAATACAGGCCGCCAACCAATTCGCGGACGATCACCAAATCGATGCCATCACCGATCACTTCCGCTTTTAACGGCGAAAAATGTGCCAGCGATTTTGGCAAGGACACCGGACGGAAGTTGGCGTAGGTGTTGTAACGGCGACGTAACGGCAGCAAAGCGCCGCGCTCGGGTTGCTCGTCGATAGGAATGCGTTTGGAGTCTTCGTGGCTCAAGCCGATCGGGCCTTTCAGGATCGCATCGGCCTCATCGCAGATGGCTTTGGTTTGATGCGGAAACGCCGAGCCGGATTCGAAATATGCACAGGCGCCGAAGGCAGCCGGCAACAATTCGAAGCTTACGTCGTTACGTTCTTCGATCACTTTCAGAACCTTGACGGCTTCTGCGGTAATTTCAGGGCCGATGCCGTCGCCGGCCAATATTGCGATTTTGTAGTTTTTCATGGGATGGTGATAGCTGAGTGGTTAAAGCGATAAATCGGGAATGTATGATCGATAAATAAACTGCGGATTTTATCAGATTGGTTGCGATGCTTCCCCCGAAAAACGGTTTGCTAGATAAACGCTGGCTAAACCCGAACGGAACTGGATTTATAGACGTTTTAATTGATTCACCTGGAAGCCAAATCGTTTCGGGCGGCTTGAGCAACCCGCCCATGCCGGGAAACCGAGCAATTTTCTCCAACGTTCGAGCGCAGAGCTGCAACGTTTTCGAAATTTTCCGGAATAGCCGAGTTCCTCGCTCCAACGATCAAGAAAATTTCTGCATCGCTCTAACGCCAAGCTCGAATGATCGAGAAATTTTCTAAAATGCTGCGGCTCCCAACCAAAACGTCCGAACGTCGATCTTCATCAACCCCACCAAACCCTCATAGTTCGCGGCGCTAGAATAGCGCCAACGCCGCGGCAAATTCACGTAACAGTGTTTAACCGGGTTGGCGTGGATGTAGTCCAGTTTTTCCCGCATCATCGCTTCGTTCAAAATCAATTCAGCATGCACACCTTCTTGCCAGAACTAATATCCGCGATCCTGTTTGTGCGCCGCTTTGGCAAAGCGCTGCCGTTGGAGCAGGCGCTCCACTTTCCGCTGCCGCAAATGATCGATGATCCGGCGCGCGGTATAGGCTTTGAAGCTGGCGACGCATTTGTCCAGTTCCGGGGCCTGGGCAATGAAGTGCAGATGATTTTCCAGGATCATGTAGCCGTAAAGTTTCAAGCCAGCCTGTTGGCGTTGGTATGGCCAACTGTCCATGGGGATTTGCACGGTTTCCGGGCGCGTGAAAACTGCCAGGCCTTCCACTACCGTGCTGATCATGAAATGGGGTTTGTCGGCTTCGGTGATGACATAGCGGCTTCTGCCCATGTTTGCCTTGTTTCAGCAGGACACCTGAGCGTCCAAGGCTGCATTACCACGCGCAGCGTGGGAACGATAAAAACGCAAGACGATGGCGAGGCACAACGGTCGCGGGCGCTGCGCCTCTTCGCATTTTGCTAACAACAGCCGTTGTGCGTGGGCATTATCGCATCGCTCCTAGCAAAACGGCTATTGCCATCAGGCACTCTTACGCTGGGTTCGCGAATAGGCGCCGATACCGCTCAAAGCCGAAAAAAACAACCATGCCGCGCCTGGAATCGGTACCGCAGAGGTATACAGCTGGCTGGTGGTGAGGCTGTTACCATTTTGCAATACCGTCAGTCCCGTGACGCCGCCGTCTTCAAACGCCAATACCTTAAAGGCGTAAAGACCGCTGTTGGTGAATTCGACATTAGCGGAGCCACCACTAAGACTGTGGTCGCCATCGGCATCGATCA
This sequence comes from Methylomonas sp. 2BW1-5-20, assembly GCF_052474515.1. Classification (NCBI taxonomy): domain Bacteria; kingdom Pseudomonadati; phylum Pseudomonadota; class Gammaproteobacteria; order Methylococcales; family Methylococcaceae; genus Methylomonas; species Methylomonas sp. 2BW1-5-20. The sequence continues at coordinate 723,803 of NZ_CP184127.1, read as the reverse complement.
CGGTGGTGCCGCCGATCTGCAGTCTCGCACCGTCGTCTGACGCAACGCTGAATTGATAAGTCCCAGGGGCAACGATCGCTAAGTAACCGTTTAAAACCAGCCCGTGGTTCGACAAATTGTTAATGCTATTGGGCGATAGGCTGACCGCGTTCCCGCCTAGATATTGCGCCAGCGTCGAGTCATCGCCAATTGTCGTGCTGCAGGCGGGAAAACAGGCTGAAGTCGCGGTAAACGTAGCGGTTGGACCGCTCAACTGGCCGATTAGCGTTTCGGTGTTCGCCAGAGTTCCCGGCCATGAATTAAAGGCATAGTAACTACCGCTCAAACCGCTACCGGAAACGCCGGGCAGTGCAATCGAGCTAGTTAAAACCACGTCGGCGCGTGCCGAACTAATACCCACCAGTAAACCAAGGGGCAAACAAAGACAAACAAACGGCATTTTCATAATTTTTCTCCCAAGACTTAAGAGGACGATACCAGCGCGTTAACCGCCATAACCGGTTATCGCGCCGGCCAGCCAATTTCTGCCGCAAATAAAGTGGTTATTCAGCATCCTACCGAAAGGTGTCGCTTCCATCAAACCGGGTTGGCCATTTCCAGGGCTTTTTGGTACAAGGTGTCGTCAATGGTTACAGTGGTTCTCATAGCGTTTTCTCGGCATCAATTCTGATGATGTACTGTATCAAAAATCAGCTAATGAGGCCCGATAAGCGGTATTTCATCGTTTTCACGCTCCGCTGGGGAACGATAATAAAAACAGATTTATTTGGTGGCGCATTTACAACCGCCTAATTTTGCGATTGCCAGGAAATATCGATTTTTCGGTGGCTGGCAACGCAGTCACGAAGATACAGATTAATCAGGCTTTGGTACGGCACGCCGGATTCCTCGGCCATTTGTTTGAAATATTCAATGACATCCTCGCCCAGCCGCATGGTGACCGACTTTTTGAGCTTGGCCGCATACGGGTTTTTGCGTGATTTCATTTTTGATAAATCGTATTCAGCTTTCATGGCGTGGCCCCTGATAAAAGGTTGACTCGTTTTTGGTGGCTTTTCTGGCCGAGATAATGCGAATGGTATTGCCCTGATCGCGCTCGCAATGACACACAAGTAACAAGCGGGCCTTGTCGCTGAAGCCCAGCATCAGAAAACGGTCTTCCGCATTAGCATGTTCGTCATCAAAAAACTGCACGGCAAATTCGTCGTAAAACACCGATTGCGCTTCTTCGAAGCCTATTCCGTGCTTGTCATGGTTTATAACGGCTTTTGCCGGGTCCCATTCGAATTTAATCATCCATACATTGTATTGCCGCCTATAGTGCGTAGCAAGCTAGCAACTCGAAGGTGGTCACGATTAAAGTGCCCATGCGGAACTTGAAACTCAATGCTGGGCAAATTTACCCCCTACGTTGAAAATATCGCCAACACCTGCAAAAAACTATCTTCCAGCGCTGCCTGCAAATGCAGCGCCTCGCCGGTTACCGGATGCGGAAAAACCATCTCGGTCGCGGCCAACATTAATCGCCCTTGGCCGAAGCGCTCGGCAAAGTAGCGGTTATGGCGGCCCCGGCCATGGTTGGCGTCGCCGATGATGGGGTGGCTGATGTGTTTCATGTGCCGGCGCAGTTGGTGTTTGCGGCCGGTTTCCGGGTAAAGCTCGACCAGGCTGTAGCGGCTGGTCGGGTGGCCTTCGATGGCGACCGTGATTTCGGTAATCGTCAGGCGCCGATAGCGGGTACGGGCTGCGCGTTCCGGTTGCGGCTCGCTTTTTAGGCGCCGGTCTTCCGGTTCGTCTGTTAGCGGATGGTCAATCAGTCCTTGTTCCGGCGTCCAGCCGCGCACTACAGCCTGATAGGTCTTGTGCACGTCGCCGGCCATCAGCGCTTTGCCTAGCCTACTGGCGGTTTGCGGGTCTCGGGCAAACAGCAGCAGACCGGACGTCGGGCGATCCAGGCGATGCACCGGATAGACATGTTCGCCATCGTTTAGCGCCCTAGCGTATTGCAGGGCAAATTCGGTTTCGTGTTTATCGATGGGGCTGCGGTGCACCAGCAAGCCGGCGGGTTTGTGAACCGCCAGCAGCCACTGGTCACGGTAAATCTCGGTGAGCGGATTTTCCTTGGACAATGGCTGGATTGAAGGGATTGAATGGCATTTACTTTCGGCTTGGCTGGCTACCGTTCGGGCGGTTCGTCTAAGCTTGCGGGCTGTTGGCCATTTCATGCAGCTGGATGTTGATCAATTTGATGGTCGCCAAAATCCCGGCAAACACCTGGTTGACATGCACGCCCCGGGTTTTACGCAGTTCATTGCCGCAATCCCAGGTAATCACGCATTCGGTCAGCGCGCTGGTGTGGCCACCCTTGGGAATGCGGATTTCGTAATCGGCCAGGGTTGGTAAGGTGTAATCGTAATGTTGCAGCACCTTGCCGATGGCATCGATGAAGGCATCGAAGCCGCCGCTGCCGGCGCCAGTGGTTTGATGTTTCTCGCCTTTTACATCGACGCGAATGCTGACCGTAGACGGCAAATCCAATCCGCTATTAATCGAGCAAGCCAGCAATTTGATGTGCTGATAACTCTTGCTTTCCAGCACGTCGGCGATAATGAACGGCAGATCGTCGGTGGTGATGGTTTGTTTGGAGTCACCAATACTGACGATGCGTGCCAGGACTTTTTTCTGGTCTTCTTCCGACAGATCCAGCTCCAGTTGTTCCAGATTTTTCTTCAACGACGCCTTGCCGCTCATTTTGCCCAAAGCGTAACTGCGAATCCGCGAGAAGCGCTCCGGCCCCAGTTTGGTTTTATACAAACCGCCTTTCTGGTCGCCGTCGGCGTGGATGCCGGCAGTTTGGGTGAACACGTCGGCACCAACGATGGGCGCGTTGGCGGCAACGCGCTTGCCGGAAAAGTTTTCCACCATCTCGCTGATGCGCACCAAATGGCTTTCGTCCACGGATAACTCCATCGCCATTTTATCGCGCAGCACCACCGCCACTTCGGCGATGGAAGCGTTGCCGGCGCGCTCGCCCAGGCAGTTGACGGTGCAATGCACCGCGCTAACGCCGGCCCGCACCGCCGCCATCACATTGGCGGTCGCCAAGCCGTAATCGTTGTGCGGATGGAAATCAAATTGCAGCGCCGGGTAGCGCTGACACATATCGCTAAAGCTGGCGAATACTTCGTCCGGCGCCATCACGCCCAAGGTATCCGGCAGCATGAAGTGGCTGATCGGGGCGTGTTGCAAGCGTTCCATCAGACCGTAAACATAATCGCGGCTATCTTTGTAGCCGTTCGACCAGTCTTCCAGATAAACATTGACCTTCAAACCCTGTTCGTGCGCGTAGTCTATGGTTTGCAGGACATCGGCGCTATGTTGTTCCAGGGTTTTGCCGAGTTGTTCGCGGCAATGTTTCTCGCTGCCCTTGGCCAGTAAGTTAATCACCTTGCCGCCGGTGGATTTGATCCAGTCCACGCTACGGGTATGATCGACAAAACCCAGCACTTCCACACGCTCGGCAAAGCCTTCTTGTTGTGCCCATTGATTGATCAGGCTGACGGCTTCCTTCTCGCCTTCCGAAACCCGCGCCGACGCCACTTCGATGCGGTCAACGCGCAAAAACTGCAACAAAGCCTTGGCAATGCTGACTTTCTCCATCGGCGTAAACGCCACGCCCTGGGTTTGCTCGCCGTCGCGGAGCGTGGTGTCCATTAACTGGATGTGTCTCAAATTGGTAGACATGAATGTTGACTGTATTTTTATGGTAGCTTTGCGAGACTGCCCCTCAAAGGCAGCCGTCTATTTACAATAACGATTATGGTTCCGGCAAAGCCAAACCCAGCATTTTGAACCGTTATATTTCCAAACCCCGAGATCGCTTTCCAATCGACTTCCGGATGCTGCGCAATTAGTTAATGAATTGGTTTTCCCGGCAAATGCCCCGGTATTGTCAAAACTCGGCGTCAAGTTTCAAGCTTACAGCACGGCTTTACAGTAAGCGCAGACGTGTTGCGGAATCGATTGCAATACGCGTAACGCGCCATTTTCCCTTAAAAGACAATAAATTTGCAATTTGCCTGTCATTTCCCAGCGCACCGGTGGCACAGTTTCGCGCCTGTTTACCTCTCCATTCCGCGGTTTACCGGATTTAACTCGGTCCAAAGTTATTAGCAAGTTTGCATATCCCGCGAGCTAACATACTATTAGCCGGACCGGCCGGCCGTTAGAGCCATGCCAAGTTCGCTACGGATGACACCCTGGCCGGCACTTGCAACACATATAAACCTAAGACAAATTCGTATTCCAGCAGGCAATCGCTATACTCAGCAAAAAGGAGGTTCTATGCCTAGTAATACAGCACCGGCGTGGCTGGCATGGCTTGCCGTTGCCGGGCTTTATGCGCTGACGGCCAGATTGGCATTGCTGTATTTCGCGCCCGAAGGGGGAGCCAGTGTGTTCTTTATTGCCAGCGGGCTGGCATTGTCGGCCATTTTGCTGGGCGGGCGTCATTACGTCTGGGTGATTCTGTTGGGCGCATTGACGGTTAACCTGTTGCAAGGCAGACCCTTGTTAAGCGCGGCGGCAATATCAATCGGCAGCACCCTTGGTGCCTGGTTGGGAGCTTGGCTGCTACGCCGCGTTTCAGACTTTGATAATACTCTGCGCACCCTGCGCGACTACCTGTTGTTGATCATCTTGGGCGGGGTGGTAGCCTGCTCGCTTACGGCCGCGATAGGTACTTTAACCTTGCTGCTTACCGGCTCTATCGCGGAAACCAGCTTGTGGTCCGCCCTGCTCTATTGGTGGATGGGCGACACGCTGGGCGTAATTTTGGTCGCGCCGTTGATTTTGGTTTGGGCAAACACGGCCTGCCGTTTACGCAATACCAAACAATACGGAGAAGCGCTGGCGATTATCGTGCTGAATATTTTTGCGGGTCAGCTGGTTTTTCTGGACTGGTTTCACGACAGCATTGGCAGCTTCGCGAAGAGCTACTGGATATTTTTGTTCGTTAGCTGGGCGGCCGTCCGTCTCGGCAAGCGAGCGACCACGTTAATTTTAGTCGTCACAGCCACGCAGGCCATGTTCGGTCTGGTACAGCAACGTTCCGGCCTTTTCGATCCCAGCCTGGGCGACAATCACGAAATTAACTATTGGTTTTTCATGGTGGCCTTATCGGTGGTGGGTATGGCGTTGGCTTGTCACTTTGCCGAACGGCAGCAGGCGCTGGACACCTTAGCCGAAAAAGAAGACTTGTTGCGTACCCTGTTAAAGGCCATGCCGGACAAAATATGGCTGAAAGATCCGGACGGCGTTTATCTGTTGTGCAACCCCAGTTTCGAACCGGTATTCGGCAACCGGGAACAGCAAATTGTCGGCAAAACCGATTTCGATTTCATCGGCGAAACCCGAGCCCAGGCCTACCGCAAACAAGACGCTAAGGTCATAGCCGACGACAAACCGGTGAGTATGCGAAGCTGGGTGACCCATGCCGACGGCAAACACACCGCACTCTACGAAACCATCAAAACCCCGGTCAAAACCCAGGACGGCAAATTGATCGGCGTGTTGGGCGTAGCCCGAGACATCACCCAACTGCACGAAACCCAGATCGCCTTGAGCGAACGCATCAAAGAGCAACAATGTCTGTACGCGGTGTTTCGTGCCACCGAGGACATACAAAAACCATTGCCCGAGGTGCTGCAAACCGTGGTGGAATTATTACCGGGCGGCTGGTTTTATCCGGAAACCACCGCCGCGCGCATCGAATGGCAAGGCCGGATCTACTGCACCGCGAACTTCCGCAATCCCGTCGATGTATTGACCGCCGCGATTCAAGTCGAAACCGACAGCGGCAGCGTCGCGGTCGGCTATCTGCAGACCCGCACGGCCCGGCAGGAAGGCCAGTTTTTGCGCGAAGAACGCATCCTGCTCGATGCCGTCGCGGAACGGCTCTGCAGCTATATAGGCCGCCGTTTGACCGAAGAAAAAGCCGGAAACCGCGAGCGCATATTCAGCTCCATCGTCTCGCAAGCCACCGACGCCATCACCCTGATCGACGCGGAAAGTTACGAATTCATAGAATTCAACGATGCCGCCTGCCAAAGCTTGGGTTACAGCCGCGAAGAATTCGCCAATCTGCGCCTGACCGATATTCAGGGAGAATTCGACCCCGCCACGATAGCCAGCATGACTGCAAGCTTTATGCAAGCCGGCACCGCGCAATTCGACACCTTACGCAAGCACAAAAACGGCTCCTTGCGTAACGTCCATGTCAGCCTACAAGTGATCGAGATCAGGGGCCGCAAGCACCTATCGCTGATCTGGTCAGACATCACCGAACGTAAACAGATAGAGCAGCAATTTCGGCATTTGTTCGCGCATAACCCGGCGCCGATGTTGATCTACGAACGCCGCACCCTGGCCTTGGTTGCGGTGAACGATGCATTTACCGCCTTGTACGGTTACAACCAGGACGAAGCGTTGCGCTTGCAATTAACCGATCTTTACCCGGAAACGCAAAAACAAGCAATCGCCGATTTAATCCCCAGCCTGCAAGGCTATGCTAATTCCGGCGAATGGCAACATATCCGCAAGGACGGGTCGGTAATAACCATTATTTCCCGATCCCACGACATCCATTTTTCCGAACGCAGCTGCCGAGTAGCGGTGATAACGGACATCACCGAACTGAAACAGGCGGAAGCGGAACTGCGCAAACTCTGGCTCGCCGTGGAGCAAAGTCCCAATAGTATCGTCATCACCAACCTGAATGCCGAGATTGAATACGTCAACCAACATTTCAGTGCCGTCACCGGCTACAGCCGCGAGGAAGCGATCAGCAAAAATCCGCGGATTCTGCAATCCGGCCACACCAGCCAACTCACTTACGACCAGATGTGGCAAGCCCTGAACCGGGGTGAAAGCTGGTCCGGCGAATTGATCAACCGCCGCAAGGACGATAGCGAATATATCGAGTGGGCGCAGATTACGCCGGTTCGGCAGCCGGATGGCGCGATCACCCATTACTTGGCCATCAAAGAAGATATCACCGAGAAAAAGCGGGTGGAAACCGAATTGGACTCGTATCGACACCATCTGGAAGATCTGGTGACGGCACGCACCCAGGAGCTGGAACAGGCCCGCTTGGATGCGGAAGCCGCCACCTTGGCCAAGAGCCAGTTTTTGGCCAATATGAGCCATGAAATCCGTACTCCGATGAATGCGATTTTAGGCATGCTGTATCTGGCCTTGAAGCAGGATTTACCCTCGACTTTACACAACCATCTGACTAAAGCCCAAAGTGCGGCGCACTCGCTATTGGGCATCATCAACGACATCCTGGATTTCTCCAAAATCGAGGCCGGCAAACTGGAATTCGAAGCCGCCGAATTTGCCCTGGATAGAGTCATCGAGCAGCTCACCGATGCGATAGGTATGCAAGCCGAGCAAAAAGGCGTGGAGTTTTTGATCCGCTACGATGTGAACATCCCCGCCACTCTGCTCGGCGATCCGCTGCGTTTAAAACAAATCTTGCTGAATCTATGCGGCAACGCCATCAAATTCACCGAGCGCGGCGAAGTGGAATTGGCATTCAGGATGCTCAGCAACAAGGACGGCGCGGTTAGCTTGCAAATCTCGGTACGCGATACCGGCATCGGTATGGATAGTGAGCTGCAAAACCGTTTATTCCAGAAATTTACCCAGGCGGATCAGTCCACGACACGAAAATTCGGCGGCACCGGTCTGGGTTTGGCTATCAGCAAGCATCTGGTGGAATTGATGGGCGGACGCATCTGGATAGAAGACTCGCAACCGGGTCATGGCACCACCATTTGTTGCACGGTGCAGTTACGAGTCGCCCAACAAGCCGAAGCCCGCCGCCGCGAACTGTTTGCTCAGACCGGACCGTTATTGAAAGGCATCCGCCTGCTGGTGGTTGACGACAACGAGGTCTCGCGGGAAATTCTGGCGGAGATGTTGCGTTTCTTTCATTTGGAGGTCGATAGCGCCGGTGATGGCGCCAGCGCGATTCGCTTGCTGGAAAGCGCCGGCGAACAACCGTTCGATCTGGTATTGATGGATTGGCGCATGCCCGGCATGAATGGCGACGAAGCGACGCGGCGCATACACGTCAATCCCAATATTACTCGGCAACCCAAAATTGTTATGGTGACGGCTTACGGCCGCGAAGATGTCATGTTGCTGGCACATCAGGCCGGCGTGGACGGCTTTCTAATAAAACCGGTTTCGCCTTCGTCGCTTCTGGACAGTATTCTATTGGCATTGGGACGCGGCAGCGTACTGAGCAGAGCCGAACTGCCACACAGCAAACCGCTGCATCCGCCCAACTTCATCGGCCGCCACATATTGCTGGTCGAAGATAACGCCATCAACCGCGAGTTTGCGATCGAACTGCTGCGCAGTATGAATATCCAGGCTGACGAAGCCGTGGATGGCGAGGAAGCCTTGGCTATGGTGCAACAGCAGCAATACGACTGCGTCTTAATGGACATCCAGATGCCGGTGATGGACGGTCTGGAAGCGACGCGTCGTATTCGCGCACTGGCCGGACAACCGGGCGGTGAACGCTTTGCCAGCTTGCCTATTATTGCGATGACCGCGCTGGCAATGGCTCGGGATGCCGAAGAGAGTCAGGCTGCGGGCATGAATGACCATGTCACGAAACCGGTGGAACCGGAACGTTTGTTTTCCTGTTTATCGAAATGGCTACCGGCCGCCGCGACCAACGCTTTTTCCGAAAAGGCGACGAGTCATTCCGCGCCGATGCCGGCGCAAAGCGCTTACTCGGCCGATATATTGAGTCTGCACAGTCTGCAAGTGATCGAAGGCATTCGCCGCATCGGCGGCAAGGAAATCGCCTACCGTAAACAGCTAAAGCGTTTTCGCGAGCACTACGCCAACGCGATCGACCAATTACAGCGCTTGTTACAGGCCGACAATCTGGTACAGGCGGAAAATTATTGCCATTCTTTAAAAGGCGTGGCCGGCAACATCGGTGCAAATACGCTATACCTAGCCATCGCCGCCGTCGATACCCTACTCAAACAAAAGGAACTACCGGCCGCGGAACAGATCCGGGACTTGCAGGATTTATTGCAGCAGGTGATGACAGACATCGATAGTTTATCGCCACCGCCCGCGCCAACCGCCACCGTCGCCGAACGGCTATCGCCCGAGGCCGTCACGGCGAAAATAGCGCAGTTAACCACCGCATTGGAAAGCGATTTGGGCGCGGCCGACGCCTTACTCACCGACCTGCGCCAGGGCACGGCGGATAGCAACCTGGAAGCGGATATCGCCGTGATCGCCGCCGAAATCGATGCATTTAACATAGATCAAGCGTTGGCCCTTTTAGCCGCGTTACAACAGCGCATCACCGCCAGCACCTCTTTTAATTAGTACTATCGCCATGCTTGAATCTAACAATCGCAAACCCTGTATCCTGATCGTAGACGACGTCAACGAGAACCTGCATGCGCTACTAAGCATTCTGCGCACGGACTACGCCATTTTGGCGGCGACCAACGGCGAAAAAGCGCTGGAGCTGGCGGCACGCGCGCCCGGCCCGGATCTGGTATTGCTGGACATCAAAATGCCTGGCATGGACGGTTACGAAGTGCTGCGCCGGCTCAAAGCCGACCCCGGCACCGCCGATATCCCGGTGATTTTCGTCACGGCCTTGTCGGAATCCGCCGACGAAGCCGTCGGCCTGAAGCACGGTGCCGCCGATTACATCACCAAACCGATCAATCCGGATCTGCTGAAACAGCGCATACTGACCCAACTCGAATTGCGCCAATATCGGCGCAAACCGCTGGTTTCGCTGAACGAGCAGATGCTAATCCGCGCCGAACGCCCGGCGCTGCTGTTGGTGGACGATGTACCGGAGAATATCCATGAACTGGCGGAGGCCCTAAAAGAGGAATACCGAATACGCGTCGCCAGCAACGGCGCAAAGGCACTGGAAATCGTGCTGAGCACCAACCCGCCGGACCTGGTGTTGCTCGACATTCTGATGCCGGACATGGACGGTTACGAAGTATGCCGGCGGATCAAGGCCACCGCAATAGGCACCCGGATTCCCGTGCTATTCGTCAGCGTGATAGATAGTGCGTTGGACAAGGTGCGCGGCTTCTCTATCGGTGCCGCCGATTACATCACCAAACCCTTCGATATCGACGAAGTGCGCGCGCGCATCCGGACGCATCTGGAATTGAGCCGGCTATATCAACACTTCGAGCAGCTGGTGGAAATGCGTAGCGCCGAGCTGAGCCATTTGGCGGCCATCGTCAACCGTTCTCCGGTGATTGCAATCAGTTGGCGCAATGTCGACGATTGGCCGGTCAGCTACGTCAGCGGCAATATCTCGTCCTGGGGCTACCGCCCCGAACAGTTGCGCGGCGGGCAGTACAAGTACATCGATTTGATCCAGCCCGAGGACCGGGTGCGGGTAGCTGCGGAAATCGCCGAACATATTGCCCATGGCCCGGACGACTATTATCAGGAATACCGGTTTTTGCATGGCGCCGGCCATTGGATTTGGATAGGGGAATTCACCCGGCTAATCCGTAACGAAAACAACGCCGTGGTATCGATCGAAGGCTTACTCAACGACATCAGCGCCCGCGTGGAAGCGGAGCAAGCCTTACGCGAAAGCGAGCGTCAGTTGCGGGCTATGGGCGACAATCTGCCGGATGGCTATGTGTACCGCTACGAACTGAAAGCCGATGGCCGGGCAAGATTTCAATACGTCAGTGCGGGCTTGGAAAAACTTCATGGCTTGCAACCGGCACAGTTAATGGCGGACATGAGCTTGTTTATCGCGCAACTGGCCCCGGAATCGGTAGCGAGCAGCATCGAGGCGGAAGCAGCCAGCCTGCGCGAGTTAAGCGTTTACCGTAATACCCTGTTGTTTAACCTGCCCGACGGCGCACAACGCTGGATTGCGTTCCACTCCAGCCCGCATCGGCAGGCGGACGACACCGTGTCCTGGGACGGTGTCGCTATCGACGTCACCCAGCGTATCGAAAACGAACAAAAACTGATTTTACAAGCCCGCCGCGCCCAAGCCTTGCTGGAACTGCCCAAAGCCTCTGAAGACTTAAGCGAAGCGGCATTTATACAACGCGGCATTGCCTTGGCCGAGGAATTGACTGCCAGCCAAATCGCCTTGATGCATTTTGTTTGTCACGACCAACAAATTATCGAACTGGCGGCCTGGGCGGACGACACCAAGGTAAATAACGTTCGTGCTAATCCGGAGCATCGCTATCCAGCCGCACAGGCCGGTATCTGGGTTGAAGCGTTGAGATCGGGCAAGTCAGTGATATTCAACGACTGCGCCAAGCACTCCGAGAATTGCATATTGCCCGGCTGCACCTATCGGCCCACGCGTCTGCTCTCGGTACCGGTTATCGAAAACGGAAAAGTGGCGATGCTGATTGCCGTGGCCGACAAACCCAACACTTACACCGAACTGGACGTGGAAACCGTCGAACTGATTGCCAACGCCATCTGGCGGATTGTGCAACGCCAACGCATCGAGAAAAAAGCCGCGCGTTTCAGCCGAGTGTTGGAACGCTCCACCAATGAAATTTATATTTTCGATAGCGAGAGTTTGCGCTTCGTCGATGTCAATCTCGGCGGCCGCGACAACCTAGGCTATTCGCTGGCGGAGCTGGAACAAATGTCGCCACTAGATATCAGCCCGGAAATTACGCCGGAGGCGTTCGAGCATCTGCTCGCTCCATTACGGGCCGGCACCAAGCATCGCTGCGACTTTAGCACCCACCATCGGCGCCGGGACGGCACTGTTTATCCGGTGGAGGCAAAGCTGGAAATCACCGAAGATCAGCCGCCGCTGTTTGTTGCCATCGTCAACGATTTGACCGAAACCCTGCAAATGCAGGAGCGCATTACCGAATTGTCGCATTACGATTCGGTCACGGGGCTGCCTAACCAATTTTATTTCGAAGACCTGTTGTCCCTGGCAATTTCGGCAGCGGCACGCGAACACCACGAAATTGCCGTGGTGCGCCTGGACCTGGACAACTTTCATAACATCGACGATACCTACGGCTTCGATATAGGCGATCAGACGCTAAAGGTAATGGCCAGCCGCTTGGTGAAAGCCGCCGGCTCGGAAGGCATCGTTACCCGGATGGCGAAAGACAATTTTATCATTGCCTACCCGCTGGTGAAGCGTATTGCCGAAGCCAAGGCGCTGGCGGAAGATTTACAAGCCGCCGTGTCCGAGCCGGTTCTATTGGGCGATTACGAAATTCATCTGGAATCCAAACTCGGCATCAGTTTCTATCCGTCAGACGCCAAATTGGCAAACCAGCTGGTGCAGCGCGCCGGCATTGCGCTGAATCACGCCAAAGCCGACAAGATTTCGAATCTGCGGTTCTTCGAGCCGGAGATGAACGATTTGTTGCTGAGCAAGATAGCACTGACCAACGATATGCGGCACGGCATAGAGCGCGACGAGTTCGAGCTTTACTTCCAACCCCAGGTGGACCTGTCCACTCGGAAAATCATAGGCCTGGAAGCCTTGGTGCGTTGGAATCATCCGCAGCAGGGCTTTCTGCCGCCGGGCCGATTTATCGCCCTGGCGGAAGAATCCGGTTTGATTTTGCCCCTGGGCGACTGGATTTTACGCCGGGCCATTTATCAGATGGCGGACTGGATGGCCGCCGGCCTAGCCCGGCAAACCATTACGGTGGCGGTAAATGCCTCCGCCCTGCAAATGCAATCCGGTAATCTGGTACAGACGATAGCCAAGCTGCTGCATGAAACCGGGCTGCCGCCGCACTGCCTGGAGTTGGAGCTGACGGAAAGCCTGCTGATGAGTAACGTCGCCGAAACCCAGGCGCTGTTGCAACAGCTCAAGGCCATCGGCATCCAGCTATCGATAGACGATTTCGGCACTGGTTATTCTTCGCTGGCTTATCTTAAGCAGTTTGCGGTAGACAAACTCAAGATAGACAAGAGCTTCATCGACCATTTCACCACCGACGCCAACGACGCCGTGATTGTGCAAGCCACCATCGCAATGGCGCGCAGCATGGGCCTTTCGGTTATTGCCGAAGGCGTGGAGACCCTAGCGCAAGCCCTTTATTTGCGTACCCTGAACTGTAATCAGATCCAGGGCTATTATTTCAGCAAGCCGTTGCCGGCCGCAGACATTTTGCAGTTATTGGAATCGGACGCCATGTTGAATATGCCGGTTGCAGAGCACAAGCAAAGCCTGCTGCTGGTGTACGACGATCCGCATGTACTGGCATCATTGAAAACAGCGTTACAACAGCCGGAAGCTTATGAAATTTTAACGGCTAACGGCTGCGAAGAAGCCCTGGATTTGTTAGCCCGGCGACCGGTAACTGTGATTCTTTGCGATCAGAGTCTGCCCACCATCAGCGGAACCGAATTTTTGTCGCGCGTGAAACTTATGCACCCGCGCCCGGTGCGCATGATACTTACCGGCGACGCCGACCTTAGCGACATTACCGAAGCCGCGGACAAAGGCGAGATTTATAAATATCACATCAAACCCTGGGACGACGCTACTTTACGTAGCGACATCCGCGAAGCATTCGGCCGTTATGAAATGTGGAATAGCGCTTAACTCACTAGCGGCGCAAAAACCGATTCGGAACAACTGCGGTTGCGGTAGCGTTGGGTGGCCCACTTGATTTACACCTAAAATTTGCAACTTGGCGGCAAGTCACAAGGACAAGCCGGCTTACGCCCTGCTCATCTTGCGATTTAGAAGTTTTTTTTCATTGAAACGGCTAACCCGACCTGCTCGCGGCCGGGCTAACGGAAATACTTATTCCTTAGTCCATTTCGCCGCTAATTGCGCCGAGAGCTGACCAAAATAAGTACCCACCACAATCGAGATGGAAATCACTAATAGGGGATTGCTTAAAGATACGCCCAATAGCACGTCTGGTGTTAACTTATCCGGAGTTTGCAATAAATAAGCGAAGGTGGACGAATAGCCCAGCACGCTGGCCGGTATCGTCGCCAGCTGCGGAATATTGGCCGCCAGGCATAACACCACTACCGCGAAGGTCACGGTAATCGCCGCCATAAGCGGGAAACCCAGTGCGGTATCGGCGGGAATTTCGGTCAAAATAATCGCGGTAACCCAAGCCATGAATACCCCGAAAATGCCGCAGACAATGGTATTTTTCAAGGCTTCCTTGGTAGCGCCGAGGAAAAAATAGGCCGCCCAGGCAATAGTTGCGGCCCAGATAAAAAATATGCCGCTGGCCGGTCCCACCGCCAAAAAGGTGGCGACGCCCGCCAAAACGCCGATGCTTAAAGAAAGTGCTGTAAGTTTGTCCATTATTATCCCTCTGAAATAGCGCCTCGTTGATAGTGGTCCACTCGATTGTGCATTGAGGCTGCCCTGCAAAACCGAAATCCTTTTGCGGTCACGCAATCCCGCCTTGACCTCTCGGAATGGTAGCAGAGAATAGACTCCAGAGAAACATCAGGAGTACGGATTAACCCCGTGTCATCTAGTCGGAGAATCGGCGATACCATCCCCTGAGCATGGGGAGGTAATCGGATCATTGGACTAAGAGCGCCCCCTTGCAGATGCGTCGCCTGCTTGCGCCTACCGACTTGTAAATGGCCGCCGACGATGCCGGTTGGAATTTGATTGAGCAATGTTTTGACTAGTCCGCCCAAGCCGTGTGTCCGTAAATCGACTGCAAGCTCGAAAATCGGCACCATCAAACTTTCAAAAAACCAGTCTGCTCTTGCTGTTTAGTGTCGAGACAGTATTAACTGCAGCCCAGAGACGTTCCGAAAAAAACGGATGCGGACATTTTAGCTGCCTAAAACGAATTGCTCCTTTGCCGTAAATCGGAACGGATGCGGCGGCGATAGCGCTTAATGCGGCCGACTATAAATAACCCTTCTCCGCTAAAACCAATCCATTCAGCGGATACAGATACAAATTCCTGTATAGAGATAGTCGACGCCGCCATAGGTTTTGACCTCGAATTTATCGATATAATCGAACAGGTTATTGTCGATTTCATCGGTACCGCCATCCGGATTCATGACCCAATAATCTTGGCCGTCTTTTCGAGCCAATATAAAATGAGTGGCACCGCTACCATCCATAATAATGCTAATCAGCATGGCTCTTATACCGCCGTCTAGATCGCTCCGAGCCAACGAACGGGGTGTCCGCCACACCCATTCCTTCCATAGTTCCCCTGTATATTCCAGCCAGGCCGGTCCCAACTGCAAAGGCGCGTGGGCCATCAGTGCCGCCGTACGCCATGGCGCTTCCATCAGCCAAGCCTGGACGCCTCTTGCCTGAGCCGTTTTGACAACCTTGGCCGGGGAGGAGACTTCGTTTGGCGCCCTCTGCGTCGAATTGTAAATAAGTTGCTCAGTATTGTTATCCACTGCCCCGGTAAGGCGGCCCAACTCATGCAACGCACACATTAAGGAGGCGGCTCCGCAGGATTTGGGGCCTAGTTGGTTATGTTGAGTTCTAGCCATGATCACTTCCTCCGGTTCTATCGTTAAGATACTTCTTACACCTGCATACTGCTAACTGCCCTAACAAGTGCGGCAAAGACGATTAAGCGTCGAAACCGACAAACGTTCTAAATCCACCAAGAAAATACTTTCGAAGCCGCATACTAAAGTATAGTGAACTTCGTTTCTCCATCAAGCCAAGGCGATTCAATTCAATCCAAATATCCATGCGCGTGCTTTCTTATTTCACTTTTAGTCAGAAATTGCGGTGCGCACGGAAAAATCCAACTTATTCGCCCCCCTTCCTAACCATCATCCCCTTACTCGGGTTATAGCCCATGATCGCCGCGCCCATAAACAGCAAAAACGCCGCGCCGGTAAAGAGCAATGCCTGTTGATTAAACTGCTCGTACAAGGCAAAACGGATCAACTCCACCGCTTGCGAGAACGGGTTGTATTGCGCTAGCGTTGACAACAACTCGCTGGACTCATTGATCTTCCATAAGGGATACAAGGCGGTGGACATGAAGAATAGCGGGAAGATCACGAAGTTCATCACTCCGGCAAAGTTCTCCAATTGCTTGATGAACGAGGACAGTAATAGGCCTAAAGCCCCCAGCATCATACCCGCCAACACCAGCACCGGCAAAATCCAGACATAGCCCATCAACGGTGCCTGAATATCGTACAACCAGGCAATACCCAAGAAAGCGTAGGATTGCAGCACACCCACTGCGGTGCCGGCGATCAGCTTGCTGCACAATAAAAACCAGCGCGGCAGCGGGCAAACCATCAACATGCGCATGCTGCCCATCTCCCGGTCGTAGACCATGGACAGTGAGCTTTGCATACCGTTAAACAGCAGGATCATGCCGAGTAAACCAGGGGTGATATAAACCTCGTAAAGAATATAGGTCTCGTAAGGCGGCGCAATCGCTATACCCAATGCGGCGCGGAAGCCGGCGGCGAAAACGAACAGCCAAACCAAGGGCCGTACCAAGGCCGAGACAAAGCGTTCGCGCTGGTGTAGAAAACGCAGCAGTTCGCGGCCGACGATGCCGGCCGTCGCCCGCCAGTAATGTAACAGCCTCATGCTTGCGATCCTTGAGTCAATTTTTGAAATACTTGGCCGGGATCCGCCCAACCGGTGGTCTGCAAGATTTCGGACAACTTACCGCTGGCTTTGACCTGCCCTTTGTGCAGCACAATCAAACTGTCGTCGGCGGCAATTTCGTCGATCAAATGCGTGGCCCATAGCACGGCTAGATTTTGCTGACTTACCAAGTCATGCACATGGCTGACGATGGCCTGCCGGCTGGGCATGTCCAAACCAACGGTCGGCTCGTCCAGCAACAGCAAACTGGGTTTATGTAGCAAGGCTCTGGCGATTTCCACCCGGCGTTTGTGGCCGCCGTTCAGTTGCCTGACCTTTTCGCCGCGCCGTTCGAACATATTCAAACGCTCCAATTCCTCTTGTATGCGCTTATCGGCCGCTTTACGACTAATACCGTGCAGCGCGGCGTGATAGCGCAGGTTTTGCGTCACCGATAAATCCGGGTCCAGCGTGGTCTGTTGAAACACCACGCCTAACCGGGCCAAGGCTTGCAGGTTTTGTTTCTTGATATCGAAGCCGCACAGTTCTATGCGCCCTTCCCTGGCATCGTAAAGCCGGGTGATTAGCGAAAACAGCGTGCTTTTGCCGGCGCCGTTGGGACCGAGCAAGATTGTGCATTCGCCGGACTGCACATTAAAACTCACCTCATCCAGTGCCTTTTTCGCGCCGTAGGCAAAGTTCAGATTTTCAACCGCTAACGCAATTTCGGTCATGGTTTAACCGCCACGCCCCACGGATAACGGCCCACGGCGACCGACTTGATGACCTTATGATTTTCCAGATCGATGATAGACACATCGTTGCTGACGCCGTTGGTAGTGTAAAGCCGCTTTTGGTCCGGCGAAAAAGCCAGATTCCAAACCCGTTGTCCGACTAGGAAAAATTTTTCCACCTTGTAGGTCTGGGCGTTGATCACGGCAACCCTGCTGGCTGGCCCCATCGCCACATAGCCGTAACGGCGTTCTTTGTCGATCGCTATTCCCACCGGCTGAATTTGATCGCTGCTGATGCCTTGTACGTCCAGCTTGATGTTCTGCACGATCTGTTTGGACGCCGCATCGATGATGGTCAGCGTGCCGGCCATCTCCGAAGTCGTCCACAATTGCCGGCTGTCGTCGGTAAACATCACTGCGCGCGGACGCGGATCGACCAGCGTGTTATCAGCGATCTGCCGGGTATTGGTATCGATCCAATGCAGCATATTGGTGGTTTCCGAAGAGCTTATCGCCCATTTGTTGTCCGGACTAACGGTGATGCCTTCCGGTTCGACGCCGACTTTGATCTTGCCGACGGCTTTTTTCGCCGCGATATCGATTACCGTGACTTCCGCGTCATCTTCGTTAGACACGTACATAAATTTGTCGTCCGGGCTTAACGCGAATGTTTCCGGATCCTCGCCTGACGGTAGCTTGCCGATTTCCTTCAGCGTTTCGGAGTCGATCATGCGGATGGTGTTATCGTCGCTGGTAGCAACAAACAGGGTCTTGCCATCCCGACTGATCGCGATGCCGCGCGGCCGCTGGCCGACCGGTACTGTTTTTACCAACTTGCCTTCTATGGGATCGAGTACGGCAATAGCGTTATCTTTTTCCAGCGTAACGAATACGGTTTCGGCCTGCGCGATAGTCGCAAATAAGGCGGCGGCCATTCCGGCCATTTTTATCGGGTGCATAATGTTTTTCCTTGTATGCATACGTCAATTGAAACTGGTCATTAACTCAACGCCTGTCACAACGGGCATTGCAACGAACCGGCTATAGGCAAGGGGCGCGTCAGGCGGCAATCAGCCTAGCCCTCAATGCCGTTTAGTTAAGGAAGATAGGCCTTCTTCCGCCGTACCCTATACAGAGCTTAACTTAACGACATTGGCCTAGCCCCTGCGGCTCGCAAGTTTAACCCGAAGCAGGCCGGGATTACATCCCTTTGCGGTACGACCTCCATTAAGTAAAGTCGAAATTAAAGACTTGAGCGCCTTACCCTGCTATATAAAACCGAGTCTCTCCGAACAAAATCTTTCCCACATTACTTACTGCTCCACTTTTTGCAGTTTTACGTTTACGATTGCACCTTAGAACAATACCCGAACAAGCGATATCAAAGAGATGATAAGGCCCGAGTCAACAGCTTGTTAAAGCTATCACAAAAATAGCAAAATAAAGTTGCCAAAGGACGGCATGTAGCATCTGCAAAAAAACATTGAACAGAGCGTTGGCATTTAATTTGGACTACTAAGGACATATCATGAAAATTTACCTTATTACGGACGAACAGCTCGAAAACATCGAGAAAAAGCACGACTCACTGGCCAAGACCCAATCGATGTGCGATCTGATGCTCGATATCGCGGTGCAATCCGACGACACGCAAATCTTCGATGCTGCGCTTGAACTCGCCACCGGCGAATTAGATCGACTGGAATTGTTTTTCGATAGCAGTGATTTAAGTTTGACCGTATAAGAACTAGCCCTACGGCGGTTTCGGTTAATCCGACACTCGAAATTCGGAAAACGCGATAGCCATACGTCGTGTTTAATACGGTCAAAATTCGATAACGCGCATTCTGACAGCAGAGCCAAGCATTGGGCCAATCTGGCCATCACGCGGTAAATCAATGCCGATTCTGCGTCCGCCAATTCTCGACTATGCCCTCCACATCCAGGTCATCCGGGCCCTCGCGCCAACTGGTGTAATAGTCGACGTCGTTACTCTTCGGTTCCGGATTGGGCCGGTAAATTTGTACTCGCGTCGGTAGCGGCGCGGCCTCGCCAAGCACAAGCGCTTCACCTCGACCGAGAGAGCTGAGAATATCGGCCAAGTCACCTTCGGCCTCCGGTACCAAACCGCGAATGTATTGCTGGTCATCCGGGTTGGTGGTGCGCAGGCAAATAAACGAGCTGCATTGCGCCAGCATGGTTTCCGACAATTCGGTGGGCCGCTGACTGACCACGCCTATCGACACCCCGTATTTACGCCCTTCCTTCGCGATCCGCTCCATCATTTTCTTGGTGCCGTCGAATTGCCCGCCTTTTTCGCGCGGAATGTAGGCATGCGCTTCTTCGCAGATCAACGTAATTGGAAACTCCCTGCGGCGCGGATTCCAGTAGTTGAATTCATACGCCAAGCGGCCGACTTGCGCCGAAACCGCCGGACGCACATCGGTAGGTACGGAGCTGAGATCGACCACGGTGATGTTGGCTTTTTTTTGCCCCAAACCCACGAATTGTCTGAGCAAATCCGCCATGCTGGCCGAGTTGTTGCGTTTTTTAGGCTTCAATAAAAAATCGTAACGCACGTCATTGAAGCGGCTCTGCATCGTCACCAAAAATTCGTCAAACTGGCCGAACAAAGCGCCTTTGGTTTTACCGAAATCCTTGCGTTCCTCGTTGGCGGCTTTGAATTGCATATACATTTCCGCTAGCGAAAAATAAATCGGCGTGTCTATCGATACCACGCCCAGGCCGATGGCTTTGGCTTCCTTGCGCTTCAGTTGTTGCAGCACTTCGCGCATGAAGGACATTTGCATCGATGCACCTCTGTCGTCTCTATCGATGAACAAATCCACCAGCTCGGCATAAGACATCATCCAATACGGCATTTCCAGGTCCATCGCATCCACATAATTGACTTGTTCCTCTGGAAACGCCGATTCGATACTGCCATCCGGGCGCTTCCAGCAATACTCGCCGTGCAGATCCAGCATGATCATATGGGTTTTCGGCATCGCCCGCATCGTGTGCTGGATCAAACTGGTCACGGTCCAGGACTTACCGGAGCCGGACTGGCCGATAATCGCAAAATGCCGGCCGAACAAAGCGCGCGGGTCCAGACTCAGATGATAATCCTTATGGCTGGCCAGCTGTCCGATAAAAAATTCGTAATCGCGGAATTTGGAAAAAATCGCGTTGATCTCGCTGAGCCCGACCGCATATACCGCCGCGCCCGGCGTCGGATAGTGGCGCACACCGCGAATGAACACATTGTTCTCATTCAATTCGCCGACAGGAATCAAGGCGATGAAGCGGTCGGTGGCGCGATTGCCGGCGCCGTCAAAGCGGTCGCGTTCCCACAT
This sequence comes from Methylomonas sp. 2BW1-5-20, assembly GCF_052474515.1. Lineage (NCBI taxonomy): Bacteria > Pseudomonadati > Pseudomonadota > Gammaproteobacteria > Methylococcales > Methylococcaceae > Methylomonas > Methylomonas sp. 2BW1-5-20. The sequence goes on along the minus strand of NZ_CP184127.1, from coordinate 703,086 downwards.
CTTGAATACCAAGGCCAGCACGCCGATATGCGACTGGCGAATCACCACATATGAACCAATATGGCCGGCCAATATTTCTTCATCGCCGAGTTTGATGATGGGTGCCGCCGTCGAATGTTCTTCGGTGATACGGGCGTCCATACCGTCGCCTCTGACTTCGGTTAAATGGCCGATCAGGATATTTTGCGTTTGCTGCGTCATGATGTTCTCTCTGGTAAAGCGCTGGGCTAAGCTTAGACGATTTTCTAAGTCCGGCCCGACCGCCGGCTGGCGTAGACAAGCAGCGGTTTTGCGCCAAATTGGCACTAAAATCACAACAAATTGTGCAAGAGAAGCCGGGCGTATTACCCTAAGCCATTGAACAGCAGGCATTTTTGATCGACTGAACACGACGGTCTAATTATTGCTATCATCAAACAGGCTTACTCAAAATATTGCACAAGAGGTGAATATGAAAATCGGCATACCCAAGGAAATTAAACCCAACGAAAATCGGGTGTCGCTGGTGCCGTCGGGCGCGGCCGCGTTGGTAAGCGGCGGACACAGCGTAACCATCGAACGCGGAGCAGGGATAGGCGCCGGCTTCGATGACGAGCAATATCTGGCAGCCGGCGCTCAGTTGGTCGATGGTCCGGAAGCGGTCTGGGCCGCAGCCGATATGATCGTCAAGGTGAAAGAACCTATCGAACCGGAATGGTCGCGCATCCGCCCGGGCCAAACGCTATTTACCTATTTTCATTTCGCAGCGAATCGGCCGCTAACCGAGGCGCACTTAGCCTCCGGCGCCACCTGTATCGCTTACGAAACGGTGCAACTGCCCTCGGGCGAACTGCCCTTGTTGACGCCTATGTCCGAAGTAGCCGGCCGGCTCGCGGTGCAAGAAGGCGCGCACTACCTGGAAAAACTCTACGGTGGCCGCGGCATGTTACTCGGCGGCGTGCCTGGCGTGTTGCCGGCCAAGGTGTTGATTTTGGGCGGAGGGGTAGTCGGCACGCAAGCTGCAAAAATGGCGGCCGGTTTGGGTGCGCAAGTCACGGTCATGGATTTATCGCTGGAGCGTCTGCGCCAACTTAGCGATATTCTGCCCGCCAATGTGCAACTGCTGTTTTCCAGCCGTCATGCTATTCTCGAGCAAATCCTCACTGCAGACTTGGTTATCGGCGGCGTACTCGTGACCGGCGCAGCCGCGCCTAAGCTGATCCGCGCCGAAGATTTAAAAGTGATGCAAGCCGGCGCGGTAATCGTCGATGTGGCGGTGGACCAAGGCGGTTGCGTGGAAACCACGCATCCCACCACTCACGCCGAGCCTATTTACATCGTGGACAATGTAGTTCATTACGCGGTAGCCAATATGCCCGGCGGCGTGCCGCGCACGTCCACGCTGGCGCTCACCAACGCCACCCTGCCCTACGTACTGCAACTGGCCAATAAAGGCTGGCAGCCGGCCTTGCGCGACAATGCGGCCCTATTAAAAGGCCTGAATATCGTCGCCGGCAATGTCACTTGCCAAGGTATTGCCGACGCCTTCGGATTTAATTGCCTGCCGCCGGAGCAATTCCTGGGTTGATCCACCAAATACCACAAAAGATTTCGACCAAGGGGCCGCGCGATTAAGCTATTTAAAATATTTAGTCTAATCAAATCCCGGCATGCTGTTGATCTCTTCGAACAGCCATTGCCGAAACGCTATGAAACTTGGGCTTTGCGCTGTCTCTTGGGTGTAAATCAAATAGTAGGTGAAATCCATCGTCAAACTTTTTTGAAACGGCATCACGAGTCGTCCAGCCGTTATATCCGAAGCCGCCAGCATGGTATGCGTGATGGCGACGCCCAGCCCATTGACTGCCGCCTCCAGCGCCATATAAGCGTGATTGAAGTGCATGCCGCGCACCGGATCGACCAGCTCGTTTAAACCCATCGCATCCAGCCAGATTTCCCAATACGAGCGCTGCTGGATCTGATAAATAGGATCCACATGCAAAAGCGTATGCCGGGCTAAATCGGCAGGTTTTCGTAACGGCTGTTTCCCGGCCAACAAGGTCGGGCTACATAAGGGCACGACCTGACCAGGAAACAGTTTTTCCACCTCGAAACCGGGAAAGTCTCCGGAACCAAAACGCACCGCGACATCGATGTTGCCGTGTTCGACATCCACCAATTCCCTGTCCTGCAATACGGTCATGGTTTTTGAACCCACCAATTTGGTACTCGCCGTAATTCTGACTTCAATATCCGGGTGCTTGGCGACGAACTGGTAAAGACGCGGCATCAACCACTTATTCGCAAAAGACGGCGTCACGTTTACGCTGAAAATGGGCGCTGCATCGAAAGACCGCATGTCTTCAACCGCGGCAATCAGTTGGTTGAAACCCGCTTGCAGTTTATCCAGCGAGGCTTGACCAACCGGCGTTAATGCCAGCGCGCGATTACCACGGTGAAACAGCCGCACACTGAGATGATCTTCCAGGGCCTTGATTTGGTGGCTAATGGCAGCCGGCGTCACATAAAGCTCGTCCGCAGCCTTTTTGAAACTCAAATGTCTGGCGGCGGCTTCGAAAGCTCTGAGAGCATTTAAAGGCGGTAAGCGACTACTCATAGGCACACATTGTTATTCGAAGAACAAACAATACACTAAATAATTTTTGATTGGTTTATTTTTTATAAACAATCAGGTGACTTTTTATCATTTGTCAGTTGGCGCTACGCTCCATATAGTGCAATCGTCGTCAACGAAACGGCGACATTGCAAAGCTAACCTTTAATGTATTTAAAACCTTGGACAAAATCATGAACATCAAAAATTTAATACTACTGACCTTGACCATGTCGGCCGGAAGCGGAATTGCCGGTGCGGCAACCTTGGATACGGTGCGGAAAAGTAATGGCGGATTACCGGCCAGCAGACTGCAATTTCAGGTATTAGCGGCTAGCCCCGTAAAAACTGCCGAATTCGCCCGCTTCGAGGCAATGCCTGTCCGCATAAAAAAAGCAGCCGTCGATCAAGGCCGTGCCATCAGTCCGAACCAGGCCGAGGTATTAGGGAAGAAAATGAAATAGATGAGGCGCCATCGATGATGCCCTCAAAGATTGCGCGCTTTACGGCAATACGCTGACTTTGATTAGCGTATTGCCGTCATCTTGCTTATTCGCATTGCAGTTGCTCAGTTGCAAGGACGGTGGCGACATGGAGAACAGCACCGAAGAGACTTTGCTTAAGGCGCTGAGCCCCAAAACCTCCGGCTCTCGCCCGGAAAGACAGCCACATCAACATTTTTAAGCACGCAACCATGGCCAACATCGATGGATTGAATCGTGTACAAGGAAACGTTTTTCACGGTACCGTCCGCCGTCACGCCCCTAATCTGATTCGCGTACTTGGCTTGGCCGTTGGCTTTTAGGATAGCCAGGGATTTTTCGTTGATAATGGTATGAGAGGAACCGGTATCGACCAAAAAATCCGTCTGCTCCAGACCTTTAATATGGATAGGAATATAAAACGTGCCCGCTTCGCTGACCCGCATCGCAATAGGTTGGTCCGTGCCGCTTCCCAGGCAATTTTCAAAGGACATTGCCCAAACAACCAACATGATAATTCGCTTCATCGCCTGCTCCGCCTCTCGTGCTTAGTCCGCAGCGTCGGCCAAACACACTGCGTGAGTCATTTTTATTGCTTGGAATCCTAACATTAATGCAGGGGGCGAACAAACGAAAGCCGCTTGCCACTAGGCAAAGCGTTTCGACTAATGGATAGACGCCGAATAAGTCCGGATAAACTCCGGTACGCACCCAGCCCCGTCTTGTGAATAGTATGAATATGGTCGCGATTATTAGCGCCCATGAAAACCGGACATAAAAAAGGGGCCTTGCGGCCCCTTTTGTCTGCCAAACCCGTAAGCTTAGTTAAATGTCGAACCCGGTGTGCCAGGCAATTGTGGCAGAGTTTGCTCGGGGAACTCGCCGGTCAAGGCATTCAAAAACGCCACGATGTCGGCAACTTCCGCGTCAGACAATTCCTTATTCAATTGCAATTTAGCCATCAGCCAAACCGCTTTATCCAAGGTTTTTACCGAACCGTTGTGCATGTAAGGCGCGGTTAGAGCCACGTTACGTAAAGTCGGGACTTTCCATAAGTGTTCGTCGCTTGCCTTCTTGGTGACTTCAGCCAAGCCTTTATCTTTTTGGAAGTGGTATTGCGCTTCGAAAAAGCCGCTGGAGTTAATCGGGAATTTTTGGAATACGCCTGGGCCATTGAATGCAGGGCCGCTATGGCAGCTGGTGCAACCCAGTTCTACTGCTTTTTTAAGGCCGCGCTCTTGCTGATCCGTCAACGCGTCTTTATCGCCTTTCACGTATTTGTCGTAAGCGCTATTCGGTGTGATCAGCGTTCTTTCGTATGCGGCAATGGCTTTGGTTGCATTGTCCTTGGTAATGGCTTCGGCATCGCTACCGAAGGCTAATTCGAAGGCACGGCGATAACCTTTAATGGTTTTCAAGCGCGCAACCACGTCATCCCAGCTTTTCATGCCCATTTCGATAGGATTGGTGACCGGACCAGCCGCTTGTGCTTCCAGGCTTTCGGCGCGGCCGTCCCAGAATTGAACTTTATTAAATGCAGCGTTCCATACTGTCGGCGCGCTACGGCCGCCGGTTTGCCCATTCACGCCCATGGAATTTGGTCTGTTATCTTCTCCACCCAGCATGGTGTTGTGGCAAGACGCGCAAGCAACGGTGCCGGTAGAAGACAAACGCGGATCGTGATAAAGCATTTGCCCCAATGCAACCTTTTCGGCAGTGGTGGGGTTATCGGCCGGCGCTGGCGCAGTGGTTGGCAAAGCGTCTGCTGCCATTACGGACATCGAACCAGTCAGCGCGATCGCAGAAACCAGCATACGAAATTTAAACATGAGATCCTCCTAAGTAATTATTGTCAGCCAAGGGCTGCGGAATTGTAAGATATTGGCGCTCGGCAGGTAAATTAAATTGCAGCCCGCCAAACTATAGCGGAAATTTTTGCCGCAATTCGAGCAATTGCTGCAATGCCTCGTCGATCGCAAACCGATCGACTTTGTTAGCGATTTCCGCAAGCAGCGGTTGATGCTCGTTTGTCGCCATCAGTTGGCGCAAGCGTTCCAACAGGGTTTCGGCGGCGCCCAAATCGTTTTCCAACAAGCGGGACAGCTCGGCCAAATCGGCGGCGATATCGGCCTTTAAGGCCGGGGTGGAGCCAAAGCCCGCAGTCCCGGCATTTACCAGCGGTACGCTTTGCAAGGTCTGAATTTCCGTTACCACGCGTTGCAATAAAACCTCCATCCGTTGCAGATGTTCGGCTGGCGGCACCTGATTGTGTTTCAAAACGATATCGATGCCGGCGGCGGCTTCGAATAATTCGAGCGCCCCCAAATTGCCGCTAACACCCTTCAATGCGTGGCAACGCTCTTCGGCTAGCCGCAATTCTCCGGCATTAATCAAGCCGCGAATTTCCGTAACGGCATCCGGATAATGTTCCCGGAATCGGCATAGCTGCTTGCGATACGCATCCGGATTGCCACCGATCCGGCGGATGCCTTGTACAATATCCAAGGAAGTCAATGCTTGCAAATCTTCTGGATAACCCCCGGCTGTCATTACGGGCGCCAATTGCTCGTCACCACCCTGGTAGCCGGCCAGCGGCACCCAGGTCGCCAGTGCCTTCAATAATCGATCGGGATCTATTGGCTTGGTGACGTGATCGTTCATCCCGGCCTCCAGACTTTTTTCGACATCGCGCACCATGGCATGCGCAGTCATCGCGATGATGGGTATGGTTGCGTAGCGTTGACTACCCGTCGATTGTGCCAAATCGCGAATTTGACGGGTTGCTTCCAAGCCATCGAGCACCGGCATCTGGATATCCATCAGCACTGCATCGTAGTTGTGATCTTGCACTTTGACCAGCGCCTCTGCGCCGTTGACCGCTTCCTCCACTTCAATACCGTGGCTGCGCAGCAATTCCGAAGCAAATTCCCGATTGATTTCATTGTCCTCGACCAACAGCAGCTTAATCCCTTGCAAATGCTGAGTATCCGAGGTTTTAGCGGCGCCGGCTTGCTTGAACTTATCCACCATGCCCACAATACGCCCACGCCCCAAGGCCGATTGAATTGCATCCAGCAAAGACGACGGCGATACCGGCTTGATCAGGAACCCGTCTATTCCCGCCCGTCCGGCCAAACGCATCACGTCCTCGCTGCCATATGCGGTGACCATGATGACCTTGGGCTGCATCGGCAGCGTGGCATCGGCGCGAATTTGCCGAATCGCTTCGTCACCGTTCATCACGGGCATTTTCCAATCCATCAATACCACATCAAACGGGTGGTGGACGGCACTCTCCTTCAACGCCACCAATGCCGCCGCCGCACTGGCCACGCAGGTTACTTGCAGCTGAAACGGCCGCAGCATATCGCCGATGATTTCGCGAGATACTTCGTTATCATCGACCACCAATACCCGCACATCCGCCAACATGGCGCCTATGCTTTGTTCCAAAGCCTGCTGATGCAGCAAGGTGTTACAGGCATTACCCAGACGCACGGTGAAACAGAATGTGGTGCCCTGCCCCAGATGGGATTCTTCGATCCAGATTCGGCCCTGCATCATTTCCACCAGGGTTTTACAAATCGCCAAACCCAGACCGGTACCGCCGAATCGCCGACTGGTACCTTGATCGGCCTGGGTAAACTCCCGAAACAGTTTTTGCTGATCGGCCTCGGACATGCCGATACCCGTATCGCGAATCGAAACCTGTAAATCAATATTGCTATCGGTCTTGGCCAAACACCGAAACGCCAGCTCCAATTCGCCGGTATCGGTAAATTTCAGCGCATTACCGCATAGATTGGTCAACACCTGGCCGAATCGCAAAGGATCGCCCAACAGTACAGGCGGAATTTGCGTATCGTGCCTAATCAAAAATTCGATACCTTTTAAACCGGCTTGGTAGCCGATCACGTCAGCCAACTGCTCCACAACTGCATCGAAGCGAAACTCGGTTTCTTCGAGCGATAATTTGCCCGCCTCGATTTTGGAAAAATCCAGAATGTCGTTGATGATGCCCAATAAAGCCCGCGCCGAGCTATGCGCTTTCGACAAATAGTTTCGCTGCGAAGCGGTCAATTCGGTCTGCAGGGCCAAGTGCAACATACCCAACACGCCATTCATCGGCGTACGGATCTCGTGCGACATGTTTGCCAGGAATTGACTTTTGGTCTGGGTCGCCGATTGCGCGGCATCCCGGGCTTCCTTCAATGCGGCTTCCGCTTGCTTGCGTAGCGTCACATCCTCGTAGGTGCTGACAAAACCGCCATCGGCAATCGGTCCGCCGCTGATTTCGATAACTTTGTCATCGAGCCGGCTCTGCGTAAAATGGTGCGGTTGAAATGTTCTGACCTGTTCCAGCAGCCGTTTTAGCTGATCATCCGAATTCTTAAAACGTAACTGCGGGTCATCCAGATCGAACCGCAGGAAATCGCCGTGGTCCCGCCCCACTTCCAGCATCGTTTCCGGATAGCCGCGCACCTCGCTGAGTTTTTTATTCCAAACCAACAGCTTTAACTGGCTATCGAATGCGATCAGACCCTGAGACATACTGTCCAGCACCGTTGCCAGGATCACGCTGTTGTGTTCCAACTTGGCATTGCTTTCCGCCAATTCGGCGGTTCTGGCCGCTACCCGTTCTTCCAAACCTTCATTGATCGCGGCCAACTGTTGTTCGTTGTCGGCCAACTGCCGATTGACAGCCAACAATTCCCGGTTGCGGGTCTCTATGGTGGCAATCATGGTATTGAAGGCCTTGATCAGCGCCCCCAGTTCGTCGTTGCTTTCTTGCATGGCACGCAAGGTATAGTTCTTTTCCTTGTTAATGGTCTCGACGGTTTTTTTCAATCTTACCAGCGGCCCCGAGACCACCCGTTGCAAGCGGGACGCCAGCAGCAAAGCGATTAAACACGACACCGACATGATGATCGCCCCCCAGATCAGCGAGCTTTTCCAGAGGGCATTTAAATCCGCCAGGCTAGCCCGTATCAACACGCTGCCCAACACCCGGCCATCCATTGCAATATCTTCTATCACGGAGCCCCGCCAGTCGTCGAACCAGGGTTTTCCGGTATCCAGCTGCGCCGGCCGCACCGGCGGACAGACGTCGCCATGTTGATAACTGGCAAAGAGTATGTCGCCGCCATCGTAGATACAGGCCGCCTCGATAGTATTCTTCACACTCAATGCCGTCAAAGTGGCCGTTGCCACGCTGGCATCGTTGAACGACAGCGCCGCGGTACTGCGACTGGCGACAATACGCGCCAAGGAACTTAAATCCCGTCCCAGTTCGTCCTTAACCCTAACGTGTTGCTGCGCGATAAATCCGGCGCCGGCCAACAGCAGCGCGACCAAGCTGGTGGCAAGCATAATCAGCACCAGCTTGGTTTTAATATTCAGATCGCGTTTGAACTCAGCCTGATTTGTCATGAGCTTCTAGGGATGGAATTTAATGGACGATACGTGCGATTTCCAGCAACAACGCATTCATTTTTAGCCCCGCATTACGCACCGCTTCCGGATTGATTTCCAATTTGATTTGCTCGTTTTCGCTATAAAAACGGATACAGCCGCGTTGACCGCTAAAACTCTCGGCGTCACTGACCGTCAGCACTTGATTACCATGCACTTGCTGCATCAACGCCGATAATTCCGGCACCTTATGATCGATGTATAAAATGTGACAAATTCGTGGATCGTCAACCCCGGACCATATTTGCAACAAATGGCCCTTGGTGTCCCGGCTGGCCAATTCGCTGAGCAGATTGACGATGGGCTCCGCCCCTACCACGCATATATGCAGGGTATCGTTGACCAGATCCGGCCACTCCACGAATTTGGTGAAATTAAACAAGAAATTAGCCTTGGTTTTGGCGGCCAGCGCATCGTCGGCCAGCGCTGCCGGGCTTAGACAGCTTAGCCCTAATATCAACAATATTCCTCCCATACCGCGCATATGCGAACAAACCGCATCCAGCAATTTTCGGCGCATTAAAACTCCAGGCGCGCGGTTAATTTCAAGGTCAGACCCGGTCCAGCCAGCGTCGTTAAAGGCGAGCCAAGGTTGGCCGAAGCGAAATCGCTGTTAAACGCCGAATAGTTTTTAAAATCGAATAAATTCAACACGTCAAAGCGCAACTTCATCCGAGTATCGTAGGGAGCGTCGAAGCTTTTAATCAGTGCTATATCGACTTGTTTGTAACCCCACCATTGGCCCGGAAAAATAAAATCGCTGCCTCTTGGCGTAAAGGTATCGAAACGGCAGGCGGCGCCGGTGCAATTGACCCCGGCCCGGGTTTCCGGTGTCGCCAGCGTCAGCTTGGTGGAAAATATTAAATCCCAGGGCAAATCGACGGTACCGGTCGCCACTAATTTGTGCTTGCGCACCCCGGCAGTGTCCAGCCAGCCTAGGGTATGGGTGTTAGGATGTTCAAACAAATAGCTGCTGCTGTCGACAAACGACTGCGATTTGTTTTCCTCGGAATCGGTGAAGGTATAAGCAAAAGTCAAACCCCAACCGCTGTCCTTGCTATACGGCTTTTCGGCTTTTAGAAATACCGAATTGGTTTTGGTCTGCACGCCGTTATCGAACAAAATCAATTGCCCATAACCCGGCACGGCCTGAAACGTGCCGCCGAAGCCGGAGCCGGCCGCATAAAAACTGCCGTCGGCATTGCGTCCGCCCAGTAATCCGACTAGACCGTCGTAACTATGTACATGCGAAACAGCCAGCTCGGTGTTCCAGTCTCCGAAGCGGTTGCGCAAGCCGATGCTGAATTGGTCGGAGTAAGGGGTACGCAGATTGTTGCGCATTAAATTAATTTCCCGGCTGCTGCCGGCGCTGGCGCCGGTCAAAGCTGAAAGTTGAGCCGGCGTATAGTTGATATAACCCGGGTCCCAGGGGATGCAATCGACACCGGCAACGCAATTGTAATTCGGATCGCCCTGAAAATTGACACTGTAGCTGGGATAACTCCCCTTGGTTCGCTCCAACTGCAACACGTCGTAAATATTTCTATCGTAAGCCCGTGCGAAACCGCCAAACAATACGTGGCGACGGTCTTGATTCAAATCGTAAGCAAAGCCCAAGCGCGGAGCGATATTATTGCTGTCAGCCGCGCGGTTAGCGCCGTTGCTGATGTAATCCTCTATGCGATAACCGGCGTTGCCGAGATTATTCCAGCCGCGCAGCGCGGCGCTGACATCCGCCGGCGTGACGAAATTCAAGTAGCCGGGGTTGTATTCGTAATCCCAGCGTGCTCCTAAATTAAGGCTAAGATGCCCAGTTACGGCCCAATCGTCCTGCAAATATAGCCCTACCTGGGTCAAATCGGTGCTAGCCGAACCGTCGCCTACCCCCGCCAACGGCGTCGCCCAACGTACTTGATACGGACTGCCGCCGGGATTGTTTAAATTGAAGCTGAACTGCGGGTGATAGGGATCGCGCTCTACCGCGCCCAGCTCGATTTGTTTCAACTTACCGCCCAGTTTAAACACATGCTCGCCGTACCATTGCAAACCGCTAAAGGTCAGATCGTCTTGAAAGCCGGGGCCGCTTTGGCCCTTATCCTGGTAATTGGTAGTACCGCCGGTATTCAATATGCCAAGATTGCTCAAATCGCCGCCGCTCAAACTTCCCTCCAACCGCCGCAATAATATACCGGGGCCTTGGCTGGCGGGAAATTGCCGCCAACCGGCATCTTCGTATGTAAAGCGGGCTTCGTTGACCCAATGTTCGGCACTGTATTGATATTTAAAATCCAGACGCTTTTCGCTATTGCCTTTTTCCAAGGCATAGGGCTGTGCGTTTTGACCGCCGATTCCCAGCATTTCGGATTCGTCGCGCAACTTAAAAGATACCTCGATCAGATTATCGTCATTTAACGCCCAATCCAGCTTGCCAAAGAACAAATCCTCCTCGAACGGCCTATTCACATTGCCGAGTAGCGCCTGATATTGGGCCGGCAATGCCGAATGATCGCCGGCGGCTACTGTGGCATAGTCGTCGTTGAGTTTACGTTCGTAGGCCATGAAAAAGTGTGCGACATCCTTGGCGATAGGGCCGCTCAAGGTCACCCCATATTGCGCTTGCTCGGTATCGGACTTGCCGCCGCCCAGCTGTTCGGCGGGCGTAACCGCACGCAAATCCTGGTTGGTGTGATCGTAAAACACTTCGCCGTGAAACTGATTGCCGCCGGTTTTAGTTTGCACCGAAATCGCCGCCGCGCCGACTTGATCGAATTCGGCTTTGTAGTTTTGGCTGATCACCTTGTATTCGGCGACAGCCGATTCCGGGAACACATTGCCTCGACTGGAATCCTGACCGGCTACGCCGCCTCTCACTACATAGTTTTTCTGACTGACGCCGTCTATGAACAGATTAACGCTATCCGGCCGCTGGCCCCCGCTTTGCAAGCGGGTACTGCCGTTTTGGTCGGTGACCACATTCACGCCGGGGGCCAAATCGGCATAATTGAGGAAGTTGCGGTTAACCTGCGGCAAGCGCTGCATTTGTTCTGGCGTCAGATAGGTAGCCAATTCCGCCGAATTGCCCGCAGCGGCATTGTCGGCGACACTCTCATTGCCTTGCTTGGCGTCCAACGCGACGTCCACTACCGCGACTTGGCCCACTTGCAAGGTGAGTTCCTGACGGGCTTGCCGGCCATCCGGCGCCAGGATATTAAGCTGATAACGGCCCGGTTTCAGTGCCATCAACACATATGAACCGTCTGCGCGGGAAAAGGTCCGCGTGGAAAATCCCCGTTCCAGGCTGGTAACTACTACTTGCGCGCCGCCGTTGCCGCCGGGCATATCGAGTTTGATCTGCCCGCGTATCATCGCCGCGCTAACGTCGGCACCAGCCGGCATAATCGATGCGCCGGCTAGCATCAGAAATATAACGGTTGCCGGTAGCCAGCGACGAAAAGCCTTGAAGTTGAAGATTGCTTCCATACTTCGGCGCGTTAACTTTTTACTCAGTCGTCGGAAGCGGCATGGGTGCGGGCTTGCCCAAATGGAACCCTTGGGAAAAATCGATGCCCAATTCGGTGACCTTGGCTTGTATCGCCTCGCTACCGACAAACTCGGCGATCGTACGCATGTCCAGACGGCGAGCGGCATCGACGATGACTTGGGCAATCACTTCCGAATCGGGATTCTCGATGATATTCATGATGATCGAGCCGTCTATTTTTAAAAAATCGATCTTTAACCGCAATAAGTGCACGAAATTGGAATAGCCGCTACCGAAATCGTCGATGGCAAAGCGGCAACCGTAGCCTTTAAGCCTATCGACAAACTCGCGCACTTCCTCATAATTTTCGATGCCTTCGGTTTCGGTGATTTCCAATACTATTCGCGAACCGACACCGGGCTGGGCCAATTTTTCTTGCAGGAAATTTGCGGTATTGGCATCAAGGATATCCTCTACTGTCAGATTAATGGCCATTTCGCCCTGACATGCGGGCAAATCCAACAAGACTCGTTCCACCATGCGTTTGGTCAAAGCGGTGTATTGCCGGGTACGCTTGGCAACATTCAGAAAAGTCGGCGGAATCACCGTGCCGTCCTCGTCTATCATCCGCATCAGCGCTTCGTATTTGACGATTTGCCCACTGCGATTGTCGACTATCGGTTGGTAGTAAGGCACGATACGGCCATCGGCCAAGGCACTCCTGATTTTCTGACTCCAGCGGATGTTGTCCTTGTAATGCGACTTAATCTGCATCTGATCGGTATAAATCAGATAATCGCGGTGTTCGATTCTGGCCCGTTCCAAAGCCAGCGCCGCATGCGTATAGGGATTATCGGTACCGGAACAAATCCCGGCGGTCACACGAATATTGATTTTGTCTTCACCGCAATCGACCGGCTCGGATTCCAACTGTGTGATGATGTGATCAATCAGCCGTTCGAAGCTGGCAAAATCGTCGTCATTCTTGTAAAACAATGCAAACAAATCCCCACCGATTCGATAGGCCCGAGCGCGATCGCCGCCGATGTTTCGCAAGCGTTCGCCAATCTCCAGCAATACCTTGTCGCCGTTGTAGAGGCCGTAAAAATCGTTGATCGCTTTGAATTGATCGATATTGATCATACCCAACATGCACCGCTCGGCTTTACCCAAATCCTGCATCAGTTTGACCCGATTCGGTAAACCGGTCAGCGCATCGGTAGTCTGTTCCCGTATCAATTCTTCTTGCTTGATCAGATGAGTGACGTTAACACTGGTCGATACAAATTCGCGGATAGAGCCGTCCGTATTCAAGATCGGCACAATGGTATTATTGACGTATACCACTTCACCGGTTTTGCTGAGGTTACTATAAGTACCGCGCCAAATAGCGCCGCTCAAAATCGTGCTCCACAAGTCCCGGTATAGACTGGGCGCGGTATCGGGATCGCTGATAACTCTATGGGTCTTGCCTATCAGTTCCTCGCGCGAATAGCCGTAAGTCGTGACAAAGGCATCGTTGACATAGGTAATCACCCCATCGGGATCGGTTCTGAACACAATGCTGGACAGATCTGTAGCCCGTTTATATTCGTTGAGGCGTTTGACCCGCCCTTCCAGCGCGCGGCGCAGCCTGCTCAATTCCAAATGCGTTTTAACCCTGGCGCGAACTTCGTCGATATCGAACGGCTTGGTAATAAAATCCGCGGCCCCCAAAGAGAAGCCGCGAATTTTTTCGATGGAGGCATCGACAATGGTAACAAATAGAACCGGTATATCGCGGCTTCTAGGATCGCTCTTAAGCCGCCAGCACACTTCATAGCCATCCATGCCCGGCATTTTTATATCCAGCAAAACCAAGTCCGGCGGGTTTTGTCCCTGCGCCAGTTCGACGGCTCTCTCGCCATCGGTGGCGATCATAATTCCGTATTCGTCTTTTAACGCTTCCAATAGACCGTGAATGTTTTCCGGCAGATCGTCTACGACCAATATGGACGGCCGGAGACTCGGCAATGTTCTTTCGTCTTTAATCATTGTCAAAGGAAATGGTTAAGACCAGCGTGGCCAGTCAACCCGAATGATTATAGTCGGCCGTAGCGTTTCCGATAGGTGTTCAACTCTAAATGCAATTCAACCCTAACTAACAGCATCTCGGGTATCACGGGCTTGAGCAAATAATCCGAAGCCCCCAGCTTAAAGCCTCGCATCTCGCCATTGACTTCCGCCGCCGCGGTGACAAATATCACCGGAATATCTTTCGTTAAAGAATCGGCCTTAAGATGGTGCAACACCTGGTAGCCGTCCATCTCGGGCATTTGAATATCCAATAAAATCAGCTCGGGAACCGGACTACGCCGCGCTATTTCCAAGGCTTTTGCGCCCGAAGTCGCGGCAAGAACCGCGTAGTCGCTACGCAGAATATTCAGCAAGGTGTGCAAATTTTCGTGAACGTCATCGACTATTAAGATTTTTGGCTTCTCATGCTGAATATTGGTGTCGGTCATAAAATTTTCCGGTTTCCTCTCAATACTAGCCATCGTTAGCGAGCTAACAAGCTGGCGAAATCCCTTTGTACGCAGTAAGTCTGCTTGACCTTAGGTTAACCAAAATTGATTTAACTCGCAATTTCGCCTGACTCTGTTATCGCTTTACTTTGAGCTGTAACGATCTGTCTTGAATGTTGAGCTGAGAGTATTGCAGCGACAGCAAATCGCTAATCCTAAGTGAAAGATTGACTCCGACTTTCCAAATATCAGCGTACAACTGACCAAACTTGTTCTCTAGTAGTGTATGGATCAAGTCAATTTCTGACTTGCTTGCTGCGTTTACAGTGTTCTATATGTAACTCGATTTGGTGAGTTTTTTAATCTGTTACATATGGTATAGCCTTAAGGCTATTTACTCCATATAATCAAATACTTAACAAGTAACACAACAACATTATGTTACTTACTGCTCTTAAAATTAGTTAAGTCATATTCATGGGATAATATCCTCATGAAATGCAAACGAGATTCAGACGGCCGAGAAATTGATCACCATACGCTGCAAGTGATGCGGCAGCAGGCGGTCAAGGCTGTGAAAAATGGGCAGACAGCGGCCAGTGTGGCGGCAGCGATGGGCGTTAACATTCGCACGGTGTTTCGTTGGTTGTCCGACTTTGCAACCGGTGGTCAAAATGCGTTGCTGACCAAGAAAATTACGGGGCGCCCACCGCTGGTGACGCCTGACGAAATGCGCTGGATCGTCGAGACCGTGCGGGATAAAACACCCTGGCAAATGAGGCTGGAGTTTGGCTTGTGGACCTTATCGTTGATTGGCGAAGTCATTTTCCGCCAGTTTGGCAAGGGCCTGACGGCACCGAGTATGGGGCGGATCATGCGGATACTCGGCTTTACCCCGCAAAAACCCTTATATCGGGCTTGGCAACAGGACCCGGTGTTGGTGGAAAAGTGGCAGTCGGAGGCGTTTCCTGCGTTGAAAGCCGAAGCCAAACGCACCGGTGCGGTGATTTATTTTGCCGACGAAGCCGGCGTGCGTGCTGACTTCCATGCTGGCACCACCTGGGCACCGGTCGGGCGGACGCCGACCGTAAAGACGACCGGACGAAGGTATGGTTTGAATCTGATCGCCGCCGGGCGACTTTCGCTTCATGGTGCAGGAAGGCAACGTCACAGCCGACGTGTTTGTCGAATTTCTGAAACGTCTGCTGCGCGGTGCAGAACAGCCGATCATCTTGGTCGTCGACGGCCATCCGATTCACAAGGCTAAGATTGTGAAAACTTTTGTGGAGCAACAGCAAGGCCGTTTGCAGTTGGTTTTTCTGCCACCCTACGCGCCACAACTCAATCCGGATGAACAGGTTTGGGGCTATATCAAGCCACGTGTTGCCAAGCAGATGCCGGAAAATAAAATCGAATTAAAGTGAAGTGAAAAAGGATCTAAGGCGTGATCTTTTGTTTAGAGTTTTCACGGGCGTTCCCTACAGTGATCCCAAATTAAACAAAAAGTCCTATAAACGTCGCGATGGAAAAATACCCATACCTAGATTGCGGAATAAACTGCCAATTTCCATTGAACAACAATTGGAAAAAAGAATAGAAACCGGGGATCGGCAAAAATTACGCGACCGTTTATGCCTTCGGCGCCCCGATTCGTCCGCGTCACCTCGTTTCGCCCCAACAAGGGGATCGAAACATTGGCTCTCGCATGACTTGACGCCGTGTCGCGATGCCTTGCAGGTTTTCTCCGCTTCGCTGCGAAAACCCGCCCGGCGCTACGGCTATCGGGGACTAAAAATCTTCACTTCGCTTGCGCTCCGTTTCCAAGATTTATTGGAAAGATCCAAACAGCAAATGGTTAAAGAAATGGAGTTCAAAGCCGTTAAGACAATGGCAACTACCTAAGGTTACTAAGGGCGGATTCAAAACCGAAGTGCAACACCACGCTATTAATGAATGAGATTTGACGGTTGTGAGCTGTTCAGCAGTAATTCCCTGTAGACAGCAAGCGGGCAGCGTACCCCAAGACCTTTTCGAGGGCGAGCGTTAATTTGATCGGCAATCGTATCCAGTTGTTGCTGGGTGTAGCCTGATAGATCGGTGCCCTTAGGTAAATACTGACGGATCAAGCCGTTCATATTTTCGTTGGAGCCGCGCTGCCAAGGGCTATGGGGATCGCAGAAGTACACGGCAATGCCGGTATTCGCAGTTAACTGCTTGTGTAAAGCCATCTCGCGGCCTTGGTCATAGGTCATGCTCAACCGCATTGGTTGAGCAATGCGGTTGAGCAATGCGGTTGAGCATGTCGGTAAAGGCTTGCAGCACGTTAGCGGCACTGGCAGGCTGCGGATGGGGTAGTTTGATCAACATTAGCAAGCGACTGGTCCGCTCCACCAAGGTACCCACCGCACTGGCGTTGGCCGCGCCTTTGATGAGGTCGCCTTCCCAATGTCCCGGAAACTGGCGATCTTCGATGTCGGGTGGTCTTAGATGGATGCTGAGCATGTCGGGTATCTGGCCGCGACGGTCTTGTCCTTTGCTGCGGGGGACACGTCTGTTTTTAGCCTGGCGCAGGCAGGCAATCAGGTCACGTTTTAGTTCGCCGACCGGTTGCGCATAGATGCAGTTGTAAATGGTTTCGTGTGACACGCGATACTCATGGCCTTTGGGATAAAGCTGTGCCAGCACCAGTGCGATCTGCTCCGGCGACCAGCGAAGTTGCAGAAAATACTGGACGACGCCAAACAGCAGTCCCTCAGCATGCAGCTTCTCTCGTGGACGCGATTGACGCCGACGACGTTGACAGGTTTGCTGTGCCTGGACACTGATGTAATGATCGCCCGCACCATTACGACGAAGCTCTCGGCTAATGGTACTGGCGGACCGTTGCAGAACCCGTGCTATCGCCCGAAGACTGTAGTTTTGTTGCTTCAGGCTGCTGATCGTGATGCGATCTTCAGGCTGAAGCTGTTGATAATGTTTTGAGGTGGATTCCATGTGCATACCTTACTGGTGTTTGGGGTGTTGCACTTCGGTTTTGAATCCGCCCTTTTGTTGATTGTAAAGACAAGAGTTGGACGGCAGAAAAAGGCATGCCTTCTGATGGGGCATCTATTCCTAGAGTTGCTTGGTCAATAATAGGGTCTCCACTCCAAGGACCATATGTACGACCAGCTGTAATACATGATCAGTATTGCATCACCCGAATTGAACCTTACAAGTCAGTACATAGGATGTTTTACGAAGCAATGCTTGCGTCTGGCGTTGGACAAGTAACAGCAACGGCAATGTATACTGCAGTGTTGTGTGGAGGTCCTAGATGGGATGAAATGACAGTAGAGGGCGCGGGTAAAGCATTTGATAAAAAAACAAAATCTGCATTATTAAAAAAAGCCCTCTCGCATAAAAACTCGTAACCCAAAAATTAAAGGGCGGATTCAAAACCGAAGTGCAACACCCCAAACACCAGTAAGGTATGCACATGAAATCCACCTCAAAACATTATCAACAGCTTCAGCCTGAAGATCGCATCACGATCAGCAGCCTGAAGCAACAAAACTACAGTCTTCGGGCGATAGCACGGGTTCTGCAACGGTCCGCCAGTACCATTAGCCGAGAGCTTCGTCGTAATGGTGCGGGCGATCATTACATCAGTGTCCAGGCACAGCAAACCTGTCAACGTCGTCGGCGTCAATCGCGTCCACGAGAGAAGCTGCATGCTGAGGGACTGCTGTTTGGCGTCGTCCAGTATTTTCTGCAACTTCGCTGGTCGCCGGAGCAGATCGCACTGGTGCTGGCACAGCTTTATCCCAAAGGCCATGAGTATCGCGTGTCACACGAAACCATTTACAACTGCATCTATGCGCAACCGGTCGGCGAACTAAAACGTGACCTGATTGCCTGCCTGCGCCAGGCTAAAAACAGACGTGTCCCCCGCAGCAAAGGACAAGACCGTCGCGGCCAGATACCCGACATGCTCAGCATCCATCTAAGACCACCCGACATCGAAGATCGCCAGTTTCCGGGACATTGGGAAGGCGACCTCATCAAAGGCGCGGCCAACGCCAGTGCGGTGGGTACCTTGGTGGAGCGGACCAGTCGCTTGCTAATGTTGATCAAACTACCCCATCCGCAGCCTGCCAGTGCCGCTAACGTGCTGCAAGCCTTTACCGACATGCTCAACCGCATTGCTCAACCGCATTGCTCAACCAATGCGGTTGAGCATGACCTATGACCAAGGCCGCGAGATGGCTTTACACAAGCAGTTAACTGCGAATACCGGCATTGCCGTGTACTTCTGCGATCCCCATAGCCCTTGGCAGCGCGGCTCCAACGAAAATATGAACGGCTTGATCCGTCAGTATTTACCTAAGGGCACCGATCTATCAGGCTACACCCAGCAACAACTGGATACGATTGCCGATCAAATTAACGCTCGCCCTCGAAAAGGTCTTGGGGTACGCTGCCCGCTTGCTGTCTACAGGGAATTACTGCTGAACAGCTCACAACCGTCAAATCTCATTCATTAATAGCGTGGTGTTGCACTTCGGTTTTGAATCCGCCACCTGTATATTTTTGCTTAAAAGATTCAAGCATGTAGATAGGCACTAATCTTAGCATCTTCTGTTTTGCATCGGTCAGACGCTATTTATTCAAGCTATTGGGTCAAATAACGATTTTCGCTGCGATACTTGCATTTCTTGATTATAGGACCACATCAAGGTTGTCATCCAACAAATCTGTGTTACAAAAATGAGCGCAATTACAGGCATATTTTTAACGCGCTTTACATAACGTTGAAAGTCTTTTTGAGCTATGAAATCAGATATTGCACTGGCGTCATGAGCAATATCAGCTCTCAAGCTAAGTCATTTTCCATCACAAAATCCCATCGCACAGCCTCAGTCAACAGTCAACAGTCAACAGTCAACAGTCAACATTTGTCCATATTTTCAGAGACTTAGGAAACGTATTTTTGTTACACAAAGCTGTAACACAATGCGATTTTTTGCCGAAAGTTAGCGCACTTAAGTTTAAGACAAAACCAAGCAACTGATTGCGCTAAGTCCAAGAAACTAATACAATTGTCAGCTGAACATTAGGAGAGATGGCCGAGCGGTCGAAGGCGCACGCCTGGAAAGTGTGTATACGGCAACGTATCGAGGGCTCAAGAAGGCTTCTCTCTTAACAATTTTAAGCTATTGATTATAAATAGCTTTCAAGTTTTTCTTGCCAAGCGCTTCATAATCTGTTAAGCATTTCTGCAACACAATAAGGTTAGTTTTTGTGGGGAAAATTCCCTACTTGTTTAGACGAAATAACGTCTACTACTTTAGAATTCGCATACCCATTGAGCTTCAAGAACCCCTTCAAGCAAAGGAAATTGTCCGGAGCTTAAAAACCGAAAATCGTCACGAAGCTACACCTCTCGCACTTCAACTCGCAGCAAACTTTGCAGCAGCACTATACGATCTAAAATCAGGTAGAAGCACTGAGATCAGCATGTCAGCGTTGATTGCTCAAGTCCCTGAACAACGCGCCATTACCACCATCACCTTTGCTCCACCCATCCCTAAACAGCCTAAAGCACCGTTGCTTTCTGTTGTCGTTGCTGACTTTATACGGCGTTACGACCCGAAGAATAAAGCCACACTGACCAAGCTAAAATCCACCTTACCAATATTGATTGAATTGGTTGGTGATAAGCCCATCAATACCATCCTGCAAGCAGATATAAACAACTACTTTGATCTGGTACAAAAGCTGCCAATCAGACATGATGCAAAAATATTTCGCGGACTGTCCATTAAAAGGATTATAGCCACCCACTCTGGCCGTTGTATCGCAGAAGGTACGTTTAAGAGCACCTATCGCGCTAGCGCTAGTTTGTTACTGAATTGGGCCTATGTACATTACAAAGACCAAGGATTTCCAAGTCTAAGCGTTCATGGAGCAGTCTATCGTGGTGATCGTTCGCACGGCATTAACAAGCAACGCGCTTTAACCCAAGACGAGATTAAATTGCTGTTTACTCACTCATTGATGCGCAAATACGCCGCCGATCCCAATAAAGCCCATTATTGTTGGTTGCCGTTGATTGGTCTATTTACAGGTGCCCGAATTAACGAAGTATGTCAGCTCAACCCATTTACCGACATCCAACAGGATCAAGCAACCAGCATCTGGTATTTTCACTTCACAGACGAAAGCGAAGCAGCTGATGGTGTCTCCAAAAGTATTAAAACCCATTCGTCACATCGGATCGTACCGATTCACTCCAAGCTAATTGCCTTGGGCTTTTTAGATTACGTTGAACGTATAAAAGGCCAAAACGACAAGCATCTATTTCCAGCCTGGAAACCCAATCATGGCAAAGCATCCGCCCGAGTGTCAAAGTGGTTTATTCGGTATCTTGGCAGCATTGGCCTCAGAGATAAAACCGAAGGTGCGCGCTTAAGCGGTTTTCATTGTTTCCGACATACTTTCATCACCTACGGCATACAACACAAAATTGCCGGTACGTTTGCGATTACTGGTCATGAAACCGATGTGGTGGATGGACTCGGCAAAATATCACCTGTCGCCAAAGGTTACTGGACGCAAGCGATCACCGACAATATTGTTGAGAAGCAAGCGACTATTGAACGGTTTAACTTTGGGGATTTTTTTGTTATGCCTACGACAAACTGAAAGCTAATTTAGAGAAATATACTGTTACCTTAGTTAACGAAACCAACTAAATGTCGCCTATTTTTAACCACCAAATAGGCATTTAATACAGGATGAAAAATCAGTAATATATATGGATATTTACTAGAGAGCTATGTGCATAGCTTGTGATTTTTCTTGTTTTTAGCTCGTTTCTTTTTATGATGAATATTTTTTGTATTAACTTGATTAACTTGATTAACTTGTATGTTTTCAAGAGCTTCCGCTAACATTTGTATACAAATAGCTTGATTGCTGTCAGTTTCTTGAATACATTGCCGAGTTAAATCTCTTTGATAAAAAAAACCAGTAGTATCCGTAAGAGCCTCTATTTGAGATAATAGAAAATCAACATCCGTTCCTAGTGATACTACATTGAGCAGTGCCGAACGGAAATTTTTAAAAGCCTCTGTATATCTTTTATTCCCCTGCAGAAAAATCCCATATGTTAGCGGACCTGAGAGTCCATTATCATGTATCGCTGCATTCTTTAATATTGAATCACTCCAGATTGGATCTATCTTTTTCCAAAGTATACCTGCCCACGATTCAACCCTTGGATCTCCCTTAGTCCAATTTATAATTCTAATAGTTGACATATGAGCTGCATATTGATGAACTTTTGGTATTTTTAGTTGATTTATACTGTGAATATATTTGTATGTTGTGCATAGAATGCTAAATTGAACCTTAGCATCAAAAGCCAATTCAACTGGATCATAATCACAAGGTTTATTATCAGATCTCTTGTTAAAATAATGACTATTGACAAATCTATCAATTGAGGATTCTGCTAACTTATTTGAAATGTCACCGTCACCGAGAAGATGCGCAAGAAGCGCCGCCTGCATTTTTAGCTCATAATCTTCACTTGAATTAGCCGCTTCCTTTACTTTAGGCATTAACTCATCTAAATCAAACTTAGAAATTTCCCTTTTATTAGTTCTCCGAATATACTCAAACTGCACCCATGCAAGCTTTCCTATTTCATTATCCCAATTTGGAGGAGATACTGTAGTTAAATGTGAATAATAAATAAGCTCATATATCTTATCTTTACAATCTGGCAGGCAAAATGGAAAGTCACGACCTATATTAGATATAAAATAAATCGGTGTTACAATTTCTAACACTATATTTGCTATATAACTTGGAATGTCAGAAATATCATTATTATCTAGGGAGAAAACATCCTTTCTCTGTTTTTTTTCACCCACTCGCTCCGATATTAGAGTAATTACAATATCACGCCCATTCAATACCAAGTAAATATCTATTTTAATATCTTCTCTTTTTAAGTATTGGCGAATTTTTGATATTAGCGGTTGCATTGAAAATTGCTTACCTACAACTTCTATGTTCACATTAGCATCTATATTTTGTAAGGTGGTAAGAACTTTAGGTTGGCCGGGGAGTATGCCTGGGATAGTCATATTTTCAGAGAGCGCCTGTAGCTCAAATGATAATCTCTTTTCAAAGGAGTCTTTTTCTAATCCAATGGGATATAGAATATCTGGCACAGACTGTAAAGTAATTGAAAAATGGCTTTTAATGTCGGTAATGTTGACATAAAAATTATATATTGGATATGCCAATCCTAAAACTGCAGAAAATGAAAACCCCAATAATATTTTCTTTAACCGAGCAGTTTGCAAACTCAAAGATCCAGAAAGGCCCACATCCTTTTGTTCTTTGCCAAAAAAAGATTGAATATACTCAATTAGTTCCATTAATGACTCTCTATATAGGCTGCATGTAATTAAAGTTAAAAACCATCATTACCGTAAACTTCAATTAAAATAATAACAAAAATATTTAATTACTGCTGAATCCTAAGGCATCACCGACAATATTGCTGAAAAACAAGCGACTATTGAACGGTTTAACTTTGGGGATTTTTTTGTTGCACCGCAATCTTAACTATTACTTGTTTCACCAGTCGTCCACAGATCAAGCCAAGCCTTATAAAATGTTTGTAACTTTTGATCGCTGACATCCGCAGCGATTGCCTGCTTGATTACTTCAGTCTTGTCAGTTAATTCTTGAAAATCAAAGCTGCCATTGTTTGCGAAGGCAAGCAACTCACTCCAAAGCAGACGTACAAGTTTAATGTTGATGGATGGCTCCCCATCCTCGCCACGTATCCAAAAACACGCGGTGCTAGCAATAAAACGCCAGATCAGTTCTGAGGGTGTAAGAATTTTTGTGTAAACGGTCATTAGGCAGGAAACTGCCCTTACTTTGAGGAGTAACTATGACCTTACCCAAATCGATCCCAACCGACCTAATCGATACCTTATTGTCCGGCTATCAAAAACCGGAAGACCTGCTGGGCGAAAATGGCCTGCTGAAACAACTCACCAAGGCGCTGGTGGAGCGGGCTTTAGAAGCTGAAATGACCGAACATCTGGGGCATGGCAAGCATGAGTCTGTCAGTAATGCTACGGGGAATACGCGCAACGGCAAAAGCCGTAAAACGCTGAAAGGTGATTTTGGCGCATTGCCGATTGAGATTCCACGTGATCGTCATGGTCAGTTCGAGCCGCAAATCATTGGCAAACACCAATCCCGTTGGACGGGCTTTGACGACAAGATTATTTCGCTTTATGCCCGAGGGCTGACGGTCAGGGAAATCCAGAGCCATCTGGAAGAGCTGTATGGCACTGAAGTGTCGTCTAGCTTGATTTCCTCAGTGACGGACGCCGTGATTGAGGAAGTGAAAGCCTGGCAAACGCGACCGCTCGACCCGGTTTACCCCATCGTTTATCTCGATTGCATCCACGTCAAAGTGCGCGATACCGGTGCGGTGCGGGTCAAGGCCGTTTATCTGGCGATTGGAATTAACCTAAGCGGGGAAAAGGAAGTGCTGGGCTTATGGATTGCCCAAACCGAAGGTGCCAAGTTCTGGTTACAGGTGGTGACAGACCTGAAAAATCGCGGCGTCCAAGACATCTTCATCGCCTGTGTCGATGGCTTGAAAGGCTTTCCCGAAGCGATTGAAACCGTCTATCCACACACAGCCGTTCAACTGTGCATCGTGCATTTGGTCCGCAACAGCCTCAACTATGTCGGCTGGAAAATGCGCAAACAGATCGCCGCCGATCTCAAGCAGATTTACCAGTCAGCCACCGTCGCCAAGGCGGAGCAGAAGCTGGCTGAGTTCGAGGTGCAGTGGAACGAGGCCTACCCTCCCATTGCCCAAATTTGGCGACGTCATTGGGATCGGATCATCCCCTTTTTCGACTATCCGCCGGAGATACGCCGCATCATTTACACCACCAATGCCATTGAGTCGGTCAACATGAGTTTGCGGAAAATCACCAAGAATCGCGGTTCATTTCCCAGTGATGAAGCCTTGTCGAAATTGTTCTATTTGGCCCTGATGAATATCAGTAAAAAATGGACCATGCCTTTGCATGACTGGAAAGCCGCGTTGAATCGGTTTAGCATTCAGTTTGAAGACAGGATGCACAATCGATAATTAAATCCCGTTTACACAAAATTCAGGACACCCTCCCTTGAGACGGCACCGGATTATTTGCTGCAATTTTTACTGCGCTATCCACGCCTTCAACACGTCAAATTTCTAAGCCAATTAGCGCGGAACGATTATTACGTTTTGAAAGACTGCGCCAAGCGACTGCAATCTGCGTTGATTAAGCGCGACATTGACAATGTCAACAAACAGCTAGCAGCAGTGCTAGCGACAAGTGACTCGCTACACACGCTCAGGGCTTACGAGAAGCGTGTATCCGACACGACACGCTAAACAGCGCTACATGTCTACGCAAAATCAAAGGAAATTGCGCTAGGCGCGTCCACAGCGCTTCCTCAGTGGATAACACAAGAACATTGTGTTACTTAACTACGATCAAGACGAGATTCAAATAAAAGCTAGCTCATTTCAAGGCAATCTGAAACGAGCTAGCGTCTAATGAGTTAGATCAAATTGACATCAGTAACAACTGGGACGCATTTGGTCTTTTGGAATGCTGTTTCTACTGTCAGTCTTGCCTCTAGTGGATATGAAAAGCTTGAAATCTTTTCAATCAGCGCAGGACTATCAACGATGTTAAGTTCCAATATTTCATAACCACCACATGCCGCCACTTGATAGTTTGTGCTTGATCTGTTCTCTACAGGTTGGAGAATAAATATTTTATTACTTTCAAAGTTACAGTTATTTTTACGAGAGTAGCCACTAGCTAATTTAAAGCCTGCAATATACGCTTTGTTGATCATGTCTTTATCCTCTGTTGTTTGAATGGTAGGTTGTATTTCTTCAATTACATATCGTGGTGCTGAATTTATAACGGCGTGCTTTATCTCTTCTCTGGTGAATTCGCAAGAAAGAAATTCTGACAAATCAATTTCAATCATTCTGATGCCATTATTGACTACAATGTCTCTTTTACGGCTATCTACTTCATGTGTAACTTTTATTTCAATTGCCAAATCATCTGCTTCGCCATAACCAACAGCATCAAACACCAAACCGTGGCCTCGCACCTCAATAGATAACTTATCAAAACGTAATAAATTAGAGGTATCTGTTGTTGCGGAAGATACTAAACATACACATTTTTCTTGTAGTAATATTTCTTTTGCTAATAAATGAATGGCAGTTTCCTGTGCTCCTAAACAGTTTTCAAAGTTGTAATGAGAAAAGTGATGCTTTCTAATATCACCTTTCTTTGCAACTAAAAAACTCCCGCACTTCGGGCATAAACAGTTTTCAGATAATCCGCTTTCGACTTCACTAATATGTATTAATTCGCCATCTAACATGCCATAACTTAATTCAATATCATTTGCTTTATATTTTGTTTCATTGCTCATTGAATGCCTCCGTATTGGGCTTGTTCCACACAACCAATCTGTTGTGCTCGGAACGCATTGGAGCAGGTTGTTGGCTATACTTTGAGAGTCAAACAGGAACAAACCGGTTTATGTAGGTATGCAGATGGATTCAGATCAGTTGAAAGACGCGGCGTTGTGCGCCCTTAAATTTATTGAGATTTACACAGGTAAAGACGCAAAAACTAAGCGCTACAAGGCGCTTAGAGCGTTAGCAGAGATGACGCTGAAGGACTTGGAAAGAGGCAAGTTAGACAATGAATGTAAATATACTGCTCAGGATGTTTTTCTCAGTGTGACGTCGTCAAAGTCATTTGAAGACTCTGATAAAAGAAACGTAAATCGATTTTTGAAGGATTTGCACGATGTTTTACCAACGCATGAGGCGATGTTAAAACAAATAGCAATTGATAATAATTTGGTTGCTATTCCAACTTATAATTTTGGCGCGAGCGTTGGGAATGGTGCTGGCGTTTACACAGAGCACTTTATTACCCCATTAGTGCGGGATTTAGATGATTGATCTTGCCCGGATTTGACGGACACTCAACTAAGCGACTTTTTTAGCTTCAAAATTTTCCGGGCTGATATAGCCTAATTTGGAGTGAAGCCTTTTTCGATTGTAATACACTTCGATATATTCAAACACTTGGTACTTGGCGGCTGATCGGGTTAAAAACCGTTCGCCATGAATCGCCTCGACTTTAAAACTGTGGTTCCAGCTTTCCATGGCGGCGTTGTCATAGCAATCGCCTTTCTTGCTCATGCTGCAAATCAATTGGTGTTTGGTGAAAAGCTTCTGGTAGGCGGCAGAGCAATACTGGCTGCCTCGATCCGAATGGACAATGACGCCTTTAGGCATTCGGTGACGCCATAACGCCATGATCAGGGCATCACAAACCAACGTTGCCGTCATCCGTTCGGAAATGGCCCAACCGATCACTCGACGTGAATAAAGCTCAAGTACCACCGCTAAATACAGCCAACCTTCTTCCGTCCAAATATAGGTGATATCCGATACCCATTTTTGATCGGGGCCGTCTGCCGTGAAGTTTTGTTCCAACCGATTCGGGGCGACCGGGAGGGTGTAAGAATTTTTGTGTAAACGGTCATTAGGCAGGACACTGCCCTTACTTTGAGGAGTAACCATGACCGAAACCCAATCTATCCCAACTGACCTAATCGATACCTTATTGTCCGGCTATCAAAAACCGGAAGACCTGCTGGGCGAAAATGGCCTGCTGAAACAACTCACCAAGGCGCTGGTGGAGCGGGCTTTAGAAGCTGAAATGACCGAACATCTGGGGCATGGCAAGCATGAGTCTGTCAGTAATGCTACGGGGAATACGCGCAACGGCAAAAGCCGTAAAACGCTGAAAGGTGATTTTGGCGCATTGCCGATTGAGATTCCACGTGATCGTCATGGTCAGTTCGAGCCGCAAATCATTGGCAAACACCAATCCCGTTGGACGGGCTTTGACGACAAGATTATTTCGCTTTATGCCCGAGGGCTGACGGTCAGGGAAATCCAGAGCCACCTGGAAGAGCTGTATGGCACTGAAGTGTCGTCGAGCTTGATTTCCTCAGTGACGGACGCCGTGATTGAGGAAGTGAAAGCCTGGCAATCGCGACCGCTCGATCCGATTTACCCCATCGTTTATCTCGACTGCATCCACGTCAAAGTGCGTGATACCGGTGCAGTGCGGGTCAAGGCTGTTTATCTGGCGATTGGCGTCAATATGAACGGCGAAAAGGAAGTGCTGGGCTTATGGATAGCTCAAACCGAGGGCGCCAAGTTTTGGTTGCAAGTCGTCACCGACCTCAAGAACCGCGGCGTCCAAGACATCTTCATCGCCTGTGTCGATGGCTTGAAAGGCTTTCCCGAAGCGATTGAAACCGTCTATCCACACACAGCCGTTCAACTGTGCATCGTGCATTTGGTCCGCAACAGCCTCAACTATGTCGGCTGGAAAATGCGCAAACAGATCGCCGCCGATCTCAAACAGATTTACCAGTCAGCCACCGTCGCCGAGGCGGAGCAGAAGCTGGCTGAGTTCGAGGTGCAGTGGAACGATGCCTATCCACCGATTGCCCAAATTTGGCGACGCAATTGGGATCGGATCATCCCCTTTTTCGACTATCCGCCGGAGATACGCCGCATCATTTACACCACCAATGCCATTGAGTCGGTCAACATGAGTTTGCGGAAAATCACCAAGAATCGCGGTTCATTTCCCAGTGATGAAGCCTTGTCGAAATTGTTCTATTTGGCCCTGATGAATATCAGTAAAAAATGGACCATGCCTTTGCATGACTGGAAAGCCGCGTTGAATCGGTTTAGCATTCAGTTTGAAGACAGGATGCCCAATCGATAATTAAATCCCGTTTACACAAAATTCAGGACACCCTCGCGACCGGTAACGAGTGGTTGCTGTTCGTTGTGGCTTTGTATTTCTTAGCCGCCTTCGCTCTCCAGCCATGGCTTCGCATGATCCTGGCTACCCGGTGTCGGCCTGCTGATTTTCCTTCGTCTTGTAGTCGCTGTGTAATTCTGGGTGAACCAGGACGGCCTTTCTCATCCTCAAAAATACGTTTAATCTCATTGGCTAGCCATTTATTCGCTTCGCCTCTATCGGAAAGTGGCCTGCACTTCCAGTCGTAGTAGCCACTCCGTGAGACCGTTAACAGGCGGCACATGAGTCCCACAGGGAATTGATCTTCATTAGCTTTGATCATGGCGTACTTCACTTGGGCTGTTTGGCAAAGTACGCTGCCGCCTTTTTTAAAAAGGCGACTTCCTCTTCCAGGCGGGTGTTTTCTCGTTTAAGCCGCGCCATTTCGGCCTGCTGTAGCTTTTGATCTTCGAAGGGCTGTCCTGTTTGGCGACGCTTGGCTCGCCAGTTGTACAGCATCGATTCGGCGAGCCCTAAATCTTTGGCCGCCTTTGGGATGCCATCCTTGTCGGCACGCTCCAGGGCTTGTTCTTTAAACTGCGCGGTATATTTGTTGCGGACAACGGGGATCTTTGATTCGTTTTGGGCTTTCATGATTTTCCTCGGGGTTAGAGATTACTCTCTTAGCCGAGTGTCCGATAGATCAGGGCAAGATCATTCTTCGTTGATAGAAATATTTGCTGTATTAAGTGCTTTATTCATCTGGGTAGCGCCTGGTGTAATGCCTACCAAAATGATTTTCGCATCAACGTTTATATAGTCAAAAGGAGCGTAATAGCACTCAAGATTCATTTTGCTATCTTCCCATAATAGAAGCTCCTTCATTGGCTTAGACTTATCGTTAAGTTGTGGTGAGTTTTCAATTACACTTCTGTATTTTTCAAATTTGTCAGTTATTAACACATTTATTCCTTATTAAATTATCACTCTGGATTATTAGTTGCTAAACTAACAGCATTTCTGATAACTAAGTTAAGCCACGCATTTAGAGATAGGTTTTCTGATTTAGCGATTTTTTTTGCTTTATCACTCAATACCTTTGGCAATCTAAGAGATATGTTTACTTCAGATGAACCTGCTTCTGGCATTTCACCAAAATAGTCTTCAATTTGTTCAGGACAGTTTAACTCCATCCACTTGAGTGCCTCATCATCTGTGTAGGGTTCTATGACATTTTCAAATCCAAAATCATCATGATAGTTTTTGTGTTGATCTCTTTTTAATAAGAAAAAAGCTCCGTGACGGGTTCTATAAAGCTCAGCTTCAGATGGATAGTAGAGACCCCATCCTAAAATATCCATCGGTTCATCTTGACCCTTTGTATGGAACACCAACAGTGATGTCGCAGTGTTATAAGATTTTCCGTTAATTATTCTCTTAACGGGCTTGGTGCGGTCTGTACTCTCAAAAGCCATTTTAATTTTCCATTTGCTGTAAGGTGGGCAAAGTATGAAATGTATACCACTTGATGTCAAGTGAAAAACTAACATGAATTCATGTTAATAACTTTGCATTAACTTTCAGCCTCGTCGTAAGCCGACGACTCTTGAAACTTCTACTTGTAGGATCTGATCACTAATCTCAATTCCCAAATTCAGTAATTTTTCATCATCAAAACCTGCTTCACAACCTCGTCAAAATCTCAACCTTTTTTCGTATTTTCCGTGGACTTAGGAAACGTATTTTTGTAACACAAAGCTGTAACACAAACGGAAAATTTTCTAAAAATGTGTACATTGCTGCTTAAGACAAAATGAAGCAACTGATTGCGCTAAGCCCAAGAAACTTATACAATCGTTAGCTGAACATTAGGAGAGATGGCCGAGCGGTCGAAGGCGCACGCCTGGAAAGTGTGTATACGGCAACGTATCGAGGGTTCGAATCCCTCTTTCTCCGCCAATTAAGCATCCACCAAGATGCAAAGAAGACTAAAAACCCGCAAGTTATCTAACTTAGCGGGTTTTTTATTGTCCAGTGACATGCAGCAAGATGTATTGAAATTCAGGGGTAACTGGGGGTAACATTAGGGGTAACTGACTTACCCCAAGTAGGAGTTACCCCCAAATGCTATCGGACACTGCATGCAAGAACGCCCACAGGAACGAGAAAGCCAGCACTGGCAAGCCCTTCAAACTGTCGGATGAGAAAGGACTTTTCCTGTTAGTACAACCCCAAGGCGAAAGTTGGGGTAAGTGGTGGCGTTTCAAATATCGATTTGGGGGTAAGGAAAAATCCCTTTCACTTGGTACTTACCCCGAAATTAGCCTGAGCCAAGCTAGAGAGAAGCGCGACGAATACAGGAAGCAAATTGCCAATAACATAGACCCAGGCATAACCCGCAAGATTGAAAAAGCCGGCAGTACCGAAAACACCCTGGCCGCCGTTGCTAAAGAATTTATGGAAGCCAACCGCAAGAAATGGAGCGCCAGCCACTTTGCTCACTTAGAGCAATGTTTCGAGCGTGATGTTTTTCCATGGCTTGGCAATAGGCCGCTTAAAGACCTATCCGCCGTTGAAGTATTAGCAACCTTACGCCGCATTGTGGATCGTGGCGCACTGGAAACCGCAGCCAGAACCAAGCAATTTATCGGTCAAGCTATCCGGTACGGTATCGCCACAGGCCGAGCTGAACGCGATGTAACCGCCGATTTACGCGGCGCGCTACCGTCGCCTAATCGCGGCCACTTTCCCGCCATTACAGAGCCAAAATCATTGGCAGAATTACTACGCGACATTGATGCTTATGGCGGGAATTTTGTCGTTAGAACCGCGCTACAGCTCCAACCGCTAATCTTTGCCAGACCTGCCAACATTGCGGCGGCTGAATGGTCAGAATTCGACCTGGATGCTGCCGAATGGCGCATTGCTGCCGATAAAATGAAAATGAAAGACGCGCATATCGTACCCCTCAGCAAACAAGCCATTGCCTTATTACGTGATATTTATCCGCTGACCGGTTCAAGCCGTTATGTGTTCGCCAGCAACCAAGGCAGAAAAGGAAATGAACCCCATATCAGCCGCGAATCCATAGGCGCGGCAATCCGGCGCATGGGTTATCAAGGCCAACACACCGCCCACGGCTTCCGCACCACTGCCAGCACCCTTTTGCATGAACAAGGCTACCATTCCGACATGATCGAGCGCCAGCTTGCCCATGCCGAGCGCAACCGGGTTAAAGCGGCCTACAATCGCGCCCAACACTTACCCGAGCGCCGGAAAATGATGCAAAGCTGGGCGGATTACCTGGACGGTTTGAAGGCTGGCGCGCAGGTGATAGCGTTCAGGAAAAACGGCTAGGCGCTGATATAATCGAATTTAACCGGATAGCCCGACGGGGCAACAAGCGGGATTCGTCCCCCGTTTCCGGTTAATCCTTTCGGACAGCTTGCACCAAGACGGGGTGTTGCTTTGACAAACGAATTTGATACCGATTGGTTTGACTTATCAAAATACAATGAACTTAAATCCTTCGGCTTGCGCGAATGGTATTGGCAAATATTATTTCGAAAGACTTTCTTCGAACTATTGAAAAATGCTGAATATGAAGATGTGAAAAGTATTTTTAAGCATTTTAAACTAGTGAATTGTGCCGACCCTTTTGAGCGCATAAAATCAAATCCGATATTAGAACTTGAAAACATGGATTTAAGTGATGAGCGAATCCTAAGGAGAAGGAATATTACTGATTTTTGTGTCAAAGTTCATAATATAGCGGATGTAAATCTGAAAATATACGATCAAATTGACTCTCTTTCCTTTTATTCTGTTTATCCAATGCCGGATTTTGAGCGTATCGAAAATGATTTTTTCAAAATAAATACATCGAAAAACCAAAAAATTTATTACTCGGAATTGAACCAACCTGATAGGCCTAGAACCGCAAGCCTTACTATTAAAGTTTCAGCATCGGACGAACAAATTTTATACGACTTTAAAGCGTGGCTTGATTCTTATAGGAAAGAATTTGGCATTAGACATCTTCAAAAAAAGTTCACTAACAAAAATCTTGATGAATGGTTCAAGTGGCGGTTGCTACCCTATCTTGATTTGTTGCTGGTTTCTAAAATAACTAAAACAGAACTAACACAGAACAGAATTGCTAGACTTCTGTTTAGTGATAATTATGACGTTGATATTGTTGATCGCCTTAGGCGTACGACAAAGCCCAAAGCCGAATGGCTAATAAGCGAGGAAACAATGCAAGGCCTTGCAGAAACAATCATGTCTGAAAATGCACAATATCGCCATAGTCTTTAATATTTTGCTGTTGTCGTAGTGGCATAGATTTTCATAATTTTGATGCCGGTAATAGCAACCCCTATTATTTTTGCCAGCATAAAAACTGTAGTTTTTCCTGCCTTCCAAAGGCTAAATATATGCGCATAATGCCTTAGCTATATCCACTGAAAGCCAAAGGAGGCTTATACGATATGGCAACATCCAACCTAGTAACTAACGACCAAAACTTAACCATCGCTTTGGGCTACCTGCGAATCTGGCAAATCGTCGGCGACCGCAAACGCGGCATTGAACCACTGTTGCCGGTTGGCCGCTCAACCTTTCTGGCCGGCGTTAAATCCGGCAAATACCCCAAACCCGTCAAGCTTGGCGAGAGAACCACCGCCTGGAAAAAAGCCGATATCCTGGCCTTGCTGGATAGCGTGGACGGTGCAGCATGAGAGGAAATATTTCTAACACCCCATCCAATACGTTGGGCCTAATTATCCATGGCGCGACCAATCAAATCAGCGTGGACAGTCGAATCATTGCCAAGGAATTTGAACGAGAGCATAAAAGCGTACTCAGGACACTAGATGATTTAGTGGCAGGCACAATCTCACGGCACGAATTTGTGCCGCGAAATTACCAAAAACGCGGCAAGGAATACCGCTGCTTTGAACTCAACAAAGCCGGTTGTTTAAAAGCCATGCCGTTTATTGGTGGCCGCAAATCGCGGGAAGGTCAAAAGCGTTTGGTTGATGAATTCTTGCGACTCGAACAGCAACTAAACCGGCAATCCAAAGAACGTGAAACCTTGGCCTATCAGGTGGCGCGATTGTCCGGAAAAGATAGTCGCGGGATCTTGACTGATGCCATTCAACAGTTTGCCGATTATGCCCGCAGCCAAGGCAGCCAGAACGCCGACCGGTATTTTGCCAACATCACCCAGGCGGTTTACAAAGCGCTGCTGGTCATAGAGCCGCAGGCAACCGAAATCCGGGAGTTATTGACGGCGGTACAGCTTAAAACCCTGGAACTGGCCGAACTAACCGCCGCCCAAGCTCTGACCGTAGGCATGGAAAGCCAACAGCCTTACAAAGACATTTACCAAGCCGTGAAAGCGGCCCTGGATGGTGTTGTCGGTGCTAGGGTTAAGATTCTAGGCGGTTAAGGCATGGCGGCCCGACGCAAGCAATACATCGCACAAGATGTCGATATGATCCGCTCTACCGCTTATCTGGATTTAAGCGGCAATGCGGTGAAACTATTGATCCTGATGCAAACCCACTGGCGCATGTACGAACCTATTGCCTACAGCATATCAGAGGCCCAAAAGCGTATAGGTTGCTGTCGAGGAAAGGCGCACGAAGCCTTTAGAGAGCTGGAAAGCCACGGTTTTATCAAGCTGATGCTGGAAGGCCATTTCAGCAAGCAATTAGCGCGAAAATGGCGGCTGACTTTCCGCGAGTTTAACGACCACAAGCCCAGCGATGAATGGAGGAACTGGCAACCGCAAAATTGATTTGCTTGTTCACTATATGAACGCTTCATGCCGTATGCTGAACAAGTCATGCCGTATAGTGAACAGGTGTTCATAATATGAACGCAAAACACCAACAATCAATAACTTAGCTTATCGAAAAATAGTCGTCAGTGTTCACTATGCGGGATGTACCTATTATTTACCATGTGCCTCGGCATGATTCAGCACGAAAACAGGCCGCAAACAAGGCTAACGCTGCACGGCGGCCCAAAATTTAGCCAAAGATTGCATGTTCCATATTCCACTTGAACACTACTATCTTTTCGAATTGATAGACGGCCATCGACCCGTTGCGGCCTATCACCTAACGTGATCCAATGACAGCCATTGGATCTTTGCTAGTCATAGCCGCCTATCATTGGTGATATACAGAAGGGAAAATCATATGCTGATCAATAAATTATCTTGCCGAAGGTCATTTTTCGTTGGATATACAGAACTTTCTAACTACTAGTTAGGCCATCATGAACGATTACCAAAACGATAACGACATTAAGACTGAGAGCCTGATGGATAAAATATCCATGCGGTTGTTGCGTTGGTGGGGAATGCTGTTTAGAGTTTTATTTATCGCTCTTATCGGAATTATCGGGTACCTATGGATGGACCCACAGCCCCTGGGCGATATTCCTCTGGGTCAGTTAACACTTAATCAAATAGCAAGAAACATCATGGGGGTTGTCATTCCCATTGCATGCTTTATCTGGCTATTCAAGCTAAATAAGAAGTATGGTGACGAGAGCCTGCCATATGAGGATTGGGGACGATTCGGCGGATATGTTTTGCTATTTGGGTTTATCGCATTTGGTTGGCTCACTAAAAAATAACGAACCAAAAGGAGGTCGACAGGCTGGTAGCAAATGCCTAGTCTTAATCACGCCTATGAGTACACCAGAACAACGAAAGCGGCTTAAAGAGTACTACCAACGCGGTAATGCCCTGTTGGCTGAATGGCGCGAACGCGACTATCGATACCCACCGCCACGCAGTGAACCCATGCCCGGGGATTTACGCACACTTCAATGCGGAGCAAAGACCCGAGCCGGAACAACCTGCAAACAGATAGCAATTTATTGCAATGGTCGTTGTAAATGGCATGGCGGGTGCAGTACCGGCCCAAAGACTGATGAAGGCAAACGGCGTTCAGCCATAAATGGAAACAGACCGAAGCAAAAGCGAAGTCATACCGGTGGATAAAACACTAGTTTCAAAAACACGCAGGAGTCACCCCGATGGCCGCATCCAGTTTCAAAACATCCGCCGAATATCAACGGGAACGGCGCGAATCGAATAAACGTCGCGGCATTCGCCGTCTGGATATTGAACTTCCGCCAAAGTTAATGGCGAGGTTACAACGCGAGCTAGCTGACTATGACGCGGCTACACATCCCGGCGCGGCGTTAGTCGAATGGCTGGATGATGTTTTGGACGATTTACCGGAATAAAATAGCAGCAAATAGAAAGGGATCGTTTATTTCAACCTAAACAGTCAGCTACCTATCCACCTAATAAATCAAGTAAATAGGTGGCGTGATAATGTAACAATCACGAACGCTAAACCCCGCTATCTTTTTCAAAATACTTAGACAGCCGCGCTCGATCAGGGGTAACTTTGGGGGTAACTTTCAATTTCAAAAAACCGCATAGCTTTATTTACAAGGCTTACAGCTTATTGTTCGATTGATTCAGGAGCAAAAATTCCATACCTCGTAAGACGAAAAAACGTCTTTTATTTCCGTCTCGGCGTTCCCGCCGACCTCCGCGAAATTGTCAAATCTCGCGAAATTATCCAAAGCCTTAGAACCGAAGACAGCGACGAAGCAACGCGCCGAGCGTTAAAACTTGCGGCTCATTTCAAATCACTATTGCACGAATTAAAGACAGGTAAGATAAGTTCAGAAATCTGTTTTGACTCGCTCGACCTCATTTCAGCGAAAAGCGACACACAAGAAACAGCAAGGCCGCTAGAGACAATCGCCACCCCTACCTCACCAGCAATAGAAACCCGACAAGCGCCTCTTTTGTCAGCTGTGGTTGACGACTTCCTGAATCGATACGACCAGACCAACAAAGCGACCTTCACCAAGCGTTCGGCAACCTTGCCGCTGTTGATTGAGTTGGTCGCAGACAAACCCATCAATCAAATCTTGCAGACTGATCTGAATGGGTTCTGTGATGATGTTCAGCGGCTACCGATAAAGCGCACAAAGAAAATCTACAGCGGTATGACGATTCGCGAAATCATCTCGGCCAATGACGGGCGAAGCATTGCCGAAGGGACTTTTGAAAGCACTTACAAGGCATGTGTCAGACAGGCTGCCGAATTTTTGCATATGTCGCCTGCTGTGTTGCGTCAGAAGGCTAAAGCCGGTTTGGTTAAGGGTGCCAAGCCTGGCAAATGCTGGGTGTTTCTGCAAGATGATCTTGCCGATTATTTGCGCTCGTTATATCTTGATGCTGGGCAAGCGCCGCAGAGTGGTTTACCAAGGGAGGTAAAATGATGTCACTCTTTAAACGCGGCAATATCTGGTGGACGCGGTTCACAACACCCAACGGCGAGCGCATACGCGAATCGACTGGGACTGACGACCGCAAGCAAGCCCAGGAGTACCACGACCGGCTAAAAGCGAAATATTGGGAAGTGCAAAAGCTGGGGGAAAAGCCTGAACACAGTTGGCAAGATGCCGTGATGCTCTGGTTGGATGAAACCAGCCACAAGGCTTCCCAGCATGATGATATTCATCATTTGCGCTGGCTCGATCCTTATTTTGGGGCGCTTAGCCTGAACAATATTACCCGTGATCGCATTGATCAACTGATTACCCAGCATAAAAGCGAAGGTGTCAGCAATGCCACCGTCAATCGAACGTTGGCGGTGATTCGGGCGATTCTCAGGCGAGCATCCTTGGATTGGGAATGGATCGACAAGATACCGAGAATCAAGCTGCTGCCGGAACCGAAACGGCGAATTCGCTGGATTACCCGCGAGGAAGCGGCGGCTTTGATCGAGGATTTGCCGGAACATCTGGCGGAAATGGTGCGCTTCTCCCTGGCGACAGGGTTAAGACAAGCCAATGTTACCCACCTGGAATGGTCGCAAGTCGATCTGGAAAGGCGGGTCGCCTGGATTCATGCTGATCAAGCCAAGGCTCGGGAAGCGATTTCGGTGCCGTTGAACGCTGAAGCGGTTTTAGTGCTTCGGCGGCAGTTGGGCAAGAATCAAACGCGGGTTTTTACCTATCAGGGTAAACCGGTGATTGATGTGAATACCAAGGCTTGGCGGCATGCCTTAAAGCGGGTCGGAATTGAGTTTCGCTGGCACGATCTGCGGCATACCTGGGCATCCTGGCATGTGCAAAACGGTACACCGTTGCATGTGCTCCAGGAACTGGGGGGCTTGGGAGTCGGTGGAAATGGTACGGCGCTATGCGCACCTGGGGCAAAATCGTCTGGCGAGTTATGCCGAAAGTTTGTGTCAGCTTCAAGCAGTCCCTGACACAATTTTGGCACAGCAAGCCGGAAGGCAATAAAAAAGGCCTAGGTGAAAAACACCTAAGCCTTTGATAAATATGAAGCTGGCAATGGGACTCGAACCCGCGACCGGCTGATTACAAAACCGTTTTTCTAAGTAACTTTGGGTTACTTTGTCTCACTATTTCTTTATTATTCATTAAGTTACAAAGTTAAATGATAACTTTGACTTACTCTTTACGACTATAAAATGGACACTTTGTGGACAGTATCGGAAGGCGTAGCCCGTTCGCATTCCTGCTCCGGTGCGCCGCGCCGGTAAAGGTCTCCCGCTGTGTAGCAAACTTTTTAGCGGCGCTTAATTCGGCCGGATAAGTCGCGATGTTTCAAAGTTTCCGGGGCCGGTCACGTAGCTAACTGTCTTCGTTTAAGCTTGTTCGATTTTGGCTTGGTAGTGCTGGGCGGTGGCAGCTTTGAGGCTGTGGGACGCGGTCGGCCGCTGGCTTTGCTGGCGGCCTGCGTGAAAGGGTGTTAGCGGTAGATGTCTCGACGGTGACCGATGGCAACCACCAGGATCTTCAACCGCTGATCTTCGATTGTGTAAACGATCCGGTAATCACCAACTCTTATCCGATACAAGTCGGCAACTCCGTGTAATTTTTTGTGCCCTAGCGGCCTGGGATTTTGGGCCAGTTCTTGAGCGGCGATATAAATGCGTTTTTGGACGTCTTTGGGTAGTTTCGAAAAGGCCTTTTCAGCGCTGGCTTTGAATGCAACGCTATAGGTCATATTTTACCTTTAGTTCATCCAGGCTGATTTCACCGGACTCTGTTAAAGCGTGTGCTGCCGCTTGGATGTCAGTTTGATCTTCAAGATATTCACGCAATAGGTTGTCCAGGAACATTACAGGACTTAGGCCGGCGGCGTTGGCGGCGTTGATCAGTAAATTCTCGGTGGGTTGCGGCAGTTGAATCATGGCCTTCGCTCCGGTGATGTTTCGGACATTATACCGGTACCGTTGGCGTTTCGTAACGGTTACGACCAGACTTTCGGCGCTAATTGTTTTTTGAATTGCCTATCGAAAGCCCGTTTGCGGCATGCCCCGTCATAATAGATTCGGCGACCCGTTACCGGACGTCCGCAGGAACAGGCGCAGAGGGTAACGCCCGTGGTTCGGTTTAAAACGGCTTGAGCCAAGGCGTAGGCCATGCCATATGGTACGCCGTTGCCGATGGCACGGGTTAAAGCGCCGCGCGTAAAGGCGGGTATGTCGAAATCGGACGGCAAACCCTGTAGGCCAGCTATCTCGGCTAGCGGTCTGTTGTCGTTCGCCAGCACGGTAGCGTTACTCGCCGGCGATTTTTTGCGGTCGAGGCGTAACGCCGAGCCGTCAAGCGCGCCGAATTGCACATGACGCAACCGGCGTTGGTCGTGGCCGAACTCGGAGGCGTTGAGGTCAAGCCGTTGCCAGCTGTAGCCGTCGATTCGAATATCGGGCACGCCGGGTACGTTTTCGGCTAACCACCACTGCGGTTTCGCTTCGGTGACCACCCGGACGAATTGACGCAGCATATCAGCGCCCTCGCCCGTTTGCTGGCTGCGCCGGGCTTTACTGAAATCCTGGCACGGCGGGCCGCCAATCACGCCGTCGAAACGGCCGGCCGGAGCATGAAAGCGGCGTATGTCGCCGCCGAAGATCAGATCCGGACCGCGCACGACGCAAAAACCGGCGTCTTCGAAGCCGCGATCCAGTAGACCGATACCGGGAAACAAAGACAGTACCAGCATGTTACCCGGCCGGCACGAATCGAATCCGGACAGTAACGATGGGCGTTACTTGGCCAGGCCGTCCGCTACCTGGTCGGTAACGGTTAACGTGATTTCGCCTTTGCACGTTGCCGCCTATTGACATGAAAAACCGTTAAGACCTTTCGACATTCGCGGCCTTAAAGGTGGGATTTTCATCGCTATTCAGCCGTGTCTGTGTGCTTTGCGGCACCTTGCCGTACACGTCAATCGGCCAGGCAGTGACCGCGATTGACTGCATGCCCCGATGCAATTCAAGACCGTATGGCCGCACACCCCAGGACCAGCCGAAGGACTCCAATTGCTTGAGGTCGAAGCGCTCTTTAACGTGGTTGGTTTCGTCCAGAAATTCCACGTAGCCAACCGTTTTGGGTTCGCCCTTCGGTCCCGTGCCGGTTATCAAACCGGCTAATCTAGGCTTGAATTTAGTTACGATCTGTTCGATGTATTGCGCGTGACTCAAAGCCTTGGGTAACTCCTTGGGCTTGTCCTGCTCTGCCCTCGCCTGCTCCACGTTGTCCCTGGTCGCTAATTGTCTCTCAGGCGGGCGGGTTTCGGCTTGCGCTTGCACCGCTTCGACCGGCTTCGGTTTGTTTACCTTGACCACCTCTTGACCGCCGGTCATGAAGGACACCAGATACCACACAGCAACCACACCCACGGCGACGGCACCCGGCAAGCCGTAGCGTATGGCAGACGATTTCAGCAGGTTTGCCCGGTCGTCGTTGTAGGTTTCTTTGTTCGTGGTGCCGTCGGTATGGCTCTTGTACAAGCCGAAGTATTGAGGATCGTATTTACCCTGGCCGGATCTGAGCTGTACAAATTTGCCTTTGTTCTGCTTGAACGTGGTCCAGGTATAGCGGTCGGCCATGCCGACGGCATCGAGTTTCACAAAGGTAATCAGCTGATCGATGCGCCGTTTCCAAAGCGCGTGACAGTCCCGGTGGTCCTGCCCCATGACCACGATGTCTAAACCCCGGTGGCCGTGCTGGGTAATGAACTGGGTTATCCCGTCGCCGAGCTTCG
Source organism: Methylomonas sp. 2BW1-5-20 (assembly GCF_052474515.1). Taxonomy (NCBI): domain Bacteria; kingdom Pseudomonadati; phylum Pseudomonadota; class Gammaproteobacteria; order Methylococcales; family Methylococcaceae; genus Methylomonas; species Methylomonas sp. 2BW1-5-20. Next base: position 662,472 of record NZ_CP184127.1, on the reverse strand, counting down.
CCCGGTCTGACGGCCAGAAGTCTTGCAGCTCATCAATGATGACTAAGGAATCATTTTCAACGTGGTCAAAAATGTTCTTTACCTGATCTATATCTATTTGATGCAGCAAGCCCGGATAAGTCTTAATGCTCCAAGCATCTTTGCCCTTGTTGACACGCTGCTTTTCGTCTTCGGTCAGCGCCGCATACTCTTGCGTAGTCAATCGCTTATGCTCTACCCTGCCCTTTATTTCATCTAACGGCTTGCCGGTTATCTCGGCGAACTTTTCGTGATTAAGGCCTTCGATGTAGGCGAAAACCTTGCGGCCCGCTTTAAGCGCCGGAATGATGCGGTTAATCGCCGCCTCGTAACTTTTGCCCGATCTTGGCAGCCCCTCGTGAAAAATAATCATTACCAATGCCCCAGGGTAACCAGTTTACGAACCATGCGAAACGTTGCCGCCGCACCCAAACACGCCAGGCACGGCACCAGTCCGGCCCGGTCCAGGAAGTACACCGTGCCGGTTGCCGACGGTATAGCATCGACGGCACCTTGCAGACTTGCCGCGCCGGACATACAGCAATCGAGCATGCCATTGAACAAGTTAAACGCCCCTATCAGCGCATCGACGAACTTGTCGAAGATGACCAACGGCAGATCGAACAGCGCCGCTTTCATGCTTTCATAGATCAAGCGCAGCCAGGCAAACAAGGCATTGAACGCGCTGGCGATACCGTCCACCATCCAGTCGAAAAACTTCATATCGATTCCCCGTATTGAGCTTTACAAGAACGCCCAGGTAAAGGCGATCAGTAACGTAACGACATACAGCACCGCCCTAATCACCGGCCAGACATGGTTATCCATGACCGCCGCGCATTGCTGATCGATCACAATTTCCGGCGTCAACGCGGTATGCGGAATAGTCCAGGTCGGACAACTCGACGCCGGTATGGTCAGCTTGAAGATGTTGGTGACCGTTTGCCCGATCTGGCTGCTTAAGACCCCGTCTTTTAGCTTTGTGATCGAGCCGCCGAAGGTTTTACCGCTGGCCTCATACAGGCTCGACTCGCCCGGCACGCTGGGGTTATAGGCGGCGTGCGTCGTCCCGAGACCGGCCAGCGAGTCTTTAATGGCTTGGGTGTTCGCGGCCGTGTTGGCGGTGTTTAGATTGACTTGGCTTAAGTCGAGGTTTTGCCCTTGCTGCGACAAGCCATAAACCGTGTTTATATCGTTCGTTGTGTTCGATACCGTGGTTTTAGTGCCGTTTGCACTGGTGGTTGTGGTTCGGGTTTGCTGCTGTGCGCCTTGGATGGACGGTTGTATCGTCTCCTGCTTGGTTACTGACCCGTCAGGATTGGTCGTGGTCGTTTCGGTTGTTTTGACTTCCGGCTGACTGGATAAACAATAGGTTTTTCCGCCCGCCGTGTAGCACGTCGAGCCGGGCGGCTGCGTTTGAACCTCCTTCAAACACGTGAATTGACCCTCTCTATAAACGCAGTTTTGCTGATCCGCCGCACAGACTTTAGAGCTACCCACAAAGACGCACGGCGCTGTTTGTTCATCCGGCGCAGGTTTGACGCAAGTTGAACCTAAACCCGCGCCGAGCGGCGACAGGATGAAATCGGGTGGACAGGTTTTAACGTCGGGACACTTTGCAGGATATTTAACAGTTACGCCGCCGCCACAATCTATGTCCGGACACCCCTGCAACGGAAAATCCACATAATCACTGGTATAGCAGGATGACGGAGAACCCGCGATAGCTTCTCGACACATGGGAACAATCGCCGACGTATTAACACCTATAGATGAACACGAACTCGAACCGGTCGTCACACAGGTAGCGGACACGCCAGAACCCGACGCTAAGGGCGGATGGAACTTACCGGCAGGGCAATCAGCCACACATGTCCCAGCAATTAAAAACTGTCCAGCATCACAAGACGCGGATATAGAATTGGTCTGAAAACCCACACCGCCGAAACTCCACTGCTCGCGAATAACACAAGACGTTGCGGACTGTGAATCAATCGTAAAAGTAAAGCCCGTCGCACCCGCAGCAGAAGCGCGCGATATATCGCAACTCAACAACTGAGAACAAACCGCAGAGGCAGAAGATCCCGTAAATGTAGTGGAAGCAGGACAAATCTGGGTTGCTGAATAAATAATAGCGGACGCCATTTGTGAAAAAAACAACACACAAAGGGCTATCCCTGCCTTTATCATGGCTAAGCGACTGGGATATATCACGAGCTAAACCCCTGAATAACCGCCCACGCGCAAACGACACCGAGCAGGACAAACAGCAACGCCCACAGCATCAGTCGTCCTCGTCTTCGTCATCATCGCCGTCGTCGTCTTCGTCAACGTCCGCCGCCCACTCGTTCTGGTTGACCGTCTCTTCGGACGACCAGCCGCAGCCGAGGCATTCCAGGACGGTTTCGAAAACGCCGTGCCTGATTTCATCGCTGGCCCATCTCACATCGTAACCGCAGCACGGGCAAGGTTCGGCGTGCGGATATTCTCGCCAATTCGGCATAAGACCCCCTGGTTCAACAGTAAAGCGGGGCTTTTGACCCCGCCTTGTTTTTAGGCTTTTGGCCTGTTTAGCCGCGGAACCAGCCAATGACTTTATTGAAGCCCCACTTAGCAACGCCGGGCAGGATCTTGATGGCCGCGACGGCAGTAATTGCCGCCACGATGGTGGTGGCATCAATCGCCCCGGTCACGCCGGTGAAATCGAGCGCAGCTTGAGAAGCGCCGGCGGCAACAGCCAAACCGGCACCAACAGCCACTTGAGTGCTCAAAGCGCCGCTTTTAACGACTTCTTGTTGATGACGCTCGAATCTTTCTTCTTTAGACAAAAACATACATTTCCCCTTTTGAGGTTGATTGAATTGGGCTTTTGGCCCGGTTTATTCGCTCTGCTTTTTTTCGAACCAGCCGATAACCGACTGATACGCCCAGGCCGTTAGATAACAAATGACCGGCAGAGCGAACCCGATCATAAAAGCCTGCTGTAGGTCGTCCGCTATCGGAATAGCGAACAAATCCGTTAAGGTGGGAGCATCCGTGTAGCCTTGCGCCGTCACGGCGATATATTCCGTTGATGTGCAACTATTGGCGGCGGCGACTTCAACGCCGGACACCGCGCCCGACGGGGAAACGGCTAAGCACAGATAAGGCATGTTTAACCGGCCTTAGCGACTGGCGGTTGCACGTTGACGATGTAGTCCTTGAACATGCCTTTACCGGTGGCGATTTTCTCGAACTCGACTTGCAGCTCGACCACGCCCTGCCCAAACTGAATCTTTTGGAGCTGCTCTTTAATCTCCGGCAACGCCCGAAAATCGACACCGGCAAGACCGCGCTGGTTGTCTTTGCTTTCCATGCGCGCGATGGCGTAAACGGTGACGAAGTCATACGGCGTGCTGTCTTCAAGCGTGCCTTTTGAGTGTTTCCAGCCTAATGCTTTGATTTTTTCCATGGTTATTTGCCCCTTGCGGTATCAATGTTGAGTGGTATGTCGCCAGCCTCGAAAACTAGCGGTGTTTCGGTGTGGATAAATTCATCAATTGCCAATTGTTCATGCGTATCGAAATTGATGTTTTTGGGTAACTGTTCTTTACCCTTGGTCAGCATCTTGATGGTCTCGTCGGCACCGAATAAGGCCGAGTGCATCCAGATATGCTTGCCAAACTGGTGACGAGTCGTTTCTATCGATCTTTGCACGGTACTTTTCGCCGTGTTCTTGAAGGTTTCGACGCGCTTTTGGACGTGGTGGAACTTTGCCAAGGCCGGATAAGCGCCGGCCAGATATTGCCCCGGACGCAGCAAGCTATCTAACGGAATAACTCTATCTTTTGCGCCCAGCTCCAATTCGATGCGTATCCAGTCCGGATACAATTCATGGAAGCCGTTCGCCAGCTGTAGGCCTTTTTCGTAGATTCGCAGCAGCTTGCCGGACTCTTTCGAACCCAGATACAAGGTGCGGCCTTTGCCGTCGGGCCTGATCCAATTGCCCTCTTGTCTGACCTTGGGGAATCCCCTCAGCGAGAACAGGCCGGCGTGGTACAGCTGGAGATAGTCGTCCATACCGGTTTCGCTGGCGAAGTTATCGGCGGCGTAATCGACGCGGGTTAACTTGGCCCCCGGTATGGTCCGTAAGAACTGGTAAAGCCGCATTTCCCAGCCTGGCTTAGCGGCCATCAGGCCTTGACCCTTCACCGTAACCAGCACCGAATCCCGCTGGCCCCCTATCGAAACGGTGCCCCAGTTTTGAATCCCCATGTTCCAGGTTTCTTTGTAGAAGTTTTGGCCGCTTGGCAATTTGTGGGAAATGCCATAACCGCTCTAAACAAGGTCGATGTTGCCTTACTTGGCCTTGACTCAGACCAAATTAAGCAGATTGACACAGTTGTTGCCATTTTTAACAAGGCCCTCAGCCGGGCGCAATGCATCTTTGATGCAGCCGGCCAGCTTTATGCTGACCGTGATCAAGATCTATTGGTTGCTGCCACAATCAGACTCAGTCAAATTTCAAACGAAGAAGTCATCATAAAATTCAAACTGCGATCTTTGCCGGCCGACTACGCAGCAAAAACCAAAGAGCTCAGGGAAAAAATGTTTAGTGAAGCTGAAATTGAAAAAATAGTTACAAAACCCGACGCTGAAATGGCCGAATGCGCCAAGGCGTTAGATGATCTAACCGCCGAATCTAAAAAAATCATTGTATTTTTGGGTGATTCGCCTCGATATGACACGGCCATACTTAACTCCACCAAGGTCTTTGACGTTCTTGAAGTCCGAAATGCCTTAGGCTTGCATGCAACCATAGCGCGCTAAAGATTTAGCCATGTACAGCAGTATCGTGAATAAAACAGCCTCTCGACAACAACTGGAAGCCGCCATTTCCGGCTTGCGCGGGTTAACCGCCCAAGCGCTGGGATACGACAGGTCCGCAATTGAGCATTTTGCACAATCCTTGTGCTGGGCCGAGTCGATTTTGGATGAAGTCAACGGGGTTGCTCAGCCGGATACTAGCGCCGAAATGGCCATGATGGATAGAGGCCTTGTCGGCGCGGTTGCGCTGCGGGCATTTTCAATCGGCGCCGACATCGAGCGCGAGCAGCAACTCGGCCAATCGTTCATCAACGCCCACGCAGAAAAAGTCACCGAACTTCGCCGGCAAGGGTACACCGGCGACGAGGCATTGCTCATGGCGCCGTTTCCACAAATCAACATCGACGCTTTTGCCGCAAATATCGCCGATCTGGCGGCGGAGCGCGAAAAATTGGAAGCATTTTTGGCGTCGCCCGGCTTTGACACCAGAGTTTTATCAGGGACTCAGTTCGAACAACCCGAGCCAGTTTCACACTAATATCAAATAGTTATAGTAAAAATTATGAACATGCAAACGGTTGATGGAAATAAGCTGATCGAAGTAAAAAATCGAATCAAAGCACTCCAAGAAATAATCAGGTACAACCAAAACGACAAAATTGGTTATTCACTCTCCCAGCACTCGGCCCGGATGCATGGCGCCCTGCGAGACATTATGAAGCCCGCTGAATTCTTGTTGCTGTTCCCCAATGCCCCTGCCGATGCCGATGCCGATTTTGTGCCCGAAAACACAGAAATTGCCGCCAAGCAAACTACGCTTGCCGCCGCCATTGCAGCGCAGCCGGCAAACGATCCAGGTAACAACTACCGCAATTACACTGTCATTCCAATCCAAAACAGAATTGCCGAATTGCAGCGGCAAAAACAATTCAGCATTGACACGTACAACCGCCAAAAACTGAAGCCGGACAGACCTCTCACCGAAACTGAATTTTTACAGTTGTACCCTACACCAACCTTCACCGCCGAAAACGCGGCCATCGCTGCCGCGCAAACGGAATGCAACAAGCTTGATGCCTTCCTTAAATCCGGTCCTTACCCGCAGTATCCGGCCGCATACGACGTTGACTTGTTGGCCGGCACTGCTTCTTATCCATAACCTCGAGCGGCAACAATGACACTTCAAACTGATTCACAAGGATTTTTAGTCGGTGATCCAATCGATCTTGGCCGAATGCCAAGCTACTTGCGCGATATTAAACACGATGTCGCGGCCATCAGAAAAGCAACGGTCGGCGCCGGGCCTAATAGTACTCGCCAAGCCGCTAAGGCCGCCCAGTCATCCCCAATGGTGAACCGCCAGCAAGTGGCTACTCCGGCTCGGCGCGCGGCGAATGGACAGTTTTTATCTTCAGCCGCAAATGGCAAGGTGGCCGAGCCGGCCAAAACTAAAGCGGCGTCGGCCGACATTGCCGCCTTGGCCGCGCGCATCGGCAATGCCGCGCGGGGTGGGCTTGCAGGCGCCGGCAACATTGACCCAACCGCCAAAGCATTTCAAGAAGTGGCCGAGCCGATGCGGCGCGGATTGAGCTTTTTCAAGCAAAATGACAGCAAACAGGAAGGGTTACTCCGTAAGATATTTAAGTCTTTAAACCTATTCAAAAGAGACGAGACTGTATTCAATAAATCTCAGTTAAAAGTATTAAAAAACATCGAAGAAAAGCCAAACACCAAGGGCGGCAGCATAAACATATCCACCAACAACGGCGGCGGAATTGGCGGTTTGCTGCGGGGGATGTTGGGCGGCGGCATGCTGGGCGGACTGCTCAGTAAAGCGGGCCGGGGGGCCAAGGGACTGCTAAAACGCATCCCTATTCTGGGTACACTGTTTGCCGCTGGTGGCGCTGCGGTCGATGTGTTTGGCAGTGAGTCAGATCCCAATTTATCCCGCGCCCAGAAAGACGCGGCAGCTGGCAAGTCGATTGGCGGCTGGGCCGGAAGTCTGGGCGGTATCGCGGCTGGCGCTGCAGCAGGCTCCGCTGCCGGGCCCGTTGGGATGATCGTCGGCGGCGTTGTGGGCGGATTCCTTGGCGATCAGGCAGGGCAAATTATCGGCGAAAAATTTGGCGCTTGGGTTTCGGAGCTGAGGCAAGCCGATGTGCCGAGCAAACTCGTAAGCGCGTTTGAAAGCTGGACAGACGGTTTCGACTTCCAAAAAGGTTTCGAACTGTGGCTTGAGCGTACAAAAAGCAACTTTGCCCAAGCCGGAAACGTCGTGGGCGAGCAGCTCAACGACCTTAATAACTACACCAAAGCCAACACCGGAATCGACTTCAAAGACATGGGGGCAAAGTGGTGGGAGCGCACAAAAAACAATGTAGCCGGCGCCTGGGACACCATTAATGGCACACCGTCGTGGTTGCTCGACAACACAACATTTGGCAAGGCCGGTAAAAAAGCGTTCGGCTCGTTCGGCGGCAGCATTCCCGGTATGACGGATGCTCAGGCAGCGGCGTATGCGGCCGAAGTCATCCGAACCGAATCCGGCGGAGATCCGCGCGCCGAAAATCCGAAAGGGTTCATCGGCAAGTACCAGATGGGCGCGGAAACGCTTGCCGATACTGGCTTGGTCAATCTCGCAAAGCTCAAAGCCGCCCAGAAGTCCGGGCAATACAACCAAAAGGCGTTCTTGGCCGATCCAGAAAACTGGACCATTGCCGGCGGCAAAGAGGCCTACTTAAGTGATCCCTCGCTGCAAGACAAGGCCTTCACCGATATGCAAAAACTCAACTTTACCCGTGGTGTGAAATCCGGAGCAATCAGTATGGCCGCCTCACCGGAGCAGGTCGCCGCCTATCTAAAAACCGCGCACCTTGGCGGCGCCAGCGGCGCAAACGACTACTTCCTTCGAGGCATCGACAGGTCGGATGGCCATACTTGGATGTCAACGTACGCCAAACAGGGCGCAGCGGCAATCAATCCGGTATCTGTAAACGCACCTTCATACAAAGTACCAAGTATGCCGTCCGTGCCAAAAATCGCGGAAGCACCCAAAATATCTGAACCGCTCAATACCCAGCAAGATAAGGTGCAAGTCGTAAAAATCGAGGGCGGTTGTGACGTCGGGCAAGACCTATCTGACAGGTCTTGCGCGCATATCGTCACTGGAGGCTATTTCCCATTCATACGCTAAGGTTCGACACTAATTTTTTCAAAAAAAGGCCAAATAATGCTCGATAAAATCGATAAAGATGAGGTTTTAATTTCCAAAATGGTGGGCTTGAAACTGGTTGAAGCTCGCAAGCTATCTAATCAACACACTTTCACCCAACATCAAGCCGCCGAGCTACTGGGTATAAGCCAAAACGATCTTCGATTAATGGAGGAAGGGTTTATGCAGGTGCCGCTCGGCGTGATTAAAAAAGCGGCTGAAGTTTTTTATGTATCGACTGATTGGCTCTTATGGATTGTAGCGGATGATTGGGAACTAGCGCCGGAATCGCGCCGCGAACGAGATTTCCTTTCTGGCCTTGAAATGATACACCTTGAAAGCCGGGCGAAAGCAGTCGCAAAACAACTCGAACAAGACAGTCGGCTCGCCGCCCTATCTGACGCCGTCGCCGCACTCGGCCCGGCAATCCAAGCCATAGACGACTCATTCGTACAATTTTGGCAAAAAAATCCGGAGTTTCACGATATGCCCGGCGGCGCTTCAGTTTTGGGCAGGATCGACCAAGCCCAAGCAGCTGCGCGCGCCGCTGTGCTTCAGCTGGTCAGGGCAAAAGCCTTGCCGGTTCACACTCTTTCCACTCTGCCACCAAAACCCACTATACGGGTGTGGAAAAACCCGGCGCCCGAGCAATTGCCGCCGCCAGTAGCGCCCATCGCCGATCATAAGCCGCTGAGCAGAAAACGAAACCGCGCCCCGGTGAAATCCGAAAGACAATCATCTCAATCTGCCGAGCTTGCAGCCGGCTAAAAAATACAGGAAATAAAATGGCAAAAACAGAAAAACCAGTTGAACTGAGCTCCGATTGGGGCGGCCTGTCGCCGCACTTGATAGCCTCGTTTTGGCCGGTAGACCGAAAAGGCAAACGCCTGGAAGACATCACGGTCAAAGCGCCCCTTACCGAGTCTAATCTTGAAATGTCCCTCACCTGGCAAAGCCCGTTCGAAAATCAGGGCACGCAAAACATCACGCCCACACTCCAACAAATGTTACAAAGCGGCAGCATTGAGGGCTTCAGCCGGCAAAGTCGACAACATGTTCGGCAGTGATCTGCAACGCCTGGCGCACGGCCTCGAGGGCCGAACCGCGATAACCAAGCTAAATTCCACCCAAGTCTTCGTCGGTGCCACGCCGGCCAAATTCAACATTACCGCACTATTTCGAGCCTGGAAAGATCCGGTAAAAGAGGTCCATGAACCCTTCAACCAACTGATGAAGTGGGCATTGCCGGTGGAATTATCGGACGAAGGCAGTTTGGCCGCCCGGTTACTGCAAGACGGATTCAAATACGCTACAACCTTTCCGTCGGTCGCGCCGGTTCTATTGGCAGTAAAATATAAGGATGCCACCTATTGGCCGCTGGTCATCGAATCGATCAGCAAGGACACCAACGCGCCGGTTGATAAAAACGGCAAGTTTGTTGAGCTTTCGGTACCCATGCAACTGACCACATTGGCCGCAATTGATCGTGGCGACTGGGATAAATACCTATACTAATGATGCCTGGAGTTCGAACCAAAGGCGGTGAAAAGCTCGTTGGACGTTGAAGGTCAGGTGCTCGGACCCGGCATACCGAAATCAGATTTTTCACCGAGATGCTCGAAAAAATCTTTCTGTATAAATAGCCCCCTATTTGTTAAGTGACACTAACGTATTTTCTCTGCTACATTCAAAGCACTTCTGGTCCGTAAGTGGAGGGGGAATTACGATCAATGAATACAGGTTACTTAATTTTTCGCAACTCAATCATAAAAACATGGTGAACAAAATGAAAATAATAAAAACCGCTGTGCAAATTGTGTTTTTCACTTCAACGCTAACTGGTTGCTCAGCATTTTCGCCGAGAGATTTAGCGGAACCGAGCGAATTGGAAATTGATGTTGTTATGGGGAAAATCGGGACCGGATTTGCAAACATGAAAGCCGAGCTAAATAAGGGCAACACAAAATTAGGAATATGGCCGTGTAAGGTTACAACTACCTTAAACGTCACTGCCAGCGCAGAGCAAGGGGGAAAATTGGTATTGGATACTACGATTAGAGTCCCGACGGAAGTAGTAAACGCCGATATTAGCGGTCATGCGGAACAGACGAACAATTCCTCTGCTACCAGAGGCAATGTAATTAACATCGAGATGTATAATCCTGCTTGCGTCCCGAAAGATACGGTTGCTTATCAGATTGCAAGTTCAGGTAATTCGTCAGCAAAAGATCAAACTGCGGGCCAAGAAGCCACAGCCGAAGTCAAGCCTGCTCCAGCTGAAGCTAAGCCCTCTCCAGCAAAAGGCAAACCCGGGCAGGCTAAAGGCAAACCTGCTCCAGCTAAAGGAAAGCCGGCACCAGCGAACGGCCAGGCTGAACCCGCTAGTGGTCAGACTGGTCAACCTCCGAAAGGCGATACGACATCTAGTCAGCAAAAATCTCCTGCAGAAGAAATTAGAGATATGTTCAAAGATGATAGGGAAATGATGTTAGTACTCGACAAGAAGATTGACATAAATACTCAAGACCAAACCAGGGACCAAGCTGGCCCAGTTAGTAACCAAAAGCCGTAATAGGCGATAGCTTTGATCGTTATTGGGAATCTGGAAAAAACCGGTTCTATCAGTTTAGGCGATGGCTGATAGAGTCACACCAGAAAAGCGCAGCGAAATCATGAGCAAGGTCCGGAGCAAAAATACCTCTCCGGAACTTGCCGGTTGGGCCATTTCCGGACGGATGACGGCAACGTTGGTTTGTGATGCCCTGATCATGGCGTTATGGCGTCACCGAATGCCTAAAGGCGTCATTGTCCATTCGGATCGAGGCAGCGTTAGGATGGGTTGCGTCAAAAGATGGACGTGTAATACATGCGGACATTGAAATTTGGTGTTTCGCCCTATCTATTGTCTTCGGTATTTTTACCTTGGCGCTTGTTCCGATTGTGGCGGCGCAAATTAACGCAAGCATAGATTCTTTCTACGATGTTCGACCCAGGTTTCGCCCATTTTGGCTTTGGGGTGATGAAATTACGTTACCGATTAAGGCCGTTTGTTGGCCGCAACACATATTTTTCCTTATCGGCATTCTTGCCTATGCCAAGCATGCGGTGTAACCAAATACTTGGAAAGCAATCAATATAGCGCATCACTTTAGCCGGGCAATCCCCGGCTTTTTTGTGATCGGAAACCTTCATTAAAACCAGCTTTCCCGCGTGTTTCAATTTCCCATCATCCTAAAAATGTGGGGAAACCATGAAGCCGGCGAACGACCGATTCCAATTCCAAGAAAAATCAGACATCGTTAAAACATTCGGTCAGCGCATGACCACGGCCCGCGAGATGTGCGGGTTAACCGGATTACAGGCGGCCGCACTTCTTGGCTATCAAAACTCTTCAAAACTTTCCAAGATCGAGCACGCCAGCGACGGCGATACCATCCCCTCGTTTCTGCCCTACAAGGCGTCAATCGTTTACAACTGCAGCATTGATTATTTGTTTGGCCTGTCGGACGACTGGCAGCGCGACCCGGTAACCGCCCAAGAGTGCCACATTCAGCGCGCCCTCGAACAAGTCACCGTCGACGAGAACAACGCCATCCGGGATCTGTTTGATCAGCTGTCAAAGGTCGAACAGGCTGCAACGGTCGCCTTCAACCGATTCGGGGAAATCAAGCGACTCGTCAACCGGTTCCGCGAAATAAATCCGGAATTCGACGAACTGAAACTGGGCGCCAAACTGCTCAGAGTGGTCGAAGAAACCCATTCGGAAATCCTCACAATTGGGCGGCAATTAGAGGGCCATTATTCATCAAGCCAATACAAAACGTAGTTTCTTCAGCCCCTAAAGGGTAACACCCATGCCAAATACCAAAAAACACGCCGGCGGCCGACCCACCGCATTAAAACCGGAGTTCATAGACCAGGCTTATAACTATTGCCTGCTGGGCGCCACCGATGCGCAACTGGCCGGATTCTTCGGCGTAAGCGAGAAGACGATCAACACCTGGAAAAAGCAGGCACCGGAGTTTGCGGATTCCCTCAAGCGCGGCAAAACGCTGGCCGACGCTAGGGTGGCAGAGTCATTGTTTCATCGGGCAACCGGCTATAGCCATCCTGAAACCAAGGTGAACATCTATGAAGGTCAAGTCATTCTCACCGATGTCACCAAGCATTACCCGCCCGATACAACGGCAGCAATATTCTGGCTGAAGAACCGTCAGCCCGATAAGTGGCGCGATAAGGTCGAGGTCAGCAGTTCGCTAAAGTTGGATAAAGAAACGCTGGATATGATCGAAACCCAATTTGTCGCCAAAATGGCGGCCGCGCATGAACGCCAAAAAGCCGTATTGGCTGAACGCGAAATGAGGTCTGAACAAGAGTAGTCAGGCTTATGGCGAAGGCTTCGATCTTCCAAGATCCCCGATACCTCGAATTTGTTGAACGCTTTCACGCTGACCCGCTGCGTTTTGCGGTCAGCGTCTGCGGCATGTCGCCATCGTTCGACCAGGAAGAGTTGCTTTACGCCATTTCCCCGCCCAATGCCAAGGTGTCGGTGGTATCCGGCACCTCTACCGGCAAGACGGCGGGGTTTGGCCGGATAGCCTTGTGGCACCTGCTGTGTCATCCCGTCGCGGTGTATGAGGGTAAAATCGAAATCGGCTCGAACACCTACATCGGCGCGCCAAGGATCAATCAGGTTGCGGACGGTGTCTGGAAAGAGATGAACGACGTTTATCTCGCCATCGCCAACGGGCCCTATGGCTGGCTCAACGACTACTACGAGATTACCAAAACCCGAGTAGCGGTCAAGAGCTTTGAAGATCAGTGGTTTATCACCCAAGTCGCCATGCAACAAGGACAGGCCATTGGCGTAGCCGGTAAGCACCGATACTGGCAGTTGATCATCATTGACGAGGCGGCCGGCGTTAGCGACGACCATTTCGACGTAATCGAGGGCACCCAAACCCAGCCCGGAAACCGCACGCTGATGGCGTCACAGGGCGTGCGCAATGCCGGCCGATTCTACGAGTCGCACAACAACCTATCGCGGGACAACGGCGGATCGTGGACCGCATTGCGCTTTAGTTCGGAGCGGTCGCCATTCGTTACGTTGCAATGGCTCAAGGATCGCGCGGACGAAACGGGTGGGCGAGAGTCAATCGAGTATCGAATCCGGGTACTTGGTCAGTTTGCCGAGGATTCAGGCAGCAACCTGCTTACCCGGGTTGATCTGGAAAGAGCATTCGAGCGAGGGCAGATTATTCGTGACGATGAACCATTCGGGTTATTGGTGCTTAGCGATGTTGGCTTAGGCGAATACCGGGACGAATCGGTCGCGGTTATCGCCAAGGTTATTGGGTATGGCGACTTTGGCCCGGATGCGCGCCGAGTCGAATACATCGAAATACCCTACTGCACCAACAGCAAGAACGAAATCATCTTTGCCGGCGATCTGGCCAATCTGGTTGGGAAGCTGTCGAACGCCACGCTGATGGTCGATAACGGCGGCGTTGGCGCTACCGTCAATAAGCTGATCGAAGCCATGGGCGTGCCCGTCGTCAAGGTGAACTGGGGCAAGCCTTGCTTCAAGAAGGAATACCAGGACCGATTCTACAATCAACGGGCTTGCGCCATGGTCCGGATGCGCGACGCCATCAAGTCGGGTCGGGTGTCGTTCCGCATGAACATTGACCGCAGAATGAAAGAGAAGATCCTACTGCAGGGCGCTAGGCTTCCCTACCACTTTGCCGAGGCAGGCGGACTGCGGTACGTGATGGAAAAGAAAGAGGTCATGCGCAAGAACGGCATCAAGTCGCCCGATATATTCGATGCAAAGTCTTTTGCGTGGCTGGAAGATGCGGTTTACATGGTGTCGGAGAATGCCGGTAGCGGCGTCACTTCGGCAGTAGAGAACGCCAAGGCTGCGGCCGAGGCTATGTTTGCAGATGTGGCGTGATGGTGTATTGCCCAAGTTGTCGCCAGAGAGACTGCGGCCAATCCCCTTGGAGCATCCTGATCTATCCCCCTCATCTGACAGCGATTATGAATTTAACATAATGGTAGAGACTTGCGGTATTATTTGGTCGCTTTGCTCCAGCGCCCCGCTTGAGCGACCTTCACCGGCGTTATTTGAAGGTAGTGCTACAAAGGAGTCCTGATCACCGGAATCGGGAGCAGATGTCTCGGACTTCTGCCAAAGTAGTGATTTACTGGCCGGGTACGGGTGGCTCTTGACCGCCCGCTAACAACACCGGCCTTTTATTACCTTCAAATCCTCTCGTGGAGTTTGATGTCATGGCAATGGTTTTCAAGGGCTACCGCCCCCGTATCGCCAGGCAAATGGCCAGTGACGATAAACAATTATCCAGATGGTTGAGTACCGCCACTTTCGCTAAAACCAGCAATGGTTATTGGCTGGCTTGGCATGCGAATGCGACAGATCGTTTTTTGGTACTGCCGCCCGAAGGCTTAGCCGACAGGGAATGCCACTGGATTGAAAGCTGGGAGGGCGATTATACCGTTGACATGGCCTTCGACTACGTTGAATCCGGTCGGTTTGAGCAAGATGAGCCAGCGGTCCTTAACCTATTCATCCGAGACCCGGTAACGGGCGAGTGGCGTTAAGTCCTTGTTGTTGACTTCTTTTGAAGGCCGGGCACCGTCGCGGCTTTTTGCTGTCTGAAATTTCCGCTACTCGGCCTTTAAACATTGTGATCCGGCTTGCAAACCGACCCGCTCAAGAGGATTTCGACTATCTTGCCGAAGACGCCTCTCTCTTACTGATAAAAAAAGAAGGGTTACAGCGTGAACTAGCGGCGATGGAGCGGGAAAAACAACAGCGCTTGGGAACAAGACGCGGCAGCAACCGATCTAGGGCCTTCGGCGGTTGATAGCCCAGTCGGCAAGGTTAAAACCTTGACGGTGAATAGAGGGTTTGGGCTGTCCATGCGCATGTAGGGCCGGAGTAGTCGGCGGAACCTTTGAACGGTTCCGCCTTTTCGCAGGCAGTGCCAAATCACAGGCATTTATTGCCGCTTTTCTTTTTTATAACCTACAAAACCACTTGTACGCCAATCGGCTAAATCGCCCACTTTATTAAGATATTCTTGAATTTTAGTGTTATTGCTTTGGCCTAATAAAGCAATCATTCGGATATTGAGAGGTTCACATGTTTTTGCCTCATATAATCCAAAACCAAAATCAAGGCTATTTAAAACCTCTTTGTCAAGTTGCCCAATTATTGATTTGTTAAAGTAGATTACACCCTCTTTATTAATAAAATATGCCCCATCCTTTGCCTTTACTCGCATTCTGATATTTTCAATCCAATCTTCTTTTGCAGGCTTTGAATTAAGTATAAGCTGGGAGAAATCGTCTTTATACATCAAAAAACCATCTGGTTTATTTTGTAAATCTTTGATCTTAATCGGCAAATACGTGTCGTCACCAAAAAAGAAAAAGTAAACCTTCAACATATCACTACGATTACAAGCCAATGTACTTCCAGATATGCTTAGCAAGGTAATAAATAAAATTAATGACTTAAATATTATCATCAGTATTTTGTCCTGCTTGGCAAGCCAAGCTCTTGCCTAATTGGGTTTTCATTGGCATTGACATTGTTCATTCTATTTGGCCCATCATCCTCAATGCCCGTTGCCGCATGACCTATCTCATGCCCTAAGATTGATTCCGTAGGGGCTGGCTGAGAGCCTTCGGTTGTCTTCACCCGTGGGTGATATGTAGGATCAACAGTAATAGTTTTACTTACTTCATGATAAAAAGTTTTATCGGGTTTGAATCCAGGGATTTTGTAAGGAAACTTATTAGTAATGAGATAAGTGTCAGGTGAATTTTCTAAAGTTTCACATAGCTGACGACCTTTCTCAGTTGTTTTTATTTTGTTGTAGGCATTCTGTAGGGATTGAACAGCTTTATCAGGCCCATCGAAATCAACAACTAGCCCAGATGGATCAGTCCACCGCAAAGGGTTGTTGTAGGCGTAGGTATAGGTATTAATGCCCCCCGCCAACCCAATCGGATCGGAGCTGACATAGCGTCCGGTCTTCGGTTGGTAGTACCGATGCCAATTATAGTGCAATCCGCTTTCGGCGTCGAAATACTGGCCGGGGAAACGCAGATTGATTTGGGTTTGGGTGCCGTCGCCGTCCGGGTCTTGATTCGGGGTGCTGCCGCCGAAGGCTTCGCTGCTCCAGGTCCAGACGGTCCTGCCCTGGGCGTCGCTGGCCCGTATCGGACTACCGAGGTGGTCGGTGTGCAAGATCAGGCTTTCCAGGGTGCTGGCTGTGCCGCTGGTCGGGACACGGGTTTTGAAGCGGGCAATGGGCCGTTGGTTTTGCCAGACGTAGTCCAGCGAGGTCCAGTTGCCTTGGGCGTCTTTTGTGATTTCCGCCAGCAATTGGCCATCGGGGCCGTATTGGTAGACGGTTTTGCCGGTAGTCAGGGATTTTAAGGTGCGTTGCCCTTGGGCGTTGACGGTGTAAGCGGCGATCAACTGGCCGTTTTGATAGACGCGGTAGAGTTGGCCGCGGCGGTTGTATTGATAGCTGTAGTTACCGTCGCTGGTGACATTGCCGGCGGCATCGCTGCCGATGGCGCTGCCGGCTTTGCTGGTCAGGCGATTGGTGTTACCGGCATAGACATAGGTTTCCGTGATTGCTTGAGCGGTACGGCTTAGGCGATTGCCGTTATCGTCGTAGTTGTAGTGTTGGCTTTGCCCCAGGCTATCCTGTTGCTCCAGCCGGTCCAAGGCGTCGTAGCTGTAGGCCGGGTTACCGGTCAGGTCGCCCAGCAGGTTGCCATTGGCGTCGTATTGCCGGCAGCCAGCGGCCGCTGTGCCGATCTGTTGGCAGGTAAGCTGGCCTTGCAGATCGTAGTCACGGGTCTCTTGGATGCCGTTACCGTAACTCAGTACGCCAGGCAGGCCGTCCGCCCGGTAATCGATGTTGCTGGCAATGGTGGCGGTTTGGCCGCCCAGGGCACTGCCGATCTGACTGATGCGGCCGGCGGCGTCGTAGTTGTAGCCAATCTGCCGGCCGTCGGGGTAGATAACGGTTTTCAGGCGATTGTCGGCGTCGTAGCGGTAACCCAGGTTGAAGGTGCTGCCGGCAACAATCGATTGTTGGGCGAACAGATTGCCGAACAGGTCGTAGCCGTATTGGGTAGAGCCGCTTTCGTCGACGATTTTGCACAGCCTGCCGACGGCGTTACTGCTGCCGGCGCAGTTGTCGTAGCTGTACGTAATGTCTTCGGCGGTATCGGGATAGTTTTCGCCGAGCCTTCTATTCAAGGCATCGTAAGTGTAGCTAACGCTGATGCCGCGCGCGTCGGTGGCACTGGTCCGGTTGCCGGCCGCATCGTAGCCGTAACTCAGGGCGCCGCGATCAGGACTGGTTTCGCTGAGACGGTTACCGAGGTCGTCGTACGCATATTGGGTGGTAGCCTGATTGGGGGCTTGCAATTCAATCAGTCTGTCCTGACGGTCGTAGTGATAGTTGGCGGCATGGCTGAGCGTATCGATACGTTGTTGCAGGCGGCCGAGGGCATCATAGTGTTGCTCGGTCGCCGGGTTGGCGTTGGGGTCGATAACGTGAATGGTTTTGCCGGTGGCGTCGGTTTGAATTTCGGTCACCGAACCGGCGGCATTGATTTGCTTCAGGTGGTTACGCAGGTCGTAATCGTATTGCAAGGTACGCACGAGGTTATTGTCGGCGGCCAGCGTATTGGCCTGGATGCGGTTGCCTTTGGCGTCATACCGGTAATCGATGTGGTTGCCCAGACTATCGCTAATGCTGCGCAGATCGTGGGCGGCATCGTAGCCGTAGTTGACGGTGATGTTGGCCGGCGTGATCAGGCTAATCAGTTGCCCTGCCGCATCGTACTGGTAACTGGTGGTGCGGGGGCTGCCTTGGCCGACCGGCGGAGTTTGGATGATGGCGTTGACTTGGCCGCGCGCGTTGTACTGATAAGTAGTGACCAGTCCCAACGGATCGGTCATTTGGGTGAGCCGGCCATTGGCGTCATATTGGTTGTAATTCGTGATCCGGCCGAACGCATCGGTGCTGCTGGCCAGTTGGCCGCAGGCGCCGCCGCTGGTACAACTGTAGTAGCTAAAGTTCGTAATGTCGTTGACATCGGTACGGGGGCCGTCGATTTGCTTGACTTGACCCAAGCCGTAGTATTGGTAGCCCACGCTACGGCTGACGGGGGTACCATCGGGACGGAATCCGTTGATGGTTACGCTTTGGATACTGTAGTCCGGGTTATATTGGATCAGGGTTTCCCGGTCGTGGCCGGCGAAGACGCTAGGTGCGACAATCCGGATCGGCAGATCCACATCGGTTGTCAGATATTCGTATTGAGTGACGCGGGCCAGGGTGGTGCCGAAGGCTTCGGTCATGCTGGTACGCTGATTGTGGCTGTTGTAACCGTACTGGGTTTGCCGGCCTTCGGCATCGGTCTCGCTAAGCAGGTTGTTGTTGGCGTCATAGCTGCGGCCGATGCCTTTGTTGTCCGTCGGCAGCACCCGGCTTTGCAAGAGTTTAACGTTAAGATTGGTGGTGAAGGTCAACACCTCCGACGTACCGACGGCATCGGTGACCGTGGTTTGGGTGGCGCTATCGTAGCTGAGGCTGTAATGCTGTTGGCCGACGATGTTAGTGGTTTGGGCGTGTTCCGTCAGGTTGGCCTTGCCGTCGGCGGCATAGCCGTAAGTCGCAAAACGCTGACCATTTTCATCGGTGATGCCGGTCAAGGCATGTGGGTAATTGCTGTTTTCATAGTGATATTGCCTAACGCTCAAGTCGGGAGACGTGACTTGTTTGAGGTTGCCCTGAACATCATACTTGTAATGGCTGCTCAAACCGTCCGGATAGGTGACGCTCTCGATACGGTTGGCACTATCGTAAGTCAGTTGCAGACTGTGGCCGAAGGGGCCGGTAACGCCGGTCAGGCGTTGATTGCTGTCATAGTTGTATGAGGTGGTGCGGCCATTAAGTTCGGTACGGGACACAATGAGTCCGGCGGTATTGTAGCGTTCGCTATTGCCTTGTTGGTCGGTCAATGTGTAGCCGCTGGCGTCCTGGACCAGTCTTAACCGGCTATCGGCATCGCCTTGCCAGAGGCCGTTACTCAAGGTAAACCATTCGGCGCGGCCATCGGCCTGATGAACAAATATTTTGCCGGTTAGGATTTCCAGACTGGGGGCTAGTTGGTGGCTCCAGCCGTAGCCTAAGTTGCTAGTGTTCCGTAATTGTTGAATACTGTTATAGTGGCGGCTGAAAGATAAACCAATATTTTCATTAGAAAAGTCTGTATCTTTTTGATATTTATTTCCTGTTGCGGCGTCACATGGATTTCCGACTCTACTAGCGCAGCCACCATTTTCGCCAGCACTCTTTTGGTAATTGTCGCCAGCGCACGTTCCGTTAGCATAATTCGGTGCAGAACCATCAGGGCACGAAAGATCGGCTCTACATGTAAAGCCACCTCCACATCCAGTGCTTGGGCAATTAATCGTAAGTCCTTGCCCATAATAAGTGCACGAAGCAGGAGTCAAATACATGTCTGAGTGGCCAGGCCATGTGATGTGCCAGTCAGTTATTCGTCCATTCCCAGATGGAGGCATTGAAAGTTTGCCAGGGGCATAGCCATAGTCGTACCAGCTAATTACGGTTGCGGAATAGGTTGCCAATCCAGGGGTTGGTAACATTATTGCCATAATTAAAACTGTAATCACCAGAATAGAGTGATTTAGGTTATGAACCCACCGAGCAGCATGAGTTGCGGGCAATATTTTGTTTTGTTTACTTTTCATAATTTAGCCAAAAAATTTTCTAAAATCCTAATGTTAAGGATTCACGATTTGCGCTTGCTAACAATAGTTTTTCTCACTGGTATCAACCAAATTCAGAGCATTTTTTGCTATCTGAGCCGTTTTAAGGCACAAAAATATCCCTGTCCTTCGCTAATTTTGCCAACAGGAGTATAGGCTAAGAGTCAATCTTGAGAACGATATTGGGCGTTAATATGTATTTATGTGACCCAATCTACACTTCATGACGCCGGCTTTTTGGGCAATAACATAACGACACCATTCAATTTATCGGAGTCGTCATGTCTCACAAGATACTCAGAAAGCCAGATGTTCTGGCCAAACTTGCAATAAAAGAAACTCTGCTTAAAAAAATGCTCAGGTCAGGAGCCTTTCCAAGGCCAATACTGATTGGCGGCGATGACGCCAGGGCTACTGGCTGGCTTGAGAGCGAGATAGATGCATGGATCGATCAGAAAGTGGCTGAACATGACGCGGCTAATGCCGAGGGTGGTGTAGAATGAGCCGGCTAATCCCGTTTGAGTTTGAAAGTGCGTCAATTCGTGTTGTGATTGACGAAAACGGCGATCCCTGGTTTGTGGGGAAAGATATTTGCGAGAGTCTTGGTTATAAGGATCCGACCACGGCGATGAAGTCTCACTGTCGTGGGGTGCAAAAGCTGCACCCCATCGTCGATACTCTCGGAAGAAAGCAGGATGCTCGCATTTTGTCCGAGTCTGATGTTCTTCGGCTTATTGTTAGCAGCACACTACCGGAAGCAGAGAATTTCGAGCGGCTGGTTTTCGAAGAGATACTTCCGTCAATCCGCAAGACTGGTAGTTACTCTGCAAAGAATTCGGCATTATTGCCGCAAGACTACATCCAGGCAAACGAGGTGTTCACGTCCAATCTGAGCGTTGCAAAGCTTATCTTCGACGGCAACCAGGCTGTGCTGTCTGCAAACAGGGCAACCGTGAAGACAACCGGTGTGGATGTGTTGAGTAATCTTGGCGCGACCGCGCTAATTGCCGAGACCAAAGAGGCTCTGCTCACCCCTGCCGACATTGGCATACAGCTCAGCTTGTCAGCCCAAAAGGTCAACAAACTGATTGAGGCCGCTGGGTTACAACAGTGCTTACAAGGTGCAAAGAACAAAAAGATCTGGGATGTAACCGCAGCGGGCGCCAAGTATGCCGAAGTGCTCGACACCGGCAAAAAGCATGGTAACGGAACACCGATCAAGCAAAATAAGTGGTATAGCTCGGTGATCGGCTTAATTACTTAGGCATTTGCTAAAAGGCGGTCGAAACGGTAAATGTCGCCATCCTGGCGCGTGTAGCGGCGCGCCAGTTTTTTCAGTACCACGCCGCTAGGGTCGCTTGATTCAGTAAAGGTGGTCCCATCTCCGATCTTGGTAAACCTGCGCCGGCTTTGTCGATTTTTTACTTTCCCCCAGTGGGTGTATTCAGGAACTCGGCGGGCTACGGGGCTTTAACCTCTGTTTTGCGTCATTAACCTGAAAGCTAAATATCCGTGGTGGCAGGGTGCTCGTGTGTCGATCTAAAGTGATAAGACTCCACCGACATATCCAAATACTCCTGATAGTGCTGATCGGCCAACAAGGCATATTGCTTCGCTTGAATGACCAGATTCTGGCGTTTACAGGCCAAGCTCATTTGTTCGTAAATCTGAAACCGACTGAGGTGCCCGAATTTTTCCAGAAACGCCGAGCGCGGAGGATCGCCGCCAGGCCTCTGTCTAGGGACTTCGATATTTAAACGCCAATCAACTTCATCCAAAAGCCGGTGAAATTCAATGATCGCTTCGTTAAATTGCCCGGCCTTGCCCAATGCGAGTGGCAGCCTTAGCCAATGCTCCATTGGGTAGATTCCGGGGTGCTCCCGCATCCATTCGGCCTCCGCCCGCAAACGAGCCAACTTAGGGGTGGTAGCCTGGCTATTTCCCTTCGCCATCCTGCAGCCGCTCCCAAAGTGCCCGGATAATGACGCCACTTGCATCGTCCGGATGAATGCCGGTACCGCAGGCCGCCGCCAATTCGCTGCCGGGGTTGTGCAATCCAAACGCATTCCGGATCGCTACGCCAAGGCAAAAGTGGAACTCGACCAGTTCGTCTTCATCCGCGCAGGCGACTGCCCGGCGCTCGGTGTCGTTCATAATGAGCAAAAGCCGGCCAACGGCCTCGTCAACCGTGCGCGGTGTTCGCAATATCTCGCTGCTGAGTGCCGACCAAATTTCAGTCAATTTAACCTTCCTTGTTGCCTTGCGGCTACTTGCAAAGGGTTGTCACGGTTTTGTCACAGGGTTTTCCACAGATGCTGGGGATAACCGGTGGTGTCTAGTCGAACCACCTGGCCAGCAGTCGGCTGACAAAACCGACTTGTCTTTCGCCATACCGGTCAAGTTGGCCGACGGCAAAGTAATTCCGAATAGCAAAGAATCCGCAGATCAGCGCCAAGGCCATCGCGAGCCATTGGAGCCAATGAACACGCTTGGCGAATATCGTTTCTAGCACTGGCCGATACATATTGCTTTGCAGCGACTCGAGTTGGTGATTAATCCACGTCGGCAAAATCCAATAAAACACAACAAATTGCACTACCCCAAGAATCACGGCGCCTTGCCACGAAAAGCGGTTGGCCATGTAAGCAGTATCGGACAACAGGCCTCCGGCCATTGAGCGGTTTCGGCGGTAGCGGCGTTTTGGCATACGTTTGCAGAGGGTTTAATTTCAGTTCTTTAAAGCAATGGGGGCTAAACATGCAACAATAAAAGCCATGCCGAGCAGAACAATGGTTGTGACGCCTAGTTTTGCAATATCATCAATCGTAGCGCCGAAACCTCCTGCATGATGAACGACCATCGCGGCAGGAAGGATCAATAAGCAAATCAACCAAGTCCCAACCCCGAGATAGTATTTTGTGGTTGTCCCTGCCAGCATCAGCTCATTCGCTATCCAAAATAGCAATGCCAAAACGACGCCAACACAAACTGTAGGAATCAACTCGCCTTTGAACGCCTTGTCGGCGATGAGCATTACAAGGGACGCAATCAGAGTAGCTGATGCTGCAAATGTCGGAGCTCGTTTGTTAATTTGTGTGAAGAGTTCACCATATTGGTATTCCAATATTTTCACTCGCTTCAAAATACTCTCATACGCTTTTCCTGCCGCCAACCCAGTCATTACCACGCCAGCAATCGACATCAGGAATTGAAAAATGACAATCACTGCGTCCGAAATCAACCCAGTACCAATCTTAAAAGCCAGTACCAATACAGAAAAGCCTATTAACACTACCGCTACAGCCAAAGAAAGAAACAAAACCTTAAGCGCATCTTCACCGCTCATATTAGTAGCTCCCATGCTGATGATTAGCAATACCCCATATCATCGCCCACCTTTTCTATCTAGGCAATACCCTCATTCCTTTGTTCGGTCAAAAAAATTTCCTTGACACCATCACAACACCCAGCCTAAGCTTTAACTGCGCCGACACATTCGGTGCCGGGATTGAGACCCCGTTTTGAATAGGCGAGAAAATCGCCACTTTTGACAGTGGCTTTTTTATGCCCGTCATTTTTGCGTGGCTATGCTGTGCTTATCATTATGGCGTGGTTATTTGGGCAGCCGAAAGGCTGGCCGCACCTATTCGCGGTAGTCTCAACCCACTTAGCCACGTCGCCCGGAGATTGAGACCAAAGGGCGGCGTTTCAATGCCTCTGAATAGGAATACCGCCATGACCACCCAAACCGCCCCGAACATCAACAATCTACAAAACGCCTTCAACGCAGCTCAGCGGGCCCAGGCTATCCTTTCGCTTATCCTCGATGGCTTTGTTGAAAGCATTACCAACGAGAACGTCGTTAACTCCCTGTTTGCTGTTCAAGGCGCGGTTGATGATGCGCTCGGTAAATTAGAGCAATCGATTTGGGGCGACGAACAAGCGACCGTCACCGACAGCGAAATCAATGGCGGTGCTGCATGAGTACAAATATAGCAACCCCTAGCGTTGACAGTATTTTTGAGTCCGCACAGCGCGCCCACGCCGTGATTTCGCTGTTAATAGATGCCTGCTCCGCTCCCGTGTATGGTGACGCTATTACTTATTCGTTGTGGGCCGTTGAGCGTGAGATTAGAGAAATCAAAGAGGCGATGAACGTCACATTATGTGACGAGCCCCAAGACAGTCTAACGAAGCACAAAATGGGAGATGTAGCATGAATAACAATAAACTTACGCTTGATAAACCGACACTGGCCGAAGAGCTAAATATCAGCGTCCGGACTCTGGAAAGAATGATCAGCGATGGCCTTATGCCCGAACCCTGCGAGAAAATTGGAAAAATTGTTTGGCCGAGAGTGGTCATCGAGCAGTGGTTGATGGAGCAGTACAAAAAGCCAGAGCAATCGGTTGAAGGTAAAAAGCGCGGACGTAAAAGGTTGGCGCCATGAGCACCCCTAACTTCAATAACCTACAAAATGCCTTTGACGCCGCTCAACGTGCCAATGGGATATTGTCTCTGATCTTTGAGGGATTTATAGGCAGTATCCCCAGAAAAGATGTTCAGCAGGCTCTGTACTCGGTTCAGCAAGAAATTTATGAAGTTTTGCGCATCGTTGAAGCCTTCAATTTGGGCGATGATCTGAAAGTCGCCACCGTTCTGGCTGGCAGTGCGGAGAAGCAGACCGCGCGAGAACAGCCACACGCTGGCCAATCTGAGTTGTTCGACAAATTGTTTCGTTTTGCCGAGACCGTCACCGAACAAGCCGCAGGAATCGACGCCGAGTTGAAGAAATACCGGGCCGCAGCGGCAGTCAACGTTACTGCCACTGTTGGGGCGAGCCAGCCGGGCAAAGGCGGTGCGAAATGAGTCCGTCAAACACCCTCTCCACGCCTTCGAAAGCAGTTTTAAAGGCATCTTTATGACGGACGTCTAAGCCAAGTGCCCCAGAAACAAGAGCCGGGCCCCCCCCCGGCTTTTTTGTGACCAGCGTTTTATTTCCGCGCAGAAACTCCCGACTGATTTATATCTACGCCTAGACTTAGATCACAAGGCAGTGAGCAGATGATACGTACTAAACGGCCGATAATCCTCAATTGTGGGGGTATCGGCTTTTTTTGTGGCTAGCTGGTGGGCTCGATCCCCTTGTGGTCAACCACACCATCTGATTCAATGACAGCAAGACGAGACAGGATCTCACAAGGAGACGGACAGTGCGTGTAATGGTGCTCGTGAAGGCGACTGAAGACAGCGAAAAGGGCTTTCTCCCAACGGACTGGGCGTCCGAGATGCTTGAGGCGATGGGTAAATTCAATGACGAACTGCGCAATGCCGGCATCTTGCTCGCTGCCGACGGCCTCAAGCCTTCGATGTACGGAAAGCGTATCGCGTTCGATGGTACCGGTCGCACGGTCATCGACGGACCTTTTGCCGAGACACGGGAACTAGTCGCCGGCTTCTGGCTTTGGGAAGTCAAGGACATGGACGAGGCGGTTGCCTGGGTACAGCGCTGCCCAAATCCCATGCCGGGGCCGAGCGAAATCGAAATCCGACCACTTTACGAAGCAGCCGATCTGAGCTGAAAACCTGCTCGGCTTCCAGGCGCGGCTTATTTGGGGCGCTACATGGCGGTTTGGCAATCTATATCGGTTATTAGTGGGTCGATAGGTAGCAATTGACCGAACTTGATCCGTTAGGGGTGATCGGGTAAAACCGACCCTAAACGGCCATCCGCCATAACCAAAAGCAGCCGTTAATGAATGACCGCTTTTTTATGCGCCGGCAAATTATCAGTATCTATATGCCGAATGGAATTGATACAGCTAGCCTTGGGGCTCCAGGCGCTACCGATGTGTTTGTAACTAATGCAGCGGAGCTCGAAGGTTTGAATGCAGAACAGATCGCCGCGAAATTGACCATTCCAGAAAGTTCTACTGGCTTCAAAATCATTGAGTTTCCGACCCCAAGCGAAGGACTGGCCTCTCCTGTTTTTAGGAGTAACCCTGGGTTTGTTGGTGGCGGCCAAACCGCTGGTGGTGCTAGTGAGTTTGTTATACCTAATGGGCCAATACCGCCTGGCGCAACAATTAGAATAGTACCGTAAGGGTTAATGATGAAAATTAAAGCAGGTGAGTTCGAACTGATAGGGCAATGGATTATTTCGAATGGCAAAATAAAGAAAGATTCTATTTGTGAGCGTATCGATTGGCTCATCGAAAATCAATTGATAAAAGTGGCGGTAAGTAAAGAATTTGGCGATTGGGAAATTTTGTTCCAAGATCCCAATGACAATAGGTATTGGGAAAGAACGTATCCTAAAAGTGAAATGCATGGCGGCGGTCCGCCTACGCTTAAATGTCTTGATGAGAATGAGGCAAAAGAAAAATATCAATTTTGATGATGAAGGTTATTGATTTTATCTGGGCCTGTAGCCCAGAAACAGCCCTTTCTTAAACAGGGCAGAATATGGTGCCGAGAGCGCTAAATCCTCTAAGAAATGCTGTAAGTAACATCCATGCAACCATATTATGAACCATCACATTACTGCAGAATTTCGGCTTCTAGACAATGTCCCAGAGCCTAAGACGAAGGGCGTGAAAAGCAATGTTCACTCGCCTCATCATCGAATCGAAGGGGTTGAGTATCTTTGTAGCGGTCGTCATGCTTATGAGGATGACAATCTTCATTATCCGCCGGAAGTGTTGAGGACGAAAGTTTTCTTTCCAAGTTGGCAATATATAAAAGACAAAATTTTAGTCGGCCAAAAAATTCAAGTTTCAGAACTTGATCGGGTAATTGGCGAATTAATAGTTCTTTCGGTCGACTCTGACTGAATCGGCTAACCAGTGTGTTTAGATTTGGTCACTAATTACGCCAAATGATACTGAATATCGGTTTTCCGACAACTTTAAAGTTATTTCAGCGGGTCTGCTTATTAATCCAGGCCCGCAAAATACTTATATGGTCGGCTAATTGTACATCTTGGCAGTGCGGTCCTCTAGGTGATTACTCATAAAAGCATTATGGACTAGAACATACATCGCTGTTTTGAAGCAATGCCTAATGACTGTATATTTCCAATGTCCGCTTTTCAATTGCAGAGTCAAATTGGGGTATTCGCGCAAAGCCGACATTCGAAACTATTAACCCTTAAGCTCCAATGACCCCAATTGGCCGAACAGGGGCATTCAAACCCCATTTGTCGGTTATCGTCTGGTTGTGTACACATTCATCAATCGGATTCGAACCTGAAATCGGTGATTTAATCGCGTCAGGAACATTGCGGCAGTAACACCCAATACTAGGCATAAACTATTGGCTTTGAAACTCGAAATATCGCAATGATGACCATGCCAAAACCCCGCACACTGCCACCGCCTCGACCAGGCTGGAATTACGACGCCTATTTCCTGGCACAGTTGGCCAAGGCCAAGGAACAAAAGCCGTTGCAGTGATGGGTTCAGGCTTTGCGCCTCCTCAGGAGCCGACCAAATCGGAATCCGGAGTTCCGATTTGCAAGCTCACAAAATACCGCTCGCTCCGCGTATTTACTAGGCTGAGCGGTTAAACGGCTTGGAAACCAGCATAAAAACGTCATTGCGCTGATCGACCAATACGTGAAAGACTTTGAAGAGTTCGGAAGGGTCGCGTTTGAAACACGAACCATTGATACAGCCGGTGGACCGCTTAATCTTGCAAAGGGGTGGTGTTTCGCCACCCCTTGCGACATTGAAAGGGTAAGATTTGAAATCCGCTCCCTTGTTTCTATCATGATCCTTGAATTCCAGGAACCTACCGAAATACACGGCATTGTTTGTGATGGGTGCCCTAGCTTCAATCTAGGTTCTTCTGATAAGGCAAAAATCTTTTATCCATGGATTCAAAAGATTATGGAAATTTCCATAATGAGAAAATTCAAGGAGTTACGGTTGTATTAGATAATCGGGGCTATTGGTCTGAAGTGTTACTCGACCACTACCATGCCGATATTTTGGCGCGTTACGGAGATGAAAGGGTGCGAACATAATCCGCACCCCTTTGGATTCAGCCAATGCGGCTTCTGCGTCGACATCGATCCCAGCAGCCAAAGCTGGGGTTGCCGACAGTTTGAGTATAGACCAAAACCTGAGCGATCTAAACGAAATTCTTAATCTGTTAGCCATAAAAAAACCGACGGCCTCACCCAAAGACCGCCGGTTTCATGCATCCATGCCTTACATGAGCCAAACGCTAGAAATGCCGGCCGGTGAGCAATGACTGAATAACGCCCACCGCCGGCTACGATCAATCGCCATTGAACGCAAGGTAAGTATATCGAGCGGGAAATGGTGTTAGCGTGGCGGTTTCCGGTGTCGCCCTAAAAAGTGAAATTTACAACTTTGTGATCGATATTGGCTGGAATTTCACGTGCCCATTTAACTATTGTTTAAGTGGCGCAAGTGTAGATCAACTTAAATTTTTGTTAAACGCGCTCTTCGTCTCGCAGAGTCAGCACTTCGTAGCCATCTGCTGTAACCGCAATAGTGTGTTCCCATTGTGCAGAGAGTTTTTTGTCACGAGTAACAACTGTCCAACCATCACGCTTCGTTTTTACTTTAGCTTCGCCTTGGTTGATCATTGGCTCAATGGTAAAAGTCATACCTTCTTGCAGAACAATTCCGCTATTCGGTTTTCCGTAATGTAAAACTTTAGGCTCCTCATGCATTTCTTGGCCAATACCGTGGCCACAGTATTCGCGTACGACCGAATAGCCTTGTGAAGATGCAAATTTTTTAATCGCGTAACCAACATCACCGAGTGTTGCACCGGGTTTTACTGCGCGAATACCCTGCCACATAGCCTCGTATGTTTTATCAACCAGCCTTTGGGCAAAGGGTGAAGCATCGCCGACTATGAACATTTTACTTGAGTCGGCGATATAACCATTTTTTTCAAGCGTTATATCGACATTGATGATGTCGCCGGACTTAAGAAATTGGGTGGTGGAAGGTATGCCGTGACAAACAACATCATTGATTGATGTGTTTAGAACAAATGGGAAATCATATTGGCCTTTACTCGCCGGTCTTGCATTTAACGTGTTGGTAATAAAATCTTCGACCAGATCATTTATACCCATGGTTGAAATGCCGACTTTGATGTGTTGATCGAGATAAGTGAATACCGATGCGAGTAAACGCCCTGATTCACGCATCAAATCAAGTTCATTCTCATTTTTTAGGATGATACTAGCCATCGCTAACCTCACTTAACTCAACCGCAGCGAGACGTAATTGTTCTCGCAAAATCTCTGTGTAAGTCATGTTGGGATGAGTTTCGGCGAGCATGCCGATTTTTATCCAAAACTCAGCCTGGGAATTGATCGAACGAACCATAGTGCCACTGGCTTTCCGAATCTCTTCATGTAGTTCATCACTGATTTTAACGATACCCACAATCACACCCAATATACGAAACATATATGAATTATATATTGACGGAATGGTGATCACAAGAATCTATAAATAACATTTCAAGCGAATGCCGATCATCGCGATAGATAAATCAGGCTATCCCTTCGCTGATTCTTCACTCAAAAACGAAGATGGTGGAGTATTCTTTGATAGCGATTGGATAAAGCCAGTCGGTGATTTTTCATCACGAAGCCGACTGTTCTGGTAGGTCTCGATTTGATTAATGCCTGTTGGCGTTGATGCCAGGGTACTTGAAAACATCGGAGATACCAGCCGCTGGCGCCCTCCTCCCCTTCGGCCTAAATTGATCATCAGGAAACCTAAAGTTGCTTAGGGATAGCCGAAGATACGGCTCCAGAGCCATCGCAATTTAGATGCGGCGGAGTAGAATTGTGAAAAAAGCGGCCTATCTGTTACCACCCTTTTCTATTTCGTGTGGTGACTCTATGGTGACTCAAAATAAAAAAGGCCTAGGTGAAAAACACCTAAGCCTTTGATAAATATGGAGCTGGCGATGGGACTCGAACCCGCGACCGGCTGATTACAAATCAGCTGCTCTACCAACTGAGCTACACCAGCAAATTATTCGGGCATTATACCCAATATTTCGAACTTTTCCAGCACTAAGTTTCAATTAGTTAAACGCGGCCGTGTCACACGCCATGAATACTGCTCAGCATACTGCCGATATAATTGAGCGCTTCATGCAGAAAAATAATTAAATCATCAAGCTTATCCTGCACGAACACCAGGAAATGGCTGTGATTGAAGTTTTGATCGTGGTAAAAACTCAAACCATTGTTGATAGTGTTGGCACCCATCAATAACATGATGAACGCGGCAGCTTTCAGCATCAAGCCGCGCAACTTCACACTCATTTTGCCGAAGGCGACGCTGATAAACAGCATCATCGGCAATGTACCCGCGCCAAAGGCCAACATCAAGGCCCCTCCCTCAAGCAGGGTACTCGCGGTAGTGGCTTTTACCGCCATCGCAAAAGTCAGCATGCACGGCATCAAACCGTTCAACAAGCCGGCAATCACTGAGCCCAACAACGGCCCTCTCTGGTTAGCCGTTGCGTAACCTTTACGTAACAGTTGCATTGGAATCAAGCGTATCGAGCCTTGCCACGGTATCCAGCCCAATACGCCCAGCGCCAATACAATCACGACCGCGCCCATGAACATTTGCAGGATGCTCTGGATCTTGCCGAACAAGCCGCTAGATACCAGCACCACACCCAATGAAGCGGCTAATACGCCGATCAGGGTGTACACGGAAATTCGAGCGGCCTGGTAGGCAATATACGGTAGATAGCTTCGGCTTTTCCCGACCCGCATGAAATAACCGGATACCAGCGCCCCACACATTCCCAGGCAGTGCCCGCTGCCCAACAATCCGGCCACAAAAGCCAGGGAATAATCAAATCCCGTGGCTGCAGCCATTTCGGTCATGCCATGCATGGCATGATCCATACCTTCCATATTGTGTTCCATTTATTTATTCAATCGGAGTGAATTGACGATGACGGACACCGAACTCAGGGCCATTGCCGCGGAAGCAATCATCGGATTGAGTTTGCCTAACGCCGCTACCGGGATAGCAACCGTGTTGTAGCCGAACGCCCAAAATAGATTTTGTTTAATGACGCGAATGGTAAATGCGCTGAGTTCGATCGTATCGGTGACCTTACCGATATCGCCCTGCACCAAGGTCAGGTCGGAGGATTCGATGGCGATATCGGTGCCGCTGCCGACCGCAAAGCCAACATTGGCAGCCGCCAGCGCCGGCGCGTCGTTAATGCCGTCGCCTATCATGCCGACATTATGCCCCTCATCCTGAAGTTGCCGAATAATTTGTAGCTTTTGCTCGGGTTTGGCGTTAGCGACTACATCGGCTATGCCTACCTTGTCGGCGATGTAATACGCGGTTTTTTCGGTATCGCCGGTCACCATCATGGTCTTGATGCCTAATTGATGCAGGCGCTCGATTGCCGCCGCCGCCTCCGGACGCGGGCTATCGGCAATAGCAAATACAGCAGCCTCCTTGCCGTTGATTGCCATGTACACCGGCGTTTGCCCTTGCGACGCGAAATTGTCGGCCTGTTCGGCCAGCCGGACCACCTCGACTTGCTGATTCTCCAGCCAAGCCCGATTTCCCAGCAGCAATTCGTATCCGTCCACCTCGGCGCGAATACCGTGGCCGGTTTCGCTATAAAAATAGGCACATTCCTGTAACTCGACACCCGCGTCGCGGGCGAATGCCACCACGGCTTTGCCGAGAAAATGTTCGGAATTATTCTCGGCGGATGCCGCCAACATCACTAGTTTATTCTCGGCCAGACGGGATATTTTGTAGACCTTGCTCACCCTGGGCTTACCCTCGGTGATGGTGCCGGTCTTATCGAAGACGATAGCATTCAGTTTACTGGCAATTTCCAGGCTTTCGCCGTTGCGAATGTAGACGCCCTGCTTAGCCGCCTGACCGGTACCGACCATAATTGCCGCCGGTGTTGCTAGTCCCAACGCGCAAGGGCAAGCGATCAATAGCACCGTGATAGCATTACCAAAGGCAAACGCAAACGGCGCACCGGCCAGCAGCCAGCCTGTCAGCGTTGCGGCGGAAATTACCATCACCGCCGGCACGAATACCGCCGAAATTTTATCGACCTGTTTTTGAATCGGCAGCTTGGCTGCCTGGGCTTGATCGACCATATGCACGATGCCCGCCAGCACGGTATCCATGCCGATTGCCGTAGCCTTAATATGCAACACGCCGTTGCCGTTGACACAACCGCCGATCACTTGATGGCCGATGTTCTTCACCACCGGCATACTCTCCCCGGTGATCATCGCCTCATCAACCGTGGAAAGGCCGACAATCACCTCACCGTCGGTCGGAATTTTTTCGCCTGGCCTGACCAGCATCACATCGCCGATTTTGATGTCGTCGATATCGACGACCCGCTCAACGCCGTTAACCAGCAAGGTCGCTGTTTGCGGCTGCAGATCGACCAGTTTGCGGATCGCTTCGCCGGCCTTGCCTCTGGCCCGCTCTTCCAGATAACGCCCCAGCAGTACAAAAGTGATGATGGCCGCCGCCGCTTCGAAATACACATGGCCGCGCCGCCTGAACAAGGATGGAATGCTGTAACCGTAAGCAGAGCCCACGCCCAGCGCGATCAAGCTATCCATATTGGCCGCGCGTTGTTTAGCCAGCCGATACGCCTTGCTGAAAAATTGGCTACCGGTGCCAAAAACGACCTGCGTAGTCAGCGCAAACTGCAACCAACGCATCCAGGTGCGTCCGCCCATCGTCATGGCTATTGTCACCACGGGTGCGGTTAGCAGCCCTGCCCATACAAATCGACGCCGGGCTACGTCAATTCGTTGCAACTCCTTTTCGATGAGCTTCTTCCGCTGCGACAGCGTATCGATGGGCATGGCGCTATACCCCAGTTTTTCGATTTTATCGATCACCTCCGCCTTGCTAAGCTGCCCCTGCACCGTAACCGTTTCAGTCGCAAAATTAACGCCGGCTTTCTTGACCCGCTCGTCGCGGTTCAACACCATTTCGATTAATAAGGCGCAGGATGCACAACTCATGCCTTGCACGGCCAAATCGACTTCTTGCAGCGGCCCGTCGAAGGTTTTTTTCCGGTCTTTTTTTAAGTCGGCCTGCTTCAATGCGATATTTCCCAATACCGCGTCCAGCATAATCAGCAGGTTCTTCGCCGGCAAACGGCCGGAATCGAATTCGATCACTACCGAGCCAATGGCAAACACCGAGCGCACCCTTTTAATTTCCGGGCGTTTTTTTAGCAGGATTTCCAGGATGTAGCCGCGTTCAGGGTCGTTAAGCAACACGGGGGTGATAATCCGAATCCGATTTTTTAGCTGGTGTCGAACGGAAAAATGCACGTAGTTTCGAGTATCGGTTTCCATGGGCGACTGAGGATTTGATGGACAAGAGAGCCAATCCTATGAAAACCATAGGATTGGCGTTGGCAATACCTACTTAGGCCGGCGCGAACGAACTAACAAGAAAAACATATAAAACACCGCCATCCATTCGTAACGATGCACTATCGGTTTGACCAACCACTCTTGCGTGATACGGGTCCAATGGGTTTTGATCAGATACAAAACGAGCACATCATTCAAAAAATCTATCGTGGCTTTTTCAGGGTCTTTAAACAGGGCTTTCGGGCCTTTGGTACTGATCTTGCCGATAATTTTCGCCGCCTGTACCGTTTCTTTGCCGGCTTGGTATTTTTGATTAAACCAACCGCCAATGCGGGTGCTTTTCCAACGTTTTTTGATGCCTAGAACCGACTTTTTCGCCTGCTCGGCTAACGGCTTGCTTTCAAAATGACCGTGCCGTTCCAATTCGGCCAATATTCGAAACAGCTGCGTCGCCAAACTAGTAAAGCCGCAGATGGTTTCGTCGTAGCGGATTGATAATTTGCGCTGCCCGCGATAAAGATGCACGGATTGGACGCCGCTTAACACACTCACTTTGTCGCTTATCAACGCGGCTATGGCCGGTTGACATGCTTGAGCGGGCACTTGAAAACGCACATGACCGTCATGCCGGTAACGTAGTACAAATTCTTTTTGGATTGCCATAGTCTACAGAGAAAAGTAAAACGGGCGGTCCTGCTGCGCAGCGACCACCCGTTTCAAGTTACAACCAAATGCCCAAGTACCAAACGGGACTAATTGCCTTCTTTCGCTTCGGCAACGATGTCTTCGAGATTTTCCTTTTGATGCAACACAAAATCCTTGCCGGCATCGATAGTTTTTGTGGCACTGGAAATAATTTCCTTTCTGTATTTGTAAACAAAATAACCCGCCACCATGCCTGCACCGAACACCAACAGAGGGTGTTTCGCTAATTTAGTCATCAATTTTCCTCCAGTGTTTACAGTTGCAGTAGCTAGTGTACCAGCCACCACCTGCTTAGTCATGGACGAATCGTTTGGTTTGTTTTTTGACTTATGAACATGTGCCATATGCGCTCTTGGTGTTTATTAAGACTTTGTCTGTGCCGAATCGTCGGTATCTTCCGGCAAAACCTGTGCTTCGTGAAGCATTTGATAAATTCCTTTACAACCCTCGCAGCAAAAATGTTTGTCGCCTTGCCGGGTCTTTAAAGAAAAACCTTTTACTTCAACAGCCAAGCCGCAAAGATCGCAACTTTTATTGTTCTCATCGATAGTCACATGAACCCACTTTTATTTGCTAATCGGCAATATCAGCAAGAATTATAACGCCTAATCGAGCCAATCTAAACGCGCAGTCCGGCCGCTATAAACATTTTATACGCCGATCGACTGCCAGCAAAAACGCAGCCGCAACCTAGCTTCAACTCTTAAAATTTTGATGGGCGGTAGCAAATCAATGTTTGCCATGCGCTGCGCGGCTCGATGCCTTCATCAGCGCAATTCTCAATGCCCCAGTCAAACTGGCGCTTAAGCCGAGACGCGTGGCCAAGGCAGGTAATAAGATCATAGAAGCCACCGCCAATCCCGCGCCCAAAACTAAACCTGCGATATTGATTTGCTGAGTAACGATTTCTTGATTTACAGTAATTAATT
Source organism: Methylomonas sp. 2BW1-5-20 (assembly GCF_052474515.1). NCBI lineage: Bacteria > Pseudomonadati > Pseudomonadota > Gammaproteobacteria > Methylococcales > Methylococcaceae > Methylomonas > Methylomonas sp. 2BW1-5-20. Next base: position 627,535 of record NZ_CP184127.1, on the reverse strand, counting down.
CTTGAGCCATTAAACTTACCTCGCGCAGAAAAATTTAAAATCCACTAGAGGTAATTGCATAAAAAATGCCAAAATATAATCATTTGATTATATTGAATAAAAGTAAACGCCTTTTAAGAACCCGTCAAAAATGAGGGATATGCCTCTTTATTCTTAAGTTAATTAACATAGTTTTTTTATAAAGGGCACCAAAAAAATTCCCAGTCTTGTATCGGTATACGACACAAAAAACTGGGAATTATTGACCGTCTAGCGCTCGCAACGAGCAAAAATCAGCGTGCGGGCACTACTCCTGATCAAGGCCGAATGCTTTGTGCAGCGCGCGTACCGCCAATTCCAGATATTTTTCATCAACCACAACCGAAATCTTGATCTCGGAGGTGGAAATCATCTGAATGTTAATCCCCTCGTCGGCCAACACTTTAAACATAGTGCTGGCAATGCCGGCATGTGAGCGCATGCCGACACCTACGATAGACACTTTGACGATGCTGTTGTCACCGATAATCGTGGTATTGCCGCCCAAATCGATACGCAACCCTTCCAGGACGTTTTTTGCTCTGGCAAAATCGTTACGATTCACCGTAAACGTAAAATCGGTGGTGCCGTTGGCGGAAATATTCTGCACGATCATATCCACTTCGATATTCTCGGAGGCGATCGGCCCCAATATTTTCGACGCCACGCCTGGCAAGTCGGGCACACCGGTCAAGGTCAGCTTGGCCTCGTCCCGGTTGAAAGCTATGCCCGAAATTAATGCTCTTTCCATTTCTGATTCCTCGTAGGTAATAAGGGTGCCGCTGCCTTCCGTAAACGAAGACAATACGCGTAACTTGACATTGTATTTGCCGGCGAATTCGACTGAGCGGATTTGCAATACTTTCGAACCCAAACTGGCCATTTCCAGCATTTCTTCGAAGGTGATGCGATCCAGACGGCGGGCTTTCGGTACCACGCGCGGATCGGTGGTATAAACGCCGTCAACATCGGTATATATATGGCACTCATCGGCCTTCAGCGCCGCGGCCAAAGCCACACCGGTGGTATCCGATCCCCCACGCCCCAAGGTAGTGATATTTCCGTATTCATCCACCCCCTGAAAACCGGCCACAACGACAACGCGGCCGGCGTCCAAATCGGCACGCATATTCGCTTCGTCGATTTCGCGAATCCGGGCCTTGGTATGGGCGCTGTCGGTCAAAATCCGCACCTGGGCGCCGGTATAGGAACGAGCCTCGCAACCCAGCTGATGCAAGGCCATTGATAGTAGCGCAATGGTGACTTGCTCGCCCGTAGACAGCAAAACATCCAGCTCCCGATCCGTCGGCTGGGGCTGCATGTCTTTAGCCAGCGCCACCAAACGATTGGTTTCGCCGCTCATCGCCGAAACCACCACGACAATCTGATCGCCCGCGTCGCGGGCTTTTTTTACTTTCTCGGCGACCGCCTTGATACGGTCGACCGTACCAACGGAAGTGCCGCCAAACTTATAGACGAACAATGCCATATTATTATTGACCTTTGTGGCTTTGAAACACCCCTTTCTTCCCGGTTTTTTCAGTGAAAGCCCAGGCGGTGGGGAAAACAGTCGCTACGCGACAACTTATTTTATTGGTTGCACCGCTTGGATATGAGATAACACTACCCGACAAACGAAGGCAACCAAGAAACGAAAATGATTTCGGTATTTGGCTTCCGACAGAAATGAAGCCTATCGAGAGACAATACAACCCTTAAACCAGCAAGCTTTCGAGAACGCAAGAACTCCAAACACCTCTGCAAATCCGACGACTCCCAATATTTTACAAAAATATGGGTACCGAATTTTTTTTATTACTGCTCTCCATACCCTCAATGCCGTTATGTTAAGCGCCACTCCCACTGAACGACTGCGAGGACGCAGAAAGTTGGGCAACGCGGGGAACAGTTGCCGAGAGGATTGGGGTGAGGAAAATAATTAGGCAAAAGCGCGATTTGGTTCTCCCGCCTAACATTTTGCTTTATGCCCTTGTGGGTAGAAGGTAGAAGGAATTCTCCAATGTAACTTAACGGCATTGCCGATACCCTTACCCTTTCAAACTTTAGCAAACCTGGGGCTGAGATTATTTCAGCAGCGAGGTATTCTCACTGCGTCCATATTGCTGCAAAGTAACGAACGAGCATGACGATACCAAGTTCAATCTGTTCAACAATCTGTCTGCAAGCAACTAATTTTACGACCATCGATCGGCAACTTGATGCAAGCGCGAATCAAAACCCAAGCAAAACCCTTGGTTTTCCTTGACGAAAACGGCCAAAGACAGTAGCTTATCCAACCTTTTTTGTAAAATCTGCATTTCCCCGATTGATTAGTTTTTGAGGACGTAAAATTGGAACTCAGTGGCGGACATATTCTTGTCCAATGTCTTAAAGATGAAGGTGTCGAATTTGTATTTGGCTATCCGGGTGGCTCTGTCTTGCACATCTATGATGCCATTTTCCATCAAGACGAAGTGAAACATATCCTGGTTAGACACGAGCAAGCGGCAGCCCACGCGGCGGACGCTTACGCACGCGCCACAGGCAAACCCGGCGTGGTGTTGGTGACATCCGGCCCAGGCGCGACCAATGCTGTCACCGGCATTGCTACAGCCTACATGGATTCGATTCCGATGGTGATCATCTCCGGACAGGTCCCCTCGCCGGTGATAGGCAGCGACGCATTCCAGGAAGTCGATACGGTCGGCATCACCCGCCCCTGTGTGAAACACAACTTTTTGGTCAAGGACGTCAATGATCTGGCCGAAACCATGAAAAAAGCATTTTACGTCGCCACCACCGGCCGCCCCGGCCCAGTGCTGGTCGATGTACCTAAGGACATCACCGATCCGAATATTAAAGTACCTTATAAGTACCCCAAAAAGATCAGCATGCGCTCCTACAATCCGGTGGTAACTGGGCACAAGGGCCAGATCAAGCGCGCCGTGGAAATGCTGCTGACCGCGCAACGGCCGATCATTTATTCCGGCGGCGGCGTGATTTTGGGCGAAGGCCATAAGGAACTGACCGAATTGACGCAAATGCTCGGCTATCCGATCACTAATACCTTGATGGGTTTGGGCGGCTATCCGGCGACAGACAAGCAATTCGTCGGCATGTTGGGCATGCACGGTACTTACGAAGCCAATATGGCGATGCATGAAAGCGATGTGATTCTTGCGGTAGGTGCGCGCTTCGACGATCGGGTGACCGGCAAGTTGACCGAGTTCTGCCCTTACGCCAAGATCATCCATATCGATGTCGATCCGGCCTCGATCTCCAAAACCGTTAAAGTCGACGTGCCTATCGTTGGCGAAGTAAAACCGGTGTTGGAACAAATGATAGAGCTGATCAAAGACAGTAAAATCAAGCCGTCCAAAACCTCGCTGGAATCCTGGTGGCAGCTGATTCAAAGTTGGCGCGACGTGCATTGCCTGGAATACGACCGCAACAGCAAAGTGATCAAGCCGCAATATGTGGTGGAACAGCTGTATCAAGTCACCCATGGCGAAGCCTATGTCACATCAGACGTTGGTCAACATCAAATGTATGCGGCCCAGTATTACCACTTCGACAAGCCACGGCGCTGGATTAACTCCGGCGGCTTGGGCACGATGGGCTTTGGCTTGCCTGCGGCGATCGGCGTGAAATTGGCGTTTCCGGAAGCTAATGTCGCCTGTATTACCGGCGAAGCCAGTATCCAGATGTGTATTCAGGAACTGTCCACCGCCTTGCAATACAATGCGCCGGTGAAGATTATCAACTTGAACAACCGCTATATGGGCATGGTGCGGCAATGGCAAGAGTTCTCCTACGAAAGCCGCTACTCGCAATCGTACATGGACACCATCCCCGACTTCGTCAAGCTGGCGGAGGCCTATGGGCACGTCGGCATGCTGATCGAAAAACCGGAAGACGTACGCGGCGCTTTAGAACATGCATTTGCGCTGAAAGACAGAACCGTATTCCTGGATTTCATCACCGACCGTACCGAAAACGTTTACCCCATGATAGAAGCAGGCAAAGGCCATCACGATATGAAATTGCGCGTCGCACCCGGCACCCCGGTAGACAGGGAGTTGTCATAATGAGACACATCATTTCTATCCTGATCGAAAACGAAGCCGGTGCTTTGTCGCGCGTAGCAGGCTTATTCTCGGCGCGTGGCTACAACATCGAATCGTTAACCGTGGCGCCGACAGAAGACCCCAGCCTGTCGCGGATGACCCTGGTTACCAGCGGCAGCGACGAAATAATCGAGCAAATCACCAAGCAATTGAACAAGTTGATAGACGTGGTGAAGTTGATTGATTTGGCGGAGTCGGCGCACATCGAACGCGAACTGATGCTGGTAAAAATCAAAACCAGCCACGACACCCGCGAAGAAGTGAAACGCATGGTCGATATCTTCCGCGGCAAGATTATCGACGTCACCGCCAACAGCTACGTGGTGGAAATGACCGGCCAATCCAGCAAACTAGACGCCTTTATCCACGGCTTTGAGGAAGGCAGCATCATCGAAGTGGTGCGCTCCGGTCCGACCGGCATCTCCCGCGGCGAAAAAGGCTTACACCTATAACATTTATTATTTACCCAGCAACGAGAAAACCTATGCAAGTTTATTACGATAAAGACGCCGACCTTTCTGTCATCAGAAGCAAAAAAGTAGCCATCATCGGCTACGGTTCGCAAGGTCACGCTCACGCCAACAACCTGAAAGATTCCGGCGTTGATGTAGTGGTGGGTTTGCGCGCCAACTCGGCATCCGTCGCTAAAGCTCAAGCCAGCGGCTTGACCGTAAAAGACGTGCCGGAAGCCATCGCCGGCGCCGACGTGGTAATGATTCTGACCCCGGACGAGTTCCAATCCAAACTGTATAAAGAAGAAATCGAACCAAACATTAAACAAGGCGCAGCCCTGGCTTTCGCTCACGGCTTCGCGATTCTGTATAACCAAGTCGTGCCACGCGCCGACCTGGACGTCATCATGATCGCGCCAAAAGCCCCTGGCCACACCGTACGTTCCGAATTCGTGAAAGGCGGCGGCATCCCTGACTTGATCGCGATTCACCAAGATGCGTCCGGCATGGCGAAAGCAATCTGCTTGTCTTATGCATCAGCTATCGGCGGCGGCCGTTCCGGTATCATCGAAACCACTTTCCGCGACGAAACCGAAACCGATTTATTCGGCGAACAAGCGGTGTTGTGCGGCGGTGCGGTGGAACTGGTGAAAGCCGGTTTTGAGACCCTGACCGAAGCGGGTTATCCACCTGAAATGGCTTACTTCGAGTGCTTGCACGAACTGAAATTGATCGTGGACTTGATGTACGAAGGCGGCATCGCCAACATGAACTACTCGATCTCCAACAATGCTGAGTACGGCGAATATGTTACCGGCCCGAAAGTAATCAACGAAGAAAGCCGTTGGGCCATGAAACAAGCCCTGGAAGACATTCAACAAGGCAAATACGCCAAGCAATTTATCCTGGAAGGCCAAACCGGCTATCCTGAGATGACTGCCAGACGCCGCCTGAATGCGGAGCATCCTATCGAAGTCGTTGGCGGCAAATTGCGGGCAATGATGCCGTGGATCAAAGCCAACCAAATCGTCGATAAAAGCAAAAACTAAGCTTTTCGGCTAGGATTAAAGCCCATCTACACGATGGGCTTTTTTTTGCCCGCAGGATTTTGCCAAATGCCTGAGCGCTATTGCTTAAACCGGTTTTATCTCGGTGTCATCACTGCGACCTTGGCACTACCCTGCTCCGCTGAATTCTTGCAGTGGCGTAACAGCGAGATTCAATATCTACATGGTGCCAACTACAACGAGCCGTTCAATCCAAATGACGTCAGCCAATCCATCATCACAATAACCCACGCCCACGGCTGGGCTTATGGCCGCAATTTTTTCTTTATGGACACCCTGTTTACCGAATCGGGCCAGTCGTCACAAACCAATCTTTACGGCGAGGCTTACAGCACCTTCAGTCTGAGCAATATCAGCGGCCTGGACCTGTCATACGGTATATTCAAGGATTTTGGCGTTACTGCCGGTGTCAACCTGGGCGAGAATATGAACAGCCGGCGCAGTGGTTATCGGGCGTGGCTGTACGGCATTACCCTTGATTTCAATCTACCCGGTTTTGACTATTTCAATGTGGACTTTTTGCGCCAACGCGTTACCGAAACAGCGGACATAGGCACATCCTGGCAAATCACGCCGGTGTGGAAACTACCGTTCGAGATCGCCGGCACGAAGTGGAGTTTCGAAGGCTTTGCCGATTTCATCGGCCGCAACCACGGCGCCGCGCGCCAAGCTTTGGCTCAACCGCAGCTAAGGCTCGATATTGGCGATTTATGGGGTAACGGCAAACATCTTTATTTAGGTATCGAGTATCAATACTGGCACAACAAATACGGCATTAAAGGCCTGCACGACAACGTGCCGCAAGCCTTGCTGCTCTGGAAATTCTGACGCCAAACACCCGGCATTTAGTTAAGCAGCTGTCATATTCAGCATGTACAATGCCGCCAACTTTTCAACCTTTGTAGACTCATTATGATCAAGAAGCAGCCGCTTACGCGTCATCGTGGCATTTACTTATTGCCTAATCTGTTCACCACAGGCGCCATGTTTGCCGGGTTTTATGCGATCACGTCAGCAATCAACGGCCGCTTCGAAACGGCGGCTATTTCGATGTTCATCGCTATGGTTCTCGATGGTTTAGATGGCCGGGTAGCGCGTTTGACCAACACCCAAAGCGAATTCGGCGTGCAGTACGACAGTTTGTCGGACATGGTTTCGTTCGGCGCGGCCCCTGCCATCGTCATGTATCTCTGGACCCTGTCCAGTATGGGCCAGGCCGGCTTGTTCGCCGCCTTTGTCCACATGGCCGGCGGCGCCTTGCGCTTGGCACGCTTCAATACACAGGTCGAAGTTGCCGACAAACGTTATTTTCAAGGCCTGCCCAGCCCTGCGGCCGCGGCAATTCTCAGCCGGCGGCTTATGGTTCTGCGTAGAAAACGGCTATGACGTGGAAAACATCAAATATCTGGTATTGCTGACCACCATCAGTACCGGCCTGCTGATGGTCAGCAACTTCCGCTATTCCAGCTTCAAGGAAATCGACTTTAAAAACAAAGTACCGTTCATCGTTGCCATCATCGCGATGTTGGTTGTCAGTTTTATAATGGCGCAACCGCAGCGGATGTTATTTCTACTCTCCGTCGGCTACGCCATCTCCGGCCCCATCGTTACGCTGGTATTGCGTAAACGCAAGTTGCAAAGCCGCAAAAACTGAGACATGAGCGAACTTGGCGGCAAACAATTGATCGATGCGCTGGACGAACATTGGCGCAAATACCGTAAATTGCTGAAAGCATGCCGCCAAAACACCAGCGAAGATAATGTTCATGAATTGCGTGTCAGAACCAGACGCTTAATATCGCTCATCGAACTGCTGAATACGCTAGCCCCGCAAGCGGCGCTCGCCAAAATCCGCAAAGCGCTAAAAAAACAGTTGGATCAATTTGACGAGTTACGCGATACGCAAGTCATGTTGTTTGAAGCCGCCAAAAATATGCCTATTCTGCCGGAATTAGAGCCATTTTTAGCCTTTATGCATGAGCGCGAGCAACAATTGCTCATACACAGCGCATCCAATATCGCGAGCTTCTACCAGCCTAAACTTCGGCGCAAAGTCAAAAAAGCCGGCAAACGCTTCGAACGGCAAATTGCCAATACCGATCTAACTACAGCCCTGCCGGCGGCTATCAATCAGGTTTATGCGCTGGCAATCGCGCGTTATCAAACACTCGATCCGGCCAATTCCGCCAGCATCCATCAACTACGCATCGCCGTAAAAAAATGGCGTTACACATTACTTTCGGTACAAGCGCTAATTTGCTGTTTGCCGGAGACGGGGTTAAAACGGCTGCAGGAATACTTGAGCCAAATGGGCGATATTCAAAACTCCGTGGTGTTATTACAAACCTTAAACGTTTTTTTTGCAGACAAAACGCCCTTTTCCATCGAGCAATATTACCGAAAGCAACAACAAGATCTGATCCAAGCGTTTATGACGCACGCCGTGGAGATATTAGAATTTAGGGGAACCACCGAGCGGCTATCGCAATGAAAATTCGGCAGCGCTTATTTTGGCCACTTCTGGCAATCTACCTATAATTACCGCCGAGCCGACTTTTATTAGCACAAAATAAATATTTTAAGATTATGAGCACTAACCCTTTAATTTCCGTCATCGTCCCCACTCATAATCGTCCTGCTCTGTTAGAAGAAGCTATTGCCAGCATCGCGTCGCAAACGCTTAGCGACTGGGAAGCCATCATCGTCGACGATAATTCGACTCCCGCCGTCGATGAACAACAAATTCAAGAGAAATACGGCTCAAAATTTAGAGTGTTGCGTCACGAACATTCTCTAGGAGGCGCGGCGGCAAAAAATACCGGCCTTAAAGCGGCTGAAGGGGATTATGTCGCATTTTTAGACGATGACGACGTTTACTCCGCGGATTACCTGGAAAATGCCGTGACAACGCTGCAACATAATCCGCAAATAAAAACTCTGTTCATGAGTGTTGAATGGTTCGGGGACAACTCAAAATGGGCCCAACATTATTACACTGATGCGATGGATAAAATTTTGGCCGACGCAGCCGGAGCTCCGCTAGATGAAACCTTACTGCAATTCGAAGGCGACCTGTTGTTCAAGGCCTTACTAAAACGGGTGCCCATGGCTTTCCAACGGCCGGTGTCTACAAAAGCCCATTTTCTGGAAGTTGGTTTATACCAAGACGATTGTTTACTTTGGGATTGCGAATGGGCGTTACGCACAGTACTAAAAGGCACATGCGGTCTCCGCAATCAGGGTTTATACCGGCAACGTAGCGCGGGTCAAGGCTACTCATCGCAACCACGGCGCCGGCTCGATCATTTACTCTCCAATCTGGAAATCAAACGACAGCTGCTTAATCAAAATACCAGACAGGATTTAAGCGATACGATCAAATTAAATTACATCCAAGCAGCGCAAGATTTAAGTTGGGAATATATCAGTCAAAACCAAGGGTATTTAGCCTTTAAAACCATGCTAAACAGCTTTCGTTATGGTATTAATTTTCTGCAAATAAAGTTTCTAGCCCATACGCTGTATACCTGTGCAAAAAACTTCTTTTCCCGATAAATAAAACACACCGAGGCAAAACAAACTTATGTATTTAGCCGATCAGGGCCAAATAGTGAGTAGCCCCGCCGCCGGCACCCCAAAATCGAATAATAGCGTTGGGTAAAACCATCACAAACTTGAGCCGTCGTCGGCAATCAAGTATAGTTTGGGACCATGAACGATCAGACAATCATTTTTCATAAAATCTTAGTTTACATGCCGGCCCCTGGCAGCCTGTTGTTCGACCTGTCTCTAAGACTGCTGCCCTGAGGGGCGCACTCTATCCTCATCTAAGACCATACAACCCTTTACTGTTTTCTCGGCCGAAGCGCCGAACGTTTCATGAACGGAGTTCTCATGAAAGACAAATTAATTATATTCGACACGACTTTGCGCGATGGCGAACAGAGCCCCGGCGCATCGATGACCCGCGACGAAAAAGTCCGGATTGCCCGCGCACTCGAGCGTATGAAAGTCGATGTGATCGAAGCCGGCTTCCCTGCCGCCAGCCAAGGCGATTTCGAAGCGGTGCAAGCTGTCGCCGACGCGATAAAAGATAGTACGGTCTGCGGTTTGGCCCGGGCGCTGGATAAAGACATCGACCGGGCCGGCGACGCCTTGAAAGGTGCGAAAAGCTCACGCATTCACACCTTTATCGCTACTTCGCCCATCCATATGCAAAAAAAGCTGAACATGCAGCCGGATCAGGTAATTGAATACGCAGTGCGCGCAGTGAAGCGTGCCCGCCAATACACCGATAACGTCGAGTTCTCGCCGGAAGACGCCGGCCGATCGGAAGAAGATTTTTTGTGCCGTATCTTGGAAGCCGTTATTGATGCCGGCGCAACCACCTTAAACATTCCGGATACGGTCGGCTACAGCATGCCGCAACAATTCGGCTCGACCATTGCCAATTTGATCAAACGCATCCCCAATTCCGACAAAGCTATATTCTCTGTACATTGCCACAACGATTTGGGCTTGGCGGTTGCCAACTCCTTGTCGGCGGTCATGAATGGCGCCCGCCAGGTGGAATGCACGATCAATGGCTTGGGCGAACGCGCCGGCAACGCTTCGTTGGAAGAAGTGGTAATGGCGGTGCGCACCCGCCAGGACTTCTTCGGTTGCGATACCGGTTTGGATGCCCGCGAAATAGTCACCTGCTCAAAACTTGTGTCGTCTATCACCGGCTTTCCGGTACAGCCTAACAAAGCTATCGTCGGCGCCAACGCCTTCGCCCACGAATCCGGCATCCATCAGGACGGCGTATTAAAAAACCGCGAGACTTACGAAATCATGCGCGCCGAGGACGTGGGCTGGACCACCAACCGCATGGTCTTGGGCAAACATTCCGGACGCAATGCTTTCAAAACCCGCATGGCCGAACTAGGCGTGCAATTCGATAGCGAAGCCGATTTGAACGACGCCTTCTTCCGCTTCAAACAATTGGCCGATAAAAAGCACGAAATCTTCGACGAGGATTTGCAGGCCCTGATTTCCGAGCAAAGCTTCGAAGCCGAGGACGAGCACATCAAGTTGGTCGCCTTGAAAGTCTGTTCCGAAACCGGTGAGGTACCGAATGCCACGGTGACGATACTGGTCGACGGCAAGGAACTCACTGGCAGTGCCACAGGCGGTGGCGCTGTCGATGCCAGCTTGAAGGCAATCGAAAGCCTGGTCAAAACCGGAGCCACCTTGGCTTTGTATTCGGTCAACAACATCACTACCGGCACCGATTCTCAGGGCGAAGTCACTGTCAGGCTGGAGAATGCCGGCCGCATTGTCAACGGTTCCGGCGCAGATACCGACATCGTCATCGCTTCAGCCAAGGCCTACATCAACGCAGTTAACAAACTGCAAACGCCCGACCAGCGTCAGCATCCGCAAAAAGGCGATGTTTGATTCGTGAGCGGTAATGGATAAAGCAACCCGCTTGCAGTATTTGGAGGCGATGGGCATTGACGTCTGGGCAACCCGGCATCGGCTCAGCGCCGTTCAACCTGAAGATCCACTCGAAAACCTAGGGCGGGCTGAACAAGATGAAGTCCATCGAGATCAGCCTTCCAACCGAAGGCCATCAAACCTCGCCGAAACGGTCGATGCCGAGTTTCAGCCGCATTCGCCATCGCATGCATCACACGCTAACGAACAGACCTGGAAAGAGCTGCAGCACGAAGTGGCTTTATGCCGGGCTTGTTCCCTGTGCGAAACCCGCACCCAAACCGTGTTCGGCGTCGGCAATAAACAAGCCAGCTGGATGTTGATCGGCGAAGCGCCCGGTCAAAATGAGGATTTACAAGGCGAGCCTTTCGTCGGCAAGGCCGGACAACTGTTAACAGAAATGCTGCGCGCCATCGGTTTGCAACGCGAGGAAGTCTACATCGCCAATATGCTGAAATGCCGGCCGCCGAACAACCGCGATCCACAGGCCGAAGAAGTCGCCGCTTGTAACAGTTTTCTACAACAGCAAATTGAATTGATACAACCAAAAATTATTTTGGCGGTAGGCCGCATTGCCGCGCAAAACTTGCTCGCCACCCAACAACCTCTGGCAAAATTACGCGGCGTCCGGCACCAGTTACATAACATTCCGTTGATTGTCATTCATCACCCGGCGTATTTATTACGCTCGTTGCTGGAAAAAGCCAAAGCCTGGAGCGACTTGCAGTTTGCACTGTCGGTCTATCAAAAACTAGAAAAATAAAACCATGTGGAAACTATTACATAAATTGAAGGATGCGGTAATTTACGACGCGGACCGCGAGTTTTACGCCAAAATCTTTCCCGATTCTGTCGATAGCAAAGACCTGATGCGCATGCGGAAAATGGACCATGCTGATTTGGCTAGCGTGCTGCAGATTGAAAACCTGAACTATGAATTCCCTTGGTCGGAAGGCATATTTAAAGACTGTTTCCGCACCATGACTTATACCAACTGGGTCTGCGAAGCACCAAACGATACCATTGTGGGCTATTGCATTATCAATGTTGCGGCCGGCGAAGCGCATATCATGAACATCAGCGTCAACCCCCGTTTTCAGCGGCAAGGCGCGGGACGCAAAATGCTGGAACATCTGATCGAATACGCTCGTCCCCGTGCCGAAAAAATCTTCCTGGAAGTGCGCCCCAGCAATCCCGGCGCTATCCGTCTTTACCGCGAAGCCGGCTTTAAGGAGATAGGCATACGCAAAAATTATTATCCGGCCAAAAACGGCAAAGAAGACGCCATCATGTTCGAACTGGATTTGGTACCGATGCTGTAACTCCGGTGCTTGCATGGTATCTAGCTGCGCTTTGCCTGCCGGCCTTCACATTCATGACGGCGGATTTTAAGACTAATTCTTCCCATCCGCCCCACTAAGCAGCAACTTCCCGCATCTTAAGAGATCTGTATAAGCCAAGAACATACGAGACGATTCGGTTCCGCGGCACGATCATTGCTGAGTTTTTTGTGGATATGCAAATCCCGTGTTCACCTTACTTTTTATCCGGCACTCTTTAGGCAAGCATTATGGCTATCAGCGTCTTCGATATTTTTAAAATCGGCATTGGCCCTTCCAGTTCCCACACGGTTGGACCGATGCGGGCGGCGATGACGTTTGCCGGCAGCCTGGAGCAGCAAGGCATTATCGAAAAAGTGCAGCGGCTACGGACAGAGTTATTCGGCTCGCTGGGTGCCACCGGCAAAGGCCACGGCACCGATAAAGCCGTATTGCTGGGCCTGGAGGGCGAAGCCCCTGATTTAATCGACCCGGCGATCATTCCGCAGCGGCTGGCGGCGATCCGCGAGTCAGGGGTTGTTAAGCTGTTGCATCGCTATCCCGTGCCATTCGACGAAAAGACCGATTTGCTGTTTCAGCGCAAGGTTTTGCCCTATCATTCGAACGGCATGCGCTTTACCGTGTTCGATGCCACACGCAATGAACTACTGCAAACCGACTATTACTCGGTGGGTGGCGGCTTCGTCGTTACCGATGCGGCAGCAGCGGCAGATCGCTTGAGCAATGACGATACCTGCCTGCCCTACCCTTTCAAAACGGGTGCAGCGATACTAAAGTTGTGCGCGACGCACCATAAATCGATCAGCGACTTGATGCTGAGCAACGAAAAAGCCTGGCTTAGCGAAGAACAAATCCGCCGCAACCTATTGCACATCTGGCAGGTAATGCAGGCTTGCGTCGAACGCGGCTTACACCAGGAAGGCGTGATGCCGGGCGGCATGAAAGTACGGCGCCGGGCGGCAAATCTATATCGGCAACTTAGCGGCGAAATCCCCCGGCAAACCCCGAATATGCCGGTAGGCACCATGGAATGGGTGAATTTATTCGCACTCGCGGTTAGCGAAGAAAACGCCTCGGGCGGCCGCGTCGTGACAGCGCCGACCAACGGTGCGGCCGGCATTATTCCGGCCGTACTGCATTATTACTGGCGATTTTGCGAAGGCGCGAACGAGGACGGTGTGATTCGCTTTTTACTGACCGCCGCGGCAATCGCCATCCTGTATAAAGAAAACGCCTCGCTGTCCGGTGCCGAAGTCGGCTGCCAAGGGGAAGTCGGCGTCGCCTGCTCAATGGCGGCCGGTGCTCTGGCGGAAGTGTTGGGCGGTACGCCCGAACAGGTCGAGAACGCAGCTGAAATTGGTATGGAGCATAACCTGGGCCTGACTTGCGACCCAGTTGGCGGTTTGGTACAGGTACCGTGTATCGAGCGCAACGCCATGGGCTCGGTGAAAGCCATCAACGCCGCCAGAATCGCGTTGCGCGGCGACGGCAAACATTTCGTATCCTTGGACAAAGTCATTAAGACCATGCGCGAAACCGGTGCCGATATGAAAACCAAATACAAGGAAACCTCGCGCGGCGGCTTGGCGGTAAATTTGATCGAGTGCTGATATGACTATGAAAGGTCGTGTCATGCCAACGCCAAACCCGGACTCATCGTTTGGTTAAAACGGCCATTACCGGCTGGACACACACAAACGTACCCAGCCTATCCTTCGGTCAGCCTGTTTCTGCTACCGGCACGTGCAGCACACATTGCGCCTACCTAAGATTCCACCGGAGTTAAAATTAGCCATGGGTTCGAAATTCGATGGATTTATCACCGTCGTCGTAAATCGCCAAGCCCCGCCCAAGAATGCCGTCACGGCCTGAAGCGGCAAAAGCCATAATCTCAGCCGCTGTATCTTGCGGGATGTTCAATTGCTTAAGGCTATTTTGCAGTATTTCCAACACCACATCGTAATTGTCGTCGATGGGCTGTAATCTGAGCAAATGGGAGTGGCCCGGGCAAAGCAGGGTCAGGTGAGGTTTTTCATCGCTACCGACAATATCGCCGGTTACAAACATTTCCAGAAACGCAAAGTCTCGATTGTTAACCAAACTGGGCTTGGCATTCCCTCTGGCAAAGGCCGCCGCAAAAAAATCGTCAGCCAATTCCGAAAGTTTTTTAGGTTCGACGGGATTCCCAGCGAACATTGCGTTTAAAAGTCGTTTTAAAGGGTTGGTCTGGTCATCGATGGGTCTGGAATAAAAATATCGGTTGATTCGATAATCATCAAGCATGCTGGCGTAGAAAACATCTACAAGCTTAGATACCAGATTCTCGTCTATGGTCGGTGTCAGTTTGTCGTTCATCGTACTATCCCCCGCTTTTTTAGTTAATCGGCTTTGGCGCTTAAACCCAAAGCCGTGTAAGTTCCCCCTTATTCCGTGTCATTTAGACGGAGCGCTAGAGTATAAGTCCGTTCGGACGATAAGCGCATAACCGTTTTTCGGAAATTCGCACCTAAGCGGCGCAGACATACCATTTGAAAAAAATTTTTTAGCAAACAACATTAACGTCGAACGTTAAGCCTTTGAAGATGCGTAACATTGAAAATTCGCGCGACAGCTGTAGTTTAAAAACCACTTGAAATCTTCTTTTAACGTAGGAAAATCGCGAACCAATCGGCATTTTTATGAAGCCGTTCACACTTTATTCGATAAAAAGAGGAGGCACTATGAAAATCGCACTAGTCGCAATGGCGGGGGTCACTATCGGCGCATTGATAGCTATTTCAGCTTTCCAACTGTTGAAAGTCATTTTTCAAGAAATGTGCAAAATGGTAACCGAGGCTTGGTATAGACCAGAGCAATACTAAGAAGCCAAGTTACATAGTTACTTGCTAATTGAACGGCGCACTTGATTAGCTAAAAGTACACCCATATTCAAAAAAACGCCCCGCCGGTTTCCCGGCGGGGCGTTTTTAGTTTAATCGCTTTGCTTGAGCAATCCGCCTTCGACTACCCTTCTTGCGACTAGCCCAATTAACCCAGCTATCAGTCGTTGCCGCCGAATACGCCCAATAGTTGCAACAAGCTGGTGAACAGGTTGTAGATGGAAACATATAAGGACACAGTCGCCAATATATAGTTGGTTTCGCCGCCGTGGATGATTTCACTGGTTTGATACAAAATCATACCGGACATCAACAATACAAACATCGCGGAAACCGCCAACGACAGCGCGGGTACCGAGAACAATATCGCAGCCAAACCGGCAAAGAACGCTACCAGCACACCCACCATCAGGAAGCCGGCCATGAAACTAAAATCCTTACGGGTAGTCAGCGCATAGCCGGACAACCCCAGGAAGATCACACCGGTACCGCCCAGAGCGGTTAAAATCAGTTCATGACCGTTGCTAAACGCATGCACATACATATTTAGAATCGGCCCTAGCGTCATACCCATGAAACCGGTTAAGGCGAATACGAACACCAATCCCAGTGCGCTATTGCTGAAACGCGTGGTTAAAAACAGCAGACCGAAATAGCCGACCATGGTAATAATCAAACCGGGATGGGGTAAATCCAACACCATCGCTACCGCAGCCATGGCCGCACTAAACAGCAAAGTCATCGACAACAATAAATAGGTATTCTTTAAAACCTTATTGGTCGCCAGTATGCCGGCGTCCGAACGAGCAGTTGCAGTATTTAAACGCATGATCAGTTATCCTCTCAAAGTTACAAGTAATGCTGTGACCGCGAAATGCCTCGGGAGTTTCCGGGCATAGTCGGCACCGTCTGCTAGTATACCTAAAGAATTTGCATATACGAGGTTAAATAGGTAATGACCACCACCCCTTACGAGTTGATCGGCGGCGAAACGGCATTGCGCAGCCTGGTCGACAGATTCTATTTTTATATGGATATTCTGCCGGAAGCGCAAGGCATCCGGGCCATGCATGCCCCTAGCCTGGCAACGGCCAAAGACAAATTATTCAAATTCTTCTCGGGCTGGCTGGGCGGCCCCAATCTATTTATCGAAGAGTTCGGCCATCCGATGCTGCGTGCCCGGCATTTTCCGTTTTCGATCGGCGAATCGGAGCGCGACCAATGGATGCTATGCATGAACAAAGCCTTGGAAGAAATCAGCATGGATTCGCGCCTGCGCGAGAACATCCGTAACGCGTTGCAGCATTTGGCGACGCATATGATCAACCAAGAAGCCACGGGAAGTTAAGCCTCATGTCCTTATCCAAACAATTGTTAATCCTGATCTCGGCGCTGTTTTTGATGATTTTCAGCGTCAATTTCGCGTTGAGCGTCAACAACATCAAGGACTATCTGGAAGGCGAATCGAAAAATCACGCCCAAGATACGGCCACGTCGCTAGGTTTGTCGCTCAGCCCTTATATGACGGACAACCGCGATCCGGTGATTAAAACCATGATGAGCGCCATTTTCGACATGGGTTACTACAAGGAAATCCGTCTGGTGGATGCCGATAATCACGAGCTGGCGGCCTTGACCAGCGATAAGAAAGTGGAAGGTGTGCCGGACTGGTTTATCGAATTGTTGCCTATGACCTCCGCCACCGCAGAGAGCGAAATCAGCTCGGGCTGGAATATGAGCGGCGTAATTTATGTCACCGTCAACTCCGGTTACGCCTACCTAAAATTGTACGAGCAGGCGAAAGCCGGGTTTTATTACTCCCTGGCGGCGTTTTTGGTATCGATTGCCTTGCTGGCCTTACTACTGCGCATCACGCTGGCATCGCTAAGCCGAATCGACTTATTGGCGCAACAGATCAGCGAAGGCCGTTTCGAAAGCATAGCCGATCTGCCATGGACCCGCGAAGTGCGCAATGTTGCGGCTTCGATGAACACCATGTCGCATAAAATCAAAACCACGATAGCGGCATTGCACGGTAAATTGGACCAAATGGGTGCCAGTCTGCTGCGCGACGATCTGACCGGACTGTATAAAAAAGCCGTGTTCGAAACCGACATGAAACACTTGGCTTTGGAAGATACAGAGGCATTTATCGTATTGGTTAAAATCGACAGCCTGACCGACTTGGTTAAAGAACGCGACAGCGACGCGATCGATCAATTCTTACAAGCATTCGCTGCCCTTCTGGAAAAAATCGCCAAGCAAGCCGGAGAACACTCCGGCAAAGCTTATCGATTCTACGGTTCCGAATTCGCATTGCTCCTAAAAACCGGTAATGCGGAACAGCTCGAAGAACTGGTCAAAACCCTGAGTAGCGAATTTACCGATCTAGGCGAACGTTATCAAAAAACCGATTTGGCCCACATCGGCGTCGTCGCCTTCAATCCGCTGATCACCACCGATAGCCTGTTGGAGGCCGCACACGAAGCCTACGAACAAGCCCATCTGATCGGCGCCAACAGTTATTTCATCCGCACCGGCGATAATTTTGCCCGCGATATTGCCACATGGAAAGATCTGGTCTTCGACTGCGTCGATCATAACGGCTATTCGGTTTGGTACATCGGGCAGATCGCCGCGTTTAGTAGCGGCGAACTCTTGATGGAAGAAGCCTTTATTCAGGTACACGATAAACAAGGCGGCCTGGTGGCTATCGGCCCCTTCATCTCGATCGCCGAAAAATTCGCCAAAATCGTCGATCTGGATAAGGGCGTAATTCGCGTAGCGCTGGATCATATTCAACGCAATCATATCGAACATGCCATCGCGGTGAACGTGTCGACCCGGACGATCAAAAACAGCGATTTCCGGCTGTGGCTGGAACACCTGATCAAGCGCAATCCGGCGACGGCCAAACAGCTAGTGTTCAGTTTATCGGCTTATGCGGTAATCAAGGATATCGATGCCTACCAAGCGTTTATCGAAACAGTGCACCAATGGGGCGCGCGGGTAATGATAAAACGCTTCGAAACCCAATCAATGTCCGCCGACCTGGTCAAGCGCTTGAAACCGGACTTTATCCGTCTGGCGCGCGACATCGGCAACGGCGTCGACAGTTCCGCGCAAAAATATGCATTCGTGCAAACCATGCAAGAAATCTCCACATTGCTGGACATCAAGATTTTGGCCGAAAACGTGCAGTCCGACCAGGATTATCAAACTTTAAAGACGATAGGAATCGTCGGTGCCAGCCGTTAATAGCCGTATCGTAAAAGCCGCGAAATTCGCTTTCGTTTTAGCCAGCCTGTATTACAGCATTGTTCTGGCGGCCGGCTTATTGATAGATCAGGCATTACTGGACAAAGTGGACAAAAAATACGGTACCGCCGCGAAACAGCGCTTCGTGGACTGGCAAGAATTAATCGACACCGGCAAAGCTTGGCCGGAATCGGAAAAGCTGGAGCGGGTTAACAACTTTTTCAATCGCAATATCGAGTTTGTCGACGATATTATTTTGTGGCAAAAAATCGATTACTGGGCCGCGCCCACCGAATTATTGGCCAAAGGCGCCGGCGATTGCGAAGACTATTCGATAGCCAAATATTTCACGCTGGTGGAGATGGGCGTCGACGAAAACAAACTGCGGATCACCTACGTCAAGGCCCTGGAACTTAATCAGGCACATATGGTGCTGACGTATTTTGATTCGCCGCGCGCCGTGCCTTTGGTGCTGGACAACCTGAAACCCGGTATTATGCCGGCCACTCAACGCAACGACTTACAACCCGTCTACAGCTTCAACGGTACCGGCTTATGGCTTGCCAAAAGCAAGGGTTCCGGACAACATGTCGGCGGGTCGGATCGCTTGAGCATGTGGACCGAGCTTAAATTAAGAATGCTGGAATCGCCTTTTTGAACAGTCAAACCTTGCCTTTGCTTTACGAGCTACGCCGCAGCAGCCGGGCCAAGAACACCCGTATCGTGGTCACCGCCGACAAAATCGAAGTGGTGGCGCCGTTAAAAGTGTCCGAACGCCGTATCCAGGCTTTTGTGCATGCGCAAAAAGACTGGATAGAAGCCGCGCTGAAACGCGTCGCCGGCAGGGTGAATGCCACGCCGCGACTGGCACCGACCGAATATGTCGATGGCTCTCACATCCCTTATCTAGGTCGGCGCTTACCGTTAAAAGTTACCAGCAGTAAAACCAAAACCGTACGCATCGAATTGCTGAACGACGAGTTTTTTTTGGTGAAATTGCCGGCAGGCATCGATAATGACCGGCACTCTATTCTGATCCAACAAGCCTTGATCCGCTGGATGAAAAACCAGGCCAAACAGCATGTGCAGCAATTGGTCGATCTGCATGCGCCACGCTTTGCCCTGTTTCCGCGCAGCATAAGAATCAAAACCCAAAAAAGCCGCTGGGGCAGTTGCGGCCCGCAAAACGACATCAACCTGAATTGGCTGCTGATGTTAACGCCGCCGGCGGCGTTGGAATACGTGGTAGTCCACGAACTCTGTCATATCAAACACAAAAATCACTCGCAGGCTTTTTGGCAACTGGTTGCCGCGCATCTCCCCGACTTTAAGCAACACCGGCTCTGGCTAAAACAACATGGCGCCAGCGTGATGCAAGGCTTGTAATGTTGAAAAAACTGGGATTTTATCTATTTGCGGCGCTATTTATTTTTGCCGGGCAATTTCTGGTAAACCGGGATTTGGTCAGCGGCACGCCGCCCGCCATAGCCCACACCACGCTCACCGGCGAAAACGCGATGCAACGCGTAATCAAAGGCCCGGCCATAGTATATTTCTGGGCTGAATGGTGCGGGATATGCCGGAGCATGCAAGGCAGTATCAGCAGGGTAATGCAGGACTATCCGAGCCTAACGGTAGCAGTCAAATCGGGCGACGATAGCAAGTTGGGCGATTATCTGCGGGCCAAAAAATTGAATTGGCCGGTAGTAAACGACAACGACGGCAGCATCGGTCAACGTTACGGCGTGAAAGGGGTGCCGGCACTATTTATTACCAACGCCGCCGGCAATATTGTGTTTACCACGGTTGGGTTTACGTCGGAGTGGGGATTGCGCTTGCGTTTGTGGCTAGCCGGCCTGAGTTAAGCCGGTCAGTATTTATTGAGACGCCGTGTGCTCGGCAAGGTCTCCCAACGCCGCCAACTCTCGTTCCAATAATTCGCTATCGCCAAGATTTAATTCGACCAAACGCCGTAGCCGGGAAATACTGTCGATATCGATATGCACGCATTTAAAGCCGACTCTGTTGCCTTCGACGTGCGTCGCGTTGACTTCCATCGAAATACTGATTTCATCGGAGAGATCGAACTTCAGCTGATACGAGGCATCCTCGCTCCCAGCCCAAACTTCGGCAAAATCCAATAAACAGCCCCGCAAAGATAAGTCGACGATTTTGCAAGGGTAACTTTCGCCGGCACCGGTCAACAACGCACCGGCATGATAAAAAATCCGGTGAAAACGGCGTTTGTCATCGCTCTTTTCAAATGTCATGCCTTATTCCAAAAAAAAATTGCATGGAGGTGCCGTCAACAACAATCACATCGTTATTTTGCAATTGCACGGTTCTATCGCCCAGGGCTTCTTGATTGATGACCAAGCCATCGTGGCCCTGCAAGGCTGACAGGAAATAACCGTCCTTACGTCTGGCGATTACAATAACGCCGGCACCCTCGTGACCGAGGCGGGTCATGGCTTTCTTCAAGCGTAAAATACGGCCGATGTGCATGCCGTCCAGCACTTGTAAATTCGCGTCTGGGGATTTAACGGTTTCTTCGAGTTTCTCGTTAAGCGCCCGTAGATCTTCATCGCCGAAATCGGCGGGTCTTGAGACCAGTACTTTTTCGGGAAACTCATCGGTGGTGTTGTAAACGATGTAGTGTTTGCCGATATTGATGATGTCGTTATTTTGTAAATTCCATTCCTTGGTACGCTGGTCGTTCACCAATAACGGAAATTTTTCGTTCAACTGCTTCAATACGCAGGTGCCGCCCTTGATCACTGCCACGGCATGTACTGGCGCCACGGCCAGACTGTCAACCACAAGGTCACTGGTTTCATCGCGGCCAATATGCACAACACCGGAATCAAAAATACCTGAATGGATTGCTTTGTCTTTAAAATAAACGGTAAATTTCGCCATCGCTGTTGTTCAAGTAATCCCTGCGCCCGGCTAGTAGTATAGCCATTAACGCCGAGCTTGCAGAGTAATCAAAAATTATTTTCGGTGTTACTCTATTCTTGCCATTGAAATATTGAGCAGCAAGCACGTTTTTTTGCGGCGCAGAACGCCCGTCGAATTTTCCTTCAAAATACGGGTTCGCCAACCATGCCGCCCCATGGCAGCTTCCTGGGCTAGACTTTCTAATTAACTTACATTAAGTCATCAATCATGAATCCATCTCAGCCGAATGCGCAAAGCGAACCCTTGATTGCTCAGGACATCTATATCGCCTGCGTCGACGAAGGCAGCGGCAAAACCCTGATCATGTTGGCGATGATAGAAATGCTCTCCGGCTATACAGACAAATTGGGCTTTTTCCGCCCGATTATTCAGGGCAACCCCGACAAGGACGATTTAATTCAATTCATCAGCCACCGTTATCAGCTAAACGCGCCATCTAACGCAATGTACGGCTGCACCAGCGATGAAGCGCGGCAACTGCTGGCTACCGAGCAATACGACGAGTTACTGAAAATCATCCTGGGAAAGTATCGGGCCTTAAAAAACCAATGCGACCACGTGCTGTGCGTCGGCTCCGATTACAGCCATGGCAACGCAATTTTCGAATTCGATTTCAACGCCGATGTCGCCAATAACCTGGGCTGCTTGCTGATGCCGGTAATGCAAGGCGAAAACCGCGACAACGAGCAAATTCTCAGTAGTCTGGCCAGTCTGAAGCATTCCTTACACGAGCACGATTGCGAATTGCTGGCCACGGTCGTCATTGGCGTCGCCCCCAAACAAATGGACAGCCTGCACCACAGCGTGACTCACGCCAAGGAATTCCCGATCTATCTGGTGCCGGCCGAACCCTCGTTGGAAAAGCCCACCGTCGGCAATATCGCTAAAGCCATCGGCGCCAAGGTGCTTTCGGGCGAAAATTCGACCCTGGGCCGGGAGGTTTACCATTACAAAGTCGCGGCCATGCTGGTGCCGGATTTTCTGGATTATGTCGAAGCCGGCGATTTGATTATCACCCCCGGCGATCGCGCCGACATCCTGCTCGCCAGCATCATGGCTTATAACTCGGTCAACTACCCGCAAATCGCCGGCTTGGTATTGACCGGCCATCAACAAACGCCAATACAGGTGCAAAAACTGATAGACGGCTTGGGCGGTACGCCGTTCACGGTACTGGGCGTCGACTCGGACACCTTTACCACGGCTATGCAGGTGAGTCAGGTTACGTCTTTCCTGCATTCGCAAGACGACCGTAAAATCGCCACGGCCCTGGGTCTGATCGAAAGCAATATCAATATGGTGGAGCTACGCCTGCGTCTATGCAGCAAAGTCGCGCATAAAACCACGCCGCTGATGTTCGAGTACGATCTGCTGCAGCGCGCCAAAGCCAAGAAACAGCATATCGTTCTGCCAGAGGGCAGCGAGGAACGGATACTGCGCGCTGCGGAAATTCTACTGTTACGCGACGTGGTTAAAATTACATTGCTGGGCAACGAAACGGAAATTCGGCAGAAAATTCAAACCATGGCATTAAAGCTGGACAACATCAGCATCATAGACCCGATTACTTCCGAGCTGCGCCCGCTATTTGCCGAAACTTATTTTCAGGCGCGTAAACACAAATGCATTGTCTACGACACAGCATTCGACTTGGTAGCCGATCCCAGTTACTTCGGTACCTTGATGATACATTTGGGCTACGCTGACGGCATGGTCTCCGGCGCGGTGCATTCCACCCAACACACCATACGCCCGGCTTTCGAAATCATCAAAACCAAACCCGGCGCATCGATAGTCTCCAGCGTGTTTTTCATGTGCCTGGAAGATCGCGTGCTGGTCTACGGCGACTGCGCGGTAATTCCCAACCCTAACGCCTGGCAACTCGCCGACATTGCTATCAACGCCGCGGAAACCGCGCGCATGTTCAATATCGAACCGCGCGTGGCGATGCTTTCTTATTCGACCGGCGAATCCGGCAAGGGCGAAGCGGTGGATAAAGTGCGAGAGGCGGTAAAAATCGCCCAGAGCTTACGGCCGGACTTATTACTGGAAGGACCGATGCAATACGATGCCGCTGTGGATGTCAGCGTTGCCAAAACCAAGCTGCCCGACAGCCAGGTCGCCGGTCAGGCCACGGTATTCATCTTTCCGGATCTGAATACCGGCAACAACACCTACAAGGCCGTACAACGCTCGTCCGGCGCGATTGCGGTCGGCCCGATATTGCAAGGCTTGAACAAACCCGTTAACGATTTAAGCCGCGGCTGTACTGTTACCGATATCGTCAACACCGTGGTTATTACGGCAATTCAAGCTCAGGAAGCCGATAAAACATGATTTGCAAGGCTCTTCTAAGCTTACTGTTGTGCCTGCTCAGCTTTGACGCAGTGACACAAACCCGCATTGCCATTCTGGATTTTGAATTGAAGGACATGACCTTGGCGCCGGGCGTCCCCGCTGAATTACAGCGCACTGCTTCGATCAAGCCGCTCTTGGAACAAGAGTTAGAACGCGCCGGATACAGCATTGTCGAGATACCTGTGCAGGCGCGGAAAACTGCGGACAGCGGCGTCGGCTATTTGTTCGACCACGCCGATGCCGCCGCGCAATTGGGCCGGCAATTCCAGGCCGATTACATATTAGTCGGTAGGCTGCACAAACCCAGCTTTTTGTTTGCCTACCTGATGGGCCATCTGGTCAGAGTCGCCGACGCCAAATTGATCGGCGACTATATCTCCGAATCCAAAGGCCCTAATGCCAGCCTCACCATCAAAGCCGTGGAAAGTCTGACCGCCAAAATCGACCGAGATTTGGAACAGCGCTACAACCCGCCGCCCCCGGCTAAACTCGCGCCTCATTAACCCCTTCGAGAGAATTCATGAAAATTCTGGTGCTCAACGCCGGCAGTTCTTCAGTTAAATACAGTTTGTTCGACATGTCGGATCGCTCCGTATTGATAGCCGGCATCATCGAACGTATAGGTGAAGATAGTGCCAGCCATCGCTATAACTTAGGAAAGGCCGATCAGGTCAAGCTGGATATCGCCGGGCGTAACCATCAACAAGCCTTACAAGTACTATTTCAGACGCTCTCGGCTTGCGGCGTATTAAACGACCGCCGCGAACTGGCCTGCATCGGTCATCGGGTGGTGCACGGAGGCGAATATTTTTGCGAACCTGCCTTAATCGACGAACAGGTCATTGAACGGATTACCGAAGTCATTCCGTTGGCGCCGCTGCATAACCCCGCCCATCTGCAAGGTATACAGGAAGCGATTCGGCAAACGGAGAATGTACCGCAAGTCGCGGTTTTCGATACAGCCTTTCACCAAACCTTGCCTGATTACGCCTTTCGCTATCCCCTACCCAACGATCTGTACACGCAACACGGCGTGAGACGATACGGCTTTCACGGCACTTCGCATCGTTACGTGGCCGGGCAAGCCGCGCATTATCTCGGCAAACCTCTGTCGGAAACCAATTTGATCACCCTGCATCTAGGCAACGGCGCCAGCGTTACCGCCATTGAAAACGGCGAGAGCATCGACACCTCCATGGGTATGACACCCTTGGAGGGATTGATGATGGGCAGCCGCTGCGGTGACATCGATCCGGCGATACATTTTTACCTGGGCCGCACGCTAAATTTGTCGAACGCGGCTATCGAAGCATTATTCAACAGGGAAAGCGGTTGCAAAGGCATTTGCGGCGAAAACGATATGCGAGCTATCCACCGGATGGCGGAAGCCGGCGACGACCACGCCCGGCTGGCGTTGGCGATGTACGCTTATCGCATCAAAAAATACATCGGCGCTTATTTTGCGGTGCTGGGCCGGGTCGATGCCTTGGTATTTACCGGCGGTATCGGCGAGAACGACCCCTGGCTGCGCGAACAATGCTGTCGGGATATGACACTCTTCGGCATGGCCATAGACCCGCAAAAAAATCAGACCCCGAGCCGGCCCTGCGGCAATATCAGTCAAAGCGGCACCCGCTTGGCGGTATTGGTCATCGCTACCGACGAAGAGCTGGAAATAGCCGTTCAAGCCCAGGAATGCCTGGAGAAGCAAAAGCGGCAGGTAAAGCCTTAACGGTAGACGCTATCCAAACTTATCCAGCACTCATGTAGTAATAAACGATAACAGCAAAATGCAAGATTTGGTGTGATAATGTTGCACCCATGATTGTTATAATATAACATCTAAAAACCTATTCAGATCGTTGCATTTAACATGAAAAAAACCACCGCCCTGATTTTAATGCTGCCATCCACGGTTGTTCTGGCTGTGGATACCCCCCCCCCGCAAGAACTTGAAGAAATTGTCGTCACAGCCCCGCTGCAAGATAAAAAATCCGACAGTCCGGTGCCCGTCACCGTATTGAGCGACGATGAATTGCGCATGAAAACCGGCCACAGTATCGGCGACACCCTGAAAAACGAACTGGGCATCAGCAGCCAATCCTTTGGTCCCGGCGTCGGCACCCCGGTGATTCGTGGTCAAGCCGGGCCCAGAGTACGGGTATTGAGCAACGGCATCGGCAGCAACGACGTCTCGGCAATCAGCCCGGACCACGCTACCAGCGTCGAGCCGCTGCTGGCCGAGCGCATCGAAGTACTGCGCGGCCCGGCCACTTTACTCTACGGCAGCGGCGCGATGGGCGGCGTGGTTAACGTCATCGACAACCGTATTCCTGGCCGCCAGTTCGACAAATTGGTAGGTGCAGCATTGGAACAACGTTTCGATTCCACCTCCGACGAAACCAGCACCACCATGAAAGTCGAGGGCAGTAAGGACAACATCGCGTATCATCTGGACGGTTTTTATCGGCATCGCAACAATCTGGACATCGGCGGCAGCGGCATAGACACCGCCAAAGTAGCCATTACCGATCCCAGCCTGGAGATTGTCGATAACCCCAAAGGCTATCTCAACAACACCGGCGCCGAAGCGATCAGCGGTTCGGCCGGTTTATCCTGGATCGGTGCACCGGGTTTCGCCGGCGTGTCGATCAACAATCTGAACAACAATTACGGCATCGCGCCGGACGGCACCGGTGGCGAAACGACGCGCATCGCCTTGAGGCAGCAAAAATACGATTTCAAAAGCGAGCTGAACAACCCGTTTAGTTTTGCGAAAAACCTGCGTACCCGGCTGGGTTACACGGATTATCAGCATACGGAAATCGCCAATGGCTCACCCGGCTCGTTTTTTACCAATCAAACCTATGAAGGCCGGCTGGAATTAAACCACCAGGATATCGGTCCGCTGCGCGGCGTAGTGGGTTTTCAGGCACTGGCGAGCGATTTTAACGCTATCGACAAAAGCACCGGCGATACCATCGTGCCGCGCTCGCAAACCAATAGCTATGGCGTTTTTGCGGTGGAATCCTTCGATGTAGGCGCCGTGACCTATCAATTCGGTACCCGTATCGAACAAACCGGTATCAGCCCGCAGGACAAAGCCAGTTTGAGTTACACCCCGGTCAGCGCCTCCGCTTCCGCCGTTTGGAAACTGGATAACCGTAACAGTCTGAATTTGGCTGTCACCCGCTCATCCAGGGCACCCAACGTTCAGGAATTATTAGCCGACGGTTATCATGATGCCACCCGCAGTTTCGAGCGCGGCAGTCTGAGTCTGAAAGAAGAAACCTCATACAACCTAGACCTAGGCTATCGCTTAAAAACCGACTGGCTGCGCGCCGAGTTTGATCTGTTCCACAACTGGGCCAGCGATTACATTTATCAACAACGCAATGGCGAATTCGTTGACGAAGACGGTAATTCTTGCGCGGTGGATTGCAAACCGGTGGTGGTCAGCAGTCAGCAAGACGCCATCTTCAAGGGTTATGAAGCCAAGCTGATACTACCGATGCTGGAAAACCATTTCGGTCTGGTGGAATTAACTCTGTTCAGCGACTACACCCGAGGCCAATTCGTCAACGGCGGCGACGTACCGCGCATGCCGCCGTTGCGTTACGGTCTGCAACTGGATTACAACAAAGACCGTTTATCCAGCTACCTGCGCCTGACCCGCTCCGACGACCAAACCCACGTCGGCGAGTTCGAAACCTCGACCGCCGGCTATTACCTGCTCAATGTCGGTGTCAACTACCAGCTCAAGGCTTATCAGGACGCCAAATTAATGATATTCGCCAAAGGCAACAATTTGCTAAACGAAAATATCCGCAACGCGACTTCATATTTGCGCAATTTTGCGCCGGAAGCAGGTCGCGGCGCGGAGATCGGCTTTCGATTAAGTTATTAACACACTACGGGCGGTGCGATTCGTCGCTGGCGCCCATTTTTTTGGACTATAATTGTTATATTATAACATTACAATGATCGCACTAATACCATCCAAACTTCCTGTTACAGTCTTGTCCGGCTTTCTCGGCGCCGGTAAAACCACGCTACTGAACCATATCCTCGGTAACCGGGAAAACCGGCGAGTGGCGGTGATCGTCAACGATATGAGCGAAGTCAATATCGACGCGGCACTGGTCAAGAACGAGGTGCAACTGAATCGCGGCCAGGAAAAACTGGTCGAAATGAGCAACGGGTGTATTTGCTGCACCCTGCGAGAGGACTTGCTGATCGAGGTCGGCAAATTGGCCAAGGACGGCCGCTTTGATTACTTGGTGATCGAATCCACCGGCATTGCCGAACCACTGCCGATTGCCGAGACCTTCACCTTTCGTGACGACAGCGGCATCAGCCTGTCCGACATCGCCAGGCTGGATACCCTGGTGACCGTCGTCGATGCGGTGAACTTCATAAGTCAATATCAAGAAGCCTTGAGTCTGAAGGAAGCCGGCGAAGCCTTGGGTGAAGACGACGAACGCAACGTCGCCGACCTGCTGGTCGATCAAATCGAATTCGCCAACGTCATTTTGATTTCCAAGATCGATTTAATCGCCAGCGACGAAATCGCCAATCTGCAAGCGATTTTGCGCAGCCTGAATCCCGACGCCGAAATCGTGCCGATGACGATGGGCCAAGTCGATCTCAGCAAGGTGCTGGACACCGGTCTGTTCGATTTCGAAAAAGCCGAGCAAGCGCCGGGTTGGCTGAAGGAGTTGCGCGGCGAGCATGTTCCCGAGACAGAGGAGTACGGCATCTCCAGTTTCGTTTACCGCGCCCGCCGGCCGTTTCATCCCGAGCGCTTTTACTGCCACTTGCACGCAGGCGAATGGGACAACGGTACCCTGCTGCGCTCCAAGGGCTTTTTCTGGCTGGCCTCGCGCCCGGACTACGCCGGCAACTGGTCGCAGGCCGGCGGCATCATGCGCCACGGACTGGCAGGGCGCTGGTGGGCCTCGGCACCCAAGGAACAATGGCCAGCCGAGTATATGGACGACATCCGCGAACAATGGATCGAGCCATACGGCGATTGCCGCCAGGAACTGGTGTTCATCGGCCAGAACCTGGATGCCGAAAAGGTCTATCGCGAACTGGACGCCTGCCTGCTGACCGACGCCGAATTAGCGGCGGGTCCGGACGCCTGGCGTGGCTACCGCGACGACTTTCCACAATGGTTTAGCGATGTCGAACGCGGATAGCTATCTGAATTTGATTGGCGCCGAGATCCTACTAATGCTCTGGGCTGTCATGCGCTTGCAGGAGAAGTCGGCGTATCTGCGAGCACTCACCTCCGTCTTCATGCTGGTACTCGGTTTCATGACAATCCATCTCGTTTCGCACGTTATGCCCGAGCGTTTTGCTCATTTCCTCTACGGTACACATCGCGAATACAGATCGTTTTCGCGCCAGGGATAGCACCATGACTATTTATCTTGCAATCATCGCCGCCAGTCTCGCGGTCAGCCTATGTTCACTATCCGGCGCCTTTGCGTTATGGCTGCCGGCGGCAAGCTTAAAGCGCATTGTGCCGTTCCTGGTGGCATTGGCAGTCGGCGTATTGCTTGGCGACGCCTTTATTCATTTGATTCCGGACGCAGTAGCCCGCCAGGGTTCGGTGAGCGCCGTGTGCTTGATCGTATTGCTCGGCGTGTTCGGCTTTTTCATGTTGGAAAAACTGGTGCGCTGGCGCCACGACCACAACGTCGACACCCGGCCGGCCGGAAGCGAAATTCTGCCGCTGGCGAAAATGAACCTGATCGGCGACGCCATCCACAACTTCGTGGACGGCATTCTGATCGCCGGCAGTTTTCTGGCCGACCCGATACTGGGCCTGACCACCACGTTGGCCATCGTCGTCCACGAAGTGCCTCAGGAACTTGGTGACGTCGGCGCCTTGCTGCGCGGTGGATATTCGCCGAAGAAGGCGCTGTTGTACAACTTTTACTGCTCGCTAAGCGTACTGCCGGGGGCCTTGTTTACGTTGCTGCTCAGCCAAGTCGCCGCATCGTCCTTGGTCGTGTTGTTGCCGATCGCCGCCGGCGGCTTTATCTACATTGCAGCCTCCGACCTGATTCCGGTTTTGCACGAGCGTTCCAGCCTCCGCCAATTCGGCGGCCAAAGCGCCTCGTTCGCGCTCGGCATCGCCTTCATGCAAGGCATCGTGATATTCGAACAAGCCCTGTAAAACCCCTAAGGAGTTCCCATGTTTTCTCGCGTGCCCCTCTCCCAGCCCATTAGCGTCCCAACGGTGTTCTCCGGCCCATTCCGGCCGGTGACGATACGGCCCGAGACCAAATCGGTTATTTCGAGTCGTTTTGCCGATCTGGTGCGAATTTACGAAGACGACGTGAATCTGTGCCTGATCACGCGGCCAATGCCTAGGGATATCGAAACCTTCGTTTCCACGGCCCTGAAGGGCAGAGCCGGCGTCGAGATCAGCACTCCCGTCGACCCCTATCACTACGACTTCGGCCGACTATGGCCACAAGTCGCGGAACTGGCGGGATACCGAGCTTGGCTGGACGACATCATCTTGCTTTGCGAGGCCTTTGCCGAGTTATTCGGCCTCAACCAGGTCGGCCTGCGTCTGCGCACTCTGGATAAAGCCATGTGCCCGCGTTTTCACGTGGACCGGGTGCCGGTCCGGCTAATTTGCAGCTACGGCGGCATTGGCACGGAATGGCTGCCCGAATACGCGATAAACCGGGCCATGTTGGGTATGGGTGCTTGCAGAGTGCCTGACAACCAGTCCGACCTGATCACGGATGCGACCGCCATCCGGCAGATGCCGGCTTATACCATCGGCTTGATGAAGGGCGAACACTGGGAAGGCAACGAAGGCCGCGGTTTGGTGCACCGCTCGCCTACCCCGACCGCCGTTCAACCGCGAAGATTGATCATGACCATTGATGTCATGTAAACGATTTATCGGAACACACCGTGCGTGTGCCTTCGATGACTAACCCTTGCCGAAACGGCAAGTCCATCTGTAAAGAAAAGGAGAACAAAATGCGTAATAAATGGTTAATATCCGGATTGGCCCTGGCATTAGGCACCAGTCTTTCGATTGCTAATGCCGCCGATCAACATGCCGGCGACATTCAACCCTGGCGTTCCAATGGCCAGATCTTCGTCAACGGCGATTGGTTCGAAGCCGATTTCGGCGATTTGTCGGGCGGCCTGTATCGAACCGACGATCCGGGCTATGACGCCAACACCGAATTGGGTGCCTTCGGTGCCGGCAATTGGCTGTGGTTCGGCGGCCTAGGCAATTTACAATTCTGGAACGGCAGTATCTGGTCGAACGCCGCACCCAACGGCGAGCATGTCGAAATTACAGATGCCTTGGGCAACCTCACGACTTTCAATACCTCCGGCGTACAAAACGCTTCCGGGGTGATCGGCGAATTCAATAACGCCGGCGACCTCCACGAACACTTGGATATGGCCATCCGCAACGCCGCAAACGCGCTGGGAGGCACACCGGGCGCGTACTGGATCACACTGCAACTGTTCGAGACGCTGCCGGAAAGCACCTCGCCAGTCTCGACCGCATCCGCCCCGTTCCACATTCTGTTCAATCGCGGCCTGGCGCATGACGCGTTCGAAACCGCCGTATCGGCCGCCTCGGCCGTACCGCTACCCGCTACCGTCTGGCTGTTCGCTCCGGCAATGGCTGGCCTGTTGGGTATCGGCCGCCGCAAATCGTCCGAATGAGTCTGGCGTAACCCGTGCAACCGTTGCCGAGCTTCCCAAGCCCGGCAATGGTTGCGCGGCACGGAAAAATGCAAAAATCACGATGAAATCACACGCCTTATGGACGCTGCTGGCAGCATGCGCTTCATTGCCCGCAGCGGAAACTGGTTCGTCGAACCCGGTCACCGCCGCCCCGGCGGAGTCCGAAACGGAATTGCCGATGGTAGAAGTGACTGCGAACGCCCCCATCCAGCGCATCACACCCAGCTTCAACTCGATTACTGGCGACGCGTTGAAGCTGCAACAAGCCGACAGTCTGGGCCAAACCCTGCAAAACCAGATGGGCGTGGCCAACGCCTCCTTCGGACCTGGTGTCGGCCTGCCGGTAATCCGCGGCTTGACCGGCTCGCGGATCAGGATTATGCAGGACGGCATCGGCAGCCACGACGCGTCGTTTCTTAGTCCCGACCACGCCAGCGCCATCGAGCCTCTGTTCGCCGAGCAAATCGAGGTAGCGCGCGGCCCCGACACGATACGTTACGGCGGCAACGCCATTGGCGGCATGGTCAACGTCAAGGACAACCGTATCCCCGAACGCGTGCCGGAACGCCTGCTGCAAGGCGCACTGGAGCAGCGCTTCGACACCAACGCCGACGGCACGAACGCCGGCTTCAAACTGGATCTGGGCCGGGACCAGGTCGCGTTTAAAGTCGGCGGCTTTCACCGCAACAGCAACGACACCGAAATACCCGGCGAAGCCATCGCCGCCGACGCGGTCCGCGAGCAATTCGGCCTGAGCAATGTACTGAACGCCCACGGCACCATCCCCAACACCGACAGCGAGAGCGTCGGCGGTTTTCTCGGCGCCTCCTGGCTCGGCGACCATGGCATGGCCGGCATGTCGGTCGGCCATTTCACCAACCGTTACGGCATTCCGAAAAGCAGCCACGGCGTCGATCCGAGCAGTCTCGACGGTCTGGAGCTGATCCTGCCGGACATCGACCCGGCCTTGCTGGAACAGTTCGCCGACATTCTCAGCCCGCAAGCCCTGAATCCCGACATTCGTATCGACATGCGCCAAACCCGCTACGACTTCAAAAGCGAATGGTACGCACCGTTGCGCGGCATCGACAAAGCCGCGTTCCGCTACGGCCTGGTCGATTACACCCATACCGAACTGGAAGGGCCGCTGCCGTTCACGACCTTCAACAATCAGGTCGGCGAGGGCCGCTTCGAAATTGAACACCATCTTCTGGAACCCTGGTCCGGCACCCTAGGCGCCCAATGGCAGGACCGCTATTTCTCGGCGCTGGGCGTGGAGACTTTCGTACCGCCTACCGACGGCGACACGCTGGGCCTGTTTACTCTGCAAAAGCTGGCTTTCGGCCAGTGGCAACTCGAACTGGGTTTACGTACCGAACGCAGCAGTATCGATCCGACCGCCGCGCAACTGGCCTTTCCGGCCCCACCGGGACAAGTTTCGATCTACCCGGCAGTGGCCTTGCCGGGCTCTTTGAATTTCCGCGCAGACTCGGTCTCGCTGGCCGCCAGCTGGCAAGCCTCGACGGAGGCCACGCTAAGCCTGTCGCTGAACCGGGCTAAACGTTCGCCGGACATACAGGAATTGCTGGTCTTGGGGCCGCACTTGTCGACCCGCAGCTTCGAGATCGGCAATGTTCGTCTCGGCAACGAAACCGCAAATCTGGCCGATCTTAGCCTGGACTGGCATAGCGAACACCTGGCGGCGAAAATCAACGCCTACGCCAACTGGACCGAGCAGTATATCTACCAAAAGCGCCAGCCCGAGGGCTTTTACAATTACCACGAAGCCCAGTTCTACCCGGCCTGCGTCAACCTGATCGAATGTCTGCCGGTCTACGCCTACAGCCAGCGCGACGCCTTATTTCTGGGTTACGAAGCCGAGGCCCAGACCACCCTGGCCGATACCCGCTTCGGCCAATTAAAACTGACCATGTTTTCCGATTTCGTCCGCGGCCGGTTTGCCGACGACGACGTGCCGCGCCTGCCGCCGCTAAGGCTGGGCACGGAAATCGGCTTCGGCGATCAACGCTGGAACGCCGCGCTGCGCTATACCCGCGGCCAAATGCAAAACCGGCCGGGCAACGGCGAGACCGCCACCCCAGGCTACCACTTGCTCAGTGCGTCCGTCGATTACCACTGGCGCGGCCTGGAACCGCTGGATCTTTGGCTGTTCGCCAAGGCCAACAACCTGCTCAATGAAGAAATCCGCAGTTCGGTCTCATTTTTACGCAACTTCGCCCCGGAGCCGGGCCGCAGCGTCGTGCTCGGCTTCCGCGCCACGTTCTAGACGTTTCGCCGCCTTTCCGTTAACCGGATTACTATCCAGGAGTTTAACCCATGCCTTCTTCGATTCATCGCCCATTAAGCACGGCCGCATCCGCCGTCGTGTTGCCGTTCCGCCAATTCGCCCCACCCCGCCCCTTGTTCGGGCATTTAGCAGCCGCGTTGGCTTTCTTACTCGGTGTATCCGCCCCGGCACAGGCCGTGCACTTGGACGTGGAAATCTGGGGCGACGGCGACAGTATGGCCGCCGGCTTCTGCCGCACGCCGGGCGCGGTCGGTTGTGATCTGGCGCAACTGGTCGCCGGCCTGAATCTACCGCCGAACACGCTGCCGATCGAAGGCGCCACCGGCAAAATGGTGTTTTTGAGCGATTTTCGCGACTTTTCCGGCGGCCCCAATAAAACCCCGAATCCGGGCTTCCAGGCCGTGCAAAACATGCTGAATCCCGGCGAACTGGTGCGCTACCGGGCCACCGGCAAATTGCGCTACTGGGGCAGTACCGCCGGCGCCTGGGCCGACGCACCCGGTAATGTCCGCATCAAACTGGCCGGCGGCATCGATCCGGCGACGGTGATCACCGATTACAACCAATGCGGCGGCCAATTGTTTTGCTTTGCGCCAGGCAGCAGCGGCCAGGAAAGCTTCACCTTCTTTAACGGTAGCGGCATCGGCGGCAAAGCCGAAATGATTGTCGATGCCGCCAATAGCCAGGGCAGCCTGCACACCCATTTAAACTTCTTTCTGGAAAGCGCCGTCGGCGTCGCCGGTGGCCCGGTCGGCGCTTATCTGCTGGAACTGAAAGTCTTGTCCAACCAACGTAGTCTGGCCTCCGACCCGCTTTACGTATTGTTCAACGCCGGCCTGAGCGCCACCGATTATTCCGCCGCCTTGCTCGATCTGGTCGACACCCTCCCGCCGCCTCCCCCGCCGCCGCCGCAACAACCGCCGGTAGCCAATGCGGGTGCGGACCGCTTGGTCAGGCTCAACAGCAGCGTGACTCTTGACGGCAATGCCAGCCGCGATCCGCAACCCGGCCCGAATCCGCTCGGCTACGCCTGGCAGCAAACCCAAGGCCCGACGGTGACGCTGGTCGGCGCGGCGACCGCGACGCCGCGTTTCCTGCCGCTGCAAACCGGCAATTACACCTTCAAATTGACGGTAAACGACGGCGCCAATCCGGGCTACGATGAAGTCACCTTCAGCGTGCCGGTCCTGGGCGATGTCGATCTGGACGGCGATATCGACCGCATCGACATCGCACTGATTCTGGCAGCGGCCAGTAACGCGCCGCATGCCGCCGCCAACGACGTCCGCGACCTGGACGGCAACAACCTGATCAACGCCCAGGACGCGAAATTAGCTCAAGCCCGCTGTACCCTGCGCCTGTGCTATCCGAGCCGACGTTAACCCCAGCACTTGAACGGAGACTCCTAATGTCCGCTACAGCCAAATTGAACTACCCAGTGCCGGTCACCATCCTGACCGGTTTTCTTGGTGCCGGCAAAACCACGTTGCTGAATCGTATCCTCACCGAACACCACAGCCGCCGCATAGCGGTGATAGAAAACGAATTCGGCGAAGCCGGCATCGACAACGAGCTGCTGGTGCAAGCCGACGAGCAAATCGTCGCTATGAACAACGGCTGTATCTGCTGTACCGTGCGCGGCGACCTGGTGCGTATCCTCGGCGAATTGTCCGAAAGGCGCGAAAACGGCGATCTAGATTTCGAGCGGGTAATCATCGAAACCACGGGCTTGGCCGATCCGGCCCCGGTCGCGCAAACCTTTTTTATCGAGACGGACATTGCCGACAACTTCAAACTGGATGCAGTGGTCACCGTGGTCGACGCCGTACATGCGCATCAGCAACTGCGCGAGCATCACGAAGCCCAGGAACAAGTCGGCTTCGCCGACCGAATTTTACTGTCCAAAACCGACTTGGCGGCACCGGAAATCATTGCCGACCTGGAATCCCGCTTGCGAGCCATGAACCCCAGAGCGCCGATCAAGCGCGTGCATTTCGGCGCGACCGAGCTGCACGATATTCTGGATATCGACGGTTTCAATCTGGACGACATTCTGAAAATCGAACCGGATTTTTTGGAAGACGTCAGCCACGAACACGAAGACGACATCGGCTCGTTCGTATTCCGCACCGAACTAGAACTGGACGCCGCCCGGATCCTGGCCTTTCTGGACATCATGGTGCGCGACTACGGCAACGACCTGCTGCGCTACAAAGGAATATTGAACATCGCCGGCTGCGACAATAAAATCATCTACCAAGGCGTGCACATGCTGCTGACCGAAACCGTCGGCAACCCCTGGCCGGCCGACGAAACCCGCCGCTCGCGGCTGGTGTTCATCGGCCGCAACCTGCCCAGGCAGAACATGCTGGAGGCGTTGGCGTCCTGTCAAGTCGCTGAGTGAGCGACACGTCTATCCGTGTATAAAGCATATGTGGGCAAGACCGTAACTGTAAAGATATCGGAACGGCGGATTCCGCGACAAAAGCTCCGATTGCAGGCGGCTTTTGCCAATGACAAAACACTCTCCTGCGTTCCCCGAGAACTCCTTCTACCGTGCACTGAATAAACCGCGCCTAGCCACTGAAACTAAATTCGGCCGGTATCCGTGGTAGATTATCGGCACCGTTATCAAAGGAACTGTCTGTATGTCCGAAGAAGCCTTGCGGCGTATCGCCGAGAACAAGTTGACGCAAAGTCCGGAGCTGGATCTAAGCCACTGCGATTTAGCCTATTTGCCGGAGCAGCTTGAAGAATGCACTTGGCTGCAGTCGTTAAATCTAAGTTTTAATTCCGAGCTTGCCGACCTTACCCTGCTGGCCGGTTTGACCCAACTGCAGCAACTTTCCTGCTTCGCGACCCAAATCAGCGATTTGACACCGTTGGCGGGCCTGATCCAGTTGCAGTAACTCGGCTGCTCCGGCACCCAAATCAGCGATCTGATGCCGCTGGCGGACTTAACGCAACTACAGCAGCTTGACTGCTACAGCACCCAAATCAGCGATTTGACACCTTTGACCGGCTTACACAATTTGAAAAAGCTGGATGTAGGCCTTACTGAAATTACCGATCTTTGGCCGCTACGTGGCCTTATTCAAAATCGAATAGATGTGTCTTGGAATTCCAACGCATTTTTTGAGAATGATTCCGTCATTTGTATCGGAGATTGTCCGCTAATCTGCCCGCCAGTCGAAATCGCCCGCGAGTCGCCGCAGGCGGTGCGCGATTATTTCGAGGAATTGGCGGACGACGGCGAGCGGCTGAACGAAGTCAAAGTGATCTTCCTCGGCGAAGCCTCGGCCGGCAAGACTTCGCTGGTGAAACGGCTGATGAACGAAGCCTTCGACAGCCAAGAGAGCCAGACCCACGGCATCCGCATCCGCCAGGTGCCGTTTGAGATGAGCGACGGCGAGCAAGTCACCGCGCATTTATGGGATTTCGGCGGTCAGGAAGTGATGCATGCCACCCACCAGTTTTTTCTGTCGCAGCGTAGCGTGTACGTGTTAGTGCTCAACAGCCGCAACGACGACCAAGCCGAAAAATGGCTGAAACACGCCGACAGCTTCGGCGGCCGCTCGCCGGTGTTGGTGGTGTTGAACAAGATCGACGAAAATCCGTCCTTCGAAGTCGAGCGCAAGAGCCTCGTCGAAAAATACCCGCGTATTCAAGGCTTTTACCGGCTATCCTGCGCGCAAGCCGAGCATCCGGGCTTTATCGAGTTTCGCGAGGCCTTGCGCTGGCAAATCGAACAGGCCGACACCCGGCGCACGCCGTTTCCGGCGCATTGGTTGGCGGTGAAGCAGCGCTTTGTGCAGATGCAGCAAGATTACGACTACATCGAATCCGCCGAATATCGGCGGGTGTGCCAGGAACTAGGCGTCACCCGCCCGCTCAGCCAGGACGTGTTGCTGCAATTTCTGCACGATCTGGGGGTGTTGATCAATTTCCGCAACCTGCAGTACTTCGACACCCAAATCCTGAATCCGCTGTGGCTGACCAACGGCGTGTATCGCATCATCAACTCGGGCATCGTCGCCGAACGCGGCGGCTTACTGCGGGAAGCCGATTTCGATACGGTAATCAACGATCCGCGCTACCAAAGCCACAACACTAACGAGCGCGAATTCGTTTACCCTAAGCACAAACTGCATTACATCGTGCGGGTGATGCAGGAGTTCGAGTTGTGCTTCCCCATCGGCCCCAGCGATTTTATCGTGCCGCAATTATTGCCGGTCAGCGCGCCGGAATTTCAGGTCGAAGGGGCCTTGCTGCGGTTTGTGATGCATTTCCCGGCGTTATTGCCAAACAGCGTATTTCCTCGGCTGATGGTGAAATTACAGGGCTTTATTCGCGGCGAAGAACGCTGGCGTACCGGCATGGTGTTGCACAAACCGTCGGTGTTCGGCGCGCTGGCGAGGGTACGTTGGGACAGGGAAGATCAACAATTATTGATCGATATTTACGGTGCCGACCGGCGGCGTTTGCTGAGTTATATCCGGGAAACTGTAAAGGAAATCGTCGCTGACTTTACCGGTTTGGATTTCGTCGAGCGGGTGCCGGTACCGGATTGCGACGGCTACAAGGATTACGACGAATTGTTCGAAGCGGAAAAAGCCGGCGAAACCGACATTTTCGTTAAGGAACTGAAAAAGCGTATTCCCCTCGCCACGCTGTTGGACGGTATTGAAGAGGCTGCGATGCGCGATGAAAATCAGCAAGTGCCGGTCAGAGCCTTCGTTTCGTACTCGCACAAAGATTTGGCGTACGTCAAAACCCTGCAAAGCGCTTTGTCGCCATTGGTGCGTTTGCAAAAACTCAGCCTTTGGCACGACCGCGATATCGACGCCGGCGCGGAATGGCGCCCGGAAATTCTACAACAACTGGAACAGGCCGATATTGTGTTGTGCTTGGTTAGCCAAGACTTCGTCAACTCGGACTTTTGCTACCTGCAGGAGTTCGAGACGGCATTGGCTGCCCACCGGCGCGGCGAGAAGACCATCATGCCGATCAGGCTGAGAAAAACCGACTGGCAGGACTTACCCATTGCCGAAATTCAAGGCGCACCCGAGGAGTGGATTACCTCCGCCGCGAACCCGGACGAGGCTTGGTGCCGCGTTTCGGAACGGCTCAGACCGTTAATCGAAACAGCCAGGGCGCGGAAATTGCGCAAATTGCGGGAAGACGGCGAGCGAATCAGATAAATTCGCTTCTCGCAACTAAGCGCCATATTTTGGATTTAACATGCCTCAAGCCATCCCCGTCATTCTCATTACCGGCTTCCTCGGCAGCGGCAAGACCACGTTGCTGAACCGGCTGCTGGCGGATGGGGTGAAGACCGCCGTGGTGATTAACGAATTCGGCGAAATGCCTATCGATCAGGATTTGCTGGCAAACCAAAATCTACCGCTGACGGTACTGTCCGGCGGTTGCCTGTGCTGCAAAGTAAAAGGCACGCTGGCGCCGACCTTAAAAAACCTGCGGATGGCTTGGGAGCAAGCTGCAAGCAAGCCTTTCGAACGGCTGATTATCGAGGCTAGCGGCGTCGCCAGCCCGGAGCCGATTTTGGACACACTGTTGCGCGAACGCTGGCTGTCCGGCCGTTATCGTTTGCAAAGCGTTGTCACCACGCTGGCGATACCGTCGGCTATCGAGCAACTGGATCGTTTCGCGGAGGCTCGCGCCCAGGTTGCTTGGGCGGATAGTTTGCTTTTGACGCACGCCGATCTGGCTACCGACCAACAACAAATTGCGCTGGATCGGCGCCTGCCGCTCATTGCGCCGGCCACACCCAGGCACCGGACAGGCCTTGACACATACGCCGATAGCTTGTCGGCGATAACAAGCCCGACGATACGCCGCCTACCCGCCGATAACCCAGTGCCGGCTCATGGTTTCCGCAGCATCTCGCTGCATCTGGATCGGCCGCTGCCTTGGCCGCAACTGGAAGCGATCCTGCAAGCCTTGTTAGCGC
The DNA here is from genome assembly GCF_052474515.1 of Methylomonas sp. 2BW1-5-20. NCBI lineage: Bacteria > Pseudomonadati > Pseudomonadota > Gammaproteobacteria > Methylococcales > Methylococcaceae > Methylomonas > Methylomonas sp. 2BW1-5-20. The sequence goes on along the minus strand of NZ_CP184127.1, from coordinate 587,578 downwards.
GTCATCCGGTCGATTTGCTGCGCGTCAAAGGCGTGGTATATACGCCGGACACCGCCGAGCCGATCTCGATCCAAGCCGCCGCCAATCGCCTTTATCCCCCATACGCGCTGCCGTCCCGCGCCGCTGAAGACAAGCGCGGGCGGCTGGTTTTCATCGCCAACGGCGACATCGAACGGCTAGCCGACGATATAAAGCAAGTGTTTGGCTTCGGTATCGTAAGCAATGCACTCAGATTACACCGCTAACTCAACTAATTTGACCGGAACAAAAACCGATGCGCTAGGCTAGCGGCCGCATCAAGCCTTTAAAACCCAGGAAGCGTGGGCTTGTTTGTATTACCATAGCCGGCAGCGTATCTATAAACTTTATTGGGGGACCGCAGATGCAAGGCGATAAACAAGTCATAGCGCATTTAAACGAATTACTGGCCGGCGAGTTGACGGCTATCGATCAATATTTCATTCATTCCCGGATGTATGAAAACTGGGGCTTCAGCAAACTTTACGAACGCATCAATCACGAGGTGCAAGACGAAACCGGCCACGCCGACGCATTGATCAAGCGGATTTTGTTTCTGGAAGGCATACCGGATTTATCCAAGCGCGAACCCTTGGCGGTAGGCGCCACCGTACCGGAAATGCTGAAAAACGATTTGGCGGTGGAATATAAGGTAGTGGCGGACTTGCGCAAAGTCATCGCCTATTGCGAAAGCGTTCGCGATTACCAGACCCGGGAAATTCTGGAAGTGATGCTGGACGATACCGAGGAAGACCACGCCCACTGGCTGGAACAACAGTTGGGTTTGATAGACATCATCGGTTTGCAAAATTATCTGCAATCGCAACTGTAATCGCGGCGGCTCAGTCTCATCGACACTAAAATGCCGCAGTCCGTACTGCGGCTTTACACGGGGCAAACCTGTTTAATTTTCCGCATTCCGCAAGGTCAGCAACGCGGCTTGGTAGTTGAAAGCGTCCATTTGCCGGGTAAAAACCGTATAAGAATTACCCAGTTTCACGCTTAATAGTGCCGCGGATTCTCGGGCCAAACGACTTGCCCGAGCATCCCCGGTATTGAGTAGGCTTTCCAGTTCGGCAAGCAACAGGGCGTAGTTTTCCTGATCAATGTCCACTGCGTGCTGTTCGACCGGCGAGGATGGATCGAACAGCGCCAAAATGTCTTGCGTCAATGTATTCAACTCGATATCGCATAGCCCGGCCAACTCAATACATTCGGCTATATCGACATGCTCGCCGATCGCTTGAACCAACTTCCCCGCCAGTTCCGCAACCCGTCGCGCGCCCAGGGTGCCGGCAACGCCCTTCAAGCTGTGGCTCAGGCGCTTTGGCTCCTCGAAATCGCCGTTGGCCAGGCAGGCCTGAATTCGCCGCATATCTTCGCCGTGCGAATCAGCAAACATTCTTAACAAGCGTGCATACTTAGTAGCATCGCCCTTTGCCACCGCCAAGCCTTGCGTAATATCCAATCCGCCAATGGCCCGCAGCGCCGCGAATTCCGGCGTTGGATTGCTACTATTTTGCCGGTACTGAATAGCTTGCCTGGTTTTATCGGTCCGACGCCGCCGCGATCCGGAGCGCTCCAACCAACCCAGCAAAGCCGCATATAAGTCTTCCGGTATGACTGGTTTGGCGACAAAGTCGTTCATACCGGCCGCCAGGCAAATATGCCTATCCTCCTCGAACGCGGCTGCCGTCATCGCCAAAATCGGTAACGGCGCATAACTCGGCTGCTCGCGGATGGCTTTAGTGGCGTCCAGGCCATCCATCTCAGGCATCTGTACATCCATCAACACCAAGTCGTAGTCGTTTTTGCGGACTTTTTCCAGCGCAATCAAGCCGTTTTCAGCGGTGTCTACCGCCAGTCCGACGCCGTGCAATAACTCCAAAGCCACTTCGCGATTAATCGGGTTGTCTTCGGCCAACAGTATGCGGGCGCCGGCATAATTTCGCCGCAACAACATCTCGGCATCCGATGTTTTTTCCCTGTCAATCGCCGGAACCACCCCATGGCCGCGCTGCACACGTACGGTAAACCAAAAGGTGCTGCCCTGACCGAGCGTACTGTCCACGCCGGCGTTGCCGCCCATTATTTCGGCCAAACGCCGGGTGATCGCCAACCCCAGACCTGTACCGCCGTACTTGCGGGTGGTGGATACGTCGGCCTGGGCAAAGGCTTGAAATAACGCGACTTGCTTTTCCTGTTCGATACCGATGCCGGAATCGCTGACCTCAAACCGCAATAGCAATCCGGCCGAACTTTCTTCCAACACCCTCGCCGTCATACGAATCGAACCATGCTCGGTAAATTTTACCGCGTTGGTCGCATAGTTGAGCATGGCCTGCCGCAAACGCGTGGGATCGCCGCGCAACCAAAGCGGCACGTCGCCGCCGTCGACTTCAACTGTCAGGCCCTTGGTTTTAGCCTGATCGGCAATGATGGAACGAATATGATCCAATACCGCCGCCAGAGCAAAATCGGTTTGTTCCAGCTCCAGTCGGCCGGAATCGATCTTGGACAAATCCAGCACATCGTTGATGATGGACAATAAGTGCTGAGCGGCGGTGTCGATTTTGTCCAAGCGTTCGATTTGTTCGGGAGTGGGGTTATTTTGCCGCAACAAATAATTGAGACCGATGATGGCATTCATCGGCGTACGAATTTCGTGACTCATATTGGCTAGGAAAGCGCTTTTGGCCTGATTGGCGGAATCGGCCAATGCTTTGGCCGATTCCAGTTCGGCAGTACGGCTGGCGACCAAATCCTCCAAATGATGCCGGTACTGCTCCAACTCTACCGCGACCCGCTTTTTCTCGGTGATGTCTTCCTGCACCGCAACAAAGTGGGTAATGGTGCTGTCCGCCTGCCGAATCGGAATGATGATGGCAAATTCCACATATTCGGTGCCGTCCTTGCGCTTATTAAAAAACTCGCCTTTCCAGGTCTGACCGAGGCGGATGGTTTGCCAAACCGAGGCAATGGTGTCCGGCGGCGTTTTACCGGATTTAAGCAATCGAGGATTTTTGCCGATAACTTCCTCGCGGCTATACCCGCTGATCCGCGTAAACGCCTCGTTGACGTACTCTATGTCACCCTTCAAATCGGTAATAATGATGCTGGTGGGGCTTTGCTCCACGGCTTGTGCTAACTTGCGCAACTCCTGTTCGGCCTGTTTGCGTTGCGTGATATCCAGGTTAATACCAAACAGCTTTATCGGCTTGCGCTCGGCGTCGTACTCAGCGCGCCCCATACTGACCAGCCAGCGGGTTTCGCCGGAATCCAACAGGTAACGAAACTCGACCTGAAACGGTTCTCCCCGCAGGATATGTTCTCGCCACTGAGCATCGATCAAGGGTTTGTCTTCCGGATGCACATGCACCAGCCATTCCTGATTGCTGTGCAAGCTGCCACTGACCGGTACGCCGAAAAGCCGTTCGCATTCCGGTGACCAATAGCCTCTATCGCTCTGGATGTCCCAGTCCCATATACCAATGTGGGCACCTTCCTGCGCCATCAACAGTCGCCGCTCACTCTCGCGCAGGGCTTCTACCGCGGCCTCGGCGCTAACCCTGGCAGCGATCGCGTCCTCCATCAAATTCAATGCGGCCAGTTGCGCCTGATGCTGCTCCAACAACGCTCGCTCTTGATTTTCGCGCAAGGCTTGTTCGGCGGCCCTTCGGTTACGGCGTTCATCGCATTCTTGAATCGCGCGGCGGATGGACGGCTGCAAGCGAATCAGATTGTCCTTGAATACAAAATCCACCATGCCCAACCGCAGCAGATCCATGACGGTTTCTTCGCCGACGCTGCCGGATACCAGAATAACCGGCAGGTCGGGATGATAAGCTTGGATACGTTGCAGCGTGGCGCGGATATCCATGCCGGGTACGTTGTAATCCGACAGCACCAAATCCCATTCGCGCTGCAATGCCAAATTTAAGGCCGCCTCGCTATCGACACGAAGGCACTCGTTTGTCAGATCGTGCTGCCGCAAATGACGCTGCACCAACAGAAAGTCGGTTACAACATCCTCAATTATCAGTATGTTCAACTTGGCATTCATACCCGTATCAAAGTCAAACCGGCGGCTCGTTGGTCGCTAGCCAATAGACCCCCAATCGCGCCACGGTCTCGGCGAAATCCGCAAAACAAACCGGCTTGCGGACAAAACTATTGGCACCGATCCGGTAACTCTGCAACCGGTCAAGCTCTTCGTCGGAGGAGGTTAGAATGACCACAGGCAACAGTGCCGTCCGTTTGTCGGCACGCAGTTTTTCCAGCACTTCCAGACCGGAAAGCCTGGGCAAACCGATATCGAGCAGTACCACGGTCGGCAACGCCGGGCCTTCGCGGCCGGAAAACTCGCCTTCTTTAAACAAAAAATCCACGGCCTGTTGGCCGTCCCGCACGACATCAATCTGATTAGCCAGATTCGCTTTGCGCAGCGCGCGTAGGGTCAGCATTTCATCCTGAGGATTATCTTCCACTAACAGGATAGTCTTGGCGTCGCTCATATTGCCTCCGTTTTGTCCCGCGTCAGTCCGGCGGGAAACTCCGATAAAGTGAAGCAGAAAACTGCACCCTTGCCCGGTTCGCCGCTAGACTGGATGGTGCCGCCATGCCGATGCACGATTCGTTGTACCGTGGCCAGTCCGATGCCTATCCCCGGAAACTCTTCCTGGCGATGCAAGCGCTGAAATGGATGAAACAAGCGGCCGGCGTGCGCCATATCGAATCCGGCCCCATTGTCCGCCACGCAGAAACGCCTCCCACCATCCACTTGTTCCGTATAAACCCGAATGCAGGCGGCATCGGTCTTTGCCGTATATTTCCAGGCATTACCCAATAGATTGCGCATCAACACTTCTATGGTACGGCCATCGCCGTTCGCTAACAGGCCGGACTCTATTTCGAGCCGGACGTTACGTTCGGGTTCGGTTTGCTTTAGCTCCGCCAAAATTTGCGCTGCAAGCCCAGAAAGATTTATCCGATCAAGGCGTAACTCGCCGCGGCTGGTGCGGGACAGCGCCAATAAGCCGTCGATCAAATCGTTCATTTTTCGGCTGGCCAATTCTATTTGTTCAAGGAACACAGCGGCTTCGCCCTGCAATTTGTCGCCATAATCCTGAATCAGCGCTTGACTAAAACCGCTCATGGCGCGCAACGGCGCCCGCAAATCGTGCGAAACCGCGTAGGCAAAACTATCCAGTTCTCGATTCGCCGCGCTAAGTTCGGCGGTACGGGCAAGAACACGGTGTTCCAGATCGGCATTTAGTTGGCGCACCGCCTCCTCGGCAAACTTGGCAGCAGAAATATCTTCGGTCGAGATTATGATGCCGCCGATCTCGCCGTTTTCGTCGGTCCACGGCAATACCGCCCAGCGCAACCAACGTTTACTGCCATCGGCCTGTATCCACTGATCCTCGTCGTTCTGCACGGTTTCACCGTCCAGGCCTTGGCGGTGCACCTGCCGCCATTCCACCGGCATATCGGGATAAACTTCGTAATGATTGCAACCAACCAATTCGGCGCGCCCTCTGCCATAGTCCTGCAACCAACGACCACTAACGGATAAATAATTCATATCGCGATCGAACATCGCAATACTGACAGGCGCATGCTGGATGAAGGCGACTAACTGCGCGCGCGATTTCTTCAGGCTTTCCTCAATCTGTTTGCGCTCGGTGATATCTTCCACCACGGATATAAAATAATCCGGCGAGCCGTCCGCTTTATGCGTCAACGCCACCGTCAAATTAATCCAGACCAACCGGCCATCCTTGCGAATATAGCGTTTTTCCATGGCATAGTTTTCTATGACCCCGGCGACCAACTGGTTCAAGTAATTTAAATCGGTTTGCAGATCGTCCGGGTGAGTAATATCCTGAAAACCCAACAACATCAATTCATCGTGAGAATAGCTAACAATCTGGCACAATTTGCGATTAACCCGCAACCAACGGCCATCCGGCGCCACCAAAGCGATGCCGACCGCCGCTTGCTCAAAAGTGGCTGCAAACCGCGCCTCGCTCCGACTCAAGGTTTCGGCATTGCGCCTGTGCGCTAAAACCAGCCCGCTCACCCGCGCCAACAATTCATCGACCATGAACGGCTTGCCGAGATAATCCTGTACCCCGTTCTCGAGCATGGTTATACGTTGCTGATCGTCCGCCTTGGCGCTCAGCATCACGATAGGCACCTCCAACATGCTCGGTTGCCGGCGCAGTTCCGCCACCAGCTGGTCGCCGCTCAGCCGCGGCATCATTAAATCGCAGAGTATCAAGTCCGGGCGCAACGCCAAGGCGCGCTCGAGTCCCTCGCGGCCGTCATAGGCACTGGCGACTCGGTAGTATGGCCGCAGCGTCTCGGCAATAAACGCGTTCATATCGATATTATCTTCAACCACCAAAATCAGCGGCGCGCAGGCGCTGGCTTCGCCGGCGCCTGCGTGAACCGAATTCCGTGTGAAACCGTTGGCTTCATCCACGGGGCGATGCTCCAAAAGCAGATCGAGCCGGCTGGCCGAATCCCGAATCGTGCAGCCTGGCGGTGCCATTTGCGGTATGCGGATAAGGAATAAGGCCCCTCCATCCGGTGCGTCTCCCAGCCATACCGAACCGCCATGCAATTCGGCAAACTCCTTGACAATCGCCAATCCCAGGCCGGTACCGCCAAATCGGCGTTGCGCGCCGCCTTCCACTTGCCGGAAACGCTCGAATACCAGGGATCGCATGGCTTCCGGCACGCCTGGGCCGCTATCCGCCACCTCAATTAGGATACTACCGGTCTCCTGTCGCAGACCGATATGAATACGACCGTTATCGGGCGTAAACTTGAATGCATTGGCCAGCAGATTGAGCAAAATGCGCTGCACTTTTTCGCCATCCGCTTCGCAGATTAGCTGCTCCGGCACGTCAATCCGATAAGCAATACCCTTCTCCCGCGCCAGAGAAGCAAACTGTGCCGCTATGGTCCGGCTTAAACCGCCGATATCGATACGCGCGTACTCAATGTCCATCTGGCCGGCTTCCAATTTGGCCGCATCCAACAAGTCGCTGACCTGACGGTATAGGAGTCGCGCGTTGCGTAAGATCATTTCGTCTTCCCGGCGCAATTCTTCAGGCAGATCATCCGCCGCCTGCCGCCGCGTCAGCGGGCTGATAATCAGAGTTAAAGGCGTGCGCAGTTCGTGGCTGATGTTGGCAAAAAACTCGGATTTGAGTCTATCCAATTCCAAAGAACGCTGATAAAGCCCGGATAAAGTCTCTTTCGCCGCCCGGGTTTCCGCCAGCGCGATTTCGGTGTTCTGCTGCGCCCGCCGCAAACGCTCCTGGGTATCGCTGAATAAAATGCCCATGGCCAGAAACATGATCGCCGCATAGATATTAGATGGTTTCTCGATCGCCCAGCTCAATTGCGGCGGAATGAAAAAATACCAAACTAAAGCAACGCTTATCAAAGTACTGGTCAAACCGCCCCAAAAACCGCTCAGCCGAGCACTGAAGAATACAGCCGGGAAAAATAAAAACCAGACGAAGGGAGAAATCCAGGGCCACAGCATCCATTGCAGGCCCAATGCCAGCAGTGGCAAGACCAGACTCAGCCCGCGAACGGCAAATTTCATGACTTGGCGCCCACTGCTTCCCGCAAACCATCTTGCGTTAGGACGGCCAACGGATACAGCGGTTCTTGTCGTAGTTGTAACGAAAGCCGGTTCATCTGTTGCTTGAGTGCATTCATGTCCGCTTTCCGCCACGCCATGGCCCGATTCCGGAACAGGCTTTCGCTTTTTGCCGCAGCCCGTCCTCGCCCCCTAATAATCGATGCCGTCGTTGCCGCAAATACAACATAAATTCGCTCATCAGGCTAATCGATAAGCTACAGAAAATCAGTAGTATCCATTCAAGAGCACCGGATTCGGTGGCAACTACCAATCCATGAAACGGCGCAAGCATAAAATAACAGAAGACGATTGCCGACATTCCGGTTGCCCGCAGCCCAGGCCCTAAACCTCCTAACCAGGCGCTGACGATTACCGGAAACAAAAACAGCATGATGAGCGGGCAATTGCCGAAAGGCTGCGGCAATAAGCTGAGAACGGTCGGCGCGAGGACGGGAAACAACACGGCAAACAGATTTGCCGTTTTTCTCCGCCGCAAATAGAACGATCGGGCTTGTGTTGGTAAATCGTAGTCCGGCCGGCCAGCGCGGCTCATGGATCGCTCGGCTTGGAAGACTGCTCGGCATCCGCTAGAAAAGTCTGCGTATACGGCGGCAAGCGGCCAAGTTCATCTGATAACGCGTTGACCTGCTGTTTAAGTTTAATCATGTCCAATTCGCGTCCCACCATGGCGCGATTGAAGCGTTCCAATTCTTCATTACGCGCTTGTAACTCGTCCGCCTGCCGGCTCAGAGCGTCCTCGGTAGCTTTCCGGCTGCTGACATCAAGTATAAACCCTATAACAGCGGGCCGTTGCAGATACTCAAAGCTACGCCCATGTACCTCCAAGTCGATATATTGGCCATCGCGACGCATCCCCTCGAAGCAATAATGCAAATCGCGAATTTCACCGTCGATTCGCCGCCGCAAATTTTCCAACACCGTAGCGCGGTCCTTCGGACTAACCAGATCGGCGACAGATTTGCCCGCTATAATCTCCATCGGATCCTGATAGCCGAAGATAGCGGCAAAACCCGGATTGACGTAAGCGAAACGATCGTCCTGAATAATATAAATACCGGCCAGAGACTGTTCCACCAAGCCGCGAAAGCGGGCTTCGCTCTCGCGTAATTCGATCTCGGCCTGCTTGCGTTGAGTAATGTCGCGCGAAATACCGAACACACCTATCACCTTGCCGTCGGCGTCACATAACGGGCCCTTTGTGGCCAGGAACACTCGGGGGCCGAATTGGGTGTCGAGCGTTTCTTCCTGAGTTAAGGTGATATTTTCGGCCATCACCCGGCGGCCGACTTCTTGCAAATGCTCTGCTTGTTGCTGCGGAAATATCGTTTTATCGTCCTTACCCAATACCTCTTCAATCGGCACACCTACGAAGTTACTGGCAGCGGTATTAAACAGGATATAACGTCCATCGACGTCCTTGGCGAAGATGGCATCGGTAGAAAGGTCGGATATGGCGGCCAGCAAGTCGAGCGCACGGAGCCGTTCCGCTTGCGACTCCTGAATGGCCTGCACCAACGCCAAACTCTGGCTCTGCCGCAAGACATAAAAACCGGCGCACGCAATAAACAGGGTCAAGCAGCCGACACAAGCAATCCAGACAACTTCGCTTTTGGCCTTGCCATACATTTCGACCTTATCCAATTTGGTTAACAGCATCCAGTCGGTGCCGCGAATAGCCTGCGCCATGCCCAGCGCGGCAAAATTGTTATATTCCCTGCCCTCCAGGGCACTCCCAAATTTAACCTCACCGATAACAGCTTGACTGGCCAACAGGTTTTTCGTGTTGATTGGCAACCGTAGCGATAACGGAGCATCAGGCCGAAACCGCAACGGGCTGAGATAAACCACCTCGTCGCCATCGCGCCGCAACAAAAAAGTTTCTCCGCTGTCGCTGACCACCGGCCAGTTTGCCAGGACAGGGAATAGCCAATCTTGCAAATTAATATGCAGAATAACCAATGGCGCCGAAACCGGCTGCGCCATCAGCGGCACTACAAAATCCAATAGCACTTTCCCAGCGCCATCCCTGTAAGGATTGACCAGTTGGACTTGGCGACGGCTTGTCGATAGCTGCGCGGCGGCCGACACAGCGGCATTAAGTTCGATAGGAGCATCCGTGGACCCCCATAAGCGCTTACCTTGCGGACTGAGTAGGCTTATCGCAAAAATCCGCCGGCTTTGACGAAATTGGTCCAATCGCAGTTGCAGTCGTTCGGCGCTTTGCATATCGCCATTGATCTGCCAACGTTGATACTGCTCGACGAAAAGCTCGCTGGTCCGGATAAAGTCCGCATCGCCCCAGCGTTCGTTGAGCCAATCGTCGATTTGCCGGGCCTTGAGGCCGGCTATGGCCTGGATCCGCCCCAATTCTTCTTGTTCGTGTTGCTGAAGCGTGTAAAAAATGCCGGTAGCCGTCAAGGCAATAATAGCGGTCACCAAGACAGCTAAAGGCAATAGCAAACGTCGAGAACTCTGTATACCAACTTTAGGTTCCTGATTGCCGAGGAACCAGCGACGCATCAAACCATAGAGCAGCAAGGAGGTAATGGCCACATAAAACCAGCCTTTAAGCATACTCGCCAGCATGATTTGGTCCGGTTCGGTAAAAAACCGCTGTATCAAGCGATCGGAGACTAATATCCAAATGGCGGCAAAAATGGCGTATACCAATACAATGGCAATTATCCTGCTGCGCCTGACCGAGGTTAATGTTAAACGGTCATTATCGGCTGGCATATTGGTCTTCAAAGCAGGATTAACTAACTAACTCGCAAGGCTTGGAAACACCGTTCACTATGGCCAACACCGTGTTACCGTTGCCTTGATACTCGAGATAATCGAAACTCATCATCCTAGCCATGGCAATACCGCGACCGTGCAGATCGAAAACGCGTTCCGGCGAGAAATCCAGAAAATCCTTCGCATCGAAACCTTGGCCCTGATCTCGAATCGTAAAGACCAATTTGTCAGGCTGGCGCTGAAAATGAACCGCTACAACCCGGCTGGCAAACTCCGGCAACGCCAAGCGCCGTTGAATTTCTTCCTGCCAAGTACCTGCAAGTAACAACTCTCCCTTCTCAGCATATGAAATACCCAAATTACCGTGTTCGACGGCGTTAATCAAAAGCTCTTGCAAGCCCTGAATTACGCGTTCCGGCTCGGGGCAAGCTTTAGCCAGATAATTTGCCACTAGTCGGCCTTCTTCAAGACTGCGAAAACAAAAACTGCAATCGCGAATAAATGTCAGCGACTGTTCGACGCGGCTGACATTTTCCAACATCTCCTGCAATTCCTGGCTTTGTTGGAGCGCGGCATTGATTACCGCCAACAATATTTCGGGTTGGATCGGCTTGGTCAAATAGTAATAAGCGCCTTGGCTAAGGCCTTCCTGAATGCTCATCTTATCGCCGCGCGCGGTCTGGATAATCACCGGAATCCGGGCTAGCGCCGGCTCGGCTTTTATCCGGCTCAACAACTCTATCCCGTCCATCAAGGGCAAGCCTCTGTCCAGCAGCACTAAATCGTAGCGGGGATCGTTTCGCAATCTGTCCCATGCCGCTACGCCATTGTTGCAAACCGTAACTTGAAAACCTTCGGCGGCAAGCAAATCCCGAATAATAATCTCGATGATTTCTTCGTCTTCGACCAGCATGATGCGAGCGGCTTGGGACATTAGTCTTTACTCCACGCCGGAATCGAGATGACACGCGGCAATATCGCCAAACACGCCGAAATCGGCCAGAAATGCATCGGTCATATCCGGATCGAAATGTAAACCGCGTCCTTCGGCGATAATCGCTTTTACCTGATCGATTGCCATGGGTTCCTTATACACGCGCCGCGAAATCAGCGCATCAAAGACATCGGCCAAAGCCATAATTCGGGCCGATACCGGGATCGCATCGCCAACCAAAGCGTCCGGGTATCCGCTACCATCCCATTTTTCGTGGTGCCAATGCGCAATTTCCTTGGCCAAAACCAAAAACTCCACTTCCCGTGTCGCATCACGTTCGGCCATTTCGATCGCATCGCTACCCAATTTGGCATGGGTCTTCATCACTATCCATTCCTCCGCGGTCAGTTTGCCGGGTTTTTGCAGGATAGCGTCCGGAATACCGACTTTGCCAATATCATGCAGCGGAGCGGAACGTGTCAGCAATTCAATATAATGATCGGTCAATATCGAGGCAAAGCGCGGATGATTTTGCAAAGCCAGCGCCAAATGCTGCACATAGCCCTGGGTACGCAGAATGTGGTTGCCGGTTTCCGGGTCCCGAGTTTCAGCCAGATGCGCCAAAGCGCGAATGCTGACTTTTTGAATCAATTCGTTTTCGCTCATCCGTTTGGCGATTTCGGCCTCCAGATAAGAATTCTCGTCGCGCAGCCAATCCCGCGCCTGTTTCAACTCCAGTTGAGTACGGATGCGCGCCAGAATAATAGGCGGTAGGATGGGCTTGGTAATGTAATCGACAGCACCGACATCCAAGCCGTGCAACTCTGACTCCATGCTGTCCATCGCCGTGACAAATATTACCGGAATCGGCCTGGTAACTGGATCCGCCCTTAGTCGTTCGAATACTTGATAGCCGTCCATGCCCGGCATCATCACATCCAGCAAAATCAAATCGGGATGCGGCTGTTTGGCAACCATTTCCAGCGCTCTCTGCCCCGAGGTTGCCACAAGTACTCTATATAACGGCTGCAGCAATTCGCTTAGCACCGCCAAATTTTCCGGCGAATCGTCAACGATCAGAATCGTCTGGGTAGTGCCCTTTGGCATATTCACTCCGCAATTGGCATGACTGAAGTTTTCTTTGGAAGCATTGCTTAACATTGTAGCTGATTCGCTTTCACTTATAGCGGCGCGCGAATGATAAACAAAAAAAACAGATTCGTAAGATTTCTATAAGGAAGATGCTGGTGATTCGTCAAATTTCTCCGCGGTTATTGACATGCTGTTGACAAATTTTGGTAGCTAAATAGGCTCCAGGCGTATTTCCCGGTCTTAATCCATAACTCCACTGGTCTGCCGGGCAAAAAGACCGGATAATTCCGGGCTTTTTTACGCTTGCCGGATTTCCATGGAATTCAAACTCAAAACCACCGACGGCCACGCTAGGCGCGGCCAACTGACTTTCGCCCGCGGTATCGTGGAAACGCCGATTTTTATGCCGGTTGGCACTTACGGTACCGTAAAGTCTTTGACGCCGGAGGATTTAACTGAGTTGGGCGCGCAAATTATCCTGGGTAACACCTTTCATTTAATGCTGCGGCCCGGCATGGATGTGATGAAAGCTCACGGCGACCTGCATGATTTCATGCGCTGGCAGAAGCCGATTTTGACCGACTCCGGCGGCTTTCAGGTATTCAGCCTGGGAGCGTTACGCAAAATCAGCGAGCAAGGCGTGACCTTTAAATCGCCGGTCAACGGCAGCAAAATCTTCATGGGTCCGGAAGAGTCGATGGAGGTGCAGCGCGACCTGGGTTCCGACATTGTGATGATTTTCGACGAATGCACCCCCTACCCAGCCACCTATCAAGAAGCCGCCGATTCAATGCGGCTGTCCTTGCGCTGGGCGGAACGCAGCAAACGCGCGCACGAGGGTAATTCATCCGCATTGTTCGGCATCGTGCAGGGCGGCATGTATCCGCAGCTACGCGAGGAATCGATAGCCGGCTTGACCGATATCGGCTTTGACGGTTACGCGATCGGCGGTTTGTCGGTCGGCGAGCCCAAACACGAAATGCTGGCCACCCTGGATGCGATACATCGCAAAATGCCGGTCGACAAACCGCGTTACCTGATGGGTGTCGGCACCCCGGAAGACCTGGTGGAAGGCGTGCGCCGCGGCATCGACATGTTCGACTGCGTGATGCCGACCCGAAATGCCCGCAACGGCCATTTATTCACCCGCAACGGCGTCATCAAAATCAGGAACCAGCAATACCAGTTCGACACGCGTCCGCTGGATGAAAACTGCAGCTGTTACACTTGCAGAAACTACTCCCGGTCTTATTTAAAGCATTTGGACAAATGCAAGGAAATGCTGGGGTCCAGATTAAATACCATACACAACCTACACTACTATCTGGAACTGATGCAGGGTTTACGGGATGCGATAGAAACCCACAGCTTCGACGAATTTACCAATAATTTTTACGAACAGCGCGGCTCGAATAACCCGGTTTAACGCATAAGCCTCAACGCTAACGCCGATACCGAAAACCACCACCAACCGGCAAGTGCTCAATACAGTCCCTTGCCGCTATCCCACAGCAACACCTTACCGCCAAAAAATTCGTATTTCGTCTCGCAGGCCCTGTCCAAAAATGCCAGCAACTCGTCGGACATTTTTTTGTTTTCCATTTCATCCAAAATCACCCACACCCTGGTCTGGCGATTGAATAAATCCCGCACTTCGTCGATATTTTGGATTAATTTGCCGCCGCCCCAGCGATCGACGATTCCGCCTGTAACGCCGCTATGGCGATAGACCTCGTCATAGGACATCGCTTCCATCAAATAATAATCGATCCCGCCCAGTACAATCGCACCCGCCATCGGCGACACCGACATGACTTTGTCTCCGGCGTTTTTTTGCGCCGCAATAAAGTCGTAAGCCGATTCATGACCCATATTATTGGGCCGCAGATAGGAGTCTGCCATGGCTTGCGGGTCCGATTGCAAGGGGATCAGCAAAACTAAGATACCGACTACCATCGTAAGCCAACGCCGCTTGTAAACCGTTTCCACCGCGTCGCGTGCAAATAACTTGTCGGCAAAATAGCCGATCCAGCCATGCGCGGTCAGCACCGCGATGATGATTAAAAACGGATATAGCGGAAACACGTAGCGATTGGCAATCTGCATCAGCAACACCGATGCGATCAACACACTGACCAGGGTGATTAGATACAAGGTAATCATCACCGCCCGTTTGTCGGCGCGTAATTTAAACCAGTACACAATACCCGACAGGAATAAAGCACTGTAAAGCAAAGCAATACGTTGATTGCCGACAAAAAACAGATTAAAGAACACGTGCGGATTGATCAAATGCAACTGCATGATAGAGCCGCTGGAGGTGGCGATACCGACATGCGAGGTCAAACACAAAATCGTGAAAATGGCCATATCGGCCAGCGTGATAAACATCATCGTCACAAAGCCTATGACTACGTTACGGTCTTTCCGCCAGTCGAATGCTTTGTAAAATAATAAACCGGCGATACAGAAAGCCGGAAACGTGATCACAAACACTTCCTGACTCAATACTGTAGCAGTACAAAAAGCAAAAAACAGATTTTGATAAAATTTACCTTCCCGGTAGATAAAACCGCGCAGAAAGTAATACACCGTCATCACACCTAAAAACTGCATGAACTGATAGAAGCGGATGATTCTGGAAACATACACTTGCCAGGGATCCAGCGCCAACAATAATGCGACTAACAAGGCCAAGCCGGTATGCCGGCTCAGTTTCAGCGTCAAGGCATAAGATGCGGCAATCACTCCCAACCCAGGCAGCATCGACAATCCCCGGGCTACCTCTTTTACATCGCCAAACAGCCACAGCCAAACCGCCAATACGTAATGATATAAAGGTGAGCGGGTATAGAGCACACCGGACACGGCTTCCGGCGATAAACCCTTGGTAATGCCACGCGCGGCATCCCAGCTTACGTTTTCATCGGCTTGCAGGTCGTCGAAACCGATCTGGTAATAGCGCAACGCAAATCCGAGCACTAAGGTTAAGACCAAGAAGAAACCGCCGCGCTTGGATCGCCAATCGAAAATCTTGGAGTCTTTGAATACAGCCGGCTTTAGAAAGAACCCAAGCATCGCCACCAACAAGGCCAAAGGTACTAGGCCCATCCAGAAGTTTTGCAAAGCCGGATCGTCAAACCAGAGTGAGCTATCGGTTTCGCCGAAGCGTGCGCGCAATGCCGTCACCAACATTGCAATGAATACCGCAATCGAAAAACACCAGTAGGGAATTTTCTCCCGGCGATCCGTTAACCAGCTGGCTCGCCGACAAAGCAGACTGATAGCCACCAGCGCCATCCCGCATAGAATGCAAATCAACAACCAAAATTGTGTAAATTCAAAAAGCCCGAGACTATCGACCGGTACCGGCTGTTGAAAACTTATTTTGCCGGCAGGCATGGCGGTCGGTATCGCCGTCGCCGGCAGCCATTTTCCACCACCGTTTAGCCAGTCCGGATGTTCGTTTTGCAATGCCTGCCAATGTAAATTGGCGTCCAACACCTGACTACCGATCCTGCCGTCCAGCACCACATTGGGCGGACTATAATCGCCGTCCGGTCTGACCAGACGTAAACTCAGGCGGCCATTGCCGGCGCGTAAGTAACGGCTTACATCAAAAGCCTCGACATTTCCCGAAATGCCGCCCGCGCCGATTTGATTTTCGCCCCAAAACAGATAATACGGCCAAGTGCTCGCCACTCTAATCCATGCCGAAGACTCTTTAGCATCGGCATTTAGCGCAGCCAATTCGATAGCCAGGCGCACATCGCCGGTTAACTGCGGCCCACCGATGCCGACATCCTGACGAGGCGTGGTCCAAATCGCCGGATCCGCCGAAGCAAATACCGGTTTATCGATAGGACCAAGCGGCAAAGCCTGCGGCCAATCCAAATCCGAATAAGCCGGATCGAAATAACGTTGCTCGACCACATTTTTAGCAACAGGCACGGCTCGCCACTGATCGGCACGTCCGCCAACCAGCACGCTCATGCCGTCGCCGATTATCCGGCCCTTGATGGCAAAACGCGGACGATCCGGCGATTGCACGTATACCGCCAAAATATTCTTGCCGGGACGCAACACAGTGCTTAGATCGATATAACGCACCATGCGCCACTCTTCATTGGCGGCGCGCTGCGAGGTCGGGTTGCGCGGAATGTCCCAGCTATGCGGCAAGCCGGCTTGCGGCCGATCCGCGTAACGGCTCTGAAACGGCAAACTGGAATTAATGGAATACTTGTTCCAGGACACTTCCTTACCGTTGACAACCAATTGATAATCGTCGGCCAACAAGGCCACCCAGGCATGTTGCGGTTTAAACGGCAGCATAATTTCCTGCCGAAAAAACGCTCGCCGCTCCGCATTTGACGCGCTTATCCAACCGTCCGGCATCGTGTCTTCGATTAACCCAGCTCGCAACGGCAATAAGTAATTTGCCATGCTCAAGGCTATCAGCAAGGAACCTATCAACAGCCAAGCTATCGGCAACACCCTGAATTTGGCGGCAGGCAGGTTCATATTATTTCCAACTTTCCGGCGTGAGATATTGGCTGTAAAACAGCTGCGCAGCCGGTAGATCGCCACGTTGATAGGCATCCCAACTTTTCGTTAAATAGAACTGGCCGGTAATTGTCAGTTTTTTAAAGGTCAGATACTTTTGCAACATCACAACTTGCTGCATTTCAGCCGCCGCGCGATCAAATTGTTTGTATTTGATATGGACCAAGGCCAAGCCATGCCAGGCCATCGCGGCGGTAGGAAGTTGCAACAGGGTTTTCTGCCACAGTTCTTCTGCCAGCCCGTATTGGCCGGCATTAAAAGCCTGGATACCGTATTCCAGATAAACCGATGCCAGCCAATAACGATACCCCGGAATATCCGATAAAGGATAACGTTCTGCATGCATTGCCGCTTGTTCGGCGCGCCAATATTGACCGGTTTTGATGGCTTTAGCCAACTCATATAGCGCCGCCTCGGGACAATCCGCGCAACCGCGCTCCATCGCCAATTCGCCCAGCTTAGTAAAATAACCGAGAGAAAAGCGTAGAGACGGGTTCCACTCGCCTGCTTGCCGCCAATAGCGTTCCGCAATTAGCAGATCGCCTTTCGCATAACTGTCCTTGCCTTGCTCGATACAGTAATACCCTAATAGTTTGGGCAGCAGCAAACCCATCGTCAGCGTCGCGCAACTCAAGGCCCAAAGTCCGCGCTTGGCCTTGGAGGCGGGTAAGCCGCCGTCCAGTAAGTGCATGGCCAACATTAACAAAGTCAGCCCTACGAGCGCAAAAACCCAGGCGCGGCTGACGAGGTTTAAAAACTCGTTGGAATAGCCCAATATGTTCTGCAACACATGGGTCTGGTATTCCGGCAATATCGCTTCCAACCCCCAAATATCGTCGAAGACACTAGTGCCTATGGTTTCCGGCGGCTGGGATTTGGTATCAATTACATAGGTTTGCCGCCAATCGATTTGCTGCCAATTCAGACTGGCTTCCAGATCGTTGACCACCCGATCGACTTGGCGAAACACCACGCGGGTATCAACGCCGATTTCCGGATACCACTGATTAATTACATAGGGAAACGCCAAGACCAGGCCCAGCAACAGCCAGCCGATACCAGCCAGCAGACCATTTAGTCCCGGCCGACAACGCAGCACGGCAAACGCGGCGAATGCAAAAACCGGAAGCGCAATTCGCAAGCCCAACTCCCAGATTACCGGCGCATGCAACACCGGCGCCAGCGCATCGCGCTCAAAACCGGAAAGGCTGCTGGCGGGCAAAGGATACCAATCGCGCAGAGAAGCTAATAATATGGCCAAGAACGCAACCGCAAAAACATAATAGCCTCTGTGCAAGCCGGCGATCAGTCCTAATATCCTCATCGCTTTGCGCTCATCTTGACCGGGAGAAACTGCCTTGCAATAACAGTAATCCGCCAAACAGGCTGAGTAATAAATTGATGCTGTAAACGCTTAAGGAAATAGACAACACGTCAGCGCTGGATACCCCAATCGAACCGAACAGACTAATCATCACCGCCTCCCGCAGCCCCAAGCCGCCTATCGACAGCGGCACCATCGTAATAATAGTAATCGCCGGCAGGAACAACACAAAATAAATAAAATCGATTTGAATATGCAGTGCCTGGGCAGCCAAGGCATAGTAAATCGCAAACATCAATTGCAGCACCGCCGAAATCAGGGTCGCGCTCGCCAAGGTCTTGCGATGCTTCCGAAACGAATACAGAGCTAGATACAGCTGACTGAGCTTTTCATAGAACGCATGGGGAAACAAGGTCTTGGCAAGCCACAAATTGAAGCGAGCCATGGGCGGGCACCAAATAAACAGTACCACCATCAGCAAAAAAACCACTGAACCGGCCACAGCCATCAAGGTGACATCCGATTGCAATTTGACGAGATTAAACGGCGTGGCCAGCACCGCGATCAAGGTCAGCCCCAACAAACCGGTCAGACGCTCCAGAAACACCGAGACTATCGCCAGATTGGTATTGTTAATGGTTTGGTGCAGTCTGTAGCCCTTAACCACGTCACCGCCCAGGCCGCCCGGAATGAAGTTGTTCAAAAACATCCCTATCATGTAGAAATTGAACAGTTTCCCGACCGGTACGCTGGCGCCTTCCGCGGTTAAGAATTGCTGCCAACGGTAAGCCGAAATCCATTGGCAAATCGCATAATAAAACCAGCCAAACACCACAAACTCCGGCGACAGACTGGTTATTCTGGAAACGAACTGGTCAATATCGGCCACACTGAACAAATATGCCAGCAAACAGCCGCTGACGGTAATTTTCAGTAACAGCATTAATGTGTTTTTCACCTTGAGTTCCCGTTCCCTATCGCGCGAATCCGTTTCGAACCGTATGCCCTATTGCCGGCTTAACATCTCCAACGCCAGCTCCGCCATATTTTTCGAGCCGCCGCCGTCGCCGAGCCGCCGTTTGACTTGCTGCAGTTCATCGATACAGCGCTGTCGATAACCCGCATCGGAAAGCAAGCGGGTAACCTCTGCCGCCAGATTTTCAGCGGTGAGTTGCTCCTGAATCAACTCTTTGACAATGGCCTTGCCGGCGATGATATTTGGCAGACCGATAAACGGTATTTTCACCAGCCGCTTGCCCAACCAGTAACTAAAAGCCGCCAGCCGGTAAACGATCACCATTGGTACGCCTAGCAAGGCTATTTCCAGAGAAGCCGTGCCCGACGTCGTCATCACCGCATCGCAACACTGAATCGCATCGTAAGGCTGCTGTTTTACCACGTTTATCGTGACAGCCCTATTACCCAGATGCATGGCCAGTTCGGCATCGCTGATCGAATCCGCCTGCGGCAATAAAAACTGCAGTGCAGGTTGCCGCTCCGTCAATTTTTCCGCAGCGGCGAGCATAACCGGCAACATGCGTTTGATTTCGTTACTTCGGCTACCGGGTAAAATCCCTACCACAGGCCGGCCGGGATCGAGGCCGAACAAAACCGAATCCTCCGCCCGACTGCGTTGCGGGTGGACTTTATCCACCGAAGGATGGCCGACATAGCGCACCGGCACATTCTCTGCTTCGTAATATCGGGGCTCGAACGGAAAGATTACCGCCATCATGTCTATGGCCTTGCCGTAAGTTTTAACCCGCCCAGGCCGCCAAGCCCATACTTGCGGGCCAACGTAAAACAGCACTTTCACGCCTTGACCTTTGGCAAAGCGCGCCAGTTTTAGATTGAACTCCTTGTAATCGACGCAAACCAGTAAATCGGGCTTTTCATCAGCAATGATTTGCTTCAGCAAATTCAGCGCTCGGAGGGCCTCGCCGTAGTGCTTCAGGATTTCCACCAAACCAATCACGCCAATCCCCGCCGAATCGTAACGCACATCAATGCCGGCCTGGCGCATCTTGCTGCCGCCCATGCCGACACCGCGAATCGCCGGACAACACTGCTTCAGTTCCAAAAACATATTGGCGGCGTGTTGGTCGCCGGAGGATTCGCCGGCGCTGAACAGCACCGTGTAGGCTGGTTGCTTGGTCATTTCAGATTTGTTGGTGGGCTTTGCTCAGCCCACCCTACTTTATTGAATTATGCTGGGAAAACGCCGCGAATCACGCCGACGATTTGCTTGACGGTATCGTCGCTCAGATTGGAGCAAATCGGCAACGAGAAACAACGCGCCGCCACCGATTCGGTAACCGGCAAGGAGATACCGGCACACTCTTCCTTGAAAACGTTTTGTTGATGCAGCGGCACCGGATAATACACCGCACAAGCGATCTGCCGGTCTTGCAGCGCTTTCATCACCTCATCGCGGCGGTCCGACAACAAGGTATATTGATGATAAACATGCACGCCGATGCCGTCTTCATACGGCGTAGTCAGCGGCAGATCGGCCATTAATTCCGAATACAAATGCGCGGCATGGCGACGAGCCGAATTGTATTGGTCGATGCGTTTTAATTTGGCGCGCAACACCACTGCCTGTAATTCGTCCAACCGGCTGTTATAACCCACCACGTCGTGGTAATAGCGCACGTCCGAACCATGATTGCGGTATTGCTTGATCTTGGCGGCGGTCTCGTCGGAATCGGTGGTCACCAAGCCGCCGTCGCCGAAGCAACCCAAATTCTTGCTGGGGAAGAAACTAAAACCGGCCGCGTTGCCGAAACTACCGGTTTGCTTGTTATAAACGGTCGCACCGAAAGATTGCGCGCAGTCTTCTATCAATTTCAAACCGTGCTTGTCGCAAATAGCCTTGATAGCTGGCAAATCCACGGGCTGGCCGAATAAATGGACCGGCATCACCGCCTTGGTTTTGGCAGTAATCGCTTTTTCGATATTTGCCGGGGTGATATTGAATGTACCCGGATCGATATCGACAAATACAGGTTTGGCGCCGACATATTTGATCGCTTCGGCGGTGGCGATAAAGGTAAACGCACTGGTAATCACCTCGTCGCCTGAGGCTATTCCTTCGGCCAATAAGGCTAGATGCAAGGCATCGGTACCCGAGGCGCAACCGATAGCATGTTTGACGCCCAAATAGGCTGCGGCTTCTTTTTCGAAAGCCTGTACATTCGGCCCCAGGATAAACGCGCAATTATTAAGGGTTTCGGTGAAACCGCCGACGATTTCATCTTGAATTTCCGCATACTGCGCCTGCAGATTGACCATGGGGATCATAGTGACAGCCCTTTATCGATGGGTTAAGAATTTGGTGATTTCTATCGCGGTAGCCAGGGCTTTGCGGCCGGCTTCGCCGGGAACCAGCGGATTTTCGCCGGTCTTGATGCAATTGACAAAATGTTTAATCTCATCAAGCAGGGCGTCGCCGCTTTCGAATACCGATTCCTCGGTAACGATTTCCGGGATGCCTGGGAACATTTCCTTCTCGCCAGTTCTATGTTTAATCAAAACCCGATTTTGAAAATCCACGGAAATATAGGAACAGGGGCGGAACATCCGCATTTTACGTTCCATTTTCATGCTGATCCGGCTGGCCGTGACGTTGGCGACGCAACCGTTCTTAAAGGTGATACGGGCGTTGGCGATGTCTGTGCCTTGCGTGAGTACCGCCGTGCCGCTGGCATCGATTTTCTCAATTTCCGAATCCACCAAAGCTAAAATAATGTCGATATCGTGAATCATCAGGTCCAGCACCACGCTGACGTCGTTGGCGCGGGGATTGAACGGCGACAAGCGGTGCGATTCGATGAACAGAGGTTTGTCTTCCAGCTTTTCCAAACCGCGTACGGCGGGATTAAAACGCTCCAGATGACCTACCTGCAAAATGACGTTCTTTTCCTTGGCTAACTCGATCAGTTCGTCAGCTTCCTCGACCGTAACGGTAATCGGCTTTTCCACCAACACATGCGCGCCGGCATTTAAAAAATCCTTGGACACCTTGTGATGATAAATAGTCGGCACCACGATACTGACTGCATCGACTTGGCCCAGCAAATCCTGGTAATCCGTCAAAGCCTGAGTACCGTGTTTTTCCGCAACTTGTTGGGCCGCCTCGGCATTGATGTCTACCACTGCCACCAATTCGCAATCTTTCAACGACGCATATTTTTCCGTATGAAATTTCCCCAAATATCCGGCACCGATCACGGCACATTTCAATTTACTCATAAACGACCTAAGCTTGATTCGCGGTTTCCCAGCCTCTGATAGCAACGCGCCGGGCATAAAACCGTTCATTGTAACATTAGAATCCGTGTTGAATAAGCCGCGCGGTCATTCGTAAGCAGATCGCTGAATTGGCAGCGAAATATCGCGCAACTTGTAATGCAGGCAAAAGCAACTAATCTTGGATTCTGACCAAGATTCCTAATCAAACGTAGTCCTAGGCTTACACGGAAGAGACAGATATGAACGCTAAAAATCAGCTAATGGTCGTCACCCTGCTTAGCTTGGCGGGCCAAACCGGCAGCTGGGCGTCGGCGACGGAAGACGAGCATATTCGGCAAATTGTACAAAGCGTGCTTAAGGAAAAAGACCGGAAAATCGAACAGTTGGAAGCGCGTATCAAGCAACTGGAACAAGAACGCACCGGCACCGTCCCGGCCGTTTCAAATCAGCCTGCGGCCTTAGCCGAAACACAACAACCCGTGCCGGTAAAAACTGTCAGTACAGGTAAACCTGAACCGACATTGGATAACAAACTCAAGGCGCTGGACAAAAAAATTAACGACTTGAAAGAAGCTGCGGAAGCCGATGGGCTACAAATCAGCGGTTTTTTCGACGTCAATGCGAAAACCAGCAATTCCACCGACCAAACTTTTAGCGTGGGTTCGGTGGAATTGGACTTGGACTACGTACATGACAATCATTTCGGCGCCAGTACGGCATTAGTGTTGTGCGGTAACTCTTCCAACACCGATTACGCCGCACCCGTTTCTGTGACGTGCGGAAACAGCGGGCCGGGAGGGCTAAGCGGCGGCGGCACGGCAGCCGGCTTTGCGGTCGCTTTGGTCGACTACCATTTGTATAACGACCGCATCCCGCCGCGCGGCCGAATTTTCAACAACCAAGGCTTGCATGTTCAGGCCGGCCGTTTCGACTTGCCTTTTGGCAGCGACTATCAATATTTTGCCAATAAGGACAGAATCACAATCACAGCCCCCCTGACCACCTCCAGAATGCAACTAGGTGGTTACAACGGCGATGGCGTGCGTTCGTACGGTTCTTTCGGCATGTTCAATTATTCCGCTTTCTGGACCGACGCAATGTACGCGAACGACGGCCACGCAATTGGCGGCCGTCTGGGCATGGCGGTCGGCCAAAACACTTACAAAATTCACAACACAAGTCCGGAAGGCATAGAAATTGGCGTATCGCACCTTAGCGAGCTCGATCGAAACAATAACATCCGGAACACTGTTTACGGCGCCGACCTCAGCATCGGCTACGGTATGCTAAGGTTAAATAACGAAGTGATGCTACTACAATCGCATCAGGCAGTATTTCTGGACCCGGACGGAAATATAGTGCCCGACTTTTCAGACGCTAACACGCCTTTCGGCAAAGGCCATCAACTCGGTTATCACTCAACCTTGATAGCAGACCTCGAGAACTTAACCAAACAGCCAATTCATGCATTTGTCCGATACAGCAGCTGGAAACCTTCCCAAAAACTGGGTCTGGATTTTGACGGCAGCACCGTCGCCATAAACGATATATCGATGTTAAGTTTAGGACTTAACTACAAATTCAACGATCATGTACGAATCAAATTTGAATACAACGATTCCTTGGGAACTTGGATCGCTGAACGATACTTCGACAAAAAAATGGGTATAGCCCAAATTGTGATGTCATTCTGACCATGAACAAGCTTCTGTATAAATGCTTATCGACTGCCGGCACCGGTTTGCTGTTACTATTATTCGCTCACGGCGCACATACCGCCAACGAGAATCCGCACCTCATTTCCAAGCAGACACCGCTAGCAGGGTGTACTAACTGCCACAACACAGCGCCGGCATTTAAAGACGAAGGGATTTTGCATAGCAAAAACATGCCGGTCGATCAAACCACCTTCAGCAAGGACGGGGTGGCGATGTGCTCAGCCTGCCACAACCCCAACCAAGGCCACAAAGTTGGCTTAAATATCGATTTCCCGGTACCTGCCGACCTGCCGTTGAATGAAGAAAACGACATCACCTGTCTGACTTGCCACTACACGCACGGCAAACTGGATAGTGATCGTCCGCAAGCCAGTCACAGCTTCATGGATAAGCTGATGAATGCCGAAAGGCTGAAGAAAAGCTTTTTACTGCGCCGCAACAATAGCGACGGCGAACTTTGTCTAACTTGTCATAACGTCAACTAAGGTTCCAACCCATGAACAACACCTCTCAACGCCGTCAGGTTTTTATAAAAAAAGATTTCCAAGGCCGGTTTATCCTCGGCGCCTTTGCGCTGATACTGTTATCCGGTTTATGTTCGGCGCTGCTGATTTACTGGATGACCGGCGGCGACCTGCAAGCGCAGTCGCAATCGGCACACGCCAGTATCGTCAACGCCTCGGAACGACTGGGTATTTCGATTTTGATCGGCAACTTGGTCGCGATATTAGCCGCCGGCGGGATTGCGGTCGGCACCGTACTCTACGCCTCGCATAAGATCGCCGGCCCCTTGTACCGCTTCGAAACCTTGTGCCAGGAAGTAGGCAAAGGCAATCTGGATACAGTCACGCATCTGCGAGAAAACGATCAGCTACAGGATTTGGCTCAATCCTTTTCAACCATGGTCGCCAACCTGCGCAACCGCCGCGACCACCGCCAGCGCTTACTCGCCGAACTCGATCAGCAAATCGGCCGGTGCTTGATTAACAGCGGCACGGAACTGTCTCCGACCCAACACGAGGCCATCTCAGTATTAGCGAACTTGGTTGCCGAACTGGAAAAATTAGAAAAATAACCATCAAAACCTCATGTTTAAAAACACCTCGATTAAATCCACACTTATCTTAATTGCTTCGGCACTGGCCATTGCCAATCTATTGTTTGTCGTTTCGTTATGGCAGGCCTTTCAATCTATCGACGACAATTTGCAACAAGCCACTGAAAAACAGAACACCTCGGACTATCTATCGCATGTGCGTTTTCACATCGTGCAAATTCAACAGTTTCTTACCGACGTAGGCGCCACGCATGGCGATGGCGGCTTTGCGGAAGCTAAGCAAAATCTGGACGCCGCATTCGACAATCTGGACAAAGCCGCGCAAACCCAACCATCCCTGCAAGCGCAAACGGCATCCTTGAAACAACAGATTCAGGTCATGCACGATGCCGGTGTAAAAATGGGCTGGGACTATATCAATCTGGGTAACGAAGCCGGCACGGCAACCATGAAAGCGCCCGGCACGGGACTGGACGACACCGCGGTTCGCCTAACCGGTGAATTGAATACTCTCACCGAGCAGTTGGATCGGGAGTTAAATCAAGCCAAACTACAATTAAGTTCGTCCTTACACGATTACAGCCTAACGCGCATAGCATTTTCCATCGCACTATTGCTGTTTGTAATTGCTTGCCTGGGCATGCTTTATTTCAAAATCGAACCGCCATTAACTGCGCTACAAAGATCCTTACGCGTGTTAAAGCAAGGCGGCGGTGATTTGACCAGACGAATCCCCCACGAAGGCGAGGATGAAGTCGGGGTCATCGTCAAGCTGTTCAACGAATTTTTAAGCCTGTTACATGGCTTGATGCGGCAAGTGGCCATGGAGTCCCAACAATTGACCACCGCAGCCGATCGCCTGAGCCAAATGTCCGAGCGGGTACAACAAGACATTCTGAAACAACAGTTAGGTACGGATCAGGTGGCCGCCACGGTCACGGAGTTATCCGCCACGGTGACCGAAGTGTCGAACAACACCTATAACGCCGCCCAGACGGCGCAGAAAAGCAGCCAAGCCGCCAATAATGGCAGGGCCGTCGTTAACAACACCGTAAACTCCATTCATGCCCTCTCCAACAACATCGACAGAGCGAGCAGCGTCATCGGCAACGTCGAGCACAATTGCGTGAATGTCAGCTCGGTGCTGGATGTGATTCAAAGCATCGCCGACCAAACCAACTTACTGGCGCTGAATGCCGCGATAGAGGCTGCCCGAGCGGGCGAACAAGGCCGGGGCTTTGCAGTGGTGGCCGACGAAGTGCGGACGCTGGCCAGCCGCACCCAGGATTCCACCCACGAAATTCAAGCGATGATAGAACGCTTACAGCAAGGCTCGCGGGAAGCGGTAAAAGCGATGACCGAAAGTCAGAATCAAGCCAGGGAAACCGTCGCGGTGATCGAGAGCACCGGCGAGTTGTTGGATAACATTTCCAACATGGTGGCGCAAATTTCCGATATGAACACGCATATCTCGGATGCGGTGAAAGAACAGACCATTGTGGTGGAACACATCAATCAGAACGTCAACTCGATTAACGAAGTAACTATCAACAACACCATGGATGCAGAGCAAACCGCGCAAGAAGCGCATCATTTACAAAAAATCGCCAGCAATTTGCAATCCACTATTTCGCAGTTCAAACTGTAAATTCCACGCCGTTGTTTGCGCCGACAAAGGCGCAAACAACGGCCCCTTACTGCTCAAATACCTCCGCCAAAGGCAAAATCAACTCCGGCAAACTCAACAAGAGCATATTGTCCTCGGCACCGAATACATCGGCACTGCCATAACGGCCGTCATCGCCCAGAAAAAAGCGTTGCAGATAATTCTCCAACGGGTCGATCACCACATATTCGCGCACCCCGGCCCGTTCGTAGAGTGCTCTCTTTTCGCGCATATCCTTTAGCGCAGTGCTGGGGGACAAGACCTCCATCACCAAATCCGGCGCGCCGTGTATTGCTTTTTCGCCGATCTTTTCCGGCTTGCAGACTACCAACAAATCCGGTTGCACCACATCGTGTTCGGAGAGAATTACGTCCACTGGTGCTATAAAAGGTTTGCAAGGCTTACCTTTCAAGCCGTTTTTTAACTTCGTGGCAATAGTGATCACTACATTTTGAGCTTGATACTCGGCGCCGGACTCATATCGTAGGGTACGCCGTCGATTAACTCCCAACGCTCTTCGTCCGGCCAAGCCAGATAATCGTCGACGCTGAACTGTCGTGCGGACGAACTCGGTACGCTATTCATTTTTCGCGCTTACTTAATATCCAGTTTAATCCAGCGCAAGCGGTTGGCATTGCTGACGACGGTTACAGACGACATCGCCATTGCCGCGCCGGCAATCATTGGGTTCAACAATATGCCAAACAACGGATACAGTAAGCCGGCCGCAACCGGAATACCGATAGTGTTATAAAAAAACGCACCCAACAGGTTTTGCTTGATATTACTGACC
This sequence comes from Methylomonas sp. 2BW1-5-20, assembly GCF_052474515.1. Classification (NCBI taxonomy): domain Bacteria; kingdom Pseudomonadati; phylum Pseudomonadota; class Gammaproteobacteria; order Methylococcales; family Methylococcaceae; genus Methylomonas; species Methylomonas sp. 2BW1-5-20. Next base: position 559,736 of record NZ_CP184127.1, on the reverse strand, counting down.
GTCAATTTGGACAGCGCCATCGCTTCCGGCACTTTGGATAACGAGCCTTGCAGCAACACAATATCGGCACTTTCTATCGCCACATCGGTACCGGTACCGATCGCGAATCCGACATCGGCTTGCGCCAGAGCCGGCGCATCGTTAATGCCGTCGCCGACCATGCCGACAATTTCGCCTTGCTGTTGCAAGGCTTTGACCACCGCGGCCTTATCCTGCGGCAACACTTGCGCGCGCACTTCGTGTATCCCGGCTTGCGCCGCGATGGCTTTCGCGGTGATCTCGTTATCGCCCGTCACCATCAACACCCGGATTCCGTTCTGCCGTAATTTATGTATTGCTACGGCGGAATCGGGTTTGATCGGATCGGCCACGGAAACAATACCGACCACCGCGTTCTCTACAGCCAAAAACATCGGCGTTTGGCCTTTTGCCGCCAATTCGGCCATTTTTTCGCGATAAGCGCTAGCATCGACACCTTGTTCCGCAAGCAATGCCGCATTGCCGAACAAGCATTGTTGATCGGCAATACGCCCGACGATACCGTGACCGGCAACTGCCTGGAATTTTCTGACCTTATCCAGCTTCAATTGCTGCTGCTCCGCCGCGACTAAGATCGCCGCCGCCAAGGGATGCTCGGAACCGGCTTCCAAACTAGCGGCGAGCTGCAACACTTGGGCTTGGTTATAATCGCCAAAAGCGATCACTTCGGCCAACCCGGGCTTGCCGGCTGTCACGGTGCCGGTCTTATCCAAAACGATACATGTCAGTTTACCGGCGCTTTGTAAGGCTTCGCCCTTGCGGATTAATATGCCCATTTGCGCGGCACGGCCGACCGCCACCATCACCGAAATCGGCGTAGCCAGACCCAATGCACACGGACAGGCGATGACCAGCACCGTCATTGAAGTCACAAACGCATAACCCAAGGCGGGATCGGGCCCGATGGCCAGCCATATGAAAAAGGTAAGCACCGAGATCGCGACCACGGTCGGCACAAACACTGCGGAAATTTTGTCGGCCAGCTTGGCGATGGCCGGCTTGCTGTTTTGCGCTTGCCGCACACTTTGAATAATCTGCGCCAAGGCGGTATCGCGGCCGATGCGCGTCGCGCTGAATAAGAAACTGCCTTGCTGATTGATGGTGCCGGCAGCGACGCTGGAACCTTCCACTTTTTCCACCGGCATCGATTCACCGGTCAGCATGGACTCGTCGATGGTCGAATGCCCTTCCAGTACCACGCCATCGACGGCGATCTTTTCCCCCGGTCTGACCCGCAAGGTTTCACCGAGTCCCACTTGTTCGATAGGGATGTCGATGTCTTGCCCCTCGCGCACGACGCGGGCGGTCCTCGGTTGCAAACCGATCAAAGCCCGTATCGCCGCCGAAGTTTTACCGCGCGCCCTAGTCTCCAAAGCGCTACCCAGATTGATGAACGCCAAAATCACCGCCGAGGCCTCGAAGTAAGCGTGCGCCGACAGCGAAGGTAGTTGACTGGAATAGTCGATGACGATACAGGAATAGAACCACGCCGATCCGGTACCTAGTGCAATCAACGTATCCATATTGGCCTGCTTAACCAACAACAATTTAAGCGCGCTATGAAAAAAATGCCCGCCGGAATAGAACAGCACGGCCAAGGTCAGCAGGGCTACCTCGGACCAAAACACCGTACCGACGGAGCTTCCCATCATCGGAAACCAATCCAGATGCGCGCCCAGCATCAAGGGTAAACCCAAAGCACCCGCCACGCCGGCCTTAAGAAGTAAATCGCGATAGCGCTCCGCTTCCTGTCTTTCCTCTTCGCCTGGGTCTTCCAGGCCCTCCATCACCGCCGCGTCGTAGCCGGCGGATTTTAAGGCCAGCTTCATCGCTTGATGCTCAGGGTTACCGGCGACGGTAGCGGAATGATCGGCAAAATTCACGACAACCGATGCCACGCCCGGCACCGCCTCCAACGCCGTTTCCACGGCAGTGACGCAACCGGCGCAACGCATACCGAGTATCGATAGGCGTACTTCCTGTTGCGGATTAGTTGCTTGATCTGCACTCATGATTGGATTCCCGAACATTGTCATTCCGAACGCGGCGAAGCGCTATTGTGGTTTATTCGACCTTAAATCCGGCATCGCTGATAACGTCTTCAATTTCGTCCAGGTTGGTTTGAGCGGGATCGAATTCGACATCCACCCGGTTATCCTTATGCGAGGCCTGCACCGTTACCACGCCGGCTATTGCCGATACTTTGCCGACGATGTTATTTTCACAACCGCCGCATTTCATACCGCTTACTGTTAATGTCGCTGATTCGGACATGTTTATCTCCTTATGATTCAAATTAAGACCGGCCCGCCTCTCTCGACTTAATCTCGTTTAACATGGTATAAGGCGCGACCAATTCGCATGATAGTGCAATGTCCGGGAGCCCGTAAATAAATGACAGATTTTCTGATTGGCCGACAGCAAATTCTGGACCGCCATCTCGATACCTTTGCCTACGAAATATTATTCAGAGGACACGATTTTGACCTGAGCTTGAAAGATGGTGCCGCCAGCGCCACAAATCAAGTCATCACCGACACCATTCTGGAAATCGGCCTGAACGAATTAGTCGGCCCGCATAAAGCCTTTATTAACTTCACCACGCAAAACATACTCGACAAAACCCCGCTGCATCTACCAAAGGACCGGATCGTCATCGAAGTTTTGGAAAGTGTCGCTATCGATGCTCATATCGTCGCCAATCTGCGGGAATTGTCGCAACTCGGCTACACCATCGCACTGGACGATTTCGTACTGACACCGGAGTGGCTGCCCCTACTGGAGTTTGCGGACATCATAAAGCTGGATGTGATGGCCGACGGCCTGGAGGGCACGAAACAGCTAATTGAACAGCTGAAACCCTACAAGCTTCGCCTGCTGGCGGAAAAAGTGGAAACCCATCAACAATTCGAAACCCTGCGCGATTGGGGATGCGAACTTTTTCAAGGCTTTTTCTTCAGCAAACCCAATATCGTCGAAGGTAAACGGATCGGCGTAAGCCAAACCGCCGCCATCCAATTATTGTCCATCGTCAACAAACAGGATGTCAGCTTTGCGGAAATCGGCAAGATAGTCTCGCAAGATGTCGGTATCAGTTTTAAATTGCTGCATTACCTGAACTCCGCCTTCTTCGGCCTCCCCCAAAAAATAGAGTCGATTCAACATGCGATAGCCTGTTTGGGCTTGATCGAGATCAAGCGCTGGATCAACATTCTGACCCTGTCGTCATTATCCGACAAGCCGTCTTCCGTGCTGCAAAACGTGCTGATCCGCGCCAAAATGTGCGAACTGCTGGCGCAGGAAAGCAAGGCGGATCCGGAGCATTACTTTCTGATCGGCATGCTTTCCGGCTTGGACAGTCTGTTGGACTTGCCTCTAACCAAAGTACTGGAACAATTGCCGTTGGCGGAAGATGTCGGAGACGCCGTTTTGAATTATCGCGGCAACGCCGGTGAAGCGTTACAATTTTGCATCGCCTATGAGCGCTGGGAGCCGGGTCTTACCACGTTTCGCGACATTGGCCCAGAACGCATCGCCAATATTTATCTGGAAAGCATAGACTGGTGGGCAACCCGCATATTACCTTTCCTCGCTGCTTGAGCCTTTTACCGGACGTACCGAGTCGACTATGGCACTAAGATTAATCTCATTCTGGCTGGGCTGCGTGGCCGCCGCCTGTCTTTACGCCGCCGAGCTTGGTCAAGTGTCGGCGGAACAGTTGTTAAGCATGCAACAAAATAGCAATGCCTTAGTTGTGGACGTGCGCACTGCGGCGGAATGGCAAGCCACCGGCGTCATAGCCGATAGCCAAAAGCTGGAATCATTCGACAGTAACGGCCGCTTCGAGCAGGAAAAATGGCTGGTTAACCTAGAGAAGCTGAAATCCTCGCCGGAACAACCGGTGATTTTGGTCTGCCGTTCCGGTAATCGTAGCGGCAAAATCGGCCAAATTCTGACCGAACAGCTGGGTATGAAAAATGTTTACCATTTATCCAACGGCATCCAGTCCTGGATTAAATCGGGCCACCCTGTCAAAACCGATTGATAGCCCCACCCTACAAGTCGATATGTCCCTAAATACACTCAGCAATCAAACCATAGCCTTAGCCGGTATCGCCCAGGCCTGTTCGCTGGTTCATCAACTGGCGACAACCGGCAACTGCCAAAGCTCGGCGCTGGAAGCCAGCATAGCCAGTCTGCTGAAAATTGATGCCGACAGCGTGTTAGACATTTACGGCGGATTATCCGGTATAGAACATGGCCTGCAACAGCTCACGACCCAATTGGGAAGCCGGGTGCTGGCCAGTCCTGAGCAAGCCCGTTACGCCGCGCAGATAGTCTATTTGCAAAAACAATTGGCCGCGAAACCCGACATGCAGAAGACAATACAGGGTGGCGTCGGCAAAGCCCAATCGCAAGCCCAACATTTCGGCATACTGCACGAGAATGTATTAGCCAATCTGGCCGATGTATATCACAGCACCATCAGCACATTACAGCCCCGTATCATGGTGCAGGGCGATCAGCAATACCTGGGAACGCCAAGCACCGTCAACAAGATCCGTGCCTTATTGTTGGCGGGTATTCGCGCCACGCTGTTGTGGCGGCAATGCGGCGGCAGCCGCTGGAAGCTGCTGTTCTTCCGGAAAAAAATCCAGGACGAAGCAAAGTTCTTACTTACCCAAATCTGACACAAACATGCCGGAATTGCCCGAGGTTGAAACCAGTCGGCGCGGCATAGCGCCGCATATTGCAGGAAAAGTCTTCAAATCCGTGATCGTGCGTCACCCGCAGCTACGTTGGCCGGTGCCGGAATCGTTAGCAAAAGATTTACCCAGCCAACGCCTGGATAGCGTCGAACGCCGCGGCAAATACTTATTGCTCAGCACGGCGCGCGGCACGCTCATTTTGCACCTGGGCATGTCCGGGAATTTGCGAATCACGACACCCGAGCAAGCGCTACGCAAACACGATCATATCGATTTTATTTTTACCGACGACACCGTGCTGCGCTTTAACGACCAGCGCCGGTTTGGCGCGGCATTATGGACTTCCGACGACGTAATGACCCACCCATTATTGGCGGCGCTGGGACCCGAGCCGCTGTCGGCGGAATTCGATACGGCCTATCTGCAACAGCGCGCCGCCACTCGCGCTACACCTATCAAATCCTTGATTATGGACAGCCATATTGTGGTCGGCGTTGGCAATATATACGCCAGCGAAGCCTTGTTTTTGGCGGGAGTTCAGCCAACACGACCGGCTGCCAAACTGAATACACGCGAATACGGTGCATTGGTTGCGGCAATAAAAACAGTATTGCAACTAGCCATAGACAAAGGCGGCACCACCTTACGCGACTTTAGCAATGCGGAAGGCAAACCCGGCTATTTCAAGCAATCCCTACAAGTCTATGGCCGCGCGGGTGAAGCCTGCCATCGTTGCGAAGAACCGATTCAACAACTCAAAATCGGCCAACGCGCCAGTTATTTTTGCGCCAGTTGCCAGCACTGAACCGAACGCATCGGTCTTGCCGCCAACAGGCATCATAATGACTAAACGCCCGCCGCTACAGGCTGATGAACAATCTATAAACAGCTTCCGGCCATTCGTCAGTTCATCGTAAAGATGGGTAAAACATAGGCTTAACTCTCGATGAAAGCTAATTGCTTTATAATCGCCGCTCCCGTAAATATAGTGCCGGCCATGACGATTTTATTTTTCTCGCTAAGAGGCGTGCCCAACGACGAGGCCGACGATGTTCGCCAATTGCTGACCAGTAACGATATTGAGTTTTACGAGACGTCGGCTGGCAACTGGGGAATTTCCATGCCGGCCATCTGGCTATATCGACACGAGGATTTCAATAAAGCCAGACTGCTATTCAACGAGTATCAACAACAACGCCGCCTTTACCAACGCGAACGCTATCTGCAACTCAAGGCCCAGGGCGAAAACAACGGCTTTTTACGCCACAACTTAAATAAACCGATACGATTCCTCGCTTATAACTTGGTAATCGGCCTGGTTTTATACGTTTCGTTGAAATGGTTATTTGAACTGGGGTTTTGATCCGCGCTCAATTCGACTTCAATATCGTCAGCATCCGTTGCGCATGTTCAGCCACTTCTATTCCCAAGTCGGTCAGATAACCGCCATCGTGCTGAGTTACCAGCCCCTTGTCGAACAGGCGTTGCGCCGCGCCGATCAAGCCCGGATCGGCATTGCCGTGTACCTTGACGCCCTCTTGCGCGGACTCCAGATTGAACAAAGATAAAAGTTTGATTTCCGCGACCAATTCGTCGGTTAAAAACATGTGTCACACCTTATGTAATAATTATTAATTTTCGCTGACCGTCGCGGTCAGCCAACTGTATACGCGCTTAACAAGCAATTCGTAATCTTGTTGATAGCCATGATCCTCGCCATCCATTCTTATCTGCCGGAACACCGGATTGTCCTTCCCTGCCATGCGCCGTTGCCGGGCAGTATCGATCACCGCGGGCAAATCGAATTCGGCATAAACATCTAGAAAAGGCAGCTGCACTTTTTTAATCAACTCGAGACTCTGCGCCTGGGGAGCCGTGGTTTGCGGCACCGGCAAACTGATCGACACCAGCGCCATGACGTCGTTGGGTTTATCGCCGAGCCGATACGCCGCCATCAAGGCGCCCATGCCATAACCCACAATCGCGATATGTTTCGCGCCACTTTTCAGCAAATACTCGACAGCGGCATTGATGCGATCTCGCGCCTCGTCAAACAGCGGATAATAATCGTCCGTTCGCGCACCGCTTTCCCTGATCGGCATTTGCAAAGACAAGCTGGCCCAATTGTGTAACGGTAATGCGGTTCGCATGCGGTGAACCAAAGGTTTTGCATCGGGATGCTCGCCCATCTCGTGCAATACGATAACGACGTTGCTGTTATCGGTTTTTTCCGCTTCGGTATAAAGCCCCAGAAAGGGCTGATCGGCAACCTTCAACCATACCGCCTGCCCCATTGTCAGCTGTTGCTGTATTTCCGTAGCGTAATCCTGTTCGCGGCGACTATCGCTCGCCTGTCCTATCGGAGTTAAACCCACCAATACCGCCAATAACGCCGCTCTGCGCATGGCCAATGTTACCCGTTACTGTAAAAACCGCTAAAAGTATAGCGTTCATGAACGTGCCGCAGCAGTACCATGATCACCGAGGCCACCGGCAGCGCTAACAATACCCCTAAAAACCCGAACAAGCGGCCGCCGGCCAATACCGCAAACATGACCGCCACCGGATGCAAACCAATTTTGTTACCCACCAGCCAGGGCGTCAGCAGCATGCCTTCGATGCTCTGCCCGACGCCAAATACGATCAATACCGGCAATAGATGCATAGCGTCCTGAAATTGCAATAAAGCCGATATACAAGCAAAAACAATCCCGGTAATCGCTCCCATATACGGTACGAAGCTGACCAAGCCGGCCATCATGCCGATCACCAAAGCCAATTCCAGATCGACCAGCCATAAACCAAAGCTGTAAATCACGCCCAGCGCCAACATGACGTAAAACTGACCGCGCATGAACGCACCCAACACATCGTCGGCCTCGCCAGCCAGTTTCGCGACAGTGCCGGCAAAGCGGCGCGGAAACAAATCGTGAATTTGCGTCATCAATTTATCCCAATCGCGCAGCAGATAAAAAGTGATCACGGGAATCAACACCAAATTCATCACCCAGCCAATGACTAAGGCACCGGAATGCGAGACCGACTCGAACAGGCTTTCGGCGGCACCGTCGCCGTTTTGCCAATGACTTTTGATCAAGACAATCAATTGATCTTCTCGCAACGGCCGGATGCTTCGCCCCACATACTTTTGTAAAACCGGGATCACCGATTTGTTTATCCAGTTCAGATAAGACGGCAGTTTGTCGATGAACTCGCCGATCTGATATTCCAAAGCCGGAATAATAACGATCAACAGCGCGGCAATAAAAAAAATGATGCCGGAAAAAACCACCATAACAGCCAGCGTTCGATTTAAACGCCAACCCCGAATTTGCAAGGTCTCCAGCCTATCCACCACCGGATCGCCGAGATAGGCGAGAATGGCCGCAAACGCAAATGGCATTAGCACCGGCGCCAACAAATACAGCAGGCCGCCGAAGGCCAAGACAAACGCCAGAACAAACCATTTTTGCGAATCGCTCATCTCAACCATTTTCCTTACCTATTGGCGGGCTTGCTTACGCGCTTTCCAGACTTCCAATACAATCGGCAACACGGACACCAGCACTATCCCCAAAATGACCAGTTCGAAATTCTGCTTCACCACCGGGATATTGCCGAAAAAATAGCCGGCAAACACACAGACCAGCACCCAAGCGATGCCGCCGACAATATTGTATAAAATGAAGTAACTGTAGGACATCCGGCCGATACCGGCGACAAACGGCGCAAAAGTGCGCACAATCGGCACAAACCGCGCCAAAACGATGGTTTTGCCGCCGTAGGTATCGTAAAACGCTTGAGCGCGATCCAGATGTTCGCGGTTTACCCAACTTAAGGAATAAGCCCGTTGGCCTATACTCCGGCCTATCCAATAGTTAACGGTATCACCCAATATCGCCGCAAAAGCCAGCACCCCGAGCAATACCGGCAAATTAAACGCATCCATCGCCACAAAAGCGCCGGCGGCGAACAACAAGGAGTCGCCCGGTAAAAACGGCATCACCACGAAACCGGTCTCGACAAAAATAACGATAAACAAAATCGCGTAAGTCAGCGTACCGTATTCGCCAATGATGTTGGCCAAATGTTTATCGATATGCAGCAGGATGTCGATCAGATAGTGTAGCCAGTCCATGTGTCACTCTTTGCGTTAAAAAATTGGTAAAAACTGCCAACGGTAACGTAATTTCGTCACCTTATAAAAGATACGCCGCCACCGCCGCACTGATCAATCCCAGCACCGCCGCCAGCAGCCATAGCCACAACTTGCCCGGTCTGGCCGTTTTCTCTTGATATGCCACCCCATCAATTTTGGCATTGACGGCTTTCAGCTTTCCGCCGTTATCGCGGGCAACTTCGTAAAATATTACATCCCCGCGCACTGGCCGGCGGGACATGCCTTTTAGCGAGGAAATATGCACAAAAACATCTTTTTCGCCATTGTCGGGTTCAATAAACCCAAAGCCTCTATCGTCTTTCCACGTTTTTAAAACACCCTTCTGGATGGAGGTATCCGCCATCTTTTTCACTCCTTAATTATTGGCTATTGTTATTCCGAAACGCCAGACGACCATAAACAAATGCCGAATACACGCGCCAAAGCTAACCAAGCAAAACCGTTTTACAATGCCTAAAGCCCGCGCAAGCCATTCGTCGGCGCCGGCTATTGTTTATATTCCACGGCAAAAGGACATCACGACGCTGACTCTGTTGCGATTATCTCAACTTGCCGGATAGACATCCATGCTACGCGTCCGCGTTCAGAAAATACTGATAAAATCGGCTAAAGGCACTCGACCGATAACCGATCTCATTGGAGACAAACAACGTTTTCCGCTATCGCGAGAAAACGTTGAATTTGATTAAAATTTCTTGTCAATCAAAACCTTATCGTCGATAACAAGTTTGGAGACGCCACCCAATGCCAAATGCAATGTGCAAGAAGCTGTTTTGAAGTTGGAGTCTTTCTCGCCTACCCATTCCATCGTCACGTAACTCGTTTTATCGGTATCGGTTTTGGACGGAAAATATACTTGGGTACCGGTTTTGTTTTCGATCAACTTCGGACATTTTTGGTTAGCCATTTCCTGCATGGCAACCAATGTGCGAATTTGCGCGGCAGCTTCTTTTTCCTCGTTGGATTGATCCTTACTAACGCCCACCAAGACAAAACCGGCTACAAACACCCCCACTACAGCGATCATCAATTTCTGTGTTTCACCCATTGTTGCTCTCCTCTGTTTTGTAGTTATTTTTTTCGGCGAATCCGAATGTAACCTTTCGGATTCTATGCCAATTAGCCGGCATCGGCAATGCGCCAGACAAAAGCCTTACTGCGGATCGACCTGGGCAATCCAATCGCCCAAATTATAATAGTTGGTGATGCGAGCTACTTTACCGTCGCGGATGTCGAAAAAAGCGCCGGCCGGCAAACGATAAGTTTGACCGCTGGCTTCCGGCAGACCTTCATCAGTATTCAGATATTCGCCCAATACCACAAACTCCGCAGCGCCGCGGGTGCCATCTTCGTTGGCCATTACCACCATATCCACCAATTGCTCTTTATAGTGGTGATTCATTTTCTTCATGAATTCGGCGAATGCGGCCTTACCTTGTTCGCGGCTACCTTGGTTGATGTCGTGTACCACATCGTCAGTCAACAAACTCAGGAAAGTATCCATATCGCCGTTGTTGAATGCTTGATAGTACTGCTCGATAAGTTTTTTTGCCTGTTGCATAGTAACCTTGTTGCCTGGGAATAAAAAGGCGGCAATTTTGCCAGAAGCCCGGTTTTTTTTCAGCTTAAAATTCAACGCCCTGCTCGGCTTTGATGCCGGCGGCGTATGCATGTTTAATTCCGGTCATCTCGGTAACCGTGTCGGCAACCTCGATGACTTCCGGCACGGCGTTACGTCCCGTCATAACCAAATGCAGCCAGGCTGGTTTGTCGTGTTTGACGAAATCGGCGATCTCCTGGCCGCTAATCCAGCCGTAGCCGCAGCAATAATTGATTTCGTCCAGGATCACAAGATCGAATGCTTCGGAAAGAATTTTTTGTTTGGCAAACTCCCAAATTTCCCGGCTGGTTTTAATATCCTGTTCCGGGTTCTTGGTATCCCAGGTAAAACCGTCGCCCAGGGCGTGCCATTCGATTTCCTCAAAACGCGTTGCAGCCCTTTGCTCCCCGGTTTGCCATTGACCTTTGATGAATTGAATTACGCACACCTTCATCCCCCAACCGGCAGCGCGGAACACCATGCCAAACGCACTGGACGATTTGCCCTTACCTTCGCCGGTATGCACCAACACTACACCGTGTCTTCTATCTCTGGTTTTCATTGATAATGCTTCTCTGATCACTGCATCAGCAGCTTGATTAAGTTGATCGGCATTGTAACAACTTAGCAGCAACTTAGAGATAGAAGCAGGCCTGCAACGCTCAGTCTGTTGGATTAGGGGCTAGAACGGCAAAAGTTTCCATTTTTGAATACTTTTGCCGCCTTTGTGAAGGGAATCAGCTGCTGAACTAACTTTTTATCCGCTTGCGCAAGGTGGAAAAACCAAATGCACACAATCCGGTAGCAAAGCTCAAAAACGCAGCAGGCACTGGCACTGGCGCGTAGCCAAAACCGCTGCCGCTCTGTAACTGATAACGACTATCGGCAATACCGAGATATACCAATCCAGTGCTACCGAAATTGGCGTAGGACTCGGTTAAGGTGGGTTTGAAATAGCTGCTGGCTCCTGCCCCCACTTCCAGGAAAGCGTCCAGCGAAATCAAGGTATTCACCGGCACCGAAAACGTCGCTACGCCAGTGCACGATGCGATCCACGAGCAGCTGAAACTACGCGGCGTATAACCGTTTTCGGTGAAAGAAATACGATCACCGGTGCTTAGTTGGACGACACCGCTAGCGGTAGCGGTGCCGGACAGTGCGCCCGACACCAAATAAGTCAACGTGAGATCGATTTTTCGGCCGCTGGGTCCCGCCAAGATGAAATTATCGGCAAACGACACCTTGCTACTACCACTGGCGAGATTGGCGGCGTAGGGAGTCGCGCTGGCACTGGCGCTGGCTTTCAACACACCTGGACTCACAAAACCGCTGGCGGACGAACGATAAATCTCCGAGAGACTGCCCGGCCCACCGTTATTGGGTACTTTATAAAATGCATTGACGGAATCCACCGACGGGCTATCGACGTTATTCAAAACCTTGGAATCCGCATCATAGGATTGACTGCCGTAGGCGGCATTGGCGCTGGCTATCACGGTCAAGGAAGTGGTGTACGCGTTGGCCGCCGGTACATAAGCCAATACCGCGCATAACGGCAGCAAAAAGAGTAAACGATTCATAAATATCCTCCGATTGATTAATGTTGTTAAAAATTGATAGTTGGCGCCTGGGCCTCTGGCGCTTAAGCTGTAGCGAAATAGCCAACCTCTGCTTTCGAAAACCATGAACATTTCAGATGCTGGTCGCCGCTATAACTTGCCGGCGATGCGCCCCAACCAACATAAGCGCCGCTGACCCGAACAGCCAAACGGCCGATGGCAGCGGCACTTGAGAAACTCCCGAGACGTTCGCATACGCGTGGGTGGTAACCCTAAAGGAAATCCGACCGATACTCGTGGTCGGTAAGGTGACCGATAGAGTCCCCGTCGCCTGGGTCGGCAAGCTACCGACGAGATTGGCATTTAGGAATAGATCTTTACGGCTAGACAAAGACCGGTTGGGATCGCCGAAATCGTTGACCACCAGCAACACCCAAGCCGCCGCGACATCATTGGTCCCACTGCCCGGCACCAAACCTATGTTCATACTGTAGTCGACCGAGAAAGTGGTCGCCCCAGTTCCAGCGCCGGTGAAACTGCCGGTACGATAGCTCTCGGTAGTCACCGCATCGCCAAATGCTGGGTCGATATCCTGGGAATAGGCGTGCAGCAGGTAAGGATCGACATCGGCTTTCGAGGTAAGCAAACGAATCCCGCTTCCAGTTTGTAAGCTGGTCAACGGCGTCACCCAGTCGGATGAATAGGTACCTTCGCCGTAAGGTGTGTCCATACGCGTATCCACCCGCGAAGATTTATCGTACCAAGCGATTCCGGCATTGACGTCGGTTCCCGAAGTTACTCTAAAGCTATTCCAATCAATGGTAGCTTCGGCGGTAGCGTTCGCGCTAGCAGCGGCATCAGTATTGAAACCCGCCAGATTGAGGGCGGACAGGGCGAGCAAAGCAGTTTTGAATTTCATGATATTTCCTGGGTATGCGGAGTTTTGGGGGTTAGCAATCGACTTTAATTACCGAACTAAAGCATTTGCGATTTACGCGCTCGGGCCGATAGCCAGATAACTGCAGACAACATCCACATCGGTCGCCAGACCGTTTTCGGTATTGGCCGCCGAAATGGCGATCAAGTCTCGACCGCCGGCCGCACCCTCCGGCACATACTCGATAGACCAAGGAGCAAATGTGGTGCCGGCATTGGTCATACCCTCGGCCGAATAGATGCTGACTGTGACATCCGGCCGCGACGAGAACGGCGGCACGCTGGCCCAAAGTAGTCGAGTATGTGCACCGCCCTCGCCAGGCGTCATGTTTTCCGTGCCGCTGACAATTTGGGTGTTATTGATGTTCAGAATTTGTTGGGTCATGGCGAATACTCCATATTTTTTGGTATTTAATTAAGGTACCATAGAAATACCAGATAGAAATATGTGCGTCAATCGTAAATTATTGTTTTCAATTCGGTACTATTTCACAGATTTTTCCCAGAATTGGAGCTTGCATGCCCATCCTAGTCCTAGCCAGTTATATCCGCGCTCACTGCCTAAATGTCGAGCGACTGCCGGTATCCGGCGAATCCTTGCAAGCAGGGGGGTTGATTACGGAACACGGTGGCAAAGGCTTGAATGTCGGCGTCGCCGCGCATCGGCTAGGCGCCGACGTAGCCATGCTATTGCCATTGGGAGAAGACGCGGACGAAGCGATAGAACTACTGCTGAACGAAGGTCTGGATAACCGCTTGACGTTAAAACTAGGACCGCAATCGGGTTTTGGCGTCGGCTTTATCGGCCCTGATGGCGAGAATTTTTTAGCGGTCTATCCCGGCGCCAACGCACTGCTAAACAGCGAACATGTCGAAAAATCGTTGGCAGCCCTACCCCGATTAGAATTGATTTACGCCCAGTTCGAGATCCCCGAGTCACCGGTCCGCACAGCATTTGACATCGCTCGCCGGCGCGGGGGCATCCGCACCATGTTAAATCCCTCGCCTTGGCACCGACCCGATCCCGAGCTATTGGCGTTAACCGATATTCTGGTGGTAAACGAAACCGAAGCAGCGTTACTGTTCGGCGTGAGCGATAGCGAAATACGCAGGGATCAGTGCTTGAACGGCTTATCGGTATGGGCCAGACAAATCGCCTGGTCGGGAGAGTTATTAGTCGTGACGCTGGGGGAACACGGCTGCGTAGCCTTAACGGGTGACACAATTCTCCACCAACCGGCATGGCCTGTCGCCGCCGCGGATGCAACCGGTGCAGGCGACGCCTTCAGTGCTGGTCTAGCTAGCGCTCTCTTGCAACAACTGAGCGTGCCGGAAGCCCTGCGCAAGGCTTGCGCTTGCGGCGCCTGGGTTGCGGCGCATCACGGCGTGCTGAGAAGCTTGCCGACTCAAATAGAAATCGACCGTTTTATCGAAACCAATCCAATACCAAAAGCGATTTAACTTGGTCTGATCTTAAGGTTAACCCGGTAGGTATAAGCGTCGCCACGAAACGTACCCTCCACGTATTCCACAATCAAGCCGTTGTCGGCGTAAGTCTTGCGCTTCAATAACAAACACGGTCCCGGCTGCTCGAAACCGAAGACCGCCGCTTCGGTTTCATCACTGAGCACCGCTTCAATGGTTTGTTCAGCGTGCACCAAGCCCAACTCACAATTTTTTTCCAGATATTGATAGGCCGAACCGTCGCCGTCCCATTCGGCCAAGGCCGGTGCTACGACAAGATCGTACCAAGCCACTTCCCGGGACAACGGCATACCGTCTCCCAAACGTACCCGCACCAAACGCAAAAATCGCGTAGACGCCGGACGATTAAAAATGGAGGCGATGGTGCGATCCGCAACAATCCGTTGTTCGAGAATCCGCGTTGACGGCGTGACGCCCAGCTCACGCATTTCCTCGGTAAAGCCTTTCAGTTTACCCATCTCGGGATTAATCCGCGACGGCGGCGCCTTAACCGTAACACCGGATCGGCCATGGGTAGCGATATGATCCTGCGCCCGCAGCTCTTCATAGCAGCGCCGCACTGTCGTGCGACTGAGATCCAGCGCCTCGGCCAGAGCCCGCTCGGATGGCAAACTAAAACCGTCGCCCAGCTCCCCGGATTGAATCATATTGATGATACGCCGTTGCAGCTGCTTATAAACCGGCTCGGAAATTCCGGTATTCGGCCGAATTTTCTCAATGAAAGCACTGCTGTCGTTGGCGGCGGAACTATCTGCTATTATTTCGATATTGCTGGAAGCACTTGAAGACATTGCGGCTGACTCGGCATTTTCATTTGCGCAATAAATTGCGAATCTTAACGGTAAGAATGGCCGCCGCCAGTAAAAAGGTTACGGCATTGGCCACTATGATAGCCAAATTCGCCAGATAAATGCCGTAAATCAACCACAACAACACACCCAGCGTAAACATGCCGTACATGCCTAGCGATAAAGAATCGGTATCCCTGGTCTTGAACGTCATAATCGCCTGCGGTAAAAACGAGGCAGTAGTCAGCGTCGCGGCCAAATAGCCGATCAGCTCGGGAATCATATTCATTGCCGTCAATCGGTAAAACGCTGCCAGCCAAAGTAGGACAGAGCGATCAGCAGTAATTGCGAAAAAGCTAACAGCCAGAAGTATCCGACAAAAAGCATGATTTTAACGGGCGTTTCCTGATTTTGATTGGAACTTAACAACCAACCGCCGACCGCCGAAATTCCGGCAACGATCAGTAATCCGATAACGGCGAGATTCATCGCGATCAACGGGGCGGCGGCGCCAGCACCTCGCGGGAACCATTGGTTTCCGGCATGCTGACCACACCGGCGTTTTCCATGTCTTCGATGATGCGCGCCGCCCGGTTATAACCGATTTTAAAGCGGCGTTGCACGCTGGAAATAGAGGCTTTGCGCGATTCGGTGACAAAAGCCACCGCTTCGTCGTACAACGCATCTGACTCACTGTCTTCGCTATCCAAGCCGGCGACTTCGCCGCTATCGGTACGTTCTTGAGTAATCTCGTCCAGGTAATTGGTGGGGCCGGTTTTTTTCAAGAACTCCACCACCCGATGCACTTCGTGATCGTCCACAAACGCCCCGTGAGCACGCAACGGAATGCTGGTACCGGACGGCAGGAACAACATGTCGCCGTTACCCAGCAGGGCTTCCGCTCCGCCTTGGTCGATAATGGTCCTGGAGTCGATCCGCGATGATACCTGGAAGGAAATTCGAGTCGGTACATTGGCCTTGATCAAACCGGTCAAAACATCCACAGACGGTCTTTGCGTCGCCAATACCAAGTGAATACCAGCGGCACGGGCTTTTTGCGCCAAACGCGCAATCAGTTCTTCGACCTTTTTGCCGACCACCATCATCATGTCGGCCAACTCGTCAATGACGATGACGATACTGGGCAGCGTGTCCAGTAGCGGATAATCGTCTAAGGCCACCGGGGTTTCGGGACGGAACAAAGGATCGCGAATCGGCTGACCCGCCGCTTCCGCTTCTCTGACCGCCTGGTTATAACCGGCCAGATTCCGTACCCCCACTTTGGACATCAATTTGTAACGGCGCTCCATTTCCGCCACGGCCCAACGCAAGGCGTTTTGCGCGTCCTTCATGTCGGTAACCACAGGGGTCAGCAAATGCGGAATGCCCTCGTACACCGACAACTCCAGCATCTTCGGGTCGATCATGATCATCCGCACATCTTCCGGCTTGGACTTGTAAAGCAAGCTGAGAATCATGGTGTTGATCGCCACCGACTTACCGGAACCCGTGGTACCGGCTACCAGCGCATGCGGCATTTTGCCTAAATCGGCCACCACCGGCGTACCGGAAATATCCTTGCCCATCGCGATGCTGAGCTTGGATTTTGCCCGTTCAAACTCATCGGACACCAACAAATCGCGCAGCGAAACCATTTCCCGTTCTTGATTGGGAATCTCCAGACCGATAACGGATTTGCCTTCGATGATCTCGACGATACGCACGCTGGTTACCGACAAACCGCGCGCCAAATCCTTGGCCAGACTGCTGATACGGCTGACTTTGACGCCGGCCGCCAAGCGCAACTCAAAACGGGTAATCACCGGTCCCGGCAATACCGCCTCCACTTCGGCGGCGATACCGTAATCCTGCAACACGTCTTCGACTTGGCGGGAAATTTCTTCCAGCTCGGTTTTGGAATAGCGCTTGACTTTGATGTCGCGTTTATCCAACAACGACAGCGGCGGCAACGCGTTCAGGTAAGCGCTGGCGTCCAAATTATCCAAAGGTTTGCTGTCTTTCCTGCGCAGCGGCCGTATCTCAGCCGCTGGGGTGGGTTGAGCAATTTCCAATACTTGAATCTGCGGTTTTTTGCCTCGTTCTTCGGTTTTAGCTTCCGGCTGGGTGCGCGACTTTTTGGCTTCTTTAACAGACTCCGGGCGGGAGGGCTTTTCGGTACGGTAGCGTTCGGGCACTGTTACTGCTTGCCTACCGACCACCGAACAGGCCGCCATCGCGGTTTTGCCGATCAAGGTCATCACCATTAACCAAGACAAACCGGTAAACAAGGTCACGCCGGTCATAAATATAGCGAGCAACAACAGCGTGGAGCCGGAGTTACCTAACAGATGCACCAAGGCGTCGCCGATCTCCCGCCCCAGGATGCCGCCCGGACTCTCGGGTAAATCCATTTTGGTTCTGAGAAAATGCAAATGTAAAAACAAAATGGCCGAACCGGAAATCATCGTGGCGATAAAACCGGTGGAGCGCGCCAGCATCAACCACTGCCCGCATTGCTGTTGACTGCCGCCGCGATACAGCATGTAGCCGTACCAGAAAATCATGATCGGAATCAGATAAGCCATCAACCCCAGAAAGCTCAGCACAAAATCCGCCAACCAGGCGCCGAACAAACCGCAGGCATTGCTGATCGATTGATAGGAAGTGCTATGACTCCAGCCCGGGTCGTTGGAATTGAATGTCACTAAGGCAATTAAAAAAAATAGCGCACAACTCGAAAGCCCCAGTAATGCGATTTCGCGATAGCCTCGCGCAGCTCTCTCTTCCACAACAGCAACCATGGTTGTCGGCTCACAATAAAAGCATAACAAAACATGATTATAGATGATGTAAATCGATTTAACATTAGCTTTACCGGCCACGCCATTAAAAACCAGTTGGTAAATCGGTTTTATCCCGGAGGGAATGCCCTTATAATTTTGCCACCCTAACCCGCATGGAGACTCGACATAATGGCTGCCGCAAAACATTGCAAACTTTTGATCCTAGGTTCCGGCCCGGCCGGTTACACCGCAGCTGTTTACGCCGCACGCGCCAACCTAAATCCGGTAATGATCACCGGCATGCAACAAGGCGGACAATTAACGACCACCACCGAAGTGGACAATTGGCCCGGCGACGTGGAAGGCCTGCAAGGCCCGGACTTGATGGAACGGATGCGTCTACACGCCGAGCGCTTCAATACTGAAATCATTTTCGACCACATTCACACGGCCGATCTGTCGCAAAAACCGTTTACCCTCACCGGCGATAGCGGCGTGTACACCTGCGACGCCTTGATTATCGCCACCGGTGCTTCGGCTAAATATCTGGGCCTGCCTTCCGAAGAAACTTTCAAGGGCCGCGGGGTTTCCGCTTGCGCGACCTGCGACGGTTTCTTCTACCGCAATAAACCGGTAGCGGTAATCGGTGGCGGCAATACCGCAGTCGAGGAAGCGCTGTATTTATCCAACATTGCATCCGAGGTGATCGTGGTGCATAGACGCGATAAATTCCGCTCCGAAAAAATCTTGTCTGACAAACTGATCGAAAAATCCAAATCCGGCAATGTCCGCATCGAATGGAACCATCAGCTGGACGAAGTACTGGGCGACGAGATGGGTGTTACCGGTCTGCGCATCAAGAACAGCCAGGACGGCTCGACTAAGGACTTGGATGTGCACGGTGTATTCATCGCCATCGGCCACACGCCCAATACCGATATTTTTACCGGTCAATTGAAAATGGAGCATGGCTACATCGTCGTGAATAGCGGTATTCACGGCAATGCCACCGCCACCAGCGTGCCCGGCGTCTTTGCGGCCGGCGACGTGATGGACTCGCACTACAAGCAAGCCATCACCTCGGCTGGCGCCGGCTGTATGGCCGCGTTGGATGTGGAAAAATATTTGGATGAACTGGCGGGATAAAGCTCAATAATACTGTTGGGGCGGTTACTATCGCCCCTTTCAATATACCCAAGGCAACAACCGCCAGGTCGATGCGCAAAAATCGGTATAAACAGCGCCGAATTGATTAAAAAGCATCCGTTCTTCAATCTCGACCCTAAGTTTAAACGCCCAAAATGTCGGTGCGAGTAAAAGCACCAATGCAATAAAGTCGCCCATTGCCAACCCGGCCGCGAACAATGCAATCAACAAACCGGTATAGGCAGGATGCCGCAACCAGCGGTAAGGCCCTTCCGTAATCAAGCTGTGTTCCCGCTGGATCGCCACATCGGTGGTGAAGAATCTGCCCAATTTCGCAACCGCCACATAACGCAGATAAAGTCCGGCGGTAAACAACAGCATCGCCAAGACCTGTCTTGGCAGGTAAGCCAACGGGATCGGCGCCCAAGTCAAATTCTTAAACAGCAAGGCCATACCTAAACCGCTCAAGACAGTCAGCCATAACCGCCGCTGCGAATTTCGTTCCGTAAACAAGATTTGATCAGCCCCGACTATAGACCGCCTGGCCAGTTTGATTTCGGCGGCTACCCATATCAAGCAAAGCACTAGCCACAAAATACGTACCGAAGTCATTGATCGCCCTCCGGCGAAGTATTGGTAAGATGACGGGCATGCCACGCTGCCCCGCGCCTCGTGTAACATACCGCAATTTGCCGGCCGTTATGAAAAAGATCATCGAATTGAAACAGGTCTACAAGGATTACCCGCAGGCCGGTACGCTGCAAACCGTATTGCACGACATCAATCTGGACGTCTATCCCGGCGAATTTGTCGCCATCGTCGGTCCTTCCGGCAACGGCAAATCCACCTTACTCAACCTGCTGACCGGTATCGACCATCCCAGCCGGGGCAAGATATGCGTCAACGGGACTGCTTTACAAAATTTAAGCAACGAAAAATTAACGCAATGGCGCGGCGCCAATGTCGGCATCGTGTTTCAGTTTTTCCAGTTACTCCCGGCCTTAAGCCTGCTGCAAAACACCGTACTACCGATGGACTTTCTTGGCTTATTAAGCAAAAACCAGCGCCGGGAACGGGCCATGCATTTGCTGGAACTGGTCGGCCTGGCTGATGCGGCGGAACGCTTGCCCAGCCAGGTTTCCGGCGGCCAGCAGCAACGGGCGGCGATTGCCCGCGCCCTAGCAAACGACCCGCCGCTGATTGTCGCCGACGAACCGACCGGTAATCTGGACGCCGCCACCGCCGACTCGGTCTTTGACTTGTTCGCCCATTTACGCGATCAAGGCAAAACCCTGATGATGGTGACGCACAACGAAATGCTGGCCGACGCCGCCAGCCGCAAGCTGGAAATCCGTTGCGGGCGGATTCATACCGACACCAGCCCGGCGGATACGTTTTGAATACGCTCCGGCATAAAGTCCTGGCCGATCTGTGCTTTAGCAAAAGCCGCACGCTGCTGGCTATCGCCAGTATCGCCATCGGTGTCTGCTGCGTCGGCACCCTGTTCGGTATGATCGATCTGCTGCTGAGTAAAATGGATGCTGCTCACCGCCAATCACTACCCTCGCACATCAACCTGATTTTGCGCGGCGACGCCGATTTAAGCTTGCTGGAACAGGTCAAAGCCATCCCCGGCGTAGCCGACGTCGATACCATGACGCCGGTAACGCTAAATTTCCGCCGGCCCGGCACCAGCGAATGGACGTTGGGTACGCTGATCATTCGGCCGGATTACAACTTGCAACGCTATGATAAAACCACACTACAGTCCGGCACCTGGCCAGTCAAAGATGACATCGCCATCGAAAACCTCTCCGCGCAATCCAGCGGCTTAACGATAGGCGAGTCAATCGAATTCGAAACCGCGGAAGGCTCGCAAACTTTGAACATAGGCGGCATAGTCCGCCACCCGTTCGTCAAGCCGCCTAAATTCGGCGGCCAAGTGCATTTTTTCGCCAATTCCGATAACACCGCGCAGTTTGGCGTCACGCCCCACAGCTTTCGGCAGTTGCTGGTGCATATCGCCGCGCCGTACGACATCGATCAAGCCCGTGCTGTCGCCGGCGAAATACGCACACTACTCGCGCAACGGCATATCGGGGTCAACGTCACCCTGCTGCAAGATCCGGAAAGACATTGGGGCCGGCCGTTTTTGGCAGGAATCAATGACATACTGCAAATCATGGCGCTGGTTTCATTGGCGCTCTCCAGCGTACTGATTTTAAACACCGTGTCGGCGCATATCGCACAACAAACCGACCAGATCGGCGTGATGAAAGCCCTGGGCGGTTCCACTTCAGCCATCGCCAAACTCTATCTGACGGAAATTCTGGTGTTGGCCGTGATAGCGACCGCGATAGCGATTCCGCCGGGCCTGATGGCGGCGCATTTCAGTTCCTGTCGGCTGTTGGCTTTGTTCAATATCGATTGCGGTACGTTTACCCTCTCGCTACCCGCCGCCGAATACATGTTGCTAGGCGGCTTACTGATGCCCTTATTGGCAGCCTTAAACCCGATTTTGCGCGGCGCGGCGATGACGGTGCGTGCGGCGATCGCCAGTTACGGTGTAGGTGCCGATTTTGGCTACAACCGTTTCGATTTGTTTATAGAAAAATTCGGCGCGCGGTTTCTGCCGACCTTATCCGCCGCCGCGTTGGGCAACCTATTCCGCCGTAAAGGCCGGCTATTATTGACGCAAAGCGTGTTGATCATAGCCGGCGTGATGTTTTTAGTGTTGATGAGCCTGATCGCCTCGCTGAATTTAACGCTGGACCGGGAAATGGCCCGCAGCCGTTATGATGCACGCCTGGGCTTCGTTAGTGACCAGCCCGCCCAAAGAGTGCGTGACCTCGCCGCGTCGGTTGCCGGCACGGAGAAACTGGAAGTCTGGCAAAGATTCACGCTGCAGATAAACCAGCACGGCAAAGCTCTTAGGCAAAAAGGCAGTCTGGGCCTGCAAATGCTGGCGCTGCCGGCGGACTCGACCCTGTATCAACCATTGATCGAATCAGGGCGCTGGCTGCAAGCAGCCGACGCCGGGCAACGCGTATTGGTGCTGAGCGCAGACACCGCCGCGCTGAACCAAATTCAAGCCGGCGATATGCTGAACGTCGAACTGGGTGCCAGCCGCGAACAATGGCAAGTGATCGGCATTTATCGTTGGCTGGCTGGCAGCAGTTATGCAATCGAACCGGTTTATGCGCCGCTGGCAACTTTACAAGACCTAACCAATAGCCGGAATCTGGCCTCGTTCGCACTGCTAGACGCACCAATAGCCGACCTGAATCAGGAACTGCTTTATCTGCGCCAACTCAGACAACGCTTTCAAGACCAGGGGCTCAAACTGGACGTTTACAGCACGCAGGGCAAACTGGAACAGCGCCAGTTCGCCCGCAACCAGTTCAAACCGGTGCTGAATACGCTGTTGGGGCTGGCTTGCATGATAGCCGCTGTCGGCGGCATCGGTCTGTCCGGCACCTTGGCGATAAGCGTGTTGCAACGCACACGGGAAATAGGCGTTTTGCGGGCCATCGGCGCCCCTTCCAAAGCAGTATTCGGCATATTTTTATTGGAAGGCCTACTCCATGGTATCGTCGCCTGGCTGCTGAGCATCCCGCTGGCCTATCTGGCAGCCGAGCCCTTGGCCCGACAACTGGGCCAAACCATGCTGGGCATGCGCTTGGATTTTAGCTTCGACGACCGGGCGCCTGTTTACTGGCTGGGTATTATTTTAATACTGGCTTGGTCCGCCGCATTCTGGCCGGCTCGCAAAGCAAGCCGCTTAAGTATTAAGGATTGTTTGGGACACTAAAAAATGCCAAACGACCGGAATTTACCTTAAAAAACCAGCATTGTATTTTTATGCCGATGAGTCGTGAAAAGGTAACCATAAAAAACAACAACTTGTCCGCTCTACTCGGCAAGATACTGTTGTTCGGCTGTTTGCTAAGCGCCAGTTTCGGGACTTGGGCGGAACCGCCAGTGCACATCGGCGTATTGGCCTATCGGCCCAAAGCGCAAATCCTGGCGCAATGGCAGGCGCTGGCCGACGTATTACACCAAGCCATCCCCGAGCGCGAGTTCATCGTAGAAGCATTGGACTACAGCGAAATCGAAGCGAGTGCGGACAGTAAAAAGTTGGACTTTGTGCTGACCAATCCCGGACACTACCTCCACATCAGCTATCAACATGGTTTTTCGGCACCGTTAGCCACCTTGGTCAGACACGAGAACGACCGTTCCCAGGACACCTTCGGCGGCGTGATCTTCGTGCTCGCCGGACGCGGCGATCTAAACGCGCTCGGCGATCTGCGCGGCAAAAAAATCGCCGTGACAAGCCAAAACTCACTGGGCGGCTTTCAGATGCAAGCCTATGAAGCCGCGCAAGCCGGCATCGACATTACCAAGGCGGCGGAATTACTGTTTACCGGCATGCCGCACGATGCGGTGCTGGAACAAGTGTTGTCCGGACAAGCCGATATCGGTTTCGTTCGTAGCGGGGTTCTGGAGGCCTTGGCTCAAAGCGGCAAGCTCGATCTACGGCAAATCAAAATCCTTAATGCGCAAGCATCCGCTGAGTTTAAACTGTTATCGACGCGGCTATATCCCGAGTGGCCGTTCTTAGCCATGCCAACCGCAGACCGTGAGTTGGCCAAAAAAGTCGCCGGTACTTTGTTGCTGATGGGCCCTGGTCGTATTCAGGGGATTGACGGCTTCACCATACCCGCCGATTACAATTCGGTGGAACAACTGCTGCGCACGCTCCGCGTCACGCCCTTTAACACGATTCCGCAATTCACGCTGGCGGACATTTGGCAACGTTATCCCACACCGGCACTAGCGCTAAGCGCCGGCATGTTCTTGGTGGTTTTGCTCAGTTTGACGTTGTTCTGGACGAATCGCTACTTGGCGACGGAGCGGCAAATGGCCAGCGAGCAGAATATCCGGCTTCAGGATAGCGAATATCGCTGGAAATTCGCGCTGGAAGGCGCCGACGAGGGAGTATGGGATTGGGATATCGCCAGCGGAACGGTATTTTTTTCACCTCGCTGGAAATCGATGATAGGTTACCAGCCGGAAGAATTCGCCAATGCCTTCGAAGCTTGGCGGGATGCGCTGCACCCGGACGACAAAGCGCGCGTTCTCGCCACCCTCGATAATTATTTCGACGGCAAGGAAATGCTGTATTGGGTCGAGTTTCGCATGCGCTGCAAGGACGGTCATTATAAATGGATACTGGCCAAAGGCATGGTTGTGACCAAAACCGCGGACGGCAGACCGCAACGTATGTTGGGTACCCACGTCGATATCGACAAACTAAAACAGATCGAGCATGACTTACAGCAAAGCCACGACGCGCTGCTGCGCTCCAACGTCGATCTGGAACAGTTTGCCTACAGCGTCTCCCACGATATGCGCCAACCCTTGCGAATGGTGACCGGCCATTTACAGTTTTTAGCCCGCCAATTGAAAGGCTCGCTGGACGAAGACCAACAGCTAAATCTAAATTTTGCGCTGGAAGGCGCCAAACGCATGGATGCGATGATAATTTCGCTATTGGATTATTCCCGCGTCGGACGAAAAACCGAGCAAAAAACCTGGATTGCCAGCGCTGAGATTCGAGACGAAGCCTTGCAGTTTGTCGAGCCACTAGCCGATCAATGCCAAGCCCGTATTAGTTGCCGGGGCCGCTGGCCGACGGTTTACGCCAGCCGCGACGAACTGAGCCGCTTGCTGCAAAACTTATTGGTAAACGCCCTGCACTATCGTCAAGCCGACATCGCTCCCGAAATTGAGATCCAGTCTCAAACCGGCAATGACATATGGCGTCTTAGCTTGCGCGACAACGGTATCGGCATCGCCCCGGAACAGTTCGACCGCCTGTTTCAATTTTTCAGCCGCCTGCATCCGCGCAGCCGCTTTGAGGGTACCGGCATGGGCTTGGCCTTATGTCGCCGCATAGTCGAGCATCACCATGGCAGAATCTGGGTGGAGTCTGCCGGCGAAGGTAAAGGCGCCTGTTTTATCTTTGAAATCCCTCAAGCTCGATCAAATGCGCCGGATAGCGAACCGACATGAACGACACGAAAGCCGCACTCGCCGGCCGTCGGCCCGCCAAGCCCGACGTCCGGAAAAAACCCGGTTATTACAGCCATTGGCTGACTGCCGCGGTGTTGACCGTAACCATGATCGCCAGCTATCAAGCCTGGCGCTTTGCCGAACAGGATCTGGAGCACGAGCGCCAGCTTTACTTCCAATTTCGGGTCAGACAATTGGTCACGAGCATCGAACAACGGCTACAAACTTACGAACAAATGTTGTATGGTGCGCGCGGCTTGTTCGCTGCTTCGGGACTGGTTAAACGAGACGAATATCGGGCATATGTATCGGCACTGAACCTCGATCAACGTTTTCCCGGTATTCAGGGCGTGGGCTTTTCCCTGTGGATTCCTGAAGCAGAGAAGGACCGGCATGTCGCCGAAATGCGCAGTCAAGGCTTCGCCGATTACGATATCCATCCAGCCGGCGAACGAGACTTCTACACCTCGATTATTTATTTGGAACCGTTTAGCGGCCGCAATCTGCGTGCCTTCAGTTACGACATGTACTCAGAACCCACCCGCAACCTCGCATTGAGCTATGCCCGCGATAACAACCGCCTGAGTGTTTCCGGAAAAGTAAAGTTGTTACAGGAAACCGAGCAAGACATACAGGCCGGTTTTTTAATGTATCTGCCGGTGTATAAGAAACAGTCGGCACTAGACACACCGGAGCAACGCCGCGCCAATTTACTGGGCTGGGTATATGCTCCGTTCCGCACCAAAGACCTGATGACCGGCATTGGCGGCGAACTTGAGAACGACTTGCGACTGGAAATTTTCGACGGCACACAAATTAATGAAGAAACCCGCATGTACGGTTCGGCGAATACGCGGAACACTCACCCGCTATTAAGTTCGACGCAACAAATCGCGCTGGCCAATCGACCCTGGACCCTGTTGATTCATGCCGAACCGCATTTTCAAACCCGGCTGGACCCAAGCAAACCCTTACTGATTGCCGGTAGCGGCCTCAGTCTGAGCCTATTGCTCGGCTTGCTGACCTGGCAACTGGTCAACGGCCGCGGCCGCGCGCAAGCCTTGGCAGAAGCCATGACCACCGAGTTACGTGAAAGCGAGAATCGCTTCCGCGCGATGGCCGACTCGGCGCCGGTGATGATTTGGCTGACAGACAAACATCGGCGCTATTGCTGGTTCAATAAAGTTTGGCTGGACTTTACCGGACAAACGATAGAGCACGAACTGGGCAGTGGTTGGATCAATGGCATCCACCCGGACAATCTCGATGTTTTTCAAGAAAACTATCAATACCATTTCCAACGGCAACTTGCATTTAGTATGGAATACCGCCTGAAGCGCCACGACGGCGAATACCGCTGGTTACTGGATACCGGGATTCCCCGCTACGACGACCGCGGCGAGTTTGTCGGGTATATCGGCTCATGTATCGACATTACCGAGCGCCGGCAAACCCAGATCGACCTGGAGCATAGTAACGCCGATCTGAGCCGTTTCGCGGAAATTTCCGCCCACCATCTAATGGAACCCACCCGCCGCTTCGGCAGTTTTACCCAACGCCTGCGCACCGCCCTAAGCGCGTATCCCGACATATCGAATAACGCCGATATTGCTGCCAGCCTTTCCTACCTGGAACAGGATGCACAGCGTTTGCACAGTCTGGTACGCGATATTCAGCGTTATATCGCGGCCGATCAAGCCCGCGACAAAATCAGTGTTGTCGATGCCAATACAGCCGTCGAATCGGTTTTACAACATTTTGCAGATAAAATTGCCGCAAGCGGGGCAATCATCAGTGTCGGCCAACTGCCCAATGCCTATATCGACCTGCCGCGCCTGATCGAATTGTTCAGCCTGTTTTTGGAGAATGCGCTGCTGCATGCCCACCCCGCCGAACCAGAACAGCCAATACGCATTGAAATCGACGGCATGGCCCACCAAAATATAAGCCGTTACCATGTGCGCGATAACGGCGCGGGAATTAGCGCCGAATATCGGCAACGCGTGTTCGAAATTTTCGAGCGTCTGAATCATGCCGGCACCGAAGCCGGCACCGGTATCGGTCTATCGATTGCCCGCCGTATCGTCGCCAGCTGTCGAGGTAATATCTGGATTGAAAGCAGCGATTTGAATGGTACTACTTTGGTGTTCGAGCTTCCCAATATCGAGAGTAATTCAGTATGACCGCTAATATCGTTCCATTATTCGAGGTGCTGCTGATCGAAGACGAACCGGCGGACGCGCATCTGCTGAGAATGAGTTTCAAGGAAAATCGGCTGCAATGTGCGCTGCATCATGTCTGCGATGGCGCGGAAGCGATGGCGTTCTTGCGGCATGAGGGCGATAGATACGCGGCCGTGCCGCGTCCCGATTTAATCCTGCTGGATCTGAACATGCCGCGGATGAACGGCCGAGAGTTTCTGGCTAAAATCAAGTCGGAACCGGATTTGGCCAGCATACCGGTAATCATACTCACCACTTCGGATATCGAACGCGATGTAGTCGTTAGCTATCGGCTGGGAGCCAACAGTTACATCACCAAACCGGTGGACGTCGAACAGTTTATCGAGGTGGTTCGGCAAATCGGCGCTTACTGGTTCAAGGCGGTACGCTTACCGGGTAGGCAGGCAATATGACTGAAGAGACAAACTGCTGCGTGTTATTGATCGAAGACGAACCCGGCGACGCCAGTTTGGTTCGGCAATATTTGCGGGCCTCGCAAAACCTACGTTTCGAACTGATTTGGCGCGAAAATCTAGCTGACGGCAAAAAAGCCCTGGCCCAACAAAACATCGACGTGGTACTGGTGGATTTAAGTCTACCCGATTCGCACGGCCTGGATACCCTGTTAAGCATCCGTAAAGCCGTCACCAAATCACTGCCCATTATCGTCTTAACCGGCCATGACGATAACGAATTTGCGCTGACAGCGCTGGATTGCGGCGCCCAGGATTATTTGGTCAAGACCGAAATCGCCACCAACAGCCTGGTCCGGGCGATTCGTTATGCGCTAAGCAGGGTCAGCCTGGAAAAACGGCTTTACGAATCGGAACAACGCATGAGCATGGCCTTGGATAACGCCAAGTTGGGCTTGTGGGATTGGCATATTCCCAGCGGTAAAGTCATATTCAACGAGTTGTGGGCCGGTATGCTGGGTTATACGCTGGACGAGTTGAAGCCGGTGATTCAGAGCTGGGAGCGTCTGGTGCATCCCGACGATTGGCCGGCAATCAAGGCTTCGCTGGAGCCGCATTTTCGCGGCGAAACCGATTTTTATGCCGCGGAACACCGATTGTTGCACAAGCTCGGCCACTGGATTTGGGTCCATAACAGCGGCAGGGTACTGGAACGCGATCACCTGGATCAGCCGGTCCGCGCAGTCGGTATCCATCAGGACATAAGCTTACGCAAGGCATCGGAGTTGCGCGATCACTTATTGGTGTCAGCCCTGGAAACGGTTGAACACGGCATCGTGATAACCGACATCCATGCCAATATCGAATGGGCAAATAAAGCCTTCGAGTCGTTAACCGGTTTTAACCGCGAGGAAGCAATCGGTATGCGGCCCAACGAATTGGTCAAATCCGGCATCCAAGACTCGGCGTTTTATCAAAACCTCTGGGATACCATACTATCCGGTAACACCTGGCGCGGCGAAATCGTCAACCGGCGCAAAGATGGCGAACTCTACGACGAAGAGCTGGTGATTACGCCGGTCAGGGATCGACAAGGTTGCATCCGCCATTTCGTCGGTATCAAGCAGGATGTCAGCGAGCGTAAGCGAATACAATCGGAACTCTGGGAACTGGCGACAACCGACGGTTTGACCGGATTTTTAAATCGCCGCCACTTCATGACGCGTCTGGAGGACGAATTCGCCAGAGTTCGGCGCAATAATCATCGGGTAGCGGTATTGATGCTGGATCTGGATCATTTCAAGCAGATTAACGACAGTTACGGTCACCCAACCGGTGACGCAATGTTGCAACACTTTGCCGGCATTATTCGCGCGGAATTGCGCAAGATCGACGTGGTGGGCCGCATCGGCGGGGAAGAGTTCGCGATTTTCATGCCGGATACCAGTGCCGAACCGGCCATGGTATTTGCCGAGCGCTTGCGCGACCAACTGGCGGAGACACCGCTGACTTTCAACGATCGGACTATTTCCGTCACCGTCAGTATCGGCATTGCCTCTATGCATGCCGATAGCGGCACGGCGGACTGCGTCTTGACCAAGGCCGACAAAGCCCTTTACGCCGCCAAGGAACACGGACGCAATCGGGTGCGCGTCTGGCTTTAGCGTCCGGGATAGCGTTTGGGGCTAGCTAAAGATCTATTTGGTAGAAAACGTTGGAAAAATCGATGTAGATTTCGATGCGATTTCCGCGCCGCCGATCCTGAATGCGTTTTTCGACAAACTCCCGCGGCACCGGCAAGCCGTTGCGGCGCCTATCGTTATTAAAGTCGCGCTGCTTGTAACATCTGACCAATATCTCGCAGCCATCGAGCAACAGGCCGTTCAGATTCTTGATTGCGCGGATGCCGGTTTCTTCGGAATCCACCGAGACCAAGCCGTGATGCTCCAACTGATTGGTTCGCTTATCCCGAATCACCATCACGTCAGCTTTTATCACCTGTTTGGCCTGTTCCTTTGAGTCTTCGCTAACCGCTAAAGCCACAAAAGCGTACAACTCGTTCGGCCGGGTCGGCGCGGGAATATTCCGAAAAAAAAGCATCATAACCATCTGGCGTCTATAAGCTTAATACTGCAAATAAGTCGACAACACCGGCTATGCCAAAGTTTGCCGGCAAAAACGCGTTTCCTGACCAAACACTCGCTTGCGCCTACCGCAAATCCGCCAAAATTTTATCCCGCACCAATTGCCCGGACAAAGTCACCATCGGCATGCCGCCGCCGGGATTGACGCTCCCGCCAACAAAATACAAATTCGACAACTGATGACTGCGTTGCGGCGCCTTAAAGCCCAGGTTTTTCCAACGATCCGCGACCACGCCGTAAATCGAACCCAGGTTAGAATAATATTTGGTCTGTATATCCAACGGCGTCCAATATTCCTCGGTGACGATGTGCTTGCGCAGATCAGTCAAGCCCATCCGTTCCAGCTTAGCCAACACCCGCTCGCGGAGCGCCCAATAATCTTCCGCCGTCAGCGGTTTGTCCGGGTTGATATGCGGGATATGCGGCAGGATTTTGATGATCTCGCAACCGGCCGGCGCCTGGCTGGGGTCGGTTTTACAGGGCGCCACCAGATAAATCGTCGGATCGTCGGACAGTTTGCCGCTATGAAACACCGCATCGAAATGCTCGCGCGGATGATCGGAATAAAAGAAATTATGATGCGCCAATTGCGGATACAGCCGATTCACCCCCAAATGCAAAACCAGACCCGAACAAGTCGGCTCGAAGCGCTGCATTTTTTTGAGTTCCGCCG
The DNA here is from genome assembly GCF_052474515.1 of Methylomonas sp. 2BW1-5-20. Classification (NCBI taxonomy): domain Bacteria; kingdom Pseudomonadati; phylum Pseudomonadota; class Gammaproteobacteria; order Methylococcales; family Methylococcaceae; genus Methylomonas; species Methylomonas sp. 2BW1-5-20. Next base: position 528,981 of record NZ_CP184127.1, on the reverse strand, counting down.
GCGAACTGTGCAGCAGTTTGTCCATGGCCGGAATCACTTCCATATTCGACACCACGATGTCCGCCGCCAACACCTCGCCGCCTTGCAGCTTAATACCAGTGGCCTTACCGGTTTGATATTGGATTTCTTCGACTTCGCTGTTTAAACGTATCGTCACACCCAACTCGATCGCCAGCTTTTCCATGGCTTGTGCCAAGCCGTACATACCGCCCTTCACATACCAGAGGCCGTATTCGTATTGGATGTAGGGCATCAGATTCATCAACGCCGGCGAGTCGTAAGGCGAGGAGCCGACGTATTTGATGAAGTAATTGAGGATATCGACCAGTTTAGGATGAGAAATAAAGCGTTTGACGCCCTGATCCATCGAGCGAAATACGTCGAAATTCAAAGCCCGAATCGGGCCGTAAAACTTCAGCAAGTCCCAGAAGGTATCGAGGCCCTTGGCAAAATAGCCGGCTTCGGTTTCGGTACCCAGTTTTTTGGAATAGGCCATGAAGCGAGAGAACTCCTCAGCCGTGTTCGGGCCAAGTTTGTCCAGTTCACGGCGCTGATTTTGTTCGTCTTCACATAAATCAACGGTCGTGCCGTCTTCGAAGAAATTGCGCCAGTGCGGCTCGACTTTTTCGATACCGACATAATCGGCCATGTTTTTGCCGACTTTGCTGAACAGCGCTGCGAAGATATGCGGCATGGTCAGGATCGAGGGTCCCAAGTCAAAGGTAAAGCCGTCTTTGGTCATGATGTTCAGCTTGCCGCCGACCTTGTCGTTTTTCTCGACCAACTCCACCGCGAAGCCTTCGCTAGCTAGCGAAATCGCTGCGGACAAACCGCCCAGACCGGCGCCGATGATGACGACGCGTTTAGTATTGTTTTGCTTCATCAGTAGTCCCGTTTCCATGACAACAGTAATTTAAGATTTTGCCAGCGTTGCGTTAAATCGAAGGCAGAATATTCCCGAAACGCTTGCAGCGCCGGCCAATTGCGTTTGATGCGTTGTATCAGCGAACCTTCGCCATAGACAAAGTCCATATAGCCTTTGAAGTGTTGATAGCGTTGTTCGGAATACGGAAACCAGTTCGGTTCCTTAAGCAAATGGCTGCGGCTGGTCATGCCTGACACCGGATAGGTAAAACTGCGTAAACCTTCTGCACCGTGATAACGACCAAAGCCGCTTTTTTTCACGCCGCCGAACGGCAAGCCCGGATGCCCAATGTTTTTGATGACATCGTTGATCGCCCAGTTGCCGACTTGCAGTTGGCCGGCAACTCGCTCGGCTTTAGGAATATCCTGGCTCCAGACGCTGGCATTTAAGCCAAATTCGCTGTCGTTGGCCAAACGGATTGCTTCGGCTTCATCGCGAAAGGCCATCACCGGCAATAGCGGCCCAAAGCTTTCCTCTTTCATTACCCGCATACCGTGATGCACATTCCACAGCACGACAGGCTTAACGTAATTGCCCTGCTTTTCCAGCGGACCCGAGGCTTGCGCGCCTTGAGCGATGGCGTCCTGATAGTGCGCTTCGACAGTCACAAACTGCCGCTCAGTGGTTATCGCACCCAAGTCGCCTTGTGGGTCGTGACCGACTCGCAGTTGCGATACACCTTGCTGCAACAAGCTTAAAAACTCGTCGTGACAGTCTTGCTGGACATACAAGCGCTCCACCGATACGCAGACTTGGCCACTATTGCAAAACGCGCCATACAAGGCTGCGTCAGCGGCGCGCTGCATTTGCGCATCGTTGAACACCAGCATCGGGTCCTTGCCGCCCAACTCCAGCAATACGGGAATCGGATGCTGGGCGGCCCGCTGCATCACAGCTTTGCCGCTATTCAGGCCGCCGGTAAAAAATACCAAATCCGGGCCGGCGTCGATTAACTGGGCGCCAATTTCAACGTCGCCGACCAGCCATTGCACCAGTCCCTCAGCTAAATCCAATTGTTTAAATAAGTCGCCTATCAGTTGCCCGACCGGCAGACTCAATTCGGAGGGTTTCAGAATTACCGCATTGCCGGCAAACAAGGCTGTCAGCATCGGCCCCAGCGAGAGTTGGAACGGATAATTCCATGGCGAAATCACCGCAACCACCCCATACGGCCGACGTTCGATTCCCGCAGTAGCGCCAGGAAACGCAAACGGCGAGGTGGGAATACCTCGATAGGATAAGATGTTGGCGGCATGCTTTTGGTAATAGCGCAGCAAATCCAAAACAGGATAAATCTCGCCCAGCAAGGCCTCGGTGCGGACTTTACCGGTGGTCAGGCTGATTAATTCGCAAATCGAATCCAGCTCCGCCATTAACAAGGGCACCAGCTTGGCCAAGATTTTGGCCCGCTCGGCTACAGGACTCTTAGCCCAAACTTGCGCCGCTGAGCGAGCAGCAAGCATTTGCTGCTGAATTGCCGCCGCCTCGCTAACCGGAAAGTCACCCAGCACTCTGCCATCGACCGGTGAAACGGCCTGCATCATCGCCATAGCTTAGGCCTTGGCTTTCTTCAACCAGGCGCTTTGCTGAATTTCATGGAAATTCACCCGGTGTTTGCGTGAAATTAGGTTTGAGGAAATCCGCGCGGACTCATAGATGGTGGGTAAGCCGCTCCCAGGATGGGTACCGCCGCCTACCAAATAGCAGTTATCCAACTCTTCGAAACGATTGTGCGGCCGCCAATACAGCATCTGGCTAAACTTGTGCGACAGACTAAAGGTAGCGCCTTTGTAGACGTGCTCGTCGCTTTCCCAGGTGCCGGGGGTGATGATTTTTTCGCATTCGATGTGTTCACGAATGTCGGTTAAACCCAGACGTGCCCCCAGGGTATCCAGCACTTGCTCGCGCACATCGGCGCAATGGGCTTGCCAATCGACGCCGCTGTCGTTATTGGGCATCGGCACCAACACATACAAAGCCGATTTGCCTGTTGGAGCCAAGCTGGCATCGGTAACAGAAGCATTTTGCACGTAAAATGAAAAATCCTCGGTCAAGGTTTTATTACTGAAAATATTGTTAATGTTGGTCCGATAGTCCTTAGCAAACACAATAGTGTGGTGCGGCAGGTCATATAGCTTGTCCAAACCCAAATACAGCATAAAGGTCGAGCACGAGTACTCTCGCTTCTCCAACTCTTGATGATCGTATTTCCGCAAGGTGCCCGGCTCCAGCAAATGGGTCATGGCATGCGCAAAATCGGCGTTAACAATAACCTCATCGCCGCGCACTTCCTCGCCATTCTGCAATTTCACGCCCTTCGCTACCCCATCCTCAACAATCAAAGACGCAATCTCGGCGTTTAAATGAATCTCGCCGCCGGACTCGGTCACCACCTGCGCCATCGCCGAAGCGATGCGATTCAAGCCGCCCGCGACATGGTAAATGCCGTATTCGTGCTCCAAATAAGGCAACATGGTAAACAAAGCCGGACAGTCCCAGGGCGACATACCCAAGTACTTGGATTGGAAGCAAAAGGCCAAGCGCATTTTTTCCTTATCAAAGTACTGGCCCAAGTTTTTGAAGACACTTTTCGGAAACGCCAACCAAGGCAAAGCCTTGATCAAATCCAACGAGAAAAACGAGGCTAGGGTTGAATAATCCCGGGTGATACAAGGGTACAAGCGGTTGAAACGGCTGCGCTCGTTATCCATGAAACGCTCATAGCCGGCACTGCCTTCGTCGAATACCCGCTCCAATTCGGCGCGCATGTTTTCCCGATCCGAGTAGACGTTGATCTCGCGATCGTCGTACAGCAATCGATACATCGGACTAAGCGGCATGAACTGCATATAGTCCTCAGTGCGCCGACCGCACAGTTCAAACATTTCGTCCAGTACGCCTTTCATCAGCAAAAAGGTCGGGCCGGTATCAAACGTAAAGCCATCCATGGTGATGGCCCGATTGCGGCCGCCAACATTGGGATGTTTATCGAAAATGGATACTTTAAAGCCGCGATGGCTCAATAACATACCGGCGCATAAGCCGCCCGGACCGGCGCCGACGATGATGATGTGTTTGGAATTGGGCATGTCGATTATGAACCGGTTATTGCCGAAGCATTTTATTTAAAACCGGCTAATGTACCAGCAAAATACCAAATGTGAGCTAATCGGCTGTTTCCGACCGAACGCCAAGCCTGACAATGCAAATTGAATTTGCGCAATTTAGCTTGTCATTCCTGCCTGAAAGGCTAAATTTTTCAGTATCAGGCCGAGCCGAATCGTCGACGCCGAAACCTCAGGAAATCTTAATTTTTAGACCGGGAATTTTTTCTGCGAGCAAAACACATCAATTTGTCGAAGTATTAAACGAAATGCGAGCCGGCGCGGCATAATAGGAACCATGAAAACACCGAAAAGATTAGAACCTTTAATAGACAGCGGGCTGGTTGACGAAGTTGTCGGTTCGCTGAAAAGCGGCAAGGAAGCAGCGGTATACGTTGTGCGTTGCGGCGCGGAAATCTGTTGCGCCAAAGTGTACAAGGAGGCCGAGCAGCGCAGCTTCAAACAGAGCGTCCTGTATCAGGAAGGCCGCAAAGTCCGCAATAGCCGGCGCGCAAGAGCAATGGAAAAAGGCAGTAGCTATGGCCGTAAGGAACAGGAATCCGCTTGGCAAAATGCCGAGGTCACGGCTTTATATCGCTTGGCGGACGCCGGCGTCAGAGTTCCGAAACCCTACAATTTTATCGACGGCGTATTGCTGATGGAACTGGTCGCCGACGCCGACGGTAACCCCGCCCCCCGGCTTAACGACCTGGAAATGCCGGCGGAATTGGCGCGGGAATACCACGCCTTTCTGATCGGCCAAATCGTGCGCATGCTCTGCGACGGCCTGGTGCATGGCGATTTATCCGAATACAACGTACTGGTCGGCCGCGACGGGCCGGTAATCATCGATTTACCGCAAGCGGTGGATGCGGCCGGTAATAATAACGCCCGAGCAATGCTCGAGCGCGATGTGGCGAATATGGCTGCTTATTTCGGCCGCTTTGCACCAGAGTTGTTGACAAGCCACTACGGTAAGGAGATGTGGAAGCTGTATCAGAGCGGCGAGTTGCATCCAGAGAGCAATTTAACCGGCTATTTCGAGGACAGCGCCAAACCAGCCGATCTACGTAGCGTGATTCGCGAGATTGATGCCGCGCGCGAAGAAAACGAGGCGAAACAACGTTTCTTACAAAATCAGAGTACGGGTTTGACGCGCTAATCGTTGGAAATCGTTAATTTGCGACGCAAGCCGTCCGACAGTCGCAACCGTCAAACGCTCTCGTTACGTTGCGCGAGGGCTTGCGCCATGCCTAACTTTAACTCGTGTCCGCCCAGCCGGTGAAATTTAATACCGGCTCGAGATAGACCGGAATTTTTCCATTCCACCCCAACCTTCCCGCACAAATATTCCTGATCCTGCTAGACCTCGTGCATTCTTGCGGTCCCGCTGCTGAAGCATGCACGGACCTCAGCGCTGCTTTTGCATAAACACTGCTTGCACACGCACAAAATCAATCCGGCCTTCCCGCTGCCACAACCAAAATTGACAATCAATCGATTGATTGATATTGTTTAAATCAATCGATTGATTTATTTTATAGCAAACACTTTCGCCGAGGCAGCATGGTCACAACCGAAAACCCCGAAACAGAAACCCACGACGCTCGCAGCCGGCTGGTAATGGCGGCATTGCGGCTGTTCGCCGAAAAAGGCTACAAAGCCGCCTCCACTAGGGAAATTTGCGAACTGGCGGGCGCCAATATTTCAGCCATTCGCTATTACTTCGGCGATAAAGCCGGTCTATATCGCGCCGCGTTCTTCGAACCGATGGGCGACACGCCTTGCGGTTCCGATGTCGCGGCCTATGCCAGCTTACCGTTGCCCGAAGTGTTGACCCGGTTTTTCGGCGAATTCCTCGAACCGCTGAAAAAAGGCGAGGAGCTGGGACTCGTGATGAAACTGCACTTCCGGGAAATGATCGAGCCGACCGGCGCCTGGCAGCAGGAAATCGATGCGGAGATCAAACCGCAACATGAAGCCTTGGTTTCGCTACTCAAGGAACATTTGGGATTGGACCGCTTCGACGATGACTTACATCGGCTGGCTTTAGCGATGATAGGCATGGCGGTGTATTTTTATGTGGGGCAAGACGTCATCTCGCTGATCTCTCCGCAAATTTTAAATTCCCCACAAAACATCGATGTGCTGGCCGAACGTCTGGCCGGCTACGCTCTGGCCATGATCGAAGGTGAAGCCGCGAGGCGTGCTCGGGATGGCAAGCATGAGCAATAATATTTCACGTCCGCTTGGCTTTAGTCTTATCCCCTTGCTACTGTCGGCTTGCGGGTCCGGCGGTTTATTGACTACCGTCGGCCCGGACTATCAAGCCGAACCGTTGCCGGCGCCGGCCAGCTGGCAAGCACCGCAAGCCGATGCGGCCAGGCGGCAACAGGCACATCAAGGCGACCCCGCCGAGCTGATGCGCTGGTGGGACCGTTTTCAGGATCCAGCCCTGACTCGCCTGTTGAGCGCCGCCGAGCAAGTTAGCGCGTCGGTCGCCGATGCCAGAGCGCTTATTGAAGAAGCTAGGGCAAATCTCGTGGGCGCCGATGCCGCCTTGCTGCCTAAATTGGACTCCGATCTCGCCTCCAAACGCTCCTCGTCTTCGTTTGGCGGCACACCCTTCATCTGGAACCAATTCTCGGCCGGACTGCAATCCAGCTGGGAAATAGATTTATTCGGGGGCTTGGCCCGGCAACAAGAAGCCGCCCAAAGTCAGCTGGCATCACGCAACGCCTCCTGGCACGATGCTCGGGTCGCGGTAGCGGCGGAAGTTGCCGATGCCTATCTGGCTTATCGCTATTGCGAAGCGCAAGTGGATTTATTGCGTACCGACAGCGATTCACGCCTCGAATCGGCGCGAATGACAGTGGCCGCCGGGCAAAGCGGCTTCCGCTCGCCGGGCGATGTCGCCTTGGCCACTGCCAGCGCCGCCGAAGGCAACAGAACCTTGCTGCAACAACAAGCCCAATGCGAGCGTTCGATCAAAAGCCTGGTGGCGATGACCGGCCTCGAAGAAGCCGACATGCGGTCATTACTGAACGGCTCGGCGGATCAGGCCGCGAAACTGCCCACCCCACCGGCATTCGAAATCGCCTCGCTGCCCGCTAAGGTGTTATTGCAACGGCCCGACGTGGCCGCCGCCGAACGCGACCTCGCCGAGGCCAGCGCTAATATCGGCGTGCAACGAGCCAAGCAATTTCCGAAATTGAGCCTGTCTGGCAACATCACCCCGACGCTGCAAAATATCAACGGCGCGGCGCTGATGCTGGCGCAGACCTGGGCGATAGGGCCGACGCTGAGCTTGCCGTTGTTCGACGCCGGCAAGCGCGCGGCCGATGTGGAAGTTGCCAAAGTGCAATACCAAGCGGCGGAAAGCCGTTTCCGCGGCAAGGTGCGTACGGCGGTCAAGGAAGTCGAAGACGCCCTGGTCCGTTTGGACAGCACCCGCCAACGCTTGCCGCAAGGCCGCGACGCGGTCAGCGGCTACCGGGCAAACTTTCAGGCGCTGCAAACCCTTTACCAAAGCGGTCTGGGTAATTTACTCGACGTGGAAACGGCCCGCCGCAACGTGCTTGCCGCCGAACTGGCACTGAAGGAACTGGAGCAGGAGCAGGTCGACGCATGGATCGCGCTTTATCGCGCGGCCGGCGGCGGCTGGGCGGACGGCGGCGATTCGCAGAGCCGGGACGCGGCAACCGCGGACCAATCGAAACCTAAAGACCTCGGCAACACTCAATTATTTCCGAATCAATACGACACGCTCACCGGAGGAAAATCATGACCAAGGGAAAAATAGGCGCGCTATTCATCGCCTTACTGCTATTAATCGGCATCGGGGTGGCTATCGGCCGCGTCAACGAGCCAGCTCCATCGACCGAAATGCCAGCCGCTAATCCGGCGCTCAGCGTTTCCGCGATCCGCCCGCAAACGCACGATATACCGCTCAGTCTGAGCGCCAACGGCTCGATCGCCGCCTGGCAGGAAGCCGTGATCGGTGCGGAAGTCGGCGATCTGCGTCTCAGCGCGATCAATGTCCAAGTCGGCGAAGTGGTTAAAAAAGGCCAGGTGTTGGCGACTTTTTCAGACGAAAGCGTACTGGCCGACGTCGCGCAAAGCCGAGGCGTAGTAGCCGAAGCCGAAGCCAATTTAGCCGAAGCACGGCTCAACGCCGAGCGGGCGCGCAAGGTATCGGTGTCCGGCGCTTTGAGCGCGCAGCAAGTGGATCAGTACCTGACCGGCGCCAAAACCGGGGAGGCCAAGCTGCAATCCGCCAAGGCGCAATTGGATGCGCAATTATTGCGGCTGAAATACACCAAGGTGTTGGCCAGCGACGACGGCGTAATTTCCTCGCGTAGCGCTACCTTGGGCGCGGTCGCAGCCAAAGGCCAGGAATTGTTTCGTTTGATCCGGCAAAACCGGCTGGAATGGCGCGGTGAAGTCACGGCCGCCGAAATGACGCAATTAAAGCCGGGTACTAAGGTGACGGTCGAAGTACCCAATGTCGGCCGCATAGACGGCAGCGTACGCTTCCTGGCTCCGACCTTGGACGTGCAAAACCGCAACGGTCTGGTTTACGTCGATCTACCGGAGGCAGTATCGAGCGGATTGCGCGCCGGCATGTTTGCCCGCGGCGAATTTCATTTGGGCAGCTCTACCGGCCTGACCGCGCCGCAAGAGGCCTTGTCGCTAAGGGACGGCTTTAGCTATGCATTTCTCCTCACCGAACAAACCGAAGACCGGGCGCGCGTCAAACAGGTAAAAGTGCAGTTAGGCCGCAGGTACGGCAACACGCTGGAAATTTTATCGGGAATTGCCGCCGAAGATCGGCTGGTTGCCAGCGGTGCATCCTTTCTGGCCGACGGCGACAGCGTCAGAGTGGTGTCGCAATGAACATTTCAGCCTGGTGTATCCGCAACCCGATTCCGGCCTTGATGCTGTTCGTGATGCTCAGTTTCGGCGGTTTGATCAGCTTCAGGGCTATGAAGATTCAAAACTTTCCGGATCTCGACCTGCCCACCATCACCGTTTCGGCGTCCTTGCCCGGCGCCTCGCCGTCGCAGCTGGAAACGGAAGTATCCCGAAAAATCGAAAACGCCATCGCCACCCTGCAAGGCCTGAAGCACATTACCTCCAAGGTGCAGGACGGCAATGTCACCATTACCAGCGAATTTCGCCTGGAAAAACCGGTACAGGAAGCCTTGGACGATGTGCGTTCCGCCGTGTCCAAAGTCCGTGCCGATTTGCCTGGCGACTTACGCGATCCTATCGTCACCAAGCTGGATTTGGCCGGCTCACCGATCTTGGCCTTAACCGTCAGCTCAGCGCAACGCGATGACGAAGCGCTGTCCTGGTTCGTTGAAGACACCGTAGCCAAAAAACTGCTGACGGTGCGCGGCGTGGGCGCGGTCAATCGAGTGGGCGGGGTTAGCCGCGAAATAAGTATCGCGCTGGACCCGGTCAAACTCCAAGCCCTGGGAGCAACGGCCGCCGACATTTCCCGCCAACTGCGCGAAATGCAACGCGAGAGCGCCGGCGGCCGGATCGACTTGGGCAGTGGTGAACAACCGCTACGCACCCTGGCGAACGTGGCCTCGGTGGATGAAATCCGTCCCTTGCAATTATCCTTGAGCGACGGCCGCCGGATTCGGCTCGATCAAGTGGCCAAAGTCGAAGACAGTGTCGCCGAACCGCGCTCTCTCGCCTTGTTGAACGGTAAACCGGTAGTCGGCTTCGAAGTAACGCGCAGTCGGGGTGCCGGCGAAGTGGAAGTCGGCGCCGGCGTGCAAAAAGCCCTGGCCGAACTGCGCGCCGCCAACCCGGATATCGAGTTCAACGAAGCGTTCAACTTCGTCACCCCGGTCGCAGAGGAATTTCAGGGCTCCATGACCATGCTTTACGAAGGGGCCTTGCTGGCGGTGTTGGTGGTTTGGCTATTCTTACGCGACTGGCGGGCTACCTTTATTTCCGCCGTGGCGCTGCCGCTGTCGGTAGTGCCGGCTTTTCTGGGCATGGACTACCTGGGTTTTTCGCTCAATGTCATCACGCTGCTGGCGCTATCGTTGGTAATCGGCATCCTGGTGGACGACGCCATTGTTGAAGTGGAGAACATTGTCCGCCATCTGCGGATGGGGAAAACGCCTTTCCAAGCCGCGATGCAGGCCGCCGACGAAATCGGTCTGGCAGTGGTCGCCACCACGTTCGCGCTGGTCGCGGTATTTCTGCCGACCGCGTTCATGAGCGGCATTGCCGGCCGGTTTTTCAAGCAATTCGGCTGGACCGCGGCGCTGGCAGTATTGGCCTCCTTGGTAGTAGCCAGGATGCTGACACCGATGATGGCGGCTTATATGTTGAAAGACAGCGGCCACTCGGAAGCCAAAGAAGGTTTCGTCATGCGCACCTATATGCAGTTGGCGGGCTGGTGTTTGCAGCACAGATTTACCACGGTCTGCGGCGCGGCGGCGTTTTTTATCAGTTCGTTGTTTTTAATTCCGTTGTTGCCCACCGGCTTCATTCCAGCCGACGACAACCCGCAAACCCAGGTATTCGTGGAGTTGCCGCCGGGTTCAAGCTTGGCGCAGACCAAGGCTACCGCCGAAACCGCTAGACAATTGGTCGCCGGTATCGATTACGTGAATACGGTTTACACCACCATCGGCAGCGGCTCCGCCGGTACCGATCCTATGGCCGGCGCTCAAGGCAGCGGCGAGGTTCGTAAAGCCACCTTGACGATAACCTTGGCCAACCGCCAGGACAGAACGGTGCGCAAGCAGTTTATCGAGCAAGAGATCCGCCAGGCTCTGCAAAAGCTGCCAGGTGTCCGTACCAAAGTGGGTTTGGGCGCCTCCGGCGAGAAATACGTATTGGTGTTGAGCGGCGACGATCCACTGACGCTAGGCACCGCCGCCCGGAATCTGGAACGCGATCTGAGAACCATTCCCGGTCTCGGCAGCATTGCCTCCAGCGCCGCGTTGGTTCGGCCGGAAATCGCGGTACGGCCGGACTTCGCCCGCGCCGCCGATCTGGGCGTGACCACCGCCGCACTCGCGGAAACCCTGCGCATTGCCACATTGGGCGATTACGACTGGTCTTTGTCCAAGTTAAATTTGGCGCAACGCCAAGTGCCCATGGTCGTTAAATTGGCCGAGGAAGGCCGGCACGATCTTGCCGTATTGGAACGGCTGGCCGTGCCGTCCGCGAAAGCGGGCATCGGTGCGGTGATGGTTGGTCAGGTAGCCAAACTGGAGCTATCCAGCGGACCGGCGGTGATTGATCGCTATGACCGCTCGCGCAATATCAATTTTGAAATCGAACTGTCGGGCACGCCACTCGGTGAAGTCACTACCGCAGTGCAGAATCTGCCGAGCATCAAAAACCTGCCCGCAGGTGTCAAACGCATCAACATCGGCGACGCGGAAATGATGGAAGAGCTGTTCGCCAGTTTTGGCTTGGCCATGCTGACCGGCGTGTTATGCATCTTTATCGTATTGGTGTTGCTGTTTAAAGACTTCTTGCAGCCGATTACTATTTTGGCGGCCTTGCCGCTGTCGTTTGGCGGCGGCTTCGTAGCGCTGTTGTTGACCGGCAAAGCCTTTTCGATGCCATCCCTAATCGGCTTGGTGATGCTGATGGGGATAGCCACCAAAAACTCCATCCTCCTGGTGGAGTATGCCATCGTCGCCCGGCGTGAACACGGCATGAGCCGCACGGAAGCGCTATTGGATGCTTGCCACAAGCGCGCCAGACCGATTGTGATGACTACCATCGCGATGGGGGCCGGCATGCTGCCAATTGCGATTGAAATGGGTAACGCGGATTCGTCCTTCCGCAGCCCGATGGCGGTTGCCGTTATCGGCGGCTTGGTGACTTCAACCTTGCTGAGCCTACTGGTGATTCCGGTAGCCTATACCTATCTGGACGATTTCAAAAATTGGAGTACGGGCCTTTGGAAACGCTTTTCCATAGCCAAAGCAGGCATAGCCGAATCGCGATTTTCGAATTGATACCGGACAACTGAAAAAACAAAATAGCCATCAATAAAAAGCCGGTATTACCCGGCTTTTTACTACTAGCTGGAACCGCTAACGCTATCAGGCATAGGTGTCGATGTTACTGCCTTTTCTAACATCGTTATCACCATCTGCATCTGCGTCTTTTGCAACGGCTTGCACCGGTGCTGTTGCCGCTTGCTGATTCGCTACGGGTTGTTTCGTTTGGTTGGTGATGGGGAAATACGGCGTTGAACCTACTCCCGATACGGATGACATGGTTTATCTCCTCTGGATTGAAAAGTACCCGCCATGTTTCGGCTGGCAACCGGTTATCGGCCCGGGTTTAAAAAGCTTTAAGCAAATTTATAACCGGGGTGCGTTTTGCTTCCTACTCCAAAACCGGCGCGGCGGGCTCTGTTCGCCGGCCACTAATCAGGTTTATCAGTCTTTAAGCAGTTGGTCCCGTATCGGTAGTTGCCGTATGCGCTGACCGGTCGCGGCAAAAATGGCATTGCATAGCGCAGGCGCTATCGGCGGCACGCCCGGTTCGCCAACACCGCCCAAAGGAGTATCGAATTCGGCGGACGGCAGCAAATGCACTTTAATTTCGCGCGGCGCGTCGTCGATGCGCGTGAGCTGGTACGCGTGAAAATTGTCCTGCTCTACCGCGCCGTTTTTAAAGCTGATTTCGCCCAGCGTCGCCAAACTGACACCCATGATGCAAGCGCCTTCGATCTGCGAGCGAATCCGCTCGGGGTTGACTTGCGGACCGCAATCGACAGCCACATCGACTCTAGGGATGCTCAATTTACCCGCATCATCGACCGCGACCTCCACAACGATAGCCACATAAGTCACGAAGCTGTAATGCGCGGCCAGCCCCAAGCCTTGGCCCTTGGCCAGCTGACGGCCCCAGCCGGCTTCGCGAGTCACGGTTTCGATGGTTCGGCGCAGGCGGCCGGTATCGACCGGGTAAAGCGCCGGCGATTCGCCGTGATTCCAGACATCGCCCAAACTGGTTGGATCGATGCGCCGCGCCGGGCCGATTAAATCCAGCAGAAAATCCCGGTGATCGCGCCCCGCTGCTGCTGCCATCTCAGCCACAAAAGACTGCACGGCAAAGGCATGCGGAATATTGGACACCGAGCGAAACCAGCCGATACGGGTATGCGCCGCTGCCAGCGGGTTTTCGATGCGCAGATTGTCGATTGCGAACGGCACGTTGATCACCCCCATCCCCAATTCCACCGGCATTTGCTGCTTGCTGTCCGGTCCAAAGGTGGAGGAAATGCTGGGCGCCGCCGTTCTATGCAGCCAGGCTACCGGTCTGCCCTGCGCATCCAAGCCCGCCTCCAGCCGCTCCAGGGATACCGTGTGGAAATAGGAATGGTGTAAATCGTCCTCGCGGGTCCAGGTCAGTTTCACCGGTTTGCCTTGCATCGCCTGCGATAACAAAGCCGCTTCGATAACGTAATCGGGTTTGGATTTGCGCCCGAAACCGCCACCCAAGAGTGTGACATTGACAGTCACTTTGTCTTCCGGCAGTTTCAGCCATTTGGCGACTTTATCCCGCGTCAACTGCGGCGCCTGGGTGCAGGTCCAAATTTCGCAATGTCCCTTGACGATGCGGGCCGTCGCCGCCGGCGGTTCCATCGGCGCTTGGGCCAGATGCGGCAAATAATATTCCGCCTCCAGGCGTTTGGCCGCGCCTTGCAATGCGGCATCGACATCGCCTTGTTGGCGCACCACTTTACCCGGTTGGCGGACAGCGGCTTCCAGTTCGGCTTTGTAGGCTAGCGAATCGTAGCTGGCGTGAATGCCGTTGTCCCATTCGATTTTCAAGGCGTTGCGGCCCTGAATCGCCGCCCAGGTGTTGCTGGCAATCACTGCAACACCACCCAAGGGATTGAATTCCGCGGGAAGCGGACTGCTAGGCAGTTCCACGATCTTTACGACACCCGGCACTTTAAGGGCGGCGCTGGCATCAAATTTTAACAGCTTGCCGCCCAACACCGGAGGCCGCGCCACCACGGCATAAAGCAAGCCCTTCAGCTGCGTATCGATGCCATACATGGCGCGTCCGGTCACAATATCCCGGCCATCGTAAACGTCTTGCCGGCCTTTGCCGATGTAGCGAAATTCCGTCGAACTCTTCAAACGCAACGTATCTCGGTCTGGCACCGGCAGTTTTGCCGCCGCTTTGGCTAATTCGCCGTAGCCTAAGGTTTTGCCGCTGGGCATGTGCATTACTTGGTGTTGCTCGGCGCGCACTTCCGTTACCGGCACGCGCCAGCGCGCGGCGGCGGCAGCTTCCAGCATTTGTCTGGCAGCCGCGCCGGCCCGGCGCATCGGCATAAAAAAGTGGCGCATGCTGCGCGAGCCGTCGGTGTCTTGATTGCCGAAGCGTTTTTCGTCGCCGGGCGCTTGCACGACACGCACCCTGGACCAATCGGCTTCCAGTTCATCGGCTACCACCATCGGCAAGCTGGTACGCACGCCCTGCCCCATCTCGGAACGGTGACAGATGATGCTTACCGCGCCATCGGCGGCAATGGCCACAAAGACCAGGGGATTATCCACCCAGCCGTGCGGCATCGCATCGGCACCGAACTTGCCGGCCGCGGCCGGCTCGGCAGTTTCATCCGCTCTGAGCAGCGTAGGCAGGCCCACGGCCAACACAAAGCCGCTCAACGCGAACTGTTTGATAAAAATCCGGCGGCTGACATTGTCGATCACATAAGCGTCGTCGGCAGCGCTCTGATCGGTATTTGCTTGCAGAAATTCGGCTGAGTTTTTCATGATTGCCCCTCCGGCAAACCGGCGGCCTGCTTGATCGCGGCGCGAATCCGCGGATAAGTGCCGCAGCGGCACAGATTGCCGCTCATGGCTTTATCAATCTCCGCGTCGCTGGGTTGTGGATGCTGTTTCAGCAGTGCGGTAGCTGCCATGACTTGTCCGGCCTGACAGTAGCCGCATTGCGGTACTCCCAGATTCAGCCAGGCGTCCTGGACCTTTTTACCGGTTTGATCCTGTTCTATAGCTTCGATAGTGACAATTTTTTTGCCGACCACAGCCGCAATAGGCGTGACGCAGGCTCGGGTCGGCTCGCCGTCGATATGCACCGTGCAGGCACCGCATAGTGCCATGCCGCAACCGTACTTGGTACCGGTCAAACCCAGTTGGTCGCGCAGCGCCCAAAGCAGTGGCGTGTCAGCCGGCAGATTTATCTTGCGGCTTTTACCGTTAATATTCAGCGTGATCATGATGTTTCTCGCTTCGGTCAGCGGTTGATTACGGCACCGACACATCAAGCGACAACATCGGCGGGATAGTTTGCCGCATGGTACACGTGCTGTATTAGTCAGTAAAGCCGCCCAGTTTCCGGCGTTTTCGACTTACGCCAAGATCGTAATCTTTTGTATTCACGGTAACGGCCAAGTCGCTCGCATGGAGCTCTCGACCCTATCGCAAACGAACTTCCAACGAGACACCTGAGAAAATTTCGGTTCCCGGCAAAGCTGAAGCTGACGTGTCGTGGGGATGTCGCTTGATTGACAAGTCAGGAAAATGGTACTGATGACGCGCCTTTAGCTATCTCCCGACCTAAAGACTATCGTCACCAGCACCATGCGTGAGTTTCGCCAACAACCCGCTCGGCTCAATCACCGCCACGCAAGTCATTAACTGTTTTACAGCCTATCGAAGCATATGAGATTGCCGGTGATTTTGTCTGATTGCGCTCATGGAAAAATTAAATTTCTCACCACCGGCAACCTCATGCGTCAGAGGTTACCGTGCCTGACTTGATAGTCAAGTCAGGCACGGTAATAGAAATTTTCGGCGGGGAAAACCGGCGCGTTAGGCAACAATTGCAAACAGAGATCGCCCAAGGTTGGGCTAATCATCAGATTACTTTTGACTTTGCATAGAATGCGGCGCCGACGATACCGGCCTGATTTAAAAATGCCGCCGGCTTGACCGGAGTATTTACCGCGAGTTGCGTTTTAAACTTATCAAATTTTTTACTGGCGCCGCCGCCCAGAATAATCAGATCGGGCCAAAACAGTTTTTCCATCGTGCTTAGGTAAATATTGAAACGGTTACCCCAGGACTTCCAGCCCAAATCCTCAAGTTTTCTGGCTGCATCGGATGCATAACGTTCGGCTTCCAGGCCATTCTCAAGATATAAGTGGCCCAGCTCGGTATTGGGTAGTAGGTTACCATCGGTGAAAAGTGCGGTACCCAGGCCGGTGCCTATAGTCACTAACAACACTACTCCGGCCTGGCCGGCGCCTTCGCCGAAATGCATCTCCGCCATACCGGCCGCATCCGCGTCGTTAAGATTATGACAATCGCAGTTTGTGGCGTCTGAAAACAATTTATCGATATCGGCGCCAATAAACGACTTGGATATATTTGCCGCCGTGCGCACCACGCCTTGCTGAATAGCCGCCGGGAAACCGCAACCGACGGGTCCGTTCCAATTAAAATGCAACACCAATTGCGCCAGCACTGCAGCAATCGCTTCCGGCGTAGCCGGTTGCGGTGTCCCTATTCTGAGACGTTCCGTGACAAGCTCGCCGGTTAAGGTATCGACAATCGCGCCCTTGATACCGGAACCGCCGATATCCACACCGAGAATTTGCATAACATATCCTGAAAATTAACTATATAAGCCACGCATTCTAGGCGAATGCCAAGCAATCGGCTTAGAAAAATTCCGGTGATTCCCGAAGATAAACAGAAACCAGACAGAATGTATCGCGTTTGAAACCGGCTATAGGCTGGATAAAAAGCTACGCTTGACTAATTTTTAGTCAATTTAACGGCAACTCTCAAATTACAGCAACTTAGCTTGCCTTTTACCAACGAACCAACAACCTTATCCACAGCTTTTGTGGACAAACAGCACAATGACCAATAAGCTGTTGACAAATAAGCAATGATCAAACCGGCTTCCGAGTAGCTTGCTCTCGGCGCTAACGTGCAAAAAACGTCTGTCGACGCAAATCTGCGCGACTGTTGCCGTATTTCTGTTATAACTGGCGGACAACAATAACAATAGCTAGGAGTAAAAATGATTACAGCGACAATTTATGTATTAACCATGCTTTTTGCCGGTTACGTCATATACAGCGTGCGTAGTAAGTAATATCGGACACGCACAAAAAAAGCCTCTAACGTGAGAACGCTAGAGGCCATAGAGTGTGTAGAGCAGCGATCACTGCTCAACGAGGGAGGTCACACATAAAGCTAAGCACGAGCGGGTCTAGCAAAATCAAGGTTACTGGCTAAAGATGCAGTACCGAACAATATTGTCAAAATCAGGAATTGACCGGACAAAAACCTCAAAACGCCGGTAAGAAATAACAACCCGGCTTGATATCTTTGTAAAAATTGTTTGCGGCATTCTTCTTCCCGCCTTGACCGATTCAGGTCGATTTGAAGTACGTCTTCACTATAACCTTCTAAGGAAAATTTACAATTAGGCATTCCTGTTATGAATAATTTCCTTTTAACAAACAATAACAGGGGAACTTTTGCGACATGGCGAACGCACTTATCCCTTAGCAAATAGCTAATGTCCACCATCCTGATTATCTACTCTACGAAAGAAGGGCAAACCTTAAACATTTGCCATACGCTGCAAGCATTTTTGAGCCAACGGCAACATCGGGTCTCGGTTGTACCAATCGCCGACGCCTATGAAATCGACCTACTCGGCTTCGACAAGATCGTTATCGGTGCCAGCGTTCATTATGGGCATCACAGCCCGCTGATTTATAAGTTTATTCGGCACCGCCAAGCGCTATTGGACAGCAAGCCCAATGCTTTTTTCTCGGTCAATATGGTGGCGCGCAAGCCCGAAAAAAGCAGTGCCGCGACGAATCCGTATCTACAAAAATTTCTAAAACAAATAAGCTGGACTCCCAAGGTGATCGGCGTTTTCGCAGGCAAGATCGATTACCCGAGCTATACCGCTTTTGATAGGACCTTGATCCGCTTGATTATGTGGCTGAACAACGGTCCGACCGATCCCACCGCGGTGGTTGAATATACCGATTGGCGGCAAGTGGCGTTGTTTGCGGAACGCATTGACGATATGTGATGTCCAGCAAACCTTACTGGCAGTAAAGATGGCAAATCGAGCCGCAAAAAAAATCCGGCTTGTAGCCGGATTTGAGGGAGGAAGTTATTGCACTGAACATCTCTGCAATGTCGCGTATAATATCAGTTATTTCTTATATTCAGAATGCGACATATTGTCACGTACGACAACTTGCCCCGGAAAACGCCGCACGGCTATAAGCCGATTTCTAACCGATACATTCGGTTAAACTAGATCCCATTCACGATTCAGGAGTAAATTTATGTCTCATTCGATGTACGTTGCCACGGTGCCACCGATTACGCGTAGCCTGACAAATCTGCGGGCTATCCTTGAAAAAGCCGCTGCCTTTGCCGAAGCCCGGAAAATCGAACCCTCGGTCTTGATCAATGCCAGGCTTTATCCGGATATGTATCCGCTGGCGCGGCAAGTGCAAATCGCTACCGATGTCGCCAAGGGCGCCGTCTCACGGCTAGCCGGCCTGGAACCACCCAAATACGACGATAATGAAGTGACGTTCCCGGATCTGCTGGCCCGCATCGATAAGACCTTGGCATTGCTCGCATCCTTTGCGCCGGCGCAACTTGAGGGCACGGAAGATAAGACGGTACTTGTGCCTATGCGCGACAAAACCGCGACCTTCCAGGGTTTGTCCTATTTGTTGGATTTTGTGCTGCCCAACGTCTACTTCCATGTCGCCACGGCCTATGCCATTTTGCGGCATAACGGCGTCGAGATTGGGAAGCGGGATTTCTTGGGCGATATCTACTAAGAAAACCTGCCGGCAGCCGATTGGCTGCCGAGGCTCAAGCCGCCAACACTTGGGCGCACTATGTTTTGCATAAGCATCGCCCCGGCCGTGGCAATTGGACCGATTTACCCGCTTAGAGTGAGTTACGGGTTTCCGTTGCCAATCCCAATGCGGCCTGTCTTCCGGGTACTTTGCGTTTTTTAGGAGCGAAGGTCTTAACCAACCTCTTCCAGCCCACCACCAGCGAACTGGCGCCCAGCACCAAACCGAAACCCACCCAAGTCAACATCCAGACATCCCAAATAGGCCGTTGATACAGCCAACCAAAATCCCAATGATGCAGTCCGGAATACAACCAGCGATAAACTCTTCTGCTGCGATCCAGCCTGGCCAACAGCCGGCCGTCTTGCGGGTCCAGATAAAACCGCGTTCCCGCCTCGTCCGCAAGCTGCACCGCCACAACCGGCAAGGGTTTCTCCACCAAGCCTTGATGATGCCGCGGGTAGTAATAGCTGTCATATTCGTCCAGCAATTCCTGGCTGGCTATCGGCGTATCGGCCGCAATGCGGTTAACAGCCGCAGTCAAGGCCACTTTACTGAATTGCGGAGCAGCGCCGCCGGAAGTTTGCGGCAACCTCTGGCCATCGCGGCCATATGCCAACAATACGGCTTCGCCGCCTAAGTGACGCCAACCCAGCTCGACAATATCCGCGTTCTCCCCGGTACCGAACGGTGCAGGTTGCCAATTGCGCATCGCTTCAGGGATTTCCTTACCCAAATAGCGACTGAATTCTTCACGGCTAGGATTGGCTTCGGAAAATAACTTACCGGGATTGGTGTCGATAAATCCGCTAAGAGCCCAGGACAGTGCCACCGTACCGCCGATCAGGCCGCTCCAGAAATGCCACTTGAACCAAAACTCGCGATAGGGTTGCGTGCGCCCTTGCGAATAGGTTGGCTTGCCGTTAAAACCCGGCCGCCAACGCAACCAGCCGATAATCAAACCGGTGATACAGGCGATGGTCGCGCCCAAGCCTGACCACAATTGCACATCGTGACGATATTGCCCCAAGCCGATGGCTTCCAGGGGCTTGAATAAATGCAACCAGTTGCCGGCATAGTAAAACGCCCTATCGACGCGGGTCGAGGCATGCAGCACTTCGCCGGTACGCGCCGAAATCAGCAACTCGTCCCCATCGTCGCTAGCTACCCGATGAAACGGCCGCAAGGCATCCTGATTACGCAGAATAATAGGCGCTTCCACCGTTTCCACTACTTGCAAATTCTGGTTAATACCATCGCGTTTGAACCAGTCGTCGGCGATGCGTAGCGCCTGCTCTACCGAGGTTTCGCGTAAGCTGCCGTCCAGTGCCGATAACGCGAAGCGCGCACCTTTGGTATCTTCCACCAACCAGAACGGCTCGTCGTTACGTCTTACCAGACGGGCATCGGCTATACCGACAGCTTGTTCTTTACCATTGCCCGCCTCGGCTTTTGCCTGCGCGCCATGTTCACCCATGTTAGCCGGCTTGGATTTATGTTGCACGGCAAACAGCTTGCGCTGCTCGGCACTGCGATCCCAGGCTTCGCCCAGGCTCAACCAACCGGCCTCGGGAGCCAGGCTTTCCGCATGCGCCAGTTGCTGGCTGCGGTTTTGCGTGGTCGGTGTGGCATAAATGATCGCGATGCCGGTAAAAAACCAGAAAAACATAAACAAAGCCAACACCACGCCCAGCCAGCGGTGGGTTTCGTATAAAAACCAATTCAAAGACTTCTTCATTGCCGTCCTCTTAAACAGCCATTGTTGATGACACTATCCGTTGAAAATAACACTGCACTTCGCCCCCGCTACACCCATCCTTAACACGCTATTGACCAGCCTGTGCGGACTTGCCCAAACCTTGCACTATCTCCAGCGCTTTTTCGACATTTTCGGCCGGTTGCAAATCGCCGACGCTGGCCACTATCTTGCCGTCCGCCGCCACTACAAACGTGGTACGGGCAATAGAACCGTGATTGACCTGTACGCCCCGGCTGTCCAAACGCCCCGATCTCGATTCGTCCACGCTCAAGCCGTAGGCATTGGCGATCTTGCCGTCCGCATCCGAGGCCACCGGAAATTTGCTGGCGCAATAATCAGGGTCTGCCGAAAATTCGTTCAGCCGTTCTATGCTGTCCAGCGACACGCCTACGATGGTCGCGCCGGCGGCGGCGAATTTTTCATGGTTAATCGCAAAGGTTCGCGCTTGAATATTGCAACCGCGCCCGTAAGCAGTCGGATAGAAATACACCACCACCGGCCCCTTACCGCGCGCCTCTTTTAAGGAATAGGCAAACGGTTTGCCCGCAAACGAAGCCTGAGTATCGAAATCCGGCGCCACATCGCCTTCTTGCAAGCCAGCCAACGCCGAGAACGCCGCCAACAGCAATAACGCGCAACCCAGAAAAAAACGTTTCATATCAACTCCGTAAAATGGATGGGAATAAGCTTCGGGCGGGACACTCATCTTGTTACAACCCCGAGATATAATCGACTAAAGCCTCAATTTCGTCTTCGTTAAGCGATTTGCTTACTTGGTTCATCACCGCATCCGGGCTATTTTTCCGTTCGCCCAATTTCCAATTCACCAATTGCCGACGCAAATACATTTTGTTCTGGCCGCCGATCACCGGATAGATCACATTGTCCGCAACCTTGCCTTTACCGTTTTCGCCGTGACAGCTGACGCAGGATGGAATATCTCTAGTCCGATCACCGTTCAGAAATAAATTTTTCGCCACCGGTTTGTTGTTGCCCGAACCATCGCCTTGCATCGTCTTCTGACTGGCAAAATACGCGGCAATATCTTCTATATCAGCCGGACTTAAATCGGCCGCCATCTTCATCATGATGTCGTGCCGGCGTTCGCCGGATTGAAAGTTCCGCAACTGCTTTACCAGATAACCGGCGTACTGCCCGGCATGCTTAGGTATTCGGGCGTCTTCGGCGTTCCCGGTCTCGCCGTGACATTCCTGGCAGCGCTCGGATTCGGATTTTTGCTTGCCGGCTACCGGATTGCCGCTACCCATGCGTAACAAGGTATCGCTACTTTGTTCCGCCACCGCGGTTTTGGCCGACGCCAACAATGCAAAGGTGCCGAATGCCAACCAGGAGCGTTTTTTCCATTGTCTGCGCGATAGATATTGCCGATATCGCACGCGGTCGCCGAAACCCAACAAGGAAGCCGGCGCTTGATTCAGATGCGACATCCAGCGACAAAGCCCCATGATCAATTAGCCTTCTGTCGGCCGGCAGCAAGGTTTTGCACGGTTTCCAATGCTTTCGCCACATTCTCTTCCGGTTTCAAACCGCCCAAGGTAGCGGAGATCTTGCCATCGGGCGTGACGATGAAAGTGGTTCGTTCGGCAAAACCGTGGTTAATTTCCACGCCACGGCTATCGGTTTTACCTGGAGCCGCGTCCCGTACCGCAATGTCGTAATCCCCGGAAATCTTGCCGTCCGCATCGGATGCCACCGGGAATTTGCTGGCGCAATAATTAGGATCGGCGGAAAAATCGTTCAAGCGTTCGATACTGTCCAACGACACGCCGACGATGCTGGCACCGGCCGCGGCAAATTTTTCGTGATTGACCGCGAAGGTATGCGCCTGCAAATTGCAGCCGCCGGTATAGGCGGATGGATAGAAATACACCACTACCGGGCCTTTTTTCAGCTGGTCTTTCAGCGAGAAATTAAACGCCTTACCGGCCAGGGACGCTTGGGCCTGGAAATCCGGAGCCGGATGACCCTCCGGCAAGGCGGCCTCGGCGGAAAATGCGAGCAAACCTGGCACCAGGCATTTCAATAAAATACGTTTCATGTTGATCCAATTAAAGGGGTTTATATTTGTCGTGGCAGGCGCCGCGGCACTGTTTGGAAAAATCATTGGCGGCGGCGGCGGCAGTATCGAAATCGCCGGCAGTTAGCGCCGTTTGAATATTCATCGCCTTATTCTGATACTCCTTGGCGTTATGCGAGGCATCGGCGGCATCGCCGCGCTTCTCGAAGAAGCCCTCGACCAGTTTGAACTGCTCTTGCAATTCCTTGGCTTGGGTACTGGCTGTCGCCGCGTCCTTAGCCGCAATATTGTTCTGTACGTTCTGGATTTTGGTTTCGACATCGTTCATCAACTCTTCGAAATCGAATTCGCTTTCGGCGAATGCCAGGCCTGAAAATGTTGCGAATAAAATCGCTGGAAAAATCAATTTGTTAAGCATAATGAAAAAAAACGTTTAGCAAAAAACCTTGCGGCGCAAACTACCGCCGGCTTGGCCGGAAACGGCTAAACCGGCATTTTTCTTGGCCATGCAAGCATTACGAGGGCAGCATCTCTAGGCAATCAAATCCTTGATGACCTTGCCGTAAACCACGGTTGGCCTCTCGGACCGTCCCTGGTATTTGTAGATCAGTTTCAAATGATCAAGACCCAATTGGTTCAGCACCGTGGCGTGCAAATCGTAGGTATCGACTTCCTTGCCCTTCTCCGCCTGCAAGCCGATTTCGTCGGTGGAACCGTAAGTCGTGCCGGCGTTGATACCGCCGCCGGCTATCCATTGCGTGTAACCCCATGGATTGTGATCGCGACCGTCGCCGGATTCGCTCCATGAGGTACGGCCGAATTCCGATGTCCAAACCACCAGCGTGGAATCCAACAAGCCCTTGGCTTTCAAATCCTTCAATAAACCGGCAATCGGCTTATCGACGATCCGAGCGTGGGTGCTGTGGTTTTCCTCGATGTTTTGGTGTGCGTCCCAATCGCGGCTATCGCCCTTGATGTCGGTCGGACCCGATACCACTTGGATGAATCGCACACCGCGCTCGGTCAAGCGCCGAGCCCGCAGCAACAGCTCGCCGTAAGCTTTGGTTGCTTCGTTGTTGAGGCCGTATAACTCCTTGGTGGCTTCGGATTCCTTGCTGAAATCGACGGCTTCCGGCGCGGTTTCCTGCATCCTGTAAGCCAGCTCGTAGGACTCGGTTCGCGCTTGCAGCTCGGTGTCGTCCGGATAGCGGCCGTCGTGTTTCTGATTCAGTTGTTTCAACAAGTCCAAGGCTTGGCGCTTTTCGGCCACCGCCAGATACTCCGGATTGTTCAGATGCAGAATCGGCGAATTGCCGGGCCGAAACGGCGTGCCTTGATAAACCGCCGGTAAAAAACCCGACGACCAGTTGGTAACGCCGCCGCGAGGCTCGCGTTTATCGTTATATAGCACCACATAGGCCGGCAGATTCGGATTCGCCGAACCCAGCGCATATTGCACCCAGGCTCCCAAGGTAGGCCGGCCCGGATTCAAACCGCCCGAATTCAGCTTCATGATCGAAATATCGTGAGTAGCTCCGATAGTGACGCTGGATTTAATAAAAGCCATGTCATCGGCATGCTCCGCCAGATTCGGCAGCAAATCGGAAAACCAGGCACCGCTCTGACCGTGTTGTTTCCAGGTGCGTTTGGTAGCGATCAATTTGGTGACACCGCCTTGAGTACTGGTTTTAATGCCTTTCAAAAACGACGCAGGCACGCCGGTACCCGCCAATTTGATCAAATCCGGTTTGTAATCGTACAAATCCAGGGTACTAGGCGCTCCCGCCATATGCAGCCAGATCACGGTTTTGGCCTTGGCCGCGAAATGCGGCACTTTGGAGGCCAACGGGTTGCCGCCGGCCAACGCCTCCAGGCCGGCATCGTCAGCCAATGCACTGGTTATCACGCCGCCGCCGGGCATAAAGTCGCTCACCGCCAACCCGCCGAGTCCGTAGCCGGTCTTCAATAAAAAGTCTCTACGCGACTTGTTATGCATAATCTTTACCTCTTGTGCTGGGAATAGTCTTTAAAATCGGTAGATAAACTCGTTGGAATTGGCCACGACATGCACCAAGTCGACGAAAGCCGAAGCTCTAACGGGATCTATCTGTACGTTTTCTTTCAAACCGTTCGGCACGTTGACTTCGAACTTTCCGGTTGCCACTTTTTTACGTATCACATTCTCTTGATCGTCGAGAAAAGCTTGCAGACTGCTTTTTTCGTCGTCGTTGGCATTACGCCCGAATAGAATTTGGTACAGCCTGTCCAGCCGTTCGGATTCATCAAGGCCGGCTTCATTGATCATCCTGCCCGCCAAGGACTTCGACCAATCGAAGATCAGTTCGCTATTGAACAAAGTCAGGGCTTGCAGCGGCGTGGTGGTCACCTCGCGCTTGCTATGGGCTTCCTGCGGAGAAGCCATATTGAACGAATCCAGAATCGGATACGGCAAACTGCGCCGGGTAAAGATATACATGCTGCGGCGATTATGATCCTTAGCGTCCTTGGAGGTCTTCCAGGCCGGATCGCCGTTGACGTTAGCACTATTGCCGGCGTTGATACTTTTCGGCAGGGGCGGATAAACCGACGGCCCGCCCACTTTCTCCTCCAGTTTGCCTGCCGCAACCAGTAAAGAATCCCTGACTTGCTCGGCCTCCAAGCGTTGCCGCGGAAATACCGCCAGCAATTTGTTTTCGGCATCGGCCTGATGCACGTCTTCGCGATAGTCGGAGGATTGCCGGTAAACGCTAGATAATAAAATTTCCTTATGCAGATTTTTAATACTCCAACCGTCCTTGACGAATTTAGACGCCAGATAATCCAGTAACTCAGGGTTGGTCGGCTTCTGACCCGCCTTACCGAAATCGCTAACCGTCTCGACGATGCCGTGACCGAAATATTGATCCCACACCCGGTTGACGTAGACTCTGGCCGTCAGCGGATTGGTCGGACTCGCAATCCATTTCGCCAACGCGGACCGGCGGCCCGATGAAAACGGCAACGGCTTTATGTCCGGTTTTTCGTCGGTAATCGCCGGTGGAAAAGCCGGCTGCACTTGTTCCAGCGGTTTTTCATGGTCGCCTTGCGCAAACACGAAGCTCGGCGGCGCATCGGCATGACCCAGCTCCGTCATCGCGGAAATCGTGTTTGAAGCTGTCGTCGGTTTCAAATCGTTGAACTTTTTCAGTTCTTTGTTCAACTTATCCAGCTCCGCCCATTGCGCGGCAATTTCCTTGTTCTGTGTTTTAGGGTCGCTACTTTCGCCTTTTTCCCGGAAATAGGCTTGCAGACTGGCTTCGTCGGTGACACTGACCAAACGGTGATTAACCCAGCGGTCCTGCGCGGTCCACTGCTCCTTGGGTTTGAAGATAGCCGCCCTGGAATCGGTCAGATAACGTTCCTTGTGATACTTAAGCGCATCCTCCCGGTGAGTATCGATAATGGCCTTTTGCTTGGCGCGAATATCCTTGGTGGCTTCTTCCCATTTCGCCCATTGTTGATCGTAAGCCAGCTCGACCGCCCCTTTTTTGGCAGGAATGTTATCCACCGGCGCCACATTGGCAAAAAACGACTGCAGCGAGAAATAATCCTTCTGGCTGATTTTGTCGAATTTGTGATTGTGGCTACGCGCGCATTCCAATGTTTGCCCCAAAATCACCTTGCCCACCGTATCGGTAATATCGGTGGTAATCTGGTATTTGCGCTGCACCAGATCCCGCGAGTTGGCGTTATCGGGAAACTGCGCCATGAATCCGGTCGCAATCAAGGCCTCCTCCTGGTCCGGCCACAATTCGTCGCCGGCCAATTGCTCCTGCAGAAAGCGGCTGTAAGGCTTGTCCTGATTGAAAGAATTGATCACGTAATCGCGATAACGCCACATATTTAAACGGTCGTTATCGTTCTGAAAGCCGGTACTATCGGCATAGCGGGCCAAGTCCAGCCATTTGCGCCCCTGCCGTTCGCCGTATCTGGGCGAGGCCAACAAGCGTTCGACCAGTTTCTCGTAAGCATTATCGGAGTCGTCGTTGACGAAGGCATCCACTTCTTGCGGCGTCGGTATCACACCCCAAACATCCAGCGTGGCTCGACGAATAAAAGCCGCTTTGTCGGCATCCGGCGATGGCCTCAGACCTTTTTCTTCCTGTTTTGCCAAAATAAACGCATCAATCGGCGTTCTGACCCAGTCCTGCTGCTTTACAGCCGGCAGAGCCGGCGTCTTCACCGGCTGATACGACCATAGCTTCGATTTGGCTTGCGAGGCTTCCTCGGTTGGCGCCGGCTTTTCGTCGGCCGCCTTGGCGTCACCGCCAATTGCCACCGCCAACCCCCAGACCACGGCGGTATATAAATTTTTTCTCATTGAATCACTCCAAAACAAGCGGAAAACGGCATCAAGGGGCGATGCGTATGAAAAAAGCTTAGTGACACCAATAAAGCAACTTATATGCCAGCAAAAAAAGTACGACTAGAAAAAAACTAAGGAGATGCAAGCAACTGTTTTAACGGGGTATTTAGCAAATAAATTCGGCGTATGCGCGCCGCCTGCTTAGCCGGCTACTCTTACTTTCCGGACCGGCTGATGAATAAACAACAGTCCCTCAGCACTCACTGTTGCTGGACTAGCATATACAATGGCCAAACGTAGCGAACAATCAAAGAAGCTAGGCGCGCAGGCAAAAAAAACGGGCGCAGAACGTGTCTTTGCCCGCGGTAAAAACCCTCACTAGAGCTTGGGACAGCGCATCAGCTAAGTGTGCCGATGAGCAAGAATTCGGTAATGGCCGGTTCCCGCACCGGCCTGGCGTAACACTTTTCCTACCATCCCTAAGCCATTGTTCCTTCAATGGCTCGGCTTAGATCAGAAGCAAGCAAGGAGACATGCGACTCAGATCTGTTTGCCAGGCATCCCTGCCGGTTAAAGAAAAATTTCTGTCTCGAAAACGCTTTTATTTGGCGCGGCTGCTGATGCCGCGAGCCAGAAGCGGAATCTTGTATGCAGAACCGCGTCCGACCACATACAACAGGTTTTTGTTAGGACCGGCGAATGCCAGGTTTTGCGGTTTTTTCGGAATTTCGATCACCCCCAGCGCATCGCCTTTAGCGCTAAAAATCTCCACACCCGCATTCGAGGCCACATACAAACGGCCGTCGTCGTCCACCGCCAAACCATCGGCGCCGCCGGACCACTTACCGTCCTCGCCTTTTTGCCAGCCTGCAAGTTTGGCGAAATTGCGCCGGTTTTGAATAACGCCGTCGGCCGCGATGTCGTAGGCCAATACGTGCTCGCCGGGAGTATTCGCGACATATAGCGTTTTCTCGTCCTTACTCAATTGAATGCCGTTCGGACGCTCTATGTCGGTGGCCAGTTGTTTCAACTCGCCGCCCGGACTTATATAAAACACACCGGGATGCGATGGTGGCGGACTAGGGTTTTCCTTGCTGGGCCGAGTCCCGCTATCGGTGAAGTAAATGCCGCCGTTACTGGCGCGCACCAGATCGTTTGGCCTTTGAAATGCAGTGCCCTGATAATTTTCGGCTAATGCGTGTTTCTTGTCGGCCGGATAAACCACACCCACTTGGGTTTTCAAGGTCTGTACCGCCACAATTTCGCCGCCCGGCGTCAAGGCTAAGCCGTTAGCGCCATTGGATTTTTCCAGAAAAGTCGAAACCGTGTCGTCCGGTGCGATGCGAATAATTTTATTGGCATTGGTTTCTGTAAACAGCAGGCTACCGTCGGTGTAACCGATGGGGCCTTCCGTGCCATTAAATCCTTCCTTGATCACATCGACCAACACACCGCCGGCCGCCACGCCGGGAATCGGCGGCGTTACGAGATCGTCGGCTAGCGCACCCCCTGTATAAAGTAAGGCGCTTATACTGAATGCCAACAAACTTTTGGCTACCATCTATATCTCCTCCAAATCGAAAATGATTGGCTAAAACATCGCTTATTAAGCCCGCCTTCTCAAAGACCGTTCGCCCCTCGCTTGCCGAGGAACGAACAATCCTTTAGAGCGGAATCAACAACCCAATGAGCCTAAGCAATCAACTCTTTGATAACCTTGCCGTACACCACAGTCGGACGCTCAGAGCGGCCGTTGTGGAAATAGGTGGTTTTCAAGTGATCGAGGCCCATCAGGTGCAACACGGTGGCGTGCAAGTCATAGGTATCGACTGCAGTACTCTTATCAGCCACTTGGAGACCGATTTCGTCGGTACCGCCATGGGTATAACCGGCTTTGACGCCGCCGCCCGCCAGCCATTGGGTATAACCCCAAGGGTTATGGTCGCGGCCGTTACCGCTTTGGCCGTAAGAAGTCCGACCGAACTCGGAGGTCCAAACCACCAGAGTGGTATCCAGCAAACCCTTAGCTTTCAAGTCGGTCAACAAGCCGGCAATAGGTTTATCCACCGCATAGGAATGTTTCTTGTGGTTTTCTTCCAGGTTGGTATGACCGTCCCAGTTACGTTGATCGCCGGCCACTTCCTGCGGACCCGACACGACTTGAATGAAACGCACGCCGCGCTCGACCAAGCGCCGAGCCCGCAGCAACACTTCGCCGTAGCTTTTGCTGCCTTCGTCGTTGATGCCGTACAGCGCCTTGGTGGCTTCGGATTCTTTTTTCAGATCCACCGCTTCCGGCGCGGTACGCTGCATCCGGTCGGCCAATTCGTAGGCTTGCAGACGCGCTTCCAATTCGGTATCGCCCGGGTATTTGGCATCTTCCAATTGATTCAAGCGTTTCAGCAGGTCCAGCGTGCTGCGCTGCTCGGATGCCGAAGTCAACTCCGGACGCTCCAGGTACAGAATCGGCGATTCGCCTTGGCGGAAGGCGGTACCTTGATAAACCGCGGGCAGGAAGCCTGAACTCCAGTTGATCGAGCCGCCGGTCGGTTCCTTCTTGTCGTTGTACAACACCACATAAGCCGGCAAATCCGGATTGGCGGTACCCAGCGCATATTTGATCCAGGCGCCAAGCGACGGCCGGCCTGGGTTCAAGTCGCCGGTGTTCAATTTCAGGATGGAAATGTTATGGGTCGCGCCGATGGTGACACTGGATTTGATGAAAGCCAGTTCGTCGGCATGTTGCGCCAAATTCGGCAGGAAATCGGAAAACCAAGCCCCGCTATCGCCGTGCTGTTTCCAGGTGCGGTTGGTGGCAAACAGTTTACCGGTACCGCCGCGCACACCTTCCTTGATACCGGCCATGAATGATTTCGGAATATCCTGACCGTGCATTTTGACCAATTGCGGTTTGTAGTCGTACAAATCGATGGTGGAAGGCGCGCCATCCATATGCAACCAAATGACCGATTTCACTTTCGGGTTGAAATGCGGCGCTTTTGGCGCCAATGGATCGACGATGCCGGCTCCGGCCGCCAACTCGGAAGCCATCGCACTGGAAAAGCCGTTCAGGCCGGGCAACATACCGCCTAAAGCCAAACCGCCCAGACCATAGCCGCTCTTGATCAAAAAGTCTCTACGTGATTTGTTATTCATAATTTAATTCCTAATTCAAAAGTATGCGATTGCCGTTAGAAGCGATAGACGAATTCGTTGGAATTGGCCACCGCGTGCACCAGGTCGACAAAGGCTGAAGAACGCACTGGATCCAGTTTTTCCGCTTCCTTGACACCGACAGGTACGCTGGCAGTAAATTTGCCTTCCGCAACCTTCTTCTTAATCACGCCTTCCTGTTCATTGAGGAAACTTTCCAAAGTGTCTTTTTCCTCGTCGGTTGGGCTGCGGGCAAATAGAATTTGATACAACCTTTCCAATTGATCGGACTCGTCGTTTCCGGCTTCGTTGATCACGCGTCCCGCCAAAGCCTGCGACCAGCTAAATACGGTATCGCTGTTAAACAAAGCCAGAGATTGCAGCGGCGTGGTGGTAACGTCGCGTTTGCTATGCACTTGCTGCGCCGACGCCATATCGAAGGTATCCAGCATGGGGTAAGGCACGCTACGTTTGGTAAACACGTACAAACTTCTGCGATTGGTATCTTTCGGCGCTTTATCCACCGGCCATTTGTCACCGGCATTTAGACCGGTAGGCACTTCCGGGTAAACGGCGGGACCGCCCAAGCTATCTTCCAGTTTCGCGGCAGCAACCAATAATGAATCGCGGATTTGCTCGGCTTCCAGACGCTGTCTTGGAAATACCGCCAGCAGTTTGTTATCCGGATCGGCTTTAGCGACGTCTTCACGCGGCTCGGACGATTGACGATAAACGCTCGACAACAAAATCTCCCGATGCAGTTTTTTGGCGCTCCAGTTTTGTTTCACGAAATTGTCGGCCAAGTAATCCAGCAATTCGGGATTGGTCGGTTTAGTACCAGCTTTACCGAAGTCGCTGACGGTTTCCACGATACCTTTGCCGAAATATTGCCCCCACACCCGGTTCACAAACACTCTGGCAGTCAACGGGTTGGTCGGGCTAGCTATCCATTTCGCCAAAGCAGCACGGCGACCCGAGGAAACCGCGGAGGGTTGAATCACCGGTTTTTCGTCGGAAATGGCGGCCGGGAAACCTGGTTGCACTTCTTCAAGCAGTTTGTCGTACTCGCCGGCAAAGTGGACGTGAGTCGGCGGCGGATTTGGGTTGCCAAGTTCCGAAACGGCGGAAATGAAAGTCGAACCTTTAACCGGCTTCAGCTTTTCCCATTTTTTCAACTCTTTATTGATGGCTTTGAATTGCTCGACTTTATCCGCATAACTAGGATCATAGCTGTACGCGCCTTTAGCGGAGTTGTCTTGGTAAAACGCTAACGCTGCCGCTTCTTCGCTTTCGTTACTGTTGTAGCGATGATTAATCCAGCGATCGGCAGTGGTCCATTCAGCTTCGGGTTTGTTCAAAGCCGCTTGGGTATCCAGGGAAAACCGTTCGTAGTTGTACTTTCTGGCTTTATCCTTAACAGGGTCAATCAACGCCTGTTGTTTAGCTTTGATATCTTTAACGGCCTCTTCCCACTTGGCGTTGGCTTTTTCCCACTCAAGTTCCGCTTGACCTTTGTGAGGCACCGGCACGTTATCCACGGCATTGACGTTGGCGAAGAAAGATTGCAACTGGTAATACTCTTTCATCGAAATTTTGTCGAACTTATGGTTGTGGCATCTGGCGCAACCGACGGTCTGCGCTAAGAATACCTCGCCCACGGTATCGGTAACATCGGTGGTGTTCTGGAATTTTTTCTGTACCAGGTTGCGGGAGTTGCTATCGTCCGGATAGCTTCTGATAAAGCCGGTAGCAATCAAGGCTTCGGGATCGCCCGGCTTGATTTCGTCGCCGGCCAACTGCTCCTGAATGAACTGCGAATAAGGTTTGTCTTCGTTGAACGCCTTAACCACATAATCGCGGTAGCGATACATATTGTTGCGGTTCTCGTCGTTGGTAAAGCCCGAGCTGTCGGCATAACGTGCCAAATCCAGCCAACGGCGGGCCTGACGCTCGCCGTATTTAGGCGAAGCCAACAAGCGATCAGCCAGTTTCTCATAGGCATCCTTGGAATCATCGTTAACAAACGCCTGAACTTCGTCTGGCGTTGGAATAACGCCCCAGGCATCCAGCGTCGCGCGACGAATAAACGCGGCGCGATCCACTTCCGGCGACGGGGTTAATTCTTTAGCTTCCAGCGGAGCCAGCACGAACGCATCGATCGGCGTTCTCACCCAATCCTTATTCTTGACGCTAGGTGCCGCGGGCGACTTAACAGGCTGATACGCCCAATGCTTGGATTTCGACTGCCCGGACTCCGAAGCACTGGCTTCGGCCTTCTCGGGCGCCGCTTTCTCCTCTGCCGCATGGGCATTGCCGGCAATAGCTACCGCAATCCCCCAGACCAAGGCGGAATATAGTTTTTTACTCATGAACTTCCTCCAAATAGAACAAATTAGACTCGTGGTTTTTTATTTTTTCGGTTCCGGCGGCGCGATCTTGGTCAACTTGCCGCCCTCTTCTTCATAGTTCTGCGCGCCAACGGCGCCAACTACCTTAAAACCCTTGCTCGCCAACAGATCGGCCGCCGCCCCGGCACGGCCGGCATGATTGGAAACGGTAACGACATTTCTGTCCTTTGGTATGTAAGCCAGGCTTTTCTCAATTTCAGTGGATTGAATACTCAAATACACCGGAAATCCGCCTTTGGTAGTCAACTCGTCGGGACGGCGCACATCGATAATCGTCAACTGCTCGGGCTTGGCCAATAACTCATCAAATTGGGCGCGGTTCAGCTTTGGCGTTTTATATTTGTATTCGGCGGCCGGTGCCGCGGCTGTGGCGGGCGCCTCGGCTTTTTTGTCTTTATGATGCTCGTCGTGGCTCGCACCCATAGCAACCGGCGCCGCGAACAGCATTGCCAAAAACGCCAATTTGATAGTCTTATTCATTTTGTTTCTCTTCCTTTCAGTTGATAGTAATTGCACGCCGCGGCGCACATAAACGCAGTCTCACCGCCAAGGAATTGCAACTAATATGCCACTAAAACTGAAATACATCCGATACCGGAAAATAACTTTTACATATTGATTTATAAGGAATTATTTTCAAATAACCGTTTTAAAAAGTACTTGATGGAGAATATCGCCAAGCAATCGGCTTGTCGATGTGATGGTAATTCAGCAGCATCACAGCAACCGCTGTTGTTAAGATAGCAGAGCCCGCCACGGCAGGACTGGCGCGGCTTGGCATTTATTCGATCCGCGCCCTTCGGCAAAAACCGCAAATCGAATAATCGCTGACCATAATGCCCGCATGCCGGCAGTCTGCAATAACCCGATCCATGGCAATCCAACTAAAAAATATAAAATTTTGGTCAAAAAAAAACGGGTTAGGAGAAATCTCCTAACCCGCGGAGGCACCACGAGAGTCGAATGTTAAAACTTGCCGTTAACCGTCAGAGCAAACCATTGCGGGATACCCGGCTGCCAGCTATTCCAGGTTTTGGCATACGGTGTCTGATTGTTAAAAATATTTTTCGCTACCAGAGACACATCAAAGGCCTTGTCGCGGCGGCCGATACCGATAGACAAGTCGGTAGTGGTGTTAGCCGGAATCACACTGTACTCGGACAACGCCACATCGGACTTGTAACTACTGGTAAACGAGGTGGTAAAGCTGGTGTGGAATTCGTTTTTACCGCCCAAAAATTCAACCGGATATCTGAATTCCGGACTGATACTGAAAGTAAATTTAGCGGCGCCGGGCAAAGTCTGCCCGGTAAGATCGAAGGTGGACGCACTCAGGTTATTCCATTCGGCAGGTTTACTAGAGTTTTTAAAGTCGGTGTAGAAAGCTTCGTTATAGGAACCGGAAAAGTTAACCGAGGTAAATGGAATGGTATCCACCAATGAACCATCAACCTCCACGCCATAGGCTCTAACACCTTTGGCATTGCCGGTAATCGAGGTATAGGTATCCTGACCCAATGCCGCCGTCTGATATTGGTCGATCACCTGCACCGCTTGCTGATAGTTGTTGATTTCGGTCCAGAAAAAATCGGTATTCAAAGTCAATGCTCTATCGAACAATGTCGACTTCAAGCCAATTTCAAACGAATTGGTTTTTTCCGGCTCGACTAGATAAGAAACACTATTAACCGTCTGCGACAAACCGGCTTTTTCGTTGTAACCCCAGGATACATAACCGGTATAGTCTTCGTTGAATTTATAACTCGGTCTGACTTGATACCCAGGCTGAGTCGATCTAAACGGCTTGCCCGGCTCTCTGTCCCATAACAAACCCATCTGCCCGCTCCGCAGGGTTTTGGCATAGCCAACCTGCTGTTTCTGCGCGGCGTTAAGCGCCGAGTAAGTCGATATACCGAAATACTTTAAGGCGACTTGGTTAGCTCTCGCCACCTGAGTACTATCTGCCAGCGCGCTCGCTGTCAAAGTACCATTGGTATTTGTATCGAAACCACCGGTTGCCTTGCCGTTAACTTGAAACGGACTCAGCAAGGTACCAAATCCGTTGTTGGTAATAAATTTGTCAGTGGACTGACGGCGATTCTCGATGTTAAAGCGCAAACCGGTTTCCACTGTCAACGGCTCGGTAATATGCCATTTGGCATTTAAAAATGCCGAAGCCGTCTTATTATGGATGTAATACGGGTTATCGGTGTGAAGCCCATTCAGCGAATCGCTCAATAGCGCTCTATTGGAGACCGAAGTGGTAGTTACGCCACCGCTAGTCAGAGAATAGATACCGTTATTTGGGACCAAAGCGTTATATGTAGTATTGTTCGCTAGCCAAGCCCCCGCATCCGATCCAAAACCTACGCGGTTACCTTTGATCATTTTCCGATCGTTCAAATAAATACCGGTGGTGTAATCGACCAGATCACCCACTTTAGAAGCAAATTTCAACTCCTGACTTAACTGTCTAAAGTCGGGCACCGCACCGCCGCCGTTTTTCTGTACATCAAAAGGCGTAGAATCGCCGTCGTTCCGCGCCTGGAATTCGAAATCCCGATATGCGGTGATCGATGTCAGTTTACCGTAACCGGTATCCCAATTGGTCTCCACCGACCCGCCCTTACTGGCCGTAATCAATGCAGCCTGAGCATCCTGGTTGAAAGCGTTTTGACCACCACCGTAAAGATAATTTTTTTGATAGCTATATTCCGGGTTACCCTGCACAAACCAACGGCGAGCCAATCGAGTGGAAGCGTCATTGTTAAGATTGGTAAGGCCACCGTTAGCCGATATTGTCGGCGTTGGCTTAAAAAAACTGTTGCCGTTGTTAAACTCTTCACCGCGCGGGTTGGCGTCGAATCGGATCAAGGTACTGATATTCTCGGTTGGGGTCAGCAAAAACTGTATCCTACCAGCCAGCCTGTCGCGGTTGTACCAGGTTTGATCGGTGTTATAGAGGTTTTTGGTAGCCCCCTCGCCTTTATTGACGTGGAATGCGCCGCGCCAAGCCAGAAAATTATCAATTACCGCACCACCCAATGCGGCATCGCCGATGTAAGTGTTAAATTGGCCGTAAGTCGCCGAATAGGTCGCTTCACGATTAAAGGTTGGCCGTTTGGTATTGATATTCACTCTACCCAAGCTGACGTTTTTGCCGCCGTCCGTACCTTGCGGACCGCGCTCTACTTGAATCGAGTCAATGTCGTAGTGATCGAAGCTGGTCAGAGGGTTATAGGCATAGGGCACGTTATCCACAATAGTACCGACACTGGGATCCATCGCATCGGTTTGCGCTTGCTGACCGACGCCACGCATCGACAAACTGCTGGTACGCGCGTTACCGTAATTCCATTTAACGTTACCGGCACGCTTCAAAATATCGCCTAAGTCCATCGCCAACTCTTTATGCAGTTCCTCACCGGTGCGGACCGAGGTGGAGTTAGGAATATCTTTAAGCTTTTGCAATCTTGGACGCGCCCGGACCACCACTTCGCCCAAATCGCCTTTTTGATTTTCCTCGTTCTGAGCCAATTCCTCGGCCGGCGCTTCGCTTTCGGCTGCAGCCGTAGCGGCCGGCGCAGCAGTTCCGGCTGCGCCGGCGGGCGCGGCGGCCACGCCTTTTTTAATCAAGTCCAACTCGCGTTGCTTGGCTGCTTGCAATTCCTGACGCAGACGTTGATTTTCCAATTCCAGCTCGCTAACCACCTTGGTGGCAACCGGTTTTCTAGCGGTTTTCTTCGGCGCTGCGGCCTGCACATTCAAGGCCGCAGCCATCGAAACGCCGGCTACTGTCAATGCGACGCAAGTCGATAGCTTACGCCGCCGGCTAATGGTTTCCGGCACCGGATTCTGCCCCTGGGCCCAAGCGTCTCCTGCAAAATAGTCTTTCACTCTCTCACCTAAATAGAATGTTAAAAAATCTAATTCAAGCCGGCATCCTTAACAATCCAGGACGCGCTACTTGCTTGAACCAGATTCAGCAATGGGCATGCCAACATTCAGAAAATGGTTTTTTATGTGAAACGAAAGCCACAAAATCGAAAGTAAAATATTGAATTTAAGCGGTTATTTATTTTGCAAAATTTAGACATTTGTTGTAAAAACCGCACAATGTCAGCAGTGCTAACCTGCCAATTACTGTTGAACGGCGGTCAGTATCTGTTGCCGAACTGCGCCTCATCCAACAACTCGCAGTATCCCGTAGATATAAAAGGCCCACTAAACAAGAGTCGCATGGATTTGCGCACACCCATCGATTGTAAAAGAAAGCTTCGACCCTAAATACCCGGCTCTGAACCACATTAGCCGGGTTCAATCAATTACTTACACATCAGTCTAATTGCCGCCGCCAATGACGGGCACAGATTGAATAAGCCACCTCCACGCCCGACGACTGCGTTGACCTTCAGTCTTCGATGTTATTCCTGGCCCGTAATTTGCTTTACCCCTTGACAAACACTCGCATTAGCAAGCATCCAAGGAATCGTTGCATGTCACTACCTATCGGCACTAATCGTCCCATATACAAACTGCTCGGTAACGGTCGAACCGTAACCGCGCCAACGCGTTTGGCTCTGCAACAAGCGATATTGATTGCGCTGGGAGTTGCACTTAGCGTGTCCGCATTCGCCAGTCCCAGTATTTACCCTACAGGTACTACCCGCTACGACCCGAGCAAGGCATACAATTCTTTCGTCTTGTTTAGCGGGGGCGACGATCTTGCTCACTTGATCGACTTGAATGGAAACTCGGTGCACGAATGGAAAGATCCCGCCGGCCACCACAGCACACTGATCGATCCGGCCTTGATAGGTGGCAAGCTGGGCCATATCTTTGTGGCACTGGAAAACACCGAAGGCAAGGGAACCGGCCTGATCCCCGGCCAGATCAATCGGCAGGTATCCAAAACCATAGGCGAGCTGGATTGGGACGGCAAGACAGTTTGGACTTTTGGCGAGAAAGCGCCTGGCGGCGCGGCGCAACAGCATCACGATTGGGCCAGGCTGCCGAACGGCAATACCGTGGTCCTGGCCAATCTGGTTCATCCGGTAAAAAATTTCAAACAGCCGGAAGTGCTTGACGATGTGATTTACGAAGTGAATCCCGCCGGCGAAGTGGTCTGGAAATGGATTGCCACCGAACATTTGACCGAATTCGGCTTTACCCCGGCGGAATTGAAACTGGTACGCAATGCACCGATTGCCGATGTGTTTCATACCAATAATTTGAAAGTCGTAGGACCGAACCGTTGGTTTGCCGCCGGCGACAAACGTTTCGATCCCGAAAATTTGCTGTTCGACGCCCGCAACGGCAATTTCATCGCCATTATCGACAAAAAAACCGGCAAGATAGTTTGGCGCTTGGGCCCTCATTATCCCCTAGCCCGCGAAGATCAAGCCCTGCCTCGTAAGGTGCCGAGACCCGTCGATCAAATCAGCGGTCAGCACGATGCGCATATCATCCCCGAGGGTCTGCCGGGAGCCGGCAACCTGTTAGTGTTCGACAATCAGGGCGTAGCCGGCTACCCCAGCGCCGCTGTCCCAAGAACCGGCGGCTCGCGGATACTGGAGATCGATCCGATCAAAAACGAGATTGTCTGGCAGTATAGCGGCGAAGATTCCGGCGGCCCCGGCTGGTCGTTTCGCAGCACCAATATCAGCTCAGCCCGCCGCCTGCCCAACGGCAATACCTTTATAGACGAAGGTCAGAGCGGCCGGCTGTTTCAGGTGACTCGCGACGGCGAAATCGTGTGGGAGTACGTCAACCCTTACGCCCGCATCGGCAAGGATTCGGTGACAGGCAGGGCCACCGTCAATAATTCCGTGTATCGCGGCCAACCCGTACCTTACGAATGGGTACCGGCCGGCACACCGCATAGCGAAAAGCCGGTCAATCCGCCGGAATTAAGCAAATTTCGCATCCCGGCCGCACCGGCTTTATAAGTAAGGAATAAGCAAGCGACTGTGGGTTTCGGGGTATCCGGTTAGCGGTATTGGCGGCCGGGTTACCGCCATTAAGCCAAATGGATGATGCGCGCACTAACCGGATACCCCGAAACCCACAGTTCAGTGTTTAATTTTGGAGAAACAGATGAAGCATATTTTTTCTATACACCGGCTACCTTTGGCATTGGCCCTGAGCCTAGGCTTTGGTCACGCCGGCGCGGCCGACCTCGACCCCAAGGCGATTTCCATCAAGCTGCCGGAGCAAATTAATTGGATCGCAAACCCCAGCGGCTCCGAGAGCGCGGTCCTGGTAGGCGATCCCAACAAACCCGGCCTGTATGTGGTGCTGAACAAGTGGAAAGCGCATCACAACAGCAAACCGCATTCGCACCCGAACGACCGCTTCATTACCGTAATCGCCGGCACTTGGTGGGTAGGTACCGGCACGGATTACGACCCCGAACATCTGCAACCGGTACCGGCCGGCAGCTTCGTCACTCATTACGGCAACGAAATTCATTACGACGGCGCCAAGGATGAAGACACGATTTTACAAATCGTAGGGATCGGCCCAGCCACTTCGACACCGGCAAAATAATTCAAATTGAGGGGAATCCCCACCCCTCGAGCGTGGCAAAAAGCGCGGCCCGTTAGAGAGCGCTTAATTCACAAGGATGTGAACCTTATCGTTACCCCGGCTTCGACGATAATATGCCAACCATCGCCAAAGCCCGGCGCCAAAAGCGACCACCCAAAACCTGAGTAGTCGCTGCCGTGCCAAGACACCGAAATTCTTAATCTTCCAGTTCGTGATAGGCGCCGACCAGTTTTTTCGTACCGTTAGGCAGCATGCCGTATAAACCGAGCTTATGCCGCAGCACGTTGCGGCTTATGTCCAACAAGCGGGCGGTTTGCACCTGATTTTCTTCGCAAAACTCAAATGCCGTGCGAATCACGGTTTCCTCGATAATATCGAACAGTTTGGGCGGCGCCTGCTCGCACAGACGTATCAGCGAACTTTCCAGCGACGAGGTCGAAACCGCCGGTCCGGTCTGCGACGCTCGTACGCCCGACAATTTGAAATCCTCCGGCCGTAACCGATTGCCTGGGCAAACCAATAAAGCCCGATGCACGGCATTTTCCAGTTCGCGAATATTGCCCGGCCAATCGTAATTCAACAACGCCAACTCGGTCGCCGGCGACAGCTTGATTTCGGTGTAACCCAATCTATCGCCGTAGACTTTCAGAAAATGGCGCGCCAAAGGCAAAATATCGCCCGGCCGCTCGCGTAACGGCGATAAATGGATAGCGGCCACATTAAAACGGTAATACAAGTCGGCACGAAAATGCGAGGCGGCAACCGCTTCTTCCAGGTTGACGTTGGTAGCGGCGATAACCCGAACATCCACCGGCGACGGGGTGCGCGAGCCGACTTTGACAACTTCCCGCTCCTGCAATACCCGTAACAATTTGGCCTGCAAGCCTAGCGGCAAATCCCCGACTTCGTCCAGAAACAGACTGCCTTTATTCGCGGTTTCGAACCAGCCGTCCTTACTATTCAAGGCGCCTGTGAATGCGCCCTTCTCATGTCCGAACAGCTCGCTTTCTATAAGGTTTTCGCTAAGCGCCGCACAATTTAACGCACCGAACGGGCCGTGAGCCCGCTTACTCAGCGCGTGCACGTGCCGGGCGACCAACTCCTTGCCGGTGCCCGTTTCGCCGATAATCAACACGGTGGCGTCGCTTGGCGCGATACGTTCGATATGTTCTAACAATTTTCGTGAAACCGGATCCTCGAAAACCATCGCCGTGGCTCGCACCGAGTGCGACAACGATCGTAACTGCAATTCGTCAAAAGCCAATAATGTCATGCGGTTTCCCCTTTACTGCGAGCGACATAGCTGCCGCTCAAAAATGTATCCATGAAAAATCCTATCCTTAGGTTTTAAAAAATCCGTTCCGCCCGTCGATCAACCACAAATATCGGTCTGCCAAACGTGGCTATGCGAATGACGGGCCAAAAAAAAGCCAGAGGTCGATTAAGACTCACTGGCTTCCGGCGATCCGGTCAGCATAGATGGAATTTACCGAGATTGTGCTCGGAAGATAACAGCGGTATAGCAGGCATTAAGCACAGTTCATGCCACTTAAAATTATGCTAAATAATAGAGGATTACGCGTCCTTGCGAAAGAGATGTGTTGATATATCAACAATTTCTGTTGATTGACTGCTGATATATCAACAGTTTGCGGAAAATTTAAAACTCATAAACCAGCCTAAAATCGACGCGCTGCTGGCCGGGGTCGACGGTGCCTTGCCGGTAAAACGGATAGCTCCAGTCCAGCTCGCCCAGCAGATACTTGAACCATTGCGTACGCAGGCCGATGCCGGCGGACGCCAGGTGCGCGGTGGCCGGGGTGGGGGCGATAGGGTGGTCGATCCAGATGTTGGCCCAATCAAAAAAGCTCAGCAGGCGTAGGTTCTGGCTGTCGTCCCAATCCCCCGGCAGCAGGTGCGGCGTTTGCAGTTCCAGCGACAGGTTGACGCCGTGATCGCCCAGCAGTTGGGTTTGATGGTAGCCGCGCACGCTGAGCGGGCCGCCCGCCGAGTACTGTTCATTGCTGATCAGGGCCGACATGCTGGCCTGGCCGCCGGCCCGGGCCAGCAGCCGAAAATCCCACGGCAGGCGTTGCTGATGCTTGAGATCGCCGGTCAGGTACAGGAAGTTCGGTGCGGCATCGCGCCGCTTGTTGGCGAACTGCTGGGCGTCGTTACCCAGGCCGCGGAACGAGAAGTGGCTGGCCAGGCTCAGCGCGGTGGTGCTGTCGGCCGTGCGCAGGCTGCCGTCGTAGCCGGTCATGAACGACGCGTAGCTGATCGGGGTATTTTCGGTGAGGCTGGCGATCTGTTGCTCGAAGCTTTTGTAGTCGAAGCCAAAGCTCAGGCTGTGCGTCACGTTGTCGGACGCCCCCGGCAGCGGCTTGACCAACCGGGCGCCGTAGATCGAGCCGGCGCCGACCACGGACAGGCCGCCGACGTTGACGCCGAGCTGGGTGTTGGAGCTGATGCCGATGCCGTACAGGGCCAGGCGGGTGTCGGCCCAGCCGGTGGGCAGCACGTAGGTGCCGGACCAGACCTGGACTTCCTCGCTGATTTCCGGCGACACCTGATACTGGAAGGAGGCGCTATGGAACTTCTGCCACAGGTTGTCGTAGCGCAGCGATCCCAAAAGCCGGGTGTAACTGGTATGTTCGGAGTTGCGGCTGTTCATTTCGAGATTGCCGTGCAATGGCAGTTCGTCCTTGACCTTTAATTCCACTTCCATTTTGCCCGGCGTGCTGCCGGCCCGGAACACCGGCGTCACATTGCGGTCGGCCGATTGCTGGGCCAGGGTATTCATCTGCGCCTGCACCTTGGGCATGTGCGGCACCTGGCCCTCGGCCAGGGCCGGTACGCCGTCGCGGATCTTACCCAGCGCGTAATAGCGCGAGCCGCTGATGTGCAGGGTCTCGATGGTGCCTTCCACCACGCTCAAGCGCACGGCCCCGCCTTCGACATCCTGTTCCGGTATCGCCACCACCACGGTCGGATAGCCGGCGTTGCGGTAGGCTTCTTCCAGGGAAGCCCGGGCTTTTTCCACGTCCTCGACGGTTTTGTCCGGCCCCAGGTGCGGATAGACGGCCCGCTCCAGGGTTTCGTCATCCAGAACAGTGTTGCCGTCGATCTGGTAATCCAGCACGTCGAAACGCGGTTGCTGGTCGCCGGCCCATTGGGCGGCGGTCTCGTTGGCCGGGGCGGCCGCCGGTTGGACGGCGTTTTGCGGCGGCGCGGCCGGATTTTGCCCGGCGTCCGCCGCATGTACCGCCACCGTGCCGTGCAGGATCAGGCCGATCGCGGTCAATAATGTCTGACGCGTCATCGGCCCGCCTCCGGACTGGCGTCGCCCTGTGCGCCGGGCTGGCCGGCATCCTCCTTCGCCGGCACCGCACCGGCCACCGGCAAGGCAGTGTTTGCGCCATCGGCCGGCGCAGTGGGCGTCGATAACTCGCTCTGACGGCCTTGTCCATCTTGAACATTTTGTGCGCCTTGAACATTTTGTCCGCCTTG
This sequence comes from Methylomonas sp. 2BW1-5-20, assembly GCF_052474515.1. NCBI lineage: Bacteria > Pseudomonadati > Pseudomonadota > Gammaproteobacteria > Methylococcales > Methylococcaceae > Methylomonas > Methylomonas sp. 2BW1-5-20. Next base: position 486,294 of record NZ_CP184127.1, on the reverse strand, counting down.
ACCATTCGGCACGCTGGGCTCGAACGGGGTGATCTTCAACTGCTGCAATTTATAGCGGTACGCTTCCGCCACCGCTTCGGTTTGCACTTGGCCGATGCCGGTCAAGGGCTCCAGTTCCGCCAGTTGTTGCAGCAGACCTTTATTTTGGTACTGCTTGAGTATCTCCTGATTGGCGGTCCGCAACTGCTGGTTGACATCCGTGCATTGCGCGATCCATTGTTCGCGCTCTTGCACGGCCTGCACCAGCAAGCTGTTGTCGTCGCGGATGTCGCGGGCCTTGGCAACCACGTCATTATGCTTTTGCAGCAAGGCCTGTTCCCGCTGCCGCTGTTGGCCCAGTTGCGCTTCCAGATTGCTGCGCACCGTTTCCAGGCCGGCTTTATAGCGGGCCACTTCGGCCTGCAAGGGTTGCAGTTGGGCCACGGCGGCATCCAGGCTTTTGACTTTGGCCTCCAGCGTGGCTTTTTCGCCGGCCCAGGCGGTTTTCTCGGCTTCCAGCGCGGCTTTCTCCTGGCTGAGCTGGCGGATCAGGCCTTGGGCTTTTTTGATGGCCTCGCCGCCGGGGGCGGCCGCTTTGGGTTCGGCCAGGGTCGGACCGGCGCTCGCCAGCAGGCCGCTGACGAGCAGGCCGGCCAGCCAGTGCCTGAGCCGGGTACGCGACCGGACCGATATGGACCGGTGTATTTGCTGTCGATGCTTCATCCTCGCCGCCTCCTTAGAACCGTGCATTCAGATCGACGTTGAGGGTGTCGATGCTGTATTTCGGGCCGTCGATGGCGTCGGTGCTTAACCAGCGCAGGTTGAGCCAGGTGTTCTTGGCCAGGCCGTATTGCACGCCGGCCACCCAGCCCTTGGCATTGGTGCCGCCCAAGTGAAAGATGGAGTCGGTGAAGGCATCCAGCACGGCGTCGCGCTGCACGTAGCGGTAGGCCAGATTGACGCTCCAGTCGGACCAGCGCCGCACGTCCGGTTGGCCGACATCGACGCGGATTTGGTACGCCATAGTGCGCGGTTTGTTATTGGTGTAGTTGACGATGCCGTTCTGAAACTCGGCGGCGATCTTTTGCTTGTCGTAACCCAGGTTCTTGGCGTAATCAACAGTCAACAACACATGGGCCGGGTCAAAGCCGGCGTAGTCGAACATCGCCGTGGCATTGAACACTTTGAACTCGGACGCCAAGCCGAATAAGCAGCCGACGGTATCGTCGCAGACGCCGTTGAGGGTGTTGACGTCGGTGATGGCGACCATCGAGTTACCCTTTTGCACGAATTGCGGGGCGGTCCAGTCGTAGACATGGCTGCCGAGTGGGTTGCGGCGGGCGTTGACGTTTTGGAATTCGTAGTACGATGCCGCGACATTGAACCGCGAGTCGTTGAATACCAGCCAGTCGGCGCCGACTTGGCCGGCGTATAGCCATTTGTCGTTGACCGAGACGTCGATGTCTTGCAGCGGGAACACGCCCAAGGTCAGGAACAGGCTGTCGGGGGTTTGCTGCCCCTGATTGATGCCGAAGCGCGCGGTGGGGTTCGGCGCTTTGTAGCCGGCCAGTTTGTTGCTGCCGCGGTTGAACGGCAGGCGGAAACTGCCGGCCACGCCTTCGAAGCTGAGATCCGGATCGTAGACGATGTCGGTGGAGACGAAGGGATTGATGATGCGGCCGGCGTACAAACTAAACCAGTTAGTGTTTTTGTCGTCGATATAGTCGTATTGCAGGTAGGAACGGTCGATCGCAAACTGGTAGGACTGGCCGGTATTGCCCAGGGTCTGGTCGTTGGACACCGGGTTGTTGAGGTTGCTGGTGGCAAAACGAATCCCGGCTTTCAGGCCGTCGGCAATATTGGCTTCGAAACCCAGACGGAAGCGTTCGCGCAGGCGCAAGCGGTCTTTTTGATTGTTGACAATGGCTTCGTTGGGATTGAGCGCCACCTGCCGGTTCAAGCCGCCTTGCGGGGTATTGCCGGCGCGGTTGATGGACAACCAGTTATAGGGGCCGAAGAAGTTGCCGGCGGTATCGATACCGACATTCTCGATGCCGCCAGCATTTTCTTTGCCGTAAAACTCGTCGGCAAAGCGGATGCGCATGTCAAAGCTGGGGTGGATCGCCGCCACCCATGCCGGCAAGGCGCCGGGGATGCCCCAGCCTTCGGTTTTAGCATCCTGTTTGACGTCTTGCAGGACGTCGGCTTTCAGTTCGGCCCGGACTTGGTCGCGGATTTCTTTTTTCACGAACTCCGGCACGTAGCCGACGTGTTTGATTTTGCCGGTTTTGGCTTTGGCATTGGCCGGTTCGCCCGCCCACTCGGCGGCGACGGCGCCCTCGCCGGCCGGGAGGTTGGCCGTCGTCTGATCGCCGGACGCGGCTTTGCCGGTGCCGGCAACCGCGGCGTTGGCCGCCGCTTGGGCGGCCTGGGCCGCGGCTTCCTGTTCGGCGGCGCTGACCAGGCCTTTGCCTTCGTCTTGGTTGATCACGCCGCGTTGCACCAGCAGGTCGACCAGATTGACCAGGGTGGATTTTTTGACCGAAATCGTCTCGTCGGCGGCATGCGCGCCGGTGGTGGCGGCCAGGCTGCCGGTCAGCAGCAGGGCTAGGGTTTTGGTGGCGGTAGTCATGGTTTGTCGCTTAATCAATAGTCTTAAAAATCGGTGGTGTGGTCCCTACACCCGGGAGGTCAGCCGGATCCGGATCGGCTGCGGCATGTTCTCCGGCGGCGGCCGGCCGACGCTGGCGCGCAGGCGCGGCAGGGCGGCGCGGATGGCTTGGTCGACCTCGGCCTTGCCGCTGCCGCCGGACAGTTCGCTGCGGCTGATGCGGCCGTCGGCGCCGACCCAGACTTCCAGGATCACGCTGTAGCCGGCCTGACTGGCGGCGCTGTCAGCCAACAGGCCTTGCAAGCCGTTCTCGACCTGGCGTTGGATCTGTCCGCCGTACCAGAGGATGGCATTACCGCCGCCCCCGCCCAGGATCGAGCGCCCGCCCTTGCGCGCGGCCAGCCCGAAGCCATCGCTGCCGGCCGCGCCGTCGGCGTCCAGGCCCAGTTCTTCCGCCGGCGGCGCTTCATCCTGCTCCGGCGCGGGTTCCGGCTCTGGCTCGGGTTCCGGCTGTTCGATCTTCTCTTCCTTGATCTCTTCCGGCGGCGGCTTTTGCTCGGGCGGCGGGGGCGGTGGAGGTGGCGGCTGGATCATGGTGATCTGCTGCACCACCTTTTTGGTTTGCGGCGGCTTCTCGAACTTGTCGGCCAACCACCACACGCCCAACGCAGTCAAAAGGGCTAAACCTATGCCCAATAACACGGGCAAGCGGCGGAGCCAGGCATATTTGTTTGTCATCTCGTTACATTCATTCGTGGTCACGGGTCCCAAGCGCCCGCGCTCTCAAGTCAGTCCTAGCCCAACAGCGGCTGTTGTTTCGCGTCGGCATGCCGCGTGGGCACTCATCGTGCCCACCCTACGCCTGCTGCCATCCATCTTCCTTAATTCCCCAGTCGTTCTAAGTGTGGGGATGGGGTTCTTCCCGTTATTCCGCCCCGAGCATCGCAGCTTTTGGCGAGATCAGCCCGCAGGGGAGCGGCAGGGATGCCGCTCGTTTTCGGAGGGGCAGGAAGCCCCTTCCGAAAACCCTCGCCAAAAGCAACAAATTTGCCAGGAGCAAATTTGAACAGCCGATAGGCTGGCCCGCAGGGCGAAAACCATGGATGGTTTTCGTAAAGCACAGGAAATAGGCGGAATGTCGGGTGGCCTTTTCTTTGAATACTTTCTTTTGGCGACGCAAAAGAAAGTATCTCGGCGGTCGGGCCGAGACCCGACTTTAAAACCAGCCGTCGCGCCAGCGACACCACGCCCCTATTTCACCAACTTCTGCGTCACCAACCCCAACTGACTAATCTGCAACCGGGTCACCACATCCAACACTTCGATGACTTTCTGGTACTGCACGCTGGCATCGGCTTTCACCACCACCGGCAAGTCCGGGGTAGCGGCTTTGTATTGGCCCAGCCGGGTTTCCAGTTCCTGAATCGATACCGGGTAGGTATCGAGATAGATGCTGCCGTCCGGGGTGATGGAGATGGCCTTGGTTTTGGGTTTGGACAAGGACGGCGTGCTGCTGGCCTTGGGCAGGTTGACGGTGATGCCCTGCACGGTGGCGGTGGTCATGATGATGAAAATCAGCAAGAGCACGTAGGCCACGTCCAGCATGGGGGTGATGTTGATGTCGTCGTAGACTTTGCCTTCTTCTTCGACTTTCATGGTTTAGGCTCCGCGTGATTGTTGAGCGGCGCGCATCGACAGCACGGCCAGGAATTCATCGGCGAACACTCGCATGCTGGCGGTGATGTCTTTGATTTGGGTTAAGAGATAGTTGTAGGCAAACAGGGCCGGGATGGCCACGGCCAGACCGGCGACGGTGGCCAGCAGCGCGGCGGCGATGCCGGGGGCGATAGAGTTGATGTTGACGTCGCCCGAGGCGGCAATGGCGGCGAAGGTGATCATCACCCCGACCACGGTGCCGAGCAGGCCGAGGAAGGGACCGCCGGCGATGGCGATGGTCAGCAGCACCATGTTGCTGTTCAGGCGCTGGCTTTCGTTGACGATCTGGCTGTCGAGTTTGACCCGCAGGTAGTCCCAGGCTTCGCGGGTGACGACTTGGTCGGCGTTGCCTTGCAGTTTTTGCAGCTCGTGAATGGCGGTGTGGTACAGGTGGTACAGGGTCGAGCTTTGGAAGTGGTCGTGCTTGCCGACCAGGGCGGTCAGGAGGTCGGAGTCGGCCAGTTCTTGGTCTTCGGCGCTGTCGTCTTGGTCCAGGGCGCTGAGTTTGTTGGGGTCGAGCTGGCGGTACTGGCTCAGGAAGGCGCGGTTGTCCTTGGTAATCCGGTTGATGACCAGGGTTTTGCTGACCATGACGATCACGGCCACCACCAGCATGATCAGGGTCAGGCCGATCACGACCCAGCCGTCGACGGTGACGTTTTGCACGATGACCATGAAGTGGCCGGCGTCGCCGCTGCTGTTGGATTCGTCCTGGCTGTAGCTGAGTACCGAGAAGTCGGGACTTTGGCTGCGGAAGCCGAGTTTGAGCCAGTCGGCACTGCGGGCGGTGGCGGCGATTTGTACTTCGTCGAGCAGACCGACCAGGTTGCGGCCGATGGCAATCGTCGGGTTGACGGCGGCTAGAGTGATGGCGGCATTGCCGGCCAATACGCCATCGACGTACAGTTCGAGTTTGTCGCTGTTGGCGGTGACGGCGATATGTTGCCATTTGCCCAGGGTCAGGTTGACCGGGGCGGTGCTCACGGCGCCGGTCGGGCCGGTCCAGCGCGCCGATAAGGCCGTGCCTTGCAGGCTGAGGTCGAGGCCGTTGCCGGCTTCGCGGGCCTCCAGCAGGCTGGCGCCGGTCTGCGGCTGGTCGAGTTTTAGCCAGGTAGAGAAGGTCCAGCCTTTGTCAGGCGCAATAGCGAGCTGCGGCGCGGGATTGATCGTCAACGGGCCGGCGCCGGTGAATTGAGCGGCGGCACCGATCCAACCGGCCGGCTGAATCGTGGCTTTGGAGTCGGCGGCATGCGAGCCATAGGCGGTGGCGTCTTGCGGCAGGGCTTCGCCATCTTTGAAGTGGTAGACCAGGCCTTGGGCCACGTCGTACAGGTTTTTGGGGTCGGAGCCGTCCGGGGCGTTGGCGTTGCCATAGTACAGCCAGAAGTCGTCGCTGCTCACGCCGCCGCGCACTTGCGGCAGTTTGACCCAGATCAGACCGATCTCGCTCAACACGTCGAGTTGCTCGATGTCGTACGCCATTGGGGTTTTGTCGTCTTTCAAAAAGCGCAGGTCACGGCCGTTCTCGGCCAGTTCGGCAAAGTAGCCGAAGTTGCCGGCGTGCAGCCGCACCAACACCGGCACCTCGCTCAAGGTCTCCTGAATGTCGGCCCCCGTCGCCGCCCCATCCACCGCTACCTGACGGCGCGAACTCCAGTCGGCGTTCCACCAGGCCAGCGCTAGAACGGGAAATAATAGTGCGGCCAAGCCGGATAGATAGGACTTTTTAATCATGGGATAGTGTTTAATTAACGGATACTCAGTTTGGGCAAGCGAGCTCAGCGCTTACATAACGGTTAAAAATAAACGGCCGGTTGGCTCACATCCGCCTAAAAATAACAAAGCCAGTGCTCTCGGAGAAGATACACTGGCTTCCGGCGGTCCGGTCGGCATTAAAAGCGTGTTTCAAGTATGTTTATGCAGAAACCATGCCACGAACAGAATTACGATATTTCATAGACTTACATATAACCCTGCTCTCAACATGTTTGATTATCAACACTTACTGCTGATCATGTGCTGATATATCAGCAATTGCCTAAGCCATGCTCTTCCTTCAACAGCTATTCAGCAGCATTGCAACAAAAACGAATGTCGCCCAAGTTCATCAACCACCGCAACCTGCTTTGCCTTCTTTAACATCGCTGACACTGCATTGGCCGTAGCCGACTACATCGGTGCTTAACATCGCCACAGAGGATTTTTTCTTTTCTCCATCTGCGTCTTTGCTATCTTTGTTGCCGGCAGCAGTACTCTCGCCAGCTGATTTTGCGGCGCTGGTAGCCGCGCCGTCAGCGCCGGTGGGTACTACCGGTGCAGCAACAGCAGTTGGCACTCCAATCGTCCCCCCACTGGCCTGGATATTCGACGCGCCGATCACAGCAGTAGCCGCGATGATAACTTGACCGCCACTAATCCCTGCTTCGCCGGCATCCACAACCCCGACGGGAGCCGCCAAATAAACGTTACCCCCGCCAATCGCCTGGATCCCGCTTCCAGAGATAATCGGAGGAAATTCTGTTTTAACATTACCCTTTTCATCGACAGTTGTAATAGGGGCCGGCGCCGATAGCACCGACTTGGCTCCCTTACCTGCGTCAATATCGCCTTTGGAAGACCAGGCTACAATATTGCCACCGCCTAAAGTGAACACCCGCGATTGGTTAACGTTGATATCCCGCTCAGCCATGATATTCAGATTGCCCTTTTGCTGAACCACAATCCCCAATTTGTCGGCTTTCTTGCTGTTTCCTCCCTGACTACCGGCCAAACCCACATCGACTTTGCCGCCCGGCACCACCAAATTGATGTCGCCACCCGCAACGGTTTTTATTTGGCTATAGACTAAAGCCAAATCACCCGAATAATGTTTCCCAGGGAACAAGGCTTCGATTGCATCAAAACCGCGTTTATACAGAGCAGCTCTTTGATTTTCAGGAGCCGCCGCTGCCGTTGCTGCCGATTTTTTGATCTCTTCGAAAAGCACCGTGAATAAGATATCGACGTACTGACTTTTCTTGTCTTCGCTAATATTCGCCAAATTTTCTAATAACGCACTGTAGGCGCTATCGGACTTATATTTATTAATAAATCCGGCATAATCGATCTCGTCGGATAAGCCGGCCAGAGCATTGATACTTGCGCCCTTACCGCCCAATACGGAATTCAATACATTGCCGACAGTCTGGATACCCGCCGAACTCCCTAGATTAATAGTGTTACCCGCAATCACATCCAATTGCCCAGGGCCGGCTAATTGAATCTTTGTGTCATTGGCATTGACTACTCCGTTGTCATCAAATATCGCATCGTAATTAATACTGCCACCGGCTTTGATTAGCGTAACGTCGTTCTCCGATAAATTTTGTCCGGAAAAATCCAGGTTATTGATATTGCCGCCAGCTATAAAACTAGCTGCCAGCGGTAAATCGAAGAAGATTGCCGAGCTTGACGAACCGATATCTCCGAACTTGGCCATAATCAACGGCTTGTTCGGGTCATTTTTATGCAGAGGGGTTGCCGCATGAATTAAGGACGTATCGGCCTGCAGGGGATTCAAGTAGTTGTATGCAAAAATACCATCTCCCTCCAAAGTACTTGCCGGTTTGGCAATACTAGGAAACCTTACCGGATCGGCATCCGACATAAATACAGATCCTGAATCGGAAACCACATTCCGGTTAGCCAACAACTGCAATTGCCCGTTTTCCGAAGGGTACAGCTTCATCGAACCACCGACACTCACATCGCCCGACAAAGCCGCTGCCTTCAATATGCCAGGGTAAAGGGTGTATTGAAATCCGGAATCGCTGGCATCGAATGGAATTTTCTTCAATGTTTCAATCAGCGAGTAATCGTTTTGAAATATCACATTGCCGGCGATGGATTGCAGCGTAACCGCGCTATTTTTCCCATAAGTGACAAATCTTGAATCGACTTTAAAACCTTTGTCCGGCAATTGCGTCTGTTTGATCAAGGTAGGGTTTAAAGCGGTAGCCAAATTCACATCCAAACGCGCCTGCATGTCGAATGTCGCATCACCCAAATCTAAAATAACGCCGATATTAGCTTCGGGATTAGTTGTACTTTGGGCGATGTTATCGCCGGCAACCAAACGTCCCGTTCCCAAACCGGTGTAAAACTCGCCGCCCACGATGTTGGCGCCTGCTGTTACCTGCAAATTACCGCCACCATTGATTACGGTACCGTTTTCGACCCATACATTATTTGCGCTCAAAATGCCCAAGGGTTTGCCCGTGGTGGGTATCATGACGGAAAGATCGCGAATATCGCCACCGGCCTGGACACTAACATTACCGCCACCGAGAGCACCGATGTTTTGATTAAAGTTTCGAATACCCTTGGCATACACCGTATTCCCGGAAACCGAGGCGGAGCCGGCAGTAAGTTGATCGCCGCTAATATTGATACCCCAGGCAGTCGGCCGCTTGGTGGTATCGTTCCAGGCCCCGCTACGCACCAACCAATCCGTCATTTGCTGGCCGGTTTGCGCGCCTTGAATATTACCAATTGCCGTCAATTTGATATCCCCACCGCGGATTGGGTATTCGGCGTACATATAGTTTCCGGATGCCGAACTCCCCCCAACACGAGTTTCATCCAACAGGCCGTAACGCAATACTTGATTTAACTGCTGCGTAGTTAATCCCGCCAAGTAATGTTGCAGAGTCTCATTGGCTTGTTTAGCCGGAATACCGGGAATTGCACCCGCCAACAGCTGACTACGGTTATACAAAGCCGTCGTTCCCACGGTATAAATGGCCGCGGCATTATTTGAAGTATTACTATTGCTGCTGTCTTTACTTATAACGATATCATTGCCAGCCTGAATATCAATTTCCCCGGTGCCCGTCCTCACGACCAGCTGTTGCTTAATGGTGCCGTTAGCAGATAACGGATTGGGCCCATTATAGAAAGCATCAAAATTGACATTACCGCCGGCAACCAAGTTATAGCTCCAGGAGCGACCCGATTGAATGACATCTTGGGAGCGCAAAGTCGCGGACTGCCCAACGATGGGCGTCGTTGCCAAACCGTCCGTCAGACTGGCCTTGATATTCAAATCACCGGCCGCGCGCAAGGTTAGAAAACCCGGCAGTGATTTATTAGCCGCTGAATCCGAGTATCGCCAGTTGGAGTTCCAAGAATTGCTGGCAGTCGACCAACTGCCATCCATGAAATCCCATTTATTAGTTAACGCCAGATCGCCGCTACTGCGTATTTCGATACCGGGCAATAAATCGATCAGCGCTCCCGATGAGTTGCTAATGAGCGGCCGATTATTCATGAAATTGACGGTATCGGCTTTCCAGGTGTTGATATTGGCAGTCGTTATGGATGACTGATTGGCGTATACCCGAGTGGCTTCCATCGCGCTGCGCAATGGATCGGAACCTTGCACGGTGCTGTTGATTGCCGTAACTGCGACTTGATTGCTAGTGTTGCGTCCGGTACGTAAATGAACGGCGCCGCCCGAACCGCCGATACCAGCGGAGACATCGATTAAGCCGCCCGTTGCCGACAAGTCCAGCGTGCCGCTACCGGCATCATCTAGATGCACGGTATCCAACGTGACTTTACCGCCATCGTTGTTGGCACCGTCGGCTTTAGCCAGAATTTTTCCGCTGGAAGCCAGCGCGATGCCGTCTCTGCCGTACATGGACACTTCGCCTGATTGGTCGCCCGATGCGTCTATCTTGCCGGCAATCGTGACCTTGCCTTGATCGGCGGATAGACTGAATTGATGCGCCTTCACATTATCGTTGGCGGCGATCGTCACATCGCCGTTACGTTGTTCAAGAACTTGCTGTTCACTGAATCCCCCGGCCGTCAGTTTACTATTTAACACCGAGTAGCCCTGGTCGCCGAAATTGTCCACATCCAACTGGAAACGGCCTTGTTGCAGATCCGATGAGGCAGCGGCGGAACCTTTGGCATCGACGCTACCGCCCCAATTGAACAGGCCATTACTGGCTAAAACCGCCAACGAACCCGCATTGCTGGCTTGCCGACCGTTGTAGCTTGCCGCGGTCAGATTGATGACGGATCCGGCTCGCAGATTCACGTCACCTTGCTCGGCTTTTAAGGTTAAGCTACCCGCATTAGAGGCTTTAATCACGTCACTAAATGCAAACACCCGCCCCGATAAATCTATAGTACTGCTGCCCTGAAGATCCAAATCACCGGCGACGGCTTTGAATTCCAATATCCCGGAAGGCAAGTCAAAACGGGCATTACTGGTAATATCGTCCCCCGTTATCGACCAGCGAACACCCAAACCGATGCTGCGATTGGCATTAACGAGCGTGGGGGAGTTCAAAGTTACGTGATGTCCGCTCGCGTCTATACTGGTAGTCGCGCCATTACCGCCACTAAAATTGGCAGCCTTTAAGTTAAGATCGCCGGCAACGCTTAGTTCGCCACTGGCTTTCAGGCTTTTCTCACCTGACAACGGATCTACAAATTGTCCGAATTCGACGGTGCTGTTCCCTGTAACAGGATTGATTACCTGACCAACGCCATTGATCGACTCGGAAGCGTTCATATTAACTTTAGCAAAGCCGTTGATGGCGTATTGCCCGTTACCGAACACGATGTTTCGCGCATTCAAATTCAATTCACCGCCGCCACTACCCGACTGAGTGCCGGTAGCCCCCTGGTTGGATAGCTTGATCAAATCCGCGGAAACGCTTGCCGCGTCACCAGCGCTACCGAACCCATTGATATTGGCGGCAGAAATAATTAATTGCTTGGTGTTTAAAGCAACATTGCCATAAATATCGAAATCGCCGGCGCTGGTTAAGCGCAGTTCATCCAAATTAAAGTCGGTGTTGGTCAACACCAGACCAGACTGGCCCGCAGGTGCGTTACCAATACTAATCACGCTGGAATTCAAGGCCAACGAACCTTTCTGCATATCTATAATGCCGTCAAAAACAGTGTCTCGACTGGAATCCAGCAACATCGAGCCTTCTGCTTTTAAACGCGCCCCCGACTCAACCGTCAGCACCCCGCCGTTACCGCTAATTTCTCTGTCCCGAATAACATTAACCTGGCCGGTATTCGAGACTCTAAGCAACGCCGCGTCGCTGGTGGAATTCACATTATCCAACAACAGCGTGCCGCCAGACCCGCCAGTACTGCCATAACTCTCCAGCACGGCACCGCTTGCCACGGTCACTTTGTCGATAGCGGCCAGCAGGATTTCCTGCCCTTTTAAGTTCACATTACCGTCGACTTTAATCTCTTCGGACGATACCGTTATCCTTTGCCCTTTGGCGTCCTTACTGCGTTTGCCGCCTAACAGCAAACTTGGCGAATTAAGCTTGTATAAATCGTCAACCAATAAGCCCACGGTGCCGAAAGCAACCGCTGCCAGATCCTGACGTTGACCAACCAATTCCAAGCGATCAGCGGCAATGTCTACCTGCCCTCCCTGGCCTCTACCAAACGGATTCGCAACTAAATTGGCAGCCAGCGCCAAACTGTTTTTTGCATCAACGACCAGACTACCTGCATCCCAAGGCAACTGCGGCAATGCGCTACCGTCCTTGGCCGCTTTAGCGCTAAAAAACTGATTGGCGGTGTAATCGGTATATTGAGAGCGCGTACGCGCAATTGAGCCCTGCTCCACGGCGAAACCCTGTGAACGCGAGTTTTGTATATCCGTGCCCGCCACCCCATAATACCCGGCAACAATCGACGTACCGGCCAAATCTGTTGTGGTTTGGTATTGATCCTGAGTGCCGACCTTCGGAGTAACCAGATATGCACCGGGCAATAAGGCGTAATGCGCGGGAAGTAAGGTATACCAGCCAGCGGCCAGCCCGCTGCCCGCGTTCAGATAAACGCTCGTCCCCACGGCCGGGCTCGCAGCAGACCATTCCATCGGATCATAAGGCGCCAACACGTTATTAAAACCGGGTAGAACCGCATATTTTTGACTATAACCGGCGGCCGTCGGATCCAAGGTATCAACGCTGCCGCCAGGTCCGGTGACGAACTCATAGGCATACAGATCACCACCACCGGATAAATCTATGGTGGCGCCCGCTTGCAGATCAACATTTTTACCGATTAATTCCAGCCGTTTTTCCGGTGGCGTATTCACGACAATATTGCTTTTACCGGCATTATCTAATTGATAAAGCCAGTTTACCCCTCCTGAGCCCCGGCCAAACGGCACGGTCAGACCATTACCGGATACCGAAGTAAGGCTGCCGGCGGCCAACTGCAAATTCTGATCGGCGTTTAAATTCAGTTCACCGAAAGGTGCTTTTAAAATACCTTTTTGAATGATATTAGGTGCATTGACGGTCAAGCGGCCACCAGCGGAATAGACCGGCGCCTGAGAACCGCCATTACCCATAAAAGTAACCGTTTTGCCGGAGGAGCCGGTGAGGTTGATGGTGAAATCGCTTAAAGTAGCGGGATATAACTGACTCGACGTAATGTTCAGGTTACCGGCCACATTCAACTGACCCAGAAAATTTTTATTCCCGTTCGTATCGGCAATACCGCGGAATCTGACGTCGCCATCGCTCTGCAAATTCACTGTCCCAAAGCCGTCGTAGCTTAAGCCACCGACGAGATCGATGCCCTTGGCTCTGAGATTGAATTGGCTGGCCCCATCGCTAGCAACCGGCGCCAATGTTTGTACCCCTGCGTTCGCCCTAACTTTGGTCGATCCCAATGCGGCATAATTTGTCGTGAGCGTAATTATGGCGTTGTCGGCTTTGATACTAGGTGTATCCAAGATAATTTGCCGGCCAGCCGTCAACTGCACATTGCCCAGAAACTCGATACCGCTTGTAAATTCACCATTCCGTGGAATAGCATCGGTAGTCAAGGTTATCGAGTCAAAGCCGGCGTTGGTAATTTTGCCGCTTTTTAATTTAGCCAAACCGCTATAAGTCGCGGAATCTATAGCATCCCCTGCTTTTAAACTAGCCGGAACCACCGCACTATTATCGGCGGTAACTTGAATGGTCCGCGATAATCCCAAACCAATTTCGTCCGGAAAACCGGCGTTGATTCCAGCGCCCCGCAAACTGCGGTCCAAATTGACCGTTAACGCACCACCCGCTGCGCCAGTCCCACCTGATGCGGCTTTGAAATCACCGTCCGCCAGTATGCCCTCTCCGGCCGCCAGACTGATACTACCTGCGTCCGAAGCCACATTCCGCGATACCTTACGCCGCCCTTCGAGAAAATCCAGCGTTTTCGATGTACCTGACACATCGATTTTCGACCCTAAGGAACTTATCAAATAACCGCGATTGGCGTTCAGTTCAACCTTGCCGCCGGCCAGTACATCGCCGGTAACCAAGCCCGAAGTATTGAGCTGCGATTTAAAAACACCCCGTGCCAACAATTGGCTATGAGCACCCAGCCAAATTTCTTGCGACGGGAAGAAACCCAAATCAATTTTTGCCAGATTGATATTTAGCGAAATGTTGCCTGCCGGCGTGTTGATAGTGCCGTCAACAAAAATCGAGGTATCCGAATTTAACTCGACACTACCATTAGCGTCGGTTTGTATTAGCGAACCGGTACCTATACTCAATGCTTCCTGACGATTCTGTCCGGTAAGTTCGGCAAACGACAACTTTAAATTGACCGGATTGCGCAACGGTTCCGGCAAAATCACTTTCTGACTTAAACTCTTGATCTTACTACCGGTAACGGCATTAACCGCGGAACTAGTCAGCTGTAGGTTTTTCTGCTGGAGACTAAGCCGCACATTATCGGCAACTTTTAACCCATAAAAATTGGCGGTAAGATCGTAATTGGAAAAGCCGCCTTTCTCAAAAAAAGCCGGGGTTAACAATAATGCTTTTAAGTCGGAACTAGTTCTTAATGGCTCATCGCTCGCCGAGCCAATTACGATTTCATTCGTTTGCACACCGAGGCTGCCATTTTTATTCAAACCCAGCGCATGTATATCGCCATCCAGAATAACACTGCCTTTTTGCACAAGCTGGTCGTTACTGGCAGCCGCTAATTTAATAGTTCCGCCATCTCCGGCCGTTACCTTACCATTGCTTTGGCGCCAAGCGCCGCCGTCCGCTTCAATTACGCTACCGCTGGCAAGACGAACGTTACCCTGTTCGGCTACCAGATTGACGCTGCCGCCTTTAATCGCTAACGGGCTTAAAGCTTGCCCGGCGCGCATATCCTGCAAATCGTTAATCCACAAGCCGCTGACATCGATCAGCGCCGACGAACCCAAGGTTATAGAACTGGGTTGAATCACGTCCTTATCGGCTTCGTGCAGCACGATCGGTTTTAAACTGACTGTCCCGGAAGGGCTAACTATAGCGCCCTGTATGTTGAAGTTTTTCGCCGACAAATCCAGTTTGCCGAAAACGGGTAAATCAATGCGGGTATTTTGATTAACGCTCACTGCACCGTTGGTTTTGACAGTGATATTTGTAATTCCGGCGTTTTTCAACCTTCTGGTATCGAGAGCCAAGGCTACCGGCTCGGTGGAACCACCGGATTTTCTCGGTAGCGGACCACCCGGAGTTACTGACTGGACAAAGGCATTCTGATCGAATACCACATCCTGTTTACCAAAATTATTGCTGTGACTTAAATCGATTGACAGCGAACTTCCCGGCGCCAGATTAGACTCCTGTCTTTGCAACTGTCCGTTAATGGTCTGTCCGTTCAGATTACCGTCCAGCAGTGCTTCATAACTGCTAATACTCAACGAACCGCCAGCCTTGCCTTCCACATAGCCGGTATCGAAACGTCTGCTGAGCTGGGTAAGTATGCTGCTGTATTGGCGATTGGGATCGGCTTTAGCTATATCAAAAACCTGGCCATTTGACACAAGTTTTGTGGTTTCAATATTACCGGCCTGATATGCAACCGAACCGCCCGAGAAATCGACCGTACTACCGGTCTGGGCCACGACATCGCCACTAGAGTTCAAATTTATAGTGCCGCCCGACGTGCTGCGCTCATCGATATTACGCGCAATCCTATCAACCGCACCTTTAACATCGGCAATGGGAATCGTTGCCGACTTTAAGGAACCGTCAGCGGCATAAGTAAAGTCGACATCGCGCAGATCGACCGAGACGGTTTTGCCGTACAACACCCCATCGCGCTGTAATGGCGAATCGCGCAGCTCATTCTTGCGCAGTTCAACCTTAATGATGTTACGGTCCGCCGCCAACTGCACATTCTTGATGCCTGAAACATCCACTTTGCTGCCCGCTTCCAGATAGACCCTGGCATCGCCTTTTTCCAAGGAGATGTCTGGATTATCAAAGGCATTAATATCAATATTTCCGGAGTTTGCTTTTACTAGAGACTGATTCCTCAGTAAGACCTTATGCCCGCTGATCTCGATTTTCGAGCGCTGTTGCGCCTGAGCGTCGATTGCCGTTGCCGACTTGTCGGCATCCAAATCGACGCTGGTGACGCTTCCGCCCGCTAACTCTACCGTCGCGCTGGTACCTAAACCGTCATCCAGCTGCGCAGCACGGGCAGCAGTGCGGGTAGTGCTTCGGCCCTGCAGCACACCTGATTCACCAGTTTGAATGCCTTCACGCGCCAACAATCTGACCGAACCATTCAATTGCACCGAAGTCGTTGCCGACGCCACACCTTTTTGATTAACCGCAAAACCGATCAAACTGGTGTTGCCGCGTTCCGCCAGGATTTTACCGACGTTATTAACTTGACCACCTGTCTCCACTTCCACCAACAAGCCCCGCAAATTCGGATCACCCTTGGCTTCTTGTAAATAAACCTTGTCCTTGGCCGCGGCCAGAATAGTCTGACCATCCGGCGTTTCTATCGTGCCTTCGTTCGTCACCGTCGGCGCGGCAATAATGACCCGTCCATTCGGTGCATTGGTTTTGATATGAGCGCCCGCTTCGACAAACACCTGGATTTTGACTTTTTGCCCGTGTTGATCGAGTACAAAATTGCCCTGATTGTCTTTTACATAAATTTCGCCATTACTCTCGAAGGCGGCGGCACCTTGACTGAAGTCGAATGCTTTGGTGATACCGTCTTTAAGGCCGGCCTCACTGATGTTGAGCGTCGAGGCAACCAGCGAGTTGACATTGATCTGTGAATTTTTGCCAAACAGAAAGCCGTTTTGATTGATCAAATACACCTGACCGTTGGCGGTCAACGAACCCAATATTTTACTGGCGTCGCTCTGATGGATATTGTTTATCGCTATCGAGGTAGCCGATGGCTGATTGATCCGGACGCTGCTTCCAGCATCGATATTGAAACTCTTCCAATCCAGCGTCGCCTTGTCGGTGACTTGCTGAATAGTCATCGCATTTCCCGTGACGGCCGCAGTCGCATGACCGGCCGTGGCAATATCCACCGGCGTTGGTGTTAACGTTACCGGAGCGCTGGGTATCGGCAATTCCGCTCTGACTGGCGAAACGCCGGCACCAACCACAAAACCACCGGCAATCAAGGCTCTAATAGCCGAAACCAAGGGCTTTTGCTTGCTGACGGGCAGGTCGGAGGACAGAAAGTGACGATTAACCATGCGAAAGGCTTCCAGTAATAAAAATACAGTTTTTTCGATTCAACATAAAAAAGGGAATCTCTAATAATGGATTACGCCGCGATAGAACCATCAACACCGTTCTACCTGGAACCGGTTAATCGTCTCAACGAAACCCATTATTAGAGACTCCCTTAGTCATCCTAATCCAGCTGATCACTCCCTAAGTTCTCCCTCTGATCATTCCTACAACATCCCGGTCGACCGGTTCCATTCTCCGGTCTTTGTATCCTGTTATTCCGTGAAGGCGGCGGAGGTCTGTACTGTACGGTTTTTGTCGTCAGCCAAACCGGCCACCGCCCTCACGAAATATTTCAAAGTACTTGCTTGTAACCACGGGATACCCATAAAAAGGGGGAGGGGCACCCGTGAACCCAACGCTTACTTTTCCCTATCCTGCCGATCGCTCCTTAAACTCCTTCCGATCATCCCTTGTAAAATCCGTTTCCGGCCGTTCCTTAGACCACTCCGTCTTCCTATAACGAAATCAAACAACGACTCCGTCCCGATTGATGATTCGCCTGCCCATCCTTAAACCGGCGCATCCTCACTGTCCCATCTTGATCCCTGGATGGCGTCTTCCCTGACGATGACACTAATGCTTATTTCAGCTGAATGGTGTTGATGGTATTACCTGTACCATTCACGAATGGCACCGGTACGATACCTACTCTAGGCACTGTAGGGTCCCCCGCTGAATCGTGCTCCAGACCGGAAACCGGTTTAGTGCTATCGAACGGTATGCTGTTGATTGCAGCTTGGTTGGTATAAGTTGTAGAGAAAATACCGGTATCGCCCCAAGCCGCTTTCAAACCGGCGTTAACCGCCGAAGCAACCGTATTGTCCCGACCCAGATCGTTGGCGTATTTAGTCAAGATCGCTTTTTTAGCGGCCTTGAGTTTAGCTGCGGTGTAACCTGATAAGGCTGTGTTATCCGCACCTTCACCGGTACGAGTGGCCTGGATGCGGACCAATACTTCACCTTCAGCCCAGTAGGGGTAGGCGCCAGCAAACACATTTTCCAGGGTTGGAGCCGCACCATCGATTTTGATATAACGCCAGCTGTTAGCTGCCGAACTGGTACCCGCGGCAGGAACGGCCGCGGCATTCAGTTTATCTGCACTATTCAAAGCGAAGCCCCAAATCCGACGACCGGCAACATTCAATGGATTGCCGTTCGCATCAATGGCTGTGGTTGTGCCGTTATTCCAGTCGGCCAGATTTTTACCGGAATCACCAGCACCACCAGATTCTTGCACGTTAGGAAACCCGGCACCAGGATTCAGCCCGCTTGAGCGAGCCGGCTTGTAACTGCCCGCAACATTGGGGTAATTCAATAATTTACCGTAAGCTACGGCGCCGATCGCCGCACCAGTATTGCGGGTGCTAACCCCAACCGCAGTATCCGTAGGCAATGTAATCGCAGGCAAAGCTACGGACAAGTCGGTACCAGCGGCATATGCATCAGATGCGATTTGGAGCAATGTTTTGGCCGTACGACTGGCCACCGGTATAAAAGCCCCCGTGCTATCGTAAATCGGCACTACTTTTACATCGGCCCAATCCGCAATGCTGCCGGCATAGATAGCCGCCAGGAAGTTACGGTTTAAACTCGGCAAGGCTTTTTCGTCATAACGGCCGAAAGTGTTCTGCGTTACGTTAGCGGCATCTTTATAACTGGGCGCCAAGGTACCGGTCAGGATCTGGGCTTTTTGCAAAACCTTATACAGATCCAAGGTTACGCCAATCCCGTAAACCAAACCGCCTGTAGGTACGACCGCATCAACACTACTCAAATTATCAGCAGTAAAACTACTGGACCAGCCTGCCGTTAAACCGCCGCCATTAGTGACAAACTCGGTCACTGGGTCCGGATAGTTAAAGGTGCCAGGCTGCAGCAAGGTAGCGGCATCGACACCGGTAAAGCCGCCGTCGGCTACCTTGGAATCCAGATAATTCGCCGGACCAGCAACCGCCAAGGTCGCGGCGGTCGTACCGTTGGCACTGACTTGGTAAACGCCGGTCAAACCGTTAGGCGGGCTTGCCACTGGCGCCCATTTGCCCAATGTATTGGCTGTTGATTTAAAAATATTCAGGTTGTCATGGGCAATATTTCCCACTATAGGCACGACCCCATAGCCCGCCGCCCCCAAGGAGCGCTTGGTGATGTAAATCTTCTTGCCCGCCAAGGTAGCATAAGGAGAAGCAGTGCCAGGCAGGGAGTTGAGATTGGTGGAACCCGAAAAGTAGTAAGCTGCAAAACGTTTGGCATCGTCCTGGAATTTATGCACAGTGCCAGAAGCCGCTAAATTACTGGTAATCACTCTTTCCAAAGCATCGTCTTGCGCCGCACCGCCCGAGGTATAGATCACGATATCAGGATTGCCATCGGTCCATGGCGTCAGCGCCTGGGCTGTTTGCGAACCGGCCAATAAAGATACTGCCGCAGCCAGCAACTTGATTTTCTGTTGTTTGTTCGTATTCATTTTAGTCCCTATAAATTACAAGTTGGTTATGTCGGCCACGGCTCAAACCGCCGCCAATTGTTTACGGCGAGATAAGCCAAGCATACCCAGCATGCCACTTAAAAATACCCATGCCGCTCCAGGCAATGGTACTGCCGCCACATTCACAGACTTCCAGGTCAAGAGATTATTTTCGGACAGTGAAAAGCTTCCCAAAAGCAACGGAACGTTACTTCCCGAGTTAGCTCCGGTAGCGGAACCACCCGCACTATTAGTGACCCAGAAAAAATCAATGGCACCCGCACCAGAGGCATGCAACAAACCACCTGGCACCAACCCCTGGCCTAACTGATCAAGATTCCCGATTTTTTGGTTATATTGCGAGTTGGCACCATTGTTAATACTGATGACATCGGCGACATTGCTGGCTGAAAATTGGCTATTGGCATAAGTAAACCAACCACCCAGCTTACCAGCATCCCCTATCGTATCGGCGATCGCCTTGTTACCGACGCTTTTGAAATTGCCTGTCTCCTGAGCGGTTGCCAATACACCCCAGGGTGCTACTGCACCAGACGTAGACCATGTAGGATTGGCGTTGGCAACGGAAGTTGTATTACCCAAGTTTGCTCCCGCACCGGCAGCCACCCTTTGATCGCCACTGACGACAGACCATCTAAAATCCGCGGTATTTGCCGCGTATGAAGAAAAAGACGTTCCGCCAATTGCGCTCAAGTCCCAAGTCAAAATACCGTTGGTTCCTTCGCTACCATCCAGAAAGCTGTTGTAATTCAGCCCGGAATGACCACCCAAGGCTAAATCCAAAATAAAGGTGTGTTTATAGTTGGCATTAGTATCAACATCACCAGCATTGTCCTCAACCTGGAACAACACCGAAGCGAGGCCGTTGCCCAATTGCGGCTTAACCACGGCCGCCGACGCATTTCCTGCAGCAAGAGCCAGCGACGCGACCGCCGCGAGTTTGTGTATAGTCTTCATTATGATTACCTCAAAATAAAAAAATTAACTTCAAAAGGTGATGGGCTAACAAAGGAGCAATCCCTTGCAAAGCTAATAAAGCAAAATTTGAGCCATATATTAAATATATGATTTAAATAACATTTCAGAAAAATAATCACTTTTCGCTGCTGCTACGCGTGCAGTCGTTGCTGATTATGTGTTGATTTTCAAGCACATTAATCACAGCAATACCCATGATATTTGTACAGTTATTGCAAAATTCACTGCGCCCAAACGACCAATTGACAACAGTTTCGCCGCCCGAAATCATTCAATATCGTCCGGCATTGCACTGTTGGGCATTGTTTTAATTTAAGTTTTCTGCTTTACAGTCACGCATTCAGCAATTGATGCCCGCTTCCGAGCAGTAGCGTTTCAATTACTGCACGCAGAACGCCAACCATCAAACCATCTGCTCCAAAAACAACAGCGCATGCTGACCATCTGGTGACCAGGCACCAGACTACCTTTCAGCAGCAGAACCAAAACCCGGATTTACCTAAGCCCCGCGTTCGACCTTGCAATCTGTTCACGGGACCGCGAGGTAGCAAACTCAAGCGCTGACGCTTCTATTAAGACTCTGTTGAATTATTTATCGACAAGCAAATTTCAGATTGGCATCCGAATTGCTCTAACTAGCCGGAACCAATTTCAACTATTTACAAATAACTTGTGAGGCGTGAGGACAGAAACCAAGTTGAACCGGCATTGCTTGTTCAAACCGTAGCTGCCGCTTTATCCAAAACCATCAAAAACAACCAGCTTGGCCTGACGACATCCCGGCCAAGCCGGTATCAATTCAAAGAAAACTTTAAAGGGAGAAAAATATGGGCTTGAGCATTCCCCACCTATTAGTGGTTTTAGCCATCGTGGTCTTGGTGTTTGGTACCAAACGCCTAAAAAATGTCGGGTCGGATTTGGGCGATGCCATTAAAGGTTTTCGCAAGGCCGTGAAGGAAAACGAGGAAGACAACGCTATCGCCCCAATCGACGTCGACAATCTGGTTTCTGAAATAGTCGGCGAACGCGAAAAAAGCAAAATATAGCTAAAGCGAGAATTCGTCGACGCTTGGCAGGAGACTGTGGGCAACACCGTTAAGTTAAGCAGTTTGATTGCGCTAGGGCTGAATCTATTCGGCCCGAAAAAAGCCTACAGCGCGAATGAATTTGCACCTAAGGCTTTTAACTTAACCGTATTGCGGGGTGAGGGGGATAAATAACGTCAGGCGTTGGTTTTATAAACCCCATCCTAACCTACTCCTTTCCGCCCTGCGGTTACCCAGGAAGAAGGAACCGTTCCGTCTTTTACGCCAGCCTCAAGAGGCCGGCACGATACACAACACCTATAAACAGGAGCCATTCAATGAACCCAACACCCAAGCTGCTAGGCGCCTTGGCAGTAGCCGGATTTCTCGGTGCCGCGCTGCCCGCTAACGCCCACCACGCCTTTTCCGCGGAATTCGACGCGGAAAAGCCTATCGAATTAAAGGGCCAGGTCACCAAGCTGGAACTGGTCAACCCGCACAGTTGGCTATATCTGGACGTAAAACAACCGGACGGCTCGGTCGCCAATTGGGGTTTCGAATTTGGCGCGCCGTTTAGCCTGAAAGAAAAAGGCATCACCAAAGCCAGTCTGCCGGTAGGCAGCGAGGTCAGCATTCAAGGCTTTCGCGCCAAGAACGGCAAGAATTTCGGTTACGCCGTAACCACCACTCTGGCCGACGGCCGAAGCGTTAAAACCGGCGGCGCCCAGGATGCGCCGGGCGCTCAAGCCGCCGCCCCGCAATAATGCCGATTCGATCCACGGACCAAGGAGATCACGTCTTGAATAAATTATCGATGAAGCAGGCTGCCGGTTTGCGCTCGCTCGGTGCCGCACTGGCCCTGGCCTCCGGCATCCTGATGACGTTGCTGCCGGTTGCCGCCGCCGAGGCGGCTAATCAGAAAATTCCGCGCCTGAACAACGGCAAACCGGATTTTTCCGGTATCTGGCAAACCACCAGTGCCGCCGATTACGATTTGGAACCGCATGCCAACCGCAAGGATGCGCCGCCCGGCGCCGGTGTTGTGGAAGGCAGCTATCTTCCTTACCTGCCCAAGGCGCTCGAACAGAAAAAGAAAAATTTCGAAACCCGCGACAGCAACGATCCGGCCCTAAAAGGCTACACACTGGGCGTGCCGCGCGGGATTTACTACCCGGAACCGTTTCAAATTTTCCAACGCAAGCAGGATCTGACGCTGGTGCATCAATTCGGCCATTCGGTGCGCACCATACATACCAATAACACCGACCATCCCAAAGACCCTTACGACTGGTGGCTGGGCGATTCGCGCGCGCATTGGGAAGGCGACACGCTGGTGGTGGACGTGAAAAACTTCAACGACAAAACCTGGTTCGACCGCGCCGGCAATTTCCATAGCGATGCGCTGCACGTCGTCGAAAAATGGACTTATTTGGACCCCAACACCATCGAATACACCGCCACTATCGAAGACCCCAATGTGTTCAGCCGCCCCTGGAACCTCGGCGTGATTCTGCATCGGCATCGGGAAAAGAATTTTCAATTGATCGAAGACTATCGATTCACGCTGGACTATGCCGAGCATTATCCGCCGAAGCCGAACGCGAAATGACACGCGGCAGTTGCTGAAACGGACAGGTTTAACGAATAGATGAGGATGTTATGAAACACAAAAAAACACATCGAAATCTCGGTGTTTCCGGTTTGGTGGCGCTGCTGTCGCTGGCGCCCCATATCGCATCGGCGGCCGACGAAGCCAAAAAGCCGGAGGCCCAGCCAGCGGCGCAAACCCAGCCGCCCGCGCCAAGACAGTTACGTTTAGGCGGACCGGGCATTCCGCAAGAAAAAAGCTTTCCAAAAATCGAATCCGGCAAATGGACCGGCCCCAGATTGGCGGACGGCCAACCCGACGTACAAGGACATTGGTCCAACACCATAGCCAACCACGACAATTTCACCGATCCGCAAGGCGGCATAGTTAATGACCCCAATCCCAATCGGCGGCCCAAAGGTCCGCGCGAAGAACGCGCCCCCAGCCGGGTAAGCGATCCGGCGGACGGCCAAGTGCCTTTTCAGCCGTGGGCGCTTGAGAAAGTTAAAGAATTTCAAGCCAATTTCAACGACCCGGTCAAACCCGAATATATCGAGCCATTGGCTCGTTGCGCGCCTGCCGGCATCCCCAAATCGCTGTATTGGCACGGCTACGAAATCAGCCAATATCCGGGCTATGTGCTGTTTCAGTTCAATTCCGGCACCCGCATCATTCATCTGGACGGTAAACCGCATCTGCCGGAGAACATCAAGTTGTGGAACGGCGATTCGCGCGGCCATTGGGAAGGCAACACCTTGGTAGTGGATGTCGCCAACCATAACGGCAAGGCCCTGTTTGGCCGCTCCGGCGAGTTCATCAGCGAAAACGGCAAAATTCAGGAACGCTACATTTTCAGCAACGAGCAACGCGACCGCTACACCTACGAAGCCGTGCTGACCGATCCGACCGTCTATACCCGGCCGTTCACCGTCACCGTGCCGGCCCGTAAATGGACTGAAAAAGACAAACCCAATGGCTGGCATTTCGAAGTTGAACCGGCCACCCATGCCAGCAAGGAATTGATCCTTGATCAATACGAACGCATCTGTGCCGAAAACAACGGCGGTTTCGGCCTAGTAGCGGAGGAAGGTAAAAAATGATCGGCAAATTCAAGCTGCCAACGAGGAAACATCCATGTCTCTGATTGAAATAGCCCAGACCCTGAACGATTCCGATCTGGGTACCGCATTGCGCGAATCGGTATATGCCTTCCCTATCGTCGAGGGCCTGCATCTGATTGGTCTGGCGCTTTCGGTCGGCTTGATACTATTTGTGGATCTGCGCCTGCTGGGTTTGTTCCTGAAACAAGTGCCGGTGGAAGACATCATGCATCCGTTGCGGCCCTGGCTGCTGGGCGGTTTTGCGACGACCATAGCCACCGGCGTACTGCTGTTCGTGGCCGCCGCCGCCAAAATTATCCTGCTGCCGGTGTTTTTTTATAAGCTGGGATTCATCGCACTGGCCGGCGTCAACGCCTTATGGTTCGAGCTGAAATGGGGATGCCGGGTCAGCGAATGGGGCACTTGGGCGGAGCCGCCCACCGCCGTCAAATTCGCGGGCTTTGCTTCCCTCACGCTCTGGAGCCTGGCGGTAATCGCCGGCCGCTTGATTCCCTATCTGAGCTACGAATAAAGGAAACCGCATGTCCACGCTCGAACTATTCAAAACGCTACAAACCAGCGACTTCGGCAGATTCGTCGGTGGCCTGGATCATCTGTTTTGCGCCACCTTGGAACTGGCGCATATCGTCGGTATGATCCTGGTGCTGTCGTCGATAGCGCTAGTCAGCTTGCGCTTATTAGGCGTCGGCTTACGCAAACAGGCACCCGCATTGCTGGCTAGGGCTACGTCCCGCTTTTTTTGGGTGGGCCTGGGCTTATTGGTGGTATCCGGCAGCTTGATTTTTCTGCCGGCGGCGACCAGCTATTATCCGAACGAATTCTTTTGGAACAAGTTGATCCTGCTGGCGCTGGCACTGACGGTACATGTCACTGCATATCGCAAAATCGCCTATACAGAACAAGTCAATCCGCTAGCCGGCCGAGTTACCGCCGTGCTCAGTTTAGGCCTTTGGTTTTCGGTGGCGTTTGCCGGCCGTTTCATTGGCTTTTTCTAAACCCCGCCAAACTCACCCCCGCGCCGGTAAATTTCGCTAAAGGAGTTAATTTTGAAACAAGCGCTACTGTTCTCGTCCGTACTGCTCGCCGCCGGGCTGTCTGCTTGCTCGCAACCTGCGCCGGAGCCAGCACCGCCCTCGCCGTTCCGGCCCAGCGCCACCGTGCAAGACATCATGCTGTCGATTATCGATCCCAATATCGACGCTGTCTGGAATTCGGTGTCTTCGGTCAGCACCGCGCAAGGCAGCGAGGAACGCCGGCCGCAAACCGATGACGAATGGAAAATCCTCAGACAACATGCTCTCACTGTGGCTGAAGCCGGCAATTTATTGTTAATAGAAGGTAGACAGATAGCGGCCGCCGGCGTCAACACGGCCAGCGGCGGCGCCGAACTGAACCCGCAAGACATACAACAGCTGATTGCCGCCAACCATGCCGAATTCGTCGACCGGGCTCATGGCTTGCACGACGCCGCGCTGGAACTGGTTGCCGCAATCGACCGGAAAAACCCGGAAGAACTGGAAGAAGCCGGCGGCAAGGTGGAACACGCTTGCGAACAATGCCATTCGCAATTCTGGTATCCCAACGACAAGCGGCCGCAATAAGTTTCTGATGCAAAACTGCTGCTAAATCAGCAGACCTGATGCTGTGCTGCTGAAATTCCAGCAGACTTGGTCCATTTGTTGTGGGCGGCGTTCCAAACCAACATCGGCAAGCCGCGGAATAGTGACTTTTTAAAATCCTTATATAACAACAGCAACCACTGAAGACGGCAACCGCGCCGCCACGAAACCGCATGAAAATAGAGTCTTGGTATGTGAATTGCTTACCAATGACGGCGTATAGTCTGTTCCCATACACCGATAAAAAACGCCGGGCCCTCCGACATGGGCTCCCAATTCAACCGGATCGTGTAAAACCCTCCTCATGTGGATCGTCCAAATAGCCCTACGCCGCCCATACACCTTCGTGGTAGCGGCTTTACTGATATTGTTGTCCACCCCTTACGTACTGCGGAAAATGCCGACCGACATTTTTCCGGTCATCGATATTCCGGTAGTGGCCATGCTGTGGGATTACAAAGGCATGACTCCCAAGGAAATCGCCGACCGGTTGACCGGTTCGGTGGAGCGTTCGATGTCCTTGATCGACGGCATCGAACACAGCGAATCCCTGTCTTTCGCCGGCGCGGCGATGATCAAAGTCTTCTTCCATCCCGGTACCGACATCCGCACCGCGATTGCGCAAGTCATGTCCAGCAGCAACTCGGTATACCGTTCCTTGCCGGCCGGCACCATGCCGCCTCAGGTGATTCAGTATTCGGCGGCCGATCTACCGCTGGTACAGTTGGGTATTTCCAGCAGCAGCGTACCGGAAACAGAGGTCAACGATCTGGTGAATAATATCGTCCGAACCGAGTTGCAATCCAAGCGCGGCGTGGCGATGACCAATCCCTTCGGCGCCAAGAACCGGCAAATTACATTGGATGTCGATGCACCAGCCTTGCTCGCTCGCGGTCTATCGCCCGCCGATTTAAGCGAGACGCTGGCCGCGCAGAACCTGATATTGCCGACCGGCACCGTCAAGCTTGGCAGCAACGAATACGATGTTACCCTCAACGGCGCCATCGCGTCGATTCCGCGCCTAGCCGATCTGCCGGTTCGCACCGTGAACGGCGCCACCACGCTGGTCCGCGATGTCGCCACGGTGCGTGACGGCCCCTCGCCGATTACGACCATTGCCCGCCAGAACGGCGAACGCGGCATCCTGACTTCGATCTTCAAGGTCGGCCGCACTTCGACGCTGGAAGTGGTGGACCACGTCAAAGAAACGATTCCGAAGATGCTGGCGTTGATGCCGGAAGGCATCAATATGCGCTTGATGTTCGACCAGTCGCTGTTCGTGAAGGCGGCAATCGGCAACGTGCTGCACGAAGCCCTGATCGCCGCCGGCCTGACTGCCGCGATGATCCTGCTGTTCCTGGGTAACTGGCGCACCACCTGCATTATTGCGGTATCGATTCCGCTGTCGATCATGTGTTCCCTGATCGCTTTATATTTAATCGGCGAAACCATCAATCTGATGACGATGGGCGGTTTGGCCTTGGCGGTAGGGATATTGGTGGACGACGCCACGGTCGAGATCGAAAACATCGAGCGGCAAATGCTGCTGGGCAAAAATCCGCATCAGGCCATCCTGGACGGCGCGGCGGAAATCGCGATGCCGGCGCTGGTATCCACGCTGTGTATATGCATCGTATTCGTACCGATGTTTTTCCTGGCCGGCGTGGCGCGCAGCCTGTTCGTGCCGATGGCCGAAGCGGTGGTATTCGCGATGCTCGCTTCATACGTGTTGTCGCGCACCCTGGTGCCGACGCTAGTCATGTATGTGATGTCCGGCCATCACGGCCATACCGATGCGCCGCCAACCAACCCCCTGGCGCGCGGCTTTCAGCGCCTGCATCAGGCTTTCGAGCGCGGCTTCGAACAATTTCGCGGCCATTATTTGGTACTGGCCGGTCATTTGCTGAAACATCGTTTGCGTTACAGCTCGGCGATTTTGGGCTTTTGCTTGGCATCGCTGGGCCTGGTGCCGCTATTGGGCGAAGACTTGTTTCCGGCGGTCGATGCCGGGCAAATTCGTTTACACATTCGCGCTCCGTCCGGCACCCGTATCGAGGAAATGCCGCAACAAATCGACGCTGTGGAAAAGGTTATTCGCGAACTCATCCCGACCGAGGAAATCAGCGATTTGCTGGACATCATCGGCGGCCCGTACAGCACGCGTAACACTTTGTTCGGTAACTCCGGCACCGTGGAAACCGCCGACACCGAAATCATGATCTCGCTGCGCCCCGGCGACCATGCCCCCAGCGCCGACTATATCAAACGCCTGCGCGCCGAATTACCCAACCGCTTCCCCGGTCTGGAGTTTTTCTTCCAACCCGCCGATCAGGTCAGCCAGACCTTGAACTTCGGCGTACCCGCACCTATCGACATCCAGTTCATCGGCGGTAAACCGGAAGAAGTCATGCCGCAGGTTATCGCGCTGGAAAATCGTTTACGGCAAATCCCCGGCATCGTCGATGCGCATATTTATCAACGTATGAACCGGCCGGCGCTGGACCTGGAAATGAATCGCCAGCAATTGCAACAACTAGGTTTGTCAGCCCGTGATCTGGCGCAAAATCTGCTGTTGACCCTAAGCGGCAGCATGCAAACCGCGCCGTCGTTCTGGTTGAATCCGGCCAACGGCAATTCGGTGAATATCGGCGTGATGGGCAATCCGCTGGATTTCGATAACCTGGATGCCTTGATGCGCACCCCGGTCGGCGGCGGCAACGGCCAGCCGCAACTACTGGGCAATCTGGTCAAATTAAAGCGCACGGTGATGCCGGCCGCAGTGACACATTACAACGCCAACAATGTGTTCGATGTATACGCCGGCGTGGAAGGCCGCGACCTGGGATCGGTCAGTCAGGAGATCGAAACCTTGGTTGCCGAGGCGCGCGAGCATCTGCCGCGCGGCGTCGAGCTGAATGTGCGCGGCCAGATCCAAACCCTGAATAGTTCGTTCACCGGTCTTGGTGCTGGTTTGGCCGTCGCGATTGTGTTGCTGTACCTGCTGCTGGTGGTGAACTTTCAATCCTGGCTGGACCCGATGATTATCGTCAGCGCCCTGCCCGCTGCGTTGGCGGGCATCGCCTGGACCTTGTTTTTGACCGGCACCACCTTGAGCATCCCGGCCTTAACCGGCAGCATCATGGCCATGGGCGTGGTCACCGCCAACAGCATCTTGCTGGTGTCTTTTGCCCGTACCCGGCTGGCGGCCGGCGTGCCGCCGGTGACGGCAGCGCTGGAAGCGGCGGCAACCCGGCTCAGACCGGTGCTTATGACCGCCTTTGCGATGATCGTCGGCATGTTGCCGATGGCTA
The DNA here is from genome assembly GCF_052474515.1 of Methylomonas sp. 2BW1-5-20. Classification (NCBI taxonomy): domain Bacteria; kingdom Pseudomonadati; phylum Pseudomonadota; class Gammaproteobacteria; order Methylococcales; family Methylococcaceae; genus Methylomonas; species Methylomonas sp. 2BW1-5-20. Next base: position 457,271 of record NZ_CP184127.1, on the reverse strand, counting down.
TCGGCTGGGGCGAAGGCGCCGAACAAAACGCGCCGCTGGGCCGCGCGGTGATCGGCGGCCTGACCTTCGCCACGGTGTCCACTTTATTGTTCGTACCGCTGGTGTTTGCCGGCACTCACCGCTGGCTGGTCCGCCGGCAGTCGAATCGTACCCTCTTCGTCACTCCATAAAACTTTTATGAACAGTATCCCCTCATCTACCTTTGCATTGCCGTCCGTCGACAATCCGCACCGTACCCTGCTGGTAGTCAAGCGGCTCGGATTAGGATTGTTGTTGTTATTACTGCTGGCCGGAACCTGGCGCTTGGCGCAGAATCTACAGCAAACGGAAACCTTACAAACTCAGACGGCGGCCAGCTTGCAGCGAAGCGTGATTGCGTCGCACTCCCGCCCTGGCGAGTCGACCCGTAAACTGGTGTTGCCGGCCAGTTTACGCGGCAATACCGAGACTCAAATCTTTGCCCGCAGCAACGGCTATTTAAGCGTCTGGCACAAGACCATAGGCGATCAGGTTAAGAAGGGCGATTTGTTGGCGGTTATTGACGTACCCGAGTTGGAACAGGAACTAGCGCAAGCGCGCGCCGCGCTGGCGCAAGTGAAAGCCCGCCTGGAACTGACCCGCACTACTTTGCAACGCTGGACGCAATTAAACGGCACCGATAGCGGCACGCAGCAAGAGTTCGACGAAAAGCGCAGCGCTTTTCTGCAAGCCGAAGCCGATTTCGCAGCGGCGCAAGCCAATGTCAAACGTCTGGAAAATATCGAAGGCTATCGGCGTATCGTCGCGCCGTTTTCCGGAGTAATTACCCGTCGAGCGGTCGATGTCGGCAGTCTGATCGTCGCCGGCAATCAGGAATTGTTTGCGTTGACCCAAACCGACCCGCTGCGGTTGACGGTCTGGGTGCCGCAAGTCTACGCCGACGACATCAAGGCCGGCCAGGAAGTTTCGGTTCGGGTGCAGGATTCGCAAGCCAAACCGGTGAGTGCGCATATCGATCATGTAGCCGGTGCGTTGGATCCAGTCAACCGTTCCCGGCAAGTGGATATAACCCTGCCGAATAAAGACGGTAAATTACTACCCGGTTCCTACGTGGAAATTTCGATTAATGTCGCCGGCAAATCCAACCCTTTGGTGGTGCCCGCTAATGTGTTGGTGATCGACCAGGCCGGCCCGCATATCGTCGTCGTCGATGCGGAACACCGCATTGCCTTTCGCCCGGTGAAATTAGGCCGCGACTTTGGCAAGGAGTTGGAAATATTGGAAGGGATTACCGCCAGCGACATACTGGTCGCCAGCCCATCCGATCTACTGGTGGAAGGCGAAACCGTCACCGTTACAGAAACACAGCCTAAGCCGAGTCAGAAACCGGCCGGCAAATCGTGATAAAGTCAGACCGCTGCGGCCGTTCAGCCGTTGGACCGCAGCGGACACCACCGCCAAACTGAGATAGTAAGCGATGACAGCAAGACCCCAACCGGCTCAAGCTTAGGACTAAATACCGATAAGGTATTTCAGTAACCTTCGCTGAATATTATTAAATCACTAACTTTCAATCAGGAATCATCATGGAACGTAGAGACTTTATTCGCTTATCCGCCGCCGGCGCCGCCGCCGTTGGTTTGATTACTCCGGCCCTGGCCGGCGCCGAACCCGGCAAACAGCCGACCCCGCCGGGCGACGTGTTTTATACCAAGGACTCTCAAGGCCGTTGGGCCGGCAAGGCCGCTACGCATTTGCCGGTGATCGAAGCCGGCAAGGCAGACGGTAAAACCACGGTCAAAATCACTACGCCGCACGAAATGAAAGGCTACGAGCATTACATCGTCAAACATGTACTGCTGGATAAAGACTACAAATTCCTGAACGAGCGTCTGTTCGACCCCAGCAAAGACCCGGTAGCCATTTCCGAATTTAGTCTGGCGGGATACAGCGGCACGGTTTACGCATTAAGCCTGTGCAACAAGCACGATCTTTGGCTGAGCAGCGCCGAGGTTTAAAGCAGTGGAATCAGCGATAACAGGGACGTTATCGCCGTTTGATCAACTATTTGCCGACGAAACTTCCCGGACATCGGCAGTCATCGGCCGGATAAGCCAGTGCCAAGCTTCAAAACTCAAAATCCCTGCAAGTTACACTCACGATAGCAGGTATGAAAACTTAAAAACCATGAAATAACTAAACGGTGGGTTGACCGGAGTTATTTCTGTTTTTGACGCTATCGGTAGAGTCGAGATGTGGCGCGGTAGCATTAGGTTTGGCTTGTCTGTTGCCGCCTCTTTTGTTTGACGGTGCCCTAATAGCCTTACCGTAACCCCGTTTCCACACCCAGCTCATCGAACCGGACTGGCGGATCTCCCGCATCCGGCTCTCGGACAAGACATCACGTTTTCACCCACGGCACGTCGCATCCCAACCGGGTCAGGCGCACAAGACCAAGTGTCTCGTAAAGATATGAAGGTGGATAACCTCCGCCCGAATGACCCCCTGACTTTGTATTTGTGGCGCAACCACCGACGCAACCGCGCCGCTGTATAGTTGTCGAGCGCCCGATAGGCGCGATTGACGGTGCCTACATTAAAGTAGTTCGCCCATCCGCGCAGCATGCGATTCAACTTGTATATCAGCATCCTGGTTTCATGCCATGACATTGCATATGCCGTCAGGACATGTATTTTCTCGACCATGCGCCGAATACTTTTCTTCGATGGTCGGTAGCTCAGATAGGGTTTACCGCTTTGCGGCCTATACATCAGACCGAAGGTGTAACCCAGAAAGTCAAATTCGCCTTCCGGCACCTTGCACACTTGTGTTTTCTCCTCATTCACCATGAGCTTTAGCTGCTCCATGATCTTACGCATCCATTGCAAGGCTTCTTCGGCCTTACCGCATCGGCATAAGATCACCAGATCGTCAGCATTGGTAACGATGCGGCTGCCGAGCCGCCACTCCAGCCCAAGAGACTTCCATGCCAACACAAAACGTCTCATGTATAAATTCGACAGTAGGGGCGAGATAGGCGAACCTTGCGGAATGCCTCGTCGGTTATATTTGGCTTCGGTGGTGCGTGTCTGCCGTCCTTGTCTGTCGGTTTCCTCCACGGCACATTCCAGCCACATCGTGATGAGATGTAACACACACGCCGATCTACGACACGGCGAGCCACCGATTTCAATAGCTCAGCATGCGGAATACTTCCGAAGTAATCGGCGAGATCAGCATCCACGACGTCAAGATGACCTTTGAACATATGGCGATTGATTTCGCCAACCGCCTGTTGGGCATTACGGCCCGCTCGGTAGGCATATTGCTCATCGAGTAAATCGGCTTCGAAGATCGGTTCCAATATCAGCATCGCTGCTGTCATGCAGACCCGATCCCGTAAGGTCGACATGCCCCAGCGGCCTTAGCTTGTCATTGGGTTTGGGGATATAGATTCGTCTGATAGGATTCGGTCGGTAACTCGCTTCTCTGAGCGCAAGCGCCAGTTCACCCAGCCACCTTTCCCGTCCATTCGCTTCAACATCGGCAAAGTCCTGATGGTCCACGCCCGCCGCGCCCTTGTTGGCACGGCAGCAGGCATAGGCATGCGCCAAGATGTCTTCCCGGTATATCTTGTCGTACAGCGCGTAGAAACGATAGCCGGCTTCAGCCTTCGCTTTTGCGTGTAACGCCATCTGCAGTTTCTGAACTTTTAGGGGAGTTGATAGGTTGCCCAATCTCCGGTCCTTGCCTACTTAGTGCGTTGATCTTGAACTAAGGCCCCTTCCCTCCACCGGCATTGCCCGGCTTCCCCGGCACTACGAACCTCTCCGCCACCCCACGGCGCCCGGCCTGTCCATCGCGGGCGTCCGGTTGGTCATCGCTGACCACGCTGTAGGGCTTCCCGTGTTGCGTGCGCTTACCTTGTGTACATGCTGTCACCACTACCCCGGCGCAGCGACTGGAGATGTTCTTCGCTCATTTTCCCCAGCCGTATCAACCTTCCCCGAAAGGGCTGTCGGGTCGGCCTGCGCATCGACCTTTTCGAGGCTTGCTCAGTGTTCACTCGCGTTACGGCCTGCACACTCGCTGAATCGCCTAACGCGATCTCTTTACATCGAAGGCTCCAGCCACTTCGTTACCTCCATGACTGCTCCGATTGCTTCCGGTCGGAGCGACTTAGCCGGGTGGGTCTCTCACCCACAGGTCAAGCGCCGCCTTTGCACGGCGCACACCCGTTGCGGTCTATCGTTCATTCTGATTCAATGGCAGCAATAGAATGGTCATCAGTCATAACCACCTATCGCCGATGATATACAGAAAGAAAAAATCATATTCGGCGTTTGCCGGTTGCAAGTCGGTTTGCAAACTCTTCGATAAAAGCAACAGCTTCTGCCCGGCTTTGGTTAGAGCATCGTAGTTAGCGAGCAGGCCAGCCCTCGCCAGCAAAATATCGCGCATCAATTCCGCATCGCGTAATTCGATGATGCGCAGCGTGCTTTGCAGGCGGTTACGCCGCTCCAGTTCCGGACTGGCGCTTTGTATCCATAAATAGGTTAAGGCCAGCAACAAACCGACGATGATCAGCCTGGGCTGCCAGGAAATTGCGATCATAGATGGGCTGCTTTGTTGATGGTCAAAGCCTTGCCGGCATACTCACCGGTCAAGGTGTTTAAAAACTTAACGATAGCATCGCGCTGTCTCACCGCCAGTCGCTTGCCCAATTGATGCTCGGCCATCGTCTCCACTGCAGTTTCCAGGTTGACGGCGCGGCCATCGTGAAAATAAGGCGCGGTGACCGCGACATTACGCAAACTCGGCACCTTCTTTTTGGCACGGTACTAGCGTTACTAGAAACAGAAGTTGTCAGCAGCTTCTTTACCCGAGACGAGTTCTCAGCACTTAAATCATTTTAGGAGTATTTCCATGCAAACTAAGCTTATCCCCATCCTGGCTATTTCGACCCTGTTCGCCGCCAACTCCCATGCCAACGCCTTCTCACTCAGTACCGGAGATCCGGATTTCAAAATTGCCACCGGCTCGCGCCTCGGCAGCACAGATAAGATTGAAATAGAATCGGCGGACGATTTCGTGCTAACCCAACATACCCAGTTAAATCACGCCACCTTCACCGGCTTATTGGCCGGCGCCACATTGAGCGACGTCGCCAACGTCAATGTAGAGATCTACCGGGTATTCGGTAAGGATCGGTCAATCCGCCGTCCGGCCGCGTTCCTAACCGCGTCAACTCGCCTTCCGACATCGTCTTTGAAACCCGCGAATCGGCCAACAACTCACTGAGCTACAGCGTCACCTTGCTAAGCGCTAACGCCACGGCCGCAAATTCGGTACTGAACGGCATAGACCCGATTCCAGATCAGACCACCGGCGGCGAAGGCGCGCTTTCCGGGCAGAAAGCAAAATTCGATGTGGATTCTAGGAACGCGATTTCGCTCGCGGCCGACCATTACTTTTTCATTCCGCAGGTGAAATTAAAAAACAGCAATTTCCTTTGGTTGTCGGCCGCCAAACCGATTGTCGGCAGCAGCGGCCGATTTAGCCCTGACTTGCAATCCTGGATACGTGACGAAAACCTGGACCCGGCCTGGTTGAAAATCGGCACCGACATCGTCGGCGGTACTGCCTTTCAAACCGAGAACCCTAACTAATCAACCGGTCACGCCGACGGATATCAGGAATATACCCATTGCCCGGGATACTGATCTCCTGATACCCTTTAAGCCCTATCCGATAAAAGTCGCGCGAATTTGTGTACGCTAGCGAACAGACGCACATGAAGGAATAGAAAATAATTCGCTTGATGCCGAGTCAACATGGCATCGATATCGATTCTTTAAACAGACTATTCTCCATGACTAAAACCAAATATCGTTCCGTGTTTACGGATGCCACCGACCAACAACGCTGTGAAAATTTCGAAGACTATTGGCGGTTTACCCAAGGTCACAGCGGAGAATTACTGGAAGAGGAACAGGACTTGTCCAAAAAGCGGACCACCTTGAAAAAATTTCAACAGCATCCCGTCAGATTAAAAACGCCTATTGCCAATCCGGATAGTTTTTATCGAAATTATGTCGAGCTGGTCGATGATCCCAAAACACTGGAACCATTGATATTGCTGCTATGCGCTATTTATAAATTTGCCCGCCACGAATGGGTCGGCATTAAAGCCGCTTGGGATGTCACACCCGACATGGCGCATTGCGTTGCGTTAGAAGACAAGATTTCCCGCGTGCATTTGGCTGAAGAGTTTTGCCATGTGCGTTTGTTCGACGAGATGTTGAAAACCTGCGGCCTGGAGCAGGTAAAATGGGTGCCGCTGTCGCCGTTCAAAGAAAAAGTGTACGAACAGTTTCCAAAACTTCCCGGTTTTATCATAGATACGCCGGCCTTCGTTACCGAGTTAATGGGCGTTACGTTTTACTGTCATTTGTATCGCTTATTCGATGAGATATTGGTCGATGAACCGGAAGTGCGAGACCGGCTAAAAGCCTTACTCGACGAAATTACCATTGACGAGATTGCCCACGTAGGACAGCGGCGCAACTTTATCGGCCCGTTGGGAATTAGAGTGGCTCAATCTTTAGTCAAACCGCTCTATACCAATTTCTTCAAAGATATACCGGAAGTTGCCGAAATAATGGATGTCAAGCAAATGATACGGGACGGTCTGGCTTTCGACTTTAACCAATTGCCGGATTATATGATCGAACGCAGCTGGATTCCGTCGTATTGCAAAACGCCATCCGAAAGTCAGCAATACCAAGCCTAGATTAATCTTGTTGTCCGGGAAGCCAAGCTTTCCGGGTACCGGATCAAGTATAAATACTCCGCTTACTACTTAGTGATTACAAGGCATGCCGCAATAGAGCAATCCCCACGCCGCCAAAGCCGATTGTCGTTATCACGAAACTGGCCGCCGAAAAAACCTTCCATTTGGTTTTATTCCAAAAATCGGGATCGAACGCCGCGATAGTGAAAATGGTGGGGTTAGCAAATCCGCCTATGGCCACACACCAGCAAGCCAAAACCGGCAATTCGATACCCACGCCGTAGAAGCCTAAATTAAATAACGCCATCAGCGCGTAATCGACATGCGCTCTAATCATGGTTTTGTAATCGACCAAAAACTTACCGTCGATGCCGTCGATAGGGAACCAACGGGCAAAGGTCATCAGCCATGCCGACAGGATTAATGCGGCCATACAGGCGACGGCACCTACTAATAAAACTTCCATAACACCTCTTGTTGATTGTTCAATTAAAAATTTACTATCGAAAATCCAAACTTACCAGTCAGTAAGTTGTACTATTACTTACCGTTCAGTATAGTGTCAAATTGTTTCTTGTCTTTAAGATCAGAATGGAAATTAAACCGCGAGACCGTATCCTGCAAGCCGCGTCAGAGCTATTTTACCGTCAAGGCATCAAGGCTACGGGGGTGGATGCGATAGCCGCCCTGGCCGGCTCCAACAAGATGTCACTGTATAAGCACTTTCCATCCAAGGACGATTTAGTAATTGCCTTTCTACGCAAGCGCGACGCGGATTTTCGGGCTTGGTTCGTCGCGCAGATCGACGGCAGGGCCGAGCATCCCCAAGACAAATTGCTGGCGGTTTTCGACGTGATAGGCGAATGGCTGGCGATTCCGGAGTTCCGTGGCTGTGCGTTCATCAACGCGGCGGCGGAGTTTCCGCTCGAGGGTAATCCGGTACACCAGGTGTCTGCAGAGTTTTACGATCAATTCCGTGTCTACATCGGCACTTTGGCCGGCGAATGCGGCATCGCATCGCCTGAAAACCTAGCCCTACAATTGAGTTTGTTGGTAGAGGGGGCGATCGTATCGGAGCAAATGAAGCGTCATTCCGGCGCGGCCGAACAAGCGAAACAGGCCGCCAGTGTGTTGATCCAAAACAGCCTGAATGCCAGCAATACCACCTACTAGAGAAAGGCTAAGCCGTTACGCCATGATATAAAAACGGCACTTGAGTTCAGGGCAAAAGCTTACTCAATTCCGGTTGCTTAAGTTTGGTAATGGCGAATTCGGTCCCGATAATCCTGAGGCACCTTGGTTTTCCCACAGTTACTTTAAACAATTATCGAATGATGCCGCTCGCGGTTATAAATTCGAACACTGCTCCGGCCACTCATTGTGGTCAGGAATCCGGACATTTTTCGATTTATACGGCCGGCAAAAATAGAGCTATTCGGCAAGTGATCTCGTAGTTATCAGTGACCGAATCGATGCTTGCGCAATAGATAAGGCAAGTTTCGCGGATCGATACCCAACAAACTTGCCGTGTCTTTCTTGACGCCGTTGGTTTTTTGCAAGGTCTCGAAAATAATTTGCTTTTCCAGCGCATTCAGCTTTTCCCTCAAACCGTTAAACGCCGCGTATTCCTTATCGTTATCGGCGCCGGCAGATTTCAGTCCCGCCAAATTAATCGGCAGACTACCGGGGGCGATAATATGATTCTGTTCGACAATTGCGGCATGCTCGATCACATTTTCCAGTTCGCGAATATTGCCCGGCCAATCGTGCTGCATCAGTAAGGTGTATGTAGCGGGGGCAATGGCGTCTATCGATTTACCCAGATTGACATTGTTTCGATAAAGAAAATGTTGAGCCAATAACTGAATATCCTGCTTACGCTCCCGTAACGGCGGTAACGGTATCGAAAACACATTCAGCCGATAATATAAATCCTCGCGAAATTTTCCCTGTTTTACCGCCGCCGCCAGATCGACATTGGTGGAAGCCAGCACCCTGACGTTGACAGGTAAAGTAACCGAACTACCTACCGGCTCGAACTCATGTTCTTGCAACACCCTGAGCAGCTTAGCTTGACCGGCCAGGGACATACAGCCGATTTCGTCCAACAGAATTGTGCCGCCGTTGGCCTGCTGGAAACGGCCGCGGCGGTCGCGTATCGCCCCGGTAAACGCGCCCTTTACGTGGCCGAACAGTTCGCTCTCCAACAGGGTTTCGGATAACGCGGCGCAATTGACTTTCACGAACGGATGATTGGCGCGCAGACTGTGCACATGAATGGCATTGGCCACCACCTCCTTGCCGGTACCGCTTTCACCTTGAATCAACACGGTGGCATCGGTTTTAGCCACCGAACCGATCAAGCGGCAGACATCGCGGATTTTTTCGCTCTGGCCGATGATGTTTGGAAAATCTTTCAGCTCCGCCCAGACTTGATCGCCGGTGCCGAGGTAGGAATAGGCGCTCACCGTGCCATCATCGCTAGCCCTGGCGATCAACACCAGATACTTTCCGGCCTGACAATCGATACAAAACGCATCGAAAGCGGTACCTACCGCGCCGCCGACTTTAGCGATGAAACACAACTCGCAGGCCAACCGACTCCCACAACACGTCTCCGCGGTACCGGGAAATTGAAACAGCGCTTTATAGCTAAGGTTTTGCAATGCCTCTGCCGGCAAGCCTGTCAACCGCGCCGCCTGCGGGTTGGCATCGAGAATACGTTCGCTCTCTATATCGACAATAAAAACCGACTCGCCGATTGCATGGAAAAACGCCTGGTAAAGATCGGATGCACTATTCACGCTTGCCTCCCGGTATCGTTTTTGTGTGGGGCGGTAGACGCCCCTCTGCTTCTGCCGGATGGAAATCAGATGCTATGGATACGGCAGCGCTTCGCCGTGATCGAGGCAGCCAAGGATAGCTAGTACATGAACCTTCCTTTTCTTGCTGACCGGGACCGGCTAGATCTCATTTCAACAGAGAGCGGCAGGCCGCTGCAAGTGAAGCTTCGCACGAAGAACCCGGGTATTTTTTCACTGTCTTGCAGCCGACGTAGCCGGCAATCGGAATATCGCCTAGCGTTTGCTGAATCGCGCTACAGCAAAACAATTTCCATACTCGTGATAGCGAGACAAGAAAGTGGGACAGGGAACGCACCGATGGTTGCATACGTCTTGCAAGGATAATTAAGGCGTATCGCTCCGGTTCAATTCCAAGAGATTCGCATACACATACTCCTTCAGCAATACCGGTGCCGGCAGCTCTCTTACGTAAGCCAGGTCTCCGGCGGCTACCAATAGAAAAATTTCCGCGCCCGGTTGCCGTAAGCGCGCGACTTTGAGCAAACGTTGCACCGAAAAATTCGGCGCGGAAACGCTGAGTAGAATCAGTGCAAAATGCATCTGACGTAATTCTTTCAATACCGACTGAATGGAAACGGCCGTGCGGATATGCGTGTACCCCGACGCCAACAGATAATTTCTAAGTCCCTCGCGAAACGGCTTCTGCCGATCGAAAATCAGGATAGCGGCCGATTTTTCGAATCTGTTTGCCATCTTTTGCCTCCAGCCGCGTATCGCGCAGACAGAAGATCTATCTGCGCGAGCCATTATTATTCTGCGTCCGGTTTAGGCGTGCGGCGGCAGCGTTCTAATCCCGTCGGCTATCAGTGTGCGCACGGCGGAATTCAACAGTATGGCCTTCTTGCGGGCGCCGTTATCGATATCGCCGGCATGTAAGGCCAGCAGCATGGGTTTGCCATCCCGGAATTGCCAGATCGGGCCGCCGCTCATTGATGGCGCACTGTCCAGTCCGTGAGCGATCAGCGCCGCCGTATCGTCGATATCCGGAAACAAGGTACGTGAGAGTATGCCCTTGGTTCGTGGCCCAGGCTCGGTGCAGCCGTCTATCCTGATCCTGCCGATAATGCGCCCCCTACTGCGATACATGGCTTGAGCCTTGTTATCGGTAGGGCGTACCGGATAACCGGCCAGATGGGCAGCAGTTGTGGCGATCGACGCCGGCTCGAACGGCAGCAGCGGCCAAAATCCAGCCTCCGCCGGCCGCGCCAAGCGGATAATGGCCAAGTCCGCATTGGCCGTCTGGCAATCGTTCCAGCGCCAACGCGGATTTACCGACCAGGCATCGGCGCGAATGGGCGGCCGCTTGTCGTTGGCACCGTTTTGCCCCGGCAGCACTACGACTTCCCGCATAGCATGCGGATCGTTCCGCGGATAAAGCACATGCGCGCAAGTCAACACATGATAGCGGCTCACCAGCACGCCGGAGCCGAAGGAATGGCCGCGATTGGCGGTACTCACATGAATCCGGCAGATGCAGCGGAACGGCGCGGACGAAGTATCCAACACGCGCGTCAGCGCCAGCGGCATAATCGGGCCAGCCGTTTCGCCGCTGGCGCGCGGAGCCGGTTCGGCTCGTCCCAAATGCAGATACATAAGTTAATACTCGGCGTAAACGGTTTTGGCTTTGTTTTTTAAAAGCTCGCTTAGGCGTTGACCGAAATTGGCTTCCAAAGCGGCTTTCTTATTCAAGATGCTGGAAAATTGCCGCCTGGCCCGAGCAAATGCCTCCAAACCATTGACGATATCCTGATCCAGCTCCAGCAATTTCCGGTTCAATCCTGCCGCCGACAACCCAGCCGGACCGCCTGCCTGCCCACATAGCTCGCGAAAATACTCCGCAATCCCCGACCAGTGGAACGCGAACATCACAGAAGTTGAGCCCGGCCGAATGAACGAGTCATCCCCACCGGCCAAGGCGTTGCTCAACGCCGCCCACAATCGCGAGCCGATTTTTGCATCCAGATTTCGATTATTACCAATCTGCACTAGCGCCCGGCGCATCAGCTGTTCGTGACACGGTTTGACTGTGACCGCTTCCGGCGGAAAATCGATTTTGCTTTGAAACTCTATCAGCACCGAGCGATTGCGGGCACGCCCTACCCGGTCGGTATTGGATCCGATATAGGTATCGACCGGGGCCGGCCCGAAGAATTTGAGCTTGCTTCTGGCCACCGGCCCCAACAAATCCCGAATCCGCCGCGCCCGCTCGCGGCGCAGCCAAGTGTGATAAGCGGCGTTACCCGGACCGATACAATCGGTAAAACCGTGTATCCTGATTTCGGCGATGGCGGGATCGGTCTCGAAGCGGCGTAACAGCGGAGCAAGCTCGATTTTCGCCGCCCCTTTGACGCTGCGTCTATCGATACCAAAATCCGCGACCAGCACGCCTTTATCGGTAATTTCAACGTCTTTACCCAGAACACCGGCCGCAGTATGCGATAAGGCCACCTCGCCGGGGTCCGGATTGCATGCGGCCGGAGCCGCTTGCCCCAAACCTTCATCTGCCTGAATATACATATCTAGCACTCCTTTCCGTTAGCAAACTCGTAACAGCGCTACCGAACGATTTAAGGCGGACAAGGCGCCGTCCCCCGGCACATGCAAATATCGATGGGATCGACGCCAAAACCGGCGACGCGCAACGCGAACGCCTCGTAACAATGAGCATTCGCGCGTCTGACACCATGTAACAAGAAATCGCGATACAGCAAATGCAGCATTTCGTGAATGATTACACCCGCCCGGTAATATGGCGCCGGCAATCCGCGCAATCCGGCCGGCGGCGTCCAAAAGCCGGCGCATAGATTTAAGGTGTTCGCTTCCCCGGCAGGATTGACCCAGGCATTGGCGGTGGTCGAACAACAAGTCAAATCGTTATCGGCACAGCCCGCCGTGGTCGGCAAGCAATGAAAAGTGGTATTGCGCCCGCCCTTCTGCAAAGCCTTGGCCACCGCCCGGAAGCGCTTCGCCACACTGGTGGCCGACTCCTCGCCGCCGGCCCAGGGAATCGGCTGATTAGGCGGATGGTTGAAGAAAAACCTAAAAAATTTGACGACGCCTGGGTCGCGCGCCTCGAGTTTGCCGGCGGCGTTATCGGCCAGTTTTATCGCCTCGCGGATGGCCTGACGCAGCACCGCCCGGCATTGCGCTTCGGTGCCGATACCGCAATTCGTGCCCGCCGCACAATCGAACCGAAACACTGGTTGCACCGCCGCCGAGGCTGGAGCGGGTTGGCCGAAACCGGCCAGCGTGTTGGCGTACCTTTCAAATCCGCCGATGCCGTCCGCCTCGGATTTTCCGGCGAAACGCGGGCCGGTGACTTGGTTTGCAAATAGATACATGGCATTTCTCCTATGCTGGTCGCGTGGCTATCGGCTTGAAATTGATTTACGCTCAGTTAATTCAGCCGCCATAGGCCGTGTTGTACCAAATACGCCCTAGCAGGCGGCCACCTACCTTTTTCAAGATCTGCTGCCGGTCGTTGACATTGCGAATCGCAAACTCCAACAGACAGCCTTCTTCCAGACGCAACGCCACCGGAAACCCGGACAAGCCCCACGGATTGATGATGTGGGAAAAAGTCAGATAAGGATCGCGCGGCTGGCCGTCGCAACGAATCTGCCATTGGTAACCTGGCGTTTGCACCTCTACCGGGTTCGCGGCATAAACATCGGTGAATTGCGCAAAGTACATCAGCAGCCCGCAGTAATTGCGGTGCAAGCGATAGCTGGCCAAAATCACTTCTTCGCCGAATGCCGGAGCATCGTGAATCGAAGACTCGTCGAAAAAACCGGCATCCTGCGGCACGCCGCAGATTTGGCAGATGTTCATGGCGCGGTGCCGTAGCCTAGAATTTTGTACCCGTGCAGCACCAGATATAGCTCGGCACCCTTGTATATTGAGCCTACCGACACTTCTTGAATTTCGATACGTATCGTCGAGCGCGGCATAAACATCATCGGTTTTGCCAGCGGCCGAAACGGCCGTTCGCCACTGGCTTCGCCCAGGCCGGCAATATTGTGTATCGGTTGATTTTGCAGCTCCCTACCGCTACCGCTGTCGACGATGCTGTATTTAAAGTCGATACCGCAAGCTTTAACAAATAGCGCTTGGCTCAGTAGCCGCTGATCCGCTTCTGTCAACTGTGCAATCAAGCCATTCAGACCTTCGGCCACCAGCGGAATCGGCGCCGACGCTTGAATATCCAGCTTGGCGGGGATAAAGCTGTAGCCGATTGACACCGCGACGAACACGCCCTCGGTACTGATATTAATCACATCCTGTAGCCGATTGCCGAAATTGCCTTGCAGCTGGAATTTGGCCACGTAATCGTAGGGAATTTCCTTGGTGGTCGGCGCGACAGCGGAGGCAGGGCTGCCCTCCGCTATGGGCCGCTGGTAGCCCGGCTCCTGACCTAACTGAAGTCCTGCTCTCATGATCGTGATCTCCCATGGTTTTGCCTGCCGTCATCATTGTGGCCGCGAAAACCGGCACTCGGCAGTAGCATAATGAATGTCAAGATTTGCATTACCATAGCGGCTTCCAGACGTCGGGAGGACTGGACGGCACATGCCAACGGGTTTGCAGCGGCTGTTCCGGTTCGTAACGTTCCAGGCCGTTCACGCCGTCTTGTTTGACATAGCCTTCCACGCCTTGCATATCCTGGTCGTCGGCAAAACCTTGCAGTTCGTCCTCGCCGTCATAACCGGCAAATTCGTCGTCCGCGTCCAAACCTTGCATCAGTTCGTCGTCGGGTCCGTACAAATCGCCGCCGTCGGCATAGCCTTGCAACTCGTCGTCCGCGGCCAGACCTTGTAACTCATCCTCGGCAAACCCAGACATCGCTTGCGCAACATCATAAGGCTTGTGCTGTTGGCAATTACAGCCGGACAACCCAGCCTGTTTCATCAGCGGTGCGGCCGCCGTCAGCGCTTCCGTGCCGCCCGGTATCGCCGACGCCACTTGTCTGACCATAGGTATGGCTTGCTGTAAATAAGGGCTGACAGCTTTCAGAGCCAAACGGGCCGGCTGAAACTGCAAGGCTCTTTTACCCAATTTGCGCAATTTGCTCCAAAATCCGCCGACATTACCCAGTCCATCTACACCTTGCAGGTACTGATACAAATTACCGTCGGGGCCTTGGCGGATTTCGCCGACATAACCCAGACCCATGATTTGATCCAGACTGTCTTCGTCGATACCGTAGAATTGTTCCGGTTCGCCAAGCCCTTGGACTTGATAGACATTGCCGTCCGGCGCTGCATATAACTCGCCGATGCCGTCCTGGCCTTGAATGCCGGCTTGCCGAAGAAACGGCGTGGCTGCGGTAAGCACTGCGGAGCCGCCCGGAATAAAAGGCGCAAAATGACGGGCGATCGGCAACGCTCGTTTCAGGCCGTGCTTGACTCGGCTCCAGAACCCGCCTACCGGATTGCCGAGACCGTCGACTCCCTGCACGAATTGATACAACTGGCCGTCCGGTCCCTGACGCACTTCGCCCAGATAACCGATGCCCATCATCTGCGTGACATCGCTTTCGCTTAAATATTGCATGATATTTCTCCTGTCGGCTGCGGGACTTACTGCACGTCGCGGGTCAGATAACCGTCCAGCACCACCCATATGCGTAACGGTCCGATCACGTTAGCCAGACGTTTTTCCGGCGAATCGACGCTTAGTTCCGACCCAGGCAAACCTTGCGGAAAAGCCAACTCCACCCGAAAATTTTGCTGCGACTCGATAAACACCGGCTCCGCGAAGCGGAAGGTGGCGGTGGGATCGGGTTCGCCGTGATTGCTGACAGTCGGGAAACCGGGGCTGATACCGGCCCCGGACGGAAACCAGAAAGTCGGCATCTCGATCATGGTTTTTTCGCCGACGATCAGGGAAATGACCGAGTTGTAGATCAGGTCGGCCAGGATTTCGCTTTCGCTAGTTACAGCCAGACTTTCAAGTTCCACACTGCCGCCGGCGCCGCCTTTCGGTGTGATTTTTTTCTTTTCGGCGATGCGCATATTCGAGACGATAACCCGCAGCGCGCGGGCTTCGAAGGTATTCAAACTCGGTAACACCCCGGCCGCCTGCATATTGGTTTCCAAGCGGGTTTTGCCTTGCACATCGACAAAAAATCGAATCACGCGCGGATCGGTCATAAAATCCTTAAAGATCTTTTTCGGATCTTTATCCGATACGTGAAACGCGTCGTACAGCGGTGCGTGCAGTTTTTCTTTCACGCCTTGCATCTTGGCCATGACCATCTCCTCAACTAATGTAGTTTTATCGATTCAATCAATCCGCATCAGGCGGTTTGAAAAGGTTTACCTGCGGTATTCAGCTAATTCGTTCGTACAAGCGGCCGTCTTCGCCGAGGAAATAGCGGCCCAGCGTTTGGCTCGCGGCCATCGACGCGGTCTCGTCAACATCGGCTAAGCCACCGATTTCGGCGTTGCCTGTTTGGTAAAGCTGACCGTCTTCTCCGAGAAAGAATTGCCCTGCCCCAGGCTCATCCTCTGTAGCTGGCAAGTCCTGCAACTGATACAAAACGCCGTCCTCACCCAGAAACAAACTTTGCGTTCCCAGGCAGCCGGGATTTACGATCATCAATTCGTCCAAGCCCAATTGCCGGTCGCTACTCATATCAGTCTCCGAAGTTTGCGGTTTGTTGCAGCCATTGGCCTAACCTTCGATACCTTGCGCCGTGACCCGATAACTACCGCCGACAATGTAAAGTTGCGTGCCTTCGACGTTACTGACCAGTCTGGGCGGATCGTCCATCCGGTGGATGTAAGTCAGCTTTTGTCCCTGCTGGCCCCTGTCGGAGCGATAGATCACACCGACCAATTCGCCCAGCTCCACCACAACGGGCGGGATGGTTCGACAATGCTTAACCGTCATCACGCCGGTTGCGCCGAAGCTGTTGAAACGGTTGTATAAAGCTTCGGCTTGCGTCAACTGTTCTTCCTTAACCGCATCGAACACCCGTCCACTACCCGCTGAAAACGGTGGCTGATGCGTGGTCATTTTCCTGGCCTGCGTAGTGTGTGCGGTTGTAATTCCACCGCACGCATCGATTGCATCTTCACTGGCCTGACCGAACCCACAGCCTTCAAAGCCACCGGCCTTAAGGTTTGCATTGCGGCGGGCGCCATTACGGGTTTTGGCGTTGCATGCATATGGTTGGGTGACAACAGCCGCCACTCATGCAACAGACGTTCAAGCCGTTTAGTCAGGCGTGGACGCGGTTTGGCTGCCAGACCTTGCCGCCAAACCCGTCGCAACATCGCTTGCAACCATGCGCTTTTTTGTAATAAATGCCGATGCCGCAACATTTGCCACAATGCCTTAATACGCGGATCGTGCGGTTTGAATGCTTCGTGGCGGATGGCTCGCAGCAAATCCGGTAGTAGCGAAGACACGTCAGGAGTTGCATCCAGGCCGTGTAATGTGACGCTATCCGCTGCCTCCACACGTCGCGGCAAGGCTACAATTTTTTTTACCGGCGCTTGTGACGACCAACCCATCGCATGCGGCATCGTCGCGTCCAGCGCCAGCCATTGATCTCGATACAGCACTTCCAGATAAATATGACTGAACTGGTCCGGTCGCGCCGGATTGGCCCCGCTTAACACCAACCTGACCGGATGACCGATGGCTTCCAGCATCGAGCCGAGCAGAATGGTCATATCGTCGCAATCGCCTGCCCGCAGCTGCAACATGCGCTTAGCCGAATGCAGCACCTCCACTCGAAAGGTATCCTTGGTATAGCGAATGTTTTGTTGTACCCATTCGAATAAGGCTTTGATTTCGGCCAGATAGTCCTTGGGCTTGACCGCGCGCTGCAGCAAAATGTCGATCGCCGACTGGCGTACCGTAAAGTCTTTCGCCCCGGTTTTGATCAACTCGCAGACTTGTTCCACCGTCTGCAAGGTGCCCGGATAACCGCTGGGGATTTGTCTGATCTGGATGTTAGGTTGCGTGGGCATAGTGGTTTAGCTTCCGGTGTTTTGCTTATCCAACAGTGGGATCAAAGTCGTCTAAAGCTAATACAGCAACCCCCATGCCAGGAACGACAGCAATCGACTTACAGATATAAGCCATTGTTTTTAATAATTATTAAAAACAAAATCCCAATCTTGCTTAGCAGACAAAGCCGTTCGGCTTCATAAAATTTATGATGCCGAGACCTCATGGAAATACGCTTGATGATTGACTCGGCATGACAATTACGCCGGTCATAAAAATTATGACCGGACTCATGAAATTTATGAGCAGCACGGCAGTGGATAGCCGAGCGCATTGACTACGGCAACGGCGGTTTCTCCAGACTTATTTTGTTAGAAAACTTCCGGCAAAACCCTTATTCTGTAGCCGCTGCCTTAAAACTTCGGCAGCAGGGAAACTACCCTACCTACACCCGGAACTCGGCTGAGATTAAAACCATGAACGATTCAAAAACCCGGCTGGACAAAATCAACGCCCGGATCAGAAACAACCCGGTGCTTTCCTTATTGATAGTCGTCAGCACCCTGGTAATCGGCTTGTCGAGCTTTACCAATGCCACCCGCAACCTGATGGATCTGTTTAGCGGCGCGGAACAGCGGCCACCGATCAACGGACTATGGCAAGCTCAGGTAAGCTACGACTGGCCCAACGCCAATTATCAAGAAAGCTTTAATTTCGCCGGTAGCGGCCGGCAGCTATACGGCAGCGCGTCGTTTACCGGCAGCGTGAACGGCATTTTGGAAGGCGAGATCTCGGGCGATACCTTGCGTTTTATTACCAAGACGCCCGAATATATAGGCTCTGGGGCCATACAAGAAGCTGTCCATCGCTATCAGGGGAAAATTGTCGGCGACGAAATTAAATTCGCGATGCAGACCGAAGGCGGTTTTTCGGCGCATGTGCCTATTGAATTTACCGCAAAAAGAAACGGCGATCCGTTACCGACCCAACCGGCTCCCTAGTGAGCCGGACGTTGGTCACGGAATTAACACGCACCTTTCCACAGTTGATGCTAAAACGGAAAACGGCTTCCAATACCGTAACAAATTTAGCTGCCGTTTTCCATACCATTCGAGTCTGTACCCCCATTGCCTCCAACTATACAACCTTCACATATCATTCAAATTAGGAGTTTAGCCGTTGTTCTCGCAGCCCATCCACCACGATAACCCGTTCCCCTTTTTTTATGTCAATTCGGCATTCTCTGAAGAGCAGTGTGCCGCACTCGAGGATTTATTTTTGCAAGACGGTGAGTGGCAGCATCGGGATGGGGCGTTTTACCGGTGTTCTCTTAGAGATGTTACCGAATATATTCCCGCTGCATTTCAAGCGGAAGTGCTCGGCAGAATGCGCGAGATTACCGGATTGCCACTCACGAATCGCGTTCTGGTCACCGCTCAGCGTATGCTGCCCGGACAAGTTATTGGTATACACAGCGACCGGCCGCTAGTGGGGTACGAGATTGCTCGACTGGTCGTGCAACTCAATCAGCAATGGCAAGCCGAGCATGGCGGAGTTCTGGAATTATTCGCTTCGCCGGAGAGTGCAGCGGTTTGTAGGGTTAATCCCGAGTACAACAAAGCCTTTGGCTTTCTGCTACACGCCGATTCATACCACGGTGTCACCGAGGTTACCCGGCCGCGCCAAACAGTCGTTTTCAATTTCTGGCATGCGGCGAACACACCGGCACTTGCCGCGCACATTCAGGCCTTGTTTGCCAACATGCATTTCTCCGAACTGCCGGCGGCACTCGATCCAGTGGTGTCGACTGCGGAATCGAGTCTGCCCGAGGAGACGACATTTCATGCCGGCACGGCTGCGCTTGCACTCCATCGCTGGGGCTATGATGAGACTACCGTTATCACCGGGTACCGGCACAGCGCCGGATTAGCTATCTACAAGAATAACGATGCCGAGACTTATGCCGCAGTGCTATTGGCGGATTGGGTTGCGTATTTGTACCGGGATTCGTTTGATCTGGCACGTTGGAAGACCTTGCGCCGCGAACTTGAAGGAATAGAAATGTTTACACGCCTGATGCCTACCTGGCGGCTTTGTCTGCCGGAATAGACCCTTTTCTATCGATCATCCTATTCCATTGAATGGCGGAATATTGATCTACACCTGCCACCAGTTATTGGAGGATTGTATAATATGCATTCCTCATGGCCAAGATTAGCGAAGAAGTTAACCCTCAACTTTCTGACGCATTGCTAATCATTTCTACGGCCCCATTTAAAACTTGTAAGCAAGCTGTGCAGAATGATAGAAACAAGAGCAAACGAGGGTTGATACAGCCAACTTCGAAATCGGACTTTACTCTTATTTCGGTTTATTTAGCCTGACTCAAAACCGAAGCCAAATTCACACCCTTGGGACTGGAGATACACAAAATGATAGGTCCGACGCTGAGCATCGCCAGCTTGTTGACGGCACCGACAATGACGATCTGTTCGATCTCGCCGAGCCCTAAGGAGGTTTCGCCGTGCTGGGCGGCGCGGATCGTTTCCTGAATGATCGCCCCGAACGCATCCATGTTGGAGGCTTCGGCGGATTGGGCCAGGATCAGGCCGTCGTGGTAGGCCGCGCAGGCGCTCACGCCCTTGATTTTCACAACCTTATCCACCAAGGCCTGCACCGCGTCGATGAATGCCGCACGCTTTTGCCGGGTGATTTCGCTGACATTGACGATGTCGGCGGCCGGTTGCCGTCGCGCAGAAAGATAGTCGTCGGCGAGCGTATCCAGCCGCACCAACTGCGATTCAAACCAATGCATGTTCTGGCTCTGGGCAGCGTTTAGTTGGACAGATAACTGGTGAACAATTTTTTCAACACCGGAATGGTTTCTTTCAATTCGAACCGCACCCGGCCCAATAGGGCCTCGCGTTGCGTTACCAGAGCGAGAATAAAACCCGCGTCTATCGGCGTGGATAAAATATAACCGTCGGCGTTTTCGCAGATCACCATATTGGTCAAATGATGGCCGACGTGCTGCGCCGCTTTCGCCGCCGCGCCGAACACCACCTGCACCGAGGCGCCGATGGCGTCGGTGTTGATTTCGAAATCGCGGTGAATATGCGTGACAAAGCCGTCGCTATCGACAATGGCCGCCGCCGACACTCCCTGGATGTTCATCAGATTACGCAAGATGGAATCGATTTCGTTGTTCTGAGATTTTCGAGGATCGAGAAATTGGACATTACTGCTCATATTGCACTCCTGATTCTTTTATTGATTATCAACCTATAGTAAATCCACGCGGATCAAGCAGGTTTTGTCGCCCAATGCATTGCACTTGGTTTCGGTGGCCTTTACATTGCGATTGAAAAAGGTTCTGACGATGCCGCCGACCATGCCGGCTTCGAAATGGCAGATCGGCGCGGAGACGTTATGGATACCGGCGCAGGAAACGCATTCGTCCACCCGCAATTCCAGTACACCGGCCGACAAGTCCACTTTATCCGGCACCACTAGGCCGATGCTGAGCTGCCGGCACAGCAGCTTGATTTTGCCGACATAGGTTTCCAGGTCCTTGTCGATATTGGCGGCGGCAATCTGGCCCATGGCCAAGCCCAAACTTTGCCCTGAATGGTAAACCAGCGAGGGTGCACCCTGCCCCAATATGTCTTCCACGTTCGATCCCAAAGCCACCATGCGCAGAGCTTGAAACAAGCGGATCGGAATCAAGGGCCCCAGATCCTTCCGATTTTCGATATCGAATTCGCCGGAAATAATGCCGTCGAGAATTTGCTGCTGGGCGATCTGATAGTCTGATTTAGAGTTTTGTAACATAAGGTCCACCTCTTAAATTCGGTTAATTATCCACACACTGCAGTTCGACCCGACGGTTTAAGGCCTGGCCCTCTCTGGTATCGTTCGGTGCCGCCGGTTTTCTCATGCCTTCCGATGCGGTGAGGATGCTTGTGGCGCCGATGCCGTTGGCGATCAATAATTTTTTTACCGCATTTGCCCGCGCCAATCCCAACTGCAAGTTACCGGCATCGCCGCCCAAGTTACAGGTGTGCCCGGTCAGTTTAATCCGGCTCACACAGCTTTTTGCCGCATTCAGCAACTCGCCGTTGCTGTTGGTCGATTCCGGCGTCAATCTGCTGGAATCGAATTTGAAATACACGGTAAATGGCACCGCGTTAGCAGCCTTTGCAAGGTTATTGGC
Organism: Methylomonas sp. 2BW1-5-20; assembly: GCF_052474515.1. Taxonomy (NCBI): domain Bacteria; kingdom Pseudomonadati; phylum Pseudomonadota; class Gammaproteobacteria; order Methylococcales; family Methylococcaceae; genus Methylomonas; species Methylomonas sp. 2BW1-5-20. The sequence goes on along the minus strand of NZ_CP184127.1, from coordinate 435,460 downwards.
GGGCGATTTGGGAATACCCGCCGCGGTCGGTTCGCTGGGTAACTCAGGCAGCGGTTCCGGGGCCTGTATATTGGCGCCGCCGGCGGTCGACCGCTGCGTGTCCGGGTTCGCCGCAAGCGCGTTGTCCGGTTTAGCCTCGGCAATCAAGGTTGGCGTCGAGTCGGCCGGCGGTTTCGGCGTCTCGGTATCGGCGTTGTCCGTGGCTACAAGCGGTTCTAACGCATGGTTTGTGGCCGGCGGATTGGTTGGCTCGGCCTGCTGACTCAGGGCCGCGGTCCGTTCCGGAACAGCTTCCGGCTTTTGCAATACGCCGGGTATCAATACCGCGACCAAGGCCAGTAAACCGATCACGCCAAGCAACCACGACACTTTGCTGTGCATCGGCTTTTTTAAGGTTTTGTCTGATTTGCCTTGCGGATTGCCGGATTTCAGCCGTGCATTATTCGTGGACGGGATAATGCCATCCAAGCCGTCGTGATCGAGCGATCGAGGTTTTTTCATGCAATTTCCTTGTTTCCGTTCACCAGAAGCAGCCGCAAAATTTCCCGGTATCTTGCACGCAAGCACCCGCTGAAATCTGCCCGGCTATCATAGGCAGTTTTCTATATATAATCAAAATTCATAGTGGTTCAAATAATTAAATTTTAGGGTTTGACATTGAACGCCTTAACTGCGTTTAAAAACAAACCCTATCCGGCGCCAGTGGTGCGTTGCGAATTAAATGTCGATTCCGAGAACTTCGCTACACTTCATAATACTGATCGCAGAGAAAGCACCCCGCTTAAGCAAGGATGACCAACATCCCGATATCGATTACGAGAACCAGCCATGCCGCAAAAATCCGAGCCACCTTCTCCGCTAGCCCAAGCCAATACCGACTTACCCAGTTGTCATCATTGCCGGGACCTGGACGAGTTGGATTTTGAATTTAGCTTTGCCTATCAACCCATCGTCAATTTTTTTGCCCGGACTATTTTTGCTCACGAAGCCTTGGTACGCGGGATTAACGGGGAATCGGCGGTATCGGTGTTATCCAGGGTAACTGACGAAAACCGCTATCGCTTCGATCAAAATTGCCGGATTAAAGCCGTGGAAGGCGCCGCTAAGCTGGGTATACAAGAGTTCGTTTCGATTAATTTTATGCCGAATGCGGTGTACCAACCGGAAGCCTGCATCCGTTCGACTTTCGAAGCGGCGCAAAAATACAATTTTTCCAAGGACCGCATCATTTTCGAAGTGGTCGAGGGCGAGGACGTTTCCGACCGGCCGCATCTGATCAATATATTCACCGAATATCGCCGCTTCGGCTTCAAGACCGCGATCGACGATTTCGGCGCGGGCTATGCCGGCCTGAACCTACTCGCCGAATTCCAGCCCGATGTGCTTAAGCTGGATATGGATCTGGTACGCGACATCAACCTTAGCAAGCCCAAACAGGCGATAGTGGCCGGGGTTGTGCAAATTTGCCGCGAACTCAGCATCGAAGTACTGGCCGAAGGTATCGAAACCAAGGCCGAGCGGGATTTTCTGTTGGCCTGCGGCGTCACGCTGTTTCAAGGTTATTTGTTCTGCAAACCCGCATTTCAGGCTATCGGCCGGATCAATCCGGACGCCTGGTCGTGACCATCTACCTTACACTTTAAAAGTGCACCGTTTGGCGTTTGGCGCCCCAATCGCCCGGTAACGGATTGAAAAAACCCGCGCAGGCACTGCCGCAAAACCGGCAATTGCCGGCGGCATCCAGATTCCAATCCGACAGTTCGTACCAATCGCGACCGATCAAAACTTTGCCGCAACCGTGGCAATAAGTGCTCTCCGCCGACTTGTCGTGGACATTGCCGACATAGGCGTAACGCACGCCGTTTTTCAAGGCTATGCTGCGAGCCAATAACAAAGTCGAGCGCGGTGTGGGCGGCGTATCCGGCATTTTCCAATCCGGATGAAAGGCGGTGAAATGCATCGGCACATCCGGCCCCAAATGCTCGACCACCCATTGCGTCATCGCTTCCAATTCGGCCTGGGAATCGTTCGCGCCGGGAATCAGCAATGTGGTCAGCTCGAACCAAACCGGGGTTTCGTGTTTCAAATATTGCAAGGTTTCCAGCACCGGCTGCAAATGGCCGCCTGTGACTTTGCGATAAAAATCCTCGCTAAAGGCTTTTAAATCGACGTTAGCGGCGTCCATATAGCGGTAAAACTCGGCGCGCGGTTCGGCACAAACATAGCCGGCGGTCACCGCCACCGATTTCAAACCCAGTTCCCGGCAAGCCTGCGCGGTGTCGATGGCGTATTCGTGAAAGATCACCGGGTCGTTGTAGGTGTAAGCGACACTGCCGCATCCGTGTTCCAGCGCGGCCCTGGCGATGGTTTCCGGCGATGCCAGACTCATCAAGGTGTCCATTTCCCGCGACTTGCTGATGTCCCAATTCTGGCAAAACTTGCAGGCCAAATTGCAGCCGGCGGTGCCGAAGGAAAAAATCGGCGTACCGGGCAAAAAATGATTTAGCGGTTTTTTCTCGATAGGATCGATGGCAAAACCGCTGGAGCGGCCGTAACTGGTCATCACAATCTGCGCATCCAAATTCTGCCGCACAAAACACAATCCGCGCTGGCCTTCGTGCAATTTGCAAAAGCGCGGGCACAGATCGCACTGCACTTTGCCGTCCGTCAAAACATGCCAGTAGCGGGTGGCAACCGTGTTTGCGTTAAGTCGTGTGGTCATGGCAATGCTCCTTGAACCCCAAGCATAAAATCGGGTTGTTATCTGCGAGAGTTAGCAGTAGAATAAACCCTAGGCGAGCGGGGTATTCAATTTTTTAATTCTCCGCGCTACGCCCGGCCTCTGATCGTATTAAAACTTTAAAAAAGGATCAGCGCATGAACAGAAAACCCGCCGTTGCAGGACGGTTTTATCCTGCCCAGCCCCAACAACTCCATGACGCCGTGATCGGCTATTTAGCCGACGTAAGGCAGACCGGCCAAGTACCCAAGGCCATGATCGTGCCGCATGCCGGCTACATCTATTCCGGGCCGATTGCCGCCACCGCCTATGCCCGCTTAAAGCCGGCCGCAGCCAGCATCACCCGGGTGGTATTGATAGGCCCTTCACATCGTGTAGCGTTTCGCGGCCTGGCAGTCAGTAGAACGCACGCCTATAACACGCCGCTCGGCGACGTCGAAGTCGACCTAACCGCGATAGCCGAATTGCTGCAATTGCCATTTGTCGAATATATCGAGCAAGCTCATACCCTGGAGCACAGCCTGGAAGTGCACCTGCCATTTCTGCAGGAAGTTTTGCAAAAATTCACGCTGATCCCTATCGTCGCCGGCGACGCCAGTCCCGAGCAAGTCAGTCAGGTGTTGGACATGCTGTGGGGCGGCAAGGAAACCCTGATAGTCGTCAGTTCGGACCTCAGCCACTATCACGACTACGACACCGCGCTACGATTGGACAAGGCTACCAGCCAAATGATCGAACAATTGCAATACAAAGAAATTTGCGGAGAAGACGCTTGCGGCAAAGTGCCGGTCAACGGCTTATTGAAGTTACTGAAACAAAAAGGCCTATCGATCAAAACCATAGACCTGCGCAACTCCGGCGATACCGCCGGCGATAAACAACAAGTGGTGGGTTATGGCGCTTATGTCGTGGACTGAAACCGAGAAAACTCAATTGCTGGCACTAGCCCGGCAATCCATAGTCCACGGCCTGGAAACCGGGGGGCAGCTACCAGTCGATCTGGACGATTACCCCGAGGCATTGCGCCAAATACGCGCGACCTTCATTACCCTGGAACGCGGCGGGCAGTTGCGCGGATGTATCGGCATGCTGGAAGCCGTCAGACCGCTAGCGCAAGACGTAGCCGAAAATGCGTTTGCCGCCGCCTTTCGCGATCCTCGCTTTCCGCCCCTTTCAAACGGCGAGCTGGCAGACCTCGAACTGCATATCTCCATCCTTAATCCCGCGACCGCGATGAGCTTCGATACTGAAGCGGCTCTGATCGCCCAACTTCGTCCCGGTATAGATGGCGTGATTTTGCAAGAAGGCGGCCGGCGCGGCACTTTTTTACCTTCAGTGTGGGACGATTTGCCGGACCCCAAACAATTCTTGCAACACCTGAAGCAAAAAGCCGGCTTGCCCTCCAACTATTGGTCGGAAACCATCAAAGCTTATCGCTACACCACCGAGATGTTCGGCTGACCGGCAAGCGTTTCATGTTCCGCAAACCCAAGTAAATCCGGCCTTTGCGGCCTTTAATCTTGTTCCGAGCGGCCAACGAACATTATAATGTCGGCATTTTCGACTGATCCGGGCCTGGAGTTTTCTGCAAATTGCGCTTTTTGCGTACTGCATTCGACCAGCCAAAGCCGATCAAACATCTTCTTCATTCCTGGTATCACTAATGAAAAACCACAATTACAAGCCCTGCGACCTAGTCATCTACGGCGCATTGGGAGATTTATCAAAACGAAAGCTGCTGATTTCCTTATACCGACTGGAACAATCCAAACTATTGGAGCCGGACACCCGCATCATCGGCGTTGACCGCCTGGACGAAACCAGCGAAGGTTTTGTCGAAATCGCCCATAACAGCCTGAAATCGCACTTAAGCATACCGATCGATGACGAAATTTGGAGCAGCTTAGCTAATCGGCTGTCGTATATAAAAATCGACCTGACGCAACCGGAGCAATATCTAAAACTGAATGACGCTGTCGACGCCGAGAAACGGGTGATGGTCAACTATTTCGCGGTCGCGCCGTTTTTGTTCAAAAATATTTGCCAAGGCCTGCAAAGTTGCGGGGTATTGACCCGCGAATCGCGCATGGTGATGGAAAAACCCATCGGCAACGACTTGAAATCGTCCAAGGAAATCAATGATGTGGTCGCTGACGTATTTCACGAAGACCAGGTTTACCGGATCGACCACTATCTGGGCAAAGAAACCGTATTGAATTTGCTGGCGTTGCGTTTCGCCAACTCGATCTTCACCACCAACTGGAACCACAATACCATCGACCATATCCAGATTACGGTCGGCGAGGACATCGGCATCGAAGGCCGCTGGGAATACTTCGACAAAACCGGCCAGCTGCGCGACATGCTGCAAAATCATTTGCTGCAAATTCTGACCTTCGTCGCCATGGAGCCGCCCGCCGACCTGGAAGCGGAAAGCATCCACATGGAAAAAATCAAGGTATTGAAATCCTTACGGCCGATCACCGCGCGCAATGTGGAAGAAAAAACCGTGCGCGGCCAATATACCGCCGGCTTCATCAAAGGCTCGGCGGTGCCGGGTTATCTGGAAGAGGAAGGCGCCAATAAGGAAAGCACCACCGAGAGCTTCGTGGCGATTCGGGTGGACATCGACAACTGGCGCTGGGCCGGCGTGCCGTTTTATATGCGCACCGGCAAACGCATGCCCAACAAACGCACCGAGATCGTAGTCAACTTCAAGCAATTGCCGCATAACATCTTTAAGGATAGCTTCCGCGATCTGCCGGCCAATAAACTGGTCATCCATTTACAGCCAAACGAAGGCGTGGACGTGGTGATGCTGAACAAGGTGCCGGGTATCGACGGCAACATCAAATTGCAACAAACCAAGCTGGACTTGAGTTTTTCCGAAACCTTTAAGAAAAACAGTATTTTCGGCGGTTACGAAAAACTGATTCTGGAAGCCCTGCGCGGCAACCCGACCCTGTTTTTAAGCCGCGAGGAAATCGAACAAGCCTGGGCCTGGGTCGACTCGATCCAAGACGCCTGGGCGCAAAGCCACAGCGCTCCAAAATCTTACCCGGCGGGCAGCTGGGGGCCGATTGCCTCGGTGGCATTATTGGCCCGCGACGGCCGCGCCTGGGAAGAGTAATTATCTGTATCCATCACGAGAACAACGAACATGGTTAGAGAATTTTTTTTCGAACAACGCAGTCACCTGTTTACCGCATTGGTTGCCGAATGTCAGGATGTTTTGTCCGAAGCAGTCAGTAAACACGGCCAGGCGACTTTATTGGTGTCCGGCGGTACCACCCCGGCCCCGCTTTACGAAGCCTTATCCAAATCCGATCTGAATTGGAAAAAAATCAAGGTAGCACTAGTGGACGAACGCTGGGTAGACAGTCAACATAGTGCCAGCAACGAAGCCTTGATCCGCCGCAGCCTGCTGATCAACAATGCCAAAAACGTCGATTTCATCGGCATGAAAACGCCGGCCGACACCGCCGAGCAGGGTCAAGCCGAAACCGAAGGCCGTTACGCCAAACTGCCGCAGCCGTTTACGCTAAGCATCGTCGGCATGGGTCCGGACGGTCATACCGCCTCGCTGTTTCCGCATGCCGAAGGTTTGGCGGCGGCGCTTAGCGAAGATAACCAGCAACTGACAGCCGCCATCACCGCCAATCAAAGCGAAGTAACCGGCCCCAATGTCGAACGCCTGACTTTAACTCGCAACGCGCTGTTGAAATCCGAACGCATCGTGATTCTGTTTACCGGCGAAGATAAATTAGCGGTATTCAGTAGCGCCCAAAAGCCGGGCCCTGTGGAAGACATGCCGATTCGTGCCTTGTTGAATCAGGAAGACGTGCCCGTCGAATTGTACTGGGCCCCTTAGCCGCTTAAATGTAGGGTGGGTTAGACGCGCATAACCTGATCACTCTCGATTCCAAAACGCTGTTCGGCGCGTCGTCCCCCCACCCTATCCGCTGCCCTGGAGAGCATATGCATCCTGTTTTAGAAAAAGTGACCGCCGACGTGGTGGAACGCAGCCGGGAAAGCCGCGCTGCTTATCTGGCCCGCATTGACGCCGCCATTGCCAACGGCCCACAGCGCACCAACCTGCCGTGCGCCAATCTGGCCCACGGTTTTGCCGTCTGCTCCGCCAACGAAAAAGACGCACTGTCGCATGCGGTCAAAGCCAACGTCGGCATTATCTCCGCCTACAACGACATGCTGTCGGCGCACGAACCTTATCAACACTACCCGGAATTGATTAAACAAGCGGTGCGCGAAGCCGGCGGCGTAGCGCAATTTGCCGGCGGCGTGCCGGCCATGTGCGACGGCGTAACGCAAGGTATGCCCGGCATGGAGTTATCGCTGTTCAGCCGCGACGTCATTGCCTTATCCACTGCGATCGGCCTGAGCCATAACATGTTCGACGCCGCCTTGTATCTGGGCGTTTGCGACAAAATTGTGCCGGGCCTGCTGATCGGCGCCTTGAGCTTCGGCCATCTGCCGGCGATTTTCGTGCCGGCCGGCCCGATGACCACCGGTATCTCCAACAAGGAAAAATCCCGCACCCGGCAAAAATTCGCCGAAGGCAAAGTCGGTGAAAAGGAGTTATTAGAGTCAGAATCCAAGGCTTACCATAGCCCTGGTACCTGTACCTTTTATGGCACCGCCAACAGTAATCAAATGATGGTGGAGATCATGGGCCTGCATTTGCCCGGCAGCTCTTTCGTCAACCCCTATACGCCACTACGCGACGAACTGACCAAGGCCGCCGCCAAACAAGTGTTGAAGTTCACCGCGCTGGGCGACGACTTCCGGCCGATTGCCCATGTCATCAACGAGAAAGCCATCATCAACGCGATTATCGGTTTGCTGGCGACCGGCGGCTCGACCAACCACACGATCCATTTGATCGCTATCGCCCGCGCGGCCGGCATTATCATCAATTGGGACGATTTCGATAACCTCTCCAAGGCCATTCCGTTATTGACCAAGATTTATCCAAACGGCGCGGCCGACGTCAATCAGTTCCAGGCTGCCGGCGGCATGGGTTTATTGATCCAGGAGTTGCTGGAGCATGGCTTGCTGCACGGCGATATTTTGACCATCGGCGACCAACGCGGCATGGAGCAATATAGTCAGGTACCCACTTTGCAGGACGGCAAACTCGATTGGGTGCCAGGGCCAGCCAGTTCATTGGACCCGGACGTCATTAGCAGCGTGGAGCACCCTTTCGCCACTGGCGGTGGTCTGCATGTGATGCACGGCAACTTGGGCCGCGGCGTGTCGAAAATTTCCGCGGTCGCGGAAAAACATCAGGTGGTTACCGCCCCAGCGATGGTGTTCGACGACCAATTGGATGTGGTGGCGGCATTTAAACGTGGTGAACTGGAAAAAGACGTGATCGTGGTGTTGCGCTTCCAGGGCCCGAAAGCCAACGGCATGCCGGAATTGCATAAATTGACCCCAGTACTGGGCGTACTACAAGACCGGGGCTTTCATGTAGCCTTGGTCACCGACGGCCGGATGTCCGGCGCATCGGGCAAGGTGCCATCGGCGATTCACATGTGGCCCGAATGTATAGACGGCGGTCCACTGGCCAAAGTCCGCGACGGCGATATCATTGCGCTGAACACCCAAACCGGCGAAGTCAACGTACAGGTGGATCGAGCCGAATTCGACGCCCGCGTGCCCACCGCCAACAGCGCCACCGGTCACCATTTTGGTATGGGCCGCGAATTGTTCGGCGCGATGCGGGCCAGGGCTTCGACCTCGGAAACCGGGGCAACCAATCTGTTTTTCGTGGATTGAATCGACTGACATTTAAACGATTTAAGCAATGCCTTCTTAGTTTCACTTTGCCAAATCCGTCCTTCCTCCGGGAAGGACGACTTTCTTGAAACCAGAATTAAGCAACATTGTGTAATAACCCAACAACGTCAACGTTTACAGTAGGCAAACACATGAAAGCAAATATCGGTTTAATCGGCCTGGCGGTTATGGGGCAGAACTTGGTCCTGAACATGAACGACCACGGTTTCAAGGTAGCGGTGTATAACCGCACCACCAGCAAAGTCGATGAATTTTTAGAGGGTCCCGCGAAAAATACCCAAGTCGTCGGCGCGCATTCGCTGGAAGAGTTGGTGAACAGTCTGGAGTCGCCGCGCAAGGTGATGTTAATGGTCAAGGCAGGCACTGTCGTCGATCAATATATTGACGACTTGATACCCTTGTTAGCAGCCGGTGACATCATCATCGACGGTGGCAATTCGCTATTTACCGACACCAACCGCCGCACCCAATATTTGCAGGAAAAAGGCCTGCTCTATGTCGGCACCGGTGTCTCCGGCGGCGAAGAAGGCGCCCGCCACGGCCCATCCATCATGCCCGGCGGCAACCGAGCAGCCTGGCCGGCTGTTAAGCCGATTTTTCAGGCCATCAGCGCCCATGTCGACGGCGATCCTTGCTGCGAATGGGTTGGCGATAACGGCGCCGGCCACTATGTAAAAATGGTACATAACGGCATCGAATACGGCGATATGCAACTGATATGCGAAGCTTATCAACTGTTGGCCGAAGGGCTGAACTTAAGCACCGACGAGATGCAGGCGATTTTCGCCGAGTGGAATCAAGGCGAATTAAGCTCGTATTTAATCGAAATCACCGCCAATATCCTGGCTTACAAGGAAGACAACGGCCAAGCGCTGCTGGATAGTATTCTGGATACCGCCGGCCAAAAAGGCACCGGCAAATGGACCGGCATCAACGCGCTGGACTTGGGGATACCGCTGACCTTGATCGGCGAATCGGTATTTGCCCGCTGTCTATCCGCGCAAAAAGACGAACGCATCAGCGCAGCCAAAGCCTTGCCTAAAACCAGCGCCAGCTTTAGCGGCGACAAAGCGGCGATGATTCAGGCTATTCGCCAAGCCTTATATGCCTCGAAAATTATTTCCTACGCGCAAGGTTTCCGATTGATGCGCGAAGCCGCCAAGGAATACAAATTGGCGCTGAATTATGGCGACATCGCCTTGATGTGGCGCGGCGGCTGTATTATTCGCAGCCAATTTCTGAACGACATCAAACAGGCTTACCAGCAAAATCCCGATCTGGAAAATTTGCTGCTGGCCGATTTCTTCGTCGAAGCGATGAAACAAGCCGAAGCGGGCTGGCGCCAAGCCGTAATCCTGGGCATCCAACTAGGCATTCCGACGCCGGCGTTCTCGTCCGCCTTGGCCTATTTCGACGGCTATCGCACCGAACGGCTGCCGGCCAATCTGCTGCAAGCACAAAGAGATTATTTCGGCGCGCATTCGTATGAACGCACCGACCGGCCCCGCGGCGAGTTTTTTCATACCGACTGGACCGGACACGGCGGTAAAACCGCATCGACAACTTATACGGTATAAGACAAATTCGTTTGGCTGTTATCGTTACGTCAACCAGGCACACTTCACTGCGTGGCTTTATCCAAGCACCATCACATTAGGAAAATAAGAAATGACCGTATCAATAAAAGAAGTCATGAACACCTCGCCGGTAATGCCGGTGATGGTTATCAATCAACTCGACCAGGCCGTACCCTTGGCACGCGCACTGGTGGAAGGCGGTTTGAAAGTATTGGAAATCACCTTGCGCACCCCGGTGGCGCTGGATGCGATCCGCCGCATCAAAGCCGAAGTGCCGGGAGCGATTGTCGGCGCGGGCACCATCATCAACATTCAGACTTTACACAACGCGATCGAAGCCGGCGCCGAATTCATCGTCAGCCCCGGCGTCACCGACAGCTTGCTGGACGCGGCCCTGGCTTCCGGCGTACCGATTTTGCCCGGCGTTATCACTCCCAGCGAAGTGATGCGTTTGATGGACAGAGGCATTACCGCGATGAAGTTTTTCCCGGCCGAAGCGGCGGGCGGCATCCCGATGCTGAAATCCATCGGAGGCCCCTTGCCGCAAGTGACTTTCTGCCCGACCGGCGGCGTCAATCCGAAGAACGCGGTTGAATATCTGGCATTGAGCAATGTTGCCTGCGTCGGCGGCTCCTGGATGGCGCCGGCCGACTTGGTGGATGCCGGCAATTGGGCGGAAATCACCCGCCGCGCGGCGGAAGCGGCGGCTCTGAAAAAGTAAGCGATTTACACAGCCGGCGACGAGGTACTCGGAAACGAGTATTTCGTCGCCGCCACCTTGACAATTTTTCCGGTTACCGGGAAAACGCTGTTTTCGGCTATTCCATGAAATCGTAAACCTTATATTTATCCACCAAAGGCCGCAACACTTGCTGCGCCACCCGCAGATACTCCGGATTTTTCAAAAACGCCTCGTAAGCCTCCCGGTTTTCATAAACCGCGGCAACCGCCACGTCATAACTTTCATCGACTGCCGCGTTAGCATGCCCGCGATTAATCGCGGCCGGCGTACCGACCTCATAAGCCAACACGCCGGGCAATTCGGCCAAACGTTTGCTCTCATCGATGTATTGCCGACGAAGTTTTTCATCCCCGGCCTGTTTCAACCAGACGATGACTGAATGATGAACCTTATGGCTTTCCGCATCGGCGTCGGCCTGAGCGGCCGAGAAACCGCTAGTACCGCCAATTGCCAACATAAGCGCCAGCGCAACTCGATAAAGGCGTTTCATGATTTTTTGGTGCTCCTGATTAAGGTAAAGCAATTGATAAAACCCAACGCGGGCATTTTACATCCCGCGCAGGCGATTGATGCGTTCCTCGGTGTTGGGATGGCTGGATAAATAATCCATGGCTTTAGCGGATTTTGCCGCTATTTGCGTTGTTTCGGCTTGATGCGCTGCTTCCAGTTTCTGCAATATATCGGCCAGCCGGCTGGCAGGGATGCCGTTAGCGCGCAGCATCTCCGCGGCGAAGGTATCGGCGCTACGCTCGAAATCCCGGGAATAGCGAGTTTGCAGCAGCACGGTCGGCGCGGCCGCCAACAAGCTACTGACATCGCCGATGTACCATGCCATCGCCAAACCCACCACCGAAGCCTGCAGCATTTGCCGCAAAGCATGTTTCTCGCTGATATGCCCCATTTCATGCGCCAGCACGGCGAGAATTTCTTGGTCGTTATCGGCCAAGTTCACTAACTCATCGAGCATCACTATGCTCCCGCCCGGCAGAGCGAAGGCGTTGGCGCCCAACTCCGGACTACTGCGAAATTCGATTCTGTCCGGCCTCGCGCCTCCCGGCGGCAATGCTAAGCGCTGCAAGGCATCCTCTATTGTTTGCCGACGCCGAAGTTCCAAGCCGCTAGGCTTGAGCAAGGTTTGATCGAGACTAGCAAAAAACTGCTGATCTATTTGCACCGCCAAGGAAGACGGTACCCGGTCCGCCACGATTCGAGCGACATAAGGTAAGCCGAATACATAGGCGCCGGCCAGCAAGCACAAGGTAATCGATAAAGCCGCCAGCGCATACCACCAGCTATTTTCCATACCGGCCACTGCGCTAGCGGCGGTTTGCGGCAACATGTCCGCAAACCGCCGCCGATCAGCCACTTCACAGCGAGCACCATCCGCGAACAAGATCAGACGCGGCGTGCTGCCGAGCGGCGGCGGAATTTTCAGGCTGTTTAGCGGCTCGCGTCTAGCGATATCCCGACCCTGCAACAGCAGATTGTCGCCCTCGACACAAAGCGTAACCGGATGCGCACGCGCCTGCCGTCCGTCGTAATAGACCCCGGTGAGCCACATTTACAAGGCGATATCGAAATCGAACATATCGGCCATTTCGTCGCCAGTAGCCGAAGCATGGCTCTGCAAACCGGCGACTAATTCGTCGATACTACCAGCGGGGAAAAAGGCAATATGTTGCACCCGATAACGCGCTAGGCGAATATCGGCGAACGGTTTGTACAGTCCCAAGGTCAATACGATCAGCAAAACATTCGTCAGCATGATACCCAGCATCTCCCGCGCCCGCACGTTGGCTTGGAAATGATGTTCTTCTAATGCGGTGGAATTCCAAACCAAATTTTGCAAGCGCGCCGCAACGTAGGGATACGCAATCAAGAACAAGGCCAGATAGGTGCCTATAGCGGCGATCAACACACTCATCGCCACTAATTGCCCTGCTTCCACCGGGATTAGCTCCTTACTGCCGAGTAGCGTTACGCAGGCCATCAGAGCGGCGAATACCAATACCCCCATCACTATCGTCATCAAATAAATGCCGTAATAGGCGCCTGGGCCGGCGGAAAAATGGAAGCGCGCGCTGCCATAGCTGCTGTTCTCCCGCGTGAAACAGGCAATTCGCTGCTGCGCCAACGGCCACAACCCTCCCAGGGTCAAGCCGGACACAAAGGGCCAAAACAGAAAATTGATATATGCCGGCCCGGTTTGCCCGTGAAACGCAAAACGCAGACCGCGGTAGCTGGTGTTATGCAACCTAAAACGTAACGATCTGACCAATAACCAAGGCATCAACGCCATGATCGTGGCCAGGATTACCAATGCCGCGGCTTGATTGAACTGACCGACCAGGGAATAGCAGGCAAACATCGAAAACGCAATAATCCTCCCTTTCAGGATAACTTTTGGGTCGCCGTGATAATCGAAACCGGCACCCGCTAGCGTCGTATGTCTATAAAAATATTGATTACGCCGGACCTTGGCCCAGGCCGAATAAATGCCGAGAGTCACGATACTCAAACAGACGTTCACGACCCAGATTCGAAAATACTCGGCGCCGCTACCGCTGAATTGCAGCGGGCGTACTTGGTGTTCAGACATTTCCATCCCCTTTTGTAGGTTTTTATCGGTGCAAGCATAGCGCATACCTGAAATCTAACAAAAATATCAGCCGCCTTGCTGCTTCCTGGCGCCGATAAACCGAGCTCGACCATTCCGGGTGAAGCAGGTTGGATTGAGCCGGTTTTCACCATAAGGTTTTCCGAAGATTTCCTTAGCAATAAATAAGGATTCCCCTATAATCTTTAAGCATTAATTTATACGTCGCGCGCCGCAAGCCGTTATGCGAAAACGGGCCATCAGCTAGCAGAAAATAACAATTATGAGAAAGAATCTACCTGTTACCCAACGCGAAGTCAGCTTCAACACATCGACGACAATTACGTCCGCCACCGATCCGGCCGGCCGGATCACCTATGTAAACAACGATTTCTTAAAAATAAGCGGCTTTAGCGAGGCTGAGCTACTTCAACAAAGCCATAATATCGTCCGCCATCCCGACATGCCGCCAGCCGCCTTTGCCGACCTGTGGCAAACCGTAAAAAGCGGCCGGCCGTGGATGGGCATCGTGAAAAACCGTTGCAAAAACGGCGACCACTACTGGGTCGACGCCTTTGTCACGCCGCGCTTCGAAAACAGTAAGATTATCGGTTACGAGTCGGTACGGGTTAAACCCCAAGCCGATAGCATTGCCCGCGCCAACGCAGCCTATGAAAAATTGAATGCCGGCAAAAATATAGGCCTCCGCCTGAGCCGAGCCGGCATACCCGGCAAGCTGACAGCCGGTTTTGCCGTACTGCAATTGGCTGTCGCCGCCAGCCTTTACCTGAACAGAAGCCTAGACTTAAGCGCGGCGGCAGTAATCTGGGCCGGTCCGGCGCTAGCTGCATACTTTTTGATCTCGTTAGTCTTACGCCCTCTGCATTCGGCGGCAGCGGAAGCAAGGCAGGTGATCGAAAATCCGGTGATGCAACAAATTTACACTGCCGACGACAGCGAGATCGGCCAACTGCTGCTGGCGGTAAAACTGTTGAAAGCCAAATCCAGGACCATCATTCGCCGTTTGATCCAAGCGACCGAACCGCTGGCCGGCAAAGCCGATGCCAGCTATAGAGCGGTCAGCCAGGTTAGTTCTGCCATGGATAGACAACTGGCGGAAATCGAACAAGTGTCGTCCGCGATACACGAGATGAGCGCAACCGTCAGCGAAGTGGCCAGAAGCGCGGCGAATGCCGCAAACGCCGCGAACGATGTGAATAGGCAGTCCCAGGAAACCATGTCTCGGGTCAACGACACTATCCATATGATAGACCGGTTGGAAACAGCGGTCGGCCAAGCAGAAGCGGTAATCCAAATTTTGGCCGATCACAGTAAAAAAATCGGCGGCGTTCTGGACGTAATTCAAGGCATAGCCGAACAAACCAATCTACTGGCACTCAACGCCGCCATCGAAGCCGCCCGCGCCGGCGAGCAGGGCCGCGGGTTTGCGGTGGTAGCCGACGAAGTCAGAACGCTGGCCGGCCGCACGCAAAAATCCACCGAAGAAATTCATAAGATGATAGACGGCCTGCGTTCCGGTGTACAAAACGCGGTCCAGGAAATGGCTAAAGTCCGGGAAATGGCAGCGACCGGTGCCGAACATGGGAAAAACTCCACCGAGTTATTACAACAGACCACTAGATCGGTTAACTTCATTAATGAAATGATTGTGCAAATCGCCGGCGCCGCCGAACAACAGCACATTGTTGCCGAAGAAATTTCCAGAAACGTGGAAGCCATAGGCACGCTGTCCCGGCAAACCTCCGACCACGCGGTTCAGGCCAGCGCAGCCAGCGGTAGTGTCTCGGAACTAAGTAAGGAACTGGATCTAATGGTGGAACAATTCGACGATAAACAAGGTTAAGCGCCAACCGTGACATATCCCGGAATCGCGCGAGATCGGTCTGCAACATCAAAAGCGCGTTGCTTAGCTAGTCCGCGTTTTTCCATTTGATATTACAGCCGATACTCGGAATCTGTTCTTCGGCAATCGGCAAACCCGCCAGCAAATTATCCAAGGCGTTGCGCAGATCCTCGCCGCTGACCGGCACTGCATTCTTCGGAGTAGCACCGTCCAGGCGACCGCGGTAGACGCAAGCCAGATTGGCATCGAACAGATAGATATCCGGAGTACAGGCGGCTTGATAGGCCCGCGCCGTTTCCTGGGTTTCGTCGTACAAATACGCGGCGAATGGATTTCCCCATTCCGCCATCAGTCGTTGCATTTTATCCGGCGCGTCCTCCGGGTAATTCTCGATATCATTGGCGCTAATCGCAATCGTCGTAATCCCTTGCGGGGCGTATTGCCGGGCTATCGCGATCAACTGCTGCTTAATGTGCAAGACGTAAGGACAATGGTTGCAAATAAACAGAATTAACGTGCCCTGCCGGCCTTTTAACTCTGATAAGGCATATTCGCTGTCGGTAACGGTATCCGGCAAACAAAAATCCGGGGCGATAGTGCCCAATGGCAACATATTGGAAGCTGTCGCAGCCATGGCCGCTCCTATGGTTATTAAACGAGACTGGAATTATAAATCGGCCGGCTTCCGGCTTTGCCGGAAATCGCTTCGCCATCCTAGCCGGCTATCCGCAATTTTAAGCAGAATTATCGAATGATCGATCTCATCACAAGAACGGCAGCACTGCAGAATGCGCCGCAACTGGATAGTTACGTGCTAACCGAAAAACTCGGCGAGAGTCTGCAAGCCACGGTTTACAAGGGCTATCACAAGCATGTGCCGGAATACGCGCTGATCATCAAATATTTGAAGTTGCTGTCCAGTTGGGATGAGCAATCCCGGCATCTGCGGCAAAAAATCGACCGTCTGAAAGTATTGCACGACCCGAGAGTCAACACACCATTAGCGCTGGAATCGAACGATGGCGATCAATTTATTGTGCAACCCTGGTTCAACAGCCAACCGCTAAACCACTGGGTTAGCCAACAGCAAGCCGTAAAACTGGCCGACTTTTTTACGCTGGCCTGCTCGCTGGCCGACACCTTGCAATCGGTACACGATGCCGGCATCACGCACGGCGGTATCAAGCCGCATAATATCCTGCTGCAATCGGGCAGCCTGAACTTACGTCTGACCGATTTCATCACGCCTCTGGATATCCGCGATGTCAGCCATTTTATCTACGATCCGGAGTTCGTCCGCAATACACTAGCCTATACCTCGCCGGAACAAACCGGACGCATCAACTACCGCGTGGACTTTTCCACCGACTTATACTCACTGGGCGTCGTATTCTACGAACTGCTAATCGGCAGACTGCCGTTTTTTTCAACAGATCCCCTGGAATTGATTCACTCGCATCTGGCCGAGGAAGCGGTTAAAGTCCACGACATCAGCCCCGGCATCCCGCGCAGCTTAAGCGAAATCATCGCCAAACTGATTTTAAAACAACCGGAAAAGCGTTACCAAAGTGCCTCGGGCCTACTGGCGGATTTACTACGCTGCCAGAAAGAACATGAAACCACCGGCCAAGTGTCCAATTTTGCTGTCGGTCAGCACGACCGCAGCCGCCGCGTAATTTTCATTTCGAAAATGGTCGGCCGCCAAACCGAAACCGCGCTGATCCGCCATGAATACGGACAAGTCACTAAAGGCCAATTCCGCTCGGTGTTTATTTCCGGCTTGTCCGGCATCGGCAAAACCCGCTTGATTCAGGAACTGCAAAAGCCACTGGTAAAAAATCGCGGCTATTTCAGCTCCGGCAAATTCGATCAATACCAAAAAAACATTCCCTATAGTTCGCTGATCCAGGCCTTACGCAATCTGATTCGCACCTTTTTGACCGAAAGCGATACGCAAGTGCAACAGTGGTCCGCAAAAATTTTGGATGCCGTGGCTCATGCCGGCGGGGTGATCATCGAAGTCTTACCGGAACTGGAATTTATCATAGGTCCGCAACCGGAACCCCCGCACTTGCCGCCGGTGGAGGCCAGAAACCGCTTCAACAACCTGTTCGGCAAGTTTTTGGCGTGTTTGGCCAGCGAAGACAATCCCTTAGTGTTGTTTATCGACGATTTGCAATGGTGCGACAGCGCCACTTTCGATTTCCTGCAAAACCTGTTTGCCAACCATCGTGAACACCCCTATCTATTCTTCATGGGGGCCTATCGCCATAACGAAGTGGACAGCTCTCATCACTTGATCAAGCTAATCCGCAACGTTCAAGAAAACAGCGGGCCGCTGGCCGAGATTCGCTTGGAAGCGCTGAGCGAGAACGACTGTCATGAGATGGTCGCCTACATTCTGGATTCGCCGTTAACAGCCACCGCCAATCTGGCCGAGTTTATCGCTCACCTGGCCGAAGGCAACCCTTTGTTCGTCAGTGAAAGTCTGGCCTGGCTCTACAACGAAGGCTTACTCAGCACCGATAAGGCGCAACACTGGCAATGGGATATGAAGCGCATCCGCGACACGCAAATGCCGGCCAGCGTGGTGGAATTATTCAGCGCCAAAGTACGCAAGCTACCGGCCAAGACGTTGCACATCCTCTATCACTGCGCCTGTATGGGTAATCGCTTTACCGCCAGCGACGTGGCCTTGGTGCTGGATATTCGCATAGAGCAATTGTTCGAAGATTTGAAACCGGTACTGAGCATGGGACTGCTGTTGGAAAATAAAGCCGACTTGCAATTCGTGCATGACCGGGTGCAGGAGGCGGTATTGCAGCAAGTGACGGCAGCCTCCCGGCCGAATATTCACTGGCGCATCGGCAGCCGCTTGTTATCGGCGGTGCCGATCGGCACCGAACTGGCCAGCCTGGACAATCTGTTCACCATCGCCGCGCATCTCAATCAGGGCTGCCCGGCACTACCGGATGAAGAGACCGCCTATTGGCTGGTGGACATCAATTTCCATGCCGGCAATAAAGCGCTCTATGCCTTGGCCGGCGATGCCGCAAACGAATTTTTTCTGAAAGCCCACAATTATCTCCCCGCCGATTGCTGGGAACAGGCATACGCGCAGACGTTTCGAATTTATCAACGCTTGGCGAAAACCGATTTGATGTGCGGCCGTTACGAGAATTCGGAAGCCCTGCTGAATCACTTGATCGAGCATGCGGTCAGCGATCTTGACAAGGCCGAAGCTTTGGCGGAACAAACCACTTCGCTATCCTCCTTCGGCAACTTCAATCAAGCCATCGCCACCGCCAATCGCGGCTTGGCCTATTTCAACAAGTCCATACCCGACGACCCGCAAGAAGCCGCGCATCGCATGAAAAGCTTGATGGCGCAAATTGAGCAACAAGGTGACGTCTGGCAAAAAATCCTGAACATGCCGTTTACCGGCCAACGTCAGAGCAAAATCGAACTGGCGTTTTACAGCGAACTGATTCCGGATTTGTACATGTGCGGACTGGTGCCGCAGCTTTACTTATCCGCCGCCCAATCCACGCTGCATTGCCTGGAAGGCGGCATGGACGAATCGGTCATTTATTCGTTCTCCATCATGGGGCTTAATCTCGGCGAACAGGGCAAATTCGACCAAGCGTTTCGTTATCAAGACCTGGCGCACGACCTCTGTGCCAAACATCCCAATACGTTTGGCGCCACCAGAGGCATGAACGGCATTGTCTGGTGCAATATGCACTCGCGCAGCCACCCGGCCGACATCGTCGATTACGCTCACAAAGCCGTTCAGTCCGGGAAAAACTGCGGCGATTTATACAACGCCGGCTTGTCTTACGGTCCCTTGATGTGGAATTTGTTTGCGCAAGGTAAAAACCTGCGCTGGATTGAAGAAACCGCCGAGGAGTGTCTACAGTTTTCCCGAAAAAATCAGCTGTCGTTTTCGGTTGGCCTGGCCCAGGCAGTATTGGCCGGCTGGGTGATGCCGATGAAACCCGACGCCCGTCCGGTCGATATGCGCGCCACCTTGGCCGACTGGGAGTCCAACCATTATGTCGCTGCAACCGGCAGCTATTTTGCGTTGCTGGGTTTTTCCCAATATTACCTGGGCGACTACAGTGCGGCGGCGGTCTCGTTGCAAACGGTTGAACGCTACTTGCACGGCCTGACCGACAACGTACTGAAGCGCCTGTGGTACGTGTTCCGGGTTTTAAACCGCCTGCGTGTAGAAGTTGCATCCGGCTCGCCGGAAATCCACCACGAAATTGCACCGCTGCTGAGCCAACTGGAAATCTGGGCGCAACTGGGTCCATTGCTGAAACCCTATCTGGTGTTCATCTATGCGGAGATAGCCAGACAACAGAACCAATATCGCGAAGCGCGCAATCTGTATCTGGACGCCATCGCACTGGCAACGTCGCAAAATTACGGTTTGTTGACCGGCCACCTCTATGAAAGCATGGCGGATTTAATCATGACGCATCACCTCGGCGACGCGGAACTTTATTTCGGCGAAGCCCGCCGTCATTACCGCTTATGCCGGGCCGACGCCAAAAACAATCGGCTGCAGGAACGTCATCAATACGTCAGCCCGGACACTGGAGCCAGAATAGCCAAAACCCATCCGGCTCCCGCCACCCTGCCCAGTCTGGACATCAGCTATCTGATGAAGTCGGCATTGGCCCTGTCGGCGGAAATCGATCTTACCCAATTGATGCAAAAAATCATGGCCGTAGTTTTGGAAAGTTCCGCCGCCCAGCACGCCTATCTTTTAATCAAACAAAACGACGAGCTACTCATCGCCGCCGAACAGCATGTCGGTAATAGACGCACGATACACAAACATTATTACAGCCTCAACAAAGCGCGCGGCATCTGCCACGCCATCGTCAATTACGTCCAACGCACCCATGAAAAAGTAGTATTGCGCGACGCCTGCAGCGAAGGTGAGTTTCAAAATGCAACCGAGGTCGTCGCATTGGGATTACGCTCGGTGTTGTGCTTACCCGTCATTAAACAAAGCGAATTGATCGGCCTGTTGTATTTGGAAAATCGCTTATCCGAGGGCGTATTTACCCCTGAAAAAATCAGTATGACCGAACTTTTGACCGCGCAAGCCGCCATATCCCTCGAGAACGCCCGCTTGCTGGAACAAACGCGCCAAGCCTATAAGCAATTACAGGAAAACCAGGATCACATGCTGCAAATGGAAAAATTATCAGCACTCGGTACCCTGGTCGGCGGTGTGGCGCATGAGATCAATAATCCGCTGATGGGAGTGATGAATTTCGTGGAATTCGTTTCCGACCGCACCGAAGACCCAAAATCCAAACAAGTCCTCGCTCAAGCCTTGAAACAAATTCAGCGCATCAAGAATATCGTGTCCAATATGCTGGTGTTCATGCATCATAAAACCGCGCAAACCGGTAGTTGTTCGGTAGCGGAAGTGCTGAATCAAACCCTGCTGTTACTGGAGGGCGAACTACGCAAAACCGCGATCAGCGTAAGCATCGATCTGCCCGACAGTTTACCGAATGTCGCTTGCACGGCGGAAAGCATGCAACAGATTCTGATTAACTTGTTGATCAATGCCCGCGATGCATTGCGCGGCCGGGAACGACCTACCATTGAAATCAGCGGCCGTTCGGTGGAAAAAATGCTAGAGTTGGCGCTAAAAGACAACGGCCCCGGCATCCCCGACGATGTTCAAAGCCGCATGTTCGACCCGTTTTTCACCACCAAGCCGCCGGGTCAGGGCACCGGCCTCGGCTTATCGGTTACCCGCCGTCTGATGCAGGATGCTCGCGGTTCCATTGCGGTTGAAAGCCGCGTTGGCGAGGGTTGCTGCATACGGTTAAAATTTCCTCACTACTAACATATTTTTTCAAGGCTGAGACAGAAGCGATGGTAAACAACATTCTGGTAATTGACGACGATCCAGCGGTACGCGGCGCTTTCAAGCTGATTTTGGAAGAAGAAGGTTATAGCGTGAGGGAAGCCGAGGATGGTTTGCAAGGCATCGCCATGGCGGAAACGGATCGCCCCGATCTGATATTTCTGGACCTCCGCATGCCCGGTATCGACGGCGTGGAAACGCTAAGGCGCCTGAAAGCACTGGACGATAGTTTGAATGTGTATATTGTCACGGCGTTTGCCGCCGAATTCATGGATCAGTTGAAAGACGCCCATGAGGAAGGCTTGCAATTCGAGCTGGCCAGCAAACCCTTGTCCGCGTCGCAGATCCGGAATATCGCCCAAGTCGTCCATATCGCGAAAATTCATGAAGAACGCCGCGCCAACCATCACAAACTGGTTCTGACGCTTTATGTGGTCTCCTTAAATCCGGAAACTCGCCGCCTGGTCGAACAAATTAGCGCGGTATTGGCCGGCATTTACGAGCCCGGCCATTGGGTATTCGATGTGGTCGAGGTGTTGGGGATGCCGGAAAAAGCCCTGGAAAAAGAAATCTTCGCAACACCTATGCTGGTACGCGACCTGCCGGAACCGGTGCTGAAACTACTTGGCGATCTCTCCAGGATGTCATCGGTCATGGCAGCGATCACTACCCAGAACATCGGCACCGGTGTGCAAACCGTGATCGTTTGAGGCTTGGCCGTTTAAACCTAAATGCCGCAAACACTCAAACAACTCAACCTGATCCTCGACACCATTACCGACGGGGTAATGGTGGTCAACCCGCAGGGCATCGTCATGTACGCCAATCAGGCTGCGGAACAGCTATTGGAAAACGGCAACCTGATTGGGCAATCGTTGGCGATCCCCATTCCTACCGATAAAATCCAATTTCAGGACATCAACCTGATTCGTCCTAGCGGCATAGCCTGGGCGGAATTGCGCTCCGCCCCGCTGGAGTGGGAAGGCCTGCCGGCCTACGTGATCGGTCTGCGCGACATCACAGCCCGTAAACAGGCGGAAATCGCACTGCAAGAGAGTGAACTACTGTTCCATACCTTATCGAAAATTGCCCCGGTCGGTATTTTTCGCACTAATCAAAAAGGCGAATGCGATTATGTGAATCACCGCTGGTGCGAGATCACCGGATTGCAATTCAGTGCCTCGCACGGCGACGGCTGGATCAACGGCCTGCTGGCCGAAGACCGCGAACCGGTTACCGAGGAATGGGTCCGTTGTCTCGCGAATTTGCAAGCTTTCAATATGCAATACCGTTTTCAACATGCCGATGGCAGCCTGCGCTGGGTTGTGGGCCGCGCCGAACCGGAGTTGGACGACAGCGGCAGCCTGTGCGGTTACGTCGGCACCATCACCGATATATCAGACATCAAAGCCAACGAAGAACGCCTTGGCCAAGCGGCCGCAGTGTTCGAAAGCACTCGCGAAGGCGTGATGATTACCGATGCGCAACGCCGGATTACGATGGTCAACAAGGCATTTACCGACATTACCGGCTACCGCAACGAGGATGTGATCGGTAATAAGCCGAGCATTATGAGTTCCGGCCGGCACAACGCCGATTTTTATCGGGAAATGTGGGCCAACATTGCCGCGACCGACCATTGGCAAGGCGAAATCTGGAACCGGCGCAAATGCGGCGAGGTGTATCCGGAATTATTGAGTATCAGTACCGTCAAGGATCACGACGGCCACGTTACCCATTACGTCGGCGTCTTTGCCGACATTTCCAAGTTGAAAGCATCGGAAATGGAGTTGGAGTTCCTGGCTCACCACGACCCGTTGACCAAGCTGCCCAATCGGATGCTGTTTCTGTCGCGCCTGCAACACAACATCGAAAAAGCCCGCCGCCAGTCCAACAAGATGGCCGTTTTGATGCTGGATTTGGATCGCTTCAAAGACGTGAACGATAGCTTCGGTCATCTGGCCGGCGACGATTTATTGCAAATGGTTGCGGAACGCCTGACATCCCGTTTACGCGCCACCGACACCATTTGCAGGCTTGGCGGCGACGAATTTGTGGTGTTACTGGAAGAAATCAACCAGCCCGAAACCGTCGCGCACGTTGCCACGCAAATCATCAATGCGCTGAGCCAAACTTGGCAGCTGGCAAGCGGTCACGAAGTACGAATTGGCGTCAGCGTGGGTATTGCCATGTTTCCGGATCACGGCAGCTCCTCGGATGAACTGATCCAGCAGGCCGATACCGCGTTGTACCAAGCCAAAAACGAGGGCCGTAACCGTTTTAAATACTTTTCCGAAGATTTGACTCGCGCCGCCCGTGAACGTATCGATATCGAAATCCGCCTGCGTCAGGCCATTGAACACGGCGAGCTCAGAGTGTTTTTTCAACCGCAAATCCGTATCGACGATGGCGCAATAGTCGGAGCCGAAGCACTAGTGCGCTGGCAGACCGCTGACGGCGACCTGATACCGCCGATCCGTTTTATCCCGATTGCCGAGGAAACCGGATTGATTACCGCTATCGGCAATTGGGTATTAAAGGAGACTTGCCGCCAGGGCAAACAGTGGTTACAAGCCGGTTTTCCAGCTCTACGGCTTGCGGTCAACCTATCTCCGCAACAGTTTCTGCATAGCGATATTAGCGTTGTCGTAGCCAAAATTCTCGAAGAGACCGGTTTTCCGGCAGAATATCTGGAGCTGGAACTCACTGAAAGCGCATTAATGAAGCGCGAAAAAGAAGCCATCGAGATACTGCATAAACTGCATGATTTGGGTGTGCACCTAGCCATCGACGACTTCGGCACAGGCTACTCGTCCCTGGCCTATTTAAAAGCATTCCCGCTGGACGTGTTAAAAATCGATAAAAGTTTTATCGAGGACATCCCCTCGCATACCGACGACATGGAAATCACTGCCACCATCATCGCAATGGCGAAAACCCTGCGTATGCTGGTGATTGCGGAAGGCGTGGAAACCGAGGAACAATTGGCGTTTCTGAAAAGCCGGCAATGCGATCTATACCAAGGCTATTTAACCAGCCAACCCTTGCCGGTTGAGGAGTTCGAGATATTTTTGGCCGACTACCGTCCTAACAGGCGGTTTTTCGCCGAATAAAGTTCTCAAACACTATTCATAAAGGCCTTGGCTGCCCATCCATCAGCGGTTTTAGCTAATCTGTGGAAAAAAGTTATAATGCCGCTTTTTAACCTCACCAATAAGGATCAAAAGATGGCTGACAATCTGATTGCACCTTCCATACTTTCCGCAGACTTCGCGCGCTTGGGCGAAGAAGTTGTTAATGTCTTGAATGCGGGCGCAGACATTGTGCATTTTGATGTTATGGACAACCATTTTGTGCCAAACCTAACCATCGGTCCGCTGGTCTGCGAAGCGTTACGTAAACACGGCGTGACCGCACCTATCGACGTACACTTGATGGTGGAACCGGTGGACCGCATCATCCCCGATTTCGCTAAAGCCGGTGCCAGCTACATTACTTTCCACCCCGAGGCCTCCAGACATATTGATCGTTCACTACAAATGATCAGAGACCTAGGTTGCAAATCAGGTCTGGTATTCAACCCTGGCACCCCCTTGCATTATCTGGAACATGTGCTGGACAAAGTCGACATGATTTTGCTGATGTCGGTCAACCCCGGATTCGGCGGCCAATCATTCATTCCGTCGGCGCTGGATAAGCTGCGGCAAGCCAGAAAAATCATCGACGACAGCGGCCTCGAGATTCGCCTGGAAATCGACGGCGGCGTAAACGTCGGCAATATACGTGAAATCAAAGAAGCCGGCGCCGATACCTTCGTTGCGGGCTCGGCCATTTTCGGCAAACCGGACTACAAAAAAGTCATTGACGAAATGCGCGCTGAATTGGCTAAAGCCAAGTAAGTTTGCAAATCGGCTGCTCCGGCGTGCCGCCCGAGCAGCCTCTCCGCCATTCCCCGCCGATTGCACTTATCCAAGCTCGCAGCGTATTTAACGCGCCCCCCTTGTCCATGTTAGCCATACTTTAATCACAAGGCTATTCCAAGTTACCGAAGTGTTGCTGGACGCTTCGTTTTAGCGGCAAGCATTCGAATGCGATCTGCCTCCTTTTTGAAAGCCCAAAGCCGAACCGTAAGCGAAAATGTTCACATCAATGGTAACAATTGAGCCAAGATCTTATTGTTTGTCGCCAAAACCTGTTTCGGAAACACCCCCGGATTGCCTTTAAAGTCGGTAATGCTGGCCCCGGCCTCTTTAGCGATCAGAACCCCGGCGGCTATATCGTACAAATTCAGCTCTTGCTCCCAAAAAGCGTCGACCTGTCCATCCGCCACCGTGCACAGATCTAGTGCCGCCGACCCCAAGCGACGTTGGCCGGTGGTGGCCTGAGCGATGCGATTGAAGCGCGGGAGATTATTCTCTTCCAAATACTGGCGCAAGCAGGCGAATCCGGTCGATACCATACTGTTGGCGAGACTGGTTTCATCCGACACCTGGATCGGTTTACCGTTCTTCCAGGCACCCTTGCCTTTTTCCGCACAATAATAATCGTCCAGGGCAGGTCCGTAGACCGCGCCCATCAATAATTCGCCGTCGATTTCCAAAGCCACGCTGACGCCCCAAAAATATTGGCCTTTGGAAAACGAATGGGTGCCATCGATCGGATCGACGATCCAACGGCTGATTTGATTGGCGGTTTGCCCGCTTTCTTCCCCCCAGAAGCCGTATTCCGGACAGCATTCGCTCAGTGCCTGTTTCAAATGATTTTCCACCGCGACATCGGCGTCGGTGACCAGATCGCGAGCACTTTTTTTATTGATCGCCAGCGAATCTAAATCATTAAAATAGCGCATCGCCACTGCGCCGGCGGCACGAACGATGGTTTCTAGAGCTTCGAGAGTGATGGGCATGATTTTCCTGAACTTTAAGGGATGCGGGCAGATTGGCTAACCGCCCTGCCCATTATGAAAAGCCAATAGTTTAACGGCTAATGTTTACAGATTGTGGTAACCGGTTTCTTCGTGCAGCACGATATCCAGACCTTGTTGCTCTTCGTCCTCGCTAACGCGCAGACCGATGCAAATATCGATCAGTTTCAACAAGACATAACTGAATAACGCGCTCCAGGCAGCTGTCACCAGTACCGCCAGTGCTTGCACACCGACTTGCTCGGCAATGCTAATACCGTTCAAACCCAAACCGCCGAAGCTTTCGGCAGCGAATACGCCAGTCAAAATCGACCCCACGCAACCGCCAACGCCATGTACCGGAAAGACGTCTAAAGAATCGTCGATTTTTAAACGCCGTTTGACAAATTGCGTGGCGTAAAAACACACCACACCAGCCACGACGCCGATCGCCAGTCCACCTATCGGCCCGACAAACCCCGAAGCCGGCGTAATGGTACCCAAGCCTGCCACCATGCCGGTGACGATACCCAATACGCTGGGCTTACCAAAACGCAGCCACTCAATGGTCATCCAGGTCAAAGCACCGGCAGCGGCGGCAATATGGGTTACGGCAATCGCCATGCCGGCGCTGCCATCGGCTTTCAAGGCGCTGCCGCCATTGAAACCGAACCAGCCGAACCAAAGCATCCCGGCGCCGGTGACGACCATGGTCATATTGTGCGGCGGCATCGCCACAGTCGGAAAACCCTTCCGACGCCCCAATACCAATGCCGCTACCAGGGAAGCAACTCCTGCGTTGACGTGAATCACAATCCCGCCGGCAAAATCCTTGGCTCCCAAAACCGCCAGCCAACCATTGCCCCAGATCCAGTGGCAAATCGGCATATACACCACGATCAGCCAAAGGCCGCTAAACCACAACATCGCCGAAAACTTCATCCGTTCGGCAAAAGCGCCGACGATCAACGCCGGGGTAATAATCGCGAACGTCATTTGGAACATGAAAAACACGGTTTCCGGAATATCGCCAATCAGGTTTTGCGTGCCCATTTCGGGTAGAAAAATCTTACTGCCCCCGCCCAAAAATTGTTGCCAGCTGCCGCCGTCGGCAAACACGAAGCTGTAAACGCCAGCCAGCCACAATATCGAAACCAGGCAGGTAATCGCAAAGCACTGCATCAGCACTGACAGTACGTTCTTGCTTCTAACCAAGCCGCCGTAAAATAGCGACAAGCCGGGAATGGTCATGAACAGTACTAGTGCGGTGGAAGTTAAAACCCAGGCCGTATTGGCCTGGTTAATGCCGTCGGCCCAAGCCTGCTCCGGCAATATCAGACTGAATGCCATCAGCATCAGCGCTCTTGTTATTGTTGTCATTGTCTATCACGAAATGATGGTGTGTTGTCATTATTAAGCAGGCTATAAACGACAAAATCGCCCTGGTCTGCGAATAACTCGCAGACCAGGGCGATTTTTGATGTTTTACCGCTTTTTATTTTTTGTCTTGAAGACTTAGATAGCGTCTTCTCCGGTCTCGCCGGTTCTAATGCGGATGATCTGCTCCAGATTTGTCACAAAAATTTTCCCATCGCCGATTTTACCGGTATTGGCGGCCTTGACGATAGTTTCGACAGCTTGGTCGACCACATGATCCGCGACAGCGATTTCCAGTTTGACCTTGGGCAGAAAATCCACGACATATTCGGCGCCGCGATATAACTCGGTATGGCCTTTTTGCCTACCAAAACCTTTGACTTCAGTTGCAGTCACGCCGGCCACGCCGATCTCGGACAAAGCTTCCCTGACGTCGTCCAGCTTGAATGGTTTGATAATCGCTGTAATTAATTTCATGCTATCCCCAAATTCGAATGATTAAAAAGCTGTTTCGCCACTGTTTGCCGCCAAAAAAATAATAAGTAAATCCACTAAAAACTACAATTTACACGGGCAAAAGCACCAAAGTTGTGCTTTATGATAACAAAAACGGGCAGCCATCGCCGACCACCCGTTTTTTTCGCGTTAACCGCAGCGTTCGATCCTATACGTGATAAGCGGTTTCGCCATGTTCGGTGACATCCAGACCTTCACGCTCGGTAGCTTCGCTGACGCGCAGCCCCAAGGCCACGTCGGCAATTTTGAATGCCACGAAAGAGACGACACCGGACCAAACAATCGCAACACCGACACCCCAGGCTTGGCTGGTAAGTTGCGTCAATACGCTGTAGTCAGGCAAGGTCGCGTTGGTCACGTAATCCCATACCCCAGTACCACCCAAATCTGGGCTGGCAACCACTGCGGTACCCAAGGCACCGATGATACCGCCCACCCCATGCACGCCAAACGCGTCCAGCGAGTCGTCGTAGTTCAATGCGTGCTTTAAAAAGGTTACCGACCAGAAGCAAACCGCGCCGACCACTAGACCCAAACCGATAGCTCCCATCGGCCCTGACCAACCGCAAGCAGGGGTAATCGCGACCAAACCGGCAACCGCGCCGGAAGTAGCACCCAACATACTTGGTTTACCGCGCACGGCCCATTCCGCCCCCATCCAAGCCAATGTCGCCGCGGCGGCTGCCAATAAAGTGTTGACGAAGACCAATGCCGCCAAGCCGTTGGCTTCCAGGTTGGAACCGGCATTGAATCCGAACCAGCCTATCCACAGCAAGGACGCACCTATCATGTTCATGGTTACGCTGTGCGGTGCGATGAATTCCTTACCGTAGCCGATACGTTTGCCTATCATCAAGCAACCAACCAAGCCAGCAATACCCGCGTTAATATGTACCACGGTGCCGCCCGCAAAATCCAAGGCGCCTTTTTGGAACAGAAAGCCTGCAGTCGCACCGGCGGTTTCCGCGGCGGCGGCGTCGGTATAAGCATCCGGACCGGCCCAATACCAAACCATATGCGCCATCGGCAAATAGCAGAAGCTAAACCAAATCACGGTAAACAACAGTACCGCCGAAAATTTAACCCGCTCGGCAAATGCGCCGATGATCAATGCCGGTGTGATAGCCGAAAACGTTAGCTGAAACGCCACGTAAATGAATTCCGGCACATAGGCGCCTTTACTGAAAGTCGCCGCCATCGAATCCGGGGTAATGCCCTTCAGGAAAGCCTTACTAAAGCCGCCGAAGAACGCGTTGCCTTCGGTAAAGGCCACACTATAACCGTAAGTAGCCCACAACAGTGCCGACAAAGAAAAGATTACAAAGACTTGCATCAGAATAGACAACATATTCTTGGCGCGCACCATGCCGCCATAAAACAGCGCCAATCCGGGAATTACCATCAAGGCCACCAATATGGTCGCCACTATCATCCATGCGGTATCGCCTTTATTGACGGTAGCTTGCACGGCAGGCGCGGCTACTTCTTCCGCAAACGCCACGCCCGAGAGTCCAAACAGCGCGAACAGCGCCATGCCTGTTAAATATTTCATTGTTCGTTTCCCCATCTTGATATTAAAGAGCTTCTTCGCCGGATTCGCCGGTTCTAATCCGAACCACCTGTTCCAGATCGGTTACAAAAATTTTGCCATCGCCGATCTTTCCGGTATTGGCTACTTTCACAATCGCTTCTACGGCTTGCTCAAGCAAAGCATCCGCAACCGCTACCTCTATTTTTGCCTTGGGTAAAAAATCCACCACATATTCGGCACCGCGATACAGTTCCGTATGGCCCTTCTGCCGACCAAAGCCTTTTACTTCAGTAACCGTTACGCCAGATACACCGATATCCGACAACGCTTCGCGCACGTCGTCCAGCTTAAACGGCTTAACCACCGCTGTTATCAGTTTCATAGTTCAACACCTCTTTGCTTGAGTTAGTAAATTCCCGAAACAAGCAAAGCATGATGCATGCCATTATTTATTTGCATGATTTTTAACGATTTATTAAACCCCCGCCCTAAAAGCACAATAGAATCGCACTCTATTGGTGCGCGCACCAAAGGATTGCACCATTGCAACTCAAGCCCTTGCTGCAAGCCTTGATACACCTGTTTGGCTTCATTTCCATTATAAAAACCAAGGCCTTGTAGCAACACAGCAACATCGCATCACATTGGTGCAACAAAAAGAATTTGCACCATTGCGATTCATGAACTAGCCTACATATGGAGCTTATCTTGTTGATTTTTAATAAATCGAATCTGGCCTAAAAAATGCTAAATAATTTCCAGTAGTCACTGACCCTAGGGGATAACCACCATGAGAAACAACATAACGTTAACAAAACCACACACCCGCGCTTACTTAGCGAGTGTGTTGGTGATTTGCAGCGCAGCGGCTAGCGCGGAGAGCTGGACAGAAGCATCCGGCCTGCTTGGTGCCGCCGGGATTGATCCGAATGAAGCGAAGTTTATGAAAGATCATAATCTGAAGTTCGGCGGCTGGCTGGAAACGAGCGTAAGCGTGAATGCTAACTCCACGCACAATGGCTTTAACGGTCCCGTGACATTTCAAGACAGAGATTCGCAGTTCCAAATGAACCAATTGAATTTCTATCTGCAAAAAGCGATTACAGTGGGTGGTGATAGTTTCGATTGGGGCGGTCGGGTTGATTTTATGTACGGCTCCGATGCCATTTTCACCCAAGCATACGGCAACCCTGCTTTCAATCCGTTAACGGGTGCAGCCGCGCCACGTGGCAACTGGGATTTACATTTATCAGGCGACCAAAATTACGGCATCGCATTGCCTAACGCTTATGCGGAATTCAATTTACCTGTAGGTAGCGGTATTGATCTTAAAGTCGGCCATTTTTACACCCCATTGGGCTATGAAGTGGTTACATCGCCCGACAACTTTATGGTTTCTAAACCATATACGATGCAATATGGCGAGCCTTTCACTCACACCGGCGCTTACGGCACATACAGTCTGAACAGCAATTGGAGCGTAATGGCAGGCGCGGTTACCGGCAGCGCCACTGGCGGCTGGGATGGTAACTTCGATCGCAACCTGGGAACCTGGTCATGGTTAGGCGGCGGTACCTGGACTAGCGATGACGCCGGCACATCTTTAAATTTAACCACCACCCTGGGTCGACAAGCAGACAACAACAATAACCTATGGGGCATCTACAGCTTAGTCGGTAAACACAACTTCACCGACAAACTGCATTTCATCATTCAACACGATCACGGCTTTGCTGAGAAAGTCATAACCGCCAATGGCATCAATGCAGTTGCTGCCGGCATGACTAACAGCAACCTGCAAAATGCCGAATGGTACGGCATCAATTCCTACCTGATTTATGATGCTACCGACAAATTGAGCGCCGGTGTCAGGGCGGAATGGTTCCGCGACAACAACGGCTACCGTGTTAACGGTGCGGGCCGTTGCGTCGCAGGCGTCAACACTTACGGCGGTAATGGCGCCGCGTATAACGTCACTGGCGGCTCTTGCAACGGCTGGATGAGTGGCAACGGCAATTTCAGCGTACCAACTCCCGGAACAAACTATTACGAATTGACTGTTGGCTTAAACTACAAACCAGCCAAATGGTTAAGTTTAAGACCTAACATGCGTTTGGATTACTCTGATCAAAAAGTGTTTGGTGTTGACGCAAATGGCATTGGAAACAATAGAACCCAATTCCTGTTCTCGGCCGATGCCGTAGTCACTTTCTAAATGGCTAAATTGAAAATCTTTTAGATAAAAATAAACGCGCCTCCAACACACGGTTGGAGGCTAGGTTTGTTATAGCTCTTTACTGCGTTTGATGATATTGTTAAACCGTTTTAGCTTCTCAACCAAAACAACTACAACCTACGGAGACCCTCACTAATGTCTGTTGATCACGTTCTGAAATTAATCCAAGAAAACGACGTAAAATTTGTCGATTTCCGCTTCTGCGACACCCGCGGTAAAGAGCAACACGTTACTTTTCCAGCACACACTATCGACGAAGACACCTTTGAAGAAGGTAACATGTTCGATGGTTCATCCATCGCCGGCTGGAAACACATCAACGAATCAGACATGATTCTGATGCCGGATCCAAGCACTGCGGTTATCGATCCTTTCTTCGACGACAAAACCCTGATCTTGCGTTGCGACATTATCGAACCTAAAGATATGCAAGGCTATGCGCGCGATCCACGCTCCATCGCCAAGCGTGCCGAAGCTTATTTGCAATCTACCGGTATCGCCGACACCGCGTTCTTCGGCCCTGAAAACGAATTCTTCATTTTCGACGACGTACGCTGGAACACTGGCATGGGCGGCTGCTCTTACAGTATCGATTCCGAAGAAGCCGGCTGGAACTCCGAAAAAGTTTACGAAAACGGCAACATCGGTCACCGTCCAGGCGTTAAAGGTGGTTATTTCCCTGTACCGCCAGTCGACTCTTTCCAAGACATGCGCTCTGCAATGTGCTTGGTTCTGGAAGAAATCGGCCAAACCGTCGAAGTTCACCACCACGAAGTGGCAACTGCCGGCCAATGTGAAATCGGCGTTAAATTCAACACACTGGTTAAAAAAGCCGACGAAGTACTGGGCTTGAAATACGTGATCGCCAACATCGCTCACGCCTACGGCAAAACAGCCACATTCATGCCTAAACCACTGGTAGGCGACAACGGTAGCGGTATGCACGTTCACCAATCGCTGGCAAAAGGCGGCGTTAACCTGTTCACAGGTAACCTGTATGGCGGCCTGTCTGAAACCGCGCTGTACTACATCGGCGGGATCATCAAACACGCTAAAGCATTGAACGCGATTACCAACCCTTCAACCAACAGCTACAAACGTCTGGTTCCAGGGTTCGAAGCGCCGGTGATGCTGGCTTATTCAGCGCGTAACCGCTCTGCGTCTATCCGTATTCCTTACGTCACCAACCCAAAAGGTCGCCGTATCGAAGTACGTTTCCCTGACTCCACTGCTAACCCATACTTGGCATTCTCTGCCATGTTGATGGCGGGTCTTGACGGTATCCAAAACAAGATTCACCCAGGCGAAGCGATGGATAAAGACTTGTATGACTTGCCACCAGAAGAAGAAAAAGCGATCCCGCAAGTCGCTTTCTCTTTGGACGAAGCATTGGCCGCCCTGGATGCAGACCGTGAGTTCTTGACTCGTGGCGGCGTATTCACCGACGACGTAATCGACGGCTACATTGCCCTGAAACAAGAAGATGTGACTCGTCTACGCATGAGCACTCACCCTGTTGAGTTGGATATGTACTATAGCCTATAACGGTTAAGCCTGTTTCAGACAGGCCAGACCAATCCAAAACCCCGCAAATCTCAAGGCTTCGCGGGGTTTTTTGTGCCCCAAGCATTCCCAGTAAAACCCATTGAAGCCTTTAACTTTGCCCTTTTTGAGTTATTTTTTGAGCATCCTTTAATAACCGGCCGATATGGCGGTTTATTTCAATTGCGAACGAAGCAAGAGGCATGGAGTCACATCACAACCAACATTCCCGATTAATCAAGCCGATACCAAACGCCACATTCTTTATGTGCCGAAGGAATGATGCGCCGTTTCATAGAGCCAGCAACCTTCACGATTAACGATTATGGCTGGAGAAATGGCAAAAATATTGATGCTCTAGCCTAGGATGTTGACACGTTACATTCAATGCGGACTGAGGGCGCAGGCTTTTTGCACTCTCTTCTATGCATAATTACCTCAACACAGGCGGACAAGTACATACCGTAGCGTTTGCCGCATCAATAGAATGAACTTGCCAACTGGTCTGAAGGAAGTCTAATTACCCCACATCGATTTGACGCCGAGTTTGACCAGCAAGCACTCGTCCGTGTTCTGGTGTCGACATAAAACTCAAGGATGTCTCGACCGGAAGCGGACTGACCGATAGTAACTTTGTTTTTGGAGAATTCGAGATGAACATAATCGCAGATAATAATTTTAGCGTGCTGACGGCCGAAGAAATTGAGGCCGTTTCCGGTGGATGGTGCGGAACCGTTGCACCAGGAACTTGGCCTAGACCAGCCCCAACACCAGACCCTTGGTTTAGCAGCATAA
This sequence comes from Methylomonas sp. 2BW1-5-20, assembly GCF_052474515.1. Lineage (NCBI taxonomy): Bacteria > Pseudomonadati > Pseudomonadota > Gammaproteobacteria > Methylococcales > Methylococcaceae > Methylomonas > Methylomonas sp. 2BW1-5-20. Next base: position 401,322 of record NZ_CP184127.1, on the reverse strand, counting down.
CCAGCACACTGTCCAAAGTGAGCCTTAACCCTCAGCCCTTGCCACCACGTACGGCCGGTTTGACTCTTCTCTGACCCCCAGCAACAGCAGACCACTGTTGTATATCCAGCGAGGTTTAATATAGTCGAATCGCAAAAAAAACGCCGGTAGCCGTGGAAGGTTTGCCGGCTTTTGTTTGGCGGCCGCTTTAGCGTCCCGCAGATTGTAAAACGTTGACTGGTCAATACCCATAGCTTGCTTTTATAGTCTCTCCGTTCGACTTTGATGTCGGCGAGTTGCTCAGTTTAACTTGGCCGGGCGCCCAATGAGAGTTACTCCGCATATCCGTAATTAATCCGGGCTGACGCCATCAAAACTGCGAGGCGTTATACAGCATCAATTTGGGAAAACTGAATAATTGGTTCCACGCGAATAAATTGAATGGAGGTGGGTGATGAATTGGCAATATTTATTAAGTGGGAGTTTGGCGCTATATATCGTTGAAACAGCCGGCAACAATCATTCGGACGTGGCAATTGCCATTATGGCCTTTTCGATTTGTTTTATTCCTGATTTTATAAATGCGCTGTTATCCCTTACCCGGCACGAACATAAAAAAATATTTCACAATCCCCATTCAAACTAAGAGGGGAAGATGTAATCGACAGGGCAAAGCCCGACAAACAAAATGCTCCCTATTTTTAAGCCTCCTGGATATCTGCATTTTACAGGCATCGAGCATTAAAACCCGTACTGCGACCTTTGTGCAATTGTTGCCAAATCAATAAGCAAGTCTAATGTATCCGGTCTAAACAATAACTATTTGGAAACAATTAATGAAAAATAGATTCATCACAAACATTGCTGTAACCTTATTACTAATTTGTTCCGCAAGCGTTGCAAGCGCTTCGGTGGTTATTACCCAACTGAACTCCAGCATCAGTATGGACAATGGCTACGAAATTTATCTTGCCACTAATGACAATGAGCAAGGTGTTTCCTTTGGTAGCGGTAACGATTGGACCACTACTTTTCAAGACACCGCATATTTAATTGCCGGAGTTGATTATTATCTGCATGTTCGTGGCTATGACCAAGGCGTCATTGCCGGTTTTCTCGGACAATTTTCCTTAACAGGCACTGAACATGTATTTAGCAATAACAGTTCGTCATTAACCACTAACACCAGTGATTGGCACGGTAATAATACGGGTTGGGGACAAAGCTATTTAGCTTCATTAACCCAGCTCGGATCGAATGGTGCAAGTCCTTGGGGTAGCCGCCCGAATATTTCTTCCGCAGCGACATGGATCTGGGCTGGCGATGAACATACCGATAGCCTAGCTTACTTTTCCACGAAAATTTCCGCCGTGTCGGCAGTCCCTGTTCCTAGCGCGATTTGGTTATTCGCTACAAGTTTAGGTCTGTTCTCACTCAAGAATCGCCGGAAAAGACTCGATAATTAGTCCCACACCGTTAGTTTAAAACATTAAGCCGGGAACAAACCCGGCTTTTTTATGCATCTATTTCGCCTCGTCGGGTATCACCGGCTCCTGCCATGAACCGCGCTTATGAGCATCCATCACGGTTTTCCAGCCATCTTCCACTTCTTTCTGACTTAAACCGAAATGATCTAGAACCCCATTCAAACCAAACGGTAAGCCGAACGCCGATTTCGACTTGCTATTTTGATCCAGCGCATTCCTGGGCGCGGCTGAAATCAACACGCTACCGTTAATTGGTTTAACAATTCCTTTCGCGCAACGCGCGATATCATCGGTATAGATAGTCTTTCCTCCGACAACACACTTCATCGGTTCGGCTACAGCCTGACCAAACATAAAAAAAGCCGCGATAGCAACGCCGATTTCGAATGTTGTTTTCATTGCCCTACTCCAATATTTCCAGTTTCTGCTAGCCCTAAAAACTTGAATAATCGAGTTCTTAGTGTAGCCCGGAATATGCGATTTCAGCAGATGCGCATAGCAACGTAGGAATGCCATCTCTTAGAAATCAGTAATTGACAGTCCAACCAACGAGACCTAAAACTGTTTGCATATGATCCGTTCAACATCACCGAGGTAAAAGCCATGACAAGAATGTTGTTCGAGATAGCAATAGTCCCACCCCTTGTCGGCGGCCTGCTGTTTGTTACCAAGGTAATAGCGAAAGAAAACAGCTCGGACAAAGCGTTGCCGGAAAACGGCGATTCCGCCGAAGACCCTTCAGAGAGAGAATTGAACCGACACAAACGGATCTCGTACCGACGTTACCAATCCTTACCGGACTTTAGCAGAGCATAACCAATATCATTGATTTAAAATAATCGCCTACAGGACTGCTTGACTTAAAAAACAGCAAGATTCGCCACACCTTCAAATATTGGCATACTTAGCCATAGAGAGCTTTGCAGAATAAAATTGACGAGTTATCTCGGATATATTTGCCATACCACCTCAAATAGCCTATTTAACGACTAAATTCCAACCAATAACCATGCTCCGCATCATCTCCGCCAATCTCAACGGCATTCGTTCGGCTACCAGCAAAGGCTTTTACGAATGGTTAGAAACCCAAAATCCCGATTTTGTCTGCATGCAGGAACTCAAAGCCCAAGCTGGCGATATGACAACCGGCATGCTGAAGCCGAACGGATTACACGGTTATTTTCATTATGCGGAAAAGAAGGGCTACAGCGGTGTAGGCATCTACAGTAAACGACCAGCCGATCAGGTGATCGAAGGTTTAGGCCAACTCGACATCGATAGCGAGGGGCGCTATTTGGAAGTACAAATCGGAAACCTATCGGTAATTTCCTTGTATCTGCCATCCGGTTCCAGCAGCGAAGAACGGCAAAGCGTTAAATTCAGTGTGATGGAGCGATTCTATCCGCATCTTGCCGCACTAATAGCCAGCGGGCGCGAAGTAGTGATTTGCGGCGACTGGAATATCGCCCATAAAGAAGCTGATTTGAAAAACTGGCGCGGCAACCAGAAAAACTCCGGTTTTTTGCCGGCGGAACGGGCCTGGATGAGCCTAGTATTCGACGAACTGGGCTGGGTCGATACCTATCGCTACCTGCATCCAGATACTACCGACGCATGCTACACGTGGTGGAGCAATCGCGGCCAAGCTTGGGCCAAGAATGTCGGCTGGCGGATCGATTATCAAGTCGCCACCCCCGGCATCGCGCTCAAGGCTCGAGCAACCAGCATTTTTAAAGAGCAACGTTTCAGCGATCACGCACCGCTAATCGTCGATTACGACTTTTAACCGAATTGCCCATCAAAACCCGGCGCACAGGAAGCTAGCAACAGAGGCTGACAGACGTCTAAATCCTCGCCATTTAAAAAAGCACTGATAACCCAAACATGGTTCCTAGAACCGGGAGAACATAGACCCGTAAGCGGCTTGAACGTTCCATCCTCTCCCAACACACTTGCTCGTCGCCCTTTTACACAGACAAAACACGCACACAACTGGTGCATAGCTATTTAAACCGATGTTGACGGAGACATCTGGCGAGAGCATGCCATGGTTGTTTTGAAAGGTATCAGCGCGGAACATCTCGTCAATTGCGGAATGCGGCGGTAGCGAGGCCCCTACAGATGCAAACAGGGTCTTAACGCATAAAACCATTCTTTAAAACGGCTTTAAATGGGGATTAAATCGCAAATACCTGAATGAGCTGAGAAAGTTACAGCCTAAATCCGGTGAAGCGGCCAACCTGTTGAGAGGGATATTCTGGTGCATTATTCGAAATGACGCACAATTATGGCGCATAAAAAGCCACACGCCGATATTTTAAAGCCACGGCCAGCTACTCAGCCTTGGCTAACTCATCAGCTTTCCTGTTTTAGCATTTACTAACCAATCGGACACCGCGCGCACCACAGGAATGTTGACCACCACCGATGCGGTGCCAACACTAGCTTGATAGCCCCAGGACAACTCCACCCCTGGTATCCAGCTAATGTGAATTAGCCCAATAGATATATTTCTGTACTGCCAACTCATATCTATCGGGCGGCTTTGTGCACCAAAACACCTTGCACGTGATTTCGAAACCCCTCGTATTAATTGGATATACCATCGATTAAGCTCCGTAATAGTCGTTCTTAAACAATTTGCTGCCTAATGTCGGGTGGCGAATAGCCAACGATGCCGCTTTTCGGACAAAAATTAACGTGCGAAACACTTTTTAGCGGCAATAATTTCCGACCATCCAGCCACTTCGCACCAATACAGACCACCCACTCAGAGGTTTGCACTAAAATGGATAGGCAACATCATTTTTTGGTTTTCCAAGCGCGTAAACGGGCAAATTTCAGCTATGGCGTACATATTGCTTGAGCTAATCCAACCCTTAGAACTTCATCTATCCAGTGCACAAAAAGATACTAGATCACTTAAACGAAGCAATCCTGCTGTTCGACAAGGATTTGCGTCTGACTTATATCAATCCCGCCGGCGAAATGTTGCTAGCCGACAGCGCCAAGCATTTGCTTGGTCAATCCGCGCATAAATTATTCAAAACCGTGCATAACACGTTGTTTAACGATTTATTACCGCGTTTATATGCGCACGAGCCGCTAGTCGATAGAGAACTAATCCTAGAACGGCTCAGTCAATCGATTACCGTCAATCTTAGTGCCACGCCTTTATTGGAAGACGGACAATTACACGAAATCCTGATTGAACTGCAACAAGTGGATAGGCATTTGCGGATCACCAAAGAAGAACAATTGTTGGCCCAGCAAAATACCAGCCGCATGTTGGTGCGCGGCCTGGCGCATGAAATCAAAAACCCGCTGGGCGGCCTGCGCGGCGCGGCACAATTGCTTGACCTGGAATTACAGGATCCGGAATTAAAGGAATATACGCAAATCATCATTGCCGAATCCGACCGTTTGCAGGATTTGATGGACAAAATGCTCGGCCCCAACAAACCGGCGCATAAAAGCCAGTTGAATATCCACGAAGTGCTGGAACGGGTGAGACACTTGGTAATGGTGGAGGCCAGCCACGGCATCATGCTGCATACCAATTACGACCCGAGCATACCTGAGATTTTCGCCGACAAAAATCAGCTGATCCAAGCCATACTTAACATAGTGCGTAACGCGGTGCAGGCGGTACAAAACCACGGTGTGATTACTATGAAAACCCGCGTGCAACGGCATATGACCATAGGCCGCAAACGCTACAAACTGACGGTAAAAATCGACATTATCGACAACGGCCCGGGCATCAAACCCGAGCTGATGGGACAAATTTTTTATCCGATGATTACCGGCCGCGCAGAGGGCACCGGACTTGGCCTGTCTATTGCTCAATCTTTGATCAACCAACATAACGGCTTGATCGAATGCGAAAGCGAACCGGGCAACACCGTATTTTCCATATACCTACCTTTGGAGACGAATCATGCAAATACCTGACAAGGTCTGGATTGTCGATGATGACAAATCCATCCGCTGGGTACTTGAAAAAGCCTTGCAAAAAGCCGGCGTTAATACCCAAAGCTTTGCCAATGCCAACGAGCTGCTGAAATCGCTACCCGGCGGTTTACCGCAAGTACTGATCACCGATATCCGTATGCCGGGTATGGACGGTTTCGAATTGTTGCGCAACATTCAAAATAGTTATCCGGATCTGCCCGTAATTGTAATGACGGCGCATTCCGACCTGGAAAGCGCCGTGTCGGCGTTTCACGGAGGGGCGTTCGAATACCTACCCAAACCCTTCGACGTCACGGAAGTCGTCGAAACCGTGCAACGCGCCTGCGCCCACAGCAAACAACGGCAAAGCGATAGCGTGGTAACGCCCCCGACCGTTGAAGAAACCCCGGAAATCATCGGCGAAGCGCCCGCCATGCAGGAAGTATTTCGGGCGATAGGCCGGCTGGCGCGTTCTCATATCACGGTGCTGATAAACGGTGAATCCGGCACTGGTAAGGAATTAGTCGCCAAGGCTCTGCATCGCCACAGCCCGCGCGCCGAACAGCCGTTCATCGCCTTGAACATGGCGGCCATTCCAAAGGATCTGATGGAATCGGAATTGTTCGGCCACGAGAAAGGCGCATTCACCGGCGCCCAAGCCCGTCGTATCGGCCGCTTTGAACAAGCCAATAACGGCACCTTATTTTTGGACGAGATCGGCGACATGCCGGCCGAGTTGCAAACCCGTTTGTTACGGGTCTTAGCGGACAACGAGTTTTATCCGGTCGGCGCACATACTTCCGTAAAGGTGAATGTCCGCATCATCGCCGCCACCCATCAAGACCTGGAAACACTGGTCGCGCAAGGCCGGTTTCGCGAAGACTTGTTTCATCGCTTGAACGTGATTCGAATTCATATCCCGCCGTTGCGCGAGCGCCGCCAGGATATCGGCTTATTGATGCGGCATTACCTATATCAAAGCGCGAAAGAACTGAATACCGAAATCAAATTGCTGAAACCGGAAACCGAAGCATTTTTAAGCAATTTGAAATGGCCCGGCAACGTCCGGCAACTGGAGAATATCTGCCGCTGGCTGACGGTGATGGCCTCCGGCCGGGAAATTCATATCGAAGATTTACCGCCCGAACTCACCCATAACTCGGCCGATTCTCCGTCGGGCGAAGCCAAACCGGGCGATTGGGAAAGCCAGTTTAAAAGCTGGGTCAAGCAACAGCTCGCTATCGGCAAAGTGGATATCGCCAAACAGGCCATTCCGACGCTGGAGACCTTGTTGATCGAAGCCGCCTTGAATCATACTCACGGCAGAAAGCATGAAGCCGCGCTACTACTGGGCTACGGACGCAACACCCTGACCCGTAAAATCAAGGAACTCGATATCAAGGAATAAGCCGTAATAACGCTAAATTGGTTAAATCCGCAAGCCGGCAGCGGCGGATTGCGGCCCAATTTCAAGGCATCGGCCACCATGCAAAACCGGCAGGATTTTTTATCCGTTTAAATGCCATCGGTGTATACTCCCCGCCGTCTGATTAACCTCAATAACAAGCAGAGAAGGTTTACATCTCATGGCGGATAAAACGGTAAGTAAACACCTGACTAACTTGGAGCGACAGTTCGCGGCGACCGACCCGGTTTTGCAAAAAACCGCCAAGATTTTTCAGGAGCTGGATCAAATCGAATTCGAATTGGGTTTGATCGATAACGAAGAAACTACCGCGCGCAAAACCAGCTGGTGGCCTATCGTCAGCACCTTGGGCGGTTATTCGCCAGCCAAATCCGATTTTATCACTCGCTATCTGGGTATCCAGGCGCATACCGCCCGCCATAAATTTACGGTGTTGCAATACACCCCGCAGGCTAATACCGCCACCCTGCCCGGCACCGCATTGGATGCCGACCACCGCCTGCCTTTCTATCAAATTGGCCGCGAGATCGATCTGGTTGCCGCTGGCGAAGGCAACAAACTCAACAGTTACCTGGAACTGGTCACCGCCAACAGCAACAAACTGAAAAACAAGCTGGTTATCGACACACCGGTATTAAACCCGGCCGCGGAAAGTGCGGTGATCAGCCTGTTACGGCATCATGTGATAGAAATCTCCGATCTGGTTTTGGTGTTTAACGATTTATTCGAAGCCGATCCCGATCTGATCAAAGACACGCTGACCAATATCGTCGCCCACCAAGATTCCAATAAATTCATTTTCGTGATCGATCATTCGGAGATCAATATCGATGCGGCGAAAAGTCAGGAAATTTCCGCTTCCTGGCAAAGACGTCTGGCGGAATTGGGCATCCACACAGGACAGTTCGTGGTGTTGTCGCAAGCCGGCGATACAGCGGTTTTCGACCAGCGCTTCAACAATATCAATAATGATCGCTCGTACCGGATACTGGGCACGCTGGAAAGCAGCATCCGCGCGGTAGATGATGTGATCATGCCGGAAGTCGAACAGGCGTTGACCACTTGGAAAGATCGCAGCAATGCCTCGACCCTGATCGTACTGGGTTTTGTGGCAATGCTCATGTTGTTTGCCGAAATAGCGGTCGGCATCCTCGAACTGCTGCTGGATCCGATAATCGGCCCGGCCATTATCGGCGTGCTGATTGCCATATTGACACCACTACATATCGTCGTCAGCCGCGTACATGCCAAATTTCTGATCAAACAATTGCATAAACGCCAAAAGCAGTTAAATCTCACCGAAGACTTGGCCGGTTTGTTTGAAAAAAGCCTGAGTTTCTGGCGAATCTTGATGCCGATTACCGATCCGGTAGGTAAAAACAAAAAGACCCGCAAAAAACTGAATGCGCTTATTGAACAGAGCAAGGACCTGGTACAAGCCTTGAACGATCAATTTAGTCATAGTCAGCAACAGGAATACCGTAACCAATACGATGCATATCCCTACGCCGATCAAGAGGACAACTAAACCTTAAAGAGAGTGCCTTGCTATGGACATCATCAGACATTATTTCCCGCTGTGCTGGCTAAATGTCTCTGTTTTAGACCTGCCCAAATCGACGCGCTTTTTTAAACACAATGCGATTTTTTATTTTATCGCGGTGTTTTTTATCCAGTTCAACATGTCAGACGACATCGACACCATCTTCGAGGTGTTGCTGGAGACTTTACTAACCCTGGGTTTCATCGCCTTGGTGTTACTGCTGAATCGAACCTTTAACATTTTTATTCAAGTCGCGTCGGCCATTTTGTTTTGCGAAAATGTCGTCGCGATCTTTCTGATCCCTATCGTATTCTGGGTAACCGTGGCAGAGGACACACCCAGCTATACGACGCTGGCGCTGTTTCTAAGCTGGGACATGGCCATCATCGCCCGGATCTTCAAGGATGTATTACAGGTAAACACCCCGGCCAGCCTGGTCGTTTCCCTGTTTTATTTTTTAACCTCTTACGGCGGCGCTTACGGCATTTACAGCTTAGTGATTGGCTGATGTCTCCGGCTTAACGCCGTAGTAATTGGACAATACATCGTAAGCACCCTGCACGCCGGCGACAACCGCGCCTTTTAAAGGCAAACACGCGCTGTTCCACTGTTTAATTTTACCGTCGAAATAAAACGCCCATTCCCCCTGCCAGCAATTGCCTTTCTTAGCGATGCGTCCGGCCATCACGGAGGTCACTTCATAACGGGCAGACACGGCTAATAAATTTCGGGAATCCGCGCTCAGCACCTCGCTGAGCGAGATTTTTTGTTGCTCTTCCAAATCCAGCATCGGATATATCATCGGCACGCCTTTAATTTTTGAGGCGAAGGCCAAGGCGCTTTCCAATTCCGGCATGCTGTCGGCGTTGTAAAACCGCCGCCCTTCTTCGTCATCGACCACCAGCCATACCAAAGTTTCCGGCCTGATCTCGCTCCAAATACCCACTTGGCTTTTGCGCATGACTTCCATAAGTTGATCCTCATCGAACTGTACACGTAGCAAGCGAGCCTCGGTCTCCGGCAGTTCGTCCGTGGAAATCAAGGAAAACTGCGACTGCTTAACGTAGTTCTGCGCGCTGTTCAAGGCCTGCTGCACCACCGGAATTTTGGAAATATCCTCGGATACCAGAACCCGGCTCAACACCGCATACATAGCCTGTTTGATCGCCACAGTTCTATCCTCGGCTGACTGACTGTTGGCTATCAACTCAATCTCATACAAGCCTTTGACTTCCACCGCATCCGCTAGCTGAGCGTTGCATAGCAATCCCCACAAGCACAGCCTTAAAAACCCGGATTTACCCTTCATAAAAACCTTGACCACAAGCCTACCCTGACAGTGCATTAATGGGAACTATAGTACAATATCGGTCGGTTCAACCTTAACTTTAACGAGAGACTGACATTGAGCGAACAACAACAAGACCGCCTGAATTATAAGAGCGCGGGCGTCGATATTGAAGCCGGCAACGCTTTAGTCGAGCGCATCAAACCCATCGCGGCCAAAACCCGTAATGCGGGCGTCATGGCCGGTTTAGGCGGCTTCGGTTCGCTGTTCGAATTACCGCTGGATCGTTACAAACAGCCGGTCTTGGTGTCCGGCACCGACGGCGTCGGCACCAAATTGAAACTGGCGCTGGATTTAAACATCCACAACAGCGTCGGTATCGACCTGGTTGCGATGTGCGTTAACGACATCATCGTCCAAGGTGCCGAGCCGCTGTTTTTCCTGGATTATTTCGCCACCGGCAAACTGGAAGTCGACACCGCCGCCAGCGTTATTGAAGGCATAGGCAAAGGCTGCGAACAAGCCGGCGCGGCGCTGGTCGGCGGCGAAACCGCAGAAATGCCCGGTATGTACTCTGATGGCGATTACGATTTGGCCGGCTTTTGCGTCGGTATCGTCGAAAAAGACCGCATCATCGACGGCAGCCAAGTGCAGGCCGGCGACAAACTGATCGCCCTGGCCTCGTCAGGTCCGCATTCCAACGGCTACTCCTTGATTCGTAAAATCGTCGCTCGCAGCGGTCTGGCCTGGAGCGATAGCGTCAACGGCAAACCGCTCGGCGAAACCCTGCTGACCCCGACCCGCATCTACGTCAAACCCTTGCTGGAACTGCTGAAAACCGTGCCGGTACATGCGATGGCCCACATCACCGGCGGCGGCATCACCGAAAACCTGCCGCGCGTATTGCCAAATGGCCTAAATGCCAATGTACAGCTATCCGCTTGGCAATTGCCGGAAATTTTCGTTTGGCTACAGCAACAAGGCAATGTCGAATTGGCCGATATGCTGGTCACCTTCAACTGCGGCATCGGCATGATCGTGTGCGTCGCGGCGGCAGACGAAGCCGCTACTCTGGAAATATTAAAACAACAAGGCGAAACCGCGTTCAGCATCGGCGAAATCGTCGCCGGCGACGGCAAACCGCACGTCGTCTATTCCTGATTTTTTCCATAACACCACCATGTCTGCGAGCAGGCATGGTATTACCTCTAAAAAACCGAAGAAACCTTCCTATTCCTGAGCAATCGTCGTAGAACGGTCCCTTTTCCCTCCGGGAGAAGGCTAGGATGAGGGGAGATAATAGAATTTCCCCTTCAAGCCTCTCCTTTAAGCCCAGTGGGTACACGGGGAGAGGGAGCTTTTACGACAACCTCGCCAGGGCACGGGATTCTTAGAGGTGCCTTTTTATTAACCCGGCTGTCTCGCAGCTTATCAACCCAACGGAATAACCATGAGCGATCTACCCAATTGCCCGAAATGCGGCTCGGAATACACCTATAACGACGGCACCATGAATATTTGTCCGGACTGCGCCCACGAATGGTCGGCCGATGCCGCCACTGACAGCGGCGACGATACTAAAGTGATCAAAGATGCCAACGGCAACGTACTGCAAGACGGCGATACCGTCACAGTGATTAAAGACTTGAAAGTAAAAGGCTCATCGCTGGTCGTAAAAGTCGGCACCCGGGTTAAAAACATTCGTTTAGTGGACGGCGACCACGACATTGACTGCAAAATCGACGGTATTGGCGCGATGAAATTGAAATCGGAGTTTGTGAAAAAGGCCTAATCGTAAAGCCCCGTCGCTTAAGCACTACCCCAAAACTCACAGAGACTTTCTAAATACTCGACGGGGCACATCGGGAGGTCGAAGAGGCACTTCCGAAGTACCCTTTCCAGTTTCGGAAGTACCTCGTCGAGTATCCGAAATACCCCGTCGACCCGGCGAACTACCCCGGCGAGTATCAGAACTACCTCGCCGATCTTCGGCACAACCGCGCCGACCATTTTTGCCTCCATGCCGACCTTATTTAGTACCAAGCCGAGGCTCGCCAGTACCCGACGACTAGATTGATATTCAAATTCAAGCAAAATTGGAAATCGGCTATCCTTCTTTTGCCGAATCGTTGATGGTGATTGACGATTTTCGACCCCAAGCAGACTATCGATTAATTTTCCGAATGACAGCAAGTTTATGATTATCGGTCATAGTCACCTATTACGTTTTTCGTGAACTGACATTGCTTGTCGTTGATGAGGTTATACCGATATTTCATTCATCGGCCACTAAGGAATGTTGTCTTCCTGAGCCCCACGATTGGCATCTTTTTGCGCTGCATTCCACCAAGTGTTAAAAATCAGCCTCAAACCCAACCACCATGCGTAAATGGCAAACTCGGAGTAACAGTCGTCCTCTTCCAACAGGCCATGTGCGAGTGCGTTGCGTAAGTTTGGACCAAACGCATCGCAGAAAAGAGCCTTGAGTTCGAAAGCCAAATCTTCACCAAACACTCGTTTAGCTTCAGGCAGATCTATTAAGGTACTCAAGCCATTCTCGTTTTCTATGCCATCTTTATCGAGATTCGAAGTTTTTGCCCCCGCTTGCTTAAGATGTATTCGTACCATATGTTCGATTTGTGGAATCAACAGATGTAGAGCTGATACGAAGTCGCGGTCGAACCCGGAGAACAAGGCCTTACCAAACAGGCGTTCTCGCCCTTTGGGTACGATGGGCGATTGACCAGCCAATCCTATAAAATCGGCTTCTCGTAAGCGATGTTCGAGTAATAAAACTTCAAGTGCGGGCCAGATGTCACCTCGAACGACGATGCTGACTAGTATCCCGTGGTCTCGGATCATCTCTGGATAGATATTGGCCTCATCATCTGAAGCTGATTCAATGTCCAGACCCATTCCTGATTTTTTGGCAATTACCCTACCATCGGGACTCATCATTGTCGATGAGAAGAAAGATTGCAAAGGAAACTGCCTCATGCGCTTGAGTGCGTCCTTGCGAAGTTGATCTACTTTTGCTCCAGTATGAAGGTTTGCAAATGCCCTCAAAGCTTCGACAAGAGGTTTTCCACGCACGGCTTCACGAGAATTCTCAATCAGCTGCGTAAGATCAATACCAGGTGTACTGATCATTCCCATCTCAGCTAATGATTTCTCTCCCGAATCGTTCAAATGAGAGCGAAGTTCGATGATACGTTCGTCGACACGGTATGCTGCACGCTCGGATCGGGGTATCGTCCGATAGGTTTGTATGGCATTTTCATAAAAAGTCGCGGCCAACATATGGCTAGGATTTGCCGAAGAACATTGGAATATCGCTTCTTTGACCCAACCCTCGGCCAACGCCACGATCATTGATGCCGCCTTTGATTCATCTCCATTGCGTTTGAACCATTCTGCTGAAGCGCTGAAATACTCGCGTGCACGGTGTAGGTCGCCCATCCCGTCGAAACTCTGTGCCAGAAATTCGAGTTTCTGAGCAATGCTTGAACCTTTATCACGAGCCAATTCATATGTTTCAAGCAAATCAGCCAACCAAACACCCAAGAAGCCATCGGCACTTGTCACGGCTAAAAATGCATCAAAAATTGCAGCTTCCATTTCTGTAAGTCGATCGCCAGCTCCCGCCCTGAGCATACGAGCCAAGCTAAGAGCTCGTTCCCAACATTCGCGCCCACCTCGATTCCAAGTTTCTGTATCAAGAGAAATTGACCGATAACTGATCTTGCCCGGATTTGACGGACACTCAACTAAGCGACTTTTTTAGCTTCAAAATTTTCCGGGCTGATATAGCCTAATTTGGAGTGAAGCCTTTTTCGATTGTAATACACTTCGATATATTCAAACACTTGGTACTTGGCGGCTGATCGGGTTAAAAACCGTTCGCCATGAATCGCCTCGACTTTAAAACTGTGGTTCCAGCTTTCCATGGCGGCGTTGTCATAGCAATCGCCTTTCTTGCTCATGCTGCAAATCAATTGGTGTTTGGTGAAAAGCTTCTGGTAGGCGGCAGAGCAATACTGGCTGCCTCGATCCGAATGGACAATGACGCCTTTAGGCATTCGGTGACGCCATAACGCCATGATCAGGGCATCACAAACCAACGTTGCCGTCATCCGTTCGGAAATGGCCCAACCGATCACTCGACGTGAATAAAGCTCAAGTACCACCGCTAAATACAGCCAACCTTCTTCCGTCCAAATATAGGTGATATCCGATACCCATTTTTGATCGGGGCCGTCTGCCGTGAAGTTTTGTTCCAACCGATTCGGGGCGACCGGTAACGAGTGGTTGCTGTTCGTTGTGGCTTTGTATTTCTTAGCCGCCTTCGCTCTCCAGCCATGGCTTCGCATGATCCTGGCTACCCGGTGTCGGCCTGCTGATTTTCCTTCGTCTTGTAGTCGCTGTGTAATTCTGGGTGAACCAGGACGGCCTTTCTCATCCTCAAAAATACGTTTAATCTCATTGGCTAGCCATTTATTCGCTTCGCCTCTATCGGAAAGTGGCCTGCACTTCCAGTCGTAGTAGCCACTCCGTGAGACCGTTAACAGGCGGCACATGAGTCCCACAGGGAATTGATCTTCATTAGCTTTGATCATGGCGTACTTCACTTGGGCTGTTTGGCAAAGTACGCTGCCGCCTTTTTTAAAAAGGCGACTTCCTCTTCCAGGCGGGTGTTTTCTCGTTTAAGCCGCGCCATTTCGGCCTGCTGTAGCTTTTGATCTTCGAAGGGCTGTCCTGTTTGGCGACGCTTGGCTCGCCAGTTGTACAGCATCGATTCGGCGAGCCCTAAATCTTTGGCCGCCTTTGGGATGCCATCCTTGTCGGCACGCTCCAGGGCTTGTTCTTTAAACTGCGCGGTATATTTGTTGCGGACAACGGGGATCTTTGATTCGTTTTGGGCTTTCATGATTTTCCTCGGGGTTAGAGATTACTCTCTTAGCCGAGTGTCCGATAGATCAGGGCAAGATCAAACTATCGATAGCAAGTTGCGCAAACTTTACGTTTCGGGGGGAGCTTTTCAGCCAAACAAGGTCGGCAATACGAGCCTTGAGCCAATTGTCATCCACAAATTCGACAATATCGGCAAGGAATTCGATATCAGCATCCAAAAGATCATCAGGAATGACGGAGCGGCGCCCTTCCATCACCATAAATGGTTTGAAAGGTTCGTTGAGGCTTTTAGGGGAAAGCGCCATCGAACAGATATCCGCAAATAGCCATAGAATTTTTGCCCTGACTGATTCCCCTTCCTCAGTGGCTTGCCTTGATCCAGAAGAAAAGGCTCGCCACAAAGAGGAATATCCCTGCCAATCAGGTATATTGCTCAGTATGTCTTTCCAGTTGCAATTCAAAAAATCATTGTAACTAATCTCAACATTTGCGGGATAGCTATCCTTGTTCATTTTGGCCTTAAAGAATTATTCTGGTTAAGAAATTAGTCTGAATTTTATATACGCTCTGACTAGGTTGCCTTATCAAATATGCGCCTAGCAAAAAGTTACCGTAAATTTTGAGACAAACTCACGTCCAATTTTATCAATGGTGTTTTCACGGAACAGAAACGAGGTCAAGTCTTGCAATAAAGCATTTATAGTGAATACGTAAGGCAGCTATCTATTCAAGAGCTGTCATACGTAACAGTAACGTAGGAGGCGGCTTTTGGCCGTTCTAGTCAGCCCAGACTTCATTAACTTTGAGCATCAACAAGGACCCAAACCGCGACTCTCAAAGCGCGTTGCCGCGATTAGCGAAGCGTAATCGCGGCAACGAAGAAATTTACCAGGAATTGACACATTGCCAGTCCAAATCAAGTACCAACAAACCTCAAACCGCCCCTCTCAGCTCTACCGGCCGCCCCATGCAAAGCCGTAGATAGACTCTGGCGATAGCAATGCCGTTGATTACGAAAGACACGGTAATCGGCGCGGCAAACCACGGATGTTGGCTGCTGGCATGCGACAGCAACAAATCCTCACCCAGAAATGCCGGCGTAATCGGAAAGCCGACTAGACCTAAGAAACTCAAAAACAGCATCAGCGACCAGCCGGGACGGGTTTCGGCAAAGGCCCGGAACACGAAAGGCGCATCGGCAAAATTGTAATGCCTCAGCAACACGCTCAGCGCCCAGATACCCAAGGCCCAGGATGGAATGATGCCGCTGAAGAACAAGGCCACATCGGCCCAGGCCGAAGGCACCATCAGCCACACCGCAACGCCGGCCAAGATGCTGCTCAAGGCCACGCTGTGCCAAACCTGGAATGGGCTGTGTTTGTTGCTGAACGCGCTCAACGATACTACCGCCATCGCCAACGAAATCGGCATGGATAGATAGATTCTGGCCACACTGCTGACACCGGACGCGGCGATAGCGATGATCAATAACAGCGCCAGACCCGCCAACAGCTTAATCCACAGGCTCACCCCGTTCAGTTGCCGGCCCACGTTTTTCAGAGGCTCCCACAAAATCTTCTTCACCAACAGCTCCAACTGTCCTTCCTGTAATGCAAACACGTACAAGGTGTTTTGCAATACATCCGGCAAGGAGTCGCGAATCGACGCCGGTAAAAACGTCAATTTGTCGTTGTTATTGATGTAAAAATCGCTGTCGACATTGCCTTCCACCCGCAGTAAATGCGCGACGATGGACGGCGACACCAGCAATTGATAGCAGCGTAAAAACGCATTACCCATAAAGTGCAACAACACCAAACCTTCCAGGCCCAGAGCCAGCTCGACGAACATGATCCCTACCTGAGCGATGGACGCATAAGCCACTTGGCCTTTGATATTGGATTGGGTCTTTTCAGCCAATGTGGCGACAAACACCGTCAACACGCCGATACTCAGGACTATCAGACGCGGCAGATAGTGATAACTCCAGATCGGCATGGTCCGCAATAACAGAAAAACGCCCAGATGTATCGATAACGCGCCGTAGAAAATCGCACTGGACGGCGTCGGCCCTTCCATCGCCCGCGGCAGCCAAAAACTGAACGGAAACTGCGCCGATTTGCCGGAGGCCGCCAAAATAATCAGCCAGGATAAAATCGATAAGGACGCGTAGCCGGCCGGTGGAATGCTGTGCGCGTCGAACATGACCAACAATTGACTAAAATGCTGACTTTCGTGA
Source organism: Methylomonas sp. 2BW1-5-20 (assembly GCF_052474515.1). NCBI lineage: Bacteria > Pseudomonadati > Pseudomonadota > Gammaproteobacteria > Methylococcales > Methylococcaceae > Methylomonas > Methylomonas sp. 2BW1-5-20. The sequence continues at coordinate 384,495 of NZ_CP184127.1, read as the reverse complement.
AACAGCAAATGGCTCATCCAGGTACCGACCAGCAAGCCCACATCGCAAAAGCGGTAAATGGTATAAGCACGTAAGGCATTGCGCACCGGTTGCGGCCGATGCCGGTAAAAGGCGATGAGCAAAAACGAAGATATCCCGACGATTTCCCAGCCGGCAAACAGCATATCGATACTGCCGGACAGCACGATCAGATTCAGGCCGAATGCAAACCCGAAAATAGCCTGAAAGAAGCGTTTGTAGCCGGCTTCCCGGTGCAGATAAACCCGGCAATATTTAACAATCGCCGAGAAGACCGCCCACACCACGAACAAATAAGCGGCGCCGACCCTATCCAGAAAGAACAGCAAAGGAAACTGGTAATCGTCGTGCTGGTACAACACCAGCCATTGGTATTCGTAATTGGCAAAACCGTTGGCGGCCCAGGCTGCCAGCAACCCGAGTACGGCAACCCCTTTTATCCGGGTCATCCACAGGCTGATCGACGCAATCCTGTGTTCATTATCCGGGCTAAAGAAAATCAATAAAAAGCCGAGCAGCGGCAACAGCACGCACGCTAATAATAAAACGCTCATCCGTGTCTCCTTTCCAATTCGTGAACCGGAATAGTCCGGGTTTGTCCGACGATAATTTTTTCAGAACGGCTGCTTATCGGAAACGGCTTATCACTGGCCGGCTCTGCAAGTTGCCAGCCCTTACTGCTGTATAAATACAAGGTGCGGGTCAACGGTTCGCAAGCCACCAACCGTATCCACTCGTTCTCCAACCATTCCCGCAAGCCGCCCAAATTGGCAATGGCTTGATCGATGATAGCCGTGCCTTGTTCGACTACCATCAGCAGCCTGGCGGGTTCGTGCACCTCGATCATTTGTGACGGCAAGCCGGTACGCAGATCGCCCTCCACGCCATTGGCCACGCCCAACAAGCCGATCACGTTATGCGGCAGTTTGGTGCCGGCGCCATAGACCGAATTATCGATGCGCGAAAACAGATATTCCAGATTGATACCGCCGCAGACCGGTATCGCCGCAGTGAGTATTTTGACCAAGATCGAACCGTCATCGTCGCTGCCGGGGTCGTAGGATTGCAGGAACGCCCTTCTATCCATAAACAAATGCCGGGTCAAAGCACGCCGCCCGACCACGCAATACAAATTATTGGAATGATTCAACTCCGGCCGAGGCTCGAAAATCGAAGAAGCCCGCGCCACCACATGTCGATGCGCTTCTTCATTGCTGTGCGATTGCGGGCCCAGCTCAAACCAGCGGCAACGCTCGCGGGCATTGCGCTGCAAGGCATGCTGCATGCTGTGTTGAAAACTATGTAGCGCCTGACGCGCGGCTTTATTCAATGCCTGCTGATCGAAATAACTGATCTCGTCGCGGCTGGTGTTATGCAAAGCCGGCACAAAATGCGTATCGTCGGGAATGGCGATGCCGCGTTCGCGCAAGATTTCCCGCACCGGCGGATGGTTGGCCATCCAGGCAAAAGCCCTCGCGTTCGGCGCACCGGGCTTACCGGAGCAAGCCCCGCAATCGTAAGCGGCGAAATGTGGATTGTTGACGCTGCTGGAACCGTGAGCAACGATCACGATCAACGGCGCAAACTGTTTAGTCAAACCGATATTGCGCAGCAGTCCGCCCACCCGATCGGCCATTTCCGTCAACGAAAAGCCCAACAAATAACCATCCTCGTTGGGCTCGTCGCTTTCGCGCAGCAAATGCAGATGGCCATGCGCCTCGACTTCGCTCAAGCTTTTAATACCGGGCAACTGGCCGCCGGGGCGCAATACGCTCCATCCCAGACGCAAGGCATAAGCCAAGCCCAAGGTTTGCGTATAAAGCCAACCGCGCAGCATGGAATGCGCGCCAAAATGCATGGTCGACAGCGATTCGCCCTTATCCGTTTTGTCGGGCTGCGGCTTATCGGTCGATTCCAGAATAAGATGTTTGGGTTTAATCACCACCGGACATTGCGCTACCGGATACACATCGTCCAATCCTTGGTACAAAAAATCGATGCCGAAAAAACCCGGCGCCCCGAAAGTTTCGATACCGGAATCCATTTCTTCCAGGTAGCGGCGTAGCGAACATTCCCTATCGTCGATGCAAAACAGCGCCTGCACTTTGGGCGCATGCTCGGTTGGCTGGTCGAGAGGTGCTTGCTCGCGCAACGCCAGCAACAACTCCGAATGTAGCGACCATTCCATGGCTTCGTGCCACACCCGCATTTTCAGCGGCACCTGCGGTTTGGTCGCATCGCGCTCCAATAATGGAATGGCGTGTAAGTTAGGCAATTGCTCGATCCGTAGAAAATTATGGCCATACTTTTTATCGATAAACGCCAGTTCGCAAGCCAGTTCCACCGCCAACAATTCTTTTAACGAAATGCCTCTTGGCGCCAGCAACACTTTGGGCTGAGTCTCAATAATCCGCACCATACCGGACCAACCAGGATGAGCCAGCAACACTTCCAGCAGGTATTGCCCGTATAAAGTTTCGTCGCCGACGATCTTGGCCAGACAATTCAAAATCACTTGATCGGGACCCTCGTCCAACATCTGCCGGACCACGGGCTGATGAAACGGATACAAAGGCAATAGGCTGTTTTGCACCAGGCGTAATACGCAATGCCAAAAACGCTCGTCCGGCTTTGGCATAGCCCAGCGGCTAATACCTTGATCGAGAAAATTGCTCAATAATCTGAACATCACCGGATGCACCATACCGTTCAGATCTATCTCCAGCTGATTCAGCCACGCGCTTCTGATGCCGTGGTTAGCCAAAGACTGCGGCGGATAGTGACTGTGATCGTCCGGCTCGAACAGCGACGCCCGCAATGCCTCTTCCTGAAATACGCTGCAACCGGCCTGAGCGATTGCCCAATCCAGCGCCTTTTGGTTTATTCGCCCTTCGGCAAACCGTTGTTGGTAATCCTTTAGCGGCAAATAGCTTTTGGCCCCATAGACCTGAGCGGCCACCGCCACCCCTTCGTGAAATGGATAGTCCTGCACGGCATGCAAGGTATTGTGATGAATAAAATCCTTGATCGGGCCCTGACTGGGTAGCCAATGGGCAATGTGGTCTATCGCCACATCCAAATCAAACGCATCGTTATGAGTATTATGCTGAGCGGAAACGGACATTTTTAGCTTGAACCTCGCTAGTCGAACGGAATTTGAGGCAAATAGCCTCTTACGCTTCACTCAGCATAGTACGTGCCAAATCCACAAGAGCCGGTATACATCTGTTTACAGCGTATTTGGCGACGACTAAACCAAGGCTTCCGGTGCAAATCAACCGCCCGATTGGTTGAGGCCGACGAATCAACCGGAGCAAACGAACCAAATACATTCGGATTTTGGCTCTCGCCCCCGCGTCACCCCTTGATCCTGCGGCATTAGCCCGATTCCTGCAAAATTGGCATGTTTCTCGCTGTACATTGGTTTTCCTTGGCCTCTTGAGAAAAACCATGACCACATCAACTTCAGCCGCTTTGCCAAAAACCGGGCTGCCCGGTTTGATCGAAAACTGGCGTAGCGATCTACTCTCCGGATTTTTAGTGTTTTTGATCGCGTTGCCGCTGTGCCTAGGCATAGCCATGGCATCAGGCTTCCCCCCGATGTCCGGCATCATCACCGCAATCATCGGCGGCGTGCTGGTTTCCAGAATCAATGGTTCATATGTCACCATCAACGGCCCGGCCGCCGGCTTAATCGTCGTCATCGTCGATGCAGTGCAAGCGCTTGGTCAGGGCGACGCAATGGCCGGTTATCGGTACACGCTGGCAGCCATCGTCATCGCCAGCATACTGCAAGTCCTGCTGGGTGTTTTCAAAGCCGGCAAACTCAGCGCCTTTTTTCCGTCATCGGTCGTACATGGCATGCTGGCGGCGATAGGCATCATTATCATGGCCAAGCAGATCCACACCTTGCTGGGCGTTAAACCGGAAGCCAAGTCCTTATTGGGCACCATTGCCGAGATCCCGCATTCGATAATGGAAATGAACCCGGAGGTATCGCTGATCGGCTTACTGGGCTTGTTGTTATTGATACTTTGGTCGGTGATCAAACACCCCACCCTGAAAATGATCCCCGCCCCGCTATTGGTGGTACTGCTGGGCTTGGCCTTGGGACAGTATTTCGATCTGGATCATATCCACCAATACATGTTCCTGCCGGACGCGGCAATTCTGCCGCACCACGAATTCAGCGTCGGCCCCTCATTTTTGGTCGCCGTACCCGAACATTTTCTGGCCGGCTTTTATCTGCCGGATTTTTCCAAAATCACCACCGGCGAATTCTGGCTGTCGGTGTTAACCATCTGGCTGGTCGGTAGTCTGGAAAGTTTGTTAAGCGCTTCCGCCGTCGATAAGCTTGACCCGTATAAACGCAACTCCAACCTCAACCGCGACTTGACGGCTGTCGGTATCGGCAATATGGTCGCCGGCATGATAGGCGGCTTGCCGATGATAGCCGAGATCGTCCGTAGCTCCGCCAACATCAATAACGGTGCAAAAACCGGCTGGTCCAACTTCTTTCACGGCCTGTTTTTATTGGTCTTCGTCGCGCTGTTTCCGAAGTTGATTCATGAAATCCCATTGGCGGCTCTGGCGGCTTTATTAGTGTTTACCGGCTTTCGGCTGGCATCGCCAAAAGAATTTGCCAAAACCCTGGCGGTGGGCGTCGATCATTTCGCGGTATTCGTTATTACTATCCTGGGCGTATTGGCAACCGATTTGCTGGTCGGCGTAGCGATTGGGATAGCGGTTGAACTGGCGATTCACGTCAGCCGCGGCTTAAAACTGCGTAACGCTTTTTCGATGGCTTTTCACGTACACAAAGCCGATGCCGACACATATCACATCGAAGTTTCCGGTGCAGCGGTGTTCTCCAACTTCATTACGCTAAAAAGCTTGCTGGCCGATTTTCCGGAACGTAAAACCGTGTTTTTCGATCTCACGGCGGCTGAATTAATCGACCATACGGTGATGGAATTCATTCATCATTTTACCGAGGAATATAACCATGCCGGCGGCCGCTGTGAAATTGTCGGCTTGGACAATCATGAAAGCTATTCGGATCACCATCTGGCCGCAAGACGCAAAATCGTACTTTAATTTAATAGTACTTCCCACCGCCGCCTAATCGCGGCGGTGGGAAAATTAAAAGTCTGTCGCGGCGTGATTAAATTCGTTGCATTAAATACACCCGACACAAATAGATGCATCGCCAGACCGATAAGCCCCTATCCGCGGCACCGAACGGCGGCATTAAAAATTACGACGGCAACGCCTGCGTATTTTTCTGACGGTTTTTACCGAGACTATGAACCTCACTGGGCATAGTCGGCTCCTACCTGACCGGCACTTCGGTGCCGGTTTTTTTTCCGTTCTTTAATCTCCATCTCTCATGCAATCACCCAACCGTTACCGGCGTTTTGCGGATATTTCCACCAGTGAACGCATTCTGAACACCGTGTTTCTGCTGACCATAGGCTTGGCTTACATCATGGCCTTGATCAATATGTACTACACCCATCAAGGGCGGGACGGCAAGCCGGGCCTGTCGATCGAAGACATCGTGATCATGTATCACGGCTCCAGCAAGCAAACCCGCTTGGGTTCCGCTATTACCGGCATCATGGAGCCGAATTTGAAATACAAAAACGATAAGGACGTCATCTTGAAATGGATACACGACGGCGCCGACAAACCCGGTTATGACCAGGACATCGCCCCCATCCTGAATCGGGACTGCGTACACTGCCATACGCCCAGCATCAATCCGTCGTTACCGGATTTAAGCAATTATGCCGGCGTTGCCGAAGTGGCGCGGGCCGGCGGCGCCACCTTGCCCGCTTTGGTCCGCGTCTCGCACATCCATCTGTTCGGCATCGCCTTTATCCTGTTTTTTATCGGCAAAATATTCCTGCTTTGCGATATGAACATTTACGTAAAACGGGTCGCGGTCGTGATTCCGTTCGTAGCGATGCTATTGGATGTGTTGTCCTGGTTTGTGACCAAGAACATTGCCCAGTTTGCCTATGTTGTCGTGCTCAGCGGTGCGCTGATGGGCTTGTCGATGGGCGTGCAGATTTTATTGAGTATTCAGCAGATGTGGTTTTTTCGAAAAAATTAACGCGTGAATACAAGCGCAGCACCTATATGGAACGCTGAACCGCGGCTGTTAAACACAAGCATTTTGCAGACCTTACTCAGGCAATTGCTATAATCAAAACGCTTAAACACGGAGCCGACATGAACCGCATCTTTATTATTTTTATAATATTTTTCAATGCCGTATCCTGCTCCACGGACTCCAGGCTGGAGCCGGCCGTCGCGCGGCAATCATCCGACACTCGCCCGGTGCTGGCAAAAAACGGCAAAACCCAGGAACCGCCGGAGACCGGCGAACCCGCCATGCACGCGATTCAAAACAATCACCTGCAGCAGATCATGCAACAGATCAATGAACTTGTTTACGCCCAACTCAGCAGCGAAATAGACTTGGGAGAACAACGTCAGTTGAAAACAGCGGAAATCGCCAGAATCGCCAACGAATTGGCGATTAGCGAGAAGTCAATTGTGGAAACCCTGCCCACGCTAAACCTGAAACCGGACGAAGAAACCACCTTTCTCGCGTTGGCGGACAAACTGCGCATGAGTGCCGTACAAATGCAAGATTTGGCCGTTCAAAATCAATTGCGCGCAATTCCGGCGACATTGGACACCATCACCAATACCTGTATCTCTTGCCATGTGTTATTTAGAAAGAGCCGCAGTTTGTTAGAAAAATGTAAAGATCCCAGATACACCTGCTAACAGCCGATTAACGCTCGACGAGCCTTAAATTCATATAACAATCATGGCTTTTAATCGCGATATGAACCACAACCTGACGCTGATCGCCTGTTTGCTAGCTTATGGCCCAGTATTTAACCCTACGGCGGCACTTGCGGCCGACGGCCACGCCGATCCGCATTGGACTTACGAGGAACAGGAAAGCTGGGGCGAATTAAAGGACCAACTCTACAGACCGCCTTTTCCGTATGCGGAATGCGGCATCGGCCAAAAGCAATCGCCGGTCAACATCGATCCGGGCAGCGCCGTTAAAGCGGAAAAAATAGACGAATTGCAACCCAATTATCTGGAAATACCGCTGAGCCTGACCAACAACGGTCATACCATCCGCGCCAACACCACAAAAGGCACGTTAAACTTCGGCAATAACGAATACGATTTGGTGCAATTTCATTTCCACGCCCCCAGCGAGCATTTGCTGAACGGCGCGGCCTATCCGCTGGAGATTCATTTCGTCAACGGTACCGCCGACGGCCGGATGGCGGTGCTGGGCGTGTTGGTCAAAGCCGGCGCGCATAACCCGGCGTTTCAAGAAATCCTCGAACAATCGCCCAACCGCATGGGCGAAACCAGCAACCCGCCCATCATGATCCGCCCTGCTCGTTTATTGCCCGAACATACCCAACATTTCTATACCTATGCCGGCTCGCTAACGACGCCGCCCTGCAGCGAGGGAGTACAGTGGTTCATCCTGCAAGACATCTTGGAAGTATCGGAACAGCAAATACGAGATTTCAACAGTAAGTTCTACCATGACAATGCTCGTGTCGAACAAAAACTGAACGGCCGGGTATTGGATGCGCATTAATCGCGCACAAGCAGCCCCAAGACTGCTCCCACCCGATCGCATAGCACCGGCCCGACAAACGCCACACCCATAGTCTGCCGCACACGCAACAATAACCGAGTTGGAAGCATGCCAATCAACATCGCCCCCAAACAGCCGGAGCCCTTTTGGCATAGCCCTATCCAAACGCTATTCCGGCAATTGCAAACCGACGAACACGGCCTGACCGGGCAAGAAGCCGCATCCCGCCTAAAACGCTTCGGCGATAACCGCCTGCGAAATCACAAACCGCCCAGCGCCTTGGGATTGTTTTTGGGGCAATTTAAAAGCTCAATCATCCTGATCCTGCTGTTTGCCACCGGCCTGTCGTTTTATCTACATGACAAACTGGACGCCATCATCATCCTTTGCATCATTCTGATGAGCGCGCTGTTGGGCTTTTGGCAGGAGAAAGGCGCCGCCGACGCAGTCAGCAAATTGCTGGCGATGGTACAAATCAAGGTTGCCGTGTGCCGCGACGGCACCATGCAAGAACTGCCTGCCGAACAGATCGTCCCGGGCGACATCGTGCAATTGCGAGCCGGCGATGTGATACCCGCAGACTGCCGGCTGCTGACATCCGACAATCTGTTCGTCGACGAAGCCATACTCACCGGCGAAAGCTATCCGGCCGAAAAATACGTCACCGAATGTCCGATCGATACCGGCCTTAGCCAACGCCAAAACTGTTTGTGGATGGGTTCGCATGTACAAAGCGGCAGCGCCACGGCCTTGGCGGTCGCAACCGGACCTAATAGCGAGTTTGGCAAACTCTCCACGCGCATCAAACTGAAAGCGCCGGAAACCGAATTCGAACATGGCATACGCCGCTTCGGTTATCTGTTGATGGAAGTGACGCTGACGCTGGTGATCATGATTTTTGCGGTGAACGTGTTTCTGGATAAGCCGGTGATGGACTCGTTTCTGTTCGCGCTGGCCCTGGCGGTCGGTTTAACGCCACAGCTGCTGCCGGCGGTGATCAGCATCAATCTCGCGCACGGTGCCAAACGCATGGCCGAGCAAAAAGTCATCGTCAAACAACTGGCCGCTATCGAGAACTTCGGCAGCATGAACGTGCTGTGTTCCGACAAAACCGGCACCTTGACCGAGGGCACGGTACAGCTTAAAGACGCTTTGGATATCACGGGTAAGAGCAGCGATAAGGTCGCGCGCTACGCTTACCTGAATTCGGCCTACGAAACCGGCTTCAACAATCCCATCGATCAGGCCGTCCGTCAATTCAAAAGCTTCGACATCGCCGCAGAAGGCAAACTCGACGAAATCCCCTACGACTTCCATCGCAAGCGGCTAAGCATGCTGGTGCAAGATAAGGGCGAAACTCTGATGATCTGCAAAGGCGCATTAAACAATATCCTGGAAATTTGCAGTACGACGGAAAATGCCGATGGCGAACTGCAACCTATCGCGGCGGCTTACGATGCCCTTCAGGAACGTTATCGGCTATATAGCAGCCAGGGTTTTAGAACCCTGGGCATTGCGTATAAACCCATGCCCGATGCGACAAAGTTCGCTAAGGGCGACGAAACCGATTTGCGTTTCTTGGGGTTTTTAACGTTCTTCGACCCGCCGAAGGCCGATTGCGCGGAAACTATCGCCCTGCTGCGCGAACAAGGCGTAACCTTGAAAATTATCACCGGCGATAACCGTTTGGTGGCGCAGACCGTGGCCGGACAATTAGGCCTAAGCTCTCCAACCATTCTGACCGGTACCGACCTGGCCGAAATGAGCGAAAGAGCCTTGATCCATCAGGTCGCTCAGGTCAATTTGTTTGCCGAAATCGAACCCAATCAAAAAGAACGTATCATCGTTGCTCTGAAAAAAGCGGGCTTCGTGGTGGGTTACATGGGCGATGGCATCAACGATGTGTCCGCGCTGCACGCCGCGGATGTCGGCATTTCGGTGGACAGCGCCGCCGATGTCGCCAAACAAACCGCGCAAATCGTGTTGTTGGAAAAAGATCTGCGAGTCTTGCTGGGCGGCATCCGCGAAGGCCGCATCACCTTCGCCAACACCTTAAAATATGTATTCATGGCCACCAGCGCCAACTTCGGCAATATGTTCAGCATAGCCGGCGCTTCGCTGTTTTTGCCTTTCCTACCGCTATTGCCCAAGCAAATTCTACTCACCAATCTGCTAACCGATTTTCCGGAAATGACCATCGCTTCCGACAACGTCGATCCGGAAATGCTGGCTCGGCCGCACCGCTGGGATATAGGCTTTATCCGTAAATTCATGATTACTTTCGGCATTATCAGCTCCTTGTTCGATTACCTGACCTTCGGCCTGTTATTGTGGCTGCAAGTGCCGGTAGAGCAATTCCGCACCGGTTGGTTTAGCGAATCGGTGGTTTCCGCCGCGTTGATCGTATTCGTGGTGCGCAGCCAGAATCCCTTGTTCAGCAGCCGTCCCGGCAAGTATTTGATGATCACCACTGCGGTCATCGTTACGTTAACAGTGGGGCTACCTTACACGCCCTTGGCGCCGCTGATCGGTTTTCAACCTTTACCCCTAACGATTTCCGGCTGGCTAGGTTTAATCGTGCTGCTTTACATCCTTACCGCGGAGTTGGCCAAGCGGATTTTTTATCGGCATGTCAGCCTGTAATCAAGCTATTTATATTTATTTGAAACGCCCAATGAAACAAGCTTACAACAACGATCTTTCCCACCATATTCTGCCGAATTCGGCAACGATGGTGGGAGTTTGCATTATGGTTATCAGCATCGTTAAAGGTCAGCCCTCCGATATCGTCAATTACGTAATCGATAAGGCGCTGGCAATCGACAGTTTGCTATTCACCATCAGCGCACTGCTATCGTTTTTATCGATTCGACTGGAGAGGTCTACAATAGGTCTGGAACGCTGGGCGGAAGTGCTTTTTATATTGGGATTGGTGTCGATGACAGTCATTGCCCTCATTTTCTCGTTCGAAATTGTTTAGACGCTTTCGCCGGAAAAAACGGCTAAGCGGTAACAGGGCTTTTCGGCCGTTTGCCGGCAATTTATTGGTTTATATAAACCAAGCATAGTCTAAATAACCATTAGACCGGTAATTCCTAACTAGAATTAAGGTTGAAATCAGCCGAATCGCCGGCGTTCAGCGGGCGCGCGGAGACCTTGGCAGGCTAATTGCTGATAGTCTTTATAATCCACGTCCAATAGAGCGACTCCGGTAATAAACCATGCAAAACAAACGTTTCATCTATAGCGCGGCGCTATGCTTGCTTGGAGCTCTGATGGCTTTCGAGGCCCACGCGCAAAGCGTACCTTTATCCATCGACGAAGCGCTGGCGATTTTTTACCAGCGCAACCTCGATCTGATCGCCGCGCAATACAATATCGATCAATCCCGCGCCGACGCAATCGTCGCCGCAGCCATTCCCAACCCGACCTTGGGCGTACAGATTTCCGAGTTGAGCAACCGGCCCAACATGGGCTCCAACGCCACCGGCTGCAATCACGCTGCCAACGTGTCCTGCGGCCCCGCCGAATATTTTTCCTTCAGTCAGTTGATCGAAGTCGCCGGCAAACGCGGTCTGCGTATCGAAAGCAGCGGTTTCGCCACGCAGGCGGCGGAAAGCGATTTCCGCGATGCAGTGCGAATTTTTTCCAATATGGTCCGAGACGCGTATTACGATCTGGTACTGGCACAAAAGAATCATTGGCTGGCCCAAGAAATCGTCGACCATTATCAGACCATATCCAAAGCCAACCAGCTCAGAATGAACAGCGGCGACATAGCCGAATCCGATTTTCTGCGGGTCAAAATGGAAGCGATGCGCGCGCAATCCGATCTGGATACCGCGCAAACCGCGGTGGAACAGGCGCAAGCCGGTTTGGCGGTCATCTTGCGCTGGCCGGATAACGGCCTGCATTTCGAAGCCAAGGAACAATGGCCGGATATCAAAGACATCGGTCAAAGCCTGTCCAAAGACGACTTGATGAACAAAGCCTTACAACAACGCCCGGATTTACTGGCCGACAAACAACGAGCCGCCCAAGCGGAAAAAGAACTGGAATTGGCCAGACGCCTGAAATACCCGGATGTCACCGTCAATGCCGGCTACGCGCGCGACCCCAGCAATAACACGCTAAATTCGTTTTTCGTCGGCGTCAGCGTACCGGTCCCATTGTTTTATCAATACCAAGGCGAATCGGATAAAGCGGCAGTCGCGTTAAACCAGAACCAGTTGGCGGTAGAACAAACCGAGTTGGGCATTCGTAACGATGTCGCCAGCGCCCTAGCCACCTGGAATAGCGCGGATAAAATCGTGCAACGCTTCCATGGCGGCTTGCTTGACGATGCGCTATCGGTGCGCAACAGCGCCGAATTGGCGTATAGCAAGGGCGCTACCGGCGTGCTGGACTTTATCGAAGCGCAACGCAGCTACAAGAATGTGATGCGCGATTACAGTCAGGCCATGATCAACCGCGCCAACGCTTATTACGATCTGGCCAAAGCCTTGGGCGAGGAAGTCGGCAGCGACAATGCCGCCGGTAACAAGGCGCAGGACCACACTCAATTGCAATAGCATGCTGGAACGCATAATCGACATGAATACATCTATCCAATCTCTCGGCAAAATATCGCTACTCTGCTGTTGCTTGCTCGCCGCCGGGATATTACCGGCTTGTTCCGACTCGGCCGACAAGGCGCCGCCGCCAGCCAAACCTGCTACACCCGCCGGCGAAGTCGTCCTGGCGCCCGATTCGCCGAAAAAGGCCTACGTCAAAACGGCGCACCTGAGCTTGTCTCAACATCCTCTGCTGGAACCCTTGGCCGGCAAAATCGTATATGACGAAAGCCTGACCTCGCGCATCAGTTCGCCTGTCGCCGGTCGGGTTGTTGCCACGCCCGTCGCGCTGGGCACGCCGGTTCAGGCCGGTTCCACCTTATTGGAATTGGACAGCCCGGACGTCGCCGATGCCGAAGCCGACTTCGCCAAGGCGCAAGCGGCGGTAACCCTGGCCAGCCACGCCTTCAACCGCCAACAAGAGCTGTACGCCGGCAAAGCCATTTCCCGTAAAGAACTGGAACAAGCGCAAAACGACTTTAGTAGCGCCCGCAGCGACTTGCAACGCGCTGCCGACAGGTTAAAGAACCTGCATTTGTCAGCCCGCCAAGCCGACGGCCGCTTCGCATTGCGCGCGACGATTCCCGGCGTGGTCGTGGAACGTAACGTCAATCCGGGCATGGAAGTACGGCCGGATAGAGATACGCCGTTGTACGTAGTTTCGGATCTGAAACATTTGACGGTGTTAATGGAAGTGTTCGAAGTCAACATCGGCAAAATCAAGCTCGGGCAGCAGGTGTCCGTCTCGGTACCGGCCTACCCCGGCGAAGCGTTTCCGGCGACCGTGCAATACATCGGCCAAGTGCTCGACGAAACCACCCGCACCGTGCAGGTGCGCTGTAAACTGGATAATCCGGATGACCGCCTGATGCCGGGCATGTACGCCACCATCACGGTAGAAAGCGCGGCGGACGACAAGGCATTCGTGATTCCGCTGACGGCGGTGTTTACCGAAGGCGATGCCGATTATGTCTTCGTTGCCTTGGACGATAACCGTTACCGGCAACGCCGGGTCGAGATCGGCTTGCGTTTGAAAGACAAGGCAATCGTCACGCAAGGCCTGGAAGCTAACGAGCTGCTGGTGACTGAAGGTGCGCTGATGCTGCGCGCCGAAGAAGAAGTTGAAACCGAAAATAATAACCAGCCCTAGCGCCATACCCAGGACACTGACATGATCGAGCGTCTTATCGCGTTTTGTTTGCAACAACGGCTGATGGTCATCGGCGCCACGCTGGCGATTGCCGTTTCCGGCATCATCGCCTTCGAAAACCTGCCGGTACAGGCCTTTCCTGACGTGCAAAACGTTTTTGTGCAAGTGGTCACCCAATTTCCCGGCCAAGCCCCGGAAGAAGTGGAAAAACAGATATCCCTGCCGATCGAACGGGAAATGAACGGCTTGCCGCATTTAATGAATATGCGTTCGGTCTCCATTTTCGGCTTGTCGGTGGTGACGCTGACTTTCGACGACAAGGCCGAGGATTATTTCTCCCGCCAACAAGTGCTGGAACGCTTGCAATACGCCGACATCCCGACGGACACAAAACCGCAACTGGGTCCATTGTCGACCGGCGTCGGCGAAATTTTGCGTTACGTGATCGATGCGAAAAACTTACCCTTGGTCGAGCAACGCGCGCTACAGGATTGGATCATCGAGCCGCGGCTGCGCTCGGTACAAGGCGTGGCCGACGTGGTCGGTTTCGGCGGCGGGGTGAAGGAATATAAAGTCGCCGCCAAGCCGGACCAATTAAAAAACTACCGCGTCGATCTTAACCAAGTGTTCCAGGCGATTGCCGCCAACAATACCAATACCGGCGGCGGCTATATCGAGCACGGCGACGAAGCCTTGGTGGTTCGCGGCACCGGTTTACTGAAATCCGCGGCGGAAATCGGCGAAATCGTCGTCACCACCAACGACGGCGTACCGGTACGGATCAAGGACATCGCGGAAATCAGTGTGGGGCCGCAACCGCGCAACGGCATGGTAGGCATGAATCAGCGCGACGATGTGGTTGAAGGCATCGTGTTGTTGATCAAAGGCCGCGACGCGGTCAATGTCCTGGATGGGGTGAAACAGAAAATCAAGGAACTCAACGACTTCGGTCTGCCGCCCGGCGTAAAAATCACGCCGTTCTACGATAGGACCGAACTGGTCGGGCATACCATCCATACCGTCGAACACAATATGATCGAAGGCGCGATCTTGATCCTGATTATCTTGCTGGTGTTTTTGCGGCGCTTTGTCGCGGCGCTGCTGGTCACGCTGATCATTCCATTATCCCTGCTGTTCGCCTTCATCCTGGTGGACCTCGGCGGCATTTCCGCCAATCTGATTTCCTTGGGCGCCATCGACTTCGGCATCATTGTCGACGGCGCGGTGGTACTGGTCGAAGCCGTGATGGTGCAAGTCACGCTGGATTTGCAACGCAATGCCGATATGCGGCATCTGCGGCAATCGCTGCTCACCACCGCCAAGGAAATGGGCCGGCCCATCCTGTTTTCCAAAGCCATCATCATCATCGCCTTCTTGCCGATTTTTACCTTCCAGCGCGTGGAAGCCAAAATTTTTTCGCCGATGGCCTATACCCTGAGTTTTGCGTTGGTAGCCTCCATGCTGTTCAGTCTGACCTTTGTGCCGGCGATGCTGACCTATTTGCTGGGCCCGAAACTCGCCGAGCAACACAATCCGCTGGTGCACGCGATGGAAACTCGTTACCGTCAGTTACTGGAATGGGTATTGCGCCATGCGCGAGCGGTATTTATCACCGCCATCACGGCGCTGGTATTGAGCTTCATGTCGGTGAAACTGATAGGCACCGAGTTTATGCCTAAACTCGACGAAGGCAATATCTGGCTCACCATCACGTTGCCGACGCCGGTATCGCTGAGCACGGCCAAGCAACTGGAACGGCAGGTACGCGAAACCCTGGAAACCTTTCCGGAAGCCAAAACCATCATCACCCAACTGGGCCGGCCGGAAGACGGCACCGATCCCAAAGGCTTCAACAACCTGGAGGTGCTGATTGATCTAAAACCCAAGGATACCTGGCGCTATAAGCGAAAAGACGATTTGGTGCAGGCCATGGACAAGGCGTTGGCCATTTTTCCGGGCATACTCACCAACTTTTCGCAGGTGATTCAGGACAACGTCGAAGAGGCCATTTCCGGCGTGAAAGGCGAAATCGCCATCAAAATCTTCGGCAGCGATTTGCAAACCTTGCAGGACAGAGCCGATCAAGTCACGCATATCCTAGCCGGCATTCAGGGCGCCACCGATGTCGCCGCCGAACAGCAGGCCGGCCTAGCGCAAGTCATCGTCGATATCGACCGGGCCAAGGTGTCGCGCTACGGCATCAATGTCGCCGACGTGGAACGGGTGATGGAAATCGGCATGGGCGGCAAGGCGGCTTCGCAGTTTCTGGAAGGTGAACGCCGTTTCGACATCAGCTTGCGTTACCAGGATAACGCCCGCGATTCGGTAGCCGATCTGGAAAACTTGACGGTGCAAACCCCAGCCGGCCAACGCATCCCGCTATCCGAACTGGCGACCATCAAAATCAATCAGGGCGCGTCCCGCATCAGCCGCGAAGACAATATGCGGCGGATTGCCATCAAATGTAACCTGATCGACCGCGACCAGGGCAGCTTCGTCGCCGAGGCCCAGCAAAAAGTCGCGGCGCAAGTCGATTTGCCGCCCGGCTATAACATCGTCTGGAGCGGACAATTCGAAAACCAGCAACGAGCGATGAAGCGTCTGGCTGTCATCGTGCCGATCAGTTTGGGCCTGATTTTTGTATTGTTGTTCTGGGCTTTCATGTCGATTAAAAATGCCTTGCTGATCGTGATGAACGTTCCGTTCGCGATGATTGGCGGCTTACTGATTCTATTAGCTACCGGCATTAACCTGAGCGTATCGGCGGCCGTCGGCTTCATTGCCCTGTTCGGGATTGCCGTGCAAAATGGCGTGATTCTGGTGTCGCAATTGAACAAGCTGCGCCGCGAAGGACATTCGCTGCACGACGCTATCGTCAACGGTTCGGTGAGCCGCTTGCGGCCGGTGGTGATGACGGCCTTGATGGCCATGCTCGGTTTATTTCCGGCCGCGCTGTCGACCAGCGTCGGCTCGGAAACCGCCAAGCCTTTTGCCATCGTCATTATCGGCGGTCTGATCACCGCCACCATTTTGACCCTGACCCTGCTACCCGCGTTGTATCGCTATTTCGCCGAGCCTGACGAACCTTAGAGGATTACCATGAAAGAAATTCGCGCTTATGTACAACCGCACAAGCTGAGCCAGATCACGATGGCCTTGATGGAGATACCGGGTTTTCCGGGTATGTCGATAGTCGATTGCGAAGGTTTCGGCCGCGAACGGACGGAACACGTGCAGGATTACAAACCGTTTTTGGCTCGCAAGCGCCTGGAGATTTTCGCGCCGGACGAGCTGGTCGAGGTTATTTTCGAAACCATCATGCGCACTGCCCGCAGCGGGCATCATGGCGACGGCAAGGTTTACATCATCGACGCCCACGAAGGCGGCCGCATCAGCAGCGGCGAGCGGGATAAGGATTTGGGTTGACCACCATGTTCAATCTACCGCTCGAGGCAATTTCCTATGGCGCAATGCTGGCGTTGATGCTGTGTGTCGCCGGCGTCAACGCCGAGGAACAACAGTCCGCCGCCGCGAACGGCAATTTTTCGTTCATGCAGCTGCTGGCCGATCAAGGTCTGCACGATATGGCCGACGAGCGCTGGAATGCCTATGGCCAAGCCACCTATATTTCTAGCTGGAAACCGGCTTTCCCCGCCCAATACACCAATCTCAACGGAACGCCGCACTCGCTGCTACCGGATGCCGAGCGTTCCTTTACCGGCACCGTCACCGCCTATTTTGGCTTGAAGGCGTGGCAAGGCGGCGAAATTTATTTGGCGCCGGAAATGATTTCCGAACTGCCCTTATCCGATTTAAAGGGTTTGGGCGGCAGCATCCAAAACTTCGAATTGCAAAAATCAGGATCGGTTAGCGCGACTTGGTACAAATCGCGTTTTTATTTAAAGCAAACCTTCAATCTGGGCGGCGACAGCCATTCAGTGAGCTCCGGCCCCATGCAATTGGCCGGTAGTTTTAATAGCCATCGTTTGGTAATTACCGGCGGCAATCTCAGCATCCTGGATATTTTCGATAAGAACAGCTATGCCGCCGATTTACGCCAGCAGTTTCTGAACATGGCATTTCTAACCAACGCCGCTTACGACTTCGCCGCCGATGCCCGCGGCTACAGCGTCGGCCTAGCAGCCGAATATTATTTCGACGATTGGAGCTTTCGCCTGGGCCGCTTCGCCACGCCGCAAAACCCCAACGACTTGCCGCTGGATTTCCGCATGTTCAAATATTACGGCGATCAAGCGGAGCTGGAGCATCGCCATGAACTATTCAAGCAACCGGGCGCCGTCAGGCTGTTGGCATACCGAAACCGGGAACGGATGGGACGCTGGGACGACGCCATCGCCGCCTACCAAGCCAATCCGGCGCAAAACGCGGCGAATTGCACCGCCTTCAACTACGACTCGGCCAATAGCGGCGCGCCCGATCTGTGCTGGGTGCGCAAAGCCAACGTCAAAATGGGCATAGGCATTAATCTGGAACAGCAGCTATTCGACGGCGTGGGCGTGTTTTTTCGCGGCATGTACAGCGACGGTAAGACCGAGGTGTATTCCTATACCTCGGCGGATCGTTCGCTGTCGTTCGGCACCTTAATCGGCGGCGACAGTTGGGGCAGGCATTACGATGCACTGGGAGTGGCTTATGCCAGCAGCTGGATTTCAGCCGGGCATGTCGACTACTTACGCCTGGGCGGCGTGGACGGTTTTATCGGCGACGGCAATCTGCGTTATCGGCCCGAACAGGTGGTCGATATTTATTACAAACTGAGATTGATCCCTTCCGCCTGGATGACGCTGGATTACCAACACATCGCCAATCCCGCCTATAACGCGGATCGCGGACCGGTCGATGTTTACGGGCTTAGAGCGCATTTTGAGTTTTAAGCATCGCCGGACAAAAAGGATTGCGCGGTGTAATGGATAACCTAATTGGCGACGCTTCAGCTGAAAAGAATCGATCGCCTCAAGAAGGGCTTGCCCTCAACAACCGGAAATTCGCGGAGTATCCATGCAGAGATCTTATAAATGTTTAACCGTTTGCCTGCTATTGCTGGCAAGCCCCGTATTTGCCGTTGCGGAACAGACTTTGGAAATCGGCAAGGGCGAGCGCTTGCTGGTATTGGCCCCGCATCCCGACGACGAAAGTCTGAGTTCGGCCGGCCTGATCCAGCAAGTCCTGCAAAACGGCGGCAGCGTGCGCTCTACGGTAGTCACGTCCGGCGATGCTTACGTCGGCGCGGTGATGCTGGATAGCGGCAAACGTAACCCGTCGGCGGCCGATTATCTGGATTTCGGCGAAAAGCGTTTGGAAGAATCGCGCCGCGCCGCCAACATTTTAGGCCAGGGCTTTGTACATCTGGATTTATTGGGATTTTCGGACGGCAGCATTTATTCGGCGCTGGTTTCACATTGGCGGCATAACAACCCGATGCGTTCCGAATACACCGGCTTTGACCACGTGCCCTACAGGGAAGCGGAAGATCGCGGCTTTGCCCAGGACGGCCAGGATTTGCTTAACGAACTGGTCGCCATTCTGCAGGACACCAAACCCACGATCATCGCGTTTCCCGATGTGATGGAAAACGACTCCGACCACGCAGGACTGGGTATGTTTACATTGCTTGCCGTGCATAACTGGCTATCGCAAAACCCGGCCCACCGCCCGCAACCGAAATTACTGGCCTATTTGATTCATTGGCAAAACGGCTGGCCGCCCGGCTCCAATTGGGGCATGGCGCAAGACTGGAGCGACCAATCGCTGCCGTTACCCGCCGACTTGCCGCTACGCGGCCACAGCCGGGTTTGCGTGGCTCTGTCGCCCGAGCAAATCAACTTAAAGCGGACGGCCCTGGCCGAGTACAAAACCCAGCAACGCATCATGGGCGACTTTTTGTCGGCCTTCGTCCGCCGCAGCGAGTGCTTTACCCAGCTTAAGCCCAGCGACGGCAACCATATCGAGCAGGTTCTGGAACATTGGCGGCATGTGCGCAAGGTATTCGATAATCATCCGTTGAGCCGGCGTAAAATTTTGCCGGCCGGGTCATAACCTCCGCAGCGCTACGATAAACATTACATATCCGGCAGCAACCAATACGAGAAAGAAAGCATGCTGAAACTTCTGTTACGTCCGGTGATATTCGTCACGATAGTGATGAGCATTCTGGTGATTGGCGAACTGCTGGCCATCGGCCGCCTGACTTGGCGTAACCATGAGCGCATCCAAACCATAGAAACCGACATCGGCAAGGGCCATCACCTGGAAGAAACGATTTTCGAATTATTGGAACTGCAATCGCAATTGGCCTTGCACCGCAGCAATTCCAGCCTGGCCGCCGAGCAAATCAACGAAATTCAAGACCGGCTGCTGGATCTGCTACAGACCCATAATAAAAGCGCCGAATTCGCGGTTGCGGTCGATCTGAACACCTTGCAAACCAAATTTGCCGCCGCCAGCAACGGCGATCCGCAAGCGCTGATCGATTCGGTGAATATGATCCGGCAGGTATTGGATAGACAGACCAACGAAGAGGAAAAAATGTTGATCAATGTTGAAGACGATAGCCGATTGGAGTTGCAGCTGGCCGTGGTTCTGCCCTTGCTGCTGTTCTGGATAGGCCATTACTTCTTCCGCAATAACGTGCTGGAGCCTTTGGATGCGTTGCGCGATTTGCTGTCCGGTCTGGCGGAAGGCGTCAAGCAACCCATCACCCGCGAAACCGCCGATCCGATATTGCGCGACCTGTTCGACCGCTATAACAACTTGGTCGAGCATTTGATCGAACTGGAACAGGAACATCTGCATTACACCAATCGCCTGGAACAACAGGTACGGCAAACCAGCCACGCCCTGCTGGAACAAAGCCAACGTCTGGCCAAAGCCGAACGCTTGGCGGCCTTGACCGAAATGGCCGCCAGCACCGCGCACGAATTGCGTAATCCGCTGGCTATTATTCAAGTCGCATTGGAAAACTTGTTGTCGGAATCGAGCGACCCCGACCTGCGCCAACGTATCGGGCTGCTGCATAGCGAAGTGCAGAGACTGACCAATCATCTGAACGATCTGCTCAGTTCCGCGCGGCATAGCAGCAAAATTGCCCAACCGACCGACGTCAACGCCGTCGTCAACGACTTGATCACGCTATTCAAATATCAGGCGACCGATAACATCCGCTTTGCGGTACATGGCAAAGCCGATACCGCTGTCATGCTGCCGGAAATCGAATTCCGGCAAGCGCTGTTGAATCTGTTGCAAAACGCGGTGCAAGCCATCGGCACCCGCAACGGCAGCGTGGAAGTGGATATTGCGCAAACCGCTCAACAGTTATCGGTCAGTGTGAGCGACAGCGGCGATGGTTTCAGCGAGGCATTTTTACGGCAAGGCATCCGGCCTTTCGTCAGCCTGAAGGAAAAAGGCAGCGGCCTGGGTCTGGTGATGGTGCAACGTTTTGCCAAGGATCTTAGCGGTCAACTCAAGTTGGACAACGATGCCGCCACCGGCCACGGCCGGGTAACCCTGACTTTACCGTTGGCTTAAAGCTATGAAAACCCAAACCGAATATAGCGAAGATAAAGGCTGCCAGGCCGAGCATTACTCGGCCGGCAATTCGAACAACGCCGCAACTAACTGAAACGACCCCGACCATGATGCCCAATACCCTGTTAATTATCGAAGACGAAACCTTGTTAGCCTCGGAGCTGGCCCGCTATTTCGGCAAGGGCGGCTGGGAAGTCAGCATCGCTCATACGCTGCAACAAGCCGAACAATATCTGTGCGGACAGACCCTGGACCCCCTGGTGGTATTGTCCGATATGAATTTGCCGGACGGCAACGCGCTGGATTTACTGGAAAAGCTCAAACCGGAGATCGGCAGCAGCGAATGGGTGTTTTTGACCGGCTACGGCAGCGTCACCGATTCGGTGCGGGCCGTAAGGCTAGGCGCTTACGACTTTATCGAAAAACCCTGCTCGCTGGACCGCCTGAATTTATTGGTGGAAGGCGCCGCCCGCAGCGCCCGTGCCCAGCGCCGGCTGGAACAGCAAACCGCCTCGCAAAATCATCAATACAGCATCGACAGTTTGATCGGCTCCAGCCCCGCCATGGGCCAGCTGCGAGCCATGCTGAAACAAATTGCCAATGTGCCCTTCTCCAGTCTGATCGTCAGCGGCGAAACCGGCACCGGCAAGGGCATGATCGCCCGCATTCTGCATTATTCGGGCAGCCGCGCCGCCGCGCCGCTGGTCGAAATCAACTGCGCCGCGCTACCGCGCGAGCTGCTGGAGGCCGAATTATTCGGCTACGAAGCCGGCGCCTTTACCGGCGCGAAAAAGCGCCATCGCGGCCTGTTCGAACAGGCGCATACCGGCACGCTGTTTCTCGATGAAATCGGCGAAATGGATCTGGATTTGCAGAGCAAACTGCTGAAAGCCGTGGAAGATTTACGCATCCGCCGGGTGGGCGGCGAAGCCGAGATCAGCATCGACGTGCAAATCATCGCCGCCACCAATTTGGACTTGGTGGAAAAAGTCGCCGAAGGCGCGTTCCGCCGCGATCTCTATCATCGTTTGAACGTGATCAATATCCGCATGCCGGCCTTGCGCGAACACAAACAAGACCTGGAACAACTGGTGCCGCAATTCATCGGCGAATGCAATCGCAAATCGGCCAAGGCCGTCAGCCATATTCCGGAGCAAGCCTGGCAGGCGCTGAAAAATTACGATTGGCCCGGCAATATCCGCGAGTTGCACAATGTGTTGGAGCGTTGCGTGTTGCTGTCCAACGACCATAATTTACCGGTGGAATGGCTGCAGTTACAAGCGCCGCAAGCTCCCGCCACTCACAACGCCAAGGTCAATCAGGAAGGCGTGTTCATTCCGCTGGACGGCAGTATCAGCCTGCACGAAATGGAAAAATTTATTATTCAGGAAGCCCTGAACCGCAACGATGCCAATGTCACCGGCGCGGCGCGCATGCTCGGCACCACCCGGGAAACCCTGCGCTACCGGGTGCAGAAATATCATTTGAAATGCAAGTTTTAACTGACTAATCTGGCCTGGATTGATTTATCGCGGACAAAAAAATGCGCCCTGACCGCCCGAAGAACTTCGACCAACCAGAGCGCCACGTCCACACATGAGAACAGGTAGGAGTAACAACACATTTTGAATAAAGCAAAGTTGATGCCAAACGGCGGACACCTTGATTTTGCTGGATTTGTGGTATTTACGGCCAATGAAACACCGGGAGATTTGCACCAGATGCAACCGGAATTTGTCTGAAATGCACCAGGATGGCTCAGATAGGCATGTACTCGAACAGCCGATATGCCGGCGGGTGACATCAAACCCGCAATCCCGACCGTACAAATACAAATGCCATGCCCTCACGCCGCCGGCAATATTGTCTAATTTTTTTACACCCGCCGATATAAGAACGCTAACAAATCACACATCGCATTGATTTTAATCATTAAATTCATATGGGCTTGATTAATGCTTTATCGATATAGTTCGTTTCAAATTTGCGCTTGTCGGCGTAATTTGCCGGCACAAAGACTCGCCAAATCATTTTTTCATTTATTCGGAGGCAATTATGTTTTCAAAAAAGCACGCTGCGTTGCTGGTTTTATCATTGGGAATGCAAACTGCGCACGCATCGAGTTCGATCGACCAATATGCTTCAAGCGTTCTGGATTTTAGCTCCCAGTGGAGCCCTAATGGTTGGGCCGCAACTCAAGTTTTAGGAGAACCTGACACAGCCACTTATGGTGATATTGGAACTTCATGGGCGCCAGGGCCGAAAAACGGGTCGCTGGAGTTCATCACCGTGGGATTTGATACGGCTGTTTATGCAAGCGGTGCCACAATACGGGAAACCTACGGTAACGGATTCGTCTATCAAATCGACGCATTGGATACCCTAAACAATTTGATCACGGTTTGGACCGGTACCGATAGCAGCCAACCCGGATCTCCCGTGGACTTTCTCGCCACATGGGCCGAAACTGCCTTCGCGGTGAAGGGCTTGAAAATCTATACCAACACCGATCACGATCCGAACGCTTGGGAAGAAATCGACTCAATTCAGTTGCATGGCACACCAGCCGCCGTTCCACTGCCGGCTGCTTTTTACATGATGGGTGCGGGCTTACTGGGTTTGGTTAAAGCTAGCGGCCGCAAACGCGTCTGAAGTAAGCACTAAATACCGCTCAAGTTTTGGCAAGGGCTAAGTGTTACTTAGCCCTTTTTTATGTACGACAACTTCGTCAATATCGTTTTAAGCCCTCAATCGTCGGCCAAACAACCTATTTAACGCGTTAACCCTGGGTATGCCGGCGATTCAAATCATCGCAAATTCGAATGCCGTAATCGTTCGCGCGGATTCCGACCAACCTTATAACCCTTCTTGCGTTGAAAACAGAAATTTCGCCGCCGTCCACGTTCGGAACTAGGACGATGCACAAAATAAGGCTAACGCTCAAGCTTGCCGCGAAAATGCCCGAGTAATTTCGGAGAACAGTCGAGAAAAAAGCCTGGCTGTTTTACCAGCGAACAACATCGTTCTACAAAATTTGTCGGCCATTCTCGTTCGAAGCTCGGCGATTGCCCAAAATTACGCCAACGCTCGAGCTCGCCGCGAGAATGCCCGAGTTATTTTGGAGAATGATCGAGAAAATAGCTCGGCCGTTTTACCCGCGAACTACATCGTTCTACAAAATTTGTCGGCGATTCTCGTTCGGAACTCGGCCATTGCACAAAATTACTCCAACGCTCGAGCGCCCAGCGAGAATGTTCGAGAAAAAAGCTCGACGGTTTCAGAAGACCGCGGGGATAGCCAGGCATGGATTCTGACGGGACGAATTCGAACAACCAAGCGGCTAAAACCGGACATCGTGACGCCCGAACATTTAATCACCGCACTCGTAAAAACCGTATCCACCCGGTATGATTTGCCTGAGTAAGGTCCAAAAGCGTAATGTAAATGACGCAGCACAAAACTCAACGCAGTTCTTAACCTTATCCGGGAGTCCGCCCATGCGAAAATTCATTTCCGGTACATTGCTAGCCGCCATCACCCAGCTTAGCCACGCCATGCCTCCCGAAGCCCGCTCCCTGCCGCTGGAAAAAATCAGTATCGAACACATCGATCTTCAAGGCCAGCTTCGGACCTGGAAACTCAATAAAGTGTGTATCGACCAGCAAGCTTACCTATTGCTGATGAAAGGTTTGACCGAACCGATCAGCATTTCACCGTCCTTCAAAGACGGCAGACCGGAGCAATGCCGGGTAGCAAACTAAAGCCGGAAACACTTACAATTATTCCAGCCTGTGGTTTTATCGGGGTAGTTTAGTCGCGTGGGCACAGAAACCGTGCCAACCCTACGCGGCTTGGCAATTCAACACCATGCGTACGATTACGCGACCGATGCGCTTTACTTCGTTCAGCACATCCTACGGCCCTGGTTTTATCCCCGTATGCCGCGCCGAGCACCGGAGCTTTTGGCGAGAATAGCCCGAAGGGGTGCGGCAGGGATGCCGCACGTCGGCGGAGGGGCTGGGAAGCCCCTTCTGCCGACCCTCGTCAAAAGCGAGGAGCGCAGGGAACAAGCGGCATTCGGGCCGCCTTTTCTTTGGATACTTTCTTTTGGCGGAGCAAAAGAAAGTATCGCGGTTGTCGGTCCGCGAACCGACATTAAAACCAGCCGTCGCGTTAGCGACACATCCCCCAATCACCGCGTGGGCACAAAAAGCCGTGCCCACCCTACTTAGCTTGGCAATTCAACACCATGCGTACGATTACGCGACCGATGCGCTTTACTTCGTTCAGCACATCCTACGGCCCTACTGCGAAATCGGGATGGTTTTCTTCCCGCATGCCGCGCCGAGCGCCGGAGCTTTTGAACGGATTAGCCCGTTAGGGGCGCCGCAAGGATGCGGCGCGTTGCATGCAGGGGCAGGGAAGCCCCTTCAGGCAACCCCGTTCAAAAGCGAGGAGCGCAGGGGATAAGCGGCATTCGGGTGGCCTGCTGACTCCGCGCCATCCGGGCGCTCGCACTTCGTGCGCCTATGGCGTCCAAATCCGCTCCCGGCGGATTTATCTTTGGATACTTTCTTTTGGCCACGCAAAAGAAAGTATCGCGGTTGTCGGTCCGCGAACCGACATTAAAGCCAGCGGTCGCGTTAGCGACACACCAGATTCAAAAGCTGTCACCGCGTGGGCACAAAAACCGTGCCCACCCTACCGACTTAGGATGGTTTTCTTCCCGTATGCCGCGCCGAGCACCGGCGCTTTTGAACGGATCAGCCCGAAGGGGTGCGGCAGGGATGCCGCACGTTGCCGAAGGGGCAGGAAGCCCCTTTCGGCAACCCCGTTCAAAAGTTTCGGAGCGCAGGATAAAAGCGGCATCCGGGTGGCCTTTTCTTTGGATACTTTCTTTTGGCCACGCAAAAGAAAGTATCGCGGTTGTCGGTCCGCGAACCGACATTAAAACCAGCCGTCGCGTTAGCGACACATCCCCCAATCACCGCGTGGGCACAAAAAGCCGTGCCCACCCTTGGCTACGAAAGCCAGTCGGCAACAAGTTTCTCAACCTCTTCAATCATAGAGCTGACATTAGCATCATCAAATTCAGCGGAGTTTCCGTGCGCCGCGCTATTCCGAATCGCAGCTAGTGCGGTAATTCTTTTTTGGACAAGTGAATTGTACTGACCGACTTTTGCAAGGTCGGCATTCATCTTATCTAGCTTGCCTAGGCTTAAGCCGTGCGCTTCGCACAAGCTGCGTAAGTTTGTCTCAAGGACGACACCACAAATCACAGCAGCAGGAATACGATAGCCCGCTTTGAGAAGTTCGCGGGCCTGTTCGAGCTCGGTTGAAAAAACCTCTGCTTGGACCAGGCTGCGGACTGACGAAAGATACCCACCTTCAAAATCTTCTTTAGCGGCAAGAAAAACGGCACGGAGACGACTTAATCTTGTTGGATTTTCTTCGTAGAAACCAGGTTCTTCAGCCTTAACGAATGCCTTGAAGTGCTCGGACTCCGTACCACAGGCAGAGGCAAGTAGATTTCGTGTTTTAACGCACCAGCCAAGCAGGAGGTCAGTATCGACTTGTTCGTAAGAACCCGAAGCTGACTGTACTTTGCTTGTTTTGTGGCAGCAACTTCATTGGCTTGGGTGAGTAACTCGTCAAAGCGCTTCTTTAGATGCTTGATCACTAATCGACTCCAGAAGACAACGCATAACAAGTAATTAAATGGTTTCCGTATATCATCCCAACAATTCCCTAAACCACTAACCGCGGCACCGCCCCCAACAACTTTTGAGTATACGAATGCTCCGGCGCCCCACAAACCTTCGCAGTTAAGCCTTCTTCCACAATCTTCCCCTTATACATCACCACCGTCCGATCACTCAGATACTCCACCACCCCAATATTGTGCGTAATAAACAACAAAGTCAGATTACGCCGGCGGCGGATGTCCAACAGCAATTGCAGAATTTCCGCCTGCACCGATACATCCAGCGCGCTGGTGATTTCGTCGCAGACTACAAACTCCGGATTCAAGGTCAATGCTCTGGCCAAACCGATGCGTTGCCGTTGGCCGCCGGAAAACTCGTGCGGGTAGCGCCACAGCGATTCGCGGCTGAGCTGCATGTCTTCCAGCAGCTGTCCGGCCAGTTCGATACGTTCTTCTTGATTGGCGCCGATGCCGTGTACCTTCATCGGTTCGGTCAGCGTGGTTTCCACCAGCAAACGCGGATTTAGCGAGGATTGCGGGTCCTGAAACGCAATCTGCATCTTGCGGCGCAACGGCCGCAGTTCGCGGGCAGACAAGCCGGTGAGCTCCTGACCGTCGATGCGAATACTGCCGGCAGTCGGCGGTTCCAGTTGCAGCACCGCCCGGCCCAAGGTGGTTTTACCGCAGCCGGATTCGCCGACCAAGGCGACTATCTGGCCTTGCGGAATATCCAGCGACACCTCATCCACGGCTTTTACATAATCGACTGTTTGCCGGAACAAACCTTTTTTGATGGGGAACCAGACTTTCAGATCGCGGATTTGTAGTAGAGGCTCGGCTTCCTTTGTCACTATCCGGGGGGAAATTTTATGACTATCTTCATCGCCCCGTGCCGGACGGTTAGTCTCTTCTCGCCGTTGAGGAGGCTGCCGCAAAAGCTCCCTCTCCTCGTAGGAGAGCGGGAACGAATAAGGTGAAGCATCGCTTTGCAAGCCCTCACCCTGCCCTCTCCCCGCAGGAGAGGGTTCGGTTTTGGCTTCTATGACCGGCTCATCTGGCAGAGAGTTGTCAATCGAAACGTTTTGCGCTGCCTGTAGCCTTAAGCCGGCACGCTCCAGTACGGAAAGCAGCTTTTTATCGCTCTTACTTAGTTCCACATCCTCCGGCGGCTGTTGCACGAGTTCCTTCTTCTCGTGGGAGAGAGGGGGCGCATCGATTTGCATCCCCTCTCCCTGCCCTCTCCCGGAGGGAGCGGGTTCTATTTTGGCTTCTACGACAACATCTTCTGGCAGAGTTAGAGTTTCCGGGATTGGTGATTCGACGATCTCGGGAGCAGCAGGATTGACAGCTACGGCCGCACTGCCCGGTTTGGCCAGATTCTCCGGCACCGAGGCCAGCAGTTTTTGCGTATAGGGGTGTTGGGGATTGCGCAATACTTCGGCGCAAGTGCCGACTTCCACCAACTTGCCTTGCTGCATTACCCCCACCCAATCCGCCATCTGCGCCACCACGCCGAAATCGTGGGTGATGAACAGCATGCTCATGCCGGTATCGTCCTGAAGCTTGCGCATCAAGCGCAGAATCTCGGCTTGCACGGTCACATCCAGCGCGGTGGTCGGTTCGTCGGAGATGAGCAAGTGCGGCTCGCAAGCCAGTGCCATCGCGATCATCACCCGCTGGCGTTGACCGCCGGAGAGTTGATGCGGATAGTCGCGGAAGCGGCTGGAGGCGTTGGGGATTTGCACCTGTTCCAAAGCCCTGATAGTGCGCTCGGTGGCTTCCGCGTCGTCCATATCGGGATGATGCAATTGCAGCGCTTCGGTGATCTGCTCACCTATGCTCATCACCGGATTTAAGGAGGTCATCGGCTCCTGGAAAATCATCGCGACTTTTAAACCGCGCACCGCGCGGATGCCCGGATCGTCCAGCTTTAACAAATCCTGCCCGTTCAACAAAATCTCGCCGCTGGGGTGCGAAGCCACACCGTCCGGCAACAGACGAATTACGGATAAAGCGCTGACCGACTTGCCGCTGCCGGACTCGCCGACCAGGCAAAAGGTTTCGCCTTTGGGGATGCTGAAACTGATGTCGTCCACCGCCCGCACTTCGCCGCCGCCGGACCTTAAATAGGTGCGCAGGTTGCGGACTTCCAACAAGGCTTGGCTCATGATTTGACCCCGGCCTTGTCGGACAGGCGCGGATCGATGGCATCTCTAAACGCTTCGCCGATCAGGTTGTAGGCAAACACCGTCATGAAAATCGAACCGCCGGGGAATACCGCCATCCACCAGTTAAAGGTCGAGGATTTGACGGCTTGATCCAGCATCGCCCCCCAGGATGGCGCGTCGACCACGCCCAAGCCCAGGAAGCTTAGCGTCGCTTCCGACAGGATCGCCCCGGCGACACCGAAACTGACCGCAACCAATAAAGGCGCGACGCCGTTGGGCAGCATGTGGCGGAACAAAATAGAGCTTAAGGGCAAACCGCTGGCGACCGCCGCCTGCACATAATCCTGTTTGCGCAGTTTCAAAAACTCCTGCCGCACATAACGGGCATAGCCGGACCAGCCGGTGACGCCGATGATCACCATCATCATGTATAAACTGCGGCCGAAGAAGGCGACGAACGTCAGCAGTAAAAACAACGTCGGAATGTCTTCAAAAATCTCCACCAGCCGCATACCCAACATATCGACGATACCGGAGAAATAGCCCATCAAGCCGCCGACCACCACGCCAATGGCCAACGCAATACCCGACGCGATCAAGCCTATGCTCAAGGAAATGCGACAGGCATGGATCATTCGGCTTAGGACGTCGGCGCCGTTTTCTTCCGTGCCCATTAAATGGGTATGGCCCTCGGTGGCGAAAGGCGCTTCCAGGCCCTTGCTACCCAGATCGCGCAGATAATCGACCGGCGCATAAGGTATCGGTGGCATGATCTTCCAATCCACTTGCGTGTAAGCGGCGCTGCGGAAGTCGTCATAGATCACCAGCACCGGCGGCTTGACGAAGACATTGACCGCAACCGCTGCTAACGCGCTGCCCAGCAAAAACAGCAAAATCTGTTTGCCGCCGTCGATTTTTAGCCGGTAAACCGCCAGTGCGACGAAAAAGCTGGCCAGGACCCAGGCGTCTTCCACCGATAAATACTCCAGCACCGGCGCGGAAATGACGCCGTCCTTGCTCATCAGCAAGGGCATCGAGTTGGCGAGAAACGGCGCGAATACCGCGCAAAACACCAGCAATGCCACCCAGGCCAGACCCAGCTTAACGCCGACGCCCGCCAGCGTCTTGCGCCAGATACGGGCGGCGAAGGACTCGCGGCTGATCACGGGCTTAGTCATAACTCACCCGCGGATCGGCCAGGGTGTAACAGAAGTCGGCTATCAAATAGCCTATCAGCGTTAAAAAGCCGCTGATCCAGGTAATCGAAAGCACCAGCTCGCGGTCTCGGCCTTTCACCGCTTCCACCGCCAGTTGGCCCATGCCATTAATGCTGAAAATATTTTCCACGATCAACGATCCAGCCAACAAACTGGGCAGCAAGCCGGCCGAGACGGTAATCAACGGTAACAGGCTATTGCGGAACACATGTTTCCACAGTACATCGTTTTCGGCCAAGCCTTTAGCGCGGGCGGTGCGGGCATAATCAGAGCTGAGGTTTTCCAGAATGGAAGTGCGCGTCAGCTTCGCTAATGCGGCAAAGCCGCCATATGACAGACAGATCACCGGCAAGATCAGATGCCAGATTCTATCCAGCAGGAATCCGCGTACGAAACCGCCTGTATCCCAGTGCGGCAGGAACGGCATATCTTGCGCTTCCCGGCTGCTGATGCCGGCGGTTGGGAACCATTGAAAGTGTTGGATGTTAGCGAAAAAACCCAGTAACAATACTCCGGCCAGCATCGTTGGAATCGACCATAAGGCCAGCATAGACATACCGGCACCGACATCGAAAGCGCTACCACGCTGGGTCGCCGCTTTCATGCCGACCATGATGGCGATGATATAGGTAAACGGCAGCGTCACCAGATTCAGCAGCAAGGTGATCGGAATGCGTTCGACCAAAATGTCCGACACCGGCCGGCCATATTGAAAGCTGGTACCCAGATCCATGCCTTTGCTAAACGAAAATTCGCCGCGCTGGCCTTGGGCGTCAGTGACGAAACCGATCGGTGAGACATTATTCAGCCAGCGTAGGTATTGCACCGGTGCCGGCTGATCCAGGCCATAGCGTTTGTTGTAATAATCCAGCAGAGCCTGCTTTTCCTGCGGTTTCATATCCATGCCGCCGATCAAGGTCTGGGCACTGATGCCGCCCGGCGACATAGCCATGACGCTGAACACCAACACGGTAATCCCCAACAGCGTGGGGATCATCAACAGCAGGCGCCGTAGTAGATAAGTCAACATCGGCGAGTCCTTGGCCTATTGGGTGTATTTTTGCTGCGCCAGCGGCACGTAGTTTTCCAGCGGCAAGGCGCCGAAGTTTAAGCCCAGTTTGGTCATTTGCAGATTGTGGATGCGCTTGTCTACGAACAGCAAACTCTTACGGCGCATTAAAAAGGTATAAGGCTGATCTTCGTATAGGATACGTTCTGCCTGCTGCCAGAGCGGCATGCGTTTGCCTTCGTCGACGGTACGGCGAGCGTCGTCGATTAATTTGTCGAGAGCCGGATTTTTATAACTGACGTAGTTATCGCCTTTGCTGATTGCTTGCGAGCTATGGAAGATTTGGTACAAATCGGTTTCGATACCGCTGGTCCAACCCAGGGTAATCGCATCGAAGTCTTTTTTATCCAGATTTTCCAGCATCACCGGCCATTCTTGCGGTGTTGGAATCATCCTGACGCCGGCGCGGGCATACAAGTCCTTCAGCAACAACACCATGCGTTTGGTGTCTTCGTTAGCTTGAAAGTAGGTCAATTTAAATTCGAAAGGCTGACCGGCTTTGTCTTCCAGTACGCCGTCGCCATTCTTATCTTGGTAGCCAACTTCTTTGAGCAAGGCCTTGGCTTTATCCAAATCGGCTTGATACGGCCGCAAAGCCGCATCGTGTTGCTTGCTGGCTTTACTGAACGGGCTGACGGCAGGCTCGGCGTAATCCAACATTACGTCTTTTATTACCCGGCTGACGTCGGTCAGATAAGTCATAGCCTGGCGCACACGTTTGTCGGCAAAACGCGTCGGCTTGCCGCCGCGCTCTTGGTTCCAACCGATGTAGCTATAACCCACCACCGGCGGCATGTATTCGAAGTTTTGACTCTTGGCCTGGATTTGCGGATCTTTTTTCAGCTCTTGATATTCAACCGGACGCGCCGAGTATGAATCGATGTCGCCATTACGAAACGTGGTTAAGCGGGCGCTATCGTTTTGAATGATCTTCCAGAGAATTCGATGATAAGACGGCTGCACATCGCCCCAGTAGCGCTCGTTGCGCACGAGTTCGATATTGCCTTTGTCCGGCGTCCAGCTTTTCGGATCGGCCAGCCGGTAAGGCCCGCTGCCCAACAACAAACCTTTGGATTCGTTAAATTTTTGCGGCTCTTTTAGATAAGGCTCGTAAAAATGCTTGGGCATGATGCCGATGCCGCCAGCCAGCGACAACGCTTCAAAATACGGCTCTCTGAAAGTAAACACCACCTGGTATTTACCGTTGGCTTTAACACTCTTGATTTTTTCCAGGTAGGCGCGTTCACGCGGCGCCTGGATCGCGTCGGTCATGATGAAATCGAAACTGAACACCACGTCGTCGGCGGTCAGCGGCTGGCCATCTGAAAAACTGACGTCCTCGCGCATATTAAAGCTGATCACCAAGCCGTCTTCGCTAATAGTCCAATCCTTGGCAACCAAGCCTTCCCATTCCAAAGTATCGGGGTTGCGGTTAATCAAGCTTTCCAGCACATAGCTTTGCACATTGGAAGCATAGGCGTCGCTGGAGACCAACGGGGTGATGGTTTTTAGATTAGTGCCGAAAGCGTCCACGCTCCAATCGCCTTGGGCATAATCCGGCAAACGGCTGGCTGCCTGTGCGCGTTGGAAGGCCTGAGCGGCTTCGCCGTCTGCAGGCGAACTTGCCGATGTTTTTGCGGAAATGGCACCGGCGGCAATGGCCCCGCGCAATTCCCGCATATCCTTGGCTTGCTCAGACAGCGCGCTTTGCATCTCGCTCAGTTTCAGCCACTGCCGGTCGATTTGGTACATCGCCAACACGATCAGCAGAATAGTCAAACAGAGTAGCGAATAGAGAATCCAGTCTCGGGTAGTTGATTGTGTTTGCATGTTTCCAGTGTTTCGCAGAGATTAAACAGAAACTTCAGCAACGCTTTCGCTTGATGCCGGAGACCTTATCAGTCCCGGTCAGCATCGAGCGTGCCGCTTTCAAAAACGCCAGTCGTCCTTATTTTCGGCTGAGCGGGTAGCCGCCATACTACCAGCCCAGCTAGGTCTTTACCCCAAATTGGCGATCGGCGCCTCGGGGCTCACATCCGCATCGTAATCCACGCCTTCGATTTCGAAGCCGAAGAGTTTAAGAAACTCGTGTTTGTACCCGGCAAAATCGCTCAAATCGTTGATATTGTCGTTGTTGATTTGTTCCCACAAGGCCGTGACCTTGTCTTGCACTTGCGGTTGCAATTCTTTTAGATCGGCCCGCAGGCGGCCGGTATCGTCCAGGATGGGATTGGCACCATACAGACTGTCGCGAAACAAGCCGTTGACCTGTTCGATGCAACCTTCGTGCGTACCGGCTTCCTTCATGGTTTTGAACAATAAGGCCAGATACAGCGGCATCACCGGGATTGCGGCGCTGGCTTGAGTCACGACGGCTTTCAATACCGAAACGCGGGCGTCGCCGCCAAGTACGGCCAACTTGCTGCGAATATCGACGACGCGTTTGTCCAAATCTTTTTTCGCCGCGCCTATGGTGCCGTCCCAGTAAATATCCCAGGTGATTTTCTCGCCAAGATAAGTAAAGGCGGTAGTCTTGGCACCTTCGGCCAATACGCCGGCGTCAGCCAGGGCATCGATCCACATTTGCCAGTCTTCGCCGCCCATCACGGCGACAGTGTTATCGATTTCTTCCTGGGTGGCGGCCGGCAAGGTAAACGATTTAATCACCTCTTTGTCGGTATCGATACCGTTTTGCACCAAATCCTTGCCGATGGGTTTCAGCGTCGAATTATGCGTGACGCCGGTTTTGGGATGTGTACGGCGCGGCGCGGCCAAGCTATAAATCACCAAGTCGACTTTGCCCAAATCCTGCTTGATGGCGGCTATGGTTTTTTGTTTGATCTCGTCGGAAAAAGCGTCGCCGTTGATGCTCTTGGCATAAAGGCCTTCCGCTTCGGCAAATTTATGAAAAGCCGCGGAATTGTACCAACCAGGGGTACCGGTTTTATCGGCCGTGCCTTCGCGCTCGAAAAACACGCCCAGCGTTTTCGCGCCCGACCCGAAAGCGGCGACGATACGTGACGCCAGACCATAGCCGGTGGAAGCCCCCAAAATCAGTACATTTTTCGGGCCATTAGCGATGGCGTCGAAACCTTTGACATAGTCGATCTGTTGTTTGACATTGGCTTCGCAGCCGACCGGGTGGGTGGTGACGCACATAAAACCGCGTACGCGAGGTTTGATAATCATGTTGATCCTTAAATCAAGCTATTAAAAATTAAGACTAGTACTGAGATGGCAAGCGTTATTCGTTGCAAATTTTAAAGTTTATCCCATGATCCGGCCGAACAGGAAAATTATATCTATACGCCATGATTCGAAAAAATTAGCTGATAGATTATGCCTAAAACCCCTAAATAGCTGCAAGCCAACGCTCTGTTCCGGGTGCCGGCGCTGGGAGCTAATTCCTCTTGTTTTGATGAACAAGGTTTGCGAAGTCCATAAAAAAGGGAGCGCTGGGCTCCCTTTTTGTTGTTCGCAATTTTAGCGTTACGGTTTCTGAGCGTGAACGACGATATCGGCCTTGGATTGCAGTGCATTCAATACCGCTTCCATCTGGGCTTTACCGATCGCCGCCGCCATGTTTTTGGCGATAAGTGCCTGTTTGCTCTTTTCGCTATCGGATATCACGCCTTCGTTGACCTTATTGACGCTAACCACCAGTTTGCCGCCGTCGGCTTGATCTATGATCGCGACGCTAGGCTGGCCGCCCTTCGGCTTCGCCGTTCTAAAAATCTCTTGCGTGACGGTAGCCGGCAAATCGCTAGCGCTTCGGGCCAGGCCATTGATTTTCTTAACTTGCAAATGCTGCGCTTCAGCGACTTGAGCCAGGGTTTTACCCGCCGCCAATTCCTGCTTCAGCTTATCGGCGGTAGCTATTGCTTGCTGTCTCGCCTTGTTTTGCTGGATTGCGACAATCACTTGAGATTTAACATCTTTCAATTCTCTATTGGTTGCCGGTTGATGCGATAGCATGCGTAATACGACGGCTTTATCACCGCCAATTTCCAACGGTTCGCTGTTGCTGCCTTTAAGTACGTCTTCCGAAAATGCCGCAGCTCGAACTTTTTCGTCCGCAGCGATACCGGGGCCGGAGGCGCGGGTAAACGGTTCGGTTTTGTTGGTTGCGCCGCCCACTAATTGCGCAACTGCTGCCAGACTATCCGGATTCTCGTAACTGACTTCGGCAACTTTCTCAGCCAAGGTATTGAATTTGGCTTCGGCCTGCGCTTTTTTATAAGCTTTGCTTACTTCGGCTTTCACGGCTTCAAAAGGCTTCACTTCACCGGGAATCAACTCGGTGACCTTAATCAAATGATAACCAAAGGCCGATTTAACCGGTTCTGAGACTTCCCCCAATTTCAAGCTGCCGGCCGCATCTTCGAACGCCTTTTCCATCACGCCGACATTAAACAAGCCCAGATCGCCGCCATTTTTTGCGGTTAACTTGTCGTCGGACACTTCCGCTGCGAGAGTCGCGAAATCCTTGTTTTTTAGTTCTTCCTTGGCCTTCAGGGCTTTTTGCAAGGCCAAGTCGTCCGCGGTTTTGTCTTTGTTGAAAGCAAACAGAATATGACTGATTTTTCTGCGCTCCTTGGTTGTGAACAGGGCTTTTTGCTCTTCGTAATAGGCTTTCAGCTGTTCATCGCTGGCTTTGATTTCCTCGGCCAATTTATCCAGTGACAATTCGACATATTCAATAGCCACTTGCTCTTCGGTCTGATAGGCATCTTGGTGTTGCTGATAATATGCGCTTATCTCCTCGTCACTCGGCGGCTGACCGACGGGCGCTAAAGGCACGGCCACGTATTCGATGTCGCGGGTCTGATTCTGGATTTTAAAGAAATTATTGATTTCAGCCGGTGTGGCAAAGCTGCTATCGACAATCGCGCGTTGGAATTGCTCCATTACCAGCGCTTTTTTGATGCGATTAACGAATTCGGCGGAAGACATGCCTTGGGAACCCAACAGACTCTGATATTGGGTTTTATCGAATTTGCCGTCTTTTTGAAAATACTCCAGCGTTTGAATGAATTCTCTGGCGGTGTCATCGCTGACGAGCAGGTTTTGATCCTGAACGTGCTGCAACAATACCTCGTCGCGCACCAATTTTTCCAAAGCCTGTTTTTTCAAAGTCTCTTCATCGAACTTCATACCGGCCAGATTCTGCGCATATTGCTGATAGGCCTGATTAACATCGCGCTGAAAAAACTCCTTGTCTCCAACCGATACTACGGGCGTCTCTTTTCCACCGCCAAGATAGTTTTGGATGCCCCATAAACCGAAAAGCACACAAATCAATATCAATATGATCGATGCAAACAGACCGTGCACCTTTTCTCTAATCTCTAAAAGCATAAACGCTGTCCTTAAACAGTATTAAACCCGATCGCTTCAGGCCATAAAATTAACAGGCAAAAAAAAACCTCGGACCATACGGCCCGAGGTTTCTGTTTTGGCGGAGCGGACGGGGCTCGAACCCGCGACCCCCGGCGTGACAGGCCGGTATTCTAACCAACTGAACTACCGCTCCAAAGTCTGGTGGGTGCTGAGGGGTTCGAACCCCCGACCCTCGCCTTGTAAGGGCGATGCTCTCCCAGCTGAGCTAAGCACCCGACTAAAGAGCGGCTAGTTTACAGCATCTTTTAAAGATTTGCCAGCTTTAAATGAAGGAATTTTTGCAGCCTTGATTGTAATCTCTTCGCCGGTTTGCGGATTACGACCTTTACGTTCTGCTCTTTCTTTAACGTCAAATGTGCCGAAGCCGACCAAGGCAACTGAATCGCCTTGTTTCAAAGCATCTTCTACTGCTTTAATAAAACCATCTAAAGCACGACCTGCATCGGCTTTGGTTAACTGGGACGCACTGGCGATTGCATCGATAAGTTCCGATTTATTCATTTATTTCCCCTTAGGATGTCGTTGTATTAATTATGCTCAGTAAACAAACGCTTGGATTTGCCCACCAACCGGTTTTCCACCAACCCGATTTATAGCCTCTCCTGGTTCGAGAGGCCGACATTTATATCAATCGCCAACGAGCAATGTCAAGCTTTGAAGTCGGCGGAAGCCACGATTTTGATGGTTTCCACCGATTCAACCCGACATTTAGTGTGCAACAACACCCGTCTGTTTGACCTCTACCTTGGCAGTAGATGCTTCGCTTAGCTCTGCGACCGGAATAGCCGCGATCGGCGTCGGCATATACTGCAAAGCCAACTCTAAAACCTCATCTATCCAACGGACACATTTAATCGCCAAATTGCGCTTAATATTCTCCGGTATTTCCGCAAGATCCTTTTCGTTTTCAGCAGGAATCACCACGGTCGTAATCCCGCCGCGATGCGCGGCCAATAACTTCTCTTTTAGACCGCCGATGGGCAACACTTCACCACGTAACGTAATCTCACCAGTCATTGCCACATCCGCACGCACCGGAATTTTGGTCAGCGCTGAAATAATAGCGGTGCACATCCCTATCCCCGCGCTGGGTCCGTCTTTTGGCGTGGCGCCTTCCGGAACGTGGATATGAATATCGCTCTTCTGAAACACATCGCAATCGATACCCAGAATATCGGCTCTACTTCTGACCACGGTGACAGCGGCCTCTATAGATTCTTTCATCACATCGCCGAGCTTACCGGTGGCCAACTGCTTGCCCTTACCCGGCATTACCGCCGTTTCGATAGTCAGCAATTCGCCGCCAACTTCGGTCCAAGCCAACCCCGTAACTTGCCCGATTTGATCGTTATCTTCCGCCATGCCATAACTAAACCGCCTGACACCAAGATATTTATCCAAAGTTTTCTCGGTAACAGAGGTACGGCTTTTCCTGGATTTCAATAACAGATCCTTCACGACTTTACGGCAAATTTTCGAGATTTCCCGTTCCAGTCCGCGCACCCCTGCTTCCCGAGTGTAGTAACGGACAATGTCCTTAACCGCAGCTTCGGAGATATGAATTTCAGATTCCGCCAAACCGTTGTTTTTGACCTGTTTCGGGATCAAAAACCGCATGGCGATGTTGATTTTTTCGTCCTCTGTGTAACCGGCCAGACGAATAATTTCCATTCTATCCATCAAGGCCGCCGGAATATTCATGGTATTGGCGGTAGCAACGAACATCACGTCCGACAAATCGAAATCCACTTCCAGATAATGGTCCGAAAAGGTGTGATTTTGCTCTGGATCGAGCACTTCCAACAACGCAGAGGCTGGATCGCCGCGAAAATCCGCCGCCATCTTGTCGATCTCGTCCAGCAGGAACATTGGATTACGGGTTTTGATTTTCGATAAATTTTGCAGAATTTTACCGGGCATAGAACCAATATAAGTGCGCCTATGCCCGCGAATTTCCGCTTCATCTCTAACCCCGCCTAACGCCATCCGCACATACTTGCGGTTGGTGGCCCGCGCAATCGACTGGCCGAGAGAGGTTTTACCAACCCCCGGAGGACCGACAAGACAAAGAATAGGCCCTTTCAACGCCTTGACACGCTGCTGTACGGCAAGATACTCGAGTATCCGCTCTTTCACCTTGTCCAGGCCGTAATGTTCGGCTTCCAATACTTCTTCGGCCACTTTCAAATCGTGGCGAACCTTGGTTTTCTTTTTCCAAGGCACGTTGACCATCCAATCGATGTAATTGCGAACGACCGTCGCTTCCGCCGACATCGGCGACATCATTTTCAGTTTATTCAGCTCCGCAGTCGCCTTGGTTTTCGCTTCGGCGGACATGCCGGCTGCAGCTATTTTCCTTTCCAGTTCTTCGATTTCATTACTGGCTTCGTCCATCTCGCCCAGTTCTTTTTGAATGGCCTTCATTTGCTCATTCAAATAGTATTCGCGTTGGTTTTTTTCCATTTGCTTTTTAACACGGCCGCGAATTTTCTTTTCCATTTCCAAGATATCGACTTCGCCTTCCATCAACGTCATCAGATTTTCCAGTCGCTTGGCAACATCGACCATTTCCAACATCAGCTGCTTTTCTTCAACCTTTAACGCCATGTGCGCCGCCATGGTATCGGCTAAACGGCTAAGGTCGTCGATTCCGGCAAGTGAGTTCAACACTTCCGGCGGAATTTTATTATTCAATTTCACGTATTGATCGAACGAGTTAATCGCCGTGCGTTGCAAAACTTCAGCTTCCTGCTCGGAAATATTTAACTCGTCGCCCAATTCAACCACGCTAGCCGCGCAATAATTATCGACTTCCTGATATTTCGTCACCGAGCAGCGCTGACTACCTTCCACCAATACTTTAACGGTACCGTCCGGCAATTTCAGCAACTGCAAAATATTGGCCAAGGTACCGACCGTATACAGATCATCAAAACCCGGCTCATCGACATCGGCCTGTTTTTGCGCAATCAGCAACACTTGCTTGTCCTGTTTAATCGCGGCGTCGAGAGCATCGATCGACATACCTCTACCGACAAACAACGGAATTACCATGTGCGGGTAGACCACCA
The DNA here is from genome assembly GCF_052474515.1 of Methylomonas sp. 2BW1-5-20. Lineage (NCBI taxonomy): Bacteria > Pseudomonadati > Pseudomonadota > Gammaproteobacteria > Methylococcales > Methylococcaceae > Methylomonas > Methylomonas sp. 2BW1-5-20. Next base: position 344,892 of record NZ_CP184127.1, on the reverse strand, counting down.
CGTCCCGCAAAGGCAAGACCGGAATCAATTCATCTTTGGATTTTAAATCAGTCATTTCATTTGCTCCCTTGAGCAGCTCAAAACAGTAGATGTCATCCTATATGAGGATGAACTCGCAGAAAACAAGTATCTTTAATTTCGGGCAAAAAAAAGGGGACTTTGCCAACAAAGCCCCCTTTTTACTTGATTAGTCCACCCTAAAATCAGGCGGACAATATCGAATCCAATAGCTAAACGTCCGAAGCCACCAACTTTTGCTCGGCTTCGTAGACCAAGATGGGCTCCGAATTACCCAAAATCACACTCTCATCGATCACAACTTTCGATATTTTGTCGTTGGAAGGCAATTCGTACATGGTATCCAACAACACATTCTCGACTATCGTGCGCAAACCTCTAGCGCCGGTCTTTCTTTCCATCGATTTACGGGCAATCGCCGATAAGGAATCATCCCTAAATTCCAACTCAGCGCCTTCCATTTCAAACAAATGTTTGTATTGCTTGATCAAGGCATTTTTAGGCTGGGTCAGAATTTGAATCAACGCGGCTTCATCCAGTTCGTCCAGTGTCGCGATAACCGGCAGACGACCGACGAATTCCGGAATCAATCCATATTTGATTAAATCCTCGGAACGGACATCGGCAAAAATCTCGCCGACGTTACGTTTATCGTCTTTGGTTTTAACCTCGGCAGAAAAACCGATACCGCCCTTCTCGGTGCGATGTTTGATGACTTTATCCAAGCCAGCAAACGCACCGCCCACAATGAACAGAATATTTGCAGTATTAACCTGCAAGAAATCCTGTTGCGGGTGTTTACGACCGCCTTGCGGCGGCACGGAAGCCACCGTACCCTCAATCAATTTCAGCAGCGCCTGCTGGACACCCTCACCCGACACATCCCGAGTAATTGAAGGGTTGTCGGACTTTCTGGAAATCTTGTCGATTTCGTCGATGTAAACAATCCCTGTTTCTGCCTTTTCCACATCGTAATCGCATTTTTGCAGAATCTTTAGAATGATGTTTTCAACATCTTCGCCAACATAACCTGCTTCGGTCAGAGTCGTGGCATCGGCAATGGTAAAAGGCACATCCAGTAATCTGGCCAAAGTTTCAGCCAGAAGGGTTTTCCCGGAACCGGTAGGCCCGATCAGCAGGATATTGCTTTTCGCCAATTCGACGTCGTTCTTTTTACTGTTGCTGCGCAAGCGTTTGTAATGGTTATATACAGCCACGGCCAGAATTTTTTTGGCATTTTCCTGGCCGATGACATAACCGTCCAACTCTTGCTTGATTTCCTTAGGCTTGGGCAAAGCTCCGCCGGCCACCGACATCTCGTCTTCCAGCAACTCATCTCTGATGATGTCATTGCATAATTCCACGCATTCGTCACAAACGTAAACGGATGGGCCGGCAATCAGTTTCCTGACTTCATTTTGACTTTTACCGCAAAAAGAACAGTAAAGAAGCTTTTCATCGTCTTTACCTTTCTTGTCTCTACTCATAGACAGACTCCACCGTGATACATTGCCTCGTCATGGCGATGAAATATATCAAAAACCAACATTCAAATCACTCCGCACTCTAGACGAGGCAACGCGACACTTATCAAACAGTACGACTGGTCAATACCTTATCGATCAAACCGTAATCAACCGCTTGCTGAGAACTCAGGAAATTATCCCTATCCGTATCCTGCTGGATTTTTTCCAACGGCTGCCCGGTATGATGAGCCAGAATCTTATTCAATCGATCGCGAATAGCCAAAATCTCTCGGGCATGAATATCAAAATCCGATGCCTGACCTTGAAAACCACCCAAAGGTTGATGAATCATCACCCTGGAGTGCGGCAAGCAATAGCGTTTACCATTGGCGCCACCCGCCAACAACAGAGCCCCCATACTGGCGGCCTGACCGATACACATGGTACTGACATCCGGCTTGATAAATTGCATGGTGTCATAAATTGACATACCGGCCGTCACCGAGCCGCCCGGAGAATTGATATACAAATGAATATCCTTATCCGGATTTTCAGACTCCAAGAACAACAATTGCGCTACCACCAGATTAGCCGAGTAATCTTCCACTTGACCAACCAGAAAAATTACCCGCTCTTTCAGCAAACGGGAATAAATATCGAACGATCTTTCCCCACGGGCTGTTTGTTCAACCACTATCGGCACTAGACCGCCCGCCGCTTGCGGCGCCATCATTTCGCTCATCACATTTTGGTTAAACACGTTTAGCCCTCATTCGTTACTGTTTTTCCATGACATCATCAAAACCAACTGTTACGTCGGTGATTTTAGCCTGACTGACAATCCACGCAACAGCTTGATCTTCTAAAACCATCTGCTGCACATCATTTAGACGGGCCTTGTCGGCATAATACCAGTTCACAACGTCTTCGGGGCGCTCATAACTCTTCGCCATATCCTCGATAACCGTACGCACTTTATCGGCATCGACTTTAATATCATTTTTTTGAATGATTTCGCCCAATATCAGACCTAACGCCACTCGGCGCTTGGCTTGGCCTTCAAAGGCATCTCTCGGCAAATTCAGATCTTCCAGCTTCAAACGCATATTTTTCGCGCGTTCTGCGTAAGGCTTCATCAACGCTTGAATCTCTTGATCGATAAGCGCATTCGGCATGGCAATGCTGATATTTTCATATAACGCATCCATCACCGCATTTTTCAACTTGTTTTTCAGGCCTTGGCTTAACTCTCGCTCCATATTGGCGCGTACGTCGCTACGGAAGCTGGCAGCATCGCCTTCTTCCACACCGTAAGCCTTGATGAACTCTTCATCTACCACAGGCAACACAGGCTCTTCAATTTTGCTCAGCTCGATTTCAAACTCGGCAACCTTACCCGCCAATTTTTCGCTGTTGTATTGCTCGGGAAACGTAACCGAAAACGTTTTATTGGCACCAGCGACTAACCCTTTCAGCTCGTCTTCGAAACCCGGAATCATCTGCTTGCCGCCAATCTCGACCTGATAATTTTCTACTTTACCGTCGGTAAAATTCTCGCCGTCAGCCACACCGGAAAAATTAATCGTCACGCGATCGCCTTCCTGAGAAGCGCGCTCTACGGTATTCCAGGTTTTCTTTTGCTGACGGAGCTTTTCTATCATGTTGTCGACATCAGTCTCTTCAACCGTTGCCGAGGGACGATCCACTTTCAAATCGCTAACACCGTCCAATGCAATTTCCGGATACACTTCAAACTCGGCCACATACTCGAAGCCTTCGGTTTTTTCGGTCGGCTTGATATGCGGGTGGCCCGCCGGATTCAAGTCTTGCTGTTGCAGCGCTTCGAAATAAGTCGATTGAATCAGGTCACCCGTCACTTCGTTTCTGACTCTATCGCCGTAAAGTTTTTTAACCATGCTGGCGGGTACTTTACCGGGACGAAAACCATCCACTTTTACTTCGCGAGCGAGTTTTTTAAAGCGAGTTTCCATTTTTTCCTGAACCACGGCATCAGGAATACTAACTGTCATTTTTCGGCTTAATTCTGATGTCTTCTCGACAGAAACTTGCATTGCATTACCTCAAAAAATTAAAAATACGGTTTTATATTTTGGGAGACCTGCCGGCGATGTTTAAATCTGGGGAACTTAAGGTCGTATCGTTACGGATAACGTGGGAATGGTGCGAGCGGGGAGACTCGAACTCCCACGGGGTTACCACTGGAACCTAAATCCAGCGCGTCTACCAATTTCGCCACGCTCGCAAAATAATTGAACGCGGCATTATAATCAGCCGCCCCCTCAAAAACAACTTTATATTACCGGCGCCCAGTATGAAACCACGATTACTCAGCCATTTACTCGGACCGCTATTACTGATTATTGCCTGTTGTTCAAAGGCAAACGAAAACCCGCGAAGCGAATTCAACAGACAAATCACGTTTGAAGAACAACAACGAACCGTCTACGTGGCTATCGCCGCCAATGAAAGCGAGCGCGAACAAGGCTTGATGTTTCGTCAGGAACTTGCCGGAGACCAAGGCATGCTATTTATCTATCCAGACCAAGCGCGGCGCGGCATGTGGATGAAAAACACCTTGCTGGCATTGGATGTCGTGTTTTTGTCCGGCGAAGGCTATATCGTGGCGTTGCTGAAAAATTTGCAACCCTGCCGCAAAGACCCGTGCAGGATTTACGATTCCAAAGCGTCTGCCAGATACATGCTGGAACTAAACGCTGGCTTTATCGATAAGCACGGGCTTAAGGTCGGCCAAAAAGTGACATTACCCTAGCGCTTGCGGCGCCATCAAGCGGGGCCATTCACATCGTCGGCATCGCCCTCATAGGGTGTAGCATATTTGCATTCCTTTTGCGGACAGACTTTTTCAGTCCCGCGGCGCTTGGTGGTCTTTAAGGTCAAAATCGGCCAATTGCAATCCGGACAGCTTTCCTTGATCGGCGCGTCCCACAAGGCATAATCGCACTTCGGGTATTCCGAGCAGGAATAAAAGATCTTGCCGCTACGCGCTTTGCGCTTAAGAATTGCGCCTTTTTTACATTGCGGACATTCGACACCGGTATCGGACGGCTTTTCCAAGGGTTCGATGTGCTTGCATTTCGGATAAGCGCTACAACCGACAAACTTGCCATAACGCCCGGTTTTGATCACCAGCGTAGATTCGCACTTCGGACAAACCCGCCCTTCCACCACTTCCGGTTCGGCCGCTGCGGCGCCGGCATTGTCGTCACCCAGATTACGCGTATAGGAACAAGTCGGATAATTGGTACAGCCGATAAACCGGCCATTACGCCCCAAGCGAATCGACAGCGGACTGCCGCATTCCGGGCAGTGCTCATCTATGCTTTCTTGCGTCACATCCTTGCGCTGCACGCTTTCTTCTTTCTCATTGATCAACTGCGTGAACGGCCGCCAGAAGTCGTTCATCAACGGAATCCAATCCTTCTCGCCGCGCGACACGGCATCCAGGTCGTCTTCCAGATTGGCGGTAAAACTGTAATCGACGTATTTCGTGAAATGCTCGGTCAAGAACTTGTTAACGATGCGCCCCACGTCGGTCGGATAAAACCGCTTGTTGTCAATCGTCACATATTCGCGGTTTTGCAAGGTTGAGATAATCGTCGCGTAGGTGGACGGCCGGCCGATGCCGTGCTCTTCCAAGGCTTTGACCAGACTAGCCTCGCTGTAACGCGGTGGCGGCTCGGTAAAATGCTGGGTTGCCGCAATTTCATTCAAGACCACCGGACGCCCTTCTTCCATCGGCGGCAGCAGACTATCCTGATCGTCGGCGGCTTCCTTGCTATCGTCCACGCCTTCCAGATACACCTTCATGAAGCCCGGATTGGTCACCGTGGAACCGGTTGCGCGAAATACATTCTGACCGCTGCCGCAATTCAGATCGACCGCCACTTGATTCAAGGTGGCGTGGATCATCTGACAAGCGACGGTACGCTTCCAAATCAGATCGTAGAGCTTGAATTGCTCGGCACTGAGCCGGTTTTTCACCTGCTCTGGCAGCCGCTGCACGGACGTCGGCCGTATCGCTTCGTGCGCTTCCTGAGCGTTTTTAGATTTGGTTTTGAAGCGGCGCGGCTCCTTTGGCACATCGTCGGCACCGTATTTTTCCGCGATCAGTGTGCGAATATCGGCAAGCGCCTCTTCGGCCAGATTCACCGAGTCAGTACGCATATAAGAAATCAAGCCGACGGTTTCGCCGCCCAGATCGATACCTTCGTAAAGTTGCTGTGCCACCATCATCGTCCGCTTGGTGGTGAAGCCCAGCTTACGGGCCGCTTCCTGCTGCAAGGTAGAGGTAATAAACGGTGGTGCCGGATTTTTGCTGCGCTGTTTTTTCTCCAGTTTGGCAACGATTAACTGTCCATCGGCCGCATCCAGTAAGCTTTGTTTGACTTGGTTGGCTTGGACTTCGTCGGTAAAACTGAACTGATTCAGCCTTTCGCCATTGAAATGCGTTAGCTTGGCTTTGAACGGCAGCCCTTGCGCACTGGCTTCGGCAGTATGCGACCAATATTCGCGGGTCTTGAATGCCTCGATTTCCATCTCGCGCTCGACGATCATCCGCAAAGCCGGGCTTTGCACCCGGCCGGCCGACAAACCTCTGCGAATTTTCTTCCACAACAGCGGCGATAAATTAAAACCGACTAGATAATCCAGAGCGCGCCGCGCTTGCTGGGCATTGACCAGGTTATTCGATAATTCAGTGGGATGAGCAATGGCATCGGTCACGGCTTTTTTGGTGATTTCATGAAACACCACCCGCAACACCGCTTTGTCTTTTAATAGCTTTTTTTCCTTGAGATGCTCGAACACATGCCACGAAATCGCCTCGCCTTCGCGATCAGGGTCAGTAGCAAGATATAGCGTATCGACGTTTTTGATGGCTTTGCCAATCTCCTGCAGATGCCGTTGATTGCGGTCGATGACCTGATATTTCATCGCAAAACCGTTTTCCGGATCGACAGCCCCCTCTTTCGGTATCAAATCGCGAACATGGCCGTAGGAGGCCAGCACCTGGAAGTCTTTACCCAGATATTTTTCTATGGTCTTGCATTTCGCCGGCGACTCTACAATGACTAAACTTTTGCTCATGCTATCCGTGTAAAACTCAGTGTAAAGAGGTGGGTATCAAGTCGTAAACGATGTCTTCCATTCGGGAAAAAGCGGCGCTATCGCCGGGTTGACTCAATAACACCATCAAAACAATCCATTTCAATTTATCCAGCGTAATGTTTTCGTCTTTCAGGGCCATGGCACGATCAATCGCTATTTCGCGGTTGATTGGCGTCAGGATGCCGCTGTGTTCGAGGTACATCAAAAAATTGCGGCACTCCATATCGAATACGGCAACTTCCTGTCCGCTAAAAATGCGGAATGAGGAAGAAACCGCCGGTGTGATGCTCTCAATTTCGGCCAGAGACTCCAGCCAATCGAACGCCTTATTGACATCAGGCTGTTGAAAACCCGCATCCAGCAATTCGCTGGCGATTACCGAGGTGTCCGGATAGTTATCGCTGTCGCCATCCAGATAATTTTCAAACAGATAAATGAGCACATCGAAAATGTCTTCTTTCATTAGAACCTTTATTTGATTCGGAGGTAGCCACCGCCGGCAAGCCCGGAAATGAAGCCCTGCAACTCCAGCACCAACAGCATTGAGGAAATTTCTTCCACAGTCCAACCGCTTTCTTGCACCAGAGTATCAACCGTTGTGGGGCTGTACGGAATCAATTTCAATAGATTTTGCTGCTCCAGGTCAAGCGAAGTCTGCACCATTTCCGACTCGGCTCGCATATACTGTTGATTATAATGACCTAATTCTTCAAAAATATCCTGAGCGGTTTCCACCAATTTGGCTCCCTGGCGGATCAGCGCGTTGCAACCGCGCGCCAAAGGGTTATGAATCGATCCGGGAATCGCAAAAACCTCCCTGTTTTGCTCCAACGCCAAACGGGCAGTAATCAAGGATCCGCTTTGTTGCGCCGCCTCAACCACTAATAGCCCAACGCACAAACCGCTAATAATCCGGTTCCGCCTGGGAAAATGATTTGCTTTGGCATTTGTGCCAGGCGGAAACTCCGAAACCAATGCACCGTGTTCCGCGATTTGCGTGGCCAATTGTTTATGACAGGCCGGATAGACCCGATCCAGTCCGGTACCCGCTACTGCTATGGTACGACCGTTCACATTCAATGCACCTTGATGACTGGCGGCATCGATACCCAATGCCAGACCGCTAGTCACGGTAAAACCGGCTTGGGCCAGAGCTTCGGCAAATTGGATCGCCGTACTGACACCGACCGGAGAAGGATTACGACTGCCGACCATCGCCAATTGCGGCTCGAGCAGCAATGCCGGATTGCCCTTAACAAACAATAACGGAGGTGGATTGTTGATTTCTCTAAGTTGTGCCGGATAGTCGAGATCGTCGAAGGTCAATGCGTGGTTGCCGGCTTGCGCCAACCACGCCATATCCTCTTCAACCTTTTGCCAATCCGGCTTTTGCAAGGCGTCGATCAATTTTTCACTAAAACCCAAGCCGTTTAAACTGGCGCGGGAAGCGGAAAACACTTCGGCAGGCTCAAAATGTTCCAGCAGACGCTGAATGGCTTGAGGCCCGACGCCGGGGCAACGCAGCATCGCCAGCCAATATTTGAGTTGCGGTTTGAGTGAGACTTCCAAAATAGGGTTAGGTTGAGAATCTGATCGACGGCAACCCGATCGATTGACGCTTCATCAGGGCGTTTGCACTCGATCCAGCGTGTGCATCGCAGCAGATGCCTGCATTACCAAGGCATAACTAACGCGTTCGAACGGCCGAAACACCATTAACACTCCCGCCAATTCATCCGGCATTTTCACCGCCACCGCTTCCTGCGATTGATAGCGATCGACAACGATATGCCCTCTACGGTAAACGTTCAAAGTGTGTCCGACTTCCAAGCCGTCGGCGGTTCCCTTATCGATGACCACCACATCGTGCTGACCGATCTGCGACACACCACCCTTAACCTGGATAATACTGCCAACCACCTGATGGCTTGGCGGCCTAGGAAAATAATTCAGCGCCAACTCACCCTCCGCCGTCGGCATCAATCGATCGCCGCGCTGGATTTCCCTATCGGATTTATTGATGACCAAAGTGGCCGGGTCTCCCGGCTCCTGCAGGGTGGTATCGGCGATATACTGCGCTTCGTAGCCCAAAATTTCCTTCGTTACCGGACTGATATAAGGCTTACCTTGGCGATAAATTGTGTAGCCCAAGCCCTGCGGATCTTCGATTGCCCTGACATATACCCCATCTCCGGCACCGGCGATCAGATGTTCGCCGACAAAACCTATTACATAGGGCGCATGCTGTAATTCCTCGGCGCTAACGATTTTTGGCGAATTCAAAAACTGCACGATAGAATCACTGGGAATCATTTTAATCGCCTGATCGATAGACGACTCGCGCATACGCGGCAGCATCTTTTCCTCGTTGCCTTCCGGTGAAAAACTCAAACGCGGCACACCGTTCACATACGAGAAATACAAAGTATCGCCGGGATAAATCCAATGCGGATCCTTGATTTGCGGGTTATTGTGCCAGAGTTGCGGCCATTCCCAAGGATGCTGCAAAAACTTGCCGGAAATATCCCACAAAGTATCGCCTTTCACCACGGTATATTGGTCGGGATGATTGGGATTGATCTTCAGCTCGTCAGCCCAAGCGACAGAAGTAAAAAACAACGGAATCAAGATTCCCAGTATCACGTGAAGAAACATAATATATCCTGCCAGAGGCTTTAAAACCGTTCAAAATCCGCCAAACACCTAGCCTGCACACTCGGCCGGCATCCGCCAACACGCCGTGTCCCACTTGAGCATAATTGAAACAATTGTCTGAACGCCAACAATCGATTTTGCCGGACAGTTTAGATGAATTCACATAGAATGCCAGCGGCACCGCGCCCAGCCTAGCAGATTCGCACAGGACCGCTCCGCTATCCATGCACCCATATTTCCTTGCCTGCATTTTGGCTTCACATTCAAACTACAGTCAATTTCGGATAAAATCCCGCCATTAAAGTTAGCATGTGGAGTAATGGGTGAGTATTCTTACGATTCTGGAGTTTCCCGATAAACGGCTGCGCACGGTCGCTGCGGAAGTGAGCACAGTCGACGACGGCATCAGAACACTGGTAGATGACATGATAGAGACCATGTATGCCGCCAAGGGCGTCGGCTTAGCGGCGACCCAGGTTAACGTCCATAAACGCGTGATCGTGATGGATGTCAGTGAAAACAAAGACGAACCGATTTGCCTGATCAATCCGCAAATCATAGAACGCGACGGTGTGGAAGAATCCGAGGAAGGCTGCCTATCGGTACCAGGCTTTTTCGAAAAAGTCAGCCGCGCCGAGCACATTAAAATCAAGGCCTTAAACCGCGACGGCGAAAGCTTCGAAATTGAAGCCCGCGATCTGCTGGCGGTGTGTATTCAGCATGAAATGGATCATCTGGAAGGCAAACTGTTTGTCGATTATCTATCGACTTTCAAACGCAACCGCATTAAAGCCAAGCTGGATAAAATCCACAAGGCGCAAGGTTAATAAGGAAAACCTATGAAAATCGTGTTCGCCGGGACGCCGGATTTTGCGGTGCCCAGTTTGCAAGCCTTGCTCACTTCGCGGCAGCAAGTGTGTGCGGTGTATACGCAACCGGACCGACCGGCGGGACGCGGCCGTAAATTGACCGCCAGCCCGGTCAAGGAATTGGCCGTATCCGCCAACGTCCCGATTTATCAGCCGGAAAACTTCAAAAACCCGGAAGCCGTCGCCCAATTGGCAACATTGGACGCCGATTTACTGATCGTTGTGGCTTACGGCCTGATATTACCGCAAGCAGTGCTGGACATTCCGAAACTCGGCTGCATCAACGTGCATGGCTCGCTGCTGCCGCGCTGGCGCGGAGCCGCGCCGATTCATCGCGCGGTCATGGCCGGCGACAGCAAAACCGGCATCACCATCATGAAAGTGGTGAAAAAACTCGATGCCGGCGACATGTTATATAGAATCGAATGCCCCATCGAAGCCGACAGTACGTCCAGCGACCTGCACGATCAATTGGCGCAAATGGGGGCTGAGGGCTTGCTCAAAGTGGTCGAGCAAATCGCTGAAGGCACGGTTATCGCCGAGCCGCAAGACGACACCCTGGTTACCTACGCCCACAAATTGGAAAAACAGGAAGCCATATTGGACTGGCGACATTCAGCCATCGAACTCGACCGTAAAGTGCGCGGTCTGAATGCCTGGCCCGTGGCGCAAACCCTTTATACGGGCCAAGTATTGCGAGTCTGGCGTAGCGAAGTGTTAAACAAAACAGCAGAGCTTCCGCCCGGCACTATCGATTGTGGCAATCACGCCCTGGACGTGGCGACCGGCGATGGCGTATTGCGGCTTTTGGAAGTACAGCTTCCCGGCGGTAAGCGCATTGCCGGCAAAGACTTTATGAATGCCCACCCGTCCGACCGCGTCGTACTTGGTTCATGAATCTGCGCGGCTGCTCGGCACAGATTCTCTCCCGCGTTCTTAGCGACGGTCAATCCTTGACGGCTGCGCTGGAACATGGCCTGCCCAAATTAAAAGACAGCAAGGATAGGGCTTTCGTACAAGCTCTGTGTTTCGGCGTAATTCGCCACTATTACGCGCTGGATTTCTTGCTGAGCCGCCTGCTCAGCAAACCGCTCAAGCAAAAAGACAGCGACATTAAGGCTTTGTTGTTGGTCGGCCTATATCAACTACAACACATGCGCGTTAAATCGCATGCCGCGGTATCGGAAACGGTGGCGGCGACCAGTCACAAACCCTGGGCCAGATCGCTGGTTAACGCCATACTTCGACAATATCTGCGCGATGCCCAGCCCCTGCAACAAGCCTGTACCGAGGACTGCCAAGCCCGTTACAACCATCCTCAATGGATAGTGGACTTGCTTCGCCACGACTGGCCCGACCATTACGAAAAAATCCTGCACGCCAACGATCAGGCGCCACCGATGGCTTTGCGCATTAACCTGCTGCAAGGCAGCCGTGGCGCCTATCTTGACGAACTGACCGCCCAAAGCATAGCCGCACAACCAGTGGACTGTTGCGAGACCGCGATACGGCTCGATCAAGCCCTGGGCGTCGAGCAGTTGCCGGGGTTTGAGCTAGGCCGAGCCTCGGTACAGGACACCGCAGCGCAGTTGGCGGCCGAGTTGCTGGAGCCTCAAGCCGGCCAACAGGTTTTGGATTTATGCGCAGCACCGGGCGGTAAAACGGCGGCAATTTTGGAGCGCCAACCGGCATTGGCCGGCTTGCTGGCGATAGACATTGATCAGCAACGCTTGCAGCGCGTTACGGACAACTTGCTGCGCTTAAATCTGCATGCCGAGACACTGGCCGCCGATGCGGAACAGACATGCAACTGGGCCAACGGCCGCCAATTCGACAGAATATTACTGGACGCTCCCTGCTCCGGTTTCGGCGTGATTCGCCGCCATCCCGACATCAAGCTACTGCGCCGCCCAGACGATATAACCGCCTTACAGGCGTTACAAGCCCGAATTCTGCAAAACGCTTGGCAATTGCTCAAACCCGGTGGCCTATTGTTATATGCCACCTGCTCGGTTTTGAAGCAGGAGAACGAAGAGCAGATAGGCCGATTCCTCGCCGAACAAAGTGACGCCAGCGAAATTCGTATCGACGGCCACTGGGGCATCGCCCGCCCGCATGGCCGGCAGATCATCACCGGCGACCGGCAAATGGACGGCTTTTACTATGCCAAGCTGTATAAATCCGCTTAGCTACGGCCTGCTGCTGCTTTGCCTACAATTTGGCCCGGCCGTCGCCGAGGCCGGCGATTTCGCCGCTAGAATCGACTCCGCCGACCTGGAATACGGCGACGCGGGCTACACCGTACAGGCCCATATCGATTACCGGCTCAGCCCGACCGCCAAGGAAGCGCTCCACAAAGGGGTGCCGCTGAGCTGGAACGTATCGATTGAACTGCGCCAACCCGGTTGGCTTTGGGACAGCGTGATTCTTCGCCACAACCTGGCTTACAGCTTGCAATTCCATGCCCTGTTGAATCAATACGCAGTCCAAACGCCTTACGACCATAGCGAAATGTTTCTTACCTTGAGCGCCGCCTTGAACTTTCTGGCAACGGTACACGACGACACGCCGATTCCGACCGACGTATTGCCACCCGGCAAACCCTACCTATTGGCGGTAAAAACCCAGTTCAACCGCGAGCTGTTACCGATACCCTTACGTCCAGTCGCCTATCTCGATCACCGTTGGTTTCTCTCTAGCACTTGGCACATATGGCCCATTCAAAAATAAAATTGCCGGCCAGCGCCTCGATCATATTGCTGTTCGGCTTCGTGCTGCTGTCGCTGCAATTAATGAGCAGCGCGACCCAAGAATCATCCGAACTCGGCGAATTGTATTCCTGGCTGCTGGTAATCAACACCCTGGGATCGGTAATTCTGCTCGGACTGGTCGTATTCAACGCCTATTCGCTGGTGCGGGAACTGAAAAAGAAGGAAGCCGGCTCCCGACTGACAACGCGCATGGTGTCGCTTTTCGTGTTGCTGGCCCTGGCGCCGGCTGCGATCGTGTTTTATTTCTCCGTGCAATTCCTGCATCAAGGCATAGACAGCTGGTTTAACGTCGAAATCGACCGGGCCATGGACGACGCGCTGGAATTGAGTCAGTCGGCGATGAATCAGCGTATGAACTGGCACATCAAGCAAACCAAACAAATGGCCGATCAGCTGCGCGATAAATCCGAAGCCTTGATCGCGCTCGAAGTGGGCTCGCTATGGGCCGACTCGGGGGCATTGGAAATTGCAGTATTTTCCAATCAGGGCCGGGTATTGGCCTCCAGCAGCGTCAATCCCAGCGATATTCTGCCGCATCTGCCGGACGAACAAATCTGGCTGCAACTACGGCAAAACAAAGAGTATTTTGCCTTCGACCCCGGCGATAACGACGAAATGCTGGTACGCATCATCGTCGCCATTGAAGCTAACCAAAGCCGGTTTTTACAAGTCTTGTATCCGGTCCCGGTGCGCGTCACCGATTTGGCCGATTCGATCGAGTTTGCCTTCATCCGCTATCAGGAAATGAATTTCCTCCGCGATTCGCTGAAAACCAGCTTCTCGCTGATCTTGCTGCTGGTATTGCTTTTGAGTTTGCTGGCGGCGATCTGGGTAGCGTTCATCAGCATCCGCAACATCGTCGCGCCGGTGAAAGAACTGGTAAAAGGTACGCAGGCGGTGGCCGACGGCGATTATCAGCAACAATTACCTGTGATGAGCCAAGACGATCTGGGCTTTCTGGTTGAATCGTTCAATCAAATGACCCGCCGCATTGCCCGTTCCCGCGACGAAACCCGGGCGGCAGGTTTGGAAGTGGAAAATCAGCGCGCTTATCTGGAGACCATACTCGCCAATCTGACCGCTGGCGTCATCAGTTTCGATGCGGCGTTTTATATCCGCACCGCCAATCAAGCCGCGTACCGGATTTTACACATCCCGGTCAGTCATTTTGTCGGCCAGACCCTGCCGACCCTGGCCACAATGCACAGTGAATTGGCGGACGTGCTGACTGCGATCCAAAGCCTTCTGGAAAAAGCCGACGATATCTGGGAGCAACGCATCGTATTTCTCGGCCCAAACGGCCGGCAAGAGCTGCTATGCCGAGGCACGCCACTGTTCTCGCAGCATGGCAGCCGCACCGGGGCGGTTGTGGTATTCGATGACGTCACCGACTTGATTCAAGCGCAGAAAAACGCCGCCTGGGGCGAAGTAGCGCGGCGCCTGGCCCACGAGATCAAAAATCCGCTAACGCCTATCCAGCTTTCCGCCGAACGCTTACAGCACAAGCTATCCAAGGAATTACAGGACGGTTCCGCCGAATTTCTACAGCGGGGTACCCGCACTATCGTGCAGCAGGTGGAAGCGATGAAACGCATGGTGGACGATTTTTCCGAATACGCCCGCCCCTCCAAAAAGCAGGTGGAAAAAATCAATCTGGTCGATTTGATTCAGGAAATCATCGCCTTGTACCTGCCGTCCGGCATCGTATTCAGTACCTTGTTCGCCAGCGACCGAGTGTTAGTCGAGGCAGACCCGGTCAGTATCCGTCAGGTGCTGCATAATCTGATCAAAAACGCCCAGGAAGCCACCACGGCGCCCTGCCGCATCGAGATCAAAATTGCCAAAGTTAGCCGCAACAATACCGATTACGTCGAATTGGGCATATACGATAATGGCAGCGGCCTGAATGCGGAACAGATTGAAACCATTTTCGACCCATACGTCACCAGCAAGGCCAAAGGTACCGGTCTGGGCCTGGCCATCGTCAAAAAGATCGTCGAAGAACATGGCGGAGTGATTTGGGTTGATACGTCTTATAATGGCGGTGCGGGGTTTTTACTCCAGCTGCCGGTTTTTGAATTTGGGAACTTTAAATGAATAAGCAAGCACCGTATATATTGGTGGTCGATGACGAGCAGGACATTCGTCAATTGGTGTCGGAAATTCTAGAGGATGAAGGCTACGATGTAGCCATGGCCGAAAACGCCACGGAGGCCAAAGCCCTCAAAAATCAGCGCCCGCCTAATCTGATCCTGCTGGATATCTGGATGCCAGACAGCGACGGCATCACCCTGCTGCGGGAATGGGTTAGTGAAGACGACGCGCTATGCCCGGTGATCATGATGTCCGGGCATGCCTCGGTGGAGTCGGCGGTGGAAGCGACTCGACTTGGTGCTTACGACTTTTTGGAAAAACCGCTATCGCTGGCTAAGTTGCTGTTAATCGTCGAACGTGCGCTGGAAACCAGTTCCTTACAACGCGAAAACGCCGGCTTGAAACAACAGCTGATGATAGGCGTGGACCCTGTCGGTAAAAGCGCGGTAGTGGAACGTACCAAGGATAAACTTAAACGTCTGGCACAACACGACGCTAGGGTATTGTTCGTCGGCGAAGCCGGGGTCGGCAAGGAAATGTTCGCCCGCTATTTGCATAACAACAGCTCCCGACGCGACGGTTCCTTTGTAGACGTGTCGGTGGGCAGTATCTCGCCGGAAAACTCTGCGGTGGAATTTTTCGGCCGAGAGGACAATGGCCGGGTTTATCGCGGCCTGTTGGAACAAGCCCATCGCGGCACGCTGTTTCTGGGCGAAATTGGCGGCATGGATCCGGAAACCCAGACTCGCTTGCTTAGCGCGCTGGAATCCAGCTCGTTCCTGCGGGTTGGCGGTAGCCAAGCGGTGCGCGTAGATGTCCGAGTCGTCGCATCGACCCGAATGTCTTTGGAAGAAGAAGTCAACAGCGGCCGCTTCCGCCAGGATCTGTATTATTTGCTGAATGTGGTGACGCTGGAGATTCCGCCGCTGCGCGAACACAGCGAAGACGTGCCTAGTCTGTTGAATTTTTACGTCGATCATTTTGTGACTCAAGAAAAGCTGCCATTCCGGCGTTTCTCGATGGCGGCGCAAAATTATTTGCGTAATTACAGCTGGCCGGGTAATGTGCGCGAACTGCGTAATCTGGTACAGCGCTTGATGATACTAGGCGCCGGTGACGACATTGAGCTGGACGAAGTGAAAACCGCGCTTGGATCGATCGCAGAACAACCCAAGCTGGGTCTCAATGTACCGGAGTTTTTCAATTTGCCGCTGAAGGAAGCTCGCGACCATTTCGAAAAATCCTACCTGGAATATCATTTCGAAAAAACCGGCGGCAGCGTCGCCAAACTGGCATCGGCTATCGGTATGGAGCGCACCCATTTGTACCGAAAACTGCATTCCCTGAAAATTAAGCTCTAATGGGACTTGAAGTTAACGGCCCTATTAAGTACAATTCACGGTTTTTATAGCCTCAACAGACTAAAAAGCAAAGATGAAAACATTTAGTGCAAAGCCCGCAGAAGTTAAGCGCGATTGGTACGTGATTGATGCAGAAGGAAAGACATTAGGTCGCCTTGCTACTGAAATTGCACGACGTCTTCGCGGAAAACACAAACCCGAATTCACACCACACGTTGATACCGGTGATTACATCATCGTTATCAATGCCGAGAAAGTTGGCGTAACAGGCAACAAAGAAAAAGACAAAATGTACTATCACCATACTGGTTATGTCGGTAACATGAAGTCTGCTTCCTTGGGCAAGTTAAGACAAACTTTTCCAGACAGAATCATCACCACCGCCGTTCAAGGCATGCTGCCCAAAAATCCATTGGGGCGTGCAATGTTCAAAAAATTGAAAGTTTACGCTGGTTCTGAGCATAATCATCAATCTCAGCAACCTAAAGTTTTAGAATTCTAAGCAGGTAGATAGTTTATGGCAGCTCAATACTACGGAACAGGTCGTCGCAAAAGCGCAATCGCTCGCGTCTACGCCACCATCGGTTCAGGAAAATTCACTATCAACAAACAACCTGTTGAACAATATTTCGGCCGTAAAACCGACGAAATGATTGCCAGACAACCGCTGGAATTGTTGGGCAAAACCGGTGATTTCGACATCAATATCATCGTTACCGGCGGCGGCCCTTCTGGTCAAGCTGGCGCGATCCGTCACGGCCTAACCCGTGCACTGATGGTTTTCGACGAAACCTTGAGACCATCGTTGAGAAAAGCCGGTTACGTCACTCGCGACGCTCGCGAAGTGGAACGTAAAAAAGTCGGTTTGCACAAAGCCAGAAAGCGTCCTCAATACTCAAAACGTTAAGCGTTTCTTTATTGGGATCAACGAAAAGCCGCTGCACAGCGGCTTTTTTGTGCCTTTTGAAATGGAGGGCGGCGTCGCCGGCGGAGCGAAGCCGGTTCGCAGCCGGTGTAGTTATACACAATGGCATAGGCAAATATCTGGCGGATTTTGGCACG
Organism: Methylomonas sp. 2BW1-5-20; assembly: GCF_052474515.1. NCBI lineage: Bacteria > Pseudomonadati > Pseudomonadota > Gammaproteobacteria > Methylococcales > Methylococcaceae > Methylomonas > Methylomonas sp. 2BW1-5-20. The sequence continues at coordinate 327,448 of NZ_CP184127.1, read as the reverse complement.
TAGATGGTGAGCGGTTTCGAGCTTATTTAACTGGATCAGCGTTTTTAGTTTCGCCAATACATCCCGATGATTTGATCTCCTTTATTGCCTTGTCGCCAAGAATTGGGAACACCAAAAGCTGTTTTTGTGTAGAAGGGTAGCGGGTTAGATGCGAATCGAGTGTAACTATTGGTGGACCACAGTCGATAAAGTTATCTTGTATATAAGTCCTGCATAGACTAGATTTTCTGGATTCCGGCTAGCTGTCGGGCTGTTTTGATTCATTTCTTCCCTCTCTTGGATCTAAATCGTCCGCCGACAGCACGACGGGCGGACTTGAAACAAACAAATAGCCCTTTAAAATCAATATCAATAAATTTACAGGACAAAAGTTACTGTAAAAGTTACTGCGTTTCTAATTTTTACCCCCCAAAGACCGCATCACCGCCAACCCTTATTCCACGCATCCAACATAGCCTTGGCATCGGCCATTTCCATGCGGATGGCGTGAGAAACTGAGCGGATTGTATCCGGCCCCAACGCGTCACGGCGATCTTCCTCGCCGGCGACCTCCATCATGTCGGCAAGCCCCTCCGCCCGTCTTAGTGTGTACATCATGCTTTCGTAAAAGTTCACATTGATGCGGTGGGAAAAATCCGGCGTGACTTTGTTGATCTCTTGGCTTTGTTCACTCATGGCCGGTCTCCGGATTACCGTAGCGAGTGGAACGCTCCAGACAAATTTTCGCCAACAGATTGGCATCGTCCAGCTCCGCCTGGATTATCTCGGCAGCGGCGCGAACAACTGCGGGATTTAGGTTTTCAGCATCCCAATTTGCTGCCGTTTCCAATAACTCGGCCACAGCCCTAGCTCGCTCCAGCGGAGAACAGATAGCATCCTCAATGTGAAAGCTCTGTAGCCGATCATCGCTATCCCAAGGGATACGGTGTTCGAAATTGATTGGGCTTGTGGTCATGACTCACCTCCTTGAGGCGTTGCAGTTTCGAGCAAAAAGGCTCTGACGTGGGTTAATTCGCGAGTGGCGACAGCACCAGACCGGCGCGATTTTGGAAAAGGCGGCGCCAAGCTGCCCCCATTCGCTTGACCGGTCGGCCGTTCAGGTGGCCGGCCGGGCTTGCTGGGCGAACGCCCGCTGTGGACGGCGCCGGCTTCGCGCGCCCGCGCGTTATGGTTATTTGGGTTATATGGTTTGGGTGACGAGGTGTCACCGGTTTTTGCTGAAATGTCACGGGTTTTTGACATGGTGTCACCGGTGTGGATAACTTCAGGCGGTGACGCCGTGTCACTGGATGTTGAAAAGCCTGCCAAATCCGGCGACATGGTGTCACCGGCTGTTGAAAACTTTTCAACCATCAACAGGTAACGATTCGGCCGGCCATTGTCCCGCACCACGACCACCATCCCCAGCGCCTCCATCTCGGCGACGGCCCGCATGGCACTGCGCCGCGAACAACCAGCCCGCAGCGCAATATCTTCAAGCGACGAGCTACAGTATCCGGCTCGGTTGGCACGATCCGCCAACGCCACCAACACGGCTTTGGCCGAACCCATCAGCCGCACCTGAAAAGCGGCGTTTAAGTATTCGTTACTCATGCCTCACCGCCTTGTTCTTGATCGTTATCGGTGACCTGCCCGATCCGGCATTCGAGCGATTCCACATCACCAAAAATCTGCCCATTGGCCACCAGAATAGATTCGAGCAAGCTGCCGCGGATATTGTTTGACTTTACTTCGCTAGGTATCTGATCACCGCAATCGTCATCGATCATGAACTTGAACAACAAATTTGCGCTGCCAGCGATAGCGCTCGACGCCATAGTGATATTTTTCAGATACGCATTCAGCACGTTACGGTCACCGCTGGTCAATACCATGGCCCTGGTTTCTTTCGGCGCCGCTCCGGACTCAAACATCAATGTGGTCAGCGCCGATTGAGAAGCCGCTAACATGTTGATACTGGCGCCGACCATATCGCGCAAGTCGTCGACCGATAAACAGCCTTGTTTGGCTTGATTGACGGCCTCGCCGTGACTGTTGATCACGTAGCCAAAGGCCTGGGTTAAGTTATTAACCAAGGCAAGCTGTTGCTCGATACGAGCGGAATCGGTTTGCTGGCTCATTGTGCACCGCCTTGCGCCCAGCGCTGAAAGCACTCGTCGCCGTTGTCCAGGTAACAATGAATTTCCTTGGCGGTGGCTCTGGCATCGAGCGCCAGCACGGCCATGCAGTCGTCGAACAAGTTTTTATCCAAGCCGCGCAGCGTGACCAGATTGAAGGGGAAGCGGTGGCCGTTGTACAGACCCAGCAGAAAAGCGCGGACGGTGCCGGCCTGGCCGGTGTCGCGGTTGGCAATGGCCGCCAGCCGGGTCAATGCCGGCAGTCCGGCGGCGGTTACGGTTTCGCGCTCGGCGTCCAGAGCGGCCATTTGCCGGAAAAAATCATCAACGGCGTTGGTGGGTTGGGTGGTGATTGGGCGGACTTTGCCCAAGGCGTGAGTATTCATATCGGTTACTCCATGACAGGTAGATAAACCGCCGCCGAAACTTTCCACGGTATCGGGCGACGGACTGAATGGGGTGGAAAACCGGGTCATGGATCCGGCCAGCGCCTAACGCTGCCCAGACAGTCCGCCATAATGTAAACACAATAAGGCTACGCAAATTTTGGGCGTAAAAAAACCGCGATGAATGCGGCGAATTTTCGCCATGACCAGACCAGGTTTCCACGCCCGGTGCCAGTGTTTTGACTGGCGGAAATCATTCTGCTCCGTTATTTGGTTACATGTCAAATTATTTGTAGAGTCTGCCCGAAGGTCAATCGCGTTTCAAAGCGTTTAATTTAAGGTTCAATGTGCCTCAATATGTGCTCTGTGTTGTGTCTTCGGGCAAAATAACCGATGGTCCAATTTTCTTAGATTACCGAGTTCGGCCAATTGCCGCCAATCAAGATGTTTTGTCGAACGGCTGGTTTAGATCAATGATTGAACACTTTGACCGAGACCGTCCACGTTGATGGCGTTAGCCATTTAGCTGGGCCACGCTGACGAGAGGACGAGTATCGGAAAACGCGCGAACGAATGATGCTTCCGCTTCCACGGGAAGACCAACAAGTATTGTCGCGCTGCTGTCCCAGCATACTATTTCAAAGAGCGCGCCATCAAGTTGTGGCAATACTTCATGTCCACTCCAGTAACTCGGATTGTCGTATATGTACGGTGGCGTCTCGACAACGAAACGAAACCCTTTCGGTACAGCACTGAACACCGCCCAAATAAACTGAACATCGTTTTTCTCCAGGAACTCTTGCAGCTCCCGTCCAGAAATCCACCTGTCGTCCTGAGAAAACATCGAATCAGGGCAATTTGTCTCTATATCGCTGACATACCAATCGTAATCTGCGGCGGATAGCCCGAGAGCCTTGAATATCAACAACATGTTGGTGAAGTAACGAACTTGGTCTGTCTTTTCGAGAATGAGGTTCACGTTGCACTATCCGAAATAGTTAACACAGAGCCCACTAGCAAGCAAAAGAGGCATATGTGTAGCGATTGGTTATAAATCATTTTCTTTATTCCAAGTCTTTGGGCCTCTATACCATGTTGTTTTATCGGGTCTCGCTCGCCAAGGGCTAATAAAACCAGATATTTTCTCGAGAGTTGCTATATAACCAAATATCTCTGAATTACCATTATCGTCAACATCATCATCGTAAATAAATACTACCATTCCTTCCTTAGGCTTTAATTCTTTCAGCCTGACTCGATGCAAAGAATAAATGCAGTTATCATCTGATTCTTGACTTAAACCGACTGCATTGAAATCCGCCCAAATTACTGGAATATCTTTTGGTAGTGGTGATCCTTCAGTTTGCATGATGAGTTATAACGACCGGTAATGATCAAGTTGCTGCCATTCAATCAGACAACGCGATAGACTGCAAAGGGTCGGTTTTACTCTTTCAATCCTGGCCATGAAGCATCCTTGATTGGGATGGCAGAAATAAGAATCCGCCGGCGAAATACCGGCGGAAGCCTAAGCGCGGACAAATGACCTACGCATCTCGGGTGCCGATGGTGCGATAACCTACCTCGACCGGTTTGGCATTAGCAATACCACGCGTTTGCGCCGGCGCCACGCGCATGCCGGACGGGGCATTATCGAAGCTTACCCGCACATCGACGGCTCCGCGATTACCGCCTATCAGGCTTTGCTTTTGGTAATAATCGGGCGGACGCATGTCGCCTGCGCCCTGCACCGTCAAATCGGGGAAGTCTGGTAACAGTTTGCCAACCGAACGGCCCAGATAGAGCGGTACGCTGCCAATCGCTTTTAACACTTTGTTATCGTTGACCTGCTTGAGCAGATCAACCATCGACTGGGTTAACCCCTTGGTCGATTCCTTGATGCTGTCGAAATTGTCGATGATCAACGGTGCGGCAACGATGGCGGCCTGTGCGAATAGCATCAAGGGATTCATCTTCAAGGCGGCGTTTAATAAGCCAACGCCGCCGGCGGCGGCCCAAGCAGCGACTTTGACGCCGGTAAACGCCCCGGCCATCTTGACCGCAGTCATGACCGCCGGCCCGTTTTGATCAATAAAGCCGGTTAGACTTTCCGAGATATGGTTCATGTTGTCGGCGGCACTCTTGAGTTCTGGCGCGTAGTGACTGCCGAATTTCGCCATGAAATCGGACCAGGTGCCGCCGGCTGTCTCCACCTTGTTAGTAAGCGTGCCGGCGGAGTTGGCGACTTTGTCCAACAGACTGCCTTGGTTGGCCATCGCCTGCACTTGCCGGTTATAGCTTTCCAAGGTTATCAGCGCGGCTTTGCTGGCGTGTTCCTTGCCGAACAGACCTTCCAATTTTGCATAGCGTAACTTGCTCGGCAGGTGGTTCATTTTGTCCAAATCGGCAACCAGCTTTGGAATGCCCGTGAATTTATTCATTTTTACTGCCTGATTGATAATCTCGCGAATCCCGGTCCCGGCCTCTTCGCCTGAAATCCCTGCGCTGGTAAAGACCGAGACTAGCGGCAACATTTGGTTTGCTACCTCCAGGCCTTGTTTCCCGGCGACCTTTAGCGAGCCAGACACGCGGGACATAGCATATTGCAACTCATCCAACTTGGTGCCGTTGAACAACACCCTTTGAATCGAATCGGCAAACGGCACCATATCCTTATCGGCAATGTTAAACGACCGACTGAGCTTGCCCATTGACTCGGCGGCACTCTCATAAGTCACATTGATGTCTTTGCCGACGACGCCAAGGTAAGCAGTGGCCTTTAATACGCCATTGGCAATGGAGTTTGCATCAACACCAAGGGCTTTCAGTGTTGACGACATCGCGTTAAAGTCGGCTGTTGATCCCGGCAACTGTTTCCCCAGCCTTATCGCTTCCTCGCTAATTTTCTGGAATACCGCCGGGATATTCCCGTTCTTATCCATCAGGGTGTTTTGCAGGTTGACGGCGGAATTCTCCAAATCCATAAACGCCTTAGCCGGCGCCGCCATCGACGCGACAAACCCAGCCGACAACATCGGCGCACCTTTACCGACAGCGCTTAATTGTCTTTGGAATACGTTGAGGTTTTTGGTGATGTTTTTCAGCGTGGGTGACATCCGGTCAACCATGCTGATCATCGCTTTCAAATCGAAATCTTTTGACATGATTAATTCTCCTGCACGTTATTGGACGGAATACAAGCCGCCAAAGCGCGCATGTTGGGTTTTAAACCAAGGCGGCGCGTCGGCCGTTACCGACCGGCAGAAAGCAGCGCCCTGATCGTTAAATAATTCCACCGCCCAAAGCTTTATCTCGGGGTGGGCGGCTTCCAGTTGTTTCTTGATTTCGGCGAACTGCTTGGCCTTTTTCACCGTCAGGCTTTGCACAACATCCTTATCGAAACTGGTATCCAGGTAAACGCCTTGGCCTTCGCGCTTGAGCTCGCAGCGCGTTAAAAAATGCCTTTCGGCGGTGGTAAGGGTGAATCCGACTTTTCTCATGATTGAATCCTTAAGCTATTGGCTTGTTAAATCAACGCATCGCCAGCATGGCGACACGTCGAGAGGTTGGTGTTTGCCGTTGGGCCTGGCTGGTTGTTCCCAATAGTTGATCGAACGATTTCACGCCGTCAGCCATGCCTAGCTTGACGGCATCATCGGCGCCGACAACACGGCCTTGGCCCATGCCCTGGGTGACGGCTTTCACCGACTTGCCACGGCCACGCGCCACACCGGCAACGAAACGGCGGTAAACCTCATCAACAGTGCTTTTAATAAACCGTTTTCCTTCCTTCGATAGTGGTTCGAACGGATTGCCTTCGGTTTTGTATTGGCCGGCACTGACCAAGGTCATTTTTACGCCGTCGTTCTTCAGTGCTTTGCTATGGTCGGTGTGCAATTGGTAAATACCGATGCCGCCGGCTTCGCCGGATGGCGTAACGTAAAATTCGCCGGCCTGGCTGCCGATCCAGTAGGCGCCGGCCACGGCCACGCTATTGGCGATGGCAACCACGCGCTTTTTGCTTCTGGCCCGAAAAACCGCGTCGGCCAGTTCTTGAACGCCATAAGCCGAGCCTCCTGAAGAATCGATCTCGATCACGATGGTTTTCACATCGTCGAACGCCAGGTAACGATTCAGCAATGCGCCGGCTGCTCGCAAGTTGCCGCGCGGATGCAGCCAGCCATACAACGGAATCACTGCCGTGGCGCCGACTGTCTTCGCGGCTGACTGGGTACGTTGAGCGAAGGCGGAGTAGTTGAAGCGACCGGCCGTCAACGCGGCAGGAGATAGGGACACCAGGGCTTGCAGTTGATAGGGGTCACAGGCTAGCGGGGTGGTAAGGTCTAAGATTTCCATAGAATCAGACTCCATAAGAGCGCCGCCCGATTACCAAAGAGACAATCGGGCGACATAGGGTTAGGCCGCTTCGCCGAAGTACTTTTCACCGACTTCGGCAATGCGCACCGAGCAGCCATACTGAGGGTCAAGCTCGACTTCCACCGATTGACCAGGCTTGAGAAGCATGATTTTGTCGGGACCGGCGTCGATATGGGCGGTTTGGGTTCTGTCGTGATTGGTGACGGTAATTTTGTTAGACATGGGTTTTTCCTTTTCTAAAGTTCGAGGGAATTAATACTGCGGTGCATCAAGCGGATACGGATAAGCGGGTTTGCCGTCCTCATTGGGCGGGCGAACTTCGTCGAATTCGTCAAGCCAGGGCGGGTTCATGCTGGAGAGCTTATTGAGCACGGGGATCAGATCGTCGGTCATTTTCCGCAGGGCGGCGGTGACTTCGGCGGTACTGAGAGCGGATAGTGCCAGCGCATCAAGGTCGTTTTTGGTTTTGTCCAGAAGAGTCATTGCTGAACTAACGTCTTCCAGGTTGTTTCGCCATTCACGGTCAAAATAGACCCTACCCCACAAACCCTCTTCTTTCTTCTCAACATGTTCGATCCATCCTTTATCGGCGAGGCGCGCACGGCCCTGGATATTGCCAATTTCGAAGCGATAATCGGCAATGCGCGGATCAGCGCCGGCCAGCAACTCATCGTCGATAGCCTTGATTTGCATGCCTAACTGATGGCCGACGCCGCCACTGACCAGAGCGGCCAAGCGATTCGCCTCCCTGGCCGCATAAAACTCGGCTTCTGCCGCCCTTAAACGCGCGAAAGCAGCTTCAGCGACCTTCGCAGCATCTTCCTGGCTTTTTTTAAATTTGGCCGGCAATTCGGCTTTTTCGGCGATCAACTCCCGGCGACGTGTCAGCCGATCCGACTCATCACCATTGAGAATTTTTTGGATGTCAGATCGTTGAATGAATTTGTTTAATTCAACGCGGTCCGGTTTTGATATTTTCAGACCGGTGATAATTTTGTTTACTACGTGATTCATGATTTTGCCTCCAAGTAAATTGAATCGAGCGAGATGGCCGCCACATCGGCGGCTTGCTTGGAGATCATGTTAAACCGGGAAATATTTCCCAACAATAAAGAGGCTGTCGCAACAAAACGCTCAGAAAATCATTATTTTTCAATAACTAATGAAAATAAGAGCACGTCGGGGGAAATTTTAGTCCGGGATTCCCAAATTAATTTCGATATCGGTAATACCGCCTAGCGCTTCGCGAAGTATATTTCCGGCCCTGAGCGGTCCACGCGGCCCCTTTACACCCAAACGAGACAACTGGCCCTCTAATCGCTGAGAAATCCAGGTACCAGAAGGCCGGGAACCAAACTTTTTTTCGTAATCCAACATAATTTCAATCCCAACCTTCCTTGCGACCGCTTTCCAATTGTCGTCTTCTAGTATTTGATTTTTAGCTGAGGACTCAACATAGCCCCACGGCCATTCAGTTTTGACATAAGGCAGGAAACCAAACGACAAGCCATACCACCGCCATTTCTCGGACTGCAACTCATTCAGCGTCGCCTGCTTACACTCCCATTCGGTAAAGGTTTCGGCGCGCAGCGGGTTAATTTCGGTCAACTCGCGTTCGATAAATGCCAGCTCACCCAAGGCGTGCTCTTGCAACTGGCCAGCGGCTAACCGCAGCTGGTCGAGCGACAGTTCCGCCAGGCTTAACGGGCTGTGAAGATAAACCGGTTCAACAACGTTCAACATTTCCAACCTCCCAATCAATATCAATACTCACCAACAGCGACCCCGCGCCCAGCGATAACGCCAAACGCGGTGGCCGCATTCAAAATCATCCGGCGCAGCCGCCATTGACCAACCACCAACCAAGCCACCACCCCGCGCCCAGACTGGCAACGCCAAGTGGGTGGTGGTGCGCAGGGTTGGTAGGTTATCCACAAGGCTGCCGGCCAGATAGCCTATTCCTGTCGATATACCCCCCCTTCGAAACTCGCGCGCCTGCACAAAACTAGTCGCTACCGGTCTAGAGGCGAAAGGCTTTAAGGAATTTGACCCCCTACCCCCTATTTCAAGGGTAAAACTACCTACTTTGGCCGAAATCCAAGTGTGGATAACTTGCGCCCTGGGCTTTTTGTATTCAGAAAATCCTCAGCGAATTTTTAGCTGGCGTACGGGTCACGGGCAGCGAAGCCCTAGAGATTTGCTACCCCTACACCTACACGCCACACTTGCCAGCAATCCAGACCTACAGCCCACGGCCGGCGCGGATTAGTGCGGCGATGGCTTTAGAAAAAATATTTTTCTCTATATACCACCCCGGAAAAGCTGGGCAAATTGGGCAAAATCCCCTGCAAGCTAGACGCTACAAGGGTTTGACGTTGCCCAGCCGATTAAATTTTCCGGGCATTTGCCCAAAAACTTTCGGGCAAGTTTTACGACGACAGCAATTCAATCGATCAGCGATACAATTCAAGCTTGCCCAGTTTTCGGGCAAATTGCCCATTTTAAAATTAGGTACTGGGCAACATTAAGAATATGATTTACAAAGATAATTCTTAATATTGCCCAATTTGCCCAGCAATTAGAGATAAGGATTAACTTTTCTCTTCACTGCCGGCCGGTAACAAATGGCCAGCGTCCAATGCCAGGATTCGTTGACTTATGCCGTCAATGGTCTTCCGCTTGAACGGACGGCTCTCGGCCTTGTTCTCTTCGCCTTCAATAAAACCTCGGTGCATCATCATCCGCCACAAACTCTTGGCGTTGCCACCAAAGAACGGTTGGCGCTGACGACCGGCAATGCTTTGCGCCACCTCGAAAGCGGCATCGGGCAGCAAGTACACCTTAGCGCTATGCGGCGCTTTCGGTGGATCGAACCAACCAATGCGCTTGCCGTTTGGCGTGTAGTCTTCGCTGCCAGGCCCGGAACGCCCCCAGCCGCAAGCGTGCGGCCTGACCTTGGGCGCTTCCTGAGTATTCTTATCCGGCAAGTGTGCGTCGCCACTGGCCAGGGCGGTTTGAATCAGCTCAACGAAACGTAGGCAGGGATCTTGATCATCTTGATAGGTGCGCTGGCCTTCGAACGCCAATTGCAAAGCGCTTTCAATCTCCGCCTGAAAGGCGTTGATTTCAACAAAGGTCATCAAGTCGCATTCCTGCAAAAATTCGCTAAAGATTTCCACGGCCGCCACCAAACTGGCGTAAATACCGGGGGCGCGGGGATGTGAAACAGATAAAGGTCTGGCTGTTTCAGAATCGGCCAATTGCACAACTAATGCCGGGAATTCCGACTTGAGGCGGTCAAGATTAGCAGCCAACCATTGCAGGTAGGCAGACATCAAGCCGGCGAACTGTCCTGCATCTGAGGCGATTTGCAGAGCCGTCAATGATCGTTCGTCGACATCGTCGCGGGTAATCTCCATTGTCAGCATCCGCGCGAATGTTGATTGCGTCTTGGGCGTGTCCTCGCCTGTGCAAATCAAGGTGCAGCGGCTACGCTGACCATTGCGCAAGCGCCGGTCGGCGGTCAAGGTATCGCGACCCGAGCCGTTGCCGATCTGCATAATCAAGTCGTTGGCGGTCTTGATCAGGTCGTCATCGCTACGCCCGCCGGTGTATTTCAAATCGTCGGCAATGAATACCGTATCCTTGGCCAGGAAGCATTGCATCGGCACGGCCTTGGGTGAGCTTAACCAGTTACCCGGAAAGCCTCGGTTACGCTCGCCACGCGGCGTAAACCCCAGCCCATGAAAGCCCAAGGCCAGCTTAGCAACGGATGATTTCCGGCTACCTGTTAGACCGTGCAGGAACAAAACAAAGTCTGTATCCAGACACTCGTTCAGCGGCGCACGTAATGCCATACACAGCAGCGCCGCGCCCACCTGTGGCTTACCGGGGCAAACGCCAGGCAATTGCAAAGCTGAGGCCAGCGCGGCTTTTAAGTCGGCGCCGGCCAGCGGTGGCGGTAGCTGATACTTGGCTAGGTTACCGGGTAGATCCACCTCAACCGATTCGATCAAACCTTGCGCTGTAATCGCGCCGGCACCGTGGAGAAAATGCCACTGATCATCGATCCTTTCCCAGCCTGAGCATTGATACACCGACCGAACCGGCACATCTCCATCGGTTGCGGAGTAATACTGAATCGCCGCCCGAATATGTTTGATAGTGGTAGCGCCAGGCTCAAGAATCACATTAGGCCCCCATTTCGGGTTTAACCAGTTAGATTGCCCTTGCGAAAACACCGAATCGGCAACCTTGGCTAACGGTAGCGGGCTACCGTTCGACCGCCATCCCTGAATATGCCACTCGCCAACTTCTTCCAGGCCGTTTTTCAGCATGACATATTCGGTAATCTTGGCCGTGATGTTGACTAGCAGCACCTCGACTTCGTTGCCGTCTCGATCGATCTTCACCAAGTACAGGCAACCGTTCTTGATGCAGTACTTTCCGAACTTGTCGCGATTGCCGGACGATTTGCCACCACCGACACCGCCACCGCCGCCGGTCTTCTTGGCGGTTGGTCGCGGTTTTTGCGCGGCTTTCTGGATCTCAACCACCTTGTCATTCCCGCTCATCGCTCACCATCCTTTGCGCCAAGTAGTAGTCGGCGTAGTCCTTATGGGGCTCTGGCGGAAACCAGACCGAGCCATCCACCAACGCCGCCGCCTCGTTGGCTTTCTCGATGCCGATTTCGTCGTTGTCGCCAACCACAATAATTTCGGCTTCCGGATGCAGTTCACGTATGACTTGCGCCACGGCCGGCAGATTGCCGGCAGAAAAGCACAATACACGCGGCGTTTGGTATCGGTATGCACCGCCGCTGCGTCGGCAAAGCCTTCGGTCAGGAAAACGGTAGGGCCGGGCGAACCGATCCGGCAATAACAGCCCGCGATCTCGGCACCAAACAGAAAGGTTTTATCTCGGCCCAACAGCGCCGGCGCTTCGTCGAAGATGGTTTGCACGTTGCGCAACCGGCCGACCTTATTCCAGACCGGCACCAGCAACGTTTTGGAAACCGTCAGGCGCCGAACCTCGCCATCCAGGCAACGAACGCGCCTGTCGAAGCGGGCCAGCCTGGCGCAGTAAGCGGAAGGCAATTGCTTTCGCGTCAGGTATCCGGTCGGCTCAAATGGCCAAGGTTTAGCGCCCCAGAACTGCCGCTCCGCGACATTGGCTTTCCGGTCATGCTGTGCGGACAGTTCTGCGGCCCGTTGCCGGCGCTCGTCCTCGATCCTGGCCAGATCTTCCGATGAATCAGAATCCAGACCCTTGCCGTTCAAAAACCGCATCGCTTTAACACCGGATTTGTAATTGAATGCTTGGACGCGCTGACCGTCTATTGTGATCTGAATCGCGCCGTCGCGGTTTCCGGATGATCGCGCATCGATCACCGGGACGCGGTGAAACCGATTGTCATGCGGTACCCGTTTCCAGGTAATACCAACCTCGCCGCAAGCCTCGACCGCCGCATCTTCTATCGATGGATAACGCTCGGGCCGCTTCATAAATCACCACCGGCATTGAAGGGAGTTGAATTTAGACGTGCGACCAATGCATCAATCTGTTCAAACGTTAGCGGCTTGCCGGTGGGACGGGCCACCCGAACCGCATCGGGATTGGTTGGCACCGAAGGTTCGAGCAAAATCCGTTGTAAACCGTATGCCGAAACATCAATTTTTCCAGCGGCAAATGCATCAATAACCGCTAACGCCAAGCCAAGGTTGGCAGCGTGAATACTTGCCAGCGATTTCATTTCGCCGGCCGGCCTTGGGAATATCGTTTGCGCTACCACGATCCACCCCCATCCCGCGCAAATCCGCCATCGTCGCGGCTTAACGTTTCCAAAATTCGATTAAACTGTATCGAAGAAACAGCCAAGTCATAATCGCGAGGCGCCATGATTTTCACAGCGTCGGCGAGTGGGATCGTGCCAACGGAATCAATAACTCTGAGAAAGCCACGTGCGGAAACATCTAATCCTTCCACCTCAAACGCCTTGAGAATCCTCAAAGCAAAATCCAATTTGTGTGAATTAACCATTGGAGCCACCCCCCAAGCTTTCGAGCAACGCCCGAATATCGGCGACAGGCCAAACACGACAACGAGCGGTAAGCAACTTACCTGCCGGATATTTGCCTTCTTTGATGCCGTTCAGAAAGCTGTTTTTCGATATGCCCAGCACCGCCAGGATCGAAGGCAATCTTACGAAGCCTTCAGCTGGCAACGGTGCAGGGGTGTAGGTGATTTTGTTCCGCTGTTTGCGGTTGATTTTGGTTGTGGCGCTTTGCGCGCATGCGGTTTTCGGTGCCATTGCTAAGCCTCCTTTGGGCTTTATTGAACAACTGGCGCCTATTTTTTAAGATTGGTATTTGTCTACATAAGGCTGGAAAATTACCCCACCTTATAATCTATTGATTGCATTGCGGAAAATGTCGTAAATATGAGAATGTGATGAACCGGGCCTGGAGATTCCAGCGCGGGTAAAAATATCGGCTGCCCATTTCATAAAAGGCGTTTCCTTATCGCCCCATTTAACAACACTTGGCTTCTTGCGATGCTTTCCTTGCCAATACCTAGCCAACACTAATGCGAACTCAACATCACGATTGAATGTCTTTGGACGCCCAACTTTGGCGGGAATTGTTGGGATAGCTATTTCTATGAATTTCCTAATCAAAATCGGGGCATGATCCTCTACATCAAGCCAATCAGGGATAAGCTCGATCGCGCCAAAATGTTGTTTCCAGTATAAATAAGCACCGGTGACCAAACGCACTCTCGTTACATCATCGATCTTTCGAACTGCCAAAAGCAGCTTTTCGTCGTCTAGTTTTGCAAGTGCATTTAATGTGTAGCGCACATCCTGTTGAGTTGGCATTAATTCTATTAGGTAGCGCCAGGCCCTTTCCCCTTGGACAATTTCGGCCAGGTCTGGATCAATATCACGGTCAGAAGGTTTTGCTTCCTCGCCAACCCAGTGAGCAAAAACCGGAAATCGTTCTTTACGAATTCCGCCTTTGCCATCGCTAAATGTATTTTTTGGTCTCGGCATTGTTAAGCATTAACACGTTTAAACGATATCACTTCCACCCCAGCCTTCAAGCCGTCCAAATAGTCGGCCCAGCTCTGCATCATCCGCCTGCGCTCGTCCAGATATTGCGCACGGTTATAAGCCGCCCGGACCTGATCCCTGGGCGCGTGGGCTAATTGCCGCTCGATTGCGTCCGGACTCCAGCCCTGTTCGTTGAGTAGGGTTGATGCTGTGGTTCTAAAGCCGTGCGCGGTCATCACGTCGGAATCATAGCCAAGCGACTTGAGCGCAGTCCGGATAGTGTTATCCGACATTGGCCGACCATCGCCCCGACTGGACGGAAAAACGTACTGCCCGCGGCCTGTTAGCGGTTGAACAGCCTCCAATATGGCGACGGCTTGCGTTGATAACGGCACAATGTGATGAAAATCTGTTTTCGATACATAAGGCCGCCACTCCCTCGCCGCTAGATCAACATCAGCCCAAAGCATTTGCCGGATTTCGCCGGGTCGTTGAAACAGTAGCGGTGACAGTCTGAACGCCGATTGCACAACAAAGGTACCCTGATAGTTGCTTATATCCCTGAGCAGTTGCGCAACTTGTTTTGGGTCAATAATCGCGGCCCGATGCTTTACCTTTTGCGCCGGGATCTGTTTGGCGACCGGCTGAGCAGGATCGTAGTCGGTGAAGTTATGGACAATGGCATAGGCAAAGACAGAACTAATTTCGGCATGGAGCCGATGAGCTGTTTCAAGTTGTTGTTTATCAATCATGGGCTTTAAGACCGCAAGAATATCGGAAGACTTGATTTCCTTGACCGGCTTATCTCCCAGCGTTGGAAAAGCTAAGCGCTCGATGCGGCTGGTTTTCTTGGTGTGGGTTTTGGTGCCGGTCAGATGCTCAATTGACGCCAGCCATTGACGGGTAACATCGGCAAAACTATTGAGAATGGGCAAGCCTTCGCTTTTTCGCTCTTCGTTTAGCCTGACCAACTGTTTAGCTTCTTTCGACTCTTTGCGCGATTCGCTGGGATCGTTGCCGGCGGCTACCGTGGCGCGCGCCTCAGCAGCCCTAGCACGAGCATCGGACAAACTCACAGCAGGATAAACGCCAACGGATAAGGTCTTGCGCCTGCCGTCTACGCTGTAGTCAAACCGCCACCATTTCGAACCGTTCGGCTTAACCAGCAAATACAGGCCTTCGCCATCGTTGAGCCGTTTGTCTTTCGCCTCAGCCTTAGCGGTGCGAATAGAAATATCTTTAAGTATATGTTTTGCCATGCAAAAACACCTCAATCAGCAGTAACTTTGCAGTAACTTTTTGCCCCTGTTAGAGCGTTACTGTAAAAGTTACTGCAAAAAATGCAAGCTGTTACTGCATTTCGTTGCACTTCGCTGGACAATAAAAAACCCGCTAAGCCAGATAACTTGCGGGTTTTTGTACTTCTTTGCACTCTATTGAATGCTCAAATGGTACCGACGGGCGGACTTGAACCGCCACGACTTGCGTCACCACCCCCTCAAGATGGCGTGTCTACCAATTTCACCACGTCGGCTTTACTTATTAACGCTTTATTGCGCTGCCGGCTTTTCGACTTCTTTGATAACCGGCGCGTCAGGTAACTTAGCATCCTGAATCGGCAAACTGCCGTCTGCAGGAATACCTTGAGTTAACGGTACATCAGATTTCACAGGCTCGACAGCAGGCATCGAATCCAATATCACATCGGCTTTTTTGCCTTGATAACCGCTTAATACAGCCAAGCCTAAGCTGGTGATAAAAAACAAGGTAGCAAATATAGCAGTGGTTCTGGATAAAAATGAGGCAGAACCTTGAGCGCCGAATACCGAACCGGATGCGCCACCACCGAAAGTCGCGCCGGCATCGGCGCCTTTTCCTTGTTGCATCAGGACCAAGCCGACGATGCCTATGCCCAGGAAGATATGAATAATTATTATAATTTGGTACAACATAAAGACCTTAATCGGATGAAACTAAACCGAATGGCAAATTTGCAGGAAGCCTTTTGCATCCAGCGATGCACCACCCACCAAACCACCATCAATGTCCGGCATCGCAAACAAGCCCTTTGCATTATCTGGCTTGACGCTACCGCCGTATAAAATTTGTACTTTTTCCGCGATTACCGGATTTCTATCGGCAATCCGTTGACGAATGTACTTGTGTACTTCTTGTGCTTGTTCATCGGTCGCCACTTTACCGGTTCCAATAGCCCAAACCGGTTCGTAGGCAATTACTGCGGTTTCAAACGCTTCGACGCCCGCAGCGGCAATCACTGCGTCCAATTGCTCGTCAACGACTTGAAATGTTCTATCTTGTTCGCGCTCTTCCAGTGTTTCGCCTACGCACAGCACAGGTACTACGCCTTTGCTCAAGGCTTGGCAAAAACGTTTGGCAACCGATTCATTGGTATCGCCGTAATAGCTGCGACGCTCGGAGTGGCCGACCAATGCATATTTGCAGCCGACTTCGCTCAGCATTGCCGCCGATATTTCGCCAGTGTATGCACCGGAAGCCTGATCGGCAACGTTTTGCGCACCCAGAGCGATAGGCGATGCTGCAAGGACGTTACGAATATCTGACAAATAGACGAATGGTACGCAAACCGCAACTTCTTGCTCAACGCTACCAAGACCATCGGCTAAAACTTGAGCAAGTTTTTGCCCATCTTCCCGAGAGCCGTTCATTTTCCAGTTACCCATAATTAAAGACCGACGCATTACGTCCTCCGAGCTAAATAAGACCGCATATCATATCGACTTAGACCCATTAGTTCAAGCCGGAATCGCTTTCTTGACATCAGCCGCTAGTTGATTGGCAAACCTGTTCACGTCGTCGTCGTCAACCCCTTCCACCATGACTCTGATTAAGGGCTCGGTGCCGGAGGACCTGAGTAATACCCTGCCTTTGTCGCCCAATTTTTTCTCTACCGCTTCGACGGCTTTTTTGATGCTATCGATCTCTTCTATTTTGACTTTTTTATCGGTTTTGACGTTAACCAGCACCTGAGGATATTTGCTCATACCGGATTTAAGCTCGTTCAGACTTTTGCCGGTACGTTGCATTTCCGCCAACACTTGCAAAGCGGAAACGATTCCATCCCCGGTAGTCGTTTTATCCAAACAAATGATATGACCGGATCCTTCGCCACCCAACATGCCTTTGTGTTCGGACAACATTTCCATTACATAACGGTCTCCAACTTTGGCGCGCAGTAAAGGTACACCCAAAGCTTTTAATGCATGCTCCATACCCAAATTTGACATTAAAGTACCCACTACCGGGCCGAACAATCTACCTTCATCTAGGCGAGATTTAGCAATGATGTAAATCAACTCGTCGCCATCGACAATTTCGCCTTTGTGATCGACCATAATAATCCGGTCGCCGTCGCCGTCCAACGCTATGCCCAGATCGGCACGAAACTCGAGCACTTTAGCGGCCAGATTCTCCGGTTTGGTCGCCCCGCATTCGTCGTTGATATTCAAACCATCCGGTTCAGCACCAATCGTAACCACCTCGGCACCGACTTCGCTGAATACATGCGGCGCAATATGGTAAGTCGCGCCGTTGGCGCAATCGATGACGATCCGCATACCTTTAAAGTCCAATTGCGGTGGCACGGTTGCTTTACAAAATTCAATGTAGCGGCCGGCGGCATCGCTCACCCGTTTGGCTTTACCCAGTTTTGCCGATTCGACCGTAGTCATTGGTGTATCCAGATACTGTTCAATCTGGTGTTCTACGTCGTCTGGCAATTTGGCGCCGTCCACGGAAAAAAACTTGATACCGTTGTCGTAATATGGATTGTGAGAAGCACTGATTACGATACCGGCTTTGGCTCGTAGGGTTCGAGTCAAGTATGCGATACCTGGGGTAGGCATAGGTCCCAACAAGCGGGTATCCACACCAGCCGCCGACAAACCCGCTTCAAGCGCTGATTCGAACATATAGCCGGAAATCCTCGTGTCTTTGCCCAACAATACAAAGCCACTACCTTCCTTGGCAAACACTCTGCCCGTCGCCCAGCCCAGCTTCAGCATAAAGTCCGCAGTAATGGGGTATTCGCCAACTTTGCCGCGAATACCGTCGGTGCCAAAATATTTTTTTGCCATGCTCAAAACTCTCTAAACTAAATCCCAAAAAAAAGAGAGGCCGGAGCCTCTCTCGCTTTTGCCGTTATAGCATCAGCCTTGCTCGGCCGCGCCTCCGATCGATGGGTCGGTATCTTTTTGATCCCAATGATCGCTTTTGATACCGCCGCTGGAAGACGGGGTGTCGTCCCAACCTTTTGGCTCTCTCACCGGCTTTCTTTCCATCAAATCATCGATTTGATATTTATCGATGGTTTCGTATTTCATCAAGGCATCTGCCATTGCATGCAGAATGTCTTCGTTTTCTTTCAGTATCGTTTCCGCTCTCTCATAATTTCTATCAATGATAGACCGGATTTCTTCATCTATGGTATGCGAAGTCTCTTCAGCAACCGATTTATGCTGTGTAACGGAACGACCCAAGAAAATCTCGCCCTCTTCTTCGCTGTAGGCCAATGGTCCAAGACGTTGCGACAAACCCCATTTGGTGACCATGTTTCTGGCCAACTCGGTAGCACGTTCGATGTCGTTGGAAGCACCGGTGGAAACTTGTTCCCAGCCGAAAATCAATTCCTCGGCAATCCGGCCGCCGTATAGGCTGGAAATCATGCTGTCCAGTTTACGTTTGCTAGCGCTGTATTGATCGCGTTCAGGCAAAAACATTGTTACACCCAACGCACGGCCACGCGGCATGATGCTGACTTTGTAGACAGGATCGTGCTCAGGCACCAAGCGACCAACGATGGCATGACCAGCTTCGTGATAGGCGGTCATTTTCTTTTCTTTCTCGTCCATCACCATGGAGCGTCTTTCCGCACCCATGATCAGTTTGTCCTTGGCTTTTTCCAAGTCCACCATGCTGACCAAACGCTTGTTAAAACGCGCGGCGAACAAGGCAGCCTCGTTAACCAAATTAGCTAAATCCGCACCGGAGAATCCTGGCGTACCTTGCGCGATATACTTGATTTTGACATCGTCCGCCGCGGGCACTTTTTTCAGATGCACGTTAAGAATCTGCTCACGACCTCTGACATCAGGCAGTCCCACTACCACTTGACGATCGAAACGACCTGGACGCAACAACGCCTTATCCAGCACATCGGAACGGTTGGTTGCCGCGATAACAATAATGCCCTCGTGACCTTCGAAGCCGTCCATCTCAACCAACAACTGGTTCAGGGTTTGTTCGCGTTCGTCATTACCACCGCCTAAGCCGGCGCCACGCGAACGACCCACTGCGTCGATCTCATCGATAAAGATGATGCAAGGAGCATGTTTTTTAGCTTGTTCGAACATGTCACGCACCCTTGAGGCACCGACACCGACGAACATTTCCACGAAGTCCGAACCGGAAATGGTGAAAAACGGCACTTTCGCTTCGCCGGCGATCGCTCTAGCCAACAAGGTTTTACCGGTACCTGGAGGACCGACCATCAAGGCACCGCGCGGCACTTTGCCGCCGAGTTTTTGGTATTTCGCCGGGTCTTTAAGAAAGTCGACCATTTCCTCGACTTCTTCCTTGGCCTCGTCGCACCCGGCCACATCGGCGAAAGTCACCTTGTTTTGGTCTTGATCCAGCATCCGCGCCTTGCTTTTACCAAAGCCCATCGCGCCGCCACGGCCACCAACGCCGCCGCCTTGCATCTGCCGCATAAAGAATACCCAAACCGCGATCAGCAACAAAATCGGGCCGAATGACACGAATATTTGCATCAGCATCGAAGGCTCTTCCGGCGGCTGAACGGATATTTCAACACCGTTCGCCAACAGATCGTCGATCAAATGCGGATCGTTAGGCATATAGGTCTTAAACTTATCGCCGGATACCATTTTGCCTTTCACAGTATTATCGGAGATCGCAACCTGCTGAACTTGTCCAGCTTTCACAGCGTCGATCAATTGCGAATACGAAAAAGTCGCATCGCTACGAATCGCCCGCGATCCGAAACTGTTGAATACAGCCATCAACACCACGGCGATGACCACCCACAAAATTAAATTTTTAATCATATCGCTCAAGTTACGCGCTCCGGCCTGGATTGGCCCCAATATTTAAAAACCGAGTAATTGTATCAGCACTACTCGCATCTCACCGCCCATCATAGCCCTATGAACAGCGACTTTCGCACATTTATTTAAAACCTTTCGCCAAAATATACACTTCGTTACTTCTGGGCCGTGAAGCTTTGGGCTTTCTAATCACGACACTGCTGAATTGCTGACGGATTTGATTATAGTATTCATCGAAACCGGCCCCCTGGAACATCTTGATTAAAAACGTACCGCCCTGAGCCAGAATGTGTTGCGCGGCATCCAATGCCAACTCTCCCAAGTAAATCGCCCGCGGCTGATCCATTTCCCGGCTACCACTCATATTGGGGGCCATGTCCGACAATAACAAGTGAACAGGTTCGCCATCAAGCACTTTATAGAGTTGCTCAAGCACTTCGTCTTCCCTGAAGTCACCTTGAATAAAGTCCACGCCGTCAATAGGATCGATAGCCAGCAAATCCAGCGCAATCACTTTATTTTTTTTGCCGACGATTTTGCTGACATATTCCGACCAACCGCCCGGTGCGGCGCCTAGGTCAACTATATTAATACCAGGTTTTATGATTTTGTCTTTTTCTTGAATCTCTATCAGTTTGAATACTGCCCGGGATCGGTAGCCCAAGGCCTGAGCCTTCTTGACATATTCGTCCTGGAAATGTTCCTGCATCCACTGTTGGCTACTTTTGCTGCGTGCCATATTTTCTATTCGTGTAAAATTGCGGGGTTTTTAAAGTTTAAGGAAACAGAGTGAATCCTATTCAAAAGAAAAAGCTGAAAGCTCAAGCTCACCCGCTGAATCCGGTGGTGATTATCGGCCAAGCCGGCTTGACTGAAGCCGTTATCAAGGAAATTAACGTGGCGTTGGACGCTCACGAGCTAATCAAAGTCAAAATTCGCGCGGAAAGAGACGAGCGCACGACCATTAGAGAACAAATCTGTGCGCAAACCAAGGCCGAATTAGTACAATCCATCGGTCAAGTCGCGGTTATTTATCGTTTGAATCCAAAAAAATAAAACCAATGGGGAGGCGTTTCCTCCCCATTTATAGCAGATTAGATATATTTAACCGAGATTATCTCGTACTCGATATCGCCGCCCGGCGCTTTTACAGTTACGACATCTTCGGTTTCCTTGCCGATTAATGCCCTGGCGATCGGCGATCCCACCGAAATCCGCCCTTCCTTGATATTGGCTTCATCCTCGCCAACGATTTGATACGTCACCGTCTTGCCAGAATCGAGATCTTCGATTTCCACCGTCGCTCCGAACACGACCTTGCCGTTAGCTTCGGTTTTTGTGACATCAATGATATTGGCATTGGACAACTTGCCTTCAATCTCAGCGATCCGGCCCTCGGCAAAACTTTGCTGTTCCCGCGCCGCATGGTATTCGGCATTTTCCTTTAAATCGCCGTGTGCGCGCGCTTCGGAGATAGCCTGAATGATGCGTGGTCTGACCACGGTTTTCAGTTCCTCCAGTTCGGCGCGCAATTTATTGGCCCCGACCACTGTCAATGGAAATTTTTGCATTTACTGCTCCCCTCTTGAATTCAACTTCATCCGTTAAAATGTTTTATGCAAGTCCTGCAGACAATTAACATCGCCCGCATCGAGTTCGCCCAAGGCATAGCAGGCCGCGCGCGCACCCGCCATCGTCGTGTAGTAGGTAACCTTGCGCTGCAAGGCTTCGCGGCGCATCGTAAACGAATCAGCCACGGCTTTAACACCCTCGGTGGTATTGACGATTAACTGCACCTCACCATTTTTAATCATATCGACGGTATTAGGCCGACCTTCGTTGACCTTGAAGATTTCCTTGCACGGAATACCAGCTTCTTTTAATACTCGGGCCGTGCCACGCGTCGCAACGATCTCGTAATTTTTGTCAATCAGCATTTTGGCCAATTCCGGCAACTTAGGTTTATCGGCATCGCGAATACTGATCAACACTTTGCCGCTATGACTTAAATCCACACCCGAGGCACGTTGCGATTTGGCGAACGCTTCGCCAAAAGTCTTACCCACCCCCATCACCTCACCGGTCGATTTCATTTCCGGTCCCAACAACGGATCGACGCCGGGGAATTTAATGAATGGGAACACCGCTTCTTTCACCGAGAAATACTCGGGGATGCGTTCCTCGGTAATGCCCTGCTCTTTCAAGGATTTACCGACCATCACCCGCGCGGCGATTTTTGCCAACGGATAACCGGTGGCTTTGGATACAAACGGCGCGGTACGCGAGGCACGCGGATTCACTTCCAGCACATAAATGGTTTCGCCTTGGATCGCAAACTGGGTGTTCATCAAACCGCGCACACCGAGGGCTTCGGCCATTTTCGCAACTTGCGCCCGCAGTTGATCCTGCATGTGCGCGGGCAAATCGTAGGGCGGCAAGGAACACGCCGAATCGCCTGAATGAACGCCGGCTTGCTCGATATGTTCCATTAAGCCGCCGATCAGCACGGTCTCACCGTCGTAAATCGCATCGACATCCATCTCGACTGCATCGTCCAGAAAGCGGTCCAGCAACACCGGCGAATCGTTGGACACGCTGACCGCTTCTTTCATGTAGCGGCGCAGACCCTCCTCGTTGAACACGATTTCCATCGCCCGGCCGCCCAAAACATAGGATGGACGTACAACCAGCGGATAACCCAATTCACGGGCGGAATTAACGGCTTGCTCGACCGAACGCGCGGTGGCGTTAGGTGGTTGCAACAGATTCAGACGCTCCAACAATTTTTGGAAGCGCTCGCGGTCTTCAGCCAAGTCTATCGAATCCGGCGAAGTACCGATGATAGGCGCACCAGCCGCTTCCAAGGCCCGCGCCAGTTTCAACGGCGTTTGCCCTCCGTATTGCACGATCACACCCTTAGGCTTTTCCAGTTCGATGATTTCCAGCACGTCTTCCAGGGTCAACGGCTCGAAATACAAACGATCGGAAGTGTCGAAATCGGTGGAAACGGTTTCCGGGTTACAGTTGACCATGATGGTTTCGTAGCCATCTTCGCGCAGAGCCAAGGCGGCATGCACACAGCAATAATCAAATTCAATACCCTGCCCAATCCGATTCGGACCGCCGCCGAGAATGATGATTTTTTCTTTATTGGACGGATTGGCTTCGCATTCCTGTTCGTAAGTCGAATACAGATAAGCGGTATCGGACGCAAACTCAGCCGCGCAAGAATCGATACGCTTGTAAACGGGGCGCACGCCTTTTTTGTGGCGCACGCTGCGCACTTCCGACTCCTTAGTTTCCAGCAGTTTCGCCAGGCGTCTATCGGAGAAACCTTTGCGCTTCAGGCGCAATAATTCTCCCGGCTCCAGCGTTGCTAAAGTTTTGGTGGCCAAGGTTTTTTCGGTATTAATCAAATCCTCGACCTGCGCCAGGAACCATGGATCGATCTTACAGGCCTGATGAATGTCGGCAAAACTCAAGCCGCTGCGAAACGCATCGGCCAGATACCATAAACGTTCAGGACCGGGATAACGCAACTCCCTAAGTATAATATCCTCGCTGTTAGCATCGCTCAGATCGGCAATTTCATCCAGACCGTCGACGCCCACTTCCAGGCCGCGCAAGGCTTTTTGCAAAGATTCCTGGAAGGTGCGGCCAATCGCCATCACCTCGCCGACCGACTTCATTTGCGTGGTCAGCCTATCGTTGGCTTGCGGGAATTTTTCGAAGGCAAAACGCGGCACCTTGGTGACCACATAATCGATGGACGGCTCGAACGAAGCTGGTGTGGCACCGCCGGTGATTTCGTTGCGTAACTCATCCAGCGTATAGCCCACCGCCAATTTGGCCGCTACCTTGGCAATCGGAAAGCCGGTGGCTTTGGAAGCCAATGCCGACGAGCGCGATACCCTGGGGTTCATCTCGATAACGATCAACCTGCCGGTGTCGGGATTGATGGCAAACTGCACATTGGAACCGCCGGTATCGACGCCAATTTCCCGCAATACCGCCAAGGAGGCGTTCCGCAGGATTTGATATTCCTTATCGGTCAGGGTTTGCGCCGGGGCCACGGTAATCGAGTCACCGGTATGTACGCCCATTGGGTCGAAGTTTTCGATCGAGCAAATAATGATGCAGTTATCTTTCGAGTCGCGCACCACTTCCATTTCGAACTCTTTCCAGCCCAAAATCGATTCTTCGATCAACAATTCGCTGGTCGGCGACAGATAAAGGCCACGCTCGCAAATTTCGATGAACTCTTCGCGGTTGTAGGCAATACCGCCGCCACTGCCACCCATCGTGAACGACGGGCGGACTACCGTGGGATAACCGACTTCTTCTTGTGCTGCAAACGCTTCTTCCATGTTATGAGCGATTTTGGCTCTGGACACTTCCAGGCCGATGCGCGCCATTGCTTCATTGAACAGCGCGCGATCCTCGGCCATATTGATAGCTTCCTTGGTCGCGCCTATCATTTCCACGTCGTATTTTGCCAGTACGCCGTGCTTGTCCAGCGCCAGCGCGCAGTTCAGCGCGGTCTGACCGCCCATGGTTGGTAGCACCGCGTCTGGACGTTCTTTTTCGATGATTTTTTCGACGGTTTGCCAGTCGATAGGCTCGATGTAAATCGCATCGGCCATGTCCGGGTCGGTCATGATCGTCGCCGGATTGGAGTTGACCAGAATCACCCGGTAACCCTCTTCCCGCAAGGCTTTGCAAGCTTGGGTACCGGAATAATCAAACTCGCAGGCCTGACCGATGACGATAGGTCCGGCGCCCAGTAATAAAATCGATTTTATGTCGGTTCTTTTTGGCATATCACTCTGTATAAAACTTAAGCGGAACGAGGCTGGTTCATCAAATCGATGAAATCGTCGAACAAGGACTCGACATCGTGCGGACCGGGGCTGGCTTCGGGGTGTCCCTGAAAGCTGAAGGCCGGCACGTCAGTGCGGGCAATACCCTGCAAACTACCGTCGAACAGCGACACATAGGTTGCCTTTAAATTGGCCGGCAAGGATTCCGGACTAGCCGCAAAACCATGATTTTGGCTGCTGATCATCACCCGACCGGTCGCCAGTTCCTGTACCGGATGATTGGCACCGTGATGGCCGAATTTCATTTTTTCGGTTTTCGCGCCGCTGGCCAAAGCCAATAACTGGTGCCCCAGACAAATGCCGAACACCGGAATTTTTCGTTCCAGGATGGTTTTGATCGCCTCGATGGCATAAGTACAAGGCTCCGGATCGCCGGGGCCATTGGAGAGAAACACGCCATCGGGATTCATTGCCAACACCGTTTCGGCTGGCGTAGTGGCCGGCACCACCGTCACCCGGCAACCGCGATTAGCCAGCAAACGCAAGATATTGCGCTTGATGCCAAAATCGTAAGCCACTACATGTTTAGTCAGATTTGGCGCTGGCGCATGACCTTCGCCCAGTTTCCAAACGTTTTCGGTCCATTCGTAGCTGGCGGCCGTCGTCACTTCCTTTGCCAGATCCATGCCTTGTAAACCGGGGAAACTTTCGATGGCCTGTGTCGCGGCATCCAAATCCACTGTCTCGCCGGCCATGATGCAGCCGCGTTGCGCGCCTTTGTCGCGCAGCAAACGCGTCAGTTTGCGGGTATCGATATCTGCTATCGCCACCACTTGGTGTTCGCGCAGATATTCCGGCAAGGTTTTCTCGATACGCCAACTGCTGGCCAACAAGGGCAAGTCGCGTATTACCAAGCCACTGGCAAACACTTTTTCCGACTCGTCATCTTCGCTGTTGGTACCGACATTACCGATATGCGGATAGGTTAATGTGACGATTTGCCGCGCGTATGACGGGTCGCTGAGGATTTCCTGATAGCCGGTCAATGCCGTGTTAAAAACCACTTCTCCCACGGAACAGCCGTCGGCACCGATCGAAATGCCGTGAAACACCGTCCCGTCTTCTAGTACCAGTAATGCAGGTTTGTTCAAGATTGGCCACCTTAGATGTAGAAAACGGGATAAGTCTTGCGACTCATCCCGTTCCTGATAGATAAAAACAGAGGCGATTTTACGAAATTATGGCTGTTTGGTCATTAACAATTTTCTAAGTTGGTGCATCGCGCCGCCTCTGTTCGATTTCAAACGCACTGTATTTATTGCTAATTTCGCTTTAGCCGGGCGATCCGGACGCCAACAGCCATTGCACCGGGCTATGCAAGGACAACAGATTCATTCAGTGTTCGAATTTGCCGATTTCAGCTTTCAATTGTGCTTGTTGCGGCGCCGTCAGCAACAAGAAAATCGCATTATCGATCTTGGACTTTTCCAACGCCAGTTGCTGGTGAATCGCTACCGATTTCTCGAGTAGCGCCTTAGCTTTGGCTTCATTGTAGTCGGCGGAAAAACTTAAGGCATGCAGTTCCGCTCTAAGCGCGTGATCTTCATCGAAACGAGAACGGCTGTCACCGAATTCGGCTTTCAAAAGACCCTTGATATCCGCTTCCTGCTTATCGCTAAGTTCCAGCTTTTTTAGATAGGGCGGCAACTGCATTTCGCCATGGCCTTCGCCAAACGCATGCATCGGCGGCTTTCCACCACCGCAGTGTTCGTCATGCCCGGGTCTGGCCGCGACTGCGAAGGGTAACAAACTAAGTATCAACACTAATTTTTTCATAACAGTTCCTCAAACAGGCAATTTAAAGTAACGACAAAAATTTCTGAATTTCGTCGTGCTCAGTATTTCAAATCGGAGGTTAAGTGCTGTTATTGCTTTGTAAATTCAGGTAAATCCGACTGGTTAGCGTCGTCCGCCGCGACTATGATGAGTACCGGACAGGATAACGAGCGACGAATATGAACAAAGTTTTAATTATCGACGACGACATAGAGCTAGCCGGACTATTTCAGGAGTATCTGCAACAGGAAGGTTTTGCGGTCGATGTCGCCCATACCGGCTCCGCCGGTTTACAAAATGCCCTGTCCGGCGATTATCGGCTGGTCATTCTGGACATTATGTTGCCGGATATTAAGGGTACCGAGATATTGGCCCGGATCCGCCTGGAAAGCCGTATTCCGGTGCTGATGTTTACCGCCAAGGGCGATGATGTGGATCGGATTATAGGCCTGGAATCGGGCGCCGACGATTACGTCCCCAAACCCTGTACACCCAGAGAATTGGTAGCGAGGATACGGGCAATTCTGCGGCGGACACTGCCTGCCGATACGCATTTAACAGGCCCGATTACGGCCGGCCCGTTGAAAATATGGCCGGAAAAACGCAAAGCGGTCTGGTTTGAGCAAAACCTGGAACTAACCAGTACCGAATTCAATCTACTGGAAACTTTGGCCCATCAGGTCGGCCGCATCGTCAGTAAAAACGAATTGTCGGAAAAAGCGCTGGGCCGGCCGCTGGCACGATTCGATAGAAGTATTGACGTACATATGAGCAGCATCCGCCAAAAACTCGGCAACCAACAGGACGGCCGCTCTTACATCCAGACGGTGCGGGGTCAAGGTTACCAATTTATCAAGGAATAAGATGGGCCGACTGTTTTGGAAGTTTTTCTTTGCCTTCTGGCTGGCCCTGTTAACTGCGGGCATCGGCGTGGGTTCCGCCGTCTGGCTCAGACACACAGCGCAACAAATCCAGACCAACAATCAAGCCGATGTCATCGATATTAGACGCGCGTCGCTGGTTAAATTGGCGGCCAGCACTTTGCCGCATGGCGGCATCGACGGCCTGCGCGACTTCATCGAAACCCTGCATAACACCCGCTTCCCACCGATTTATGCAGTCGACGATATGGATCGAGAGTTACTAAACCGAGCCTTGCCGCCGGAGATTCTGCAACAGGCACGCGCGCTATTTTTGCAAGGCGCCTATCCCGACGCCATTAAGATGATATCGGCCGACGACGGTCATCGCTATTTATTGTTCGTCCCTTTGCCCGAACATGGCTTTACCGAAATATTTACGCCGCCAATCCCCAGAATCGACTCACCGCCATTCGGTTTCGCCGACCATCCACCTCCCGACAACCGGCCTCCTCCGCCCGACCGAGAAAACCACGGCCCACCGCAACGCCATGTGCCACCACCATCGCCGATTTTGCCTATAGTATCGGGCTGCTTAGCCAGTTTGTTGTTCAGCGCGTTGTTGGCGTGGTATTTCTCGAAGCCGATCCGCAGTTTGCGCGACGCTTTTAGCGCGATCGCCCAAGGCCGGTTGGATACGCGAATTGGTAATGCAATGGGCAGACGCGGCGACGAATTAAGCGATCTCGGCCGGGATTTCGATCATATGGCCCGGCAAATATGCTCGCTGGTCAATGCCCAACAGCACTTGCTGCACGATGTATCCCACGAATTACGCTCGCCATTGGCCCGCATTCAGGCCGCTATCGGTCTGGCCCAACAACAACCGGACAAATTGCCGGCGACGCTGGAACGTATCGAACGCGAATCACAACGCATCAGCGACTTGGTCGGCGAGCTGTTGATGCTCTCCAAACTGGAGGCAGGCGTTTCGCCGGGCAAAATCGAAACCATAGATATTGGCGAACTGCTGGCCGACATTGTCGAGGATGTGCGCTTCGAGGCGGAGCAAAACCGTATTGAACTTTTCTACCACTGCCAACTCGACGCCTTCGTGGAAGGCCAAAGCGAGTTATTGCATCGCGCTATCGAAAACGTGCTACGTAACGCGGTACAACACTGTAAAACCGGTGGCACCGTATCAGTGGCAGCCACTTTTGATGCCGATAATCGCCACTTAAGTATAAAGGTGGACGATGATGGACCGGGGGTACCCGATCAGGATTTGGCGGCAATTTTTCAGCCGTTTTTCCGTAGCGGCCAACAACAAAAGCCTCACAGTACCGGACTGGGACTTACCATCGCGCATAGGGCCATTGAGGCACACGGAGGCTGTATCGTCGCCGGTAACCGGCCGGAAGGCGGTTTGCGGGTCGCGATCGAAATTCCGTTTCCTACTCGACATACAAACTAGAGGCACATTATGTTTAAACTCAAACACTGGATAGCATTCCCGTTGGTGGTTTTATTGTCGGCGTGGACTTTTAACGCGGCTGCCGGCCCGCACCATCACGGCGGCGGTCACTTTGGCGGCCATTTTTATCCGCGCTTCGGTTTATACCTGGGAGCGCCGCTGTTTCCACGGCCTTACTATCCGGCATACCCGTATTACCCTTACTACCCACGCTACGGATATTACCCGCCGGAAATCGTGACGGTACCGGCGCAACCGCCGATCTACATCGAGCGCGAGCGCGACGTGCCGCAGAGCAATCCATTACCGGAGGGATATTGGTATTACTGTAACGACCCGGCCGGCTATTATCCTTACGTCAATCAATGTCCGGGCGGCTGGCAACAAGTCGAACCGACTCCACAGAATTAACAGGACGCCGCCATGTTAAAGAACACCTTATTTGCCGGTATCTGCACAGTACTGGTTTTTACCGGCTGCGCAAATCTGCCTTCCGGCCCCAGTGTCATGGCATTGCCGGGAACCGGCCTGTCATTCGAACAATTTCGGCAGGACGATGTTCTTTGTCAACAATACGCAGCCAGTCAATTAGGCACCACGCCGAATCAAGCCGGCGCGGATAGCCAGCTCGGTAGCGCGGTGGCCGGCACGGCGGTCGGTGCCGCAGCCGGTGCTGCGCTAGGCGGTGGAGGCGGAGCGGCCATCGGTGCGGGTACCGGCTTGGTTGCCGGCAGCGGCGAATCCGGGCGCTCCGGTTACGCTACGCAACAAGGTTACGACCATGCCTACGTGCAATGCATGTACAGCAAGGGCCATCGCGTACCGGTGTCCGGACAATTTACCTACCAATCCGCCCCGACCGGCACCCCAACCGCACGCATTCCACCTCCTCCACCCGGTTCTCCACCACCTCCACCCCATCAATAAGTCAAAAGCCGCCATTGTCTGCGCCTGCCGATGGCGGCTGTTAAACTAGGCTGAAACCGCCTATCGCTCGCTCATGTTCAACCATTACACTCAGACCATCCGCCATGAATTTTGCATCCGATAATTGGGCAGGCGCGCACCCGGCCATTTCGCAGCGCCTGCTGGAAGCCTCCGCCGGATTTGCCACACCTTACGGCAGCAGCGAGATCGACCTTACAATCGAGCAGCAATTTAATGCCTTGTTCGAACGCGAGGTAGCGGTTTATTTCGTCAGCACCGGCACCGCGGCGAATTCTCTGGCCTTGGCCGCCGTTAACCGGCCGGGCGGCGTGTCTTTTTGTCACCGCGAAGCGCACATGCTGGAAGACGAATGCGGCGCGCCGGAATTTTTTACTCATGGTGCGCGTCTGGCGCCGGTTGATGGCGACAATGGTAAAATCGATCCCGACAATCTCAGAGCCGAAATCGAACGTTTTCCGCCGAATTTTGTGCATGCCGGGCAGCCGATGGGCATTTCAATTACGCAGGCCACGGAAATCGGCACACTTTATCGGCCCGATGAAATCGCAACGATTGCGCAAATAGCCCGGACTTACGGCTTGCCCCTGCACATGGATGGCGCGCGTTTCGCCAATGCTCTTGCCGCCTTGCAACTAAGCCCCGCCGAAATGACCTGGAAACTGGGTGTGGATATTGTCTCCTTCGGTGCCACTAAAAACGGTTGCTGGTGTGCGGAAGCCTTGGTATTTATGAACCCGGCTTTAGCCAAAGACTTGCCGTTTATCCGCAAACGCGCTGCGCAGCTGCTCTCCAAGAGCCGATTTATCGCTTGCCAATTCGACGCTTACTTACAAGACGGCCTGTGGCTGGAGTTGGCTCGTCACGCCAACGCGATGGCCGAACGCTTGCAGAATGGCATCGGCAACTCCAAGCAGGCCAGATTGGCCTGGCCCGCCGAAGCCAATGAAGTATTTTGTATTTTGGATAAAACCCTTGCTGACCGGCTTCGGAAACAAGGCGCGGTTTTTTATCCTTGGAATCCGCCGCGCGCCAAACCCCAGCTGCTGGCTGAAAATGAGTTGTTGGCGCGTTTGGTGACCAGTTTTGCCACGGAAGCCGAACAAGTGGACCGTTTTCTTCAGCTTTTAGGGTAGCGGCGATTTTATGGGACAATCGAAACTCAATCGTTCTTTCAAAAATTGAGCCATGAGCATACCCAGTTTTTACCTAGAACCGGCCAACTTTCAGGTTGATTTTGAGGATATCCGCCACGTACGCGAGGCGGTATTCGTAATCGAACAACAAATACCGCCCGATATTGAATTCGACGAGCTTGATCAGTACTGCCATCACTTTATCGTGCGCGATGCGAATTATTTAGCTGTCGGCACGGGCCGCTTGTCGCCGGAAGGAAAAATCGGCCGCATGGCGGTTCTGCAACAATGGAGGAACCAAGGGATAGGCAGATCATTACTACTCGCCTTGCTGGAAAAAGCCCGTGGCCTGGGACTGACAACCGCCTTCGCAAACGCCCAGATCGGCGCTTTGGGTTTTTACGAAAAATTTGGATTTATCCAGGAAGGCGACACTTTTGACGAAGCCGGCATTCCACATCGGACGATGCGGCTACAACTCGAACCGCTAGCGCAGATACCTCGCGCCGCGCCGAGACCCCGGGAAACCTCGGTGGACGCTGCGCGAATAGATACTCTGGAATCCGCACTTAGCGCCACGCTGCTTCTAATTAGCCAAGCGCGTCGTCAGCTCTACATCTACAGCCGCGATCTGGAATACGCCCTGTATGGACAAAACGAGTTGGTCGAAGCACTGAAACAGTTTGCACTCCGCGATCGTAACGGCGGGGTGCAAATTCTGCTTCAAGACCCGGCAAACGTGCGCAATCAACAACATCCGCTGATAGATTTGGCGCAAAGACTACCGTCATATTTTCTGATCCGTACCCCGGAACAAGCCGAGGATCTTCAATATCTTTCAGCTTTTGTCGCCAATGATGTCGATGGCTATTTGTTTCGTCTGCTTGGCGACCGTTACGAAGGCCATTGGAGTCCAAACTCTCCGGCACGGAACCGGCAATTGTGCGAGGAATTTGAGCGCGTCTGGCAGCGTGCGCGCCCTTGTACGGAATTTCGCGCCTTGGGATTGTAATTTTGGCGGGCGCTAATAATCTCGCCAAACTTCGAAACCAAAACTGCGAAATAGGATGTTTGTGCCGGCCAAACCCGGCAAAGTTCCCTGGCAGCGCGCATAAAAAAGCCCACCTAAAGTGGGCTCCGTCCAGTTTGTTTAATTATTATTGATTGGACGCCTACTATCAGAGATAGCAGGTTAATAACTAGCGTTTATTATTATTGATTTACCGCATTAGCGGTCGCTTTCCTCCCCCGAAGATACGATCCTGACCCGTCGTATTGACCTAAGTCAAGGTGGGCGCATTCTAGTGAATAAAAATTATAATGTCCAGAAAAAGTGTGACAATTTGTCGCATATTTTATTTATGGACATTATCGATCAGCTAGTACCCTACAAATTCATGGGTTGTAGCGGGATATGTGTAAATCGTTCCGCAAAATCCGGGTAGACTGACAGCAGCAATCACCACAGACTGGTCGTACGCAATCGAAGCATTTGGAGTTGGGAGCATGGACACAATTCATCATATTGCTATTCAGGTGGATAATATTCCAGACACGCTGGAGTGGTACAAAAACCAGTACGACGTAAAAGTCGTATATGCCGACGAAACTTGGGCATTGATCCAATTTAGCAATGTCGCGCTGGCCTTGGTGTTACCCAACCAACATCCACCGCATTTCGCCATTACCTCGAATCACGCCGAGCGCTACGGCCCGTTAAAAACTCATAGAGACGGTACTGCCTCGGTTTACATCCAAGACCCGGCCGGCAACAACATTGAAATGATTCGGCTACCTAAGTAGCTGGAGCATTCGGCACGAGCCAGCCTGTGGTCACCAGAGAAAAGGCGCCCACTTCCAAGTATCCGGGTTGACTTTTCAGCGGGTGCTTATCAATATGAATAGCGCCAAGCCTCAGGAAAGGATACTCAGGTATTTCACAGGGCGGTCGCACTGTTGTTTGTGTTAACTCAATTCTCTACGGCGGTTCACTAAATATCATGAGCACTGCGAAATTCGACACATTAGGGCAATACCTTCTGAAGCGCCTCCATGGTGCCGGCGTTGAACATATTTTCGGCGTACCTGGGGATTACGTTCTTGGCTTTTACGATCTGATGGTGAAAAGCCAAGTGCGGCACATCGGCACCACCCGGGAAGATTCAGCGGCCTTCGCCGCCGACGGTTACGCGCGCTGCCGGGGTATAGGCGCCTTGGCGGTAACTTACGGTGTTGGCGCCTTGAACACAGTGAATGCCATCGCCGGCGCCTATGCAGAATCCTCCCCGGTAGTGCTTATCAGCGGCGCACCGGGCGTGAGCGAGCAAAAAACCGATCCCTTGCTGCATCATCGCTTCGGTCCGTTTACCTTCCAACGCGAAATTTTTGAGCGCATAACCTGCGCATCCGTGGTACTCAACGATCCGGTAATTGCCTTCCGGCAAATTGACCATGCCATCGAAGCCGCACGGCGTTTTTGTAAACCGGTCTACATTGAAATCCCCCGCGACCTGGTGCTGGCCGAAGGCTATCCGATGCCGACCGAGACCGTGGAAAAATTTGTCAGCGATCCGGTCGCGTTATCCGAAGCCGTCGCGGAGGCGCTAGAGCTGTTGGCCAAAGCGGTTTCGCCGATGATAGTGGCTGGCGTGGAGTTACATCGGCGCGGTTTACAAACCACCTTGGCCGACTTTGTCGAACGCGCCGGCTTGCCGGTTGTAGCGACATTAACCGGCAAGTCGGTGATGGCCGAGCGGCATCCCGCCTATTTGGGTATTTACGAAGGCGCGATGAGTGCCGAAGCTGTGCGCAATACAGTCGAACAATCCGATTTATTGCTGATGCTGGGCGTGACCTTGAATGAAATAGACACCGGCATCTATACGGCAAAGCTGGACCCGCATTTGACGATACGCGCCGCGCTGAACGAAGTGGTGATCAGCGCACACCGTTATCCGGGCGTGGCGCTGGATGACTTCCTCAACTCGTTGGCCGGCAAAATCCGCACTGCGGACACCAAATATCCTGCTGCGCCAACAAACGCCGCGCCGTTTGTATTTCCCGAAGCGAACCGGCCGATTACCACCACCCGCTTGGTCGAGCGTCTGAATCAAGCACTGAGCCACGACATGATTGTGGTATGCGATGTCGGCGACTGCCTGTTTGCGGCTATCGACTTACGCGTACATGAGCAAAGCGAATTTCTGGCCTCCGGTTTTTATACCACCATGGGTTTTGCGGTTCCGGCCGCACTCGGCGCGCAAATTGCCCGTCCCGACCGCCGCACCCTTATTCTAGTCGGGGACGGCGCGTTTCAAATGACTGGCACCGAACTGTCCACCCACGCCCGGCTGGGGCTGAATCCGATCGTGGTGGTGTTTAACAATCGCGGTTACAGTACCGAGCGTTGTATTCTGGAAGGCCCTTTCAACGACATCAATCTATGGCGTTTCGACCGGCTGGGAGAAGTGTTTGGGCCATTGATGGGCTATGAAGCCGATTCGGAGCAGGCATTCGAAACGGCGCTGTTGAGTTCATTGAATAATTGGGACATGCCCAGCATTATTAACGTGCATCTTGCCGCAGACGATTCTTCCTCGGCGATGAAACGTCTGGCCGAGCACTTACAGTCCAAGATCAAAGGCAGCGGCTAGCAGCAAACATACGCCTTGCCCCAAAGGGATTACCGCCCGGCCAAGGTTTCGGAAAAATAATCAGAACGTCATGCGCAATCCCGCTTCCAGGATGTGATCGGCAATATTGGCTTGACCCAGGCGGGTTTCGTAACGCACGAAGCCGGAACCGCCGTTGGCCAGAGTCGCGCTGACCGAACCGCCGAGGTTGAAGTAATCCCTATCCGGATCGCCGGTCTGAATCACGAAATTGCCCTGTCCCGGCGCCGCCTCGGCTAAACGCATTTGAATCAGACGATTGTCGTTGAGGTATTGATGCTCCCATTCCATGCGCACGGCCGGCGTGATCACTCCCCATGGCGTGCTGAGCGCGTAGCTGACTTGGGTGCCGAGATTGCTAAGGAAAGAATGATTGATTTGCTCGCCGGTTATGATATCGAAACCATTACCGCTATGTTCCCGGTATTCGGCGATGTTCATGCCGAGATATTCCATGCGCAGATAAGGTCCGATCACCCATTCCCGCCAATTCAAATCCTTACCGCCGCTCAAGGCAAAACCGTATTGATTGCCGGTAGTAGCCGAGCTGGATTGGCCGGCGAAACCGGAATAGGCGTATTGGCGATTAAATGCGTATTGATTGCCGCCGTAATTACCTACCCAATCCAGATAAATATCGTGGGGCAGATAATAGCTGCCGTAAATCGCGCCCAGATAGGTGTCGCTATTCATGGAGCCCGCGGTATCGGCATATTGCGTCGCCGAATGCGTATAGTTAAAGGCCATGCCGGCGACCAATTTATCACTTAAACGATAATCGGCACCGGCGGTAACGGTGCGGGCCTGCGAATCGAACCCCCGATCCCACGGGGTGCCTTGCATATTGGCAAAATTGAACCGGGTTTGAATAAACAAGCCTAGTGGAGAATCGCGGAATAGTGCCTCATCATCGCCTGCGGCACCGCCTATGCCTCGAGATCCCAATTTGTTGGTGGACAATTGCATACCGTTAAAATTAACCGACAACGGCGCACTGCCGCCGCTGCCGCGTAAACTGGCCAAACGGGCAAGCGGGCCATCCAACCGCGTTGCGCTCAATTTTACAGGGCCGGCCATTTGCCCCGGCACTTGGTCGGGTGTCAACGCCGCCACAGCAGTTTTTTGTTGTTCGGGACTGAGTGCCTCAAGTTGCAGGCAGCGGGCAAGCAGAATACCGCTAGGTGCGGCGCAGGCTTCATTCAAGGCCGGGGCAAAACTCTGCTGATTAAAGGTTAACTCCTTATCCTCGGTAGTCCTGTTATCAAAAGGCTGTGCGCTCCATGGCGCCAATTGCCCCGTGCCGCTGCCAAAGCCTCTCAGCGTACCCAGCAGATACTGATTTTCGGGCAAGGTCGGGTCGATATAGATGTTGTAATTGCTATTAATGTTACTTAATTGGCTGACACCGTCCGGCAAAATGAGCTTACTGGCATACAACGCAGCCCCAGGCGTATCGTTAGCATCGACCAAGCTCAAGCCGTTGCCGGACGCCAGGGTCACGGAACCCCAGGCAAAATTGTTGACGGCAGCCGTCGTAGTCTGCCCTTGGTCACTTCCCTGCAAGCCCATCATGTGCTGAGTGGCATTGGGCCCACTGAATATCAAGTCGGCATTCGCGGTGTTCCACAAGGTGTTTTGGGTGCTGGCGTTATTGAAATCGCCGGTCACAATGAAAGTATCGCCGGCACCGCCCACCAAATAACCATCGGATGTTATCGACAGATTATTAAACTGGTTAACAGAGGGATCGCTCTCGTAGCGACCGTTATTAGTGAAATTGCCGGTAAATGCCACCGAGGTGTCGACGGCTCTGAAAACGCCGTCGTTCGTGACATCACCGTCAATTTGATGTACGCCGGCACCGAAAATATTCACCTGGCCCTGACTGCTATTGTAGAAAGTTCCCGAACCCGTTATCCGGCTGGTATCCGCCAAATTGATCTGACCGGTATTGCTGATGCTCCCACTATTGTTCAGTATCCCGTAATTAGTGAAAGCGCCCTGGTTGTTAATCTGCCCTGCATTGTCGATTACCCCCTGATTGCTAACACTACCGTTGTTCGAAAAAACACCACTGCTATGGCTTAGATTGGCGTTGTCATTAATCAACACCCCGTCATTGCTGAAATTGCCGCCGGTGGCGTAATAAAAGCCGGGAGCCGTGCTGAAGCTGTCGTTAACCGTCAGCGGATTCGGGCTGAGAGCGATGGGGACAACCGTCACTTGAAATGGCGCGAATCCGGGGTTTGCATTCTGATCCTTGCCAAACTCACCTCCTACGTTAGGTTGGTAAAAATAGTTCAAGGTGGAACCAAGACCGATGAAATAACTGCCGGGAACTTTGGGGGCATTGAGTTGAATCTGGAACGATCCGCTCTGACTGCCAAAACCGGGGCCTATCCCTCCGGAATAAAACCCCGCCGACCCGGCCTGGGCCGGCGCAATCCAGGCGCCATAAAGTTGGATCACGCAGCCAGGGCAATAGCTGGTATTGCCTTCCTGAATACTGTAACTGCCTGCCAGATTTACGCTGGAACCCGAATCCACCGTAGCCGAATTGCCGGT
This sequence comes from Methylomonas sp. 2BW1-5-20, assembly GCF_052474515.1. NCBI lineage: Bacteria > Pseudomonadati > Pseudomonadota > Gammaproteobacteria > Methylococcales > Methylococcaceae > Methylomonas > Methylomonas sp. 2BW1-5-20. Next base: position 290,106 of record NZ_CP184127.1, on the reverse strand, counting down.
AAAACTGCCGCTGCCCACGCCGGTAAATGCAGGTTGCGTAATGCCGATATTGCGCCCGATCACCGACCACGACACATCGCTCGACAGCGTATCGGCCGAAACTGCGTCCGCTATGCAGACCGTCAACAGAACGCAGAGTTTTATCCGTAACGGAGCTATCAGTGTCATCACGCTGGTATTTGTCGAATTCTGGAACGATGAAAATTTAAGTCAAACTGCACATTAAGCGATTTGCGGCGGAAGTTGATACCAACGGGAAGACTCTTGGCCGGTATTAGACTAGCCGAAAAGCCAAGCGAAGCAAGCCGCATCGCCGGGATACTATCAGCGACGCGACCGCCAATTGTAATAATTTACAAAGACCCCAAGTAAGCCGCCAGCGCCTTAATGTCATCTTCGCCGAGCGATTGCGCCAAGGCATTCATTTGCGGCGCCTTGCGCGCACCTTTTTTGAAATCGGTCAGTTGCTTAGCCAAATATTGCGGCTGTTGTCCGGCCAGTTTCGGCACCATACCCATACCTTGCGCGTTATTGCCGTGGCAACCCAAGCACATCGCCGCTTTGTCTTTACCCGCTTTCACTAAGTTGGCATCGCCGCCACCGGCCGATTTTCCGTGCAAACTGGCGTAATATGCGGAAATATTTTGAACGTCGGTTTCGCTCAAGCCCGACGCCAACGGTTTCATCACTTCATTTTCACGTTGCCCGTTGCGGAATTTGTTCAATTGGCTCTCGATATATACCGCGCTCTGCCCGGCCAAACTTGGCCATAGCGGACTATTACTGACACCCGCGGCACCGTGGCAACCCTGACAAGCGGCGGCTTTGGCTTTACCGGCTTCTATATCGGCCGCGTTGACGCCGGCCGCAAACAGCCCCAGCATGACGATATACTTGATTTTATGGTATTTATTATTCATCGCGATCACCCTCGGTTGGCTTGTTGTACAATCCTGACGACAGAATGCGCTATCAGGCCTTTCCATCATAGTCAGGCCGTATAGACTACGCAAACCCAAATCTCCTTAATCATCTGCAACCCAAGGAATAGGCCATGTCCTGGCTGTTATCGCTTTTCAATCAAGACTCCGTCCCACATACCTTGCTAATTATCAGTTTGGTGGTCGCCAGCGGTTTGGTATTAGGCAGACTTTCGCTAGCCGGCATTCAGCTCGGCATCGCCGGCGTGTTGTTTTCCGGACTGATTTTTGGCCACTTCCAGATCAGCATCAACCCGGAAGTCATGCATTTTTTACGCGAATTCGGCCTGGTACTGTTCGTTTACGCAATTGGCTTGCAAGTAGGCCCCAGTTTCGTCAGCTCGTTTTTCCGTTACGGCTTACGCCTTAACGGCATGGCAGCGGCAATCGTCGTGTTGGGTGCCCTGATCACTGTATTAATCGGCGTCATCGGTAATATCCCGATGCCGGTCGCGGTCGGTCTGTTTTCCGGCGCCACTACCAACACCCCGTCGCTGGCCGCTGCGCAACAGGTATTAGGGGGTATTCCCGGCCTCAGCAGCGAAACATTGAAAATGCCGGGCTTGGGTTATGCCGTCGCCTATCCGTTCGGTATCGCCGGCATCATTCTGGCGATGCTGGTGAACAAACGGCTATTTAAAGTGGATATTGCCGCCGAAGCGAAAGACTTTGCCGACAAACAGCAGCAAGAAGCGCATGTGCCTATCTGGAAAGATTTGCGCGTAGAAAACCCCAACTTGAACGGCCTGACGCTACGGCAAATTCCGTTCTTCGAAGGCATGAACGTGGTCATGACCCGGATTCTGCATAACGGCGAAGTCGATGTTGCCGGTCAGGATAGCCGGCTGGCAATAGGTGACACGATTCGGCTGGTCGGCGAACGGGAACCGCTGGAACAGTTGAAAATCCTGATTGGCCCGGAATCGGATATCGATTTGAAACAAATCGCCACCAATTTACAAAGCAGACGGCTGGTGGTCACCAACAAATCCGCGATCAACCAAACCGTCGGCAATCTATGCGTATTGTATGGCGTCACTATTTCCCGAATTCATCGCCCCGATGTCGAATTCTCGCCAACCAGCAACGTACACGTGCATTTCGGCGACGAATTAAATGTAGTCGGCAACCTGGAACCATTGAACAGTATCGAAAAAGCCCTGGGCAACTCGCTGGAAGAGCTTGATCATCCGCAGATCATGCCGATTTTTATCGGTATTTCGCTGGGCGTGTTGCTCGGCAGCATACCCCTCTATTTACCCGGCATTCCGTCGGCGGTGAAACTGGGCATGGCGGGCGGGCCGCTACTGGTGGCCATCATGCTGAGCCGGATAGGCAACTGGGGCGCCATGACCTGGCATCTGCCGAAAAGCTCGAATATCATTTTGAAGGACATCGGCATCGTATTGTTCCTAGCTTGCGTTGGCCTGCACTCGGGAGACCAATTCGTCGAAACCTTGGTAAAAGGCGACGGATTTTACTGGATGGCCTGCGCGGCATTGATCACCTTATTGCCCTTGTTGATCATTGCCGCAGTAGCGCGGATAGTCTATAAGCAAAACTTCCTGAGCCTTTGCGGTTTGCTGGCCGGCAGCATGACCGATCCGCCGGCGTTGGCATTCGCCAATAATCTCAGTCCGTCGGCGGCGGTTTCGATGGCTTATGCCACCGTCTATCCGCTGGTAATGATTCTGCGGATCATTGCCGCACAATTGATTATTTTGTTGGTGAATTAAAACTGTAGCGGCCTGAATTCATCGACCTCGTGGCCTTAGGGCGATAAACCGCCCTGACGCATAGTTCAAGATCACATCGCCATGCCATCCGCGAACGGCTTACCGGCCAGCCACCAAAACCTTGCCCCCGGCGACGGTGAGTTATATCTGCTGCGAGCCTTCTATCCGCGGGCGATGGCGAATGACTATTTGCAAAACCTGCTGCAGACCCTGGCCTGGCAATCCGAACAAATCCACATTTACGGGCGTTGGCTGCAAGTGCCTAGGCTTATGGCTTGGTACGGCGATGCGGGGGCAGAGTACCGCTATTCCGGCGTCGCTCACCAACCGCTGCCCTGGACCGCCGAACTGTTGGCCTTACGAGTCGATGTCGAAACCGTTTGCCGGCAATCGTTCAATAGCGTATTAGCCAATTTATACCGCGACGGCCGCGATTCGATGGGCTGTCACGCCGACAACGAAAAGGAACTGGGGCCCAACCCGCTGATAGCCTCGCTCAGTTTCGGTGAAACCCGTTCGCTACGATTTCGGCATAACCGCAGCGGCGCTAAATTGGACATCGATCTGAACCACGGCGATTTGCTGATTATGGCTGGGGAATTACAACACCACTGGCGCCACCAGTTGCCGAAAAGCGCCAAGGCCAAACAGCCTCGCATCAATCTGACGTTTCGGCGGATTGTGTCAGCGCCCAATTCGCCCGATCTATCCGCAACGCGTTGAGTTTGTCGACCAATAGCTGTCTACCGGCTCCTTCCAGCGGCAATTTGCTGACGACCCGCGTTTCGTCGCCATCCAATTTGATCAGAAAATCTTCATTATCGCTAAATACGCTGACCATATCCCGATTGTCACCACGGCGATGAAAAATATATCTAGGCGAGACTTTGGTTTCGCCCAGCAATACCCCCCGCCAATTCGAGTAGCATTGCCGACCGGCGACCATACCCTGCAAGCTGTTGAATACGTCGATTTGTTGGTATTGCCCATTCTCCGTTACAGCGGACCGGTTTCCATCCGCAATGATTAAAGGCACTTTTGCCGTGGCTTTATACTGGCCGTATTGCTCGACTTCGGCTTTTTTCAACGGCGTCATCGAATGATGGTCACCAACGATAAGCAAAATACCGTTATTAAAAAAACCCTTATTCTGCAACTCCCTATAAAACCGGCCCAATTGTTTATCGGTATAACTAATCGCCGCGGACTCCGACTTTTCTTTACTCTCCGGATTAATATAAGGATGATGACTGCTGACGGTTTTAATAAACAACAAAAATTTATGCTTTTTATTATGCTCTACCCTAGCCAAAGCACGCTTATATAACGCTTCGTCGGGTGCGGCTTGAAAATGAAAACGCTCCCATTGCTCGTATTCGGGATGATCATGCCCTTCGATATAATCAAAACCCACGCTTTTTGCCCAGACCCCAGTATTGCCGAAGCTCAAATCGGCGGTGGTTAAAAACTCCGTTTGATAGCCATGTTTTTTCAGAATATTCGGTAAGGAATCTTTTATATTATAAAAACTATAGAACGAAGTTCCGCCATCGTCGGAATAACTAGATGGCGGATAAATCGGCTGCAAACCGGTCAACAAAGCAATTTCGCCGTCTTCGGTTATAAAGCCGTTAGCGTAAAAATTCTTGAAAGACATATTCTCGCCGGCGATCATGTCCAGATTGGGCGTCCAATCCTGGATGCCCGAAAAATAGCGGCTCTGATAGACCGATAGCGACTCCACCATCAAAATTATAATATTCTTGGCTTCGGCGGCTTGTGGCTGACAAGCAGTATCGTCCTGATAGGAAAACGCATCGACAAAGCCGTCACTATAGGGCGCAGCCTCGGATAAGATAGTCAAGTTGTAATCAATGACGTTTTTATAGATCCAGGCGTGAGCATATTTTTCATTATCGGCGAACGCCGCCGCTAATGGCGTGATCAGAATTACAAAAATAGGCAGCTTGGTATATCGCGGCGTTACCGCTTTAAATTTTGCCCAGGAAAAATATAAAGGCAATATCAAGATAAGCAGCGAGCAGCCCAACATGCCGAAGGCGCTTAAACCGTATATTTGTTGAATATATTTATAGGAATAATCGGCGTATTTTACTGCGTCGCCCCACGCCAGATGGGTATTGAAATTAACGATGACGACATAATCGATAATATAGACGGCAAATAGAAAAAAAGCCGTTAAGCGAAATAGCGCTCCCAGCCAACGATTTACTGCAGATAGAAACGATAAATACAATAACAGAAAAATACCGCAATAAATCGCCGCGTCGTTGAATAAGACCTGGGTAAATCCCAGCAAACGGGTACCGGTGTAATGATAAATAAAATTATCGACATACCAGCCTTTCAATAATAAAGGCGCGACCAAAATAAGCATCAATACTGTTTTGCTCATGCCTGGTAAATCAACTGAAATGTTAAAAAGGGACGGTTAATCGCGCTTGAGTTGCAGAAAATGAAAAATATCGACCTCAATCACACCGAAGGCAACGATCCACAACAGCGCGTCGTAAGCATCCAGCCAATCCGAGTGCATCAGCCACGCCACCACCATACCGAGCAAACCGACGAATACGGCCACGGTCATCAACCAAAACGCGGACCGGTGCCGCGCCACCAAAGACGGCCAGCGTACTTCCAATTCGAGTAACACTATCAACGCAAACCACAACAAGGAGTTAACCACCTCCAACCATTCGTTATCGCGGATATAGCTGCCAAACACTAATGCAATCACCACAATCAATACGTTGCGTACTGCATGCAGGGTACTTGCGGCAAACGGTGCGGCCTTGACGGTTTCCAGTTCGAACATCACCAACAATATCACCCAGGCCAAGGCATCGACCGCGGTCGTCATCGTGTCGACCGTTGCGTAAATGCCAATATTCAGCGTCAACAAAGCCAGAATCGCCAGTTTGAATTTAGGGTATGAAAGAAAAAACGCTGCGTTGGGCATAAAGGTAAAATGCATTGAATCCGGTAGCGAACGCCAAACCGCAAATGTTGCCGCGGTGTGGCGCGAGAAGAGCTTAAGCCATGATGCCAACCAAGCCGGCGCCATCCATCATGGTCAATAGGGCTTAATTCACGAAACAAGCCTTTTCGGCTTCGGCTTCGGCATCTTTTAGCCGCGTACGCAAATCCTTGGATTGTTTAGCGTCGCGAAACGCCGCCCCTGCTTCGCCCGGCGTTTTTTGCATCTGGGTAAAGGTTTTAGCCGATTCGTATTCTGAGAAACTGAGTTTTTCGGCGATTTTGTCGATTTTGCAGCCGCAGGCATATTGGCTGATATAAGTCAGACCGCCGTGTTTGGCAACGCATTCCAGCACATACTCGACGCGATCGCGGGTTGGATAATCGTTGGCCAATGCGGCCGGCTCACCGGCAGCGGCTTCGGGTTTTGCGTTTTCCTGGGTGCTGGCGCAACCGCTTAGCAGCGCTAAAACAGCGAGGGTAGAGAATAATGAATTTTTCATGGTACTCGGTTGTTATGTTAATAAGGATTTTTATTGTTCGGCGGCGAAATCGACAATCTGCCGCAATTGCCGGTTCATTTCTGTAGCGAATTTATTCAAGGCCGGGTTATCGGTGTCTTCCGGTAACAAATGCGTCCTGACGATGGTTTTGCCTTCGAATTGATAGGTCACCACATTGCAGGGCATATAGCCTATCGCATGTGGCGTTATCTCGAGTACGGTTCTAGCCAGCGTAAGATTGCAAAACTGTACTGTATCGTATTCCGGAAAATTCGCGGCGCCTCTATCGCGAATCACCTTCCCCACCCTGCTATGACCGGTGATGCGAAAGTTGTGTTCGGCAATCGCCACCTCCAACTCCGCCAACACATCGTCGTAGGGTTTTCCGGTTTCAACCTGATAATAGGTTACTTCCTCGGTATGCGGAGATTGCGCGGCGCAACTTGCAATCAGCGGCAGGCTTGCGAAAATGACAACTCTATTAAACATCGGCAAAGCTTATCATCATGAGCGGGCAAAACAAAGTAAGCGGCGTGGTGCTGGCCGGCGGTATGTCGCGGCGCATGCAGCAGCAGGACAAGGGCTTGCTGTTGTTCCAAAACCGCCCTTTGGTCAGTTATGCGTTGGCAGCCATGCGGCCTTTGGTGGATGAATTGCTGATCAGCGCTAATCGCAACCAAAACCGCTACCGGCAATTCGCTTATCCAGTCGTCAGCGATATAGAACAGACCTTCGATGGACCGCTGGCGGGGATTCTGGCGGCCATGCAGGTTGCGGAAAATTCGACACTGCTGATTGCGCCCTGCGACTCGCCGCTCGTTAAAACCATTCATTTACAACGTTTGCTGACCGAGCTTATCAAGGACGACGCCGAGATTGCCGTCGCCTATGACGGCGAACGTTTGCATCCGGTATTTGCCGCTCTCAGAACCGATCTGCAAGCCGATCTGCGAGCTTACTTGCAGCGTGGCGAGCGGAAACTGCAAATTTGGTTTCGCAGACATCGTATGATCAAAGTTGACTTTAGCGATGCCGCGCAAATCTTTGTCAATATCAATACGCCGAAGGAATTGGCGGAACTGGAAAAGACCGAAACCAATCCGCAGTAAAGCTACCCCCCTCAAACTACATATTACCGACAGGCACGGGGCAGCTAGCCCATCCGCGCGCGATTATGCTAACGTGGCGCTTTTGCCCCGGAATTGCAATGAAGCCAATCGCTCTCAAACTAGCACTCGCGCTGTCTTTAGTCTTGTCCAACCTGCTTTACCAAACAGCGCATGCGGACGCGACACCGGCAGGCCACGATAAATTGCGCATCCATACCGGCATGCCGAGAAAAACCAGTGATTCGCTGTTTTCATATACCGCCGAATGGCGTATCGACGATGGTGAAATTTACCGCTCGACCGGTCTGAGCTTTTTAAACGCCGCCAAAATTGATAGCGCAACGCCTGCCGCGCAAATTACCAAAAAGCTGCTTACGTCGATGAAAGACGGCATGATCCAGCTGGATCCGAATTGGCGGGGCATTACGCTCAGCCAGCCACAAGACCAAGCGGAACTGCTGATCAGCAACAAGGCCGGATATTCGCTGACCACGGTTACGGTCCGGGATTACAGCAATCAAGCCTTACGCTTCGACCTTATTGACAAGAGTTTCAGTGCCGACGGCGTACAAGTCGGGCTGGACTTGGTGTTTGCCGCCGATGTGGAATACCTGGACGGATTTTCGTCTAAAAAAGCCCTGACCGCATCGCAAGGCGAAATCCAGATCGTCATTGACGACCAAAAACCCGTCCAAATCAAAACCGACGGTAAAACCACCCGCGAACTTGAACAGGAAATCGCCAAAGCCTTGATAAGCTCGCAATTAAGCGAGACGCCTTTATATCCCGGCATGGTCACCAAGGACACCCGCAACAATAAACCTTTCGATGGCAGCGAAGTGCAATTTTTAAATCTTGCCGCCAAATCGATTGCAATCGACATAAGCGACCCGGCTTTGGGCGTGTTGATGAAATTCAAATATAAAGACGAAAATCGTTCGGTTCAGGTTGCCGAACCGCGCTTCATGCTGGGGGTTTTAGCGTTGATCGTCATCGTGACCATTGGGTACTTTTGGCGCCGAAACGCGAAAAAACCGGCATAAGCCAGCACTGAATCCGGCATAACCGGGCGTCATATATTTATTTCGCCCGACTTATTCCTTCGCTGCCAGCCATTCTGGCTAAGTGCGTGGCGTGTGAATTCAAGACCAGGTTTTGACAGCCGTATTGCGCCGGTTAATGACACGATGGCACGGGAGCTATCGTACATTTTCGTTAAATCGCAACTTTCAATACGGCAAAATCGACAGATTCAAACCTATCATCGCGACATTAACAACAAACCCGTAATTCGCCATTGTCTTCCTGAGTCTTGACTTGAACATGGCGATAGCCGCCAAGCCCAGGCCGACGATATCCGTTCCGATAAAAAACACCAACAAAAAACGCATGCCGCCACTATTCGATATTCCGTCCGTGGCGGCATAAATCGGAAATAAAAACACCAGCCAAATCAAAAAGTTGGTAGCCGCGATTAACAGCGCGGCGTTCGAAAAGCCCAGCAGACGATAGCGCACATTTCGATGTCGGTCTTGGTCGAATTCATTAGTCGGTTGGTTCATTGTCATCATCGTTTGTGTGGCAGGGATAAGACGTCGTGCGCCACGCCCAAGACTGGGCATGGTCAGCCAAACCTGGAGTGGCATGGTTGGCTAACGAAACGCCAGTTCATTTGCGCATTAAGCCCCCGGAACAGCTTACGGCGATAGACGCCGTTAACCAGGCTTCGTCCATCCCAGGAATTGCACTGGCCCTCCGAGAGATATCCGCAGTCTAACCTGAACAGAACCGTAACATCCATGAGGAAATATAGCCGAAAACATGAAAGCCTCCGGTTTGAGGCTGGAATCGATTCCGCAAAACGCCGGCGTTGAACACTTCGCCGGAGACCAGCGCACGCCGGTTATCTTTATAGCAAACGTCCTCGGCAGCTTTTTGCGACGGCATTCGAAGCCAAACGACTGCCTTGCTAGCAAGCTTCCGCATAAACCTCCTACAAACATTTAATAACATTGATTTATCGCTTTCGATTAAAGCGGCGCTAGGGGTATGATTACCCCAGCAATCGGATGGTAAAGTCATCGAAAAGAATGACGGAACCGATACTGTCCATGCCGTTAATTGCCAACATAATTCCTATCAAAACGCATACAAGAAGGAAGGATATGAACAATCTCTCTGAAGAAGAACGTCAAAAAATTCTGCAAAGCGCCCCGATTGGCACCTGGGCATTAATGCTGATCGTCAGCGGCGGCATGGTGATTGCCTGGCTACTGATGTATTACGGAGTGTTTTTACCTCGTGGTCATATAGGTTAGGGGGCCGCATGCATATCCATAAACTGGAAAAACAGTGGGCGGCCATTGCACTAATGATCGCGGGACTATTTGTAGTAGTCATTTTATCTTCCGCATTATTCCATGGCATTCACGCTCCTAGTAATGTTGAAGCGATCGATTCTGCCCGACTGCATCTGTCGGCGGAATTTGCCGAAGACAAACTTGGTGTCCAACAACATCCTGACGGCAGCGTCACTGTGCGGATGGTGGCCGGTCGTTACGGGTTTTATCCGAAAAACCTCGTTTTGCCGGCGGAAACCAACATTACCTTCCGCTGGGTCAGCCTTGACGTCATTCATGGCGTTCATATCCCTATGACCAATATGAGCACGATGATCGTGCCCGGCTATGTGGCACAAGTCAAAACCCTGTTACACCATACTGGCGACTATCCGTTGCTGTGCAACGAGTATTGCGGCATGGGCCACGCACACATGTGGAGCAACGTTAAGGTAGTCGGCAAAGCGCAGTGGGAAGCGCTCAACAAACAAGGGGGAGCAAATCATGGATAACACAGTGGAAAAAAAATTGGCGCTCACCCATTTCTGGGTAGCGTTCGGCGCGTTCGCGCTGGCCTGCCTACTGGGCGGCTATCAAGTCATCGAACGTAGCGGCTTTTTCAAAATTCTGGAATCTAGGGAAGTCTATTATGCCTCGGTGAGTACACACGGTGTTTTGATGGGTTTTGTATTAACCACCTTCTTTATCATGGGTTTTGGCTATTACGTTGCCACCAGCAGTTTGAAATTACCGGTTTGGAATAAAACATTTGCCTGGACAGGCTTCGGTGTGGCATTGACCGGTGTGGTACTCGCGGCATTACCTCTGCTGGGTGGTGCTGCCTCGGTTATGTTTACCTTTTACCCGCCTTTACAAGCCCATCCCTTGTTCTACATAGGAGCGACCTTGCTGGTGGTTGGCTCCTGGTTTTGGGCCGTGACAATGATCGTCATGTATATGCAATGGAAAAAGGCAAACCCTGATCAGCCGGTGCCGCTAGCGATGTTTGCCACCACAGCCAACGCAATCTTATGGCTGTGGACCAGCGCCGGGGTAGCTGCTGAAGTCTTATTCCAATTGATCCCATGGGCTTTAGGCCTGATTGATACCATAGACCCCGGTCTGGCACGGACGCTCTTCGCCTGGACCCTGCACCCCATCGTCTATTTCTGGTTGATTCCTACCTACACCGCCTTTTATACCTTGGTACCAAAGCAGGCTGGCGGCTATTTGTTCAGCGACATCATGGCTCGCGCCGCCTTTATTCTGCTGGTGGTCTTCAGCCTGCCGATCGGATTCCATCATTTGTATATGGATCCTGAACAAAATCATAGCTGGAAAATCCTGCATGCTATTGGAACTTTCGTGGTGACCTTGCCGACCTTTGTTACCGGCTTTACCGTAATCGCCTCGCTAGAAATTGCCGGGCGTTTGCGCGGGGGTAAAGGCCTATTCGGCTGGATAGCCGCCTTGCCTTGGCACAATCCGATGGTACTGGCGATCATCCTGGGTTTATTGATGCTGATCTTTGGCGGCTTTGGCGGTCTGGTCAACGCCAGCTATGCGATGAATGCGATGGTGCATAACACCGCGTGGATTTCAGGTCACTTTCACCTGATCTTCGGCGGCACAACCATCATCATGTATTTCGGCATAGCCTATTACTTCTGGCCGGTTTTAACCGGCAAGCCGCTATATAGCAACTCGCTGGCTACCATCCAATTATGGACCTGGTTTGTCGGCATGATCATCATGACTACCCCATGGCACATTCTCGGCTTGTTGGGACAACCCCGCCGAATCGACAGCGTCAATTACAATAATTTACTGACATTGTCTTGGGAGCCCTATGAAGTGACGATGATATTCGGCGGCATGATACTTATCTTTTCTGCGGGATTGTTGATATATAACCTTTGCAAAACTCAAACCGGCAGCGAAGTGTTCACAGGTGAAGTCGAGTATGCTGAACAGGCTGATAGCCCTGACTACCTTCCCGGCTATCTGAATAGTTTCAGTTTGTGGAATATCGTCATCGGCGTTTTCATGCTGATTGCCTTCGGCTACCCGATTCTGCAATTCTTCTTGATGGAAACCTTTGGTTCAGGCAGATGGGGGGTCTGATCATGAAAAAATTCATTTTAAGCGCTGTCTTAATACTGCCAACTGCGGCCTTGGCGCAACCCTCTTCGCAAGTGGCGTGGACTGCCGAGCAGCTTAACTTCGTTAAAGTCGGCAATCCGCAAAAAGGCCAGGAATTGGCCAAAACCTGTAGCGCCTGTCACGGCGAAAAAGGCATCAGTGCCTCCGCAGCATTTCCGTCGCTGGCCGGACAATTGCCTACCTATCTGTATAAGCAATTGCAGGATTACACCGACGGCAACCGGGAAAATGCCTTAATGGCCGGCCTGGCGAAAACCTTAAGTAAGCAGGACGCTGCCGATCTAGCGGTCTGGTTCGGTTCGCAACCGGCTGCTTTTCAATCGCCCAATCCCATGGTTTACGAGCAAGCGGAAAAACTGGTAAAAAACGGCAATAGCGAGCGGGTGTTACCGCCTTGCGAGGTGTGCCATGGCGGCAACGGCAAAGGCCAAGTCGTCGACATCCCTGCCCTATCGGGTCAAAACGCCGACTATCTGACCGCGACATTACAAGCTTTTAAGAACGGCACTCGGCGCAACGACATCTACAGTCGCATGCGCATCGTTGCCCAGGCACTGACTGACCAAGAAATCAGCGAATTGGGTTATTACTACCAAAACATCAAAAAATAGTAATATGCTTAGCACGCGGGAGGCTTGGCTTTTGCCTCCCGCTCTTGGTCTTGCTCTTAGCACCAACATCCTCAACCATCCGGAATAGGCCCATGTCAGATCGTAACGATACACCCGTAAAATATGCCTATAAAGGCGCTAATCTGATCAGTTTCGGCCTTTCGATCAAACTGCTGTTCACCGGTTATTTGACCACGATAGCCGCCGGCTATCTGATGGCATTAATCCAGATTTTATTTACGCACGGCATGGCCGACGGCAAATTCGGCTTGTCGCTGGACGACATCGTCTACAGCTATTACGGCGACCGCTCCGGCTCCGTGTTGGAATCCAAACTGAACGGCTCCATGAAATACAACGCGCCGGAACAGGAGCGCTTTAAAATTGTGCAGTGGGTTAGAGACGGTGCCGACGAAGCGGTTTATAACAAGAATGTCAAACCGATAGTCGACCAATTTTGCGTCGGCTGCCACGGCCCGAATGCCGGCACCTTGCCAGACTTCACCAAGTTTGCCACACTGAAAAAACTGACCGAATCCAATGAAGGCGCGACATTCCAATCGCTGACGCGGCTGTCGCACATCCATTTGTTCGGCATCAGTTTTATTTTTATGTTTGTGGGCATCATTTTCAGTTTCAGTACCGGCGTGCCGGGCAAATACAAATACCCGGCGATCGTAATGCCGTATTTGTTCTTGCTGATCGACATCGCTTCGTGGTGGCTGACCAAACTCAACCCGCACTTCGCCTTGCTGGTGTTCGTAGCCGGTGCCGGACTGGGTATTTCCTTCGCATTTATGTGGACCGTGTCCATGTATCAAATGTGGATACTGGGCGGGATCAGGAAACAATCGGACCGTCGCAATGCAATATTGCGCGACTAGCCGGCTGTTACCAAACTAGATTGGCGCCGGCATTTAAGGACCGGCGCTTTGCTTAATCGGTAAGTTGCTCGGCCGTCGCCAGAATTTTCGCCAGTTCCTCGTTTTGACTGTCGAGGATTTGCAGGCAAACCGCCTCATCCAACCCCAACAAGGCCGGCACTTCTTCCGGGCAGACCTGATTGACGGCGTCGCCTATCCCTAAACGCCCTAGCAAGCAATCGCTATAGAAAGTCAGCAGATTCAATTGATGATTTTCGCCGCGGTAGCAGGGATTATGATGGTGATACACAATATCGGTAATCATGCGCGGCATGGACCAGACATTCATCAGCCAAGCACCGATTTCGGCGTGATTGAGGCCGAACGCAAAGGTTTCCAGATTAAAAATCGCCAGGGTGGGGTTAGCTTTGATCAAGCCGCTTAAGTAGCTGAACTCGTCGGGAAAGCGATGCCCCAACAACGGAAAACCGATATTGTGCATAAGCCCGGCCAGAAACAAGGCCTGCGGCTCCGGCCGGCCAGCAGCCGGCATCACTGCGGCCAATTGCGCCATCATCCGGGTACTGGCCAGGGCATGCGTCCAAAACATCCGCGTTCCTATCTGACCTTCCTTGGGTGATTTAAGCGGCGCTAACACCGCCAGACCTAAAGCCAAATCCAACACGAAATCAAACCCCAAAACCCGGGTAATCGCATCGTGTACGGTCGTAATCTGGCCACGATAACCATAGAGCGCGGAACTGGCCCAACGGGTGATTTGTGCGGTCAACAAGGGATCGAGTTCGATGATGTCCGCCAATCTCCGCGCATCGGCACTGGGATCGGCGATCAGATTTAAAATGCGTAGCGCACTACCCGGCAACGGCGGTAAGGCTTTGATCTGGGCGATAGTCTCGCGCATATCTCTAGGTGGCGTTAAACCGTTGCGCTGCCGGCTGCCGATATTGTCCAGCGTCCAGTTTATCAGGTTGGATTCCATCATTGCTCCGCCGCTTAATTCAGATTGAGTCGATTAAGTTTTCTATACAGCGTCCGCTCGCTAATATTCATTTCCGCTGCAATCAATTTGCGATTACCCTGATATTTATTAATCAAACTGTTGATAAATTCCGCCTCGAATTGAGCCATGCTGCTAACCGGCAAGGGCTGATTGGATTCGTGCTGTCTATGGCTGTCGGCGGGCTCGGTGATACTCTGGCGCTGCATAAAATGAATATCGGTTTCTTGAATAATCCTATCCTTGCACAATCCGGCCGCTAGTTGCAGACAATTTCTCAGCTCGCGGATATTGCCGGGCCAGGCGTATTGGATAAGTTTGATTAAGGCCGACTGCGTAATCGTATAGTCGCTCTCGACATTCACACTCAACTGATTTAAAAAATGATCGATCAGTAAGGGTAAGTCCTGTCTACGCTGCCGCAATGGCGGTACCTCAACCGGAAATACCGAAAGCCGGTAGAACAAATCTTCACGAAACAAACCGGCTTTAACCATGTCCGCCAGATTTCTGTGGGTGGCGCAAACCACTCGGACTTTGGCCTTTTGCATTGCTGTGCCGCCAACTCGCCGGAATTGACCGCTTTCCAGTGCCCTTAATAATTTGGGCTGTTGCGATAGCGGTAGGTCGCCAATCTCATCGAAAAACAGAGTACCGTTATCGGCCAACTCGAATAAACCTTTTTTCGCGGATGTCGCACCGGTAAACGCGCCCTTTTCGTGACCGAACAATTCGCTTTCAAACAACTCTTCGCCAAGAATCGTGCAATCGACAATTACAAAATTGTCACCAGCCTGTTTTGAATGCCGATGTACAAACTCCGCGGCAAGTTCCTTACCGGTACCGGTTTCACCGAGCAATATTACCGGCGCCTGGGTTTCGGCGGCCTGCTGCAAACGGATTTTGAATTGCGTGAACGGAGCGGATTTGCCGATCATGCTGGATGCAGTATCCCCGGCCGGAGGTTTATTCAAGACGGTGAGGGTTTCGCCTAGATATAGGGTTGCATCGGCATCCAATAACGGGAAACCTCGCACATTTAGCAATCTTTGCGAACTTGGGTTGGAAGCGTCTGCGAAGATACCGGCATAAGCTTCCAGCGTTTGAAACAAGCGCCGGTGCCGGCAATCCCGGTTGTCGAGACAGCAAGGCTGCCCGATCAATGTTTGCCGCATAACGCCAAAACCAAGTTCCCAAGCCCGATTAACCGCGATAATGCGCAAGTCGGCACCGATAATAATCAGCGGTAAATCATGGGTTTCCAACAACGATTCCAGCGTAAAAGCACTTTGCGGCATAAATTCCAATATCTTCCCAATTCCAAATATTCACTGACAGCTTAACAACCGGCCCTGCCAGGGCCGTCACCGATACTGCCAGTCTTGTCAGTATTTTAAACGCCATTTTAACTGGAAACGGCGACAAACCTAGGCGGATAGGCCTTGGCATCATTCTTGTAATGTGAATAAGAATAGCTCATTCATCATTAAGGGACACCCATGAAAGTTTTACGCGCACTCTCGCTTGCAAGCATTTGCATCAGTCTTAACGCCAACGCAGCCAGCATAACCATCGACGGCAATCTGGCAGACTGGGGTTTGCACAGAAACGGCAATAGTGCCGACTGGCTTCCCAATTCCTCTCTAGTTCCCAGTTCGCAATACACAGTTGAAGACCAGACTGGCAATTCCGGCACTCGTCTGTTTCCAGGTTACGGCGGCCAAGCCTACGACGCCGAAGCATTTTACATTACGATGGATGCCACCTATCTGTATCTTGCTTTAATCACCGGTCTGTCGCCGAATACACCCAACGACCCGGCGCGTAATAGTTATGGTCCGGGCGATTTTGCGATCGATTTTGGTCGCGACGGTACCTTTGAATTCGGTGTGGAAACCACCGGTAGTCAGGCTGGCAGCGTCTTCAGAGTTAGCGCCTGGGATTACGGATTGTGGGATACCAATGGCAACTACAATCCCAACCATCCCGACCTTAGCCATCCAACATCGATAAAGACAGGAACCTTGGTCAGTAGTGCCGGCCAGTTGATTTACAACAGCAATCCTTTCAAGAATATGGGGATTTATACGAACGACAATCACTATGCGATCGAAGCAGCCATACCACTGATCGCATTTAGCGGATTTTCTGGGAAATTTGACGTACAGTGGACCATGAATTGCGCGAACGACGCCATCTTGGTAGACCCCAACTTGGCGACAGTACCGGAGCCTAACTCTTTACTGCTGTTGTCTGCCGGCATACTGGGACTGTTCTCAATAGGTCGCAAGAACAGTTCATGGCCAACCCAATACGTGTCTGTGCCTGCTATTTGATGTTAAACCAAGCGGGGATGGCACCATCCCCGCCGATAGATCTGCTAGGCAACTTACATCTGCGATTGCAGATAATTTTGAATTCCAACTTTCTCGATCAGATCCAACTGGGTTTCCAGCCAATCGATATGTTCTTCTTCGCTCTCCAGGATGTGCTCTAACACTTCTCTGGAAATGTAGTCGTTGACCGTTTCGCAATATGCGATCGCTTCCTTTAGCAACGGCAGCGCCAATTGTTCCAATTTTAAATCGCACTCCAGCATTTCCTTTGGATTCTCGCCTATCATTAGCCGTCCCAAACTTTGCAGATTAGGCAACCCTTCCAGAAATAAAATACGCTCGATCAAACGGTCAGCGTGTTTCATTTCGTCTATCGATTCGTGATATTCCTTTTCATTAAGCTTTTGCAAACCCCAGTTTTTAAACATGCGGGCATGCAGAAAATATTGATTGATCGCGGTTAATTCGTTTTCCAGCGCTTTGTTTAAATATTCGAGGACTTTCTTATCGCCTTGCATGTCAAATCTCCTGGTTTTTTGTAATTGGGTGCGCATCGTTAGCGGCCTGTAATAGCCTACATGCATTTTTTTGGTTCAAGATCCTGACTATATCCCGGTTGCATTTGCCGCAATCGCCGCCGACCCCGAAACATTGAAATAACTGCTTCCGCGAGCACAGACCGCTGTCAATAGCCGCATCAAGTTGGCTATCGGTCACCGCTTTGCACAGGCAAATATACATGGCTAGGCTACCCGGCGCCGTTGAACTTGGGCAGGATCGGCGGTAATCTTCCGATAAATCTCCACCCTATCTCCTTCCTTGACCACTGCGTCCAGTTTGGCAAGTTTACCGAAAATGCCGACCTTTTGGGTTTCCAAATCGATTTCCGGATATTGCTTCAACACGCCGGACAACTCAATGGCCTCGCCGATGGTACTACCTTCCGGCACCTCCAGCCGCAACCAGATTTGCCGATCCGCCTGCGCATAACATACACCCACATTCATAGTTTACGCCTCTTATTCAACGATAACGGCTTCCAATACATTAGGTTCGGTAGTTTTTACTGCCGCTTTTTTGTCGAGCAAGCGTTTCAATGCCACCATAAAACCCAGCATGATGAAACCACCGGGTGGCAAAGCCATCAACAAAAAACCCTTGTATTCCGGAATCAATGTCGTTTCTAAAAATCGAAAGCTCTCGCCCAATAGTACCGAAGCGTTGGCGAACAAGGTTCCGGCAGAGCTAATCTCTCGCATCGCCCCCAGCACAACCATCGCTGCGGTAAAACCCACTCCCATCATCAAGCCATCCCACATCGACGGCATCACTGGCTGCTTGGAGGCAAAGGCCTCTGCCCGGCCGAGGATTACGCAATTGGTAACGATCAATGGGATAAACAATCCCAACACTTTGTGTAACTCATGCATCCAGGCATTCAGGAAAATATCCACCAAAGTAACCAGCGCGGCGATCAACAATACAAAAATCGGGATACGAATTTCCGATGGAATCAAATGCCTGCTTACCGATACCGCGGCATTAGACGCGACCATCACCACCATGGTAGCTAATCCCATGCCCAAACCATTGGTAGCAGTGCCGGTAACAGCCAGCAACGGACATAAGGCCAGATTCTGCGTCAGGACCACGTTATTGTCCCAAAGTCCGTCGCGGGCAATTTTTCTGTATTGCTCTGAAAACAGAATCGAAAGATTCATGATAGTTTCTCCAAAAACTTAGAAAACTTGGTGTTGGCCGAGGTTTTGTCTATTATGCCCCGCGAAGCACCGGCGGGTTTAACGAACATGCCTATGAAGCGGACCCTTTAGATACCGGGTTTTAGCGTACGGGCTTTCCCTCTTCCGCCCCTCATCAAAAGATGCTGTGCCCAGGTTATCAGATCGCCTTTTCTTTAATGACGAAGTAAAACAATGCGCCCGCTCGGGGGCAAGGCCCTTATTCAAATACTTACGTCGTCACAGCTGCACCTAAAACGCTATTGACCAGACTCAACTGCAGTGCCGAGCAACTCGGCCTGATTTGCCTTGTAAAACTCCAAACCCCGCTTGATTGCCTGCACGACCTTGCGTGGCGTAATCGTCGCCCCGCTAAACTGGTCGAACACCCCGCCGTCTTTTTTCACGGCCCATTGTTCGACGGTGAGATTATTCAGCGATTTACCGTTAAACGACAACACCCATTTTGATTTGGTCACTTCAATCTTGTCGCCCAAGCCCGGTGTTTCGACATGGGCAATGACCCGTACGCCAAGAATCTCGCCCTTGCTATCGATACCCATCACCAAACTGATAGGCCCAGCGTAGCCGTCCGGCGCGATGAATTTAAAGCAAACAGCATTGACCACGCCCTGCTTTTTAGCCAGATAAACCTCGGTTTGCTCGGCCCCCAGATTGGCATCGGCCGATGCCAAAACCACACTATCCTTCAACAAATTGTTGTCATAAAACTCGGCGGGGACTACCTGTTCCAGATTCGCTTGTAGATCTTCCTGCAAACGCCGCTCAATCACGCCACGCGTTGCCAGATCCGCAATACCCAATAAAATTGCCGCCAACAACGCAAAACCGGCCAATACGCCGGCCTGAAACTGTAATTGCGGCCTGAGCAATTCCAGATGCCCCGGCTCCAACCAGACTGCCAGCTTTTGCTTTCCAACTTTTGTTACGCGCAATAAGTAATCGAGCACTTGATTGGCTTTTGGATTTTGTTTAGCAGGTTCGGAATTCATGACCGGTCTCAAGGATTGGAAATATCGAGCGGCTTACCGTTACGGTAGCGGCCATAAATTCTCGGACGAATATAATGATCGATCAGCGGCGTGACCGCGTTCATCAACAAAATCGCAAAACCAGTGCCTTCCGGATAGCCGCCCCACGAACGGATTACAAAAATCAGCAAGCCGCAACCGGCGCCAAAAATCACCTGCCCTAAAGGCGTATTTGGTGAAGTGACGTAATCTGTGGCGATGAAGAATGCCACCAACATCACTGCGCCTGAATTCAAATGCACCCAAGGTCCCAAATAATGCTGACTATCCAGAGCATGAAACACAGTAGATAGCAAAAAAACACTCAGCAGCAACAACACGGGAATATGCCATTTGATAACACCTTGCCGCATCAACCAGATGCCGCCGGCCAATAGCAATAAAGACGATGTCTCGCCCAGACTACCGCGTTCCCAGCCAAGAAACGCCAAAAAGCCGGAATACTCCATCAGACTGCCCGGTAACAGCCGATTTTGCGAAAACTCGGTCTTGACCCAACCCAGTGTGGTAGCGCCGGTTACCGCATCGGCATTTTCCAAGCCGCCGAAGGTGATGGCTAAACTATCTATCAGGCCCGGTCCGGTAAACAGCGGTGACACGTTGGCCCAAGTGGTCATCTCTATCGGAAAGGAAATCAACAACGCTACCCTGGCCAACATCGCCGGATTAAATAGGTTCTGCCCTAAACCACCGTAGACGTGCTTACCCAGAATAATCGCCATTGCCGAACCTACCGCACCTATCCACCAGGGCGCCCATGGCGGTAGCGTCATCGCCACCAGCAAGCCGGTCACTATCGCCGAACCGTCACGCAAATAAGGTGTCGCCGCGACACCTTTTAATTTCAAGCACAAGGCTTCAAAAGCCATCGCCGACAACACAGTCACCACCAACAAATACAACGCCGGCCAACCGAACAACAACACGCCGCAAGCCGTTGCCGGCGCTAAGGCAACAATCACTAAACGCATAATTTGATCGACGCGGCGGGTGGCCGCAACATGAGGACCGCTGATAGGTTTAGTACTCATGCGGTCTCCTCCGCTTGCGTTTGTTGGGCTTGCTGCGCCGCCAGACGCGCAGCTCTGGCCTCCTGTGCTCTTAAGGCTTCCGCTTCGGCTTCCAGGCGCGCCCGCTCCATCCGGTTGTTCCGATCTTCAATTAGGCGCTTGGTTTGTTCAGACTTATGCTCCGCCTGTTGACGTTTGACCAATTCGCCGGAGGCGAATTTGAAATAATGCACCAACGGAATATTCGACGGACAGACATAAGAACAACTGCCGCAACTGATACAGTCTTTCAGCCCCAAATCGACTGCTGAATCAAGTTGATTGGCTTTGATTCTGCTCGCCATTTCCAGCGGCAATAGTCCCACCGGGCAGGCCGTCACACAACTGGAACAACGGATACAGGGCTGCACCGGCGGTTCGTCTATATCGGCGTGAGACAAGGCCAGGATGCCGTTGCAGGCTTTTACGACCGGGACCTCCGCAATCGGTAACGCATCGCCCATCATCGGTCCGCCCATCACTAAGCGAGCCATTTTAGATTTTTCCAAACCGCAATATGCCAGTACCTCAGACATCAAGGTTCCGATCGGTACTTCCACGTTTCTCGGTTTGGCAACGGCCGCCCCGGAAACCGTCACCACCCGGCTGATAAGGGGTTGACCTAAGCATATCGCCTGATAAACCGCATAAGCGGTAGCAACATTATGTACCACCACACCGATGTCGGTCGCTCGACCATCGGCGGGAATTTCCTGCCCCGTCAGATACCGCAACATTTGCCTGTCCCAACCCATCGGATAGCGAGTAGGTACTTGGGCTACGACGATATTCGGAAAATCCTGACTGGCGGCAAGCATGGCTGCAAACGCCTCGGGCTTATTGTCTTCGATACCGACCATCGCCTTCGGCGCATCCATACCGCGCAACATTAAACGGATGCCGGCGACAATTTGTTCGGCGCGTTCCTGCATCAAACGGTCGTCGCAAGTCAGATAAGGCTCGCATTCACCGGCATTGATCAAAAGAGTATGAATCTTGTTTTTACGACCCAGGCTAAGCTTGACGGCAGACGGAAACACAGCGCCGCCCAACCCCACCACTCCCGCCGCGCCGACGCGCTCACAAATCTCTTCAGGACTCAGTTGATACGGATCGTCAGGAATGCTCGTTTCCACCCATTGTTCTTTACCGTCGCTCTCGATCACTACGGTACGAATCGGCAGTGCCGACGGATGCGGCGCCGGAAAATCTTTTACATCGGCAATAACGCCCGATGTTGGTGCATGAACGGGCGCCGAAATGGTGCCTTGGCTATAAGCCAACAGTTGACCCTTTAAAACTTTCTCGCCGACTTTCACGACCGGTTCGGCGGGTTTACCAACATGCTGCTGCACCGGGATGTAGAGTTTCTTGGGTAACGGAAAGTCGGTGACGATACTGTGCGGCGAGGTTTCGGACTTGTGCTCCTCGGCATGAATGCCGCCACGCAAGCGGGGATTTTCGAATAAAGCGAACATAGGCGTCTCCGTCAGGCGGCCAAGGGTTTCGGCCAGCGCCAGTTGCGCAGGGTGACTTCGACCGGGTGCATTTGCAAACACTCGGTCGGGCAAACCTCCACGCATTTTTTGCAGCCGATGCAGGCATCCGCCACTACGGCATGGATCTGTTTTGGTGCGCCGACGATCGCGTCGGTAGGACAAACCTTGAAACAGCGGGTGCAGCCGGTGCAAGTTTCTTCCCAAACTCTGGCCACCATCGCTTCCTGATCCTGAGTCTGACTCAAATCGACATCGACCCCCAACAATTTAGCTAGTTGTTCGACCAAAGAAGTCCCGCCCGGCGGACATAATGTGACTGGCGCCGCACCGGACACCACCGCTTCGGCGGCGGGCCGGCAACCTGGAAAACCGCATTGGCCGCATTGCGAACCCGGCATCAAGGCTTCGACCTTCTCGATCAGCGGATCGGATTCCACCTTCAAATATTTGGCGGCAACGCCCAATGCCAAACCAAGTAACAGCCCAAGCGATGTCAAAATAACGATGGCAGATAAAACGTACATGATGTGCCTCTTATTTGCTGTAAAGCCCCGCGAATCCCATAAACGCCAGCGATAGTATGCCGGCGGTAATAAAAGCGATGGGGGTGCCGGAAAAAAGCGCCGGCACTGCCATGAGCGCTAAGCGTTCACGTAGACCGGCGAAGAGCACCATCACCAGGGTAAAACCCATTGCCGAACCAAAGCCGAATAGCAGGCTTTGCACGAAATTGTATTTCTCTTGAATGTTTAGCAGCGCCACACCCAATACCGCGCAATTAGTGGTAATCAGCGGTAAAAAAATTCCTAACACCTGATACATAACCGGACTGGTTTTATGAATGACCATCTCGGTAAACTGCACCACGGCGGCAATCACCAAAATAAAGCCCAGCACCCGCAAAAATCCGATATCGAAGGGTATCAACAAACGATGTTCCAATACCCAACTGGCCGCGGAGGCTAGCGTTAACACGAATGTCGTTGCCAAGCCCATGCCCAATGCGGTATCCAGCTTGTTGGAAACCCCCATGAAAGGGCATAAACCCAAGAACTTGACCAACACGACGTTGTTGACCAAGGCTGTACCCAATATTAGAAGTAAGTATTCGCTCATCGCTTTCGACCAGATGTTTTGTAACAAGACAGCATCATTTGTGCCAATGCGGCAAATGCTCCGTAAGTCGCCGCCATAACGCCATACGCACCGGAAACGGCTTCACGGCCTCTGTCCTAAAATACACAGAGCCGGAACAAGTGCGCTTAAAATTGTCGTAAACCATACAAATTACCTGGATTTACTGACAGCAGCTCAGCCGAAACAGATCTGGCTCTCAAATTGCATGTAATTTTCCAACTTTTGTTACAAAATACCCGAGAACAATTTGCCATGACCAAATCCACCCCTGACTACCTGCAAGGCCAGATTGAGATTGAAACGGCCGATCTGTTAGCGCCGGCACTCGGCGCCAGCGGGCAATTACCTAAACCCGGCAAACCGGCTAAGACTTTACCGTTTTCACTATTTGTCAAAGCGGTTGAACAAGCGCCGGTCGCTATTTCGATTACCGATAAAAAAGCCAATATTCTGTATATCAACGAAGCCTTCACCGATGTGACCGGCTACAATGCCGCCGAAATTATCGGCCAGAACGAATCGCAACTGTCCGATAAATCCACGCCGCGGCAAATCTATTACGATCTTTGGCACACGATTTCCCGTAAACAGGTTTGGCACGGCCAACTGGTCAACCGGCAAAAGATGGGACAACGCTATTTAGCCGATCTGACCATTGCGCCGATGCTTGATGAGCGCGGCGCAATCAGTCATTACATAGGCATGCACCGCGACGTCACGCAGGCCCATTACGCCGAACAGCAAGTCAATAATCAAAAGCAATTGATCGAATCGGTACTGAATGCTTCACCGGTAGCGATGGCGGTATTGGATAACGACAAACGCGTTGTGCTCGACAATCAAATGTACAAGATGTTGATCAGCGAACTCGACAAGAAGGAACCGGCCTTATTCTTCCTGGAAGCTTTGGAGCAAGATATGGGCGATTTATGGGGGGACAACATCAATCGTCAGCACGGCTTCGCCAACCGAGAAGTTCGAATCGAAAGCGCCGGTCTTAAAGGGACACGCTGGTTTTCCTGCTCCGGAAATTGGTTTATCGAAAACGATGTCTGTGCCGACAGTTTTTTCGCCCGGCAATCCAAAGATTATTTGCTGTTAACGATTAACGATGTCAGCGCGCTACGCCGCCAACAGGAAAAGCTGCAAATCCAGACCTTGCGTACCATACTGGCGGAAGAAGAGCATATTCGCAGCATCCGCGAGACCCTGCTCGGCGCCATGCATCAAATCCGCCAACCTTTGAATCAGGTCAATGCGGCAATCCAGATCATGACCCAACGCAACGATGCCAACAACTCGCCGCTACGCGACTTATTGGGTCAAGTTCAAAAAATGGGCGAAGAAACGCTGGTCACCCTGCAACGTTGCGTGCCTGAAATACCGGAATCGGCAGTGGTGCCGGTCAATTTAAACCAATTGCTGCACGAGGTAATGTTGCTGTACAGCACTAAATTTCTGGCCAACGGCATCGTGGTGGATTGGTTACCCAATCCGGTATTGCCGTCGATATTAGGCTCGGAAAACAAATTGCGAATGTTATTCAAGCAGTTAATCGACAATGCTGTAAATGCGATGAACCGGGCCGGCAGCCGGGAGCGGGCGATCAAAATCAGTACTGCCACCGATCACGATTGGGTTTGCGTCGCCATTGACGATACCGGACCCGGCATTCCGTCCAATCAGCGCAGCAAGGTATTCGAACCGTTTTTTACCACGAATCAAAGCTCGTTCGGCGTTCAAGCCGGCATGGGCTTGGTGATGGCAAAGGAAATTGTCAATCAACATAGCGGTATGATAGAAATCGACCCTCATTATCAAAACGGCTGCAGCTTTAAAATCAGCTTTCCCTGTCAAAAAAACACGGCCATGGTGAATATCCATGAGTGATCGTTTATTGCTAGTTGAATCCGAGCTGGATACCCTGTTTCTAGTCAGTCAATTGCTGAACAGCACGCATGACTTACGCACCAAACTAAAGGGTATTCTGGAAATTTTGCATAAGCGCAACGGCCTGCATTTCGGCATGATTACGCTACGCGATGTCGAAGACGACAGCATGAGTATTTGCGAGATCTACGGCGAAGGCATAGACCGTTCGGTGCGCTACCAGCCAGGCGAAGGTTTGGTCGGTGCGATTCTTGACGAAGGCAGCACCATCGTCGTCGAACGTATCGCCGACGAACCGCGCTTTCTTAGCCGACTCGGCGTCTACAACCCGGATCTGCCGTTTATCGGTTCCCCGTTGGCCATCGAGCAGGGCGAAGTGGTCGGTATTCTGGCCGCCCAGCCGTGTAGCTCAACATTCTTGGGCGAACGCGCCCGCTTCATGGAGATGGTGGCCAACCTGATCGCCCAAAGCGTAAACATGCTGCGGGTGATGGAGCGCAAGCAAAACGAACTGGTCAGCGAGCGTGACTACTTAAAGCAAACGCTGGTCAAGAATTACCGTTTCGAAAACATCATCGGCCATTCCGAACCGATGCTGAAAGTGTTCGACATCATCCGCCAAGTAGCAAAATGGCACACTACGGTGCTGATCCGCGGCGAATCCGGAACCGGTAAGGAAGTCGTTGCCAGCTCCATCCACTTCAATTCCGCTTGCGCCAACGGTCCGTT
This sequence comes from Methylomonas sp. 2BW1-5-20, assembly GCF_052474515.1. Taxonomy (NCBI): domain Bacteria; kingdom Pseudomonadati; phylum Pseudomonadota; class Gammaproteobacteria; order Methylococcales; family Methylococcaceae; genus Methylomonas; species Methylomonas sp. 2BW1-5-20. The sequence continues at coordinate 264,356 of NZ_CP184127.1, read as the reverse complement.
CTTGAAATTGAACTGTGCGGCACTGCCGGACACGCTGTTGGAATCCGAACTGTTCGGGCATGAGAAAGGCGCTTTTAGCGGCGCGATAGGTCAACGTAAGGGCCGTTTTGAGCTGGCAGACAACGGCACGCTATTTCTCGATGAAATCGGCGAAATTTCCGCGTCGTTCCAGGCCAAATTATTGCGGGTATTACAAGAAGGCGAGTTCGAGCGGGTCGGCGGCGTTCGTACGCTTAAAGTAAACGTCCGCATTATCGCCGCCACCAATCGTAATCTGGAGCAGGAAGTGGCCGACGGCAACTTCCGCGAGGACTTGTATTACCGCTTAAATGTCATGCCGATCAACATGCCGCCACTGCGCGAGCGTATCGAGGATATACCGGAACTGGCCAGTTTTCTGTTAAACCGCATATCCCGTCAGCAAGGCGGCCGGCCGCTGGAGATCAAGGAAAGCGCAATCCGAATTCTGATGAAACACGATTGGCCCGGCAATGTTCGCGAATTGGAAAACCGGCTGGAACGCGCGGCGATCATGAGCCAGGAAGGCATTATCGACCGCGACGTGATTGCCAGTACCGGTTTGGAGAACGAAATCGGCATCAGCCGTACCCCGCAATCGATCAAACACGTCGACTTGCACGACGAAAACATGGATGAACGGGAACGGGTAATCGCCGCGCTGGAGCAAAGCGGCTGGGTACAGGCCAAGGCTGCGCGCCTGCTGGATATGACGCCTCGGCAGATTGCTTACCGGATTCAGACTTTGAATATCAACGTCAAGCAGATATAGCAAACTGACGTTGACCTGAATCGGAACGACTGTGGGCGATTTAAATCGCCCACGGCCCAGGCAACCGTAATAAGCTTAAAGCTTATCCCTGACTATCCGGTAAATCTGTTCGGCGGCCTGTTCGCCGGCTTGCAAAAGCATATCCAGTTCGGCGAGCCGTTCTTCGGCGAACGCCCTGTCTTTCAAACTGGCGGCGTTAATTTGCACATTCAGCGCCGCGCTTTTTAGTCCGGCGTAAGCCGCCATCACCGCGACGCCGGCATCGCTAATCACACCCAGATTGCCGTGTTCGGCAGCCACCCGACTCAGCTCGATGGCCTTGGCACAGGCTTTCGCGCATTCCAAGGGCACGAGAGTGGCTTCTTTCAACACGGCTTGGATTTGCAGAGTGCGTAGCGCTTTTTCGTCGTCGCTACTTTTCGGCAAGCCGTAACAGGCCATCAGTTTGTCGAACACCTCGACATCGGCCTTGATCATGTCGATCAAGGTTGCCCGTAGCGCTTCCGATTCCGCCAGCAGCGCCTGCATTTTCGCTTCCACTTCGGCGTATTTGGGTTTACCGATGGTCAGGTTACAGACCATGCTGGTCAAGGCCGCCGCTTGGGCGCCCATCACCGCCGCCGCGCTACCGCCACCCGGCGTGGCTTGTTTGCCGGCTAATTCGTCCAGAAATAGCTGTACCGATTTATCTTTGATTTCGCTCATCATTATGTCTTTGAAATATCAGCCTCATCGCTGACAGGGACTGGGTCAGAAATTTTAACTTGAATCGTTGCGCCTCTTCTCCAAATCGTAACCCCGTCACCGCCATCCTCCAATTGAATTCCGTGATTCTTAAGTTGATCACGTATCGCATCGGCTTGCTTCCAGTCTTTATTGATTTTTGCAGCCTTTCTAACATCGATTAGTCGCTCGATTTCCGCTTCACTTAAGCCATCAACCTCTGCACCGCCCTGCAAGAAACTGTCGGGATTCTCTTGCAGTAAGCCCAAAATGGCCGCCAGTTGCTTCAGAGTTGCCGCCAGCACGGTTTTGTCGTCAGCTTTGTTCAACTCGCGCGCCAGATCGAACAGCACCGAGAGTGCCACCGGCGTGTTGAAATCGTCGTCCATCGCCTGCTCGAACCGCAAACGGTAGTCAGCACTGATGGCCGCATCGACGATCTTGACACCTCTTAAGGCCGTGTAAAGCCGCGTCAATGCCGCGCCCGCCTCGTCCAGCTGCTCATCTGAATAATTCAGCGGGCTGCGATAATGGCTGGACAAAATGAAAAAACGAATCACTTCCGGACGGTATTGCTTTAAAACCTCGCGCACAGTGAAAAAATTACCCAAGGATTTGGACATTTTTTCTTCATTGACCCGCACAAAACCGTTATGCATCCAGTAATTGACGAATGGCTCACCTGTGGCGCCTTCCGACTGGGCGATTTCGTTTTCGTGATGCGGAAACTGTAAATCCATGCCCCCGCCGTGAATATCGAAATGATTGCCTAGGCAGCAAGTGGACATAGCCGAACACTCGATATGCCAGCCGGGCCTGCCCTGGCCCCACGGCGAATCCCAGTAAGGCTCGCCAAGCTTGGCCATTTTCCACAGCACGAAATCCAGCGGATCGCGCTTGGCGGTATCGACATCGACCCGCTCTCCCGCTTGCAAATCGTCGATATTTTTGCCGGACAATTTGCCGTATCCGTTAAAACGGTTTACCGCGTAAAATACATCTCCGTTGCTGCCGACATAGGCTAAATCTCGCTCGATTAATGTCGAAATCATATTAACGATGTCGGTGATGGATTGGGTAGCCCTTGGCTCGATATCCGGCGGCAACACCGACAATGCCAGCTCGTCTTCGTGCATTGCCTCGATAAATCGCTCGGTCAGCGAGGTAAACGCCTCGCCATTCTCGTGGGCTCGCTGAATAATTTTGTCATCGATGTCGGTAATATTTCTGACATAGGTAAGCTGGTAGCCCGCGTGCCGCAAGTAGCGGGCAACAGTGTCGAACACCACCATCACCCGCGCATGGCCGATGTGGCAGTAATCGTAAACCGTCATGCCGCAAACATACATGCCGACTTTGCCGGGATGCTTGGGAACGAATTCTTGCTTGCTTCGAGTCAGGGTATTGTAGATTTTCAGCATGATAGGGATCAGTAGATACGGCAAAACACTTGGCAATCTATCAAGATTCCAGCTTCTCTTTCAAGATAAAAACACATAGAATTCGCCGCTTGCAGCGAAATTAAGGAGCTTTCCGTGCGTACTACCCTGGTTTACCTAATGCTGTTTTTATTCTCAACTCTTTCATTTGCAACAGAAAATAAAATGTCCAACACTCATAGCAAAGTCAAATTAAGCACTTCACTGGGCGATATCGTCATTCAATTGGAAGACGAGAAAGCGCCGGTTTCCGCCGCCAACTTTGTGGCTTACGTGAAACAAGGCTTTTACGCAGGCACCATTTTTCACCGTGTCATTCCGGGTTTTATGGCGCAAGGCGGCGGTTTTGATACGTCTTTCAATCAGAAAGCAACCAACGCGCCGATTAAAAACGAAGCCGACAACGGCCTGAAAAACAAACGCGGCACCTTGGCAATGGCGCGTACCAACGATCCAAACTCCGCGACCGCGCAATTCTTTATCAACTATAAAGACAATTCCTTTCTGGACCATACCAGTCCGACTCCAAGCGGTTGGGGCTACGCGGTATTCGGCGAAGTCGTGGAAGGCATGGATGTAGTCGACTCAATGGCCAAACAGGCTACCGGCAACCGCGGTCCGCATCAGGACGTACCTAAAACCGATATCGTGATCGATAAAGCTGAAGTTATCGAATAACTAGTGCAGCTTCCGCCCAGCCCAGGGCGGAAGCCATTTCGAATCAACTTGAAACAAGACATACTGTTCATATCCGACCTGCATCTGGCTCTGGAAAAAACCCAGATCACCCGGCGTTTTCTAAATTTTTTGCAACAGCGCGCGCCCCTGGCAAAAGCGCTATATATATTGGGCGATTTGTTCGATACCTGGATAGGTGACGACGACAATACCTCACCAAACCGCACTATCAAAACCGCCCTAAAGCAACTCGCCGAATCCGGCACCGAGATTTTTCTGTTGCAGGGCAACCGCGACTTTCTATTGGGCGCGGATTTTTGCCGTGAAACCGGCATCCAAATGCTAGACGACTACGCGGTGATTGAACTAAATGGTCAACGAGTTTTGCTGACTCACGGCGATTTGCTCTGTAGCGACGATCTGACCTATCAGGCTTTTAGAATCAAATCTCACAGTACGGAATGGCAACGAAACGTACTATCCAAACCTTTATGGCTAAGGCTAGTAGCCGCACGCTGGTATCGGTTACGCAGCTATTTTCATAAACGCGGCAAAACGCTGAATATTATGGACGTCAATCAGGACACAGTTATCGCGACGCTACGACTGTACCAATGCCAGGTTTTGATTCATGGACACACTCACCGGCCGAATAGACACGAATTTACTGTAGACGGCCGACCCGCCACGCGTTTTGTATTGGCTGATTGGAAGGCCGACAGGGCTGAACTTTTGTGCTGGAAAAATAGTGGGTTTGTAACTGAAACAATTTAGCCGCCAATGCCTATAAAAAAATCCGGTAACATTTCAACGAGCTTGCAAACTAAGTCGGTGTCACCGATTACCTGCCAAGCAACTGCCTAACACTACCGGAAATTGTATTACTATCTCCGCCAACATTGACTAGTTATAAACCAAGTAGTTCACTTGGTTTATAATTTTCACCATCGGGTTTCGCCCAAGCAGGCCAGCAGACAAGAATAACCTGCTTAATCAAAAACTTACCTACTATTGTTTTGATTAACTTAGCGTTATTACAATAACCTGCAATTGGGACGGCGAAACAGTTAACTATCGATGCCGACTGCATTCATGCTAAGTTAGACTACACTTTCCAAGCTTTCGCTTACCTAGGATGACATCCACTCTCGCCATGAAAAACCGGACTTTGCATGTGCTGGCACTGTTGCTCGGATTGACGCATCTACCCAACAGCGAAGCCAGCGACCCCAGCCTGCCGGATATCCTTGCCCGAATTAAGCCCGGCATCGTCGCAATTGGCACCTATATGCCAACGCGTAATCCACGCGCTGTTTTTCTCGGCACCGGATTTGCGGTTGGGGATGGCAAAAAAGTCATTACCAATGCCCACGTCACCGCAAAAAAGCTGGATGAAGAACATTTGGAACGTTACGCCGTATTTTACCGCCACGAGCAAAAAGAACAGATGCAGATTGCCGAACTGGCAGCAACCGACGCCGACCATGATCTGGCATTGCTCAAAGTGGATGGCGGAGCATTGCCGGCACTGGAAATTGGCAATTCGGAGCGCGTACGGGAAGGCGAACAATATGCTTTCACCGGGTACCCAATCGGCATGGTGCTGGGATTGTATCCGGTCACGCACCGCAGCATTATCGCGGCAATCTCGCCCAACGCCATACCCGCCATTGCGACTCGGCAGCTAAACGTCAACATGCTGAAACGACTACAAACACCTTTCGATGTCTTTCAATTAGATGCGACCGCCTATCCCGGCAATAGCGGCAGCCCCTTATACGACACCAATTCGGGCAAGGTCATAGGGATTATTAATAAAGTATTTGTACAAGGTAGTAAAGAAAACGCAATATCTAATCCCAGCGGGATTACCTATGCAATACCCGCGGAACATATCAAGACGCTTCTAAACCAGAATATCGTCAAATAGTTTCTATTCAGGAGTTAAGCGGTAGCTTTAATATGATAAGAATTTTTCGACATTACATCTCCACCGCCTATTTGTGGTTACTGCTGGCGGAATCCTTGGTATTTTATTTAGCCCTGTATTGCGGCGCGGGCGTGAGGTTTTTATATACCGCATCCTGGTATTCGCAACCGGAGTTGGCGGCGGCGGCAGCCGTTTTTTCGGCAGTTTTCATTGTCAGCTGCTCCGGACTGGGTTTATACCGGAAAACCCTGGATAAGGAAGAATATAACATCCTGCAACGCATCAGTTTCAGCTTTGCCGTAGCGGTTTTTATATTGGCATTCATCTACTACATAATTCCAGGCTTGATGCTGGCTCGCAGCGTTTTGGTTTCGGCGATTATTTTTTCCTTCGTCGGCTTATTAGTCACACGCTATCTATTTTATCGTTTCGTCAATCTGGACAACTTAAAGCGTAGAGTACTGGTGGTCGGCTGCGGTCAACGGGCCGGGGAACTCAGCGTCGTAAACTCCAGCTATATTTACAGAGGCTTTGAAATCGTAGGCTACATTACATTGGAAGACGAGCCCGTCAGCGTGCCGCATGCCATTGCCCTAAACGATAAGATCAGACTCACCGACATCGTAGAAGCCGCTAATGTTGACGAAATTGTAATAGCCGTCGACGACCGCAGAAAAAAACTACCCGTCGAAGAACTACTGGACATCAAGATGTCCGGCGTACAGATTATGGACTTACAAACCTTCTACGAAAGAGAACAACGCTTGGTTTTTCTGGAGGCATTAAGCCCAAGCTGGCTGATGTTTTCCGACGGATTTGTTAACGGCGGCTTCCGCCCTATTGTCAAACGCAGCTTCGATATTATCGCCAGCTTGCTGCTACTTGCCGTGAGTTGGTGGCTTATGTTGATAACAATGCTGGCTATCTATCTCGAAAGCGGCTTCGGCGCCCCGGTTTTCTACCGGCAAAAGCGCGTCGGCTATAGGGACGTCCCTTTCGACGTCATCAAGTTTCGCAGCATGCGCATCGATGCTGAAAAGAATGGCGCGCAGTGGGCGAGCCAAACCGACGATAGGGTTACTCGCGTCGGCAAGGTAATTCGGAAATATCGAATAGACGAACTCCCGCAACTGCTCAACGTATTGAAAGGCGACATGAGCTTTGTCGGTCCTCGCCCGGAGCGACCGGAGTTCGTCAAAGGTTTTGAAGAAAACATTCCTTATTACAAAGAAAGACATAGAGTCAAGCCCGGTATCACCGGCTGGGCACAACTATGTTACCCCTATGGCGCTAGCGAATACGACACTCGGCAAAAACTCCAATTCGACTTGTATTACGTCAAAAACTACAGCCTGTTTCTGGATTTGACCATAATGATGAGCACTGTCGAAGTGATTTTGTGGGGCAAGGGCGCTCGCTAACAGCGCGCCATAAGGCCATCGCAGCGATAGCGAAGCGCAGTTTCAAACAGCGCGCTACTCGGACTTAGATAATCTAATTATCGACCAAACGGAAATTAACAACCGAGATCTAACTTTAACCGAAGCCCAAGACACGCATCGGGACTGTCAAATTTTACTACCCCATCTGGCGAGGCAAACATGGCCAACTGTAAGCAATGCTTGATTTCCGATGCAGTACCCGAAATCGCTTTAGACGCAAATCGCGTTTGTAATCTTTGTCGGGACTTCAATCCGCAAGAGCAAACACAAGCGGAACAGGGCCGCCTGGAGCGGGAACACGACCTGGAAAAAGCGCTGAAAGATTGTAAGGGTCAAGCGGAATACGATTGTCTGGTGCCGATCAGCGGCGGCAAGGATAGCCTGTATTTGGTTTACAAATTAAAAGTCGAATACGGCCTAAAAGTCCTAGCCTTTACTACCGATATCAATATTCCGCCAATTGCCTGGGATAATATCCGGCGCACACTCGGCAAACTGGACATAGACCATCTGGTATACCGCCCGTCCGACAAGTTCTACCAAAAAATCTTTCGTTATCTGTTAAAAAACCAAGAACCCAGAGGCGCGGTCTACACAATCTCGTATGTCTATGCCCCTTTATTCGAAGGTGATGCGATCAAGCTCGCCATGGAAAAAAACATACCGTTAATCCTGGCCGGATATTCGCCCGGCCAACCCGAACCGGAAAGAATGCTCTACGAGTTTTCCAGGAAACTCATTTGCGAGGTTGACTGGACCCCGCCAGCACTGAAAACCTGCGGCGAATTCGATGAAACAGAATTATCGCGTTTTTTCAATCCCAACAATTACCCAACAGGCACTCAGTTTCCGCGCTACTTAGCCCCTTATCATGCATGGAAATATAATCAGGAAGAGGTCATGCGAAAAGTTGTTGAATTAGGCTTAGTTAAATCAAGTAAGCATGCCAACCCAATTTTCAGCAATTACCCGATCAATTGGCTATTAATGTATTCCGATCTGAAACATTTCGGCTACAACCCCTATCTTCCGGAATTTGCCGCGTTAATCCGTGCCGGCAAAGCCAATCGTCAGCAATGGAAATTCATAATACCCATTGTTGACTACATGATCAGATATAAAGTCTATTTAGGTAAAGAGGTTAAAACCAGCCTGGAATGGTTGGAGATATCTGAAGATGATTTAGTTATTAACCAAACCCAAGGCGCATACGATCCACCCATGTCAGCATAAAGGAGGCTGCATGAACCGACAAGCAACAACGCTACCGGCACTACTAGAAGTCAGCGCACGCGAGAAACCTAACGAAATAGCCGCTTGGTATCTTGATAAGAACGAGCAATGGTCGCCGGTCAGTTTTCAAGAGTTTTATCGGCGAATTATAGGGTTGACGTGGAAATTTAAATCGTTAGGGATAGACAAAGGCCACGTTGTCGCAATCATGGCTACAACCGGACTGGAATGGGAATTGCTCCACCATGCAGTATTAGCCATTGGCGGTATTGTCGTTGGTATTGATCCTGACGAAGCGACTGAACAATTGGCTCTCATCGTCAAAACTGCCGGTATCAAAACGCTGATTATCGATAAATCGGAACGGCTCGATAAATTCGGGGCGGCGGAAACGGCACAACTGCAATCGATTATTCGCTTCGGCAGTCCAACTACCGATAAAAATATCGAGAAATTAACGTCGTTAGATATTCTTGGCATCCTGCCCGACGGACCGGAGCCTCGGCCGTTAGGCAGCACAATACATCCCGAGGATATTGCCACCATCATTTTCACATCCGGCACCACCGGCACCCCTAAAGGTGTCGCATACCGACACGAACAGATCATCGCCGCGATAAAATCGATATTAGATACCTACCCCGAGCTTAGCGAACTGCCCTGCCATTTGGTGTGCTGGCTACCTTTGTCGAATTTATTCCAACGCATTATCAATCTCTGCGCAATCGCCAGCGGCGCCCAAGTGTATTTCGTCAATAGACCTCAGCTATTACTCGATTACCTACCAGGGATCAATCCCCATATTTTTATTGCCGTTCCGCGTTTCTACGAAAAACTGTATCAGGGATTGGAAGCAAAGCTGAATCAACACCCCAAACCAGTCGCCAGACTACTCAGACTCTGTTTAAGCGTCGGCGAAACCGATTCGAATCCAGGCAAAATATTCCGCACAATCAATCGCCGGCTGTTCCATTCGTTCATAGCTATATTCGGCGAAAACATTCGCTTTGCGGTCAGTGGGTCCGCGCCCATGCCGCTAAGTTTACTAAGACGCTTTTATTCCCTGGGCCTTGTAGTGTTGGAAGCCTACGGCCTGAGTGAGAACGTTATTCCCATTGCGGCAAACCGCTTTTCCGAATTCCGTTTCGGTTCCGTCGGCAAACCCATGAAAGGCAACACAGTTCTGCAGGCTGAGGATCATGAACTACTGGTGAAAGGCCAAGGCGTTTTCAACGGCTATCTTGCCAGTCAGGACCCGGTCCGCCATCTTAATGCCGATGGTTATCTCGCCACCGGCGACTACGCCGAAATTGATGCGCAAGGCTTCATCCATTTAAGAGGTAGAAAATCGGAGCTATTCAAAACCTCGACCGGTCGAAAAATAGCACCGGTCGCCATTGAAACGTTACTTCAGCATACCCCTGAGGTAGAACACGCAATTGTATTTGGAGAGAGTCGACAATTTCTGATTAGTTTGATAACGACAGCTGAACATCGCCCGTTGGACAATATTACCGCCATCGCGCAAGCTCAAAAATTAGCCATGAATTTGAAGGAGCGTATCGCCGAGTTACCCAACTATAAACGCCCGGTCGGCGTCATTTTGCGTTACGCCAGTTTGTCTATCGAACGCCAAGAGCTCACCGGAACACTCAAAGTTCGGCGTCAAAACATTTATCGGCAATACCATGCATTGATAGATGCGCTTTATCAAGCACTGGACGACCCTTCATCGGCAATCCATAAACAACCGATAGTAATCGAACAGGGAATAGTACTACTCAAACTTTAACCAAAAAGCTCACAATGCTGCCGACTCGGCTCGGGAATAGTCAAACCATTCAGCAAACTTAGACAAGGTCCTTAAAAGTGACAAACAAGTATTTCGTAACCGGCGCAACGGGCGCTATTGGAAGCGCGCTGTTACCACTACTGCTGGCAGAGCCGGAAAGTAGAATTTGGGCGCTGATACGCGCCGATAGCCCCGAGCAGCTGACAAATCGCCTGGAGGAGCTCATTGCTTTTTGGGAACTGGACCCACCCCAAGTACAGGACGCCCGTAATAGAATCGTAGCTTTGCAAGGTAATACCGATCAAAATCGATTTGCCCTGCCGGACGGCATCTATTCCAAAATTACCGGACAATGCACGCACATTATTCATTGCGCCGGCGTCGTACGCATGAATCTACCACTAGACACGGCAAGGCGGCACGCAATAGATGCAGCTAAAAATATCGTCGATCTGGCTATTACTTGTCAGAAATCCGGCGTACTTCAAAAAGTTGAATTTGTCAGCACTGTCGGCGTCGCCGGAAAGATGCCTGGATTGGTACCGGAAACCTGGATTACGCGGCCAAGGGAATTTCACAATACATACGAACAATCGAAAGCCGAAGCCGAGGATTTTTTACGAGAACAAATCGACCGACACCAATTACCCGTTACGATACATAGACCAAGCATGGTAGTGGGTGATTCAAAAACAGGAAAAATTATCCATTTCCAGATTTTTTACCATATCTGCGAGTTTCTGACGGGTCGGCGGACATTTGGCTTATTGCCCCATCTCGGCAACGCAAAGTTAGATATAGTGCCAGTGGACTATGTTGCTGCCGCAATAAAATACTGCTCGGAACGGCAAGATAGCATCGGAAAAATTTTCCATTTATGTTCTGGCCCCGAGCAAGCTATCAAGCTAACCGAATTACAAAAACTGGTCCGGATAACTTTTGCAGAAGGCAATATTGCATTACCAATCAGCGTTAGTCTACCCGTTGGAGTATTTAACGGCCTGATACATTTGATTTCGCCGCTACTGAGCGCCAGAATGTCACGATTAGTTAAAACATTCCCTTTTTTTCTCGACTACTTAGCCGACCAACAAGTATTCGACAATTCGCTTGCCAAGCAATACTTAAACAGCATACCAAAGGTTAGTAATAGCCAACTAGGCATTACACTCAAGACATATCTACACAAAACCTAACCATTCCTCCTGCCGCCTCAAATCTTTTGATCTACTTGTGTTTTGGCATTGACTTCTAATCCCACCGGCACGCGCAAATCACTATTAGATTCTATAAATACCTGGATCACATCAATATCTGTACGCTCGGTGGCAATTTTGACAAAAACGGTTTTTTCCACGACCTGTTGGACCAGAGCGGCATTCCCCCCAGTATCTGGAAGACTCCCAGAATCGAAATCCAAAACTCATTGGCAGGACTGATAGATGACGGTTGACAATATAGCACCGAACAAAGTACAACCGGCTCAAGAACAGAATCAGGAGTTTGCCGTGACGACATTATTTAATTATCAACAAGCGTTTTCTCGCAATATCGGCTGGGTAACGACTGAAGAGCAAACAATATTGCGCGGCAAAAAGATAGCAATTGCTGGTATGGGCGGCGTCGGCGGCAGTCATTTAATAACGCTGACACGGCTTGGCATTGGTGCATTCCATATTGCCGATTTCGACAAATTCGAATTACCTAACTTTAACCGGCAAGTAGGAGCAACGGTTTCACATCTTGATAAACCTAAAACCGCAGTAATGGCAGAAATGGCAAAGGATATAAATCCAGAGCTGAAAATTAAGCAATTTCCGGATGGCGTGACTTCAGACAATCTGTCGGAGTTTTTTACAGATGTGGATTTGTACGTTGATGCCCTCGATTTTTTTGCATTCGACGCTAGAGAGAAGGTATTTGCTTATTGTGCTGAACACCACATTCCTGCGATAACAGCAGCACCTTTGGGTATGGGTACTGCTCTGCTTAATTTTTTACCCAGAAAAATGACATTTGAGCAATATTTTCAGCTCGAAGGCAAATCCGAAACCGATAAAATTTTGAATTTTTTGTTGGGCTTATCTCCAGCCATGTTACAACGCTGTTATCTGGTCGATCAGAGCGCCGTAGATTTAATCAACCATAAAGGTCCCTCCACACCAATGGCTTGCGAATTATGTGCGGGAGCTGCCGCCACCCAAGCATTAAAAATTTTACTCAACCGTGGCAAAGTGCTGGCTGCGCCGTGGGGACTGCATTTTGATGCTTACCGTAATACGTTAGTTAAAACCTGGCGCCCAGGAGGTAACAGTAATTTAATACAGCGTCTTGGAATCGCATTAGCTCGACGCCAATTTCTAAGGCTGGCAAAAGCCGATCTGAATTAATCAAAAACAGAGAACACGTGATGGATAGGCAAATATTACAAAAAATTTTAGAAGCAGGCGTTAGAGCTCCCTCCGGAGACAACACTCAACCATGGCGATTTGAAACAGCAAATGAATATACGCAATTGGACTTGTTTAACCTGCCGGAAAAAGACGATTCTTACTATAACTACGAGCAAGTCGCATCTTATGTAGCACATGGCGCTGTTATCGAAAATATAAAAATAGCAGCTCGGGTTTTGGGATTTAACGCTCAGGTAGAATTATTTCCCAATCAAACTAATACTGATCACGTTGCACGGATTAAATTTATTCAAACAACGCCCGAACCCGATCCACTTTACGAAGCGATTTTTAACCGTTATACCAACAGATTTCCTTACGAACGACAGGAGTTATCGGGGGAAGATATCGAAAACATTTCCAACTCGGTAAAATCCATTGCGGACATCAACGCATATTTTGTGCACAAACCAGAGGCTATCAAAAAATTAGCCAAGGTACTAATGGTTAATGATCGGATAGTTTTTGAACGCCGGGACATACATCGCTTTCTTTTCGACAAAATACGGTGGAATACTGCTCAAATCACCAGTACAAATGACGGCATGCCCGTCGACACCTTAGGTCTAATTGCCGTTGAAAAGCTATTTTTCCCTTTGATGCGCTTCTGGTGGTTGGTCAATGCTGCCAACTATCTGGGTTTATCACACATTATTGGCCTGAAATGTTGGAATAACTGCCGGAAAGCTTCATTGCTAGGACAAATTACAGCCAACAGAGCAGATAAACACGGCTTTGTGAATGCCGGCTCTGCAATGCAGCGCGTATGGCTGGAGGCAACCAAACAAGGCCTAGCGTTTCAGCCTATTATTGGATTACCCCTGTTAATTTATCGATCAAGGCAAAACGCCTTGCAAGCATTATCAGACAAACACCGGGAGATCGTTGAACAGTCCGCAAAATCGATCAGCGAGTTGTTTGAGATAGATCAGACCGAGACTTTGATCGTCGGTTTCCGGATTGGAAAAGGCCGCTCCGTTTCAACCAGAACACAACGGATGAATGCCAGCATAGATTGAAAACGGTGCGAAAATGCCTTGAACTTTTAGTTTAAATAAGGCGATTTCAGTCCACCTAGTCGAAAAAAAAGCATAAGATCTTTCAAATCAGTTTGATGATAGCCCGGCATTGCCCGTTTCAGTTCTTGCAATTGATCGAGTAAATCTGGGTCTATCTCACGTCTTACACCTGATTTAACAACCATCATATATGGCATAACAAACGTTTTATAGAAATTGCCACATCCGGCCAAATATTTTTGATAAAGGCTGAAAAAATCCTGCGGCCAAAAAGCAGCCCGCAAGGAATATAAATAATCCAGTGTAAACAATTCAGCCTGTCTATCCGCATACTGATAAGCAAAATCCCTAATCGACTTTTCAGACTTTAAATGCCCAAAATCTACCAAATACAAACCGCCGCCTGGCTTTAATACACGCTTTATCTCAGCAAAAGTACCTTCCAATGCCGTAAGATCAGGCAAATGATGCAAGACAACGGTACTCATGACTGCGTCAATACTAGCATCCGCTAGAGAAGATAATTCAGTAATATCGCCTTGCCGAAACTCGACGTTTGTGAGGTTTCTTTGCTTGATGTGGGCTTGAGCTTTGTTGAGCATCTCCTCAGATAAATCCATTCCGATAAACTGAGTTCTCGGATTTAGGCGCGCTACCATCGCCAGTTGAGTCGCCGGGCCGCAACCAAGATCGAGCACGATATCACCAGACTTTATGACTTCGCAAATTTGTGCGCAGTGAAAAAGGTATACGGGCGCCATCACTCCGTCTTCACATCCAGCCCGTGTATAGGCAGCGACCTTTTCAGGGTCGTCCATTACCAAATCGGGCTCTTGTTCACGTAAGGCTGTTTGTTTGACTAATAATTCGCGACAGAAAGCTTTAATGACAGTGGGACTTGGCATAAATATTCTCCAATAAAAGAGCCTTACTATGGTAAGTATAGCCCTTATATTTTGGTCTAACTCTAAGAAAACTTGGCAGTGGGGTAATTAACAGAAAACCTGCTGAAGAAACCGTTTTAGACAACCTGAAACACTAACGTAGACTCATGCCTCTTATTGAGATTCCAGTTTTTTAAGCAATTCGTTGCTAGCTTCACGTTCTTTAAAGACCTGCTTGCTGGATAGTAAGTTTCTCAAGATATTCTTGGCTTCTTCTTTATTAAAGCTAACTAATGACTGCGCCAAATGGTATTTGATAGTTACGTTATCAGGTGAAACAGTTAGTGCCTCCCGTAACAGTTCCGTCGCCCTTTTTGCCTGATTTTTCTTTAAAAGGATAGCGGCTAAGGTATCCGTTACTAAGGGGTCCTTCGGAGCGAGCTGGTGATTTTTTTCTGCAAGCTCAAGTCCCTTATCCAACTCACCTTTTTCAGCTAGTAGCCAAGCAAGATTATTGCTTGCATCCAGCCTATCGGGTTGTAACTTCAATACCTCAACATAATATTTTTGTGCATCTTCAAAATTGCGCTTATCGAGCAACATATCGGCAAAAATCATGCGCACTGAGATATCATTTGGGTGTTTTGCAATCCATTCGCGAAGTGTTTCATAACCGGCTTCAATTTTCTGCATGGCTATTTGCGCCATTGCCAATTGTACAATTAGCAGGGGGTTATCCCCTTGCTTCTTTAATGCAACATTAAAGTACCCAATAGCTTCTTCAGGCTTGTTTTTCGCCATCGCGATTTTACCCAACAGTTCAGGAATGTTAGCGCTATCAGGATCCGAGTCTTTCAATTCCTTAAGCAATTTTTCTGCTGAATCGAACTGACCATTAGAAGCCATCAGCCTGGCACGAACAAATTTGGACGACTCGTAAGTAGGATCTAGCTTAAGTGCTTTATCAATTTCATTTAACGCATCCTGCTTACGCCCAAGTTGTTCGAGAGTTAACGCTAAGTTGTAATGTACTGCTAAGTCGTTAGGCAATGCTTTGACAGTGGACTGCAGTAAGGGCAAAGCCTTTCCTGCAAAACCGTTCTGTAAAAACGTAACACCTGCAAACTGCATGAGTTCCGGTCGCTCTGGAAACCGCTGAAGAGATTCTTCCAATAAAGCTATAGCTTTTGAAGGCTGCCTGATAGACAAATAGATTTGCGCCAATAAAATCCGCGGCTCAAGTTGATTGGGATTTTTTGCTACACCTGACTCTAATAGCGACACCGCTTTTTGTGGGTTATTTGATTTAAACTCCAAATCTGCCAAAGTATTTAGCGTTTGCAAATGATCAGGATTTTGTGTCAAAACGTTGTTCAAGGTAGTTCTCGCCTTTTCAACGTTTCCCTGTTTAAAGTAGAGCGCGGCCAAATTTCTACCGGCTTCCGGGTCTCCTGGATGTATTTCTAAAGCCTTTTCAAAGGAAACTAATGCCAACTTCTCATCGCCGATGCCTATATATGCAATTCCCGCCAACGTATAACCTTCTGGAGAGTCAGGAGATTGATTTTGGAGTCCTTTAGCTACCTCTAAAGCTGCGCTGTATTCTTTTCCTTGCAAATAAGTGGAGGCAATGATGACGCCAGCCACTGGCAAGGATTTATCCATTGCCCAAGCATCTTTCAGTTTGGCAAGCCCCTCCTGCCTTTTACCGTTGCGTATATCGATCAAAGCTTCATCGATTAGTGAACGGATCTTATTTTCTACTACCGCACCTTCGCCGAGATCGCGGAACAATTGGGAAGCATCAAATTCGTCATCTTTCCGAGGCGTTAAAAAATCTTTCAATATCGTGGATCCATCAAGATCTAATGCTTTTTGAGTAGCCGCAAAACTCAAGGGGGCTACAAAACCGGATACAATCAACAACATTGTTCCTGTCATTCCGATGCTAAGTACCTTGTTACCAAGCTGGCTAGATTTCATTTTGCCGATGTTCATTGGAATGTCCTTACTAAAAATTCTACTAAAACGGATATGAAAAATAGACGTCATCGCCGAAGCTGTCAAAAAAACCGACACAGGTCTTTTTGCCTATAACGCTCTTAATAAAAAAAAGCCGCTTGCCAAAACACTTGGCAAGCGGCTTTTACTGTACTGATTTATCTAAATTTAGGCAACTAAGCTAGATGAGTTTGGAAATTTACGTGAGGACAACCCCATGCCCAGCAAGCCAATACCCAACAAAGCAAGCACTTGCGGCTCAGGAACTGTTTCCAGTTTAACGTTCGCATCTGTTGTAATGGTCGCAGTCAAATTATACGTTTTGAGGTGGTCCAAGGCCAAAGTTTGAAATCCTAAGGCAGTAGTAATCAAAGCACCAGTAACAGGATTATAACCAGCAATCGAATTTTCTAACACAGTGCCAGCCCCTGGAGTACTATCCGACAGGTTTTTACCCAAGCTAAATGTTCCAGTGCCGCCGCCAGCAAGAATAATTTGAGAATTACCTGCCAAATCTTCTAGGGCGAAAGTAATTGTGTAAGCAGATTTAGCGTTAACGCCAGCACCAGATGTCAAATAAGCACCGATATAAGCACCAACATCAAAAGTAAAGTTCAGAGCGCCATCAATACCTGAAAAGCTGAATTTCGCGGTCAGACCACTATTCGTACTTGTACCTGCAGTGCCTGTTGTAGCATCTAAGGAAGCATAAGACGCGTTATATAGCGTAGCTGAGCTCGCTGTGGCGGCAGGGAAGCCAGTGATAGGGGAACCAACTTCATTGGATCCAGACGCTGCAAAATTACCGCCAATAATCGGGAGAGGTGTTACCGTAAAAATTGATGGTGTAGCTGCTGAATTATTAAGAATTTCAGTTGAAATATTTGCAGGCACTATTGTACCCACGGACGCACTAGATGCCAAATTTGAAGCATCTCCAACATCAAGCTGAGCAGGAGCATTGGACGTGGCGTTGACTGAAGCTTGCACCTTTTCAGTGCTTGAAGGGGTCAATATATCGAAATCACCCTTATCAACTTGAACGCCAGTACTGGCATAAGAAATTTTGAAATTTTGAAGTGTAACAACAGACTCCGCAGATGCTACCGGAACCGCTTGTGCTGAACTAGCAACAAGGGAACCGGCTAAAATTGAGCCGATAATAGCGGCTAATTGTTTGGTTTTCATGATAATGCTCCTGTACTAAAAATAAAAATTCGCATTTCTTTTAATGCAATATGGTTGCCAGTATTTTTTTTTTATTTAACTTCAATTAGTTAGAACAAATCAACCTCTAGTTAAACTAGATTCAACACAGGAATGTAAAATTTCCCGACAACATGATTTGCGGGACCTTGCCGCCCTTACATGACTAACAAAATGAAAGCCCAAACCAAAGGGATAACATTTTCAAAGTTGCATTTCAATTTGCCAGATCACGTTAAGACGACTCAGGAGTGTTTCTCAGTCTCACGAACACATTTTCAACCGGTAGCAACACTTCCAGAGGCGCCAATCAATGGCATCGTTACCAATTAAACCACCCGACAATCTCGGAGGCATTAGGTTATGAGTTAGCTTGCCCTTAATACAAACCAACGATAGTTTCGGCGAAACGCTCGGTATATCGGATCGGAACGTACTGTACACTGGAACGATTAAAGTGACGACGGACAGCAACCAAAGTAAAGCCATAGCCCCCAATCAACTGGGTCAGCAATTCAAGGTCTCTCAGCCGAATCAGGTGTGGACAACTGATATTAGCTATGTCCGGCCCCTACAGCGGGCTGGCTTACGTTGCGGGTCGTTATCGATCTGTTCTCCCGCCAATTGGAGGGCATGGCAATTGGCGACCATATGCGGACCTCACTCTGTGCCAAGGCGTTACAAATGACCTTCTACCCACCGGGCACAAGTGGCGTCGCAAACCGCCGCTTGGTTTGCAGCATCACTCGGATCGTGGCGGTCAAGCCGGGAATATCGGCAACATCTGGCGGTGATGCACATGAGGCATGTGCATGAGCCGAAAAGGCAATTGTTGGTAATTCGCCTACGGAACACTTTTTCCACAGCTTTGAAGTATGAACAGCTCAACTACGAAAAATTCAAAACCCACAAGAGGCGGCAAAACTGAGCGTGATCGACTATTTGGCTTTTTACAATGGGCGTTGATCGCACTCAACATTGAACTACCAAACCCTGATCAAATTCGAGCGGGAATTTTATAGAAACACCGCATGAACTGGTGTCCGGTTTTTGTTGACAATTACAGAGTTCCTCGAAGCGATGCAAACACGTCAGAACAAATCGTCTGACAGCACGCGCATCCGACAGCAAACAGTGGAAACATCCCTTTGGCACCCTAAAAGCCTGAATGGGATCAACTCATTTTCTGATCGAGACACTGGACCACGTCAGTACGGAGATGAGTTTGCATGCACTTGCCTACAACTTCAAAAGAGCGATGAATCTACTGAGAACCTGCCCTGGTAATCCCCCCATTATCAGCAGAATCTAAAAGTAGAGGTTAAGCGGCAATTGCCAATTTTTGTTTGGGAGTGATACCACCGATGGCCATGTTGGGCCGTTCATGATTGCAGATCCATAACCAGCGCTCAGCAAAATCTTGAACCTGTGTGATGGAATCAAACAGATGCTGAGCCAGCCATTCGTAGCGCACGGTTCGGTTGTAGCGTTCAACGTAGGCATTCTGTTGCGGGTTGCCTGGTTGGATGTAATCGATCCGAATACCATGTTGCTCAGCCCACGTTTTTAACGTTTCGCTGATATATTCCAGTCCATTGTCACTGCGAATGGCGTCAGGTTTTCCACGCCACTCGATGATGCGATCCAAGGTGCGGGTGACCCGCAGAGCCGGTAACGAGAAATCCACTTCAATGCCTAAACCTTCCCGATTAAAGTCATCGATGACGTTGAGCAAACGGAACGCGCGGCCATCTGTGAGTTGATCATGCATGAAATCCATCGACCAAACGGCATTGATGCGATCCGGGACGGTCAAGGGGTGTGGGGTTCCCCGTACCAAACGTTTCTTGGGCTTGATGCGCAGGTTGAGTCCAACTCTCGATATATGCGATAGACCCGTTTGTGGTTCCAATGAAAGCCCTTCACATTGCGCAAATACAAGTAGCATATCCAAATCCCCAGGCGCGATGGGTATCGGTCAGGCGCAGCAGCCAGTCGGCAATCTCGGCGTTTTCAGTCGAGCGCTTTGACTGATAGCGATAACCGCTGGAGCTGATGCCTAAAGCCGAACACACCAACCGAAGACTGGCCCGGTTGGCCTGAATCATGAGTTGCGCCATTTCGCGGCGGCAAGATGGCGTTAGGCATTTTTTTCCAGGGCTTCCTTGATGATTTCGGCCTTTAGCCGCTCTTCGGCATACATTTTCTTCAGTCACCGGTTTTCGTCTTCCAGTTCTTTCAGGCGCGCCATCTAGGACGCATCCATGCCGCCATATTTGGAGCGCCATTTGTAAAACGTGGCAGAGCTAACGCCGTGTTCCCGGCAAAGCTCAGGCACTGGCGTGCCGGCTTCAGCCTGCTTCAAAATCGCCAGAATCTGACTATCACTAAATCGTGAGGTCTTCATGTAAAACTTACTCCGTCTGTTACGAGAAAATTCCACTTTTAAACGCTGCTTTTTTCAGGGGGATTACCCCCTGATGGAAGCAATGGTAGCTTGACAGCCAGTTATTACTCTTAATTTAACCTCTTACCGATGGCTATTAACATCAATTTGGCTAAACCAAATTAATAAACCAGAAACACCCTTCACCCTTCATCAGCGCTAGTCGCTCAAAGCGGCCTTAGCTCAATAAAATTGCTCGATATCCAATGGATATTTCAACGATTCATCGTTTTTACATAGCCTGAACCATGGCTGGCATCTCGAAACTGGCGTTGATGCTGAATTATATCGCTGCCTGGTTATTAATCAGAGCTTCCTTAGCTTAAATCCTGCTTTATAAAAAATCTAAATACTCGACGAAGCACGCTAATACCCATGACGCCTAACAAAAAATATATGAAATTTTTGATTGTCAAGTATTTAAAGATGGCATAAATTCGACTGATTTCAATAGCATCAGCATGAGAAATATTCTCATAAGAAAAATCCAACACCACTTTACCTCCGCCATCCTTGTGATTTGTTTTATTTGAGAAATTTTCAAACTGACTCATATTAGCGGCATCATATGAACGCCCCCCTAAAACAATCATAGCACTCATTTGACTGTCCAGCCCGACAAATTGCCTGAACTTTCCAACAAAATCGCTTCCATTAAAATTATATTCGGCCATTCTAGAGTAGATCAGATCATCTATATCCTTAATGCCATAGTAAGTCCAAACTAATTTATCGTAAATTTCATCACCTAAGCCAATTTGAACCTCATAGAGCATATTTTTATATGAAAAAAAATCATCTTGAAAATTATATTTCTTCAAATCCTGATTCTTTTTTACAGGGTAGAAACTCTTATTATCTAGTTTTGAATTTAACTCCTTACTTATCCCCTCCTGCTCCTCAAAGATAGGTTTTGAAATACCCCCTCCCTTAACAGACAAACCGTTCAGAGCGCTATTTTCCCCGGAACCTTCACCACTTAAATCTTGACTTTTAACAGCACTATTTTTTTTTCCATCTATAGCTGCATCAACTTCCACCCCCTTTTCAAGAACAACTGGCTGTTTTTCTAACCCAATTTTAGCTCCAGCGGCCGCAACATGGTTCCAGACGCCAATATCTGCCGCAACCACATTCCTCGCGAATAAGCTTATCAAAAAAATAAATATAGAACCGACAATCTGCAAACTAATAAACTCCGAGAATAAGTGCATGCCACGCCGCGTCAAAAACCATCAACATCTTAATCAGACAATCCTTTTCGCCCTCGAAAAACCAGTAAAAATTATAGCCACCGGCACTTGAGCGATATAAACCATGATAACAAATCCGGCGTGCATGATAAAAAACCGCTGCCTTAAAGTCTCGCCGGAAACCAAATGACTTCTGTCCCGACTTAATAAAAATTGCATCGCTGAAAACACGGAGTCATACTTTATGATAAATTGCTCAGTCCCCCAATTTAATAATTGATAACCAAAAGGAAAAGATAATACAAACAAAAGACTTACAATAATTAGCCTACGAAAATTACTAAAAACTGTATGCAATGAAATGGATGAACCAAGCCATCCAACCAGGAAAAAATATATGCAGATACTTAAAACTAGAAATGAATAACCGTTGTTAGCCATTAATTCCGTTAAGTTATCGGTCGCCGCCTCTACCACAACAATCCAATAATCGATCGACAACAATAGAGTCGCCCAAAAAAAACCTAACAAGAAAAGCCGAAAAAACTCCCTACTAGAGACAATCCAAAAAAGTGCAGCGTGAGCGGCACCTAGGATCATCAATGAAAATATACTGAACAACGCAAAAAACCGAAAAATTAACTCTACCTCAGCGGGAATACTTAAAATTGGCGATCCCAGTATATCGTGTATGCTTTCCATAGGTATAACTGATCTGACTAATAACCAAGCTCCCAAAGACTGTATTGCAACGAATCTGACGTAAAATAACCCGTCTAATTTATTTTTTTTTGCCTCATTTATTAAGGAGTATAACGGATAAGAAAAACACCAATACATTAACAGGGCCACACCCAACGCACTGATAATTGGGAAATTTTCCGAGAAAAGCTCTCTCACATTGTAAGGAACCTCAGTAGAAATACTTAAAAATATTAGAACTCCAAAGACCGCAGCCACAGATCCGCTTGCTAACAGCAACTCAATATTTCGAACACCTCGCGATTTACTTTTAATGCTACTTATAAAAATAGGATCCCGATTTAAATTTTCTTTCGGGCTTGGCGACACTGACGCAGAATAGTTTTTCTGACTATCCTTACCCTTCCAAATAGACGCTTCATGATGCATTAATTGCTTAGCCAAAACAAACCCCAGAAATCCACCTAAAATCTCTAAAATAACATCTGTACTATCGGGGTTTTTATTTGGTAAAAATAGCTGCCCAAACTCGATGCCTAACGATGTAACACCTGTCCCTAGCACAACAAAAAAAATAGCTGGAACTTTATTAGCAACAGACTGAACGGCTCCACTTAAAATCACGCCAAAAGGAATAAAGAATAACACCTTATGAAAAACCTCTGTAATCGCTCTAAACTCAGTACCGTAATAATAGGCATAAAATGGCAACCTGAGAAACCTATCACTCCAAGTCAAGAAGTTAGCGTAACTAAATTTAAAATCGTAAGGATACCAAAAAACCAATACTACAACTAAAGCCCATAACAAATATCCTAAGCAAACATATAAAAAATAGTGCTTTCCAGGACTTTTCAGGCCGGCATTTCCGCCATCCTGCACATTATCCTTAAAACTAATGCCAATTAAACTTACACCTATAAGCCCGCCGATCCACGCTAACAATATATCGGTAATATCTGTAACCCGGCTATACACAAATAACTGAAAAAACTCAATTAATGCCGCTGAAACCAAAACCCTTTTTAACAAATCCCGCTTACTAAAATTTCCAAGCTTATGCCATAACCAAGGCACAGGAATCCATAATGCAATATCGGAAAGGCAATCGTAAATATCTCTGAAAATATCGCCTGTTATACCGGAAAAAGGTACCAGAATGACCCGCCCCTCGCGCCACTTATGATAAAACTCGACCGGGCTTAAGGTTAAGTCTAAAGGCAATACATTATAAAAAAACATGCAGCCTAAATAGACTTGCAAATAGGGAATTGTATCTGTTTTATTTATTTGCCAATTCTCTAACCATTCAATAAATTTCTTACCTAGAATCCACCAAGAAAAGACACCAAGCACCGCACCCAAGCTTTCCGCGACGATGTCGTTTAGCGACACTGTTCTAGGCGGAAAATATAATTGGGTAAACTCTATAACGGAGCAAAGCAAAAAACAGGCTATCAATACAGCAGCCGATGCGACGAGCTTTCCAATTAATTTTTGCTGGAGCGAAAGCCTACACAGCCAGAGAAAAGCGAGGGGTATAAAGAGCAGGATATTTGCTACCCAATCCGCCCTTGAAGCAATCCCTAGTTCAAAATATTCAATGTTTTGAAAACGATACCAAGCCTCATTTGGTGACAAGCTATTAAATTGCCACGGCACCAAGCTGCCATAAATGACAAAAATCGTATAGACAATGCAAGCAATTAGTAAGCGATTTTTCACAAAAAACTAGATCATGGATATTGAGCTTGAAACGCCGCTACAAAATTGTTTAATTGTTCATATGGAAGATGATTAACACCGGCTGCCGCCTTTCTACCTCCACCGAAAAATGTTGCGCATAATCCATCTGCACCGATCTTTTTACTCAACGGCGCTCGCACGCTAACTTGATAACCGCCTTGTTGATTGTTACTTATGATAGCGTGAGCCCTGTCCGGATATCGATTACACAATTCGTTCCCCCAAACCCCGCTTACTCGCCGCGCCCATTTTTCATCCGGCAAAATAAACACAGCCGTTGTATCGGTCTGATATTCAGCATTAACTTTTTCCGCAAGGTTCATATCTCCGGCATACCCATCCAATAATTGCCGATAAATCTCGGCCTTGTCGGCTATAAAATCAAGCGGGGAAGCATAGCCCGCCATTTGTCTGTAAAGCGCATCAGGCGAAAAATACAAATCGTCGACACAGCTACCGTAAGCGTTGTAATTGATACAGATTCCCAATTGCTTTACCTTAAGCAATTCCCGGGCCGTCAAGTTACTTGATTGTGACACCAACAACGCGGCATCATCCAAATTATCGCCGAACGCCCCCGCCACAGCCCACGCTGTAAAGCGTTGCCCCAGATGAGCATTCATCAATAAGCTTGTACAAATATTCGCTTCGGTGTTTATGTGCGTTGTCAGGCCCGGATGAACGGGAATTTCGCCCGCATAATGATGATCCATGTAAAAAACTCTGACACCCTGATTCAGCAATTCGGATAACGCCGAACGATTTTTATCTAGCGACACATCCAGCACCACTACTTGATCATCAGGTTGCGCAGAAACCCGAGTCAACAATTCGATATCACGCTTAACCCCGGTAATGAGAGTCGATTCAACAGGAAATGCAAGCCGCAGTTGCAACAACGCACAAATGCCATCCGCATCACCATTAAACACATCTATATTCACGATATTTCCTTAAGCAGGCATGTTTATAACGCCACGAAGTTCAAGTACGCTCAGCACCCGCTCTACACACTCGCCCAAATCGCTGATCCCAGTATCTATATATAAATCCGGCTTTTCGGGCACCTCATAAGGAGAAGAGATACCGGTGAATAATGGGATGTCACCTTGTCGCGCTTTTCTGTAAAGCCCCTTTACATCGCGCTGTTCGCAGATTGCCAAATCGCAATTACAGTAAATTTCGATAAAATCACCATGGGGTACTAAATTCCGCGCATATTGCCGTTCGGCGCGAAACGGGGAAATAAACGCCGTCAACGTGATTAGCCCGGACTCCAACATCAACTTTGCCACTTCGGCGATTCTGCGGATATTTTCCTGTCGATCTTGATCGCTAAATCCCAAATCTCCGCACAAGCCTTGGCGGACGTTATCGCCGTCCAGCACAAATGTCCGGCAACCCAAGTGATACAATCGCTCCTCCACGGCGTGGGCAAGCGTCGATTTACCGGCCCCGGACAAACCGGTAAACCATAAAACAGCCGATTTGTGACCATTCATAACCTCCCGCCGACTACGATTTACCGTAGCATGATGCCAGACAGTATTTGTGCTGTGTTTTTCCATCATATTCCACTCCATAATTGTCATTCCAAGACTACTGCATTCGCGGCAAACGATGCAATCTTCTCGGCACAGCAATCGTGCGTTTCGACAAGCTATTCTTGCCATCGTTATTCGCGACATTTTCGGGTATCATTTGCGGCCTTTTTCGACGAGCCCGGCTTTTCATGCGAATTGGCCCTTACCAACTTCCTAACAATGTATTGCTGGCCCCAATGGCTGGCATTACCGACGCACCGTTTCGGGAAATCTGCAGCGAATTTGGAGCGGGCCTCACTGTCTCCGAAATGGTAATTTCGAATCGCAGCTTACAGCACCACCCAAAAACCTTAAAAAAATTGGATTACAGCACTAGCAATAACCTGCGTTCGGTACAAATTTTAGGCACGGACCCTACACAAATGGCCGAGGCCGCCAAATTGAATCAGGATCGAGGCGCCCATATTATCGACATCAATATGGGCTGCCCCGCGAAAAAAGTATGCGCAGTTGCGGCGGGTTCCGCGCTATTGAGAGACGAGGATCTGGTATCGCGAATTTTGGATGCTGTTATCAGTGCCGTAAACCTTCCGGTAACCTTAAAAATCCGTACCGGCTGGGATTTGGCTAACCGTAACGCGGTCAATATCGCTAAAATCGCCGAGCGTTGCGGCATTCAGGCACTAACCATTCATGGCCGTAGCCGCGCCTGCAAATTCACCGGAAGTGCCGAATACGATACTATCAAGGCCGTTAAACAAAGTGTCAGCATTCCGATTATCGCCAACGGCGACATCGACAATGCGGCTAAAGCCAGACAAGTCCTGAACTACACAGGTGCCGATGCAGTAATGATAGGCAGAGGGGCGCAAGGCAAGCCTTGGATATTTAGCGACCTAAACGCTAATCTTAATAACACCGAATATTCCCCGCTTTCCTTGACCGAGATCAAAACCGTCATTAACCGGCATCTGGAAAATTTATACAGTTTTTATGGACACGACTGTGGTGTTAGAATCGCCCGCAAGCACATCGGCTGGTATTTCGACCATCTCGGCACACTACCTGCTGAACAAAAGACTGCAATTAATCTAGCCCAACAAGCTGCGCGGCAACTCGCGCTAGTCAATGACTCTTTCAATTTGATGACACCACGAGCCGCCTAGATGGGAAAACACCTTACACACAAAGTTACAGACAGCGAGCAAACGCTGGCCGACCATGTCCGTCATTGTGTCGAAGATTATTTCGCCCACCTGAACGGCCACGACTCCTCCGGCTTATATCATTTGGTTTTAGCTGAAGTGGAAAGACCCTTATTGGAAACCACGCTAAAACACTGCGACTACAATCAAAGCAAGGCCGCGATCATCCTTGGCCTCAGCCGCAGCACCTTGCGCAAAAAACTCGAAAATTACGGCATAGGTTAATTTCCAGCCCTTCTCTTTACCCTTTCCTGAGGTTTGCATGAATACCCCTTTGGGCATAAATAAAAAAGTGACCCGCGCTCTGGTCAGCGTTTCCGACAAAACCGGTGTTCTGGAGTTTTGCCGAGAACTGGACCGCTTGGGCGTCGAGCTACTATCGACTGGCGGCACCGCTAAATTATTATCCGAGCACCAGATTGCCGTTACCGAGGTCTCCGACTACACGGGTTTCCCCGAAATGATGGATGGCCGGGTGAAAACCCTGCACCCCAAAGTTCATGGCGGCATCCTCGGACGACGCGGCATAGACGATGCCGTGATGGCGGAAAGCGGTATCAAACCGATTGATATGGTATTGGTCAATTTGTATCCGTTCGAGCAAACCGTCGCAAAGCCCGATTGCGACCTGGAAACCGCGATAGAAAATATCGATATCGGCGGCCCGAGCATGATCCGCGGTGCGGCGAAAAACCATGCCGATGTGGCGATAGTGGTGGATCCGACCGACTACCCGACAATTCTGGCTGAATTAAAGGACAATTCCACCTCGCTCAGTCACGGCACCCGGTTCAAATTAGCGCTAAAAAGCTTCGAGCATACCGCCCGTTACGATACGATGATCGCGGCATACCTCAGTAAAGTTGTCGACGCCGACAAGTTCCCGGAAACTTTGAACCTACAATTCCACCGCCTGCAAAGCATGCGTTACGGTGAAAATCCACATCAACACGCGGCGTTTTACGGCGAGAAAACTCCGCCGGCCGGCAGCATCGCCGCCGCTAAACAATTGCAAGGCAAGGAATTGTCTTATAACAACATCGCCGATGCCGACGCCGCCTTGGAATGTGTCAAAGCATTTAGCGACCAGCCCGCCTGCGTGATTGTGAAGCACGCCAACCCGTGTGGCGTAGCGGTTAGTGGCGATATATTCGACGCTTATAATTTGGCTTATGCTACCGATCCGACTTCGGCATTTGGCGGCATCATCGCTTTCAACCGAGAACTTGACGAACAAACCGCCGCAGAAATTACGGGACGCCAATTCGTGGAAGTGATCATCGCACCGGCAATATCAGCAGGTGCGCAAGCGGCATTGGCGAAGAAACAGAACGTCCGAGTGCTGGAGACTGGCCACTGGTCCGATAACCAAACGTCTGCCCTGGATTTTAAACGCGTCGCCGGCGGCTTATTGGTACAGGATAAAGACACCGGCAATATTTCTGCCAGCGATCTGACAGTGGTCAGCAAGCGCGCTCCAACCGAACAAGAATTGGCAGACCTATTGTTCGTTTGGAAAGTCGCCAAATTCGTGAAATCCAACGCCATCGTCTACGGCAAAAACGGCCAAACCGTCGGCATAGGCGCCGGACAGATGAGCCGGGTTTATTCGGCAAAAATCGCCGGCATTAAGGCTGCCGATGAAGGTTTAGCGGTACCGGGTTCGGTAATGGCCTCCGATGCATTCTTTCCATTCCGTGACGGCATTGATGCCGCTGCGGCGGCCGGCATAACCGCAGTGATTCATCCTGGGGGCTCGATGCGAGACGCGGAAGTCGTTGCCGCAGCCGACGAGCATAATATCGCCATGGTTTTGACCGGCATGCGCCATTTCAGACATTGATACCGGATTTAGAAGATGAATATATTAATTGTGGGAAGTGGCGGCCGAGAACACGCCTTAGCCTGGAAAATTAGACAATCCGCAAGCGCCAAAAACGTATACGTGGCCCCCGGCAACGCCGGCACCGCATTAGAACCCGGTATCGACAACGTAGACATTCAAGCCGATGACATCGACGGCTTACTCAGCTTTGCCCAGGTTAGAGATATAGCTTTGACCATCATTGGGCCGGAGGTACCCCTGGTTAGGGGTATAGTCGACCGATTTTCCGCGTCCGGCCTGAAATGCTTCGGCCCAACCGCGCAAGCTGCCCAACTGGAAGGCTCCAAATCGTTCTGCAAGGATTTTATGATCCGCCACGGCATACCCACCGCTGCATACGAAAGCTTTACCGAGACTGAGCCAGCTATCGCTTATATTCGGAAAAATGGCGCACCTATCGTCGTCAAGGCCGACGGCCTGGCAGCCGGTAAAGGCGTAGTCGTCGCCCAAACCGAACAACAGGCTATCGATGCAGTAGAAGACATGCTGTCCGGAAACAGCTTCGGGAGCGCCGGACATCGAGTGGTCGTAGAAGAGTTTTTAGATGGTGAAGAAGCCAGCTTCATCGTTATCGCCGATGGCTTGCATGCGCTGCCCATGGCCACGTCGCAAGACCATAAAGCCCGCGACAATGGAGATCAAGGCCCCAATACCGGCGGTATGGGAGCCTATTCTCCAGCACCGGTCGTAACGCCGGAAATACATCAACGAGTCATGGCTGAAGTGATCCAACCAACCCTGCAGGGCATGCGTGCCGACGGCAACGAATATACCGGCTTTCTATATGCCGGCCTAATGATAGGTAAAAACGGTAGTATCAAAGTATTGGAATACAACTGCCGCTTCGGCGACCCCGAAACCCAACCCATCATGATGCGCTTAAAAAGCGATTTAGTTGAGTTATGTTTGGCAGCATTGGACAAAAAGCTAAATCAGATCACTACCGATTGGGACGAACGCTCGTCCTTGGGCGTAGTTTTGGCAGCCGGCGGCTATCCTGACGACTATGCTAAAGGTCGTCCAATCAACGGCTTGCCAAGCAATACCAGCGGCGATTACAAAGTGTTTCATGCCGGCACCAAACAAGTCGGCGATAACGTCGTGACAGCTGGTGGCCGAGTGTTATGCGCATGTGCGTTAGGCGACAGCATCGCTCAAGCCCAGGAAAAAGCCTACGAACTATGCCGCCAAATCGATTGGCAGGATATTTATTATCGGACGGATATCGGCTTTAAGGCGATTAAAGACCAAGCTATTGAGTAATACATAAAGCTCATTAATACTTGGGAGTGTGGTGTATCCGTTAAAAAAACGGATACACCACCAGAGCAGGGTCACACCTAGGCGTCACCTACCCGTAGAACTTCAATTTTGACCTTGGCTAGGCCAGCTTGTATGAAACCAAGTTCGCTGGCAGCCCGTTTGGACACATCAAGCAAGCGCTTATTGGCTTTGTGAGCGCGGCTATTTATCCGCAACTCGACACTACGATTATTATTCAGGTTAACGACACGCACTAAAGAACCAAACGGCAAACTCGCGTGAGCCGCAGTCAATGCGTTTTTATCATAAAATTCACCGTTTGCTGTCCGCTGACCATGCATTTTGTCGCTGTAATAGGACGCGACGCCGCTTTGTTCAAGGGAAAGAAAACCGTTCCTTTCTGTTTTCGCTAAACTTACAGAGCTAAAAGACGCTAGACTGGCTGAAAGCAATATAATTGCCGTCAATTTCGTTTTTCGCATCCTACCCTCCTTTCGTTGAGTATTGACAGGAGGTTTGAGGTTATCCGAATAAAAACGCTTTGACAAGCTTTTTTCGTTAGCCTACAAGATACATATTTTGTCAACAATTATTTATTGACAGCTAATTCCCCTCTGAAAGCCCGAGAAGATCGGACATTCAGCTTAGATTCAGACAATCTCCAATCCTGATAAAAAGAAAAAATTTGCTACATCGGTTCAAACCAAGTCAGGCAAAATAGAAAATCATCAGTCCCTTTTGAAACCTACAGAACAAAGTGATGCTAGGTAAACCGCAAAAAAGCGGACAATTCAGTCACCTCAAGCTCGTTTGTAGCAAAGCATACGCGCACGTCCCAATGCTTCGAAACTTAATTTATCGCCAGAAAACCGCATTGTCCCCACTAAACAGGCTTCTAGAAGGCTGAACCAACCCGCTTCCCTACAATCGGATTTCCCAGCACGTAACCGCCCTAGCGAACCCAGAAGCATTGATAGACGTAGCTTTTGACAAAGGTAGTTTTTACATAATACACACATAACATTTTGAAAAATAATGACTTTAACAAAAACACGACAGCAAAAAGCCCTTAGCTAAAAATATTGTTTTGACACAAAACATTTTTACGTGTAAAAAATACCCCGTCGACTAACAATAATACTAAATTCGACATACAACTCGAGTTGCCCCTTTTTAGGGCTAATTATTACAACAACAAGATGAGGATTATAGAAATGGCTGAACAAGAAAAAGACAATACCTTTACTGTAGTTGCTATTGTTACTGCAATTGCGATTGGCGGCGTAGTTCTGCTAAAAGCGGATGAAACCAAACATCTTAAATACGGCGGCGAAACTTCTGCTCAAGCTGAAGCGCAAGTTTTAGCAAAACACAAAGATTTTAATAATGATGTGTTAAGCCAAGCGAAATAATTTGCTTTGCAATTTAGGCGTCAGCCGGATTACCGGCTGACGCCTTTTTTATGCCCGTAGGCTTCTCCCCCACGTAACAAGTGCATCGCTTTTTCAACACCCAACCCTGCTGTAGAATAGAGAGTTTTCCAAATTCTACTTTACACTCTGATGGACGTTATCCAACGCATTGCCGAAGAACTTTCTGTTAAGCCTCAACAGGTCGCCGCTGCGGCCACCCTCCTTGACGAAGGGGCCACGGTACCATTTATTGCTCGTTATAGAAAAGAGGTAACCGGCGGACTAGACGACACTCAGTTGCGTAACCTAGAAGAAAGATTGATTTATCTGCGAGAACTCAATAGTCGCCGCGAGTCAATACTCGACACCATACGCTCGCAAGGAAAACTCACACCCGAGCTGGAACGGACGATACTCGACGCTGATACCAAAACCCTACTGGAAGACTTATATCTCCCTTACAAACCCAAACGCCGCACTAAAGCGCAAATCGCTCGCGAAGCCGGCCTGGAACCGTTAGCCGATGGCTTACTCGAAAATCGCAACCTGATTCCGGAACAAACCGCCGCCGCCTACATCGATGCAGATAAAGGCGTGAACGACGTGACTGCCGCGTTGGATGGAGCACGGCAGATCATTATGGAAAACATCTCCGAAGACGCCGAATTATTGAGCGAATTACGCGAGCGGATTTGGAACAAAGGCATCCTGCACGCTAACCTGATCACCGGCAAAGAAGCTGAAGCTGCAAAATTCAAAGATTATTTCGATTACAGCGAGGCAATCAATAAAATACCGTCACATCGGGCACTGGCATTGTTCCGTGGCCGCAACGAGGACTTGCTGTCTTTAACCTTAAAACCGGCCGAATTGGAACATGAAGAACACCAACTCTGCGCACAATTTGTCTGCCAACGCCTACGAGTTACGGACACAAGCAAACCCACTGACGCCTGGCTAGCCGAAACCGCACGCTTTGCCTGGAAAATCAAGCTCTTTACCCGTATCGACATGGATTTAAAACAACGACTGCGTGAAGCGGCTGAGCAAGAGGCCATCCGGGTATTCGCCAGTAACCTACGCGATCTGTTACTCGCCGCGCCGGCGGGGCCAAAAGCAACAATGGGCCTGGATCCAGGCATACGCACCGGTGTCAAAGTTGCGGTCGTAGACGCTACCGGCAAATTGCTAGCCACGGAAACCATTTATCCGCATCAACCGAAAAATCAGTGGGATCAATCCATTGCAGTTCTGGAGAGATTAATTAAACAGCATCAAGTACAGCTTGTCAGCATCGGCAACGGTACCGCATCCCGGGAAACCGATCAGTTGGTTGCCGATTTGATGAGAACACATAAAGAACTCTATTTCCAAAAAATTACGGTTTCCGAGGCCGGCGCCTCGGTATATTCGGCATCCGAACTGGCAGCCAAGGAATTTCCGGAACTCGATGTATCCTTGCGCGGCGCGGTATCGATAGCCCGCAGGCTGCAAGACCCACTGGCGGAACTGGTAAAAATTGACCCTAAATCGATAGGCGTTGGCCAATACCAACATGACGTCAACCAAGTACAACTGGCTCGCATGCTCGATACCGTCGTGGAAGACTGCGTAAATGCGGTGGGCGTTGATGTCAATACAGCTTCGGTGGCCTTGCTGAAACAGGTCTCCGGCCTTAGCGGCAGCATCAGCGAAAACATCGTGGCTTTTCGCGACGCTAACGGCCCGTTCGCCAACCGCAACCAATTGAAAAAAGTACCGCGCTTAGGCGACAAGGCTTTCGAACAAGCTGCCGGCTTTTTAAAAATCATGAATGGCGATAACCCGCTGGATGCATCTGCCGTGCATCCGGAAGCTTATCCGGTCGTCAACGCAATTCTCGACGACACCGGCAAATCGATCCGCGATCTGATTGGACAAAGCCAATTTTTGCGCGGCCTGAATCCGGCGAATTATGCCAACTCGAACTTCGGCTTACCCACCGTCACCGATATTTTGCAAGAGCTGGAAAAACCAGGCCGCGATCCACGCCCTGAATTCAAAAGCGTACAATTTAAGGACGGTATAGAAAAAATAACGGACCTTGAACCAGGCATGACACTCGATGGCGTAGTGACCAACGTTGCCAATTTCGGGGCTTTTGTGGACATCGGCGTCCATCAGGACGGCTTAGTGCATATCTCGCATCTCGCGGACGATTTTGTTAAGGATCCACGTAGCGTAGTAAAAGCCGGCGATATGGTGAAAGTACGAATACTGGAAGTAGATGTATCGCGCCAACGCATATCGCTTAGCATGAAGAAAAATGTCGATACCGCAGACATTATGCCAAAAGACAAATCGCCTAAAACGACACACAAACCAAAACCGCAGCCCGTATTGCAGAACAGCATGAGCAATGCGTTCGCCAAGGCACTGAAAAAGTAAACAAGCGGCCGTCTGCTATACTTTCGAGTGAAACGCGAAGCCGAGCCGGTTAACCGGCTCAGCCAACCGATGCCAACATCCGTTCTAAACTACAGGATCAGTCATGAAACGAAATACCCGCACCTTAGCCGCTGTGTTGACGGCTACTTTCGTCTTTACAAGTTTATCAATTCAGGCGGATGAAACCGAAAGCTATGGCGAAACCTTCGGACGAAAATTAGTTAACGGTTTAGCCAATATCACAACGTCATCGCTGGAAATTCCAAAGAACATAATTCTCGTCAACAATCAAAGCAATGTAATTTACGGTTTTATCGGCGGTACATTCAAAGGGTTGTTGAATATGGGCGGGAGAATCGGCGTAGGTGTGCTGGATTTAGTTTCAGCCCCTATCCCCACGCAACCTATCGTGCATCCCCTGTACGTTTGGGACAATTTCAACGCGGAAACCACTTACGGCAGAGCTTTCCGCCCGAATAACTAGACCTATATCACTGGTGGCTTCAGCATCGCGCCGGACGCCACCATATATCAAGCAACCATTTTCAATTCACTCAAGCCATTGGCTTTTTTCACTAATTCGATCTGCGTTTTAATGCGCTTCTTTACTGCTTCGACATGAGAAATCACACCAACGGTTTTACCTTGCGTTTTTAAACCTTCCAGCACACTCATCGCTAAATAAAGCGCTTCCGCATCCAAATTGCCAAAGCCCTCATCCAAGAACAACGAATCGATAGCCTTACCATTATTGGCAATCTCCGCCAAAGCCAGGGCCAGGGCCAGACTCACTACGAAGCTCTCGCCACCCGACAGTGTCTTGGGCAGTCGCCGCTGGTTTTTCTGCCTAGTATCTTCTATCTCCAACCCCAAGCCGTGATCACTGGCCACGTTGCGCACATAATAACGGCCGCTGAGCTTTTCCAGTATCTGATTGGTTTGCGACAACAACTTATCTACCAACAACTGCTGAATACGTCGCCGAAACCCGCCCTGCTCATCGCCGATCAATTTCACTTCCGCATCGGCTTGTTCATGTAACATTAGCTTTTCTTTCAACTGAACCTGCAAATTTTGGTATTTTTCGCGATAAGCCTGTTGTTTATCGAGCTTACTTTCCAAACTGGCGACCTCATGCTCGGCAATGTCGATTTTTTGGGCCAGTTGCCGTTGCACCGCTAAAAGATCGTCTTCGCTGAGAGCACTTGAAACGCCGCCTGACATCTGCTGCAAATCCGCAGTAACTTTGACAAGTTCCTCGTTAATGCCTACTAGCTGAAAACGCGCCTGTTCCAAACTTTTCTCGATATCCAACCGGCTATCAAACAAACTTAACGCCGCCCGCAAACTGTCCACATCGCTGAAATTTCCACCTGCGATTTTATTTGCCAACACTCTCAACATCGCATCCAGCTCAAGCTGCAAGGTGGATAATTGCCGCTCCAGTTCGGCAATCAATTTTTGCTTCTCGATGACTGCGATGTGTAAAGCCATCGCTTCTTGACCTTGCAAAGCGCTCAAATTGTCCGCCATCTGTTGTTGATACCGGATGATTTTTGCTTCGCCGGCTTGCAGACGTTCCTGCAAACTTGCAATGTCTTCCTTCAAGCCTTTCTGCCGCAACTCTCTGATCTGGTAGTCCTGCCGCCGACTGTTCAGCCGATCAAATAATACGTTTTCTTTGCCCCTCGCCGGCAGTTTTTCGCTTAGCCCAGCCAATTGCTTTTCAAGCGTATCTATCAGTGCTTTTTCTTCAGCCTTACGATTCGTAAAACGTTGCTCAGACTCTATATGCTCGGGCGGACGATTATTCCATGTAGCCTCTAGTTGGGAAACCGATGCCGTAAGCTTATCCAAAGAAGCTTGTTTCGTGTCGACTTCTGCCAACCATTTAGCCACATTGCGCTGCAATTGCGCGTGTTCATTGACTAAATTTTTAATTTTCTCCAATTCCTGCGCTTCTTCCGCTAACAAATGCTTTTGTAAAGACAGGTTGTCTATATTCAATTCCGCGCTGGCCACGTTCAATCGATTGCTTAAAACCAGCCATTGCGAACGCATTTGCTGCAAACGCTGCTGCCTGGCGGACAATTGCGAACCTTGCTTTTGCGCGACAGCCAACTGGCCGGAAACAGTATTGATAGCCGTTTTTAACGCCTGCATTTTGCCGCGCTGGTCGACCAAAGCTTTTTTCGAATTGGTCAATAGCGGTGGCTTTGATACATAAGGATGCTGTAAAGAACCGCAAAGAAAACAAGGTTTCCCGTCAACTAGCTTGTCGCGATCGCCACTAAATTTTTTCAATAGAGCTTCATTCAACACAGCTTGCTCAAGCGCTTTACCGATATTTTCTTCACGCGCCATTTCCTCGCGCAGCTCGTCCAACCTCGCTTGCAGCCGAGTTTCGTCGGGCAGATCCGGCTCTTTATTGCGGGCAAACCAACTGAAGAAATTCTTTTTGGTAAATTTGGCATTTACGCTAGCCAAAGAATACAACTCTTGAAAATCGTTTACGCGAACCTGCTGCTCCAGCAGCAATTCCTTCAATTCGTCGAAGCTCTTGCCTTGAGCCAATTCAAGCATGGTTTTCCGGGCCAGCTCAATCCGCTCGTTCAATTCCTTGATTGTAGTTTTGGCATCGTTCAACGCTGACTGACTTTTTTTCAATGCCGCGGAAGTATTTTTCGACCAGTTGATCTGCGTTTTCTGTTTCCCCGCCAATTCCGCCAACTCTGTTCTGAGATTGCGTAATTGCACGACATCCGGAAACGCCACCAATAAGGCGGCATCGGCCTGATGGGCTTGCAGCCAGTCTTCTACCTCGGCTAGCGCGGCTTTTCTTTCATCCAATTGCAATTGCGCAGCTTGCACCGACTCGTTTTCACGAGGCAACTCCAATTTCAGCTCACCAATTTTTAGTTTTAACGCATCAATCGCCTGTTTTTGTTCTACAAGACTGCCGCCATCCACATTCGGGACATTATCGCCAGCCTCCTCCGCCAATTGCCGCTGTAACATACCGAGCTCTTGGCGATAAGCCGTCAGATTTGCCTCAGCTTGGGTAAGCTGTTCTTGCTTACGATCCAATAGCGTCAATTCTTCACGGAATTGCTTCGCCTGTTGCGCCTCCCCAATGCGTCGCAAATCGCGCTCCAAGCGATCGATTTGCTCCTCAACCTGTTGAGCCTGGCGTATAAACTGCTGTTGGCGGCCTTCAAGATCGGCGATGTTTTTGACAACCAGCAATTGCTGTTGCAACTGATTTTGCTGGCTTTTCAAGTCTATGACTTGCTCCTTGAAATCCTGCAAATCCTGCTCACCAGCCTGCAGGGCTTCCGGACTAAGCAATGGAATCAGCTCGATATCCTGCTGTAATTGAGTCAAACGGCTGAGCGATTTCCGGAAATTGTCTTCCGCCTGCTGTCGATAATCGGCGTAAATATTGGTGCCGCTGATCTTTTCCAGAATGTCCATGCGCTCGCTATCCAGCGCATTTAGAAAAGCCGCAAAATCGCCTTGCGGCAATACCATGGATTTGCTGAATTTATGAAAATCCATCCCCGTCAGCTCGGCGATTCTAGTCCGCACAGTATTCGGTGTTCTGGCTAACAACTCCTGCTCATCGTTTAGCCGCATCAAACTCATTTCCGGCTGTAAAACCTGGTCTTGTCTCTCAGCCGCAGACCGCTTGACTCGCCAACTGGAGCGGAATTTCTCGCCATCCAAAGCAAACTCTACTTGCGCAAAACTGTCCTTACTTTGTTTAGTAATTACATGCTCGGCGGGCTTATCGAAACGAAAA
Source organism: Methylomonas sp. 2BW1-5-20 (assembly GCF_052474515.1). Taxonomy (NCBI): domain Bacteria; kingdom Pseudomonadati; phylum Pseudomonadota; class Gammaproteobacteria; order Methylococcales; family Methylococcaceae; genus Methylomonas; species Methylomonas sp. 2BW1-5-20. The sequence continues at coordinate 227,141 of NZ_CP184127.1, read as the reverse complement.
GTCTCACCGTATAAACCCAGCGTGATGACATCGAGAATACTGGTTTTACCGGAGCCATTAGGCCCGGTGATGGCAAACACACCGCTATCAGCGATGGGACCCTGGTCGAAATCGACCCGACCTTCGCCTTCCAGTGAGTTGATGTTTTTAAAGACAATATTAAGTATCCGCATAATCCCAGGCCTTGTGGGCTGTTGATGGCAACTTGCTCGACCTCGAATAGCGTCGAGCTATCCACGCAAATCAGACTGTAAATCTTGCGGTATTTTAGTGAATTTGAACAGAAACTGCTGAGATAATATCTGCGAGCGCCATTATGGCACTGTTGGCTCTGCAACTAGGCTTTTCCGTTGCATTGCATCTCTAAGCGTTTGGAACTCCTGAGCATCAAACCCGTTAGCAATACCAAGACTTTCGGCATGTCTAATCACATTCTCGGCGTTATCGAATTCGTTAAGCGTTACAAATAAATAGGCTTTTTCGGCATAGAAATACATTCTGTCAGGAGACAGAGCAATTGCTTTATCTACAAATTCGAGCGCGCGTGCCACTTCCCTCTGATTGAAATAAATCTTTGCCTTGATCAGATAAATCATCGGCACATCAAAAAAACCGGGTTGTGCTAATGCAGCATCGACCCATGCCGTTAAATTTGCAGCGATATTTTTACACTCATAGTCACCATTAATCAGGCAGTTGGCGGCACTACGGAGACCGAGCATCGTACGAAGTGGGTATGTTTTTGCAGTTATACGCCGTATTATCTCTTCATGAATGCGCTCTTTCAAAGAGTCCATATATTTACTATCAAAAACAAGTGGAGCGTCATAAGATTGGGGCAACGCAATATTTTGCTGATATTTATTAACATCATGATAGTAGATCAACCTGTTGAGCTCCATAAAAACCTCTAATAATGTTGAAACTTCAAAGGTATTTAGCTGCGCAGCAATAAGGTAGTGGTTATAGGTTTCCAGATTAGGCCCATGCTTCAACTCAAGACTATTTGCGTAAACGCTGTTAGTCCGCGCTGATTGCGGATGATTGCGCACCTCAAAGTAACTGAAACTATCCAGGCTGGACCAAATTGATGCGCGAGCATAAGTAGCAAGCGCCATGCTAATAGCAATACAGGCGTAAAGCGAGTTAAGCATCCACTCGCTTACTCTTTTAACAAAAATCTCATAAACTAAGACCACACCACCGATAACAATACCAATGCTAGGTAAGTAATTACGGTGTTCGTATATCAACTCTAACGGGTAAATAGTGGACTCAATACTATGGCCGATAAAAAACCAAAGGATCCCAAAACTTACAAAGGGCATTTTTCTGCGGAGACTGTTATTAAGTGCAACAACTATCAGAAAAATGATGCCAATCATCGACAATAATGTATTTGTCGGCTCCAACAATCCTTTGCTTAATGTAAAGTCATCATGAAACAAACCTAGTTGGGTATTGTCTGGATAGAACAACAAACCGAGGTAATAAAACAAAATCCTGCTCTCAGTCATTCCCCTTTCTACTAGCGTAAAATCTCGAAACTGGTAGCCACTTAAAACATGCTCAGGATGCTTCAGCAGATAACCAACGCAGAACAATATAGGAATGATTACAGTGATAGCATAGTAACCGTAAATCTTGTTTCGGTGCGCCCGCTCCGAGACGACTGGCATCAGTGTCCATTCACAGACGGCAATCAACAGCGGTAGTAGTAGCGCATTTTCTTTTGCTAACGCTCCTAGCATAACCCCAAAAAAACATCCGGCTGCCATATACACGATCCCACCGGTTTTATCTAAATTTAGACGGCCTTTCAGAAAAACTAAAAACCCGCTTAACATAAAAAAACAGGCCATACTGGTCATTCTTTGCACTACGTACAAAACTCCGGTTAGTTGCAAAGGATGAACGGCCCAAATTAGGGCCGTTAGAAAAGCTAATTTTTGTGCCGGATAGCTCGGTACGACTACGGTTATTAGTAATCGACTTAGAAAAAACACCAAAAAACTATTTAGGATATGAATAGTAATATTCGTTAGCTTAAAAGCGACGCGATCAAAATGCTGGCCAGCAAAATAATAATTCAAGGCGAAGCTAACGCTGGCGAATGGACGCTTTAATGCACCACTGGTATTCGCAGTCCAGGCAGAGGCCAACGACTGGCCATCTAAATGCTTGAGTGCAACCCCGTTATTATCGAGGATGTTCGGATAATCATCCGCGAGGAACGGGCCTGCTTTACCTGGCAGATAAACACTTAAAACTAGAATGCCTAGCAGCATCAGCATTAGCCAACTTGCTTGCCACCAAGGCCTACTGAATTGATTTGTAGGATTCATAATGGATTGCCAGCACAATAAAATTGCTTCCAAAAAAAAGGGGCCTTTCAGCCCCTTTTCTCCTAAATATAATTTTTAATTACAGTTTAGGATGGAATTTAGTCTGAACGGTTGTATTAGCACCAGTGGTAATATTCCATTGCATTCCAGCGCCTTGGCTACATACTCCTCTGTATTCAATCTGATTGGTGGTTGATGAGAGAGAAGTGCCTATAACTGTATAGGTAATTAATACCGATGCGGTACTTGCCGTACTGGAGGTTAGAAGAACAGAACGAACATATTTGCCCTTAATTGAAGTAGAACCAGCTAAACCATAGTCGCCATTTGTTTTAGTCGTTGTGGAACTTCCCAAATCTTGCTCACTACAAGCAACACCAGCAGCAGTGAATGCTGGCGAAGCCAAACTTGGACCTTCTGAGACTTTGGATTTGACAGTGTAATCTTGATAAGCCGGAATCGCGATAGCAGCCAGGATACCGATGATCGCGACTACGATCATTAACTCGATCAAGGTAAAACCTTGTTGTACTTTTTGCATTTGCTTGTTCATAACGACCTTCTTTGTTTATGTTTGATGGGGTTTAAACTCCCAAATACATAAACAATTAGCATGCCAACTACTTTTAAACCTTGATTAAACGAAAAAATAAAAGCACGAAACCATATATTTCAAGGCCTTGATAAGAGCCCATTCCATCGAAAACAATGGCGATATGAAAACTTGCAACCTGCAACAACCCTTTGTAACAAGTCGTCTTTGTTCATAACTGACGTTTTTTGTCACACCAGCAGAGTTTTATTAACCAGCGCAGATCGATCAACTACAAACCCTTCCCGACAAACCAAAACTCCAGCATCATCAGCATCCACACCAAATCACCGTAATAAGCGGCATGGACGCTTTGATGCATCTCGATAGCATGATCCAAAAAATCCGGCCTGAAAAACTCGCGCCGCTTCAAGTCATGTATCGCACCGTAAGCCAATTGTTTTAGGGGGTGATGATCTTTGAGCCACACACCGAAAGGCAAACCAAAACCATGTTTGGGCTTATTGATAATCCGCTCGGGCAGAAAATCGGCCATTGCTCGTTTGTAAAACCAACGCAGTTTTTGCCCGCGCAATTTGTCATTCGAAGGAATGCGGCATGATAAATCGATAATACGCCGGCCCAACAAGGGGTAGCACACTTCCACACCGGCCATCTCACACATCCTATTGACCTTCACCAAATCGTTATCGTGCAGCGTATTTTTCCAATCCAAATACAACATACGATTTAAGGTGCTAGCGGACTCCGGCCGCCAATAGTCTTCCCTAAGTTGCTGCAATGGTGCGGCAGTATCAATTTGCGCTAAAAAATCAGCCTGAAAAATATCTGCCGCGGCATGCCGGTGCAAAAAATTGTAGTCCTGCAAGCGATCGGGCATTGCGGCATTAGCTTGATCGATATAGCGTTTTGCCTTAAACAGTAGTTTCTGTTTGGCAATTACATCCGGTAAGCAATTCAATGTCCCTTCAAGACCGGCGCTAACGAATTTTGGGAGACGATGGTAGCTCTCGAACAACATTTGCTTGGCGTAACGCTCGTTACCGGCAAAAATCTCGTCGCCACCATCGCCCGCGAGCAAACGGTTAACACCATGGTCCTTAGCCAATTTGGCACAATAGTAGGCTGCCAAGGCCGACGCATTCCCGAAAGGCTCATCATAGTAAGCTGCGATGCTAGGCACTGCATTGACGGTATCTTCAGGAGTAACGTAATACTGATGTTGCCGGGTGTTAAAACGTTCGACAGCAATATTGGCATATTCGATTTCATCATAGCCATCGGCTTGAAAACCCATCGAAAATGTTTTCGCCTTGCCGGGAAATACTTTCGACAATGCACCCGCGACGCTAGAACTATCCAGCCCACCACTCAAAAACGCACCGGTATTGTCTTCATTGTCAACCATGCTTCTGACCGCATCGATCAACTCCCGCTGCAATTCACGGCCGGCTTGCGGCAAATCGCAAGCTTGCTCCGAAAATGCCGGCAGCCAGTAATGCTCGATTTTTATCCGACCATTTTGATAAACCAGACACTGCCCGCCTTCCAGCTTTTTCACCTGTTGGTAAATAGTGTTGGGACTTGGGCAATGGTTGAGATAGATATAATCGAATACGGCTTGCGGTGCTATGGCATTACTGACCTGCGGATGGCGCACCGCAAAATCGGCACTGGAGCCAAACACTATGCCACCGGGTATCTCTGCGTAGTAGATATGACTGAGGCCAATCGGGTCGGTCGCCAATATAATTCGTTGTTGTTTGTCATCTATCAACACCAACGTATCGGCATCAGGTAGCCCAACTAAAAAATTTACACCGCGGTTTACATAAGCGTTCAATAGGCTTGGTTCGCTACCTGCTCGCGAACTCGATTGCGGCATTACCAAAAGCAATTCATCGGTCTCATAAATATTTTTAGACAACGCCGCCAATGCGTAGCCTTGGCCATGCCGGTAAGTAAACGCCGAATCCGCCGCCGTCATTTGCTCCAGCAAAGCGATAGCTGCTTCGTTTTGGAGATTACTCCCCATCCATCCCGCGAATTTAGTCATAGTGGTAGTTTTGATTATGTCTTGACGTGACTGATCACATATCGGAACTTGCCAGAGCGTTCCTTCGGAATGTAATCGGTATATTCGATATTGACGGCAACTGCTTGCCCTAAACGTTTTTTAAATTCTGCGACAATCTTTTGTTCGTAAGCGGGCTGATAGCTGGCTGTTTTAACAATTTGTACAGTGGTTTTATCCAAACTATCCTGTGTTATTTTGAATGCATCGACCCCCTCTAAATCGCGCAGCACATAAATTAATGCCAACCCATGCAAAACGGTGCCGTCTTGAGCGACCACAAAGTCGGTGGTGCGGCCTTGGATATCCTCGAGCACCGGCAAACCTCGACCACAGCCACACGTTTTATCCGACAAAATACCCATATCGCCGGTGCGGTACCGGATGAACGGAAAATCGCGCGTGGCCAGATGCGTTACTACAATTTCGCCGAGCTCGCCATTAGGTAATGGCCGTCCTTGCTTGTCGACAATCTCAACGATAATGTCTTCGGCGGTAATATGCATACTGCCTTGCGGACATTGGTGAGCAATAAACCCGGCATCGCGCCCGCCATACCCATTCGCAACCGGACAGGCAAACACGCTTTCTATCTTGGCGCGCTGGTGATCGTAAAGCCGCTCCGATGTCACAAAAGCCACCTTAATCCCCAGATTATTTAAGGCAATACCTTGTTTCTCGGCATGACTCGCGATATGAGCCAACGCCGAGGGATAGCCAAACAGCATTTTCGGGCGAATCTGCTGAATTTCTCGAATGAAGCCATCCAGTTTTTCGGACGACATCTCGAAAGCCGGAATCAGATGAGTACGAATTAATTTATCACGCAGTAAACGAACTTTATCCTGAGCACCTAGTTCGATAGGCGACCCCCAAATTACGGCTTCCGGATCGCCGATATCCACCCCCCACCAACGGGTGGCTCGCCATTTTGCCGCCACATCGTGACTTACTCGCTGCTTGCCTATATAAAAGATCAGCGGCTCACCACTCGATCCGCCCGTATTGAAACGCGCTAGGCCGACCGCATCGTCAGCTTTCATCTCAGCGAGATGCTGCCTAATTTCCGGCTTACTTAGCAGAGGTAATTCAGCTAGTTTTTGTACACTATCGATATTTGCTGGTTCAAATCCCAAGTCAGCAAATAATTGCCGATAGTAAGGCACATGTGCCTGCAAATCTTGCAGAAATACTCGTAGATTCTGCAGCTGCAATTGCCTAATTTCCTCCGGCTTAAGCCATTGACTACGTTCCATGCCGCGGCGAACCCCGACTGTACTATGTTTTTTCAAAGCCTCATGAAGTGGAAACAGAATGGAAGAGCAAAACCATGTATAACAAGCCATTATCACTTCGCCACCTTACTATAGAGGTTTAGCCATTGATATTTAACGTTTTTCCAATCGTAGTTTTCTACCTGCGCGATACCGTTTAATACCAGTTTTTGGTACAAAAGAGGATTGTCGATTAATTGCTCAACTTTGGCGGCCATCATTTCCGGATTGTTAACTTCAACCAGCAACGCCGTCTCATTGTCGGCAACAATATACGGAATTCCACCGACATTGGTTGTCACTACCGGCAAACCGTTAGCTAGCGCTTCTAAAACCGAATTTGGCATATTATCCACAGTAGTGGGATTTAACATGATATCGACATCCTGATACAGAAGGGCAATTTGTTCAGGTGTCAGCTTTCCCGTGAACTCGACATTTTCCGTGAGACCCAAACCTTCTACTTGTCCCACTAAGACACTTTGCAACGGTCCACTACCAGCAATGAATACTTTGATTTTTGGAAAACGCCGCTTCAGAATAGCCACAGCATCAATAGCTGTTTCTATTCCATAAATTTTTTCTAGATTGCGCGTAATAACTAGCTTGGGCAAGTCGAAATCTGCCACCCCGGTTCGTTGTTTGAACTTAAACTTATGCAAATCGACAATATTGGGAATGACTTGCGCCGTAAAACCAAATTTATCAAAAACGTGCGCTAAAAAACCTGAAGGGACAATGATTGCGGACGTTTTTCTTAAAGTAGGAGCCACCCATTTCATTGAAGTGCGAAAATACTGCTCGGCTTCCCCTCCTCGATAATTAACGATAACCGGCACGTTTTTTAGCCAGCCTATCCACACCGCGGGGGCGGCGTACAACTGCCATGACCAACCTGAATTTGCCATTATGTGCAAGCAATCGACATGACTCGCTTGTTTCCAAAGCGCGATCAAATAAGGAATAAGCCGAAAAATGGCCCTTAGTCCTTTAATATTTGTAGCCCATTTAACCGGATAATCAGCGTTTGTCTGAATTAGCGTAACTGCAATCCCTTCGGTTACGAGTAAGGAATTAAGTTGTTTCGTTTGATTAGCCATTCCGCCAAACGGCGGCGGCAATGGCCCAATCAACCCAACATGCAATTGGGAATTATCAACTTGCGGCATAGCACTTTGCATAAAGGTCCGAATATCTTTCTACACTTCGTTGCCAATTACGCTCTTCTTCAACGTAACGTCTACCCGCAAGCTTTATTTGCTCCCAACGCTCTTTTTCGCTTAATACCGCCAATACGGTTTCCGCCAAAGCAGTTTTATCTCCCGCCTTGAACAAATAGCCAGTTTCACGGTTACGAATCAGTTCATGATGCCCACCAACATCGGATGCCACCAACAAACGCCCCTGAGCCATCGCTTCAAGCGGTTTCAAAGGTGTCACCAAATCGGTTAAACGCATAGCCAATCTGGGATAAACAAAAATATCCACCAAATTGTAATATCGCTGTACATCTTGATGAGGAACCCGTCCAGGCAAAACCACCCAGTCTTGCAAACCCAGTTCATTAATTTTTCGATTGATTTGCTCTTGTTGCGGCCCGCCTCCGACCAGCAATAAACGAACATTCGGCTGCTGTTGGATAATGGTCGGCAAGGCGTCCAACAATAACAACAAACCCTCATAAGCGTAAAAAGACCCGATAAAACCAAGCACAACCTTGTCAGTTAACCCCAATGAGCCAACTAAACCGGGATCGGCACCCTCGCCATAAGTAAATTTATCTATATCAACCGCATTGGGAATAACCGTAATTTTTTCAGCCGCGACACCACGCCCGATGATGTCGTTCCGCAATCCTTCGCAGATCGTGGTGACGGCACTGGCATGCTTGAAAACGTAAGTTTCCAGAGATTTTGTTAAGCGATAACGTAAACTGCCTTCTTGAGTAGTGCCATGATCGACCGCTGCGTCCTCCCAAAAAGCCCGGCATTCGTAGACTAACGGTAGCCCGTATTTTTTAGCCATTCTTAACGCCGCAAATCCATTCAGTGCCGGAGAATGAGCGTGCAAAATATCCGGTTTAATCTGCGGAATGATTTCATCTAGTCTTTGAGTTAATGACTGCACGACCGCCCATTGATTAAGAACCGGTAAATTTGCAACCCAACTCTGCGATTGCGCGGATCGATAAAACGTCAATCCATCGACAATTTCTACATTGGAAGATGTGAGATGATGCTTGGCAGAGGTAACGTGAAAAGTCTCCCAACCCATTTTTCGTTGCTGTTCAAGAATGGCGCGGGTGCGAAATGTGTATCCGCTATGTAGCGGAATTGAATGATCCAGAATATGTAATATTTTCATGTCGAAACAAGTTCAGTGTATTTTTTCCCCGCCTGATAGAGCTGCCACTGTCGACACGACTTTCACAGGTTAATGCTGTTCTTTACCAATTAGCCTCATCCAAGCCTTCCTCGACAAGTGCGGGATCAGCAGATACAAAGGCATTTTTAGCCAATGCGCACGCAGATACAACAGCCATCGCGCAAAACCAGACCAACGATCATTACAACTGGGATGGATCGGCATCAATGCCCGCATAAACAAAAAATCCATCATCGCCAGAAAGCTTGGGTTAGTGGGCGCCGCTTTATTCATTTTTTCCAATAGCTCACTGGCCCCAGGCGTAAGTAGTATTTTAGACGAGTAACGTAAGGCGTAAAGTACAGGCTGCTGTAATCCTAATTGTATGGCTCTGTCTATCAGCTTATGCCGATCATGACCAAGCGCCCGAATTAATGCGTCCAAATCTACCAGATCGCGCAAACCATGCTCAAATTCACCGTCATAAAACAAGTGCGTGGCGCTATGAATCACTTGATCACAAGGATCCAAAACTTCTAACCCCTCATACCCCAATACTGGCTCGGTATTCGCAATTAACAAATTGGCGTTAGGACAATCGGCGCATGTAATGGGTAATATATTGTGATGTAAATCAATCACACTACCTCGAGTCATATGCTTAAGCGGCGGAACTTCATGCATCCAGCGGCGATAGTAGCGTTGGTCGTAAGCAGTTTGATTAACACCAACCCACCCATTCAACATTAGTTGTTTTTCAGTTATCGGAATTTTATCAATTGGCACCAGAAGATCGATATCGGAAAAAATACGTCCTTTAGCCGCCAAACTTCTCAATATTGCATAAGCAGCGCCCTTTAAAAAAATCAAAGGGAAATCAAGCTGTTTTGCAACTTTTTTGAGATTCCTGGCTTCCCAAAAAAGATCGTTAAGCTGTTTGTCCGAATGGACTTTAGCGGACTGTAAATGGCGTATTATCGATAGCGATAAATTTGCCAGCATTCCTTGCTCTTCAACCAGATAATACAATTTAGCCAATAACATAGTACTTCGTGCTTGCCTAATCAGTAAATCCCACTGTTTCAGAGAAAGATTGGCGATAGCTAGCTGCTTGTTTAATACCCGTACCAGCAACGGTAATTCATAAGTCATAGCTTTGGCTTCAAGGCGTTAAATATTTGAACTGCCTCGTCCAGCTGGCTATAGCAAAGCTGATAGCAATCTGCCGAATCTATAACATCGCGTAGAACATTAAAGCCAGACGCACCTAAGCGGCTATAGTTAAAAGAGTTATCCGCAATATCAATAAAAGCTCGCGCTTTGCTTTTGGAAACAAATTCGGTTTCGGCGCCCTCCTCGTACTTAGGAAAAATAACCCACGCTACGGGGCAAGAAAGAAACTGTTTTTGCACACTCGATCCAGGAGGCTTGGCGTGACAAACAGTTCCCTTGGATGTATCGGTCGATAGCGGCCCAAACACTACGTCAGGATAGCGCTCGGCAATAATATCTATAGATTGATTTTTTAAACTTACCGGACGCGGGAAAGGTAAAACCAATCCTGCATGTAGATCGATCAAAGTTAACTCATCGGACAGCAACCGCCAACCTTCTTGAATTAAACTAGCGGTGAGGGTGCTCTTACCGGATCCAGGTGGTGCCGGTAATATCGCAGCGTAGCCACCTTTTTCAATAACGGCGGCATGGATAATCAAATGCGTATTGATTTGACTAGAAACGCACCAATTCATTCCCCACTCGATAAGAGCTGGGGCATGCTGATATGGAAGCGAGTTGAAAGGCGCATAGCCGTCAAAAAAAAACTGGGCCTGCTTAAAACAAAATTTTCTGGATAAACTTGGGGAGTCTACGGAAATATGAAAATCTAAGAACTGGTCATCTGCATCAAGCACCACTTCATAATCAGCATAAAGAACATACAAACTTTCCGATATACTTGAAAAATGACTCTTTATACGAAAGGAAAATGGGCCCAATCTTAAATCTAGACCACTAATCTGTAATTTTCTTTGTATTTCGGGAAAAGGCAGACTGGCTAATATCACTCGATTAATATTTCAATTAAGTCTTTTTTTTGTAGATCACTTAATAAATCTCTCACATAACTAGCCGCGCCAGTAAATCCTAACTCGGGAAAAATCGTCATAACGTCGTCAACTGAGTTCGAAAAACTATATGGCTTTATAAAAAAAGATCTAAGTAAGGAAACTGGCACCCCTGAAACAAGGTGAGTATCTCCTGTATTACCACTATATATTACTGCCTCGCCCTGCCAATCCTGTAGCAAAACTTCTCCAACGGTGTGCCAAGAATCACACGCAATCATGCGGTAAAAATATAGTTTAAAAAGTCCACGCATTGTTGTGCTGTCCAGACTCCCGAACCAAGATCACATGAAGTATTAGAAGATACTGCAGCATACACTTTTTTACAATCGGCCACACTCAAAGGAAAATCGACATAAGATGGATCAGAATCTTCTTCTTTTTTCTTAGCACTTAACAAAGCGGCAAGACAAAGACTTTCATTTGACGTCAAGCTATTATGTAATTTTGTCCATAGCGCGCTACTGTCCGTACCATAAGCGAATGCGGAATTCATAAAGCACTTTCGACTCGTTTGATCCATATTATCTTCCCGAATGCGATTTGGTGTAGACGCGCTTACGGGTGTCCAACTCGGCCTGTAACTCTGGTTAACCCTATAACATTTATATGTTCTGCTACCAGACGACGTTCTAACTGTAATCGTGCCATCATCCTGACCTGGAGCACAGCTTTTCGGCCACTTATCGGCTCCATAGCCAGTTAACCCACAATTATCGTGCCAAAACTTAGGCGTGCATTGCGAAAACCCGCACGATCCAGTTTGCGTAACACCAGAAACCGCACCATTTCCCTTCACATGTAAAGATGTAAAACCGGAGACCTGACAATCAACTTTGGTCCCAGAGCCCCATGCGGGACGATTTGCTAAAGTCATTATAACCGGTGCCACCACGCCGACCTTAGTAAAGGTTCTTCTTGTTTTATCAATTAGTTGCGCGCCCGATACCTGTTCGTGTTGCTCAGGCAATTTGCTATTTTCTTCACTCATTTTGACTCGCCTTTAATTAAACTTTGAAATGGCTCACACTCTAGCAAAACACTCAGTCTCTGTCTATTGCACACTAGTACAGTTCAAATGTTTTTGTAAAAAATAACACACGCTCAAAAATGACCTATCGGCAAGAAATAGTCATTCTCTGACAAAGTGATCAATTGTGATTATTTCGAATGAAGGCTTCAAACATCAATAACGACCAAATTGACGCACTATAGTCACGCAACCCAGATTGGTGCTGAGTAACCAAATGGCGTAAAAAATCCTCATCAAACCAACCGGTCTCTCGTAAAGTATTCCCAAGCAGCGCTTGCTTAACGCGTTGCTTCAAGGGACCTCTAAACCAACTGCTCAATGGTACCGCAAACCCCATTTTCGGCCGATACAAAATATCGTTCGGCAAATAAGACTCCAACGCTTTTTTGAAGAGGTATTTACCTTCACGACCATGCAATTTTAAATCGGGTGGCAAGGTCGCCATCCATTCCACCAGTTTGTGATCCAGTAAGGGCACCCGCACTTCTAAGGCGTGCGCCATACTGGCCCGGTCGACTTTGGTTAAAATATCACCCGCCAAATAGGTTTTCAAATCCAGGTATTGCACCATTGACAATGGATGATCCGGCGCTTGTTCGCTATAACGACGGAATACCTCAATGGCTTGGTATCCCTGCAACTCCCTTTTCAAACTATCGCTAAATAACTGACTACGCATACCATTGGAGAGTAACGATACACTGTGAAAATATCCCGCCATAGAATCGCGCCCAATCGATTCCAGCGTGGTTTTAGCCCTGAATACCTTGGGCGCCCAATCCAACTTGGGATAAACCCGACCTAAAGTCGAGAACAACGGCACCCGCAAAGTATCCGGCAGTAATGCTCTCATCCTCTCTTCATAGGTATGCCAGCGGTAACGACGATAACCGGCTAGGCTTTCATCGCCACCGTCGCCGGACAACACCACGGTTACCTGCTTCTTGGCCAGTTCACAAACCCTATAAGTCGGCAGCGCCGAACTATCGGCGTAAGGCTCATCGTAAAGTCCGGAAAGCTGATCGATCAAACTGAAATCGTCGGGATCGACTTGCTCGACACGGTGCGCCGTATGGTAGCGTTCGGCAACCTGGGCGGCAAATTGCGATTCGTTAAACTTGGGATCGCCGAAGGAAATAGAACAAGTGTTGACGGGCTCTTTGGACAATCCAGCCATCAATGCCACCACACCACTGGAATCGACGCCGCCGGATAGGAACGCACCCAGCGGCACATCGGCGACCATCCGAATTTTCACGGCCTCGCGCAAACGCTCTATTAACTCCTCCCCGGCTTCGACAGCACTTCCGCCAGAAGCCGGTTGAAACTTAACGTCCCAATATTGTTTAGGGCGAAAACCGCTCTGTCCACGCTTGATCGTCAGACAATATCCGGGCTCAAGCTTATAAACGCCTCGGTAAATGGTCTTGGGATCGGGAATATAACCAAAACCGAAGTAGTCTTCTATCGCAGTGGGGTCAACGTCTTTAGGCAATAGTGGATGCTGTTTTAAGGCTTTCAGTTCGGAACCGAAAATGAATTGCCCGTTGCTTAACTCAGCATAAAACAGCGGTTTCACACCCAGCCTATCCCTAGCCAAAAATAAGGTCTGCCTTGGCCGGTCCCAAATTGCAAACGCAAACATGCCGCGCAGTCGCTCGACGCAAGACTCGCCCCAAGCCTGCCAGGCATAAAGAATCACTTCGGTATCGCAATGGGTTCTAAAGCTATATCCCAACGCTTCCAACTCTTCGCGCAATTCCGGAAAATTGTAGACTTCGCCGTTATAAGTCAGTACCACATCACCGTCCTGACTGTGCATCGGCTGTTGACCGCTGGACAAATCGATGATGGACAAACGCCGGTGTCCAAAACCCAAACCGGGTTCGGTATGTAGCCCTCCTTCGTCGGGCCCGCGGTGGAATTGTGACTCGTTCATCCGCGACAACAGATTGCGGTCTATTTCACTAGCACCTGTAATATCGAAAATACCGACTATGCCGCACATATGAGTTCTCTCTGGATCATTTACTGCTTGTCATAAACTCGCCGATAGCGATCCACCATGCTATCGATTGAAAATTCCGACTGAACCCGCCGAAGCGAGGCCTCACCGAGTTGCCTCCGTTTCTCGTTATCGGCAACTAAATCTCGCATCGCCAACGACAAACCCTCAATATCTTCTTTTTCTACCAAACAACCGGTCTGCCCGTCCAACACCAACTCAGGGTTACCGCCAACGCGGGTAGCGATAACCGGCAGACCGCTCGCCATGGCTTCTAATATAGTATTGGAAATACCTTCTGCCTTGGACGGCAACACAAAAATATCCAGGCTACGCAAAATTTCCGGAATATCGTTACGCTCGCCGGGCAACCAAGCTTTATCCGACAGATTAGCAGCGTTCAACAACTCAATGGCATTGGTACGCAATGGTCCGTCACCTATCAAAAACAAACGAGCAGTCAGGGCAAATTCCGCCGAAGTTTCGCAAGCATCGATAAATGCCCTGACCAAAGTCAGTTGGTCCTTAACCCCGTGCATACGTCCGACAGCACCAATCACTAACTTTTGAGTCAAATTCAATAAGCAGTCTTCCGGAACCCCTCTATCTTCCCTGCGAGGATAAAAGATTCTGGTGTCAACACCATTACAAATACGGGTGATTTTTTTGGCCGGGATACCTACCCGCGTCAGTAAATACTCTTGCAAATGCTGCGAAAGGGGAATAAAGCGATGGATTAGCAAGCCTAAAGCCCGCCGCAGCCATTGATATTTGACATTGCTACCGTCCGGATCGAACACATCCCAGCCATGCTCGCCATGCACCCTGTAAGGCACGCCCGCAAACAACGCACAAACTTGATATTCGATAGCGGCCAAATTACGAGTATGCACTATCGCCGGCTGCCATTGTTTCAGCAAGCGATACACTTTATAGAACGATGCCCAATCTTGCCCAGGACGCTTATGTAATTGATGGACAATTACATCTTGCCGTCGGATACGCTGACTGAATTCGGTACTATCAGTCAAACAAATAATAGCGTGCCGATAACGGCCTTCCGACAGATTATTGATAATATTGACCAAACCGTTCTCTAACCCACCAATGCCCAATCGGTAAATTATATGGACGATTAGCGGCGGCAACTGCCCGGACATTATGCTGCCTCACCGCTCAACAACCGAGACAAACGTTGGCCGTTTTGCTTCCAACTGAAATCACTTTCGACATAACGACGATTAACCAAGGCAGGTTTGACCGGCTGCGATAGCAGTTGCAACACATGATCGGCAAATCCTTCCGCTTCATCAGCCACCGCCAGTTGCAAATCCGCATTACCGGGAATTCCTTCTATTGCGGCCGTGGTAGCGACTATAGCTTTAGCCATCGCCATGGCTTCCAGTACTTTATTTTGAATGCCTCGAGCGATTCGCAACGGTGCGACGACAACATTGGCGTGAGCAATAAAAGGCCTGACATCGTCAACTCGACCGGTAACGATGACCGACGCATCGTTTTCCGCTAGTTGCAACACTTCTCTGGCCGGTTTGGAGCCTACTATGTAAAATTTCACGTCTGGCCGACGGTTACTAATGATTGGCAATACTTGTTCGGCAAACCATTTAACAGCATCAACGTTCGCCCAATAATCCATCGCACCGGTGAACACAATAGCCGCCTGCTCGACCGAAAATGGCCTGACCCAAGACAAGTCAGGATCGAATCTATTAATATCTACGCCATTATTGACGAAACCGATCTTGCCGGCCGACGCGGGCGCCAATGTTTTGAACAACCCTGCTTCTTGTTCAGATACGAATATCGTGGCATCGGCTCGTGCGGCGATACGTTGCTCATAGGCCAACAGTTTTTCCGCTTCGCGCCGGTAAATCCAATTGGCGGGCCAAGTTTTACTTTGCGCATATTGCCGCCATTTGTCGGAATCGACATCCACAAAATCGGCCACCCAATGCAAATGGGTATATTTCTCGACGTACTGTGCCATCGGCGATGAAAAAATCATCACCCGCTGGATATCCTGTTCGACGATAGTTTTATCCACCCATTCCCGCAACTCACGATTACGGTAATACGGCAAACTTAAGGCCTCCCCGCTGAGTAAACCTTGCAGACTCTTAATTTTGCCGAGCTTGGGATTTAAATCGATGCAGCGGACATCCTGGCAGAACAACTTTAAGATAGCTATATGCTGACGATCATCCGGGTCGTCGATAAAGGTTCCGAGAAATATTTGATATTCCTCTGCTAAGGCCTGCAAAAAATGAAAGGAACGAATCTTATCGCCTTTGTTGGGCGGATAGGGAATACGATGAACCAAATAGAGTAGTTTGGGCTTTGCCATCAGCCCAAATCCTTGGCAAGCCAAGGGCCCACCAGCTGACTAATCGGTAACGGCAGACGTTTCCAGGCAGCAATAAACAAGCGGTATTTGGGATTGAGCGGATTGATCTCCGGAATCTGCTTAGCCTTGACCAAATCAACTTCGTAATACAACGGTTCCGGTTCAAAGCCCCAATGTTTTTTAAAGCGATACGAGCCGGTGCCGATTTTACTGCGACCATAATCGAAAATCTTGCAGCCCTTTTCCACCGCGCGCCGCATCACTTCCCAATACATGAAATCGTTAGCTTTCAAATCGCGGGCCGCATCGGTACCGCCGCCGTAATACGGCAAAACTTCGTCTTTGAAATAAAAACTCATCACGCTGGCAACCAATTGGCCTTCGTGCTCTATCGTCAGAACTTCGCAAGTTTCGCCAAAAACATCCTGCAAAATTTGAAAATATTTTTTCGGAAACACAGGGGTTCCCAGGTTTCGGACGCTTTCAGAATACGCCCGATATAAACGCTCAACATTCTGATCGATGACACTGGTCAAACCGGCTTTGATGCCTGCTCTCACCATGGCGCGTTGCTTGCGCGGAATGGCATTCAGATTTTTTTCGACATCGGGATCCAGCTCTTTTCTAAATGTGACATACAACTCTTTGTGCGGCCAGTCGGGATGACGCTGTTTCTGATTCCTCATTTCCAGGCTGTCCACGCCCAATTCTCTGGCCAGTTTTTGGGCTTGGGCTTGCAATTCGGCAAAAGCCTCGTCGTTACTGGCGATAATTCCGCCGTAGACACAAAATGCATTTGAAACTAAAGAATTTCCGAACAACAAGCTTTTGACATGGGTTAACGGCAAGATACCGGTAATTTCGCAATCGTGCTCGGAGTAGTAATAGTAAGTATTGTGCCCAAAAGCCTTCTTGATCACCTGCTGCCAAGCAGACAAATGAAAAAAACTGCCCTCGGCCGTAGCCATGACATAGTGATCCCAACGTTCGCTATGGGCTGGCTCAAGTAATTTGATCATGTCTAACTAGGATGGTTGGTTTGTCTGTTTGGATAAAAACACGTTGCGCATGGTATCCCAAGCAAAATCGGTTAGTAAGCTGTTAAGACGATTTTGCATTCGATTTAAATTCAGATAATGTCTGAATTGTGTTTTGAAAGACAGATCATGCTGCCGCGGTTGCTCGGGATCGATTTCCCAAGGGTGAAAATAAAAAATTCCGGACTGTTTTTCGTGATCGTTGAGATAACGGTATGCCCATTTCGAAAACTGATACGGATACAACCGAAAAAAACCGCCGCCACCGCAAGGAATATTACGATCCAGAACGTTCAATGTCGTAATGGGTATTTCCAAAAGTTTCGGTGCATTTTCGGGCCTATAGGCAAAGCGCGGAGCCCCCGGCATACCGTACAAATCATGCTTGACCGGATAAATACTGGAGCTGTACTGAAAGCCTTCGTCTTCCAAAACCTCCAGCGCCCAAAGATTTTTGGCGCCGATCGAATAACTGGCCGCCCGATACCCAACAACAGCTTGGCCTCCTATATCTTCAAGAATCTTCCTGCTGATTATGAGATCCTGCCGAAACTGTTCGGGCGTTTGTTCTGTTACCCTTATATGTTGATAACCGTGAGAAGCAAGTTCATGCCCTTCATCCACTATCCGCCGCACCAGCTGCGGATAACGTTCTGCCACCCAGCCCAAGGTAAAAAAAGTCGCCTTTACTTGATGCTGCTCGAACATATCTAAAATTTTATTCGTGTTTTGTTCGACCCTGTGCGGAAGGGCTTCCCACTGCTCACGCTTTATATTCGACTCAAAGGCCGAGACCTGAAAATAGTCTTCGACATCTACGGTCATGGCATTGATTGGTGTTTGCGAACTCATGCCGATACTCAACCGGCCAACTGATAACGTCTAACGATTTCATCGACGATACGCTCCGCGGCCTTACCATCCCAATATTCCGGAACCCGACCACTTTTGCCCCCAGTATCTAAAATATCATCGACGCATTGCATAATTTTGACAGGCTCGGTGCCGACTACCGTATTAGTGCCCTCATTGACAGTAATAGGTCTTTCCGTATTTTCCCTTAACGTCACACAAGGCACCCCTAATGCCGTAGTTTCTTCCTGCAGTCCTCCGGAATCGGTCAACACCAAACGTGCCGACTGCATCAAACCCAGCATTTCCAGGTACGCAACCGGAGGCAACATAATGACTTTCTGTTCCGGCAACACACCCAATAAGCCGGCTTCAGCGATTTTTTGTTGCGTCCTGGGGTGAACCGGAAATATCACCGGCAGTTTTTCGCTGATATCGCCCACCACTCGAACCAAGCGCGTTAACGTTTCTAGATCGTCGACATTGGAAGGTCTATGCAGAGTCAACAAAGCATAGGCTTTTTCCGAAACAATCTGTTTTGCGCCGTATTTCTGCAAAGTTTCTTGCACGGACAAGGCTTGCTTACAGTTAGCAAGCAAGGTATCGATCATGACATTACCGGTAAAGCATATCCGTTGCTCGGAAATCCCTTCTTTCACCAAATTATTAGCGGCATCGCGTTCGGTAGTGAACAACAGATCGGATAGCTGATCGGTCAATATCCGGTTAATCTCTTCCGGCATCTCCCGATCATAACTTCTCAAGCCGGCTTCAACATGAATCAGAGGGATATTTTTTTTGACTGCGACCAAACCACACGCAATTGTAGAATTGACATCGCCAACCACCAGAACGGCAAATGGCTTAATTTCATCCAAGACCGGCTCAAACCGTAACATGACATTGGCAGTCTGCACGGCATGGCTACCTGAGCCTACACCTAAATCTCTATCCGGCTCGGGAATCCCCAGCTGTTGAAAGAAGGTATCTTTCATGGCCTGATCATAATGCTGGCCGGTATGCACCAGATAGGGGGTAACCATATGTTTAACGGCTTGTAATTGCCGTATAATCGGCGCCATTTTCATAAAATTAGGCCGCGCACCTACCACACAAACCAAAACTTTGGGAGACATGTCGTTAATCCAAGGAGGGAGTTTCGCTGTAAACCGCATCCATATCCAGCTGCAGCAAAATGGCTTTTCTTAGCAAAGCTTTTTCCTTATTCATGCTATTCCGAAGATTACTGACAACATCTTCTAGCCTAGCCATTCGTTGCTCAAGAGAGTCGGCTTCCGCAACGCTGTAATGATGCAAAGCCAATGTTGAACCTCCAATCTCCTCCTCAACGGACTCCAGTAACATCTCTTCCTTTACTTCAACAATAACCTTAGTTACGGCCTGCTCATCAAGCAAGGTTAATTCTTCCAAATAACCAAACAATAACAGACGATCACACAAGGAATTTATTCGCCGTGGAATACCGCCGCTAAACTCGTGAATTGCTTCAAAAACACTTGAAGTAAACTCGGGAGTTCCGGACCAACCCGCTGTCTGTAATCTAAAAAGTATGTATTCCTTAGTCTCTTCCAAGTCGAGCGGGTCTAATTGAAATGTCGAGACAATCCTTTGTTTGAGTTGCTCCATATCAGCAGAATAAATGGTGCGCTTCAACTCAGTCTGTCCCACTAAAAACACTTGAAAAACTGGATTACCGTTAACATCCAAATTAGTCAACATCCGCAGTTCTTCCAGTGACTGCTTCGGCAAATTTTGTGCTTCGTCCACAATTAATAATAAGCGACGACCTTCTCTAGCCTTTTCAACAATAAACTTTTCAAAGCCCGACAACAAACTGGCCTTATCCGTAAGTGAAAATGTAAATCCAAAAGTTGAGGCAGCCATTCTTAGAGTATCTTCCGGGCCAACCTGCGAAGTCATCATCACGCCGATTAACAGTTTCTCCTTATTCAGATTCTTGATCAAACTCTTGACCAACATGGTTTTGCCGGTACCAGGAGAACCAATGACCAACACAAACCCTTCCCCTTGGGTCAAGCCGTAATGCATATAAGCCAGCGCGCGCTTATGTACTGAACTCTGGAAAAAAAAATCAGGATCGGCACTAAGTTGAAAAGGTTTTTGAGTAAGGTTATAAAATCCGTCGTACATGTTTTGGCCGATTAGAATCGCACGTTAAAATTGGCTGTTGCTCTATTTTCAACGTAGCCACTAAATTGAGCAGAATCAGACGTTAGATTAATATGGCGCAATTCAAGCCCAGTATTCATTAACAAAGGTCGTCCGAGATTGATGGGAATAGAACGGTTGACACCTAAAGCAACATCGTACCTAGTGTTACTAGATAGACTGCCCTCGGTATGCATCCATGATGGTTGTAAATAAAAGTTTAATCTAGGCTCATATTGCCACTGCCAGCCACCCGAAACACCATACGATAGATCTTCGCCAGTGCGTTTACCATAAGTACGACGCTCATTAAACATGGACGCGTTATAACTACTTTTGCCAGTTTGAAAACTAAAAGTGAGATTACCACGCTTTCTAATAATAACGTCATCTACCAAATCAAATGGATTAAAAACAAGTTGGGAGTTATTATAATTAGGACCTTTGATCAGATTTCCTGAAGAATCAATCGATAGAAAACCTTGCGTAAACAGATCTTGAGTGTTTGCGACCTGAGTAAAGTTTCCTGACGAATCTCTTAGAAAAAAACCCTGCTGTGTCAACAATTGCTGTAGGGTGGTCGTTTCCTGAGAATAATTAAATCCAATCGAAGCCTGTTTGAAAACATAATTGAAATTGGCATCCCAAGAACTACCAGTATTCAACCCTACAGATTTATCATTATATGTAACCGTAGAACTTAAATTTGCTGACGGGTTAAAACGCATAGTTACGTGTTTGTTATTACCATAACCTGCTTCGAGAGAATACCAACGACTAGGACTCCACTGTCCTCCCAAAGTATAGAAAAATCCATTTTTAACACTATTTGACAGCGTTTGATAATCGTTATTAGAATAGCCAGCCTGCCCAAACACATTAAACTTACGGTTAATATAATAACGCGCATCCCCCTGATATTGTTCAAAACGAACATCTTGACCGGAAGCCCTGTTCTGATGTTGAGAAGAGTAATTTACCCCCCAACTAACCCTACTAAAAGCACTACCACTAGACAATCTAGCTTGTCTAGTATAAGTCTCCGAATCGGAAATTAAATTAAAGCCTCCATTTTGGATTATTTTACTTAATTCAGGCGAAATCGTCGAACCATTCGTATTATCAAAAGAGGATTTATTATAGCCAACTTTAAATAACCCATTCGCATATTGGCCAAAATTTGGTGTCCAATAGGGGGAAACACTAAAAGTTTTAACCTCAGTTCGTCCACCATTCCCGGAAATATTATCAGTCGCAACATTGCTACTAAGATTCTGCTGGCTTATTGAACTACTGGTTTCTAAATAAAGCTTATTCTTAACAGCCTGATACAATGAGTTCATATTAAGCTGATGATTTATATCAACAGCATCCGCACCCCCAGCATTATAAAGACCTTGCAACCGATAATTTAGGTTAAACGTACTCCACGTTGACGAACCATATAGCGATAAGCCTGGATCAACCTCACTAACAAAACCACTTTTTTTATTATCTTGCGAAAGTGTCAAATTATCTGAGAACACTTCTCTTGCAGATAAATTTGGGGTTAGGCGCCAATCCAGCGCAAAACATGAAACCGAATACATACACGCGCCAACACTTCCAATAAGAAACAGCAGGCTTAAACGCCAATGTCGCAGCGCTATACAATCACAAATGCCCATATTTCCCATAGCTATAGTTATGACCGTATATGTCAATCTCTTTTCTTGTTTTATTTAAAAGTGTCATAACGACATCGCAATTACTAAGTTTCGCTACTGATTCGTTCACTACGCTTTGCGGAGTTGTCTCAGCTGCGATAACTAACACCACTTGCCCAACAAGTTCAGCTAGAATTTGAGCCTGAGTAGCAACAAGCAATGGCGGCGAATCAAAAATTACAATCCGATCCTTATAACGTCTACTGACCTCCTCCGCAAACAGATACATCCTTTGACTCGACAATAACTCAGTAGAATATTTATGCCGCTTACCTGCGGTTATTAAACTCAGGTTTGGAAGATCTGTTTTTAACAAAATATCAGAAAATGTAACCTTATCATCCTCCAGATATTCTATTAATCCCCTAGGGCTATTTATTCCCAATTGCTTTGAGATGCTTGGTTTCTCGACATCAGCGTCTATTAACAACACGCTTTTATCTCTTTCATTAGCAATGCTTAAGGCCAAATTGATCGAAACAAATGTTTTGCCTTCGCCCGGCAAACTACTACAGATAAGAATTAAATTAGATCGATTAATACCATTATTCTCAGATCCTTGTATATTATTTACCAACGGCCTTTTGATGACCCTAAACTCCTCGGCTAGTTGCGACTTCGCGTTATTATTGTCTATAAAACCATTTTCCGCCAAACTACGCCAATTTATAATAACTTGCTGCTCTGATGAAAGTAAGGAGGCTGTATTTCTTACATCAACGGCACCGGAAACACTTGACGAAGATTCAGAAACACTATCTCTATCCTTAATAGATATACTATTCCCGGTACTTTCAACAACCAACCCTTGGCTTCCTGCCTTTTTTAGCGCATTTTCAATGATGCTCATATGCTTAATCCTGTTTAATACCTTTATTTAAGCATCTCAAATATCATAATGCCGATATAGCCACTTATCAAAATAAGAAACGTTGATATTAACAGCCAATCCACGCTATTAGTCTGACTAATACCTTGCGATGTGAGAGAAACACTACCTAAGGATGGCAAGCCTGTAACAATCCTTACCTGTCTAGCAGACATGAAGACAGGACGAATAAAATACACTAAAAATGCCACACCAAATCCCAATACAACCCCAGCCAAAAGCGCAAACGAATAAAATAACTTTCTATTAGGGAAACTAGGTTTATTAGGCTTGCTTGGAGGGTCCGCAATTTTAAATTTTAGCCTAGAGGTCTGATCATCCACCCGTTCAGTAATGTGCGCCTGTTCGCGCCTATCTAACAGTTCAGAATATTTTCCACTAATAGTTTCGTAATCCCGATTTAGATTTTTCATTTCAGTTTCGATAGTTAACCTCTCATTTAAACCTTCTTCGAGCTTTGCTATTCTGTTTCGGATAGACTCTACCAACGTCTCACTAGACGCAACTTCTGCCTGAGCATTATCAAACCCCATTTTTAACGCCTGAACATAAGGATTCGACATTTTATCAGCACCTATATTCTCGGAAGCCACCATCCCTGAACCTACATCTTCGTCCACTTTATCGGATTTAGCCCCATTTTCTTGATTTTTTAACGTCGCTATTAATTTATCGATTTCAATGATTTCCGGATGACGCTCGGTGTATTTAAGCAACAACTCTGTTCTTTTATCTTTTAACGATTCAATTCTTGCATTATCTGCAGACACCTCCTGAGTAGAAGTTGGCAATCCCCAGTCTTCGTCAGATTCTTGTATTTCGGCAACTTGCTCAGCTAATACATTGCGCCTGGAAATGGCTTGCTGTAGCGCCGTGTTAGCATCCAAATATTGTTCCTTCATTTTCTGCAAGCTTTGAAACTGATCGGAATCATTCAACAAATCTAGATTTGCGCGTTTGAATTCTTCTTTTGCTTTTTCTGCATCTTGTAACCTAATTTCGTATTCACGTATTTGCTGCTCTATGAACCTCTGGGCATCACTGGCATCGGCCAAAGCTTTGCCTTCCGTTTGTTCAGAAAAGACTGTCAAAACCGCCTGCACCACACTTTTAGCGACATCGGGGTCCTGCGACGTATAAGCAATATCGAATATATCACCCCTACCACCAGCTATGGTTATATCTTTCTTCAACTTTTCGATTAACTCCGAGCTAGAACTGGTATTATCCTGAGATCGACTAAGCTGTGATAATTCAATAATTTTTTCCAGATTAGGCCTTGTAAACATAAGCTGTTGTATGATCCTAATTAGAGCTGATATATCTGGCTCTATTACCATTCCCCGCATTAATGGCCTAATCACGGTCGCAGAATCTATATGCACTTTTGCCTTTGACTCATATTTATCAGGCATCATAAAGATGTAAGACCACGCCCCCATGCAAACAACTAAAGCAAAAACAACCGCGAGGCGCTTGTATTTAAGAGTACCTTTTAAATAAAAATAGACTTCAGAAAGATCTTGCTGCATATTAACAGACCATCGTTTTCAAACTACAATTAACAATCACACCGACCCGGACAACCTTCAATCTTTTGCTAAACTTTAAAAGTAAGCGTCAGGAATAATTAAAATATCACCGGGCATCATCAAAACATTTGCAGATAAATCTGTATCGTCAATTAAATCATCAATCCTAACACCAAAGGGCTTCAACTCACCATTAACATCCCTTATGACACTTGCTCTGTTGCCATCAGCATACTGATTAAGACCAATTTGAATAATAACATCTAATAGAGTCATCCCCCGTTCGTATGGAATAGACTTACCTTGATATCGCCCCGCTCCCCCTACTGCTCCACCACTACCGCCACTACCGCCGCCGATTCTACCAATAACCCTGATTTGCTGGGTACTAATTCCTTTAAAACCACCCACCATAACCACTACCTGAGGGCTTTTAATATAAGTTGATAAGACCTTTTCGATATCACGAGCCAATTGGAATGGCGTCTTGCCACTCGCAAGCAATTCCTCAACCAACGGTACTGTTATCTTTCCATCAGGCCGCACAGGCGCGGAAGTTGACAATTCTGGATTCCCCCAGACAAATATGTTCACACTATCCCCTGGCCCAATTTGATAGGTGTAATCAGCGGCCTGCTGTATATCTTCCAAAAGCGGCTGCGAACACCCCATTAGGTTCAGTACAAACAACAAAACACAATGGCTTAACAATTTTCTATTAAATATCGACATAATCATATTCTAAGTAGTTTACTTACCAGAAGAAGCCTCTAATTCTTTAAGAATTTTCTCCGCATTATCTTTGCCTGAAAATTGTCTCTTTTGTTTATCCGAGAGGCTAATAGCTTGCTTAAGCTCCGTGATTGCCGTAGCTCTGTTACCCGTATTAAAGTGAGCAACACCTAAATGGTATCTAAACTCTGGCAACTTAGGTTCTTTTAGGACCAGAGACTCTAATATTTTCAAGCCTTCCGCTGTGCTACCCGTTTTAATCAAGCCCCAAGCATAAGTGTCTTGGAAGTATGGGTTCTCCGATTCTTTAAACCTAACCGCCAACTTCATACCTTGCTCAATATCGCCAGACTCTATTAGGAGAGATGCAAGATTATTTGCCGCTAAATTCGCTTCAGGATTCTTAGCCAGCAATTGCTCATAAACTTTTCTAGCTTTTTCACCTTCGTTTGTTTGTTCGTATAAACCAGCCAACGCTGTTAACAACTGTGGATCGTCCTTGTTAACCTCCAAGGCTCGAAGAAAAACATTCTTAGCAGCCCCCACATCTTTGTTCATGATAGTCTCTATTCGAGCCTTGGCAAGGTACAATGATATGGCTTTTGGTGTTCGCTTTAGCTGATCGGCTAACAACTTATTCGTTTTAACGACGTCCTTATCAGCCATATAAAGATCACTTAATACGCCAACAGAGTTTAGGTCGTCAGGATATTTAAAGTGATGATTTTCCAAAAAAGATATTGCCGCCTCTCTATGCTTCAGAGCCTCGTACGACTCCACAAGGCTTATCATGGATTTTAAATGATTAGGAAATTGCTGCAGTATTTTTTCGTATAACGCAATAGCCTCTGGATATTTCCCTCTTCCCTTTAAAATATTAGCCTGCAAATATACAGGCACAGCCTTTTCTTTTGAAAACAACGCCAAACGCTGCACAACTTGCTGAGCATCATCCCATTTTTTTTCCGAAATATCCAACTCAGCTTTACTTGTAAGAAATAAAGCTTGGTTAGGCATTTTTGCGAGTGCTCTTTCTAGCAATTGTCTAGCGGTTTCTTTTTGCCCAGCAGCTATATATCCACCGTATATGTAGTCAAACGCAGTTAAATTTGCCGGATTTGCTTCCAGGGCCTGCTTGAAGCTCTTATCGGCCTGCTTTCGATCTTGTTTTATTAGGTACGCCTGACCTAACAATGAATAAACGTCATCAATATTGGTTTTCCCCCAAACAAGCCTATTGAGAAGCTCAATTGACTCATCCGTTTTATTTTTCACCAAAAACAATCTTGCCTTTAGTAAATTAGCCTGGATAAACTCAGAGTTTGCATTAAGAATTTCGTTAATAGAATTTTCAGCTTCATCATATTGTTTATCGGCCAAGGCGATTTCAGCAAGAATAGTTCTTGCTGTTAAACCGGCATTACTCTCCTTTTCGATATCGATAACCTGCTGTAGCCCTTTTTTTGCCTCCGGTACATATCCAGCACCAAGCATCCATCTCGCCAATTCCAATATAATCTTAGATTGCCCTTGATGGCGACTGAGCATGGACTGGTATTCATCTACGACTCGGTTCTTTTCTTTCGCATTGAAAAACTCTATCAATACAATTTCCGGCTCTAGCTTATCATCCGACTTCTCGACAACCTCTCTTAACAAGGCTTCAGCAGCATCCAACTTATCTGTCATTGAATAAATTGAAGCCAAGCTTAGCTTAAAGTTATTTACATATGGATATAAGCGAATGAGCTCTTTATACCCTTCCTCAGTCTTATCGACATTATCCCGTCCATTAAGTTTGATTTTAAACAACCTAAGAGGCAAATTTTTATTGTCTTTTTCAAGCGCCTTGTCGATTAATGCCAATGCTTGGTCTACTTCATTTTTTTCATAATGCAGTTGCGCCTTAATCGATAGGGCATCAATATTATCCGGCACACTTTTTAAGATTGAATCGACAATCTCTTCTGCTTGATCTCGCTTTTCTTGCTTAAGATAGACGGAAGCTTTTATCGCCTGCGCGTCGGTGTTACCCTCGTCCAATGTCAAAATCGAATCCGCTTCAGCCAACGCTTTATCTGACTCTCCAAACAGGATATCCAGCTTACCTAGCTTTAATCTGGCTTGAAGCATGGCAGGGTCCAATTCCAGAGTCCTAATTAGATTTTGCCTCATTGACTTGAAATTGTTATTTTTTTCATCTAAAAGCGCCATAAAATAGTAAACTTCCGGGTTTTTATCGCTACTCTGATTCGACGTTTTTAATTCTAGCAGGGCTTTATCAAACTCGCCTTTTTCAAAAAAATCCTTACCCTTTTGCAAATGACTCTGAGCGACTTCTTCGGGAGAACTACAAGCCATCATCAATAAAAAACTACAGACAACCCCTGCTATTCCGTTCCAACTTATTTTCATTTGACCCACAACCACCCAAATCACCTCAAGAATAAATTCTTACCATTTAATTAAATTAATTATCCGATCAAAAAATCCTAAATCAACTATTACTTGCAATAACAAGCTTTAGGAACAAAAAACCAATAAATTGCTAGAAATCTCAACAATTTACATCGCTTTCAGACCGAGCGCCTTAAACGCAAACACTTATATTGTGTAAAATACAATATAAGCATTCGCCCAAGACAGCCCAAATCAAAGAAATATTTTTCAATCGCACGGTTAGATAGATAAATACCTTACCCTATATTTACTTTTATCCATTCATATAGCTCCCTTAGTTCAGGATGCATATTTTCTAAAACTGTCTGAGTAGTAATATAGTAAGGCGCTCGTATCCCATGATAATCAATATCTTTACCGACTCGTCGAAAATCAATACCTGACCTGTGCATCATTCTGGGCAAAAAAGGCTCCATCATGGCAAAAACATTGGTTCGGCCATCGATTTCAGTCAACACTGTAGCCGCAAAAAAACAAGCAACCGCTATCGATGAAAAAGTCCTTTGCTCCTGCGCTGAAAATTGCAAACCGTTAACCTCACCGAAACGTGTCAACGTCTCTCCAGTCCGCCTGCGAAACGCGCCGTCAACTGCCAGCCTTGATATCTCGCATATAGTGTCTCTTGACAGATTTAGACTATCGATAAATTGTCTATCAAGACTAACACCACAGTATTTTTCTAATGGTAACGGCTCGATTTCCCGAACGTCTACAGCAGGAACCAATCGCACACAACCAGCCGGAATGCCGGTTTTCAGGTGAGTAATCAAACAATGTCGAGAATAACGATCATATTCATCAATCTCAAGGCCATCAGAAAACCTCTCAACAGCTTCATATCTAAATTCTTCGCAATAAACTCTATATCTTATTTGAAAAACCTGTTCTTTTTGGATAGCGCTCTCTGCAAGTTCAACCTTAAAGTAGGAGCTAAAGCTTTCCGCCAAAGACAACTTAGGTGCGGCATCCATCATTTCCTCTCATACGACGAAATGTCATCTAGCTATAAATATTTGTCGATATCATGAGCCTTAATTCCCCAAGCTAAAAGATGCTCTATACGATCATTAGCCAACCCTAGACGATTGGACATTGCTTGGAACAGCGCCTTCAAAAATAAATAACCTTGGACAGGATGGTCATCCAAATAGACACTGAGCATATCGCTTCGCACTTCGAGTAACTGAACTTGCGTCAAAGCCACAACCGACGCTGTTCTCTCCTTCGACTCATATAAACAAACGTCGCCAAAAACTGCTCCAATCCCCAAATCGCATAAGCCCGGGCTTATGCGACGATTTCCATCCAATTCCGCACCACCCAATACCCTAACGACCCCCTCTTCGACGAGAAACAGAGTATTGCCCTGCTCGCCTTTTCGGATAATAGTCTCACCTGCATTTAGGCTATATCGTTTCCAACCCGAACCTTCGGAGAATTTTGCATTAGCTAGTACGTCACTAAATAATTCTTTCATGTCCGCCCGACTGTAGAAAGTAAAGGATCATCCTGCTGCATTTAAGGTCGCTATGTTATATAAAGCTATTTTTCAAATCTCTTGAACAACGACATAGAATGGAAAGCTACATATATTACAGCTACTTGAGCGCCGCAGTCGCTTATGGACTTTTACTCCTATACGCCTTATTAAAAGAACCTCGCCATCTGCCTTTCATCATAGCAGCTTTATGCTCTTTACTATGGTCGGCAAGCGTGACAATAGCAACAAAAAACAGTCATTTTTTCTTCGCAGACACCCTGCCGTACGAAACAGCCCGCAATGCTTCCTGGTTTTTTCAGCTTGGCGTGCTGCTGTCTAAGCAAAGGTATAACAATTACAAACAACTGTTCAGATCAAGTATCAGCATAATTGCCGCTCTGTTTTTAGCTCTGAATTTTACCATTGAGATATTTCCCAGCAGCCTAATTTTAATTAGAGAATCGTTAAACATAGACCCTCGCTTCGCATCCCATGTAGTATTCGCTGTATTTGGGCTTATTTTGGTTGAGCAGCTTTACCGAAGCACTCCTCTAAAACAGCGATGGAACCTGAAATTTCTATGCATAAGCCTCGGTGCCTTGTTTGCTGTAGACTTACTTGTTTACAGCAAATCCCTACTGTTTAGCCGACTAGATTTCTCTCTTTGGCAATCGCGTGGCGTTATCAATGCGCTAATGACGCCATTTTTAGCGGTCACACTAAGCCGACTTAAGCTTAGCAGTCATGGCACAGAACTGACAACACCTCGCAAAACTATTTTTTACACAACAATCCTGTTCGGTTGTGGCATCTATCTAATATTAATGTCTTTCGCCGGATTTTATATCAAGCAGGCAAATGCCGAATGGGGAGAATCAGCACAGACTTTATTTATTTTCCTATCTATTCTGGTGCTGGTTATCCCTTTTACCTCCGGCAAAATCAGAGCTCTCACCAAAGTTTATTTTAGTAAGCACTTTTTTCATTACAGTTACGATTATCGTGAGGAATGGCTCAAAATCAGTAAATCGTTGGCTAAATTAGAATCTTTGGAAGAGCTTAAGGGATTCATCATAACCACCCTGACCGAATTGGTTGAAAGCGCCGGCGGCGGATTATGGTTAAAAAACGATCAAGGCCATTTTTTTTTAGCCGCCGAGCAAAACCTCAAGCTTACCCCGCAAGAAATCGAATATCTGCACAACATTGGCGATCTACCGCAATACTTAGCAAACAAACAATGGGTAATCGATTTTTTCGAACTGGCTCACGCGCCCGAAGTATATGACGATATAGATTTATCACCCTGGTGTTACGAAGACAGTCAAGTTTGGCTAATTGTACCGCTATTTCACTTGAACAAACTCGAAGCTTTCGTGGTATTAACCCAGGCGAGGGCCCCCAGAAAACTCGATTGGGAAGACCACGATCTCCTGAAAACTGTCGGCATGCAGCTGGCCAACGCACTTGCGCTAAACAGAACCAGCGAGGAACTGGCCAACAACCGTCAATTTGAGACCTACCACCGTTTGTCGGCATATTTGGTACACGATTTGAAAAATCTGGTTGCCCAAATTTCCCTGATAGTGAGAAATGCCGAAAAACATAAACATAATCCGGATTTCTTCGACGACACAATCGACACGTTAAACAATGTCGTTAAGAAAATGCACCATATCGTCGAACAATTAAAACAAGGCGAAACCAGCACCGCCAACCCCAGCACTTTCGTCAATCTGGCCGATCTGGTGAAAAATATTAAACAACAACACCTCGGCACTCCCGCCATACAACTGAATACAACCCTTGCCGACTGCTTGGTCAGGGCGGACAAAATCAAACTGACCAATATCCTGACCAATTTGGTGCAAAACGCCCAAGACGCAATAGTTACAAACGATGGCTGGGTTAGGCTTGAATTAACAAAAAACCAAGACTATGCTGTCCTAAAGATCATCGATAACGGCATAGGCATGGATCAACAGTTCATATCGGAGCGTTTATTCAAGCCGTTTGACACCACAAAAGGCAATGCCGGTATGGGAATTGGCGCGTATGAGGCCCGAGACTATATTTTAAAGCAATCGGGAAGTATTCAAGTAGAGAGCCATCCCGGCCAAGGCACGGCTTTTATCATTCAATTACCGCTAGCTCAACGAGCTTCAGCGAAACAGAGAAATAATGACCAACTCTAAAATACTATTAATAGTCGAAGACGACCCTGGATTACAAAAACAGCTCAAATGGAGCTTTGAGCAATACGAAGTTGTTATAGCAAGCAACAGAAATGAAGCCATTACGGCACTGAGGCGCTATACCCCGAGCGTTGTTACCTTAGACCTTGGCCTCCCTCCCGACCCCTCCAACGCCAGCGAAGGACTTGCCACGCTCAAAGAGATCCTCGCGCTCGCACCGGCCACAAAAATCATAGTCGTAACCGGCAACGACGATCGGGCAAATGCTATTCACGCCGTGGCATTGGGGGCCTACGATTTTTATCAAAAACCGGTCGACCCCGATGTATTGGGCTTAATTATAGAAAGAGCATTTCAGCTTGACGCTCTGGAGCGTGACTATCAAGCACTGCAACAGCAAAAGCCTCTGACCGGTATCATTGCCACCAGTCCGCAAATGCAATCCGTAATGCGTATGATCGAAAAAATCGCGCCGACCCAAGCGACTGTATTGCTGATCGGCGAAAGCGGAACTGGCAAAGAACTGATGGCAAAAGCATTACATCGCTTAAGTTCTCGCGCCGAACAACCATTTGTTGCGGTAAATTGCGCCGCCATCCCGGAAACCCTGTTAGAAAGCGAATTATTCGGCTACGAGAAAGGCGCATTCACCGGCGCGGTCGCGCAAACCAAAGGCAAAATTGAATATGCTCAGGGCGGCACCTTTTTTCTGGACGAAATTGGCGACCTACCTTTTGCTTTGCAAGCCAAATTACTTCGATTCATCCAGGAACGGGTTATAGAGCGCCTGGGAGGCAGAAAAGAAATTCCGGTCGATGTGCGCATCATATGTGCGACGCACCGGCATCTGCCAGATCTTATCGCCCAGGGCAATTTCCGGGGCGACTTATATTACCGACTCAGCGAGATCGTCGTCGATATCCCTCCCCTACGCGAACGGGAAGGTGACATCATCACGATAGCCAATGCCTTACTCCAACGCTATTGCCGTGAAAATAATGCTAAGGAAAAACACTTTTCCCACGATGCAGCCCGCGCGCTTGAAGCGTACAACTGGCCGGGTAATATTCGCGAGATGGAAAATAAAATCAAACGCGCCGTAATCTTGTCTGACAGTAATTTCATTACCGCCGAAGAATTGGAGATTGGCACTGATAACGACAAGTCAATGCCGCTCAATCTAAAGACCGTGCGGGAAGCTGCAGAAACCATAGCCATCAAGCGCGCGTTGACTTATGCTGACAATAATGTATCCGAAGCGGCCAAATTATTAGGAGTGACTAGACCTACATTGTATGGCTTATTTGAAAAATACGGGCTGCAAGGCATGGTCCGCAACCATACCGAAGAACATTCGGATTAGCATAAAAACAATTTAACGGCTAATCAAACTCTCGAGACAAACGAAATGACGCCAATTTGCTTTAACTGGCGTCTTACCGTAGCGGTATAAAACTCGGTCTCCAAATCCGAATATAACCAATAGCCATTACGATAATCCTCACGCCATAAAGGATTCTCCAGGACTTGGTTCACACTCAAGTAATACGGCAGGCGCTGATTATGTCGGTGACGTGAGTCGCCTATTTGCTGAATGTCAAAACCTTCCTTATTAACAAAATAAGCCAACGCCGGGCTAGATAAAATATACCAGTGCTTAATGTCGTGCTCCGCGGAATAGAGCGCGGCCGCCCGATATAAGCCCCAAATGATGTTTCTATTCATATTGGCATGATCGTGAAGAAAACTGATTTTGCGGTTTTCTTCCGGCACATCCATCGGTGAACTTTTTAACGCAAAACGCCTTGCGGATTTAAGAACGCACAATCTGGAAATTTCAACGGAACTTTTATACCTAGCCTTTGAGAGCTTATCGTAAGTCGTACATCGTTCCTGAAAAGGAAAGCCGTGGGCGTTGTGCCTAACCAAGCGTAAGCAGCCAAGCCATTGGCCGTTGTATTTATGCCTAACTAAAAAATGAACAGCATCGCTATCCCACTCATCTGTTTCCAGTCGCTCCGGGAAATGTGCGTTAAGCTCCACACCCATTTCATCGCAATAAACTTGGTATCTGAGTTGATAGTGGATTTTCTTGCTTTCTGGCGTATCGGCTAAAAACACCTCAAAACAATTGTCGAAAAACTGCTTCTGTCGATTCAAGAGACACCATACCTTAATAAAGACATATCCCTAACAAGTTCAAATAGCTAAGCTATTTTCTCTTGCCCCCTTGAAAAGATGGTATAGCAAATCGAGTTATTTTCAAGCTAAATTGTAAAAAAAACCGACACCAAACAGCCGCTATCTAGCTATGAGTCGCTAAAGCTAGCCGGCATTCCAACGCAAATCCAACGTAAACGGATAATCTTTATTTAGCTCCTCGCTCGGCAAATCCAACACCGTATCGGTCGGCGTATGACCGTGCTGCCAAAAACGACTGACCCGCCGACCTTCGGCTTCGTATGCATTGACCGGTAGTGTGTCGTAATTCCGTCCCCCC
This sequence comes from Methylomonas sp. 2BW1-5-20, assembly GCF_052474515.1. Classification (NCBI taxonomy): domain Bacteria; kingdom Pseudomonadati; phylum Pseudomonadota; class Gammaproteobacteria; order Methylococcales; family Methylococcaceae; genus Methylomonas; species Methylomonas sp. 2BW1-5-20. The sequence continues at coordinate 193,429 of NZ_CP184127.1, read as the reverse complement.
GGATGTGCCACATGATAAGTACAACCGCCAATAGCCCGATTATTCCAGGTGTCAACCAGGTCGAACACCAGCGGCGCCTGCACACCTATACTCGGATGCAATGCAGACGGCGGGTTCCAGGCCCGATAACGAATACCGGCCACCATTTCCCCTTGCTTACCGGTAGCCCGTAACGGCACCCGACGACCGTTGCAGGTCAGCGCATAGCGCTCACCCATGGCGCCGCTAAGTGTGACCTGCAAGCGCTCCACCGAGGAATCGACATACCGGGCCGTCCCGCTACTGGTAATTTCCTCACCGAGTACATGCCAAGGCTCTATCGCCTGGTACAAATCCAACTGCAAATCGTCAACCCGCAAACTGCCGATCCGAGGAAACCGAAACTCCAAAAACGGCGCAAACCATTCCGCCTTAAACTCGTAACCGGCTGCTTGCAGGTCTCGCGCCACATCGTAAATATCGCTAGCGATAAAATGCGGCAGCATGAAGCGGTCGTGCAATTGCGTCCCCCAGCGTACCAACGGCTTTTTGTAAGGCTCGCGCCAAAACCAAGCCACCAGGGTCCGGAGCAACAACATTTGCATCAGACTCATCCGCGCATGCGGCGGCATTTCAAAAGCTCGCAATTCCAACAAACCCAAGCGTCCGGCATCGGTACCCGGCGCATAGAGTTTATCGATACAAAACTCGCTACGATGAGTATTGCCGGTCATGTCCACCAGTAAATTCCGCAACAATCTATCCACCAGCCACGGCGCGGTTACTTCACCGTCCGGCATCTGTTGAAAAGCGATTTCCAGCTCATATAAACTGTCGTTGCGCGCCTCGTCGACTCTTGGCGCCTGACTGGTAGGTCCGATAAATAACCCCGAAAACAAATACGACAAGGCGGGATGATGTTGCCAATACGTTACTAGGCTGCGTAACAGATCAGGGCGCCGTAGAATCGGACTATCGGCAGGCGTAATACCGCCCAAAGTCACGTGATTACCGCCGCCGGTGCCAGTGTGCCGGCCGTCCAGCATGAATTTTTCAGTTCCCAACCGAGTCAACCGCGCCAGCTCATACAGCGTGGTGGTGTTATGCACCAATTCCTGCCAGCTTGCCGCCGGATGAATGTTTACCTCTATTACGCCCGGGTCCGGCGTCACCGGCAAACGCGTTAAACGTAAATCGTGCGGTGGCTGATAGCCCTCGATCACCACCGGCATCTTTAACGCGGCCGCCGTGGCTTCAACAGATGCAATGATGTCCAGATAATGTTCCAGTTCATTGGTAGGCGGCACGAACACATAAAGCCGACCTTCGCGTACTTGTACTGACAAGGCCGTATGCGGTATCCATTCCGGATCGTGCGGAGTTTCGTCGTCGGCCACCTCCATTTCGGTGGGATGCAACTCCTGCTTAGCCATTTGGCTGTAACGGCGGCTGACTTCCGAGTCGATGTCCCCCAACGGCTCAACGACCTCGTAAAGGCTGCGCTCGTGGGCATGATCGCGGTCTTCGAACGGCACCCAAGGCAAGCTGTTCAGCGGCAAGCGTAAACCCATTGCAGAGTCGCCTGGCACCAGAAACATTTCGCCACGACGAAATTCCCAAGCACTGCTGCTCCAAGCTCCGGCTTGATAGCTCCAATGCAAGGGTAAAACATATCCGACGGGCGCCCCGAGATCGGCACTGAGCAATTTGGCCAAGCGCTGCCGCTCCAGGTCGTCTTTTAAATCGACTTTTGCCGGATCCAAGTTTTTGGGGACCAAGCCTTCCTGCAGCAAATAGTAAAGCGGATCTTCGTAGCCGGGCAGAATGAACTCACCTTTTAAGCCCAAGCGCTTCACAAGATCGCGGATAAACGCTTCGGCCTGCTCGCGACCGAATCCGTAATCGCGGCTTTCGTCCGCCAACAAGGCCTGATTCTTCCAAATCGGCTTACCGTCCTTGCGCCAAAAACACGCCAATTGCCAACGCGGCAATGGCTCGCCGGGATACCATTTGCCCTGACCGAAATACAACAAGCCGCCGGGTGCAAAACTGTCGCGTAGCCGCCTGACTAGTTTGCCGGCCAGCTTGCGTTTCTCCTCGCCATCGGCAGCGGTATTCCATTCCGGCGCATCCATATTGTCGATGGATACAAACGTCGGCTCACCACCCATCGTCAAACGCACGTCGCCGGCTACCAGTTCGGCATCGACTTTCTCGCCTAGCTGCTCGATCTCGGTCCACTGCCTGTCGGAATAGGGCTTGGTGACGCGCGGGTCTTCATGAATACGGCTGACGCGATTCGAAAAGCTGAATGAGGTTTCGGCTTTGCCAATAAACCCGCCGCTAACCGGTGCCGCACTGACGTAATCGGCGGTACAGGCCAATGGAATATGCCCTTCCCCGGCAAACAAGCCGGAAGTCGGGTCTAGGCCAACCCAACCCGCCCCCGGAATATAGACTTCGGTCCAGGCATGCAAATCCGTAAAATCGTGATCGGTACCCGATGGCCCGTCCAACGATTTCACATCCGCCACCAGTTGCACCAGATAACCGGACACAAAACGCGCAGCCAATCCCATATGGCGCAACACCTGCACCAGCAACCAGCCGGAATCCCGACAGGAACCTAACTTCTTTTCCAGAGTTTCTTCGCAGCTTTGCACGCCCGGTTCCATCCGGATTGCATAATTGACGGCCTGATTCACCGCTTGATTGATGTCCACCAAAAAATCGACGATACCTTGCTTATCCCGCTTCAAATCGGCTAGAAAGTCTTGCAACAAAGGGCCTTGCTCACGAATTTCCAAGTACGGCGCCAACTCCTTGGCCAATTGCTCCGGATAAGCAAACGGATAATGCTCGGCATACTCTTCCAGAAAAAAATCGAAAGGATTGATCACCGTCATGTCGGCGATCAGGTCCACTTCTATCGAGAATTCGGTGGTTTTTTCCGGAAACACTAACCTAGCCAAATAATTGCCAAACGGGTCCTGCTGCCAGTTGATAAAATGTTTGTCGGGTTTGATGGTCAGCGAATAAGCGCTGACCGCCGTCCGCGAGTGAGAAGCCGGCCGCAGACGCAACACGTGCGGCGCCAACTGAACCGGATGATCGTAGTGATAACTGGTTTTGTGGTTGATCGCGACTCTGATACTCATGCTGACACCGGATTGGCTGCTTCGCTTTCGGCTTGCAATAGCCGCAGATTTTCCTCTACGCCCGCAGCATGCGTTAATTCCGCAACATTTTGCTTGGTAAAAAAGCCGTCGAAATTACCGAAACGCTGCACGTATTCGACGATCAACGAAGAATGTTCGGACGCGCTGGAAAATATCTGTTTCAGTCCTTCCTCGCGGGAACCGATCACATCCAGCAGAAAGTCCTTCCCTCTGGCCCGGATCGCCTGCACCACATAATCGATATTGGCCTGACCGTCGATCTCGCCGTCCGCCACTTCCAGCGCCACATGGTGTAAACGCGGTCCGTAATTGCGCACAAAACTCTCTGTCGGCGACGGCAGGCCCACCAGATGATTAACGAAATAAGGGTGATTGGCGGCGGTAAACACTTTGGCCGGACTGATCCGCTCCTCGGGGTAATGAATACTTTTGGTGACATTGGTGGACGAATTCTGATTGGCAATATCGTAAGACCCCCAATAGTAGTAACTGGATAGCGTCAGATATTCCAAAATTGCCACTTCCCGATTCTGGCTATAAACCCGGGTGGCCAAATGATCGATAGGCCGAATCAGCTTATCCAGCCCCAATTCTTCCTGAATTTCCTTGGCTTGCAGATAACCGCGATTCACCTCGTCGAGAATCACGCTATTACCCAGCGCATAGACCCGAATATCCTCGGGCGGGCGTTCCCAATAAGCGACGATGTTATGGGTATACGGCGACGGCTTAACGATAGCCATATTGCCCGGCAATTCCAGTTTGCGAATCTGGTCTTGATTGAAGAACCGTATCTCGCGGGCTTTTTGCTGCTCGACCACTTCGTGGAGATTGCTGACTCGAAAAATTTCGCCCATGTACCGCGAATTGGGCTTGTGCGCACCAATCGGATACACCTCATTCAAGCTGCGGAAGATGTCGCCCCGACCGGGAATACGCACTTCCCGCACCAACAGGTCGGGTGAATTCATATCGATCCGCAGTACGTGGGTCCAATGGCTTTCCGATTCCAACGTCACCAGATAATGGTAAGGCGTCATCAAGGCTAATTCGCTGACATAGGCAGCGGAGCAACCCGGCTCGACCGTCAACATTAACGCGTCGATTTCGCGGATCATTTCAGTCAGTCCGGTACGATCCCGGTTTTCCAATAACTTGACTAAAAACTCGTCGAACCAGGGCGAATTTGCCTTATCGCCCTGCTTGGGGTGGATCAGTGAATTTATCATCCGTTTACCTCTAACACTATTTATCCGTTACCGGGCGAATCGCCGCAAAAATTTCAGAAGCAACAATAAACGACGGCAGAGTGAACGACACAATAGTCGCGTCGTTCAAAGACAACCGTCGGCCTATCTACTATATCCGACGCCTCTCAAGCTGTTATTCCGGCCCGTTTAGAAAGGCGCGCTGAATTTCGGCGCCGAGCGCATTGTTGCGCAGAATGAAATCCTGCAAAAATTCATGTAAACCGATATTAAAAATGTCCGCCATCCGACCGTAGTGCAGCCTAGCATGATTTTCACCTGCCAGACGCAGACATTCTCGACCGCGCAGGCGGCATAGTTGTTCCAAAATCGGTGCCAATTCATCGTAGCAGGCATGCAAGGAACGCGGCATGTCGTCGCGCAACACCAGTAATTCCGCTACTTTCCAGGGTTCGATGGTGTCTCGAAATACTTTTTGATAGGCTTCAAAAGCCGACACCGAACGCAACAAGGAACTCCATTCGTAATAATCGACCTGGCCTCCCGGTGCTTCCACTGTCGGCAACAACAATTGATATTTGGCGTCCAATAAACGAGCCGTGTTGTCGGCGCGCTCGACAAAGCTGCCCAAACGCACGAACTTATAACTATCGTCGCGCAACATGGTGCCGAAGGTAACACCGCGAAACAGATGAGAACGCGATTTAACCCAATCGCAAAACTCGCTGATATCGGCTTCGTGCAAACCGTGCCGAATCCGTTGCCGCAATTCCAACCATAAAGCATTAACCGTTTCCCACATTTCCGACGACATGGCAACCCTAACCGCTCTGGCGTTCTCTCGTGCCGAACCGAGCGCACTGACGATACTGGACGGATTGCGCTCGTCCAACGCCATGAAACGAATGACATTTACTGCCGTATAGCCGGAATAGTTTTTCTCGAAGGCTTCCACATCGTCGGCAATCTGCACCGGCGGTTTCCACCTCGCCGCTTCGTCGTAGGCACTATTGGCTACCAGCGACATCCGATAGGTCACGTCCAGCACCCGGGCCATGTTCTCGGCACGCTCGATATAACGCGCCATCCAATACAGATGATCGGCGGTACGGCTCAGCATAGTTTGTCTCCGTTCAGTACCCAAGTATCCTTAGTGCCGCCGCCCTGGGAAGAATTGACCACCAAGGAACCCTCGCGCATCGCCACCCGGCACAAGCCTCCGGGCACTAAGGTCACGGTTTTGCCGGACAACACAAAAGGCCGCAGATCGACATGCCGCGGCGCCACGCCTTGCTCTACTAGAGTCGGACAGGTGGACAAAGCCAAGGTAGGCTGAGCGATATAATTGTCCGGATCGGCCAGAATCAGTGCGCGAAAATCCTCAATCTGCTGCTTGGAAGCGGTCGGCCCCACCAACATCCCGTAGCCGCCGGAACCCTGTACTTCCTTGACCACCAGCTCAGCAAGATGCTCAAGCACATAGCTGCGGTCGTCCGGATTTTCCAGCTTATAGGTAGGCACGTTGGACAAAATCGGCTCCTCGCCCAAATAAAAACGCACCATATCGGGGACATAGGTATACGTTGACTTATCGTCCGCCACGCCGGTACCGATCGCATTAGCCAAGGTCACGCCACCGTTACGGTATACCGATACCAGACCCGGCACTCCCAACATTGAGTCTTCGCGAAACGCTAACGGATCTAGAAAATCGTCGTCGATGCGCCGATAAATCACATCTATACGCTTAGGCCCTTCGGTGGTGCGCATGAATACCGCATTGTCCTTGCAGAATAAATCCTGACCTTCGACCAGTTCGATACCCATTTGCTGCGCCAGAAACGCGTGCTCGAAGTACGCGCTGTTATAGGCGCCGGGGGTCAGCAACACCACGGTCGGATCGTAAACCCCGGGTTGCGCCACCGCGCGTAAATTGTTCAGCAACACCTGCGGATAATGCTCCACAGGCGCTACCGCATAACGGCGGAACAACTCCGGAAACAAGCGCATCATCATCTTCCGGTCTTCCAGCATGTAGGAGACGCCGGACGGTGTACGCAGATTGTCTTCCAGCACGTAAAACTCGTTCTCGGCGGTACGCACGATGTCAACGCCCGCAATATGGGCGTAAATCCCGCCCGGCACGTCGACACCCTGCATTTCCGGCCGATACATCTCGTTCGTCAGAATACTGGCGGGCACGATCCCGGCTTTGATGATTTCCTGATCGTGATACAGATCGTTCAGAAAGGCATTCAAAGCGGTCACCCGCTGAATCACACCGGCCGACAGCTGCCGCCATTCCGTGGCAGCCAGAATGCGCGGCACCACATCGAACGGGATCAAGCGTTCGGCGCCGGCTTCATCGCCGTAAACGTTGAAAGTGATTCCCACCCGGCGAAACAACATTTCCGCCTCGCGAGACTTTTGCATCAACTGGGCGTGATCGGTACCGTTCAGCCACTCTTCGAATGGTTGGTAAAGGCGCCGCACACTACCCGTTGACGTACGCATTTCATCGAAAAAAGTATTTATGTTCATAACCATCCTTCAGCAATCCACATGCCAATCTCATTAACCCCTATTTATCAAAAAGTTAAATCGCTACTTAACCACTTAAACTCGAATAAGCACCATAACGGTGCAAAGCTCGCCCGCAGGCGCCCTGAAAACGAACAAAGCCGTTCTAAGTCGATTGTCATTTACCCGCACTTTGATTATTGTTGCCGGCCCAAAACAGCAATAGCGGCGAGGCCAAATTCATTCATACCGCTTTATTTACGATATTCGGCGAAGTGTTGTTCGACAATTTCCCCAACGGCAACCGGGTGCTCGGCGGCGCACCCTTCAACGTCGCTTGGCATTTGCGGGCTTTGGGCCGGCAAGGTTTATTTATCAGCCGCGTGGGGGGAAGATGAAGCTGACCGGGAGATCCTCGCAGCCATGCAAGGCGCCGGCATGCAGATCGACACCGCTCACCCGACCGGCCGCGTAGCGATCAGCATAACAGAAGGCCAACCCAGTTATCGGATTCTCGACCGGCAAGCATACGACTGCATCCCCGGCAGGGATTGCTCTATCACGGCAGTTTGGCCTTACGAAAATCCTGGAACGGTCCGGTATTTCTGGATGTAAATCTGCGCGCACCCTGGTGGCAGGCTGATGAAGTACTGGGGTGGATTGCCGGCGCCGATTGGTTGAAACTAAACGACGAAGAGTTGGACTTGTTGCTGCCGGGCGAACAGAGCATTGACAACAAGATGCACTTATTGCAACAGCAATATCGCTTAAACGGCGTGGTCGTTACCCGAGGCGGCCAAGGTGTTTTAGCGCTGGATCCGGTTGGAGATTTGTCGAGCATCGCCCCATCCGGCAATATTGCGGTGGTCGATACCGTCGACGCAGGCGACGCGTTTGCGGCGGTTTTGTTGCTGGGTATCGCCGAAAGCTGGCCGCTGGCTCTGACCCTAAAGCGGGCGCAGGACTTTGCGTCGGCACTGGTCGGTCAGCGCGGCGCTACCGTCGCCGACCCCAGGTTCTATCAGGGCTTTATAGAAGCCTGGAGCTAGTAGACGCGCAACATCTCGCGCCGTTTAAGTCTGCTGTCTGGCCGGCACACCGTCCGACCAATCGCCAGTTTGGGCCGAGAAAAACTTTTTAAATTGCGGCATGAAGCTGGCCGTGATCGGAATCGAATAAAAACAATACATCGCCGCCGCTTCGCCAGTGCTAACGCCGAACAACCATTGCGGCATAAATAAGGTCAGTATTGCCATCACAAAATGGTAAGAAGCGATGCGGCGGTTGTTCTTCCACACAAAACCGCTCAAGGCCAAAGCAAACAAGGAACCGTGTGTCACAAAAGTGCCGAAGGCGCTGGAGATGGCATAGCCGATGTGATAAATCCCCATAAACAAACAGGACATCATGTCGCCGATAAAGTTGGGTTTTAGACCAAACAACTGCCATTCGCGCGGTAGAAACGAGCAGATCAAAAACAAACCGCTCAAAGTGGCACCGACAATGGTAGCTTTTTTCAAGGCCTGCGGATCGGAGGAATATGTCGCCAAAGCCGGCATGATCGCAAAAGCCTGCAAACTAATATGATAGGTGGACAGTTCACTCAATAATAAATTGGTGCCGTAACCACATTGGTCCGCCACCGGATAACCGAAATATTGGATAAATTCCATCAAGGAAAAATGGAAGATGGCATAGGCCCTAGCCAATCTAACCCAAAAAGTCTCGTCTTTATCCAGAAAAGTCACGCTCGATGCGACCAGGCCGGCGACGCCCAATCCCAGCGACATATTGGCACTAAAACACATAGTTAATCCGTCATTTAAATTTTAGAAGCGGCGCGCGCCTTATCGCAATCGCCAGTTTGATTTATGGGTTTCGGTCATGTTTACCGGAAGGCAAAGATACACGGCGCGGCGTTTTATTGCAGTAATTTTGTGGAAATTCACAGTTCGCCTCCTGGAAAAAGCTACCTTAGCGCGGCCGATTGGTCAACACGATACTCTCGATCAACTGTTCGGCGCCGTCCAATTCCCGGTCGTAAACGTCGGTGCGATAAGCCTCGCCGTTCAGCGCCACAGGGGGTGCCGATACCGGACCGTCTGTGTTCGCAATATTGATACGGGTTAAGGTGGAGAGGCCGGGCTGCAGGGGATTGGCCCTGAGTTCCGCGGCATCCAGCGCGACCCGCACCTGCATGCGCTCTGCAATATGAATGAAATTACCCGTGGCATTATCGGTCGGCAATAGCGCAAAGATACTGCCGGTGCCCGGATTAATGCCCTGTACCCGGCCGTGATAAACCCGGTCGTCACCATACGCCGCCACGCGAATTTCCGCCGCCTGCCCCGGCCTGACCCGGGCGATCTGGCTTTCCAGAAAGTTGGCTTCTATCCACAGATCGTCCAGCGGCACTATAGCCAACAACGGCGCGCCGGCTTTCAGAGTGTCGCCAACTTGTACCTTGCGTTTGGCCACGCAACCCGACACCGGCGCCCGCAGATTTCGGCGCTGATAGTCCAGAAAATCCTGGCGCAGCCTGCTCTTGGCTTTTTCCACGGCGGGATGATTATCGATACCGGAATCCAGCAATTGCGCATCGACGCCGCTTTGTTCGGCGCGAATTTCTTTAATCGCCGCGTCCAGCTCGCGGATTTTGTCCTGTGCGGTTTGCAGTTGCTGGTCGGAGACCGCGCCATCTTTGGCCGCCGCGTTGAAGCGCACCAGATCGTGATTGACTTGTTCCAGTATTGCTTGCTTGACCGACACCCGCTGCTTCAAGGTCTCGGATTTGGCTCGCAAACTGACAATATTCCGCACCGCTTCCGCCAATTTGGCTTGCGTCTGCTGCAAGGCAATACCGGCATGCACACCATCCAACCGCACCAATAGCTGGCCTTTTTCGACGCATAGCGTGTTTTCGGCCAGCACTTCCACCACCGTACCGTCGGTTTGCGTTTTCAGCGTAATCAAATGCCCGGCCACGAAAGCGTCGTCGGTGGCAATCCAGTCGCGATGCACCAGCCACCAATACCCCAGATAAGCCAAGCCGGCCAGTAACAAGGCCAAGGTGACGCCTTGCAAACGGCGCCGGCGTTGGCGCAGAATTTCCCGGGGACGAATTTTTTTTTGCATGCTTGAAGTCATTGCTTTGCGGGTTTAGCGTCGCTGTAGCCGCCGCCCAGCGCCTTGATGATATTGATCCGAACTTTGTGCTGTTCGCCAACCAGAACGGCCAAGCGAAACTGCTGCTGATAGACATCCAGCTTGGCCAGACTCGGCGGGGCCCGATCCGACAAGCCGTGGCGATGTAAGCTGTCGGCTAGCTGTTCAGCGGCTAATGCGTCGGCCAGACTTTGCCGCTGTGCCACCAATCTTGCATCAAGCTCACGCCAGCGGCTCAGCGCATCAGCTACTTCCTGCACCGCATGCACCAAGCTGCGGTTATAGCGCTCGACCGCGGCGTCATAAGCAGATTGCTGATATTCCAGATTAGCGCGCAAGCGGCCGCCCTCGAAAATCGGAAGCTCTATGGACGGCCCGACCGCATAAGCCAAGCTGGAACCTTGCAACAACACATCGCTCAAGCTGACGCTATGCAGACCAGTGAAGGCCACCAGATTGACGTCCGGATAAAACGCTGTCTCGGCCACCTTGATTTCCTCGGCCGCCGCCTCGGCATGCAAACGTGCCGCGCTGACATCGGGACGATGCGCCAACAAATGCAAAGGCAAATCAACCGGCAGTGTTAACGTCTGGTCAACCTGACCTGGTTCGATGACGATGCCAGCCCCCCAATCCGCCCCCTTCCCGGCCAGCGCTGCTAACAGGTTTTTATTTAACTCGACGTCGGCGCGCGCCACAGCCAAACCTTGCTCGGCATTAGCGAAGGCGATTCGGGCTTGCAATAGTGGCGCGTCGGTGGCCAAACCGGTCGTCAGACGCGTTTGTTCGAACCTCAACAACGCTTGGCGCTCGGTGACGATACGTTCGGCGATGTCCTGTTTTTCGCTGGCTGCCAGCAACTCGAAATAAGCCTTGGCCACGCTAGCCGCCAACAATAGCCGAGCGTCGGCCAGTTCCGCCGCGACCGCCAGCGAGCGGCCGACCGCGCCTTGCAAGGCCGCTTCATCGCGTCCCCAAAAATCCAGGTGGTAACGCAAGATCAAGGGATTGATCAGCATTTGCCGAAAGTTTTCCCCGGCCAGCTTGGCTTGCACGCTGTTCGCCGAGAAGCGTTGCGCCGAGAAACTGACATTGGCATCGACCGTCGGGTACAGCTCGGCCGCCTGCGCATCGACCATCGCCTGTGATTGCCGCAACCTTGCTGCGGTGACCTTGAAATCGGGATTGTCGGCCAGCGCGGTGGTTATCAAGCGCTGCAATTCCGGGCTGGCGAACCCCTTCCACCAGGTCTGTGACGGCCAAGCATCGCTACTTGCGAAACTGCCACGTGCGGCAGCGACGCTGTTTGTCATATCGGGCATCGGCAACAGACTGGCGCGTGTACCCTCTTCGTCGCCGAACCGGGCGCAGCCCGCCGAAAAGTCCACGACCAAAGCCAGCGCAATCAGTCGGCGAGCAGACATCAGGCTTCCTCCGCGAGCAATTCCTGAGTTTCCCGCCGCAACTCCTGCTCGGCACTGACTTTAACCGGCGTGCGGGTCGGATGCGCAAACCAGACCAGCGCCGCCATGCCGACAAACAGGCAACCGGCCATCCAGAACGCATCGTTCATACCGTGCAGCACCGCATCGCGGCCGGCCAGCTTGGCATATTTGGCCAAAGCCGCCGGCTCGACGAACCCCAACGAATTCAGTGCGGCCAGCGCAGGATGATCGGTCAGTTCGAACGCGCCATGATTTTCGGCAAAGCGCGTCAAATGCTGCGGTACCCGCCGGTACAACACAATGCCTTGCACGGCGATGCCGATTGCCCCAGCGGCTATCCGCAACAGATTGGCCAGCTCCAGCGCCCGCCATTGCCGCTCGGCCGGCAGGCCATGTAGCAGCAACGCGGTCATGGGTACGAAAAAGCTACCCAGGCAGGCGCCTTCCAACAATTTCGGCCAAAACAATTGCGCAAACGCGTCCGGATCGTCGAAGCCGCTCAACCAGAAATAGGTGGCGGCAAACCCCAGCAAATTGGCGCTGGCCAACAGCCGAGCATCGCAGCGTTTGACGATCTCGTGAAAGACGCTAGCCATCGGCTTGGCGAAGATGGCCATCGGCAGAAATACCAAACCGGCTTCCCAGGATGAGTAACCGAACGCCAGTTGTAACTGCACGATTAATAAGGACAACAAGCCTTGAAAACACAGAAAACCGGTGAATAGAATAAATACGCCGATAGCAAAATTGCGATGGGCAAACAAGCGAATATCCAGAAATGGCCGGCGCACGTTCAATTCCCACACCACCCAGCAAATCAAGGTGGCGCCGATAAACGCGATTAAGCCATCGATATAGGCCGAATTGGTCCAGTCCCAATCGTTGCCTTGATTCAACAAAGTCTGTAAACCAAACACCAGCATCGCCGACAAGATAAATCCGACGCTATCGAAGCGCTGCCAGGATAGTCGGTGACCGCGCCGATACAGCAGCGCGCCGACGATGCCGGCAATCGCCAACGCCGCCGGAATGTTGAGCCAAAACAACCAACGCCAGCCCAGGTTATCGGCTATCCAGCCACCCAGGGGCGGTCCGAAGGTGAACGGCGTCAAAGTAAATATGCTCCAAACCCCGATGCCGAGCGATTTACATCTGTCGGGATATTCCTTGAGCAGCAAGGCCTGGCCCAAGGGCAGCGTCAAACCACCGGCAAATCCCAATAGGATACGGCCGGCCAGATAGCTATAAAAGGCAGTGCAATAAGCGCATATGAAAGAGGCTAAGGTAAAAGCCAGGAAGGCCGCGACGAAGGGCCGATATTCGCCGAAGCGCCGCGCCAACCAGCCGCCCACCGGAAACGCCAGCGCCAGCGCTATCATGTAATCGGTCTGGGTCCAGGTCGCAAAGCTGGGCGGCACGCCCAAGCCGCCGGCCACTCTGGGCAGCATGGCAATGTAAGCGCCGGCATTGAAAATCACCAGTGCATGCCCAAACCCCAGACAGCAATTAAATAACGTAAAACGCCAGCCGCGCAGACGTTTTTGATAGACCACGCTCATCCGCTTATTGGCTCTGCCGGCAGGCTAAGACTCATTGGCTTGAGGCGATATGCGCAGACCGATGTCACCCAAACTTTGCCGCAACAGCGGCACCGCCATATCGCTGATCAACTGCTTAAACGCTTCGCCGCCGTTATCCAGGGAGGCGAGCGCCTGATCGTCAACTCTGAAACTCTCGGAAAGCGTGCGGGCGATGACGTTGCGCGACACCGGATCGATGAGCTTGATCAATAGCTGCAAAGACGTTTGCCCTTCGAAGATTCGATATCTGCCGATACCGACCTCTATCACCGCATCGTAACTGCCCTTAGCCGCATAATCGATTGGCGTGGTATTTTGGCTGTACCACGCTTGGATAGCCTGATGCCAATGCTGCAAACTGGCATCGCCCGCCGCAGGCAGCTGATAATAGTCGCTACTCAATTCTCCTTTGCGATTTTCCGCCGCCAATAAACCGCGCAATTTCTGCGCTGCAGCCTTGGCCGGGGTCCAAACCAATTCGGCATTCTCGGCGGCACCTGAGGCCGTTGGAGGCGCCTTGGTAAGCGCATCCACATCAGCCGCTTGACTGTCGCTGACCATCCCCGCGATGACGATGCCGCCGGCGGTTTGATATAGCTCGGTGGGTAGGGCAAAACCCATGGCCATGTTTTGGGCATGCCGGTAAGCCGGATCGCGGCGCTCGATCAAATCAGGTATCACTTCCAGAGGCGGCGCTTGCACCGGCACAATCAAAAAACTGTGCAACCGGTCGATTTGCGACGCGGCAGGCTTAATACTTGGCGCTGCGCAGGCCGCCAACAAACACGGTAAAGCCAAGCCCAGCAGGACTTTTTTGTGGTCGGCAAATAGTCTGGTAAACAAACATCTTGAAGTTTTCATGATTTCCTCCGGGCCAATGAATGCCATCGAATCGATACATTACTAGACGGGCACTATAAAAACCGCTTTGACATAAGACAAGCGATATTTATTGGACTTTAATATCGACAAATGCAATATTAAAACCATGGACATCGAGCAAATCCGAACCTTTTTAAGCGTCGCGGCCAACGGCAGTTTTCTGGAAGCCGCCAATCGCCTATATGTGACGCAATCCACTGTCAGCACCCGTATTCAGCGCCTGGAAGCGTATTTGGGTGTGACGCTGTTCGTCCGCAACCGCTCCGGCGCGACCTTGACTTTACCGGGCAGGCGCTTTTTACGGCATGCCAAATCCTTGCTATTAACACTTGAACAAGCCCGGCACGATATAGGCCTGCCCAGCCGGTTTCGCGGCAGCATCAGCATCGGTGCGCGGATTGCCTTGTGCGAAACCTTGTTACCGGAATGGATCGGCGAGATTCGGCAGGCTATGCCGGATATTTCCATCCGTAGCGACATCGGCTTTGAAGACGACTTGATGCGCAGCCTGGTGGCGGGCGCATTGGACATCGGCTTGATGTACACGCCCCAGCACAGCCCCGGCCTGCAAATCGAACATTTGTTCGACGAGACATTGGTGCTGTTGACCACCGACCCCAAGCAACCCTGGCCGAACGACGATTACATTTATGTCGATTGGGCGCCGGGATTTTACGCCCAGCACAGCAACAGCTACCCCAATCTGGAACGGCCGGCACAGGTGGTCAATATCGGCTGGATGGCGGTACAGTTGATTCTGGCGCAGGGCCGTGGCTCCAGTTTCCTGCCGGTGCGTCTGGCCGAACCGCTGCTGCAAGCCGGCACACTGTTTCCGGTCGCCGACAGTCCGCAGTTCAAATTACCGGCGTATATGGTGTCGCAGCGCGATAACGATGCGCCGGTTTTGCAGCAGGTGCTGACGCAGATCCGCGCCCTAGCGACACTGGAGCGGCAAAAGGTTTACCCGCGTCCCCCTCAATCCAGTGTTGCCGACGCCACATGAAACGCATCGGCATGGATATCCTGCAAGGCCGCACCATGCAAAAACGCCTGGCGTTTGGTTTGATGGACCATATCAGGATGGCCGCATAGATACAGCCGCCAGCCTTTCAAACTGGGCAACAGGGTCATCGCCACGTCGTTGGCTCGGCCCTTGGCCACGCCGTCCGGCGCATCCCCACGCGATATACACGGCGTATAGTGAAAGTTAGGGAACTGGGCGGCAAGTGCCTGCATTTCCGCTATCCAATACAAACCGTCCATCTCTCGGCTGCCATGAAACAGATGGATCGCCCCCTTATGCCCGTGATGCAAAGCTTCGCTGACAATCCCGGCCAAGGGCGCCAGGCCGCTACCGGTGCCGATCAGCAGCAGATTATTCTCTTGGCTCGTGGGCAGGTAATAGCACAGTCCTTGCGGATCGGACACCTCAAGCTTGTCGCCGACATTCAGTTCCTGATGCGCCCATTCGCTGAAGCGGCCGCCGGCCAAACGACGGATATGAAAGCTGAGTTTGTTGGCGTGCAAACGATTGTTGGCGATCGAATAACTGCGGGTCAATCCGTCGGCGCGTTTCAGATTAACGAACTGGCCGGCGTAATAATCCATGGTTTCCTTGCACTGCAAGGTCAGTTGCAGCGTTTCCGCATTCAGCAAGCTTTTTTCAATCACCGTTGCTTCGGTAAAAAATTCGGCAGGCGGACTAATGCTGATCGCCATATCCTGCTGCGGATAACACAGACATGCCAGGAAATGGTTTTGATGGCGCAACACGTCTTTTAAACCGTCTTGCGCCGCCAGCGGCGGCGGGCCCTGCAAGCTGCGCACCATGCAGCTTTGACAGGCGCCCTGCCGACAGCCGTAGGGGATGTCGATGTTTTCGCGCAGACAGGCTTCCAACACGGTTTCGCCAGACTCGCAAAGAATTTCGCGGTCGTTCACGCTGAGTTTATGCAAGCTCATCCCCTACTCCAGCGCCTAGCGGTCCAACACGTCGTTACGCGTGCTTTCGGCAATAGCCGCAACTTGATTAATCAATTCCCGCGGCACGTTCAATTCTTCTAAGGTAGCTGCCAGATTTTCCACGACCGCATCGAAATGGGTATCGTCCAGTCCCAGTTTTTTTACCAGATGGGCATGGGCCTGACGCATATCGGCGCCCGAGTAGTTATTGGGACCGCCGAAGGCCATGGTTAAAAACGATTTTTGTTTGGCCGCCTGTTTATCCATATCGGTGTTATCGAAAAAGCGGTTGATGCGATGATCGCTCAAGACTTTGCGATAAAAAATATCGACGGCGGCGTTAACAGCCGCTTCGCCGCCCAGTTGTTCGTATAGAGTTGCCGTGGTTTCGCTCATGATGGTCTGCCTTTCGTTGCAAATTAAAAAATGCGGCCGTTCAAAGCCGAGCGCAGAGTAAGCGAAAAAAACTACTTTTGCAATATTTTTATTATAAAAGTTATTTATATGGCAAATATAGCTTTATCGTGCTTTGCCTGTTAGTTGATCCGGCGTAGAATGCGGCATCCCTTATTTCCGACCACCCGACATACACATGGTCAAACTTACCGGCTCGCGCCAAGAGCAAATCCTAAAATTATTGTTGTCCAACGCGGCCGGCATGAGTATCGACGAGCTGGCCGCGCAATTGGAGATTTCCAGAAATGCGGTGAAACAGCATCTCACCGGCTTGGAAAAAGATCAGTTGGTTCAGGAAGCGGCACTGAATAGCACCGGCGGACGGCCTTCACGCAATTACACGCTGACAGAGCAAGGCCGCAACCGTCTGCCTAAGCAATATCCCTGGTTTTGCAACTTGTTATTGGGTGAGTTGAAAACTGAGCTGGGCGAAACCGCTTTGCGGCAAATGCTGTGGCGCATGGGCGTCAATCTGGCGCAATCGCTGGCTCCGCAATTCGCCGGCAAAAACCCGGAGCAGAAGCAAAGCGCGCTGGTGGAATTGATGCAATCGCTGGGCTATCACGCCGAAATGGATGCCGAACAAACGCAGCCGACCATCAAAGCCGTTAATTGCGTTTATCACGATCTGGCCCAGCAACACCCGGAACTGTGCGAATTCGACCGCGCGCTGATTACCACCCTATTGGAGCACCCCATCGAGCAAACCGCTTGCATGGCCTTGCAGGATTGCGCCTGCAAATTCAAAATCTGCAATGCTGGCGTTTGAGCCAACTTTCCAGATATTCCAAACAGTTGCAACAATCTCCGACTTTTGGCTTAAGCCGCGTAGTACAATACGAGGGTTTTTCTAAGCAGCGGCTCTCGGTGGTACAATGACCGCTTCCAGAACGACTTTTTTGAATTGCGACCATGAGCCAACCTTTCCGTACGACGATCAGCCTATTCAGCGGGTTGCTGTTACTGCTAACCGCATTCTCGCTGCATGCCGCCAGCCCGATCTTCACCCCGGCAGCCCCCAGCGTGGCGGCCTCCAGTTATTTCCTGATGGACTTCGACAGCGGCCGGGTTTTGGCGGAAAAAGAACCGGACAAACGCGTTTCTCCGGCCAGTTTGACCAAGATCATGACCGCCTACGTGGTGTTCCGCGAATTGAAAGCCGGCCATCTGACGCTGGACGAAAAAGTCACCATCAGCCAGAACGCCTGGGAAACCGGCGGTTCGAAAATGTTCGTCGAAGTGAATAAACAAGTCGTGGTGGAAGACTTACTGCAAGGCATGGTCATTCAATCCGGCAACGACGCCAGCGTGGCTCTGGCCGAACATGTGGCCGGCAGCGAGCAAACCTTCGCGACGATGATGAACGAACAGGCCAGCCGTCTGGGTATGACCAATAGCAACTTCGAAAACGCCACCGGTCTGCCCAGCCCGAACCACTATAGCTCGGCGCATGACTTAGCCACCTTAGCCAGAGCCGTGATCAAGGAATTTCCGGAATACTATCGCTGGGATTCGCAAAAAGAATTTACCTACAACGGCATTACCCAGCAGAACCGTAACCTGCTTCTGTGGCGCGACCCATCGGTAGACGGCTTGAAAACCGGGTTTACCGACGATGCGGGTTACTGCATGGTCGCTTCGGCCAAACGCGAAGACATGCGTTTGATCTCGGTGGTCATGGGCACCGCCAGCGCCGCTGCTCGCTCCAACGAGAGCCAATCGCTGTTGAATTACGGCTTCCGCTTTTTCGAGACCCACCGCCTCTATGAAGGCAACAAACCGCTGAGTGAAGCCAGAGTCAGAAAAGGCGTGGTATCGAAAGTGGCAGTCGGTTTACCGGAGGACCTGTATGTCACCGCCCCGCGTAAGCACTTTACCGAACTGAAAGCCGAAACCGAGATCGACAAGGGAGTATTCGCCCCACTGAACAAAGGCGACACGGTCGGCAACTTGAAAATCTCCCTGGCGGGCGAGCCCATATTGACCAAGCCCCTAGTGGCACTGGACGCCGTCGCCGAAGGTGGAATTTTCCGCCGCCTGTACGATGCAGCCATCGGTCTGTTGGAAAAACAATGACGGCACAAGTTTATCTGAATGGCGAATATTTGCCGCTGGCCGATGCCAAGGTGTCGGTGCTGGATCGCGGCTTTTTATTCGGCGACGGCGTCTACGAAGTGATTCCGGCCTACAGGGGCCGTCTGTTCAGATTGGAAGATCACATCGCCCGCCTCAACAACAGCCTGAACGGTATCCGTCTGCCGCTGCCGCATAGCGTGACTGACTGGGAAGCGATTTTCCGGCCACTGCTGGAAAACGACATAGACCAATCCGTTTATCTCCAAATCACCCGCGGCTATGCTCCCAAGCGCGACCACGGCTTTCCGGAGCAAGTGGTGCCGACCATATTTGCGATGAGCTCGGAGCTGAAACCGTTTGCCGGCCGTACCAGCGGCATTAAAGCCGTCACGCTGGACGACACGCGCTGGCAGCGCTGCAACATCAAAGCCATCACCTTGCTGGGCAACATTTTGCTAAGACAGGAAGCTATCGATCAGGGCGGCGCGGAAGCGATATTGGTGCGAAACGGTTACGTGGTTGAGGGTGCCGCCAGCAATCTGTTTGCGGTACTGGATAGTGAATTGATCACGCCGCCGAAAAGCCACGAAATCCTGCCCGGCATCACCCGCGACGTGATTTTGGAATTGGCCGCAGCCAACAATATCCCGTTCCGGGAAGACGTAATCGCGTTGGAAGCACTGGAAAACGCCAGCGAAGTTTGGGTGACGAGCTCCATCCGCGAGATCGTCCCGGTAGTCGAACTGGACGGCAGGCTCATCGGCAACGGCAAGCCCGGACCAATTTGGAAACGCATGGACGACTTACTGCAAGCTTACAAAACGTCACTAACATGAGCGAAACCGAAAGTTTACTAGAATTTCCCTGCCAGTTCCCGATCAAGGTGATGGGCAAGCATCGCGACGATTTCGACGCTATCGTGGTCGAAATCGTCCGCCGCCATGTCCCGGACATTCTGGAAGGCGCGGTCACCACCCGGCCCAGCAAGGGCGGCAACTACCTGTCGGTGACGGTAATGATCGAAGCCCATAGCCGCGAGCAACTGGACGCGATCTACATGGGCTTGACGGCCTGCCCCGATGTGCTGATGGCGTTGTAAACCCGACAGATGCCAAGCAAGGCGACGACCGTCCTGCGCAATCTGGGGAAGCAAGACTATCTCGGCGTCTGGCGAGACATGCAGCAATTCACCGCCGAACGCGATAGCGACACTGCAGATCAAATCTGGATTGTCGAGCATCCGCCGGTCTACACTCTGGGCTTGAACGGCAAACGCGAACATCTGCTGAAAGCCAACGCTATCGAGATCGTCGAAAGTGATCGCGGCGGCCAAGTGACCTATCACGGCCCCGGCCAATTAGTGATCTATCTGTTGGCCGATTTGCGCCGCCTGAACAAAGGCCCACGGCAAATGGTCACCATCCTGGAAAATGCGGTGATAGACACCTTGCGGCAATATGGTATCGCCGCTCAGGCGCAAGCCAAAGCGCCCGGCGTCTACGTCAGCGAGCGCAAAATTGCCTCGCTGGGACTGCGTATCAAGCACGGTTGCTGTTACCATGGCCTTAGCGTCAACAACGATATGGATTTGGCGCCGTTTGCGGACATCAACCCTTGTGGCTACGCCGGCTTGCAAGTGACGCAACTCGCCAACTTGGGGGTTAAGATAAAGACCCAGGAACTGGCGGTGCCGGTGGTGCATCAGTTGCTTAATGCAATAGAAACGTAAAACAATCAAACTCTATCAACTTGGGCTTCTCCGATCGGAAAAACTCAAGCTGGTAGAGAGTCAAAATCGAATTCAACGTGCCCGGTGGCAATATGACACTCAACGCCCCTTCCCGTTCTACCCCCGAAACTCACCAACGCAATGCCGACAAGCTATCGCGGATTCCGGTGAAGGTGGAAAAGCCCGAGCAAATCCTGCGCAAACCGGACTGGATCCGCATCAAATTGCCGACCGGCGATCAAGTCAACCGCATCAAACAATCGCTACGCGAAAACCGCCTGCATACGGTCTGCGAAGAAGCCGCCTGCCCCAACTTGAGCGAATGTTTCAGCCACGGCACCGCCACTTTTATGATCATGGGCGATTTATGCACGCGCCGCTGCCCGTTTTGTGACGTCGCCCACGGTAAGCCGCAACCTTTGGACGCGGAAGAACCGACCAATCTGGCCGCGACTATCGCCGCGATGGCTTTAAAATACGTGGTCATCACTTCGGTAAACCGCGACGATTTACGCGACGGCGGCGCCAGCCATTTCGCGGCCTGCATCGCGGCAGTTCGGAGCGAGTCGCCCAACACCACCATCGAAGTATTGGTGCCGGATTTTCGCGGCCGAATGGACACGGCGCTGGACATTCTGCAACAACAGCCTTGCGATGTGTTCAATCACAATCTGGAAACCGTGCCGCGTCTATATCTACAAGCCCGCCCCGGCGCCGATTATCAAATCTCGCTAAATCTGCTGCAACAACACGGCCAGCGCCTGCCCGAGGTGCCAACCA
Organism: Methylomonas sp. 2BW1-5-20; assembly: GCF_052474515.1. Lineage (NCBI taxonomy): Bacteria > Pseudomonadati > Pseudomonadota > Gammaproteobacteria > Methylococcales > Methylococcaceae > Methylomonas > Methylomonas sp. 2BW1-5-20. The sequence goes on along the minus strand of NZ_CP184127.1, from coordinate 172,468 downwards.
AATCCGGCTTGATGCTGGGTATAGGCGAAACCGAAGCGGAAGTGGTAGAGGTGATGAAAGATTTGCTGGCTCACGGCGTGAGCATGCTGACCTTGGGTCAGTATTTACAACCCAGCAAGGAGCATTTGGCGGTGCAGGAATACATCCATCCCGACCAATTTCAACGCTACGCGGAAATCGCCCGCGAATTAGGCTTTAAACAGGTTGCCAGTGCCCCGTTGGTGAGATCTTCTTATCATGCGGATTTGCAGGCCGCGGGCGTGGGTAAATAAAAACCACTACTTTCAAACACACCTAAAGCATATGAACCGATTCAGAACCTTTACTTTAGTAACTACCATCGCTCTGGGAACTGCGCTAAGCAGCGGCTGTTCGTTTTCCACCAGTGCCGAAAGTTCGTCAGACAGCTCCAAAGGCCTATTCAACAGTGCCTCCAGCCCGTTCACCTCAAGTTCGTCCGATTCCTCGCGCAACAGCCACGAAAAATACGAAGGCGATGTGGCCGACTATACCGCGGAATTCGTGGTAGCGAGTAGCGGGACATTAGACAGCTTTCGCGGACATATCAGCGAAATTGCAGAGCAATATGAAATCACCAATTGGGAAAGCGACCGTATTACTTACGTGGGCATCGGTCGCGGATTGGCCAAAGCCAAACTCGGTAAACCGCAAATTTCCGCATTTACCGAGAGCCTGAGCGAAAAAGATCCCGTGAAAAAACAGGCCATCGAAGAAGGCTTGAAAAAATAATCCCGGCGGCAGCCGCCCTTCGCCATGCCGGCAACTGGCTTGAAATATGTAAAACAGGCTCTGGTGCTGAGTTTGGCGATTTGGGCATCCATTGCGGAAGCCGATACCGGTCGCCGCTTGGAATTTCTGTACATCAACGCCAACGAGGGCAGCGCCAGCGGCGGTCATGCCGCGCTTAAACTCGACCAGCAGGTCTTTCATTTTCAGCACGTCGAGCCCGGCTTGCTGCGCCTGTTTCGCGACGATTTCGCGGCGTTTGAGTTTGCCTACGGCTTTCAGGAAAACCGTACTATTCGCGGCCACAGTATCGAGGTTGCCGAAGACTTTTTCATCGCTTTACGTGGAGCCTTTACCCGCCGGCTCTTGATTCAAAACCAGCAGTTTGCCGCGCTGCAAGCCCTGTACGATGACCAAGCGCTAATATCCGGACTGCAAAACCCAGGTACGGCCCGGCATTTGCCGCTCAAGGCCCTGGGCTATTTTTTAAGCGAGTATCGGGCCGGCGAATCGCCGGCTTCGGTTGCCGATGCCTATAGCACGAGTAGCGCGAGCCCGCAATTGATGCAATTGCGGCAGGCTATCGGCAATGAATTCGGCGCGGATTTCCTGGCCGGCAAACGCCTACAGACTTGGCAAATCTTGCGATCGATCAAGCCTGACCTATCGGTTACCATCACAGACCTCAGCGACGACAATTTCAAAGTCGCGGACGCATCTTTTGCCCGGCGTTACCGCGACCAAATACTCAATCTCGCCGCGCTGGATGTATTACATGCCGCAATGCCGCCAAGCGGCGAAAGCTTAATCCGAGCCGCCCTACCTGAGTTTCAACTCAAGCCCACGCAACTCGGCAAGCTGGCAAAGTTTCGGCAATGCCTGTTCAACGATCTGGTCAAGCTGATGCGCAGCCGGCGCACCGACTGGGGCTTTCCGTTGCTGGTGGGAATGGCCCGGCTCCACGCACTTGACGACTCTATCGCCTCGGGATACTTAACGGTACTGGATCGTAGCCGACAGATACCCGATCAACCGCAAAATGCTAGTGTTGACGCCGACACCCTGCCCAGCGCTTTGCAATACACTCAGCAGGTATTTAACGCCGCCGCCAGCCAACTGAACGATGCGGAGGAACTTGACGAGCGCGGCTACGCCGAGTTGGAATTGAGCGCCACGGCCCTAAAACAACTGCATCGCCCGACAGACGGCAAACAACAGCCGCTCAAACTACCGCCGTTGACCACGACTCCCACTCGCGCCGCAACCGCCGAACTCGTCAATTTGCCCTTAAGCACCGCGGAACTTGCGCGATATGAAAGAAAAATCGCCGAACAGATTGATACTTACCAGGACCGGTTATTGGATTTGTACGACTATCAATTGCTAAGCCGCAATTGCGTCACCGAGATTTTTCGAGTCATCAACCAAACCCTGGCATCGGTTGCCGGTCGGGAAGCACTCGAAACTCCATCGCAAGCGTCGCGGCGCTTGCTGGGTGGTTATATCGACGAACAAGGCCTAAACATCATCCCATTTTTGGCCTATGCGCGCGTGGCTGACGAATATCGGGTCGGCACCAGCTTCGAACGCTTACCTTACCGCGAACAGCAACGCCGCGAACTTTACCGGCATGCGCCGGAATGGCAGGTCGATTTACAGGAATCCAATCCGCTTAGTTCCAGTATTTACCATTGGAACGATACGGACGCCGCGTTTTTATTTTTCACCCAAGACCAGATCTGGCCCAGACCGCTAATGGGTAGCCTCAATTTGGCGGTCGCCGGCGGGCAAGCCCTATACGGCTTATTCAGTTGGCCCTGGGATGAAGGGGAGAATCTGCACAAAAGCCTGAAAGGCATTTTCGTCAGCTTGCCGGAACTGCTGTTCTGCAATATCCGCAAAGGCTCGTTTCCGGGATTATTACCGGGCGTGACGAAACCTTGAACGATGCTCTCCCCTGCTCTTTTCCATCGTTCAAGTTTTAGGCATCGACATTTTTTAAAAACCACATGGCAGCGATCTGTCCGTGTAAACCATCGAATTTCGCTTGTAAACCATCCAGTACCTGGTGCAATTGCTCCGGCGTGGTTTGTTGAATATCTATTGCCAACACCTGTTGCTCGAGCTGCTCCAGGAACGGGTATAGCTCGACAGCATTCGGCAAACGCTTGATGCAGTGCGTGATCTCCTCCAGGCAATACAGCACCGCCCTGGGGAAGTCCGGGTTTTTTAACAAATAATTCAATACATCTTCGCCCTTGATGCGATTGCGGACATGCTTACGGTACATCAATACCGCGCTCAGCGATTTTAAGACGTTGATCCACAGAATGGTTTCGTACTCGCGCATTTTAGTGCTGCGATTTTCCGCCAACAGCACGGTGCCAAAATCCATGATCCGGCTGGTCATGTCGGCGCGTTCCAGATTGCGGCCGATACAGATAAAGCGGGCGCTGTCGCTGCGGCTCATCGCCCCGGACATGAAGCCGGTAAAGCGTTGGCAACCGGCCATGATTTCCTGTAAAAACAGCGCTCTACCCCGGCGATTGGACAGGCTGTCCAGATTATTGTTGGCATACAAATACATTTCGTTGACTTGCTGCCAGGCCTCGTCGGGCATCAGCTCGCGACTGGTGCGGATATTCTCGCGGGCAAACGACAACGAAGCCAGCAAGGAACCGGGATTGCTCATGTCGGCCAGTAAAAACCGGGTGGTATTGTGTTCGCTGGGATTTTTAAAGCGCTGATAAAACGCCTCTTCGACGCCGCAAATATTCAGCAGATTGCGCCAGCCCAGTTCCACGCCATACGGCAGATCGTAGATCAAATGCATCGTGGCGCTGATCAGGCGGGCGGTATTTTCGGTGCGCTCCAGATAACGGGCCATCCAGTACAAGCGTTCGGCGGATCGCGATAACATCTTATTGCTCCCTGTTGATAATCCAAGTGTCTTTACTGCCGCCGCCCTGCGAGGAATTCACCACCAGCGAACCGGCCCGCAGCGCCACCCGCGTCAGACCGCCGGCGGTCACGAAGCTGTTTTCCCCTTGAAGGATAAACGGCCGCAAATCGATATGCCGCGGCTCCAGTTTATCGCTGCATAGCGTCGGACAAGTTGATAACGCCAGTGTCGGCTGAGCGATGTAATTGCGCGGGTTGTCTTGAATCAGTTTGTGGAATTGTTTGATCTCCTTTTGCGTGGCATGCGGACCGACCAGCATGCCGTAGCCGCCGGACTCGTTAGCCGGCTTGACTACCAACTCAGGCAAATGCGCCAACACATACGCACATTGCTCCGGGTCGCTGCATAAGTAGGTCGGCACGTTGGGCAGAATCGGCTCTTCATTTAAATAGTAGCGAATCATCTCCGGCACATAGGCATACACCACCTTGTCGTCGGCCACACCAGCGCCGGGTGCATTGGCCAACGCCACGTTGCCGGCTTTCCAGGCCCGCATCAGGCCTTTTACGCCCAATACCGAATCCTTATGAAACACTTCCGGATCGAGAAACAGATCGTCTATGCGTCGATAGATCACGTCGACTTTTTCCAGTCCCTTAATGGTGCGCATGTAAACACAATCGTCATCCTTGACCAACAAATCGCCGCCTTCCACTAATTCAGCGCCCATTTGCTGCGCCAGGAACGCGTGTTCGAAATAGGCCGAGTTGTAAATGCCGGGGGTCAATACGGCGATTTGCGGCGTGTCGTCGGCGCCCGACGCCAGCGAAGCCAGCATTTCGAACAATTGGGTCGGGTAATCGTCCACCGGCAAAATATTCAAATTTTCCAGCAACTCCGGAAAGATGCGTTTGGTAATCACCCGGTTTTCGATCATGTAAGACACGCCGGACGGCACCCGCAGATTGTCTTCCAGCACGTAAAGCTTGCCGTCGCCGGCCCGTACCAGATCGCTGCCGCAGATATTGGCCCAACTGCCGAACTTAGGTTGCATCCCTAGGCATTCCTTGCGGAAATTGCTGGAGCTGTTGATCAGGTCGGCCGGCACTAATCCATCCTTGATAATCTGTTGCCGGTTATAAACATCGTTTATAAAACAATTCAAGGCTTTCAGGCGTTGTTTCAAGCCGGCTTCCACCGCTTGCCATTCCTGAAAATCGATGAGGCGCGGGATAATATCGAAGGGCCATGCCCGGTCGATATTGCCTTCGTCGCTATAGACGGTAAAGGTGATGCCCATCTCCATGATGGCCGCTTCCGCCGCCGACAGCCGGCCTTTAATCGCGTCCATGCCCAAAGATTGTAAGTACTGACTCAAACTGGCGCAGGCTTCACGCGGTTTCCCGCCTGCGGCTATCATCTCGTCGTAAGCCCTGTCGGCGCTGTAACGCGCCCAAATCGATTGTGTAGCCATACTGTTTACATCCGTGACATTGCTTTGATGGTGCGGATACGCGCTAAAACGGTGCAAAAAATGCCGCACCATTTCAACGCATGCCGGTTCTAATGGGTTAATGGACTTAAAGCAAACGCAGTGCCAAGTTACCCGAGGGATAATCGAGCTAATGGCTCTGCGATCACTTCGGCTACTTGGGCCATCTAAACAAGGCGGCTTTCGCTACGACTTGCTCGTCCATACCACTATCGAGCGTGAGCAGCGGCTTGACCAGACCATAAAATACCGCTCGCCCGCAGAGAGTCGAATGGCTAACTTCCGCAGACATTGCCCGGCTCGGCCCGAACGGACTAAAAAAAAATTGGCCGAGGATTGACGAACAGATAGGCTAATTGACCCGGCACGCTACTTGCTGTCCTCTTGGACCATGCCAGCTACCACACGGCGATCCGCCGCCATAATCGTCAGCCCAACCACGGCAAAATCCGGCGGCGGCCAGTCCGCGCCATCCGTTTGTACTTTGATCAATTGCGCAATACCAGGTAAACCGGCAAACTAAGGGACATGAGAACGTTAAGTATTCAAGAAGCTTTCGCGCCGGGCTATCGCCTCGACACCGGCACTTACGACGAAATGCTGGACGAAACCGGCCGGGTGCGGCCGCATTGGGCACATCTGATGCAGGCCTTGCAGCAACTCGGCCCGCGCGAAGTGGGCCTACGCCATCAGGAAGCCTTGAAGCTTTTGCGGGAAAACGGCGTAACTTACAATGTCTACGGCGATCCGGACGGCATCAACCGCCCATGGCAGTTGGACCCGGTGCCTTTATTATTGTCCGGCGAAGAATGGTTCGATATAGAGGCCGGCTTGCTCCAGCGTGCCGAACTGCTGAACCTGATACTCGCGGATTTATACGGTCCGCGTCAGCTGATCAAGAAAAACTTGCTGCCGCTGGAGCTGATCTATAACCATGGCGGTTTTCTGCGGGTCTGCGATCAAATTTACCTGCCCGGCCAACATCAATTGGTGCTGTATGCCACCGACCTGGCTCGCGGCCCCGACAAAAAAATGTGGGTGCTGGGCGACCGCACGCAAGCGCCCTCCGGCGCCGGTTACGCGTTGGAAAACCGTATGGCGATGTCGCGAGTATTGCCCAGCTTATTCCGCGACACCCATGTGCACCGGCTGGCTCGTTTTTTCCAATCTTTGCGTGCCGGCCTGAGTGCGATCGCGTCGGACGACGCCGAAACGCCGCGCGTGGTGGTACTCACCCCAGGCCCGTTAAACGAAACCTTCTTTGAACACGCATATTTAGCCTCTTATCTGGGCTATCCGCTGGTACAGGGCGACGACCTCACCATCCGCGACGGCTATGTCTGGCTTAAATCGCTGGTCGGTTTGCAACGGGTGGATGTGATTTTGCGCCGGGTCGACGATAACTACTGCGACCCGCTGGAACTGCGCGAAGACTCGCGGTTGGGCGTACCCGGCCTGTTGGAAGTGGTCAGACGCGGCAATGTCGCAATCGCCAATCCCTTGGGCAGCGGCATTCTGGAAAATCCCGCGATCATGCCCTTTCTGCCCGGCATCGCCAAACACTTCCTCGGGCAACCGCTCAAACTCAATTCGATAGCCACCTGGTGGTGCGGCCAGACTCGCGAATTAAATTATGTATTGGCCAACCTCGAACGCCTGGTCATCAAGCCCATCTACCGCAAACCCGGTGAACACTCGGTATTCGGCCATCAACTCAGCCGAGCGCAGCTCGCCGAATGGCGCGCGCGCATCAAAGCCCGTCCGGCGCTTTATGTCGGGCAAGAGTACGAAAGCTTTTCCACGGTACCGTCGCTGGTGGCCTGCGGTTACGAGCCGCGCCAGACCTTATTGCGTTGCTTCATGGTGGCGCGAGCGGACGGTTATGCGCTGATGCCCGGCGGCCTGACCCGCAGTGCGCCGAAATACGGCAATATGATGATCACCAACCAAACCGGCGGCATCAGCAAAGATACTTGGGTGGTTGCCACCGAACCGCAACACCCGGCAATTCAGACCAAACGCAGCAACAGCCTGAGCGGTCACGGCAATGCCCTACCCAGCCGCGCGGCGGACAATATTTTCTGGGTCGGCCGCAATGCCGAACGCGCGGAAGGCGGCGTACGCTTGCTGCGCGCCACCATCAAAAAACTATTCAGCAACCCCGACCGCGACAATCCCGACTATCAACTCAGCCTGGAAGCCCTGTTGCGTTGCGTCACCAGCATGACCGGCACTTACCCCGGCTTTTTCGCCGAGGATAACGACAGCTTACTGCTTGCGCCGGAAGCGGAACTGGTAGCCGTGGTGGTCGACGAAACCCGGGCCGGCAGTCTGGCCAACACGGTAAACCGGATGGCGCAATCGGGTTATGCGGTGCGTGATCTATGGTCATCGGACACCTGGCGGGTAATCGATGAAATCGACGAACAAATTGCCGAAGCCCGGCGGCTCGGCAAAACCGGCCTCTGGTCGATGCAGGAGCAAATGGATCAGCTGATCACCACCTTATCTGCCTTCAGCGGCCTGGTGATGGAAAGCATGACGCGCGGCAACGGCTGGCTGTTTCTGGATATAGGCCGGCGCCTGGAACGCGGCCTGCAGTTGGTATCGGTATTGAGAACCGCGTTCGCGATGCCGCAAAGCGAGGCCGCGGAAACACGTCTGCTGGAGTCCTTGTTGGATACCAGCGACAATTTGATCTGTTATCGCCAACACTACCGCAGCAATCTGGAGCTGAGTTCGTTTTTAGAGTTACTGCTGATGGACCCGAACAACCCGCGCTCGCTGGCTTACCAAATTGCCCGTTTGCAGGAGCATGTCGGCAAACTGCCGCGGGAACCCGGCAAACGCCGCATCAGCCCCGAAGAAAGACTGTTGCTGGAAGCCAGTTGCATTCTGAATATCGCCAATATAGACGACCTGTTGAGCGTATCCGAAGCCGGCATCCGCGAGGCGCTGGACCAGCAACTCAGCAATATTTATGCGCTGCTGGCTAAATTGTCCGATACTTTAACCGCCACTTATTTTCGGCACGGGGACGCGCCGCAATCGCTGTCCTAAGGAAGCCACCATGCGTTATCGGGTTACTCATACCACCACTTATCGTTACCAGCAAACGGTGGGATTATCCTACAACGAAGTGCGGATGCAGCCGCGGCCCTGCCCCAATCAGTTGTTGCTCAGTTCCAACCTGCAAATCAGACCCTTGCCCTGCGATTACCGCACCCGCACCGATTTTTTCGGCAATCAGGTGGCCTGGTTTTCCATCCGCGAACCGCATCAGGAGTTTGTGGTAACGGCCAGCAGCGAGGTGCAGATTTTTCCGCAACCGGTACAACTGGATTTCAGCCACGGCATGAGTTGGGAAGCGGTCAAGGAAGCATTATGGAACGACAGGAGCGAACCGATGTTGGAGGCCAGGCAATACGCGCTGGACTCGCCGTTCATCAGCGCCGACTCCGATCTGGCCGGCTACGCCCAAGCGTCGTTCACGCCCGGTATAGCGCTGATAGAAGCGATACACGATCTGATGCAGCGCATCCACCGCGATTTCACCTTCGATCCGGAATTTACCAATCTGGCCACGCCGTTAGCGACCGTGCTGCAACACCGGCGCGGCGTCTGTCAGGATTTTGCCCATCTGGCGATAGGCTGCGTGCGCTCGCAAGGTTTGGCCGCCCGCTATGTCAGCGGTTATATCGAAACCCTGCCGCCACCCGGCAAGAAAAAGCTGGTCGGCGCCGACGCTTCGCACGCCTGGTTTTCGGTGTACTTGCCGGATTTAGGCTGGATGGATTTCGACCCCACCAACAATCAAATACCCGTTGACCGGCACATCATCGTGGCCTGGGGCCGCGACTACAGCGACGTAACGCCGTTAAAAGGGGTGATTTTCGGCGGCCAAAACCACGAGTTAAAGGTCGCGGTGGAAGTGGAAAATCTGGGGCCGTAAAGTTAAGCAGCCCCTCTTAAAACTTGTCCGAAACATTTATTTGCTATCCACACGCTAAGGGCAAAAATACAAGCACTTAGCCCGTGACAAAACCTTGCATTTCATGAGATAAACAGCGCCTTTTGGCTGACCGTCCAAAAGTAGTTAATAAATCAAGGTATTCTTTTGCAGCGTTTATCGATCTATTCCAATACAGACTTGGCCCGCCTAATCGGCTTAGCTGTCGCCTACGCACTAACCGCAAAACTGGTGCTGATGTTTTTCGCGGCCAACCATGTCGTTTCCATCATCTGGCCGCCTAGCGGAATCGCTTTAGCCTGCCTGCTGCTGGGCGGTCAAAAATTATGGCCCGGCGTATTTATCGGCGCATTGGCTGGCAATCTTTGGGCCGGCAATCCGTTCGCGCTGTGTTTACCGATAGCCTGCGGCAATACCTTGGAGGCTTTGATGGCCGGCTATTTACTGCGTGCCGACCCAAGATTGCAACAACCGCAAGACTACTTGCGTTTAGTGTTTTCCGGTGGATTGGCGACCGCCGTCGCGGCCCTGACCGGTTCTTTAAGTTTACTATATACCGCAACGATCGGGCCGGAGCAGTGGCTATCCAATCTGGCCCACTGGTGGATGGGAGACGTCTTGGGTATCGCGATCGTCGCGCCCATGCTTCTAACCTGGAAACTGCCCTTGGGTTTTGAATGGACTCAGCGCCAGACTTGGCGGGCGATTGTCTTTTCGACAATGGCATTTCTGGCCGGTCAACTGATTTTCCTGCAATGGCCCGTCGACCCGGGTCACTACGGCAAGGCTTTTTATATGTTCGCCTTCCTGGTCTACGGTGCGCTACATTTTGGTCTGCACGGCACCTTGCTGCTAATCGGCATGGTGACGTTACAAAGTATGTTTGGCGTCATTCTGCAAGTCGGATTCTTTGCAGTCGACTCCGGCGAAACCGGCTTACTCCTGCAATGGTCGTTTTTACTGGTCATGTCCAGCGCCGGTATTTCCCTAGCGCTGGCTATCGAGCAATACCATCGCTCCAAGCAAACCGCTAAAGCCATTACCGACTTCAATCTGCATATATTACGTTCCATCCAGGAAGGCGTAGTGGTTTACAACTTGGAAGGCCGCATCCAGTTATGGAACAGTTTTCTGGAAATCCTTAGCGGCCAAACCCAAGCCGATTGCCTGGGCAAAACGCCGGTCGAGCTGTTTCCGTGGCTGGCGCAAACCGACATCCCGGAAGGCATACAAAAGGCATTGAAGGGCGAAACGGTCAATCATGCCCCGTTTACCGCAGCGGACGGCCGCTGGCTCAGTTCGGTGCAGATGCCATTACGCGACGAACAGGATCAAATTGTCGGTGTCATCGAGCTGATCAAGGACGAATCCTCGAATATCGAGTTCGGCAAATCACTATCGGTTAGCGAATCGCGTTTTCAAAGCATCCTGGATAACACACCCACGGTGATATACAGCAAGGATTTGCAAGGTAAATTTCTGCTGATCAACCGCCAGTTCGAAAAGCTGTTTGCCTTGAACAACGAGGCCGTGAAAGGCAAGTGCGACATGGATTTGTTTCCCCATGCCCAAGCCGAGCAGTTACGGGAACACGACTTAGAAGTAATTAGTAGCGGTGAGGCGCGGATATTCGAAGAAAAAGTGCCGCACCGCGACGGCGAGCTCCATACTTATCTGTCACATAAATTCCCCCTACGCAACTCCCAAGGCGAAATCTATGCGGTTTGCGGCATTTCCTCCGACATCAGCGAACGCAAGCAATCGGAAAAATTATTGCAGGAAAGCGAGCTGCGCTGGAAGTTCGCCTTGGAAAGCGGCGGCGACGGCGTTTGGGATTGGGATCTAAGCAACGGCAAAGTCTTTCTGTCGCCGCGCTGCATGGAAATTCTGAACTTTAGCGAACAAGACCGGGACAACGATTACCGCAACTGGGAAGCCACGATACATCCGGAAGACAGTGCCAACATGATGTCCGATCTGCAGACGCATCTGAACAACGGCAGCGAGCGCTTCAGCAACGAACATCGGGTCAGGCATGGCGAAAATCAGTGGCGCTGGATCCTGACGCGCGGTCTGGTGGTCAGTCGCGACGCCAACGGCAAAGCTTTACGCATGATCGGCACCCAGACCGACATTACCGAACGCAAACAAACGCAATGGCTGCAATTGTCCAAGATTGTCGACGGTTCGCCGGAAGCTACGCTGCTTGTCGGGGAAAACGGCATCATCAAGCTGGCCAATCCGCCAGCGGCAAAAGTGTTCGCTTACCCGCTGGAGCAATTGATAGGCCTGACCGTCGAAGCTCTGGTACCTGAACGCGCCCGAGCCCGCCATCCGCAGCAGCGCGCGCAATTTTTACAGGAAAACAAAGCCAGACCCATGAGCGCCAGCCGCTCGCTAACCGCCATGCGCGGCGACGGCACGGAATTTCCGGTGGAAATCAGTTTGACGCCGATCGACATCGACAATCGGCGCTACATCATCGTCTCGGTGCTGGACATCAGCGAACGCAAGCGGCTTGAACACGAAATGCAGTTGATGGCGATGATTTATCAAGCCATCGGCGAGGCGGTCATGGTGGCCGATGCCGATAATCGCATCATCGCCATCAACGACGCGTTTACCCGTCTGACCGGCTACACCGCGCAAGACGCGATAGGAAACTCCACCGACATTCTGAAATCGGGCCAGCACACCCCGGATTTTTATCAGACCATGTGGCATTCGCTATTGCAAACCGGCCATTGGCAGGGCGAAATCTGGAATAAACGCAAAAACGGCGATATTTACCACGAATGGCTGGTCATCAACACCATATACGGCGAGCGTGGCGAAATAGAGCGCCGGGTGGCGATGTTTTCCGAAATTACCGAACAAAAACACGTCGAACAGACCATCTGGCGCCAAGCGAATTTCGACCCGCTTACCGATCTGGCCAACCGGCGCATGTTCCAGGACCGCTTGAAGCAGGAGATCAAAAAAGCCCATCGAGACAAAAACAGCCTGGCGGTCATGCTGCTGGATTTGGATCGTTTCAAGGAAATTAACGATACCCTGGGTCACGGCATGGGCGATATTCTGTTGCAGGAAACCGCGCGGCGCATCTTGGCTTGCGTGCGCGACGTGGATACCGTGGCCCGCTTGGGCGGCGACGAATTTACCATCATCCTGGGCGAACTGGACTCGGAAACCAACATCGACCGGGTGGCGCAAGGCATTCTCCAGCAACTTGCCGAACCCTTCGTCCTGGGCGAGGAACAGGCTTATATCTCGGTCAGTATCGGCATTACCTTCTATCCGCAAGACGCACTGGAAGCCGAACAACTGATCAAAAATGCCGATCAGGCCATGTATACCGCCAAGCAACAAGGCCGCAACCGTTACAATTTCTTTACCAGCGAGATGGAGCAAACCGCGCAAAACCGCATGCGCCTGACCAGCGATCTGCGCCACGCCTTGGCAAACCAAGAATTCACGCTGTTCTACCAACCGATCGTCGAACTGGCCAGCCGCAAGATGCACAAAGCCGAAGCCTTGATTCGCTGGCAACATCCCGTGCGCGGCATGATCAGCCCGGCGGATTTCATCCCGCTGGCCGAAGAAACCGGCTTAATCGTCGAGATCGGCGATTGGGTGTTTCAGGTTGCGGCCGGGCAAATCGCCGAATGGCGCGCCAAATACCGCCCGGACTTCAAGATGGGCATTAACAAATCGCCGGTACAATTCACGCGCAGCGATAGAAGCGACAGCAAATGGATCGCCTATTTGCAAGAACTGGACTTATCCGGCCAATGTATCGTTATCGAAATTACCGAAAGCCTGTTGCTGGACGCCGACAACATCGTGCGCGACCATTTATATGCCTACCGGGACGCCGGCATCCAGGTGGCGATAGACGACTTCGGCACCGGTTATTCGTCGCTGTCTTACCTGAAAAAATTCGATATCGATTATCTGAAGATCGATCAGAGTTTTGTGCGCAACCTGGAAGCCGACTCCAGCGATCTGGCGCTGTGCGAAGCGATTATCGTGATGGCGCATAAGCTCGGCTTAAAAGTAATCGCCGAAGGGATAGAAACCGCGCAGCAACTGGAATTACTCTGCGCTGCGGGTTGCGACTACGGACAAGGTTATCTGTTTTCCAAACCTCTGCCCGCGCCAGAGTTTGCGTTGTTGTTCGACAAGGAAGATCACCAGCCCACGCCGCCGCCAGCGCCCGCCAAAGCGCCAAGCAAACCCGGTGGACGCGGCGACTCCAGCATATCCAAGTTATTCGGTTCAGACAATTAACCGGTTTGGGCAAACGCGTATTATCGAAAAATCCGTTTTGAATATTGAACACTTTCGGCATCGGCCGGCCAAAGTCGCTAATATGAAGCAGTATGCCAACCCACATGGAGTATTTATGCGTCTCGACAAATCCGTTTTCCAAGTCATTTTACTGAGCGGCAGCGCGCTATTCTGCCAAGCCGTCAGCGCCCAGGACGCACCCAGCCCGCAACAGGCGCTGCAAAACTTCGGCATCAGCGCCACACAAATCCCGCAACTGGAACGCGGCGAAATCATCGGTTACGACGTCAGCGAAACCAGTCAAAAAGAACTCGCCATCGGCGTGGCGATGATTATGCCGGTGGGCTTAACTCAACTCGCCGATTACATTAAGAAAGGGAAACTCAATGCCGGCGAAAGCGACATCGTCGCCACCGGCACGCTGGACGGCAATGCCAGTGTCGATAGCTTTAAGAAATTCGCCTTTACCGAAAAGCAGCTGGACGAAGCCAAGGCTTTTCTGGAAGCGGAGCCGGGCGACGAATTCAATCTATCCAAAGCCGAACTGGATAGTCTGAAAAGCCTGCAAGCCGGCCTGGAAGGCGCCGACAACAAAACCTTGCTGAAAACCGCCAATCAAAAATACCGCGAGTTTTTGCTGCAACGCCTGCAAGCCTACAAAAAAAGCGGTCTCAGCCGGCATTGCCCCCTACAGCCGCGATGACGGTACGGCCGACCCGGCCGCGGAATTGCGCAACGATGCGGTCAACAGCAAAGCCTGGGCCCGCTACTTTCCGGAACTGCAACAAGCTTGGTTAAATTACCCCGCCGCCTTGCCCGCCAATGCCAGCGAACAGTTTTTGTGGCTGAATCGGCGCGTGGAAGACCGGCCCACCGCCGTGCTTAATCACCGAGTGATCGCCATCGGCGAAGGCGGCGGCATTATCGTCTCCCGCCAGTTTTACGTCGGCCATTCCTACAACTCCAGCCATGTGGTGGCAGGCGGCTTGCCTTACAAAGACGGCACACTGGTGTTTTACTCCATCCGCAGCTCCACCGATCAAGTGGCGGGCATGGGCAGCAGCCTGAAACACTCGATAGGCCGCGAACAGATGAAAAAAGAAATGATCAAGCGCCTGCAACGGCTGAATAAAGACATGAAACTCAAACCCGCGACAGTCGCCGCCGAAGAATAAGCGCCACAAACAATTTCGATGATTTTTAACGCACGCCAATCGACCGCTGATATTAGGCTTGATTGGCTTGCGTATTGCCCCAATTCGGGTAATTATCTTTTACCTCCCTTATTTCATTTACTAAACTTATTCCTCCCAAGCCCCCAAACCCTAGATGAATATTAAACACAAAGCTCACCCCTGGCATGGCATACACCCCGGCGACAATACGCCGGACATCGTGACAGCGTTTATCGAAATCGTGCCGTCCGATACGGTTAAGTACGAAATCGACAAAGACAGCGGCTATCTAAAGATCGACCGACCGCAAAAGTTTTCCAATATGATTCCCACCCTTTACGGCTTCATCCCCCGCAGTTACTGCGCCGAGAAAACCGCCGAGTATGCCGCCGTCCAATCCGGCAGAACCGTCAGCAAAGGCGACGGCGACCCTTTGGATATTTGCGTACTGAGCGAACGCAGCGTGACCCACGGCGACATCCTGCTGCAAGCCATACCCATCGGAGGATTCCGCTTACTGGACGGCGGCGAAGCCGACGACAAAATCATCGCTGTGATGAAAGGCGACGAATTCTACCGGCAATGGCGCGATGTCTCCGACTGCCCGGAATCGTATATCAACCGCTTGAAACACTACTTCCTGACCTACAAACATCTACCCAGCGAAAAAAGCGTCTGCGAAATCACCCACGTTTACGGCCGGCACGAGGCACACGAAGTCATCAAACGGGCAATGGCGGATTATCAGTATCATTTTGGCTGCCAGGACGACGAATAGTCGTGATAGCGAATGGATGCGCCTAGTCGTTTGCGGCGCGTCCAGGTTAGCCACTAAATTTTCTCTGCTCCGCTGAGGACAAACGGCAAAGACGCTTGATAGACTAAGTTAACTTGGTTTACTGGAGTTCATCGTGCAAACCGTTAATATCCACGAGGCAAAAACTCACTTATCTCGTTTGGTGGAACAAGCCGCGAAAGGCGAACCCTTCGTGATTACCAAGGCCGGCAAACAGCTAGTCAAGGTTTCCGCACTGGACAGCCCAACCGGCGATCGAGTCCGGCGTTTGGGGTTCCTGAGCGGATATATCAAAGTGCCTGACGATTTCGACAGAATGGGCAGCGAAGAGATTGCGCAGTTATTCGGCTCCGATGATGAAACTGCTGCTTGATACTCATCTGCTGCTTTGGGCGGCTGGCGTTCCTGGTGACTAATTTGCCGAAAACACTTTCTAGTGACAATGTGTTCATATCCAACGAGACTAAACAGCGAATCCAGCATCGATATATCGAGGTTCTACAACAAGCCACAGACGCCATGAATCATTTAGAGCTCAAATTTTTTTGATATTGGGTTTTAGGTCAATTAGTCAAGCCACTTGACAACGTACTGGGTTTCACATTGCTCAACCCAGTCTATGGGCTATAATGACAACTTATAAATGCGAAACGCCAGTTAGTCAAAATATATCTAAGAACAAAAAAATGTCAGTTTTTTTCGCATAAATAAGGCGAGTGAATAGGATGATTCCCGTTAAAGACATTAGCAAATTTGATTTCGAATCCGTCGATATAGACCCATTTTGGAATGTAGGCTCAGAGAAAGAATTCAAAATGCATCGAATTCACGCCTATCCTGCAAAATTTCCGGCTTTTATTACTACCAAAGCCCTCGAATACGCTAATACTCAAGGGTATGGCGTGACTAAAATTGCTGACGTTTTTTGTGGTTGCGGCACTTCTGCTTTCGAAGCTAAACGCAATGACATCGACTTTTGGGGGTGTGACATTAACCCCGTTGCCACTCTAATTACAAAAGTTAAGAGTCGCCAGTATCAGAAAACAAAGTTAGAAGACTATCTTGCTGCAATCCTTAAGTTTTATCGAGAAAACCCAATTATCGAATGCTATTCGACTGCTCCAGAACGTCTACAGTATTGGTACAGAGACCGACAGTTTAATGAACTCGCCCATTTAAAGCATGCCATTATCAATAGCACGCCGATTGATAGTGACTATAGACTTTTTTTCTTTTGCGCATTTTCTAATATCTTAAAGCCAACTTCGGTATGGCTGACAAAATCTATCAAACCACAAGTCGATCCTCTCAAACAACCGGCAGATGTTATTAGCTCTTTTGAAAGTCAATGCGATTTTATGATGGCGGCCAATCAAGAAATAGATAACCTAGGTGACGCCAACTCAGAAATCATAACCGCTAGTTTCCTTGCTAGTGAGGTGCAAGCACCAAAGGTAGATATGATTATTACTAGTCCGCCTTATGTGACGTCCTATGAATACGCGGATTTACACCAATTATCGTCGTTGTGGCTGGACTATGTTGACGATTTCCGGGAATTACGAGAGGGCGCTATTGGCAGCCTTTATCATGACTATAATTTCAATCGCGAATTAAAACGGCTAAATAATACCGGCACAAAAATAGTGACTTGGTTATTGGATCAATATAAGCCAAAAGCCCGTTCTGTTGCTAAATATTTTTTGGACATGCAAAAGGTAGCCAAAAAAAGTGCCGACATGCTAAATTCAAACGGTTTGGCTATCTTTGTTATCGGTAATACAGAATATAAGGGTGTCAGAATCGACAACGCGAAACATTTAGCGGAATCGATGATGGATGCCGGTTTTAGAGAAATATCCGTTACTAAACGAAAAATCAGTAAGAAAATTCTAACACCATATCGGGACGAACGCGGCAAGTTCACCACGAACGCCGGCGGCAGAAAAGTATACAGCGAGGAATTTATTCTGTTAGGGAGAAAATAAATGGCCGAAAAACTAAGGATTAGGCCTTACGCCCGCCTGTTGACAATGCTGGGCGAACAACTGATTAAGAATGAACGCATTGCATTAATAGAACTAATCAAAAACGCATACGATGCGGACGCCGACTGGGTAAAAGTCTCTTTTTGCGGATTCGGTGACGGCTATAAAATTCTGCCAGGGTCTAAAATAGTCATTGAGGATTCCGGACACGGAATGTCGGTGGATATCATTAAGAAACATTGGCTAAATCCAGCCACACCCGAAAAAAAGAAACGGAAAAACATCAAGGAAACCACCGAAAAAGGCCGAGTAATTCAGGGTGAAAAAGGTATAGGACGCTTTGCTATTTTAAAGCTAGGCAAGAAAATCGACGTCTTCACCAGAGCAAAAAGCGAAGATATTGAACATCATATCGGTTACGACTTTACTCCTTATGACGACGAATTCTTAACACACAATGGAGAGGAAAAAGAACTCTTTATTGAAGACATTTCGGTTTCGTATTCCAATCGCAGCCCAGAAACCATTGTTACCCAAGTAATCCCATTAGGAATCGAATCGATATCTAGGCCTCCATACGGCACTAGAATCGAAATTACCTATTTGAAGGGTAGTTGGACCGAATTAAAGGTTAGAGATGTATACCGTGATATTAGCCGCCTGCAATCCATTTTTGTTGAACAAACAAGAAAAACGCAATCCGATTTCCGTGTATTGTTCTATAAAGATGCTGAAAAGCAAAATTACGACGAGTCGTATTATGAAAAACTGCATTTCTTGCTAAATGAACGAACGGTTCTGAAAGTTGAAAATGGCATATTTGATGATCAAGCCGTGCGCTTTTCGTTTGATTTAAACGGAGAACCGGTTAGTTTTGACTTATCCGAAACTGAATTAGTCGGGCTAAAACCTTTTAAAGAGCGATTTGGCAATGCGGGTATACTGTTAAAACAACGCCCACTCGAGTGCGGCCCTTTTAAATTTGGATTCTATATATTCGACATCAGCCCTAAAGCCACTGCACAATTTAAGTTAGATGCTGACGATAAAAAATTATTAAAGGACCACCGCATCTACCTCTATCGGGATGGTATTAGAGTTTATCCCTACGGTGAACCTGACGATGATTGGCTAAGGGTAGACATGATGAGAGGTACCGTTAGTGCAGGAGCTTTCTTGAGCAACGATCAGGTTGTTGGCTACGTTAACATTACCCAGAAAGACAATCCTAGGCTCAAAGATAAAACCAATCGCGAAGGATTGATAGACGAAGGTGAGGCAACTCAAGACTTTATAACTTTGATTCAAACACTGTTATATTACTTACGACACAAACCTTTCCGGCAGTATCAAATTAACCAAGAAAACAAGAAAGTTCAGGATAACTACAAAACCGAGCTGATTCAACAAGACTTAAAAGCCCTAAAAGAAGCGGTTGGCGATAATAAAAAAGCTCAAGAATTAACTGCGCGAATTGAAAGCGAATATAAAGCGGAGCGCCAATATTTAACCCAGCGTGCAGAAACCACCGAAGAATTGGCTGGCGTTGGTCTTTCGGTAGAAACCGCCTCCCACGATATTATGGCGATGATGGGCAAAGTGTTCGCCAACCTAGACGGGCTTATTTCCGATTTAATGGTAGCCTCAGAGATTCACAAAGATTATCTATTAAATCAACTAAAATCCGTGAGAGGTGGTTTAGGCTTTATTGAAGCGCAACTAAAAGACATTCAATTACTATTTAAATCGTCAAAACAAAGACGTAAGATTATAAAAGTTATAAGCATTATTGAAAAAGTTGAGCGGCTTTATAAAAACATATTAGCAAAAGAAAATATTGCGTTAAAAGTCACTACCAGTGGCTCACCTTTAGTCGCTAAAACCACAGACGCCGTTTTACTGCAGCTTTTGCTTAATTTATTCGATAACGCGGTCTATTGGCTAATGCAGGTTGACAAGCGTGATAAAAAAATTGAGATTCTTCTAGACGGCAATAAATGTCAAATGACTTTTGCCGATAATGGTCAAGGAATTGACCAATCCGATGCCCCCTATATCTTCGAGCCTTTTTATTCTGGCAAAGGCGAAGAAGGTCGAGGGCTAGGGCTTTATATCGCACGGCAACTGCTCGAGAGAGCTGAATATTCGATTCAACTTGCAGAATTAAAGTCTGAAAAAATATTGCCTGGCGCAAATTTCATTGTGAATTTTTTTACCGAGGAAAATTAACGTGGATATCTTAGAGCTGTTTAAAGGAATAGCAGTTATCATTGACGATGAAGTAAATAACCCATCCGTAAAAGAGCTTCAAAATATTCTGACTCAAATCGAAAGTAAAGAAATTCCTTTACTGAAATACGACTCAATACCATCATCAGAAAAATCTTCTTATTTTAAGAATCTTTCCTTTGTAGTTCTCGATTGGAAACTTATTCAAACTGAACCATTAACTGAAGAAAATGAGCTTGGACTTAAACTTCCAGATACATTACAAGAATATAACGCTGAAGATAATATAAATTTTATTAAAAAACTTACAGCCACCTGCTTTTGCCCTATTTTTATTTTTACTAATGAAGAACCCAATGATGTAATCACTTTACTAGAGACAGAAGGTCTTTATAAAAAAAACAGCCCATGCCATATTTTTGTAAAAAGAAAAACTGAATTAACCGGAAAAACCAAGCTATTTAAACACATTGAGAAATGGGTAAAAAGCAATCCGTCAATTTATGTATTAAAAGAATGGGAAAGGGAGTACCAAAAAACAAAAAACAAACTTTTCTCCGAACTTCAGGATATGAGCCCAGTTTGGCCTAGAATCATGTGGAAAACATTTGATGCTGATGGAGCAAATAAGTCATTTGAATTAGGTGAACTTATATCACGTAATCTACACACAAGAATGACACCCTTTGAATTTGATGCAAGCATTTTAAATAAAAAAAGGAAAAATCCTGAAGATAAGGAATTGAGGCGCGTTCTAGAAGGTGAGCGTTATTTAAAAAATATAAACCTTCATCCCGATCACATTTCCACTGGTGACATATTTAAAGAAGCGTACACAGAAAATGGTGAAAATAAAATTCGGTATTTTTTAAACATTCGCGCCCAATGTAATTTAATGAGGGGCTCTAACATTAACGAAATAGAACTATATTGTCTGAAGGGTAGAATTATAGAAGAGTCAAAAATAAATATTAAACAAGGAGGAGTTCAATTCAGTTTTGGTCAATTTATTGAAAAGATAGATCATGGGATTATTCCATTTATTGATGATGGGAAAATAATTGAGTTTATGTTTAGAGATTTAAAAATTAAGAAATGGAAAGACTTAAAAAATATACGTTGCGGACAATTGCTTCCACCTTACATTACTCGCATCCAACAGCGTTACGCACTATATCTGCAGAGACAAGGCTTACCAAGCATACCCGAGCGAGCAATAATTAGCTGAGCCCGTAGATAAACTAATTCTACGCGGTATCGAATGTAGATGTCGAACAAAGTAAAGCCCACAGTTCGCGACCAATGCGTCTTTCTTTATTCATTAGCATCCTATTAGCCCACATAGTTAGGTTAACCGTTCTGGCAATGTAATTTTTTACTTCAGTAACACCCTGAATATGATTCGGATGGCTTTTATAATCGAATACGGGAAAATGGCTGCTTGTGTCCGTCAAGGACTTTGAAGTAAATGGTATAAGAGAAACGCTTCTTCGCTAGCATACAATAACAACCAAAATGAACAGCACGAACACCGCCATACAAAGCTAAGGAATCGATTCCAGCGAAAAAAGCCCTCAACACCGGCCTCCTATCGCTCGTAAAACCGATGCGCTTGAGCTTTTCCACGGTGGGTAGCCGATGTAGTTCGTTGATAGCCATATCAAACCCGCCTGTTAGCGTGTTAAACCGATACTAGCCGGTATTCTTCACCAAAAACATCAAACTGAAACAGTACCAAACACCGACCATAATAGACATCGGGATCAGTCACCCACTGCTGGGTTTTGCCCGCAGAATCGGCCATATCGCCGAATATCGACAGTGTTGACGAGCCTATAACGACAAGAAATTCGCTCGGATGGTTTCCTCAGATATTCATCATGCTTAATGAGCCTGCAGGGTTATTGGCAATATTGGTGTTGATAGGCCTAAACGCGGCGTCTTAAATGAGGATTTATTGACCTTTTTTGGTTAATTCAGCACAGCCAACCGTCGCGTCCGCGCCGGACTCGGTATAACACGCGCTTATGGCATTTTTGCCGAGAATTCGGCCCTGGTTATAACCCTTGCTATCCGCCGCCACCCAGGTAAACGAGGCGTTATCTGCATAGATGATTCCAAAAAAATGTTTGGTGCCATCAGCGTAGGTAAAATGCCCTTTGAATATCCGTCCTTTCTGCTCGGATATTTCAATAGTCTTATTCCAGTTTGAATAACCTTTTTTCTCAGAGTAGGTTTGATTTTCTCCCGTCCAAGTGCCGACGAGATTGGGTATCTGATCATCCTGCGGGGTGGCTCGGCAAACTTCGATGTTTGTCAGCGCCAATACAAAGGTGGCAACGGGTAATAAAGCGGTCATGGATTTAGTGAATTGGCGCATAAATAATTTTTCGTCGAAAAGATAGAGTTAAAAAAATCGGATATCAAAGCCGCGAAAGCAAACAGCTAGGCAAGGTTCGGCGCTGCTTCGCGGACCTAGGCTTTGTTCGGCTTCGTACCGTCAAAAATGGCGTGACTGAAGCCTGCCTCTAAAACCTTGGCGCGGGTTAAATCGGCATGGTCTGGGACTGCGGCATACAGGCTGGCGGAAAATAAATCCGGGCCGCACCTGAAATATTGGTATTGCAGTTTGGTTGCCTAGAAAAAGCTTGTCAATCCGAGATATAAAAAAAGGAAATATGCCGTTACGCCGGGAAATATCAATCCTATCGATTCGGTTGCATGCGCCGCCGCTGAGCATTGTCACGATGACTTGCCCCCAAAACGCTATTTAACTTGGCATATTCAGGCTTAGTGCGAACGGCGCGAGAAAGGGAATGTGATCTTTTGTCTTTTCAAATTACTGGTGGCCACGCGGTGAGTTACGGCCAATTTGGAATGATTGAATTTGGCGGCATTCATGCGCCGCGCGCGTTTAGCCGCAATGGCATGGACTGCACCGCTATGCGCCGCAACCACCTGCGCCGAATCCCGATAAATCAAAAAATGCACCACCGGAATCACCACCAACGAAAACAAAGTCGAGGCGGCGGTCAAAAAGATCGGACTCAAGCTGGTAGCGCCGGCTTCGATAATCGCGTCGACCAAAGAAATATCCGGGTTACCGCGATAAATATTTTCGATAAAGTCGATCAGAATAATCGAGTTGCACACCACGATGCCGGCCAATGCGATCATGCCTATCATCGCCGTGGCGGTGAAGTAAATCGGGCTAGCATATACACTGACATCGCCAGCAAACCGCTCTGGCCGACCAGCAGGATGTAAATCATTACCATCGCTGCCACGAAGGCCAAACCTAAATCACGGAATACATCGACAGTGATTTTCCCCTCCCCTCCCCGGCCATCTCCGCACCATAACCGACCGGCAGCGGCTTGGCGTCGAATACGTCGAACAAAACCGGAATCGCTTCCACTGGGCTGCACCCAGCCATTTCACCGGTGACAACTTGGTCCGCTTCAATGGCTACCAACTCTCCGTAATCAGCAGTGGCCACATTATTCGCCAAGCGATTACGGGTGGCGGATTTTCCCAATTCAGGGCTTTATTTCGCAGCCTGATTTGAGTGGTAGTCCTTTCCGCCGCGAAACAATGAATAACTGGCGGTAACTTGCGGCCGGTAATTGTCGACTCCGCTTGGATGATTGAAATCGCTGCTGTTAAAATCCAGCCGCCGTTGAGCGATGATCTTCGCAAACGCTTGCGCGGGATGATTGCTATGTTGATAAGTCAGGCTGGTTTTAATCGGCGGATAAAAACTGGCTAACGCTCCGCCCAGTTGCGCATCAGCCTGCTCGATACGAGCCTGCATGATGTTCACTCGGGATGCTTGGCTAAAGAGCGTAGTCCGCGGCTTGCTCCAGCATATGGGTTTTAGCGGACGGCTCGAGTGCTCCAGCCCATTTGCATAGCAAAAACATCGTCAGCATAGTGAAGTATTTCAGATGGATTCGCATAACGGCGCCAAATGTTAGCAACTAAGTTTGTTCCAATATTGCCGGCAATTTCTAAGCTCTCTCAGCTTTTTTATCCTGTCATGTTCATTTTTGCTACAGTTGCACTTAAGATAAATAGAAACGACTAAGAAATGAATGCTTGAAATGTTCGAACGGCGTGGTAACTTTAGCCACTTAACCATAATAATAACTAGCTTAAGAGGAAACATCGCATGAGCCTTGACGAAAACAACAACGAGACCGAAAACGTAAATCAAGCTGAAGAGCCTAAACAAACAGAAACCAATACAGCAGCCGATTCGGCAGCCGCCGCAAAAAACGCAGCGGGCAATATTGTGGCCAACCTGCTGGCACTGAAAGAATCCAATCCTAAAGTATTTTTTGGCGGTGTCGGCGCCGTTGCATTAGTGTTGGCAGTTTTGATTTTCGGTGGCGGTTCCGATGTCAAATTGCCGGTTCATCAAGCAAAAGCCATGGTGCCCGGACAAAGTTACGTATTGAAAAGTCCGAATACTTACGATCCCAATGCAACCGTTAGATTGGTCTCCGTGCCCGGCTCCATGGCTGCTTACGACGATACCGAGGAAAATGATCGTGACGGCGCTTGCAAACATATGCCGCTTAATACCCCGGTCAAACTGATTCAGTCTCAGTCGGATAGTACCGATAAGAATGTTGTGTGGGCGGAAGTCGAAATCACCGAATCTGGCGAATGCCAAGGTAGAAAGGCCTGGACATCTGCAATAAACCTGCAATAACTGTTGACACAAAAAAATATCTTTTTATAATACGCAGGATAGTAAGCCAAGCGGGAATAGCTCAGTTGGTAGAGCACGACCTTGCCAAGGTCGGGGTCGCGAGTTCGAGTCTCGTTTCCCGCTCCAAATTTAAAAAGCCGCGGCAAATCGCGGCTTTTTTTATTGTCCCTATAAAGGCTGCGTAGCAAAATGGTTATGCAGCGGCCTGCAAAGCCGTATATACCGGTTCGATTCCGGTCGCAGCCTCCATTACTATATTCAATACCGTTCGATAGAATTCATAAAACCCGCTAGCCGCAAGGCTTAGCGGGTTTTTTTTGTTCAATAGCGTTCAACAGGATTCATTGAAATCCGGGGGCAACTGGGGGTAACATTCGGGGGTAACTGAGTTACCCCAATTGGAGTTACCCCCATGGCCCTATCCGATACCGCATGCCGCAACGCTCACAAAAGCGACAAAGCCAAAGACGGCAAGGCTTTCAAGCTGTTCGACGACAAAGGCTTATTCCTGCTGGTCAAACCGACCGAAAGCGGCTGGGGCAAGTGGTGGCGGTTTAAATACCGCTTCGAGGGGAAAGAAAAACAACTCTCGCTCGGCACCTATCCGGAAGTCAGCCTCGGACAAGCCAGAGAAAAACGCGACGAAGCGAGAAAGTTAGTCGCCGCGACAATCGATCCCGGCGAAAACCGCAAAGCCATCAAAGAAGCCCGCGCCGACAGCGTGGCCAACAGCTTCGAAATCATCGCCCGCGAATGGGGCGCCAAAAAAGTCGAAACCTGGGACGAGAAAAACAACCGCTCCAAGCGCATGCTGGAACGCAACATATTCCCTTGGCTGGGCGCCCGGCCGATTGCCGACATACTACCGAAAGACATACTGACCAACCTGCGGCGCATCGAAGAACGCGGCACCATAGAAACCGCCCACCGCACCTTGCAAATCTGCGGGCAAGTGTTTCGTTATGCCGTCGCCACCGGCCGCGCGGAACGCGACATTACCCAAGACCTGAAAGGCGCCCTGCCCCCGGCCAAAAGCGAACACTTTGCCGCCATTACCGAGCCGAAAGAAGCCGCCGAACTATTACGTGCGATCGACGGCTACCAAGGCTCTTTGCCGGCGGTTTGCGCGCTGAAATTAGCGCCACTAGTCTTCGTCCGGCCGGGCGAATTGCGCGCCATGCAATGGCAAGACGTCAACCTGGACACCACCGAATGGCGTTACCTCGTGACCAAAACCAAGGTGCAACACATCGTGCCGCTGTCGCGCCAGGCGGTCGCCATTTTAAAAGAACTGCAACCGCTAACCGGTCACGGCCGCTATGCCTTCCCGTCGGAACGAACGCCGTCCGGCATCCGCTGCATGAGCGAAAACACGCTGAATGCCGCCTTAAAGCGCTTGGGGTACGGCAAAGACAAAATGACCGTGCACGGCTTCCGGGCGATGGCTCGGACTATACTTGACGAAGTGTTGGGCGTGCGGCCCGACTTTATCGAACACCAGCTTGCCCACGCGGTGCGCGACCCCAACGGCCGTGCTTACAATAGAACCGCGCATTTGCCGGAACGGCACAAGATGATGCAGCAATGGGCAGATTATTTAGATATTCTCAAAAGAGGGGCAATGTAAGTCCCAAAGTTAAGCGCACAGCGCCTAAATGCAGCTTTATTTCAATAGCTCTGCCTTCTCTTCCTTGCTCAAGTGGTTCAACAGATTTAGTGCAATTTGCGCGGTCGTTTTAGCCGGCGGGTTAATCCAGCGTGTGAACGAATTTGTGACTACAAATCTCGCCTGGCATAACGGGTTTTTGCATTCGCAATATAAGTCGACGACGGTTTTTTCTTTGGTGAGGGTATTGCGCGATGTGATCCGCGCTTTTTGGAGGCAATTCGGGCAATCAACGGACATGGCGGCCTATTCCTGGGTTGAAAGCGGCATTATGCACGCCCGGTCGGCAAGTTTGGCCGTTAATCGAATATTTTCTTCATCCGTATAGCGTTAGCTCTGCAACATACGGCATTCGTCCCCCATTTTCGGTTAAACTTTTCGGACGGCTTTCGCTTGAACGGATTGGATTTTGGTTTATTTCAGGGGCTACGGCAAAGATCAAATGGCCGTGCACTGCTTGCGGGCGATGGTCAGGACTATACTTGCCGAAGTGTTGGGCGTACGGCCGGACTTTATCGAACACCAGCTCGCCCACGCGGTTCGCGATCCTAACGGTCGTGCGTACAACCGGACGGCGCATTTGCAGGAACGGCACAAGATGATGCAGCAATGGGCTGATTATTTGGATAGACTGAAGAGCATTGCGAAGGCAGCCAAATAACTGGGCTAGGCTAATTCACGTAAGCTCTTGCAATAACCAGTTTCACTTTCTTTATACAGCGGACGGCAGCGTCTACATGTGTAAAGCATAATTACTTAAATTATGGAATCTTAAATACAACCATGACGATAACGCAGCTACCTAAGGGTAATGAGGCTAGAGACGCAGTTGATGCCTTACAGGGGTATGTCTATCAAAT
The DNA here is from genome assembly GCF_052474515.1 of Methylomonas sp. 2BW1-5-20. NCBI lineage: Bacteria > Pseudomonadati > Pseudomonadota > Gammaproteobacteria > Methylococcales > Methylococcaceae > Methylomonas > Methylomonas sp. 2BW1-5-20. The sequence continues at coordinate 145,636 of NZ_CP184127.1, read as the reverse complement.
ATACCAATCTGCCCTTGCATGGATCGAAATGGGGGTCGAAGAGTTCTTATTTCTTGAGGTGGCTGAGGATTATGTAGCTGTTGCCAGAGACGCTTTAAATGCAGTGCAAGTTAAAGGAACCAAACATAATGTAACCATTAATTCTGACGATATAGTCGCTTCTATTGATAGTTTTGTTGAATTACAGTTAAAAAATCCAGAACTGCAGATCAGGTTGCGCCACCTGACTACCTCAATGATAGCGAAAGAAAAATCTAAAGACCATCGCATCGGCGATACTCCAACCTTAGAGACATGGAGAAAGCTAGCTAAAGCCGGGGATATACAACCCCTTCGGAATATACTTGAAATATCCAAGCTTTCACAGCAAACCAAGATCTACATCCAGAACTTGGATGACACAGAATTTAGAGAGCAATTTCTAAAAAGAATTCACTTTGATTGCGGAGCGCTAGAATCAAGATTTTTATTATCACAGTTGAAAAGCAAGCTTTTCGCACTAATTAGGGGGCGAGGGGGTGTTCATTCACAAGTTGACGCCTGTTTGAACAATATTCTGATAACTCTATTAGTCAAGGCAACGCAAAGTGAAAAGGAACAAAGATCTGTCGATAAATGCTCTTTAGAAAAGTTACTAGATGAAGCAACTCAAATTCCAATCAATCGTGCGCATTTCGACATACAAAGCCAACTCATAAACAAAATTCTTGCAGAATCGGCTTACAAAACTACAGATCTTCAGTTCAAAAGAATTGCAGAACCACGGCCTATTGATGAGGTACCCTTGCCGTCGGCAATAGCTAGTCGGACTATCCTAATAAACAATATCGTGTCCGCATTGACCCAATATGGATTTAGTTGGGTGTATGGAGCTTCAGGCGTCGGAAAGACTGTTGGCGCCAAAATGGCTGCTAGGCAAATAGGCGGTGATTGGGGAACTATCAACCTAAGGGGGCTCAACGAAGAGCAGGTGGGATTAGTTCTTTCAGACGCCATAGACTGGGTAACCGAGCGATCAATTACTGGTTTCCTAATTGACGACTTTGAATGCCGAATCGAACCACACATAAATGAAAAACTCTTGATCTTGAAATCGGTATGTGACCGAACAGACTCTCTTCTATTGTTTACTGCTCCAAGGTCACCAGGTCAGGACTTTTTATTTTATGCCGGCCTTCAAACAATAATTGAAATTAAGTTTGCTGAATTCACTGAATCTGACATACAAGAAATACTAGTTGGGCTTGGAATTAATAATGCAAACTGGGTGAATTACATCCGCATTCTTTCAGGAGGGGGGCATCCACAGCTTGCCATTGCTGCAATTCAAAGCATGCAAAGTAGCGGTTGGAATGTTAGTGAATTTAGCACCATGGCCTCTTTGTTTGATGGAAATCCTGCAGTTGAGCAAGTCCGCATGCGCACTAGAGAAAGACTGTTGAATGAATTGCCAGAAAACGGCCGGAGATTACTAGAACGACTATCCCTTAAGTCTGGTAGTTTTAGTCGGAGCTTTGTATTGGATATGGCGCAAATTGCTCCGATTGTGCCTGATGGTGGGATACATTTCGATTATTTGATTGGTGCATGGGTTGATCAGCATGAGCGTGATCGGTTCGCTTTGTCGCCGCTACTCTCAAATTTAGCGATAAATACATTGACTGATGAACAGAAACGCAAAGTCAACTTTGAAATTGCAAATTCGCTTACTAAGGGAAATTCATTAAACCCAATAGATGCAAATTCGGCGCTTATTGCAGCAATAATCGGAAAAAATACTAAAGTTATTGTCATTCATTGTTTAGCAGTACTTGGAGCGGACCAAAAACAATTAGAGATGATAGCCCCATATCTCATAATATTTACCTTGATTAGATCGGACACCATTGCATTTGAAGATGATCCGTATGTTAGCCTAATGTTTCGTGGTGCACAGTTACTTCTTCTTTGCCATGAAGAGAAAACAAACGAGAAATTTCAAGATGTCCTAGAAAGCTTCGAAGCTGATAGTAATCGCGTTGACGATGTATTAAAAAGGAACTTAACCGCTCTGATGGTTTACAGCAAATTATTGAGTACAACATCAAAATTTGGAGCAATTCCTAATTTTTTTTATATTATTCTTAAACTGAATATTTTGCTGGAAAATAAACAGAACTTTCTTCCCTCTACAGAATTTGAAAATATCGCACCACAGGAATTAAACGGTATTTCAGTCGTTGGTTTTTTGTTTTTAAACCAAACACAGCAAATTAAAAAAATTAATGAATTGATTCCAGTTTTCGAATTCCTAAACTCCTGCAGACAAGTATTTCGTGAAAAATTATTAAATTCATTTAATGAGCTGGATATTGAAATTGACATGTTAGTCGCTGGCGCATGGCTGAAAGAGCATGCAGAAAAAACTCTCGATCCTCCGAGGCATTCAGAAATTTTTGCTCAATTGGAAATATATGCAAAATCATGGTCCCACACTAACTTGGCCGTTTGCTGCAGAAAATTCCAAGCAATCATGATTGACGAATATGGCAACGATAAAGATCGAGCACTCGCAATTCTTGATGAGGGATTATTGCTTTATGGTGAAACTAATTCGGAACTTGTGAGGGCAAAAGCTAAAGTTCACTATCGAGCAGAAGATCATCAGGGTAATCTCGAATTGTCCAAAGTATTAATTGAAAGTGATGCACCGCTCAACAGAACTGAGAAAGTTTTTCTGGGGCGTGAAGCCGCCATAAGTGCCGAAACGCAAAGTGACTTTGGCACAGCCAGAATCTATTACCTTTATGCCAGTGATGCGGCCAGAAAATGTAGTATCCCCGACATGGTGCCGATGCGTATAGGCTTGATGGCTGATGCGGCGTTGGCTAGTTGGTATTCCGGAGACCGTGAAACATGCTTACGCGATTTCATGATAGTTCTCAAAGAACTTGAGAATATCGACTCAACCAGTTCTATACGTGCGGCTCACTGTCACGCAACAATTCGTCACGTCTTACTTTGGCTTACCCAAGACGTAACGGGTAAAAAAATTCTTCTTGGCGATGGCGAAGAAACGAAGATATATCCAGGTGTTGTAAGTAATCCTGAGCCTCATCCAGAAATTCAAAAACGATACCTTGCTCCCATTGAAATGGCTTGGTACATGCTGGCCGCTGTAGAAAATGAAAGTTGCCTAGATGTCGGGATTACAAAAAATCTGACAAGCCATTTACCAAATGGGCCTGTGTTTGAGGGTGAGATATATTTAACGCCTTCTAAAATGAGGGTGTAAGAATTTTTGTGTAAACGGTCATTAGGCAGGAAACTGCCCTTACTTTGAGGAGTAACTATGACCTTACCCAAATCGATCCCAACCGACCTAATCGATACCTTATTGTCCGGCTATCAAAAACCGGAAGACCTGCTGGGCGAAAATGGCCTGCTGAAACAACTCACCAAGGCGCTGGTGGAGCGGGCTTTAGAAGCTGAAATGACCGAACATCTGGGGCATGGCAAGCATGAGTCTGTCAGTAATGCTACGGGGAATACGCGCAACGGCAAAAGCCGTAAAACGCTGAAAGGTGATTTTGGCGCATTGCCGATTGAGATTCCACGTGATCGTCATGGTCAGTTCGAGCCGCAAATCATTGGCAAACACCAATCCCGTTGGACGGGCTTTGACGACAAGATTATTTCGCTTTATGCCCGAGGGCTGACGGTCAGGGAAATCCAGAGCCATCTGGAAGAGCTGTATGGCACTGAAGTGTCGTCTAGCTTGATTTCCTCAGTGACGGACGCCGTGATTGAGGAAGTGAAAGCCTGGCAAACGCGACCGCTCGACCCGGTTTACCCCATCGTTTATCTCGATTGCATCCACGTCAAAGTGCGCGATACCGGTGCGGTGCGGGTCAAGGCCGTTTATCTGGCGATTGGAATTAACCTAAGCGGGGAAAAGGAAGTGCTGGGCTTATGGATTGCCCAAACCGAAGGTGCCAAGTTCTGGTTACAGGTGGTGACAGACCTGAAAAATCGCGGCGTCCAAGACATCTTCATCGCCTGTGTCGATGGCTTGAAAGGCTTTCCCGAAGCGATTGAAACCGTCTATCCACACACAGCCGTTCAACTGTGCATCGTGCATTTGGTCCGCAACAGCCTCAACTATGTCGGCTGGAAAATGCGCAAACAGATCGCCGCCGATCTCAAGCAGATTTACCAGTCAGCCACCGTCGCCAAGGCGGAGCAGAAGCTGGCTGAGTTCGAGGTGCAGTGGAACGAGGCCTACCCTCCCATTGCCCAAATTTGGCGACGTCATTGGGATCGGATCATCCCCTTTTTCGACTATCCGCCGGAGATACGCCGCATCATTTACACCACCAATGCCATTGAGTCGGTCAACATGAGTTTGCGGAAAATCACCAAGAATCGCGGTTCATTTCCCAGTGATGAAGCCTTGTCGAAATTGTTCTATTTGGCCCTGATGAATATCAGTAAAAAATGGACCATGCCTTTGCATGACTGGAAAGCCGCGTTGAATCGGTTTAGCATTCAGTTTGAAGACAGGATGCACAATCGATAATTAAATCCCGTTTACACAAAATTCAGGACACCCTCTCTAAAATGCATAAAGCATTCACTTTACTGGATACCCAGCTTTTCATTTCTGCCTTGAAGGAAACTGTAGCATCTTTAGCTTATGCTCGCAGCCGGGGTCTAAGCAATAGCTTTAACCCGTATAACATGACTTATGGCTCGATTCCGGCTCCAACGTTTGAACAAGAGTTAGAACTATCTGATCTTGCGGAAATGCTTTTACTTTGCTTTGGTTGCAATTGCATTTTTGCAGAAAACATTCTGGCCTTAGATCAGCTAGTTAAGTCCTTAGAAATAGCCCAAGGGTTTAAAATTCGAAACGAATTTCTGAATTCATTCAAAGGATACTCTCCCGCTATCGACTTCAACACTTCATTGGCGGAACTTATGACGATTCACCGGCAAGCAAGTGAAAATACAGTTACACCATCGCCGAGACAGGTTTTTGAATTGGTATTTAAAGTCCTTCAAATCGCCGGCACTACAAACAGCCTTAAAGTGATAGTTAAACCGGCTTTCGAATGGTTAAGTGCGAAGTGGATTTTTATTTTGGATCACCAACGTTTTTTACTTAGAACACCTTCGTTTTATGAAAAGTCGATTACGCAAGCGTGCACCGGAGAAGCGGGTTCATATCTTGAAAAAATAATTGTCTTGTTAGAAGTGGTGATTCCGGCGCTGGGATTAAGCAAAGAAAATCAATTTATTGCGATATTGAAAGATATAAGATCAACACAACTTTGAATGCTGGCTTTCATGACTTGAAACGCATATCGAACGATTCTAGAAGTATTTTCTTTCAGAACAGAAAATAATAACTTTCTATTGGTTATAATTTAATCAACCGGATAGCCCGACGGGGCAACAAGCGGGTTTCGTCAACTCGTTTCCGGTTTTCCTTATCTGACGGCATTCACTTTGACGGAGTGGGAATGGTTCTGGTTTATTTTCGCGGGCATGGCGATTGGCTTGTCGATGACGAGCAAGGCCGGCCGGTTCACTTGATTAAAGCCGAAGATAGGGGAACCTATGTCAGCTCCGGAATAGGGCTCGGTTACCACTTTTACCGTCCCTGCGATCTAGTCAAAAGCGCTTTTGCATTGAGCGAAGCCGATGCGAAGCTTTTCAATATGACCGGAAGTTTATCCGGATTTAAAATCGACCGTTTAGTGCCGATCCGGCAGGACGACAGCGCGTTCACCAAGATGGTCGCCAAAGGATTATTGTCCGATGCAGATTTCGACCGGTGCTATTTTAAAATCGCTTCCAACAAATACAAACCGAGTCGCCTGCGAAGTAAACCGGAATTGGTCGAGAAAGGTAGGCTTGATTACGACCTGGTACTGTACAAACCAATTACCGATGAACCGCAATCCATTGTTCAACCTATCGACCCTTCATATCCAGCCATCCTTCAGCGAAAACCGATCACCAGAAACACCGAAGCCCTGGAAGTGATTCACGCCGCTTTGGATGCATTCGAAAGCAAATACGACAAAACGCCTACCGAAGTGGAAACCGTCGCCTATATGTTGAGCGAAGAGTTTCGACATTCTTGCATTGTCGGCCGCACAGATCGAGAACTTCGTCTAATCGGCAGAAAAATTCTCGACAAGGCAAAGATCGAGCGAATATACCGGCGCACAATATACCCGGACGCTGCAAAAGCTGACATTAAGAGCCAATAATGACCATTAAGGTACATTAACAGCCATTAGGCTGTTTTTCTTCTAGCGGTCAATAAGATGCACTCACGTTCAATAAACACGAGGAGCGCGTCTACATGGCAACTGCAACCCACAAACTACCCGAAACCGGATTCTTGCGGATCTGGGATATTGTCGGCGACAAGAAGAAGAAAACCCCGGCCTTGATTCCGGTGGGCCGGACGACGTTTTTAAACCGGGTAAAGGAAGGCATCTATCCCCAGCCGGTTAAAATCTCGGAACGGACCACCGCCTGGCGCGTTGAGGATATTCGCGGCTTGATCGACAAGATCGGCGGTAAAGTCGAAGCCGCGCCGGCCGACGGCGAGGAGCGTGCCGCATGAACCGGTTGACAGTTTCTAGGCACAAGGCTATTCTGAATCCGCTTTCGCAAAAAACGAGAGTCGGGATTTGCAACCCGTTGAGAAAAGGCGTCAAGACGCCGAATCAAGGCGTTTTTTATTGCCTCACGAAAATGGTCGCGCCCTTGGTGCGTCCAAGTATTTTGGTGGCGCGTAGCGGGCAGCCGCAAGGCTGGCCGGCTCCTTTTCCCGGTATTGCAAACCTGTTACGCGTCGCCGCCCGACGATTTGCAACGTTAGGCGGCGGTTATCAAGCCTCAGAAAAGGAATAACCGCTATGAACACCCAAGCTACGGGCAAAATCCGCCCAATCATCAGCTATAGCGATGAATCTGTAAAACTCAACGCCGCTATATCCGGCATCAACGAAATTTTCCATCGGCTGATCGAGCATTCCGCTATCGATCATTCCGCGCCGCACAATTTGTTCGTGTGCCTGGAAAGCCATGCAGAGGATTTAATCAACGTCTGCAAGGCGATCGACACCAGCGGCGGCAATCCCGCTGCCTTAATCCGCTTTAACGCTAAAAAGCGCCGGATTAAATCCTATGGAGGCGCCGCCGTACAACTCAATCAATCAGTCTCTTCAATCAATAGCATTTTCCACCTGCTGATCGAAAACGCTTTCAAGGGCATTTCGGCAAAATTCGATTTAATCGTATGCCTAACCACCGAAGCCGAACATTTGGTCAAGGTCTGCCAATACATGCAGGAAAGCGCCGACAGCACCGTTTACGGCATTGAAGGGGGGGCGGCATGAAAGCGCAACTATCCCCAAAATCCGTCGGCCGTGCCGAGCAAACTGCCACGCTGAATGCCGTTAAACCGGCCGCCGGCGCGCCGGCGATTGCGCCCGACTCTGCCCAGCAACTCAGCTTCTGGCGCGGCGAGGTAGACGACTTTATCAACGAGTTGAGCAAGCTGCGGTGCTTGTCCGGATTATTGGCCGGCCAGCAATCGGGCAGCGGCGCGATTGAGCTGTCCGAGTTGTCTTGTTTGATGGATCCGAGCATCGACCGTTTGAAAGAGATTTGCGACGGCGTCACCGAGCTGTTTTACCAAAAACAGGTGGCGTTTCTGCAAACGGCCGGCGAGCGTTCGACCAAAACCGACGCCTCTTAACGCCGACCGGGCATCCATCAAACTGCCGGTATCGCGCGGGCCGTGGCCGATCTCCGTCTGGCGATCGGCCGCCGCTGGCGACATGGCCGGCAAGGAAGCAGATCATGACGAACAACTATCAAAATATCATCGACCAATTCCGTGCCGACATGGCTAAGGCTGGGATGGTCGTTAAAGAACCGCTATTCGGCGACAGCCTATTGCATCGCGTTTATGTGGAAGGAGATAGACCCGGCAAAAAAAACGGCGCCTATATATTGCATGCGGACAATCATCCGGCCGGTTACTTCGAACACTTTCCCCAAGACCTTAAAGTCATTTGGCGGCAAGGCGATGCTTGCGGCAAGCCGCTATCTTTGGCGATGCGCCGGCAAATCGAAGCCGAACGCAAGCGGCGCCAACGGGAGCGCTGGCAACGCCAACAAGAAACCGCAGAGAAGGCCCGTTGGATATGGCAGAACGCCAAACCGGTGTTCGAGACCAAGCAACACCCTTATTTGCGGCGTAAGCGGGTAAAGCCCTACGGCATCCGCACCGGGCGCGGTTCATTGATCGTGCCGTTTTACGACGACACTCGCGTACTGGTCAATCTGCAATTCATCGACGCCGAGGGCAACAAGCGCTTTCTGGCCGGCGGCCGCAAGAAAGGCTGTTTCTCGCCGATCGGCCAACCGATGGACGGCGAACGCTTGCTGATCTGCGAAGGCTGGGCCACCGGCGCCAGTTTGCACGAAGCCTTGGGCGTGGCCGTGATGGTGGCGGCCGATGCCGGCAACCTGGAGCAAGTCGCTTTGGTGGCCAGGCGCTTGTATCCGGCGGCCGAGATCGTCATCGCCGGCGATAACGACGAAAGCGGCGTCGGCCAAACGGCGGCGAAAAAAGCCGCGTTGGCGATCGGCGGCAAGTATCTGATTCCGGCGCAAACCGGCGCCGACTGGAATGACGTGATTTCGGCGGGAGGCGCGGTCTAATGGACGCTGCCGACGACTTAAGGCAAGACTTGTTCGAAAACCTGGCCGAACAGGGCGAACTGCCGGCTATCGCGCCAGCTGCACCGTACAAAAGTACGGGGCAGACTGCCGACTTGCCCACGATGCCGCCCAAGGCCGCACTCGATTTGAACGATGCCGTCGATCCGCTGGAAGAGGATCCGGATTTATTGAACACGTTGCCGGACGGCACGGTGTTGAGTCCGGATGACATTGCGGTGTTGAAACGGATGATCAAGGACTATTGCCATGCCTTGGTCGGCGGTAAAAATGTGATCGTTGGCCAACGCTATTGCCAGGTACAAGGCCTTGTGCTGACCTTTGAGCCGTTGGGCGAATTTAAGAAAAAATTCATGCATGCGCCGTTGATTGGCGGACGCGATAACGTCGGGCGAGGACGCCCCAAAAACCCCGCTCAGGCTTGGCTGGAATGGTCTGGAAAAAATCTCAAGCTTGGCGGCGTCGGCTTTTTTCCCAATCCGAAAAAATGCCCGACCGACGTGCTCAACTTTTACCGCGGCTTGCAGGTAAAACCCAAGGCCGGCGACGTTAAACCCTACCTGGACCATTTGCGCTACGTGATTTGCGCCGGCCATGAGCCTTCCTATCACTATTTGGTGGGCTGGATGGCGCACTTGTTCCAAAAGCCGGACATCAAGCCCAGCGTGGCCGTGGTCCTTAAGTCCGTCGAAGGCACCGGCAAAGGCACCATGGCCGAACCCTTGCTGCGGATCTTGGGATCGCACGGCAACAAGACCAACGGCGCTTATGCGATCGCCGGCCGTTTTAACGGCTTGGTGGCTAATCGGTTGTTGATCTTTGCCGACGAGGTGGATTTGACCGACAAGCACGTCGCCGACCGCCTGAAAGGCATCATTTCCGAAACCACGGTGAACCTGGAACGCAAAGGCCTGGAGATCGAACCTTTGCCGAATTACTGCCGGCTGATCTTCGCCAGCAACCACGCCAGGGTATTGAGCGCCGGCATCCGCGAACGGCGATATTTGGTGTTAGAGCCTTCCGATAGTTTCGCGCAAGATCCCGGTTATTTCCGCCGGCTGTGGCATTGGATCAATCACGACGGCCCGGCCAAGCTGCTGAATTATCTGCTGATCGTCGACATCGCCGACTTCGACCCGTATCGCTGTCCGCAAACCGCCGCGTTAATCGCCGAAAAGCTGGGCAACCTGAGCGGTGTTAACCAGTTCTTTTACCACCAGATCGCCAAGGAGGAACCGTTCGACGGCCGGCTGAGGATTTTGGCTACCGAGTTGGTTGACGACTTTGTAGCCTGGAGCGCCGAGGAGGGCGAGAAAGTCTCCAAGGCGGCCGCTGCCAGTTTTACCGGACGGATGATGGCCAAGCTGGGTATCGCCGTGCACGGCCGCTCCGATCGCGGCGGCGGCAAATTCTACGAGTTACCGGAACGGGCGGTACTGGTACAGCGTTTCGCTGATTTGCTGGATATACCGCTTGAGGAGCTGGACCCATGAAATTCTGCAAACCGGCGCTTTTGCTGTACCACCTATACCACCAAATAAAAGCCGTTAATTATCAATGTATTAACTGGTATAGGTATAACTTACTTACCTATACCATAGCTATACCACCAATACCAAAAACTCGGAAAACAGCCGCTCGGTGGGGCAGCGGTTTAAAACCCATACCACTCTTTTTGGCACCTGTACCCCACCTGAAAGCCACGCCAGCCGTGGGCTTGAGGGATAGTGGTATAGGTGGTATGGCAAAAATCGCGTTTTTTTTCTTTTTTTATTTCGTCGGCGTTTTCCGCCGTTCATTCCCCTATTTGGCGATCGAGCGCGGCGCCAGGGAGGCGACCCTCTGATCGACTAAATCATCCCGTTGGACCGGCCAGGGCTTGAGGAGACAACCAACCACCGACGAGGAATAGCGATATGACAACAATTAACCCATTAGCCGAGCTTCGGCGGAAAGGCTTCGATGCCGATTTACACCAAGATCGGGTACGCGTGTGGCCCAGGCACCAGGTGACTAAAGCACTGGCCCGGTTCGTAACGTTTCATTTGGCGGAGATCGCCCAAGCGTTGCGAGTGGAAAGCAACGAGAAAATGATTAACAACGTGTTCCTTTGGGATTTGCCGGCGCCGCAGCGCACCGCGACCGGCCACCCGGACGACTCGGCGGCCGGCGAGATACCCGACTACATGAACGGCGAACGCTTTGCCGGTGTTAAAGCGGCAAACCCTTAACTAATACCCGCTACGGAGGCGAACAGCAGAAATACCGAATGCAAGGCCAGGCTTGGGAGCAGTTCCGGCTGTAAACCGGGTTTCTTAACGATTACTTTGGAGAACGAAAATGGCATTAACACCACTTCCCGTTAATTCACCGCTCACTCAGCTACGCGCGCAAGATTTCGAAGCAGAACTCGATCGAGCCCGGCTGGTGGTTTATCCGCGTCCGAAATTCAATAACACGATTCGGCAATTCGTCAGCGATAACCTGGAGTCTATCGTCAACGAATTGAATCTGGAAGGCTACTACACCAAGAACCCCGATCCGCTGGGATACCTCGCTAGAAACAACGGTGATGCTCGGCGCAACCAGGGTTGGCTTATTTGGGGACTTAACGACTCAATCAGAACGCAGCTGGGCGCCAAGCCGATCGACATGACGCTCGACAGCTTTCCGGATTCTATGAACGGCAATTTACCGCTTTCATAGTTTGGAAAAGGGCTTGAGGAGGCTGGGCCGGACAGCGCAAAGCCGGTATTTTTCAACTGAACACGAGGTAACTACCATGAACCAACTTAGTGAACATCAAAAGCAGTATCTAAAAGAAACCTTCCAAAAGGTTGTGGGCATAGCGCGCAAAATCAAATTAGGCCGTTCTATGTCATCCGAGGAAGTCGACAGCCTTCAAAAGGAAATCGACGACGTGAAAGGAACGCTTTTCATATTTAGCGACATCCATGGCAATGTCGAACACATTGAGCTTTACAAGGAAGCAGCGGATATATTGGAAAATGTGCTCAATCTGACGTCCGGCGCCCATCGATACGACCACTTGCTCTAAACCCAGCGAAGCGCTACGCGGTGCATGCCGTGTAGCGCCCCCTAGCATTCAATATTATGGTGAATAACATGTTAAACAATGAACACATCGCGACTTATCGCCGGGCAAAAGCCGACATCGACGTTTTGAACGGCCGATTGCTGGAGAAACGCCAGGCGGTTGTCGGTGCTCAACGGCAAATTGCCGATTATCGGCGAACGATCGGTGAGATTGGCGAACAGTTGCGGATCGAGGATTTAGCGTTGGAAAGCCCTTCGCGGTTACGCCGGCCCACCTTGACCGAAGAACAGTACGAGGCGCAGCGGCAAACGGCGGCGGCGTTGGAAACGAAGTTGCCGGCCCTGCAAAGTCAAATCGACCAGGCGAATCGGGAGATACAACGGCTGGATCTCGAACTGTCCGACCTGCATAACAGAATGAATTACGCGCAGGCGCAAATCGCTGTCGGCATGGTGGATCAGTCTGTTGACCAATTGATCGAAACGGCGAACGACTCGTTCAAGAATCTGGTGATGGCGTTGATCGCCAGGGAGGGTAGAAGCCAAGGCTATACCTTGGAAGAAAAGGATTTCTTTAAACGGGAAACCTCGCACTTGCTATGCGAGCTGTTGTATCAACGGGCTTTCGGCGTGGGGCCGAACGGTTACGAGATGCCCGACCTACACCACGCCACGGCGCACGTCATCGGCGTGATCGAGACCGCGCCGCATTAGCGCCGGCCACGGCAGGCCGGCGCTGTTCGGCTTGCCGTTTCAAGTTCCACGACCGATACCAGGAGGCTTACCCCATGGCAATCCATCAAGATGCTAACGGCTTTTGGCAAGTACAAATCCAGCGGAAAGGGATACCGCGTATCCGGCGGCGCGGCTTTCTATCGCGAGACGCTGCTGCCGTCTTCGAGCGCAGTTACTTGGAGAAGTACCAAGTCGCGGCGGGATCGTTGGGCGACGGCCGCTTGCTGTCCGAACTGATCGAGCTGTGGTTCGTGCGCCACGGTGCGCACTTGATCGACGGCAAACGCCAGCGCCGCCAACTGTTAGTCATGGCCACCGAGCTGAAAAACCCGGTGGCCAGCCGGCTGTCGCTGGATCAATTTGTGGCTTACCGCTATGCGAAAACCCAACGGGCCGACGCGGCCAGGCAGCGACTGTTCAACCAGGCGCACCATAGTTTGATCGCCATGTTTAACCGTCTACACAACCTGCGCGAGATCGATTACACCTCGCCGGTCTGCAACTTGGCGCTGATCGAACTGTAAACGTCCGGTCCCGGTACACCGTACTTTCTAGCCGTCGGCCAGGCGTAAATTCACTCCTCCTCGCCCGCGCGGTTTCTGCATAAAAATTTGCGTGTGAAATTAACTTTGCACCTACCCAATCCCGAAGATTGGCCGGCAAGCCGCGAAATTCGCGGGTTTAAAGGGCCATATTGGCTTCGCCGGCCGGCTTAACATATTTCATAAATTGAAACAAAAAGGCGGTTTGTGAAATAACGGGCGGTAAAATGCAAAGTCGAATTGGCCCTGTTTTTGCGCAACACATTGAATAAATTAGTATTTTTATCCGTTTCATATTTTTAGCAGCTTTTCTTCGAACGAGGCCCGTCGGGCTGGAAGGCGCGGAATATCTGCGTTCGGCGATGAAGGGAATCGCGGAAATTGGCGTAAGGCTGCATTACTCCATGTATAGGACTTGCGTCCGATCAGTCCCGATTTTCTTGGGTGCCCTATGTTCTTTTTTACGGCATCAAGAAAAGCGGTTTTTTGCTGCCGATTGTCCCTTGCCTTTTTCCGGGGTTTTATGTGAAAATGGCCGCTCTTTCGGAGGTAGCAGGGGTAACTTTTGGGGTAACTCAAATTATCGAAACCTGTAAAAGCCAGTAAAGACGCTACTTACAGAGGTTTTTGTGGTAGTGGTCGCATCCATTACTATATTTGCGGGAATAGCTCAGTTGGTAGAGCACGACCTTGCCAAGGTCGGGGTCGCGAGTTCGAGTCTCGTTTCCCGCTCCAAATTCAAAAAAAGCCGCAATTCATTGCGGCTTTTTTATTGCCTGAAAATAATTTTTCGTTACGCAATTACCGCAGCGTTTGCTAGCAGAATTTCACCAAAAACATCCATCACCCAAATAAATCGAACTCTTAGGCCCTACGGTTGCCCGACTTTAGTTACGGACTACTTGCGACGACGACAAGCCGGCTACATATCCATGCCGGCTTGATCGTCAAGTAGGCTCAGACCAAAACCCGCTCAACCCCACCTTTGGTAACTCGATCCAAATAAACACTCATCCAGTTATCGCCCAATAAGTGTTTGGCGATTTCCACGACGATATAATCGACTTCCATCTTATCGACTTCATCTTCAAACCGCTGTAAGCCCTGCATACAGGACGGGCATGAGGTCAACATCTTCACTGCGCCTTCATAGCCGTCAGCGCGTAACTTAGCCGCATCTTTTTGCAATTCTTCCGCTTTACGAAAACGAATTTGCGTGGAAATATCCGGCCGCGCCACCGCCAAAGTGCCCGACTCGCCGCAACAACGCTCGGATTTACCGACCGGCGCGCCAACCAACTGACTAACCACTTTCATCGGATCTTGCTGCTTGAATGGACTGTGGCACGGATCGTGATACAAATAGCGCTCACCGCTCACGCCTTCCAGCCGTACGCCTTTTTCCAACAGGTATTCATGAATATCGATCAGCCGGCAACCCGGAAAAATTTTCTCGAATTCGTAATCCTGCAATTGGTCCTGACAAGTACCGCAACTGACCACCACGGTTTTAATATCCAGATAATTCAGCGTATTAGCTACGCGGTGAAACAACACCCGGTTATCGGTGGTAATTTTCTGCGCCTTATCGAACTGGCCTCCGGCACGTTGCGGATAGCCGCAGCACAGATAACCGGGCGGCAATACGGTTTGCACACCAATCTCGTACAACATGGCCTGCGTCGCCAAGCCGACTTGCGAGAACAAACGCTCGGAACCGCAGCCTGGGAAATAAAACACGGCCTCGGAATCGGTGCGGGTTTTCGTATGATCGCGAATGATAGGCACGATTTGTCCGTCTTCGATGTCCAATAGCGCCCGCGCCGTTTTAGTCGGCAAATCGCCGGGCATTTTACGATTCATGAAATGAATCACCTGCTCGCGTACCGGCGGCTTGCCGACCGTGGCCGGCGGCTGCGCGATCTGCGCTTTGCTCCAAGGCTTTAACAGCGTATTGCCGATGCGCTGGACCTTGTAAGCCCAATCAATCATCGCCGTGCGCATGGCCTTAACCGTGTTCGGACTGGACGCGGAAAGAAAAGCAATCGCCATGGTTTTGGCCGGGTTAAAGCTTTGCTTGCCCATCTTGCGCAGCAAATTGCGCATATTCATCGATACGTCGCCAAAATCGATGTCCACCGGGCAAGGGTTGAAGCATTTGTGGCAAACCGTGCAATGATCGGCGACGTCCTCGAACTCCTTCCAATGGGTAATCGAAATCCCCCGTCGCGTCTGTTCTTCGTACAAAAACGCTTCGATCAATAACGAAGTCGCCAAAATCTTATTCCGCGGCGAATACAACAAGTTGGCCGCCGGTACGTGCGTCGCGCAGACCGGCTTACATTTGCCGCAGCGCAGGCAGTCCTTCACCGAATCGGAAATCGCGCCGATATCGCTTTGCTGCATGATCAGCGACTCAAAACCCATCAAACTAAACGAGGTGGTATAAGCCGAGCGTAAATCCGCACCCGGCATCAACTTGCCGCGATTGAAACGACCTTCCGGATCGATGCGGTTCTTATAGGCGTGAAAATCCGCCAATTCGTCCTCAGTCAAGAATTCGTATTTGGTGATACCGATACCGTGCTCGCCGGAAATCGCTCCACCCAGCGACCGCGCCAAAGCCATGATCCGCGCCACGGCGGCATTGGCCTCTTGCAACATTTCGTAATGATCGGAGTTGACCGGCAGGTTGGTATGTACGTTGCCGTCGCCGGCGTGCATGTGCAAGGCGACGAAAACCCGGCCGCGCAGAATTTCCTTATGCACCGCTTCCACACGTTCGACGATAGGTTTGAAGTTATCGCCCTCGAAAATCTCCCGCAGCCGCGGCAGCAACTCCTGTTTCCAAGAAACCCGCAGCGAATAATCCTGCAAGCGATGAAACAGAATCGGCTCGGCGGCGCGATTGCTCAATTCGCCGATTTGGATGCCTTTAGCCGCGAAGGCTTTTTCGGCTTCGGCCAGTGGCATATCCAGATTGTCGAAAATCCATTGCCAACGCTCTTTTACGGTGTTCACTGCATCTAAAGCCAAAGCCCGGCGCTCGTCGAGCAATTCCGCTTTGTTTACCCCCTCTTCATATGCACGCAACGGCAAATCGCCGCCCAACAGCTCCGCTAATGCCCGGCACAGGCGCAATTTATTATTCAGCGACAATTCGATATTGATACGCTCGATGCCGTCGCAATAATCGCCCATGCGCGGCAACGGGATCACCACATCTTCGTTGATTTTAAAGGCGTTGGTATGTCTGGCAATCGCCGCCGTCCGACCGCGATCCAGCCAGAATTTTTTGCGGGTTTCCGGATTGACCGCGACAAAACCCTCGGCGCCGCGTGCATTGCACAGACGCACAACTTCCGAAGCCGCCATAGCCACTTGGTTTTCGTCGTCGCCGACGATATCTCCGATCAACACCATCTTCGGCCGGCCGTGGCGCTTGGCTTTAGTGGCATAACCGACCGCCTTCACATAACGTTCGTCCAGGTGCTCCAGACCCGCCAGCATCACGCGATTGACGCCTTCCTTCGGCAGGCCGGCCAGATAGTCGCGAATCTCGACGATAGAAGGCACGGCCTCCCGTACTTGACCAAAAAACTCCAGACAAACCGTACGAGTCACCGGCGGCATTTCGTGCAGAATCCAGCGCGCGGAGGTAATAATGCCGTCGCAACCTTCTTTCTGTATGCCCGGTAGACCGCCTAGGAATTTATCGGTGACATCTTTGCCCAGACCGGTCTTGCGGAAAAAGCTGCCGGAAATTTCCAACGTTTCTTCACCTAGCAGCTGCTTGCCGCTGGCGTCGAAGCGTTTCAGCAGAAAGCCGGCTTTATCTTGCTCGTGGATTTTGCCGAGATTGTGATTCAGCCGCTCAACTTCCAGCCAATTGCCGTCGGGTGTTACCATCCGCCAAGAGGCCAGGTTGTCCAATGCGGTTCCCCACAACACGGCTTTCTTACCGCCAGCGTTCATCGCAATATTACCGCCGATACACGACGCATCGGCGGAAGTCGGATCGCAAGCGAACACCAAACCGGCTCGTTCGGCAATTTCCATTACCCGCCGCGTGACCACGCCAGCACCGGTATGAATCGTTGCATACGAACTATCCACGCCGGGCAACAGGGTTTGCCGATCAACAGCCCCCATCGCCAGCAGTTTTTCGGTATTAATTACCGCGGAGTAGGCGTTGAGCGGCACCGCACCCCCGGTGTAGCCGGTACCGCCGCCACGCGGAATAATAGTCAGACCAAGTTCGATACAGCCACGCACCAAGTGCCCCACTTCGTCTTCACTGGTGGGATACAGCACCACAAACGGATATTCCACCCGCCAATCGGTGGCGTCGGTGACATGACTGACGCGGGCAAAACCGTCGAAACTAATGTTGTCCTTGCGCGTGTATTGCGACAGCAAGCTGAGCACGCTGCGGCGCAATTGCGCGGTGCGTTCGAAATGCGCTTCGAATTCGTTTACCGCCTGATGGGCGGCGGCGATCAATTGCGCCACGCGCCCCGCCCGATCGGCGTTTTGACTCTCCAACTCCGCCTGCCGAACTTCCATCTGCCGCAAACGATGCCGCAGGGCTTGCAGCAAAGCCCGCCGCCGCTTGCCGTTGTTGAGCAAATCGTCTTCCAGATAGGGATTGCGCTGCACGGCCCAAATGTCACCCAGCACTTCGTACAACATACGCGCCGAGCGCCCGGTAACCCGCTCTTCGCGCAAGGAATCAAGCACCCACCACATATCTTCGCCCAACAGGCGAATCACGATTTCACGGTCGGAAAAAGAGGTGTAGTTATAAGGAATTTCCCGCAGTCGCGCGGGGGTTGTATCGTTGGATACGGGTAATAATTGGGAAGCCACTGGCAATCGGCGAACAGGAAGTGATAATGCGCCGAATTCTAGCATGGCGGCGAGCGATGCATGATCGAAAAATAAGCTTACGAACCGCGAAAACTCTGCACTTATATCGTGATCATTAATAAGAGCGACGGACTATCGAAAGGCACAATAAAAGGCCTTCGCTGCCGGTTAAGCATTGGATATAAAGACAAATAACACCCTGTGGCGGCTTCACCCCAAACGAGCGAGGCCGCCCATATCCAGTCTAAAACTCCAGTCTGGCGCCCAGCATCAACCTGTTACTGTCGATATGGCGATAACCCTGCAAGGTCTCGTAAGCCAGGAAGGCGGAGACGCCGCCCGGCAATACGCTGGACACCTCGGCACCGAAGGTATAGTAATCGCGGCTTGGAGCGTCATTCACTAAGGTGAACGTCGAGCCGGTGCCGTCGGCGACGAAACTGCCCGTCACTTGCCGGCGGCCATCAAGAAACTGATGATGCCACTCGCCGCGCAATTGCGGGATCAACACCCCCCAAGGAAAACTGAAGGTATAAGCCGTTTGCACCCCGACCGTGGAAATCAGCGACTCAATATTTTGTTTGGCGAATTGCACGGCGGCGGGACTGCCGGATTCGCTGTACCGATCGATATTCAAACCGGTATATTCGCCTCGCGCATAGGGCGCGACCGTTAAAGCTTGATAATTGAAATCGTAGCCGCCGCCCCAGCTGAAAGCGTATTGCTCGGCCACCGGCTTGGCTTTGGCAATTGAAGAGAGGCCGCCAAATGTAACATTGCGAGTGGTTTCATAATCCACGCCGCCATAGGACGCAGTGGCATCGATATGCAGGGCTTTGGTAATAAAGTACGAGGTATACAAACTGCCGGCATAGCTATCGCTTAGAGTTTCACCGCGTCCGGCATTGAAAACGGCGTTGCCGTGCCGGTAGTTAAAGTAGGCTCCCGTTATCCAACTATCGCTGATCCGATAATCCGCTCCGCCCATGAAATTGTGGTTATCGAATTTGAAACCCGCCAAGTTCAGCGCCGTGGTGTCGTGAGAACCGAAGCCGCTATCCACCTTACCCCAAAAACTCAATGCGGAAAAATCGGCATCGCCCGAGCCGCCGCCGATCTTAGGTTTATTGACACCGAAATAATCGTACGGCACCCCGTTTTTGCCACCGTTGATACGGGTAGCCATGGAACTCATCCCAAACACTTGATCCGGCGTCAGGCTTTGCAGATCGGAAAATCCGGATTGGCAGACATCCGGCGGACTTTCCTGCTCTTGAGAATAATAGGCGTCCTGGCAATTACTCAAAGCGCCACCCACCGACGACTGATTCGCATTGAGATTATAGTTCGGCACCGCCCACGCATAACCGGACGACATTGCCAGGAAAATCATATTGATCGACGTGGCATAGCCCAGTTTGGGAACCAGTGATAAGGTAAAGCTTGAATTGCGCATTAGCGTCTCCAGAAAATGTGTTGCCGGCATACTACATCTCACCGCCAAAACCACCAAGTTAAGTTGCATATAAATATAATGATAAATCAGATAATTACAACAATATATGAAATTAACTTTGCAAATAATCCCTTTTGGTTGATGCTTCCAACCAACAACAAACTGTTTTACTTAACCTAATTAAATCTGAGTTTTTCTCTAAGACTCAACAAACCCTTGTGCGCCGGATTGACCTCCAGCCCCTCTTGGACTTTTTTTAAGGCCTCGGACCGGTCGTTTTTTTCGTAGAACTCCCAGGCCTGTTGCTCCAGGGTATCGGCGATTTTATTGATACCGGCAATTGCCGCATTGTTATACGGATCGATTTTCAACACTTCTTGATATGCCCAAAAAGCGTTGCTGCCTGTCGGCGCGGTGAGATAACCAACGTCGAAATGAATATCCGCCAACTCCAGCAAATCCTTTATTTTCTGATTTTGCTCGGGGTTCAATTCCACGGCGACCTTCGCTACCTCGGTATTGGCGTGGTTTTCGTTCAACGTCCAATAGACATTGACACCAATCAGGCACGCCAGCAAAACACCAGACGACCAAAGTCCGTAATATACGGAAGAATGTGGGCCGATCGCCGTTAAAAACTCGTCGATACTCGCGCTGCGATCCTCTTGCCTGAAGGCCAAGCCTTTTTGCAAACCTTTCCATTGCCGGCGCTTTAATTGAGCTATCGGCTTGGGTTGCAGATTCACTTCCATGGCCTTTTCGGCCGACAAGCGGCCGAACGGATGTTTGCCGCTCAACAATTCGTAAGTAATGCAGGCCAAAGCGTAAATATCGTCACGCGGATCGGGATCGCTACTTTGCAGCTGCTCCAAACTGGCATAAGCCGGCGTCATCGCCCCGAGCGAACGCGCATTAAAAATGGTAGCGTCGTGGCCGTCTTTTTCGCTGCGGTTGATAGCGCAAGCGATACCGAAATCCAGGACTCTGATTTCGCCGTCGTCGCCGATAAATACATTGCCCGGTTTAAAGTCGGAGTGGACGATATTTTTCTTGTGCGCGTGCGCCAAGGCTTCTGCCATTGCACTTATGATAGGCCAAGCTTTCTTGAACGGTAATCCGCTGTCGACATGCTCGCGTATCAAATGGCTTAGCGGCTTACCCTGCAGGTATTCCATCGACATGAACACATGCGCGCCGTCCCGGTCGAAATCGTATACTTTGATAATATTGGGATGAGACAGGGTTTGCGCCCGCTTGGTCTCACGCTGTAAGGCCACCAAAGCCATGGGATTGAATTGAAAATCCTGGTTCAACACCTTCAAAGCCACAAACGGCTCTTTGTCCGACGCCTCCACTTTACGCAAATCGGTGGCTTTAAACACCATCCCCATGCCGCCGACCCCGAGCAACTCCTCCAGCACAAAGCGGTTTTTCAAGGTACTGCCGACGCTTAGCTCGGTCCGCGGCTGCGAAGGATCCAAACCGTGCAATAGCGATTCCGTGGTCAGCGTGGGGGTTTGCGTCGCTGGCGAGGGCGGAGTGATCGTCGCCGGTTTAGCCGGCAAGGGAGTCGACACGATACTGGTCGCATCGTCGGAAACAGTTGTATGAGCAAGCGGCGCAATCTGGGTTTCGTCGCTAACGATCCTAGTTTCGTCCTGTAACACCGAGTGCAATCCGCGATATACATCAGCCCCTAATGCACCGTTCCGGTATTCCGCTTCCAACAATTGCCGGGCAGCATCGTTAACATGATTGGGCTGGTTAGCCACATCGCGCGCAACAGCCAACAAATCTTCATATGCTATTTGCGCCTGTTGAAAAGCTTTCAATGCAAGTTCAAATCTGGACATGGCAAGCAACAGTCAAGGAAAGGCTAAGGATTTTAGCCCAAGAGCACCTTTGTGTCGCCGCAATTGGTATTGGCAATTCCAACCCGGAACATAACCGGTCGTATCCAAAACGGCAAAAATCATTGCCGTATCGAAATATTGGATACACGCCAAGCGCCGGCCCTCAACCCGATACACCTATTTAATTACTATTGCTGACATTGGCATGCACCTATAATAAGCGGTATAAATAATTTTGGATAAATGCGCATGAAGTCACTGTTTTTTTCTCAACTGTCGTATTCCAAATTTTCGGCCGGTAAATTGCGCGGTTCCGGCACACTGAAGACAAGCGCATTCCTGACGCTGGCATTAGCGTCCCCTTTTGCCATCGGTGCGGAAATTGCCAGCGGGACATTCAATATCACCAGCTCGGGCGCCGGCTCGATCGGTTATCTACCATTTTCCCTATCGGAAACCACCGCGGTGGATATTGCCACCAGCGGTCCGACGATGGACCCTTACATTTACCTACTGACAGGCACCCGCAGTTTTACGGTGAACTCATTTATTACCGAAAGCGACGACGCTTGCAACCCGATAGATTGCGGCGCTGCGGGCAGCAGTCCGGAATATAACGCCTTAATTAACGATTTCACGCTATCACCCGGCAGCTACACGGTGGCTGTAGCCAATTGGCGTTTCTCTTCACAAGAAGTCATGGCGGGATCAAAGACTAATATTTCAACCGGCAATGTGTTAGTCATAGTAGGCGACTCGAATTTGATCATCCCCGGCACGGGCACGGGTTCCGGCAGCGCCAGGCTGGTTAGCTTCGCCGGCAGCGCCGGCACCGTCGTTTCCGAATCACAAATCATCGAATCGACATCCAATACCACTGCCACCTCGCTGGCAATCAACAGTCTGTGCGCATCCGCCGATAACCTGACGGTCATAGGCAACTGCGCGGCCGTCGCCAGCCTCACCCCGGCGGCGAAAGCCGACGTCGTCGAACAAATCACGCCGGAAGAAATCAATACCATTGCCGCCACAACGGTTGCGACCTCGCGGGCGAATTTCAGCAGTGTGCTGGATCGCATCGCCGGACTGAGAGCCGGCAATGTGGGCGGCATCAACCTGGGCGGAAACCGTGTTGGCGCCGCCAGCGCCGACGAACTGCCGGAAATTTTCCAGCGCCTGGGTATTTACGGCAATATCGACGGCAGCTTCGGCAACCGGAAAAGATCGGTTAACGAGCAAGGTTACAATTTCGACAATCAAGGGGTAACGGTCGGCGCGGACTACGCCGTCACCGATAACTTGTTTGTCGGGATGGCATTTAATAACGCCCATAACAAAGCGGATTTCAGCAACCGGGCCGGGCAACTTTACACCGCGGCCTACACCGGCTCCCTGTACAGTACGTTAAACATTCAGGATTTTTACGTCGACGCGCTAGCCAGCTTCGGCGGTATCGATTACGAATCCGAGCGGACGATGAGCTTTTTCAATACCTCCGCCAAAGGCAAGACTTCCGGCATGCAATACGCGTCCAGCCTGGGCGCCGGCTACAATCATCACATTGAAAAACTGGTTGTCGGCCCCTACATGGGTTTCGATTACACCAAAACCGAAGTCGACGCTTACCGCGAATCCGGCGGCGCCAGTTTTGCCGCCCGCTACGACAAGCAGAACATCGAATCCGTACTCACCAAGGCCGGCGCCAGAATGTCTTACGCGTGGAGCCAGCCATGGGGCGTTATCGTGCCGCAAGTCAATGCCGAATGGATTCACGAGTCCAGCTATAACACCCAATACAGCGTAGTGCGCTTCGTGCAAAACGGTACCGGCTTCACCATACGTTCCGATAATCCCGACCGCGATTACATGCAACTGGGGCTAAACATGGCCGGACAATTTGCCGGCGGCATCTCGGCTTTCGTGTCGTACAACACGGTCATCGACCGGGAAAACGTTACTAACCACGCTTTTTCCAGCGGCATTAGGATGTCGTTTTAAGGATAACTCCGATGCGGCTTCAGACGCCCTGCCGCCAGAAGCCGGACTTGCTAACCCGACACACCGGAACATTACCTACGCTGTTTTCGACATGTGCCGAAACAAAAGACGATATTTCTCTATCGAACTAGGCTTGCTGCTAATACTGTCCGCTTGCAGCTCGCCGGCCGCCCGTCTACACGATCAAGCAATGCAATTCGGATTCCAAGCTGTCGAATCGGTAGCCGCCGGTTTCACGCTAACATCGTTTAAACATCTGCCAGCATCGGGCGGTAAACGCTTGCACGTATATCTGGAGGGCGACGGCCGCCCCTGGGAACGCGGGATGTTTCCCGCCGCCGACCCGACCACCCACGCATCGGTCATACTGAAACTGATGGCGTTGGACCCTTCGCCGGCGTTCTACCTGGGACGGCCTTGTTATAACGGCCATGCCGGCGATCAAGGCTGCACCCAAAACTTATGGACTGGCGCGCGCTACGGCGAGCGCGTGCTAAGGTCCATGACCCAAGCCATAATTGATTTTTGCGACGAACACGGCTACCGCGAAACTGTATTGATCGGCCACAGCGGCGGCGGCACACTGGCGTTGCTGCTGGCGGAGAGACTGCGGCAAACCGTGGCCGTGGTGACGCTGGCCGGCAATTACGACATCGATACCTGGGCCGACCACCACGGCTACCAACGCTTGAGCGAATCTTTGAATCCGGCTACCCGCAACGATACCGGCATTTCGGAATGGCACCTATTGGGCAAACGCGACAGCAATATTCCGCCGGACTTATTTCAAGAGGCGCTGCAAAGACGGCGCAACAGCCATGTGCAAGTCGTCGATGCCGATCATAGCCAGGGTTGGCAAGCCATTTGGCCGCAAATGCTGCAACGCCTGGAACAACTGCGTTAGCCGTTTGCGGACTGGCGGTTTTCTGCTATGGTTGGCGGACAAACACCATTCATTCGAAGGCGGCACACCATGGCGACACAAAGAGTATTGAATCGGACGCTAGCATTGGCAATTGGCGGCATTTTAATGTCCGCCTGCGCCCGTGACGTTAGCCAGGAAGAAATGGCCAAGGCGACCGAAGGCTATATCGTGGCGGACACCGGCAAACTGTTTGTCGTCGATTGTCTACTACCGGGTCAAGTACGGAAACTGGGCTCGCAAATGACCTATCTCAGCGCCCGCCGCCCCATCCGTACCACCGCCGCCGATTGCGAGGTTCGCGGCGGCGAATACGTCGCTTACGACCGCGCCAACTACGCCAGCGCTTTAAATATCTGGCTGCCCAAAGCCCAGGAAGGCGACGCCGCCGCCCAGCTCTATGTCGGCGAGATTTTCGAAAAAGGCCTGGGTACGCAAGCCGACTACAAAGCCGCCGCGCAATGGTACGAAAAAGCCGCCAACCAAGGTAACTCCCAAGCGCAGCTGAATTTGGGCCATCTCTACGAAAAAGGCCTGGGCGTTGCGGAAGACAAGGAAGCCGCATTGCGTTGGTATCGCAAATCCGCCGGTCTGGAGGACGCCGGCATCCAGTTCGCACCGGCCGTGAATGCGCAGGCCATCGCCAACAGCGAAGAACTGGCAAACTTGCGCAGCGAAGTGGCCGAATCCCGCCGCGAAACGGAACAGCTGCGCGAGCAATTGCAAAGCACTCGTCAGCAAACCCTGGATCAGCAGGAAAGCCTGCGTAAGGCCCAAAACGAACTGGAAGCCCTACGCAATAAATTGCAACAACAAAAATCCACCACGCCCGGCGGCTCCAGCGACATCGAATCGCTGGAAAAGCAATTACGCGAAAAAGAAAGCCAATTAAAAGACCAGCAAGCCAAGCTGGGCAGTTTGACCCAGTCGTTAAGCCAGGAAAGACTGCGCATGAAACGCGAACTGGAAACCGCACGCCAGCAAAGCCCCAGTGCGAAAGCCGCCGAAAGCAAAACTAACGATATCGAGAACAAGCTCAACGAAAAAATCGAAACCTATCAAAAACAATCGGCGGAACTGACCGGCTGGCTAACCTCATCGGACAAACTGGACAGAAACCAAATAGATCTGCGCAAGCAGGCCTTGCAACAGCAAGCCAAGGAAATCGCCGCGCTGAAAGAAAAATTGCAACAACAATCATCCAATGTAGTGGCCTCGGGCAACGGTCCGAATATCGAATTGCTGGAACCCGCCGTCACCGTTACGCGCGGCATTCCGAGTATCCAGTTCGGCTTGGGTGAGAGCAGCAAACGCATCGTCGGTAAAATCGATGCCGCCACCGGTCTCAGCCGTTTATTGTTAAACGACAAAGCCGTCAAAGTCGACGCCAACGGCCGATTCGAAACCGACGTCAGCTTAAAAGGCGAAGAAACCCTGGTACGCATCGTCGCTACCGATAAGCGCAATCAGAGCAGCGATTTAAGCCTGCGTTTGCTGGCGTCCGGCAATGCGGCGGAGGCAGTGTTTCCGAGCAGCAACGGCAGCGAATTGAAACGCTCCGGCGACATTCAGTTCGGCAAATTCTACGCGATCATCATCGGCAATAACGAATACGGCGCTTATCCGTCCTTGAAAACGCCGATTGCCGACGCCAAAAGCCTGGAACTGTTGCTACGCGAACGTTACGGCTTCACCACCAAACTATTAATCAACGCCAATCGCCACGCGATCATGTCGGCGTTCAACGAACTGAACCAAAAACTCACCGAACAGGATAATTTACTGGTCTATTACGCCGGCCACGGCGAAATCGACAAGAAAAGCCAAACCGCGTATTGGCTACCGGTCGATTCGGAAACCGGCAATAGCGCCAACTGGATTTCCAGCCAAAGCATCACCGAGTTTTTAAGCATCATGCCGGCCAGGCACATAATGGTGGTGGCCGATTCCTGTTACTCCGGCGCGTTGACCGGATCGGCGGTCGCCAAACTGCCGGAAGGCATGGACGACGCCAAGCGCGAACGTTGGCTAAAAGCGATGAATAGCCGCAAAGCCCGCACCGTGCTGACTTCCGGCGGCGTAAAACCGGTTATGGATCAGGGCGGCGGCGATCATTCTGTGTTCGCCAATGCGTTTTTGAAAGTATTGCGCGGCAACAAACGCATTATCGAAGACTACGACATCTTCCGGGACGTGGCCAATCAAGTAAGAGCGTCGGCGGCGCGCGGCGGTTTCGAACAAATGCCGCAATACGCCCCCTTGCAGCATGCCGGCCACGAAGGCAGCCCGTTCTTTTTCGTACCGGAAGTTTAGTCGGCTTGCCTATTCCGATTGAAAACCGCCACGTATTCCGATGACGTGTCGGTTTTCAATTTCGATGTACTTGCGTCATTAGAGAACAAGGCCTTTGGGAGAGGCGAATTGTCGCAATCGCCCACTGTTGTTGTTCTATCATTTTGCTCCGATGGCCGATATATGCAATAAAACCGTCTTTACACATTATTTTGGAGATTTTGGCAAATCACTCATGCCGCAACGCCACAATTGGATCCAGTTGCGCCGCGCGCCGGGCCGGCATATAACCGAACACAATCCCAATCGCCGCCGAAAAGCCGAACGCCAACAGGTTAATGCTGGGATTGAACAGAAACGGCAGATGCATCAAGGTCGACAGCGCGATGCAGGCCAGGAAAGCCAGAATAATTCCAATCAAGCCTCCCAGGCAGGACAACATTACGGCTTCGATCAAAAATTGCAGCAATACTTCCTGTTCCAGTGCGCCAATGGCTAGGCGAATGCCTATCTCCCGGGTTCGTTCGGTCACCGACACCAGCATCACGTTCATGATGCCAATGCCGCCGACCAGCAAACTCACAGCCGCCACCGCACCCAATAAGGCAGTCATGGTGCCGATGGTACCGGACAGGGTTTCGGCGATTTGCTTGGTATCCATGATATTGAAATTGTCGGCCTCGTTGTCGGCCATTTTGCGGCGCTCGCGCAAAATCAGGCGGATTTGCTGCATGGTTTTTGATGCGTCGGCGCCATCCTTTAGCGATACCAATAGACTGGAAACATCCTGATTGCCGGTCAATCGGCGTTGCACGGTGGATAACGGCATCAACAAGGTATCGTCCTGGTCCATGCCCATCGCGCCCTGACCTTTGGCGGCCAGTAAACCGATCACCTGGCACACAAAAGTCTTGATGCGGACTTCATCACCTAGTGGATTGCGGTTACCGAACAATTCTTTTTTTACCGTGGCGCCGATAATGCAAACCGCTTTGCCGGAGCGTTCCTCGTCGTCGAGAAATTCCCTGCCGGCCGCCAGTTTCCAGCTGCCGGCGACCAAATAGCCATTAGTGGTGCCGTTGACGGTGGTGGACCAGTTGTTATTGCCAGCCACCAAAGTGATCGAATGGCCGACCACCGGCACCACTTCCCGTAAACCCCCGATCTGTGTCCGAATCGCCTCGGCATCGGCTTTCTTGAAATTGGGGGCGCCGGCCGAATCGCGTCCCGGCCCTAAGCGTTGGCCCGGTCGCACCATCAACAGATTGCTGCCGAGGCTGGAAATCTGATCGGAGACCATCCGTGTTGCACCCTGGCCCAGCGTTACCATCGTCACCACCGCGGCCACGCCGATAACAATACCGAGTATCGTCAGGAAGGAGCGCATCAAATTGCGGCGTATCGTCCGCAACGCCAACAACAAAGTATTCAGCCACATGCTGATTCTCCCGTGATTTGATCTTCCGCCACCCGGCCATCGACAAAATGCACGGTGCGCCGGGCGTAGGCCGCCATGTCCGGCTCATGGGTCACCATCAGGATGGTGATGCCTTGATCCCGGTTTAATGCCACCAGCAGTTCCATGATTTCATGGCTACGCCGGGTATCAAGGTTGCCGGTAGGCTCGTCGGCCAGCAATACCAGCGGCTGGGTAACGATGGCGCGGGCAATGGCCACACGTTGTTGCTGGCCGCCGGACAGTTCGGCGGGCGTATGTTCCTCCCAGCCGTCCAGCCCGACACGGGTCAGTGCCCCCTTGGCGGCGGCGTGCCGGGTAACAGCGTTTTCGCCGCGATAAAGCAATGGTAATTCGACATTTTCCAACGCCGAAGTACGCGCTAATAAATTAAACCCCTGAAACACAAAGCCCAAACAATGACGACGCAGCAAGGCGCGCTGGTTACGTTCCAACTGTTCGACGTGAACGCCTTGGAACTGGTAAGTGCCGCTACTGGGCGTATCCAGGCAGCCGAGGATATTCATCGCTGTCGATTTCCCGGAACCGCTCGGCCCCATCACCGCAACGAAATCCCCGGCGGCGATGCGCAAATCGATGCCACGTAGCGCCTGAAACGCAGCCTGGCCTTCGCCGTAGATTTTGGTAATGCCGGACAGCTGAATTAGCGGTGGCGCGTTGACTTCGCTCATGGCTTGGCTTCCTGATAATCGGTGATCACGGCCATGCCTGGTTTCAAGTTGCCAGAGATGATTTCTGTCAAACGGCCGTTGCTCTCGCCAATCCCGACCGCCAGCACTTTGGGTTGTTGATTGTCGTCGAGTATCCAAACCTGCGGCGAAGTAGATGTCGTCGAACCATTCTGCTTTTTAGGTTCGGCAGGCGGGCTCGGCAGCAGACGGCTGATGAAACTGCCGTTCTGTTTGGGTCCCGCAGTCGCCGGCGGCGTGAAGCGCAAGGCCGCGTTCGGCACCAACAATACCTGGTCGCGGCGGGCGGTGACGATGGTCGCAGTCGCGGTCATGCCCGGTCGTAGCGCCAGATCGTCGTTACGCACTCCAAGTACCGTCTTGTAGGTCACTACGTTATCGACAATGGTCGAGCCAAGACTGACGCGCTGGATAGTGGCCGGAAAGTCCTGCCCCGGCCAGGTTGAAACGGTAAACGTTGCGGACTGCCCCACCTTGACCTTGCCGACATCGGCTTCGTCGACCTTGACCTGCAATTCCATGTTGGTCAGGTCTTCCGCCAGCGTGAACAGCACTGGAATGGTCATTGCGGAAACCACGGTCTGACCCGGCTCGATTTTGCGCGACAGTACCACGCCATCGACCGGCGAACGTATCGTGCCCTTGGCCAGATTGGTTTCGTCGGTTTTTAAGGCCGCCTGGGCCTGCTCGACTGAAGCCTGGGCGCCGGACTGGTTGGCGACGGCACGTTGCAGCGTGGCCTCGGCCTTCTCCAGCTCGGTTTGGGCCGGCACCTTGCCTCCGGAAATTGCCGCGACTTCGCGCATCCGCGACAGCGACGCCTTCGATTCGACCACCGAGGCCAGGGCTTGCGCCACAGATGCCTGTGCCGACGCGAGTTCGGCTTTGGAGCGGGTCACGGCATCGTTTAATTTGGTCAGATCGAGTTGCGCCAGTAGTTGGCCCTTTTTTACATGATCGTTTTCCTGCACCAGCACACGGGCCACGGTGCCCGACATTTCGCTACCGACGTCCACCGATGTGGTCGGTTCCAGGGTACCGCTGGCAGACACCGTCACCACCAAGTTACCGGTCGCGGCCGCTTCGGTAAGATACTGCTGAGCGTTTTGTTTGCCGCCGGGGGCCAATAGCGCAAGCACAAGCAGCAGGCCAACAATGGCCGCACCGATCCACAACCAACGCTTTTGGCGCTTGCTCGATTGCTTGGCGTTGGAGTTCAGGATGGTTTGCAACGCATCCTTTGAGTTTTCTGTCGATGAATTCATTAGGAGCTACTCCGTTCAGATGAAGATTGAGCCGGTGCGCTCGGCATCTCTTGCCAACCGCCGCCCAAGGCTTTGTAAAGACTGATCAGACTGGTTCTGAGCCCGGCCTCGGCGGTGGCCAGATTGTCTTCGGCGCTTAAACGCGTGCGTTCGCTGTCCAATACGCTTTGAAAATCGGCAAGCCCGGATCGATAGAGTTGGCTGGCAAGTTGCGCGGCGTTGCGGGCTGAGTCTGCGGCGGCGCTACGGGCTTCGACTCGCTCGTGACCCGCGGCATACGCTTTAAGGGCATTTTCGACTTCTTCCAACGCGGTTAATACGCTGTTCTGATAACTCACCAGTGCCTGTTTCTGCACCGCGCTTTGAATATCCACCGCCGCCCGCAACCGGCCGGCATCGAACAACGTCGTGCCCAAACTGGCGCCTATGCTTTGAATTGCCGTGCTCATGCCGGCCGAGGCAAAGGTGTACCAGCTCAGCGAGCCGCTCAGCGTCAGACTGGGAAAACGCTTGGCCAGTTTCTGCCCAACGCGCGCAGTTTCGGCCGCCAAAGTACGTTCGGCGGCGATTAGGTCCGGGCGCTGACGTAATACGTCGGTGGGGATGCCGGTAGCCAGACTCGCCGGCAAGGCAGGCAATTCCTTGACTTCGGCGAATTGCGTGTGCAGATCGCCAGGATTGCGCCCCAGCAAGACCGCCAGACGATTTTCCGCCGTCCGTAAGCCCACTTCCAAATCGGGAATACCGGCGCGAGTCTGTTCGCGGCTGGTATTGGCTTGCTCGACGTCGCTGGCATTGGCCAAACCGGCCTGATAACGCCATTCGGTAATTTGCGCCGTTTCGCTTTGGCTGGCCAAGTTGTCTTTGGCAATCGTTAACCGGCGTTGATAGGAACGCAACTCGATATAGTTGCGCGCCACTTCGGCCACCAGGGACACGCGGGCATTGTGCAATTTGGCCTCGGCGGCCGCTTCGTCGGCAGTTGCGGCTTCGATGCCGCGGCGGATGCCGCCGAAGATATTGATTTCCCAACTGGCATCCAGACCCGGGCTGTAAGTGGCGCCATTGACCGTGGAGCCGACCCCGCCCGAACCGATGCCGGCTCCGATGTTACTGCTACCGCTTGTCGCACCGTTGCCGGAACCATCAACTTCGCGCTGATTGATACTGCCCGACGCTTTCAGTGTCGGATAAAGCTCTGCCTCGGCTTGGTCGCGAGTCGCACGCGCTTGCTGTAAACGGGCCTTGGCACTGCGTAAATCAAGATTGCCGGCCATAGCTTCGTCGATCAATTTATCCAGACTCTCATCACCTAACTGCCGCCACCAGCGAGCCAGGTCCTGCTCGGATTTGCCGGCCGGTTGCGTATTGGCTGCGGTAACCGAACCGGACCAATTGGTTGGCAAAACCAATTCGGGCTGTCGGTAATCCGGGCCGATTTTGGGAAAAAGCTCGGAGCAACCGCAAAGCACTGCCGCGGGTAACACCAGCAAATAAAGGCGAGGTATTGTTTTATTCATAAACAACGACTTCCATAATTTGTTTTGGGCCTGGTTCGCGTGCAGCAATCGGTATACTGGAAATCAACTGAATCGCCGCTAAATTCAGCCATCCAATTGAGCTTGGCCTTAGTTTGAGGCTGCTATTCCACCAGGAAACCGTCAACGTCCCAGCGTTCATGCCTTGGCTCCTGTAAAGCCGTTTAAAAACAGCTCAACGACAAAATCGACGTGGGCCTTGGCACTCCAATCGGCTGGTAATTGCCTGAACAGGGCTTTATTGCGAGGTTCGGCAAACAGCATTTCCAAAAACAAGACTGCAGCCCGGTCGATGCTCTGCGCCGACAACGCCGTCTGTTTGGCATGTTGCCGCAAATATTCCGCGATCACGTTTTGAATACGCATCGGCAGGGCATCTCCCATCCGTTCGTTGATTTCCGGCAAATGCATCGATTCGGCGACGCCCATCCGGTAAAACGCCACCATATCGGGATGCATCACTCTGGCGAGCAGCATTTCACCCATCGCGCCAAGACCATCGGCCAGTGTCATCTGCGGCAGACTCGCGATAGAGGACAGTTCAGAAACGTCTGTGTCGACCATGCGTCCGATCGAAGCCAGCAGCAATTCGGCCTTGTTTTTGTAACGCTCATAAATAGTTTTCGTCGATACGCCCGCTGCGGTGGAAATTTTTGCGATACTGGTTTTGCTGTATCCGTCGTGAATGAACATGCGTAGTGCGTGATCCAACAAATAATCGATCCTTTCGGCTTCGGTTCCGGCTTTGGGGCGACCCGATCTGGGCTTCTCTGGTTTGCTAGAAAGCATATAAGACCTTGAATTAAAGTAAAACAAAACGTTTTGTTTTACTTTAATTCAATATCGACTCTTCTGCAAGGGGAAACAATTGGAATACAGCGTCAATGAGGGCAACTTTGTCTCGGTAATTCCAAGCTTTACCTGTGTTCTAGCGCATACCTAAACGCTTGGTTCGTGGAAATCTGCTTGTGAATAGCGGGGAGAGCTGATAGCGATTTTGAATTGATCGGCTACTAAAGAACGTTTTGGCCTGACTGGCATTGCGGTAAACGGCATTGTGGAGCCACCACCGGATGTGGCGGATAAAGGCATCGGTAACCGACAAGGTTGAAATTCAGCTTTAGGACTCGTTATCCGGCCGGATAATTACGCGCTTTTTTATGCCCAGTGGTTACGTTATTACACTCGTCTTCACATGAAAAATAAGTTATTTGCCACACTTTTTTTAAGAATCTGTTGCCTTTGCTTAGTGAATGGTTGACGAACCAGCTTGGTTTAGATTGTTTAGAAAAAACTTAAAAAATTGAATTTATTTGGGTTTTATGGAGGGTGTAAGGTAAAAAAGATTACGACGATAGCAAAATACCTCGTGCGTGAGCTCAAACGGGTTGCGAGCAAGTTAAAAGCAAGTAGCCTCTATGCAATCGAGGTTTCGAAAGACACTGTCCTACAATTGCCAGTGCTGATTGGGTGACCAGCGCCCCGACACCCTCGAATCCGCTGATGCCGCATCGAGACTACAATCGCCCCGCAGCGTTGCAGTCACCGACAATCGACATGCAGTTATCGACTTATGGCCGGCTGGAGCCACCGGTAGGTTTCAATTGAAATCGGAACGGATTAAATAGCCGGGCTAGCAGAGGTTACCCGGCCGATTTTTAAACGGCGGAAACTATTATTTCCACTTTTTGAGCAAACCTTTCAGTCCGGCAGGCTTGGCGGGTTCGACTGCGGCGGCGATTGTTTCGGCAATCGGCTCGGGTTCCGCCGCTACCGGTTCAGTCTCAACGACAGGCTCTGCCGATTTTTTACCGAACAAACTTTTCAGCTTACCGCCAACGCCGGCAGCCGGCTCTTTAACCGCTTCGGCGGCAGTTTCCGCGATTTCCACCACATTTTCTTTAAGCTCAACAGCCGCTTCCATTATAGGTGCGGCGATTTCTTCCAATTCTTCCTGGATAGCCTCGGCTGCAA
The DNA here is from genome assembly GCF_052474515.1 of Methylomonas sp. 2BW1-5-20. Lineage (NCBI taxonomy): Bacteria > Pseudomonadati > Pseudomonadota > Gammaproteobacteria > Methylococcales > Methylococcaceae > Methylomonas > Methylomonas sp. 2BW1-5-20. The sequence continues at coordinate 112,218 of NZ_CP184127.1, read as the reverse complement.
CCTCGGTTTGTGTACCCAGCTTTTGATCCAACTTGGCCATTTGCTGCATAGTGTTGTTCAACATTTGCTTGAATTTGCCGAAACCGCCGCTTTTCTCGGCCAACTTATCCACGGATGACTGCTTTGCCGGTGCCGGCTCGGCAACGACAGGTTTAGGCTTAGCGGCAACCGGCGCAACTTCCAGCTCAACCGGCTTTGGCGGCTCGATAGGTGTCGGCTGGGCTTGCACCGCAACCGGTTGAGCAACAACAGCCGGGGATGCCTGAATCGCGGGAGCTTCGTAAAACGTGGCTTTTGGCTCCGGCTTGGATACCGGCTCCGTTGCCGCCAACGGGCGTTTAGCCGAGTCGGCGTAACGCGCCAGTTCGGTCTGATGCTTTGCCAAAGTCTCCGCCAGCCGTTGTTCGGCGCCGGCTTGCTCGCGCTCGCGCAGGATTTTTTGTTCTTCGACAGCCAACTCCAGTTTGTTCAGCTGTTCGGTTTGCGACTCCAAGCGCAACTGCAACGGCCCGATTAATGCGTCTTTTTCAGCCAGTTTGGCCGTTTCCGCCCAAAGCGCCAGTTGCAGCTCGGTTTTACCTTGCTGTTCGGCTTTAAAGCGTTCGGCGATTTGCGCGGTAATGGCGGCATATCGCGGCCACAGGTCGGTGGATTGCAGGTCGTTGGCGGCCGGCAAGCCGGGTTCGGTCAGTTCGAAGTTGCTTGCCAAGGTTTTGATGCTGTCGATTACTTGCCGATTCGCTTGTACAAGCTTGCCTTCCAGACTTTCGGCCCGCTGCGTTTCGCTGGCAGCGGCCGCTTGCGCGGTTTCCAACTGCTCAAGGGCGGCGGCTAATTGTTCTTGCAAGGTTTGCAGTTGTTGCCGAGCGCTATCCAAATCGGTTTGCAAGGCAATGCGCGCTTTTAAATTAATGGCATTGGTTTTCTTTAAAAAATAAATCCTGATACTGTAAAACATTGCCGTCAGCAACCACACGGCAAGCACTAAGGATCCGGCATATTCCCGGTTTTCCAAGGTCAATCGATACCAATCCGACAGTATGCTTTGAATCATGGGCAAATAAACTTCCATAAATAATCCTGGCTAATATAATTTTTATAATAATGACGTAGGCTTCCGACCCGAAACAGTTGAATTCAACTTGGGCCAGACGGCAGCGAGTATATCAGTTTGACCCGGCAACTTTACCGTAAGCTTCTGGAATAAGACAGAAAATCGCTGATGTCTTTAACCGGGAAAGTCTTCGGCTAAACGCGATACACACCGATTGCCCTGGACGCGTATTCAAGTTTTAACCTTGTGCGGATTTACGGAAGGGCTTAATCTCTAGTCTCAAGCTGTTCGGCCCAGGAGACTTCGATGGAAGAAATCGTCAAAACGCTGTTTAGCGCCCCATTAGCCACGGTGTTTGTGATGGCGGGCCTGATATTTCTCTTGGTCGCTGTGGTCGGTAATATTAGCGGCAGGATCGAACCGGGTCCGAAAGGAAGAATTTTTTCCGGCGTACTGGGCTTGGTGTGCGTTGCGGTCGGCCTGACAATGCATTTCGCGCAAACATCGGCGCAAATTGCCGACTCGCCGCTTAAGGTAACGACTCCCGGTCCGGCCGTACCGGTCATTACGGCGGCTAACCCCATGGCTACTAGCAATCCGCCAGCATACCCCGCCAATCAGCCGGCAGCGACAATAAACAATCCGACTAACGCGGAAGTAATCGAAGCAGGCTGTAGTTTCTCGGCGGCGCAGATTGAAGGCGGCCCCGGCTCGACGCATTTAGTTGCCTGCCCGGCGGAGTGCGACGCGGCTTATCAAATATTGAACGGTACCGACGCATATACCAGCAATTCTTACATCTGTTTGGCCGCCATTCACGCCGGACTGATTAGCCGGCAAGGCGGAGCGGTGCAAGTTATCGTGGAAAAAGGCCGCCCTGCCTACCGCGGCTCGATGCGCAATGGCATTCAGTCTTCCGACTATGGGAAATACGACGGCTCTTTTCGGCTGGCGCCGCCTGCGCAATAGCTTTAAACGATTAAGTTATGCGCTATTCGATCAAAATCTCCAAGCGGAGCGTGACGATTTTATCCACGCTGCCAATGCGATGATAAGACAGCGCCGCGACAGAGTTTCAGCAGAGTGGAGAACGGGAAGGCTCTAGGCGGAGAATATATCCGAACCCGGCCGGCCTCTAAGGCTATCGCCTTTTTATAAGGTAACGGCGCCGGGAAACCGTCATCAAAACTATCGAATCGCTAAATCCGACCTATCAAGCCCTTTGTCTTTTGGACGCCGATCTCTCGGTCAACTCGGAATATCGGCGATATTCCAATTTATAGTCTTTTTGCCACAGTGGATTAAGAAGAATGTGATCGACATCCAACGCATAAGGAATTCGTTGCCCTCTATGATCGCAAGCGCCTCCCACTTGCTGCATTTCGAAACCTTCTTTCTTCACAGCATACGCCAGCGACGGCGTGACCAATATATACCACTGCTTGATGCCGTTCTGAACCGAATACAAAACGGCTGCCCGGTACAAACCCCACATGATGCTGCGGCTTTGATTCTTGATGCTGTGTAAATATCTGACGTTGCTGACTTCCTTGGCAGTCTCTTCGCCGTTATTGCCGTGCGAGAACCCTCTCGGCGCAAAACGTCTGGCTTCTCTAAGAACACACAGGCGGGAGATTTCTATGGACTGCGCGTACTGTTGCGCGCTTATCGGTTGATCGGGAACACATTTGGCTTCGAAAGGGAAAACGGCTTGATTTTGATAAACCAATCGCAATGCGCCCAGCCACTGCCCTGTGTATCGGTGCCGCACCATGAAATGCACCGAATGCTCATCCCATTCGTCGAACTCCAATTGATCCGGAAACTTATCCTTGTCCTCAAAACCCATCTCGTCGCAATAAACTTGGTATCTGAGGTTGTAATGAATTTGTTTGCTTTCAGGTGTGTCAGCCAAAAAAACCTCAAAACAACTATCAAATGAATGCTTTTCAGAAATCAAGATGAAACTCCATAACGTAATTAATCAAATCCCTAAATATCCGGGCAATACTTCTTTGACGCTAAGGACTCAGACAACCAAATGCACTTTGATTGTAATCCCGCTCTCACCGCAAAAGACTTTATCAATCATTATCCAGACCCAATCATGCATTTTCAACCAAGCTCCAGCGTAGGATTTTACCCGGCTATTAGGACAACAGCATCACTACTGCAATCACTAAAAACGGCGCCGGAGTCGGAGAAACGCAATGTTGGAAAAGAATTTACAGCGTCAAGATGAAGAAACACTGTAATTTAGATTAAGATAAGATGAAGATTGGATTAATTTTAGAATGATTTAAGGCGTTACTAAGCATTAACGCTTAGTCGATCCGCTAGTATTTTCCGGCAAAATAATGCCGCTTTATTCACCTGCATTTTCGGGCGCGCCCCGAAACCAATAGCCTTTGTGCAAACTAAAATATCTATTGCAACTCGGCGGTAATCTGCCGGGCATCACTCCACCCAGTTTATAGCCTAGCCATTTCAATCCCGTGCGTAAAAACGCGGCGGGAATCAGCCACGGCGCATGTCTGACCAGATAACCCGCTTCGGAAACCACAAACCGCAAACCCTCGCCCGATGCGCCGCCAAAAGTCTGCTGCAACCAGGGGGTATGCGCGTGAAAAACGCCGATATCAAAGTAACGCCTAAATTCGTCGGAAAACCCGTAATCGTGAGAGTGAAACACGGCGACATCGCCGCAATAAGCTACTTTCCAGCCGTTTACCAACATCTTGCCGACCACAAAAGTATCTTCGTTCATGATGGTGTTCAGCGGAAACCCGCCGGCATTCATCAAGGCACTGCGCCGGTAAGCGGCAAAAGAATTGGAAATAAACACGGTCTTGATGCCAAATTGCGCCTTGTCCCGCAGGCTACGCAACTGACTTTGCGGCGGATAATTGAATAAACGGGCATGCGCGCCAATCGGCCCGGCATTCCGGTGCGGCAACTGCCGGCCATAAGCTGCGCCGACACTTTCATCCGCGAAGACCGCCACTAACTTTTCGATGGCATCGGGTCCCGCCAGCAGAGCATCCTGAGTCAGGAACACCAGAATATCCGCATCCGCCAGCCAATTCACGCCGAATTGCCGGGTACCGCCATGATTAAACTCGGACTTGGGTATCACCTGCACGTCAAAGCCCGCTGCAAGCGCCAAAGCCACCGTATGGTCGTCGGATGAGGAATCTATCAGCAGCAAATAATCCGGCTTCAGCGTTTGCGCGGCAAAGGCTTGCAACCAGGACACCCAAAGTTCGCCGGCATTCAGGGTCGGCACGATCAAACCCACCTTACTCATAAGAAGAGCCCTCTATCAAGGACTGCGGCAGACTGGCATGATTCGCCTTAGTCAACACGTTCCAGACTTTATCGCCCAGTTTAACCGGGTCCAACTGCTGTTCGACATATTGCCGGCTACGCAACGACATTTCTTGCCAAGTCGCTTGAGTCACCACTTGCGTTTGCCTTAGCACGGCGCAGACCGAAGTCTCGTTGCGCTCGAAGACCAAGCCGGCGCCATACATTGCCAAGTGATCCCAGGCCAAGCCTTTCGCAACCAGCACCGGCCGGCCGGCAGCCATCGCCTCCGCCACCACATTGCCAAAATTCTCGCGCATGCCGCCAGTCTCCTCCAGACCGGACGGCAACACCAGAAAATGACTGTCGGCCAGCAATTGCTTTACTTCCGCGACCGGCAGATAACCTTTGTAGCTGATAGCCCCTTGCGCCTGCGCCAGCAAGGCCTGAAACTCTTCAAAATACGCGCCATCGACACTGCGGCCGGCCACAATCAAACGGTCATTGGGCCGGCGCGTTTGCAACCAGGCCCGGATAAACGCGTTAATGCCTTTTTCTTGCTGAACATGACCCAGAAAGCATAGCTGTGTGCCCTCGCCTTGCGGATAGCCTGCGACTTGGAAATCCCGACTGTCGATGCCGTTCGGCACCAGTAACACCCTGGCGTCCTTGCCCAACACGCCGGTTACGCCCGCCGCTTCGGTATCGCTGGTGCAATGCACCGCAATGGCCCGGCGCAAAGTCGGGAAAGTCAGCCATTTATAAAACAACCATTTGTGCGGCTTCTGCCGCCGAATCAGCGCCACATGTTCCGGCATCAACCCGCCGTGTACCGCGACCATAAATGGCCGGCGCAACAATACGCAAAACACAGCCGCCAAAGTTGAAGGCCAAGTGGCAATACCGTGGATATAGATTCGTGGTGCCTGCCAGCAGAGCTTGAAAATCTTAGGAATGGCTCCCAACCCGAAACCCCAACGCCGGAAGCCGTAACAAGGATACAGTCTGACATCGACTTGCTTGCCAAGTTTTACATCCTCGGCGCGTAAGCGACCGTTTATCGACTCGTCGGCGGCAGCCAACACCATGTTGTGGCCGCGTTCGCCCCAGGCTTTGGTCAACACGCCACAGGTGACCGATACCCCGCCATAGCCTTTAGCCGGCGGCACATGGGTCGTGACAATACCTACATCCATTTCATTTCTCCTGAAACCGTCTTTAAATACATTTTTCTGATTTGCGGTACGCCAGAAACCCGCGCCAGATACCGACCAGGTTGTAAAACGAATACGCCAGTTTTTGCGGATTGAAGGTGACCAGCGCCAAAGCCATTTTCAACACCGGCGCGACAAACATCTTGCGCACGATGTAATACAAAATAAACGCGTCGTGCTGATTGGTAAACTTGCGGATATAAGCGCCGATGCCGGTGGAATACATCAGCATCCTGGCGGTGCCTAGCTTGTAATGATCCTTGTTGGCGTGAAAAATTTTGATTTCGGGCGTATAAAACGCGTTGCCGCCGGCGCGCAGCAAGCGGTACAACAGCTCAAAACCTTCCGCGCCGGAGTATTTGGAACCGATGCCAAAATCGTGATCCAGATGAAACTGCCGCCTATCGACCTGTTGCAGATCGAAAAACTGGGTAAACTCCACCCCCATCATCCGGAAACGGTTGAAATAGCCGGCTTTGTGGCTATTCACACCTATGCTGAATCGGGTGGCGGAAAAATCGTAGGAACCCGCCACCAGAATGGCGAGGTTTTCGCGGCGCTTAAATTCCGCCACCACTTTTTCCAACACGTCCTTGTCATAGGCACAATCGTCGTCGGGAAAGGCGACGATACGGCCCTGCGCCAGACCGATGCCATAATCCCTGGCCCGGGCATTGCCGGTAAAATCCACCTTGATGTGCTTGATGTCCATCAGCGCGTGGTAAGACTCAAAAATGGCATCGATCTTACCGTCCCGATTTTGATCGATGACTATCAGCTCGAAGTTTTTATAGGTTTGCAACAGCAGGGATTTCAAAAAATCCAAGACTTCGCAGTCCCTACCCAAGGTTGCCAACACCAGCGAAACTTTCATAGCGCACTCCTCGCCCAGCTACCGGCTTTTGCTTGCAAATAAATCGTGGCTTCGTACCAGGTAAACATCAGCGCAAACTCCAAGCCAGCCGCACCGTCCAAAAAACCGCCACGCAGCAGATAGTGATAAGCAAACCGCGCCAGCACGCGCAGCCAGGAGCGACCCAGCAGCACGCTTAAGCGGCCGCGCGTGGTCATCACCGCACCGGCAGTCGGTTGCAACTGCACTTCTTGCGCGGCCTTGCCGACGTGTTTGTGCATCCATTCGATGATTTCGCCGTGGTAAAAATAATGTTCGTAGGCAATCTCGGAATAGCCGATGCGGCAGGTATCCAGCACCGCTTCGCCATGCCCGGTGTGGTTGCGCACAAAATTGGTTGTCTCGCGGCGCACCAGCCTGGGGTGATAGATCGGATAACCGGGCGCATGATTCAGACGTTTACCGCGCAGATACAACACCGACGGCACCATCAATACATCGATGCCATGCGTATCGGACAGCTTGGCTTCAAACCAGTCGTAAAAGGTTTGCGGATAGATTTCGTCGGCATCGACGAACAAGATCCACGGCGTATCTATGCCGCACTGCCGGATCGCAAAATTGCGTTGTTCGGCAAAACCGGGCCAGGGATTGCGGTGAATGGCGCAGCCTCGTTCTTGGGCAATCGCCAGCGTGTTATCGGTACTGCCGGAATCGACAATCGCGATAGGGTACCGTTCGGGTATGCCCGCCAAGCAGCGCGGCAGATTGGCTTCCTCGTTTTGGGTAAGAATAACGACGGTCAACATGGCTTATTTCTTCACCGCGTAGACATTCAGGTAAATACCCAAGCCCAACGCATCCATTAAGGCTGCAAACGGCATCTGCGCATACTTCACCAGTGCGTTGGTCAGCTTTGCCAAACCACCTTTCAAACCCAAGCGTTTGGATAGCGCGTTGTAAGGAATCCGGGTAACTTGCTCGGTTTTAACCACCTGCACGCCATTACGCTCCAGCAAGCTTTTCAGGCCTTGTTCGGTAAAATAATTCACATGCTCCGGCACCCACAGACAGGCGTTCTCCTTGGTGCCCAGTAGTTTGACCAAAAACGAAGCATAGTTAGGCACCGCGCAAGCCAGCACGCCACCGCTTTCCAGCAAACCGGCGACCTTGGCTATCGCCTGATCCGGTTCCAACAGATGCTCCAACACTTGCGACATCACCACGACGCCAAAGGCTTGCTCCGCCTGATACTGCTCGAACATGATCGGCAAGGGCTCGTCGCCGTTTAAATCCCGGAACACCCGATTTTCATACTGGCCGGGATTGATGCTGACGGTGCGATAACCCAACAAGCGCAAGGCTCGGGTATAAAAGCCAAAACCGGAACCGATATCCAAAGCTCGGTGATTGCCGGACTTGTTCAACTGGTCGGCGTGGAGTGCCATGCGCTTGGCATCGACGGTGCAGTTAGGAAAAACCTGTTCCCTTAATAATACTTCGTCCAGCGTAATCGCCTGCGTCAACGCCTGACCGGAGTATTTATAGATGGCTTGCAACCACTGCCGATGCGGCGGCTGATTCAAAAAACCAGTGCCGCAGCAAGCGCAGCGGTAAATCCGAAAGGCTTTGCTGCTGGTGCTATCGGTATACAGGTAATCTTTTTGCCGCCAAAAACCGATTTTCTCCGCGCCGCATGCCACGCATGCGTGCAACACATCGCCGTAAGTTTCCGTTGTCATTGTCGCGTATGTCATTGTCTCCACCGTTGTCACTCTTAGGCATCCGCCGCAAGCGGTTCTTTTCTCAAGTTTTGAATAGTTCCCAATATGGGGCTGGTAGCCGCTTGCCAGGGTTTTGCCAACAGCGCCAACACCATGGCTTCGATACCGAAATAAACCGGATTGGCCCAGGCCGCGCCAGGTAAACCGTATTGGCTGATCAGCAACGGAATCGTAATCGCCGCCGTCACCGCACCGCACAACCGCCCTTTCAGCAAGGTTTTGGTAAGTTTGCGCGCCAGCAGCGGTTGCGCCACAGCCGTGCCCAAGGCATGCAAGGCGCAGCCCAGCGCCATGGCCGGCATTAAATCCACCGCGGCGTGATAGGACTTGGCCAGTACCATGGAAGCCACCCAATCCTTAGTCAGCAGTAACAGCAACAAACCTGCCACGCCCAAGCCCGCGACGCTGGCTATCCAAATCCATAACATCGAAAAGGCCTTTTGCAATTGTTGTGCGGAAAAGGCTTGAAAATACGCGGGCTGAAAGGTGCGCAGCAACACCATCGCACTGCGGTTGAAGGCTTCGTTGACGATCATATAGGTCGCGGCATACAAACCCACATCGGCGGAGCTCAGCAAATAGCCGATCACATACCGGTCGCCCAAACCGTTGATCCAGAAAATCAACTCCATTGGAATCAAGGGCAAGGCGTATACCCACACTTCGCGGCTAAAAGCCCGGCTAACCTGCGCTGGCGTCCGTATGGCGTTGCGGCGCTTAACAACTATCCAAACCAAATTCGACACCAAACTGGCCAGGATATAGCCCAGCAGCACCGATTCCGGATTGCCGCCCATCCACCAGACCAGCGCTATCGCCAATGCGGGCCTTAACACGCTGTCGCTGGTTTGCCAAAGACTGGCCAGGCGTTGTTTGCGCTCGCCTATTGCCAACTGTATGCCCAGTTCGCGCTGCACCGTAGTCGCTAATAACATGCCGGCCAGCAAAAACAACGCACTGCTGGCATCGGTAAAATATCCGAAAACAAAACCGCCCAACACCAACAAAGCTATCGCCAAGCCAGTAGCTTTCAGCGTCAAGGCGGCTACCGCCGTATGCAGACTCCGGCGCTCGGCCGGATCTTGGCATTCCGGGACAATACGCATGCCGGCGCAAATAAACGGATAAGAAAAAACCGCCACACCCAACGCGACAAAACCGTTCAACAAGGCCACTTGCCCGTAAACCGCAGGGCTGACCAATTCAGTCAATAAGCGCGTACCCAGCAACAAGGCCAGAGCCGACGCCGCCTGGCCGAACAAGGCCCAAAAGGCATCGCCGCATAATTTGGATTTTTTTAAGGTTCTAAACATTCGCAAGGGTTATCGCCAAGGCTGAGAGTAACCGGTTTGCGCGGATACCGGTGCTTGTGCCATGTCGGAATTAGCCGCATGTTTTTTCGTAGCGCAGCCCAGCACCATGCCCCACAACAACATCAACAAGGCATTCTGCGGAAAATACTCCCACATATTAAAAGTCAGGCCAGCTGCGAAAATAAACATCGTCACCAGACCTTTATTGGGGTGGACAGACATTCGTGTCGTAGTCCATAAAAACAGCAAATACGCCAACAAACCGATCACGCCGTAGCCGTTCAACAAGAACAAATACAGACTATCGGAATCGAACTGGCCGGGGAAATACTCGGCACCGAACAACAGATTGACGGTATTGGAACTCAAACCCAAACCCCAGCCAAACAACACATCCATCGGCCCGTGCACATGATTGGCAAATACCCGCTGCCACAAATCGATCCGACCGTCCTGAGTGGGATCGGCATCGTCTCGGCCGCTCAACAGGGGGCTGGAGGCCAAAATCAACGCCCCCACCGCCAGGATCGGCGCCGGCATCAGCAAAGCCCAACGATCACGCGGCCTTAACGCAGCATAAACTTGAAAAAACACCACCAACAAGGAGCTGATAAACGCCGTACGCGAACCGCTCAGCAAGGCCAAAAACACGCTTAACGCCAACCAACGCCGCATACCCGGTACCAACGCAAACACCAGCGCGCAAGTCGCCATCGTCGCGCCGAATAGATTGGGGCTGACGAAGGTGCCGAATGGCCGACCGCCACCCAGCATTGATACACCAAACAAAGGCGGCGCCCACAATGCTTGAGCTAAAGCCAATACGGTCTGCAGCACCAGGTAGTAGCGCAGATAGCTGGCAAACTTGTACAGCACATAGTCGCCGGCCCCCAAGCGACTGGTCACGAAACCGATCAAGGCTACCGGCAAATATTCAAAAACCCGCAGGCCGGTCAGCGGCACGACCAAGGGCAAATCCAGATACAAGGCGTAACCCACTTCAAACAAGACATAGGTACAAATCAGGCCCAGAAAAGCCAGCACCGAGCTGCTAAAAATCCCGTTGCGCAAACGCGGTTCCAGCCAGGCGTAAACGATCAACACAGCCAACAAGGCCTCGCGCAGAATCCGCAAACCCATTTCCTGTTCGCCGTAGACTTCCTTGATTCCGGCCCAAGCCGATTCGACTTGCGGCAGCGAAGCGACCGTTGACGCGCCGACCAGCGCAACCAAAAGGGCAGGCAGATCTTTTTCCAGGCGGAGTCTCATCACTGCTAGTTAAACCCGCTCGTCGGTTTCGGCGGGAACCGGCAATAGCTCCCTATCCAACTGCTTGCCCAACCAGTCACCCACTGCATGATACTTATCGCTCCAGGTGGACTCCTCCTTCGGTTCCTGATCGGCGCGTTGATAGGCGTAACCGTAATACGGATAGTAAGACGAGCCTTCCTTCATATCGTTGATGATGAAGCCATTGGGTTTGATGCCCACTTGCAGGAAGCGGCGGGCGCTGACTTCCAGTTCCTGCGCGGTGTAGCGGCCTTCTTTCACCACCAGGAAAGTAGCATCGGCATGCTTACCCAGAATCGCCGCATCGGTGGCACCCAAAATCGGCGGTGAATCGATGACAATATGATTATAAAAACTTTTCAGCTGCTCCAGGGTTTCGGACAATTCGCCCAATACCAATAACTCGGCCGGGTTTAACACCATATTGCCGCGCGGGATCAAGTCGATACCCACATCCGGCAAACTGACAATCACTTCGCCCAACGTCGCTCTACCGGCCAATAAATCGGACAAACCCGGTTGTTTGCCTATCGAGAAAGTCTCGTGCAAACGGCCGTTGCGCATGTCGGCATCGATCACCAACACCCGTTTTTTAATGCTGGCCAGCAAGGCCGCCAAGTTGGCGCTGACAAAGGATTTACCCATGCCCGGCGCCGGACTGCTAACCATGATCACCTTGCTCTCATGCTGGGCCAACGTGGCTTCCAGCGTGGTCCGCAAACCGCGCAGCGACTCGACAGAAATATCCAGCGGATCCTGGCTGACTAATATGCCGTTGTCTTTATCCTTACCAAGCAAGCGTCCCAATTTATGCTGCTTTTTGCTGTGCGGAATCGCGGCGAACAGCGGCAAACCGACTTGATATTCCAGCAAGGCCGGATAGTTATCGTGGCGTTGCAGCGAATGTCTGAGGAAAATCAACGCCGAGCCCAAGCTCAATCCCAACAGGCCGGCAATCGCCAACAACAAGCTAGGTTTGGGCCAGTACGGTTTTTCCGGCGTGACGGCGAAATCGACGATGCGCGAGTTGCCCAAGGAACCGGCGGCGGCGATGCGCTGTTCCTGCGCGCTGTTCAACAAAGAGGTGTATAGCTCGGTATTGACCTGTACATCGCGCGACAAACTGACCATGTTTTGCTGGGTTTTCGGTAAATCCTTGATGCGTTTTTCCAAAGCTGCCAGTTTGTTATTCACGCGTTTGATCTGCGCGTTGGTGGAGATCATGTCCGGATGCTCGGATTCCAAGCGCTGACTTTGTTCGTCGTATTTTTGTTTAAGCTGAATGCCCAGGGTTTCCATGTCCGACGCCTGTTTCAACAGAATCTCGGCCTCGGCGGAAATATCCACCGCGCCGTGTTGCTGACGATACGCGCTCAAACCTTGCTCGGCTTTTTCCAGACGCTCCTTGACGATGGGCAACTGGCTTTCCAGGAAACCCAGTTTTTGCGAAGCTTCCGCCGATTCCCAATTCACCGTGGCGTTCACGTAAATCGCCGCAATATCGTTCACCGATTTAGCCAGTTGCTCCGGATCTCGGCCTTTCAATTCCACGCTCAGAATATCGGTGTCCTTCGACACTTCTTTTACCGCAAAGGCTTTTTGCAGCGTTTCGATGGCTGACAGCGCGGTACGGCGGGTCAATTCGAAATGCGTACCCGGATGCGCTTCCAGGGTTTCGACTTTAATCGTCACCGGAGTTTTCTCGCCGATCTCGGCACTCAATATTTCGCCAACCTGACCAGCCAACAATTCGTCGCCGCGAGGATCGAGTAATTGGAAACGACCTTCTTCAAGCGCAATCAGGATAAATTCTTTTTCCAAATAGCGATCAGGGACGCTGAATGCGGCGATTTTCAGCTTTTCGCCGCCCCAGGCCCAGCGACTGAAGCCCCACCAGGCTTCCGCAATGCCGTCATGGGCATCATGCCGGCGCGCCAAGGTTTCACCAATAAATGGAAAAAAATAAGGCTCTGTTTCTATGGTCAAATTCAGGTTATCCACGACTTTGCCCAACACCGAACGCGAGCGCAAAATCTCAACTTCCCGTTGTGCGCGCGGACTTTCAGCTTCCGCCGGCGCTTGGTTGTTTTCGCTGCGCAGCGTCGCGGACAGCAAGGCCTTGTTTTTGTCGATTCGCAGCAAGGCGTCAGCCTTGTAAGTGCGCGGCGCCAACACCAGATATACGGTGGTAATCAGCAACACTGAACACAGCGCAATGAAAATGGTTTTACGGCCTTCTATCAACAAATCGACATAGTCACGAATACTGACGCTAGGCTCTGCCATCCGCGCCTGATTCACCGTTTGCAATACCGGCGTAGCTTCGTTTTGTGAGTAATACATTGGTTACATCCCCATCATCGCGGCTTGCGACATGATTGCGGTAAACGAGCCAGGTAAAATCTGGTTCAGCACCCGCGACCATTGCGTGACACCGGCGGTACCGATGAACAGCGTGTCGTGGGCTTGTAGCGGAAACTGATCGGCCAGAATCATCGCGTCGGGCGATTCGGCATCCAGTTGGAAAATCTCGGGATGCATGTCTCCGGCGCGAATCACGTAAATATCGCCGGGCCGTGAGGTATTGAAATCAACCCCGGAGGCTTCGGCCAAGGCTTGCGACAGACTCATGCGGCCTTTGTTAATCTGGATGGCTTGCTGGCGATTGGCCTCGCCCATCACAAACACCTTGCTATCTTTTTGATCGCCGACATTCAGCACGTCGCCGTCTTTCAACAGCAGGTTCTGGGTGGTCAGGCCTTTTTCGTACATAGACTGCACATCCAGTTTGTAGAGCTTGCCGTCGCGGGCCAGCGCCACATTGGCAAAATCGGAGTCTTTGGTAGAACCGCCGGCGCGGGTGATGGCTTCCGCGACGGTTAAAGGTGTTTCGTTCATGGTTTGCACGCCGGGCCGCACCACTTCACCCACCACCGCTACTCGGTGCGCCTGGAAGGACAACACCCGGATATCGAGTTTGACCTTTTTGAAGTATTTGGACAGCTCGCGGGTCAAGTCGGCGCGGGCCTCGCTGACCGTCTTACCGGCCACGTGCATGCTGCCGACATAGGGGTAATACAGGTCGCCGTTTTCGTCGACCACTTTCCCGGCCAGTTCCGGCATGATTTTCTCGCCGCCGGGATCGTTTAGTTCCGGATGCTCCCAGACCGTAATCTGCAATCTGTCCTGCGGACCGATGCGGTAGCTGGTTTTGTTAGGGTCCACCGGTGGCAGGCTGTTAATGGCATGCCGGCGATTGCTCTCCCGCTCGATGATCAGATCGGCGGTAATCGGCACGATGCGGACTTTCTCTTTCACCAACTGCCCGTCTCGGTTGCTTGGCAGTTCGATTTCGGTCATGCCGTTATCGTTATTCATATCCATGCCCGGCGCCAGGAAACAACCGGGCAAGGTTAAAATCAGCATGATGGGAATCAATCTAAACATGTAAGCGTGTCCTTAGTAGGCGTTTTTATTGATAAATCCGGTCAGTACGGTGCGGAAGGCGATCTCCAGATCGAACCACAGCGACCAATGCTGGATGTAATACAAATCGTGTTCGATGCGGCGGTTCAAATCGGTGTCGCCGCGCCAGCCGTTGACTTGCGCCCAGCCTGTGATGCCGGCTTTCACCATGTGTTTTTTCATGTAGTTAGGCACTTGATCCTTAAACACTTCGACAAAGTCGGGACGCTCCGGACGTGGGCCGACCAGCGACATATCGCCACGCAACACATTGATCAATTGCGGCAGTTCGTCCAGGCTGGTTTTGCGCAGGAAGGCACCGAACGGCGTGGCGCGATTTTCGCCGGGTTTGGCCCAAACCGCGCCGGTTTTGGCTTCGGCATCGACCGGCATGGAACGGAACTTCAGCATCGTGAACGAACGATTATTCCAACCTACCCGCTCCTGCCGATAAAACACCGGACCGCGCGAACTCAGTTTCACACCCAGTGCCAGAAACAACATCAAGGGGCTGATCAGCAGTAATAAAATCAAAGCCAGCAAGCGGTCTTCCACTTCCTTAATGTAGCGATTGATACCGTGCAGCGGCGACACCGAGAAATCCAACGTGGGAATACCGGCCACGGTGTTCAAGCTAAGGAATTTACTTTGCTTGAAGGCAAAACAATCGATCACCAGCCGAATGCTGACCGGCAGATGACGCAGCTGATATTGCGCACGCTCGGTCAAGGATTCGCCTTGATAGGCTACCCAGACTTCATCGATGGCTTGAGCAGCGATGATGCCCGGCAGATCTTCCAGTTTACCGAGACGCGGCAGCGCGAAATCGCTGATCGAATTTCTATCATCGCCTCTATCGTCTACATAACCGACCACTTGCAGCCCGGCCCAAGAGGAATGATTCAACTGCCGTGCCACCGCAACCGCCATTTGATTCAAGCCGACCATGACGATACGGCCCTGCGACCAGCCGCGAGCCCGCAAGAAACGCAGCACTTGCGACAACACGCCGCGCGCCGCCAACACGAACACCAAACCCAGCACACCCCAGGACGCAATCCAGCGGTAACTGGAACCGAACCAAAAATGCAACCTGATTAACGCGACGATGGACACCACCGCCACTAACGCCGAGATCCAGCCTCTGACGATACGGGCAATCTCGCCGCGCATCGCATCGTTACGCCAGGGCCGATACACCTGCCCGATTTCGAAGAAGATAATGGCGCCCAGGATACCTAGTGCGATGACGATCCGGTAATCTTGATCGACGACGTATTCACGTAACCAGAAATAGTGAGTCACCCAAGCGGCAGCAAACAACATGGCGACGTCGATGACGCGCAGCAACAGAATCACCGTGTGTCCATACTGCTTGAAAAGCCCGTTGAAAATATTTCCCAAACCGAGTGGCATGTGTGTAACCCCTATAGCGTCTTATCCCAATGACAAGGGTCGCCGTCCCTGGAAACCCAACCTGATGCAAACGGGTTGATATTCCCTATTCGCTTGGGTTTGTAGATTACAGAGTCAAGATGAGAGAAAGCCTGAGGGTTTAATTAAGATCGTATTAGGAACGGCTTAACTTTGGATGAGGGGCAATTTGAGGAAGGTGTTATTGGTATCCAAGAATGGGCGTTTCAGAAGGGATGCAGCGAGTTGGTCAGACGATAGCAGGCTGCGTTCGGCCCAGACCGTGTAAAAACGCACAAATTGAGATTGTTCGAGCATGGATAAGGCATTTAGTGGGGTTCTAAAGCTGCCGTGGAATGTAGGAGAGAGCTTCGCTCGAGACAAACAAGAATTTACCATTTCCAAAATGGAACCCTGGAAAGCCTTGTTGACAGATGGGCTTTACACAACCGTACTCTGAAATAGCCACTAACCGGCTATGGTTGATTCATTAGGACGACACAATGCCATCTTGGCTTTTATACCGTCAATCAGCGCTGTAAGACCTATGATATTGATCACTCGCTTCAAATTATAGGCCAGCACATGCAAGCTCATTTCGGTACGAACGTGCGCCAAGGTTTTCATCAGAAAGTGAGTAGCCCCCATCCAGGCTTTGAGCGTGCCGAAAGGATGTTCGACAGTTTGTCGGCGAATTCTCATGCTGTCAGGTGCCAAGTCCAAGCGAGTTTGCATGGCGTCAAGAATGTCCTCATGCTCCCAACGCTTGACGCGCCGTTGGGGGCTGGGCGTACATTGCTCCTTGAGCGCACAGTTTTGACAGGCCGAACTCCAGTAACAATGTAATTTCAAGCCTTTCTCAATAGTGGAAAAGCGCCAAATCAAAGCCTCCCCAGCCGGACAGCGGTATTCGTTTTTCTTGCTATCAAAAATGAAATCAGCTTTGCCAAAACGGCCATCGGCTGTGGCGATTGATGTCACGGTCTTAGGCACAATCGCGGTAATGCCGGCTTCGTGGCAGGCGAGGATTTCTTCGCCTTTGAAATAACCGCGATCGGCAATGACGGTTAAAGCGTCAACCGCCATGGCACTGCGGGCTTTTTTCGCCATGTTGGAAAGCTGGCTGCGGTCCACACCCTCATTGATCACCTCGTGCGCCACAATCAGATGATGCTTAGTGTCAACAGCGGTCTGAGCGTTATAACCCACGATGCCAGTACCCCGCGTTTTCATGGAACGGGCATCGGGATCAGTCAGGGAAATCTGTTTGTCGGGTGTTTGGTTGAGCTGAACTTCAACGTCTTTCAGGGCTTTCATCTGCGCTTTTAGGGCAGCAATTTTATCTTGCAAACGCTCGGTTTTTGCCTCTGCCACGGCGGGTTCTTGCCGATCGGCGCTATCCAGTTCAGTCAAATATCGATTGATACTGGATTCGATTTCTTCCATACGCCGTTGCAATTTGGCGCTGGTGAAGTTGCGATCGCGGTTATTAACGGCTTTGAACTTGCTGCCGTCTATGGCCACCAGAGCTTCTGAAAATAAACCCAGCTGCTGACAGAGCATGACAAATTGGCGGCAGACGTTACGGATGGCTTTACCGTTCTCTTTGCGGAAAGTGGCGATGGTTTTGAAATCCGGCATCAAGCGTCCGGTTAACCACATCAACTCGATATTACGCTGCGTTTCTTTCTCCAAACGACGGCTGGATTGGATGCGATTAAGGTAACCGTAGATATAAATCTTCAGTAAAACCGCAGGGTGATAGGCGGGTCTGCCGGTAATAGCGGGTTGAACACCTTCGAAACCGAGTGGCTTAAGATCCAACTCATCCACAAAGACATCAACGACACGGACGGGATTGGTCTCCACCACATAGTCATCCAGACTTTCAGGTAGCAAGGTAATTTGAGTGCGACATTCACCTTTAATGAATCGATTCATCGGCTAACTCCAATCAATAAACCCTGAGCCAAATTATACCAAAGCTGGCGTTTTGACACAGTCTGGGCCAAAAGCTGACTATCGCGCTTGTTGGCTCAGCGACAGAGGGTAGTTACGGAGCAGCCATTCAACAATGAGGGTAGCTTTTGGTGGTCAAGTTGACCGGATGGTTAGGCTCCGGTTTCAGTTTTGTATGCAAGCTCAATAGTAACTTCTATGTAATTGCAGCAAGGATCACCTTTTTTGCGACCCTTCGGAGATCCTTCGTGCCCATTGCAATGAAAGGTATTTTCATAGTGAGTATCTCGATTTCTAACAAGGCCATCGATTATCCATTGCAGTTCGTACCCTCCTTGTTGGCACCTTGGATTAGAGCACGAAATCTTTGCGGGCAAATTAGATGCTGTGTAATAAAGGTGCGAACGATGTTCAATAGGTATGGACATAATATTTCGAAAATCTCCCTGCTCCTTCCCAGTTAGAGTAAGCGATTTTACGGAAGGAAAGACCTTGTCGAAGGTTGTCGGTTCGCCTTGCAAAAATGGTCTGTGAGTCATCTATATCTCCTGCTACCTGGATGTATAACGCTGTGGTTAGTGGGCCGGTGTAGCGAAGCATTGCTTATGGTAAAAGAGCGAAGTGATACCATAAATAATGCAGAGCGTAATTGGCTCCACTGAACCACCTTGTTATGGTTCATAGCTTAATTGTATTAGTCTCAACTTAATCTGACACATCGACTTGAAAAGATGAGAGTTACCGGTTTTGATAGGGGTGTCGAATCCTTACTCAAAACACAAAAGGTAACTCCCATGTTGCATACTAACAATCCGATCATTAAACACAAAGCAGGGCTGTTAAATTTGGCTCAAGAGCTGAATAATGTGTCCAGAGCCTGCAAGGTGATGGGCGTATCACGTGATACGTTTTATCGCTATCAGGAACTGGTGGCCGAAGGCGGTATCGATGCCTTAATCGATAAAAATCGCAGATCACCGAATCTCAAGAATCGCGTGGACGAAAGCATTGAAATCGCGGTGAAAGCGTATGCAGTCGAGTTTCCGGCGCATGGTCAGCACCGAACCAGTAACGAGTTGCGTAAACAAGGTGTATTCGTTTCCGGCAGCGGCGTTCGCTCCATCTGGTTACGGCATGATCTTGAAAATTTTAAAAAGCGTCTCAAGGCGCTGGAAACCCAAGTAGCCATCGAAGGACTGATTCTGAGCGATGCGCAGATTGCGGCGCTGGAAAAGAAACAGCACGATGACGAAGCTTGCGGCGAAATCGAAACTGCTCATCCGGGTTACCTCGGCTCGCAAGATACCTTCTACGTTGGCAACCTCAAAGGTGTGGGACGAATTTACCAGCAGACTTACGTGGACACCTACAGCAAAGTCGCGCACTGCAAGTTGTATACAACCAAAACGCCGATCACCGCCGCTGACATTCTGAATGACAAAGTGTTGCCGTTCTATGAAGCGAATGAATTGCCCGTGCTACGTATTCTGACGGATCGTGGCACCGAATATTGTGGCAAGGTCGAGCAGCATGACTATCAGCTGTACCTGGCGATTAACGACATCGACCATACCAAAACCAAGGCCATGTCGCCGCAAACCAACGGGATTTGTGAACGCTTCCATAAGACCATCTTGCAGGAGTTCTATCAGGTCACCTTCCGCAAAAAGCTCTACAGCGAGCTAGCCGAATTACAAAAAGACCTGGACGAATGGCTGGTTTATTACAACAATGACCGAACTCATCAGGGCAAGATGTGCAATGGCAGAACGCCAATGGATACTTTGCTGGATGGAAAACGGATTTGGGCTCAGAAAAATCTGAACCAAATCTAATCTGACAGGCACCTCGCAAAACCGGTAACTGTCAGGTTAAGTCTGAACTAATACAGCTTAATAAACGCCAATCAACTCGGCTTGATATTTTGAAACGCTTGACGCAATTCATCAATGTCCTTAAACCTGAGCCTCTTATCACTGTTAAGACCATTTTCGATAAAGGTGCTCAGATTTGTAGATACTTTGTCGGTGCTAGTTTTTCCGGTTAGTACGTAATATAGAATGCGAGTGAGAGCATAAGTCTCATGTAGGACATCGTACTTATCAAATCCTTCGACTACCAGGTTTGGATCATTAAAGTAACCCTTAAATGTAGTGTTTACTGAAGTTAAATCGCTATCTACAACTTTCACTAGACCGAAGTCCGCTATTTTCACAACAACTACATCATCATATTTTTTAATAAGAATATTCTTTGGACATATATCTCGATGCAGAATGTTTTTAGAGTGTATATATGAGAAGCCTCTAATAATTTGGATGCCTAACTTAAATCTTTCCTGAAAGGATAAATTTGCATTATTTTTTGAAATATACTTATCCAAGGATGCATCCATAAACTCCATTACATATTCTTTATTTGATTCATTGTAACCAAACACCTCAAGAACGTATGGGGAACTTAAACCTCTCATTTGTTCATATTCACGCCTAAATCTTTCTAGCTCTTTTGAGGTTAGATCTTTTCTTGCGCGCTTCAAAGCAAACGTTTTAATATAAAACTTATCAACATACTTAAAAACTTGAGCATACGATCCCTCTCCGATCAACTTCAAATCAGAAATGTTCTTTTGATTCTCAATAACAATTGAGTTCTGTAGATAGAATATGGGAATTGTGTAGTACAGTTCCATTTTTTCTGTATTCGGAGGTATTGCGCTTCCACCACTTTTGCTTAAGAACGTTTTGCAAAAAGATAGCTTTTCTCTGTAGTATTCATCTATAGCAAAAGCAAATTCAGATTTTTTTAGAGACCGCTCTAAAGCTTCGATAATTTCAATAGTTTGAGCTAGCTCTCGACTTGGATCCGCCCAGAAATGATTGGAGTTATCTGCTGTCGGCAGTCTGTGATTCATTGAATCAAATAGATTAATAACTCTCGCATGAAGCGTAGAAAACAAAATCCTTAGCTTTTCGTTACTGATTGACTCATATAGATCTTCGTATTCATTAAGAAGGCTATCAGCAAGCTTTCTGTAATGAGTTTCGATTGAATTTTCAACATTCATTACCGCTAATCAACCCTTGGCACATTGAAACCAGAATAAGGAATTATATAGTCCTCCCTATATCTGCCAAGAAATGATCTTTGACACGATAATTTATTGATCAGCATTTCAGTTTCCTTTTTGCATATCATCGGTGTCAGTTGTTTATGTCTGGTAATGATCCAATTGCCGCCATTGAAGCATGTTAGGCGATAGACGGCAACGGGTCGGTTTGGCTCAGTGACGAACGGCTGCTTTCAGGTATCAGAATTCAATGGCAGCTTTCCGGTGATGGTGATTGGTGCTTAAATTGAATGACAGTGTTACCAACTTGTTTAATCATACCGGATATAACAGTTAACTTGCCTTTACGACAAGAATACTGCCAAACGACTGGAGCCCGACGACCTCTTCGAGTTTTAGTCCCGCAGCATTTATCAACGAGGTCCATTCTTTCAGGGTTCGTTCCCGACCTCTGCAGCCCATGAACATTTGCATATCTAAAGATGCTCCTGCAAGGTCAGTCCCGATTTCAGGCAAGATGATTTCCATCAGGGCTATTCTGGCCCCCTTGGTGCCGATGGCTTGAGCCAGATTACGGAGAGCCTTGAGGCTGCTTTCGTAATCGAAACCATGCAATACAGCCGAGAGCAGATAGATGTCTTTGGGGCCTTCAGCTGCAGGTACTGACCTGAGCAGATCACCTCCTTGAAAGCGAATTCGCTCAACATCTGCAGACGGGTTTGCTTCCCAGTACTGCCTTGCCTCAGCAATTACCTGTGGACGATCAACGACCACAGCGGTCAGATGCGGGTACCGCTTTAGAATCGTGAGTGACTTGGCGCCTCGTGAGCCTCCGACATCAATGATTCTGTCAAATTGACTCCAATCAAAGTCTGTCGCAAAACTATCGCCAGTGAGTGCTTCGACGCTGTCCATGGCTTCAGAGAATAGTTGATCGAACTCGCGATGGTTGTCCATGAAATCGAATAATTCTTCGTCATGGGTTAACTGAAATGGTGAGGTGCCTTCCCTTACTCCCTGTTCCAACTTCTCGAACCAGGGACGGCTCATGGCTTCCGAATTGTGCATCAGAATCATCGCTCGCACAGTGTTTGGATGGTTTTTGCGAAGATAGACTGAAACCTTATTGTTCTTAAAAACACTTGGCGCCGTTTCTTCAAAAATCCCCATAGCCTGAAGCATTCGAAGTAAACGGAATACGGCATCGGGATTGGCCGATACCTTTGACGCAATTAAGCCTGAGCTCAATTCGCCATCAGCAATGACAGATGCAATATCGAGTTGGGCTGCCACATACAGTGCGCGTGACTGCCAAAAGGCAGAACCGATTTGCATGAGCCAAAACGGAGGCGGCGTTAGCTTGTTAGGGATGTTTTGCAGCCATGAGCCAAATTTCATGATCATCGAAAAGCGGCGTACGGCACTCGTGTTCATTTGCAGCGTCATCTATTGATCTCTTGGCTCTTGGGAGTTGCCAGGCGCTAACCCAGCTAAAAACAGATGGCCGTTAAATTCCGCCAAACTGTCCAAAAATGCGGTATCCATAGGCCGTCCCATTTGTTCCTCAAAAATATCCTTCAAGAGGATGGGCGTCATTGCCAAACTGACGAATGCGAGTCGGAGGATGTCGGGGTCCACGGTAGAAGAAATTTGCCCCTGATCTTTCAAATCGGATACCCTGCGTGTACCTTTGGTACGCCCACGTTCCAGAAGTTGCTGGATAAATCGGCGACCGGGGCCGTGGTTTAGCGCAATTATTTTGAGAATAAGTTTGGGGAACTCAGGCTTTGCAGTCATCGTGTCGTAATACAAACGAAGAAAATCTTTGAAGCCAGTCACCGAGGCAAGCATGGGACCATCAAGAACGGACAACATCGGATTAAGGGTCTCCCGGATCATCTCCTCATAGAGTCCCTGCTTATTTCCGAAGTAATAACGGATCATCGAGATGTTTGTGTTTGCCTTTTCTGCTACCAGCCGAGTAGAAACTTTGTGGTATTCATCAGCAAGGAAGCATTCAAGGGCTGCGCGGATTAATCTATCCCTTACCGAGTCTGAATTGTTTTCTGTGGCCATGATCTGCAACCCCAATATCGAGTTTATATGCAGATTAGCACTGTTGGCAGACTAGGTCGGCATAGTTTCGTCAATCAATTTTGGCTATTTGATTGAACGCTATCCTTTAGATCAGATGTTTGCTTCTGGCTACTTGGTTGAGGTCGCCAACGGCTGGTTTGTAGTTCGCCAGTGTTCAGAACCTGGCTTTGGCCGACTGACCGCTTTAGAGAAGCTCGAGTGACAAAAATGGGTCGGTGTTGATCATTCGCCCCTAGAGCAATCTTAACAATTAGTTCTCGATTAATACTTAATTTTCCGCCCCCCAGTTAAAACCCAATCTTAATCGTTGGTCGGACAATTTTATCCACCATTCTGCTGGCAAAACAGCGGTATACCTATTCAGGCTCGATCATTTAAGTGTCGAGCCTCGATGATTCAGCTCCGAGAGAGAACAATGGAGAAAAAAGCTCGGCCAATGTCGTTCTGAGCCTGATTGTTCAAGAGAATTTCTAAATTACTCGAGTTTCGAACTAGATGATTCTAGAAAATTACTCGATCATTCGAGCTATGAACTGAATCATTCAAGAAATTATCTCGGTCGTTCGAGCTCGGAGCTGAATCATTCAAGAAACTATCTCGGCCGTCCGAGCTCGGAGCTGAATCGTTCAAGAAATTTTCTCGGCCGTTCGAGCTCTGAACTGAATCGTTCAAGAAATTATCTCGGCCGTTCGAGCTCGGAGCTGAATCGTTCAAGAAATTTTCTCGGTCGTCCGAGCTCGGGGCTGAATCGTTCAAGAAATTTTCTCGGTCGTCCGAGCTCTGAACTGGATCGTTCAAGAAATTTTCTCGGTCATCCAAGCTCGGGACTGAATCGTTCAAGAAATTTTCTCGGTCGTTCGGCTTCCAAGCTAAATCATTCCTACATTATGCTCGATCTTGGATGCTTAGCGATTCTGCGTCCATCCAATATCATTCACGGGCGAGGTCGGTTGCAGAGCGACAGTGAAGCTGGGCCCGCCGCTATGCGTCGGCTTCGAGAAAGCAATGTCAGCTTGCTAATTAAAAAACAATTGCTCCAAACACAAAAGGCCGGGACAGTCCGCGCCGATTAGCGATAGCTTAGCCGGAGGAATGTTGGCTTCGAAGGGTACGATTACATAAGCTAATCGCACCTTTTGTCATGACAGCTTATTTGGCAATAAGGGTTCTAACCTGGCCATTGCATGTAACGTTTGACCAAGGACTAAACTACACCCTATCCGCCAACAAGCGTATCGGATGCACCAGTTTCCGGGCGGTCTCGGCGCGGTCGGCATTGAGGTAAAACGCGCAGCTGAAATTGCTGCTGACCACCACGTCCGCACCGGAGCCTTCGATGGCTTGGCGCTTGGCGTTGCGCAGTGGCTGCGCATTTTCAGGATGACTCAGCATGTAACTGCCGCCGGCGCCGCAGCAGAGTTGATTGTCCGGCAAGGCTTCGATATTCAAACCGGGGATTTTCCGCAGCAGTTCGTGAACGGCACGGCCGTTTTTCAACACATTGCGCTGGCTGCAAGGCTCGTGTACCGCCACGTTTAAGTTGGACGCCGCCGGCTCCAGCGTATCCGGCCAATGCGCCAATAAAAATTCGTTGATGTCTTGCAAGCTGCGGCCGAACCAACCGGCGGTTTCGCTATCGTCGCCTTGGTATTCAGTCAGCATGGCGCCGCAACCGCTGGCGACATAGACCACCGCTTCCACTTCCAGCTGGTAAAACGCTTCGATATTTTTATCTATTAAAGCTTGCGCGGAACAGCCGTTGTGCTGGTGAATCGCCCCGCAACAGCCTTGGCCTTCCGGCACCACGACTTCGTAGCCTATGGTATTGAGCAGTTTGATCGCGGCGCGCTGAGTGGCGCGGTCGAAATGCTCGGCCAGACAACCGGTAAACAAGGCCACCCGCCCGCGCTGACGCTGGCGTCTGCCGACCGGATAAATCCCGGCCAAACTGCCCAAGGCCGGCTCGTTAAGCAAACTTTCGGCGGTAGCCAATTTTAATTTGCGCAGCAAGCCGCTGGCTCGCAGCGGTTTTCGCAAACCCGAGCGTAAATACAAGGACAGCAAGGGCAACAACATGCGCCTCCGGCGTTTATGTTCGATTAAATACATAGCCAGTTTGGCTAACCAGGGCCGCGCAGCGGTTTGCCGCAGTTTCATTCTGGCCTGATCGAACAGCGCGCCGTAACTCATCCGGCTGGGGCAGGCGGTTTCGCAAGCCCGGCATTGCAGGCAGTTATCCAGATGGCCGCGCTCTTCCGCGCTGATCGGCACATCCTCTACCAATACTTTACTGATGGTGCGGATCCGTTGCCGCGGGGTTTCCGCGTCGGTTTCGAATAAACGGAAGGTTGGGCAACTGCTGACGCACATGCCGCAGCGCATGCATTCGCTGGCTTCCGGGATATACGGACCGCTGGGCGCAGGCGAATCCGAGCCGCTATCGCCCGTGAATTCACCGATGCCAAAATCCATAATATCGAACATGTCAGCCCTCCATCATTTTTGTGTAAGCCCGGCGCAGCAACTCCATTTCGGCTGGCGGCCGGCCGCGTAATTCCGGCAAAGTGCGCATCTGGCAGCCCAAGCGCTGCATCAAGCGATGCGGCGGATCCAGCAGTTTGAAGCGCGCCATGTAGACGGTGACGACGCCTTTCGGGGTATCGACGTATTCCTGATAACCGGCTTCGGCGTGCAGCAAATCGTTATCGAAACCTAGCATTCGATTGATGGCGTTGATCAACGTTGCCGGGTGAACGGTGATTTTCCCTTCGGTTACCGCCGCGCCTTCATCGAAGGCGACGGACAGCGGCGGCAAGGATTGCGGAAAGCACACGCTACCGGCGGCCTGTTGCGCAAACATGGTTAGGGCGCTGATATCGCCTTTGTACATCAACAACAATCTATGGCTGGCAAATACTTCCGGCACTGCAATATTCATGCACTACCCAGCGGCATAGTTGTCCCACAGCGATTTAAAACTGCTATCCAGGCGCGACAGCCGGCTGTTGATCTGATCCAGCAAGGAGTAATGCGGAAAGCGCGCCTTATTGCCGTCGCGATACCATTGTTCCATTGCTTCGGTAAGTTGGGTGCGTTCGGCAAAGCAATCGGCGATTTGCTGTTTCAACCAGCTGATACTGCTTTGCGGCGCCAATTCCGCCACCCGATAACGTAAGCCGTTGTTAAAGATCCGCACGCCGCCGCCTTGGGCTGCAGTGTGATACAAAGCGTCCTGATCGACGATTTCCACGCCGGCCAAATAATCGATGCCAAACTCGTGCAACTGCGGCAGCCAGGGTACGGTAGGCCCCATCAACACGGTTTTGGCATGGCTGGACAGTTCCACCAAGCGCGGAAAAGTTTTATTCGGAATGCTGCTGGCGGTCAGAAACACCCAGTCGGCTTGCGGCAACAAAAACTCGCACGCGGAATCCGGCAAATCGGCGGCGGACGGCTGCCGTTCCAGAATGGTTAAATGCATCTTGTCCTGATAGCGCTCGATGCCCGGATAACGGCCGATCACCACCACATTTTTGCTTTGCAATTGCGGCAAAAAATATTCGAATACCGCCAGATTGGCGTGCTCGTCGTGGCTGTCCAGCACTACCGATTCCGGCAAGGGACGAGCGTTGATGCAGCTATTGATCGCGGCCATCGCCACGGTAGCCTTGTAGGGTTCCCATTCGGTGATCCAGGCCGCCAGATCGGTGACCGGCTTACCGCCCAGGGTACCGGACCACGGCAAGGTCCGCGTGCTCTGCCCCGGACTCATCGCCAAGCCGGCGGTAGCCTTACCCTTGCATTGGCAAAGGGTCCACACCAAACCTATCATCAGGTTGTCCACCACGGCATCGCTGCTGCAATAATCCAGCAGCAATTCGTACAAACGTTTTGGATTAGCCATTGCCCCCCCTTATTGCGGGATGTCTAGCAATTTTGCTTCGGTTTTAATGTTGTCTTGCTGCCCCCAGGCATTGATTGCTTCGACGAACCATTGCTTTTTGCTTGGGTGCGGCTGCACAACGTCGTATTCGGCATAAAAACTGCCGTCGCCATGAAATTTGATCTGGCCAATGCGCTGCTTACCGGCGCTATACCAGTAACCTACCAAATCCTGCGTTTGGGTAAACGGATCGGTCACCAGACTGAATTCGGCGCTATCAAAATCCGGCAAACTCAACTGGGTTTGCACCGAAAAGCCCAAACGGGCGATATTCTCGGAGATACGTTGACACACGGCCCTACCGAAAACCCGTTTGGCCTCGACATGTTCGCTGATGCTGTTGGCGGTCATGCGGCATCCTCCATCACCGCGTCGGCCAGATCCATGATCACCGATGCGCCTGAACGATCTTCCGGATCGAGCGCCCGCATCAGTACCAGAATCGATTGCGCTTCCGCGTCCAATTGCCGCCGCAACTTGATAAATGCCAGGGCTTTTAAGCTATACAGGTAAAACAAGGCGATGTCGCTGACATACATATCCCATTGTTCCAACTCCCGGCCCAATTGCCGATAATCGGCCGGAAAACCGCCCTGACGAGCGGCCTCGGTCAGCGCGGCCATCACTTCGCACTCGGCTTCCAGCAGGCGGCCTTGGTAAAAATAGAACTTATACAAGGCAAAATAGGTTTGCAGACATGTACTATCCAAGGATTGCGCCTGTCTGAAATACTTTTCCGCCAAGGGTTTGTCGGCGTGGCTGGCAACCACCGCCATCTGCAACAGTCTATTTACCTCTTCCGGCACATCCGGACTGAATAAAACCCGCTCTTCAAAAAAGCCAACCTGACTCATGGTTTACCAAACCTCGGCGGGCGCTACCAAAGCGGCGACCGGCGTACCGCCCAACAGATGTTGATCGATAATAGTTGTTACATCTGCTTTGGTAACTTTGCCGTACATGACGCCTTCGGGATAGACCAGCACGCTGGGTCCGAGCATGCAAGGCCCCATGCAACCGGTATTGGTTAAACCGATTTTCTCGAACAGATTGCGAGCTTGAATTTGGTTCATGAACTCGTTCATCACTTCGGCACAGCCGCTGGCGGTACAGGAGCCGCGCGGATGTCCTTGCGGACGGGCTTGAGTGCAGACGAATACGTGTTTATCGGGACGAGGCATAGTGGGATTCCTTATGGTTTAACTTAAAAATAAGGTGTCGCTATCGCGACGAATTCTTTGATGTCGGTTCTCGGACCGACGACCGAGATACTTTCTTTTGCTCCACCAAAAGAAAGTATCCAAAGAAAAGGCGGCCCGAATGCCGCTTATCCCCTGTGTTCCTCGCTTTTGAACGGGGTTGCCGAAAGGGGCTTCCTGCCCCTTCGGCAACGCGCCGCATCCCTGCGGCGCCCCTGCGGGCTAACCCGTTCAAAAGCTCCGGTGCTCGGCGCGGCATACGGGAGACAACCGTTCTACATTCTGCTCCTAGATATACATTTAGCACCAGAAATCTAAAAAAACGCTTTTACAAAACATTGTGAAGCTTCTTCAGCTGGCGGCGGCTCGATCCCGAATTTATTCGGACAACCTAGTAATTCCGGGACAAGCCCCATCCCCTATGCCGCGCCGAGCACCGCAGCGTTTATCGAGAATAGCCCGAAGGGGCACCGCAGGGATGCGGTGCGTCGGCAGAGAGGCTGGGAAGCCCCTTCTGCTGACCCTCAAGAAACGCTACGGCGCGCAGGATCAAAGCGGCATCGGGGTGGCCTTTTCTTTGGATACTTTCTTTTGGCCAAGCAAAAGAAAGTATCTCGGCCGTCGTGCCAGCGACACATTGTTTAAAATCCGCGTAGGCACAAAAACCGTGCCCACCCTACGCAACTTAAAAGCTAAAGATCAAGCCGCAGCCTTATGCTGATGCGTAAAACAATCCTTAGGACAAACCTTGGAACACGCTTCGCAACCGATACAATCTGCAGCGTTTTTCAGGCTCATTACCATACTGTTGTCATCGTCCTCAAAGTCGCCGTAGTCGTCGCCAAAATCCTCGGCCTCCAATACGTCGTCCTTTTCCACCAGATCGAAGACATCGCGCGGACAAACCTTGAAGCAACGGCCGCAGCCGATACAGGTACGCTGATTGATATCGGTAACGTACGATGGTGTCCAGACTGTGCCGCCGTAGGTCACGCCGGTTACAAATTCGCTCATAATCGCCTCCTAAGCCGATTCGCTACTGGCAGCCAAGAATTTCTTATTGGCCTCGTCCCAGGCTTTGCAAGCGTCGTAAGTCGCCTGCGCGATGCCCATCAATTCGCCATAGGCGTCGGGTAGCCTATCTTCGATCAAATCGTGCAGCACGGATGCCGCCTCGCTTGCGATACGTTTGGCTTTCTTGACGTCTTTTTCCAGTTTTTTGAGTTCTTCGTCGCTCATCACTCACCTCAAGCTTCGGCTACTTCTCTATAGGTTTCGATCAAGCCCAGCGCTTTTTCGATCGTCGCATCGGTTTTAGACGCCAGATCTTCCAGGCTAGGGAATCCGAAGCGATGCACGTCGCGCAATACTTTATCCACCACGATCAATTTGCCGACCAATACCAAGGCCCGGCCGAAACCTTCGTGGGTGATGTTGATCACCGGCACGGCCATCAAGCCGCCTTTCTTCTCGATCAGCGAGGCGATGGAGTTGTAATAGGCTTTAACGCGGGCCAAGGTGATTTCATCGGGATCGCCGATAATCGGAATCTCGCGTTTGCGTTCTTTGGTCATCACCAAAGGATCAATGATTTTTTCTTCCGACCACCCTTCGTAGGTATCGTAAGTATCGAGTGCGCGCAGTTGTTTGACCATCTCGACAACGATATCCGAGGTCATGAAGGGGTCGCCGGCTTCGACGACTAATGCTGGTTGGGCCATGGTGGTTCTCCTTTGGTTTTTTGTTTGGTTAGGTTTGTGGCCTAACTGAAAAGTATTCATTGAGTGTCGCTAACGCGACGACTGTTTTAATGTCGGTTCTCGCACCGACAGGCGAGATACTTTTCTTTGCTTGTCCAAAGAAAAGTATCCAAAAGAAAAGACACCCGGATGCCGCTTCTTCCCTGCGCTCCTCACTTTCGAACGGGGTTACCGAAAGGGGCTTCCTGCCCCTTCGGCAACGCGCCGCATCCATGCGTCGCCCCTAACGGGCTGTTCCGTTCAAAAGCTCCGGTGCTCGGCGCGGCATACGGGGCAAAACCATTCCGACGCGCCAACTCTTTTAACTATTTACGAGCTACCCCTCTCCTGCTGGGGAGGGTTGGGGTGAGGAGTATTAAAACCATTTCATCTCGCTCTCCCCACCCAATCTATTCATCCCAACCTTCCTCTTCCATCGCATTAAACCGCTCAGGACTCGGCCCTTTGTGTTGGTTGATGGCTTTCGCCAGCCAGCTGGATGGACCGGCTTTCATCTCTGCCTGTAAATCCGAGATCAAATCTTTTATCGTGGCGCCTTCTTGGACTTTGATCGGCTGAATACCTTGCGCGACGATTTGTTTAACCGCCGATGCGCCGATGGCCAGGCAGTAAACCGCCGCACAGCCTTCCAGCAATTGAATCTTCACGGACAGTTTGTCTTCGTTGCCGTCCTGGGCCAACTCGCCAAACTGAGCAGCTTCCATTAACTCCGACTGTTCTGGATCGACCGCATAAACGGCAAACGATTTGGCGGAACCGAAATGCTGATTGACATACACCATGTCGGTGGTGGCAAAAGCGACTTTAATAGCGGTTTCCATGGAAATCCTCTGTTCGTTTGTATGCAAAACTTGTATGCGGCGCGTTAATGACATGACGGCGAGCAGGCTTGACGTTCCGATTCGGGTTTTTGCGCATATGGCGAGTAGTAAGGCTCGATCTCCTCGTGGGCAAAATTGATCACTAGATTGGCTAAGTCGAACAAGGTTTGCCGGGTGCCGCGATAACCGATCCAGGTTTTTTGATAGCCGCCGATGATGTCGTAGAGCGGAAAGCCGATACGTAGAATGGGGATGCCCAACCGTTCGGCGCTGGCGACGGCGTGCGAGTTACCGATCAGCAATTGCGCTTTGCGCTCTTTCGCCATCACTTCCAAATCTTCCAAATCGCCAATCTTGATGCTGTCTACCGGCGCGGTCGCCAGCACAGGGGTGTTGCCAGCGCAGATAGCAGTGACCACTTCAGCGCCCATGCCTTGCACCAAATGAATCAACGCATTGAGCTGATCCGGATCGGCAGCGATGGCTACACGTAGCTGACCGAGCATGAAATGGGTATCCAGCATCGCGTCCTGTAATTGCGCGCGCTGCCGTTCAATTTTTTGCGGCACCGGCATTTCGCTGATGTCGGCCAAAGTTGTAATCAAGGCATCGTTAGCTTGCAAACCGTACAAATGGTCGAAATAGTGGCTGGGCACGCCGGTTTTTTCCTGCAAGAGTTCGCCGGATTTACGCAGTGAAGCGCCAATTATCAAGCTGGCTCGGGCTTCTCCCAAGGTCGCCAGTTCCGAAACCGGCGTACCGCCGATAGTTACCGGCGAGAAGTCGTCGTCGGTCAGACTGCCATCCAGAGAATCGGACAAGTCAGGTACGAATACCGGGCGTAAATTGAATTGTTCGATCAAATCGCGCAAGGCCTCCAGGTCGCCCGGCGTCAGCATCGGGCTGACCAAACAGTTGACCTGCCGTTGCCGATTGCCCGGCTTTGTGCCGGCACTCACTGCGTCCGGCACCAAGGCCTTGACGATTTCGTAAATAGTCGCCGCGTAACCGGTTTCTACGCAGCCGGTAAAATCAGGGGTATTGACTGCCACTACAGCGACATGGGCGTATTCCGGATAACGCTCACGAAACTCGCGAACGTTACGATGTACGTCGCAACCTTGAGTTTCCGCCAAACCGGTAGTCAGCACTGCAATTAAAGCTGGATTAGATTTTTCGGCGATAGCCTTGATACCTTCGATGACGTTCTCATCGGCGCCCAATACCGAGCTGGCTTGGTCCATCGCCGTGGTTTGCAAGGGAATCGGCTCGCGAAAATGCCGCACGAAAAACACCTTGGCAAACGCGGTGCAACCTTGCGAACCATGTAGCATCGGAATCGCCCGATCGAAGCCTAGGCAAGCCAGAGAACCGCCGGTAGGCTGGCTGGCCTTTAACGGATTGACCGACAGGGCTTTGTTGCGTTTGACGATTTCGGCCATGTTATGCTGCCTGAGCCGATAAAGGCTCTGCTTGAATCTCTGGGGCAGCCGACTTTTTCAGGCCACCGGTGCGCCAAGGCGGTGTGGCCCGCACGGCTTCCCAAACCGGGCTTTCCAAGGTTAAAGCCAATTGCCGGACCAGTTCCAGCATGCCTTGATAGCCTTCATAGCCGAACTCGCGTTCTTGATTGATATCCAGGAACGGAATGCGTGCTTTCAAGGCGGTGTACATATTGCGACCGCCTGCGATCAGAATGTCGGCTTTGTAATCGGCAACCACTTTCAACAAAGCTTTTGGGCTGCCGTCTTCGATCATTAAGGTGTCTTCGCCCATCAGTTCGCGAATCCGCGCTTTGTCTTCCTCGGTAGATTTTTTGGTGCCGGTCGCAACCACCACCATGCCTAAATCTTGCAGCGCGGAAATGACCGACCAGCTTTTCACGCCGCCGGTAAACAACAACACGCGTTTACCTTTTAGTCTTTCGCGCCAAGGCGCCAGCGCTTCACGAATACGGTTTTCTTCGCGGGTAATGATCGCTTCGGTGCGTTCGATTAAATCGGGGTCGTTAATCACCCTGGCAAAATCGCGCAAGGCTTGGCTGGTGTCGGTGATGCCGTAAAAACTACCCTCAAACCAAGGTGTGCCATAGCTTGTTTGCAGCTTGCGCGCGACGTTGACCATAGCTTTGGAGCAGACCATCATGTTTACTTCGGCTTTGTGCATGGTTTGCACTTCACGGAAACGGGCGTCGCCGGACAAAGTACACAATACCCGCAGCCCCATTTCGTCCAGCAGTGGCAGCACATGCCAGAACTCGCCCGCGATGTTGTATTCACCCACCAGATTGACGTCGTGCACCTTAATGCCGGGCCGTTCAGTGCCGGGCGGCAAGGGGTCAGGATCGCGAGTGCCGATCACATGATTAACCATCGCGTCACCGGCAATCCGATTACCCAAGTTTTTGGTGCCATAGAAGCCGGCACAGTCGATAGGCACCACCGGCACACCCCAACGTTCGGCGGCGGATTTGCAGGTGGCGTTAATATCATCGCCCACCAAAGCCGGGACGCAGGTGTTGTAGATAAATACTGCGGGCGGATTGTAGGTTTCGATGGCTTGTTTGATGGCGTGGAACAGGCGTTTCTCGCTACGCCCCATCACCACGTCTTGCTCGGTCAAATCGGTGGTCATCCCGATTCGGTATAATTCCGATCCCGAAGAGCGGGTGCCGCGGTTGTCCCAGGAACTGCCGGCACAAGCGATAGGACCATGGACGATATGCGCGACGTCGGCGATCGGCAATAACGCTATCTGTGCACCGTCGAAAGCACAACCGCCCGCCGCCGAGCCGGGTTTGGGTTTGGCGCAGCCGGACTTTTCCTTCTTGTTATGCTCGCAAGCCGGTTCGTCCAGCAGTTCCGCAATGTCTTTGGTCGATTTCATGGCATCACACCTCGCTTTTTGTTAATGACAAAGCAACCGGTGTGCCATTTGATAAGACACTGATTTTTATCTGATTTTATTGAATTTAAATTGTAGCAAACACGACAAAAGCCGTTTGACGGGGAATGATGACGACAATTGCCGGCAATTTCGAGCGATGCATAAGTCCCCAAGCCACCATCTTGTCCCCAATGGTGGGATGCAATCGCATCCAAGCCCCGGCAACAATCGCAAAGCCACCAAGGCGCTGCGCTATCGACATGGCCTGAGCTTACAAATTCGGTTCTGCGCACCAAAGCCCGTCGTGGGAGAAAGCATATCCGGCTTCATCATTATCCCCTGTTAACGCAATATAGAAATGCATTCGAATCACCGACAAGATCGGTTCCGAAAAAAAATAGACTCATCTTCACTTGTAGATAATCTGATATGGATCAATACTTCTGGCACCAGGACGCCGAATAGTTGCCTCATTCTACCCACCTTGTCCGAATAGGAACTTATATGAATTGGATAGCTGATCTTTCATTACGCTGGAAACTGACCGGCCCTCTCATGGTGTTGTCGGCCGTGATATTAAGTATTGCCTGCACCGCGTTATTCAGCCAAGCGCAAATCCGGCAGACCACCGAAGACATGGGCACAACCTACCTCCCGGGTATCGAGAATCTATTGGAAGCAGACCGAGACCTCTATCAGGTTCAGGTAGCCGAACGGACCTTGTTGCTGAGTAACAAGGATTCATCGCCACAGTTCGCGAGTAAACAAATCGCACAGATCGAAGAAAATCTGCAACAGTCGGCTGAACGTATTCAAAAGTTTATCGACATCGCCAAACGCAATGACGTCATGGCGGCCAATATCGGCGGGCAAGTAAGCAAATATCGCGATTCCCGCTCGCGCTGGGAAACCCTCAGCCGAGAAATCGTGTCCCGGCAAGCATCCGGCAACCCGGACGACAAAGCCCAGGCTCTTGCCCTCAGTTTCGGCGCGGCGGCGGATCAATTCGCCGAAATGCGCGGCGTGATTAACGAACTCACCGAGTTCACCGAAAAGCAGGCGCATCTTGCCGAAGAAACCGCTTCCAAGGTTAGCCGGCAAAGTCAATTCGCGAATGCAGGTATTGCTTTGGCCGGCTTGTTTATCGCTTTAGTCGTCATTTTGTCAGCCCCGCGTAGCGTGATCGCACCGATTAACGCACTTATCAAACATCTGGAGGATATAGCCAAAGGCGGCGGCGACTTGTCCTTGCGTTTGCCGGTGGCCAGTAAAGACGAAATTGGCCGCATGGCCACCGCTTTCAACCGCTTCGTGGCCGAATTACAGGATTTGGTCAAAAGTATCGTCGAGACCAGCGTTTCTCTGGCCAGCGCCGCGGAACGCCAGCGTCAAGCGGCGGAAGGCGGCCGCTCGTGCATTATTGAGCAACGTCAGGAAATCGAACACGTGGCCACGGCGATGAACGAAATGACCGCCACGGTACACGAAGTGGCGCGCAGCGCGGTCAACGCCGCCGACAGCGCCCGCAACGCCGACAGCGACGCCGCTGTCGGAAAAACCGCGGTTAACGAAACGGTCGCATCCATCAGCGACTTGGCGAAAGCAGTGCAAAACGCTGCAGCCGTGGTACATGACCTGGAAAAAGAAAGCGCCAACGTGGGTTCGGTACTCGAGGTGATCAAAGCCGTTGCCGATCAAACCAATCTACTCGCACTCAATGCGGCAATCGAGGCTGCGCGTGCCGGCGAACAAGGCCGCGGTTTTGCCGTGGTTGCCGACGAGGTTCGAACGCTGGCTTCCCGTACCCAGGGTTCGGCGCAGGAAATTCAATCGATGATAGAAGCCCTGCAAAACCAAGCCAACCGCGCTGTACACGTCATGAACGAGGGACGCAACAAAGCCGAGAGCAGCGTGACCCGGGCAATGTCCGCCGGCGATACGCTGAATAAAATAACGCAAGCGGTAGGCTTGATTAACGCAATGAATGCGCAAATTGCGACCGCCGCCGAGGAACAAAGCTGCGTCAGCGACGAGATCAACCGCAAGACCGTAAAAATCAACGACTTGGCGGGAGTAACCGCCGCCAGAGGCGATGAAGTTGCCGCGTTGGCCGGTCAAATCGATCAGCTTGCGCATACCTTGGCGGGCCGTGTCGGACGTTTTAAGATTTGATTGAGATTATCGGCATCGACCGCGAAAATACGGGCTGAAGCAGGAACGGCTCAGCCCGAGCAAGCGCTTGATAAATGGTGCCTAAAACGCGCAGCCCGATTTAACGCCGAGCTTTTTCAAAATAATCGCCAGCGGACAAAAGCCGCTGAAAGACGCTTGCAGTAAATTGGCGCCGACGAACGCGGTAAACCATAGCCAATTCGGCGAATGCCAGTGCGCCAAGGCCACACTGATCAGGACAAACGAACCGGCAAACGCCATTACCATACGATCGATAGACATAAAGCCCCCTATTTCAAACGTACCACGCCCATCAGTTTCAGCATCATCCGCTCGTAGAACGGTTCGCTGATGCCTTTTCTGACTTTACGCATAAAGTATTTTTCAAAGCCAATTTTCGCCAGATGCACCCATTTACCATGGTTGGACCAGGTGGTATTACGGGGCGGGATTTGCGGCACTGCCAAAAATGCCACGCCGGTATCGCCCAAGTCCGCCAGGCACAACGCGCTTAAACTAGGGATATCGGACGGCTGTTTACCGGCCAATTCGTCGCGAATATTGTGCGCGGTAGCGGTAACCATGGATTCAATCATATACCCGGTTTTCGGTGTGCCGGTAGGCACCGGGGTTTTTTCCACCGGCGGTAGCGCCACGCAAACACCGACAGAATAAATGTTTTTGTAGGTCGGATTACGCTGATATTGATCCACCAACACAAAGCCGCGCGGATTGGTCAATCCCTCCGCTCCACTATGCCGCACCGCATCGACACCGGTAAAAGCCGGCAGCATCATCGAATGCTTGAACGGTACTTCGTGTTTTTTCTTTTCGTTGCCGTCTTCATCGACTTCGGTAACATACATCATGCCGGCTTCGATACGGTCCACCTTGGCATTGGTAATCCATTTGATGGTTTTGTCGCGGAGCGCGCTTTCCAGCAAGCCTTTGGTATCGCCGACGCCGCCCAAACCCAAATGGCCGATATAAGGTTCCGAGGTGACGAAGGTCATCGGCACTTTGTCGCGGATTTTGCGCTTACGTAGTTCGGTTTCCAGAATCATCAGATATTCGTAGGCCGGACCGAAACAAGACGCCCCCTGCACCGCACCTACCACAATCGGGCCGGGATCGGTCATAAATCGATCCCAATCCTCGGTAGCCACCGCGGCATGATCGACATGACAGACAGACGAAGTATGGCCGCCGTGCGGCCCCAATCCGGGTACTTCGTCAAAAGCCAGACGCGGGCCGGTGGCGATGATCAGATAGTCGTATTCGACGGAACTGCCATCGGCCAGATCGACTTTATTGTTGCCCGGATCGACCTTGGTTGCGGCTTTCTGGATAAAGTTGATGCCTTTTTTTGCCATTACCGGCGCCAGTTCGATTTTCAAATCTTCCGGTTTACGCCATTTCGGTGGCACCCACGGGTTCGATGGCACAAAGTGGAACGTCGGCGAATCGGAAATCACTACCACTTCATGCGCCTTGCCGACAATTTCTTTCATTTCATAGGCCATCGGCACACCGCCGATACCCGCGCCTAACACTACGATTCTAGCCATGACATTCTCCTCGATGCTGTTTAGATGAACGCTATTGAAGTATTTTTTATGATTATTTTGCTGTTATTTGCTTCAAAATCGCGCGCATCAAGAATATTAGAATTATCTAACATAATCAACTGAAATATTCTCGGCCGTTGATTGCTTTTGATGCCGCGGGAGACTGAGTACAATGCCGGTCATCACTTGCCTCCGCAGACAAACACCATGACCGATCAACACGACACCGAACAAGCCTGGCGCGAGAAACTGACTCCCGAGCAATTTCATGTCTGCCGGGAAAAAGGCACCGAGCCGCCGTTTACCGGCAAATATACCGATTGCGACGAAGCAGGTATTTATCGTTGCGTCTGCTGCGGACATGCTCTGTTTACTTCCGAACATAAATTTCATTCGGGTTGCGGGTGGCCCAGTTTTTGGAATCCGCTTGCCGCCGACAGCTTGAATCAACAACCGGATACCAGCCACGGCATGCGCAGGGTCGAAGTGACCTGCCAATCCTGCGGCGCGCATCTGGGACACGTGTTCGAAGACGGACCGCAACCGACCGGCCTGCGTTACTGTATCAATTCGGTCGCTTTGACGCTGGACAAGCAATCATGACAATTCAAACACAAGTGCAGGATTTGCTGGACTTTATCGACGCCAGCCCCAGCCCTTGGCATGCCGTTGCGACGATAGAGCAACGTTTGCAGGCGCAACAGTTCCAACGCATTCAGGAAAACGACTCATGGTCGTTGGCGGCCGGCGGCCGTTACTATGTGATCCGCGACGCTTCGTCCATCGCGGCATTCGTCATCGGCAAGCGCGATTTGGCGGAAACCGGCTTTAAAATACTCGGCGCGCATACCGATTCTCCCGGCTTGCGCGTGAAACCGCAGCCACTGATCGACTCCGACAAACTGCTGCGTCTGGCCGTGGAAGTCTACGGAGGTCCGATTTTGGCGACGTTTACCGACCGCGACCTTAGCCTGGCCGGCCGGCTCGCCTACCTGGATAGCGATGGCAATATCGCCAGTCGGCTGCTACGTTTCGACCAAGCGCTGCTTCGGCTGCCGAATCTGGCCATCCATATGAATCGCGGCGTCAATGAAGACGGCTTGAAGTTAAAAAAACAAAGCGAGTTACCGTTGTTGTTCTCGGCAAGCGCGGAACAACAACTACCCGCCGATCGCTTCAGGCAACTTCTGGAAAGAAGCAGCGGCATCGCCGCCGACCGAATTTTAGGTTGGGAACTGAATGTTTACGACACGCAGAAGGGCACGCTGTGGGGCGACGAGCAACTGTTTTACGCCGATAGCCAGTTGGACAATCTGGCGTCTTGCCATGCAGGTTTGAGCGCCCTGTTGGATAAGGACAGCTTAAATAGTGGCAATACGCTGGTCTGCGCGTTTTTCGATCATGAAGAAATCGGCAGCGAAAGCTGCAAAGGCGCAGCCGGTAGCTTCCTCCCGGACGTATTGGAACGGATTGCGAACTCGCTTGGCAATAAACCGGACGATTATCGACGCGCGCTAGCCAATAGCTTTATGATCAGCGCAGATATGGCGCACGCGTATCAACCCAACTTTCCCGGCGCTTACGAGTCCGGCCACAAAGTCATCGTCAATCACGGGCCGGTCATCAAGCTGAATGTTAACCACCGTTACGCTTCCGAATGCATTTCCGAAGCCATGTTTATGCAGATATGTCGGCAAGCCGAGGTGCCGTTTCAAAAATACGCGCATCACGGCGATCTGCCTTGCGGCAGCACCATAGGCCCGATAAGCTCGGCGAAATTGGGCATCCGTAGCGTCGATGTAGGCTCGCCGATGTGGGCCATGCACAGCCTGCGCGAAAGTGCCGGCGTACTGGATCACGCCTATATGATTCGGGCGCTGCGGGGATTTTTCGGCAACCGATAATTTTTCAACTATCCTTGCCTGATGATTCTATCCGGTAGGGAATAACCTTGGTTTCCGTCTTTTCCACTGATGACGCATTCTTGTTGCGCCGCGCTGTCGCGCTAATTAAGTGGGTATTACTATGTTGCTGCGTCGGTCAGCAGTCGCAAGCCGACGAACTGAACCTGGAATACAAGATCAAGGCGGCTTATCTATACAACTTTACCAAATTCATCACTTGGCCGGAAAAAACCAGTCCGACTTTTAATATCTGCATTATAGGCAACGATCCCTTCGGCGGTTTACTCGGTCCATTGGAGAGTAAAACCGTTCAGGATAAGCCGATTCGTTTGTTTAAATTCGATACCCCGAAACAGGCGAAAGACTGCGATATCGTTTACTTCGACAACCCCGATCAACGCGCCGATCTGGCCCTGCCCGGCGTGTTGCTGGTCGGTTCGTTGAAAAAGTCATTGACGGTCAGCAGCGAACCGTTTTTTGCCGAATCCGGCGGCATGATCGGTTTTGCGCTGGACGACGGCAAAGTCAAACTCCACATTAACCTGAAGGCTCTAAAACAAAGCGGTTTTAGCGTCAGCGCCAAGCTCATCGAAGTTGCCACGCTGGTGGAAGGCGGCGAGCATGAGTAAGGTTTTCGCCCGGCTGTCCATCAAAGGTAAATTGTTTACCATTGCCATTACCTCCAGTCTGTTTTCCATGCTGTTGGCTCTGGTGATATTGGTAACGGTCAACGTTACCGAAGTGAAACGTAAAGCGCAGAGCGATTTAATGGCGGTAGCCAGCTTGATCGCCAATCGTAGCGTCGCCGCGGTGATGTTTGACGACGCCAATTTGGCTAAGGAAAACCTGGTTTCGTTAAATAACTTACCCGACTTGCGCAGTGCTTGCGTCTACACCAAAAAAGGCCTGCTGTTTACCTCGCTGGACAAACAAACCACACTCTGTCCGCCCGTATCGCACGGCTTGCGCAACTATTTCGACAAACTCAGCCTTTATGTCTATCAACCGATGCGGGTGGACGACGAAATTGTTGGCGCTATTTTTCTATCCGCCGACCTCAGCTCGGCATTCTGGCGGGAATTGAAGTTCATCGGGGTCGTGCTGATTGTGCTTTTTGTGGCCTTATCGATTACTTTTTTGCTAACCGCTCCACTGTTAAACCGAGTGGCTAAGCCCATCGCCCAATTAGCCAAAACCGCGCAAAAAGTCAGCGAGGAACATGACTATTCCATACGCGCCGCCAAGCATAGCAGCGATGAAATGGGCATTTTGGTCGATGCATTCAACGATATGCTGGATACTGTCGAGATTCAGAATAAAGCGCTGATTAGCGTCAAAAACAATTACCAAGCCTTATACGACAACAACCCGACCATGGTCTTTAACCTGGATATGCAAGGGCAAATTATCTCGGTGAATCGCTTTGGCGCCAGACAGCTGGGCTTGAGCGTTGAAGAACTGCAAGGCTGCTCGATTTTCAATTTCGCCCATCCGGAAGACATCGGTAACTGCAATCAATTTTTCCAAAGCTGCCGAAACCATCCCGAGCAAGTGCATAAGCTGGAAAGCCGCATCATCTGTCGTAACGGCAATATTATCTGGGCCCGGGAAACCGCGCGCCTGGTGAAAGACGAAAACAATCGTCAGCATCTATTGTTGGTCTGCGAGGACATCACCGAAACCCGGCGCTTGTCGGAAAAAATTGCCTATCAGGCCAGCCACGACGAATTAACCGGTCTGGTCAATCGCCGCCAATTCGATATCCATATTCAAAACTTGGTGCTGGAAGCCCAAGCCAACGATAGCCACCATGTATTGTGCTATTTGGATCTGGATCAATTCAAAATCGTCAACGACACTTGCGGCCATCTGGCAGGCGACGAATTACTGCGGCAGCTCGGCGAAGTGCTACGCCAACAAGTGCGGAGAATGGACATATTAGCCCGCCTGGGCGGCGACGAATTCGGTATATTGATGTCGTATTGTTCGTTGGAACAGGCCATCATCACCGGCGAAAAACTGCGTAATGCCGTGTGCGATTTTCAATTTGCCTGGGAAAACCGCAGCTTCAATATCGGTGTCAGCATTGGTATTTCGCCGATCAATCGGGCCTGCGGCAATGCCGTGGATGTGTTGAAAGAAGCCGATGCCGCCTGTTACGCTGCCAAGGAAAAAGGCCGTAACCGGGTGCATATCTTCAGTCCCGACGACGAAGAACTGACGCTGCGCCAAGGCGAAATGCAATGGGTGGAAAAAATCCGCATCGGCATTGAACATGACCGTTTCCAGTTATTCGGTCAATTGATTGTGCCGATCGCCGAGAACCGCGGCGGTCTGCATTTCGAAACCTTGATCCGCTACCGCGACGACCAGGGCAAAATCATTCCGCCCGGCGCCTTCCTGCCTGCCGCGGAACGCTACAACATGGCATCGCCATTGGACCGTTGGGTTATCTCCCGCCTGTTCGAGTATTTGGCGACGACGCCTGATTTTCTGAATCGTTTGGAAATGTGCTCGGTGAATCTATCCGGTTTATCGCTATCGGATCAAACGATGCTGAGCTTTATCGACGAACAATTCCGAAAATGGCAGATACCGACCCATAAAATTTGTTTCGAAATTACCGAAACTGCGGCGATTAGCAATCTGTCCTATGCGCGGCAGTTTATCGACTCTCTGCGCCAAAAAGGCTGTTCATTTTCCTTGGACGATTTCGGCAGCGGTTTATCGTCATTTGCTTATCTGAAGAATCTGCCGGTAGATTATTTAAAAATAGATGGTCTATTCGTAAAAGACATACTGGAAGATCGCGTCGATTTGACTATGGTTAAAGCGATTAATGAAGTCGCCCACGTGATGGGCAAAAAAACCATCGCCGAATTTGTGGAGACCCAAAGTATATTTGATCTACTGCAAACCTTGGGCGTGAATTACGCGCAAGGCTACGGTATTGCCAAACCGGTGCCCTTGCGCGAATTATGAGAAATTCTATGTTGGACATTTTGAGAAATCGGCTTTTCAAACCTTCCCTGCTGGTGGGTTTGCTTGGCCAGCCCGCCTATGCTGAGCAAACTGTGAACGACTTGTTGGAGCTGTCGCCAGCCGAGCTTGCCAATATTCCGGTCAGTATTGCTTCCGGCACGGCCAAACCCATATCGCAATCGGCTGCGGTCGCCAGCGTCATTACCGCCGATCAAATTGCCGCAATGGGCGCGACCGATCTACATGAAGTGCTGGAAACCGTACCCGGCATGCATGTCTCGATCCAACCTGTCACTAACGATTACAGTTACACCATGCGCGGCATTCGTAACGAGACCAATGCGGAAGTATTACTGATGCTCAACGGCACGCGTTTTTCGGTGCCATATCAGGGCACGCACATGGCCGGAATGATCATTCCCGTCGAAAACATTCAGCGCGTCGAAGTGATCCGCGGACCGGGTTCGGCACTCTATGGCGCCGACGCCTTCGCCGGCGTGATTAATATCGTCACCAAAAAAGCGGCCGATATTGACGGCACCACGATTGGTGCGCGCGG
Source organism: Methylomonas sp. 2BW1-5-20 (assembly GCF_052474515.1). NCBI lineage: Bacteria > Pseudomonadati > Pseudomonadota > Gammaproteobacteria > Methylococcales > Methylococcaceae > Methylomonas > Methylomonas sp. 2BW1-5-20. The sequence goes on along the minus strand of NZ_CP184127.1, from coordinate 69,606 downwards.
CGGCAATGCCGATACCAAAAGCACATGGGGCCAGTATGGAGGCAAATGGCAAGGTTGGGATGTGGCAAGCAGCCTGCAATACAGTCATAACGGTGTCGATCCGGATCGGATTATCGCCGCAGACGCGCAAACCAAAGTCGATCAAGTTCTCGGCACCAATGTATCGCTCGCTCCCGGCCCAATGCAAACTCAAAACGAACGCTGGAACGGCCACCTTAATTTGCAGCGTAAGCATTGGGATTTGGGCTTTTGGGCTTTTAACGAATCCGATTACGGCTTTCGTTCCGGCGCCTATGGCGCACTGGATAACAAAGGCAAGGGTAATGGCGCTAATTACTTGGCGGATGTGCGTTACTCCACGGAGGACGACCTGGAGAACTGGGAATTGCAAGCCCATGCCAGTTTTTTGCATACCGACGTATCAGCCAATATTTACGGTTTTCCGGCCGGCACAATATTACCGATCGGCGCGGACGGTAATGTCACCGATCAGTTGGCGTCAACCAGAGGTTTAGTGCTGTTTCCGGAAGGTTTACGGTTCATAGGCGGCTTTAAAAACACCGTCCCCAGTTTTGAATTGACCAGTATTTACAAAGGCTTTTCCAATCATCTAATCCGCATGATCACGGGATTCCGCTACGAAGAATTAAATACTCGGGAAGCGCGCAATTACGGTGCGGGCGTGATCGACGGCGCCACCCTCTCGCCAAGCGACATAAACCTAGCGGGCGGCCTGCAAAATCTCACCGGCACACCATTAACCCTGATAGAAGACCACCATAGAGACATCTGGTCGATGGCGGTCCAAGACGAATGGCAATTTGCCGAAAATTGGCATCTCACCACCGGCCTGCGTTACGACCACTACTCCGACTTCGGCAGCACCTGGAACCCACGCGCCGCTTTGGTTTGGGACATTAATTCGCAGCTAACCGGAAAACTGCTGTACGGCCAAGCGTACAGAGCCCCTAGTTTTCTGGAGCAATATCAGCAAAATAGTCCGCTGTTTCTCGGCAACCCCACCTTGCGTCCGGAAACGATCACAACCACGGAACTTGCTTTCGATTATCGGCCCACGAAAAACCTTAGAACTGCGCTAAATTTATATCATTACGAGATTCATGATCTAATCAGCGGCCCAATTGCTAGCGCCACCACACTGACCGAACAAAACACCGCAGGGCAGGACGGTTACGGCAACGAATTCGAATGGGATTGGAAGTTTCATCCGGACTGGAATCTGCGTGGTAACTACGCTTGGCAATTTGCCCGTAACGAAGTAACTCACGCCAGGGTTAGCAACGTCCCGGAACATCATGTTTACAGCGCACTCGCCTGGAATTTTATGCCGAAATGGCAGATTCAAACCCAAATCAACTGGATAGGCCATCGCCTAAGCAGCCCGGAAGATACACGAGTTTTAAAAGATTATGAAACGGTCGATTTGACTTTAAACGCTAAAAAACTGATGGGCTATCTGGATTTGACCGCATCGGCTCGCAATCTATTCGATAGCCATGGCAAGGAACCGGCTACGTCCAGCTATCCCTACAATTTACCGATTGCCGGACAAACTTTTTATTTCGAAGCGGGTTTTCACTTTTAGCTGATTGCCTGAACAGAATAATTTTGGTGAATCGCATCCAGCACATAAGCCACGATTTTACGGCTTAACCAAGCTTCGCCGGCGGCCACTGCCCGTATCATCCTGTTAATGTATGTCGCTAACGACAGGCTATTTTGATAACCCTTGGCGCCGGCCAACACGCAATGCAGAATTTGCTCTTCATGTAAGTCGTCGCCAATAATTACGATGTTGCTGGCGGGGCTTGCGGCCAATAACAAATTGGTATAGTCGGCCGTTTCGCTGCCACGCAGCGCAAAATTCAGCAGAATCATACTGGGTTGCAATTGTTCGGCAGCATTAAGCGCCTGAATTTCATCGGAATAAAAAGCAACATCCGCTTCCGCCATTAACATTAGCGGCTGAATTTGCCCGATGTTATCGATTACTTGAATTTTCATTATATCTTGCTGTCTGTTTTCTGCTGCCTGGTATGCAACTTTAGTCTTATGACTATCCTAACCCGCTAAAATTGCCCTTTACTATAAAAATTAGCTGGTGACATCGATAAAACCGTGCAGACCCCGTTTTGAATCCACCGCCAGCCAATGCCTTAAGTATTGCAGCTCTTCCGTAGATTGCAATTCATCCAGGCTTTTTTTATTTTTTAAGAGTCTGAATGCCGCCGAAAGCACCTTGTAATTCTCGCCGACAATCCCGGCACGTCTTAAACCTACAATGTTCAACCGATAATGCTTCGCGGGACGACCGCCAATCAGCATAAAAGGTATCACATCCATGTTAATCCCCGTTGTACCCTGGACAATAGCATAAGCGCCTATCCTGCAAAATTGATGAACGACTACCGCACCGCCCATAAACACATTATTACCAACCTCTACATGGCCACCAATCGCCACGTTATTCGCAAAAATGGTTTTATCGCCTACCGAACAATCATGCGCAACATGACTGTTATTCATAAAATAGCAATCGGAACCAATTTTGGTCGCACCGCCGGTTACGGTAGCGCGATGCGCGGTGAACCCTTCGCGAAAGACATTGTTATCGCCAATTTCAAGCCATGTTTCAGTCTGAGCCTGGAACCCCAAGTCCTGAGGCAAACCGCCGAGCACGGCATGCGGATGCAAAACATTACCAGCGCCCATTTTGACGCGGCCGTGTATCACCGCATGCGCACCAATTTGGCTGTTGGCGCCGATCGCGGCGCCCGACTCTATCACCGCAAACGGCCCGACGCTGACATTTTCGCCCAATATTGCCCCGGTTTCGATAAATGCGGTTGGATGAATCAGTGCGGTCATGCTTAGCCTCGTGGATGATGTTGGGTATGTAATGCTTTCAGCCGCTGTTGGGCGATATGCGTATAAATCTGGGTAGTTGATAAATCGGAGTGGCCGAGCAAAAGCTGTACAACGCGAAGATCGGCGCCATGGTTGAGCAAATGCGTGGCAAAAGCATGCCTCAACGTATGCGGCGACAGATGTTTATCGATACCGGCCAATTGCGCGTAACGCTTGATGATATGCCAAAAAGCCTGCCTAGTCATACAGCTGCCTCGAGAAGTGACAAATAAGTAATCGCTTTGCCTGTTTCCCAAAATTGCTTGCCTGATGCCTTGCAAATAACGTTCGGCCCAGTCCATGGCTTCTGCGCCAACCGGCACCAGACGCTCCTTGTCGCCTTTGCCGACGATACGTACACAGCCTTGCCGAAAATTGATCTGCCCGAACTTAAGTTCGACTAACTCGGATACCCGCAACCCGGTAGCGTAAAGCATTTCGAGCATCGTCCTATCTCTGAAGCCTAATTTATCGGTGATTTCCGGTGCGTTTAACAATAACTCGACATCGGTTTCCGATAATGAATCTGGCAACGTGCGACCAAGCTGCGGCGCATCTATCAATTGGGTGGGATCGACGCTAATTTCACCCTCGCGCAGCAAATAACCGTAAAAGCGCCGCAAACACGATACTATTCTGGCCGAGGAGCGGCTTGTTATGCCTTGTTGCTGGCGGACAGCCAAAAAGCTCTTGATCGTAGTTTCGTCAACAGACGTTATATCCTTATCCTTCAACCACTTCGCAAACAATTTGAGGTCGCTGCCGTAAGCCGATAGCGTATTGTCGCTTAAGCCGAATTCCAGCCACAATGCGTTTAAGAAAGACTCTATGGTCTGAGCCGAATTCATTCGCCAGCCAATCCCAGACCACGTTCGTATTCAAGTAAACGGTGCTTAAGCGCGACAAACTCGCCATCAACATGCCCCATAAAACCGCCGATGCCATTTTTGGCCACCACACGGTGACAGGGAATAATCCCCGCATAGGGGTTATTGCGGCAAGCTCCGGCTATTGCCCTAGGCCCCGAACTCAACTTCTCAGCCAATCCTGAATATGTTTCTACTTGTCCGACGGGAATCGCCAATAACGCGTTCCAAACGGCATTGCCGTGAGCGCTACCCTGACTTAGCAAGGTAACATACAGCTCGGTTTGCCGGGGATTTAACAGATAACTTTGTACTCTGACAGCCTGCGGTGACAAAGCCTTGGTTAACTCGCCTCCAACATGCCAAGAGGCATCCGTAATGATTTCACCAACCATGGTTAATCTCAATTCCGCATCGAGTATTGGCACGGAGAGCAACGACTCATCCCCATCCGCAACAGCTTGCCAAACGACATGTAAAGGCATGACTATTCTCTTGCTGTCGGCAAAAAAAAAGGCAGCTAAGCAGGCCGCCTTTTCTAATTAACTGATTCGATATAAACGAACCAGATTGCAGCGTATTAAGAAAGTTTTTCTTTAATACGTGCGGCTTTACCAGCCAAATCGCGCAGATAGTAAAGTTTAGCGCGACGAACGTCACCGCGACGCTTTACTTCGATGCTACCAACCGACGGGCTGTGAGTTTGGAAAACACGTTCAACGCCAACACCATGCGAAATTTTTCTGACGGTAAATGCTGAATTCAAACCGCGATTACGTTTAGCAATCACGATGCCTTCAAAAGCCTGTAATCTTTCCCGTGTGCCTTCAGTTACTCTAACCTGTACCACGACAGTGTCGCCCGGTCCGAATTCCGGCACATCTTTTTTCAGCTGTTCAGCTTCCAATTCTTCAATAATTTTACTCATAACCACACCCTATTAAACAACTTCAGTTCTAAATTCTTTCAACAAAGCATCCTGCTCTGCGCTTAATGTTATCTTTTCCAGCAAATCGGGCCGTCTCAACCACGTTCGCCCCAATGCTTGTTTCATGCGCCATCTTCTGATCTCGGCATGATTTCCACCTAGCAGCACATCCGGGACATCGCCAAAATCGCTATGTTCGGGCCGCGTAAAATGCGGACAATCCAACAACCCATCAGCATGCGAATCTTGTTTAGCGGACTCCTCGTCGCCGAGCACACCAGGGATTAACCGCGAAACAGCGTCAATCACGATCAAAGCTGCGAGCTCGCCGCCGCTAATGACATAATCGCCCAGCGACCATTCCTCATCGCAACCATACTGAATAAACCGCTCGTCTATTCCCTCGTAACGGCCTGCCACGAGGATCAATTGATCATAGCGACTGGCTTCCTGCAACAAATCCTGACTAATCAACCGCCCCTGAGGGCTCAGACAAACCACTCTACTGTTAGCAGAGAGATTATGCTGTTTAGCTGCATTTACTGCATCGAGCAAAGGCTGACATTTCATCACCATACCCGGACCGCCGCCATAAGGCCTATCATCGACAGTCCGGTGTTTATCATGCGTGTAATCGCGAGGATTCCAAACGGATAAACCAACCAAGCCGCGTTCGATTGCTCTACCAGTTACTCCATAACTAGCAGCATTGGATACCATATCAGGGAAGAGACTGATAACATCGAAACGCATGCCTGAGGCTAAAAGTCAGGATCCCAATCGACAATAATCAAGCCATCGTCAAGATCGATTTTTAATATAGTACTCTGCTGCAAAAACGGAATCAGACGCTCTAATTCGCCATCGACTACGACCAGAACATCGTTAGCGCCGGTTTCCAACAAATGACCAACTTTGCCTAATTTACAACCTTCTTGATTGCGTACTTCAAGGCCGATCAGGTCAGCCCAGTAATACTCGCCATCACTCGCTTTGGGCAGTTGTTGCTTGCGTATCAGAATGTCCGCACCGATTAATTCCGCCGCTAGATCCCTGTCGCCAACACCGTCTAACTCCGCAACAACCAAACTACCTTGCCGACGACCAACAAGCAGTTTAATTTCCCGAAGCTGATTGTTCTTCTGCAAAAACCAAGGGGAGTACTGCAATATGTTTTCGCGGGGATCGGTGAAAGAATAAACTTTTACCCATCCTTTTACACCAAAAACGCCGGACACTTGGCCGACGTTCAAAAAATCCCCTACTGGCAAAGCTAAATTAAGCGACTGCTTTATCGGCGTCTTTAATCAATCTAGCGACGCGGTCGGTTGGTTGGGCGCCGTTGGCTTTCCAGTATTGGACGCGCTCGCTATCCAAAACCAATCTTTGCTCACCACCGCGAGCCAAAGGATTAAAGAAACCTACGCGCTCGATGTAACGACCATCGCGACTGCTTCTGCTGTCGGTAACAACAACATGATAGAAAGGACGATTCTTAGCGCCGCCTCTGGACAAACGAATGCTTACCATTTGGATACCTTAAAAAACATTGAATCAAAAAACTTAATCAAACTATTCTACGCGATTTTCATAATAAGTGAAGGACAAATTACGACAATCACATTCTCATGCCGCGCATATTGCTCTTCAAGCCGCGCATCATATTGGCAATATTGCCCTTGCTGAATTTTTTCATCATCTTTTCCATCATTTGATGTTGCTTCAACACGCGGTTTACAGCCTGCAAATCCAGACCGCAACCATCGGCAATCCGCTGCTTACGACCACCTTTGATCAAATCAGGAAATCGCCGCTCTTGCTTGGTCATCGAGTTAATAACCGCTATCTGATGCGCCAGATCCTTGTCGTTGACTTTATCCTTAATATCCTTAGGCACGCCGCCCATACCCGGCAGCTTGTCCATCATCGCGCCAAGTCCACCCATATTCTGCATTTGTTCCAACTGTTCTTTCAGATCGTTCAAATCGAAGCTTTTGCCTTTCTGCAGCTTTTTGGCCAATTGCTCGGCTTTTTTCTTGTCGACTTTTTGTTCGATATCCTCGATCAGCGACAACATATCGCCCATACCCAAGATACGCGAGGCCAGCCGATCAGGATAGAAAGGCTCCAAAGCATCGGTTTTTTCGCCGACACCAATGAATTTAATCGGCTTACCAGTGATATGCCGAATGGACAGCGCCGCGCCGCCACGCGCATCGCCGTCGGCCTTGGTCAAAATCACGCCGGTGAGCGGCAAGGCATCGTGAAACGCCTTGGCGGTATTCGCAGCATCCTGACCTGTCATGCTATCCACCACGAACAAGGTCTCGATCGGCTTGATCGCGGCATGCAAAGCCTTGATCTCCGCCATCATTTCGTCATCGACATGCAAACGACCGGCGGTATCGACGATCACCACATCCAGAAACTGACGTTTTGCGGCATCGATAGCCCTGTTAACGATATCAATCGGATTTTCGCTGACATCGCTTTCGAAAAACTTCAAACCAACATCGGCCGCCAAAGTCTCCAATTGCTTAATCGCAGCAGGACGGTAAACGTCGACACTCACCACGCCCACCTTTTTCTTTTTCTTCTCTTTCAGATGACGGCCTAATTTTGCCACCGTAGTGGTTTTACCGGCCCCCTGTAGGCCGGCCATCAATACGATCGCGGGCGGATTGGTGCGTAGATTCAGCTCTTCGTTGGCTGACCCCATCACTTTAACCAATTCCGATTGCACCACCTTGATTAGCGCCTGCCCGGGAGTCAAACTGGTTTGAACTTCCTGCCCCAGAGCTCTCTGAGTCACTTGTTCAATAAAATCGGTGACCACCGGCAAGGCAACATCGGCTTCCAGCAAAGCCATTCGCACTTCGCGCATGGTGTCCTGGATATTGCTCTCGGTCAGACGGCCCTGGCCTTTAATTTTTTTTAGTGTGCCACTCAGGCGATCGGATAAATTATCAAACATATCTGCGTCTTTATTTTTCTAGGGTTCCGGCGAATGTCTGCCAACACAAACGGATTACAACAATTGGGGCGCTTAGTTTAACATAACCGTATCCCAACACCTTTTGATTATTCCCTAGCCATCGCCATGTACACCACACCCGTCGGTATATTTTCGATATTGAGCTATACAATCGCCACATTGCTGATCGTCAAAGAAATCTTCGGCGCCAGACAACATCGCAATTCAATACAGCTCGCTTGGCTGGGCGCGGGCCTGCATAGCGCCTATACCGTGTTGAACATTCAAAACCATGAGGGATTTAATTTCAGTTTTTTCAGTACCGCAGCGCTGGCTGCGTTAGTCATTAGCTTGTTATTGCTGTTCGCGGCCCTGGACAAACCGGTGGCAAAACTGGGCGTATTGATTTTTCCGGTCGCGGCGGCAATGTTGGCATTAGATATTATTTACCCAACCAAGCCACATCCACTGATCAACCACAATTGGCAGATGAGCACCCATATCCTGACCTCGATTTTGGCATTCAGCCTGCTCAATATCGCCGCCTTACAAGCTATTTTATTGGCCATCCAAGATCAACAATTGCGCCATCACCATCCTAAACGCTTTATGCTGGCTCTACCACCTTTGCAAGCCATGGAGTCTTTGCTATTTCAGATGATTGCAACGGGATTACTGTTTTTGACGGCGTCCTTAGTTAGCGGCTTCTTTTTCATCGAGGATTTGTTTGCGCAACATCTGGTGCACAAAACTGTGCTGTCGATTTTAGCTTGGATAATTTTTTCCGCGCTGCTATTCGGTCGAATACGTTACGGCTGGCGCGGGCAAAGCGCCATTCAGTGGACATTAATTGGATTTACGTCGCTACTTTTAGCCTACTTCGGTAGTAAATTGGTTCTGGAATTGATTTTAAAAAAAATCTGATCCAAACACTCTCACCCTTTTTGCATCAAACCATGCTTCCGCCTTTAACTTGGCTGCGTTGATAAATTTCAGGTCAATTTCACGATGAGTTCTTCAAAGCGCTACCCACATCCTTCATTTCTGAAAGATGCCGCCTCATAACAATCGCGGCTTCATAATCGGGTCTTTGCTGCAAAATGTAATCCAACATCATTTCGGCACCTTCATATATTTCGCACTCCCCGTATAGGGCCGCCAACTTCATTTGCACTAAAATATCTCGCGGAAATTGGCCAATATAAGCGGCGTATGAATCTATCGCCGACACCATGTCACCGTGTAAACGTTGAGCCTCGGCAAATAACGGCAAATAGACCGGATTGAGCTGCGATAAGCATTCCAAAGCCAGCTTAGCGGTCTGCGCATCGTCGCGCTCCACGCCTATCGATGCGATTCTAGCCAATGCTTCTTCCAACAAACCGTCACCGATATCAACGATCTGTTGATAGGCGTCAAGTGCGGCATCGAACTGCTTATCCAATTCAGCCAAATACCCCTCAACCAAAAAGCGGTAAGAAATTGCCGCCTCCTGTTGCTCATGCTTGACTAAGGCGGAACGTAAATCGGCCAATTCGGCGGTTTTATTATGTTTAAATAATAAACCCGCCCGCTTTTTAACTGCCGCCAAGTTACTAAGATCCTTGGCTCGAGCCATATGCCGCGTATTGCGATCGGAAATGACAGCCGCAAACCGCGCGTCCAAGTCATCGAACTGCCTCCCCACATCCGGCGACAGCAATTCCGATGAAAAACGTTTACGCCATAGCCTGACGCGCCCATAGCCCCTGTCTTTCTGCGCTTGCTCCACCAATACAGGAAAATCCGGCCGCGCATCCGCTTCCCGGCGCCGAGCATTAACACGCTCTATAGCTGCATCGATCAATCCCAACAACTTGTTAGCGCCTTCCGCGTAGGCGTTGTAATAAACGTTGCCAAGCTGTCTAGCCTCTTCCGCGCTCCAATCCTCATCCTCAAAAGGCTTCGCCAATTTAATTAAACTGCGAATACCAAACTTCTTGACCAACTTGCTGAATTGCCGATGTTCGCGTTTAAATTTTTTCTCGATTTGGTCCAGTTTTTTCTTGTCGTAAAAACTGACGATAGCGCCTTCCGTGTTATACATCGCGTCATTAATTTGACGAGCATTTGCCGATAATTTTGCTATCGCTCTAACCTGATACTGCGCCCGCCTAAGTTCGTCGGCTACCTTATCGAGATTTTGAAATTGATCTTTAGCCGAGTTCAGCTTCTCCGCCGCCTCCGCCGCAATATCAAACACATCACTATCAAGCTGAAGCGCCGACAGCGGCTGATATTCAATATCTTTTATTTTGGCCGCACCCTCGGCCACATTGATCAACCGGCAACCTGCGTTGTTCAATAATTGCGCCTGCCGGGCCAAAGACTGGATTGCCTGAGCAAAATCGCAACTGGTCGGCGCCATAAAGCCCGCGTTGGTTTCCACTTGTAATGAGGTCAGATTAAATCGCGGCCCCGCCAATTGTTCGTCGCTACCCTTGGCGTGAGTAAAGCCTTCTCGGGTAAAACACAGATCCACGCCGATCAAAATCATCCGGCTGAATCCAAATTCGTAGGCAACGTTTAAAGCGGTATTGGTAACCGTAGGGCCCGCGCTGCTGAGATTTTTTACGTTCAAATCCGATTGCCAAGGCAGTCGAGAACCTAAATACAACAAGGTGCCCGTCCACTGACTGACCAAGGTGGGCACGGCATGGTGCGAACAGACAAAAATCGTCTTATCGCTGAAACTGAGCATTTCCTTGCTAATATCGAAACTGAGCTCGGTCGGATCAACAGAAAACACAAAATCGGGCTCGATACCGGCCGCCAACAGTTGCCTGGAAATGCGGGAAACGGCAAATACGGCCAATTGTTGCCGGTGTTGTTTTATCCAGGGCAATGCCTGATCCAATGACGGACCGCCGGCAAGAATTGCCACTGTTCTGCCGGAAAACGCTTTTGCCAACAATTTTGCCGGCATTCGGTTATCGGCAACATTATGAATTTGGCGAGACATAAACGCCTCAGTCCCTAACTCGGCGCTATAACGCCAATTTAATTGGGACAGCACCTCGGTAATATGCCAACTCAATTCGGCATATTCATTGATAAAGTCGTCTTCCGCGCAAAAGGCATTGACCGACTTAACCGCGTCAATATAGAAATAATCCGCAACTTTAAAATTCTGTAGCGCCCTAGGCCAATCATCCGGGTTGACGCATACGATGCGCTCGTCCAACTCGCCCAATAGATCGTAGGCTTTTAACGCCAGCAACACCGAATCGGGTTCGATAAAGATATAACGCGTACCTTTTGGCAACGGCCTACTCTGGATATACCGCAGCAGCATACCCGAGTCCGTACCCACGACAATATTCAGTTCATCTTCCTTGAACAGAATTTCGCCGAATTTGGTATCGAACAACGCCCCTGCGCTGACTTTGTCAAACGCGTGGCGATTCAGATTGAAGAAATAACTGTCCCCAAACGAATTAATCGTTAATGGACCAAGCAATTGCCCGTCTACCAAACTTATCGGATCTGTCATATGTCACTTTTATTGGTCTGAGCTTATTGCAATAGTTTCAAGACCCCTTGCGAGACTTGATTCGCCTGCGCCAACATTGCCGTACCTGCCTGTTGCAGAATTTGACTGCGTGTCAAATTCGACGTTTCAGAGGCAAAATCGGCATCCATAATCCGCGAACGAGCGGCGCTTTGATTCTCAACGGATGATTGTAGATTAGCAATCGTCGTGGTGAAACGATTTTGGATTGCACCTAAGTTGGAGCGGAAAATATCGATCTTTCCAATGGCAGTGTCGATTGCATCAATCGCGGAGCGGACGAAAGCGGAACCCGCATCGCTACCGATGGAACGATTAGTGCCGAACAACTCATTAATGCCCGACATACTGATCAAATTGGAAACTGTAACCGAAATCTGATTGTCCGATGCGGTATTGGCGCCGATTTGAAAATTTGCGCCTTGCAAGGAACCGTTAAGAATCTTCTTACCGTTAAATTCGGTATTGGTAATAATCCGCTGTAACTCGTTCCCAAGTTGCTTAAACTCGGTTTGCAACTTTTGCCTATCGCTATCACTCACCGCCGCACGGTTTGCCGCCTGAATCGCCAAGTCGCGCATCCTTTGCAAAGTTTCCGTTAGGGTACCCATGCCTGCCTCTGCGGTCTGCGCCATGGATATGCCGTCGTTGGCATTACGCATCGCAACCGTCATACCGCGAATTTGCGACGTCATACGGTCGGCAATCGCTAAGCCCGCCGCGTCGTCTTTCGCACTATTGACGCGCATACCTGACGACAATCTTTCCATGGACGTTTGCAGGCTATCGTTAGTCCTGCTCAGATACTTCTGGCTGTTCAATGACGCGATGTTTGTGTTTATAACCATTGATGATGGCATGACCGTTCTCCCGATGAATCTTTGATGATTTAGGCATTATTGCCGCCAACACCATTCATTCACCTTTCATGCCATAAATTTTTTATATTTATATTTCAATGCATTATAAAAATCAGCTTGTCCATGAGCGGCAAACTCAAACCCAGAAATTCAATTTATTGCCGCCCCTGAGAATTCACAGTCAGATTCTTGACGCGAGACAAGCACCCATGCCGGTTTTGCGAATGAAGCTTAAAAACACCCCAAACCCTGCATTCCGCAACAGTGCAAGGTCACAAATCCGCCAACACCGCCAACGCTTCCTGAATATTGCTGACCGCATGGATTTGCAAGTTCTTCACCGCATCCTTGGGTTTATTACTTTTCGGAATAATCGCCCGTTTGAAACCGTGCTTGGCCGCTTCGTTAAGGCGAGCATGACCGTTGGCAACCGGGCGAATCTCGCCATTCAAACCCACCTCGCCGAAGAAAACCGTATCGTAAGGAATGATGCGATCGCGCAGGCTGGACACCACGCCAATCATGATCGCCAAATCACTACTGGTTTCCGTCACCTTGATGCCACCAACCACGTTGGCGTAAATCTCGTCGTTACCGGTAAAGATGCCACCGTGGCGCGACAATACAGCCAGTAGCATCGCCAGCCGGTTTTGATCCAAACCCACCGCCAAACGGCGCGGATTGCCGTACTGGCTTTCGGTAACCAGGGCTTGAATTTCTACTAGTAAGGGCCGAGTGCCCTCCCATAGCACCGTCACCACGCTGCCGGGCGAGGGCTTTTCCGCGCGGGACAAAAACATCGCAGAGGGGTTTTTCACTTCCTTCAATCCGCTGCTTTCCATCGCAAAAAAGCCCAGTTCGCCGACGCTGCCGAAACGGTTCTTGTCGGCGCGCAATACTCTAAAGCGCGAATCGTCGGTGCTCGACAACACCACCTGGGCATCGACGATATGGCTTAAGGTCATCGGCCCGGCCAACGATTGATCCTTGGTAACGTGGCCGACCATGAAAAACGACACGCCGGTGCGTTTGGCGTATTGCGTCAGATAGCTGGCAGACTCGCGCACCTGTGATACCGAACCCGGCGCTGAATCGGAGTCGGCGGTGTACATCACCTGAATCGAATCGATGATCACCACCTTGGGCTGCTCTTCATCGAGTATCTGGCAAATCTGCTGCACCGAAGTTTCGGCCAGCATCTTGATGCCGGCGGTATTCAATTGCAGGCGGTGAGCGCGCTCGGCGATCTGTTGCAACGACTCTTCACCGGAGACATAGAGCACCGGCATTTGGTGGGCAATATGCGCGACGGCTTGCAGCAGAATAGTACTCTTACCGGCACCCGGTGCGCCGCCGATTAACACCACGCTGCCAGTGACGATGCCGCCGCCCAATACCCGGTCGAACTCCGCCAGACCGGTCGAAATACGCTCGGCTTGCGCCAGATTCACTTCGGACAGCAAACGCACTTCGCTACGGCTGCCGGCATAACCGGAATTATCGCGCGCGGTTTTACCGCTACCCAGCTTCACTTCCTTGATGCTGTTCCAAGCCCCGCATTGATTGCATTGTCCCGACCAGCCGGGATAATCGGCGCCGCATTCGGTACAGACGTAGGCGGATTTTTGCTTTTTGGCCATAAGCTCAAATATCGCTATTTAAGCGCCGGCTCGAAGCAAAGCACCCACAAATTAGCTCGAGAGGAATAGCTGCCATCATCAATAAAACACCCTAAACAAGCGCTGAATCTGGCCAAACTCGTACAAATACGGCTGCGCCACATCGCGGTTGGCGGCGACGACGATCAAGTCGTGGGAGAACACCGAGGTGTTGTACCAGTTGAAACTGCCGTCGATGACGATGTAATCGTCGATCACGCAATATTTGCTGTGAATAGGCGAATACGGCACCGGCAAATCGTCCTGTCCATACACCAATCCCACGCGCACTCCGGCATCGCGCAAACGTTGTACGGCCGGCAATAGGGGCCGTGCCAGTTCATCGGCCATGCTGCGCTCGACGCCGATTTTGCCTTGCCGCGCCAGATGGCCGTTGAACAGCAATTGCACATCCACGCCACGGTCGCGGGCCTGAATCAAAGCACTGACCACGCTGTCGTGATGATCGCCCAACAAGTCGCCGATCAAAAACAGACACAACTTCAAGGAACGGCGGGCGCGATGAATTTCGGCCAATATCGCGTGGTGCGGGCGATACGGGCGGCCGTTAGCCATGGTTTGCCGGCCGAAGGTGTACAGCAAATTGAACGGACTTAGCGGATCGACGCCATACCTTTGGATTACCCCGCCGCGCTGACTCTGAAAAATATTATCCAGCAAGCGGCAGACGCCCTTGGAATGAAAACTCATCCCCGATTCCCAATTGGCCCACCAACGATCGAAGGTGATGTTGAACGAACCGATAATGCAGTCGTCATCGTTGAAGATCACGAACTTGGTGTGCATGTCCGGTTCCACTTCGATCAAGTGGTGTTTGGGTGTGCAAAACACCCCGATCAGTTCGATGCCGGAGCGTTTCAGGCGCGCATAATTCTGGCTATTGGTCAGCGTCATCTTCCGCCAATCGACGATGCATTGCACCCAAACGCCCTGCTGGCTGGCGTGAATCAAGTGGTTGATAAAATCGCCGTCGTCTATGCAATCCACGCTGACTTTAATGGTGCATAAGCGGTCGGGTTGACTGTGCTTGGCCGCGATTACCTTGTCGATATGATCGTGAATAAAGCGTTTGGGGTGATAGGGATGAAACTGCTGACCCTTAGTGAACTTAGGCGTGAGTTGCAAGGAATCGAAATGATGGTTGTACCAATCCACATCGCTCTGCAACTGGCCGGGGTCCAGTTCGTAACTACGGAAATGGTTAGGCGTGGCCCAATGCTCGTTAATATGGCGTTGCTGCGGGTGGTTATCGCGCAACTGGTCGCCGTCCATGAAAATATAATCGTGGCGCGAGGCAATCGAATGCTCGCCCAAATGCACGATAAAGGAAAATTTGATGCAGCTGATCTTGCCGAACTGCCCGGAATTCGGCATCACGTAAAAATCGCGCGTCGAGCGCTTGTGCTTATCCCATTCCACGTCGTAAGCATCGGTGTCGACGATATAGGTTTCGCAAATCGACTCCCGATACACCTTCAGTACCACTTTCAAATTGGCGGCAATGCCGTGCGACATGTCGAAATCTATCTTGCCCCAACGGACGTCGAAGGTTTCCCGGAAATCGTTGCCGCGTTGAAAATAACCGCCGAGTTTGCCAAATACCGGTTTGGCATAGTGTTCTGCTACTTGCATATGGTGCTGCCTAGTCAAACAAGCTTAAATTCAATCGTAAAATCGCCGAGGCGATTCAGTCTATAGCGGCTCAAACGTCATCAGGTAGCCGCAATGATCGGACACGGGTCCGTAATCCTGAGCGGTGAACACGGTCCTGGCCAAACTGACTCGCAGCCCACTATCCCGCTCCATGAAAATGTAATCGATCCGATAGTCGTCGGCCAGATAATCCCGCCAATGCGGATCGTTCACCCGAAAAATTTGTTGAAACAAGGCCGGAGCGTTGGCCGCCAGATATTGGTCTTCATACTGATGGCTGCTTACGACCAATTGGTAACCGGTCGAACCGGCGGCGACATTAAAATCGCCACACAACAAAGTGGCATCGACCTCGGCATCGCGCTTACTGTCGGCCCAGGCCGAGAGCCGCTGAAATTGCTGCTGAAAGCCGTCTTCCCACCAACTTAAATGCGCAGAGAAGACATCGATGACGCCGATATAGGGCACCTTGATGCGCGCCGCGACTACTTTTCGGGAATGGATACTGTAAACGTCGCGGCTTTCCGAGACGTAACGCGCTTCTTGCTCAGCCAACGGATAGCGGCTGAGGATGGCAACCCCTTCGCGGAATTTATCAAACCCCAGGTGCGACCAGTCACTGTACAGGTAAAACGGTTTGGCCAAGCGTTTGTTAATGATATTCGCCGAATTCGACGGCCAATCGCCGTGACCGTTATTCCAGTACTCCGCCACTTCCTGCAGGCAGACCACATCGGCTTCCAGTTCGTCGATGGCTTTGGCGATTTGCCAGAACTTCCGGTCTTGCTCGTCCTCCTGGTAACAATGCAGATTCAAAATCAGCAAACGCAGCGGCGTGCGGCTTAGATCATAATTTCGGCCGGCATTGTTGTCCCACAGCGTCTGCTCGCTGCTTTCGCAGCAGATACTGTATTGCACGCGAAACGCATCGGCCACCTTGATCCGTCCACCCCATAGCTGAGCGACGTGCAGACCGGCATAGCCGGCTTTAGTGGCTGATTTTTTCAGGGATTGTTGCCGGCAAGTAGTCGTGTGGCTATGTTGCCAGTTATCGACAGTCCAATGTATCGTGACTTTTTCAATCGCCAATCCGACATCGACCGCGAGTTTGATCGGCAGGGAATGTTGCCCGTCCTGGAGCCGCTCGGCGTGTGTCAACTGCAGCACCTGCGCGGTACTAGTCAATCTGCCGCCGCTACCGGCACCGCTAAAATAATCGCTGCCTTCGTTATTGTCCCAATATTCGCCGCCAGCGGTTTGCAAACGCAACGCAAAACGAATATCGCCGGGTATTTCAGCATGCGCTTGCGGCGGAAAGACGATCTCTGCCTGCCAATCTTCCAGCCCGCCATCCACCTTGCGCTTGAACACCGCCGGCAAATACTGCCAGACGCCATCTTCCCCTGCCCAGACCACCTCCACCTGCTTGTGATAATCCAGGTCCGCGACCCGCATTAAAAACAGCAGGGACTGCTGGCAAGCGGCGGCTTTGCCGGTCACCTTATTGGCGACATATAACAACTGGATGTTTTCCATAGCTCCCCCCGGAGTTAGGTCTGGACGGCGTGCCGAACAGTGCGAACGGTCTAGGCGGCATAAGCGCGAAAATCAATGTCCGGAAAAATATCGTCCATGATTTCCAACGCTGTCAAATAGCGTTCATCAATGCGATTTTTCCGGATCGCGTCGTGCAGATAATTGAAACGGGCCAAATGGTCGGTAATACGCTTGCGGGCATAGTCTATGGTCGTGCCTGCTTTCATAATAAACGGCCAGTCGGAAGACTGCGCCAGCAATAACGATCTAGCCGCTTGATTCAAAGCCCTTTTCTGCAAGGCGCTGACGCTGAAGCCGCGCAAATCGCCGGCCAGTTTTTCCATTTCAGCTGCAGCCTTATGCAATAAGGGATAGATCCAATCGTTGCTTTCGTTTAACCAGTAACTGGAATAACCGTGCTCGCCCCAACTGGAGGCCGCCGGCAAGGCCCGCACATGCTGTAAAGGCAATTGCAAATAATCGCCGCAACTGACGGTCTGGATACCGTTTTCGGTACTCGCCGCCAAACGCAACACTTGCTCCAGCCATAAAGGTCCTTCGAACCACCAATGTCCGAATAGTTCAGCATCGTAAGGTGCGACGATAACCGGCGCTTGCTGCATTTCCGCAACTAGCACATCGATTTGCTGTTGCCGGCGCAAGATAAAATCCTCGGCATGTCGGCGCGCCTTGAGCTTGGCGAGTTCCGGCTGGTAAACCTGCTTAGGTTGCTTGGCGCCGGTAATGCGGTAGTACTTGATGCCGGTGTTGATGCGGGTTTCGCCGTCCAGGATATAGGGCGCGATATATTCCAAGGGCAAGTCGAAACCGATGTCGCGGTAATACTCGCGATAATCGCCGTCGCCCGGATAGCCTTCCTCCGCACTCCAGACCTGCCGCGACGAGGCCGGGTCGCGGCCGAAAGCAGCCACGCCGTTTCCGCAATCCAGCGGCGCATATACGCCGTGATGCGGCGGCTGATCGGCATCCAGAACGGCATGCGTATCGACGAAAAAATAGTCGACGCCTTCGGCTTTTAATACTTGTTCCAAGCCCGGGTAGTATCCGCATTCCGGCAACCAGAACCCGCTGGGCGCAAAGCCGAATTGGCTCTTGAAGCTGGCAATGCCTACTCCGATTTGATTGCGCACCGACACCGGACTGACATTCAACAAGGGTAAAAATCCGTGCGTGGCGGCTGTGGTAATCAACTCCAGAGAACCGGCGCTTTGATACCGTTGAAACGCAGTCAATAGATCGCACTGATAGCGTTGCTGATAGCGATGTAAGGCATCCTGAAACAACTGCATATACAATTGGGCCAGTGGCTCAAACTGTGGCAGCCGGCGCGTGCGCTCCAACTCCCGCTCCGCCAATTCCAGCCTGCCTTGCAGATAATGCAGATAGCGGTTTTGCAGCAACGGGTCGCGCAACATCGTCATCAGCGTCGGCGACAAAGACAATGTCAGCCGATACGGCACCTGATCGTAATGCAGGCGCTCCAGCATCGCCAACAACGGCAAATAGCATTCGGTAATCGCTTCGAACAGCCAGTTCTCCTCAAAAAAACTGTCGTGTTCGGGGTGATGCACATAGGGCAGATGGGCATGCAGAACGATGCTGAGATAGCCTTTGTTCATCAGGAAATTATTTATTTTGGCCGGACGCGGTTACGACAAGCGCCGAAGACGCTTGGGACGGCGGTATTATAAACTGCGCCATCGTCGGCGACAGCCTTTCCGTAACGGCCGAAATTTGCGGCGCTGTCTCGGCAGTATTGGAATAGGCCAACGCTTTGAATTCCCGCTGTTGGTTTAGCCGGCCTATCGCCACTTGGTAAATACCGGCCATGCAGGCGTGGCCGCCCGGTAACGTAATCTGCTGCTGACTGCGTTCTGCAGCGACCGGCACGTCGAACCAAGTACGAATGGTCTCGGCCGGCGCGGATACCGCTTCGTTCGCTTCCGGTTGACTGTAAACCCTTAAGGTCAATGGCTGCGGGTTCTCAACCGGCTCCACCACGCTAGAGGGGGCGGAAACTGGCGGCGGTTGCGCTTCGTCGAGCTGCCAATACACATGCAAATGTTCCGGATCGATCGGCAAGGCCACCAACTTGGCCGTAGCAACGCTGACGGCAACTTTGGTCCGGGGGGCAAACTCGCGACTGATCTGCTGACTGATACTTAACAGTTCCTGCGGCGAAAAACCGGTACTCGCCTGCCGCGCCGCGCCGGCTCTAAAACGGCGCGGCGCAAAGCCGCGGCTAATCTCCAGGCTGATAGCCCGCATTTCCTCTGCCGAAAGCGGATTGCGGGCTTGAGACTGTGAGGAGGAAAAGGCCATTGGCAACGTTAACGGGTCGGGTGACTTAAGTTTTTCCTGTCTACGACGGATATTCCGCAGCATTCCGCAATCGCGGCCAGGCCTTGTAGACTCTAACCGTTGTCGATTATTTACGCAAGGCGTAGGCCTGCAGCCCCCATATGCAGTAAAATCAGCGCTAATTCACAGTTTCTCGGTCAAGGGCATGCACAAACCATATAGTTTAAAGTCAGGGAGTCCCTATCCGCACGGCGCCAAGGTAAGCGAGGGCGGCGTCAATTTTTCCATCTCCAGCCGTCACGCCACCAATGTCGAACTATTGTTATTTTCCGAGGCAGACAGCGACAAACCCTTACAAGTCATAACCTTACAGAAAGAGAAGCACCACACCTTTTTCTCCTGGCATGTGTTTGTGGAAGAACTGCCGGTCGGCATTTGGTACGCCTGGCGCATTGATGGCCCGGACAATACCCGAGAATCTGGCTTGCGCTTCGATCGGGAAAAACTGTTGCTGGACCCCTGGGCTCGGGCTATCAGCGATAAGCTATGGAAACGTTCCGCCGCCTGCCTGCCCGGCGATAACAGCCAGTTTGCGATGCGCGCGGTAGTCGTCGACGACCGTTACGACTGGGAAGGCGACACACCGCTGGCAATCCGTAGCGAAAAAGCCATTATTTACGAATTGCACGTCGGCGGCTTTACCCGCCACCCCTCGGCCAAGGTTAAGCATCCCGGTACCTTTATCGGCCTGATCGAAAAAATCCCTTATTTGAAAAAATTAGGCATCACCCATGTCGAACTATTGCCGATCATGGCCTTCGACGAACAAGACGTGCCGCCGCATACATCGGATCTAGGCCTGAAAAATTACTGGGGCTATAGCACCCACAGCTTCTTTAGCCCGCACCCCGGCTATTGCGTGACGCCGGAGCACGGCACACATATCCGTGAATTCCGCGATCTGGTCAAGGCACTTCATAAGGCCGGTATCGGTGTGATCATGGACGTGGTGTTCAATCACACCTCAGAAGCCGGCGCCGACGGCCCGGTCATCAATTTTAAAGGCATAACCGGCAACAGCTTTTATTTGACGGACAAACAAGACAAGCGGGTGTTTCACGATTACACCGGCTGCGGCAACACCGTCAACGCTAATCACCCGCTGGTCACCAACTTCATCATCAGTTGCCTTGAGTACTGGGTGCGGGAAATGCACGTAGACGGCTTTCGCTTCGATTTGGCCAGTGCGTTGGCGCGCAGTGAAGACGGCAGCGTGTTGCAAGATCCGCCATTGGTCTGGGGCATCGAACTTTCCGAACAACTGGCCAGAACCAAGTTAATCGCCGAAGCCTGGGACGCCTCCGGCTTGTATCAGGTCGGCAATTTCCCGGGTTATCGTTGGGGAGAATGGAATGGCCGTTACCGCGATGTGATCCGCCGCTTCCTGCGCGGCGACACCGGTATTATCAGTGAAGTGGCTACCCGCATTTGCGGCAGCAGCGATCTATACCAGCACCAACACCGGCTACCTATCAGCGGTATTAACTTCGTTACCTGCCACGACGGCTTTACTCTGAAAGACCTGTTCAGCTATAACGAGAAACACAACACCGCCAACGGCGAAGGCAATCGCGACGGCTGCAGCAATAACCTAAGCAATAACTGCGGCGCGGAAGGTCCGACGCCCGATCCGGCTATCTCCGCGCTGCGCCGTAAAAAGGTAAAGAACTCCTTCGCCATTCTGCTGCTCAGCCACGGCGTGCCAATGCTATTGGCGGGCGACGAATTTCTGCACTCCCAGCAAGGCAATAACAACTGCTACTGTCAGGATAACGAACTCAGTTGGTTAAACTGGGACAAGGCCAAGGACAACGCCGATGTCCTGCATTTTGTACAACACATGATACGGTTGCGCAAACGCCATCCAGCCCTGATGCGCAGGAACTTTCTGACCGGCCGGCAAATGGAAGGCAAGGACATGGCCGACATAACCTGGCATGGCCTGGAGATCGATCAAGCGCCGCGCTGGGACGATCCCGCCACCCGCATCCTGGCCTTTACCCTAGCCGCATTGGCGAAAGACGAGGCGGATCTGCATGTGATATTGAACATGTCCGACACCAAACATACCATGCAGTTGCCGCCGCTTACGGGTAAGAGCTGGTGTCTGGCGGTTGATACCGCACAGAAATCGCCCAGGGATATCGTTGATCCAAGCGAACAAAAACCGCTGGGCAAACTGTGTTATACAGTAGACGAGTACTCAGTTGTGGTATTCGAAAGCGTAAATCAGCACGGCACAGACGGCGGCGACAGCATATCCAAACGCTCCGCCAGTTTTTTCAGCAAGCTGACCGGCATCAAATTACTCGACCAGCTCACCACTGAAATTACCGCAATCTAGCAGCCTTTCCTTGCAATCGCGTTAATCGAACACATCACCCCAATCCGGCGGTGGCGGCCCTTCTTCCAGCGGGGCAGCTGCCGCCTCTGGCGCTTGATCGCCAGCCACCGGCGAGACCTCCGCCGTTTCCGCTCCAACATCCGCTTCCCCTTCCGCTGGTTGCGCATTCGATTTAGGCATATTGTCCAAATAACTATCCAACAAACGGCACAGATTTTCGTAAAAACCGCCGATCGCCTGTTGCTGCATTTGCTGTTCCACAAACCCATACAAAAACTGCTTTTCCGCTGCGATGAGATTTTCGCTCAACTCCTGCGCCGCCTGCTCGTCCAGGCGATGTTTACTGATTAAGGCCAAGGCTAAGCGATCACCACGCCGCGGCTGCCGATCCTTGATGTCTTCCAACAATTCTTCGATGCCGGCCAGCCGTCGGCGTTTGTTTCGTCGATTAACGACAAGCAATACGATCAGCCCGGTTAACAATACCAGCGAGAATTCTCCCAACAACATGAGCAACAGCGATTGACTCATTTGCCCAGCTCCTCAATACTCTCGCGCACACCGCGCTCGGCGTCGTAAAAAATTTGCAGCATTTTCTTGCTGCTGTTCTCCAGCTCCAACGCGGTTTGGTTACCGCTAAATACCCGCGTGTACTCGGCCGACATTTCATCGATGGTTTTCATTGCGTTATCCAACTGCCGCACCAATTGTTGGTTAATCCGCTCCATACCGGCCAATTGATTCGACTGCCCCGACTCATTCGCCCGCTCCACCGGCGCCGGCGCGGCCGTTCCGCGAGTCGCCAACAGATTCTGATACGGTTCGGTTAGCTGGCCGACACGCTGCTCGATTTCATTCAACAACACCAGCTCGCGATTTAAAAACAAGCGGATCACGCCCTCGAACAATGCCCGTTCCGAGGCGTTTACCTCCTGTAATAAAGGCTCGATTTCTGCAGGCGTCAAACCGCAGCTTTCCTCCAAAAACTGTTCCAGCCAACGACTTTTGACGATCGCCTGCTCCTCAAGTTCGGTGATAAATTGGTCGATTTCCGCCATTTCCTTGCCGCGTCGATTTCGCGAAATAAAAAACAGCACGATGACCAATAGCGTCAGGAACGCCAAAGCCTCTCCCGCCAATATCACCACCACGGAATCGAATGGGCTCATGACAATCTCTCCAGTAACTGCCGCTGCTTTTCGGCTTGGCTTTTTTTCAGGTAACGGTGAATAAAAAATCCGCCGACGGTTAAGAACACATTGATCGCCAGCAAAATGCCGCCAACCAATAACCAGTTGGTTTTAAGCTCGGCGGGCGGCGGATGTTGCTCGTGATCCGTTTCGGCTTCTCCGGCATGCTCGCCTGCAGGCTCATGATCGGGTGCAGTTTGTTGCTCGGACGTGACCGCCGGCGCTGCCGTCACCTCGGATTTCTCCGCCGGCGCGAACCAACTGTCGTCAATGCTGAGGGGTTTGATCGCCGGCGTCAGCAGCTTACCTTCAAGATCTTTGGCCATCACATTGAAAGCGACGTGCGTAATTGTCTCCGGCGGCAAACTGGCCAAATCCAGGGTCCAGACACCGTCTTTTCCAGCCAATTCGCGGGTTTCCGGCGCCTGTCCGCCCTGACTAATTACGGCGCTGACCACCAGTCCGGCGGGGTCGATCAGCTTGGTATCGGGTAGCAATTTTAAGCTGACCTGCCGCTGAACGGCATCCACATGCTTCTCGACCGTGATAGGCGTGGCAACCACTTCGATTTCGTGAATAATTTCCCGCTTGAAGGTCTTACCGTCGGCCACGATTTTCAGCAAATGTTTACCCAAGCTCAAATGCTCGACGTTATGCTCATAAAAACCCGGCTCAGCCGTCAAACCGCGCATTTTCGAGGGTGCTTGCTGATCTTGGATAATTTCCAAGGTCAGCATGCCCAGAAAATCGGCGCGGGCTATCAGTTTATCCTTATCGGTAAAATGCGCTTTTACTTGTAAAGTTTCATTCTCGCCGAGGAAATTCGGAATTTCGCTGAGCTGCAGCTTTAAATCGGTGACTATCATCACCTGGTTGTCGGGATCGACCTCCGCAATCAAGCGCCATTCGCCAATCATGGGCTGTTTTACGGTGATCAGGTCGTAAGCCTGACTTTCCAACCACGACACATTGGCGACCATATTTTGCTTACTGAGCTTCTTGCCGTCCGGTACCAGCAACTGGGTCGGCGCGGCATGCGGCTTTTTAAACACCAGCACCGAAAACTCATGAATCCCGCTATCGACGTTAAATTTGTTATCGGTCAGCGGCAAAGTCTCTTTCGGCGCGGCTTTTTGCGCCATTTTTAAAAACACCCGCTGCAGTTGCTCAGCCGATTGCGCTGTTTCCGCCCAGCCGCCGGTTTCGAACGCCAGTTTCTCCAATAACTCCTTATCGGCCTGTTCCGACAGCGCAATGGTTTGCACCTGGATGTTTTGCTGCTGCAGCTTGGGTATCCATTCGCTGAGAATGCGTTCGCGGGAATCCGCGCTTTGCATGATGTCTTTGGAAATATCGACAAAACCATCGGTCAACAAAATCAGATGTTTTTTGCCGCCGCCGCTAAACCCTTGGCTGAGCACGGTCTGAATCGCATCCTCGATATGCGTATACAAACCGCGGGAATGAATATTGGCAGTCGCTTTGCTGGCCTGCTGTTTCCACGCAGAACTGACGGCATCGGTCGCGGACAGCGGTGCTGTTTTTTCGGCAAATAGCCAAAATGCTGCCTTGGCACCGTCCGGCAACAAATTGACCAACAAACGGCTAGCCTCAATGCGCAGATTGTCCGGATCGTTTTGTTTCATGCTGCCGGATACGTCGATCAATACCTGTATTTCTTCGGTGCCGGCCGAAACGGATGCCGACTGACAGTAAGCAGAGTTGACAGTGAGCATCAGCGCGCAGAAAACCGTAAAAATAAACGACTTGCACATAAGTCCGCCGGTAAAAGTTTAGGCAATGGTTAGCAAATATAGCCCAAGCATCTGACTAATCAGTTATTTTTTAATTCAGGCTGCGGCCGCCGTTACACTTTATAATGTTTTTACTATTTCAACCAAAGGAGAACTTATGTCTATCAAACGAATGGTCGATCTGGATTTGGCGGGCAAGCGCGTATTAATCCGCCAAGATTTGAATGTGCCGGTCAAAGACGGCAAAGTCACCAGCGACTTGCGCATCCAGGCCAGCGTCCCCACCGTGGAAGCAGCTTTGGCCGGGGGCGCGGCGGTGATTTTGATGTCCCACCTGGGTCGCCCTACCGAGGGCGAATACGACGAAGCCTCCAGCTTGAAACCAGTCGCCGAGCGCTTTTCGCAATTGCTGGGCCAACCGGTGCGTTTGGTTAAAGACTGGCTGGACGGCGTGGACGTAAAACGCGGCGAAGTAGTGCTGTGCGAAAACGTGCGTTTCAATAAAGGCGAGAAGAAAAATAATGCCGAACTAGGCCAAAAAATGGCTGCACTATGCGACATTTTCGTGATGGACGCTTTTGGTACCGCGCACCGCGCTGAAGCCTCGACCCATGCCGTAGCCGAACACGCTGCCGTCGCCTGTGCAGGCCCGCTGCTGGCCGCCGAGCTGGATGCGCTGGGCAAAGCCCTGGAAACCCCTGCACGCCCCCTGGTTGCTATCGTCGGCGGCTCAAAAGTCTCCACCAAACTGACCGTGCTGGAATCTTTATCGTCTAAAGTCGACCAATTGATCGTCGGCGGCGGCATCGCCAACACCTTTATCGCCGCAGCCGGTTACCCGGTCGGTAAATCCCTCTATGAAGCGGATTTAATCCCCGAAGCCAAACGTTTGATCGCTTCGGCAAAAGAACGCGGCGCAGATATTCCGGTGCCAGTCGATGTGGTCTGTGCGAAAGAGTTTTCCGAAAACGCAGTGGCTACAGTAAAAAACGTGGCCGACGTGGAAGCTGACGACTTGATCCTGGATATTGGACCGGAAACATCCAAACAATACGCGGAGATTCTGAAAACCGCCGGCACCATCGTCTGGAACGGCCCAGTCGGCGTATTCGAAATCGATCAGTTTGGCGAAGGCACCAAATCGCTATCGTTGGCAATTGCCGAAAGTCCGGCCTTTTCCATTGCCGGCGGCGGCGACACGCTGGCGGCCATCGACAAATACGGCATCGCCGATCAAGTGTCTTACACTTCGACCGGCGGCGGTGCATTTTTAGAGTTCCTGGAAGGTAAGGAATTACCGGCCGTAGCCGTATTGCAAGCTCGGGCTTAAGCGTTGATCCAAGGCGGCTCGCCCGAGCCGCCTTATTTTAGAGCCTTACAAGCCGGCTACTTTTTTTTGCTCTTCGTCTTGATAATCGCGGTAATTGATGGAAATTTTCAAGCCGGCAAAACGGCCGGACATTTTCACCATTTCCGAGGTTTCCTTATCGAACATCAGCCTGACTTCACTTAAGGCTCTGTCTTCGTAACCCTCTTCGATCTCTTTGGCGTCCAGACGGAAGTGATATAGATAGACTTCTTGTTTCTCCTCTTGCGTAATTTCCAATGGCTCACCCAACTGTTTGATCACCGTGGCTTTTTTCGGCAATATCGCGGCGATTTTTTCTAGTTGATCGGCCTTGGCTTTCAGCTGTTTCTTTTCTTCGTTAATTTCCGCACCACCCAAGGATCGGAACGAAGCCTCCAGAAACTCCGGAGGAGCGATTTGTAAAAACAGATTGGAAAAAGTCCAATCCGTGATCTTATCTTCCTTGTTGAAGGCCAAATCCAGGTAGAAACTGATCTCGGGCGCAATCAGCTTGCTATCTTTATCGATTTTCCTGAACCAATACCGCCAACGTTTGCCGTTTGCGGTGTTTTCCTCGTTGCTGGCGTGCAGTTTGGCCAGCGAAACGAAATCTTCGCTCAACAGCTTGGGCTGTTTGAAATGCACGGTGAAATCGTCTTTGGAGGTGACCGCGAAATAACGGTCGAATTCGTCCATTTGCAAATAGGTCTGGTAGGCGTGCAACCAGTATAAACAACCGGTCATGGTACTGAGCAATGCGAACGCCAGAAATAAGCGAATATAGCGATTAAGTTTATGCATAGCGCCCTCAATGCCGGGTAGGCGAGTTAGTATCATTTTCGGCTGCCGGATTAGTCAGCAGGTTTTCCACATCGATCTTGTCGAAACGGTATTGGGCTCCGCAAAATTGACAATCAACCTCAATGTCGTCGCGTTCCCGCAAAATGGCTTGCAGTTCCGACCGTCCCAAGGCGGCTAAAGTGCCGCCGATTTTTTGCCGAGAGCAATTGCATTTGAATTCGACAGCTTCCGGCTCGTAAATCCTGACTTTCTCTTCATGAAACAAGCGATGCAGCAAATCTTCGCAATCCAGGTTCAACAACTCGTCGGAGGTGACCGTGTCGGCCAGGATTTCCAGATGCTCCCAGTCGGCTCTATCCTTATCTTCGCTAGGCAATTCCTGGATAAACAGACCCGCCGCATGAGTTTTGTTCGCAAACAACCATAAGCGGGTATCGAGTTGCTCGGACTGACTGAAGTAGGTTCTCAACACATCCGCCAGCGATTCCGCTTCGACGCCGACGATGCCTTGGTAGGGATCGGCATTCTCCGATTCCACCGTTAACACCAACCGACCGCCATCGCCTATCATTTCCTGCAAATTCGCACCGGCAACGCTGGCTTCGCTACGCACCAGCCCCCTAATCCGCCTGTCGTTGCTGGCTTGCGCCACCAAGGCTTTCAGATCGCCGCCGCCTTGAATCTGCATGATCATAGCGCCTTTGAATTTGATGGTGGCCGACAGCAGTACAACCGCCGCCAAGGCTTGGCCCAATTGCGCGTCCACGGCATCGTTCACTAGGTTCTGATGCTGCTTGGCCTGTTGCCAGCTATCTTGCAAGCGCACCCATTCGCCGCGGACGCCATGTTCTTCAAAAATAAAACGGCGTAAGCAATCTTGTTGTTTCATGATTATGTTGGTTCCTGTAAACAGAGCGAAGATTATAATCCCCACCAACCCATCATTCGACCTCGGGATGCACTTATGTCATTTCTATTCAAAAAAACCGCGATGCCTAACGCCGAGCAGGCCTTACCCGGACGCCAGCAAGCTATACATAGCGGGCAAACCCATGCTGTCAACGGCCATCCCATCCATCCACCGTTTCCGGAGCATTTGCAGCAGGCCGTGTTCGGCATGGGTTGCTTCTGGGGCGCCGAACGCAAATTTTGGCAGCAAGCCGGCGTATTCAGCACTGCTGTCGGCTATGCCGGCGGATTTACCCCCAATCCGACCTACCAGGAAATTTGTACGGGCATGACCGGCCATGCGGAAGTCGTATTGGTCGTATTTGACCCCTCCATGGTTTCTTATCGAGAATTGCTGGCAACATTTTGGGAATCGCACAATCCCACGCAAGGCATGCGTCAAGGTAACGATGTCGGCACGCAATATCGTTCGGTGATTTACTGCCGCGACGATGACCAATTGCAAGCAGCTATAGCCAGCTTACGCCAATATCAAACACAGCTGACAGCGGCAGATTTGGCCGAAATTACAACCGAAATTCGCGCCGCCCCGCCTTTTTATTATGCAGAGGAAGACCATCAGCAATATCTGGCTAAAAACCCATCGGGTTACTGCGGCCTGGGCGGCTTGGGGATTTGTTTTCCGCTATAGGCAAATCGGCGGAAAATGCTAAGGCATTATAAGACTTGATATTATTGTTCCGCCGTCATCCGTGCAGAGTTTTTCCGGTTGACTTTTAGGAAAAAATCCTTCAATTTACGCGTCTGGTGTGGCTCTCCAGCTGAGTTCGATAGATACCGAACAAGCCCAAAGGGCAGTCATCCAAACAGAGCTTTAAAACTAATATTAGTCTTAACAACACAAAACCGTACTCTGTCTCATCAACAGATTACCAGGAGGAAACATATGAAGAAGCCTGTAAAAAACTGGCTGCTTGCTTCGACTGTAGCTACTTTACTTGCTGCACCAACTGTCTCTACCGCTAACGACGACTTAGAAAAATTAACCCAAAACCCAGCTAACTGGGCATCTTGGGGCGGCGACTACGCCGGCACTCGTTACAGCAAACTGTCGCAAATCAACGCTCAAAACGTTAAAAACCTGCAACCAGCCTGGTCTTTCTCTACCGGCGTTTTGCGTGGTCATGAAGGCGGTCCTTTGGTTGTTAACGGCGTACTGTATATCCACACTCCGTTCCCTAACACTGTTTACGCGATCGACCAAAAAACCAAAGCAGTCATCTGGGAATTCACCCCGACCCAAGATGCTGACGTGACGATTCCAGTCATGTGCTGCGACACCGTTAACCGCGGATTGGCTTACGGCGACGGCAAAATCTTCCTGCAACAATCGGACACCGTTCTGACTGCACTGGATGCCAAAACCGGTAAACGCGTGTGGAGCGTGCAAAACGGCGACCCAAAATTGGGTATGACCAACACCAACGCACCTATCGTTGTTAAAGACAAAGTCATTACCGGTATCTCCGGTGGCGAATTTGGTGTTCGCGGCTTTCTGGCTGCTTACAACATCAAAACCGGCCAATTGGATTGGAAAGGTTACAGCATGGGTCCTGACAAAGACACCCTGTTGAAACCCGGTAAATCCACCACCTGGCAAGATGGTAAAGTCACTCCCGTTGGCCCTGACTCAGGCACCAGCACCTGGAAAGGCGACCAATGGAAAATCGGCGGCGGCACCACCTGGGGCTGGTACTCTTATGATCCAAAATTGAACCTGGTCTATTACGGTTCAGGCAACCCATCTACTTGGAACCCGGTACAGCGTCCGGGCGACAACAAATGGTCCATGTCATTGTGGGCTCGCGACGCCGACACCGGTGAAGTTAAATGGGTTTACCAAATGACTCCACATGACGAATGGGACTATGACGGTATCAACGAAACCGTTCTGGTTGACCAAGAAGTAAAAGGCAAACTGCACAAAACCATCGTGCATTTCGACCGTAACGGCTTTGGTTACACCCTGGATCGTGAAACCGGCGAACTGTTGGTTGCCGAGAAATTCGACAAATCAGTTAACTGGGCTTCTCATGTCGATCTGAAATCAGGCCGTCCGGAAGTGGTGCCGGAATTCTCTACCGAACACCACGGTGAAGACGTTAACACTGTAGGTACTTGCCCTGCGGCGTTGGGCTCCAAAAACCAACAACCTGTTTCTTACTCTCCACAAACCGGCCTGTTCTACATCTCGGGCAACCACTTGTGCATGGAATACGAACCATTTGAAGTATCTTACACAGCAGGCCAACCTTATGTAGGTGCTACGCTGTCTATGATGCCTGCCGGCGCTGACGTGCTGACCGGTAAAAAAGACGGTACTACCAACCTGGGTCAATTCACTGCATACGATGCTAAAACCGGCAAAATCGCTTGGTCTAACAAAGAACAATTCTCTGTTTGGTCAGGTTCGGTTGCTACAGCCGGCGGCGTCGTATTCTACGGCACCCTGGAAGGCTACCTAAAAGCGGTCGATGCCAAAACCGGTAAAGAATTGTACAAATTCAAAACCCCATCAGGCATCATCGGTAACGTCAATACCTGGGAATTTGAAGGCAAACAATATGTTGGCGTTCTGTCAGGTATCGGTGGCTGGGCTGGTATCGGTATCGCTGCAGGCCTGGACGACGGCTCTTCCTCAACCAACTCAGAAGGTCTGGGTGCGGTAGGTGCGTACAGAAGCCTGAGCTCTTACACCAAATTGGGTGGTACACTGACTGTATTCGCTCTGCCTAACTAAGATCTAATTCCTTAGATCGTCAGTGAAGCAAGCCTTGGCCGAGCAATCGGCCAAGGCTTTTTTACGTATAGACTCCAGCTAAAAGGAAACTGCGATGAAAATGCTCCCGACCGCCTCGACACTATTAATGACGGCAATCTTGGCCGTATCGGCCACTCCTGCTAACGCAAAAGATAAATTCAGGGTTTGCGCAGACCCGATAAATCCACCCTATTCCACTAAAGAGCAAACCGGTTACGAAAACAAAATTGCCGCCTTATTTGCCGAACAACTGGGACAAGATCTGGAATACACTTGGCTGCCCGAACGAATCGGTTTTATCCGCAATACCTTAAAAGCGGAGAACGATAATGGCGAAGGCTTTAAATGCGATCTGGTGATGGGCGTGCCTGCGGGTTACGATCTAACCGACACCAGCAAGCCCTATTTTCATTCGACCTACGTGTTGCTAATAGCCAAGGGCCGCGGCTGGGACGAGATCACAGACAGTACCCAATTAGCCAATCTTCCGTTGGACAAACAGGAAAAGCTGAAGATAGCGATGTTCGACCGGGGACCGGGAACCGAATGGCTACAGAAAAATGGCCTGCTGGAACAGGGTATTCCCTATCAAAGCATGACCGGCGACAGCGAACACAATATCGCCATGCAAATCGAAAAAGACTTGCGCTCCAAAACCATAGATATGGTGATTCTATGGGGCCCCATGGCCGGTTATGTGCAGTCGCAAGCGCCCAAGGGCAGCTACATTGCAATACCGATGAAATCGGAACCGGGTATGAAATTTGATTTTTCGATTGCGATGGGCCTACGTCAAGGCGACAACAAACGCAAACAGACAATAAATGAATTGATCGATAAAAATCTGGACAAAATCCAAGCGATTATTGCCAGTTACGGCATCCCGCAACTGCCCATCCCGGCAGAGACCGGCAAAAAAGACGACGATTGAAAGCGGGGGGCCGGCGCTAGCGACTTTCCCCGCCAACAAGAGTCGCTAACGGCCGAACAGTCTGACCAAATGCGCGAAATGACCGGCTTTATCGCCGGTTAACTGCGACCAATCGAAGCGCCAACGCCAATTTCCTTCAGTTGTGCCTGGCGTATTCATCCGATCGGGCGAACCCAATTTCAAAATATCCTGCATCGGAATTACCGCCAGATTAGCCACCGATCCAAACGCGGCATGAATTAACGCGCTAGGCATAGGCAGACTCGACCAGCCGAGATAGTCGTATATACGCTGTTTTTCGCCGTCGCTGAGCCCTTCGAACCAACCCAGCGTCGTATCGTTATCGTGAGTACCCGTATATACCACGCTGTTTTTTTGATAGTTGCAGGGCAGATAGGGGTTGCGGCTGTCGTCGCCGAAAGCGAACTGCAAAATCTTCATCCCCGGCAAATCGAAATCGTCACGCAAGGCTTCCACTTCTTCGGTAATAATACCCAAATCCTCCGCGACCAACGATAAAGACGCGAATTGCTGTTGAATAGCGGCCAGCAACTCCGCCCCCGGCGCTTTTACCCATCGGCCATTGATCGCGGTATCCTCGTGAGCCGGAATTTCCCAAGCGGCCTCCAAGCCGCGAAAATGATCTATCCGCAAAATATCGAACATGTCGTACTGGGATTTAATCCGCTCCAACCACCATTTGAAGCCGGTCTTCTGCAGATACTCCCAATCGTAATGCGGGTTCCCCCAACGCTGACCGTTCTCCGAGAAGTAATCGGGCGGCACGCCCGCCACCGTGTCCATTTCGCCCGCAGCATTAAGCTTGAACACCGATCGATTGGCCCAAACATCGGCACTATCGTAGGAGACAAAGATAGGAATATCGCCGAACATCAGTACGCCATGTTTAGCGGCGTAATCTTTTAACTCATGCCATTGCCGAAAAAACACATACTGCTCGAACTTGATGGTTTCAATCACCGCCTTTAGCAACTGTTTCGATTCGTTCAACGCCTTGGCTTCGCGCTGCCTTAAGGCTTCCGGCCATTGATTCCAGCTTTTATGTCCAAACACATTCCGCAGAGCGATAAACAACGCAAAATCATCCAACCAATCGGCTTTGTTGATACAAAACTGTTTAAAGTCGTGCTGTTGCTCGGCATCTGCCAGGGCTTGAAAACCGTAAAACGCTTTGGTTACCAAGCAACTCTTGGTGTATTCGGCATTAGTGTGACAATCGCCGCAGCGATCCGTGGTTTGCAACCAGCCTCTATCAGCCAACCAATCGATACTGATCAAGGCAGGATTGCCCGCATGCGCGGACAAGCATTGGTAAGGCGAACCGTCGCCATGCGTCATCCCTAACGGCAGGGTCTGCCAGACGGTGGCACCGATATCGTGCAGGAAGTTGACAAAATTGAAGGCTTCCTTACCTAAATCGCCACACTCTCCACGGCCGGGCAACGATGTTATATGTAGCAAGACACCTGCGCGGCGTTTATCCAAGAGAGCACCCATGTTGTTCGTTCCGATTGATTAAATTTGATTCCCGCGCCGCATCGCACCACCCATCGCCGGACTACCGCTACCTTGCGTGAAAGATAAGGCCAGATACGGCGGCGGGTCTTCGCCTAATAGTCGATAGAGATTGCTCAGATTGAGCCGGTACTGTTTTTCAAAATCGCTGACGGCTTCACCCGGATTATAGTCGCCAAACCACCAAAACCAGTCCGAGCCTTCGCACACACCTAATTGTATATGCGCTACAGCCAATTGTGCTTCGGACAGCCTACCGTTAAGCACGGCCCGATCAAAAGCCGCCTTGACATCGCCCAGCATATCCCAACCGCAATTTTTATCGGCATCGCCGATCCAGGTTGAAAACGTGCCGTACACCCAACTACCGGCTACCAACCTGGGCAAATAGCCAATATGAGCCGAAGCGCTTTCCAGATATTCGGAGTAGGTAGTTAATTCGATTCGGGGATGCTCGCTGAGCCGCTTATACAAAGCACTAAGAAAATGATACCCGTTATCCGGAAAATATTCCCAAGCATTTTCGCCGTCCATGATGATCGATACCAAGGGCGCTTGTTTTTCGTAGTTAGCAATATTTTCCAGATGTTGGATCAGGTCTGCCACCGCGTCATCCGCGTGCCATTTTGAGTATTCGAAACCGATCAAATCGGATAAGCCGTCGTCGCGAAAAAAACAGGCAATATCGGCCGATTCAAGCCTAAACGGCCGATGACTGCTATCCGCATTGCCGACCCCGGACGCGTGCCTGCTGTTATGCAACACATTGCCGCCGCTGGCCGTCCATTTGAAACCAAAATCGGATAACACCTGTAAAGTACGCGTACTGATACTTCCCTCGGAAGGCCAGCAGCCTTGCGGCTCGAAACCGAAAAAGTGTCTAAACGTTGCCAGCCCTTTTTGTAAATGCCAGCGCACCCGTTCCTCTCCGCCGGGGTACTGATGCAATGCCGGCAGGGAAACGCCTGGCATCGCCTCGCAAGCGCTGTTGATATCCAACATTAAAGGCATGATGGGATGAGCGTAAGGCGTTACCGAAAGCTCGACCCGGCCCTTTCTGGCTAAGGCTTTATAACGATAAATAACTTTGGACAATAGATCACCGATGATCTCCACGATCTCGATCCTATCGTGCAAACTAAATCCACTGCCTTTTTCGATCAACCGCTGCACTCGGCTGTCGCTAAGTTTAACCGTCTCCCCCATCCACGCCAGGTGATACCAAACCAGAATATCGGATATGAATTGGGAATTGACGTAATTGACCGAATCCTGATGCGATTGAATCCAATCGGCCATATCGATTAATTTACGAAAAGCAGGGTAACGTTCAATCTGCCGCTCCCGATTAGCTTTTTTGCAATCGCGCAACAGCTTCAAGCGTTTTTCGGGATCGGCCGAGACGGTCGGCTCGACTAAAGCCGCCAGCAAAGGATCTTTAATCGCAATCCTGTCGTGCAAATAGCCGCTAACCTGATTGGAATAGTCTTCAATCTGCTCCAGCAGAATCGGCGCAAAATTCACGACCGCCTTCGCGGCCGGGGTCGCCTCCAGATGCGCGACCATATCCACATAATCCTTGATCACATGCAGATAGGTCCACGGCAATTTGAATTCACCGCTCTGCATGTCGCGGTACTCCGGCTGGTGCATGTGCCAACACAGCACCAGCTTGAGCTTTTTATCGGACATAATTCCGTCTTTGTCCCAGCATATCGGATGTCACCAACACCACTCCGCCCTCGCTGACATGAAAACGCTTCTCGTCTTCCGCCCTATTCTCGCCTATCACGGTACCTTCGGGTATTTGACATCCTTTTTCGATGATGGCCTTGGTAATTCGGCAATGTCTGCCGATATTCACCTCGGGCAAAACCACGGAATCCTGCACCGAGCTGTATGAATTGACCCGCACCATGGAGAACAGCAGGGAGTGGCGCACTGTGGCGCCGGAAATTACGCAGCCGCCGGAAACCATGGAATCGATAGCCTGACCGCGCCTATCGTCGTCGTCGAACACGAATTTAGCCGGCGGTGTTTGCGCCTGATAAGTCCAGATCGGCCAAGTGTTGTCGTACAGATTCATGTCCGGCTTAACCCCCACCAACTCCATATTGGCGGCCCAATATGCGTCTATGGTTCCCACATCGCGCCAGTAGCTTTGCTGCCCGCTTTGCAAATCCAAAAACGGGTAAGCATTGATCCGGTATTTTTCGATTACCGACGGAATGATGTCTTTACCGAAATCACGGCTGGAGCCTTTGGTGTCTGCGTCCTTGATCAATTGTTCGAACAAGAAGCCGGCATTGAAAATATAAATCCCCATGGAGGCCAGCGCGGTGTTTTCCCGTCCCGGCATGACCGGCGGATTTTCCGGCTTTTCGACGAAAGCTTTGACCCGGCGATTTTCGTCCACATGCATCACGCCGAACGCTTTGGCATCTTCCAGCGAGACTTCGATGCAGCCGATAGTCAGATCGGCCTTGTTGGCGACATGATCCGCCAACATCACCGAATAATCCATCTTGTAAATATGGTCGCCGGCCAGTACCAATACAAACTCCGGGTTACGGGCACGCAAAATGTCGATATTTTGATAAATCGCATCGGCGGTGCCTTGATACCAGGAATGTTCGTCGTGGCGTTGTTGCGCCGGCATTAAATCGACATATTCGCCAAATTCGCCGCGCAAAAACCCCCAACCTTGTTGAATGTGGCGAATCAGCGAGTCGGCTTTGTATTGAGTAAGAATACCGATCTTACGAATATCCGAGTTGATACAATTGGATAAAGGAAAGTCGATGATACGGAACTTACCACCAAACGGCACCGCCGGCTTGGCCCGCCAGTCGGTCATATCCTTCAGCCGCGATCCGCGTCCGCCAGCCAGAATTAACGCAATGGTATTGCGGGTTAAATCATTGACCCGTCTCTCCGTTTGATGTGTATCGACGACTGACATGTGTATCCTCTTTCAATTAAATAAGCTGTACCGCCAAAATCCGACTGCAACCGACATTTGACAGATTTCTCGACCTGCCACTTGCCGCGTAGGGTCATTATCGTTACTCTTCACGGAAAAGTAAAAACCCAAGCGATTTGATGCTGAAAAGTCGGTCATTACCAAAATTGCTATTCCTGCCAACCGATAACTAACTATAACTGAGGCATTGCAAAATGAACAAGCCAAGCAAAACCAACACGCTTGATTCAGAATTTATAAAACTCACCGAAGCAAAGCATCACGACCCTTTCGCCGTGCTGGGCCGTCATGGCCAAGGCAGCGATAACGTCATCAGGGTGTATTTGCCTTATGCGGAAACCGTGCGGCTCAGCCCCAAGGGCCCGGAATTCAAACGCATCCCCGATACCGATTTTTTCGAATACCTGCCGGGCAAGGAATCCATTGCGGAGCATTACCAATTGTTTTGGACGGACAAGGACGGCCACGAACATCAACAATACGACCCCTACTGCTTCGGTCCGGTACTGCCCGAGTTCGATCAACATCTGTTCGCGGAAGGCCGTCATTGGCACATTTATCAAAAACTCGGTTCGCATCTGCTCAGCGTAGCGGATATTCCGGGGGTGCATTTTGCCGTCTGGGCACCGAATGCGCAGCGGGTCAGCGTCATCGGCGATTTCAATCGCTGGGATGGCCGCTGCCATCCGATGCGCAGCCTGGGTAGCAGCGGTATCTGGGAAATTTTCATTCCGGGCTTGTCTGTCGGCTGCCTGTACAAGTTTGAGATTCTAAATCGCCATACCGGCCAGCTGCTGGTGAAAACCGACCCTTACGGCCAGCAATTCGAATTCCGCCCGCAAACCGCGGCGATCGTCACCGCGGAAGACAGCTATTCCTGGCAAGACGGCAGTTGGATGGAGCATCGCCCGCAACATGACTGGCTGCATCAGCCGATGTCGATCTACGAAGTACATCTTGGGTCCTGGCGGCGGGATCATCGCGGCAACTTCCTGAATTACCGCGAGCTTGCCGAACAATTAGTGGATTATGTCAAGGAACTGGGTTTTACCCACATCGAGTTACTGCCGGTTACCGAACATCCGCTGGACATTTCCTGGGGCTATCAAACCACCGGCTATTTCGCGCCAACCAGCCGCCACGGCACCCCGGACGATTTCCGTTTTTTCATCGATCATTGCCATCAAAACGGCATAGGCGTGATTCTGGATTGGGTTCCCGCCCACTTTCCGAAAGACAGCTTCGCCTTGGGCCGCTTCGACGGTACCCCGCTGTACGAACACGAGGATCCGCGCAAGGGCGAGCACCGCGACTGGGGCACTCTTATATACAACTACAGCCGCAACGAAGTGAAAAACTTCCTGCTGTCCAGCGCGTTCTTTTGGCTGGAGGAATTCCACCTGGACGGCCTACGTGTCGATGCGGTGGCGTCAATGTTGTATCTGGATTACTCGCGCGACGCCAACGATTGGATTCCGAATATGTATGGCGGCAATGAGAACCTGGAAGCCATCGACTTCCTGCGCCATATGAATACCGTCACCCACGAGCAACACCCCGGTACGGTAATCATGGCCGAGGAATCGACCTCCTGGCCGCAGGTGACCCGTCCCACCTGGACTGGCGGCCTGGGCTTCTCGATGAAATGGAATATGGGCTGGATGCACGACATTCTGCATTACATGCAGGAGCAACCTATCCACCGTTCTTACCATCACGACTCGCTGACTTTCGGCTTGCTGTACGCATTCACCGAAAACTTCGTACTGCCGTTTTCGCACGACGAAGTGGTGCACGGCAAAGGTTCGATGTTGAACAAAATGCCTGGCGACGAATGGCAGCGCTTTGCCAATTTGCGCCTGCTGTACACGATGATGTTTACCTATCCCGGCAAGAAATTGTTGTTCATGGGTTGCGAATTCGGTCAAGGCACGGAGTGGAGCTGCAACCGCACTTTGGATTGGTATGTACTGGATTACCCGCATCACAAAGGCTTGCAAACCTTGGTCAAGGATTTGAATAGACTCTATTCCAGCCATACGGCGCTACATCGCTACGACTTCGATCATCACGGTTTCGAATGGATAGATTGCCACGACTATCAGCAATCCATCATCAGCTACCGGCGGAAATCGGCGCATGAAGATCTGATCGTGATCCTGAACTTCACGCCGGTGCCACGAGAAAGTTATCGGATCGGCGTGCCTAACCCAGGCACTTACTACGAAATCTTCAACTCGGACTCGCAGTATTACGACGGCAGCAACACCGGCAACGGCGCCGTACTGTCCGAACCGCAACCTTGGATGAATCAAGACCACTCCATTTCAGTCACCTTGCCACCCTTGGCCGGCATTATTTTGAAAATGTAGTTTTAATCGTCATGAAAAAAATTCTGTTCGCGAGCAGCGAAACCCATCCCTTGATCAAAACCGGCGGCCTGGCGGATGTCGCCGGCAGCCTGCCCTTGGCCCTGGCCGAAC
Source organism: Methylomonas sp. 2BW1-5-20 (assembly GCF_052474515.1). Lineage (NCBI taxonomy): Bacteria > Pseudomonadati > Pseudomonadota > Gammaproteobacteria > Methylococcales > Methylococcaceae > Methylomonas > Methylomonas sp. 2BW1-5-20. The sequence goes on along the minus strand of NZ_CP184127.1, from coordinate 31,150 downwards.
TGGGCCAGGATGTGCGCATCATCATGCCCAATTACCAAGGCATCAAAAACTGCGAGCCCGGCCGTTATCTGTGTACCGTGCGAGTCAACAATTGCGACGTCAATCTATTGGAGACCCGTTTGCCGGACAGCGATTTGATTGTCTGGCTAGTGGATTACCCGCCGTTCTTCAACTTTCCCGGCAATCCTTATCTCGACGAGGCCGGCCGCCCCTGGCCGAATATCGGCGAACGTTTTGCTCTGTTTTGCCGCATCATCGTCGAAGTAGCGACCAACCGGGCCTATCTGGACTGGCACGCCGACATCGTGCACTGCAACGATTGGCAAACCGGTTTGGTTCCGGCTTTACTATCCCTGGAACCTAACCCGCCGGCAACGATTTTCACCATCCACAATATGGCTTATCAGGGCTTGTTTCCAGGCAGCACCTATGCGCAATTGAATTTGCCGGGACAATTGCTGCATCCGGACGGACTGGAGTTCCACGGCATGTTGTCGTTCATTAAAGGCGGCCTTAGTTATTCCGATCGTATTACCACGGTCAGCCCCACATACGCGCAAGAAATCCAAACGCCGGAATTCGGTTATGGCCTTGAGGGCCTGCTGGCGCACAAGCAGCAATATTTACTCGGCATTCTGAATGGTATAAACGTATCGGTATGGAATCCCGCCAACGATGCCTATATAGCCCAGCCTTACAGCGTCGATAAGCTGAAAGACAAGCGAATCAACAAATCCGCCCTGCAACAGCAACTGGGCTTACCGGTGGATGCGGAAATCCCCTTGTTCGGGTTAATCGGCCGATTGGTTGAGCAGAAAGGCATCGATTTAGTACTCAGCTGTCTGCAGGAAATGACGACGCTACCCTTGCAATTTGCCCTGTTGGGCAGCGGCGATAAAAGTATCGAATACCGGCTACAAGAGTTCGCACGCCTATACCCGGAACGCGTAGCCATCACCATAGGCTACGACGAACGCTTGGCGCATCAAATCGAAGCCGGTGCCGACATTTTCCTGATGCCGTCCCGCTTCGAACCCTGCGGCTTGAACCAAATGTACAGCCAACGTTACGGCACGATACCTATCGTCCGCAAAACCGGCGGTTTGGCCGACACCGTGGTGGACGCCTTGCCGGAAAGTATCGCCAACGGCACCGCCAGCGGCATCGCTTTTAACGATACCTCGGCAGCGGCATTGATCGAAGCAATAAAACGTAGCCTGGTGTTATTTCACAATCAGCCCGTATGGAAACAAATTCAGCGTAATGCGATGGTCAAGGATTTCTCCTGGCAAAACAGCGCGAATCAGTATTTAGCGCTTTACAATGAAATCTAAATCTTGGTTGAGCGTTCTGCTGGTTTCGGCCGGCATCGCGCTTGCCGACGAGGCGGCGATGGAAGTGATTCCGCTCGTTAACCGCCCCGCCTCGGAAGTACGCGCCTTACTGGCACCCTTGCTGGATGCCGACGACCGGGTGATCGATAACGGCTCAAGCCTAATCGTAAAATCCGCTCCCGCCAGACTCGCGGAAATCGAGGCGCTGATTCAGAAACTCGATACCCGCCTCAGCAATTTATTAATCAGCGTTTTACAAACCAGCAGCAAAACCGCCGCCGAATTAAACGCGGAAGCGAGAATTGCCGCATCGCCCAATACGATTCAAATGCGCGGCATGGTCGGCAACACCGAGGATTTGCGAAATCGGCAACAGCATCAGCAACTGCGTACACTGGAAGGCCAACCCGCTCATATCAAAACCGGGCAGGTACGACCCGTGCAGAATTACAGCGTTTACAGCTCGGCTTATGGCAACTCGGTGATCGGCAACACCCAAATGATGGAGGCCAGCACCGGTTTTGCGGTTACTCCCCACCTCACCGGCAACCAAGTGCTTATCGATATCGAACCGTGGTCGGATCGGTTCCAACGCAACGGCAATATGGACACACAATCCGCTCACACATCCTTACGCGCCAATCTGGGCGAATGGGTTGAAATAGCTGGAAATGCCGACGCAGAGCAAGCCGAAAGCTCCGGTTTCAATAGTTTTAACCGCAGTACCGAAAAAAATGTTTTACGGATTCTGATCAAAGTCGATCAGGCCGATTAACTCCTATCAGAGGCCTTCCACACCCAGCCATTCCAACCTGTTCCAAGCGACGAGATCTCGGCATTACGCTAAAATTATTTTCGGTTTTGTGCGGGGCGCCATAATAAAACTATCGTGCTAAGCGGAAATTAGAGGCGTATTGGGTATGATAATCCCGTCACATTCTTGCAGTAACAGTAAGATGAGCATCATCAAAATCCACAGCGCGTCGTTTCTAACATATGTTATGACGATAATCTGTTTAATCGCAGCGCCGAACGGGGTATCCGCCCGGGAAACCCTTCGAGTGTTGACCTGGGACGGGTATGCGGATAACGACGTGGTTTCTGCCTTCGAACAAAGATTCGACGTGTCGGTAGAAGTAACTTATGTAACCTCGGACGACGATCTTTGGGAAAAAGTCAATCGCGATAGCTACGACGTATTTGCCGTTAATACCGCGGAATTGCAGCGCTACATCGATCAAGGCCTAAGCAAAGCCATCACTTTGCAGAATATTCCCAATCACCGGCAACAGTTGCCGCGTTTCCAAAATTTAGAAGCGGTCGCCGGCCTAGTTCGCCAGGACAACACCTATGCCATCCCGTATACCTATTCGGAAATGGGTCTGATCTACAACCGAAAAATGGTTAAGGATAAACCACTTTCAATGGCGGCAATGTGGGACCCTGATTATCGAGGTCGGGTACTGGCCTTTAATACCAGCAATCACAATTTTTCTCTGGTAGGCTTGTTGATGGGCTTAGCAAACCCTTTCCGAATGGATCACGCCGAATTGGCACAAGCCGCGCGTGAGCTGGTGAAACTGCGTCGTAACGTATTGACGTTTTATGCCACCGCCGAAGAAGCGGCGGCACTGTTTGCCAAATACGATATCGCGTTACTATTCGGTAATTACGGCACCCAGCAATTGAAAGCGTTAATTGAAACAGGTGCCGACATCGGTTACGTCATCCCCCGCGAAGGCGCGCTGGCATGGCTCGATTGTTGGGCAATTACCAAAAATGCCAAAAACCCGGAACTGGCTGAAAAGTGGATAAATTATACCTTGGAACAAAATGTTAGCGAGCGCTTGACTGCGCGGCATGGTTTGGCAAACACCATCACCGCTCCGCCAAATACAAGCACCGAAGAAGACAACAACATTATATGGCTGGAACCGGTATTGGACCCGATGCACCGCAAAGCGCTGTGGGACAGAATCATTTCCGGCGAAGGGCCAGAGGCCTTTTAAATGCGCTTGAGCATAGGCATAAAACTAGGTTTCTGGCTGGCGCTGTTAGGCACAATATCAACCGGCCTAACCGGATATTATGTCTATGACCGCAGTCGGGCTATCCTGGTAGAAACGTCCAAAGACAAATTGCTCAATACCACGCAAGCCTTGGCCCATCGTTTTAGCGACGCCTTGGAGGCGACCGCCGCCGACGTCAAATTGCTGACCAATTTGTCTGTCAATGCGGAAATCGTTTTAGGAGAAACCCCGGCTCAATTGCCGTTACACAAAAAACAATTGGCGGGAATATTCATCAGTTTGTTGAAAGCCCATCCCGAATACAGTCAAATCCGCTTGATCGACGCGCAGCACTACGGCAAGGAACTGGTCAGAGTCGACAGAGACCGCGACGACTTAAAAGTTATCGCCGAAACTCAATTACAGGAGAAGAACCACTTCTCGTATGTGTTCGAAACATTACGGCTACCCGCCGACAGCTACTACACCTCCGAAATCAACTTAAATCAGGAACTTGGCACACATCTCGGTTACGGTAAACCGACGATCAGAATAGCCATGCCGATAAAATCCGCGGACACCACTATCGGCCTAATCGTAATCAATGTCGATCTTGACGGGCTGTTCGATAGAGTACGCAGTAATATCCCAACCGATCTCAAAATGTTGCTCAGCAACGATAGAGGGGATTATTTAATACATCCCGATAGCCAAAAAACCTTCGGTTTCGAACGTGGCCGCAGTTTTTTGATTCAAAACGACGTGCCTAATTTAAAGGCAATACTGGAAGGCCGGCAAAACTATTCCGTGTTTGCGACTAGCGATACGCAAAGTTTGGCAACTTCCTCCTTAGCTGCTTTCGTGAAACTGCCCCTGGATTCGACAGCGGGCCGGCATTTCGCAATTCTGGGCTTATATACGCCGCTAGAGAGTATTTTGGCGGAAAGCAAGACCTTGGGCAGGGATGTTATTGAAATAACCTTGCTGTTCAGCCTGCTGGCTAGTGTGACCTCGTTGATTTTGGCACGAGTGTTGTCAAAACCGCTCAATTCGATGACCACCACCATAGGTCAATTCGCGTTGGGACAAACCTTGCCGACCTTACCCACTCAGCGCGACGACGAGATAGGTTATTTGGCCAAAAGCTTTTTATCGATGACTGAGCAATTGAATGCGCAGGTTGCGGAATTGCATGCATCGGAAGCCAAACTGCACGCAATCGTGGACAATGCACCGATCGGCATCTGGCTGGTCGGCCTGGATCGGCGCTTTTTGTTTGTAAACAAAACTTTTTGCGATGCACTGGGCGTAACGGAAAACAATTTTACCGACAACAACCAACTTGCCGACGTGCTTGGCGCGGACATGGCGGCACGCTTTCTGGCAGCCGATCAGGAATGTTTGTACGATCCAAGCCAGCCGCATCAATCACTGGAGCTTATCCGATTTGCCGACGGCAAACGCCATACCCTACAAATAACCCGAACCCAATTGCTCGGCATGCACAAGGAAACAGTCGGCGTGATAGGCATCGCGATGGATATCAGTGAACGCCAACAAGCGGCAAATCGGGAGCGCGCCCACAACCGCGTGCTGGATCTGCTCTCCAAGGGCGCCGTGCTACCGGAAATGTTGCACGCCGTAGTGTTGGGGGTGGAAACGCAAAACCCCGATTTGATTTGCTCGATTTTATTATTGAACAGCGAAGGCAACCAATTGTTTATAGGCGCCGCGCCGCGCTTGCCCGATTTCTATAACGCCGCCGTAGATGGTTTGCACATTGGCCCGGGTGTCGGTTCTTGCGGCACTGCGGCATATTTTGGCCAACGGGTGATTGTCGAGGATATTCAGAACCATTTGTATTGGGTGCCATTTAAAGAGCTGGCAGCCAAGGCTGGTTTGGCAGCCTGCTGGTCCGAACCTATCCGTAGCGCTTCCGGCAAATTGTTGGGTACTTTTGCCATTTACCGGCAGCAACCCTCCGCACCAACGCCCGAGGACATACAGATGATCGAACAGGCTTCCAGCCTTGCAGGTATCGCCATCGACCGCAGCCGCGCCAACGAAGAACTGCAACTGGCCTCCTTGGTGTATCAAAACAGTAGCGAAGCGATGGCGGTCACCGACGCTCAAGGCATCATCATCAATATAAACCCGGCCTTCACCGATTTGACAGGCTACGCGCTGGACGAAGTAATCGGTAAACAACATAACATTCTGAATTCCGAACGCCAGGGCGACCAGTTTTACCAAGCGATGTGGCAAGCCATCAACAGCTGCGGCCATTGGAAGGGCGAGATATGGAACCGCCGTAAAAATGGCGAGGTATTCGCCGAGCAACTTACCATCAACACCATATTTAGCGCCGACGGCTCGCCGCAACGCCGCGTCGCGTTGTTTTCCGACATCACCCAGAAAAAACAGTCCGAAGAACTAATCTGGACCCAGGCCAATTTTGATCCGCTTACCGGGTTGCCCAATCGCCGCATGTTTCACGACCGCCTGGATCAGGAAATCAAAAAAGCCTCTCGCAACGGCTTAATGCTGGCATTGATACTGCTTGATCTGGATCGTTTCAAGGAAATTAACGATACGCTCGGCCACGACATGGGCGATTTGTTGCTAAAAGACGCCTCGCAACGGCTGTTACGCTGCGTTCGCGAATCGGATACGGTAGCCAGACTGGGCGGCGACGAATTTACCATCATCATCGGGGAACTGGAGGATACCGACAGCGCCGAACGCGTGGTGAAAAACATTCTGCAGCGGCTTGCCGAGCCATTTCAATTGAAAACCAAGGTAGCCTACGTCTCGGCCAGTATCGGCATTACCCTATACCCCAAGGACGCTGAGAAAATCGACAGTTTGATCAAAAACGCCGACCAAGCCATGTATGCCGCCAAACACCAAGGCCGGAATCGCCACTGCTATTTTACCCCGTCGATGCAGGAAGCCGCACAGGCCAGAATGCTGATTGCCGATGACTTGCGCAATGCCTTAGCGGCCGACCAATTTCAAGTTTATTACCAGCCCGTGATCGAATTGAACTCCGGCGCCATCCATAAAGCCGAGGCCTTAATACGCTGGCAGCATCCGGTGCGCGGCATGGTCAGTCCCGCCGATTTTATTCACATAGCCGAGGATATTGGCCTGATTGCCGAGATCGGCGACTGGGTATTTAAGCAAGCTGCTTATCAAGTGAAGCAATGGCGCGGGCAATACGATGAAGATTTTCAAATCAGCGTGAACAAGTCGCCGGTGCAGTTTTACGACAGCCACTCCCAGGACATTTGGCTGGAACACTTACAAGCGCTAGAGTTGCCCGGACAAAGCATCGTCGCGGAAATTACCGAGGGATTGCTGCTGGATGCCAGCAACGTGGTTAAGGATCAATTGCTGGCATTTCGCGACGCCGGCATTCAGGTATCGCTGGACGATTTCGGCACCGGCTATTCGTCATTGGCTTATCTGAAGAAATTCGATATCGACTATCTGAAAATCGATAAGTCTTTTGTCGGCAATTTAACGCCGGACTCCAGCGACAAGATTCTCTGCGAAGCGATTATAGTGATGGCGCATAAACTGGGCATGAAGGTAATTGCCGAAGGCATAGAAACCGAGCAACAACGGCAATTGCTGATCGAATCGGACTGCGACTACGGACAAGGCTATTTATTCTCCCGACCGGTGCCGGCCGACGCGTTCGAACAATTGTTAAGCCGGCACGCCAGCGCAGACGCTAAAATTACTTCAGTTTCAACTTGAGTAAGTGGACCCGGCGATTGTCCGCACGTAGTACCTCGAAATTAAAATCGTCGATCTCGACTTTTTCGCCTTTCTTCGGAAAATGCTCCAGACGCTGTACGATCAAACCGCCGAGGGTGTCGTACTCGTCGTCTTCCAGATCGGCGGAAAAATAGTCATTGAAGTCGTCGATAGGCGTAAGCGCACTGACAATAAATTCTTTCTCGCTACGTTGCGAGATAAACTCTTGCACTTCGTCGTCGTCATGTTCGTCTTCGATCTTGCCGACGATTTGTTCCAGCACATCTTCGATGGTGACCAGGCCCGCGGCATTGCCGTATTCGTCGACGACGATGGCCATATGGTTGCGCTCGGTACGAAATTCTTTTAACAACACGTTAAGGCGCTTACTTTCCGGCACCACGTTGACCGGGCGCATCACATCTTCAACTTTCAGGGTTTTGTCGCGCAGCGCGTGAGCCAACAAGTCTTTCGCAAGTAATACTCCAACCACCTTGCTACGGTCTTCTTCGATGACGGGGAAACGGGAATGGGCAAATTCGACAACTAGCGGAAAAATAGTTTCCAATTCCGCGTCTCTAGGCACTACCACCATTTGCGAACGGGGAATCATAATGTCGCGAACCCGCATTTCGGCAACATGCATGACGCCTTCCATCATGGACAGCGCGTCGGAATCCAGCAGATGTTTTTCTTGAGATTCTCTCAGTATCTCCAGCAAATCTTCCTGATCTTGCGGCTCCCCACTCAGAAAATGACCGATGCGCTCGATCAAACTCTTATGGGGTTGACTACTCGGGGGGTTACCATCGCTCATTGCTATCTATCCTCCATATAAGGGTTGGCTATGTCTAATCCGTTTAAAATTTCAATCTCTAGCGCTTCCATTTGTTCGGCGTCCTGCTCCTCGACATGGTCATACCCTAACAAATGCAGTACGCCGTGTACAGTGATATGCGCCCAATGATGCTCGGCTAATTTATTTTGTTGCTCGGCTTCCCGGGCGATCAACGGCGCGCAAATCACCAGATCCCCCAGCAAGTCCATTTCCATACCATCCGGCACTTCAAATGGAAAACTCAGAATATTGGTGGGACCGCTCTTATGACGGAACTGCTGATTCAGCTCGGCGCTTTCCGCATCATCCACCAAACGAATCACGATCTCGCTATCCTCATTACTGGCTTCAAAAGGTAGCAAAACCGCATCCACCCATTGTTGAAACTGCTCAAGTTCGGGATGCATCGCCGAAGTGGCGATTTGTAAATCGATATAATTCATAAATTAGGACGAAGGGCTTTGCTCTTGCTCATACTTTTCGTAAGCGGCGACTATCCGTTGTACCAGGGGGTGCCTAACCACATCGCGTACGCCGAAAAAGGTAAAGCTGATACCCTCGACATCCTTCAAGACTTTTAACACATGCTTCAAGCCGGACATTTTTTCGTTGGGCAGATCGATTTGCGTGACATCGCCGGTAATAACCGCCGTCGACCCGAAACCGACCCGGGTCAGAAACATTTTGATCTGTTCGACAGTAGTGTTTTGCGCTTCATCCAGAATAATGAAGGAGTCATTCAAGGTTCTACCACGCATGAAAGCTAGCGGTGCGACTTCGATGACATTTTTTTCCAGCAATTTTTCCACCCGTTCGAAACCCAGCATATCGTACAAGGCATCGTACAAAGGCCGAAGATAGGGATCGACTTTCTGCGCCATATCGCCCGGCAAAAACCCAAGCTTCTCGCCAGCTTCCACGGCAGGTCGCACTAGTATAATCCGCCGCACAGTCTCGTTTTGCAGAGCGTCAACTGCACAAGCCACCGCCAGATAAGTCTTACCGGTACCGGCCGGACCAACACCAAAATTAATGTCGTGCGACAAAATTTTGCGCAGATAATCCTGCTGATTATGTCCGCGCCCCTTGATCACGCCGCGCTTGGTTTTAATGGCGACTTGTTCCAGCCTCACGGATGGCGCTTCCTGCAACAACTGATCGATACTGGCCTCCTGTAAACTCAGGTGCACTTGCTCCGGGGTAAGTTCTTCCCGTTCGGTCAGTTCAAACAATTTATTGATCACTGCGCACGCTGCCTTGACTGCAACATCGACACCGGTAATCTTAAAATGATTACTGCGATTGGCGATTTCGACATGCAAACGTTGTTCGATCTGGCGGATATGCGCATCCAGTTGCCCGCAAAAATTGGACAAACGTTGCGCATCGGCGGGTAACAGGGTAATTTCTTGCGAAAATGGAGTAGCGGTCAACACTAGGCGGTCTGAGTAATTTTTTCGATGGACGATTCCACAAGGCGGCCTCGTAGCGAGTTAGGCAAGGCTTCGGTGATCAATACATCGACGAATTGCCCGATCAAGCGCGGATGTGCGGCAAAATTAACCACGCGGTTATTCTCGGTCCTACCGGTCAGATGTAGCGGATTTTTCTTGGAGACACCCTCCACCAATACGCTCTGCACGCTACCGATCATCGATTCGGAAATGGCCATGAACATGTCGTTCAATCGGCCTTTCAGCCGCTGCAAACGCCGTTCCTTGACCTCCATACTGACATCATCGGCGAAACCGGCTGCCGGCGTACCCGGTCTGGCGCTAAAAATAAAACTGTAGGAAAAGTCGTAACCTACTTCTTCGATCAACGCCATGGTGTCTTCAAAATCCTGCTCGGTTTCACCGGGGAAACCGACAATGAAATCGGACGACAAACTGATACCGGGCCGCACGGCCTTGATCTTACGCATGATCTCCAGATAATCTTCACGCACGTGCCCGCGCTTCATCTCAGCCAAAATCCGGTTGCTGCCGCTTTGTACCGGTAAATGCAAATGATTGACCAATTGTGGAATTTCGGCAAACGCTTCGATGATATCGTCGGTAAACTCCAATGGGTGTGAGGTGGTGAAACGAATGCGGTCGATACCGTCGACAGCGGCGACAAAATGCAGCAGCAACGCAAAGCTGGCGACATCGCCGTCTGCCATCGCACCGCGATAGGCATTGACGTTTTGACCCAGCAGATTGATCTCGCGCACACCTTGTTTGGCTAGGGTCTCGATTTCCGCAATCACGTCGCTCAGCGGCCGGCTGACTTCTTCGCCGCGCGTGTAAGGCACCACGCAATAGGTGCAGTATTTGCTGCAACCTTCCATCACGGACACATAGGCCTTGGGACCTTCAGCTCGCGGTTCGGGCAAGTTGTCGAATTTTTCGATTTCGGGAAAAGAAATATCGACGACATGTTTACCGCCGTTGCGCGCTTGGTTTAACAACTCAGGTAAGCGATGTAGGGTTTGCGGACCAAACACGATGTCTACATAAGGCGCGCGTTTTTGCAGCGCGGCGCCTTCCTGGCTGGCCACACAGCCGCCGACGCCGATAATCACACCAGGGCGTTTGTCTTTGATTTTTTTCCAGCGCCCGACGGCGGAGAACACCTTTTCCTGGGCTTTTTCGCGGATCGAACAAGTGTTTAGCAGCAGTACATCGGCGTGTTCCGGCACATCGGTCAATTCCATGCCGTGCGATGCCATCAGTACGTCCCGCATTTTATCGGAATCGTACTCGTTCATTTGACAGCCGTTAGTCTGTATATAAAGTTTTTGCGCCATGCTTGATGAGATACCTCAACTACTCTCACTAACAAAAAACCCCCATCTTGCGACGGGGGCTCGTATTGGCCGATTATAAACCCAATTTTCGGCAAATGCTTGTTTTATACGGCAATCCCTACTTGCAAGGCCTCAAACCAGTCCAGAAATCGCTTCACATCATCACCCTTGAACATGCGACCGTGCTGCGGCGCCAAGATCTGAATATCCAACTTTCTAACGCGATCAATCCAAGCCCGTTTGGCTTGATTGGACGGCATCCAGCGCTGGTGGAAAAAACGCATTTTTTCAATATGGGCATCGAAATTATCGACAAAAACCGGAGCGCCGGGCGCTTCCAGCGCCGCGCCGACATCCCCGGACATCAGAATTTTCGCCTGCGGATCATAAAGATGAAAGTTGGCGGAAGAATGCAAATAATGCGCTGGCACGATTTGCAATTCGGCGGCGCCTAGATTGATCACACCGCCATGATCGGGGATGGGCACGTATTCGATAGACTCGCAACCGAAATGTCGCAAAAATCCTTCCCATAATTGAGCCGCATGCAGTTTAGCATTGGGTAGAGCCTGATCCCACAAACCCAGAGACGAAATAATATCGGGGTCTTGATGCGACGCAAACAAATCGGTAATTTCCTCGACCGGCGCGTGATGCAAAACAGCCGCCAGCATCGGCGCAAACAACTCTATGCCACCGGGATCGATCAATAAGCAGCGATTGGCAGTCCTAACCATGTACTGGTTGGTATCAATAATTTTCTCGGGCTTGTGCGGATCGCGTCCCAGCATAATCCATTGGTACGCTCCCTCGTAAATTTTGGTCATTCTCATACTAATTTACCTCTTGGCCTTATTCAGTACCGGGCGTTAATCGGCGATATTGATAACCGCCAGAGCACTGCGACATTTATGTACTTTGTCGTTGATAATCTGGGCGGCATGATCAACGCTTTCGGCAACCGCTTGCAGACTTTGCAAATATTCGCCAGCCTGCGACGCTTCGATACGCGAATTGGCGGCAATTACCCGTGCAGCTCTGGCCGGATGCATCACGTCCGCCAATTTGATCAACAACTCCGAAACCTGCAGAATAAACTCGCGGTGACAAAGCTGAGTTCTGGATCTGACGTCTTGCAGCGGTGCCGCCAAAGAATCGGCATATCGGGCGCCGACAGCCAATTTCTCGACATTTTCAAAGCGTCTGCAAGCTTCGGTCATACGTTGTTCGTTGACCGTCAGTTGATAGAGGTGGAAAGCGTATTCGTTGATGTTGTTGACCAACTCAATAGTATCCTTGGCCAATTCGTTAATAAAATCGGTGATCGGCTGAAAACCCTTGGCTTTTTCGCCAGCCCTAAAAGCAATCGCTTTGGCGTTGGCCGCAGCCAGGGAAATCTCCTTGGCCACTTCCATCACCGCACTCAACTCGGCTGCTATGGAAGCCACGGCAACAAACTGGGATTTGACTTTATTGTCATGCATGGTGGTTAACCCTCGGACCAGCGTTAATTTAATTAATAGCTTAGCCGACAAACAAATACCCGTACTATTTGGTTTCTTTTTATACCAGCCAATCAAACCGGATTATTAAATTTGATAACGGGTCGGATCGGCCACACCCAGATGCTGAAAGCCTGCCGAGCGCAATCGGCAGGCATCGCACACGCCGCAGGCTCGGCCTTCGATATCCGCCGAATAACAAGACACTGTATCGGCGTAATCGACACCCAGCGCCAAGCCTTGTTGAATAATTTCGGCTTTGCTCAGCGCTATCAACGGCGTATGAATCTGAATTTTATGGCCTTCCACTCCAGCCTTGGTACCCAAATTAGCCATATCCTGAAAGGCTTTGATGAATTCCGGCCGACAATCGGGGTAACCGGAATAATCGACGGCATTCACGCCGATGAACACATCGTGCGCATTCAAAACTTCCGCCCAACCCAGAGCAAACGCCAGAAATATGGTATTTCTAGCCGGCACATAAGTTACCGGAATACCGGATTGCGGCGAAGTCGGCACATCGATCCGTGCATCCGTCAACGCCGAACCGCCTATCGCACTCAATCCAAGGTTAATGATCTTATGATCGGCAACCTGATAATGCTTGGCGATTCTTCTCGAAGCATCCAACTCGGCATTGTGACGCTGGCCGTAATCGAAACTCAAGGCATAACAAGTAAACCCTTGTTGTTTGGCAAGTGCCAACACCGTAATGGAATCCAGGCCGCCGGACAATAAAATGATTGCCGGCCTGGAACTGCTGTTATTTTCCACGCGCGTCGTTCCAAAGAAATTTATGTAGTTGAATTTGAAACCGAACCTGCAGTTGGTCGGCCAATATGCGCTCCGCCAGTTCGGTGGGTGACATCACATCCATCACTGGCGAGAACAGGACCTCGCAATGTTCGACTAAGCGATATAGCTCAAGTTGCTGTTTGGCCCATTGATAATCGGCGGCGTCGGCAATCACGAATTTGACTTGGTCGTGCGGCGTTAAATACTGGATATTGTCATACCGATTGCGCGCCATTTCTCCGGAACTCGGCGCCTTCAAATCCATAACCTTACTCACCCGGCTATCGACCGCTGACACATCCAACGCGCCGCTGGTTTCCAGCGAAACATGGTAACCGTCATCCAGCAGTCTAACCATTAAGGAATTACAGGCCGGTTGCGCTAAAGGTTCGCCGCCTGTTACCGTCACATAGCGAGTGTTATACCGGCCAACTTGCAGGAGAATATCGTCGATGCTGAGTTTTTCTCCACCCGTAAAGGCATAAGCGGTATCGCAATAGGAACAGCGCAAGGGACAGCCGGTCAAGCGAATAAATACGGTGGGCAGCCCCACCGTATTCGCCTCACCCTGCAGGGAATAGAATATTTCGGTAATACGTAGCGTCTGATCCATCCGAACGCCGGATTATTGCGGCATTTGCGCCAGCTTTTTTTCCGCCAGATGCGCGGCAGTAGTGCCGGGATAGCTGGTAGTCACTCGCGTCAGATAATCGCGAGCTTTTGCGGTGTTTTGCAGATCGAATTCGATATAACCCAATTTTAGCAAGGCATCAGGGACTTTCGAGCTATTGGGATATTGACTGACCACCTTATTGAACGCAGCACGCGCCGCATCGAATTCCCGGTTGATCTTATGCGCTTCCGCCAGCCAATACTGAGAATTGTCGGCAAACTCGCCGGCCGGAAAATCTTTCAACAAATCCTGAAACATTTTGATGGCTTGAGCATTGTGGCCGTTACGCAAGGTATCGTAAGCCGATTGGTACCTTTCCTTTTCGTTGCCTTGTGCCACCACCGTCGCAGCCGGTTTGTTATCCGCGACGGTCGTAGCCGTTGCGACTGACGCCGGGGGCGGCGCGACCGGGGCTGCTGGCGCCGAAGGCGGGGCCGCAGTCACCGCAGCTTGTCCAGACCCAGCTGTATCGGCAGGCGCCGGTGCGGGCGTTGGACTCGGCGCCGCTTGTCCACCCGCGGTAAGCGCCTGCATCCTATCGTCCAGATCGGAGTACATATTGCTTTGTTTTCTTTGCAGATCGGCAATGGTCTGAGATTGCTCTTCGACCATGCCGCGCAATTGCTGCACTTCCGACTGTAACTGCTCCAATCTGCCCAATACCTCAAAAATAGCATTGTCAGTAGAGGCAGGCTGCGCATAGGCATTCGCGGCCGGATATCCGGCACCATTCGGCGCAGCACCCGCTTCGGCAGCTATGCCAAAGCTAAGACCCAGTATCAGAAGCGCACGCTTACTCATTGATAGCCAACTTCCACGCGGCGGTTTTGTTGCCATGCAGATTCGTCATGACCGGAAACAGCTGGCTTTTCTTCACCATAGCTAACGACTTCCAATTGGCCGGCGGTAACACCTTGCGAACGCATCATTCTTTCCACCGATTTCGCACGTTGCTCGCCCAATGCGATGTTATATTCGCTGGAACCGCGTTCGTCGGCATGACCGGACAAAATCACGTGCTGATTCGGATGTGAAGCCAAATACCGCGCGTGCGCCGCGACGACCGGTACATAATCTTGTTTAACTTGGCTGCTATCCAATTCGAAGTAAATCACTTGTTTGGACAATGGATTGTTCGGATCGCTAAATTCAGGGCCTAAGTTGGAACCGGAACCAAAGCTGCTACCGTTACCTGAACCGAATTGGCTGCCGGACATCGAGCCGTCATTGTAACCGCTGGTAGAAGCGTCGGTGCCTTGGGTAGAATCGGCCAAGCCTTCTTCTTCGGTTGAACTACAGCCGGTGGTTACCAAAATCGCGGTCATGGCTAAAGCCAAATAGGTTTTGTTAAATCTCATCAATTTTCTCCAAATATTAAGTAAAACTCAGGTAGCGATAGTTTGAGGGCTATCGCGCTTGCAATCAAGGTGCCCAGGCCGGTTCACGGACCTCGCCACTGTCGAATGCCAATTTCTGTTGCATGGCGCCGTCGGTCGACACCACCGATAATTGCGATCTGCCGCCCCGATTCGCGGCGAATAAAATCATACTGCCGTTAGGCGCAAAGCTGGGCGACTCGTCCAGGTTGCCCTCCGTCAACACATTCACGGTGCGCGAGGCCATATCCATGACTGCTATTTTATAACCCCCGCCACTGCCGGTCACCATCGCCAGACTTCTGCCGTCGCTGGAAAAACGGCCTCTGGCGTTATAATCTCCTTGGAAGGTCACGCGACTGGCTTTACCGCCGGACGCCGGCATTAGGTAAAGCTGCGGTTTGCCGCCTTGATCCGAAGTAAACAAAATCGAGCTGCCATCGGGGGACCAAGTCGGTTCGGTGTCGATAGACAGGCCGCTAGTCAAGCGGGTCAATGAACGGCTACCCAAATTTAAGACGTAAATATCCGGACTTCCATCCTTCGACAAGGTAATGGCCAGGCGGCTGCCATCCGGTGAAAAAGCTGGCGCTCCGTTGATGCCGGGATAGGACGAAACACTTTCACGTTGCCCGGTTGCCAAAGTTTGCACCCAAATTTCCGAACGTTTGGTGTGGAAAGATACGTAGGCGATTTTGCTGCCATCCGGCGACCAAGCCGGCGCCATGATAGGTTCAGGCGATTCGGCAATCGTACGCGGGTTATAGCCGTCGGCGTCGGCGACTTGCAGCATAAACTGCTTGCCGTTACCACGGCGAACACTAGTCACATAAGCAATCCGGGTATTGAACGCACCTTTGCGGCCGGTCAATTTTTCGTAAATCAGATCGCTGATGTGATGGGCCGCGCGACGTAATTCGTTGGCGCCGGCTGTCAAGCGATAGCCCATCAATAACTGGCCGTTGTGCACGTTAAACAAATGAAACTGGATGTTGTAGCTGCCACCGTTGCCAACCACTTGACCAATCGCCATATAGTCTTGCCCCAATACTTGCCAATCCTTGAAGTTGACTCGCTCCGGATCACTAGGCTTGGTCAGCATGTCGTCTTCCGACAAGGTTTTGAAAAACCCACTACCGCCCAAATCCGAACTGATTACATCGGACAATTTGACATTGCCGATAGAGCCTTGCTGGGCAAACGGTACGATGGCAATCGGCACCGCCGTTTGCGAACCTTTGGTGATTTCTATGGTTAAACCGGCCGCCTGCGCCACTGTGAACATCCCAGCCAAAATGCCGCCGACTAAAATTCTTGTAATTAACATCATTCTCTCGTTTCCGTTTTACTGATTATTCCGGTTTAAACACAAAGGTGAAAACTCTAAATTCCTGATTAAATAAATTTCTATCTTGCGGCACCGGCAACGGCGAGGCTTTTCGCACCGCATTTTCCGCCGAGCGGTCAAAAATAGGATCGCCGCTGCTACCAATCACCACTGCGTCCATCACATCGCCACTGGCTAACAATTTTACCTGAATCGTGCATCTCAGGCCTTGTGTTGCATTGATCGGCCGCGTCCAGGCGCCTTCGACTTTGCGCGCTATCATTTGCTTGGCAGAATCTACCGCCTGCTTATCCGATGCAGCTTTTGCCGCAGCCGTAGCAGCGGCTTCCGCAGCTTGGCGTTCTTTTTCTGCTTTTTCAGCCGCCGCTACCGCCGCTTGCCGCTCTTGTTCTGCTTTGGCTTTTGCCGCCGCTTCCGCCGCGAGCCGTTCTTTCTCTGCCTTCTCAGCCTTTTCCGCAGCTAGTTTGGCCTGACGTTCTTTTTCAGCCTTGGCTTTGGCTTCCGCTTCGGTTGCCATGCGTTCTTTTTCGGCTTTTTCCGCCGCTATTTTGGCTTGGCGCTCTTTCTCCACTTTCTCGGCGGCTAGTTGTTTATCCTTTTCCGCTTTGGCTCTGGCCTCGGCTTCGGCGGCTTGCTTAGCTTTTTCGGCGTTGAGCGCGGCCTGCTTTTCCTTCTCTGTCTTGGCCTTTTCGTCAGCTAATTGCTTTTCCTTTTCGGCCTTTGCCTTGGCTTCCGCTTGTTTTGCTTGTTCCTGACGCTTGGCTTCCTCGGCTTTTTGCTCCTGCAGCTTTTTTTGCTGCTCCAGCGCTTTTTGTTCCTGTAACTTCTCCTGTTCCCGCCTTTTGATTTCGGCTTCCTGTTGCTGCTTCTCGCGCGCTTCTTCCGCCAGTTTTTGCTCCTTCAACTTGGCTTCGCGTTCCGCTTCCTGCTGCTTTTGCTTTTCCAACTGCTTTTGTTTCTCGGTTTCCTTTTGCTTTTCCGCTACTTCCTTTTGTTTTTCCAACTCGGCTTGCTTCTGTTTTTCCGCGGCTTCCTTGGCTTTTTTCTGTTCCAGAGCTTGCCGTTCCTTGGCCTCCTCTAACTTTTTTTCCTCTTCCTTGCGCTTGGCAGCAAGCTGTTCCTGCATTTTTTTTTCTTCTAATGCTTCTTGCTTCCGCTTTTCCGCGGCTTCCTGGATTTTTTGTTCCTCAAGCACTCGCTGTTTTTTGGCCTGCTGTAACAACTGTTCTTCCGCTTTTCTGGCGTTTTCCAACTGCTCCAGATGCTGTTTTTCAGCTTGTTGCTTATTTTCTTCGTTCTGCTTCAAACGCTCGGCTTCCGCATCGATTTCCGCACCGTCTAGCACGGTCGCTTCGATAATATCAGCTGGCGGCGCCATTTGTGCGTCATCGGTTTCAGTTAAAAAACTAAAACTGAACAACAACACAATCAGAATATGTAGCGCTACCGCCTGCGCAAGCGAAGGTTTAAAACTTTTCATGGTATTTGTTTATTTGCTATCGGGCGGAGGCGCAGTCATCAAGCCGACTTTAGGCGCACCGGTTTTTTTCAGCTCCACCATCACCTTTACGATACTGCCATAGTCCACTTCGTGGTCGCCACGCACGTAGAGTTGGGCTTTAGGATTGTTTCTAAACACCGCTGCAACTCGAGTTTTGACAGTGTCGACATCCACCGGCGTGTCAGCTTCTTCGTCGCCATTACCGATATCGACGTATAAACTGCCGTCTTTCTTAATTGAAACAATCACCGGCGTTTGATCCTGCAAATCTACCGATTCGGCTTCGGCTTGCGGCAACTCGACGTCGACACCGGTTTGTACCAGCGGCGCGGTAATCATGAATATCATCAACAGTACGAAGGTAACGTCGATGTAAGGCACGACATTGATTTCGGCCATTACCCCGCGTTTTTTTCGCGATCTGCGATTGCTGCCGCCTACATTCATTTGCTGTGCGCCTGTCTTTGCAGTAATACCACGAACTCGTCGACGAATAATTCGTAACGGCCGGCCAAGCGATCCAGGCGGGTAGAGAAGCGGTTATAGGCAATAACCGCCGGAATTGCCGCGAACAAACCGATCGCGGTCGCGATCAAGGCTTCGGAAATACCGGGCGCGACATTCGCCAGCGTAGCATTTTTGATCTCGCCCAAGGCGCGGAACGAATTCATGATGCCCCATACCGTACCGAATAAACCGATATAAGGACTTGTGGAACCAACCGTCGCCAGAAACGGCAGGGTTTCATCCAGACGGTCCAATTCGCGAGACAGTTCGATCCGCATCGCCCGTTGCGCGCTTTCTACTTGCACCGACGGCTCCACATCTCCTTTTTGCCGCATCCGCGCAAATTCGCGATAACCGGCCAGAAAGATTTTTTCTATACCTTCCGGCTCAAAGCGGTCGCTGGACATTTTTTTATACAGCTCGGCCAGACCGACGCCGGACCAAAACTCCTCTTCGAAATCGTCGGTGATGGCTATGGCTTGCTTCAATTCTTTACGCTTGGAAAAGATGAAGGTCCATGAAGCAACCGATGCCGACAGCAGAATGAACATAACAAACTGCACAACGATACTGGCTTCTTTAACCAGCGTCAGGATGGATAAATCGGTATTCATTAGTTTAAATGTTCCAAAATAGCAGAGGGAATAAGTTTGGGCTTCATGCTTTGCGCATCAAGACAGGCAATGCGAACTTCACCCGTGCATAAAATATCCTGTTGCCGGGTGATCGATTGCTCAAAGGTGAAATTAGTTTTTTTATATTCAATGATTTTCGCACTCGCATTCAACAATTCGTTGAAGCGGGCGGGTTTTAAATAGTCCACTTTTACAGAGCGAACCACGAAAATAAGGTTTTGTCCAGTCATCAGGCTATCCTGCTCAAATCCCAAACTGCGCAACATTTCGGTTCTAGCGCGTTCAAAAAACTTCAAATAATTGGCGTAAAACACCACTCCGCCAGCATCTGTATCTTCGTAATATACCCGCACCGGCCAGTTAAATTCTTTCATTCGTCTCTTAACGAATTATTAACTATCAAAAAGGTCATCGGTACCCGGTTGTTGTTTGGGTGCCTGCAAGCCAAAATGGCTGTAGGCCTTATGCGTCACCACCCGACCTCTGGGGGTACGCATAATAAAACCCTGTTGTAGCAGATACGGCTCCAGCACATCTTCCACCGTACCGCGCTCTTCGCTGATGACTGCCGCCAAGGTATCCAGTCCGACCGGCCCCCCTTGGAAATGTTCTATCATCGCCATCAGCAGTTTACGATCCAACATATCGAAACCTTGCTGATCAATTTTCAGCATCTCCAATGCGAGTTGGGCAATTTCGCGAGTCACTGTGCCATTACCTTTGACCTCGGCAAAGTCTCGAACCCTGCGTAACAGCCGGTTGGCTATCCTCGGCGTGCCCCGCGACCGGCAGGCAATCTCGTCGGCACCGCCACTGTCCATGCCTATATCCAACATTTTCGCTGACCGGCTGACGATGCCAGCCAGTTCATCCACACTATAAAACTCAAGACGTTGAACGATACCGAAACGATCGCGTAAAGGCGATGTCAACAAACCGGCTCGGGTCGTGGCGCCTATTAACGTAAACGGCGGCAAATCCAGCTTGATCGACCGCGCAGCTGGGCCTTCGCCTATTATAATATCAATTTGGTAGTCTTCCATAGCCGGATACAGCACCTCTTCGACCGCCGGGCTGAGCCTATGGATTTCATCGATGAACAATACATCGTGCGCTTGTAGATTGGTCAACAAGGCCGCCAAGTCGCCGGCTTTATCCAACACCGGCCCGGAGGTTTGGCGAATGTTGACATTCATTTCCATGGCAACAATATTGGCCAAGGTGGTTTTGCCCAAACCCGGAGGACCAAAGATCAACACATGGTCCAACGCCTCCGAACGCGTTACCGCAGCCTGGATAAAAATTTCCATCTGCGCGCGGAGTTCTTTTTGCCCGACATAGTCTTTCAGACGCTTGGGGCGAATCGCCCGATCGACGCGTTCTTCGTCGTTATTTCCTTGCGCGGTCACCAATCGGTCGCTTTCGATCATTTAACCGCACCGCGCAACGCCAGCCGAATAATGTCTTCGCAGCTTTTATCTTCCACAGATATAGATTGCACCATCCGCGCAGCTTCGGGCGGCTTATAACCCAAGGCACACAAGGCACTGATTGCTTCCTGCTTCGGACTGGCGGACGAACCGACAACCGGACCGGATCGGTCAATCGACACCGACAGCTTGTTCAATTCCGGCAAGCGACCGCGCATTTCAATGATCAAGCGCTCTGCGGTTTTCTGGCCGACCCCCGGCAAGCGCACCAAGCCCTTGACATCATTATCGTCAACGCAGCGATAAAATTCCTCGGTACTTTGCCCGGACAGTATGGTCAATGCCAACTTGGGACCAACGCCATTGACCTTGATCAGGGTTCTAAATAACATGCGTTCGTTTTCGGTAGCAAAGCCGAACAAGATATGTGCGTCTTCCCGCACCACCAAATGGGTATGCAGCTTGACTTCTTCACCCAATGCCGGCAGATCGTAGAATGTATTCATCGGCGCCTCAACTTCGTAGCCGACGCCCTGCACATCCAGCAACAACTGCGGCGGCGCCTTGTGGATCAGTCGTCCGCGTAAAAAACCGATCACGAACTCACCTTTTGCAAGCGAATAGCGGTTTCCTGATAGTGGTTATGGCATAGACCTATAGCCAGGGCATCGCTGGCGTCGATCTGCATATCACCTTGAATACTTAACAAAATTTTCACCATGTGCTGCACTTGTTGCTTATCGGCACTACCTTTACCGACCAGGGCCTGCTTCACCTGTCTGGCAGCGTATTCGAACACCGGCAAATCTCGGTTCAACGTGGCACAAATTGCCGCACCGCGGGCCTGCCCAAGTTTTAATGCCGAATCGGCATTCTTATGCATAAACACTTGTTCGATGGCCATTTGCTCCGGACAGTACAGTTCAATCACCTGGCTAACGCCATCGAAAATCTGCTTCAAGCGTTCGGGAAATTCATCGGACTTAGTACGAATGCAGCCGCTCGCTATGTAGCGAATACCGCGCGGCGTAGACTCCACCACTCCGTATCCGGTGATGCGCGAACCTGGATCTATGCCTAAAATTCTGGTCAACAGTGTATTCGTACGAATAAATTAATAGCGCGATCACGCATCGAGCGCTGTCATGATGTCGTCGCTAATGTCGGCATTGGAATAGACATCCTGTACATCGTCCAAGTCTTCCAATCTATCAATCAGTCTCAGCATCTTCTCCGCCGCTTCCGCATCCAATTCAGTTTTGACATCGGCATGCATAGTCACTTCGGCGTTTACCGGTTCGAAGCCGGCAGCGACCATCACTTCCTTGACAGTCAAATACTCTTCCGGGGTGGTGAAAACATCCTTGGAACCATCGTCATTAGTGACGACGTCCTCGGCACCGGCTTCCATTGCCGCTTCCATCAGCGCATCTTCGTCGACTTCATTGGAATAGCTGATAATGCCGGCCTTACGAAACATGTAAGCAACCGAACCATCAGTACCCAAATTGCCACCTGCTTTGGAAAACGCATGCCTGACATCTGCCACGGTGCGATTACGATTATCGGTCAAACAATTGACCATCACTGCCGTACCGCCAGGGCCGTAACCTTCGTAACGCACTTCCTCATAGACTACACCATCAATCGCACCTATGGCCTTTTTGATGGTGTTATCAATGGTGTCGCGTTTCATATTGGCGCCAAGCGCTTTATCAATAGCTGTACGCAAACTTGGATTATTCGCTGGATCGCCGCCGCCAGAACCCTTAGCCGCCACGGTAATTTCACGAATCAGTTTGGTAAAAATCTTGCCGCGTTTAGCGTCCTGAGCGCCTTTACGATGCTTGATATTAGCCCACTTACTATGCCCTGCCATTGTATCTCTCTGAATCTTCTAAAAAAATTTGGGATTTTACCATCGTCCCGCCCGCTTATCGACCCTTGCTTACAATACTAGTGGTAATATTGCCGCCAGCGAAGTATCGACGACGTAGCTATCCGCCTGTTCTTCAACTAAAGGCCTGCGAACCACGCCGCCGAAACCTATCATATATGCTCCAGCCAGCTTAGCTTCCAGATCGGTCTTGCCATCGCCTATCATCACCAAGGACGAGTGATGCATCCTCAGTCGCCGGCAAATCCGCGCTTTACCGCCGCTGACCGCCAAGGGAGAATGTCTGGCGAAATCCTGATAATTACCGTCCTCATCAAATAACACGTCGACCGCATGCACATGTTCTTCGGGTATCCCCAGCTGTTCCGCCAAAGGCAATATCGCCTGCCGCAGACCACCGCTGATGATATGGATTAACTTGTTGTTTGCCTGTAGGGTCTCGATAGTTTCGCTAACGCCCTCTACCAGTTCGGCAATATACAGCTCGGCCAACCACTCTATCGCGGATTTGTCGGGCTTGATCAAATCCAGCCGGCTCGCGTAGACATCTTCCAGCGCCAGTTCACCGTTCATAGCCGCATCGGTCAATGCCGCCACCTGTTCGAATAAACCGTTACGTCTGGCCAATTCATCTATTCCTTCGACCCGACTCAGCGTACTATCGCAATCGAAACAAATAACATCAAAACTCATAACGCAATTTGCCTCGCTGTCTTGACCGCCGGCACTCCACATACCAATTTCAACACTTGTTCGCTTAAAGGGTTTGAAACACTAATCACCATCATCGCCAGTTGCTGTTCGTCTGCGATACTGACTTGCATCCGGGTGATATTGATATTGGCCGCACCCAGAATAGAGCTTATCGCGGCGATTACACCCGGCTTGTCATCGTGCCGGGTAATCAATAAGGCCCCTTCCGGCACCACTTCGATTTCGAAGTGATTGATGCTGACCAAACGCGGATGTTGATCGCCCAGCAAGGTGCCCGCCAGTGACGCTGCTTTGTCGGCACAATGCCCGGTGATCTTGATCAAGGATTGATAGCCTTCAGATTCTTCGGTCTGAGACTCGACTAGCGTGATGCCCTGGCGTTTAGCGATATTCTCGACATTAACCCGGTTGACCGGCGTGGAAAGCTGTCCGGCCAACAAACCGACCATCGCTTCCGCTGAGATTGGCCGAATTTTCACCTGAGAGGCCTTACCAAACACGGCCACTTCCAATTTTTCGATAGGCTTGTCGATCAAGCCGACCAATACCTTGCCAAGGATATTGGCAAGATTCATAAACGGCTGGGCGTTCTTCAACTCCTCAGCGGACAGTCTGGGCAGATTTAACGCGTTAACGGCTTCGCCCGTGTGCAAATATTTAACGGCCTGCCTGGCAATCTCCACGCTGACGGCCACTTGTGCTTCCTTGGTAGAAGCCCCCAAATGTGGGGTAAACACCACATTATCCAGTGTTAGCAACGGCGAATCCTTGGGCGGTTCGTGTTCGTATACATCCAATGCCGCACCAGCTATGCGGCCGTCTTTCAAAGCGTCGAACAAAGCCGTTTCATCAACCAAGCCGCCGCGCGCGCAGTTAATCAACCGCGCCGATTTTTTCATCGCCGCCAGCTGCTCGCGACCGATGATGTTTTTGGTTTTTTCCAATAGAGGACAATGTAGCGTCAAATAATCTGCTTGTTTGACTAAGGAGTCCAAATCGACCATTTCCGCACCGTGTTTGGTAAAAACATCGGGCGCCACGAAGGGATCGTAAGCAATGACGCGCATACCCAAACCGTTGCCGCGTTGCGCGACGATCCTACCGATGGTGCCAAAGCCAAGCACAGCCAAGGTTTTATGGGCAATTTCGGAGCCCATCAATTTGGACCGTTCCCATTTACCTTCTCTAACAGACTGATTAGCAAACGGCAGATTGCGGCTCAAGGAAAACATATGTGCGATCGCCAATTCCGCCGTTGTCGTCGCATTGGCATCCGGAGTATTCATCACGATGATACCTTGTTCGGTTGCTGCGTTTAGATCGACATTATCAACACCAATTCCCGCCCGGCCGACCACCTTTAGACGCACGGCAGCCTTTAAAACTCGGGCGGTCACCTGCGTATCGCTGCGAATCAACAAGGCATCGTATTCCTGAATAATCTCGCACAACGCATCCTCAGTTAGGCCGGTTTGAATATGGATCTGTATGCCTTCCTGGGCATTTAAGAAATTAATGCCGTCTTCCGCCAGCTTGTCTGAAATCAATATCTTCTTCATCGCCATGACTGGATTATTGGATAAGGCAGGCATTCTAGCAGCTTTGTTATAATCGCCGTAATGCGCATTCCCGACAATCAACCGAGTTTCTATTGCTTATGAAAATAAAATCGGCGCTCGGCGTCTTAGCGGCAATTTCTTTACTTGGCGCAGTTGCATGGTGGCTGACTTATACAAAAAGCTTTGCCCCCAATGCCGTTTTTACAACGTTGAAAGGCGAACGGCTGGCAATTAATGAGCTGAAAGGTAAGCCCGTTTTAATAACATTTTGGGCGACCGACTGCCCTAGCTGTATCGAGGAAATTCCTGGCTTTATCGCCTTATATCAGCAATTTAATAAAAATGGCCTGGAAATCATTGCGGTGGCAATGCCTTATGATCCGCCAAGCCGTGTGCAAACGTTAGCCAGAGATAGACAGCTACCCTATGCAGTTGCTCTGGATATAGACGGCAGTCTTGTACGTGCGTTTGGTGATGTGCAACTGACCCCAACAACGTTTTTGATCGATAGGCAAGGCGTGATCGTCATGCACAAAGTCGGCACTTTCGATTTAGAGTCTTTGAAAGTGCTTCTGGCGCAATTGTAGAAGATTTAGCATGAGAAACGGCTTCTGGCGGCGACAAACCATTTTTATTGCTATCGCTGCTACCCAGACTTAATGATTTTGGAAACGCAAGCAAGCGGTCAAAAAAAAAGCCCTGCTGGTATCAGCAGGGCTTTTGGTTTAGGCGCTTGGCGATGACCTACTTTCACATGGCAACCTGCCACACTATCATCGGCGCTAAGCGGTTTCACTTCCGAGTTCGGGATGGGATCGGGTGGTTCACGCTCGCTATGTTCACCAAGCAAACTGGTTAGGCTGTTTTGCAGCCGTCATGCACAGGTCCTAAGCATTTCGCTTTGACCTGCCTTCATGGAAATCTGTATCGAGTTTGTCATTCTCAGTTGGTTATCAGCTTGTCATCTGACCTGACCCAAACGCATTGGGTGTTATATGGTCAAGCCTCACGGGCAATTAGTACACGTTAGCTTCACACATTACTGCGCTTCCACACCGTGCCTATCAACGTCGTAGTCTCCGACGGCCCTTCAGGGGACTTAAAGTCCCAGTGAGATCTCATCTTGGGAGGGGCTTCCCGCTTAGATGCTTTCAGCGGTTATCCTGTCCGAACGTGGCTACCCGGCAATGCCATTGGCATGACAACCGGAACACCAGAGGTTCGTCCACTCCGGTCCTCTCGTACTAGGAGCAGCTTCCCTCAAATCTCAAACGCCCACGGCAGATAGGGACCGAACTGTCTCACGACGTTCTGAACCCAGCTCGCGTACCACTTTAAATGGCGAACAGCCATACCCTTGGGACCTGCTTCAGCCCCAGGATGTGATGAGCCGACATCGAGGTGCCAAACACCGCCGTCGATATGAACTCTTGGGCGGTATCAGCCTGTTATCCCCGGCGTACCTTTTATCCGTTGAGCGATGGCCCTTCCATACAGAACCACCGGATCACTAAGACCTACTTTCGTACCTGCTCGACTTGTCCGTCTCGCAGTCAAGCACCCTTATGCCTTTGCACTCATTGCCTGATTTCCGACCAGGCTGAGGGTACCTTCGTGCTCCTCCGTTACTCTTTAGGAGGAGACCGCCCCAGTCAAACTACCCACCAGACACTGTCCCTAACCCGGATAACGGGTCGAGGTTAGAACTCCAAACATACCAGGGTGGTATTTCAAGGTTGGCTCCACGAGAACTGGCGTTCCCGCTTCAAAGCCTCCCACCTATCCTACACAAGTAGGTTCAAAGTCCAGTGTCAAGCTATAGTAAAGGTGCACGGGGTCTTTCCGTCTAGCCGCGGGTACACTGCATCTTCACAGCGATTTCAATTTCACTGAGTCCCAGGTGGAGACAGTGTGGCCATCGTTACGCCATTCGTGCAGGTCGGAACTTACCCGACAAGGAATTTCGCTACCTTAGGACCGTTATAGTTACGGCCGCCGTTTACTGGGGCTTCGATCAAGAGCTTCTCCGAAGATAACCCCATCAATTAACCTTCCAGCACCGGGCAGGCGTCACACCCTATACGTCCACTTTCGTGTTTGCAGAGTGCTATGTTTTTGCTAAACAGTCGCAGCCACCGATTTTTTGCAACCGCCTTACGCTCCATCCGCGAGGGACTTCACTTATCAACGGCATACCTTCTCCCGAAGTTACGGTATCATTTTGCCTAGTTCCTTCACCTGGGTTCTCTCAAGCGCCTTAGAATTTTCATCCCACCCACCTGTGTCGGTTTAGGGTACGGCCACTAGTAACCTGAAGCTTAGAGGTTTTTCCTGGAAGCAGGGCATCTATCACTTCGCTGTTCTTTCGAACCGCTCGTCATCACGTCTCAGCATAGAGCACCCCGGATTTGCCTAAGATGCATGCCTACCTGCTTAAACTGCCACTTCCAACCGACAGCTGATATAGCCTTCTCCGTCACCCCATCGCAGTTACTACTGGTACAGGAATATTAACCTGTTTTCCATCGACTACGCTTTTCAGCCTCGCCTTAGGTGCCGACTAACCCTGCGTCGATTAACGTTGCGCAGGAAACCTTGGGTTTTCGGCGAGGGGGTTTTTCACCCCCTTTATCGTTACTTATGTCAGCATTCGCACTTCCGATACCTCCAGCACACTTCTCAATGCACCTTCGCAGGCGTACGGAACGCTCCTCTACCACTCACACTTACGTGTAAATCCGTAGCTTCGGTACTATGCTTAGCCCCGGTAAATCTTCCGCGCAGACCGACTCGACCAGTGAGCTATTACGCTTTCTTTAAAGGATGGCTGCTTCTAAGCCAACCTCCTGGCTGTCTGTGCCTTTCCACATCGTTTCCCACTGAGCATAGATTTGGGGACCTTAGCTGACGGTCTGGGCTGTTTCCCTTTTCACGACGGACCTTATCACCCGCCGTGTGTCTCCCGTGCTTGCACTTGCTGGTATTCGGAGTTTGCATCGGGTTGGTAAGTCGGGATGACCCCCTAGCCGAAACAGTGCTCTACCCCCAGCAGTGATACACGAGGCGCTACCTAAATAGCTTTCGAGGAGAACCAGCTATCTCCGAGCTTGATTAGCCTTTCACTCCGATCCACAGCTCATCCCCGTCTTTTTCAACAGACGTGGGTTCGGCCCTCCAGTTAGTATTACCCAACCTTCAGCCTGGCCATGGATAGATCGCCCGGTTTCGGGTCTACACCTTGCGACTAAACGCCCTATTAAGACTCGCTTTCGCTACGCCTCCCCTATTCGGTTAAGCTTGCCACAAAATGTAAGTCGCTGACCCATTATACAAAAGGTACGCAGTCACCCCACGAAGGGGCTCCCACTGCTTGTACGCATACGGTTTCAGGTTCTATTTCACTCCGCTCTCCGCGGTTCTTTTCGCCTTTCCCTCACGGTACTAGTTCACTATCGGTCAGTAAGGAGTATTTAGCCTTGGAGGATGGTCCCCCCATATTCAGTCAAAGTTTCACGTGCTCCGACCTACTCGATTTCACTAAAAAAAGGTTTTCGTGTACGGGGCTATCACCCTGTATCGCCGGACTTTCCAGACCGTTCCACTAACCTTATCCTAGCTTAAGGGCTAGTCCCCGTTCGCTCGCCACTACTTAGGGAATCTCGGTTGATTTCTTTTCCTCCGGGTACTTAGATGTTTCAGTTCTCCGGGTTCGCTTCAGTGAGCTATGTATTCACTCAAAGATGACGTGCTTATGCACGCCGGGTTTCCCCATTCGGACATCTCTGGATCACAGCCGGTTTGCAGGCTCCCCAAAGCTTTTCGCATGCTACAACGTCCTTCATCGCCTCTTACTGCCTAGGCATTCACCGTATGCGCTTATTCACTTGACCATATAACCCGAATACGTCTGTACTTTGGTTATACTGTCAGCTGACATTTTCGCTGATTTTTTCTGCTTGAGAACGACATGCTGTTTGCTTGCTGTCTTTATCTTTCGACATTGACATCATTCAAACCGCAACTCGTTTCAGTTTCGATCGTTTCCGATCGTTACTATAGTTACAGATTTCCATATTGTTAAAGAGCTATTGGTAGGAATACCAATGCTATAAAGTCTTTATCTCTATTTTGGGATAAAACTGTATAGCGCTGATGTCCACATCCAAGTGCTTACATTTGACGAACTGGTTACCCTCAGCGTTCAGCGTAATGGTGGAGCCAGGGAGGATCGAACTCCCGACCTCCTGCGTGCAAGGCAGGCGCTCTCCCAGCTGAGCTATGGCCCCTAAAACAGACTAAAGACCAAGACTCAAGCCGAAATCCGAATCCATTCAACGTTCCAGTCTACCCAGAATTGTTGTCTGATCATTTTCCGCCTTGTCGCTTTCGCCTTTTATGCGTTGGTGGGTCTGGGAGGAGTTGAACCTCCGACCTCACCCTTATCAGGGGTGCGCTCTAACCAACTGAGCTACAGACCCAGGTGCGTCTTTCAATCGAAATAATTTGTTGTGAGTACGTGTAACGGTGTGCCGTCTTTGTAAGGAGGTGATCCAGCCCCAGGTTCCCCTAGGGCTACCTTGTTACGACTTCACCCCAGTCATGAATCACAAAGTGGTAAGCGCCCTCCCGAAGGTTAAACTACCTACTTCTTTTGCAACCCACTCCCATGGTGTGACGGGCGGTGTGTACAAGGCCCGGGAACGTATTCACCGCGGCATTCTGATCCGCGATTACTAGCGATTCCGACTTCACGCAGTCGAGTTGCAGACTGCGATCCGGACTGGGACCGGCTTTTTGGGATTAGCTTACTCTCGCGAGTTCGCAGCCCTCTGTACCGGCCATTGTAGCACGTGTGTAGCCCTACCCATAAGGGCCATGATGACTTGACGTCGTCCCCACCTTCCTCCGGTTTATCACCGGCAGTCTCCCTAGAGTTCCCGACATGACTCGCTGGCAACTAAGGATAAGGGTTGCGCTCGTTACGGGACTTAACCCAACATTTCACAACACGAGCTGACGACAGCCATGCAGCACCTGTCTCAGAGCTCCCGAAGGCACTCCGCTATCTCTAACAGATTCTCTGGATGTCAAGGGTAGGTAAGGTTCTTCGCGTTGCATCGAATTAAACCACATGCTCCACCGCTTGTGCGGGCCCCCGTCAATTCATTTGAGTTTTAGCCTTGCGGCCGTACTCCCCAGGCGGTCAACTTAATACGTTAGCTCCACTACTAAGTTCTTTAAGAACCCAACAGTTAGTTGACATCGTTTACGGCGTGGACTACCAGGGTATCTAATCCTGTTTGCTACCCACGCTTTCGTACCTCAGCGTCAGTTTTAGTCCAGGGAGCCGCCTTCGCCACTGGTGTTCCTTCAGATCTCTACGCATTTCACCGCTACACCTGAAATTCCACTCCCCTCTACTAAACTCTAGTTGCCCAGTATCAAATGCAGTTCCCAGGTTAAGCCCAGGGCTTTCACATCTGACTTAAACAACCGCCTACGCACGCTTTACGCCCAGTAATTCCGATTAACGCTTGCACCCTCCGTATTACCGCGGCTGCTGGCACGGAGTTAGCCGGTGCTTCTTGTATAGGTAATGTCAGTCTACCGGGTATTAACCGGCAGGTATTCCTTCCTATTGAAAGTGCTTTACAACCCTCAGGCCTTCTTCACACACGCGGTATTGCTGGATCAGGCTTTCGCCCATTGTCCAATATTCCCCACTGCTGCCTCCCGTAGGAGTCTGGGCCGTGTCTCAGTCCCAGTGTGGCTGATCATCCTCTCAGACCAGCTATGGATCGTCGCCTTGGTAGGCCATTACCCTACCAACTAGCTAATCCAACATAGGCTCATCTATTAGCGCCAGGTCCGAAGATCCCCAGCTTTCCCCCGTAGGGCGTATGCGGTATTAGCGTGAGTTTCCCCACGTTGTCCCCCACTAATAGGCAGATTCCTATGCATTACTCACCCGTCCGCCACTCGTCAGCGCCCGAAGGCCTGCTACCGTTCGACTTGCATGTGTTAAGCATACCGCCAGCGTTCAATCTGAGCCATGATCAAACTCTTCAGTTTAATTTTAACTTGTCACTAAATAAGATTAGTGACCAATCTTGGCTCGACTACAGAACATCTTTTCTTGCGAATTGACGTGGTTTCTGTGTCGACTATTTCTAACAGCACATAGTCGCTACACATACCCACACAAATTATTTCGATTTAGTTTGTTAAAGAGCCAGAGCATTTCGCCCTGTTGAGCCGACATATTCTACAGCGTTTTCAGTTTCTGTCAAATTTATTTTTAAGCCATCTCAAAAAACCGAAACACCAAAAACGAACCTGCCAATCAACAACCTTAAACCCGTCGAACCATGCCGACCGCTTCACTGCTAAAACTTAAAAACCAGAGCAGTGAAGAGCCGCGCATTTTAATCATACAACCACTACTCGTCAAGAAATTATTTCTATCCGCGCAA